>NZ_JMJJ01000016.1 GCF_000710035.2 Pantoea ananatis LMG 2665 | reverse complement strand
GTGAAGGATCCGACATTACTAACTGAGTTTTGTATTTTATCTTGGGGGCAAGTCACTTCAAGTTTTGCTAAAATGTTAAATAAACTTGATTAAAATTCAGATCTGATTGGTAAATCATTTATTTTATTAAGTTCCTAAAGGCTGGATAGAGATTTTTATTGATATGTTTATTCTTTGCTTTATCCCGGAAGTGGCCTTCAAATATTTTAGATGTAAATTTATAAAGATCAGGAAGCTTTACTCAGAACATTTAAAATATAAACTATAAAATAAGCTGTTTATCACGTCCATCCATCACAAAAGCCGCCTACCTTCGTATCAACACGCACATTTTCTAAATCCATATAAAGTAAACAAAATGATTTTGCGGGACATCGATACACTAGTTATGGTTTTTAAGATTTGGGGGACAACCTATTAGTTTGAAGTGAAATATAAATGCACATTTCAATTTCCAATGGCATAAAAAACTATATTTAACTTAAGTGAAACTATATCTTTACTTAGCTTGCGTTATCATCATCATATATGCTGAATATACGATGGTTTTTTACATAAATTGTAGATTTCAAATTTATATTGCTTCGACGAGCGCAGACTATCTTGAAGGGTATCGAACTGCTCTACATGATACGAAAGGGACAATATAAAATACGCAAGGTGGTGGGTTATTACCCGTGGAACAATTCTATTTGCTGGCTACCTAAACAACCTACGACACAACTTTTGCCAACATCATGTCACTAACGCGACAGAGCCTAATATCGACAGGATTAAGTTGGATGGTAAAAAATTCGTTAAAGTGTATTTTACTGCCCGCTTAATATTTCAGTTTATATATAAATCTTAGGAGTGAATTTTATGAAAGTTAAAGCAACTGCAATAATCATTGGCGCCTCTCTGGTAGCCAGCACAGCTTACGCAGCTAAGCAAGGCGAAGGCAAGATCACCTTCACCGGCTCCATTATTGATGCTCCGTGCACCATCAGTCAGGACTCCATTGACCAGACTGTTAACCTTGGGCAGGTTTCCAACGTGGCGCTGTCTGGCGGCGGCAAGTCTACACCAAAACACTTTAGCATCGATCTGAAAGGTTGCTCCTTTGGTACGCCGGCTGCAAAAAACAAGGTGGCAGTGACCTTTACCGGTGCAGAGTCGTCGGCGGTAAAAGGTCTGTTGGGTATCACTGGCTCTGCGCAAGGCGCGGGTGTGGCGCTGACCAAAGGAGACGGTCAGATGGTCAAGCTGGGTGAGCCGACCACGGCACAGACCATGCAGAATGGCAACAACACCCTTGACTTTGCAGCCTACCTGCAGGGTGCCACCGCGTCCAATGCCATAGTGCCGGGCGATTTCACGTCGGTGGCTAACTTCACCCTGGCTTACAACTAAGCCGGTCACGATTTTTACCTCATGAATGTTGGTGCACGTGCATGCGAGGTCTCGCATGCACGTTTTTTCCGACTCCTTTACGCGTAAAGGAGCAAGCCGATGAAAGATATGCGGGCTGTGTTTGTCGTGTTTCCTTGCCTGTTGTCCCCTCCCCCTCACCCAGCCGGGGGAGGGGGAGGGGACAACAGGCAAGACGCCATTATCGACACCTCGTGCGGCTTCGCTGTGGTCAGTCGGGAGCAGGCCATGGACATGGGCATCCTGCCGCTGGCAGATATCATGCGCGATGGCGAGAGGGGTGTGTATCCCTTCGCTATTGAGCTGATCAACTGTTTGTTGCATCGACCCGGCCTATATGCATGGACGCAGTTTCAGGTGATCTTTGACTGCAACGCTGAGAGCGACCTGTTTGGTGTGCAGGGTGAGGCGTCCGGGTGGCGCTGGCCATTTGCGACCGGGCGAGACGCCAGGCGCTGCCGTGGCGGCCGGTGACACCGATGAGCCTGGTGCCGGGTGAAGGGCATCTGGATTATATCCTCACCCTGGTGGCCAACAGCCGTGCACTGAAGTCGGAGTCTTACACCTCGGCGATACGGTTCAGGCAGGATTACTTCTGATGGTTTTGGGGCGGGGATGATGGATTTTTCACCGACAGGAAACGCGGCACGACGGCAGACGTTGGGGCTGTGCATCTCGCTGGCGCTGGGTTCGTCAGTCGCGGTGGTGCGCGCGGCGGAGGATGTGCAGTTCAACACCGACGTGCTCGACGTCAAGGATAGGGCGAATATCGACCTGGGCCAGTTCGCGCGCATTGGTTACATCATGCCAGGCTCGTACACCATGACGGTGCGCGTCAACCGCAATGAATTGCAGGAGCAACCCGTATCTTTCTACGCGCCGGATGATGACCCGAAGGGCAGCGACGCCTGCATCGGCAAGGCACTGGCCGACAAACTTGGATTCAAGGATGCGGTGGTGAAAAAGCTCACCTGGTGGCATGACGGGCAGTGCCTAGACGTGCGCAGCGTGCCGGGCATGGAGGCGCGCGGCGACCTGTCGACTTCGTCACTTTATCTGAGCATTCCCCAGGCCTATGTGGCGTATAGCGACGAGAACTGGGATCCGCCGTCGCGCTGGGATGAGGGCATCCCTGGCTTGCTATTGGATTACAACCTTAACGCCCGCAGTCAGCGCCAGCAGCGCAACGGCAATAACACCATGAGCCTGAGCGGCAACGGCACGGCGGGGGCCAACCTGGGCGCCTGGCGCTTGCGCGCCGACTGGCAGGGCAATATTGAGCACAGAACCGGCCCGGAACAGCCGACCGGGCAGCGGCTGGAGTGGAGCCGTTACTACGCCTACCGGGCCTTGCCGGCGTTGCGCACCAGACTGACTCTGGGGGAGCACTCGTTGGACTCGGGCATGTTCGACAGCTTTCGCTTCGCCGGAGTGAGTCTGGTCTCCGATGACAACATGCTGCCACCGAACCTGCGCGGCTATGCGCCGGAAGTGGTAGGCGTGGCGCGCACCAATGCCAAGGTCGTCATCAGCCAGCAGGGACGGGTGGTCTACCAGACGACGGTGGCCTCGGGGCCGTTCCGCATTCAGGACCTCAGCGACGTGGTTAGCGGATCGCTGGATGTACATGTGGAAGAACAGGACGGCAGCGTGCAGGCCTTTACCGTCAACACCGCCAGCATTCCGTACCTGACCCGGCCGGGAGCCGTGCGTTTCAAACTGGCCGCCGGCCGGCCGTCGACCTTGCAGCATCACAGCAAGGGACCGCTGTTTGGCACCGGGCAGTTCTCCTGGGGTGTCAACAACTGCTGGTCACTGTACGGCGGCGCGCTGGCCGGCAGTGAATACAATGCGTTGTCGGTGGGTATCGGTCGGGACCTGATGGTGCTGGGTGCCCTGTCGTTTGATGCCACCCAGTCGCGAACCCGTTTGCCGCAGACCGGCGAGACCCTCAGTGGTGGCTCGTACCGGCTGAACTATTCAAAGAGCTTCGATGAGTACGACAGCCAAATCACCTTCGCTGGCTACCGCTTCTCGCAGCGTGACTTCATGAGCATGAGCAACTACCTGGACGCCCGCGAGACCGGTCTGCATAACGGCGGCGGTAAGGAGATGTACACCGTCACCTTCAACAAGAATTTCCGGGACTTTGGTCTGAGTACCTACCTCAATTACGGCCATGAGACCTACTGGGACCGGCCGGCCAATGACCGTTACAACCTGACGTTGTCGCGCTACTTCGATGTCGGCCAGTTCCGCAACCTAAGTCTGTCCCTGTCGGCTTACCGCAACCATTACAACGGCGTGAAGGATGACGGCGGTTACCTGTCGCTGTCGATGCCGTGGAGTGACAACGGCTCGGTAAGCTACAACGCTACGGTAAACCGTGACGATACGTCGCACCGGGTGAGTTATTACGACCGCATCGACGACCGCAGCACCTATCAGCTGAGCAGCGGGATGTCACGCAGCGACGCCAATGCCAGCGCCTACGTCAATCGCGAGGGCGATCTAGCGCGCCTGAGCGCCAACGCCAGTTACCAGGCGGGCAGCTACAGCGCGGTGGGGCTGAGCGCGCAGGGTGGCATGACGCTGACAGCGGAGGGCGGCGCCCTGCACCGGGTCGGTGTGACCGGCGGAACCCGCATGCTGATTGACACCGACGGTGTGGCAGACGTACCGGTGCGCGGTTACGGCCGCGCCAGCCGCACCAATGCCTGGGGTAAGGCGGTTATCGGTGACGTCAACAGCTATTACCGCAACCGCGCCAGCATCGACCTCAACCAGTTGGGCGATAATGCCGAAGCTACGCAGTCGGTGGTGCAGGCGACGCTGACCGAAGGGGCCATCGGTTACCGTAAGTTCGGCGTGATTGCCGGGGAAAAGGCGATGGCAGTCATCAAACTGGCGGACGGCAGTGAGCCGCCGTTCGGTGCCACGGTGCTGAATGCCCGCAAACAGGAGACGGGTATTGTCAACGACGGCGGCAGTGTCTACCTGAGCGGCATCAATCCGGGCGACGTGATGACGGTGCACTGGAACGGGGCGTCGCAGTGCGAGGTGCGCATGCCGACGCCGTTGCCGGCGGACATGTTAATGAATACGCTGCTGCTGCCGTGCCACCCGCTGAGTGTGGGCACCCCGTCGGACCACAACACAGACGCGATACCGGCAACGTCCGTGTCGGTCCCGGGCGCCAAACCGGCACCGGCGGCGGACGCCGCGCCCACACCGTTGTCCGATGAAAACGGCCTGCGGTTTTAACGACAACCTTAAGCGGCCCTGGGCCGAACACGAGACAATATCATGCACAACGAGACGGTGAAGAATACGCCCCCCTCCTCACAAAGCGCCCTGCGCGGTGCCGGGCGCCCGGCGCTGCTGGCCGCGCTGCTGCTGGTGGCGCTGGGAGCCCAGCAGGCTCAGGCAGCCATCGCACTGGACCGCACCCGGGTCATTTTTGACGGCAATCAGAAATCGGTGAGCCTGAGCGTCACCAATCAGAACAAGCAGCTGCCTTATCTGGCTCAGGGCTGGATTGAGGATGCGCAGGGCACCAAAATTCAGAGCCCGCTCATAGTGCTGCCGCCGGTGCAACGCATCGAACCCGGCAAGGGGAGTCAGGTTAAAATCCAGGCGTTGCCGGCGGCCAGGCTGCTGGCGCAGGACCGGGAGACGCTTTACTACTTCAACCTGCGTGAAATCCCGCCGCGCAGCACCAAGCCCAATACGCTGCAGATTGCCCTGCAGACACGCATCAAGCTGTTTTATCGCCCGTCGAGTATCGCGATGGACAGCAGTGGGGCGCCGCCACAAATGCAACTGATGCTGACGAAGCGGGGAGACAAGTATGTGGTGAACAACCCGACGCCGTACTACGTTACGATTGTGGATGCGGGCAGCAAGAAGGACACACCGGGCGTGAAAGGCTTTGAGCCGATAATGGTGCCACCAGAGGGTAACCTGCCGCTGTCGGTAAGTGCCGCAAGCCTGGGCGCAAACCCGGTGCTGACCTACGTCAACGACTATGGCGGTCGGCCGCAGCTGAGTTTTCGCTGTAGCGGGGCGTATTGTACGGTAATGCCGGACAAGCAGGGGCGCTGAGGCGGCCTGTGTGCGAGATGGGGTGCTGGTACGCAAGAGGAGCATGACAATGCGCAATAAGGATAAGGAGACGCCCCGCAGCCTCTGGCTGGCCGAGGTGCGTTACTACGCCATACTGAGCGGGCTGGTGCTGATGGTGCCGCTGACGCTGGGTGCGATGCTGTGGCTGCTGCCGGGGGCGCAGGCGACGGTGGACCACGGGGAGGTGGAGGGTGCCAACGGCACTCTCTATATGCAGGGTGCGCTGACGGAGAGCGCCTGCCGGCTGGAGATAACCAGCGCCCGGCAGGAGGTGTTGTTGGGTACTACCGCCGCCGGCAGCCTGACCCGGCCCGGAGCCACCGGTACACCGGTGCATGTGGCGCTGCGCCTGTCGGATTGCCTGTGCAGCCCGTTGGCCAATTTGGACGTGCGCACCGGCAGTCGCAGTTGGGCGCCAAACCAGCCGGCGGTGTCGGTGAGTTTTATCGCGCCGGCAGATACGGACAATCCGCAGTTAGTGCAGGCTGTCGGCGCACAGGGGCTGCGGCTGCGGGACAGTCAGGGTGAGGATGTGCGCCTGGGTGACCGGGGACGCCCCCTGCATCTGATGCCGGGGCAGTACACGCTGGATTATATCATTACCCCGGAGCGCACGGCGGCGACGCTGTCTACTGGCGCCTACCGGGCCGTGGTGGGTTTTCATATGAGTTATGACTGAGGGGGGCAGTAATGTGCGATAAGACGAAAGTCCCAAAGGCTATCCGTCTGGCCTGTATACTCATGGCATGTTCTCTGCTCAGTGATGAGGTTATGGCGGCCATGGCCACAGTCACCGTCAAGGTCACTGTAGTGGCGCCCCCGCCCTGCGTGATAAACGATGACCGACCGGTTGAAGTGGAGTTTGGTGATGTGATGACCACCCGGGTGGATGGCAGCAATTACCGCCGGCCGGTCAATTACACGCTGTCGTGCACTGGCACCTCGAATGCGATGAAGCTGCAGGTTAAAGGCAATGGCGCCGCGTTCGACGTGACGGTGTTGCAGACCAGCAAGACGGGGCTTGGCATCAAACTGCTCCAGGGCGACAGCAAGTTGGCCGTCAACAGCTGGCTGAATTTCACCTATCCGAACAAGCCAGAGCTGTGGGCCGTGCCGGTAAAACAGGCTGGCGCAACGCTGACGGGAGGCGAGTTCAGCGCAGGGGCCACAATGGCCGTGGATTATCAGTAACGGGAGCGAAGCATGAGTAAAACACTAAAAGTCCTGTTGCTGGCAGGTGGTTTGACGGGGAGCATGACTTCGGCACAGGCCAAGGACGGTGAGGCGGGCATGACGTTTCACGGCACCCTGATAGAGCCGCCGCCCTGTACCCTCAACGGAGGTAATCAGGTGGAGGTCGATTTCGGTGAGCGAGTCGGTATCAACAAGGTGGACGGCGAGAATTACCGACAGGGGTTGAGTTATCAAATCACCTGCGATAGACCCGGCAGTGGCAACTGGGTACTGAAGTTGAGCCTGAGTGGCGGTGTTGCCGACTTTGACAAGGAGGCTCTGCTGACCAACAAGGAGAACCTGGGCATCCGGGTATACCAGAACGACACGCCCTTTACGCCGAACAGTACGCTGACGATAGACTCGGGCAACCCGCCGCGTCTGGCTGCTGTGCCGGTGAAGCAGGCCGGGGCAACCTTGACTGAAGGGGCCTTCGAGGCCTGGGCTACGCTGCGGGCCGACTACCAATAAGGGAACCAAGATGAAACATAAGTCAGGCCGTAATGACGCCCGGGCGGTGATGCTCCTGCTGGCAGTGCTGATTGCGGGGCCCGTGCTGGCGGCAGGGGAGAATATTCATCTGTATGGTGCCCTGGTGGCAGAGCCCTGCGTGATACCGCCGGGTGAGGAGGTCATCGCGCTGGATTTTGGTTCGGTTATTGACAAGTACCTGTACTTGAATACCCGCACACAGGGGCAGTCATTCAGCATTCATTTGACCGAGTGTGACGTGAGCCTGGGTAAGACGGTGAAAGTGACTTTCCTGGGCACCGAAAATGCGGCTCTGCCAGGGTTACTGGCGCTTGACGGCGGCAGTCAGGCTACGGGCATTGCGATAGGTCTGGAGACAGAGAAAGCCAAACCGGTGCCGATAAATACGGAGAGCGACACGTACTTGCTGCAGGCCGGGGACAACCGCATTGCGCTGAAGGCCTATGTGAAGGGGGAGCCGCAGGCGATTGCCAATCGAACCATCGGTTACGGCCCGTTCGGCGCGGTGGCGACGTTCGCCCTGGAGTATGAGTAAGCGCTCTTGCCAGATACTAAACATGCAGCAAAACACGCAAATTCTTGAGAGCTGGGAGCGGGCATACCATTGGTTATGTCAGCGGCGCCAGCATGCACCGGCAAACGCGGATATATGGGACCTGAGGTTCTGGTGGTTCAGTGAAAAGCGGGCGTTGCTGAATCGAGTATTGTCTGGCGACTATCGGCTGTTGCCTATGCAGGTGTATCACCGGCACGGCAGAAGCTGGGTGCAATGGTCGGCAAGGGATGCCTTAGTACTCAAATGGGTCGCACTGCAGGTTGAATCTCCACTGCCCCGTCATACACGTTGCCATCACCTGAAAGGGCACGGTGGTGTTAGTGGGTCGGTAAAAGCGGTCAGTGCCGCGTGGCACAGCGGAGCCAGGCGTTATGTCTACCGGACAGACATTCGCGGCTATTACCGCCATATATTGAAGCATCAGGTTGAAGGACAACTGCGCAGATATATAGATGATGACGTCTTCAGGGGGTTATGTCTGCAATGGCTCAATTATAGCGTCGACGATGGTGGTGATATTTACACGCCGGAAAAAGGAATATGCCGTGGTAGTGCGCTTAGTCCGTTAATTGGTGGCAGTCTGTTGCGGCATATAGACAGTTATTTTGCATCGCGAGAGGAATTATTTTATGCCAGGTATATGGATGACTTTATTTTATTCACCAAAACGCGTTGGCATTTACGCAAGGCAGTTAAATCGCTGCATGAATTTTTTGATTTGGGTGGATTTGACGTTCATCCAGATAAAACGCAACTGGGCAATATTGGAAGAGGCTATGACTGGCTGGGCATATGGTACTCCCCGCTGGGGCCCCAGATAGCGCCGAGAGCATTAGAGAACCATCGGGAACGTTGCGCGCGGCTTTATGAGCAAGCCAGGTATCGGAGACTGTCGAAGACAGAAACCGAGGCGTTGGTGCGTGCCTATGAAGACCGGTGGTGTGTATGGGCAGGCCGTCAATTGCAACTTGCAGACGGGTAATTGCCCAATGGTTGAATTTAAGGGTGCCTGATGCGACATCCCACCGCCGCCGCAATCGTCACGCGCGGCGCAAGCGCAACACCGCATTGAACCCCAAACACAAGGTGAAATGATGCCATATAGAAAAGACCCGGACCGCCAAGGTTCGACCCCCACCCACCGAGTACTCGGTATCCTCACGTTACTCGCGTCCGTGACCGCACCAACCCCGTGTCTATCCGAAAAATCTCCACAGATCGTCATAACTAACGTGAGTTACAACAGCCGTCCGTCCGATCCCTATCCCATCTGCGTCAATACCGCGATCGTCTATGACCGAGAGACGACCGTGGGAATACCTCCATGCCCGCTCACCATGTGTCACTACGGGATCTATCTCCAGACCAACTTCACCAACCACTGGGATGTCGGAACAAATAAGTTAAACAACGCCACAATAGAAGCGCCCCCCGGACTATCGTGGGCACAACTCAGGTATAAATATAGTGAGCACGCGAACACTTACTCGCTGTGTACCACTCCGCCCCCAAATGCGAAAAAAATGCGGGTATGCGTCGGCCTAAACCCGCACCCCTACGAGAATGTTATGGGGTCAATAATACTCGAGAACACAAACGATTGCGCTGACGTCCCCGCGCGGACCGTAACGTGCTCCGTGGACTCTGTAAACCTCGACCATGGGGTTCTCTCCGCCGACCAGGTAAACGGGCACACCACAACATCGCTGCTCGGCTTATCCTGCAGTGGACCAGCCACCCTCAGGATATCAATGGCGACTGAACGGATCAATCTAGGGGATGGGATAAAGTCGAGGGTGACGGTTAATGGCGTATCAGGGGGGGCGATTGTCTCCTCGGAGGGGCCTATCGTTATTACGTCACAGCTCTCTAGCTCGGGGCCCGTCGAGGGCCCCCACAGCGGTAGCGGGGTCATAATACTGTCAATAGAATAGCATACGTCACACACTTGGACCGTCGTCGCCTCAGGATTCGTCTTTAACATGCAGTTTTTTGAGGTTGTGTCGATACCGTGCAAGTTGACACAAGCGTCGCGCGATTTTTATGGCAGCCAACAGATAATATTGTTCCGCCGCTTGCAACCCTTCACTTGGTTCTGTCGCATTACGACGCGGTCAGGATACATGCTTTTTTTACGATGTTTCCTGACCATGTCTCTGCTCCGAAAAGCCTTCCGTCGCTCGCATTACCCCACAGTCGTTATCGCTCAGTGAGTTCGCTGGTATCTCGCTTATGCCCTCAGACTACGTGATCGCGAGGAGATAATGGCAGAGCGCGGTATAGTCATTGACCATTCCACGCTGCATCGTTGGGTTATCCGTCTGGTCCCCTTGCTGGATAAGGCCTTTCGCCGACACAAGCGCACAGGATGGACGTGGGTGGCGAATGGATGAACCTACATCAGAGTCAAAGGCCAGTGGAAAAATTTGTACCGGGCAGCATATACCGACGGCCAGACTATCGACTTCCTACTGACCGCCAAACGAGATGCTGCTGCGGCATTACGCTTCTTTCGCAAGGCCATTCGACACCACGGCGACCCTGAGATAGTGACCATTGATAAAAGCGTTGCCAACATGGCAGCGTTGGCAACGCTGAACACAGGTAAACCATACAAAGAAGCGATTATCGTCAGGCAAAATAAGTATATGAATAATCTGGTTGAACAAGATCACCGTAACATCAAAAGCCGCATACGCCCAATGCTGGGATTCAAATCCTTTCGTCGGGCCCAGACGATCCTAACCGGCATAGAACTGCTCAACATGATACTAAAAGGACAATATCAACAACTGAAAAATTAGGTATTGTCACCCGCGGAGCAATTCTACTTGCTTGCTGCCTTAATAACCTACAACGCAACGTTGGTCAACCTCATATCACTAATGCGACAGAATCGTTCAGTCTGCGTAGGGAATGGTCTTTTTGACTGGAGCCGTCCAAGTCTTTCAATGAGTACCTTCTCACCACCGAGCGAACATATGGCTGATTTATTTTATGTTCAGAGCCAGATAGTGCCCGGTTGGACACTCTGGGCATTCTGTACACCTTTGCATTTTTCCATGTCAACTGTACAATTGACATGAACAGGTAAAAGGGGGGTCTATGAACAGTTACACATATAGCAATGCTCGAGAAAATCTGGCTGCAATTCTTGATATGGCGGCGACTGGCGAACCAGTTGAAGTCACTCGGCGAAATGGTGAAGCAGCAGTGGTTGTGAGCAAAACCGAGTTTGAGCGTTATCGCAAAGCAGCGCTCGATGCTGAATTTGCTGAGATCATGCAGACACACGGCACGGCGTACACCGAACTTTCAAAACGATGAAATTAGTCAGTTCACAGGAAGTGATCGAGTTTCATGATCGCTTAATCTCGCGTGATGGTGGTGTTCCAGGCATGGCCGAACCTGGCCGCGCCGATGCCATCATTCACCGCGTGTTAAACATGCATCATTATGACGGCGTTACGGACATTTACGATCTGGCCGCCGTGTATCTGGTCGCCATCGCACGCGGTCACATTTTCAACGACGCGAACAAACGAACGGCGCTGTTTGTCGCTCAAGTTTTTTTGAAGCGCAATGGCGTACAAATCATGAGTTCACGGATTTCGTTTGATGAAATGCAGATTATCGCTGTCAACGCTGCAACGGGTGAATATACCTGGAAGATGGTTTCGGACCATCTAAAGGCAATAATCCTTTAAATTACCTGCCAAGGTGAAGCGTTCCGCGACGAGCTGTGTGTAGTGGTAAACCAATATTGGCCACTACCAGAGACCAGCGAACGCACTGAACGATAACATCGGTAGAGTAATGAAAGCGACAGAAGGCTATGCAGATCAGAGATATAAATAGACAATATGACAAAAAAGAGCATATTACCTGGCAACGCCTTAATGCGATAGAACCTAGGTACGCCTGAAGAAAGGGGTTTTAGATTAAAAATAAAGCAAAACCGACATTTTTACGCACAACCCATCACGATATCGCACCATTAGGGTGGGACATCGCGCTACTGTCCTGGTCAGTCGCCCTCAAAAAGAAACGATCCAATCTCCTAACCATGAACAATTTTATCTGTTGGCTGCCTAAATAACCGACAGCGCAACTCACCTTTTGCTAACTTCTCTAAGCTAATGCGACAGAGGCAGGGAAGCTGCCTAGTGTTCAGTGGGACTTTCATTTCTAGCCTGATACCAGACTTCCAAATCCCCAGGCCTAAGCGGCCTTGAAAAAACATACCCCTGCACTTCGTCACAACCCAGCCCACGTAATATCTTTACTGTCTGATCATTTTCCACACCTTCAGCCAGTACGACATAATCGAGTTGTTTAAGCAGTCTGACAGCATTACGGACAATAATGCGGCTGGTTTTGTCGCTGCCAATCTTACTGACGATGGAGCGGTCGAGTTTAATGATGTCCATGGGGATCTGACGCAAATAGTTGATATTACTGTAGCCGGAACCGAAATCATCCAGAGATATCTTAAATCCTCGCGACCTCAGCATCTCCAGCCCATTGAGAGCAGCTGGGCTTTCCAGCATCTTCTCCGTTTCTAAACATTCTACGCCGAGTAAAGCGGGAGCCAGCCCGGCGCTTCGTATTTTTTGTTCAAGTTCATCAGCAAAATCGGGCCGAGAAAAATCGCTGGCGGCCAGATTAATAGAGACAGGTAGAGAGATTCCCCGATCACGCCATTGACTTAACTGGGTGATAGCATGATCTATCACCCACTCCGTAAGCTCTCGCATCAGGCTGGTTCTTTCCACCAACGGGATAAATAGCTCGGGTAGAACTTCACCATGCTCTGAATGCTTCCAACGCAAAAGTGCTTCGACGCCCGTAACCCGCCCCGTCACCAGCGAAACCTTCGGCTGATAGACCAGATATAATCCACGGTCTTCTTGGAGCGCCTATTTCAAGCTGGTGAGCAGGCTAAAGTCATTCTTCTTACGAGTATCCAGCGCCTCATCATAGGTCATAAACCGGTGGCCGTGAATTATCGCCTCGTGCAATGCGCTGACTGCGCGGCGCAGGATTTCAACCGGCGTCATTGAGTTACCACAATCCACTGAATCGGCGATATGAATATCCAAATCCAGAGGAACATCAGGATTGATTCTGGCCTGTATTCCCCTCAGGCACAGGGCGATATTCTCGAGTTCCGAATTCTCCTTTGCGTAGGAGAAATAAGCAAACCGTCCCACCGCGACGGCATAGAGCTGCCCAATTAGTTGCACCTGGCCTGAAGCTCTACCGCCATGTCACGCAATAAATTCTCCACAGCGGTCATGCCCAGTGAGCGGGTGATTTCATATGCAAACGGCATGTCGATACAGTCAATGATGACGAGTTTAAACGTGCTCTCTTTTGAAACAGCGATATCTTTGAGCATCTGTTTCCGGTTGGGTAGCAGTGTCACAATATCGATATATCCGACGTCATGCCATGATGCCAAAACTCCCGGCCAACTGTCCAAAAATATTGATCTGCTCGTCTGATAGTGTCCGCGGCTGAGTATCCAAAAGACATTGATCTTACCCAGCAATAGTGGGCACGCGGCTAAGTGAGTAAACTCTCAACCAGAGGTAGCTCACATGACAAAATCCGTACCAGCCAGTAAAAAGCCCCGCAAACAATACTCGCCGGAATTTCGCGATGAAGCCCTTAAACTCGCTGAACGCATCGGCGTTGCCGCTGCCGCACGCGAACTCAGCCTGTATGAGTCGCAGCTCTGTAAATGGCGCAGCAAACAGCAGAGCCAGGCAACTTCTACTGAACGAGAGAGCGAACAGGCTGCTGAGATTGCCCGCCTCAAGCGGCAGTTGGCAGAGTGTGATGAGGAACTCGCCATTCTCCAAAAGGCCGCGACATACTTCGCGAAGCGCCTGAAATGAAGTATGTCTTTATCCAACAGCATCAGGCTGAATTCAGCATTAAGGCGATGTGCCGGGTACTGCGGGGGTTGCCCGCAGCGGCTGGTATGCCTGGCGTAAACGGCGCACGGTCGTCAGCGCCCATCAGCAGTTCCGGCGTGGCTGCGACAGCGCCGTCCGGGAAGCATTCACCCGCGCAAAGCAGCGTTACGGTGCTCCCCGGCTGGCGGATGAACTTCATGAGCAGGGGCGGACGTTTAACGTGAAAACCGTGGCTGCGAGCCTGCGCTGTCAGGGGCTCAGAGCAAAAGCTGCCAGGAAGTTAAGCCCAGTCAGCTACCGTGAGCACGGCCTGCCGGTGTCGGAGAATCTGCTGAAGCAGGACTTCAGTGCCAGCGGCCCAGTGGTCAGGAGACATCACATACTTACGTACCGACGAGGGCTGGTTATATCTCGCGGTCGTCATCGACCTGTGGTCGCGGACCGTTATCGGCTGGTCGATGTCATCACGGATGACAGCGCGACAGGCCTGTGATGCGCTGCAAATGGCACTGTGGCGGCGTAAACGCCCGGAAAATGTCATCGTACATACAGATCGTGGCGGGCAATACCGTTCAGTGGATTATCAGACTCTGCTAAAGCGGCACAAACTGCGTGGCAGCATGAGTACAAAGGGGAATTGTTATGACAATGCCTGCGCGGAAAGCTTCTTCCACTCCCTGAAAGTGGAATGTATCCACGGCGAGCGCTTTGCCAGCCGGGAAATGATGCGGACGGAGGTGTTTAATTATATCAAGTGTGATTACAATCGCTGGCGACGCCACAGCGCCTGCGGCGGTCTCAGTACGGAACAGTTTGAAAACCAGAACCTCGCTTAGGGCCGTGTCCACATAACGCGGGTAGGATCATGGCGCAGGTAACGTATTTAAGCATGCGCTCGACAGAGAGTTTAGTCCAGTCGCTGAGCTGATGGCTATTCTTCTCAAGGAAGTGCTCCCAGCCGTTATCGTACTGGAACAAGATCTTTGCGGGCCGCGGTATGTACATGAAAGACAATATAAAACACAGGGATAAGGGTGGAAAGGACTTCGGCTGTGCAGCAGACGATCTCACGCCGTAGGCGTGCTACCGTTCGGTTGTCAATTTCGTTCTGACTCATCAGCAAAAAACTTCGTAGGATACGTTTCATTATGCAAGAGAAAAGTAAAGACTGGTTATTCCGGCTACTAGCGTTTTATTTAATTGTTGCCATGCATATTTACTGGCCTAACAGAGGTGGTAGTGGATTTTATTTACCGTGGAATATGGTAGGCATGATCCTGCTGGCCATAATTACTCTGATGACTATGAAAATGGCACGAGCTCCGCTGGCGAGGTCGCGCTTTTTTAAGCACCTGATTTCAGGCTGTGTCATCTTGTTATTACCGCTATTATGGACCCGTGCGCCCTATTTTGGGGAGGCGCTGCCCCGATTTATCGGACTACTTGTGTGGGGGGCGGCCTATTTTTCCCTGCTGCAATACCGATTAAATCGCCAGTCGCGTCATCGGCTATTAGTCCTATTGTTAGCTGCCACCGCCATAGAAGCCTGCTGGGCTGCGCTGCAATATTTTTGGACTATGGCGGATCAAACTATCCCTTACGGTATTTTCCAGCAGGTAAACATGCTGGCCAGCTTTATGGCCTGCGGGCTGGCCCTAGCCCTTTATCTGTATTGCGGTTCTACCACGTGCCGCCTGCAATGGCTGATTAGCTTCATGCTGCTATTGGCTCCTTTTTTATTGCTAATCTCCTTTTCGCGCATCGGGTTACTGGCATTTATCCTGCTCACACCTTGGCAATTGGCAATTCTGTACCGCGTTTCTCGCAGGCGCTGTACTCTGGCCACGTTCCTGATCTTTGGGGGTGTGCTAGCAGCGTTATTTATGCTTGATATCAAGGGGGCTCCACGTGCGATAACGACCCTTTCTACCGTCAGTTATCGTCTGAACGGCTGGCAAGAAGCCTGGGTAATGCTTTGGGAGAAACCGATACTGGGTTGGGGTTACGGTAGCTTTCAATATCAGTTTCTGCATCATATTCATCAGACACATCCTGATTTATTGCAGAGTTTCAATCTCTCTCATCCCCATAATGAACTATTGTTCTGGGCAGTAGAAGGAGGCCTACTAAGCCTGTTTGGGATAGCGCTATTGGGACTCGGACTATGTCGATTGCTGCGTCGACGACTGCTACTGCCACGACAGCCCACACCTTGGATAGTTATATTGCCGATTGCGTTACATATGATGGTGGAATACCCGCTATATCTTTCTGCTGCACACGCCATCTTTCTGTTGGTGATTCTGCGGGTCTGCGATGTACGGCAGGGTTATCGCCAGACAGCAAGAACACAACAGTTTACACGGATTACTGCTGGCGGCCTATCCCTGCTCACCCTGCTGTATATGGTTAATGGTCTATACAGCGCATTGATTATTACCGCAGTAGAGAAGCAAGGGCTAAAGCCTTTCAGTGATATGCAGTTCGTGATTATGCCTACTCCTTGGCAGACGCGTTATTACTTTGATACCCACCTATACCAGTTACTGAAATATCCGAAGTCAAAAGATTTTACCGCACTACTGACGTACAAACAGTGGGCAGAAAGTGAAATCCGTGTACGGCCAGAAGCCAACATTTATTTTAACCTGATATTGGTCAATCGATTACTACAGCAATCGCAACAGGCAACGTTGCTACAATTGGAAGCACAACGGCTGTTTCCGGAAGACATGCGCTTTAAGGAAGAATGATGCTTAATATCCAATTTACCATCTTAGATAGCAATAACCTTTATCGACTGAGGCTACGCTATGCGTTAACGGATTATCTTAGTAGTGTAAAAACGGATCATTATTCCCCGTTACTACGGGCACCGCGGGAAAGAAAATAGATACCGTCGGCTCGCCAAGAATCTCGCGGATGAGTGACAGTTTATAGTCCGTCAGCGAGGCCGCAAATGCTCGTTGTCTTTCCCCATTCATCCCATCAAAGCTGATGATGACTTCAACCCGGCTGGCCGGCTTAGCCGGGCGTAGTTTAGTCAGGTCCCGCAGGTCTTCCTGCAGCGTTTTACCCTTCAGTCCGAAGTTCATGCATTTACCTGCTTCAAACCCGAGCCTGAATTCCACTCAGTAAAGCAGCTTTTCATTGCACTCTCAGACTGACGTGTAAACCTTAATACTGCCCGTATACAGCACAGGTAATGCGGCTTCCTAAACTGCCGCGGCATCACTGACATTTCTGTAGAGATGGCTTTTAAATACAGTTTTCGTCCTTTTCGTATTCCATATCAAGGTCTTTGTTCTGGAAAAACGGGCCGTTGTGACTATATTTAAACCCTTCGCAGGTGACGTTGATCTGCTGGATGTCGCGGAAACTGCTCATGGCGGCCGTCTGAATGGTTCCGTTTCAGAATTCGGTAAGATTAAGCGTGCATTTTTACAAATCTGTCACTAGCAGGATCGAGGTTTCTGCCTGTTTTTTTCCACGTTTCAGTGGCCTGAAAAGCGGAGCGTGTCCCAATAGCCGCCCACAGCAACTGAAGAACCGCAGAGTCGATGACGCCAGGCTGCTCCATGAAAATCAGCTGAACAATAAACAGTATGTTTACCAGAAACCCCCATTCCCCGGCACTTTTTCTGTCTTTACCTATAAGTTTTCTCAGACCGATAAACCCCAGCACCGGATAAAATAATCTGTTCATTGTAGCCTCACAAATTTATCAATCATATATCAGTTTAAATATGATTTTTGCCGCTTAAGCTTTCTGCCTATAAGGCTATAACGTCTAACCAAGCTTGTGATGATTAGTCACTTTTCATGAATATTCAAGCCAAGATGACTTTGTAAAACAAAAGATCATTCATTTAAACCGCATCAATTAGATCTGGGAATTTCACTTTGAAATAATTAAATTAATCATAATAAAAACAACAAGTTAAATGTGAAACCTAACTGGGTAATTATCGTATTTCATGCATAGCATAGCTACTTAAACATGGAGTAGGGCAGGGCAGCATTTAGCCTCTTTCGTAAACATCTTCATGAGAATAAAGGCAGAAATCATACGTCATCGCTCTGATAAAAGAGAAAGTTAACATTACGGTTAAAACATACAATTCAGCCATGTACAACATTTTCACATAAAATTAAAAAAGTTGCACAAAACCAATTTAAATGTACACTGCCTCAAATGGTTGTCAACGGAGCGGATGATGAAAAGTAATTATGGTGGAGTAGATGAAACCGCGCGCAGGGCTAACGCCATGTTACGCAGCATGAGCGATGATATTATTGATAAAAGGCAGGAGTTTGGTCTTGATCAGTTCTATCAGACCTATACGCGTAACTCTGTTGCCAATTTGCCTAAGCTCAGTCGCCGTGCTGTTGAACAAGCTATAGGAGAGATGGAGTCAGAAGGTCACGTATTTGGTAAGAAAGATGCTGGTAACACCAAGCACTATGCGTTGACAGTTCAGGATGTTATCGACATCTATGCACACAGGAATGTGCCTAAATACCGCGACATCCATAAAGGGGAAGGCCCTTTTGTCATTTTCGTGGTCAATCTCAAGGGTGGCGTCTCAAAAACGGTAAGTACCGTAACTCTCGCGCATGGTTTACGTGTTCATCCTGACTTACTGCAGTACGACCTCCGCAATCTTGTCATTGATCTTGATCCTCAGGCGTCCAGCACGATGTTCCTTAACCAGGCTAACAGCATTGGGTCTATTGTCGAAACTGCTGCCCAGGCTATGCTGAATGATTTGGATGCCAGTCAACTTCGTCAGGAAATCATCAAACCCACCATTATTCCCGGCGTTGATATTATCCCTGCATCTATTGATGATGGTTTTGTTGCCAGCCAGTGGGACCGCCTTGTTCATGAAAATTTACCCGGCGTATTGGCCTCTGAAGTGCTTCGCCGAAATATTATTGACCGTATAGGTGATGACTATGATTTCATCTTTATAGATACGGGTCCGCACCTTGATGCTTTCATGCTAAACGCGATAGCCGCAAGCGATTTACTTCTCACGCCAACTCCTCCTGCTCAGGTTGATTTTCACTCAACTCTTAAATATCTGACGCGCTTACCAGACATGCTTGAACAACTGGAAGAGGAAGGCATTACGCCGCGTATTAAAGGAAATATCGGGTTTATGTCCAAAATGACGTCGAAACGGGATCATGAAATGACCCATGGTCTGGCTCGTGATGTTTTTACGTCTTACATCCTTGATGCCACGTTACCGCGACTCGATGGTTTTGAACGATGCGGGGAAACATTCGACACAATCGTAAGCGCTGATCCACAGTCATATCCGGGCAGTACTGAAGCACTGAAAAATGCCAAAAGAGAGGCTGAACGCTTTACCCAGGCTGTGTTTAAGCGCATTGAGTTCGTAAGAGGGATTAACTGATGAAAGAATTGAAAAAAATGGGCCGCACACTGGGTAATTCGAGCTTCAGCAAAATGCTGAGTGAGACGGAAAGTGTTCGAATCTTCACACTCAAATCCGGGGCAGAAGCGCGATTTACACTTACGAAGATCCTTCATGATAATATTGAAACTCAGACATATGTTAATAACGGCGTGAATGGCCGAGATCAGACTTTTTTAACAGAACACTCAGTCAGTGATATTATCCGCACCATAAAACTTCAACAGTTTTTCCCTGCAATTGGCCGCGAAATTAAAGGCCGCATTGAGGTGCTGGACGGTTCACGCCGCCGTGCCGCATGTCTATACAGCGGCATGCCTTTTGAAATTCTGGTTACAAAAGACGAACTCTCGCTTTCTGATGCCCGTCAGTTAGCGATTGACATTCAGACTGCCAGAGAGCATACGCTGCGCGAACTCGGCAACCGGCTGAAGTTGATGTATCCGGAACATATGAATCAGTCTGACATCGCTGCTGCGGAAGGACTCTCTCCAGCAAAAGTTACGCGTGCGTTTCAGGCAGCTTCAGTGCCTGATGAAATGATTGCCGTATTTCCTTCTGCCAGCGAACTGTCAATCAACGATTACAAGACCTTACTTGATATCGCCGAAAAAGCCACGAGCAGACAAGTCAGTGTAGAAGAACTTGTATCTTGCGTGCGTGAACGCATAGGGAAAGACCTGTTAGCTGAACATGATGACGTTACGGTTAAAACCAAGATCATTAATCATTTTCGTTCAGTATGCGCTGAGCCTAAGAATGCACGCGCCGCAAAAAAAATCCAGACAGAAAAGATTGCTGAGTTCAGTGACAAAAAACAGTTTGCCCGTAAGAAAACTGACGCAGAAAAACGACTAATTACATATGAATTTTCAAGGTTACCCGCCGCCTGGCAGGCTGAAATGGATGACGCGATAAAGTCGGTTATTGAAAAAATGCTGAAAAAATAATTTGGAAAGAGCCACAGGTTGAGGATCGTATTGGTAATAAATACGGTCCCAAATTTAAAAAAACCCAATCAAAAATCCTATAACTTACTGTTTTTGTGAAAAAAACCAAGTTAATTTCAGGCTGAAATCCCCCCATTTTTACCTTAACGGTTTAAAGACCTGATGATGCGCCACTGAGAGTCATTACATCAGCTTCATAAGTTAAAGGCGTCTTTCACAATGACATAACTTCCTGGTAAAAACCATTTTCGGTCTCATACATGGATAAGAGAGTGATATTTGCCGTTGCCGGCTCGGGCAAGACCACGCTGCTGATACGAGCGGGAGCTGGTCAAACACTCCTGCTGCATGGCCCGTACCCAAACGGGCCTGATTATTCGAAGCACCACCGACCTGCACGGGCGGATTCAATGAGCATTTCTATCGTAAGAGTGACGGCCTCGCGCGGGTTTCTGGGATAATAGCGGCTGAACATCACCTGATCGGAATCCATCCCAAACGCTTCGAAGACGCTCTGCAGGCATTCGGCCGCATCTTCCGGGTCCAGCTTCATGTCCAGGTTGAGCGACGTTTCAGGCGTAAGCGTTTTTTTCCGAAACGTCAGCAGGGCACGACCGTTCCACGGCTCAATGAGCGCCATTACGCGCGCCTGCGTCTCAACTACCATGACTAATCCTCCACGCGGGCGATTGTGTTGTACCGGTTGACCGTGTGAAAGCTGATATCGGCAACATCTCTGGCCAGAATCACCCAGCCCACCACAGGGATCGCACGCCCGATAAAAGTGCTGAGCTTGTGCGTCCATCGTATACGCGCCGTCCTGGGGGATATCCCCCTACGGCAGTGGGAAGCTGCATGCTGAAGGGGAATTTGGCGGTCCCGAATACTCTGCGCGCAGCACGTGAAGAGTAGGATGTGCCCTTTTCCGCATCGCGCGGTTTGGCACGGGTAGTCAGGACATTTCGCCCGGAAAGGATGGCCACGATCGCGCCGAAGTCATCAACGTCCAGCTGTCCGGCGACTTCCTCGCAGAAAATCATGAAAAAGAGCTCACCTGCGGTCAGATTTGGCCTACCGGCGTAGAATTATGTGTCATTGAGTTCTTCAGTCATGTCCACTGCCTGCTCCCGAAAGTTCAGCTTCAGTGAAAATGTTCGCGCATCTTAAACAATACCCGCCACGTTCTGACCTGACAACCTGACAGTCAGGGACATGACTGTCAGGTTCAGTAATTCAACCGAGACTTCCTTCAGCTATACAACACCAGATTCATACTGGAGGAAATGCCGGCATGTCTGACCGGTCTGCAGCGTTCCAGACCCACCACCGCCCCGGACCGTATTCCCTGTCATAATAGGCGGTTTTTTCCTGTTTGCGCTGCAGGTACTTTGGTGTGTTCATTCCGAAGACCTCAACCGGCAGCGCATCGATGCCGGGAACGTCCTTCAGCACGAAGTCCGGGAATACGTCTTCCTCGCCGTCGTAGCGCAGCGGCTTGATGAAGGCACGTTTTTCCTGTCAGAGCCGGTCTTCGACCATTCCTTCATACGAAAGACGCGGTGCGGCTGGTGCCACTGACGGACGCCGGCTATGTGCACCAGGTCCGCAGCTGGTTCGCCACGGAACGCCCCAGGCGTCGTGAGCCCCTCTGGTCCGTCACCGACGAGACCATGCGGAACTGGCTGAAGGCCGCCGTGAAGCGGGCGAACCATGACGGGGTGTACTTTTCCATTCCGGTGACGCCGCACACCTTCCGCCACTCCTATATCATGCACATGCTCTATCACCGGCAGCCGCCGAAAGTGATTCAGGCGCTGGCCGGTCACAAGGATGCGCGCTCGATGGAGGTGTACACGCGGGTGTTTGCGCTGGACGTGGCGGCAACGCTTTCGGTCTCGTTCAGCGGGGAGGGCGCGGAAGCGGCCGCGGTGCTGCGATCGCTGCCGCCGGGTTAAAAGCGACAGGCAAAGAAGCGGCGCATCCGGCGCCCTAAGCCTTTCATTAGCGAGCAGAACGTCGCGGTCTGCTCCGGCCTGAGCAGCTGACTGAAATCGTTTTTCATGGAGGTTAAAAGGGTTTCCTGCAGGCTCTGCAGCTCCCTGACGCGGGTTCGCATCGCCTCCGCAAATGCGCCCGCCTCTGCAGCTGTCCGCACGCCGTTCCTGCGTTCTATGTTTTCCTCACCCGGCGTCGTAATCATGAAAAACGCGTTTATTTCGCGCTGCAGCTGCGGAACGGTTTGCTGCCAGCGTGCCCAGTCCGCTTCCCGGTGAAACCTCAGACCGTGGGAGGCCTTCTGCAGGTCACTCCGGTTAAGTCCCCATACAGGATCGGCATCTAACTGATCTATCCATTTCTGCAGTTCCGCGACAGGGATGACTGCGCTGTCACGGCTGCCCGGATGACGTTGCTCCGTCATTATCGTTCGCTTTGCATCGACAAGAACCGCAAGTGCAGCAGTGTACTGAGCAAAGTTATCAAGAGACCTGAGCACCAGGGCAGAAAGGCTTTCCAGCTGGGTCGTTTCAATTTCGAGCGCTTTCTTTCTGTGCTCGTTACGCAGGGCAAAACGCGCCGTCAGAAACACGCCTAAAACGGTGATGGCCGGCGTGAGCAGATCTTTAATTTCCATGTTTTTTATCCTGAGTGATGTTACCGGCAGCCATCCTGGCCTCCCGGGCAATACGCCGTTCTATTCGGCGTATTCTTATGCTGAACCCGTCATGGTACCTGACGGTTTCCTCAATGCGTGTTTCCCTTTCCCGGTGTGCCGGGGAGGGTGGCGATAAACGGTAAGCTGCACGGAGTTCCCGTGAGAGTTCCACGGCCCGAAATCCCAGAAAAGAAAAAATCTTTTGCCGCGTGGCGTAAAACTTATCGTCCGAGCCGTCATCCTCTTCAAAGGCTTCACGCAGCGCGTCAGACGTGTCATTTTGCAGGCTTTCCAGAGCGCGTACCCTGTCACTGATGCTGAGTGGCAATAACTCCCTGCCGGGAATATCAGGCACGTTTAAACGGGCCTCTTCACTCCGGGGCTTCCGCTTACGGTAATCGTGGTATGCAGGATCGGTAAAAGGATCGTAACCGTTATCTCTGGCAACCGCATCGTAACCCACAACAAATTTATCGAGCACGCTGACCAGATGTGACGCGGCTTCCCCCGCCCGCCGTTGCCGGCTTTTACGGTTAAACAGGTATTGTGCTGTTCGTGTGATAACTGAAATGACAGCACCCGTCAGGTTGGGTAGGCCCATTGTTATGTCCGCCTCTGGTCGTGGTCATGCTGTATTCATTTTACTGTCATTTTGCGAAAGGGGGGCGGATGAGAGACGTTTTGGCTGAAAGCGAAAAACCCGTAAGGGAAAAATCCCCCCTCCTGAAAGGGCGTCATGCCCTCAGAGAACCTGTTTTTTATCATGCGTCAGTGATGCATCCCGATCAGCCCCTGCGTAACTGGGAGAAATTGGCCGGGACGAACGATGACGGGAGCATTTTTCCATGCCGGTGACGCCTCACTCCTTCCGCCCCTCCTGTATCATGTATAAGCTCTGTAAACATCAGCCAGCGAAAGTTATTCAGACGCTGGACGGTCACAAGGAATGCACGCTCGATAAACGTTTACATTCGGGTGTTTGCGCTGGACGTGGCGGCAACGCTTCCGGTATCGTTCAGCGGGGAAGGTACGTAAGCGGCCATCGTGCGGCGATGACCTGAGCCAGGATGATTACAGGGAGAAGGGTCAGTGACAGAGGCTAAGGATTTTACTGAGCTGTTTCTCAGCCACGGCTGGCCGGTGGTGATTGCTTTCGTCACGTATCACGCGGTGAATATGATTTTTGGCTGGCTGAGCCGGACCGAACCTGCCGGGCTGTTCAGGGCAATTTTCAACAGAAGACGCCAGCATCTTGAAAAAATGCTCACTCAGCCTTATCTTTCGCGGGAAACCCGCAATCTGGCGCGCGCTGAACTTAACCAGCTGTCGCGCAGAAAGCTGACCGGCTTCTCGGATCCACGCCTTCAGAAAGCGCTGACACGCCTCTGCCTGCGCCATAACCTCCCGTCCCGCTACTTTATCCGCTGGCGGACCTATTTGTCGGAAAAAAATGGGCGAATTGTTTTTGCACAGAGGTGGTACAGACTGGCCTGGCGCTTCTTTATATTCCTCAACCTGCCGGTAAGTACCTGTTATACCGGATTTTTATTTTATCTTGCCGCACAGAAATACGATCCTGTCACGGCTGGGTTTATCATGGCATTTTTTACAGGAGCATTATATCTGCCATGGCTGGCCATGACTGTGCCAATGGGACCGTGGCCTACGAAGGAAATGGAGATGTATATCAACGCGTATAACGCCTCTGAGACTAAAAAATAGCATTCAGAGGTTAATCAGCCTTCCTATCTCATAAAATGCCGCCGTACGCCAGTCCCGGACTGTTTCAACCGGCCCGTCATTGTCATACCACCAGAGACCATCGGTTGAAACGCATGCCAGCAGCGCCTGTAGATCATAAACTTTATCAGGCATCAGGGTCCCTTCGCCCGCCAGAATGCCGGCCGCCAGCGAGTGATTGCCGCCCTTCACAAAACCAATACGCCATGGAAGCCACAGTTCAACCACCTGGTTTGAAGGATCGAACTTCCAGGGTTTTCCCTGCCAGGCTCCGATACTGAGGCTGTTACTGTAACTGTTCATACTCCACGGCCATGGCAGAACCATGTCAGACGCCAGCGACAGCGGGTAATCATCAGGCGCTATCTTCTGCTGGCTGAGCTGTTCAAAACTGATGTAATCAAAGATCCCCTGAAAAAAGAACTGTCTTTCATTGAGCTCGGGCCGCGCATCCTGCCCCTCTGCGGCTACCGCCAGCAGATAATCAGCCTGCAGGGGCCTGACAAGGGCCCGCAGGAGAGTGTGGCATGCCGCCGGGGGCAGAGACGCCGCGAACGAAAGCACATGGTCGAACCGGGCTTTGTCCCGATTAAGACCGGCTTCATTTACCGGGGCTGTAACGCTGTCAACCGGCTCACCCGGCTCACAGCGTGTCTGTTTTTTTCTAAACCATATCATCCTGAGAGAGCCCTCCGGTTTTAGTAAAATGAAAGGCTCGCGGCCATCATCAGCGGCTCACCATTCGCTCGGTTTACCTTCAGCTGAGAACGGTGTAATGAAGTGCCTTCCGTGGCCGAAATCACAGACAGTATCCTTACTGCTCCAAAAACATTTAGTCTGTAACAGACTAAGCACGTTTTTATTTCAGCGCCATGTTAAGGACCAGACATGCTACCTCTGCTCAGAACACGAAACAAATACCCGGAACTTGCCAGTGCCATCATAAAAAAACTCAGTACCTATACGCATGCATCGTTTTTAAGGCGCCTGTTTGAACACTTCCAGGTTTACAAAAATCCCGCTCATGGCGTGGCACTCAACTATCCCTGGAGTTGTTTTCTGGCCCTGAAGTGGAAATTCATTGTACCGGAAAAAGAGCGCGCCTCTGTCATGTCAGAGAGAGACTTCGTTGCGGTCATCAACCGAATCTATCTGCTCCAGGATGAAGCAACTGATCTCTACCGGGCTGAGGGTATTTTTCTCGAAATGCGACGAATGATTGTCAATCAGGCTTTCTATCAGTCGAATGTCCGGACTTATGCGACGTCACTGGCCCGTCAGTACATCTGGTACTGCAGAAGCCCGTCGCCGTTCTATCGTGACCGATTTTTCAGCCTGACAGGGCTCAGACTGGAGGACTACTACGGGATGGCCCATTTCCTGATGGCAGTTTTTCATCGGGATACCCGCCGCGAATCCGGAAGCTTTCCACTCAGTAAGCTCATCCTGTATATGGTTCCGAAATACGGCGTTGAGGCAGTGGACGCGTTTCTCAGGCTTGTCTCGCTGAGGCCCGACGAAATCGGAACCTTCATTGCCTACTACAAACGGCCCACGCCGATTCCCGAAGAATACTATGAGCGTACGCCTTTTATACGCAGACCCGTCTTGCTGTCTGAAGATTCGGCAATCGTTTTCTCAAAACAGCTGCTTGGTGCCGGACTTGGCTCACTGGTTCCCGAACTCTTTAAGGAAAATCATACAGGTGATTACGGCAACAGGTTTGGCGGAACAGTTGAGCGCTACCTAGAGAAACATCTGTCTCAGACTTTCAGCGAGCTGCAGAATGAGCAGACTCTCAAATCACGTTACAAACGTGCGGATCGCACAGGTAAAGTCGTGGATTATCTTATCCGTGAGGGAGAGGCTTACATCTTCATTGATTCAAAAGCGGTGCTTCCCCACAGGATCCTGAGAGAATCGGCCAGTGCGAACCTGCTGCACGACAGGATCAAGGGAAACCTGATAGAAGGGTTAGAGAAAGGAGAAAAATGTGCAGCCATTATCAACGAAATTGAAAACAGACTCCCCTCCCGACGAGACTCGCTGATAATCGTTTTACAACAGGATCATTTCATTTCCAGCGGTCAGTTCATTGCCGCCAACATCAAACCCGACATATTTGACGTTCTCCGCGCGGAGCTGCACCATTTGCCCGTGCCGGAAGAACGGATTTACTTTCTGACCATCGATGATTTAGAAGTGCTGACAGACGTGTGCCGCATCCGGCAGATGACGGTCACGGAGATCATCGACATGTGTTCCGAAGCTGACGGCGTTCCCCGGACGCAGAAAATGGATTTCCGGATGCATCTGTCTGCATTGCTTCCGGATGATTATCCGCTGCGGCAGGAAATCAAAGACGTTCTTAATGAGCTTTCAGACGGGACTCAAGAATTTGTTTCTCAGTCATCCCGAATCTGGGACGGGAGAGCAGGTGAGTACGTGCGTATAAGGGAGTTTTTATTAAGGAGCTGCGAGGAAGGTTAACTGAAAAAATTTAAATGCGTTAAGCGGGAAAAGAGCCTTCTTTTCCCGAAAATACAGATAATTACCCTTGTAAGGCCGGTCATCAGCAAATCAGCGACTCATCTGAAAACTGACTGCATTGAGTCGCGCACTACGCAGTTTCGTCAGGGCGAAAAAATCCCATCTGGGTTTCCCGACAGCGACCTTGAGCGCATTATAGACGGGCAGGGCCGGCCCGCTGAACGGAAGAACACAAAGCCTGCTGCCATGGCCTACTGCCCAAACGTTGAAAGGTTTCAGACGTATGAGTTTCAGCTCCTCCGCCGGCACGGAAACAGAGGGGGCGACCCATGCAAACATGGCACTTCTGTGACGTTTGAAGAGTTCAACCCTGTTTTTGCCTTCCAGAGCAACATACAGCGGCAACCCTCCAGGACAGAGGTATTGAGGGTCACAGGTCCCGACATCACATTCCTTAACTGCCTTATCAGACCAGTCCATCACCTCTTCCGGACTGTTACTGGCATAGCCGCTCAAAGAGCCCCGGTCATAAATGCCATATGTACCCGAAACAACGAGCTGAGGACGAATGAGGCGTTTTTCATACTCTCCCATTTCAGCCGTCCGGCTGTACAAAAAAGGCAGTGCATAATGCATAAAATGAGAAGGATAAGCAGCAGTTGCGTTACGTCGCGGCCTACGGGATTTATTCCATTTTTCTGAGGGTTCGTAATATCCTGACAGCCACCTGAGCATCCTTACGAAAGACGGGTGGACACAGGACGTGCGGTTTGCCATGTCCAGGTCATCCTTGAACTTAACAAAATTAAGGCACGCCCGGACTAAAGGATCACTCCGGTCATGAGGTTCTTTTTTTACACATTCCCGAATCTGTGGCTCTGTACTCATTGTCTGTACCTGCCTGAGTTGACTGAATTATCATTTTGCGGAGCGGAATGGAAATGCTGGCATGTCTGACCTGTCGGCAGCGTTCCAGGACCACCAGTGTCCCTGACCGTAT
Organism: Pantoea ananatis LMG 2665; assembly: GCF_000710035.2. Taxonomy (GTDB): domain Bacteria; phylum Pseudomonadota; class Gammaproteobacteria; order Enterobacterales; family Enterobacteriaceae; genus Pantoea; species Pantoea ananatis. Next base: position 26,258 of record NZ_JMJJ01000016.1, on the reverse strand, counting down.
TTCGTATCATAATGAGTGGTTTTCTCCTGCTTACGCTGCAGATACTCAGGCGTGTTCATGCCAAAGACCTCCATCGGCAGCGCCTCCACACCAGGGACATCTTTCAGCACAAAGTCCGGTAACACATCTTCCTCACCGTCGTAGCGCAGCGGCTTTACGAAGGCGCGTTTTTCCTGCCACAGCCTGTCTTCGACCAGCCCCTCATAGCCCGAATCAAGCGGAATGAAGCGGGGGCTGACCGTCATCAGCGCCACGTCGATGACGGTACTGCAACTGGACGGCAGGTTGCGCCCGTCAGCGTACCTGAACGTCGTTTCCGGCGGCTCCGTTTCCGCAATGACCACGACCTTCATGCCCCGGTGCCAGTCGCCCAGCTCGCGGCCAAAGCTCCGCTCAAGGCGCAGGCGCACGTCTTCCGGCAGAACCAGGTCAGGAAAACCAAAAAACAGCCCCAGCGGCAGTGTGGTCCTCAGCCGGGCTTCAGCCGCCTCATTCCAGCTGGCCAGAACGGACACCACGATGAGCCGCCTTTTGTTCTTTTCGGCCGCTCTCAGGTGTTCCCGGTTTGAAATAACCTGCGGCGTGCCCTTCATGGCCATAAGCAGCAGCGACTCTTCCAGCGGCACGCGGCCGACGCGTATCCGGCCCGCCGTCTGCTGCAGGCGCCAGCTCACCCAGCCGGGCGTGCGTTTCTTTTTGTCGAAAGCAGGATGCCAGACGTTGATGCCGGACTGTTCCCACAGCAGGTGAAGCAGCCCCAGCAGGCGCATCGAGGGCCGGCGCTTACGCTTGACCGGTTCATCACCGGACACGTCTTCAGCCGGTTTGACCTCTGACGGTGCCTTTTTCTGCAGGCCGGTGGGCAGCCTGAGTAGTGGACCTTAAGGCGACGTTTTACCGGGTCGGTCTCTGCCGGCAGGCAGTTGCAGGTCACCACCGTGGTTTTCTTGTTGTCGCGGGCGTGCTTTAGCCAGCGCTGCCAGGTCCCAGTTTCCTCCTGCTGGAAGGCCTCACTTGCGTCCCGCTCACCGCGCTGTCCACGGAAATGAACCGCGTAGGTTTTCTTTTTTGCCATTCCCATCCCCCCCGTCCGGAATAACGTTTTGCCCCCGCACCGGGAATCACGCCTTTATTTGTCCTGACACGTCACCGGCGTGGATTCATTCCATAGCCTTTCGAATTCTGCGTTATATTCAGCAGCAACCGTTTTATTATCAAAAACTGCCAGTGCATTTTCTGCATTCCGCTTTTCAGCCGACGAGGTGTAATTAAACGACCCGGTTTCGGTATTGCTAGGAACGAGCGTGATGATACTCAATCAGCGGGAAAGCCAGCCCCTTTTTGAGCCTGTATTCTGGGGCTATAGGCCTGACTGATGGCACATGGCTATGCTAGTTAACGGCAGGGGGGCGAATTGCTGCCTCCTGCAGAATGTTCAGCCATATGTGGCAGCAAGGAAGGGCTGTAGTGCCAGCCAGTGGCTGTTGTGAAGGGACCAGAACGGATGACGGCAAAAAACCATACATTATCTATCAGTGCTCAAGCCAGCCACTTTCTTCGCTGCATTAGGCAAAGCGCCCTTTGATCAGGATCATGCCCGTGAGGGGTTTATCATAGTGACAGCTGAAAGCAATAAGGGAATCGTGCATATTCATGACCAGCGGCCGCTGGTACTTCAGTATGACAGTGTAGGAGAATGGCTCTACGAAGACAAAGGTGCATAAAGAGCTAGCGAAATAGTGCATAAGAGTGTTCTGCCATAAAGTAGATTATGCAGTAGTAAACACGCATACCTAGGAAAAGGCGTTTACAGGGCCGGTTTGAATGCGTTTTACCTACAGTCCGCAATTAACTTTGATAAATGTAGTTGGAGAAAATGAATAAAACTGATTGGCTCATGAGATTTCGCCGGTGCCGCTCAGCGGAGACACTTGAAATCGTGTATGAACATTTGATGTATTCAGACCACACTGAAGAACAATATGAAATCACCCGTGCCTACGATCACCGAAAGGCGGAACTGGTAACCGGTAAGCTCTATGATCGTGTCCCCGCCCATATCTGGAAATTCGTCGAGTGATCCCGTCATAGATTTTTTCAGCAGAAACTGGCTCAACGAATACAAATTTTTTGTATTCGTTGAGCCAGTTGAACAAGCCGAAGGCGCGTTAGTAGAGACGATCGTTTATCCACATGTGCACAGGCACGATCCTATAAATATTCCAGTAAGATCCTTACAGTTCCAAATAGATCCCGTTCTCTCTCCGGCCTTGTGGTGACTGACTTCAAACAAATTACAGATGTGTGCTGGTGGGATAATCATGTGTGCTGAAGGGATGAACATGTGTGCTGGACGGCTGGTAATGTGTGCTGAACGGATGTAATGTGTGTGTTGTTGGGATAAAGGTGATCTTTACTCACAGTAAGATCCTTTAGCTACTAAGTGAGATAATTATATGAAAGATGAGTCATTTATCGGTGATGCTCTTTACAGTGATATGGTCAGTAAAGACAAACGACTCACAGTTAATTCCAACAACACCGTTCAGCCTGTAGCACTTATGCGTCTCGGTGTTTTTGTACCTAAACCCACGAAGTCTCAGGGCGAAAACAACGTTGTTGATGCATCTGAATTATTCTCTCAGTTAGAGATAGCACGGGCTGAGGGATATGATCACATTAACATTTCTGGGCCACGTCTCAATATGGACAGCGATTTTAAGGTCTGGATTGGGGTTATTTATGCATTCAGTAAATATGGTCTGGCATCAAACAAGATCGAACTGAAGTTTACTGAGTTTGCCAAAGGGTGTGGATTTTCTGCTAAACGAATTGATGCCCGTCTACGGCTTACTATTCATGAATCCTTGGGAAAATTACGTAATAAATCAATCTCTTTTAAGCGCGGTAGTGATGCGAGGGGAAGTTATCAAACAGGCCTTCTGAAGACGGGTTACTTTGATGCTGAAAGAGATATTGTTCAGCTGGAAGCTGATGAAAAACTATGGGAGCTGTTCCAATTAGACTACAGAGTCCTTTTGCAGCACCACGCCATTAAAGCACTTCCAAAAAAGGAAGCCGCTCAGGCGATCTATACTTTTATTGAAAGTCTCCCTGCAAACCCGATACCTGTCAGCTTCTCAAGACTGCGCGAGCGCCTTTCTCTGAGCAGTTCTGTCAGTGAACAAAACCGGACTATCAAAAAGGCGCTTGAGCAGTTACAGAACATCGGTTACCTAGAATTTTCGCTCGTTCGTAAATCCCGCGAAAACTTTGTTATCATTCATAAACGTAACCCTAAGCTGAAGCCTGCGGACATCTGAATGTGTGCTGTTGGGACAAATAAACTCCCCTCAAAAGAGTAGAGGCCTTCCCAGTAATGGTTCGGGCTACCTTTTACAATGCTAACGAATTGATCCAGAAAAAAGCCCGCCAGCACACACATGAGCTCATTTGCTAAGATTTTTCCCCTCCAGCGCACATGTTTCTTCACTAATTAAGATAATTCACCTGTCAGCACACACATTCTTCCACTAACTAAGATTGCCCCTTAGCATACATAATGGTCACTCACTATATTAGACCCCGTCAGCCCCCATATTGACTCACTAACTAGGATGCACCACAGGTCAGCTTAGGTATTGGGTTACTCACTTGGCTGACACCCCCGCCAGCACACATGATGAGTTACCAACTAGGATGATTATCAGTAAGCTTAGGCGAAGGTTTACTTACTAGGATAATTCCCCCGCCAGCACACATATCGAGTCACTAACTAGCATGATTCCTAGGTCAGCTTGATTTCTGAGTTACTCATTAGGACAATTCCCCGCCAGAGCACATATTGGATCACTATCTAGGATGATTCCCCCGCCAGCACACATTTTGTCCATCAACTAGCCAAACCCCCCCCGCCAGCACACATATCCCTTGCTACAATTGTGAATTGTTATCATCCAGTAATTACTACTTCATAGAGATGTTTAGATCCCCAACAGTGCAACAAAATAAAGATATTACATGTCAAATAGCACAGATACTGGTTTTCAGAATGTTCAACAGCGTCCCGCTAGCACACACTTTAAATATTTGTGAACCCTCACGTACTCAAACGTATGCTGTTTATAAGGTCTTTATCCCTCCTGTTATCATCCCACTTTAATCTTCCGACATACTGATATGTCCCCGAGGAGATCGCTATCCGTAAGATCCGATTTACTGAACACCAGATCATCGCTGTCCTAAAGTCAGTCGAGGCCGGGTGAACTGTTAAGGATGTCTGCCGTGATAGCGGTAACTCTGAAGCCAGCTATTGAAACTGGAAGGCGAAATGCGGCGGGATGGAAGACGCTGATATCAAAAAATAAAATAACTTGAGGACGAAAATCGTCGTCTGAAGCAGATGTTTCACGGCCTGAGTCTGGAAAATCGTGCGTTAAAAGATGCCATCGAAAAAAAGGGTTAAAACCAGCGATGGAGCGTGAGCTTGTCAGCTATCTGAGGGTGCAATTTTCTATGAGCTTACGCCTAGCATGCTGGACATTATCGCTGAGCAGGACGGTGTATTTATACCATCCCGATCTCTGCCTGGATGAGCACGTGATCCGGGCGCTGACTGAACTGGCAGAACGTTATCCTCGGTGCGGTTTTAAGAAGCTGCTCCAGGTGCTGCGCAGACATGATAATACCCGGAATAACAAGCGCGTGCACCGGATTTACTGCCTGCTGAAACTGAACTTTCGTCGCAGGGTAAAGCAACGTCTGCCAGTGCGCAACTCGTCACCAATGGCCACTCCGGTGACGTTAAACCAGAGCTGGTCCATCGATTTTATCACGATGCGCTGCTGTGCGGCAGGGGCTTCAGATCCATAAATATGATGGATGATTTTAACCGGAAAGCACTGGCGGAAGAAATCGACCTAAATATACATGCATATTGGGTGGTAAGGGTACTGGAGAAGATCGTGGCAAACCGAGGTTATCTACTGACGATGCGGAAGGACAATGGTTCTGAATTAATCTCACTGCTCCTGGCGAAGTGGGCTGAAGAGCATGACAAAATGCTGGACTTTATCGAACCGGATAAGCCGACTCAGAAAGCCTTTAGCGAACGGTTTTACCGGACGTACTGGACAGCAATACTGGATTTTTACCTGTTCAAAACCCTGAAGGAAGTACGGGAAATCACAGAACACTGGCTGACGGAATACAACAGCTAGTGGCCTCATTATTCCCTTAATAACCTGACGTCAGAAGAGTACGGGCTGATGACCGAAAACGCGGAAAGTTCTAAAAGTGCGATGAACTAAAACGGCTGCACTACACATATGATGGAAAAAGGGTAGTCTCATCAAAGTTACTTGCCAAATGTTTGTTAAAGCGAATAAATAATTTACACAGAGTATCTTTATAATCAACTATAATGTGAGTTTTCTATAAATAATTGCTATTAAACTGATTTACATCATCAATTACTCGGTTAATGATAATAAATATTGCTAAATGTTAAGGCAGGTTGTATTTTTATGGGTTCCTGTTTTAAGTTGAAGGTGTTTTCAGTAAATGAGTTTATTAAGATTTATCCATAATGCCTCAATAGTATTAATATTTTTTTTGATGTTAGTCACTGTTCGTGGTGATGTATATGATGAAAAAAATGCCCAGGCAGAGATGCTGATTGACACATGTAATAAAACACTCAAGTTTTTTAAAGTAACGAAAAAAAATTGCATATATAAAATCAAAATGTTGGTTAAACAAAGTTGAGTTTTTTATGAGTAAATATATTTTTTTATTAACCTAGGTAATCAGAATGCTAGCATAACAGAATGTTAAAGTTTCGTACGAAATTATGATATTATCATTATCTGGTTATTAAATTAAGTTGGAGAAGAAAGAAATTTTAAAAAAATCTAATGCGATATGTTTAAATGGTGAAACTTTCTAACCCCCATTTTCTTTGAAAGTCTTTCGCTGTGTTTGTAATATTGTTTCAAGTTGATATCTAATTTGTTGGTTACTTGAGTTGCGTCAAAGCCATCTAATCTCATCTTAAGTATATCGTATTCGAAACTACTTAGCCTGCCAGCGCATTCTTTATCTGAAACGTTCCTAATGCCACAGAAGCAAACATTTTCTATAATCTCAGTAATCTTTTGCAAGGAGGATTTTGCATCAATAACTGCAACAACATTCCAAAAGTGTCTGTAGTAGTAAAGTGCAAGTGGCATCATTCTTTGTGTGCTGATAATTACAATACGTTTGTGTTTCCTGTTTATAAGATCCTGGTTCAGATAATTTTTAAGAAAAACATCATGAAAGTATATGAAGCTTAGACCTCGTATGTTGTTTGTGATTGAATATGGTACTTTTTTCTTAAGTTCTTTAATGCCCAACTCAAAGAAAATATTTTTCCCTTTTGTAATATCATCCATATTTCTGCCTTTGCATTTTTGAATTAAACAGGGTGTGAAATGGCAATAGTGAGCATAAATAACACAAATTCATTGAATTATAAGCAAAAATCAACATTCCTCGTACATGTCTGTAACGACCGATTGTAAGTTATTTGATAGTTTTAACCTATTGTTTAATGATCTTTCTTGGTGATCAATTGATTGATAACGGATAATGCTAAAATTAATCTAAGCGGATTGGCATGAAGCATCTCCAAAGTCAGTTGGCATAAAAAGAAAATTTTAAAAAAAGTAAATTTAGTCTTCTTCCGTAATTTCTTCCTGTAGTAAAACACCTGTGTTCTTCTCTTAAAGATACCAGTTTTTATTAAATATTACCTAAACAAGTTTTTTAATTCATGCGTTTTTTTACATCAATGTTGTTAACCATTAATTAATGCCTGCCAATATTTTTGTAAAATCACCCTATGTATTAATTAAAAAGTGAGAATTCAGAAATAAAGATTATCTAAATTTTATTAAATTTAAATTAAAAATGTAGTAGAGGGGATTAAATTTTTTACCTTTCAAGTTTAAATAACTGAAATATACTTCATGATTAGATAAAATTAAAATAACTTACCTTTTTAAGGTGTCTATTTTTTAAATTAAGTCAAGTGCTTTATAGAGTTTTTTATAAATATCAACTTTGATCTCGAAAAGATGCAAGTATAAGATCACCGAACAAGTATAAAATATCTTTTAAAATTAACATGGTACCAGTGTATGATGCTCTTTCCTGAATCGTGGGGTAGCTTATTTCAACTGATTCTCTAGCTACGGGATACAACGATCGAGTTGTACCTATTACGAAAATTTAGTTCTAGCAGTCAAGAATTTTATGAAGAAGCTCTAAGACGTCAATAAGAGATTAAATAATTACATGAATTAAATATGTAAAATTGTGCGCTGCAAAAAATTAAATAATTTATCTGTAACTTCCTGCTCCATTGGTAACCCATATCAGAAAGTTTAATACTTTCTTTCTGTTTATACAATCTTACCTATGCATACCTGCCGAATTAAGTTTAATTTTTTATAGTCTGCTTCTAAGTACAAAATTTCATTTATTCCTCAATCTTTTCCATAAGATTAATCTGCAGTATTGAAAATTATATGGTTTTTTGTTCTGTTGGATGTTTTTTTATGGTTTTTTAAACTGATTTTGTTTTGATTAAGGTTTTTTTTCAGAAAAAAACTTCAATTTTTTCTTTTGATGAAGTTGTTTTTCCTAAAACTGACATGGATACATTACGATTTTCTACTTGTTTGGGCATGCCAGGCTCTCTAGATACAAAAAATCAACATATCTAGAATGTTATTTACAATGTAAAAAGGAAGTTTAATGAAATATTTATCGATCATTGTCACTACGTTGATTTCTGCTTTAAACGCAAACTTTGCTACAGCGTATGACGGCACCATCAATTTTACAGGGAGCGTTACCGACACTGCTTGTACAGTAGACGCTGCTTCTGCGAATCAGACTGTTAATCTTGGTAATATTTCGTCGAGTTCGTTTGGCTCTGCAGGTTCGACTGCAGCAGCTACACGTTTCACGATTGATCTCACCGGATGCCCTGCTGCTGCAAAATCAGCCAGTGTCCGCTTCGATGGTACTGTTGCCAACGGCAACAGTTCGATTCTGAGCCTCAGTTCAGGACAGACTGCAACCAATCTTGGTGTGGGTATTTATCAACAGGACAGCTCGACTCTGATACCTATCGGATCTTCTACCCCATCAATACCTCTTACTTCCTCCGGAACTAATACGCTCACCTATATTGCAAAGTATTACGCCATTTCAACTCCAGTTGCAGCTGGTACTGCTAACGCGACCGCAACATTCACTATTGCCTATAACTGAACTAAATGAATTTTTCAGTATACGCTAGGGGATAACTATGCGTTTATTATTTGGACTCGGTTTGCTTGTTTTCTGCTCAGCCAGCTTCGCAGGGATTGAGATTGGCGGTAATCGAGTCATTTATGATGGCAGTTCAAAACAGGCATCCGTAAGTGTCACTAATCCGGATGACAGGCCTTATCTTATTCAGTCGTGGGTTAGCAAAAGTCTTGATGGGGACGTAGACGATGATACTTTTATCTCGACGCCCCCCCTTTTTCGCCTCGAGCCTCATTCGCAAAACTCAGTAAGACTTGTTTACACCGGAAAATCACTCCCTACTGATCGTGAATCAATGATGTGGCTCAGCATAAAGTCAGTGCCATCAACCAAGCGTGATGAAGCAAATCGGCTTTTTATAACTGTTAAAACAGTTATGAAACTTTTCTATCGGCCGCACGGGTTAAAGGGCGAACCTGCTACAGCTTATGAAAAACTGAATTTCTTCAAGCGTGGTGATCAAATTTATGTCGAAAATCCAACGCCATATCATGTTTCATTATATGAGCTTGTTATAGGGGATTTTCACGTAAATAAGCCTCTAACAATTGCTCCCTATCAGGAGCAGGTTGTTTTTGCATCTAACAAAAATGCTAAATCTGTTGTATGGCGTGCAATAAATGACTTTGGCGGAATTACTGAAACCAGAAAATCGAAAATCTGAGCAGGGCTGGAATTAAAATGCGGGTGCTTTTTTTTCAACTTATACCCCACAAAAGATTTCATACTGCAGTATGGATGACACTTTTATTTATTTATTCGCAACCATCTTACTGTGCTGACTATTTTGACCCCGAATCAATTGAAAAGCGAAATGGAGAAACAGCCATAGATCTTTCGACTCTCGAGCGCCCAGGGGGACAGCTTCCTGGGCGATATCACGTCGAGATATACCTCAATGGAACATATGTATCTGAAAAAATCATTAATTTTATTATAAAAAATGATATTCTCACTCCCGACATAACTAAAAATGAGCTGGTAGAGTGGGGAGTCCAGGAAAATGCAACCTCTGCCTTTATGCACCTTGCGGGCAGTAATTTCGCCAGCCCTCCTGAAAAGTATCTTCCTGAAAGCCTCTTTAGCTATGACTCAAGTCAACAGAGGCTTGATATCAGTATACCACAGGAATATATCAAACCAGCCGTTCAAGGCGTAGTTCCACCGGAAGAATGGGATGATGGAATGAATGCATTTTTCTTTAATTATGCATATTCGGGTGCAAGCAACCGAAGCGATTATAGAGAAGGTAGTAGATATAATAATTATTTAAATCTACGCAGCGGTATGAATGTAGGGGCATGGCGTTTTCGGAATTATTCTACATGGTCGGACTCTCAGTCATCAGGAAAGTGGAACAGCCTAAATACATATCTTCAAAGAGATATAAAAGTTCTCAAAGCACAAGTTGTTGCTGGTGAAAGCTACACATCTTCCGAGGTATTCGACAGTTTCGCTTTCACTGGTGTACAGCTTTTCTCTGACGAAAATATGCAGCCGGAAAGCCTGAGGGGATTTGCACCTGTCGTAAGGGGAATTGCACACAGTAATGCGCGTGTTACCATCCATCAGGATGGGAACATTATATATCAGGCCTATGTTCCTCCTGGCCCATTTGCCATAGCTGACCTCTATCCTACTTCTTCAAGTGGAGACCTTCATATATCGATACGTGAGGCTGATGCAACTGTGCGCCAGTTCACTCAGGCATTTTCTGCAGTACCAATCATGCTGAGGGAGGGTCGTTTTAAATACTCTCTCACGGCAGGAAAGTACCGCACCACCGCAGACAACCACATTAGTTCGCGTAATCCTGAGTTCCTTCAGGCAACGGGTATCCTTGGGCTATCTCATGCAGCAACATTCTATGGTGGAACAATCATATCGAAGAACTATCAGGCAGCCGTATTCGGCTTGGGAAAGGGACTCGGAGAAGTTGGTTCAGTATCTCTCGATAGTACATTTGCAACAACTAAGCTTGTTAGCCAGGACAGCCGAGGATCTTCTGTTCGCTTTCAGTATTCGAAAGATTTTGCCGAAAGTGGTACTACATTGACCCTTGCAGGATACCGGTATTCAACGTCCGGATACCTTGATTTCAGCGAAGCTAACGGTTTTTATGATTCGCTTCCTCAGAAACGAACATTTGAAGATAAGACTTTCTCAGAACTTGAAATTGAGCAACGTACATATGCACGGTGGCGCTTCCAACACAATAAACGAAGCAGGGCCCAGCTCAATATTAACCAGACGATGGGAAATTATGGCAGTCTATTCCTCTCTGCATTTCAGCAACAGTACTGGGGTGTCAGCCGAAAGGAAAGTAATTTAGCAATTGGATATAACATCAACAAAGACAGCATCAACTATTCATTTAATTTTTCATTGGCTGCATCTCCATACTACAATCAGACTGACAGATTGATGTCAGTGGCCGTTCAGATCCCCTTGGATCGCTTTTTACCTAAAAGCCAGCTCAACCTTTCCTCCAATCAGGCCGGTCAGAGTGGAACCGTATCTTCTGTTGGCATTTCGGGTAGCGCACTGGCCGACAATAAACTTAGCTACAACCTACAGCAGGGCTACAGTAGTGGTGGAAACGAAACTACGGGTAGTGCATCGGCAGATTATAAGGCCAGAAACGGTGAATATACGGTTGGCTATAACTACACCCGGTATTCCCAACAGTTTAATTACAGCGCCATGGGCGGAGTAGTTGTTCACCCCTATGGTATTACTCTCTCTCAACCTCTGGGGGATACGTTTGCCCTGGTCAGAGCAGAGAGAGCTTCGGGCATAAAAGTTGAGAATAACTCCGGTATATATACAGACGGTAGAGGGTATGCTGTCGTCCCTTATCTCATGCCTTATCAGCGAAATTCAATAAAACTTAATACGGATACAATCTCTGACCGCGTGGATATCATTACTGATACACGTTTTAAAGCTCCCGGCCAAGGCGCAATTGTTCTGGCAGATTTTCCAACCCAATTTGGGCAGAAAATGATGTTGACACTGGACTCGCGTTTTTCGATTCCACTTGGTGCTTCGGCCACCGTTACTAATGGCCTTCACACGTCTTCAGGAATGATAAATGGACGACATCAGGTCTACCTTAGTGGCATACCAGAGAAGGGGGTCGTGCATGTTAAATGGCAGGGTGGAAGCTGTAATGCAAAATACGCTGTCGATGCACGAAGAACTGAAATTCAGCTTATTAACTCGCACTGCCATTAGAAGGACAAATAGTATGAGAAATTGGTCGTGGACTGGCCTTTTTGGCGTTATTTTTTGGTCTATTGCTGCCGATGTGAAGGCTTTTGATTGTAATAAACTAACTTCTGGACTCACTGTTACTCCCCCAGATTTGATAATTCAGAAAGATCTTCCAGTAGGCTCACCTATAGGACAAGAGGTAGTGTCCGGAGTTGTACCTATTTTTAACTGTTCAGATGAACCAGGTCCGGCCATAACTAAGCAAGAATTTGGTGTAAAGGGCTTAGATTATGTAATGACGCTGCATGGAAGACGTATTTACAGCACAAATATTCCGGGCATTGGTTACGCAATTGGTATCACATCAGTAAGTAACTGTGGCAATACCTTATTTGTAGATGGATATGGTAGCATTGATGGTGACCCTAACAACCGTTCTGTATGCGTAAACGAAGGCAGTAAACATACCAATCAGCCTATTACTGCACAGGCACGTATTCAGTTCTACAAAACGGCACAAAACACTGGTTCAGGAAGGCTCGAAAAATCGATGGCAGGTGCCTTCATACTTCGCAATCAGGGTAATTATCTTTTAGCAGCGGATATAAGAATTGGCCGCTTTAATGTCAAAACCATTGGATGTAGTGTATTAAATACTGTGATAGCGGTACCTATGGGAAAGGTTGAAAAACGTGCATTTGGTGGGAAAGGTACCTGGCCAGGTGATGCTAATACACGTGAATTTAAAATCGATTTAAATTGCGACTTAAACACCAAAATATATTTCAGGATCGATGGCAGCGCGATGGATGCATCGAAAGGTATACTGACCCTTTCGGGAGGGAACGGAAGCGCTACAGGTGTAGGTATACAGCTTTTGTTCAAAGATAAACCACTACCTCTTACAGAAGAAGTTGATAATGGCATAGCTAATGATCCTTCCAATTCCTATCTGGTGCCACTCAAGGCTCGTTACTATCAAACAGGAGGTACAATTACACCGGGAACAGCCAACGCCACTGCCACCTTCACAATTATTAACAGGTGAATAACCAACTAATTTAATTGTAAGTGATAACCATATCAAGCCGATTGCTTGTAAATCTTATTTTGATATACCCAAGTTTATAAGGTATTTCATGGGCATATTGATCAAATCTGTAGTGTTGTTCTTGAAATGTTCCGCTTCGTAGGCAATGTACTGATGCCTGCCTTGCAATGACGTCAACAGCACAAGCTGGTTCAGTAACTGCGCCAATGAATATCAACGTTCCAGAGAATGCATTTGGTAAGCTGAATAATATAATGCTCATAAGTGGAATGATAAATAGTTTTTTCACAAAGAACTCCCATGGTAAGCATGTAGATTAAGGGTTTAAAATCATATACCTTTAGTAAAATTTTACTCGAGCCCTTAACTTCTCTCCGGCAATAAATAATGATGTAAATAGTTGAGCTATCTCATATCAGAGTTTTATCCTGAAGAATAAATTATGACGGGCAAGTTATCAGTATTCTCCGATGGAAGGAGGCGGGTTTAGGTCCAGTAAATCTGACACTCGCACGTTATTGCTGACGCCAGTTCTTATATCCAGCTCTAGAAGTCTCGCCTAAAGGATGAGCTAAGTGCAGTGGTGTAAGCTTACTCTAGAGAAGTTCGCCCGCTTCAGGAGTTGTCCGCTGAAACCATGCTGGATCTGTCGCATAATAAGTCCGAGATTTTTGGCCTGAGACCACAGGCTCTAAATCGTTAATGTTATGTATGAGGCTATGGTGTTCTCCCGCGCAGACAAGCCGATATGAGATTCATCCACCTCATACATATACTCATTTCTCAGCACGCACCACAGAACTATCTTTAATCATGTGTTCTGCGAGAGCAATTTTTGAAAACATTCACTTTATCGAAGATTTCTTACTATGATAGTAACCTGACATGAGCCATAATTAATCTGCTACACGATATGCTAATCATGTTTAGAGCAAAGAACGGAACTGCAAATAATAAAAAAGAGCAAGCCTACGCAAAAATATTGATTGCAAGCTTGAATTGTCGCTTTGGGGATCAATATTAGATTGAGCACGGATTTATCAATGTTCTCCACAACTTCAGTTATTAGTGAGTGAAGGCAGGACTGTAACTACTTTTGATCTCATGTATACATGCATCATCAGACGCAGACTACTGTAATTTGCTAAAATTCAAATCTGTAGGTAGTATTCCTATATGGTTTGCAAGGTTCTATCATGTAGTCAATAGTTCTAATGTATGTTATTTGACCAGATAAAGAATAAATAATAAAGTCTGTTCAGTCAAATTTATTACAAATTTTTCCTATCATTAAATAATGCTAATGTTTCTTTATGATGTTAAGCATTTACCCACCGTCCTTTCAAGTAAACACTTTTAGCCCTTTAAAAAGAATCTCTTGATAATGTAAAATTCAATTTTAAGCGGAGACAATAAATTGTTAAGTTAATTTTCGTGCTTAGTGTGAGGTGTATGTAGTTTTTTATGCTACAAATCATCAAAACTATAACAAATTTAATTTTTTATAAACATTAAGTTTTCTGTGGTTTTTTTTTATAATGAGGTGTTTTTTTTAAATGAAAAATAAATCTATGTAAGTAAATATTGTTATTGACAGCTATCATAATGGTGTTTAAATGCTTATGTAGTTTAGGAATTGGACAGGAGGTTCTTGAAATGCCAAAATATTTAATAAATAATATTGTTGTTTTTGAATCAGAAAAGAAAACGTTGCAACTGCTAAATGATGAGGAAAGTATTTATACCCTATCTAACCCAGCGACAAGATTATTAATGCAATTCATTAAGTACGGGAATGAGCCAATCGAGCGTGATATTTTATTAAAAGAGACATGGGAAGACTACGGATTTAGAGCTTCTAATAGCAATTTAAATACTTATGTTAGCGAATTGAGAAAAGCATTTAAATCCTTAGGAGAGAATAATCTGATTATAGCTACCTTACCAAAACATGGGTTTCAATTTGTAGCTCAGGTCAAAGAGCTTCCAGTATATGGTTTAGAGCTTGATAATGAATTAATGAAGAACATGGATCTGAAACGAAATTCTTACATGGAAAGCGAGGATATAATATCAAGCGAAAGTAATATTTTTTTATGCAATAAAATAATAAGAAGTAAGTATTTTTTTGTCTTTTCGTTATTATCAGTCTTGGTGTTCTCATTATGCATTTCGCAATTTTATTTTAAAATGAAATCGAATCATAATTTGCATGATATGTTGTTATTTTCTGGTGTTAAAGATGGCTGCATTTTAATTTTGAAAAGTCAAAGTAAAAATTACGATTCTGAAGATTTAACAAACATACTGGATAAATTTGTAAAAGAGAACCTACTTACTTGTAATAATTCTAATGACAATGAATGTGTGAAAAAAAACAACATAAAAGAGATTAATATCGATAATCACCTTTTCGAGATATGTACAATAACAGAAAACTGACAATTTGAATTTCCTTATCGGGATATCACTTTTTTAAGCTGTAATGGAGAGTTTTTTACAGGGAAGTTTCTTTGAAGTTAAATTTTTCTAGATCTGGTCTCGGTGTTAGTTTGACTGAATTAATGGCTATGCTCGATTTGATATGCTCTGGAAAATGATTTTTAATTTAAATCTTAAGGTTGATGTTTAAAAATCATGAGCTAAATAATAAGTTTAATTTTTACTTAAGTGAATAATCTTCATTGAATGACTCATGGGTAATTAATTAAATACAATGCAGGTTGTTCTGTGTTTTTTTATTAAGCCTTTGTGCGAATCTCTTTTCTAAGAGGGGGTTTGTGTTTGGTCAGAAAATGATTCGATGGTAAATTAATTATATAATAAGAGCTTCAATCTTTCTAGTGTAAAAAACTATATTTCACATAAGTGAAATATCATGTGTGCGTTTAATGAAAAACCCCCGTTATAAAAGTCGTTGATTACTTCAAAGAGTCTTACGAACATCTTTGCTTTTCGTATGAATCGGAGTAAAACGCGGTAATTTTTTGAATTTAATTTGCCGGATTTGATAATAAATGTTTAGCGAGATAAGAATATTCGCATCCGCCATGGATATCTGTAGTCAAAGAATCGGCGGTTTTTTTGCGATGGGAGTCTGCAGTGGTAACATGTTTTTTTGCAATGTCATCTGTGACCATGGAAATATAATCTGTCGACGACTAATATAACCGACGTCACAGGCAATACTTTCTGCGAAAGAACTAACAGCAATAATTCGCTGTTTTTTGATTATGTTTTGTTCTCCACATTGCTTTCCTAAGTTAACTATCTCCGAACTCAGGGGAGCTATATTTCTTTGGTTAATATAATGCCTGCCCTGTGAGTATCCGGTTAATTCATTTGTAGGGATGAATAAAAATGAAACGTGAATACTCATCGCAGCCGCATGCTGGTTCTACGATCTCTCTTGTCCTGCGCCTGATTACTTGGCTTAATATTTCCATACATGTGGCCTTTCCCTTGGCGGTGGCCTTCACCCCGGTTATGGCAGGGGCCGGCGAGCAGCATTTTCTGCAGCAGCCTGCGCCACTTTTCGCGATGCCCACGGAGGCTTACGCTCTGGGTCCCGGCGAGACAAATGCTTCCGTTGAAAAAAAAATTTCACCTCACACCTGAACAACTGCGCGAACTCATTCAGTTCCGTACCTTTGCCCGCGGCCTGAACGACTTGCGCCCCGGGGATGACGTGGATGTGCCGTTGGTAACTGTAAATGATAAATTAATCATTTCCTTCGCGGACTCGTCTATAACATATGAGAATAAAAACGCGGGTACTGAGACGAAACAGGCTCGATAGGCGGCAGGTTATGCCCCCGGGCCGGAAGCTTCCTGTCCAATAGCGCAAAAAGTGATGCTGCCGCTTCTATGGCCCGGGGCATGGCCATAGGCGAGGCCTGTGAGGCCCTTCAACAGTGGCTGAGCCATTTCGGTACGGCGCGCGTACAGCTGAATGCTGACAAACATTTATCTCTCAGGGACTCGCAATTTGACCTTCTAATGCCGTTGTATGACTAGGGCGATTAAATGGCCTTCTCCCAGACCAGCCTTCACCGTACTGACGGGCGAACCCAGGCTAACCATGGTGTCGGCCTGCGTCACTACTGCCATGCTGGGCGGAAACCTGTTTGGGGACGACGATCTGTCCCGTGCTCACGCGTATGGGCTTTAGGCTGGAATACTGGCGTGATTTCCTGAAGCTGAGTGCCAACGGCTATATGCGCCTGACGAGCTGGAAGGACTCTCCAGATCTGGCTGACTATTCCGAGAGACCAGCTAACGGCTGTGATATCCGGGCGCAGGCCTGTGTGCCGGCCCTTCCACAGCTCGGCGGTAGGCTCACTTATGAGCAGTGCTATGGTAAAGAAGTTGCTCTGTTCGTGACGGATAAGCGTCAGAACAATACGCACGCCGTTACGGCCGGGGTTAACTACACCCCGGTGCCGCTTTTTACCGTTGGGGTTGAGGAACGTCAAGGGTAATCAGGAAAAAGCGACACCCGGCTAACGATGGACATGAATTACCAGCTCGGGGTGTCGTGGCACGCCCAGATGGATCTAGGTGCCGTAGAGACGATGCGCACCCTGAGGGGTAGTCGGTATGACCTGGTTGAGCGCAATAACAATATCGTGCTCGAATATCGTAAGAAAGAGGTGATTCGACTGCACGCGGCGGAACTGGTAACCGGTCATGGCGGGGAGCAAAAGTCCCTGGGGGTGTCGGTGATCTGTAAATACGGCCTTGATCGCATCGACTGGGACGCGACCCCCCTAAGCGCGGCCGGCGGTTTAATTGTGCAGAACGGTACAGATTACGTGGTGGTGCTGCCTGAATATCGGACGACGGCTCAGTAAGTGAACACCTACACTGTCAGCGGAGTGGCGGTGGATACGAAGGATAACCGCTCTGAAGAAAGTGACATCCAGGTAACTGTACTGGCCCCGGTAGTTGACAAACAGACTTCGACCTTCACGTCGCCGGGCAGCGAGTTGCCTGCAGACGGGAAGAGCACGCAGGTGCTGACCCTGACTCTGCAGGATGAAAGCCATCAGGCGGCGGACGTTGATGTGAATGAAATCGGCTGAAAGTCAGCGAAATGAAAAGCGCCTCGGTGTCAGCTCTGACTCGAGAATCAGCTGGCGTGTACACCTTGACGGTGACGGCAGGTACGGACAATGAAACGGTGACGCTGAAGCCTTCTGTGAGGGGCGTTAAGATTTCCCCTGCCAGTCTGGTTATCAGTAGCATCATCCCGGATGCGGGACAGTCGCTGTTTACGGCGAGCCCGGAGACTATCCTTGCCGACGGTGTGGCCAGCTCCACGCTTACACTGATCGCAAAGAATTCGCGGGGTAAACTTCTGACAGGCCTGAAGGACGGGCTGAATTTCTTAGTGAAGAGCAGCGGCGGTAAGTTGCCGGCTGCAGGCACGCTTACGAAAAGTACTATCTCGGAGAGACGTAGCTAGGCGGTTAACCGTTGGCTTCAGATAGCGGAAACTGTAGATGCTTTTTACTTTGCTTTAATGTGCGTTTCATTCAAAATCCTCAGTAACTCCCATCCTTTCATAAAACTGTAGCGTTGAGCATTTGAATCTACAGCTGCGTACTTCTCAAAGCTGTCGGACTCAGATACAAAAGCTAAAGGAATGCTGAGGAATAAAAGAAAATTTTCATTCTGGCCGACTCACCTTCTCACGTGGTCATCCATAAAATCAACCATGGCGCCTGCATGAGCATCAACATGCCGGATATAGCGCATCACAGTTTCTGCCTTTTTCCAGGTGCCTTCCTGCATAATCTGTACAGTACTGTATTTTTTTGTGGCCATGTCGATGGCAGCACCCACTCGGGTACTGTGTCCTGACCATCCCCGGTACCGGTTTTTATTGGGTTTAACATCCGCAGCGGGACCCGCCTCGTGCCAGGCGCGGGCAAAAATATCTTCCATTGCACGTGTGGAAAGCGGCCTGTCGGTACTGATTTTCGCTCGATTGGTGCGGTGAACGGGGGAGAATATAAAGGCATCAGGCTCGTTAATCAGGCCCGACGCGTTCAGCCATTCTCTCAGGCGTTGCGTTGAAAGTGCGCCCAGTCCTTTGATAAGCCCCCCGGTCATCACAATGGTTTTCGTCCAGCCGACATCCAGCACAATTCTTCCGTCTGAAGCATGTGAAACATCACGTACGCGGAGACGTCCCAGTTCGCTCACCCGAAGCAGTGTGGAATAGCCCACGTGTAAAAATGCCAGGTCGCGCTGGTGCTGCAGAGAATCTGACCCCGACCATCTGGTATCAAGCGTGAGAAGATCGGTCAGACGAAAGGGTATTGCCTGGCCTGTGCGCTCGCCACTAACCACAGCAGTCCGGCTAATTTTCTTCATTGCCCGAAAAACTAAGGGTGAAGCATGGGGAGGAGTCAGCCCTGCGTTACGGTGTAACATGCTGATAAGAGCGAGGTGTGTACCTATAGTCGAAGATGCCCGTCCGTTTGCCTGCAGCCACATAAGATAATCACGCAGGCATTCGGGTTTCATGGGCAGAAAGGTGCGGCCGTACTCCTTCGCCCAGCCGGCGCAGATCCGCATCACGCTGAGCAGCTGCCGCCAGGTATTGTCAGAAAAGGCCTCTCGGTCCTGAACAAACGCCTGGAGCTGCGCCACCACGTCAGCCTGGCCGGGCAGCTGAGCATCAGATACGGGTAAATGTGGTCTGAAATCGTCCATTTTTATCCTTTCAGGAGACAGCGCTACGTGAATTCTGTAAGAGAAGCAGGGGAGAAACCCTGCAGATTTTACGTAGCGATGCCTGTTAATTTGTTCACACAGGCCTGAAGATTTCATGCGCGGTTGTGATCTTCAGACCGGATCCCATGATACAGGGATTCGCTGCCGGATCCTAACTTCATATAAGGTCAATTATATGAAGTTAGGCGTGCAAGGTTAGTAACCAGAAAGAGGCGGGGCGCCCCGAGCGCGTAAGGTTCAAAAAACACCTATTCACAGAACAGGCGCCCGAACGAAGGCGTTTTGGGTACCGGCGCATCTGGCAGTTATTAAGTCGAGAGGGCCTATAACGAGTCCAGACCTCATTCATCGCTGAAATACCAGACGCCGGCTGAATTTGCAGCAAGCTGGAGAAATGGAAAATTAGAAGGTAAACAAACTGACATTACTAACTGAGCTTTGTATCTAATCTTGGGGGCAGGTCACAGGCATAATCATTTGAAAGCATTCTCATTACCTCGAGCTACCGTGATAATTTGACATAAGGAATGGTTTTAAATGTGAAGCTCTAAGAGGTATAAGCCTAATTGAACTTTTTTAATTTTAAACCTTTACAATTGAGATGTGTATTTTCATAACCATCTGAATAATATGTTTTTTTGTTTTAATTTTATCTATTGCTGCATGATTTTTTTTGAATTATCATTAGGCTTGATAACGTATTGGGACTGATTTTTATTACTTTACACAGGCAAATAAATGAGCTTACTAACTGAAGAAGAAATTCAGCAACTCACTATTAATAAGATGATATTTCATGTTGTAGGTAAAGGATTAACTGCCCCTATAACTTTGAAAGAAATAACCCCATTGATTTATAATGAATTTTTTCTGGCGAGGATAAAAAGCAGTCTCAAAGGGAATCTTTTCAAATTTAAGGCTAATTCTAACGTTGAAAGAATTCTCAGGATTATGAGTGAAATAAATAAGCACCCGAAAACGAATTTCACTGAAGAATCCAAGCAATTAGCGGTAGACTTTCACACTAAACATAAAGGAAATGCTAGTAAAGGTGCTTTCTTTGTTTTTGAACTTAATTCAGGTGTTAAACGTTTTTATGCATTACTTAAGTACGAGAATGATGAAGTAGTAAGATATTATCTTGATGCAAACAAGAAAAATTACAAACCAAAATTAGAGTTTTTTACCGAGTCATTTACACGTAAAGCTGACTCTATTCAGAAGGTTGCATTGGTAAAACTCGACCCAGTACAGGGTGGAGATATCACTGTTCTTGACCGAAGTAATCGGGCGCATATATCAGAATATTTCGAGGGTTTTTTAGAGGTTAAGCGTTCAAATTCTATAGTTGACCTTAATGTAAAATTGCTTGATGCTTTAAAAGATGTATTCAAAGAAAATCGCTCATTTCTCCCGGAGCATGTTGCCACAGATGGTGTGAAAAGAATATATAAACACTTAGGGACTAAAGAGTTTTCATTTGATACAGTTGATCCTGATACAACTCTAACGGCAATATTTGGTCCACTCGATGACATACCAAAAATCAAGGAGGCTTTTAATAAAAAAGTGAAGGAGTCAGGGTTTCTCGGTGAGTCATTTCAGGTTAAACCAGAATACATAGAAAAACCAGCAACCTATAAATGGGTTACAAAAGAGGGTGTTACAATAATCTTTGACGATAACTCTAAAGTTCAGCGCAAACCATTGCCTAATGGTAAATATGAAATAAAAATCATAACTACAGGATTAAAACAGGATGATTTCAATTCTTAAACTTATTGATAAGGCGATTAGCTCTACAAGACTTTCTGACCCGCTGTCAACAGTGACTGAAACATATGATGAAGTCAATCAGTCTGCAATCGTTATTGGAACAATGACGAAAATATGTCTCAATAAATGGCAGAATATATATGATCACAAAAAAAAAGATTGGCTAAATTTTAGTTTTAAGGACTCATTTGATGATTATGTTGAGCCTAAGAAGGCTTGCCCAGGTACTGAATGCACGGTATACCTAAGTTTTAAACAACATAAAAACTCTTATTACTTCCTTTCGATTGAAGGTTGGTCTGATTTCTTGGCTGATTCTACTTCGCCATATAATTGTAGCAATGTTTTCTTACTGGGTTTAACCTCTGGCTTCAGTACCAATTCTTTTGCTGTACATCCATGGTTGTCTGAACCAGTGGAAGGTGAAGATGGTGAAAAAAATGTCAAGTTGAAAGTTCGCCATTTCGTGAAGGTGTCTACATTTGGCATTGAATTTCCGGCTAATATATCACCATGGATGATAATGGACAATGTTGATATTAAAAACCCTTATTTTGATGAGTGGAAAATATCAGCTGTAAGGAACCTTCTTTTAACAATTGTTAATGAAGTGGATAAGATTGATGAAGAATTATATGTAAAAATAAGTGGTAAACCACCAAAGAACTTGTTATTTACTCCAAGTAATGCTCCAATCCATATCTATCCCGTCCTCAATGAAATAGTAAGGTGGATCTATTTAGCAGGTGATGAAATCGAGATAAAACACACACTTTTTACATGTGAGCTTGCTCGTGAATGGCCTGAGACTGTTGCATACGAAACTGGGATCGTTAAGAAAATGAATTCTGCTTTTGAATCAGCACGCCTCCTTTACAGGGCTCATTTACTTTCGGCTAGTAAAGAAACGTTGAAAACGCTAGGTGACCTGAGAAAGAATTTGGTAGAAGAAGTTCAGAAGATTGTACAACAGACAAAAGATATTGCTAGCACTTTATGGAAAGATCTCGCACTTGTTCTTGCAACTATAGTTTTTAAATATGCCATGGATAATTCCAGAATGGCTGGAAATAGTCATGTTTATGGTTATGTTTTTATAGCACTTTCAATTTATATTTTATTATCAACCTTCATAACATTGAGAATCAATACCAAGCATATTGCCATAATGAATGAGAGTCGGGAGGTGTGGAAGAGTAAGCTATATTCATTTCTCGATGAGGACGAATATAACAAAATTGCAGGATCTGCATTGAATAAGTCATTTTTTGAATATAAAATTATAGCAAGTATTATAAAATCTATTGCGTTTTCAATGTTTTTCTTCCTTATCATAATGGGAATTGATATCATATTTGGATGGGGATGGCTTTGCGACTTTATTGAAAATACCAAGTCATGCATTTCTAATTACTTATATTTTTTAAAACTAGCAATTGGAGGTTGAATTAACATTTTCGTTTTTTGAAATATAATACATGATATGAAAGCTGAGGTCGCATATACAACGATTTGAGACAGTTATCACCAGATTGTATATCTATTAACGCGGCTGACAACGCTATTTAAATTTTGCGAAAGCCGCAGGTGAGGAGCCAGTGATGCCATCTGAGTACGTAAAGGAATACCTTATTTAACTATTCTGGGCTTGAGGGAAGTACATAATTAAAATTATAATCAAAAAGTTCAAAATGTGAATCGCCACGGGTTTAACAGACACCTCAGAGTCATTTAAGATGACTTAAAGAGAGGTGCCCATGAGCGGTAAGCGTTATCCAGAAGAGTTTAAAATTGAAGCAGTCAAACAGGTTGTTGATCGTGGTCATTGTGTTTCCAGCGTTGCAACACGTCTCGATATCACCACCCACAGCCTTTACGCCTGGATAATGAAGTACGGTCCGGATTCTTCCACTAATAATGCACAGTCGGATGCTCAGGCCGGGATCCGCCGTCTTCAGAAAGAGCTGAAGCGGGTCACCGACGAACGGGACATATTAAAAAAAGCCGCGGCGTACTTCGCAAAGCTGTCCGACTGAGGTACGCCTTTATCCGCGACAACAGCCGTTGTTGGCCTGTTCACCTGCTCTGTCGGGTTCTGGATGTACATCCGGGTGAATTTTATTTCTGGCTTCAGCAGCCACATTCACAGCGCCACCATGCAGACCAGATGGTGACCGGGCAGATCAAACAGTTCTGGCTTGAGTCTGGCTGCGTCTATGGTTATCGCAAAATCCATCTCGATCTTCGTGATACCGGGCAGCAGTGCGGAGTGAACCGGGTCTTGTGTAAGCACACCCGTTTTAGTTCCACGCACTTTTTGAGGTTTCCGGTTTTTCGGCCATCAACCGGTACTCCTCCGGCGTCAGGTTATTCAGGGATTCATGAGGCCGCTCGCTGTTGTATTCCATCAGCCAGCGACTTCTGATTTCCCGGGCTTCATTCAGCGTTCTGAACAGGTAAAAATCCAGGATTTCTGTTCGGTACGTCCGGTTAAACCGTTCGATAAAGGCGTTCTGCGTTGGTTTTCCCGGCTTGATAAATTCCAGCATCACTCTGTGCTCTTCAGCCCACTGTGCCAGCGTCAGTGAGACCAGTTCTGGTCCGTTGTCCATCCTCAGTTTCAGTGGATAACCCCGGTTTGCCACGATTCTGTCCAGCACCCTGACCACCCGCTGTGCCGGGATATTCAGATCAATTTCTATGGCGAGGGCCTCGCGGTTAAAGTCATCAACCACATTAAAGGTCCGGAAGCGTCTGCCGCAGACCAGCGCATCATGCATAAAATCGATGGACCAGCTCTGGTTAAGCGCTTCCGGCGTAGCCAGTCGCGCCGGGTTACGTGCGGGTAAACGCTGTTTTCCCTTGCGACGAAAATTCAGTTTCAGCAGGCAGTAAATCCGGTGAACGCGTTTATGGTTCCAGGTGTTACCCTGCCTGCGCAGCAGCTGGAACAGCTTTTTGAAGCCGTATCGCGGGTAGCGCTCTGCCAGCTCAGTCAGCACCTGGATCACCGGTTCATCACGCCGGGTATCGGGCTGGTAAAAACAGACCGTCCTGCTCAGCGATAACGTCCTGCAGGCCTGGCGAATGCTCATGGTAAATTGCGCAGTCAGGTAACCGACGAGCTCACGCTTTATCGCTGGTTTTAAAGCTTTTTTTCGATAACGTCTTTCAGTGCCCGGCATTCAAGGCTGAGATCAGCAAACATTTGTTTTAATCGCCGGTTTTCATCCTCCAGGTCTTTCATCTTCTTGATATCAGACGCTTCCATACCGCCAAACTTCGCTTTCCAGTTGTAATAGCTGGCTTCAGAAATACCGGCTTCACGGCAGACATCCTAACGGTATGTCCGGCTTCGACGGACTTCAGAACGGCAATGATCTGGTGTTCGGTGAATCGGGCTTTACGCATGGTGATCTCCTCACAGGACATAATCAGTATGTCGGAAGATCTCTAAAAGTGAATGGTCCGGTTTGTCGGGGTACTTACAAGAACAGTAGCAACAGGATATAGAGAGCACAAAAAACAATCATAAATTAAATCATCAAATCTAGAACATCCCCCTAAGAGCTTTACTAGGTCAGCAAAGAAAACCTTCAGGCTACCACTGTAATAACTCTGCCATCTGAAATACTATAATAGCCCTCTATACGAGAACCTGTAATGCGATTACGCGAAAGGTTTTGGGTCAATTCTAATGTTATCTTCTTATTTGAAGTATCGATTCTGCAAACTTTAGCTGCATCAAAATTGAAGAAGCGCCCAACTTCAGGGTAGAGCGCTTTAAAAAGACTCTCTTTCACGGAAAAGATGAGTAATAACGCAGTAGTATAGTCAATGCCGCTGTCTGAAAGAACATACTTTTCATCCGCCGACACAAACATGTCTGCTGTATCCCTCATTGTTTCCGGAGCAAAAAACTCTATGTCAACACCAGGTGTCATACCCGATTTCTTTGGAGCAATTACTGCTATGGAGCATTCATCAGAGTGCGACAAACTTCCGCACCACTCAGATGGCCAAACCGGAGAGCGGTTTGATGACGTCCCTGGTGTTTCGTTACAACCAAATAGCCTGAGAGCTTTTTGTGCAGCATAACGTGCTGCAAGATATTCAGCTTTTCGTTTCACAACGGCCAGAATCAGTTGATTCGGAAAAGGAATTGAAAATTCAGTAAAAAGTTCGTCATCATATTGCTCAACTGAAAATTTAACCTGACAATAAAACATAGACGGAAATGGTTCAACCCAACCCATGTTAATATTTTGGATGAAAGGAGGGGCGGAGTCACTTTTCGTTTCAGTAAACATAAAATCTATCAATTATTTGTAATATTTTAAACAGAAGTACAATTATACCTTACCCACTGTACATTTCATAGACTGGCCTCAGGGGGATATTTTTTTAGAATGACACATGATGTTGACCTGCCCCCAGAATTAAATACAAGGCTCAATTAGTAATGTCGGATCCTTCACTCTCAGAATTACCCTTTCTCCAGTTCGCTGCAAATTCAGACGGCGTCTGATAATTCAGCGTGGAGTGCGGACGACATTCGTTATAATCCTGACGCCATTCGCTGATGGTTTTCCTGGCATGACTGACGTCGCTGAACCAGTGTTCATTCAGGCATTCATCGCGAAAGCGTCCGTTAAAACTCTCAATAAATCCGTTCTGTGTCGGCCTGCCGGGCTGGATAAGTCGCAGCTCAACTCCATGCTTAAAGGCCCACTGATCGAGTGCGCGGCAGGTAAACTCCGAGCCCTGAACGGTTATTATCGTAGCAAGTCGCAGCTCCACGCCATGCTCAAAGGCCCACTGATCGAGCGCGCGGCAGGTAAACTCCGGGCCCTGATCGGTTCTTATCGTAGTCGGATAGCCGCGAAACCGAGCAATGCTGTCCGGAATACGCGTGACCTGCTCGCCTGAAATCCCGAAGGCAACAGTGACCGTCAGACATTCCTTTGTTAAGTTATCGACGCAGGTAAGGCACTTGATCCTGCGACCGGTGGCCAGCGCGTCCATAACGAAATCCATCGACCAGGTCAGGTTGGGTGCCGCCGGGCGGAGCAGCGGAAGCCGCTCAGTCGCCAGACCCTTGCGACGACGC
>NZ_JMJJ01000015.1 GCF_000710035.2 Pantoea ananatis LMG 2665 | reverse complement strand
TATGCCGGAAGATCTCTAAAGGTGAATGGCCCGGTTTGTCGGGGTACTTACACCCCGACATTCATCTTCGGGTAAACTGCTCGCGGCTATTCAACATAACGCCCACCTTATGCGCAGTTCTGAACTACGAACCACGCATAATCTCCCGCATTATGGTTAATGGCCCGGAAGCGGCTGCACCTGATAAGCATGTTATGCCGCGTCCCTTCACCACTGGACGGCCATTTCCCCCGCGCGGCTCCGGCATTGATGAAGGCAGATCGCGGCATGGACGCCGCGCTCTGCCGGGCACGGAACCACTTAACTTACAGAGGGCTTACAGCCTGTCCGGCGGCTCCGCTGCTGCATCCGGCTCCGTGCTATCCCGTTGCTCAGCCGGAAGGGATACTAAG
Organism: Pantoea ananatis LMG 2665; assembly: GCF_000710035.2. Lineage (GTDB taxonomy): Bacteria > Pseudomonadota > Gammaproteobacteria > Enterobacterales > Enterobacteriaceae > Pantoea > Pantoea ananatis. The sequence continues at coordinate 1,934 of NZ_JMJJ01000015.1, read as the reverse complement.
TTAAGCCCATTCAAAACAGGAGGTGATAATGAACGACACTATCGATTATCAGAGGATGTTCTGGATGAGCTTTTCGACTCGTTTTCTATCCCTGCGTAAGGAGCACGGACTGACCCAACCACAGATGGCCGACAAAGTGGGGATACATCTGACCCAGGTTCGCCGCTATGAGTCCAGGGAAGCACAGCCCTATTTAGATATTCTCAAGCATATTGCAGTAACCTTTAACGTTTCTGCTGACTGGCTGATATTTGAGGGTGGCGAGCGGGAGCCACAGGACGAGCTCAAGTTCGAAGCGATTAAGCAGATGGACGAAGAAGAACTCAAGTCGGTGACATCGATTCTGGATGCGCTGATTTTAAAACATCAGGCCCGCCGCGTGCTGGGATAAACCTGATCTGACGCGATCTTACCGTGGTTGCAACACGATAAGACCGCTGACCACAACCAACTAACAAGGAGTTGATTATGGCTGAGCACGATACTAAGCCAGAAGTTGTCACAGCTGAAGCGCCGGAACTAAAAAACCGACGTTATACCGTAGGTTACATCCGCAACTGGAAGACGCATAATAAGGCCACTACCATCACGCTTAAGGGCGACTGGCTGGCTGATGCAGGATTTGAGACAGGGAGACCGCTGAAGGTGCGGATGATGCCGGGTTGCCTGGTGCTGACCGCTCAGGAACCACAGCCATCCGAGCCAGAGATTATGCAGATGCTAAAGAAGGTCTGTAAGCTTTCGGCCCGTAAGCAAAAGCAGATTGTGGAGTTTATTACGGTGATTGCCACACCGCAGAAGCGGCCACTGCCGCCGGGTATCGTGGTGTGGGAAGATATGTCGCGAAGAAGATAACGTGCTGGTTATAAAGTAAAACTCCCCGCTTTTTAGGGCGAGGATTTTCTTTAATCCTGATATTGAAGATTTATGTTTATTTTTTCTTCTGGTATATCAACAGTTATTTCACATTTTGACCAGATAGATTTTCCATTTGTTAAGTTATTTTCTAAAAAATATTTCTTATAGGCAATCAAAGCATCGGTTAAATCCGCAATGGCCCTACCATCAGGATCAAACCAGTCCAGTTCACCATTCTCATCAAGGTAGTCAAACTCATATTTACCACCATCATCCTCAGAGAAAATCTCAGCTCTTACAATTATTTTCTGAGCATTGCCAGGGCCGCACTCATACAATATTTTACCTATTGTTTGTTCAATATCAGTATGCTGCATCATTTTCCTCCAGGAGAGTTTTTGAAGTCAATATTCACAGGTCTGCCGCCATCAATTGAATATTTAACGATTACCCTATCAGGTCTTGTGTTATTACCTGAATATATTGGCTGAATATTAACATCAACTTTATTCCCATCTTTCAAAGCATTAGCCCATGTATTTTCCATCTGTTTCCAGGCACCTTTATTCAGATTACCATCCATCGGAACAAGATTCAGTTTCTCACCTGGGCCATTAAAAATACTGGCTATTAAATGACCACCTTCATCACCCGGATTACCACATTTACCGGCTTTGCATTGTTGATAACCATTTCTATCATTTTTAGATAAACTCAGAGACGCACTAACGTTAGTTGTTCTGGTTAATTCATCTGTTTGATAAGTTTTGTTCCCATCAACATTATAAACTGTATTCGGCTCAGGATTATTCATCGCTTTATTCCAGGCACCTTTTTTGCCTGAGTCAACCACTACAGTAGTTACCCCCTCATTGGAACCTTTGATTGGAACAGCTCCCGGACCAATAATTGCACCTCCCGGAATCGTTCGACCATCAGCATCCTGAAGAGGGCCCGACCTTGGGGATAATTTGAATAATTTTTGAGGTGGATTGCCATGTTCCCTTTCATGCTCCTCTTCATCATATCCTGAATTAAGAGCATTGTTCTCTAACGCATTTTTCCCCGCCTGAGCG
>NZ_JMJJ01000014.1 GCF_000710035.2 Pantoea ananatis LMG 2665 | reverse complement strand
GCGTGCGTTTCTTTTTGTCGAAGGAGGGGTGCCAGATGTTGATGCCGGACTGTTCCCACAGCAGGTGTAGCAGCCCCAGCAGGCGCATAGAGGGCCGGCGTTTACGCTTCACCGGTTCATCAACGGACTCGTTCTCAGCCGGTCTGACCTCTGACGGTGCCTTTTTCTGCAGGCCGGTAGGCAGCCTGACCACGATGGTGCCGTCCGCAGCGGCGCGGACCGCATCCCCCTGATAAATTTCCGCCTGGCTTTCGTCTGACCACACCGAGTAAAACCGGCAGTCCGGCTTGTGCTCGTTGCCGGTGAAGGCGTAGGAGGAGAGCCAGCAGCGTTCAGTCTCCTGAGAATAATGCACCTTCAGGCGGCGTTTTACGGGGTCGGTCTCTGCCGGCAGGCAGCTGCAGGTGACCACCGTGGTCTTTTTGTTGTCGCGGGCGTGCTTCAGCCAGCGCTGCCAGACAGGCGTTTCATTCTGCTGGAAAGCTTCTGACGCCTCGTGCTGGCCACGCTGACCGGTGAAGTAAACCGGATACACTTTTTTCCTGGTCATATACAGTCCACCTTACCGGCAATAATAATTATATTTTTATTGATGGCTGCACTGTACAGGCGATGACTCCGCCCAGAGCCGGTTAAATTCATCCTGATACTGCTTACTCACTGGCAAACTGTCTCTGATAACCAGCGCATTTTCGGCATTCCGCTTTTCCGCCGACGAGGTGTAATTAAAAGAGCCAGTCTGGACACCATTATTTCCTGTCACAATAAATTTGTTATGCATAATACTGTACTGCGCATCTGTTCTGACCTGAATACCTGAACAGGCCAGTTCATTAACCAGTGACCAGCGGTCGTGGCTTTTCTTTTCATCGGCCACCACCCTTACAGCTACGCCGCGCCGTGAGAGCTGCACAAGCGCTTCTGCCACAGGCTCGCTGGTAAACTCGTACGCAGCCACGTCAGCAGAACCCGTAGCTGAACGTATGAAGCTGATGATGAGTTCCTGAGCAGTACCGCCCGGTGAAAAACCCGCCTGCAGGTCAGATTCGGAATATGTGAAAAAAGGAACTGTAAATAAAAAAAGACAGTAAGCCCTCGGGTTTCTCATTCTTTGTAACCCCTGTTTCATTGCGGTTTAATAACTCATTCACCCGATCAATTAATAATCAGATATTTTTCAGTATTAACTCTTTTTAATAACTCATAACAACTGTCTCCTTAAGAAATCAGTTTACCCTCCGATAATTTTTTTATAAAGGACGGAGGAAAAATAATGAATCAGTTTCATGAAATTAATTTACTGACATCACGTGGTGATATTAATGGTGCGCTGTCGCTGATAAATGGCTGGAGCGAAAGTGTGGCGCGCAAGATCATGAAAAAGGCCGGGTATCCGGTGCCCTCAGAAAAAGGGCGTTCTTTCTGGTTGTGGGTCCAGCAGACGCTGATGCAGGCCGCCCGGGAAAAACGCTGTGGCTACCAGCACCGGTTCTCATATTCCTTCAGCCGTATCCGAACAGAGGCAGAAAATCATTATGAAGATTATGCGAGGATGATGGCTGAACTGAGCAGGAAAAGTGAACCTGAATCTCCCTCAGAAAGTCAGCTTCCCGCGAAGGGAAGTGTAGTGTCCGTCGATACAGCTCCGGAAACAGGCATCCTGATCTCTGGCCCTGCAGAAGGTGTGGTAAACTCTTACCGGAACGCCCAGCCACCGGCGACTGCTTCCGTTAATGTACTCCAGTTCGAGAAGGCCACTGATTGCATCGTAACGCACAAGACTGAAAATATAAGAATTAATAGTATGCGGTTTCATGTTACGGCGGATTCCCTCCTGTCATGTCCGGTATTTAACAAGCACTCGCAGAACTCTAAAACTCAGGCCTGTTCTGGTTTGTCTACGTTACGGATCATTTTAAACATTGCTGTTTCTTCACTCAGCAAATTTCTTTTTGTTTATTGCAAATCCCGTGTCATGTGCGCTCACTTATTTAAGGCAAGGTATGACAAAAACAGACTGGTTGATGAAATTCAGGCGTTGCCGTTCGATCGACACGCTGGAGACCGTGTACGAACACCTGAAGTACGAAGGCGATCCAAAAGAAGACTATGCGATGACCTCAGCATACGATCACCGTAAAGCTGAACTGACAGTGGGTAAGCTGTTTGACCGAGTGCCGGTTCATGTCTGGAAATTGGTAAACTGATAATACTAAACGGTTATGAGTAAGCCTTTACCGGTAACGGAAATCGCATTCGCAAATTTTTTGCGTGTGCAATTTTCGTTGAACAAGCCGAAGGCGCGTTAGAAAAAACACATATCCACTGGGCAGAACAATTCTTTAGTTCATATATAGATCTGACCTGCTGCCCGTTGATTAATACACCGCGATGTT
>NZ_JMJJ01000013.1 GCF_000710035.2 Pantoea ananatis LMG 2665 | reverse complement strand
ATCTACCGAAACACGGGTTTTAAAAAACTTCGACGTGCAACTGCCCGTGCGTACAAACCGCCTGGTCGCCCTCGCGAAACTGGAAGGTAATCTGATGACGTACCGCGCGCTGGATGCGCTGGGGGCGACTGGTCCGGATGACGGTGATGACCTGTTATCTGATATCCGGTACGCGGCAGAACTCATCACGACGATGATTGATGAAGGCGATATCGCCACCCCGTCTGCGTACGAGCTGGCGACGTCCGTCCGGTCTCTCGCCACTGAAACAGTGCCAGCAGAGTGGGCCTGGGTGGACGGGCCTGACCTGCCAGCCCTGGAATACCTTCAGAAACATGCCCCGCTTCAGCGTGAAGCGCTGCGTCAGTCATATATCGAGGCGTCGCGCCCGTTTGGCCTTACCGTCTGCGGTCGCATGGAGTTCGACGAAGATGACCGGAATCTGGGTACGTACTGGCGTGACGTGGAAGTTTCCCTGGGCCGTGCGGACACTCTTCCGGAGACGATGGAGCTGCTGGTAAAGGCAAGCCTGAGCGGGGACTGGGGGCAGAGCGAATACGGTGGGTACGGTTTTGACCCGCACATCGCCACCATTACCGACATTGCACGCCGTGTGGTGCTGCGCGGCAATGCCCGCACGCTGGAGTGGGCCGTGCCGGAAACCGATCCGGCTGCGTTAGAACGTATTGCGGCACAGAAACAGGCGCTGCGTAAGCAGGCCGCTTACGAGTCCGGCTGGGATAACTATGAGACGGCCCGCCAGCTACGCCAGGAGGCCGACATGCTTGACCTGACCAGCGTTCACGCCGTCTGGCTGAACGATCCGCATGTGGCTGAAGCACTTCGGGAATATCAGCATCCGTCCACGCGCCTGGATGAAACAGAAATCATGGAGGGCATGGAGTTTTAGGCGCAAAAAAAGCAGGGTTGCCCCTGCTTTCTTCACGGCGGGTAGCTGTAACTACCCGCCACATCAAAATCAAACTCGGAGCTACGAATATGAATTTTGACCCGCAAATCGTCGCACAGGCGGCGCTGTTTGTAAACGCACTGCTCAGCGGCCAGCACGCTCATGTGCCTGCGATGCCGTTTTATCTCTGGCAGCAGTTCATGACGACCGTTAACACAATGACGGGAGCCAGAGCATGAGCCAGCAGAATCAGACAGAAAATGCCGACCTGACAATCGTCACCGAGGACGACATTGCCCGCGCGCTGGGCCAGTACTGTGTCATCACCCTGGATAACGGGGATGAAGCGTTTTACATCCACGGTCAGTTTATTCACAGCACGGAAGGGGCGAATGATGATCCTACCCTGAAGGAAATCGCCAGGCTGTCAGCCCGCGCGGAATGCCAGTCGCTGAACTGCATCGATCTGGCCGTGCCGGAAGACGAAGAATGGTGCTGGAATGACATCGTCGAGCAGCTCGCCCGCCGCACGCCATCTGAGGAAGTGAGGGCCACGGTGACTGTAACGGGTTGCGAAACGAAGCGGGGCAGGGGTGTACATTTCTGCGGTCATTCGCTGCTGAGTGGCCACAATGCGAATATGTGGTTTCCGGTGGCAGAGGCGGAGTCGTGGTTTGAAGCGGTTGAGCGCATTCTGGTCATGAACGGGCTTGCCGAGAACCTGTGCCGTCTGGAGCCGCTGCGAAAAGGCAGCGATTACAACGACTGGCGTGCCATCTATAACCGTAAAGTGCGTATCTGACGGGGCTGGGCCGGTGGTTTCCGGCCCTACTCTCTCAAACTAAGGAGAAGTGCCCATGCTGAATAACACTCCATCCGGTGTGACAACGCCCACACAGGTTGCGAATCCGGGATCGCTGAAAATAGCCGACCTCGATGACCTGGCGGATTACGCGCTGCATCCGGTTCCGTGGGAGACAACCGACGTGTCCTGTAGCGCTGCGGCGGCAGTCGTCACCTTCGCCCGTTGCACGGGGCTGGACAGTAAAAATGACCTGGCAGAAACGGCTATTACCGATCTGTTGGCAAATCTTATGCACCTGTGCAGCGCTAAAGATCTGCCGTTCTGCGAGCTGCTTATCCGCGCAGGTTCGCATTTCAGGGATGAAGCCGCAGGCTGATTCCGTGCCGTGCAGGGCGCAGACCCTGCAGGCCCTCCGGGCCGGGCAAAACCCGGTGCTGACGCACCGGCTTCCTCCCTCCGCGTGCTGTGACTCTGCGGTGCAGTATGGCCACTCCGGTTCACTGGTACGTTATTGTGGCCAGTATTCCGGTCAGCACGATTATGGCCGGTTGTGTTTGTGGCCAGCTTCCGCTGTTCAGTGAACCCTTAACCCCTTATCAAAAGCCACAGCCGGGACATGGCCCCCTTCGGCTCCTG
>NZ_JMJJ01000012.1 GCF_000710035.2 Pantoea ananatis LMG 2665 | reverse complement strand
TGTATTAATCAACGGGGAGCAGATCAGTTCCACTCGAGCCATCAGTTGACGCACGGTCTCTGTGGCCAGCACAAGGTCATGAAGCTCGGCAAGCTTCTCGCAGGCAAGCGTGGGACCAAAGTCAGTGTAGTGTTGCCGGGACGCCCGCGACGTTCTGATACAATTGATGCCGCGGCGTATTCACGATAACGACGCAGAACGCGCTGAACTTGACGCTCGGAAAGATCCAGATGAAAGGCCGCATCACGGCGACGCAGACGTTTTTCAATAACAGCCGGAATGACGGAAAGACGGTGAAGTTCTTTGTTCGACATGGTCACCAGCATCAGCAGAGATCTCCCAGAAAAGGTGGTAAACGCGCCGTATCTGGGTGACATTATGAACCAGCTAAAAAGTGACATTATCAAATTGGACTCTCATCTTAAGTGCGCATAATACATCTTATGTTAAATGAGGTGTCTGGCTGTGAACTGAGTCCGTTTCTTTTTTGCCTTACCTCCCTCACCTCCTCTTTTGCCATTCATTTACTCGTCCCAGACCACAGCGCTACATGAAAAACGGTCGATTAGCCTTGTGCTGTATGGCCAGTTATCATGTAGCGATTGTCAATCTTGACTCGAAACCTGTGCCTAACTGGCTCTGTCCAGTATCATCTGTGCCCCGTATTCCAGCGTCAGACGGCGCGCTTTGTGATAAACCGATTACCAGTATGGGTTATTTAGTGATGAGTGAATCACGCCCTTACTGGCTGACGTGTGAATAAACTGCTTATCCGTATCGTAGAAGCCCAAATGCATGCCACCACTAATGCGGAAAAACACAATGTCACCCCTCAGGGGTTGTTCAGTGGTAACGCGAATGCCCATGTGCAGCAAATCGGCTGTCGAGACGCTGCACATGGGTAAATTAAAACGGTCGTGCAAGTTGCGCTACACATAGCCCGAGCAGTCCACGCCGGACAACTGCGTGCGTCCATTGGTAAGGCGTGTCATGCCAGGTGTGCATCTGATCATGCTGCGCAGCGACGATGGGAAATCCTGATTCGGCGGCGGTGTTTAGCGGTGCCGGGTGCCTCCCGGTGAGCCAGAAAAGTCACAACCTGGCCCGCTTGCATGCACGCAGTGGCAAATACACTTTGAGACTTAGCCCCGCCGCATAGGGGGATTCACCGCTTTAAAGTAATCCTATAACTAAAAACTTAAACAAATGGACACAACGCAATTGTAAAATGGCTCTAGTTTTCATTATATTACGATTAGTTGATTTAGATCATTCATTGCATACGGTATAAAAAGCATAAGAACTCAAGTTTCATTAGACAGCGATATGCCAATGAATAAAAAATTATTAGGAGTCGATTTACAACATTGTCATGAAGTGAGCGTATAACCTATTTTTGATGATAAGATTTTGGGTGACACTACATACCTAATTAGTCATGACCAAGAATATTGCCTGAACAAAATTTTTATAAGATAAAATAAAATATTATTATTTTAGGTTCAGGGTTCAGTGAATTAATAATTGATAAATAAGGAGAAATTATCATACAGATCAGGTGTGAACTCTATTGAGCCCTCCCTGTCAGTCTGCCTTAACCCTTCATAAGGGCATGAAAAATATAAAAAGATTGCATTGTTATTTTACAATGCTTTCTAAGCAGGCATTCAAAACATTCCGTCAAAAAAACACTTATTATCAAAAACTTTATCACTAGCCTGTTTTCTTGACTGGTGCTGTGCCACACGAATGGGCTCTGCCGCATTAGTGACATTTAGTTGTCAAAAGTTGCGTTGTTATTTATTTAGATGGCCAGCAATAGAATTGCTCTGCGGGTGACAATTCCCCACTTTTCGGATGTTTATATTGCCCTTTTCGTATCATGTGGAGCATTTCGATACCAGCTATGATGGTCTGCGCCCGTCGAAACGATTTGAATCCCAGCATCGGGCGTATCCGGCGTTTGATATTGCGGTGGTCTTGCTCAATCAGTTTGTTCAGATACTTACTTTGCCTGATAGTAGTGGTTTCCTCATCGGGTCTGTCGGCGTTGAGCCTGGCTAACGCTGCGGTGTTAGCACCACTTTTATCGATACTGATCACCTCGGGTTCGCCTTGATGGCGAATAGCTTTGCGAAAGAAGCGCAATGCGACTGTAGCGTCCCGTTTGGCGGTCATAAGGAAGTCGATGGTATAACCTGCTGTATCGACCTCCCGATACAGACACTTCCATTGGCCGTTATTTTTGTTTTAGGTTTCATCCATGCGCCACCGCCGACCTATTGTGCGCTTGTGTCGGCGAAAAACCTTATCTAACAACGGCACCAGGCGGATAACCCAACGATGCAGAGTGGAGTGGTCAACGAGAATACCGCGCTCTGCCATCATCTCTACGAGGTTACGCAGACCCAGGGAGTAAGCCAGATACCAGCTGACACACTGAACAATCATATCGATGGAGTAATGCAGACGCTTGAAGGCGTTTCGGATCAGAGACACGACAGGTAACATCATGAAAAAAAAAATGTTACTCGACGCAATCTTAATGCGACAGAGCTCTATTGAAGATATCTGTTCTTTATAACGGGGATTCTGATGCTATACTTAATCGCCCACATCCTTATGGCCGTACAGGATATTATAGATATCCACAAACTTAACGACGGTGACATTTTTCCAGAAACACCAAGCAGCTCTATGGTCGCCCCGACTATTGCCGCACTGGCATAAATCTCCTTTGTGAAAATTATTGGGGATTTCCCAAGTAATACGTCCCTCATACATCCCCCGCCCACAGCACTAACACACCCCAGAATTACCGACAACTGAAAACTTCCTGTCATGTGCCATGTTTTGCTGGCACCGAAGGCTGCAAAGAAACCCAGCCCTACAGCGTCAAAAAACGTAACGGGCTTCGAAAACATAATCATTGCTTTCTGGATATAGGATACACACAGCACTGCCAGCAATATAGCCAGAAAATACTCACCGCTGATCAATCCACTTGGCGGCGCAGAGGACAGACACACATCCCTGAGCACGCCCCCTCCAATCGCAGTCACCGAGGAAATGAAGAAAACGCCGAAAAGATCAAAACCTTTTTTAACGCCGGCTATAGCTCCACTTAATGCGAAAATAAACGTTCCTAGAACATCAACAAAATGGAGCATCATTGACATGGTAAGATCCTGGTATCGCCAATACGATCGTTATGGCGATACTTCTATCAGAAATTATGATGTTAAATAGGTTTCAACAAGTGAAGCCCAGTATGCTGCACCAGTAGAAATGATTTCATCATTGAAGTCATACCCTGGATTATGCAAATTGCAGTAACCCGGTGCATCACCGCCGCCGATTAGCATATAGCAGCCATCAGGGTGAGCTTCCAGCATAAAGGCAAAGTCTTCACTGCCCATCGCAGGGGAAGCCAAATGAAGCTTATCCTTTCCAACCAGGTCAGAAGCGATTTTCATCGCGAATTCTGTTGCTTCACTCCCGTTTACTAGGACTGGACTGGAGTTTACTATTTCTACTTCCGCTTTGGCGCCAAAGGAGTCGGCTTGTGCCGTCGCAAGGTCCTGAATACGGCTAACCAAAAGTTCTCTCGTATCTTTATGAATCGAACGGACACTCAACTTCATCAGAGCAGAAGCGTTGACTACATTAGCAGCCTCTCCGGACTCAATACAACCGATGGTGATAACGGCAGCCTCAACGGGATCAACATTTCGAGAAACAATACTTTGCAGGGCCACCCCAATGTGACAGGCAACCAGTGTGGCATCAATACCTTTTTCAGGCATGGCGCCGTGTGCGCCAATACCAGTGATCTTAATATGAATGGTGTCAGAAGAGGCCATCAGAGATCCCGAACGACAATAAAAATGCCCGGTTTTCAAACCTGGCACATTATGGAGACCAAAAATCTTATCGCAGGGGAACAGCTTAAAGAGGCCATCATCGATCATTCGCCGTCCCCCGGATAATGTCTCTTCAGCTGGCTGGAAAATAACGTGCAGGACACCGTTAAAACGGCGGGTATGGGCTAAATACTTTGCAGCGCAAAGCAGCATTACAGTGTGGCCATCATGCCCACACCCATGGAATACACCGTGTTCAAGGCTACTCCACGGTTTGCCGCTTTGTTCCACAATAGGCAGGGCATCCATATCTGCACGTAGCCCGATAACCTTATCTCCTGTTCCGCTGCGCAGGGTACCGACTACGCCCGTTTTGGCAAGACCACAATGAACCGTATAACCCCATTCTTTAAGTTTTGTCGCAACCAGCTCACTGGTCGATTGCTCTTCGAATCCCAGTTCGGGATGCGAATGTATATTTCTTCTTAAGTCAACGAACTCACTTACATTCTCATCCAATGTTTCTATCAAACTCTTTACATACATTAAAAAATACCTCATTAATTAGATGATAATTAAATTAAACCTCACTCCAGTACAACTAAAACCTAACAAAAATTCAAAATATGAAATATTGAGATTTATTATTGATAGATTAATTTGATATGTCAAATACTCAATTTTAACCCCCAACAAAAAAATAAATAACTGAAAACTCATAAAAAAACGAAAAGATTGATTTCCATCAATAATTTTTAAGTAATCTGTGATTTGATTAGTAATAAGACTCAGAGGTAAATATACTATTCTCAGGCGTTGCTAATGCATCATTAAAAAAGATTAAAGGCAAGCATTAAATCGTTTATTTCGCTTTAAAATTGATTATATTTAAAGATAAATGACGATTTTAACACTTAAAAAAGAGGGCTTTAATTATGTGCACCAGCATTACATTTAAATCTTTAGACGGGGATTATTATTTGGGAAGAACGCAGGAATATCATATACTCTACAGGTATACGGGCATAAAAACACCAAGAAAATTTAAAGTGAGTAGTCGTCTCGGAGTTTGGGATGCAATGTATTCTGTGATGGGTATAGGCTTCATGGAAAATGACGGCGAAGCTATTGCTCATGCCGTAATTGATGGTATAAATGAGTTTAGTCTTTGTGGCGTTACACAATACTTTTCTGAATTCAATAAGTACTCGAGTGTTGAAAAAATAAATGAAGCAAAGAAAACCCCTATCCTGGCCGAACAGTTTCTTTTTTGGGTGCTATCAAACTGTAAGAATACTTATGAAGTAGAAGAAAAAATATTGAGCATTGCTATCGCAGACATAGATTCAACAGGAACGGAACATGGTTTACCTCAACACTTCATGTTCACAGATTTAAGTGGCCGCACGATTGTAGTAGAACCGACCAAAGAACTGGAGTTTGAAGTTTATGAAAATTCAATTGGTGTGATGACAAATAACCCTCCATTTCCTTGGCATGTCACTAACCTGAAAAATTATACAGGCCTTTCCATTTATAATTCAGATGACACTGAATTTGGTAATGTTAAATTGCTATCATCGGGTAAAGGTTCAGGGTTTATGGGTGTTCCCGGCGACTATACACCATCCTCACGTTTTGTGAGAACAGCATATTTACTTAAATATAGTGAAACCGTATCTTCTGAGAAATCCATTAACAAAGCCTTTCATGTTTTAGCAACGACTGATATTGTTAAAGGATGTATAGAGTTAAATTACAATAAAAAAAAAGCATTTCAGTATACACATTACACATCAGTCTATGATCTTAAAAATAGAGTATTATATGTAAAATTATATGAAAATATTGCAATTCAAAAAATTGAATTCAGTGATGACAATCATGAGGGTATCGCTTCCTATAAACTAAAAAAATCGCAACAATATGATAATGCAAACTAATTTATAAGATTTCACAAAAAACTGGCTCTGTCGCATTAGTGACATTAAGTTGTCAAAAGTTGCGTTGTTGATTATTTAGGTAGCCAGAAAATAGAATTGCTCCGCGGGTGACAATTCACCACTTTTGGAATGTTGATATTGCGCTTTTCGTATCATGTGGAACAGTTCGATACCAGCTAGGATGGTCTACGCCCGTCGAAACTACTTGAATCCCAGCATCCGGCGTTTGATATTGCAGTGGTGACCTTCACTCCGTTTATTTGTATGGATTGAATTTAACAATGTCCGCTGACCCGCTCCCGGTAAACTAGCATACCATGATGCAAGCAACGTCCGCTTCTGGCACACAGTGGAATCAGGAACAGGCTGTTGTTCGCTATGAGCGAAAAGCGGACGTTCGAAGCTATTCAACAGTAAATGAAGAATCTGCTAATGAAGCTGCATATTAATTTACAGATAGCAGACCACTTTTATGTTGCATAAGGAAAGCGTTGAAACGTTATTATGCAATAGTTTTGCTGAATCTAAAGACGATAGCTGATTATAAATGTTGGGGGCATTTAACTGCGTATTCGTAAACCGCCTTAAGGCGGTTTACGCTGTAATGTGATCAGTGTTTCGTGGCTGACAGGAAGAAAACCTTCTTTTTACTCTGAGTAATGTTATCGGGTGAATCATGATTACCTGTAAAGGTATTTAACATACTCACTGCAGCAAGTATTGCCTGACGCCTGTGGGCGTCTTCTTCAGCCTGTAGAAAATGTTGAAGGCGTGTTGCTAGTGATTCGTTGCTGACTGGTGCATCCTCCCTGATAAGTGACAGCAGGGCTTCGCCAGTGACAGTATGCGTAACTTTCTCGATATCTCTCAACATATTATTCTCCTTACTACCTGGCTGTAAAAGGTCCGCATTGCGGAAAATGATGCTGGTGCTTCATGGCTGTAGCCTGTTTTGTCTGTTTTTTGATTATAGCGACAGGTCCGGTTGAATATATAAAAAAAGAATTATCCTGAAATGTTTAAGGAGTGAGATTTACAGTTCTGCTGGCTGCTGACCTGCTCCCGATTGATCATTACAGACAGTTGTTAGCTACTTCAGCTCTTGGCTCTGAGCGGACTGACGGAATAACCGTTGTCCGCATCCAGCAAAAGACACACCGGGACTTTTGATACTTCCGGCGCTCATGATCCCTGCCCGGCAGCCTTAAATTCCTCAACAGACTTAAATGTATCGTCATAGCGCTGATGTGCTTCTGCGATGGCTGACCGGTTATTGTTTGCCCAGTTCACCAGCGCCATTACAGGCTCTGACAGTGACCGGCCCAGGTCAGTGAGTTCGTAATCAACACGTGGCGGGATGGTCGGATAGACAGTCCGGCTGATTAAGCCATCCCGCTCAAGACCTCTCAGGGTCAGCGTCAGCATCCGCTGGGAAATACCGTCAATGCTGCGCCTTAGCTGATTAAAGCGCTGCTTTCCATTTGCCAGAGACGCGATGATGTAGAGGCTCCACTTGTCGCCAATCCGGTTCAGTATTTCACGGGTGGCCTTGCAGCCTTCGGTTTCAGGAGCCGGCAGTGCTTCAGGAACCCCGGTGTGACTCAGTAACATAGTTGTGCCTTCTTGTTAAGCTCCGACAGGCATTCTAGTATCGATGGTACCGGTTAGTAACCAGGGATAAAAATGTGCCCTGATTATTAATTTTATACCCTAAACGGAGCCACTATGCGTAATATTCTGCTGATTACTTCCAGTCCACGTGGCTCTGAGAGCCTGTCTACCCGCTTTGCCACTCAAATTGCCCGTGGGCTGAAGGCTCAGCGAGGCGGTTCACTGACTGTTCGAGACCTTGTCGCCAGTCCGCCCCCGCATATCACACAGGACTACACTGAAGGCCGCACTGTGTCTCCGGACTCGCGCACACCTGCACAGAATACTGCCGTTAAACGAGCAAGGGAGCTGGTTGATGAATTATGCGCGGCCGACATCATAGTCATTGGTTCAGGAATGATGAATTTCGGCCCTTCTTCACAGCTCAAGGCCTGGATTGACAATATCACATGGCCGGGGCTCACCTTCAGCTATGCCATAGGAGCTCCCCAGGGCCTGCTTACAGGCAGGAAGCTGTATCTGGTCACCGCCGCAGGGGGTGTGTTTTCACAGGGGGATTATGCCGCTTTCGACTTCCAGACCAGCTATCTCCTGCACATACTTGGCTTTATCGGACTGACTGACGCTGAGCTTGTGCGGATAGAAGGTACCGTACTCGGCGCGGAATCTGCACAGGCCGCTGTCGCCAGTGCCGAAGCAGCTGTTGAGTCATTGTTAGCGGGCGCAGCGCAGAGTTATGGCTCTTTCCAGAACCATCCAGGCCTGTAACGGGCTGAATAAGGGAGAAGTCTTACATGCTGAAGATTGACCTCTATACCGACATCATATGTCCCTGGTGCATTGTCGGTCAGTACAGACTCGATAAGGTTCTTAAAGAACGCTTCCCGGGCCTTCAGGCTGATATTCACCATCACCCTGTTATGCTGATGCCCGGCATCCCCGCAGAGGGGGTATTAATCGCTGATTTACTTCTTGAGCGATACGGCGTGCATAACCCTGAAGCCGCGTTTTCCCGTGTTGAACGGGAGGCCCGCCTGTCAGGGCTGGAGCTCAACCTGAAAGGTCAGCCCCGGGCTTATCCCACGCAGGCAGCCCATGCGCTCATTATGGCCGCTCGCTCACGGGGCACGCAGCACCCGCTTGCGGTTGCAATTACAGAAGCCTATTTTCTGAAAGCCATGAACATTGCCAGTACCGTTGTGCTTGCAGACATTGCCACGTCATATGGTTTTGAGCGTTCTGAGGCGCTGGCTGTTGCTGAAGAGCCAGCCTGGCACGCCAGGGTTGACCAGGCGGTAGCAGAAGCGTTTTCAGCAGGCGTGCAGTCTGTTCCGCACTTCGTTTTCAACGCTCACGTCGCGTTCAGCGGAGGCCGCAGCGAAGACGAGATAACAGGGGCTGTCGAAAACGCCCTGCTTCGCTCTCGATAGAGCAAACGATTTGAGTGTCCGCTTCTGGCACAGAGCGGACACGGCATCAATATTACGCAGTTGCCTCTGCCTTGCTGGCAAGCCAAATCAGTGCGAGAGACTAACCGGTACAGCCTCCAGACGGTGCCAAACTGCCGGAAGCCAGTTTACTCAGGAGGTCACCATGGAGATAATAATTCACAATATCGCCATTTATTCTGCCCCCTAAAGATTGATAAAAACGGTTTGCTCCGGCGTTTGATTTCTCGGCATTCCAGCTAAGGCTACGACACTCATGCTCAAGAGCGAGTTTTGCCATAAAGCGCATTATGGATTCCCCAGTGCCTTTACCTCTCTCACTCCGTGAAACATACAGCTCTTTGATGTGTAACTCTCCACTGTACCGGGGCGAAGGATAGAGAATGCTGCAACACGCCAGCCCAACGATATTTTCATCGCGGCGAGCCCTGAGCACCAGAGTACCGGAGAGCTGACTGAAGAGTCGATTGCGGAGATAATTCTTCAACAGTGTTTTCTGAATGATGCCCTTACCATAGTAGTGCTCTTCCATCTCGGTAAAAATTTTCACCATGGATTCCCATTCATCTGGTGGACACATTTCTACCGTTACTTCCATGTTTACTCCCTATAAATGACAAAACGCCATAGCTGAGCCGGGGTTTAGCACAACTACAGTCCACAACCATTCCGCCGGTTTCTGAGTAAGTATCCCCGACACATCAGAAGCGTCGTTTCGATTGTGTCTGAAAGAGAACGATCCGGTCAATCCTGTGCTGGTCTGATGTTGGCACGTTCAATTAAACAATTTAGATATGTCTGCTATGAGCGAAAAGCGGACGTTAAAGATTCATATAGTAATGTCTTTATACGGAGAACATACTTTTATGAGAATTTCGCAAAGCAGGTTCAACGTTCTGAAGTGGCTACCGCATAACTTAAATAAGCAGCAATGCTTCAGAAATGCACAGTGTAGGGGGCTCTCGCGTATGCTGAGGGCCGTCAAAACAGCCATCAGCAGCCATAATTCTGCTAGTTGCCGCCAATGATAATTGTCAGCGACAACCAGCACATCTGAACGTTTTAATAATTGATAGAATGCATGATGCTAATCAGACTAATACCGTTTTGTAGCGTTCAGTCTGTGCTTCAATTTCTTCGTCGGTGATCGTCGCACTTCCGCCTGTAATGAAAGGCTTGATATAGTGCATCCCCAGATATCCGGAGATGGTTTCAAAGGACAGCAGGTATTCGCTTACCGTATGACCGGCTGCGCCATCAGGCTGATAGGCAGACTCAGCACCACCGAGCGAAACGGCCAGCATAAGTTGCTTGTCACGCAGTGCCTGTGTTTCGCCACCATGTGACCAGCCGTAGGTCAGTACGTCATCAAGCCACTGTTTGAGAAGCGGCGGCGTGCTGTACCACTGCATCGGGAACTGCAGCACAATACGGTCGGTATTTTCCAGAACAGCCTGTTCAGCAGCCACGTCAATTTTGCCATCCGGATACAGGTTATACAGATAACGCACTTCGACATCGGGCAGTGATGCTGCACTTTTTGCCAGCGCCGAGTTAACACGGGACAGATGAATGTTGGGATGGATAACAAATACAGTTGTTTTCATTTTTTTATCTCTTGTCTTTAAAAGAATGTGTCGTCAATTTCAAGCCGGGATAAAGCGTCATTGATGTCATGTAATTCAGCGTCACTGAGCTGAATATTTGCAGCATGAAAATTCTCTTCCAGCCGGTGTAATTTCGTTGTACCCGGAATCGGCACGATATAAGGCTTCTGAGCCAGTTCCCACGCGAGGACAACCTGTGCCGACGTTGCGTTGTTTCTTCCGGCAATGTCGGCGATGAGATTAAGAAGCGCCTGATTATTTTCCATTACCTCGGGTTTAAAGCGCCCCATCATGCCCCGGTAATCGCCTTCCCCGTAGGTTGTATCAGCTTTCACCTGACCACTCAGGAAACCATTACCCAGCGGGCTGTAAGCCATAAAGCCGATATCGAGTTCGTCGCAGACTGTAAACAGATCCTGCTCAGGCTTACGCCACATCATCGAATACTGATCTTCAACGGCGGTGACCGGGCACACTGCATGGGCCCGCCGGATATAAGACGCGGGCGCATTGGATAATCCCCAGTACTTTATTTTCCCTTCGGCGATTAACTCTTTCATCAATCCTGCGACCACTTCCGGCTCAACCGCAGGATCAACGCGATGCTGGTAAAACAAGTCAATGTAATCGGTTTTAAGACGGTCAAGAGAACCTTCCAGCTGCTTTCGGACAGACGCCGGGCTACTGTCCAGAACCGGTACCAGCTGACCATCGATATTTTCCATTCCGGTCACGCCAAACTTGGTCGCAATGATGACACTCTCCCTGTGTTTACTAAGAGCAGTACCCAGCAGTTCTTCGTTTTCAAATCCGTAAATAGGGGCCGTGTCGAAAAGGTTGCATCCCAGCTCAACAGCCTTGTCTATCAGCTTTATCCTTTCCTTGATTTCAACTGAATGACCATAGCCATGATCCATGCCCATGCACCCCAGCCCCATCTCTGAGACATGAAGCCCCTGGCTACCTAACCTTCTCAATTTCATGATTATTTCACCCTTATTTAAGACGCTGATGATTTTGAGTGGTTAAGTATACGGCTGGATTTATTGCCGAAAAATTGTTAATTTCGAAAGCCAGAATTGCTGAAAACACAATAATCATGAATAAACTTGATGCTCTGCGATTTTTTGTTGCCGCTGCGGAAACGATGAATTTTCGCGAAGCTGCGGTCAGGCTGGCCATTTCTCCCTCCGTGGTAACGCGAACCATTGCTGAGCTGGAAAATCAGCTCGGCGAACCACTGTTCAAGCGGAATACCCGATCGATTGTGCTGACCAGCTTTGGCGAACTTTTCCTGCCAAAGGCTGTGCGCCTTCTTGAAGACTCACAAGCGCTGTTTCAGACGGCCAGAGATGACAATGAGATGAAGGGGATTGTGAGGATCACACTGTTCCGTTTTCCCGGACACGAACAGGTGCTGTTTGAGCTTTTGACTGCGCTTCGACCCTATCCTGAGCTGTTTATAGACTGGCGGCTGGACATGATGAAGCTGAATTCGATACAGAACCGCATTGATATGGGGATCCGCATCGAACGCGAGCCAAATCCGAACTTTATTATCAGGCCCATCACGCTCGTTCATCACGCGCTGATGACATCGCCTGAACTCATTGAGAAGCTGGGGGCGCCGGAAAACTTCGAAGATCTGCGCCAGCGCTATCCTTTCAGTGGGTTGCTGAATCCTGAAACCGGCAAAGTATTCGAATATATGCTCGATGGCGTCGATACGTTTGTACCGCGCCATCTTGAGTTTTTTACCACCGACTCCCAGTCTGAGATTCAGGCTGCTTTAGCCGGGAAAGCCGTGATCCAGTCAAGTAATCTGGCCTGCAGGGAATACCTCGAAGACGGCAGGCTGGTGAATGTCCTGCCGGAACTGAAACTGGAAACCTGGCAGCTTTATCTTTACCGGCCCTATCAGACCCTTGTACCGCAGCGCATCAGGACCGTTTTTCGCATTCTGGAAGATATTTTACTCCGGCACTTCAGCTGAGTGCGTGCCCGGATGCGGCTGGCACCTTCAGACGGCGGCACCACTTACCCGGAGAGTTGAATGTCCGGGTACAACCCTTTCCCCGATAAGTCGCTGCTCCGGGATGCGCGCATCCGCCAGACACAGACTTTCGTCTACACCGGCCTAGAGGTATCAGTTAACGATTTCATCTATCCAGTCTGCAAATGCGCGAACGGCGGGTGACAGAAAACGCTGATGGGGGTAAAGCAATGTGACAGGAACAGACGACGGCTGCCATTCGGCCAGGACTTCAACCAGCGTTCCTTTCTGCAGGTGTTCTGCGACCACGTTCTCAGCAAGCTGCGCCAGTCCGAACCCTTCAAGGCACATTTTTATATAGAGTCCCGTCTCGTTGACGGCGGCCTGCCCGCTAACGGAGACAGACAGCGTTTCCGTTCCCTGCACAAAACATAGTTCGTCCGTGCGCCGGCTTTGGCCGGAAAAATAGTGAATGGCCCGGTGATGAGATAACTCTTCAGGTGACTGCGGAATACCATACGCCCTGAGATAGCCGGGAGAGGCACAGGTGATCCAGCGAAACTGCCCGAGCGGGCGGGCAACCAGCGTTGAGCTAAGCAACTCTCCGGTTCTGATTACACAATCCACCCCCTCCTGAACCAGATCGACCTGACGATCGCTGACACCAATCATCAGGTAAATATCAGGATACCGGCTGTAGAACGTTTTCAGATTGGGCATAACGATGAAATGAGCTATACCGCCAGGCATATCAACGCGTAAACGGCCCCGGGGGCGCCTGTTCGAATCAGCCAGACTGGCTTCAGTATGTTCAATTAAGGCCAGAATTTCCCGGCACTGCGCCAGATACTGCAGACCTTCGGGAGTCAGACTGACCCGTCTCGTGGTCCGGTTTAGCAGACGCACCTGCAGATATTTCTCCAGATTTTTGATGGTGCTGGTAACCGTCGAGGCAGGCAGGGAGAGTGTTTCCGCTGCCCGCACAAAGCTTCCGGCCTCAGCCACCCTTAAAAAAATCTGCATAGCCTGAATGCGATCCATCTGGCTGCTCTCCTGGATATCCTGTGAGGGTGATAAGTATCATTATTCGTTAATTATGAATTATGAAAACGCGTTAGTCATCTTTTTCACCTTAATCGGAGGGCGTATCGTTTTCCTGTTCACACATAAAGAGACGATGACAATGACAGATTACAACAGAGATATTGTTAATAATCAGCACGAAAACCCGCCGGTAACGCTGATTCGCGGGGCCACCATACTGAGTATGGACGACAATGTAGGAAACCTTGAGCGTGGCGATATTCTTGTCACTGGATCAACGATTACCGCCGTGGGACAGAACCTTGATGCGCCGGGTACTCACGTCATTGATGCCACAAATATGATCGCCATGCCGGGGATGGTCGACTCTCACCGTCACGCCTGGGAAGGTCAGCTGCGACGTATCAACCCCAACGCCACCTGTCTGGACGACTACAGCAACGCCACGCACTTTTCGTTCGCTAAATATTACCGTCCGGAAGATATCTATGTGGGTAACCTGCTGACGGCGCTGGGCGCGATTGACGCGGGCATCACCACAATGATTGATAACTCGCACAACAGCCGGACCGCAGCACATTCCGATGCCGCCGTTGAGGCCCTGCTTGATGCCGGTATTCGCGCGATCCATGCTTCCGGCGTACCGGTGGCCGGTGAATGGGATAAGGCGCACTGGCCTGGCAACTGGCAGCGCCTGCAGGAAAAATATTTCACGGACAATCCTGAGAGTCTTGTGACGCTGGGCGTCATGGCTCAGCTGGAGCCAGAATTATGGGCCGAAGCGCGCAGGCTGGGGTTGCCGATCGTGACCGAATTCTTTGGTGCTGAGATGGCCTCCGAGCTTGAATCGCTGCATCGGCAGGGTCTGCTTGGCCCGGATAATATATTCAACCACTGCACGGCACTGCCTGATGAAGGCTGGGAAATCCTGCGAGAAGCCGGTGTCCGGGTGAACGTATGCCCGCGCTCAGATTCGCATTACGGCATCGAAAGCGGGATGTTCGCTATTGAAGCCGCGCAACGTCATGGTATCCATCCTGGCCTGAGTGTTGACAATGAAACGTCTTACAGCACCGACATGTTTATGGAAATGCGCGTGGCGTTCTATCTGCAGCGTGTGATGGGTATGCACAAGCAGCACTGTTGTGATTCAGCGCATTCGCTGACGACGCTTCCGGCTGCGCAGCTGCTTAAATCGGCCACCGTCGATGGTGCTTACTGTGCAGGAATGCAGGACAAAGTGGGCAGCCTGACGCCAGGCAAGCAGGCTGATCTGGTGCTGATTAACGCGGCTGATATCAACCTCTATCCCAACGGAAATGCGTTTGGTACCGTGGTACATGCAACCGAGCGCAGTAACATCGACACCGTGATGATCGGCGGGCGCATCGTCAAGCAGAACGGCAAAGTGCTGGGTGTGGACAGTGAGCGCCTCCGCGCAGCCATTGATGAATCACGCGAGCACCTTTTTGCGGCGGCAGGGTATGAGCCAGACATCTTTGCGGAAAAATTCCTGCCGCTGGTTCAGGCTAACTGACAGAGACGAACAGCATGAGCGCGATTTATTACGTGATAGCTTTTGCAGCAGGTCTGGGGATTACCCTGCAGACGACCCTGAACAGTCAGCTTGCAAAAGGACTCGGAGGCGACTCTGTCACCGCCGCGTTGTTTTCCTTTACGGCCGGGGCGTTCAGCCTCGGGATTTACTCGCTGCTGCGTGGAGGGTTATTCACCTCCCTTTCAGCCATTCCTTCTCAGCCTGTCTGGAGTCTGGCGGGCGGACTGATCGGTGCCTGCGCGCTGTTCAGCTACGTGGTACTTGCACCGAAAATCGGTTTTTCAGCTCTGCTCGGACTGGCAATTGTCGGGCAGTTGCTCTCATCTCAGATGATCGACCATTTTGGTCTGCTGGGCGCGATCAAGCGCCCGGTTTCTTTAATTAAGTTGGCTGGAATGCTTGTCATGCTGGCCGGTCTCGCCGTCATGCTTTTCGGCGATCGACTTTCCGCACGTTTTCTGCAGTAACGGCTTTCCCCCGTTTGCTACCACGCAGGCGGGGATAAGTCTGGTCTGGCGCAAAGTACGACCTTTATTTATCGAGAGGATTCACATGTTTTCAATCGCAGCTGATATAAGGAATACGCTGGGGGAGTGTCCCCTGTGGTGTGAAAGGACCCGCAGGCTTTACTGGACTGACATTGAAGCCTGTGAACTGCTCGCATTAGAAGAAGGTAACGACGCTGTCATGCGCTGGTCGCTGCCTGAACGCCTTGGTTCCTTTGCTCTGACTGACCGAAGTCATATTCTGCTGATGGGGCTTGCATCCAGGCTGGCTTTGTATGATCTCAACACCGGTTTTCTTACCACGCTGGCCGCCTCACCGGGAGGCACGGGTACCCGCATTGGGGATGGCAGATGTGACCGTAGCGGTAATTTTGTCTTTGGAACAATGGATGACGGTTTTCCCGTGAACGTTATCGGTAAGTTTCACCGGCTTAATGCGGCAACGCTGACAGTTGAGACGCTTGCACTGCCCGATGTCGCCATTCCAAACAGCATCTGTTTCAGCCCCGATGGCGGCACCCTCTATTACTGTGACTCGATGCAGGGTCGGATAATGTGCTGCGATTACCCCTCGCTGCAAAACCAGCGCGTATTCACCAAAGTCGAAGGCGCGCCTGATGGTTCCTGCGTGGATGCCAGGGGCTATTTGTGGAATGCTGAATGGGGAGGGAGTCGTGTGGTCCGCTACCGGCCGGATGGAACCAGAGACGCAGTTCTGTCGTCGCCGGGAATGCAGAGCACCTGCCCGGTACTGGCAGGTGAGAACTTCAGCCGCCTCTGTTGCACTACAGCGTCTGTAGGGCTCACTACGCTGTCTGAATATGACGGTAAATTACTGAAAGCTGAATCTGATGTCAGTCCCGGATTATCTGAAAGCCGCTTTGCGACACATAGAATTTAACGGATTAAATTTGGACAGCATCATATCTGCTTCAGGTCGTAAGGTGACGCTTGCTTTTGGCACAACGCGACTATACGCAAGTAGACGTCTGCCATGAGCGCGATGTAAACAACAGATTATGAAATTGTTCTCAGGCGGCGGGAGTCATAATGCCGGTTAACGCTTCGGCTGTCTGCCACAGGCGCGTCGGGTCGGATTTCATTACGGTTTTGGGTTGTTTTGCGACATGGGGAGCTCCAAAAAGCAGAAAGCGCGGGCCGTAAAATTCTCCCTGCGTCGCCGAAGGGTCAACAGCTGCTCTCAGGAGCGATTCTGTTGCCCACTCTACACGCACTGAAGGCACGAGATAATACATCAGTTTTTTTCGGGTCGATGCCGTTCCCAGATTCGGGCCACTTGTCTGCAGATTAGTGCGCGTATGGCCCGGATGCGCACTCGTACTGAGTAACGGCCAGTGACGTGTTTTTGCGATATGGCCAAGTTGATTCGCAAACAACAAACAGGCCAGTTTGGACTGTGCATACGCCGCAATCGGTTTTTAAGACCGTTCACAATGCAGGTCATCAAACCGAATGTTTCCCATCATTGCAGCGCTGCTGGTCATGGTTGTGACGCGGGGATTTTTTGCTTCCAGTAAAAGCGGTAGCAGAAGATTCGTCAGCGCGAAGTGGCCGAGAAAATTTGTCGCAAACTGCAGTTCAAAGCCGTCTGCGGTGAGCTCACGGCGTGGTGGTGCCATGATCCCCGCATTGTTCACGAGCAGATCCACCGGGCGTCCCTCTCTAAGCAGCTGATGGCTGAACATACGCACGCTTTCAAGGCTGGAGAGATCAACGATACGAACGTCAAGCGAAGCCCCGGAAACGGCCTGACAAATTTCCCGGCACGCCTCTTCCCCTTTCGCCTCATTTCGTACGGCCATGATAATATCGGCTCCCCGCTGCCGCCAGCCTCTTTGCTGCTTCCTTACCCGTGCCGCTGTTGGCTCCGGTGATAATGACCCTGCGGCCCCGTTGCTGGCTGATTTCATACATCTGAGTTGCTCCTGTAGTGCATTGTGACAGGGCTGGCGCTGCTTTCACGCTATCCTGACCCAGCTTAACCGATAGGGCAGGCCAGTACGCCTGCAATCGGTGCCAGAGTTAATGCAATCAGCGCCATTTCGACGCCCGCCTTCCGTTTTCCATTGCTTACGGGTCAAAGCTTATTTCCGGGGAAGACTCTGATGAGCGCGCCCGACCGTTTGTCCACTCCAGTCGTGAGATGCGCGGTAAAAAGAACTGGGGTCTGAAAAACCGAGCAGAAATGCGATTTCTCCACCTGACATTGAAGTGGTGTTGAGGTAATGGCGTGCCAGACGCTCGCGCGTGGAGTTAACCAGTCCGCGAAAATTGACACCTTCTTCTGCAAGACGGCGCTGGAGCGAGCGCTGACTCAGTCCGAGGCGGGTTGCCGCATTCTTTATCGTGGCCGTATTACCCGGTAGCAGCTCCAGCAGGACGGCCCGGACCCGTTCTGCCGATGCGGCGGTTGCTTCAAGTTCACTCAGTCTCTGACGGATATCAGGCTCAAATACGCGCCACATACCTTCACTGGCGGTAAGAAATAGCCTTAATGCATCCCCGGCGGTAAACGTAATGGAAGGCACGCTTCCTTTCATGATGCTGGTACCGAAGAATTTCTCATAGCGTCGGGCATGGGGTTCGGGAAGACTGTCTGGCAGTACCACACGACAAGCGCGGACAGGCTCGCGGGTTGCGAGACGGGCAAACCACAAAAAAGACGATTTCCGCGATTTGTAGCGACAGCGGAGCCTCGGCCTGAAGCGTCAGCCAGCGTGGAGAAACTGTCAGTTCACCCTCTGGTCCCACATCCAGCATCAGCTCCATAGGGCAGACAAGCTTTTTGTACGTGGCGAGGTGCTTTGCAGCCTGAATAAGGTTTGGACTGCAAAGGGCGGCAAAAAGTGGTGGGCTGAAAGATTCGGTCGTCAGGGTTTCCATGACTCGCAGGGGAAACATCGCGTCACCAGACTCAGTTTCCAGCGCGTGTCAGAAGCGGAAATAGTCCTGTGTTGAAAGGGGCTGTTTTCCTCCCGAGAGTAAGTCTTCCGGGAGCGCGGCGCGGCGTAAAACCTGCGCAGGTGTCAGGCCCAGGTCTTTCAGTAAAGCCTGCCAGCCCACATCCACCGGAAAGGTTGCGCTCTGAACCATCTAGTCTCCCTCGTCACGTTCTGGGGCGAGTGACCAGGCTCTTCAATAAGGTGGCTGCAAAGACTGACAGACACCTGACGACCTAATCGCACACCAAGTTTTTTAATTTCATTAAGGCACGTCTCCGGAACGTATACTCCAGTAATAACTTTTGCGACTACTTTTTCACTTTCTCAGGTTTGATGCATTGTACGACAAGCCCCCGTTTTATCCCGAGGCGCCCGATCCCGGCCATGTCTGAAAGTGTCAATGTCCGCTTCTGGCATAAAGCGGACGCTAACATTTCTTCCTTTTTCCGCTATGAGCGAAAAACGGACATTTCCCGTAACTTATCGAGCATCAGCGCTAACCGCAGGTGACTGCCAGCCGCCGCCCAGTGCCCGAAAAGCAGCGACAGCTGCGCGCGCGCTCTCGATCTGAGCTTGTGCTCTGGCGTCTGAAGCCTGCAGAAGATTTTGATCATCATGTAAGACATCGATCAGGCTTGCGGTACCCTGTTTCCATGCGATAAAAGAAGACTGGCGCGCCCCGGACAGTGCGGTTACTCCTCTGGTCAGCGTTACGGTCTGCATTTCACTGTTAATCAGTAACGAGAACGCATTTTCAACGTCCTCACTGGCACGCAGTACTGTCAACCGATAAGCCGCAAGAGCCTCGGCTTCCTGGCCTTTAGCCTGAGCTATCTGTGCATTAATTCGCCCGAAATCGAAGAGCCGCCAGCGCAGACCCAGTACGCCGGCAGCCTGGCTGGCCCCGCCTGAGAAAAGATTCCCTCCGGATACCGACGTTGCGCTGCCAAGTAAGGCACCGAGGGAAAACTTCGGATAATACTCGCTTACAGCGACACCGATACGCGCATTTGAGGCCGCGAGATTACGCTCTGCCACAATAATGTCCGGTCTGCGACGTAACAGATCAGCCGGCGTTCCTGTAGAGGTTATCTGCGGGGCCTGCGGGATGACTCCCGGCAACGCTAACTGCTTACGGTGAGTACCCGGAGGAGTACCAAGCATAACGTCCAATGCATTCATTGCGACATCAAGCCCTGTGCGGAGAACCGGCACGGTTGCCTGTACCTGCGCCAGGGCACCTTCGGTCTGTTGAACCTGATACCTGGGGGCAAGTCCTTTTGTCTGAAGGAGTTTGACCTTTTCCAGCAGCGCCTGCTGCGTCCGGACCTGTTTTTCAGCGATGTCCAGCCGGGTCTGTAACCCGCGCAGGGTGATATAAAGATCAGCAGTCCGGGCGGCAACAGCAAGGCGGGTGGCAATCACCCCCGCTTCAGAAGCCTGATAATCAGCCAGAGCAGCCTCGCGACCGCGACGCAGTCCACCAAAAAGATCAATTTCCCAGCCTGCGTTAAGATCGGTTTCATAGCTGCTGCCGTAACGATTAAAATCCGGTGTTGAGCTTAGAACCTGACCCAGCGGGGTTTCGGTTGACTGATATGTCCGGCCCGCCTGCCCACTGACGTTTGCTGATGGCAACAGTGCGGCTGTGGCCGTGCTTAGTCCGGCATCTGATTGTGCCATCCGGGCGGTTGCCTGTGCGAGGTCCAGATTCTGCGCCAGCGCATCTGCAATAAGACTGCTTAGCACAGGGTCATTAAATCCTTCCCACCACCGCGCAAAGCTGGCAGGCCGGGAAGCGTTTCTCTTCAGTACAGCAGACTCAGTAATATAATGTTCAGCAAGCGGTACATCCGGCCTGTGATAATCCGGTCCGACTGCGCAACCGGTCAGTAAACCGGCGCTCAGCATCAGTACGAAGGGATGTAAAGGGAACATAAATATTCCTTGAGACACTCTTAATTTGTGACTACATTACCAAGTGGTCACTCGTTGTCAATCGACAATTGTTACGTTAAGCTGGAAAAATGAATAAGCAAACAATGACTCACCCCGGCAGGGGGCCCTCAGAACATACTATCCGTGACCAGGTGGTCGCAGCCGCGACTGAACACTTCGCCCATTTTGGTTATGAGAAAACCACCGTATCCGATCTGGCAAAGTCGATAGGCTTCTCGAAGGCATACATATACAAGTTTTTCGATTCTAAACAGGCAATTGGCGAACAGATTTGCTCTAACCGCCTGAATATGATCATGGACATTGTTAATGCAGCCATTGCCGACGCCCCGACGGGATCTGAAAAGATGAGGCAGATGCTGAAGGCCCTGACGCAGGCCGGCAGCGACCTGTTTTTTCACGATCGAAAGCTTTATGACATTGCTGCCGTTGCCGCCCGGGATAAATGGCCATCGGCAGCGCTGCATGAAGAACGTATCCGGCAACTCATTGAAAATATTATTCTTGAAGGGAGAGGTGCCGGAGAGTTCGAGCGGAAAACCCCTCTGGATGAAGCATCGCAGGCTGTTTTTCTGGTCATGAGGCCCTATATCAGCCCGGTTCAGCTGCAGTACAACCTCGATACGGCTGAGTCTGCTGCAGTGCTCCTTTCGTCGCTTATCTTAAGAAGCCTCTCTCCCTGATGTGTGACCATTGACATTTATAGTCACAAGAATAAGAATGCGGTTACCATCTTTTCACTGTATTCAGGTAACCCATGCTCAGGATTAAACCTGTCAATTTAGCTGTCTGCCTGTTGCCGCTGGCCCTGGTGGCCTGTGGCGACAAATCCGGCACCGATGACCCACGTACTCAGCCGCCCCTGGTAAGGGCTGTAAACGTGGCTGATGCTGATAATAATGTCCGTTCATTTACCGGTGTGGTGGTTGCGCGAACACAAAGCGACCTTGGCTTCAGGGTACAGGGTAAAATCCTGGAGCGCCTCGTAGATACGGGCCAGACGGTTAAACGCGGACAGCCGCTGATGCGCCTCGATCCTGCCGATCTCGGCCTCCAGGCACAGGCTCAGCAGCAGGCAGTCAGTGCTGCACGCATACGCGTCAGGCAAACCTCTCTGGACGAAGCGCGTTACCGTGGCCTGGTTGCAGCAGGTGCTGTTTCAGCATCAGCTTACGATCAGGTCAGGGCCGCCGCAGATACAGCAAAAGCAGACCTCAGCGCTGCGCAGGCACAGGCTGACGTTGCGCAGAATGCAAAAAGCTATGCTGTTCTGCTGGCTGATGCTGATGGCGTGGTTATGGAGACGCTTGCTGAACCGGGTCAGGTTGTCAGTGCAGGGCAGCCGGTAATCAGGCTGGCCCGGGCGGGGCAACGCGAAGCCCTTGTACAGCTGCCTGAAACGCTAAGGCCGGTCCCCGGAAGTCAGGCTGAAGCGACGCTGTACGGCGATAAGAATCAGTCAGTGAGTGCCCGGCTTCGCGTGCTTTCCGATGCTGCCGATCCCTTAGCCCGCACCTTTGAAGCACGATATGTGCTTGAGGGCGCGCTGGCCAACGCACCGCTGGGTGCTACCGTTACACTGCATATCGCTGACGGGAAGGTTTCCCGCGAGATAATGCAGGTACCCATAGCCGCACTCTTTGACCCGGGCAAAGGCCAGGGAGTGTGGGTGATCACCGGTGAGCCTGCCCGTGTATCGTGGCGGGCTGTGCAGTTAGAAGGCATTAGTGACGACACGGCCAGAGTCATCAGCGGGCTCAGTGCCGGCGAGGAAGTGGTAGCGCTTGGCGCTCACCTGCTGCATGACGGTGAAACTGTTCGCGTGGCGCGTCAGGGTGATGGGAGCATTGCCGGAGGCCAGCCACATGAGTAACTCGCGTTTCAATCTCTCCGCGCTCGCCGTCCGTGAACGCTCGATTACGTTATTCCTGATCATTCTGATCACAGTCGCGGGCATCATGTCTTTTTTTGAACTGGGCCGGGCAGAAGATCCGCCGTTTACCGTCAAACAGATGACAGTCATTACAGTGTGGCCAGGTGCAACGGCGCAGGTAATGCAGGATCAGGTCGCAGAACCACTTGAAAAGCGGTTGCAGGAGCTTAAATGGTACGACCGGACGGAGACCTATACCCGCGCGGGGATGGCGTTCACCATGCTGTCGCTGCAGGACAGTACCCCACCCTCACAGGTGCAGGAAGAGTTTTATCAGGCGCGAAAAAAACTGGGGGATGAAGCTAAAAACCTGCCTGCAGGCGTCATTGGTCCCATGGTCAACGACGAATTTTCAGATGTCACCTTTTCCCTGTTTGCTCTGAAAGCAAAAGGTGAGCCTCAGCGTTTACTGGTGCGCGATGCAGAATCACTGCGCCAGCGGCTTCTTCACGTGCCGGGCGTAAAAAAGGTCAACATCATTGGTGAGCAGACTGAACGCATCTTTGTCTCTTTTTCCCATGACAGGCTGGCCACACTGGGCGTTTCGCCCCAGGACATATTTTCAGCGCTGAATAACCAGAATGTCCTGACGCCCGCGGGCTCAATTGATACCAAGGGCCCCCAGGTATTTATCCGACTTGACGGTGCTTTTAACAAACTGGAGCAGATTCGTAAAACGCCCGTCGTTGTTAATGGCAGAACGCTACTGCTGTCGGACATTGCCACGGTTGAACGCGGATATGAGGATCCCGCCACGTTTCTGATACGCAATCAGGGTGAACCGGCTCTTCTGCTTGGCATTATCATGCGGGAGGGGTGGAATGGCCTTGAACTGGGCAAGTCACTGGATGCGGAAGCGGCCAGCATCAACGCATCCATGCCGCTCGGCATGACGCTGACGAAAGTCACCGATCAGTCAGTCAACATCAGCTCTGCCGTCAATGAATTTATGATCAAATTCTTCGTTGCGCTGCTTGTGGTCATGGTGGTCTGCTTTGTCAGCATGGGCTGGCGTGTGGGGGTGGTGGTGGCCGCCGCGGTGCCGCTGACCCTGGCCATCGTTTTCATGGTCATGGAAGCATCAGGTAAGAACTTCGACCGCATCACGCTGGGGTCACTCATCCTGGCGCTGGGACTTCTGGTGGACGATGCCATTATAGCGATTGAGATGATGGTCGTAAAAATGGAGGAGGGCTATGACCGGATTAAGGCCTCAGCCTATGCATGGAGTCATACTGCGGCCCCGATGCTGGCAGGAACACTGGTTACGGTCGTGGGCTTTATGCCTAACGGCTTCGCGCAGTCAACTGCGGGTGAATACACCAGTAACATGTTCTGGATAGTGGGTATTGCGTTGATAGCCTCCTGGGTCGTGGCCGTGGTTTTCACGCCTTACTTAGGCGTCAAAATGCTGCCGGAAATTAAAACGGTATCAGGTGGTCACGCCGCAATCTACGATACGCCGCGCTACAACCGTTTTCGCCGGTTACTGGCCCGCGTTGTCGCACGAAAATGGATAGTCGCCGGAACGGTCATCATTGTTTTTACTATGGCGATTCTCGGCATGGGGCTGGTTAAGAAGCAGTTCTTCCCCACATCAGACCGTCCCGAGGTATTGATTGAGGTTCAGATGCCTTACGGCACCTCAATTGAGCAGACGAGTGCGACCACGGCGAAAATTGAGAACTGGCTGAAAAAGCAGAAAGAGGCAAAAATTGTCACCTCTTACATCGGGCAGGGCTCACCGCGCTTCTATCTGGCGATGGCACCGGAGCTTCCCGATCCGTCGTTTGCGAAGATTGTGGTTCTGACCGACAGCCAGGATGCCCGCGATATTCTCAAGGAACGGCTACGCGAAGCCGCAGCCAGCGGACTCGCTCCTGAAGCGCGTATCCGCGCAACGCAACTGGTCTTCGGTCCTTACTCTCCTTATCCGGTGGCTTACCGAGTGATGGGACCTGATCCCGACAAACTGCGTGAGATTGCAGCCGAAGTTGAGGCGGTCATGTTGGCCAGTCCCGTTATGAGGACCGTAAACACGGACTGGGGACAGCGCGTGCCTACGCTACACTTCTCGCTGAATCAGGATCGTCTTCAGGCAGTCGGACTGACTTCAAATGCCGTGGCGCAGCAACTCCAGTTCCTGCTCTCCGGCGTGCCCATTACGTCCGTTCGCGAAGACATCCGCTCCGTACAGGTAATGGGACGTGCAGCAGGTGATATCAGACTCGATCCTGCAAAAATAGCCGGATTTACCCTGGTGGGGTTGTCAGGCCAGCGCATTCCACTGTCACAGATTGGCGATGTTGAAGTAAGAATGGAAGATCCCGTACTGCGACGTCGCGACCGTACCCCGACGATTACCGTACGTGGTGATATTGCTGACAGTATGCAGCCGCCCGATGTTTCCACGGCAATCCTGAAACAATTACAGCCTGTCATTGACAAGCTTCCGGCCGGATACCGCATTGAGCAGGGTGGGCCGATTGAGGAGTCGGGTAAAGCCACTAAAGCAATGGCCCCGCTGTTCCCAATCATGATTGCCATTACGCTTCTGATCATCATTCTGCAGGTGCGGTCAATGTCAGCGATGGTGATGGTTTTTCTGACTGCACCACTGGGGCTGATTGGCGTTGTACCGACGCTGCTGTTGTTTAGTCAGCCGTTCGGGATAAATGCGCTTGTCGGACTGATCGCACTGTCGGGGATTCTGATGCGCAACACATTAATCCTGATAGGGCAGATCCATCAAAATGAGCATGAAGGGCTGACACCCTTTGAGTCCGTCGTTGAAGCAACAATTCAGCGTGCCCGACCGGTATTGCTGACAGCAATGGCCGCCATTCTGGCCTTTATTCCTCTTACGCATTCTGTTTTCTGGGGGACACTGGCTTATACGCTGATAGGTGGAACATTTGCCGGCACCATCGTTACCCTGGTTTTCCTGCCTGCAATGTATGCCATATGGTTCAGGATACGCCCTGAAAACCAGAAATATGTGGAAGGTAAAGCCGAATAATAACCATTAACCGCAGGGGAAAACGTTCGCCTGCGTACTGGTTTATGTCATGACGCTATGCAAAAAAGAACATGAGGTTTCGACAATGAATAAGAATAATTCCGTACGAATAGTTATAACCGGCTGCGGTATTGTGAGCCCTTTAGGATGTGGTACGGAAACCGTCTGGCGAAGGCTTATTGAGGGCCGATCGGGAATAACAGTGCTTCCACCTGAAATCAGCGAGGGTACTGGCGTAACCGTTGCCGGACAGGTCCCTTCACTCGCAGAGGACCCTGACGCAGGTTATGAGCCAGAGCGGTATATTACTGCCAAAGAGCGAAAAAAAATGGATCGCTTCATTGAGTTTGCTCTCATTGCGGCTCAGGAAGCCCTGGCACAGGCGGACTGGCAGCCAGATAATGAACACAAGAAAGAACGGACTGCAACAGTGATTGCATCCGGAGTAGGGGGATTCGGCGCGATTGCGGACGCAGTCAGAACGACCGACACACGCGGGCCACGCCGCTTATCACCCTTCACTGCGCCCTCTTTTCTTGCAAATATGGCTGCAGGTCATGTCTCAATAAAGCATGGTTTCAGAGGACCTATCGGTGCACCAATAACGGCATGTGCTGCGGGCGTGCAGGCCATCGGTGATGCGGCCAGGCTGATAAAAACGGGCGAAGCCGATATTGCGGTTTGTGGAGGTACAGAAGCTGCAATAGATCGCGTTACTCTGGGATGTTTTGCGGCAGCACGCGCGCTCTCCACAAATAATGGTGATAAGCCTGGCGAAGCGTCAAGACCGTTTGACACCGAACGGGACGGATTTGTGATGGCAGAAGGTGCCGGCATACTGGTTATCGAGTCTTTAGAGCATGCTCTCAGCCGGGGCGCAACGCCTCTGGCTGAACTGGTGGGATATGGCACCAGCGCTGATGCATGGCATCTCACTGCCGGCCCTGAAGACGGCAGCGGAGCCCGAAGAGCCATTGAGCTTGCCCTGTCTCAGGCAGATGTGAGTGCGGGTGATGTACAGCACATTAATGCTCATGCCACCTCAACAGTGGTTGGTGATAAAGGTGAGCTCTCGGCCATCCGGTCCGTATTTGGCAAATTCAGCAAAGTTGCCATTAGTTCGACCAAGTCGGCTACCGGGCATCTGCTGGGCGCGGCTGGCGGTATTGAGGCAATCTTTACCGTGCTGGCTCTACGGGACCAGGTTATACCGCCGACGCTGAATTTACATCATCCGGATGAGTCCGCGGAGGGTCTGGACCTGGTTGCATTAAAATCGCG
Source organism: Pantoea ananatis LMG 2665 (assembly GCF_000710035.2). Taxonomy (GTDB): domain Bacteria; phylum Pseudomonadota; class Gammaproteobacteria; order Enterobacterales; family Enterobacteriaceae; genus Pantoea; species Pantoea ananatis. The sequence continues at coordinate 79,647 of NZ_JMJJ01000012.1, read as the reverse complement.
TTATTCAGCCATCCGGCATGCGTTATCGAACGGATTTGGGTTTGGCGGTGTGAATGCCTGCCTTCTCTTTCGCCGGTGGGAAGCGGTTTAATCTGATTATCGTAATCGACAGGCAAAAAGCCAGCTAAAAGCCTGAGTACATGTTTTTAAATAGTATTCCCGGACGTTAAACTCATAACGTAACAGTCAGGAGCCTCGGGTAAGAAAGCCTGTTGAGACAACGATTTATAAAGGGATCAGTGAAGCAATCGCGTTATCAGTTGGCCCGTAAAATGCAGTTGCCGGTAATCAGTTTAAGGCATCAGAAAGCTGAGCCAGTAAAATGACCGGCAAATTTTCTGTCTTCAGATAATAAATGGTCAGGAGCTGAATTTACATGCCCCTCCGGGTATGCTTTTTTTGCTCTGAAGACCCGTTATTTATCCTCAAGATTTAAACCTCAGTAATGAGTAACTCACGCCATCATTAATGTCCGCTTCTGGCACAAAGCGGACAGATTTATTGAGCTTGAGGTCCGCTATGAGCGACCGTGAGCATTGCTAACAACATTCTGTGTGAATCAACAGGTAGCAGGCAGCGATCAAAGCGCCTGCCAGGTCAGATAATTTTGGCTTAGTAACCTTTGCTTCACCTTACCCCCCTTAGACAACGTCTTTCGGCGACATGCTAATAATACAGTGTGCGATTCGCATCTGGTTCAGCCGGCTCATTCAAATCTCAGTAAAAATACTCTGATGAAAATCCAGCAATGGCTAATGCTGCTGCGAAAAGAACTTAATCCCGAGAAAAAATGATTATTTAGCTTAAGTGCTTTGTTTAACGTTACTAAAAGTTTATTACGTAATGCAGTAAAACAACCGTGCGGTATAAAGTTAGTGAGTGAATAACCGATAAATGCATTAAGGTGCGTTACGAATGTATCTTTTGTAATTGTCACTATAACGAATTAATTCACCAGGAATTAAAAATGAATAAGATTCTTAACAATATAAGCCTTACCGCCAAATTTGCCATTCTGGGCCTGTTTTCCCTTGTTCTGTTCTCAGTTCCTACCATGCTTTTTGTGTCCGAAGGTAATAAATACATTCAGGATAAGCAAAGAGAGGTAACAGGTATCCCCGTAGAAAATAAGATTTTAGCCCTACTCAATTTGATACAGCGCCATCGTGCAGAAACCGCCCTTGCCATTGCAACCAAAAATCCAGCAACACCGTCCCGCGTTCAGGTCAGAGATGAAATTGAAAACATCACTGATGTTATTACCAAAGATATGGCCAAGACAGAAGGCAGCGCTGCCATGATCATAAAAATCAATGACGTGCGCGCACAGTGGAGCCAGCTACAGCAAAGAATCGATTCTTCACAACTGACTCTGACAGCCAGTCTTGATGCACATGCCCTCCTCATCCGCAACCTTTTGAATGCGAACCGTGATGTGCTGGATTTTTACGGCCTTTCACTCGATTCAGATATCAACACGTACCGTTTAATTACGAGTAATTTTTCATCATTGCCTGAACTGACCGAAAGCCTTGGGAAAATACGTGCATTTGGTACTTCCCTTCTTGCCCGAAATGAAAGCATAAGTGAAGCAGACTCTGTCCGTATGGAGTCTTTAATCAGTAATGGTTCGTATAACCTGAATTTATTTGTTCAGGATTCTGAAAAACTGTTTTTATCTGATAACACACTTAAGCAAAAATTTAGCGCAAATGCAGATGCAGCCGTTGAGGAGGCAAACAGTGCTCTCAAAACCGCTGAGGCGATTTTCATTAACCGCAGCATGACGAATCAAAACCCGAAGGACTATGCAGCGCTCTTTACACACGCTATTAACAAATTCAGCGACTACGCCATTGCCGGGGGTAATGAACTGAATGAAATGCTGAATGGGCAGATTAAGGAACACCGGTATGCACAATATGCACTACTGACCGTTCTTGTTTTTATCGTCCTGCTGGCAGTAATTTTTGCTCTGGTTATTATTCGCTCCGTTACCAGACCTATCAGTGCCGCATCAAGACTGGCCCTTGAGGTGGCGGGCGGTGACCTTACGTCAACATTGACGGTGACAGGACGCAATGAAACTGCCGCACTGCTTAAGGCATTACTGCAAATGAGTCAGAGACTTACGCTTACGGTGGAAAACATTAAAAGTAACGCTGTCACTATTGCTACGTCATCTGAAGAAATAGCCCGTGGAAATGGTGATTTGTCGGCGCGAACGGAAGAGCAGGCAGCCTCTCTGGCTGAAACTGCGGCAAGTATGGAGCAGTTATCGTCAATCATCGGCAATAATGCGGATAACACGCGTCATGCTGCTGAAATGGCCAACTCCGCTACAACTGCGGCCTTGAGAGGCGGTGAGGCCATGGAGTCAGTCCTGGATTCAATGGAAAAAATAAGCAACAGTGCTGGACAGATTAAAGAAATCATTTCCGTTATTGACGGGATAGCGTTTCAGACGAATATTCTTGCTTTAAACGCAGCCGTCGAAGCTGCCCGGGCAGGTGAGCACGGTAAGGGCTTTGCTGTTGTTGCTTCTGAGGTCAGGGCACTGGCGCAGCGATCGGCTGGAGCGGCGAAGGAAATCAAAGGGCTTATTGAGCAGTCAGTTGAGCATGCCGGACAGGGAATTTTGATGGCCCGGGATGCCGGTGAAAAAGTTAAACAAAGCGTGGAAGCAATTGAGCAGACATCGCAATTGGTCAGAGAGATCTCATCTTCTTCTGAAGAACAGAGCGCGGGCGTATCACAAATAAATATTGCGGTGACACAGATGGATCAGGTTACGCAGCAGAATGCCGTGCTGGTTGAAGAATCTGCATCATCCGCTGATGAACTTGCAAACCGGGCCGCAAGCCTGAGAGATGCTGTCAGCGTGTTCCGCACAAACGCAGTTTAAGCGGTTCAAATGCTTTAGATGTGTGTAATTAAACGTGCACATACTTTTACAAAAACTACATCTCTGTCTGATAAGCCATCTCTGGGGATGGCTTAACTCATTCAAGGCCATGAAAAAGTTATAAAGTACACTATTGCAATTAAAGTCCCTGCGGACTGATCATAAACCTAATGATATATTTGGTATTAACTACCCAATGTGTGTATGGGCTATGTTCATAACGTCCGTAGTGCTTCCATGTTGTTTCTGTAGCAGATGGCCTTCATACTTCTTCTTGTGCCGGACGGCGCGTTACACCTTCCCTCTGGGGCGCTGTTCTGCACCCGCGCCGTCCGGCCGTTCAGTCAAATCTCTTACTGCGCAGTTTCATCAATCAGACTTCAAAATTGAAAATGGAGATATGCAGCTAATCATTAGATGCAGCGTTAGCTGCATAGAGGCGCTGACCTGCTCCCGGAACGTCCGCTTTTGGCACAAAGCGGACTAACGGCAGGCCAGGGTCGGCTATGAGCGAGAAGCATAAGTCGCTGCTGCGTGAGCTGGAATAGAGTTTTGGTGGTGCGGCGGGTGAGAAGAACACTCCGCATACACAAAGCTTTCTCGATGGCGTCAAAAAGTTCTTCTACGATTTGACTCGCTAAGCTGAAACGCTGCGGTAAACCTAAAAAGCCCCTGCTGTGCGGTTTTTTTTATTGCTGTACTATTCAGCAAAACGTATCCGTCAGGCGTATTTAAAAATTTTTCTTATGTTTCCGCTTTCGTTGTCGATAACCTGATTGCTGGCTGAGTGATGATTTCACTCAGCATTTATTTTTTCATTTAAGGCAATAAGGATATTTATGAACAAGCTTTGTGTTGCGGCGTTGTTGGCTCTGAGTTTAACCGGCTGTGCGCAACAGACTTTCGTAATGAAACAGAATCAAGTTGGCGCGGCGACGAAAACCACCAGCCAGCCGTTCTTTGTTTCAGGTATCGGTCAGCGTAAGAGCATTGATGCGGCGCAGGTGTGCGGCGGACAGGAAAAAGTTAGTCGGGTTGAAGTGCAGCAGACGTTTGTTAATGGCTTACTGAGCGTGGTGACGTTTGGTATCTACACGCCACGTGAAGCGCGCGTTTATTGCGCCATCTGATAATGCCTCAGGCCGGTTCGCCGGCCTAATCCTGCGCCTGTTATTAAATCGCATTCGTATATTATAACTATTAAATTCTGCTGTCGTACCGCTGCGCGGCTTGCCTGCTGACGACGTTACTCGAAACGAGTTCAGGCAACGATGTCCAGCCTGGTTAAAGCAGTGGTAAGCTGTTGAGGCATGTCAGCCCGCTTTGAGCGATGAACGGACGTTATTCGTTTTTTTGTTGTTCGTAATCCAGCAAGTATTTATCTAACGGATAAGCAGTGCCGAATGAGTGAATTTCTCCATTATCTTTATCTATTATGAACGGTGCATTTCCCGCCAACTGAGCAGAAAAATCACCCGTTTCCAGATACTCTTTCGATTGATAACAATAGAACCAGCCTTCTGAAAATCGGCCATGAAGTGTAATGACAACTGGAGTGTCAAAGCCTTTAAGGTAATCCAAAGCTTTTTCCATCGCATTTTGATAAGTAATCATTATTCCATTCTCAATCAATAACGTCATGTGAACTAGCCGGTTTGACCAGCTCCCGACAAACTAACATAGCACTATGTATGGAACGTCCGCTCCTGGCACAAAGCGGACGTTTCAATCTGAATTAACCACTGCAGTGAGAGCCGTATTCATAATGCCGCTTCAGCGGCATGAAGGCGCCGGATGATCTAAAAGATGACGCAGAGGCTGAACGGCGCCGTACGCCCGGCGTAGCCGGTTACAGCCGTATAAATCGTGCCCTACCCTACCTTTCCCTGAAGAGCCCTACGTGCTTTCATTAATGAAGAAATGTGGGTAACCCCTTTAACCCCGGTGAGCGGGCTTCACGGCGCTTGCGACGTGAAGGGCGTGATTTCCGGGGCCTTAGTGTCGGCAGCTTGCTGCTGACGCTTAGGGGGGTGTTCACTGTACCCTGAAGCAACGCCACTCACAGCGACACCTTAATTATTAGTTACAACACCCATTAATCAGCCACGCCTGTTCCGGCCCAAAGGGCCGGGCGGGGGCGGCTGGTCAGTGGGGGCGATGGGTTATCAGTTCCGGCTCCGGCCTCTGTCTGGAGGGGCACTCAGGGTGCAGGACTGCGTCGGTGCTGTTTACAGTGAATGGATGTATGCTGTAACTAAAATGACTGGTTTTTGGGGCCCGCGTCAGCGGGAGTTACTTCCCGTTCTGAGCGGCGCGGACGCCTGAGGCCGCTGCGAGCGAAGTCCTTTTCTACTTATCCACAATGTCGCGGGTGACAGAGATCATTCCGGGTTTATCGGAAGAACTTAAAACAGTGTTTAAGATTGTTTTGCAGATTATCTGATATCCGGTTGCTGCTTTCTGAGGTTATCCCATTGCGGATTTTTGTGAATAAGTTACCGGCGGCGGCGTTATGCGCCAACTGCCGGCATCGGGAATACGTCAGGATGGGTGAAAAGCGCCAGATCGGACAGAAATACGGCCAGAATCTGAAAAAAAACCACGGCAAAAGCCCCGGTTAAGGGGCATGGTCTGTAAGTCGTGGGGTCACGTGCTAAACGTGGGTGTCGTGTACCTCAAACAGCTGCATCTGAAAAAGTTGCCGGATGGCCAGCTTCTCAAGACGGTCATCCGTGCAGTACAGCAGTTCGCCTGCGGGCAGCGTTTTACGCAGGTGCTTCATCATCTCAAACACCTGCACGTCCCGTGGATGGCGGCTCAGCCGGTTAGCCCGCTTGCGCATCGCCCCCTGCTGGCGGCGGTACTTCAGCGACTCACGCCTCTTGCGGTCGTACCAACGACGTCGGGCAGCCTGTGGCGAGATGTCTTCATCCTCACTCATCAGCCCTTCCACTATCATCTGCCGGCGTTCCTCACTACTGCGCAGCGCCTTTTCCTGCTCCTTTAAGAGTCTGGCCATGTCCGCGCCCAGCATCCGGAAACCGGCATCGGTGATCCAGACGTACTTCGGCAGCCACTGCCCGGACTCGCGGTCCCACATTTTTTCTTCCGACACCGCGAGCACGCCATACCGGACCTGTTCGCTGATCAGGCGGGACATGCGGCTCACCGTGACGGCCGTCTCCGGAATGACGTTGCCGTGTTCGTCTTTCGGACTGACCTCGTGAGCCAGCCGCGACGTGCACATGCCGACAGAATGTTTGCCTTTATCGCAGAAACTGATCAGAACCGGCCAGGTGGTATCCAGCAGCCGGGCCTTTTCCGGTTTGAAGTGGTTCTTACGTCCCGCCTTCTGCCGGTTCATCAAATAGTAAGGGTGCAGCGACATTCGCATTCGCAGCTCGCTGAGGCCGGTTTCCGGATCGGTTTTCACCAGTCGGTTGTAAAGGTAGCCGATCTGGCCACCTACCGGCTTATAGCGCGCCGGCCGGAACCACTGCGGGTTTTCGCATTTCGCCCGCGTGGAGTGTTCACCCCTGACGCGGCGGGTTTTACGGGGTCCGGCGGGAACGAGAAACGATGCCGTTTCACCGGCATCAACGCCCTGCCAGAAACGTACCTGTTCTTCCGTGCTGAGCTGACTCCAGTGCCGTGACGGGTTGCCCTGTTTCATGACAGCGCCTCCCTGTCAGACTGAGACCGTTCAGTTCTCTGGCCACAGGTATGTCGCCGGTCTTCACTGACAACCTGACGTGTAAACAGGAAAGCCGGAAAAAAGACGCGGGGAAGCCCACCGTCATTACTGCGGGTTTCACGAGCGAACAATACAGTTTTGATGTGAAGAGGTATTTCCGGCCGGTTCAGCCGGAAAACAGACGTCAGCAACGTAGCAGGTGCCAGGCCACACCCGGTCGGGGGGCAAATGCCGGCAGCAGAATAGTCACTGCTGCAACGTCTGGCTTCATACGGGGTCGGGCAGTTTAACCCGATTAAAATCTGGTCATTCACCCTGTCCCGGACTTATGGCGGGCAGGGCTTGTCTTATGAAATGCATGCGTTATAATCCTTCACAGGCGCTGCGCCTGCTTTTGGACCCCCTGATTCTGTCTCTTCCGCCAAGTTGATAACAGTTTCGGGGGGTTTTTGCATTCAGAGTCCGGCAATTGTCGTTCTCTGTACCCTGGACGTTTTCACGGATACGTCCCATCCGGATAAATCTTTCCCCGTACCGCGCATGTCCGGCCACAGGTTTCGCTCATCCCTATCATCAACCACCACAGTATTCTGATAAGGATCTGAATAGATCGCCGCCCGGCGAAGTCAGAAAAGCATACCCGCAGCAACCGGCTAAATCCAGCATTTAATAGGGTTTTAAGGTGTCGGATGGTTAAAAATAAACCGCCCTCGATCCAGACTATTCTCAAAATCACCTGCAGTCCTCAATCGACCTGAATACACGCGCATGGCGGTGCAGCGCGCATTCAGTCCGGGAATGGGGTGTCGATGCCCACAGGGGTTTTTGGAAAGGTTATGTACCGATGACAGCCTGGTTTCGTGACTGCCTGAACTGTCAAAATATTGCCCTGACAGTTACAATATTTTAATGTTTACCTGTCAGACGACACGGTTATTGGGGAAAAGGAATGGACGCAACAATGCTCGCCCGTTCAATCGTATCGGGCGTGGTTTCAGTACCAATGGACTTTTATCTCGGACTGGAGCGAACCTTTCAGGATTTGGACCTTTCTGATGGCGGCCGACGCATCCAGTCACGCAATATGCACGACGACGTTCGCGTTGGCCGTGCTGTATATAATGCCTTCAGGAACAGAAACGAAATTGCGAAAATCGTTAAGATCATCATCGATGATTCTCTGCAGTACCTGCCCGAACCCGCACTGCGTAAGGTTTATGACAAACTGATTGGCAGTGCAACATCAATGACCAGCAGGACCGCTACACAACTGACATTGTCTTCCTATCTCGGTTCAAAGGTCGTCAGTGGTGTCATGCTGTCATTCATGACGCGCGTTGCCCTCCGGGGACTGACCGGTGGCATGACTGGCGGCGTCATTGCTCAGGGCGTGATATCCCGTGCCTGTGAAGCCTCCAGACGGCTGCAGATGCAGAACCCTGAACTGTGGCGAAAGCTGCGGGTTAACGATTACGACATGCTCTATTTCATGTTTGAAGAACCCCTGCAGAACTTCATCAAAATGGGTGAAATGCTGCGTAAAAACCCCTCCGCCTCCAGAGAATTTATCAATGCTATCGAAAATTATTAGACTGCTTCGTAAGCTTATCGCCGAAGTGTCCGGCGGTCTGGTCTTAATGGCTATGGTGGTGGGAATATTTCTGGCGGCAACACTGAATGAAGGGGCCATGCGCATCATTGCTCCGCTGCTCGTTCTCGTCGGTGGACTGGTTGTTTACGGCCTGACCTATCTGATTGCTGAAAAGCCCGATCGCCGTTGACCGTGTCGTGATTAAGGCCATGATAACAAGCGAGCGACCTCATGAATGCAGATCCGATATTCAATGAACATCCTTTGCTTGCCGCCTGCGGAATATGTCGGATAGGGCGCGAGGACGGAGAATATGGAGCCAAAATCTGCACCTTTTCAGTCGGCCTGATAAACGACCAAAAGGCCTGGATGAAACTGTCGCTGGACCATGATTCTGACAAATGGGTCGTGATTGTCCGGAAACGCCCTTTTCTTGAAGCATGGGCACAAAATGGTCGGGAACCTCAGCTTGCAAACGGCGATGAAACCGTGTGGCGAAAAGATTTCAAGTTTCATCGGTCTGAGAAATGCTTTTCGCCCGGATACACTGACCCCGTTCCACTGGCGTTGTGCGATGCACGTTATGAGCTGGATAAAGGGCTACCCGTCCTGAATACGAGTTTTACGGACGGAATAACGCGCACTATATGGCTTCTGGCCAACGGTGCCGAAAGCCTACCTGTTAGCGTAACCTCTGAAAAAAGTGCCCGTCTGCTGTTCAGGGGCGCTGGCGACAGAAAAACTGAGCCGCTTTCCGTCGCATTCCTGCATTCTCTGTGTAAATAAAGCCGAACCACATAAGGTATATCTCGCGTTAGCGGAGCATTTCGGACCACGATAGAGCCTGGGGGAGTGATAAATCTTAAAGAGTCGTCAGAACACAGTTTATGGCGAATGTTAAACTGACGGTGCAGGTCCTGAAATCCCTAAAGATTCACACACCGATGCCGAAATGATGCAAATATCTACCCTCAATGAAGGCATCAATTGTGCGCGAAAAGAACTGCTTTTTTCACCCTCTGGCATTAGTGAGTGTGCTGACATTATTTTTTGGCGCGATACTGCTGGACACGTGTTGGAAGGATTTCAGGTTGTATTCCAATTTTAAAAAGGAATTCTACAAAACCCATTCCTCAGAGAACATCACATCAACAACTGCAGCAAATGCGCTAAACCGGACCGGTTTGGTTTATGACCTGATAAATATGGACGTAACTAACCGGATCGTTAATGATGCAGTTGCTCAGCAAGCCCGCAACAAAGTTACGCTCTACCTTGAAGACGTAAAAGGTCACTGTCACACAGACCTTACTGACGCAGGAAATGAGAAATTCGTTGCATGTGCAGGACATACCCTCGCAAAACATTTTTATTATCGCCCGGGTGGTGCTGTAGCAGCGAATTATGCAGCAGACAATTCAGATTGCGACGCCAACACTTATTTAATGATGACTGCAGCATCCCAGGCAGGGATTGAGTCATGGGTGGTTTTTGCGCCCAGTCATGCTTTCTTTGCCTGGAAAGACAGTTTCGGAAATTACCGGTACTGGGAAACCACTACCGATAATAACCGAGGAAAGTGGGCTGATTTCCGTGAGCCATTGTACAAAAAGGCCATCAGCCCGGCCTATTACCGTCCCCGCGACAGCAGATACGCAACGCAATTTTATCAGGCGATTATCTACACTGACTCTCGTGAAAAGACGCCTCTGGACACGGGCCTCATTCCTTTACTTGATAACCATTTTGTCTCAGACATTTTGCTTTATTACAAAGCCCGTGCAGGAAAGCTTACCGATAAAGATGTTGCCTTTTTAAGATCCGGTTTGCAGGAAGATTTTACCTCAACCAACCGAACCGGGGCGCTTGCGATTTACTACCTTGCTCATGGAAACAAATCTAAAGCGGCCGCTTATCTTTCACGCATAAACTCTGAAGACTGTCAGACAAGTTGTGTTGAACTTTTATCTGAAACAAGCCCTTTAAAGCGCTTTATTACATATCCCTATTCATGGCTGGACAGGTTCTATGACAGGCATGATGCCTATTTTTCTCTTCTGGCTTACTACCTGTTCATGAGTGGAGTCTTTCTGGTGTTTATCGGATTGGTCACAGGGTGGATATGGTGGAAAACATTGGGTTCAGCGAAAAAGCAGACACCGGAAAATGTCATCCAGAGCAAATAATTACAGGCTGGGATGGGGATTATCCGCTAGCTAATCCTGCCTGAAAATTTAACCTAAAGCTTCTGGAAAGAGAGACGATAACAGGGACTGAGACACTGTCTCAGCCTACTGATAAGTGTTGATATCTTTTATACCGGCAGTCACCGATTCAAGCTGCCGGTATTTTTTTATTTCCCCTCAGCCTTGTTGATGGCCTGCTGCATCACCGCTTCGCTGACCACACCCGGTATCACGGTCGTGTTCTCCACAGTAGCGTTCTCTACCGGCATGACAATAATCCCCGGCGTCCCCGTCAGCCCCAGCATCTCTGCCAGAGAATCATTGTTCGCAATAAGGCTGTCAGACCGGGCATAGCCCTCAGTGTTAACAGGCCCTGCCCCTGCAGACTTAGCATTGGTTTCAATGTCTTCAGGTGTAAGTTTTTCTTCGTTGTGGCCAGTACGGTAAATGCTATTGTGATAGGTGATGTAGGCCTCTGCGCCCTTCTGGCGGTAAATGCCCAGACCACGCCGCGAAGCCTGGGTGGATTCCGGAAAGCGCGGCGCGAATATCGTCCAGTCGCGAAACGCAAACCTGACGTCTGGATTAGTGGCCATGACTTTCTCCATCACCGGCGACATCATGCTGCAGGCGATGCATTCGTAATCAAAAAACTCCGTCACAATGACTTTTGCCCCGGCCGGGCCTGCAACAGGCACGCCGTCGAGCTGCATGAGCAGACGGTGGGCTTTTACGGCAGCGTCGGCATAGGCCTTCTGCTTCATTTCGTTTTGGCGCGCCTGCAACTTCTTACTGACCTCGATCAGCACATCCGGATGCGCCACCAGGTAATCAGCGGCTATCTCGCCGATGCGGGCCTGCTGCGCGGGGGTAAAATCATCCGCTGCGGACGCATGCTGCTGTACCGGCGTTAAATCGGCAGGGGCAGCCGGTACGGCGCAGGTGAAGCCTGTGGCCAGCATCGCTGCGGCCAGTTTTACGTGTTTTTTCATAAGTGTCCGTATGTCGCACACCGGCGACGACGTGGTTCATTGACCTGCCCCCGATAAGTGGGGCAGATGGAAGATAAAGGGGCCAGGTGTCGTCTGGCCCACAGGGTGATTAACGCTCTTTCTGGATGTTACGGGTTATCTCTGGCACAGGCTCACTGCGCTCACGGCCGCGTGGTTCCGCCGGCAGGTTAAGCAGGTTCTGCCGTTCCATTTCACGGGCCGCACTGGCGACTGAGCGCTCTGTCAGGCCGTCCGGCATCCGTTGAGGAGGCTGTACGGACCGGTCATGTTCCTCAGTGACTTTCCGGATGATCGCCGCCGGGATGTTTCCGGCCCCCGTTTCACCTGCAGCGATTCGGATATCTGACGGCAGGCCACCGTCTGCAAGGGCGCTGATCACGGCTCTGACGATGCCGGCCTTATTCCCGTCCTGTGCAGGTATGGCACTGGCGGCCTGACGGACAAGTCCGGCATAGTCGGGCTCTTTTTCACCCGGCAGCGCCGGGATTTGCAGCCTGACGGCTTCCGTTACCCGTGCAAGCAACGCGGCACTGAGGGCACCTTTTTCACCGGCTTCGGCTTCCGGAAGACGGGCAAGTGCTTTCGCCGTCGCTTCCGCCGCAATCTGCTTCGCGAGGCTCTGCAGATCTGCGAGTGCCTGTTTTTCTGCCCTGTCTTCCGCTGGCCGGACTAACGACGCCGGGAGCGCCTTGTCCAGGGCAGCGAGGGCAGCACGCAGCGACGCCGTATCATCACGGACAGGGCCGTCAGCAGGCAGGTTTTTAAATATATCCTGAAGCTCAGCCCGCACCAGACTGACCAGCGCCGCATCCGGACGTGAGGAGCGTTCCGGATGGCCACCGGCCACCTTCAGCAACTGCGCCGTTGGCGTTTTGCGGCCGGTCTGCAGGACCACCCCCGTCTCCGGGTATCTCCGCGCTGCTTCCACGCCCTGCTCAAGAGACATCACAATCAGCGTTTGTCCGTTACGGCTTTTCTGGAATATCGCCGCCTGCGCACCATCTGTGAACAGATCCCTGCCGTTCCCGGCCACCTTCAGGCCCTTATCAGGCTGAAGTGGATACAGGCTGACGCCAGCCGTTTTGCCGTTCCCGTCAAAGACAGGCAGGGCAAGATGGGGCGCAGGATACTTCCTGGTGGGCGGAACAATACGCGCGGTGACGGGATTGTGCTTCAGCCCCTGTTCACGCAGGAACGTCCGCCCGATTGCCGTTTTGGACAGTGACTTACCCATCCCCCATACTAGCCGCGCCTGGGCGCGTTCTGGCTGTGGATCGAGCGCATCGTGCGCCGTCTCCGGCTCTCTGTCCCTGTTCTGCAGCGTGTTCAGCCAGTCTGACAGACCGTCCGTGTAAATCTGCACATGATCGACCGCGCGGGACAGGCTGATGTAAAATGCCCGCATTCCGCTCATGCGCTGACGCGCGCCCTCAGTCCCTTCAAGCGCAATGACAAAATCTGCACTGGCCCCCTGTGCGCCGTAGCCGGTCACCGCCCACGCATAGTCGAGATGCTGATCGGCCGTCACGGTGCCCGGTTCAATCACCTTTTCGCCGGCAGCATTCTTCAGCACCACCTCGCCGTTCTCCCGCAGCGCCTGCACCCGGTACTGTTCATGCGCAGCGTGGCCGGCTGCTTTCTGCGTTTTGTTCATGCGCACGCTGTCTCCCACCCGCAGTTCAATATGCTGGCGCTCGAAAACCTCGATTTCCGTCACGTTCAGCTCGGCGGGAGAATAAAAGTGCGTTCTGCCGCCTTCGTCCCGCAGGACGATCCGGTTTATCCCCGAATCCACCGCCGTCACGCTGAGATAGCTGTCGTTGACCTTTACCACCTGACCGGAACTCCAGGCCGACGTGCGGTTGAAGTCATGACGCCCGCCCGTGATGCGCGACAGCACCGGCACGGTAACGGCCTTCTCACCCAGCTCCTTCAGTTCAGTCAGCCTGTCATGAATGCCCTGATTAATGGCGCGACGGTCTTCGTTCAGCTGCGCGATGATAAGCGTCTTTTCCCGTGCGGCGGGTGTGCGCCCTGTCCAGTCCGCCACAATGGCCTCCACCGGTGCCTGGGTTTCGACAACAGAACGGGCAGGCAGAACCACCTGCTCTGCTCGTGGCACCACCGAAGGAAGCACCTGCATGATTTTTTCAATGGCCGCGGCTCCCTTGTTCTCGATCGCGCTGTAAACCGCAGATTTCAGGTTTTCATCGCGCTGCCGGACAATCTCTTTCATCACGGCAACGTCAATGGGGCTGCGCTCCTGAACCAGCCGGAAAGGCGCACCGCTCTCGGGAGAGGTAAACTGCGCGACGTCCCCGACCAAGACTGCCCGGCCCCCGCCTGATGAAATAGCCTGATAAGCCGCCGCGGTGTCCTGGTTTCCCAGCATCGATGACTCATCAATGAGGAAAAGCGTGTTCTCATAACGGACGCTTTCGCCTTCCGCCGTGCGTTTCTGCCAGTCCACGATGAACGATTTCAGCGTCTGGGCCTCGATGCCGACGCTGCGCATCTCCTTCACCGCGCGGTGCGTGGGGGCCAGTCCGATAACCTGCGGGCGGGCATGCTCAGGCAGCGTATCAAGCGCCGACGTTACCGCCCGGAACTGAGTGGTTTTACCGGTGCCCGCATACCCCTGTATGGCAATAAACCGGTCTTTACTTCCGAGGATAAGGTGCGTCGCCTCACCCTGCCCGCCGGTCAGCCCGGCGGTGAGTGACGCAGGCACGGCCTCCATGAGCGGCGGCACGGCATTTTTTCCCGCCGCAATTTCAGCCACGATAGCCTTTTCCATCTCCCAGGTGGCACGCGCCACATAGCGGCTCTCACCGTCAACCGACACGCGAATCAGCGCCTTCTCCGCCACCTGCTGTCGTAGCATCTGCTGCAGTCCGGGTGTGTCGGGCACAAAGCTCATGGCCTCCTTCAGCAACTCAACCTCGGTGAAGGCCACGTCGCGCATCTGGGCCACGGCGCGCGTGAACGCCTTCTGCAGGTCAGTCTGTACGCCGCTTTTCAGCGCCGTCACGGCCTCCGTGGCGTCGTCTTTACCGCTCATCTCGCGGACCAGCGACAGCGGCGTGCGGACCGACCGCATCCGTTCAATGCGGTCTTCCGCCCGGGCCTGCGGCTCGCCCGTGAAGATTTCCGCTTCATGGCCGCTGCGCGCCAGGGTGTTCATCATGTTCGCCGTCAGATCCCGCCCGTTGAGGCTGGCCAGCACCACCCCGCGATCGTTATCGAGGCTGCCGGGCGCGGCGACGTAGGCGTGGGTCAGGTACAGCGCGCGGCCGCTTTCGAGGGTCACCGGCTTTTTCTGTCCGTCGCGCAGGACGGTAATCTGACCTTCACTGACGGACTCCACCGTCAGACGGTCGCGTGCCTTCAGGCCAGCCGCTTTATCGCCGGCCACGGCAAACAGCTTTTCACCGGCAGAGACCGGCAGCGTCTCGCGGTCAAACAGCCGCCAGTCTCCCGTCAGGGTCCGGATATCCTGTACGCTGACAACGCCGTCAGTATCGATGAGCGACAGCTGGCGGGTGTCTTCGTGAATACGCTCTATAACGTAATGTCGCGTCTCATTTTTGTCCGAGCGATCTTCCAGTACCTGCCCGGGCCGGTAGGTGTTTACCAGACGACGGGTTTTGGCCGTGGTAAAAACCGGAATACGGGCCTCCACGGAGACCTCTTCCTGACCGAGTTTACCGGCGTCTTTCAGCGCCGACCGGATGAGGCCGTTCAGATGCTGCTGCTCACGTTCGCCTGCGACCGTCGCGCTCAGCGTCATCTCCGGCCCGCTCAGTTCGGCATAGCGCGTGGCCAGCGCCTGATAGCGGTCACGTTTGTCAGCAATACTGATAACGCGGGCTGCCAGTCCGGGCGACGGCTCGCTGAGTGACAGACGCGGGACGCCCGACTGCTCCAGGACAGACAGCGCACTGGTTGCGGCCGTGCGGCCCGCTCCGTCAAGGAACAGCAGCTGGGCATTCTTCTCCAGCGCCTCGCCAGTCAGCACAAGCATCTCCTTGAGGCTCAGCTTCTCTGCGCCGTCTACCACGAGCGTACTCTGAGGCGCCAGGCTGAAGCCGTTACCGAGTATCCGGCTGCGCTGCATCAGGCTGTCTTTCAGCAGCCCGGATTTGCCGAGTGACAGGGCGCGCTCGGCAGAGGCGGCCATGACCATCACGTCACGTCCGTGAGCGCGTGACATTGTCACCAGCTGCTCTGCCGTTTCCCGCTGGCGCAGCGCTGATGAAGGGGCATTGAGGATGGCCACCGGTGCCTGCATCGCTTTCTCAAAGCGGGCGGGCACCGGCTCTTTCGGCGCGCGAAAGCTGGCCACCACGTTTTCTCTGACCGCACTGCCCGCAACAGACTGCAGCGACAGTTCGTCAAGCAGGTGTATGCGGGAGGTGAATACGCCCTTGTCCGCATCCAGCGGCACCAGTTCGCCACTGCTGATCACCTTATCCAGGGCGCGTTTCAGATCGGGGATTTTCTCTTCGTGCTGCCCTGCGCTGAAGGCAGTCACCAGCAGATCGCCATACGTAAAGCGGGTCTGGCTGTCGCTCAGTACGGAAATGGCTTCCCGGACGGCCTCTGTGGCATCGGTGCGCAGGGGAGCTTCAGGGCCGGACTGCACAGTCTCACGCGCCCGGGCATCGCTGACGACCTGTTTAATGTCAAAGCCCAGATCGTCCATCTGCCGCTGCCAGCGCGCCTGCAGGCGACTGCGGCCCCTTTCGGTTTCAGGTTTGACAATCGGCTCATTGCCGGGGGCAGAGATGTCCCGTGCCGGTCCCGTATCGACCGGCTCCGCTTTGTCCGGCGCTGCGGTGACGGTCTTCTCAGCCGTCCCTGCCTGCTCCGGTTCCGGCGCAGCCTTACCGGCAGCGTCTGCGTGCGGACCAGCTTTCTGCTGAACGTCCGTGTGCCTTTCTGTGGAATCGGATGCAGGGGTCTTAACCGGGATTTCCGCGTTTTTGCCGCTGACCACCTCTGCCTGTCCGGACTCTGGCTGCTGAACTGCGCTTTCCACCTTTATGCCACGTTCCGGTGAAACCCCGTCAGGCCCGTGCCTCGCGACGTCGTCAGGACTCTTTGCCGGCAGGGTGTCGCCTTCACCGTAGCGGTCAAGCGACTGTTTACGCTGGCGCGTGTCGAGCGCGGCCACATCACGGCTTTTCAGGCTGGCATCTTCCCCCACGCTGCCATGAATTTCCCTGTGCCGTGAAGAGAACTCTTCCAGTACGGTTTCGGTAAAGCCTTTAACCTCCCAGAGGCCATGCGGTCCGCCGGTCAGCTCCGTTTCATAACCCAGCGCTTCGGTTTTTCCCTTCAGAGAACTGCGGTAAATCTGGCCAAACTTCACCTGGTGTTTGTAAATCGTCTCAATGAACCCGGTTCCGTGGATGTAGTCGGTGGACAGGGCTTTCCATTTGCCTTCATGTTCAGTGGCGTTCACCACAACGGCGTGGGTGTGAATCTGCGGATCGAGGTTGCGCGAGGTGTCATGCGTGAACAGCGCGGCCACCATCTTGCCGGTCGGTTCGATGCGGGTAATACCGTCTCGGGTGTTGCGCACGCTTATCAGGTTTTCAATCACCCCCAGCGCCTCTTTCACCGCCTCGTGATGTGCCTCCAGCAGGCGTTTGTCGCCTCCGGCCAGTATCAGCATGGAGATGCTTTTAGGGGCGGAAAACGTCAGGTCATGTCCCGGACGGTGGACGTGCGCGCCCTGCACCTCTTTGCCCAGCTCCGTTCCGTTGGGGAGCTTGCCATGCAGCACGTCCGTAAACGTCTGCAGGTCAACCGGGCCTTCCAGGCCCAGCTCGCGCGCGCCCTCACCCAGCCACTGACTTTCCAGGTCATCGAGAAAATAGTAGTTATCTTTGCTGCTGTAGTAACTGGCAGCATCGGCGGGCGGACGCCACCGGGGCGAACGGTCATCATCGCTCATAATCTCCGTGGTCATGATGTTCGCCCATTTCCTGCCAGGCCTCGTAATCTTCACGGTGGTGCAGGATGTTTTTTTCATCGTCAGCCATGCGGTAGTTTGCCTGCCGGTACTGGTCCGCGTAGGCCTCCTCCCGGCTGTCATGCACGCCTTTACTGTGTCCTGCCGTCTGCACAGTGAGCTGCCCTGCATCATCTTTTTCCGCCACCATGTTCAGCTCTGGCGCTTCGCCCTGCGTACCCTCCTCAGCCGTCGCGGAGTCATCCGTGTTGGCAGGCAGATTTGCCCGGCGGGCCAGGATGTCGAGCGCACTGGTCGTTTTGACCGGTGGTTTAGGGGGTACGGGCGCGGCAACTACTTTCGCTGCCGGTACTGATGCGGTTTTTTCTGCCGGCACGTCAGGCTCAGGACGGGCGACGGGCCTTACGGCCGGTGCAGATCGTGAAGCTGCTGCTCCACGACCGGGAAATGCCCGGACGTTATCAGGCAGCAGACTTTCAGCCAGAATCTCAGCAGGTTCCGCTGACGGGGCTTTTTGAGGGACGGGTACTGGGTTTTGCCCCGGTGCAGGCAGAGGCGTGACGCTGGCGGCAACAGGTGCAGGCTGCCTGACTTCCGCCCCTGACTCAGCAGCAACGGATGCCAGCGGCGGGTGTATGGTTCCCTCCAGGATTTCATCGCCGGTCGGAAAGCGCAGCCCCAGCCCGACAGCGTCACGCTCGTTCTGGCTGATGATTTTTTCCAGTTCAGGACTGAGGTTGTCTCTGAAGTCGCGCTCGATGAGCGCAGGATGATATTTCTTCTGTTCGCGGTACTTCAGGCTGAGCTTCACTACCGGATACTCGCCCGGCATACGCACGTAAAAGCGCAGGTTGGGCAGCTTCATGATCTGGTCATAATCAACAACCGGCTCCCTGACCTTGTCCTTGCTGATGGAAATACCGTCACGCTCCTGCGCCAGACCAAAGCTGTTCTGCTCACGGGCTTCACGCCGGCGCTGATGGCCCAGGTCCTCCTCGATCATCTTTGCCACCTCGGCGCTGGGTGAACGGCCGTAAAAGCGCGTGTTCAGCAGGTCAAAAATGGACTTGGCCATCTCGCGCCCGTAGACGTTAATCAGCTGGGGCATGTTCTGAATACCCAGTACAAAACAGGCACCGAACTTACGGCCCTCGGCCAGCGTTTCGCCCAGATCCGGGAGTTTCTGCAGGCCCAGAATTTCATCGCCGATAATCCATACACGGCGTTTGCTGTCCTCGCCCATGCTCTGAATAAACAGCGTGGCCAGCGAAAGCCACATCGTTATCAGCGGTCGGACAGATTTACGGTGACGGGCCGTGGTGGAAATAAACAGCCAGCTGTTGTCATACTGCTTCTCTGTCATCCATTCCCGGATGCTGAACTCGGGTTTACCCTCCTTGTCGAGCCCCTGCAGGTAACGCAGCGACTTGGCGTAGTTGGTCAGAACCGAGCGTATCGAGATGGCGGTTTTTTCGATTTTCTCCTCAACCAGGTTGGCCGAGGGCGTGTTCTTCAGGAATTCACGCAGGCTTTTCAGGTCAATGGACAGCAGGGTTTTCAGGAATTTTTCAATGTTGCGATTCGGGTCAGATGCAAACTGCATGGCCGTATCACTGAAGATGGTCCGTGATGAGGACACCCAGAACGGGTCCGAGTCGCCCTCAACCGGCATCAGCGCGGCCGTCATGTTCTCGTAATCCACGACCTCGCGGCCTTCACGCCACAGCACCCAGTTTTCGCAGCGTCTGTCATGCGTGTTCAGGATTTTGTCCACGCGTTCGTCGTAGTGCGTTTCGACAAACGTACCGCCCGAGTCGTAAATGATGGCGCGATCACCCCGCTTGCGGATGTAATCAAGCAGCCAACGGATAATGGTGGATTTCCCGACGTTGACGGTGCCGTGAATCAGGTAATTCATGATCTCGGCATTGCGGACCATGTGCAGCCCGGCCACCTGCAGATCCGACTTTTCCCCGGCCTTTTTCAGCAGCTGGTTAATAACTTTGAGGTTATCCGTAAGCTCCATTCCGGATATAAACTCATCCTCGGTTTCTTTTTTGCCTTTGTACCCTACGTACCAGGCAATCAGGCAGTAAAGCAGGCATGCTGTGGTACCGCAGACCGTGGCCACAAAACGGAGGCTGGCCAGAAAGGCATTTCCCATCCCCTGCATCCAGGCATCGGAGAGCAACTGCTCTGGCGTCATTTTCACCTTACACAGTTGCGTACCATCTCCGCAGTGCCAGGTAATGTCCCAGGTCGCGGTAGCGCTGGCAGGACTGAGTCCCATCAGCGAATGCGTCGGCCATGCAGCCCAGTACCAGAAGCCATTTCGCATCACGTCATCGGGCGTGGTCAGCCAGAAAAGCAGCGCCGTAGAGGCAATAAACAACAGTAACATCCAGTGGAAAATCCAGTTACTCACCTGCGCGAACATACGCAGGCGGTAAGCCATAATCTGGCCACCCTGGGTAAGATTTTTTGGCGTAAAACTCATGGGAAACTCCGGCAGACACGCAGAAGTGTCCCGCCCCGTTTAAAAGGAGCGGGTTGTAGGGTTACTGGGATAAGGAAGCGCCGGACCGGGACATCCGGCAAAGATGTTTACAGAGTCAGCCCGGAATTTTGCGGATGAAACCCGTCCGCTTAAGCAGCCAGCATCCAGCCAGAACAGGCAGGCCGCAGGCGGCAAAGAAAATATTCCAGCAGAGCAGCGTCAGTACCGACAACACGGCGCCGGCCGTCAGCGTCAGCAGCGCCATCAGAAAGGCGATCATACCCTCCGGCATCAGACCGTTTTGTGTACTTCGCATGGCCAGATCATATGTAAAGAAGTCACTGTGCGTCATGATGAACTGAATCATTGGCTGGCCGTACTGGCATAACACCAGCGCACTCCAGGCGAGGAACAGGGTAAACCAGGTTACAGCTGTGCGTACCACACCAGAAAATTGCAGCATAAGAGCTCCTTGTTAAGGGATATGAGAGTCAGGAAACATCGGTGAAATTGAGAGTATGCAGCGCCCGCCGCAGTCGCCGGGTCCGCTGAACCGGCGCGAGGAGGCGAAATGTCACCAGTTCAGCCATGAGGCACGAACGCACCGTTACAAAACACGGGTGCTTTAATTCAGGAATGTCATCAGAAGGGGCGGCATACACCCGGTTGCCAGGAAAGAAGGTCTGTTATTTTCCTCGGGTGTATGCCTGTTTCGTGTCTTTTTGCAGAGTTCTCAGTGTCGGCGTTTGAACACTCTGAAAGAACTCAGCAATGCTATACAGGTACTCAGATTAAGGCAGGATACCTGCGACAGATTTTGCCAGTTGGGCTTCGAGTACAGGTTTGGCATCATCGAATTTAAGGTTTACCTTGTTGGCGTTTGAAACCACACGCGTCTGATATTTCATTCGGTCACCCTGTTCGCTGCTGGTCTGCAATTTGATGCCGGATGTACCCTGCCGAAGAGCAGCTACGTTATCGGTGGTGACAGCTGCTTTACTGCGCTCTGAAATCTGCAGGTCGGTTACCATTGTGTAGTTAACGTCTTCTACCATCGCATCTGCGGCCATACCAATCAATCCTGCTGCAAGGCCAGCCCCCAGAACAGCGCCGCCTGAATTACCGTTATAAGCTGTGATGCCGGCCCCCAGTGCTGCTCCAGCTGCGCCACCTTCATAACCGCTGTTCAGGAATCCCTGCGCTTCCCGCAAATCCATTTTATCGGCTTTCAGTACGTTGACCTGAATCCAGTAGTTGGCTGCATCCGGGCTTGAAGTGAGGGTATAGCCTTTAGCCTGAACATCCTGCCCTATAAGGCCGTACAGGTCGCCCATATCTTTATCTGAAGTATTGCGCACCTGCAGCCAAACGGTTTTATTACTTGACGGATCAAGCCAGACTGTCTGACTCATTTGCGTTTTTACATCAAGATTTCTTTTTTTGATAGCGGTACTCATCGCACCACACCCGGACAGCACAAGACATGCAGCAGCAATCGCCGCCACAAAGAGGGAACGCTTTTTCATTTCAGTATCCTTGTTAAACGAAAAAAATGAGCATGAATGCCCGACATAATTTCCCAGAGGAGTTTTTTAGTCCTGTCACTTACTTTATTCAGAGGCAGGAGACATTGGTTTTATTTAAAGAACATCTGCTTGCTTATAATTATGCAGAGCATTGTGAGGATGTAACGGGTTTTTAATCAAGAAATGTTCTCATGACTTAAATCAAACTTATCTGCAAAAATAAAAGATTTGGCATTTAAGAATAAAAATAACCGGGCGGCCGCCCGGCTTGAAAGGAAATATCTATTGATAATGACTTTAGAGCAGGTCACAACATAATTAGATCTTTTTCAGTAAGGCACTGACTTTTTCGAGTGCAACTCCTGCGCCCAGACGATTTACTTCAGAACCAATAACAATATTGATTACGAATAGCAAGGCAAATTCCAAAGCTGGTACACCGAAAGCAAACCAAGGAACAAACCCTGCAGTTACTGATGAGATGAACATACATGTTAAAAACAGAAATACAGTTTTTTGCACAACTCTTTTCAAATGACTTAAGATAAGAGACTTAACTCTAACCTCAGCCGGAATGGTCATGTACATGATGAGGTTGTTGTAAGCCATAAAGGCGAAAAACAAACCTATTATTGCGGTTGGTAATATAACCGCCCATCCATCTGTCATTAGAAAATCCCAATAGTGACTCAATGACATTTCTTTCGCAAACTCGAAACAAAAGATTGAGAACGTACTTAACAACGACAGAAGGACAGATATTGCAGGTACATAAAAACATGCCTTCAACAAATCAGTATTTGAGGGAATTATGCGCTTACCTGAAGAAAAGGTATTAGTAAGCATATCTAAATCTGCATTGACATCTGCTGTCGTTAAACTTGCCATAATCCCTCTCCCACTCAGATTAATTTATGAGGCATTTTTTTGCTGGGCTCTTAGTTGCTCAAGTTTAGCCTTAAGCTCATCCGTTTCGTGTGCATCAAAAACAGGTTTAGTCTGTTTTATATCTTCTTCCGTTCGTCCGATTTGTTGGCTCTTCACAGCACCCTGATGTTCGCTTCTAAGTATATCACTGGATGCCTGAACAGTGCTTTTATTTTTGCTTATTTCTCCGTCAATTTGTCCAATTTTTCCCGTATTCTCAAAGTTTCTATCTGCAAGCTTATCAGCAATATTTTGAGGACTACTTAAAGAACCAGCTTGTTGGTTGATACGGTCTACACCAGCCTGATAATCGCCGCTGATTAAAGACGTCCCAGCCTCGTGGCCGCCAACAACATTTCTTTCTGAACGCCCCTGAATCGTATTACCGCTTCTGCCATTATTCCCTGAAACCTCAAGAGAGCCAGAGGGTGTTAAAGGCTGAGATGTTGCCTGCTCAGTTCTGCCCATATAATTCTGCATGATTTCAGGTTCAAGACGTTCTTTCATGAACTCGGTGGCGGCAGCCTGAGCCGTATTGACGTTGGTCAGTACGTGCTGCGCATCACTTCCGTACTTAGCCGTAGTCCAATCCACAAACTCTTGATTGTAATTGGCGTCCAAACTTGCGCTCTGGTTCTGAGCCAGCGTGGCCATACGGCTGAATTCCTGACTACGGGTACTGCTGTCCGTGTATTGGTGATACTGACTTTTCGCATCATTAAGCGTGGCTGCAAACTGTTGAATTTTTGAATCTGACTCGTTATTAGTATGGCTTCCAGACTCGCTCAGACGGGTAGAGATGACCGTTTCCATTCCCTGTCTAAAGTCTTTCGCGTCCTGACTACTCTGGTCATGCCTGTTATCGCGTCCCTCTGTATGGCTGTCCTGAGTACCATGTGAACTACCGGATGTATGCCGCCAGTCTGCATTTATGTTCCCCTCCGCTCCAACACTTAATCCAGATGCCCACTTGCCGAACTTCCCTGCCAGTTGGTCGCCACTATCAAATTTCACATATCCTCTTGCTCCAGCTCCCATCCCACCCTGATTTGTAACATCCATCAGTTTGTTAAAGGCTTCAGCCTGCGAAATATTGTGCGATTTTGCATAGCTTTCCACGGCAGACTGCATTTGGCTCATACCCCTGCTCTCATTACTGCTCACGCTGTTATCGCTACCTTTCGTAATAGAGTCGCTGGTTCCGCTCTGACGGTTAAACTGCTCCAGTTGCTGATAACCGCTGGTTACGCTGTGATTGTAACCATCCAGTGCCGTCTGGGCTTCCTGCTGTGCCTGTCGAGACTGCTCGGAGAAGCCACTGCTTGCCAGAGAACTCAGCTTAAGATTCACAGGCAGATTTGAAATGGCACCACTGGTGTCATAAACGTTATGCCCGTCAGCCGTCTGAGTATGTGTGGCACCATTGCTGGTCTGGAACGACTGCTGGCCGGACCGCTGCGCCATATTGGTGTCAAACTTGTTGGCGTTCACGTTATCCATCGACATATTGTTAAAGGACCAGTTGCCGTCTGCGGTTGTTGAAGCCTGACCGCTCGTTGTGAATGCCGCTGAACTCAGTACCCCGCCTACCGCCTGCGAGGCAATGGAAGCCGCACCCTTTGTCAAAAAGAATGACAATACCGGTATCGACATGCTGAGGTAGCCTGCGATGTTGGCAGCATCGGAATGCTGAAGCGCCACCTGATCCATATTTGCCAGTACCAGCTGTGTCGCACCGGTTTTCGTCTGCAGATAGAAGTTGGCCAGCGAGTTGAGTACGGCAAACATAACTGGCCACATCTGAAAGTACAGAAACCCACCTGCATACATCTTCAACGTGTTAAGGCCGAATATGCTGTGGTTAACCAGCGACAGCACAATAACAAGCGGAAACAGTGCTATCAGTATCAGCATCATCAGAGACTGGAACATCGGCAGCGTCCGCGTGGCGATAACGCCGCCCGCCCCCCAGCTGATACGCTGCTTGGTCAGGCTTGATTCTGTCGCGAGATTCAGCAGGTTAGACGTATCGGAGGAACGCGCCGCAAATCCTTTCCAGCCGTCACGGATAGCCGCATTAGTGATGTTATTGCGCATGATCTGCGATGCCGTAAGCCCGCCGGAATAGAAGAAACCGTAACTGTCGTTCATCGCATTGATCAGCATGGAATCCGCATTCACTTTGTTCCCGAAAAGACGGGTTGCAACAGAGTGAAGAGTATCAGCACCGGGCACGATATCACGGCTCACCAGTGTTTTGATGGACGCAGCAGCCTGCTGGCAGGTCACAAACACCTTCCCGTTGCCCGTATTCTGGTAAAGGCCGCGCAACGGACTCGGCTGACTGGTGATAAGCGTCAGAGGGTCGCTGCTGTGCAACAGGTCGTTAACCGTGTACTTGTTGTTCAGCATAATATCGCCAATCACACAGTTCTCGACGTAATCGGGAAGCAACTGCGCCAGATCCGGATTGAGCGTCCGGAAATCGGACGACTGCGCAACAATCTGGGAGCCAAAGAGCATGCCGGTCTTGGTGTAGGTGAGCGAGTCAGGCCGCGCCAGGCTGTAATCATACAACTGAGCAACGGCAAATCCCGGTGCGGTCGTCAGCCCTGCGATTGCCGCCAGTCCGGCTGGCACATTATCGTCCTCGTAGACGGCGGCCGGATCGGTGATGTCATGAATCTGCACGCTGCGTTTTGGCACGAGCAGCACCGACGTAATGAGAAAGAACACGCCAAACCACTGCAGGAACACCATCGGATTTCGCGATTTAACAAAGCTGGCCATCACACCCAGCACCCCAAACAGGCCGACAATGCGTTTCAGTGTGTCATAGGTGTCCGAACCGATAATGGTCACCACACCGTTGAACACCTGCCGCCACATGTCACCGCCATAGATGGTCCAGACTTCAGTCATTGCCCGTTCCCCACTGGTAGTTACTCTGGTAAGACGTTGAGATAATGGTTGAAACCTGCTGCTGCAGGTACTGCATGTTGCGGTCAATGCCGTCGAGCGCATTCTGGTCTGCAGTGGACTGGAGTTTCATCTGTGCGAGCAGCGACTGCGCAGTCAGAACGTTGCCCCGCAATTCCCCTGCGGCCTGTTCCGGATAGTTTCTGCCGGCGAGAGACTGACTTGCCTGCTTGACCAGCTCCTGCAGGTACTGGATCATCATGTCCTGCGCGATAAAGTCAGCCACCTGTACCAGGTAGGTCGGACTCATGCCCATGCTGCGCGAGTTGGTCAGATATTTAAGTACCGGCACTGACGTCGTGTTGATGAAGCCTTTTTCCTGATCGGTCAGCGGTGAATCTGAACTGAGTTTTCCGTCAATCGACAGCATCAGCTTGCGCACCTGGGAAACCAGTGCGGCATCACTGCTGATGTTCACGGTCGCGACCGTAGGGCCCAGGCAGACGTCCATCGTGTCACAGCCGTAAATTTTTGCGGTGCCGCCGTTCATGAGAACCGTGATAACGTCGCGGTTATCCACCATTGGGGTGAGGATTGTCACCTGGCCCTGAGCGTTAAATACGATAGAACCGATGATGCTCATCACCAGTTCTTTGAGTTCGTTATTACCGTCGAACAGGTGATTACGGCCCAGGGCGTCCCAGATAAGGTTTTTGTTTTTGAGCACCTGATCTTTTTCATTATCCGGGGCGCGGTTTGTGACGTTATCTCCCTGACCACCAACCGTGCATCCCTGCCGTGATGCGGCCCAGTCTGCGAAGATATTGCTTTCGCCGGCAATGTCCTGGCAGATTTTCTGGTTTGAAACCTGCGTTACCGGCCAAAGCCCGCCGATGATGCCCTGAGCGGCCTGACAGGAACTCATGTTTGCGGAGTTAACATCCGACGCCAGCTTTTGCAGAAAGTCTTTGGCCTGCTTGAGTTCGGGCACCATCGTCTGGAGCGCCAGGTCGAAGGCATAGCCGGCAGCGTTACTCATGATCTGTTTCACGAAGCGCTGCAGTTCGGCACCATTGATGAAAGAGAACGCCCCCAGGTAAGAGTCAATTCCGCCACAGCCCGCATTGAGCGTAGGCACCTGCATAGAGATAAGCTGAACCTGTTTAACCTGATTACGCAGGTAGACTGAACCACCGGTAACATAGCCTGCGGCCTGTCCCTGCCATGCCTGCGCTCTTGAGACGTTACCGTCAAAGCCCAGACTGCCAAAATAACCGTTGAGATCGCCCTGCACGTCGGCCAGTGCAGGCGCGCAGATGAACAGTGCCGCAGCGGTAGAAAGAAAGATCTGCCTGAGTTTCATTGTTTCTGTTCTCCGTTAGCAGCCATCACAACTACCAGCTGATTAACAAACTGCATGTCATTTTTTTTCATAAGGTTCCTGCCTCAGAGCAGCCAGTGTCTTAGCCCGCAATACACAGACGGGCATGTCATTACTTGTCATCGCTGGTTCTCATGGTCCATAAATCCCTGGCGGCGCAGCGTGATGCTTATCAGCGCGCCACTGCCTGCGCCTCCGGCAAGTGAGAGCAGGAAAAGCAGCGGGAAATCACGCACAGCGCTCAGCAGCCCCTCCCCTGCTCCGGCTCTGAGAATGAGTAAGCCGCCATCGGTAAATTCGCAGACAAGCCAGGCATAGAGACCTGATGCGGCCAGAAATGAGGCGCAAACAAGCAACAGCACGCTCTCCAGTCTGGTGAGCGTCAGTGGTTCTTCAGTCATGTTTATCCCTGGGCGGCGATGCCGCTGCGTTACTGAGGGGTAACCGAGCCGCTGCTGGGAACCGGCCCCAGCGTGTCCGGAGGAAGGTGATCGATATCCGCTTCAATCATCTGAGAAAGGCGCTGGCTCATGGTGGCCATGTCGGTATCGCCCTGATAAAGCGGATAGGCCGTGTTGGTATTGACGTTGACCATAAACGTTGTCGGCGTGGCTATTGGCAGGCCATTACCGAAAAAGGTCAGGATTTCACCGGCAATGGGTTCATTTGGACCGGCTTTACGGGGTATCAGCGCGACCGGAAAAGACGCGTCCCCATACCCGTCGAGCGAGTAGGGATACACTTTGATGCCCATTTCATCCGCCCAGGTTTTCAGCTTGGGATCGAACTTTGCGCTGTACTGGCACCCACGCTGCATGAAGACCACCACAGCATAGTCATTAATGTTGACCTGACGACCGTCAGCCAGTTGAACCATACTGGGCGGTCTGTTTACATGCCCCTGCGCGCGCTGCGAGCCGGGTATACCCAGATCCGGCAACTGTGGGCCCTGCTTTGCTTTCAAACGCTCAAGCGCGGCAATCTCATCGGCCACCGTCGCCTGCGCCATCACCGGCGCAAAAAGCATCATCATAACGAGCAGCTTTTTAAGCCTCATTGTGACCTCCACTCCCACGCCCTGTGCGCCGGTAAACGATAATTTCATAAATGACTAACATCGCCGTCATACCGAGATAAAGGCTGCTGAGAATGACGAGAACATCGTGTGTGACGGTTACAGACCAGTTAAGTAACTGGCGAAGACAGTTACAGATAATGCCCGCCATAAACAGCGCGGCAATCAGCGGAAGTCGTTGCATCATTTACCTCGATTATTACGGCGGCGGAAATAGTGAGCGGAGTAACTCGCGAACACTGAAATCATCACGCTGGTTAAGTAGAGTTCCCGAAGCAGGTTGTTTTCCTGAACAATCCAGGTTTCACGACTTTCAGCGACCTTTACACATTCAGACGGAGGGGCCTCCGGTAGCTCAGACCTTGCTGTCACGTCATTTCGGGACTGCGGAGGAAAGTCAGCTGGCACAGTGGGCTCAGGCACGTCCTGCGACTTGCAGGTCCATACCTGTCCGGCAGCTGCATCGCGCACCGCCTCTTCAGCCCAATGCAGAAGCATCAGCCCTCCGCTTCCGGTCTCATTTGCGCAAAAAATGAAGAGTAAAAAGAAAAACATCGCCGGATGAATCACAAACGTCCGTAGCGTCAGGTTTGCCAGCCGCTGCACAGCCGTAACCCGTCCCTGCCACGCGGGAGAGAGCAGTAACATAGGAAGTCCTCAGAAGTTGGGTTTAAAGCCGGTGGCTACGTTCAGAAAACGCTTCGCCAGGTCGTCCTGGGTCATAAAGCCGTAGGCCAGCGGCCGGTAATTCTTCGATTTAGGGTCAACCAGAAACAGCGCGGGAAAATGGGTTATTCCCATTCTGGCGGTCTGGCCGGCGTCAGTCCGGCTGTCTGGCACCTGGGGAGAAACGGTGCCGTCCACGCTGACCGGTATCAGCGAGATATGCCGGAGTCTGGCAAAATCTGCCACTACGCCAGCCATCTGCGCGTCAATCGGGTCCTGCCCGCGGTAGAAGTAGAAAAGACCGTATTCGCCGGACAGTTTTTTAATGGCGTCGTTCTGCTCCTCCTGGTCCCGCGCCTGCTGCAACGGTGCCGTACTGTTGTAGTGCGGATGCTCCAGGTTGTAATCGAGGTCCGGATGATCAAGCTGCGCCACGGCAAACGACTGGCTGAACATCGAAGCCCGGTCGGTCCAGAACTTCTGCCAGCGCAGAAACGTCGCGGTATTTTCAGCAGAGGGATGCAGAATGGCGTTGTTAAGCGCCTCCTTCGTGTATCCCTTAAGTACATCAGCCTGCTCGGAAGGGGTTAACCTGCTGAAATCCGGCACACCGGGTTGCGGCGGTTTAACTTTCGGCGCAGGCGTTTCCGGCTTCTTTTTGGGCTCGTTATACCAGTGCCAGCCGGTAAATGGCGCTGCAGGTGTGATTACGGCGTCGGCACTCTGCGCATCATCTGCCAGTACCGGCGCAGCCCCTGCCATCAGCAGACAGGCAAGCAGCAGACGTTTCATTTTTTGCCTCCGTTTTGTGCCGCTGCCTGAGCAGCGATACGCTGTTTAGCCTGCTGAACCATCGTGGACGAATCCGGGATTTTCTGGTTGGCCATGAGGTCGCTGTAGAAGTCCTGGAAGTTAATCAGGTCAAAGTTGATGGACTGCAGCTCCGGCACGGTGATCCCGCGACAGTTCGGCGAATCACCGCTGCCGAAATCCACGTGCAGCTGGTCACGCCGCCCCTGCTCCTGAATGATGCGGCTCAGCTTGCCGCCAAAGACGCAGTAAACCTGACTTTTCTGGACACAGACGCCCAGCACGGCGTGATCGCACTTGTCGCCCACGTAAACCGTGACCTTTTTAGCCTTTGCCTTGCCGATGGCCATCTCCTCGCTGTTGCAGTTCGCCAGTCCGGAACTGTTGCCCCAGCCGGTATCCACGCAGCAGTTAGAGAATCCTGCAACAGCCTTGCGACACGACATCGGCTGACCGGTAAAGGCACGGATGTCCGTCTGACTGCCTTTTTTTACGTCATCTCCTGCAGAGGCGAGACCGGCAAGCTTGGAAATCGACATATCAAAACCATTGTCACCCGTGCCGTCCGTGTCGCTGCAGTCGCCGGAGCGACAGAAATACTGGCCGCCGCACAGCAGGCCCTGTGAGGTGTAAGTGGTCTGACACTGGTAGGTGTCATTTTCATGAATGCAGGCAGTTCCGTAGGTCTGTGAACAGCTTTTACCTGCCAGGGTACAGTTGCGGTTGTTCATGAGCTGGTCGCAGTTGCCCGTCGAGTTAACCGGCACGACATAAGCGTCTGAGTACTGCCAGCAGTCGCTGTACTGGGTGTAATCCCGGCCGTTCTGGGTAATGGTCCGGTTCCCGCCCGGGTCCACGCACTGTGTGCCTGCGCTGCCTGTTGACTGTGACTTGTCAAAAGGGCAGCTTTCGGTCCAGACCACGCGCGAGGAGGTGGTGTCGCGTTCTGCGCTCATTTGCAGATGAATGCGGAAAATCAGACTGCCGTTTGAAAATTGTCTTTCGTTGCCATCACGTGCTTCTTCGTAGTGGCCGTCGGTGTCGTAATGGATATACATGGACACGACCTGGCCCTTTGAAACGCGTTGCGGGCTGATGTTGAAAGCGCCTGAATAGTTGTATTTGGTGGTAATAGAGGTGCCAAAAGCCCGCATGGTATAGCCCAGGCGGTCACCGTGATAATCCGGGGCTCTGGGAAGCAGAAACTCCCAGGAGCCGCTCGTTAACGTGCCGTCATCCGGTACGGTATAGTCATAACGAAGCCACCAGTTGGCTTCGTGGTTAGCCGGTGCGTTTCGTGCATCCATGACAAACTGAGTGGTGTAGGTCTCTTTAGAGCCGGTCACCTGGATGCTTGCGGTGCGTGCGCAGGTCTGAATCTGATTGATGTCTCTGTCGCAGCTGTAGTTCTCAAATACCGATTTAGAAACGACCTTTTCGCTGCAGTTAGCGTTGGTGCCGTCAACAATGCTGCCCCCGTTTGCCTCGGCGTTTTTGCCGTTCTGAATAAAGTCGGCGTTCGGGTCAATTTTCGGCGAGGGGTTTTTGGTGCTGGAATCATTCACCGCCTGACCGGCGTCATTCTGACTGAGTGACGTCTGACCTTTGTCGGCAATGCCGCCGTCTCCGCCCCGCACGCCGCCGTAGTTACTGCTCTGTGAGGGGTTCGGAGTGTAGCCAGGGATAACCGAGGACGGGTCAGTTCCACTGGCGGACGAGGTGCCCTGATTTTTATTATTCTGACCAAAGTTACTCGCATCATTGAAGGCATCACTGTTGGCATCAGCGTAAGCACCGCGTATGCCGGTGAGCAGCAGAAACGCCAGAAGACATAACCGTTTCATCGCCCCTTTTCCCCTTCTCTCAGCAGCTGCGCCGCGACGGAGCCGCAATCGCCGCGCTGCTGAATTTCTTTGAGTGCCTGACTGAGTTCCAGGTTGCCGTAAATGACGTCGAAATTTTTCCCGCAGGTCACCACCAGTGCCGGTACCGCTTTGATGCCGTACTGCTGAAAAAGCGTTGGGTCAATCTGGACACCGGCTTTCTTGTCCTTTTTGGAGAGTTCAACCATGACTTCGGCCGTCTTATGAAAGTCGTTGTTGAGCAGACCGCGAATGGTCGCCGGGATACCAAAACGCCGTGCATCCTGCAGCATGAGCACCAGGCCTTCCTCCGGAATGCCCAGGCTCACGAAATACACCGCGCGCGGCACAGGGCGGTCCGCGCTGTTCTGCTCTGCCTGAGACGCGGCTATCTCGTTCTGGAACTGAGTCACGCGGTTTTGCTGCATGTCAGGCAGCGCAATGTTTGCGCCTTCAAGTTGCTTTTTAAACTGCTCCAGCTCCTGCTGCTGCTGTTTCATGTATGCCAGATTGTCACCTGATACGGTGGGCTGCTCCGCTGCGGACAACGCACAGGCATAAAACAGCGCGGCGCTGATGATCAGTGCCCTCAGAGAAATGTTCATGATGAGTCCTTACAGATAAACGCAGTTGCGCTTTCGCCAGAGCAGCCAGCCGAAGTTCTTCTTCGTGGCCGGGGTGTTATGAGTGCTGCCCCACAGCTGCGTCGAGGTGCCAAACGGATGGCAGTCGCTGGGTTCGGGATACATATTGACCATCTGATAACGCCAGCGCGATTTTGGGATGATCGGGGACGGATATTCATAGCAGACAGCTACGTCAGCCCCGACCGTCTCCATCACCAGCCCCTCCCGGTGCAGCTTGAAGTCCATTCGCTCCGTCACCAGCAGTGATGCCTCCAGGGGGGAAAACTCGTTGCTGGTATAGCCCGTAAAGGGGTACATCGAGCCCTGCGCCCCCGCGCACCAGAACAACGGATCAAGCGGCATGCCTGCTGTGGATGAAATGGAATCAGCTGCACAGGCCCCCTGCGCCAGCAGATTGTTAAACAGCGCCACTTCCGGATTGATGATCATAGAGAGCGTACTGTCGTTCCAGAGCGGATCGACTTCCGACAGATAGGCTATGTCCATGTCGCCGGTCTGCATACATCCTTCACTGGTGATGATGTTCAGCCAGAACAGCAGCGGATACTTGTACCAGTGAACGTGATAAAAGCTGCCGGGCGTGGGTGAATCGCTTTGACCGGCACGGCCCGTTCCGGTCCGGCCCAGGTCGATTTTGAAGCCGCCCATGTTCACCATCACGCCCGGTTCACGCGTAACGTCGGTGAGCGCAAGCGGTTCCCAGAATCCGATGGCCAGCCCCAGACGGTAAAAGATGCCGTAGGGACACAACTGAATCGGCATCGATGGATTGGGTGTATCCGGGTGTGCGCCTGACGCCAGCTGAATACTGCCGAGCGTCATGGGAAACAGGCATTTCCAGCAGACGTCGCTGATGGGATTCACCCACCGGCCATCCCCGGCGTTACTCCCTCCAGCCATTGCAGGCCTTACGACCGTCACTGACAGCAGCAGACACAGGACCAGTAATAATCGTTTCATTCGTCCGTCCTGTCCGACAGTGGACGGAGCCAGACACAGACCGGGCCGTCGTCGGTATCATGGATACTGCCGGTAAACCAGCCTTCTCCGGGCGGTTTAGCCGGAGTCCAGTCACTGCAGTCACCGGTTTTCCAGAATCGATTCATCTGCCTTTCCTCCACCTCATTTTCCATCCACGACGTGGCTGATTTCAGATTGTTTGCTTTAAGCCAGTCATTAAATGCACCGGGCAGCGCAAACTCTCTGTCCTCTGGTGGGGAATAATAAAAAGGATGGGTCCAGTGTCCCCAGCGATCGCGCACGACTTCGTGCGCCGAAATTTCAGCGACATTATTCATAGAAGATATTCCGGTTACGGAGAGTGTCAGTTAGTCAGGCCTGCCCGCGAAATGCAGGCTGAGGCGTACCACAGCAGGGCGAGGAACGAACAGCCTGCATGCAGCGGGAAGGAAGGTTTCAGACGCTCACGCGAAATGCTTTTTGACCAGAAGGCTGGCAAAAAACACGCCCAGTACCAGGGTCATTACAATGCTGTACCTGTCCATAATTTGAACTCCGGTTAAGAAAGTTGTGTCAGCAGGCCATAAGAGGCTCAGCCCGCATAAAATGCAGGGAGGCAGGATGAGTCAGACTCAGTGACTGCCTCCGTCACCGCCACCGCAGTCGCCGCCGGCATCGGATGCGCTACAGCCTCCGTCATACCCTCCACTGCCCGAGTCGCTCATCATTACGACCGACGTGATGCTGCTGTCATCACCTGCTTTACGGGTCCGGGACGTGTCTGCCTGCAAGTCGGGTGCGCTTTTACCGAAAATCATCATCCAGAACATCCACAGCACGGTTGCAATACCTGCTGTCACCAGAAGGAGCTTTACCACAATCATGACTCAGGGCTCCTTATTGAGGCCTGCTCTGCCTTGCACGGATAAACACGGAAGGCGTAGCCGCATTCATCATCATGATCGCCCGCAGCCAGCTGGCCTTGTTCAATCCGGCTGGCTGTCTGTTCAAGGAACCAGCCTGTTTCTCCCTCTCCACCGTGGCGCGTCAGTTGCAGCAGTACCCTCACATTTTCCCGGTCAGGTTTGTCAGTCTGTTCACCAAATACCTCTGTCCACACATCTGGCTCGACGTGACCGCCACACCCCGCGCTGCCAAAGTAAGAAGGCTTGTCTGTGACCGTCCTGGCCATAATGCATACGGTCATGTTGTGGTCTGAGAATAATCGCCTCAGTTCTTCTCCCGGCGAACACAGCTGTGATACCGGGATTCTGCGCAGCATGTCCGGTACAGCCATCGTCAGGGTTCCGGGCGTTACCCCTACGTCCAGGCTGATTTGCCGCAGTGGCCAGGCATGCTTATACCATCCGACATCTGTCCCGATGCTTTCTGCCAGCCTGCTGAGTTTCCTGTCCTCTTCACATCCCTCAAGCCTTATCCAGTGACGCCTTAACTCGTTCATTTTCTCCGGATCGGTATAAAACCCCTGAATTGCCTTTTCTTTTCGGTTCAGTGCTTCTCTCAGCTTATCTGTCTGCCTGTACTTCTGTAACAGGCTTACCACTGCGGTAAACAGTACCATCACGAATACCAGATATATTTCATGTGTCATGATCATCACCTCTGATACAACGAAGTTCCGGCCATCCAGTCATCGTCAGTTCCGGCCAGATGCGAGGAGCGTGCTTTTTTTGATGGACAGGAAATAAAAGCCCAGCCGGTATAACCGTCGTTAACGCCATACTGGAGGATGCCTTTTTCAATCTGCTCTGCCACGGATCGCAGAAAATGCGGCAGCGTTTCAGGGGCTGTCTGGTGTGTACCCTGCAGCAGAACCACCACTGCCTCTCTGTCAGGCATCGGCATGTAAGGACCGAAAACCTGCGTATAGGCCCCGGGCTGCGCTCTGCCCCCGAAAGAGTCGGGACCAAAAAATGAGGGGTTGTCTGCGGTGATATCAGACTCCATCTGCCAGCGTAAAACCCCCTCTTTGCCCAGTTTTCCACCCGTAAATGTTCCTCTTTCCTTTCTGAGTGAGCGGGCAAGCTGGCGCAGGCCATCAGGTATTTCCCGCTGCAGCGTACCCGGCGAGCCCCAGCAGAGGATGCTGACCTGCTGCAGTGGCCATGCCTCCTGCAGCCAGCCCGAATGCACATCGCGCTGTGTTATAAACGAACGCGGTGTAATGACTGTCTCTGCTTCAGTATGCCGTGATGCGTTTCGTCCGGCTGCGCGCAGTGCCAGCGCTTTGTTCGTTCGCCTGCGTATGATTCTTCTGACTTTTGAGGCTACCCACAGGGTTAAGGGAAGCCCACCCGCGACATACAGCACTTGAAGTTTTTCCACCTGGTGCCTCCCGGTTCATGGGTCAGATCTGGTGCGCCCCGAACGCAGCCTCTTCCGGGGGCCTCGTCGCGTCATGGCAGGCCGGAAAGGCATCACCTTTCAGTGTGACGAACCAGCCTGCTGCCTCCGCAGCCCTCTGGCAGGAAGCCGCCCAGCTGTGCGCATACCCCTCTTCTGACGCCTGGGTCTGCAGCTTTTCCTCATGCTCACTGCCCAGAAACGGCGTGAAATAGCGGTGACGGGCACCGACGACTTTCAGCCCCACCCTTAACTGCACATCATCAGGAAGTAACACCTTAAGACGCTCGTTTCTGCGCAACCTGTGGCCCTCATCCTCCAGCGCCCCGCCATAAGCGGCCAGCAGATGCTGCCAGAGCCGCGCGTTCTCGCTCTGAGCCATACACGCCGCCATGTTCAGACTCCCCAGCGGATAACACCCGGTTTTCTCGACCGGAAGGTCGTAAGTCATCTCCTGCTTCGGAGGCTGCAGCCGGGTATGCACAGCCTTCAGTACTTTCCCGGTAAGCGTTCCGATAACGTAACCCGTCACCATTGTGAGCAGCACCGACCAGACCGTTACGCCATCAGGAAGAAAAGGTGCGTCCACAGCCTCGGGCAGTGAACCGGGCTGCTGTATCTGTAGAACGGGCATTCCCGCCACCGTTTGAGGCGGGTCATAGGCCGAAGTAACAGCCTGTCTGATGCCCTCTGCCAGGGCATGGGCCGATTCATCCTTCATAGCTTCCACCCTTCTGCGACGCAGGATCGATAAACGACTCCTGGAGAAAACCATCACGGCGCAGTACTGTTGCCACATCCGCTTCGTTCAGGGACGCCCAGACAATGTCTTTGCGCATTTTGCCGTTAAACGCCAGAAGGACCTGCAGCGCGGCACGGACAATCACTGACTCCGTGTAAAGCGGATGTTCCTCCGTCATGAGCCGCAGACCGGCCTTGTCGGCGTCATTCATACGCACCGTGGTCGCATGTCGCTTAACGTGTTCGGGTGTCGTTACATCCCGCATGTTGTGACTCATTTCAGTGCCACCTCCTCCACCCTGAGCGTGCGGCCGTCACGCGTGATGCGAACCGGGGTATGCTCAAAGCCAAATTTTGTTGTTAACGTGCCGTACTGATCAAAATAAACAGGCTCATCAAGCGCCAGACTGCTGTCGTGGATGTTGCCTTTGACCAGGATGACTTTGACGTTTTGTTGCCCTTTAATCTGCTTTGCCGCCCAGCCCATCTGCGCCGCATTGTCACCGTCGATGAAATAAAGCGTCTCACTGAAAGCCACCCTGTCCAGTGGATTGATTTTGTCACCGGCACGGGCAATGACGTTGCCGCGCATATCTGTGATGGTTTCCTTTACCGTGAAGGTCGGGTCAAAACTGTAAACCCGGTCTTTTGTCGCGGGCGAAAGCCCTGCAACCGGCGTCGGGCGAACGGCATGGGCTTTGACTCTTGCCTCCGCTTCCCGTTGCAGCCTTGCCAGCTCTCCGCTGTCCTGCATCCCTTTGAGCCGCTGAGCGATAAAATCCAGCAGGTCAGGTTCGGATATCGGAAACAGATGGCCAACCGTGCCCAGGTCTTTTGCGGCGGCTGGCCACACAACGGCAATACTGAGCAGCAGCGCAACCAGCCTCGCTCTCATCGTGCCTCCTTCATCTGGCGGGCTATGTCGGCCTGAATCTCTGGCGTGATATCCTCTGCACCGTTTACAACAGCCCCTTTCACCAGAATCAGGGCTGAATGGTGCTGCTGCCAGTCACTGAGACTGTTGTCCAGGGCTTTGCTGAAGCGGTTTGTCAGTACCTCAGCCGCTTCTTTTGTGAGGGGGTTGAGGGCGCTCTGTTGCCTGAATGCATCAATTGTCCCCTTCATATCAAACACCACCGTGGCAGGCCTTTCGGCACTGGCTACCAGAGCGCTGATACCGGCGCTGAGGAACAGAATCAGTGCCCCTCCGGCAAGGTAATGCACTCCGGATCGCCGCCAGAAAGGCTGCACTGCGGGAAGAGGTGTGTCGTCAGACTGGTGTGAATTGCCAGACGACTGCCCGCCCTCACTGACGGGCAACGTGTTTTCATCCTGCATCGTTATTTCCTCTGGTTATGCCGCCGTAATCCCGGCCCAGCGTTCGAGTTCTTCCATCTCTTCCTTATACATATGCGGCTGGCACGCAAGCAGGTAAGCCGCCTCCTCACTGGTCGCCCCCATCTCCTGTGCGTTCGTCATAAACTGATAATCATCTCCACGCGTACTGAACATCGCCCGCGTGACCGGATCGACAAACACACGATGGAAAGAACTGTGTTCACCACTGGAAATCATTACCGAACTGAACCCTGTGCTGCGCGCAGGCTGGAAGCCACGGATGATCTGCGTCTCTGCCTCACTGAACTGATCGGGGTTGGCCTGGAGGTAAGTTTTAAAGGCTCTTGCCTCCTGCAACAGCGTAACTTTGGTACCGGAGCAGTCCCATGCCGCAGCCGCAGCCGGTGGGGGTGCCTGATCTTTGGTGCCGGTGAAGTCTTTGATGCCCTGCGTGATGGTGATGAAAGCCCCCTTGTGGCGGCGCACGGTGCGGTAACCGGTATCGATAAATTTGGCGGCATGTGGGTTTGAGCCACTGAACAGTCGCCAGGCTTCGTCGATAATGGCCAGTTTTTTCAGGTCACGCGGCGAGTGGTACATCTTTTCCTGAATCGCCAGAATGAGCGAATACAGGATGGCCGACAGCAGATGCGGCTGATTTTCCAGGCTCAGCAATTCAAGAACCGCAAAGCGGGTGTTTGCATCGAGCGTCGGGTTATCGGAGTTGAAGTATTCCCCGTTGGCTCCCCATGTGCACCAGCGGTCAAGCAGCAGTACCAGCTCGTTGATGCGGTTCATGATGGTAGGCTGCTCTGAGTAAGTCGCCTTCACTTCTGGCGACGTCATGTAATGAACCACGTCATCGATGCGGGCCTTGTTCTTCTTGGCCTCCCATGCGGCAACCACACCTTTAAGCAGGATGGTTTCGCTGACCTTGTCCAGCGGCTCATTCGGACTGGCCAGCACGGTCAGCAGCCCCTGAATGCCCTCAGACGACTCCTTGATATCGGTGACGTTCGCAAAGGGATTAAAGCGCAGCGTGGCACCATCAAGATACGAACCGCCCGCCTGACGGCAGAAGTTTTTATAACTGCCGCCCATATCGATAACCCAGCCGAATCCGCCGGAGTTAAGAACCTGCCGCAGGATTTCCTGAATAAAGAAACTCTTCCCTGCGCCGGTTGTCCCCGTCACGGCAACGTTAAAATTCGTTGAGCCGTTGTTTTCATTGAACATGTCAAAGAAAGCGAGCGCATTACGGTAAGTGGGAAGCGGGCTACCGGACTTAGCCATCTGCCGCTCTGCCACCACCGGCATCAGGTTCACCGCATTAAAGCTCTTGCAGCGCAGCGTGGCATTCATATGTTTCATGTCATCCCACAACCCCTCCTGCATCATGAACGGTAGCGTGGTCAGCCAGTTACGCAACTGCATATAGCGCGGAGCCGAAATCTCCAGGTCATTCTTACGAAAGACGTTTATCGCCGACAGTTCGCATTTCTGCTGTTCACTGTCGTCGTCAGGACAAAACAGCGTCAGGTTGAGGTTGAAGCTGCACATGGCGATTTCGTTGCTGGCCAGTCCCATACGCAGGTCGCGGTATTCCTGATAGGTCCGCTGGGTATTGGGAAAAAGCTTTCCGTAGGAGGAGTTGGCCTTTTTGCCCAGGTCCTGCTCTTTGCGGAAAGCTTCGTTCTGACTGGCCACCTGGTCCTCCAGACAGACCGTCCAGCTCAGCATAAACGGACACGGGATGCCCAGATCCGGATAACGAATGTTCTGCAGGTTGTCTGCGACCTGCCACAGCGCGAACCTTTTTGGTACGGTCGTCAGTTGCATATTGACGATGCGGGAGCTGGCCACACGGGAGTTCCCCTCATCGCCCATTCGCCGGTCACTGGGTTTGCGTGCCGTGGTCAGACGAAGGTAGTCCGGATGCACTTCCATTTCCGTGCTGTGGTCTACGCACTGCCGATGCAGTTCCTGCTCTGGATTCCACTGCACGTCATCCCGGGTAACCTGCCCCGGTCGGTAGTTGAGCTGCTCACGGATGACGCTCAGGAATTCATCAGGCCCGACACGCTCAGTTTCCATATGGGCCGCGAGCAGTGACACGCGCAGCGTTTCACGCAGCTGTGACACAGTGTCCATTGTTTTGATCCCGCCGCTGCCCGGATGCGCATACACCAGAAACACACGGTAGTTACGCAGATAAAGGGGGTACTCACGGTTATTGGCGAGTCCCTTCAGCGCTGAGCGCTCCCAGAAAGCTTTGGTGATGGCGTTAAGGCGGGGTGCCATGTCCCCTTTCCACATGTCGCGACTGAGGCCATCTTCGAGCATGTCGCCCACGCATTTGCTTGCGACCATCAAAACGGTCACGGGCGTTTTGCGCGGCAGCTTTTTACGGAGCAGGTCATCGAGCGCCTGCACCACCTGCTGATTGGCACCGGCCAGGGGGGCCACCTCAAGGATGAAGCCGACCGAGCGCGTATTGATAAAGAGGTCGGTCTTGTCATCAAACTCACGCCACGGCAGCAGGCTGGTAATTGAGGGATGATTCATGCTGTCTTTCAGCATTTTACGCGCCGAACTGGCGCCGCCCTCATAACGGCTGCTGTCCAGAATGCCTGTGAGGTGATCGAGAACTTTAGCGAGCATGGCTGTCCTCCGACGGGGTAAAATAGGTACACGAGGCGTTACCGAAAGATATCCACTGCCGGTCACCTGTCGCGGGCGACGTTACCAGGGAGGCCATAAACGGATCTCTGCAGATTTTGCCGTAGCCGGTTGTGCCTACACCGATGGCATTACATTGGTTCAAAGGACTATCAACTACGGAATCCCACGGGCCACCTCTGTTTGCCTGACTGATCATGGCCCCCACAGCTGCCATGTTCTCCGGCATATGCTGCAACATGAAAGCCCCGTAACCACTGCCTCTGCCGCTGAGCAGGCTCACGCTTTCACATCTCTTCATGGTTAATCCCCCTGACTTATCACGCGGTAATCTTCATCCCAGCGCGATTTTTTCTTCACAAACTCCACAACGGCGGGCTGATGAAAACTGTCTTCGCCGTCCACCCAGGGGGCAATCCAGAGGCGCTGCGTGGCATCCGGAATGCGTTCCGCATCCACATGGCCCGGCCCGCTGTAATCTGACGGCGTAATGCTGCCATCGGGTACTGACGTCGTTCTGACAGGGATGGTCGAGGCGCGCAGCGAATCGCTGCTCAGGTGCGAACTGCCTCCTGCACGGGGAGTAAATGTCGGAACGGTGATTTTTCGATTCGGATCAATGGCGGGCTTCACATTGCCGGGCGTCGCCAGCGCCTCAGCGGCAGGCTTTGGGCCTGCTTCTCTGCTTGCCGTCAGGTCATCAAGACTTTTTCCCTTGTCTGCCAGGTGACTGGCTTCTGACATCGTCAGACACTGATCAGTCGCCGTTTTGTTGCAGTCAAAATCGGAATTCATGCCGGCACAGCCGGTCAGCGCCGCGCACAGCAGTGCGCACGCAAACAGTTTTTGCATGGGAGTTACCTCAGTGGCGGCGGAGCCGCAGGTTAATCGTAGTGAGTAGAAACAAGAGTGGCAGGTGAGTCCTGCTCATGGGTGCCGGAGAAAAGCCCTGGTGTTGGTACCTTTCTTTTCATGCCTGAAACGTTGGTTTTGATTACTGTAAGAATCTGCTCTTAGTTTTATAGGTTCTTCAATTACACAGGAAACTGAAGTTTGTGCCACAGGCGATCTCTTCAGTTCTGAGCCGTATCCACAGGCCTTCAGTGCGCTTTACCGAACCGGAAACGCCGTTTCCTCAGTTTTTTTCTTTATCCGTGCGTTCATAACAAATATCATTAACACACCAGTATTTACCGATGTCCCGACCGTCTGTTAATAAAGTGGTTTCCGGCTCCATCACCGCTGTGCCTGGTTTTGCGTTCACACAGCCGCTGACTGTCACTACGTAACCACTGGTCATCACCAGCACAGAAACATCGTCATCGTGGTAAAAGAAGCCGTGGCAGTTGTTTTTCACCATCGCCAGCGAGCCAATCTGTTGCAGTTTATTTTCACTCTTAGCATGGAGCATCATCGGCAACCCATACAGCACGCCTACCGTCAGCAACCCGAAAAACCCCGCGAGTAAGAGAAGTGAGCGAAGGATTTCAATGATCTTCGATGATCGGTTATCTGACATTTTACTGGTCGTCATATTCTGTCACTCCTTACCGCGTCATACCGCAGCTTACCTGTTAACGTCAGGGATTCTCTGGCCATTCGCTGTTCCTCTCTCATGACCGCTGCTGTTTGCTGAAGGCAGGGGTTCTGGCTCAATGCAGGGACCGTTCAGTGACTGGTTAACAGATTCAATGGCCGTCAGCAGCGCAGCCAGGGTGTTACTGTCGGCCTGTGACAGCCATGCTTTACGATACCGGATGCGGAGCGAGCAGAGCCGTATCCGCGCTTCACGGGTGCCGGGCGTCGTCATGATGGCGATCCTCTGTTTCATGGCATATTTTGCGTAACGTGAAAGCGAACTCCCGACGATTCAAAGCCTGTTGTTTGTCCCGAATTGCGCGTTCCTCCGCTTTTACCCATTCATCCAGCACCTTTAGGTCAAGATGGCCATCCGTTAAAACACGCTCCTGCAGTCTGGTAAAAGCATCCGGATCAGTGGGAAGGTACGAAACCAGTTCACCTGCAATAAGGTCAGCCCATTTATGCGGTTTCTTTCTCCACCGAAGCCATAACACACCCGATAAAACGACCGATGCCAGACCTGCCGTCAGGAGTACGGGGCGGATTTGTTCCGAAAAAAAATCATCCAGATTGATTAACACGATAAAGGCAGTAACAGCCCACACAGCAAGGGTTTCAACATGAGGTGGCTGTCTTTCCAGCCATCCAGCATTCATCCAACGGATACGATTAAACTGTTTTCGCTGCCTGTTAAAAGTATCCTCATTCTGGTTCAGCTTCAGATTCACTTTCCCCTCCACTCATTTGAGAAACGGCAAGCAGACGCTGGTCTACCCAGCCCTCTGCCCTGCAGGTTGCCACGGCAGAAAACGTGTCTTCTGGCGTCCAGTTCAGCACCGCCGCGTTGTTTTCCGGCACACTCTTTACATCGTCGAGTTCACAGGAAGGCAAAACCGCTCTCCCGTGACGAACCGCCGTCACGACGATTTTTACCGGCAGACCACTCACAATGTGTGACGGAACGGACCACTGAAAACTGACGTCAGATTGTCCGGACACGGGGACGGGTTGCTCACTGCTGCTGTCGCTGTCTGCTTCACGCAGTCGGCTGTTTATCCATTCGCGATCGCTGGAAGACAAATCGTGCTGACTGAGTAACCAGACCAGCGCAGCCGTTCCCACCCAGCCGGGACCACTGGCCTCTTTTTCCCTGATGATAGTCTGAAGCCGGGGTGAAGGCTGAGGCCCGTTGCTGCTCAGCAGAGACTGCCGGTTAGTGGGTGAAGGCCGGTATCCCGGAGACGTGCTGTTAACCCGGCCCGCTGGACTGCCGTTTCCTCCGGCAGTTGTCGCGCCGCTGCCCGATTCCGGCCTGAAGCTTTTATAGGCGGGCGCGCTGCCTGTTGAGGAGGGCCGGTACGACGGACTGCGCGCGGCAAAGCCTGATGAAGACTTAAAAGATGATCGCGAAGTGGAACTGCCCGCCATAACGGCCAGCGTCTGCAGAAGAAAAAGCGCGACAATCGCCACTCTGACGAGAATGTTCATTTCGCCTCCCAGTTTGCCTGCCCGTTGACGGTGATAATGCTCCGGTCTTTTGCAAGAGACTGAATGCGCAGAATCTCTCTCGGACTCAGCGTCGCGAGGTCATCGTCAGTTTCCAGTTTGTCGTAACAGTCGCCAATACAGCGCAACCGCCACAGCAGCGCGCTGGCCTCATCGTGCTGCTCGCTGTAAAGACGACTGAGACTGGCGGGTGCCTTCGTATCATACGCAAGCCAGGCCTGAGCAAAAAAAGCAGCGGCACGGACGCTGTCTTTCTGCACCCACTGCCCCCGTTCCAGTACGTGGGCAGCAGTGGCCAGAAGACGCGCTGACGACCTGTCACCCGCCGAATGCGTGGCAAGATTAATCAGTTCTTCAGCGAGTTGGGGCATCCGGGATTGCAGCTCCTCCGGCGGGTCATCCCGCATAAACAGGTCAATGAAGGCGGCGGGAGAGCGCCGGTTTAACGCTGTGCGGTAAACTGAAAGTGCGAGCTGCTGATACGCAGTATGAACTTCCTCTGAGCATGTCGCTCTGAACACTCCGGGATGGCAGTTTTTTTCCGCGTCCTTGTTCAGCTGCAGCCAGGCCTGAAACGCATCAGGGTTCTGCAGTGCTTTTGTCCGGTCTTCATCAAACTGCCTGTCACCATAGTCACAGCCGGCCAGCATCATGACTGACAGCAGGGCGAGCACTCTGAAAAATTGTGTTTTCATTACAGCCCCGCACTCTACCGGCGTCTTCTTTCAAACATCTGCACGAATACGGCCGCGCCGAACGAGAGCACAATCCCTGTGCAGGGGCCCATATAAAGGAATGCTTTGCTGGCCACCTGAAGCTGACCGGCACGGGCAACCTCAACGAGCCAGCCTGCCGGCACGATAAGCCAGGTAACGAGCCCTGCGGAAACCGGGGCCATACTCAATCCGCTACCTAAAGACAGAACCTGTAGTCCCAGCGTGAACGCAGCAAGCAGGGTCAGCATCTGCCACTCCTGCCACGTTATGCCCCCGGACGGTCCCACCCCCATACGAAGCATGATGTAT
This sequence comes from Pantoea ananatis LMG 2665, assembly GCF_000710035.2. Lineage (GTDB taxonomy): Bacteria > Pseudomonadota > Gammaproteobacteria > Enterobacterales > Enterobacteriaceae > Pantoea > Pantoea ananatis. The sequence continues at coordinate 35,774 of NZ_JMJJ01000012.1, read as the reverse complement.
ACAGCGACCACATTCAGGGTAAGCACAAGAAAAGTAAGCAGAAAAACCATAAGGCGTGCATGCGAATTGTTCATATACGGTTTCCTTGTCAGGTTCTGATGTGCTCAGGCCCGATCAAATGTCAGTTCAAACAGGGTGATAGCAGGAGCAAAAACAGCACCCATGCAGGCAGATACACACATTGCGGAATACAAAAAAGCGGAGGATGGCCACGCCCATATGATGACTGAGTTACCAATACAGACCATGAGCGACAGTGCCCATAAACCTGTCAGCATCTGCACCGTAGTCAACAGCGTGTATTTACCTCTCCGGACCTGGACTCCCAGTGTCACCAGCGACGCCAGCACCATCATTCGCCAGACCGGCCAGCTGACAACATCAACCTGACCAGTCTTAATCAGCCACGCCATGACGAGATTGTCTGTCAACAACATGGCGACAAGGCCACACAGATTGATCCCTTTACCGCGTGGCCACCGCCGCTTAAGCATCACGTTCATATCCTTTTCCTGTCCGGCTGGTCCGCCGCCCGTGCGGCAATATGAAAACGCATGTGGCTTTCCACCGGCACCCGCATCTGACGGTTCAGAATTTTGAAGAGCAGCACCGCGCGGCTCATTCCGTCCGGCTCACACCAGATGGCCTCAATGCCCTCAAATGCGCCGTCCTGAATGATTACGCGGTCACCGTCTTCCGGCATCTGCTTGTTCTGCGGCGCACCCTGCCAGCCCTTCTTCAGCCTTTCAATCACGCGCTCAGGCACAATGGCGGGCAGACCGCCAAAGCTGATGAGTGACGCAATGCCGCGTGTGGCCTTGATGGCGGTGGTATGCACCTTTTCCGGATCGAAACGCACAAAAATGTAGTTTGGGAAAAGAGGCTGCTCAGCGACGCGACGTATTAAGCCGTTTTTCAGCCTGACCTCGGAAAACACCGGCAGCAGGGTTTCCACCCCCTGACTGGTCAGCTGCTGCTCCGCTTTTTTTTCCTGTCCAAATTTTGTCTGTGCCACATGCCAGTTTTCCATTCCCTGCTCCCTTAATTAATGGTGTCACCCAGTCTCAATTGGCTCGCCTGCTTAAGGACCTCGTTCGGGTCGGGGACTGTCGGGTTGCCATTGCCGGACGTGCCTGCCGTTGTGCTGGCGGCGGTCTGCTGCACCTGCGGCTGCGGTGCTTCTTTCTTCTCTTTTTCTGCGTCGGCCTCTTCAATGGTCTGAAGCCGGAAACCCTGCTGGAAGACCACGGTCACGGCATTGCCCGCGCCAATGTCAATGACGGGGTGATACTGCTCTGCACGCTTGATGTAGTACTGACTCAGGGTTTCAGAGGCTTTGCTGGCACCGCCGCCAAACCCCTGTTTGAGAATGTCACCGGCACCGATGGTGGCCGTTCCCCCCAGCCCTACCATCGGCGTGGCCGCAGATTTGAAGCCATCCCCGAGGCCTGACAGGAAGCCCGCTCCGCCCGCATTCATCAGAATCTGGCCGTTACGCATCACCGGTTTCCCGCGAATGCCGACCTTCCCCTGGAAGGACACGTGCCCCTCAAACGGCATATCGATGTGGTCGCCGTTTTTCAGGATGCAGCTGATGTTTTTGGTCCGGACGTCACCGCGCTCGCTGGAGATATCCCCGTAGATTTCGCCGGTCACGCGGCACTTGTCCATGTTGTAGGTGCGGCCATTCGGCATGGAGACGTCGCCGAGCAGCGTGATGACCACGGGCGAGGTGTTCTGCTGACCGGTCACGCTGGCGTTGGCGTCTGCGCCCTCAATCATCACGGCCTCAGAAAACGAGCCTGACGGTATCCAGGGCAGCTTGTGAACGGGCTTTTTCAGCGAGGCGTAGGTAAAGGTATCGCGCTGCAGTCCACCCGTGCGCGGCGGGGTATTGCCGTGGGCATACCCCTGTCCCTGCACCGGATAGAACTGACTGCCCTGCCCCGCAGCGGGACCGCGTTGCGGGTCGGTAATACTCCACTGCGCCGGACCGGCAGGACCATGCGCAACCGGGCCACTGGCAGAGGTCTGGCTGGCGGTGCCGCTCCCCTGTCCGGGTCCGTTTACGGGCTTGCTTTCCTGAGCCTGCCGCGTCTGCAGCTGTGTCAGCTGCTCCGTGAGGGTGTTCAGCTGCTTCTTCAGCTCCTCATTCTGCGTGACGAGGGTGTTTTTTATCGTGCCCAGGTCACGCTCCAGGCCGGCTGTCTTCTCCTGCTGCTGCTGAAGGGCTGAGGTGTTCACGCCCTGCGTGAATGAGGTGTTGACCAGCCCGCCCGTCATATCCGGTGCCGGCTTTGCAGCGGGATGCTCCAGCTCGGCCTGATGATGCGAATAAGCCCAGACACCGCCCCCGATGGCGAGCATCACGGCAGCGGATACGCCTGCAATGGTCCACTGGCGGCGGCGCGTGGCGATGTTAATGTTACTCATCCCCGCCCTCCGTTCCGGTAGAGAAGACCACCCAGAGCAGCCCTTCACCACTGGCGTACAGGGTGCTTGTGGACAGCATCACGGCACGCACGCCCTTCTGCCAGAACTGCTTCTCGGCAAGCATGCGCGTCACGTAACCGGTGTTTTTCATGCGGTAGCGCACCACGCGCAGGTGAGAGCCGACCAGCTGGCGCTCGGGCGTCAGCAGCACACCGGCAGGCGGATTGTAGGCCGGGCCCCGGCTGACCTTCATGTCGGTATAGCCGTCAGGCACGCCCCCGTTCACGACGGTGCGGGCCAGGCTGACCAGCGTGGTCTGGAAAGGCTGACTTTCCTCCCAGGCTTTCGCGTCCGGATTGGCCTTAACCGGCGCATCTGCCGGTATCAGTTCAATCGTGCGTCCGCTGCCGGGCCTGGGCGACACGTCCAGTGACAGGCTGATGCCGTTTGCGGTCTCGATAAAAACGGTGAAGTCCCGTGTGGTGAGCGGGGCTATCAGCAGGGCACCATCGGCGGTTGTTTCTTTGGTGTACGCCCCTTCGGGACCGGTCACGCCGGTAATCAGCTCGCCATCGATGACGATTTTGTTCGGACTGGTCGTGCTCATCTGCGCCTTCAGGTGCGCATTGTTTTCAAACGGCGTGCCGGTCGGTCCGGGCACGGCATACTGTGCGGCGGCAGGCAGCGAGGCCAGCGCACCGGCAACCGCCAGGGCGGCAAGGGTTATCTTCATGGTTCAGTCCTGTTGCGGGCGGCGTTCAGGTTTCGTCCAGGGCACTTCGCGGAAGGCTGTCAGGCGGATAAGCCCGTCCACGTAGTGCACGCTGAGCCGGTAGGCTTTATTCGCATCCGGGAGTGGCAGCTTGCCGTTTGACGTACTGGCGTTGAGTACTCCCTGGACCGTGATGTCACCGGTGGTGGTATCGGTGGCTGCATCGTCGATGCGGAACACGGAGGTCACCCCGCTCTTCTTGATATAGTCAGCTTCGGCGGCAAGCTGCTTTTTCATGGCGTCGCGGTCTGCCGGGGGGACGAAGCTCAGCAGGGCGGTGTGCTGGGCATCCACGGTTTCCGGCGTGACGGACAGGCGGAGGTTGACGAATGCCCTGACCAGCATGGCGTTCAGGGCCGCATCACCTCCTGATTCGTCAGAGAGAAAAGGCCGGTCAAAGCCCATCGGTATGGTGAGCGTTTTCTGGGTGCGATAGAAATGCCACGCCAGTGAACCGGTGATGACATTGCCGGCACCGAGCAGAAAGACCAGCAACAGCAGCCCCGCCAGCGTCGCGACAACCACACGGTTACGCTCATTCCCGACCTGATACTTCATAGCGTTCTCCAGTTAGTCAAAAAAGCGCCACCGTGCGGTGGCGCCGGGTTTACTGCATCCAGTGCCGGTTTGCTGAGTCAGGTACGCGCCGGAACTGCAACCGCAGAAGCACGGTCGGCAGATACCAGTAGAGAAGGTTCAGAAGCCACCAGGTGCCCTGGCCCTTCTTCAGATGGCGGATTAACAGCCACAGCGCACCGGCCACAAACAACATCACGATGAATATGTCGCAGAGCAGCCCGATACCGGCGCAGGCAATGACAACAATGGCCTCCTCGGTCGGGAGTCCCATCAGGCGTTTTTGTTGGTTGAGTGTTTCCGGAAACAGATACTGCTGAGCGTCCCCGTCCATGTCGGTTTAACCGGCGAGGGCGAAGAACGTTTTGGTGATGACAATCAGGAAGGCAAGACCACCGACGAAGTGCATCGGGTTACGCGTTTTCATGTAGAGACCTGCAGAGAGGATGATTTCACAGATGTAAATCCCCCACTCCACCGTTGAGCCGTGACCAAACGTATCTTTGGCGTCCTGCTTCTGCCCTGCCAGCAGGTCAGTTGCATGCCCGATGTGCGGCAGTGCAAAAACCAGAATGGCCATACAGACAAGAATGGCATTTGCGCGGTGCTGACGAAGATACGAAAACCCCCGACTGGCCATGACGGTCAGGACCGTCAGCGGCGCCTCACTGAACGTCGGACAGGCTTCCGCAGCCCCCTCCGTCAGAGCGGAGCCGGATGTGGCAACTTTCATGTATAAATCCCTCTGTTTGAGTTAAGGAAATGTCAACGCACGTAAACAGACGTAACGCGACGCAAGTGTACATTTTCTCAAAAAAAAAAAATCTGTGACGCATGTCACACTTTTACAGGTTACTTTAATGAATTTTAAGATTAATCCTGAAAGCGCCTGGCGTAGGCTTTTGCTCCTGACAAGGGATGCCTCGCAAGGAGGAACCAGTAGCATGAAAGTTAAAGAAAAAATGGGTGGCAACAGGGGAAGGCCCCGCAAGTATGCTCAGGGAGAAGTCCAGTACCGTAAGCTGTGGCTGCCGGAAAACCTCCTGACGGAGCTGCGCGTCGCCGCGCGGGTTCGCGGATATACCACCAACGATGAAATTATCAGCCGGTTAATATTCTCTCTTCAGTTCTCTCCCCGAAGGCCGCTTATTAAAACGGATGAAGGCCAGCGGCTTATTGCGCTGGCAAGGATGTTCGATGAATTTATTCAGAGCAGACTGGACATCATTCGCCAGACGCATGCTGAAGATGAAAAAAAGAATGAGGATAAAAAAATCTTTATTCCCGGACAGAGACGGGCGTTCAGCAGCAGCTTTCCGGTTAACCTGCGGCGTGATATTGACATAAGCGCACGATTTAACAGGCGGAGCATGAACGATGAAATAATGCAGCGACTGCTTGGCTCACTGAATTATCTGACCGAACATCAGCTGCCGGAAAATGAAGAGGTTCACCGCTTACGGGAACTGGCCGTACTTTTTGATGAATTTATTTATGAAAAAGTAGGGCATGCAGAAAACCCCTTATCTTCAGGTTAACCCCTTCCCTTCCGAAATCCGAAACCGTGCTGAAAAAAAATTAAGGCGTGATTAGTTCGTCACGGTGGTGATACGTGCCGTTTATTTTAAGCCCTGTCGGGCCTGGAGCAATTCAGGCTTAACGTTGTCACGCCGTATTTCAGCACACTGAAAAGAGGATATATATAACGGCGTAAACGACACAATAAACATGTCGTTTGCGCCACCGGATAAAGGACATTCAATCACGGCAGGGACCGCTCTTATATCACCGGAAGAAAGGTGAGTGCAAAGAAATTTCACCTACCCACTCAATACCTGACACCCACTCTGATGTGAGGCTGATGATTTCAGTTAAACCCCCGCACTTATCCAGTGCAGGGATAAAACCATCATGGCAACACTTACAGCAAAAGCATGAATGATACCGGCGATAATTTAATTTCACTCAGTCATTAACGAGGCAGGACTGAAGAAATACTGACATGCCTTCGACGCTATTCCTGTGCAAGGAAATGCTTACTGGATGCTTTGTCTTCAGCGTCATTAATTGCAGATAAATTCCTGTCCAGAAGTTCCTCCATTGACTCACTGGTGTTTTCTCCACGCATGTTCAGGTACATCTCTGACACCATCGCGATTAAAATACTCACACCCTCCCTCGTCCCTGACACCTTCCGAATGAGGTCACGATTAAACCCTTCCAAATCAAATTTACTGCCCTCACCCTGATGTTTTTTTACCATCAGTCCGAGACCAACCAGTTCATTCACGATTGATGAGAAATTTATTTCACCGTGAGTCGCCCCGTTCTGGATTTCCATATCAACCAGCTCCTGCACTTCCCTTTCTGTTTTTTCTTTGAAATAGATATTTCTTCTTCCCATCATTTTCCCCTGCGCTTCACCTGGCAACCACGCCAGACGAGAGCGAATAAATAACATTAAAATGGCCTGTTCAATACCGCGCGAACCGTGTAAAAGTCAGGTAGCTTCTTTTTATTATTCGGCCTGTTTTAACTGTGTGTCAATCCGGCACTTTATATTTTTTTTCAGTACGTCTTTTTGGGTGTGTCAATGCAGCACCTCACATCATTCTGGTGTGTGTTAATACGGCACTTCTGTTTCAAAATCACCTTAAAAAGCCACTTTTAGAGGTGTGTTAATTGAGCACTATCACCTGAAATCAGGTGTGACAATCCGGCACCACAGGGCAATTTCAGGTGTGACAATTCAGCACTAAGCGCCTTCCTCATGAACTTAAGATATTGATAATAATTAACAACCACAATAAACACACATAACAGTGCCTTTCATGGTGCCGGATTCACACACAGACCGGCACTGTAGCCCCACACTATCCGGCACTGCAATCACACACAATCAGGCACTGTCATATCGCTTAATCAGGCACTGCAATGTGTGCGTATTCACACACTATTTCATTCATACCTTAAAAATAACAAAATAATTTCAGGCTAACTACATGTTTTAAATAAACAAAACCGCAAGATGAAATCTTGCGTGGGGTGTGATGAAAGAGAAACTATAAAAGCGGCTTGTTGAATATGTGCCTTAAGTGGAATTTAAATAACCTCAGCCAGGTACTGCCAACACACGTCAAGCGCAGAGTGCGCGTCTGTAACGAATTAACTTGCGCGGGCTGATCTGAAAAGGTATTTTCTGCACAAATACGGCACAGTGCATTCTGCGCGCATATACGAGACTCTTTTAATATGAAGTGGTTAACCGCAGCCGCCTTTTTTACCGCGTTCAGCGTCCAGGCTGAGCCTGAAATGTGTTTCACCAAAGCCGGACATGATTTCGGAATCGATCCGCGTCTGCTCATGGCGCATTCCATTCAGGAGTCGCATATGCGTAATAACGCGATAAACAGCAAAAGCGCGCGAAAAAGCACTGACGTATGCAACATGCAAATCAACAGTTCAAACTTCAATGCTTTAAAGAAATTCAATATTACGCGGGAACGTTTACTGGCCGATCCGTGTATTTGCATTTATACCGGCGCATGGATCGAGGCGAGCAATTTCAAAAAGTATGGCAGAACGTGGGATACGGTCGGCATGTATAACACCGGACCGAACCCGAAGTTAATTAAACAGCGCAGAGAGTATGCCGCGATAATTAAAAGTATCTACCGCGTTCTGGTTGCGAGGGATGAAGTTTATGCGCGAATGAATAAAACCGGGCCTCTTGAAAAATCGCCTTCTATAACGCTTAGCCGGAATGAGCCAGGCACGGCCCAAAAGTAAACCCCGGCGAACCGGGGTTTACTTTTTTCAGCTTTTCAGCTTCGCAAATTCCTCCGCCATCTTCCACAGCGCCTGATTTAATTTTATGTCGCCGTCGATGCCGTTAACGGGGCGCGTGGTGGTACGCTTCCCTTTTTCAGTACGTCCCGGCAGGCCACCTTTTACCAGATTCTCCTGCACGATATTAAAGGACGTCCACAGGTCCGTGCCCTTGTCATGCCAGCGGCGGGGGTGAATAATATTTTCGGCCGTCACCGGCGGTGCCTTGTCTTCATATTTGTATTCCAGCGCCAGCTGGCCCAGCAGCAGCCTTTCCGCCTTATCCAGCTGAATTCCCTTCATCATGCCGATATTATTTTCGACTTTTTCAAACACATCCAGAACTGAATACGCGCCTTCGATCACCTGGCTGACAATATCGCCTTTGTGCGGCACGCTGATTTCGCCAAACGTTTTCCAGCAGACCAGCCCGTTGGTGCAGACTTCGCGGAAAATACCGGGGATCATTTTATAACTGCTGGAACCGTCATGACTGTTCACCAGAACAATTTCAGGCACCTCTTTGCCGCTGCCGTTATTTCCGCGACGCAGGCGGATCATGTGTTTGGTAAAATCCCGGCGGTTCTGGTCGCGCACGCGGGACTGTTTTGCATAGAAAGGTTCGAACCCTTCTGAGCGGAGTTTGTCGAGCAGGGTAATTGTCGGAATATACGTATAACGGTCTGATCGCGACTCATGTTTTTCAACGGAAAACGCACTCGGGACGAACCGCATAAGCTCATCATTGGTGAGTGGGCGGTTTTCGCGAATGGATGTTTTTGGGGCATAACGGCTTGCAAAACTGACCATATTGATTACCTCTCAGATATGTTGTTATTAAGCCGGGCTTGTCCCGGCATCGGGCGTTTGTCGCTCAGCGCGGCGCTGAGGAATGTTTACCGGCGTTGTCCAGTGACCAGGCGATCATTTTTCGGGTCTGTGCGTAATTGATTGCCGTGTAGCCCAGGTCGAATTCATAAAGGGCGTACGGCCAGCCCTCCCAGACATAAATTTTGCGTGTCTCACCGTCTTCTGACGGGTCGCTGATTTCGTCAAACAGCGCCAGCTCCTGCCAGGTCACCCCACCCGGCCCGCAGAAGGTGCCGTTGTCGATGATGAATTCGCTGAGATCCTGAAACTGCGCCGCCGTGAGTCCGGTGTTGACTTTTGTCCCTTCAACCCGTGTTTCGGTAGATTCAGAAGCGGCGGTCTTGACGTTGTGGGTGTTCATGCTGGTTCTCCTCTGTCGGTTGCTGTTAACCATGTTTCGGTGAGTTCATCGCGGCGAAGGGCAAAGTGGCACCGGCCGCCGACCGGAACACAGGCGTCCCGGAAGCCGCAGCGCAAGCGAGCCGGTTTTTCGGCGAGTGCGAACGGGTGAGGAACGGCGTAAGCGGACCTGTGTGGGAGGGAGAAGGACTGTGCGACTGTCAGCCCTCCGCGCTGAACCACCGGAACAGAACAGCCGCACGGGATGAAATGAGCATGAACACCTCCGGCACGGCGGAACGGCGTGACGGCCTTACAGGGCGCGCCCGCGCCCGGTGAACGCACCGGCGAAGCCGGTTGCAGCCCTTGACCTCAGCCATCAGACCTTAGCCGGGAGGCCCGAAACGCGGCCCTTTGCGGTTCGGCGGAGACGGGCGGCAGCTTTTCCGCCGCCTGTCGGAGTAGGGCTGACGACTGCCCGCCAGGGCAGGAGCCGAAGGTGGCCATGCCCCGGCTGTTGGTGTTAAGTCAGTAAAGGCAGCAACCGCATACTGGCCAGCCCAACCGGCACCGGCATAAAGACAGCAGGGGAATAAAACATACCGGCAGGAAGCTGAACAGAACGCGGCGGGGGAAGTGCGGTGCGTCAGCACCGCCTCTCCCCTGCCCCGCAGGGGCGCGGGGTTTATGCGGCGGTGCAGGCAGGGATGAACCCCGCCCGCGTTTACCGGCCTGTCAGGCGGCATCTGACAGGGAGCGCATGAAATCCATCATCGCGTTAATTCTGCGCTGCGCTTTCAGCCGCTCCTCAAACCCGTTGATGTAATATACAGGCGTGTAACGCACGCGGCTGAACTGCATTGTCAGCGTGTTACCGGTGATGACTTCCGCAGGAATGCCCAGCAACGAAAGCTGGATAAACGCCATGTCCGCCGCCACCGGATCGATGTCGATGCAGTTCACAAACATCTGCTCTGAGGGATTCAGCCCCGCCTCAAGCATACATTCGGCCACCGCAACCACCATGCTGCCCGCGCCGCAGGTCGGCTCTGACAGCGTAAACAGCCCTTCACGCTTCACGGCTTCTTCCACGCCGGGCATGAGCATGCGCGCCATCAGCGACTGTACGGAGTACGGCGTAAAATACTGCCCCTGCCTGCCGTCGCCCAGCTCCAGCTCCATGAAAATGGCTCCCAGAAAGTCATGAAACTTCGCTTCCAGCGCGCTCACCATCAGGCTGAAAAGCCGGTGAAGGTCGCTGATGTCCTCCGGCCTGTAGCGCTCGCAGATTTTGCGGCAGCGTTCCACGCTTTCCGGTGCGCGGATCGTGGCAAGGTCGAGTTCACTGGCCGTAAGCGTAATGAAGTCGCTGAACACGTCCCAGCGGCGCAGGTGCCGGGCCGTGTGCCTGAACACGCTGACGAACTGTTTACGCGCCGTCTCGATGCTCATCATGCGATGCACGGGGGACTGATCGCAGGCGGGGGCTGACGGGTTGAGGACAACCGGCGCGGGCGCGGGATCTTCAGCCTGGTTAAAAAAATCGGCAAAATCTAACTGTGACATAAACCACTCCTTGAACGGCCGCCCCGCAGGGGGGCGGCCGGATTTACATCACGCGAGGCCGAGGCCTGCGTAAACCAGTGTCATGAACTGCTGCCAGTGCTCCAGACGAATAGCCGGAACGCGGGCGCGCTTCCCTTTGCGCAGGGCATTTACAAACGCCTGCGCGTGTGACACGATTTGCGGGTCAAATTGCATGGTTTCTCTCCATTAAGTTTGATGAAGACCGGATGCAGACTTTTGCGGAGTACACATCCGGCGTGGACAGAGCAGGCTCAGGCCTGCTTTTTTCATTTCTGACTCAGGTCAAAGGCCTCCTTAACGCGCGTCATGATCTGCGCGTGGCTCAGGTGGGAATAATCCCGCAGCCGGAAGTAACGCGCTCCGGCACGGGCGTAAATGTCGGTCACCTGCCCGCAGTAAAACTCGGCCAGCATGAACGTTTCACACTCCCCTTCTTCACTGCATGACCAGTTCAGCGGATACGCCACGCCCAGCGCGTCGTGAAAGCGGTGGACGTCAATTTCCGCAGGCGCTTTCAGCGCCGCTTTCTCGCGGCCCTGCCAGTAAAGCCGCTCCTCCTCGGCGGTGTCGCGCCCGCCGTCATAGAGTGAGGCGATAAACGCCGCCTCTCGGGGGTTCCGGCACTTCAGCAGGTCGGCATCGAGGCCCGTCAGGACGTCACGGATAATCAGGTTCATAAAGTTCTCCCTGTCAGTGGTTGGGGGTTACGCCGCCTGAGCGGCGCATAAAAATCACCAGATGTTGTCGCGCCAGAAGTGAAAACCCGCGTCCAGTTCCGTGCGCAGATAATTCAGGGCATACGCCCATGCGCCCTGCCCGATTTCACCGAACTGCGCCAGGGCAACGTCACGCGCCGCCAGCCACACCCGCACCAGCGGAAACGGCAGTCGCGGGCGACGGGCTGACCAGTCCGGCACGGCATCGCGCAGGGCTTCCGCGAGGCTCAACAGCGAACCGAGCAGCAGTTCCGCACGTTCGCCCTCTTCCATGCCGTCCTCTGCCAGACGGCCCAGAAATGCCAGCGTCTGCGCGACACCGGACGGAAGGCCGTTGACGTTTGTCCGTAAAACCCGTGTTTCGGTAGATTCAGAAGGGCAGGAGCCGAAGGGGGCCATGTTTCACAGGGGTTTGCTTTGAAAAGAACCTGAGAGAAAAACGGAGGTGAACACTGAGAGGATGAAAACACAAAGAAAATGACCGGAAAATGCCGCCCTGAGACAACCACTGAACAACCCCGCCCGGCTGAGCGGGGTCAGCCATCAGCTTCTGCGCATCAGCCTGCCTGTCCGCACCTGTTATTCCTTGCCGGGATCACCGCCGCCGCGCCAGTATTCAATGTCTTCATCCAGCGCTTTAATATGCTCGTCGAGCGCCTTCAGAAGCTGCTCCGTACCTGTTTCCAGCGGCCCGGAAAGGCCGTCCCATTCCGACACCATTTCGGTTATTTTTGCACGTATGGTGGCCAGTTTGCGGCGCTGGCGGCGGGCCGTTTTCAGTTCGGTATCGTAATCGCCTCTGCTCATACGGCCACCCTGCCCTGCGTGAGCTTGTTCGGCACCATCCAGCGCTCCAGTTCCCGCACCGCTTCTGTCGCTTCCGCTGACATATGACGGGCTTCCGCTCCGATTTTCCACAGCGGCTGCCCCTCTGTCATCCAGCGCTCAAGCCCTTTCATGGAAGGGAAACGTTCGCTCCAATGGAAAAACAGGGTTTCCAGATCGTACTGTGTCACCCCGGATTCCGACCAGCGGGACACCCAGCACGAGACCGTCTCCGGCGTGTGAAAGGCCAGGTCGATTTCGGCCTGGCCTTTTTCCGCCAGGTAGGCCCGCTCCCTGCCCTGCCTTTCCCGCTGCCGCTGGCGGGAATATTTCTCTGCATGCAGTTCCCTTTTCATGCGCCGCCGCTCTGTCTGCTGAAAACGCTTTTCGGGAAAAACCCAGCCCGCATCGTTGCAACTGAGCGGCAGCGGGCAGCACCCGCCCTCGCTCGCTATCAGTATATCGATGGCCTTCAGCCACGCCTGCTTTCTTCCCCGCAGTTCAGACTCCTGCAGGCAGGGGCAGAAAACACGAATTTCTTTCAGCGTGATCCGCTTGCTGCCCATAAGGAAGCGGAAATAAGCCCGCGCATAAGGGTATTCGGCACAGTAAAGCCTGCGTCCGGCTTTCTGCTCCACGTACATAATCGCCTGTATCGCGGCCTGCCGCTCACGCGATAGCGGCACCAGAGAACGGTTGTTGGGGATCATACGCCGCCCTCCTGTACCAGGTAATCAGCCAGGCCGGTGACGCTGTACTCCAGCAGACAGGCCTGCGCGGCAGCGGCGATCAGGGCGCTGATGCGCGCAGGATCGAACGGCGTCAGCCGGAGGACGTCGCGCACGCAGCCGCCATCCGCCGACGCGATCAGGACAACCCACTCTCCGGCGACTTCGCCGGGGCTGCACACGCACAGGCAGAATGCCTCACCGGGCGGCGCGAAGCGCAACTGCACCGGGAACAGGCCGCCGAACTCGGCCCGGTACTCGCCGTTGACCGTCCAGCCCGCCGGGACGGTCAACAGGGAAAGCACGGCGCTGGTCAGCACATGCCTTTCGCCCTCGCCCCGCTCACGCCACTCTTCAAACTCACAGGGATGCATGGCTGTCAGCACTTCGAGATTGTTCATTACGGTATTTTTCATGATGGTCTCCCTGCGGCCCCGAAGGGCCGCGCTCCCTGTCAGGCCGCGTGAGCGGGATCGTTGTTGTTACTGTCGCTGTCAGCCTCGCTGGCAACGGCGTCGTCAGTGGCCTTTTCCGGCTCCGGCCCCTTCATCCAGGCAGGCACCCAGCGCGAGTCGCGCATTCTGTTTTCAGCCAGTTCTGCGGCGTCGCCCTTCTTCATCTTCTGCGCATCCCGCGCCGCGCCCGTGAGTCCGGCCTCGTTCAGGGCATCGATAATCTGGGCGTGTTTCAGGTCAGCGAAGAATCCGGCTTTTGTCGGCTGCCACCAGTCGCGCAGGTTGAAGCCCAGCGCGGCTTCAAGCTCGATAAGCTGGCTGCGCGAGGTGTGGCCACATTCGCGGGTCTGGACGCCGTCTACCGAACAGGCGACACAGAAGGTCAACAGGGCCATGAGCGTTTCGCCGTTCAGCGAGAAAAACGCGGTGAGGTCTTCACCCCAGCCCTTCGGTAACAGCGCTTCCAGCCTTTTGCGCTCCTCCGTGAGCGCCAGAAAGGCGGCCCCGTCCTTGCCAGACGGTGCATTGCCCGTCAGGGTGGAATGTGATTCGGTCAGGTTAATCCGGAACGGTCTGCTGCGGAAATAACCGGCAGTGAACACGCTCCGGCAGAGATGCCAGGTCAGCAGGGCAATCGCTTTTTTCTGCTGCTGCATCAGCGCGGCCTGCACGGCAAGGGTGCGCTCGGAGGACATTTTCGTGAGCAGCGGCAGGCTGATCCCCTCGGCCTCATCGGGCGGTGACTGATACTCAAAGCGGCTGGCACCGGATGTTTCGGCGGTGCTCTCCTGCGGCTCCTGTGGCTGCTCCGCGTCGCGGCTTTCTTCCGTTTCCGCCGTCTCGATATCCGTAAGGCGAATCACGCCGCGCTGTACGCAGAGATCGCCGTAACCGTCAAAGCCCACCACAACGCCTGACGTTGCGCGGAATTCCGGCGTCCACGCACGGATTTGCGCGGCTTTTTCAATGGCTTCCCACTCCCTCTCGGCATCGCTGTAGCCGTCATCGTCGCCGCCCTCCGCGCACTCGTCGCCTTTCGCATACAGCGCGGTCAGGCGCTGTTCTTCGTCACTGATGTAAACCGGCTCCGGCGCGTCCGTCAGGCGGTATTCCATACCATCCCCGTGCGGCCACAGTGATCTCATCCGGCCCATGCTCCACTTCCAGCCCTCCTGTTCCTGGATTTCCTGCGCCATCGCCTCCAGCTTCTGCACGGTCAGTTTTTCCAGCAACACGATGTCTGCCGTTCCGTCGCCGTCCTGCTGGCTGAACAGGTCTTCACGCACCACGCCGCCTGCGTTCTCGTAGGCCTCACGGCCCACGAACAGGAAACGATCGTCTGTTACGGAAATTTCTTTGTCGGTGATCTGCTTTTTCAGCATGGAGAGGGGCAGTTCAGGCCAGCCCGATTTTACCGACTCGTAGACGCTCACCTGACGCTCCTGATCGTCCTCCAGGCAGAGCACCTGACACTGTTCAACGGTCAGTTTGTCGTCTGCCAGCAGCTTAAGGAGTGACGGGGCGAGGTTCGCGAGTTTGAGCATGCGCTGGACGTGGCGGGTGCTGTAACCCGCCTCTGCACCAATCTGCTCGGCGGTTTTCCCCAGCGCCGCCTGCGTACCGAAGCTGGCGATCTGCTCTGCCGCGTGCATGTCGCTGCGCTGGGCGTTTTCGATATAAGAGACGAGCGCAGCCATGTCTTCAGACACGCGCTTGAACGCCACCGGATGATCGGGCGTCAGAACCTGCTGTGACAGCAGCAGATTCAGGGCGGTGAGGCGTCTGCCGCCTGCGGCCACCGCCAGTTGCCCGTCAGGCAGCGCGTGGGCGACCAGATTCTGCAACAGGCCGACCGACTTAATGGTGGCCGCAAGGCTCCCCACGCTCTCAGCAGAATACGGAATGGTGCGCGCATTGAGCGGCGACACCACGAACGCCGACAGGGGCGCGTGTTCAAGTGGCGCGGCTTCCAGTGCCGCGCTGACCGCCGCCTGTTCGGCGTCGGTGACTTTTTTTGCGCTGGTTTTTTTTGCTGCTTTTGCATTAACATTGGCTACTGACATCGTTGATACCTCTCAGATTAATGACTGTCACGCCCTGCGGAATGACCTCTCCGGCAGGGCACCTTTCACTGCTTACTGCGTTTTGCGGAAGCCGTACTCACCGATATAACGGTTGAGCCAGTACCCCGCATTTGACTCAAAATTCCACGCGCGCCAGGCCACCTGACCGTCTTTACGCACGACCAGGCGAAAGTGCGTAATCTGATCGTCCTCGATGGCGACGTTGCTGTACTGCGCTGCGACCGCGTTCGCTTCCTCACGCGTAAAGGTGTCGTCCGGTAAGCGCACCACGGCTGACTGTTCCACTGAAACCCCCTCTGTTTTTGCCCTTAAAAACCGTCACCCGTTGAGTTGCCGGGGCCGCGGTCCTGACGTTTTGCGGGGAACTGCTGCTTTGTCCCCAGGTTGTATCCTTCACCCGTTTGAGAGCCGTTCGCCGCAAAGGGCGTAACGAGCACGGGCCGGTGCAGCTGTCCGGGCGCGAGCGGAAAAATTTTTAGCCACATCAAAAAATTTTCCGGCGAGAGGCTTCAGCCGTCCCTGGACAGCCAGGCGGTTTGTGCTTGTCTCAGCCCCGGCGAAAGGACTCAGACGGGCGAACACAACCCCTGCGGAAAGCGGGAACCCGCCGCAACGACGTGACGCGCGGGCGCGAAACGGCGTTGCCCCTTACATCCCGCCGTGTGTGCTGGCGGGATGCGCGGAGCGCCGGATACGGCGCGACTGAGCGGCGCAGCCGGAACGGCTGCTGCAGGCGAGAGGTGTTGCGTCAGGATGGAAACCCGCTGGCCCGTAACCGGAACGGGGACGGGCCCGGGCAGAGACGGCGCGCCGGCTCTGTGCGGAGCATGACAGCCGACAGGACGCCCGGCGTAGCAGCATTTTTCTCCGGTGACACGTGCCGAAACGGCCATTCCGGTCACGCATCACGACAAAAAAGCCTGAAAAAATGGCGGCAAAAATGACGCTGAGGGATTCCGGTATTCGGGGCAGTGCGGTGGCCGCGCCGTCAGGCGCGCGCCCTGCCGTTCTGCCGCCGCAGGCGGAAGGGGGTTCGCCCGGCCGGAACGGGCCTCGGGCTTCCCTGCCCTGCTCCCCGCGTTTACGGGTTAATGGCCTCCCAGGCACGACTGAGCGCGTCTTCAATGGCGCGCGGATCATCATCCCCGCCCGTTTCAAGCAGACGGCCCGCGGCTTCAGCCAGTATTTCCAGGTCGCTGGCAGAAACGGTCACCAACCGGTTACGCCGTGCGGCGGTGTGCCGGACGGCACTGGCGATAAACCGGACGGTTTCAGCGCCCACGCCGGCTTCGTGCTGTGCATCCCTGTCCCATGTCGAGATGTCGCACACGATTTCGGCGGCGGTTTCCTCCGTAATGGGGTCGTCACTGAGTACCTTCATCACGTCCTCTTTACGCCAGATGATGAGCGTGATTTTTTCCTCGCCCTGAAATTCGGTTTTCAGGCGGTGGCAAAGCTGGCTGACGGTTCCGTACATGATTTTTCCTCCGCAAAGGGGCGGCCCCGCCGCCCCGCATTATCAGATTTTGACTGTTTCACTGCGCTGCTGCTCAAGCGCGGCCCCGACACGACGAAGCGCTTCTGCCTGAGCCGGATACAGACGCGCGGCGGCCCCTTCTTCCCCGCTCTGCGCATCGTGAAGCCGCATGAATTCCCACGCCAGCTGCACCACGGTTTCCGCTGCGGTGGCGGGTAGCGTCACCTCGCGGGCCTGCCTCTCTTCCTCGCGGATGTTGTCCAGTACCGCCTGGAGTGTTTCCAGGCTCACGCCGTATTCGTGCTGGTCATTAATCCCGTCGATTTGCTGCAAAATTTCGTCGGCGGTTTCGTCGGTGATCTGTGTGCTATCCAGCACGTCCCGCACGTCATCTTTCGTCCAGATAATCAATGTCATGAGTTCGTCGGATTTGTAGCGCTGGCGAAGTTGCTCACAGATTTCGTTAACGGTTCCGTACATGGTGTTTTCCTCGGTAGGGGGCGGCCCCGCCGCCCCGTGGGTTATCAGTCAAGGGCGCAGAAAATGGCGGCGGCTTCGGGATGGATTTGTGCAAATGCGGTCAGCTGGCGGTAGCGACGGCAGAAATGCGCACACAGTTCCTCGTCGTCGTGGCGGTCGTAGAGCCAGCTACGGTGATTGAGTACCAGCGCCGTGATGATGATCCCCGCCGCGTCCGAACTGATTTCAAGGTCAGTCCAGACGTGGGGGCTGGAAAACTGCCAGCGTTCATCTCCGGCGGGCTTCATGTAGCCGCCGCCGTGTGGCACGCCTGGCACCCTGACGAAATCCCACACCGCCCCGTCATAGTTGGCCAGATAGCGGTCGGCGTAGAGGTACACGTTGTTTTCGGCCAGTATGAAATCGTGGCCAAACAGCGCAGGAAGAAAATGCAGCCTTTCAGCATCTGCCAGGACAGACGCTGGCGGGTAAACGTGGGGTTGTGTGTTCATCAGATATCTCCGCAGTCAGAGGGAATTAACGTTCCGGCCTGTGCCGTGCCTGAATGACAGCCCGACGAAAAGCGGAGTGATCAGGAGCGACGACGAGGCCGCAGCGCAAGCGAGCGGAGCCGTGATTACGCACGGCGCTGACGCGAATACTGAGCGGAAGCGCGACGGGAGTAAGCGCGGCGGAGGGAGTGCGAACGGGGGAGGCGTCGAGCGAAGCGATCTCTTGATCACGCAGCGGTCGGGCTAAAGTGAAGGCACGGCACCGGCCGCAGACCGCACGGCCCGTGTTTTCTGCCCTGTCCCGCCGACAGGCGGAGCAAAGCGGCGCGCAGCAACTTCCTTATTCTCTGTTGTCCACAGCACAGTGAATAAACCGGCCGGAACCCTGTGGATAAAAGCACAGCGGCGGCAGTATCCGCGAAGTAGAAAGGAGTGGTCACTAAATGACCACTCCGGCATCTTAATTCATGTGGCTGCGCATCAGGGCGGCGCGCCGGTAAAGCTCAAGGAGCTGCAAATCCATGTCCTCAATCAGGACGCCCGCCATTTTCTGCGCCGGCGAGGCGCCGCGGTACAGGTTTCGCTTTACCATGTCACGCAGCCTAAGATGAAACTCGTAAAGCGATTCCTCCAGGTCGTTCACGTCGTCGGTGAGCTGTGTCAGTTCTGTATTCAGGGTCAGGTCTGTCATGGTGCTGTCCTTCTGGTCTGGTTAAGGGGAAATATCAGGCGGCCCGGGCGGCGCGCAGTTCGCCGATGCGCTTAAGACCGGCTGCGTGGTACTGCTCCAGCAGTTCGATCCCAATCCAGCGCCGGCCGCACTGGTCCGCGGCGACGCAGGTCGAACCGCTTCCCGCGAAAGGGTCCAGAACCAGGTCGCCGGGCTTCGTGAAGGACTCGATAAGCGGCCGCAGGACGCTCACCGGCTTTTCGGTCGGGTGGTGGCGGTTGCCCGTATACTGCCAGGGGATGACGTCGGGCAGCGGGTTCGCCGGCAGCGGCGGACGGCCCTTGGCCAGCACGTAGGCGTTTTCGTGCTGATACCCGACAAACGCCGATTTTGAGGCGTAGGATTTGGTGAAAACGAGGTGCCCGACGACGCGGAAGCCCGCCGCCTTCCAGGCCTGCATGAAGACGTCAATGCGGTTCCAGCCGTAGAAACTCACCGCCAGGCTGTTGTTTTTCAGCACCCTGAACATCTGCCGGCTCGCCGGCAGCACCCACTCGTCGTTAACGTCGCCCGCAATCGAACGGCCGGACCGGTCCTTAAAGCCGACGAGGTATGGCGGGTCGGTCAGGATGAAATCAATACTCGCATCCGGAAAGCCGGCCATGATCTGTACGCTGTCTCCACGCATGAAACGGGACATAATTCTGCTCCTCACTGTCAGAGGGCACCCCTGTGGTGCCGTGACCATCACCCAGCCGGGCGACGAGCTGGGCAGACAGGGGCGGGCGCGCAGGCCGCACGCGCCGCCGGAGCGGACTGGATGTGCCGCGCACGGCGGGGAACGGGCGAGCAGACCGGCGTCAGCTTCCCTTGTCTGAACAGCAGCCCGGCTACAGTGAGGGCACGGCACTTTGCCGTCGCCGGTTTCCGGCCGGAGGACGGGAAGCGGAAAAAAAAGCGGAGCGGAGCGACACACTAATGGGTTTCTGAAGGGGATGACTGGTAAAAACATTCGCCAAAAAGACTCTAGGACAAGTGAAGCCCCATGATTTTAGGCTTACGTAAAGACATGCTAATTAAGTTGCATATGTTCATATTTCAGGTAGAAGGGATTTAGTGCGGTAAATTTTCCGCCCACACAGAAGGAGACAGAGAATGACGACAGAAGAATTTCAGCAGATGTTAGCGACTAACAACCAGATGATGATTGCAACATTCAATGCAATGCTGGCACAGCAAAATAAGCATTTTGAACAAATACTTAGCCAGGCAACTACTGCTTATTATATGCAGGGGTTTAACGATGGTTCAGCACAGGGCTACGTTACAGCTGTTAACTCTCTTAAACCTGCACTTTCCGATGGCCTTCGCAGTGGGTCATCTGAGTGTGGAAAAGCAATGCAGTCGCTGCACAAACTCGGCCTTAATGACAGCGATGGACAGTAATAAAAGCCGCCTGATGGCGGCTTCTTGATTTCAAAAAACCTTTGTCACACTTCACTGTTTGAGCTAAATAACCTTCGGCTGTAGGAGCTCTCGCTCCTGATCTCTGGCCTCATTTTTCTGCACATTCTGTTGTTATCTAAAAGAAAGATCTACAACTGGCGACCTGCAATTCGTTCTATTGGTGTAAGGCTGTCAATCTAAGCTTTCCGGTCGCCTGTATTCGGCAATAAGCCAGGTAGGTAAGGGGTGTCGGTGTAGTCGTGCTGACAGTGCAATCAGAACTTGCCACTGAGCTGACCATCTGAAATCTGAGGCTGAGGGAGTATTTTCCACGTTTTTGATTGAAGCCTCAGCCTCTTCCTTAGCAGAAAGTCTGATGCCGGACAGTGCCTTGGATATCCCAACACTCTGAACTACCATCGATGATCCGGTGAGTGTTTCAAGAGCCGGATAAGGATACCAACGCTCAAGCGTTACGCCCTTCATCAAGGGCAGCACCTCACTACGCAAGAGCTCAAGGGCTTCTTCGTCATTCAGTAAGGCAGCTACGGTAGCCAGTGCAGGTACAAGCGTTGATGTCTGGAAGTAATCCCGGCTTTTGGCTTGCCCTTTGTCGAGCGAGACGGCATCCTCCAGAGAATCGGTATCTACCGGGAGGTATCGCTCCGCTCTCAGTGCATGGATAAGTCGGTTCACACAACCTCTTGTGAGAACCTGTGCGTTGTTCCAATCCGACTGTCCCATAAGGGCACAGAAGAGTAAGGTGAGGTCAATGGCTTGCCCATCGTAAACGGGAAGCAATGCGCCAGGATGTTGGTTAATGAGGTTTATGATAGCTTGGTGTAGACGTGTTTGAAGCGCCTCATGCCCAGATTTTCTTTGGAGTAACAGCTGTAGAGTGGCCAGACGGCCAAGTTCCTCGAACAGAAGATCCAGATAAAAGATTCGGTTCGGGCGGTAAGAGAGGACTGCTCGCGGTGTCTCCAGAGCAGGCATCACCTTCTCAAAATAATCCACCAAATACTGCGTATGCAGGTCTGTCATTGTTTCAAGTCGGTTAGTAAACGCGCGGTCAGAATCCCACTGAAGTTTTACCGCTTCGGCCCACATGCGCAGTATCAAATATTCCCCCGTTACAGCGCCGGGTTTCAGGTTTCCCTCGCTTTTGCCCCAGACCAGCAGTACCGCCCACCCCATAGAAGCCGCTGCGCAGCGTCTTAAAAATTTTTTCTTACGCGTTGGCTCACTCTGCTTCATTTCCTTGTCGGAATATTCAAAACAGGTGTCGATAAAGCGAACGAAACGGCCTATAGCTGCGTCCGACTCTTCGATACCCGCAAGGGCGGCACGTAAATCGGACTTGCCCTTAGCCAGGAGCAATGTCTCATCAAACAAAAATTGCTCAATTAAGGGGGTGAGTTGATCGCTTCCCCAGAATTCGAGCCTGCAGAGCGGCCGTTCAGCAACGTCTTCAGTCAGCGCTGAAAAACCGGCCTGTGCTTCCTGTAGCAGCACACCATTGGATACAAGAATAATTCTTTTAGACAAAGACTTGAGGTGTGCTGGCAGGCGATTTCGTAGGAAGTCGGTACATGCTTCTCGCACAGAAGGATCGATGGACTGTTGACCTCCATAAAAGTCGGCTCGTCCCAGATCCCCAAACTTGATAATGAATACGTAAACCTCAGTAATACCTTCTGGGTTTTTTCTGGTCGATAATACATCCACACCTGCCTGAGCCGGGCCAATCTGCGGCCGGCTTAGTACAGAGTGCCCCATAGCTTTTAACAGTTCAGGGAGAAGGGCATCTAATTCATTGCGCTCACGTAAGCCCGCCAGATAATGGGAGAGAACCAACTGGATGCTCATTGCAGATCTCCCTCCCATAGTCTCATCATTTCAAAATTGGCTGAAATCGGATCAGTGAGCCAGGTTACGGGTAGCTCTGCTTCAACATGAAATGACGTCATTTCAAGAGAAGTTTCCCTGACATCATTCCCAGTCTGGAACTCTATAGCGGTTTTGTTAGCGTACTTAAAAAAGTGCTTAGTAAAAAACATGCTCATAATCGATTTTTCATCCGCGTGCCGTTGAATATCACGGTTCTCGCTACGTTTCAGGCTGGCATAAATCAGACGCATTTCAGGTGGCATCAAAAATTCACGTATTCTCGGCAGTGTGTTCAGATTGCTTTGTTGTTGTTCAAGTTGCCTGAGCGTTTCCTGAGCCAGTTGAACCGAGGCGAACGGGGAGTCTGGACTGGAAAGAAGTCGTAACGTAGTCAACGGATATTCCTTCATGTGATGCAGAAGGAGTGTCTGGACAGTTTTAAGTACGTTAATACTTGTTGGAAAGGATGTTGCCAGGCTTAATGTCCACCCAAGAGATACCGCTGGAGAAGCAGGAAGCACACAAAGTCGACATGCTGTAAGCATTGAGCGGGATTCATCAGTAGAAGACAAATTATAAGCCACGGAGCTTTTTGCCTGAAAGTGCTTGGCGCTTTCCTCATTCTCCAGTTTCTTAGCCAGGCCGAGACATTCATCCACGGTAATCCAGCGGGTCATGGCTAAAGTGAAAAGGCGTTCTGAATGACCAATTTCACTAAAACAAGGATCTGCAGCCGCCAGACATTCTTGTACGGATGATTTACTGATTGTTTCGAGGCACAGCCGGGTCAGTTCCTCAATAACTGAACAGCAATCAGCGTCGCTGGTTTGTGATGCAGAAAGCTGTTTATAGATTTCATGGAAATTTTTATCATTCATATAATTTTTGTGTTGAGCATTGAGGTAGTAGAGATAAATTGATTATTCATAATAGAGCTCACCAAAAAGCCCCCTCATCACATCACCATGTAAGACTTCAAAAGGTAATTCTACATATTCATCACGATGGCGGGGTAAAGCCTTGCCGTCATTGGGCGCACTTTTAGTATGCCCCTGCACGTAATCACCATTCTCTTTGATGTAAGGCAGAACTACTATTCGACCATGGTTTTTTGAAATAATAGTTCCTTCTTTCCATAAAGCATTCCCCTTTGCGCCAGCGCCGCTGTCACTGGCTTCCTTAACTGTCCATCCAACCTGATTATGATCCTCAAACCAGAACACGAATCCATCAACTAAAAGAACCTTTTGCCCTTTTGAGAGGGCTTCTGAAAGCATTCTCTTTACGCTGGCAAGTTGCAAAAGTTGGTTAGCTCTTGGCAAGAGCATGGCCCGGATAGCTGATTTTGTTTTACCCCAGTGTTCAAAGCCAGACAGCCCAAAACCTCTTGCAATACATTCACGATAAAAAAACTTCTCGGCTTTAGATGTACTGCACTGCTCACGTACCCAGGAACCATCTTCCTTAAGGGAGAGAGAACAGCGATATTTTGATATATGAATGAAGTGAAGATAAGGCATCTCGTTGAGAACATTAAAAATAAAAGACTTTAATTCACTGTTAGTTATCTCAGGATCAATGATTAATTCCTCCTGTTTTAAACGGGGCACTTGAGCATTCTTTTTTATTCCTTCCTCTAACATAAGTTGCTCTTCATTCGTTAATCGCGTTTTTGCCGTGAGTGCCTTTTCAACTTTTAAACGTAATGATGCTTTTTTAAATCTCTCCAGAGGGAGTAAATCAATATTTGATAAAAATTCGTTATTGAGTTTATCAGCTGCTTCTGTCGCGCAAGAATAGCTATCATACATATCCGCAAAAATGTAATTTTCATTGCTATCTTTTTCAATAAATCGTTGGTACCAGTGGAGAGTGTCATCTTTTCGAAGTTTTAAAATGTACATGTGCCATTTTTCACCTCCATAGCGGGGCTGAGGCCAGGCTGCCAATTCAGGAAAATTGAAACTTCCTAATTCATTTAATCGCATAAGTCGATGTCCTCACATTCAAACTCAAATTTTATCACAAAGCACTAAATCTGGTTCCTTAATATAAGAGTCAGTAACGCTCGCCGCAGAACACGGCTGAGGCGTACCGCAGCGGAGCGAGGAACGTACAGCCGTGTTGAGGAAGCGTAATTTCACTTATGTCAGCAACGACTGCTTACGCGCTCCCCTGACTGAAACTGCCCGACAAAAAAATAATTAGCCTGCTCAGTAACATAGACATCCCTTTAACAGAGTACCGTTTCGTTACTCTTGCCATGCGCTCCCGGCTCAATGATACTGTTTTTATATACAGTGTTATTTAGGGAGGAAATCAACCATGTCAGACTCACTCACAACCGCCCCAGCCTCAGACCATTCAGTCCGGAGAGCGGCGCCATGAAAGCGACATCCTCTAAGGGCGGGCTGACACTATTCAGGCCTGCCGATATCCGTCCCGTGATGCGCATCCCGCTATTTGTTGAGCGCTGCGCGGCCGGTTTCCCCTCCCCTGCCACCGACTACGTTGAGGCGGAACTGGACCTGAACGAGCTCTGCATCACCCACCGGGCTGCCACGTTTTTTGTGCGCGCCAGCGGTAGCAGCATGGAAGACCTCGGACTGTACGACGGGGACGTGATGGTCGTCGATCGCGCGAAGGAAGCCACGCACGGTGACATCGTCATCGCGGAGATTGGCGGGGAGTTCACCGTCAAGCGCCTGCAACTGCACCCGCAGATTGCACTGCGCCCGATGAACCCGGCCTATCCGGTGATATACCCGGAGGAGCTGCACCTGCTGGGCGTGGTCACCTGGTTTTTCCACAATACTGAGGCGCGCCGGAGGTAACAATGCCGATGTTTGGTCTGGCTGATGTGAACAGCTTTTATGCGTCCTGTGAAGCTCTTTTCAGGCCTGACTTACGGGGAAAACCCGTGGTCGTCCTTTCGAATAATGACGGCTGCGTCATTGCAAGAAGCAAGGGAGCCAAAGCCCTCGGTATAAAAATGGGAATTCCGTGGTTTCAGATAAAATCAAAGGATTTCCCTGAGAAAGTGCATGTCTTTAGCTCAAATTATGCGCTATATCATAGCCTTAGTCAGCGCGTAATGGCAGCGCTTGAAGATATGACGCCTAAAGTCGAACAGTATTCCATTGATGAGATGTTCCTCGATCTGAACGGTATCGATGGCTGCGAGGATTTTGAACACTTCGGGCACCGGCTGCGTGCCCATGTTCTGGCCAGAACCGGACTGACGATTGGCGCCGGCATCGGCCCGACCAAAACGCTGGCCAAATCAGCGCAGTGGGCCTCCAAAGAGTGGCCACAGTTTAAGGGCGTGCTGGCGCTGACGCCCGGAAACCCGAAGCGGACCGAGGCGCTGCTGATGCGCCAGCCCGTCGAGGAAATCTGGGGCGTTGGCAGGCGTATCGGCAAGAAACTGAACCTGCTCGGCATCACCAACGCACTCGAGCTGGCGCGCACGCATCCCGCCTTCATCCGGAAGAACTTTTCGGTGGTGCTGGAAAGAACGGTGCGGGAACTGAACGGCGAGGCGTGCATTCCGCTCGAAGAAATGCCGCCGGCAAAGCAGCAGATTGTCTGCAGCCGGAGCTTCGGTTCACGCATTACCACCAAAGTGGCCATGCAGCAGGCACTCTGCCAGTACGCCACGCGCGCCGCTGAGAAGCTACGGGGCGAACGCCAGTACTGCAGACACATCAGCGTGTTTGTCCGGACCTCGCCGCATGCTGTCGGCGAGACGTTTTACGGCAACACAGCCGGGGAAAAACTCACCCTGCCCACCCAGGACACGCGCGATATCATCGGCGTGGCCATGCGCGCGCTGGACCGTATCTGGATTGACGGCCACCGGTACATGAAAGCCGGCGTCATGCTCGATGACTTCACGCCTCACGGCGTCAGCCAGCTGAACATGTTTGACGACAACCGGCCGCGGGCGAACAGCTCACAGCTGATGCAGGTGCTGGACGGCATCAATCAGTCAGGCCTGGGGCGGGTATGGTTTGCGGGTCAGGGAATTGATACCGAGTGGGAGATGAAGCGGGACATGCTGTCACCGGCGTGGACAACGCGCTGGAGCGATATACCGGTTGCACGCGTTGTGTGATGATTGAGTGGCCAGTCTGTTCATGCTGTACTGACCATGACTTTCACCATCATGATAGAGAGCAGGCAGCACTATGAACGATAAACTTAAACTGAAAGTTTTCCCTGTAATAATTATTGTTGCCCTGCTGTTATTTCTGTTCAGTTGCGCCGAAGCCCTGTCCAGGCTTCGTGACTACAACGCCAACAGTGAAAAACTTGAAAACATGCGTAATGCAATGCGTTCAACCTGCTCCGTGCTGGTACTTCAGAATCCACTTGATGAGCCAGCCGGGGAGCGCAGAGAGAGTCTGCAGGAAAGTATCGACAGTTGTAAAAAGGAGTTCAGCGGAGAGTTGTAGTTATCCCTCCCTGCTCCCTGACTGGAGTGAAGAGCCAGTGACGCTGTCACCGGCTGGTATTATTTCATCGCTGCTGCTTGTTCTTTTTCCATGTTTCATTGGCCAGAAAAGCTGAACGGGTCAGAAAACCTGCCCAGAACAGCTGCAGCACAATTTTTATGACCTCTTTTTCAATCATCCCCAGTAGTAACGGAACGATGAAAAGCATACTCAGCAGAAAGCCCCACTCCCCTGCACTTTTCCTGTCTTTGCCGGTGAGCTTTCTGAAGCCCAGAAACCCCGTTACCAGCAGTATCACTCTGTTCATGATGACCTCGTTAAATTAGCTGCCGCCAAACATGCCTCTGGCATTACTGCGGGTTTCATCGACAGTGGCATTCGGGGATGCTTCAGCCGACTCAGCAACGCTTTCAGCCTGAGACAGAGTGTGCGCGGTGGCGATTTTAGGGCTGACAGCCCGTATCACCTGAAGCACTTCTTCTGCCGTCGTGTTTTCGCTCAGCAGTTCCGACAGCAGGAACGGCAGACGCGGATCAATACGCTCAAGTGCAAACCCGCTGAGCATGGCCGCTTTCCAGAGACGGCCGCGCTCACCCTGCGGAGTTTCATCGGTGTGACTGTCTGCATAGGCCTCACCGAGGCTGCTTTTAGGATTGATGTAAAACTGGATCTTTCTGCGCGTATCCATGACGTTATCCGATAGCAATCATCCCCCTGACCAAATCAAACTGGGATGAGTCGGTTTTATAAAAGCGCTCTGCCCTCACACCGCAGTGCGTGCGAACGGCCTCGGCAATAATTTCAGCCCCCCCGCCAATCACCATGACATGGGTATAGCCTTCAAACGCCTTCATGGCGCTGAGAACACGCTGCGTGAGACGTTCGAGTGATTCGTTAATGGTACTTTGAACCAGGCTCACACGGGAGAGGTCGTTAATCCGGTGCTCCAGGTAAGCATCATCATTACGATGGACAATAATATCATCGGCAAGATAACTGCTGCCCCGCGTTCCTGCAACACGCAGCGCGTCTGCGACAGCGGTCGTCACCAGTGACACACCGATGGTTGCGTCACCATGTATGCGCGTAATACCGCTCATGCGACCACGTACCTGTGAGATGTCGAGCGTCGTTCCCCCCAGATCAACAATGAGAAGTGAATCAAGCGGGTCCAGCCCGCTCAGCAGCTCAAACCCGGCAGGGATGGATTCGGGCATGACCGAGACACTGCGGATTTTAAAGCCTTCACCCCCGTTCAGCGAAACAGGACGCATCAGGCTCGTCTTTTTCTTTTCGATGTTTGCTGCAGCGGGCTGGTTATTGTGATCATAAAACTCTGTCAGCGGCAGCGTGACAGTAATGTCAACCTCACAGGGTTTGAGGCCGGTCTGCAGAAGTGCATGATGCACAGCAACAACGTTCACGTCGCTGTACTGCCATGCAATGTTCGTGGTTTTAACCGCTTCTGGCGCAATTGGGTCGTAGGAGTACTGCTCGCCATTCATGGTGTAGTTGAAAACCGGTTTTTCACCAAATGCCACTGACCATTCGCGCTTGAAGCTGTTCGGGCTCAGGTGCGTTTTGACACAGTCTTTGTCGTGCCAGGCCAGCTTTACGTTTGTAGAACCATCATCGATAAACACTTTCATATCCCAAATCATCCATTAAGTGAGAATAATATGAGATAAATATACACTAAAGAACTATCCGTATATATACCCAGCCTCAATATCTCTCAAATAAATCTCAATAAAATCTCATTTAGTCTTCTAATCTTGCTGCAAGATTGCAGATAACATAAAAATTAGATTTATAAACTGGTTTGATAAGATCGGAGTTTGAAGCAAGATGACAGCAAGATAGCTGCTAGCTTGCTGCTATCTTTTTTAACCAGCTATCACTAAGTCGCCTTCAACGTTATGCAGCAAGATTGCTGCAATCTTACTGCAACATAAAAATGGAGGATACAATGCTCGATGAATGAAAACAGATAGCAGCATGATTGCAGCAAGATATTTTCATTAAAACTAGAGGAACCAAATTTATAAGAATGCTGCAAGATAGCAGCTATCTTGCAGGCAGATAAAACATAACTTGATGTTCCTATTAGCACGAAGGGAAATACAAACACGCTGCAATCTAGCAGCAATCTAGCAGCAATCTTGCTGCTACTTATAACCCTGTTTTTCCGCATAAGCTTGCAGGGCCTTTTCCAACAGCTCAACTATTTTGAGATCTTCCTGATAAGCTATATCCCTGAAGCGCTGATCAAACTCAGCAGATACGCGAGTCGCGAAAGGAATTGTGCGATTGGTTTTTCGCATGCTTCTGCCGTCACGCTTGACATAAGGTTCCTGATTTGACTTTTCCGATGCCCCCACAGCTAAAGAAGATTCTTTTGCTGCTTCAGCAATATCTGGAGCTGGCGCGACTTCTGGAGAGTTCAAGCTCGTAGCGTATTCATCAGGTCCCGGAGGGGATCCTAACCCTTTAGATTTAGATTTATTCTTCAATGCAGACAAATCAGCCATTTTGCTCTCCCACT
Source organism: Pantoea ananatis LMG 2665 (assembly GCF_000710035.2). GTDB lineage: Bacteria > Pseudomonadota > Gammaproteobacteria > Enterobacterales > Enterobacteriaceae > Pantoea > Pantoea ananatis. The sequence goes on along the minus strand of NZ_JMJJ01000012.1, from coordinate 7,105 downwards.
TTGTTAATGAGAGCCTGAATCAGTTCATCAGCTCTTTCGTTGAGACCTTTGTATCGGGTTTCTGTAACTGCAAGCCCACCATTCATAGCTTTGCGATAAGCGGGCTTTTCGAACAGACAACCGTCAAGGACGTCATAGCCAGCCTCTAAAATATAAGCGCGAGCATCAGCCTCTTCGGCATCAGTTCCAACCCGGCTCAAGGAGAAAACGAGCTTACTGCGCGGAACGCCTTCTTTTACAAGCGCATGGAAGACTTTAATGGCAGGAACTAAATCATCAAGAGATGCACCTGTAGGCTGCACAACGAGATCAGCAACCTTAGCAATTTCAGTCGTGCCTTTGCTAGCACGAGCAGGCCCATCCAGGATGAGAAGATCGACGTTGTCGGCAACGGAAAGCGCCTGAGATACTGTCTTGAAAAGCTCGACTGAACAGGCAGGGGGAAGACCATTTGAAAGGCGCCTACGGTGCCAATCGGTAGTAGTCGCTTGCTCAGTATCAAGATCAGCTATTTTAGTGACAATGCCGCCAGCATTTGCCTCTCGGCCGAACGCCCGTGACATTGTACTTTTACCAACGCCACCTTTTTGCGAAATAAATCCAACAATCCAGGCCATATACCCTCTCAAGTAAGCAGCAATCTTGCTGCAAGATAGAATAAAGTGAAATAAAAAGCAAACATATAGTTAGCTGCAATATTGCAGCATGCATCTATATTGCAGCAAGACAATTGTAATGATTAGATTGAAAAATGTCATGTTTGATCAATGGATTACAGTAAAAAAAAGTGGGTCTAGCTGGGACTCAGATGTGGAATTGAAGCATGATGAACGGAGAGTCCATCATGCTGCATGAGGTGTAAGATAATAATCTGAGGTGCCGATCGGATCAGCACAATAGCCGGACATCGCGATAAAGAACGGCTGTTGCATGACGCGTTTAGCCCTCGATGAATCTAAGGAGCGCCTGAGTAAAATCGTCTGCCTCCTGCTCAAAGCCCTTTTCAAGAATTCGAAAGATATCTTCCCGAGTCAGACCATGCTGCTCACGGTTCTCAAGCAGCTTTTTCCAATAAACTTTCGATTTTGCGTTTTCAGGAGCCACATCGGGAAGATCATGTACTTCGTTTTCTTCCCTATACTTTCTGTGTATTTCATCTTCTATGTCGTCAAACGGACTGATTATCACATCCGGCCGGCGACCATATTTGTCTGCAGCATCGCCATCCAATACGGCTTTCGCGTCCACGGGTTGGCAGATGAAGTGGTTCATAGAGTTACGCTTGAGTAAATCAACGACATTGTCGCAACCGCCGATATAAATAACCTTGTATCGGTTGCGTATTGGCAGCCCTGTTAATCTGTAGTTAATGTAGTGTTCAAGCGTGACATCTTCAGTGAAGATGAACTTGTCATATCCCTGAAAGCCGAACATTTCAAGTTGGATAAAACTGTACGATACCAGATTATGACTTATTTCACCGCCTTCATTGCTAAGATAGACAATTGGCGTGCCGTATTCATAAATCGTTTTCATGATGGCAAGAGAGTGAGTGGTAAAGAGTATTTTTTTGTCCAATTTAACGCAGATATTCCGGACTGCATTCATCAGCGAAACCTGTGCTGATGAATCAAGAGAAACGTCTATTTCATCTACAATGAGAAAGCGACTTGGAGACATTATCATTTTAAATATACTGATAACAAAGTACTCTCCCGAGCTGAAATAGTCCTCCCGAATATAGCGGTCATTGCCCAGCGGGAGGAAATAGTAATTATCACCCTTAATACGAACGACTTTAAGATTCTGAAATTTTCCGTTATCTCCGTATACGGACTTCATAAACGCAATCAGATCAGACGCATCCTGATAGTCTCCCTTCAGGAACATCTCCCTCAGCGTCATATCGATGTTGCCCAGCGCAGGAAACTCTGAAAATCGCTTTCCGTAGGGGATTGGAAGCTCAACGCTGATAAACGACTCATCCCGGAGAATATCTTTGGTATCTAGATCCCCGTCGCGATAGCGGAAGGCATACACATTATCGTTTAACGTGACGTCAACCTGCGTCTCCTCGCTGATGCTGAAAGCGGATGAGGTTTTACTAATAACAGCCGTGTCTCTGAGCAGGGCAAGAGCCTTGATAATAGAGGTTTTTCCCACTCCATTTTTGCTGGTCATGCAGATAAGCGGATCGCGTGAAAAATCGAAAGATACGCTGATATCAGCAAGATGCTGCAGGGCCTTAATGCTGACACTGACAATCATTTAAGCAACTCCTTACCTCTAAGCAGTTTGCTGATAATGGCATTACCGTATTTCCTGCGGAGATGGTAAAGATAGTCTTTATCAATGTTGTTAATCTGGCTCAGCACGCCTGCGATTGACAAGATCGACGACATCTCATCCATTCCAGTGTAGTCCATCAGTTTTTCCCGGTTCGTTCTGAGCAGATGCAGTTTAACTTCTATATCAATCTTCGTAGTTTTGCTGACTGTCATTTTCCCGTTATTCAGAATGCTGACCCCGAGGATCTTTCTCTCGTACTTTTTCGTTATAACCTTGGTTTTTTTATGATTAAGAGATAGCCTGAGCAATGAGTCAGATGTCAGGATAGTCGAGAGGTCAGCCGTAAGGTTTTCTTTATTAATTTCACTCTGTGAAGATATAATCAGATCATCCGCATAGCGGCTGTAGATATAGTTGTTTTCCTTGCAGTAAGACTCAATAAGATTGTCATAATCGTAAAAACAAAAGTTACTGACAGAGGGTGAAGAGGCAAAACCCACAGGCAGTTGGTTATTGAGCGTACACAGATAAACAATTCTTCCGATTTTTGCCCTCACGTCTTCGACATCCACGGTACTTATCCGTGTGCAGTATTTTTCCAGTTTGTCCGATACAGCGTCCGCGCTGATTGATGGGAAAAATTTTGAAATGTCAGTTTTAAAAATAAAGTCGCTTTCGCAATGTGGACGCACGGCATCGGTAATATTTACTTCTTTACGGTACGAAAAAACAATATCCTTTCTGACGGGCATTTCGGAAAAAACAAAGCGAGACAAAAAATTATGAATCGCCTTAATCCTGTCAGAACATTGATAAATCTCGGCATTATTTCTTTTAAGGGGAATACGACGGACTTCTTCCTCCGTGCGGAGTTTATGGAAGTCAGAAAAGTCTTTTTTGTTATTGAAGTAAGCGTTAAACACGTTTTCCAGGTTGTTATTCTTCATAGATCCTCTACCTATACAGGAACCGTGTGGCCATCTGAAAAAATGAGCACAGAATGCCTTTCTGGGACCGGAAATTACTAAGGCCCCCGGTAATCGCTTAACGGGGGCCTTAGTAATAAACCTGACTATACTGCCTATAGAGGCTTCCTGATTGACCGGAGATACTCCAAGTCAGAAGCATAGTGTCATTATGGTCCCTTAAGCCCGCTTAATCAAGCCCGCCTTCTTCGGCACGTATCTGACCTTGGCCAGCGCGTTCAGACTAACCGGATGTCGTCCCAGCCATCAGCAAGACTTTTAGCCTTTTTAGATTCTACCTCGTATTATCCAAAAATCACCAAGCCATTGCCCCTTTAGTTCTCAGAAAGCAAATCTCTGAATGAAATCGTTTTGCTTCTGGGTTTCTGCTCAGGAGCAAGTTCAGATACCCTGAGTTTCAATGGCATAGGGCTGACGATACCGCTGAAGATGCAGGTTCCTGTTGAAAGTGTCGGAATAGACTCCTCTGTCAGACGATCGATATAGGATACTGACTTTTCGATAGCATACAGATCGTTCTGGTTAATAAGCCTGTGTATAAAGTAGTTATGCGCTTGCGAAATGATCGTTGAGGAAATGTCATTGGGTCGCTGGCTGGATATCGTTATAAAAACTCCAAACTTACGACCCTCTTTTATAATTTCTTCAAAGGTTTCTAACCGATAATCCTTCCAGCTTTCTGTTTCCCGAAACGAAGTATTAGACAGAATATTGTGAGCTTCGTCGATAATCATATGTAACGTGGAAGGTATAAGTGACAATTTTTTTAAGTTATATGCCCACTTCGCAATCAGAAGCGGTAGTGTTTTTTTCATAGTTATATTCACCATATTTAGATTTATGATGGTGAAGTTTTTATTGTTCCAGAAATCCCGCTGACCTGTAGTATCAAAAATTTTTGCGATATCTTTGCGGTTTGCATTCATCCTGTTTATTACAGGAGATATATGTTCAGGATTTGACTTATTTGATAAATACTCCTGGATTAGCTGGAGATACATAAAATCGAGAAGGTCTTCAATCATGTCATTTTTGAATTGAAAGCCGCAAGCCAGCGTAAAAATGTACGATCGCTCAGTATCAACTTCGGAATTAAAAATATTACCGCCTCGTAACTTCCACTTGACGGCCTGTGAATGAAACTCCAGGTCAGCAATCAAATCCGGATCATCTTTAAATATTGGTCCAAAAAGCTGATGCACCGCGTCGCTTTTTGCCTTATCTCCAGTGAAGAGATTTTGCCTGACTTTTTTCTTCAATATATTTCGCATGTACTGAAGCGGGTCCTCGCTATTCATTACTCTCAGGCGAAAATCAATTACCCGTTTAAGAAACGGCTTCTGAGTTTTGTCTGTTGCATCGGTCAGAACAGACAGCATGTCATGTTCAAGCAGGACTTCGCTGGGAAGGGGAAGCTTATCGCCGTTTGCATGGTGAGTGTCCAGATTGTACACCGTTTTATCTTCGGTAATGCAGTGCGAGCCGGTGTATTCTCCGTTGAAATCGAACAGGATGAATTTACATCTTTCCCTGAAATTATCCCCGAGCTGGTCTTTTATTTGTTTAATACCAGCCTGGTAGAGCGCGGCAAGCGTGTTGGATTTTCCGCTCCCGGTATTCCCGAAAATAGCAATATGGGAGTTGATGAGGCCATTAACCGGTAAAGCAATGCTGATATCTTCAAGGTCCGTACGGGTGAAAGTCATGACGGTTTCGCCGGCACCGGCAATCTGATGGACCGTCTGTATCATCTCTTCGGTAACCACAAAGGCCTCGTTACCGATGAGGGGCAGCTCACGCGAACCGCCAATGAAGTTTCCGTTACGATCGACATACCCCGTCAGGGAAGCCGAGAGGTAGCGACGGTAACGCCAGGCATCGCTGCCGCTGCCGGAGGGGTGCTTTTCCTCAACTATCCTTTCTGCTTCAACTTTACCAATCAGGCTCATGAAGCCCTTCTTAATCTCTATGAAGCTGCCTACAGAGACGTTTCGCAGAACTTTTCCCTGATAAAACAGGTCGCTGAGATTCTTGTTCTTATCAACAAGAATGGTTACTGAACGCCCGGACACCTCGCAGACTTCACCCACCCTCAGAACGGCTTCCACATCAGCAAAATGTCCGCTCATTTCGAGCCTCCCAGAAAGCACGTAATAATCCTGTTCATTTCTGGGAAATCCACGTTTCCACCCGGGCGATGAATAATTTCGACATTAGAATAATCGCGAAATTTCTCCATAAATCTGTCTACGCTTGCCTCATCGTAAGCAAATATCAGAAGTTTCAGCGTTGCATTGCGCAGGGCTTTTTTTGTCAGCGTTTCCAGATGTTCATCTGCAAAAGAAAAGCCAAAGGCAAGAAGGAGCGTGGCCTCTTTATCAAGGTCATTTGAGTATGTTCTTAATAAATCATAATATACATTTTCTAACAGCGTCTCTTTAAATTTTTCCTTACGCGGAAGGATGAGAGCATGACCGAGCACCCACTTTTTCATTTCGGCTGGGGTGGCAAAGTTAAGCCGATGGCTTTTTATCGGCAATATTGTAGATTAACTTTCCTTTATAATGCTCCCACGAAAGTGAACCATGCAACTTAATCAGATTAACCACAGGTAACTCAACTTTATAATTGTACAAATTACCAATAGCGCTGACAGAATGATTATAACTTCCTGCATCAAACTCCAAATCTGCCCAGACATTCATCCTCTTATTAAATCCGTCATTAAAGAGGAGATTGTTATTTCTGGTAGCTGCATCTTCAAAAAATAAATCATAATTCGTGGTAAAAATATTTATTCGTCTCGGAAGCAGGCCCGTTCTACGTCTCGTAAGTATTTTTTCCAATGAATTAAAAAAAGAATCATAATTTACCCGGGTATTATTTACATTTTCAATTATATAGGGTGGGAAAGGGGTGCCGTTACTGCGCTCGAGCATACAGTCATGCGGGAGCCAGACCTGTGTTAAAAATTTCGCGGCCAATTCAAAATATTCGTCTTCTTTTTCATCTTCGATAAGTTTCTGAAGATCGGTTTCAATTGTCCCCAGCACCTGAATGGCTGGCAGCGATGCACCGGAACCAATAAGGAAGTTGATATTTGCCGACTGGAATACCCGCTCAAAGTAGTCCCTGTCGCCGTCGTTACCGTAAAAAGGGCGCTTTAGTGCCATCTGATTCGTCCCTGAAGTATTAAGAAAATTTGTATCCTTCATCTTAGCGCCGCACCGCTCACTTTTACATCACTTATTTACTCACCTGGCTTTACCCCATTTATACCAAACAGGCGGATCGGGGGCGCAGGCCCTGCGCCACGCGGGCTGTCGCGGTTTTTCGTGAAAAAAGGATCCTTTACGGGGTTTGGATAAGGCGCTAATTTGCGGGTAAAACCAAATTGAGGATCCACTCTGCGCGATTTATTGATCTGGCTCCTGCTGCGAAGGTGCGGGAAAATAACCACTCCGGCTTAACGATCGCGCTGCGTGAAAAACAGATGATAATGAACCCTCCAGGACTGCAGAATGCGCCAGAACGCGTCACCGCGCTTCACTTCGCCCCGGGCGCCGATTTTGCGACCGCGGTGGCGCTGCGGCGCATGGCCACCGCCAACGGCGTGACGCCCTTTTACCTGCTCGCACCGGAGGTGAGCGCGCTTCTTTACTACATGCCCGACCGCCGGCACCACTTTCTGTTCAGCACGCTCTGGAACACCGGCGCGCGCATCGGCGAGGCCTGTACGCTGACGCCGGAATCCTTTGAGCTGGACGGGCCCCGGCCGTTCGTGAGGATCCTGTCGGAGAAGGTCAGAAGCCGGCGCGGCCGCCCGCCGA
>NZ_JMJJ01000011.1 GCF_000710035.2 Pantoea ananatis LMG 2665 | reverse complement strand
TAAGGCGCAGCGCCCTGCGCCAGGGCAGCCCTGATGTCGCCGCCCGCCAGCGCCTGCAAAGCATTAACCACCGCATTCACGCCGGTGCGCACGCTTCCGCCCATGTCCGCGCCCTGACGGACAATCGCCTGATCGTAGGCCAGCTGCCAGGGCTTGCTGACCACCGCCTGCCTGCTGCTGTCTACGTTCGGCTCCCTTTTATGCGCCTTATCCAGTATTGCCCTGGCCTGGGCTTCCAGCGCAGTACGCGTATCCGTATCCGTATCCGTATCCGCCAGGCTGGCCGTGGCGGCGCGCGTGGCCCGGGCGGCTTCATGCGTGTTGTAAACGTCAAGCGCCTGGGTGGCAACGTCGTTGACCAGTTGCGCCTGCTGCAGGCGGCGCTGCTCTTTCTCTTTGTCGAAAATAAGGCTGATGCTGCCGTCGTTGGCATGCTCCGTGTCGCGGCTCAGGCCGGACAGATCCTGCAGATGGCTGAAAAACCGGATATCTCAAAAAGTGCATGGAACTAAAACAGGTGTGCTTACACCAGCACCGCCTGATACAGTCGCTGCCCCGGTCTGCGGATAAAGGGAGAGTAACTGGAAGAGGCGGGATTTACGATCTTGACGTCCGGGTGCTGGCGGGCTGTCTGATCCTGACCGCTCAGGAACCGCAGCCAGAGACGAGACGACAGAACCGGAAGTGCTGACCCAGCTACGCCAGGCCTGTAAAAAGCCCTCAGCGCGCAGGCAGCGACAGATTGCGGAGTTTATCAGCGCAGTCAGCACGCCGCAGAAGCGGTCACCGCCACCGGGCACGGAGGAGTGACGGAAGGTCTATCCGGATAAGTGACGGCTCAGGAAGGAAGATCCCGGCCATTAAGGGCTGGGATCTTTATTATTAATAATCAGAATGATAAGTTATTTTGTATGCACTTCCGAGTTCTGTCTGGAGACGTTCAGCTAATTTATAGCCATTATCAATAAACATCCTCTCTTCTTCTTTTGTTGTGAAGCCTGACGATAATGGATCTTCATCATTTAATATAGAGTCATATTTTTCCGACCATTTATTAAGTTCTTCTTTCAACTCATATGAGAGAGGTAAATCTTCTGGATCAATATTCCCAACTTCACCAGGTAAATTATTCCATAAGGGGAAAGAGTAATAATCCGCCATTAACTTTATAAGTTTCATTTCAATCTCCCAGCAGGATTGGCTCCTACCACAAAGCCATTACTTGATACGGTGATAGCTAATCGATGCATTTCACCATTTATAACTGTTTCATAAATTGGACGACCTGTCCCTTTCCCTTGATAACCAACGACTTTACCTTCTGATATTGCTTTCATAACTACGCTGGGGATTTTTGCTTCTGAAACACCTATATTTGCAAAGTCCTTTTCATGCTCACCGATAATATGCTGCAATCCCGCCTTTGAGTTACCTTTCTCAAGAAAAAAACTTTTCCATTATTATTCTTAGCAGCACTGACAATATTTTCAGGTGTAAATTTAATACCCTGCGCGGTCATTTCCTTTAATAAGGATTTAGTAGTAAAACTATTTTTTGCTATCAGAAAAAGATCTTTACCCAGCATTCCTATTGACGCAACTGCTGCCTGATTTTCCGGATCTGACGCGAACACCGCAAATTTCGTCCAGCCAGGACTATTTTGATCTATTTTCGCCAGATCCTGGCCGTTCCACTGCTGAACGTAGGCTTTAGCTTCATCGCTGGTCATCACATCGACACCGGGAAGATTACCCAGCCAGCCCGGACGATTCGCCATATCCGAACCACCCTGGGCAACGTCTTTATCCCAGACCTGTACCCCAACCGGATCGTTTTTCAGCTTCTGGTCGGTTTCCGCACTTTGCTTATCGCTGACCTGCTTCCATTTATCTATAACTGCCTGGCAGTCACCGCCAGATTTACGGCACTCTGACAATTCTTTGTCGAAGGCAAGTGACTGTGTAGCGCTCAGCGAGTTATTCTCCAC
>NZ_JMJJ01000010.1 GCF_000710035.2 Pantoea ananatis LMG 2665 | reverse complement strand
CTAATACTGGGGGCTGGTCAGCCGCATGAGAAAGCCGAGGTATTTTCCTGCCGCCAATCTTTAACCATTAAGTGGGAACCACGCGCACCAGTCAATGTTAGATTGCGACCGGCGATATCCCGCAATTTAGTAACATACTCAGCCTGCACATAAGTTCACACTCGAAAAAAGTCCGGGCAGAGCTCGACAGAAATATTATTGTCTATCCATACAGTTGTGGTAGCTAACTCAGAAATGCTAGAAAATCCTGCCTCTTATTGTTACTGTATAACAAAAAATGAGGTCTCCATGAAAACTACGTTATACAAAGATTTCACCTTTGAAGCCGCGCACCGTCTCCCTAATGTGCCGGACGGCCATAAATGTGGTCGCTTACACGGGCACTCCTTTATCGTGCGTCTTGAGATCACCGGTGAGGTGGATAAACATACCGGTTGGATTATCGACTTTGCCGAACTAAAAGCGATTTTTAAACCCACGCTGGAAAGATTGGATCACTACTATCTCAATGATATACCGGGTCTGGAAAACCCAACCAGCGAAGTGCTAGCTGAATGGATCTGGAATCAGATTAAGCCTCAACTCTCCATCCTAAGCGCGGTGATCGTGAAGGAGACATGTTCCGCAGGCTGCATTTACCGTGGTGAATAACAAAAAGGAATAGCAGAAGCTATTCCTTATCTATTTACTCCAACGCCTCTTTAAAAGCGGCAACCATACTGGACGCCCCTTTCCCTGTAGGATAAATAATATCCCGACGGCGATCCGTCACGGCGTAAAAGGCTTGATGCTTAGAGCTGCCAGTGGCGAAAATGATATAGTCGGCCTTATCAACAAGATTGAGGAGTGCAGGTGTCGAGACATGATCATGGTTTAATTCGACATCCAGACCGGGATATAGATGACACAGAGCATCTTTGCCCCGTCGGGCGGCACCTTCCATCAGGCTGTAAATTAGCAGTGTTTTCCCCTTGAGATCCCTTTGCTGCGGGGAAGCAACGTCCGATGTGCTGGTCTGGCCTGGGAAAGCACGCCCGGCATGAGCTCCGAGGTACAGTTTTTCCACCATCCGTGCAGAAAACTGCATGCTTTCATCCAGTCTCTCCCAGCGCTCGTTTAACATCTCCTGTACTTTGATCCAGAAACCCAACCGGGCGGCATCATCACCGGTGACCTTGTCGTAGAGAAGTTCGGATATATCAAGCAAATACCCCAGTGTCCGTACAGAGATGTTCGCCTTGCTGACAAGCTCTATTGCTTCGAGGGCTGTAGTATATTCCTCGCGGGTAAAGCGGCCAGAAAGAAACTTATCCAGAATCATCCCTGCCAGACGCACATCCTCTTCCGAGCGAATATCTTCCACAACGAACAACATTAGCCAGTCTGGCCACAATGAAGCAGAAACCTGAACATCGTATTCCTGGAGCCAGCTCAGCAAGTTTGGCAAAATATCGCGCAATACCATTCCGGACTGAGAGTGAGAATGTTGCCCTAACAGCGTCTGCCACTGTGTACTGCTAAACGTTGTTGGCAGCCAGTCCATACAATGCATAACAGCGGACTGGCGCAATGATTCAAAGCGCTCGGGTTCAGTCGCCAACTGTAAATCAGACAGCCAGTGGTTCCAGCCATAATCATGGGTCTCACAGCGTTTTTCCAGACCCAGCCAAATATCCCAAAGCTTAGGTATTCTTTCTATTTCTTGCCGCGTTATCTCTGGCATTGCTGCCAACTGTGCGAAGATCTCGCTCTCGCGCTCAAGATCGGCGGTGATGACTTCGATGAGCAATTCCTTGGCGTCATCAAAGCTGAGTACGGTGATAACGGGTGCCTGAATGAGCGCTTTTTCGGCCACTTCTGCCGTTAACGGGAGTGAACTTTGCCCGGTAACCCACCGCTCAACTTGTTGAGTCCATTCGGGCTGCAGGAGCGGCGTTGCTGTTTGCCATCCATCAATACCCAGCAACGCCGCCCCGATTGCCCAGAGTTGCCAATCGGGCAAAAAACTGGCGTGGTGGGTAAAACGCGGCGTCACTTTGTAGAGTGGGATTAAATCGAGAACCAGCCTTCTCGCGTCCTCTCGGGTATCTGACGGAAATTGCGCATCCTGAATAGCATTTATCCTGAAATGCCCCGTCGATCGCAACAATAGCCGTTGGATTCGTTCTGGCACTCGACCCCGTAGCAAAGCCTCTAATCTTGGATGGCTTAAGATAGCGTCCCAGTTCGAAGAGGCCGCCATTGACAACAGTTCCAAGAAGAGGAGGTTGAGTGGAGACAGCGCTTGGTTGCCGCGTAACTCCTCAAGATAATACTCAGCCTTTTTACCGTCCTGTGCGTGGCAGGCCGTATAGAAATCCCTGAGAATACGTCCAGTCGGTCTTTTGACCAGCGAAGTGAGCAACGGCCGACGACGATAAAGATCCATCACCGTCTGCAGCATAGCGTAGACCCGTTGCATTCTTGCCTTACGCCACTCATCGACCCGATCCTTGTCACCGTTTGGTAGCGGCAAAAAAGTCAGTGCCAGAACGCCGCCCGGAGATTTCTCCAGAAGGATTTTTTCCCCGGCATCATCAGAATCATAGAATGTGCTGATATCGGCACTGGTATCCGCTGACCCTAATGCCGCCGTCAAAATACGGCGAAGCTCATCCAGACTGCGTTCATTTTGTGCCAGCGCGTATAACACCCACCTCCCTCTTCGGGTCGAGGGGAGGATACAAGGCAAGGCCTTAGCTCCCGCCTGCTGAATCAGCGTGTTCATTTGCGGAATGCTGTAACCACCAGCTATCGCCTTGTCATACTGCAGATGTTTATCATCGGCGTAAAATTTATCCAGCCATTCTGCGTACATCAGAAAGCACCCTGTGGTTGGCCAAAGTGATACTGGCTCTCGAACGCAGCCAACGCTTCGCCGATTGCATGCGGATCGCTGTTCAATTCGACAAACTCTTCGTTCCGGTTAACACCGCTCCAGGTAAAGTTCATCGAGCCCCTGAGGAAGAAATGGGGGGTCAGCAGCCCTTTCGTGTGCAGTTGATTACGCCATTCCTGGCGAAAATCCGCATGATTGTTTAATCGTTTCTTCAGCGCCGTCACAAAGTCACGGTTGAGCGGTTGATCTCGGGTGACCAACGAGAGCGACGCGCCGTTGTTCACTGCGCAGACCAGCAGTTCGATGAAATCGACCTCCCGTCCTCCCCAGGCTGGTTCGATGCTGTCCCAGTTACCGGAACGGTTGTCCAGCAGCCTAAAATTACTCACCCAGGGGGACACCAACCAGATTGGTTCAGGTTGCATAATCAGCGCGACAAGTTGGGCGCTCAGAACTTCCCTCAACTGGCGTTGTCCGGCAGAGCCGTGCAAAAAAATCTGCCGCTGTTTTGCCTGATCGATCACTATGCCACCTCAGCCAGTTCAATACGTAAAATCAGCTTATCTTGTTCGCGGCGAAGCTCACCCAGGCGCGGATAAAGTAACAGGCCAAGATAGTCGACCGGGACAATCTGCATAGTAAGGATCGCCTCATGTAAACGATTAAGCTGTTCACGCGGCAGAATAAGCTCCGCACGCCCACCTTTACACAAAGCGCCGTGCACGTGCGTTAGCCAGTCGGAGTGATCAAGAGGGATTTGATCAATATGTTCGCTGAACAACGCGCCAGCTAACAGACGTTCTGTCATGACTCTGCGTGAGCAGAACATGTTGTAAAAACTGAGCTCAGCCTGACGGATCGTGTAACCACGAGGCCAAAGCAAATTCTGGTTTCGACACTGCGCGTTGAACACCATCGACGCATCGTTAACTTCACCGAGGGTTTTGACTGCCAACGCGTGCGCAACCGTATTCAAAGTGAATTCAATGCCCGAATTCGCTTCTAGTGATATCCAGTCCGTAAGCAGTTGATAAAGCTGCATGTCGGTGACCTCACTGCTACCGGCGCGCAGGATCCGTGAATAAAGAACCGTCGTGAAACTGTGGGAAAGCCGCAAACCGTGTAGAGAAAGCTGCAGATGGAGATTTTTATTCGCCTTACGTCTGGCATCCATATTGCTCGCCTCACGAACCGCAGCCATCGCCTGGCAAAGTGCATCATCCGTTGTCAGCAATTGCAGCACCATGTACAAATCGTAATCGATCTGCTCGTAATCACTTGCTGAAAGATTGCGCACCAGCACATTCAGGAATGTTACTGGATCTTCAGCCCATTTCTGCTGCAGCCGAATCAGGATCCCGCTGCCGCCAGATTCCATTTCGCACAGCCAAATCTCGAGCCATTCGCTGCCTTTAACCGGATCTTTCATCCAGAATGAGTCGGTAACAACCGCCCTATCGTCCACATCCGGCAGCAGCGTGCTTAACGTTTGCTGCACGCCAGCGGCCAGTGTGTCCGCAAGTATCTGTTGCGCCCACTCGATAAAACCGTCGATTTCAGCCAGTGGCTTGAATAATGCCTGAGCACAGTTCAGCAACGACTGCTGGATCTCTGGACGACCTAGGAGTTCCCGCAGGCTAATTTGCAGCAATTGTTCGCTCTCAGCGTCGTTGTCCGTATCCGGTTGGAATAAGCTCGCGGGAATAGCCGCCAGCCTTTCCATCCCCTTCGCCGACGCCATGCTTTGTAATGCCGCTTCGGTTGACGAGTATTTTCCCGTCGCGAACGTTTCTGCCAGCAGAGCCATAAAGCACTCAATAGCCCAGTCGGCTTTAAAACTGTCGAACTCAAATTCAGGTAACTGTTTGACCAAATGCTGGAAGTAAACAGGGCGCATACCTCGTTGGATCGCTTCCTGATGCAACAGGTTTTGCACGCGATCGTTCGAAAGTGTGAAGCGAAGGCGCATTGCATCAACCCACTGACGACTCCCGACCCCAACATTTTCGTCTTCATGGACCCAGGAAAAAGCGACGTGGGCCCGACCTTTATTCTTGAACCGGAGAGAGGCCTGCGATCCAGTTGAGAAACGGATCAACTCCAGCGGGGTCATATGCTGATGGTTGTAAAAAGTAATATCACGCAGCGTAGATTTCCACACCCCCTTCGGCACCTCATCCGGCGCGGCAATGCCAGGATTGATCAGGCTAAGACACCACTGCAATTGCGCATTACTTTTATCCGCCATCTGGCGAACATCGGCGCGGGTTGTCATGACCTGAGAGGGTTTAACTACCTTGATCATGCCGCCGAGATGCTCAACTTCATATTCTATTTGCACCCCTTCGCCAAATGCTTCGCGCACAGGGAAATCAATAGATTGCAACTCTTCACCGGCGACAGGCACATAATTTTCTGGTACAAGCCAGTCTGTGCTTTTGCTCGATTTAATCGCGTAGCGTTTAGACAATCGCCCAGGCGCAAACTCACGCAGTCCTTGCCAGAAGGAGAGCGTTTCCCACTTCTCTTCATCGTCGTAACCGCGTCTTAAGCGGATATCAAGCTCGGGTAGATTCAGCTCACTGAACAGGTTTTGCGGAATATATTCCGGGGCTGGAGAACTGCTTCTGGATTGCTCGTCTTCACCATCCTGCACAACTGATCGCAGGCCAGCCCACGCCACCCCATTAACCGCCCAATGCGTTCTGATGCTTCTCAGGATGCTTGGCAGAAACTCAAACATAATGGAACGTGGCGGACTCCAGAGGATCTTCTGAATGTCGCTGTCAGGGAGGTGTAACGCATCTTCAAGATAGCGGGACAGTTCATGCAACCGTCTACCGCCATCCAGCACATCCTCAATCATCTTGCTGAGTGGAGCAAAATTCTCCTTGGTGCGGTTGGGTTTCTTTAACATACCCCAGAGATCTTTGAACTCGCCCACTTTGCTGAGCCAGTCGAGCGTCGCCATCGCGGCCTGCATTTTTTGCACGTGCTGATTACGCAACGGTAGTTCCTGACGCTTGATTTCAGGGCTCATTAGCCCTTCATAGCGCTGGAACGCAACGCGGTCACGGCCAAATTCTGACAGCACGACTAGCATCCAGGGGCGCATGCCTCGTGGACGCCCGGCGCGACCTTTACGCTGAAGGTATGAAGCCACATCATTGGGTGCTTTATGCTGCAGAACTGCTCCCACCTGAGGATCGTTATAGCCCACTTCCAGAGAAGAGGTAGCGACCACAATATCGGCCAGAGCATCCACGCCCGCATCCTGACTTGAGGTGCGGGAGACAACTTTGTTTTCCGAGAGATCGTGGCCGATTTCCATGGCTGCTTTCCAGTTCTGGCCCAACTCAGTTTTACGCCGCTCGCTGCGTTTAGGATCGGTGTCATCAGGTGAACCGTATGGGGTACGTAGTACCGCCAGCGGGGAGCGATAAATCCACGGCGGTTGCGGACTGGTTTTCCAGCCCTCGGCATCGTTGAGATCGTGGTAAAGGCGGTTGTTACCGTCGAGGGTGTCCGTAAAAATGAATGTCTTCTTACCCCATGTCCCTTTTGACTTGCCTGCCTTGCTGTCCAGCATACGCGCCATCAGCATGCTGGTCTGGATGGTGGTAGAAAGCAACGCAGTTTCAGACACAGGATCGCCACGCAGCGCTAACAGGTACTCAGCGCCCTCCTCAATCATCTCTTCGGTTTTAGGCTTAATAAGCGCCACGTTCTCATCGGGAGCGCCCACCAGCCTAGCAAAAAAGTGCTGGGCATCAGCCAGCGTTGCCGATAATCCCACGAAATGCGGCAGGCAGTCGGTACGTTGCATCCAGCGACGAAGCAATAGTGCCGTCTGCGCACCAGTGGTGCCGCTGTAGGTATGGACTTCATCAAGCAGCACCAGCGTTGGCCCATTCCCTTCCCCCACCCCAAACAGGTGATTGGTCCAGTTGGAGTTCATCTGTAGGTTCAGCATTTCGGTGGTGGTAAACAGAATATCCGGCGCATTTCCGCGCTGCTGTTGCGTATTACGCGTGATCAGAATTTCGCGCTGATCCAGTTGATGCTGGCACTGAGTGCAGGTCAGGACCTCTCGATCGGCATAAATATCCTCACGCCGCCAGATCAGCGCGCCCCCGCAGATCTGCTTTGGGTTTGTCGAAAGGGGATGTTGGCACTTCATTAAGCCGAACGGCAGTCCAGGTCGACCTTTGATGTCTTTCTTAGACAATGCCGCCATTGTTGGCGTGTCTCCAAAAAAGGCACCAATGCGAATTTTTCGCCCGGCCGCTTTTAGCATATAGTCGTCTAGTTTGCGGCATTGAGAAAACGTCTCCGCAAACTGATCTTTGAGCAACTCTTTTCGCGGATAAATGGCGAGAATGCGAACCTTACACTCAGGATTAGCGCAAATCTCCTCCGCAAGACGGGTTAGCGCCGGTAGATAAAATGACAACGTTTTACCGCTGCCGGTTCCAGCACAAACGATGGTTCCGCTAGCGGCATCGCATCGAATCCGATGCGTCTGCCAGTACTGGAGAATGCGCTCAGTGGATCGTTCCTGAAAGCCCGCCAGGCGGAAATCTGACGCCAGCATCTGGTGCATAATGTCACAAGCCCGATCGCTTAATTTCAGGCGTGTTTTCCAATCAGAAATAAGGGAGTTCGGTTCAGCTTTCCGCTCAGGATAGCTGCGCGGCCGGCGAATAAAACGGTAGTCAGAGACCAGTGTCTTACTTTCATCCAGACTTTTATTAAACATCCACTGCCGCAGGTTGCGAAGTAAATGGACGGTTTCACCCATACGAGTTCGCCAGACAGGCGGGCCGTCGAGATGCGGTACCTGAATTAACATACCGCCGTCGAGCATCTCATCCAGAACCATTTCGGCATCTTCTTCAGGTAACACCCGTCCAATAACGCTTAACAGTTCATCCAGATTAAAAAAACCGCCAGTGTCGCCCCATACCAAAAGCGCATTTTCTTGTTCTTCCAGCGCATCCAGCACGCGTTGCAAAAGTGAAAGCTCGATTCCCTTCATTAAATCATTCTCTTACGTGTAACGTTAAACGCTGACAGCATACCTTTTTCTTCCAACCAGGCAATCACGCCCGGCGCCAGCAGCGTAAGCGAGGCATGATTATGTCTGTCCAGCGCCTCAAAAAAGCGCAGAACATCGTCTGGTGCATCCGGGTCCATTGAACGTTTAAGCGCGACCATCTCATCGCTATACTTCTGCAGGTTTTTTACCACCGACAGGCTGTCTGGCCCGCTTAACTTCTGTCGATTAAAACTATCGCGCGCTTTGCGATAACCGTCATACACCAACACATTCCCCAGCGTTCGCTGTTGTTCCAGAAAGACGGAATCCAGCGTTGCGCGCGCTTCAAGATAGGCAACAAACGCTTTCCAGGTTGCATCCACCTTATCATCAATAATTTCATTTACGCTCTTCAGAACCCGTACAGTTTCCCAAAACCCGCTCTGCTCAGTTTTATCGCCACTTTCTTTGAAGCGTGCCGTCAGCGCATCCAACTGCGTTTTGGCACCGCCGAAAAGCGCCGCCTCCTGCGAAAAATCGATAGTGGAGTGTGGTTCCGGTAGCGTGCCGATCACCTCAAGTTGCTTTTGGGCTTTTTGCAGCGGTTCGGCAACATCCAGCAGGCCGTCACGAATGGTACGGTACCGATCGTAGACCTCTTCTAGCGACTGAACCTGCTGTTTTATCTGATACTGCTCCCGCAGTTGCGTAAGTTGGGTCTTAAGCGTTGTCATTCTGTTCCCCTGCGACGGACTGCATGGCGTCGAGGACCTGATGAAGTTCCTGCAACGTGCTTTCAATCTGCGTGCGAAATTCGCTGATCTGCTGCCCACCGTGTGAATGGTTGTAGGCGGTAATATTCGCCAGTACCCGTTTGTGGACCTGCTGCCAGCTTTGCATTGTCATCATAAGCCGGTTAGTTAAAACACCATCCAGTTCGCAAAGTAACTGCCATTGACGCAGCGGATCTTCAGATTGATTAATACCTCGCAATTTGAGGATCGTCATCCAGACGCCCCCCTCCGTTAGCGCATTCAGTGAATCCGTCAGCGTGCTGCTGTCCGGTGATATATCCGCAGGATAATCGCCGCTGTCCCCAAGGGATTTTACTAACTTAGCCAGGTCGGTGACGAGTTCGGAAAAATCATCCGCATTTTCACAGTCTGCAAACAGAGCAGCAGTATCCAGTTCAGGGCGGATTTCACTGAGCGACTTTTTCACCACGGCGGCATGTGTATTTTTTGAGCGTTTCTTCAATGCCTTTTGTATCTCACTCAGCAGGAGATCGCCTTCCAGCGCATGATCGTTCAGCGCCACTAGGCTGAGCCATGCGTCCTTGGCATCATCCCACTTCGCTAATGCCTCTGCCCGCAGTTCGGTGATTGCCTTCGTGATCCCGGAACGAAACTGCACAGAAAGCGTTTTGCTGTTTTGCAGCAGCCGCGCAAGCACCTCTTTCGAACCATCCGCTGCTTTAATGGCACCCAGCACATCGGCCAGCGCAATCTGCTCGCTGAGCAGCAGCGGCAAATCGTTGCGCTTATGCTTAACGAGTTCTGTCAGCGCATAGTTGACCCAGCGATCGCAGAAGCTCTGAATAATCAGGTAATCCGTTTTGCCCTCTGTGTAGCTCCAGTCCTCGGTTTTAGGTACGGAGTTTTCTCTGTAGTAGCCAAACCGCGCCAGCGCCATCGCGGCATCCGTTAGTTGCACCGATCGCTTATCGTATTCGGCCTGAGGAATAAATTTCACCACATGCACGCCACGGTTACCCTGTGCATTAGGTAACTCAACGGCGACAAAGTTGGATTTACCTAACCAAAGTGTTGGCCGATAGGTGCTGCCCGCCCATTCCGCCACAACGCGCTTATCAAAGAAGAAGGCCAGGGAGCTTTTGATATAACGCGCGGGATCGATCTCAAGCGTCGCGCCTTTTAGCATCCAGTCACCCACCGCCGCATCCAGCGCTCGGATAGCCAGCGTATCTTTATTTTCTTTCACTTTGGGTTTGACTGTCGTGGGTTCTGGCTTAACAGTTTTTTTAACCTGCGCCTCAACTTTGGTCACCCGCGTTGGTACCACCGGTTGAATATGGACCGGGGCACTTTTTGTGTTTTCCAGCACCTGCGCCAGATCGTCCAGATCGAAGCTACGGGCAACATCAGGCGGCAGAGTGCTGGCCAGAGTGCCATCGGAATCGGCGGGATAGCCCCACAGAGCAACCACGGATTCAGCACGCTCGGTGTCGGCGAAGCCTTGACGGAACAGCCAGCTTCGAAGCCCTGCCGGCGCCGCAAAATCGCCAAGATGCGGTGGCGGAAAACGTCCCTCATCGGCATCACGGCGACAGTGCTGCAGTACACGCAACAGAATCTGGTTGATGATCTGACGTGGATTGAATTTTAATTCTTTGCGATCGTCGCGGCAGAATGCCTCTGCCAATGCATGGATGGCGTTTGTGTTGAAGGGAAACAGCGAAAATCCTTGCTCGCTGCGACCAAACACTTCAGCCATTTCGTCGCCGTTTGCGCTGGCTTCCCAGTCAGGCGGCCAGTGTGATTTATCGGCAGATTGCTCCCAGCGCTGGCGTAAGGCTTCCCCCCCAAAGCGGGCCGCGTTGATGTATCGACCACAAAAATCGACGATACGCAATCGCGTCTCTTCGCGCTCGTTCCCTACCTCTTCGATCACCCATTCACCCTTCGCGCGATCTAGCATCCCCTGACGACGGCGGGCATACCC
The DNA here is from genome assembly GCF_000710035.2 of Pantoea ananatis LMG 2665. Lineage (GTDB taxonomy): Bacteria > Pseudomonadota > Gammaproteobacteria > Enterobacterales > Enterobacteriaceae > Pantoea > Pantoea ananatis. Next base: position 378,056 of record NZ_JMJJ01000010.1, on the reverse strand, counting down.
CTGATAACCGTCAGTAACAGCAATAGCCGAACACACCGGGCATAGCACTTCTTTCCCGTCGCGGATCCCTTCCCTCTCTAGGCTGTCGATCAGCACATCCTCGATCGCGGTGATAAGCGACATATCCTCTACCAGCACCATCAGCGTCATCTGCTTTTCATGTAGCGCCTGACGGATCTGAGTAAACAGGTCGGAGAAACTGCGGCCACGGAAGTTGAAGAGTTGGTTAAACAGCGCCTGCGTCGCTTTAACTAGCACTAGGTTGAGGATCTCCGAGGCATCTTTGCGCCCATCCTCATGCGTATTCAGGCGGCTTTTCTGAATATACTGACGCGCTGGCAGACTGAGATCGTTAATATTAAAACTGAAATCAAGATCTTTGGCTTGGAGTTGCTGTTCCCCTTCGTCGAGATCGCTGCTGGTTGCACCGTTGGTCAGACGGTTGGCAAACCGATAGAGACAATGCTCTTCTTTCAACAAAAACTTCTTGAAGTAGGCATCGTTAATCAGCGTTGGTAATGCATTTTCTTCAGCGTGGACGTGGATTTTCTGTAGCCGAGTCGCCTGTGGTTTGATAGCTTTTAACTGCTCAGGCGTACTTCCCGCCATCTGTTTTTTCAGCGCTTCCATATCCTGCTTGTTACGTTCATGAAGGTTGCGCAGCTCTTGCCCCATCAGCATCAGCAGCCATTCAGCGATCTCGCGAGGCGTACGTTTTTCCGACACCTTATTGATGTCTTCCCGCGCTTCGTCAAAGATCTCACCCTCCAGGCCCGCCAGCATAGAGGTAAGAACTTCACGCAAGCTGGCACTTTTTGGAATACGGACAATATGCCACTTCTTGTCTTTGTACTCCTGACGCAACCGCAGTTTCGCATCCAGCCAGCGGATAATGTGCGATTTACCCACTCCGGCCTTGCCCACAATCGGAATTGGGCGTGGCGTTTCCAGAAAGTGATTGAGCAAATCCTCTTCTTTAGCATGTCCTAAGTTGTTGCCGTCTTTATCGAGACGCAGCAAATCCACCGACTGATGCACTGCCAGTAAGGTGTACTCCGCCAACTCTTCCGCCTCGGTGCGAATACATTCATTGATGTTTTGCAGGGAAGGCCAGTAATCGATCATTCTCATTTTCTTGCCTCCCCTGGACTCACGGTACTGATACGACGCAGACTGCCATCCGGAGCTTGCAGGACCATGGCGTCAGGGTCATCGGAACGAGTTGCGAAAACCAACTGCATTGTCAGTTCAAGCCGGAGCAGCGCCTGGCTCAATGCGGCGCTGATCATATGTTTCTCCAGAGGTTGCCAGTTGTCAGCGGAGATCATCGGTTCGACCTGCTGACGGTAGGCTCCTCCATCCAGCATTGGCAGAAACTCCGCCAGTTGGCTGAGGAATGCCTGGATTGGCATCGCGGCGGTAAGTGAAAGGTTATCCAAAACCCCTTCAATGGCGCGGGTAGGATCCATCACCCAGCCATTCAGAAAAGGTTCTGTAAAACCGAGGAAATATGCGTAATCGAGGAAGGGCTCCGCTTCGTTAGAGAAGTTGAGGTTACGTCGCCCCTCACCGGCTAATTTATTGTTAATCATCGGGCCAACAGCCATCGGCACCGCCTCTTTTGTCAGCGGCGTGTTTCCGCGGATCGTATATTTGTCCTGTGCCAGCATGGAGGTTACGCATATTAGCAAGGGCTGACCGCGCGTTCCGGTCAACAGCGGCGTCGTTTTCTCACTGTAAATTAGCGTACGCAAAACTCGTGCGGGCAGGTTATGTTCGCTGGAAAGTGGCGACTGTTGACTGAGGCCAACACTCTCATTTTTCCATAACCCTTCTTTTGCCCAGAAAGAGACTTCGGCAGGCAGGCGTTTTCTCGCTCCGTCGCTGACGGGCAGCATCTCCGGGCGCAATAATTCAATCAAATCTGCCATCGGGATGGTCTGTCCAAGTCGCCGATTCAGCACCCGATCGATCATGCAGAGCAGACGGATTTGGCTCCCTGCGGCAGCGTTATTGGTAATTGCCACTAGCTGATATTCCTCTGAAATTGTTCTAATGCCACTGCACCGGTATCAACATCCCACCAGCGACGCCCACGGTAGCCCGGTTCTTGTAAACGTTCCGGTGCAACAATAATGCGATTGATGCTGGCGAAGATGTCCAGTTCAGGCATCGTTTCGCCGGGCAACACCAGCACCAGTTCATCCCAGCAGGTGTTTTCTTCATCAACAGCAAGTGAACACCAGAAAGGCAAACCTGCGGGCAGGACCTCACCAAGCCGGGCGAGCACGCTCTGGCTGGCGCGGATAGCCTGAATCTGACGATTGGCCAGCAGTCGGGCAATCCAGTCACTCCACTGACGCAGCAGTAGCCGGTTCGTCAGCGTCGTAGAAAAATAAACGCGTTGCTCATTTCCCATGACGTTCCGCACCGTCTCGCCCGTCACGTGTGCTATACGACCGAGCGTCGGAGTAAAGGGAGGATACCCTTTACTCCGACAGGCCGGACACCCGCCGCAGGCTATTTCCGGTACAAAACCATCGAGAGTATAAAAATGTGCTAACGTCTGGCACAGCGAGATTGTGGGGTCATTGAGCCACTCTTCTAAGGCGCTAAATCCCTGTTTACGCATCGCCAGTTCATGCGAACGGTGTGCCTGAATCTCCTTCTGCCACTGCGCTTCATCCATATGACCGTCACGGAGCACGGAAATCTGAATATGGTTGAAATAATGGTCAAACCACGCATGGGCCCTGGACTCATCACGCTCGTCCGGAGCGATAGCGCTAAGATCCGGCGGCGGATAGGTGATATCGATAAAACCGGCGCGCTGCATTAACAGTAAGGTACGCAGGTTCCAGTCCACATTGCTCTGCGAATCCATGCGAATGTCGGCATGCTTCGCGCGTAGTGGGACAGTGAACTGACCCGGCTGATGCTGCTCGCGCAACTGGTGCATCTTGGCCCAGCGCAAATATCCTTTGCTGGCCCCGATCAGTTTGGTTCGGTTAATGTTGCGTGCGATCTGTAGTTGTTTGTGATGGAAAATAATTTGAGCGACCGATGCTTTACCATCACGACCGCCACGACCGCTCTCCTGGTAGAGACGATCAAAATTTTCTGGCACTGCGACATGCAGAACGGAACGGACATTATTTTTATCCATCCCCACGCCAAATGCCGAAGTCGCCACCATGATATCCAGCCCATCGTTACGCCAGGCGTGGATAAGACCTTCGCGTTCCTGCATTGGCGTTGCACCATGGAACAATCCACAGCGCCGATAACCACGCTCACGTAGATACTGGTACCAGAATTTAGCCTGTTCGACTTCGGTAGTGTAGAGGATCATTGGCGCCGGCAAGCGAGCAATGGCGTTTTCCACCTGCTTAAGGTAATCCTCGTGACTGGCAGCTTCGCTGACATACCACACGGGTTCCGGACGCAGAAAACTGCCATTCACTTCAATCACTGACGCCTGTCGTTTACCGGCAAAGAGCGCTTTGAGCGTATTCAGAGTACTTTGACTAAACGTGGCAGAAAGCAGCACCACTTTGACACCGTCTGAAGAGGTAGCCTTCAACGATCGCACTAAGGGTGCCAGTAGCTGAAACTCGGGACGGAACTCCGCCCCCCATTGATCGATAAGATGAGCTTCATCCACAATCACGGCGCCCAGTAGTCCGCGCTCCGCAAGCGAGAACAGCTGTAACAAGAGCCCACCTGTCGCTGCTTCCGGAGAGCAAAATAACGCTCGCTGTTCGCCGGATCCCAGCCGCAATTTCATCATATTCTGTTCTTCAATCGACTGGCCGCTATGCCAGACGTAGCTGCCACCGTGATCCTGCCCGGCCTGTTGCATCACCTCTTGCGCTCGCAGAGCCTGTTCAATTGCCAGCGCTACGGTTGGCACAATCACTAGCGTCAGAAACCTACTCGGTGAAGTCAGCATCTGGGAGTGAATCACAAAAGTTTTGCCGGCTCCGGTGGGCAGATTCACCAGCAGCGTTTTATCTCTGTCGCTGGTCAACACCGTGCGTACCGCCTGCTGTTGCCCTGCTGATGTGTAGTGCGTATAACACAGATCGTTGAGCACAGTGGGCAAAAGGACATCCAGCGGTGGGGTTTCCAGAAAACGGCGCTGCTCGCCTTTCCAGACGAGTAAGAGAGAGGAATCAATCTCTTCCGCTTCGCGCGTCAGGAGCAGTTCACCTGGGTAGTCACGATCCCGTCTCAAACCAAAATGCTGGAGCATTACGCCTTCGATAATGTGTCGATACGGCAGCCTTAACGGCGTCAACCCAAATGCCCGCGCGCATTGCAGAGCATCATAAAATGCGTGGAGGCGGTCGCATTCTCCCGCCTGCACATCATCCAGACAGTAAAGCAGGCGGTTAAAAAACTGCCCTCTCAGCCCGTCGCGTTCGCTGTGTTCTCCGTTCAGAGTCGCGCGAAGTTGTTGCCACTGGTTTTCCATGGTTGCTTCCGATTACAGCATGTCGCGGGTACACAGAATAATCGCCTTCATTGCAAGCAATTGATGGCGGACGGGACGATCTCCATATTGAGCAGCCACGTTTCGCCGGGCCTGCTCCTCAGCAGCGAGTACGGTTTCTTTCCAGTTATGCGGCTCAAACCAATCCGGCATTCGCATCCAGACCTCTTCCCGAAGATTGATATCTTGGAACAAGCTGTTGCCCTCTTCATCGTAAGGTTTATCCAGCAGGGAGACAACGACCTGCGGATCCGCCTCTTTACCACCGTCATCCAGCCAGAAATTGTGAACCTCCGGGCTGAAGCACTCATCACCACGACGCTGCGCGGCTAGCTGGTTTTCACCTTCAACCTGAGCTTCACTCAGCCACTGGAAATGGAACCAGGTGCGCGGTTGCTTCATCGAAACAGCCGGGGAGAGAACCCGAAGCAGCGCCATACTGGCTCCTCGCGGATCGCTCTGCATCAGTTGCCATACGTTTTCGGCGAAAGGCTGCCCATAGCGCAAGGGGTAAACGTGTTTGTAGTTACCGTCTTCCGTTCGAGACAAACTCATCAACGCTGTGGAAGGGGGGTATCCTTCTGAAAAATCGAGACCAAGCAGGCAATTATCAATAAACGTTCCTACGTCCACCAGCGTTTGCCGTTGATATTCGCCACGCTCGAAGCGCAGACGAAATCCTCCTTCAGGATATTGCTCCCGCTTAAACCCTAATGCCTTACGCATCCAGGTCAGCATATCTTTTGCCTGCGCTTCAGCCTTATCTTCAGATTCGGCCAGTTGCTCAGAAAACTCGCGTGCAGCAATGACCTCCTGCTCCATAGATAACAAGTTTTCCTGAGCCAGAACGCGCTTACGCTCTTGGGCGATAAAGCCGTTTTCCCCCGAAAGGCGCTGTTGCGCCTCATGGAAGACGGCAAGCCCCTGCCCGGCGTAATCACGCCATACCATCTCTAATTGTTCAGACAGAACAAATTGCAGGCTGGCTACGCTTCGATGAAACAACCCCGTGCCTTCGTCCAATAATTTCACCCAGTCCGCACGTAGCCCATCACGTTCCGGCAGCAAAATCAGGCTTTTCACAGGCTTCACGCCTCGTAGATTTCCAGAATAGCGGTTAAAGCGCCCCAACCGCTGTTCAAAACGGTTAAAGTCGCGGCTCAGACTATAGTGGACCGCAAGACGATTTTTTCCGTGCAGGTTCAGTCCGTCTTCACCGCGTCTGTCACAGATCAGTACCTGCCAACTGTCATCCTGAAGTTCGCTCTGCTTACGCAGGTCCGGCGAATGACGAACCACCGCCCAGGGGGCCTGAATTTGCAGTTTGGTAGACAGGAAGGCAGCTTCAGAGCTTTCACCGCAAAAGATGACCGCTTTGCCATCAGGATATTTTTCAAACCAGCCAGTCAGCGCCTTCATTAGCGCCGCATCTTTGGCTTTCTGCTCTTGCTGAGACGTTTCAATAATCTGCTCAAGAAAATTGGACTCTTCTTCGCTGACAGTCCCGTTTGCCAGTGCATTTTTAGCCTGGCGGGACATCACCAGCGGGTTGAGAAACAGAGCGTCGACCCATTCATCAAGCGTCGTGGCATCCAGATGTTTGTGCTGCACGGGATTGCGCAAGGCGGCGGCACGCCAGGCATCAAAGGTTTCATCCAGCGTGATCTCGGTCGAGGAGACGGGCCAGACACATTTTTCCAGGCCAGCCAGTCCAGGAAAGAGATATTCCAATGCGGGATCTTCACGCCGGTTACGTAGCAAGCGATGAAAAAGGCGGTAGCGCTCGCCGATCCACTGGCGTAATGCCAGAATGGCCGCCGTTCGCTCTTCGCTTTCATCAGGGGCAAAAAAGTCGACCAGAGGACTCAGCACATCAATCCGCGCCTGCAGTTGCTCATCATCGGCAAAAAGCTGACGTAACTCTTCGACAACCTCTTCCAGTACCCCATTTGGCGTTTCAGGGGTCAGGGAACTGTAAATTCCACCAATACGCTCGCGCTCTACCACGCGGCGCATAAATTTTTCGATTCCCACTGCATTAAGTGGCCACGCCTGTGGGTTTATGCAGTGCAGCATAGCCAGAAAGTGACGCTCGCTACCATGCATCGGCGTGCCAGACAGGAGCAACACAATGCGTGCCTGATGGCACAACTCAGTCATCGCGACATATTGTGCCTGTTCGTCTTCATCATCGACCCATGCCTGCCGGGCTAATTGATGGGCCTCGTCGATTACCACCATTGTGGGCTTCCAGCCGATCAGTTCTGGCTGACAAAGTTCTTCCGGAGAGTACAGACGGATCTGGTTGTTCCGTCCTCCGCTCATTACTTCCTGTAGTGCAAAGCGATCAACCAGTTCCTGCGTCCATTGCCCTTGCAATACCGGCGGCACCACCACTAATACGCGGGCTTCTCTTTTGCATTCCAGAATATGTTCTCGAATGACTAACCCAGCTTCAATGGTTTTGCCGAGCCCCACTTCATCCGCCAATAAATACTTGGGATTCTGGTCCTGCAATATTCGGCGTACAACAGCGATCTGATGAGGCTCTACCTCGACACGACTACTGATTAATGAAGACATAGAGCGGCATGCTGCACGCTGCTTAATCCACGCGCTGACAAACCGCTCACGTAGTGGATAGAAAAACGGAGCATCATTTGAACGGGCCGCCAGAAAATGAGCCGGGTTCATCGCCTGCCCCTGCCCATAGTTGGGATAGTACATCTCTGCTAGATCAATGACCGCGTGATCGCCAGAGCGAATAATCAGTAAGTGCTTATTATCCGGTCGGGGCCCGCCATAGCGGCCTCGGCACCAGATGCCGCTATCAGGAGAGCGAAAATAAACGGTGCTTTCCTCATAGAGCGTCGCTGCCGTCAGTGCGCGGATATCCACCTCCTGACGGTTAATCTCCTCCTCTAAAGGAGAGTAGAACCAGGCAATCTCGGCACGCTCAGTAGAGAGAATACTCACAATTTTAGCAATACCGTCAAATAATGGCGATATTACCAGGTCACCTTCAGAAAACACGCCAGTATGTGTAGTCATTATGATTTTTTAACAGTCAGGAAGTGAAAGTAATTCGCAATAAACGAATAAATCTAGAATGAATATACGGCGAATGGGCCAATGAAGCAAATCTGCAGGAGGGAGAGGTCGGGCCACTACGTAAATGGTAGGTGATCTCGGCCACAAAATTTATACATTTGAATCAATCAGTTAATACCGTCAAATTAAAGAAAGTTAAACACCCCTTGTCTACATACCCACTAGTTTCACCGTGAAATTATTTCATTAAAAATAAAGCCTCCATTTAACAATATGAGGCTTTAGATTAAACTTAAATTTTAAATGTCAGCATTAGCTACTTTAATATAATTGGCTACCAGATAATCAGTAACCACAGATATATCTTTTGAGAGATTTTGCAGTTCATTCCATTTACGAACAATAGGCTGACCATCAACATCTGTGCCGAAGTTCCACACGCCACTACTCCATGCACAAAGCGGCTTAATACGGTTTAACTCTTCGACAAAACGAGTATAGGAAGGGATCTCAGTCCAGCCTGGTTCACCTTTATAGTCCTGATGAACCTGATCGATTTCATCCATCAAGCTGCCAAGCGCAAGAATACCAACGCCATGTAACAAGCGGGAATAGCGCGGCTTTTTATCCCAGTCATCAGTAAACACAGTTTCCACAGCAGACCAGAAGTTATTCAGCAGTTTCACCATCTTCCCTTCATCCCCCAACCCTGTCGCGGGGTCACGGAAGCGATACAATGCTCCCTCACGAAGACTGGCATCGATCATTTTGATCATCGAGTTGTCAGCAATAACCCCATCAGGATTGGTCGCCGTTTTGATGCGCCCTGCAAGTGGACCTTCGCCGAAGTTCAGTCGTTGAGTCAGCAGTGAAGGAAACTTACGCATTTGCAGATCGGATGGCAAACGACCGTGGGTATGCGGTGCCAGTTCGTATAACAACGTTTTGGGCAACGGTTTTGTGGAGTTAACCAGCATGAACTGTTCACGCTGTTCTTCCGCGTCATTAGCAATGAAAGCGGAGACCGGCATCATGAACGAGTCGATTTCTGCATCCCGCAAAGCAGCGGTACGTTGTTGACCATCCACAATAAAACCTGGCTTCTCAAAATCCTTATCTTCGGAGAAAGGTATTACCAGATGTCCCATATCGCCATTATCTGTAAGCGGTTCAAAACGCACACGCTTATCAAAAGCGATAATCACCGGGTTTGGTATCATCGGATTTGCGCTCTCAATGTAGCGCTGAATTTCGCGAATATGGTTACGTACTTCTGGACGCTGATAACCAACCAAACTCTCTTCGCCGCGACGGATACGTGAAATCGCTGCAATCTTGCTGATTTGTTTACCTTCTATCGCAAGGCTGTAGAGTTGCCTCTCCTCACCCTGTCGGATTCGCAGGGCGGGAACACGATACTCACTCATGACAGTTCCTCTGAGCGTAATGACAATGTGTGCTGTAAACGGTTGTACAACACCTGAATATTATGGAAACCACGGCGACGGTTGCGTTCTGCGCCGCGGAAAATGATAACGTTGATGCCAATGGCCTTGCAGATATTGCACTTGCATTGCTTCCATGGACGATCACCCAGCGTACGTTCGTAGTCAGCACGGATTTTTTCGGCTTCTTTCTCGCCCGAATGAAGACGTTCATATGCCAGTACTATTTCCAGCGTCTTCTCAAGGGACAAAGCCCCTTTATCGTATTCGAACAGGGCATTCATGGCATCCTTTTCAAGATGCCGCGCAATATCCTGATCAATCACGCCAGATTTAATTTTGCGACTCAAACTTGGATTCGCATCAAACTGAGGGACACGCACAGCGGTATAGGCCGGGCCATCAGGCGTATGATAGTTGTTTTTCCGATCTTTGAAGGCCTGCTGAAGCGGTGTAGTCGAGTCAATACTGGTCACACCAAACTTGATAAAGTCGGCGAAACTCTCTGGACGGGCAATACCAAGCAAGTGAACACGTGTATCACTTTTCAGCAGAGGTTTAATCTCTTCGAGAGTCTCAAGGATCTGCACCGTTTTCAAAGGCACCATCCCTCCCATGGTGATATTTTTGTATCCCATGGCCAGCAGGGCCTCTACAGATTGACGGTAGGAGGTTTTGCTCCATCCATGTGCAACGCCAAAGGCAGCGAAACAGGACTTTTGCGACTTGTTCAAAAACTCTTGCGCCAAGGTCAGCGTAATATCCTGGCGTCGGCGACATTCAGCCAACACTTCGCCACTGAATACCTCACCAGGTTTCTCATAGCCAAAAACGATATGATCGAGAGAAACGCCATGGTTAAAGCGGGAGGTTTCGTAGAATTCAATCACCTCTTCCACACGGTATGGCGGGACGTCTTGGTTAACATAAGTGAAGGCTCCGCAATCCCCCATAGTTTCCATATTTTCCGGCAAGCGGAAGAAGTGCTTCATGCCATTACGGAAGTAACGCAAACGTTGGGCACGCGTATATTTGCTCTCGCCACCGCCAAGACCATCTACTACGGCTTTAGAAACCAGCATACCATCGTAAGGATGAGGAAAAACCTCATGCGGATAATGATCGTCACGTTGACGCACGCGATGTTCGTTTCGCGTTTCGCGGAAGAAGTCGAAACTGGGATCGATAAAATCCTGACTATCAGGGAAAAAATACTTTAGCTTCGACAACTTACTCTCCTGTGACACCACTGCAAAGCCTCAAAAAACGGGGGATTCTACCATGAAACCCAAGCAAGTAGCATTAAGGTTTAGCCTCTCTCAGGACCTTAAACTCAGCCCGAAAACGTTTTTCCTCAAATGAATTTCCCGAGTCACGAAATTCACGCAACGCATGTGTTGCACTGATACTAGGATTTTGTTCCATAAGCTTTAAAATGAAAAACTTAACTTCCTCCGGGGTACGACGAATTCCTTTTTTCACTTCACGCTCAGGTAACTCCTTGAGTTCTTCAATTAACTTGTGAGATAACTCATTTAAATCATTGAGTTGTTTTGACGTAAATTCCTTAACAATGTATTTTGCCACACTGATATTAAGCATGAGCATATTGCATCCTAGCCACAGAGCCATATTTTGGTTGGTTTTGAAAAGATATGCAGTCAACCTGTCATTGATTTTTTTGGAAGTTACAATAAGCAGTTGTTTTTTTGCATCAATCAAATACTCAATACCATTAATAATATCCAATTCAATTGCATTAATATAATCTGGGGAACCGCAAATAATATAATAGTCTTTTTTGTTTTTTTTCATTAATTCTAAAATAGATGTAGGATGCTTAGATCTAAAAATTGATCTATTAGTTATTTCTTTCCACCATGTTCTATGAAAACTTTTCCCTACATATTCTTGAGAATACAAAGGTATTGATTCGTCATATCCAACAGCAAATGTCGCTTTATACGGTACTACATTGTCTTTGTGGTGGAGGAGGCCCAATCCAGCAGAAAGCACCCATAAATCAATAGGATATTCATTTAATATCGCTTTAGCTGTCGCCCAGTGCCCACCTTTATAAAGATCCTCTGCACATACAGTTGCAGATGTAGATATAGCTTCATTCAGAGCATTACACCAAGAATTCACTAGCACACTTGAAGAGATTAGACCTGATGAAAATTGACTCAGACTCAATATATCTCCGCTACCGCAGTGTTTTCCATTTGTACATGTAGTTATTAAATTGATGTTGCTCACAATCGCCCCCCCGAATCGTGCTACACAAGCTACAGTAGAAAAAGGGGGATGACAAGAACGGAGTTAAAAGACCCTAGAAATTTTTCCTAGGGTCTTATGTTAGTGGAGAATGTACTCGAAATACTCATCTTGAGAATGAGAACATCTTTGGCATCGTCTCAAAATGCCTTTTTCCTCAAGGGATAAACAAAAGTCTCGACATGATTCAAGAAGCACGTCAGGGCTTTCATTTTTATCCTTAGAAATCATAGCCCTAGCAAGAGTGTCGTAACTAAAACCTCCAGTTGAGTGCGATACAATGCTCATCGCAAGTTGGGCATCGAAAGTTTTCATAGTGCACCTCACAGTCGCCTGAATAATACAGTTATAAAAAAGTATGGATTATACTTCAAGCCGGTTTTTCGAATTCAAACATAGCAAGCATCAGGAATTAGACTACTTGCCAAAGTCATAAGGACTAACTTCGCTTTCCCTATTCGCATCCAAAAAATCAGCCCACCACTGCAGCATTAGTCGCCGCTCATCAAGATGCTCAGCCTTATGAATGTAAGCTGCACGTACTGAGTTACGTTCCATATGGCTCATTTGCCGTTCCACTGCATCCCTCGACCACAATCCAGACTCAATCAATGAACTACAAGCCATTGTCCTGAAACCGTGCCCACAAACTTCAACCTTCGTGTCATAACCCATAACGCGCAGCGCCTTGTTCACTGTGTTTTCGCTCATCGGTTTGCGATGGTCGTGATCGCCAATGAAAACAAAATCACGATCGCCACTAAGCTTATGTACCTGTTTAAGGATTGCTAACGCCTGACGAGAAAGTGGCACCAGATGAGGTGTGCGCATTTTTGAGCCACGCTGTGAGTGCTTTACCCCTTCAATAGCTTCCCGCTCTGCAGGTATCGTCCACATAGATGTTTCAAAATCGATCTCAGACCAACGAGCAAAACGCAATTCGCTGGAGCGGATGAAGACAAGGAGGGTTAACTCAACGGCAAGACGAGTCAAAGGCCTGCCGGTATAGCTATCAATGCGCTGAAGCAGTTCGGGAGTACGTCTCAACTCTAACGCAGGTCTATGCTGACGGTTACTCGAAGCGACAGCACCAACCATCTCTTGCGCGGGATTGTAATCAAGTAAACCACTCTGAACGGCATATCTCATAATTGCAGTAGTGCGCTGCTGTAGACGGGATGCCACCTCAAGTCGCCCCGACAACTCTACCGCTTTGATTGGGGCCAGCAGGTCTCTAGTTTTAAGATTAGCGATATTCCGCTTACCTATGGCAGGGAAGAGATTGTCCTCCAAGCTTTTAAGCACTCGTCGACTATGTTCTTCTGACCACTTTTTATTTGTGGCATGCCACTCAATAGCAAGCTGCTCAAAAGTACGTGCTTCCTCCTGCTCAATCTTATCATTTTTCTTTTTATCTCCCGGATCGATGCCGTTTGCTAAAAGCTTACGAGCGTCATCGCGACGAGTTCTAGCATCTGCAAGAGATACGTCAGGGTAAACACCTAAAGCCAGCATCTTTTGCTTTCCGCCATAGCGGTACTGCAGACGCCAGTATCTTGAACCATTTGGGTGGACGAGAAGATGCATACCATTGCCATCGGTCAGTTTGTATTGCTTATCCGTTGACTTGGCTGTTCTGACTTTGATATCTGTTAACGCCATGCTTATCCCCTCCCTGTTGGTACAAGCATTATCGAACCGGAAATACCATCATCTATACCAACATCTGTTGGTAGATGTACGTTGAAGTCGGTTGACCTTGAGAGAGTTAATATAACGGGAATGATGGGTAAATACTGGATTTCAGGCACAAAAAAAGACGTCCGTTGACGTCTATTGATGTTCCGATGGTGCCGAAGGCCGGACTCGAACCGGCACATCTTTCGATGGTTGATTTTGAATCAACTGCGTCTACCGATTTCGCCACTTCGGCACTGAAGAGGATGCGGAAAACGTTGGGGATTATACCGTTACGTGCCCAGCAAGCAACCCAATTCCGCTGTGATGTGCGCTAAGCGGCGAAAAAACACACGGAACCCGGTAAACCCGCGCTGTCCCGCTGCCAGAATCCTCCCAAACCGCCTTCTCCTTACGATCTCGTCGGAACTTTCTCATCCGCACCGCCTCTTAACAGCACGAAGCATAAAACCCAACCGAGGTCGAAATGAAAAAGCGCCATATCGCCTGCGCCCTGGCAGCCCTGCTGCTGGCGGGTAATGCGTCAGCTGCAAGCTGGCAGGATCAACTGAGCAGCGCCGCCAACCAGCTGAGTCAGCAAAACAACGGTGCAACAGGTCAGCAGAACGGCGGGCTGTCGATGTCCTCCATTACCAGCCTGCTGAACAGCAACGACAAAGCCATGAGCGCCAACAGCATGACCAATGCCGCCGGCGTAATGCAGTACTGTGTGGAGCACAACGTGGTGAAAAACAACGTGCAGTCGGTAAAAGATCAGGTGCTGAGCAAGCTGGGCCTGAATACCACGGCGGCACAGGAGCAGAAACCGGATTACACCCAGGGTGTGGCCGGGCTGCTGAACACCGGCAATGGCCAGCAGCTAAACCTGCAAAGCCTCAGCAACTCGCCGATGGGCGAGAAGCTGAAAACTAAAGCCTGTGACGTGGTGTTGAAACAGGGTAAAAACTTTATCTCCTGACAGCCGCCTGCCAGCCCCGCGCTGGCAGGTTTATCGCCTCTTCTTACCCGCTTTTTTACCGCCAGTCAGTCCCCCGCCCGCTGTCTGCATCACCTTGTATCGCAACACGTTAAGTCATAAGTTTTCCTTCCTAATGCGTTGGGCGCTATAGTGATGTTTTGGATTTGAACAGGACAGCACGCATGAAAGGTATCAACATCGCAATTTACTTCGATCCAGACCTGATCACAGCCTGCGTAAATGCGTCAGAAGGGAGCTATGTAAACAAAAAGTTCGAGTACGACGATGGGGTGATCGAAGAGATCTACCAGTGGCTCGAAGAGTACGATCCCAACCGCACGCATATCTGTCTGATTGAAAACGAAAGCGCCGAGCTGCTGGCCGACGAGCTGGTGGATAACGGTTATCACGTCCATCAGGTGACCATCCACCAGCTGCTGACCTGGTTCGCCGCCGAACCGCCCAAGTCCCCGGATGGCACGCCGATGCGCCTGATGCTGCGCTATATGGCAGAAGAGCATCCGCGCGAATATGAATCCCGCACGCCGCAGACCGAAGCGTTGATGGAAATGTTCGACGAGCTGGACGCGCTGGAGATGGTGGAAGATAACGAAGACGAAGATAACCTGCCCGCCGACCTGCTGCGCAGCATGAAGAAGCACAAAATCAGCGCCAGCGATGCGGCACAGCGCCTGATCCCCGACGTAAACGAACGTATCCGCGAGCACCTGATGCAGTACCCGGAGCTGATGACGCCGGAGATCCTGCAAGACTTCTTCCCGGAGCTGCTGGAAGCGCTGGAACGTCCTAAACACTAAGCGGGATAAGGCATGCTGGAGTTAATCAAAGCAATCGGGTTGGGGTTGGTGGTGATACTGCCGCTCGCCAACCCGCTCACCACCGTGGCGCTGTTTTTGGGCCTGGCCGGTGAGATGAATTTTCAGGAGCGTAACCGTCAGGCCCTGCAGGCGAGCATCTATGTGTTCGCCATCATGATGGTGGCCTGGTACGCGGGCAGCGCGGTGTTGCACACGTTCGGCATCTCCATTCCGGGGCTGCGCATCGCGGGCGGGCTGATCGTGGCGTTTATTGGTTTTCGGATGCTGTTTCCGGCGAAACCGGTAGGCCATTCGGTTGAAGCTAAGCACAAGCACGATGAGCTGGAAACGGCACAGGAGCCGGTGAACATCGCCTTTGTGCCGCTGGCGATGCCGAGCACGGCGGGACCAGGGACGATCGCGATGATCATCTCTTCGGCCTCTACCGTGCGCAGCGGGGTGGATTTCCCTGCCTGGGTACTGAACATTGCGCCGGTGCTGACGTTCCTGGTGGTGAGCGTGATTTTATGGATTTCCCTGCGCAGTTCGGGGGCGATCATGCGCCTGGTGGGCAAAGGCGGCATCGAGGCTATCTCCCGCCTGATGGGCTTTTTGCTGGTCTGCATGGGCGTCCAGTTCATTATCAACGGCGTGCTGGAAGTCATTCATAACTTTCACTGACGGCCTGAGCCGCCCGCCTCAGGGCGGCCTGTCACCTAAGGCAAATCGGCTAAGACAAAACTGGCATAGCTCAGAACAAACCGGCATTTTGACCTGCTCTGGCGCGGGTTACAGTAGGGTTATCAATCATTAAGGATAACCGCTATGCGCAAACCGCTGCTCCTGCTTACCGCCCTTGCTCTATCCTCTGCCGCCCACGCGGCAACGCCGAAAGATACGTTTGTGGTCGCCGTGCCGCTGGATGGCATTATCAGTTTCGATCCGGCGGAAAGCTTTGAAACCGTCAGCAACAGCAGCCTGCGTAATATCTATCAGACGTTACTGGAGCCGGATCATAAAGATCCGCAGAAGCTGGCCCCGCTGGCGGCCCTGCGCTGGCAGGCGGGCAAAAACCCGCACAGCCTGGTGTTTGACCTGAATCCGCAGGCGCGTTTTGCCAGCGGCAATCCGTTAACGGCGCAGGACGTGGTGTTCTCCTTAACCCGCGCGGTAAAGCTGAACAAAGCGCCCTCGTTTATCCTCGGGGAATTTGGCTGGACGCCGGAGAACATCGATCAGCAGTTCACCGTGATCAACGATCATCAGCTTGAACTGCGCTGGCCGGCAGAGATCGGGCAGGATCTGGCCCTGCGCCTGTTGACTGCCCCGGTCTCCTCCATCGTTGACAGCAAGCTGGCGCAGTCGCATGCCGCCAATAACGACTTCGGCAATGGCTGGCTGAAAACCCACTCGGCGGGCAGCGCGGCCTACGCAATCAAGCAGTTCGTGCCCCTGCAGGCGCTGGTGCTGGAGGCCAATCCCAACAGCACGCAGAAAGCGCACCTGAAACGGGTGCTGCTGAAAGGCGTGGCCGATCCGGGCACCCGTCGGCTGTTGATCCAGCAGGGCGATGTGGATGCGGCGTACCAGTTGGGGCCGGATCAGCTTGCCTCGTTGAAAAGCGATCCCAACGTGCACATCGCCGCGTTTCCCTCCAGCCTGATCTACTACCTGGGCTTTAACACCAAAAGTACGCAGCAGCCTGCGCTGAGCAATCCGGCCTTATGGCAGGCCGCGCGCTGGCTGGTGGACTACGATAGCCTGGCGAATCAGCTGTTGAAGGGGCAATATCGCGTACACCAGAGCTTCCTGCCCCAGGGCTTTGACGGCGCGCTGGAGACCAAACCGTTCCACTACGATGTCGAGAAGGCCAAAGCGATATTAGCCAAAGGCGGTATTAAGCCCGGCGCGCATATCGCGCTGTCGGTGGTGAATCAGCCGCCTTATATCGATATTGCCCAGGCGCTGCAGTCGAGCTTTGCGAAGGCGGATGTGAATCTGGATATCCAGCCGGTGGCGGAATCCGAGCTGTGGAGCAAGATGCGCAGCCGCAACTTTGAATCCATCTTTACCTACTGGGGCGCGGACTACATCGATCCCAATACCAACGCCAGCACCTTCGCCTATAACGTGCCGAACGGCAGCAAAACCCTGGCCTGGCGCGTAGGCTGGGATATTCCGGAGCTGAGCGCCCTGACGCGCAAAGCCGCCGGAGAAAGCGATGCCGCCAAACGCCGGGCCGATTACGTCTCGCTGCAACAGCAGCTTCAGCAGAACTCGCCTTACGTGGTGATGCTGCAGGGCGAGGTGCAGGTGGCGCTGCGCAAGAACGTGACGCACGCGCAACAGGGGATTGGCGTCACGCTGCTGAATTTTGAAGAGGTGGAGAAGTAAATTTCAGGGCGGCAGCACGTAATCTTTACTCACGTCTGCCGCCCCGCTGGCTATGCTTAACGCATGACTGACTGTTTATGAGTGCCGCGCTATGACCGCTCCCCTGCTTATCGCCCAAACCCCTGACGTTCAACTGCACCTGCTGCCACAGATGGCAAACCGCCACGGCCTGATCACCGGTGCCACCGGCACAGGCAAAACCGTGACGCTGCAAAAGCTGGCGGAATCCTTCTCTGCCATCGGCGTGCCGGTGTTTATGGCGGATGTGAAAGGCGATTTAACCGGCGTGGCGATGGCAGGCCAGAGCAGCGAAAAGCTGCAGGCGCGGCTGGCCAACATCGGTGTGACCGACTGGCAGCCAACCAGCAGCCCGGTGGTGCTGTGGGATATTTTCGGTGAGAAAGGCCATCCGGTGCGTGCGACGGTGTCGGATCTGGGGCCGCTGATGCTGGCGCGGCTGCTGAACCTGAACGAGGTGCAGAGCGGCGTGCTGCAAATCATCTTCCGCATTGCCGACGATCAGGGCCTGCTGCTGTTGGATTTTAAAGATCTGCGCGCCATGACACAGTACATCGGCGATAACGCGAAAAGCTTTCAGACGCAGTACGGCAACATTAACAGCGCCTCAGTGGGCGCGATCCAGCGCGGGCTGCTGGCGCTGGAGGAGCAAGGCGCAGAGCACTTCTTTGGCGAGCCGATGCTGGAGATTAGCGACTGGATGCGCGTTGACAGCAACGGCAAAGGCGTTATTAACATCCTGTCGGCCGAGAAGCTGTATCAGATGCCCAAACTTTACGCGACCAGCCTGCTGTGGATGCTGTCAGAGCTGTATGAGCACCTGCCGGAAGCGGGCGATCTGGATAAACCGAAGCTGGTGTTCTTCTTTGATGAGGCGCACCTGCTGTTTAACGAGGCGCCGCCGGTGCTGCTGGAGAAGATTGAGCAGGTAATCCGCCTGATCCGCTCCAAAGGCGTGGGGATTTGGTTTGTGACGCAGAATCCGGCGGACATTCCCGACAGCGTGCTGGGCCAGCTAGGCAACCGGGTGCAACATGCGCTGCGCGCCTTTACCCCGCGCGATCAAAAAGCGGTGAAAACCGCCGCCGAAACCCTGCGCGCCAATCCGGCGTTTACGACCGTGGAGGCGATACAGGCGCTGGGCACCGGCGAAGCGCTGATCTCCTTTCTGGATGCCAAAGGCAGCCCGTCGGTGGTGGAGCGGGCGATGGTGATCGCACCCGGCTCGCGCATGGGGCCGGTGAACACGGACGAGCGCAACGGGCTGATCAACCATTCTCCGCTGTCGGGCAAGTACGACACAGAAGTCGATCGGGAATCGGCTTACGAACGTCTGCAACAGGGCGTTCAGGCCGCCAGTGACAAGGCCAATGCGCCCGAAGCCAAAGGCAACGCGGTGGCGGTCGATAACGGCATTCTGGGGGGATTAAAAGACATTTTGTTTGGCAGCACCGGTCCGCGCGGCGGCAAGCGGGATGGCGTGGTGCAAACCATGGCAAAAAGCGCGGGACGTCAGATTACTAACCAGATCGTTCGCGGCGTGCTGGGCAGCCTGTTTGGCGGACGTCGTCGGTAAAATACGGTGGCAGCCGGGCTGCCACCTCAACGCTACTTGTGCTTCCAGCTGGTGGACACCGGATTGGTGACGGTGTTCTTTTCCTGGGTGTAAGTGCCGTTCTGCTGGGCAATCGCCTCGCCGGTATCAACAATCGCGTTCTGAATAAACACGTTCTGCTTGTCGCCGCGCACAAAGGTCAGCTGATGGAAGGCGGTTTTGTTGCCCCAGTCGGTGGAAGGCAGCGAGATAAAGCGCACCGTGAAGGTCTCATCATCAAACTTACCCTGCATCACGTAAACGCCGTAGTGGTTTTCCCCCTGCGAGATGATTTTATAGGTGCCGTTGTCGTAGTAATAAATTTCGGCATCGGGGAAGGGTTTTTTGTCGTACATTTTACGGTAATGCAGCACCTGCTTAATGGTGGGCTGGCCGAAGCTGACGGTCAGGTTTTTACCATCCTGCGAGGTGGTCAGCCCTTCCGCCTGCGCGGATACGCCACTCATTAACATCAACAGACTTGCGGTTGCCGTTGCGATTGCTTTCACGTGAATTCTCCTGGTCTGGTTCCATGGATAGGGTGCGTCAACAAATTGAGATACCGCACAGTGCATTGCGGTTGAGCCCAGAGTAAATTGAACAATTAATGCAAATAAGCCACTCAAGAACATCCACTTTCTTAACAAATTTTCCACGACATGCGCCAGTCGTGCGCTAAATCTGAGTGACAAGCGCCGGATAAAGCGTGCTATGGGTGCGCTGCTGCGAGGATAACCAATAGCAATTTTGCAGGGCGTTAACGATCAGAAATGTCGCATACTTTCACCATGTCTGACATGCATCCCCGTGGCTATCGCCATCATGAAACGGTAATGGCCAGGCTATCCACTGCCACGCTCGCTTTTTCCCCCTGCGCTCCGCATTGATAATGAGCTTAACGATATACGCTGAACTGACATTTCTATGACAGTTCTGCGCTTTTACGTACAGAAATCAGGTTGGGGTGATGTTCTCGCTACCCGCTCAGAGGCATAAATTATGCGAATTCGCGTTGAAAGGGTCAAAACGAAGATTGATTGTACAACTTCAAAAAAGGGACTATATTCCCATCATTGAACCAAAATTGGGAATTTAGTCCCGGATGATAGGTTGATGGCAAAACGAGATTTGCACAATGTGTTGTTTCCCAGGCAACGCAAAATCCTCATGCACTTTGGTGAGGATTTGCTATTGGCGATGAAACGCCGTGGCTTCACTAAAAAATTGCTATGCGAGCGAACCGGTTTTGATCATAAGACGATAAACAAGGCCTTCGCAGGCGATCCGGGCGTTGCCATTGGCACCTATTTAAAAATCATGGCCGTGCTGGGAATGGAAAACAATTTTGCAGAAATGGCGGCTCACGATGAGGTCGGTATTAAGCTGCAAAACATTAAACTGCTGGAAGGTTCAAAATGAGTCGTGAAAGCATTGAGGTCTATGCAGACTGGCAACCCATAGAGAAACCTTTATTGCTGGGCCACCTTTCTTACAGTGATTCCAGTCGTGGCGGTGTATTCAGCTTTTCATATGACAACACATTTTTAACCTCTCCCCACCGTTTGCAAATCGATCCTATGCTGACGCTTCACTCAGGGGAACTCTACAACGACGAAGCAAATAAAAACTTCCGCGCTTTTCTCGATTCGTCACCCGATCGCTGGGGGCGTATTTTGATGCAGCGTCGCGCAGCGATTGAAGCGCGTAAGGGCATGCGGGCGAATAGTCGACTGACTGAGCTGGATTATCTTCTGGGCGTACATGATGCTTATCGAATGGGCGGTATTCGATTCAGGAAATCAGGATGCGATGATTTTCTGGATAACAACAGTGATTTTGCCGCCCCGCCAATCGCGGCGCTGCGAGAATTAGAGTATGCCGCCCTACAGATTGAAAAAGATGAAAATATTGATAGTGATGAATATTACGCCTGGTTGAAAATGCTGATTTCACCGGGGTCATCATTAGGCGGAGCAAGGCCAAAGGCCTGTGTGGCCGATGAGAATAACCAGCTGTGGATCGCCAAGTTTCCCAATACCACAGACACCTGTGACATCGGTGCATGGGAGATGGTGTGCCATCAGTTGGCCATCGCGGCTGGCGTTAATATGTCTCCTGCCGAAATCAGGCGGTTTTCATCAACACACCATACCTTTTTAACTCGCCGCTTCGATCGCGAGGGTGAAAAGCGGATTCATTTTTCATCGGCAATGACACAGCTTCACTACTATGATGGTGAGCAGTCGCAGGGGGCCAGTTATTTAGAAATCGCCGAATTTCTCTCCACTCAGGGCGCGCAAACAAAAGCCGATTTAGCCCAGCTATGGCGCAGAATCGTGTTGAATATTGCCGTATCGAATACTGACGACCATCTGCGCAATCACGGTTTTTTGCTCACACGGCAGGGTTGGACGTTATCACCGGCTTATGACGTAAACCCGATTGTCGGCAAGCAAGGGCTTCATCTCAATATTAATGATTCAGACAACGCGCTCGATTACCGACTCGCTTTTGAGGTAAAAGATTTCTTCAGGCTGTCACAGAGTGACGCAACGAAAATCTACGATGAGGTGCTGAGCGCGGTGAAGTCGTGGCGACATGTTGCTAAGGGCTTAGGCATTGGCCGGGCCGAGCAAGCCCTACAGGAATCGGCATTCAACGTCTGACATCATAATGGGAATTTATTCCTATTAGGTAGCGATAAATGGGATTATAGTCCTTTTTTTTGTCGACAATGTACCTCACTTCCCAGCGTCAGTGCGCTGCTGGAGACCTGATTCGTTTCGGCTGCCCGCCGCCGGTTAACCCGTGATTTAACCCTGATCCGTTTCGTGCATTGAATCCTGTTTCTAATGCCGGGCACCTGATTCACGAAAGCCGTTATCCTGGGGATAAACTTTGGTGTGATTCATCTCACTACTCATCTACTTTGTCGCAAATTTACTGCGTTAAACAAGCCCCATTCTGATCGGGGTAACACGGGCGCAAACCGGCATTTTATACTTAATCATCAGGCAAGCTGCTAAGATCAGGACATGGATAAACAACGTGAACTAAAACGGACCAAACGTCTGGCGCTGTCGCTGCTGCTGCTGGCTGCCGCTACCTTTGTGGTTACCCTGTTTCTGCCGCCCAACTTTTACGTCAGCGGCATCAAAGCCATCGCCGAAGCCGCGATGGTCGGCGCGCTGGCTGACTGGTTTGCGGTGGTGGCGCTGTTTCGCCGCGTACCGGTGCCGTTTATTGCCCGTCATACGGCGATCATCCCGCGCAATAAAGATCGCATCGGGGAGAATCTGGGCCGCTTTGTGCAGGAAAAGTTTCTGGATACCGATTCGATGCTGAATCTGATCCGCCGTCACGATCCCTCGCAGATGCTGGCCACCTGGCTGAGCGCGCCCGGCAATGCCGATCGGATCGGTCGCCACCTGCTACAGGTCATGCGCGGCTTTCTCGATCTGACCGATGACGCGCGCATCCAGCACTTCATGCGCCGCGCGGTGCATAAGGCGATCGACAAGGTGGATCTCAGCCAGAGCGGCGCGCTGATGCTGGAAAGCCTGACCAAAAATAACCGACATCAGGAACTGCTGGATGCGGCGGTCGAGCAGTTGCTGCGGCTGCTGCATAAGCCCAGCACCCGGGAATTTATCGCCAGCCAGCTGGTGCGCTGGCTGAAGCGCGAGCACCCCATCAAGGCCAAAATGTTGCCGACAGAATGGCTGGGAGAGCACAGCGCAGAGCTGGTTGCCAACGCGGTGGATTCCCTGCTGGATGACGTGGCGCTGGATCAGGGCCACGAGCTGCGGCTGGGCTTTAATCGCGCGGTGGATCGCCTGATCGAAAAGCTGAAAAACGATCCCGAGATGGCCGAGCGCGCCGAGGTGATCAAAGGCTGGCTGAAAGACGATCCCACGCTGAACCGCTATATTGGCGAGCTGTGGGGCGATCTGCGCGACTGGCTGAAAGCGGATCTCAACAGCGAGGCGTCAAAAGTGCAGGACAAGGTCCGTCAGGCGGCCCTGTGGCTGGGCGAAACCCTGGCCGCCGATGAAGGACTGCGTAGCTCCATGAATCAGCATCTGGAAGACGCCGCCCGCAGCGTCGCGCCAGAATTCGCGGCGTTCCTGACGCGCCATATCAGCGACACGGTGAAAAGCTGGGATGCGCGCGATATGTCGCAGCAGATCGAGCTGAATATCGGTAAGGACCTGCAGTTTATCCGCATCAACGGCACGCTGGTGGGCGGCACCATCGGCCTGATTCTCTACCTGCTGTCGCAGATTCCGGCGGTGCTGCCGGTGGTGAAAGGCTGGCTGGCCTGACGTAACCGTTCTGCTTTTTCGAACCCTGTGATTAAAGGGAGGTGAATATCACCTCCCTCAGGTGCGGCCTGAACGTGATTTACCTGAAGGAGTTCACGATAATTTCAAGCAGTTGCAGTAGTGCAACCATGAGCTTAAGAAATACGCGAGCGATTTCTATCCATCTCATACGCTGGCTCCTGTGGTCAGGAGCACTTACAGCCTGCGACCCTTTCCGCTGCCTGTAACAGGCTGATTAGGTTGATAATGCAGGATGTGCACCGCACGTAACCGTGCTTACGTAAACAAAAAACCTCGCCTCACCCGCGGGGTTTTTTGTTGCCTGTGGCTGACGCTAAACAGCGGCTAGGCCTTATCCAGCGCCGCCTGCGCCACGGCCATAAAGTGTTTAACCCTTTCCAGATCCACATCGTTCCACCAGACGCCGTCCACCTTGAGCGCGCTGGCGACAATCACGCCCTGGGTGCGGCCCAGGATCTGGCAGACATTGGTAGGCGTGACGCCCGACCCCACCAGCAGCGGTAAGGCGGTGGCGGCGCGGATCTCGTCGATTTCGTCCAGGGTGGCGCTGTCGCCGGTACGCTGCCCGGTGGCGATCACGGCGTCCGCGTCAAAGAAGTCAACGTCGCGCGTCAGTTCCTGAATGGAGCGGTCGGCCACTATCGCATGGCTGCCGTGTTTAACATGGCTGTCGGCAAACACCCGAATATGTTCGGCACGCAGCTGGCTGCGGTAGCGCAACGCTTTGGCGGCGGCCCCTTCAATAAAGCCTTCATTGGCGATGTAAGCATTCGCCCACTGGTTGACGCGGATAAAATCCGCCCCGCCCGCCAGCGCGGTGGCAAAGGCCGGCAGCGCCGCGTTCGCCAGCACGTTAATGCCCAGCGGCACGCCAAACCGTTCGCGCACTTTTTCCGTGATAACCGCCATCAGGGCCGACGTTTCCGGGCCAATATCCTCGGGTTTTGAAAACGGAATATCGCCGTGGTTTTCAATAATCAGGCCATGAACGCCGCCGCAAATATAATTTTCCGCATCGCGCAGGGCACGCTCTGTTATCGCCTTGACTGATTTCCCCCGGTATTTAGGCGAGCCGGGAAACGGGTCACAGTGAATCACGCCAATGACCGCTTTGGGGCGGGAAAATATCGCTTGTATTGCATCATTTTTTTCTGCTGATATAGCAACCATCTTGTCTTTATCCTGTTCAGGGAAACACTATGCGTGTTTATGTGGCCGGAAATATCACTGTCGATGAAACCTGGAGCATTGCCGATATTCCTTTAAAAGGCGCATCGGTTCATGGAAATAAAGTTTCGCAGGATATCGGCGGTAAAGGCGCGAATCAGGCGATTCTGTTATCCCGCTGCGGCATAGAAACCCATTTAATTGCCGCGACGGGCAAAGACAGCAATGGAATAACTCTTCGCCAGCAGCTCACTCTGGAGCCGCTTTATTTTATGCCCGCTGAACCGGTTCATCCCTTTAGCGATACCTCGCTTATTCTCAACAGCGCCGACGGCGACAACGCCATTATTACCAGCACCGGGGCAGCCGATGCGTTGAGCATTGATATCATCAGTGCACATCTGGCCGCGGCACGCGCTGGCGATGTCCTGGTGCAGCAGGGCAACTTCTCGCCGGAGAAAACCCATGCGCTGTTCCAGTTGGCGAAGTCGCGTGGCCTGATCACCGTCTTTAACCCTTCGCCGGTCCATGCCGGGTTCAGTGCCTGCTGGCCGCTGGTGGATATTGCCGTGGTGAATCAGCACGAAGCCCGGCAGTTGCATCCTGAAGCGGTTAAAACGTTAGTGGTTACTCACGGTAGCGCGGGTGCCTGGCTGATTCAGGGCGACCGCCGCGAGTTTTGCCCTGCCACGCCCGTCGAGGCGCTGGATACCACCGGCGCGGGCGATACCTTTCTTGCCGTCATGCTGGCGTCGGCACTCAGGCGCCAGGTTCAGATTGATAAGTTAGCACTTACTCACGCCAGTCAGGCCGCCGCCATCACGGTGAGCCGTCGCGGCACGCTGAGTGCCTTCCCCTCCGTCAACGAACTCGCCGCACTGCTGAGTGCAGGCGGCGAGTCAGGCGTTACTTAAACATCGCGCGGTAGCTGTCCACGTTGGCTTTGGTGACGACCGTCGCCGGTACCAGAATGGTTTTCGACACGGTTTTGCCGGACGTCACCGCGTTCAGAGCTTTGACCGCCTCTTCACCCATTTTTTTCGGGTCCTGCTGCAGAACGGCAGTGACATAACCGTTATCGATACCGGTGATCGCCTTTGACGTCAGATCCCAGCCGAACACCTTGATGTCTTTCTGCCGCCCCTGGTTCTCTACGGCCGCAATCGCGCCCAGTAACGCCGGTTCACCAGTGGCATAAATGGCCGTCAGGTCCGGGTTGCCGGTGATCAGGTTCTCTGCTGCTGTCATCGCGGTGTCCTGCACGTTCTGGCCATCCACCACGTCCGCGACGGTAATGCCAGGATTGCTCTTAATGGTTTCTTCAAAGCCTTTCTGACGCTGGTTTTGCACGGCTGAGTTCAGCGCGCCCACAATGCCCAGCCGCGCTTTGCCGCCCATATTTTTCGCCACGTAATCGACAAAATATTTGCCGATAATCTTACCGCCTTCCAGATTATCCACGCCCACCTGCGCCGCCTGTGGGCCAGCCGGTAATACCGCATCAATCGCAATCACTGGTATTTTAGCGGCAGCCGCTTCTTTAATCGCAGGCATAATGCCGTTGACGTCAATCGCGTCCACCATAATGCCCTTCACGCCCTGCTGAATATAATTTTCGATCGCGTCGTTTTGCGACACGGGATTATCGTTGGCGTTGAAGATCACTAAATTTTTACCGCTAGCTTTCGCTGCCTCCTGTGCGCCCTGATTCATCTGATTAAAGAACAAGGCCTGCTGGTTGATCTGTACCAGCGCATAAGTCGGTGCTGCATGAGCCAAAGTAAAAAACGAACCCGCTGCCAGTAAGCCCGTTGCCAGCGCAACAGAACGCAGTTTTCTGGTGTTAAATGCCATCATCTTAAAATTCCTCGTCGGGAATGTGCGATAACCAGTCGATCTCCGCATCGAAATGCAGAGGGATTATTGTTGGCGGGCAAATATCGTGTGAATGGCTTATTCAGCCTGAACCTGAATAACCGCGTTTCTGCTCACTGTCCATTATGGTGAACACCTGAAACGGGCTAAGCCGGTGTGGGAGTGACTCCCGGGTAATGCGGTAAACTGTCTCTACCATTCTCTTCCGCTCAGATTTTGTCAAGCGATTATTTTATCGCCAGGGGCAGCGCAAAAATACTGTATCCGGCGCGCGTAACTGTGTTACAGATAGCCGATTCTGGGCAAGATGGCTGTGGATATGATTAAAAAACGGGTGCTGTTATCCGACGTAGCGACGCTGGCCGGGCTGTCAAAAGCGACCGTATCCCGCTATATGAATCAAAGCATTATGCTGCCGCAGGACACCATCGACCGCATTGAAGCCGCCATTCGCCAGCTGGATTATCGCGGCAACAGCCTGGCGCGCCGCCTGAGCAAAGGCGGCAGTGAAACCTTAGGGCTGGTCCTGCCCGATATTACTAACCCTTTCTTCGCCGAACTGGCGGACGCGGCGGAAGAAGCCGCTTCGGCCTGTGGCTACAGCCTTGTGCTCTGCATCACCCGCAACCATCCCGGCAAAGAAAGCCAGTTTATCCGCTGGCTGGATACCTGCCAGGTGGATGGTTTGCTGTTTACCACCAACCACCCGGATAACGGGCTGCTGCGTAAGGAAATTAACCGTCACCAGCGTATTGTGCTGCTGGATGAAGATATTCCCGGCAGCAGAGTGCCAAAGGTGTTCGCCGATAACGTGCAGGGCGGGCGCATTGCTACCGAAAAGCTGATCGCCGCCGGTCATCGTCATATCGCGTTTGTTGGCGGGCCGGATGAGCTGATGAGCGTGCGCGAACGCTATCAGGGCTTCTGCACCGCCATGGCGCAGGCGGGCCTGACCGTGCCGCCTGAATGGGTGATGTACGGCGAATACCAGCGTGAGTTTGGCGAACAGGCGCTTCAACACCTGTTCAGCCGGCCGCACCGCCCAACCGCCGTGTTTGCCGCCAGTGACTATCTGGTGCTGGGCTTGCTGGATGGCCTGCGCGCACGCGGGTTACAGGCTCCCGAGGCGCTGTCGCTGGTGGGATTTGACGACGCCACCTATGCCGATTTTACCCAACCCCGCATTTCCACCATCCGCCAGCCCGCCCGGGAACTGGGCCGCACGGCGGTTCACATTATGCTGCGCATCCTGAATAACGAGCCCGATATTCCCCCTGAAACCCGCCTTGCGGTGGAATGGGTGGCGCGCGATTCGATACGAATGTGTTAACAGCGTCCCAAAATGGCGCAAAAGTGCACAACTTTAGCGCAAATAACGCGCTTTTTAATTTCTTCGCGTTATAGTTAGTAAACCGGTTTACCAAAAATTAACATTTAAACGTGTTTAAAAACAACGTGTTAAACCGGATGTGTACTGCCTGTGTTGCAGGCTGGCACGGATGCTGCAATGACGTATCTGGCAAGCAAATATCGTTACAGCGGTTGTTCAGAGATTATGTATGAGGGCTTTATCTGGCAGGTAAACCGGTTTACAAGGGCGTAAACCGTGCACGATAAAGTTTTTTTATCTCTGTTCAGCTTTTCCCGTTAGTGGTGATGGGAGTTATCGAATGCAGCAATCACAAACTGCCCCGGCACGGGTAGAGATGGTGAATATAACCAAAACCTACGGCGCGATACGTTCCCTGCGCGGCGTGAACTTACAGCTGGCGCCCGGCGAAGTGCTGGGCCTGGTGGGCGATAACGGCGCGGGCAAGTCCACGCTGACCAAAGTGCTGTCTGGCGCGGTGGTGCCCACCAGCGGCACGATCCGCATTGACGGTGAAGAGCAGCAGTTCAACAATCCGGCGGATTCTCGCCGCTGCCATATCGAAATGGTTTATCAGGACCTGTCGCTGTGCGACACCGTGGATGTGGCGGGCAACCTGTTTATGGGGCGCGAGCCGATGAAATCGATCCTCGGCATTCCGTTTCTTGATGAAGAGAAAATGCACGCTGATGCGCGCGAAATGCTGAAAGGCCTGGGCATTTCCATTCCTGATACGCGTTTGCTGGTGCGCAATCTGTCCGGTGGACAGCGTCAGGCGATTGCCATTGCACGCGCGGCCGCCTTCGATCCCAAAGTGCTGATCATGGATGAGCCCACCGCCGCGCTGGCCGTGGCCGAGGTGGAAGCGGTGCTGGAGCTGATTCGTCGGGTATCGGCGCGCGGCGTCAGCGTGATCCTGATTACCCATCGCCTGCAGGATCTGTTCCTGGTCTGCGATCGCATCATGGTGATGTACGAAGGCACCAACGTGGCAGACCGCCGGGTGGCGGACACCGATCTGGGCGAAATTGTGAATTTGATCGTGGGCGAAAAATTTGTCGCCCGCTCTGCGGCGACGCACTGAGCGAGGTAACAGGATGACTATTATGAATCTGAGCGGTTCCCGTATGGCCCAACACTCGTTGCCGCGTCGCCTGCTGCACAATCACTCTGGCGTGGTCAGCATCGCGCTGTTCTTTGTGTTCTGTTGCGTGGTGTTTTCGTTGATCACCGGCAACTTTCTCAGCAGTGCTAACTGGCTCAATATCATTCGCCAGAGCGCGCCTCTGCTGATCGTCGCCACGGCGATGACCCTGGTGATCACCACGGGCGGGATCGATCTTTCGGTGGGATCGACGCTGGCGCTGGTCGGTGCGCTGTCGGCTATTGCGCTGAACAACTGGGGACTGCCCTGGCCGGTGGTGTTGCTGGGCGGCCTGCTGCTGGGCGCGCTGGTGGGCGCTATCAACGGCTTCTTTATCGCCTATGAGGGCATTCCGGCCTTTATCGTCACGCTTGCCACCTTAGCCGTGGTGCGCGGGGTCGCGCTGCTGATTACCCAGGGCTATTCCATTCCCATTCCTGCCGACAGCCTGTTTGCCTTTATGGGGCGCGCGAAAGTGCTGGGCGTGCCGATGCCGGCGCTGATCGGCATTGTGGTGCTGATTGTCGGCCATATCGTGCTTAATCATATGCGTTTTGGTCGCTATGTCACCGCGATTGGCGCGAATGCCGAAGGCGCGCGCCGCAGCGGGATTAACACCAAAGCCGTGACCATGAAGGTCTATATCATCAGCGGCATGGCTGCCGCGCTGGCGGGCATGATTATCACCGCCCGTCTGGGCAGCGGCTCCTCTAACCAGGGCGAAGGCTTTGAGTTACAGGTGATTGCGGCGGTGGTGCTGGGCAGTACCAGCCTGTTTGGCGGCTTCGGCACCATCATCGGTACATTGCTGGGCGCGCTGTCGATTGCCATTATTCAGAACGGCCTGATTTTGTCGCACATCTCTCCTTTTTACACGCAGATCGCGACCGGTACGATTATTTTGCTGGCGATCTGGCTGAATACCCGCATTCTCAACCCGACCCGCGCGGCGGCAAAAGGATAGCCAATGAAACACTCTATTTTTCGGCATCCGGATCCCCTACCGCTCGGCATCAACAGCGGCTATGTCATGACGGTGCTGGGGCCGCTGCCGGTCAGTGAGATGGGCGTGACGCTGATGCATGAACACATTCTGCTGGATGCGTCCGGCAAGTGGGTGCCGCCCTGCTGCTGTGGCGATCGCCATTTAGCGGAAATGCCGGTGAGTATGGAAAACCTGGGCGAACTGTCGCTTAACCCGTTAATCAGCCGCGATAATTGTCAGCTGTTCGATGTGGATCTGGCGATTGAGGAGCTGATGAAGTTCCGTGCTCTCGGCGGTGACACGGTTGTCGATCCTACCAATATCGGCATCGGTCGGGATCCCAAGGCATTGCAGCGCATCGCCCGCCTGACCGGGCTGAACATCATCATGAGCACCGGCCTGTACCTGGAGCCTTCGCATCCGGAATGGGTGAAAACGATTAGCGTCGAGGCGTTAGCTGACAAGCTGATTTACGACCTTGGCGGCCGGGAAGAAAAACCCGAGGTACTCGCCGGGTTGATCGGTGAGATCGGCGTGTCCAGCCGCTTTACCGCCAGCGAGGAAAAATCCCTGCGGGCGGCGGGCCGGGCCAGTGCAGCAACCCGGGTGCCGATTGAGGTGCATCTGCCCGGCTGGGAGCGGCTGGGGCACAAGGTGCTGGATATTCTTGAACACGAAGGGGCCGATCTGCGCCACGTGGTGCTGTGCCACATGAATCCCAGCTTTGCCGACAAGCGCTATCAGCGTGAGCTGGCCCAGCGCGGTGCGTTTCTGGAATACGACATGATCGGCATGAGCTATTACTACGCCGACGAGTCCGCGCAGTCACCGTCCGACGAAGAGAACGCCCGCGCCATCCGTGAACTGATCGATGACGGCTTTATTGAGCAGATTTTGCTGTCCCAGGACGTGTTCCTGAAAACCATGCTGACCCGCTACGGCGGCCACGGCTATGGCTACATCCTTAAACATTTTGTTCCGCGCCTGAAACGCCACGGCGTGAGCGGCGAACAACTTGAAACCTTACTGATTGCTAACCCACAGCGCGTTTTTGGTGGGTAAGGGAGAACCGTAATGCAGAAGAAAATTTTACTGGTCGGGGAATCCTGGACCAGCACGTCCGTTCACGTTAAAGGCTTCGATCAGTTTGCCACCGCCACCTGGCACAATGGTGCAACCGACTTTATGGCGGGCGCTGGCCGACAGCGACTATGCCATCACCTATATGCCCGCGCACGCGGCGGCGACCGAATTTCCGCTGACGCTGGCCGGGCTGCAAGCGTGGGACGCGATCATTCTGTCGGATATCGGCGCGAACACGTTGCTGCTGCATCCGGATACCTGGCTGAAGAGCCAGCGCACGGCGAACCGTCTGACGCTGATCCACGACTATGTGGCGGCGGGCGGTGCCTTGATGATGATCGGCGGCTACTTCAGTTTTCAGGGCATCAACGGCGGCGCGCGCTATCGCAACACGGCGGTCGAGAAAGTGCTGCCGGTACGCTGCCTGGCCTGGGACGACCGCATCGAAACGCCCGAAGGCTCTTATCCGAGCGTCACCGAATCCCATGCGCTGTTTACCGACATGCCCGACGAATGGCCGTGGTTACTGGGCTATAACGAAGTGGAAATGCACCCTGAAGGCAAACTGCTGGCAACCATTGCCGGCACCGCGCATCCGTTGCTGGCGGTGCGCGAATATCAGCAGGGCCGCTCGCTGGTGTGGACCAGCGATATGTCTGCCCACTGGTTGCCGCAGGAATTTGCCCAGTGGCAGGGTTATCGCCAGCTGTGGATCAACTGTCTTGACTGGTTAACGGTTCGCCACTGATGGCCCTTACCCGCACGGCGGATCTGGCGTTACAGCTGATCCGCTTTGATACCCTCAATCCACCGGGTAACGAAGCCGCCTGCATGATGTTTTTTGCCGGCTGGCTGGAGGAAAACGGCTTCGAGGTCACGCTGTCATCCTTCGGCGAAGGACGCCATAACCTGATAGCCCGCCTGCGCGGCGAGCAGGCCGGACCTGCGCTGGCCTTTACCGGCCATCTGGATACGGTGCCGCTCGGTAACGCCGACTGGCAACACGATCCCTTTGGCGAGATCGTGGACGATCGGCTCTATGGCCGGGGATCGAGCGATATGAAAGCGGCCGTTGCCGCCTTTGCCGTGGCCTGCGTCACGCACCAGCAGGCCATTCGCCAAGGGCCGGGCGTGGTGCTGCTGATTACCGGCGGTGAGGAAACCGGCTGCGACGGCGCGCGGGCGCTGATCGATACCGCTGACCTGCCCGAGGTGGGCGCGCTGATCGTTGGCGAACCCACCGCGAACTATCCGGTTATCGGCCACAAAGGCGCACTGTGGCTGCGCTGTGAAACACGCGGTAAAACCGCGCACGGCGCGATGCCGGAGCTGGGCATCAATGCGATCTACCTGGCCGCCGATGCGCTGGGTAAAATTCAGCATTTCTCCCCCGGCGCGCCGCATCCGCTGATGAAACAGCCCACGATCAACGTCGGGCGCATCACAGGCGGCCTGAACATTAACTCCGTGCCTGACCGCACGCAGTTTGACGTGGATATTCGTAGCGCGCCCAATCTTCAGCACGCCACCATCCGTCAGCAGCTCAGCACCTTACTGGGCGAAGGTGTGACGATATCTACGCTGGTGGACCTGCCCGCGGTACTCAGTGAAGGCGATCACGCATGGATTCAGGCGGTTTATCAACGATGCCAGCCATTACATGATGCGCCCCTGGTGCCGCGCATTGTGCCCTACTTCACCGATGCTTCACTGCTGTTGCCCGCGCTGGGCAATCCGCCCTGCATAATTCTGGGCCCCGGCGAGCCGTCGATGGCGCATCAGACCGATGAATATTGCCTGCTGAGTAGGTTAGCCGAGGCGGAGACGCTTTATGGTGCGTTGATTTGTGACGGGGTGCGATGACCTACGATCGGATGCTCTTCTGAAAGGATGGTATGCTCATTGCGCCGCTGCGGCAGAGGTAAGCGCATCGGCGTGGCATCGCACTGCCGCCCATCCTGATATCAGATAAAAGGCGCCATTATGAACGGACCCGATCCCACCGCTCCCCATCCTCTGGCTGGCTTTCCGCAGGTATGTTTTATCAAGAACACCGTCCGCAATCCCAATATTATCGTGGGTGATTACACCTATTATGATGACCCGCTGGACGCGGAAAACTTCGAGCGTAACGTGCTTTACCATTATCCCTTCATCGGCGATAAGCTGATTATTGGTAAGTTTTGTGCCATTGCGACAGGGGCGCAGTTTATTATGAACGGCGCCAATCACAAAATGTCCGGCATCTCGACCTACCCGTTTCAAATCTTTGGCAATGGCTGGGAAAAGGTGATGCCGGGCGAAGGCGATCTGCCCTACAAGGGCGACACGGTGATCGGTAACGATGTGTGGATAGGCTATGAGGCCCTGATCATGCCCGGCGTTAAGGTAGGTAACGGCGCGATTATCGCTTCCCGTTCCGTCGTCACCTCGGACGTGCCAGCCTACACGGTCGTCGGCGGTAATCCCGCGAAGCCCGTCCGTGCCCGCTTTGCCCCAGAGGTAGTGGCCCAACTGGAGTCGCTGGCGTGGTGGGACCAATCACCGGCATGGATTACTGCGCACCTTGGGCAGATTGTGTCGGGAGACGTGGAGGCGCTGCTGGCGTGCCAGAAGTAGCCTCGGGAATCAGTCCGTTGTGCTGCGGTGCAGACCAAATGTCTGATTAATGGCATCAACAAAACTGCGAATTTTCACCGTCTGACGTCGACCTGTGGGGATTAACATATTCATTGGCCGCGCAGGTCCATCGTATTCCGGCAAAATCTGTATAAGCCGGCCTTTTTCGATCTCTTCATTCAGCACATCGGCCGGCCCGAGCGTCACACCATGTCCTTCCAGTGCTGCGTGCAACAGCGCCTTCCAGTCATTAGAACGGAAGCGGCCCTGTGGTTTTACTTCCTCAACCCTGCCAGCGCGTTGAAAATGCCAACGACAAGGCATGGACGGTGACCAGATGCCATACACCAAACACACGTGATCCATCAGGTCTGCGGGCGTTGCGGGCATGCCCATTCGTGCCAGATAGGTGGGCGAAGCGCAGGCAATCAACCGATAAGGCTTAAGCGGATACGCAACTAATGAACTGTCCGTTAATTCACCAATACGAATCACTACTTCGTACCCTTCTTCAAACGGCTCAACTAAGCGGTCGCTAAGTTCCAGGTCAACCTGAATTTCCGTATAGCGTGCCAGATAACGAGTAATAAAAGGTGCCAGAGTGAACGCACCGAAGGTCAGGGGCGCGCTCACCTTTAGTATGCCTGAAGGTGTGCTTTTCATCTCCATGGCAATCGCGTCGGCCTCTTCCGCCTCTGCCAGAACAACCTTGCAGCGTTCGTAGTAATTACGGCCAACATCCGTCAGACTTTGCCGCCGCGTCGTGCGGTTCAGCAGCACCGTGCCCAGTCGCGTTTCCAGGCTGGCGATATGTTTTGCCACCATTTGAGGTGAGAGTCGAAGCTGCTCGGCTGCCGCAGCAAAGGAGCCAACCTCTGCGGCTTTGACAAAAACATTCATGCTGGTAAGCCTGTCCATCATTCCCTCCTTTTTGTTGTTTATCTTGCTCTTAACTGCGTATTTATCAACCAAATATTTTTAATTAACGTGATTGTTATCGACAATACTGGAGGACGACATAATGAAAATC
Source organism: Pantoea ananatis LMG 2665 (assembly GCF_000710035.2). GTDB lineage: Bacteria > Pseudomonadota > Gammaproteobacteria > Enterobacterales > Enterobacteriaceae > Pantoea > Pantoea ananatis. The sequence continues at coordinate 343,690 of NZ_JMJJ01000010.1, read as the reverse complement.
GGCATTATTGGTGCAGGGTTTGTTGGACGAGCGGTCGCCAGACTGGCAACCCAGGCGGGCCATCAGGTAATGTTAAGTAACTCTCGCGGACCGCAGACGTTATTTAGCCTGAAACCTATGATTGGCTGCGAAGCTGGCACCGTAGAGGAAGCGGCGGACTTTAGCGACATGGTGGTGATTGCCGTGCCACTTAACGCTGTGGCACAGCTTCCATCATCACGACTAAAAAATAAGCTAATAATTGATGCGGTAAACTACTATCCCGAGCGCGATGGACAGATTGCAGAACTGGATAACGGTACGCTAACCACTAGCGAAAGACTGGCCCAGCAGTTCCCTGACGCGACCGTCGTAAAAGCGTTTAATGCCATTCAGATGACCGACCTGGAGGTTCAGGGGCTGCCTGCAGGCGATTCGAACCGACGTGCACTGCCGTTGGCAGGGGATGATGAGCAGGCTAAAAAGCGTGTCGCTACATTATACGACACGTTTGGCTTCGATCCGGTCGATGTGGGGCCGTTAGCTGAAGGCTGGCGTTTCGAACGCGGGACGCCAGTATATTGCGTACGCATGACACGCGCTCAACTGAAGGCCGCGCTGGCAGGCACTTCCCGTCGCTAAAACAGGTTGAGGGCGACAGGGCACCGCACCTTATGTCTGTGACAGACATCCTTAGCCTGAAATAACGTTTTATTGTCTGCCCGCCCATAAAAAAAGGCCGCATCGCGCGGCCTTTCTGACTGTCAGCATCTATCGCCGTTTTATCAGCATAAACAGACTGATGGCAAAGAAGGCAAAGCTGGGCAGTATCGCGCCGAAAATCGGCGGCAGACCATAAACCAGGCTGAGCGGGCCAAAAATCTGATCCAGTACGTAGAACAGGAAGCCGAAGCTGATCCCGGTGACCACGCGCACGCCCATGGATACGCTACGCAGCGGACCAAAGATAAACGACAGCGCCATCAGCATCATGACCGCTACGGACAGCGGCTGGAAGATTTTGCTCCACATGTTCAGCCGGTAACGGCCAGACTCCTGACCACTCTGCTTCAGGTATTTGCTGTAATCGTAGAGGCCGGTAATCGACAACGCATCCGGATCCAGCGCCACCACGCCCAGTTTGTCTGGGGTCAGGCTGGTTTTCCACTCGCCAGTCAGGCTTTGTGAGCCGGTGATTTGTTTCGGATCGGTCAGATTCGATTCGTCCACCTGAGACAGCACCCACAACTTCTTGTCTTTATTCCATTTCGCCGTTGCAGCATAGCGGACGCTCTGTAAACGGCGATCGTCAGTGAAGTTGTAAATGCTGACGCCGTCAATTTCATCGTCGCCTTTAACACGTTCAATGTAGATGAAATTGTTGCCGTCTTTGGCCCACAAACCGCTCTGCGTCGACACCAGCGCGCCACCATAGAGCTGCTGCGCACGGAAGTTACGCGCCATCTGCTCGCCCTGAGGGGCGACAAACTCGCCGATAGCCATGGTCAGCAGCACCAGCGGAATCGCCGTTTTCATCACCGACAGGGCCACCTGCATGCGGGTAAAGCCCGCCGCCTGCATGACCACCAGTTCACTACGCTGCGCCAGCGTTCCCAGCCCCAGCAATGCACCTAACAGGGCCGCCATTGGGAAGAAGATTTCGATGTCTTTTGGCACACTCAGCAAGGTGTAATAACCTGCATCCAGCGCGCTGTAGGCACCCTGTCCGGTTTTACGCAGCTGATCGACGAACTTGATAATGCCGGACAGCGAGACCAGCATAAACAGCGTCATCAGGATGGTATTAAATATCGTTTTACCGATATAACGATCGAGAACGCGAAACATCAGACCGATCCTCCGCGTGTAAAGCGCGCACGAATTCGACGCATCGGCACGGTATCCCACAGGTTAAGCACGATCGCTAACGCCAGATAACTAATATTCACCACCCACATCCAGATAGCCGGATCGAGGCGGCCTTTCGCCCCGCTTGAGCGCAGCGAACTCTGCAGCAGGAAGAAAATCAGGTACAGCAGCATCGCGGGCAGCATCGAGAGCACGCGTCCCTGACGCGGGTTGACCACGCTGAGCGGCACCACCATCAAGGCCATGACCAGCACGGCAAAGACCAGCGTAATACGCCAGTGAAGCTCAGCCCTGAATTCAGGCGTTTTGTTCGATAACAGCGTAGCAAACGTGGCCTGGTCTACATCGTTAGGATCCAGCGTAGCCTGCTTATAACCTACGTAAGCCTGGTAGTTAGTGAAGTCGGTGATGCGGAAATCACGCAGCAACGCCGTTCCCTCAAATCGGGTCCCTTTATCCAGGGTCACAATCTGTGAGCCGTCTTTCTTCTGTTCCATGTGCCCGCTGTCGGCCAGCACCACGGAAGGCCGCGCATTCCCTTTTGGCCGCAGTTGGGCCAGGAAGACGTGACCAAACTGATTGCCTTTGACGTTCTCAAGGAACAGCACGGCGCTACCGTCGCTGGAGGTCTGGAACTGTCCCGCAGCCAGAGCAGCCGCACCAGGGTTCGCTTTAGCGTTTTGAGTGACCTGTTCCTGATAGCGCGACGACCAGGGGCCAAGCCAGATGACGTTAACCGCAGCCACCACCGAGGTGAACAGCATCAGCACCATCGCCGCTTTGACCAGCACCGCCTTACTCAGGCCGCAGGCATGCATAACGGTAATTTCACTTTCCGTATACAGCCGCCCGAGCGTCATTAAAATCGCCAGAAACAGGCTTAGGGGCAAAATAAGTTGTGCCATTTCAGGCACGCCGAGTCCTAACAACGTCAGAACAAGGTTTGTCGGCACTTCGCCATCCACCGCAGCCCCTAAAATCCTCACCAACTTCTGACAGAAGAAGATCAACAGCAGGATAAACAGGATAGCCAGCTGGCTTTTGAGCGTTTCCCGAACCAGATATCTAATAATGATCACGCTTAATACGCCTGTGAAAACTTGTCTTTTTGCAGGAAAATCGCTAATTTCAACGCTTATTAGCCATTTTTCTTCATAAATGGCCGTCGTCGACGCTAGAAATGTATGGTAATCGCGTTTGGGTGATGAAAAAACAACATCTTGTCACCCTGATCCATTATGACCTCCAGCAGCATGTGTCTTAATGCTTCGCTTAATAAATGGGTCACGAATGCGCTACATTCTAGCGGCAGCAGCGGCCGTTGTCTTTAAGATTCAGGAGAGTGCATGGAGTTCAGTGTAAAAAGCGGTAGTCCGGAAAAACAGCGCAGTGCATGCATTGTAGTTGGTGTTTTCGAACCGCGTCGTCTGTCACCGATTGCCGAGCAACTGGATAAGATCAGCGACGGCTATATCAGCGCCCTGCTGCGCCGCGGTGAACTGGAAGGCAAAGTGGGCCAGACGCTGCTGCTGCATCATGTGCCGAATATCCTGTCAGAGCGTATTCTGCTGATTGGCTGCGGTAAAGAGCGTGAGCTGGACGAGCGCCAGTACAAGCAGGTGATCCAAAAAACCATCAACACGCTGAATGACACCGGCTCGATGGAGGCCGTGTGCTTCCTGACCGAACTGCACGTCAAAGGGCGTAATACCTACTGGAAAGTGCGTCAGGCCGTCGAAACCTCGAAAGAGGCGCTGTATAACTTCGACCAGTTGAAGAGCAACAAAGCGGAGCCTCGTCGTCCCCTGCGTAAGCTGGTGTTTAACGTGCCGACGCGCCGTGAACTCACCAGCGGTGAGCGCGCCATTCAGCACGGGCTGGCGGTGGCCGCCGGTGTGAAAGCGGCAAAAGATTTGGGCAACATGCCACCTAACATTTGTAATCCTGCGTACCTGGCATCTCAGGCGCGCCAGCTGGCGGATGCCTACAGCAAGAACATCACGACCCGCGTGATTGGCGAGCAGCAGATGAAAGAGCTGGGCATGAACGCCTACCTCGCGGTGGGCGCGGGATCGCATAATGAATCCCTGATGTCGGTCATTGAGTACAAAGGCAACCCGGATACCGACGCGCGCCCGATTGTGCTGGTTGGCAAAGGGCTGACGTTTGACTCCGGCGGTATCTCCATCAAGCCTGCGGACAGCATGGATGAGATGAAGTACGACATGTGCGGCGCGGCCTCGGTTTATGGCGTGATGCGCATGGTCGCCGAACTGAATCTGCCGCTGAACGTGGTGGGCGTGCTGGTCGGCTGCGAGAACATGCCGGACGGCAAATCCATGCGTCCAGGCGACGTGCTGACCACCATGTCCGGTCAGACGGTTGAAGTGTTAAATACCGATGCTGAAGGCCGCCTGGTGCTGTGTGATGCGCTGACCTACGTGGAACGCTTCGATCCGGAAGTGGTGATTGACGTTGCCACACTGACAGGCGCCTGCGTTATTGCCCTGGGTCATCACGTCAGCGGACTCTTGTCGAACCACAATCCGCTGGCGCATGAACTGATTGGTGCCTCGGAGCAGTCTGGCGACCGCGCCTGGCGTTTACCGATGGCCGATGAGTATCAGGAACAGCTGGAATCCAATTTCGCCGATATGGCGAACATTGGCGGCCGTCCGGGTGGGGCGATTACCGCCGCTTGCTTCCTGGCCCGTTTTGCGCGCAAATATAACTGGGCGCATCTGGACATCGCCGGTACCGCCTGGCGTTCAGGCAAGGCCAAAGGCGCCACCGGTCGTCCGGTGCCGATGCTGTCGCAGTTCCTGTTGAATCGTGCTGGCCTGAACGGCGACGATTGATCGTACGGACCACCGAACCCATCGGGGCGGAGCTTACTCCGCCCTTCTTTTCTTTAAACAGGCAATTCGATGAAAAACGCAACCTTCTACGTGTTGGAAACCGATGCATCCAGCGATGGCTTAAGCGCCGTTGAAGCGCTGGTGTGCGATCTGGCGGAAACACGCTGGCGGGCCGGTAAGCGGGTGCTCATCGCCTGTGAAGATGAGCAGCAAGCCATTCGGCTTGATGAGGCGCTGTGGCAGCGCCCCGCCAACGCCTTTGTGCCGCACAATCTCGCCGGGGAAGGTCCGCGCTACGGCGCACCGGTTGAGCTGGCATGGCCGCAGCGTCGGGGCAATTCGCCACGCGACCTGCTGATCAGCCTGCTGCCGCAGTTCGCAGATTTTGCTACTGCTTTCCATGAAGTGATAGACTTCGTTCCTTACGAAGACGCTCTCAAACAGCTGGCGCGCGATCGCTACAAAGCGTATCGCAGCGTTGGCTTCCAATTGAATACGGCAACGCCGCCACAGCCGCAAACGACATAGCAGAAATGGATAAGACATATAACCCGCAAGATATCGAGCAGCCGCTTTACGAGCATTGGGAAAAGCAGGGCTACTTCAAACCGAATGGCGACACCAGCCAGGAAAGCTTTTGCATCATGATCCCGCCGCCGAACGTCACCGGTAGCTTGCACATGGGTCACGCCTTCCAGCAAACCATCATGGACACCATGATCCGCTACCAGCGCATGCAGGGCAAAAATACCCTGTGGCAGGCCGGTACCGATCACGCAGGCATCGCCACCCAGATGGTGGTTGAGCGCAAGATCGCCGCAGAAGAAGGCAAAACCCGTCAGGATTACGGTCGCGATGCGTTCATCGACAAAATCTGGCAGTGGAAAGCTGAATCGGGCGGCACCATTACCCGCCAGATGCGCCGCCTGGGCAACTCGGTTGACTGGGAGCGCGAGCGTTTCACCATGGACGATGGCCTGTCTAATGCGGTGAAAGAAGTGTTTGTGCGCCTGTACAAAGAAAACCTGATTTACCGTGGCAAGCGCCTGGTGAACTGGGATCCGAAGCTGCGTACGGCAATCTCTGACCTGGAAGTGGAAAACCGCGAGAGCAAAGGCTCGATGTGGCACATCCGTTATCCGCTGGCCGATGGCGCGAAAACTGCCGACGGTAAAGATTATCTGGTCGTCGCGACCACCCGTCCGGAAACCCTGTTGGGTGATACCGGCGTGGCGGTAAACCCGGAAGATCCGCGTTACAAAGATCTGATCGGTAAATTTATCATGCTGCCGCTGGTTAACCGCCTGATTCCTGTGGTGGGCGATGAGCACGCCGATATGGAAAAAGGCACCGGCTGCGTGAAAATCACCCCGGCGCATGACTTCAACGACTACGAAGTGGGCCGTCGTCATAAGCTGCCGATGATTAACATCCTGACCTTCGACGGCGATATCCGTGAAAGCGCCCAGGTTTATGACACCAACGGCGAAGCCAGCACCGCTTACAGCGACGCGATTCCTGCTGCTTTCCAGAAGATGGAGCGTTTTGCCGCCCGTAAGGCCATCGTGGCTGCAGTAGACGAGCTGGGTCTGCTGGAAGAGATCAAACCGCATGATCTCACCGTGCCTTACGGCGACCGTGGCGGCGTGGTTATCGAGCCGATGCTGACCGATCAGTGGTACGTGCGTACGGCACCGCTGGCAAAAGTCGCGGTTGAAGCGGTTGAGAATGGCGATATTCAGTTTGTACCGAAGCAGTATGAGAACATGTACTTCTCCTGGATGCGTGATATTCAGGACTGGTGTATTTCCCGTCAGCTGTGGTGGGGCCACCGTATTCCGGCCTGGTATGACAACGACGGCAACGTTTATGTGGGTCGTACCGAAGACGAGGTTCGCGCTGAGAACAACCTGGGCGCCGATGTGGCGCTGCGCCAGGACGATGACGTGCTGGACACCTGGTTCTCATCAGGCCTGTGGACCTTCTCGACGCTGGGCTGGCCGGAAAATACCGAAGCCCTGCGCACCTTCCACCCCACCAGCGTGCTGGTGAGTGGCTTCGACATCATCTTCTTCTGGATTGCCCGCATGATCATGCTGACCATGCACTTCATCAAAGATGAAAACGGCAAGCCGCAGGTGCCGTTTAAAACCGTCTACATGACCGGTTTGATCCGCGACGAAGAAGGCCAGAAGATGTCGAAATCCAAGGGTAACGTGATTGACCCGCTGGATATGGTTGACGGCATTTCGCTGGAAGATCTGCTGGAAAAACGCACCGGCAACATGATGCAGCCGCAGCTGGCGGAAAAAATCCGCAAGCGTACCGAGAAGCAGTTCCCGAACGGCATTGAGCCATCAGGTACCGATGCCCTGCGCTTTACGCTGGCGGCGCTGGCCTCAACCGGCCGTGATATCAACTGGGACATGAAGCGCCTGGAAGGTTATCGCAACTTCTGTAACAAGCTGTGGAACGCCAGCCGCTTTGTGCTGATGAACACCGAAGACCAGGACTGCGGTCAGAACGGCGGCGAGATGACGCTGTCGCTGGCGGATCGCTGGATTCTGACCGAGTTCAACCACACGGTAAAAGCCTACCGTGAGGCGCTGGACAGCTATCGTTTCGATATCGCTGCCAACATCCTGTATGACTTCACCTGGAACCAGTTCTGCGACTGGTACCTGGAGCTGACTAAGCCGGTCATGAACAGCGGCAGTGAATCCGAGCTGCGCGGCACGCGCCATACGCTGGTTCACGTACTGGAAGCGCTGCTGCGCCTGGCGCACCCGATCATTCCGTTTATCACGGAAACTATCTGGCAGCGCGTGAAAGGCCTGAAAAACATCAGCGATGACACCATCATGCTGCAGCCGTTCCCGCAGTTTGATACGGCGAAAGAAGATGCCGAAGCCAAAGCCGACATCGAGTGGATGAAGCAGGCGATCATCGCGGTCCGTAATATCCGTGCGGAGATGAACATCGCGCCCAGCAAGCTGCTGGATGTGCTGCTGCGCGACTGCTCCCAGGCGGCCCAGCGCCGCGTTGAGGCCAACCGTAACTTCCTGTCACGCCTGGCGCGACTGGAAAGCCTGACCATTCTGCCTGCGGGCGAGAAAGGCCCGGTGTCGGTGACCAAAATCGTGGAAGGCGCCGAGCTGCTGATCCCGATGGCGGATCTGGTGGATAAAACCGCCGAGCTGGAGCGCCTGGCCAAAGAGCTGCTGAAGCTGGATGTGGAAATCGAGAAGATCCAGACCAAGCTGGCTAACGAAGGCTTTGTGTCCCGTGCCCCGGAAGCGGTCGTTGCCAAAGAGCGCGAGCGCGTCGCCGAGATGGAACAGTCAAAAGCAAAACTGATTGAACAGCAGGCGGTGATTGCCGCGCTGTAATCGTTCTGGTTTGCTTTCGCTAAAGCCCACGCGCCGACGTGGGCTTTTTTATGGCTTCATTTGCGGCGCATTGGGGAGTAGCGCGTTCAAGACCGCCGCCGTCGTCACCTTATCGCCCTTAATCAAGAGACAGTTCTGGCTCATGCCAACCAGGTCCGCTTTGGCTTTCTCATCTGCCTGCCATAGGAAGGCATTCCTTTTCAGCGCCCTTTGCCTGAGCGCCTTTAAACGTGCCGGGCAGATCAGGTGGGTTTCGCCGTTGGTAAATGCCTCGATGCCTGTAATCAAACGTGCATCGCCCGTCGCTTTACTGGGCCCCCAGACCGACGCGGGAAAGTAATAGGCCGGGAAGTCTTTCGAGGGCACGGAAAACACCTTTTCGTGCCAGGACGCCATGCCGACGATTTCAATCGCACGCTGATTAATCTGCACCAGCTGAACAGAAAACAGCGTAAACACGCCGATGACCAGACCAGGTGAAAACGCCAAAATGGGTTTGAAGCCATGATGCGCTTTTATTTTATTGGTCAAGAGTGAGAACAGCGCCGGCATAAAGAGCAGCAGATATAAACCGGTAATAATAAAATACTGCGGCAGGGTATTTTTCGCTGAGAAATAGATATCACCTGGCAATAGAAACAACAGAGGAAAAAAAGAGAGAACAGAGACAGCAACAGAGAAAAGCGTGTAAGAGAGATTGATGCTAATGACATTCAGGCTTATTTCTGCCAGCAAAAAACGCCTTTTACATTTTGCAGTTAGTCCGTTCTCAGCCGACCGAATGCGCTTGAGCCTGGCAAGCAGCTGGCGCTGGCGCTGTTGCCGGTGGCGATTAATCCGGTGATTCACCAGGCTGTGTACGCACAAAGCCACAACGAATGCCGCGGGGAGAATCAGCCAGGCGCGTGTAGTGCTGCCAAAATAAAGCCATGTGAAAATAGTCAGGAAGGCGCTAAAGGTGGTGATCGCGCAGCAGCCTTCGTTATAGCGCCGCATCGGGCGAGCTTTTTTGCCCTTTTGCGCGGAGGATATTGAACAGAACCCGGAGGGAATAAGTAACGTGACCGAAAATACGCTGAAAAACAGTATCGAGGTGATAAGAATAGCAATAACGCCAGTCACATTATTTATTATCAGCGGAAAAACATCCGGCCTGCCAATCCATTGAAAATATGCCCAGACGTTGATAAAGCCGACAATAATAAAGAAAGGGAAAAGGTCTTTAATGGTTTTAAAACTGAAACGGGAAAACACGTTATACGCCTCCATGCACGGTGAACATTATTGCTTTTGCCCGACGATAATGCTATTTCTGACGCATGTCTAACCTGATTCCGTCACGCTACCCCGTTATGATCCCTGATACTCAGCCGCAACCCTTGCTGCGTCCTATCGTCGCCGACGACAATCCTCATATCGCCCGGGTGATCCGCGACGTTTCTGCGGAATTTGGCCTGACGGCTGACAAAGGCTATACCGTGGCCGATCCCAACCTGGACCAGCTTTATGAACTTTACAGCGCCGGGCACAGCGCCTACTGGATTGTGGAACATCAGGGAAAAGTGATGGGCGGCGGCGGCATTGCCCCCCTCGCCTGCAGCTCGCCGGATATCTGTGAGCTGCAAAAGATGTATTTCCTGCCGGGCATCCGTGGCCTCGGCGTGGCGCGTGAACTGGCGCTTTTAGCCATGGCGCACGCGCGTCAGCGGGGCTTTCGCCGCTGCTATCTGGAAACCACCGGCAGCTTAACCCGCGCCATTAAGCTCTATGAATCGCTGGGTTTTGCCCGCATCGACCATGCGCTGGGCTGTACCGGACATGGTGACTGCGAGTTCAGGATGCTGAAAACGCTGTAATGCGCTTAAAACGCCGGAACACCGCTGTGAAAGCGCAGCTCCGTGTCCGGTTCACTGATTAGCCTGGCCTCCGCTTCCCCAATCGCCCGCACGCGCGCCGAAATGTCTTTCGGTGAGATCTGCGCGGCCAGCGCCAGGTAATCCTGGTAATGCCGGGCTTCTGAACGCAGCAGCGAGATATAAAACTTCTCTAATTCGCTATCCAGATAAGGCGCCAGGCTGGCAAAGCGTTCGCAGGAACGCGCCTCAATATAGGCACCGCAAATCAGCTTATCCACCAGCGTATCGGGTTCGTGGGTGGTCACTTCACGCAGCAGGCCTTTGGCGTAACGGCTTGAGGTGATTTTCTGATAGACCAGCCCGCGCGCCTGCATAATTTCCCACACCTGATAAAAGTGATGCAGCTCTTCTTTAATCAGCAGCACCATTTTCTCAACCAGATCGTCCGCCCAGGGAAGCTCGTTACGCACAATAATGGCTTTGGTCAGATTTTTATGGGCGTTGATAAAATCGCTGTCGCCGTCCTCGCGGAAGATAAAATTCTCGTAAGGCTTCAGCCACGCCAGAATCCGGTCACCGCTGGGTTTGTCGGCAACGTATTTGCGGATCAGCCACACGGCGGTCTGGGCCGCTTTCAGTTCGCATACCAGATGGTCGGTGAGCAGCAGGATCAGGTTTTCTGGTTTACGCGCCTCAAGGATCCAGGACTGAGGCGTGCGGCAGAGCAAAAACTGATGTATCGGTTCAAGTAAAGGTGCGTAATTCATGGATGTCAGACAGGGCCGGAGAACAGAAAAGGCGGAGCAGGCTCCGCCGGTGTTGATTAGTGACGAATGCCGTTGTCGTCTTCGTCGATAGTCTCGCCGTCGTCTTCGTCGTCATCCTGGGCGTTCGGGTCTTCGAAGTAGGTACCCCAGCCGTCATAGTCGACGTTGTATTTAGCTACCAGGTTCACCAGCTGCTCCACCTGGGCATCAATCAGCTCCGCTTTCAGCGCGCCTTCGCTGAGGATGTCCACACACATCACGGTAGTGCCGTCTTCCAGCTCCAGCTCTTCTGGCTCGGTGACTTCATAGCCCAGTTTAAAGGCGTCCACCGCCGCTTTTTCCAGCGAGTCGAAGTTGTTACAGGAGAGATGGTGCTCAATGGTATAGAGCGCATCGGGATCGCTGCCATCCTCTAACAGTTCTTCGATGATCAGCCGCGTCTCTTCACGCTGCTCTTCCAACAATGCTTCAAATGCCATGGCGATATCCTCTCTGAGTTCGGCAATAAGTGATTATTTTCCCATACTGCCTGTCGCGCCACTACACAAAACAGAAAAGATTATTCTCGCCAGGGTTGAAAATGCATATTCATACGGTTAAATTGAATTTTAATTCATTATAAACCCCGTACCGGAGTGCTGTATGAGTCAGTTGTATCAACGTCATTTCCTCAGGCTGCTGGATTTTACCCCGGCTGAGATTGACTACTTGCTTACCCTGTCCGCCGAATTAAAACGCGCAAAAAAAACCGCCAGTGAAACCCAGTACCTGAAAGGCAAAAACATCGCGCTCATCTTCGAAAAAGACTCGACCCGTACCCGATGCTCTTTCGAAGTTGCCGCTTACGATCAGGGGGCAAACGTCACTTACCTCGGCCCAAGCGGCAGCCAGATCGGCCATAAAGAGTCGATGAAAGACACCGCGCGCGTGTTAGGCCGCATGTATGACGGTATTCAGTATCGGGGTTACGGTCAGGCACTGGTCGAAACCCTGGCGGAACATGCTGGCGTGCCGGTATGGAACGGCCTGACCACCGAGTTCCACCCAACGCAACTGCTGGCCGATCTGCTGACCATGCAGGAGCATCTGCCAGGCAAGCCGCTCAGTGAGATGACCCTGGTGTACGTGGGCGATGCTCGCAACAATATGGGTAACAGCATGCTGGAAGCGGCGGCACAGGTTGGCTTAGATCTGCGTATGGTCGCGCCGCAAAGCTGCTGGCCGGAAGCCGACCTGGTGGCTCAGTGCCGTCAGGTTGCCGAACAGACCGGCGGCAAAATCACCCTGACGGCAGATATTGCCGAGGGCGTGAAAGGCGCCGATTTCATCTATACCGACGTCTGGGTTTCCATGGGTGAAGCCAAAGCGGTGTGGGAAGAACGTATTGCCCTGCTGCGCGGCTATCAGGTCAATCACGCGATGCTCGCGCTGACCGGCAATCCGCAGGTGAAATTCCTGCACTGCTTACCGGCCTTCCATGACGATCAGACCACGCTGGGCCGTCAGATGGCGGAACAGTACGGCCTGCAGGATGGCATGGAGGTCAGCAATGACGTCTTTGAGTCGGCGCACAGCATCGTATTCGATCAGGCGGAAAACCGGATGCACACCATTAAAGCGGTGATGGTGGCCACGCTGGGACAGCGCTAATCGGGCTGCCGCAAACGTTTACCTGTGGCGCGATTTTTCCTTGATGCGCATGCCTGATGGCGTATAATGCGCCACAATTTGCCGGAGGAAACATGCAACAGCATCGTGCACAATGTGACGCGCTACCTCGCCTCAACGCAGGCGGCACCGCTGTTTCTTTCCGTCATCGAACCGATCTTAAAAAAGCCCCTTTCTAAGGGGCTTTTTTTTGTCCGCAATCCGGCCGCGCCGCAGAGGAGAGAGCTATGGCTAACCCGCTATATCGCAAGCATATCATTTCAATTAACGATCTCAGCCGCGACGAGCTGGAGCTGGTCCTGCACACCGCTGCGCAGCTTAAAGCACATCCCCAGCCGGAACTGCTGAAACATAATGTGATCGCCAGCTGCTTCTTTGAGGCCTCGACCCGCACCCGGCTGTCGTTTGAAACCGCCATCCATCGCCTGGGCGCCTCTGCGGTGGGCTTCGCCGATGGCAGCAATACGTCACTGGGTAAAAAAGGGGAAACCCTGGCCGATACCATTTCGGTTATCAGCACCTACGTGGATGCCATCGTGATGCGTCATCCGCAGGAGGGCGCCGCGCGGCTGGCCACTGAGTTTTCCAACGGCATCCCGATTCTGAATGCCGGAGACGGCGCAAATCAGCACCCAACGCAAACGCTGCTGGACCTGTTCACCATTCGTGAAACCCAGGGGCGCCTCAGCAACCTGAACGTGGCGATGGTGGGTGACCTGAAATATGGGCGCACCGTGCACTCTCTGACCCAGGCGCTGGCGAAGTTTGACGGCAACCGCTTCTTCTTTATCGCCCCGGATGCGCTGGCGATGCCGGCGTATATTACCGATATGCTGGACGAGCAGAATATCACCTGGTCACGTCACGACAGCTTTGAAGAGGTAATGCCGGATCTGGATATTCTCTACATGACCCGGGTGCAAAAAGAGCGGCTTGACCCTTCAGAATATGCCAACGTCAAAGCGCAGTTTATTTTACGCGCCGCAGACCTGAACGGTGCGCGCGACAACATGAAGGTGCTGCACCCGCTGCCGCGCATCGATGAAATCACCACCGACGTGGACAGCACGCCGTACGCCTGGTACTTCCAGCAGGCCGGTAACGGCATCTACGCACGCCAGGCTTTACTGGCACTGGTTTTAAACAGCGACACCGCCCTGTAAGGAGTGACAGTATGAGCCAGGATAACAAACTGCAGGTCGAAGCCATCAAAAACGGCACGGTTATCGATCACATCCCTGCGCAGGTAGGCTTTAAGCTCCTGTCGCTGTTTCGCCTGACCGAAACCGACCAGCGCATCACCATCGGCCTGAATCTGCCGTCGGGGGAGATGGGCCGCAAAGATTTGATTAAGATCGAGAACACCTATCTCACGGAAGATCAGATCAATCAGCTGGCGTTTTATGCGCCGCACGCCACCGTCAACCGCATTGATGACTATGAAGTGGTGGCCAAGATCGCCCCTGCGCTACCGGATCGCATCGATCGGGTGCTGACCTGCCCGAACAGCAACTGCATCAGCCGCAGCGAACCGGTGTTCTCCAGCTTCGCCGTTAAGCACCGCGCCGATGAGGTACACCTCAAGTGTAAATACTGTGAGAAAGAGTTCGCCCGTCATGTGGTATTGGGTCACTTTTAATCGGCCCTGCCGCGCTTATAATGAACCGCGTTTTATGGCGGGCAGCGCCTTTGCTGCCCCGGCCTTACTCTAAGGAGAAATGATGTCTCGTGAAATCAGTACGGAAAAAGCCCCAGCGGCTATCGGCCCCTACGTGCAGGGCGTTGATCTCGGCAGCATGATCATCACCTCGGGTCAGATTCCGGTGAACCCGGCCACGGGCGACGTTGCTGAAGACGTATCGGCACAGGCGCGCCAGTCGCTGGAAAACGTGAAGGCGATCGTCGAAGCGGCGGGCCTGAAGGTTGCCGATATCGTGAAAACCACGGTATTCGTGAAAGATTTAAATGACTTTGCGACCGTAAACGCCACCTACGAAGCCTTCTTTACCGAGCACAATGCGCCCTTCCCGGCGCGCTCCTGCGTGGAAGTGGCCCGTCTGCCCAAAGATGTGAAGATTGAGATTGAAGCGATCGCGCTGCGTCGCTGATAAAAAAGCGTGCGCACTGCGTGCGCACGCGGCTTTCAGTCTGGCGTAACTGACCGCCGACCTTTCGTTATATTTTCAAACCGTCCGCTTAAAAACGCTGCCAGTTATCCTGCCCACTTGTCGCCAGTGCCAGCACCGGTTTAGGTGCCCTGACGGCTGCAGGGTTGCGCTGTGGCGTCTCCCCTGAGGCCGACGGACCGGCAAGCGTAAACTTCCGCACCAGCGCAGCAAGCGTATCGGCCTGTTCCTGTAGAGAGAGCGACGCGGCTGAGGCTTCTTCGACCAGGGCCGCATTCTGCTGAGTCACATCGTCCATCTGATTGACCGCCTGATGGACCTGCGAAATTCCCTGACTCTGCTCGGTGGCCGCCGCAGCGATTTCGTTAACCAGATCGGTGACCTGACTGACCGCACCGCGCATCGTCTCCATATTGTGGTTCACGTTATCCGCCTGGGAGGTTCCCGATTCGATCAACGCGTTCGACGACTGAATCAGCCCTTTGATTTCACGGGCAGCGGTGGTGGAACGCTGCGACAGGTTGCGCACTTCGCCTGCTACGACGGCAAAGCCGCGCCCATGTTCGCCGGCACGTGCCGCTTCAACCGCCGCATTGAGCGCCAGAATGTTGGTCTGAAACGCAATGCCTTCAATCAGGGTGATGATGTCGCCCACCTTGCCCGAACTGTCGCGAATCGAGGCCATGGTATTCAGCATGGTATTGAGTGCCGCAGAACTGGTGTCAGAGAGATTGCGCGTGTTTTCTGCAAGGTGACTTGCCTGGCGCGTGTTGTCTGCGGTCTGCCTGACGGTTTCGCTGATTTGGGTCATGCTGGCCGCGGTTTGCTCCAGCGAGGCCGCCTGCTCTTCCGTGCGGGCCGACAAATCTTCATTGCCTGCCGCAATCTGTGCCGATGCACTGCTGACCGACTGTGAGGCGCTGCTGACCGCGTGCAGGGCAGAAGAGATGCTTTCCATCAGGCGATTATACGACCGCGCCATGATGCCGACTTCATCGCGGCGACTGTCATCCGCCTTTAGGGAGAGATCAAGACGGGTGCTGGCGCGCTCCATCACATCACCGATGGCCTTCAGGCTGCGGCGGACGCGCAGGATGGTGAAGATCGTCAGCATGCCCAGCCCGATAATCGTCAGGGCAATACCGGCGGCCATGCCCCATTTGGTCTGCAGGTAGATATGTTGGTTTTGCAGGCGCAACGCTTCGCCAATTTTGCTGTTAAAGTCAAACTGATTGCGATAACTGCTTTTGAGTTGGGTGATGGCGCCGCCGATGCCTTCATCATCACTTAACAGCGCCAGGCTGAGTGCGTTCTGATGCGATCGGGAGGCGTTAAGAAACGCCGGAAGGTTTTGTTTTACCGCCGCGATCAGCTGGAGTGACTTATCCGTCATCGCCCGATCCTCGTCATTAGTAATATCATTATCGACATAATATTTTGTTAATGTCGAAATATCCTCAATGCGTTTTTGGATCACAGCTTCAAGGCTGGCCAGTTTACCGATCTCGTCTTCGGTCTGATGACGATATAACGCCACGGAGAGGCGATTACTTTCGTCCACCAACCGGTTCAGCACCTTGAGCGAATCAATCGTGTTGACCTGCACATATTCAAATCGCGCCTGAAAACCCGCGAGAAGTGAGATAGTTACGATCCCTAGAATAATTAACGAACCTGCTAAAAGCGAAAAAGCCAGAGAGAGTCTTTGCGTCATATTCATTAAACCGAGCTCCTTTCTTTCCTCCGAGCTAATTCCCGAAGGAAGCCAGAAATTAATCGGCAATATTAAATAAATATTTATTTCAAATTTTTTAACGTTGAATTCGATTTCAAGTTTAAATTAATTATGCATCGTAAAAAATTATCGTGAATAAAATAAAATAAAATAACAAACAAAAACAATCACCAAACAAACTATATTATTTTGAATATACTGCATCGGTAATTAAAGGATTGTGACAGAGGGAGAGACGTTGATTTCGAGGCAGGAAGGAAAAGCCAAACGGCGGGGCCAGCGCGCCCCGCCGTGGTGACATCAAGGGCGGGAGGACGGCCGCCACAGCCACAGCACGGCAATCGCCAGTGCAAACAGTGCGCCGAAGCCCATGCCGGTCGCCACCGCGGGCGCGCCAGCCCGAATGGCTAAGGTATACAGCCCAAGCATCACCAGCATGGCGGTGTTTTCAACGAGGTTCTGTACCGCGATGGCATTACCGGATCCCACGCTCTGTTTGCCCCGCTCCTGCAGCAGCGCGTTAAGCGGAACCACGAAGAAACCGCCGAGTACGCCAATCACTAACAGCAGCAGGTAAGCATTCAGCAGCGTATGTTGCAGCGAGAAAATTACCACCACGATCCCAATCAGCACACCGGCAGGCATACAGCGGCGCACAGTCTCCAGCGTAACCAGCCTGGCCGCCAGCGCCGCGCCCACGACGATACCGACCGCCACCATGGCATTCAGCGTGGTCGGGGTTTTGTTATCCTGGATCCCCAACGCTACCGGCACCCACAACACCAGCAGAAAACGCAGCGTGACGCCTGCACCCCAGAACATGCTGGTCCCGAGCAGGGAGAAACGCGTTTCAGCGTTGTTCCACAGTACGCGCGTTGCGGCAATAAAGCTGCGCAGCATGGCCGCGAAGTTCCAGCTCTGGCCGGGACGCGCGGCGTGCAGTTTGGGGATAAACAGGTTCGCCGTTACCGCCACGGCATAGGTCAAGGCACAGACCGCCAGCGCGGCAACCAGGTTCCAGTCAGCCAGGATGCCGCCCGCCACCGAGCCCAGTAAGATCGCCGCAATGGTGGAAGCTTCCATCAGCCCGTTGGCTTTGACCAGCTTCTCGTCATGGGCGATTTCCACAAGAATGCCGTATTTGGCGGGCGAATACGCCGCCGCGCCGATCCCCACCAGGGTGTAACCCAGGAAGGGATTGAAGCCAAAGCAGATGATCATCGCACCCAGTAGCTTCAGGCTGTTGGCGAACATCATGACCCGCCCTTTGGCAAAGCTGTCCGCCATCTGCCCCACAAACGGGGCCAGCAGGATATAGGTTGCCACAAACAGCATCTGCAGGATCGGCTGGCTCCAGTCGGGATAGAACTGGTTTTTTAATAATGCCAGGGTGGCAAACAGCAGGGCATTATCGCCGAACGCGGAGAAAAACTGCGCCACCATTACCGCTATCATGCCGCGCGACAATAACGGCGCATCACGTTCTACGATCATGCCTGTTCCTCTTCCGCCATGTTTTTCAGCGTGACATAGTCAGGTTTACCACTGCCCAGAAGGGGCAACGTTTTTACCACGCGAATGTCGCGTGGTACGGCCAGCTCGGCAGCCCCCAGCTCACGCGCGGCTTTTTGCAGGCTCTCGCGTGCCAGTTCGCTGTCGGTAGTAAACAGCACCAATGCTTCACCTCGATTACCGTCAGGGCGCAGCGAGGCCGCATGCTGTTTATCCGAAGAGGCCTTCAGGGCAATCTGCTCGACCACCTCCAGTGACACCATCTCACCGGCTATTTTGGCAAAGCGTTTGGCTCGCCCCTGAATCTGGCAGAAGCCGCCCTCATCAAAGCTGACGATATCGCCGGTATCGTACCAGCCCGCTTCACTCTGGCCTTCGCCGTTATCAGCGGCCGGGGTTTCCAGCACGCCGGGGTTCTCGACCCGCAGATAGCCCTTCATGATGTTAGGGCCACGCAGCTGTAGCTGCCCGCCGTTTTCGATGCCCGGCACCGACATCAGGCGAGAATCCATTCCCGGCAGGATACGGCCCACGGTATGCGCTTTCGCGGCCATCGGCACGTTGATCGCCACCACCGGCGCGCATTCGGTGACGCCATAGCCTTCCAGAATACGAATGCCGTACTTGTCCATATACAGCTGGCGCGTGGTTTCCTGCAACTTCTCTGCCCCGGCCACCACGTAGCGCAGTCGCGCAAAGTCATAGGGCTGGGCAAAGCGGGCATAGTTGCCCAGGAAGGTGGAGGTCCCAAACAGAACGGTGCAGTTACGGTCGTAAACCAGCTCCGGCACGATCCGGTAGTGCAGCGGGCTGGGATAGAGAAAGACCTGCGCCCCGGTCATCAGCGGTGTAAACAGCCCCACGGTCAGGCCAAAAGCATGAAACAGCGGCAGGGCCGACATAAAACGGTCGCGCGGCGTAAAGTCTGCCACGGTACGGATCTGTTCAACGTTGGCCAGCAGGCTTTTGTGCGAGTGCACAACGCCTTTGGGATGGCCTTCCGATCCCGACGTAAACAGCACCATCGCGGCCTCTTCCGGCTGCTGCGCCACCTGGGCCTGGCGCGGCGCGATCAGATGCGCCAGTATCCAGAGCTTGTCTTTGAGCGTGACGGTATCCTTCAGATCTTCCAGGTAGATCCACTGTACCTCTGTCAGGCCCTGCGGCAGGTGCCACAGGTTGCCCTTGTCCAGAAACTGGCGGGACGTAAACACGGTTTTCACTTTTGATGCGGTCAGCGCCGCGCGCATGCCGCTTACGCCAGCGGTATAGTTCAGCATCGCAGGCACGCGCCCACGCAGGGAAGCGCCCAGGATAGCCGCCGCGGTGACCGTGGCGTTAGGCAGCAGCAGCCCTACGTACTCGTTGGGCTGACTGTAACGCTCCAGAATCCGTCCGACGCCCAACGCTTTTTTCAGTAAACCGGTATAGCTGTCCGGTTTGAAATTCACATCTTCAATGCAGCGTTTAAACGCGCCGTAGCGCTGGCGGGCATTGAGGAAAGCCTCAAACAGGGTTTCCCGTGGGCGCACGGCCATGCGTGCTTCCATCATAATGTGATGCAGGTGTTCACCGGCCAGCACGCGACGATCACGGGCGCGTTTCGCTTCAGGCATCGGAATATGGGTGCCGGGTAAAATGCTGAGTGTGATGCGCGGAAACAAACGACGCTTAAAGACGCCCGCCAGGCGACCAAACGGCGTAAACTCGGCGCCTTCAATGCGCATCGGCACCACGGTGGCACCAGATTTTGCCGCGACAAATCCGGCCCCGCTGTAAATTTTCATCAGCGATCCGGTGACGGTAATCCGGCCTTCCGGGAAAATGACCACCGGACGCCCGCTGTCGATCAGCCGCACCAGCTGCTTCAGCCCCAAAGGTTTAGTGGGATCGAGCGGAACAAAATCCACGTACGGCTTGATGAGACGTAAAAACCAGTGCTCGCTGATCGATGAGTAAATCGCAAAAACCGGTTTGATGGGCAGAAACAGCGCCAGCAGCGCCCCATCCAGAAACGAGGTGTGATTCGGGGTAATCAGCACCTTCTGCTTATGCAGTTCAGCGAGATCGCCCCGGAGTTCAACCCGCCACAGCAGGCGGAATACCAGGCGGAAAAAGGTGAATAACATGCCGGCTCCTTAGCATCTTAAAAATAGCCACTCACGATGCAGGATTTAGCCGTAATCGACAACTGATTATTGGCAGATTTCAGCGCTATGCCGCCTTCATGGTGCGGTATGCCAGCCGCCGCCCAGCGCCGCGATCAGCGCCACGCTACTGACCCACTGTGTGCTTTTCAGCGTCAGTAAACTTTGTTGCGCGCTCAGGCTGCTGTTTTCGGTTGTCGCCACATCCAGATAGTCAATCATCCCGGCCTCATACTGATTGCGTGTGACCTGCGCCGAAGTCTGCGCGGCGGCGGTGGCGCGCTGCTGTGCGGCGATTTCGCCCTGCAGCGTGTTCAGTTCCACCAGGCGGTCTTCGACATCCTGCATCGCCGTCAGCACCGTCTGTCGATAGTTCGCCACGCTGGCATCGTAGGCAGCGCGGGCCTGATCCACACTGGCCGAGGTGGCGCCAAAGTCCAGCAGCGAGCCGCTCAGCTCGGGTCCCAGCGACCAGACACGGTTAGGTAACGCGAACAGGTTATGCAGCGCAGAGGCGCTCACGCCGCCGCTGGCGCTGAGGGTGAGATCGGGATAGTACCCGGCGGTGGCAACCCCGATCGCCGCGTTGGCTGCCGCCATTTTACGCTCGGCCATGGCGATATCGGGACGGCGCTGCAGCAGTTCGGCCGGTAAGCCGCCGGGGATCGCCGGTAAGGTTGCCGTCAGGGTTGCGGCAGGCAGGCTGAAATCCGCAGGCGCTTTGCCCACCAGCAGGGCGATCGCATGTTCCATCTGGGCGCGCTGCCACTGATAATCCTGGGCCGAGGCGCTGGCGCTCTCCAGCTGTTGCTGCGCCTGTGCCACCGTGGCACGGGATTCCGTTCCCGCCTGATACTGGTTCTGTATCACGCTCAGATAGCGCTGATAGGCGGCGATGCTCTGCTGATACAAACCAATTTTTTCGTCCATGATGCGCAACTGGAAGTAGTCTTCCGCCAGCTCGGTCTGGGCGCTCAGGGTGATATTGGCGAGTTCCGCTGCGCTGGCCTGCGCGCTGGCCTGATCCTCTTCCCGTGTCCGACGCAGTTTGCCCCATAAATCCAGCTCCCAACTGGCATTCAGCGCCGCCTGATGGCTGCTGCTGGTGGTGCGCGTGCTGTCAGTGTGGCTGCCGCTCCGCGTCGTACTGGCGTCATAATCCAGGGTGGGAAACAGCGCCGCCCGGGACTGCGCCACCAGCGCCTGCGCCTGGCGATACTGCGCCGCGTATTCAGCCACATTCTGGTTAGAGAGGCTGACCTGACTGAGCAGGCTGTTTAGCGTGGCATCCTGGTACACCGACCACCATTCGCCCTTGTGCCGATCGTCCTGGGGCGTCGCCTGCTGCCAGCCTCTGGCCTCTTTGTAGTGAACCGGCATCGCCATCAAAGGGCGTTGGTAATCGGGGCCAACAGTACAGCCGCTCAACAGCAGCACCAGCACGGCCGGAAGACGTGATTTCATGATTCAGGTTCCCGCATGGCGCAGACGACGCCATTGACGTTGGGTGGCACGGCTCAGGCGATCGAGCCACAGATAAATAACCGGTGTGGTAAACAGCGTCAGCAGCTGGCTCAGCGCTAACCCCCCGGCGATGGCAATGCCGAGCGGGCTGCGTAAGTCGGCATCACCGCCGCTGCCCAACGCCAGCGGCAGCGCCCCGAAGAACGCGGCCAGCGTGGTCATCATAATGGGGCGAAAACGCATCAGGCAGGCCTGGGTAATCGCCTGCTGCGGTGACAGGCCAAGCCGCCGCTCGGCATCAATGGCAAAGTCGATCATCATAATCGCGTTCTTTTTTACGATACCGATCAACAGGATAATGCCGATCAGCGCGATCACCGTGAGCTGCGTATTGGTCAGTAACAGCAGCAGCAGCGCGCCCACGCCCGCCGAGGGCAATGTCGACAGAATCGTCAGCGGATGAATATAGCTCTCATACAGCACGCCAAGAACGATATAGACCGCCACCAGCGCCGCCACAATCAGCCACGGCATCGTGGCGGTCAGTTGATTAAATTCGGCCGCTGTGCCGGCATAGCCCGCCTGAATGGTTGAGGGCAAGCCAATCTGGGCCATCGCCTGTTTGATCAGCGCCTCTGCCTGCTCCAGCGAGACGCCGTCATTCAGGTTAAAGGCCACGGTGCTGGTAGCTGACTGCCCCTGATGCGTCACCGTCAGCGGGGCATTGCCGCCCGTGAAGCTGACAAAGGCCGACAGCGGAATGCGGTCGCCGCTGTCGTTAATGACGTACAGCTGCTGCAATATCGCCGGATCGCGGGTATCGCTGTCCTGCAGCGACATCACCACGTGATACTGATTGAGCGTATGGTACAGCGTGGCAATCTGGCGCTGGCTGAACGCGTTATTCAGCATCGTGTCCAGCATCTTCACATTCACCCCCAGCCGGGTGGCCTGGTCGCGGTCGATCGTCAGCATCACTTCCTGACCGCCGGTTTGCGCATCGGAATCAACGCTGTTGAGCTGCGGAATCGCCGCCAGTGCCGCCTGGACTTTAGGCGTCCACTCGCGCAGCAGGGCCAGATCGTCCGCCTGCAGGCTGTACTGATAGGTGGCATTGGCACTGCGCCCGCCGATGTGCAGATCCTGCGCCGCCATCAGAAACAGCTGCGCGCCGGGGATCTTACTGGTTTTCTGGCTTAAGCGGTTAGCCACCTGGCTGGCCGTGGCATCACGCTTGTCAAAAGCTTTAAGCCGGACAAAAAAGTCGGCGTTATTGCGCGAGCCAAACATCCCGCTGCCCATGGATGACATCACGCTTTCAACGGCAGGATCGGACCGAATGATGTTGGTGAACTGCAGCATCTTCGGCTTCATCGCCTGAAACGAAATATTCTGATCCGCCCGTAAGGCCCCCATCAGCAGGCCCGTATCCTGTTCGGGGAAAAAGCCTTTCTGCACCACCGTATAGAGAAACAGGTTAAGCAGCACGGTGAGCAGCAGGCTGAACAGGGTCAGTTTCTGATGGCGCATGACCCAGTTGAGACCGCGCGAGTAGGCCGCAAGCGCGTGGTTTAACTGATTTTCAATCCACTGATAGAGCGGATGCGGGCGCTTGCTCACGTTGGGTTTCGGTTTCAGCAGCCGCGCGCAGAGCATCGGCGTCAGGCTCAGCGAGACAAACATCGAAATCACCAGGGAAACGGTTAGCGTGATCGCAAACTCGCGAAACAGCCGCCCCAGCAGGCTGCCCATCAGCAGGATGGGAATAAACACGGCAATCAGCGAGACCGTCATCGACAGCACGGTAAAGCTGACCTCCCGCGCACCGCGGATGGCCGCACGCAGCGGGCGCTGGCCGGCTTCAATATGGCGGGTGATATTTTCCAGCACCACGATGGCGTCATCGACCACGAATCCCGTGGCGATGATCAGCGCCATCAGCGACAGGTTATCCAGGCTGTAACCCAGCAGGTACATTACCGCACAGGTTCCGATCAGCGAGACCGGTAGCGCCAGGGCCGGAATAATCACCGCCTGCAGGTTGCGTAAAAAGACAAACACCACCGCAATCACCAGCAGCACCGCAATCAGCAGCGTTTCTTCGGTATCGTATAGCGAGGCGCGCACGCCGGGCGAACGGTCCACCACCACCTTAAGCTGAGTATCGGCAGGCAGATCTTTTTCCAGGGCAGGCAGGCGGGCTTTGATGGCATCGATCGTGTCCAGCATGTTGGCGCCCGCCTGGCGCTTGATGCCCACCATGACCGCCGGTTGGGCATTGAGGAAGCCGGCCTGATAGCGATCCTCCACTGAATCGTACACGCTGGCGACGTCGCCCAGGCGCACGACATTGCCGTCTTTGTTGCTGATAATCAGGTTGCGATAGCTGGCGGCTTTGTCCAGTTGGCCATTGCCGTCCACCATCCACGACTGGCTGCTGCCCTGCAGCGAGCCTTTAGGCAGCGTGGTGGTGCTGTTGGCCACCGCGCTGCGCACCGTATCCAGCGAAATACCCGCATGGATGAGCTTAAGCGGCTGCAGATCGATGCGGACCGCAGGCAGCGAGCTTCCCATTAATGACACGTCGCCCACGCCCTTGATCTGCCCCATCGCCTGTTCGATTTTACTTTCGGCCAGATCGTAGAGCTCACCCGGCGAGCGGGTGGCGGAGGTCAGCGCCAGCATGACAATCGGCGCATCCGAGGGGTTGGCTTTGTGGTAGGTCGGCAGCGATGCCATCGCGCTTGGCAGCAGGCTGCGTGCCGCGTTGATCGCCGCCTGCACGTCGCGTGCCGCGCCGTTGATATCCCGGTTAAGTTCGAATTGTAAAATGATGGTGCTGGAGCCCTGCGAGCTGTTTGAGGTCATCTCGGTGATACCGGCAATCTGCCCCAGCGAGCGTTCCAGCGGCGTGGCAACCGTTGCCGCCATGGTTTCCGGGCTGGCACCGGCCAGGCTGGCATTAACCATAATAGTCGGGAAATCCACCTGCGGCAGCGGGGCCACCGGCAACAGGCGGTAGCCCAGCACGCCAAGCAGCAGAATCGCCATCGTCAGCAGCAGCGTGGCGACCGGGCGGAAGATAAACAGCCGGGTCAGGTTCATTGCCCGCTCCGCGCCTGTTGCTGACGGCGTTTCACCCAGGCATTGCCGCGCTGGGCAATCCCATCAAACCACAGATAGATCACCGGCGTGGAGAACAGCGTCAGTACCTGGCTGACGATCAATCCGCCGACAATCACCAGCCCCAGCGGCTGCCGCAACTCGGCGCCCGATCCGGACGCGAGCATCAGCGGCAGTGCGCCCAGCAGCGCCGCCATGGTGGTCATCAGTATCGGGCGGAAACGCAGCAGACAGGCCTGATGAATGGCTTCCCGGGGGGAGAGATGCTGCTTGTTTTCGGCCTCCAGCGCAAAATCGATCATCATGATGGCGTTCTTCTTCACGATGCCGATGAGCAGAATCACCCCGATCAGCGCAATCAGGCTGAACGCCGTATTCGCCAGCAACAGGGTTAACAGCGCCCCGACCGCCGCGGAGGGCAGTGTCGAGAGGATCGTCACCGGATGGATAAAGCTTTCATACAGAATGCCCAATACCACATACATCGTCAGCAGGGCCGCCAGTATCAGCCACAGCGTGTTACCTGTGGCGCTCTGAAACGCCGAGGTTTCTCCCTGATAGCGCAGCGTAATCGCCGAGGGCAGCTGCAGCTGCGCAGTCACTTTGGTAATGGCGTTCTGCGCATCTTCCAGCGAATAGCCGTCATTGAGATTGAAGGAGATCATCACCGCCGGAAACTGATTCAGCCGCATGTGCATCAGCGACCCGGTCCGCTGGTGGATCGTGGCGATGGCGGTCAGCCTGACCATGCCGCTGCTGGTGGTTGTGGCCGTGCTGGTGGCGGTTGAGGCTGATGAGGTATCCGGGCTGCTGCTGGCAGAGGTGCTGTCTGATGCGGTGCTGGACGTGCCGGCAGAGGGTTTCAGATACACATCGTCGAAAGCGGCCGGGCTTTGCTGGTATTGCGGAGCGACTTCCAGCACCACGCGATACTGATTCGACTGGGTAAAGATCGTCGAGACCAGCCGCTGTCCAAACGCGCTGTAGAGCGCGGTATCAACGTCCGCTGCGGTCACGCCCAACCGCGCGGCTTTGTCCCGGTTCAGCTCGACATAAGCCACCTGGCCCTGATCCTGTAGGTTACTTACCACGCCGTTGAACTCTGGCCGTTTCTGCAAGGCCGCCACCAGTTTCGGCGACCAGGTCACCAGGTCTTCGCTGTTGGCATCGTCAAGGGTGAACTGATACTGGCTCGGCGTGACCTGATCGTTAACCGTCAGATCCTGTGCTGGTTGCAGATAAAGCTGAATGCCGACCACGCGCGTTGCCGCCTGCTGCAGCTGTTTGATGATTGCACCGGCTTTGTCGTCGCGTTGACCAAAGGGCTTCAGGTTGATCTGCAACCGACCGCTGTTCAGGCTGGTGTTGTTGCCGTCAATACCGATGGTCGAAGAGACGCTCTCAACCGCCGGATTTTGCATGATCACCGCAGACAGCGCCTGCTGGCGCTTCGCCATCTCGGTAAAAGAGACGTCCTGCGTGGCCACGGTCACGCCCTGAATCAACCCGGTATCCTGAGTTGGGAAGAAGCCTTTGGGGACAAGGATATACAGCAGCGCGGTGAGAGCAAAGGTCGCCAGCGCCGCCAGCAGCGTCAGTTTCTGATGATCCAGCACCCGGGTCAGCAGGCGATCGTATCCGCGAATCAGCCAATCAAAAACCTCGCCGCCTTTGCGCGCGAAACGGGACTGCTTCTCGGGCGGAACAAAGTGCAGCAGGTAAGCACATAGCATCGGCGTTAAGGTCAGCGAGACCAGCATTGAAACCAGAATGGATACCGCCAGCGTGATGGCAAACTCGCGAAACAGGCGCCCCACCACATCGCCCATAAACAACAGCGGAATCAGCACCGCAATCAGGGAAAAGGTCAGAGAGATGATGGTAAAGCCAATCTGCTGCGATCCCTTTA
Organism: Pantoea ananatis LMG 2665; assembly: GCF_000710035.2. Lineage (GTDB taxonomy): Bacteria > Pseudomonadota > Gammaproteobacteria > Enterobacterales > Enterobacteriaceae > Pantoea > Pantoea ananatis. The sequence goes on along the minus strand of NZ_JMJJ01000010.1, from coordinate 317,288 downwards.
ACGCCGCCTCCAGCGGTGGCTCCCCTGCTTCCAGCCGCCGGGAAATATTCTCGACCACCACGATCGCGTCGTCGATCACAAAACCGGTGGCAATCGTCAGCGCCATCAACGACAGGTTATTGAGGCTGAAGCCGGCGAGATACATCACGCCAAAGGTTCCCACCAGCGAAAGCGGTACCGCCACGCTGGGGATCAGCGTGGCCGCCACGTTACGCAGGAACAGAAAGGTCACCATCACCACCAGCGCAATGGAAAGCATCAGCTCAAACTGGACATCGCGGATGGAGGCGCGAATGGTTTGGGTACGATCGGACAGGATGGTCATTTTCACGCCGTCGGGCAGCGCGGCCTGCAGCGTGGGCAACTGCGCCTTGATGCTGTCCACCACCTGGATGACATTCGCCCCCGGCTGGCGCTGCACGCCGATCACGATGGCCGGGTGGTTGTTGGCCCAGGCAGACTGAAAGCTGTTTTCCGGTCCCTGCTCAATATGGGCGATGTCCTTCAGCCTCAGGGCGGCGCCGTTCTGGTAGGTCAGAATCAGGTTGCCGTATTCGGCGGCGGTGCGCAGCTGGTCGTTGGCGTCAATGGTGACGGAGTGATAGCGGCCATCAAATCCGCCCTTGGAGCCTTTGACGTTGCTGTTGCCGATAAGCGTATTCACGTCTTCCAGCGTCAGGCCATGGGCCGCCAGCGCCTGAGGGTTCATCTGCACGCGAATTGCCGGTTGGTGACCGCCCGCGAGCGTTACCATGCCCACGCCGGAAATTTGCGAGAGCTTGAGCGCAACGCGGGTATTCACCAGGTCCTGAACCTGCGTCAGCGGCAGAGTATCCGAGCTGGCAGCTAAGGTGATGACCGCACTGTCGGCCGGATTGACCTTTTTATAGGTGGGCGGCGTGGGCAGATCGGTCGGCAGCAAATTATTGGCGGCGTTGATGGCGGCCTGCACCTCCTGCTCGGCCACATCCAGCGACAGATCCAGGCTGAACGTCAGGGTGATGATCGACGATCCGCCTGAGCTGGTCGAGCTCATCTGGCTCAGGCCTGACATCTGCCCCAGCTGGCGCTCCAGCGGTGAAGTTATCGTCGATGCCATTACGTCCGGGCTGGCACCGGGATAGAGCGTTGTCACCTGAATGGTTGGGTAATCGACCTGCGGCAGCGCCGACGTTGAGAGAAACCGGTAAGCAAACAGGCCAGCGATCAGCACGCCCGCCATCAGCAGGATGGTGGCGACCGGACGCAGAATAAAGAGGCGTGACGGGTTCATTGTGCCTCAGCCGGTGGAGTCGGTTGGGTGCTGTCCGCGACCGAAACTTTACTGCCGTTGGTCAGGCGATCGATCCCTTCCGTGACCAGACGGTCGCCAGGCTTCACGCCCTGCAGAATAGCCTGCCACGTCTCACCGTAAGCCGGACCTGCCGTAACCGGCTGGCGCGTCACGGTGTTGTCTTTATTGATGATAAAAACAAAGCTGCCGTCGCTGCTCAACTGTAACGCCTGCGCCGGAATAATGGTGGCGCCTTTCAGCACGCTGGTTTGCAGGCGTAGGTTCACAAACTGGTTGGCGTACAGCGCCTCGTCGTCGTTAGCGAACATGGCTTTCAGCGTAATGGTGCCGGTCGCCGTGTCGATCTCGTTGCTGATAAATTTCACCTGCCCCTGACTCAGGGCATGCTGGTTATCCTGATCGAAGGCGGTGGCGGGCAATGTCCGATCGTGATGAAGGGCTTTTACCAGCGTCGGGATATGACTTTGGGGCACGCTAAAGGTAACGGCGGCAGGCTGCATCTGGGTAATGGTCACCAGCCCGGTCGTGGAGGCACTCTGAATCATATTGCCCGGATCGACCTGACGCAGCCCTACCCGACCACTGACGGGTGCGGTGATGCGCGCATAGCCAATATTCAGCCTGGCGCTGGCAATCTGGGCCTGATCGGCAGCCACTGCGCCGCGATACTGTCCCACGGTCGCGATTTGCGTATCTAAATCCTGGCGGGACAGCGAGTCCTGGGCCGCCAGTTTACGGTAGCGTGCCAGCGTCAGTTCGGCACTTTTCAGCAACGCCATATTTTCGCTGAGCTCCCCCTGATACTGATTCAGCGTGGCCTCGTAGCTGCGGGGATCGATCTGCGCCAGCAGCTGGCCCGCTTCAACCTTCTGCCCTTCGGTGAAGTAAACCTTCTCCAGTTGACCGTCTACCCGGCTGGTGACCGTTACGCTGGCATTGGGGATCACCGTACCCAGCGCGTAGAGATAGACCGGCACATCGGCGGTGCTGGCGGTGCCGCTGTGAACCAGCGTCGTGCCGCCTTTCAGCATACCAGGGCCGCCATGGCGTCCGGCATGACCGCGCGCGGGCAGGGTGCCACCTGCGCCTTTATGGCCCATCAGTCGCCATGCCACGGCGGCAACGATTAACAGCGCAATGAGCAGAAGCAGCCATTTCAGCCAGCGGGAACCACGGGTACGGGGAGCGTGAGTAGTCATCGAACTCTTCAGGTAAACAGGGATAAAAGAAATCCTCCGGATGGGAGGCATCGTCGAAACGGCATCTGCAAAGATTATCGGCTACTTGTGTTACGACTTTCCATCGCCAAACCGTAAGGGTTGCGTTAAGAAACCTTACCAGTCCCCTGTCCACGGGGTGGACCCGCACGGATAACAGGGGCTGGCGGCCGGAATAGTGGGCAAAAAAAACCCACGCATCTGCGTGGGTTGGTGTAATAACGATTGGCCTTGCCGGAGCAGTGCCCGTTTTCACACCCATCAATACCTCTGGGATGTCCATACTCTCACCCTGCAGGAGTCAGTGACAGGTGAAAAAGGAAAATGAATTCGGCGAAATGAAACGAGGTGTAAAAACATCCACACCTCACTTACAGTTTGATTTGGTTAGGATTTATCTGAACCGCTATCCACAGGCTTGCTGTAGATGGCATCCGGGGCAATATTCATGTGCTTGAGCACCGGCCCCATGATGTTACCGAACACCGGCGCGGCTACGGAGCCACCGAAGTGATCGCCCGCGGTAGGATGGTTAATCATTACCACCAGCGCCACCTCAGGATGGCTGGCCGGGGCAATACCTGCGGTGTAGTTCACATAACCGCCGTCATACTTCCCGCTGCTGCCCATCTTTTCAGCCGTACCGGTTTTGGTGGCCAGTCGATAGCCCGGTACCGCCGCTTTCAGTCCGGTACCGCCCGGCAGGACGTCACTTTCCAGCATGTGCACCACTTCCTTGACCGTTTCCGGGTTAGCGACCTGCTTGCCCAGCACCGGCGGCGTCACTTTGGTGATCGACAGCGGACGATAAACGCCATAGGAACCCAGCGTGGCGTATTCACGGGCAATTTGCAGCGGCGTGACGCGCAAACCGTAGCCGAAGGAGAAGGTCGCGCGTTCGATATCGGCCCAGCGCGTGCGGTGCAGCGGGAAATACCCCACGCTTTCGCCGGTCAGCCCCAGCCCGGTGGGTTTACCCAGGCCAAATGCGTAGTAGGTGTTCACCAGGGCTTCCGCCGGCATCGCCAGGGCGATATGAGAAACGCCGATGTCGCTCGATTTTTGCAGAATGCCGGTCATGGTCAGGCGCGGCCAGTGACCGACGTCGCGGATCAGGTGGCCGTTAACCCGGTAAGGCGTGGTATCCAGCACGGAATCCGGCCGGACGAGGTGACGTTCCAGCCCTTCCATCACCACAAGGGGTTTTACCGTTGAACCCGGCTCGTAGCTGTCATTAATGGCGGTATTGCGCATCTGCGCCGGGGTTGCCCCCTGATAGTTGTTGGGGTTGAACGAGGGATAAGAGGCCATCGCCAGAATCTCGCCCGTATCAATTTTAACCAGCACCGCCGCGCCCGAATCCGCCTTGTTTAACAGTACGCCATCGCGCAGCTTACTGTAGAGCGTGTACTGGCTGAATTTATCAATGCTGAGCTGCACCGTCGGCGGCTGAGTGGGCGGCTGATAGCTAATCATCGCGATAATATTCCCTGCCGCATCCTGCCGGTAGACTTCTTTGCCCGGCTGGCCCTGCAGGACTTTATCAAAGCCCTTTTCCAGTCCGTTGAGGCCGGTGTTATCGGCCCCCACAATACCAATCAGCGGCGCGGAGGCTTCGCTCATCGGATAAAAGCGACTGTCGTCGTAGACTTCACTGATGCCTTTAAGCTTCAGATCTTTAATATCTTTGGCGATCCCCAGTTCGACTTTGCGCCCGAGATAGAGAAAACGACGTTTGGGGTTAGCGGTGATCTGCGCCGCGACCTCTTCTGGTCGCATACTTAATGCCGCCGCCAGATAGGCCCACTTGGCGCTGGTAAAATCAGGGTTGCTCTCCAGCACGCGCTGCGGATCGGCGATGACATCCCGCGACGGTACGCTGAGCGCCAGCGCTTCGCCGTTGCGATCCAGTAAGGTGCCACGGCTGGTGGGAAGCGTAACGGTACGCAGCGAGCGCTGATCGGCCTCGTGTTCCAGCATGGGCTGATTAAGAAACTGCAAATCGGCGACGCGCACCAGCAGAACAGCCATGCAGGTAAATACGCCCAGGCAGATCAGGCGAAAACGGAAAGGGTTAAACGGGGCTTTTATCTGGTCTTTACCCAGTAATTTTTTAATCCGGGGCATGGCAATCCGCTGCGCTTAAAAAAAAGAGGTCAATCCCGCAGTTATAATCAAAGCACGGGTAAAAACACAGGAAAACTGTGTATCAGTTCGTTATCGTTCAGTTTATTTCGGGCAAAAAAAACCTGCGTATCTACGCAGGTCGGTGTAATCAAGAAAAAATCAGTTGATGTTCACCCATCAATACCTCTGGGATCCTGAATGTAGCAAGCGAAACGGCTTTTTCGCCACGACTGAAACGCAACAGATGCCTGCAAAATGTAACCAGCCGTGTGAACCTTAGGCTTTTGTGCAAACGACATGTTTTTTAATGTCAACCAGGCAACTCATGGCGTTGGGTCCCTGCGTCAGGGATGACGTGCCGATATCCAGGGTTAACACATTGGGGTTGCCCGCCCGGTCAAACGGCTGCCACGCTTTGCCAAAACCGGGATCAAACCAGGCGCCGGTGGAAATGATCACCACGCCCTGCTTCAGCCCCTCGGTCAGACGCACGCCGGCCAGTATTCTGCCGCGCGCATTGCTGACCTCAATTTCGTCACCGTCTCCGATATCCCGCACCGCCGCATCCTGCGGATGCATATACAGGGTTTCATGCCCGGCGGTTTTGTTACCCTGAACGGTAGCCGTCGCATCTAACTGGCTGTGTAACCGGTCCGATGGCTGAATGGAGATCATGTGTAGCGGATAATCACGGCTGGCTGCCGCGCCCAGCCATTCCTGAGGCTCACGCCATTCCGGATGCCCGGCCATATCCTCCAGGTGGTAGTCGGCGATGGTCTGGCAGAACAGCTCAATCTTACCGCTGGCAGTCTGTATCGGGTTGGCCTCGGGATCGGCGCGGAAGTCTTCCATAAAGATATAAGGCTTACCGCCTTCGGGGATCTCCACAAAGCCACGCTGCCAGAACTCACCGAACTCAGGGAAAGGAATGCCACGACGGCCATGCGCCACCGCACATTGCTGGTAGAGATGTTCTATCCACTGCATCTCGTTGCGCCCTTCGGTGAAGGTATCGCGATAGCCTAAGCGCTCGGCGAGATCGGCAAAAATATCAAAATCGTTCCGTGCCTGATGTTGCGGCTTAATCGCCTGGTGCATTGCCAGTACAAAACGGTCACGTGATGAACCGCCGATGTCATTACGCTCCAGCGTGCTGGTGGCGGGCAGCACGATATCGGCCATCTGCGCCGCAGGTGTCCAGACGATATCCTGGACCACCACGGTATCCGGCTTCTGCCAGCCTTCCACCAGCCGGTTAAGCTGCTGGTGATGGTGAAACGGATTGCCGCCCGCCCAGTGCACCATATGAATGTCCGGATAGTGCAGAGTTTCGCCCTGGAAACCATAAGGCTGGCCGGGATTGAGCAGCATGTCACTGATGCGGGCAACCGGAATGGACAGGCCTGAAGGGTTCGGTCCGGTGCTCATCATCGGCGCGGGGCCTTCCTGACGCGGATTGCCCACGCTGTTCATCGAGCCGTGTCCAAACGAGAAGCCCGCACCCGGCAAGCCCGGCTGCCCGAGCATGGAAGAGAGCGCGATCATCATCCAGTAAGGCTGTTCGCCACGGTGGGCGCGCTGGACCGAATAGGAGCAGGTGATAAAACTGCGTTTGCCGATCAGCTGTCGGGCCAGATGTACAATGCGATCCGCCGGGATATCGGTGATCTTGCTGGCCCAGCCGGGCGTTTTGGCGATGCCGTCGCTTTCACCCAGCAGATAGGCACGTAGCTGTGGCCAACCGGTGCAGTGACGGGCCAGAAACGCCTCGTCGGTCGCACCACGCTGACAAATTTCGTAACCGAGCGCCAGCATCAGCGCCACGTCGGTATTCGGCCGGATCGGGATCCACTCCGCGTTAACAAACTCTGGGCAGTCATCGCGCATCGGGCTGATGTTAATCACCGGCGTGCCTTTTGCCGCCAGCTGCTCCAGCGCCGGTTTCAGGCTGTGCTGGCCTGCGCCGCCGGATGCCACCTGGGCATTTTTTAACGCCAGCCCACCGAAGGCGACAAACACCTCCGCATGTTCCACCACCTGCGGCCAGTCGGTGACGCGCCCGGTCAGCGGCATGTAGGTGCCCATCACGTAAGGCAGGAAAAACTGCGCGGCGCCCCAGCTGTAGTTGCCTTGCTGATCGACGCCACCGCCGCCCTGGAAATAGAAGCGGCGCACCAGGGTACGCGCATGGTTGACGCGCCCTGCCGATGACCAGCCGTAAGAGCCATTAAAAATGCCGGATGCACCGTAGCGTTCGCGAATACGGCGATTTTCCTCGGCCACCAGATCCAGCGCCGTCTCCCAGTCAACGGCAACAAAATCTTCGCGTCCGCGCAGCGTGCGGTCACTGTTTTCGCGCGATTTCAGCCATGAGCGGCGCACCATGGGCTGGCGAATACGTTTGTCTGAGTAAACCAGTTCCGGGATGGTGTTGAGCATCGGCGAGGGATCGGCGTCGGCAAAAAAAGGTTCGCAGCCGATAAGACGATCGTTTTCGCTTACCGCGGTAAAGGCGCCCCAGTGCGCCAGATGTGGCACTTTAATTTTCATGGTCATCGCTATGGCAGGTGTTGGGATCAGCAGCATAGCATGGGCCGCAACCTGAACAGAAGGCATCACCAACCGTCTGATTTTACCCTGTTTGCGACAGCGCTGGCATTCTGTTGTCTTGATGTGCGCCCGCTTTTCCGTAACACTGGTGCGATGTGTAAACGTTTCCCCAAAATCAGGTAATCGCATGGCCACCATTAAGGATGTTGCCCGGTTGGCGGGAGTTTCCGTCGCCACGGTTTCCCGCGTCATCAACAATTCGCCTAAAGCCAGTGACAGTTCACGCCAGGCGGTCAGCCAGGCGATGGAGTCGCTGCAGTATCATCCAAACGCCAATGCACGGGCGCTGGCGCAGCAGTCCACTGAAACGCTGGGGCTGGTGGTCGGGGATGTTTCCGATCCGTTTTTTGGCGCGATGGTGAAAGCCGTTGATGAAGTAGCGGGCCAGACAGGCAACTTTCTGCTGATTGGTAACGGTTACCATAATGAGCAAAAAGAGCGGCAGGCTATTGAGCAGCTGATGCGCCATCGCTGCGCGGCGCTGGTGGTGCACGCCAAGAAAATCCCCGACAGCGAGCTGGAAGTGTTGATGAAGCAGATGCCGGGCATGGTCTTACTGAACCGTCTGCTGAAGGGTTTTGAAAAGCGCTGCATCGCGCTGGACGACCGCTACGGCGCCTGGCTGGCGACGCGCCATCTGATTCAACTGGGCCATCAGAATATTGCGTTTATCTGCTCCACTCACACGATTTCCGATGCGGAGGATCGCCTGCAGGGTTATTACGACGCGCTACAGGAGCACGGCCTGCCCTGCAACGATCGGCTGGTCGCCTGGGGCGAGCCGGACGAAGTCGGCGGCGAGCAGGCGATGACGGAGTTGCTGGGGCGCGGTAAAAACTTCAGCGCCGTGGCCTGCTACAACGACTCCATGGCCGCTGGTGCCCTGGCGGTGCTGAGCGACAACGGCGTGCAGGTACCTGAAGAGATGTCACTCATCGGCTTTGATGACGTGCTGGTTTCCCGCTACGTTCGGCCTCGCTTAACCACGGTGCGTTACCCGATTGTCACCATGGCGCAGCAGGCCGCTGAACTGGCTCTGGCGCTGGCACATCAACAGCCGCTGCCGGAAGTGACCAATATGTTCAGTCCCACGCTGGTCCGCCGTCATTCAGTCGGCGGCCCGGCGACCTCATCCTGAGTTGATCCTTGCCTTGCCGCGACGCACAGCGCGGCATAATCTCCCCCTGGAAACCCATCCGCCGAATCAGCTTCAGGCCATTGTTCCGTATGTCTTTTCCATCCCTCATCTTCTGCGGAATAAGCCGGTGGCATTCGTGTTGCAGGAAGGCGGCAAGGTGAGTCATCCCCGGGAGCTTACTGCAGTAAGTGACCGGGGTGATGAGCCGCGGCCAACGCACCTGCGGCGCGAAGGACGCCAGCTTATTGGCTGGGGTGATGAGCAGCGGCAAAGGTCACCTGCGGCGCGAAGGACGCCCGCTTATTGGCTGGGGTGATGAGCTGCGGCCAAGGACACCTGCGGCGCGAAGGACACCCGCTTATTCATTTGAAGGCGCGGAGGAGGGCCTCAAGAGGCCTGACAAGGGCGATGACGGTTTCGTCCTGCACCTGTGCCGCCGCATCCAGCTTCGCATGCATCTGCGCCATTTCGCTGGCCCCAAACGCCTGGTTACGGACATAGGCATTCACCATGTTGATGCCCATGACGCTCAGCTCATCCACCTGTTTCGCGCTGCTTTCCAGCGCCTTAAGTGGCGCGCTGCCGTTGAGTAATGGCGCAACCTGAGCAGCGTTATCGTGCCAGCGTTGGAGTTGAGAGCGAATAGCTGCGGCAGCCGCCACGTTGCTTCTGTCTTCAACCAGCGCGACCACCTGCTTATCCAGTGTTCTGACGGCGTCGCTTTCTGCCGGTAAAACATCGGCCAGCCGGTTCAGCGGCTCAAAGTAGTTGTAATGCCCGGCCTGAAACTTGAGATGCTGTCGAGTGTAATACTGGGCCGGTTCCAGCGCCTGAGCCAGCACGCGCAGCGGCTGAATATCCGTGCTGTTTGCAAGCCGCGTCATCTGTCGGTCTGCCTGATAATGCTGCTGCAGCCCCACCGATACGGTCGTCCAGCGGTCCATTGCCGCCAGCCGCTGGTACATGCTGTCGGGATCGGTGACATCCTGGGCTGACCATAACCGCTCCGCCACCACAAACGCACGCGGCCAGAGTTTGGTATCAATAATCGCGCTGTTGACGTTTTCGGCCCACAGCGCGGCCTCACCGCCCAGCAGGTTTTGCTGCATCTGGCGCGCATCCGGCAGCACAGGCTGAATCCCCCTGGGCACCGCGTCGAGCCGCTGCCCTTCGGCCGCGTAACGGACGTTACCCACCAGCATGTATCCGCTCAGTTGATTGTTCGCCAGGGTGACGACCGGTTTGAACGGTCCCATCCAGGTATCCACCGTGAACGTCAGCCGGTTCGCCGAAAGCCAGTCGATGGCGTTCACCAGACGACGCGATTTTCCGGCAAAGTCGATAAAACCGCGCCAGCCGTTGCTGCCTTTAATCAGGGTGAAACTCCCCGTTACCGGGCTGCCTTTTAACCGCGGCATGGTAAAGGACCAGCTCTGAGCCTGTTCGCCCGACTGCACCACATCTTTGCCGTTAAGGCCCTGAGGATAGATTTCGTTGCGATAGTGATAGCTGGCCGGCTGAGGCTGATCGAGATAAAAACCCGTGGACAGAATGCCGCGATAGCCGTTTTTCGCTACCGTGCCCAGTGCATCCTGTCCCTGCCAGGACTGAATCAGAATGCTGTGCGGCAGATCGGGATGGGCAATTTCATCCCAGCCCACCATGCGCCGCTGGTGTTTTTCGAGGATTTTCTCAACGCGCTGATTGAACCAGGCCTGCAGCGCATGGGGATCGGCTAATCCACGATCGCGCATAAACTGCTGAACAGCGGCGGATGCCTGCCACTGGCTGGGATCCACCTCATCGCCGCCGATATGCAGGTAGGGATCGGGGAAGATCGTCGCCATTTCCCCCACCAGCGCGTCAATAACCTGATAAACCTGTTCGTTGCTGGGATCCAGCAAGGGTTTGAAAACGCCCCACCCGCGTTCCATCTGATACGGACCCGGCGCGCTGATCAGTTCCGGCATCGCCACCGCCAGCGCGGAGGCATGGCCGGGTATATCCATCTCCGGCACCACGCGCACGCCACGCTCAGCCGCATACTGCACCACCTCACGCATCTCCGCCTGAGTATAGAAAAGCCCGTCGCTGGCTTTCTGCTGCAGTTGCGGATAGCGGAGGGAGGCAAAGCGCCAGCCCTGATCGTCGGTGAGATGCCAGTGCAGCACGTTCATTCGCGCCGCCGCGATCCCATCGATCTGGCGTTTCAGCGTTCTGACCGGCATAAAGTGGCGGGCGCTGTCGATAAGGATGCCGCGCCAGGCAAAGCGCGGTTTATCGTGAATCGTTATCCAGGGAATGCGGGTACCTTCGGCACTGTTTTCTATCAGCTGCAGTAACGTTTCCATGCCGCGCATCGCGCCAAAGCGGCTGTTGGCTTTCAGCAGCACGCCGTCGCGGTTGACGTCCAGTTGGTAACTTTCGTCGCTGTCAGGCTGAGGGACAGGGTTGACCGCCTGCGCGATGGCAATACGAATTGTGGGATGCTCAACCGGCTGATCGGCGGGTAACAGCGGCCAGCCGGTTTGGCGAGCGATGCGCGACAGCCAGCGTGTTTCGGCGCCGGGCAGCGTGTCCCCGACAATCTGTAGCGTCAGCTGTGGGGTGAGCGTCAGCCAGCCTGCGTGGGCAGGTTGCTCAACCTGCTGTGGCCACGGCATGAGCGGCAGCGTATCGGCGGCGGCGGAAAAGGTCAGCGCACAACAACAGATCAGCACATTTCGACGTAACGGCATTGGCACGGCTCCCTGCGGGTCAATGGCTAAAAAGAACGATAAACAGAGTTAAGTCATTTTGCTCCGCTAAGCAAATTCGCCCGCCGGAAAAGGCGATCTCGGGTCTGTTTTTTTTCAGTGTCGATTTTATCTTCTTGTTCAAGGCTTCTTTGCTTCAGGTCAAAAACAAGCCGATTAATTCACTGCAATTACTACATGTTGAGTCTAAAATCCAAAAACACACCCATATGTAGTTAACGGAGAAAAAATGGCAACGGTGGTGGTGAAGCGCGACGGATGCCGCGTAGGCTTTGATTCACAGCGTATCGCCGCAGCAGTGAAGGCTGCGGCACGGGCGGCAAACGTGGAAGATGCACGGTGGTGCGACACGGTGGCCGATCGGGTCAGCACTCAACTGGCCCATCGTCAGGAAGTGGATATCGGTGACATCCAGTATGCGGTGGAAGAAACGCTCATGGCCGGGCCTTACCCGCAGCTGGCACGCACCTATATTGAGTATCGTCACGATCGCGACGTGGAGCGCGAGCGCCGCAGCCATCTGCATCACGCCATTCGTGGTCTGGTGGATCAGACCAACGCCGCCCTGCTGCATGAAAATGCCAATAAAGACAGCAAAGTGATCCCCACCCAGCGCGATCTGCTGGCCGGGATCGTCGCGAAGCACTATGCGCAGCAGCAGATCCTCCCCCGGGACGTCGTTCAGGCGCATGAACGCGGCGAGATCCACTATCACGATCTCGATTATTCCCCCTTCTTCCCCATGTTCAACTGCATGCTGATCGACCTGAAAGGGATGCTGACCAACGGCTTCAAGATGGGTAATGCCGAGATCGAGCCGCCAAAATCCATCGCCACCGCAACGGCCGTCACGGCGCAGATCATTGCGCAGGTCGCCAGCCATATTTACGGTGGAACCACGCTGAACCGCATTGATGAAGTGCTGGCACCCTATGTGGAAAAGAGCTTCGCAAAACACCTTGCCGTGGCGCAGGACTGGCACATTCCTCAGGCGGACGCCTATGCTCGCGAACGTACCGAAAAAGAGTGCTATGACGCCTTCCAGTCGCTGGAATACGAGGTAAATACGTTACACACGGCAAACGGGCAAACCCCGTTCGTGACCTTTGGTTTTGGCCTGGGCACGAGTTGGGCGGCACGGCTGGTTCAGACCTCCATTTTGCGTAACCGCCTGGCGGGGCTGGGTAAAAATCACAAAACCGCCGTGTTCCCAAAGCTGGTCTTTACGATTCGGGAAGGCGTGAACCGCCGTGCGGGAGAGGTTAACTACGACATTAAGCAACTGGCGCTGACCTGTGCCAGTAAGCGGATGTATCCCGACATTCTGAATTATGATCAGGTGGTCCAGGTCACTGGCTCCTTTAAAACTCCCATGGGCTGCCGCAGTTTTCTGGGCGTTTACGAGGAAAACGGTGAGCAGATTCATGAAGGCCGGAATAATATCGGCGTCATCAGCCTTAATTTACCGCGCATTGCGCTGGAAGCAGACGGAGACGAAACCCGTTTCTGGACCTTGCTGGATGCGCGGCTGGCGCTGGCGAAGCGGGCGCTCATGACGCGCGTTGCCCGACTCGAAAAAACCAAAGCCCGCGTTGCGCCTATCCTGTACATGGAAGGCGCCTGCGGCGTGCGGCTTAATGCCGATGATGAGATTGGCCCCATTTTCCGCAATGGCCGCGCCTCGCTGTCACTGGGCTATATCGGTCTGCATGAAACCCTGAATGCCCTGAGTGGCGCGCAACACCATCCTTTCGATGATGCGGCGCTGCGCGCTAAAGGCGTTGCCATCGTGGCCCATATGCGTGCGGCTACCGATGCCTGGAAAGACGAAACCGGCTACGGCTTTAGTCTCTACAGCACGCCCAGTGAGAACCTGTGCGACCGCTTCTGTCGTCTGGATGCCGCGCAGTTTGGCGTGGTAAAGGGGGTAACCGATAAAGGCTACTACACCAACAGCTTCCATCTGGACGTTGAGAAGAAGGTGAATCCCTACGATAAGATCGATTTTGAAGCGCCCTATCCGTCGTTGGCTAACGGCGGGTTTATCTGTTACGGCGAATATCCCAACGTGCAGCACAACCTCAAGGCGCTGGAAGACGTGTGGGATTACAGCTATGACCGCGTGCCCTACTACGGCACCAACACGCCGATTGACGAGTGCTACGAATGCGGGTTCAACGGGGAATTCACCTGCACCAGTCGCGGCTTTACCTGCCCCAACTGCGGCAATCACGATCCTGCCCGGGTTTCGGTTACGCGCCGCGTATGTGGCTATCTCGGCAGCCCGGATGCGCGTCCGTTTAACGCCGGTAAACAGCAGGAAGTGCAGCGTCGGGTGAAGCACCTGGATAGCGGACAGCTGGGATGATGCGCATCCATCGTTACTACGATGTGGATATCGTGAACGGGCCCGGCACGCGCTGTACGCTGTTTGTCTCAGGCTGCGAGCACCAGTGTCGCGGCTGTTACAACCAGAGCACCTGGCGGCTGGATTCCGGCGTGCCGTTTACGCTGGAAATGGAGGAGCAGCTGTTAGCGGATTTACAGGATACGCGTATCCCGCGTCAGGGTTTATCGCTGAGCGGCGGCGATCCGCTGCATCCTCATAACGTGCCGCATGTTCGTCGGTTAGTGAAACGGGTAAAACAGACGTGCGCAGGCAAAGATATCTGGTTGTGGACCGGCTATGACATGCAGGCACTCAGCCCGGCACAGCGCGCGATCCTGCCCTGGATAGACGTGGTGATTGACGGGCGGTTTGAAGAGGCAGAACGCGATGCCACGCTCCTGTGGCGCGGCAGCCGAAATCAGAAAATCTGGTATCTATGCTGAAACACGGGGGATCGCGCCGGACTCGATCAGCGTGAACCCCGTATTTTCTTCGGCAAACGCCTGGTGATGCAGGCAGCGAGCCACGTCCTGAGCCGACACGGCACGCCAGTTGCCTGGCAACCAGGCGAACAGCGGAGCCATCAGGCTTTCTCCCCGACGTTTATCTTTTCGTTCACCCAGCAACAGCGAAGGCCGGACCACCGTCAGGCTCGGCCACGCCTGATGGCGCAGCGCATTTTCCATCTCACCTTTCACGCGATTGTATAAAAAGGGGGAGTGACGGTTAGCACCGTGCGCACTGACCACCAGCATCTTTCTGGCCCCCAGACGTAACGCGTTCAGGGCGGTGTCCACCACCAGCGTGTAATCCACGTGAATAAAGGCCTCTTTACTGCCCGCCTGCTTACGCGTGGTGCCAAGACAGCAAAATACCGTCGTCAGCGGTGCCTCCAGCGGGCGCAGGACATCCGTGAGATCGGCTTCAACAGGGTTGACGACCTTGTTCATTGCGGGAAGCGCACGACGGCTGGGCGCAATAATTTCATCCACGCGCGGATCGTCGATCAGTAAACGCAGCAGACAGGATCCCACTAAGCCGGTTGCGCCCGTCAGTAATACACGATTCATCTCAGAATATTCCCTGTTTCGCTGCCAGCCGTGCAAAATCTGGCCAATGTGAGCCGCCTGGCTTGCGTTCTCAGAATCGACAACCAGGCTTAACAGGTCATCAGGATAGCGCAGTATGCGCCTGACATGCCTAAAGGAGAGTATAGATGAGCACCAGAATTGCGGTTCTGATCACCGATGAATTTGAAGACTCTGAGTTTACCTCGCCAGCCGAAGTCTACAAACGTGCAGGCTATGAGGTGGTTACCATTGAGGAACAGGCGGGTAAAACCGTGAAGGGCAAACAGGGCGATGCTGAAGTCGCCATCGATCGCAGCATCGACGACGTTAGCCCGGCGGAATTCGACGCACTGCTGCTACCGGGTGGACACTCGCCGGATGCGCTGCGCGGTGACGACCGCTTTGTTGCCTTTACCAAAGACTTTGTGGCCAGCGGCAAACCCATCTTTGCTATCTGCCACGGGCCACAACTGCTGATCAGCGCCAACGGCGTTCGCGGTCGTAAAATGACCAGCGTGAAGGCCATTGCGATCGACCTGATCAATGCGGGTGCCGACTTCCGTGATGAGGAAGTGGTGGTTGACGGTGACAAGCTGGTCACCAGCCGTACGCCGGCGGATCTGCCTGCCTTTAACCGTGAGTCCCTGCGTATTCTGCAGGCACTGTAACGGCCCACGCCCTTTTCCGCCAGGAAGGGGGCGCTTCATTTACGCCTCGCGTTGCCAGACAATTTTTTTGCCGAAACCCAGCGCATTGTCGGTCATTTTCAGCTCATCAAGCGTAATTTCCCACAGGGGCGCAGAAACCTTGCGCGAAACCGGGAAGCGACGTTGGTACGCGGTGCGCGCCTCAGACGCGTCTTCTTCGCTGAGCGGCCGGATATGACCCCGATACTGCACGCCTTTTATCAGCAGTACCGTCTTCGGCTGTCCATTGATTGTCCCCGCCACGCGGTTATTTTTCATTGCTAACAGGCCATGGCGCGTATCCGACTCCGTCATGAGCCAGAAAGCCATGCGTAATTCATCAAACACGTAGTAGCAGTTTGCACACCACAGATCATCGTCAGCACAGCAGCACAGGGACAGCACATGCTGCTTTTTCAGGTAGCGAACAAGATGGGCAAGGTCAGACACAATCAACTCCGGGTAAGGGCGACGGATAGCACGGCGCAAAGAAGCGCGCTACACTGCCGGGCGGGCATTTCTGGAACACATTATGAGTCAGCACTGGCAACTTTACCTGATACAAACGGCCGCAGGCATGCTGTATACCGGCATCACAACCGACGTTGCGCGCCGCCTTGGACAACATGCCTGTGGGCGCGGGGCCCGGGCCCTGCGCGGTAAGGGCCCATTGGCGCTGGTCTATGCCTGCGCGGCGGGCGACCGGTCGCAGGCTTCCGCGCTGGAGTACCAGGTTAAGCAACTGACCCGTCAACGAAAACTACAGTTGGTTGCCGAGCAACCCGTAAGCCTTACCGCCTGGCTCAGCGCAGTGGATTAAAAGGCGCGGAATACTCAATGCGCCCTTCGGCCCCGTCAAACGCGTTGTCTGCCAGAGGGTACACCAGGAAAGAGGCTTCGCTATCCGGCCAGCGGCAGTGCAATCCATGCCGTGCTGCGGGCTCGAAACCCAGGTGGCTATACAATGCGGGATCGCCCCTTACCACAACGGCGCTGTAGCCAAACTCATTCAGCGTATCCAGACCTTCGTAGACCAACTGTTTCGCTATGCCCTGACCACGCAGGCTTTCATCCACGGCCAGCGGAGCCAGTCCGACCCAGTTGCGATCTTCCCCCTGCAGGGTAACCGGGCTGAAGGCGGCATAGCCCAGCACCTGCCCTTCATCGTCTGTGGCGACGACGCCCAGCGTTAGCAGCCCGTCTTCACGCAGGGCCTGAGTCAGCTCGGCTTCGGCTGAGGTGGGAAAACAGCGTCGCAGTAATGCATCGATACCGGCGGCATCCACGCCAATTTCTGTGCGTATTAACATGAGACACCCGCGCGTGCCTGTGCGGCTTTCGCGTCCTGTTGCATTGTTGTCTCCACGATTGCGGCCATCTGTTGAATGGCGGTACGTAACCCCTTGGGCATGGTGTTGAGTTCAATTGCATCCATTACGTTCTTAACCTCCAGTCCCAGTTCCGTATCCCCTTCGATCAGCAGTCGGCGCTGAAAGAAAAGCATATCAGGATCCGCTTTGCGTGCTGCTACCAGCAACAAATCATTGGCGTTGCCCCGGAACCAGACATCTGCTTCGGCATGCTGCAACACCCTCAGTTGGCCGCCTTCCAGCGTGGTGATCCACGTGAGATTAATATCGCTAATCTCAATCCCCAAAAAGCGTCCCTGAAGAAAGTCTAACTCACCTTCGGCTAAAACATGACGAAATTGCCAGTTTAAGAGTTGTTGCAAGAGCTGCTTCTTCAATATGAAGGGAGCAAGTGTTGCAGGTAAGCTAAGGATTTTATGGCCGTTTTTGACTAAACTGGCAGATAACCGCTGGAACACGTTTTGCACTCCTGTCACAAAAATTTTAGCTATATTGCCATAGAGTGCCATTCCCGCCTCCTTTGAGATCAATAAAACCTATCGTAAGCGGGTTAAAAAAAAGCCAGGCTATCTCATCAATGACCGTTTCACTGCCCTAAATCAACATTTGCCCAAAGCGCCATGACTAGACTCGTGCCCCATCTGCATCACGAGAGGATTGAGTATGGAGCTGCTGTGTCCGGCCGGAAACCTGCCTGCGATACGAAGCGCGGTCGAAAATGGTGCCGATGCGGTTTATGTCGGACTGAAAGATGACACCAACGCGCGTCACTTTGCAGGATTGAATTTTACAGATAAGAAACTGCACGAAGCGGCGTACTACCTTCATCAGCATCGCCGTAAGCTGCACGTGGCGATCAATACCTTTGCACATCCTGACGGCATGCAGCGCTGGCAGCGGGCTATCGATGTGGCGGCAGACAGCGGTGCTGATGCGCTGATCCTGGCGGATATTGCAACGCTGGAATATGCCACCGCGCGCTATCCTCACATCGAACGTCATCTGTCAGTGCAGGCTTCCGCCACCAACCTTGAGGCCATTCGTTTTTATCATCGCCATTTCAATTTGCACCGAGTGGTACTGCCGCGCGTACTGTCGATTCATCAGGTAAAACAGCTGGCGCGCAGTACACCTGTTCCGCTGGAGGTCTTTGCCTTTGGCAGCCTGTGCATCATGGCCGAGGGCCGCTGCTACCTCTCTTCCTGGCTAACCGGTGAATCGCCAAACAGTAAAGGCGCCTGCTCCCCCGCGAAGTTTGTTCGCTGGCAACAAACGCCGGCCGGCATGGAGGTACGCCTTAATGACGTGCTGATCGATCGCTATCGCGCAGAGGAAAGCGCCGGCTATCCCACGCTGTGCAAAGGCCGTTATCAGGTTGACGACCAGCGCTATCACGTGCTGGAAGAGCCCACCAGCCTGAATACGCTTGAACTGTTGCCAGAGCTGATGCGGGCAGGCATTGCCTCCGTAAAAATCGAAGGCCGTCAGCGCAGCCCTGCCTACGTATCCGATGTCGCCCGCGTCTGGCGTCAGGCTATCGATCGCTGTCAAGCTCAGCCGGATAACTTTGAAGTGGCACAACAGTGGACGAAAACGCTGGGGGCCCTGTCAGAAGGCACGCAGACCACCTTAGGCGCCTATCATCGTGACTGGCAGTGAGGAAAAACCATGAAATACTCTCTCGGCCCCGTGCTCTGGTACTGGCCCACCGCCACGCTGGAACATTTTTATCACCTCACTGCTGACAGCAGCGCTGACATTGTTTGTCTTGGGGAAGCCGTCTGCAGCAAGCGACGCGCCACGCCTTTTGCCGCCTGGATGGATTTAGCACGAATGCTGTCAGCCCGTGGGAAGCAGGTGGTCATTAGCACGCTGGCTTTGCTGCAATCCCCTTCTGAGCTCAAAGAGCTACAGCGCTATGTAGAGAACGGCGAGTTTATTATTGAGGCCAACGACCTGGGCACCGTGAATATGGCGGCAGAGCGCAAGCTGCCCTTCGTTGCGGGACCCACGCTCAATGTTTATAACGCCGATACGCTGCAGCTTTTAGTCAAAGAGGGCATGACGCGCTGGTGCTTGCCCGTTGAAATGCCGCGCGACTGGCTAGTGGAGCTGCTCCAGCAGTGTGAGACAAGAGGCATCCGCCAGCAGTTCGAGGTGGAGGTGCTGGGTTATGGTCATTTGCCGCTGGCCCTGTCAGCCCGCTGCTTTACAGCACGTTCGGAGAATCGCGCCAAAGATGCCTGCGAAACCTGCTGTATTCATTATCCCCATGGACGCCGGGTCCTCTCACAGGAATCGCAACAGGTTTTCGTCCTGAACGGTATCCAGACTCTGAGCGGTTACTGCTATAACCTGGGGAACGATCTGGTTGGTATGCACAACTATGTAGATATCGTGCGGTTGTCACCTCAGGATGAGGAAACCTTAAGCCTTATTGACCGTTTCCGCGCAAATGAAGAGAGGCAGGCCCCCCTGGATCTGGCGAAAAATCGGGACTGTAATGGCTACTGGCGCAAGCTGCCGGGCATGGTTTTGCAGGCTGGAGACTGAAAGGCACATACAGGCAACATACGGCGAGTGTAAAAAGTTTTAATATGGCGGATGTTACGCAATACTTGATGGCGCAGGGTATGACACCTGCGCTATACACTCTGGAGTACTCATGTCTGAGAAAAAAAGCGTTCGCCTCTCCGTACTCGATCTTGCCCCTGTTCCTCAGGGCGCCACGCCTCGTGATGCGTTTCACCATTCACTCGCGCTGGCGCGTCAGGCTGAAGCCCTGGGATTCGAACGTTACTGGCTGGCTGAACACCATAATATGACCGGCATTGCCAGTGCCGCCACGTCTGTGCTGATTGGCTATCTGGCCGCGAACACCACAACGCTGCGTCTGGGTTCGGGCGGCATTATGTTGCCGAATCACGCGCCGCTGGTGATTGCAGAACAGTTCGGCACTCTGGCCTCGCTTTATCCCGACCGTATCGATCTGGGATTAGGCCGCGCCCCCGGCTCGGATCAGCGCACCATGCTGGCCCTGCGCCGCAACCTGTCGGGCATTCAGGCCGATACCTTCCCGGACGATGTCGCTGAGTTGATCGACTGGTTTGATGCGGAAGCCGGCGCGCAACCACCTGTTCAGCCGGTGCCCGGCTTAGGCCTGAAAATTCCGGTGTGGCTGCTGGGTTCCAGCCTTTACAGCGCACAGCTGTCGGCCAAAATGGGACTGCCGTTTGCCTTTGCCTCGCACTTTGCCCCGGACCAGCTGTTCCAGGCTCTGCATGTCTATCGCGAGAACTTTACGCCTTCAGCCCGTCTCGCCGAGCCGTACGCTACGGTGTGCATTAACGTGGTTGCCGCTGACAGCGAAAGCGACGCGCGTTTCCTGTTCACTTCAATGCAGCAGCAGTTTATTAATCTGCGCCGCGGCAAGCCGGGCCCGCTGCCTGCCCCGGTCCAGAACATGGACAGCCTGTGGTCGCCGTCAGAACAGTATGGCGTTCAGCAGGCGCTGAGCATGTCGCTGGTAGGGGATGTCGAGAAAGTGCGTCACGGACTGGCTTCACTGCTGCGTGAAACCCAGGCGGATGAGATTATGGTTAACGGTCAGATTTACGATACGCAAGCCCGTCTGCACTCGTTTAAGCTGGCGATGGACGCTGCACGCAGCCTGTAAATCAGCAGCAGCCCTTCTGGGATAAGCCAGAATCAGGACAAAAAAAGGGAAGCCCGCAGGCTTCCCTTTTTATTACGACGATTTAGCTCGCTTACGCGTCACGACGACGTGGTGCAGCCGCACCGTCTTCACGACGTGGACCACGACCGCCTTCGCGGTTGAAGCTGCGTCCGCCTTCACGACCACCTTCACGGCGCTCAGAAGAGAAACGACGCGGGCCCTGACCTTCAGGACGTGCACCGCCGCCACGACGTTCGCCAGCACCAGCGCCAGGACGACGCTCGCCACGGCCACCTTCGTGCGGCTGAGCATCACCCAGCAGCTGCATATTCATTGGCTTTTTCAGAATACGCGTACGGGTAAAGTGCTGCAGCACATCACCTGGCATGCCTTTCGGCAGCTCGATGGTGGAGTGCGTACCAAACAGTTTGATGTTACCGATGTAACGGCTGCTGATATCGCCTTCGTTGGCAATTGCGCCCACGATGTGACGCACTTCAACACCGTCGTCACGGCCCACTTCAATGCGGTACAGTTGCATATCGCCAACGTCACGACGTTCGCGACGTGGGCGGTCGCCATCACGGCTTTCGCGTGGACCACGTGCATCACGGCTCTCACGACGATCGTCACGCTCACGGAATTCACGACGCGCTGGACGTGGTGCATCAGCAGGAACGATCAGCGGACGCTCACCCTGTGCCATTTTCAGCAGCGCAGCAGCCAGCGTTTCGATATCCAGCTCTTCTTCAGGCTGCATCTTCGCCAGCAGCGCACGGTACTGTTCCAGATCGCTGCTTTCCAGCTGCTGCTGAACTTTTGCCGCGAACTTAGCCAGACGACGCTGACCCAGCAGTTCTGCATTTGGCAGCTCAACTTCTGGAATGGTCAGCTTCATGGTGCGTTCGATGTTACGCAGCAGACGACGCTCGCGGTTCTCTACGAACAGCAGTGCGCGACCTGCACGACCAGCACGACCGGTACGGCCGATACGGTGAACGTAAGATTCTGCGTCCATCGGAATATCGTAGTTAACAACCAGGCTGATACGCTCAACGTCCAGGCCACGGGCCGCAACGTCGGTAGCAATCAGGATATCCAGACGACCATCTTTCAGGCGCTCCAGCGTCTGCTCACGCAGTGCCTGGTTCATATCGCCGTTCAGTGCCGCACTGTTGTAACCGCTGCGCTCCAGCGCTTCAGCCACTTCCAGCGTTGCGTTTTTAGTGCGCACGAAAATGATCGCAGCATCGAAGTCTTCTGCTTCAAGGAAGCGAACCAGCGCGTCAGTTTTACGGCCGTAAGCCGTCCAGTAACTCTGGCTGATGTCTGGGCGCGTAGTCATGCTTGACTGAATGCGCACTTCCTGCGGATCTTTCATAAAACGCTTGGTAATACGACGAATCGCTTCTGGCATGGTGGCAGAGAACAGTGCGGTCTGATGACCTTCTGGGATCTGCGCCATGATAGTTTCAACGTCTTCGATGAAGCCCATGCGTAACATTTCATCGGCTTCGTCCAGCACCAGACCACGCAGGTTAGACAGATCTAACGTGCCACGTTTCAGGTGATCCAGCAGACGGCCTGGAGTACCTACGACAACCTGTGGTCCCTGGCGCAGGGCGCGCAGCTGCACGTCATAACGCTGGCCGCCGTAAAGGGCAACCACGTTCAGACCGCGCATATGTTTAGAGAATTCGGTAACAGCTTCAGCTACCTGCACCGCCAGTTCGCGGGTCGGTGCCAGCACCAAAATTTGCGGTGCTTTAACAGTTGGATCGATGTTGTGTAACAGCGGCAGCGAGAACGCTGCAGTTTTACCACTCCCGGTCTGCGCCATACCTAATACGTCACGGCCCGCCAGCAGGTGAGGAATACACTCAGCCTGGATTGGGGATGGCTTGACATAGCCCATGCCGTTCAGTGATTCAAGGAGTTCGGCGTTCAGGCCAAGTTCTGCAAAAGTGGTTTGAATATCAGTCATGTAGTACACGTGCCTCGTTGATTGCGGCGGCCAGTCTACATAACTCGTCGTGAAAACTTTCAGTCATTTTCATCAAAAAGTGTGAACCGGCTCAAATTAGAAGTTTTGACGAACAGAAAAGCCCTCATCCCTGAAGATGATGACTTGACAGGTTTTACAGGCAAAAAAGTTCGTCAGCTATTGCTGGTCAGATTCTGATAAATCGTCTTGTGCCTGGCCGAGTTGCGCCAGTTCCAACAATGCGTATCGGTGTTCAACAAAGTTATTCACGTTGTTGGCAACCGCCAGTTTGAACAACGCTTCTGCGTTGTCCTTCTCCCCCAGACTTAGGTAATACTTACCTAAATAGAAGTTGGTTTCACTGAGATGTTCAGCGAGCGAGGTGTTATCCGTTGCGTCCGCCTTGAGACGTTCCATCAGTGTTGCTTCGCTGATGTCGCCCAGGTAGAACTCGACAATATTCCATCCCCATTGGTCCTTGACCGCTTTGTCGTAACGCTGCTTAAGCGCCACTTTTGCTTTGTCGGCATCCATCCTGCTTTCAACCAGGTAGAGCCACAAGCTGCGGAAAGGATCGTTAGGATCGTCTTGATAAAACGCCAGCAGATCATCTTGCGCTAACTTGTATCGACCGCCGTAATAGAGGGCGATACCACGATTTAAATGCGCATAGTTGTAAGTTGGATCAAGCTCAAGTACAGAATCAAACGCTTCATAGGCGGCATCAAAGTTGCCCGCCTGCGTTAAGTATATACCAAGATAGTTAAACACTTCTGGCATATCTGGTCTTATAGACAGCGCTTGCGAAAAATCGTTCCGCGCTAATGCCCTCAGACCCAAACTATCATACAACACTCCGCGCTCATATAACAGCTGTGCGCGTTCATCATCGGTAAGGGCTCGACTGGCAAGAATTTGTTCCATGCGAGCCAGAATCACTTCCTGTTGCAGTGTGGGCTGTAAAGGTACTGCAAGAACTTCGTTCTTACGCCAATTGGAGTTGCTGCATCCTGCCAGCGTCAAAGCTGTCGCAACAAAACACCAGCGCAAAAAAGGCTTCATTTCCCACTCCCGAATACAAACATTGGGACAACCATCCTGTTATCCGCCTGCTGTGCACAAGGATTCCCGCCCTCGCGATGACACAAAAGCCTCTCCCTGCCAGGCAAGGAGAGGCAAATCAGGAAAGACTTATTCAGCGTCAGGTGCGCTCTCAGCTGCAACAGCTTCAGGCTTGGTTTCTGTCGCTTCTTTGATGC
Organism: Pantoea ananatis LMG 2665; assembly: GCF_000710035.2. GTDB lineage: Bacteria > Pseudomonadota > Gammaproteobacteria > Enterobacterales > Enterobacteriaceae > Pantoea > Pantoea ananatis. The sequence continues at coordinate 293,712 of NZ_JMJJ01000010.1, read as the reverse complement.
TCAGACGTACGCGGCCCTGGCGATCGACTTCCATCACCTTCACCGGGACTTCCTGACCCATCTGCAGATAGTCAGTCACTTTCTCAACGCGCTTATCGGCGATTTGAGAAATATGCACCAGACCTTCTTTACCACCGCCGATAGCGACGAAGGCACCAAAGTCTACGATACGTGTGACTTTACCGCTGTAGATACGGCCCACTTCGATTTCTGCGGTGATCTCTTCGATACGACGAATCGCTTCTTTCGCTTTCAGACCATCGGTTGCTGCGATTTTCACGGTACCGTCATCTTCGATTTCGATGGTTGTACCGGTTTCTTCGGTCAGCGCACGGATCACAGAACCGCCTTTACCAATCACATCTTTGATCTTGTCTGAATTGATCTTGATGGTGTAAATGCGCGGTGCGAACTCAGAGATTTCCTGACGCGGCGTGCTGATAGCCTGTTCCATTACGCCCAGAATGTGCAGACGCGCACCTTTGGCTTGGTTCAGCGCAACCTGCATGATCTCGCGGGTGATACCTTCGATTTTAATGTCCATCTGCAGCGCAGTGATACCTTCACGGCTACCGGCGACTTTAAAGTCCATATCGCCCAGATGATCTTCATCACCCAGGATGTCGGACAGGACAACAAACTTGTCGTCTTCTTTCACCAGGCCCATTGCGATACCCGCAACAGAGGCCTTGATTGGCACACCGGCATCCATCAGTGCCAGAGAGGCACCACAGACCGAGGCCATAGAAGAGGAACCGTTAGATTCGGTGATTTCAGAAACCACACGCACGGTATACGGGAAATCTTCAGCTTTAGGCATCACGGCCAGCACGCCGCGCTTCGCCAGACGACCGTGACCGATTTCACGACGCTTAGGCGAGCCCACCATACCGGTCTCACCAACGGAGTACGGAGGGAAGTTATAGTGGAACAGGAAGCTGTCAGTGCGTTCGCCCATCAGTTCATCCAGGTTCTGCGCATCGCGGGTGGTGCCCAGCGTCGCGGTCACCAGCGCCTGTGTTTCACCACGGGTGAACAGTGCGGAACCGTGTGTACGTGGCAGAACGCCCGTGCGCACGTCCAGACCACGGATCATGTCTTTTTCACGGCCATCAATACGTGGCTCGCCGTTCAGAATGCGGGTACGAACCACATTCTTTTCCAGGCTGTGAACGATATCGCCGATTTCGGCCGCATCGAGTGATTCATCTTCTGCCAGAAGCGCAGCAATGGTTTCGTCTTTAATGACGCCAACCTGGGTGTAACGCTCTTGCTTATCGGTAATGCGGTATGCATCGCTGATACGGGTTTCGGCCAGCGCCGCAACGCGTGAAATCAGTGCAGTATTTGCCTGCTCTGGCTGCCAGTCCCAACGCGGTTTGCCCGCTTCGGCAACCAGGGAGTTGATGTTTTCAATCACGATCTGCTGCTGATCGTGGCCAAACACCACCGCACCCAGCATCTGCTCTTCAGACAGGATTTCCGCTTCAGATTCCACCATCAGAACGGCGTTCTGTGTACCGGCAACAACCAGGTCCAGACGGGATGTTTTCAGCTCATCAGCCGTTGGGTTCAGTACATACTGGTCATTGATATAACCTACGCGTGCCGCACCGATAGGGCCGTTGAAAGGCAGACCTGACAGCGCCAGGGCTGCAGAAGCACCGATCATGGCAACGATGTCCGGGTGAACCTGTGGGTTAACTGAAACAACGGTCGCAATAACCTGCACTTCGTTGACGAAACCTTCCGGGAACAGCGGACGCACCGGACGGTCAATCAGACGTGAAATCAGGGTTTCGCCTTCGCTTGGGCGACCTTCACGACGGAAGAAGCTACCTGGGATACGACCAGCAGCATAAGTACGCTCCTGATAGTTAACGGTCAGTGGGAAAAAGTCCTGACCTGGCTTGGTTTTTTTCTGACCAACAACGGTGACAAATACTGCGGTATCGTCCATGCTCACCATCACGGCGGCAGTCGCCTGGCGAGCCATCATGCCGGTTTCCAGCGTGACGGTATGTTGACCATATTGGAATTTGCGTACGATCGGATTAAGCAAAATCAAAGTCCTTAACATCGGGGCAGTGCTATATTGAGCCTGCCATTGATTACCGATCCTCGTTGCATCCTCGCGACTAATGACAACCCTTAACCGCCCCTGCGGTAAAAGCCTCTCATTAGCCGCGCGAACCTCTGCAAACAAAGATCACACCCAACAACAATACATGAGTTTGCTCAGGATTGCTGCGCATTGCTCGAAAAAAGGGGCCATAAAGGCCCCCTTTTCATGAAACTCGCACAAATCAGATCGCCAGTCGGGTTTTAGCGCACTTAAGTGGCATCCCTGACGACCCGATTTTAAGACTTAGCGACGCAGACCGAGACTTTCGATCAGGCTGCTGTAGCGTGCAACGTCTTTACGCTTCAGGTAGTCCAGCAGCTTACGACGCTGAGATACCATGCGCAGCAGACCGCGGCGGCTGTGGTGGTCTTTCTTGTGCTCAGAGAAGTGGCCCTGCAGATGGCTGATCTGCGCGGTCAACAGTGCAACCTGAACTTCGGTTGAACCGCTGTCGTTAGCACCACGACCATATTTAGCAACGATCTCTGCTTTAGCTTCTACGCTTAGAGACATAATAAACTCCAGTTAAATGAATGTATGGGCGCCGATCTCTAATTCAGCATCCCGCTTTAAAGCCGCGCCATTCTACTCTTCGCCAGAGGGCAACGCAAATGCCCAACGCGGAAAGCGCACAACTTAATTCTGATACTCCACCACTAAACGGCGGGGAGCAATTCGGCCATCCTCGGCAATTTCAGCCATGCCGATAAATTTGCCCTCTTCACCTTCGGTGACGCGTACTAAGCCCTGGGCTGGCGCCTGACTGGCGTGAACCGGTTGGCCCTGCTTAAAGTAGGCGGCGACATCGGATGAAACGTTAACCGCCGGATAATTGGACGCCGGGCTGTCCATTGGCAGAAGCAGCGGATCAAGGTGCTGCGCCAGATCTTCACCTGCCTCACTGGCGCGATGCTGCAGTGCCTGGAGCTGCTCCAGTGTGACCATCTTCTCAAACGGATAACGGGCAACCTGTACCCGGCGCAGCATGATGACGTGCGCACCGCAGCCAAGCTTCTCGCCCAGATCGTCAATAATGGTGCGAATGTAGGTGCCTTTGGAACAGTGGACGTCCAGCTCCAGCTCATTGCCCTGCCAGCGAATAAACTGCAGCGCATAAACGGTAATCGGGCGGGGTTCACGTTCGATGGTGATGCCTTCACGTGCGTACTCATACAGTTTTCTGCCCTGATGTTTCAATGCAGAAAACATGGAAGGCACCTGCATGATATCGCCACGAAAACTGTCCAGCGCCGTGTCGAGTTCTGACTGAGTGAAGGTCACAGGACGGGTCTGCACCAGATTGCCGTCCGCATCGGAGGTATCGGTGCGTTCACCCAGGCGGGCAATCACACGATAGCGCTTATCGGAGTCCAGCAGATACTGAGAAAACTTGGTGGCTTCACCCAGGCAAATCGGCAACATGCCGGTGGCCAGAGGATCGAGCGCGCCGGTATGTCCTGCACGGTTAGCGTTGAAAATACGCTTGACCTTTTGCAGGACATCGTTGGATGACATCCCTTGTGGTTTATCCAGCAATAAGACGCCATGGACGTCGCGACCGCGACGACGAGGACGACTCATTACGCCTCCTCGTCATCGTCCGTGGCCTCAGGACCACGACGCTCAACGTCTTTTTTCACCACGTTGGTGACGAGGTTAGACATGCGCATCCCTTCGATCAACGAGTTGTCGTAGAAGAAGGTTAGTTCCGGCACGATACGCAGGCGCATGGCTTTACCCAGCAGCGTGCGAATATAACCCGAGGCTTCTTTTAACGCTTTCAGGCCATTTTGTACGGCTTCTTCATCTTTATCATTGAGGAAGGTAACAAACACTTTGGCGTAAGCGAGGTCACGGGATACCTCAACGCCAGAAACGGTCACCATCATGCCCAGGCGCGGATCTTTAATTTCACGCTGCAGGATCATGGCTATCTCTTTTTGCAGCTCCTGCGAAACACGCTGCGGACGGCCAAATTCTTTCGCCATTTTTATTTCTCCCAAATAATTCGGGAGGCCAGCGGCCTCCCAAATTGCATCATTAACGCTAAGACTTAAGCGATAGTGCGTTTAACTTCAATCACTTCGAAGACTTCGATCATATCGCCGACACGAACGTCATTATAGTTCTTCACGCCGATACCGCACTCCATGCCGTTACGCACTTCGTTCACGTCATCTTTAAAGCGACGCAGTGATTCCAGTTCGCCTTCGTAGATCACCACGTTATCGCGCAGTACGCGGATTGGGTTGTGACGTTTGATATTGCCTTCCGTCACCATACAACCTGCCACTGCACCAAATTTCGGTGATTTGAACACGTCACGCACTTCAGCCAGACCGATAATCTGCTGTTTGTACTCTGGAGCCAGCATACCGCTCATCGCGGCTTTCACTTCGTCAATCAGGTTATAGATGACGGAGTAGTAACGCAGATCCAGGCTTTCAGCATCGATCACGCGGCGCGCGGACGCGTCAGCACGAACGTTGAAGCCCAGCAGGATAGCGTTGGATGCCGCTGCCAGCGTGGCGTCGGTTTCGGTGATCCCACCTACGCCTGAACCGACAATCTTCACCTTCACTTCGTCGGTGGAGAGTTTCAGCAAGGAGTCGGAGATCGCTTCCACAGAACCCTGTACGTCAGCTTTGAGCACGATGTTCAGTTCGGACACTTCGCCTTCGGTCATGTTCGCAAACATGTTTTCCAGCTTAGATTTCTGCTGACGCGCCAGTTTCACTTCGCGGAATTTGCCCTGACGATACAGTGCCACTTCACGCGCTTTCTTCTCGTCACGAACCACGGTCGCTTCATCACCCGCTGCCGGTACACCGGACAGGCCGAGGATCTCAACCGGGATTGAAGGACCCGCTTCCATCACTTCGCGGCCCAGCTCGTCACGCATCGCACGGACACGGCCGTATTCGAAGCCGCACAGAACGATGTCGCCCTTGTTCAGCGTACCTTCGCGTACCAGCACTGTGGCAACCGGACCACGACCTTTGTCGAGGAACGATTCAATCACCACGCCGCTCGCCATACCTTCACGGATAGCGGTCAGCTCAAGAACTTCAGCCTGCAGCAGGATAGCATTTAACAGGTCATCGATACCGGTACCCGCTTTCGCAGAGACGTTAACGAACATGTTTTCGCCGCCCCACTCTTCCGGGATGATCCCGTACTGCGTCAGCTCGTTTTTAACACGATCCGGATCGGCTTCTGGCTTATCGCACTTGTTCACCGCAACCACTACCGGCACTTTCGCCGCTTTGGCGTGCTGGATAGCTTCAACGGTCTGTGGCATCACGCCATCATCCGCCGCGACGACCAGGATAACGATATCCGTTGCCTGCGCACCACGTGCACGCATCGCGGTAAACGCGGCGTGGCCCGGGGTATCCAGGAAGGTTACCATGCCGTTTTCAGTTTCTACGTGATACGCACCGATGTGCTGCGTAATACCGCCCGCTTCGCCAGAGGCGATTTTGGTTGAGCGGATATAGTCCAGCAGGGAGGTTTTACCGTGGTCAACGTGGCCCATGATGGTCACGACCGGCGCACGGGATTCCTGTGCGGCATCGGTATCACGATCGTCCATTACCGCTTCTTCCAGCTCGTTCTCACGACGAAGGGTCACTTTGTGGCCCATTTCTTCGGCAACCAGCTGTGCGGTTTCCTGGTCGATGACCTGATTGATGGTCGCCATGGCGCCCATTTTCATCATCGCTTTAATGACCAGTGAACCTTTGACGGCCATTTTGTTAGCCAGTTCGGCAACGGTAATGGTTTCGCCAATGATGACATCACGGTTAACCGCCTGCGCTGGCTTGTTAAAGCCCTGCTGCAGTGCGCTTGGTTTGCGATGTTTACCGCCTTTACCGCCACGAACCTGCGCACGCGCTTCTTCGCGGTCAGTTTTGGCTTCTGAATGCTTGTTGCCTTTTTTCACCGGACGGGCAGCTTTCGCACTGCGGGTACGGGCACGGCCTGCTTCAACCTGACGATCGTTCTCGTCTTCGGCCTGGCGGGCATGCGTAGAGGTGGTGACGTGATAGTCGCCCTTATCCTCTTCTTCAGGCTTTTCCCATTCAGCCGCTTTTTCTACGGCTAAACGGCGGGCTTCTTCCGCAGCGAGGCGGGCAGCCTCTTCCAGCTTACGGCGCGCTTCTTCTTCCGCTTTACGCTTCAGTTCGGCGGCTTCCGCTTCACGACGTGCTTTATCGGACTGCGCGGCCTTGGTCACTTCGTCGGTAGGTTGATTAGTCACTTTCTCATTTTCCGCTGCTGCACGCTTGGCCTTTTCAGCGGCTTCGCGCCTGGCTTTCTCTTCGGCTTCACGTTGCGCTTTCTGTTCCGCTTCACGACGCGCTTGTTCAGCGGCCTCGCGTTGCGCCTGCTCTTCCGCTTCACGCTGTGCCTCAGCTTCCGCTTCTGCCTGAGCTTGCTCAGACTCTGCATCACCTTTCACGTACGTACGCTTTTTGCGGACTTCGATTTGCACCGACTTACTTTTACCCCCGGTGCCAGGAATATTCAAGGTGCTACGCGTTTTGCGCTGCAATGTCAGTTTGCCTGAACCGGCCTGACCATGCTTCAGGTGAGACAGTAAGGTTTCTTTCTCGTGCTGGGTCACCGCATCATTTTCAGACTTTGGGATCCCCGCATCAGCAAACTGCTGTACCAGGCGATCGACCGAAGTCTGAATTTCTGCTGCCAGCGATTTTACGGTTACATCTGTCATGCTGTTCCTTCCTGTTATTACGCGTCATCGCCGAACCAGCAGATATTGCGTGCGGCCATAATTAGCGCGCCAGCTTGCTCATCAGTCAGCCCTTCAATATCCGTCAGGTCGTCAACACCTTGCTCGGCGAGATCTTCCAGCGTGCAAACGCCTTTCGATGCCAGACGGAAAGCCAGTGCACGATCCAGACCTTCGAGATTCAGGAGGTCTTCTGCAGGTTCCTGATTACCCAGGCTCTCTTCTTTTGCCAGTGCCAGGGTGGTTAACGCATTTTTTGCTCGTTCACGCAGGGCTTCAATGGTCTCTTCGTCGAGGCCGTCAATTTCCAACAGCTCGTTGATTGGCACATAGGCCATTTCTTCCAACGTTGAGAAGCCCTCTTCCACCAGAATGGTGGCGAACTCTTCGTCGATGTCGAGATGTTTAGTGAACATATCGATCGCCGCATGTGCTTCAGCCTGATGCTTGGCCTGCAGATCATCGACGGTCATCACGTTCAGCTCCCAGCCACTCAGCTGTGAAGCCAGACGCACGTTTTGGCCATTACGGCCGATCGCCTGGGCCAGATTGCCAGCCTCAACAGCGATATCCATCGTGTGGTTATCTTCATCAACCACGATTGACGCCACATCGGCCGGAGCCATGGCGTTAATCACAAACTGTGCCGGGTTGTCGTCCCACAGCACGATATCGATTCGCTCGCCGCCCAGCTCACTAGACACTGCCTGAACACGCGCACCGCGCATACCCACACAGGCACCAACGGGATCGATACGTTTGTCATTGGTTTTTACTGCAATTTTGGCACGCGAACCCGGATCGCGGGCAGCGGCTTTAATTTCAAGGACTTCTTCGCCAATTTCTGGCACCTCAATGCGGAACAGTTCGATCAGCATTTCAGGTTTAGAACGCGTCACAAACAGCTGCGCGCCGCGTGCTTCAGGACGCACGGCATACAAAACGCCGCGGATACGGTCGCCCGGGCGGAAGTTTTCACGTGGCAGCATGTCTTCACGCAGGATCACGGCTTCAGCATTGTTGCCCAGGTCCAGCGAGATGTTGTCGCGGTTAACTTTTTTCACCACACCGGTGATGATTTCGCCTTCCTGCTCGCGGAACTGATCCACCACCATCGCACGTTCGGCTTCGCGCACTTTTTGTACGATAACCTGTTTCGCCGTCTGCGTCGTGATACGGTCAAACGTAACAGATTCAATCTGGTCTTCTACATATTCGCCCAGATTGAGAGACTCGTCTTCGTAGCGCGCTGCATCCAGCGTAATTTCGCGCGTAGGCTGCGTAACCTGCTCTACGATTTCCCAACGACGGAACGTGTCGAAATCGCCGCTCTTACGGTCGATGCTGACGCGTACGTCAATTTCCTGCTCGTACTTTTTCTTGGTCGCAGTCGCCAGCGCGCTCTCCAGCGCTTCGAAGATTTTCTCACGCGGCAGGGCTTTTTCGTTAGAAACGGCTTCTACAACAGCTAAGATCTCTTTGTTCATCCTGGTTAGCCTCAATCCGGACTTTTAAAAGTGGGGGACCAGGTTCGCTTTCTGAATATTACTCAGCGCGAACACCTCGTCGTTACCCTCAACGTTTACCGTTATCATCTCGCCCTCAACAGACTTGATGATTCCCTGCCATTTACGGCGGTTTTGAACGGCCATACGCAGCACCAGGCTCACCTCATCGCCGGTAAAGCGTGCATAATGTTCTGCAGTGAACAGAGGACGATCGAGCCCCGGTGAGGACACTTCAAGGTGGTAAGGCACCGTGATGGGATCTTCCACATCCATCACCGCACTCACCTGGTGGCTGACGTCCGCGCAATCGTCAACATTGATGCCATCTTCACTATCAATATAGATGCGCAGGGTTGATGTGCGACCACGAACGAATTCAATTCCGACCAGTTCGTAGCCGAGCGCTTCTACCGGAGCAGATACCAACTCTGTCAATTTTTGCTCTAATGTGGACAAGCCCACCCCCAAGACATAAAAAAAGGGCCTATAGCCCAGTATTACGATTCGCTAATAACAAAAAACCCCGAATATTCGGGGCTTTTTATCACTGGACCCTGTATGCCGCACTGCGGCCCGGACGCCCATCCAAAAGAATTTTTTTCAAAATTCGCTGCTTATGCGCCCGTCGATGCACACAGTATATTTGAAAAAGAACTCTAAGGGAAAGTGGTTGCGGGGGCCGGATTTGAACCGACGACCTTCGGGTTATGAGCCCGACGAGCTACCAGGCTGCTCCACCCCGCGTCCGAAAACGTGGCGAATATTACGCCGAACATGCATAAAATGCAAGTAATACTAAGATTTGGTACCGAGGACGGGACTTGAACCCGTAAGCCCTTTCGAGCACTACCACCTCAAGGTAGCGTGTCTACCAATTTCACCACCTCGGTACTGCACTGACTGCGACGCTGTTCTGCCGCTTTTTCCTGACGCTATATTGCTGCTATTAGTGCGGGATATCATTGCCCGGCGTAGCCGGTTTAGCTGGCTGAGTCTGCTGTTGAGACTGAGCTGGCGCAGTGAGGTTTTCCCATTCGCTTCCTTTGGACGTCTTGTTACTGTTCAGGTTACCCAGAATCAGGCTGATCACGAAAAACAGCGTAGCCAACACTGCGGTCATGCGAGTCATAAAGTTACCCGACCCGTTCGAACCAAACAGCGTGCCAGACGCGCCTGCACCAAATGATGCTCCCATATCAGCGCCTTTGCCTTGCTGCAGCATAATAAGACCCACGAGGCCAATCGCTACAATAAGGAAAACAACTAACAGAGCTTCGTACATAATCAACCTGTTTCCTTGCGCGTAATCCGCACAGTTAAAGCTTCAACCAATATGACGGGGAGTATGTTCATCACCCATCAGAAGCGGGTGTGAATACTAACCAATGGCGCATACCTCTGCAAGTGCAATTTAGCTGTGGCAGGCTGATTGCAGAAAAAAGCGCCAGCGCGATGATTTTACAGGCAGGAACAGCACGCTGTCCCGGCCTGTCACCTGCGTCAGACCGCTTTCACCGCATCCGCAATCTGGTTAGCCAGCGCCGTCACCTGGGCTGCATCCTCGCCTTCTACCATCACGCGGATTAACGGCTCCGTACCGGATTTACGCAGCAACACGCGCCCACGGCCGGCAAGGGTTTTCTCCACGTCCTGCGCCACGGTTTTCACCGTTTCGCTTTCCAGAGGATCGTGTTCACCCGTAAAGCGCACGTTGACCAGCACCTGAGGCAGCATCTTCATCCCAGTGCACAGGTCATGCAGGCTCATGTGATTGCGCACCATCGCAGTAAGCACTTGCAAACTTGCTACGATCCCATCACCGGTAGCGATTTTATCCAGCAGAATCACGTGGCCTGAGTTTTCAGCGCCGAGCCGCCAGCCTTTTTCCTGTAATTTTTCGAGCACATAGCGGTCACCCACTTTGGCCCGCACAAAAGGAATGCCTAACTGCTTCAGCGCCAGCTCCAGCCCCATATTACTCATCAGCGTGCCGACAACGCCGCCGCGCAGTTGCCCCTGGCGCAGGCCTTCACGGGCGATGATATACAGAATCTGATCGCCATCGACCTTCTCGCCCAAGTGGTCCACCATCATGATGCGATCGCCATCGCCATCATAGGCCAGGCCGATGTCCGCCTTCTCGGCCAGAACGCGCTGCTGCAGCATTTTCAGATCGGTCGCACCGCACTCTTTGTTGATGTTCATGCCATCAGGCTGTACACCAACGGCAATCACCGTTGCGCCCAACTCACGCAGGACATTCGGCGCGATGTGGTAGGTGGCACCGTTAGCACAGTCCACCACAATTTTCAGGCCACTCAGGCTCAGCTCACTGGGGAAGGTGCCCTTACAGAACTCAATGTAACGTCCGGCGGCATCCACAATTCGGCTGGCGCGACCCAACAGGGATGATTCCACACAGGTCAGCGGCTTTTCCATTTCCAGTTCAATCGCTTCTTCTACTTCGTCAGGTAGCTTGGTGCCTTCGGCTGAGAAGAACTTAATGCCGTTGTCGTCAAACGGGTTATGGGAGGCGGAGATAACAATACCGGCCTCAGCGCGAAACGTGCGGGTCAGATAGGCAATAGCAGGCGTCGGCATTGGGCCGGTAAATGCCGCTGACAGCCCTGCGGCGGCCAGTCCTGCCTCCAGTGCAGATTCCAGCATATAGCCCGAAATGCGAGTGTCTTTGCCGATAATGATTTTTTTTGAACCGTGGCGCGCCAGCACTTTGCCCGCAGCCCAGCCGAGTTTTAAAACAAAATCCGGGGTAATCGGAGACTCTCCCACTTTGCCGCGAATGCCATCTGTACCAAAATATTTACGATTACTCATGCTCTGTCATCCTTTAGCTCTTTGTGTCGCCTCGACCACCCGCATCGCCTCGACCGTTTCTTTTACATCATGAACGCGAATAATGTGTGCTCCCTGCATGGCGGCGATCACCGCGCAGGCCAGGCTGCCGGTCAGACGCTGGCCAGGCCCGACATTCAGAAGCTGACCAATCATTGATTTTCGTGACATGCCAACCAGCAGGGGCAGACCAAAATGGTGAAATTCGCCGAGTCGAGCCAACAGTTCATAATTGTGGCTGAGATTCTTACCGAAACCGAAGCCCGGGTCGAGCAGCAGATTCTCTTTTTTTATTCCGGCCGCCTCGCAGCGGGCCAGTTGCTCAACGAAGTAAGCATCCACTTCGCTGAAGATATCTTGATAGGCCGGTGCCTGCTGCATGGTGCGCGGCTCGCCCTTCATATGCATCAGGCATACCGGCAGGCCAGTCGCGGCGGCGGCGGCCAGCGCTCCTGGTTCAGACAGAGAGCGCACGTCATTGATGATGTGCGCCCCCACGCTCGCCGCTTCCCTGATGACCTCAGCCTTAGAGGTATCCACGGAGATCCAGACTTCAAAGCGCTGAGCGATTGCTGCCACCACGGGGATGACCCGCTCAAGTTCTTCCTCAACGCTGACCTCATCCGCGCCGGGACGCGTAGACTCGCCGCCCACGTCGATGATGGTTGCGCCGGCATTCACCATTTCATTGGTATGCGTGAGTGCATCCACCAACGCATTGTGTTTACCACCATCCGAAAAAGAGTCCGGCGTGACGTTAAGAATGCCCATCACATGTGGAAACGACAAATCAAGATGGGAATCACGGGCGAACAATTTCATGGTGATGTACTCCTTGTAGCGCAATGTATAGATGTAAAAAACCCCGGACCAGCCGGGGTTTTATTAAAAGACGTGAAGTCTTATTTGTCGAACTGTTCTGACATGGTGTTGCCTGGATTTGGCGTACGCGGCTCATCGACCGGACGCGGTGCCTTTGGCGTGCCATTATTATCAGAATTGCTGCTGGTGCCGGGATCTTCCCAGCCCGCAGGCGGACGCACTTCACGGCGAGCCATCAGGTCGTCAATCTGCGGTGCATCAATGGTTTCATACTTCATCAGCGCATCTTTCATCGCATGAAGGATGTCCATGTTTTCACCCAGAATCTGACGCGCACGCTGGTAGTTCGTATCAATCAGGTGTTTAACTTCCTGATCGATAATACGCGCGGTTTCATCTGACATATGCTTGGCTTTCGCCACAGAACGGCCGAGGAACACTTCACCGTCTTCTTCTGCATACAGTAACGGACCGAGTTTTTCAGAGAAGCCCCACTGGGTTACCATGTTACGTGCCAGGTTGGTCGCCACTTTGATGTCGTTTGATGCGCCGGTTGAGACATGCTCAACACCGTAGATGATTTCTTCTGCCAGACGACCACCGTACAGGGTCGAAATCTGGCTTTCCAGTTTCTGACGGCTGGCGCTAATCGCATCGCCTTCAGGCAGGAAGAAGGTCACACCTAATGCACGACCACGCGGGATAATGGTGACTTTATGCACCGGATCGTGTTCCGGCACCAGGCGACCAATAATGGCGTGACCGGCTTCGTGATAAGCGGTTGACTCTTTCTGCGCCTCCGTCATCACCATGGAGCGGCGCTCTGCACCCATCATGATCTTGTCTTTGGCTTTTTCGAATTCCACCATCGATACAACACGCTTGTTGCTGCGGGCAGCAAACAGCGCGGCTTCGTTTACCAGGTTAGCCAGATCGGCACCTGAGAAGCCCGGCGTACCGCGCGCGATGATCGCCGCGTCAATATCCGTTGCTAATGGCACGCGGCGCATGTGCACTTTCAGGATCTGCTCACGGCCACGCACGTCTGGCAAGCCAACAACAACCTGACGGTCAAAGCGGCCCGGACGCAGCAACGCGGGGTCAAGCACGTCTGGACGGTTGGTTGCGGCAATCACGATGATGCCTTCGTTGCCTTCAAAACCGTCCATCTCAACCAGCATCTGGTTCAGGGTTTGTTCACGTTCATCGTGACCGCCACCTAAACCGGCACCACGCTGACGACCGACCGCATCGATTTCATCGATAAAGATAATGCACGGTGCCGCCTTCTTGGCCTGTTCAAACATATCGCGCACACGAGATGCACCGACACCGACGAACATTTCAACAAAGTCAGAGCCCGAAATGGTAAAGAAAGGCACTTTCGCTTCGCCGGCAATCGCTTTTGCCAGCAAGGTTTTACCGGTACCCGGCGGGCCAACCATCAGCACGCCTTTCGGAATTTTACCCCCGAGCTTCTGGAAGCGGCTCGGCTCACGCAGGTATTCAACCAGCTCACCGACTTCCTCTTTCGCTTCGTCGCAGCCTGCAACGTCAGCAAAAGTGGTTTTAATCTGATCTTCCGTCAACATACGGGCTTTGCTTTTACCAAAGGACATCGCGCCTTTGCCACCGCCGCCCTGCATTTGACGCATGAAGAAAATCCACACACCAATCAGCAGTAACATTGGGAACCATGAAATGAAGATAGATGCCAGCAGGCTCGGCTCTTCAGGTGGTTCACCAACCACTTTGACGTTCTTGGTCAACAGGTTATCGAGTAACTTGGGGTCATTGACAGGAATGTAAGTGGTGTATTTATTGCTGTCTTTTTTGATAACGTTAATTTCACGCCCGTTAATACGTGCCTCGCGGACCTGATCCTGGTTCACTTCCGACAGGAAGGTTGAATAATCAACCCTACGGCCATTCGACTCGCTGGGCCCAAAGCTCTGGAAGACCGACATCAGCACGACCGCGATGACTAGCCAGAGAATCAGGTTTTTCGCCATGTCACTCAAGGGATTAACCTCATATTACAACGGTGTTAACAGATAGCGTAGGGTACTATAGATCCTTCGTACATGGAATCGCAGCAGGAATGCCGGGTTATCCATCACGTCGGTTACAGTTTGCGCCCAGTCGCCACAATATAAACTTCACGTGAACGTGAACGTGAAGCGTCAGGCTTACGTATTTTCACTTTCGTAAACAGGGAGCGAATTTCCCGCAGGTATTCATCAAAGCCATCTCCCTGGAACACTTTCACAACAAAACTGCCGCCGGGAGCCAAAATATCACGGCACATATCCAACGCCAGCTCAACCAAATACATCGACCGGGGAATATCTACGGCAGGTGTACCACTCATATTCGGTGCCATATCCGACATGACGACCTGGACCTTCTGCTCGCCCACACGTTCAAGTAATGCTTTGATCACCGATTCTTCACGAAAATCACCTTGAAGGAAATCGACACCAACAATAGGATCCATCGGCAGAATATCACAAGCGATAACGCGACCTTTGGACCCAATTTGCTGTACCACATATTGCGACCAGCCACCGGGTGCAGCACCCAGATCTACCACGGTCATCCCGGGTTTGAAAAGCTTGTCACCCTGTTGGATTTCATCAAGTTTAAACCAGGCGCGCGAACGCAACCCTTTTTTCTGTGCCTGGAGCACGTATTTATCGCTAAAGTGTTCCTGTAGCCAGCGGCTGGAGCTGGCTGAACGCTTTTTACCGGTCATAAAATTTCCAACTAAATCGTCATCGTAGCGATAAATCTGCACGCGATAGGCTGCGTCGATTTGGCGATATACCCGAGATGGCGGTAGAATGAACCGTTTTCAATCCCCGAGTAAGTAAATAATACGATGAATCTAAGTACCAAACAAAAACAGCACCTCAAAGGCCTCGCCCATCCGCTCAAGCCAGTCGTCATGCTCGGAGGCAATGGCCTGACCGAAGGTGTACTGGCTGAGATTGAACACGCGCTGGAACATCACGAATTGATCAAGGTGAAAATTGCCTCTGAAGAACGTGAAACCAGGCAGCTGATCGTTGAAGCTATCGTACGTGAAACCCGTGCCAGCAACGTTCAGGTCATTGGCAAAACGCTGGTGCTGTATCGCCCCGCTAAAGAGAGCAAAATTTCTCTGCCACGCTAGGTGGGCAAAGAAAGTGCCATGCTCTTACATGGGATAAAAGGCCGCAGCGCGGCCTTTTTCCTTTCTTTACACTGTACGGCAATGCTTTTCAGACAATTGCACCCTGTCAGATGTACTCCACCTTCAGGATTTCGTACTCGACATCGCCGCCTGGCGTTTTGATAATCGCCACGTCATCGGCTTCTTTCCCTACCAGGCCACGGGCCATCGGCGAGTTAACAGAAATCAAATTCTGCTTAAAGTCTGCCTCATCATCACCCACGATGCGATAGGTAAACTCTTCATCCGTGTCCACGTTCAACACGGTTACCGTTGCGCCAAAAATCACGCGGCCGGTTTTCGGCATCTGTGTGACGTCAATGACCTGCGCATTAGAGAGTTTGGCTTCAATCTCCTGAATGCGTCCCTCACAGAACCCCTGTTCTTCACGCGCGGCGTGGTATTCGGCGTTCTCTTTCAAATCGCCGTGCTCGCGGGCCTCCGCGATGGAGGCAATAATGCGCGGGCGCTTCACCGTTTTCAGCTCATGCAGCTCTTCGCGCAGCCTTTCAGCGCCTCTTAACGTCATCGGAATCTGGTTCATTTTAGCTCCTCGTCATCATTCCTGTTTCACGGTGCATCCTGACCGGTGACTGCAGAAAAAAGCGTTCTGCGGCGCAAGACCTCGTTTTGCAAATAAAAGAAGACTGACCCGGAAAGTGTTCCAGGCCAGAAAAGGTTTTGCAATTTGATACGTATTTTAACCCAGAGTTCCCTGCGGGTCATCGTTTACTTTCCACCGTCCAGGGACGTAGTATTGTCGCCTTCACCTGTCAGTTGCCGCGAGATTATGCGATTTTCACGACTTGTTACCGGATTAACCTGTGCTTTTATGCTGCAGGCACAAGCAGCGCCAGTTGATGAATACATGCAATATCTGCCAGATGGTGCCAATCTGGCTTTGCTGGTGCAAAAAGTGGGCGCATCCACGCCAATTATCGATTACCACGGGAAACAGATGGCACTTCCCGCCAGTACCATGAAAGTGATCACCGCCCTGGCGGCATTGCTGGAACTGGGCGGTGATTACCGTTTTCAAACCACCTTTGAAACCAAAGGCGCGCTGGTCGATGGCACGCTTAATGGTGATTTAGTAGCCCGGTTTGCTGGCGATCCCACGTTGGGTCGTCAGGATCTGCGGAATATGGTCGCGGCGTTAAAAAAACAAGGCATCACACACATCAAAGGTAATCTGGTCATCGATACCTCGGTGTTTGCCAGCCATGATGCGGCGCCTGGCTGGCCGTGGAATGACATGACCCAGTGCTTTAGCGCACCGCCGGCGGCGGCTATTGTGGATAAAAACTGCTTCTCGGTTTCACTCTACAGTGCCGACAAACCGGGCGAAAATGCCTTTATCCGCATTGCGTCCTACTACCCGGCTCACATGTTAAGCCAGGTGCGGACGATTGGGCGCAACAGCGGTGACGGACAATACTGCGAGCTGGACGTGGTGCCTGGCGAGCTGAACCGCTACACCTTAACCGGCTGTATGCGTCAGCGTAGCGATCCGCTTCCTTTAGCCTTTGCGGTTCAGGATGGCGCGGCCTGGGCAGGCGAAATCCTGAAAGCAGAACTGCGTTCCGCCGGTATTGATTACAGCGGCCATCTGCTACGTCAGACGCAGGTGACCGAGCCGGGCACCGTGCTGGCATCAACGCAGTCAGCGCCGCTGCATACGCTGCTGCATATGATGCTGAAGAAGTCCGACAATATGATTGCCGACACGGTGTTCCGCACCATTGGCCATCATTACTTCAACGTACCGGGTACCTTCCGCGCAGGATCAGATGCGGTTCGTCGCATCCTGCGTGAAAAAGCCAATATTGATTTGGGTAACAGCATCCAGGTGGATGGTTCGGGCCTGTCACGTCACGATCTGATCTCGCCCGCCACCATGATGCAGGTGCTGCAATATATTGCGCAGAACGACAGCAAACTGGATTATATTTCGATGCTACCGCTGGCCGGACACGATGGCACGCTGCAGTACCGTGGCGGACTGCACGAAGCCGGTCTGGATGGCAAGGTCTCGGCTAAAACCGGCTCACTGCAGGGCGTATATAACCTTGCAGGCTTTATCACCACCTCTAGCGGGGCACGCGTGGCGTTTGTGCAGTTCCTTTCTGGCTATGCGGTTCCGCCGCAGGATCAGCGCACACGCCGTATTCCGCTGGTGCGCTTTGAAAGCCGGCTCTATCGCGATATCAATAAGAATTACTGATTTATGTTAGGAAACGCAGCGGGCGACCACCTGCTGCGTTTTTTTTATCATCGCCAAAAAGTCAGGGATAACGCCTCGGCTTCAGGCGCGCAACAGTCTGTTCAGGATACCTTCGCCTGCGCGCCAGGCCGCATCACTCCCAGCCGCCAGGCTTTTCTTATGCCAGGATCTTACAGAATCGGTACCTGTTTTGCGGGTTATCTGCGCCCCGCCTCACGCTGGCACCCTGGGTAATCGCATAAATTTTCTTAACCGAATCCACCCGGGTTCAGGGACGGTAACGGGGATCGCAGGCAGAGGCTGCACCGCCCTGTCGCCCGGCCCAGTAAACGCCCTTCTGTTACCCTTGAGATGCAATGCTGATGTAAAACTGGACAGCCGCAGGCGGTTATCACTACGCTAATTCTTTCGCCTCTGTGTTACGTCATGTGACATCGCAGCGTGGAAGACGATGGCGCAACCCTGGGAGCCTGACAATGGCAACGATCTGGAAACGCGTAGTTTGTCTGGATGCGCTCAATGCGCAGAGCACTCATACGCTGGTGGCGCATGTGGGCATCATTTTCACCGCAGTGGGTGATGACTATCTTGAAGCCACCATGCCAGTAGACAGCCGCACGCAGCAGCCCTTTGGCCTGCTGCACGGCGGCGCCTCAGTGGTGTTAGCCGAAACGCTGGGTTCTGTGGCGGGCTATCTGGCATCAGAGGATGGCAGCCGCGTGGTCGGCATCGAAGTGAATGCCAGCCATCATCGGGCCGTTTCAGGTGGTCTGGTGCGCGGTATCTGTCGTCCGCTGCATGTGGGGAAGCGGAATCAGACGTGGCAGATTGAGATTCGTCACGAGCAGGATAAATTATGCTGTAGCGCACGGCTTACCGTTGCGGTGCTGGCGCAGCCCTGAAAGAAATCTGCCCCCGTTCCGGTGGAAAGGGGGCAGTCGTAAGCGGTCTAGCGCTGGTAGATGATTTCGACGCCTTCGTCGTCATCCTCATCCCAGTCGTCATCCCACTCTTCATCTTCTTCAACCGCCGCGGTTTCAATGGCTTCTTTGTGGTAATCGTCCCACATGAACTCCACTTTCTCCGGCTGTTTTTCTTCAACGTCAGCTTCTTTCGGATTGGCGTTGATAAAGCTCATGACGTCCCAGCACAGGTCCGTAACGCCCTGACGGCTGGCGGCAGAGATAAGATAGTATTTATCTTCCCAACCCAGCGCCTCGGCAATGGCTTTTGCACGCGCCTGAGCTTCTTCTTCATCAATCAGATCGACTTTGTTGAATACCAGCCAGCGCGGCTTGTTAAACAGCTTATCGCTGTATTTCTCCAGCTCGCCCAAAATAATACGGGCGTTCTCAACCGGATCGCTCTCGTCAATGGGCGCAATGTCGATCAGGTGCAGCAGCACGCGGCAGCGTTCCAGGTGCTTCAGGAAGCGAATACCTAAACCTGCGCCCTCGGCTGCGCCTTCAATCAGGCCGGGGATATCGGCCACCACAAAGCTCTGCTCGCTATCCATACGCACCACGCCCAGGCTTGGCACCAGCGTAGTAAAGGGATAGTCCGCCACTTTTGGTTTAGCAGCAGAAACCGCACGGATAAAGGTCGATTTCCCGGCGTTAGGTAAACCCAACATGCCTACGTCAGCCAACAGCATCAGCTCCAGCTGCAGGTCGCGTTTCTCACCGGGCGTACCCATGGTTTTTTGACGCGGACTGCGGTTTACCGATGATTTAAAGCGGGTATTTCCCAGACCGTGCCAGCCGCCTTTTGCCACCATCAGGGTCTGCTGGTGACGCGTCATATCGCCCAGCGTTTCGCCCGTTCCCTGGTCGATAACACGGGTTCCTACCGGCACTTTAACGGTGATATCTTTACCACGCTTACCGGTACAGTCGCGACTCTGACCATTCTGTCCCCGCTCGGCGCGGAACGACTTTTCGAAACGATAATCAATCAGGGTGTTAAGGTTTTCGTCAGCCACTAAGAATACGTCGCCGCCGTCACCGCCATCACCGCCGTCCGGGCCGCCTTTCGGGATATATTTTTCACGGCGGAAACTGACACAACCATTACCGCCATCACCTGCGACGACCAAAATTGTCGCTTCATCTACAAACTTCATTTTCTTTCTCCGTCACACAATCGTCTGCAATACGCTGCAGACGGGTCCGCCAGGGTCTTCTGCGCGACCAGCGGCGGATAAATCAAAACTGGCTGACGCCAGCGTGTACATAAAGTGTACAGCAAACATTCAGGCGATGTCGCCTGTCGGGCAAGGGGTCGCAGAATGTAAAAAGCCCCGCAACAGTTGCGGGGCCTTCAATTCGTGCGTTCAGACGTTAACCGTCTGCGTCACGACAACCTTACTCAGCAACGATGCTGATGTATTTACGGTTGTTCGGACCTTTAACTTCGAATTTTACTTTGCCGTCTGCAGTAGCAAACAGGGTGTGGTCACGACCACAACCAACGTTGCTACCTGCGTGGAATTTGGTGCCACGCTGACGAACGATGATGCTACCTGCCAGAACAGATTCGCCACCGAAACGTTTTACGCCCAGACGTTTTGCATTGGAGTCACGACCATTTCGAGTCGAACCACCAGCCTTTTTATGTGCCATTTGTCAGATCTCCTCTTACGCCGTGATACCAGTGATTTTCACATCAGTGAACCACTGGCGATGGCCAGCTTGCTTACGGTAGTGCTTACGACGACGAAACTTAACGATCTTAATTTTCTCGCCACGACCATGAGCAACAACTTCTGCCTTGATCACACCGCCTGAAACCAGTGGCGCGCCGATTTTCACGTCTTCGCCATTTGCAATCATCAGAACCTGGTCAAACTCAATGGTTTCACCGGTTGCGATGTCCAGCTTTTCCAGGCGAACGGTCTGACCTTCGCTTACTCGGTGTTGTTTACCACCACTTTGGAAAACCGCGTACATATAAAACTCCGCTTCTGCGCTTGCCTTTCAGTTCATCAGGCGGCGCGCTAAATATTCACAATAGGGCGCGAATTCTACGCAAAACTCAAACAGAAGACAAGAGCACTTTGCACACTCTTGCAGAAAAAAAACACAGGCTCAATGCAAACGTTTCTCAACCTGAAAATTCAAGTACAATCAGTAACAGATTACTGAACGCTGGCTGGGTAAAACCGCTTACCATGGCAAAGAAACGAGTCATAGCTGAAAAGACGAATGAACTTAGAACAGATTAACGAATTAACCGCACAGGACATGGCTGCCGTTAACCAGACCATACTCGACCAGCTGAATTCAGATGTCTCGCTCATCAACCAGCTGGGTTATTACATCATCAGTGGCGGCGGTAAACGCATTCGCCCCATGATTGCCGTGCTGTCGGCGCGCGCCATGGGTTATCAGGGCGATCTCCACGTCACCAACGCGGCGCTGATCGAATTTATCCACACCGCCACGCTATTGCATGACGATGTCGTGGATGAATCCGATATGCGCCGTGGCAAGGCCACCGCGAACGCTGCATTTGGTAATGCAGCCAGCGTGCTGGTCGGTGATTTTATTTATACTCGCGCCTTCCAGATGATGACCAGCATGGGATCGCTACGTATCCTGGCGCTGATGTCTGAAGCGGTGAACGTTATCGCGGAAGGGGAAGTGCTTCAGCTGATGAACGTCAACGATCCTGACATCACAGAAGAGAGCTATATGCGGGTGATCTACAGCAAAACAGCTCGCTTATTCGAAGCCGCCTCTCAGGCCTCGGCGATTTTAGCGGAGGCAACGCCAGCGCAGGAAAAAGCCCTACAGGATTATGGGCGCTATCTGGGAACCGCTTTCCAGTTAATTGACGATTTACTTGACTACAGTGCCGATGGGGAAACCCTGGGTAAAAATACCGGTGACGACCTCAGCGAAGGTAAACCTACCCTGCCACTGCTTCACGCCATGAACCATGGTTCGCCTGAGCAGGCGAAAATGATCCGCGATGCGATCGAACAGGGTAACGGTCGCCATTTACTGGCGCCCGTTCTGGAAGCGATGAACCAGTGTGGCTCACTGGAATGGACGCGTCAGCGTGCGGAGCAAGAGGCCGATAAAGCCATTGCAGCCTTGCAGATTCTGCCAGAAACCCCGTGGCGCTCCGCCCTGGAAGCGCTGGCGCACATGTCAGTCCAACGCGATTTCTGATTTCTGTTCATGACGGAGCCACCACGGCTCCGTGACCTTCTCCCACTCCTCCTTCTTCTTTCACGCGTTACACTCCTTTTGCGTCAGGCCGCTCAGTTCTGTCTGCTTGCCTAAATATTACTGGAATCTTATGGAAATTTTCTGATATAAAATTCAGCAACTTTCCAGATAGGATGTAGACAAGTCAGCATCAC
Source organism: Pantoea ananatis LMG 2665 (assembly GCF_000710035.2). Classification (GTDB taxonomy): domain Bacteria; phylum Pseudomonadota; class Gammaproteobacteria; order Enterobacterales; family Enterobacteriaceae; genus Pantoea; species Pantoea ananatis. Next base: position 271,841 of record NZ_JMJJ01000010.1, on the reverse strand, counting down.
TCGCGCGTTACGCACTGACAAGGACAAGGAGAAAAGGTTATGCAGAGCAGGACAGAGGACTGGCATCCCGCCGATATCATTGCCGCACTACGTAAACGTGGCACCACGCTGGCGGCGCTTTCACGTCAGTCGGGATTAAGTTCATCAACCCTGGCCAACGCGCTCTCGCGCCCCTGGCCCAAAGGCGAATGGCTGATTGCCGATGCGATCAATGTTCATCCGTCAGAGATATGGCCAAGTCGTTATTACGATCCCGAAACCCATTGTCTCCTGGATCGCAAAAAGCGTGTGCGACCGACTCACAACGAGACCAAAAGCTAGCGTAACGCGATCGGTAGCCGAAAAAAAAACCAGCCTTGTGATAAGGCTGGTTTCATTAGCATGACGCCGCGAGATTATTCGCCGCTGATGCGCTCAATATTCGCCCCCATCGCTTTGAGCTTATCTTCGATATGCTCGTAGCCACGGTCTATATGGTAAATACGATCGACCAGCGTTGTTCCTTCCGCAATACAGCCTGCCAAGACCAGACTGGCCGAGGCACGAAGATCCGTTGCCATCACCTGCGCACCTGACAAGGTTTCTACACCGTGACAGATTGCAGTATTGCTCTCAATTTCTGCATGCGCGCCCATACGAATCAGCTCAGGGATATGCATAAAGCGGTTTTCGAAGATGGTTTCGGTAATCAAACCCGTTCCTTCTGCCACCAGATTCAGCAAGGTAAACTGTGCCTGCATATCGGTCGGGAATCCCGGATGCGGAGCCGTACGCACGTTAACCGCTTTAGGTCGCTTGCCGTGCATATCCAGGCTGATCCAGTCTTCACCGGTTTCGATGTCTGCCCCTGCATCGCGCAGCTTCGCCAGCACGGCATCCAGCGTATCGGGCTGTGCATTGCGGCAGATGACTTTACCGCCGGAGATGGCTGCCGCAACCAGGAAGGTGCCGGTTTCAATGCGATCGGGCAGTACACGGTAAACGCCGCCGCCCAGACGCTCGACGCCTTCGATAGTAATTTTATCGGTACCGGCACCGCTGATTTTGGCGCCCAGCGTGTTGAGGAAGTTTGCGGTATCAACGATTTCAGGTTCACGCGCCGCATTCTCAATCACGGTAGTGCCGGTTGCCAGCGTCGCTGCGCTCATGATGGTGACGGTCGCGCCCACGCTGACTTTGTCCATCACGATCAGCGCGCCCTTCAGGCGTCCGTTAACGGATGCTTTGACATAACCTTCTTCCAGCTTGATCTCTGCACCTAACTGCTCAAGGCCCGTAATATGCAGGTCAACCGGACGCGCACCGATGGCGCAGCCGCCCGGCAGTGACACTTCGCCCTGGCCAAAACGCGCCACCAGCGGACCCAGCGCCCAAATTGAGGCACGCATGGTTTTCACCAGTTCGTAAGGCGCACAAAAAACGTCTACACCGCTGGCATCAACGTGTACAGAACCGTTGCGCTCAACCTTTGCACCCAGTTGCGTCAACAGCTTCATGGTGGTGTCGATGTCACGCAGCTTTGGCACATTCGTGATCTCTACCGGCTCTTCAGCCAGCAAAGCAGCAAACAGAATGGGTAGCGCGGCGTTTTTCGCGCCGGAAATGGTGACTTCACCACTTAAGCGGGTGGGGCCTTGCACACGAAATTTATCCATTAACACGGTTCTCAATTAACTGGCTATAAAACGGTCACGCTCAGGCGAGCAGCCCCGGAGGGAATCAAAAACCGTTGAGTTTACGGTCACGCGCCCACTCTGCAGGCGTGTAAGTTTTGATGGAGACGGCATGAATACGGTTGTCCGCAATAAATTCCATCAGCGGCGCATAGACAGCCTGCTGCTTCTTCACGCGGCTTAACTCACCAAACAGCTCACCCACGGCGATAACCTGGAAATGGCTGCCATCATTGCTCATGACATGAACTTCATCTAAGGGCAGCGCTGCCATCAGCACGGCCTGAATCTCACTGTTTTCCATTGCTCTTAACTTCACTTAATAATAATAAGGCTGACATAGTAGAGGAAAGTGCCTGATTCTTAAATACGCAAAAGCCCCTGTACGGGACCGGGGCTTTGACGAGAAAGGCCAGTTCAGGCGCTTTAATCCGCAGAAACAATAATTTGTTGCAGGTTGTAAAGGGTGATCAACGACTGCAATTTGTCGCCGATTCCCACAAAGCGCAGCGAGCCTCCCTGCTGCGAGGTAATCTCCCGCAGGTGAACCAGCAGCGCAAGTCCCGATGAATCCACCCTTTGCAGGGCGGAAACATCGATCAGTTCGACCGCGTTAACCAGCGCTTCACGCTGCTCCCACAGACTCAGCAGCGTGTCACGATCCAGCTCGCCTTCCAGCCGCAGCGTGTTTGCCTCGCGTGACCAGTGCAGTGATGCCTGCATTATTTGTTTTGATCCAGGGTGATAGGCTGTTTCGCTGAGGCTTCCAGCTGAGCGGTCAGCGCATCGATCCCCTTGGTACGCAGCAGATCGCCCCACTCATTCTGTTTGGTGGTGATCATGCTCACGCCTTCCGCGATCATATCGAAAGCCTGCCAGTTGCCGGTCTGGCTGTTCTTACGCCACTGGAAGTCGAGGCGTACAGGCGGACGGCCCTGAGGATCGATAATGGTCACGCGGATAGCCACAATATTGGTGTTGCCAATCGGCTTCTCAGGTTCAATCTGATAAGTCTGACCGTGATACAGGGCCAGCGCCTGGCCATAAGCCTGAGCCAGATAGTCGCCAAACGCTTTGAAGTAAGCTTCACGCTGTGCCGGTGTGGCATCGCGGTAGAAACGGCCCAGCACTAATGCACCGGCATATTTGATTTGCACGTAAGGCAGGAGCTCCTGACGAACGATCTCACGCAGATAGTTTGGATCCTGCTTAATTTTCGGCTGTTCGTTCTTGAGACGGGTGAACGTTTTGTTAGCCGCTTCGTTCATCAGTTTATAAGGATTGCTTTGATCGGCCGCGGTGGCTGCCAGTGGCGTGACCACCAGCATGGCGATCATCAGAAAACGTTTAAACATCATGTTATCCCTCTATTTAAGGTTGAGCCGCTGCTGCCGGTGCGGCCATCTCGCCGCCCTGCGCGTCCTTACTGTCACTGGTTTGCTTATTGCCTTTATTGTCGCCGCTTTTATACAGGAACTGGCCAATCAAATCTTCCAGCACCATCGCCGACTTGGTATCGCGAATCGTCCCGCCGTCATTCAGCATTGACGATCCTAGCTCAGGATCGTCAAAGCCGATATTTAACGACAGAAACTGCTCGCCCAGTAACCCCTGAGTGCGGATCGCCAGCGAACTGGTATCCGGAATCTGATTGGCATATTTATCACTGATATCCATTGTGACGCGCGGCAGTAACGTTTTAGGTTCAAGAGAAATGTCCGTTACGCGCCCAATCACCACGCCGCCAATTTTCACTGGCGAACTGGCTTTCAGGCCGCCGATGTTATCGAAGGTGGCATACAGTTTCCAGGTGGGCTCCGTACCTAAAGATTTGAGATCTGCCACGCGCAGGCAGAGAAACAACACGGCAATCATTGCCATGATCATAAACACGCCAACCCAAATTTCGCTTTTTTTGCTTTGCATCGCATCAATTCCCAAACATCAGTGCTGTCAGCACAAAATCTAAACCGAGCACCGCCAGTGATGCATGCACCACGGTGCGCGTCGTGGCGCGGCTAATCCCTTCAGAGGTCGGGATGGCATCGTAACCGTTGAACAATGCAATCCAGGTGACAGTGACGGCAAACACAGCGCTTTTAATAATGCAGTTGACCACATCGCTACGAAAATCGACGGCGTTTTGCATCGCCGACCAGAAGAAGCCAGGGTCAATCCCTTTCCAGCTCACGCCTACCAGCGCTCCGCCCGTAATCCCTACAGCAGTAAAGATTAACGCCAGCAGCGGCATGCTGATAAAACCCGCCCAAAAACGCGGCGAAACGACACGGCGCAGGGGATCGACCGCCATCATCTCCATACTGGAGAGTTGCTCCGTGGCTTTCATCAGCCCGATCTCTGCCGTTAAGGCCGATCCTGCGCGCCCTGCAAACAGCAGCGCCGTCACAACCGGACCCAGTTCACGCAGCAGCGACAGCGCCACCAGCATGCCCAGACTGGTTTCAGCGCCATAGGTGGTTAACACCAGATAGCCCTGGAGGCCCAGCACCATGCCAATAAACAGACCGGAGACGACAATGATGACCAGAGACAGTACGCCGATGCTGTAAAGCTGTTTGATCAGCAGCGGAAAGTGTTTACGGAACGCGGGCTTACCGACCAGCGCATGAAAAAGCATTAAACCGGCACGCCCAAAGCTGGCGCAGGTTCCTATTCCCCGGCGTCCTAATGACGCCAGTGCTTTCAACAACATCAGCTTAGATTCTCCCTGAGCCGGTTAAGTCGGCCAAATAGTCGCCCGCCGGAAAACGAAACGGCACTGGCCCATCCGCAATGCCGTCAATAAACTGGCGCACACGGGGATCGTTGTTAGCACGCAGGTCTGGCGTCGTGCCGTGCGCAATAATTTTTTGTCCTGCCACAATGTAGGCGTAATCAGCAATACTCAACACTTCGGGCACGTCGTGGGAAACCACGATGCAGGTCAGGCCCAGCGCATGATTCAGTTCATCAATAAGCTTAACCAGCACGCCCATGGTAATGGGATCCTGCCCTACAAAGGGCTCATCGAACATAATGAGTTCAGGCTCAAGCGCAATCGCGCGCGCCAGCGCAACCCTGCGGGCCATCCCACCTGACAGCTCCGCAGGCTTCAGCTGCGCAGCACCGCGTAAACCCACGGCTTCCAGCTTCATCAATACGGTACTGTGTAAAATCGGCGCGGGCAGCCGGGTATGTTCACGCAGCGGCCAGGCCACATTTTCGTATACCGTTAAGTCGGTAAACAGCGCGCCTGACTGAAACAACATGCTCATCTTTTTACGCGCTTCATACAACTTTGTGCGCGACAATGTCGGAATGTTCTCATCCCGAAACCAGATCTCACCGCTGTCAGGTTGCAGTTGCCCGCCAATTAAGCGTAGCAGCGTTGTTTTCCCGATCCCCGACGGCCCCATAATCGCCGTCACTTTACCTTTTGGCACCGTCAGCGAAATATCGTCGAAAATTTTGCGATCGCCACGTGAAAAACTCACGCCACGAACCTCAACCAGGTTCGTTTTTTGTTGGATCATTATCACCTCTATTACGGATCGGGCGTCAACATAGGGTACGATGGTAGCCTGTTAAGGCTAAACGCACGATAGCTTTACAGAAACTTAATACAAAGATTTGGCGAAAACGGTCATAAAATTTACTTTTGCCGCTCAGAAGGTCAAAATCAGCGCCTGTTTTGTCACAAAGAACCTGAAGGCGAGCCGACAGGGGTTTTAAGCAAGGATTTTCCATGTTCGTCGCTACCGCACTGCTGATTATCGGACTGCTTTTACTGGCTTATGGTGCCGATCGTCTGGTGTTTAGTGCTGCAATACTTTGTCGATCCTTTGGCATCCCGCCCCTGATAATCGGCATGACCGTCGTCAGTATCGGCACCTCGCTCCCGGAGATCATTCTCTCTTTCTCGGCAGCGCAGTACGGACAGATGGATCTGGCGGTGGGCACCGCGCTTGGCTCAAACATCACCAACATTCTTTTGATTCTCGGTGGCGCGGCCTTGCTGCATCCCCTGAGCATCCATTCCAATTTAATACGCCGTGAACTGCCGCTGATGGTGCTGGTCTCACTTCTTAGCGGCATCATGTTATTTGATAACTATCTTAGTCGCCTGGATGGCCTTGCACTGATTGCTATCGCCGCGATTTATCTGATAGTGACCATCCGCATCGCGCGCAAAGCAGAGAAGGACAATAACGATACGTTAACGCGCGAACAATTAGCCGAACTGCCGCGTGAAGAGAGCGGAAATACCGTCGCCTTTCTCTGGCTGGCCGTCGCACTGATTATCCTGCCCATGTCGACGCACATGGTGATCGATAACGCGACCGTATTTGCGGATTACTTTGGCGTCAGCGAGTTGGTCATGGGGCTGACGCTCATCGCGGTCGGCACCAGTCTGCCAGAGCTGGCAACGGTCATCGCGGGCGCGCTGAAAGGTGAAGATGATATCGCTATCGGCAATCTGATTGGTGCCAATATTTATAATCTGGCTATCGTTCTGGGTCTGCCGGCCCTGATTCATCCCGGCAGCGTAGACTATCACGCATTTGCGCGCGATTACTGGATAATGCTGGGTGTCAGCGTGCTGTTCGCCATGCTTTGTCTGCTGCGTCGCCGCCGGGTTGGCCGTACGGCGGGCTCGCTTTTACTCTGTGGTTTCTTCGTCTGGGTAACGCTGCTGTGGCTACAGCCGGCGTTTATGGACGGCTAAAAAGGACAGATTCGCCATGTCATATCAGCAACCAACGGTAAATTTTGATTTTCAGAAAGCCGGTAAAACGGTATTACGCATCGAGCGCGAAGGCCTGGAGCAGCTTGATCAATATATTAATGAGGCTTTCGCCGACGCCTGCGCACTGATTTATGCCTGTCAGGGAAAAGTTGTGGTCATGGGGATGGGCAAGTCGGGCCATATCGGGAAAAAAATGGCGGCCACCTTTGCCAGCACCGGCACGCCGGCGTTCTTTGTGCATCCCGCTGAAGCCAGCCATGGCGATCTTGGCATGGTAGGTAAAGACGATGTCGTCATCGCGATATCTAACAGTGGCGAATCCAGTGAGATTTTGGCGCTGATACCGGTAATGAAACGCCAAAAGATTCCGTTGATCTGTATGACAAGCCGTCCTGAAAGCGCCATGGCCCGCGCCGCAGATATCCACCTGTGCGTGAAAGTCCCACAGGAGGCCTGTCCGCTCGGCCTGGCCCCCACCACCAGCACAACCGCAACGCTGGTCATGGGCGATGCGCTGGCCGTTTCCCTGCTGGAAGCCCGCGGCTTTACGCCAGAAGACTTTGCATTGTCCCATCCGGGCGGTGCGCTGGGCCGGAAGCTGCTGCTACACGTCAGCGACATTATGCACAGCGGGGATGAACTCCCGCACGTCACTCGCGATGCTTCCCTGCGTGATGCCCTGCTGGAAATCACCCGTAAAAATCTCGGCCTGACGGTTATCGTGGACGATCTGATGAAGATCGAGGGCATCTTTACCGATGGTGACCTGCGCCGCATCTTTGATATGGGCATTGATTTTCAACACGCCACTATCGCTGAAGTCATGACCCGGGGTGGCATTCGCGTGCGGCCTAACGTGCTGGCGGTGGATGCGCTGAATTTGATGCAAACCAAAAACATTACTTCCCTGCTGGTGGCCGATGACGACCGTCTGTTGGGTGTGGTACATATGCATGACATGCTGCGCGCTGGCGTAGTGTAAACAGGAAGACATAATGCAGTCGGAAAATGCCACTTTAGAAACGTGCTACGGCCCGGTCAGTTCAGATGTCATGACGCGCGCCAGTAAAATTCGCCTGCTGATCTGCGACGTTGACGGTGTGATGTCGGATGGTCTGATTTATATGGGGAACAGCGGCGAAGAGCTGAAAACCTTTAACGTGCGCGATGGCTATGGCGTTCGCTGCCTGCTGACCTCTGACGTCGAAGTGGCTATTATTACCGGCCGCACGGCCAAATTACTGGAAGACCGCTGTAAAACGCTCGGGATTCGCCACCTTTATCAGGGGCAATCAGATAAGCTTTTGGCCTATGGTGAACTTCTGGATACACTGTCGCTCTCTGACGATCAGGTCGCCTATATTGGCGACGACCTGATTGACTGGCCAGTGATGGCGAAAGTCGGGCTAAGCGTGGCTGTCGCCGATGCCCATCCATTGCTATTGACGCGCGCGAACTACGTTACCCGTATTGCCGGTGGGCGCGGTGCGGTGCGGGAGCTGTGCGATCTCATCTTAATGGCGCAAAATAAATTCGAGGATGCCAAAGGGCAATCAGTATGAGTAAAAGCAGGCGTTGGATAACGTTGGGTCTGGCCTTGATTGCGCTGGTGCTTATTGGCTGGAATTTCACTAACCGGGATGGCGACAACAGCGCGCCGGTAGCGAATAATAATCAAACGCCAACCTACACCAGTGCTAACTCCCATACCGTAGTCTACAACCCGCAAGGTGGACTGGCTTACAAGCTGGTATCGGATAAAGTCACCTATTTCGAAGACAGCGGAATAAGCTGGTTTGATAATCCGGTGATGACCACCTATGACGAAAATAAAATGCCGACCTGGACGATACGCGCAGATAAAGCAAAGCTTACCAAAGATCGGATGCTGTATCTTTATGGCCATGTTGAGCTGAATGCTCTGGCTCAGGACTCCCAGCTTGAGCGTATTAAAACGGATAACGCTCAGGTCAATCTTGTCACTCAGGACGTCGCCTCTGACGACCAGGTGACGTTATATGGCCGCAGTTTTAACTCCACCGGTATGAAAATGCGCGGTAATTTACGGACAAAGAACGCCGAGTTAATCGAAAAGGTCAAAACTTCTTATGAAATTCAAAATGAACAAAAACAACATTAAGTTTTTACTGGCCAGCCTGCTGCTTGCAGCCAGCCTGCCTGCTCTGGCGCTGACCGGTGACTCGGACAAACCCGTGAATATTGACTCTGAGAATCAGTCTCTGGATCTGCAAGGCAATGTCGCGACCTTCACCGGTAACGTTATTGTCACCCAGGGATCGATCAAAATCACCGCGGATAAAGTGGTGGTCACGCGTCCGGGCGGCGACAGCAAAAAGACCATAGTTGATGCTTACGGTAATCCTGCCACCTTTTACCAGATGCAGGACAACGGCAAACCGGTTCAGGGCCATGCGTCCAAACTGCATTATGAGCTTGCCAATGACTTTGTTGAGCTGACCGGCAACGCCTACATTGAGCAACTGGACAGCAACATCAAAGGCGACCGCATCACCTATCTGGTAAAAGAGCAAAAAATGCAGGCTTACAGCCAGGGCCAGAGCAAGCGCGTAACGACCGTGCTGGTGCCGTCGCAGTTGCAGGATAAGCCCGCGTCAACCAACAGCGAAAAAAAGAGTAACTGATCACTATGGCCATATTAATCGCAGAAAACCTGGCAAAGGCTTATAAAGGCCGCCGCGTGGTTGAAGACGTCAGCCTGCAGGTAAAGTCCGGTGAAATCGTCGGGCTGCTGGGTCCAAACGGTGCGGGTAAAACGACCACCTTTTACATGGTGGTGGGCATTGTTCCGCGCGATGCGGGACGCATCATTATTGATGACGAAGATATCAGCATCCTGCCGCTTCATGCGCGTGCGCGCCGCGGCATTGGCTATCTGCCGCAGGAAGCCTCAATCTTTCGTCGCCTGAGCGTTTACGACAACCTGATGGCGGTCCTGCAAATTCGTGATGACTTAACCGAAGAGCAGCGACAGGATCGGGCTAACGAGCTAATGGAAGAGTTTCATATTGCTCATCTCCGCGACAATATGGGGCAATCGCTGTCGGGCGGTGAGCGCCGTCGCGTAGAAATTGCGCGTGCGCTGGCAGCGAATCCGAAATTTATCCTGCTGGATGAACCCTTTGCCGGGGTCGACCCGATTTCCGTTATCGACATTAAAAAAATCATTGAACACCTGCGTGACAGTGGCCTTGGTGTTCTCATCACCGACCACAACGTGCGAGAAACGCTGGCGGTCTGTGAACGCGCCTATATCGTCAGTCAGGGAAATCTGATTGCGCACGGTACGCCGAATGAAGTCCTTGCAGATGAGCAAGTTAAACGGGTTTATTTGGGTGAAGAGTTCAGACTCTGATAAGGTGTCGTTAATACTGATGTTTACCCGGGAATATCCATCCTGTCTATGAAGCAAGGTTTGCAACTCAGGCTCAGCCAACAACTGGCGATGACCCCACAACTGCAGCAGGCGATACGTCTGCTGCAGCTCTCTACGCTCGAACTCCAGCAAGAGTTACAGCTGGCGCTGGAAAGCAATCCCCTGCTTGAGCAAACCGATCTGCACGATGAAATAGACGCGAAAGAGTATCAGGAAGGCGAAGCGGGACTGGATACCCGAGAAGCGCTGGAACAAAAGGATATGCCTGAAGAGCTGCCGCTTGACGCCACGTGGGACGAGATTTACACCGCAGGCACGCCTTCAGGAACCGGTACCGATTATCAGGATGACGAGCTGCCGATTTATCAGGGCGAAACCACACAGTCACTGCAGGACTATCTTATGTGGCAGGTCGAGTTAACGCCCTTCAGCGATAACGACCGTGCCATTGCGACCTCTATCGTCGATGCCATTGATGACACCGGTTATCTTACCGTTTCACTTGAAGAGATTCTCGACAGTATCGGTAACGACGAACTGGAAATCGACGAAGTCGAAGCCGTGTTAAAGCGCGTTCAGCGTTTCGATCCTGTCGGCGTCGGCGCGCGTGATTTGCGCGACTGCCTGCTGGTGCAGCTGTCGCAGTATGCGCCTGAAACGCCGATGCTGGCGGAAGCAAAATTGATCGTCAGCAGCCATCTCGATTTGCTGGCGAACCACGATTTCCGCAGCCTGATGCGCGTAACGCGTCTGAAAGAAGACGTACTGAAAGAGGCGATGCTGCTGATTCAGTCGCTCGATCCGCGCCCGGGTCAGTCGATTAACACCGGTGAACCCGAATACGTGATTCCCGATGTGCTGGTACGTAAAGTGACGACGCGCTGGACGGTCGAACTGAATACCGACAGCCTGCCCAGGTTGAAGATCAACCAGCAATATGCCGCCATGGGCGGAGCCGGACGCAACGACAGCGACAGTCAGTTTATCCGCAGTAATTTGCAGGAAGCCCGCTGGCTGATTAAAAGCCTTGAAAGCCGTAACGAGACATTGTTAAAAGTCTCCCGCTGTATTGTGGAACAGCAGCAGGCCTTTTTTGACCAGGGTGAAGAGTTTATGCGTCCTATGGTGCTGGCCGATATTGCCCAGGCGGTGGACATGCATGAATCGACGATTTCCCGCGTGACCACGCAAAAATACCTTCACAGCCCACGAGGCATTTTTGAACTGAAGTATTTTTTCTCCAGTCATGTTAATACTGAAGGTGGCGGAGAAGCGTCATCTACCGCTATTCGTGCGCTGGTGAAAAAATTAATCTCGGCGGAAAACCCCGCCAAGCCCTTGAGTGACAGTAAACTGACCTCCATGTTATCTGATCAAGGGATAATAGTGGCACGTCGAACCGTCGCTAAGTACCGCGAGTCTTTGTCCATACCGCCTTCAAATCAGCGTAAACAGCTGGTTTGACAGAAATGAGAAGGAAGACCTATGCAGCTGAACCTTACCGGGCAAAATGTTGAAATCACCGAACCCCTGCGTGAGTTCGTGACAACGAAATTTGCCAAACTGGAACATTACTTTGATCATATCAATCAGGTGTATGTTGTCCTGAAAGTTGAGAAGGTGACGCAGATTGCTGATGCAACCCTGCACGTCAACGGTGGCGAGCTGCACGCCACATCTGAAGCGGAAGATATGTATGCGGCAATTGACGGATTGATTGACAAGTTGACCCGTCAACTGACCAAATATAAAGACAAGCTAAAAAAACACTAACCTTCACGCTGGCAGGCGCGCCCGGCGCGCAAAGCTGAAAGGATGGGGCGGATTAACCGCCCCGTTTTGTCATCTGTGCCAGCGCCATTATTCCGCGACGTGATGTTTACGTACCGGGTTGATGGCTATGTGAACTCGCAAGTGAAACGACAATGAACAATGATTTAACACTGGAACTGAGCACGGTGCTTTCGCCAGACTGCACCCGCAGTAGCGTACACTGCCAAAGCAAAAAACGGGCGCTGGAGATTATCAGCGAACTGGCCGCTAAGCAGCTCAACCTGCCGCATCAAACGCTGTTTGAAGCGATCCTAACCCGTGAGCGCATGGGGAGCACCGGTATCGGTAACGGTATCGCGATCCCTCACGGCAAGCTGGAGGAAGATACTTTACGGGCCGTAGGCGTCTTTATCAGCCTGGAGCAACCCATCGCTTTTGATGCCGTGGATAACCAGCCTGTCGATCTGCTTTTTGCGCTACTGGTGCCGGCTGACCAGTGTAAAACCCATTTACATACGCTGTCGTTAGTGGCAAAACGACTGGCGGATAAAACGGTTTGCCGCCGCCTGCGTGCCGCGCAGAGCGATGAAGAACTGTATGCGATTATTACCGAAGCACAAACAGAGCAATAAAGCGCGTGATTTACCGGCGTAAGCCGGCTTTAAAACGGGAGAGAAGGTCATGGTGCTGATGATCGTCAGCGGTCGGTCAGGCTCGGGAAAGTCAGTGGCGCTTCGCGCGCTGGAAGACATGGGTTTTTACTGCGTTGATAACCTGCCAGTGGTGCTGTTGCCTCAACTGGCTGAATCACTGGTCGAGCGCAATATCTCTGCGGCCGTGAGTATTGACGTACGCAATATGCCCGAATCTCCTGAGATTTTTGAGACGGCGCTCAGCAGTTTGCCTTCAGCATTCTCACCGCAGTTGCTGTTTCTTGATGCCGATCGCAACACGTTGATCCGCCGTTACAGTGATACGCGCCGTCTGCATCCCTTATCCAGCAAGAATCTGTCGCTGGAAAGCGCGATTGACGAAGAGAGCGACCTGCTTGAGCCGCTGCGTTCCCGTGCCGATCTGATTATTGATACTTCAGAGATGTCGGTACACGAACTGGCGGAGATGTTGCGTACCCGCTTGCTGGGTAAACGTGAGCGTGAGCTGACAATGGTGTTCGAATCGTTTGGCTTCAAGCACGGCATTCCCATTGATGCAGATTACGTTTTCGACGTGCGCTTTTTGCCTAACCCGCACTGGGATCCTAAATTACGTCCCATGACCGGTCTGGACAGGCCCGTGGCCGCGTTCCTCGATCGCCATACTGAAGTCCATAACTTCATATATCAGACGCGTAGCTATCTGGAACTCTGGTTGCCGATGCTGGAAACCAACAACCGTAGCTATCTTACCGTGGCAATTGGCTGTACTGGCGGCAAACATCGCTCCGTGTATATTGCCGAACAGCTGGCTGACTATTTCCGCTCCCGGGGTAAAAATGTACAGTCTCGTCATCGCACGCTGGAAAAACGTAAATCATGACCGTTAAGCAAACCGTGGAAATCAGAAATAAGCTCGGCATGCATGCACGTCCTGCTATGAAGCTGTTTGAACTGGTGCAGAGTTTCGATGCCGAAGTGCTGTTGCGTAACGAGAGCGGAACAGAGGCCGAAGCCAGCAGCGTTATCGCGTTGCTGATGCTGGATTCGGCCAAAGGCGGTCATATTGAGATCGAAGCCAGCGGTCCACAGGAAACGGAAGCCCTGGCCGCCGTCATTGAACTGTTTGAAGCCGGATTCGACGAAGACTAACGTCAGTTCAGGTGATTGCGCTGCAGGAAGCCTTCGCCACCCAGCTGACGCATCTGGCGCAGGATCCACTGCTGGCGTTGACGGACATAGCCTGAAGGTGCGTCTGCGCGGAAGCGCAGCGGATTAGGCAAGACAGCAGCCAGCAGCGCCGCTTCGGACAGGGTTAATCGGCTGGCAGGTTTATGAAAGAAGCGGCGTGAAGCCGCCTCTACCCCGAACGTGCCTTTGCCAAACTCCGCGATATTCAGATAAACCGTCAGGATCCTCCGTTTGGTCCATACGGTTTCCAGCCCGACGGTTAATCCCGCCTCCAGTCCTTTACGCACCCAACTCCGGCCATCCCACAAAAACAGATTTTTTGCCGTTTGCTGTGACAGCGTGGATGCTCCACGCATCCGGCTGTCACTGTCGTCCAGTACGGACCGGATTGCCGCTACGTCAAACCCCCAATGGTCGGGGAAGTGTTGATCTTCAGAAGCGATGACGGCCAGTTTCATCCAGGGTGAAATTTCATCTGCTCCTACCCAGTCCGAATGAGAGACGTAGCCAAAATCGCCCCTGAACCAGGCACCTACCTGACGTTCTGCCATCACGGCTGAAAAGGGGACAGGAATGAACGAAAAGAGCAGAATGCCCGCCAGCCACAGCCCCAGCCAAATAAACACAATGCGCATCACTACAGGCTTCACGCGCCGCCACAGGTTCCCTTTATGCTTACTCATGCGCTCGTCTCAAGATTTTTATGCGTTAATTAATTTCAGGCGTGACCACTGCCCGGCGTACACTTTTTTACTGACAAATGCGCTGCTACATTGTGCAACGTTTATAACAAAACAATGAAAATGCATTCTGAATGCAACAATAGTTTGAATGAGTTCAATTACTTCCACGCGTAAGGAATCGGTTCCATCTTTTTTGTAATGCGCTCACCTTTCTAAAAAGATGATACCATTTTGTGACAATCCCATACCTCAATGTTTCACAAAACTTATATATAATTCTGCGGACTGTAAAAAGCCCTCACGGCACCTGCTGATAAAATGTTCACTCAGTGACCTTGCTAAGGGATTTATTTGTCACACAGCGTTATTTTAACTCTATGTTTTTGCCGAATTATAAAAGACTTTCTATCGGCAAAACCTTTTGATGATGAGATAAGATCCGGTGACCCGAAACGTTTTGGGTCCGATCGACCTGTTTTCTTCATTATTCTTTATTATCATAAGTTTATATCTATTTTACTCGCAAGCTACGGCAAAAAATTTTGGTTACCGCGCGCAACACAGGTTTTGTTAACAAATTTGGCTTAAGCCCGTACAAAAAACAGTAGGTTTGATTAAAAAACAACCAATGCGACGGTAAAATTGATTCATTGCTTGACTATGTTGTCGAATTAATGTTTCCTGTATTTAAACGCGGTTCAACATCACAAATTTTAATGAATCTTGTCACAAAGTAATTTGAATTTGCTAAGGTGTTGCAAGTGTTAACCAATACCCCGCTGTTGCATGAATAACATTAAGCATAGCAGCAGCGTCTTTTTCCCTGGTGTTGGCGCAGTATTAGCGCACCCCGGCTTCGGCTGGGGTCATTTTTTTGTATCAACGCTGTTTTTCAGCAACCCACTCGCGCAGTACCTGCACATCGTGTTGCCATTCACGCTTCAGTTCTTCGACCCATTCGCCCACGTTGTCCCACCATGCCGGTAGTTCAGGGCTTTGAATCTGCTTTGCCACCTGCTGAAGATGCTGTAACCCAACCGAGCCTGCTGCACCCTTGATTTTATGTCCTTCCTCCGCAATGCCTTTTTGGTCACGCGCCATCATGTTGGAATCCAGCACCTCAAGATAACCCGGCATCATCTGTTCAAACATAGTCAGGCTTTGCGTAATCAGCTTTGGCCCCACCAGATCCAGATATTGTTCGAGCATAGGAACATCCAGTATTGCATCGGTTTTACTGTTATTCACGAACCTGGCCGGCTGCGCATCGCTCTCAGACTGATAGTCCCAAAACTTTTTAATGATGGCCGTTAACGCGGGCACGGCAAGGGGCTTACTGAGCACGTCGTCCATGCCAGCGTCGAAGTACTCTTTTTTGTCTTTCAGCACGTTGGCCGTTAACGCCACCAACGGCGGCAGGTTTGCGTCTGGATGTTGCTGACGGATGGCGCGTGACACATCCATCCCGGTCATGTCCGGCAGCTGGATATCTAACAGCACCAGATCAAACTCAAGCGGATCAAACATCTCCAGTGCCGCCTTGCCAGTCATCGCCACTTCTACGCTGCATCCGAGTTTTTCCAGTACCGAGCGTGCAACAACGACATTCAGCTCAATATCTTCCACCAGCAGGACGTGCAAAGCAGGGAGCGGAAGCGGGTCGTCCACGCCTTCATCTTCCACTTCTTCTGCAATGCGTGGCGCTTTTATCACAACGGTAAAGCAGGAGCCCTGCCCCGGTGCGCTGTTTACGCTGATATCCCCGCCCATGGCCTGTGCCAGGCGGCGTGACACTGCCAGACCAATACCGGTTCCGGTCGCCGGCTTCCCGCCGTGTTGATCGGTAACCTGATAATACATCGCAAAAATTTTATCCTGCTCTTCCTGCCGAATCCCCTGCCCTGAGTCCTGAACCTCAAAGCGCAGCGTGTCATCCTGCTCGTACGCGACGCGTACGACGATCTCTCCCTGCTGGGTGAATTTCACCGCGTTACCAATCAGATTCCACAGAATCTGCCGCAGGCGCGTGCCATCAGTTGAGATCTTATGCGGCAGCGGGAGTTGTGGCGCCATGACAAACTTCAACCCTTTAGGCTGTGCCAGCAGGCCTGAGAGGTTTTCCAGATCGGCCAGGAAACTGGTGAAGTCGACCGGCTGGTTATCCAGCTGAACCTTGCGGCGTTCGATCTTATCGACTTCAATGACGTCATTGAAAATGTTGCCCAACGTAATCGCGGAAACGTGGATCGTTTTCAGGTACTTAAGCTGCTCCTGGTTCAGATCGGTATCTAGCAAGATGCGACTGAGCCCGACAATGCCGTTAAGCGGCGTACGAAGCTCGTGGCTGATCGTTGAGATAAAGGTGGTCTTCTCGCGGCTGGCACTCTCCAGCGCGTCCTGATAGCGTTTACGCTCGGTAATATCGCGTCCGAAGCCCATCAGCCCACTGCGCTTACCCACGCGGTCATAATAGGGCACTTTGCGGATCTCAAAACAGGCTTTACGGCCATCGGGATACTGCAGCCACTGCTCATAGGTCAGCGAGACGTTATGCCGGAAGACTTTTTCGTCTGTCTCCAGCACCTTGGTGGCCGTATCGTTGTCATAGATGTCGCGAGGCGTCAGACCAATAAGCTGTTTTTCGCTTTTGCCGGTTAACAGCTCCATGGCCCGGTTACAGCCCGAAAACTGTTTATCGATATTGCGGTAAAAGACCAGATCCGGTGAGGCATCCAGGAACGAACGCAGAAAGGAAGACTGTTGCTCCAGCTCAATTTGCGCCTGCTCGCGGCGCGCCACCTCTTCACGCAGCTTCGCCATCACCTGCTCACGTGCTTCCTCAGCTTTTTTACGATCGGCGATTTCATTATTAAGCTGTGAGATGGTCTCTTTCATCTGTTGATTTAGTTCGAGATCGCGCGTGCGCATCTCTTCCAGCTTATCCACCAGCCTTGCCAGACGCTGACGAGACTCTTCCAGCTGGTCAACCACCACAGAAAGGAAGTAGACCGCCCAGGGCGTGATTAAGAGGCCAAAAAAGACCGAACGCACCATATCGATACTTTCGACGTGGCCACGCAGTACCATGGTGACCGCCATCTGCACAATCATCGCCAGCACGACCAGCGCGGAGGCCAGCAGCAGCGAGAAACGTACCAGGCCAAGCTTGACCATTAAATCAACATAATATTGCGCCAGCAGGCGAATCTGTTTCATAAACACTCCCTGGATGAGAACAGCCACATGATAGCGTATTTATTTCGCTGTCGTCGCAGTGCATAAGGTAAGATCGCCGCGCGGATGCACTTATATGGTGCAAAAGCCGGTCTCTTCGCCGACGTTCAGCCCCTGAATGCTAAAACCCTTGACTAATTGTGCTAACTCAATGAATCTGTAAGGCCGCCTTTTTGCAAGGCGGGCTATTCCTGCCTCTGCTTTTTCGCCAAATAACCTCCTGTTATCGCGACGCCCTGCTTTTCATGCATACTCATTCATATAAATTGCAGTTTTAAGCAACCTGACGTGATTAATTTTGCTAATCATGATGCCCTTATTCATTCAAATTTGGTGCTATAAGAAAAACAGATACATCCTGTGCTTACACTGCCCGCAGCAGCATTTGATGCTGTTTAGTCCCTAATCGCCAGCATACTTCAGTGATTTCACGCCTTCTGCACAGTGATACAGTTCACATTTCATCCCCTATACCTGAATGGTAAACTGACACATTTTAGACATAAAAAAATAATAAATTCATTCAGTTAAGGATACAAAGACGGGATTAAACTGTGTCAGTATCACTATTTGACCTCGATTCGCTTTCCCGATAAGTTGGAATTCCGCTGAAAGCTTTCATGATGGATACGTGTCACGGCATATCTATGCAACATGACGCCCACATGGTTTGAGTCATCTCCTTTCGAGAACGGAAAAATCAAGCGCAACGCCTCAAGGGACCTTTCTCCTGGCGATGAAAAGTGCGTAAAACCCAATCGCGCAGGCTGTCAGGCGCGGAAATGAAAGAATTTGCGCTGGGAAGTGTGCAGTTGAACTCAGTGCCTGAAACAATGCAGGTAATGTCTAAAGCAGTTTTAAGGAGACCCTCAATGTCCAGTAAAAAACCTGATTCCTATGGCTTATATGACCCAGCAGCAGGAAGTGACAGCTGTGGTGTAGGTTTCATTACCCGTAAGGACGGCGAGCAGACTCATGAAATTCTGCGCATGGCGCACAGCGCACTCTGTACGGTTCCGCACCGTGGCGGTATGTCCGCCGAAGGCGTGGGCGATGGTGCCGGGGTTAACGTCGATCTTTCCCTGCATTTTTTCCGTAAAATTACCGGTCAGGCGCTTGAGGCCGGACGCTTTGGTGTAGGTAACTTCTTCGTGCCGAAAGACACGGAACTGCGCGCCAATGCCGAACGTTTAGTCGAAGAGACGCTAAATCGCTTTAATCTGCCGGTTATCCTGAAGCGTGAAATGCCGCTGGATAACAGCGTCACGCGCCCGGCTGCCATGCAGTTTCAGCTTCCCATTGTGCAGTGGATTTTTGCCGCACCTCAGGACATCAGCAATCAGATCGATTTCGAAAAACTGATTTATCGCGCCCTGCTGACGATCGAGGCACAAGCCTTTACCCAAACCGAATTTGGCGGGTTATATCCACTGTCATTGTCGTCGCGCACCCAGGTCTTTAAAGCGCGCCTGAATTCGAATGAAGTGATCCCTTACTTCAAAGATCTGACCGATCCCGATCATCACGTACGCGGACTGTTTTTCCATACTCGCTTCTCAACGAATACCGATCCGCACACCACCATGGCACAGCCTTTCCGGTTGATGGCCCACAACGGTGAGCTGAATACCGATCGTAAAAACCGCATCGCCGAATCTGCGTTGGCTTCCGCCCGTGGCAAAACTATTGTGCGTCCGAAAGGCCAGTCAGACAGTTCGCGACTGGATCAGAGCATTCACAGCCGCCTGATGGAAGACGATCTGGACCTGATCACCGCGGTGGTGTCGATGATGCCGCCTGCCTGGGAAAACGATACCGCGCTCTCCCCTGCCGTGCGTGACATGCTGGAATACTTTTCGCTCTATGAAGAGAAAAACGATGGCCCGGCCGCCTTAATTTTTGGTAACGGCGAGGTAATCGGTGCGCGTCTTGATCGCCTGGGGCTGCGCCCGCTGCGTTCAATCGAAACGGCGGAATACATCGGTGCCATGTCCGAAGCGGGACAAATTGCCTTTCCCCCTGAAAGCGTGCTACGCCGTGGCCGTATTGAAGCCGGCGGCATGCTGTATTTTGACCATCGCGAAAAGCGCAGTTACACCACGCACCAGGCGCTGGAGAAGCTGGCTGCTGAAAAAGACTATGCGGCATTGCTCGGCAAGTCGCGTGTCGATTTACGAGAGCTGCCGGTTATTCCTGCTGAACAACAGGGTTCTCCCCTGCGCTATCGCGGCGATCTGAAAACCTATCAGCGCTTCGTGGCGTACTACTACAACCAGGAAAGCTTTAAGTTCATGATGGATCCGATGCTGAACACCGGCGCCGAGAAAATCTCTGCGATGGGTTACGGCAATGCGATTAACGGCCTCTCCGATCATGAAGGCGGCATGGCGCACTACTTCTCGCAGCGCTTTGCCCAGGTGACCAATCCACCACTGGACTCCATTCGCGAAGCGGATGGCATGACGCTGCGCGTGGCGCTGGGCGCTAAACCGCATCTGGGCCGCAGTAAAGGTCGGCAGATCATTGTGCCAACCCCGATTCTGACCCATCTGGACATGCTGCAGCTGCGCGAGCAGAACGTGGCCCCTTACGCTCGCTTCGAAATGCTTTACGAGCCGGTCACCGGCAAAGATCTGCTGAGCCGCACAGCGAACGCCAGCGCGCTGGAAAAAGCGATTGACGATCTGGCACAGCAGGTGGTGGATTTTGCCCGCTCAGAGGGCGGCATTGCCGTACTGACCGATCGCCATATCTCTTCTACCCAGGCCGCATTGCCCATGCTGCTGGTCATTTCTGCCGTTAACCAGCGTCTGGTACAGGAAGGTTTACGCCTGGATGTGTCGCTGGTGGTGGAGAGCGGACAGATCATCTCTTCTCACCATATTGCGGCTACGCTGGGCTTTGGCGCGTCAGCCGTTTATCCGCTCGGCGTGCAAATGCGTGCTGAGGAAAAATTTGGTGAAGGCGAAGAAGGCAACAAAGCCTTTAAACGCTACGCTAAAGCGGCCGAAAAAGCCCTGATGAAAACCATGGGTAAAGTGGGGCTGTGTACCGTTGAGAGCTACAGCAGCGGCGAGTTCTTCGAGCCTAACTTCCTGAATACCGATGACCCGGTACTGAGAAAGTATTTTCCAAACATCAAAACGCCTGTGGGCGGCGCGGGCTTCGCAACCATCGCTCAGATGGCGGTGGACTGGCATCAGAGCGCACTGAAAATTCAGGGCGAGTCCGAAGTGCCGCTGTTAGGCCTGTTTAAAGAACGTGCAGAGGGCGCAGGCCACTCTTACGGCACCATTGCCGTACGCACCTTTATTGATATGACGGAAGAGCCGATTCGCTTCGCGGACAAAGCGCGTGAAGAGGATAACTTTATTCGTCTGATGACGCTGGCCCGTCTGGACAATGCCTTTGGCATCAAGCCGGAGACGTTTAAAGACAGCAGCTTTGAGCGCATCCCGGATGAGGTGATGAATGATTTTGCCATTACGGCCGATTATCGTCAGTTCTCCAGCCTGATGTACGAAGAGCGCAAACGCCGCCCAGCCGCGCTGCGCGATATTCTGGCCTTCCCGGCAGATCTTACCCACATCGACAGTGAGGCCGAATTCCGGCGTAAGCTGGGTCGCTACTCGCTGACTAACAATGGTTTTGCCACCCGCGGCCTGGTCTGTGACGCCATTGAGGGCAGCCAGAATGCCTTTATGCTGCGTCTGACCGATGCCATTGCCGGACTGAAACCAGAAAGTGAACGCCTGCTCAACCTGTCACGTGCGCTGAAAGCCCGTTTCAACGACGAGATTGAAACCGCAGAAGTGGTTGCAGGCGGCCTGAAAGTCACCGCCAGCGGCAAAGCGGCGGACTACCTGTCACGCATTTTCACGGCGCTGCCGTCGCTGCCGTTGAGCGATATTCAGCCCGCGAGCGAAATTACCCGCACTTTCGCGTCTGGTGCGATGAGTCACGGTGCGCTGGTCGCACCGGCGCATGAAGCCGTTGCGCATGGCACCAACATGGTCGGGGGCATGAGTAACTGTGGAGAAGGCGGTGAGCACTACTCCCGTCACGGCACCATTCGCGCTTCACGTATCAAACAGCTGGCGTCAGGCCGCTTTGGCGTCTGGGCGGCCTACCTGGCCGATCCGATGCTGGAAGAGCTTGAGATCAAAATCGGCCAGGGCGCCAAGCCCGGTGAAGGCGGTCAGCTTCCGGCGGCAAAAGTTACCGTAGAGATCGCCGCCGCACGCGGCGGCACGCCAGGCGTTGAGCTGGTTTCTCCGCCGCCGCACCACGATACCTACTCTATCGAAGATCTGGCGCAGCTGATTCACGACTGTAAAGCGGCCCGCGTGCGCGTCATTGTGAAGCTGGTGTCATCTGAAGGTATTGGCACCATCGCCGTGGGCGTGGCGAAAGCCGGTGCTGACGTGATTAACGTTGCCGGTAACACGGGTGGTACGGGCGCCGCCTCGGTGACCAGCCTGAAATATACCGGTCGCGTTGCCGAAATCGGTATCGCCGAAGTTCACCAGGCCCTGTGTGCAAACGGCCTGCGCGACAAAGTTCTGCTGCGTTGCTCAGGCGCACAGCAAACCGGCAGCGACGTGGTGAAATCCGCTCTGCTGGGCGGCGACAGCTTTGAGTTTGGTACCACCGCGCTGATGATGCTGAAGTGCGTGATGGCGAAGAACTGTAACGTTAAATGCCCGGCGGGATTAACCACTAACGCCGAAGCCTTTGATGGCGATCCACGCCAGCTGGCACAGTACTTCCTGAACGTGGCGCATGAAGTGCGTGAGATTCTGGCGCGTATGGGCCTGCGCTCCCTGCGTGAAGCCCGTGGCCGCGCCGATCTGCTCCATCTGATGGATCACCCGTTGGAAGTCGGTAAGCTGGACCTGCGTGCCATGCTGACCGTGGTGCCCGAGCTGAAGATTGCTAAGCCAGTTTATCTGGAGAAAGATTTTGAACTGGATGACCGCTGGGTTGAAGAACTGAGCCAGCAACTGGTCGATCAGGGTAAAACCTCTCTGCAACTGGGTAAGGATGTTGTACTCAACAACCGCAATAAAAGCGTGGGCGGCCAGTTAGCTATCGATATTGAGCGCATGCTGAATCACACCCTGACGGCTGCACAGATTCAGGCAATGCCGGCCGTGCTACGTGACGATCGCGGTCGTCGCTATCTGGCACCTGCCAGCGTAGAAATCACCACGACCGGCTCTGCCGGTCAGTCCTTCGGGGCCTTCTGCAATGACGGCATGCTGATGAAACATCGTGGAACCTGTAACGATGGCGTCGGCAAAGGTCAGTGCGGCGGCGAACTGGTCGTGCTCTCACCGGGCGGCGGCGCGCAGGACAGCGATGGCAACGTTCTGATCGGTAACTTCGCTCTGTTTGGCGCCACCGGCGGCCGTCTGTTCGTTCAGGGCCAGGCCGGCGATCGCTTCGCGGTGCGTAACTCCGGTGCCACTGCGGTGGTGGAAGGCGTCGGTGACTTTTGCTGCGAATACATGACCAACGGCGCAGTGTTAAACCTGGGCACCTTTGGTAAAGGCTTCGGTAACGGCATGAGCGGCGGCTTTGCTTATCAGTACGATCCCTATGGTTCACTGGCGAGCCATGCGGCGGGCGACTCCGTTCTGTTTGGCTCAATCGCTGACCCGGATGAGCTGGCACAGATTCATAAGCAGGCGGTTCTCACCATGCTGAACTGGCATCTGGAGGCCACGCAGTCTCCGCGTGCCGCCTGGCTGCTGGAGCACTGGGAAACCGAATGTCAGCACTTTGTCTACGTTATGCCGCGTTCCCTGCTGCTTTACCAGGATGGCGGTGAAATTCTGAAGGCCAAGTCCCGCAAGGATCTGCTGGAAGAGCTGTCAACGGCGCTGGCAGGCCATCAGGTTGCCAAGTTTAAAGCCGCCTGGCGCGAAGGCAAGACCATTGCCGACGGCGCGGTTCCGGCTTATGGCGCGACAGATACGCAGGAAATGTTTGTTTTACTGAATAACTACACCGTACTGAGCTTTGCCCAGCAGTTGGCACTCAGCAAGCTGCCGAAAGGCACGCCGGTTGAAGACGCCGCCGTGGAAAAAGCCGTGCGGAATCTGCTGATGACCGAAGACTTTTCACTGGTGAGTAAGCTGCAACGCCATGCGCGAGCAGCGATTGAAAGCTATAGCGACAGCGAGTTGGCCAGCCTGATCGGTTCAAAACGCATGTCCGATTACAAAGCGGCACTGACGCAACGTAATATCCGCTCAATGGACAGCCTGGCCACTTACGGCTGGATCATGTATCAGGATGCCTGCAACCGTGACATTCTCGGTCGCCTGCCTGATTTTGAAGAGTTGTTTGCGCGTGCGGCGTTACCTGAAATTGCAGCGGCCGTGGGTAAACTGGCCTGACAGCAGGCTCAGTGAACAGAACTGTGTTTAATGATGATGACCCTGATTTGTTCGACGTGCCGGGCGCAGCGGCATCCTTATCCTCTCAGCAGCAGGCTGTTGCTGAGAGCACAGGAACCGCCCGCCTTCGGCACAGCGAAGCATGACGGTTAAGAGCGGGATTGAGTAAAGGTATCCATGAAAATTCCATATATTCCTGAAGATGCACCTTTCAATGGTGATCAGAAATACTGGCTGGCGGGCTTCCTGGCCGGCCTGCACTCCCGTTTGTTGGTGCTGGAAGACAAACAGCAGCCGGCTGCGGGCAGCAGCGCTGCCGCGACCACCCAACTGCACATCCTTTATGGTTCTCAGACCGGTAATGCTGAGGCGCTGGCCCAGTCAGCGGCGAAGTCAGCCCGTGCCAAAGGTCTGGTGCCGGTCGTTCAGGCATTAGGCGATGTGGATCTCGACGTGTTCGCCACCATGCGACACGTGCTGATTGTCACTTCGACCTATGGTGAAGGTGAAATGCCCGACAACGCCCAGCTGTTTTGGGACGCGATTTCCGCCAGCACCGCGCCACGTCTGGAGCAGATGCACTTCGCCGTGCTGGCCATTGGCGATACCGGCTATGACGGATTCTGTCAGGCAGGTAAGTTCCTGGATATGCGCCTGGAACAGCTTGGGGCAAAGCGCGTTGTTGACCGCATTGACTGCGATATCGATTACGAAGAGCCGTCAAATGAGTGGATTAACAGCACGATGCCCCAGTTTGCCAGCAGCGCAGGCAGCAGCGGCACGGTGCTGGAGAGCGCTCCGGAAGCGCCGGTTATTCCTGGCAGCAACAAATCGAATCCGTATGCGGCAGCCCTGATCACCAATAAACGCCTGTCGAGTGAGCAATCGGCAAAAGATATTCGCCACGTCGAGTTTGATCTCACCGACAGCGGCCTGAAGTATGAAGCCGGTGACGCACTTGGCGTGATTCCGGTCAACGAGCCGTCGCTGGTCAGCCTGCTGCTTACCCAGTTGAACGCCGATTACCAGACGCCGGTGCCGGGATTCGACAGGAGCCTGGGCGACCTGCTGACCTACCAGTTTGAAATTTCAGAGCCTTCACGCAAGCTGATCGAGTGGGTGGGCCAAAACACCACCAACCAGGAGCTGCGTCACGTGCTTCAGCACGACGACAAAGATGCGCTCGGTGTCTGGCTATGGGGCAAAGATACGCTGGATCTGCTCCAGCTCGAACTGACGCGTAGCCTGAGCGTACCCGAGTTCGTAGCCCTGCTGCGCCCGTTGCAGCATCGCGCCTACTCCATCTCGTCCAGCTCAAAAGCGCATCCGAATCAGGTTCACCTGACCATCGCCTCAGTGCGCTATCACAGCGGTGGCCGCAACCGCAGCGGCGTGTGCTCTACCTATCTGGCTGAGCGTGTACGCCGTGGTGAAAAGCCCGCGATCTTCATCTCACCCAACAAAGCCTTTCGCGTTCCGGCTAACGGCAACGCCCCGCTGATTATGGTCGGCCCCGGCACCGGTATCGCCCCGTTCCGCGCCTTTTTGCAGGAGCGTCAGGTAACAGGTGCTCAGGGTAAAAACTGGTTGTTCTTTGGCGATCAGCATCAGGAACACGACTTCATTTATCGCGAAGAACTGACGGCCTGGCAGGAAAGCGGTCTGCTCACGCGTCTCGATCTGGCGTTCTCACGCGATCAGGACAAGAAAATCTACGTGCAAAACCGGATGCTGGAACAGGGTGCAGAGCTCTATGCCTGGCTGCAGGAAGGCGGTCACTTTTACGTGTGTGGCGATGCATCACGCATGGCGAAAGACGTGGATAGCGCGCTGTATGAAATCGTACGTCAGTTTGGCGGGCTCTCCAGTGAACGGGCCGCTGACTACATCGATCAGCTGAAGAAAGAGAAACGCTACCTGCGCGACGTTTACTGATCGCTGCGGCAGAAAGCAAAAATCCGGGCAACCTGTGTTCCCGGATTTTTTTATGCCTGTGACCTGCTGGCAGACAGGCAAAAAAATACCCGTCAGGTGGCGGGTATTCTGTGTTATTTCACCACGCGCAGTGCGGGACGGCCACCACGTGGCGGGGGATCGTCATCCGGTGAATTATCGTCATCGCTGGCATCATCAGGGCGGTCGCCGTCAATCACTGACATGACCGTCTCTTCCTGATTCTCAGCAAATTCCTGTGTGCCGCCTTCATAGGCCGGTTCAGGTTCAAACATCGTGCCTGCGCCGTTTTCACGCGCATAGATGGCGAGTATGGCCGCCATTGGGACATTCACCTGACGTGGAACGCCACCAAAACGTGCGTTAAACGAGACTTCGTCATTGCCCAGATCAAGGTTACCCACGGCACGCGGCGCAATGTTCAGTACGATCTGACCATCGCGGGCATATTCGAGTGGAACCTGAACGCCAGGCAGGTTGATGTCGACGACCAGATGCGGTGTGAGCTGGTTATCCAGTAACCAGTCATAAAAAGCACGCAGCAAATAAGGTCGGCGGGCTGTGAGTTGTGACATTTCCATACGTTAGCCCCGGGCTTGCAGGCGCATTTCACGTTCAGCTTCAGTCAGTGAAGCAAGGAAGGAGTCACGCTCAAATACGCGGTTCATGTAGCCTTTCAGCTCTTTAGAGCCCGACCCGAGCAGATCGATACCCATTGACGGTAAACGCCACAACAGCGGAGCCAGATAGCAGTCTACCAGGCTGAACTCGTCGCTCATAAAGAATGGCGTACGCCCAAACAGAGGAGCAATAGCCAGCAGCTCTTCACGCAGCTGCTTACGCGCCGCTTCAGCTTCCTGACCGCTACTGTTCTCAACCTTTCTCATCAGGCTGTACCAGTCTTGCTCAATACGGTGCATCATTAAACGGCTTTCGCCACGTGCAACCGGATAGACAGGCATCAATGGTGGGTGGGGAAAACGCTCATCCAGATATTCCATGATGATGCGTGATTCGTACAGCGTCAGTTCGCGATCTACCAGCGTCGGCACAGTGCGGTACGGATTGAGGTCAATCAGATCCTGCGGCAGGTTATCCATTTCGACCTGCTCGATCTCTACGCTGACACCTTTCTCGGCAAGCACGATACGTACCTGATGGCTAAAAATGTCAGTAGGACCAGAAAACAGCGTCATTACCGAACGTTTGTTGGCAGCGACAGCCATGAAAACCTCCCAGTTTGTTCACAAAAAGTTACTGCGAATGGCCAACCACACGGCGACTCACCTGCTCATAGAACTCGCTCGCAATCCGCGCTAACCACCCCCGACTAATGCGAGGCGCATAACGCGCCAGCTTGCGGGCGCAAAGTGACACAGAGTTTACCAGATTTTAGGCAGCTTGTGGGTGGGGGAATGCATTTTTGCGGGTAAAATGCGAACAGTATTGTGGTTTTATACGACAGGATGACCTGAGAATAAAAATAAAAAACCCGCCGGAGCGGGTTTTTTGTGCCAACTGTGTCTGCCGAAGCAGCAACAATTAACGCTTGGAGAACTGAGGACGACGACGTGCTTTACGCAGGCCGACTTTCTTACGTTCAACCTGACGAGCATCACGGGTAACGAAGCCTGCTTTACGCAGTTCGCCACGCAGTGACTCATCATACTCCATCAGAGCGCGGGTGATACCATGACGGATCGCGCCTGCCTGACCAGAGATACCACCACCTTTAACGGTGATGTACAGGTCCAGTTTACCAACCATATCAACCAGTTCCAGAGGCTGACGCACGACCATGCGTGCAGTCTCGCGACCGAAATACTGCTCCAGAGAGCGTTGGTTGATTACGATGTTACCGCTACCCGGCTTGATGAAGACGCGTGCGGATGAGCTTTTGCGGCGACCAGTGCCGTAGTTTTGAGTTTCAGCCATTGCCTTTAATCCCGATTAAATGTCAAGAACTTGCGGTTGCTGTGCCGCATGGTTGTGCTCGTTACCTGCGTAAACTTTCAGTTTACGGTACATAGCACGACCCAGCGGGCCCTTCGGCAGCATGCCTTTAACCGCGATCTCAATCACGCGCTCAGGACGGCGAGCAATCATCTCTTCAAAGGTCGCCTGTTTGATACCACCGATGTGACCAGTGTGGTGATAGTAAATCTTGTCAGAACGCTTGTTGCCGGTTACAGCAACTTTCTCAGCGTTCAGAACGATGATGTAATCACCAGTATCAACGTGCGGAGTGTATTCCGCTTTATGCTTACCACGCAGACGGCGCGCCAGTTCAGTCGCCAGGCGACCCAAGGTTTTGCCAGTTGCGTCAACAACATACCAGTCACGTTGGACGGTTTCTGGTTTAGCTGTAAAAGTTTTCATCGAAAAGCTTACCCAAATTAAGTTACACGTTGGTGAAATCCCAAACGCTTAAGTAAACGAATGAGGCTCACACGACCATTTTGACCAGCAAGCCACCCCTTCGGATAGCGTTACCGGAACGCAGAGGATTTGGGAAAAAAATCCTGTGCTGTAACGTGGGGTCGCAAGATTATAGAGAAGTCGATTACAAAAATCGAACCCTATTTTCATTTATTACCTGGAATCTCAGGGTAAATGCGCCAGCCGCAGGTACTCTTCGCTCTGCATTTCCTGCAAACGGGACAGACAGCGCTGATATTCAAATTTCAGGCGCGTGCCCTGATAAATTTCGAACAAGGAGGTTTCTGCAGCGACAACCAGTTTGACATGGCGCTCGTAAAACTCATCCACCAACGCCAGAAAACGCCGCGCCTGATCTTCCGTCTTGTAGATCATGACCGGTACATCAAACAGCAGGACGCTGTGAAAGCGGCGTGACAGCTCAATATAATCATGCTGGCTGCGCCCTTCTCCACACAGGGTTTTAAAATCAATCGCAATCACCCCTTCTGCCACGCCCAGGGTCGGCATTTTACGGTGATTGATCTCCAGCACCGGTGCGCTGTCGCGTTTTTCGCCTGACAATGCCTGGAACATGCGGTCCATCTCGGCGTAGGTTTCCGGCCCCAGAGGAAACGTCCACAAATGCGCGGACGTCAGCGTACGCAGACGGTAATCAATGCCCGCATCGACATTCATTACCTCACAATGCTGCTTAATCTGCTCGATGGCGGGCAGAAAACGGGCACGCTGCAGGCCGTTTTTGTACAAGTTATCAGGCGGAATATTCGAGGTCGCAACCAGGCTGATGCCGCGCGCAAACAGGGCTTCCATCAGCGTTCCCAGCAGCATGGCATCCGTGATGTCAGACACAAAAAACTCATCAAAACAGAGAATATCGGTTTCTGCTTTAAAGCGGTCGGCGATGATCAGTAACGGATCGCTGTGCCCCTGCAGTTCGGTCAGCTCTTCATGCACGCGCAGCATGAAACGGTGAAAGTGTAAGCGCAGTTTGCGGTCGCCAGGAATAGACTGAAAAAACAGATCCATTACCCAGGTTTTCCCCCGGCCAACACCGCCCCACATATACAAGCCACGGACGGGCGCTTTGGGCTGCGACTTTTCTTTTCCCATCAGCTTCGACAGACGACCTAACAGCCCCTGCGAGGGAAGTTCGGTGGTGTGCTGACGCGCGATCAGCCCTTGCTGGATAGCATCTAAGCGGGTAATCGCTTCACGCTGTACGTCGTCGGGCTTGAAATCGCCCTGTGATAGCGCTTGCTCATAGCGGGCAAGCGGAGATGAGGTTTGCATGGTTCGCTCAGTGTCCCTGAATTTTGTCTTATTCAAACGTCGTTTGTCGAAAAAAAGGCCGCTCTACACTAAGGCATGGCGCTCCAGAGTTCCACATCCATAAGATTAACGGGTATAGTGACTATTATTAAGTGGTGCAACGCCCTACGGAACAACGGAAATAACACGGGAGTCATTATGACCTGGGAATACGGGCTAATTGGTTTAGTGGTAGGTATTATTGTCGGCGCAGTCGCAATGCGTTTTGGCAACCGGAAGCTGCGTGAGCAGCGCAGCATGCAGTACGAACTGGATAAGACGAAAGCCGAGCTGGCAGATTATCGCGAAGAGCTGACCAACCACTTTGCGCAGAGCGCAGAGCTGCTGGATAACATGGCGCGTGATTACCGTCAGCTCTATCAGCACATGGCGAAAGGGTCCAACGACCTACTGCCGAACATGCCCGGGGACAAAAACCCCTTTGCATGGCAACTGACCGAAGCCGAAGCGGATAACGATCAGGCACCGGTGCAAATGCCGCGTGACTACTCTGAAGGCGCCTCTGGCTTACTGCGTGGTGAACGCGCCGTCCGCGACTAAGCATGATCGGGCACAGTGACGCTGTGCCCGCTGTTTTTGCGAACCCCGGCCGCAAACGGCTGTCTCATTGATTTACTCCCCCCATTTTTGCAGCGAGAGCGTTGTAGCAATGAAAAAACAAGCACGACTGTTAAGCGCATTAGCCTTGAGTATTGGAATGAGTCTTGCCGCTGCGCCCGGCGCGATGGCGACGCTACCTGCACAGATTCAGAGCCAGCCGCTTCCCAGCCTGGCACCGATGCTGGAAAAAGTGTTACCTGCTGTGGTCAGCGTGCACGTTGAAGGCACCCAGTCTGATGCCCAGGCCCAGACACAGGATATTCCCGAGCCGCTTAAGCGTTTCTTTGGCCAGTTGCCCGGTGGCGCCCCAAGCCAGCCTCAACCCTTTGAGGGGCTGGGGTCCGGTGTCATCATTGATGCCGCCAAAGGCTATGTTCTGACCAATAACCACGTGGTCAACGGCGCGGATAAGATCAACGTCCAGCTCGGCGATGGCAGCGAATATGATGCCAAACTGATTGGTCACGATGAGCAGACCGACATTGCTCTGATCCAGATTCAGGGCGCGAAAAACCTGACGCAGATAAAAGTCGCCGATTCGGATCAGCTGAAAGTCGGTGATTTTGCCGTGGCCATCGGCAATCCTTTTGGCCTTGGTCAGACAGCGACCTCCGGAATTATTTCGGCACTGGGCCGCAGCGGCCTGAATCTCGAAGGGCTGGAAAACTTTATCCAGACCGATGCCGCCATTAACCGGGGTAACTCGGGCGGTGCGCTGGTTAATCTGAACGGCGAGCTGATCGGCATTAATACCGCCATTCTGGCCTCCAGTGGCGGCAATATCGGCATTGGCTTTGCGATTCCGAGCGATATGGCCATGAACCTGGCCGAGCAGTTGATTAAGTACGGCGAAGTCAAACGGGGTCAGTTGGGTATCAAAGGTACCGAGATGACCGCGGACATCGCAAAAGCGTTTAACGTTGACGCACAGCGCGGCGCGTTCGTTTCTGAAGTGCTGCCCCAGTCTGCGGCGCAAAAAGCCGGTATCAAGTCAGGCGATATCATTGTTTCGGTCAACGATAAACCGATTACCAGCTTCGCAGAACTGCGGGTGAAGATCGGCACGACGGCACCAGGTGAGAAAGTGAAGCTTGGCCTGCTACGTGAAGGTAAACCGGTGAGTGTTGATGTCACCCTTGAGCAAAGCGCCCAGACGACGGCCAGCGCACAGCTGCTTTCTCCAGCCCTGCAGGGCGCGACTCTGAGCGATGGTCAGACCAAAACCGGTGATAAAGGCGTGAAGATTGATGCCATCGAAAAAGGCACTCCGGCTGAACAGGTCGGCCTGCAAAAAGATGACGTGATCATTGGCGTCAACCGCACGCGAATTCAGAATATTGCCGAAATGCGCAAGGTGCTGGAAGCCAAACCGCCGGTGATGGCGCTGAATGTGGTTCGTGGTGAGGAAAGTATCTATCTGTTATTGAGATAAACCCCGCACGATGGCGGACACAAGCACGTGTGTGTCCGCCGCTCTCATGTTATTCTCCCCAACGTTCTCCCCTGACGTGATTTAACACCATGTTTCTTAAACTCTTGCGTTCAGTGGTGTTGGGACTGATTGTTGCGGGCATCTTGCTCGCAGCGCTGCCCGCACTGCGTTTGGGCGGTGCTGCCCTGTATAGTCAAAATGACAGTAACGATGAAACGCCCTTTGGCTTTAATCAAGGGGTGAGGCGTGCCGTGCCTGCCGTTGTGAATGTTTACAACCGCAGCGCGCATGGGAACAACAACCGCGGTATTACCACGCTGGGCTCTGGCGTGATTATGAATAACCGGGGTTATATCCTGACCAACAAGCACGTTATCAATAATGCCGATCAGATCATCGTCGCTCTACAGGATGGCCGTTTTTTTGAAGCCACGCTGGTGGGTTCAGATGCCATGACCGATTTGGCCGTGCTAAAAATTACCGCGTCAAACCTGCCGGTTATCCCGATTAATCCCAAACGCGTCGCACACATTGGCGATGTGGTGATGGCCATCGGCAACCCCTATAACCTGGGACAAACGGTCACACAGGGCATTATCAGCGCCACGGGCCGCGTCGGACTCAGCTCGTCAGGCCGCCAGAACTTCCTGCAAACGGATGCATCAATCAATCAGGGGAACTCCGGTGGCGCACTGATTAACTCGCTGGGCGAACTCATGGGCATCAATACCCTGACGTTCGATAAGAGCAGCGATGGCGAAACGCCCGAAGGCATTGGTTTTGCTATCCCCACCGCGCTGGCAACCAAAATTATGGATAAGCTCATCCGTGATGGTCGGGTCATTCGCGGCTATATCGGCATTACCGCCCGCGAAGTGCCGCCGCTTCACGGCCAGGGCAACAGTCTCGATCGGGTTCAGGGCATTATCGTCAGCGTGGTGACGCCGGGCGGCCCGGCTGAGAAAGCCGGTATCCAGGCCAATGATGTGCTGCTGAGCGTAGACGGTAAACCGGCGCTCTCCGCACAGGAAACCATGGACCAGGTTGCGGAAATTCGGCCCGGCTCGGTGGTGAATGTGCAGGTGCTGCGTAATGACAAGAAGCTGACCTTCCCGGTGACGATTCAGGAGTTTCCGGACAGCAGTCAGTAGCGGTGAACACAAACAAGGCCCACTTGAGGCCTTGTTTATCCGCTTAAACGGCGCTGCGCCATTCTGTCAGCACGGCGTTAAGGGTCAGCAGCGGTCTACCGGAAACGCAATCACCTCCGACAGCGACTCTGCCTTCAGCGCCAGCATAATCAACCTGTCCACGCCCAGTGCAACGCCCGAACAGGCCGGCATGCCGTGCTCCAGCGCGGCCAGCAGGTAGTGATCAATCGGATGTTGCGGCAACCCTCGCGCCGCACGCCGACGATTATCCTGCTCAAAGCGTTGGCGCTGTTCACGGCTGTCGGTGAGTTCGCGGAAGCCATTCGCCAGCTCAATGCCCTTGTAATACACCTCAAACCGCTCTGCCACCCGATGATCTTCCGTACTGATCTCCGCTAATGCCGCCTGGCTGGCCGGAAAGTGGTAGATAAAACACGGCTTGTCCTGACCAATCTTCGGTTCCACGCCCAGCATAAACAGCAGCATCAGCAAGGTATCGCGATCCTCTTC
Organism: Pantoea ananatis LMG 2665; assembly: GCF_000710035.2. Taxonomy (GTDB): domain Bacteria; phylum Pseudomonadota; class Gammaproteobacteria; order Enterobacterales; family Enterobacteriaceae; genus Pantoea; species Pantoea ananatis. The sequence goes on along the minus strand of NZ_JMJJ01000010.1, from coordinate 238,651 downwards.
CCGACTGGCCAGCTCGCCCTCACCCAGCTTTTCCGCCGCCTCACGCAACTGCGCTTTGTCGGCAGAAAGCGGGTCCAGCTCAAGATGACGAATAAAGGCCTGCTGATAAGAGAGCGACTCCGCGCTGTCGCACTCCAGCACCTGCTGCAGCAGATCGTCGACCTCATTCATCAGGCGGTACATATCGTAATGGGGGCGATACCACTCCAGCATGGTGAATTCAGGGTTGTGGTAGCGCCCGGCCTCTTCGTTGCGAAAGCTGCGGCCCATTTGATAGATAGGGCCACTTCCGGCCGCCAGCAGGCGTTTCATGTGGTATTCCGGGCTGGTCATCAGCCAGAGATCGCGGCCTTCAGACAGGCCAGGGCCGACAAAGCGCGTCTGGAATGGCACCAGATGAATGTCGGTAATCGTGGCCTGACTCATCGCGGGCGTGTCGACTTCCAGTACGCCACGATCGGCGAAGAAACGACGTACTTCAGCAATAATGGCTGCGCGTTTAATTAAACTGGCAATCGAAGCGCCAGGTTGCCAGCTTGTCGTTTCACTCATGGTGACGGCTCCTGATACAAATAAGGGAGGGAAGTCTACTCGTAATGTCAGTGGCAAACAATCGTGGCGCAAGCCTGTCCAATAAACTGACCGGCTTCTATAATTAACAGGTTAAATAACAAAGGAATCTTTTTATGTCTCCATGGAAAACATTGGTTGCCAGCCTGAGTGCCTTCCTGTCCGTCGCCTGCACGACCACACCGCCAAAAAACGTTACCGTCGTTGAAAACTTCGACAGTCAGCGTTACCTCGGTCAGTGGTACGAGATAGCCCGGCTGGATCATGGCTTTGAACGCGGCCTCGAACAGGTTACGGCAAATTACAGCCCACGTGAGGATGGCGGCCTGAAAGTCGTTAATCGCGGCTATAACGTTAAAAAGCAGCGCTGGCAGGAGAGCGTGGGTAAAGCCTACTTCACCGGCGATAAACAGCGTGCGGCACTCAAGGTCTCGTTCTTTGGGCCCTTCTATGGTGGCTATAACGTGATAGCGCTGGATCCTGACTACCGTTACGCACTGGTATGCGGGCCTAACCGCCACTATCTGTGGATACTGTCACGGACGCCGCAGTTGGATGAAGGTGTGAAACAAAAGCTGGTGCAGCAGGCACGCCAGGCCGGTTTCCCGGTAGATGAGCTGATTTGGGTGAAACAGGGCTAGAGAAAGGCCGGTACGAAAAACGTTCGTACCGGTTTTACCGTTACTGCGCGCTACGCTGGATTGCATGGCCGCCCGCTTCAACGTCTTCGCCGACGCCGCGCGTGGTGTTGCAGCCAGAAAGCAGTGCAGAGAACATCATCACAGAGAAAATCGCAACAATACTTTTCTTCAACATATCCATATCCTTTTTGGTTGCATTATAGGTACAGCTTTTAAAGCATAGACTGATTATGCAACGTCGCGAGCCTGAGCCGCCGAAAAAAGGAAGGCAGGAATAACTTATTTAGCCGCGCGCGAGATTGCGCCGCCCAGGTGAGATACGTCTTCGCCAAAACCGTGGAAGGTGTTACAGCCGCTTAGTCCAGAAGCCACCAGCAACGCCAAGGCGATAAGTTTTGCTCGTTTTTTCATGGTGAACTCACTCAAAAAAAGGCGCATCACAGGATGCGCCTTTCAGGGTTATTTTACGCGTGACACGTATTCGCCAGAGCGGGTATCAACCTTCACCACCTCGCCAATCTGCACGAACAATGGCACTTTAATGACTGCACCCGTAGACAGCGTTGCTGGCTTACCGCCCGTACCGGCAGTATCACCTTTCAGGCCTGGGTCAGTTTCAATGACTTCCGCTTCAACAAAGTTTGGTGGCTGAACCGCAATCGGTTTATCGTTCCACAAGGTTACGATACACTCCGCGTTGTCCTGCAACCACTTCTGCACTTCATCCAGCACTTTTGCTTCAACCTGGTATTGCTCAAAAGATTCCGGGTGCATGAAGTAGTAGAAATCGCCGTCGTTGTAAGAGTACTGCAGCGTCATATCCTTCACGTCTGCGCCTTCGGCAGAATCAGTTGATTTGAAGGTTTTCTCAACGCGTGAACCGGTCAGCAGACGACGCATTTTTACACGTGCAAACGCCTGACCTTTACCCGGCTTAACGAACTCGCTTGATTCGATGGCATAAGGTTCGCCTTCGAACATGATTTTAAGACCGGGACGGAAATCGTTGCTAAGATAAGTCGCCATAAAGGCCCTCTGTAGATATTAACTGGTAATAGCCAAAAAAATGGCACACATTGTAACCCTAAATTCCCCTTCCAGAGAAGATTGGTTGCAGCAACTTGCTGATGTTGTCACTGATCCTCATGAATTACTGCAACTTTTAGCGCTCGACCATCATCCGGATCTGGCTGCTGGCGGCGACGCACGCCGACTTTTTGCCCTGCGCGTGCCGCGCGCCTTTATCCGGCGAATGAAAAAAGGCGATGCGCAGGATCCCCTTCTACTCCAGGTCCTGACCAGCCGTCAGGAGTTTGTCGACGCGCCAGGTTATAGCACCGATCCGCTGGACGAACAAAATAGCGTCGTGCCGGGATTACTGCATAAATATAAAAACCGTGCATTGCTGCTGGTCAAAGGCGGCTGCGCGGTGAACTGCCGCTACTGCTTCCGCCGTCATTTTCCCTATCAGGATAATCAGGGCAACAAGCGTAACTGGCAGGCCGCGCTGGATTATATTACCGCCCATCCTGAACTGGATGAGATCATCTTTTCGGGTGGCGATCCGTTAATGGCAAAAGATCATGAGCTGGCCTGGCTCATTGACGCGCTGGGCGCTATCCCGCATCTGAAACGGCTACGTATTCACAGTCGACTGCCGGTCGTGATTCCGGATCGCATTACCGAGGCGCTGTGTCAGACGCTGGCGGAAACGCGGCTTCAGGTCTTGATGGTCACCCACATCAACCACGCCCGTGAGATTGATGAGGCGCTCTGTGATGCCATGCTGCGCCTGAAACGTGCTGACGTGACGCTGCTTAATCAGAGCGTACTGCTGCGCGGCGTGAATGATGATGCACAAACCCTGGCGGCGCTGAGCAATGCGCTGTTTGATGCCGGCATTCTGCCCTACTACCTGCATGTGCTGGACAAAGTGCAGGGCGCAGCGCATTTCTTCGTTTCTGATGAAGAAGCCCGGGCGTTGATGCGTAGCCTGCTGCCGCGGGTGTCCGGTTATCTGGTGCCGAAGCTGGCACGTGAGATCGGCGGGGAACCCAGTAAAACCCCGCTGGATCTGCAACTTCGGCAGGAATAAATCACGGGCGGCACACAGCCCGGTAGCCGCAAGCCTCATTTCCGCCGAGCAGCGGGCTGCCAACCCGTTGCACTGGCGGCTAAAAGCCATTGATAAACGCTAAAAAAACGACCGGCACATTGGCCGGTCGTCTCAAAAAATGTTGCCTGTTCAGCGCAGGATCAGTTAGGGCATTTATAGACCTGGCCGGTCATCTTGCTGTCGAGTGGTGCAAAGGCTGAAAGCAGGTTTTGTGTAGGACTGGTTGCGCCATAAATGACGTTTCCGCCCATTTCGGCAGCACGGTTCCGCAGGTCGTTAGCTGCACCGCGCAGCGCGCTGGTTTCGCCACCGGCTCCGCTTAACCAGTTACTTTGCGAGCCGGTCAGGCTGCCCAGAAGCTGACATTGTTTGCCAGGCTGCTGATCGGTAAAGGTGACGCGCTGTCCAGCAGAAGTCAGGTCGGTTGAGCTGCTGCAGCCTGCAAGCAATAACGCACCAGCCGTAAGACCGAGCAAGAGGTTAATACGCATTATAATCCCCATTTATTATCATCAGTGTCGGATGGCAGCGTAGCAGAAAAACACGCATTTTTTCTGAACATTCATTGCCCTAATCCGTGCCAACGTAACCGTTGCGCCCCTACTTATACCCTTTCCTCTGCAAAAGAAAAACCCCCGACCGTTTCCGATCGGGGGTTCTTATGACGCAAGCGTCAGGGGCGATTACATCATGCCGCCCATACCGCCCATGCCACCCATACCGCCAGCGCCTGCACCTAAGTCTGGCGCATCGCCTTTCGGCAGGTCAGTGACCATACATTCGGTGGTGATCATCAGGCCAGCAACCGATGCCGCGTACTGCAGAGCAGAACGGGTCACTTTGGTTGGGTCCAGAATACCGAAGTCGATCATGTTGCCGTATTCTTCAGTCTGCGCGTTGTAACCGTAGTTACCGTCGCCTGCTTTCACGTTGTTCGCCACAACAGAAGGCTCTTCGCCGGCGTTAGAAACGATCTGACGCAGTGGAGATTCCATTGCGCGCAGCGCAACTTTGATACCCACGTTCTGGTCTTCGTTCTGACCACGCAGTTCGGTCAGCTGTGCTGCAACGCGAACCAGCGCCACACCACCACCTGCAACCACGCCTTCTTCAACCGCAGCACGGGTTGCGTGCAGGGCATCTTCAACGCGTGCTTTTTTCTCTTTCATTTCAACTTCAGTTGCTGCGCCCACTTTCAGAACGGCAACGCCGCCTGCCAGTTTCGCTACGCGCTCCTGCAGTTTTTCTTTGTCGTAGTCAGAGGTGGCTTCTTCAATCTGCTGACGAATCTGAGTGACACGACCCTGAATAGTGGTTTCTTCACCCACGCCATCAATGATGGTGGTGGTGTCTTTATTGATCACGACACGCTTCGCCTGGCCCAGATCTTCCAGTGCTGCTTTTTCCAGCTCCATACCGATCTCTTCAGAGATCACGGTACCGCCGGTCAGGATAGCGATATCCTGCAGCATGGCTTTACGGCGGTCGCCGAAGCCCGGTGCTTTAACCGCAGCCACTTTCACGATGCCGCGCATGGTGTTCACCACCAGCGTCGCCAGCGCTTCGCCTTCTACGTCTTCCGCGATGATCAGCAGTGGTTTGCCTGCTTTCGCAACGGCTTCCAGCACTGGCAGCATTTCACGGATGTTAGAAATCTTCTTGTCAGCCAGCAGGATGAAAGGGGTTTCCAGCTCAACGGCACCTGTTTCTGGCTTGTTGATGAAGTACGGAGACAGGTAGCCACGGTCGAACTGCATACCTTCAACCACGTCCAGCTCGTCCTGCAGGCCGGTGCCTTCTTCAACGGTGATGACGCCTTCTTTGCCCACTTTTTCCATCGCCTGAGCGATCAGGGTACCGACGGTTTCATCAGAGTTAGCAGAGATAGTCCCTACCTGAGCGATAGCTTTAGAGTCTGAGCAAGGAACAGACAGTTTTTTCAGCTCTTCAACCGCAGCGATGACCGCCTGGTCGATACCGCGCTTCAGATCCATCGGGTTCATGCCCGCTGCAACGGCTTTCAGGCCTTCGGTGATGATGGACTGCGCCAGCACGGTTGCCGTGGTGGTACCGTCGCCTGCTGCGTCGTTCGCTTTAGAGGCAACTTCTTTCACCATCTGTGCGCCCATGTTTTCGAACTTGTCTTCCAGCTCGATTTCACGCGCAACAGAAACACCATCTTTAGTGATGGTCGGTGCACCAAAAGATTTATCCAGAACCACGTTACGGCCTTTCGGGCCCAGGGTAACTTTTACTGCATCTGCCAGTACGTTCACGCCACGCAACATTTTTACGCGTGCGTCATTACCGAATTTTACGTCTTTAGCTGCCATTTCAAATTTCCCTTAAATTCGTTTCGTTCAGTGAATTACGCGTAAAACTTACGCTTCAACAATCGCCAGAATGTCGCTTTCAGAGATGATCAGGACTTCTTCGTTGTCGATTTTTTCAGTTTTGGCACCGTAGCCTTCGCTGAAGATCACGACGTCACCAACTTGTACGTCCAGCGGCTTCACTTCGCCACTCTCAAGGATACGGCCTTTGCCCACAGCCAGGACTTCACCACGCGTGGATTTGCCTGCTGCAGAACCGGTCAGCACAATGCCACCCGCTGACTTAGCTTCAACTTCTTTACGCTTCACGATGACACGATCGTGTAATGGACGAATTTTCATTTGATAGCTCTCCTTTGAGAAGTCCAATCATTCATTTTTGGGTTGAATACCGGGCTGTGTGGCTTCCGGCCTCGTGACCAGAGAGATAGGGCCGCGACCTGACACTTTCAAGGGGGCAACCCACAAATTTTTTTAGTCTGATGATGCAACTGATGACTTTTTAGACAAACCGCGCGGACGGGTCAGAAGACAAACAAAAAGCGCGACCTGATGTCGCGCTAAGAGGATGAGATTAACGATCTTTTGGATCGTCATGATGTTCAAGGCGATCGCTGTCTTTGCGTTCGAACTCGCCATCCATTGTATAACCGCTGTCCGGGCCTGCACCCGGCCCCCGCCAGACGCGCAGATGCGGCATCAGTTTTAAGGTCAGGTGTTTTTGCACCGGTGGCAGTAAGAGCAGCAGGCCCAGCATGTCGGTAAAGAAACCTGGCAGCAGCAGCAGGAAACCGGCAATGATCAGCGAAACGCTTTTCACCATTTCCTGCGCCGGACTTTCGTTACGAGCCAGCTTCTCCTGCATCAGTATAAAGTTTTTCATGCCCTGATTTTTTACCAAAGACACGCCGATGCAGGAGGTGAAAACCACCAGCAGCATGGTGAGCAGCACGCCAAGGACGTGTGCAACCTGAATGAAAAGCGAGATCTCAATCCAGGCCAGTACGAAAAAGATCACTAACGGTAACCAGCGCACCGGATTCTCCTGTGAGTCAGGCTGCCCGGCTGATGACCCGGCAGCGTAAAAAATAATGATAACAAGATACAGAGATGGTCATTCAGGCCGCCCATTTCAACCGTGCCAGGCAAATTTTTGCTGCAGGGTTAAATTTGTGAGCAATTTCACATATTGTTAACGTCATAAGGCCAGTAAGGTGATCTCTGTTCGCGCTTTAGGGCTGGGTCAGAATAGGATCGTGCTCACCCGCCTGAATACGGATAAAATAGCGGCTCTGGCGCTTCCCCACAAAACAAACACATCATCTGCGATGGTTAGCAGTGACAACAAGAAGGTTATCATGGCGAACAACATTCGTATCGAAGAAGACCTGTTAGGCATGCGCGAAGTTCCGGCGGATGCTTATTATGGCGTTCATACTTTGCGTGCGATTGAAAACTTTTACATCAGCAACAGCAAAATCAGTGATATTCCTGAGTTTGTGCGCGGCATGGTGATGGTAAAAAAAGCGGCGGCGATGGCCAATAAAGAGCTGCAGACGTTGCCGCGTGACATCGCCAATACCATTATTCAGGCCTGCGATGAAGTGCTGAACAAAGGTCGCTGCATGGATCAGTTCCCGGTCGATGTGTATCAAGGCGGCGCGGGCACCTCGGTCAACATGAATACCAATGAGGTGCTGGCCAATATTGGTCTGGAGCTGATGGGGCATCAGAAAGGCGAATACCAGTATCTGAATCCCAACGACCACGTGAATAAATGCCAGTCCACCAACGATGCTTACCCGACCGGCTTTCGCATCGCCGTTTACAGCTCGCTGTTGAAACTGCTCGACGGCATCAGCCAGTTAGCCGAAGGTTTCCAGCGTAAAGCTGACGAATTCCAGACGATTTTAAAAATGGGCCGTACTCAGCTACAGGATGCGGTGCCGATGACGCTGGGTCAGGAATTCCATGCGTTTAGCGTGCTGCTCAATGAAGAGACGAAAAGCATTTTGCGCACCGGCGAACTGCTGCTGGAGGTTAACCTGGGCGCGACCGCTATTGGTACTCGCCTGAATACGCCGGATGGCTACCAACACTTAGCCGTTCAGAAACTGGCAGAAGTCAGTAACCTGGCGGTGGTGCCAGCCGAAGATCTGATCGAGGCCACCTCCGACTGCGGCGCCTACGTTATGGTGCACTCTTCGCTGAAGCGTCTGGCCGTGAAGCTTTCTAAAATTTGTAACGACCTTCGCCTGCTCTCGTCGGGTCCGCGTGCCGGCCTGAACGAAATTAACCTGCCAGAATTGCAGGCCGGCTCCTCAATCATGCCTGCCAAAGTGAATCCGGTAGTGCCTGAGGTGGTAAACCAGGTGTGCTTCAAAGTGATTGGCAACGATACCACGGTCACCATGGCGTCCGAGGCCGGGCAGCTGCAGCTTAACGTTATGGAACCGGTGATTGGCCAGGCGCTGTTTGAGTCGGTCAGCATCCTGACTAACGCTTGCTACAACCTGCTGGAAAAATGCGTTAACGGCATCACAGCCAACAAAGCGGTCTGTGAAGCTTATGTGTTTAACTCCATTGGCATCGTCACTTACCTGAACCCCTACATTGGGCACCATAATGGCGATATCGTCGGTAAAATTTGTGCCGAAACAGGTAAAAGCGTTCGCGAAGTGGTGCTTGAGCGCGGCCTGCTCACCGAAAGCGAGCTGGACGATATTTTCTCTGTGCAAAATCTGATGTATCCGGTTTATAAAGCCAAACGTTACACCGACGAAAACGAACAGTAAGGCTTAATTGTACTTACTGATGTAAAAGGCACATCGTAATCAAAACGATGTGCCTTTTTGTTTGTTAAAAGGATGAGTTTGCTTACCGGCTAATCCTGTTTGAGGAAGTGACAGATGTTCCTGATTGAGCTGTTTATCGTGTTGATGGCGATCTGGCTGGGCGCACGCCTGGGCGGCATCGGCATAGGTTTCGCAGGCGGCACAGGCGTCCTGATCCTGACGCTGGGCTTTGGCATGAAGCCCGGTGCGATCCCTTTTGATGTGATCGAAATCATCATGGCCGTGATCGCCGCGATTGCCGCCATGCAGGTGGCGGGCGGCATGGATTATCTGGTCAGCCTTGCCGAACGTTTGCTGCGTCGTCATCCACGTTATGTCACTTTCCTTGCGCCGCTGGTGACCTACATGATGACCCTGCTGGCGGGTACCGGCCACACCGCCTTCTCCACCTTGCCGGTCATTGCTGAAGTGGCGAAAGAGCAAGGCGTCCGGCCTTCCCGCCCGTTATCGATTGCGGTTGTCGCCTCTCAGGTCGCCATTACCGCCTCTCCCATTTCGGCAGCGGTGGTGTTCTTTGCCACGCTGCTGGAACCGCGCGGGGTGAGCTATATCATGCTGCTGGCGATTGCCATTCCGGCCACCATGGTGGGGCTGTTTCTTGCCGCCCTGGTGACCAATTTTCTGGGTAAAGAGCTAAAAGATGATGAGGTTTACCAGGCAAGGCTGGCGAAAGGTGAAGTGACGCTACGCGGCGAGACGGTTTATCAGACTCAACCCGGCGCTAAAAAATCGGTACTGCTGTTCCTGGCCGGTATTGCCGCCGTGGTGATTTACGCTACCGTCACCAGCGAAAGCGTCAACCTGATCGCTAACCCACCGCTGCCGCGCAATGAGGCGATCGTCGTGTTTATGCTCACTATTGCCACGCTGATCAGTCTGACCTGCAAAATTGATACCGGTGCTATCCTCAGCGCCAGCACATTCAAGTCTGGCATGAGCGCCTGCATCTGTGTGATGGGCGTGGCCTGGCTGGGCGACACCTTTGTAAAAGCCCATCTGGCTGATATCCAGATGCTGGCGGGCGATACCTTAAAAACCTATCCGTGGATGCTGGCGCTGGTGCTGTTCTTCTCTTCCATGCTGCTTTATTCCCAGGCCGCCACCGCCAAAGCCCTGCTGCCTGCCGCGTTAGCGCTTGGCGTAACGCCACTGACAGCCATCGCTTCATTTGCCGCCGTGTCTGCGCTGTTTGTGTTACCGACCTATCCCACCCTGTTAGCCGCCGTGGAGATGGACGATACGGGTTCGACCCGAATCGGTAAGTTTGTCTTCAACCATGCCTTTATTATTCCTGGCGTCCTTGCTATCACCTTGTCTGTCATGTTCGGCTTTATTTTTGGTGGGCTGTTACTGTAACTCCAGCCGGGCAGGGAACGTGCTACTATCGGCGTTATTTTCAACAGGATCGTTACGATGAACGCCGTTATCATCCTCTGTACTGCGCCAGACCAGGCCTGTGCGCAACAGCTTGCCACACAGGCGCTGCAGGCCAGGCTGGCCGCCTGTGTCACCCTCTTGCCGGGTGCAACGTCATATTATGTCTGGCAGGGCCAACTGGCGCAGTCCAGCGAAGTTCAGATGTTACTCAAATGCGACACAGCCCATCAGCAGGCCTTGATCGAACTGCTTAAGCTCGCGCATCCTTACGATGTACCAGAACTGCTGGTACTTCCGGTTCAACATGGAGACAGTGAATACTTGTCATGGCTGCACGCATCTCTCGCTTAATCACACTGGTACTGGCGCTGTTTATCTGCCTGCAGGCGCAGGCTGCCTTATTTTCCCCCAAAACCACCAGCCGCTTTTTGCCCGTTGATCAGGCTTTTGCCTTTGATTTCGATCAGCAAGGCTCGCAGCTTAACCTGCACTGGAAAGTCAAAGAGGGCTATTACCTTTACCGCCAACAGATTAAGGTCGTGCCCCATGATGCACGTATTGCGCCGTTAGCCCTGCCTGCGGGCCAGCCGCATGAAGATGAATTTTTTGGTAAAAGCGAGATTTACCCGCAGGATCTCAACGTGCCCATCATGCTGCAGCAGGCCGCGAAAGGAGCGACCCTTAGCGTAAGTTATCAAGGCTGTGCCGCCGCCGGCTTCTGTTATCCACCGGAAACCCGCAGCATCCCCCTTTCCCCGGTAGCCGCCACAATGTCCCCGCCAGCCGTTGCGCCTGCCAGCGCCAACCCTCTGCCCTTTTCGCCGTTGTGGGCGCTGCTGATTGGCATCGGCGTGGCCTTCACGCCATGTGTATTGCCGATGTATCCGCTGATCTCTGGCATTATCCTTGGCGGTAAGCGTAACTATTCACTGGGCAGGCTGTTTGCGCTGGCCATGGTCTATGTGCAGGGAATGGCGCTCACTTATACCTTACTGGGCGTGATTGTGGCGGCGGCGGGCCTGCGCTTTCAGGCGGCGTTGCAGCATCCTTATGTGCTTATTGGCTTATCGGCGCTGTTTACCCTGTTAGCCCTGTCGATGTTTGGCCTGTTTTCGCTACAGCTTCCCGCCAGCGTGCAAACGCGTCTGGCACTGTGGAGCAATCGTCAGCAAGGCGGCTCACTGCCGGGCGTTTTCCTGATGGGCGCGCTGGCAGGCCTAATCTGCTCGCCCTGCACCACTGCGCCACTCAGCGCGATTCTGCTTTATATCGCGCAGAGCGGAAACCTGCTGGCCGGTGCCGGTACGCTGTGGCTGTATGCCGTCGGGATGGGATTGCCGTTGATTGCCGTTACCCTGTTTGGCAACCGCTTTCTCCCTAAAAGCGGCCCCTGGATGCAGACCGTCAAAGAAGGATTTGGTTTTGTTATTCTCGCGCTGCCGGTCTTCCTGCTGGAGCGGATACTGGGCGATCTGTGGGGCATGCGTTTGTGGAGCCTTTTGGCCGTGGCATTCTTTGCCTGGGCATTCAGCGCGAGCTTACGCGCCAGCGGCGGCAAATGGCGCGTGATGCAAATTATGATGCTGGTCGCCGCCCTGATCAGCGCCCGCCCGTTGCAGGACTGGGCCTTTGGCAGCGGCGCGCCGCAGCAAAACATCGCGCACCTTCCCTTTCAGCCTGTTCAAACCCTTGAACAGGTAGACCAGGCCCTGCAGCAGGCTCAGGGCCGTATCACCATGGTGGATCTCTATGCGGACTGGTGCGTGGCCTGTAAAGAGTTTGAAAAATATACTTTTAGCGACAGCGCGGTACGTGACAACCTGAACAATGTGCAGCTGTTGCAGGCTAACGTCACGGCGAACACCGCCACCGATAATGCGCTGTTGCAGCATTTGCACGTGCTCGGGTTACCCACGATTTTGTTCTTTGATGCGACAGGAAAAGAGATCCCGGAATCGCGTATTACCGGCTTCCTGAAGGCGAATGATTTTCGCGCGCATTTGCAGAAATTGCATGAGTAAACAACACTGGAACCAGGACACAGTCTGCTGAACAAAACAGGCTTGCACACCAGAGGAGAACGATTTGCAACGTGAACAGATACTTGACCATGCGTTAAACGTACTGGAACAAAACGGTCTGGCGGCGACCTCATCGCTGGCAATCCTGGCCGATGATATGCAGCTCAGCCTGACACAGCTTGAACAGTTTTGGCCCGATCGTGACGCGCTGCTCTACGATGCACTGCAGTTTCACGCCCAGCAGATCGAACAGTGGCGCCATGACATTCTGCAGAACGACGCTCTGCGTCCTGATCAGAAGCTGATGGCACGCTATGAAGGATTAAACGAGCAGGTCAACAAGGGCCGCTTTCCCGGTTGCCTGTTTATCGCCGCCTGCAGTTTTTATCCCCAGCCCGATCAGCCCATCCATCAGTTGGCAGAAAAGCAGAAGCGCGCCTCATGGCAATTTACGCATACCATCTTAACCTCGCTTGGTCTGGATAACCCCAGTATGGTTGCCGATCAAATGGAACTGATACTGGAAGGCTGCCTGAGCAAACTGCTGGTTAAACGCAACGTGCAGGACGTTGATGTGGCGAAACGCCTGGCGGAAGACGTATTGAGTATCGCCCTCTGCCGTAAAAACGGCGCACTGGCCTGAGTTTCATCGTCTTTGACTGAAATTCAGGCAATCAGTCACGTTTTGCGTGGTTTTTTTATCAAAGCCGTTGACGGCCTGCGGCCTTTACGGTTTAATGCGCCCCGTTGCCCGAATAGCTCAGTCGGTAGAGCAGGGGATTGAAAATCCCCGTGTCCCTGGTTCGATTCCGGGTTCGGGCACCATATTATTGTCTTGGGATAGCTTAGTCAGTCCGGAGACATAAAAATCAGTACGTTAAATAAACCCGATGATATCACTGAATATCAACGGGTTTTTTTATATCTGGATTTTGGGGCATAACTGCAAGCTCGTGGGTTCGATAAACGCTGGCCCCCCCATCAATACGCCATCCGCACTGCCACGCTGCTCAATGAACCTGACAAGCTGCAGCAACATCATTCAACGAACAGCGCTATGCTCTGGCAATCCATGCAAGCACGACACGCGTCGCCAGTAGGGTTATATTTCGGCGTGACAATCCCGGCAGCTGATTTTGCAGATGTGGGGGCGAAATGGCGATCGGTAAAGGCCCGCAAACAGTTTTATGCGGTTTAGCGAGGCGTGACGCTGATATCGGATCCGCCCTGCAAAACCCTATGAGGGAATAATGTGATCGCGGCCTGTCCGTTGATTAGCAGACAGGAATCCGTCACGGCGTGCTGCGAGTCGCTGATTTCAAGATCTGTTTTTTCTGGCAGGAAAGGATATTCATCGCTGTTTAGATAAATTTGTGCACAACCGACACGTCTTAAAGCGTAGTGTCAATCACCTGAGAACAGAACCTGACATTTCTTTCAATGTGTGCCCGACGCATTACTGAAGATGGACGGGCGTACAGGGTATTTAATTCCCTGCCAGATACATTTAATGCAGCCAGACCGAAACTGGCTAGCCCTGATTATAACTGGATTAAACTCGGGGTCAGGATTAGACGTTAGGATATAATGATAAGGTTAAATCTGATTGAGGCGGCGCGGTGCCAGAGCGCTAACGGCGAAATCCGTTCTACATCAATTATTCATAAAAAACGAAAGTCAGTCGTAAAGCATCGGTAAGGAAAGTTTAAAAAGGAGGATGAGATTGAATCTCATCCTCCTTAACCAGGGATTTTATAAATACCAATCAGTTACAATATTGTTTGTATCAAAAATCACCGATAAATAATTACTATGTTGTTCTGTATTGCCAGTCAGTTTACCGGATGCTTTTGTCATTGAATTAGAGGCATCTTGCGCACCCGAAGCCATGCCAACGGCGCTGGAGAGAGCACTGGCACCCGGAATATATCCCAGGACGCTTGATGCAGTGCTTAAGTTTCCACCCTTGTAGTAACGCCAGGTGACCGAACCGTTTGAGGATGAACTTTGATCGTCAGGCACGCCATAAAGCGCTTTGACTTCAGCCTGTGTGGTTTTGTTGGCTATGATATGGGATGAAACATAAGTGCGGCTAAATTTATCCTCCCCACCCGATGTGCTACATCCTGTTAATACGAACATTATTGTGAAAAGAACCATGATGCTTTTCATTTTTTTCTCCATGAGTTGTGAACGACTGACCGCTTTATGGAATCGATAAAAAAGGTGAGTTAGCTTTTATTAATATTGAATGTCTTGAGTTTGAATAAACACCCGCTTGCCCCTTTTAAAGGCTTCGCGTCAACAGGTATAGACGTGAGAAAATCACCGGCAGTACTTACAGAACATCCCGCGGTATCCATTGCTGAATCATCAAAACCCCATTTTAATCCACCTGACCACATACAGACCTCTTGTTTACCATTACTCCAGGCAGTACAGGGAATACCTTTATATTGCTTTTCTCCCGTTATTTTCCAGCCGACAGACTGGGCATTCTGATGATTTTGAATGCGACTGTCGCTGTCGATAGCCTGATACATTCCTTCCTCTGCAGCATCTTTAACTTCGTTTTGGTCTGTGTGTTCTTCGAGTGTAATCATACAGGCATGCTGAGCATCCTCACCCTCAGCGCCCATCGTCCAGCTGACTTCCTTAGCAACCTGATGATGTCCATCAATAGATATCTCTACCTCTCCCTTACCCAGCCTGGCCTCATCTTGTGCTGAAAGCGCTTTGAAAGGCATACCGGAACCCTTGCAGGCATCAAGTTTCACTTGATAATTCTTGCGTGCAAGGTTTTCACCATTTGGCAACCACTCCCATTCAAGTACCACATGCATTGTCGGGAGCGCCAGGGCACTACCCTCTGAATGAGAGGCTTTGTCACTGTTTTCTTTATAGTCGTCTTGATTATCTGTGGCAGATAATATTCCAGCAGACTGGGCATAAGCACCACCGCCAGAAAAAAAACAAAAAATAAAAGCGATAAGCGCTGAAAAGAGCGCCGCTATGCTTCTGTTAAAAACAGCGTTGCGTGTCTTTTTTACGAAGCATAATGGAATGTTTTTTTTGTTTTTTTTCATTTTTACCTTCAAGTAATTTTTACTATAAAGCTTCAATGAAAGTTAATATCAAGTAAATCTGGCATGACAGATTTATTTGATATCAATATTATGACCAGGTAGCTTTAACGCGTTGATTTTGATACCGGTGTATTGGGAATCAACTTCGCACCTTCAGGTCTTTTCGGACAAACGCCAGAAGAATACCCTCTGGTTATTAGGCCATTTTCAACACGAAAACGCTGAAAGCAGGTGGCATATTGAGGAATAGAGTGCCATGTGGTTGAGTCGCTGCCATTTATTTGCCACCTGTACTGGTAAGCCAGTATGGTGCAACCCTTACTCAGGATTCCGCTTTTTTTTGGCGGCCTCCATGACATAACAAGGTCATCTGCCGATTCCCCAACCTGTGATGCAGCGATATTCGAACTTGTCTGGTATCGTTGATTCATCATTAAATTACTCAGGGGCAATCCTGCACATCTATTTAGAGATTTTAGGGTTAACAACGCAGAAAGTCTTTTCATTTCCCTCTCCAGACAGAAGTGAAAGCTATCAGGTGTGTCAGTGTAAAACTTTATTAAATGTTGCTAAATTGTAACCTTTCTATGCTTTTTTTACGGTTAATGCAAGCGCAAAACTTACAAAAAATTACATAGGCTGCTATTAATTCAAATCGGAATGATTGCCGATATCGTTACCCATTGTTTTTTTTATATTTTATATTTCGTAATATTTTAATGAATCGTTTGATACTTTTGCATCTCTTTCCAATTCGGCAAAATGCGTTTCATGCATTCGATTCAGAATTATTAATTTATATTCTGACTGTTCATTATTACAGAAAGAATCCGGACCTGACGTCTTTATCCCTGCGTGAAGCGGTGGGTGGGGATATCGAGGCGTAGTGCGAGACTGGAAACAGAATGGCCGCGATCAACGACCTGTTTCACTGTTTCGATTTTAAACGCTTCGGGATAACGCTTACCGCTCATGGACACCTCTCATTAAGTCATTTCTACTGACGCTGAGAGGGCGGTTAAACCCGTGGCGATTGACTGAAAATGGGTGTCGATCCTTTAAAAGACATCAGGCCACACACTATCGCGGCTATTTTGGAATTCGTCTACAGTTCAGCTTACGACATCTGGAAAGAACGCGAGTCTGAAGCCACTTATTATGATGTTCTTGATGACGTTTTTTCTCTTATTGAAGAGGGGATAAATCACTCTTGTGTATCATAATCCATCAATCTCATGGGGTCGTTGCCCGATGCTGGCATTGATCAAAGCGATAAAACCCACCCAGCGTGCTCTTATTCCGCGTTTCAACTGGACGTGACGACCTGCCAGACGGGTTGTTATATCGCTCAAGGACACTGACTGAATTTGGGAAAATCACAGAGCGTTGGCTGACGGCATTCAACAGCCCGCGCTCTTATGCATGCCTCAACAAACTGACGCTTGAAAAACAGCGCCTGATGCTGGCGATCCGGAAATCGCAAAACCAGGTAAAGTTAAAACAACAACATGCCCCGCCCTGCACCAGAAGGCTAGTAGTGAATAATGAAAACAGGCGACAGTTTGAATCTTAAAAAAAACGCAATCTGTAGAGCATATACAGCACCAGATAGGCCGCTCTGGCATTGACGTTCATGACATGATACTTCACTTTCTCGCTTCTGTTTAACAGCCCCAGGACATTCTCAGGATAACGCTTCTCTTTAATACGCTTGATGCTGTTACGCACCTCATTAATATTCAGCGTGGTGTAGTACATCGCGGTCACGATCTGCATATCCAGCGTCAGCTTACGTTTGGTTATTCCAGTAGAAAAGCGGGCCATATCGCCGTTTTTATACTTAACCAGCAGCCTTTGATATAAGTCGTTGAGGTAATGTTTACGATCCAGCAGCTCTTCATACAGTACGCGTTTCTTTGAAAGCGAGTTCTCTACATCATCATAGTGATAGGAGGCACTGTCGAAAACAAACAGGTTATCGATGTAGTAGAAATAGTTAAGATTAAACAGGAGATCTTCACTCATCGAAATGCCTTTAGTGAAGCGAATACTAAAATCATCGATAATTTTTTTTCTGTAACACTTGTTATGAAGATAACCAATATTATCGCTGAGCTCTATCTCGCCCAGGACGGCCGGAATCTCGGGTTGCGTAAAATAACCGTAAGTCGAAAGGTCGCCTACGCGATCACACTTGAGGTTCCCTACCATCAGATCAACAGGTTGTGGAATGCCTGAGTAAAGGTGCTGATGAAATACAGCAAGAAAATCACTGTCAACCCAGTCGTCGGAATCGATAAAGATAACATAGTCACCCGATGCCGCTTCCAGTCCAGTATTGCGGGCGACGCTAACCCCGGCATTATCCTGAGTAATGACTTTAAAATTATTGTACTGTTTGAACTCCTCAAGGATCGCAGCGCAGTTATCTTTACTGCCATCATTGACCAGAATGATTTCATAATTTTTAAATGTCTGGAGAAGAAGGCTTTGCAGCGTACGCATCACCGTTTTCTCGGCATTATAAACCGGTATTATTATACTGAATAAATATTTATCATTCATTTTAAAACCTCGTAACCAGCATACGTCATGGCACTATCGGGCAGAGGAAAACTGGCGCTGTTTAGCCGCCTTCATTCCTTATCTCCCTGGAGAAAATGAGCTTTTTAATTATTTATAAATCCACGATCACAGTATAAAAGCGCTAAATTAAACTGACTGTAAACAGGTATAATTCCGGCATCGAAGATCAGTAATTAACCTTAATCAAATACTGTAGATAAAATAATGAATGAAATAATAAAGGCATACGTACGCCTCCCGCAGGTTTGCAGGATTATAAAAATAATATTTATCTGAAGCCTACAGATAATCGACGAGGAAATTAAATCTCAAAGAATGTATTTCAATATGATGAAAGGTATTATTTCTCAAAAATAATAATACCTTTCATAAAAGCTTAACTTACCGGCCAGAAAACAGGGTACGGTTAATCAGGAACCATAATTTACCCGGCTGGATGAATATTTTATGAATATTCATCATCGGCTGACCACGGAAAAAATAATTAAGAACGGTGAAAGCCATAAACTCGGTAATGACAACGCTTATCGCCGCTCCGGTGATGCCAAACAGCGGCACCAACGTTACCGTCGTTGCCAGACACACGGCCAACACACAAAACGTTTTTTTGATCAGATAACGATAACCGTTGTACTTGATGATGAATCTGTCCATTACGCTGCTCAGCACACCGAACATGGCACCAACGCTTAACAGCACCATGGGCGCAATTGCTTCGGTGTAGGCCGCGCCATAGAAATGCGCAATAAACCACGGGCCGACAAGGATGATGCCAAGGATCACACCAAGTGAAACGGCAATGACCAGCAACTGCAGTTTTTGGGCCCGCACCACGGCCACGTCAGGATCGCGTTCGGCAAACAGAGCCGGATAGAAAGAAGCCAGCAGCGCATTAGGCAAAAACACCCACGCCACTGACAACGTCATCGCGACCGAAAAAATACCCGCCTCTTTCAGGCCTAAAAACCAAGAGACGCTGAGCTGATTCAGTCGGGTGTAAATGGTAATCGCGATAACCGACATCACCAGCGAACGCCCGGCCTGAAGGATATAGCGGCTGTAACGGCGAATATGGCTCAGCCTGGGAAGCGGCGCTCGTACCTGAGAATGCCTGTGGTACCAGCCAAACACGCAAATTTTAATGACGAAAGGAATAAAAGTCGCCAGTACAATCGGAATCGCCAGCAACTCAGGTTCGAGCTGGTAGTACGAAATTCCATAGCGAATGCCCAGACTGATGAGCAGACCGGTCAGATTCGCCATGACATTCAGCCTGGCATTCAACACCGCTTCGTTATAGATGTTAATCAGGTCGATAGCAGAAAACAGGCAGGCCAGCGCGGCGGCGCAGATAAAGACAAAAGCCTGAGCACTCATCTCCTCACGCATCACGATGATGCCAATCACAGACAACACGCAGTAGATGGCAAAGACCAGCATGACGGCGGGCACCATAAGCCGGATGCCAGAGCGGTGGTTCTGCGCAATGCGTTTGAGCAGAATGACGTCGCAGCCCATCATGGCAACCGACTGGATAAACTGGAATATCAGCATCGAAATCGCGATGACGCCGAACGTCACAGGCCCCACGTATTTCGCCACAAAAGAGGTGACGAACATCAGCCCAAAGACGGCAACCAGCTTCTCAATAATCATCCACAGGGAGTTTTGTAGCTTCTGTTTCACGACCGTGCCCTCAGCACATTCTGTGCGAAGTGACGCAGCCCCGATACCAGCCGCGGAGACAGAAAGAAAAAGGTGAAGTACAGGCTCCATGCATCCGGAATGACACCGGCGGCGCAATAAGCACGGTAATTTTGACGGTAGAGATCGATATATTGCTTAACAAACGCAGCGTTGAACTCCCTACTGTGCAGTGCTTTGTAAATGTGCGAAGCGGTCACCTTCAGGAACAAAAAGTAGTAAAAGCGTTCATGGGGGCGCAGCAGCAGCATTTTAATTCCTGCAAACGCCCGGACATAGGTGAAGTGTTTTTCTTTAAGATCCGAACGCGTGGCAGAGTTTCTTGATTCGACATAGTGATAAACCACACGACGGCTAAACACGACCTGCCCGTGGCGCGCAGCAGACAAATAACTGATGACAAACAACAGATCTTCAAAGTTAAAGATATCTTCACGGAAGCGCAACTGCTGCTGCTGCACGATGTCTCGGCGGAAAAACTTATCGCAAAGACCGTGCCTGGGCGTGTGATACAGCAGTTCACTTATCGCCTTATCCGCACTCATACAGCGCTGTGTGTCGTTTTCTGTTACCTCTGACAGAGGTTCCCCATCATGAGAAAACGTACGCGATTCGCCTACGGCTAAAATTGCATCGTCCTTCATGAGCATCAGCCAGGTATCAAGTACACGTGGGGGCAGGAAATCGTCAACATCAACGAAAGAAATAAAGGTACCCTTTGCGGCGTCCAGCCCACAGTTACGCGCTGAAGAAACCCCGCCATTAGGCTTATCGATGATCAATACACCAGGATAATTCTGGTATTCATTCAACAGTTCAAGTGAATTATCGCTGGATCCATCATTCACCAGAATCAGTTCACAGCGCTCAGCCTGTGGCTGCTTAAGAATACTCTTAACGCAGCGCGCAATAAATTCGGCGCCATTGTAAACGGGCACAATAAATGACACTAAAGGGCCCTGCTGATTATTAATCATATAACCTCTGGTGTGACAAATTTATTAAAATGAAATGCAGAGAGATGGCCAGTTAGTCCCAACTATTTTTTATTTGAACAATTTTTGGCTACTCTAAATCAGTCGTATGTAGGCACATCGTCAATTTTTGTATCAAAATGTTTTAAAGAACTCCAGTGATAAAAAAAACCAAAAAAAACAAAACAATAACAGATAAATTAGGAGTATTCTGTAATTTATAAAGGACCTGGAATACCGTCTGAAATGCACAAAGGATGGTATATTCCACTTTACACAAATGCGGATCGTTTTCGCAATAAGCCGGCTCTACAAACCGCCCCACAATGCGAAATCAGGACTCTCTTAATCGTAGTCTTACGGGGAGGAAGTGAGGATTCTGTCTCAGGAATAAGAATATCCTTATAATAGCCATCAAAATGCTAAAGGCGGCATAACTAAAAAAACAGCAAAGTCCACAACTAAATAAATATATAAAGCAGAAGACGCCATCGTGTTTAATTAACGTTTAACTTCATGCATCGGTGTATTGAAGATATATCGCCACGCTAAATATTCACGCGGCTGATATATCGAATACTCTTTTTTGCTTAAACGGCCTGTTTTTTTAAACATCACATTTTGGCCGGTAGCCGTCATGCTCACACGGGCCTATGAGCACGCACTATGTATTGTACCTAAATCGAAACAGGCTGAGGGCCAATCAACTGCCGCGTGATTAAGGCTGTTGTCAGCGGGCACAGTGGTTTTCAGGATCGGGGCAACTGACAACGCCCTGGCGTCGGACCATCAGTACCATTGCGCCCATCACGCCAACAGCAACAGAGGCGAGTTCCGGGCGCTGATTCGTCGCACGGCAAACGCCCTAACCTGTATGCTGATGTTTGGCGCATCCCTGGCAGCCCCCACAACCCACTGAGGTTGCCACGCTGGAAAAAGGCGTCACCTTCACGCGCGTGCTGAATCGCCGCAGCAGAACAAACACCACAGCGTTGACCATTACGACACCGATCAGGCAAAGCGCACTCACGCCAGGGTGGCTGCGGAAGCTGACGCTCTGATAAAACAGCGTGGCGACGGAATAGGCGACGTTTAAACCCCAAAAGAATGAAAACAGCATCCAGTTTCTTCCAGCCTCGCGGGCAATCGCCCCCATAACCGAGACGCAGGGCACGTAAAGCAGCACAAAAATTAAGTAGCTGTAAGCGGCAAAGCCGTTGCCAAACTTCGCACTCATCACGCCCATCTGCCTGGCATTTATTTCACTGTCTCCTTTGCTGGCCTCGATAGGATTTGCCAGCGCGCTCAGGCGAAACGCCGCTTGCAGACTGTTGCCGGTTTCTGTGAGTGCGTCGCCCAGCTCACCTAACAGATCAAAGTGCTGCGGATCAAAGGCACCGCTTTGCACATCTTCTCCGACATAGAGGCTGTTCAGCGTTCCAACCACCACTTCCTTTGCCATAATGCCGGTGACCAGGCCCACAGTGGCCTGCCAGTTATCCGGAGTGATCCCGATTGGCCGCAGTGCTGGCGTGACGACTTTGCTGGCTGAGGCCAGGGCGGACTGGTTGATATTGTCCACCGTCGATCCGTTAAACGAAAAGCTGCTGAGCAGACCGATAACCATGCTCACTAAAATGATGACCCGTCCGGCACGGATGATAAACATTTTCAGGCGCTGCCAGGTCTGGATCAGCAGGCTCTTGAGATGGGGACGATGATAGACGGGCAGCTCCATCACAAACGGAGACGCTTCTCCACGCAGCAGCGTATGTTTCAGGATCAACCCGGTGATAATCGCCACAGCAATGCCCAGCACGTAAAGGGAAAAGACCAGGCTGGCGCTGTAAGCCCCAAAAAACGTGGCGGCAAATACAGCAAAAATGGCCAGACGAGCGCCGCAGGACATGAAGGGCGCAATCAGCACCGTAAGTAAGCGCTCACGGGGTGTGTCGAGCGTGCGGGCGCCCATAACGGATGGCACATTGCAGCCAAAGCCGACGATTAAGGGAACAAAGGATTTACCGGGCAGGCCCAGCGACTGCATCAGGCGATCGATAACAAATGCTGCACGCGCCATGTAACCGGAATCTTCCAGAAAAGAGAGAAACAGATACATTAGGCCAATCTGCGGCAGAATCGGTAGCACGGTATTGATTCCGGCACCGATTCCCTGTGCCAGAAACACCGTCACCCAGTCGGGAAAGTCAAAGTGAAAACCCAGCCATTGCGTGCCATGAATAAACAGCGCCACCGAACCGCTATCGAATAGTGGCTGGAGGGCGGCACCAATATTGATCGACAGAACAAACATCAGGTACATCACACCCAGAAAAACTGGAATACCTGCCCACCGGTTGAGCACGATGCTGTCCAGTCCTTCAGTCAGCGTGCCCGGCGCCGACTGCTGAATATTACTGACGGCGGCACAGAGCGTCGCAATGGCCTGATAACGGCTGTCGGCGATCACCATCGCCGGATCGCCGCCAGCCTCCTCAACAATCTCGGGCAAATGCGCTACGGCCGCAGGACAAACCTCACGGCTGTGAACATCGCCTTCCAGTAGCTGTAACGCCAGCCAGCGCTGTTTTTGCGCGCTGATCTCGCCGGGCATCATAGCGCGGAGCCGGGAAATCGCTGCTTCGATCCCGGACGGGTACACCACCGGCGGCGGCGCGATCTCTTTTTGCCAGCTATCAATGGCGTCTTTCAGCTTAGCGATGCCGTCAGCACGGGTAGAAGTCAGGGTGACAACCGGACAGCCCAGACGGGCTGAGAGTGCAGCGATATCAATGCGAATGTTATGGCTGGCCGCAATGTCCTGCATAGTCAGCGCCACAATGCAGGGAACCCCCAGTTCCAGTAACTGAAACGTCAGGAAAAGATGGCTCTCCAGGTTTGAACTGTCGATCACGTTCACAATCAGGTCGGCGTGATCGTCAAACAGGTATCGGCAGGCGATGCTTTCATCAACAGAGCCGTCCGCCGAACAGGTGGTGAGCGAGCGGGTGCCTGGCAAATCCACCAGTCGCACATCCGTTGTGGCGGTAAAAAACTGCCCTTCTTTACGTTCGACAGTGACGCCAGCCCAGTTGCCGACGCGCTGACGTGCGCCAGTAAGCTGGTTAAACAGCGTGGTTTTGCCGGTATTTGGGTTGCCAATCAGGCCAAGAGTCAATGTTTTCATCAGCGTATTTCTTCCAGCATGACGGACGCCAGGTCCTGCTGCCTGACCGCAAGGCTCACGCGACGCGTGCGGACCTGCACGGGATCGCCCAGCGGTGCGATCCGAACGACCTCAATCAGCGTGCCGGGTAACATGCCCATAGTTAATAATTTTTGCCGCCAGGCGGGATGAATAGAATGTTGGTATCCCCTGATGCGATAGGTTGTACCTGGTGTAATTTGCATGGCCTTATCCGTTCCGGTAACAGCAGAAAGGGATTATACAAATGATAACTATTCTTGTTTATTGATCTGGATGGGCAGAACCCCAGGAAAGCAGAAATGAATGGGGTGGTGGCGATCGGGATAAGCGGGCCTGTTCAACAACGGGCCGTGGCCAGCGCAAGGCCGTGCGCTGGCCGGGTTTGCTACATGGCCGCCTGCCTGTCTGACTTAAATAAAATTAAACCTTGCTTAATATGTTCAACCTCTATAGTGTAGCGACATCGGTTTGGAACACAGACCTTATGAAAGCAGTTTTAGTAAAGCAGTCCTCAGTTCAAGCGTCATTCCCAGATGCCCTTCTTCATGAGCCTCCTCCTAAGTGCCCAATAAGTAAAATCTGCAAAACAGGCCATCTTCGTCACCTTGCGTGGCTCAAAATGAAAAGGACACATCTATGTCAACTAAAATGACTGGTTTAGTAAAATGGTTTAACGCTGATAAAGGCTTCGGCTTTATTTCTCCTCAGGACGGCAGCAAAGATGTATTCGTACATTTCTCTGCTATTCAGAGCAGCGATTTCAAAACATTAGATGAAGGCCAGAAAGTGGAGTTCTCAATCGAGAACGGCCCTAAAGGTCCTTCAGCTGGCAATGTTGTTGCTCTGTAACAGCTGATGCCCTCACGACCGCTTACGATAGCGATGATGGCAACAGCCTGAGCAGTTAAGTCGTTGTGAAAAGAACCCGCCTTGTGCGGGTTTTTTTATGCCTGTCATAAACTGCATTCGCCCTTGCTGCAGCCTTCCAGAATATTGTTCGCCCTCCATTGCGCCAGCACGCCTGACATCCGCTAACCTCTGCATCGCTTGCACGAATAACGCCAGTGGGAGAAAAGCGCCGGGCATCAGGTTTTCATTATTATTTCAAAGCGTTATTATATTCACGTGAAAATACAGGCATCGGGTGTGCAAAATAACGACGCATGGGCGCAAACCGTGGACCTTTTTATTATTCTCAGATCACAATAATGTATCTGATGGTACATTTTAGCCGCGCTGCCTTTTATCATTGAGACGATGTTCCCCAAGGGCTCGCTAACATTTTCTCTCTTCAGAAAAGCCGCTTTTATTTCTTAGTTATTGTCATAGATCACATTATTTATCGCGTCACTATTAAGCTAATCATTTTAATACCGATAAACCTGTATCACCTTTTACCGGGATTACTGCAATGCTTAAAAACCTTAAAATCACGACGGGTATTGTTGCCGTGTTATTTCTTTTTAGTGCGCTATTGACCATTACGGGCTTTCTTTTTTATTCCTCTGTCAGTCAGGCCGGGCGCAATTTCTCGCATACTGAACAACTTACGCTGCAGCAACAACAGTTGAGCGACAGTGTACAAACGCTGATTAAAACCCGCGTGACGATCAGCCGCGTGGCGATTCGCTTCCTTAAAAACCAGAAAGATCCGGCGTCACTGGCGTCTATTGCCAAACTGCTGGAGGTGGCAAAACAATCCGCCGATAAAGCTGATGAGTATTTCCAGGCTTATAAGACCGCACCCGCATTACCGGGTCAGCATGCTGAGGTGACAAAAAATGTCGAGGCGGCTTACAACAAGATGCACGAAACAATGCTCGCCTCAGTAGACTTCCTGAAAAATAATAACTATCAGGGTTACGGGAATCTTGATGCGCAGGAAGCTCAGGATAATCTGGATAAGGCTTATCAGACATGGCGCAGTGCGAACTACCAGTTAATGAAGCAGATAGCCGCTGAAAACGATAGCAACTACAGTAATATGCTGTGGACGTTGCTGATTATCGCGATCATTGCCCTTGTCACCGTTGCCACTGTTTGGGCCGGTCTGAGAACCCTGCTGCTGAAACCGCTGAGCATGGCGACGGATTACATGCGTGCTATCTCTGCCGGTGATCTGACTCAGGAGATCGCCAGTGAGAGTCAAAATGAAACCGGCAGACTGCTTCGCCAGCTCGAAGAGATGCGCAGTGCGCTGGTTGTCACCATCCGCTCTGTGGATGATGCCACGCAGTCAATTTTTACCGGCGCGGCAGAAGTTTCTGCCGGCAGTACCGATCTCTCCTCGCGCACCGAACAACAGGCCGCAGCCCTTGAGGAAACCGCAGCCAGCATGGAGCAGCTCACCTCAACGGTAAAACTGAACGCGGAAAATGCTCAGCAGGCAACCACCATGGCGAAAGATGCCTCCGTGATGGCCTCGCAGGGTGGGCAAATCGTCGCGAAGGTGATCGCCAACATTGAACAGATAAGTGAAAGCTCAAAACAGATCGCCAGCGACAGCATCGCCTTCCAGACCAATGACAGCATCGCCTTCCAGACCAATATCCTGGCGCTTAACGCCGCAGTGGAAGCCGCGCGTGCGGGCGAGCAGGGACGTGGTTTTGCTGTGGTGGCCGGTGAAGTGCGGTCTCTGGCCGGTCGCAGCGCCAGCGCGGCCCAGGAAATACGCACGCTGATTGACCAGTCCACCCAACGCGTAAACAGTGGTTCGACGCACGCCTCAGAAGCAGGCGATGTGATGGGCAGCATTGTGAATTCCGTTAACAGCGTGACGCAGTTGATGGCAGAGATTGCCTCAGCCTCGGCCGAGCAGACGCGCGGCATTGAGCAGGTGAGTAAAGCGGTATCTGAAATGGACGGCGTCACGCAGCAAAACGCCGCGCTGGTTGAAGAGTCGGCCAGTGCCGCTGCATCGCTGGAGGATCAGGCAACGCAGTTACGCCAGTCGGTAGCGGTGTTTAACACAGGCAGAACCCCGGCCGCAGGTCAGAATGTGCTGCGTAAACCATCGCTGAAGAAGCCTTTAGCGGAGAGCACTAGCGCTGGCCTGTCAGCGGAAAACTGGCAGTCCTTCTGATTGCATTGCTGCGGGGCAAGTGCCTGCCCCGCAGCATCGCGTTTTAGTGACCAGAAACGTCAATGACCTTCGTATCCTTGCCCCAACCAGATAAAAATGCTGACGAGACCAGCGCCGGATGCACGCCTGTCACCACCACATCGACTAACGCTGATGCAACAAAAGGATCGTCATCCAGCATAGTCCTGACGGCATGCTCATCGGGTGCCGCCGCTAATACCAGTCCGCCGCGCTGATGCTCCAGGGGGCCGGCAAATATCACCTTGCCTGCTTTGATATTGTCAGCCAGCCATGCTTTATGACCTGGATTGTATTTTTCTCGTTCCGCTTCAGAACGACGATAAATGAGCGTGATAACGTAAAGCATGAGCTATCCTCCGATTTATTACAGATTTAGGGACTGAATAAGCGTCGCGGCAGCATGGCGAGCGTTATCCATTTCGCGCAGCAGAATTGCTTCGCCTTTTGACGCCCCTTCTGCACGAACAAAATGAATGTTCTTGATGCCTAGAAATCCAAAAAAGGCAGAGAGATAGCGCTCCTGAAAATCCATATCTTCAAACTGACCACCGTGGTAAAAGCCGCCTCGTGCTGAAGCAATAATCACGGTTCGCCCACCGGATAATCCTACCGGACCGTTCTCGGTGTATTTGAAGGTCTTGCCTGCCTGAGCGAGCCGATCCAGCCAGGCTTTAAGCTGAGTTGGCACCGAGAAGTTATACATAGGTGCACCTACCAGGATGACGTCACTGGCAAGGAATTCCGCCACCAGGCTTTCAGATAATCGATGCTGCTGGATAACGCGCTCATCGAACACGTCTCCGTCCAGCGATCTGAATCCTGCTGCAATGGGTCCTGTAAGGTGGCTGATCTCATCCGCTACCACGTCGCGGTAAACCACGTGAGTATCCGGGTATTTTTCAGTCAGTCTGCTAGCGATATCTGCCGTCAATTGACGAGTAACGGATTGCGCTTGAAGAATACTGGCGTCGATATGAAGTAATCGGATCATGTCATTCCCCTGGTAAAGTTAACGCTACGGAGTGGTAAGGGTCCTGGCGGCGCGATCTATCAAAGCCGCAACCTGTTCAGGATGTGAAACAAGAGACATATGACTGGAGGCGATGCGCTCAATGCTGGCTCCGATGGAGGCAGCAATGCGCGTCTGGACGGCAGGCGGTAGCGCCTTGTCATCTGTGGTCAGCAAATACCATGAGGGTTTGCTTTTCCATGCGGCCCGTTTCACCTTGTCATCAAACGCCCGCGCCGCTATGGGCTGCTGGACCGCAGTCAGTTCACGCACCAGTGCTTCAGGCACGTCACCGGCCATGATCTCAGCGAAATGGTCTGCACTATCGAGCCAGATCAGTCCATGACTGTCAGCCAACATCCCTGTCATCGGGGCATGAAGTCGCTGCAACAGATCGGCGGCAGATTCACCGCTGTTAGGCACCAGCGCAGAGAGAAACACCATCCCTTTGACCTTTGGATCATTTGCCGCGTCGGCAACCACCACCCCGCCCCAGGAATGCCCCACCAGCAGCACCGGCCCCTGTTGACGCGCAATGACATGCTCAGTGGCATTGACATCATCCTGCAGCGAGGTCAGCGGATTCTGTACGGCAGTAACGTGATAGCCTTTATGCTGAAGCTGGGTAATCACGGCTTTCCAGCTTGAGCCATCGGTAAAAGCGCCGTGAACTAACACAATGTTTTTGATGGCTGCTGCCTCCGCCATGATTTGCGTGCTGAGTAACGTCAGGCCCAGCAGAACGGCGAGTTTTAAACGTATCGCTTTTCCTGTTTTTCCCCACATCCGTCTTTCCACCCATTAGCCGTTATCATGCAGACCATCGTAACCCTGTAAAAAACACCTTGTAAGATGGCGAACTGGACAATTAACATGCAAAACTCGCCATTAAGAGGAAAACGCATATGCGCATTGCGATTGTGGCGCTGGAAGGCAGCCTGTCTTCAGCGATTAACGGGTTTTGTGACACCTTATGGATTGCTCGCCAGGTTATCGCTTCCCGCCCCGACTATGCTGAACGCGTTGCCAGCACGCTGTTAGAAACGCAAATTGTCAGCGCAGATGGTCAACCGGTTCGGGATGCGCAAGGCCGATGGCTTCATGTCGATGGGGATTTTGCCCAGGCCGCTCAGGCCGACATCGTACTGGTAGGTGGAATGGCGCTCGGCAGCGACAGGTTTCCGCTTCATGCCGGTGCGGTCACGCATGCGGCGCAGTGGATAAAAAAAATGCATCAGCAGGGCGCAACGGTAGGTGCCGCCTGCGCTGGGGGTTTAGTGCTGGGCGAGGCGGGATTGCTCGATCGCCGACGTTGTACCACCACCTGGTGGCTTTTTCCTACACTGCGGGAGCGTTACCCTCACGCCCGTCCTGTCTGGGGAAAAACGCTGGAACAGCAGGACAACATTATTACCACAGGCGGCCCGCTTTCCTGGACCGCCCTCACGTTGCACCTGCTCCAGACGATGCTGGGGGCTGACATTACCAGACAGATTGCCGATATGACGGTGGCTGATGCCCAACCCTTGTCGCAACGTCTCTACGCACCGCCCGGCTTTATCAATACCCAGCACCCCTTGCTCATGCGGGCTGAAGAGATTATTCGTTATCAAAACCCCGGCATTACGGCAGAACAGTTGGCATCCGCCCTGCATACCAGCGAACGCACGCTTCACCGCAAAATGAAATCGCTGACCGGGGAAAGCCCCAAGACCTTCATCACCCGGGTAAGAATTGAAGGTGCCTGTATTCAGTTGGAAAACCCCGCCGTGAGCATTCGCAAAGTAGCGGCCGACTGCGGTTATTCGGATGAGACGAGTTTTCGTAAAGCATTTAGCCAGATGATGGAGATGACGCCGCTGCGTTATCGCCAGTGGATAGCTGCACGCGCGTCATCTGAGATCCGGTGATGAGCGGAGCGCGTGCAGCGCCGCCCAACTGGCCTCTTTAATGCTGCCGTCTTTACCAAACAGCAGCGGCCCGGTCGCCAGCGCGTCCCCCGCCTTCGGTGTCGCAGCCGTGCGGTGCGGCGTATCCCAAACGCCCCACGTTAAAATGGCGGCAACGCCCGCCTCCAGAACCAGTGAAAGATAGCGTTTATACAGCGCGGCAACCGCCATCGGCCGGCTCTCCATCGGCACGCTGCTGTCATCCACGTCCAGTTCGGTGATGTACACCTTCAGGCCAAGCGATTTCACGTCGTGAATAAATGCCGCCAGCCCCGGCCCAAAAGCGGGATGGGGACCGGCTTTGAGATGAGACTGGATGCCGAGCGCGCCAATCGGAATATGTCTGGACTGCAAGTCGCGCAGCATAGCCAGTACCGCCGCCCGTTTCCTTTGCCCACTCACATCGTCACTTTCCAGCCCGTAATCGTTGTAACAGATGACCGCATGGGGATCGGCCTGGTGCAGCGCCTCGCAGGCAATATCCATATAACGCGTACCAAGCCGCTGATACCAGAAACTGTTGCGCCATCCACCAGGTTGTCCGTCGGCGAGATTGATGATTTCGTTAGCCACGTCCCAACTGTGAATCTGCCCGCGGTAGCGGCCCGCAACGGTCGCTATATGCTGCCTCAAAACCTTCTCCAGCTCAGCCTCATCAGCAATAGCCTGTACCCAGTCCGGCAGGGCGCGGTGCCAGCAAAACGTATGCCCGCGAAGCCTTATCCCCTGCTCGCGGGCAAAGGCGGCGATCGCATCGGGCCCGGCGAAATCGTAGCGATCGCGCGCGGGATGGACGGCCATCCATTTCAGCGCATTTTCCGGCACGATAATGCTCGCCTGACTCGCCACAAACTGCCGATAGTGCGCATCGGATTGCAGACTGTCGGGCCTGACGGCAAAGCCAAACAGCCGATGACTTTGCGCCGCAACAGTTTTAAGGGCGGGAAAAGGTGGGATGGATGCCAGAACTGGCAACGGCAGCGCGCCCGCCAGCATCAGCGCCGCGCTGCTTTTCAGAAACCGGCGTCGGCATGGCGAGGTTGAGGTAAAGACGGTATCGGTAAGACGTAGCGCCACGATGCCTCCGGATTCCAGTGGGCAATATTCCGGCCACGTTGGCCCGGCCCCTGCTTTTTTATAGCGCCAAACGACCTCGCCGTCTGCCGCGATTCTTTGCATTCTGGTTAAGATGGGTTTCAGACTGTAAAAAATGCAAGGTCAGGTTCCGTGCCGGGAAAAGATGGCCTTATCAGCTGGCATCGCCGGCGCCTGATGGCGGGCAAAACAGATGAAAATACGTTCCCTTTCATCTGCCCTATACGGGCTAAATTCATCTCACCCTTCTCATCCGTCTCGGCACATTGCATTCGCCTGGCGCACGGGTTGATAAGCCGAATTAAATAACGAGGATTTTCCTTTGCTAAGCTGAAAGATATACCTTATTCGTTTAACCAAGGAGAATGCTATGACGCAGCTTAAAACCCGCCAGCTCGGCAACAGTGGTATCAACGTGCCGCTTCTGACTTTTGGCGGCAATGTGTTTGGCTGGACGGTAGACGAGAAAACCTCGTTTTCCCTACTTGATGCGCTGGTTGAAAAAGGTCTGTTCTTTATTGATACCGCAGACGTCTATTCCCGCTGGGCACCAGGCAATCAGGGTGGCGAGTCAGAAACCATCATCGGCAAATGGCTGAAGAAAAGCGGCAAACGCGACAAGATCGTGCTGGCGACAAAAGTCGGTATAGAGATGTCGCCAGAGAAAAAAGGGCTGAAACCCGCCTATATTCGCCAGGCCGTGGAGGATTCCCTGCGCCGCCTGCAAACGGATGTTATCGACCTCTATCAGGCACATCGTGACGACGAATCCACGCCGCTGGCCGATACGCTGGGCACTTTCGACGCACTGGTGAAAGAAGGAAAAGTGCGGGCGCTGGGTGCATCCAATTACAGCGCGCAGCGGTTGCAGGCGGCGCTGGATATCAGCAAGCAGCAGGGGCTGGCGCGCTATGAAACCCTGCAGCCGGAATACAACCTTTACGACCGTGAAGGTTATGAAAGTGAACTGGAGCAGGTCGCACGCGACAACCACCTTGGCGTGATCAATTACTATGCGCTGGCCAGCGGCTTTCTGAGCGGTAAATACAAGAAACCTCAGGATGCCGCGAAAAGTCAGCGCGGCCAGGGCATTGTGGATAAATACCTGAACGAACGCGGCTTGCGGATTGTTGAGGCGCTCGAAGATGTCGCCGCCTCGCATGATGCTTCGGCTACTCAGGTTGCACTGGCCTGGCTGATTGCCCGTCCGGGTATTACGGCACCGATCGTCAGCGCCACCTCCCTGCAACAGCTTGATGAACTGGTAAAGGCAACGGAACTGGCCTTAAGTAAGCAGGAGATTGAAGAACTCTCCCGCGCCAGCAAAGCCTGAGGCGAAAGGGATGCTCCGGCATCCCTTTTTTTACGCTGCCTCGCAATAAATGCCTTTTCTGTTAAAAACATATTCGTTCAGAGAGAGCTGTCACACTTGCGTTAATTACTTATTATCTTGACGTTATATACGCACGGATTTGCAAAAATTGACATTTAGTCAGCATTATTCTCTGCCCTGTCAATTACTGTCATTCACACAAGAATAATGATTATGAATATGCAAAAAGCAGTGCAGTTTATGCCTCGCCTGGCCGCGGGCACCCTGATGTTTACGATGCTAAGCGCCTCCGCGCTGGCCGCCGATGCCTTCAGCTACGATTCACCTTATCTGTTTGGTGACTGGAACGGTTCGCGAACACAGCTGGAACAAGACGGCATTAAATTAGACGTTAATTACACCATGGAAAGCGCCGCTAATCTGGGCGGCGGCGCCGATACCCATACCTCAATGCGTTACAGCGATCAGTGGGCTTTCGGGGCCAATTTTGACCTGCAAAAACTCCTCGACTGGCAGGATACTCAGTTCCAGGTGACCATCACCGATCGTAATGGTCGCAACATCTCCGATCAGGTTGCCGACCGTCGCACCGGGATGCTCTCTTCGACACAGGAAGTCTACGGCCGCGGCCAGACCTGGCGACTGACGCAGTTCTGGTTAAGCAAAGGCCTTTTCGATAACACAGTGAATGTTAAAGCCGGCCGCGTTACCGTCGGAGAAGACTTCGATAATTTCGACAGCAAGTTTCAGAACCTGGCATTCGGCAGCGGTCAGGCCGGTAACTGGCGCGGCGATCGCTGGTTTAACTGGCCGGTATCCCAGTGGGGCGGACGGGTGAAGGTTAACTTTACCCCTGAGGTCTTTTTCCAGGTTGGTTTCTATAATCAGAACCGCGCGAACTACGACCGGGGCGACGGCTTCCGTCTTGATACCAGCAATTCTGAAGGCAATCTGGTGCCGGTCGAACTGGGCTGGAAACCGACTTTCGGACCGGAGAAGCTGCCGGGTAATTATCGCATCGGCTACTACTACTCGTCGGCAAATGGCGATAACTACGGCAGCTGGCGTGATGGCGCCTATCAGAGCAAAGACCATGCCTACGGCGGCTATGTGCTGTTACAGCAGCAGCTTACGGCACAAGGCGGTGATGCCAGCCGTGGCCTGGGCGTCAGCCTTCAGGCGGTCATGAACGATCATAAAACCTCTAAAACAGATAACTACCAGTCCATCAGCTTCACCTGGAAAGGGCCGTTTGATGCCCGTCCGCAGGATGAGATTGGTGTGGGGGCCGCGCGTATTCACGTTAACAGCGCCTATACCCGCTCGCTGCGTGCGCAGAACGATGCCAGCGGCCAGACTGACTTTACGAGTCCAACCTACCTGCCCATCCAGGAGGGGTCGGAATACAATTATGAGATTTACTACAACGCCCAGTTGACCAGGTGGCTGCAGTTGCGTCCTAACCTGCAATACGTTGTTGCGCCGGGCGCCGTCAGTGAGGTGAAAGATGCCTTTGTGGGTGGAATCAGCGCTAACGTGAACTTCTGATTCCGCCTTCATGCCAGCCGGGCAGGTGACCGCATCCGGCTGGCTGGTTTTATCGTGCACGTGGCAGCGCCCCGGCGTGCCGCGCTGGCTCACCTGGCCCCGTGCGAGTGACCTCCCCTTCCTCTGCCAGCAATATGCGCAATATTTTGCAAATCATGCCTCATGTGATGCGATATAACCGTATCACACGCGTTCAGACTGTCAGGAAAAAAATGAAAACCTACGTCAGCAAAGCTTTCTCAGCCGAAAAGGCCTGGGGCGCCCTCGACATTGCTAATTTTGAAGGCACAACCGTGCGCCTTCACTGGACAGACAGGCCTTACAAATGGCATATCAATGATGGCCAGGAAGTGTTTGCCGTTATGGATGGTTGCGTTGACATGCATTACAAGGAAGCGGGAGAAACGAAGACAATTCGTCTCGAAACGGGCGATATTTTCTATGCCAGTATCGGTACCGAGCATGTCGCCCATCCCCAGGGTGAAGCGCGAGTGCTGGTGATCGAAAAAGAAGGTTCAGTCTAATTCTGCTGGATTGCCCTTCTGCCCTTCTGCCCGTCGGGCTGAGGGCAATCCACCACACCGTCTACAGGACCGTCGCCATGAATGCGTTAATCAGTCTTGAGGATCTGGGGCCACGCATCTGCATTATGGGGCCGTCTAACAGCGGAAAATCAACGCTTGCGACCGCGATCTCACATCACACCGCCCTGCCTGCCATTCATCTTGACCAACTTTATCACCTGCCCAATACCCACTGGCAGCCAAGAGAGAAGGCTGAGTTTTTGCATTTACATCATCAGGCTATTCACCGGGATTGTTGGGTAATGGACGGCAACTACACAGCCTGTCTTAACGAACGACTGGCGCGAGCAACCGGCTATATTCTGCTTGATGTCCCAATGCCCGCCAGCTTGCTGCGTTACGTCAGACGCTGTTACGCCAGTGCCAACCGGCCGGGCGCACTTGAGGGCAGTGTGGATAAGGTGAACTGGGCGATGATAAAGCACATCGCGTTGATAACGCCGGGAAACCGCAGGCGCTATAAAACGCGCTACCCGCACATCGATCTGCCCAAATGCTTTTTGCAGGGCACAAAGGCGATTGATGAGGCTTACAGGCGCTGGAATTTGGCTGTGTAATCCGCGTATTCTTGTCCGGGATCGGTCGTGTCTGGCCCGGTTGTATGGTGGGAGGCGTTGCGCCTTACCGCGTCCGGTGCAGCCAACCTGGCCTCTGCCGGTGAAGCGCGATGTCCGGTCGTTTTTATTCTGATGACAATGCCCTTTCGCGACGCTAACAGGCAGGGAGACAGTGAAATGGAAATAATACTGGCAGAAGACAGCCACGTTCCGGCAATACAACAGATTTACGCCCATCACGTATTACAGGGCACGGGCAGTTTTGAAATCGTCCCGCCCGACGAGGCAGAGATAGCCAGCCGGCTGGAAAAACTTCGCGCCGCCGGGCTGCCCTGGTTCGTCGCCCTCAGTGAAGGACAGGTTTGTGGCTACTGTTATCTGAGCTTTTACCGGCCCCGTTATGCCTATCGTTTCACCCTGGAGGATTCCCTGTATATTGCGCCCGCGTTCCAGGGAAAAGGCATTGGCAAACGCCTGCTGGCCCATGCTATTCACTGGGCTGAGTCCCGCGGCTTTCGCCAGATGGTGGGAAACGTAGGTGACAGTGCCAATGTGGCCTCTATCGCCCTGCACCGTGCCGCCGGTTTTACCGTGACCGGCACATTAACGTCGGTGGGGTTCAAGCATGGCCGCTGGCTGGATACGGTGCTGATGCAGCGCACGCTCGGTGACGGAGACAGCACGCTACCTGAAAACTAAGCCTGGCTCGGCAGGCCTGCTGTACCGAAAAGGGCGTTTTCAGGCGGTGAAGCCCAGCTCTTCTGAAATGGCCTGCGCCGTGGCAACCACCTTCGCCATCAGATGCTTCGCGCCAATCTGCTGCAGCTTGGCCGTCGGCAGGGATACCGAAACCGCATAAGGGACACGCTGCTGAATATCGAACACCGGTGCCGCAATGCAGGTGACGCCCAGTTCATTTTCTTCGCGATCCATCGCGGTGCGCTGCTGAAGAATATCGTTGAGTTCCTGCTGCATCTCGGGCAGCGTGGTAATGGTATTTTTCGTCAGTTGCTCAATGCTGTCCTGATGGTTTTGCCAGTATTGCAGCAGGTACTCTTCGCTGCCCCAGGCCAGAAAAATTTTGCCCATGGCTGAACAGTAGAGCGGCATATGCTGACCGATGTAGGCGCGGGTGCGCATCATGCCCGTAGTAGGTTCTAACTTGTTGATCAAGACAACGTGATCGTCTTCGCGGCTGGAGAAGTTCACGGTTTCACCCACGTCTAGGTTGAGTTTTTCCAGATGTGGCCCTGCAACGTGAATAATATTGAGCGACGACAGCGCCTTCTGACCGACTGAAATAAACTTGGTGGTTAAGCGGTAACTCCCGGGCGAAGGTGCCTGGGTCACGTAACCGCTGCTGTGCAGCCCCTGCAACAGGCGATGTACGGTGCTTTTGT
Organism: Pantoea ananatis LMG 2665; assembly: GCF_000710035.2. GTDB lineage: Bacteria > Pseudomonadota > Gammaproteobacteria > Enterobacterales > Enterobacteriaceae > Pantoea > Pantoea ananatis. The sequence goes on along the minus strand of NZ_JMJJ01000010.1, from coordinate 202,602 downwards.
TCATTCCAGACAGTTCAGCAAGATGGGCTAGCGGGCAACCGTTAGGATAATTACTTAACAATTCTATTAACTGCAGGCCACGAAACAGGCTTTGTGTCCCTAAGGGTTTATCGCTCTTCGTTTCCTTTGCTTTATCCACTTTCACCGCCATCCACCGACCCTCTCCATTTCTCACTTCCTGAACGCGCTAACGCATGATGTTAACTCAAGGCTTACCGACAGGGAATCTTTAGCTTTTTAGTGTGGTCGGGCGCACGCTTCTCGTCGTGACAGAAGTGCGCTGTTCATCACAAATTCAAAACAATATTTTAACTTACTGTTTCTTATAGATAAATATCCACCCTCCTTCTTTGCTTTTCCCCGGCGTCAGGAATACTATTTTTTGGAATAGTATTTCACATATTGAAATTAGCAACGAGCGGTCGCCGCTCTTGCTGCCGATACTCACCAGGCGTCACGGGAGGCAGAAATGCAACCTCATCCGGATAAACCGGTTCTTACACTCAGCCATATCACCAAACGCTTTGGCGGCAACCCCGCGGTTAATGATGTGAGTCTGGACGTCTTCCCCGGCGAGGTGGTGGCGCTACTGGGGGAAAACGGCGCAGGTAAATCCACCCTGATCAAAGTGCTGGCTGGCGTGTATACCAGCGATGAGGGCCAGATTACCTTTCAGGGAAACGTCACGGCATCCGCCGCCGCGTTGAAAACGGCAACCAGCCAGCCCATCGCGTTTATTCACCAGGACCTGGGGCTGATTGAGTGGATGACCGTGGCGGAAAATATGGCACTGGTGATGGGATTCAACCGCCGCTTTGGCCTGATCAACTGGCGGGCGGTGCGTGAGCGGGCGCGTTCGGCGCTGGAGGAAGTCGGTATTCAGCTGGACCCCGATGCCCGCGTGTTTGAACTGTCGCGGACAGAGAAATCGCTGCTGGCCATCGCCCGTGCCGTCGCGGTCAACGCCGAAGTGCTGGTGCTGGATGAGCCCACCGCCTCGCTGCCCGCCAACGACGTGCGCCACCTGTTTGGCGTGATTGAACGACTGAAAAGCCGCAACGTCGGCATGATTTACGTGACACATCGCCTGGATGAGGTGATCGAAATTGCCGACCGTATTTGCGTGATGCGTGACGGTAAACGCGTTGCGGAAGGCGTTACGGCAGATTACAAGCTTCACGATCTGGTGGAAATGATTGTGGGCGAGGCGCTGGAGAGTAACCAGCGACTTGCGCTGCCCGAGGCGCGGCCGCCGGTGCTGTCGCTGAATCAGCTGTGCATTGACGAAGTCGGGCCGGTTTCTTTTAGCCTGCAGCCAGGCGAGATGCTGGCGCTGGCAGGACTGCGCGGAGCCGGTCAGGAAGAAATAGGCCGAATGCTGTTTGGCCTGAAGCAGGCCACCAGCGGACAGGTTATTTTTCGCGACACCCCCTGCCACCCACGCTCTCCCCGTGAGGCGATGGCAGCGGGCATCTCACTGGTTGCAGGCGACCGCACGGGCGAAAGTCTGGTGATGTCGATGAGCGTGCGTGAAAACCTGTTTATTAATCCCTGCGCCAGCGGTCATCGGCTGATATCGCACTATGGTCGCCGCGCCGAGGTAGGCGCCAGCTGGTGGAAAGTCCAGCTGTTCGACGTGCGTCCCAAAGACGTCAACCTGGATATCAGCGCCCTGTCCGGCGGCAACCAGCAGAAAGTGGTCATGGCCCGCTGGATGCACCTCAACGCGCCGCTACTGATTCTTGAAGATCCTACCGCTGGCGTGGATGTCGGCGCACGCGAAGAGATTTATCACCTGCTCAATAAAGCCCTCGCCGAAGGCGTGGCGGTGCTGGTGATTTCCAATGACCTTGAAGAAATTGCTCATATCTGCAACCGCGCGCTGGTGTTTAACCGGGGCCAGGTGGTGGGTGAGCTGAGAAATGAACAGGTTACGTTTGCAGGTTTACTGGAGCTGGCCTCGGCCAGTTCTGCTGCTCCATTAGCTACCGTCTGAACAGGCAGTCAGGAGAAACGAAATGTCTAAAACCTCGGTGAAGTCCACCGCGCTCGAACAACGGGTCAGCCTTGCTCAGCATGGCTTTGCGCCGTGGTCGATGCAGATCCTCACCCGCTACGGGCTACTGCTGTTATGTGTGCTGTTAGCGTTACTGTTTTCAGTTCTGTCCCCCACCTTCGCTTCGATGTTGACCGTACAGGCGATTCTGTCCAGTAAGGCAAAAATTGCGCTGCTGGCGCTGGCGGCCACATTGCCAATGATCGTTGGCAAAATCGACCTCAATGTCGGTTTTGGCATCGTGCTGTGGCACATCCTGGCCATTACGCTGCAGGTGGAATATGGCTTTTCCTGGCAGATGGCGGTGCTGACGGTGCTGGTGTTGTCGGCCCTGTATGGCCTGCTTAACGGCATCCTGGTCGCGCTGGCAGACATTGACAGCTTCGTCGCCACGCTGGGCTCCGGGACGGTGCTGTATGCCATTGCGCTGTGGCACTCCGGCGGCCGACAAATTGTGGGCGATTTACCGGATGCGTTCAGCGCGCTGCACAGCACGGAAATCCTTGGCATTCCGATTGGCGCATTCTATGTGCTGGGCCTGGCGCTGGCGTTATGGCTGATCACCGAGCATACGCCGCTGGGAAGATGCATGTATGCCGTGGGCGGTAATCCCGTCGCGGCACGCCTCAACGGCATCGCCGTTAATAAGTACGTCATTGGATCCTTTATCGCCTCCAGCGTCATTACCGGCTTCAGCGGCGTGCTGATTGCCGCAGAACAGGGCGTCGGCCAGGCCAGCGTCGGGATGGATTACCTGCTGCCTGCCTTAGTGGGCGCCTTTCTGGGCAGCACCACCATTCGTCCGGGACGGGTTAACGTTTGGGGCACCGTAGTGGGCATCGCCATTCTGGCTATTGGTATCGCCGGTATTCAGCAGTTTGGTGGCGCCTTCTGGGTTGAACCCTTATTTAACGGTGCCACGCTGTTGCTGTCGATTACGCTTGCCGGCTACGCCCAGCGTCGCCGTATGTTGAACCAAAAAGCTGTCGTGCGCAGTCAGAGCACGCCAGCAACAACACCTGACCCACAGCAAAAAACCATCACACCAGGGAACTCATTATGAAAAATCCGGTATTTGGTCTTTCTCTCGTTGCCATGCTGGTCGCCTCTCTGCCCGCTCATGCAGACAGCTACCTGGAACAGGCCACCGCGGCCGTCGCCAAAGCCACGTCCAGCGCCACCACCTGGGATGGCCCTACCACGGGGCCGAAACTCCAGGCGAACAAGAAACTGATTTTTATCGCCTCAGATATGAAAAATGGCGGCGTACAGGGGGTTCAGCAGGGGCTGAGCGAGGCGGCGAAAGTGGCGGGCTGGAAGCTGGATACGCTGGACGGTGCGGGGTCGGTGAAAGATCAGCTTGCCGCGCTGAATCAGGCTATTGCCCAGCGCCCTGACGGCATCATTATTGGCGGCTGGAACCCCAACGTCGCCAAAATGCCGCTCAAAAAAGCGGTCCAGCAAAAGATAGTGCTGATGGCCTGGCATGCGGAGCCACAGCCAGGCCCGATTAAGCAGTACGGCATTACGGATAACATTACTTCTGACTCAAATGAGGTTGCCCGTCTGGCGGCACAGTACGCGGTGGTGAAATCAGGCGGTAAAGCTCAGGTCATCATCTTTACCGACTCGCTGTACAAAATCGCGCTGGATAAAGCCAATGCGATGAAGCAGGAAATTGAAAAGTGCAGCGAGTGTAAGGTCATCGACTTTATTGACACGCCGCTGGCCGATACCTCTAACCGTATGCCGTCGCTCACCTTCAGCTTGTTACAGAAGTACGGCGACCGCTGGCAGTACTCGCTGGCGATTAACGATCTCTATTTTGACTTCATGGCACCGGCGCTGAAAACCGCAGGCAAGGGGGGCAAAAACGCGCCATACAATATCTCTGCGGGCGACGGGTCTGTCTCGGCCTTCCAGCGTATTCGCAATGGTGAAAGCCAGTCGGCAACCGTGGCAGAACCGTTAAAACTGCACGGCTGGCAGTTGCTGGATGAGTTCAACCGCGCCTTCGCTGGCCAGCCGCCTTCCGGCTATGTCACGCCTGCGCACTTAATTACTCAGGAAAATATTAGCCGGGATGGCGGACCGCAAAATAACTACGACCCCGAAAACGGTTATCAGCAGCACTATAAAACCATTTGGGGCGTGAAGTAACGGAGGCCAGCAGCATGCAGGTAGAAAAACTGTGTTCCCCTGCCATCTGGGCCGAAGGCCCGGTATGGCTGCCGCAGCACGATGCGGTGGTATTCAGCGATGTCAAAGGCAACCGCATGTACTGCTGGCAGCGCAACGGTGAGCTCAGCATCTGGCGTCATCACGCTAACTATGCCAACGGCAATGCCCGGGATGGGCAGGGACGCGTAGTCAGCTGCGAACACGGCCGCCGGGCTATCAGCCGGACCGAACTGGATGGCACGGTCAACGTGTTGATCGACAAAGTAGAGGGCAAGCGCTTTAACTCGCCCAACGATCTGGCGATCCGCGCCGATGGCACCATCTGGTTTACCGATCCGCCTTACGGGATCGTTAACGATCACGAAGGCTATCTGGCCCCGAGTCAGGTGATTGGCTGCTATCTCTACTGCTTCGATCCCGCCTCCGGGCAGCTCAGTATTGCGGCCAGCGATCTGCAACGGCCTAACGGGCTGGCGTTTTCGCCCGACGAGAGCCTGCTGTATGTTGCCGATATGTCGGTGGTGGACTTTCCAACTCTGGGGCGCCACCAGCTCCGGGTCTATCAGGTTAAAGGACGCGAGCTGTCGCCCGGCCAGTTTTTTGCCGATGTCACGCCGGGCTTCCCGGACGGATTCTGTGTCGATTCTCACGGCGACATTTACTGTAGCTGCGCAGACGGCGTGATTATTTTTAACCCTGACGGAGAGCGCAAAGGCAAAATTCCGATCCCTGAAACGGTATCCAACTGCACATTGGGTGGGCCGGATAATAATGAACTCTATATCACCGCAAACACGTCGCTCTACCGGGTAAGGCTGCCCTAAGCCGTCTGCTCAGGCAGGGATGCCGCACGCGTCAATCAGGTCAGCCTCTCTTGGGCTGACCGGCCCGCCTGTGGGCAAAATCTGGCGAATAAGCCAGAGATCACAAAAGCCGACAATAAATATAAGATACTGATTTTTATTGATTAATTTTTCGGTCATTTCTTTGACTGGCCCGGCTTTTCCCCATAGCATTTAGTTGAAATGACATTCCACATTATGAAATAAAGCGGTAACGCTGGGAGTATCAGTCGTATGAGAATCAGCTATCAGCAGTTGTATGAGGAGTTTCTCCGCGTACTTACAGGTCGTAACGTGCCTCAGGATAAAGCCGAAGCCTGCGCGCGCATGTTTACCGAAACCAGTCTCAACGGCGTGTATTCCCACGGCGTAAACCGCTTCCCGCGGTTTATTCAGCAGCTGGATGCTGGCCATATCGTGCCCGAGGCGGAACCACAAAAAGTCCTGTCGCTGGGCGCGATCGAGCAGTGGGATGCGCAGCGCGCCATCGGCAACATCACCGCGCACGGGATGATGGATCGTGCTATGGCCCTGGCATCGGATCACGGTATTGGGCTGGTGGCACTGCGTAATGCCAATCACTGGATGCGCGGCGGCAGTTATGGCTGGCAGGCAGCGGAAAAGGGCTTTGTGGGCATTTGCTGGACGAACTCCATTGCCGTGATGCCGCCCTGGGGCGCGAAAAGCGGCGCTATCGGCACCAACCCGCTGATCATCGCCGTACCAGGCGAGCCAATCACCATGGTGGATATGTCGATGTCGATGTTCTCCTACGGCATGCTGGAAGTGAACCGTCTGGCCGGTAAGAGCCTGCCGGTCGATGGCGGATTTGATGATGAAGGCAATTACACGCGCGATCCGGCCACTCTTGAGCAGAACCGTCGCATCTTACCCATGGGTTACTGGAAAGGCTCCGCGCTGTCGGTGGTGCTGGACATGCTGGCCACCCTGCTCTCCAACGGTGCCTCCGTCACCGAAGTGACACACGACAACGGCGATGAATTCGGCATCTCGCAGGTCTTTATCGCGATTGATGTTGACCGCCTTATCGACGGTGAAACCCGCCAGCACAAGCTCGACCGCATCCGGGCATCGATTATCAACGCTGAACGGGCCGACAGCGCGCAGGCCATTCGCCTGCCCGGCGATAAGTTTCCGCCGCTGCGGGCTGAAAATCAGCGACTTGGCATTCCGGTAGATGAGCGCGTCTGGGCGCGTATCCAGGCGCTGTAAGGAGGGAATCATGATCACCGGACACATCGCGAATACCGACCCGCGTCACTATCCTCCGGCGATCGCCAAAGCGATCGCCTGCCTGACCCGCTACGACCTGCTCACCCTGGCGGCGGGACGTTATCAGGACAGTGAAACCGGCTGGGTTATGCAGGTACTGGATCTGCACACCGTTCCGGCCGAGGAGAACTACCCGGAAGCACACCGCCTGCACATTGATGTGCAGTACCTGGTTACGGGCGAAGAAGTCATCGGCGTCGCAACGCAGCCTGTGGATTTCGCGGTGCATCAGCCTTACGACCCGGAGCGCGACATTATTTTTTACCAGCACGTGCCGCATGAGACCCAGGTGCGCATGCTGCCGGGCACCTTTGCCGTGTTTTTTCCGCAGGATATCCACCGGCCTAATTGCGCGGTGAGCACGCCAGGACCGATTCGCAAAGTGGTGGTCAAGATTCCCACCTGCGATCTGGCGTAAGCAAGGAGAAAGGCCATGAGTCTGACATCAACTGCCGTTAACCGTGAAAAGATCCCTGCCCTGCGCTGGTTACGGATCATTCCGCCTGTCCTGATCACCTGCATCATTTCCTATATGGATCGGGTTAATATTGCCTTTGCCATGCCGGGCGGAATGGACGCCGAACTGGGCATCAGCGCCTCAATGGCCGGTCTGGCGGGCGGTATTTTCTTCATTGGTTACCTGTTTTTGCAGGTGCCAGGCGGCAAGCTGGCCGTCTACGGTAACGGCAAACGCTTTATTGGCTGGTCGCTGCTGGCCTGGGCAGTCATTTCGATACTGACCGGCATGGCAACCAGTCAGTACCAGCTGCTGGCACTGCGCTTTGCGTTAGGGATCGCCGAAGGCGGCATGCTGCCGGTGGTGCTGACGATGATCGGCAACTGGTTCCCGGATGCCGAGCGCGGCCGCGCCAATGCGATTGTGATCATGTTTGTCCCGATCGCCGGGATCATTACCGCGCCGCTCTCCGGCTGGATCATTACCGGCTGGGACTGGCGCATGCTGTTTTACGTGGAAGGCGCGTTATCGCTGGTCGTCATGGCCCTGTGGCATTTCACCATCAGCAACCGGCCGCAGGAGGCGAAGTGGATTTCTCCGGCTGAAAAGCAGTATCTGATTACGACCCTGCACAACGAGCAACTGATGATCAAAGAGCAGAACGTGCGCAACGCTTCTCTGCTTAAGGTCATGCACGAGCCCGTGATGTGGCGGCTGATTCTGGTCAATTTCTTTTATCAGACCGGCATTTACGGCTACACCCTGTGGTTGCCCACCATTCTTAAAGAGCTGACCCACGGCAATGTCGAGCAGGTTGGTATGCTGGCCATACTGCCCTACGTCGGGGCGATCTTCGGCATGTTTCTGTTTTCTGTTCTTTCGGATGCAACCGGGCGGCGCAAGCTGTTTGTGGCGCTGCCACTGGCAGGTTTTGCGCTATGCATGGCGCTGTCGGTGTTGCTAAAAGCGCATATCTGGTGGTCCTACGCGGCGCTGGTGGGCTGTGGCGTGTTTATTCAGTCTGCCGCGGGCGTGTTCTGGAGTATTCCGCCGCGCCTGTTCAATGCCGAGGTCGCGGGCGGGGCACGCGGCCTGATCAACGCACTGGGCAACCTTGGCGGCTTCTGTGGGCCTTACATGGTCGGCGTGCTGATTGCGTTCTACAGCAAAGATGCCGGGGTTTACAGCCTTGCCATTTCGCTGGCGCTGGCTGCGCTGCTGGCAATGACCCTGCCTGCCCGCTGTGATTCTGCGAAACGGGAGGCATTATGAAACGCTGGCTGGGACTGGACTGCGGCGGCACCTTTATTAAAGCCGGACTCTACGACAGGCAGGGCCGCGAGCTGGCCGTTGCGCGGCAAAACCTGCCGGTACAGGTACCAGAGCCGGGTTATGCCGAACGCGATATGACGCTGCTCTGGCAGCAGGCGGCAGCGGTCATTCGCGAAGTACTGACCCGCAGCGGTCAGGATGCCGCCGACGTCGCTGGATTAGGCATCTCTGCTCAGGGTAAAGGGCTGTTTCTGCTGGATAAAGATCGCAATCCGCTGGGAAATGGCATCTTATCCTCCGATCGTCGCGCCCTGAGCCTGGTGCAACAGTGGCAGCGGGAAGGCATGCCGCAAAAACTCTATCCTCTCACCCGGCAGACGCTCTGGACCGGCCATCCGGTGTCGCTCCTGCGCTGGCTAAAGCAGCATCAGCCGCAGCGCTACGCCGCAATCGGCAGCGTACTGATGGCCCACGACTACCTGCGTTTCTGTCTGACCGGCGAGCTGGCCTGTGAAGAAACTAACATCTCTGAATCCAATCTGTACGACATGCAGGCGGCAGACTGGTCGCCCGCGCTGGCTGAGATGCTGGATATCAGCGAGATCGTGCCGGCGTTGCCCCCGATTGTGGCATCAACGCAGATTGCCGGCTATGTAACCGCGCAGGCTGCCGCCGCATGCGGTTTGCTGCCCGGCACGCCTGTGGTCGGGGGCCTGTTTGACGTGATGTCCACCGCGCTGTGTGCGGGACTGAATGACGCAACGCGCCTGAACGCGGTGATGGGCACCTGGTCGGTGACCAGCGGCATTACCGACTGCATTAGCGATGAAGCAGACTATCCCTACGTTTACGGTCGCTATGCCATTGAAGGCCAGTATCTTATCCACGAAGCCAGCCCGACATCGGCGGCAAACCTGGAGTGGTTCTGTGAACAGTGGGGCATCCGCGACTACCAACAATTAAATCAGTGGGTCGAGGAGCTGGAACCTGCCAGCAGCGCGCTGCTGTTTCTGCCTTTTCTGTACGGCACCAACGCCGGGGCCGACCTGCACGGCAGTTTCTTTGGTCTGCAGGCGGGCCACACGCGTGCCCACCTGGTGCAGGCCATCTACGAAGGCGTGGTGTTCTCCCACCTGACGCATCTCAACCGCATTCTGCAACGCTTTCCTCAGGTCACTGCCCTGCGTCTGAGCGGCGGCCCTACGCGCTCCGCGCCCTGGATGCAGATGTTTGCCGATGCCAGCGGCCTGCGCGTTGAAGTGCCGCAGATCAGCGAAAGCGGCTGTCTGGGCGCGGCGCTGGTGGCGTTGACCGGCACCGGTGCTTACACCTCGCTGCAGCAGGCCCAGCAGGCCCTGGCGCCGGATATCGTCACCTGGCTACCGGACAGCACACGGCATGCCCGTTATCAGCAGAAGTATCAGCGTTATCAGCATCTGATCCGCGTCCTGAGTGACGCACAAGGAGCCCCCTTATGAGCCTGCCTTTACTCCAGCTGGCGCTGGATCATACCGCGCTGGATGCGGCGCTGGAGACCGCACAGCAGCTGCATCAGCATGTCGATATCATCGAAGCCGGTACGTTGCTGTGCCTGAGCTGCGGAGTCGAAGCCGTGCGCCGTCTGCGCCAGCAGCATCCGCAAAAGACCCTGGTGGCCGACTATAAAGTGGCGGATGCCGGCGGCACGCTGGCAGACATGGCCTTCACGGCGGGCGCAAGCTGGATGACGGTCATCTGTGCCGCACCGTTGGCGACGTTTGCCAGCGCGCTGGACGTGGCACAGCAGCACCAGGGCGATATTCAAATCGAACTGTTTGGTCACTGGACGCTGGACGATGCCCGCCGCTGGCGGCAACTGGGGCTGAAACAGGCCATTTACCATCGGGGGCGGGATGCCCAGGCCAGCGGGCAGCAATGGAATCAGCATGACCTGGATACCATGAAAGCCCTGTCGGATTTGGGTTTTGCGCTCTCCATCACGGGCGGCATTACGCCTCAGGATCTTGCGCAATTTAAAGACGTTGACGTGAAAGCGTTTATCGCCGGGCGCGCCCTCAGCGATCCCGCCAGCGGCATTCAACGCGCAGCGGAATTCCATCAGGCCATTGCCAGCATTTGGGGAACAGTATGAAACGCCAGCATCCGTTAGGTATTTACGAGAAAGCCCTGCCCGCTAACCTCACCTGGCCTGAACGACTGGCGCTGGCAAAAGCCTGTGGCTTTGATTTTGTGGAAATGTCGGTAGACGAAACCGACGTGCGGCTGGAGCGCCTGACCTGGAGCAAAGAGCAGCGCCTGTCGCTGGTCAACGCCATGATTGAAACCGGCGTGACCATTCCCTCCATGTGCCTGTCGGCGCATCGCCGCTTTCCGTTTGGCAGTCACGATCCGGCGATCCGCCAGCGGGCAGACGATCTGATCGATCGCGCCATCCAACTGGCAAAGGACGTGGGGATCCGCACGATTCAGCTTGCCGGTTACGACGTCTATTACGAACCTCACGATGATGGCACCGTAGCGCGCTTTGCCGAAGGCTTGTCACGTGCGGTGCAACGCGCCGCCGCGGCGCAGGTGATGCTGGCGGTTGAGATCATGGATACCGAGTTTATGAACGCTATCAGCAAGTGGAAAGTCTGGGAGCAGCAGCAGGCTTCTCCATGGTTTTCCGTTTATCCGGACGTGGGCAATCTCAGCGCCTGGGGCAATGATGTCACCGCCGAACTGACCCTGGGTATTGATCGCATCGCCGCGATTCATTTGAAGGATACCCAACCCGTGACCGCAAGCTCGCCGGGCCAGTTTCGGGACGTCCCCTTTGGTCAGGGCTGCGTGGACTTTGTCGGCGTATTCCGCACGCTTAAGGCGCTGAACTATCGCGGATCGTTCCTGATTGAAATGTGGACGGAAAAAGCCGAGGAGCCGGTTGCCGAGATCGTGCAGGCCCGGCGCTGGATTGAACAGAAAATGCAGGAAGGAGGTTTAGTATGAGCATAGCCGCCATGAAAGAGCAGGTGCTGGCCGCCAACCTGGCGCTGCCGCGCCATCATCTGGTGACCTTTACCTGGGGCAACGTCAGCGCCGTCGATCGCGCGCAGGGGCTGATGGCCATCAAACCCTCCGGCGTGGCGTACGACGGCATGACGGTGGACGACATCGTGGTCGTGGAACTGGAAAGCGGACGGGTGGTGGAAAGCAGTAAAAAACCCTCGTCGGATACCGCGACGCACCTGGCGCTCTACCGCGCCTTTGCGGATATTGGCGGCATTGTGCATACCCATTCGCGCCACGCCACCATCTGGGCGCAGGCCGGTCAGGACCTGCCCGCCTGGGGCACAACCCATGCCGACTACTTTTACGGGGCCATTCCCTGCACCCGGCTGATGACGGAGGCCGAAATAGCCCACCACTATGAACACAATACCGGCGAAGTGATTATTGAAACCTTCCGCACGCGCGGCATCAGCCCGACCGCTATTCCTGCCGTGCTGGTTAACGCGCACGGGCCCTTTGCCTGGGGAAAAGACGCCGATAACGCGGTCCACAATGCGGTGGTGCTGGAAGAGATCGCCTATATGGGCATTTTCTCCCGCCAGCTGACGCCCGGTATTACCCACATGCAACAGCCCTTACTGGACAAGCACTTTCTCAGAAAGCATGGAGCAAGTGCCTATTACGGGCAGTAATCCACAGTGGTTATCTTACTCAGCAGGAGCGGTTAACTATGAACAGGTCGTTTCGTCTGACGTCCCCTGCCGACCGGCATTATGGTCCGGCGCTTTGGGCAGGGTTTTGGGGCGGCAACGTTGCCAGCTTCGTAAAATGGGGAACGGAGAATCCGTTTCCGCCCAGAACGCCTGACAGGGCGATTCCCCCTGCTGAGATGCTGCAGGATATGGGGATCAACGTCAGCAACCTGGTCTATCATTATTCCGGTCACGTGGTGAACTGGGGCGTTGCCGGGGTTCACCACCTGTTCTCAATCATCTTCGCCCTGCTCTACTGCGCCCTGGCCGAGATCCTCCCGGTCGTTACGCTGGGCCAGGGCGTAGCGTTTGCCCTGCTCATTACCCTGGGCTTTCACGGCGTGATCTTGCCGATGAACGGCTGGGCACCGCCCTTGTGGCACCTGCCGTTAGCGGAAATCGCCTCGGAGACGTTAGGGCATATTCTGTGGATGTGGACGATCGAGATCTTCCGGCGCGCCATGGGCGGGAGCGTCTTTCCGCGCGCGTCCGCATAGTGCCTGTATTCCCTCAAGTCATCATATTTGTTTAAGAACCCTCTGAAATCCCAATGGCGCACTTCTGTTCCTGTGCGCCTAACTCCGTCGATCGTCGCCATTTTTTCTGCAAAATTAGGCTATCAGGCAAAATCCTTTTTTCCTTGCTGCTAAATGGCGGTTGATAATCGTTAAGGCATTTTTACAATACGGCCTACGCTTAACCCTAACCGGCTCGTTCAGGCGAACGCCGTGATTGAGTAAACTTACAGGCCTGTAACGCTCATGAAAATCGTCTCAATCCAGTATCTGCGCGGCCTGGCTGCGCTACTTGTGGTGCTGGCGCACAACTCATCGCTGTTAGAAAGTCACTGGACCCGGCACATCCCCGGCGCGCTGGGCGTGGACGTATTCTTTATTATCAGCGGCTTCATCATGACTTTTATTACGCATCAGTTTAACGAAGCGCCGACGTCGTTCATGGTGAAACGCTTTTTCCGCATCTGGCCGGTCTTCTTTGTGGTTTGGCTGCTCTCGTTCGTGGTGGTTTATCACGACCGTTCGCTTCAGGATATGTCCTGTGCGCTCTACTTCTGCCTGCAGGATTACAGCAGCCCCGGGCCGACCTTTGGATTCAGCGCATTAGGTCCGCCGTGGACGCTTTCCTATGAGATCCTGTTCTACGCCGTGTTCACCGTGGCGATGTGCATAAACTATCGCTACCGTAGCTTCCTGTGTGCACTGATTTTCCTCGCCTCCAGCGTGGGCTTTCAGCTGTATTACAACGGCAGTTTTACCTTTTCCTCTCAGGTTTCGCCTGATATGGCGGTAACGCACTGGTGGCAGGCGTGGATCAAACTTATCAGCAATACCATCTGCATGGAGTTTATCTTAGGGATGATGCTGGCTGAATTAATCGTCAGACAAAAGCTCCCTGAGCTGAATCCTCAGATGCGCAGAATACTGCAGGTGGGGCTGGTACTGGCGTTTGCGACAGCGCTGATGATTGGGCCGCAGCCGTTTGGCCTGCATGGCGGTTTCTGGCTGGCGGCGGCCATTATGAGCATCACGGTGATGCTGGGTTACCGCACGGAAAGTGGTCATAACCGCACGCTGATCTTCTTTGGCGATATCTCGTATTCGCTCTATCTCATCCACTATCCGATGATGATATTGCTGATGAACAGCCTGGCGGATAAAGCCTGGACGGACAATCTGATGATTTTCATCCTCTCCATTAGCATCAGTGTGGCGCTGGCCTCCGTGATGTTTTTCTGGATTGAAAAACCCGCCATTAAGGCAGGCAAACGCGTTGCCCGCTGGTTATCAACGCCGTTGACGCTGCACAGAAGTTCGTAACCCTTTAAAAGCAGCGGCCGCCCGGGCCACTGCTTCGCCACGATCAGAAACTCTGCCAGTTATCTTCCTGCGCACCTGCACCTGCCGCCGCAAGCTGTGGACGCTTCAGCACGGGCGCGGCCGTCACGGCGGCTAAAGGCGGCTTAGCGGCGACAACCTGAGCTGAACGGATGGTAAAGGCGGCCACCAGCTGTTGCAGCGTGGTGGACTGCTCCGTTAACGAACGCGCAGCGGCAGAAGCCTGCTCCACCAGTGCGGCGTTTTGTTGGGTTACGCTGTCCATCTGATTGACCGCTTCATGTACCTGACCAATGCCCTGCGACTGTTCGCTTGCCGCCACCGCAATCTCATCGACCAGATCGTTTACCTGACGCACGGCATCGTTCATCCGGCCCATATTTTGTCCGACTTCTTCAGCCTGAGCGGCACCGGTTTCAACGTAGCGCATGGAGGACTCGATCAGTGCTTTGATCTCACGGGCAGAAGAAGAAGAGCGCTGTGCCAGATTACGCACCTCTCCGGCGACCACGGCAAAACCGCGTCCCTGCTCACCGGCACGGGCGGCTTCAACGGCCGCATTCAGCGCCAGGATGTTGGTCTGGAAGGCAACGCCTTCAATCAATGCAATAATGTCGTTGATTTTCGCTGAACTGCTTTTGATATCGGACATGGTGCTCAGCATGGTTTTGACTTTGCCCGAGCTGTCTTCCGAGATTTCACGCGCATTTTTGGACAGCTGGCTGGCGAGGCGGGTATTTTCAGCCGTCTGACGCACGGTTTCGCTCAGTTCAGACATACTGGCCGCCGTTTCCTCCAGCGACGCTGCCTGCTCTTCGGTACGCGCCGAGAGATCGTCGTTGCCGGCTGAAATCTGGGATGAGGCAGAGCCGACAGAGTGGGATGCCTGTTCAACGGACGACAACGACTGCGCCACATTGCTGACCAGGTCATTATAAGCGCTGGCCGTTAAGCCAATTTCGTCGCGACGCGACTCATCTGCGCGCAGCGTCAGATCGAGGCGTTCGCTGGCGCTTTCCATGGTGGCACGAATCGCGTTGAGCTGACGACGGATGCTGAAGATGGTTTTCACCGAAAACGCGCCAAGCAGCAGGATAATCAGCAGCGAACCGCCGGACATGCCCCACAAGGTTTGTTGATAAACCTGATTGTTTTGCTGGCTGTAGGTTTTGCCAATGTCCACATTCAGCTGCAGCTGTCGCTTTAACCCCGCTATCAGATCGCGAACAGACTGGCCCACACCACTGTCTCCCTGGATCGCGCCCAACGCGATGGCATCATTTTGTGCCCGTGACCCGGCAAAAAAGGTCGGCAGCCTGGCTTCCGCTTCTTTTATCTCCGCAAAGGCTTTTTCGCTCAGGGCCTTGTCTTCAGCACTGGAAAGGTCGTGATCAAAGTAATACTGGTTTTGCTTTTTCAGATCCGCAATCACGCCAGCGATATCTTTCTCAAACTGGGCCTGCTTGCGTTGATCGGTCGCACTTTGATGGCGATAAAGCAGCAGTGTCAGGGCATTGCTGCTATCGACAAGCTTATTAAGATCGGTAATAGAAGGAATTGTATTTCTCTGCACGTAATCGAAGCGTGATTGAAATCCTGTTACCACCGTGATCGCCACCATAGCCAGAACAGCCAGTGAGGCGGCAAGGAGGGAGAAGGTCAGGAAAAGTCGCTGTGTAATGGTCATTTTTTGTTCCGCCTGGTCGTTAAAACGAAAATGCTTTGTGCATTAAATGTACGTACATAAAGACTATCGGCATGTACCTGACAAAACTGAGCGTATTCGTTTAGGTATTGTTTACATTATGTAACGGCACAGCGTGTTTAGCGGCGACAGGAGGAAAAAGTGAGATTGAGTGAGGCTTGCCCGGCGTCACACCGGGCAAGAATGAAGACTTAAAACAGTACCGAATAGTTCAGCCCAAAGGTGCGACCCCGGCCTTTGTACTGATACAGCGACGGCGAGCCATAGGTCGGGCTGTAGAACAGCGGCGCACGCTGTCCCCACACCGTGGTGTAGTCGCGATCCAGCAGGTTCTCGACGCTAAAGCTCAGCTTGCCCACCGGCAACTGGTAGCTGCCGATAAAATCAACGGTGGTATAACCGTCAATTTTGTTGCCGCCGTTATCGGTCAGGTCAAACGACTGCGTGCTTTGCAGGCGCAGGCTCCAGGGATCCGGCGACCAGCCAACATAGGCGGTGGCTTTCGATGGACTGGCATAAATGACATCCCACTTCTTCCAGCCGCCATCTTTTTTGGTTTCAGACTTGACCAGGTTGAAGTTGACGCCGGTGCTCCAGTTGGTATCGGGGATAAAGTAATCCACCGCACCTTCCACGCCATAAATACGGCGCTTGTCATCGTCCACGTTAATGGTCATATCGCTGCGGTTGACCGAAATCGATTTGTCTGACAGCGAATAGTAGGCTGCTAACTGCGTGCGCAGGTCATTACCGGTGTAACGCCAGCCCAGCTCGTAAGAATCGACTTTGATGCCCTGAAGCTTCGACTGATCGACATTAACGCTGTTCAACAACTGGTAGTTGCCGTTTTGCAGACGATAGGTGCCGTTGCCGTAATACTTGCCCGGATCCGGCAGTTCAACGCCTTGCGAGAAGTTGAACCATGCCTGCTGCCGCTCGGTGATATGCATCAGGATACCGGCGTTGTACAGGACGTTGTCATAATCCGTTGAGCCGCCTGGAATCGCATCGGCCGAACGCGCCGTGCCATTAGCAATCGCCTGCTGCTGGGCATAGCCGACAAAGTCGTCCACCTTGTTTTCGGTGTACTGATAACGTACGCCGCCACTCAAGGTGAAGGTATCGTTGATGTCGTAGCTGGACTGCAGGAAAGCCGCCAGGTTAGTAATGTCATAACCCGGATAGCGTCCGGTGGTGTAAATGCTCTGGTTGTTCAGGCCACCCGAGGCGGCCGACTGTGCCAGATCAAAGAACATCTGATTGGAACTAAAACGTTCATGATCGGCATCAACACCGTAGGTCAGCTGCAGGTTGTCGAGCGGTTTACTGGTGATTGCCAGCTTGCCGCCGTACTGGTCAGTATCCTGTTTAGAGGAAGAGAGGCTGGTCACCCGCCCGCCGGACACCGTTGGGAAGGGATAAAACGCCAGAGATTCATCACGATAGTAGACCTGACCCACCAGCTCCTGACCCAGGAAATCGGTATTAGAGTACTGCAGACTGACCAGGTGGCGCTCGGTGCCGGGAATACGGTCTGAGTTCAGTCCTTTACTGGTGTAGGCGTTACCGTTACCGGTTACCGCCGAAAAGTTTCGGCCAAGATAGAGGCCATAATCGTCATCGCCCTGGCTCTTGTAGTATTGCGTCACCAGCTGCAACTGCTGGTGATCGTCAATCTCAAGCGTGCCGGTGCCCATCACATCCAGACGATCGGAGTATTGCAGGCCCGTCTGGGTGTTATCGAGCAGAACAGAATCGCCGTTGCCGTCATACCAGCCGCCAAACTTCTGGTAGGCCACCGACAACCGTCCGGACGCGCGATCGTTCCCCCCAGAAATCGCGCCCGCCACGCGCTCATCGTGATCTTTACTGTTGTTAAACCCGGTTTTGGTGCCGGTTTCAAACTCAAACTGGGTGCCCGGCTGGCCTTTTTTGGTGACGATATTGATCAGGCCACCGGTGCTGCCCCCGCCGTACAGCGAGGTTGAACCGGAGATCACCTCGATGTGATCGATGTTAAAGGGATCGATCGAATCCAGCTGGCGGCTGTCTGTGCGCGAAGAATTCAGGCGAACGCCGTCCACCAGCACCACAATCGCGCGGCCGCGCATGTTCATGCCGTAGTTGGTTCGGCCCTGGCTACTGACGTCCAGGCCCGGCACCAGCTGCGCCAGCGCATCTTTAAACTCTTTGCCGCCCTGGACTTGTTGCTCCAGTTCGGCCCCCTCAATCACCCAGGTGGTTTGAGCCATTTCTGCCACCGTACGGTGCGTACGGCTGGCCGAAACCACCATGTCATTTTCACTGGTTTGCTGTGCGACCGCGGGCGCCATCATGGCTAACAGCAGCGGATTAAGCAGCCAGATATTCTTGTTTTTAGTCTTCATTATCGTTCCTGCGTGCGAGGTTAAGGCTTACCCCAAGGACTCGGTATAGTTTTTAGTGGACGCAGCGCCGTGCTGCGGTTTTTCCCGGCTGACGCTGCGCCACTGGATCAGGGCGGGCGGCGTGCTGAGATCGAACAAATCGCGCCCCAGTGCGCGATTCAGAATACGGGCGGATCGCCATGCCATCAGGCTGAGCTGAGGCTCCGCGATACCGTGGGTTTGCATACTGGCGTTCACCGCAAAGATGTTATTTTCTTTTGGCCCGTTCCACTCAAGCGTGAAGTCCTCACGCACGCTGAACGTGCACTCATCTTTCATGGTCAGGCGGCTCATCAGGGGGGAGAGCAGTTCTGGCAGCGCAGGCCGGTAGCCGGTGGCGAAAATCACCACATCGCATTCGATAAGGTCGTAGCCCTGGTCAAGCTGATGCTGCAACTGAAGCTGCCAGCCCTGGTGATGACTGTTGAGTTCAATGACCGAGCGGCTCGGCAGCAGGTGCGCATTGCGCGGCTGACGCTGCACTTCAAAGCGATGATACAGCTCGCGATAAATCGTCAGCAGGGAATCTGCCGTGATGCCGTCCGAGGTCATCTTCTGTTCAGCCAGCATTTTCTGTCGGGCAGCCTCGTTCAGACCGACAAAGCTGGAAACGTATTCTGGCGTGAAGTACTCGTTGGCAAAAGCGGCCTCATCCAGGGCGTTAAAATTGTTGCGGCGCGACACCCAACTGACCTCAGCCGGTTCGCCCCATTCACCCCGGAAGGCGTTGAGGAACAGATCGGCACCACTCTGACCGCCGCCAATCACCGCCACACGCTTGCCGCGCAGGTCGGGTTTACGCAGGCTCATTTCGCTGGCGTGGAAACAGGTGGCGCTGATGCGGTTTACGCAGGGCGGCAGGTAGGGCTGCTTGCCAATGCCCAGACAGATGTTGCGGGCATAGCTTTCCCCACCGTTGCTGTGAATCACAAAGCGTTTATTGGCCTCATCAAAATCGATGCGTTCCACCGTGTGATTAAAGCGCAGGTTGTTCATGCCCTCGGCAGCCCAACGCAGATAGTCGGAAAACTCATCGCGCGAGACGGTACGTAACTCGGTGGTCATAAAGCGGTAAAACTTTTTACGCTTCACCAGATAGTTCACAAAGCTGAACGGGCTGGTGGGCGCGACCGCGGAGACCAGATCTTTTAAAAACGAGGTCTGCATATGGCAGTCAGGCACCAGCATACCGGGATGCCAGGCAAAATCTGGGCGACTGTCTAAAAACTGGCTGGTAAAGCCTTCAGCTTCGTGTGCCAGCGCCGCGATACTCAGGTTAAACGGGCCAATGCCAACGCCAATAAAATCAACAGTGTTTGTCATGATTCAGTCCTTGGTAACCAGCCACAGCGGGTTTTGCAGATTTTCCAGGTAATTGGGCAACATACGGCTTCCGCCGTCCTGATCGGGCCAGGTGAGTTTTACCGGGTTCAGCACGACACGAATGATTTGTGGCTTGAAGAGTGAGAAAAGCGCAAAACGCGCCGACAGTTGCGGATGGTCCTGCATATAGTCGCTCAACACTGCGGCAAGCAGTTGGTAAAAACGTCGTTCCGGAACGCCAAGGCGCGCCATTAACGGCGAAATAAAACGCAGGACCGTGACAAAATGGCCAGTCTGCAAATCATGAATCAAATAGTCAGCACTCAGGCGTGCCGTCACATCGCGGACGTCCTGAGGCAGAGAGTCCATCTCCGGAAAATCGTCCTTTACCAGACGCATATCGCCCTGAAAATCTTTCAGCAATACGCGCTGGGGTACGCCGTCTTTCATCGCCAGCGTAATATTTTGCCCGTGTGCGATCAGCGCCACGCCATAACGGCACAGCAGGTGATACAGCGGCACCACGGCCACGCGGAACATCTGACTTAACCAGGCCTCGGCGCTCAGGCCCGAGCGGGCAATGTAGGCGCCGATAAGCGGCTGGTTGTTTTCATCGCACTCCATCAGCGTGGCCATCAGAATTGGCGTTTCGTCCGCGTGCAGCCAGCGCGACGGATTTTCACGCCAGATCACGCCCAGCATTTCCTGGTAGCGATAGGGGGCTTCGGGCAACGCGCCGTAGCCGCGATGGGAAACATAGGATCACCGCCCCGCTAGGATCACCGCCCCGCTCTGCTGCAGCGTCGTGTCGGTGGCAAAGACGTTTTGTAGCCAGCGGGAGGCCAGCGGGCCCGCCGCGATATATTTGCCCGGAATACCGCGATAGCAGGAGGTGTTGTAAATGGTAAGCGGCAGTTTGATATCCAGCCCGCCCTGACGGCTGGCGTTGGTCAAGGTGCGCAGTGACTGTTGCGCCAGCCAGCGATCGCCGAATTCACCCAGCGACAGCATATTGCCCGTGGCCAGATCCGCGACAAAATCGAGCGCGATTTTTTGCTGCCACTGCCAGGGATGCACCGGCAAAGGCAGCCAGCTGTCGTCCAGCCCCTGCGCCTGCCAGGCCTCGGTGAAACGCGTATATTCGGCGCTGTCCATCGCAGCCTGCAACAACTGCTGGATGTCCAGCTCGCTGTCGCAGCGCCAGACCATATGATCACGCTTTACCGCCAGCCAGTGCAGGCGGAAGGTATTCATATATTCGGGTGCGTAGCGCGCCAGCGCCTCTTGTCCCCATCCGCGACGGCCTTTATTAAAGGCAAACTTAGGGTGCCCGCTGAGCAGGCACTGCAGGCGGTCGGCATCCATATCAATCAGCGCATCGGCACTCATGCCCTGGCGTGCCTGCATAAGCTGAAGATCGCCGCGCAGCGTGGCATAGAGATCCTGCATATGTTCCGCCACCGTGGCATCGCTCATCGACAGCACCGGCTGTAGCTGGCACAGCAGCGTCTGGGCCAGTACCGGCTCATCCGCACAGCGCAGGCTTTGTGCATCTATCCATAACCAGCCCCAGATGCCCCGCTCGGCGGTGAACTGCCATTCGGCACCCGGCAGACTGATGCAGTAACGGTTGTCGCCCTGCGGCTGAGCCTGAAAGACCTGCTCGTACTCCAGCTCGGCCAGCATTTTTGCCACCAGCTGACGGTTAACGGTTTCCCATGCGTGCGAATTCATCACAGGCCCACCTCGCTGAAGAAACGGGCGCGCTGGGTCATCACCAGGCGAGAGCGCTTGTGCGGAAAGTCGAACTCTTTCATGGTGGTATAGCCCGCGGGTTCAAGGTGACGAAACAGGCGCTGATTATCCGCCCGTGGTTCCAGCACCAGGCGCTGAGTTTGCGGATTATCCAGCAGCAGATAGTGGCTGATGCCGCGCAGCCAGCTCTGCACAAAGTGCGGCCCGCGCCACTGCGGCTCCCCCACCAGCAGATGCAAACCGCGATCGTACGGCTGCCAGCTGTAGTGCCGCCCGATACGATCTTCCGCCGCCCAGTAAATTTCAAAGTAGCTGAAGGGCTCGTCATCAAAACAGCCAATCAGCGGAAAGGCATAGCTGCTGCCGAGCTGGCGTTCAAGATAGGCGGTCTGAGTGGCCAGCGATCCGCTCTGCTCCCAGAAGTAATCCACGCGCGGATCGTTCATCCAGCGGGTAAACGCTTCGGCATCCCGGGCAGGATCGGCCACGCGGAAGCTCAGCGTGCGCCGTACGCGCGGATCGTAACGGCGATACACTTCGCCATCAGGTCGCGCTGGGCGCTGGGGAAAATAGATCTCACGTTCGGCATCAAATACCATCTCGCCGGAGGCCTGCTGACGAGGCGCAGACAACCACAGCGGCAGTTGCCAGAACGTCTCGCGGTGGACGATATCGCTTTTCAGGGCCGCAAACAGCGCCAGCGCCTGAGGCTCTTCACGCCACTCTGCGAAGGGCAGCACCACGGCAGAAAGCTGCGGGGCAGCGATAAACATCTGATCCAGCGCGTCACGCAGCCAGCCTTCGGGCAGTGGACCGGCAAAATGCAGCACCGCACTGTTGTCCTGTCCCCAACCCAGATTCAGGGTTTTTCCTGACTTTTCGCAACGCAGGCCGTGGCCGCTGTGAACAATCGTTGCCTGAGACATTTAGCGCTCCTGAGACAGCAGTGGGTTGATGAAGTCGAAGTAGATCACCGACGGATCGACGATGGTGTTTTCATTGTGATCGTGCAGGTAACAGAAGAAGTTGCCCTTGACGTTCCAGTGCGGGCTTTCCAGCACGTAATCCAGGCAGCCCTTGTGCGTGACCTCGTTACGTAGCGCACTTAACGCATCGCGTACCCGCGCCATCAAATGGGTTTCACTGTCCATGCCCGCCGCGCCCAGTGCCGCCGTGACGGCAAAGGTAGAATTCACTAACAGGTAATAGGGGAAGTAGCGCAGCAGCTGCTCGCGACTAAAGACGTTTTCCGCCTGCGCTTCGCCAATCATGTCCAGCCAGCCTGCGGCGTGAGGCATAAAGGCGCTGCCCTGGCAGTCGCGATAAATCAGGCCAACCGGCAGGTCCTGCTCCATTTCCACCAGGATATTTTGCTGATGGGCTAACAGCACCAGGCCGTAATCGGCTTCGGCGGTAAACAGGGGCTTCAGCACCTGCTGACAGTAGGCGTCGACCCAGGCATGCGCAGCCTGTTTTTCGCTGATGTGCAGGCGCTGGCTCAGGCGCTTTACTGCGGCAGACAGCAGTGAGTCGCCGCCGTCCGGCGCGGACTGCGTCAGGGAAACCAGCACGTTGGTCTGGCTCTGCGGCCTGTCGACAATCAGGTTTTCACGCAGTGCGAACAGGCTCTCTTCCATAATCGTGCCCTGCGCATCGCGCAGTCCGGCCCAGCCATCTTCCTGCATCACGCGAAACGCCGGGAAGCGTGCCTGCATGTCCTGCCAGCGGTCGGTCTGCGCCAGACGCGCCAACCGCATGCCGCGTTTGACCTCTTTGACCGACAGGGTGCGGACGGAGTTTGTCAGCCGCACGCTCAGGGAAAACTTGATCATGTCGCGGCTGGTCGCGCAGTACAGCGAACGCGATGAGGTGGTGGGCAGCCAGGGCGCACCGGCTTCACCCAGGTCAGTAACCAGGCCTTTTTCCACCAGTTGCTGACACCAGGTCTGCTGGAGCAGATAGTCCGCCTGCCAGGGATGGAGCGGGAACAGCCACTGCCGATCGGTTAGCGCATGCAGTAACTGCGGCGCGTTTTCTGCCGCAAAGCGCGTCAGGCGCTGCTGCAACGTCAGCTGCAGGCTGTCACCCGCCAACTGGTCTTTATCCACCGCAAACCAGCGTAACGGAAAATGTGGCGCAAAATCAGGCAGGTAACGTTCGGCCTGCTGCTGCGTAAAAGGTTCATGTGATTTGGGTGCCGGATGGAAGGCGTGCCCGACCAGCAGGGCCTGCTCTGCTTCGGCAAAGTTCAGGGCTTTCTCACGCAGGCCTCGCCAGTCGTGGCGGGCAGCCGTTGCCTCAGCGGTATGCGCATGGCTTTCCATCACGCGCTGATAAAACGCCTCACAGCCGGGAGCGGGCAGCTGTTGCTGATGTTGCAGTTTATCGACAATCAGTCTGGCAACGGTGGCGAACGTCACCGTCTCGCTGCCACGGTGAGTGACCAGCCGGGCCGGGAAGGCAAAACGGTGATGCTGGGTAGGAGAAAAGTAAGCCACCTTAAAGTGTAGGGCCTTCTCTTCCGCCAACGGAATCACTAACTCGGCGGGTTCACCCTGGCTGAGTCGCCAGTCCTTGGTTTCACGGATCAGGGAATTCAGGAAGCACTGTGCGGCCACATCCCAGGATCCATTGTGCGTCGATTGAATCATTATCAAACAATTTCCAGGCGTTATGATAATGCGAATTCTGCCGATAACAGTTCTCATTATCAACGACAATTGTTAGAATTGGCGGAATAAATTTTACAAATACATACAACAAAGATACGGGTTAGCAACATTGTGACATCTCTTGAACTGACCGCTACGCCACAAAAAGCCTTACCTAACTGGCCTTTAGCATTAAGCGCCGGACTGCTGGGCGTCGGACAGAATGGTTTGCTGGTGGCTATCCCGATGCTGGTTGCACAGACCAGTTTAAGTCTTTCGGTCTGGGCGGGATTGTTAACGCTCGGCTCTATGCTGTTTTTGCCCTCATCGCCGTGGTGGGGAAAACAGATTGCGCGTCTCGGCAGCAAACCGGTCGTGCTGTGGTCACTGGCCGGTTATGGCGCAAGTTTTTTGCTACTCGCTATGGGCTGCGCACTTCTTTCCACGCGGGCGGTCAGTGCTCCGATTGGATTAGGTATATTAATTATTGCCAGGGTGATTTATGGCCTGATGGTGTCGGCGATGGTTCCGGCGTGCCAGGTATGGGCGCTAAACCGTGCCGGTGAAGGCAAGCGCATGACGGCGCTGGCGACCATCAGCTCCGGTCTGAGCTGCGGCAGGCTGTTTGGCCCGCTGTGCGCTGCCGGAATGTTAGTCATTCACCCGATGGCACCGCTGGTGTTACTGGTCGTTGCGCCGTTGCTGGCGCTGGCTATGTTGTTGCCGTTGCGCGGAACCGAGCCACAGCCTGCGGTGGCGCGCAGGAATGCCCGCCTGCGCATCGATTGTCTGCCCTATCTGCTGTGCGCTCTGCTGCTGGCGGCCACGGTGAGCCTGATGCAGTTGGGCTTATCCCCGGCACTGGCCAGACAGTTTAGCGGTGATACCGCCGCAATCAGCCATCAGGTTGCCTGGCTGCTGAGCGTGGCGGCCATCTCCTCACTGGGCGCCCAGTTTATGGTACTGCGACCCCAGTTACTGACGCCGCTTGCGCTGTTGCTGAGCGCAGGGCTGTTGATGTCTCTGGGTCTGGCGATGATGCTGAGCACACCGCTCTGGCTGTTTTACACCGGCTGTGCCCTGCTTTCGTTTGGTGCTGCACTGGGTACGCCGGCTTATCAGCTGCTGCTAAATGACAGGCTGGCAGACGGTGCCGGTGCCGGCTGGATAGCCACCAGCCATACCTTAGGCTACGGATTGTGCGCGCTGCTGGTTCCCCTGGTGTCGCAGTCACAGGGCGCAACGGCGCTGATCGCTGCCGCATTCAGCGCTGCCCTGCTGTTCGTGGCGATGTCAGGTGTGATCTGGCGTGCACGTCGCCGCTCAACCTTATCGGCTCATTAACCAAAAGGAACGACGATGGCTGAAGCCCATAGCTACCGCCTGTTTGACGTAAAACTGGCACGCAAGCGTCATCTTTCTCCCTCAATGCTGAGCCTGGTGTTCAACGGGCCTGACGTGGCGCAGATGAAGTCTGACGCGCCCGATCAGCGGATCAAAATTTTGCTGCCGGCGGAAGATGGCAGCATGCCTGCGCTTCCCAATGATGGCGAGTGGTACCAGACCATTCTGTCGCTGCCAAAAGAGAAGCGTCCGCTGTTGCGCACCTATACGCTGCGTCATCTCGATCCTGAGCGCCAGGAGTTGACGATTGAGTTTGTCAGCCACGGTACGGAAGGCCCGGCATCGGCCTGGGCGATCAATGCTGAACCGGGTGACAGCCTGGTGATCGTTGCGCCCAATGCGGCCTGTGAATCTGACAGCGGCGGATATGAATGGACGCCGCCGGATGCGCTGCGTAATGCGTTACTGATTGCCGATGAAACCGCATTACCCGCGGCGAAAGGCATTCTGGAAAGACTGTCCCGACAGGAAAACCCGCCTCGGGTTCAGGCCTTTTTTGAAGTCCCGGATGCGGAAGATTGCGTCGATCTGCACGCCTATACCTTTGCCGACATCGTCTGGTTGCCGCGAAAACCTGCATTTGCTTCACACGGGGAATGCCTGGTTGAGGCAATAAAATCCCGGGTTAACGTTCCCGATGGCGGCCACCAGCAGGACGTGCAGGAAGAGGCAGAAGGCGAATTGCTGTGGGACCGTGCTCAGGGCCGCAACACGGAATTTTACGGTTGGGTAGCGGCCGAATCGACCGTGGTGAAGCTATTACGCCGCCACCTGATAGGGGAGCGCGGCGTCGATCGCGACGCGATTAACTTTATGGCTTACTGGGCCAAAAAGCGGGCACACTAAACACCGCCTTAGGGTTGGCGCATTCAGGGAAAAAAGGATGATTTCTGGACGTTGTTTATGCGGAACGGTCGTTTTTAAGCTGGCTCAACAACCCAGCCATTTTTACCGCTGTCACTGTTCGCTGTGCCGCCGTCAGACCGGTACCGGCCATAACCTGGCCACGCTGGTGCATGCCGATCAGTTTAGCTGGCTGGCCGGTGAAGCCGATATTAGCAGTTGGCGTCGCCCGCAGGGATACCGTAATGACTTCTGCAGGCACTGTGGCTCGACGGTGCCGAACCTGTTGCGCGGCCGCCCCCTGATCTGGCTACCGATTGGGCTGTTAGATGAAGACCTCGCGTTGCAGTGCGCAGGCGATTTCTGCCTTGAGGATGCAATGTCCTGGGACGTTCACGAGGTAAAAAACGGATATCCGCACGCGCCAGATTCGCTGGATGCCCTGCTCCTTGCGTTGAACGGTGACAAATAGCCCCTGAAGACGCGTTCCTCATCGCGATCCCTCTGTCACGAACGGGTGGCGTTTTTCAGCAGATCGAGCAGGGTAACAATTTGTGGATCCAGCGTCAGGATGTCTTTCTTAATCATTAAGTGCAGCGGGGTGGCACGACGAACGCCGTGCTGTAAGGGCAATATTTTTAGTGTTCCCTGCGCCAGTTCATGTTCGATGCGCTCGAAGGGGATCCAGCCATAACCCACCTGGTGCACCACCGCCTCTACCGCTGCCTCAATAGTCGAAAACGACCAGTAATCGCCATTGCTGCTCTCATCCTGCACGGTGAAATGTTCCCGGTCGGCAATGCGAATCAGCGGATACTGTGCCAACCGTTCTTCATCCAGGATGCCGCCATGCTGATGCAAGGGATGGTCGCAGTGCGCCACGGCGACGAAATCCACATTCATCAACCACTCTCCCCGCCCGGCCATATCCTGGCGCTGGGTCACCACCATCACGTCGGCCTCGGCGTAATCGGTGTTGGTTTCCAGCACCTCGGTCAGGTTGATCTGAGTATGAGGATGGCATTGCTGAAAAGCCTTAAGGACGGAAAACAGTTGTCGACGCGGAAAGATGCTGTCAACCACCAGATCCAGCTTTGTTCTGACGCCGCTGCGTATTGATCCCGCAAACGCCTCCAGTGAATGAAAAGCTTTCAGTAGCGGGCGCACCTGCGCCAGCAGCAACTCGCCTGCGGGCGTCAGCACCGCCTTGCGCCCCTCTGCATGTAACAGCGTAATCCCTATGCGCTGCTGCAACATAGCAAGGTTATAGCTGACGGATGACTGACTGCGGTTGGTCAGACTCGCCGCTCTGGCAAAACTGCCCTCTCGCACCACCTTGTCCAACAGGCTCCACTGCTCCAGTGTGGTTTTATGCATAACCCATCCAATTTTTGAATCAATTTCATCATAAATTAGCGTTTTTAATTCACAAAGTGAATGGGTAAGCTGGTTTCAACCACAGAGGAGAACAAATAATGAGCAAATTCAACAAACACAATCTTGACGGTTTCATCGGTAAACATCTGGTTTATACCTATGACAATGGCTGGAATTACGAGCTGTATATTAAAAACGAAGACACCGTCGATTACCGTATTCATAGCGGCATGGTGGGCAACCGCTGGGTGAAAGACCAGCATGTCTATATTGTCTGCGTCGGTGAAGACATCTATAAAGTGTCCTGGACTGAACCGACCGGCACCAGTGTCAGCCTGATTGCCAACCTGGGCGACAAGCTGTTTCATGGCACCATCTTCTTCCCGCGCTGGGTCATGAATAATCCTGAACGCACCGTCTGCTTCCAGAACGATCATCTGGACGAAATGGCGCAGTACCGCGATGCCGGCCCGACTTATCCAATAGAAGTCATTGATGAGTTCGCGACTATCACCTTTGTCCACGATGCGGGAAAAAATAACGATGACGTGATAGCCTGCGCGGCGAGTGAATTACCTGCCAATTTCCCTGAAAATCTGAAAAAATAATTAGCTATTAAAGGGGTAACTCCCCTTTTTTTAAAAAAAGACGCACACAGCAATTTCGAATTTATCAGAGCCGCTATTTTTCTTTTTTTAGAAATCATCGTCGACGACATATTTTCTTTCACTCATCACATTTATCCGATCCTCACGCTGTTTTATTCTGAGCCATTCGTTTTTCGCCCGTCGCGATAACAACCTGAGGCCCAGAATGAAAATCATTTTGCATGTACCTGATAAAAATCGCATTGCTCACGCCCTGGCTAATGCTGGCAATCTGCTTAAAGAAGAGGATTTTGACGGGGATATCGCCATCGTTTTTAATGGCGACGCGGCAGGTGATGTGACTGGCAGGACGATTTCAGATGCCCTTAAGAAAGCGCCGAGCGTGACGCTGTTACTCTGCAATAACGCCCTCCGGGCACAAAATATTGACGTCAGCATGCTGCCATCCCACTTTCGCGTCGTGCCCGCCGCCATAACCTACATTATTGAACAGCAGTCGCGGGGCGCTTTATACGTTCGCCCCTGAACGGCCTTCACTACAGGGGTTTACTTTTGGCCAACCACTCAATACCGCGCAGCATACCAGCCCAATAAAAGCGCGGTAAAAACCAGGCCTTTAGCCACCATGCTGCGCGGCTGGGACGGGCTGAATGGAGCGGAAAGGTCGGCAGCAGGCGGTTGCCATAACCAAACTCAGCCAGCACGACTTTGCCTTTCTCCACGGTGAGCGGACACGAACCGTAGCCATCGTAACGCGTTTGCGGGATCGCCCCGTTAACGACCTGCCTCAGGTTTTCGGCCACGACCACGATCTGTTTACGCGCCGCTGCGGCCGTCTTGGCGTTCGGCGTTGAGCAGCAATCGCCCAAAGCAAAAATATCGGGCCAGCGGCTGTGCTGCAGTGTTTCTTTATCGACATCACACCAGCCAGCAGCATCCGCCAGACCGCTTTCGGCAATAAAGTCTGGCGCAGCCTGAGGCGGGACAACATGGAGCATATCGAACGGCAGGGTGACGTCACGCGTGCTGCCGTCGGGATCGGTGAGAGTAAACGTCGCCTGCTTATTGATTCCATCAACGGCAGTAAGCGTATGTCCAAAATTGACCTGCGCCTGGTATTTCTCCAGATAGGCCTCCAGCGGCGGAACAAATTCGGGCACGCCAAAAACGACCTGACCTGCCAGGCAGAACTGAATGTTGATCTGTGCCAGACGGTCCCGTCGCAGCCAGTAATCGGCGGAGAGATAGAGCGCCTTCTGCGGCGCACCCGCGCACTTTATCGGCATCCCTGGCTGGGTAAAAATGGCTTTTCCCTGCTTCAGGTTTTGCACCAGTTCCCATGTATAGCGCGCCAAATCGTATCGGTAGTTTGACGTTACGCCGTTGCGGCCCAGGGTTTCACTCAGGCCCCTGATTTTATCCCAACGCAGCATCAGACCGCTGGCGATAATAAGATAGTCGTAACCTATTTTTTGGGCTGTCGCTGTTTCAATATATTTCAGATCAGGTGAAACATGCGTCACGGCATCTTGAATCCAGTTCACGCCCGACGGAATAACGTCACTCATGCGTTTTCGGGTTTTTTCAGCGGAAAATAATCCGGCACCCACCAGTGTCCAGGCAGGTTGATAATCATGTTCTTCCTTTGGCTCAATTAGCGTTATTTTGATGTTTTTAATGCGTTTCTTAATACTTGCGATGACGCCAATTCCAGCTGAGCCACCACCAATAACAACAAGATGCGGGTGATGGGGATTATTTTTATCATTCATGCAGGCCTCCCTTTCATTTAACCGTAGTGGATAGCAGCACAGATATAAAGCAAATCAATAGACTTTAAAGTTATAAAAAAAACCTCTTATAACATTTAGCTATATGATATAGCAAAAAGAAATAATGAGTTGACAGTCATTTTTACGACCTCTTTAATAGCGTAAAAATAACGCCAGGAATGAAAATGATCATTCAGGAATTCACCCATTTTTCAGCCCTCACGGTGAGCCTGTTAATTGTAACAGGCATCGCCGTAGGCTTTTTTCTGGCGCTGACCGGCGGCGGCGGATCGGTCATGTGCGTGCCGCTGCTGCTGTATCTGGTGAAGGTACCCGACACGCATCGGGTCATCGGCACCAGCGCCATTGCGGTGGCGGTCAGCGCCCTGATCAATCTGTTTGCCCATAGTCGTAAAGGCAATGTCAGATGGGCAACGGGTGCGAGAATTTCTCTTGTGGCGGTCTGCGGCGCACTGCTCGGAGCCGAACTGGGAAAAATCGTCAGTGGACAATACCTGCTACTGCCGTTTTCCCTTTTGATGTTCAGCGTGGCGCTGATGATGCTAGGAAAACAGTCTCCTTTGCCCGGTGCCTCCGCGCCAGACAGGCACTTTGCCCCCGCTATCGTCTGGGGAAGCGTACTGCTGCTGGGAATACTGGCCGGATTTATGGGCATCGGAGGAGGATTTTTAGTGGTGCCCGCGCTTGTCTGGTTGTTCCGCTTACCCATGGTGGAGGCGATAGCAACCTCGCTGATGGTGGTGTTCGCCATGGGGATCTCGACCAGCGCAAGCTATGCCCTGGCGGGCAAAGTCTCTGTGGTGATGACAATCTACCTCATTGCTGGCGGCCTGCTGGGCGGCTTAGTCGGTGTCGCGGTGGCCAGCCGGCTGAAACACAATGCGCGCGCGATCAATGCCGTCTTTTCAGCCATGTTGATCGTGATGGCCTGCTACATGTTGCTTAAAAATCTCTGAATAAACGGGAACAGGTTATGAATATCCGCCATTTTAATGCGCAAGTCGCGTTTTCCGATGCACCACTTGCAGAGGATTTCAGCCAGTTGCACCAGTTGGGCTTTGACGTTGTGGTTAATAATCGGCCTGATGAGGAAGAAGGCCCCTTTCTGCCTCATCAGCAGGAAAAGGCGCTGGCTGAGCAACTGGGCATGGACTACGTCTATATGCCCTTCACCTTTGACACGCTGAGCTGGGAAGACGTTGAGGCTTTTCATCGTCGGGTTAAACGCGGTGCAAAAATCTTTGCACACTGTCGGAGTGGTGCGCGATCGCTTAGCCTGTTTTTACTGCATGAGTTACGCGAAGGCCGGATAGACGAGGCCGAATTTCGGGCTACCTGCCAACAGTTTGGTGCCGATGCCGATAAGCCCCTGGCCTGGTATGCAAACAGGCTGTGCCATCCGCCTCAGGCAGAGGTGTACCATTTCTATGAACCCGAGAGCGGAAGCCTGCAATATGTGATTGCTGACGGACAAACCCGGCGCTGCGCCATCATCGATCCGGTGCTGGACTTTGATCGCCGCTCGGGAGCGGTATCCTGTCAGCAGGCCCAACGCATACTGGATTTTATTCAGCAAAAAAACTGGCAGGTTGCGTGGGTTCTGGATACCCATCCTCATGCCGACCACTTCTCTGCCGCCGCCTGGCTGGCCGGGAAAACCGGTGCGCCTACCGGCATCGGTGAAAAGGTCACTGAGGTGCAAAGGCTGTGGCAAACTCTCTATAACCTGCCCGGTCTGACGCCAGCTGAGAAAATCTGGGACACCTTATTCAGGGACGGCGAGGTGTTTTACATCGGCAATCTGCGGGGTGAAGTCATTTTATCTCCCGGCCACACGCTGGCGTCGGTGACCTATCACATCGCCGACTGTGCTTTTATCCACGACACGTTTTTTATGCCCGACAGCGGCACAGCGCGGGCTGATTTCCCCGGCGGCAGCGCTGCCGTATTATGGGACAGCCTGCAACGCATTCTGCAGTTACCTGACGACACACGTTTATTTACCGGTCATGATTATCGCCCTGACGGGCGCGACGTGCAGTTTGAAAGCACGGTACGTGAGCAGCGGGAAAACAATCCGTGGGTGGTTGAACAACACCAACAGGATTTTATTGCCCGGCGGCAGCAGCGTGATGCCACGCTCCCGCTGCCAGAACTCATGCTAATGGCCCTGCAGGTGAATATTCACGGCGGGCGATTACCTGAACCCGAGAGCGACGGCGAGCGCTATCTGAAAATCCCGCTAAACCGCTTTTAACGCAAGACGTAAGCACTGCACTGGGAAGGGTGGATAATGCATATTGACCTGGTTCATTTTACGCCGCTGCAAAGCCTGGTGGGTGGGCTGCTGATTGGCGCGGCGGCGGGCATACTGGTGCTGCTTTGTGGCCGCATAGCCGGTATCAGCGGCATTCTGGGCGGTCTGCTTAAACGCCGCTCATCAGACAAGCCCTGGCGGCTGGCCTTTATTGCGGGCCTGGTCCTGTCGCCGCTGGTGTTCCAGCTGTTCAGCGCCCTGCCCGCCATTGAAACTGAAGCGTCATGGGGACGTCTGGTACTCGCCGGCGTGCTGGTGGGATTGGGTGTTCGCCTGGGCTCGGGCTGCACCAGCGGTCACGGCGTATGTGGATTATCGCGGCTGTCACTGCGCTCACTGGTGGCGACGCTGGTCTTTATGTTAACCGCCATGCTGACCGTTGGCGTGATGGGCCACGGGTGAATATCAGGAGGAACAATGGCCGTTTTATTTTCTCTGCTTAGTGGGCTGTTATTTGGCACGGGCTTAATCGTCAGCGGCATGGCGAACCCGGCCAAGGTTCTGGGTTTTCTGAACATTACCCGCGCCTGGGATCCCTCTCTGGCGCTGGTGATGGGCGGCGCGATTACCGTCGGGCTGGTGGCCTTCTGGCTGGCCTCCCGACGTGAGCGTCCGGTCTTTGGCGAAACCTTTCATCTGCCCGGCCAGCGCGCGCTGGATAAAAAACTGATCGCAGGGGCTATGCTGTTCGGGATTGGCTGGGGGCTGGCTGGCATCTGCCCCGGTCCGGCGCTGGTGCTGCTCGGCGGCGGAGTGCTTAAGGGCGCAGTGTTCCTGATCGCCATGCTGGCAGGCATGCTGCTCTTTGAGTGGCTCGACAGCCGCACCGCCTCACTTTCATCACGACGTTAAGAGACAGGGATTAATGAAAACGTTCAGGATACTGCTTTCCGCACTGCTGTTGAGCAGCACGACCCAGGCGGCTACGCTGCCCGCCCCCGTCCAGCAAATTGAAAAGCAGGGCGTGGAAATCATCAAACCCTTTAAGGCACCCGGCGGGGTTCAGGGCTGGCTGGGTCAATATCAGGGAACCGGCGTCACCATTTACCTGACGCCAGATGGTCAGCATGCGATTTCGGGCTATATGTATGACGCGCAGGGCAATAACCTCAGCGAAAAAATCATCAATGATGAAATTTATTTGCCCGCCGGACGCGCCATGTGGAAGCAACTGCAGGCCATGCCGGGCATCAAGGAGGGAAGCGCTGAAGCCCGCTGTCAGGTCGTGGTCTTTGCCGATCCGTTCTGCCCCTACTGCCGGACCTTCTGGCAGCAGGTGCAGCCGCTGGTACAAAATAACTCGCTCAGCATCAAAACCCAGCTTGTCGGCATTCTTAAGCCCGAGAGCGGACGCTACGCGTCTGCCATTCTCGCGGCGGCCGATCCTGCTCAAGCCTGGCAGGATTTCGAACGCTCGCAGGGTAAAAATAAGCCGGCCTTCCCGGACAGCACGCCGCGCGCGCTGTTTGATCAGATTCAGCATAACCAGGCGCAGATGCAGGCGTTAGGGGCCAACGGCACGCCCGCTATCTACTACCTGAATCATGAACAAAAGCTGCAACAGATTGTTGGCCTGCCTGATAAACAGCAGATGGCCGATCTGGCCGCCTGTCGGTAAGCGGCGTTAACGCGCCAGAGATGAACGGTAGCGCAGCCTGGCGGGCAAGATAATCTGTCTGTCCGCCGGTTCATGCCCCTGGATCATTTGGCTAATCACGGAAAAGCACTCCTGCGCCAGGCGCGGTACGTTCTGTTCTACGGTATCGATATGCAGTGACAGCGAATCATACAGGTAGTGATCGTCGAAACTGGCTATGTGAATATCACTCTCCAGCAGATGGTGCTGGCTCATATAGCGCAGCACCCCTTCCAGCAAACCGCAGGCGGCGGTAAACAGCGCCTTAGGTGGCCTGCCAAGACGGGCACACAGGGCCGCAAACATTTCATAGCCGCTGCTGGGATGGTAGTTGCCCTGAATAATCCATTCCGGCCGGGGACTTACCCCCGCCCGCTC
This sequence comes from Pantoea ananatis LMG 2665, assembly GCF_000710035.2. GTDB lineage: Bacteria > Pseudomonadota > Gammaproteobacteria > Enterobacterales > Enterobacteriaceae > Pantoea > Pantoea ananatis. The sequence continues at coordinate 168,689 of NZ_JMJJ01000010.1, read as the reverse complement.
CAGCCCCTGCATAAAGCCGGCCAGACGATCTTTGGTCGGCGACAGTCGTGGCTGCCCGCCCAGGAAATAGACCTCATCGGGATGAGCACGCGCCAGGCGCTCTACCAGCTCGGCGGTCGGCGTAATCGAATCGGTGATCACCAGCGGCAAACTGCTGTTATTCACGTGGCGGTCAAACAGCACGACCGGCAGCTGTTCACTCAGCTTCAGATAGTCGCTGTCGCTCTGCTGACTTGAGGCGACGATCAGGCCATCAACCTGACGCGAGACCAGGTTGTTAACCACCAGCGTTTCCTGGCTGGCATTTTCATCGGTACAGGAGATCAGCAGCTGTAGCCCGGCTTCACGGCAAAGGTTCTCTAGCGCGTGAGAGAAAACGGCGAAACCGTAGTTGGTGATCTCCGGCACCACCAGCCCTAACGTATGGCTGCGGTTTTCGCGCAGCAGACGGGCATGGATACTGGGCAGATAGTGGTGCTGTTGCGCAAGAGACATCACGCGTTCGCGCGTCTCTTCTGCCACGCGCAGCTCTTTACCGCGCCCGTTGAGCACCAGGCTGGCCGTGGCTTTTGACACCCCGGCCAGCGTAGCGATATCACTGATGGTCACGCGCTTTGTTTTTTTCACGTCGGTGCTTCGTTTAAGGAAACAAGGGCTTATTCTACCATGCAGGATCGTAACGACCAGTAGCAGGCAGTGACTTCTGCGCTGCCGCTCAGGCGTAAACGGGCAGGATGCTGCGGGAAGTAGCGGCTACTCATCACGCCTTCGCCGTCATTGATAAAAATCTCGACGCTGGAGTGATCGCACAGAATATGCAGTTTGCGCGCGCTGCCGCACCAGTGACGATAAAGCCATTCGCCGTTTTCCAGACTGCGGCGTGCCAGACAAAGCGTCTCCTGATGCCAGCTCAGCCGAAGCGTATCGGCAAAGTCCAGCGTGATATCGCCGCCGGACGTCAGCACCAGCTCAAGACGTCGGGCCGCCATCTCCGGTGCGCCATCCGCAGGCCCGCGATAGCGTTGCTCGTCCAGCCGCAGCGCCTGCAGCTCGGCCACCGGCTGCTGATAAAGCCGCCCGTCCCGCTCGGTCAGCTCACGTATACAGGTCATCTGATGAATCCAGCCAAACGCCACGGTGGGCTGGCGCATTTCTTCGCCGTCCGGCACGCCCATCCAGCCCACCAGCAGCCTGCGCCCGTCCTGGGTTAACGTGGTTTGCGGGGCATAAAACTCAAAGCCGGCATCCAGTTCATTAAAGGCACCGTGCGAGTAATGCGCGTTCTCATAGTCGAGCGTACCGCTGAGCCATGCGCAGGGATGGGTATTCAGATAGCGCTTCTCTTCCCGGGGAATGCCCTGCGGGCAGCAGATCAGAAACGTCGAGGCTCCCAGGGTAAACATGTCAGGGCATTCCCACATATAGCCCGCCGCGCCTAATCCGCCCAGGCCACTTCCCGCTATTTCGCCCAGGTTCTCCCAGTGGCGCAGATCGCTGGCGCGCAGTAACAGGACTTTGCCCTGTAACTGCGCGTCCTGCGCGCCCAGCACCATGTACCAGTACCCGCCATGCCGCCAGACTTTGGGGTCACGGACATGACCGGTGTAGCCTTCAGGCAGCGGGATAACCGGCCCCAGCTTGTCGAATCCGCCCTCACCGTTCTGCACGGCCAGGCACTGCCAGGCGGTACGTGAGCCGTCCTCAAATTTAACATTCCCCGTGTAACACAGGGTTAGCTCGCCATTGTTGTCCACCGCACTGCCGGAATAGCATCCGCTGCGGTCATACTCTTCATCGGGCAACAGCGCGACCGGTTCGTGTTCCCAGTGCAGTAAATCCGCTGAACGCCAGTGGCCCCAGCATTTGTGCTTGTGCTCGCAGGCCAGGGCATTCCACTGATAGAACAGATGGTACTGTCCGTTGAAGTGGATAAAGCCATTGGGATCGTTAAGCAGCCCGGTAACTGGCGCCAGGTGCCAGCCCGGATAGTGGCTGTCCTCCCGCGCCCTGGGCTGGCCTTTCATTACCGCCTTAAGCATGGCGGGGAGCAGGTTTTTCAGGGCCATTATTCAGAATCCGTTTTGTACTTGAGCAGGAAAGCGATGACAAAGGCGACACTAAAGGCGATCACCATACCAATAATATAATTCAGCAGCGAACTGGCCTGAACAATGGCCATGCCGGGTAAGCCAGTCAGCCCCACTGCGGTCATATAGACCTTAACGGAAACCACCCAGGCACCGCCGATGGCACCACCGATCAGTCCGGCAATAAACGGCTTCATAAAGCGCAGGTTGATACCAAAGATGGCGGCTTCGGTAATGCCCAGCAGGGCCGAAAAGGCTGAAGGCAAGGTAATGGCTTTGATTTTAGGATCCTTGGTTTTAAACCACACCGCCAGACAGGCACCGCCCTGCGCCACGTTGGCCATCGCCCAAATCGGCAACAGGAAATTGACGCCGATTGAAGGATTACCCAGCAAGCCCGCTTCAATGGCGTGGAAACTGTGATGCACGCCAGTAATCACGATAACGGAGTACAACCCGCCAAACAGTAATCCGGCCAGCCAGCCAGCATGAGCAATCAACGTGCTGAGCACGAAGGAGATGCCGTCACCCAAGGCACGCCCCGCCGGACCAATAATCAGCAGCGCCACAAAGCCAGAAATAATTACGGTCAGGAACGGCGTCAGAATCAGGTCGAGCGCGTCAGGGATGATGCGCCGTAACTGTTTTTCCAGCAGGCTCATAAACCACACGGCCAGCAACACCGGAAACACCGTGCCCTGGTAGCCGATCATCGCGACTTCAATCCCAAAGAAGTTCATGGTGTGGAACCCGGACGCCACGCCCCAGGCATTGGTCAGCGCCGGATGGGTCAGGATGCCGCCCAGCGTAGCCCCCAAAAACGGGTTACCGCCAAACTCACGTGCTGCCGTAAAGCCGATCAGGATCGGCAGAATAATAAACGCCGCCGAACTGCACATATCCAGCATGATATACAGGGCATTTTCCGGGTTCACCCAGCCATAAGTTTTGACCATGCCCAGCAGGCCCATGAGCAGGCCGGACGCGACAATGGCCGGAATAATTGGCACGAAAATATTCGAGAGCAAACGGGCGATGCGCTGGAAAGGATTGAGCTTGCGGGCCGCGATATCGGCGGCTTCAGATTTACTCGATTCACTGATCCCGGCTTCGGCGACAAAGGCGGCGTAGACTTTGTTGACCACCCCGGTGCCAAAAATCACCTGCAGCTGTCCGGCATTACGGAAACAGCCTTTTACCCCGTCGATTTTTCCGATCGCGCTGGTATCCGCTTTGGCGTCATCGACCAGCACCAGCCTGAGCCGGGTCGCGCAGTGCGCCGCGCTGGCAATATTCTCTTTGCCCCCCAGCAACGGCAGTAATGCACGGGAGATTTGTACGAAATCCATAAAAAACCTCTGTTTTATCGTGTGATAGTGTCGGCCCGGCTGAAACAGCCCCGCAGGGCCGACTGATCAGAACCAGGTTTCCATTTGTACGCCGAAGTTCCACTCACCGCCCGCTTCAAAGCCGCTGCTGCCAAAGGCATCGCCGCGCGCGTAGTTATCCAGTCGGTGGTCCCAGTCCATCCAGGTGGCAAAAAGGCGAATTTCCGGACGTTTGAGGAATTCACCCACGTTGCTGGCCTTCAGCGTAGGCGCAACGGTCAGTTTGTAGAAATTACCGTTGACCGCACTGCGCTGATTAAAGCCCTCTGGTCGCAGATCCATATACTGATAGGTAGCTTCGTACTGCATTTCAAAGTTCTCGGTCAGCCCCTGAATCAGGCGCATGTTGGCGGTGGCCCACTGATAGCTGTCGCCCTTGACGTAACGATCCTTACTGCTTTGCGCCAGCACCGCTGGGGCGATATGCCAGCCGCCGCCCAGCGGGGTAATCCCGTAGCTGGCCAGCCGCCAGGTATCGGCATCCGGTAACAGTGCCCCGTCTGAACCGATAGCTTTTACCTCTGCACCTAAGCCGTGACCGTACAGCACGGCCGTTTTCGCTGAACCCTCGCGCAGGCCATAGAAGCTGTCGTTATGCAGCCCCACCAGCGCATGTAACCCGGTGTTCGCGGCATCGCCCTTCACCTTCAGGCCGTTCACATCCAGCCGGTCGTCGTTATCTTTCGCCCGCATGCCGCTCAGCATCAGTTGGAATGGGCCGTAGAAGTTGTTAGCCGTGAGAATATAGTTCTGTGCGGTGTTGTCGTTGTTCTCGATATCGCCAAAGGTTCGTCCGTAAAGCGACAGATTGCTGTGAGCCTGATCGCTCCACTTCATGTCGTAAATACCTGCTCCGGTACCGGCGAGAAATACCACATCGGAGTCGATCCAGTGGATATCGAAATTATCCCGGTCAAAGCGTTTACCCGCCCAGACGGTCGTGTCTTTGAACGCGCCGGTAAAGGTCGGGAGCTGGCCCAGCTCGACAAAAGCCTGACGCAGATTGAGGTCGCTGCTGGATGCCGTCCAGTCGTTATAGGTGCGCTGGCCGTCGGCCAGCATCGCCTTGAAGCGGGTCGTTGCGCCGTTTTCCAGCGTTTGTTTATGTTCCAGATTCAGCTCTACATAGGTATCAGGTTCGTTACCTAAGCGGCCGACATGCCCGCCGGTTTCCCCGGCAGGCGTCACGGTCGGGCCGCCCTGAGTTTTGGTCGCCGAGCTGTTCATCAGTAGCCCGGAACGGGCATAGCCGTGAAATTCGAAGCCGTCTTCACTGCTCGCTTTCTGCTCCAGCTTCGCCGTGCGCTGTTCAACCTGCGTCGCGGTGGCCTGGCTTTTCTGCTGTGCGCGGGCAAGCTGCTGCGCCTGTTTTTCTGCGGCTTCTGCGCGATTCTCTGCCGCATTCGCCCGCTGCTCCGCGGCCTGTAACCGCTGCTCCAGTGCCGCCAGCCGTGCTTCAATACTGCTCATGCTTGGTTCTGCTGCCAGAACCGGCCCCGCGCTCAGTAGCAGCCCAACGGTTATGGCAAGTGCCTTTTTATTCATCGTTTTACATCCCAGAAAAGGTAAGGGTAGTGATGCTGTCTTTTGCTAAACCGGTTTAGTTTTCGGATGATATTCATCGATGTATTTTCAGGCAAAGTAATTTGCTAAACCGATTTTATGAATGTGAGACAGTTCGCAAAACGAAGCGGCGACGAGGCGAAAAAGAGGAATGACATGATGAAAAAAACGCGGTCGGCAAGCAGACAACCGGATGCGTCATGACGCCTGTCCGGTTGTCTTGAGGAAGGGATCAGGCAGCATGACGACGTAACAGCGTCAGCGGTCCCGGCCCGCTCAGGGTGAAAACGGAGATCAACGTAAAGGCCATCGCAATAGAGCCCAGCACCAGATAGGCGCCATGGAAGCCAATACTTTCATACATGTTACCCGCCAGAACTGACATGAATATCATCGCTAACTGTTTGAAGAAGCAGAAGCACACCAGATAAATGGTGGCGGAGAAGCGCACTTCAAACTGGCTGGTGATGTATTTAAAGCAGCCGACAATCAGGAAAGGGATTTCAAACATGTGCAGCGTTTTAAGAATCACCACTTCCACTGCCGTGGTGGCAAAGGAGGAACCGATAATACGCACGGACATGATCATGCCTGCCAGCAGCAGGGCGTTCTTGCCGCCAATGCGGTTAACGATCAGCGGAGCAAAAAACATGATGGACGCGTTCAGTAATTCACCCAGGGTGGTTACATAGCCAAATACCCGCGTACCCTGTTCGCCTGTGGCAAAGAATGAGGTAAAGAAGTTAGCAAACTGCTGGTCGAACACGTCATAGGTACAGGACACGCCGACGACATACAGGGATAAAAACCACAGTTTTGGCTGCCTGAACAACTCCAGCGCCAGCTTCAGGCTGAACGCCGAGTGATTCGCTCCCACCGCCTGCGCAACCGTCGCGGATGACGATGTGCTGGTACGGGAGAAGAACAGCAGCAGCGCCAGAATCACGGCACAGCCCGACCCCAGCCAGAACACAAACTGGTTATTGATGGTGAACATGATCCCGACGATGGAGGCGCACAAGGCCCATCCTACACAGCCAAACATGCGCGCCCGGCCAAATTCAAAATTGCTGCGGCGGCTGACTTTCTCAATGTACGCTTCAATCGCGGGTGCCCCGGCGTTGTAGATAAAACCCAGGTAAATACCGCCAACAATCGAGCCCGCCAGAATATTCACCTGTAATAGCGGCCCAAAAACGTAAATAAAGAAAGGTGCGAACATCACCAGCATACCGGTGATAACCCACAGCAGGTGTTTGCGCAGGCCGAGCTTATCGGACAACAGGCCAAACAGCGGCTGAAACAGCAGAGAAAACAACGAAATACTGGCAAAAATAATGCCGGTATCCCCTTTGCTGATATGGTTAATATCATGCAACCAGATGGGGAAGAACGGGAAATAGGCACCCATGATGAAAAAGTAAAAGAAGAAGAAAAAACCAAACAGCCAAAAATTCGTGTTTTTTAAATAGTACATATTGGACGTCCTTACGCGAGAGTCAGGCAGGCGCGAGCCTGCCCGCTCATTATTTTTGTTGCCCCCAGATAAACTGGTAGCTGTAACGTCCTGCACTGAGCAGGAATTCCGGTGATACCGACGGGCTCCAGGAATCGTCACCGCCGACGCCCATGTGGAAGCCATCAATATTGAGCCACGTGCCCGCCTCAGGCCGTAACAGGTGGCGATGGCAGGTTTCCATCAGCTGTGTCTGGCTGTAGCGACTGATGTTGAACTGGAAATCGCCACGCCACTGGTGCGCACCATAGTTGAGTTCACGCGTGCCGCAGCGCAGGCCGTTTTCAGTGGGGAAAACATACGGAGTGTACATTTCACTCAGCGGTAAATCCCAGCGGTCGAAGCAGGCAGAGGTCAGGCGATCCGGGTAATTTTCATGCGGCCCCAGGCCTAACCAGTTCACTCGCTCGACGATCTGGGTGAGCTGACAGCTCATACCGATGCGTGCCGGATAAGGCGTGCCGCTCGCAATCTCCACGTTGACCGTCACCGCCATCTCGCCAAATCCATCAATACGGTACACTTTACGGCTAATAAACAGCGTTTTGCCTTGGAACTGCCAGGCATGGACGGTGTTGATCACGACGGCGTCGGAGAGCGCTTCGGCGGTGCACTGCAGGGTAGTGACCTCAGACTGATAGTGCCCCGCCGCTTTCCAGCGCTCGACCCAGGCATTAGGGTCGATGCGCGTGACTTCGCTGACGCCGATATCGTTATCCAGCGGCGCACGGGTAAACTGATCGCGCAGCGGCGACAGGAGCTGCGGCTGATCGTCGATCCAGTACTGCGTGAGCACGCCCTGCTGACGGCTGAATGCCCAGCGCTGGTTGTTCACCGCCACGCTGAAGGTGTCTTCGCCGCGGCTGAGCTGTGGCGCACTCGCCGCCTGAGGCGGCAGGGCCACATTCAGGATCGCCTCCAGTGGCCACTGCTGCCAGGCGCTGATATGACCGGCTTCTGACCAGGCCGTCGGCTGAGGCTGTTCCACCCGCACCGTCAGCCAGAGCTGGCCTGAAGATTGAGGCAGCGGCACCTCCGGGAGTGCGATCTGCTGGCGGCCCTGTGGCGCGATATCCAGCGTGACTTCACCGGCGGCCAGCAGGTTGCCATCCTGAGCCACCGACCAGTGCAGGATTTCATTATCACTGTGGCGGAACAGGTATTCGCTGGTCACTTCCAGCGTGCGCTCGCTGCCCGGTAGCAGCCTGAACTGGAAGAACTGCTGCGCATGGCGGGCTTCGTAGAGCGAGGGATGGGGCGTCCGGTCGGCAAAGACCAGCCCGTTCATGCAGAACTGGCGATCATTAGGCGTATCACCAAAGTCGCCACCGTAGGCAGCCCAGGGTTCGCCGTTATCGTCATATTTTATGAGCGACTGATCGACCCAGTCCCAGACAAAACCGCCCTGCAGGCGAGGATACTGACGAAATGCCTGCCAGTATTTTGCGTAGCCACCAAGGCTGTTTCCCATGGCATGAGCATATTCACAGAGAATAAGCGGACGCTGCTCGCCTGGAATAGACAGCCATTTTTTAATGGACCATTTCGGCACGGCCGGGAAAGGTTGATCCTCATCGACCCGCGCATACATCGGACAGATAATATCGGTCGCTGCGGTATTGGCCCCGCCACCTTCGTACTGGACCGGGCGGGAAGGATCTTCACTTTTCAGCCAGCGGTAGAGCGCATCATGGTTAGCACCGTGGCCCGATTCGTTACCCAGTGACCAGATAATAATGCAGGGGTGATTACGATCGCGCTGCACCATGCGCGTGACGCGCTGGCTCATGGCGGGAAGCCAGACGGGATCGTCGCTCAGGCGATTCATCGGCACCATGCCGTGCGTTTCGATGTTGGCTTCATCCACGACGTACAAGCCGTAGTGGTCACACAGGCTATACCACAGGGGATCGTTAGGGTAATGGGAGCAGCGCACCGCGTTGAAGTTATTCTGCTTCATCAGCAAAATATCCTGCACCATAGTGTCACGATCCATCACCTGACCGCGTTCAGGATGATGCTCGTGGCGGTTGGTGCCGCGGATGAGCAGTGGCTGACCGTTGAGCAGCAGCAGGCCATTTTCGATGCTGACGTGCCGGAATCCCACGTCGCAGGCCTCCGCCTCAATCAGCGTACCGTCCGTCCGGTGTAACTGCACAACCGCCCGGTAGAGATGCGGCGTTTCCGCACTCCACAGCGCAGGGTTAGCAACGTTGATGCATAGCGTTGTCCGATCGCTCCACGCGCCGCGCTCGTCAATAATCGCGCTGCCCAAGGGCGACGTCGCTTCTCCGGTTAGCGTGTCACCCGCGAAGAGCTGCACGCTGACCCGTAAATCGTCATCCAGTGCTCCGGCAACCCGCACCTCAGCTTCCAGCCGCGCACGACTGAAATCGTCATTGAAATGCGTACGAATGCGCAGATCGCGAAGATGGCTGGCAGGCTTATGCAGCAGGGAAACATCGCGGAAAATACCACTCATGCGCCACATATCCTGATCTTCCAGATAGCTGCCATCGCTCCAGCGCAACACCATCACCGCCAGGCGATTTTCACCTTCGCGCAGAAATTCGCTCAGATCAAATTCAGACGGCAAGCGGCTGTCCTGCCCGTAGCCCACCCAGCGTCCGTTGCACCAGAGATAGAAGGCTGAATTCACGCCGTCAAAAATAATTCGGGTTTGTCCATGTTGCAGCCAGTCTGCATCCACATTAAATGTGAGCGAATAACATCCCGTAGGATTTTCAGCCGGAACGCGCGGGGGATCAACCGGAATGGGATAGGTAACATTGGTGTAAATCGGAACATCATAGCCCTGCATTTGCCAGACTGACGGCACGGTAATCGTCGCTGCCGCCTGCAAATCCTGGGTGCGCCAGCTATCCGGCACCGCCTCGGGCGCAGGGAAAAAGGCAAACGTCCATTCGCCGCTCAGGCTTTTTCGCTGCGCCGATGGCGCGTTGTTATGGGCCGCCTCAGCGCTGCGCCAGCTGTAAAACGGCGGATGGGCTTCCAGCCGGTTATGTTCGCTGACGCCGGGGTTTTCCCAGTCGCGCCGGGCGAGTACGGCCGCTAATGAATCTCTGTCCAGGGTCATGGCAGTCTCCTGCATAAAATTGTTATCCGCTCACATTGAGATGACATTACGAGGCCGGAATGGGGATGTAAAGCAACGAAGGGCGAATGAGTGAACTGCCTCACAGCAAAGCGGGATCGGCAGTGAGATTTATGAGCGGGGTCGCTGTCTTGCCGGCCCCGGTCAGGATGCGCGAACGGGGAGCGCTGACAACGGGCAGATGGCCGCGGGAACAGATCAATGCGCGAAAAGGCTCGGCATGATGGGGCAACAGTAAAGCTTGCGTTGCGGTGACAGACAAAGCCCGACCACGCTTTATGCCGGCAGGCGGTTCACCCTGAGCGGCCGGGTCATCAGCGTGGACAGGGGCTGATCGCTCTGCCCGATCTGAGGTAACGGGCGCTGTCCCCTTTAGTGATGACAGGCCCGCTGGATGAGCGGCCGACCCCGTTCGGCGCTGCACCCGCTGACTGACCGGACACAGGCGAGGGTTGCCGGTCAGTGCGTCGTGGCGTTATCGGGATATTATCCTTCAATTTGGTGGCGATAAGGCAACGCGGTCATCGCCCCTTTTGCCGTCGTCGCCAGCGCCCCACACTGCTGTGCGCTGCTGAGTCGTGCCGCCAGCTCGGCCTCATTAGCGGGCATCCCCTTTTCCGCCAGCCCCCATAGCAGCCCGGCGACAAACGCATCCCCTGCGCCGGTGGTGTCCACGCTCACCACAGGCAGCGTGGGATAGTGATAATGTTTACCCTGATGCCAGACTTTCACTCCGGCCTTGCCCTGGGTGACCATCAGCAGGCTAATCGCAAAGCGTTCCGCCAGCGCCTGCATGCTGTCAGCGTGTTGCGCCCCCGGAGTCAGAAAAGCCAGCTCTTCCTCAGACAGCTTGACCACATCGGCCAGCTGTAACGCCCGGTTCACACAGTCCCGCAGTTGGGCATCGTCGTGCCACAGATCGTGACGAATATTGGGATCAAAGCTCACAAAGCCACCGGCATCGCTGATCTGCTGCATGGCAGAAAAGGTGGTGGAGCGCGAAGGTTCTGCCGCCAGGGCAATTGAGCAGCAGTGAAGCCATTCACCTTGCTCAAACCTGGGGAGATCGCCTTGTTCCAGAAACAGATCTGCACTGGGGCGCACCATAAAGGTAAAAGTCCGCTCACCTTCCTGATCCAGCGCCACCACCACCGTTGAGGTGCGCTGGGCGCTGTCCAGCGTCATATAGCGGGTATCAACCTGTTCAGTCGCCAGCGTGTGCTGCATAAAGTGACCAAAAGGATCGTCCCCAACCCGGCCAATAAACCCGCTGCGGCCCTGTAAGCGGGCAATGCCCACCGCCACATTGGCGGGCGCCCCGCCTGCACACTGTATTAAATGCCCCGGCCCGTCCGGAAGCAGGTCCACCACGGCATCACCCAGACACCAGACTCGTGCTGACATACCTCTCTCCTACGCAGATAAAGCTAAATTTTACTAAACCGTTTTAGCTTAGCATTGCTCAGGCGTCATAAATGTGATTTGTGTGGGGAAAATCTCTTCGCACTGGCGGTAAAGCTGTCTTGAGCGCTGTAGTAAAGCGATACAAAGTCACCGCCACCAGGGTTAAACCAGCGCGCTGGCAACTGCTACACTCGTGAAAACTCCAAACACAAAAAGGCGAACCTCATCATGTCTGAACAACACTATCAGCCCGCTAAAGTCTGGAAGTGGGACCCGGAAGCGAAAGGTAATGGTGCCAAAACTAACCGCCCTACCGCTGGCCCAACCCATGAAAAAGCCCTGCCGGTTGGTAAGCATCCGCTGCAGCTTTACTCTCTGGGCACGCCTAACGGCCAGAAAGTCACTATTCTGCTGGAAGAGTTGCTGGCGCTGAACGTGAACGATGCAGAGTACGATGCCTGGTTAATCAATATTGGTGAAGGCGATCAGTTCAGCAGCGGTTTTGTTGAGATCAACCCCAACTCCAAAATCCCGGCACTGTGCGATCATTCAGCCACACCACCGATTCGCGTATTTGAATCCGGTAACATCCTGCTCTATCTGGCGGAAAAATACGGTTATTTCCTGCCGAAAGATCCGGCCAAACGCACCGAAACGCTGAACTGGCTGTTCTGGCTGCAAGGCTCTGCCCCTTACCTTGGCGGCGGCTTTGGTCACTTCTATCATTACGCGCCAGAAAAGATTGAATACGCCATCAACCGCTTCTCACTGGAAGCCAAACGTCAGTTTGACGTGCTGGACCGTCAGCTTGCCGATAACCGTTATCTGGCGGGTGACGATTACACCATCGCCGATATCGCCACCTGGCCGTGGTACGGCAGCATGGTGCTGTATAACCAGTACAATGCGGCAGAATTCCTCGATCTTCAGTCCTACAAAAATGTGGTGCGCTGGGCCGAAGAGATCGCCCTGCGTCCGGCCGTTATGCGCGGCCGCAAGGTGAACCGTGTGATGGGCGAACCCGCCGATCAGCTGCGCGAGCGCCATGACGCATCGGACTTTGATACGCAAACCCAAGACAAGCAAGCCTGAGGAGAAAAACGTTGAGCGCTTACGTCGTATTTATTCGTGACAACACCCTGGATCAGGATGAAATGGTGACTTACGCCGATAAAGCCGGCAAAGCCCATGGCAACCATCCCATCAAGCCATTAGCCTTTTACGGCGATCTGGAAACCCTGGAAGGCCCCGAGGCGGAAGGTGTGGTGATTATTGAATTTCCGAGCACCGACGCCGCCCATGCCTGGTATGACAGCCCGGAATATCAGGAGGCGAAACAGCACCGCCTGAAGGGCGCGACTTATCGCGTATTGTTGGTAAAAGGCGTCGATTAATCGCTTTGCGGGCATGCCCGCCATTGCCCCGCAGTCCATCTGGCCTGCGGGGCACTCGCGCCCATCGACGCCGCTGATACGGTATCCTCGCGACCCGGGCAATAACGCCCGTGTTTTCTCCGCCAGAACCGCCTCATAACGGATTCTGCCTGCCTCGCCTAGCTAAAACGAAACAGTGAGATAGCCTGTTGTAGCGTGCTGGCCTGCTGACGCTGGTGCTGCGCCACCTGTAGCGTTTCGGTCACGTGTTTGACGTTATGATTCACGCTGTCATCAATACTGTTAATGCTGTGCTGAATCTGTTCGATGCTCTGATTTTGCTGCACGCTCATCTCCGACAGCTCGTTCACCAGCTGTGACAGGCTGTCGATACTGACGTGAATCGCCTGCATGGTCTGGGCGGCCTGATCAACCTGCGCGGTGCCCTGCTCGGCGCTGGAACTGGACACATCCATGAGCTGGCGAATCTCACGGGCGGCATTTTCACACCGCAATGCCAGGCTGCGCACTTCGTTGGCCACCACGGCAAAACCCCGGCCTTCCTGACCCGCGCGGGCGGCTTCTACTGAGGCATTCAGGGACAAAATCGTCGTCTGGAAAGCAATGCCGTCAATCAGTTCAAGAATGGTTTTAACCCGGCCAGACTCCACGTTAATCTGCGCCATGGAGGCCATCGCCCGCTGAATATTCTGTTGACCTTTATTCGCTACCTGGCGGGTTTCATGAGCCAGATCGCAGGCCGTTTGCGCCTTATCCTTCGCCTGACTGGCGGCAACGCTGATTTGTGACATCGCGGTGGTCGCCACCTCCAGCGCCTGAGCCTGTTCATCGGTGCGCTGCGACAGGGCGGCGTTACGCGACAGCATGCTGTCGGCCTCCTGCAGCAGTTCAGCGACGCCGTGGCTGACCTGGTTCAACGTACCGCGCATCGTGCTCAGCGTCTGGCTAAAGGTTTTGGCGAATGGCGTTTCACTCTGTTGATTTTCCACCGACAGCGTCAGGCAACCTGGTTCACGGTTGATGCGGGCAGCCAGTTGCGCGACCTCACTTGAAGCGCGGAGATCGGCGGCCATCTGCCGGGCGATAAGCACCAGCATCGCGGTCTGTACCACCACAAACAGCGCGTGGAAAAGCACCATATCCAGACCGGGATGGTGAAAGACCACGATGCCAAACAGATCGTGTTCCTGCAGATAGTTAAACAGGAGATGATGAACGGCGCCTGTCGCGGCGGCCACCAGCAAGGGTCGGCTGTCGCGATAGACCAGCAATACCGACAGCAAGACAAACACCGAAAAGTGGAACTCGGTTTCGCCCTGGCCCAGTTGAATCAGCAAACCCGCAAAGCCGATGAGCGTGAAGGCCAGCCATAAGCGCGAAAATAACGTGCCGTTTGCCAGCCATCCCACCAGCGTGGCGACCAGTGCCAGCCCGGTGCCGACCGTTATCGCCAGCCAGGTTGACTGGTACAGGCTTCCGACGATGGCTGAAATCACCACCATGATCCAACACAGCATGACAATCAGCCTGTCTGCCTGTTTTGCAATACGTTGAGGGGAAACGCCATCCCCGGAGCGTGTTAAATCTGTATTCATCGCCAGGCATCCACCAGAGGTTAAACCGCGCCTCAGACCAGAGGCGTGCTCACAGTCGATCTACGCAACGGGCGCAGACACATAAGATCGGTATCGACGCTGCCGGAAAATACTTTAATAGTGATAATGATTTACAGAAAAGTTGCGTGGGACATCACAGATGAGTTAACGCGCTATCGCTTTGAAGCCTTTCCTGTAGAAAGGTCACAAACGCCATGAGGCGCGAGGGCTGCTGTCGCTGCGCCTGCCAGACTGCGAAGATATCGCCGTCCGGTGACCGCCATTCGGGCAACACATGCCGCAGCTCCCCGGCTGCAATGCTGTGTTTTGCATCCCACCAGGAGCGCAGCAGGATGCCATGACCATCCAGCGCCATGCGCATCGCCACCTCGCCATCGTTCGTGACCAGGTTCCCGCGGACTTTCTGACTCAGGCTCTCCGCATCGCCGACAAAACGCCACAGGGCGAAATCGCTGTCATGCTGCCTCAGTAAAATGCAGTTATGCTGCGCCAGCGCCCGGATGCTGTCCGGCAACCCGTGTTTGGCGGCGTAGGCGGGCGAGCAGCAAAGTACACGCGGGTTGTGCACCAGTTTCCGGGCGACCAGCCGTGAGTCTGGCGGTTCGCCGACGCGAATGTCGATGTCCACATGGGCATCAAGAAAATTCAGCGGCTGACTGCTGAGCTGCAGGGAAAGCGCCAGATGAGGATGCAGGGCAGCAAAGGCAGACACGCAGGGCGCGATATGGCGGCGGCCAAAACCAAACGAGGCATTAATATTCAGCGTGCCGCGCAGCTCGGCCGTTTCCCCGCTCACCGCGTCTTCCAGCGCCACCAACTGCTCCAGCAACGGGCGAGCCCCTTCCAGGTATCGACGACCTTCGGGCGTCAGTTCCAGCTTGCGCGTGGTGCGGCGCAGCAACTGAACCCCCAGCCGCTGCTCCAGCAGGCTCAGGCGTTTGCTGACGGCCGCCAGAGAAAGCCCCAGCGCCCGCGCGGCCGACGTCAGGCTGCCCAATGACGCCACGCGCAGGAAAAACGCCAGATCGTCACTTGACGTCCGAGATTCTCTACTTTGATTCAACATGGGATTAACTTTAAGGCCAATTGTTTACCTCAGGTGGAGAGTTATACTGCGCTAACGCCCGGTGATAAATCAAGCTGCACCAAGACAGCATACGGAAACCTGACCGACTCACCCTACCAACCTCAGAGGTGCCCAGTGACAGAGAAGATCCATCGTATTGCCGTGATTCCCGGCGACGGCATTGGCAAAGAAGTGATGCCAGAAGGCGTGCGCGTGATGAACGTGGCGGCAGAGAAGTTCAACATTCCATTGCGCTGGGAGTGGTTCGATTATGCCAGCGCAGAATACTGGCAACAGCATGGCAAAATGCTGCCGGACGACTGGTTTGCTGAGCTTAAAACGTTCGATGCGATTTATTTTGGCGCGGTTGGCTGGCCTGATGTGGTGCCGGATCATGTTTCGCTCTGGGGATCGCTGTTGCAGTTTCGCCGTGAGTTTGATCAGTACGTGAACCTGCGTCCGGTACGCCTGATGCCCGGCGTGAAAGCACCGTTAGCCAACCGTAAGCCGGGCGATATCGATTTCTACGTGGTGCGGGAAAACACCGAAGGCGAGTATTCCAGCGTGGGCGGCACCATGTTCCCCGGCACCGAGCGGGAGGTGGTCATTCAGGAAACGGTCATGACCCGCGTGGGCGTCGATCGCATTCTGAAGTTTGCCTTCGAACTGGCCCAGCGTCGGCCCAAAAAACACCTGACCTCTGCCACTAAATCAAACGGTATCGCGATTACCATGCCCTACTGGGATAACCGCGTTCAGGCGATGGGTGAGCACTATCCCGAGATCAAGGTGGATAAATATCATATTGATATTCTTACCGCCAATTTTGTGTTGCATCCCGACTGGTTTGATGTGGTGGTTGCCAGCAATTTGTTTGGCGATATCCTGTCGGATCTCGGCCCTGCCTGCACCGGCACCATTGGCATCGCGCCGTCTGCCAATATCAATCCGGAAGGCAAATTCCCCAGCTTGTTTGAACCGGTGCACGGCTCGGCGCCCGATATCGCCGGTAAAAATATCGCCAACCCGATCGGCCAGATTTGGTGTGGTGCCATGATGCTGGAGCATCTCGGCTACAAGGAAGCCGGTGATGCCGTGCTGAACGCCATTGAGCGTACCCTGGCCGCCGGTGAACATTTAACCCGCGACCTGGGCGGCAGCGCGGATACGCAGCAGTTGGGTGCCGCTATCGCGGCGGCGCTGTAACTTAGTCTGCCAGCAGTACAACGCTGTCCGGATGCCAGCCTGACGGCAGCGGCTCAGGCCGCTGAATCGTCAGGTTGTTCAATTGCAGGTTCTCAACGCCGCGCGCAAACAGTCCCGGCAGCCCACCGGGATAGCGCTCAACGCCGTAAGCCTCGCCAGTGGTTTTATCCAGCCGGTAAGCATTATCCAGCCCCATCCCGGTGGGGGAATCGGGATTACAGGGCGGCCGCACATCGTACTGCCCCTGCACGCCCTGCGCGACAGTTTGCCGCAGATGGAGTTGATTGAGTGAAATATCACGGATCCAGCCTGGCTGGGCAGCATGCAGGTTGATCGCGCCCTCTGCCACACCGCTGAGCTGACTGAACTGGACTTGCTCCACGATCCCCGGCAGCACCGCCGGATCACGGGTCCGTACGGAGATAAAAATGGGATCGGCTTTGCCCCAGTGGCAGGCGGCAACATGATGGCAGCTAAAGGCGATCGTGCTGAAGAGGACGCGCCGTATCGCCCCACCATCCCGTGACACAATGCCGATGCCGCGGTTGGAATCAAACAGGGTGCAGCCTGAAACAGTAATGTCTTCAATATCGTCCCAGGTTTCAGTGCCGATCTTCAAGGCGCAGCTGTCGCTGCGCAGCAGGCAGTTGCTCACCGCGATTCGTCGCGCCGGACGACGCAGGCCAGCGGGCTTGAAGGTGGTTTTGATGCAAATCGCATCATCTGCCGCGCTGAAATAGCTGTTGCTGATAAAAACCGCCTCGCAGCTGTCAATGTCCAGTGCGTCGGTGTTGGGCAGCGTCATGGCGTTATCAATGGTCAGACGTTCGATATGCACATGGCGGCAGCTGACAAGGTGCACCGTCCACATCGGTGCGCGGATCAGGCTGATGTCCTGCAACCTGACCTGCTCGCAATCCTCAAACACGATCATGCGTGGCCTGTCTGCTTTTGGGACCCGGTAGCCCTGTTCGTCAGGCTCCGCCGCAAACCACGCTTCGGCGTCTCCCTCAATATGGCCCTGACCAGTAATTGTCAGGTTACGCTGCCCCAGCGCATACAGCAGGACGTTATGCGATTTCTCGGCACAGCTCAGCGCTTTCCACTGTTGGTAGTCCGCCAGTTGTCGGCTGGCAACCAGCACTGCGCCGGCTTCAAGGTGCAGCTCAAAATCGGAAGGAAGGTTCAGGCAGCCGCTGCGATAACGCCCCGGCGGCAGCGTAAGTCGCCCGCCGCCCGCCGCCGCAATCTGGTCAATCGCCTGTTGCAGGATGCGTGTATCAGGGGTTTCGCCGTCTGCGACGGGATGAAAATCGCCAAGGGAAAGATGCATCGTCCGGCCTTAGTGAATGAGAGATGAACCGGTGCGCTTACTTCACCGCACCTTCCGTTACGCCGCTGATAAACTTGCGCTGGAAAAACAGGAAAACCACGATAAGCGGCATGATAACGATCATCGCGCCAGCCATCAGCACCGGGATATCAATGGTGTTCTTATTCTGGAAAAACATCATGCCAATGGGCAAGGTTCGCAGCTCATCTTTGTTGACCAAAATCAACGGAATAAGGAATTCGTTCCACGTCCAGATAAACAACAGCAGGGCCAGCGTGGAGATCGTGGGCCAGATGGCCGGAACTAAAATCCCCCACAGGATTTTAATGCGAGGCGCGCCATCCATCACCGCCGCCTCGACTAACTCTTTAGGCACCTGCTGGAAAGCGCTGGCAATCATCAGGGTAGTAAACGGCAGCGACAGCGCAACCTGCGGCAGAATCAGGGCCAGATAGGTGTTGGTCAGCCCCATCCAGTGCAGTTCATGATAGAGCGGAATAATAAAGGCTTCACTCGGCAGCACCATGCCCAGCGCCAGCATGGCCGCCACCACTTTCTTGCCCGGAATTTTCAGTAAGGCAAAGCCAAATCCGGCCAGAATACCCAGTAAAATACTGCTCAGCACCACCGGAAACACCACCAGCACCGAGTTCATAAAGTAAACGTTAAAGTGTCCCTGCTGCCAGGCGGTGATGTAGTTTTTGACATTCAGTGAGGCGGGTAAATGAAACACGCCCTGAAACAGCTCCATCTGCGTTTTAAACGAGGTCATCAACGCCATTAAAAACGGCATGATGGTCATCAGCGCCACAATCCAGATCAGCGCACGAGAAATGATCGGTGTGCTTTTCATCAGTAACGTTCCTTCAATGCCAGATGGATCAGGTAGTTAAGCCCTAACACAATGACCATACTGAATACGGCAACCGATGAGGCATAGCCGAAGTAATGCAGATCAAAGCCCTGCTTGTACATAAAGATATTGGTCACCATGGTGGAGGTGCCAGGGCCGCCCTGCGTCATTACGTACACCAAATCGAACGCCTTCAGACTGGCGATGACCGTCAGCAACAGCGCGATGCGCAGCTCCGGACGCAGTCCCGGCAGCGTAATGCGCATAAACTTCTGGCGGCGCGAGGAGCCATCCAGGTCCGCCGCTTCAAGCAGGGACGGATCCATTCTCTGCAGTCCCGCCATAAACAGCACCAGACAGAAACCAAAAAAGTACCAGGTGGCGACCATGCCGACGGCCGGCAGAGCCCAGGTAAAATCCCCGAGCCAGGACATCGCCAACTGCGGCAATCCGATGGCGCGCAGGACCTGATCGATGGGGCCAAAGGCCGGGTTGTACAGCCAGCGCCACACTACGCCGAGAACCGCCATCGGCATGATATAAGGCAGAAAGAACAGGATGCGCAGTACGCTGCGCTCGGTGTTGTTTCGGGTTTCATACAGAAAGCTGCACAGCAGCAGCCCCACGCCAATCGGCAGGAGAGTATAAAACAGCATCAGAATGGCGTTATTGCCAAGGGCAATCCAGAAGACCGGATCGCTGAACATACGCAGGTAGTTACTGATGCCCGCGAAAACTGGCCGCGAGGTGCCATCCCACTCGGTAAAGCTGATTCCCAACGACGCGAGCAGCGGTAACAGCAGAAACAGGCCATAAACCAGGACTGCGGGAAGAAGATAGAGAAAATTACGCCAACTGCTTTGATTCAACATAACCGTACTCGTCGTAGTCAGAGCGACATTCAGGCCCGGCAGGTTCGCTGCCGGGCAACCGGCTTAGTGTTTCAGGGTTTTCATGTAACGCTGATAGTTGTTATCGAAGTTAATCACCATCTGCTCAGCCGTCTGTCGGCCCGCCAGCAGCAGCTGAACGTTTTGATTCAGTTCGGCGTTCATGGTCGGGGTTGCCCAGTCGACATAATGGCCCAGACCGTCGTAGGCATTCAGGTTCAGCCACACCTGCCAGGCTTCGCCTAACAGCGGATTATCCGCCGGGATTTTTGCGTCTTTATTGGTACTGGCCGGCAGGAAGCCAACGTTCAGCCAGCGGTTTGCCATGCTGTCCGACACCATATAGTTAATAAATTTGGCGGCGGCATCCTGCTGGGCTTTGGTTTTCGCCATGCTGGTCATCGAGAAGGCCAAATCGGTTCCGCCGACCATCAACGGCTGCTTCACGCCGTCACCGGCTGGCATACCGGCGAAGTGAATATCTTTGTTGTCTTTAAACTGGCCCAGATACCAGGTTCCGCTCACCAGGAACGCAGACTGACCGTTCTGGAATAACGTGGCGGCATCATCATGACCAATGCCCTGATAGCCCGGGAACAGATAACCTTTGTCCGCCCAGCCTTTCATCATGGTGGCCGCTTTTTTCAGCTTGTCATCTTTGAACGTGCCGCCCACGTCGTAAATCAAATCATCCAGTTTTTTGCGGTCGCTGCTTTCAATTTGCGCTTCCCACAGCGTACTGAGTAACTGCTGCCCCATGTTGCCGTCTAATAAACCCAGCATCATTGGCGGCGTGCCCTGCTGCTTGAGTTTTGCCATTGCGGCGTCAAGCTCGCTCAGGGTTTTCGGTACCGCAATACCGGCCTTATCCAGCAGCGCCTTGTTGTAATAGAGGCCAACCATTTCACCGAGGCTGGCCACGCCGTACAGCTTGCCGCTGCCAAACTGGCCGCTGTCAGACCAGCGGTTACGCTTGAGAATGGAGTCCGGGAATTTTTGGGTCCAGCCGTATTCGGCCGCATAGCTATCCAGCGGCAGCAGCAGTTTGTCTTTGACCAGCGATCCCATATCGCCGCCGCCCTGATTCACCTGGGCAATCTGCGGACCTTCACCTGCGGTCAGGGCCAACTTAAGAGGAATGCGCGTGTCTTCAAAGGAGTGCACGGACCGGTTGATAACGATACCGGGGTTTTGCTGGGAAAAGTCTTTAATACCTTCATCGACGGCCGCCGTTTGCTGAGGATAACTGTAGATATCCCATTCATTCAGGGTAACGGTGCTGTCGGCATGCGCAACGCTGCCCATCAGCAAGCCCGCCGCCAACAGGCTACGAACCGAAGTGCGAAAACGGAACGAACGAACTGAGGAATCAGACATCATGCTCACTTTCTCCAATACAGGATGGGCATCCTTTCTTCACAGGGTCTGCAATCCCGCAGACTGTCGCCGCATAAATCACCTTCTCACTCATAGTTACTTTAATAAAAAAATAAAGTCAAACATCCCACCGTGGGAATTGCCAGGTTGTGAGCCTGCGCAAAAAAACACGCTGACAGGGCAACGCTCAGCATAAGCGGAGAGAAATCCGTACAAATCTGGCGCGTTATCGGTGTCCGTTCGCCGCCGGCCAGCACGATAAACCAGCCTCAAAATGGCGTAATAACTTGCTGATAAAAAATATGAAAATCATATGACGCTCACATTTTTAACTTTTTATTTCCTCTGACGATTGCCGCCAGCCGGTTCACCGCCTGCGACAGAAGCCCACAGGGACTGGCCTGGTCAGCTAATAAGATCCGAGCGGAGGCGAGTTCAGGATAGTGGGGCAATTATTCCATCTTGAAAACTAAGTCAGCTTTCATTACCGTGAGGTTGTTCAACTACTGACCTGTGAGAGATGACGATGGCGAATCAAGGTGTCATTCGTCCGGCCACCGAGTCGGACTATTCAGCGCTTTACCGCATCTGTCTGGAAACCGCCAATGCCGGTAAGGATGCCCGTAACCACTATTCCGATCCCGAGTATCCCGGACAGCGCTTTGCGGTGCCCTACGCCCGCTTTGCACCGGATTTTGCCTTTGTGCTGGACCTGGAAGGCGAAGTGATGGGCTATGTTGTCGCTACGCCCGATACCCGTGCCTTTGAAGCGCAGCTTGAGCAGCACTGGTGGCCTCAGCTTCAGGAAAAATACCGTGACCGCACGGCCAGCGCCCCCTATGACAGCAAAATTCTCGACAGCATCCGTCAGCCTGAACGTGCCGATGCGCAGCTGGTGACACAGTGGCCCGCGCATTTACATATCAATCTGCTGCCGCCGGTGCAGCAAGGCGGCTGGGGCCGCAGAATGATTGCACAGGAACTGGCTGCGCTACGCCAGGCCGGTGTGAAAGGCGTTCACCTTGGCGTCAGCCTGCAAAATGAACAGGTGTGCGCGTTCTATGAACGCATGGGATTCAGCCACATCCTGCGCAGCAACGCCATATATATGGGCCAGTTACTTTAAGTGAGAGAGTTTATGACCAGCCTGCGCTTACAGAACGTTAAGAAGTCCTATGACCATATCGATGTGATTCACGGCGTCGATCTCAGAGTAAACAGCGGCGAATTTGTGGTGTTCGTTGGGCCATCCGGCTGCGGTAAATCTACCCTGCTACGGATGATCGCCGGGCTGGAAGAAATTACTGACGGCACATTGCTGATTGACGATAAAGACATGACCCGTCAGCCCGCAACCGAACGCGGCATCGCCATGGTGTTTCAGTCTTATGCGCTTTATCCCAACATGACGGTGCGCGGTAATCTGGCCTATCCGCTTGAGGTGATGAAAAAGCCGAAAGCCGAGATAGCCCAGGCAATTGAACAAACCGCCGCGCGCTTGCACCTGACCGAACTGCTGGATCGCCTGCCACGGGCGCTTTCCGGGGGCCAGCGTCAGCGCGTGGCCATTGGCCGCGCCATTATTCGCCATCCGCGCATCTTCCTGTTTGATGAGCCGCTCTCCAACCTGGATGCCGAGCTGCGTCTGCAAATGCGCATCGAGATTGCCCGCCTGCACGCCTCGCTGGGCAACACCATGATTTATGTGACCCACGATCAGTCAGAGGCGATGACGCTTGCCGATCGTATCGTGGTGCTGCGCAAAGGACGGATTGAACAGGTTGGCGCGCCGTTAGCGTTATACAGCGACCCAGACAACCTGTTTGTGGCCGGTTTTATCGGCTCGCCGAAGATGAATTTCCTCCAAGCCGAAGTCACCGCCACGGGTCAGGGTGAGGTGCAGTTACGCGTGCCGGATTTGAAGATAACGCAGCTGGTGCTAAAGATTGCGGCGCCCTGCCGCGAGGGCCAGCGCGTCACCCTGGGCATTCGTCCCGAGCACATGCAGCCCGCCGCGGAAACGCCAGCCGAACGTCAGTTCAGCGGCACGCTCTCCTTTGCCGAAATGCTCGGCCACACCAATTATCTTTACCTTGATTTAGGCATTGAACAGATGCTGGTTGTTGAGGCGCGCGAGGCGCAACGGCGTGATTTAGGCGTGGAGGTCAGGCTGGGTTTATCGGCAGACCACTGCCTGCTGTTTGATGAGCAGGGGCAGCGTCTGCGTTAAACAGGATGGCGCTGCGGCGCCGTCAGGTCACGGGTTCTTCATCCGCCTGGGCAGCCAGCAGATCGAGCAGCATATTCACGGCAAAGCCTGCCGCGCCCAGCGCCCACATGCGGTTTGATTCTGTCAGAAACTGCAGCGGTGTCATCTGTGGCGTCAGCTTCAGACGATAGGCCTGAAAACTCTGGGTAATGTGGTCCAGCAGAATACGTGAAGCCATGTGCGGTTCCATCGCCAGGAACACGACGTCAGGATCGTACGCCACCGACAGATTGGCCAGGGAAATCCCCAGTTCACGTCCCGCCTCTTCCAGTGCGCTCAGCACCTCGGCCGTGGGCCGCTGATCGAGCGCCTGCAACGTTAGCGGACCGCCCGCTTCATCCTGCTGGACACGTTGCAGGATTGCCCGGGACGAGGCCACATCCTCGAGCAGACGCAGCGAGCCATCGCCGACCAGGCCGTTACCGATCTCGCCCGCTTTGCCATGTCGCCCGCGATACAGCCGGCGGTTAAGAATAATGCCTGCGCCAATGCCTTTACCGTAAGTCGCAATAACCGCTGACTGCGCGTTGCCCAGTTGGCCAAACACCAGGGTGGCCATCGCCATCGCATTGGCATCGTTTTCGATAAATACCGGCAGGGAAAAGCGTGTTTCCAGCATCTGCGCGATAGGGACATTCTCCCAGTCGAGCACTTTCGAACGAATACAGTAGCCGTTTTCGGCATCGACTAAACCGGATAAGGCCAGGCCAATCGCGCCAACCTGTTTTTCTTCCACGCCGCGTAGAAATTTAGCCAGCGCATCGCCCAGCTGTCGTGGCGTGATGGCGCCGGAAGGCATCTGCTGTTCCCCCAGCAGATTGCCGCTGAGGTCGGTCATTACGATCAGGTTACGTTCGGCGTTAAGCTGAATGCCAATGACGCTGGCGCGATCGGGATTCAGCCCCAGCAAGGTTTTAGGCCGCCCCATTGATACGCGGCGCAGCCCCAGTTCCTGCACGATGCCCTGCGCCAGCAGTCGGTTGGTCGCCTGGGAGACGGTAGACATGCTGAGTCCGCTTCGGACCTTGAGGTCAGACTGGCTGACAGGCGCATGTTCCACGATCAGTCTAAGAATGCGCGCGGTAACGTTTGGAGCAATCATAGCGTCCTCAGATTTGCCCGGGCCATCATTAATGCCCCGTCCAGAGCATCGTGTTGTGCAGCGACCAGCCGGGCCTGACTCTCCGCGCTCAGCCAGGGCTGAATCGGTGTGGCCAGCCCGCCCATGAGGGCGACGCATCCCTGACTGATGGTAGAGAGACGGCTGACCATTAAGCCAATATCGCTTGCAGTCTGCTGCAGGAGATCCACGGCATGACGATCGTCCGCGTGCGCGGCGGCAAAAATATCAGGCACCACGCGCGCCCAGTCGGCGGGCATAGCTTCTCGCGTCCACATCAACATGGTTTCCGGGCTGTGGTTAAACTGTGCCATCAGGCCGTGGGTAAAGTCTGTGCTGTCAACGATGGCTTCATGGGCCAGTAATGCCAGCCGCAGCGCGCGTCGCCCCAGCTCAGCGCCGGAGCCGTGATCGGACAGCGCGAATCCCCAGCCGCCCAGCAGCGTAAACCGCTCGCCATCCCAGGCTGCGCCCTGGCTACCGGTGCCAATAATAAAAACCGCACCGGGTGCCGCCGCATGGGCGCCGGTGCAGGCAATCTCAACATCGCTGACCACCTGCACGGTCGCGCAGGCAGGCTGCCATTGCGTCAGGCGCGCCTTAACCGAGGCCACATTCGCACCGGCTAATCCTGCCACCAGCGAGGTCTGCGCCAGCGCCTTTGGCGTCAGCCCTGCCTGAGACAGCACGGCTGCCATGAGCTGCTCAACGCAGTTCAGAGCCGCATCAAACTGTGACCAGACGTTGGCAGGGCCGCCCACCGCCTGAGCCAGCACGTTGCCATTCGCGTCGGTCAACCGCGCACGACACTGCGTACCGCCGCCATCAATACCAAGGAGATAGTGTGATTGCACGCGCTTCCTCCCGCCGTAAACGCATCTCGATTCTGTAATCTGCGAACGATAGGTGAAAAAAACTTAAATCGCAATAACAAATAAATATAGGCAAAAAACAATAACTATTTATTATTTAAAATCAATAAAATACCTAAAAATACGTATGCAAATCACACAACGCGTTATTGACATTAGTTTTTCTGTCGTAATAAGTTGGTAGCCAGTCTTTCCATCATTGCGTCCCGTCAGCGGCGTACTCACCGTTGTCAGAATTCAGGATCAGGGGTTTACCATGAAAGTAGGCATTATTGGTCTCGGCTTTCGTCTTTCTCATGTCGTTAAAGAGTTTCACAAGGCTGATACCGAATTTTCGCTGGTAGGTTATTACGATCCAGCACCGGCCGGTTTGCCGAATCTGCACAGTTTCGGCATCGATCCCGGCAAGGCGTTCGATTCCGTTGAGGCGCTGCTGCAACAGGGTGGTTTTGATTTGCTGCTGGTGGGCTCGCCTAACTTTATGCATCTTGAGCATGTCACACAGGCGCTGGCAGCAGGCTATACTGTGTTTACTGAAAAGCCTGTCGTGATTAACGAAGAACAAACGATGGCGATGGCAAAACTGGTTCAGCAGTATGGCGAAGACCGTATTCTGGTAGGGCTGGTGCTGCGTTACTCGCCGCTCTATCACGATCTGCTGGCAGCACGTGACGATCGTCGCCTGGGTGAAATCACCTCTATTGAAGCGACAGAACATATCAAGCCTTATCATGGCGCGTTCTTCCAGCGCGACTGGCGCAGGCTCGAAAAGTATGCCGGTCCTTATATTCTGGAAAAATGCTGTCACGACATCGATCTCTACCAGGGATTAATGCAGGAGCGCCCCCTTCGGGTAGCCAGCTTTGGCGGACGCAAGTCGTTCACGCCTCAGCATGCACCACAAGGTGCGATCACCGAGCAGTCTGAGATTTATCACACTAAGCCCAGCGGCTGGTCGAGTACCGACGCGGTGTTTAGCAGCGATGCCGATATTGTCGATTACCAGACCGCCCTGATTGAGTACGCCAGCGGCGCAACGCTGTCTTTTCACGCTAACCTCAACGTCCCGGACGAATTCCGCCGGTTCTGCGTGATAGGCACTGACGGCATGGCTGAAGGCGATTTTGTCCGTAACTATTTTCGCGTGCACAACGCACGCACCGGCGAAAAAGAAGTGGAAACCGCCTACAGCGGCAACGCCTATGACGGTCATTACGGTGCCGATGCCTTAATGGCGGAAGAGATCGTTAAGCACGTCAAGCAGGGAACGCCGCTAAAAGTTTCTGTTGTTGACGCACTGGAAGCCGGCCTGACGGCCATTAAGATTGATGAAGCGCGCAAAACCCGCAGCGTCATCGATCTGACCGAAAGCTGGACACGTTTTGACGCCAACCTGGGAAAAACGGGAACGCACTAGTTCCCTCCTGATAGCTCACTCCCCCGAGCCCATCAGGTTAAACATAGCTCGACGACTGGTACCCTACTTAAACCGGCCTCAGGCCGGTTTTTTTATTCCTCCACACCTGTACTTCTCCTGCCCTGCGGGCAAGCGTCGCGCGGCATCAGGCGTTTCCGCCTGCGTTTTCCATGAGGATTGACCTGTGCGGATGATTATTAAAAAAAACCGCCTGCTCTGCTGATAACTTAACTCAGGATAAGATAAAGCAGTAAACGAAGCGGCCGTTGTGACATCAGAACGACACTTTCTGCTGATAATCAGATGACGTTTATTACGCGTTTTACAAAACAACGTGCAGGGTGAATTAACGCTTTCGACGAGTAGTCACGCCAGAAAAGACCATTTAACGTTATCATTAGAGTGCATATAAATTTAAATAACGGATAACAAAAAAGTGCTGATTAATATATAAAAAACGTGTGTTGCCAGGAGAATCGCGTATATTAATCGCCGTACTTCCCTCTCGTTATGCAAAAAATAAAATTCACAGCAAACGTTAAATAGTTTCGATGAGATAATGAAAAATAGCGGATATAACCCTTATATTACTGAGCCTATTCATCACGTCACGAGTCAGGTGGCCGGTATTTGTTACCACCTCCCGAATTCGGACTGCACACAACCGACGAAAAGGATACTTAACGATGACAACATTATTTCATTGCACAACCATCTTGCAACTGAAGAAGCATTAATCATTATCCCCCTGTGTGATGCACAGTTAAAAGAATGGATTCAGCATCCCGAACGTTATTTACACCTACAGGATGCGCGGGTGCGTATTGGTATTAATTATCGCAACCTCAGGACCCATCAGGAAAAATTACTGGAATTAATTAACGCGTATCGTTTCTGGCTTTTTGATTTTGCACCGCCTGGCGCAGACTGGCATTTAGTCGAATCCTTTCCTTTTTCCGCCATTGTCTTAAGTTATTCATTCTTTAATGACAACTATCGGAAATTTACATTTCCTTTTTTTCTTGAGTCATTAAAAGGGAAAGGCGCCGAGATTATCGTGCGCGGTTACGAACCGACGTTATCAGCAGAGCAACTCGCGGCACTTAACATTAGCGGCTGGCAATTACAACGCGCGTCTGGCGATCTCATTCCCTTTACGCTTTAACCTTTCTTATCTCCTGGCACTATTGAATCATATCGGCAAGCCCCATTAACACCCTCTAAAGTATTGCCTTAGATGCGTTGTTAAGAGCTTTAAGCCAAAAAAATCAAAACTCATACCAATTTTGCTATAACATTTAACAGATATGGATCATCACGCTTCAGGGAAGAGCGAAATAAGAATGCCTTTCATCTTTTGTACTTTATGACTGACAACAATCTATCTGATTGTTTTCCTGAGTTTTCTGGCAACGAAATGAGGTCAACATTATGGGGAAAAACTCCTCATCCTTTAGCGTGGTCCGTTTTTTAACGGTGCTGTTCGCCGTGCTAACGGGTGCGTTCATGTTAATTGGTGGTATCTGGCTGGCCACGATCGGTGGTTCCTGGTACTACATCATCGGCGGTGCAGCCATGCTGCTTACCGCTTTCCTGCTGTGGCGACGTAACAGCGCTGCCCTGGTTGTGTATGCGCTCTTACTGCTGGCTACGCTGGCCTGGGGCGTTTGGGAAGTCGGCACCGACTTCTGGGCACTGGCACCGCGTACCGACGTACTGGTGATCTTTGGCGTCTGGCTGGTGTTGCCCTTTGTCTATCGCGGCTTATACCAGCCGGGTAAAGGCGCACTGGGTGCCATGGGCGTAGCGCTGGTTGCCAGTGCAGCGGTGTTAACCTATTCCGTCTTTAATGATCCGCAAGTGGTTAACGGTGCATTACCGGCAACAGCGGATAATGCGCCTCAGGCACAGCCGTTGAGCAATATTGCTGATGGCGACTGGCCGGCCTATGCGCGCGATCAGCAAGGGACGCGCTTCTCGCCGCTCAAGCAGATCAACCACGACAATGTGAAAGAACTGCAGGTTGCCTGGCAATTCCAGACCGGTGATATGAAACGCCCAAGCGATCCGGGCGAAATTACCGATGAAGTGACGCCAATCAAGATTCGCGACACGCTGTATCTTTGCACGCCACATCAGATTTTATTTGCTCTGGATGCGGCCACCGGCAAGCAAAAGTGGAAGTTTGATCCCGGCCTGAAAACCAACCCAACCTTCCAGCACGTGACCTGTCGTGGTGTGTCATACCACGAATTCCCTGCAGCGAAGGATGCGTCCAATACCCAGCCTGCGCTGTGCTCGCGTCGTATCTACCTGCCAGTCAATGACGGGCGTTTGTTCGCGCTGGATGCGGAAACCGGTGAACGCTGCCCGGCCTTTGGTAACAACGGTGAGCTGGATCTGCAGCACAAGCAGCCGGTCACAACGCCAGGCATGTATGAGCCAACCTCGCCACCGGTGATTACTGACACTACCATTGTGATGGCTGGCGCGGTAACCGATAACTTTTCAACCCGTGAACCTTCAGGCGCCATCCGTGGCTTTGATGTGAACACCGGTAAACTGTTGTGGGTGTTCGATCCGGGCGCGAAAGATCCTAACGCGATTCCGGCGGATGAACACACGTTCACCATGAACTCGCCTAACTCGTGGGCACCTGCGGTTTACGATCCGAAGCTGGATATCGTTTACCTGCCAATGGGGGTGACCACGCCGGATATCTGGGGCGGCAACCGCACACCTGAGCAGGAACGTTATGCCAGCAGCGTGCTGGCGCTGAACGCGACGACCGGTAAGCTGGTGTGGTCATATCAGACTGTGCATCACGATCTGTGGGATATGGACCTGCCTTCGCAGCCGACGCTGGCGGATATTACCGATAAAGACGGTAATACCGTGCCGGTTATCTATGCCCCTGCCAAAACCGGGAACATCTTTGTTCTGGATCGCCGCACAGGTAAAACTGTGGTTCCGGCCCCGGAAACCCCTGTTCCGCAGGGCGCAGCTAAGGGCGACCATGTCTCAGCTACACAGCCTTACTCTGAACTGACCTTCCGTCCGAAACAGAACCTGACGGATAAGGACATGTGGGGCGCGACGATGTATGACCAACTGGTGTGCCGCGTGATTTTCAAACGTCTGCGCTACGAAGGTCCGTTCACGCCACCTTCTGAGCAGGGCACCCTGGTCTTCCCGGGCAACCTGGGCATGTTTGAATGGGGCGGCATTTCCGTTGATCCGCATCGTCAGATTGCGATTGCTAACCCAATGGCGCTGCCGTTCGTGTCTAAGCTGATCCCACGCGGTCCGGGTAATCCGGAAGAGCCACCAAAAGGCGCAACGGGCGGTTCAGGTACTGAAACCGGTATTCAGCCGCAGTACGGCGTGCCGTATGGCGTTGAACTGAATCCGTTCCTGTCACCTTTTGGTCTGCCGTGTAAACAACCTGCATGGGGTTATGTTTCTGCTGTTGACCTGAAAACCAACGAAGTGGTGTGGAAACAACGTATTGGTACCGTTCGTGACAGCTCACCTGTACCGCTGCCCTTTAAAATGGGTATGCCAATGCTGGGCGGACCGGTTGCCACCGCAGGCAAAGTGTTCTTTATTGGCGCAACGGCTGATAACTACCTGCGCGCTTACAGCACCGACACCGGTGAACTCTTGTGGCAGGCGCGCCTGCCAGCCGGTGGTCAGGCAACGCCAATGACCTATGAAGTTAACGGCAAGCAATACGTTGTGATTGCTGCCGGTGGCCATGGTTCATTCGGCACCAAGCTGGGCGATTACGTGATTGCCTATGCGCTGCCCGACCAGAAGTAATTAACACCTGAACAGAGGCGGACTCCGGTCCGCCTTTTTTTATGCCTGCTATCTGCCCTGCGCTTTTGTGCGTGGGGAGCGCCAGCTTAACCAGGCGCACAGCCCCATGACCATGCAGGTGGCCAGAAATACTGGCCGCATTCCCCACGCGCCACCAATCACCCCACCAAAAAGGGGACCACTGACCTGGCCGATATACTGCGCCGACGTCGAATAGCCGAGCATGCGCCCCACCTGCACGGCGGGAACGTGGTGACGGATAATGGCGGTAATGCAGGGCATCAGACCGCCCAGCGACATGCCCATCAGGAAACGTAACGGCAGCAGCTGCCAGGCATCGGTAATAAAAGCCTGAGGGATCAGTAACAGCGCGCAGCCAAACAGGCCAGCGTTCAGGACCCGCCAGTGCCCCACGCGGTCGGCCAGCTTGCCGACAAAGGGTGCTGAAAGAATACTGCCCAGCGCGGCTGCGGCCATCACCAGGCCGGACATCAGGGTGATGGCATGCTCCTGATGTAAAAACTGGCCGATATACAGCGTGATGACAGGCTCTATCGACATATTGGCAAACACCAGCAGCATGGCCGTTAACCACATCAGCCTGACTATCGCCCGGTCAAAGGGAGCAGCAGCCTCGCCCGGCTGAGGACAAACGCTCTGCACCTTCTTACGCGCCACGGCTGGCTCCTTCAGCAAAAAGGTGGTCGCCAGGAATGCCACAAAAATGACCGCCCCCGTCAGCCAGAACGTAGCCCGAATGCCGATCAGCGGCGGGAGTACACCGCCCAGTATGGGGCCTATAACATTACCGGCCATCATGCCGGATGCCAGCACGCCTAACGCCCATCCGGTATGCGCTTTAGGGGTTTGCGCAGCAATCAGAATGGTGGAGCCGGAAGAATAGCCCCCGAGTAATCCCGCCAGTAAACGCAGCGCCACCAGTTGCCACACAGCGGTTGCCATGCCGATCAGTGCCATGGCAAGGGCCATTCCCAGGCTCGCCCGGATCAACATCAGCTTACGGCCGTAGCGATCGCCCAGCCTGCCCCACAGCGGCGCGGTTAACGCGGCGCTGAGAAAGGTTGCGCCATAGGCCACGCCGGACCAGCGCGCAATGGCCGCCGGGTGCTGTACGCCCAGCTGTTGAACATACAAGGGTAAAAAAGGCAGCAGCAAGGTCATGGCGACCAGGGTCGTAAACGAGCCAAAGACGCAAACCCATAAGTTACGTTTCCAGTGGTGGAATACAGGTGCCTCAGACGTGATTTCCATGCGATATCCCCATCGTGTTTAGGGACTCAGGCTAACAATGGTGACGAGACAACAACAGTCGGCGCGCGATATTTGCTGACTGGCCTGTTTTGTTGCTGTACTGCAACAATCAGTGCGCGCCCAGTTGGTCGATCAGCGTATCGCACAGCAGGTTGATGGGAGAGGCCGATGCGATGTCCTGATGCCTCAGCAGGTAGCTCTGTGAGCGATCCATCTGCCACTCCGGCAGCACCTGGACAATTTGCCCCTGCGTCAGCGCCTCCTGCACCATATAGGAAGGCAGATAGGCGATGCCGTTGCCCGCCAGTGCAGCGTTCAGCAGCGCCATACTGTTATTGGCCCGAAAGCGGCTACGCACGTCTACCGCCAGACGCAGCTTATCGCGACGAAAAGGCAGTGCCGCCGTGTGCGCCGGACCGTGAAACATCAAGAGATCATGGCGGGGTAACAGGCGCGGATGCGAAATGGCAGGATGCTGCGCCAGGTAGTCAGGCGCGGCGTACAGGCCCCAGTGGATGTCGCTCAAAACACGAAAGTTGCCCTGGCGGGGCGCATGAGCACGGATAACTATCGCGATGTCTACCCCGTCGCCAAGGGTCTCATCGTTGTTATCCGTAAGGCTGAGATCGACATTGATGTGCAGATGACCGCGCAGAAACCGATTCAGCAGCGGCACGATGCACTGGCAGCCATAGGTGACGGGCGCCTGTAAGCGGACATTACCGGCAGGATTTTGGTGAGCCTGCTGCACAAAATCTTCGGCCCGGTGCATTTCGTCCAGCATACGCACGCAAAAGGGATAGTAAGCCTGGCCGAGTTCCGTCAGCGTCATCCGGCGAGTCGTACGCTGGAGCAGCCGAATGCCCAGCCGCTGTTCCAGCCCGGCAATTTCCCGGCTGATGTGGGACTTTGACACGCCGAGTACG
This sequence comes from Pantoea ananatis LMG 2665, assembly GCF_000710035.2. Classification (GTDB taxonomy): domain Bacteria; phylum Pseudomonadota; class Gammaproteobacteria; order Enterobacterales; family Enterobacteriaceae; genus Pantoea; species Pantoea ananatis. The sequence continues at coordinate 136,183 of NZ_JMJJ01000010.1, read as the reverse complement.
CGTGCGGCTTCCGTAAAGCTTTTGAGTTCCACCACGCGCGCAAACAACATCATGGCGATCAGGTTATCGCTGTTAGTCATCGGATTCCTGGGACAAATCGGCCTGCTGAAGGTTATTGCACAGCCACGACGCCGTGCCTCAGGCAGTCAGAATAAAGCAACGGAAGGAAAGCGGACAGCGTGGGAGCAGGAAAAAGGACGCGAGGCAGCCCTGGCGATGCATGGACATTCCCACAAGTTCGCGGATGGGAATGTCCATACAGAGACTAACTTGCCATGGCATAAGGGAATAATAAACGATCTGGCTCTACCCGGCGCTGACGGCGCAGTTGACCCGGCGTGACCATAAAATAGTTTTTAAACGTTCGTGTGTAGGCCTGTTGGGTATCAAACCCATAGCTCATTGCCACCTGTAAAATCGCTTCGTTGCTGTTAAGCAGCGTCAGGGCCGACTCGGTCAGACGGCGCTGACGGATATACTCGGCCAGTGAGAAGCCGGTATGCTGGCGAAATAACCGTTGCAGGTGCCAACGGGAATAGCCCGCGCGGCGAGCAACTTCGTCCAGATGCAGATCGTGTCCTAAATTGCTTTCTATCCATTCCAGCAAACTACGAATAAACTCGCGCTGATTCATGGTGTTCTCCTGGTTAAAGCAGATGTGCAGGGAACACACTGTAGCGCGTTAAATTTATCCCTTAATTAGCGAAAAATTAGCGCAGAATTAGCAAAGCGGTAAAATCGCCTCTTTAGGTACAGGCATCCGGCGCGCCCCGGCCTTTTAGCAGGCTGAGCGCCCCAATAATTCTGCGCTAATAATCCAGCGCTACACTGTTGCCATTTTTCGGGAGGGCATCATCCATGCGCGTTTTGTTGGTCGAAGATGATGAAATGATCGGCGCGAATTTGCAGCAGGCGCTGGAAGCGGCAGGCTGGTCAGTTGACTGGGTACGCGATGGCGTGTATGCGCAAAACGCCTGGAGCGAAGGCGGCTACAGCTGCGTCCTGCTTGATCTTGGCTTACCCCGGGACGACGGATTGCAGGTGCTGAGACGGGCACGCGGGCGCGGGGATGCCACACCGGTCTTGATCCTTACCGCCCGCGATACGGTCGCTCAGCGCGTACAGGGCCTGGATTATGGTGCGGATGACTACCTGCTTAAGCCTTTTGATCTTCAGGAGGTGATGGCCCGCATGCGTGCGATTACCCGGCGCCATCACGGTTCCGCCGATTCGGTGCTGGGCAGCGGGGATGTTCAACTGGATATGCTGACGCGCGAAGTCCTGTACAAAGGGCAACGTGAACAGTTAACCGCCCGGGAATATGCCCTGCTCTATGCGCTGCTGGAGCGGCCCGGTGCCATCCTGTCACGCGAGCAGTTAGAGAACCGCATCTATGGCTGGGGCGAAGAAGTCAGCAGCAATGCAGTAGACGTATTAATCCACGGCATGCGGCGCAAGCTGGATAATGATGTGATCCGCAACGTGCGCGGACTGGGTTGGCGAGTACCGGCAATATGAAAATCTTTATGCGATCGTTACGGAATAAATTACTCAGTACGTTACTGGTCATTCATTTGCTGATGATTGGCGGCGTGGCCTGGTATTTCTTTAGCTGCTACGGTGAAATGGTGGGCGTCATCAAGGATGAGCAGCTCGCCAAGCTGGCCGATGCCTGGTCAGTGAATCGCGAAATCCCTCCGCTGATGCCGCTGATTGCGCCAGCGCACAAGATCAAAAGCGCCTTCGTCATTCAGCTATGGGATGCCAAAGGTCAGCTACGCTCCAGCTCCTGGCCTGAGTTGCACGCGCCGTTACAGGCCGAAAACGGCTACAAAGATGTGCAGATCGGCGGCTGCCACGACTGCGAATGGCGAATTTATACCCGCTCCGGCCAGCCCGGCAGCGAGATAAAGACCATTCAGGTGATGCTCAATCTCAGCTACATGAAAGAAATGATGGTGAGGCGGGCGCTGTCGGCGATTATTCCGCTGATTTTAATGATGCCGCTGTCATTACTGGTTATCTGGCTGGTCGTGCGCAAAATCACCCGGGATTTGCGCGTTGCCTCCCGGGAGATTGCCGCGCAGGATGCCCATCACCCACACAGCGTTTCACCGGGAAGCCTGCCTGATGAAATTCAGCCGCTGGTCGCCGCCTATAATTCGCTGCTGGATAAACTTCGTGCGGCCTGGTCTTCACAGCGCCAGTTTATGGAAGATGCCGCGCACGAATTGCGGACGCCGGTCACGGCGGTTACGTTGCAGTTGGAGAACCTGCGGCAGCATATTCAGCCTGGCGAGGCCAGTCGTCAGTTTGCACAACTGGAATCGGGCGTGACCCGCACCCGCCATCTGGTGACCCAATTGCTGAATATGTCACGCTGGGAAGATCAGTCGGTTGTCGCCAGCCTCGAAACTATCGCGCTGGAAGATGTGCTGAAAGAGAGCATTGAGCAGCTCATGGTGGTGGCAGATAAACGCGGTATCGACATTGGCTTTAGCGGCACCACGCACTACCAGTTGCAGGCCGGACGATCGGAGCTGCGAAGCCTGTTTGATAACCTGATTGGCAATGCCATGCTTCATACGCCTGAAGGCAGCCTGGTGGATGTCCTGCTGCACCGTGTTGACGGGCAAACCGTGGTAGATATCGTCGATAACGGCCCTGGCATGCCGGAGTCGTTTATTGAACGCGCGTTTGATCGCTTTGCCCGCGCCCCGGATGTTAAAGCCCAGGGGAGCGGGTTAGGCTTGTCTATTGTACGAAGCGTGGCACACAAACATCATATCCGCGTTGCCCTGTCCAATTGCCTGAATCCGCACGGTGTGCGTTGCGGTTTTCAGGTCCGCGTCACTTTTCCCTGATCCTCGCTGTTTGATTCGGAACCAGACAACGTAAACGGTTGCCTGGTTCCGTTCGCCTGAGACAATATTGTGACAAACATCACAATATTGATGAATTGTTATGCAACACATTTTGACAAATGTGACCAAAAGCTATTTTCTATCTCTCTGTTACAGGCACGCTACGCTAACTAAAACAGGCGGCCTGAGTACATTACTGCCCAACCTTTGGGATTGATTTCCAAACAGCGCGCAAACGATTGTCTTGCGCATAAAAACCAGTGGTCAAAATATAATGAAATTTAAAACGTTAATGGCAGGCGCCCTGCTGGCAGGTTCCTTAAACGGTGCAGTGCAGGCTGCTGACAATGCTCCCCAGTACGTTTCCGACTGGTGGCATCAGAGCGTAAACGTGGTGGGCAGTTACCATACTCGCTTCGGACCGCAGTTCAATAATGACGTCTATCTGGAATATGAAGCGTTTGCGAAAAAAGACTGGTTTGATTTTTACGGCTACGTTGATCTGCCGAACTTCTTTGGCGTGGGCAACAGCAATGCTAACGGCATTTTCGACCACGGTTCGCCGCTGTTCATGGAAATTGAGCCGCGTTTCTCCATTGATAAACTGACCGGCACCAGCCTGGCCTTTGGTCCGTTTAAAGAGTGGTACTTCGCGAACAACTATATCTACGATATGGGCCGCAACAGCGCCAACCGTCAGAATACCTGGTATATGGGCCTGGGCACCGACATCGATACGCACAGCGATATCGGTCTGTCGCTTAACGTCTATGCCAAATACCAGTGGGAAAACTACGGTGCAGCGAATGAAAACAGCTGGGATGGCTATCGCTTCAAAGTGAAATATTTTGTGCCAATCACCACTCTTTGGGGCGGTAACCTTGGCTACGTAGGCTTTACCAACTTCGACTGGGGTTCAGACTTACGCGAAAAGAGTGGCCCGATTCGCACCAGCAATTCAATCGCCTCCAGCCATATCCTGTCGCTGGGTTACGATCACTGGCACTTCTCGGCCGTCGCCCGTTATTTTCATAACGGCGGTCAGTGGGGAGCGGGTCAGGAGTTAGGATTTGGTGAAAGCGCGTCTGAAATCAAGTCCACAGGCTGGGGTTACTACCTGGTCGCTGGCTATAACTTCTGATTGCTGTCGCACCGCGAAAAGAGGTGGCGGCAAACGTTGAGGCCTTCCCATGGGGAAGGCCTCGCGTCTTTACAGACTGCAGCGTATTACGCGTCGGGTTTTACCACGTTGATGCGCCATGGAATATTGAATTTATCGATAAACATGGCGAAGCCGTTAGACCAGAACGTCTCCTGCCATGGCGTAGTGACTTTCCCGCCTGCAGACAGCTTTTCAAACCATGCCTTACCCTGCTCTGCATCATTGGTTGCCAGACTCACGGCATAGCCCGCGTGTTCTGAGGCCGGAGGCTGATGGGGATTGCCATCACTCATCATCAGCTCACCCTGACCAATGCGGAGGTGCGCATGCATAATTTTCTCAGGGGGCAACGGCGGAGCGGACCGATCGCCCACCTGTTCACCCTGCTCCGGCATATCGCCAAACGTCATTTTTTGCAGCAGTTTTCCACCCGTTGCCTGCAAATAGAATTCTATCGCTTCTTCACAGCGACCATAGAGAAACAAATAGGGACATACTTGCATTATTACCTCGATACCGGTGAGTAGAGACTTCCTTATAACGATGTAATAAGTGTAGACGACAGGTCAGGGTTGACGACGATAACCGGATAAAGATTCATCATTCGGATTATTTACCTGACGTAGGTCAGCCTTTTCTCTGTTGATTTTACAAATAAAACAGGACCAGACCTGACAACAATAAAAGCGTGATTTCCTGTCAGATATTATTGTCATGGCAATAATAACAAAGCATGACCGTCGAATGATGAAATAAAAGGCCAGTTTATAACGCGTTACGATACATCACCTCTTGCGCCGTGCTGTTTATCGCCAGCAGTCATCCTGTGCACGCGCCGATCGTTCGGGCTTTGTTAAATCTGTCTGGCCCTAAAACTCAGGTTATCTAACGTAAAGGGCGAAATAACCGAACCGGCAGAAAAGATCATCAGGTAATAATATTGAATCATCTGGTTCATTATTTCGCTCATCTTTTACCCACCTTATTGTTTATTAATTTCAGCACGTTCCCACTAAATATTTACCCTCCTGATGCCGATATATCAGTCCATAATCCCCTATTCAGGACTGCGTAATGTCGTTAAAAAAATCTTCACTACTGGTTTTGTCGTTCCTGTTAATTCTTTTTCTTATCAGCATATCGGTCAGCATCTGGTTACTGGCCCGGAGCAACGCGTCGTTAAATGCGGTTAATAAAGAAATCCGCGTAGTGTTATCAGTTATCGATCCTATCAACCACAGCCGAACGTTACGCGTCCGGCTGATGGAATACATGAAAGAAATTGAGAACGACGGCCCGCAGGGCGGCTATTCTCTGGACAGCGTGAAAAGCGTCGCGGCTAAAGCCGATGCTGCCTTTCAGGCTTATCTGAGTGCGCCACGCATTCCGGGTGAAGAGGCCGATGCAGACCGCTATCGTCAGGCCTATCTGGCTTATCGCGATCGGGGAATTCAACCCTTGATTGAAGCGGCCGAAGCCCGCGATCAGCAGCGCTTTAAAAATCAAATTGCCAACGTAGTCCGCCTCGACCGGCAGTATGAAATCGTGCTGGATCAGGTGCTGGCCCAACACGAGGCTTATGCGAAGAAACTGAATACTGACGCCCAGGGCAACTTTTCATCCGGGATCACGCTGCTCATCGTGTTTGGCTTGTTATTCCTGGCCATCATCATTGCGATACTGATCTTTGTCAGACGCTATATCTTATCGCCGCTCAATAACGCAAAAGCGCACTGCAGCGAGATTGCGGCAGGCGTGCTCGATCACCCGGTGCCGGTCAAAATCGGCTCGAAGAGCGAAATTCAGCAACTGATGAGCTCGATGGAGCAAATGCGGACGTCTCTGACGGACATTATTATCCGGGTGCGCCACTCAACCCACGCGGTGTCCTGTGCTTCACAGGAAATTGCCAGCGGTAATATCGATCTGGCGTCCCGTACCGAGCAGCAAGCTGCGGCGCTAACGGAAACGGCGGCCAGCATGGAGCAGTTAGGGGCAACCGTTAAACAGAACACGGACAACGTGTTTGAAGCCTGCCGTCTGGCTAACGAAGCGGTACAGAACGCAGAAACCGGCGAGAAGGTTTCTCAGCAGGTTATCGTTTCAATGGCCAAAATTAATGAAAGTTCGAAGAAGATCGAGGATATTACCAGCGTTATTAACAGCATTGCTTTTCAAACCAATATTCTGGCGCTGAACGCCGCCGTCGAAGCGGCGCGCGCCGGTGAGCAAGGCCGGGGTTTTGCCGTTGTCGCCGGTGAAGTGCGTAATCTCGCGCAACGCAGCGCCGTGGCGGCGAAAGAAATTGAAGGGCTGATTGCCGAATCGGTCGCGACGATTCGCGTGGGTTCTGATCAGGTCAGCCGCACGGGCGAGGCGATGAATGCGATTATTTCCTCGGTGAGCCGGGTGAACGAGCTGATGGACCACATTTCAACCGCGTCCGATGAGCAGCATCACGGTATCAGCCAGATTGAAAAGGCGGTCACTGAGATGGATGGTGTGACGCAGCAAAACGCCGCGCTGGTCCAGGAGTCGGCCGCCGCGGCTGCTTCGCTGGAAGAGCAGGCTCAGCACCTGACCCACTCCGTTTCTGCTTTCCGCCTGTCTGGCGTCTAAAACGGATTCCCGCTCGGGTGATCAGGCCTGAGCGGGAAACAGACTCTGTGCGGCGCGGCGTCAGCCTGTGAGTGCCTGGCCTTTACCGGCCCGCCAATCGTGGTGACGGCTGACCGCGCCTTTGTGCCCTGACCGGCTCTTGTGCCTTTACCTCGGCCGCCTGCCGTTCTGCCCTAAAAACCGTCCCAGTCAATACTGCAATATGCGTTGCTAAAAATTCATCACTATTCCTGTCGGCAAGAATCAGGTAATTGATTATTCTGCTGCTTCACGGCTCGCGAATGGGCAACGCTTTCAAAACACATCACGGCCTGTAGCGGGAATGGCAATCATCCTGACATGAGGTTCACCTTACATGACACCAGCCTTCATCACAGGGATAGCACCGACGGCGGCATCGTCGGCCAACACCAGCTTAGCTGAGCGCATTGATGCGCTACCTTCTTCTGTCGGTTTATGGCGCTTTATCTCGCTGCTGGCGCTGGGCGGGTTCTTTGAGCTTTACGATCTGTTTGAAACCGGGTATATCAGCACTGGCTTGCTGGCGGCCGGTATCTTTCACGCGGGCAGTGCCGGGATACTGGGCATTACCGATCAGGCTGCGTTTGCTTCCGCTACCTTCCTGGGGCTGTTTGTTGGCGCCAGCCTGCTCACGCCCCTTGCCGACCGCTTTGGTCGTCGACTGACCTTTATCTGTGCCCTGGCCTGGTACGGCGTATTTTCACTGCTCATGGCTTTTCAGCACAGCGCGGAGATGGTGATCCTGTGCCGCTTTCTGGTGGGGATTGGGCTGGGCGTAGAATTGGTCACCATTGATACTTATTTGAGTGAATGGGTGCCCACTCACCTGCGTAACCGGGCTTTTGCCTTTTCATTTTTTATCCAGTTCCTGTCGGTGCCTGCCGTCGCGCTCATGTCGTGGTGGCTGATGCCGCAAAATATCCTTGGGCTGGAAGGCTGGCGCTGGGTGGTGATTGCCGGTGCGGTCTGTTCACTGGTGATCTGGTTTGTGCGCAAAAACCTGCCAGAGTCCGCTCGCTGGCTGGTGCAGCAGGGGCGCGTCGATGAGGCCCATCAGGTGATGGCGAAAATGGAAAAACGGTGCGGCATCGCCCCGGGCCTGCCGTTGACGAAGCCGTCCGTCTCAGACAAGAAACCGGAGAAGAGCCGCTTTCGGGAGATCTGGTCAGCCCGCTATCGCAAGCGCACGCTTATGTTGGTGGTCATGAACTTCTTTCAGGCGATTGGTTTTTATGGTTTTGGTAACTGGCTGCCGGCATTGCTGTCCGGTCAGGGAACGTCGATCACCCACAGCCTGCTGTATGCGTTTTTTATCACGCTTGCCTACCCGATTGGATCGCTGATTTGTGGCAGTTTTACCAGCCAGCTCGAAAACAAATGGCAAATCGTTCTCTCTTCGCTCATGACGGTGGTATTCGGTACGCTGTTTGCCCTGCAAACCAACCCGGTACTGCTGATTATTTGCGGTTTCCTGATCACCTTCTCGAATGCCTGGCTGACCTGCAGCTATCATGCCTATCAGACCGAGATTTTCCCCACGCACATCCGCGCACGGGCAGTGGGTTTCTGCTACTCGTTCAGCCGGTTATCAACCGCATTCAGCAGTCTTTTGATCGGTGTGATTTTACAGTACGCCGGCACGCATGGCGTTATCGCGTTTATCGTGCTGAGTATGCTGATGGTGATGCTGTCGGTGGGCGTTTTCGGGCCTAAGACGCGCGGTATCAGGCTGGAACACATCTGAACATTTAGCCTTCCCCCTGCGGGGAAGGCTGAAACACTGAGGTTTACTTCCCTTCTAACACCTTAATATCTGCATTGCCCTGACGATCTTTGAACTCTTCACGCAGGGCAGCCACCTGCTTCGCCGTCACGTTATCCGCCGCATTGTTGCCCCAGCTGCGACGAATAAAGTTCACCACGTCCGCGACCTGCTGATCGTTCAGACGCCAGCCAAATGCCGGCATAGTGATGGTTGAAGGCGCGCCTTTTACTCCACGCAGTTCGCCACCAACCAGCACGATGTGAATCAGCGAGGTCGGATCGTCTGCCATCACCACAGGATTGCCCCGCAGCGCAGGATAGAAGCGTTTATAGCCGCTGCCATCGGTTTTATGGCAGGCTGCGCAGCTGTCCACATAGGTCGCGGCGCCCGTCTGACTGTCGTCGCCCTTCCATAAGGCTTTGGCCGTCGCGTCATCCACGCTAAACGCCACCTGATGCGGATCTTTGGCACCCAGCGACTTCAGATAGCGGGCGATGGCCGTGATGTCTTCATCCGTCAGGTGCTGCAGGCTGTGGTCGACAACGTCCACCATGCCGCCAAATGCCGCCGTGTGGTCGTTACGCCCATAGCGCAGGAACTGGCGCAGGTCATCTTCACTCCAGCGGCCCAGGCCATCGCGGTTATCTCCGCGCAGATTGCTTGCGGTCCAGCCGTCAACCGGCGCACTGCTGCCCGCCAGATAATCCGTTCCCCCGGCATTGGTTAACGCCTTTTCCTGCAGGGTAAAACTACGCGGCGTATGGCAGGCACCGCAGTGGCCCAGACCTTCTACCAGGTAACGGCCGCGCGCCAGCGTCGCATCCTCCTGCTCTGCAGGCTGGAACGCCTTTACATCCGGTGCAAACAGGTTGCGCCAGATCGCCAGCGGCCAGCGCATTGACAGGGGCCAGGGAATATCACTCTCTTTGTTGGCCTGACTGACCGGGGCAACTCCGTGCATGAAGTAGGCATACAGCGCCTGCATGTCTTCATCGCTGACCACGGCATAAGACGGATAAGGCATAGCGGGATAGAGCGTATCGCCGTTTTTCGCGATACCGTGCCGCACGGCTTTCTGAAAGTCGTCGTAGCTGTAGTCACCAATACCGGTCGATTTATCCGGCGTGATATTGGTGGAGTAGATCGTGCCAATCGGCGTGGCCATCGGCAATCCCCCTGCAAAGGGCTTGCCGCCTTCACTACTGTGGCAGGCTACACAGTCGCCCGCGCGCGCCAGATATTCACCGCGTTTGACCCGATCCGCCGTGCTGTCATCCGCCAGGGCGCCGAAGGCGAGGCTGCCCAACACCAGGGCTAAAATACCGTTTTTCATCACCATCTTCCTTATGCCTGCACCAGGGGACCCGGGTTCTTCAGGTACTGTTCCCGAATCGCTTTCGCCGACCAGTAGGTCAGTGCGGCGACCATGCCGGTGGGGTTATATCCCAGCCCCTGCGGAAACGCTGAAGCGCCGGGAACGAAGACATTCGGCACATCCCAGCTTTGCAGATAACGGTTCACCGCACTGGTATTGGGATCTTCACCCATAATCGCGCCGCCGCTGATGTGGGTTGTCTGATACACGGTCGTGTCAAAATGCGTACCAGGCTTCTTCGCCCCGCCAATGATCATTTTAGGATTCATGGCTTCGGCGATTTTATGCATTTTCCCCACCATGAACTGCGCCATTTTGATGTCGTTGTCCTGCCAGTCGAACGTCATGCGCAGCAACGGCTGGCCGTAGGCATCTTTGTAGTTCGGGTCCAGGTCCAGATAGTTAGCGCGGTAAGACTGGTGCGCACCGTGAGCATCCATGGAAAGGTGGTGCGTGTAGGTGTCCGCCACGGCGGCTTTCCACTGACTGCCCCAGTTTGGCGTGCCGGTCGGCGTGGGGAGCCCCGAGATCGGTTTGGTGCCCGCCTGGTTCACCCAGAACGGCGACCCGCCAACAAAGCCGTGCGGACCATGATCGAAATTGTCGGCATTGAAATCATCCACGGCGACGCCTTCACCGCCAGCACCGATGAAGGGATTGGTGGTGGTGTTTTTATCGAACAGCGCTTTCAACGTCGACAGGTTTTGATAGGCGAAGTTGCGCCCTACCGTACCTTCGTTGGTGATCGGGTTGTAAGGTTTACCAATGCCGGACAACAGCATCAAATGGACGTTATGGAACTGAAAGGCAGACAGAATGACCAGATCCGCCGGTTGCACCTGCTCACGGCCCTGCGCATCGACATAGGTGACACCGGTCGCACGCTGCTTATCACCCGTGAGGTTGACGCGCAGCACGTAAGAATTGTTACGCAGCTCAAACTTTGGCTCCTGACGCAGCGCAGGCAAAATATTCACATTCGGCGATGCCTTGGAATACATATAACAGGCGTAGCCGCTGCAGTAGCCGCAGAAGTTGCACGGCCCCATCTGGGCGCCGTAAGTATTGGTATAGGGACCAGAGGTGTTCGCCGACGGCAGATCGTAAGGGTGATAACCTACGGACTCGGCGGCCTGGGCAAACAGCTGAGCCGACCAGGTACGCTTTTGCGCGGGCAGTGGAAAGTTGTCAGAGCGATCGGGCGCAAAGGGGTTACCGCCTTTGTCTTTGCCGACGACCTTGCCCTGAATACTCCAGGCACTACCGGAGGTGCCAAACACCTTTTCAGCTTTATCAAAAAACGGCTCCAGCTCCTGGTAGTCCACGCCAAAGTCCTGAATGGTCATGCCTTCAGGAATAAAGTTTTTGCCGTAGCGCGCCTCATAGTGGCTACGCAGCTTCAGCTCTACGGGATCAACCCGGAAATGGACACCCGACCAGTGCAGCCCGGCGCCGCCGGTACCGGTACCGGGCAGGAAGGCCGCCAGTTGGCGGTAAGGCACGGCCGTTTGTGAGGCGTCGTGCCGAATGGTGACGGTGCTCTTAGACAGGTCCTGAAACAGCTTTTTGCGAACGTTGTAGGTCAGCTCATCAATCGACTGCGGGTAAGAACCATCCGGATAGGTATCACGATGTGGACCGCGCTCCAGCGCCAGCACGTTCAGACCTGCTTCGGTCAGCTCTTTGGCCATAATGGCGCCCGCCCAGCCAAAGCCGACAATCACGGCATCCACTTTCTTTAATTCATTTGCCATGCTCAGCTTCTCTCTCCACGAATCGACACTGACGGGAACGGATAGCGTTCACCGCGCTCTACCCAGTCCATAAAGTCGGCGCGTGCGCCAGGGAAGTTGATGAGCTTCCAGCCCACCATGCCCTGATTGCCGCCGTGGATGGGATCGCTAAAGAAGCCTTCGCGGGTGTTCTGCAGTAAGTATGAGAAAAACACGTTGGCGGGCAGCTGACGGAAACCGGCTTTGCCGCTCTCCATGTCCTGTAATAATGCGTCCTGCTGCCCGGCGTCGAGTTGGGCAAACACCTTACCGTGCTGCTGCTGACTGTAATGATCGGCATCAGCCAGACCGAGACGGTAGATCTGTTGCGGCACCAGCGGCAGCTGATAGCCCATTTCTTTAGGGACGTCGGGATTGAAAGGCCCCTGCATATACCAGTTCGCTCCGGTGGCGTAAGGCGTATTCATCTGACGATCGATAAACTCAGGCACGCCTGCTTCCAGCGCGCCGGGGCCGCGTTCATCAGCAGGAATCAGGCGCGCAACGGCCGCCTTGATAAAGGCAAATTCCTCGGCGGTAAACCAGGTAGGCTGATAATCTCGGGCAGACTGGGGTGCGGCGGGCGCTGCCGCCTGAACGGGCGCAGAAAATGCACCAAGTGCGCTACTGCCTACCGCCACTGCGGGCGCCAGGGTGATGGTCTTCAGCAAAAAATCCCTGCGTGAATGACCCTTTTTCTGGTCTGACATGACATTGCCTCATCACCGCATCAACTGCGGTACGAAAAAGAGAAGTGAGTGCGTTGTAGTGGTTTTTATCTGCGGATTTCGGGTACAACGAACTGTTACCGGTAACAGTGAATATAAGTGTAACACCATTGCCAATAAACATTTAGTTTAAGGAAACAAAAAAGCACAATTTCATTAACATATATTTTGTCGATGTCATGTTCAGAAACAACAGGCTACAGACAGATAGCCGTTTAAACGTTATAAAAGCGATTACACAACAGCGGAGTACCTATGTTTAAGTCTTTCTTCCCGCGACCGGGACTGTTTTTCAGCTCGGCCGCCCTTTGGAGTTTACTGGCGATTTTTGGCTGGTTTGGCTTTGCCAGCGATTTACCGGCCCATTTTTGGCCTGCTTTTCAGGCCGCCATCAAGCAGCCCTTGCCCACGACGGTAATGCGGTTTATTGCGCCGGGTGAGTTGTGGTTTTATGCCTATTACTGGCTGATGGTGGCAATTTTCGCGATAGCCTGGCGACTAACTGACAACCATCCGTGGCAACGCTGGTCGGTATGGGGTTCGGCACTGATTATTTTTGTCACCTGGTTTGGTGTGCAGGTTGGCGTTGCCGTAAACGCCTGGTATGGCCCTTTTTATGATTTGATCCAAAAAGCGCTGACGAAAGCCGGCTCGGTTCAAATCAACGAATTTTATGCTCAGGTGATGGCCTTTTTGGGCATTGCCTTAATTGCGGTCGTTATTGGCGTGATGAATGCTTTTTTCATCAGCCATTGGGTATTCCGCTGGCGTACCGCAATGAACAATTATTATATGCACCACTGGCAGCGCTTACGCCACGTTGAAGGCGCGGCTCAGCGTGTGCAGGAAGATACCATGCGTTTTGCCACAACGCTGGAAAGCTGGGGCGTGAACTTTATCCAGGCCATTATGACCCTGGTGGCGTTTCTGCCGGTGTTGATCGCCCTGTCACATCATGTCGAAAACATTCCGATTCTGGGGAATCTCCCTTACGCGCTGGTGATTGCTGCGGTTCTCTGGTCGCTGTTCGGTACCGGTCTGCTGGCGCTGGTCGGGATTAAGCTCCCCGGTCTCGAATTTCGTAATCAACGGGTTGAAGCTGCTTATCGTAAAGAGCTGGTTTACGGCGAAGACAACGCCGACCGTGCCACACCACCCACGGTAAAAGTGCTGTTCAACAACGTGCGGGTTAACTATTTCCGTCTGTATTTTCACTATCTCTACTTCAACATCAGCCGCATTCTTTATCTTCAGGTCGATAACGTCTTTGGACTGTTTCTGTTGTTCCCGTCCATTGTCGCCGGAACGATAACGCTGGGTTTGCTTAACCAGATAACCAACGTTTTCGATCAGGTCCGCAGCTCGTTCCAGTACCTGATCACCTCATGGTCGACGCTGGTTGAGCTGATGTCTATCTATAAACGTCTGCGCAGCTTTGAGCAGATTCTGGATGACGTGCCGCACGGTGAGATGATGCGTGACGCCTCTGAAGACGTGTCATAACCAGGCTCTTCGCCTGCGGCAGCCTCATGCCGCAGGCAAATTATCGCGAATCCAGAGTCATGAGTCGGTGCCTGCCAGGATTGTTGGCCGCGCTTCACGCAATCCAGACTGACAAGCAGAACCTGGCGACTTGCTGAGCGCAGCAGACCGGTAAACCGGTTACTGATGCGGTTTACGTCTTCCCCTTCTGCCCAGGCTCTGCTTCCCTTAGCCCGTGATGGACTTTGCCATCGGCTGTCGTCCGACCAGGCTTACGTGGTCTTACCGTCTTGCTGCATCAGGGATCGTCCGAGGCCAGCCTGTCTTGCACCTGGCTATTAATGGCAGCAAATCGTCTTTCGCGTGAAATCGCGGCCGCAGCGGAGAAGCCTGCACGTTATCGCGCCCAAAAATCAGGCAAGCGTCTGCACAGCTGACAGGCTTAGTGGCGAATAACAAAGGAGTCTGATGGGGAACCTGGAAGGGAAAAGATGAAACGGCGGGCATCCACAAACGCCGCCAGGACGCCCTTAGGCGTCCTGTCAGCACACAACTTCAAGCATTATTTCAGCAGTTCAGCGGTCATGTGCACGCCGTTATTGGTGTTAGCTTCGGTGATTTTATAGGAAGCACCAGCTTCTTGCGCCTGCGCAGCAATTTTCGCTTCGGTGCTGTCCAGAGTAGAACCGGTCGCTGTCACAGTTTGCGCGAAGCCTGCAACAGGAAGAACGGCAAGGGCGATAACAGCAGCAAAAGTTTTGATAGTTTTCATGATAATTTCCTCGGTCATTTTCAGTTTATTTAAGGCGTTTTGCCTTGTGTGAAAACATAATAGGCCGAATATTGATCAGAAAAAAGCAGAGGGTTTTGCTTAAGTTGTTCAATAAAACTGAAATTGAAAAGCACGTTTAGCCCTGTTAAAACACAAAAGGTTAAAAAACCAGACCGCAATAAAAAGGCAGCATATATCGCTGCCATGAGTCTCATTAACCGTGATGCCTGACGCGGGAAAAGATCGTTACTGCCGCCACCAGCATCAGCGCGCTACTGGCAAGGAAAACGCCGCCTGCACCGCGTAAGTCAAACATCCAGCCTCCCGCCGCCGCGCCCACCGTAATCGCCAACTGAATGGTTGCCACCAGTAACCCACCGCCCGATTCAGCATCGTCTGGCACCGCACGTGAAATCCACGTAGACCAGCCCGTCGGCATCGAACCAAACGCCAGGCCCCAGATCGCGACACCGCCTGCAACCAGCCAGCCAGTATGGCCAAAACTCACCAGCATCAGGGCCGTCGCGCCCATCAGCAGGGCCATTCCGCTCAGCGTCAGTGATACGCTACGTGTCACCAGATAACCGGCCAGATACGTACCCACAAAGTTAGCGATGCCAAATGCCAGCAGCACCAGAGACAGCTGGCTGAGGTCAAGCCGCGCCACGCTTTCCAGAAACGGTCGCAGATAGGTGAAAAAAGCAAAGTGGGCAGTAAACATCATGATCACCGCCAGCATTCCCCAGCGCATGACATTTATCCGTAACAACGCCAGCACACCGCCGCTGCGCGCGTTGCCTTCGGCAGGCATGGCGGGAAGGGTGAAAAACTGCCAGAGCAGGGAAGTCGCGCCCAGGCCCGCCGTAAACAGGAAGATCGCTCGCCAGCCTACCAGCCCGCCCAGATAACTGCCCAGCGGGGTCGCAATAATGGTCGCCAGTGAGATACCACTAAACACGATGGAGAGTGCGCGAGGGACCTGATCGGCGGGCACCAGCCGCATGGTAATAGCGGTAGACAACGTCCAGAAGCCACCAATGGCCACCCCCAGCAGGACGCGCGCCAGCAAAATGACGGTCAGATTGGCGGCCAGTGCCACCATCAATGCGGAAACGATGAGCAGTAATGAGAAGGCCAGCATCACCACCCGGCGATCGATGCGTCGGACCAGGCTGCCTACCGTCAGACTGGTGAGAAGCGCAATCAGGGCCGTGACGGTCACTGTCTGTCCCGCCAGACCTTCCGAAACGTTCAGGCTGCGCGCTATCGGCGTCAGCAAACTAATAGGTAAAAACTCGGCGGTAATCAGGCTAAATACGCCAAACGACATCGCAAAGACGGCGCCCCACGCTGGCTGAGTGGGTATGGAAACCTCATCAGCCACTTCAGTGTTGAGACTCATGTTGCTTCTCCGGAAA
The DNA here is from genome assembly GCF_000710035.2 of Pantoea ananatis LMG 2665. Taxonomy (GTDB): domain Bacteria; phylum Pseudomonadota; class Gammaproteobacteria; order Enterobacterales; family Enterobacteriaceae; genus Pantoea; species Pantoea ananatis. Next base: position 120,205 of record NZ_JMJJ01000010.1, on the reverse strand, counting down.
AAAAAGTAGTGCTGAGCATAGAGGGGATGAGCAAGACGATCTATGATGGTTACACCGTCATTTTTGATAATTCGTCTGGATTTCTGTGATGAGCCGTTACGATGAGTTGACCAGTGAGTTGCTAATGGGCATGCGCCTGTATGGCGTTAACTACCAGCGCATTGCCGTCAGCGCCCCTTTTGGCCTGCGCTTTAATGATTCTCCGGGACGGGCCCAGTTTCATTTTGTCGGGCGCGGTACGCTGCTGGTGCGTGGCGCATCCGGCGCGCTTTTCACGCTGAACAGTGGCGATGCCCTGCTGATCCCTCACGGTAAGCCGCACAGCCTGCTCTCCAGTGAGGATGCCGACTGTCAGTGCATTGACGCGATGGCGAGCAAACCGATCTGTGACAGTATCTGTGCCATTACGGCACCGGCTGATGCCTGTGAAGATGACCACAGCGTCCTGTTATTCAGCGCCAGCATGGCATTTGAACTGGGCGGCATGCAGCCGCTGATCAACACGATGCCGGACGTCATGCTGGTCAGTACGCTGCTGTCACACTACCCGGAGATTCGCCCAATGCTGGAGGCGATGGAGCGTGAATCACGTACCCGACACGCGGGTCACGCCGGGATTCTTTCGCGTCTGGCGGATGTGGTTGCGGCCCTGGTGGTGCGTGGCTGGGTAGAAAATGGCTGTGGGCAAAGTAGCGGGCTGGTGCAAGCGATGCGCGATCCGCGCCTGAGTGAGGCCATTGCCGCCATGCACCGTTCTCCGGGCGAGAACTGGACGGTAGAACGTTTAGCGCGCGAAGCCGGTAGCTCACGCTCGGTATTTGCCGAACGCTTTCTTCATGCCACCGGTATGACGCCGCTGCGCTACCTGACCGAATTGCGCATGCGACTGGCGGTTAAACGCATCGCCGACCATGGTGAGGCGCTGGAAACGGTCGCTTTCGATTTGGGCTATGGTTCACTGGCCGCTTTTAGCCGGGCCTTTAAAAGAATAATCGGCCAGTCACCCGGTGCACTGCGTGCCGGCTATACAGGCACGCAGGCGGTCGCGTCTTAGCGAAACACGCTGATCGCTTCAACCAGCCGGTTAGCCTGATGCGTCATGCGCCCTGAGGCTTCTGCGCTTTCCTGAACGCGGGCGGCGTTTTGATGGGTAATATCGTCCAGATCTTCCACCGCCGTGCTCACTTCACTCAACGCGGTGGACTGTTCTGCTGTCGCGGCGCTGATTTGGCCGATCAGTGACGTCACGTTCTGGACCTGCTGCACAATGTCCTGCATGGTATGGCCTGCGGCACCCGCATGCTCGTTACCCGAATTGACCCGGCTGGCGCTGGTTTCAACCAGCGCTTTAATCTCGCTGGCGGCTTTTGCGCTGCGCTGTGCCAGGCTCCGCACCTCACCGGCCACCACAGCGAACCCTTTCCCCTGTTCACCCGCTCTGGCCGCCTCTACCGCCGCGTTCAGCGCCAGGATGTTGGTCTGGAAGGCAATGCTGTCGATAACGCTGGTGATACTGGCAATGCGCTGTGAGCTGTCAGCGATTTCTGCCATCATTCCCATCATCTCCTTCATGACCTCGCCGCCCTTGCTTGCCGCTTCACTGGTGTTAACAGAGAGCGAACTCACTTCCTGTGCGGTCTGCGTATTACTTTTTACCGTTGCAGTCATTTCGTTCATGGTCGCGGCCGTTTGCTGTACGTTGGCCGCCGCCTGCTCGGTGCGACGACTCAGTTCATTATTGCTACGGGCAATCGCATCACTGGCACTCAGCACATTAATGGCCTGGCCACTGACATCATCGACTAACCAGCGGAACATCAGCCCCAGCTGTCCAATGGCGCGTAGCGTCAGTCCTACCTCGTCGATGCGATCCATCTGCTCAACCTGATGGCTGGCACCGGTTGCCACACGCAGCGCCTGTCTGCACATGCGCTCGATGGGACGCGAGATCTGCTGTTCGAGCCACAGGCTGGCCAGCAACAGCAGGCAGGCCATACCGGCCGTAAAGCCCGCCAGCGCCAGTGGCGCAATGCCCAATGCCCAGACGCCCGCAACCGACAGCGGCAAGACAGCCAGTAACGCAGTGCGAATGCGCCAGCGGAGCGGCAACGTTTTTAATATCGATCCAAGACGACGCCAGCCGCTGCGTATAATCAGCCCTTTGTGAAACTGGCGGCCCCTTGCGCGTCCTTCGCGGAAATCGCGATACAGCGCTTCACACTGTTTAACCTCCTGCGCTGAGGGCTTAGTGCGTACGGACATATAGCCCTGGACCTTGCCGTCACGCACCACCGGAATGGCATTCGCCCGCACCCAGTAATGGTCTCCGTTTTTACGCCGGTTTTTAACCAGCGCGGTCCAGGGTTCACCCTGTTTTAAGGTGGCCCACATATCTGCAAAGGCTTCTGGTGGCATATCCGGATGGCGCACCATATTGTGCGGCTGCCCTTTTACCTCATCAGAGGTAAAACCACTGGCCTCAATAAAGGCGTCGTTGGCATAGGTGATATAGCTATTCAGGTCGGTCGTTGACATCAGTGTGGCATGATCGTCATAGACATATTCACGCTGGGAAACAGGTTGGTTATTGCGCATAGGAGTCCTTGCTCGTACCAGTCAGACTTACACCAGAAGTGTTAATGAGTGAGTGTTAAAAGGTAAAGATTACCTTTTTTTATGTTTTCGGCACTTGCGTAATGACTCTTTAGTGCTACGCGCAAATTTGTTGCATTTAAAAAGCCGCTTTAGGGCGGCTTTTGGTATTTATACCGCGATCATTCATTGCGAACGTAGCGGGTTGAGTACGCAGACTGGTAAGCCCGAGACAGTGTTAGGGACGTTTTGATGCAACAGATTCCCCATCCTTATTTTTTTACAGACCTGCTTAACAGGCTTTCTTCGTGTTTTATTTATCAATTCAGCGCAGGTCGACATTGCGGGTGCCGAACCACCACGTCAGTAAAAAGCCGCTAACCCAGGCGACGATCAATCCCCCCAGATAGACAGCCATGCCGGCAAAAATCCCCTGATGCGACGTCATCAGCGGCAGCGTGACCAGTCCAGACGGACCAAATACGGTATTCATGCCTACCGGCAGCCCCAGCCATGCCACTAAGCCAATAAAGAACCCGCCGACCGCACCGCCACAGCAGGCGGTAATAAAAGGTTTGAGGCGCGGCAGCGTTACTCCGTAGATAAGCGGTTCCCCCACGCCCAGTAACCCTGGCACGATAGCGCCTTTTATCTGGGCACGCAGCAGCGCGCCCTTTTCCGCTTTGCACCAGAGCGCCAGCGAGGCACCGACCTGACCGGCACCCGCCATGGCGAGAATCGGAAACAGTGAGTTAAATCCCTGGGTTTCCATCAGGGCAAAATAGACCGGGATAAATCCCTGATGAATGCCAAACATGACGGCGATCAGGAACAGTCCGGCCAGTAGCGCACAGCCAAACGGGTTGTTATTAAGGTGGATAAAGAGCCATGACATGCCCTTAAACAGCTCGCCGCCGACCGGCATAATCAGCAGGTATGTCAGCGCGCCCGTGATCAATAAGGTCAGCAGCGAGGTGAGAATCATATCCAGATTGTCTGGAATGATCGTGCGCAGCTGCCTTTCCAGCCAGCCACCAAACATGGCCGCCAGCAGCACCCCGATGATATTACCGCGCGGATCGATAGCCAGACCAAAAAAGCTGTCCATACCGCTGTAATAGCCGACTTTGGCATCCGGCACGTAGCCCAGAATAAACAGCGAGGCGATGATGGCCCCGTTTACGCCCGTGCCGCCGAAGGCTTTTTGCGCGTTGTAGCCAATCAGAATGCTGAGGAAGGTAAACAGCCCTTTGCCGAACACTTTCATATAGGCCACGCCCTGAATCAGCCAGCCCGGATGACCGCCAGGCGTGCTCAGGTGCAGGCTTTGCTCAATCAGGGTGGCAAACCCCAGCAGTAAACCTGCGGCAATAAAACCCGGAATGAGCGGCGTAAAAATGGTGGCGAAGCGTGCCAGGAACTGCTGCAGCGCGCCAGTCTGCCTGGCTTTTATCTGCTGTTTCTGTTCTGCCGCTACCTGGTGCAATACCGCGGCATCGCCCTGCGCCTGCGCCAAGATGGCCTGCATCCGTTCTGCCGCCGTCTGTGCCTTACCAGGACCGAGCACTATCTGCAACTGATCATCGCTGTCGATGACGCCCAGCACGCCAGGCAGGCGTTTCAGCCGGGCAATATCGGCCTGATTGTGTCTCAGCGTCAGTCGTAAACGCGTCATACAGTTGCCGCATACGACGATATTCGCCGCGCCGCCCGCCGCCTGCACGATATCGTGCAGAAGTGCATCGGTCATTTTTGCCATTAGCGCGCTCCCGAATCCTGTAATGCTTTGCGGATAAAGCCCTGGTGCTTAGCGAGCAGCGCGATCGCCTCATCGGCATTTAATCCTGCCAACACCATGAGGATGGCGGTTTTACAGTGTCCGCCACAGGCTGACAGCGCCGAGCGGGCGCTGGCTTCATCACAGTCAGTGGCCTGCATAACAATGTTAACCTGCCGCTGCACCAGCTTTTGGTTAGTGGCTTCAACATCCACCATCAGGTTGCCGTAAACCTTACCGCTACGAATCATCGCTCCGGTGGTGAGCATATTCAGCACCAGCTTCTGTGCGGTTCCGGCTTTCATGCGTGATGATCCCGTCACCACTTCAGGCCCCACTACTGGCGTCAGGGCGATATCGGCGACCTGAGACATTTTGCTGTGTGGATTACAGGTCAGCGCTATCGTGGAGGCACCGCACTGCCGGGCATAATCCAGCGCGCCCAATACGTAGGGCGTCCGTCCGCTGGCAGCGATGCCGACCAGCACGTCGTGGCGGCTAAAGTGAATAGCCTTCAGATCCTGAGCGCCCTGTTCCACATTGTCTTCTGCGTTTTCTACCGCCTGTAAGATGGCCTGATGGCCCCCGGCAATCAGGCCAATAACCTGGTCGCGTGGTGTTCCGAAAGTTGGTGGGCATTCACTTGCATCAAGAATACCTAAACGGCCGGATGTCCCGGCACCGCAGTAAACCAGACGTCCCCCTGCGCTGAACGCCGCGCAGATCGCCTCCACCGCGCGCGCAATCTCCGGCACGATCGCCTCCACGGCCAGAGCGACTTTTTTGTCTTCCTCGTTGATGACCCGCAGCATCGCCTCTGTGCTCATTTCATCAATATGCTGGCTGGCCGGATTGCGCCCTTCCGTGATCATCTGACTGAGATCGATTTTCACACTCGTCCTCCACAGGAATAATTTATTCTGGATATTTTTAACACAACGAATGAATAATTCATCCTCTGCCCACGTTTTTTTCTGCGGTGATAAAAACGGGGTAAAAAAAAGGCCCAACCACCGTTGAGCCTTTGTCTTGCTAACCCGCTGTTAACTGGCGGTTTGCGTCCGTAACTGTAATTCGTACGCTTTAGCCTGTTCTGTATCGAACTGGTTTTCCCAGCGCGCAATGACCAGCACTGCCAGAGCATTACCCACCACGTTGAGCGCGGTGCGGGCCATATCCATAATGCGGTCCACGCCCGCAATAAACGCCAGCCCTTCCAGCGGAATACCCACGCTGCCGAGCGTTGCCAACAGCACAACAAAGGATACGCCGGGCACGCCCGCAATGCCTTTGGAGGTGACCATCAGCGTCAGCACCAGAATAATTTCGTCCGTCAGCGACAGATCAATGCCATACAGCTGAGCAATAAAGATGGCGGCGATGCTCTGATACAGCGTTGATCCATCCAGGTTAAACGAATAGCCGGTCGGAACGACAAAGCTGGTAATCGCTTTGGGCGCGCCATAGGCTTCCATTTTCTCCATGATGCGCGGCAGCACGGTTTCTGAACTGGACGTTGAGTAAGACAGGATCAGCTCATCTTTTAAAATGCGCATCAGCGTCGTAATGCGTAGCTTGCAGAAACGCGCGACCGCTCCCAGCACCACAAAGGCAAAGAAGAGGATCGCCACATATACCAGCAGCACCAACTTCGCGAGCGGCCACAGCGACGCGAAGCCAAAGTTAGCAATCGTCACGGCGATCAACGCAAACACGCCCACGGGCGCGTAACGCATAATCATATGCGTCACTTTAAACATGGTTTCTGATACGCCACGGAACAGATTGACCAGCGGATCGCGCTGTTCTGACGGTAGAGCGGACAGTCCCAGCCCAAAAAGTACCGAGAAAAAGATAATCGGCAGCATTTCACCCTTCGCCATGGAGGCAAAGATGTTCTGCGGGATCAGCGACAGGATGGTCGCCACCAGACTGTGGGTGCCTTCCTGCACCTGAGCGGTTGTGGCTTCATATTTAGAGATGTCCACCGTTGCCAGCGTAGACATATCAATGCCAGTGCCGGGCTTAAACACGTTGGCCAGGGTAATACCAACAACAATGGCAACGGTGGTAATCACTTCAAAGTACAAAATGGTTTTGAGACCAATGCGTCCCAGCTTTTTCGCATCCCCGACACCCGCAATGCCGACAATCAAGGATGAAATCACGATGGGCACGACAATCATCTTAATCAGATGAATAAAGATATCGCCCGCCGGGCTGAGAATATTATTGACTAACCATTCACGATCTTCTGGCTGATTATGCAACACGGCACCCACGATGATGCCAAGCACAAGTGCGATCAGAATCTGCCAGGCAAGGCTGATTTTAAAACCTTTCATAACGCGTAATTTCCTCAGTCAAAACCCGTTTCTCTCTACTGCGAAGGTGCAGAAGACAATACACACAGGGAAGTGAGCAAAAAGCCCGGTAAATTAGAGGGTGTTTATAGACGGCGTCCCGCATTGAAATGCGATGATTTCCATACCCATTTTCAGACGCGGTCTGAGTTGATACCTGATGATCAGGGGCGAGATAAGTACCATTTTCACTGTGGTAAATGCAACCCTTGGAGGCTTCGATTAAAACTTCACCATCTCTTAAGCATAAAATGCTGGCACAGGCGCAAATCCCTAACCTGCTGTTATGAAAAGTAAACCTTCGATAAGTTTTCGCATAGCTATTCAGGCAATGCTCAATGTCTGCGCGGTTCGTTCGCTGTTTTTTTAACCAGAGCCCTTCACAAAATGTTGCAACTTAAATCCCCATTTTTTGCAGGGAGTTAGGGTGATTTTATCCAATTCACGACGTTTTTATGTCAGCAAGGTTAACGCGTGATCTATGGCGCAAAAAAGAAACAAAACCCGTTGTCGGGCTTCACTTAACCATTGATTGACATATGATTAACATCTTCAAGGAGATTCGCCATGAGCCAACATCATATCTATCCTGTTCCAGAAAATATTGCAGCAAACGCGCTGATTACTGCCGAACAGTATCAGGCGATGTACCAGCAATCGGTTACCGATCCAGAAACATTCTGGGGGGAGCAAGGTAAAATCCTTGACTGGATAAAGCCTTACAGCAAAGTTAAAAACACGTCTTTTGCGCCTGGCAATATTTCCATTCGTTGGTATGAGGACGGCACGCTCAATCTGGCGGCGAACTGCCTGGATCGTCACCTGGCAACCCGGGGCGATCATCCTGCCATCATCTGGGAAGGTGATGATGCCAACGAAAGCAAAACAATAACCTTTCGTCAGCTTCACGCCGATGTCTGTCGCTTTGCCAACGTGCTGGAGCTGCTCGGGGTTAAAAAAGGCGATGTCGTCGCGATTTATATGCCAATGGTGCCGGAAGCCGCGGTCGCCATGCTGGCCTGCGCGCGCATTGGCGCCGTGCATTCGGTTATTTTTGGCGGCTTTTCACCGGAAGCGGTGGCAGGTCGCGTGATCGACTCCAGTGCAGCCTTAATTGTGACAGCCGATGAAGGCGTGCGCGCGGGGCGTACGATCCCACTGAAAAAAAATGTGGATGATGCGTTAAAAAATCCCAACGTAAACAGCGTGAAAAACGTCGTGGTCTTTCAACGTACCGGCAAAGACGTCGGTTGGGTTGAAGGACGTGACAGGCACTGGCACGAGCTGATGCAGAACGCCAGTACCAACCACTCTGCGGCAGAAATGCAGGCAGAAGATCCGCTGTTTATCCTGTATACCTCAGGTTCAACCGGCAAGCCGAAAGGCGTGCTGCATACGACCGGCGGCTATCTGGTTTACGCCGCGACCACCTTTAAGTTTGTTTTTGACTACCATCAGGACGATATCTACTGGTGTACGGCTGACGTAGGCTGGGTTACCGGCCACAGCTATCTGCTGTATGGCCCGCTGGCCTGCGGTGCCACGACGCTGATGTTTGAAGGCGTGCCCAACTGGCCGACGTCCGCCCGCATGGCGCAGGTGGTGGATAAGCATAAAGTCACCCTGCTCTACACCGCGCCCACGGCTATCCGCGCACTGATGGCCGAAGGGGACAAGGCGATTGAAGGCACCGACCGTAGCAGCCTGCGTATTATGGGTTCGGTCGGTGAGCCGATTAATCCGGAAGCCTGGGAGTGGTATCACAAAAAAATCGGCAACAGCCAGTGTCCAATAGTGGATACCTGGTGGCAGACCGAAACCGGGGGGTTTATGATCACCCCGCTACCCGGCGCAACGCGGCTTAAGGCCGGTTCTGCGACCACGCCTTTCTTTGGCGTACAGCCCGCGCTGGTCGATAATGAGGGGCATCCTCAGGAGGGAGCCTGCGAAGGTAACCTGGTTATCACTGACTCCTGGCCAGGCCAGGCCCGAACGCTGTTCGGCGATCACGACCGTTTCGAACAAACCTATTTCTCTACCTTCAAAAATGCCTACTTTAGCGGTGACGGCGCGCGACGGGATGAGGACGGTTATTACTGGATCACCGGCCGCGTGGATGATGTGCTGAATGTGTCAGGGCATCGTCTGGGCACGGCAGAAATCGAATCGGCCCTGGTTTCCCACCCTAAAATTGCCGAAGCCGCTGTGGTGGGGATCCCGCACAGCATTAAGGGCCAGGCGATTTACGCCTATATCACCCTGAATCACGGCGAGGAGCCCTCACCAGAGCTTTACACCGAAGTGCGTAACTGGGTACGCAAAGAAATTGGCCCGATCGCCACGCCCGATGTGCTGCACTGGACCGACTCTCTGCCCAAAACCCGCTCCGGTAAAATCATGCGCCGTATCCTGCGGAAAATCGCCGCGGGTGATACCAGTAATTTAGGCGATACGTCAACGCTGGCCGATCCTGGCGTCGTTGAGAAACTGCTTGAAGAGAAACAGTCCATCACCATGCCGTAACAACCCGGCGGAAAGCATCAGGCTTTCCGCCACCACTTCCCTACGTAGTGTGTTTCTGTAGTCACAAAAATATAACTCATTCACGCTTTTGCGTGAGGTCCACGCCTGCATGCTTCTGGAGATAATGTGATGAATGATGCCCTGCCCGAACAGGAAAGGATCTACCAACAAATTGAACGTAATCCTCGCTTTCAGGAATTGGTACACAAGCGCCAGTCCTTTGCCCTGCTGCTGTCGTTAATTATGCTGGTGCTGTATGTCGGCTTTATTCTGCTTATTGCTTTTGCCCCTGGCTGGCTGGGCACGCCTCTTCATGCCGGCACCAATGTGACACGCGGCATTCCGCTCGGCGTAGGGCTGATCGTCATCTCCTTTGTCCTGACCGGCGTGTACGTCTGGCGCGCAAACGGCGAGTTTGATCGTCTGACGAAGGCTATCCTCAGCGAGGTAAAACCATGATCCGTCTTATGCTGTGGATGCTGGCAGCGCTGCTGCCGTTTTCTGCTCTGGCCGCCGATGCCATTACGGGCGCGGTACAGAAACAGGCTGTTAACTATCAGGCGATCGTCATGTTTGTGATTTTCGTCGGCGCCACGTTGAGTATCACTTACTGGGCGTCGAAGCGAACGCGTTCGCGTAGCGATTACTACACCGCAGGCGGAAATATCACCGGCTTTCAGAATGGGCTGGCCATGGCAGGCGACTTTATGTCCGCCGCCTCTTTTCTGGGTATTTCGGCGCTGGTGTATACCTCGGGCTATGACGGCTTAATCTATTCGCTGGGCTTTCTGGTCGGCTGGCCGATGATTCTGTTTCTGATTGCAGAACGGCTGCGTAATCTGGGGCGCTATACCTTTGCCGATGTTGCCTCGTATCGCCTGAAGCAAAAACCCATACGCACCCTGTCAGCCTGCGGTTCACTGGTGGTAGTTGCTCTCTATCTGATTGCTCAGATGGTTGGGGCAGGTAAACTGATCCAGCTTCTGTTCGGCCTCAATTATCACATCGCCGTCATCCTGGTTGGGATCCTGATGGTGATGTACGTGCTGTTCGGCGGCATGCTGGCGACGACCTGGGTTCAGATCATCAAAGCCGTTCTGTTGCTGTTTGGTGCCTCATTCATGGCCATTATGGTAATGAAAAGCACCGGTTTTAGCTTTAATACGCTGTTCACCGAAGCGATGGCTGTCCACCCGAAAGGCGCGGCCATTATGCAGCCCGGCGGGCTGGTTAAAGATCCCATTTCTGCCCTGTCGCTGGGGCTGGGGCTGATGTTTGGTACGGCGGGATTGCCGCATATTCTGATGCGCTTCTTTACCGTTGCCGACGCCAAAGAGGCACGTAAAAGCGTATTTTGGGCCACCGGTTTTATGGGGTACTTCTACTTTCTGACCTTTATTATCGGCTTCGGCGCCATACTGCTGGTCGGTGCCAACCCGGCCTTTAAAGATGCCTCCGGCGCGTTAATCGGCGGCACCAATATGGCGGCGGTACACCTGGCGAATGCGGTTGGCGGCAGCACCTTCCTGGGCTTTATTTCAGCCGTGGCATTCGCCACGATTCTGGCCGTGGTGGCTGGCTTGACGCTGGCGGGCGCTTCGGCGGTCTCTCACGATTTGTATGCCAGCGTTTACCGTAAGGGCCAGGCCAGCGAGCGCGACGAGCTGCGGGTATCGAAAATTACGGTGCTGGTGCTCGGTGTCGTGGCGATCGCCCTGGGTATTCTGTTTGAAAAACAGAACATCGCGTTTATGGTCGGCCTGGCGTTCTCGATTGCGGCCAGCTGTAACTTTCCGATTATCCTGCTTTCCATGTACTGGTCTAAACTCACCACCCGCGGCGCGATGGTCGGCGGCTGGTTAGGGCTGATCACCGCCGTGGTGCTGATGATTCTTGGCCCTACCGTCTGGGTTCAGGTGTTGGGCCATGCTTCGCCGATCTATCCGTATGAATATCCGGCCCTGTTCTCTATTACTATCGCCTTTGTGGGCACCTGGCTGTTTTCGGTTACCGATCATTCGCAACAGGGCGCAGAAGAGCGTTCACGCTTCCGGGCGCAGTTTATTCGCTCCCAGACCGGTGCCGGTATTGAGCAAGGCAAAGCGCACTAATCCCTTTTCCCGGGCATAAAAAAAAGGGCTGGGTCCGCGAGGTCCCTGCCCTTTTTCTCAGGCCACTATCAGAAGCGCAGTGATGCGCCCACGTATGGACCATCGACCAGGACGTTGTCTTTACGACCGCCTTTATTATTCAGCTCGATATACTGATAACCCACGCGCAGGTTAAGCAGAGAGACCGGCGTAAAGCTCACACCGCCGCTCGCTTCCTGGTAGCTGTCAAGATGATCGGTAAGGCCTTCCGGCGCATAATAATACTGGCCGTACAGGCCCCACATGCTGTTGAAGTTGTACTGCGCGCTGCCGCCCAGCGCCACCGCAAATCCGTCTTTCCCGTCTTCAGGATGGGTAAAAATCGCCTTTGCGGTTGGCGCCAGTCGCAGATCGCCGAAATCGACGTTGTAGCCCAGGCCAGCGCCGTAAGTGCTGCCGTCATGATCGCTACGCAACCAGTTGCCGTTCAGGAACAGGCCTGGTGAGGTCGTGCCCAAACCGACATTCAGGTTGGTGCTGTGCTCGCCAACATCGACGCTGCCCTCGATGGCCTGCGCGGCGCCGCTCAGCATAATGAAGCTCAGAGCGCTTCCGGTAACAAGTTGCTTAAACATGATTCTCTCCATGATGGGTCAAATAATTCCGCATCAAGGGTAGCAGTCTGAAACGAGGTGACAACTAAATTTGGAAAGCTTTACGTAAAAAGAGATGTCATTTTGTGCCAAAACGGACAACGCGCTGTAAGTTAAGCGGAAAAGAGCGGATGACAGGCGCATTCAGGCCTGTCATCACCGGGCTCAGTGTGCCCACATCAGGTGCCCGATGAACGGCGCCAGTATGACGGTTACTACACCAGACAGCATCATCACCAGGCTTGATACCACGCCTTCCTGCTGCCCCAGTTGATAAGCGCGTGCCGTACCGGCACCGTGCGAAGCGGCACCGAATCCGGCCCCTTTCGCCACGCCCTGTTTGATGGCGATGCGCAGGAACAGCACATCCCCTACCGCCATGCCAAATACGCCTGTCACAACCACAAACAGCGCCACCAGATCGGGCTGCGCACCCATGGGTTTGGCCGCCGCCAGCGCAAAGGGCGTAGTAATGGAGCGCACGGCCAGACTTCGCTGAATAGTTTCCGGTAAATTCAGTAAGCGCGCCAGCCAGACGGAACTGCATACCGAGACTGTTGTGGCGGTTAACACACCGGCACTCAGCGATAACCAGTGGCGTTTAATCACCGCCAGATTTTCATAGACCGGCACCGCAAAGGCCAGCGTCGCGGGGCCCAACAGCCACAGTAGCCAGTGGCTTTCCGCAATATAGTTTTGCCAGCTGATATGGGTCAGCAGCAGCAGCGCCACCAGAATGAGCGGCGTCATGATCAGCGGCATCAGTAACAGTGTTGGCCAGCGGCGATACAGCCGTTTATTCAGGTAATAAATCAATAGCGTGACGGCCGCACACAGCAGGCTGATAAACAGATTACGCATCGTCGCCGCCCTGCTTACGCGCGGCCCGCGCGACCTCGAAGCGGTACAGGCGATCCACCACCAGGGCGGTCGTTGCCAGCACCAGTAGCGTACTGACCGCAATCACCACAAAAATCCGCCATCCATCAATCTGCAACAGATCAGCGTAATTCACCACCGCCACCACTGCCGGGATAAAAAACAGCAGCATCTCTGCCAGCAGCCAGCTGGCACCGACTTTCACCCAGCGCAGCGGTAAAACGCGTAGCGCAATCAGCATTAACATCAGCAGCATGCCGACAATGTTGGCCGGCAGCGGCAGATGCAGCCAGTTCACCAGCTGCTCGCTGGCGACGAATACCGAGATAAACAGCGCCAGCTGTAGCGGTAAGCTGAGCCGTTGCAGCCTGTCGAGGTTAAGGCGCGGCAATGCCAGGGCCATCATTTTTCTCCCATATCGTTAATGCGCTCAGTATAGAATCACGAGGTATTGTGAAAAAAATGAATTAAAATTATTAAAATCATGCCAGAAAGGAATAGTTATGGACGTTCGTGCGTTGCGTTACTTTACCGAAGTGGTACGTCAGCAGAGTTTTACCCGGGCCGCGCAAAAGCTGTTTGTGACGCAGCCGACGATCAGCAAAATGGTGCGTCAGCTGGAAGAGGAGCTGGACTGCGCGCTACTGCTTCGCGATGGACGTCGCCTGCATCTCACGGACAGCGGACAAGCCGTTTATCAACGCGGACTGGCTATTTTGCAGGAGTTCCATCAGCTTGAGGCAGAGATAGGCGATATCAATCAGTTGAAAACCGGCAAGCTGCGGCTCGGTATTCCCCCAATGGTCGGCATGCAGATCGCCGGATCGGTTTCGGCGTTTCGTCGCCGGTATCCGGGCGTGGAACTCAGCATTGCTGAGTTTGGCGGCTTAACGGTTCAGGAGGCGGTGCTGGCAGGCACGCTGGATATTGCCCTGACGGCGCTCCCGGTCGATGCCGAATTACCCCTGGAAACGTTATCGCTGATGCAGCATCCGTTATGTGTCTTACTGCCCCGTCAGGAACCCTGGCTGCAACGCACCCAGCTCAGCCTGCGCGATTTGGCTCCGCATCCTTTGCTGATCTTTAATGAAGAGTTTTCGCTGAACCGCCAGTTAATGAAAGCTTTTCAGCGTCAGGAGATAACCCCTACCATTGCCGTGCGTAGCGGGCAGTGGGATTTTCTGGCCGCCATGGTGCAGGCCGGGATGGGGCTGGCAATTTTGCCGGAGCCGATATGCCAGCGGTTAGATAAACAGTCGTTACTGTGGCTGCCGCTGGAATCCGAGCTTCAGTGGCATCTGGGGCTGATCTGGCGGGAAGGCAGCTATCTGTCACGCAGCGCGCAGGCGTGGATTGCGTGTTGCCGCGAACACTGGCCCGATCAGGCGCCGCGCCTCTCCGTCTAGTGCAGCAGCCCGCCCGGCCGTCGCAGAACGCAGGTGACCGGGCGGGCGCGGCGCAACAGGGAGTTTACTCTTCTTTCTCGATCAGAAGCGCTTCCAGCAGGTCCAGATCGTGCAACAATTTTTGCATCGTTTCGTTGGATATCTGCTGGGTGGCACGCAGGTGATACACTTCGGCACGTTCGGCACGCAGTGCGTTCAAACGGAAGCGACGTTCCAGGTTCTCGGCAAACAGCGCGTGCTCAAGGTCGTTTTTCCCCTCCGCACGGCGACGCAGGTTGCCGATGACACGCAGGCTGACCTCTTTCAGCAGCTCAGGATCGATATTTTCGTCGGTTTCCTTTTCGAGCCGTGCCTCCATCTTTTGCAGACTCTCGATAGCCACACCGGCCATCACCGCTCTTGCATGCTGAAGTTCGTGCCGATGGGCACTCTTATCCATCGTCTCGACGCCGCGCAGCAGCACCGGCAGAACAATGACGCCAACCAGTAACGAGAACAGAATCACGCCGGTTGCGATAAACACCAGCTCATAGCGCGCCGGGAAAGGATTGCCGTTGCTCAGGAACAGGGGAATCGACAGGACACCCGCCAGGGTGATGGCCCCGCGCACGCCCGCAAAAGAGGCAATCAGCAGTTCGCGCAAAGAGTAGCTAGAGAAAACTAACGGCTTGTTTTTTAACAGGCGCTTGCTGAAACGCTGCATGATCCACAGCCAGCCGAAACGCACCACCATTAACGCCGCATAGACCAATGCGATATCTGCAAAGATCATCCAGATATCCACGTTGGGATCCGCGTTCGCCTGTTGAATGGAATTTTCCAGGATAGAGGGCAATTGCAGGCCCAGCATCAGGAACACCATGCCGTTAAACACAAACTCCAGCATGTGCCAGACGCTATTGGCGCGCAGTCGCATGGTCAGCGGGGCCTGACGGATAATACCGGAGCGCGTGATGGTCATCCCGGCCGCGACGGCGGCTAAAATGCCGGAAACGCCCAGGTGTTCTGCAATCAGATACGAGGCAAACGGCAGCAGCAGCAGCAGGACGATCTGTGTGGCGGCATCGTCCCCACCGCTCCAGCGGTTCAGGACACGCAGTGACTTACCGTAGAGCCAGCAGACCGCAACACCGGCAATTAAGCCGCCGACCGCCACTTTCAGGAATTCGACGCTGGCACCGCCCCAACTAAACACCATGGTGCCCATCGCCACCGCGACGGCAAATTTCAGTGAAACCAGGCCAGAGGCATCGTTCATCAAGGCTTCGCCCTGAAGTATTCCCATAATTTTCTTAGGAATGCGGCCTTCGCCGACAATGCCTGACAGCGCCACGGCATCGGTAGGTGATAACACTGCCGCCAGGGCGAAAGCAGGGATAAGAGGAATACCGGGAACCGTCCAGTAAATCAGATAGCCAATTCCGACGACGGTAATCAGCACCAGCACCAGCGCCAGGCCAAGAATTTCCCGCCCGTAATGCAGAAACTCGCTAACCGGCGTTTTCCAGCCGTCAGCAAATAACAGCGGCGGAATAAATAAGACGAGGAACAGTTCCGGATCAAAATCCACATGCAGGCCGAAGTTAGGCCAGGCCAGTAGAGCACCGACGGCGATCTGCACCAGCGGTAGCGGGATTTGAAAAGGCAAGATACGTGCGGCGACCCCGGAGAGCGACACCACCAGTGTCATAATTAAAATAGTAAAAAAGATTTCCATGCTTTCCTTAGGCGGTTGTTATCTTCGAATCAACTATAAGTTAAAAGTGTAAAACAAACTGGCCAGGGCAGGAAAAGCAAGCCGTGCTTAAAAGACCAAAAAGCGGATAATTCCGGACGCTCCGCTGAACGTCCGGTTTGACAGTCAGATCGCCCAGCCTCCGGCATAAAAGGCGACTAACGCGGCGGCAATCACGACAGTGCCCACGTTGAGCTTACGCCACTCGCCCGCAAACAGACGGCCCACCACCAGAGTGGCGAACCCCATCATAATGCCGGTAACGATGTTACAGGTCAGCACGATAATCACCGCCGTGAGCAGGCCGGACATGGCATCAACGAAGTCACCGAAATCGATCTTGGCCACGTTGCTCAGCATCAACAGGCCGACATACATCAACGCTGGCGCGGTGGCGTAAGCCGGCACCAGGTATGCGATCGGCGACATGAACAGAATGACCAGGAACAGGAGACCCACAACGATCGCCGTCAGGCCGGTTTTACCGCCCGCCGCCGTACCGGCGGCAGACTCAATGTAGACTGCCGCCGGCGAAGCACCGACAAGGCCAGCAAACAGGCTACTGACGGAATCCGTGGTCAGCGCCCGACCACCGTTGATGATCTGCCCGTCTTTATCCAGCAGATTGGCCTGGCCCGCAACCGCGCGGATCGTGCCGGTGGCATCAAAGACCGCCGTCATCACTAGCGCCAGCACGCTGGGCAGCACCGCAGGCTGCAAGGCGCCCATGATATCCAGGCTAAAGAGCAGTGACTCACCCTGCGCATCACGCAGGCTGGGCAGGGCAAACAGTCCCTGCCAGCGCACGGCCGGGTCGAACACCAGCCCCAGAGCAGAAATCGCGATAACGGTCAGTAAAATACCGCCAGGCACGCGGCGTTTTTCCATGCCAAAAATGGCGGCCAGCCCCAGCAATGACATCATGACGGGGAACGACGTAAACTGGCCCAGGGCCACGGGTAACCCTGAGGCTGGATTTCTGACGACCAGTCCCACGTTGTCTGCCGCAATCAGCAGCAAAAACAGACCAATGCCGACGCCCGTTCCGTGCGCAACCCCCATTGGCAGATTGCGTAAGATCCAGGCGCGAATCCCGGTGGTGGAAATCAGGGTAAAGAGCAGGCCCATCAGGAACACGGCACCCAGCGCCACGGGTACGCTAATGTGCTGACCCAGCACAAGGCTGAAAGCGGTAAACGCCGTCAGTGAGATAGCACAGCCAATTGCCATGGGTAAATTCGCCCACAGCCCCATGATGATCGATCCCACGCTCGCCACCAGACAGGTCGCAACGAACACCGCCGTGGGTGAAAATCCCGCCTTACTGAGCATGCCGGGCACCACGATCACTGAATAAACCATGGCGAGGAACGTAGTCAGCCCGGCGACAATTTCCTGTCGCACGCTGCTGCCACGGGCCGAGATGGCGAACCAGGCATCCAGCTTTCCACCGGACGGGCGTGATTCAATTGACATAGTTGAGCCTCAAAAATTGTTGTAGTGGGATCGTGCGGTAACGGCCCTGACGTCCCTGGAAACCTGTCATCGCCAGCGGGCAGCCGGCAAAAGGCAAACGTTTACTTCGCCGCACAGAACGGGACGTCACGCTGCCCCGTTTAAAGGGGGCAGATTATCCGGCGTTTAACCGCCGTTTTTCAACCGCTGAGTGAGGATTGGTGACTATAAAGATCAGGTTGATAACATCAGGAATGCTCTTGATACCATCATTTAACATTCTGTCCGTCAGGATAAGGCGTCAATCACGAGAAGGCAGGCAAGAATGACGCCGGGCGGCGTCATCGGGCAACGTGCATCAGCCAGAAAGGTTAATCTCACCGCCTTGTTGAATAGCGCGCTGCCAGGCCGCACGCTGTTGCACGGTCGTTAACCATTTTTGCGTAGCGGGGGCATCTTTCAGTCCGGCGCGCTGGCTCAGCGCCAGAATAGGGAAACTCATCTGCACATCCGCAATGCTGAAGCGCTGACCCGCGAACCACGGCTGTGTTGAAAGGTGAGCTTCAATGACCTGCTTGTGCAATTTGAGTTGTTTATCCAGCCAGGCTTTCTGAACGCCTTTGCCCAGCGCCGCGCCCACGGGGCGAAGCAACCACGGCACCGGCGCGCTGCCAAGGCGGCCAAAAACCAGCTTCATCACCAGCAGCGGCATCAGTGAACCTTCTGCGTAGTGCAGCCAGTAACGCGCCTGTAGCTGCGCCTCTTCATCGGTGAGCTGCAGCCGCTTTTCGCTGTCGTATCTTTCTTCCAGATACTCAAGGATGGCCCCGGACTCGGCCACCACGCGATTGCCATCGGTGATCACGGGCGACTTCCCTAACGGATGCACTTTTTTTAGTGCGTCCGGCGCCAGCATCGTGGGTTCGCGCTGGTAGCGCTTGACCTGGTAAGGCACTTCCAGCTCTTCCAGCATCCACAGCACCCGGTGAGAGCGCGATTGTTCAAGATGGTGAACGGTGATCATCATGGTTCCCTGTGAGTGAATATGCTGCAAGTATAGACGTCACCTTGTCTTATGCAGGGAACCATCCTGCTCAGGATCGAGCAGTACCGCGCCAGAGCCCTGCTGGCCCAGCAGGTCGCCAGGGTTGCGCAGTGGGCAGTCACGCATTGATAAACACCCACAGCCAATGCAGCCATCCAGATCGTTACGCAGGCGCGTCAGCGTTTCGATGCGCTTATCCAGTTCGTCGCGCCAGTGCTGCGTCAGATTGCCCCATTCCTGAGCAGACATCCGCTTATCTGCCGGCATGTTCTCAAGGCTGTCACTGACGCTGGCGAGCGGAATACCAATGCGCTGTGCAATTTTAATAATGGCCACCCGTCGCAGCACATCACGGCTGTAACGCCGCTGGTTTCCGCTATTGCGGGTGCTGAAAATCAGCCCTTTGCTTTCATAAAAGTGCAGTGCAGAAACGGCGACGCCGCTTCGGCGCGCCACTTCGCCCGGTGTCAGCACGGGTTTTGGGTAATTGCGATCTTTTTTCATTTGGCACTTTACCTCAAGTTAACTTGAGGAATTATACTCTTTTCCCATCAGAACGACACCTTCCCTTATGATGTCATGCGCCAGCGAGCGGACCCGGTTTTATCGCCGAAAGCCTGTCAATTCCGCATGAACGCTAAGGGGAAATTCACCAGAAGGATGAGGCCATGATACAAGAAGAGATCATTCATTCACTGACGCACTGGATTGACCAAAACCTGGATAAGAGCCTGTCAATTGACGAAGTCGCCGCCAAATCAGGCTATTCGAAATGGCATCTGCAACGTATGTTCCGTAGCGTGACGAAACAGACGTTGGGTGGCTATATTCGCGAACGCCGCCTGACGCTGGCCGCTGAAGCGCTGCGACAAACGCAGCGGCCAGTGTTTGATATTGCGATGCAATATGGCTATGACTCGCAACAGACATTCTCACGCGTTTTTCGTCGCCAGTTTTCACAAACGCCCACGGCTTATCGCCACGCGATGCGCCGCCAGGCCATCCAGCGTCCGCGTTTGATGCGCTTTGACTGCAGCGACACGATGACCAGCTTTACCCAGCGGACAACGGGAGAATGCTGTCCGGTTAGCTGACGCGCTCCGTGCGCCTGCCCAGGCGCACGCCGCATTTAGTGCCCCAACCTTGTCGTAAGCGCCCTCTTTTTCTGCTGCCAGATCAGACAAATTTTGTACAAAAATCAGAAATCGGATGATATAGTGTGACCCACATCACATTATGACACTTGTTGCCGACGAAAGAGCCCGACCTGACAGACTTTTCCGCCGACGTGATGTTCGCAGACAGTCAGGCGTAATCTCCGATTTTGAGGTCAAAATTGATGGCGACTTTAACCACCAGTTTTCTTGTTATGCGCTGGGAATTGCTTAGCGCGATAATGATGTTCTTTGCCAGCACGCTAAAAACCCGTCTCCGCCAGGACAGTCATCACGTCATGGCGTTTCTCTGTGGCAGCGTAGGCGTTGGGATGTCGTGCTGGTTCGTGACCGGCTTGATGGGCATCACGTTGAGTATGGAAAACGTGCACCATTTCTTTAGCGTCTCTAAAGATGTCTTTATCGACGTGATGAGTCGAGCGCCCGCTAACTGGCAAATGCCCTGATAAACTCATAAAAAACCCCGCAAAGCGGGGTTTTTTATATTGCTGTGTAGCGTCAAATTTTCTTCAACATAACAGGAATGGCAACGTCCTGTATTTCTACGTCCGGCCTCTGCGTTCCGCGACGATCCTGAATCCACATTTCACCCATCATCTTATCCAGCCCGCGATCCAGACCCGTCACCATGCCTGCGCCTGGCGTGAACGTCAGCTCGCCAAAATAAATTTGTTCATCATGGATATACCAGTCAACACGGACATAGTCGAAGTCGCTGGCCAGCGTTTTGCTTAACGCCAGGGCCTGTTGTAACGATGGCATCACCGCCGAAACGTCCAGCCCGGTATCGCGAATTTTATGGAACGCCTCACTCAGGTTGTTCACATAAAAATTCATTGAGAGCTGAGGCTGACAGCGGTTGTAAATGACCTGAAGCACATACTCAAAGTTGCCATCGCGCTTATTAAACATGTGGAACTTGTAGTCAACCGGGGCACTTTTGCCATCACCGATGTATTGCTCAACCAGAATACGTGGCTTGATATAGCGATAGTGAATCTCACGCGCTTCGTTGGCGAAGTCAGTCTTTAACCACGTGTAGCAGTTATGAATGATTTGCTGCTTCCGGAGTGCGTTAGGTTCCTCCAGCACGATCTCGACCATGTTTGACGCATGATTCGGTTTGATCACCGTTCCCTTCCAACGCGTCAGATTGTTCAACGTGGTGGGATCGGTCGTGTCATGAAGCAGCGGTATCAGATATTCATTGCCGATCTTCTCAGCAATAAACTCACGCACCGAAAACTTGTCAGACAGGCGGGCATAGAGCTGATAGTCACCATGAATGAACTTGCGATACAGCACTTTTTCATTGAACACCTTGGGCTCACGCAGGTTGGGGAGCCTTCTGAACTTACGGAAATAATAAATCCGGTCCTGATAAGTCCAGGGCATCTTCTTGATGAAGTATTGCAAACTTCTTCTGAGCTCGTGTTTTAACTTGAGCATATTTGACCTCATTTGTAGGTTTTGTAGTTGAGTGAGGAAACCTGGATTTTTTGAATCACGCCGTGTTTAAAGAAATAATTCATGACGGTCAGGGACAGGAGCTCTGATAGAAAAACGCTCCATGCGGCTCCTGTAATGCCATAGCCCTGAATCAGCCACCAGGAAAGCGGCATACTGATGATCACCAGACAAATGATTTTCTTCAGTAAATAATCAAAGCCCCCTTCCTTTACCATGTAGCGATACGCGACGGTGCCCAGCGCCGAAAAGCTGGTCGCTATCGACAGCAGGGTGATGAGATTGCCTGACTGGGTAAACGCTGGGCCATACAGCGCGATGATTATCTGTTCACCGAACAGTGCGACGATCAGCAACATCAGCAAAGACACGGCCATCACGTAGCCATTGAGCCGCGCCGTCAGCCTGATCGCTTCCTCACCGCGCGCGCGAAAAATTTCGCTAAAGCACGAGGTGATGAGTGCGACGGGAATAAAAATCCACGAGGCGGCGATGGTATTGGCTGCGGCAAACAAGCCAAGCTCCTGGGCCGATGCGATGCCAGCCAAAAACATCTGCGCGGCTTTTACCTGGACAGAGATAAAAATGCTGGAAATCGCCAGAGGCAATCCGGCATACATCAGGTAACGCAAATACAGCGTTCGCGTCTCGCGCGGCGGAAGCTGGTCCTGATGTGCCTGATAAAAGGTGTAACGTTTGATGGCGTAAGGCACCAGCGTGACCGTGATAACCGAAAGCGTTAGCCACAATGGATTGAGACGCAGCCAGGCAATGATAAAGCTCAGGGCAAAACTCATCAGCATGCCAATCGCATTCGCCACGGTATTCAGCTTTGACGCCAATCGTGCATTGTTGTAAACGCTAAAGGTGTCCTGTGTGACAAAAACAGACGCAACAAAAGAGGCCAGTGCAAATGCCAGGAAGTTCTCCTGCATGTTGTACCAAACCCAAATTAATACTGGCCCTGAGGTGAGAAGTAATAAACCCATGCGCAACGTGCGTGCGATGCGCATTAAACGTAAACCTTTGGCCGCATTTTTGCTGACACGTTTAAACAAAATTGTTTCAGTGCCAAAGAGGGCTATGGTTTGCACCATAGCAAATAATGACGTTGAAAATGCCATCTGACCAAATAGGGTCGGACCGAAGGATTTTGCCACATATGACGTCACGAAAATGACGCCAAAGACGGAGATAATCTTTTCAGACATCATCCAGGCGGCATTAGACATTACGCTCAATTTCATCGACTGTTCCTTAGTATTACTCTACATCTACCACTTCGGTGCCCATCCCTGGGACGAATTAATAAGCGCTTAAATTTCATAGCGAAATTATAAACATCGCGCCAGTCCGGCGCAAAAATGAGAATCCAGTCTTATTTTATCGGGAGAATTCAGGAGAATTCTGATTATATCTGGACCGAATACCCTCTACTGGAAACGATTTCAAATTGAAACCAATAATGTTTCCAAAAACCATCCTCCCTGAATAAAACAGGTCAGGCGGCTTTGAATATCAAATTTACAGTCATTTTTATCTTTGGGATGCGATGAATTTATATCAAAAACCCCATACCAGGAAGGCGCGACATCCCGATAAGAATAAAATAAGATTTATCCCATGATGATATTTATTCTAAATATCTTAATTTAACCCTCGCAATTTAACGTCCGTATTTAAATACGGCACTCAATGAAATCATACAGTACCAAAGGTTAATAAAGTAATTCTCATCCATTAATTGATAAGAAAGGTAAGAGCATTTATGAGAAAGTCACGATATAGCGAAGATCAAATCACAAATGCCATTAAAGCTTCTGAATCGGGCGTTAAGGTTAAAGAGATTTGTGAAGAGCTGGGCATCTCTGAGGCAACCTTCTACAGCTGGAAGAAGAAGTTCTCTGGGCTATCCTCGGAAGAAGGCAGAAAAATCAAAGAACTGGAAGAAAAAGTACAGTTTCTGACACGCGAACTGCAAGCGCTGAACGCGGATAAGGAAATGCTACAGAGCGTATTGAAGAATTTCTTCACCACCAACGAAAAACGTCAGGCGGTCAACTTCTTACAGAGCACTTTTGATGTAGGAACCCGGCGCAGCTGCCGTTTACTGGATATTAGCCGTAGCGTTTATCATTACCCTGCCGGTTCAGATAACCGCTAATAGTGAGACAACGGCTTTATAATGGCGACATCGCTGAGATTTGTTCTTACCAGAAGAGATGAAGAGCATTTAACAGGACATTTATGGTGGTGCGCTTCGCCCAGTCCGTAATTAATGAATGGATTTGCGGTTACGCTTCCTTTTTTGCGGTAAAATTGATTCACAACAGCAAAAGTCTCTCTATCTACGCCACTTTTATACGCCAAATCTCATTTCGGTGAGATTGGCGCCCCTCTTTTTTTCATTAGCCTCCCTAAAAGAATCGAATATCCACTGGCCTCTTTGTTCAGCAAGGGTAATGTTAAGTCGGTTTATAAAGTGCTTTTTTTAGCCACCTCTGGCCCTGGGAATTTTTTCCAATCTCGCCGCGATCGTTGTCAGCATAAAAAGATAAAAACAGGCCAGAATAATCTCAGATAAACAGTTTATTGATACTTATCACTTTCAGCAGCCAATAGCACATATCCTGTACTATTGATGCCCATCGTTAAACATTAAATAAAAGCGAAGCGGGATGAACGAGCGATTTAATTAGACACTGCTGAAGTAAAGGGTGGTTTTTTATAGGGATTTATCTTAACCAAACGGCAACGCTGCGTGCTGGTTACACATAAAATTTGGCGGCCAGCCTAAACATCAGGCTCACATTCTCCTCTTTTTAGGGCGAATGACGGTCGTGCCCCGGACAAAACTGTCTGTTTTTTGTTCAAAATGCACCCTGCAGCACGTGGTAACGCCCTACGGGGATCACATTTTTTTGCAGAGCGCGCGGCGCATATAACAGATAAAGGCCAGTTACAGGGTGAGAAAAGCGCGATTACCGCGTTATTTTGCCGTGCCTGAGTCAGGCATAATCCGAAAAAGCGTGAATATCACACCGGGTAATTATCAATTGTCAGGGGCAAGGCTTATCGAATGTTGATGGCAGTACCGCGTGGCTGAGGTTTAAATCGCATCGTCCAGAACAGGCCAGAAGACAGGCAAAAAAACAGCGACAAATGTGAATACAGGTTGCCCGTATTGAGTCCAGACCAATGTCCACAACGGCCCGGCGAGGATGGCAAAAACGGAGGGAGGCCTCATCAACAACAGCGATAAGCGCTGGCTGTGTTCCCTCACAGGAAAGGCGGCATGATTCACATCAGCTGAGGCCCCAGTAGCAGGGCAACTGCCCACTGTTCAGCGCACACAAATCAGCGCCAGCAGTCGCCTCATAAACGCCTGAGTAGTTTTGGGTTTATCTGTTTTTGATAGCGGCCCGGCGTGATGCCATAACGACGGGCAAACGCGCGCGTCAGATGAGCCTGATCCGTTAAGCCCACGGCGGCAGCCACGCTGGCAATGGCCTCACCCTGAGCCAGCTTCTGTTTGGCCTCATACAGTCGGTAAGCCATTAACATTTGCTGAGGCGTAACGTGAAAACGATCGCGGAAGGCCCGTAAAAAGTGCCAGGGCGACAACGAGGCTAACGCGGCCAGCGTCTCCAGTCTGAGCGGTTCAGCCAGATTGGCGCGCAGGTAGTCGCGCACGTCATCGAAACGGTGTCGGGCTTCAGCTTTACGCGGTGAGGACATTCGCGCCAGCGGGCGCATATACAGCAGCAGTTCAGATAATAAACTGTCGCGTGCCAGTGCCGTATCGGCCTGCCACAGCGCCGAGAGGAGTTGCGATAAAGGTTGTGCCAGACGCACATCCGTTCTGAGCGCCTCATCAAACCACCAGCCGCGATCGCCACTGAGTTCGTCCATCAACTGCGGCTGAATATAAATCATCTGATAGCGCCAGCCGTCTTCGCAGGCCGATTCACCGGTATGCAGCTCATCGGGATTCATCATCACCAGCGAATGCGCGGGCGCGATGTACTGCGTACCGCGATAGCGAAAACGTTGTGCTCCCGCCTCAATGGTGCCTATGCCAAACGCTTCGTGCGTATGCGGCTCAAAGGCGTAATGAGAGATGTGCGCCTGATAAAGCTCCACACCTGGCAGGTCTGGCGATTGCTTAAACTGCGCGCGATCTTTTTCACCGGGAAATACGGCTGGAATGCCCTCCACCTCACCTCTCCTTATTCCTGCAACAAGGTCTTCTGCACCGCACCCAAACTGCAGATTGTTATCCTCTGTCGATTAGGTAACACTGCTTCACAGGCACACTCACCGGGAGCAATTATGCAGCGCGTAGTCATGGTCGTTGATATGCAAAATGGCGTGTTTGAATCGCCGCGTTTCGATCGCGCCGGGCGAGTGGCGCAGATCAACCGACTGATCAGACAGGCTGACATTACACTGTTTATTCAGCATCGCGAAGGGAACATGATTGAGGGCACCCATGCTTTTGCGCTGCTACCCGAAATTGAACAGCCCCAGAATGCGTATTACGTTACCAAAACCGCCTGCGACAGTTTCTGGCAGACAACCCTGGCTTCGCTGCTGGCCACCTTAGCTATCACTGACTTCGTGATTTGTGGCTGTGCCACCGACTACTGTGTTGATACCACGCTCAAAGTCGGAGCAGGCTTAGGGTATCGCATCACCGTGGCCGCCGACGCGCACACCACTGCCGACAGGACCTATGCCAACGCTGAGCAGTTAATTGGTCAGCATAATGAAGTCTGGGCAGCCCTTAGCATGCCCGGTAACGTGCCGCGCGTTGTCGATACCGCCACCCTGCTGGCCGAATGGCGCTGAGGCCTGTCCGCTCAACGTGGTTTGATCGGCACACGTCTTCTTAGCCGACTATCCTCAACGCTAAGGCTGTGATTAATGATTTATTCTGGAGGCGCCGTGCTCGACTCTTTTTCGTGGATCAATGAACCCACAAGGTGGCAGCATCAGAACGGTGTCCTGCACGTGGTTACCGACGAAAAAACGGATTTCTGGCACCAAACCTGGTATGGATTTGAACGCTTTTCCGGGCATATCTTCGCCAGGGCGGTGCAGGAGGATTTTACTTTCCAGGTCAAGATTCGTGCCGACTTTACGACGCTGTACGATCAGGCCGGACTGATGCTGATGCGCGATGCGCAGCACTGGTTGAAAGCGGGCATTGAATATAATGATGGTGCGCCCGCTATCGGCAGCGTCCTGACGCTTGGTCAGTCTGACTGGGCCACGGGCATCTTTCCCGGCGATGCGCGCGCATTCTGGTTGAGGCTGACGCGCAAAGGCGACAGCCTGAGACTGCAGTATTCAACCGACGGGCAATGCTGGCCGCTGCTGCGTTTGTGCCCCTTCCCGCCGGGCCGCGTTAACGTTGGCGTCATGTGCTGCACGCCAGAACGCGCTGGCCTGGCCGTTGCGTTTGAGGACATCTCACTGAGCCCGCCGCTGGATAAGGCACTGCACGACCTGAGCTAAAAGCCAGGCTGTCACCGCGGCAAAATCAAGGCAGAAAAACAAAAAGCCCCGGTAAGGGGCTTTTATATAGTAGAGAAGCGACGCAACGTTGCAATCAGAACGGAATGTCGTCGTCGAAATCCATCGGTGGTTCATTGTTGTTGCTGGCAGGTGCGCTTGGCTGCTGCTGCGGGCGAGACTGCGCGCCACCGCTAAACTGGTTGTTGTTCGCCTGCTGCGGTTGCTGAGGCTGGCCCCAACCGTTGTTGTTGCCCTGGCCGCCGCCTGCTGCTGGCGCGTTACCGCCCTGCTGACGTCCACCCAGCATTTGCATGGTGCCGCCGACGTTAACCACGACTTCGGTGGTGTAACGTTCCTGGCCGCCCTGATCCTGCCATTTACGGGTACGCAGCTGGCCTTCAATATAGACCTGAGAGCCTTTACGCAGGTATTCACCCGCCACTTCCGCCAGCTTGCCAAACAGCACAACACGGTGCCATTCGGTGATTTCTTTGTTTTCACCGGTCTGCTTATCGCGCCAGCTTTCCGAGGTAGCCAGCGTAATGTTGGCGACAGCGCCACCATTTGGCATGTAACGTACTTCCGGATCCTGACCCAGATTCCCGACAAGAATCACTTTGTTAACGCCACGACTGGCCATGTTGCTGTCTCCCGATGAATTTTTACGTAAGTCTACGCGATCAATTCTAACACGTCCCGCGCCTGGTTTCCCACTTTAGAGCGGTGTTCCATTTTTATCATCCGTCTTAAAAAGCCAAAAAACTACTGGATATTTGTTCAGTCTATTTTTTGTGCCATAATGATGCGTTTCTTCTGGCCGTGTCGTAGGGCGCGGTGAGTGCTGCTAATCCGGGAAAGGTGAATGGATAAGATCGAAGTTCGTGGTGCCCGCACCCATAATTTGAAAAACATCAACCTGACGATTCCTCGCGACAAACTCATTGTGGTGACGGGCCTGTCAGGTTCCGGTAAGTCCTCTCTGGCGTTTGATACGCTGTATGCGGAAGGTCAGCGCCGCTATGTGGAGTCGCTCTCTGCCTATGCGCGCCAGTTTCTTTCTTTAATGGAGAAACCGGACGTCGATCATATCGAGGGGCTGTCACCGGCGATCTCCATTGAGCAAAAGTCCACCTCGCACAACCCGCGATCCACGGTGGGGACGATCACGGAGATTCACGACTATTTGCGTCTGCTGTTTGCCCGCGTGGGTGAACCGCGCTGTCCGGACCACGACGTGCCGCTGGCGGCACAGACGGTCAGCCAGATGGTCGATCAGGTGCTCGAGCAGCCTGAGGGCCGCCGCCTGATGCTGCTGGCGCCGGTCGTGAAAGATCGTAAAGGCGAACACACCAAAACGCTGGAGAATCTGGCGACGCAGGGCTATATCCGCGCCAGGATTGACGGCGAGGTGTGCGATCTTTCCGATCCGCCCAAGCTGGAACTGCAGAAAAAACACACCATCGAAGTCGTTATCGATCGCTTCAAAGTGCGTGAAGATCTGGCGACGCGCCTTGCCGAGTCGTTTGAAACCGCGCTTGAACTGTCTGGCGGTACGGCAATTGTTGCTGATATGGACGATGCTGATGCGGAAGAACTGCTGTTTTCGGCTAACTTTGCCTGTCCGATTTGTGGATACAGCATGAGTGAGCTGGAACCGCGCCTGTTCTCGTTCAATAACCCTGCCGGGGCCTGCCCAACCTGTGACGGTCTGGGCGTGCAGCAATATTTCGATCCCGATCGCGTGGTGCAAAATGCTGAGCTGTCGCTGGCCGGTGGCGCTATTCGCGGCTGGGATCGTCGTAATTTTTACTATTTCCAGATGCTGCGCTCACTGTCTGAACACCTTAATTTTGATATTGAAGCGCCATTCAGCAGCCTGCCAGATAACGTTCGCAACGTAATCCTGTATGGATCCGGCAAAGAGAACATTGAGTTTAAATATATTAACGATCGGGGTGATACCTCGATTCGCCGCCATCCGTTCGAAGGCGTGCTGAACAATATGGAGCGCCGTTATAAAGAGACGGAATCCTCCGCAGTACGCGAAGAGCTGGCGAAGTTTATTAGCAACCGGGCCTGCGCCAGCTGCGAAGGCACACGTCTGCGCCGCGAAGCGCGCCACGTGTATGTTGAAAACACGACGTTGCCCACTATTTCAGAGATGAGTATTGGGCACGCCATGTCATTTTTTGAAAACCTGAAACTGAGTGGCCAGCGGGCTAAAATCGCCGAGAAAGTGCTTAAAGAGATTGGCGATCGCCTGAGTTTTCTGGTCAACGTCGGCCTGAATTATCTGTCGATGTCGCGCTCTGCTGAAACGCTCTCCGGCGGTGAAGCTCAGCGTATTCGCCTGGCCAGTCAGATCGGTGCCGGCCTGGTCGGCGTTATGTACGTGCTGGATGAACCCTCCATTGGCCTGCATCAGCGTGATAACGAGCGCCTGCTTGGAACGCTGATTCACCTGCGCGATTTGGGTAACACCGTCATTGTGGTCGAGCATGACGAGGATGCGATTCGTGCCGCCGACCACGTTATTGATATCGGCCCTGGCGCCGGAGTGCACGGTGGTACGATTGTCGCGGAAGGAACCGTCGATCAGATTATGGCTGAAGAGGCCTCCCTGACCGGTCAGTTCCTCAGTGGGAAACGCGAAATCGCCTTGCCCGCTGAGCGGGTGAAAGGCGATCCGTCTAAGGTGTTGAAAATTACCGGCGCGCGGGGTAATAACCTTAAGGATGTCACCTTAACCCTGCCTGTCGGCCTGTTTACCTGTATTACCGGCGTATCCGGTTCAGGTAAATCGACGCTCATCAATGATACGCTGTTCCCGATTGCGCAGCGCGCCCTGAACGGCGCAACGATTGCCGAACCGGCACCGTACCGCGACGTAGCTGGACTGGAGCACTTCGATAAAGTTATTGATATCGACCAAAGCCCTATCGGCCGTACGCCGCGCTCCAACCCGGCCACTTATACCGGTATTTTCACGCCGGTACGTGAGCTGTTTGCCGGTGTCCCTGAGTCCCGCTCTCGCGGTTACAATCCCGGCCGTTTCAGCTTTAACGTCCGTGGCGGACGCTGTGAAGCCTGCCAGGGTGACGGCGTCATTAAAGTTGAGATGCACTTTCTGCCGGATATCTATGTGCCGTGCGATCAGTGCAAAGGCAAACGCTATAACCGTGAAACGCTGGAGATTAAATACAAAGGCAAAAGCATTCACGAAGTGCTGGAAATGACCATTGAAGAAGCCCGCGAGTTCTTTGATGCCGTTCCGGCGCTGGCGCGTAAGCTGCAAACGCTGATGGATGTAGGTTTATCCTATATCCGTCTGGGCCAGTCGGCGACGACACTCTCCGGTGGTGAAGCCCAGCGTGTGAAGCTGGCGCGTGAATTGTCGAAACGCGGTACCGGCCAGACGCTGTATATCCTGGATGAACCGACCACCGGGTTACACTTTGCCGATATTCAGCAGTTGCTGGAAGTTCTGCACCAGCTGCGCGATCAGGGCAACACGATTGTGGTGATTGAACACAATCTTGACGTGATTAAAACGGCGGACTGGATTGTCGATCTGGGCCCAGAGGGCGGCAGCGGCGGCGGCGAAATTCTGGTATCAGGTACGCCAGAAACCGTGGCGAACTGCGAGAAATCGCATACCGCGCGCTTCCTGAAGCCCTTGCTGGAAAAATAACAGAACGCCGCAACGGATAACGTTGCGGCGTTCTTTAAATGCACTCATACCTTCATTACGTCAGGCAAGCAAAGCGCGTTGGCGGGCGTTTCTGCCAGGCTCTGGCAAGCACATCAGGCAAAGCGTAAGAAGCAGCCCCCATCTGGCGAGCCCTGACACAAGACGAGACGCTGTATGACCATGCCCCTGATATCACAGGGATATGACAGTGGCTTTTAATTGCTAAAACGACCTGGCCTCTTCATCCAGCGTTTCGAGCAAAAATGTCACCGGCCGGTACCCATCATTGCAACACACCACCGCTTTGCCCTGTCTGGACCAGTCATTCCAAAATAATGGCTCGCTGGTATGAGCCAGAGTAAACACGAACTTTTCCATACAACCCCAGGCGTCTTCACAGAGGGCATTGGGTTTGCGAAAGTCAGTAATAAATTTCTCGCCCTCTTGATGCTTAGGACATGTCTCCATTTTCGGATAGCCATCCGCTCAATTAGCGTTGGCTTCAACTCTACCGATAAAACCGTTATTTTTACTTTATGCATGCCCGCATCTTTAGCTCGTTCAGGTTCTCTGACGCGCCGGAAATCGCGACTGATTCCGCTGACTATCTACATGTCTGTCCGGCGCCACCATAAAACCATACTTTACGTAATGTTTTTTGACGCGATTTGACCTGCCGGCTCTTCTTCAATCGCCTGTCCGACAACATTCCAGCTTACGGCAACAGAACCTTTCCGGGGACGATAAGCAGCCTTAGTCGTCCAGATGAACGAACGCAATAACAGATACCAGTGAACTATCCTGCTCGTGTGTCCGGCCGTTGAGAACGCCGGGAATGGCAAGGGATGACCTCATCCTCTGTTTCCCACACGACCCTACTGAACGCCCCGGCAGCGACGTTCACATCGTTGGCCATTTTTCACGGACTGATGTTGTGATCTTCCGGCCAGGCAGGCGTAAATCAGGAGAAGGCCGATGGCACATCGCCATCGGCGGTAGCGCTGAGTAATGGTACAGCCGTTTTTCAGGCCACCTTTGAGCGGAGGCGTGACTGACAAGCAGCACGGCTCTGGCAGGCTTTTTTTGATCGCTGTTCTGTTTACCCTGAGAAATGCAGGATCAGGCAAGATTCAGACACGTATAGGCATATACGCTTTTCAATCCCCTGACTATCCTTAATCCGTTCCTCTTTGGTACGCCCCTGGCGTCACCTTCTTGCTGCGCGCTTTACGCTGCGGCGTTGATCAAAAAATCACGACACACCTTAACTGGAGACACCATGAACATTACCCATGCGTATGCTGCTCAGGATGCAAAATCCAAACTGGCACCGTTTGATTTCAAACCGCGTGAGCTTCGTGCTCATGACGTACAGCTTGAAGTGCTGTTCTGTGGCGTTTGTCACTCTGACTTGCATCAGGCACGCAATGAGTGGAAAAACACAATTTTCCCAGTGGTACCGGGACACGAGATTGTCGGTCGCGTTACCGCTGTTGGCCCTGAGACCCAAAAATACAAAGTGGGCGATTTGGTCGGCGTCGGCTGTCTGGTGGATTCCTGCCGTAGCTGTCCGAGCTGTCAGGAAGGGCTGGAGCAGTATTGTGAAAATGGCTTTGTCGGCACCTACAACGGTGAAGATCGCTTAACAGGGGCCATTACCTATGGCGGCTACTCCACCTCAATGGTGGTGGATGAAGACTTTGTACTGCGTATTCCTGCAAATCTTGAACTGGCAGGCGTGGCACCGCTGCTGTGTGCCGGCATTACGACCTATTCGCCGCTGCGCCACTGGAACGTAGGCCCCGGTAAAAAAGTTGGCATCGTCGGTCTGGGCGGCCTGGGTCATATGGGCGTGAAAATTGCGCATGCTATGGGCGCGCATGTCGTGCTGTTCACCACCTCTCCGTCTAAAATCGAAGACGGTAAACGCCTGGGCGCGGACGAAGTGGTGATCTCAAAAGATGCCGACCAGATGGCTCAGCATGCTAACAGCTTTGATTTTATCCTGAATACCGTCGCCGCCCAGCACGACCTCAACCCGTTTATCACCCTGCTGAAGCGCGACGGGAATATGACCCTGGTTGGCGCACCTGAGCACGACCACCCGGCACCACAGGTTTTCAATCTGATCTTTAAACGCCGCAGTATTGCCGGTTCACTGATTGGCGGCATTGCAGAAACCCAGGAAATGCTGGATTTCTGTGGCGAGCATGGCATTACCTCAGATATCGAGCTGATTGCGATGAATCAGATTAACGACGCCTACGAACGTATGCTGAAAAGCGACGTAAAATACCGCTTTGTTATTGATATCAATACGCTGCGTGATGAATCAGCGGCATAACCCTGCCGTTTGCCCTTTCCCACCTCGGGAAAGGGCAGTTATCGTCCGGCATCAGCCTGCTGAAAAGAGGCGTCCACCAGATAATAGATTTGCGAATCTTTTAACGTGCCGTCCAGAAACAGCGTATTCCAGTGGGATTTATTCAGGTGTTCACTGGGGAACACATCGCTGTGCTCTTCCCGCATCAGCTCGGCCAGCGCAGGCGTCGACTTTAACGATACCGCTGGACGCCCTTTTACCTCGTGAACCATGGCAAACAGTACGCCGTTGCTTTTGATCTGCGTGGCCTTCCAGTCGCTGTGTACGCTCTGTTCGGCGCCAGGTTTGTTCATGCAATAGGTCAGTAACTCCGAATTATTCATTATCATTCCCCTTGTAAGGTGGCAACGATACGCCGGGCACCGCCGTGAATGCGATGCTCACCCAACCAAATCCCCTGCCAGGTGCCTAATACCAGCTGACCGCGCTGCACGGGCAATGTCAGCGATACGCCGAGACTGGACGATTTAATGTGCGCGGGCATATCGTCACGACCTTCATAGTCATGCTGATAAGGTGCGTCTTCCGGGACGTGGCGCATGAAATGCTGCTCCATATCACGTCGAACCGTAGGATCGCAGTTTTCATTCAACGTCAGTGAGGCTGAAGTATGTTGCAACAGCAAATGCACCAGTCCCGTTCTGATATCACGTAATCCCGTCAACTGCTGCACGATTTCGTCCGTGATCAGATGAAAACCACGAGATTTCGCGCTTAAGACCAACGTTTGTTGATGCCACATAATTTTTTCCCTGAATCTGTCAGACCATTTAAGTGTGCAGAATGTGGCGCAAAGGTAAACCCGAAGCCTGAAAATAAAAAAGCCGCCAGACAATGCTGGCGGCCAGAACCTGTGACGGCCGTAAATTACATGACCGCGGCGAACGCTTCTGCAACCTGGTGAACGTTTTTACTGTTGAGGCCAGCCACGCACATACGACCGCTGCCGACCAGATACACACCAAACTCTTCGCGCAGACGATCCACCTGCTGCGCGCTCAGGCCGGTGTAGCTGAACATGCCGCGTTGCTTTAACAGGTAGTCGAAGCGCTTGCCCGGTAATGCCGTGCTCAGCACCTGTACCAGCGCCTGACGCATGTCGATAATACGCAGACGCATCGCTTCCACTTCTGCCAGCCAGTTTGCCTTTAAAGCCGCGTCGTTCAGGACACGTGCCACAACCTGCGCACCAAAATTCGGCGGGCTGGAGTAGTTGCGACGCACGGTCGCTTTTAACTGACCCAGAACTCGGCTGGACTCTTCAGCGCTGTCGCACACGATGGACAACCCACCGACGCGTTCGCCGTAGAGCGAGAAAATTTTCGAGAAGGAGTTGCTGACCAGCGCAGGCAGGCCCGCGGCAGCAACCGCACGCATCGCGTAAGCATCCTCTTCCATTCCGGCACCGAAGCCCTGATAGGCGATATCGAGAAACGGGATCAGTTCCTGCGCTTTCAACACCGCGACGGTTTCGTCCCACTGAGCATTGGTCAGGTCGGCGCCGGTTGGGTTGTGGCAGCACGGATGCAACAGCACGATGCTCTGCTTTGGTAAGGTTTTCAGCGTGTTGAGGAAGGCATCGAAACGGACACCGTTAGTTTCAGGATCGTACCAGGGATAGGTCTTCACCTCAAAACCGGCACCGCTAAAAATGGCAACATGGTTCTCCCAGGTCGGATCGCTAACCCAGACGTTTGACTGCGGAAAATAGCGCTTGAGGAAATCCGCGCCCACTTTCAGCGCGCCCGAACCGCCTAATGTCTGGATGGATGCCACATGGCCCGCTTTTAGCACCGGATGATCGGCACCAAATAACAACGGGGCAATCGCGTTGCGGTAGGTACTCAATCCTTCCATTGGCAGATAAAGCGACGCCTGCTGCGGCTCGGCACGCAACTGTTCCTCAGCATCGGCCACGGCCTGTAGCTGAGGAATGATGCCTTGCTCGTTGTAATAAAGCCCAATACTCAGGTTCACTTTATGCTCGCGCGGGTCCTGTTTAAAGGCTTCCATCAGCGACAAAATAGGGTCGCCAGCATAGGCATCAACGTTTTGGAACACGGTGCAGATCTCCATGGTTGGTCTAGAAATAAAAGGGGCCACTAAACCCTGTACCGCCCGGGGCGATGGTTCATTGCGATAATCACATTAAGGACCACCGCACCGGCTACAGAAGCAAGCAACATGGGCAGGCTGACGACAAAAAGTGACGCCAGCACGACGCAGGTATCTACCGCCATTTGCAGTTTACCGGCGCGGATATCGAAACGATCCTGTAACCACAGCGCCAGAATATTGATTCCACCCAGGCTGGCTTTGTGACGAAACAACACTATAAACCCAATCCCCATGATGACGTTACCGAACAATGCCGCATAAAAAGGATTCAGCGCGGAAAAATGCATAAACAGCGGGTGCAGGTGGGTAAAAAGCGACACCAGCCCGACGGCGCTGAAGGTTTTCAGGGTAAATTCCCAGCCCATCCGTTTTACGGCCAGCCAGTAAAACGGGATGTTAATGAGAAAAAAGGCGCTGCCAAAAGACATGGGCGACAGGTAGCTGATTAAAAACGCGAGGCCTGCCGTGCTGCCGGTCAGCGCGCCCGCCTGCTTCAGCATAATCACGCCGAACGACACCATTAACGTGCCGAGCAGAATCGCAAGCGCATCTTCAAGACGAGAGTGGGGAATATGAGCGGGTTGTACAATGTTATCCATGATGCTGTCTCAGTACGGGTAATGACGCACTGATGCAATAACTGCGCCAGCCGGGCTGCGCTGGCAACAGGTTGACAGAAGATCACCGTTTTCGCCCGTCCGGGCGGGTGCTTTCGTGCAATACCGACTTATTTTATGCACAAATAGCGCAAAATCAGGCAGTTTATCGCGTTTAATCTGCACCAAAATGGCACATCATGCGCTTTTTTGGCGCGCAGCCGGTTCCGCACTCATCATCAGGCCATTCTCTTTCAGTCTGCCTAGCACGACCGACGTTTTGACATGGGAAACGCTCTGGTGCCCGGCTAAAAGCTGACTGATTAAGGCACTGAGCGAGGCTAAGTCAGCTACCGCGACTTTAAGCAGATAGTCGGCATCGCCGGTGGTTTTATAAGCATCAACAATGGCCTCTTCCCGTTCCACCATTTGATGAAAGCTCTCAACATAGTCTGCAGTATGGTTGATCAGGCGCACTTCGATTAGCCCAACCATGCCAAGACCGACGGCGTCGGGCGACAAACGCGCATGATAGCCAAGAATAAGGTTTGCCTGTTCAAGGTTGATACGGCGGCGTGAGCATTGCGATGCAGAAAGACCCACTAAATCACTGAGTTCCTGATTAGTAAGGCGGCCATTGGATTGTAACAGAGTGAGGATTTTCAGATCGTAATCGTCTACATGAGTCATGCTGTTTCCATCGCGTAAAGTGTTGCTTTACTACAGATAACCCGATTATCTGCAGGCTTGTCCAACACTATTTCGCACGGCGGGGGCCGACATGCACAGATCGTGCATGTCGGCACACAGCAGCATTACTCGTCGTCGTATTGCGGCCCAGCGTAGTTATCGAAACGCGACCACTGACCGTTAAAAGTGAGGCGAACGGTACCAATGGGGCCGTTACGCTGCTTACCCAGGATGATCTCGGCAATCCCTTTAAGATCGCTGTTTTCGTGGTAGACCTCATCGCGATAGATAAACATGATCAAGTCGGCATCCTGCTCGATCGATCCGGATTCACGCAGATCGGAGTTCACCGGGCGTTTATCTGCACGCTGCTCCAGAGAGCGGTTTAACTGGGATAAGGCCACCACCGGCACATTCAGCTCTTTTGCCAACGCTTTGAGTGAACGCGAAATCTCCGCGATTTCCAGCGTACGGTTATCTGACAGTGCCGGGACGCGCATCAGCTGCAGGTAGTCGATCATAATCAGGCTCAGTCCACCGTTCTCACGGTAGATACGACGCGCGCGCGAACGCACTTCGGTTGGCGTCAGGCCAGAAGAATCATCGATATACATATTCTTCTTTTCCAGCAGGATGCCCATGGTGCCTGAAATCCGCGCCCAGTCTTCATCGTCGAGCTGGCCGGTACGGATACGCGTTTGATCCACGCGCGACAAGGAAGCCAGCATACGCATCATGATCTGCTCGCTGGGCATTTCCAGACTGAAGATCAGAACCGGCTTGTCCTGCAACATCGCGGCATTTTCGCACAGGTTCATGGCAAAGGTGGTTTTCCCCATAGACGGACGGGCAGCCACAATAATCAGGTCTGACCGTTGAAGCCCGGCGGTTTTCTTATTCAGGTCCTGGTAGCCGGTATCCACTCCGGTGACACCATCATGCGGCGTCTGATACAGCGACTCAATGCGAGAAACGGTCGCTTCAAGAATCTGCTCGATGTTCTTTGGGCCGTCATC
The DNA here is from genome assembly GCF_000710035.2 of Pantoea ananatis LMG 2665. Lineage (GTDB taxonomy): Bacteria > Pseudomonadota > Gammaproteobacteria > Enterobacterales > Enterobacteriaceae > Pantoea > Pantoea ananatis. The sequence goes on along the minus strand of NZ_JMJJ01000010.1, from coordinate 83,031 downwards.
TTTATTGGCCCGCGCCTCTGCAATCTTAAATACGTTCGACTCAGCAAAATCCAGCAGATCTTCACTGCTGCGCCCTTGTGGATCGTAACCGGCATCGGCGATCTGGTTTGCCACGGCGATCATTTCGCGCACCACGGCGCGTTCGCGCACGATATCGGCATAAGCGCCGATGTTCGCAGCACTGGGCGTATTTTTGGCCAGCTCAGCCAGATAGGCGAAACCGCCTGCCATTTCCAGTTCGCCCCGCGTTTCGAGCGATTCTGACAGGGTGATCAGATCGATTGGCTTACTGTTTTCCAGCAGGCGCTGCATCTCGGAAAAAATCAGACGGTGCGAGCGATTAAAGAAATCATTAGCTACGACGCGTTCGGACACATTGTCCCAGCGCTCGTTATCCAGCATTAACCCACCCAGTACCGACTGTTCCGCTTCCAGCGAATGCGGGGGCATTTTCACGCCTTCCAACTGGCGATCCTGCGTTTCGTTCGATTTGTTGGTGGGTTTATTTCCTGCCATAGTGAATGCATTACCGATCTTCTGTGGGGACGCGCAAGTATACCTCAGTTAAGGGGCGCGCCTCACCCTCATGATGAAACAATCACAGGAGTAAGAATGGCAAAGCGTATTCAGTTCAACGCACACGGCGGTCCCGAGGTCTTAAACTGGGTCGATTTTGAGCTTGCCGATCCCACCGAGCATGAAATCCAGGTAGAGAATCGCGCGATTGGCATTAACTATATTGATACCTACGTGCGCAGCGGCCTGTATCCAACGGGCCATTTTCCCTCGGGGCTGGGCACCGAGGCGGCCGGTGTCGTCACCCGCGTCGGTTCGGCCGTTACGCGCTTTACGCCCGGCGATCGCGTCGTATATTGCCAGGCGGCGCTGGGCGCTTACAGTGAACGCCACAATGTAGCTGAAGAGCGTCTGATGCTGTTACCAGACGCAATTAGCTTTGAGCAGGCAGCCGCCAGTTTCCTCAAAGGCCTGACCACACAGTATCTGCTTCGTCAGACCTACAAGGTAAAACCGGATGAAACATTCCTGTTTCATGCGGCGGCCGGTGGGGTTGGGCTGATTGCCTGCCAGTGGGCGAAAGCGCTTGGCGCACACCTGATTGGCACCGTCGGCTCTCCAGAAAAAGCGGCGCGGGCAAAAAATGCCGGCGCCTGGGCCACCATTAACTACCAGCAAGAAGATATTGCCCAGCGCGTCATGGAACTGACCGCAGGCGAAAAGGTTGGCGTGGTATATGACTCCGTGGGTAAAGCGACCTGGGAGGCCTCGCTAGACTGTCTGCGCCGTCAGGGGCTGATGGTGAGCTTTGGTAATGCTTCGGGTCCGGTGACCAATATCGATCTCAGTATCCTGAACAAAAAGGGATCGTTGTTCGTTACCCGGCCCTCCCTGTTTGGTTACATCACCAATCGCCAGGAACTGGAGACAGCCAGCGCTGAGCTGTTTTCTTTGCTGGCCAGCGGTGCGATTAAGGTCGATGTGCCAGAACAGCAACAATTTGCCCTTAAAGACGCCAGTAAGGCACATCAGGTGCTGGAAAGCCGGGCCACGCACGGATCGAGCCTGTTAATTCCGTGAAATAAAAAGGGCTTCCCGCAGGAAGCCCTTCTTTTATTTTTCATTCGCACTGATGTAGGGGCAGAAGCGATGAACAGATTATGAAATCACGCGAGCCATCCTGACAGAAAATATAAGTAAAAAGTATGGTCCGCAGCCATTATCTTACCGGCAATCTCTTAACCTGTGATCTCGCCCACATTTAGTACCGGCCATCTCTTTCCAGTCGGCTGAAGCGGCGTTTGAGCCTGTTGCGTCGACGTGTGTCTTCATCAGTAAAAAAGCGGCGATAAAGCCACACCGCTGCCACCGCCAGTATGAGCCAGGGCAGAACGTGTACGATAAGCGCAAACACGCCACCGATAAACATCACCACCGTCGCGACGATCAGGGCAGCAATGACGCCTAACAGGGACACGCCGGTGAATAACAGCATCAGGAAAAAACCCAATACAAAAAGTATGTCCATTTTGGTGCTCCTCGTTATCAATAGATTATTTATTACAAGAAACGTGCCAAAGGTTAACTTTTTGATTTTAAATAAGATAACAGAATAGCCCCAGCCCAAAGATGATGAAATTCACCAAATTATGGTGTTAAAAAAACCAGCCTGATGGCTGGTTTGGCAGAACTAGGCTTCCTGAGGAATTTTGTCGGCGACCAACGCCAGCGCCGCCTCCAGCACGCGGACGTCAGCGCCAGGTTTGTGCGCATTTTCACTAAGATGACGACGCCACTGACGTGCACCAGGAATGCCCTGGAACAGGCCCAACATATGGCGCGTGACATGGCCGAGATAGGTGCCTTTCGACAGTTCTGCCTCGATATAAGGATACATCGCGCGCACCACCGCAACCGGATCGACAGCAGGACGGTCGCGGCCAAATAATTCACGATCCACCTGTGCGAGGATACCGGGGTTTTGATAGGCTTCGCGGCCCATCATGACGCCATCCAGATGCTGAAGATGCGTTTTCGCTTCTTCAAGCGTTTTAACGCCGCCGTTAATCGCAATCGTTAACTGAGGGAAATCGCGTTTTAACTGGTAAACACGTGGATAATCCAGCGGTGGGATCTCACGGTTCTCTTTCGGGCTGAGTCCGGAAAGCCAGGCTTTGCGGGCATGGATAATAAAGGTGTCACAACCACCGCGTTCGGCAACCGTGCCGATAAAGTCGGTAAGGAAAGCATAGCTGTCCTGATCGTCAATGCCGATGCGCGTTTTAACCGTTACCGGGATATCCACCACATCGCGCATCGCTTTGATGCCGTCAGCCACTAAGCCAGCTTCCGCCATCAGGCAGGCGCCAAAACGACCATTCTGTACCCGGTCTGACGGGCAACCGACATTGAGGTTCACCTCATCGTAACCGCGCTGCTCTGCCAGCGCCGCACACTGCGCCAGGGCTGCGGGATCGCTGCCGCCCAACTGCAATGCGACCGGGTGCTCCTGCTCGCTGTATGCCAGATAATCGCCTTTGCCGTGAATAATCGCGCCCGTTGTTACCATCTCGGTATACAGCAGCGTGTCAGCCGTAAGCTGGCGATGGAAATAGCGACAGTGACGGTCAGTCCAGTCGAGCATGGGGGCAATGGAGAAGCGTTGGGATGAAAAAGTATCGGTCATGAAGCGCAGTCGGTCCGGTGGTTAACAGTGATGATATTCTGCGCAAGGATAGCATAAGGGCGGGCGACAAGGTATCGCCCGCCCGTGAATGGCGGAGATTAGAAATTAAATCCGAGCTGAGCCATCGCGCCCCAGGTATTGTTTTGGCCTACCGAACCCGCCAGATCCAGGTGCACAGAATTATTGAATGGTGACAGGCCGAAACCGGCTGTGGCTACGTTCTCATCAGTCGAACGCATGTCCGCGCGGTAACCAGCACGTAACTGCAGCCAGTCCAGTACACGGTATTCCGCACCGACGCCAGCGTACTGGCTGTTTTCCTGCGATTTAAAACGGTGGGTTTCAGTCAGATCAACATCGCCTGTCAGGGTAACGGGACCTTTATCCCAGGCTAAACCCGCGGTTACTAACGGCCGGATTTCGTAAGTATCGCGGTAGCCGTTCACTTCTTTCGTTTCCAGATCGCGGGAAACCAGGTTTTGTCCGGTCACGCCCAGCGTCCAGTTTTCAGCAAACACTGTCGCCATGCCGGCATCAATGTTGAAGCCACTTTCCGTGCTGCGGTAGCGGCCATCGCGTAAATCGTTTTTGTCGTAGTTATAGACGCTGGCGGAATAGTTATACAGCCAGGTTTTTTGCAGCTTGGGTGTAATGCCAATTGAAACCGGCTGACCGGCGATGGTGAATTCATGCGCAACGGCAATACCATAATCCGTATTCAGTGCAGCCAGCCCATTGGCACTGGAACCCAGCAAGTTTTGGATATTAGCCAGCCCAAAGGGACCGCCAGGAATACCTGCAAAGGAGCCATCAGCAACGCCCTGCAGTATGACAATGTCGCCCTCTTTCACGTTTGCGCGTACATGTGCTGTACCGTAAGCCTTAGTCACAAAAGCAAAAGGCAGGGTTTCGTTAGGGATGGTTACGGCAATCGCCACGCCCGCTGTGGCATTAGCTTTGTTACCACGTAAGTCCCGGAGCGTATTCGCTAAGTCGCCTGAAGCGGCCTGTATCTCAGGAATACGACGCAACAGCTCAAACCCCGATGCATTTTCGAACAGATCCTGATAGCGATTCACTGTGTCAGTGATGTTATCGATCTTATCGACCATCTTGTCTTTGTCGGTGATTTGCGCACCGGCACTGGGAATAATGATGCTGACATCGTCATCAGGTTTCGCTTTGGTCATCAAGGCCGGGTTGGCCAGAACGGCTGATCCGTAGGTCGAGGACGCCACGCCTGTTCCACCCATGGCATCGTTACGGGCATCATACCAGGTTCCTGCGGCCAGCGCGGAAGATGAGAAAACCAGGGCATTGAACACTGCAGGAAAAACCAGAACGGAACGTGGTACGGTTAATTTTGCCATTTGCTTATCATCACCTGAAATATTGCCGTCAAAACATTAACGACTGAATAGTTTGTTAGCTCCATTGTGGAGGATTGCTAACGCTTTATTGCTGTGAATTCAGAGTAAATAGTGGCGCAATTCCGTGGATTGATTATTTTTCGATCCGATATGTGCAGTTACCGCCAGAAAAGCTTCAGGCAAATCCGGTCTGAGCCAGCACTTTATTAAGAACATTTAAACATTAGTGCTTAACTCAGTGAGATGTAAAGTAAAAGTAAAAAATATCTATAAACATTCTGAAATACACTGGTCTCAGGCGGGTTGTTGCCGGGGGAAAACAGGGGGAAAAGCGGCCAAAAAGGCAGGCTTAGGGACTCCTGGCGAGGTTCAGCGTCAACATAATTATTGTGATAAGATAACATCACCTGTCCAGCGGAGAACTTTCATGTCAACCATGACGCCAGAGCAAATTATGACCCAGGCTGAGAAGCTGTGTTTACAGCGCGGTGTCCGCCTGACAACACAGCGAGCAGAAGTGCTGAGGTTGATGGCCGGACAGCCTGGCTCAATCAGTGCCTATGATCTGCTTGATCAGCTGCGGGTTAGCGAGCCACAGGCAAAACCGCCCACCGTTTATCGCGCGCTGGATTTCCTGCTGGAGCAGGGATTTATTCATCGGGTGGAGTCAAATAACAGCTACGTAATGTGCCATCACTTCGAAGCGCCTGCACACACGTCGGTTATGCTGGTGTGCGATCGCTGTGCTGGCGTGACCGAAAAGCAGGCTCAGGGCGCGGAGCAGATCATCGCCTCTTTGGCTGAGGAAGCCCATTTTATCCTCAGAAATAGCGTGATCGAAGCGCATGGCTTATGTGAGAACTGTGCTGAAGTTGAGGCGTGTGAACAGCATGAACATTGTGATCACGACCATCAAGCTGAAGGGAAAAAGCGCGGTAAGCGGAGCTAGTTTGCACATCCTTGTGCGGTGGCCGGCATGAGCGTACCGACCCGGGTAGGAGCGTCCCTGAAAAGCGTGATTACCAGCGGTAATCTTTGTTAGAACCTTCCCAGGCCGTTACTTCCTTCTCCGCTTCTTCTTTTGCGTAGCCGTAACGTTCCTGGATTTTACCGACCAGCTGATCGCGTTTACCTTCAATGACTTGCATGTCATCATCGGTCAGCTTGCCCCATTTCTCTTTCATTTTTCCTTTGAACTGTTTCCAGTTACCACTCGCTTCGTCTTTATTCATTGCAGACCTCCACGTTATCCTTCGGTTTCGCATTATCTTGCAGTTAAGCAAAATCACGATATAAAGCGCTGGTCATCAGCGCCATTCAAAGTTAATTGTAGTAGGTAATTTCAGGATTGCCGGAAAAAATGAAAATATTATGTATCCTGCGTCATAATTACGGCTGAGCGGTCAGGCATTGAACCAGGTGCCATTACGCCAGTGCTTCCGCCAGACCAGCCACAAGGATAAGCCACGCAGGGCCAGGAAAACGGCGATAGCCAGCCACAAACCATGGTTGCCCAGCCAAGGCAGTGTCGTGAGCGTCAGGAAATAACCCAGCGCAGCCACTGCCATGCTGTTACGCATTTCTCTACCCCGCGTTGCGCCAATAAACATGCCATCCAGCAGATAGCACCAGACGCCGATCAGCGGTAACACCATCTGCCAAATCAGAAAACTATCGGCCGCCTCTTGCAGTGCACGAATAGAAGTCAGCAAAGTCACGATCTGATAGCCAAAAAAAGCATAGGCCAGCGAGAAAAACAGCGCCACTAACAGGGCCTGGCGACAGGCAGACAACCATACCTGCTGCAGTCGGCTACCGTCTTTTGCCCCGTGTGCTTCGCCAGCAAAGGCCTCGACGGCATAGGCAAAGCCGTCCAGGGCATAAGCGGTAAAAGTGATAAACATCAGAAGGATAGCATTTACCGCTACCACATCCGGGCCAATACGGGCACCCAGTACGGTCAGCGAGGCAAAGCAGAGCTGCAAGAGCAATGAGCGCAGTAAGATATCGCGGTTAAGGCGAAGAAGGCGGTGAATATCGCCACGCCAGCTGCGGGCGAGCATATCAAACCTGATACCACGGAGCCTTAATACGCGCCACACCATTGCCATACCGACCAGCAACGTCGCGTATTCTGCCAGCGCGGTGGCGGTGGCAGCACCGGACACGCCCCAGTGCAGGCCCAGAACCAACCAAAGATCTAACAGGATATTGATGACATTCCCCACCACCAGCAGGATGACGGGTGCCCGGGCATACTGAACGCCCAGCAGCCAGCCCAGGATTACCAGGTTAGCCAGCGTTGCGGGCGCGCTGAGCCAGCGAATATGAATAAACAGAGCAGCCTGTTCCAGCACCGACGGATCCCCACCGACAAAGCGGGTCGCCAATGCGGTGACGGGATAGCGGAGGAAGATAAACAGGATGCCGACCACCAGGGCGATGATCAGTGGCTGTGTTAGCGCACGCGCCAGCGCGGTCTTATCGCCCGCACCGAATGCCTGTGCCGTTAAGCCCGTAGTGCTCATGCGTAGAAAAAGCAGCAACATGAAGACAAAGCTGGTGACGGTCGTGCCGACGGCGACGCCGCCCAGATAGATCGGACTGTCGAGATGGCCAATAACGGCCGTATCGACCAGGCCGAGCAAAGGAACCGTAATATTTGACAGGATCATGGGCAGCGCTAACCGCCACAGTTTTTTATCGGTAGCCGTCAGAAAGCGCATTCGTGAATCCGTGCGATGAACCGCCGGGGTTTCAGGTCAACCCACAGCGGAAAAGTAAGGACAAGCAGGGGAATAGTAAGATTGACGAAAACCGACAATCTTAACCGGTTTTACAGCCACTCACCGTTACGCACAATGCCCACGGCCAGACCTTCAACGGTCAGTGACTGGGCACGGGTGTCAACAACGATAGGCTCGAAATCATTGTTTTCAGGTAAGAGATGCACCACAGAACCCTGCTTTTTCCAGCGTTTTACCGTGACTTCGTCATCGATGCGCGCCACCACAACCTGACCATTGCGCACGTCCTGCGTTTTGTGTACGGCCAGCAGATCGCCATCCATGATGCCGATGTCTTTCATTGACATACCGCTTACGCGCAGCAGGAAATCCGCTGAAGGCTTGAACATGTCGGGATCCACTTTGTAATGCGTTTCAATGTGTTCCTGGGCCAGTAATGGCTCACCGGCGGCAACACGACCGATCAGCGGCAGGCCCTCTGATGGCTCTTCTTCCATTAACAAACGGATACCGCGGGACGCACCAGAGACAATTTCAATCACGCCTTTACGCGCCAGTGCTTTCAGGTGTTCTTCGGCCGCATTGGGCGAACGAAAACCGAGTTGTGCAGCAATTTCTGCACGCGTTGGCGGCATGCCTGTTTGATTAATGTGGTCGCGAATCAAGTCGTAGACCTGTTGCTGCCTGCTGGTTAATGCTTTCATCCCGCCCCCTGGTTGTTTATACAGTCGCTGTGAGTATATACAGGTATTGGTGAAATGGAAACCAAAACTCAGGTCAAAATCAGTTATTTGAGCCGAGATGGAACGCTTATCGCAAATGCGACCAAAGCAGCGTTCCCCAGACAAAAAGGGCCAGTAATATTGCGATAAAAACGGCAGCGGATCCCATGTCTTTTGCCCGCCCGGCAAGCGGATGACGCTCCTGGCCTGTGCGGTCTACCACGGCTTCTATCGCGCTGTTCAGGACTTCGACAATAATCACCAGCACGACAGAACCAATCATCAGGATGCGCGAAACAGTATCGACATCCAGCCAGCAGGCCAGGATAATCGCCACCACTGCGGCAACCGCTTCCTGACGAAAAGCGGCTTCGTGCTGCCAGGCAGCACGCAGACCTTGCCATGAATAGCCGGCCGCTTTCACAATACGGTTAAGGCCGGTGGCATTATTTGTCATAATAAAGGAACTCTTTTCAAAGGATTGACGTCAATATTGGGCAGCGCACAATTGTCGCTGTCACAGATTTTTGCTGCGCTTTCTGATAAGCTTGCGCCGCTTTGCTAACAAGAGGCTTCATATTGTCTATGTCAGGTTGGCGTATACTTTTTTATAAATTACTGAATTTACCCCTTTCGTTTCTGGTAAAGAGTAAGGCCATTCCGGCCGATCCCGTATCCGAACATGGGCTGGATCCTACCCGGCCTATTATGTATGTCCTGCCTTATGATTCAAAGGCCGATCTCCTCACTTTGCGTGCGCAGTGCATCCGGCACGATCTGCCCGATCCGCTCTCACCACTGGAGATTGACGGGGCCCTGTTGCCGCGCCATGTCTTTATTCACGACGGTCCGCGCGTGTTCCCCTATTTCGTGCCCAGCGTCGAGTCAGTAAAAATCTTCCACGAATATCTTGATCTGCACCGCAGTAATCCTGAGCTTGATATTCAGATGTTACCGGTTTCAGTTATGTTTGGTCGTGCACCTGGTCGGGAAGTGCAGGGTGAAGACAATCCACCGCATTTGCGCTTGCTTAACGGCGTACAAAAATTCTTTGCCGTGCTCTGGCATGGACGTGACAGTTTTGTGCGCTTCTCACCGACCGTCTCTCTGCGTCGTATGGCGACTGAGCACGGCACGGATAAATCCATCGCCCAGAAACTGGCCCGGGTTGCCCGTATCCACTTTGCCCGTCAGCGTCTGGCGGCTGTTGGCCCGCGCCTTCCCGCGCGCCAGGATTTGTTCAACCGCCTGCTGCAATCGAAGGCGATTGAAAAAGCGGTAGAAGACGAAGCACGCAGTAAAAAGATTTCCCATGAGAAAGCGCAGCAGAACGCCATCGAGATGATGGAAGAGATTGCCGCCAACTTCTCCTATGAAGCCATTCGCGTGACGGACCGGGTAATGGGCTGGCTCTGGAGCCGCCTCTATCAGGGTATCAATGTGAACGGCGGTGAGCGCGTGCGTCAGTTGGCGCAGGACGGACACGAGATCGTTTATGTGCCCTGCCACCGCAGCCACATGGATTACCTGCTGCTGTCTTACGTGCTGTATCACCAGGGGCTGGTACCGCCGCACATCGCCGCCGGTATTAACCTGAATTTCTGGCCTGCCGGGCCGATTTTCCGCCGTCTGGGTGCCTTCTTTATTCGCCGTACCTTTAAGGGCAACAAGCTCTACTCCACCGTTTTCCGCGAATATCTGGGCGAGCTTTTTACCCGCGGCTATTCCGTCGAGTACTTCGTTGAAGGCGGCCGTTCACGTACTGGCCGACTGCTGGATCCTAAAACCGGGACGTTATCCATGACGCTGCAGGCCATGCTGCGCGGCGGTACGCGCCCTATCACGTTAGTGCCTATTTACATCGGCTATGAACATGTCATGGAAGTGGGAACCTACGCGAAAGAACTGCGCGGTGCCGTTAAAGAGAAAGAAGGCTTTATGCAGATGGTGCGCGGCTTGCGCAAGCTGCGTAACCTCGGCCAGGGATACGTGAATTTTGGTGAGCCGCTGCCGCTGATAAATTATCTGAACAAGCGCGTTCCTGAATGGCGGGATTCTATCGATCCCATTGAAGCCCAACGCCCGGGTTGGTTAACCCCAACGGCGAATGATATCGCGGCCACCATCATGGTGCGAATCAATGAAGCCGGCGCGGCGAATGCCATGAACCTGTGCGTGACCGCCCTGCTTGCTTCACGTCAGCGCTCACTAACTCGCGAGCAGCTGATTGAGCAACTGGAGTGCTACACCCAGTTACTGCGCAATGTGCCCTACTCACCGGATGCAACATTGCCAGACATGTCCGCCGAAGCCTTGCTGGACCATGCCCTTAGCATGAACAAGTTCGAGAGTGAGAAAGACAGTATTGGTGACATCATTATTCTGCCGCGCGAGCAGGCCGTGCTGATGACCTACTACCGTAATAACATTCATCATATGCTGGTGATGCCAGCGCTGATTGCGGCGATTGTGCAGCAGCACCGTAATCTGAGCGAAGCCGAACTGCTGCGTCAGGTCAGTCTGATTTACCCCATGCTGAAGAGCGAACTGTTCCTGCGCTGGAGCAATGACCAACTGCCGCAGTTGCTCACTGATTTGTGCCAGGAACTGACGCGTCAGGGGCTGATTACCATTGAAGCGGGCCTGCTGTCGTTCAATACCGCGCGTTACCGTACGCTTCAGCTGCTGGCCGCAGGTGTACGTGAGACGCTGCAGCGCTACGCCATTACTTTCTCCATCCTGAGTGCCAAGCCCACCATCAACCGTGGCACGCTGGAAAAAGAGAGCCGTACCCTGGCGCAGCGTCTGAGCGTGTTGCACGGCATTAACGCGCCGGAGTTCTTTGATAAAGCGGTGTTTTCCTCACTGGTGCTCACACTGCGTGATGAAGGCTATATCAGCGACAGTGGCGATGCAGACGTGGCGCAGACGCTGGCGACCTGGCATATCCTGGCTGAGCTGGTTACCAGCGATGTACGCATGACCATTGAGAGCGCTGTCGCGCACGATTAACGAGTCAGCGACAACGAAAAAGGCGACCATTGAGGTCGCCTTTTTTATCCGCGTGCTGGCATGGCGCAACTACCCGCTTTGACCCACTTTCCAATCCACAAGCTGGCTGTGATGTCCTGTCAATGGCGTTTAAAGAAGCTGTGAAAACGGCGGCGTATTCATCAGCACGCCCAGAAACAGAACCAGTCCTACGTAGTTGTTGTTCAGAAAAGCGCGGAAACAGGCCTGGCGATCGCGCTCTGCGATCAGCTTTTGCTGATAAACAAACAGCCCGCCAGCCAGCAATAGTGTCCAGTAAAACGCCCCGTTCAGATCCAGAATCATCCCTACCCACGCCATGAGTACCAGCGTCGCCAACTGCAGCAAACCAATAATGAATTTGTCGTAGCGGCCAAACAGTATCGCCGTTGATTTAACGCCAATCTTCAGGTCATCATCGCGATCGACCATGGCATATTGCGTGTCATAGGCCACCGTCCAGCAAATGTTAGCCAGAAATACCAGCCAGCAGACAAGAGGTAAGGACTCACTAACTGCTGACCATGCCATGGGAATCGCCCAGCCAAATGCCGCGCCCAGCACCACCTGCGGCAAATGCGTATAGCGCTTCATAAACGGATAGACCCAGGCCAGTGCCAGGCCCACGACCGAGAGCATGATGGTCATCAGGTTCATGCTCAGCACCAGGGCAAAGGCAATCAGTCCTAACACCACAAATAAGTATTTGGCCTCTTTCGCAGTGACGGCACCGCTTGCCAGCGGCCGGTGCTTCGTGCGCTCGACATGACCATCGACCTTGCGATCGGCATAATCATTGATGACACAGCCTGCGGCGCGCATAACAAATACCCCGGCGACAAACACCGCCAGTATGTGTAGGGGCGGAACAGCCATCTTTGCCAACCACAGCGCCCACAATGTTGGCCACAGCAGCAGCAGAGCGCCAATCGGCTTATCAATGCGCATCAGGCGGCTATAAGCCTGCCATTTCGTCATGTTTTGTTTGTTCTGCACAGGTCAAACCCTTAACCTTGATCACGATAGAGCGGCGAAGCCGGTAAAAACAGTTCCGTTAACAGCAGCGGTTTCCCTGACAGTCGCAGGCGCGAGCGGCGTCCCCAGAGCGCATCAACGCGGCCAGGCTCAATGAAATCGCGGGTCAGCGTTGATGACGAGAACAGATAACGCCCCAGCGGGCGCGTACCGAGTTGCTGTAACATCGCTTCCGGGCCGTTGAGGGTACTTTCTGGCACCAGCGTGCGCCCTGCCAGCCAAGGTTCCTCATCCCCGTAGAGAATGACTTCTCGCAGCCAGAAACGCTGATCGGCAGGGAGTAATGCCCCTTCATCGCCGAGTTCATCGGCGGAGATAAAGTCCTCACGTACAGGTTCCACCCTGACCTTCTGGCAATGCTGTTCAAAGCGTCGCGTCATGGAATCCTCTTCCATTAGCCAGTCACGAAGCGGTTGCGTCAATGCGGCATCGTCCAGCGCCAGCCAGTTAAGTGAACGTAACGAACGGAGCGGGTCTTGCGTCATGGCACTTTCCCCTAAAAATTTTCAGAGCGGTAGTTTAGCGCAGAGCGATACGAGGAACACCCGTCCTGAATGCTGAGAACGTGATTACTCGCGTTTAAGCCGGTTACTGTTTGCCAGCCACAGCGTGATCACTAGCAGCAGGATGGCCGCAGAGTAGCACAGCGTATCAAAGGGATTTTTATGGTCGACGATGATCAGCCTGATGATGGCCGTAATCCCGATATAGACAAAATAGCGCAAGGGAAAATGGTAGCCCGACTGAAAGTACTTCACGATGAGTGCAATGAACTCAAAGTAGAGAAAATAAATCACAATGCCCTCAATTAGCAGGTAGGAGGACGCCTGCTCACCGGTGCTAAACAGCACATTGGCCAGATGTACCGTCTCCTTGCCCAAAAATACCATCAAAATGAAGGCCAGGATCAACAGCCCCGCGTTCAGCACCCACTGCATCAGGCGCGCAATCTTCTGTGCTGCAGGATTTTTATCACTCATGTCACGCCTCGAGAATCGAATGGAGTTCGGTTAGCGTTATCATGCTTTAGTGTGACCTAAATCACAATATAGCCGTCAGGCTTACCGCATCCGCTGCCCTCTCCGACACAACGTTGAGACGTGCAGTGTTCCCTGTCAGGCAGGGTGAATTCCGTCTCCCTAAGGCGGAATGACACAGCTGTACAGGCCGGTTTTTTATTGCTGTGTTACGGCGGCTCACATCGGCCCGTTACGGCGGCTGATTTTCGCCGTGCCGCGGATTGTTAAGCCTGTCATCCATTTTTCATATCCGCAGACTACATTGGCTCGGCTTTTGCGAACGACGGCGTCAGACAATGCTTTCACCGGCGCCTCTGGATGAAGGCGTTTACTGCCCTGAGCTGGCGCGTAGCTTCTGTCCTCTAGCAGTGAGCAGAGTCAGGTGGCCGCAAAAAACGCGATGCAGTACGCGAGACGTCACCAGAAAGCAGACGGCTCGCAATAAGTTAGTGTGCGCACACTATCAAAATAGATCCTGCGCAGGCGGTAATGAGACGTGAAATCAAAGCCTGTCACCGCGTCAGATAACCTCACAGTGATCCCTGAGGGCTCAGACGCGCAAATTCAGCGGCGCAGCAAGGAGAAAACATGAAAACGATTTTGGTGATTTTGGACGGCCTGAGTCACTACGTTGCTCAACATGCTATGGGTTACCTGCATGCGGAATGCGCCCAGGACAGAGGGCATTATTACAGCCTGACCTGCGAGCTACCCTCGCTGTCACGTCCGCTGTATGAATGTATTCTGACCGGCGTTGCGCCGGTGCAGAGTGGCATCATTCATAACGACGTTAACCGTATGAGCCGCGAACGCAGTGTGTTTCACTATGCGCGCGATGCCGGACTGACCACCGCCGCCGCCGCTTACCACTGGATAAGCGAGCTGTATAACCGCACCCCTTTCGTCCCGGCACGCGATCGCCACACTGAGGCCCCGACCCTGCCTGTTCAGTTTGGTCATTTTTACGTCGATGACAGCTATCCAGACTCGCACCTGTTTGAAGATGCCGAGAGTCTTCGGTTACGTTACAACCCGGATTTCCTGCTGATTCATCCGATGAATATCGATCATGCCGGACATCAGCATGGCCTGTCTTCTGCGCAGTACCGTAACCGCGCGCGCATGGCGGATGGCTATCTGTCGCAGTGGATGCCCGGCTGGCTGGCAGAAGGCTATCAGGTCGTCGTCACGGCCGACCACGGGATGAACGACGACCGGTCGCACGGTGGCATGCTGCCAGAAGAAACGACCGTTCCGCTGTTTGTGTTTGGCGAGGGATTCTCGCTAAGGCCCGGCCTGGCGCCTCAACAAACCGAGCTTTGTGGCACCCTGTGTTCACTGCTTGATGTGCTCCATGATAAGCCAGTCCATCATGCCCTGCTGGCGGGCTCAGCATACTGAAGCTGGCGCCCTTCCCCGTGCGGCGGAAGGGTTAAGAACATGAACGTCTTAAACCCGCTCCTGTGCTGACCTGCCAGGGTCAGCAACCGGGTATCACCCGCAGCCCTCTCCGGCCAGCCCCGCGCCCACTGAACGTTTCTGCCGGTGCGATGCGCTACCGCTGACCGTTCAATCGGCCTGAAAAGGCTCGCCCGGTAAACGAAGCGGTGCGCGCAGGCCGGATTTGTCCATGCAGATCGCCAGAGTAGTCTACATTTAGAGATGTCGACGTTGCGCAGGTTGTTTAAAACACTGAAAAAAATTGCACAGCGTCCGGCAATCACGTGATCAGATTGCGTTCTCCATCAGGCTGGCAATCTGAACCGCCTGAAGCCTGATGGTTAAGGAGCCACTATACGTGTTAACCCTGCTTAACTTACTCTCTGCCGTTGCGCTTCTGGTATGGGGCACGCACATTACCCGCTCCGGAATTATGCGCGTATACGGTGCCGATTTGCGCCGGGTGCTCAGCCGCAGTGTAGAAAAGAAACCCATGGCGTTCCTGGCCGGCATTGGCGTGACCATGCTGGTACAAAGCAGCAATGCCACCACGCTGCTGGTGACCTCATTTGTGGCCCAAAACCTGGTGAGCCTGACACCGGCATTGGTGGTGATATTGGGTGCTGACGTCGGGACAGCCATTATGGCGCGCGTCCTGACGTTTGATCTCTCCTGGCTTTCACCACTGTTTATCTTTTTTGGTGTAGTGTTTTTCATCAGCCGCAAACAAACCCGCGCAGGACAGCTTGGACGTACCAGCATTGGTCTGGGGCTTATCCTGCTGGCGCTGCAGTTGATTGTCGAAGCCGCCAGGCCAATCACCCAGGCCTCGGGCGTACAGGTGCTGTTTTCCAGCTTAACGGGTGATGTGATGCTGGATGCCTTGATCGGCGCGGTCTTTGCGATTATCAGCTACTCAAGCCTGGCAGCGGTGCTGATTACGGCCACCCTGACGGCAACGGGCGTGATCGCCTTTAAGGTGGCGTTGTGCCTGGTGATTGGCGCTAACCTCGGCAGTGGTTTACTGGCCGTCATCAACGGCAGTGGCTCCAACGCGGCGGGTAAACGCGTCGCGATGGGCAGCCTGCTGTTTAAGCTGATTGGCTGCGTATTGATTCTGCCCTTTGTCGATCCGGTTGCGGTATGGCTGGACAAGCTGCCGGTGAACGACGAAGAGCTGGTGATCTTCTTTCACGTTTTCTACAACCTGATTCGCTGCGTGGTGATGGTGCCGTTCGCCGATGCCATGGCGCGTCTGTGTTGCCGACTGATTGCTGACGATGCCGAAAGCGATACCACGCTGAAACCCAGGCACCTTGACAGCAGCGCGCTGGATACACCGGCACTGGCGTTGGTTAACGCGGCGCGCGAAGCGTTGCGCATGGGCGACGTGCTGGAGCAGATGCTGGACACGTTTCTGCAAGTGGTTCGTGGAGAAGCACGCGCGGAACGTCGCGTGCGGCGGCTGGATGATGACGTCGATGTGCTCTACACCGCCATCAAACTCTATCTGGCGCGCATGCCCAAAGAGGATTTATCAGAGCAGGATTCTCGCCGTTGGGGAGAAGTGATTGAAATGTCGCTAAATCTGGAAATGGCAGGCGATATCATTGAACGCATGAGCGGCGATGTCGCCGATAAGTCTCTTGCCGCGCGGCGGACCTTTTCGCCAGAAGGCATGAAAGAGCTTGAGTCACTCTACGAACAGCTGGTTGAAAACCTGCGGCTGAGCCTGTCGGTTTTCCTCTCGCACGACGTCACCAGCGCGAAGCGGTTGCGCCGAGCCAAACACCGTTTCCGCCTGAAAATACGCCGTTATTCCCATTCACACGTCAATCGCCTGCACCAGCAGAATGTGCAGAGCATTGAAACCAGCTCACTCCATCTGGGCCTGCTGGGTGATATGAAGCGGCTAAACTCCCTGTTCTGCGCAGTGGCCTACACGGTGCTGGAACAGCCGGATGACGAAAGGGACGGGGATTAATCTACAGGGGCCATCCGGCCCCGTGATGTCGGTTGTACAGGCAAAAAACTACTTCTTTTTCTCAACAGGTTTACCCGACCAGTAACCCGCCAGCAGTGAACCGGACAGGTTATGCCAGACAGAGAACAGGGCGCCCGGCAGCGCTGCCAGAGGAGAAAAGTAAAGTTTGCCCAGCGTTGCGGCCAGTCCTGAGTTTTGCATACCGACCTCAAGCGCCAGCGTGCGGCAGGTGGACTCATCAAAGCCAAACAGTTTACCGCCCCAGTAGCCTCCCAGCAGACCAATGGCATTGTGCAGGATGACCGCTGCAATCACCATGACACCGACTGAGGCAATAAAGCCCTGGCTACCTGCCACTACGGCGCTGATGATCAGCAGAATACAGAGCATGGAAAAGGCTGGTAGATAGGGCTCGATCCGGCGCACCACGCTGTTCATGGTGTGATGGATGATCAGGCCTAACCCGATAGGGATCACGACGATCTTCACGATGCTCAGTAGCATCCCAGCGACATCAACCTGAATGTGCGTATCCACGTAAAAGCGCGTCAGCAGCGGCGTGGCAAACACGCCCACCAATGCTGACACCGACGAGATCGTCACCGACAGGGCCACATCGCCTTTAGCCAGATAGATCATTACGTTAGAAGCGGTCCCACTGGCAACGCTGCCCACCAGAATCATCCCCGCAGCGAGATCCGGCGGCATATGAAACAGCTTAGCCAGCGCCCAGGCGGCCAGCGGCATGACCAGATAGTGTAAGAAGGTGCCGGCAATAACCGGCGCCGGGCGCGTCAGCACGCGTTTAAAATCATCAATGTTCAGCGTTACGCCCATGCCAAACATAATCAGCATCAGCAGATAAGCGACCCATGGACCGATGCCAAGAAAGGTTGTGGGTGAATAGTAGGCAGCGACAGACAACAGAATTGCCCACAAAGGAAACAGACGAGTTAAGGTGGCAAGCATAAACAGATATCCTTATGAGCGAGTGAGGGACTACTGTGAAAGCACGCTGTGCCGCCTGGCGGCCTGTCGTGAAAAAGCCGGACAGAGCCCGGCTTTAACCCAGTGGCGGCTGAGCGCTTATTCAAACAAATTGTGATGCAGTGTACGCACTACGCTTTCAGCATCATTGCCCGGCACAAGGAAACAGAGATTGTAGCTGCTGGCACCGTAGCAGATCATCCGCAGGTTAAAAGGTTCGAGCACGCCGAAGACCTCTTTCCCTACGCCGCAGGCTTTCGACAATTCGTTGCCGATAATGGCCACCAGCGCCAGGTTTTCTTCCACTTCCACCCGACAGAGTGACGACAGCTCCGTCAGCAGCGCCTGGCTCAGCAGATTGTCGCCCGTTGAGGTTGATCCCGTGGTATCCAGCGTTAACGCCACGCTGACTTCCGACGTGGTGATCAGATCCACTGACACGTTGTGACGCACCAGAATATTGAACACTTCAGACAGGAAGCCCGGCGTGTGTAGCATATTCAGGCTGTGCAGCGTGACCAGGGTTTGCTTGCGGCGCAGCGCCAGCGCACGGAACAGCGGTGGATTCGCCGTCTCATTGCACACGCGCGTACCGCCCGCGGCAGGATCTTTACTGGAACCAACAAACACCGGAATGTCGCTACGCACCGCAGGCAGCAGCGTTGCAGGGTGCAGCACTTTGGCCCCAAAGGTGGCCATTTCAGCCGCTTCTTCAAAGGTGATCTCATCAATACGTTTTGCCGCAGGCACCACGCGCGGATCGGTGGTGTAGATCCCCGGCACGTCCGTCCAGATATCCACGCGCGAGGCTTTTAACGCTTCACCCAGCAAGGCAGCCGTGTAGTCACTGCCGCCGCGACCTAACGTGGTCGTGCGCCCTTTTTCTTCGCTGCCGATAAAGCCCTGGGTCACCACCAGTGACGCAGCAATACGCGGTTGCAGTTGCGCGCTAACCTGTTCAGCCAGTACGGCCACATCGGGCTCAGCACGGCCAAAACGGTCATTGGTGCGCATGACTTTGCGTACATCGAACCATTCTGCATTAACCTTGCGTTCACGCAGGATCTCAACGAACAGCAAGGTCGACATCAGTTCGCCGTGGCTGACCAGTTCGTCGGTTAAGGCGTTAGACGTGGCCAGCGCGGCCGCATCGGACAGCATGCCGATGTTATCAATGATGCGGTCGATTTCGTCGCGAATGACGTCCGGATTTTGCAGACGATCGATGATGGCGTATTGAATGCGGCGGATGTCATCGAGTTGCGCTGCACGCTGCGATGTCTCCTGGCCTTCGGCAAGAGAGACCAGCAGGTTTGTGATGCCTGCAGAGGCAGAAAGCACCACCAGCCGGGTATTGCTGTCCTGCAATACCACATCGGCGCTACGGTTCATGGCATCGAAATCGGCAACGCTGGTACCGCCAAATTTCGCTACATTCAGATTCAGAGACATTGTATGACCTCGTGTCAGGGTACGTTGCCCTCATCCGTTAACGGGTGAGAAACAGTAATTCAGCCTAAGCACAAGGAAAGAGCAGAAACGGGTAAGATCGAATAGACGAGTCACCCAGAAGCGCTCCACCTTGCAAAACGTCCGACTGTGGACGTTTCTGGTGACAACCCAGAGGATTCAGCCCCTGTAGCCGACAGTCAACACACCGT
This sequence comes from Pantoea ananatis LMG 2665, assembly GCF_000710035.2. Classification (GTDB taxonomy): domain Bacteria; phylum Pseudomonadota; class Gammaproteobacteria; order Enterobacterales; family Enterobacteriaceae; genus Pantoea; species Pantoea ananatis. The sequence continues at coordinate 63,834 of NZ_JMJJ01000010.1, read as the reverse complement.
GTGTTTACCACCTCGGCGTCGCTCCCCCTGATGTGTTATCGCCGGATACGGTTCCTCCAACACACTGCCTGGGCGACGCGCCTCTTCTGGCTTGCGCACGGGTGCGCAAGTAGCGCGCATAGATTTATCGATTTCTGGCCCTGCTGTCAATGACCGCTGTGGGACAATTTTTCATGCAGAGCGCACCGGATAACAAATTTTGCCCTAATGCAGCGACTACAGTGCTTAATGGCTTCAGCAACGCCACCACTTTCTGATGTGGCACAAGGTATGCGGTCTGCTAACAGGCCATACTTTTCAGCCTTTCCCCCATGGAATCAGGCTGAAATCTTGCCGCATTATTGACCGTAAAACAGCGTGTTTTCATCATGGTGCCTTTATGGCGCAGACAAAATTTTCCTTTCAGTTGCAACTGTGGTCATACTGAAATGCTAACCGGGTACGATGCGACCCCGATGGAATGACGGTTCTTAATATCAACAAGAGTGTTGCCATGAAAAATATCAATCCGACCCAAACCGCAGCCTGGAAAGCGCTGCAAGAGCACTATGAACAGATGAAAACGGCGAAAATTGCCGACCTGTTTGCCCAGGATGCCGATCGTTTTGCTAAATTCTCAGCCACCTTTGACGACCAGATGCTGGTGGATTTTTCGAAAAACCGCATTACTCAGGAAACCCTCGATAAGCTTCAGGCACTGGCAAAAGAGACCGATTTAAGCGGTGCGATTAAGTCTATGTTCTCGGGTGAGAAGATTAACCGCACTGAAGATCGCGCCGTGCTGCACGTCGCGCTGCGTAACCGCAGTAATACGCCGATTATCGTTGATGGCAAAGATGTCATGCCTGAAGTCAACGCCGTGCTGGAAAAAATGAAAGGCTTTTCCGAACGCATTATCGGCGGTGACTGGAAAGGCTATACCGGAAAACCCATTACGGACGTTGTTAACATCGGTATCGGTGGCTCTGACCTCGGTCCCTTCATGGTGACGGAAGCGCTGCGCCCGTATAAAAATCACCTGAACATGCATTTCGTGTCTAACGTCGATGGCACCCACATTGCCGAAACGCTAAAAGATCTGAGTCCTGAAACCACGCTGTTCCTGGTCGCCTCTAAAACCTTCACCACCCAGGAAACCATGACCAACGCCCACAGTGCGCGTGACTGGTTCCTGAAAACGGCCGGCGATCAACAGCACGTTGCGAAGCACTTTGCTGCGCTCTCCACCAATGCCAAAGCGGTAGGCGAATTTGGTATTGATACGGACAACATGTTCGAATTCTGGGACTGGGTAGGCGGTCGCTATTCACTCTGGTCAGCAATTGGTCTGTCAATTATCCTTTCTATTGGCTTCGATAATTTTGAGCAGCTGCTGAGCGGCGCGCACGCCATGGATAAGCACTTCTCAACCACGCCAGCGGAGCAGAATCTTCCGGTGCTGCTGGCGCTGATCGGGATCTGGTACAACAACTTCTTCGGTGCCGAAACAGAAGCCATCCTGCCGTACGACCAATATATGCATCGCTTCGCGGCCTATTTCCAACAGGGAAATATGGAATCGAACGGTAAATACGTTGACCGTGCAGGCCAGCCTGTTACCTATCAGACAGGCCCGATTATCTGGGGCGAACCAGGTACTAACGGCCAGCACGCGTTCTACCAGCTGATTCATCAGGGCACCAAACTGGTCCCGTGCGACTTTATCGCCCCTGCTGTGAGCCACAATGCGCTTGCCGATCACCATCCTAAACTGCTGTCTAACTTCTTTGCCCAGACCGAGGCCCTGGCCTTTGGGAAATCGCGTGATGTGGTTCAGAAAGAGTTCACCGACGCCGGAAAGTCTGCCGAGTCGGTCGCGCATATTGTGCCGTTTAAAGTGTTTGAAGGTAACCGGCCTACTAACTCTATTTTGCTACGCGAAATCACGCCGTTTAGCCTGGGTGCCCTGATTGCCCTGTATGAACATAAAATCTTCACCCAGGGTGCCATTCTGAACATCTTTACCTTCGATCAGTGGGGCGTTGAGCTGGGCAAACAACTGGCAAACCGTATTCTGCCAGAGCTCGAAAATGACAGTGATATTACCAGTCATGACAGCTCCACTAATGCCTTAATTAATCGCTACAAGCGTTGGCGTTAAATTTCCACAGGCACAAAAAGGCGGCTATTTAGTCGCCTTTTTTATTCTATGATGGAGAGTGCAACCCGCTTTTTATCTGAAAAGTCGATATACGGATTGGATAATTCTTAAAATAGGCTGAGGCAAATCCGAAGTTAGCCGGGGTTAAATCATGACAATCTTATTAAAAATGGCCCTAAAACGGCATGCAGCTCATTCTTACCTGTTGTTTTATAATGTTATTTAATTTAACCACGCTTAAGGAAATTCCGATAATTCTTATTCCGTACCAAAGAATACTAAATAAGTAGAAACCGCTTTGCTTTCTCCGTCTTTGCAGACAAATATCCGGCTTTTCAACATAAACTCATGCCTTTAAAATAAGTTAACGCTGAATTTACTTAATTTAGCCCGTTTACGCCCTCACAGACTGACAGGTTTTTACATTACTGAACTCTGGTATTTTGTTGCCCTATACTGGACGCGCCCGTAATGGGTCTGTCCTTCGGCTTTGCGTCAACGGTTTATGCTGTTGTGCAAAAATGTCGGATAGCAATCCTTCATTCACTCAATGTAGGTGTTGTTATGAAAAAACGCATGATTGCCGGTCTGGCATTACTTTACGTAGCCGTCTCTTCCAGTGCGTTTGCCGCGCCGGAAGAAGCTGGTGCTGCAGCGGGCGCACAGGCGGGCACCATGTCCGCAGGTACGACGACCGCTGTAGGTATCGGCGTGCTCGGCGCGTTAGTAGGACTCGGTGTTGCCGCTTCTGGCGGTGGTGACGGGGCAAATACTGGTACAACAACCACAACCACAACGGGCACCACGCGTTGATGGGTACCCTGCTCATTCGGGCTGTAGCAAGGCTGCGAACGCGCATATCACGATTCGTTTGCGCAGGTAAATGAGTCGCTATCAGGATGCCACAGCGTCGGCGGCCTGAACGAGTAAGGGTATGGGAGCTTTAAACATAACCACACTTTCGTGTGGTTATTTTTACTTTGGCATCATTTATCAGGGACACATTGTGCGCCAACTTCCGCTGCTGCTCGTTTGCCTGCTGCTGCAGGCCTGTACACAAACGCAAAAAGGACTCGAACAGACCGTGATGATGGCCATTGAAGGGCCAGAAGATGTCACCGTCACGCCTCAGCAGATTGATAATCTGCCCTATGCCAGCCTGTATGCCCGAATCAATGATGGCCAGCGCATTTTTGTCGTGCTGGGTTATAACGAAAATGGCCAGCAAAAGTGGGTCACTCGCGATCAATCGATGCTGGTCACCGCACATGGCAGGCTGATCAAAACGCTGGGCCTGCCTGACAATCTGACAGACGTCAGCAATTTACAGCAGGATCCGCTGGCTAAAGGACTGCACCTCAGCAACGGAGACAGCTGGACGCGAATTGTTCAGTGGACCGTTCAGGGCAACGTCCATAGCGGAACCCTGAGCTCAACCTTCACGCGGGGCGATGACGAGGTGCTGGATATTGCGGGGAACCGCATTGCCTGCCGCGTCTGGCATGAGCAGCTTCATATCGACAGCCTGGATCGCGAGTGGCAAAACACGTTCTGGATCGACAACAGTAGCGGTCAGGTCGTGCAGTCCCGACAAATGCTGGCTGCCGATGCATTCCCTGTTGATATCACCATTCTGAAGCCGGCAAAATCATGAAAAACATAACACGCTTGTTGGCAGGAATGAGCCTGCTCACCACCCTGGCCGCTCAGGCCGCAGGTCAGGTTACCGTGCATGCCCCCCACGATACCCAGAGTGTTCAGGTTAACCAGGTGGAAAACCTGGCACAGCTGGTGACTCAGCCCGCGCTGATGACAAAGACTGACTGGCGACGCGCCGTTATTGCCGAGCGCGGGGCAACGGCAGTCGCGCAGCAGCAGTATCAGCAAACGCTGGCGCAGTTGCGCGCCTGGCGTGCCGACAGTAGCGGAGAGCAGGCTGCGGCAATTGATGCCGTTATTCATCAGTTAAGCGGTATCCGGGTGACCGGGCGGCAGTTCACCTCCCTGGATCCCGACTGGATCCGTCTGCACACGATGGATAACCGCCGCCTGGAAGGCAGCTACGATCTCTACCTTACCCAGCCCAGCACCAGCGTCCTGTTGTTTGGCCCCATCGCGGGTGCCGGTGCCGTGAACTGGCAGCCAGGGAAATCCGTACGGGATTACCTGAGCGAGCACCCCCGCCTGGCTGGAGCAGAACGTAATATCGCGATTGTGATTGCGCCGGACGGCACGACGCGGGAAGCGCCTGTGGCCTACTGGAATCACCGCCACGTTGAACCCGAACCCGGCAGCATCATTATGACGGGCTTCTCGTCGTGGAGCCTGCCAGGCGCGTTTAAAGACCTGAATGATCGCCTTGTTTCTGTTCTGACTCACCGGATACCAGACTGATGAAAAAACGTTATCTTCTCAGCCTGTTGGCTGTTTCTGTGGCAAGCGCCTGTCAGGCCCATGCGGAAATGTATGCCGCGCCGGTAACGCCTTCGCAGTCTGATTTTGGCGGCGTGGGCCTGATGCAGGTGCCCACCGCGCGTATGGCGAAAGAGGGCGAATTTAGCCTGAACTTCCGCGATAATGATCAGTATCGCTACTATTCTGCTTCACTGCAGCTTTTTCCCTGGCTGGAAACAACCGTGCGTTATACCGATGTGCGCACCCGGCGTTACAGCGCGGTGGAAAGTTTCAGCGGCAACCAAAGCTATAAAGATAAAGCTTTCGACCTGAAGCTGCGCCTGTGGCAGGAAGGTTACTGGCTGCCGGAGGTCTCGTTTGGTACCCGCGATCTGGGCGGCACCGGCCTGTTCGACAGCGAGTACCTGGTCGCCACCAAAGCCTGGGGGCCGTTCGACTTTACGTTGGGTATGGGCTGGGGCTATCTGGGCAACAGCGGAACCGTGAAAAATCCCTTCTGTTCCTACAGCGACAGCTACTGTCAGCGTCCCGGCGTCGGTCAGGCGGGATCGATCAATGGCTCGCAGATGTTCCACGGCCCTTCGGCGGTATTTGGCGGGATAGAATACCAGACGCCCTGGCAGCCGCTGCGCCTGAAGGTGGAATACGAAGGTAACGATTACAAGGATGATTTCGCCGGACGCCTGCCGCAGCGCAGCAAGGTCAACGTCGGTGCAATCTACCGCGTCACTGACTGGGCCGATATCAATGCCAGCTATGAGCGCGGCAATACTTTTATGTTCGGCTTCACCATTCGCACCAACTTCAACGATATGCATCAGGATCATATCGACAGTCCGAAACCTGCGTACAACCCGAACCCGCAACCTAAGCTGCTGGAAACCACGGTGACAGGTAATCAGCTGTCTGAACTGAAGTACAACGCAGGCCTGGCTGGTCCAAAAATCCAGACCAAAGGCAGCACGCTGTACGTATCAGGCGAGCAAACCAAATACCGTGACACGCGTGAAGGTGTGGATCGCGCGAACCGCATCATCATGAATCATCTCCCAGACGGTATTGAGACCATAAACGTGACGGAGTCGCGTTACAACATGCCTCAGGTCACGACAGAAACCTCCGTTGCCAGCCTGCGCAACGAGCTGGGGGGTTATCCATTAGGGCATGAAAAGCCGTTACAACAGGTCCGCACAGATCCGGTTGATCCGGAGCCTACCGAGCAGGGCATGTTTATTCGCAAAGAGCGCCTGAGTTACAGCCTGTCGCCGGTACTTAACCAGTCTGTGGGCGGCCCGGAAAGTTTCTATCTGTACCAGGTTGGCGTGATGGGCAACGTCGATTACTGGCTCACCGATCACTTGCTGGTAGGCGGTAGCCTGTTTGCTAACGTTGCGAACAATTACGACAAATTTAACTACAACGGCGCACCTGCGGATTCCACGCTGCCACGCGTGCGTACGCACATTCGCGACTACGTTGAGAACAACGTTTACGTTAACGATCTGCAAGCCAACTACATGGATTATCTGGGTAATGGATTCTATGGCCAGGTCTACGGCGGCTATCTGGAAACCATGTATGGCGGCGTAGGCGGCGAAGTCCTTTATCGTCCGGTAGACAGCAACTGGGCCGTTGGCGTGGATGCTAACTATGTGCGCCAGCGTGACTGGGATGACATGATGAGATTCACCCGTTACGAAGCGCCTACCGGCAACCTTACCGGCTACTGGCGCCCCTGGTTTATGGAGAACGTCTTAGTGAAAGCCAGCGTCGGGCAGTATCTGGCGAAGGATAAAGGCGTCACGATTGATCTCTCTAAGCGCTTCGACAGTGGCGTGATGGTTGGCGTTTATGCCACAAAAACCAACGTATCATCGCAACAGTATGGCGAAGGTGACTTTACTAAAGGCTTCTATATCTCCATCCCCATGGATCTGTTTACCGTTACGCCAACCCGTGGCCGTGCGCAGATTAACTGGGTACCGCTCACCCGTGATGGTGGCCAGATGCTGGGAAGGAAGTACCAGCTGTATGACATGACCTCGGACCGTGACGCCCGGTTTAACTAAAAAAGAGGCAGCCATCAGGCTGCCTTGTTTTTTTAGTCGGCGTCGTAACCCAGATTGGGGGCCAGCCAGCGCTCCACTTCGCTTACCGACATGCGCTTACGCGCCGCATAGTCCTCAACCTGATCGCGCTGAATCTGCGCCACGGCGAAGTAGCGGCTGTCAGGGTGGCTGAAGTACCAGCCTGATACCGAGGCGCCCGGCCACATGGCAAAAGACTCCGTGAGTTTCATACCCGCGTGCGTTTCCACATCCAGCAGCGCCCAGATAGTGGCTTTCTCAGTGTGTTCCGGACAGGCCGGATAGCCCGGCGCCGGGCGAATGCCCTGATAATTTTCGCGGATGAGCGCCTCATTACTGAGGTGCTCATCGGGAGCAAAACCCCAAATTGTTTTGCGCACCTGTTCGTGCAGATATTCGGCGAAGGCTTCGGCTAAGCGGTCCGCGATAGCTTTGACCATAATCTTGTTGTAGTCGTCCTGCTGCTTATCGTAAGCCTCGGCCAGCGCATCTTCTTCCAGCCCGCCCGTAACGGCAAAAGCCCCGATATAATCAGCTTTACCGCTGCTTTTCGGCGCCACAAAATCGGCCAGACAGTAGTTGGCAAAGTCGGTTTTTTCCGTTTGCTGCCGCAGATGATGGCTGATGTTCAGCAGCGTATCGCGCTGCTCATCCGCAAAGATATGAATATCGTCGCCCACGCGATTAGCCGGGAACAGGCCGACCACGCCGCGTGGCGTCAGCGCTTTTTCGTCACTCAGCTTATCCAGCATCGCGTTAGCATCGGCAAACAGTCGTTTCGCTTCATCGCCCACGACCTCATCCTCCAGGATGCGCGGGTATTTGCCAGCCAGCGACCAGGTCATAAAAAAGGGCGTCCAGTCGATGTAATTGCGCAGCACGTCAATGCCCGCGTCAACGCGCCTGACACCGACGTGCTTCGCTACGGGCGGTGTATAGCTGTCCCAGTCAATCTTCGTCGCGTTGTCGCGCGCAGCGCTGAGTGACACCGGCGGCGTGCGCGGTTTTTTACGCGCATGCTGAATACGCACGGTTTCATATTCTTTGCGGGTGCGCGCAACGAAGTCATCCCTGAGCGTATCCGATAGCAGGGATGACACGACACCCACCGTGCGCGAGGCGTTTTGCACATAAACGGTGGGCCCGCTGTAGTGCTGTTCGATTTTCACGGCGGTATGGGCTTTAGACGTGGTGGCGCCACCAATCAACAGCGGCAGCGTAAATCCCTGACGCTCCATCTCTTTCGCCATGTTGACCATTTCATCCAGCGACGGCGTGATGAGCCCAGAAAGACCAATGATGTCAGCCTTCACTTCGCGCGCGGTCTTGAGGATTTTCTCGCCCGGCACCATCACGCCGAGGTCGATAATCTCATAGTTATTGCACTGCAGGACCACGCCAACAATGTTTTTGCCAATGTCGTGGACGTCGCCTTTTACCGTTGCCAGCACCACCTTGCCGTTACTGCGTCCGGCTTCTTTACTGGCCTGAATGTAGGGTTCAAGCCAGGCGACGGCCTGTTTCATCACGCGGGCCGATTTCACGACCTGCGGCAGGAACATTTTGCCTTCACCAAACAGATCCCCCACCACATTCATGCCGGACATCAGCGGCCCTTCAATCACGTCTATCGGGCGCGCGGCCTGCTGACGGGCTTCTTCCGTGTCCTGTTCAATAAACTCGGTGATGCCTTTGACCAGTGAGTATTCCAGCCGTTTCACCACGTCCCAGCCGCGCCATTCAGCCTGCTGCTTTTCATCCGCACTGTCGCTTTTATTGCGGCGGTATTTTTCCGCCAGCGCCAGTAATCGCTCAGTACCGTCGGCGCGCCGGTTAAGGATCACGTCCTCAACGGACTCACGCAGTTCGTCAGACAGGTCGTCATAAATGGCCAACTGCCCGGCGTTCACGATTCCCATGTCCATACCGTTACGGATGGCGTAATAGAGAAACACCGCGTGAATCGCCTCACGAACCGGATCGTTGCCCCGGAACGAGAACGAGACGTTAGATACGCCACCCGAGATCATCGCATGGGGCAGTTCACGTTTAATGTCTTCGCAGGCCCCAATAAAATCCATCGCGTAGTTGTTGTGTTCGTCGATACCGGTCGCAACGGCAAAAATATTGGGATCGAAAATGATGTCCTCAGGCGGAAACCCCACCTGTTGCGTCAGGATCTGGTAGGCGCGGCGACAGATCTCAATCTTCCGCTCACGCGTATCGGCCTGCCCCACCTCATCGAAGGCCATCACCACCATGGCGGCCCCGTAGCGGCGGACAAGGCGGGCATGGTGGATAAATACGGCCTCACCTTCTTTCATTGAGACGGAGTTGACGATGCCTTTTCCCTGAATACACTGCAGCCCTTTCTCAATAACCTCCCATTTCGAGGAGTCGATCATAATTGGCACGCGGGCAATATCGGGCTCACCCGCAATCAGGTTGAGGAAACGCACCATCGCGGCTTCCGCGTCCAGCATTCCCTCATCCATATTGATATCAATAATCTGGGCACCGCTCTCAACCTGTTGTAACGCGACTTCCAGCGCCTCATGATATTTATCTTCTTTAATCAGGCGCTTAAATTTAGCAGAGCCGGTAACGTTGGTGCGTTCTCCCACGTTCACAAATAACGATTCTGCACTGATATTCAGCGGTTCAAGACCCGAAAGACGGCAGGCAACGGGCAGTTTGGGGCGCTGACGTGGCGCAACGCCTTCCACGGCCGCCGCCATGGCAGCGATGTGCTGTGGCGTGGTGCCGCAGCAGCCGCCAACAATGTTCAGAAAGCCGGCGTTGGCCCATTCCCCAATCTGCTGCGCCATCACTTCTGCATCAAGATCGTATTCGCCGAAGGCGTTGGGCAAACCGGCATTGGGATGGGCAGTGACATAGCCTTCGGCGATGCGTGACAGTTCAGCAACATACTGGCGTAGTTCATCCGGCCCCAGTGCGCAGTTCAGACCAAAGGATAAGGGTTCTGCATGGCGCAACGAATTATAAAAGGCTTCGGTAGTTTGTCCGGAAAGCGTGCGGCCTGAAGCATCGGTGATGGTGCCGGAGATCATCAACGGCAGCGCCACGTCAAGGGCTTCCATCTCTGCTTTCACCGCAAAGACAGCCGCTTTGGCGTTGAGCGTATCGAATACCGTTTCAATCATGATGATGTGGCAACCGCCTTCCACCAGCGCCCGGGTGGACTCACGATAGGCGTCCACCAACTGATTGAAGGTGATATTACGGAACGCCGGATCGTTAACATCGGGTGAGATCGAGCAGGTGCGGTTGGTGGGGCCCAGTACGCCCGCGACATAGCGCGGTTTATCTGGCGTTTTTGCCGTCCACGCATCTGCGCAGGTACGCGCCAGCTTCGCGGCCGCGAAGTTAATCTCTGCCGACAGGGCTTCCATCTGGTAGTCCGCCATCGCAATGGAGGTGGCATTAAAGGTATTGGTTTCGAGAATATCCGCACCGGCGGCCAGATACGCATCATGGATCTCGCGAATCACCTCTGGTTTACTTAGCACCAGCAGATCGTTATTGCCTTTGAGATCGCAGGGCCAGTCAGCAAAACGGCTGCCACGAAAATCGTGTTCGTCCAGTTTATAGCTCTGGATCATGGTGCCCATTCCACCATCTAATACCATAATGCGGTGGGCAAGTTGCTGATGCAGCGCGTCGGTTAGATTGCTCACGGTTGTCTCATCCACGTCAATGCGCTGGTGAAATACCAGCCAGTCATTCTTGCATAAGGTCATGATGCCTCAAAGTAACCTTAGCGGAGATTTTCAGGGAAGTGATTATCAGGTCTGACCAGCACGTCAGCGTTTGCATTCAGGCAGATTAAAACGAAAATGGTTTCCACTATGTGAAAAGGAGAAACAGAATGGCAACGCCCGTCGCCGCGAAACGCGGAAAAAAACCCCGTGGCACCCCTGCCCCCTCAGCGCCCGCAGGCGGTCAGGTTCAGTCACTGACCCGTGGGTTAACGCTGCTGGAGTTGATCGCTAATTCACATGGCAGCGTCGCGCTTACCGAACTCGCGCAGCAGGCCGGGTTGCCTAACTCCACAACACATCGCTTGCTGACCACTATGCAGCAGCAGGGGTTTGTGCGCCAGGAGGGCGATTTAGGCTACTGGACCATGGGGGCACATGCGTTTGTGGTTGGCAGCAGTTTTTTACAGAGCCGGAACCTGCTGGCGCTGGTCCACCCGGTGCTGCGTACGCTGATGGAAAACTCGGGTGAAACGGTCAATCTGGCGGTGCTGGACCTCAGCGATTTTCAGGCGGTGATTATCGATCAGGTACAGTGTACGCAACTGATGCGCATGTCTGCACCGATCGGCGGCAAACTGCCAATGCATGCATCGGGCGCAGGTAAAGCTTTTCTGGCGCATCTCAGCGACGAGCAGGTCACCGCTCTGCTGCATCAGAAAGGCCTGCATTACTACACGCCCAATACGCTGATGTCACCTCAGAGTCTGAAAACCAATCTGGCACAGATCCGGACTCGGGGATTTTCTTTCGATGACGAAGAACATGCGCTCGGTTTGCGTTGTGTGGCGGCCCCCATTTACGATGAGCACGGCGAGCCATTTGCGGCGCTTTCCATCTCTGGGCCTATTGCCCGCATGACGGACGACCGCATCACCGAACTGGGCGCGCTGGTCATCCGCGAAGCCCGTCAGGTCACCCTGGCGTACAGTGGCCGTTAAAGAAATGCCGCCCGCCTCACCCGATAACGCCAGCGCGCTCTTCATGCTTTCTCAACCGCAGCCTTTATAAGAAACAGCCTGTGGACTGGCCAGCGCCGCCCTAAAAGGGGGCGCCCGCCGTCAGTCCAACAATCCATTACGCAAGACCGCTATATACGGCATCGCGCAGCATCACGGGGAACTGACCGTTTACCCCCTCCGGCGTCGTGTTTGTCATGGCTAGTACACAGAGTTCTTTTTGGCGATCAACAAACCAGGTATGGCCGTAAGCGCCGCTCCACGACAGCGTGCCCGCTGACTGAGGCGACCCGGCCGCATCGGGATCGGCAAGCAGTGCCCAGCCCACACCAAATCCCCATCCCGGTCCCTGCGTGGCATATTTCGCGGCAACGTGTTCCTGCGTCATATAGTCAAAGCTGTCGCGCGTAATCAGCGGCGCGCCCTGCCGCCGGATCGTTTCCAGCAATTGCATGAAATCGGGGGCCGTCCCTGCCATTCCCCCGCCGGCGCACGGCCAGGCATCGGGTTTGAGAATACGGTCAGGACAGAAAATGGCTGCGCCCTCACCAAAAGGTATTCGTTGATTCTCGCCTATCGCCGTGGGCACCGGGCTGTCATCGGTGTACACCGTGGTTAAACGCGCCTCATCTCTGACGGTAAACAGCGTATCTTTCATCCCGAGCGGTTCCGTGACCACATGACTTACCAGATCCGGCAGACGCTTACCGGTTGCCCGCACCATGATTTCGCCCAAAACATCAATGCCCAGGGAATAACGCCAGCCGCTTCCCGGTTCAAACTGCAGCGGAGTGCCTGCCAGGCGTTGTAGATTCTCTTCGATGGATAATCCCGGTTGATAGTCGATCCCATCAGACACGTTCAGGGTGTGATAAAGGGAATCAGCCGGCGCGGAATAACGGTAACGTAAACCTGACATGTGACTCAGGAGATGTCGCACCCGGATGGTTGCAGGTTTCCCCTCTTCCAGGCAGGGACGGAAATCGGGAAGCCAGCGCGTAATGTCGTCATCCAGCGTCATGTACCCTTGTTCGATCAGGCGCATTGCCGTCAGGCTCACGATGGGTTTGGTCAGCGAGGCAAGGCGGAAAATCGCATCCAGCGCCATGCCTTTCTTCTGCTCTCTGTCAGCCAGACCCGCCGCTCGCTGATACATTAATTCGCCGGCTTGGGCTACCATCACCGTACAACCGACAATGCGCTGTGCATCAATCGCCTGATCGATAACCGCATCCATAGCGGCTTCAAGTTTTGCAGAGGATGGAACACGTCCTGATGTAAAATAAATCATTATCGATTCCTTGAATAATTTCAAAAAAAATAAAAAGCGTTATTTTCATTACTTTTATACATTACAAGAAGAATAGATTTTATATATTATCCACCACCTTATTTAACAAAAACCCCAAACAAGACCCACATCAAATAACATCCTTCTCACATAATAAAACATCCCATTCATTTAACTGGTCAACCAAAAGTTGACTTTGAGTCTAACTTATGGACATCCAGGGGATTTGTGATCGACCTCTTTTTTTTAAAAGAGCAGACTGATTACCATGCATTCGCACTACAAGCAAAAAATACACTGACAGATAATCAACATAGCCTTCACTGTGTTGACTTAACCACCGTCAACACTGGTTAACCAAAATAAAGTTCATTTGACATTAAACATCAGAACGGGAATCAACCCACTTATTTTAAACATTAAAACCAACCAACAATAAAAAACAAAAGGAGGAACATTATTTAAACAAAGCGTCGATTCAATTTAACCGTTTTCTCCTATTACAAATTAACTAAAAAACAATTCTCTTCATCTTCACGATCGCACAACAACCTGAAGATGTTTTCTGACCGTTACGCTGAATTAATCAAGGGAACATTATGATGACAACAACAATACCGCCACGCAGGAAGGTGGGCACGGGCACCGCAATAGGCTATGGCATTACCGATATTTTTGGCGGTGGCTCCATGGCGCTAATTGGGACTTGGTTGCTTTTTTTCTATACGACATTTTGTGGTCTTTCGATGCTCGAGGCGAGCTCCATTTTTGCTATCGCCCGCATCATTGACGCTATTCTCAGCCCGATAATGGGCTATATCACCGATAAGTTTGGCAGCACCCGCCTCGGTAAACGTTTTGGCCGACGCCGCTTCTTTCTGCTCATCAGCGCCCCGCTGATGTTTATCTATGCGCTGGTCTGGGTCAGCGACATGAGCTACTGGTACTATCTTGGAACCTATCTCGCGGTAGAGTTACTGGTGGCGATGGTGTTAGTGCCCTGGGAAACCCTGGCGGCAGAGATGACCAACGATTTTGGCGAGAGAACCCGTATGGCGGCAATCCGCCTGACGTTTTCTCAGGTGGGCACCTTCCTCACCGCCTCAGTACCGGGCGTTATGATCCAGTATTTTGGTCAGGACTCTGCCCTGACATTCACCTACACCGGTATCCTGTTTTCATGCCTGTTTTTTATTGTGGTGCTGATTACCTGGTCCTGTACCTGGGAATCGAAAGACATGAATCCCGAAGAGTTTGAGCGACTTAACGCCGGGCCAAGTATTGGACTGATATCCCACCTGAAAAATATGTTTATCGAGCTGGCCACCACCTTCAAAATCAAAATATTCAGACAGCACTTGATTATCTATATTTCATCATTTACGGCGCTGGATATTTTCATAGCGGTGTTTGTTTATTTCGTCGTATATGGCCTGAGCCTGGATGCGGCAAACGCGTCAGCCTATCTTTCGATTGCCACCTCCGTATCCATTCCCGCGACGCTGCTTTTCATGTTTATGCTGGACAAGCTGAATATCAGGCCCGCCCTGGCCATGCGTATTTCTTATCTGTGTATTTTTGCTGTACTCGGTTATCTCATTTTGATGTATATCGGCCATAGCGCTGTGTCTTCCTGGTGGCTCACCACGCTGGTATTTGTTCTGTTAGGTTTTGGCCGCGCAGGGCTTTATTTTATTCCCTGGAATATTTACAGCTTTATTCCTGATGTGGATGAAATGGTCACACGTCAACGGCGTGAAGGCGTCTTTGCTGGCGTGATGACGCTGATGCGCAAAAGTACCGTGGCCGTCGCAATTATGATAGTCGGTGCCGTACTGGAGCACAGTCATTTCGTCAAAGGGCAGTTAATTCAGCCAGAAAGTGCGCTGAATGCAATTACTGGTCTGCTGGTCTTTGGCTCCGGTGGTTTATTACTCATCAGCTTATATATGACCTTCAAATTTAAACTGACCCGTGAAACGCATCGGGTTCTGGTGAAAGAAATTGATCGCCTTAAGGCCGGCGGGAATAAAGCCGACTGTACACCCGAAACCAAAGTCGTGGTGAAGGCCCTGACCGGCTACGACTATGAACAGGTGTGGCAGCAGGATAATAACGCACGCCCTTAATTCAACCAGGCCAGTTCTTGAGTGGGTTGCACGTTACGCATGGCTGATCCCATCGGATAGCAGCCCGTTCTGCCTGCGCCTGAACGTAATGAAAATACTTAATACGCCAGGGATTCCTTTATGAACACACGTTTTTTTCGCTGCATGGCCATCGCTTTGCTGCTGTGTCCCTCGCTGCTGTACGCCGCAGCCATTAATGATAATGAAGACAGTTTAAGAATTCGTTTAAAGAATGATTTTCGACGAGCAGACAAGCCGAGTGCAGGTACCGGGCGTGATATCTACGCCTGGGTACAAGGCGGGCTCATTGATGTGAACACCCGCTACTATTCTGACTTTATTGGTATCAGCGCGGGTGCCTATTACGTATACAAACTGGGGGCGAAAGACGGCTGGAGCACCCGCTACTATCTGGATGGGCACGATAGCTTTGGCGTGGCAGTCGGCGCGGTCAAGCTTAAACCCGCCGATAATCTCTACTTAACCATTGGGCGGTTTGGTACCGACTATGGTTACGGCAGTCTCCCCTACCGCATTCCACTGATCGCCGATAATTCGTCCCGCACGATACAGACGATTTCTGAAGGCGTCCTGGCCCGTTTTGAGGCAACAGAAAACCTGGAATTCTGGTCAATGTGGCGTAAACGCGCCTTCTACTATGTCGATTCGGCAACCGGCGTGCGTGATGAAGGGGTGATTGACAGCGCAACAGGTAAGTACCATCCCCGCCGGGGACGCGGCTATTTGGTGGGATCATGGCACGATGCGTCGTCACGCTATTCGTTGGGGGCGTCTTATCAGCAAGATGTCTCAACCCAGGTGCAGAGCATTTTTGAAAAAACGCATACCTTTTCCAACGACCATACACTGAAGTGGGAGCTTATGGGATTTTATGGTCAGGTAGAAGGGATGAGTAAGCCTCTTAGTTACCATCACGAGACCGCCTTAATTTCCGGACGCTTAACTTACTCTTTTGATAAGGCAAGATTGTTTGGCGCCGTGGGCAAACTGACCCATGATATCGATGGGCGCATTGTCTACACCGATATTGGCTATCCCGACTCTCTGAGCATCGACCGCAACAAGGAAAACATGTTATCCGCGCAGTTTGGCGGGCAGTATTTCTTTAATCAAAACGTCGGTGTCATGCTGGGGCCAGTTATCACCAGAGGTTACGAAGACAAGCAGCGTAATACTAAAATTAACGGGCTCGGACTCATGGGAGCGGTGATGTATAACGTTACCGATGGGCCATTCAAAGGACTGAATATGTACGTGGCTGCTGACCGTGCCAGAGAGAAGCGGCCCGGCAGCGCGCTGGGCGATAAACTTTATTACTGGGATGTGAAAACCGGCGTGCAATACGATTTTATGTTGAAGTAACGACGCATCCATTACGTCGCACAGGTGTTTCAAAAGTGGCATCGTATGATGTCACTTTTAATAAAAACCGCAATTAATTGTTAAATAAGGGATAAATCCCCTTTTCATCTGGTCAACCAGTTTATCTTAACGTGCGCAAAACCCTGTTACCTTACCCGTTGGGTGATATAGTTTTCGCCGGAACGGTATCTGACGGGAGCATAATTATGAGGTCTGTCTCTCAGCAGCGGCCCTATCAGCAAGTGGGTATAAAAATCCGGCAACTGATTCTGGAGACGCCTTACCGCTCGGGTCAGCGTTTGCCGCCAGAACGTGAAATTGCTGACATGCTCGACGTCAGCCGCACCGTGGTTCGCGAGGCGTTGATTATGCTGGAAATTGAAGGGCTAATCGAAGTCAGACGCGGTGCTGGTATTTATGTGGTGGAGCACAAAAATCCATTACGTATTGAAGAAGTGAACACGCATTTTTGCAACGATGCCGGCCCGTTTGAACAGCTTCAGGCACGACAGCTACTGGAAAGTAATATCGCCGAATTCGCCGCGCTTCAGGCCACGCGGGAAGATATCGTCAAAATGCGTCAGGCCCTGCTGTTAGAAGAGCGCGAACTGGCAAGCTGCTCGCTGGAAAACTCAGAGAGCGGTGACATGCATTTTCATCTTGCCATTGCCGAAGCAACGCATAACAGCATGCTGGTCGAACTGTTTCGCCAGTCATGGCAATGGCGTGAAAATAACCCTATGTGGATTCAGTTGCACAGTCACCTGGGCGATACGCTTTATCGTAAAGCATGGTTGATCGATCACCGACAGATTCTTGCTGCACTCATCAAGAAGGACGCACGCGCTGCAAAGCTGGCGATGTGGCAACATCTTGAAAACGTGAAACAGCGCCTGCTGGAGTTTTCCAATGTTGATGACCTTGATTTCGATGGTTATCTGTTTGATTCATGGCCGCTGGCAAAAACGGACGGCTGAATGCCTGCAGTAGCAGGCACACGTGACGACGTCGTCAACGTGCTGCCGTAACGGATGCAGAAACGCTGGGCATGCTGCCAGGCGATCACGTCCTCAATATGCCCCTGAGCGATGCGCTGCTGTTGTGCACGCCACCAGCTAGCCTCAAAAATTTCCGGATGCCGCTGTTGCAGTAGCGCGCCTGTGGCAGGCTCGCTGCATAATGCATAGCGGAAGGTTTCAGGAAATACGTCATCCGGCCCCACGCTGTACCAGGGCTCCGCACTGAGCTCATCTTCTTCATATCGCGCCTGAGGAACCTCACGAAAATTGAGTTCCTGCATAGGGCGGATTTCATCGTAATCATAAAACACGACGCGCCCGTGTCGGGTGATGCCAAAGTTTTTAAACAGCATGTCGCCGGGAAAGATGTTGGCGGCAGCCAGCTGTTTGATCGCATTGCCATACTCTTCAATGGCGTGCTGGCGTTGGTTTTCACTGGCCTGCGCCAGGTAAAGATTCAGGGGCTGCATCCGACGTTCCAGCCAGAGGTGGCTGATGATCAGGCGATCGCCCTCAATACGTATCTTTCCGGCAATCGTGTGTTGAAATTCCTCCAGTAGCGCGGGAGCGATACGCGCGAGCGGCAACGCAAACTGTTCAAAAGCCTGTGTATCGGCCATGCGCCCCACACGGTCGTGCTCTTTGACCTGCTGATAACAGGCCCTGACCTGCATTTCTGTGACCTCTTTTTGCGGTGCAAACCGATCTTTGATGACTTTAAATACCCGATCAAAGCCCGGTAATGTGAACACCAGCATCACCATGCCACGAATACCCGGTGCAATCTCAAACGCGGCGTCGGTTTGCGCCAGCGCCTGGAGATATTCCCGATAGCTTTCCGTTTTGCCATGTTTTTGACAGCCGATAGCCATATAGCGCTCTGCCAGGGTTTTACCCGGCAATACAGGCTTGAGCCAGGCCACCAGCGCCGCCGGCAGCGGCGCATAGACCATGAAATAAGCGCGGGCAAAGCCAAACACGATGCTCGCGTCATTGACGTCCGTGAGGCAGGTATCAATCCACAGTTCGCCCTTATCGCTGCGCTGAATCGGCAACAGACAGGGAAATATGCCGTCGGGCAGGTGCAGCCGGGCAACAATCCAGGCGGTTTTGTTGCGAAAAAACAGCTCACTGCACACGTCCAGCCAGCCCTGCTTCAACTGGGCGGCGGAAAACTGCTCGCGCAAATGGCGGTGAATCCACGCTTCATCGCGCGCCCGATCCTGCCATGGCAGCGTTAAAGGCAGGTCGCGCAGTACCTGATGGAACAGCGCTTGCCAGCCCTGATGTGGCAGATAGGTCCGCGCCAGAGGGCGCGCAGGGGAAGTTTGCGTTGAGGCTGGCTGAGAGCTGAAAATAAACAGGCGTTTCGGCTGCAGTGCATTATGGCCATGCAACCGGCAATACACCGAATTAAAGAAGCTCTCGGCAATTTCGTAGCGCGGATAGCCGGGCAACAGGGTTTCGTAATGGCTTTTAATCGTCAGCCAAAAGTCATCGTCCCAGTGTGCCGCCCCGTTCAGCACGCGCAGTTGATCGGCGACTAATGCCACGTGATGATCGTAAAGATGAATACGCGCCTTCATCGCCTGCTGTACCGCCTGCCATTCGGCCTGTTCAAAACGCTGTTGTGCGCCTGCGGTAATGTCGAGAAAACGACCATACTGCGCGTCAAAACCCTGCAGAATGGTGTGAGCAATCAGTGATTCGCGTGGCGGCATGATTCACTCCTGAAAAAGCCCGCCCGCAGATGCCGGGCGGGAAAGACACAGACTCAACTCAAAACTGATGCTCCTCGGTGGACCCTGTCAGGGCCGTCACCGATGACTTGCCGCCCTGAATCGTGTTGGTCACCTGATCGAAATAGCCTGTTCCGACCTCCTGCTGATGCGATGAAAAGCTGTAACCCCGTTCGCGCGCAGCAAACTCCGGCTGCTGAACTTTTTCCACATAGTGGCGCATGCCTTCGCCCTGAGCGTAAGCGTGCGCAAGATCGAACATGTTGAACCACATGCTGTGGATGCCCGCCAGCGTAATGAACTGAAAGCGATAGCCCATGTCACTGAGCGCCTGCTGGAAGGCCGCAATGGTTTTGTCATCCAGATTCTTTTTCCAGTTAAACGAAGGCGAACAGTTGTAAGCCAGCAGCTTGCCTGGATAGCGGGCGTGAATCGCATCGGCAAAACGCTGGGCCATGGCCAAATCCGGGGTGGAGGTTTCACACCAAAGGACATCGGCGTAAGGGGCGTAAGCCAGTCCACGGCTGATTGCCTGCTCAATGCCGGCGTTGGTGCGGAAAAAACCTTCCGCCGTGCGGTCGCCGCGTATAAATGGGCGGTCGTATTCGTCACAGTCAGACGTGATCAGGTCTGCAGCATCCGCATCGGTCCGCGCCAGCAGGATCGTGGGTACGCCCATGACATCGGCAGCCAGACGCGCCGCCACCAGCTTCTGTATCGCCTCCTGGGTTGGCACCAGCACCTTACCGCCCATATGACCGCATTTCTTCACCGCCGCCAGTTGATCTTCAAAGTGCACGGCCGCCGCGCCTGCGCTGATCAATGACTTCATCAGTTCAAACGCATTCAGCACGCCACCAAAGCCCGCTTCTGCATCGGCAACAATGGGCAGAAAATAGTCGATATAGCGGCTGTCTCCCGGTTCTGTGCCGTTAGCCCACTGAATCTGATCGGCGCGCTGGAATGTCTGATTAATACGGGTGACCACCTCAGGCACGGAGTTGACCGGATAAAGCGACTGATCCGGATACATTTGTCCTGCTACGTTGGCATCAGCAGCGACCTGCCAGCCAGACAGGTAGATCGCTTCTATACCGGCCTTTGCCTGTTGCAGAGCCTGACCGCCCGTTAATGCTCCCAGACTGTTGATATAGCCTTTTTTGGCGTCGCCATTGAGCAGCGACCAGAGCTTCACCGCCCCCCGCTCTGCCAGAGTACAGGCCGGCACAACAGAGCCCCGCAGGTTAATCACTTCCTCTGCGCTGTACGGGCGGGTAATGCCCTGCCAGCGCGCGTCCTGCCACTGTTTTTCGAGTTGCTGAATATGTTGAGTACGTGTCATGGCAACGGCTCCTTAAGTCAGGGAAGCAGGCGGTAGCCTGGCAGAGTCAGAAAGGAAACCAGTTCGTCCTGAGTTGTGATCTGCGCCATCAGGCGCGCCGCTTCCTCATAACGACCTGAACTGAATGTCTTATCGCCCAGATGCATCTGTAGCGTTTGCAGCTCATCGTTCAGCAGTTGCTGGAAGAGCGCGGCCGTGACCGGCTGTCCATCGAGCAGAGATTTCTGATGGCGGATCCATTGCCAGATTGAAGTCCGGGCAATTTCTGCAGTTGCGGCATCTTCCATCAGGCCATCGATGGGGACACAGCCATTGCCGCTAATCCAGGCTTCCAGATACTGCAACGCCACCCGAATATTGGCGCGCATGCCCGCTTCGGTTCTGTCGCCTTCGCAGGGTGCCAGAAGCTGCTCTGCCGTTATCGGGCTGTCATCCTGCCGCAGAATGTTGAGCTGATTGGGGCGTTCACCCAGTACCTGGTTGAAGACTGACATCGCCGTGTCTGCCAGACCGGGATGCGCGATCCAGGTACCGTCATGTCCGTTGTTGGCTTCACGCTGTTTATCTTCAGTTACGCGCTGCAGCACCCATTCATTGCGCGCGCTATCTTTGCTGGGAATGAGCGCTGACATGCCGCCCATGGCAAAAGCACCACGGCGATGGCAGGTTTGGATCAGCAGTCGTGAGTAAGCATCCAGAAAAGGCTGAGCCATGGTTACAGACTGCCGGTCGGGCAGAATCCGATCGGCATGTTCGCGCAGCGTTTTGATATAGCTGAAAATATAATCCCAGCGGCCGCAGTTCAGCCCCACGATATGATCCCGCAGATTCCACAGGATCTCGTTCATCTGGAATACCGCCGGTAGCGTTTCGATCAATACGGTGGCTTTTATGGTGCCGCGAGCCAGATCAAAACGATCCTCGGCAAAGCTAAAGATATCCCGCCACCACGCAACTTCCTGCCAGCTCTCAGTTTTAGGCAGATAAAAATAGGGGCCACTGCCTTTTGCCAGTAAGGCTTCCGCGTTATGAAAAAAGTAGAGAGCAAAATCAAACAGACCACCGGGAATCGCATTGCCCTGCCAGCTAACATGTTTTTCAGACAGATGCAGTCCACGTACCCGGCACATCAATACCGCAGGATCGGCCCGTAGCTGATAGATTTTTCCGTTCTCGCTGGTATAGCGCAGCGTTCCCGCCACGGCTTCCCGTAAGGTTTGCTGTCCGTCAATGAGTTTTTCCCAGCAAGGTGCCAGCGAGTCCTCAAAGTCGGCCATAAACACCTTTACGTTAGCATTCAAGGCGTTAATCACCATTTTGCGATCGGGCGGACCGGTGATCTCAACGCGACGATCCTGTAAATCGGCCGGAATACCACGGATCGTCCACGCTCGCTCTCTTATGGAAACCGTTTCCATATCAAAGTCAGGTAACCCGCCGGAATCGTACTCTTTTTGCCGGACCTGACGTGCGGCTAACAATCTCTCACGCTGGGGTGCAAAACGCGTCACCAGTTCCTGCAGAAAAGCGATGGCGTCGGGAGTAAGCAACTGCTTTTCCGCATCGCTAAAGGGTTTACTGAAAAGTAATTCACTGTTGATAACCGAGTCTGTCATGTCTGCTCTCTCCTGTTTACAGGCGGATCAACATGGATGATCCACAGATAGGGTAATTATTGAGCTACAGGATCAGAGCATATTCATTTTAATTTTAAAATCAAAAACTATTTCCATTTTTAATGTAAAAACAACTTATCATAATGATTAATAAATGATTTATTTTATTGTTTAACAGGTAATACTTTTCACTCACGTTTTACAGACGAAAAAAAACCGTGCTGCCAGCGGCTAACACGGTTCAGTTGTCGCTAAAAAAGGATTATTCCAGCGTGGGATTCATATGGCGCAGATCAAACGGCGTAATCTGGTAGACGTAATAATTCAGCCAGTTTGAAAACAGCAGGTTTCCATGGCTACGCCAGGTGGCGCGCGGTGTAAGCTGCGGATTATCCTGTGGGAAATAGTTATAGGGTACTTCAGGATTCAGCCCGGCTTCATAGTCGCGTTGAAACTCTCCCGCCAGCGTCAGTGCATCGTACTCCGGATGCCCGGTCACAAACGCCAGCCTTTTGTCTTTGCTCGCCATCAGATACGCGCCGGTTTGTTCCGATTCAGCAAATAATTCCAGATCGGTATAATCCGTGATGAGCTGCGTCGGGAAATCAGCGTAACGTGAATGGGGAGCGAGGAAATTATCGTCGAATCCCCGCGTCAGTAAGGAATGGGGATGCAGTATCTGATGCTCAAAGACGCCCGCCAGTTTAGTCTGCCGGGTCTGTTTAGGAATGCCATATAAAATGTTTAATGCTGCCTGGACGGCCCAACAGACAAACAGCGTTGAGGTGACATGGTCTTTCGCCCACTCCAGCACCTGTTTTATCTGCGGCCAGTAAGCCACATCGTTAAATTCAACCAGGCCCAGCGGCGCACCTGTCACGATTAAGCCATCGTAGTTATCGTGCTGAATATCGTTAAAATTGCAGTAGAAGTTGTTGAGATGATCGCTGGGTGTATTCCGCGACTCCCGGCTGTCGATGCGCAGTAGCTGGATATCGATCTGCAGCGGTGAGTTGGAGAGTAAGCGCAGAAACTGGTTTTCCGTCTCAATCTTCTTGGGCATGAGATTAAGAACCAGCACTTTAAGCGGACGGATCTCCTGAACACTGGCACGTGACGACGTCATCACAAAGACGTTTTCGTTACGTAAAAAATTCACTGCCGGTAATTCGTCGGGGACCCTGATTGGCATAGCTTAATCACCTCTAGTAACCATATATACGTTTAGACATCCAGACAGCCAAAGATAACCAGTTAAAGGCTAAATGTCGAGTCTGCATATCAACAGGTGAAAAAGTTTCAAGGCGCGGGGCAGAGATGTGACATCTCGCTAAGCGCGCCCCTGCGAAAAAGAAATTGAAAGCCTGTTCTGTCACTGGCTGAGGGACAGAAAACCGTACTGGCGTAAAATCTGTTGCGCCGTATCGGAACTCAGGAATGCCGCGAGCGGCCTGGCAGCGGCGGACAGCGTGGCCCAGCCGTATCGTGCCTGGACATTGTAAGCGGAAGGAATGTTAAAAACCCGAAGCTGGGAAAAACGAGCCAGGCGAGGCGCATAGCTGGCGTAGCCGATAAACAGCTCAGCATGGCCTGCATTGATAATCCACTGCGCCGCCAGGTCACCCGCAGGCACAGGCAAGCTGTCTGGTCCGCCAACCATCGCGATCGCTCTTTGCCTGAGTGCATCGCCACAACCGGGATGGCGCTGTTCGATATGGTCAAACAACTGCAGGGTGTAATCACCTGAGGGATCGCAAAGCGGCGTTGAGGTTCCCAGCCGCAAATCCTCACGGAGTAATAGCGACAGCCAGTCATCCTGTTCAATGACGCAATCACGTTTAGCCGTCAGGCAAAGCCTGTTATTTGTAAAATGGCCGGTATGATCTGCCAGGCCTTGTTGGCGCAGCTTTTCTGGATGCTGTAGGTTAGCCGACACAAACAGGTCGCATATTTCACCCTGTTCAATGCGCTGACGCAGCAGGCCGACCGGCCCATACTGAGTATTTGCTTTTAAGCCGGATTCGGCATGGAAGGCGGTCATGAGCATCTTCCACACGTCACGCAGGCTACCTGCTGCCAGAATCTGTAGATTTCTCATGGTATGACGTCCGGTAGAACCGTTGATACCAGCGATTAGCCTGCTGCTGCATATCGATGTCGCGGAATTTATCTGGGTAGAGTTTTTTCGCCATCCACAGTTCGCCTAACCCTATGGCCTCCGGCATGGGATAGCCCCATGCCTTGGCATACTCAGGCATCAGCCATACCCGGTGATGTTTCACTGCATCAATGGTTCGCCAAAGGGGATTCTGTTGAATCTCCTTTACCACCTGTGGATAGCGGTCCTGAACGAAGATGACCTGTGGGTTCCATACGACAACCTGCTCCATGCTGACCTGCCTGAATCCCTGAATCGACGAGGCCGCCACGTTAAGGGCACCGGCATGCGCCATCATCAGGCCGGTATATTTACCCGCTCCGTAGGTGGTCAGATCGGGATTAGCCATATAGGCGCGAACACGCTGCTGCTCGGGGATATTTTTGAGACGGTCGGTGACGATCTGACGACCGGCGAATGCCGCTGAGATTAACGCTTTGGCCTGCTGCTGCCTGTTGACGACTTCCCCAATCAGCGTAATCCCCTCTTTTATACCCAGGTCGTACGCCTGATCTTCGTTTTGCATATTGGGGTTGATCTCACCCTGCTGTCCGGCGTCGTCATGGCGCAATGAAATTGCCAGGACCGGAATACCCAATGCAGAGATTTGGTCAATCATCTCTTTTGGCGCATAGTTAGTGACAAATACCACCTGTGGATGCAGCGCAACCAGCTTTTCCAAATCCACGTGGGTCAAATCACCCAGCAGCGCTTTATGCGTCAGTTCAGGTACCAGCGTCGCGTAATTGTCCCCTAGCTGCTGCTTCCAGTTAGCGAGAATCCCTACGATTTTATCTGTCGCGTTTAACTGCACCAGGAGATTCAGCGTTTGATGCTGAAGCACGACCACACGATCAACCCGATCTGGAATCGTAACGGTGCGGCCAATTTGATCGGTCACAACACGGCTGGCGTAACTGTTTAAGGCGGTAAGCGTCACTATGCCTGCAAGCATCAGGCGCTTTAATGTTGTATTCAATAAGGTTTCCCCGAAGCGTAATGCAAGAGATTATATAGCGCTTATCTGTCGCAAGGTAGCCTCTTGATGCGCATACCTGACCGCTGCTGTGCTCCTTTATCCTGTTTCCGAATCGGCGTCACCGAAACACCAGAAAGGTAAAAAGAGAACGGATGCGCTAAAACCATCAAGGCTGCGGAACTGGCCTTTAACGGAATCATGTTGACAGCTGACAGCGGGATACAGCTTCGCCCAGGTGGACAGGGCTTTGTGAACGTGTTCAGGCTGTACAGGCGAAGGTCAGATAAATCACTGTGCGGACGACTTGACGGTTTTTTAGATTACGAGCTGGTCAGCGGGCATAACTGGAAAGTGCATCTCACTATGCGCTGTAAACAATCAGGCTGAAAGATATTCCAGTGTATAGTTATATTATTCCAGTATTAAATCCCTACAGATTTAACCTGCTGATATTCTCTTTTACATACTGAAAATAATGCTAGCAGGTTGATATTAATTAGAGCACAGGGCGTTAATTTTAAACTGCACATACTCTGCTAGTTTAATTTTAACGGAGCCAGACAGACTCCTTCATCAACTGAAATAAAGGGGTAATATTATGAAAATCAATAAAGTAACGTCAGCTGCTGCTGCCGTGGCATTTTCATTGATGTCTTTCGGTTGTTTTGCACAAACCGTCTCTGCCACCTCATTAACACTGGATGGCGCGGTCTCTAAAATTGCCAGACAGGCGAAACAACAAGGCGATCATTTTAGAGTTATCAGTGCAGACACCAATAATTATGCCCACGTAACCGCTGAGTTATATAAATAATATCGGCGCTAAAAAAGCACGCGACCGGCTGTTTTTAAACGCATTCCGCGTTTTTAAAATAGCTGGTCTTTTTTTGTCTTTAATTAATGCTGCCCATCTTATCCAACTCAACCAGGCGATCTGTAACGATTTTAAGGCGTTTTCAAAGATGCCTACTGATAACAGCCTGTCTGCCGTGTACCAGATGACGTGCCTGTGTTTTACGTCGCTCCGCCACTGCACCCGTGCCTTGCTGCAGGTTCACCCTTGCCCGCTAAACGCCGGTAAAGGGATGCGTCCGGTCCGGAACGGCGCAGAGATGAGGGGTTATCTGGCACATCGCAGACGTAAAAAAACCCTGAACGTCAGTTCAGGGCTTCTTCACTTGTTTGATGCCTGGCAGTTCCCTACTCTCGCATGGGGAGACCCCACACTACCATCGGCGCTACGGCGTTTCACTTCTGAGTTCGGCATGGGGTCAGGTGGGACCACCGCGCTACAGCCGCCAGGCAAATTCTTTGTGCTCCGTCCTGCGTCTTTCACGCTGCTGCTGCGTTGGCTTCCCTCGCGCCGCTCAGTCACATACCTCAGTATGCTCCTTCACCCCGTCTCGGTTGCCGCCTTGCACTCAGCGCAAAATCCTTCGGACTCACGTCCGCAGAACAGAACTAAATTCTTTATCCGGTAAACAATGCTGAAAATTTAAGTCGTCTCTCAACCAAAACGCCTCTGGCGTTGTAAGGTTAAGCCTCACGGGTCATTAGTACCGGTAAGCTCAACGCATCGCTGCGCTTACACACCCGGCCTATCAACGTCGTCGTCTTCAACGTCCCTTCAGGAGCCTTAAAGGCTCAGGGAGAACTCATCTCGGGGCAAGTTTCGTGCTTAGATGCTTTCAGCACTTATCTTTTCCGCACTTAGCTACCGGGCAGTGCCACTGGCGTGACAACCCGGACACCAGCGGTGCGTTCACTCCGGTCCTCTCGTACTAGGAGCAACCCCCCTCAATTCTCCAGCGCCCACGGCAGATAGGGACCGAACTGTCTCACGACGTTCTAAACCCAGCTCGCGTACCACTTTAAACGGCGAACAGCCGTACCCTTGGGACCTACTTCAGCCCCAGGATGTGATGAGCCGACATCGAGGTGCCAAACACCGCCGTCGATATGAACTCTTGGGCGGTATCAGCCTGTTATCCCCGGAGTACCTTTTATCCGTTGAGCGATGGCCCTTCCATTCAGAACCACCGGATCACTATGACCTGCTTTCGCACCTGCTCGAGCCGTCACTCTCGCAGTCAAGCTGGCTTATGCCATTGCACTAACCTCCTGATGTCCGACCAGGATTAGCCAACCTTCGTGCTCCTCCGTTACGCTTTGGGAGGAGACCGCCCCAGTCAAACTACCCACCAGACACTGTCCGCAGCCCGGATCACGGGCCTACGTTAGAACACCAAACATTAAAGGGTGGTATTTCAAGGCCGGCTCCACGCAGACTGGCGTCCACGCTTCAAAGCCTCCCACCTATCCTACACATCAAGGCTCAGTGTTCAGTGTCAAGCTGTAGTAAAGGTTCACGGGGTCTTTCCGTCTTGCCGCGGGTACACTGCATCTTCACAGCGATTTCAATTTCACTGAGTCTCGGGTGGAGACAGCCTGGCCATCATTACGCCATTCGTGCAGGTCGGAACTTACCCGACAAGGAATTTCGCTACCTTAGGACCGTTATAGTTACGGCCGCCGTTTACCGGGGCTTCGATCAAGAGCTTCTCCTTACGGATAACCCCATCAATTAACCTTCCGGCACCGGGCAGGCGTCACACCGTATACGTCCACTTTCGTGTTTGCACAGTGCTGTGTTTTTAATAAACAGTTGCAGCCAGCTGGTATCTTCGACTGGCTTCGGCTCCGGGAGCAAGTCCCTTCACCTACGCGCCAGCGTGCCTTCTCCCGAAGTTACGGCACCATTTTGCCTAGTTCCTTCACCCGAGTTCTCTCAAGCGCCTTGGTATTCTCTACCTGACCACCTGTGTCGGTTTGGGGTACGATTTTGTGTTACCTGATGCTTAGAGGCTTTTCCTGGAAGCAGGGCATTTATCACTTCAGCACCGTAGTGCCTCGTCGTCACGCCTCAGTGTAAAGTGAACCGGATTTGCCTGGAACACACACCTACACGCTTAAACCGGGACAACCGTCGCCCGGCTGATATAGCCTTCTCCGTCCCCCCTTCGCAGTAACACCAAGTACAGGAATATTAACCTGTTTCCCATCGACTACGCCTTTCGGCCTCGCCTTAGGGGTCGACTCACCCTGCTCCGATTAACGTTGAACAGGAACCCTTGGTCTTCCGGCGACAAGGTTTTTCACCTTGTTTATCGTTACTTATGTCAGCATTCGCACTTCTGATACCTCCAGCATGCCTCACAGCACACCTTCGACGGCTTACAGAACGCTCCCCTACCCAACAACGCATAAGCGTCGCTGCCGCAGCTTCGGTGCATGGTTTAGCCCCGTTACATCTTCCGCGCAGGCCGACTCGACCAGTGAGCTATTACGCTTTCTTTAAATGATGGCTGCTTCTAAGCCAACATCCTGGCTGTCTGGGCCTTCCCACATCGTTTCCCACTTAACCATGACTTTGGGACCTTAGCTGGCGGTCTGGGTTGTTTCCCTCTTCACGACGGACGTTAGCACCCGCCGTGTGTCTCCCGTGATAACATTCTCCGGTATTCGCAGTTTGCATCGGGTTGGTAAGCCGGGATGGCCCCCTAGCCGAAACAGTGCTCTACCCCCGGAGATGAGTTCACGAGGCGCTACCTAAATAGCTTTCGGGGAGAACCAGCTATCTCCCGGTTTGATTGGCCTTTCACCCCCAGCCACAGGTCATCCGCTAATTTTTCAACATTAGTCGGTTCGGTCCTCCAGTTAGTGTTACCCAACCTTCAACCTGCCCATGGCTAGATCACCGGGTTTCGGGTCTATACCCTGCAACTTAACGCCCAGTTAAGACTCGGTTTCCCTGCGGCTCCCCTATGCGGTTAACCTTGCTACAGAATATAAGTCGCTGACCCATTATACAAAAGGTACGCAGTCACCCCATAAAGAGGCTCCCACTGCTTGTACGTACACGGTTTCAGGTTCTGTTTCACTCCCCTCGCCGGGGTTCTTTTCGCCTTTCCCTCACGGTACTGGTTCACTATCGGTCAGTCAGGAGTATTTAGCCTTGGAGGATGGTCCCCCCATATTCAGACAGGATACCACGTGTCCCGCCTTACTCATCGAACTCACAGCCTGTGCACCTTTGTGTACGGGAGTATCACCCTGTACCCTGCGACTTTCCAGACGCTTCCACTGATGCACAAGCTGATGATGGTTCTGGGCTCCTCCCCGTTCGCTCGCCGCTACTGGGGGAATCTCGGTTGATTTCTTTTCCTCGGGGTACTTAGATGTTTCAGTTCCCCCGGTTCGCCTCATACAGCTATGTATTCACTGCATGATAGTGTGTCGGAACACACTGGGTTTCCCCATTCGGGTATCGCCGGTTATTGCGGTTCATATCACCTTACCGGCGCTTATCGCAGATTAGCACGCCCTTCATCGCCTCTGACTGCCAGGGCATCCACCGTGTACGCTTAGTCGCTTAACCTCACAACCCACAGGCGTTTATCTGTTTCGCCGTAACGGCTTCACAGTTAGCTTGTAAGCTGTAAGCTTTTGAGAGACTCGAACGCGTTGTGCTGTGTTCCTTATTACGGAGGAACACGACAATGCGTCGTTTCAAATTTTCAGCTTGTTCCGGATTGTTAAAGAGCAGAATACTTCGCAGCACACCGTTGCCGGTACGCTCTGAAGTATTTTCAGAAAAAATACAGTAGTGAGTATGGTGGAGCTAAGCGGGATCGAACCGCTGACCTCCTGCGTGCAAGGCAGGCGCTCTCCCAGCTGAGCTATAGCCCCATACAGTTACTGCAGAGACCACTACTACCACTCAACCGAGTACACTTCGTGAGAAGTGCACTTCGTGCTCAGGCAAGGCGTGTGTCCGCGAAGCATAGTGAACTATGCGAGCCGGAGACATAACGCAGCATGAGTGCGAAGTTGGTAGGCCTGAGTGGACTTGAACCACCGACCTCACCCTTATCAGGGGTGCGCTCTAACCACCTGAGCTACAAGCCTGTAGAGGTTTTTTCTGCTCGTGACTTTCTATCAGACAATCTGTGTGAGCACTTCGCGGGAAGGTATCTTCAGGTAAGGAGGTGATCCAACCGCAGGTTCCCCTACGGTTACCTTGTTACGACTTCACCCCAGTCATGAATCACAAAGTGGTAAGCGCCCTCCCGAAGGTTAAGCTACCTACTTCTTTTGCAACCCACTCCCATGGTGTGACGGGCGGTGTGTACAAGGCCCGGGAACGTATTCACCGTGGCATTCTGATCCACGATTACTAGCGATTCCGACTTCACGGAGTCGAGTTGCAGACTCCGATCCGGACTACGACGCACTTTATGAGGTCCGCTTGCTCTCGCGAGGTCGCTTCTCTTTGTATGCGCCATTGTAGCACGTGTGTAGCCCTACTCGTAAGGGCCATGATGACTTGACGTCATCCCCACCTTCCTCCGGTTTATCACCGGCAGTCTCCTTTGAGTTCCCGACCGAATCGCTGGCAACAAAGGATAAGGGTTGCGCTCGTTGCGGGACTTAACCCAACATTTCACAACACGAGCTGACGACAGCCATGCAGCACCTGTCTCAGAGTTCCCGAAGGCACCAAAGCATCTCTGCTAAGTTCTCTGGATGTCAAGAGTAGGTAAGGTTCTTCGCGTTGCATCGAATTAAACCACATGCTCCACCGCTTGTGCGGGCCCCCGTCAATTCATTTGAGTTTTAACCTTGCGGCCGTACTCCCCAGGCGGTCGACTTAACGCGTTAGCTCCGGAAGCCACTCCTCAAGGGAACAACCTCCAAGTCGACATCGTTTACGGCGTGGACTACCAGGGTATCTAATCCTGTTTGCTCCCCACGCTTTCGCACCTGAGCGTCAGTCTTCGTCCAGGGGGCCGCCTTCGCCACCGGTATTCCTCCAGATCTCTACGCATTTCACCGCTACACCTGGAATTCTACCCCCCTCTACGAGACTCAAGCCTGCCAGTTTCAAATGCAGTTCCCAGG
Organism: Pantoea ananatis LMG 2665; assembly: GCF_000710035.2. Lineage (GTDB taxonomy): Bacteria > Pseudomonadota > Gammaproteobacteria > Enterobacterales > Enterobacteriaceae > Pantoea > Pantoea ananatis. The sequence continues at coordinate 32,837 of NZ_JMJJ01000010.1, read as the reverse complement.
TTAAGCCCGGGGATTTCACATCTGACTTAACAGACCGCCTGCGTGCGCTTTACGCCCAGTAATTCCGATTAACGCTTGCACCCTCCGTATTACCGCGGCTGCTGGCACGGAGTTAGCCGGTGCTTCTTCTGCGGGTAACGTCAATCGACGCGGTTATTAACCACATCGCCTTCCTCCCCGCTGAAAGTACTTTACAACCCGAAGGCCTTCTTCATACACGCGGCATGGCTGCATCAGGCTTGCGCCCATTGTGCAATATTCCCCACTGCTGCCTCCCGTAGGAGTCTGGACCGTGTCTCAGTTCCAGTGTGGCTGGTCATCCTCTCAGACCAGCTAGGGATCGTCGCCTAGGTGGGCCGTTACCCCGCCTACTAGCTAATCCCATCTGGGTTCATCCGATAGTGAGAGGCCCGAAGGTCCCCCTCTTTGGTCTTGCGACGTTATGCGGTATTAGCCACCGTTTCCAGTGGTTATCCCCCTCTATCGGGCAGATCCCCAGACATTACTCACCCGTCCGCCACTCGTCACCCGAGAGCAAGCTCTCTGTGCTACCGTCCGACTTGCATGTGTTAGGCCTGCCGCCAGCGTTCAATCTGAGCCATGATCAAACTCTTCAATTTAAAGTTTGATTTGCTGAAACAAGTCCAGCGGTGCTCATCTGTAAAACGTCATAATGAATTTCATTATGTGTTCACTCGTGAGGCTTTGATATTTTTTACGTCCGGAGACGCTGATATCAATCCTGCGAGTGCCCACACAGATTGTCTGATAAATTGTTAAAGAGCAGTGCGAACAGCGGGTTAACCGTCTGTCGCGAGGTGGCGTATATTACGCTTTCCTCCTTCAGAGTCAACCTCTTTTTCAGAAGTTTTTCTCCGGCGGCTCAGTTGCCTGACCCTCTCAACACCGCATTCCGTAAGCCGTTGTGCCGTGTCGATGGAGGCGCATTATAGGGAGTTCTCTCTGGCTGACAAGGGCTAAATTCAATAAAAATGACTGTTCGCTGCATTCCACAGCAAAACCCCGCCTTATACGCAGTTACACACAAAGTTATCCACATTCCCGGCCGCATCAAATTTAGACGAGCATCACGCAAACGTTTTCGCTACAATGCCCCGCAACGCAATGGATGCCCCTTTTCGGGGCGTTACCTGAAGTTTTTACGCTTTTGCTGCTCTATATAGAGAAAAGTAAGCACGCAAGCTTGATGTAACGCTCTTATTTACGCGAATCAAAGCCAAGGGATAAAACCACCATGCAACAACCTCGTCCTTTACGCCGCGCCCTGCTCAGTGTTTCTGATAAAGCCGGCATCCTCGAATTTGCTCAGGCACTCTCTCAGCGCGGAGTTGAGCTGCTCTCCACAGGTGGTACCGCTCGCCTGCTCGCAGAGGCGGGACTTCCCGTCACAGAAGTGTCTGACTACACCGGCTTCCCGGAAATGATGGATGGACGCGTTAAAACACTGCACCCGAAAGTCCATGGCGGCATTTTAGGACGTCGTGGACAAGATGATGCGGTGATGGCGCAGCATGCTATCAGCCCGATTGATATGGTGGTCGTCAATCTTTATCCCTTTGCCCAAACCGTCGCAAAACCAGATTGCTCACTGGAAGACGCCGTTGAGAACATTGATATTGGCGGCCCGACAATGGTGCGCTCGGCGGCCAAGAATCACAAAGACGTGGCGATTGTCGTTAAGAGCAGCGATTATCCGGCCATTATCGCTGAGCTGGACGCCAATCAGAACTCACTGACGCTCGAAACCCGCTTCAACCTGGCAATCAAAGCGTTTGAACATACCGCCGCGTACGACAGCATGATCGCTAACTACTTCGGTACTCTGGTTCCTGCCTATCATGGTGAAACCAGCCAACCAGCCGGCCGCTTCCCGCGCACCCTCAATCTCAACTTCATTAAGAAGCAGGATATGCGCTATGGCGAGAACAGCCATCAGGACGCCGCCTTCTATATAGAAGAGAATGTGCAGGAAGCCTCGGTCGCTACCGCCAGCCAGGTGCAGGGCAAGGCACTCTCTTATAACAACATTGCGGATACCGATGCCGCGCTTGAGTGCGTGAAAGAGTTTATTGAGCCCGCCTGCGTCATTGTCAAACACGCCAATCCTTGCGGTGTTGCGGTGGGTGAGTCAATTCTGGCAGCTTATGAGCGTGCCTATCAGACTGACCCGACATCTGCCTTCGGCGGCATCATTGCCTTTAACCGCGAGCTGGATGAGGCGACAGCCCAGGCCATCATCAGCCGACAGTTTGTTGAAGTCATCATCGCTCCTGCTGCAACGGAAGCTGCGCTGAAAGTGACCGCGGCAAAACAAAACGTCCGCGTGCTGGTATGCGGTGACTGGCAGGGTCGCGTGGCTGCCCTTGATTTCAAACGGGTGAATGGCGGTCTGCTGGTTCAGGATCGCGACCTCGGTATGGTCGATGCCAGCCAGTTGCGCGTCGTCAGCAAGCGCCAACCTTCTGAGCAGGAACTGCGTGATGCCCTGTTCTGCTGGAAAGTGGCGAAATTCGTTAAGTCCAACGCCATTGTCTATGCGCGCGACAATATGACCATCGGCATAGGTGCTGGCCAGATGAGCCGCGTCTACTCTGCTAAAATTGCAGGAATTAAAGCGGGTGATGAAGGCCTGGAAGTAAAAGGGTCCGCGATGGCTTCCGATGCGTTCTTCCCGTTCCGGGATGGCATTGATGCCGCTGCTGCCGTGGGCGTAAGCTGTGTGATTCAGCCTGGCGGTTCTATCCGCGACGATGAAGTGATTGCGGCAGCGGATGAGCATGGTATTGCCATGATCTTTACCGACATGCGTCACTTCCGCCATTAATTCTGTGGAGCCTTTTATGAAAATTTTAATCATCGGTAACGGCGGACGTGAACACGCACTGGCCTGGAAAGCGTCGCAGTCGCCGCTGGCAGAAACCATTTTTGTCGCACCTGGTAATGCGGGCACCGCGCTGGAACCCGCGTTGCAGAACGTCGATATTGCCCCCACCGATATTCCCGCTTTGCTGGCCTTCGCTCAACGTGAACAGATTGATCTCACCATTGTCGGCCCTGAAGCGCCGTTAGTGGCAGGCGTGGTTGATGCGTTCCGCGAGGCCGGATTGAAAATCTTTGGTCCAACTCAGGCCGCCGCGCAATTGGAAGGGTCTAAAGCATTCACCAAGGACTTTCTTGCACGTCACAACATCCCCAGTGCCGAGTACCAAAACTTCACCGACGTCGCCCCTGCGCTGGCTTACCTGCGTGAAAAAGGTGCGCCGATTGTCATCAAAGCTGACGGGCTGGCTGCCGGTAAAGGCGTGATTGTGGCCATGACGCTGCAGGAAGCGGAAGATGCCGTGCAGGATATGCTGGCGGGCAATGCGTTTGGTGACGCCGGGCACCGTATCGTGATTGAAGAGTTTCTGGACGGCGAAGAAGCCAGCTTTATCGTGATGGTTGATGGCGAGAATGTGTTGCCAATGGCCACCAGCCAGGACCATAAACGGGTGGGCGACGGCGATACCGGGCCGAACACGGGAGGAATGGGTGCTTATTCCCCTGCCCCGGTGGTGACCGATGAAATCCACCAGCGCGTTATGGATCAGGTTATCTGGCCAACCGTACGTGGCATGGCCGCCGAAGGCAATGTCTATACGGGCTTCTTATATGCCGGGCTGATGATCGATCAGACTGGTCAGCCTAAAGTGATCGAATTCAACTGTCGCTTCGGCGATCCCGAAACACAACCCATTATGCTGCGCCTGCAGTCGGATCTGGTGGATCTGTGTCTGGCCGCCTGTGAAGGCAAGCTTGATCAAAAAGACTCACAATGGGATCCCCGCCCTTCACTGGGCGTGGTGCTGGCAGCCGGGGGCTATCCCGGCTCTTACAATAACGGCGATCAGATTCACGGTCTGCCGCTGGAAGAGGTTGCCGACGGCAAAGTTTTCCACGCCGGGACGCGCCTTGAAGAGGATCGGGTTTTGACGAACGGTGGGCGGGTTCTTTGCGTCACCGCGCTAGGCGATGATGTTGCTGCCGCACAGAAACGGGCTTACGAACTGGCTAAGCCGATTTCCTGGCAAGGCAGTTTCTGCCGACGCGACATCGGCTATCGTGCCATTAACCGTAAATAATGATCAAAGGGGCACCCAGTGCCCCTTTTTATTGCCTCAGAAATTCGCCTCATCCGGCGCATCCGCGCATTCATCTTTTTGAGTCACACGCAGCAACTGCACGCCTTCAGGCGCTTCCAGCCATGAAATCATCAAGGGTTCCGCCTTATCACGGCGGTAGTGCGTAAGCGTCTGCAGTGCATAACTGTCGAAAGCCGGCGTCACCTGCTGGCCCTCACAGGTTGTCACAACGCTTCCACCTGACCAGTGTCCTTGTTTCAGAAACACCCGCCCACTTAACAGCGCATCGCTGACTTCACGCATACGTTGTGCATCAAACTTGTAAAGCTCAACCGCATCCGGACTGACTGCCTCACGGCGCGTCGCGAGCTGGCGCTGCATAAAATTGAGATTGCCGCCTTGATCAAAGCGTAGCGTAACGTCGTCTGGCTTTTCGCCTTTCACCTGGCGTTCCACGCTGATCAGATCATCGCCGAGCCAGCGATAGTCCGTAATTTCACTTTTTTCGCTGTTGAACGGATTATAGAGCGTACGAATATGTACCGAGTGATGATCGGTATTCTTGCGCCAGATACGAACACTGCCGCGATCGGCGAGATAACCGCTGGCCGAGAAAGCCGGAATGTCGGGCGTTGAACTACACCCAATGAGAAAAGAGGAGAGAAGCAGGGCTGATAATCGCTGAAACAGCGTAGTCATGGTGGCTGGCCCCTAAACAAAAGGGGCGAAATCGCCCCTGTTTTAAAACGTTACCGCAGTGCGACGTCTTACTTAACGGCGTCTTTCAGAGCTTTACCAGACACGAATGCAGGTACGTTTGCCGCAGCGATTTTGATTTCTTTGCCAGTCTGTGGGTTACGACCGGTACGCTCAGCGCGGTGGTTCACTTTAAAAGTACCAAAACCAACCAGTTGTACAGCATCACCCTCTTTCAGAGACTCAGTGATTGCAGCCAGAGTAGATTCCAGCGCTGCCTTGGCCTGGGTTTTAGACAGGTCAGCTTTTTCTGCGATCACATCAATCAGTTGAGTCTTGTTCATAAGTTATCCTTAAAGTGTATTTATCGCTTGCTAAGCAACGAGTGCGAGGGAAAAGCCAGCTTCGGGCACTCTTCAGCCTGCACGCACCGATAGCCACAATTTTCAGCCCCCCAAATGTAGACCAGACTGGGGGCTGATGTGAAGCCTCCAGGCGCGCTAATTAAGGCCTGAAGTCACGTTTTCTCGCCTTATTGCTGAATTTTTATACCGATGTTACTAATTCCCGCCTCACGCAGGTCAGATCGCAGACCTTTTATCAATTCGAGGTCTCGCTCTTCACAATCCGCGAGCAGGCGAAAAATCTCCCATTGCAGGTCCCATTCATCGATGACAGCCTGATTTTCTCGTAGCTCTTCATCGGTCATTTCGCGACCTTCGTGAGTCATTTCCAGGATGGCAACGGTGGTGATCGAGGTCTTGCTGACTTCAATCGCATGTTCAAGCGTTTCACCGCTTAACTGCGAATGCAGCACTTCACTCAATGCCACGCAGGCATCAATGGCCGGATAGACACCGTAAACCTCAAACGCATCGCCATCGGGAATCGCCGCTTCAAGCTTTTCCAGCTGGCTGTCAAAATTGATCTTCGCATCTTTAACCGTCAGCGTTTCCCAAATCAGATCCAGAATACGGCGGTAAAGTGCAGGATCGGCAAACTCGGTTTGCTGGCAAAAAGCCACGTAGTTGGGATACATGCGCTCGCACAGGCAAGCCATAAACGTCAGGTGTTGCCAGCTTTCCAGCTTTGCCAGACGCAGATGTACAGGGTTTTGTAACATACACAGAGCTCTTATTCGTTTCGCTGGCGGCAGTGTAACCCAAAAGCGCCATACAAACAGTGTTAAAGCGCGCTTTGCCAGCGCAGAAATGCGGGTCGGCGAGATGCCACAGCATCCGCCCAGCGCGTGGGCTCCGGTAAACGGTAGCCCTGTGTGCACTTTTCTACCCATTCCAGAGCGCTGTCCAGACTGACGCGGTGTCCGGTGGCAACAAACAGCGGGTTACAGCGTGCCTTGCTGCGCCATACCCAGCCAATTTGTTCTCCTTTATCCATCAACGGCTGCCGACTGCCGGGCGTTTCATCCAGCGCCTCAACGTGCCCGCACAGACGCTTTTTCGCAACACCGATAGTGGGAACATCCACCATCAACCCAAAATGCGACGCGACACCAAGCCGGCGCGGATGTGAGATACCATGACCATCGACAAATAGCAGATCGGGCTTCTGCTCCAGCATGTCCCAGGCCGCCAGCAGGGCCGGATACTCACGGAAAGAGAGAAAGCCCGGAATGTAAGGCATGGTGGTATCAATGCGCGCGATGCGATATTCCACCAGCTTCATGGACGGATATTCAAGAATAACCAGTGCCGCACGCGTCACTGCGCCTTCCTGCTCAAAACCGACGTCTGCGCCACCAATAAAGCGTGGCGGCAGCACGTCAAAATCATCCTGCCGTACGACTTCTGCGGCCCGTTGGCGTTGCTCCGTACGAAGAGCGGCGATATCCATTATGACGCCGAATGATACTGGCGTGACAGACGGTGCACCGCCTCAACAAATACGCCGGCATGCTCGGGTGGAACATCCTGATGGATGCCGTGTCCCAGATTGAAAACGTGGCCTTCACCCTGGCCGAATCCTTCCAGAATCGTTGCCACTTCCTGCTCAATTCGCGCCGGGGGTGCATAGAGCATGGAAGGATCCATATTGCCCTGCAAAGCAACTTTGTGGCCGACACGGCGGCGGGCTTCACTGATATCGATAGTCCAGTCCAGACCTAGTGCATCACAGCCCGTTTCAGCAATGGCTTCCAGCCACTGACCACCATTCTTGGTAAACAAGGTGATGGGTACACGACGGCCTTCGTTCTCATGAAGCACGCTGTCGACAATTTTATGCATGTAGTAAAGCGAGAACTCACGATAGTCGTTCCCGGTTAACACGCCGCCCCAGGTGTCAAAGACCATCACCGACTGCGCACCGGCGCGGATCTGGGCATTAAGATAGAGGATGACACTGTCGGCCAGCTTATCCAGCATGGCGTGCAGCGTGGCAGGCTCGGCATACATCATTTTTTTGATCTTAGTGAAGGCTTTGCTGCTTCCCCCTTCAACCATATAGGTCGCCAGCGTCCAGGGGCTGCCTGAGAAGCCAATCAATGGTACTTCGCCGTTGAGGTTTTTACGGATGGTGCGTACCGCATTCATCACGTAACCCAGCTCCTGTTCAGGATCGGGCACCGGCAGGCGATCGACATCAGCACGGCAGGTAATCGGGTTGGAGAAGCACGGGCCTTCGCCTGTTTCGAAGTATAAACCCAGCCCCATCGCATCAGGGATGGTGAGAATATCACTGAAGAGGATCGCCGCATCCAGCTTAAAGCGACGCAGGGGTTGCAGGGTGACTTCGCAGGCCAGTTCGGCATTTTTGCACAGCGACATAAAATCGCCTGCCTGGGCGCGCGTCGCTTTATATTCCGGCAAATAACGCCCGGCTTGCCGCATCATCCATACGGGGGTGACATCTACAGGCTGGCGTAACAGGGCGCGCAAATAACGGTCGTTCTTCAGTTCACTCATCTCAGGACTCTCTCGGTATCAAGCGAGTAGTGTAGCACTCTCACGCCTCAGCGCGGCAGAGGGCCACCGTATCTTCAATTAATCGACGGGCGACGGTACCGGGCGGCGGCAGTAAAGGCAGCGCATCAAAGCGGAACCATCCGGCGTCCAGCAGCTCTTTGCCGTCATGTTGTAACTCGCCGCCATCATATTCCGCCATAAACGCCATCATCAGAGACTGCGGGAAAGGCCAGGGCTGCGAGGTGACATAGCGGACATTCCTGACACGCACGTTGCTCTCTTCCATTACCTCGCGCGCGACGGCCTGTTCAATGGTTTCGCCGACTTCGACGAAACCGGCCAGCACAGTGTAAATGTTATTACGCTGGCGCGCATGGTTAGCCAGCAGGATCTCGTCCCCCCGGCGAATGGCGACGATAATACAGGGCGCAATCTGTGGATAGTAGCGTTCACGGCAGTGGCTGCACAGGCAGGCAAATTCACGCTTGCTGGCGTGCATCTCATGGCCGCAGTAGCCACACCAGCGGTGAGAGCGATAAAATTCGGCAAGCTGTACACCGCGCCCTGCCAACTGAAACAGTCCCGGATCTTCGTTAAGTAACTGCCGCAAAGACAGCATATCCTCCGAACGTGTTTCGCAAATCAGCCAGACATTCTCCCCCTGCCATTCGCCAATTACGCGCCCCTGATGACCCGTCAGGCCAAAATGCTGCGCATTACCGTGAGGCAGGTCTCCTTGCGGTAACCAAATTTTTTGTTCACTGCTGACAATCCACCATCCAGCGTCTACGCTTGAAATTTCGCATTGCATTTATTTCGTCATCCTTAGCGTCAACCCGCACGCTGAAGTCCCGATGTTAAGTGTGTAGATGAACAACTATACCCAAATAATTCTGGTTGCAAGACGGCAACACGCTTATTTCTCCCCGGCAGGCTCGTGGAAAACAAGCGCACTTGACGCATCGCTAATCTGAAATATGAAGGTGCATAACTCATACGGAGTTAACTATGCTCAACCAGTTAGACGTTCTGACCAAACGCGTAGGTGGCAGTAATGAACTGGTCGATTCATGGCTGGCCGCTCGCCGCCAGTTACTGGTTTCTTATTACCATTTGGTCGGTATCAAGCCAAAGAAAGAGGCACTGACGCGTCTGGATGAACAGGCACTTGATAACTTTTGCCATAATCTGGTCGATTACCTTTCATCCGGCCACTTCAGCCTCTATCAACGCCTGATCGGAGAAATGGACGGTACCAGTCCGCTGTTGGCAGCAACGCAGATTTATCCCTCGCTGGAAGCCAATACCGAACAACTGATGAAGCTGTATGACGGACACCTGCAGCAGGCGATTGATGACGATAACTACGTCACCTTTCAGAATGCGCTATCGGAGGTCGGAGAAGCCCTGGAAGGACGCTTTACGCTTGAGGACAAACTCATCCAGATGGCATGGGATAATCACCTGACCCCGCCCGTGGCTAACGACAGCGAAATTGCCCGCCCCGCCTAAAACCTAATCGATTGTAAAAGACTTGTGATTAGCCAAAAGCCCCCTTATGCTGAGTGGGCTTTACATTTAACGCCGAACGTAGTCGGTGTTTACGGTTGATACGTCATCTACGGGCGCTGTTCATGCTATCCCTTTTTCCGGGGTGAAGCCGAGCGGGCGCCGTAGCGAAATCGTTGAAACCTCATCTTGTCGGAGTGCCTAAGGGCTGAGACCGTTAATTCGGGATCCGCGGAACCTGATCAGGTTAGAACCTGCGAAGGGAACAAGAGTAAATTTATACGGTACGCCACCGAATGGTGTCAGCAGTGCCGTTACTCCTTCCGAACTCCGGACAAGCAACCTTCCCTCTTACTGGAATATTGCTATGTCTACTGCTAAAACGACCCGTCGCGAACAACGTGCTCAGGCACAGGAATTCATTGACTCTCTTCAGGGCGGCAGCGCCTTCCCTAATTCAAAACGTATCTGGCTTACCGGCAGCCGCGATGATATCCGTGTCCCAATGCGGGAAATTCAACTCAGCCCTACCCTGACCAGCGGCAGTAAAGAAGCGCCGGTTTATGAGGAGAATGAGCCCGTTCCGGTTTACGATACGGCCGGTGCCTATGGCGATCCCGCCGCACAAATCGACGTGCATCGGGGGCTGGATAAACTGCGGGCGCGCTGGATTGAAGAGCGGAATGACAGCGAAAATCTGGTGCAAATCAGCTCTGCCTACACGCAACAGCGGCTGGCCGATGACGGCCTGGATCACTTGCGTTTTGAACACCTGCCCACACCACGCCGTGCAAAGGCAGGCCACTGCGTTACCCAGCTCCATTATGCTCGTCGGGGCATAATTACGCCGGAGATGGAGTTTATCGCGCTGCGGGAAAATATGGGCCGGGAACGCATACGCGGCGAGGTGCTTCTGCAGCAGCATCCGGGGCACAGCTTTGGCGCCCATCTGCCAGAAAATATTACCCCTGAGTTTGTGCGTCAGGAAGTGGCTGCCGGGCGCGCTATTATTCCGGCAAATATTAACCATCCCGAATCCGAACCCATGATCATCGGGCGTAATTTTCTGGTGAAAGTGAATGCCAATATCGGCAACTCAGCCGTGACCTCCTCGATTGAAGAAGAGGTTGAAAAGCTGGTGTGGTCAACGCGTTGGGGCGCCGATACCGTCATGGATCTTTCCACCGGCCGCTATATCCACGAAACACGTGAATGGATTTTGCGTAACAGCCCGGTGCCTATCGGTACGGTACCGATCTATCAGGCGCTTGAGAAAGTTAACGGTGTGGCAGAAGATCTGAACTGGGAAATTTTCCGCGACACATTGCTGGAACAGGCCGAGCAGGGTGTGGATTATTTTACGATTCATGCAGGCGTGCTGCTGCGCTACGTGCCCATGACCGCGAAGCGCCTGACTGGGATTGTCTCGCGTGGTGGTTCCATTATGGCGAAGTGGTGCCTGTCGCATCACAGAGAGAGCTTCCTGTATGAGCACTTCCGCGACATCTGTGAAATTTGTGCGGCCTACGACATCTCATTATCACTGGGTGACGGCCTGCGTCCGGGATCGATTCAGGATGCCAATGACGAAGCGCAGTTTGCGGAACTGCACACCTTAGGTGAGCTGACGAAAATTGCCTGGGAATACGACGTGCAGGTGATGATTGAGGGCCCCGGCCATATTCCCATGCAAATGATCCGTCGCAACATGACCGAACAACTGGAACATTGCCATGAAGCGCCGTTTTACACTCTGGGCCCCCTCACCACTGATATTGCTCCGGGTTACGATCACTTTACCTCCGGCATTGGTGCCGCGATGATTGGCTGGTTCGGCTGCGCCATGCTGTGCTACGTCACGCCCAAAGAGCATTTAGGTCTGCCAAACAAGGAAGATGTTAAACAGGGCTTAATCACGTACAAGATCGCCGCGCACGCAGCCGATCTGGCCAAGGGTCATCCGGGCGCGCAAATCCGCGACAATGCGATGTCCAAAGCACGTTTTGAGTTTCGCTGGGAAGACCAGTTTAATCTTGCACTGGATCCGCATACGGCCCGGGCTTACCACGATGAAACCCTGCCGCAGGAGTCCGGTAAGGTGGCCCACTTCTGCTCTATGTGCGGCCCCAAATTTTGCTCAATGAAAATTACCCAGGAAGTGCGTGACTACGCCGCAAGGCAGGAAGCCGAAGCCCAGGCAATTGAGGTGGGAATGGCGAAAATGTCTGATCATTTTCGTGAGCGCGGCGGTGAGCTGTATCACCCTGCGACCGCAATAAAGGAGGAATAAATGGACGCCTTTCCCGCAACCGCATCACGTCTGGGGCTGTATCCGGTCGTTGACAGCGTGGAATGGATAGAGCGCCTGCTGGAAGCCGGTGTGCGAACCCTTCAGCTTCGGATCAAGGATCAGCCGGACGAGGTGGTTGAACCCATGATCATTCGGGCTATCGCCGCAGGTAAGCGCTATCAGGCACGTCTGTTTATCAATGATTACTGGCAACTGGCGATTAAACATCAGGCCTATGGCGTCCATCTGGGTCAGGAAGATTTAGAGGTCGCTAACCTGCAGCAGATCCTGCACGCAGGCTTGCGGCTGGGACTTTCAACTCATGATGATGCAGAGCTGGATCGGGCGCTGGCACTGCGCCCTTCCTATGTGGCGCTGGGGCACATCTTCCCCACCCAGACGAAGGCCATGCCCTCTTCCCCGCAGGGCGTAGCTGAACTTAAGCGCCATTTGGCCCGGCTGCACGGCATCTCAACAGTCGCGATCGGAGGCATCAGTATTGATCGTGCGCCAGAGGTTCTGGCCACCGGGGTGGGCAGTATTGCGGTGGTGAGCGCGATTACTCAGGCAGAAGACTGGCAGGAGGCCACGCGTGTTCTGCTGCGGCTTGCCGAACCCGAAACGGCGTACTAACGCGCGTCAGCGCCCAGAAATACCTGCAGCCTGTGCAAAAGGCTGTTAAAGAGTGGAAAGCCGCGCACGGCAATGAGTATTACGGCTGGCGCGGTTTTTTTATGCCCAGTAAAGTCACAGGTGTCCGGCCGGGATGGCCGGACCAGGGCCAGTTCCCTCCTCTTTCTGGCCCTGCTCCTCAACCACAGGTACAGAGGTATGTGCCCTTGGCCGATCGTGGACACATGCCGCTATCGCCTGCTCAACGGCGCTGCCCGTTATCGCCAGTGCCCGTTCAACTTTATCGCTGGCAGGCAAGGCATAGTTCAGGCGCAGGCAGTTGCGATATTTGCCCGAGGCGGAAAACAGCGAACCCACAGCAATCTGTATCCCGGACTCCCGCAGCGTATTGTTAAGTTGCACGGCGTCAAAGGCTTCTGGCAGTTCAATCCACATCAGAAATCCCCCCTGAGGCCGCGTGACGCAGATTCCACAGGGGAAATAGTGCCGAACCCAGCAAATAAAGGTTTCGTAGTTGTGTTGGTAAACCTGACGCATCCGCCGCAGATGGGTCTGGTAATGCCCCTGATGAATAAACTCTGCAACTGCGTGCTGAGGCTGAGTCGCAGTAGACCCGGTCCCGATGTATTTCATATGCAGAACCCGATCGCGGTAGCGCCCCGGCGCCACCCAGCCTACGCGCAGACCCGGCGCCAGCGTTTTTGAAAATGAACTGCATAACAATACGCGCCCGTCTTCATCCATCGATTTAATGGATGAAGGCCGTGGATACTCCCAGGCCAACTCGCCATAGACATCGTCTTCAATAATCGCGGCGTCAAAACGTTGCGCCAAGGCCAGCAGGGCGCGCTTGCGCTTCTCTGGCATGATGAAACCAAGTGGGTTATTACAGTTGGGCACCACCACGACGGCCTTAATCGGCCACTGATCAAAGGCCAGCTCCAGCGCCTCAAGACTGATGCCCGTTACCGCATCAGTGGGGATCTCAATGGCGCGAATGCCAAAACCGCGCAGCGTTTGCATGATGCCGTGAAACGATGGTGATTCCACGGCGATGATATCGCCCGGCTGGCAGACAGCGCGAACGGAAACAGACAGGGCTTCATGGCAACCCGTCGTAATGACAATATCTTCATGGCTGAGCTGACAGCCACTGTCAATCATCAGCCGGGCGATCTGCTCTCGCAGGCAGGTCACCCCATACAGATTATCGTAATTCAGCAGAGTGCTTTCCTGCTTCTGTGCCTGCCGACTAAACGCTTTCCAGAGCGGCTTCAGGGTAGACTGTGTGAGATCCGGCATGCCGCTGCCCAACTGCAATATGTCATCTTCCAGCCGGCTGTTAAGCAGATCAAAGACCGCATCCCACTGCGTGATTTCCACCGGGCGCTGTACCGGTCGGGTCAGTGCCGGAATGGGCGGCATCGCTTTATGCGGCGCAACATAATAGCCCGAACGGGACTGCGGGATGATCAACTGTTTCTGCTCCAGCAAATAATAGGCCTGTTGCACGGTGCTAATACTGACACCGTGTTCAGCACTCAGGCTGCGCACCGAGGGCAACCGTTCGCCGTTCCGATACAAACCCTGCTCAATGCGCTTTTCCAGCAGCATGGCTAAATGTTGATAACGCGTCATTGTATGCCTTATGAAGTTTGATTGCCCCGCAAAGCGGTACAGATTAACGCTATTTCTACCATTCAGATGTGTCAATGCGCAATCTGTATGTTAAATATTTGTTCCTGGTGAGTCTGTATTGAACAGACGGTCTACGTGAAAATGTTTCTCAGATAAACAACGAGGGGCAGGATCATGGGATATGAAGAAAACCGCGCGGCTAAGCCGTTTGTCATAAGACCGTTTCGGTTCTTGCGCATTGTCTGGGGGAGCATCCGACGCTGGCAATGCCAGCGGGAAACCCGCGCTATTTTGTCCAGGCTTAGCGATTGTCAGTTAAAAGACATTGGGTTAAATCGACGCGATATTCACTGATAGCTTAAAGATAAAAAAAAACCCTGCCAGAGCAGGGTTTTTTATCAGGCGTTTGACGATTACTCGTCGTTGTTACCGCCCAGACCAGCGTTCAGCAATTCAGCCAGGCTTGCAGAGGCTTCATCCGCAGTTACCTGCGGTGCAACCGGCACTTCGCCTGCCGCTTTGCGGCGCATACGATCCTGATGGTACGCATAACCGGTACCGGCAGGGATCAGACGTCCCACGATAACGTTCTCTTTCAGACCGCGCAGTTCGTCGCGCTTGCCTGCAACTGCCGCTTCGGTCAGAACACGCGTGGTTTCCTGGAACGATGCAGCAGAGATGAACGATTCGGTTGCCAGTGACGCTTTGGTAATACCCAGCAGGTCACGCATGAAGGTAGCGCCCACTTTTCCGTTCGCTTCAAGTTCACGGTTAGAGATCTTGATGCGAGAGAATTCAGCCTGCTCACCTTCCAGGAACTCGGTGCTTCCCGCGCTCATGATGGTTGCTTTACGCAGCATCTGACGAACGATGACTTCGATGTGCTTATCGTTAATCTTAACGCCTTGCAGACGGTAAACTTCCTGCACTTCGTTAGTGATGTAACGGGTAACCGCATGCACGCCACGCAAGCGCAGGATGTCATGTGGTGACTCTGGGCCATCGGAAACCACGTCACCGCGCTCAACACGTTCACCTTCGAACACGTTCAGCTGACGCCATTTCGGAATCATCTCTTCATACGGATCGCTACCATCCAGCGGAGTAATAACCAGACGACGTTTACCTTTGGTCTCTTTACCGAAGGAGATGATGCCGCTGATCTCCGCCAGGATTGCTGGCTCTTTCGGACGACGTGCTTCGAACAGGTCAGCAACGCGTGGCAGACCACCGGTAATATCCTTGGTACCGCCCGATTCCTGCGGAACACGCGCCAGGGTATCACCCGAGCTGATCTTCACGCCATCTTCAAGCTGTACAATCGCTTTACCTGGCAGGAAGTACTGAGCTGGCATATCGGTACCAGGGATCAGGACATCATTGCCGCTAGCATCAACGATTTTCAGGGCTGGACGCAGGTCTTTACCACCCGCAGTACGCTCAGCAGAATCCAGGACCACCAGCGATGACAGACCGGTCAGGTCGTCAGTCTGACGAGTAATGGTCTGACCATCGATCATATCCGTGAAGCGAATGAAACCGCCCACTTCAGTGATAACCGGCATGGTATGCGGATCCCAGTTTGCAACGGTTTCGCCCGCAGCAACCTGCTCACCATCACCTTTCGCCATGGTCGCACCGTAAGGAACTTTATAGCTCTCTTTAGTACGGCCAAATTCGTCGATCATTTTCAGTTCAACGTTACGCGAGGTGATCACCAGCTTGCCTGCCGAGTTAGTTACCGACTTGGCATTGGTCAGCTTGATGGTACCTTTGTTCTTCACCTGAATGCTGGATTCAGCAGCCGCACGTGATGCCGCACCACCGATGTGGAACGTACGCATCGTCAGCTGTGTACCCGGCTCACCGATGGACTGTGCCGCGATAACACCGATCGCTTCACCTTTGTTGATGATGTGACCACGTGCCAGGTCGCGACCATAGCAATGCGCACACACACCAAAGTCGGTTTCACAACCAACAACAGAACGCACTTTCACGCTGTCTACTGAGTTCAGTTCCAGCACGTCACACCAGTGTTCATCGAGCAGAGTGTTACGTGGAACCAGAATGTCAGCCGTACCAGGCTTCAGCACGTCTTCCGCAGTCACACGACCCAGAACACGCTCACGCAGCGGTTCTTTCACGTCGCCACCTTCGATGACCGGCGTCATCATGATGCCTTCGTGCGTGCCGCAGTCGTCTTCAGTCACAACCAGATCCTGTGCAACGTCAACCAGACGACGCGTCAGATAACCGGAGTTTGCTGTTTTCAGTGCGGTATCCGCCAGACCTTTACGTGCACCGTGCGTCGAGATGAAGTACTGGAGTACGTTCAGACCTTCACGGAAGTTCGCCGTAATCGGCGTTTCAATGATTGAGCCATCTGGCTTAGCCATCAGACCACGCATACCGGCCAGCTGACGAATCTGTGCAGCAGAACCACGCGCACCGGAGTCGGCCATCATAAAGATGCTGTTGAAGGAAACCTGGCGCTCTTCTTCACCATCGCGGTTAATCACGACTTCAGTAGAGAGGTTTTCCATCATCGCTTTAGCAACGCGTTCGTTGGCCGCAGCCCAGATATCGATCACTTTGTTATAGCGTTCGCCTGCCGTCACCAGACCAGACTGGAACTGCTCCTGGATTTCAGCCACTTCCGCTTCCGCTTCGGTGATGATTTCCACTTTCTTCTCTGGGATAACCATGTCGTCGATACCAACAGACGCACCTGAACGTGCCGCATAGGCGAAGCCGGTGTACATGGTCTGGTCAGCAAAGATAACCGTTGGTTTCAGGCCCAGGATGCGGTAACAGGTGTTCAGCATCTTGGAGATCGCTTTCTTGCCCAGCGCCTGGTTGACGATGGAGAAAGGCAGACCTTTAGGCACGATCATCCACAGGATGGCGCGACCAATCGTCGTGTCGATGATGCTGGTTTTAGAAACCCACTCATCCTGCTCGTTTTTCTCGTGCTCAGTGATACGCACTTTAACGCGAGCGTGCAGCGAAGCGAGGCCGGCGCGGTAAACGCGTTCAGCTTCTTTCGGACCGGTCAGTACCATGCCTTCGCCTTTGGCGTTAACACAGTCGCGGGTCATGTAATACAGACCCAGTACAACGTCCTGTGAAGGAACGATGATTGGCTCGCCGTTCGCAGGTGACAGGATGTTGTTGGTAGACATCATCAGCGCACGCGCTTCCAGCTGGGCTTCCAGCGTCAGCGGTACGTGAACAGCCATCTGGTCACCATCGAAGTCGGCGTTGTAAGCCGCACAAACCAGCGGGTGCAGCTGGATAGCTTTACCTTCGATCAGGACGGGCTCAAATGCCTGGATACCCAAACGGTGCAGAGTTGGTGCACGGTTCAGCAGTACCGGGTGTTCGCGGATCACTTCGTCCAGGATATCCCACACGACAGCTTCTTCACGCTCAACCATTTTCTTAGCGGCTTTGATGGTGGTGGCCAGGCCACGCAGTTCCAGCTTGCCGTAGATGAACGGTTTGAACAGCTCCAGTGCCATTTTCTTCGGCAGACCGCACTGATGCAGACGCAGGTATGGACCTACGGTGATAACAGAACGACCAGAGTAGTCAACACGCTTACCGAGCAGGTTCTGACGGAAACGACCCTGCTTACCTTTGATCATATCGGCCAAAGATTTCAGAGGACGCTTGTTAGAACCGGTGATCGCACGACCGCGACGACCGTTATCCAGCAGGGCATCAACCGCTTCCTGCAGCATACGTTTTTCGTTACGCACGATGATATCTGGCGCAGCCAGATCCAGCAGGCGTTTCAGACGGTTGTTACGGTTGATCACGCGGCGATACAGATCGTTCAGATCCGACGTAGCGAAACGACCACCATCCAGCGGTACCAGCGGACGCAGATCTGGCGGCAGAACCGGCAGAACGGTCAGGATCATCCACTCTGGCTTGTTACCAGACTGAACGAACGCTTCCAGCAGCTTAATACGCTTGGTCAGCTTTTTACGTTTGGTCTCGGAGTTAGTTTCGTTCAGCTCTTCGCGCAGCTGTTCGCACTCTTGCTCCAGATCCATGTTTTTCAGCAGTGCCTGAATCGCTTCTGCACCCATTTTCGCGTCGAATTCGTCACCGAATTCTTCCAGCGCATCCAGGTACTGCTCTTCAGTCAGAATCTGACGTTTCTCGAGGTTGGTCATGCCACCTTCGATAACGACATAAGATTCAAAATACAGCACGCGTTCGATGTCACGCAGCGGCATATCCAGCAGCAGGCCGATACGCGAAGGCAGTGACTTCAGGAACCAGATGTGTGCGGTTGGCGAAGCCAGCTCGATGTGGCCCATGCGCTCACGACGCACTTTAGTCTGGGTCACTTCAACGCCGCACTTCTCGCAGATCACACCACGGTGTTTCAGACGCTTGTACTTACCACACAGGCATTCGTAATCTTTTACCGGCCCAAAAATACGGGCACAGAACAGACCATCGCGCTCTGGCTTGAAGGTACGATAGTTAATGGTTTCCGGCTTTTTCACTTCACCGAAAGACCAGGAACGGATCATGTCTGGCGACGCCAGCGCAATTTTGATCGCATCAAACTCTTCGGTTTTAGTTTGCGCTTTCAGAAACTTAAGTAAGTCTTTCACGGATTTGCTCCCGTCGGAGTGAGACTCAGGGGCGTCCAACCGAAATTGAACGCCCCATAACCAGTACAAATGCGAGCGCGTTAACCCTGCGCTTCCAGGCCAGGCCTGTTACTGAGGGTTACTCGTCTTCCAGCTCGATGTTGATACCCAGCGAGCGAATCTCTTTCAACAGTACGTTGAACGATTCTGGCATGCCAGGTTCCATCTGATGGTTGCCATCCACGATGTTCTTATACATCTTGGTACGGCCGTTGACGTCATCAGACTTAACGGTAAGCATTTCCTGAAGGGTATACGCAGCACCGTAAGCTTCCAGCGCCCATACTTCCATCTCACCGAAGCGCTGACCACCGAACTGTGCCTTACCACCCAGCGGCTGCTGAGTAACGAGGCTATAGGAACCGGTAGAACGTGCGTGCATCTTGTCATCAACCAGGTGGTTGAGTTTCAGCATGTACATATAGCCTACGGTTACCTGACGTTCGAACTGCTCACCAGTACGGCCATCAAACAGGGTAATCTGACCGGAAGAAGGCAGACCGCCGAGCTCTAACAGCTCTTTGATTTCGCTCTCTTTCGCACCATCAAACACCGGCGTGGCAATTGGCATACCTTTTTTCAGGTTCTCAGCCAGGCGCAGAACTTCGTCATCAGTAAAGGTGTTCAGGTCAACTTTCTGACGCACATCGGTGCCCAGATCGTAAGCACGCTGGATGAATTCGCGCAGCTTGGCGACTTCTTCCTGCTTCTTCAGCATCGCGTTGATCTTCTCGCCGATACCTTTCGCTGCCATCCCTAGGTGAGTCTCAAGGATCTGACCGATGTTCATACGCGAAGGTACGCCCAGCGGGTTCAGTACGATATCGACCGGCGTACCGTTCTCATCGTAAGGCATGTCTTCGATTGGGTTGATCTTAGAGATAACACCTTTGTTACCGTGACGACCTGCCATTTTATCACCAGGCTGAATCTGACGTTTAACAGCCAGATAAACCTTAACGATTTTCAGCACGCCAGGTGCCAGATCATCGCCTTGGGTGATTTTACGACGCTTACCTTCGAGTTTTTTCTCAAACTCGTGCTTCAGTTCGTCGTACTGCTCTGCCAGCTGCTCCAGCTGGTTTTGCTTGGCTTCGTCAGTCAGACCCAGCTCCAGCCAACGCTCACGCGGCAGCTTGTCCAGTTTGTCTGCTTCAACGCCACCGGAAATCAGGACAGACTGGATACGGCTAAACAGGCCCGCTTCCAGGATCTGCAGCTCTTCAGACAGGTCTTTCTTGGCCTGCTTCAGCTGCATTTCTTCGATTTCCAGCGCACGTTTGTCTTTTTCCACGCCATCGCGGGTGAAGACCTGAACGTCGATAACGGTACCGGAAACACCGTTCGGTACACGCAGAGAAGAGTCTTTAACGTCAGACGCTTTCTCACCGAAGATCGCACGCAGCAGCTTCTCTTCTGGCGTCAGCTGGGTTTCGCCTTTTGGCGTCACCTTACCAACCAGAATGTCACCGCCGGTCACTTCAGCACCGATATAAACGATACCGGACTCATCCAGTTTAGAGAGTGCAGCTTCGCCCACGTTCGGGATGTCAGCCGTGATCTCTTCTGGCCCCAGCTTGGTGTCACGAGACACACAGGCCAGTTCCTGAATGTGGATGGTGGTGAAGCGATCTTCCTGCACTACGCGCTCGGAGACTAAAATGGAGTCTTCGAAGTTGTAACCGTTCCACGGCATGAACGCGACGCGCATGTTCTGACCCAGCGCCAGCTCACCGAGATCGGTAGACGGGCCGTCAGCCAGCACATCACCACGTTCAACGGGCTCACCCAGAGAGACACACGGCATCTGATTGATACAGGTGTTCTGGTTAGAACGGGTGTATTTGGTCAGGTTGTAGATGTCGATACCCGCTTCGCCCGGGTACATCTCGTCTTCGTTAACTTTAATAACGATACGTGATGCATCAACGTACTGAACGGTACCACCACGTTTCGCAACAGCGGTAACACCGGAGTCAACGGCTACAGCGCGCTCCATACCGGTACCTACCAGCGGCTTATCAGCACGCAGAGTAGGAACGGCCTGACGTTGCATGTTCGCACCCATCAGGGCGCGGTTAGCATCATCGTGTTCCAGGAACGGAATCAGTGACGCACCGACAGAAACCACCTGCTGGGTGGAAACGTCCATGTAGTCAACCTGATCGCGGCTGAACAGACTTGATTCGCCTTTGCTACGGCAGGTGACCAGGTCATCAACGAACGCACCTTCTTCTGACAGATTGGTGTTCGCCTGCGCGATAACGTAGTTACCTTCTTCGATTGCAGAAAGGTAATGAATTTCATCGGAAACCACACCGTCAATAACGCGACGATAAGGGGTTTCCAGGAAACCGTACTCGTTCGTCTGCGCGTACACAGACAAGGAGTTGATCAGACCGATGTTCGGACCTTCAGGGGTTTCGATTGGGCAGACACGACCGTAGTGCGTTGGGTGTACGTCACGCACTTCGAAGCCGGCACGCTCACGGGTTAAACCGCCCGGGCCGAGAGCAGAGATACGACGCTTGTGCGTAATCTCTGACAAGGGGTTGTTCTGATCCATAAACTGAGACAGCTGGCTGGAACCAAAGAACTCTTTCACCGCCGCCGAAATTGGCTTGGCGTTGATCATGTCCTGTGGCATCAGCGTATCGAGATCGCCCAGAGAAAGACGCTCTTTCACTGCACGCTCAACACGGACCAGACCGACGCGGAACTGGTTTTCAGCCATTTCACCGACTGAACGAATACGACGGTTACCGAGGTGGTCGATATCGTCCACTTCGCCTTTACCGTTACGGATGTCGATCAGTTTTTTCATCACTTCGATGATGTCTTCTTTGCTCAGGATACCTGAACCTTCGATCTCATCACGCAGCAATGAACGGTTGAACTTCATGCGGCCGACTGCAGAAAGATCGTAACGATCTTCAGAGAAGAACAGGTTCTCAAACAGGTTCTCTGCAGCTTCACGCGTTGGCGGCTCACCAGGACGCATCATGCGGTAGATCTCAACCAGCGCGCTCAGGCGATCGTTGGTTGGGTCAACGCGCAGCGTCTCGGAGATGTATGGGCCGTGATCCAAATCGTTGGTGAACAGCGTTTCAATGCGCTTGTGACCCGACTGGCTCAGCTTCGCCAGCAGATCCAGCGACAGTTCCATGTTGGCCGCAACGATCAGCTCACCGGTATTCTCATCGATGTAGTCTTTAGAGACCACTTTGCCCGCAATGTATTCCACAGGGACTTCGATGTGTTGGATACCGTCTTTTTCCAGCTGACGAATATGACGCGCAGTGATGCGACGCCCTTTCTCAACGTAGACCGTGCCATTCGATTCGATATCGAAGGTCGCGGTTTCACCGCGCAGGCGCTCTGGCACCAGTTCCATCTGCAGCTTGTTGTCACGGATTTCGTACACCACTTTCTCGAAGAACACGTCGAGAATTTGAGCAGTGGTGTAATGCAGTGCGCGCAGAATGATACTGGCCGGCAGCTTACGACGACGGTCAATACGGACGAAAAGGTTGTCTTTCGGGTCAAACTCGAAGTCGAGCCATGAACCACGGTAAGGGATGATACGTGCGTTATACAGCACTTTACCCGAGGAGTGGGTTTTACCCTTATCGCTGTCAAAGAACACGCCAGGACTACGATGCAGCTGAGAAACGATAACACGTTCAGTACCGTTGATAACAAAGGTACCGTTGTCAGTCATGAGTGGAATTTCACCCATGTAGACTTCTTGTTCTTTAATGTCTTTTACTGTGCCTTCTGGCGCTTCGCGCTCATAGATCACCAGACGCAGTTTCACGCGCAGCGGTGCCGAGTAGGTCACGCCACGGATCTGACACTCTTTCACGTCAAAGACAGGTTCACCTAAGCGATAGCTGACATACTGCAACTCAGAGTTGCCGCTGTAGCTCGCAATAGGGAATACAGAGCGGAATGCAGCTTCCAGTCCGTACTGACCTTCTGGATCTTGCTCGATAAACTTCTGAAACGAATCAAGCTGGATGGAAAGGAGATAAGGTATGTCCAAAACTTGCGGACGTTTACCAAAATCCTTACGAATACGTTTTTTCTCGGTATAGGAGTAAACCATAGGGTTCCTCAGCTAGCTGACAAGTCGACCCACGCTGTCCGTCCTGACAGGACAGTTCATGCAACACGATTTTGTTTGATTCACCTACTGCTCTGCAGTACGTGCAATACCTCTTTCTATCACGCTTAAATCATTTCATTGCTTCAGCGTGGGCAGGGAACCCGCACGGGAAAGCAGTATATTAAGTCGTCGATAGAGAAAGATATTGATGAGCAACAATGGACAAACAGTGCGAAACCCCATTGAGGCCCTGGAGCGCAAAAAGGCTGGTGACCAAAAAGTCACCAGCCATCAGTCTGAAACTACTCAGACTGCAACCCGAGGGTTGTCTTACTTAACTTCAACTTCAGCGCCAGCTTCTTTCAGAGCAGCTTCAAGTGCAGCTGCGTCATCTTTGCTGATGCCTTCTTTGATAACGCCAGTTGCTTCAACCAGATCTTTGGCTTCTTTCAGGCCCAGACCAGTTGCGGTACGTACGGCTTTGATTACTGCAACTTTGTTCGCGCCAACAGCTTTCAGAACGACGTCGAATTCAGTTTTCTCTTCAACAGCTTCAGCTGGGCCAGCAGCAACAGCTACAGCAGCAGCAGCAGAAACGCCGAATTTTTCTTCCATAGCAGAAACCAGCTCAACTACTTCCATTACGGACATAGCGGCAACGGCTTCCAGAATTTGGTCTTTAGTAATAGACATAACAATTGTTCCTAAGAATCAGAAAAAGTTTATACGTTAGCAAGTGCGAAGAAAAGAGAGGCCTTAAGCCGCTTCTTTTGCATCGCGAACAGCAGCCAGAGTGCGAACCAGTTTGCCGGCAGCGGCTTCTTTCATGGTCGACATCAGACGTGCCAGTGCTTCTTCGTAGGTCGGCAGAGTTGCCAGACGGTCAATATTGGCCGCCGTGATCAGCTCACCTTCAAAGGCTGCAGCTTTGACCTCGAATTTTGCATTCGCTTTCGCGAAATCTTTGAACAGACGAGCAGCAGCGCCCGGGTGTTCCATAGAATATGCAATCAGGGTCGGACCAACAAACGTGTCTTTCAGGCACTCGAACTGAGTACCTTCAACGACGCGGCGCAGCAGGGTGTTACGAACAACACGCATGTAAACGCCAGCTTCACGACCTGCTTTACGCAGTTCGGTCATTTTATCAACGGTAACGCCACGAGAATCCGCAACAACCGCTGAAAGCGCACCTTTGGCTACTTCGCTGACTTCAGCAACAATCGCTTGTTTGTCTTGAAGATTTAATGCCATTAGCTTTAGCTCCTGGATTTGACCGGGGAAGGATTTCCCCGGAACTCACTTCACTTACTCACCCGAAGGGAAATAAGCGCTAATACACGGTGAGCAGAATCCAGATAAGAAAAAATCTTTTGGTTCTGTCACCGTCTACGCAGGGGATTAAGCATTACATCCGAGGATGTTCCGCTCCTGCGGTCTTGGACGGAGGCCAGGATAAGGCCTGGCTCCAACCTAAAATTTGGGTCGTGTGTTGTCACTCAAACCGCATTGCGCTGGCTGTCTTTGCCCTCACCCGCCGCACAGTTCACTGTGCTTCAGGTCGCTGACTCGGCCACCGTCTTACCACGTTCTGAATAACCCACATCGACGTCTGCATTAATGCAGAACAACGGGCGTAAGATTCTAGGTGAATTTTTCGCCCGTTTCAAGTAGCAATTAGTTTGCTACGGCAGTCAGACCCGCCTGGTCAACGGCAACGCCGGCGCCCATGGTGGTAGAGATGCTAACTTTCTTGATGTACACGCCTTTCGCCTGTGCAGGTTTTGCTTTTTTCAGCGCAACCAGCAAAGATTCCAGGTTTTCTTTCAGTTTGTCAGCATCGAAGTCCACTTTACCGATGGTAGTGTGGATGATGCCGTTTTTGTCGTTACGATAACGAACCTGACCTGCTTTAGCGTTCTTAACCGCTTCAGCAACGTTAGGCGTTACAGTACCGACTTTCGGGTTTGGCATCAGGCCACGTGGACCCAGAACCTGGCCTAACTGGCCAACAACGCGCATTGCATCCGGAGAAGCAATAACAACGTCAAAGTTCATTTCGCCTTTCTTGATCTGATCGGCCAGGTCTTCCATACCTACCAGCTCAGCGCCAGCTGCTTTAGCAGCTTCAGCGTTTGCGCCCTGGGTGAAGACAGCTACACGTACTGAACGACCAGTACCGTGTGGCAGAACGGTCGCGCCGCGGACGTTCTGATCAGATTTACGTGCATCAATGCCGAGGTTAACAGCAACGTCAACGCTTTCGACGAACTTGGCAGTAGCCAGTTCTTTCAGTAAAGCGATTGCTTCAGCAATATCGTACTGCTTGGTCGCGTCAACTTTGTCGCGAATTACGCTCATGCGCTTGGTCAGCTTAGCCATTTCTTAGTCCTCTACAACCAGGCCCATGGAACGAGCAGTACCTTCGATTGAGCGAGTCATCGCTTCAACGTCAGAACCAGTCATGTCCGCAGCTTTAGTTTCTGCGATTTCACGTACCTGAGCACGAGTCACTTTACCGACTTTATCTTTGTTCGGCTTACCAGAACCAGACTTGATGCCTGCTGCTTTTTTCAGCAGAACGGCAGCCGGAGGCGTTTTGGTAATAAAGGTAAAAGAACGGTCGCTGTATACGGTGATAACAACTGGAGTCGGCAGACCTTTTTCCAGTGATTCTGTTTTGGCGTTAAACGCTTTACAGAATTCCATGATGTTAACACCCTGCTGACCCAGAGCTGGACCAACCGGTGGACTTGGGTTCGCCATACCAGCTGCAACCTGCAGCTTGACGTAGGCTTGTACTTTCTTAGCCATGATAATTCCTCAATTGGGTTATAGCGCCTGTAAAAGGCTCCCCGTGGTAACGATTTACACGCTGTTGCCAGCGCATAAAAACAAAAGGCGCGAAATTATAGTTAAATTTCGCGCCTGCTGCAACAGCCAAATTGTATGTCGGAAAAGGTTAGCCCTTCTCAACCTGACCGAAGTCGAGTTCTACTGGCGTTGCGCGTCCAAAGATGGAAACAGAAACCGTCAGGCGGCTCTTTTCGTAGTCCACATCTTCAACCACACCGTTAAAGTCGGCAAATGGACCATCGTTGACACGTACCATTTCGCCCGGTTCGAACAGCGTTTTCGGACGCGGCTTGTCGCCCACCTGCTGCAGGCGATTCATAATCGCATCGACTTCTTTGTCGCTAATCGGCGCAGGACGGTCAGAGGTACCGCCAATGAAGCCCATAACGCGCGGAACGCTGCGCACCAGGTGCCAGCTGGCGTCATTCATTACCATCTGTACCAGAACGTAGCCGGGGAAGAATTTGCGCTCGCTCTTGCGGCGTTGACCACCACGGATCTCAACAACTTCTTCTGTAGGAACCATGACGTCGCCAAACAGCTCTTCCATGTTGTGCAGTTTGATGTGCTCACGCAGCGACTGTGCTACGCGGCCTTCAAAACCGGAAAACGCCTGCACGACGTACCAGCGTTTCTTTGGAGCTTCAGACATCTCAGAACCTCAGGCCAGTGATAAACGATACCAGACGGACCAGAATACCATCCAGCCCCCACAAAATCAGTGACATCACGGCAGTAACCGCGGCAACGATTAACGTGGTATGCAGTGTTTCCTGGCGGGTTGGCCAGATAACTTTACGCATTTCGGTTCTTGCTTCACGTGCAAAGGCCACGGTTGCTTTGCCTTTTGTCGTCAAAAGCGCAATGCCGCCTGCTGCCGCAATCAGTACAACCACAGCTAACGCGCGCAAAGGCAGCGTCACATCGCGATAGAGGTAGTTACCTACGATCGCCGCAAGCAGTAATAAGACTACCACTACCCACTTCAGCGCTTCGAGGCCGCGCCCGCTCCCTTGAGCTTCGGTATTCGCACTCATAAACCAACCTGCCACAATAATTCAGAAACTATTCTGCCCCGCATTGCGAGGCATCCAAACCGAATGAGCTTTTGGGGCGTAACTCGGTATCCAGCGCCGCATAACAGAGCCTGTCTCAGCAATGATTATGGTTCAAAATCACTGATGAGTCAGGTTCTATGAAACAGCGTACAAAAAGGGCATCAAATGATGCCCTTTCCACGTGCATTGCGTCAAATATTATCGGTAATTAAGCGATAACTTTGGCAACAACACCCGCGCCAACGGTACGGCCACCTTCGCGGATTGCGAAGCGCAGACCTTCGTCCATTGCGATTGGGTGAATCAGGGTAACAACCATTTTGATGTTGTCGCCTGGCATAACCATTTCAACGCCTTCTGGCAGCTCTACTGAACCGGTCACGTCTGTGGTACGGAAGTAGAACTGTGGACGGTAGCCCTTGAAGAACGGAGTATGGCGGCCACCTTCGTCTTTAGACAGAACGTAAACTTCTGACTCGAACTTGGTGTGTGGCTTGATTGAGCCTGGCTTCGCCAGAACCTGACCACGCTGGATGTCTTCACGCTTGATACCGCGCAGCAGAACACCACAGTTTTCGCCTGCCTGACCCTGGTCCAGCAGTTTGCGGAACATTTCAACACCGGTACAGGTTGATTTCGCGGTATCTTTGATACCAACGATTTCAACTTCGTCGCCGACTTTAACGATACCGCGCTCTACACGACCGGTTACAACAGTACCACGGCCAGAGATTGAGAATACGTCTTCGATTGGCAGCAGGAATGGCATATCGATTGCACGTACTGGATCCGGGATGTAGTTATCCAGGTGACCAGCCAGCTCAACGATCTTCTCTTCCCACTCTGGGTTGCCTTCCAGCGCTTTCAGGGCTGAACCGCGAACGATTGGTGTATCGTCGCCCGGGAAGTCGTACTGTGACAGCAGGTCACGAACTTCCATCTCAACCAGTTCCAGCAGCTCTTCGTCATCAACCATGTCACACTTGTTCAGGAACACGATGATGTAAGGAACGCCTACCTGACGACCCAGCAGGATGTGCTCACGGGTCTGCGGCATTGGGCCGTCAGTCGCAGCAACAACCAGGATCGCGCCGTCCATCTGCGCAGCACCGGTGATCATGTTTTTCACATAGTCGGCGTGGCCTGGGCAGTCAACGTGCGCATAGTGGCGAGACGGGGTTTCATACTCAACGTGTGCCGTGTTGATGGTGATACCACGTGCTTTTTCTTCCGGGGTGCTGTCGATCTGATCGAACGCACGTGCCTGGCCGCCGTTGGTTTTAGCCAGAACGGTGGTGATCGCTGCAGTCAGGGTGGTTTTACCGTGGTCAACGTGACCGATGGTGCCCACGTTTACGTGCAGTTTGTTACGTTGAAATTGCTCTTTAGCCATCGCTTGTCCCTCTAAGACACGGATATATCAAAGATATCGTCACATTAACCAGGCATTGCCTGACTGCAAGGAGTTACAGAGAAAAATCAGGAGGGAGATAAAGGAAGTGGTGCTGATACCCAGAGTCGAACTGGGGACCTCACCCTTACCAAGGGTGCGCTCTACCAACTGAGCCATATCAGCACATCTGGAGCGGGCAGCGGGAATCGAACCCGCATCATCAGCTTGGAAGGCTGAGGTAATAGCCATTATACGATGCCCGCATCCTGGAACTCGGCTACCTGTTCTTTCTGTAGCTTGTGAATAACAGAAGATGTCCTCTGTTATCCTTCGCCCGTCAGCGAAGCTGACTGACTTTGACTGAGCTTACACCCAATCTGAATTCAGGGTGAGAAGAAGCGACTCACCTGCCAGATAAACAGGTTGTTTATCTGTTTCTCAACCCGGGGGTTGAAATGGTGGTGGGAGAAGGATTCGAACCTTCGAAGTCTGTGACGGCAGATTTACAGTCTGCTCCCTTTGGCCGCTCGGGAATCCCACCTACTTGATGGTGCCGGCTACCGGAATCGAACTGGTGACCTACTGATTACAAGTCAGTTGCTCTACCAACTGAGCTAAGCCGGCATCAAGTGACGCGCATTCTAGGAAGGTCGGCAGAAGGATGCAACAAAAAAATCACTGTTTTTGTTCTATCGCTTACTATTTGTGCAAAGCATCGCAATTTACCCCTGATATGCAGAAATAACATCCAATTATTGGTTAAAATTTCTCTTCGCTCTCTTTCCGATAATGTTGCTCCCTCCCCCTGTCTCGCCCACTTTGTTGTCTTCATCCCTCAGGTTTTCTTAGGCCTCTGCCAGAAAAATGCATTAACTGCTCAGTTTTCAATCACCTCATGCGTACTTTTATCGCGACAGGACCCTACCTAAGGCCGCAGCCTTGAGTGTTATCCCCTAAAAGTTTTCAGGCGACACTGCCCGGCATGAAGATAAGTATCAGTATCAGGCGAAAGGCAGATAAAAACGTCACGGCTGACAGACCACCTGTGGGGCGGTTCGGTGCCTGAGGAGAATAAGGGCTGATAATCTGCATAAGCGTTCGTAGAGCGGCTGTGTGACTCACAGACAGCCTGTCATGCTGTCCACCGCATAGCAGGTCGGGTGAGCATGAAACTCAGATGCGATAAAGAACGTCGCTGACAGCCTCTATAAGAATGTCTGATGCACCAGCGTCGCTGACAGATAAGCTATGGCTGTCCTTAATACAGCAGCACGAGACCGAAGACGCCAAGGCAGACAGGGTTCACGCAATGGAGAGCAAGCGCTGACAATCTGCATGCGCCTGTACGACACAGCGCGGCTGTCTTTCGAACAGCAGGCACGGACGTCGTGCTATAGCGCCAGCTGTGCAGCATCAAAAGGGTATATCCGGGCATATCTGATGCCATGCACCCGGCCTGAATCATGCGTCACGATGACAGCGGTGCGAAAGCCACAAACGCCTTTGCACAAAATTGCCTGATGTCTGAATGGCAATAAAAAGCATAACGATTAAAGATTTCAAGTCTCTGTACCGACGATTTATCAAATCTGCGGAGAGGCTTGCGAAAGCAAGCCGCCGTTTATTTTTTACTTCTTTTAAAAGCTATACTGGTGATACCCTCCAGCCCATTGTTCTCGTTAATAGCCCTGTGACCGGCAATTCATTTCTCTACACGGCCCGACTCGTCATCGGCGAAAATGTACAGATCGGTTTGAATCTGCAGTCAAATGTATACTTATGGATAAAACGACATCACTTACGACGCCTTATTTACAGTTCACTCGTGAACAGTGGGCGGCATTACGCGACTCGGTTCCAATGACGCTGTCAGAGGATGAGATCGCGCAATTGAAAGGGATCAATGAAGATCTTTCCATTGAGGAAGTGGCAGAAATCTACCTGCCTCTATCACGTCTGCTTAATTTCTATATAAGTTCAAATGTCCGCCGTCAGGCCGTGCTGGAGCAGTTTCTGGGAACGAATGGGCAAAAAATTCCTTATATCATCAGCATTGCAGGCAGCGTTGCGGTGGGCAAAAGCACCACTGCTCGTGTTTTGCAGGCGCTTCTGAGCCGCTGGCCCGGACACCGTAAGGTTGAGTTAATTACGACAGATGGTTTTCTTCATCCCAATGCCGTGCTGAAAGAGCGCGGCTTAATGAAGAAAAAAGGCTTTCCTCAGTCCTATGATATGCATCGGCTGGTGAAATTTGTTTCCGACCTTAAGTCGGGCGCCAGCCAGGTTACCGCTCCCGTCTACTCCCATTTAATTTATGATGTTATTCCGGATGGCGATAAGGTTGTCCAGCAACCTGATATTCTGATTCTGGAAGGGTTAAATGTGCTGCAGAGCGGCATGGATTATCCTCACGATCCACACCATGTTTTTGTTTCCGACTTTGTGGATTTTTCAATCTATGTGGATGCTGAAGAAGATCTTTTGCAGCGCTGGTATGTGAATCGTTTCCTTAAATTTCGCCAGGGCGCTTTTACCGATCCCAACTCTTATTTTCATCACTATGCTCAGCTACCTGAAGACGAAGCCGTTAATATTGCTGGCTCATTGTGGCGGGAGATTAACTGGTTGAATCTGAAAGAAAATATTCTCCCTACACGTGAAAGAGCCAGCTTAATTATGACGAAAAGCGGTAACCACGCGGTGGAAAAACTGCGTCTCAGAAAATAACAGGTGGCGATTAAGCCTGCCAAAAGCAGGCTTTATTTTATTTTTCAAACCGGTCGAAGAGATATTTCTCCCCCTACCCACGATTGAATTTTTCCGTCTTGTTCCAGCTGCAAACCACCCTGATTATCAATGCCACGAGCAATACCGTGCACTTCACGTTCACCAATCAGTAATTTAACCGGGCGATTGATGAAGTTGTCCAGTTCGGCCCAGCGCGTCACAAAGGGCGTTAATCCCTCCTGCTCAAATACGGGTAGTGCTTCACGCAGGCGATTAATCAGTGTTGCTGCCAGTTCATTGCGATTAATTGTCACGCCGGCTTCCTGTAAGTTAATCCAGCCCTGATTAATCTGCGCCGCTTCGGCAGTTCTCATCGCCAGATTAATTCCGGCGCCCATCACGATTTGTGCTGCATCGCCGGTTTTACCGGTTAATTCAACCAGGATCCCCGCTAACTTCCGGTCATGAAGATAAATGTCGTTAGGCCATTTTACCCGTACGTCCTGCGCACCTAATGACCGCAGCGTTTCCGCCATAATGATACCAATCACCAGGCTCAGCCCCATTGCCGCTGCCGGGCCCTGTTCCAGGCGCCAGTACATAGACATATAGAGGTTGGCACCAAAGGGTGAAAACCAGTGACGTCCGCGTCGGCCACGTCCTGCCTGCTGATATTCAGCGAGGCAGACGGATCCTGAAGGCAGAGAATGCATACGTTCGAGTAAATACTGATTAGTTGAATCAATAACCGGTATTACGGCTATATCAGCCTGAGACAGTTGCCCCAAAATCTCTTGTTCATTGAGCAACTGAAGTGGGGCTGGAAAACTGTAGCCTTTACCTGTGACGGTATACACCTCAAGGCCCCAGCTTTTTAACGTTTGAATATGTTTATTAATCGCCGCACGGCTCATACCAAGCGTTTCACCGAGTTGCTCACCCGAGTGAAATTCACCATCGGCCAGGATATCAATTAATTTAAGCGGTACGCTATGATCCTTCATGAGATGACCTCTACAGCGTTACATTCACCCTGAGCCTGAATGAAACGAACTTCTGGCTCCAGCCAGACATTAAATTTTTCACCTACCCGGGAACGTACCTTTTTTGCCAGCGCGACAATGTCGTCAGGTGTGGCATTTTCAGCATTGATTAACACTAATGCCTGCTGCTGATGCACTGCCGCACCGCCAATTCGGCTGCCTTTAAGCTGGCATTGATCGATGAGCCAGCCTGCAGCCAGTTTACTATCACCTGTAGGCTGAGGATAATGTGGCATCGCTGGGTACTCACTCAACAGCACAGCCGCCTGCTGGCCAGTTATCACGGGATTTTTAAAAAAACTGCCCACGTTACCGGTTATTTTCGGATCCGGTAATTTACTCTGTCGCATATGACAGACCGCATGAAAAACATCCCAGGCATTTGCCGTGGCAGGGTTTAGCGTTTTTAAATCACCGTAGGTCAGGACGGGCTGCCAGTGTTTTTTCAATGAAAATCCGACAGCGATAATCGTGTAGCCTGACTGGTACTGATGTTTGAAAATACTGTCGCGATAACCAAACTGGCAATCGTCACGGCTCAAACGCTGTGTGAGACCGGTATGCAGATTTAGTACATCGACGTATTCACATACATCTTTTAATTCAACGCCATAGGCACCGATATTCTGTATGGGTGCTGATCCTACCATTCCAGGAATGAGTGCCAGATTTTCCAGACCCGAAATCCCTTTTTCCAGGGTAGTTTTTACCAGTTGGTGCCAGTTCTCGCCCGCGCCAACGTGCAGTTTCCAGCGCTCAGTCTCATCAAGGATTTCAACCCCTGCAATGCGGTTGATCACCACCACGCCTGCAAAGTCCTCAAGGAAGAGCACGTTGCTGCCCTCCCCGAGGATCAGAAAAGGTTGCTGGCTATGCTGGCTCATTTGCCAGGCTGAAAGTATGGCTTCCGGCGATTCGGCGACAATACGTGTTTTTGCGCTGACATCAAGCCCCAGCGTGTTGTCGGCTTTTAATGAGATGTACGAACTGGACATGATACGGCCTTAACGGGTTAATCTGCCGGTAGTTTACCGCATCACAACGGTAATGCGGGGGAATTTGCATGCGATGAAAGGCTTTCAACGATTTTGCGGCTCCTGAAAATCCTGATAGCGACAGAAATAAAGTGGTTGGGTGGATAGCG
>NZ_JMJJ01000009.1 GCF_000710035.2 Pantoea ananatis LMG 2665 | reverse complement strand
GGAGGCGCATTATAGGGAGTTCGCGCGGCCTGACAAGGGTTAATTGCAAAAAGATTACTGTTCGTCTCAAATTTCGCCAAATCGCGTTATTTCAGTACGATTTGCCTGGTAACTGTGCAAAATCCCTAGCAAAACGCTGCACCTGTTGCCAGTCCGTGTATTCCACTTCTTTAGATGCATCCGTTTCACCGCCAGTCATCCGCATAATGAATTGAATCATGACCCGGTCAAACCAACGATAGCGCGGATAATAGAGTGCGCCAGCAAAGACGGCGCAGCAATCAGGCTGCCAGGGCGACTGTGCTAAAAACTTGACGGTATAAGCATTCGTTTCCGGCGAGCGCTTCTCAGGCTTGCGCGCCGTCAGGTTAACGGAGAAAAAGCCGCTTACGCGCTGCTGCAGTGCAAGCAGGTTGTGCTTAACAAATTCGTTTACGACAGGCTGGAAATGACCATAGCGGATTGAAGCACCAATCAACACCCGATCGTACTGCTGCCAGTCGAGTGTCTTTGCATCCTGGATATTGATGACATCGCAAGATTGCTGGCCCTTAATCTCATCAGCAATAGCCGAGGCTATTTTTTGCGTCTGACCATCGCGGGTGGAAAAGAGAATTAACGCTTTCATTATGTTCATCCTTATTCGTTATTCCCGCCAGAAGGTCGGCGTGAACAACACCAGCAACGTGAAAACCTCAAGGCGACCAAACAGCATAGTAGAAATCAAAATCCACTTAGCTACATCGTTCATTGAGGTGAAGTTATCGGCAACTACGCCCAGGCCCGGGCCAAGATTGTTTAACGTTGCCGCAACCGCAGCAAACGCAGAAAAATCATCAACGCCGGTAGCAATAATGGCCAGCATGCTGATCAGGAACACCAACGCGTATGCCGAAAAGAATCCCCATACGGCTTCAAGGATACGTTCCGGCAGCGCACGATTGCCCAGTTTGATGGTGTAAACCGCATTGGGATGGACAAGCCGCTTAAGCTCACGGTTACCCTGTTTGCACAGCAGCAGAATACGAATCACTTTTAAACCGCCGCCCGTAGAACCCGCACAGCCGCCAATAAATGCAGAACACAACAGCAACACCGGTAGAAACAGCGGCCAGCGCGCAATACTGTCCGTGGTGAATCCCGCAGTGGTTGCCATGGATACCACCTGGAAAAAGGCCTGGTTCAGCGTTTGCCAGCCACTGTCATACACATTGTGGAGCCACAAGACGATGGTGCAAATCAGCACCAGCGTCAGCTGCACCCCGATAAACATCCGGAACTCGGGATCGCGCCAGTAGGCTCGCAGATTGCGGTTGCTGAGTAATGAGAAGTGTAGGCCGTAGTTACAACCGGAGATCAGCAGGAACACCGCCACGATGGTGTTGATCGTTCCACTCTGGAAATAGCCGATACTGGCATCATGCGTTGAAAAACCGCCAATGGCGATAGTGGAAAAACTGTGGCCGATTGCATCAAAGGCAGGCATCCCGGCAAACCACAGGGCCAGCGCGCAGGCAATCGTCAGCAACACATAGATGAGCCAGAGCGTCTTGGCCGTTTCCGCAATGCGCGGGCGCATTTTGTTGTCTTTCAATGGGCCAGGCATTTCAGCACGATACAACTGCATGCCACCGACGCCCAGAATCGGCAGGATAGCCACGGCCAGCACAATGATCCCCATGCCGCCAAGCCACTGCAGCATCTGACGATAGAACAAAATGGCTTTAGGCAAGGAGTCCAGCCCCACCAGCGTGGTCGCGCCCGTGGTAGTTAATCCGGAAAAGGATTCAAAAAACGCGTCCGTAACGGACAGGTGCGGCTGTTCAGCAAAGATAAAGGGCATGGCACCGACGCTGCCCAGCACGGTCCAGAACAATACGACTATCAGAAACCCTTCGCGCGGCTTGAGTTCCGTTTTCTTCTTGCGGTTTGGCCACCACAATAACGAACCAATCACCAAGGCCATCATAAACGTCTGGCTGAAGGCGCGGCCCGCGCCATCCCGATAAATCAGCGCAACGAGGCCGGGTAAAATCATCGTTACCGAGAAGAGGATCACCAGCAGACCGACAATGCGGGTAATGGCGCGAAAGTGCATTAAGCCGTTCCTTTAATTAAAGAGAAGAACATCATGGTGTAAGCGGAAGAAGCGTTAACGCACCCCGGCTGAAGTCTGACAGGTTTTGCTTAAATCCATCAATATGTCCATAAGGCAATGCCAGCGTCATAGTGATACGGTCAAGATACTGACTTTCAGAAATGCTCCCTTCAAAGCGCTGCACCAGGCGCTCAATATCGCTCAACTGGGCGTAATCGCACTGTAACGTGAACAGTTTTACCGGAACTTTTCGCTGGCGCTCAAGCTGTTTCAACCCTTGTTGGACACCGCCGCCATAAGCCTTAACCAGGCCCCCCGTCCCCAACATAATGCCGCCGTAGTAGCGCACGACCACTGCCGTAATTTCTCCGATATCGGCACCCATTAACTGCGCGAGCATGGGTTTACCTGCCGTCCCGGAAGGCTCACCGTCATCGGAAAAGCCCAACTGCTGTGAGTCGTTGGGCGCACCCGCTACCCAGGCCCAGCAATGATGCCGGGCAGTGGGATGATCCTGCTTTACCTGCTGGACAAAAGCCCGCGCCGCGTCCACGCCACAGGTGTGAGCCAGCAGCGTAATAAACCGGCTTTTTTTGATCGTCTCCTCGCTGACGCTGAGCGCCTGCGCAGGAATATCAAACGCCTCCATCAGGCAAGATGCAGGTCGCGCGTCATGTTTTCGACGCGGTTCGCATGGATAATCACGTTGTCCTCAATGCGGATACCGCCATAAGGCTTAAGCGCATCCAGTGCCTGCCAGTTAAAATGCGCGCTGAATTTGCCTTCTCGCAGCGGGGCCAGCAGTGAATCAATAATATAGAAGCCTGGCTCAATGGTTAACACCATCCCAGGCTGGATAACCCGGGTGCAGCGCAGATAAGGATATTGCTCTGGCGCGGCCAGGTGCGTACCGGTTTCATCCTGCATAAAGCCCGCGACATCGTGGACCTGCAAGCCCAGCGGGTGGCCTAAACCGTGTGGCATAAAGGGGCCGGTCAAATCCTCGGCTACCAGCGCCTCTTCGCTTATCCCGTGGACCAAATCAAACTTCGTCAGCAATTTCGCAATACGTTGATGCATTTGCAGATGATAATCGGTGTAGCGCACGCCCGCTTTCAGCGTAGCAATCAACGCCAGCTCTTCCGTATTCATCGCTTCAACCATTTTGGCATACAGCGTGCCGCTTTGTGCGGCATAACTGCGCGTCAGATCGGCGGCATAGCCTTGATATTCCGCTCCGGCATCAATCAAAAAACTGTAACGCTTAGCCGGTGGCTGATGGTCCAGTTTGGTGTAGTGCAACACGGCGGCATGCTCATTCAGGGCGATAATATTGCCATAGGGCACATCGGTATCGCGATGTCCGGTTGCCGTCAGGTAAGCCTGATTGATATCAAATTCACTCAGGCCGGCAGAAAAGGCCTCTTTCGCCGCACGATGCCCGGCCACGGCAATTTTTTGCGCCTGACGCATACAGCTGAGCTCGTAATCGGTTTTTATGCTGCGATGGTAATGCAGGAAATCGATCACGCCTTTTGGATTAATATTTCCCGCCTTAATCCCTAATTGCGCCGCACGTTCGATCACCGGGCCAATGTAGGCGACGTTTTCACGTTGGGCTGGCAGAAGATCGCCGATGGCATTCGCGTTTGCCAGGCCGATAATCTCAACGTCATCGGTCCAGAAACTGTGCGGAAGTGGTTCAACGTTATGCCAGTAGTCCACCGGAGAGTAAAACCACAACTTCGGTTTGTTCACACCGTCAATCCACAACCAACAGTTTGGCACCTGGGTTACGGGCACCCATGCCTTAAATTGCGGGTTAACCTTAAACGGATAAGTATGATCGTCCAGAAACACGGTGAGCAACTCGCCGGAATGGATCAGCATGGCATCCAGTTTATGACGTGCCAATACCTGCTGAGCACGTTGTTGCAAGGTCGTAATATGCGCGTGATACAAGCTTTTTAATGAATCCATTGCCGCCTCTCCAGTGTCCGGAAAAGCCGCAGTTTATCACAGCCGAAATACGGATGCCGGGTTCAGGGCGGCTGTGATCTTGTTAGCAAATAAACAAAGAGCTGTTTGCAAAAAATTAACATCGCTCCCAAACTCACGATCATCTGGTATGACCAGATCACCTTTCGCGGTTTCAGGAGACGTACATGCTCTACCAAGGCGCTAACCTCACTCTTAATCAGTTGGACGACGGCATTGTCGAGCTGGTGTTTGATGCCCCCGGCTCCGTTAATAAGCTGGATACACAAACCGTTGCCAGCCTCGGCGAAGCGATTGCTGTGCTGGAGCAACACGCCGATCTGCGCGGCGTGCTTCTGAGCTCAGCTAAACCCGCCTTTATCGTTGGGGCTGACATCACCGAATTCCTTGCGCTTTTTGACGCGCCAACGGAAAAGCTGAGCCAGTGGCTGACCTTCGCAAACAGTATTTTTAATCGTCTGGAAGATTTACCCGTTCCCACCATCGCCGCGATCGATGGCTACGCGCTGGGCGGTGGCTGTGAATGTGTTCTGGCGACGGACTTACGGGTTGCCACGCCAACCGCCCGCCTGGGCTTACCTGAAACCAAGCTGGGCATCATGCCGGGTTTTGGCGGCAGCGTTCGCCTGCCTCGCCTGTTGGGTGCTGACAGCGCGCTGGAAATCATTGCGGCAGGTAAAGATATTGATGGTATGGCTGCGCTCAGGCTGGGTCTGGTCGATGCAGTTGTCAGCCCTGATAAACTGCGCGATGCAGCGCTGACGATGCTTAAAGCGGCAGCCAGTGATGGCAGTTGGCGGGCACGTCGCGCCCCTAAATTAGCCCCGTTAAAGCTGAGCCCTGTCGAGGCCGCAATGAGCTTTACAATCGCTAAAGGCATGGTCATGCAAACGGCCGGAAAACATTATCCTGCGCCGCTCACCGCCGTGAAGACGATCGAGGCCGCAGCCGCATTAGGACGTGACGATGCGTTAAAACTGGAAACGGCGGCGTTTGTTCCGTTGGCGCAATCGGATGTGGCCCGCGCGCTCGTCGGAATTTTCCTCAACGATCAGTACATTAAAGGGCTGGCAAAAAAACGCAGCAGCGAAAATGGTGCGCCGAAGCAGGCTGCCGTGCTGGGCGCCGGGATTATGGGTGGCGGCATCAGCTATCAGTCGGCGTGGAAAGGTGTGCCGGTCAAGATGAAGGATATTCATCCGCAGGCGCTGACCCTGGGCATGAACGAAGCCAGTAAGCTTCTGAACAAGCAGCTGGAGCGAGGTAAGATAGACGGGAATAGGCTGGCTGCCGTCATTGCCACCATTCAACCCACGCTGGATTATGCCGGATTTGATCAGGCCGATGTCGTGGTCGAAGCCGTGGTCGAAAATCCACAGATCAAAGCCAGTGTGCTGGCTGAAACAGA
Organism: Pantoea ananatis LMG 2665; assembly: GCF_000710035.2. Classification (GTDB taxonomy): domain Bacteria; phylum Pseudomonadota; class Gammaproteobacteria; order Enterobacterales; family Enterobacteriaceae; genus Pantoea; species Pantoea ananatis. Next base: position 226,144 of record NZ_JMJJ01000009.1, on the reverse strand, counting down.
AAAGCATATGCGCAGTGATGCCATCCTGGCCTCGAATACCTCTACGATCCCCATCAGCCAGCTGGCGCAGGCACTGCAGCGTCCCGAAAACTTTTGCGGTATGCACTTCTTTAATCCGGTTCCCCGTATGCCGCTGGTAGAAGTGGTTCGCGGAGAGAAAACCAGTGAAGCGACGTTGGGTAAAGTCGTGGCATGGGCCAGCAAGATGGGCAAAACCCCTGTCGTGGTGAATGACTGCCCAGGCTTCTTCGTAAACCGTGTTCTGTTCCCTTACTTTGCCGCGTTCAGCATGTTGTTGCGCGATGGTGCGGATTTCCGCCAAATCGATAAAGTGATGGAAAAACAGTTTGGCTGGCCGATGGGCCCTTCCTGGCTGCTGGATGTCGTAGGGATTGATACCGCACATCATGCGCAAAGCGTGATGGCGGATGGTTTCCCACAGCGTATGAAAAAGGACTATCGCGATGCTATCGATATTCTGTTTGAAGCAAAACGCTTTGGTCAGAAAAACGGTAAAGGCTTCTGGCGTTGGGAAGAAGACAAAAAAGGGAAACCTAAAAAAGTCTCTGATCCCGAGGTCGATGCGCTGCTTGAACCTGCCTGCCAGCCTAAGCGGATCTTCAGTGATGAAGAAATCCTGAACCGCATGATGTTGCCAATGCTGAATGAAGTTGTCCGCTGTCTGGAAGAGAAGATTATTGCTTCACCTGCCGAGGCAGACATGGCGCTGGTGTACGGCCTGGGATTCCCGCCATTCCGTGGTGGGGCTTTCCGTTATCTCGACACGCTGGGGAACAGTAATGTCGTGGATCAGGCGAAACGCTATACGGCTCTGGGCGGCCTGTATGAGCTGCCTGCCCTGCTGTCAGAAAAAGCGCGCCAACATGAAAGCTGGTACCCCGCCGTCAAACCGATTGATGAAGCCGCGTTCAGAAGCGCCTGAGGTGATAAAAAATGGAAAATGTAGTCATTATTGACGCAGTGCGCACGCCAATGAGCCGCTCGAAAGGCGGTGCCTTTCGTCACGTACGTGCAGAAGACCTGTCAGCGCACGTTATGCGTGAACTGCTAAGTCGGCATCCGGCAGTCAATGCTGCCACCCTGGATGACATCGTCTGGGGCTGCGTACAGCAAACGCTGGAGCAAGGCTTTAATATTGCCCGCAACGCCGCGCTGCTGGCCGAAATCCCGCATGTCGTACCCGCCACAACGGTCAACCGTCTGTGTGGATCCTCAATGCAGGCCCTACACGATGCCGCACGCGCCATTATGGTGGGAGATGCACATGCCTGTTTGATCGGCGGTGTGGAGCACATGGGACATGTACCCATGAACCATGGCGTTGATTTTCATCCCGGCTTAGGGCGTACCGTTGCGAAAGCGGCAGGGATGATGGGATTAACCGCAGAGATGCTGGCGCGCATGCACCACATTAGCCGCGAGCAGCAGGATGCATTCGCTTTGCGCTCCCATCAGCGCGCCTGGCAGGCGACACAGCGCGGCGATTTCGCAAATGAAATTGTTGCGATACACGGCCACGACGCCGACGGCGTGCTGAAACGCTATGACTTTGATGAAGTGATCCGTGAAGATACCAGCCTGGAAGGCCTTGCGGCACTGCGACCTGCATTTGATCCCGTGACCGGGACGGTGACCGCAGGCACATCCTCAGCCCTGTCAGATGGGGCCGCCGCCATGCTGATTATGAGTGAAAGCCGCGCACGGGAGCTGGGGCTGAAACCCCGCGCCCGTATTAAAAGTATGGCGGTGGTGGGCTGCGATCCCTCAATCATGGGCTACGGTCCGGTGCCCGCCAGCAAGCTGGCGTTGAAACGCGCTGGGCTGAGCGTGAACGACATTGACATCTTCGAGCTCAACGAAGCTTTTGCAGCGCAGGTTCTGCCCTGCATTAAGGATTTGGGCCTGTCAGACAAACTGGATGACAAGGTCAACTTAAATGGCGGTGCTATCGCACTGGGTCATCCACTGGGCTGTTCAGGCGCACGCATCAGTACGACGTTGCTGAATATTATGGAACGCCGCGATGCGCAGTTTGGTCTGGCATCAATGTGTATTGGCCTGGGTCAGGGCATCGCCACCGTTATCGAACGCGTTTGATACGTTGGGACGTTATTGTGGGATTTACCCGCCTGTCAGGGGCGGGTTTTTTCTTGCTGCGCGAAATCAGATAAAGGCAAAGGCATCGCCATACATCTGTGATTCCACTGCGCCACGCTCAGAACAGAAGCGATCGCGCGCAATTTTTGCCATTTCAAAGCGCCCGGCGATATAAATCTCATGCTCACTCAGCGTAGTAAAGTCCTGCATGACGGCCGTTAATACGGTGCCAGAACGACCCTGCCAGCCTGCTTCAGGCTGTTCTACTACCGGAATTACTTTGAGATTAGGATGCTTAATGGCCAGCGCGTCCAGTTCATCCATATCGTACAGGTGTTTCAGCTCACGGCCGCCCCAGTAAATCGCAATGTCTCGATCAGGCTGTTGGGCAAGCGCCGTCAGTAAGATGGAGCGCGCATAGGAAAAGCCCGTGCCGCCCGCAATCAGGATTAACGGTTTGTCACTCTCTTCGCGCAACCATGCGTCGCCGTGGGGAATATCAACAACGATTTGCCCGTCTTGCTGGATGCGATCCATCACGGCCATCGCATACAGGTTAAGCTCCGACGCGCCGATATGCAGCTCAATGATTTCAGTTTCCATTGGCGTAGAGGCTACAGAAAACGGACGCTTATCGCGCTCATCCATCACTACCATAAGATACTGTCCTGCACGAAAGCTAAATTCAGCTTCCGGAATCAGGCGAACGCGATACACCGTGTCGGTAATCGCTTCAACTGAAGTTACTTTACAGCTTAACGTTGTCATGCGTTCCCTCTGTCGGGTCGTCTTTATGGTTATTGCGCGCCATCAACGCTGTGATGGCTGTTTAAAAATACCGAGGTCATCCCAGATAGCGTCGATACGCGCAGTGACTGCCGGATCTTTAACAATCGGCGTGCCCCACTCTCGTTGTGTCTCGCCCGGCCATTTATTCGTCGCATCCAGGCCCATTTTAGAACCCAGTCCTGACACCGGTGACGCAAAATCAAGATAATCGATTGGCGTGTTTTCTACCAATACGGTATCGCGCGCCGGGTCCATACGCGTAGTAATTGCCCAGATGACGTCGTTCCAGTCACGGGCATTAACATCGTCGTCACACACAATAACAAATTTGGTGTACATGAACTGTCTAAGAAACGACCAAACGCCAAACATTACGCGCTTGGCATGACCGGCATACTGTTTTTTAATCGTGACGACCGCCAGCCGGTAGGAGCATCCTTCGGGTGGTAAATAAAAGTCGACGATTTCCGGGAACTGCTTAATCAGAATCGGCACCAGCACTTCATTTAACGCCACGCCAAGGACAGCTGGCTCATCTGGCGGACGTCCGGTGTAGGTCGAGTGATAAATAGGCTGATGCCGCTGAGTAATATGCGTTACGGTAAAAACCGGGAAGCTATCGACTTCATTATAGTAGCCCGTATGGTCGCCATAGGGGCCTTCCGGGGCCATATCGCCGGGTTCAATGTAGCCTTCCAGCACGATTTCCGCGCTGGCAGGCACTTCCAGATCGTTGGAAATACATTTGACCACTTCGGTTTTATTCCCCCGCAGCAGGCCCGCAAACGCATATTCTGACAGCGTGTCCGGTACCGGGGTCACCGCGCCAAGAATTGTCGCCGGATCGGCACCCAGCGCAACAGATACCGGGAAACGCTCGCCAGGATGGGCTTTCGTCCACTCCAGATAATCAAGTGCCCCGCCGCGATGAGAAAGCCAGCGCATGATAAGACGGTTTTTACCAATCACCTGCTGGCGATAAATGCCCAGGTTTTGTCGCTCTTTATGCGGACCGCGGGTTACCGTGAGCCCCCAGGTAATTAAGGGTGCTGCATCGCCTGGCCAGCATTTCATGACCGGAATCCGCGTTAGATCGACCTCATCGCCGCTGAAGACCTCTTCCTGACAGGGTGCATTGCGCAACCTTTTGGTGGGCATATTCAGCACCTGCTTAAACTGCGGCATTTTGCTGAACAGGTCACGGAAGCCTTTTGGCGGCTCGGGTTCTTTGAGAAAGGCCAGCAGTTCGCCCACTTCTCGCAGTGCGCTGACCTCTTCCTGCCCCATACCCATCGCCACGCGCTTTGGCGTGCCAAACAGGTTGCACAGAACGGGCATGTCGTAACCCTTAGGGTTCTCAAACAATAATGCCGGGCCGCCTGCACGTAAGGTGCGGTCAGCAATTTCCGTCATTTCCAGTTCGGGGTCGATCTCGTGCGATATACGCTTCAGTTCACCACGCTGTTCAAGCAGCGCAATAAAGTCTCTTAAATCCTGATATTTCATGCGGCTTCAACTTTCCGGCCAGAGTGAATGGGCCATTATAGGGCTGATTGTAGGGATGTGTTGAGCTTTATGCGCCCCATCTTTTACCTGGCCTGTAACTTACAACGGTCAGGCTGGGTACGGCGATCGTTATTGCCCCGTGGGTTGCGAATGACTCACGTTTACTCACTTTATGCGGTGGCACTGATCATTCAGAACAATCTTAGTTTATTTTCCAGGCAACGCCGCGTTACAGGCCCCAATGCGCTATAACTCTGGCTGGAGGTTTGCTATTCTTAGCGTCCATTCATTGGGAGCAGTTATGGAATCCTGGTATTTACTCTATTGCAAACGTGGGCAGCTATTGCGTGCGAAAGAGCATCTTGAGCGGCAAGAGGTAAAATGCCTGAGTCCAATGATCGCGATGGAGAAGATCGTGCGCGGTAAGCGGACGACCGTGAGTGAGCCGCTGTTTCCAAACTATCTGTTTATCGAATTTGATCCGGAAGCCATTCATACCACGACCATAAGCAGTACGCGTGGCGTCAGCCATTTTGTGCGCTTTGGTACAACACCGGCAACCGTGCCCGCCCTGGTGATTGATGCCTTGCAAACCGACGTCCCCCAGACGTTGCTCGATCCCGAAACGCCGCAAAACGGTGATGAAGTGATCATCACCGAAGGCACGTTCGAGGGCTTGCGTGCGATATTCTCTGAACCGGATGGCGAAGCACGCTCAATTCTGTTGCTGAATCTGCTCAACAAGCAGGTCGTACGCAGCGTGGATAACCGGCAGTTCCGTAAAGCCTAAATCAGCCCGAACAGTTTACGCGCATTATGATCCACCTGACGTGCCAGCATCTCGACATTCTCCCCGCGCCAGTTTGCGACCTGCTGCAGGATATGCGGCAAGAAGCAGGGTTCATTTCGTCTCGACGTGGGACGGGGACGCATATCACGCGGCAGAAGGTAAGGTGCATCCGTTTCCAGTAATAACCGCTCTGCCGGAATCAGTGGCAGCATCCCACGCAACGCGATACCTCGACGCTCATCGCATACCCAGCCCGTAATCCCTACCGACAGCCCCATGTCCAGGCAAGCGGTTAGCTCCTCGCGCGTGCCGGTAAAGCAGTGAATCACTGCAGCAGGCAATTTGGGCAGCCAGGGTTCAAGAACTGCCGCAAAGCGCTCGTGGGCTTCCCGGCAGTGAAGAAACACCGGCATATTAAGCTCTGCCGCCAGTGCCAACTGAGCGTCAAAAGCATACTCCTGCTGCTGGTGAGCGGACAGGTTACGATTAAAATCCAGACCGCATTCACCTATTGCCACTACGTCTTTTTTCTCTGCCAGACGGCGCAGCGTGTTAGCAACGTCCGCTGACCATTCGCTGGCATGATGGGGATGCACGCCAGCGGTTGACCAACAATAATCCTGATGGGCCTCAGCCAGTTTCTGCGCCTGCTGACTTTCAAGTGCGTTGGTGCCGGTAATCAACATGCCGGTGACGCCCGCTTCGCGCGCGCGTGAGATCACCTTTTCCCGATCGGAGGCGAACTGCGTGCTGGTCAGGTTTACACCGATATCAAACATATTTTTTCCACTCTTTATCAATAACACCCTAAACAAAAACCGCCTGGCGGCGGTTTTTGACTTTCCTCTCCCGCCTTGCGGGTTGTGCCCAATCAGACATCAGGAATCGGCGTTATGTTCCTCATCCTCTGCCTGGCGGCCTTTTCCCACATAGTAACGTGAGAAGAATACGCCGACTTCAAACAGGCAGTACATCGGAATAGCGAGCAAAGTTTGGGAAAAAACGTCTGGTGGTGTGAGCAGCATCCCAACAACGAACGCGCCAACCAGAATATAGGGGCGTTTCTTTTTCAAATCATCGGGGTTGGTAATGCCCGTCCAGCAGAGCAGCACAATCGCGACCGGCACTTCAAATGCCACGCCAAAGGCCATGAACAGCGTCATCACGAAATCAAGATAGTTGGTAATGTCCGTTGCAATAGTGACGCCCTGGGGCGCGGTCTTGGCGAAAAAACCAAAGGCCAGCGGAAAGACGATGAAGTAAGCAAAAGCGACGCCCACGTAAAACAGCAACGTACTGGAGAACAGCAACGGCATGACCAACTTGCGTTCGTGGCGATAGAGGGCTGGCGCGACAAAGGCCCAGACCTGGTAGAGGATAACCGGAACGGCAAGGAATACCGATACGATCATGGTCAGCTTGATCGGGGTAAAAAACGGTGACGCGACATCCGTGGCGATCATGCTGGCGCCCGCGGGCATCTGATTAATGAGCGGCGACGCCACCGCATGGTAGATATCATTGGCAAAGTAAATCAGCGCCAGAAAGATGACTAACACGGCAACAATACAGTTCAGCAGACGCTTACGCAGCTCAATCAAATGGCTGATCAGGGGTTGGGTATCTTCAACGGCCATTATCGCTCATCACTTGCAGAAGGAGTAGAAACTGAACCTGCCGACGGCACAGCGCTAACGGGCTTAGCCGCAGTTTGTGCATCGGCATGAGCAGGCGACTGTGCCGGTGCACTGGCATGCCCTGAGGCAGGTCGCGGCTGAACCGGGGAGGGCTCAACGCGGCTGTCGGCCGGTTGAGAAGCCGCAGGTTCAGACGTCGCCAGCGGAGCCTGCACAGGTGCCTGCGCCTGATGTTCGCTGGCGGCAGGTGTAACGGGGTGCAGCGTTTCGGTGGTCGATGTAGGGTGAGGAGAATGGATGGTATTGGCTTCGTCTTCGTCTCTTTCAATATCAATGCTCTGCTTGACCGAGCGTTTCATTGAATCAGCCGTTTTCCGCAGCTCTTCCATGGATTCCTTCAGCTCGGGGGACAGCGTGCCCCGGCCGGCTTCTTCCACCTTTTTCAGGCTGTCTTGCAGCTCCTGAAGCTTGAGTTCTTGCGCCAGCTCACTCTGGACATTGGCGGCCAGCGAGCGGATCGCTCTGATCCAACCCATGACCGTTTTTACCGCAAGGGGCAGACGTTGCGGGCCAAGAACGATCAGCCCGATCACGAACACCAATACCAATTCACCAAAACCAATATCGAACACGGCTTACACCTGCTTGTCGTTCTTGACGTCATCTTTCTGAGCCGACGTTGGCTGTTTATCCGCCAGCGTTTTGGCATGGAAATCAGCATCCTGCTCTTTCGGTTGATCCTTTTTATCGTCTTCGTCGCTCATGGCTTTCTTAAACCCACGGATAGAAGAACCCAAATCCGAACCCAGATTACGTAATTTGTTGGTACCGAACAGAAGAACCACAATCACGGCAATAATTAACAACTGCCAAATACTAATACCGCCCATGAGATAGCCTCGATTTTATTGTTAAAAACTGCGGGGTCATGCACCACGAAACCCGTGTTTATTCGGGTCCGAATCAGCGACATTACCGCGTTTCTGGCGCAGGTGACAATCAGTTTGTCTTACGCCAGCCGATTAACCAACTGACAAAGCCCGCCGCCATTAATGCCGCTGGAAACAGGTCCCACTCAGGCCTGCTGAGGAGCACCGCCGTTCCGCTAATCAACAGCGTCGCGCCTACGCCAAACAGGTAACGCGCCTGCTGCTGACGTGAACGTTGGACACTTAAATCGTTCGCGAGTTTATCCACGCTGAGGCGTAATTGCTTATGCTGCCGCATACTGTCGTAAAACAATTCTGGCAGTTCTGGCAGTTTTTCTGCCCAGTAAGGGGCTTTTTCCTTTACCGCACGGATAATCGCCGGAATCCCGATTTGATCCTTAATCCAGTCCTCAAGGAAGGGTTTTGCCGTTTTCCAAAGATCCAGTTGTGGATAGAGCTGACGACCGATGCCTTCAACGTAAAGCAAGGTTTTTTGCAACAGCACCAGCTGCGGCTGGACTTCCATATTGAAGCGACGCGCCGTGTTAAACAGGTTCAGCAGCACATGCCCAAACGAGATTTCTGCCAGCGGTTTCTCAAAAATGGGCTCGCATACGGTACGGATAGCGAACTCGAAGTCTTCAACGTTGGTATCGGCAGGCACCCAGCCCGAATCGACATGCAGTTCCGCCACTTTGCGGTAATCGCGATTGAAGAAGGCAATAAAGTTCTCGGCCAGATAGCGCTTATCTTCTTTATTCAGCGAACCGACAATGCCGCAGTCAATGCCGATATACTGAGGATCTTCAGGATGATCGTAACTGACAAAGATATTGCCCGGATGCATGTCGGCATGAAAGAAGCTGTCGCGGAAAACCTGGGTAAAGAATACCTGCACACCGCGTTCTGCTAACAGCTTCATGTTGACGCCGTGCTGCTCCAGCGTCACCACATCAGATATGGGAATGCCGTAAATGCGCTCCATTACCATCATGGATTCACTGCAATAGTCCGAATAGACCTCTGGCACATACAGCATGCGGCTGTTTTCAAAGTTGCGGCGAAGCTGAATGGCATTGGCGGCTTCACGCAACAGGTTTAATTCATCAAGCAGGGTCTTCTCATAATCCCGTACCACTTCAACCGGGCGCAGACGGCGGCCATCCGGCAGCAATCGTGGCACCCAGCGGGCAATGCGGTAGATGAGTTTCATGTCCGCTTTGATGACCGGCAGGATATCCGGGCGGATTACCTTAATAACGACGTTCTTGCCATTGGATTTCAGGGTTGCGGTATGTACCTGAGCGATAGAGGCTGAGGCCAGTGGAATGATATTGAAGTCATCAAACCAGGATTCAATCGGGGCGCCCATTGAGGCTTCGATCTGCGCTTTCGCTTTAACGCCATCAAAGGGGGCAACGCGGTCCTGCAGGACAGCCAGCTCATCGGCAATCACCGGGGGAAACAGGTCACGGCGCGTCGACAGCATCTGACCAAACTTGATCCAGACCGGGCCCAACTGCTCCATCGCCATACGCAAACGCACGCCAAGGAGTTCTTGCTTGTGCTGGTTGGGGATCCAGAAAATGCAGCGCCGCCATAGCCTGAGCGGAAGAGTCAGGCGCATCTGCGGAATCAGTTCATCAAGGCCGTAAGTCAAAAACACCTTAATAATAAAATATAACCGGCGGATCTCTCCAAAACTCATTTCGCCTCCAGCTGTGCCAGACGCGCATCAAGCGCCTCAAGCGAACGTTCCATCGCGCTAACCTCCTCAGAGAACCAGGCAAATTCCAGGGCGCCCGGCGCAACCCGCCACTCTTCGGTTAATGCCTGACCAAGATAGTCCTGACGCCGTTGCGTTTCTGCTTTGAAAAAACGCCATGCACGCTGCGCGCCCTGGCTCATCCCCTGAGCGGCGATATCACCGATCCAGGGAGCAAGGTATTCAGCGGGATCCAGCTCGGCCAAATCCATCAGCGCAGAAAACTGCTGAACCACCTGCAAGTCACCTTCAACCTGCAGCTCACCGCTACGAATCAAGGTCGTCAGCTGCTGGCGATCGCGTAACTTTGGCAGAGACTTAAGCTGGGTAATGACCGTGCAGTCACTGCTGTCCTGCCAGTCACTGAGCACGTCAAGCTGCTGTTCACTGAACACCAGCACCAGCGGCCAGGATAGCTCACTTAAACGCAGCATCAGTACCTTGCCGACCAGGCGCTGACGTGCGCTTTTCAGGCTACGATCGCGATACAGTATGCGGTTTAACGCCGTTTCAATACCGGCGGTCATTACAGGTGTTAAGGTCATCGCCATAATGGTTAAAATTTAAACCCACGATGCAGCGCCACAATCCCACCCGTCATGTTGGAATAGGTCGTGTTTTCGAATCCCACGTCATTCATCATCGCTTTCAGGGTTTCCTGATCGGGATGCATGCGAATTGACTCAGCAAGGTAGCGATAGCTTTCTGCGTCCTGGGCGACCAGTTGCCCAATACGGGGCAAAATATGGAACGAGTAAGCATCGTAAGCTTTGCTAAGGGGTTCGATAACAGGTTTAGAGAACTCCAGCACCAGTAAACGTCCACCTGGCTTCAGCACGCGGAACATCGAGGCCAGTGCCTTCTCTTTTTCAGTCACGTTACGCAGACCGAACGAAATAGTGATGCAGTCAAAATAGTTATCAGGAAACGGCAATGCTTCGGCGTTGGCCTGCACATAGCTGACGTTGCCTACCACGCCCAGATTACGCAGTTTTTCCCGGCCCATTTTCAGCATTGAGCTGTTAATGTCAGCCAGCACAACCTGACCGGTTTCACCCACCAGGCGCGAAAATTTCGCGGTCAGATCGCCGGTTCCACCCGCCAGATCCAGCACGCGCTGACCACGGCGCACGCCGCTGCTGTCAATGGTAAAACGCTTCCAGACTCGATGGACGCCAAACGACATTAAATCGTTCATCAGGTCATATTTTGCCGCTACGGAGTGAAACACGTCCGCGACTTTATCGGCTTTCTCGCTTTTGGCGACCGTCTGAAAGCCAAAATGGGTAGTTTCCTGCTGTGATTCATCTGCCATCGGTTTTACCTGCTCCACAAACAATACTCACTGAAGTGTATCAGAGTCATAGAGGTCAGGCACGCTGGTGACCTGCTTATTCGCGGAGGTGCCGAACCCGCTCATGACTTTCGTCTGCGTTGTCCTTGTCATTTTGCTCACTGTCGTGCTCATTCTCAGGCATGGCTTGTTCAACCAGGTGCGGGTTAATGGCGCGTTTTACTTCTACACCCAGATCGCGAAAACCTTCAGCCTGGGCGATAAGGTTGCCCCGCCCCTCTGCCAGTTTCTTCATCGCCTCACGATAGCTGTTCTGCGCCTTATCAAGGCTGTGACCAATCCCGCTCATATCGTCTACAAACAGCCGCATTTTGTCATACAGTCTGGAGGCCCGCTCTGCAATGCGCTGTGCATTACGACTCTGGTGCTCATAGCGCCAGAGATTATTAATCGTCCGCAGCGCCACCAGCAGCGTAGTTGGGCTGACCAGCATGATGTTCTGCTGCAGGGCTTCACTGATGAGTTCGGGCTGACGATCGATAGCCAACAGGAAGGCCGGCTCAACAGGAATAAACATCAACACATAATCCAGCGAGCGTAAACCGGGCAATTGTTGATAATCTTTGCGGCCCAGCAGGCGAATGTGCCCGCGCATGGCGCTGACATGTTCCTGAATAGCCTGCTCGCGTTCCACATCGTCATCGGCATTAAAATAACGCTCGTAGGCCACCAGCGTCATTTTAGCGTCGATAACCACATCTTTTCCCTGTGGCAGGCGAACAATCACATCCGGCTGCATCCGGCTTTGCTGTTCATTCTGCATGCTGACCTGAATGTCGTACTCATAGCCCTCACGCAGCCCAGAAGCTTCCAGCACCCGGCTCAGTACCACTTCGCCCCAGTTGCCCTGAATTTTATTGTCGCCTTTGAGCGCCTTCGTGAGATTAAGCGCCTCCTGAGCCATCTGGGCATTCAACTGCTGCAACTGACGAATCTCGTGAGTGAGCGTGTGGCGCTCACGGGCTTCGGCACCGAAGCTTTCATTCACCTGGCGGCGAAACCCGTCAAGCTGCTCCCGGAGCGGCCCTATCAGGCTGTTAAGACTTTGACGATTCTGCTCATCAACCCGACGTCCACTGTTTTCAAAAATACGGTTGGCCAGATTTTCAAACTGCGCGCTGAGTCGCTGCTCGCTGTTTGTCAGCAGTCGCTGTTTTTCTTCTGCTGCAAAGCGGGTTTCTTCCAGACGAATCGTGACCTCGCGCAGCTCTGCTTCCTGCGCGCTGTTCACTTCGAGCTGATTACGAAGTTCACGGGTGAGTTGTTCGCTCTCGTTGCGCCAGTAGTCGAGCTGTTGCAGGCGCTCATTGGCCCCGCTTAACGCGCCATGAAGCTGTCTCAGCTCCTGTTCACGCTGCTGCACCTGTTGCTGGAGCTGGTCGATATGCAGCTGCTGACGCTGTTGCCCCTCGTTTAGCAGGCGACGTTCTGTAGAAAAGCTGGCCAGTTGATGGCCGACCCGCATTTGCGCCAGTATCCAGCCCACACCAAGGCCAGCAAGCGCCAGGCAGATGTAGATAATGATGTGCTGATCCATATTTTCCCCGCTGGTCAGGCTAATGAAGGAAAAGGTAAATTCGCACTGTATGAATGTCCAGATATATTTGCTGGCGTTGGAAGAGGCCACGCAAAGGCTTGTGAGTGGCAGGACAGACAGGCCCGATCACGGGCCTGTCTGTTAAAACAGGGGAATTACATTAAACGGCGCGCGGCTTCCACCACGATTTTCACCGCGTCGCTTTCCGTCTGCTTCATCGTGACGGCATCCGGAATCTCTTTTTGAGTGCGGTTGACGATCACGCCCGCTACCATCCCGGCTCTCAGCCCCTGGCTGGCACACATGGTTAACAGGGTCGCCGACTCCATCTCGTAGTTCAACACGCCCATCTGCTGCCACTCCTGCATAGAGCCCTGGAAGCTTTTTACGACACGGCCTGAAAAGGTATCGTATCGTTCCTGACCCGGGTAAAAGGTGTCAGAAGAGGCCGTAATACCGATATGGGTTTTAGCGCCACAGGCTTCCGCCGCCGCGACTAATGCCGTCGTACAAGTAAAGTCTGCTACTGCCGGAAACGCCATGGGGGCAAAATGCAGGCTGGCACCGTCCAGGCGCACTGATGCTGTGGTGACCAAAACATCGCCGACGTTGATATGGGGCTGAATCGCCCCAGTGGTTCCCACGCGCAGGAACGTACGCACGCCAAGCTGTGCCAGTTCCTCAACGGCAATCGATGTAGAAGGTCCGCCAATACCTGTCGAACACACAACAACCGGTTTGCCATCCAGCTTCGCCAGCCAGGTGGTGAACTCGCGATGGGAAGCAAGATGCTGTGCATCTTCCATCAGTCCGGCAATCTTTTTCACGCGCTCTGGATCGCCAGGAACAATGGCCAGCGTTGCCCCCTGCAGGTCAGCTTTAGTCAGGCCAAGATGGAATACGTCAGACTGTGTCATATCAGACTCCGGGTTAAGGAAAATTTTTACGCCACTTTACGTCACCGGGCGAGGTAAATATGTGACTAAATTCACTTAAGAAAATGAAAGTTACATTCCCAAAGAAAAATAAGGTGATTTAGATCACACATCCATCTCTCGCCTTGCGTATTGCTACATATGGTGATGTGGAAGCTATCGCGGGAATGTTAAAGAGAAGTGTAATTTTATTGGTTAACAGCTCTGTTACTCAATGCCCGGTGCCTGTCATGGGTGGCCAGGCTATAGTTACGTGATTGCGCCTATGCTTGCACGGAGAGAACGATGAAAACCGAAGATAATATGACACAAAAATCAGCTGCAGGCGCGTTTGCTCCGGCAGTTCAGCCCACAGCAGCGACCACCATTATTACCGACAGCGCCAACATCCATGCGGGGGAAACCTCCATTCCGAGCCAGGGTGAAAACCTGCCGGCTTTTTATGCGAAGCCGCAGTCAGCAGAAGGTCCGTTGCCGGTCGTGCTGGTGGTACAGGAAATTTTTGGCGTTCACGAACATATTCGCGACATTTGCCGTCGGCTGGCGCTGGAGGGCTATCTGGCCGTCGCGCCAGAACTGTACTTCCGTGAAGGCGATCCCAACGATTACAACGACATCCCTACCCTGTTCAAAGAGCTGGTCAGTAAAGTGCCCGACAGCCAGGTGCTGGCAGATCTCGATCACGCGGCGAACTGGGCTGCCCGTAACGGGGGAGATATTCGCCGCATGGGGATTACCGGTTTCTGCTGGGGCGGACGCATCAGCTGGCTTTATGCCGCGCACAACCCGCAACTGCGCGCCGCCGTAGCCTGGTATGGTCGCCTGGTGGGTGAAAAAACCATGAAGCAGCAAAAACATCCTATCGATATCGCCGTTGACCTGAACGCGCCCGTGCTGGGGTTGTATGGAGGTCAGGATGACGGCATTCCGCTGGAGAGCGTCGAGCAGATGCGCCAGGCACTGCACGCGGCCAATGCCAAAGCTGAGATCATTGTTTATCCCGAGGCCGGACATGCTTTTAACGCCGACTATCGTCCAAGCTATCACGCCGAATCGGCCACCGATGGCTGGGCGCGCATGTTAGCCTGGTTTGAGCAATACGGTGTTGCCCCCGCGAAGTGACTGAAAAAAGGGGCGCTCAGGCGCCCCAACATACTGACAACGTATTGACACAACACCAGGAAATCAGGCGGTTTCGCCCCGCAGGTTTCTTGCCGCTTTGACCATGTTAGCCAGCGCCTGTCGGGTTTCGCGCCAGCCGCGGGTTTTCAGGCCGCAGTCCGGATTCACCCACAGACGTTCCTCAGGGATACGCTGTGCGGCCTTGCGTAACAGATTTTCTATCCACTCGACGTCGGGTACATTGGGGGAGTGAATATCGTACACGCCGGGCCCGATTTCATTCGGATACTCAAATGCGTTGAATGCATCCAGCAAATCCATATCGGAACGTGAGGTTTCGATGGTAATCACATCCGCATCCAGTGCCGCAATGGATGCCATAATGTCGTTAAACTCGCAGTAACACATATGCGTGTGAATTTGCGTCTCGTCTTTCGCGACAGCGGCGGTTAACCGAAACGCCTCCACGGCCCAGCGCAGATAATCTGCCCAGTCGGACTGATGCAGCGGCAATCCTTCACGCAGTGCGGGCTCATCAATCTGAATAATGCCAATGCCGGCGTGTTCCAGATCCGCAACTTCATCCCGCAGCGCCAGTGCAATCTGTTTGGCGATCGTTTCACGTGATACATCCTCCCGCGGGAATGACCAACAGAGAATGGTGACCGGGCCGGTCAACATACCTTTTACCGGCTTGTCAGTCAGGGACTGCGCATAGGTTGCCCACGCCACGGTAATGGCTTCAGGACGGCTGACATCACCAATAATGACCGGCGGTTTAACACAACGTGAACCGTAGCTTTGTACCCAACCATTTTGTGTGAAGACGAAGCCGTCCAGGTTCTCGCCAAAGTATTCCACCATATCGTTGCGTTCCGCCTCGCCGTGAACCAGCACGTCCAGCCCCAAACGCTCCTGCTCAGCTATCGCCTGCTTAATGTGTTCCGCGATACCGGTACGGTAATGCGCGCGATCAATCGCGCCTTTTTTGAAGTCGAGTCGTAATCCACGAATTTCAGTGGTCTGCGGGAAGGAACCGATGGTGGTGGTTGGCCAGGCGGGCAGGTTGAAACGCTGACGTTGTGTGCTGGCACGCCCGGCATAAGGGCTGGCACGTTCAGTGTCTTTGGCCTGAACATTTGTCAGACGCAGTGCGACAGCCGCGTTGTGAACGCGGCGGGAGTGCGCACGTGCCTGAACCGGTGCGCTCCATTCCTCCAGCGATGCGGGATCGTTGCGGCGAAGCGCCGTACTCAGTAGCGACAGCTCATCACATTTTTGCAAGGCAAAGGCAAACCAGCTTTTCACCTCCTCGTCCAGACGGGTTTCCACACTCAGATCAATGGGGCTGTGCAGCAACGAGCATGACGTGCCAATCCACAGGTGTTCACGTGAGGCGATCAGCGGCTGCAGGCGCTCAAACCAACGGCTGAGATCGGCACGCCAGACGTTGCGGCCATTGATCACGCCGACAGATAACACCCAGTCTGCAGGCAGTTGTTGGTTCACCTGCCGGATATCATCTTGCCCCTGCACCAGATCCACATGCAGGCCCTGCACTGGCAACGTGCGGATAATATCCAGATTCTGGCCGATACTGTCGAAGTAGGTGGTCAGCAGCAGGTTGACCTGCCCGTTTAACGCAGCGTAAGCCGCTTTGAAGGCCTCGCGCCATTCCTGTGGCAGTTCCAGCGCCAGGACGGGTTCATCAATCTGTACCCACTCAACGCCGCGCGCGTTCAGTTCGGTCAGGACCCGCTGGTAAACGGGCAGAATATCGTTCAGTAGTGACAGACGATTAAAGGGTTCTCCTTTTACCTTACCCAGCCAGAGGTAGGTTAACGGTCCTGACAACACAGGCTTAACGTTATGACCCAGCGCCAGCGCCTCGTCCACTTCATCCAGCAGTTGGGTCCAGGTTAAAGAAAACGACTGGCCTTGCGTGAATTCCGGCACGATGTAGTGATAGTTCGTGTTGAACCATTTTGTCATTTCTGCCGCCGCGGCCGGCTCACCCGTCGGTGCACGCCCCCGGCCCAGGCGGAACAGCGTATCCAGATCAATCGATCCGTCCTGATTTCGATGGCGAGCAGGCACGTTGCCCAGCATCAGGCTGGTCGTCAGAATATGATCGTACCAGGCAAAATCGCCCACCGGCACTTTATCGACGCCGGCCGCTTTTTGTTGTTGCCAGTGGCGCGCACGCAGTTCGCGACCCACCGCCTGTAATTCTTCCTGCGTGCTGTTGCCAGCCCAGTAGCTTTCAAGTGCTTTTTTCAGCTCGCGACGCAGACCAATACGTGGAAAACCGAGAGTATGATTTAAGATAGTCATTCACTATTCTCCAGAAAGTCTTCGGCTTTGGCGGGTCGCCAATGATGTTTAGCCGTCCAGATGTTTACACCGCTATATTCTGCGGGTACTGTATGTCGCTCAAGCGCAAATTATTCAGCTTCGATGTGAAGGACTCTCATGATCGAATTCAAACACCTCCGGACGCTTCAGGCTCTGCAGAATACGGGCTCGCTGGCTGCTGCTGCGGCTCAGCTTCATCAGACACAGTCGGCGTTATCACATCAGTTCAGCGATCTGGAACAGCGGCTGGGATTTCGTTTGTTTGTTCGTAAAAGTCAGCCACTGCGTTTTACCCCGCAGGGCGAAATTTTATTGCAGCTGGCAGAGCAGATACTGCCGCAAATTCAGCAGGCGCTTCAGGCCTGCCACGAACCGCATCAGACCACGCTGCGCGTCGCGATCGAATGCCACAGTTGCATTCAGTGGCTGACACCGGCTTTAGATAAGTTTCGTCAGAGCTGGCCCCAGGTGATGATGGATTTTAAATCGGGCGTAACCTTTGATCCGCAGCCCGCGCTGCAGCAGGGCGAACTGGATATTGTATTGACGTCGGATATCCTGCCGCGCTCAGGCTTGTTCTATTCACCCATGTTTGATTTCGAAGTCCGCCTGGTGCTGGCGCCAGATCACCCTCTGGCGCAGGTTGAACACATTTCACCTGAAGACCTGGCGGATGAAGTGCTAATGATTTATCCGGTACAGCGCCAGCGCCTGGATATCTGGCGCCACTTTCTGCAACCTGCGGGGATCAGTCCGGCGCTCAAGAATGTCGATAACACGCTGCTGATGATTCAAATGGTCTCGGCGCGCATGGGGATTGCTGCGCTGCCGCACTGGGTCGTCGAAAGTTTTGAAAAACAGGGCCTGGTGATCACCAAAACGCTGGGCGAAGGGTTATGGAGTCGTCTTTACGCCGCTGTGCGCGACGGCGAACAGCGCCAGCCGGTACTGGAAGCATTTATGCGGTTTGCCCGTCAGCATGCCTGCGAGCATCTGCCCTTTGTCAGGGACGCCGCGCATCCTGCGAAGGTTTTATTGCGTGAGTGACAAAGCTGCGCGATAGCAGGCAAAATCCCCTATAATGCGCAGCCTGTCGATTTACCATGAGAAGATCTCACCATGACTAACAACGATATTCTGCGCAGCGTGCGCTATATGCTCGATCTGAACGATGCCAAAATGGTGGCGATTTTTGCGCTGGCTGAATGTGAAGTGGCTCAGGCGGACATCACCAGTTGGCTGAAGAAAGATGAGGATGCGGCGTTTCGCCCCTGCCCCGATGTGGTGATGGGATATTTTCTTAACGGTTTAATTTTTCATCGCCGCGGAAAAAGTGAAGACGCGCCTGCGCCCTCCATCGAGCGCAAGATGAACAACAATATCTTTATGAAAAAGCTGCGCATCGCGTTTGATTTAAAAACTACCGACATTCCTGACGTGCTGAAAAAAGCCAACTTTACGGTCTCTCAGGCTGAGATTGGCGCGATCTTCCGCAAACCGGACCATAAAAACTACCGCGAGTGCGGTGACCAGATCCTGCGTAATTTTCTTAAAGGGCTGACGATGATTCATCGGCCCGCCACAGGTAAACCCGCTTAATCAGAAACGCTCTGACCGGAAGCAGCCCGCCTGTCATGCGGTCTGCTTCCGGTCAGGCTCAGGGGCGTTCACAGCCTGTTTCCAGCCCAGATGCCCTGCATTCCTCTCCCGCAACGGTTTACTCGCTGGCAAGGCCCGCCACGGACTATCTTGCGCTGTTGCCTACCACCCATCGCTTATGGACCCACAGCGACGCCATAATCACGATGGCTCCTGCGATAAAGCTTGGCCAGTGCGGCTTCTGCTGCCATATCGCCAGGTTCACCAATAAGCCGGCCGGAACGTGCATGTTATTCATAATGCCCAACGTGCCAGCATCGACCTGCGTCGCGCCGTAGTTCCACATAAAGTAGCCCAGCCCCGAAGCCGCGACGCCCAGCCAGACCAGAATGCCCCATTGCAGCGTCGTGGTAGGCAATTTATGGGGATTGCCCCAGGCTGCCCAGGCAACGATCGCAATCAGAACCGCGCCCAGATAAAACCATGAAAACGCCGTATGTTGCGGCATTGGACGGGTTTCCTGCAAACGTTTGTAGCCCACCATCCCCGCCGCGAAGCAGATATTCGCCAACTGGACCAGCAGCAGACCAAACCAGAAGTTATCGCTGACTTTGTCATAACGAATGATTGCCGCGCCAGCAACGGCCAGCAGCGCACTGAAAATGTAGCCCACGCGCAGGGGCCTTCGGCTTATCAGGTCGTAGATTAAGGTGACATACAGCGGCGTCATTACGGTGAACAGCAGGAATTCTGACACGCTCAGATACAGATAGGCTTCAAAACTCAGCAAATACATAATGCCCAGCTGCAACATCCCTACCAGCATATAGAGCAAGAGCGTCGAAGGCCGATAGCCGCGCCAGCGCAGGAACGGCAGAAACACAATGGCGGCCAGCGCCAGGCGCATCAGCACTGAAAACCAGCTGTCCACTTGCCCGGCAAGGTATTCACCGATCAGGCTAAAGGAGAATGCCCACAGAATGGTAGTAACAATCAATAAAAGCACGGTAACAACCCCGAAATAAACAGAGCGTCAGTGTAAACAATGTCCTGAATCAGAGCTGCATTATCTGGTTGACATCTGGTTATTTACCAGGCGATCAGGCAACGATCCCTCACCCCGACTTTTATCCGCTCAGGAGAGCATGCCTGAGGTTAAAAATGGGCGAAAAAGCGCATCTGCCTGGCATTTTCGCGCCTTACTGTAATAAAACTGTAACAAATTTGTCATTCATCACAGTAACCCAGTCCGCCTCTGTCTATTCTCTGCGCGAAATGGTGCATTGCGAGCACCCTTTTTTCTTTCGACCCAACCTGCTGGGAATCAAAACCATAATGCGCCCGGAGGGCCACCCTAATGTTAAGTATTTTTAAACCTGCACCACACCAGCCTCAGGTGGCAGAGGATCGTATCGATCCACTCTACCGCCGCCTGCGTTGGCAAATCTTTATCGGTATTTTCTTTGGCTATGCGGCTTACTACCTCGTCAGAAAGAATTTTGCCCTGGCCATGCCTTATCTGGTTGAACAGGGTTTCTCACGAGGCGATCTGGGGTTTGCGCTTTCCGGTATCTCCATCGCTTACGGCTTTTCCAAGTTTATTATGGGCTCGGTGTCCGACCGCTCTAATCCACGGGTCTTTTTACCCGCAGGATTGATCCTGGCCGCTTTCGTGATGCTGTTCATGGGGTTTGTTCCCTGGGCAACCTCCAGCATCATGGTGATGTTTGTGCTGTTGTTTATTTGTGGCTGGTTTCAGGGAATGGGCTGGCCACCCTGCGGACGCACTATGGTGCACTGGTGGTCGCAAAAGGAACGCGGCGGCATTGTCTCGGTGTGGAACTGTGCCCATAACGTCGGCGGCGGCATTCCTCCCCTGCTGTTTCTGCTGGGAATGGCCTGGTTTAACGACTGGAAGGCGGCCCTTTATATGCCGGCCTTTGGCGCCATTGTCATTGCCATCCTGGCCTTTGCCCTGATGCGGGATACGCCGCAGTCCTGCGGTCTGCCGCCCATCGAAGCCTACAAAAACGATTATCCGGCTGACTACAACGAAAGCCATGAAGAAGAGTTCACGGCGAAACAAATCTTCATGAAGTATGTTCTGCCGAATAAATTACTTTGGTATATCGCCCTGGCAAACGTGTTTGTTTATCTGCTGCGTTACGGCATTCTGGACTGGTCACCGACTTACCTCAAAGAGGTGAAACACTTCACGCTGGATAAGTCGTCCTGGGCTTACTTCTTCTATGAGTATGCGGGGATCCCTGGCACGCTACTGTGCGGCTGGATGTCCGATAAGGTGTTTCGCGGAAACCGTGGCGCGACGGGCGTGTTCTTTATGACGCTGGTGACCATCGCAACGGTGGTTTACTGGTTAAATCCGCCGGGTCATCCCGGTGTGGACATGGCCTGTATGATTATTATTGGCTTCCTGATCTACGGGCCGGTGATGCTGATAGGACTCCACGCGCTGGAGCTGGCGCCGAAAAAAGCCGCCGGGACGGCCGCGGGCTTTACCGGGCTGTTCGGTTATCTGGGAGGATCGGTTGCAGCCAGCGCCATTGTGGGTTACACGGTGGACTATTTTGGCTGGGATGGCGGATTTTTAGTCATGATTGTGGGCTGTGTGCTGGCAGTGATTTTGTTGCTGCTCACTATGGTCAGCGAGCATAAACACAAGCAAAAACTGGCCTAGCCGTCAGAAGGCCGGTTAACCGGCCTTCTGCTCCGGCGCACTACGATAAATACAACTTTCTGAGCGTCGCCGGCACGGCATCCTCAACATTGCTGCCAATCACTTCCAGCTCTGGCAAGGTATCTTTCAGGCGCTGATGCGCATTAGCCATAATGCAGCCCTTGCCCGCCATACTCAGCATTTCGACGTCGTTCATACCATCACCAAAGGCAATACAGTCTTTCAGCGTAAAGCCTAACTGTTTTGCCACAGATTCGAGCGCGTGGCCTTTTGAGACGCCGCCCGCCATCACTTCCAGACAGGTGGGCAGTGAAAAACTGACGTTGACCCTGTCTCCCCAACGCGCTTCAATCGCCAGCTCCATTGGAATAAGGTGTTCAGGCTCTTCGCAGGTGAAAAAGACTTTGCTGATGCCGTCAGTGGGCAATATGCCCGGTTCATAAACCTGATAATGAAAATCAGATTCGCGAAAGTAATCTTTCTCTGCCGGACTGCAACGGCTGACAAACCACTCATCGTCACGATAAACATGGGTCAGCACTTCCGGATGATGGTACTGCAGGCCGAACAGGTCCTGGGCGATATCCCAATCCAGGTTATGGCTAAAAATCAGTTCGCCGGCTGGATTATGCACACGGGCACCGTTTGACGTAATCATATACGCCGGAATCCCCAGCTTGTCGCGCATTTGTCCAACATCAATGTGATGGCGGCCCGTGGCGAAAATAAAGTGAATGCCTTTTGCCACCAGCTGCTGCAACGTTTCTCGGGCATCAGGCGTGAGGCGGTGTTCGGGTGAGAGCAGTGTGCCGTCCAGGTCGGACACAACAATGTGGTACATGAAAACCTCGGGTATCTGTGTCGGTTGGCCGTAGCCGGTAATGTAAACGGATAACTAGTGATGCGATAAAAAGAAATCGACGATCCCATTCAATGCTTCGGCGCGCATGCTGTCTTTTTCAAACAGAATCTCGTGGCGTGCACCTTTAATAACCTGGGGCTTATCGCCCTCACAGGGATGACCGGCTGCCGCCATGGCGGCGCAAAACAGATCTTGTGAGCGGTTATCCACCACGCTGTCTTCGCTTGCCTGAAGCAGCAATAGCGGCGTCGTTATCTTATCAACCTGACTGAATATGTTGCGTCCGGCATGAATGCCTTCCCGTACCCAGTGATAGGTGGGACCGCCAACACGAATCGCCGGGTCGTCCGCATAAAAACGCAGGCTGCGACGATAACGTTCATGACTGTGCGTCAGACGGTTAATGCCAAAGGGATGAGCCCGCCAGCGCCCCGTGCCTAATGCATAGCCATCGCGAACGGCAGGTCGTTTCTCTGCCCAGTCGAGGATCTTATGCGCCAGAAAAGAGGGTAACGGCAGCGCGATGCCAAACATCGGCGCAACCAGAGCCGCAGCGTGAAACGCGCCAGGCTGACGCGCCAGGAACAGGGCCAGAATTGCGCCCCCCATTGAATGCGCCAACGCATAACGTTGTTGATAATGACGGCTCACAATCTCTTTCAGATAGAGCGTTTCAAGGTCATCGACATAGTGGGAAAACTCCACCACATGTCCAAGATGCGAATCATCCAGCAGCCGATCGGATCGCCCCTGACCACGGTGATCGAGCACGATCACATCGAACCCACAGTGAAACAGATCGTAGGCCAGCTCGGGATATTTAACGTAGCTCTCAATGCGCCCGGGAACGATTACAATCACGCGCTTGTGTTGCGGTGAAATGAACCGAACGTAACGTAAGGTCAGATTTTCAACACCGGTAAATTCACACTCTTCACGGCTGTGCCAGAAATCAAGCAGTGGGCCGGTCGCGAAGGCAGCGAAGGCCTTTTCGCGTTGCAGCCAGCTTGCTCTGTGTTGCTTCATCCGCCCTCCTGATTGCCGGAAAAAAAGAGTCTGAACGGCCGCATGATGTCCATAGCCCTGCGCAGCATTCTGGCGTATTGTGTCACACTTCAGACGTGACAGGGAGTACAACCCATGACCATCGAATGGTGGCTGACTTATCTTCTTACCACCACAATTCTTAGCCTTTCACCCGGCTCTGGTGCCATTAACACCATGAGCACGGGCATCAGCCACGGTTATCGTGGTGCGGTCGCGTCTATTTCAGGCCTGCAGGTTGGTCTTGCCCTGCATATCGCCCTGGTGGGGATCGGTCTTGGGGCGCTTTTTTCCCAGTCGCTGCTGGCGTTTGAGATTTTAAAGTGGGCCGGTGCAGGCTATCTGGTCTGGTTGGGCATCCAACAGTGGCGCACTGCGGGCGCGATTGACCTCAACGCTATGTCGAAAGCCATGCCGCGTCGTCGCCTGTTCAAGCGGGCAGTAATGGTGAACCTGACGAATCCCAAAAGCATTGTGTTTCTGGCGGCGCTGTTTCCCCAGTTTATCCTGCCTCACCAGCCGCTGATGCTGCAGTATCTGGTGCTGGGCGTCACAACCGTTCTGGTGGATATCATCGTCATGATTGGCTATGCCACATTAGCCACGCGCATTGCAGGATGGATCAAAGGGCCCAGGCAGATGAAGCTAATGAACCGCATTTTCGGCGGCTTATTCATCGCGATTGGGGGACTGCTGGCCAGCGCCAGACGTATCGCCTGAACCGGCGGAGGCTGCCGCACGACAGTGACGCTGTCGGCAGCTTGCCGTAACGACTGACGTGTCCGGTAACCGGCTATCAGCGCGACAGGATCAGATGAATGCCAAAACCGGCAAACAGCACGCCCGCAACACCGTCTACCCACTTCGCAGCACGTTGATACTTATCCCGCATCCACGGCAGGGCAAAAACAGCCGCGACCAGAGAAAACCAGGCGAAGGTTTCAACGCTTATCAGGACGAACAGCCCCCAGCGTTCCAGCCCCCCCACATCGTTACCGATAAACAAGGAAAAGACGCTACCAAAGTAGATAACCGCTTTGGGATTCGACAGGTTGGTCAGCAGGCCTTTAATAAAGCTCATGCCTTTCCTGGGCAGTTCGACGACAGGTTCCTGCTGTACGGGCTGTTTGTGGCGCTGACGGGCTGAGCCAATTAACTGCCAACCCATCCATAGTAGATAGAGTCCGCCACCGACCATGATGATTTGGTGTAGCCAGGCCATCTTTTGCAAAATCAGATGCAGGCCCATCAACGCTACCGCGGCCCAGATCATGACCGCCAGGGTAATGCCCAGAACGCCCAACATCGCTTCTTTGCGCGAACGGCTGGCGGCGGTTTGCGAGACAAAAAAGAAATCCGGGCCGGGACTCATCAGGGCAACAAGATGGACCAGGGCAATCGTGCCGAACAAAATCAACATGGTAACTCCTCTTTACTCTTCATCGAGATGTTCTTTAATCATCAGCAAAAACGGCTTACCGAAACGTTCCAGTTTGCGGTGCCCCACGCCGTTCACGCTGAGCATTTCTGAGGCGCTCACCGGCATCTGCTCTGCCATCTCCAGCAAGGTTGCATCGTTAAACACAACGTAGGGCGGAATATTCTCTTCGTCGGCTATCGCTTTACGCAGTTTACGCAGCTTGGCAAACAGCTTGCGGTCGTAGTTGCCGCCATACACTTTGGCCGACCCGCTGCTTTTCGGTCTGGCGGTAATCAGTCTTGGCACCGCCAGCATCAGCGGAACTTCACCACGCAATACCGGTCGGGCCGCTTCAGTTAGCTGCAGCGCAGAATGCATGGCGATGTTTTGCGTCACCAGCCCCAGATGAATCAGCTGACGCAGGACGCTGACCCAATGCTCGTGGCTGTTTTCTTTACCCAGCCCATAAACGGGCAGCTTGTCGTGTCCCTGTTCGCGGATGCGATGATTATTGGCACCGCGCAATACTTCGACAATGTAGCCCATACCAAAGCGCTGGCCGACGCGATAAATACTGGAGAGTGCCTTTTGGGCCTCCACCAGGCCGTCATAACGCTTTGGCGGATCGAGGCAAATATCGCAGTTCCCGCAGGGCTGCTGACGTCCTTCACCAAAGTAGTTCAGCAGCACCAAACGACGGCAGGTCTGCGCTTCGGCAAAAGCATTCATCGCATTCAGCTTGTGACGTTCAATATCCTGTAACGGGCCAGGCTGCTTCTCTTCCAGGCATTTGCGCAGCCAGGCCATATCAGCAGGATCGTAGAGCATCATGGCTTCTGCCGGCAGGCCGTCACGTCCGGCACGTCCTGTTTCCTGATAATAGGATTCAATGTTGCGTGGAATATCAAAGTGCACCACAAAACGCACGTTAGGCTTGTTGATGCCCATCCCAAATGCCACGGTCGCCACCACGATTTGCAAATCGTCGCGCTGAAACGCTTCCTGTACGCGGGCGCGCTGGGCGCTGTCAATTCCGGCATGATATGCCCCAACGCTTAACCCCCGGCTTTGCAGACGTGCGGCGGTATCCTCAACTTTTGCCCGGCTGTTACAGTAAATAATGCCGCATTTACCGCGCTGATCCTGTACGTAACGCAGCAACTGCTCAGTGGGTTTAAATTTTTCCACCAGCGTGTAACGAATATTGGGGCGGTCAAAACTGCTGATTTGAATCAGCGGATCCTGCATATGCAGCAGGTTAATGATATCAAGACGGGTCGTTTCGTCAGCGGTCGCTGTCAGCGCCATGACGGGCAGATCGGGAAAGCGCTGGCGCATCTGTCCCAGCGCGCCATATTCCGGTCGGAAATCATGTCCCCATTGGGAAATACAGTGCGCCTCATCAACGGCCAGCATACAGGGCTGCCAGTGCGCCAGACTGTCAAGAAAGTTGTCCATCATCAGACGTTCTGGCGCGATATAGAGCAGCTTCACGCGCCCGTTGCGGCAATCGGCCATGACAACCTGCTGCTGCTCGCGCGTCATGGTCGAGTTCAGGCAGGCCGCGGCCACGCCGTTTGCCAGGAGCTGATCCACCTGATCTTTCATCAGAGAGATGAGTGGCGACACCACCAGTGTCAGCCCCTCGCGCACCAGCGCCGGAATCTGATAGCAGAGTGATTTACCGCCGCCGGTCGGCATCACCACCAGGCAATCCCGCCCGCTCAGCGCTTCATTTATGATTGTCTGCTGACCGGGACGAAACTGCTGGTAGCCGAAGGTATCCTGCAATACCTGCTGCGCCAACGCTTCCTGATTAAGAACTGCCGAGGTTGCCACTGTATTCCTGACTTAATGGTTGGTTAGAACAAATCGTTAAGGGTCACACCTACGCCTAAACGAGTCTGACGGTGGTTATAGTCAATGAGAGATTCACCATAGCCGCTAAAAAGCTGGGTGTAAAAACGCACGTGCTGGGTGATGGGATAACTCCAGCCCAGCGTAGCGCCGCCGTAACCGCTATTCCAGTTATAGTTGCCTTCCACGCTGAAAATGCTGTCACCCATCGCATAGCCCACTTTCGCCCGGTAGTAGCCCATGTATTTTGTAATATCCGGGTTATCGTCCGTGCTGGCGCTCTCAGAAATACGGAACCAGGGTTTGATCTCTGCGAGGAAATTACCGTTTTGCGCCATCAGGCGGGTATACACACGGTTCCAGCTGCGTGACGTGGGATCGCTACGGCCATTGGACTGATGATTCACGCCCACTTCAACATCACGTAGCGTCCAGCCGGCAAACGAATAATCGGTCGCCCAGCCCAGGAAAATCTGCGGCTCATAGTTTGTCTCGCGGAAGGGCGACGACTCTTTTTTATTGGATAGCTGCCACCATGAGCGCTGAGTATAGGACGCGGCTAACACGGAGTTGTCACCCAGGATGCCGCGCCACAGTGGAAATGCCAGACTAAGCTGGAATTTCACTTCGTCCTTACGGGCATTCTGCGCCCAGTTATAAGAGGAAATCGCCTCTTTATTAATGTCGCTAGTGTACGTGTAAAGCAGATAGTTATTTTCGTAAGGATAAAGCACAAACGGGTTGTCATGCTGCTCCAGCAGGTTGGCAATAATGCTGCCACGAACCTGGGGTGCATCGTGAACGTGTTTGATCGTGGCTTCGTCCGCCTGCGCCAAAGCAGGAAGTAACATTGCCGCCAGCAAGGCGCGATGCTTACGCATAGGATTCTCCAATGGAAACTGCGTATTCATAAAAGCGAATGGGTGTTGTAAAAAGCAGGACATTCTACACACAAATGTGAGCGAACATCAGCGCTGATTTCCTAAACTGGAAACCCTGTCGAGCGAAGCATAGAATAAACAACTCATTAACATCTACAGTTCATTTGTCAGCTGTTCAGGACTAAACACAATGTCATCCGTGCTATTGACTCAGCAGGACGCTCGCCGCCTGGTCGGTGAAATTTTTATTTATCATATGCCGTTTAACCAGGCACTTGGTCTGGAACTGGATCACCTTGACGCCGACTACGCTGAAATCAGTTTTGTGAACAAAACCATGCTGGTCGGCAATGCCGCTCAACAGATTCTCCACGGTGGGGTCACCGCCGCCGTACTGGACGTGGCGGCAGGCATGGTGTGCGTCAGTCATGCCTTGACGCGTGAGGAAACAATCAGTGAGGAAATGCTCCGCCAGCGACTGTCTCGCATGGGAACGATTGATATGCGGGTAGACTATCTGCGTCCCGGTCGCGGCGAGCGTTTTATCGCCACCAGTCGTTTACTGCGTGCCGGCAATAAAGTCTCTGTGGCGCGGGTGGAGTTACACAATGATCAGGGCGTTTACATCGCGACCGCCACAGCCACCTATCTGACAGGTTGATCACAGAACTGAACGCGTGGCAGCGTTTGAGTACTGCCACGCGTTATCCTGCCTGAATCAAAACATAGTATTGGTGTTCGCCGACGTCGCCGGTACAGCCTGAATCACATCCCAGTGCTCGACAATTTTGCCGTTTTTCACGCGAAAAATATCCGTAACGGCCTGGCCACGATCGTGTTCACCGTTGGTGGAGTGAACATGCAGCCAGACCAAATCGCCATCGGTCGCACTTCGGACGATGCGTGCTTTTGACTGCGGGTTTTTCCTGAAATAGTCGGTAAAAAAGTTAACAAGCGGTGCCTTGCCGTTTGGCACGCCGGGATTGTGCTGACGGTAATTATCCGCGATAACCCGGGCCGCTTCAGCGACCTTGTGGTGATTAAAAAATTGATCATAGAAATGGATCACCAGTGCACGATTGGCCTCTTCCACCTTGATATCCCGGCCTTCGCCAGGTTGTGCCGCGTAAACTGCACCCGCGGTCAGGATACCTGCCGCCAGCAACAGGGTTTTCAGAAAAGCTACCATCATTATTCTCCTTGATCGTTCGTCATAGCGCTGGTCGCGAGGCACCAGATTTTGAGTACACAGGGATTGCCTGACGTCTGTCGAATGCGATACAGGGTTTCGCTCAGACACCTGGTCACAAAAATAGACTGACGTCGTGACGGATGTTACATTCGCGCAAAATGGATAACAAGAAGTCACACCAGAGTGACTTAATCACCTGAAAGTGACGCTTAGCGATGCACAGGAACCGACCCGATGCCCAAATCTTCACCCGCAACCTTTACGTATCAACAACCTTGCCCCATCCGGGATGTGCTTGACCGGATAGGCGACAAATGGAGTTTATTGATTCTCGAAGCGCTGGCCGAACAGACCTTACGTTTCAATGAACTTCACCGTCATATTGGCGATGTTGCCCGTCAGGTGCTGTCACGCAGTCTGAAACGGCTGGAAATGGATGGCTATATCCTGCGCACACTTTATCCGGAAGTGCCGCCGCGCGTTGAGTACAGCCTGACGGATTTAGGCCGTTCATTTCTCGAACCCATGCAGCAATTAATTGCATGGGCAGATAACAATCATCAGGCCATCTGCCTTTCTCGCCAGCGCGCGCTGGAGCAGGAGAAAGACTGACCCAGCATTATCGCCAGATCGGGCTACAGAGATAACGAGGACTGCGTTACCATTGCGGCCCTCTGTCACGCCGCTGTATTTCAGTGACCTCCGGTACAGTACAAATTTTCAGGATGAATTATGGATACCCAGCAAACCCGTCAGGGCATCGGCTTTGCGCTTGGCGCTTACTTTATTTGGGGCATTGCGCCCGCCTACTTCAAATTAGTGAAGGCCGTACCGGCGACTGAAATCATGACCCACAGGGTGATCTGGTCAGCACTGTTCATGTTGTTACTGATTACCCTGAGTCGCAGTTGGGGACAGGTCAGAAGCGTGCTGCGCCAGCCAAAAAAAGTGCTGCTACTGGCCCTTACGGCGGTAACGGTAGGGGGAAACTGGTTGCTGTTTATCTGGGCGGTGAACAATCAGCATATGCTTGAAGCCAGCCTGGGCTATTTTATCAACCCGTTGATTAACGTTGTGTTTGGCATGATTTTCCTGCGTGAACGTTTCCGTCGCCTGCAGTGGCTGGCGGTCGCCCTGGCGGCTGGCGGCGTGCTTCTGCAACTGTGGAAATTTGGCTCAGTGCCGGTGATTGCCTTAGGGCTGGCGTTCAGCTTCGCGTTTTATGGCCTGATGAGGAAGAAAATTCAGGTCGATGCCCAGAGCGGCATGCTGATAGAGACGCTGTGGCTGTTTCCGCTGGCCGCGCTCTATCTGTTTGGCTTTGCTGACAGCAGCACCAGCCACCTTAGCGCGAACCCCATGAGCCTGAACCTGTTACTGATCGCCGCAGGCATTGTTACCACGATTCCGCTGATGTTCTTCGCCGCGGCTTGTACCCGACTGCGCCTGTCAACGGTGGGCTTCTTTCAGTATCTGGGCCCTACGCTGATGTTCTTGCTGGCGGTGCTGTTTTATGGTGAAACCGTTACGCCAGATAAAATGGTAACCTTTGGTTTTATCTGGCTGGCTCTGCTGGTCTTTATTCTGGATGCCGTGGCGTTTTCAGCGCGGAGCCGAATGCGCAAAGCGTGAAAGAAAGCGCGCCATTGCCGGCCCGGTCAGTAAGATGGTGAATAATCGCAGGGTCTGCATCGCCATCACAAAAGCCATATCTACCCGGCTTCCGGCAGCGATAATCGCCACCGTGTCCAGCCCGCCTGGGCTGGTGGCGAGATACGCCGTCATCAGGTCAATATGCAACACGCGGGTTAACATCCATGCCAGCCCACCGCACAGCAGCATCAGGCCAAAAATGGACAGCAGCATCTGCGGCAGCGTGCTTAACGCCAGTCTGAAGATCGGCCGGGTGAAACGTAACCCCACGCTCCAGCCAATCATGGCGTACGCCAGGGCAAGCAGCCATTCTGGCATCTGAAGCACCGCCGTACCGGTTGAATGCAGGGTTGCACCGATCAGCGCAGGTATCAGTAACGCGCCAGATGGGATACGCAGCCATGGGCCAAGCCATGCGCTGCAAACCACCAGGCACATTGTCACCAGGAAACCGCTGTTAAGCGTCGGAAACCACACCAGCGAGCCGGCATGACCGCCGTCGCCCAGCCCGATCCGCGCCACCATGGCCGCCGCGCCCGCCACAAACAGCACCCGCAGATACTGCATGAACGCAACCAGCCGGACGTCCGCGCCAAATTCGCCCGCCATCGCGACCATCGCAGAGGCACCACCAGGGGAAGATCCCCATGCGCCCGTCGGGCCCGGAAGCTGGCTGAAACGCACCAGCAGAAAACCCGACAGCCCGCTGGCGGCCAGCGTCAGCAGCAG
The DNA here is from genome assembly GCF_000710035.2 of Pantoea ananatis LMG 2665. Taxonomy (GTDB): domain Bacteria; phylum Pseudomonadota; class Gammaproteobacteria; order Enterobacterales; family Enterobacteriaceae; genus Pantoea; species Pantoea ananatis. The sequence continues at coordinate 195,372 of NZ_JMJJ01000009.1, read as the reverse complement.
GACCGCTAACACGACTGGCCAGTCCTGCAGCAGCGGCGTCAGGATAGAAGGTGACAGGCTTTGCGCAATCATGCAGCCCAGCACCGCCTGCGACAGCAGAAATAACCGCTTGTTAATACGCAGTGTGGCACCGGACAGGCCCATGACCACGCCAACGATCATGGGTCCCAGCAACAGGGCGGCCGGCACGTGAAAATACTGGAAGATTGCGCCAAGTAATACAGATGACACTAACAGCAGCAGCCATTGCCAGCGCAACGAAAGAGCGTCCATAGAATGATTAATCAATTATGAAAATTGAGCGGCTAGAGTAGCAGAATTAAGGCGGCAGGCCAGCAAAATGGGCCGTATTAACAGCCCGTGCTGATGATTAAAGCCAGTTTTTACGCTTGAAATAGAGATAAGGTGCCAGGCCTGCAAGCATCATCAGGCAAATGGCGCCAGGATAGCCAAAGCTCCACTTCAGTTCAGGCATAAACTCAAAGTTCATGCCGTAGCTGGATGCCACCAGCGTCGGTGGCAGGAAAACCACGGATACCACCGAGAAGATCTTGATGATGCGGTTCTGCTCTATGTTGATAAAGCCCATCGCCGCCTGCATCAGGAAGTTGACCTTTTGAAACAGCGACTCATTGTGGGGCAGCAGGGATTCGATATCGCGCAGGATCTCGCGCGCCTGCTCCAGCTGATTACCCGGCAAACGGGCTTTTCGGACCAGAAAATTAAGCGCACGCTGCGTATCCATCAGACACAAGCGCACCTTCCAGCCGATATCTTCCAGCTCGGCTAAACGCGAGAGTGCCTGGTCGTATTCCTCACCCTGCTGGCCTTCCATGATGACGCGGCTGAGCTTTTCCAGTGCGCTGTAAATGTTCTCAATTTCATCTGCCAGTTGTTCGATTTTCGTCTCGAACAGATCAAGCAGCAGCTCATAGGCATTGCCATCGATCAATGTCTGGTTACGGGCACGCATTCGATAAAGACGAAAAGCGGGAAGCTCGCGCTCGCGCAGCGTATATAAACGCCCTTCGCGGATGGTAAACGCAACGGTGGAGTTACCGGCGTGATCTTCGGCATCTTCAAAAAAGAAGAAGGAGTGAATGTGCAGGCCGTCTTCATCTTCGAAGAAACGCGCCGAGGCTTCGATATCTTCCAGTTCAGGGCGCGTTGCCAGGCTCTGGCCCAGTTCAGATTGCACGCGGTCGCGCTCGCCTTCTTCAGGCTCGACCAGGTCAACCCACACTGACGTGGTCAGTTTATCGCTTTCATCTTCCAGTTCCAGACGCGTCAGGCGACTGTTATCAAGTTTAAATGCGCTCAGCATAGCAAGACTCCCCATTGCAGACTTTATGGGACAACGCTGTCGGCCGGTCTGAATGCAGACCCGCGAACCTGAACACGGATAAAGGATAAATCAGTGCTGACTCGTGCGACGGATTAAAAAGGGAGGTCGCTGATAACCGCTAAGGCTACCAGCGTAATGAGATAGCCTTAGATGTTATTCCTGAAAACCAGGTTAATGAGCCAGCATCGACTGGGCGTGTCCAAGGCATTGTCCTCTCATGATAATAGTGCGCGCATGTTACGCTGAGACGAAAAAGTCGTCAACCAGCGCCTAGACGGTTTCCAGTTTAGCGTAGGCGGCCACCAGCCACTTGATCCCCTGGCCCTGAAACGCCACCTGCAAGCGGCTGTGTTCTCCGCTGCCTTCGAGATTCACAATAGTGCCTTCACCAAATTTGGCGTGGCGAACGCGTTGCCCCAGGGCGAATCCCGTGTCGTTTTTGCTGATCGGCGTGCCCATGCGCTGATGACTGACCGGTCGCGTCACACTGGCGCGTAAACGGACTTCTTCAATACAGGCTTCAGGCAGTTCGCCAATAAAACGTGAAGGTCGATGGTAGACTTCTTTACCGTAAAGACGGCGGGTTTCCGCATAGGTCAGGGTCAGCTTCATCATGGCACGCGTGACGCCGACGTAAGCCAGGCGACGCTCTTCTTCCAGTCGCCCGCCTTCATCCAGCGCCATCTGGCTCGGGAACATGCCCTCTTCCATCCCGACAATAAACACCTGGCTAAACTCCAGGCCTTTCGCGGAGTGCAACGTCATCAGCTGCACCGCATCCTGCCATTTGTCCGCCTGGCCTTCCCCGGCTTCGAGAGCCGCATGAGAAAGGAATGCCTGCAGCGGCATCAAATCTTCGTCTTCATCCTGGTAGCTGAACTGGCGCGTTGCCGTCACCAGTTCTTCCAGGTTTTCGATACGGGCCTGGCCCTTTTCACCCTTTTCCTGCTCGTACATGATCCACAGGCCAGAATCCTTGATGACTCTGTCGGTCTGCACGTGCAGCGGCATATCCACGGTTTCGCTTGCCAGCGAATCCACTAACTCACAGAAGCGTTGCAGCGCAGAGGCCGCACGACCGGCCAGGGCGCGCGACTGAAGCAGCTCGCGCGTTGCCTGCCATAAGGTTATCTGCTTTTCCCGAGCCGTCTGACGCACCACATCCAGCGTACGGTCGCCCACACCGCGCGTTGGCGTATTCACCACGCGCTCAAAGGCGGCGTCATCGTTGCGGTTGGCCATCAGTCGCAGATAAGCCAGCGCGTCCTTGATTTCCTGACGTTCGAAAAAGCGCATACCGCCATAGATACGGTACGGCATGCTGGCCTGTAGCAGGGCTTCTTCCAGCACACGCGATTGGGCATTGCTGCGATACAGGATGGCGCAATCCGCCAGCGCATTGCCGTTTTCCATCCAGGCCTTGATACGGTTGACCACAAAGCGGGATTCATCCAGCTCGTTAAAGGCGCAGTAAACCGAAATGGGCTCACCATCGCTGCCGTCAGTCCACAGTTCTTTCCCCAGTCGGCCGTTGTTATTGGCGATCAGGGCATTCGCTGACTTCAAAATGTTGTTGGTCGAGCGGTAGTTTTGCTCCAGGCGAATGGTATCCGCGCCGGGAAAATCCTTTAAAAAGCGCTGAATGTTTTCGACCTGCGCACCGCGCCAGCCGTAAATTGACTGATCGTCGTCACCCACGATAATCACTTTGCCGCTGTCGCCCGCCAGCATGCGAATCCAGGCGTACTGAATATTGTTGGTATCCTGAAACTCATCCACCAGAATGTTACTGAAGCGCTCACGGTAATGATTCAGGATATGGGGTTTGTTTAACCACAGCTCGTGAGCACGCAGCAACAGTTCAGCAAAGTCGACCAGCCCGGCGCGATCGCAGGCTTCCTGGTAGGCCTGGTATATGCGCAGCCAGGTTTGTTCGACCGGATTGCCGTAGCTTTCAATATGCTTGGGCCGCAAACCTTCATCTTTCTTGCCGTTGATGTACCACATGCCCTGGCGCGCCGGCCACTGCTTCTCATCCAGGTTCATCGCCTTAATCAGGCGCTTGAGCAGGCGCAGCTGGTCTTCACTGTCGAGGATCTGGAAATCCTGCGGCAGACCTGCGTCAAGATGATGCGCGCGCAGCAGGCGGTGTGCCAGACCGTGGAACGTGCCTATCCACATTCCCCCCTGGCTGGTACCAATGAGCTGCTCAATACGGTGGCGCATCTCTGCGGCCGCCTTGTTGGTAAAGGTCACGGCCATAATGGAGTACGGCGAGCAGTTTTCTACCGACAGCAGCCAGGCGATGCGGTGCACCAGAACGCGTGTTTTTCCGCTGCCCGCGCCCGCCAGCACCAGCAGGTTACTGCGCGGCGCCGCAACGGCCTCGCGCTGTTTGTCATTCAAACCGTCGAGCAGTTCAGAAACGTCCATAAGCACCAATAAGTCAGAAAATGCGAAGCATAAGACTGGATAAATTTACAGCCATTATAACAGCGAGGTGAGTGATGCCAACTGGGAAATTTCAACGTGTGGCAGCAGACGGGCATCCTCGATCTGCATGAGATTACCCTCACGAAGGTTAATCCAGCAGGCCTGCATGCCAAAACGAATCGCGCCTGCCACATCGGTGGTGAGATCGTCGCCAACGTGCAGAATGTGTTCCGGGGCGATATTAAGACGTTGCGCGGCCAACTGGTACATATCCAGCCACGGCTTAGCGCGCCCGTCTGGCCCCGCCCGGAGTGAAAACTGGAAGTAGTGTGCCAGCCCGAGTTTTTCAGGCTGCGCGTTGCCATTGGTGATCGCCACCAGCGGCACTTTCTTCGCCAGGGCGTTCAGCGTGTCATGGGTTTCAGCGGGCATATCGACCTGGCTGCGCCACTGATGGAACACATCCATAACTTGCGTCGCGCCCGCCGCGGCTTCGGATGGCGTTAAACCGGCCTGGCACATGACATGTTCAACTGAACGCCGACGCCACTCAGAGACATCATGGTAGATCTCAGGTTCGCTTGCACGTAACTGACTGCGCGAGGCGGCTACGTCTTCCGGCGTTATGGCTCGCAGCGCCGGGTGGAAAGCCTGCAGCGCAGCATGAGAGGCTTCCGTGGTTTTACGGATCACCGGATAGTTGTCGTAGAGCGTGTCGTCTAGATCGAAAGTGATCGCTTTGATGTCACGCAGAGGGCGATAAAACTTCATTCACTCTTTCCTCGTTTGGCGCGGGGATGCGCAGCATCGTACACCGATGCCAGATGCTGGAAATCAAGATGGGTGTAAATTTGGGTGGTCGACAGATTCGCATGGCCCAGTAATTCCTGCACCGCGCGCAGATCGCCACTCGACTCCAACAAATGGGTGGCAAAAGAGTGGCGCAGCTTATGGGGATGTATATGACTGGAAATACCCTGCTTAATTCCCCACTCGGCAAAGCGTTTCTGGACGTTGCGCGCAGAGATACGAGAGCCACGGCTGGAGAGAAACAGCGCATCATCCCCAGGGTTAAACGCGGTGCGTAGCGGCAACCACTGCTGGATCCAGCTGACGGCGGTGCGACCGATCGGCACGCGCCGCTCCTTGCTGCCTTTACCTAAAACCCAAACCTCTCCCGCCTCAAGATCGACATGGCGGCAGTCCATATTGACCAGCTCGGAAAGACGTAACCCTCCGCCGTACATCACTTCCAGCATCGTACGATCGCGGATCGCCAGCGGATCGGTGAGATCAATCTCCAGCAACTGGTTAACGTCATCAACATCGATATTTTTCGGTAGATGACGACCGTTGCGCGGCGTGGCGATCCCTTTCGCCGGATTAGCCGCCAGCATGTCGCGGCTCACCTGCCAGTCAAGGAAACTGCGTAATGCGGAAAGACGTAATGCCAGACTACTTGCAGCCAGACCTGCACGACGGCTGCGGGCCGCCATGCTCCGCACCATGGCGGGATCGAGCTGTGACCACGCGCTGATTTTCATCTCATCGGCAATTGTCACCAGTGCGGCAAGCTGACGCGCGTAGCTGCTCAGGGTAAGCGGGCTGAGCTGGCGTTCAACCTTCAGGTGGCGCAGAAAGCCGTCAACGGTCTCCTGCAACACGCTGCTCATGCGCGCTCCACCCAGCGTTCCAGCAGCGCAGGTATCATCTGCGAAAGGTGCTGAAGCAGTAAGGTGCCCATGCCCGACTGATAGTGCAGGCTGTCACGGCTACTGAAGATAATGATGCCAAGCTCGCCCTCATCACCCATCAGGGACATGGCGACTGAACCAATGGCCTTTGCCTGAGGCAGCAGCAGCAGCAGCTCCGGGCCATTGATATTCCCCAGATAGTGCTGCTCATTACCGAAGCGCTGAATGCGTAACGGTTCGAAAGCCTGACGGGCCAGGCCAAGCTGCACAAAGTCAGACGGCGCACCCAGTCGCCACTTGTCGTTAAACAAGCGGATATTGGCTCCCGCCAGTCCGAGATCGCGCGCCCAGCGATGCAGGCGATTAAGCATATCCTGGAGTGAGCTGGCGGCGGCCAGGTGACTTTGCAGTGAAAGCAGACGTGAGAATAACTGTTGATTTGCGGTCGCCTGCTCCATCAGCAGCGTAATTTCTTCTTCCAGACGCTGGATGTGATTGCGCTGGCGCGCCATGTGCCATTCCACCAGCGATACGCTGCCGCGAACCGGGTGCGGTACCGCCATCTGTTCCACCTGACGGGCGTTGCGCATAAAGAAATCAGGATTCTGACGCAGATAATCACTGACGGCCTGATCGTCCAGCAGGACAGTATTTTCCACCTGCTCTTCGATATTTTTCATAAGTGAATAAACCCATCGTAGACATGTGTGGCCGGACCGGTCATGTAGAGCGGCTGTCCGACGCCTTTCCAGGCGATATGTAACGTGCCGCCTGGTAAATCAACGCGTACTTTCTGACTTAAAATACCCTGCTGGATACCGCAGGCAACCGCCGCACAGGCACCGCTACCGCACGCCTGGGTTTCCCCTGCACCGCGTTCATAAACACGCAGCCGGATGTGTTCAGGGCTGATAATTTCCATAAAGCCCACATTGACGCGCTCCGGAAAACGCTCATGGCTTTCCAGGACCGGTCCCAGAAGCTCAACCTGGGCCGTTTTCGTGCTTTCCACCTGGATTACGCAGTGAGGGTTGCCCATGGAGACGGCACCAAACATCACCGTTTGTTCCGCCACGCGTAACAGGTAAAGGTTTTCGGCTTTATTGGCGCGGAAAGGCACCTGCTGGGGTTCGAAATTTGGCTCGCCCATATTCACACGTACCAGATCGTCTGGTGTCACGCTCAGAACCATGCGACCAGCCTGGGTGCTCACGCGAATATCGCTTTTATTCGTCAGCCCTTTTAACTGAACAAAACGGGCGAAGCAGCGGGCGCCATTCCCACACTGCGCGACTTCACTCCCGTCTGCATTAAAAATGCGGTAGTGAAAGTCGAGATCGGGATCGTAAGGCGGCTCAACGACCAGCAGCTGATCGAAGCCAATCCCGAGATGGCGATCGGACAGCCGGCGGATCAATTCCGGCGAAAAAAAGACATTTTGCGTTACGGCATCCACAACCATGAAATCATTGCCGAGACCGTGCATTTTGGAGAACTGCATTTTTTGCTCCGCCGGATGCGCCATAAGTGTTATTTCATTTGTGAGCTTGAGCTTGAACCACCCGTCACCAGACCACCTACATCCGCTTTAGACGCGTCGGCTTTCTGTTTTTGCGTGGGTGCTGACGTTGGCGCAGCTTGTTTTGGCGTGTCCTGCGGCGGGAAGTAGAGCGGTCCTTTTAATCCACAGCCTGCAAGGCTTGTTAATGCCATTGTCATTGCTAACAGGCTTATCGCTTTCTTCATTCTTTATGCTCTTCATGTCCTGTGACCTGGATGCTTATCATCGCAGTTGAAGTTGGAAAAGCAACAGGAAATGCCAGCTAATCACGTGAGCGCTGTGGCAAGCCCTGAAGATAGCATCATTGCGGGCTTACCGAACTCAATGTACCTGATAGCGTGGCTGATAATCGTTATTGTCGTTATCAGGCTGCGAGGCACAGAGATCGGTGAGGACCTGATTTCTGAATGGAATGACCTGATAACGTTCACCTGTGTTCACGATTTGATAGAACTGCGGCAGGTTAAAATTGATAAAACTTGAGCCATAGGTAAAACGGTCGTGCGACGAGGAGTAAAAACGGCTGACGTCCCGCACCAGCTCTTCCTTGCTGCCTTCACAATGGTGATAGACCTCGACGCGGTTACTTTCATCCAGAATATAAATGTTGAAACCGCGATCGTCGGTAGTATCTTCAAAAAAGAACTGAATGATCCCTTCGCTGGCATAGCCGTTAACCACAGGCGGCAGTGGCGTCTGATTAGACTCGACTTTAATCGACAGGCCGTGAAGCTTGTTGTTGGAAATGGCGCCATAAAACTCAACGGCGTTTTCCAGCTTCTGAACCGATACGCCCATGCGTTCAAAGAACAACCCCCAGGTCTGGCCCGCCATACGCAGTGCTTTGAACCGCCCTGGCTCCTGACGCGTACTGGAAAGGCGCAGTTCGATGCACTCTGACACCAGCTGCTGTACGCGGGTACGAATCAATCCACGTAAATGCTGGCTGTAGCAGAACACCTCAACGGTATCAGGCGGGGAAGCGTCCTGATGCATTTTACCCAGGATGGTTTTCAGGCCTTCGATCATCGCCTGTTCGCCACTGAAGTGCAGCGTACGCACCTCATTCCACGAGTTACGGTACAGCAGGTCGATACTGCCGATTAAACACTGCTGCTGCTGACCAAAGCTGAACACATCGAGTTTGCGGAAATCGAAATGCACCACCTGGTTACGAAACGCCGAGGTGGGATCGTGCTCAAGGTTAACAATGATGGCCAGATGGCGGATTTCACACGGGCTGTAGAGCGCCTTGGGCGTGGGCGCAGGCAGACGCAGCGGGAAATGGCTGGAGACATCGTCGACCAGTTCCTGCAGGCGCGCCAGATCGCATAGCTCATTGCCCTTAATGTGCAGCCGCGTTTTGCTGGTCAGCAGTCCGTTGAACCAGGCCCAGGCGACCAGCTTGTTAAGATAGCGGTTATATTCCAGCGGCTGATGGCTGATGATTGAGCTCATGTCCGGCGACTGGTTATACAGATACCAGCCTGGCCGGTTGGCACGGCCCGGCGGCACGTGAATGAAGGTCAGATTGGATTCGGACAGATCGGGAGAAATCTGCGGATTAACCAGCGTCACCTTGCCCGGCAAGGCCTCAAAGGCGGCGTACAATTTACGGGTCAGCACGCCGATATCCTGCGGGCTGGCGCTGACGCTTAAATTGTTGCGACGAGCAAAGCGGATAAGGTTGCGATAGCTTTGCATCATCGCATCCAGCAACTCATTGTGCGCTTCGCGCACGCGCTCGATTTTCCATTCGGCACGGTTGTCCAGAATAGCAATCTTTTCGTCGTCCCAGCCCCAGGCTTTAACCAGCTGCGACAGGATCTCACGGCGCCAGCCGCTACGCTGCGGGTGATCGTCACTGCTGAGTTTTTCGCAAACTTTTAAATAGAAGCAGCGGCGAACCAAATCAAGGCGGGGCTGATCGTCAATACTGGTGAGATAGCGTGTAACGCGTTCCAGCATCATACAGTAAGGATCAAGGCCAAAGCAGACGATTTCTCCGTCGTGCAGACGCTGCTTGATATCCATCGCGAGCAGTTTGGTATCCGGGTATTCCCAGCTATAAGCTTCCAGCAGCAGCGTTTTCAACACCGCTTTATAGGGCGAATCGATACTTTTATACAGCTGCCACAGGCTGGCACCGAAATACTCTTCTGCTGATAACGTGCTGAGGCCGCCCAAATCCAGCCACTCGTTTGGCGTGAGCACGCCTTTCGCATACAGCGACATCACGTAGTCATCATAGTGATGCTCTTCTTCGCCTGGCACCATATTCCACAGAATACGTTTACCGGCCATTCTTACCGCCGTGCGGTAGAACTCATCCAGCAGCAAAATATGTTGGGTAGAACCGCAGTCTTCACCACCAAGATTGCCGCTTTCGTTGTGGCGGAAGCGGTTTTCATCAATGAGGAAAAAGCTGACTTCGATGGCCTGCGAGGCACACCATTTTTGCAGCAGCGCACATTTACGCTGCAGATTCAGGCGCTCTTCATTATCCAGCCAGGATTGATGGCAAACCCAGATATCCAAATCGGACACGCTGTTTTGCCCAACGGAAGAGGTGCTGCCCATTGAGTAGATGCCAGTGATAGGCAGTTCACCTTTAGGGGCTTCGACCAGGGAGAGTTCCTGTTTGCCCGTTAACTCTGCAAGCAGCTGCAGTTGGTTTTCATCAGGCGTGAAGACGTTGATGCCGTGGGGAACGCTACCTTCGAGGTAACCCGGCATCAGCGGATGTTGATAATGTAGTAAGATCGGAAGCAGACTGTAGACTCGCTGAAAAGCGGGCCCCATGGCAGCGAGTGCGCGATCAACGCGCAGCTGGTTAATTGCATCCAGTCTCTGTTTTAGTGTCTCAATATAGAGGTACAAGACGTTTCGCCTGGTTGTCCTGGAGTTTAAGCACCCTGTTTCCAGTCTCTGCCGCTTAATAAGAGAGATGTCGTGCAGATAATTGCTGGAAACGTGATCAATCTATCACTCGCTGGATTGACCGTAAAGAAAGTTACGCTACCTGCATTTTAGCACGGTTTCGTCTACTTTTCGCTCACTCTGCGCCTGGCCTGAGATTACTGTCTGATATATCAGGTTTAATCCGCAGGCGGTTCTTTTCAATCCGTTGAAACTGACAGCATTCCCTCAACGATGATAGGATATTCGATGAACGATCTAAATGGTTAACGGCATGTTAAACAAAATTTTCAGAATTGCTACACGACAAAGCCCACTTGCCCTGTGGCAAGCACAATATGTACAGCAACGATTGATCAGTGCCCATCCTGGCCTGCGCGTGGAGCTGGTACCTATGGTGACAAAGGGCGATATCATTCTTGATACACCGCTCGCGAAAGTGGGGGGGAAAGGGCTGTTCGTTAAAGAGCTCGAGCAGGCAATGTTAGAAAACCGTGCCGATCTGGCCGTACATTCGATGAAAGATGTGCCCGTGGCATTTCCGGAAGGCCTGGGCCTGGTCACCATTTGCCAGCGGGACGATCCGCGCGATGCGTTTGTCTCCAATCACTACGCGTCAATTGATGAACTTCCACAGGGCGCTGTCATTGGAACGTCAAGCCTGCGGCGTCAGTGCCAGATTAGCGCGCGACGTCCCGATCTGGTGATTCGCTCGCTGCGCGGGAACGTGGGCACACGATTAAGTAAGCTTGATGCTGGCGAATATGACGCCATTATTCTTGCCGCCGCCGGGTTGAATCGACTTGGCCTGGCCGATCGTATTCGCCAACCGCTACCTGCGGATATTTCCTTACCCGCCGTGGGTCAGGGCGCAGTTGGCATCGAATGTCGGTTAGACGACAGCACGTTAATTGCGCTGTTACAGGCATTGAATCACGATGATACGGCGGTCTGTGTGAGAGCGGAACGCGCCATGAATACCCGACTTGAAGGTGGCTGCCAGGTTCCGATTGGCAGCTTTGCCGTACTTGAAGGCGACGAACTCTGGCTTCGCGGTCTGGTGGGTGCACCCGATGGGAGCGTCATGGTGAGCGGTGAACGCCGTGGGCCTCGCGATCAGGCAGAGCAAATGGGCATTTCGCTGGCAGACGAGTTGCTCAACGGTGGCGCACGTGAAATTCTGCGCGACGTTTATCAGGGGCAACCTCCCGTATGACGATTCTGGTGACGCGCCCGGAACCCGCAGCGGCGGAGCTGGTCTCGCGCCTGCACGCCCAGGGTAAACAGGCGTGGAGCCTGCCGCTGATAGAATTCGCGCCGGGTAACGATCTCCTGCAGTTACCGGCCACCCTTGCCACGTTGAAACGCGGCGATCTCGTTTTCCTCCTTTCGCAGCAGGTTATTCACTTTGCACAGCACGCCATCAAAGCATGGCCCGCTGACGTAGACTATTATGCAATTGGTCGCAGTACCGCTTTGGCTTTTCATACGATCAGCGGCCTGCAGGTGACCTACCCTCACGCGCATGAAACCAGCGAAGAGTTGATAAAACTGGCGACATTGCAGCAAATAGCGGGTAAGCATGCGCTTATCCTTCGAGGGAATCAGGGCCGCGAGCTGCTGTCAGAAACGCTGGTGGCACGTGGCGCGCAGGTCACCTATGCAGAGTGCTATCAACGTTGCCAAAAACACTATGACGGCGCCATCGAAGGCCGTCGCTGGCGCGATCGTAATATTCACACGCTGGTCGTGACCAGCGGTGAGATGCTGCATCAGCTGTATTCGCTGTTCCCCGAGGTCGATCGTGAGGAATGGCTGCTCCGCTGTCGACTACTCGTCGTCAGCGAACGTTTGGCTTCCCTGGCCGCCGATCTTGGTTGGCAGACTATTCAGGTAGCCGATGGTGCCGATAACGATGCGCTGTTGCGCGCGTTATGTTGAACTTAACAATGGGATGTGCCAGATATGACGGAACAAAAAGACACCTCCGCCGTGGTTGACGAAACCACACCAGCGGTTGATCGCCCCTCTTCTACCCAGGAAAAATCACCGCGCAATCGCAATAATGGTGGCATGGTGCTGGGAGCAGTCGCGATTGTCATCGCACTGGCGATTGGCGCAGGGTTATACCTGAACGATAAACACCAGGCCGAACTGCAGGCACAAACCAACCAGGAACTGAGTGATCAGCTGTCCACGCTGCAGAAACAGGCAAACAGCGACAAACAGCAGCTGGCCCAACAGTTGAGCGCGACAGAAAAAGCATTAGAGACCGCTCAGTCACAGCAGGCGGCATCGGCCAAAGAGCTGGAAACGCTGCGTGAAAAAATGGCTTCAATTTCAGGTAATGACGTGCGCAGTTGGTTAGTGGCCCAGGCTGACTACCTGGTGAAGCTGGCCGGACGTAAATTGTGGAGCGATCAGGACGTGACCACCGCTGCAGCGCTGCTGAAAAGTGCAGATGCCAGCCTGGCAGACATGAACGATCCCAGCGTCATGAACGTGCGTCGTGCGTTAACTCAGGATATCAGTACGCTCTCCGCCATCTCCCAGGTGGATTATGACGGCATCATTTTGAAACTTAATCAGTTATCAAACGGTGTGGATAATCTGCGGCTGGCAGATAACGACAGCGATGATGCGCCTATGGACAGCGACAGCGGTGAACTTTCCAGTTCCATTCGTGAATGGCGTCAGAATCTGGTGAAGAGCTGGCATAACTTTATGGATGACTTTATTACCATCCGCCGTCGCGATAATACCGCACAGCCGCTGCTGGCACCGAATCAGGATGTTTATCTGCGTGAGAACATCCGCTCGCGCCTGCTCATCGCTGCTCAGGCCGTACCACGTCACCAGGAAGAGATTTACAAGCAGTCGCTTGAAACCGTCTCAACATGGGTACGCGCGTGGTATGACACCAATGATGCCTCAACCAAAGCGTTTCTGGCCCAGCTGGATGAATTAAGCCAGCAGAACATCAATATGGATCTGCCCGACAGCCTGGAGAGCCAGCCGCTGCTTGAAAAGCTGATGCAAACCCGCGTTCGTAATCTGATGGCACAGCCTTCTGCCGCCGCTAATCAGCAGGGAGGCTAATCATGCTTAAGGTATTTATCCTCTTTGTTCTGCTGATTGCCGGCATTGTACTGGGGCCGATGATTGCGGGTCATCAGGGCTACGTGCTGATTCAGACCGACAACTGGAACGTTGAAACCAGCGTGACGGGCCTGTCCATCATCCTGATTATTAGCCTGCTTGTGATCCTGGCTGTGGAATGGATACTGCGCCGTTTATTTCGCACCGGCGCGCGTACCCGCGGCTGGTTCACTGGCCGTAAGCGTCGTCGTGCCCAGCGCCATACGCAAAATGCCCTGATGAAACTGGCGGAAGGGGATTTCAGACAGGTAGAAAAACTGCTGTCTAAAGACGCAGAGCATGCTGATGTGCCTGTCGCTAACTACCTGCTAGCTGCAGAAGCCGCACAACAGCGTGGAGATGAAATGCGGGCCAACCAGCACCTAGAACGGGCGGCTGAGCTGGCTGGCAATGATGTGATTCCGGTCGAAATTACCCGTACCCGCATTCAATTGGCGCGTCATGAAGATCATGCAGCGCGCCACAGCATCGATCGCCTGCTCGAAGTCGCGCCTCGTCATCCGGAAGTACTTCGTCTGGCTGAGCAGGCATATGTCCGCACCAGCGCCTGGAGCGCACTGCTGGATATTCTTCCCGCCATGGAAAAATCCGAGGTCGGGACAGAAGAGCAACGCACCCTGCTGCAGCAACAGGCCTGGCTGGGCCTGATGAACCAGGCGATGGCCGATCAGGGCAGCGAGGGACTGAAGCGCTGGTGGGGCAATCTGAGCCGTAAAACTCGCCATGAGACATCATTGCAGGTAGCGATGATTGACCATTTGATTGAGTGTGACGACCACGATACCGCGCAGGACATCTTGCTGGATGGGCTTAAACGTCATTACGATGATCGTCTGGTGCTGCTGATGCCACGTATTAAGAGCGGCAACCCAGAGGCACTGGAAAAAGCCTTACGTCAGCAAATCAAACAGCATGGCGCGACGCCCCTGTTGCACAGTACCCTGGGGCAGTTGTTAATGCGCCACGGTGAATGGCAGCAGGCAGCGGAAGCACTTCAGCAGGCACTGGCTCAGCGCCCTGACGCCTTTGACTACGCGTGGCTGGCGGACGTTTACGATCGCCTTCGCCGTCCGGAAGAGGCGGCAAAAATGCGTCGTGAAGGCCTGTTGCTGACGCTGAAAAATAACCCTGATGCCTGATAGCACAGCATCGCGTTAAGTAAAAAACCGGGCTCGCCCGGTTTTTTTGTGTCTGCGCTTTCAGGCAAAAAAAAACACCTGCTAAAAGCAGGTGTAAGATCAGGTCGGTTAGACAACCGAGAGGTACCCGACTCAACGTGGTGTCTGATAACCCTGTAAGACTTTCGCGATACAGGCAGGCAGACAACAGGTACCCAAAATTGGCTCTGCGTCATTCCCAGGTTTATGTAGCCGAAGCAAACATAAGAGGTGGAATGAGCATCTACGCGTTAATTATTGCATAATCCATGCCAGTTGTTATTATTATTTTAATTATTTTTATAAATCAGTCACTTATATCTTAATGCTTTTTTTGGGGTTCTTTCTCTTTGCGATGAGCGTCGTGTTATTACGACAAACCAGACAATGGATGTCGCATACAGGCGACAAACAAGGTAAAGACTTGTCAATCCGTGTTAAAACAGTAATTTAAGCGTCTCATTTTTGCGACAGCCATTACTATGACTCCGCTCTGACTCACTTCCGGGAGAAATGACGTGCCCGTCTGAGCGGATTTTCGCCCCTGAAAGACGACACTGCCTGCGCAACGTTGTCTCACTGACGCTCGGCGCAAACCGCCTTCGGCGGTGCTCATCCACTTTTATTCAGGCGAAAAAAAACTGTCTTTGCAGACAGGTTTCTTAAATATGGTCGGCGAGAGAGGATTACGCGCCCCTGCGGGACGCGCCCTTCGGGCCGTTGCGTTCGCAACGTTGTCTCGCTGCGCTCGGCGCAACCCTCCTTCGGAGGTTCTCATCCACTTTTATTCAGGCGAAAAAAAACTGTCTTTGCAGACAGGTTTCTTAAATATGGTCGGCGAGAGAGGATTCGAACCTCCGACCCACTGGTCCCAAACCAGTTGCGCTACCAAGCTGCGCTACTCGCCGATTTTTTTATTTTGTTTTGCCTGGTGCGAAGAGAGGGACTTGAACCCTCACGTCCGTTAAGACACTAACACCTGAAGCTAGCGCGTCTACCAATTCCGCCACCTTCGCGTATCCCAGCAAAATCTGGGGTGGCTAATGGGACTCGAACCCACGACAACTGGAATCACAATCCAGGGCTCTACCAACTGAGCTATAGCCACCACTGTACTGAATGTTGCAAGTCAAACCCACAGCATTTAAATCTTTGTTACTAACGCGGTACTCAAACCACCGAAGCTCTTACGCACAAACTAAATGGCGCGCCCGACAGGATTCGAACCTGAGACCTCTGCCTCCGGAGGGCAGCGCTCTATCCAGCTGAGCTACGGGCGCGTAGCGCCGTTGCGGATGTGCATACTAGAGATAAGCGCCCACGCTGTCTAGTGCTTTTTAAAGAAAATAGCGCGTTTGATTACGCTTTGTGCATTTCGTCGACAATTAACGCATTTATGCCGTTACTCGTGCGAAAAACCTGGCGTTAATCAGCGATCTTACAGATCGCCACGCCAGTGATAACGCAAATATTTCACCAGCTTCAACTGCCTGCGTAGGCGACTGGGCTGTTTGATTAAGCGATAAAACCATTCCAGTCCAAGCTTCTGCCAGATTACAGGCGCGCGCTTTACATGACCGGTAAACACGTCATAGGTACCGCCTACGCCCATATACAACGCCTCAGGCCAGTGCTTCTGACACTCGGCCATTAAAAGTTCCTGACGCGGAGAGCCCATCGCTACCGTTACCAGCCTGGCTCCGCTGGCCGCAACCCTGGCAAACAGTGCATCGCGTTCCGCCGGGACAAAATAGCCATCCTGTGCACCCACAATATTCACGTTCCACTGACGACGCAGTTTATCGCAGGTTTCGTCCAACACTGCCTGCCGACCGCCGATCAAAAACACCGGCGTTCCGTTGCGTCCGGCACGTTCCATTAAGGCTTCCCAGAGATCGGCCCCTGCAATCCGCTGTACTGAGGCCTGCGGATATTTCTTGCGAACAGAGCGTACAATGCTGATGCCATCCGGATATTTGAATTCAGCCTGCTGAATTTGAGCACGCAGCGCTGCATCCTGCTCGGCATTCAGCACTTTTTCCGCATTGATGGCCACCAGCGTGCCGCTCCGGACAGCGGAATGCGGCATCAGGAAATCCACAAATGAAGCCATGCTGTCAAAGCCGTACAGCGTGATGCCGCGAATCACATAGCGTGGCGTTTCGGAAACTGTACTCATCTCTTTTTAATTCTTCCCTTAGATCCCAGAGGTTAATCAGGATGGGCTATGAAGCGCCCGCTCACGTCGGCTGCGAATCAGGCCGACATGATCCAGTAACCAGAAAAGCAATTTCGCCATCCCCAGACAGGCGGCAAAAATAATACAGAAAAACACAACACGTGAGCCAAACGCATCCAGCCCCTCGCGCGCCAGCACAATCATGTTGAATACGGCACCGAAACAAAAGCTTTGCAGAATCGCCCCGGTATAACGATTCGATTCATTGCGTCCGCGCTTATAGAGCGTGTCGAAAGATTTGATGATCAGCCCAACGGCCACAGCGCCTGGCGGAATGGCCCAGACGCCGCCCATCACCAGTAGCGAACCGATTAAGGTAGGCGAAATCGCCAGTCCGGAATGGTTGTTCAGTACATCCCAGGTAAAGTAATTAGCGCTGTTCAGTACTGACAGAGGACGATCGGGCCACAGCCAGGTTGGGATAAACACATAGAAATCGCGCCACATGGGCGCTAAGCCCTGAAAGTCTATCTTATGGTAATTCTCCAGCAGCAAAGCCAGGTTTTCCCATGGCGAAAACGTATCGCGCGTCAGGTACAGAAAGGTGTAAAAAGCCTCGTCGCCCATGACAGCCAGATTGTAGCGACGCAGCGCCAGCCAGAACATTCCCCCAATCGCCATCACGCCCGCAGCGGCCAGCATCCACAATGTGATCCAGCCACGTGTAATACCGATAAACAGAAATAACGCAAAAGCGATAATGATATTGGCACGCGTGCCACCCACCAGCGCGTAGGTCAGTAAGCCAAAGCTGACCGTGATGATGAGAAACAGCAGCCAGTTACGGCGCGTGGGATGCAAGAAATAGGGAATCAGCATCGCCGGGATGAAGAAATAAAAGAACCGCTTCAGTGCAACGCCAGACACTTCACTGGAAAAGATCTGGTTATAGGCCGTCAGTCGGAATAACAAAAATCCGTTATGGATAAAGAACACCGTTACGGTTGCAACCGCCACCAGCGCCAGTAGCCCACCGGTCAGATGCGTTTCGACCCGGTTCATTTGTAGCCAGGGCCGGGCAGGCGCTGCGGATGCCGGCCTGAGGCGCACCTTGTAACTGACAAAGTAAATAGCATAAAACGCCGTGGCCGACAGCATCGCCTGCAGCAGAAAATCCGCCGAAACCACCTGCGTATCAAACCGAAAGACCAGAATACTGGTTAGCGGAAAACCGAAGTAGAAGGTCAGTAAAAACAATAAGGTAAAAAAAAGGTGGAAGTTAAATCGTTCCTGTTTAAGTTCGCGCATGTTTAGGGTCACAATGGTCACCAGTGACAGCACATACACGATCAGCAGACCACTAAATGCCATAAGACTCATGAGGGCTCTCCTTCGCAAAGGCGCAACGCTGTTCGCCAGCCTTCCAGATAGCCAGGGGCCAGGAAAGCAATGCGCTGTTTATCGCATCCCACAAGTTGCCGACGCGCCTCTGCGACGATATCAGGCGTCAGCGCATCGTCGTTGAACAAGACAGGGAGCTGCTGCGCGGTAACATCCCGCCAGAACGGATTTTTACGCGTCAGGACGAAAGGCACATTAGCCTGAATCAGCAAACATAGCGTTCCCACGCCCTGCTGCCGTTCGAACATAAAATAGCCCAAATGGCAGCGTGCCAACAGCGCCAGATAGTCGTCAAAAGCAAGATTATCCCGCAGTAACCTTACCTGCCCCTGCGGAAAGAGTCTGTCGGCGGCGTTCTGAATCTGTCCGATATACTCATCATTGTCAGGCGGATAACCCAGCGGCACGTCAATGCGCACATCTTCACCAAACTGAGCCTTGATCGCTGCAAGCCCCTCAATATGGCGGTTACTGGCGTCACCAGAATTACCCAGCAGCACGGTAAACGTCTTGTCTGGATGAGGCGTAATGGCGACTGCAGGTAACTTTGTGGGGAAATACAGTAAAGACTGCGGTACAGACTTGTGGCGTTGCTGGTAGTGATACAGATCGCCCTGGGTGGCGAACAGGTGTGCAACGCGCCCCTGCGCAGCACGGCGCAGGAAATAAAACAGCCGAAACTTCAGGCTGCGTGAATCTTCATACAAATCCGCTCCCCAGACGTGCCAGAACAGTTGAGAACGGCGTAACCTGCCGCTCAGCAACGCCAACCAAAGCCAGGGGTTAAACTGCCCGTGGCAAAAGAAGCGTTGGTCGCGATTTTTCGCCCGCTGCAACAGCGCCTCAGCCAGCGCTTTCTTACTGCTAAAGGTTTCAATGTGCAAAGCGCCAAAACCGGTGAGGTTTTCAGGCTGCGATGTCACCACCATAAAGTGACGCGGTGCAGTAACAGGCTGGTCGATGCTCATCACGTCGTTAAAAAAACGCAACACCGTCAGATTGTGATGGGGAATATTGGATCCCAAAACGTGAATTAAAGTCATTTTTTTCGGCAGTAAAGAATAAATGCGCCACAGCAGAGCGCGAAATAGGTAACGTAGGTGAACATATAGGCTTGCGCTGCCCCACTGGCCCCCTGTAACGGGATAAGCCAGCGCGAGAACAGCGTCAGCAAAATAAACTGACTGATTTCGGTCAGCACATAAAAGCGTAATGAGGCTTTCGCGATGACCAGATAGCCGAAAACGTAGGCACCGACTTTGAAAACATCGCCACAGAGTTGCCAGACAAACAAATCCCGCATGTCGTGAAATGCCGCGGAGAACAACAGGCTGATGGCGATATCACGCATCATCCACACGCTCAGGCTGGCCGCCGCGACCGCCGGTAACACAAAGCGTAACGCCCGGCCGATCTCACGCGCAATATCCTTTTTGTTATCTAACCGGGCCAGTGTCGGCAGTAGCCAGACGCTAAAGGTCGCGGTGATAAACTGCAGATAAGCATCAGATATACTGGTTACGCCCTGCCATAATCCTACCTGCGCCCAGCCGTTACTGGCCGCCAGTTGATTTCGCATCATCACCCAGGCAACCGGCAGGGTGACGGCGGTGATCAGCGCCATAATCGTGTATTTTGCCAGATGACGCGCCATTTCCGGCTGCCAGGTGGGCCGCAGCCAGCTCAAGGGGAGCGGGACACG
Source organism: Pantoea ananatis LMG 2665 (assembly GCF_000710035.2). Classification (GTDB taxonomy): domain Bacteria; phylum Pseudomonadota; class Gammaproteobacteria; order Enterobacterales; family Enterobacteriaceae; genus Pantoea; species Pantoea ananatis. Next base: position 175,822 of record NZ_JMJJ01000009.1, on the reverse strand, counting down.
ACGTTTCAGTATCACCAGCGCTGGAAAAACGAGTAACGCGGGTACCAAAGCCAGCCCGGTCAATGCGCCCGCATAGCCCCCCAGCCACCAACACAGCACGTAACCGAGCACGCCCGTTATGCTACCGCAAATCAGGGCCAGCGCATTACCGCGCGCATCACGGTAGCCTTTTATGAACGCCAAAAGCAGGTTTGCCCACGCGATACCAAACTGAAGAAAGGCAACGATACGTATCACGTTTTGATAGCGATCGTGACCAAACAGCGCAGTGCTGATGGGAGCCGCAGCCAATAAAAAGACCAGCGCCAGTAGCGCTGAGAAGCCCGTCACCATTGCCGAGGCGGTGCCGATTAGCGCACGGAGTTGCCGGGGCTGCTGTTGATATTGTGCAACATACGTGGTGACGCCGTTAAAGATACCCGCTCCGGCCAGCACGCCCAGCACGGTGATGAGCTGGCGAAAGTTACCGGCCTGGCCCACGCCTTCCGGACCAAAGCTGATGGCCAGTAACTTGACGACCAGCAGCCCAACCGCAATTTTTACTATCGTCGATGAGGCGGTCCACAACGATGCTTTGGCTAATGACATCAGGAAAAAAAGCTCAGTAGCGAGCCGATCACGGTGCTCTGATTGTTATCCGACAGATTATAAAACAGCGGTAAACGTAATAAGCGCTCACTCTCTGCTGTAGTAAAACGGTCCTCACCGGCAAAACGTGAAAAACGCTGGCCCGCGGGCGAACTGTGCAAAGGGATATAATGGAAAACGGCCAGGATTTCGGCCTCTTTAAGCCAGTTGATCAGGGCCTGACGATGCTTCTCATCACGCAGCTTTATATAAAACATATGGGCGTTGTGCTGACAATCAGCCGGGATGGAAGGCAATGTAATCTTGCCGTTTTCCGCCAGCGGCTTCAGGGCATCGTAGTAACGTTGCCACAAGCGCAAGCGCTGTTGATTAATTCGATCAGAGGACTCCAGCTGCGCCCAGAGATAAGCCGCCTGCAGGTCAGCCATCAGATAGCTGGACCCCATATCGCGCCAGGTATATTTATCTACCTGTCCCCGGAAAAACTGACTGCGATTGGTGCCCTTTTCGCGAATAATTTCTGCGCGTTCTACCAGGCTGGCATCGTTAATTAACGTCGCGCCGCCTTCTCCACCTGCGGTGTAATTCTTGGTTTCGTGGAAGCTGAAACAGCCGATATGACCAATGGTGCCTAATGCCCGGCCTTTGTACGCTGACATCACGCCCTGCGCAGCATCCTCAATAACAAACAGCTTATACTGTGCCGCCAGCGCCATAATCGTATCCATCTCACAGGCAACGCCCGCATAGTGGACCGGCACGATAGCGCGGGTTTTATCGGTTATCGCCGCTTCAATCAGCGTTTCATCCATGTTCATGGTGTCGGGGCGCACATCCACGAACACAATTTTCGCGCCACGTAATACAAAGGCGTTGGCGGTTGAAACAAAGGTGTAGCTCGGCATGATCACTTCATCACCCGGCTGGATATCGATCAGCAGCGCGGCCATCTCCAGCGAGGCGGTACAGGAAGGCGTCAGTAACACTTTCGCACTACCGAAGCGTTGCTCCATCCACTGCTGACAGCGGCGAGTATAACCGCCGTCGCCACACAGCTTGCCGCTGCTCATGGCAGACTGCATATACTCGATTTCGCTTCCCACAACCGGGGGCGCATTAAAGGGAATCATGACCTCTCCTGTAAAACCAGTACGCCGTGCTTTCAAGACGCGCGCCACTGCGTAGATAAAGACGCATCGCCGTAAGATTACTGATTTGCGTGGCAACCCGCAGACGTTCGAGCTGACGCGCACGGCCCCAGTCCGCTGCAGCCAGCATCAGGCGCTGACCGATACTTTGTCCCTGCGCCTCAGGCACCACCGCCAGCAGGCCAATACGCGCATCGCCTTCGACCTCACGTAAAGAGACAAAGCCCTGAAGCGCGCCGCGTTCATCACTGGCGACAAGGCACTGATGATCGAAGGTGCCGCGGACCGCATTTTCGATCCACTGCGCATAGAAGCGGGCACTGTCATCAGGCGCAAACCACGGCGTGCGAAAACGACTTTGACGGAAGGCCAGAGATGCGGCTTCGCGTAATGCTGGGATTTGTGCTTCCCGCGCAATACGAATGCCAGTCTGGCGTTCGGTGCGTTTGATCGTCAACGACAAATCCACTTCACCTTCCACCAGGTGAAACTGATGCTGATTTAACGCATCGATGATGTCGGTTTGTTCCGCTGACACTTTGATTTGAAACAGCGCGCAGGCGTGCCGAAGCGCGTTTTCGAGCGACAGATCCCCCCCGGTTTCCAGCCTCACGGCGTCAAAGCCGAAGAACTGGCTCTCCCAGGTGAGTGGATTAATACTGACGAGGACGGACATGCAGAAGATCCAACAAATATTGACCGTAACCTGTCTTAACTAACGCTTCGCCCGCAACACGTAATTGCTCATCACTTAACCAGCCATTTCGCCAGGCGATCTCTTCAAGGCATGCAATTTTAAACCCTTGTCTTTTCTCGACCGTTTGCACAAACATACTGGCCTCAACCAAACTGTCATGTGTTCCCGTATCTAGCCATGCAAATCCCCTACCGAGAAGTTCGACGGCTAGCGCTCCCCGTTCCAGATACATCTGGTTGATGGCGGTGATTTCGAGTTCACCCCGTGAGGAAGGTTTAACCTGTTTGGCAAACTCCACCACCTGACTGTCATAAAAATACAGGCCAGTTACCGCCCATCGTGACTTAGGCTGCGAGGGTTTTTCTTCGATCGAAATCGCATTGAAGTTTTCATCAAACTCCACTACGCCAAAACGCTCAGGATCCATGACCTGGTAACCGAATACAGTGGCACCTTTATTATGCATAACCACTTTTTTCAATTTAGGACTAAAACCCTGACCGAAATAAAGATTATCGCCCAGCACCAGGCAACATGACTCTCCGGCAATAAACGATTCGGCAATGATAAAGGCCTGAGCAAGTCCATCAGGACTGGGCTGCACGGCATAATTCAGGCGCAAGCCAAATTCGCTGCCATCTCCTAGCAAACGTTCAAAATGGGGCTTGTCTTCAGGTGTCGTGATCAACAAAATGTCGCGGATACCCGCCAGCATCAGTACCGACAAGGGATAATAAATCATCGGTTTATCGTAGACGGGTAAGAGTTGCTTCGATACGGCACGTGTTATCGGGTGTAATCGTGTCCCTGAGCCGCCAGCGAGAATGATGCCTTTCATCTCTGCTCCTTTTGTTGACTATTTTTTCAGACCAAGACGTTCACCGTCATAGCGATCATTGAGGATAGCTTGCCACCACGTGGCGTTATCCAGAAACCAACTGACGGTTTTACGCATCCCGCTTTCAAACGTTTCCAGCGGCGTCCAGCCTAGTTCGCGTTCAATTTTACGGGCATCAATCGCGTAGCGCTGATCGTGGCCGGGACGATCGGTGACATAGCTAATCAAATCTTTGTAGTTATGCAGACCTGTTAGTTTACGTTCTGGTGCAAGTTCTTCTAACAGACAACAAATGGTTTCAACCACTTCAATATTTTGACGCTCATTGTGACCGCCAATATTATAGGTTTCCCCAGTTTTACCACGCGTGACCACCGTATAAAGCGCGCGAGCATGATCCTCAACGTATAACCAGTCGCGCACCTGTTGCCCATTTCCATAAACAGGTAAGGATTTTCCTGCAAGCGCATTGATAATTGTCAGCGGGATCAGCTTTTCTGGAAAATGATAAGGACCATAATTATTTGAACAGTTGGTCACAATGACGGGCAATCCATAAGTGCGTAACCAGGCTCGTACCAAATGATCGCTGCTTGCCTTCGTTGCTGAGTAAGGACTGCTGGGGGCGTAGGGCGTATCCTCAGTAAAAAATGCCGAAGTATCATCTAGATCGCCAAAAACCTCATCCGTTGAGATATGGTGGAACAGGAAGTTTTTTTTCCTGTCACCCGTCAAGGCATTCCAGTAATGACGGGCCGCTTCCAGTAACTGATACGTTCCAACTATATTTGTTTCTATGAACGCTATTGGCCCATCAATTGAGCGATCAACATGGGTTTCTGCCGCCAGATGCATAACGCAGTCCGGTTGATGCTGACTAAAAACGCTGTCGAGCGCCGCGCGATCGCATATATCGACCCGTTCAAATTTAAAACGAGGATTCTCTGTAACGCAGGCGAGCGATGAGAGATTACCCGCATAGCTCAACTTATCAACAACAACCACGTTATGTTCTGTTTCGTTTATCAGGAATCGCACGAGCGCCGAGCCGATAAACCCGGCACCACCCGTAATCAAAAAATTTTTCATCGCCAGACACCTTTCGTATCAACAACCCATTGCTGAGTAATGTGCGCAGCATCAACACGGCGGAATGCATGGTGATCGACCAGCATCACCAAAATATCCGCCTCCTGCAGCGCCTGCTCGGTTGAAACCAGGGTGGCCTGTGTCGCCAGGATGTCGGGAATCTGCTGAATATGCGGTTCGGTTACCCACGTGCGGCCCTGATGCCAGTCGGCAATCAGGTGCGCCACTTCCATGGCTGGGCTTTCACGCAGGTCATCAATGTTCGGTTTAAACGCCAGGCCAAAGCAGGCAATGGTCAGATCGCTGGCACGTTTTCCGGTCTGCATCAGGCAGTCTGCCAGCGCTTTTTTTACCTGGTCCAGCACCCAGTGCGGCTTGGCATCATTTACTTCGCGAGCGGTACGAATCAGGCGTGCTAAGTCCGGATTCTGCGCCACGATAAACCAGGGATCGACCGCAATGCAGTGCCCGCCGACGCCTGGCCCAGGCTGCAGGATATTGACGCGCGGATGACGATTCGCCAGTGCAATAAGCTCCCAGACATTAATCTGCTGCGCAGCACAAATTAGTGAAAGCTCATTGGCAAAGGCGATGTTTACGTCGCGGAAGCTGTTTTCTGTCAGCTTGCACATTTCAGCGGTGCGTGCATTTGTCTCGACGCACTCGCCCTGTAAAAAAATACGATACAAATCACTCGCACGGGCAGAACAGGCTGGCGTCATGCCGCCAATCACGCGATCGTTGCTGATCAGCTCAGTCATGATCTGACCGGGTAAAACGCGTTCGGGACAGTAGGCGACAAAGACGTCAGGATCCCCGTCGTGCTGTGGGAAACGCAAATCAGGTCGCGCCGCGGCCAGCCAGTCGGCCATCTGCTCTGTACTGCCAACCGGAGAAGTCGATTCCAGAATCACCAGATCGCCTTTTTTCAGTACCGGCGCAATCGACAGCGCAGCCGCACGCACAAAGCGTAAGTCCGGTTGGCGCTCCGCCATAAAGGGCGTGGGCACGGCGATCAAAAAAGCATCAGCGGCTTCGGGTTGCGTCGTAGCACGTAAATCTCCACGCTCGACCGCAGCCTGAACCACCCGATCCAAATCGGGTTCGACAATATGAATGGCACCACGATTGATGGTGTCAACTGCGTGGGCATTGATATCGACGCCCACCACTTTCTTTCCCTTTGAGGCAAAAACGGCTGCGGTTGGCAGCCCAATGTAACCCAGTCCAATAACGGAAATGGTTTCAAAACTCATAAGTTGGCTCTGTTATCTTTTAAGGCTTGCAATATTCGCCCGCAGGCTTCGCCATCCCCATAAGGGTTATGGGCACGGCTCATGGTCTGCCAGGCCTCATCATCGTTAAGTAATGTACTGACCTCATTAACAATTCTTGCCGTGTCCGTACCAACCAGCTTCACCGTTCCGGCTTCGACGGCCTCTGGACGCTCGGTGGTTTCACGCATCACCAAAACCGGTTTACCCAGTGAAGGCGCTTCTTCCTGAATACCGCCAGAATCGGTGAGAATCAGCCACGCCCGGTTCATCAACCAGACAAACGGCAGATACTCCTGAGGATCAATCAACACAATGTTATCAATGCCGCGCAGAATGCGGTTAACGGGTTCATGTACGTTAGGATTGAGATGGACCGGATAAACGATTTGCGCATGAGGATGCTGGCGCGCAATCTGGGCCAGAGCGCTACAGATGCGCTCAAAACCTTCGCCGAAGCTTTCACGACGATGACCCGTCACCAGTACCAGCTTTTTACTGTCATCAAGAAAGGGATAGCGTGAAGCCAGCTGCGCGTTTATCTCATTATCGTCCAGCACCCGATCTCGCACCCATAGCAAGGCATCAATTACCGTATTACCGGTGACAACAATACTGTCGTCGGCGAGGTTTTCATCCAGCAGGTTCTGTCGGGAACGCAGTGTGGGCGTAAAGTGTAAACGGGCAAGATGTCCCGTCAGCTTACGATTCCCCTCTTCCGGCCACGGCGAAGCCAGATCGCCCGTGCGTAAACCTGCTTCGACATGCCCGACGGGGATTTGCTGATAGAAAGCCGCCAGGCTGGCCGCCAGCGTGGTCGTCGTATCCCCGTGGACCAGTACAATATCGGGTTTGAAATCGAGCAGTACGGTATGCATGCCTTGTAAAATACGGCAGGTTATCTCCGTTAATCCCTGTTCGGGTCGCATAACGTTGAGATCGTAGTCAGGTTGCAGCTGAAACAAGCTCAGCACCTGATCAAGCATTTCACGGTGTTGCGCAGTGACGCACAGCCGTGATTCAAAAGCAGGGTCCTGTGCCAGTGCCTGCACGAGTGGTGCCATCTTAATGGCTTCAGGTCGGGTGCCAAAAACTGTCAGAACTTTCACACTGTTTCTCTCAATCTTGTGTATCTGACATCGGACGCTGACGACGCGCTAGCGCCACGCCCGCACCAACCAGCGCACCTACCGCGCCCCACATCACCATCATAAATGCCCGGCGGGGACTGTCGCGTGAAACCGGCTCTTCCGGCGTACGCAAATAACGGTAGGTCTGGAATTTGCTGTTAAGCGTCGGGCCTGCATCCAGTGTGGTCAGCATCGCTTTATTTTGGTCGTAGCTGATATCAAAGCTCGGCCCGGTTGCTCTCAGGGTTTCTAACTGCCCCTGCAATAAAGGCTGGCCCATTAGAAACAGATCGCTGTCAGCCAGGTTTTCGCTCACCTCACGCGTCTGCTTTTCATTAATGCCCTGCTGGCTGGCAATTTTCAGCGCCTGTTCCAGCCGATGTTGCCGTCGCAGGAATACCGCATTCGCTACGTCTTCCTGACGTTTGACCTGCGCCTTAAGCTGGCTGGTCCGTGCCTGCCACGCCCCCGTTAACTCTGCATTGAGATGGCGTGCAGCGCGTTCACTGGCATAGGCAATATACTGGCGCAGCAAATTGTTCGCATCCGCAGCAGTTTCTGCCTTGAGTTTGACGCTGTCGAAAATATTTCGTGCGCTATCCGCTGGCGTAAACTGAATGTTATCAATCATATCGTCCAACAAGGCAGCATCATTGTGGGCATTGCCGCTTTTTCGCGTTTTATAATAATCGGTTTGCTGCCAAAACTCCCGGCGGGTATCCCAGGATGAGAGCTGCATCAGGAACTCCTGATACACCTCGTCCATCACGGTAGGTGACGCCGTATTTAACGTTAAAGCGTTATTGCGCATATCCAGATTGTTCAGGAACTGTTGCTGGGAATAGTAGGATCCCAGCATATTCACCGTAGGCCGCCCTGTTATCGCGGTCGTGCTCCACACCTGTTTCATCAGCAGCGTTGCTATCCAGGCTACCAATGCAAACACGATTGCACAGCCGACTATCCAGCGCTTTCCACGCCATAGGCTGCAGCCCAGGCCGCGAATATCCAGTTCGTTCTCCACAACGTTAGCGCGCATCAGAGCGTTATCCTTTGTTAAGTCTAATCAAACTTTTCTTTATCAATATCACCAGGAGTATTCATCCGACGCTTAAAGCGCCGTATGCGTCTCGCTATACGCCAGGAGTGTTTCAGGCAATAGCCGTAGGCCATAAACGCTAGCAGAAAAAGGACTAGCATGACCCACTCAGGAACAAACGCGAGGTACTCACCCAACACACCCACGCCTGCAAGTAAGGCAGCAGCGACAGTTATCAGTACGAAAGCCTGACGCGAGCTAAACCCGGCACGCATTAATAAATGATGAATATGCTGGCGATCGGCAGAAAAGGGACTCATCCCCTTGCGCAGACGGCGGTACATAATGGCGACCATATCCATCAACGGGATGGCTATCAGCCATAATGCGGTCACTGGCGAAATGGGATGACTCAGCCCCTGGGTCGTTTCCAGCAAAATCCAGATAATGGTGAAGCCAATCATCGTGCTGCCTGCATCGCCCATAAAAACTTTATAGCGGCGACCCAGTAAACCCAGATTGAGAATGATATAAGGGAGGATGGCGGCAATCATTGCAAAGCACCACATCGCCAGGCTGTATTGACCATCCAGTGAGAGAATAAGGCCCATTGCGCCAAAGGTCACTGAAGAGAGCCCTCCCAGTAACCCATCAATACCATCAACCATATTGAAAGCATTGATTGCCGCCCAGACGGCAAAGAGCGTTAACACATAACCAAAGGGCCCCACAATTAACTCAACCGGACCAATAATGAATCCCAGGCTCAACAGATAGAGTTTCGCGCCAGCCATCATCACTATAGCCACCGCAGCCTGTATCACGGCACGGATTTTGACGCTGATATCGAACCGATCATCCAACGCCCCGACGATGACTAAAATTGCTGAGCAGGCCAGGTACAACGTGGCATGGGGCAAATAATAGTTAGTGATGGCAAAGGTGAAAGCAATGCCAGCAAAAACAGAAATACCGCCAACCAGTGGGATATCGCCATGATGGCGTTTACGCGAGTTAGGTGAGTCTACCAGACCAACCTTTTTAGCTGCTTTACGAGCAAGGAAAAGAAACACAAGGGAAAAGATAAAAACTAAACCAAGCTCAGTACTCATAGTGAGTAAATTCACGTTAAACGCTCTCAGCTATCATCCTGGAACTCACCATACGCTAAAAATCACGCCTGTTACCGTTCCAGATTCCGAATTCGGCATGAAGAGGTGCACGAACGGTTAATCGTCCACCACTGCCACCGTCATTATTATTACGTCTGCCAGCACTCAATCCTATAGCCCGAAAATAAAAAACGCCACGTCAGAACGTGGCGTCAGGGCTATTTTATGATCTTTTAAAGTAAAAAAACGCCATCTTGCTCAGATGACGCTCTACAGGATCAAGAACGCTTCATCATATCGAAGAATTCGTCGTTGGTTTTGGTCATGGCCAACTTGTTAATCAGGAATTCCATCGCGTCGATTTCACCCATTGGATGGATAATCTTACGCAGGATCCACATTTTCTGCAGCTCTTCCTGAGAGGTTAACAGCTCTTCTTTACGGGTACCTGAACGGTTGTAGTCAATCGCCGGGAAGACACGTTTTTCGGCGATCTTACGTGAGAGATGCAGCTCCATGTTACCGGTGCCTTTAAACTCTTCGTAAATCACTTCATCCATCTTCGAACCGGTATCCACCAGTGCCGTCGCAATGATGGTCAGGCTACCGCCCTCTTCCACATTACGTGCCGCACCGAAGAAACGCTTAGGACGATGCAGGGCGTTGGCGTCCACACCACCGGTCAGTACTTTACCGGAAGCCGGAACGACGGTGTTGTAGGCACGGGCCAGACGCGTGATGGAGTCGAGTAAAATGATGACGTCTTTTTTGTGCTCGACCAGGCGCTTGGCCTTTTCGATCACCATCTCGGCCACCTGAACGTGACGCGAAGCCGGTTCATCGAAGGTAGACGCGATCACTTCACCTTTTACCAGGCGTTGCATCTCTGTCACTTCTTCCGGACGCTCATCGATTAGCAGCACCATCAGCACACAGTCTGGATGGTTGTAAGCAATGCTCTGCGCGATATTCTGCAGCAGCATCGTTTTACCGGCTTTCGGCGGTGCCACAATCAGACCACGCTGACCACGACCAATCGGTGACGCCAGGTCCAGTACGCGAGCGGTTAAGTCTTCAGTTGAGCCATTACCCCGCTCCATACGCAGACGGCTGTTAGCGTGCAGCGGCGTGAGGTTTTCGAACAGAATCTTGTTACGCGAGTTTTCTGGTTTGTCGTAGTTAACTTCGTTAACTTTCAGCAGGGCAAAGTAGCGCTCACCTTCTTTTGGTGGACGGATTTTGCCGGCGATGGTGTCACCAGTGCGGAGGTTAAAGCGGCGAATTTGGCTGGGAGAAACGTAGATGTCATCAGGACCGGCGAGGTAGGAGCTGTCTCCAGAGCGGAGGAATCCAAATCCATCCTGCAATATCTCCAGCACACCATCACCGAAGATGTCCTCGCCGCTTTTCGCGTGCTGCTTCAGGATTGAGAAAATAATGTCCTGCTTGCGCATACGAGCCTGATTTTCCAGCCCCATATTCTCGCCGAGGGTAATCAGCTCAGAAACCGGCGTATTCTTTAATTCGGTAAGATTCATATTGATGGGTTCTTAAACTCGGGGTAATACTCGAAATGTTTGTCGTGAATGGTATGGCAGTTAGTCCATGCCTGTTCTGTTAATGACTTTTTCAACTCTTCTCAACGATCATCGTCTTGAATAATGACTGGGAGCGAGGAGACGGTCGACTTAGTCAGAGTAGAGCTAGTCGTTAGATTGCTAAACCGCTGGTAGGTACAGTATGACAGGGTCTAACAAGAGAAAACTTTGAATGCTAACTACAAGGTATGTTCATAGTGCAGTGAAAATAAGTTAGCACGCTTAAAAGCGAACGTCCAGCAGCAGGCAAAAATTTAACCACTGCCGGACGCCCGGCCCGATTACGCCAGGTTGGCGTTCAGGAACTCTTTTAACTGACCTTTGGACAATGCGCCCACTTTTGTCGCAGCGACTTCACCGTTTTTGAACAGCAGCAGCGTCGGGATGCCGCGAATGCCGTATTTAGGCGCAGTGCCTGGGTTATCGTCAATATTCAGCTTAGCGATGGTCAGTTTGCCATCATACTCTTCTGCAACTTCATCAAGGATTGGCGCGATCATTTTACAAGGACCACACCATTCAGCCCAGAAATCTACCAGTATAACGCCGTCGGCTTTTAGCACGTCGGTGTCGAAACTGTCATCGGTCAGATGAACGATTTTATCGCTGCTCATGTTTTACTCCACAAGATTGTGCCTGGCGAATTGGCGTAATATAAACCAATGTTGGTTGACTTTATTTCATCGGATACGCTTTCGTAAAGCGATAGTAAGCTGATATTCTACCACACTATGAGCAAAACACACTTAACTGAACAGAAGTTTTCCGACTTCGCCCTGCACCCTCTGGTGGTGGAAGCCCTTGATAAAAAAGGGTTTCATAACTGCACGCCTATCCAGGCGTTAGCACTGCCGTTTACGCTTTCAGGGCGTGATGTCGCAGGTCAGGCGCAAACCGGTACCGGCAAAACGATGGCGTTTTTAACGTCAACGTTTCATCATCTTCTCTCTCACCCTGCTCCAGAGGGCCGCCAGGTTAACCAACCTCGCGCTTTAATTCTGGCCCCAACCCGTGAACTTGCGGTGCAAATTCACGCCGATGCTGAACCACTGGCGGCATCAACCGGCCTTAAATTAGGTCTGGCTTACGGTGGCGATGGCTACGACAAACAGTTAAAAGTACTGGAAAACGGTGTCGACATTCTGGTGGGTACCACCGGCCGTTTAATCGATTACGCCAAGCAGAATCACGTCAATCTCGGTGCCATTCAGGTCATGGTACTGGACGAAGCCGATCGCATGTTCGATCTCGGCTTTATAAAAGATATCCGCTGGTTGTTCCGTCGCATGCCTGCGGCCACGCAACGCCTGAGCATGCTGTTCTCCGCCACGCTCTCTTACCGCGTGCGTGAGCTGGCATTCGAGCACATGAACAGCGCCGAATACGTTGAAGTTGAACCTGAGCAAAAAACCGGTCATCGCATTAAAGAAGAGCTTTTCTACCCTTCGAATGAAGAGAAAATGCGCCTGTTACAGACGCTGGTAGAAGAAGAGTGGCCTGACCGAGCAATCATTTTTGCGAATACCAAGCATCGCTGTGAAGACATTTGGGGCCATCTGGCTGCAGACGGTCACCGGGTCGGCCTGCTGACGGGTGACGTGGCACAGAAGAAGCGTTTACGTATCCTGGATGACTTTACCAAAGGCGATATTGATATTCTGGTCGCGACCGACGTTGCGGCTCGTGGCCTGCATATTCCTGCGGTGACGCACGTATTTAACTATGACCTGCCGGACGATCGCGAAGACTATGTTCACCGCATTGGCCGTACGGGACGTGCAGGCGCAAGCGGTCACTCCATCAGCCTGGCCTGTGAAGAGTACGCATTAAACCTGCCCGGTATTGAAGAGTACATTGGTCACAGCATTCCGGTGAGTAAATACAACAGCGACGCGCTGTTAACTGAATTACCGCCACCGAAACGTCTGACGCGCAATCGCTCAGGCAACGGTCAGCGTCGCGGAGGCAACAATACCGGCCGTCGCGGTGCACCCCGTCATAGCAACCGTAAACGTTCGGGTTAAGTTGACCATGCTAAGCGCATCGACTCTCTATGCTGCAATTGATTTAGGCTCTAACAGCTTTCATATGCTGGTCGTCAGCGAAGTGTCAGGAAGTATCCAGACCATCGCCAAAATCAAGCGCAAGGTGCGCCTGGCAGCAGGCCTGGATAAATCCAATTGCCTGTCCGCCGAAGCCATGGCCCGGGGCTGGCAATGTCTGCGGCTTTTCTCTGAACAGCTTCAGGATATTCCTCCCGATCAAATTCGGGTAGTGGCAACCGCCACGTTACGCATTGCCGCTAATGCGCAGGCGTTTCTTGATAAGGCGCAACAGATTCTGGGTTGCACCATCAATGTGATTAGCGGCGAAGAAGAAGCGCGTCTGATTTATCAAGGCGTAGCACATACTACCGGGGGTTCCGATCAACGCCTGGTCGTGGATATCGGCGGTGGCAGCACAGAGTTAGCCACCGGCGATGGCTCCCATGCCAACGTGTTGTTTAGCCTGCAGATGGGCTGTGTCACCTGGCTGGAGCGATTCTTTGGCGATCGCCACCTGGCTAAAGAGAATTTTGACCAGGCTGAAGAGGCTGCCAAAGCGATGCTGAAACCTGTTGCCGGAGAACTGCGCAAACAGAGCTGGCAGGTGTGCGTTGGTGCGTCCGGAACCGTTCAGGCCCTGCAGGAAATCATGGTCGCCCAAGGCATGGATGAGCGCATCACCCTGAGTAAGCTACAGCAGTTAAAACAGCGGGCCATTCAGTGCGGCAAACTTGAAGAGCTTGAAATCGAAGGCCTGACGCTGGAGCGGGCGTTAGTGTTTCCAAGCGGTTTGTCCATTCTTATCGCCATCTTTCAGGAACTCAATATTGACAGCATGACGCTGGCCGGCGGCGCGCTGCGCGAAGGGCTGGTGTACGGAATGCTGCACCTGCCTGTCGATCGCGATATTCGCAGCCGCACGCTGCAAAATGTGCAGCGCCGGTTCAATATTGATGTCTGCCAGGCAGACAGAGTCCGGCAGCTAGCGGAAAGTTTTTTTCGCCAGGTCAGTGTTCACTGGAAACTGGATCAGCGCTGTCGGGAGCTTCTGCTAAGCGCCTGTGCGATTCATGAAATCGGGCTGAGCGTCGATTTCCGTCAGGCACCGCAGCACGCGGCCTATCTGGTCCGCCACCTTGATCTTCCGGGTTTCACCCCAGCGCAGAAAAAATTGCTGGCCTGTTTACTGCAAAATCAAAGTGGCAGCATCGACCTTGCGCTACTCACGCAACAAAACGCCCTGCCGCCGAGGCTGGCCGAGCGTTTGTGCCGTCTGCTACGGCTGTCCATTATCTTCTCGACTCGGCGTCGTGATGACACGTTACCCGCCGTTCGTATGCAGGCGGATGATGAAGCACTGCACGTTACGTTACCGGCGGGCTGGCTGGAAGCACATCCTCTGCGGGCCGAGCTGCTCGAACAGGAAAGCCACTATCAGTCATATGTTCACTGGTCGTTAACGCTTTCCTGATCCCGTCTGCGACGGATTAGCTCTTTTTCGCCTTTTCCAGCATTGCACGTAATCCGGCCACCCGACTCTGGCCGGTTTTCATGCGCTCTTCTGCACTGACCACTTTGCGCTCGGTTTCCCACACTACGTCGTCCTGCGGCAGCTCCAGCAGAAAGCGGCTGGGTTCAGGGCGGATGAGCTCACCATACTGACGGCGCTCCCGACACAAGGTAAACGTCAGCTCTTTCTGCGCGCGGGTAATGCCAACGTAGGCCAGACGGCGCTCTTCCTCGATGTTGTTCTCATCGATACTGCTCTGATGCGGCAACAGCCCTTCTTCCATGCCGACCAGAAACACGTAGGGGAACTCCAGCCCTTTTGAGGCATGAAGCGTCATCAGCTGTACCTGATCAAGCTCTTCGTCGCTCTCACCGCGCTCCATCATGTCGCGCAGCGTAAAGCGGGTGACAACCTGCGCCAGCGTCATCGGCTCATCCAGATCGCTGCCCTCCAGCATTTCCGTCATCCACTGAAACAGCGTATTGACGTTTTTCATCCGCATTTCAGCGGCTTTGGGGCTGCCCGATGTCTCAAACAGCCAGCTTTCGTAATCGATGCCGCGAATCAGATCGCGCACGGCATTAACCGGTTCACGCTCACTGAGCTGGATAATGTCGTTGAGCCAGTGGGTGAAGCGCTGCAGATGTTCAAGGCCGCGCCCCGTCAGCGTTTGCCCAAGGCCCACATCAAAGCTGGCGTTAAACAGGCTTTTATTGCGGATATTGGCCCACTCACCGAGTTTTTGCAGCGTTGCCGGACCAATCTCGCGCCGTGGCGTATTCACAATACGCAAGAAAGCGCTGTCATCATCGGGATTGGTCAGCACCCGCAGATAAGCCAGCAGGTCTTTGATCTCAGGACGAGAGAAAAACGAGGTCCCGCCTGAAATGCGATAGGGAATGCGGTTCTGCATCAAGAATTTTTCGAACACGCGGGACTGATGATTACCGCGGTACAGGATCGCGTAATCTTTATACTGCGTTTTATTAATAAAGTGATGGGCAATGAGTTCGCCCGTTACCCGTTCAGCCTCATGTTCTTCGCTATTGGCACTCAGCACCTTGAGTTCACTGCCCAGACCCAGTTCAGAAAAAAGACGCTTCTCAAACACATGGGGATTATTGGCGATCAAAATATTCGCGGCTTTGAGAATACGCTGTGAAGAGCGGTAGTTTTGCTCAAGCTTGACCACCTCCAGCGCCGGAAAATCCTCATTAAGCAGGACCAGATTTTGTGGCCGGGCACCGCGCCAGGAGTAAATCGACTGATCGTCATCTCCTACCACGGTAAAACGCGCACGGGTGCCGACCAACAGCTTCACCAGTTCGTACTGACTGGTGTTTGTGTCCTGATATTCATCCACCAGCAGGTAGCGAATACGTTGTTGCCAGCGCTCGCGGACGTCCTGATTACGCTGTAGCAGAAGCGTAGGCAACAGAATGAGGTCGTCAAAATCCAGCACGTTACAGGATTTGAGATGCCGGTCATACAGGGCATAGCAATGGGCAAACACGTTATCCCGCTCCGAGCGGGCCAGCGCGGCTGCCTGCGGCGGATCGACCAGATCGTTTTTCCAGTTCGAAATGGTAGAAATAAGCTGCTGCAGTAACGTCTTGTCCTCTTCCAGCCACTCGCTGGTGAGGTCTTTGAGTAACGCCATTTGATCCTGATCGTCGAACAGGGAAAAGTTGGATTTCATGCCCAGCGCCACATATTCGCGCTTGATGATTTCCAGACCCAGCGTGTGAAACGTGGAGATCATCAGGCCGCGCGCCTCTTTGCGCCCCAGCGTTTGCGCCACGCGCTCTTTCATTTCGCGTGAGGCTTTATTGGTGAAGGTCACGGCGGCGATATGGCGGGCCTGATAGCCACACTCACGAATCAGATGCGCGATTTTGTTGGTGATTACGCGGGTTTTTCCCGAGCCAGCGCCTGCCAGCACCAGACAGGGACCGGTAACAAATTCGACGGCTCGTTGTTGGCTGGAGTTTAAACGCATCGGGACATCGCTCTGTTGAAATAAGATACCGATTTCAAACCGCAAGCCGGCATGTACAGGCTCAGTGAACAGGTGCGGTAAACGCATCTGCGATTTGAAAAGACAGGTTTATAATGGGGGACGATTATACACAACAGAGACATTATCATGGCGAAAACTGCCGCAGCTTTACATATTCTGGTGAAACACGAGGCGCAGGCTATCGCCCTGCTGGAAAAACTGCAAAAAGGCGAAAACTTCCAGCAGCTTGCCCGCAAGCATTCTGTGTGCCCTTCTGGTCGGAACGGGGGAGATTTAGGCGAGTTTCGTCGGGGAAAAATGGTCGCGGCTTTTGATAAAGCGGTATTCACCTGCCCGTTGCTACAACCTTTCGGGCCGGTGAAAACCGCTTTTGGTTATCACATTATCAAAGTGCTCTATCGCAACTGATCACTTCTTCTTCATTTGCTGCAGGACCCGGCTGCACTGATTCTCGTCAGTATCACTGGGTGAAATCAGCGCCAACAGCGCTGCCGCAGGCCCGACCACAGCACCTAATGCCACCGCCGCCGCCCCGCGTGCCAGTAAGGGACCGGTTTTCACGCCAGCGTCCGGATGCTTGAAGGTGCCCCGAACATACAAGGGCGAGCGCAGGGTCACGATTCGGATGCCTTTACTTTCTGGATTGACTGAAAGATCCAGCCGCTCGTTGGCAAAGTTCGCGTTGCCTGACACGTTAATGACGGCATTTTCCGTATCGAACACGAACAGGTTTGGCGTGGCCAGACCGTTTTGCAGTTTAAGATCGGTGGCCGCACAGTTAATACGAACTTCATCATCACCAAACAGCTTACCGACCAGATAGTTGCCGACGTTGAGTCCGGCAATTTCCATCAGGTTGCGGCTGATCAGTCCGTCGTTCATCAGCAGTTTCAACTGACCGTTGCTGGTTGCCAGCAGGTCAGCAACGGAGTTGCCGGTGCCGGTCAGGCTGGCATCGCCGTTCAGCTGCCCAAGGCTGTTTTGCATTGCCTGTACGTCGGGGAACAGCTGGCGCAGGCGAAGTTTACGGGCATGAATATCGGCCCGGCCCCGCATCGGTGAGCGATTCCCTTCCAGGCGGATGGTGCTGTTCAGATTACCGCCCGCCATACCGAAACGCAGTGGATCAAGCAGCAGGTTTCCGTTATCGAGCTGCAAATGGGTATAAAGATCGCTCAACGGTAGTGAACTGCTGTGTTCGATGCGCTTGCCGCTAAACTTCACATCCGCATCCATAACGTCCCAGCTTTTGGTGTCGAACCTGTCGTGAGGCAGAACGCGATCCGCAGGCTGTACGGTTTTTTCACCGCGTTTTGCCTTGGCCTGTTCGGTTTTCTCGCTGCCCTTGCCCGAGTTAACGCCGATCAACGGGCCCAGATCCGCCATACGTAACTGATCCGATCTGAGTTCACCGACCAGTTTTGGCCGTGGCTTGCCCTGGCTGTAGGTCAGAGAGCCATGAATATCGCTGTCGCCAATATGACCATTAAATCCCTGGTAACGAAAAACGGCACCGTCTTTGCCGGTAAATTTGGCAATCAGGCGGCCATCAGTTTCATAAGGCGGGGTATCCGGTAACAGAACGCCGGTCAGACCATAGAGGTTTGCCAACGTATCGCCAGAAAAACGTAGACGCACGTCCAGCCCGCCCAGATTCAGGGGATCCTGAACGCCACCGGTCAGCTGTACGCGCGTGCTACCGTTCCGGACGTCTGCCTGAATCGGGAACGCTGTGGTCTGACTACGCAGGGATAACATGCCGCCAATCTTGCCCTGACCCGTGAGTTTTTCATTGTGGTAGCTGCCGCTTGCCTGCCAGCCAAAGACAAAATCACCCGCGCCTTGTTGTTTATCGTCTCCGCCCGCGATTTGTGAATAGGGCACAGGCTTGCCGAGCGGGTTAACCTTCAGCGTGACATCGGCCTGGTTAACGGCATCGCGGTAGAGAATGGTGCCCTGATCGAACAGAATATTATCGAGACGAAATGACCAGGCTGAAGGTGGCGCATTATCATCTTTGCTGTCACTGTCAGCGAGGGTAAAGGTCCAGTTGTTTTTCTTATCGGCGGTCTGAATCAGGCGGGCATCAGGCTGCTGCAGTTTTATCCACGGGATAAAGACTTCTTTGTGCAGTAGGGCCAGAGGGGCAAGTGTGGCGTCCACGCGTTGCAGGTGGATCATGGTCACGTCAGGAATATCAGGGGGATTGCCCAACATAATGTCTTCGGCGTGCAGATGAGGCCAGGGTAACCAGCCGCGCCATCCGGGTTCTTCAGGATTACGCTGCCATGCGACGCCCAAATCCCCCCGAATGGCAAAGGGACGGTTAAGTTCCGCAGACACTTTCTGATTAATAGTGGGTTTCAGGCGATTCCAGTCGAATGTTGCAATGACTATCACTACAACGACGATCAGCAATACAACAATCCCGCCAATCCAGCTTACAATTTTTCCGGCGCGTGACATTAGGCTTCCTCCCTGCTCTTTCACGGTCTCCGTTAAAGATAGTCGAGAGCGCGCGGGAAGGGATCAATCAAGCTGGACAGGAAGGCTTTCCAGTTCGGAAAAGGGAGCAGGACGAGAAAAAAAATACCCTTGAGCCGCCATCGCCGGGGACGATTTAACCTGATCCCACTCCTGTTGCGTCTCAACGCCTTCAACAATCACGCCGTTGCAGTAACGATTTATCAGCGACAACAGCATGGGAAAAAGTATCCGGCCTTCATCTGACGCACGTAAGAGAATAAAAAGTTCACGTGACAGCTTAATGTAGTCGTATTTAAGCTCGGTCAGTGCAGAGAAGTTCGCCATGCCCGAACCGAAATCATCCAGCCACAACGGCCCCAGTTCAGGCATTTGCGCGACCATCTCCTCCTGAGGCAGGACGTGGTGCTCGGTCAGCTCAAAGCGAACCCAGGGTAAACGGGTAATCAGACTGCGAATCGGTACATGGTTTTGTATCAACGACAACGAAGGGCCGTCAATATTCACTGATGCCATGACGTTATTGCGACCAAAGAACGATTCCCACTGGGTGAGTAATTCTAACTGCTCCTGAACAATATCAAGGCGTTGTGCTATTTCCAGCTCAGAAAAATAGGCTTCAGGAGACAGTTTCTTCTCTGGTTCAGACGGATGTGTGATGGCCGTCAGCAGTTCAATCGCCAGCAGTTGCCCCGAAACCTTATAGATGGGCTGAAAGGTATAGCTGCGTTGACACTGTTGCCAGATGAGACGTTTTTTTTGCTGCGGATTGATGTCAATTGAAGAAGGTAGCCATTGACTAAAATTCTCCATAACCATGGTCTTTTCCTGGTTGATAGTAAGCGCCTTCATCTGGCGGCCTGGCAGCGTTTATCGTTTAACATTCGACAACTTAGTGAAAACCCGGCCACGTTGAAGCAACGAGTCTACGCCTCTTTTAGTGCGACAATCGCCGAAACAAGCCGCTTTATCGGGTTAATTATCGCTTTACCTCACCCTAAATTAAATTAAAACGCTGTTTTAAAAAGTTGACGATGACGCTAACAAACGCGAGACTGAAGCAAATGTAAACTACAGGCCTTAAACCATGACGCATAAAAAAATCGCCGTTATCGGTGAATGCATGATTGAACTGTCCGAAAAAGGCGACAACATTAAACGCGGCTTTGGCGGTGATACGCTCAATACGGCCGTTTACCTTGCCCGACAGGTCGATCAACACAAAATCCGGGTGGATTACGTGACGGCGCTGGGAAACGATCCCTTTAGCGCACAGATGATCGCCCGCTGGCAGCAGGAAAACGTGCATACCGACCTTATCCAACGCCTTGAGGATAAAATGCCCGGTCTGTACATGATCCAGACAGACGACCAGGGCGAGCGCACATTCTGGTACTGGCGCAATGACGCGGCGGCACGCTACTGGCTTAATGGCCCTCTGGCAGAAGACATTTGCCAGCAGCTGGAACATTACGACTACCTTTATCTCAGCGGTATCAGTCTTGCTATCCTGACTGACGCCAGCCGTGCAAAGCTCATGCAGCTGCTGGCAAACTGCCGCAAAAACGGGGGCAAGGTGATTTTCGATAATAATTACCGGCCTCGCCTGTGGAAAGACAATGCCAGTACTCGCCAGGCCTATCAAAAGATGCTCGACAACACGGATATTGCCTTCCTGACGCTGGATGACGAGCATCTGTTATGGGGCGTGCAGCCTGTCGAAGACGTCATTGCCCGGGCACGTCAGGCAGGCGTTAGCGAGATCGTCATCAAGCGCGGTGCGGAATCCTGCCTGATTGCCGCGGAAGACCAGCCTGTTAGAGAGGTTCCGTCAATCATGCTGGCTAAAGAAAAGATTATTGACACCACGGCGGCGGGCGATTCGTTCA
Source organism: Pantoea ananatis LMG 2665 (assembly GCF_000710035.2). Lineage (GTDB taxonomy): Bacteria > Pseudomonadota > Gammaproteobacteria > Enterobacterales > Enterobacteriaceae > Pantoea > Pantoea ananatis. Next base: position 155,361 of record NZ_JMJJ01000009.1, on the reverse strand, counting down.
GTGCGGGCTATCTGGCTAAGCGTCTGGTTGGCGCCTCGGTCGAGGAGGCCGCCCAGCGTGGTCATCTCACTGCCAGCACGGTTATTCAGTTTCGTGGGGCGATTATTCCGCAGGAAGATATGCCTGCATAATTGCTCTGTCGCGTGGCCAGGGTGAGACGAGTATCCTGGCCATGCCTGACTGTAAACAGAGTCAGTATGAATCGCATCAATCTGGTCTGCCTGGGCGGGCGTTATAGGGAAAATCCCAGGCCTTTTATAAAGGCATCGGTTTTAAAACGCAGGTGACTGAGCAGAATCCGCCCATTGTGTTTTTCAATCATGCCGGCACCAGGCTTGAGCTTTATCCGCTGCAAAATCTGGCAAAAGATATCAATGAAAGCCATCCGCCTGCGCTGGCTGACGGCGGGTTCAACGGGATTACTTTTGCCATAAATGTTAAGTCAGAGCAGGAGGTCGATGATCTCATAGCTTTGGTACAACATCACGGCGGAACCAGGTCAAGCCGCCACAAAAAGTCCACTGGGGCGGCTACAGCGGTTATTTTCGCGATCCCGATGGCGATTACTGGGAGATTGCCTGGGCATCCTTCTGGAAGTTTAACGCTCGAAACAGGCTAATTATTGATGAAAGCGCGTAGCGCTCGCGTTCTGGCGCAGTGCAGCCCGTGCCAGACTTCCCGCTTGCACAGCGATTAACCGCGCAGCAACACATCACTTTCTTTAAATAAAAACACGATAAATATGTCCTCCGTTTCCGTCATGGCAAAAGGAAAATCCATTCATTTTACTTAAGTCAGCCAACCCGTTTTCTTCCTGCTTTATCCTGCCCTCGTCCGTTAATGCTGGCTAATCTTAATTCATTTTTATTCCTTTAAAATTATCGGCTTAGCACCATGTTCAGCATGCCAGGCATAGTCTGAATCTCGGCATTTTAGCGGTTTTGAGTTGGACGATTAGGCCAAAACAGGCCATCTTTTAAACAGCGACAGCAGGATGCTGTTTTCACGGCCGCGAACAAAACAACGACAACATCTCTCGCATCAGGACACAGCTATGAATACTGAAATCATTAATATCTGGCCTAATGGTGATGCGCCCGGTGCCAGCGATTCTCGCGCTCAGCCACAAATCGTCGATACGGCAAAAGAGTACGAACCCTACGATCGCGTGGCAACCGGCGTTCGCTGCCCGGAAATGGCTATCTGGCATCCTGTGGAATCCAACGGGATTACGCTCCTGGTCGCGCCCGGCGGTGGCTACCATCGCATCATGATTGACCGTGAAGGCAGCGCGCTGGCAACCTTTTTCACCTCTATGGGTTACACCCTGGCCGTCATGACCTATCGCCTGCCCTATGACGGACATCATGAAGGACCAGATGCTCCACTCGCCGATGCGCAGCGAGCCGTGCGCGTCCTGCGTGAGCGGGCGCAGCGTGGGCTGAACGGCAAATACATTGTTATGATGGGTTTTTCGGCTGGCGGCCACGTTGCCGCAAGTCTCGGCACGCGGTTTGCGGAGAAGATTTATCCCGTTCAGGACAACGCAGAGAATTTTTCGCCTCGTCCGGACGCTATGGTGCTGGTTTATCCTGTGATCAGTATGCGTGATGGCCTGGCCCATGAAGGCTCGCGCACCCGTTTATTAGGCGCATGGCCTGACCAGAAAGCGATTGATGCCTATTCACTCGAAACCCGGGTGCACAACCAGGTGCCGCCGACCTTGCTGATTCATGCCGCCGATGATGATGCCGTCCCGGTGAATAACAGCATGGTGTTTTTCAGCGCATTACGGGAACACAATGTTCCCGTCGAAGTGCATTTTTACCAGAAAGGCGGGCACGGTTTTGGCATCCGTGGCGTCGCGGATTTGCCCCTCGCCAGTTGGCCAATGTTAGTGACCGAATGGCTCAGGGCAAAAACCTGATGGATCAGGAGGTCGGTGGCGCTGCATCACCGGCAGCGTTACTGTCCGGCTGGCTGACGTCCCCGCCTGCCGCTGGTGCAGATGCTGTCGCAGGCAACGTCATCAGCTTATCCCAGCCCGTTTTAAGGCTCTTAACGTTGGTTTCTGATTCACCTTCCGGTTGAATCAGTACCATCATTAACTCCTGACTAAGTTGCTGCCGCAACTCCTGATTGAGCTGATCGCGCGTCAGGCCGGAGAGAAAATCCTGCCGCAGCTTTTGATACTGCTCCGGGGCAATATCTACCACTGAATTGCGCTGCGATCGTAAACGCTGGCTAATCAGCACGTCAGTATCTGTGCGCGCGTAGGTTGTGAACAGCTTATTCAGCTCCAGAAGTTTTTGGGCCATCAGGGCATCAAACTCTTCCTGTGGCAAACCGTTATCGCGCACGGCAGCCAGCTCGCGGGCAACCAGGTTCATATTCTGTTCCAGGCTGTCATTGCGCGTATCCATATTAATGGAACACTGCGCACGCTGGTAAAGCACCCGACAGTCAAATCCCACCTGCACACCCTGAACTTTTTTATTGCTCATCGCGCGCTGCACGTGCCAGAACAGCGCTTCGCGCGCCAGATCGCTACGCCAGTAACGCTGCAAGTTCTGTGAGTCCCGGATGGGCTGCCACGGCGTATCCCAGACAAGGGACAGGCGATCCTGCGCTAACGTGCCGCTGACCAGATTAACCGGATCATGCGGTAAAGGAGACAAGGTGGGCATGGATGCAGGGGCGCTGCGCTTGCCTTCCAGCGGTGAAAACGCTTTGTTGATTTGTTCGGAAAGGTTACGGCTGTCGACATTGCCGACGACATAAAGTGTCATGGCATCTGGTGTATACCACTGCTGGTAGAAACTTTTCAGCTGCGCGACGTCAACGGGGGCACGCGGCTTCTCAGCCGGATCGTGCGCTAGCAACGCCGATCCTTTCAGCCGATAGCGCCACCAGACATCCTGAGTATCCGCAGGCCAGGTTCTTACCGGATCGGAAGCGGACAGGGCTGTATCGACAACCTGATTGGTAATCGCCATATCACCCGCCGTGGCCGCCAGCCAGTTCAGGGCTTCTTTCAGTAACTCAGGGCGGTTATTGGGCAGGCTTAAATTGTATTGCGTGTAATCATACGATGAAATAACCGGCGGCAGAGGCCGCTGTGGATCGATACTCTGCTGCCATAATGCGCGCTGCTGATTCGTATCCAGGGCGGTATTGTGTACCAGCGCCAGGCGTGACAAAAGGTGGCTAAAACCGGTTTGCTGGGCGCTTTCCACCAGTGAACCGGTATTAACCACCATGCGTAACTCAATGCGATCGCTTGGCCGTTGCGGTGTTGCCAACAGTTGCCAGTTAAATCCGTTGTCCAGTCTTCCCTGTTGCCAGGCTGGATCAGGTTGCAGCGTTTCTGCCGGCGCACCGTAACTGGTCGCTGCCAGTACTAATCCACCAACCAAAAGCCGAATTCTGGTGCCCTGCATGTGAACCCCTACTCAAACAATTCAAAAATCGTTATCACTGGCGCGTTTAGCCGCGTTTATAAGCAAACCGGACATGGCCGATTCGCGCTGCCGATCATTAACAACAGGTTTGACCACAGGAAGACCGGGATGTCACGCAACGAAGTGAAAAACGTTGAAAAAAACAAGTGGGGTTTATTATCCAAATGCCCGCTGTCAGGGCAAGTGACAGCGGGCATTTGAGAGGATTAAATCACATTCAAAGGTTAAATCGCAGATTCTGAGGGATTTTCTGCCTTATTTTTGCCCGCCAGCGTGTCACCCAGCTGTTTTTTATCCAGCTGATCAACCCATTTTGCCACCACCACCGTGGCGACGCCGTTACCGACCAGATTGGTCAGCGCACGCGCTTCGGACATAAAGCGGTCAATACCTAAAATCAGCGCCAGGCCAGCAACCGGTAAATGTCCTACTGCTGAAAGCGTTGCCGCCAGCACAATAAACCCACTGCCCGTTACCCCGGCTGCGCCCTTGGAAGACAGCAGTAGCACGACCAGCAGCGTAATTTGATGGAAGATATCCATGTGGGCATTGGTGGCCTGGGCGATAAAGACAGCCGCCATCGTCAGGTAGATTGAGGTTCCGTCCAGGTTAAAGGAATATCCTGTTGGAATCACCAACCCCACCACGGACTTCTTACAACCCAGCCGTTCCATCTTATCCAGCATACGTGGCAGTGCAGATTCCGATGAAGAGGTGCCCAGTACAATCAGCAGCTCTTCTTTGATATAGGCAATGAATTTAAAGATGCTGAAGCCACCGAAGACGCGAGCGATGAGTCCCAGCACCACCACCACAAACAGAATACAGGTGATATAGAAGCAGATAATCAGCTGTCCAAGCTGGACCAGTGAACCTACGCCATATTTACCGATGGTAAAGGCCATGGCACCAAATGCCCCGATAGGCGCAAGGCGCATGATCATATTGATGATGCCAAAAATCACTTTGGAGAAGCTTTCGATCACGTTGAAAATTAACGTGCCCGTGTTGCCCAGACGATGCAGCGCAAAACCGAACAGGACGGCAAATAACAGGACCTGCAAAATGTTACCGCTGGCAAAAGCACCAATCACGCTGCCCGGAATCACATCCAGTAGGAAGGCAACGATGCCTTGCTGCTCGGCCTGCTGGGCATAAATAGCCACAGCTTTCGCATCCAGCGTCGCGGGATCAACGTTCATGCCCACACCAGGCTGTACAACCATAGCCCTGCCATAGTCGCTGGAAAGGCCCCAGCGCCAGGCTTTGCGGATCGTACCACCAGATATTCAGCGGCACGCGGATGGCATCGTAACTAAAGCGATTTGAATAACCCACCGCGGGCGCGACGGAGCCATCGGCGTTCAGCGCGACCCAGTCAAGCGGCAGATCGCTGTTGCCAAAATGCATCTTGCCCAGCAGCGCCATCCCGCCGTCAATCAGCTTGTTCCAGACCTGCAAATGGCTGCGCTGGCCGAACTCCTGCCAGGCGACAAACAGGAAATAAGAGGGATTCAAAACCACATAGCTGTTCTTATTGAATCCCTGCGCGCCCGGCATCATTACGGTGTAGCCACCGAAGTTCGTCACATCGAGTTTGACTATCGCACGCTGAATGCGGTCCGATTCCTGCTGATAATCGCTTGCATTCCATTTTTGCGCTGCCCGTTGCAACGCCCATGCAATCAGCACATCGCCATCGGACGCGTTATTTTTATCCGCGACAGGATCCTGTGCATCAGGAATGTAGCGCCAGTAGAACAGATCGTTTTGCGGATTGCGCAGGTTCGTGCGCGTCCACTTCCAGAGTTTATCGAAGGTCGCGCGATCGTTATAAGCAACCGCCAGCAACATGCCGTAACCCTGGCCTTCCGTGTGACTGACATTATTATTTGCCGTATCAATAATGCGTCCGTCTGACTGAAGAAAGCGGCTTTTATAGGTATCCCAACCACTTGCCATCGCCTGGGTGCTAAAAAACATCATAAACAAGACCAGAATACCGGACCACACTGGCTTAACTCTCATCAGAGCACCTTATTGATATCGAAAATGCATGGTATGACCATCGTTCAGCTCCAGCACAACCGGTACGGTTTTACTGCCGCCCTGGCCCTGAAGCCAGCCGGAAAACATCCCCGCCAGGATGGCGCTCAATGCCGCCTGCCAGTGAGCGACCGACTGTGTGCTGTCGCCGACAGGCAGAGCATGATGCTTAATCAACAGGGCGTTTTCCTGCGGCTGTAACTGCACAAATCCCCAACTGAACCGGGCCAGCTGCAGGTTCACTTCTCGTTCGAAATCCTGCACCGTACGCGATTCAGGTAAAGGATAGCGTGTCGCCAGCGATTCGCCCATGCTGTGTAGAAACGCCTCCGCCTGCTCCTGGCCTGCGTTGGCGATCATTCCTTCGACCATAACGCTGACCAGATCAAACCAGCCAGGCTGATACGGGTGGGTCATCCCGCTAAATGCTTCACTCATTACTTCTCTCCGAATAAATAACGGAAATAGAGCTGCGCCGTGCTCTCGTTATAGTCACCAAAGGTGTCATAACCCAGCTGTCCGCCAATCGTGACATCTTTATCAATTTTGTAATCCGCGCCCGCATGCAGGTTATAACCTACACCGTTTTTACTGTTGCCGTCATAGAAGGCGCTTTTCACATTGCCATTGGCAGCCAGCTGCTCCAGCTGCGCCTGACGGCCCGCATCGCCCGGGAAATAAGCACTTTTATCCTGACTGTAGCTCTGGTAACCCACTGCGCCGCCAATGTTAACTTTAAGATCGTCAAACGTGCGTGAGAAGTCGACTGGGAAAGAAATCGACGCATAGTCCTGAGGGCTGAAATAACCGCCCTGACCATAGCTAAAGTAGCTGAGGTTTTTCGAGAAATTCATCCAGGACAGGCTCATGCCGACCTTTAGTTCACGATCGTCAGCATAGAAAGGACGGACATAAACACCCGCATTGGCTTGCAGGTTATTGTTACTGGCCACGTTATTCCCCACGTAGCTGTAAGCGCCTGCCCCGACAAATAATCCGGCATCGCCGTTGTCATAACTCAGAAGCGCATTGCCGCCGTTTTTGGTGACGTTCCCCCAACGTTTGCCGCTGGATTTGTCTTCCGCGCCAACATAAGACAGCAGGCTGTCGGTAATAGCCCGGCGCTCACCGGTCAGAATCAGCGTCAGGAAATCCGTGAGTTTCGGCGACCATTGCACCCCTCCCACCAGCGTATTGAGATCCTGGCCCAGTGGCGTGCTGCCCAGATCGACTTTATAGCTGTCGCCCTGAAGGGCAAGATTCAGCTCCACACCGGATGCGCTTTGCGAATCTGTTGTGGCAGTCGGGACATCGTCGACTTTGGCAAGACCGGCCGCGACCACTTTGCCCTGCTCCAGCGCATTCGTGCCAAAGCGACGCCAGGCATCGCCTGCACCGCTACCCGCCGTGAGTGAAACGGGTGTCATGGTAAAGTTGAAACGCGCATCGCCAAACGGCACGGTAGAGAAGGTCAGCGGTGCTTTGGCTTCCGTTAACTGACTCAACCCTGACTCACCGTCACGCCCGCGCACCTGCACGGTGCCCTGCGCCCAGGTGCCGGTCTTTTCCTGCAACCTCTCCATCATGGCGTCAACATCGTGCAGCGTCTGAGCTTGCTGAGAGGAAACCGTGTTGGCACTGGCCAGGGTGCCCTCCTGCGCGCCCTCTGCGGATACCGGCGCAACCTGCCACGGCAGCACGGTGCCATAGCTGGACGGCGTGCGCCCCACGGGCGAGGTACTGCGATTGATAAAGGGATTGTCGGCCAGGGCCAGTCCGCCAATGGTCGGCGTGGCACCCGGCTGTGCGCCTTGCAAACCAATAATCTGACCGCGCGCCGAGCGTAGATAGCGCATGGCCTGCATGTGATCGCCATTGGCCTCGGCGACCTGCGCCAGGAGCAACTGACGCTGTGGCGTCTGGCTCGACGTCAGTCCTTTTGCCAGTTCATTGGCACGCTGCACGTTATTTTGTGCCAGCGCGACATTGATTGCGCCAACGCGCGCATCCTGGGATGGCGTATCCTGGGTCATCAAATAGTCGTAGACGACGCCCGCGTCTTTATTCATTTTGCCGTCCTGATACAGACGGGCCATGGCGAACATCAAATCACGGTTCTGCGGATCGCGCTGCAGTGCACCAATCAGCTTATCGTAGGCAGCTGCATACTGCTTCTGCTGTCGCAGCCGATCAACGTCGTTAATCAGGTAACCTTCACGTATCTCTGCCAGCTGCTTTGGTGTACTGCGTGTCTGCAGTTCGGGCAGGCTAAGAAAACGTTGTGCCTCATTGTCCAGCCCGGCCTGATTCAGTACGGCTATCTGAGCGGCATAATCTCCGGCATTCCCCTGAACACCGCGCTGCATATTTCCGCGAACCACCGCCACCGCACTGTTGATATCGCCGGCCTTGGCCAGCTTTTGTGCCAGGTTCCCGGCATCAACAGGATTATCAGGCGGATTCACCGCCAGCGCTTTCAGCGTGTTTGCCGCTGCGGCATTCGATCCTTGCGCCAGATACTGGTCGGCCGTGGCCATTTGCAAATTGAAATTCACACGCTGCGCCAGTTCCCGCATATCACGGTTTTGCTCGCGGGCAGGGATACCCGCCAACAGGGAACTTGCCTGCTGCCAGGCTCCACTTTCACTGGCGTTGATAGCGCCCGCATAGCGTTCCGTGGTGCTGGCACCACTCCGCATCACCGGCTGCATGACGCCTGCCGCCAGCAGGGTATTCCCTTGCTGGCGATAAAGGCGGGCGAGGTCGAGGCGTAACCAGCCATCCTGCGGATAACGCTGGATACCTTGCTGCAGGGTGGCAATCGCGGCATTGATATTGCCTGCCGCGACCTGACGTTTCGCCTGCTGGCGAATCGGATCAACGCTGCTGCCTCGCGGCGCCACACTTTGCCTGACGCTTTCCGGCAATGAGGCCAGTAACGTATTGGCTTCAGCGCTGCGGTTCTGCTGACGCAGCACGTAGAACAATCCTTCGCGTGCGCTCCGGTTATCGGGATCGGTTTTCAGAATCGCGCGGTAAGCCTGCTCTGCCTGATCGGGCTGATTACTGCGGCGCAAAATATCGGCACGGAATAAGCCGGCCGCAACGCCCTTCTCACCTTCGGCATGCGTCAGCGGTTCGCTCAGCGCCAGTGCCTGCGCGCTGTCGCCATTTTTAAAGGCCTGCTGGGCGCTGGCTAACTGCGCATAAAAACGCGCATCAGCAGCCTGCTTCTGGCGATCGGCGCTTTGATCGCCACCCAGTTGCGCCGCGCGCTGCAGATAATCCGCTGCGTCCTGATAACGGCCTTCTCGCTGCGCGACGTATCCCATCCCGGCCAGCGCATCCGCATCCTGCGGGTTAGCCTGTAACACTTTGCCGAAATTGCTTTCTGCCGTGTTCACGTCGCCGCTGTTAAGCGCGCTAAATCCCGCGCCTTTTTCGGCTCCGCCCACGTTCTTGCGGTAATAGTCCATTACCGCATTATCCTGGGGATGTCGCTGCTGCCAGGTCTGGTAAAGCGAGGCATCCGATGCCTGTGGACCCAGCCACAACAGCGCCTGACGAAGAGAACGATCGGCATCCTGATTGCCACTTGCCAGCGTACTCAGCAAGTCAATGCCTTCACGTCGGGTCGAGTCCTGATAAGTCAGCGCCTTGCCCAACGCCAGTTTGGCCCCCGTATCCTGAGGATGCTGGGCTGAAAACTCGCGCAACGCTTCAATCGCCTGTGGCAGCAGCGTGCGATCGCCGGCCATGGTCAGATAATATTCGGCAGCCACGCTGGCGGGCGGTTCGTTGCCGCTAAAGGTATTGCGCCAGGTCTGCAAGGCCGCCGCAATATTTCCGCTTCTGGCCTGCTGACGGGCCAGCGAGAGTTGCGCCTGGGGAATCGTCTGCAACTGACGGGCATTATCCAGTTCAGCAAGGTGCGGATTGTCAGGTGAAACCTGACTGAGACGCGTGCGATACTGCATCGCTCCTGCGTTGTCACCGCTTTGTTGCGAATAGAGCGCCAGCAGATAAAGCGCCTGAGTATTGTTCGGCTCAACCATGAGCACTTTTTGCAGTGACGCTTTCGCCAGGTCGTCATGAGCCTTTTGATGCCAGTAGGCCGCCTGATCAAAGAGCGCCTGCAAGGCCGGGTTGCTGCTCTCCGCCGCCTGCAATGGCAAAGACAGCGAGAGCGCCCCGCCCAGTAACAACGCACGACAGATACCGGCGCTGATTTGGTTTTTATTCATTATGATGACCCTTACTTCTTACCGGCATCGCGATTGTGTTTTGACTGTAGACGCCGCGACGCATGTCGTTTCAGCATCACCCACGCGGCACTCCCCACGATGGCGGAGAACAGCAGTGCAGCCAGCGCCATTAATACCGAATGCTGATTCGCGTACCACACCACCATCATGTACCACGGCATCTCGCCGCTAGGGAACTGTGGCCCCACCCGGAAACTCCGGATACCGTTCTCATCGGTGATAATCGCCGTATCACCGCGTACCGCCGCGTTGATGCGGGCCGAGCCTAAATCACCGTGCAGGCGCAGCAGTTGATCGTCGCTGGTCGCCACTGCCATGACCACCAGACGATCCGGATTCCACATTGAGCGGTAGCTCAGAAACCCACGCCAGGACTCATTCGAAGAGAAGTAGCGATCGGCATCCAGCGGCTGGCGATACCAGTCGCCCACCAGCCAGCTACGTAATTTTTCGAGCGCAGACGGCTCTTTAACCCCTAACGCACTGCCGTTGGCCTCGTACGGGGAGTTCGCCAGCATCGCCTGGTTAAACGCACTGTTGCCTGTCGTGCTCACTGCCAGTATGTCACTTTGCTGAACGCGAGCCAGGTTATTGCCGCCGACTGGCAGACCAAACAGAACCTGATTTTGTGCCAGCGCCACGCCGGTAGCATTTCCTGCCCTGGCAGACAGGTTTAACAGTGTTGAGATCTCCGCATCGCTTGGATTTTCAGGCAACAGCAGCGTGGTTTGCGAAAAGTCAGCCAGCCGGGAAAACGGGAAAGAGGCACCCACAAAATAGGAGAGATTGGGCAGCATACTGAAATGCCGCGTGTGGCTGAGATCAATCCAGGAATCGTCTTCGATTCGACTTTTGATATTGTTGTTCAGCAAAACGCCGCAGGGCGCATCGGCTTTAGGCTTGATGTTAAAATAAAGCGCCAACTGGTTGTCGCCATAAATCAAATAGGGATCAAGGTTAATCTGGTAATGTTCCTGACGCGCATCTCCCCCTAAGCGATGCCAGGCGCTTTCAAGTAAGCCCACTTTATTCACCGTCAGATTGCGCAAAAACGTGCCGTTCAACGTGACGTTAAGCAGCGAGTTTTTCTCGTCAATCCAGTTTTCCGACGGGAAACGGTAGTGCAAATAGAGTGGGACCGTATCGCCATCCCAGAGGAACAGGTCGGGTGCAGCGCGGAAATTCACCCGCATAGCATCGTGCCAGATGCCGGTCGCCGTCAGGCTTTGATCTTTACGCAGCAGTTCACTCAGTCGCACGGGATGCGTCGTATTGATCCAGTGCGGCGCATCGTAAGGACTGCGCAGGACAATGGACTGCGGTTTGACCTGCATGCTGTTGCTATCGGTCGCCAGTGGCTGGGTGGTCAGACGATAAGCGGCCTGGCGCAGCTGACTTTCATCTTCGCCACTGACCAGCAGGAGCTTATAAACCGGATTACCCGGATTATCGACCATCTGCAGGGATGGACCACGACTGGCTGGGAAGGTTAGCGTACCGATCCTGTCACCAGGATGACCAAACAGGATGCCGTTTTTTTCCGGCAGATTACCGCGCACGACAGGAAAATGGATGCCACGATAATCACTCTGAATACCCAACCAGGAGGCCACCAGCACCGCCGCAGTCACCGTATCCGGCGTGACATTGTCGGCAAAGCTAAACGTCACGTCAGCCGCAGTCATACGCTGAGGATCGATAAATGGACGCGGGAAATTACGCAGGCTGGTGCCAATATTTAACTGCTGGCCTTCAAGGCTCAGCATCGTTTTAGGCAGAATAGTGACCTGGTACTGCTCTGCGCTGTCTTTTTCACACAGCAGCTTGTCCGCGTCGTTAATTTTGAAACTCAAATTGTTACTGGACACAATCATCGCTGCCGGAATGTCCAGCTGATAATCGCTTTCATCGCTGTCACCCGACCCCAGCGGCAGCGTGCCAAGCGGCTGTCCGTTTAACATCAGCTGCAATGAGGTATTGCGCGCGGCGAGCGCCTGGGAAACGCGCAGGGACAGGTTGAGACGCGCGTTGGTCACCACCTCGTCGCCCGGTAGGGTAAAAATGATGCCTGACTGCAGTTGTCCGCCAGTCAGCGTAATGCCCTGACGTTGTCCCATCTGTGCCACGTTTAGCGTGCTGCTCACCGGCTGGTTGAGCATGCTGCTGACCATTGAGGTTGTGTCGACGGAGGAAGCGGCCTGGCCTGGTCTGTAGGGCGTTTCGCCTGCGGCGGCCTCCAGACCCGTTTCCGCATTACCGAGGCCGGCTGGCGGTGGCACGCTGGATAACGCGCTGCTGTCCTGAGTGACGGGCGAAGCGCTGCCGGCAGGCTGTGCATCCGCCGTTGCGGGAACCTTTTCTCCGATCTGTGTGGCCGAATCGGCAACGGCGGCACCCTTAACGGGCGCCGTCGGGCTGGCAGATACCGTACTGTTCTCAGGCGCGCCAGTCGCAACACTCGATGCCGAGCGGTTATCCGCCGCACTGCTGTCCGCAGGCGTGATCTGGCTGCTAAGTGCAGGGTCGCTGCCCGGGGCCGCGCTGTTATTTGGCGCCACACTGTTATTCGGTACCGACGCCGCACTGTTATTTGGTACCGCACTGTCGCTCGGAGCCGCACTGTTATTCGGTACTGCACTGTCGGTCGGAGCCGCACTGTTATGCGGTACCGCACTGTCGGTCGGAGCCGCGCTGTTATTTGGTGCCGCACTGCTGTTTGGCATCACACTGTTGTCTGCAAGGGGCGTTTCAGCCGAGGCCGGAATGACCCACAGCACCGCCGAGAGAGAACCGGCCAGCATCGACTGTATCAAGATCCTCATACTGCGCTGTCCTCTTTCGCCGCAACGTCTGGGCCGCTCTTACGCTTCTCACGACGATCTCGCCAGGTCAGCCAGAACAGTTCAAAAACCGTTCGAATGATGGTGCCCAGAGAGGTTAACGGATTGTCCTGCTTATATTCAGGCTGGATCCACGCATCGGCACGCGCCAGTACCACGCGCACCAGTTCGCGGCGACGTGCCAACGGCATGGCACCAAAGCTCAGACGAATGCTTTCTTCATCGCCCGATATTTTGGTCGCCGGAATAGTAATGGTGCCTGATTTCAGTATCAGATCGATCTCTTCAATCGTATCGTGCTCATGACGATTATCTGGCGCATCCAGATTCGCGCCGCCCATCGACAGATCGCTGGTCATCGTGCGGGATGAGATGCCGCTGGCATAGTGGATAATGGCCGGAATCTGTACCTCGATACGAATCGTTTTTCGTACCTGCTTGGTTTCGCGTGCCACGGCAATGGCTGCCATCAAAATGATTAAGCTAAAGACTGCCCACCCGACGTTGAGCGCAATCACGTAGGGATCCACGCCAAAATAGTCATGCATGGTGGCGCGCACGATGCCCGCCACAATGCCGATGCTGAGCAGAAATGCAACGATGACGTGAGGACGAACGATATGGAAATCAAAGAATCCCTGATCCAGTACGCCGCCCTTATCCGTCACGTTAAATTTTCCGTGTTTGGGTGAAAGCAACGTGAGGATAGTCGGGATGACCAGATGAAAGCACATGACCGTTTCATAGATTTCACCCCAGAAGGTGTAACGGAAACGGCCATTCATGCGTGAGTTAACATACAAGGAGAGGACAAGATGCGGCAAAACGTAGGCGAAAATCAGCGACGCCGACGAATGGATGATATTCAGATTAAACAGCAGATAGGCAAGCGGCGCGGTCAGGAAGACCACTCGCGGCAGACCAAACTGGAAATGCAACATGGCATTCAGGTAGCACAGCCGCTGTTGCCATTTTAAGCCACGGCCGAACAGCGGGTTATCCACGCGAAAAATCTGCGTCATACCACGGGCCCAGCGTGTACGTTGAATAACGTGCAGCCCGAGGCGCTCGGTCGCCAGGCCAGCAGCCAGCGGAATCGCCAGAAACGCGGATCCCCAACCCAGACGCTGCATTTTCAGCGCGGTGTGCGCATCTTCGGTAACCGTTTCTACTGCGAAGCCGCCGATCTCTTCCAGAGCTGAACGACGAATTACAGCACAGGAACCACAGAAGAAGGTCGCGTTCCAGTTGTCGTTACCCTGCTGAACCGGGCCATAGAACAGCGATCCCTCATTAGGAATACTGCGAGCGGCACTCAGGTTACGCTCAAACGGATCCGGCGAGTAAAAGTAGTGTGGCGTCTGCAACAGTGCCAGCTTAGGATCTTTCAAAAACGGCCCCACCGTTGCCTGCAGGAAAGTCCGGGTGGCGACGTGGTCACAGTCAAAGACGCAAATCAGCTCCCCTTTGGTAATCTTCATCGCGTGATTAAGATTACCCGCTTTAGCATGGCTGTTATCATCACGAGTGATATAGCCCACTCCCACATCGGCAGCGAAAACGGCAAATTCTCTGCGTTTACCATCATCAAGCAGGTAAACCTTAATTTTATCGCGTGGATAGTCGATGCACTGGGCAGCCAGAACCGTGTCGCGCACCACGTCGAGGCTTTCATTATATGTCGGGATATAGACATCGACCGTTGGCCATAAGTGGGTGTCTTCTGGCAAGGGTTCAATAGTACGTTTTAATGGCCATGTGGTTTGCAGGAAACCCAGGATTAAAATCAGCCAGACGTACAGCTCAGCAATATATAAGCCGATGCCAAGTATCGCTTCGATTTCAGAATTAAAATACAGGGTTTCCGTTGTTCGCCACCATATATATCGGGACGACATCAGGGCGGAAAGAATAACCATTACGACCGTTATTTTACGGCTTTTACTGACCCCCAATAAAAACACCATACCGATGCTTATCAAGCCAAAAATATACTGCTTTTGGCTATCCATTGGCGTGATAATGATCACCGCAGCAACAGGTGCAAGCACCAGCAGCAGCAGGTAAAACCCGATTTTACCCATGTTCCACCCTGAAAGAGCTGTTTTTTTAAACCTGGCCTGGCCAGGTCATTACATTTAATAGTTGCTGGTGTGAATCTGTGCCTGAACTTCGCCATTCCCTACATTGACATTCAGAATACTGGCGACGCGTTTAGCGATCAGTTCAATATCAAAGGCAGCGGCGGATGACGGGCTGAAATCATAAACAGATTGCTGTGAGGCATTCGCTTCACCCACACTTTCATCGCGATGAATCTGGCCCAAAAGATTATCGCCGAGACGTTGCTGAATAAAAGCCGTCACGTCACGATTAATATTCCGGCGATTGTCGCACTGATTCAGAACAAAATAATGTCCGTGTTTACTGTTCAGCGGCTGACCAATCAGGCGATTTTCTTCAATATGCGGTAATAACGATACTGAGGCGGTATCGGCCAACATCACGACCAGATGCATATCGGCTAAGGTCTTTATCGCTTTAAGCGCAGGGCTGGGGCCCGGCGGAAAATCCGCGACCATGACCAGACCGGGATAGTTCAGTAACGTGTCGAGGCCGCGCTTAATGAAGTGAGGATCTTTGGTCAGGTTTTCTTCAAACCGTTCGCGCTGGGATTCGGTCACGTTGCCGTAGGGCAGGACAAAAATATTTCCGCCGGTAGTCAGAATAGACTGGCTCCAGTCCGCCTGTTCCTCCGAGCGCGCAACAAAGCCGCGTCCATCGTGCAGCGGCACGCCAAAATGAAGGCGCAGGGCGTTCTGAACATCAAAATCGATTGCTAACACTTTGCTACCTGAACGGGCCAGACTCCAGGCCAGATTCGCTGCCAACGTCGTTTTCCCCACCCCACCTTTGGGCGAGCACACACAAACTAACGGCATAAGGCAATCTTCTCCAGTAGCGGTTTTAATAACGTTTCTTTTGGTAAATTTTCTGACCCACTGCTGCGCGCGCGGAAGAGCCCGCTAAAACGGCTATGATCTGTGGCAGGAACGTCAGTATTCGGCTGCGCCGTTACCTGTGGTATCCGCGTTTCTTTCTCAGTTACGGGCGAAACCCTCACCGCATCCTGTGCAACAGACTGCGCGGAGGGAGCCGGGAAGAGAGGTGAGGCAGAAGAAGGGGCAACGGGCGCCACAACGTCAACATCGGGTTCGCTATTGGTCAGGCTATCCATAATAGAATGCGAAGACACAGCAGCAGGCGGCGTGACAGGCTGAGAACGCTCCGTCACCTCAGGCATGCTGAATTCGTCACCCTGAATCGGCTGGGGCTGAGGCAGATCAATACGTTGTCCCCCACTAAAAGGCATGTGCTGGTCTTCGCTCGCCAGTTGACGAATGAGAGACCATTTGCTTTTATCCGCCGCTTCCTGCGATTGGCCTGACATATCCTGAAAGGCGATGTCGAGCGTTTTTGTCTTTTCCTTAAAACGCTGCAAGTCGTCGTAATTTTTCATAGACCCTGGCCTACAACTAAGGGGGGATTTTTCCAGGAATATATCATAATAATTTAAACACAGTGAGATAATTCTGATTACAAAACCGACGAATTCAATAAGAAAGCTTAATACTAATCACTACTCTTTAGCAAAAAATGAGTACTATTTCACATATATCCGTAAAAATTGTTGAGACCATCTTAAGTTAAATATTTTCACAGGTGATTAACATCTTAGCGATCGCTTACATCAGGATAGCCGCTGTTCCAACCCTTTGTATTTTTAGGCAAAAAAAATTTCGTTCGGTTCGGCATTTTACCGGCTGGTGTGCCTTTTCCCTGGACAGATTCCGTGTTTTCAAATTACGGCTGGTAAAGTATTACCCTGCTAATTATCGCTAATTAAAAAACCGATCGCTGTTGAAATCATTATCTTTTAGGACATTTATCTCAGGGGTCGGTTTGTTTAATCCATCCACGGGGTAAAAAAATAAAGCGACTTCATCCTGCTACAGTAGAACGCTGGCACTGAAAACGCCCCTGTTCATGTCGCTAATGTATCAATTAGGGTGAAGACCTCTCGTTTTCCCTCATGACCACCCGCTAATGATTGTGCCGGTACGAAAAGGTTACGCTGATGAACAGGCTTCGGAGGCGCAGCAGCAGCGCCCAGGCAGCACGTTTCGCCGGCAGGATGTGGCACGGAATCTGGAACGCACATCGCACGTTGCTGGACTTTCACAGGCGAAGGCGAATGAAAACGTTGTGTCGTTAAACAGACAGAATAACGAAATGAACGTACGGCGGTGATGGCGGAATCCCTGTGGTTAACCCCACGAGGATTCCGCCTGTCACTGATTAAGGCTGGCTGGCAGACTCGACTGATGCCGTTAGCTGGCTTTCATCCTGGTCAACCGCGAAGCAGGCTATCTGTTGGTCGCCATACTGCTTGAGTTGGGGCTGCAGCTGGACACAGGTGCCAAAACGACGCCGGCAGCGGGCATTGAATGCGCAGCCGGGCGGTGGATTCAGCGGGCTGGGGAGTTCCCCGGTCAGCTTAATACGTTCACGACGCTCATCAGGATTGAGCCGCGGCGTGGCAGAAAGTAGGGCCTGGGTGTAAGGATGACGTGGATTGGCAAAAATCGCCTCTTTGCTGCCCTTTTCCACGCAGCGCCCCAGGTACATCACCATCACGTCATCTGCGATATGCTCGACCACGGATAAATCGTGAGAAATGAACACATAGGACAGCCCCATCTCTTGCTGCAGATCCATCATCAGATTAAGCACCTGTGCCCGTACGGACACGTCCAGTGCTGAAACCGGCTCGTCAGCAATCAGCACGTCTGGCTCAAGCATCAGGCCACGGGCAATGGCAATACGCTGACGTTGGCCACCCGAAAACATATGGGGATAACGATCGTAATGCTCGGTTTTCAATCCTACCTTTGCCATCATCTCCAGCGTTTTCTCGCGACGTTCCGCTTTACTGAGTGAAGTATTGATAACCAGCGGCTCTTCCAGGATCTGGCTGACTTTTTTGCGTGGATTCAGAGAACCATACGGATTCTGAAAGACGATCTGAATCTTCTGCCGACGCAGCTTCTGGGCGTGGGGATCGTGTTTTAACAAATCCTGACCGTGCCAGTAAAGCTGACCTTCTGTTGGCGTTTCAATCATGGTGAGTAAACGGCCCAGTGTGGATTTACCGCAGCCAGACTCTCCGACAACCGCCAGCGTTTTACCGCGCTCCAGATTAAAAGAGACGCCATCCAGCGCTTTAACCAGGCGTTCCTGACCAAACAATCCTTTCTTCACCGGATAGTGTTTTTTCAGGTCGATAGCCTGCAGCAGATACTCGTGCTTTGTATTATCAGGACTCATAAGTTGGTCTCCCGGCATCGTCCAGCGGATAGTGACATTTGGACTGACGTCCCGGAATCGTCCGCAGTTCAGGTTCTTCTTTACGGCAGCGGTCATTGGCATAAGGGCAGCGCGGATTAAGCAGGCAGCCTGACGGACGATCGTATTTTCCAGGCACGACACCGGGTAATGAGGCCAGCCGTGCTTTGTCCGCCGCGAATTCCGGTAACGCCCTGAGCAGTGCCTGGGTGTAAGGATGACGCGGCGCTTTAAAGATATCCGTCGCTTTGCCACTTTCCACAACCTGCCCGGCGTACATCACAATAATGTGGTGTGCGGCTTCCGCTACCAGCGCCAGATCGTGAGTAATCAGGATCAGCGCCATGTTTTCCTGCCTTTGCAGATCCAGCAACAACTCAATGATCTGTGCCTGAATTGTGACGTCCAGCGCGGTTGTGGGTTCGTCAGCAATCAGCAGCTTTGGACGACAGGCGATAGCCATGGCGATCATCACGCGCTGGCTCATCCCGCCCGAAAGCTGATGAGGATAAACATCCAGACGCGAAGCGGGGTCGGGAATCCCCACCTGATTCAGGAGGTCAATTGCCCGCTGGCGGCGGGTGCTTTTATTACCGCCCTGATGCACCTTGATGGCTTCCATGATCTGGTAGCCCACGGTATAGCAGGGATTCAGGCTGGTCATCGGGTCCTGAAAAATCATTGCAACTTCGGCGCCCACTAACTGACGACGTTCTTTTTCAGAAATCCGCTTCAGATCGCGTTGATTGAACTCGAGTTTTTCCGCCATGACTTTTCCGGGAAAATCGATCAATCCCATGATGGCCAGAGAACTCACGGATTTACCCGAGCCGGATTCGCCAACAATGCCCACCACCTGGCCTTGCTCAACCTGGTAGCTAATGCGATCAACTGCGCGGAACGGTGCCTTATCGTCGCCGAAATGCACCGATAATTTATCTACATTTAATAATGCCATCTCGGTGCCTCTTTACTGCTTGAGTTTCGGGTCGAGGGCATCACGCAAACCATCGCCCATCAGGTTAAATGCCAGCACGGTAAGCAGAATGACTAATCCAGGGAACGTCACCACCCACCAGGCACTTTGCGCATACTGTAAGACGTCGGAGAGCATGGTGCCCCACTCCGGCGTTGGCGGCTGCGCACCCATTCCGAGAAAGCCCAACGCCGCCATATCGAGAATGGCGTTGGAAAAGCCTAATGAAGCCTGAACGATCAACGGTGCCAGACAGTTAGGTAAAATGTTGACGAACATCTGACGCAACATGCCTGCCCCCGCTACACCGGAAGCCGTCACATAGTCCCGGTTCACTTCAACCAGCACCGCTGCGCGCGTCAGACGGATATAGTGGGGAAGCGCGACAAACGTTAGCGCAATGGACGCATTAACAATCGACGGGCCAAAAATGGCGACCAGCACCAGCGCCAACAGCAGGCTGGGCAAAGCCAGCATAATATCGACCAGGCGCATAATGGTGGCATCGACCGCCCCGCCGATATACCCGGCCAGCAAACCAAAAATGACACCAAAAATCAGCGACAGTACGACCACCATACAGCCAACCAGCAATGACAGGCGGGCGCCATACATCAGACGCGACAAAATATCGCGACCCACGTCGTCAGTGCCAAGGATATAGCTCCAGCTTCCGCCTTCCTGCCAGACAGGCGGATGCAGCAGAGCGTCACGGAACTGCTCCGCCGGCCCGTGCGGCGCCAGGACGTCAGCAAAGATGGCGATCAATAGCATTAACACGATATAAACCAGGCCCGTTACTGCGCCTTTATTACGTTTAAAATAGTGCCAGAATTCCTGAATCGGGGTCATCGGCTTGGGTGCAACATTTACGCTTGCGGGATCAACAACAGACATGATGCCCCCTTATTTCTTGTGGCGTATGCGCGGATTCACCACGCCATACAGCAGATCAACCAGCAGGTTGACCAGGATGATCAGAATAGCCGTCAGTAACACACCGCCCTGCACAACGGGATAGTCACGGCGTTGCAGCGCTTCGATTAACCAACGGCCAAGGCCCGGCCAGGAAAAAATGGTTTCAGTCAGGATTGCGCCTGCCAGCAGCGTACCGACCTGCAGGCCGATAACGGTGACAACCGGCAACATCGCATTACGCAGCGCGTGAATGACAATGACGCGCATACGCGTCAGGCCTTTCGCACGCGCCGTACGGATATAGTCTTCCCCCAGCACTTCCAGCATGGAAGAACGCGTCATACGTACGATGACCGCCAGCGGAATCGTACCCAGCACGATAGCGGGCAGAATCATGTGCATGACCGCATCTTTGAAGTCGCCAGGCTCACCCCAGATTAACGTATCGATCAGCATGAAACCGGTGAGCGGATGGCTGTCATCCAGGAACACGGTATCTGCAACACGTCCGGAAACGGGCGTGAGATTAAGCTGAACAGATACCAGCATAATCAGCATGATGCCCCACCAGAAAATCGGCATTGAGTATCCGGTCAGTGAAATGCCCACCGCGGTATGATCAAACACCGAGCCACGTTTCACCGCAGCCATGACGCCGACCGGGATCCCTACGCATACGGCAAACATCATGGCGCAGATGCCCAGCTCAAGTGTGGCTTTAAAGCGCGGAACGAATTCGGTCCACACAGGAATGCGGCTTTTCAGTGAAATGCCTAAATCCCCATGCAGAACGCCATAGATATAGTGCAGATACTGCTTCCACAGGGGTTGATCGAGCCCCATCATCGCCATCAATTCAGCATGGCGCTCAGGGGAAATACCGCGCTCGCCTGCCATGATAAGCACCGGATCGCCCGGAATCATGTGCACAAACGCGAAGGTCAATAATGTAATACCGATGAACGTTGGGATGACAAGCCCCAGACGCCGGAGTATGAACTGCAGCATAGGCGTAATTCTCAGTCGTTTTCCCCTGGCCCTGGCCAGAGATAACATTGCTCATTAACCGCACCCGGCGACAGCCGGACGCGACGCAAGAAGCGCTTCTTTAATAAAAGTAATTAGCCGGAAAAAAAGAGCAGGCAACAGGCGATCGGTGGCGATCGCCTGAGGGCCGGAAAAACCGGCCCTTACTGCAATAATCCGAAAGGTTATTCCTGAATATCGACGGTTTCGAAGTGATGTTTACCTAATGGATCAACCACATAGCCGGTGACTTTCTTACTCACAGGCTCATAAACGGTTGAGTGCGCAATGATCAGTGCAGGCGCCTGATCGTGCATCACTACCTGAGCTTGCTTGTAATATTCAATACGCTTGTTGTGATCGGATTCTGCACGGGCTGGCTGGATCAGATCTTCAAACGGCTTGTAACACCAGCGGGAGTAGTTAGAACCGTCTTTGGCCGCCGCACAGCTGAACAACGTCGCGAAGAAGTTATCTGGATCCCCATTATCACCGGTCCAGCCCATCATCACAGTTTGGTGTTCGCCCGCTTTGGCGCGTTTCAGGTACTCGCCCCACTCATAGGTCACGATTTTGGCTTTAACGCCGATTTTGGCCCAGTCAGACTGAATCATCTCAGCCATGCGGCGTGCGTTCGGGTTATATGGACGCTGAACCGGCATCGCCCACAGGTCGATTGAGAAACCGTCAGCCATACCAGCTTCTTTCAGCAGGGCTTTAGCTTTCTCCGGATCGTAGGCGTAATCTTTAACGTCGTTGTTGTAGCCCCACATTGTCGGTGGGATCAGGTTTTTCGCTGGCTGGCCCGCGCCCTGATATACCGCATCAATGATGGCTTGTTTGTTAACCGCCATGGTCAGTGCCTGACGCACTTTCACGTTATCCAGCGGCTTCTTCTCAGTATTAAACGACAGATAACCGACGTTCAGACCAGGCTGTTCCATCAGATTAATTTTGCTATCTTTTTTCATGCTGGCGATATCAGCCGGGTTCGGATAAGGCATGATCTGACATTCGCCTTTCTGCAACTTGGCGTAGCGCACTGAGGCATCTGGAGTGATTGAGAAAACCAGCCGATCGATTTTTGGCTTGGTTCCCCAGTAATCCGGGTTAGCTTTATACAGAATACGCGAGTCTTTCTGGTACTGCTGGAGCACAAATGGGCCCGTGCCAACCGGGTTCAGGTCAACTTTCTCTGGCGTACCGGCTTTCAGCATGTTGTCGGCATATTCTTTAGACATGATGGAAGCAAAATCCATCCCCAGGTCAGCCAGGAAAGGCGCTTCAGGACGCGTCAGCACGAAGCGTACGGTATGATCGTCCACTTTTTCGATTTTGCTGATCAGCTTTGGCATATCCATACCTTCAAAGTACTCATAGCTGCCGCCAGAGACGTTGTGGTACTTGTTGTTTTTATCTAACTGACGCTCAAAAGAGAACACCACGTCATCAGCGTTTAACTCACGCGTAGGTTTGAAATCTTTCGTCGTCTGCCATTTCACGCCGTTGCGTAAATGGAAGGTATAGGTTTTACCATCAGCACTGACGTCCCACTTTTCGGCCAGGCCCGGCACCAGTTCGGTCGTACCGGTTTTGAACTCAACCAGGCGATTATAGATAGGTACAGAACTGGCATCATAGGTTGTACCCGAGGTAAAGAGCTGCGGGTTAAACCCTTCCGGAGAACCTTCCGAACAATAAACCAGGGTTTTTGCCTGAACACCTGCGGCTACGGTCATGGCGACGAGGCTCAGACCGACCTTCAGCATCCTGGATTTGGCCAGGGAGTTGATCATGCTTTTGCTCCATTGTGATGTGTTGTTGTGTGCATTGCCCGACCTCTGGTTTTTTTATGCGGTTCAGGCGGTCCACCCTGCGGGTGTGATAAGAGTGAGATAGTTTGTTTGGATAATCCTGATTGATAAGCACCCATCAGAAAAATCTGTATCTGCACTGTTATTGACGCATCAATTTGTCAACAGTTGCAAAGAACGTCAATACAACGGTTACTTATTTACACAGAGTGTGAGGAATAGCAAGCAACGATAAAAAAAACCCATACAGACGCAATGCCATATAATGCACAGCGGCATGGGTTTATATGCCATGTATTCTGCTACACAGGTCATAAATGAGCAGTGATTTGCGCTAAAAAAAAACAGACATCATTTAGCGCCAAATGTTGGATATCTGAACGATTTACTGTGCGTTATGACGTTCACACAGCGAAAAATGCTGTTAACTTTGGGTTGAAAATGACCAATTTGCCATTTTGTGGCATAACCAAAACTTATCTTTTATCCCTCTGTAACCCTCTGATGAGAAGGCCTGCATAGCGATGAGACAATAAAACAGGCTGTCTGGAGCAGAAATTGATTTCAAGGAGGAATTATGGCGGTCCCGAAAAAAGTTTGACATGAGATATTCTAATAACCGAGGCGGGGCAATAGCGTCTGGCAGAGGTGTTATTTATGCCTGTGAGAAACGGCCTCCTTTTATACGAATTGCGCCGGTCAAATTGTGTGCCTGAATCGATTGCGACAGGCCCGGCTCTCCTTGGACCGTTGCGTTCGCAACGTTGTCTCGCTGACGCCCGGCGCGAACCGCCTTCGGCGGTGCTCATCCTCTTTTATTCAGGCGAAAAAAAACCTGTCTTTGCAGACAGGTTTCTTAAATATGGTCGGCGAGAGAGGATTACGCGCCCCTGCGGGACGCGCCCTTCGGGCCGTTGCGTTCGCAACGTTGTCTCGCTGCGCTCGGCGCAACCCTCCTTCGGAGGTTCTCATCCTCTTTTATTCAGGCGAAAAAAAACCTGTCTTTGCAGACAGGTTTCTTAAATATGGTCGGCGAGAGAGGATTCGAACCTCCGACCCACTGGTCCCAAACCAGTTGCGCTACCAAGCTGCGCTACTCGCCGATGGGGGCGCATGTTACTGCTCCCCCCAGGAAGCGTCAACCGCTTTTTGCGCTTTCCCGCCCAATCGCCTGGAAAGCAGGCGGCCAGCGAGTTTTATGCCTTGCCGCGAAAAATTGCCTTACCGCTATAGCGCTTTTGACGCTGTCCCGGCAGGTGCCTGACACCAGTTATTAGCCTGCTTAATCCCGCCATTTGGCGAGGTGTAACCCAGGCAGCCCATAATGGTATCAAACAGCTCGACATGACGATGGGTTTTGCCGACGCGCTGTTGCGCCTGCAGGCGTTCGAAGTTTTCACGGTTTGTCGGGTCAGCCAGATATTTATCTGACGCCCAGACCATCATAGGAACACGGAACTGCTCCGGCGGTGCCATTTCACGCGGCGTACCATGCAGATGCATATTGTCGCTGATCGATTCGCCATGGTCGGATGCATAAAACACGATCGCTTTTTTATCACGCAGCTGATCCAGAACGCTGTCCAGCATGCTGTCCACATAAAGGACGGAATTATCGTAAGCGTTGATCAGTTGCGCTTTGCTACAGGTTTCATCCACGCCCATGCATTCTGGCTGATAGCGTGCAAAACTGCGCGGATAGCGCTGTGAGTAGAGATAATGTGAGCCCTTGGTGTGCAGGACAACCAGATGCTTACCCTTCGGGTAGCGCTGCAGTGAGGCCTGTAACTCAGGCACCAGCAGCATATCATCTACTGATTTACCCTGGTTACGTGGCTCAGAACCAATCTGCTCGCGGAAAGAGAAATTATTGGCGTTGATGTTATCGTAGAACCAAACCTCACTTTGCATCGCAAACAGCTCAGAAGTGAAGCCCAGTTCTTTCATCACTGCGAACACATTTTGCTCTTTCAATGTTCGCCCGGGATTGTCCATAGTGCCGCCTTCGCGCACAAACATACAACGCAAAGACAACTTGGTCGCGGTATCACAAGATTCGCCACGAAATGCGACCAGATTTTTCTCTTTAGAGAGTTTAGGGGTGGTGTTTCGCTCATAGCCCAGCAAGCCCATATGATCCCAGCGAGTGGTTTCGCCAATAACAAACACCACATAGGTATCATCTAACCCCGGAGGAGCAACATAGGTATATTTCTGGGCAGGATCCAGGAGTTCCTGATTTTCCAGCGTCTCGTCAATCTTGGTCCAGGTAAACAAACCCAGCGCGGCCAGCCAGTTAGAGGGGAGATATGAGTGCGCGACAATTCCGCCATAGCTTGGCAGATCGACGTTGGTCACTTCCTCATTCGCCTTTTGCAACTTGTCGAAGTAACGGATGGGTAACCACACGAGCGCAACGCAGGCCAGCATAATCAAAGTGGGTTTCAGGCGCTGTCCTGGCGTACGTAACTGCTCATTGAGCGTCATACTAAGGTTGTTGCGCCAAATCATGAACAGTGGCAGCGCGCTGACCAGCACCATCCACAGGATAAAGTGATAACCCACCACCTCTTTTGACAAATCGGTATCTGTCGTCATGACTGAGGCGACGATTCCGTAGCCAATGACCACATTGAAAAAGGCCATATAATAGCCAGCAGCAACAGAGATCAGGACAATCAGGGTGGCCAGTATCCGATAGAACCATTTTCCGCCTAGCGATAACAACCGCATCAGGAAAAACGTCAGCACCACGATAGCGACGACCTCGGTAAACGCGGTCAGCCAATTTGTCACGGTTGATCGGGTCAGAAAGCCATCAAATCGGCGATAAAAGATTGGTAAATTCAAAAAGATACCGAGATACAGAGCCAGCAAGAGCGACAGCTTTTGCTGTGTTAATGATTTTATGTAATTCATGAAAAATGGTGTTTCCCCGGAGCGAAGCGCTTAACTAAACGTTAATCTGACTGCCATATTTCGGCAGAGTTCGCGAATTAAGCGGGCCGGATAAATAAGAAGAGTATTCTGAACGTTTTTAGACGTCATAATGCGAAGTGGCACAGTTAACCATGCGGCAACAAATTAGACCAGAAAATAATCCCGGACAGGACGTTTCAAAAACGTCACTCAGAAAGGCGAAGAGAGAAAAAAGGGCCTGTATTCAGGCCCTTAAACGTTTAGCGAATGATATTCAGCGTGACATCAATGTTGTTGCGTGTGGCATTTGAATAGGGACAAACGATATGAGCCGCATCAACCAGTTTCTGCGCTTCGGCTTCGTCCATTTCAGGCAGGTGAATATTCAGCGTTGCTTCAATACCGAAACCATTGGGGATAGGGCCAATACCCACTTCGCCTTCAATCCATGCATCTTTTGGCATCGCAATTTTGTCACGGCCAGCAACGAACTTCATTGCGCCCAGGAAGCAAGCTGAATATCCCGCGGCAAAAAGCTGCTCCGGGTTAGTGACTTCGCCACCTGCACCGCCCATCTCTTTCGGTACACCCAGTTTCACATCCAGAACGCCGTCAGATGAAGTTGCACGACCATCACGACCACCGGTAGCCTTAGCTTTTGCACGATAAACCACTTGTTCTAAAGACATATCTGCTCTCCATTACACTATTTAATCGCTCGCGACTTATCAATAAGCACCGAGCTGCGAAGTTTGACTCGTTTCTACATCCAGATTAAAAATTTAGCGCGGCACCATGAGTTTGTCACGTAACTGGTTCAACTGCAGTTTGAGCGAATTCATTTCATCTTCGCTGCAGTCAGATGCACACTGAATCTCATCAGGAATGCTTTCAGCCTGCTGGCGCAGCGAACGCCCTGCATCCGTTAAACTCACGACGACCTGACGTTCATCCTGACGGGAACGCTGGCGATTAAGTAAGCCCGCATTTTCCAGCCGTTTCAGCAGCGGCGTCAGCGTTGCAGAATCCAGAAAGAGGCGTTCACCAATTTCTGATACGGTCAGTGAATCCTGTTGCCACAGTACCAGCATCACCAGATATTGCGGATAGGTAATATCCATCTGTGTGAGCAACTTACGGTATACTTTATGCATCGCCAGGTTGGCGGAATAAAGTGCAAAACAAAGTTGCTGATCGAGCAACAGTGGCGCAGCTTTCACTTTTTTGTCATTTTGATTACTGTTCATAGACGCAATATAAATAGCGCGCTAGTTAATTGCAAGCAATTTATGAAATGAGGTAGTGCATGCAGGATTCTCTGGAAGAACGGGCGCGTCGCTATGCCACACAAGCCCATGCCGAAACGGGTCAACGACGCAAATATACCGATGAGCCCTACATCGTGCATCCCGCTGCCGTTGTGGAACTGGTCAGAAGCATTACCGATAATCCTGTGATGCTGGCCGCCGCCTGGCTGCATGATACCGTGGAAGATACGGCGACCACCCTCAATGATATCCAGACGCATTTTGGTGACGAGGTCGCGAAGCTGGTTGAGATGCTGACCAACACGGCACCACAGAGTGCAAAGAACCGTGCGGCACGTAAAGTGGCCGATTTTCGCCATACGGCTCAGGCCAGCCCAGAGGCACAAACGATAAAGCTGGCTGACATTATTGACAATACACGTTCAATTGTTCGTTTCGATCCCCATTTCGCCCGTGTTTATCTGATTGAAAAAAGGGTGCAAATTCAATTACTCAGACAGGGCAACACAGAACTCTGGCGTCAGGCTTCTGCCAATATTGAAAATGGCATTGCGCAACTGGCTGAGGCTCCCTATAACGTGCCCGAAAAGTGGTTTGTGAAGCAAGCCGCGAAATACGGTGGGTTGAGCTAAAACCCGCCGCTGCATGCGGTCGCCTTTGAAGTAAACTGCACAGGGTAAGCCAGTCATCAGGAACCGATTATATGGCTTACAGGTTTACAGGTTTACAGGTTTACAGGCTTACAGGCTTACAGGAAACGATAAGCCCGACCTGGGGATCCCCAATCGATTACGATCAGCACGGCTTTCTCTTTTACAGCGATCAGAGAGGGCATATGAATGTGTAGAAAAAATCGGGTTTTTAAAAAGTAATTAGCAAGCAGGGAAGCTGTCAAAAAAATGTATTTTTAAAATAAAAAATAAATAACTATTAAGACAGAAAGAAGGTTTCATGTGATATCAGTCACGATAACTAAACGTAATGCTAGACATAAAGAATTAATATAATAGGGTGGCACTATGTTTAATGAGAGTTGAAATATTATGATCATCTTAAACAGCAGCAGCGTAATATCCAAATGGTTTAATATTGATAATGTTATTGTCAATCACCTGCCTTAACGTCTTCTTTTTACAATCGCCCATCTCTTTCGACTGACAAGGTCGTAATTTATCGGGCGCATTTTCACTCATTCAGACTTTAAAAACCCTGCATTATGGGTGCGATCCGTTTACTTGCGCAAAACTGGCTATTGAAAACGCGATGCAACATACAATGCAGTCACGTTTCTTATCGGCTGAAATAGTATAAAACATTTGCCCGGGTTTTTAATTCACTCATTAAAAAACCTACGGCATCGGCACGTCTGAATAAAAGGACATGATGATGAATAACTTTAGACACTTACCTGAGCCATTCCGTATTCGTGTTATTGAACCCGTCAAACGCACTACACGAGAGCATCGTGATGCAGCGATGATAAAAGCCGGAATGAATCCATTCTTGCTGGATAGCGAAGATGTTTTTATTGATCTTCTCACCGATAGCGGAACCGGCGCCGTTACGCAAAATATGCAGGCTGCTATGATGCGAGGCGATGAATCTTACAGTGGCAGCCGCAGTTATTACGCGTTAGCGGAAGCGGTAAAAGCTATTTTTGGTTATGCCTATACTATTCCAACACATCAGGGCCGTGGCGCAGAACAAATTTATATTCCGGTATTAATAAAAAAACGGGAGCAAGAAAAAGGTCTGGACAGAACAAAAATGGTGGCCTTCTCGAACTACTTTTTTGATACCACACAGGGCCACAGCCAGATAAATGGCTGTACCGTGCGGAATGTTTATATCAAAGAGGCTTTCGATACGGCGGTTCGCCATGACTTCAAAGGCGACTTTGATCTTGAGCGCCTGGAGAAAGGCATCCAGGATGTCGGCGCGGAGAATGTGCCCTATATTGTTGCCACTATTACCTGCAATTCCGCCGGCGGGCAGCCCGTGTCGCTGGCAAACTTAAAAGCCATGTACCAGATTGCAAAAAAATATGACATTCCGGTGGTCATGGATTCAGCCCGCTTTGCTGAAAACGCGTACTTTATTCAGCAGCGGGAAAAAGCGTACAAAAACTGGACAATCGAAGCGATTACCCGGGAAAGCTATAAATATGCTGACATGCTGGCCATGTCGGCAAAAAAAGATGCGATGGTCCCCATGGGTGGCTTGTTGTCTTTCAAAGATGACAGCTTCTTTGATGTGTACACAGACTGCAGAACACTTTGCGTTGTTCAGGAAGGATTCCCCACCTATGGTGGGTTAGAAGGCGGCGCAATGGAACGCCTCGCGGTAGGCCTTTATGACGGCATGAATCAAGACTGGCTGGCTTATCGTATCAGTCAAATTCAATACCTGGTTGATGGCCTTGAATCGATTGGTGTGACCTGCCAGCAAGCCGGTGGCCATGCTGCCTTTGTCGATGCCGGAAAATTATTGCCGTACATTCCGGGGCATCAGTTCCCGGCTCAGGCACTCGCCTGCGAGTTATATAAAGTGGCCGGTATCCGGGCAGTCGAGATCGGCTCGTTTTTGCTAGGCCGCGATCCTAAATCAGGAGAACAACTGCCCTGTCCGGCCGAACTGTTGCGGTTAACCGTTCCCAGAGCCACCTACACACAAACGCATATGGACTTCATTATCGAAGCTTTTGAGCATGTGAAAGAGAATGCGAGCACCATAAAAGGATTAGCCTTTACCTATGAGCCTAAGGTTTTGCGCCATTTCACCGCAAAACTTAAAGAGATTTCATAGTCATACCTGTACAGTGAGCAGCTGTTTTGGCCACGGCTGCTCCATTACCCTGCCTGTCAGGCATAAAAATTATAACAACGATAAAAGCGAAGAATATTGTTGAGAGGACACCATGGAAGAAAATACAGATCAGAAACACTCCGCCTTTTGGGGCGTGATGGTTATCGCTGGAACCGTAATCGGTGGGGGGATGTTTGCACTCCCTGTCGATCTTGCGGGCGCGTGGTTCTTCTGGGGCGCTTTCATCTTGATCATCGCCTGGTTTTCCATGCTTCATTCCGGTCTGCTGTTACTGGAAGCTAACCTGAACTATCCAACAGGCTCAAGCTTCAATACATTGACCAAAGATCTGCTGGGTAAAAGATGGAATGTAATAAGCGGTATTACCGTTGCTTTTGTGTTGTATATACTGACTTACGCTTATATCTCCGCTAACGGCGCGATTATTAGCGAAACCCTGTCCATGCATTCCAGCATGACGATACCTTCACGTGTTATCGGCATCGGTACAGCGGTTTTCGTTGCCAGCGTGTTATGGATTAGCTCTCTGGCAGCCAGCAGAATCACCTCGCTCTTTTTGGGTATTAAAATCTTAGCCTTCGTCATTGTTTTTGGCTCTTTATTTTTCAAAGTTGATTTTTCAATCCTTAGCGATGTTAGCGGTATCAGTGAAAGCAATCGTTATTTTCCCTATATATTTATGGCCGTTCCGGTTTGCCTTGCCTCTTTTGGCTTTCACGGTAATATCCCCAGCCTGATCATTTGTTATGGAAAACGAAAAGATAAGCTGGTTAAAAGCATTGTTCTTGGTTCACTGCTGGCGCTGTTTATCTATCTTTTTTGGCTGTATTGCACCATGGGGAATATCCCACGTGAAAAATTCAAAGAAATCATTTCTTCGGGCGGAAATGTTGACGCGCTGGTGAAGTCTTTTATGGGAACGCATCCTGGCGGCGTCATTGAATTTTTCTTACTGGTTTTTTCTAATCTCGCCGTGGCCAGCTCTTTCTTTGGGGTCACGTTGGGGTTGTTCGACTATCTGGCGGATCTGTTTAAAATCGATAATTCCCACTTTGGACGATTTAAAACGGTGCTGTTAACCTTTCTACCTCCCAGCATCTTATATTTGCTCTTCCCGAATGGTTTTATTTACGGTATCGGTGGCGCAGGATTGTGCGCAACAATCTGGGCAGTTATCGTCCCTGCCCTGCTGGCATTAAAATCGAGAAAACGCTTTCCCGATAAAACATTCACTGTCTGGGGCGGAAAGGTTATTCCGGCTGTGGTCATTTTATTTGGTGTTATCGTCATCATCTGCTGGTTTGGCAATGTGCTTAACATCTTGCCAAAGTTTAGCTGACCGACAGGACGGACTGGAAACGGGTTTAACGAAGCCTGTCAACAGGGAGAGGTATTGAACGGCCGGTCACTCACGTGACCGGCGCCAACAAAAGCCGGGATACGACTTAGTGACTTAATCGAGTAACTGACGCCCAAGGTAAGGATTGGCGTGAAGTAATTTCATCAATTTTTGTGCAGTTGCGGAAGGACGCGTACGCTGGGCTTCCCAGCTTTTAACCGAAGAAACGCTAACGCCCATAATCCTGGCAAACTCATCTACCTGCATTCCTGCCATTTCGCGTAAACGCTGTGGCTCTGGCACGGCTGGCTGACGCTGAGTTTGCAGCGCTACAGGGCTGTTATCACGTGTCAAAACAATCTGCTCAAGGCTGCTGAGCAATTCAAACATTGGGTCTTTTAACTCCATAGAGAACTCCTTAAAACTCACTATGAATCACGTGAAAGAAGGTACAAGAACCTGAAATCAGGCTCAGAAACCGGATTAAGCAAGCTGCATCCCTTAAGAGTTTGTTTTTATTGTAAGAAAACCCTTATGGGACACAGCCTGACCTGCATTGCTGTTAAACATGTCAACACAATGCCACAAATGCCGGGAGACTAAGTATGGATAGATACCTGACAATTTGCAGCGCAAATTAAACATTTTTTTTAACTTTACAATTCTGAAAAATGGTTAAGCAACTTAACCTTTTGAAGCGATTGGTTTTGTTACCACAGCGTCTGTCAACAGCGCTGGTCGCGTTTTCTCTATGGCCGGCAATCAGGTGATGAACTGGCCAGGATAACCGCACCGGCTCTGTGAGTTGGTTGCAAAATATGCGCCAGACTTTCATTTTTTGAACATATACAGGCTGGAGTATGCTGTCAGCCATCACGCCTTTCTTGCTTCCAAAATAAAAAAACACTTGCCAGGCCTGACGTAGGTGGCGCCGGAAGCGCTAAAAAGGGAGTCAGCTTTATCATCGAAGGACAACATGACGTTTTAATTATAGTGAACACGATAATTTGTGCGATTCGTGCCAGTGATTGCGTTCATGCAGGCGTTTGCACCACTTTAATGCAGACGAACAATTTTAGGGCAACTCGTTAATGGACGTTTAACGTTAACGATTCAGATGGAACATCTGTGTCGCTAGAAACATAAGATGGAATTAATTATTTATGACCTATACTTACGGATCCGTTAGCTTCCCTTCGCGCGGGCTCGTTATCGGTGCAAAAAAGCCCGAGTCGCGGATGCGCTGGCCTTCTTTTCTGACACCATAAGCCTGTAACATCATCTTAAACACGCTTAAGGCAAACTTTCTTACAGGTTATGGCCTTACATCGCGCTTTCGCATTGTGTGGCCGTTATCCTTTGTTCTATTCTTTAGGCCACTGCTTATCCGGACATCAGCCAGTTTTACCGACAGGAGTTGAACCCATGGCTTCAGGCATTTCCCGTATCCTGGCACGCAGCGGCATTTTGCTGACTGGCGTGCTTCTTGTGCTGCAACTTACCGCATGTGGTGATAAAGAGGGCGAACAGCGCAAAGCGTTTATCGATTTTTTGCAAAATACCGTTATGCGTAGCGGTGAACATCTACCCAGCCTGAGTGAAAATCAGAAACAAAGTTTTGGCCCTTTCACCGGTGATTACGCCATTCTTTATGGCTTCTCGCAGCAGGCGAACAAAGCTGTGGATCAGGGGATGCGTCCGGTGGTGGATGAACTTTCTGCTATTCATGTGCCGCAGGACTATCTGAGCCGCCACGACTCACTGGCCCAGGCCAACAGCGCGTTGACGGTGGCTACCCAGCAACTGGAAACCGCAAAAATGCAGGCAGATAAAAGTAAAAGCGCGCTTAAGCAAAACGACGACCTGAAAAAAGTCTTCGATACCGCGTATGACAAAGTGGTGACGCAGCCTGCTGGCCAGTTGATCCCATTGCTACCCAAACTGCAGGCACTTAGCCAGGATGCTGTAAAGACAGGTGAGTTTTTGCAGGCTCAGGGAACACGCGTCAGTTTCAATAACGGTGGCGTTCAGTTCCCAACTCAGGAACAGGCGACGCAATATAATGACTTAATGACGAGCTTATCAGCTAATGTGCAAGCGCTGAGCCAGGCTAAAAGTGCAGTACAGGGTAATTTGCAATAATCGGCGTGCAGGGACGGGTCATTCACCGCCTAACCTGAGCCACGTGAAATCATGATTCCGCATTCAAACGGGCCTGATCAAAATGTGATCCGGCCCGTTTTTCATTAAATTAAATTGTGATCTTAGTCTCATTTATCAAACAAAGCTCAACGCCATAAATGTGATCGCAATCACTATAAATCGATTTCGATGGCTAAAAATCCGTCGTCTTCTCGCCGTAATGGCTCATTTCTGTGATAAAAGTCACTCAATAACCCCCCATCCCCCCGACATAAATGTGACCTAAATCACACTAAGCCTCGTGCACTACGCAGTCCACTATTCGCGTGATAAAGTCCGCCTGCATACAGTAATACTGACGGCTCATCGCCGTAGTGGCTAAACAAAAACAAACGCGCGCTCCTGTTGCAGCGCGTCTCAACAAGGGGTGGGCTTATGTCCTCATCAGTAAAGGTCAAAGTACAAAGCTTTGGTCGCTTTTTGAGTAATATGGTGATGCCTAACATTGGCGCATTTATCGCCTGGGGTATTATCACCGCGCTGTTTATTCCAACAGGATGGATCCCTAACGAAACGCTGGCGAAACTGGTCGCCCCAATGATCACTTACCTGCTGCCACTCCTGATCGGTTATACCGGTGGACGCCTGGTCGGTGGCGATCGCGGTGGGGTGGTTGGCGCAATCACTACGATGGGGGTAATTGTCGGTGCTGATATGCCGATGTTCCTCGGCTCAATGATTGCGGGCCCACTTGGCGGCTGGGCGATCAAATCTTTTGACCGTATGGTTGACGGTAAAATCAAAAGCGGCTTTGAGATGCTGGTGAACAACTTCTCTGCCGGTATTATCGGTATGCTGTTGGCCATGCTGGCTTTTATGGCGATTGGTCCGCTGGTTGAAGGTCTTTCACACATTCTTGCCACGGGCGTTAACCTGATGGTGCAGAACAACCTGCTGCCATTGACGTCAATCTTCGTTGAACCTGCAAAAATCCTGTTCCTGAACAACGCGATTAACCACGGGATTTTCTCACCTCTGGGTATTCAGCAGGCAAGTGAAGCAGGGAAATCAATTTTCTTCCTGATCGAAGCCAACCCGGGTCCGGGGATGGGCGTGCTGATGGCCTATATGTTTTTTGGGCGCGGCAGTGCTAAACAGTCTGCTGGGGGCGCGGCGATCATCCACTTCCTGGGCGGTATTCACGAGATCTACTTCCCTTACGTGCTGATGGCACCACGCCTGCTGCTGGCCGTCATCCTTGGCGGAATGACCGGTGTCTTTACGCTGACCGTACTGCACGGTGGTCTGGTATCGCCTGCTTCACCAGGTTCTATCCTGGCCGTATTGGCCATGACCCCAAAAGGGGCTTACTTTGCCAATATCGCCGCCATCTTTGCTGCATTTGCGGTGTCGTTTGTGATTTCTGCCATTTTGTTGAAGACCAGCAAAGTGAAAGAAGATGACGATATTGAAGCGGCTACGCAGCGTATGCGTGATATGAAAGCGCAGTCAAAAGGTCAGAGTCTGACAGGTGCGCCGGTTGCGAGCGACGCGATGAGCGTAGATCTGGACCATGTGCGTAAAATCATTGTGGCCTGCGATGCAGGTATGGGCTCAAGCGCCATGGGCGCTGGTGTCCTGCGTAAGAAGGTCCATGATGCAGGTCTGAGTAACGTGTCGGTCACCAACAGCGCGATTAATGCCTTACCGGGTGACGTTGATCTGGTGATTACCCATCGCGATCTTACTGAACGAGCCATCCGTCAGGCGCCTCATGCCCAGCACATTTCCTTAAATAACTTCCTGGACAGTGCACTTTATAGCACGCTGACCGAGCGCCTGGTGGCGGCTAATCGCAGTGAAGCTAACCGCGAAGCCGTACAGAAGACGCTGGGTGACAGCTACGATGACAGCCATGCCAACCTGTTTAAACTCGGCCAGAGCAACGTTTTCCTGGGGCTGAGTGCCAGCAATAAAGAGCAGGCGATTCGCTTTGCCGGTGAGCAGTTAGTCAAAGGCGGCTACGTAGAACCCGAATACATTGATGCCATGCTGGCGCGCGAAAAGCTGACGCCAACCTATCTTGGCGAGTCGATTGCTGTGCCGCACGGTACCGTTGAAGCGAAAGACCGTGTACTGAAAACGGGTGTGGTTTTCTGCCAGTACCCTGCCGGCGTTCAGTTTGGCGAGGAACCTGATGAAGTGGCACGTTTGGTGATTGGTATAGCTGCCCGCAATAACGAGCACATTCAGGTGATTACCAGCCTGACGAACGCGCTCGATGATGAGCAGGTCATTGAACAACTGGCACGTACAGAAAGCGTACAGGATGTTCTGGATCTGTTATCAGGCAAACCCGCTGTAGCATAACCGGGTCCGACATTTCCCTGGGGCGGTTGTGCCCGTCCCATTTTTTGGGGGCGGACATGCCCGCCCCATCGTTATTTGATATGGGTCAATTTTATGAAAGCGTTACATTTTGGAGCAGGCAACATCGGTCGTGGTTTTATCGGCAAACTGCTGGCAGATGCCGGTATTGAGCTGATTTTTGCAGATGTGAATCAGGCAGTGCTGGATGCCCTTAATGCACGTCATGAATATCCCGTGCATGTGGTAGGTGAACAGGCCAAAGTTGAAGTGGTTAAGGGCGTCAGCGCCGTGAACAGCACCAGCGACGACATTACTGGACTGATCGCGGATGTCGATCTCGTTACCACTGCCGTTGGTCCGCAAATCCTTGAGCGCATCGCTGCCAGCGTGGCAAAAGGTCTGGCCAAACGCAGTGATAACGGCAATGTTCGGCCGTTAAATATTATCGCCTGTGAAAATATGGTGCGTGGAACCAGCCAGCTTAAGCAGCACGTGCTACAGGCGCTGCCTTCTGAATATCATGTCTGGCTCGAACAACACGTTGGCTTTGTGGATTCAGCAGTAGACCGTATTGTTCCCCCTTCTGAAGCAGGCAGTCAGGATCCGCTGGAAGTCACGGTGGAAACCTTCAGCGAATGGATTGTGGACAAAACCCAGTTTAAAGGCGAATTGCCCACCATTCCGGGCATGGAACTGACCGATAACCTGATGGCCTTTGTGGAACGTAAACTTTTCACCCTGAATACCGGCCACGCAATTACGGCCTATCTGGGGCAACAGGCGGGGCACCAGACTATTCGCGATGCCATTCTCGATGAGAATATTCGCGCGGTCGTCCAGGGTGCGATGGAAGAAAGTGGCGCGGTACTAATTAGACGCTACGGCTTCGAAGCAGACAAGCATGCTGCTTATATTCAAAAAATTATTAGCCGCTTTGAAAATCCCTATCTGAAAGATGACGTTGAACGCGTAGGTCGTCAGCCAATCCGCAAGCTGAGCGCAGGCGACCGCCTGATTAAACCGACACTCGGCACGCTGGAATATGGCCTGCCGCATGCCAACCTGGTTCAGGGCATTGCTGCTGCAATGCATTATCATAGCGATCAGGATCCCCAGGCGCAGGAGTTAGCCGCGCTGCTGGCGGAAAAAGGTCCGCAGGCAACCTTAGCGCAGGTTTCAGGACTGGATGCTGAGAGTGAAATAATAAAAGAGGCCGTGAGTGCCTGGCACGCCATGGCATAATAGCCCCATGTTAGCGACCCAGATCGGGGGCAATAAACGGGCCCCCGACAGCAGCACTACACTGATGCAGGCAAGAATGGAAGAAAAGCAGGCTTTTGAAAACCGGGTGCTTGAACGCCTGAACGCTGGACGCTCGGTGAGAAGCTTTTTGTTCGCCGCTGTCGAGTTGTTAGCTGAAGCCGTCAATGTGCTGGTGCTGCAGGTATTCCGTAAAGATGACTACGCGGTGAAATACGCCGTAGAGCCCTTGCTGCTGGGCGACGGTCCGTTAGGTGAGCTCTCCGTCAGGCTCAAGCTGATCTATGGCCTTGGCGTGATTAGTCGGCATGAATATGAAGACTGTGAGTTACTGCTGGCGCTGCGTGAAGAACTCAATCATGACGCGGGCGATTACCGTTTTACTGATGATGAAATTCTGGGACCCTTTGGTGAATTGCACTGCGTGGCGGCCTGGCCCCCCGTTCCCACATTTCATGCTGAAGATGCAGCACTACAGGCGATGCAGCAGCAACGTTATCTGCAGATGGTACGCTCCACTATGGTCCTGTCACTCACCGAACTGATTTCCCGCATTAGTATGAAACAGGCGTTTAAAAAGTCAGTCAGCTAAATCCCGCCGGGAGCCTCAAGGCTCCCCTTTTCACGCTAACCACCGAGAATCTACGTTAAATTTGGTGTATCCTTAGCCTGTTTTCCTCAACGAGTTGTTGTCATGAAAGAGCAAGAAAAAAACGAAATTAAACGTCTCAGCGATCAACTTGACGCGCTGAATCGTAAAGAGCCTCAGTTACTCGAATCCGGTGATGCTGAAAAGCTGGGCGCGTTGCTGAAAGAGAAAGAAACGCTGGTAACGGAAATTGAGCGCCTTCGCAGTCAGCGTGACGTTAAGCTGAGCCTGGAAGCGCAAAAACTGCAAAAATTGCCGTTCAGCCGCGAAATTACGAAAAAAGAGCAGGCAAATTTAGGCGCATTGAAGAAAAGCGTGCGCGGCCTGGTGGTGGTGCATCCAATGACCGCGCTGGGACGAGAAATGGGGCTTAGCGTTATGACCGGATTTGCTAAAAACGCCTTTTGATCATGTTTCAGGCGGCGGCCCGACCGCTGTTTTGCTGGCCAGTAGCAGTCCCAACCTGCTCTGCCAGCGTATCCAGCAGCGTATAACGACGGCGGTATTCCGCGCGCTTCTTACTGGCAATCTCTTCCAGCGTTTTACGCGGCAGCGCCAGCGGCAGCATAAAGACGCCGTCAGCACGCTCCTTTCCGTTGATCGTCAGCCAGAAATCGCTGTAGCTGGCATGGAATTTATCCTCTTTACTCTGGCGATAACGCAGGCTGCGAAAAACATGCGTTTCATCCCCTACCGCCGCTATTTTCCTGACACCACATTGCTGAGATAAAATAAAGACGACTTCCATCAATAAGCGTTTAGGAAATAAACCATGTGCCGCTTTGGTTGCATCACGAATAACATCATTGCTGATACTTTTACGCGGTCCCTGTAAGCCACCGATTAAGAGTGTGCGCGCGTTTTCCTCGTTCAAGATCGTGAATGAAAGTGAGGCTAAGCCTTCTCCCTGATAACGCAAGACTAAGGTTATTTCACCTTCACGATCGTAATAACCTGAGCTACAGGCAATGACAAAATCTTCATCATTTTTACCCTTCAGCCTGGCCAGCACGCTCTCTTCGCCACTTTGTAAAACCTGGCGAAGTTGAAGATTATCCAGGCTGTTCATTAAATGATAATGGTCGAGAATAGCCTGGGCGCGTGCAGCTACACCCATTCCGGCACGCAGATAAGGGCGATGTAACTTCGCGGGTAAGACTCCCTGCACACGCATTAATTGCGAAAACCGGGGTAACTCTGAGAGCTGCTGTAAATAGCGCAATGTGGTCACGGGCGCAATCAGCGTCCTTAAGGCAAATTTAAAACGGAATTGACGGCTTAGCCAACGTTTATTTGGCACGTACTTTCCGCTGACCAATTGAAAAAAAAGAGAGGCATACGAATCAGCAACCGGCTCGTGTGTAGTATAAATAGACATGGCATAAGTTCTTATTAATTTGATAGTGGCGCTGATGATAAAACGAGCCACATCAACGACAGGTTAATGACTCAAATTGTTAAAAACTTACCGGGATAAACTGACGCTTCGTTTAATTCTGGTTTAACTGACTTCGAACGTTGGGCTTTAAAGGTGGGAAGCGGTGCGGGCAGCGCAGCATCAGCTATCGCAATGGCAATGGCAATGGCAATGGCAACATTCAGACCGGAAAAGGACGAAAACCAGATATTCAGGCGAAAAAAAACCGGCAGAACAGGTTCTGCCGGTCAGGTCTCTTGGGTTATCGCTTACTTAGCCGATGCAAAGCGGGCTGCCGCTTCGTCCCAGTTAACCACGTTCCAGAACGCTTTGATGTAGTCCGGACGCTTGTTCTGATACTTCAGGTAGTAGGCGTGTTCCCACACATCCAAACCAATGATCGGATAGCCAGAAACGCCAGCGACGGCCTCGCCCATCAGTGGATTATCCTGGTTAGCAGTGGAAACCACGGCCAGTTTGTCGCCTTTTTTAACCAGCCAGGCCCAACCTGAACCGAAACGGGTGGTCGCCGCTTTCTCAAACTCTTCCTGGAATTTCTCAACGCTACCAAAATCTTTCTCAATAGCCGCCTTCAGTTCGCCCTGAAGGGCCGTGCCGGTTTTCAGGCCTTTCCAGAACAGACTGTGGTTAGCATGACCACCTGCGTTGTTGCGCAGCGGGCCTTTTTTGTCTGCTGGCAGCTGATCCAGCTTAGTGATCAGTTCATCAACGGGCAGATCAGCAAATTCAGTGCCTTCCAGCGCCGCATTGGCGTTGTTGACATAGGTCTGATGATGTTTGGTGTGATGGATTTCCATCGTCTGCTTGTCAAAGTGCGGTTCCAGTGCGTCGTAGGCGTAAGGCAGGGATGGCAGTGAATAACTCATGTTCTTCCTCTCCATTTAGTGTTTGAGCAGCACGACAATGTCGGCACGTGCCGCGTAAGCAGTCTTATCATTATAGTTAAATTCATGATCGGTAAAAGCGTAATCAATGCCCTATTAAACATAAGGTTTTGAAAAAACATGCAAAGACTGCGCATTTTTCGTTTGATGCTGACCGCAAAACGGGCTTCGCGCAGGCGCAGTCAGCGAGCCCGTGACGGCCTGATAACCGCTTCTGCAGGCACTCATTCGCGCTGCTCAGCATTTACATCAGCCGCTGTGGATGAGTGTAAATGGTCGCCCGGCCCGGCTTACTGAAACCGACAAGGGTAAGGTTGCAGCGTTCTGCAACCTCAACAGCCAGTCGGGTCGCAGCGGAGACGGCAAACAGAATCTCCACGCCGCACATTGCAGATTTCTGCACCATCTCATAGCTGGCGCGACTGGAAACTAACAGGGCGCCCTCGCCCCAGGCGGCCTGACTGCGATAGCCCAACAGCTTATCCAGCGCCACATGACGACCGACGTCCTCGCAGCCGTGAATCAGCACACCATCAGGCTGTATCCAGGCCGCTGCATGGGTACAGCCCGTTTTTTGCCCCACTGGCTGAAACTGGTTAAGTTGCCCCAGTGCGCGATCCAGATGCGCTAACGTAAACCGCTGGGTGAACGGCAACGGCGTAAGCGGCTTACCAATCTGGTCCAGTTGCTCAACCCCGCAAACGCCACAGCCGGTCCGCCCCGCCAGGGCCCGTCGCTGCGCTTTCAGCGCCATAAAACGACGGCTGGATAGCTCAATCTGTACCTCAATGCCATTGCAACCCGCGACCACATCCATACCGAAGATATCTGCCGGCGCATCGATAATGCCTTCAGAGAGAGAAAAACCGATGGCAAAAGCCTCCAGGTCTTTGGGCGTTGTCATCATCACGACGTGGGAAATGCCGTTATAAACCAGCGCCACGGGAACCTCTTCCGCTAGCCAGTCAGCCCGGGAGTGATGTAAATCGTCACGTTGCCACACCAGAGTTTCACGCAGACCGGCATTCCCGATTACATCAGCATCACTTCTCGCCTCGTTTTTATTCACTTTTTTCTGATCCTGGCTGATTCCGCAATGATTGAAAGGTAATAGTATTCCGTTATGCTGAATAGTGCCTATTCTGAACCTGCTGACAGAGAGCAACAAGCGCATGGCACCCTGATAGCATAAAGCGTGAAATGGCGCGCGGCTGGCCCGGCATGCTCGATGTCTATCTGTATGAAATCATCCAGCCTCGGGAAAAATACATTTCATCCACAAGGGCGGGATTTGGACTGCTATGATCAGCCTGTCGGGAACATTGATGAGATCCTGAAATGCTGCAATCTTCTGACTGACGACGAGTCCTGTCATGATGGAGATAACCGCAACAGAAAAAACGTAAAACCGGCGACAAAGCCACCGTCCGAATGGCCTGAGCCACGACTGAAAACCTATTCTTGCTGGTGTCGTGAATCGCGTAATCAGCCAACAAAACAGGAAAATGCCCTCTATGAGCATCCGCATTATCCCGCAAGATCAGTTGGAGAAGAGCGAAAAAAATCCAGCGGAGACAATCCCGCCGTTACTTTTCCCCCAGTTGAAGCGTTTATACAGCCGCCGCGCCGCGCGACTGCGTGATCTGGCCGCTAAAAATCCACTGGGCGATTATTTACGCTTTGCCGCCGTCATAGCCCAGGCGCAGGAAATTGTGCTGTATGACCATCCGCTGCAGATGAATCTTCATGCCCGCCTGGTACAGAGTGCTCAGGAAGGCAAACCGCCGCTGGATATTCATACTTTACCGCGGGATACGCACTGGCACCGCCTGTTGCATTCGCTGATTGCGGAACTTAAACCCGAGATGAGCGGCCAGGCGCTGGCAGTGCTGGAGAACCTGGAAAAAGCCTCTGCCAGCGAGCTGGAAACGATGGCCAGCGCACTCTTTGCGGGCGAGTATGCTCAGGTCAGTAGCGACAAAGCGCCTTTTATCTGGGCGTCACTGTCAATTTACTGGGCGCAAATGGCGGCGTTGATACCGGGTAAAGCACAGGCAGAGATGGGCAATCAACGCCAGTACTGCCCGGTGTGCAACAGCATGCCCGTTGCCAGCATGGTTCATATGGGCACCGACGAAGGCGCACGTTACCTGCATTGCAATCTGTGCGAAAGTGAGTGGTACGTGGTGCGTAGCAAATGCACAAACTGCGAACAATCCCGCGATCTTCACTACTGGTCGCTGGACAGTGAACATGCAGCAGTAAAAGCT
The DNA here is from genome assembly GCF_000710035.2 of Pantoea ananatis LMG 2665. Lineage (GTDB taxonomy): Bacteria > Pseudomonadota > Gammaproteobacteria > Enterobacterales > Enterobacteriaceae > Pantoea > Pantoea ananatis. The sequence continues at coordinate 113,244 of NZ_JMJJ01000009.1, read as the reverse complement.
GAAAGCTGTGGTGACTGTGGTAGCTATCTGAAAATCTTGTACCAGCAAAAGAATCCGGCAATTGAACCCGTCGCGGACGATCTCGCTTCTTTGGTGCTGGATGCCCGTATGGAGCAGGAAGGCTTTACACGAAGCAGTCTGAATCCCTTTATGTTCCCTGGTGAATAGCTATTGCTAAAAAACCTCGCTAAACGGAGCTACGCAATGAAACTGATTGGCAGCTATACCAGCCCTTTTGTACGCAAGATATCTATCATCATGCTGGAAAAAGGTATGATGTTTGAATTCGTTAATGCTTCGCCTTACAGCGATGACAGCCACGTTCCGCAATATAATCCGTTGGGAAAAGTACCTGCACTGGTCGCGGAGGACGATCAGATCTGGTTCGATTCCAGCATCATCGCTGAGTACCTGGAACAGCGCAGCCCGACGCCTGCTTTATTGCCTGACACTTCCCTCGCATCGTTAAACGTTCGTCAGCTCGAGAAGTTAGCTGACGGTATCAGTGACGCGGCGCTGGTGATTGTGCGTGAGCAGTTACGTCCGGGCGATATGCAGTCAGAAGAGGTTTTACTGCGTAATCGTGAAAAGATTCAGCGTGGCCTGGACAGCCTGGAAGCCTCCGTGAACGAAGGAAAATGGATCAACACTGGCGCACTTAATCTGGCGGATATTGCGACGGGCTGCATGATCGGTTATCTGAATTTCCGTCGCGTCGTGCCGAACTGGTGCGTTGGCCGCCCGGCGTTAGTCAAGCTGGCAGAAAACCTGTTTCAGCGCGAAAGCTTTGCCCGAACCACGCCGCCCGCATCCTGATCACTCGGCGCAGCAAGTTGCCAGTAGCCGGGTTTCTGAAGGGCCAGCGGCGTTATGCGTATTCTGAAACGGTGAGAGGCACGCCGCGAAGGATGCAGAGCAAATCTGCATAAACGTGCAATCAGAAACGGTAACCCACCCCCAGATTAACGCCGTTAACAGCGCGTTGCTCTCCTTCAACCCGGGTGCGGGAACCTTCGTAACCCAGGGTTACAGACAGATAATCAACCGGGTTAATGATAATACCGGCCCCGTAAGCCAACGCATTGGTCGTCTCCGAAAACTGGATGTCCTGAGGCATTCCCTGAGAATCATAGCCGTGATACTGGCGGCTCATCGCGGCATGGGAAAAGCCGGCCAGCGCATAAACACTGACCCGTTGATTCAGACGATATGCCGGCCCCGCCAGTAAAGAATAATATTTTGCGCTTACGTGATCGGACGTATGGCGCTGAAAAAAAGAACTGTTGCTGTCCTCACTGTTCTCCAGAGTGGTGAAAGAGGCCACTACGCTAACCGGCGAGTCCCACTCATAACGATATTGCAGATTCATACCGGGCATATTTTTAAAATCTTCAACTTTACTCTGCGCATAGCCTACAGACAGCGTTTGACTTGCCACTGCGGGCACCGCACCACTCAGCAGCGCACAGAAAATAGCGGAAATAATCACCTTGTTCATACAACAATCCTGATAATAAAAAACAGGTGGCGCATCGCACCCTGTTAATTCTCTGATACAGACAGCCTTATCCTTTCAAGACAGGGCTGTGAGTTCAGTATTATTCAGCCCTGTCTCATCCGAAATGAAACAGCCTGTTTGCACCAGATATTTTCTTTTTAAGCCTTGCCACTCACGGGAAAAACATCATTAGATCGCGGTAAACCTGCGAAATTAACGGTTATCTGGCGGAACGGGACCTTAACAAAAACACCTTATTCCCACAATAAATAAAGGGATAACATTGACGGAATTCAGGACCGATTGACGATTGATTGATGTTACGTCCCAGTAGTCAGAGAAGGTAGCGGTAATCAGGGGATGAACCCGGTAAGAATAAGCATCGCCGCGCCTTGCATTGCTGCAGCGAGTCCGCTATATCTTTCGCTCAGGCCCTGTCCTGAAGCGGCCCGGCGCGCGCGGGCCGTAAGCCAGGGTAAAAGGCAGTTCATTACCACGCTCAGTTTTTTTATTTACGCTCCGGCCTCGTCATGGGCTGTGAGACCTGGCAGCCCACTGCCTCAGACAGACGAAAACCGGACAAATCACTATCATGCGATCACACTTCAGAATGGCCTTGTGCTGCCTCCTGGTCGGTAATATCACACAGGCCTGGGCTGAGGGGCTGACGCTGGGCGCCCAGGGCGAGGCGAACTTTACGCCTTATCGCCAGTATAAAACGCAGTTTTCAGGTCTGCCTTATGTAGGATATGACAACAACCATGTCTATATTGACGGCACCGAAGTCGGCGCCTATTTGATCAAAGATGACACCACACAGCTAAAGGCGCGCTGGTGGTATCTGGATAACGAATTCGATCCCGGCCAGTCATCTGACCCGGCGCTTCGGCAGCTAGACATCCGCCACAGCACCATGATGGGCGGCATCAGCTATCAAAAGATAACCCCCGTCGGTGCTTTCAGAACGGAACTCTCTGCGGATACGCTGAATGAAAGCCGGGGATTACTGGGAACCGTCGCATGGGCGGGCCAGGTGTCGTTCATGCAGTTGGACGTTTATCCGCAGGTTGGGGTGGACTGGCTGAATAAGCAGCAGGCAAGCTATTACTACGGCGTGAACGCTCAGGAATCCGAGCGCAGCGGTTTACCTTCCTGGCGTCATCAGGGCATTACGCCGTGGCTTGCTTTGGCGTTTGACTGGCACCCGGTTACGCCGTTGCATATTTATCTTCAGCCCAAAGTCACCTTCCTGACTGGCGCACTTCGCGACAGTCCGATGACGGATCAACAGTATTACTGGACGCTTTCTTCAGGCGTTACCTGGACATTTTAAAGCGGGCATTCGGGCTGTGCCGCCACGATGCCTGGCGGCTTGAGATAGACTCGCGGATAGCGCCGCCTGTGCCGGTAACCGGCTGCAGCGCCTGAATATAAACATGCTCTACAGATGAGGTTTCACATATCGCCCTGTCGATGGGCAACGTACCTCGATTATTCAGGACGGGACACACAGAATAAAAAAGGGACGATTTCTCGTCCCTTTTCAACATCGTCGAGGCCGGTTACTGTAGTAGCGAAATATCAGCGACCTGCAGGAACAGTCCGCGCAGTTTCGACAGCAGCGTCAGACGGTTAATCCGCACCGCCTCGTCTTCCGCATTAACCATCACTTTATCGAAGAAGTTGTCTACGGCTTCGCGCAGCTGCGCCAGCTCAATTAACGCATCCTGATAGCGACCTTCTGCAAAGTAAGGCTGCAGTTTACTGCTCAGAGCGGTCACGAAGGTGGCCAGCTGAATCTCTTCATTCTCTTTTAACAACGACGCCTGCACGCTGTCATTCAGCGGTTCGGTCGATTTAGCCAGAATGTTAGAGACGCGCTTATTGGCAGCGGCCAGCGCGGCAGCCTCATCCAGCGTGCGGAAATGTGAGACCGCCTTCATGCGGGCATCAAAGTCGGCCGGACGGGTTGGACGACGTGCCAGTACCGCCTGCAGCGTATCAATGCTGTGGCCTTCTTCCTGATACCAGCTGCGGAAGCGACCCAACATAAAGTCGATGACGTCATTAACCGCATTGGCATTGCTCAGCTTGCTGCCATACAGGCGCACGGCTTCTTCGGTCAGCGTTTGCAGATCGAGTGGCAGATTTTTTTCTACGATAATGCGCAGCACGCCCAGCGCGGCACGACGCAGTGCAAAGGGATCTTTATCGCCCTTTGGATGCTGACCAATACCAAAAATCCCGGCCAGCGTGTCCATTTTATCGGCAATCGCCAGCGCACAGGCAACCGGGCTGGACGGCAAATCGTCCCCTGCGAAACGCGGCTGGTACTGCTCGTTCAGCGCCACCGCAACATCTTCGGCTTCGCCGTCATGACGCGCATAGTGCATGCCCATCACGCCTTGCGTGTCGGTGAACTCAAACACCATATTGGTCATCAGGTCGCATTTGGACAGCAGGCCCGCGCGCGTGGCGTGATTCACATCAGCACCAATCTGCGCTGCGACCCAACCGGCAAGGGCCTGAATACGATCGGTTTTGTCACGCAGCGAACCCAGCTCTTTCTGGAACAGCACGGTTTCGAGGCGCGGCAGGTGATCTTCAAGGCGCTTTTTGCGGTCGGTATCAAAAAAGAATTCGGCATCCGCCAGACGCGGGCGTACAACCTTCTCATTACCGGAAATGATCTGCTGCGGATCGCTGGACTCAATGTTGGTCACAAAAATGAAGTTTGGTAGCAGGTTGCCTTCCGCATCATAAACCGGGAAGTACTTCTGATCGCCTTTCATGGTGTAAACCAGCGCTTCAGACGGCACCTTAAGGAATTTTTCCTCAAAGGTGGCGGTCAATACGACCGGCCATTCCACCAGCGACGTCACCTCTTCCAGCAGGCTGTCGCTGAGGTCAGCGACCCCACCTAAACGACGCGCCGCGGCTTCTGCATCGGCTTTAATCATGGCCTTGCGAACCTGATAGTCAGCAATGACCTGACCGCGCTTTTCAAGCACATCCGGATACTGATCGGCGTTCTCCAGCGTGATCTCACTTTCGCCCATGAAGCGGTGACCACGAATAACGCGATCTGACTTAATGCCAAGGATCGTGGCGGGAATCAGTTCATCGCCCAGCAGCAGGGTGACGGTATGCACCGGACGCACAAACTGTACGTCGCTGTCGCCCCAGCGCATCAGTTTAGGTACTGGCAGTTTACTCAGAGCAGTGGCAACCATTCCTGGCAGCAATGCCTGAGCAGCCTCACCTTTAACCTGGGCACGATAAACCAGCCATTCGCCTTTGTCGGTGCTCAGGCGTTCAGCCTGCTCAACCGTAATACCGTTACCGCGTGCCCAGCCTTCCGCTGCTTTAGTGGCATTGCCTTCTGCATCGAAGGCCGCCGCGACCGCAGGCCCACGCTTTTCTAATTCACGATCGGGCTGGGAGGCACTCAGGCTGGCGATTTTCAACGCCAGACGGCGCGGGGCAGCAAACCAGCTTACCTCGCCATGGTTCAGATTAGCCGCATCCAGCTCGGCAGTCACCTGAGCAGCAAAGGCTTCCGCCAGGCTGCGTAATGCTTTCGGTGGCAGCTCTTCGGTGCCGATTTCCACCAGGAACGTTTTGTCAGTCATGGCTGCCTCTTACTTTTTGTTATTGCACATCGGGAAGCCCAGCGCTTCGCGAGAAGCGTAATAGGCTTCAGCCACGGCTTTAGTCAGGGTGCGGATACGCAGAATGTAGCGCTGACGCTCCGTCACCGAGATCGCTTTACGCGCGTCCAGCAGGTTAAAGCTGTGTGCGGCTTTCAGAATGCGCTCGTAAGCAGGCAGCGGAAGAGGTTTTTCCAACGCCAGCAGCAGCTGCGCTTCTTTCTCATACTGCTCAAAACAGGTGAAGAGAAAATCCACGTCGGCGTATTCAAAGTTGTAGGTAGACTGCTCGACTTCGTTCTGGTGGAACACGTCGCCGTAGGTTGTTTTACCTAACGGACCGTCGCTCCAGACCAGATCGTAAACGCTGTCAACGCCCTGGATGTACATCGCGAGGCGCTCAAGACCGTAGGTGATCTCACCGGTAACCGGTTTGCACTCCAGGCCACCTACCTGCTGAAAATAGGTAAACTGCGTCACTTCCATGCCGTTAAGCCACACTTCCCAGCCGAGTCCCCAGGCACCCAGCGTAGGGTTTTCCCAGTTATCTTCGACAAAGCGAATATCGTGCACCGTGGGATCCATACCCAGCTCTTTCAGCGACCCAAGGTACAGCTCCTGAATGTTGTCCGGCGATGGCTTGATGATCACCTGAAACTGGTAATAGTGCTGTAAGCGGTTCGGGTTTTCGCCGTAGCGGCCGTCGGTAGGACGGCGGGACGGCTGCACATAGGCGGCGGCAATCGGCTCCGGGCCAAGTGCGCGCAGGCAGGTCATTGGGTGTGAAGTACCAGCGCCCACTTCCATGTCCAGTGGTTGAACAATGGTGCAGCCCTGGCGCGCCCAGTAATCCTGCAATGTCAGGATCAGGCCCTGAAAGGTCTTGGTATCAAACTTTTGCATGATGAGTTCGCACGCGGTTCGGCTAGATAAAAAAAGAGTGCGACAGTATACCCTTTGACCGCGCGATGTGCAGCCGGAAATCCTGCCGCGCAGCCTGGAGAGTGGATTTTAGGATGACGTTCAGCGCCACAGCGATGCTGAACGGCAAAATTAACCTGTGCCGTTTGGCTTTTTTCATGCGATCTTGCGCACAGAGGGTTCTGAATCCCTGTCGGCGCGCTTGTTGACTGCAACGCGACTGGCTACGCTTTGCACCGGGACGCACTGCGCCAGAGGAAACCATGTCGCAAAAGATTTACTGGGTAGATAATTTGCGGGCAGTTGCCTGCCTGATGGTCATCGTCATCCATACCACCACCTGGTATCTGGCCGGGCCGATGGCGATAAAAGGTCACTGGTGGGACATCGCCAACCTGCTCAACTCAACGTCACGCATCTGTGTGCCGCTGTTTTTTATGATTTCCGGCTACCTGTTCTTTGGCGAACGCAGCGCACAACCCCGTCATCTATGGCGACTCGTCGGATGCCTGCTGTTTTACAGCGCCGTCGCGCTGGTCTATATCAGCCTGCTAACGCCCATCGGTGAAGGCCGTTCAATATTGAAAATGCTACAGAAACCGGTGTTTTATCATCTGTGGTTTTTCTTCGCGCTGATCGGCATTTACCTGCTGTCGCCCTTAATTCAGGTGAAACGCGTGCGCCCCCGCTATGTGGCGGTGCTGGTGCTGGTTGTGGCGGTGCTGGCTAATCCCAATACCATGGATCAGTCATGGGGGCGGTTTCACTGGTTACCGATCAACCTCTATCTGAGCGGAGACAGTATTTATTACCTGCTCTACGCGCTGTTGGGGCGCGCTATCGGCACCATGGAAACAGACAGGCGCGGCGTAACTGCGCTGGCGGTCTTGGCCTTCCTGGCCTGCGTGACCGGTATTATGCTGGGCACCAAACGGGCATTAATCGTCAACGGCGCATTTAACGATACCTGGTATCTCTATTGTGGACCGCTGGTGTTTATTGCGGCCATCAGCGCCCTGCTGGTGTTCAAAAATGCCTTTAATCAACGCACTCTGCCTGGCCTGGCGACGATTTCGCGCTACTCGCTGCCCATCTACGGTTTTCACGCGCTGTTTATCCATTTCATCCGTACAAATCACTATGATGATATGACGCGTCCCTGGTTGGATCTGCCCGCCGTCTTTATGGTCACCCTGGCAGGCAGCCTGCTTCTGGCGATGCTGCTCAGTCGGCTGGACAGGCGCCACTGGGTAACCTGAGGCTAGGTTGTCAGGTTCCAACCCCGCGCACGCCACAGTTCAGGCAGCGCCGCCATATCCGTAAACACCGTGACCAGCGGGTGATCCAGTTCCGGGTTGTGCGCGTCGGCACAGTAGTAGAACACTGGCATGCCAGCGGCGATTCCGGCCCGCGCGCCCGCTTCAGAATCATCCACTAAAATACAACGCTCAACAGGCACTCGCATTTGCTCTGCGGCGTGAAACATCAGCTCAGGCTCGGGTTTCCAGTGACCAATGTCGTAACCGCTGTAAAGGCGCTCGGCAAAGTAGTCCAGCATGCCGGTTAATCCCAGCGAGTGCTGCATCTTCTTGACCGTACCGTTGGATACCACGCACACCGGGACGTTCATCTGCGCCACCAACGCCTTCGCCCCGGCTATCGGCTTCAACTCCAGATCGAAAAGTCGGGCAACTTCACTCCGGTAGGCGGGTTCAAGTTCGTCCAGCGGTAATCTGACCCCATGCGACTCGCTAACGTCACGGATGATGTCATACAGTTTCACCCCTTTGTACTTTTCGAACATCTCCTGTAAGGAGAGCGTAATACCGTAACGGGCAAAGGTGGTGACGTAAGCGCGTGTACAAAGCACTTCGCTGTCTACCAGGGTACCATCACAATCGAAAAAGACGCATTCTGCTGACATCTGACTCCATCCTTTTAGTTGGGTGCCCCTACACTCTACCCTAAGCCTGACGCGTTGTGATAATGGCAATCGGTTGCGAAAAATCATTGTATTGCCCGGGCAAAATCGCCAGGATACGCGCCGGTGAAATTTTCTTCCGGATAAACGGCATGAACAAACAAAGCCTTTTTCAGCGCGTATTTAAATTGCAGGAACACGGTACAACGGTTCGTACCGAGGTCATTGCTGGCGTTACCACGTTTTTGACCATGGTATACATCGTTTTTGTAAACCCACAAATTTTGGGTGTGGCAGGGATGAACGCCCAGGCGGTGTTCGTAACGACCTGTCTTATTGCCGCATTCGGCAGCATCCTGATGGGCCTGTTCGCCAATCTTCCGGTCGCACTGGCACCGGCAATGGGCCTCAATGCCTTTTTTGCCTTCGTCGTCGTGGGTGCTATGGGTTACTCGTGGCAGGTCGGTATGGGCGCCATCTTTTGGGGCGCGCTGGGGTTGCTTATCCTGACGCTGCTGCGTATTCGCTACTGGATGATCGCCAATATTCCACTTAGCCTGCGCGTGGGCATTACCGCCGGCATTGGCCTGTTCATTGCCATGATGGGCCTGAAAAACGCCGGCATCATTGTGGCCAACCCGGATACGCTGGTCACTGTGGGCAACCTCAGCTCGCATAACGTGCTGCTGGGTGCCCTGGGTTTCTTTATTATCGCCATTCTGGCGTCACGCAATATTCACGCCGCCGTGCTGATTTCGATGATCGTCACCACGGCGATTGGCTGGATGCTGGGCGACGTGAAGTTTGTGGGTCTGTTCTCTGCGCCTCCGTCCATCACCTCTGTGGTCGGTCAGGTCGATATCAAGGGCGCGTTCAATATTGGCATGGCCGGCATCATCTTCTCTTTTATGCTGGTCAATCTGTTTGACTCATCAGGTACGCTGATTGGCGTCACCGATAAAGCCGGCCTGGTCGATGAAAAAGGGACTTTCCCACGGATGAAACAGGCGCTCTATGTCGACAGCATCAGTTCCGTTACTGGCGCGCTGGCAGGGACCTCTTCCGTTACGGCCTATATTGAAAGTACGTCTGGCGTCGCCGTAGGTGGTCGTACCGGACTGATGGCGGTCGTCACCGGCCTTCTGTTCCTGCTGGTCACATTTTTATCACCGCTGGCAGCCATGGTTCCGGCCTATGCCGCAGCGGGCGCGCTGATCTACGTTGGCGTGCTGATGACCGCCAGCCTGTCGCGGGTTAAATGGGACGATCTGACGGAGGCCGTTCCCGCTTTTGTTACGGCCGCTATGATGCCGTTTAGCTTCTCCATTACGGAAGGCATCGCGCTGGGCTTTATTGCTTACTGTGTCATGAAACTTGGCACCGGGCGCTGGCGTGAAATCAGCCCCTGCGTGGTGGTTGTCGCGTTACTGTTTGTGCTTAAAATCGCGTTTATCGACGCACACTGAGCGCCCTGGGAAGTCGTGCGCTGGCGGCCTGTTACTGGGTCAGTATGAGGCCAGCGCGCGTCCATGCAGCGTCGTCAGACGCATCATTTTTGTCCCGTCATCCGGCTTATCTAACGCGATATCACGCAGTGCAGACCACTGGCCGCCGCCGGTGATTTCCCATAAGTACAGGCGCCGCACATGGGGTGATAAAGCACAGGACCACACCAGCGTGGGCTCCGCATCGCACAGAATCTGCAGGTCGGTGGGCAGCGTTGTACGCAGGCGCCCGGCGCCGGGCAATAGCTGTAGCGAACGCAGCCCTTCTTCACCTGCGCCCTGCAGTTTCATTACGCTGTGGCGCAGCGTCCAGATCTGCGTCACGGCCTCAGGCACATCTTGTTGAGCATTGATCCAGGCGATTTCTCCTGAACTTAACCCCTGTACCATCAGCGCCTGCGTCTGACGACTGTGTGCCCGCACGATATCCATATCCAGGCCGACCTGACTGCGCTCTTCAGCCAGCAGGACGCCCACGGTATTCCCCGCGTAGGCAATATTGAAATCAGGAAGATCGCGATCCGCAAAGGCCGGGCGGCCGTTATGACGCTTAACGATAGGCGGAAGACGATGAAGGCCGTAAATACGCTGCATGAGCTGTGCCAGCAGGATACGGGCCGCCAGAAATCGCCCTCGACGTTTATCCGCAAGATGCTGCGCGCTGTCGATGATGTCCTGCGGGATGGCGCTATCAGCCACCAACTGCCCGGGATTGCCTGTCCAACGAACAAAATGACCCGCCATCTGTCTCTCCATGAAAATGGTCAAATAATCATCAATCCCATTATAAGCGCTTTCCCAGGCTACCGCATACAGCTTGCCCTTTTTTCAGAAAAGCAGCAGGCTGGAGCCCTCACTACAGGCAGAAGTCACCAGCAGAAACGGGCGTTACGAAAAAGTCGTAACGCGCTGGGATATCAGACGAACTGGCAGGCTTGCTCAAGACTCAAGCGGGGCAGACGGGGAGGAAGTTTATCCGGGATGCCATAGCCCAGATTAATTAACAGATTCGCCTGCCAGGTGGTATCGGCAAAAAAGGCATCGTTAACTTTTAGCGGATCGAAGCCCGACATGGGTCCCGCATCCAGCCCCAGCGCTCGGGCTGCAAGAATTAGATAGCCTGCCTGTAAGCTACTGTTGCGAAACGCCGTCTCTTTGACTAAATCTGGCGTGTTAGTAAACCAGTTACGCGCATCGGCATGTTGAAACAGCATCGTCAGATGCTGATAGAACTCGCTGTCCCAGGCAATAATAACGGTGACCGGTGCGCTCAGGGTTTTCTCAAGATTGCCGGACGCCAGCGCCGGTTTCAGCTTTTCTTTCCCCTCGGCTGAGGTGACAAAAACGAAGCGTCCCGGGGAGCAATTTGCTGAAGTTGGGGCCAGGGCAACGAGCTGGTAGAGCTGTTCCAGCAGGGCCTGTTCGACGGGTTTTTGCTGCCAGTGATTATGGGTGCGAGCGTGGTAAAAAAGGGTGTCTAGCGCGGCATTATCAAGCGATGTAGTCATATAACTCTCCAGGGAAAACATCCAGTATTCAACCTATACGGTGAGTTCACGTTTTTGGATGCGTTTCAGCCCGTCTCATTGCGTGATGTGCTTGTCGACGTCCAGCTGAAAACACGGCGTCATAACATCCAACTCTACAATAATCTACGCCACAACAACCAATAAGCAACACATGACGCGTTGGCCCGTAAACGGCGGCGGCTTCGTTTTACCGGGCCGCTTACGGGCCATGTGCTGTGTTATTTGCCGATACAGAAACTGGAGAAAATTCGCCCCAGCAAATCGTCTGACGTAAATTCACCAGTGATTTCGCTAAGCGCCTGCTGCGCAAGACGCAGTTCTTCTGCCAGCAACTCGCCAGCCCAGGCACCCAACAGTTGGGATTTGCCCTGTTCAAGATGCGTAGCGGCAAGCTCCAGTGCCTGCAAATGGCGGCGACGAGCCAGGAAACCGCCTTCCATATTATCGGCAAAGCCCATGGTCTGTTTCAGATGGTCACGCAGTGTATCCAGGCCTTCGCTGGTTCGGGCTGACAGCCTGATGAGCGCGTGGCCATTCGCGTTGGTCAGTCCCCGTGTTTCACCGGTGATGTCCGCCTTATTGCGTACGACGGTAATCGGCAACTGAGGCGGGAGACGCGCGACAAAATCCGGCCAGATCTCCGCGGGCTCGGTTGCGTCCGTCGTTGTGCCGTCCACCATAAAAAGCACCCTGTCGGCCTGTTCGATTTCATGCCAGGCGCGTTCAATACCAATACGTTCCACTTCATCGCTGGCCTCACGCAACCCTGCGGTATCAATGATATGCAACGGCATACCGTCAATATGAATATGCTCACGCAGCACGTCGCGCGTTGTGCCGGCAATATCCGTCACGATGGCCGCCTCACGACCGGCAAGCGCATTCAGCAGGCTGGATTTTCCTGCATTGGGGCGGCCGGCAATCACCACCTTCATGCCTTCGCGCAACAGGCTGCCCTGTTTGGCTTCGGCACGCACGGCATCAAGATCGCTGATGACCGTATTCAACTGCCCTTCGATTTTGCCGTCAGACAGAAAATCGATCTCCTCATCGGGGAAATCAATGGCCGCCTCAACATAGATACGCAGGTGCGTCAGGGCTTCCACAAGATGATTAATGCGAACAGAGAAGGCTCCCTGCAGCGAGTTGACCGCCGAGCGTGCCGCCTGTTCTGAGCTGGCATCAATCAGGTCGGCGATCGCTTCTGCCTGGGCTAAATCGAGTTTATCGTTAAGGAAAGCCCGCTCAGAGAATTCGCCCGGTTGGGCAATGCGCAGGCCAGGCAGCGCCACAATACGTTTCAGCAGCAGATCCAGAATCACCGGGCCGCCGTGGCCCTGTAACTCCAGCACGTCTTCACCGGTAAAAGAGTGAGGGCCGGGAAACCATAGCGCGATTCCCTGATCCAGCACGCTACCGTCACTATCGTTAAACGATAAATAGTCGGCGTAACGCGGTTTGGGCAGTTTACCCAGTATCTGCTGGGCAACCTCTGCGGCTCGCGGACCGGAAATGCGCAAAATGCCAACGCCGCCCCGTCCGGGCGGGGTTGCCTGAGCAACAATGGTATCGCTATGGCTCATAAATTCTCTCTCACTACAAAAAACAAAGGCGGTCGCTTTGACCGCCTGAGCATAACCGTATTTATCGCGGGAAACCTCCCGCGACGGTCTTACGCTTTCTTCTTGTCGCGACTGTGTAAGCCACGTTTTTCCAGGCCGCGATAAATCAGCTGCTGCTGGAGAATGGTTACCAGGTTACTGACGATGTAGTACAGCACCAGACCTGACGGGAACCACAGGAAGAACACGGTGAAAATCACAGGCATGTACGTCATGATCTTCTGCTGCATCGGATCGGTCACGGTGGTCGGTGACATCTTCTGAATGAAGAACATGGTGATACCCATCAGAATCGGCAGGATATAGTACGGATCCTGTGCTGACAGATCGTGGATCCACAATATAAACGGCGCATGACGCAGTTCTACCGAGCCAGACAGCATGTAGTACAGGGCAAGGAAGATAGGCATCTGAATGACCAGCGGCAAGCAGCCACCCAGCGGATTCACTTTTTCTGCCTTATACAGCGCCATCATCTCCTGGCTCTGCTTCTGCTTATCGTCACCTAAACGCTCACGCATCGCCTGAATCTTCGGCTGTAGCATGCGCATTTTCGCCATCGAGGTGTACTGCGCTTTTGTCAGCGGGTACATGATGCCACGCACGATGAACGTGATAATGATGATGGAGAAGCCCCAGTTACCGATAAAGCTGTGAATGAACTTCAACAGTTTAAACAGTGGCTGAGAGATGAACCATAACCAACCGTAGTCAACCGTCAGGTCAAGGTGAGGCGCAATCGCGGCCATCTTGTCCTGGATTTCCGGCCCTACCCACAGCGTGGCATCCAGCGTCTGTTGCGCACCTGGTGCGACGGTTACCGGCGCAGATTTATAGCCGATTGCAGCAACGCCATTACCCAGATTGCTGGTATAAAGCGTGTTTGTCCCCTGTGTGCGCGGTACCCATGCGGTCGCGAAATACTGCTGCAACATTGCCACCCAGCCATTGCTGGTGGTGGTATTGAGGTTTTCGTTATCGGCGATGGTATCGAACTTAATCTTTTCGTATTTCGATTCGCTGGTGGAGTAAGCCGTTCCGCGGAAGGTGTGCAACGCAAAGTTGTTGCTGCCGGTATCACGGTGCTTAGGCAAATCGATCGTCTGTTTTAACTGACCAAACATCGACAATTCCAGCGGCTGCTGGCTGGTATTGTTAATGTTGTAGTCAACGTTAACCGCATAGTCGCCACGCTTGAACACGAATGTCTTGGTGTAAACAACGCCGTTTTCAGCGGTGAACGTCATCGGAACACGCAGTTCGCTCTGACCCTCAGCCAGTTCGAAGTGATCCTGAGCCGTGTTATACAGCGGACGCGCACCATTATTCGGGTTGTCCGGACCATTACGCCCGGTTAAACCACTTTGCGCCTGGTAAACAAACGACGGTGTGGTTTCCAGCAGCTCAAACGGCTTGTCAGAACCCAACTTATCCGGGTAAGTCAGCAGTTGAGCCTGGTCAACATCGCCACCGCGGGTGTTGATCGTTAATGACAGGACATCAGTCTTAACGGTGATCGTTTTACCCTGGCCGCTGGCCGGTACACCCTGGCCTGCAGCATCACCGGCTGCACTGTTTGTGTTCTGCGTGGTCTGGGTCTGCAAAGGCTTCGGAGCATGGTCCGTCTGCCAGGCTTGCCAGATCATGAAAGACACGAACAGAAAAGCGATGAGAAAGAGATTGCGTTGCGAATCCATCGTTAATGTTCTCTGGTATCAAAGGTTTTTGGCGGCACAGGATCGTCACCACCCGGGTTCAAAGGGTGGCATTTTAATACGCGTTTTAAAGTCAACCAACTGCCTTTTATCAACCCAAACCTGCGCAAGGCCTCAATTCCGTATTGAGAGCAGGTCGGATGAAACCGACAGTGTGGCCCCAGTAATGGACTGATGCCGCGTTGATAGACGCGTATCAGGACGATCAGGAACCGCGCGCCAGGCGACAGTGACGACGCCATAATTTCTCCAACGCTTCCGCCAACATACGGTTATCGAGATCGGCAACACCCTTCTTCGCAACCACCACAAAGTCCATCGACGGCAATTCATGTTGACGCAGGCGAAAGCTTTCGCGGGTCAATCGCTTGATCCGGTTGCGTTCGTGAGCGCGTTTCACATGTTTTTTCGCGACGGTCAGACCGATGCGGGGATACCCCAGCGCGTTAAGGCGGCCGAGAATAGTAATTTGCGGCGTGCCAGCCCGTTGTGGCTGCTGAAAGACGAAAGTGAAATGAGTGGGAGTTAACAAACGTAACTCCCTGGGAAATGCGAGCTTACCCATCAGGGTTAGCTTTATTACTTAGAAACGGTCAGACGAGCGCGGCCTTTAGCACGACGACGTGCCAGAACCTGACGACCATTTTTAGTAGCCATACGAGCACGGAAGCCGTGTGAACGGTTGCGCTTCAGTACGGACGGTTGAAAAGTGCGTTTCATGGCGATTTCTACCTAAACTTGAAAATTTTCACTGGGTGACGCGTTTCCGGACCAAAAAACAGACCGACGCCTCAATGTGTCTTTAATAAAGAGGCGGGATTGTAATAATTGTACAGTCCCGAGTCAATTTACTTCGCTTGTCGCGGTACCAGATAACCCGGATACAGCCCGCTGAGTCCGGGCATTGAGCTTTACGCGACAACGCCGGGGGAAGAATTATACGGGGTCTGCGTTAAAGCGCAAGGATCGCGCAGGATCTTATTGCGATCGACCTGCCGCAGGCGCAGACAAAAACGAGAGATCGTCCGAAAAATTGAATCATTCAGCGCGATCCCAGGTGGTTTTTTCTGCCACAGGCGTAGACTTTCCTTCGCGTTCATGTCCTGTGGATAAAAAGGATAAAAACTGTGTAGAAAGGGAAGATCTCTGTCGCGCTTTGCGCTATGATCCGCCCTTCCTCTGACGATCCTCTAATGATTGCAGGATGGAAAACCGCTGATAGCGGTCGCAGGCGCTTTCTTTCGTCTGTGTCAAAATGAACGTTTCTTAGATTAGCACCTACTTTTCTTATCGAATTTGTACGAGTGGAGTCCGCCGTGTCACTTACGCTTTGGCAACAGTGTCTTGCCCGTTTGCAGGATGAGCTTCCTGCCACCGAATTCAGCATGTGGATCCGTCCACTTCAGGCTGAATTAAACGACAATACGCTTGCCTTATATGCTCCTAACCGCTTCGTACTCGACTGGGTTCGGGATAAATACCTCAACAGCATCAATGCACTACTGAATGAGTTCTGCGGTGCGAATGTACCTCTGTTGCGTTTTGAGGTGGGCACGCGCCCGGTTCAACAAGCCGCAGCGGTCAGTCAGCCAGCGATGGCCAGCGTCAGCGCGCCGGCTGCACCGGTTCAAAACCGTCCGGCACCGGCACAAATTGTCCGCCCAAGCTGGGACAACGTCCCTGCGCCTGCGGATGTCACTTATCGCTCTAACGTTAATAATCGTCATAACTTCGATAACTTTGTTGAAGGTAAATCGAACCAGCTGGCACGCGCGGCGGCACGTCAGGTGGCTGATAACCCTGGCGGCGCCTACAACCCACTGTTTCTTTACGGCGGTACGGGCCTGGGGAAAACTCACCTGTTGCATGCAGTCGGCAACGGCATTATTGCGCGTAAACCCAATGCCAAAGTGGTTTATATGCACTCTGAGCGCTTTGTGCAGGACATGGTTAAAGCGCTGCAAAATAATGCTATCGAAGAGTTTAAGCGCTATTACCGTTCGGTTGACGCTCTGCTGATCGATGACATTCAGTTCTTTGCCAACAAAGAGCGTTCTCAGGAAGAGTTTTTCCACACCTTTAATGCGCTGTTAGAAGGCAATCAGCAGATCATCCTGACCTCGGATCGTTATCCAAAAGAGATCAACGGTGTTGAAGATCGTCTGAAGTCGCGATTTGGCTGGGGCTTAACGGTGGCGATCGAGCCGCCGGAACTGGAAACACGCGTTGCGATCCTGATGAAAAAGGCGGATGAAAACGATATCCGCCTGCCGGGCGAAGTGGCTTTCTTTATTGCCAAGCGTTTACGCTCTAACGTCCGTGAGCTGGAAGGGGCACTGAACAGGGTTATCGCCAACGCCAACTTTACCGGCCGGGCGATTACCATCGACTTCGTTCGTGAAGCACTGCGGGATCTGCTTGCCCTGCAGGAGAAGCTGGTCACTATTGATAATATTCAGAAGACCGTTGCTGAGTACTACAAAATTAAAGTCGCTGACCTGCTTTCTAAGCGCCGCTCGCGCTCGGTAGCGCGTCCGCGTCAAATGGCGATGGCGATGGCTAAAGAGCTGACTAACCACAGTTTGCCGGAGATCGGCGACGCTTTTGGTGGTCGCGACCATACCACGGTACTTCACGCTTGCCGTAAGATTGAGCAACTGCGTGAAGAAAGCCACGACATCAAAGAAGATTTCTCAAATCTCATCAGAACATTATCTTCGTGACGCTATGAAATTTATTGTTGAACGTGAACAGTTGCTAAAGCCGCTGCAGCAAGTCAGCGGTCCGCTAGGCGGTCGCCCGACGTTGCCTATCCTCGGCAATCTGCTGATGCAGGTTAATGAAGGATCGTTGTTACTGACCGGCACCGATTTGGAAATGGAAATGGTTGCACGGGTTGCCTTAACCCAGCCGCACGAGACGGGTGCGACGACCGTTCCGGCACGCAAATTCCTGGATATTTGCCGTGGCCTGCCGGAAGGGGCGGAGATAAACGTGACGCTGGAAGGCGAGCGCATGTTAGTGCGTTCCGGCCGTAGCCGTTTTTCGCTCTCTACCCTGCCCGCCAGCGACTTCCCAAATCTGGATGACTGGCAGAACGAGGTGGAATTCACCCTGCCTCAGGCCACGCTAAAACGCCTGATCGAAGCCACGCAGTTCTCTATGGCCCATCAGGACGTACGTTACTACCTGAACGGCATGATGTTTGAGACGGAAGACGAAGAGCTGCGTACGGTCGCCACCGACGGTCACCGTCTGGCGGTCTGCTCCATGCCCATTGGCCAGGCGCTTCCCAGCCATTCAGTCATTGTGCCGCGTAAAGGGGTTATCGAGCTGTTACGCCTGCTGGACGGCGGTGATACACCGCTTCAGGTGCAGATTGGCAGCAGCAACATCCGCGCGCACGTTGGCGACTATATTTTTACCTCTAAGCTGGTGGATGGTCGCTTCCCGGATTATCGTCGGGTGCTGCCAAAAAATCCGGATAAAGCGCTGGAAGCAGGCTGCGATCTGCTCAAGCAGGCTTTTGCCCGTGCGGCGATCCTCTCTAATGAGAAATTCCGCGGCGTTCGTCTCCATATCACCGAAAATCAGCTAAAAATTACCGCTAATAATCCTGAGCAGGAAGAAGCGGAAGAGATGCTGGATGTCAGCTATACCGGCAGCGAGCTGGAAATCGGCTTCAACGTCAGTTACGTACTGGATGTGCTGAATGCACTTAAGTGCGAGAATGTCCGCCTGCTGCTGACGGATTCCGTTTCGAGCGTGCAGATTGAAGATGTGGTGAGTCCGGCAGCGGCCTATGTCGTCATGCCGATGCGTCTGTAGCACACGGGCTTTATTCGGGCAGTGCACCTGGCACGTACGCTGTATGCGTCAGGCGCACTGCCCGTGCGAAAAGGTGCGGTGCCGTTGACGTCCTTACTCACTGAGATTCGATAAACCTCATTTGCCCTTCACGCTGGATTGATTCATGGCTTTAACCCGCCTGCTGATAAAAGATTTTCGTAATATTGAACAGGCCGACTTAGCGTTAGCGCCAGGATTTAACTTTCTGGTAGGGGCGAATGGTAGCGGTAAAACCAGCGTGCTGGAGGCGATTTACACGCTGGGTCACGGCCGTGCTTTCCGCAGTTTGCAGGCCGGCCGGGTAATTCGTCACGATCAGGCAGCATTTGTGCTGCACGGCAGGCTGGAAGGCCAGGAACGTGAGTTTTCGGTCGGGCTCAGTAAAAATCGCGCAGGCGAAAGCAAAGTGCGTATTGATGGCAGCGATGGCCACAAAGTCGCTGAGCTGGCACAGTTGCTGCCAATGCAGTTGATCACGCCGGAAGGTTTTACCTTACTCAACGGCGGTCCCAAATATCGTAGAGCCTATGTCGACTGGGGCTGCTTTCATAACACACCCGGTTTTTTTAATGCCTGGAGCAATCTGCGACGCCTGCTTAAGCAACGCAATGCGGCGCTGCGCCAGGTAACGCGCTACAGCCAGATTCGTCCCTGGGATCAGGAGCTGGTGCCGCTGGCGGAGCAAATCAGCCAGTGGCGCGCCGACTACAGCGCAGCCATCTCGGCCGAAATTGTCACCACCTGTGCACAGTTCCTGCCCGAATGTGATCTGCGTTTTTCGTTCCAGCGCGGCTGGGACAAAGAAAGCGATTATGCCGAGTTGCTTGAGCGCAACTTCGAACGCGATCGCGCCCTGACTTATACCGCCAGCGGCCCGCACAAAGCGGATTTTCGTATTCGTGCCGAGGGCACGCCGGTGGAAGATTTACTCTCACGCGGTCAGCTTAAACTGCTGATGTGCGCATTGCGTCTGGCACAGGGCGAGTTCCTGACCCGCCAGAGCGGACGCCGCTGTGTTTACCTCATTGATGACTTTGCTTCTGAACTGGATGACAGCCGTCGCCGCCTGCTGGCGGAACGACTTAAAGCAACCCAGGCACAGGTTTTTGTCAGCGCCATCTCTTCGGAGCATGTAATCGACATGACTGACGAAAAGGGCAAGATGTTCCGCGTGGAACAGGGTAAAATAGCGGTTCAACCTAAAGATTAAATGAGCGAGAAACGTTGATGTCGAATTCTTATGACTCTTCAAGTATCAAAGTCCTGAAAGGGCTTGATGCGGTACGCAAACGCCCGGGCATGTACATCGGCGATACCGATGACGGAACCGGTCTGCATCACATGGTATTCGAGGTCGTGGATAACGCAATCGACGAAGCGCTCGCCGGTCACTGTAAAGATATTGTCGTGACAATCCATGCCGATAATTCGGTTTCCGTTCAGGATGACGGACGCGGAATTCCAACCGGTATCCACGAAGAAGAAGGTGTGTCGGCGGCTGAAGTTATCATGACCGTGCTGCACGCTGGCGGTAAGTTTGACGACAACTCCTACAAAGTGTCTGGCGGCCTGCACGGCGTAGGTGTTTCCGTTGTGAACGCCCTGTCCCAGAAACTGGAACTGACCATTCGTCGTGAAGGCAAAGTGCATCAGCAGATTTATCTGCACGGCGTACCTGAAGCGCCGCTGGCGGTTACGGGAGATACCGATGCAACCGGTACCCGCATTCGTTTCTGGCCAAGCCATGACACCTTCACCAACGTTACCGATTTCGAATATGACATTCTGGCGAAACGCCTGCGCGAACTGTCCTTCCTGAACTCTGGCGTATCGATTCGTCTGGAAGACAAGCGTGATGCAAGAAACGACCACTTTCACTACGAAGGTGGTATCCGCGCCTTTGTTGAGTACCTGAATAAAAACAAAACGCCTATTCACCCAACCGTATTCTATTTCTCAACCGAGAAAGACGGCATTGGCGTGGAAGTCGCACTGCAGTGGAATGACGGCTTCCAGGAGAACATCTACTGCTTCACGAACAATATTCCACAGCGCGACGGCGGTACACACCTTGCGGGTTTCCGCGCCGCGATGACGCGTACGCTGAATGCCTACATGGATAAAGAAGGCTACAGCAAAAAAGCCAAAGTCAGCGCGACCGGTGACGATGCCCGTGAAGGTCTGATTGCGGTCGTGTCGGTCAAAGTGCCGGACCCGAAATTCTCTTCACAGACCAAAGACAAACTGGTTTCTTCAGAAGTGAAATCGGCCGTTGAGCAGCAAATGAATGAACTGCTGGCTGAATATCTGCTGGAAAATCCGGGCGATGCAAAAATCGTTGTGGGCAAAATTATTGACGCCGCACGCGCTCGTGAAGCCGCACGCCGTGCCCGTGAGATGACCCGCCGTAAAGGCGCGCTGGATCTTGCTGGCCTGCCAGGCAAACTGGCGGACTGCCAGGAGCGCGACCCGGCGCTGTCAGAAATTTACCTGGTGGAGGGTGACTCTGCTGGCGGTTCTGCCAAGCAAGGCCGCAACCGTAAGAATCAGGCCATTCTGCCGCTGAAAGGTAAGATCCTGAACGTTGAGAAGGCGCGTTTCGATAAGATGCTGGCTTCTCAGGAAGTCGCCACGTTGATTACCGCGCTGGGCTGTGGCATCGGCCGCGATGAATACAATCCGGATAAACTGCGTTACCACAGCATCATCATCATGACCGATGCGGACGTCGACGGCTCCCACATTCGCACACTGCTGTTGACCTTCTTCTATCGTCAGATGCCAGAGATTATCGAGCGTGGTCACGTGTATATCGCGCAGCCGCCGCTGTATAAGGTGAAAAAAGGTAAGCAGGAGCAATACATCAAGGATGACGAAGCCATGCTGCAGTACCAGATTGCTATCGCCCTTGACGGTACCTCGCTGCATACCACCGCCAGCGCACCCGCGCTAGGCGGCGAACCGCTGGAAACACTGGTCGCTGAATTCAACAGCACTCAGAAGATGATCAAACGCATGGAGCGTCGTTATCCGATGGCCATGCTGCGTGCGCTGATTTATCACGATACACTGAGCGATATCAGCAACGAAGCGCAGGTGACCAGTTGGATTAACGGTCTGGTTAGCTACCTGACAGCACGCGAGGCGCACGGCAGTACCTATCTGGCCCAGGTGCGTGAGAACAGTGAGCAGAATGTCTTTGAGCCGGTTTTACGCGTTCGTACACATGGAGTGGACACGGATTATCCTCTGGATGCCGAGTTCCTGCAGGGTGGCGAATACCGCAAGATCTGTGCACTGGGCGGCAAGCTTCGCGGCCTGCTTGAAGAAGATGCCTATATCGAACGTGGCGAACGCCGTCAGCCCGTCAGCAGTTTTGAACAGGCGATTGACTGGCTGGAGAAAGAGTCACGTCGCGGCCTGTCAGTGCAGCGATATAAAGGTCTGGGCGAAATGAACCCAGAGCAGCTGTGGGAAACCACCATGGATCCGGACAGCCGCCGTATGTTACGCGTGACCATCAAAGATGCGATTGCCGCCGATCAGCTGTTCACCACGTTGATGGGTGACGCGGTTGAACCGCGCCGCGCCTTCATTGAAGAGAATGCGCTGAAAGCCGCAAATATTGATATCTAATCGCCCAGCGACAGACAAAACCCTTCCCACCGGAAGGGTTTTTTTTTGCCCGATACGTCTGACTGCCCTGCGTGGGGCAGAACCCGCTGCAACAAGATAATGGTTTACGCGTGCTGTAAAGCGTCGACAAACTGGTCAATGTGAGCTGAATCGCGCTAGCATTGCAGTAAACCCGACACAACGAGGATGCTATGGCTATAAAACTGATCGCAATTGATATGGACGGCACGCTGCTTAATCCGCAGCATGAGATCACACCTGCGGTAAAAACCGCCCTGAACCGCGCCCGGGAAAAAGGGGTGTCCATTGTGTTAGCGACCGGCAGGCCTTTCGTTGGCATTGAGCGTTATCTGAAGGAGCTTGATCTGCAGGCTCACGGACAGTACTGCATCAGCAATAATGGCGCACTGGTTCATCAGGCCGAAGATGGCGAGGTCGTGGCGGATGTGACGCTGGGCTTTGACGATTATTTGTATGTCGAGAAGCTGGCGCGAGAACTGGGCGTACATTTTCAGGCCTTTGATAAATCCCACCTCTATACGCCAAACAAAGACATCAGCGAATTCACTATTCACGAAGCCAGCCTGACCGGTATTCCGGTACGTTATCGCGCAGTAGAAGAGATGGATCCCGCCACGCGTTTCCCGAAACTGATGATGATTGATAAACCCGGCCTGCTTGATGCGGCGATTGCAAAACTGCCTGAGCAGGCGCATCAGACTTACACCATCCTGAAAAGTGCGCCTTATTACCTGGAGATTCTCGATCGCCGGGTGAACAAAGGCTATGGCGTAAAAATGCTGGCAGAAAAACTGGGCCTGAAAGCGGAAGACGTCATGGCGATAGGCGATCAGGAAAACGATCTGGCCATGATTGACTACGCGGGCACTGGCGTGGCGATGGGCAATGCAATTGAGTCGGTGAAGAAAATTGCCCAGTTTATTACCAAAACCAACAGGGAAGATGGCGTCGCGCACGCGATTGAAAAATGGGTACTTTAATTCTTTCCTGACGCAGGATGAAACGGCGAGTGAAAGCACCTGACGCGGCCGTTTCATCGGTAAATACGCGCGTAACTTGTCTGAACATTACCGCTCACTGGATTTTGTCATGTCTGAAAAACAGATCACATTTGCATCACGCCATCATCAGCTGACTAACATCAACGTCTGGACAGCCGACAGCCAGTGGCTGGCATTTGATGTGCGGCCCTCCGGTGCCTCTTTTACCAGCCAGACCATTGAGCGGGTCAATGTGAACACCGGCGACGTGGAGGTGTTATATCAGGCAAGGGATGGCGCGCACGTTGGGGTTGTCACCGTGAGTCCGACATTGCCCCCACGTTACGTTTGTATTCATGGGCCTGAACATCCCGATGACAACTGGCAGTACGATTTTCATCATCGCCGTGGCGTGATCGTTGAAAAGGGTCAGGCAGAAAATCTGGATGCATGTGACATTACTCCGCCCTTTACTGCCGGAGCCTTGCGGGGCGGCTCCCACGTACATGTTTTTAGCCCGGATGGGACACGTCTCAGTTTCACCTATAACGATCATGTGATGCACGAGCGGGATCGGCGCCTCGACCTGCGTAACGTTGGCGTCGCCGTTCCCCTGCGGGCGGTTACGCCAGAAAAGCAGCACCCACGAGAATATGACGGTAGCCATTTTTGTGTGTTGGTCAGTGAAACCCACGTCAATCCGCAGCCGGGCAGCGATCAGATCAGTCGGGCATATGAAGAGGGATGGATTGGCAACCAAGGCTATCAAAAACCTGACGGTAGCTGGCAGCGCTGGGCCATCGCCTTTACAGGCGATACCCTTTCCGCTTCAGGCGAAAAGTGCCCTGAGGTGTTCGTGGTCGATCTGCCAGAGAAGCTGGAAGACTTCGCAAAACCCGGCTTTTTCCCGCTGGAAGGTAGCAGCGATCGTTTACCGGCTCCACCCGCTGGCGTCCGGCAACGTCGAATAACGACTACCCGGGGCCTGGCATCACAGCCTCGTCACTGGTTGCGCAGCTCGCCAGACGGCAGCAAAATTGCGTTTTTGATGGCGGATAACCAGCAGGTCATCCAGCTCTGGGTCGTGTCGCCCAATGGCGGCGAACCACATCAGGTGACCCGGCTTACCCACAGTATTCAGTCGGCGTTTAGCTGGCAGCCTCGCGGCGAAGCCATTGCCTTTATCTGCGACAACAGCGTTATGCGCTGCCATGTGGTAACGGGCGAGTGTGAGCGTTTAACGGTGCGAAGCAGTGAAGCACCGTCTGGTGATGCGGTCGTCTGGTCACCAGACGGGAAGCTGATTGCCTTCATGCGTGAGATTGAGGGCTGGCGACAGTTGTTTACCGTTGCGGTTGCATAGTGGGCATGGGCTGGGCATGCGCCAGATTTTCTTCAGTGTGCGCCAGCTTTTCGCTCTGCAGCACCCGAGCGCGCGGAGAGTCCAGGCTTTGGTCGCTGTCACTGCGATAGTAATCCCATGGCAATAACAGCGTATCCATGACCGCAGAAAACGGCAGGTCAACCAGGGCCAGCGGCTTAAGCGCCCAACTGGTGTTACTGTCGGTCAGAATATCCGCGCTGGCGCGCGTGCCCGGATAATAGCCCTGGCTTGCTCCGGTATGCGACATCACGCTCGAACAGCCGCTTGAAACGACTGCGCAGCACATAACGCCAGCCAGCGGTAACCTTTTCATCATTTTCATATCGTCATCCCTTCAGTCCTGGTCACACCTGGCTGAGTTGGCTCGCCAGCGTACCTTCCCACCTGATAGTGAAGTCCGTTCTGGTCCGGCAATCTACCCCTGAGTGTATGTCATTTCACCGATTTGGCGAAAAAATTACGCACAGGCCCTTGAAAGGATGTTGTCCGCACCCATTTTTATAGCAGGCCGTT
Organism: Pantoea ananatis LMG 2665; assembly: GCF_000710035.2. Taxonomy (GTDB): domain Bacteria; phylum Pseudomonadota; class Gammaproteobacteria; order Enterobacterales; family Enterobacteriaceae; genus Pantoea; species Pantoea ananatis. Next base: position 88,500 of record NZ_JMJJ01000009.1, on the reverse strand, counting down.
AAGGTTGCCGCCGTAAGGGGCAATGCGGTACGACACAACCTGTCCAATGGTGGAAGGTTGCCAAAACTTGCTGACATTCAGGAGTATTTTTATGCGTAACTTTGATCTGTCTCCACTTTATCGCTCTGCTATCGGTTTTGATCGCCTGTTCAACCTGCTTGAGTCCAATCAAAATCAGAGCAATGGCGGTTATCCTCCTTATAATGTCGAACTGGTTGATGAAAACCATTATCGCATTACCATTGCGGTGGCTGGCTTTGCCCAGAGTGAACTTGATATTACTGCCCACGACAACGTGCTGATCGTGCGCGGTGCCCACCCAGAAGAGCAGACTGAACGTAAGTATCTCTACCAGGGCATCGCCGAGCGTAATTTCGAGCGCAAGTTCCAGCTGGCTGACCATATCGTCGTACGCGATGCGCGTCTGGAAAATGGTCTGTTAAGCATCGATCTCGAGCGCCTGGTGCCTGAAGAAGCGAAACCTCGCCGGATTGAAATTCTGAAATAAAGCGGCCGTAATGGCTACGTCATTTTGAAAACGGCCACAGCATACGTGCTGTGGCCGTTTTTTTTGGATACGATGGCGATAACGCGTCACTTAGAAGCGCCGCGGTCAGGGAAACTGACTGAAAAAAGGAGAACGCGCTAAATAAGGCAGGAATACAACCGCCCTGAACGACCAACTGCACAGAAATCAGTGTTGAATCTGCGCCAGTTCTTCCTCGCTCAGGCCTGTCATTTTCATTATGGTGTAAAGATCGAGACCATTCTGTAGCATGGTTCGCGCGACTTCACGTTTCCCTTCATCGCGGCCTCTCTGAATACCTTGCTCAAGGCCTTTCTGAATCCCTTTTTGTTCAAGCTGCTGTGCAATGGTCATTAGCGCGTCTCCATGTTGCGGCACCCGCAGGGCGAGTTCCTGAATGAAAGCCTCGACGGCCGGGGTTTCCCCCGCCTGCATGATATAATGTACCAATGATACGACCTGTGATGATGAAAGATAACCTGACAGCAGCACAGGAACAAGCCTGTCCATCAGATCGGCGAGATCGCGCTGATGGATATGCTTTTGTAACAGCGTCAGCGCAGCCATACTGCGATGGCCCGCTATTTCGTCATCCGATATTACCGTGACATCAACCAGCGGAAAGCGGGTGCTGTACAATTTACCGGCCAGCGCGGGATGGGTAAATTCATCCAGCCAACAGGTGGAATAAGGATATGGCCTGCGTCTCCCCATATAAAACAGTACGGGTATCACCAGCGGCAAGGCTTTATGGCCAGCTTCGAGATGGCGCTGCATTGCCGCTACCGCGTAGCGCAGGAGCCTGAACGCCATATGTTTATCGGGTGAAGACTGATGCTCGATCAACACATGAACATAACCCTTACCGCCTGCGGTTTTCAGGCTGTAAAGCACATCGCTAAAATATTGACGAAGATCCGCTTCGACAAAAGAACCTGACTCCAGCTTTAACGTGTTGAGATCACAAACAGCGCGCAGTTCTTCAGGAAGATGAATATCCATAAAATCGCGGGCAATTTCGGGCTGGGTTAAAAATTGCCGGAAAGTCGCATCGTGCGGTGTTGGCGTAGTGTTTTTTTTCATCACATCCGGCCTGTGAATGATAATAAGCACAGGTCCCCGGCCCGGAAGTAACGTTTGAGGCTGAGGAAATCGTGCAATTTTTCTGGTTTTTCATTGCCTTGGTGGATTGATACTTTCATCTCCCCGGCGGGCTGTCCAGGCTAATTATCTTTTCTGAGGAGTGCGTTCCATATTTATGCCTGTTGACCCGTCGTTGATAAATATAATGCCGCGCCGACTTCTATATTTAAACGCCCTACCAATGAAAATAATGACCACTCATGTGTGATAACCAATCATTTTATATGCTTCACGTAAAAACACGCATGCAATAACATCCCCTTCAACCCTGGCCATTCTCATCACTTATTTTCCTTAAAAATTTTTCTATAACATTTCATCACCTATACACTCACACAGGATTAAATTTATTTTTATAAATCATGCTGACCAAAAACGCTTAGCGATAAACTTAACCGTAACGACAGATTAGAATATAACGTTACACGACGATGCATTAAATACTCTTTCCAACATGTAAGGAGTCTCTTAATGGCTATAACCCGACGCTTTATATTACAGGCCGGCGGTGCGCTGGGTGCGCTAACGGTTTTTAACGCCCTCGGCAGCACACCTTTTAGCTCAGGAGAAAAACAACCTGTATTGGACGTTCCCGAAGGCAGCGTTGACTGCCATATGCACCTTTATAACGATAAATACCCTGCTGCGCCCGGTGCCAGCTTACGGCCCGCCAATGCCTCTCTTGCCGACTACCATCAGTTACAAACCCGGCTGGGACTTCGCCGCATGGTCATTGTCACACCTTCGACCTACGGCACAGATAACCGGCTTTTAATTGAGGGTCTCAGACAGAGTGGTGGACAGGCAAGGGGCGTGGCCGTTGTCGACGCTTCGGTGAGTGATGCAGAGCTACAAGAAATGGACCGGCAGGGCGTGCGTGGTATCCGTTTTAATTTGAGCAGATGGGGAACCTCTCTGGACAGTCTGGAGCCTCTTGCTTCTCGAATCGCACCACTGGGATGGCATATTCAGGTTGTTGCGCCCGGTGAAAAACTGGCTGAGCTGGCATCGCGCCTGAGAGCATTGCCGACAAAGCTGGTTATCGATCACATGGGACATGTTCCGCAACCCGAGGGAACAAAAGCGCCGTGTTTCCAGACATTAACCCGTCTTCTTGACGCGGGTAATACCTGGATAAAACTGTCTGGACCCTATATCAAGTCGCGCATCGGACCACCGGGTTATGAGGATGTCGGCCAGGTCGCTGCGGAACTGGTCAGGCGCCGGCCAGACCGCCTGTTATGGGGAAGTGACTGGCCCCATCCGACAAAAGCAGAAAATGATAAGCCCGATGATGCCGCTATGCTCGATTTACTGGCGCACTGGGCACCTTCGTCTGCGGACAGGTTGTTGATTTTGCGCGATAATCCATCAGAGCTCTATGGCTTTGATCATCACGCCCACGGATAAACAATCAGAAAATGAGGTTGTATGCTCGTCAGAGGCCTGCAACCTCAGCCTGATACTTTAGATCTGCGGGCGCATAAACCACCGCTGCCTGATCATGCCACCAAACATATTCACCAGCAGGCCGACAATAATGATCGCAGCGCCGACAACCTGCTGGAGTGACAGCGTTTCGTTCAACAACAAGGCTGCACTGACGATTCCAACAACCGGAACCAGCAGAGAAAGCGGTGCCACGCGCCAGGTTTCATAACGGCTAAGCAGCGTACTCCAGATGCCATAGCCCAAAATAGTCGCGATAAAGGCCAGATAAACGAGCGCCAGTATCGTCTGCAGGTTAATCTGCGCCAGGCTACTGACTATCGCGGCTTTACCGTCGAACAGCAGCGAACAGCCAATAAAGGGGATAACCGGTACCAGTGCGCTCCAGACCACCAGCGACATCACCGGCACCGGATAGTGACGCGTAATGATCTTATTCGTGATGTTCCCCAGCCCCCAGGAGAATGCCGCTGCCAGCATAAGCATCATCGTGGTGAGCGTAATACCAGCCGCACTCTGGCCCACCATTCCTGAGGTCGCTAACAAAAAAATGCCCAGCGTGGCGATAATAATGCCCGCGATATGGTTCCAGCGGAGTTTCTCTGCCAGGAACAGCGCGCCGAGTAGCAACGTAAAGAACGCCTGGGCCTGTAGCACCAGCGAGGCCAGACCTGCGGGCATGCCCAGCTTGATCGCCAAAAACAGAAACGCAAACTGTCCAAAGCTGATGGTCATCCCGTAGAGTAAAATCCAGCGCAGTGGCACGGCAGGACGACGCACCAGCAAAATGGCAGGAAAGGCGACCAGGGCAAAACGCAGCCCGGCCAGCAGGAAGGGCGGCATATTCTGCAGGCCCAGTTTGATCACCACAAAGTTCACGCCCCAGGCAACCACCACGCACAGGGCCAACAGCATATCTTTTCCCGACACAGCACACTCCTTTTGCCCGTCTCAGGCCACAATAGCGCTGAGCTCAATCGCATCTATCGATAATGCAAAAACAGGTCTCGGCAGCCCCTCAATATCAGGTTGAGGCAGCGTGGCGTATAACCAGGTAACCTCACATAGGGCTGTCCGTGTTCAGACCGGGAGCAGGTCTAACTGTCCCGCCAGGCGTGCTCCACTTCCTCTGCAAGAATCTGTACGGCTCGTTCAATATTTTCCGCATCCGGCACGTAGTTCATACGCATGCACTGATGCGTGTGCGGCCAGTCATGTTCCAGCCCCGGGAAGAAAAAGTGCCCGGGCACCATCAGTACGCCTCGCGCCTTAAGCCGTTGATACAGCAGCTCCGTGCTGATCGGCAAATCGCGGAACCATAACCACAGGAAAATCGCCCCTTCGGGTTTATGTATCAGACAACGTTCTGCGGGCAAATAACGACGAATAATGTTAATCGTCTCCATGACCTTGCGCTGGTAGAAGGGTTTGATCACCCCTTCAGACAGCCGCAACAGATCGCCACGCTGGGTCATTTCACAGGCGATAGCGGGCCCAATACTGCCCGGTGCCAGGCTGATAATGCCGTTCATGTTACTAATCGCCGTGATGGTACTTTCATCAGCGATGATAATTCCGCAGCGCGCGCCAGGCAGGCCGAGTTTGGACAGGCTCATGCAGAGAATGATATTGGGGTTCCACAAAGGTCGGACATCGCTGAAAATAATGCCCGGAAAGGGGACGCCATAGGCATTGTCGATCAGCAGCGGAACCTCATGCTGCTGCGCCAGCACATCCAGCTTCAGCAGTTCGTCATCGGTAATCACGTTACCGGTTGGATTCGTCGGGCGTGATACACAAATCAGGCCGACGTCATCATTCATGGGCAAATGTTCAAAATCGACGTGGTACTTAAACTGCCCTTCCGGCAGTAACTCAATATTCGGCTTGGCCGAAATAAACAGATCGTCATCCAGACCCGCATCGGCATAGCCCAGATATTCGGGGGCCAGAGGGAACAGCACGCGTTTTTTGCTGCCGTCACTGCGGCGCCCTGCAAACAGGTTAAACAGATAGAAAAACGCGCTCTGGCTGCCGTTGGTCAGGGCGATGTTCTGTGCAGTGATAGACCAGCCCAGTTGCTCTCGCAACATCGTCGCCAGCGCATCCAACAGCACCGCCTTGCCGCGAGGGCCATCGTAATTACACAAGGCCTCACTCAGTTTGCCTTCATCGTGCATATGCTGCAGCAACTGCTGAAAATAGTCGTTCATCTCCGGAATCTGCGCGGGATTGCCACCGCCAAGCATGATAGTGCCTGGCGTGCGTAAGCCTGCACCCATGTCTTCCATCAGACGTGAGATGCCGGAATGCTGAGTAAATTTGTCGCCGAACTGAGAAAAGGCCATAGCGGTTAAAAATTTGTAATGAATAATGGGAGAACCACCATAACGCCCGCTCCCGGCGGGCGCAATGGAAAGCCGTGGGGATTACGTCAGGACATGCGGATTAACGCAGTTTTTCTCTACATTGCCGTTAAGGGCTGCAATCAGGTTTTCAACCGCATCCTGCATCATTCCGTATCGGGTTTCGTGGGTCGCTGAACCAATGTGCGGCAGCGTCACGACATTCGGTAACGACAGCAGCGGCGAGTCAGTGGGTAAAGGCTCTTTTTCGAAGACATCCAGCCCGGCGGCGTGAATAGTGCCCTCCTGCAGGGCGGCAATCAGGGCGTTTTCATCCACCACTGGCCCACGGCCGGCATTGATCAGTACCGCACTGGATTTCATCAGTTTCAGCTGTTCCGCGCCGATCAAATGGTAAGTCTCTTCAGTCAGCGGCAGGCTGATGCATACAAAGTCGCTCTGTTTCAATAGCGTTTCCAGTTCACACCGTTCTGCGGCGAACTGTGACTCGGCCTGCGCGTGCTGGCGGCGAGCCTGATAAATAATTTTCATGCCAAAACCGAAATGCGCCCGCTGGGCCAGCGCCATGCCTATGCGGCCCATCCCCAGAATGCCCAACGTTTTGTGGTGTACATCAATACCAAAATGCGCCGGACCGATGCTTTTTTGCCAGTTGCCAGCCTTGACCCAGGCATCCAGCTCCGGAATGCGGCGCGCGCTGCTGAGCACCAGCGCCATGATGGTGTCGGCGACCGTTTCAGTCAGCACCGTCGGCGTGTGCATCAGCACCACGCCTCGTTGATTTAACGCATCCACATCAAAGTTGTCATAGCCCACAGACACGCTTGAGCAGGCCCGCAGTCTGGGCATTTTTGCCAACAGATCGCGATTAACTTTGCCGCCCGAGCCCAGTAATCCTTCTGCCTCCTGTAGCGCTTTTTCGTGCTGCTGCTGGCTTTCTGGCGACAGATCCTTCATTTCAGTCACCGTGGCATGTTCAGCAAGACGCGCACGCAGATCGTCAGGCAATTTTTTGTATAGAATGACGGCGGGTTTCATCAGATAGCTTCCTGTAAATAGATGACGGGCAACGCTAAGGTCGCCCGGAGAAGAGGCTAACGCTTACGCTTTCAGGCCGGTTTCGCCCCATGAAGCGACGGCGCCTTATTTTGTGCAGGTTTGACGATAAGCGTCAGTACCACTGACAGCAGTAACGCCCCTCCCATAAAGATATAGGAGGCAGAAGGACTCCCGGTCGCGCCATTCAGATAACCCACAATCCATGAGCCGATAAAGGAACCCAGCGCACCCATACTGTTAATCAGGGCCATTGCGCCACCTGAAACATTACGTGGCAACATTTCCGGGATAATGGCAAAGAAGGGGCCATATGGCGCGTACATCGCAGCCCCGGCGATCACTAACAACGTATAGGATAGCCAGAAATTGCCCGATCCTACCAGGTAGGAGCCGAGGAAGGCCAGCGCCCCAATCAGCAATAAAGGCCAGACGAATAACTTACGGTTTTGGGTTTTGTCTGACGCCCAGGACACCAGCACCATTGCAATGGTCGCCGCCAGATAAGGCACTGCCGATAACCAGCCCGCCTCCACCATGCCCATTTGCGTACCGTTACGCAAAATTGAAGGTAGCCACAGCACGAAACCGTAAACGCCAATGCTCCAGGCAAAATATTGCATACAAAGAATGATCACATTGCGGTTACGGAAGGCTTCCCCATAGTTACGCACGGCCTTGATACTTTCCTGCTCTTTTTGCAACTCGGCCTGCAGCGCGGCTTTTTCGACCTCACTCATCCAGCGTGCCTGTGAGGGTTTGTCCTGCACCATAAACCACCAGGCTACGGCCCAGATAACCGCAGGAATGCCTTCAAAAATAAACATTTCCCGCCAGCCAAAGGCCTCAATCAGATAACCGGAGACCACTGACATCCATAATACCGTGACCGGATTGCCCAGGATCAGAAAGGTATTAGCCCGCGAGCGTTCAGATTTAGTAAACCAGTTACTGATATAAATCAGCATCGCAGGCATTACGGCCGCTTCAACCACGCCGAGGATAAAGCGAATGGCCGCCAGCATGGGAATATTACTGACTACGCCGGTCAGTGAGGCGCAGCCACCCCACAGAATCAGGCACCAGAAGATCAGTTTTTTTACGCTGCGGCGTTCGGCATAAATCGCGCCGGGTATCTGAAAAAAGAAATATCCCAGAAAGAACAAGGCGCCCAGTAATGACGACATGCCTTTCGTGATGCCCAAATCGTCGTTAATGCCCGCTGCTGAGGCAAAACTAAAATTGGCACGGTCAAGGTAGGCAAGGCTGTATGTAATAAACACGATGGGCATGATGAACCACCAGCGTTTTGGCGCGATCGTCTGCGTTTTCATCGGGAACTCCTCTGTCTGTGTTTGAGGGCTGGGCTATGCATCGCCTAACTGCTGACGCGTCGGCAACCCTTCGCTGTCGCCAATAACCTGAATCGCCAGTGAACCTATTTTGTTACCCCGGCGGATCGCCTGCACCAGTGGCTTCCCTTCCAGCAACGCACTAATCACACCCACGGCAAAGCCATCCCCTGCCCCTACAGTATCGACGACGTTATCCACTCTCATCGCCTCCACCTGGCCCTGTTCACCGCTGGCCGTCTTGTACCAGGCCCCCTCACAGCCGGTTTTAATGATCACCGCCTTTACGCCCTTATCAAGATAAAAGTCAGCGATATCCTGCGGCTGGCGATAGCCAGTTAAGATATAGCCTTCTTTTTCGCCAGGCAGTACCCAGTCTGCGTATTCTGCTAACAGATTGAGCTGCTTGCGCATTTCGCCTTCGCTGCGCCACAGTACTGGACGCAGATTGGGGTCAAACGAAAGCGTTTTGCCTCGCGCCCGCATCTCTTTCGCAGCATGCTTTGCCAGCTCAAGTGAGCTGTCTGAAATCGCTGCTGCCACCCCGCTGAGGTGCAGATGACGTGCAGCGCCAAAATAGTCGTGATCAAAATCTGTTGGCGACAGATGACTGGCGGCGGAGCCCTTACGAAAGTACTCCACCAGCGGATCTGAACCGTCATCGACTTTGGATTTCAGCTGGAAGCCGGTCGGATAGCGCGGGTCAACGGTCACCTGACGATGATCGATATTTTCCTTATCCAGCACCTGACAGATGAAGCGACCAAAGGCGTCCTGCCCCACGCGGCTCACCCAGCCCACTTTCAGCCCCAGTCGCGCCAGACCAATAGCGACGTTCAGCTCTGCGCCAGCGGCGCGCTTCACAAAGGTGTCTACTGCGGCCAAATCGCCCGTTTCACGGGCGACAAACATGGCCATGGCCTCACCGATGGTGATTACATCAAGCGTGCCGTTTGGATGGGTAGTCATATGTACTCCTCAGACGTTACGCAGCAGCGTCACATAATGGCGCGTCACCGCAATCAAATCGTCGCCTTCCAGCGGAAACTCAATGCCGCGAGGCACTGCTGCTGGCAACCGGTGTAACAGGCTTTGCCAGCCAGGGCCGGCATCATCCAGCGCGATGGCGCGGTAGCTTGTCCCCTGCGGCACCGCCGCTTTGACATGCACGTAACCCACATGCTCAGCCAGCAGACCAGCCGCCTGGATCGGGTCTTCACCTGTCCAGCACCAGTTACCCATGTCAAATGTCATGGTAATCGGCAGCGCCGCCTCACCGGCGGCCTTAAAGAACCCTACCATCGGTTGCTGTTTGCCGAAGCGGGTTTGATCGTTTTCCACAGTCAGGGGCACGCCATATTCTGTCATCAAGCCACGTAGCTTTTCGCTGTACAGCGCGCCCGTAAAGTTACCCAGCGCCACTTTCAGCCGCTGTGCATTCAACTGACGTGCTTCGGAAAAGTAACCGTCCAGTAAGGGGTTAAGTTTGCCGTCCTCACAGAACAAGGTGTCGGGTACCGAATAACTGATGCGCAGCTGGTGCACCTGCGCTGCCTGCGCCAGCGCGGGTAAATGGGCTAACGTGGTCTCATCAAACAGTTCACGGCGGATTTCCACACCGTCGGCGCCCGCCTGCTGGATAAGGGGCAATAGCGCGGCCTGCCCGCCCAGCTCAGCAATCTGTTGATGACCATACGCGGCGGCCACGACGATGATTTCGGGCTTCATTACGACTCCTGATGTGAAAATCTGCATTAACGTTATAAAAACGTTAAATGGAACCGGTTCCAAAGCAAAGTAGCAAAATGCGGAAGTATGATCGTGCTCACGAAGCGAGCACGTAATCGAAGGGAAGAGTCTGAAAATCAGCCGAGGCGTTGGCTGGAACCGCGCACGATGAGTTCGCCTGAAAAAACCTGTTCACAAGGTGGATGGTCGTGCCCCTCAATACGGGATATAAGACGTTCGAGCGCGCGATAACCGATTTGCCAGGTGGGCTGCTTTAAGGTGGTAATACCGACGCCAGCCAACGCAGCCCATTCGAGCTCGTCAAACCCTAACAGGCCAATATCTCTACCCCAGCGCAGGGCAAGACGCTGCAGAGAATGAGCCACCTGCAAGGTCAGGGCGCCATTGGCTACCATTACCGCACAGCGTTTTCCCGCGTGCCGCTGATGAAAGTCGCGCAGAATCTTATCCATTATCCCGGGCTGGTGCAGCGCGACTTCCGCATTCTCATGGGCGATTGCGGGATGTGCAGCAAGACGTTGCCGAAACGCCTGCAGTCGCTCCCGGCGCGTATTCACGCTGCCTAAGGGTTCGCTGAGAAACAGCAGCGACTCATAACCGTTGTCAATAAGATGGGCTGTGGCCGTTTCTGCCGCTTCGGCATTATTCAACCCGACCACATCGCAGGGGAAATCAGGGATTTTTCGGTCGATCAGCACCATGGGCAGTAAAGACTGTTGTAGTCGGCTCAGTACCGCTTCATGCATGCCAACGGCGTTAACGACAATGCCCTCAACCTGATAGCTGCTCAGCAATTGCAGGTAATGTTGCTCCAGATCGACTTCGTTATTGGTATTACACATCAGTAACGTAAAGCCACATTCACGGCAGGCCGCTTCAATGCCACACATGACGTCTACAGAATAGGGATTGGTGATATCGGCGATGATCAGGCCAATGAGTCGGGTACGCCCCCGTTTCAGGCCACGTGCCATCTGGCTTGGCCGATAGTTAAGATCGCTAATCGCCTGCTCGATGCGCTTTTTTAAATCGGCAGAAAGCAGATGTTGCTCGCCGTTTAAATAGCGCGAGACGCTGGTTTTACCGGTTTTTGCCGCATGAGCAACATCGCTGATAGTGGCGCGAGGCGGCCTGATTTTCATAAAGTATTCCGCAAATTAAGCATCCCGCGAGACTACCACAGCCATACAACATGGCAAAAACGTTCGCGTTACTGGGGAAATTGCAGCCAGGGTTGCCACAGTACTTGTAACTCCGCCAGCGGTGCTCCTTCCAGCAGCCGCATCACCATCATCGCAACCTGCTCGCCTCTCTGCTGCTCGCTGGCCTGCCGAATGGCGATAACCGGATGATCGATAATGGCGTCGACCGGTAGCCCATCCCATGCCACTAAGGCAACAGCAGTATCACCCTCCAGGCGGCCCGCCTGCTGTAAGGCCACGAGCGCGCCTTCCGCCAGGGCGCTGCAATCGGTGATAATGGCCTGAGGTTGCAGCCCCTGTGCCAGCCAGTCTGTGGTTTGCTGATAGCCCGCCCGGCGCGACGGCGCAACCACCGCCGTGGCATAGGGCGGCACGGAATCCATTGCGTTGAGGTAGCCCTGGCGACGATCGCGCACAAAGGTGCAGGTTGTATTGCCTCCGAGCCAGGCGATGCGTTGCATACCCAGCGCCAGGCAGTGTTTTACCGCCAACGCCGAACCTGCGGCGTTATCAACATCGAACCAGGCATGATTCTGCTCTGAATCACTGCGTCCCAGCGTAAGAAAACTCACGCCTTTCTGCTGCAGGCTGAGCAGGCGCGCGTCATGAGGTGACGTGTGCGTAACAACAATGGCATCCACTGCCCGGCTGCGCAGCATGCGAATCAGTGAACGCTGCCCGTCATGCGGTTTATCTGTTAACAACACGAGATCGATATCGTGTTGGGAAAGACGCTGATCGAGCGCCAGTAATATCTTGTTAAAGTGCGTATCGTTGAAAGCGGGTGTGGTCATTGGATAAACCAGGCCAACCGCATTGGCACGGCCGGTTTTCAACCGTCGCGCTGCAACGTTGGGACGGTAGCCGCGCCGCTGCGCTTCTTCTTCCACGCGCTGCCGCGTTTGCTTTGCCACATCTTCATAGCCGTTGAGTGCCCGGCTCACTGTGGTAACGGAGAGACCCAGTACTGACGCAATGGCTTTAAGTGACATGATGCGTTATCCATTGTTCAATTTGAACCATTCTTGCATAAAGCGTTGACAGGCACCGTGCGCAGGTTCCCAACTGGAAACCTTACCCATTTTATTACCAAAAGCCGTCGAAAAAAGGACAGCGAGTCTGACTTTGCCCCCGGCGACGGGGGCGAGATGATCAATTTAACGGACTGAGCGTGATTTCAACGCGGCGGTTCTGTGCCTTACCGGCTTCAGTGCTGTTGGTTGCAACTGGACTGTCTGGACCTGCCCCCTGGGTATGCAAGCGGCTGCCGGCTACACCCTGAACGATCAGCGCGCTGGCCACACTCTCTGCACGCTGCTGCGACAGACGCATATTTAAAGCACGCGAGCCGGTGCTGTCCGTGTGTCCCACGACATTCACGGCGGTTTTAGGATACTCTTTTAGCACCATAGCGACGCCGGTCAGCGTATTAGCGCCCGCCGGTTTCAGGCTGCTGCTACTGGAATCAAAGGTCACATTGTTCGGCATATTCAGCACGATGTTATCGCCCTGACGCGTAACGCTAACGCCGGTTCCCTTCATTTTGTCACGCAGCTTCGCTTCCTGAACATCCATGTAATAGCCCACGCCGCCGCCTAACGCCGCGCCGCTTGCTGCACCGATTAACGCACCTTTGCCCCGATCTTTCTTCGAAGAGGAAAGCACGCCAACGCCAGCACCCACTAATGCGCCCAAACCTGCGCCTACACCGGATTTTCCCGCCTGAGACTCACCGGTATAAGGATTAGTTGTACAACCTGATACCACCAAACTACCGCTCAACAGCAGGGTGAGAGCAATTAACTTTTTCTGCATTATTTGTCCCTTAGATTCATCACAACGAGGCACCTTGTCCCCGGTTGGCATTGATTATGCCGCGCAAAAGTGAGGAAAATCCTGAGACAATGTCTTATTTTGTAAAGGATCGACGTTAAATGTTGTCAGGATGACAAAAGCAGTTGGTTTGATGATCGTTTATCAGGCCGCAGGCCTGCATAAATGAATAACAAATTGTCGGGCCGATGAATTTAAAACCACGGGTCTTTAGCGCTTTTGAAAGCGCGATAGCCTGCGCAGAGGTGGTGGGGCTTTGTTTGTAATCGGCAACATGATTGACGACAGGCTGATTATCAACGAACTGCCATACAAAGTGGGCAAAATCCTCCCCTTTTGCTTCCATTGCCAGCATCGCCCGGGCATTAGCAATAATGGCCGCAATTTTTCCGGGATGACGAATAATGCCGCTGTTTTGCATCAGTTGGGCGATATCCTGATCGTCCATCTGCGCAATGGTTTGCGGTTCAAACTGGTGAAACGCGGCGCGGTAATTTTGGCGTTTTTTCAGTACGGTAATCCAGGATAACCCAGCCTGCTGGCCTTCCAGACAGAGCATTTCAAACAGCGCCTGCTTATCCCTCTGTGGTCTGCCCCACTCGTCGTCGTGATACGCCAGATAGACAGGATCTTGCGTTACCCAGCCACATCGTTGCATCGTGTTTTTCCTTTTATGCCAGGCCATGTTTATTGCCTCGATAGTAGAGGGAATCCTCCAACATTTGAACCCGAGTCACAGTAAATTGCGAGGCCGCTTCGGTTATCCGCTGCACTCATGCATTTAGCTGAACCAATCACGCATAAAAAGCGAAGGCAGCGATAACGAATGTAAATACAATGATAACGATAGTCATTTTCAGGTAACTCCATGCGTAACAATGTCATCCTTATTGGGCGTGAGCTCACCGTATTTCTTTTTGCTTCTCTGTTTATCACCTTCATGATCGGCCCCATCTATATCGATGTGGTCTGGATGAATAATGCGCTGCACGAAGCGTCTTTTACCGAAACCGCGCAGGAACTGTTGTTATTCAGTCTTGCCGCACTGTTTTTTATTGCCGCCCGTCATCGGCCTGCACAACGCGGTGGATTAACCCTAATTGCCGGTTTTTACAGTTGCATGCTTATTCGTGAGCTGGATTTTTTCTTCGATCTCATCCGTCATGGTAGCTGGATGTGGTTTGCGCTGGCGATCGCGCTGGGCAGTTTAGCGGTGGCCATGCGTACCCCAAAGCAGACCCTGAGCGCGCTGGCCGATCTCCTCAGGCACAACCGCTGGCCCGTTATGGCTGCCGGATTGATGATCGTGCTGGTTTTTTCCCGACTGTTTGGGATGAACACGCTGTGGTCTCACCTGATGCCCGATCACTACAATCGTGGCGTAAAAAACATGGCCGAAGAAGGCGTGGAATTACTGGGCTACAGCCTGTGCTGGCTGGCCGGGCTCCGCTATCTGTGGCAAACCCGTCGCTAAAAGCGTAAGACAGCTTACGCCACGTCCGCCCAGCCATTGTGTGAACGCATCCGGTTGGGTGGAAAACCTCAACGCTTTTTCAGCGATCCCGCGCGTTAAAAAAGGTACAATATCCGCTTCTGCACTGGAAATTTTATCCGGTGTTCGGTGTAAGTTAACCGCAGGTCTTTTCATGTCAGTCAAAATCTTAACGTCAACGCTTATTGGTCTTGAGGCTTTCCGTCAGGATCCGCTCAGCGCCTTGCAGCAGGCTGAAGACGGCACGCTGGCGGTGCTGGAAAATTATACGCCCGTACTGTATGCCATTACGCCAGCGCGCCTCGCGCGGCTACTGGCACTTGAGGCCGCCGCCCAGCAACCCAGTGATGTGGCGCTGGACGACAGCCTGTATGACGATGTTTCTGCTACGCTGCATACGCCGGTGGGTAAATTCGCCATGTATGATGGCTGGCAGCCGGACGCTGACTTTACGCGACAGGCGGCCATCTGGGGCGTTGCACTAAGCGAACCGGTGACGCCAGCTGAACTGGCTGCCTTTGTGGCCTACTGGCAGGCGGAAGGGCGTTTGTTTCATCATGTGCAGTGGCAGCAGAAGCTGGCACGCAGCCTGCAAATGAATCGGGCGGCCAATGGCGGACAACCCAGACGTGACATTACACAGTTGCCAAATCCTGACAGCACAATTCCTGATGGTTTCCGGGGTGAATAATGAAAACGCCGAACGATCTGTTTAACCGTCTGAAACGAATGATGCCCGCGGGTACCCGACCCAAGTTCACAAACGGTGAAGAATTACTGGCCTGGAATCAGGAACAGGGCCGTCTGCGATCAGAATCTATCGTGCGCGAAAATCGTGCGATGAAAATGCAGCGCATCATGGGCCGTTCCGGCATTCGCGAGCTACACATCAACTGCTCGTTTGATAACTATCGGGTTGAAAACGAAGGCCAACGCAAAGCGCTGGAACTGGCTCGCCAGTATGCGGCCGAATTTGATGGCAGTATTGCCAGCTTTGTTTTTTCTGGCCGTCCAGGCACTGGCAAAAACCACCTGGCAGCCGCCATTGGTAACGATCTGATTTTACGTGGCAAGAGCGTGCTAATCGTTACGGTGGCAGATCTGATGTCGAGCATGAAGGGCACCTTCAGCGGCAGCAGCAATATTACGGAAGAACGGCTGATTCAGGATCTCAGCAGCGTTGATTTGCTGGTGATCGATGAGATCGGTATGCAGAGTGAATCGCGCTACGAGAAAGTGATTATCAACCAGATTGTGGACCGCCGTTCCTCCTCGAAACGCCCGACGGGCATGCTGTCTAACCTCGATCACGCCGGGATGAATGCGCTGCTGGGTGAACGCGTTATGGATCGCATGCGGCTGGGCAATAGCCTGTGGGTTCGCTTTGACTGGGAAAGCTACCGTAGCCGCGTTCGCGGTGATGAATACTGATTTGGCTGCCCGCGAACGCGGGCCAGCTCTTTACCTTACCGTTACACAATCCTGTGGCCTGGCACCCATTTCTGACTTAATTCTCTCGCCCTGAGGCCGTCGCCGTTTGGCAGGCTTATCTGCACGATGCTAAGTTTTGATTAGACATCAAACTAATAAGACTTCATCGTTGGTGGCAAATCTGCTGCCGATTTCCACACCTGGGGTAATCCGCCATGAAAGTGACTGGCAAAGGGCCTGCATTAATGCGGCTGAATAATCAAAAGCGGGTCATGGCGCAACTGCGCCAGCGCCGTATCACGTCGCGGCAGGACCTCGCGCACATCCTGGCAATCAGTAAAAATACCGTGTCGCAGATTATTGACGATCTGCTGGAACAGGATCTCGTGCAGGAGCTGGGAAAAGCCAGTGTCTCTGCGGCAGGTCGCCCTAAAATCCAGATTACCCTGCGTCCGGAAAAGCTGGTCAGCGCCGGCATCATGGTGGAAAAGAACCTGATCCACTGGCAGGTTTGCGATTATTTCTCTCAACCCTTGGCGGAACAAACCCTGCGGACAGATACCAGCCGACCGGCGCCACTGTTAGCGGAGGTGACCGCCTTATGTGAAAAACTCACCGAATCCTGGCCGGGCCTGCTGGGCATCGGGCTGGGCTTTCCTGGCGTCGTCGATCCCAGACGGGGCTGGATGCATTTATCTACCCATCTGGGCTGGCAGGACGTTGATCTGGCGAGCAACCTGCGTAAACAGATCAGATTACCGATTCGCATTATGAATAACGTTAAAGCCGCTGCGCTGCTGTCTGTGCAACAACTCAACTTGCCCGCCGAAAGCGGGCATTTTTATTTACGAATTGCCGAAGGAATTGGCGGCGCACTGGTACAGCACGGTGTCGTTTTTACCGGCAACAGCTGGACGGCGGGCGAAGCCGGCCACCTCACTGTCCAGCCGAACGGGCCTCGCTGTAGCTGCAACCGTCAGGGTTGTCTGGAAGCCATGATCAGTAAACCTGCCATTAATCAACAGCTGGCCCAGCGTCAGCCGGGGCTGACCTGGCACAACCGCGACAGCGCGCCTAACGTGGTAAACGAAGTGATGCAACTGGCGGGAAACTATCTGGGTATCGCGCTCAGCCAGATCATGCTGTTGCTCAATCCGGCAAACATCATCATTGATTGCCCCTGGAGCGTCAGCCCAACATTTTGTCAGGCCGTACTTAATCAAACCCAGGCCAACAAGCTGGCATTCATTGCCGCTCACACTCAGGTACATTTTCTGACGTCGCACCTTGCACCGGCAACGGGACTGGCGCTGGCGATTATTGAGCAACAAGAGCAGCGAACGGACTAAGGGCGCTCAGCGCTGGCGAAAGTCAGGGATAATCAGGTCACCCCGCATGACATAAGAGTCCAGTACGCTACGCGTCTGTTCAGTCAGTGCCTTAACGATGCGCGCTGCCATCGCGTCCATCGAGTACTCAATCGCCGGAATAGTCGGAATGCCGGGCAAGTTCAACGAGCCCGCCAGACTGAAGACCATAATGTCGTCGGGAACCTTTTTGTTGAACGCCTGCAACTGGGGAATGACTTTCTGCGCCTGTTGTTCATCCGCTACCAGCAATGCGCTGAAATTCAGCGTGGACGCGTTATTCAGCAACTCCTGGAGTGCTACCGAGGAGGATGTGGCGTCCATAAACACAAGGTTGCGGTTAAACGGCAGAAAGTTTTTTTCCAGCGCGTGTTTATAACCCAACAGAACCCGATCGGAAAATCCCATTCTGTCAGGATGAATCAGAGCAATCTGTCGGCGATTTTGGCTTATCAGGTAGTTGCAGGCGGTTTCGGCGGCAAAGGCGTGATCGAACTGAATGCTGTTAACGTCGTCCCCGGCTTCCAGACAATCCACCAGGATAACGTTTTTTTGATTCAGGTTCAGCGGGAAGCGCGCGCCGATAATCAACACATCGTCACACAACCCACAGGTCAGCTCATCAAGGCAGGTCATCACTTCCATCCTGCTGTTCGCGAAACGGAGCAAGAGGTGTTTTTGGTGCTGGCTGAGGTGTTTTTCCAGCGCATAGAGGTAACCGGTGGTCTGGTTAATGTTGTCCTGTGCGCAAATTACGCCAATACAGCCGGTGGTTTGACTGAGTAATGACTGAGCGATCACGTTTGGACGATAACTGAGTTCATCCACCGCTTTTAATACCGCAACGCGGCTGGCTTCTTTTACACCGCGTGACCCACTCAACACGCGCGACACCGTGGCTTTTGACACACCCGCGAGACGCGATACATCGTTGATAGTAGACATTCTTTTCCCCTGAAAACCCCGCTGAATCCCTGAAAAACGCCCTAATCCTGCGGCTCAAATAATCATCACCGGCAGTATAGCTTTTTCGTTTTTTCATGGAAACCGATTTTCCATTTCTTCTCAATTATCGACAATAGCTTGAAATTACGTGATCTGAATCGTAAGAAAAATGTTTATTTAACGGGGATCATGATGCCTGTCACACTTCCGTTTGCATCAAATGGAAACCGGTTTCCGTATCATATCAAATCAAGTCTGTAACACGTTTTATACGCAAAGGAGGGTTACTCATGATCAGGATTATGTTGTGTTGTTCAGCAGGAATGTCCACGAGTCTTTTAGTCCGCAAGATGGTCGACGTTGCGAACCAGCGCGGGCTGAGTGTGCAGATCGATGCCTGGGGCGTTTCCGAATTTGATGCGCAGTTTCCAAACTATCAGGTCGTTCTGCTCGGTCCGCAAGTGAAGTACATGTTAACCACGCTCTCAGAAAAAGCTGCCACCCACGGCATTCCTGTCCAGGCCATCAATATGACGGACTACGGCATGCAACGCGGTGACAAGGTGCTGGATTACGCTCTGTCGCTTATTGAAGCGGCACACTAGAAAGGTGTCATTATGAGTTCGTTATATCAGTCGATGGTGACGGTAATTGAACAGTCCATTACGCCACTCGCCGGAAAGTTAGGTCAGCAAAAGTATGTGATAGCGATTCGTGACGGCTTTACGGCGGCGCTACCGTTTATGATTATTGGATCGTTTATGTTGGTATTTATCTTCCCGCCGTTTTCAGCGGACACCACCAACAGCGTTGCCCGTGCCTGGCTGGACTTTTCCATCACTTATCGCCAACAGCTGATGCTGCCGTTTAATCTCAGCATGGGCGTTATGACCTTTTTTATCTCGGTCGGGATTGGTGCCAGCCTGGGCCGCCAGTTTAATCTGGACCCCATCATGTCGGGTTTGCTGGCATTTATGGCGTTTTTACTGGTGGCCGCGCCTTATGCGGATGAAAAGATCTCTACCCAGTATCTTTCCGGTCAGGGAATTTTTACTGCCTTGATTACCGCCATTTACGCCACCCGGGTTTATGCCTGGCTAAAACAAAATAATGTCACGATCCGCCTGCCGAAAGAAGTGCCTACCGGCGTGGCACGCTCCTTCGAGATTCTGATCCCGGTACTGGTGATTATCGCAACGTTACATCCGCTCAACCTGTTTATCGAAGCGCAAACCGGCATGATTATGCCACAGGCGATCATGCATTTGCTGGAGCCGCTGGTTTCGGCTTCGGACTCTTTGCCAGCCATTTTGCTTTCCGTCCTGCTGTGTCAGATTTTCTGGTTTGCCGGTATTCATGGTGCACTGATCGTCACCGGCATTATGAATCCCTTCTGGATGGCTAACCTCTCTGCTAACCAGGCCGCCCTGGCGGCGGGAGCCGCGCTGCCGCATGTCTATCTACAGGGGTTCTGGGATCACTACCTGCTGATTGGCGGAGTGGGCTCCACCTTACCGCTGGCCTTCTTACTGCTGCGTAGCCGGGTGCTACATTTACGCACCATTGGCAAAATGGGCGTGGTGCCCAGCTTTTTTAATATCAATGAGCCCATCCTGTTTGGTGCGCCGGTCATCATGAACCCGCTGCTGTTTATCCCCTTCGTCTGCGTTCCAATGATTAATGCCGTGCTGGCTTATACCGCCACGAAACTCGGCTGGATCGCCCAGGTGGTTTCGCTTACGCCATGGACCACGCCCGCCCCGATCGGTGCCTCCTGGGCCGCTAACTGGGCGCTAAGCCCGCTGGTGATGTGCCTGATTTGTATGCTGATGTCGGCGCTGATGTACTTACCCTTCCTGCGTGCCTATGAACGCAGCCTGATTAAAGCAGAAGAGAAAAAAATCAAGGATGCGCCCCCTGCAGGCCAACCCGTGCCCGGTCATCCACAGGCTTAAGGAGCCCATAAAATGAACTACCGTTTTCCTGAAAATTTCTGGTGGGGCAGCGCCAGCTCGGCGTTACAAGCCGAAGGGGACAGCCTGAATGGCGGTAAAAGCCCTACCACCTGGGATCGCTGGTTTGCGCAACAGCCTCACCGTTTCCATCAAGGCATTGGCCCACAAGACACCTCGGGCTTTTATCAGCACTGGCAGCACGATATCGCATTACTAAAGCAGTTAGGGCACAACAGCTTTCGCACGTCGCTGAGCTGGGCGCGCCTGATGCCAGACGGCACTGACGCCGTGAATCCTGACGCCGTGGCTTTTTATAACAAGGTCATCGATGCATTACTGGCGCAGGGCATTACACCGTTTATCACCCTGTTTCATTTCGATATGCCTCTGGCTATGCAGGACAAAGGCGGCTGGGAGAACCGTGAGGTTGTTGAGGCGTTTGGCCGCTATGCCCAGCGCTGTTTCGCGCTGTTCGGCCATAAGGTGAAACACTGGTTTACCTTCAATGAACCGATTGTGCCGGTCGAAGGTGGCTATCTGTACGATTTTCATTATCCCAACGTTGTGGACTTCAGACGAGCGGCTAACGTGGCCTTGCACACAGTCCTGGCACACGCGCTGGCAGTACGCGCCTGGCGTAACGGCGGCTACGACGGTGACATTGGTGTGGTGCTGAACCTCACGCCGTCCTATTCACGATCGGCGAATCCGGCCGATGTGCAAGCCGCACATCATGCTGACCTGTTGTTTAACCGCAGCTTTCTGGATCCGGTTCTGAAGGGAGAATATCCCGTGGATCTGCTGAGCTTACTGAGTCAGTACCACCAGCTTCCGCGCTGCCAGCCTGGCGACGCTGCGTTGATTGCCGACGGCATTATCGACCTTCTGGGCGTGAACTATTATCAGCCGCGCCGGGTGAAGTGTCGGGACAGCGCCGTCAATGCTGAAGCGCCCTTTATGCCGGAGTGGTTATTCGACCACTATGAAATGCCAGGCCGTCAGATGAACCCGTATCGTGGATGGGAAATTTACGCGCCCGGTATTTACGATATTCTGACTAACCTGCGGGTTAATTATGGAAACCCGCGCTGTTTTATTTCTGAAAATGGTATGGGCGTTGAGAATGAACAGCGATTTATTCAGAACGGTGAAATTCTGGATGATTATCGTATCGAATTTGTTTCCGAACATCTTAAATGGCTGCATAAAGGGATTCGCGAAGGCTGTCATTGCCTGGGTTATCATATGTGGACATTTATTGATAACTGGTCATGGCTAAACGGTTATAAAAATCGTTACGGTTTTGTGCAGTTAGATTTAGCCACGCAAAAACGTACGATTAAAAAGAGTGGCAAATGGTTTGCTGAGGTTGCCGAAAATAACGGTTTTAATTGAGAGCGACGATCATGATTGAACTTGAAGACGCGGTAATGACGATTATTGTCAATGCCGGGCATGCCCGCAGCCTGTGCTTTGAAGCCCTTCAGGCAGCGCGAAAGGGTGACGTTGATGAGGCAAAAGCCCGGCTAAAGGAGGCCGACGACTATTCCCGCACCGCGCATCAAATGCAAACCCGATTAATAGAGCAGGACGCAGGTGAAGCCCGCCAGCCAATGACCTTAATTATGGTCCATGCTCAGGATCATTTAATGACCTCAATGCTGGCACGTGAACTGGCAGAAGAAATTGTTTATCTCTACCAACGTTAATAAAAAACATGACAGGAGATCGGCTGAAAAACAAAAAACCTCTGGAAATAACATAATATAAAAATCAACTTGCCCTGGTCATCAATAAACCCGCGCAGGATGGTTATTGTCTGATCATTAACACACGTCGTTATTCGGGTTGAACATCATCAACCCGAATAACGCTGTGCAAACGAGATAGCCATGAATATTATTCGAAAACTTCCATTACCTCTGGCGGTGATCGCCGCGCTGTGCCCTGCCGTCGCCGCTGCACAGGAGTTTACGCAGGAACAGATCGACGCCATCGTCGCCAAAGCCGTTGATAAAGCCCTGGCCGAACGTCAGGCGAAAATGGATGCGGCCGTAGCGAAAAAAACGGACGTGGTGACCGACCCGCAAAGCCCGGCCCAGTCACCGGATATGGCAATCCCCTTTGGCGTCACGTTCAGCGGCTATGCGCGCTACGGTGCGCACTATCAAAGCGGCGATCAGAAATATGTAGCCGTGGACGGTTCTTATAACGGTGCCTCCGGCATTGGCCGTCTGGGCAACGAAGGCAACGGTGGCGAATTCCAGCTCTCAAAGGCGTTTAAAAGCCAAAGTGGGGCTATCTGGGATGTCAATGTGATGATCGATCACTGGGGCGACGAGGTGAATCTGAAAAAGGCCTATGCCGGCGTGACGAATGTGCTTGCATCAAATCCTGATGCTTATCTCTGGGCCGGACGGGACTTTCATCAGCGCCCGCAGCAGAACATCAATGATTATTTCTGGATGAACCATGATGGCCAAGGCGCGGGCGTGAAGAACTTCGATGTGGGCGGGATAAAATTTGACGTGGCCGCCGTCGCTGCCGTGGAATCCTGTAGCCCTGAAGTGCTCAGCGATGAGTCTAATCCCTCGCGCATCACCTGTACGGGAGGTTCAGGTACCGGGGATAAAGGCAACTACGCTGCCACCTCTAAAATTCACGGCATCAAGCTGGGCGCACTCGATCTGGAGCTGTACGCTAATTACGGTTTCGACTCTAAAGCCGTAGACAGTGAGGACCGCCTGAAAGCCTGGCAGGGTGCGTTTGTACTGAGCCACACTAACGACCATGGCGTGAATAAAGTGATTGCCCGCTATTCTGACAATTCGGATAACAGCGTTTACAGCAAAACCGAGGGCCTCAGCACTGTGTATACCAGCTTTGAGGGTAAGCATCTGTTTAGCCCGCAGGCACAGGTCGAGTATTTGTTGGGTTATCACGACTACGATAACAGTCGGCTGAAAAGCGATAACCGGAAGAACTACGCCGCAATTGTCCGCCCAATGTATTTCTGGAATGACGTCCATTCCACCTGGCTGGAAGCCGGTTATCAGCGCGTTAACTACGATGAAGGCGGCAGTAACCATGGCTGGAAGCTGACTCTGTCGCAAAATATCGCCATTGCCATGGGGCCGGAGTTTCGTCCTATGCTGCGCTTCTATGTCACCGGGGGCAAAGTGGACAATGCGCGCACCGCTCGCGTGAACGGCAGGGAGAACGAAATACTGGACGACTTTAATCTAGGCGCGATGTGGGAAGCCTGGTTTTAGGCATAACCCTAACAGTGATCTCATCCTGCGGATAACAGACGCGCATTCTGTCTCCAACAACGATAACCCATTGCCGATCGGAGGTTCCCGTATAGGGCCGATCGGCATTGGCGCGTTGCAAACGGCATGTTGTCATCCCCTGGCGGTCTCAGGTAAGGGCGGGAGATCAGGTCCACGGGCTGCGAGTTTAGCTCCTGCCAGGCCAGCGCCCGGCACGCCCGATAAAACCTGACAATCGCGTTACGCTGCCCGCTCGCCTTCAAAAACCCGTATGAACCTTGTCACAAAACACGCATTCCGTTTTTCCGTGTTTACCGGTGACCGTTTATCCCGCCATGTTGTTAAAGGCTTGTTACACATAGCCTCAGGTAATGGCTTAGGGTTATTGATGCACAGTACGCATTAGTCGATGAGTTTATTGCGCTTATTTACTTTATTTTCCTGATCCAGTCTTCAGCAACAGACGCGGCAAAAAGCGTCAATGATAAACTGGAGATACCGATGCATTCCTCGACTTCACCTATGACCACCCGCGCCCGAACCGGCGCCATATTACGTGTTACCTCAGGCAACTTTCTGGAGCAGTTCGACTTTTTCCTGTTCGGCTTTTATGCCACCTATATTGCTCACACCTTCTTTCCTGCGAGCAGTGAATTTGCCTCACTGATGATGACCTTTGCCGTGTTCGGCGCGGGTTTCCTGATGCGCCCCATTGGTGCTGTAGTGCTGGGCGCATACATTGATAAGGTCGGCCGACGTAAAGGTCTGATTGTTACCCTGTCAATTATGGCGGCGGGCACCTTCCTGATCGTCCTGATTCCGTCTTACCAAAGCATTGGGCTTTGGGCACCGATGCTGGTGTTAACCGGCCGCCTGTTACAGGGTTTCTCTGCCGGAGCCGAACTGGGCGGCGTTTCCGTTTATCTGGCTGAGATCGCCACGCCGGGCCGTAAAGGCTTTTACACCAGCTGGCAGTCCGGTAGCCAGCAGGTTGCCATTATGGTTGCCGCCGCGATGGGTTTTGCCCTGAATGCCGTGCTGGAAGAGAGCGCGATTCGTGAGTGGGGCTGGCGCATTCCGTTCCTGTTTGGCTGCATGATTGTGCCTTTCATTTTCTTTCTGCGCCGCAAGCTCGAAGAAACCCAGGAATTTAACGCCCGTCGTCATCACCTGGCGATGCGCGACGTGTTTAAAACCCTTCTGGCCAACTGGCAGGTTGTGATTGCCGGCATGCTGATGGTGGCGATGACCACCACCGCGTTCTATCTGATCACCGTTTATGCGCCTACTTTCGGCAAGAAAGTGCTGATGCTCAGCGCCTCGGACAGCCTGCTGGTTACGCTGCTGGTCGCCATCTCTAACTTTTTGTGGCTGCCGGTTGGCGGGGCGCTGTCTGACCGTTTTGGACGTAAACCCGTCCTGGTCAGCATGACGCTGATCGCGCTGGCGACCGCGTATCCTGCCCTGACGATGCTGGCTGCTGCCCCCAGCTTCTCTATGATGCTCACTGTCCTGCTGTGGCTGTCATTTATTTATGGCCTGTACAACGGCGCGATGATTCCGGCACTTACCGAGATCATGCCAGCTGAGGTGCGAGTAGCAGGCTTTTCACTGGCTTACAGCCTCGCGACCGCCATCTTTGGCGGATTCACGCCGGTGATTTCAACAGCATTAATTGAGTACACCGGCGATAAAGCCTCTCCGGGTTACTGGATGAGCTTCGCTGCCGTCTGCGCCTTACTGGCAACGCTGTACCTGTACCGTCGCAGCACGGTCAATCTGCAAACCGCCGTTAAACATTAAGTCAGGGCTTACATAATGAAAATAATTTACCGTTCACTCCTTGCCACGTTGGTTCTTTCGTCGGTCAGCACCGCGGTGCTGGCAAAAGATGTGACCGTGATGATTTCTGGCGGCTTCAAAGCCGCGCTGGAAAAACTGACGCCTCAGTTTGAAGCGAAAAGTGGCGATAAAATTATTCTGGTGTCCGGGCCTTCCATGGGCAAAACCCCGCAGGCGATCCCCAACCGACTGGCGCGCGGGGAAAAAGCCGACGTGGTGATTATGGTGGGCGATGCGCTCAGTCAGCTGGAAAAAGACCGGTGGATCAAACCAGGTTCACGCGTTGAGCTGGCCGATTCGCCGATCGGCATTGTGGTGAAGAAGGGAGATGCCAAACCCGATATCAAAACGGATGACACACTGCGTAAAACCCTGCTGAATGCTAAATCCATTGCCTATTCCGACAGCGCCAGCGGTCAATACGTTAGCAATCAGTTGTTTAAAAAGTTAGGCATTGAAGACAAGGTCAAAGGCAAAGCCCACGAAGTGGAGCGCATTCCGGTGGCGTCTGAAGTGGCAAAAGGCCACTATGCGCTGGGCTTCCAGCAGGTGAGTGAGCTCCTGCCGGTGCCGGGCGTGACCTTTGTAGGCGAACTGCCTGACGACGTGCAGTACATCACCCGATTTGCCGGCGCCGTGCCAGCCAAAGCTGAGCATCCAGAGGAAGGCAAAGCGCTACTTGATTTCCTGGCGTCAGCTCCGGCTCAGGAAGTGGTCCATGCCACGGGCCTGCACTCGGTCAAAGCGCAGCAGCCTGCTAAGCAGAGTGATACCGTTCAGTAATTAGCTTTTCCAGTTCAGCGGCAATGTAGGACTGAATGCGTCCGCTGCGCCGGATCAGGCCAACGGTGCGTTTCACTACCGGATCGGTAAGCGGCAGATGAACCAGCACCGAATGGCCTGATGACGGCATCGACATCGCGGGAACGGCAGCAATGCCGATTCCCGCTTCAACCATCCCTAACATGGTTGTGACATGCCGGGTTTCGCAGATACTCGGACGCGCGGGAACGACATGGCCCAGCGCGGAATCAAGTAGGTTACGATTGCCTGAAGTTTTATCCAGCCCCACGTAATCCTGCTGATAAAACTCTTGCCACGTCAGACTTTTACGGCTGGCAAGAGGATGATCGTGCCGACAGGCAACCACGTAAACATCCTCAACCAGCGGTAAAAATTCAGTGTCAGGCGGCGGATTACCCGAGAAGCAAATGCCAAAATCTGCCTGACCGCTGGTGACGGCCTCTATGACGTTGCCTGCGCTACTGTCAATGATTTTGACACGTACTCTGGGATAGCGGGCCTGAAAGCGGCGGATCACATCCGGCATAAAGTAATAGGCAGCAGACGGCACTGTGGCCACCGTCACCAGGCCTGTTCTGTCCTGACTGACTTTACTGATATCCGCCATAACTTCTTCAAAGTTGATCAGAAGCTGCTCTGAACGTGCGGCAAACGTCTGACCATAAAGCGTCAGCGTGACCCGGCGAGTGGTTCTGTCAAACAGCCTGATTCCCAGTGCCGTTTCAAGCTTCTCGATCCTGCGGCTCAGCGCCGACTGAGACAGGCAGATGGATTCCGCTGCAATACGGAAATTGCCATATTCGACCAATGCGCGAAACGCATAGAGATCGTTAAGATCGAAATTAACGGGCATAGCGGCTGACGTTCCTTTCAACGATGGAGAAGCAAAGACAGAGGGAACTCATAGTGCCTTATCGAATGGCGGCAAACAAAGTGAAATGTTGACGGGACGGGTAACAGAAAACGGCAGGTCAAAAGGGGGATCGCCTGTGCAAACAGGCGATCCGGCATAACAAAAACTACGCGACACGCGGCGACGCTGAACGAGACACGTTTCTGACCGCTTCCTCGGCTCGCGCTGAATTACTCTGAATGCTGGCTATCACCTCTCCGGCCTGACGCATCAAATTAACGCCGCGAGCCGTGTTTTTCAGGTTATTTTCGATATCTTCCAGCACCTTTTTGGCCAGCTGATTATTGCTGGACACCACGCGCCCTATCTCTTCGGTTGCTTCATTAATTCGGGCCGCCAGGGTCCGGACTTCAGCTGCCACAATGGCGAAACTGCGTCCGGACGTGCCGGCCCTGGCCGCCTCTATTGCCGCATTCAGGGCGATGAAACGCGTCTGCTCGGCGATGTTGCGAATGGTATGTACCATATCAGCAATACGATCCGACTGTCCGTTTAAGCCAAAGACATCTGCGGATACGCTGTTCATCTCTTTCGCAATTTCGGCCATCGTTCTGACGCTGTCTTCAATCACATCCGCGCCCGTTACCGAGCTTTCGCGGGTTTGCTGCGCCATCTTCCACGCGTGTTGAGCCGCCTCATTTTCCTGCTGGTTCTGCAATACCTGCTCGGTGACGTCACTGGCGAATTTGACAATCTTGTACATCCGCCCCTCTGCATCAAAAACCGGATTATAGGTTGCGCGCAGCCAGATAGTTTCGCCATTACGATTGAGCCGCGGATACTGCCCAGAGAAAAATTCTCCCTGATTCAGACGCTGCCAAAACTGCTGATATTCCTGGCTGTTACGCAGCTCCTCAGAGCAGAACATCCGGTGATGCCTGCCCAGTACCTTGTCTGCCTTGTAGCCCGTTGCTTTG
The DNA here is from genome assembly GCF_000710035.2 of Pantoea ananatis LMG 2665. Classification (GTDB taxonomy): domain Bacteria; phylum Pseudomonadota; class Gammaproteobacteria; order Enterobacterales; family Enterobacteriaceae; genus Pantoea; species Pantoea ananatis. The sequence goes on along the minus strand of NZ_JMJJ01000009.1, from coordinate 60,886 downwards.
AGGAAGTTTTCATTTACCTCCAGCACTTCACCGGCTTTATTAAACGCGATGACCGCCATTGAACGGCTGATGGCCTGCACCAGCGCATCCTGCTGCTGTGCCTCACTGATACGCTCGGAGATATCTGCTGCCAGCTTAATCACCTTGATGACGCGGCCATGTTTGTCTTTTACTGACACATAGCTGGCTTCCAGCCAGACCGGATGGCTGTCTTTGCCCAGGCGCAGGTATTTACCACTAAAGCTCTTGCCGCTGGCAAGGCGCAGCCAGAACTGGCGGTACTCGGCTGAGTTCACCATTGATGGCGGGCAAAACATACTGTGGTGACGACCCACAATCTCTTTCGCGTCGTAACCCATCTTGCTCAGAAACAGGGCATTTGCGCGAAGAATGATGCCATCTGGGGTAAATTCGATGATCGGAACCGCATCGTCCAGTGCTCTGAGCGAATCGGCGGCGTGTTTATGCTGGTGTTTAGGAAAAACAGAAAATAGTTTTTTTAATATTGTCATTTTTATACTGCCATATTGAGTGGTCTGGATGAGTTATCGGCAGGATAAAGAACGGGCTTGAGACAATGGCGAATAAACAAGCAACAGATTGTGACAAGGTTAATAACTTCGATACAGGGCTGAATACCGGACGCAGCGCTGCCTGATGACCGCGTTAAAAGGGGAAAACTGTCATTGTGCTGAGAAACATGTGCACTTCAGGTCAATCGCGCTATCGGCGAAAGAAGACGTTCTCATCGTCCGCGATAAAAGCCCAAAAAAAAAGCTGCCATCAGGCAGCTCTTTCGCTTTGCTCAACATAACGCTGTTATTTATACAGCTCAGCAGTCATGTGAACACGATCGTTGGTATTGGCTTCGATGATTTTATACTGTGCGCCCTGCTGCTCAGCCTGGGCAGCAATTTTCGCTTCTGTGCCATCGAGCGTTGAACCGGTGGCGGTAACGGTTTGTGCAAAAGCGGAAGCTGACATCAGTGAGAGCGCAGCAACGGCGGCAAGTGAAAGTGTTTTCATGGTTTTCATAATCCTGTTCCTTATCTTGTAAGCGGGAAAGCGGTTCGCTTTCGATGGGGATAATGATAACCACTGTTATTAATACATAGTTAACAATAAGTGCCGTTATTGTGATCATGCTATCTATCGCACTGATAGCGCTTTGCTGCTTTTGGTTCTGCCGGATTGACTGAAGAACATGGGTAATGGTTGCCATAGCAGGTTTTAGAAAGCGGATGAGGGATGAGTTGCTTGTCATGGAGGCGTTGAGAAGGCGGTTAGCCGGGCACACTCAACGCAAAACAATTGATTGCGTGGTGCATTTAAAACGGGCGACACAACAAAAGCCGCCCGGGGGATCCGTCAGGCGGTGGTGTTGATATTGCGCCCTACCGCCGGGTTAGCAGGAAGCGCGGTGACGCCTTCAACCAGTGTCGTGATGGTATCTGCCTGTTGGTTCAGGGTTTTCTTTAACAGCGTCGCATTGGCTTCACCACGTGCCTGCCATTGCTCCAACCCTGCAGACAGCGTTGTGAGTTGCTGAATATCCATGCAGTTGCTCCTTATGTTGACTGAGCCCCGAATGGGGGTCACATAATACCGGCGACGGATTTCGCCAGTTGCGCATAAAGTATCGGCAATGATGAGATAAACTTGAGGATGGTCGGTGTTTTTTTAAGCACGACCTCTGGACGCCGACAGAACAATGATTCGCGCTAACCCTCAGACGGAAATGATACATGTCGTCAACTCTCGTCTCGTTTCATCCCACGCTCATGCCTTCCTGACCGCGCCCCGCGTCGAGTTAAGAACCCCTGTCGACCTTGCCTGTCTTCAACCCCGTCCCGGCAGCATCACCTCCACCAAAAGTCATCCTTATCCCAACGCGACCTGATGCGCAGAATTACTGCGATTCAACCAGTCAGAATCCTGCATAAATGAGAAGTATGTCTAATATTTCCAACAAAAAAACGTACAGTAACTTTACCAAAACATCAGTTTATGTAAACAATCTGAACGCCTGTTATCAGGCTTACCGATCCTAAACAGAGGAACTAACCATGAAACTGAAAAAAGTTAGCAAGAAATCCACGAAAAAACTGGGCGGCGCAACCTGCGGCTAACCCATGCATATAAAAATCGGGGCCGGTCGTTTGCACCGGCCCTGCTGTCCGCGCTGAAGGAAAAAATGCCATGCAAAAAAATTATCAAACCTCACCCAAATTTGTTCATAACCTCTGGACCACTAACGAAGATGGTGAGCACTACCTTCGCTTCACGGGTGGGCTATACGAAGTAGAACAAGGGGATGCGCAAGATTTTTATAAAATACGTGGTTACTGCACCGGCCATAATACCATCGCTGACATTGCTAAAAAAACCAACGTTCCCGTTCAGCGCATTGAGGAGATGGTGACTTCTCTTAGCGATATTGGGATGCTCAGAAACGAAAAAAAACCGCACAATGAAGACATCCTTGAAAAAACAATTCAGGCATGTGAAATGTGGGCCGAGCAGGTTGAAGAAACGCATCTGTTCAATAAATTTCTTTATGGCGATACGCACCGTAACGTTCTGACAGGCTTCTTCATAGAAACCTGGCATTACATTAAGGCCTTTCCGGACATCATTAACGTCGCCATTAAGAGTACAGACAACCCTGAACTTCAGTCTGTACTGATGACTTATAAGCTACAGGAAACTGGCCACGAATCATTCATATTAGAAACTCTAATTAAATTGGGTATGAAGCAGGAAGAAGTTGAAAATGCCATTCCGCTCGTTTCAACACTGAATTTGATTAATATGATGAAGGCGCTGTTCATAACACATCCCTCGACGGTCTTTCTGATTGCAAAAGTGATCGAGTCTCACGATTTTGACGAGACTGAGGTGAAAAATGCCATTCAGGACATTAATAGCCATTACGATCTTCAGCCTGGAACTCTTGAACCTTTCTTCAAACACTCTCAAATTGATTATGAATTAGGCCATTCACGTCTTCTGGACGATCATCTGCATCTTGTTACCCTGGCTAACATGGAAGAAACGTCCTTCATACTGAATGCCCTACACGATATCAAGCATGCCATCGATCTTCAGTGCCTTGAAATTGAGGAGTATTATTCGAAAGAAGGTAACTATATTCCTCGGCAGCGGGTCGACTACTTCGGGATTTGACTATGTTTCCTGTCCTGCTCTCGGCGCTTACGTCAGGTGTTTCAATGGCAGTGTTTTTTACTGCCATCGCCTGGTTTATTGAGAGTACATTCGGGTCGAGTTTGCTGGTCTCAACGGTCTTGTCATCGGGCTACATCATCACGTTCTTTGCTCTGCCCTTCATTGGACATATAACGGATAAAACGACATGTAAGCGGATGCTGACGATTATGTATGTCCTGGGCGCCATCAACGCTCTGGCCTTTTTTTTAATCAATCCAGGCGAGCTCAGTGCCCTCCTTTCGTTTACGGTCATTTTGTTATCCACATCCGTATTTACGTTGATTCGCGCCTCTGATCAGGTCATTCGCGCCACCTATATGAAAAAGGTGTTGCCTGAGCAAAAGCTTTACCACGCGAACCGATTGTTGGAAATGGTCAGGCAGGGAATAACGTTTCTTTCAGGGGGCGTGGCGTTTTTTATCCTTCAGGACAAATCTATTCACAACGTGTGCTTGGTTATGCTTCTCTGCTTCACGCTGTCATTACTGATTAACGTTTTTATTCCGGTGGATAATGTCAGCGGCGCTGAACCTGAAAGCCATAAAACGTTAAAAGGTGGCATGTATGTTAAAGGTTATGATTTCTTTCTGGGGGAACAAAAACGCGTTGTAGAACTGCTTTCTTTGTTTCCATATATCTGTGTGGTGTTTCTAAATGCCTTATATCCTGCGCTGTTTACACAGATCGGTGCCCCAGTGAGCGCATACGCGATTCTGGTGGTTCCTTACGGGCTGGGCGCAATTGCGGGTAGCATGTTAAATTCTCAGCGCTATCTGCCGACCCTGAAATCTGTATATCTGCTTTTTGGCACGGTGTTTACCCTGGGTTTACTGCTTCCTTTACTCTTTAAAACCCTCAGCGCCGTATATGCGTGCCTTTTCCTTATCGCCTTCTGCCATTGCCACATCAGGGTAAGACGAAACACACTGATCATGACCCAGTCAGACAGCCAGGCGCTGGCTCGTATCCTCTCCTTTAACGAGATTGTATTTATCTGTCTCTCAACGGTATTAGGCTTGGGATTAAGCTTTATGGCCGATCGACTGGGATTCTGGCTGGCCTGGGAAAGTGTCATTGGTCTTAATATCGTGGTTCTGATGCTGATTACAGCGGTACGACGGGTTCCGACATCAACGATCGCCGTGAGTAATGCAACAGAAAATGGGCGCTAAAGGAAAACGGAGATCGGTGCCGAAGCCTGATCACATCAAGGCGTTAAGCGCCAATCGCCTGCTCTGGCATGGCGCGCAACCATGGCTGACAAAAGCGTTGAATCAGTATCTGTTTTAACTGAGACGTTGCCCTGTATTCTTAAACAAACATCGGTTCAAAACTCACCGGAAAATTCAGTGAATTTGCGATAAAACAGGCTTCGTGGGCGTGATGATGCAGTGCTTCGGCTCGGGCTACATCATCTTTATTACGCAGCGCCACTCTGGGTTTTAGCGTAATGCGGGTAAAATGGCCACGATCCCCTTCGACCATGGTGCCTTCAGCTGAATCCTCATAAGCGTCAATAATAATGCCGGCATCGGCGCAAAGATGCAGATACCACAGCTTATGGCAGGCCGATACTGACGCCAGCAAGAGCTCCTCTGGATTCCAGCGCGCGGCATCACCACGAAATGCCGGATCGGCACTAAGTGCGACCGTGGCTTTACCTTCACCGGACAGTTCGCCGTTTCGGTCATAGGCCGTGTAAGACTGCGTCCCGGCGCCGCGATTACCCGTCCAGCGCACGTTGACCTGATAATGATGCTCCCGTGTTGCCATTCGAGGCTCCTGTGAAAAGTGGTTATCGCTATTTGCGTTTATGGGCAACGGCCAGCATCGTGCGGCCCAGTTGGCGTTCGGCCTGGGCATAGTCACGCTGCGCGACGACAACGAACAGCGCGTCCAGGATATTTAACTGCGCGATGCGCGCAGCCGCGTTTTCACCGGTCAGCGGCGAGCCCTGGGCGGTCGAGCAGATAACGGTATCGGCAAGGTTAGCCAGTGGTGAACCAATGGAATTAGTAATGGCAATGACCGGGACGCCTTGCAGCTGCGCGGCCTTCACCGCTTCGATAATGTCTTTAGTGCGGCCGGAATGTGAAATGGCGACAACCACATCCTGTTCGTTCAGTAAGGCAGCCGACATCAACATCATATGCGGATCGTCGTAGGCGGCCGACCGCGTGCCGATACGCAAAAACTTATGCACCGCATCCCGCGCGATTTGCGCCGAGCCGCCGAAGCCGTAGAAGTCTCGCTGGCGGGCGTTTGCCAGCAGATCTGCGGCTTTTTCAAAGGCCGCCATATCCAGGATAGCCAGTGTTTCTTCAATAGCCTGAACAGAGGTGCGAAAGACCTTACTGACGATCTCACGCGTGGTATCGCTGGGAGAAAGCTCCTGATGCATTTCGGTGATGGGCAGGCGGTTATACAGGGCTGCTTTTATGCGTAACTCTTTGAAACCCTTGAAACCCAGCTTCTTTGCTGTCTTCACCACCATCGCCTCTGACATTTCGCAACGGCTGGCAATGGCTTTGATAGAGACATTCTCATCAAAATCGCTTGATAACACGGCGTGAACCAACCGGGCTTCAAGAGAAGTTAATGAGGCGATCATTAGTCGTAACCGGGGACCTATAGCACTGACATCATCAGCTCGATTACTCATGACATACCTTGTTGGATGATTATTTTTTAAATCTATCATGTCATGAGGTCCGATCGCCACGCCGCCCCATGGTCGGCATGGCGATGCATCAACAGGGTTTACAAAACTTACGCCTTTCGTGTGACAGCAGGCGCTTTATTGCGGAGCTTCCGCCGCTCAGAGTGCCACTCTTTAAGCACAACACCGCCCGATGCCACTATCAAAATCGCGCCCCACAACGCGAGCGTGATGAACTGGCTAAGATCGAGCAGAATCGAGGCGGTAGACACCAACTGCAGAATCAGCAGCGACAGAATCACGCCGCTGACCCGGCCAAATCCACCCAGCGGATCGACCCCGCCCAGCACCGCAGCCAGAATAGCGACCAGCAGGTAGCTTTCACCGTAGGCCGCATTCGCCGAATCGAAACGCGCCATCATGATAATGCCCGCGATACCGGCAAATAAACCCGAGATCAGATAAACCCATACCAGGCTTTTGCGCGTGTTAATGCCGGAATAATGGGCCGCTCTTTCATTGGAGCCGATCATGGCAATCGATTTGCCCAGTGGGGTTTTATTGACGAAAATGCTTAACGGAATAATCGCCAGTGCAAAAATGATGAGTGCAAAAGGGATGCCAAACACCGTACCGTTCCCGATAAACACAATCGGCGCCGGAAAGCCGGAAATCACATCGCCATGGCTGAATCCGATGGCAATACCCTTCACCGCCGTCATCGTGCCCAGCGTCGCCAGCATCGGCGGCACGCGCAGGTAGGCCACCAGCACGCCATTCAGCAAACCCACCAGCGCTGACAACACCAGGCCCAGCAGCAGTGCGCCAATTTGTAGCAGATCCCCTGATGCTCCCTGCATTTCAGGCATGAAGGTGGTCAAGGTGTAGGCGACCGTTAACGCGCACAAGTTGGCGGTGGCGATGATCGAAAGATCGATACCGCCGGAAAGCATAGGAATCATCATGGCGAGTGCAAGAAATCCCAGTTCCGGCAGCTGGAAGCCCATCGATCGCAAACCTGCCGCCGCAAACAGTTTGTCGCCTTCAAGCAGCCCAAGACCGATCACCATAACTATCAGAATAAACAGCAGCCGGACGTTGGTGGTTCCCAGCCGTTTTTCCACCTGCTCCAACACGTTGCCAGTCTGCTTCATGATATTGCTCCTTCATCGACGAGCTTGTTCTGTTTGCGGGTTTCTCTGGCCATCATGATCATAGCGGCGATGATCACCAGACCGGTGCTGAACAACGACCAGTAAGATGAAACACCCAGCAGGATCAGGCCATTCTGCATCACTGCAATCAGCACCACGCCCAGGACGGTGCCCAGAACGGTTCCCTTACCGCCGGTCAGGCTGGCACCGCCGATGACCACCGCCGCCACCACGTCCAGTTCCCTGCCAACCAGTGCCGTCGGGGAAACCGACTGGGCAAGTTGTGCCTGAACCAGCGACGCCAGACCAGCCAGCGCCCCCATGTAGCCATAAACCAGCATATTCAGTTTGAACACGTTGAAGCCTACGCGTTGCGCGGCATCCGGGTTGCCACCGGTGGCATAGATTTGTCGGCCGGTGTTACTTCGGTTGAGCAGCAGCCACGTCAACACAAACGCCAGAACCAGAGCGATAATCTGGAAGTTCAGCGCATAGGTAGCCCCTTGCGCATCGGTATAGAACACCAGTTCAAACCCGGCGTTAAACCAGTCCGGCAGCATGAAAATGTCCTGGCCGCTGGTCACCGTCAGCAGAATGCCGAAGAAAACGTTTAGCGTTGCAATGGTGATAATCAGCGCGGAGGTCCGCAGCACGTTAACCAGCACGCCATTGATAAAACCCAGTACGATGCCCAGGCCGATAGCAACGGCAAAAATGCCCACCCAGCCCAGCCCCATATTGTTCGCTAAGGTCAGGGCGACATACTGGGTAATGGAGGCGGTGGCCGCAAAAGAGAGATCGATGCCGCCGGTAATAATCACCACCAGCAGGCCCGCAGCCATGATGCCAATAAAGGCTGTTGCGCCTGAAACGTCCAGGAGGTTTTGTAAGGTTGCGAACTCCGTGGTGAATACGGTCAGGAACACAATCATCAGGGTCATTACCGCCAGCAGGCGGCATTCGTGGGTGTGAATAAAACGCGGGAGGAAATCACGCATTTACTGCCTCCTTTAATTCTTCTTCGCTGCAGCGGCCAGGGAAGTATTCCCCATTAAGCCTGCCGCCGCGCATCACTAACACCCGATCGCTGTGATAATAAATCTCGGGAATCTCATCGGAAATCATAATGATGGCGATACCGCTGGCGGCGAGTTTCCGCACGATGGCGTAAATACCGTCTTTGGCATGAATATCGACGCCCACGGTGGGGCTGTCCAGGATCAGCAGTTTGGGTTGCGTCGCCAGCCATTTTGCCAGCACCACCCGCTGCTGGTTGCCGCCTGACAGGGTTTTGACTTTGTTGTCGGGATTACCGGCTTTGATAGACAGGGAGGCAATCGCGTCGTTGACCGTTTGCTCATACAGGTCGTCACGAATGAGTCCGGCTTTGTTCACCAGCTTCTCCACTACAGAAAGCGTAATGTTAGCGCTAATGGACTGCTCCAGTACCAGGCCCAGTCCCAGACGATCTTCTGACAGATAGGCAATGCCGTGTTCAATAGCATCGCGGTTAGATCGCATTTGTACGGCATGACCGTGGAGTTTTATTTCGCCCTGATGTGGGCGCGTCAGACCAAACAGGCTCAGCGCTAATTCGGTGCGTCCCGACCCCAACAGGCCGGTGAGACCGAGAATTTCGCCACGCCGGATATCAAACGAAATATCCCGATACTCACCTTTACGGGACAAGTTGCTGACTTCGAGCACCGTTTCGGTTTGCGGTCTGTCTTTGGCAACGGATTCATAATGGAACTCTTTACCCGTCATCAGCGTGGCCAGTTTACGGTCTGACATCTCGCGGGCATCAAAGGTGCCCAGCTTCACGCCATCGCGCATCACGGTCACGCGATCGGCAATTTCCAGTACTTCATCCAGACGATGGCTGACAAAAACAATCGTGATGCCGCGCTGTTTAAGCTGCAGGGTGAGCTTCAGTAAGGCGTCCACTTCATGGCGCGTCAGGGAGGAGGTGGGTTCATCCATAATCACCAGCCGGGCATTCGCCGCCATCGCCCGGCAAATTGCCACCAGCTGACGCTGAGCAATAGAGATATCAGCCACTTTGTCATTCAGGTCGAGCGAAACGCCAATGCGCGCAACCGCTTCGGCCGCTATCTCATAAATCTTTTTCCAGTTAACCCGTTTAAAGCGGCCGGTATGCTGACCGATGGCAATGTTCTCCGCCACGGTTAAATTAGGGAACAGAGGCAGGTCCTGATAGATCACCTGCACGCCCAGACGGGTGCTTTCTACTGGCGTTAGCGGCGAAACCTCATTTCCGCTAATCGTAATACGGCCACCCGGCTCGGGCTGATGTACGCCAGACATCACTTTGATCAACGTCGACTTACCGCAGCCATTCTGTCCGCACAGACAATGTACCTCGCCCTCTTCAAGCGTGAGGCTGACATCTGAAAGTGCATGCACGCCGCCGAATATTTTCGATATGCCATCGAGTTGTAAAAATGCAGGCATAGCACTATCCCTTACCTAATCAGAATACGGGGAACTGGCCGGGTTCTGTTGAACCTGGCCAGCAGCAGCATTGATGGTGAGAATTACAGACCGAGTTTGACGAGATCGTTAACGTTGGCTTTGGTGATCTGAAGGATGCGGTCCACCATGATCACCTTGTTTTCGTTATCCACAGTGGCTTCCCCCAAACCCGGAATGGTCATGCCGGTTTTGAATTCCGCATTATCCAGCGCGAGGCGGGCCACATCCGTCATGGCCAGTCCGGCTTCTTTCGGACTCCACAAGAAACCTTCACGAATCACACCAGACATAATGTATGCCCGCGCCTGGGAGGGAATAGTGGTCCCCACCAGGGCGATTTTTTTCTCCAGATGACGTTTTTTCAGCACGTTACCTGCACCGATCGGACCGTTCGAGCCCATCGACATAATGCCCGTCACGTTCGGATGTGCTTTCAGAATATCCTGCGTAACCCGCTCGGATTCATCGATAAAGTCCGCACCAGGAAAACGGTCGGCGGCCAGTTTCATATTCGGGTAGTGCTCTTTTTGGTAGGCGATAGCGGCATCGGCCCACTGATTGTGACCCGTGGTCGTCAATGTGCCGACCAGCACGACATATTCCCCTTTTTCACCCATCTCGCGCGCCAGGGCTTTCATCTGTGCTTCGCCGTAAGCTTTCGCGCTCATGAGCTCCACATCCCAGGTTTTGCCTTCCTGGTTTGGACCTTCCTGAGTGATCACCATGATGCCCGCATCACGCGCACGCTTCACGACCTGCGCGGTGACTTTGGTATCCAGCGGAACCAAACCAATCACATCAACTTTTTTGGCAATCAAATCTTCAATCAGCTTCACCTGCTGCGCAGGATCGGCTCGCGTAGGTCCCACCATTGAGGTTTTAAGATTGTTTTTTTCGCCGCCCTCTTTTAATCCCTGATTAAGGATATTGAACCAGGGCACACCGGCTTCTTTCACCACGGTCACCATGGTTTTGGTTTCGGAGGCCAGTGCGGACATGGGAAAGGCTAAACTTACTGAGACGGATAACAGCGTAGAGATGCTTAACAGTTTAATTATATTGCGGCGATTCATTTTGCTACCCCTGGTTATCATTAACATGATGAAATCATCTCTTGTCAGAAATTGATATAAAGCGTCAGCTGCCAGCAATGACGACAGCAAATAAATAATCAACCCTGAAAAGTGGGTATTCGTAGTAATAAAAAGAGAAAATAAACCGTTCTACCGGTTAAGGGTTTTTCCCGTTTTCCAAAACAAACCGCATAATTGTCCTGGTACACTCAAGAATTTACTTAAATTAATATCAAAGTAAATTACCTGCCACTAATAAAGATTCCTTCTTTGATAAAGCTCACACATTTCATTAACAAAATCGCGGCAGCGATCAAACTGAATCGTGGATCAGGGCTTCTTCATGCTGGCTTTCCTGCGCGTTAAGGTAACCGAGCGTGATGCTGAAGCAGGCCCGTTCCCCTCCGGCCAGTGACCGCACATTCCCGGCACGCTTTTCTGCCAGATAACCTTCAACGCCGCAGGTCGCCGGCATCGCGAAGGCGCACACCTTCTGCATGTTATTCGCCAGAATCCAGCGCGTCAGAAACGGAAAGTGTTCCGGGTTATAGTTCACCGTAAAGGCATCACCTTCCGGCCGCCTGAGCATGACATGGACCTGACCATCCTCGGCTTTACGCAGATTTTTGATGTAGAAAACCAGTTCAGGATCGGGCTGCAACTCAGCGTTAAGCACTTCTGTGCTGGCGGGATCGTGCCTGAGCTGCTCAAGCCTTGCCAGATAGGCATCATTCGCTTTCACGATGGCCGGTACTGACGAACGGATCACCGTGTCGGCCGCCGTAAAGGCCGCAGGCTGAATGATGCGAGCGCCTTCGACATAGGCAAAGTTAGCATGGCACATGTACATCAGATCCATGGGATTGCGCGACAGGTTCTCTACCTCCATGCACACTTCAAAGGTCGCGCTGTCCGGACGGATAACCACCCGCGGCTGGGCCAGATAATGGTCACCAAATCCCATCAGGTATTCACGCTCACTCACCAGCGCCAGCCACGGCCCCTGCGCATCCTCGCCCGTTTCAATACGTGCCCGCTGCATAGGTGCAACAGGCATTTCACCGTGCAGAGCGTGCGTGTCTTCCGCTGTGGGGTTACCGTTGCGCAGCAGCCCTGAGTGATACATAAAGCAGCCGTAGGTGCCGACAATATCGCTGGCAGGACGTGGCTCGGTAAAACGGCTTTGCATTGTCAGGTCAACGCCATCAAACATGGCCTGCCAGATCATCTGACCAAAATAAGGAAGCACCACCAGATGACCTCGGGCGTTTTTCAGCCGCACGGCTTCGATTCCTGATTCATAGGTAAATAACGTCGCGCTGCACCCCGCTGCCTTGACGATCTCTATGGGTTGGGTATGGAAAAATGCCTTCTGGAGCTGGAAGGTGGTCGGTAACAGTGTGTGTTGCATAACTGGCCTCAAAATTTACTGATTATTTTTTTTAGTAAACCCATCCATCTTGTGATCGCGCACAGTTTATTTCAATGGGGGTTTTTCTATTTTCGGAATGTCAGCCTCTGGAGAAGCCTTCCTGCGCCGTTGAAAACAGAGGGAAAATGAATAAGGGTCGTAATGAATCTTAATACTATAATATTGAGATATTTATCACAGATTATTTTTATTATTGGCAGATGCCAATAATAAGGGGAGAGGGGTTATTAATCTCTGCCCTTATTATTTTAATAAGGGCAGTCTCCTGTGCGATTGGGAAGGTGCTGAGAGGTCGGTTTTCAGAATCTGATGTTGTAGCGAACAACATCATCAACCTGGGCTAGCTTGTCGTAGAGTTTACGCGCGGGGTTATTTTCATTTGTCACCCAGTACACCTTTGCCCAGCCCGCCTCACGGGCTTCATCGCAGACCCGCGTGATGAGCGCTTTTCCCGCTCCCACGCCACGCGCATTTTCTTCAACGAAGAGATCTTCCAGATAGCATACGGGCTGTGTAAACCATGTGCCTTCATGTATCACGCAGACCACGAAGCCCGTCACCTTGCCATCAAATTCGGCCAGCCAACACATTAACGCTGATTCGGGCGACTGTATTCTCTGCCAGGTAGATAACGTGACGGCATCGTCCAGGTTCTGTCCGTAAAAATGCAGATAACCTTTCCAGAGGGTTAGCCAGGCAGAGTAATCCTCTGGTATGGCTTTGCGGACCTTGAGCATTGGAAATTCCTTTTGGTTAAAACAACAACTAAGCGATGACAATGCGGGTGAGCTTTACCCGACTCTTGCAGGCACATTGGTGCACTATCAGTAATGATAACGACAGGTGCGATCAGCAGGGCATCTTCACTAAGAGCATCGTCAAGCCGATGCGCAGAAGTGAGACGGTGTGACCAAAAAACTAAGACGATATTTTCGCGCTGGCGGTTTTCCTGTCCTTTTGAAAGGGAGTCAGCTGGCACCCTTGGTGAGCGTTTTTTTACTGTGCCTTTGTCCGTTTCTTGCCATCCAGCTTCAGCAGAATACGCGAGTGTTGCTCGTGAAAAGGTCGAATGATGCGGTTAACCTTATTGCCTCATGCAGCGATCCAGGCAAGCGTTAAGCATCTACATCACCTCACCATTCTCCTGCCGGTACTCCTTCGGCGTGGTGGCATAGCTTTTTTTAAACACGGAGTAGAAATACTGGAGCGACGGGTAACCGCACATCTGGGAGATCTCATTGATGCTCAGCGACGAGCCCGCCAGCAGCTCCCTAGCCTTCTCCAGCTTCTCACGGTGGATCATGGCATGAATCGTGTCGCCGGTTTCATCCCGGAAACGCTTCTCCAGGTTTGAGCGCGACATGCCAATCGCATCCAGCACCTGCTCTACCTTAATGCCCTTGCAGGCGTTGAAGCGGATAAAGTGCATCGCCTGGATCACGGCGGGATCGTGCAGTGAGCGAAAGTCCGTAGAGCGGCGGGCAATGACTTTTACCGGCGGTACTAAGATACGCTGCAGAGGCAGGGTTTGCTTATCCAGCAGGCGATGCAGCAGTTTGGCGGCCTGGTAACCCATCTGGCGCGAGCCCTGAACCACGGAGGACAGCGCTACCCGCGACAGGTAACGCGTCAGCTCTTCGTTATCAATACCAATCACGCACAGCTTCTCCGGCACCGGAATCTTCAGGTATTCGCAGGCCTGCAGCAGATGACGCGCGCGGGCGTCGGTGACGGCAATAATGCCGGTATGGGGAGGAAGCGTTTGCAGCCAGTCGGCCAGGCGGTTTTGTGCATGCTGCCAGTTCTCAGAGGCAGTCTCCATGCCCTGATAGACGACGCCCATGTAACGTTCGCGCATCACCATTTTACGAAACGCCAGTTCGCGCTCCTGCGCCCAGCGTTTGCCGCTGGAAGCCGGTAAACCGTAAAAGGCGAAACGGTTGATGCCGCGCGCTTTCAGGTGCAGAAAGGCACTTTCCACCAGCGCACTGTTGTCGGTGGCGATGTAGTGTACTGGCGGATAATCCTCTTCACGGTGATAGGAGCCGCCTACGCCGACAATCGGCACTGCCACGTCCGCCAGCGAACGCTCAATGGCACTGTCGTCATAATCTGCGATGACGCCGTCGCCCAGCCATTCATGGATATTCTCAATGCGGCAGCGGAAGTCCTCCTCAATGAAAATATCCCAGTTGGTCTGCGAAGCCTGTAAATACTCGCCAACGCCTTCTACCACCTGACGATCGTAAACCTTGTTGGCGTTAAACAGCAGGGTAATGCGGTATCGTTTTTCATGCATAGTGGCACATCCCTTTAACTCCCAGCGCATTGCATAGCACAGCCGGATGCGCCACAGAAATGGTTTGCGCCACAGTGTGATCGTTCACACGATTACAGGCGGCGGCGCGTTGCAGTGTCCATCCACACGGCCAGCAGCAAAATCGCACCTTTAACGATGTACTGCCAGAAAGTCGGCACATCCATCATACTCATGCCGTTATCCAGCGAGGCCATAATAAACGCGCCCATCACCGCGCCCGCGACGGAACCGACACCGCCGGCCAGGCTGGTACCACCAATAACGCAGGCCGCGATCGCATCCAGCTCGGCGATATTCCCGGCGGAAGGCGAACCGGCCCCCAGGCGCGAACTGAGGATTAGCCCGGCAATCGCCACCATCAGGCCGTTGATGGCAAATACCGCCAGCTTGGTGCGCGCCACGTTGATGCCGGAGAGCCGCGCGGCATCAATGTTGCCGCCAATAGCATAGATACGCCGCCCGAAGGCGGTGCGGGTGGCCATAAACATCCCCACCAGCATGAGCAATGCCAGCAGCAGGACCGGTGTCGGTACGCCGCGATAATCATTCAGCAGCCAGATCGCGCCCAGAACCAGAACGGCGGTAATGGCCTGCCGTGCTACGGTGCCGGTGGCGGCTGGCTGAGCCAGACCCAGTTGCTGACGGCGCAGCCGCAGGCGCCACTGCCACAGAATAAACAGCGCCAGGCCCGCAAAGCCAAAGCCAAAACCGATACCGCCGGGCAGATAGCTTTGACCGATCTGCGACATCGCCGGGCTTGTCGGTGCCACGGTAGTGCCATCGGTGATGCCCACCAGAATGCCGCGAAACGCCAGCATACCGGCCAGGGTAACGATAAATGAAGGGACCTTGCGATAAGCTATCCACCAACCGTTCCAGGTGCCGAGCAACAGCCCCAGCACCAGCGTGACCACGATAGTCAGCGGCAGCGGCCAGCCCAGCCAGACATCGAAGATTGCCGCCGCGCCGCCCAGCAGGCCCATCATGGATCCAACAGACAGATCGATCTCGGCGGAAATAATCACAAACACCATGCCAACGGCCAAAATGCCGGTGATCGCCGTCTGGCGCAGCAGGTTAGAGACGTTGCGCGGACTGAGCCAGGCGCCGTCGGTGGTCCAGGTAAAGAACAGGGCAATCAAGACAATCGCCCCCAGCATCACCAGCACCTGCAGGTTACGCAGGCCGAGCTTGCTGGATACGTGCTTGTTAGCCGGTGCCGCTACGGCAGGTTTACTCTCGCTGTTAAGCATAATGTTCACTCCGCAGGGCGGCTTCCATCACCTGCTCCTGAGTCAGATTGTCGTTAATCAGATCGGCTTTGATTTGCCCTTCATGCATAACCAGAATGCGATCGCTCAGGCCCAGCACTTCAGGCAGCTCAGACGAAATCACAATCACCGAGATGCCCTGCTTTACCAGGGCGTTGATCAGCACATAGATCTCCTGGCGCGCCCCAACATCAATGCCGCGCGTCGGCTCGTCCAGAATCAGGATTTTCGGGTTGAGCAGCAGGCACTTCGCCAGAATCGCTTTTTGCTGATTACCGCCGCTGAGGCGACCAATCGGCAGCTCAGGCGAAGAGGTTTTCACCCGCAGTCGTGCAATGGCGGCGTTGATGGCGCGCAGCTCTTCGGCCTCATCAAGGGTGGAAAGCCGATGACTGAACTGGTCCAGCGCGGCCAGCGTGATGTTTTTGCCTACGCCCATCAGCGGCACGATGCCGTCTTTTTTACGATCTTCCGGCACCATGGCAATGCCGTGTGCGATAGCGTGCTGACAGTCGCGAATCGTGACTTTTTGGCCATTGATCGCGATGTCGCCCTGCCAGCGTCCCGGCCAGACGCCAAACAGGCACTGCACGGTTTCGGTTCTGCCTGCACCGACTAATCCGGCGATGCCGAGAATTTCGCCCTTTCGCAGGGTGAAGGAGACGTTATTCACCCGCTTCACGTGACGGTTAACCGGATGCCAGGCTGTCAGGTTATCGACCTGCAATACCGTGTCGCCAATGTCGTGAGGCGAATGAGGATAAAGCGCCGTGAGTTCGCGTCCGACCATCATGGTGATGATGTCATCTTCGCTCAGGCCTGCCGCTGGCCGGGTGGCGATGTGCTGACCATCGCGGATGACACAGATCGTGTCCGAGATAGCCTTCACTTCATTGAGCTTGTGCGAGATGTACACGCAGGCAATGCCGTGTCCGCGCAGGTTCTGGATGATGCTGAGCAGCACTGTCGTCTCCTGCTCGGTCAGCGATGAGGTGGGTTCATCCAGGATCAGTAAGCGCACCTGTTTGTTAAGGGCACGGGCAATCTCCACCAGCTGTTGTTGCCCCAGGCCAAGCTCACCCACGCGCGTATCCGGCGAGACGTTGAGTTTGACGCGCTCCAGCAGCTGCTGGCAGCGCAGCGTCATGGTTTCATCATCTACCATGCCGAAGCGCCCCAGCTCTGCGCCGAGAAAGATGTTCTCCATCACCGTGAGCTGCCGCACCAGCGCCAGCTCCTGATGGATGATGACAATGCCTTTGCGTTCGGTATCGCGGATGGTTTGCGCCTGAATATCCTCCCCGGCAAAGCGAATCTGCCCGTCGAAATCCCCGTGCGGATAGAGCCCGCACAGGATTTTCATCAGCGTCGATTTGCCAGAGCCGTTTTCACCGCACAGCGACAGCACTTCACCGGCATCCAGCTGCAGGCTGACGTTATCCAGCGCCTTCACCGCGCCAAAGCGCTTAGTGATGTTCTTCATTTCCAGCAACATCGTTTACTCTCCTTCGCGTAGCGCGATTAGAGTTCGCTTTTCTTGTGGAAACCGTCTTTCACCACGGTGCTGTCGATGTTGTCTTTGTTGACCTCAATCGGTGTCAACAGGCGCGCTGGCACGTCTTTCAGGCCGTTATTGAGCGTGGCGTTGCTGGCTGGCGTCTGACCGTTGCCCAGCTCGATGGCAATCTTCGCGGCTTCGGTAGCCAGCTCTTTGATGGGTTTGTACACGGTCATGGTCTGGGTGCCGTTCATAATGCGTTTGATGGCAGCCAAATCCGCATCCTGCCCGGAAATGGCCACTTTACCGGCCAGCCCCTGAGCGCTTAGCGCCTGAATGGCACCGCCCGCAGTGGCATCGTTCGAGGCGACAACTGCGTCAATATTGTTTTTATTGGCGGTCAGGGCATTTTCCATAATTTTCAGCGCGTTTTCCGGCAGCCAGGCATCCACCCACTGGTCGCCAACAATTTTAATACTGCCGTTATCGATGTAAGGTTTTAACACCTTCATTTGTCCTGCGCGGAACAGGCGGGCGTTATTATCTACAGGTGAGCCGCCCATCAGGAAGTAATTTCCTTTTGGTACCTTTTTCACCAGGCTTTCCGCCTGCATTTCACCCACTTTTTCATTATCAAAGGAAATATAAAAATCGATGTCGGCGTTATTTATCATGCGGTCATAGGCAAGCACTTTAATCCCTTCACGTTTGGCTTCTGCCACTACGTTACTCAATACCTGACCGTTGTAGGGAATGATAACCAGAACATCAACGCCACGGTTGATCATATTTTCAATTTGCGACATCTGAGTTTCTTCGTTGCCATTGGCTGACTGCACGAAGACTTTTGCGCCCTGCGCCTCAGCCTGTTTGACAAAGATGTCACGGTCTTTTTGCCAGCGCTCCAGGCGCAAATCGTCGATTGCCATGCCAATTTTGACTTCTTTTGCCAGACTGGCCTGGCTGAACAGGGCCAGCGCTGCAAGGGCAGCGAGTAATGCAGGTTTCATTTTCATCATGGTCATCCTGTAGGGTACGGTTATTGTCGTTGTAAGGCTATGAACCAGGCGGATGAATTGTTCACCTTATTTTCTGCTGCCAGCAATTACTGATTTTTATCCCGCTATTACGTTTTTTGGTTTATTTCTGTATTTATGAGCGCGATCGAAAATTTTACATTTTCAGACTCACCGATTGCGAGATAGGACCTGTCGGGCGTCATAAAGCCTTCATATTTTTTTGCGAGCAAGTGCACAATAAATAATTATCTTACCGGCTGTGTGAAATATCGTAATTGAGCGCGCTGAGAGCGGGTACGCACAATAACGCTTCTGGGTAACCCATTCGGGGCCGATGCTAAGGAGCAAACCATGCACGCTTATTTTGACCAGCTTGATCGCGTTCGCTACGAAGGAACAAAAACCACCAATCCTCTGGCGTTCCGTCACTACAATCCGGATGAAGTGATCATGGGTAAAACCATGGCCGAGCATCTGCGCTTCGCCGCCTGTTACTGGCATACGTTCTGCTGGAACGGTGCCGATATGTTTGGCGCGGGTGCGTTTGATCGTCCGTGGCAGAAAGCGGGCGAGGCGCTGGATCTGGCCAAACTCAAAGCGGACGTGGCGTTTGAGTTTTTTCACAAGCTGAACGTGCCCTATTACTGCTTCCACGATGTGGACGTGTCACCGGAAGGGGATTCGCTGAAAAGCTATCGCGAAAACCTGGCCGTCATGACCGATAAACTGCTGGAAAAGCAGCAGGAAACCGGGCTTAAGCTGCTGTGGGGCACAGCGAACTGTTTCACCCATCCGCGTTATGGTGCAGGCGCTGCAACCAGTCCCGATCCGGAGGTGTTTTCCTGGGCAGCCAGCCAGGTATGCAGTGCCATGAAAGCCACCCAGACGCTGGGCGGCGAAAACTATGTGCTGTGGGGCGGTCGCGAAGGATACGAAACCCTGTTAAATACCGACCTGCGCCAGGAGCGCGAGCAGATCGGCCGCTTTATGCAAATGGTGGTGGAGCACAAGCACAAAATCGGCTTCCAGGGCACGCTGCTGATCGAACCTAAGCCGCAGGAACCCACCAAGCATCAGTATGATTATGATGTCGCCACGGTTTATGGCTTCCTGAAGCAGTTTGGTCTGGAAAAAGAGATTAAGGTGAACGTCGAAGCGAACCATGCGACGCTGGCCGGCCACGCTTTCCATCATGAAATTGCAACGGCCATTGCCCTTGGCGTGTTTGGTTCGGTGGATGCTAACCGTGGTGATCCGCAGTGCGGCTGGGATACGGACCAGTTCCCGGTCAGCGTGGAAGAAAACGCGCTGGTGATGTACGAAATCATCAAAGCAGGCGGTTTCACGACCGGCGGCCTAAACTTTGATGCCAAAGTGCGCCGTCAGAGCACCGATAAGTATGACCTGTTCTATGGTCATATTGGCGCGATGGACACCATGGCACTGGCGTTGAAAGTCGCGGCGCGCATGCTGTCTGACGGTGAGCTGGATAAACGCGTTGCGCAGCGCTACAGCGGCTGGAACGGTGAGTTCGGCCAGCAGATTTTGAAAGGCGAGTTCTCTCTGGACGCGCTGGCGGCCCATGCGCATCAGCAGCAGTTTAACCCGCAGCACAACAGTGGACGTCAGGAGCAGCTGGAAAACCTGGTGAATCACTATCTCTATGATTTTTAATCCGTAAGGAGCGCGACATGGTAATCGGGATCGATATCGGCACATCCGGCGTTAAGGCTGTGCTGCTGGATGAGCAAGGCGTGGTTGTTGCGGTGGAAACCTCACCCTTGACGGTTTCCCGCCCGCAGCCGTTGTGGAGCGAACAAGATCCCGAAAGCTGGTGGCTGGCGACAGACCGCGCGATACAGGCACTGGCCCAGCAGCACGATCTGAGTGGGGTAAAAGCGATTGGCCTGACCGGGCAGATGCACGGCGCTACGCTGCTTGACGCACAGCATCAGGTGCTGCGCCCGGCCATTCTCTGGAATGACGGACGCAGCGGCGATCAGTGCCGTGAGCTGGAACAGCGGGTGCCTGAATCGCGTCAGATCACCGGAAACCTGATGATGCCGGGCTTCACCGCGCCAAAGCTGCTGTGGCTGAAAGAGCATGAGCCTGACGTTTTTGCTCAGGTCGCAAAAGTGCTGTTGCCCAAAGATTACCTGCGCTGGCGACTGAGCGGCGAATTTGCCAGCGATATGTCAGATGCGGCGGGCACAATGTGGCTGGATGTGGAAAAGCGTGACTGGAGTGAAGTGATGCTGGCGGCCTGCGGGCTGGCGCGTCACCACATGCCTGCGCTGTTCGAAGGTAATCAGATTACCGGTGCGCTGTCAGCGGATATCGCACAGCGCTGGAAACTGCCTCAGGTGCCGCTGGTGGCAGGTGGGGGCGATAACGCTGCCGGCGCAGTGGGTGTCGGCATGACTGCGCCGGGGCAAGGCATGTTGTCGCTGGGAACGTCCGGCGTCTATTTTGTGGTCAGCGACGGCTATCTCAGTAATCCGCAACGTGCCGTTCATAGCTTTTGTCATGCCCTGCCACAGCGCTGGCATCTGATGTCCGTGATGCTCAGTGCTGCGTCCTGCCTTGACTGGGCGGCTGCGCTGACCGGCTGCGACGATGTTCCCCATTTATTGTCAGAGGCGGAGCGGGCAAAACAGGATGCGCCGCCGCTGTGGTTTTTGCCTTATCTGTCGGGGGAACGCACACCGCATAATAATCCGCACGCCTGTGGCAGCTTCTTTGGCTTTACCCACCAGCACGGACGACCAGAGCTGGCGCAAGCCGTGCTGGAAGGCGTTGGTTTTGCACTGGCCGAAGGCATGGATGTGGTACACGAATGTGGTGTGACGCCCAGCAGTATCATGCTGATTGGCGGCGGCGCCCGTAGCGGCTACTGGCGCCAGATGCTGGCGGATATCAGCGGACAGACGCTGGATTACTGCGAAGGTGGCGATGTCGGACCCGCGCTGGGCGCAGCCCGTCTGGCGCAAATGGCGCTGGATGAGAATCTGACCGTGCCTGCCTTGAAGCAGGTGCAGCGCCACCAGCCGGACCCGGCGCGTCATGCGCACTATCAGCCGAGACGTGAGACGTTCAGCCGGCTGTATCAGCAGCTGCTGCCGTTGATGCAGCAGTAATCCAACCCGAGGGCAACAATGTTGCCCTTTTATCTGAGCGATGTCTCTCATCATGCTCACAACAATCTGCCACCGTGGCACTGTCGGGCTATCTTGCCCTCATCATTTCCTCAGGGTTCATAAAGGTTGCAGCGGCAGAACCTGACCCTGCGCGACCAACGATGCAAATCGCGCGATTCATGCGAAAAATTAGCCTGAAATTTGAAATGGTAGAGGTGCATCTGATACTGCCCTGGCTCACCACGTAAACCGGCTTCTTTGTGAGGCCGGTTTACATCAGTCAGGTTACTTAGCCAATTGCCCCCAGCGCATCGTCCTGACTCTGCTTCTTCGGCAGCAGGAACAGCGTTGCCACAATATCCAGCAGATAGATGAGCGCCAGTAAGGTAATGGCCGCCACGAAAGAAAACTTGCCTGCCAGCAGGCCGATCACCAGCGGGCCGAATCCACCGACGCCACGTCCCAGGTTAAACAACACATTTTGCGCGGTCGCGCGCACCTGCGGTGGGAAGGTATCCGAGATTAGTGCACCGTATCCGCCGATCATGCCATTAACAAACAGCCCCATCAGGGCGCCCGTAAACAGCATAACGGTGGGATCGCGCAGTTGCGCATAAACCACAACCATCACGACTGCGCCGAACTGATAAAGCAGGAAAATTTTCCAACGTGCAAAGCGGTCCGCCAGCACGCCAAACAACCAGATGCCAAAAGTCATGCCGACCACGGTTACTGCCGTCCAGAGGCCGGATTTTGTCAGGCTGAAACCGAAGTTTGATGAGAGGTAGCTCGGCATCCAGATCATCAGGCCGTAATAACCAAAGTTCTGGACGGAGCAGAGAATAAAGATCCCCAGACTGGCCTTGCTGGTGGCGCGGTCTTTAACCAGTAATTTCAGTCGGGCGGGAAAAGACAGCGAGGGAACATGTTTGATCTGACGGGTAAAGCTCTCAGGTTCGCCCATGCTGCGGCGAATGATAAACGACACCAGCGCGGGCAGCAGCCCCACAAGGAACATCCCGCGCCAGCCAATAACACTCAGCAACGGCGGCGTGATAAACGCCGCCAGCAGAACCCCCAGTTGCCAGCCGATCCCGACCCACGCCGATGCGCGGTTGCGCTTCTCTGCCGGCCAGGCTTCCGCAATCAGCGCCATGCCGATACCAAACTCGCCGCCGAGCCCCATTCCAGCCAGCGTGCGGTACGCCAGCAGATCCCAGTAACCCTGAGCCACCGCGCACAGGCCGGTAAAAACGGAGAACATCAGTATCGTAATGGTTAAGACACGAATACGCCCGTAGCGATCGCTGAGATGGCCAAACACGATGCCGCCAATCACGGCACCAATCAGCGTCCAGGTCACCAGCGAGCCCGCCTGTGAAGGATCAAGCGCCAGCGACAGGCTAATGGCAGGCAGCATAAATCCCAGAATCAGCAGGTCGAATCCATCCATGGCATAACCGCTGACGGCAGCCAGCATCGCTTTGGCAGGCGTAACGCTCTGCTTAGAAGAGGAAGAAGAGGACATGAGTCAGCACCCGTTGGTTAAAAAACTGGCGCAAGTATAAAGAGCGATGCTGATGAGGTCTATGCAGAATAGCCGCAACCGTGCGCCTGAATAGCACACGGTTGTGCAGAATCAAGAAGGTTTATTACTGCCGTCGTCGCCGGATAAGAGCTCATCAAGCTTGTCTCCGCCGACGTGACGGAAATCCTGACCTTTGACGAAGTAGAAAATAATTTCGCAGATGTTCTGGCAGCGGTCACCAATACGCTCGATGGCGCGGGCGCAGAACAGTGCAGTTAACACGCTGGGAATCGTACGGGGATCTTCCATCATGTAAGTCATCAGCTGACGCACAATCCCCTCGTACTCTTTATCCACTTTTTTATCTTCGCGGTAGATCTGAACGGCTTCGTTAAGATCCATACGTGCAAACGCGTCCAGTACGTCATGCAGCATCTGTACGGTGTGGCGGCCCAGGGATTCCAGGCTGACCAGCAGAGGCAGATGTTGCTGACCAAACTTCTCCAGTGCGGTACGGCTGATTTTCTCGGCCACGTCGCCGATACGTTCCAGCTCGGAAATGGTCTTAATAATTGCCATAACCAGACGCAGGTCAATCGCAGTAGGCTGGCGTTTGGCAATGATGCGCACGCAAGCCTCATCAATCTCCACTTCCATCATGTTGACCTTCTGGTCGCCATCGATGACGCGCTGGGCCAGCTCACCGTCCAGGTTATGCATGGCGGTAATCGCATCGGTCAGCTGTTGCTCGACCAGCCCGCCCATAATCATCACCTGAGTGCGGATGTGCTCCAGTTCAGCGTTGAACTGACCGGAGATGTGTTTATTCAGATTTAAACTGTCCATGGCGATCTCCTGTCAAATCAGCCGTAGCGACCTGTGATGTAGTCTTCTGTTTGTTTCTGTGCCGGCTTGGTGAACAGCGTGTCGGTGTCGCTGAACTCAATCAGTTCGCCCAGATACATAAATGCCGTGTGGTCGGAACACCGTGCAGCCTGCTGCATGTTATGGGTCACGATCACAACCGTATAATCCTGCTTCAGTTCGGTAATTAATTCTTCGATACGGCCGGTGGAAATCGGATCCAGGGCTGAGCATGGCTCATCCAGCAGCAGCACTTCCGGACGGATAGCGATGCCGCGGGCAATGCATAAACGCTGCTGCTGTCCACCCGACAGGCTGTAGCCACTCTGGTGCAGCTTGTCTTTGGTTTCGTTCCACAGGGCCGCTTTGGTCAGGGCCCACTGCACGCGCTCATCCATGTCGGCACGAGACAGCTTCTCGAACAGGCGCACGCCGAAAGCGATGTTGTCATAAATTGACATTGGGAAAGGCGTTGGCTTCTGAAACACCATGCCAACGCGCGCCCGCAACAGCGCGATATCCTGATGCGACGCCAGAATATTGTCACCATCCAGCAGAATATCACCTTCGGCACGCTGATCCGGATAGAGCGAATACATTTTGTTGAAAGTGCGCAGCAGGGTGGACTTACCACAGCCTGATGGCCCAATAAACGCCGTAACCTGGTTTTTAGCAATATCCAGATTAATGTTTTTCAGAGCGTGAAACTTGCCGTAATAGAAATTCAGGTTACGAACCTCGATTTTTCCGGCTGACGCAGTCGCAGTACTCATTGTTTTTCTCTCTTAATCGACACCGCACAGGGCAGTGTCGGTAGTTAACCGTGTTTACCCTTGGCGAAAACCACTCTTGCTACGATATTCAGCAGCAGCACGCACAGGGTAATAATCAATACGCCAGCCCAGGCCAGGCTCTGCCACTCGGCAAACGGGCTCATGGCGAATTTAAATATGGTGACCGGAAGGTTAGCCACGGGCTGCATCATGTCGGTGCTCCAGAACTGATTCGACAGCGCAGTAAACAGCAGCGGCGCGGTTTCACCGGCGATACGGGCAATCGCTAACAGCACACCGGTGATGATGCCGGAAACCGACGCCTTGAGCGTAATCGCCGAGATCATCTTCCATTTCGGCGTACCCAACGCATAGGCGGCTTCGCGCATGCTGTCTGGTACCAGTCGCAACATGTTTTCCGTGGTTCGAATCACTATCGGAACCTGCAGCAGCGCCAGCGCAATCACGCCGGCCCAGCCGGAGAAGTGGTGCATCTGCGCCACGACGATGGTGTAGACAAACAGGCCAACCACAATCGATGGCGCTGACAGCAGAATGTCATTAATAAAACGAATCACTTCTGCCAGTGCTGATTTGCGTCCGTACTCTGCCAGATAAACGCCGGCCATGATGCCCAACGGCGTACCGAAGAAGGTAGACCAGAAAATCAGTAAACCGCTTCCCGCCAGGGCATTGGCTAAGCCACCACCCGCGGTGTTTGGCGGCGGAGTGGACTCCGTAAACAGCGACCATGACAAACCATCAATGCCACGGCTTACCGTAGTAAACAGAATCCACACTAACCAGAACAGGCCAAAAGCCATGGTCAGTAACGACATTGTCAGCGCAATTTTGTTTTTGGTACTGCGCCACGACTGCATCTTACGACGTGACGCTTCCAGCTCAGCGCGAGCCTGTACTTCCATTGTTGTCATGATCGCGCTCCTTCACTTTTGGCCAGCCGCATAATCATTAACTTTGAAATCGCCAGCACGATAAAGGTAATCACAAACAGAATCAGGCCCAGCTCCATCAGGGCCGCAACGTGTACGCCTGATTCTGCTTCAGCGAATTCGTTCGCCAGCGCGGAGGTGATACTGTTGCCGGGCATAAACAGCGAGGCGCTGTCTAACTGGTAGGTATTACCGATAATAAAGGTCACGGCCATGGTTTCACCCAGTGCACGTCCCAGACCGAGCATGACACCGCCGATCACCCCATTTTTGGTGAAGGGCAGAACAATACGCCAAATCACTTCCCAGGTCGTACAGCCAATGCCGTAAGCCGACTCTTTCATCATCACCGGCGTCTGTTCGAACACGTCGCGCATTACCGAGGCAATGTAGGGGATGATCATGATGGCCAGGATAACGCCTGCGGCCAGGATACCGATACCAAATGCGGGGCCAGAAAACAGCTCGCCAATGATAGGAATGCCCGACATCACATCGCCAACCGGCGTCTGGAAGTACTGTGCGAACAGTGGCGCAAAAACAAATAAGCCCCACATGCCGTAAACAATGCTGGGGATCGCCGCTAACAGCTCAATGGCGGTCCCCAGTGGACGACGTAACCAGCCTGGTGCGAGTTCAGTAAGGAAAAGCGCAATACCGAAACTGACCGGTACCGCAATAATCAGGGCAATGATTGAGGTGACGAGCGTACCGTAAATCGGTACCAGCGCACCAAATTGTTCGTTAGGGGCGTCCCAGGTTTTGGTCCACAAAAACGCGAAACCAAATTTCTGTATGCTCGGCCAGGAAGAGAAGATCAGGGAGACAATGATGCCGCCCATCAGTAACAAGACGATCAGCGCAGAGAGTTTTACCAGTGCACCGAAAACTCTGTCACCTTGCTTGCCTGGGGCTTTGAATGCCGACTTCGTTGCAGCCATAGAAGTCTCAGTCCTCAGAAGTTATCAGGGCGGCAGACGCCGCCCCTGAAGGCTGACCAGACTGATGTCCGGCCAGGGTCATTCACTTACTTGTAAAGCGCTTTACCTGAACTGTCTTTGATATTGGCTTTCCATGCGGCACGGATCTGCTGAACTACGCTCTCAGGCAGGGTGGCATAATCCAGGGCGTTAGCCGTTTTGCCGCCGTCTTTATAAGCCCAGTCGAAGAATTTCAGTACTTCTGCACCTTTCGCCGCATTAGCCTGGTCTTTGTAAATCAGGATAAAGGTGGTTGAGGTGATCGGCCATGCATCATTGCCTTTCTGGAAGGTCAGATCCTGGGCAAACGATTTGCTCCAGTCTGCGCCTTTTGCGGCATTAGAGAAGCTGATTTCGCTTGGCGCAACGGCCTTACCGTCTGCATCCATCAGCTTGGTGTAGGTCAGGTTATTCTGTTTGGCATACGCGTACTCAACGTAACCAATGGAGCCTGGCAGACGCTGAACGAACGCCGCAACGCCGTCGTTACCTTTACCGCCCAGACCGGTTGGCCAGTTAACGGTGTTTCCTTTACCAATTTTGCTGTTCCACTCTTCATTGACTTTCGCCAGGTAGCTGGTGAAAACGAAAGAGGTACCTGAACCATCCGCGCGGCGCACCACGTTGATGTTGGTGTCTGGCAGTTTCACGCCCGGGTTCAGTTTAACGATCGCTGGATCGTTCCACTTCTTGATATTGCCGAGATAGATATCACCTACGGTTTTTCCGTCCAGCGTCAGTTGGCCAGATTTTACGCCTGGCAGGTTAACCGCCAGCACCACACCACCGATCACGGTAGGGAACTGGAACAGCCCATTCTTCTGCAGATCTTCGTCTTTCATAGGCGCATCGGACGCACCGAAATCAACGGTTTTGGCGATAATTTGTTTTACACCGCCAGATGAACCAATGCCCTGATAGTTAATTTTGCTACCGGTGGCTTGCTGATACTCTGCTGCCCACTTGGCATAAACCGGCGCCGGGAATGTACCGCCAGCACCAGTCAGATCGGTGGCTGCAAAGGCAGAAACCGCACTAACGGCAAGAGAGGCGGCGAGGATTCGGGCTACGGTGCTACGCATCAGTGTCATGTTCCCTCCAGGGGAGAAAAGTCAGGCTAAGTGCCTTTTTAGTAAGAGTCAGTGATTGCTGCAGGAGGGAAAATAGGACAGTTTAGTGACAGAAAAATGTAGTTAATATTACAGTTATATGACAGACACAATTATTGCTAATTTTTACAAGCCCACTATTGAAAAGGACATGTTCGATGAAATTTATGAAGAAGCTTCTGGTAGGCAATATCGTCGTCCTCTGTACGCTGGCCAGCGCCCAGGCGTACGACGTACCGCAGATTCATTCGGATGAATCTTTTGCAATGACAGATAACAGAGGCACTCTGGCTACAATTGATAGTGGTGGCGCGGTCAGACAAGCTTCTGTCAATGCTGAGGATGTGAGTAAAACGAAGGAGAATGTAGAGAAATTATTAAAAACGCAAGAAAACCAGACTGATACCCTCAACCAGCTCACACAAAAGCTCAGTAAAAATGAAGATACGATCAATAACCTGCAACGCTCACTCGATGAGGCTAACCGTAAAATCAGCGATCAGCAGCGCGTAATTGAGCAAGTCAGCAGCAAAATCAAATAAATGGAACGCGTGAATCCCTGGTGGGATTCACGCGTGAGAGGCTTTACTCGACCGTAACCGATTTCGCCAGATTACGCGGCTGATCCACATCGGTGCCTTTAATCAGGGCGACATGATAGGAGAGTAGCTGGAGCGGCACGGTATAGAAGATAGGCGCAATGGCCTCTTCAACGTGCGGCAAGGGAATGATCTTCATTCCCTCGCTGTCACTGAAACCGGCATCCTGATCGGCAAACACGTACAGCAGACCGCCGCGCGCGCGCACCTCTTCGATATTCGATTTCAGCTTCTCTAACAGCTCGTTGTTCGGTGCCACCACGATGACCGGCATGTCAGCATCGATTAGCGCCAGCGGACCGTGCTTGAGTTCACCCGCAGCATAGGCTTCCGCATGAATATACGAAATTTCCTTCAGCTTCAGCGCCCCTTCCATGGCGATCGGATATTGATCGCCACGACCCAGGAACAGCGCATGGTGCTTATCAGAGAAATCTTCAGCCAGGTTTTCAATCAGCTTATCCTGCGCCAGCATTTGCTCAATGCGGCTTGGCAACGCCTGCAGACCATGAACAATCTCATGCTCTTTTTCTGCGGACATGCCGTTGAGGCGGCCGAGTTTTGCCACCAGCATCAGCAGCACGGTGAGTTGGGTGGTAAAGGCCTTTGTGGAGGCCACACCAATCTCAGTGCCCGCTTTGGTCATCAGCGCCAGATCGGATTCGCGCACCAGCGACGAACCCGCGACGTTACAGATAGCCAGCGAACCCAGATAACCCAGCTCTTTGGACAGGCGCAGCGCAGCCAGCGTATCAGCGGTTTCACCCGACTGAGAGAGGGTAATCAGCAGGCTGTTTTTACGCACAGCAGATTTGCGATAGCGGAATTCAGACGCGATTTCGACGTCGCAAGGGACGTTTGCCAGCGCCTCGAACCAGTAACGCGAAACCATACCGGAGTTATATGAGGTGCCGCAGGCAATGATCTGAACATGCTCAACCTTGCTGAGCAGGGCTTCTGCATTTGGCCCCAGTTCACTGAGATCCACTTCACCGTGGTTAAAACGCCCTGTTAAGGTGTTTTTAATCGCATTCGGTTGCTCATAGATCTCTTTCTGCATGTAGTGACGATATTGGCCTTTGTCGCCCGCATCATACTGCACGCTGGACTCGATCTCTTCACGACGGACGTTATTGCCGTTGCCATCAATGATGGTGACATCACGACGGCTAATTTCAGCGATATCGCCCTCTTCCAGATAAATGAAGCGGCGAGTGACCGGTAGCAGCGCCAGTTGGTCAGAAGCGATAAAGTTTTCACCCACACCACGGCCAATGACCAGCGGACTTCCGGAACGAGCCGCCACCAGCAGCGACGGATCGCGGCTGTCCATAATCACCATGCCATAGGCGCCGCGCAGCTGAGGGATCACGCGCTGTACAACTTCACGCAGCGAGCCGCCCTGTTTCTGTTCCAGATGGACCAGATGCGCCACCACTTCGGTATCGGTTTCTGAGGCGAAGTGATAACCCTTCGCCATCAGCGCTTCACGCAGGGGCTCATGGTTTTCAATAATGCCGTTATGGACGATAACGATGTGCTCAGAAACGTGCGGATGCGCGTTGGCTTCTGAGGGCTCGCCATGAGTTGCCCAGCGGGTGTGAGCAATACCTGTTCCGCCGACTAGGGGCTGTTCTTCTGCGGCGGCAGCCAGCATCTGAACCTTTCCCAGACGACGCAGGCGCGTTACGTGCCCCTGCTGATCGACGACGGCAAGACCGGCTGAGTCATAACCGCGGTACTCCAGGCGGCGTAACCCTTCTAACAAAATTTCAGCGATATCACGTTGTGCTACTGCGCCAACAATTCCACACATAGTTATTTCCTGACTTCATGGCTGTTCGCCATTGCGTTGTCATATGACCTGATAGTCCGGCTTTGCCGGTTCCCCGAGCCTTGTAGAGAGTGGGGATTATAGTTTTGGCACTGCAAGCGGCCCGTGTACCACGGGCCGTAAAATTATTTTTTCTTCTGCGGACGTTGCCAACCGGCTTTATGGTTCTGTTCTTTACGGTTATAGACCAGATCGGCTGCAGAGACATCTTTCATTACCGTGGTGCCCGCTGCGATAGTCGCGCCTGCCGCCACATTGACCGGCGCGACCAGCTGCGTGTCCGATCCTACAAAGACGTTATCGCCAATGATCGTTTTGAATTTATTCGCGCCATCGTAATTACAGGTGATCGTTCCCGCCCCAATATTCACATTGGCACCAATCTCGGCATCGCCCAGGTAAGAGAGGTGACCCGCTTTGGACCCTTTACCCAGTCGGGCTTTCTTCATCTCGACAAAATTACCTACGTGCGCGGCCTGAGCCAGCTCACTTCCCGGGCGCAGACGCGCAAATGGCCCTACGGTACAGTCTGCAGCCAGATTTGCATCCTCGATCACCGAATAGGGGCTGATATCACAGTCATCCCCGATAACGCTGTTTTTGATGACGCAGCCAGCACCAATTTTGACCCGGTTGCCCAGCGTCACCTGGCCTTCAATGATAACGTTGGTGTCAATTTCAACATCACGGCCATGCTGCAGGGTGCCACGCAGATCGAAACGCGCAGGATCGCGGAGCATGACGCCTGCCAACAGCAGTTTTTCAGCCTGCTCGCTTTGGTAAGTCCGCTCAAGCGTGGCCAGTTGCAGGCGATTATTGACACCGTCAGTTTCGCTATTGCGGGCCGGATGCACTGCATTAATCACCCGACCTTCTTCATGCGCCAGGGCAATAATATCGGTAATGTAGAATTCGCCCTGAGCATTATTGTTATTCAACTGGGACAGCCAGCGCTTAAGATCGCCGCCATTGGCGATCAGGATACCGGTATTGATTTCGTTAATGGTCAGTTGAGAAGGCGTGGCATCTTTTTGTTCAACAATGCCTACGATGGTGTCATTGTCGCGTACGATGCGACCGTAACCGGTGGGATTATCCAGGACGACCGTTAATAAACCGATACCGCCCGCGGGTTTTGCTTCGCGCAGACGCTGTAAGGTAGCTTCAGAAATCAGCGGGACATCACCATAGAGCATCATGATGTCTTCGTCATCGGAGAAGTGAGGGGCCGCCTGCTGCATAGCGTGGCCCGTACCCAGCTGCTCTGCCTGTAGCACCCAGTTTACTGTGCTGTCGTTTAACGTTGCTTTGAGTTGGTCACCACCGTGCCCGTATACCAAATGCACATGCTTTGCGCCAAGGCCCTTTGCGGCATCAATGACGTGCTGAACCATCGGTTTTCCTGCCAGCGTATGCAACACTTTCGGCAGATCGGAATACATACGGGTGCCCTTGCCAGCCGCAAGAATCACCACACTCATCGCACTGTTAGACATATCTATCCTGACTGATTGTAGACTGAAGAAAGTTAAACGATTTAGCGCTGAGATTACTACATTTTTCTCGGCCCGAAATTAGCCAGCATCCTTTTGCTTTACCGCCACGCAAAAAAAATGCCAACCCAATGGGCTGGCATTTCGTGACGCACAAAGCCGGATTACATCGCTTTTTTGGTCAGCTCGATCACGCGCAGTTTCGCAATGGCTTTTGCCAGTTCCGCAGAGGCCTGAGCGTAGTCCACGTCGCCGTGGCTGCTGTTCATATGCTCTTCTGCTTTACGTTTTGCTTCCAGCGCACGCGCTTCGTCCAGATCGGTACCGCGAATCGCGGTATCGGCCAGAACGGTGGTGCTGCCAGGCTGCACTTCCAGCACGCCGCCAGAGAGGTAAATAAACTCCTCTTCGCCGTGCTGTTTCACGATACGGATCATTCCAGGCTTAATGGCAGTCAGCAACGGGGCATGGCCAGGGAAAATCCCCAGTTCACCTTCGCTACCTGACACCTGAATTTTCTGTACCAGACCAGAGAACAGTTGGCTCTCTGCGCTGACAACATCCAGGTGATAAGTCATAGCCATAATTTTCCTCCTGGGAAACCGTTATTACAGTTTCTTCGCTTTTTCGACCGCTTCTTCGATGGCGCCAACCATGTAGAAGGCCTGCTCTGGCAGGTGGTCAAATTCACCTTCCATGATGCCTTTAAAGCCACGGATGGTGTCTTTCAGCGTTACGTATTTACCTGGAGAACCGGTGAACACTTCTGCTACGAAGAACGGCTGAGACAGGAAGCGCTGAATCTTACGCGCACGTGCCACCAGCAGTTTGTCTTCTTCAGACAGCTCGTCCATACCCAGGATGGCGATGATGTCTTTCAGTTCCTGATAACGCTGCAGCAGTGACTGTACGCCACGTGCAACGTCGTAGTGCTCCTGACCCACAACCAGTGGATCCAGCTGACGGCTGGTGGAGTCCAGCGGGTCAACGGCCGGGTAGATACCCAGCGAGGCGATCTGACGGCTCAGGGTAACTGTTGAGTCTAAGTGAGCAAAGGTGGTTGCTGGTGACGGGTCAGTCAAGTCATCCGCTGGCACGTATACGGCCTGTACGGAGGTGATTGAACCTGTCTTGGTGGAGGTAATACGCTCCTGCAACACACCCATCTCTTCTGCCAGCGTTGGCTGATAACCTACCGCAGATGGCATACGACCCAGCAGCGCGGATACTTCCGTACCGGCCAGGGTATAACGGTAGATGTTGTCGATGAACAGCAGAACGTCGCGGCCTTCATCACGGAATTTCTCCGCCATGGTCAGACCGGTCAGTGCCACGCGCAGACGGTTACCCGGCGGCTCGTTCATCTGGCCATACACCAGCGCAACTTTATCGATAACGTTGGAGTCAGTCATTTCGTGGTAGAAGTCGTTACCCTCACGAGTACGCTCACCCACGCCGGCAAATACCGAGTAACCTGAGTGCTCAGCCGCAATGTTACGGATCAGCTCCATCATGTTTACGGTTTTACCTACACCCGCACCACCGAACAGACCGACTTTACCGCCCTTAGCGAACGGACACATCAGGTCGATAACCTTGATGCCGGTTTCCAGCAGTTCCTGCGAGTTAGACTGATCTTCATAAGAAGGCGCAGGGCGGTGAATAGAGGAAACCTCTACTGCGCTGCCGTCTTCTTCTGTCAGGTCGCCTTTCATGTCGATAGGCTCGCCCAGCACGTTCATGATACGGCCGAGGGTTGCTTTACCAACCGGTACCTGGATCGGTTTTTTCAGGTCGGTGACTTCCAGACCGCGCTTCAGGCCGTCAGAAGTACCCATGGCGATAGTACGAACCACGCCACCACCCAGCTGCTGCTGAACTTCCAGCACCAGACGAGCATCACCATTCTTAACCTCAAGAGCGCTGTACACTTGCGGTACTGCATCCTGAGGGAATTCGACGTCAACTACGGCGCCGATAATCTGGACAATCTTTCCAGCTGCCATCTTGAATCCTCTACCTAATTCCAAACCTGGTTAAACCGCGGAGGCTCCCGAGACGATCTCGGTAAGTTCCTGGGTGATGCTGGCCTGACGAGCTTTGTTGTAAACCAACTGCAGCTCTTTGATCAGATTTCCGCCGTTATCGGTTGCAGCTTTCATTGCTACCATACGTGCGGCCTGCTCACTGGCCAGGTTTTCCACCACACCCTGATAAACCTGCGATTCGACATAGCGACGCAGCAGCGTATCCAGCAGCGCTTTCGGATCGGGCTCGTACAGGTAATCCCAGGTCTTCGCCTTCATCTCTTCTTCACCTTCCGCTGGCGGTAACGGCAGCAGTTGGGTAATGGTCGGAGTCTGAGACATGGTGTTGTTGAACTTGTTGTTAACAATGTACAGCTTGTCGATGCGGCCTTCATCGTAGGCCTGCAACATCACTTTTACCGGGCCGATAAGATCAGACAGCGCAGGCTTATCGCCCATGCCAGTGACCTGTGCCACAACATTGCCACCAACAGCGCCGAAGAATGACACGCCTTTCGATCCCACAATGGCCAGATCGCTCTGTACGCCTTTGTCGGACCAGGCCTTCATCTCTGCCAGCAATTTTTTGAACAGGTTAACGTTCAAACCACCACAAAGCCCGCGGTCAGTCGAAACGACCAGGTAGCCGACGCGCTTAACGTCGCGCTCATCCAGGTAAGGGTGCTTGTATTCCAGATTCCCCAGTGCAAGGTGACCAATCACTTTGCGCATGGTATCTGCATACGGACGGCTGGCCGCCATGCGTTCCTGCGTTTTACGCATTTTGGAGGCGGCGACCATTTCCATCGCTTTGGTGATCTTCTGCGTATTTTTTACGCTTCCGATCTTGGTACGTATTTCTTTTGCGCCGGCCATTAGCTTCTCCTCAAAGCCTTGCGGCTTGCCCTTTCAGACAAGCCGCCAGACATTACCAGGACTGGGTTGCTTTAAACGTTTCGAGGAGGCCTTTCAGCTTCTCTTCGATATCGTTATTGAAGTTACCAGACTGGTTGATTTCAGCCATCAGCTCGGCGTGATCGCGATCTGCGAACGCCAGCAGAGCAGCTTCAAAGCTACCAATTTTTGCCAGCTCAACGTCGTTCAGATAGCCGCGTTCCGCTGCGAAAAGCACCAGACCCTGCTGCGCAACCGACATCGGCGCATACTGTTTCTGCTTCAGCAGCTCGGTCACTTTCTGACCGTGGCTCAGCTGTTTACGGGTTGCATCGTCCAGATCAGATGCAAACTGGGAGAAGGCCGCCAGTTCACGATACTGCGCCAGCGCGGTACGAATACCACCGGACAGTTTCTTGATGATCTTAGTCTGAGCAGCACCACCCACACGGGATACAGAGATACCCGGGTTAACAGCAGGACGGATACCGGAGTTGAACAGGTTAGATTCCAGGAAGATCTGACCATCAGTAATCGAGATTACGTTGGTCGGAACGAACGCAGAAACGTCACCCGCCTGAGTTTCGATGATTGGCAGCGCGGTCAAAGAACCGGTCTGGCCTTTCACTTCACCATTGGTGAAGCGCTCAACGTAGTCAGCGCTCACGCGTGATGCACGCTCCAGCAGACGAGAGTGGAGATAGAACACGTCGCCTGGGAATGCTTCACGGCCTGGTGGACGGCGCAGCAGCAGAGAAATCTGACGGTAAGCAACAGCCTGCTTAGACAGGTCATCGTAAACGATCAGCGCATCTTCACCGCGGTCACGGAAGTATTCGCCCATGGCGCAACCTGCATACGGAGCCAGATACTGCAGTGCAGCAGACTCAGACGCAGAGGCAACAACAACGATGGTGTTAGCCAGCGCGCCGTGCTCTTCCAGTTTACGTACCACGTTAGAAATGGTTGACGCTTTCTGACCAATCGCAACGTAGACACACTTGATGCCTGAATCGCGCTGGTTGATGATGGCGTCGATAGCCATTGCGGTTTTACCGGTCTGACGGTCACCGATGATCAGCTCACGCTGGCCACGGCCGATTGGAATCATCGCATCGACAGATTTGTAACCGGTCTGAACAGGCTGGTCTACGGACTGACGGTCGATAACACCTGGTGCAATCACTTCGACTGGCGAGAAGCCGTCGTTGTCGATCGCGCCTTTACCGTCGATAGGTGCACCCAGGGTGTTCACCACACGGCCCAGCAGGCCACGGCCAACCGGTACTTCAAGAATACGGCCAGTACACTTGACCTTCATGCCTTCGGCCAGGTCAGCATACGGACCCATCACCACCGCACCTACAGAGTCACGCTCGAGGTTCAGGGCGATAGCGTAACGGTTTCCCGGCAGGGAAATCATCTCACCCTGCATAACATCGGCCAGGCCGTGTACGCGGATGATACCGTCACTTACAGAAACAATAGTACCTTCGTTGTGAGCTTCACTCACGACATTGAACTGAGCAATGCGCTGCTTGATCAGTTCGCTGATTTCGGTGGAATTCAGTTGCATATGCTCCAGTCCCCTTAAGACTGCAAGACGTCAGCCAGACGGTCAAGACGGCCGCGTACGCTGCCATCAATAACCAGATCACCCGAACGGATGATCACGCCTGCCATCACAGACTTATCAATTTTGCAATTCAGCTTAACTTTGCGTGACAGACGTTTTTCCATCGCGGCGCTGATTTTAGTCAGCTGGTCGTCACTCAGCGTGCTGGCAGAAATAACATCCACTTCGGCAGTCGCTTCATAAGCGTCTCGCAGTTGAATGAATTGCGCCAGTACAGCCGGAAGCGCTGTCAAACGTCCGTTTTCCGCCATCACCTTAATCAGGTTCTGTGCGGGTTCATCCAGTTGATCACCACAGACTGCATTAAACGAGGCAGCCAGCGCTTCGGGTGCTAATGCACCTGAAAGCAGGTCGGCCATCTGTTCATTGGCAGCCACTTCTGCGGCAAACGCCAGCATCTTTTGCCAGCGTTCAATACTTTGATGCTCAACAGCAAAGTCAAAAGCTGCTTTGGCGTAGGGGCGAGCTACAGTAATCAGATCAGACATCAGCCCCTCCCTCCTTACAGTTCAGCGACCAGTTTATCAACGATGTCGCTGTTAGCAGCTTCATCCACGGAACGTTCGATGATCTTCTCGGCGCCAGCCATTGCCAGCAACGCGACTTGCTTACGCAGTTCTTCACGTGCACGCTTGCGTTCGGCGTCAATTTCAGCCTGCGCTTGTGCAACAATGCGAGTACGTTCGTTATCAGCTTCAGTCTTGGCTTCGTCCAGAATCTGCGTGCGACGCTTGTTCGCCTGCTCGATAATGACCTGAGCTTCCTCTTTCGCTTTTTTCAGCTGGTCGGTCGCATTAGCCTGCGCGAGATCCAAATCTTTCTTCGCGCGTTCAGCAGAAGCAAGGCCTTCAGCAATTTCTTTCTGGCGCTTTTCGATGGCAGCCATAATCGGTGGCCATACGTACTTCATGCAGAACGCGACAAACAGGATGAACGCGATGGCCTGGCCGAGGATTGTTGCATTAATGTTCACAGCACAATGCCTCTAATTAAGTATTTAACTTTTCTGCCGCTATCAACGATAAACGGCAGAATCCGTTCACTCTCGCACCAGGTACGGAGTGAACACAGGGGCTTTAGGCGACAGCAAACATCACGTAGAGGCCCAGACCAACAGCGATCATTGGGATTGCATCCACCAGACCCATTACAACAAAGAACTGCGTACGCAGCAGAGGAATCAGGTCAGGCTGACGAGCAGCGCCTTCCAGGAATTTTCCTCCGAGGATGCCGATACCGATCGCAGCACCGATTGCCGCCAGGCCCATCATCACAGCGGCAGCCATGTACAGCAGATCCATATTCAGGTTTTCCATGACAGTCTCCAGTTTGTTTCAGTTAAACGCGTATTGTTGAGAAAAAAATCAATGTTCTTCAGATGCCATCGACAGATAGACAATCGTGAGGACCATGAAGATGAAAGCCTGTAGCGAAATGATCAGGATGTGGAAAATGGCCCAAGGCACATTCAGAATCCACTGTGACCACCACGGCAACAGACCGGCAATAAGGATAAAGATCAGTTCACCCGCATACATGTTACCGAACAGTCGCAGACCGAGTGAAACCGGTTTGGACAGCAGGCTAACACCTTCCAGAATAAGGTTGATGGGGATAAAGATCGGGTGATTAAAAGGCTGCAGCGTCAGCTCTTTCGTGAAGCCGCCAATGCCTTTCATTTTGATGCTGTAGAACAGAATCAAAATAAATACGCCCAACGCCATGGATAGCGTGATGTTCACGTCTGCAGAAGGTACCACGCGCAGCGCCGGTAACCCCAACCAGTGCTCACCAATATAGGGCAGCAAATCGATTGGCAGCAGATCCATGAAGTTCATCAAGAAGACCCAGACAAAAATCGTCAGAGCCAGCGGGGCGATAAGTTTGCTCTTACCGTGATACATGTCGCGCACGTTGCTATCAACGAAACCGACAACCAGTTCGATAGCCGCCTGCATTTTCCCTGGCACACCGCTGGTGACGCTTTTCGCCACGCTACGGAACAACACCAGGAAGATAACTCCCAGCACCAGAGAGAAAAACATGGAATCGATATTTAATACCCAGAACGTCGCGGGAGCGTCGTGAGCATTCACTAACTCGAAGGTACGCAGGTCCAACTGAAGATGAGTCAGGTGGTGACCAATGTACTCTTGCGGAGTAGAGATTTCTCCTGCAGCCATGATGCCTCTTACCCTTTGTTGTTAATTACCGCCGGTGCCAACATCTGAACGACCAGCACCGATAACCAGGTGATCCCGACCGGCCAGAAGACCGCATCGAATACACCCAACGCCACAATGAGCAAAATAATGGTCGCGAACACTTTGGCTATTTCCCCCAAAGCGAAGCTCCACGCGACGCGCCCCGAAGCCGGAGTTTGCCCTTGCAGGCGCCAGGCTATAAACAAGAACAACACGTTTGGCAGCCAGGCTGCCATTCCGCCAGCAAGAGCAGAGCCGCCCCAGGTGACATCTTTCAGGGCAAAGAGTGCACCGACGATGACGATGGTCACTAGCTGAATCACCAGCACCGTTCGGGCGTATTTCACACTGTAAAGAGACACTGACATGACGCTGATACTCTCCTGCCCCTTTAGGGGTATGTCGCGTGTCGTATAAGACTGCCTTTGTGCATTTGAGTCAAGTAGCAAAAGCCGTGCAAATTATACGGGCCGTACCTGTGATTTCAATCGTTAAGTAACGAAAAGGTGAACAATTATCTAAATTTCTTTCCGAATGACTATTTTTCAAAAGATACTGAGCAGCCCGTTTCGGATAAAGCCGTAAAAAGTTCCGCAGCAACTCAGTTTTAAAGCGTGCTTTAGATCACATAATAAGCATTCGCACCGCGTTATGTTTTATTAAGACCCAATTATCCGAACGCAAAATAAGGGATAAAAAACCTTATTATCAATCAGTTAAAAAGCAATATACCGTAACGTTTTTTTGTTCCCGATGAAAATGGTCTATTGACATCGAAGTCTCCTTCAGAATCGTAAAAAGCCTATTACTCTTGCCGAAAGGCGGGTGGCCTTAAATATGATTAATCGCGGTGCGCACCGATAAAACGCCAAAAACTCGTGATTATTTTGATAAAACTTTGTGAAATAAAAGTTAAATGTGAAAAAGTTTTTCAGATAATTTCCGCGTCAGGATTTAACAACGTGAGCCGGAAAAGCAGAGTAGATGACCCAAAGACCATCGCATCTTTGGTTACATGGCACCGCGCGTTGATACGCTTTACGGTGCCTGAATGCGCTATGGCGTACTGTTCCTGGCAACGATAACCAGATGACGTTCGCCTTCCAGTTGGGGAACCTGAAGTGAAATCACCTTGTCCAGCGCATAGCCCGCAGGCAGGCTGGCGATTTCCTCATCCGGCCGCACGCCTTTAAGCGCATAAAAACGGCCATTTTCCGCGGGTAAGTGATGACACCAGCTCACCATATCCTCCAGCGACGCAAAGGCGCGGCTGATCACCCCATCAAATGGCGGTTCGGAAGGAAAGGCTTCGACCCTGCTCTGGACCGGCTCGATATTTGTAAGTCCCAGTTCATGCTGCACCTGCCGTAAAAAACGTACGCGTTTACCCAAGCTGTCCAGCAAAGTGAAATGTGCCTCCGGCATCACAATGGCCAGCGGAATGCCAGGTAAACCGGGCCCGGTGCCGACATCAATAAAACGTGAACCCTGAAGATGTGGCGCCACCACGATGCTGTCGAGGATATGGCGAACCAGCATCTGCTGAGGATCGCGCACCGAAGTCAGGTTATAAGCTTTATTCCATTTATCCAGTAGCCCTACATAGGCCACCAGTTGCTGTTTTTGTTGATCGGAAAGGGAAATTTTGGCCGCTTGCAGCAGCGAAGTGAGTTTGTTGATCACAGCATCAGTCCAGTCAGCGGGGGCGGAAAATCCCGCCCCGGTTCAGATCAGGCGCTTTTGCGCAGCAGACCTTGTTTTTTCAGGTAAATCAGTAAAATTGAGATGGCCGCAGGCGTGACGCCTGAGATGCGTGATGCCTGGCCGATTGAAACCGGTTTATGATCGTTAAGCTTGGCGATAACTTCATTAGAAAGGCCACTGACCTGACGATAATCAAGCGTGGCTGGCAGCAGCGTATTCTCATTACGCAACTGACGATCGATCTCTTCCTGCTGACGCGCAATATAGCCTTCGTATTTTACCTGGATCTCAACCTGTTCAGCAGCCTGTTCATCCGCCAAAGCCGGGCCAAAAGCATCAAGTGCCATCAGCTTCAGATAGGTCATTTCAGGGCGGCGTAACAGATCTTCAGCACTGGCTTCCTTCGTTAATGGAGAGCTGGTGATGGTATTCACCGCCTCAACATGTTCGGACTTAGGGTGCACCCAGATATCGCGCAGTCGCTGGCGTTCCTGCTCGATCGCTTCAAGCTTCTGGTTGAAGCGCGCCCAGCGCGCATCATCCACCAGGCCGAGTTCACGCCCGGTTTCCGTTAAACGTAAATCTGCATTGTCTTCACGCAGCATCAGGCGATATTCGGCACGTGAGGTAAACATGCGGTAAGGTTCTTTAGTGCCGAGAGTGCAAAGATCGTCGACCAGTACCCCGAGGTAAGCCTGATCGCGACGCGGTGCCCAGCCCTCTTTGTCAGCAGACTGACGCGCGGCGTTAAGCCCCGCCAGCAATCCCTGTGCTGCCGCTTCTTCGTAGCCTGTGGTGCCGTTAATCTGCCCGGCAAAAAACAGGCCGTCGATAAATTTGCTTTCCAGCGTGAGTTTTAAATCGCGTGGATCAAAGAAGTCATACTCAATGGCATAACCCGGGCGCACGATCTTCGCATTTTCCATGCCCTGCATTGAACGAACGATCTGCATCTGTACGTCGAATGGCAGGCTGGTTGAGATACCGTTGGGGTAGATCTCATTGCTGGTCAGTCCTTCAGGCTCAAGGAAGATCTGATGCGAGTTGCGATCGGCGAAGCGCATGACTTTGTCTTCGATCGATGGACAATAACGTGGCCCGATCCCTTCGATGATCCCCGCATACATGGGGCTACGATCGAGGTTATTACGGATCACATCATGTGTTTTTTCATTGGTATAGGTCATCCAGCACGGCACCTGCTGTGGGTGCTGTCCGGCATTGCCCATGAAAGAGAACACCGGCATCGGGTTATCGCCATGCTGCGGGGCAAGTACGCTAAAATCGATGCTGCGTGCATCAATGCGTGGCGGTGTACCGGTTTTCAGGCGGTCAACGCGCAGTGGCAAAGCACGCAGGCGTTTTGCCAGAGGGATCGACGGCGGATCGCCTGCACGACCTCCGCTGTAGTTATCCAGCCCGATATGAATTTTTCCGTCGAGGAAGGTACCCACGGTAAGCACGACCGTTTTGGCACGAAATTTCAGGCCCATTTGGGTTACCGCACCGACAACGCGATCGTTCTCGACGATAAGATCGTCAACGGCCTGCTGGAAGATCATCAGGTTTGGCTGGTTCTCCAGCGCAGTACGTACCGCCTGACGATAGAGTACGCGGTCCGCCTGAGCACGGGTCGCCCTTACGGCAGGACCTTTACTTGCGTTTAGTATCCTAAACTGAATACCCGCCCGATCGATTGCACCGGCCATCAAACCGCCTAAGGCATCCACTTCCTTTACCAAATGTCCCTTACCGATGCCACCGATGGCCGGGTTGCAGGACATTTGTCCCAGCGTATCGATGTTATGGGTCAGTAACAGGGTTTGCTGACCCATTCGGGCTGCTGCCATGGCAGCTTCCGTGCCCGCATGACCACCACCAATAACGATGACGTCAAAAGGATCTTGATAAAACATGAAGTGGTACCTCGTTGATGAATAGTCAGAGATCGTTCTCTCTGGGCCGTGGATTCTACTGAAATTATGGCTGAGGTGAAAGCAGCGGGATCGACAGGTATTAAAAGAAAAGATCTTAATTCTTTGTATGATCTTTCTGTTAGATCTCTTATTAGGATCGCCATCTCTTGTGGATATCTGCGAAAAGCACAGGATAAACAAGTGAGTAGAGAGGATCGTTACCTGTTAATGATCGGTGATCCTGATCCGTATAAGCTGGGATCAAAAGAGGACTTTATCCACAGCTCATAAAGTAAACTCCAGTTGTTCTTTGGATAACTACCGGTTATACGCAACTAAACAGGGTAGTTATCCACAAAATAAAAGACCAGATCTGGGGAAAAACAGTATCTTCTGCTGGGGATCGTCGTGATTTCCCGATCCCTGACCGGCTCAGATCGCGTCTTTCCAGGTCATCACCCACTCTTCAGCCGGATCTTCGGGGATCTCATGTTGCAGAATATCAATTTCCAGTCTTTCGCCGATGCGCTGTGCGCCACAGGTAATTAACAGAGCGTCAAGATTGCGTATCGCACCACAAAACAGATCGTATTCATGGTTGCCGATGCCGACTGCGCCAAAACGCACGGCTGACAGATCGGGACGGCTTTCCTCAATGGCGTCATAAAAAGGTTGCAGATTATCAGGCAACTCTCCGGCTCCGTGGGTAGAACTCACGACCAGCCAGATCCCCTGCAGGGGCACATCATGAAGCTCAGGACCATGTAGCATCTGCGTTGAGAAGCCCGCTTCCTGCAGTTTTTCTTCGAGATGTTCAGCAACATATTCGGCGCTGCCTAAGGTGCTGCCACTGATTAACGTAATGTCGGCCATCGTGCTCTCCTGAGATCAAGGTGAGCATTGTACGCTGTGATCAAGCGGTGATCCACCTGTGGAAAACAAGGTTATTAGTTTTGACAAGGGCGATACAGCCGTTGTCAGGCGGCCGATCGTTAAAGGATAAAATTGTGCACAAGCGGGTGGAAAGATCAGGGCTTGATGGTTCGCATGATGGGGTTCTGCAGGGAGATCAGGGTTTCTGTTGACTGGATTTCATCAATTGTCTGGATCTTGTTAATTAATACCTGCTGGAGAGCATCGATAGATCGACACATGACTTTAATAAAAATACTGTAATGCCCGGTGGTATACCAGGCTTCAACGACTTCATCCAGCGCGTCCAGTTTACTCAGCGCCGCCGGGTAATCACGGGCGCTTTTGAGAATAATGCCGATAAAACAACAGACATCAAAGCCCAGCTGGCGGGGATCGATCTCAACCCGCGTTCCCAGAATAATGCCTGCCTGCTTCATTTTTTCGACACGGACATGAATGGTACCCGGGCTGACGTTGAACTGTTTTGCCAGTTCGGCATACGCGGTGCGTGCATTTTCCAGTAGTGCATTCAGGATCCCCCGGTCAAGGTTATCCAGTTGCAGATGTTCGGGCATGATCGTCCTCGTTATCGTTTTTTTCTTCAATGAACTGAGGAGAATGTGCAGCAAAATAACGTAACTGGCAACACACCGGCAGCGGCATAAGCCGCTGCCGGTTGCCTTAACGTTTACGCCACAGAGTGACCTGCGCGAGCGTATGCTGGAATTTACGCGCCGTTTCACGGATGACGAATGGCATATCCTGTGGTGAACCTATCTGCTCAAAGTCGGCGGCCAGCAACCGTTGCAGTGCCTGCAGGGTGGTCAGGGCTTCTCCATTTTCACGTACGCCGCCCAGCCAGTTTTCCTTCGGGGTAAAGGCTTCAAGCCACGTGTAAGGTGACGACAGCACTAAGATCCCACCAGAACGCAACATGGGCGTGACGTCCTGAAGAAAACGTGCCGGCTGACGCAGGCGATCGATCAGGTTCGAGGCCAGGACCAGATCGTAACGTGCTGGCTGAGGTTTCATGTTACAGGCATCGCCCTGAACAAACTGAATGCGCTTCGCCTGCTCATTGGTGATAGCAAAGTCCTTAAGTCGTACCTGACGGTATTCCACCAGATCGCCTTCTTCAGGCACCACGTAGCGGAAATCTTCGCCAGTGGTGAGCTGGAGCGCCACATCAATAAAACGGGCCGAATAATCCATGCCGGTGACATGCTCAAAGTGGCGGGCCAGTTCGAAGCTTGCCCGGCCCGTGGCGCAACCAATATCCAGCGCCTCTCCCCGATTCTGGCTGTGCGACAGCGCCAGTTTGACCAAGGCTTCTGCATAGTTATCGACGCCGAAATAGCGAGGCCCATACTGGAAATCGAGGTACTGAGAAACCATGTTGTCGGTTTCATAGGGGTTTAAGGCCATGGTTTCCTGGTGGGAAGAAATCACATAGCGAAAACCCGCATGCTGA
This sequence comes from Pantoea ananatis LMG 2665, assembly GCF_000710035.2. GTDB lineage: Bacteria > Pseudomonadota > Gammaproteobacteria > Enterobacterales > Enterobacteriaceae > Pantoea > Pantoea ananatis. Next base: position 16,699 of record NZ_JMJJ01000009.1, on the reverse strand, counting down.
AAAAAGTGACGGCGGAAGGCATAACGCGATGATTTGATCGCCTCATTGCCGGTGGAAATCCAGCTTCCACCTTTTATAAGTGAGTGCTTACCGTCAAAAGTGGGCGTTGAGAAATCGTCATAGAGCGGATGGACTTTAAAGCCTTCAAAGCCATTGGTTGGGGTGGTTGTCCATTGCCAGACGTTGCCCACGATGTCGTAGAACTCCCCCTGCGGGAACCGATCGACCGGGCAGGAAGAGGCCCAGTAAGCCAGATTAATATTGCCTGGCGCCTGCTGCCAGTCTGGCTGATCGCCTTCGACCTGTTCGCGCAGTTGATACCATTCCGCCTCACAGGGTAGCTGGACTGACTTACCGGTTTCTTCCGCTTTCCAGCGACAGAAGGCCGCGGCCTCCAACTGATTGACCTCAGCTGGCCAGTCCCACGGCATGGGTACTTCTTCACACATCAGTCGGAGTTTCAGCTGATCGGGCATCGCAGCGTTACCCACCCAGAAGGTGGGCATTTCTGCCTGAGCAAACTGGCGCCAGCCCAGGCCTTCTTCATCCCACCAGCGGGATTCCTGATAGCCACCAGCCTGCACAAATTCATAAAACTCTGCGTTACTGACCAGCATTTTGCTGGCCTTGAAAGGCTTTAGCTCAACCTGCTGAGTACCGTACTCGTTGTCCCAGCCATAGGTATCATCGGTTTTACCAAGCGTGATGTGGCCACCGGGCAGGGAGACCAGTGCGTTGGTGGGCACCAACTGACGATCGCGGCGCGCTTCCGCGCAGGCTGGCCACTGCGGTTGAGGTTTCACCCATTCGACCGGCAGCTGACGGATCAGCACGCTGGAGGTTTCCAGGTGAATTCGTTCATGCTCAATCCCCATCAGGATCACCCAAGCCGGGCTGTCCCATGTGATGGGCAGTTCAAGCGGCATCTCCTGAATAAATTGTGTCACTAAGGCTTTTACGCTACCGCGATAGTCGCGAACGGCTTCTACAGAAGGCCAGTCGTAGTGGTTGTCGTTGAGATCATCCCAGCTCATTTCGTCCACGCCAATAGCCAGCATGGCTTCGATGCGATCGTCAATGCGGTCATCGATGTAACGTCCAGCCATTAACTTGTTAATGTAGAACGTGGCGGTGTGGCCAAAGTAGAAGATCAGCGGATGGCGCAGGGGAATCGCTTTCGTAAACCATGCGCGCTGATCGTTGAGGCAGGTAAAGAGATCTTCGTACAGCGCCCATGTCTGACTAAAGTAAGCCAGCAGCTCGGCACGTTTTTGTTCGACATTTTGGCCAGAGAGCATCAGCGTCCGGGTTGGCGCAGGTAAATCGCGATGGGGTTGAACGGTGTTCACAGGACACTCCTGATTGCTGAATAAGTAATTGCAGATATTTACTATAAAGCAAAATGGAATTTCTGCTGTCTCGCTTAGCGCCGCCAGTGACGTAAAATGCGGCTTTTTAAGCCGGTATCGAAACGCCAGATATGATCGAAGATGCGCATTATGCCGGGTTTACCGTGCGTGGACATGGCGACGGCGTGGAAGCGCTGCTGCTGTTGCTGCTGGCGATGTTTAACGCTGCGTACCACCTCTTCCGGCAGGCGCTGCGCAATAAAGTCTGACACGATGACGGCATCGGCATCCTGCCACAACGGGCCTTCCATCCGTTTGACCACCGCGGAAAGACAGGCTGCGAGGTCGGTTCCGCCACGAAAACGTTGGCTGAGAAAACGGATGGCCTGCTCCAGCCCGTCATCGCCCGTTAATTCGTAACCAATTACGTCATGAGCGAATAACATGATGTAACAGCGACGGCGATCGGCCAGTGCCACTTTGAGAAGGGCCAGACAAAAGGCTTTTGCACAACGTTCATTGAACCCTCCCATTGACCCTGAGGTATCGACACAAACGATAAACGGGCCACGAGGCTGTTCTTCATGCTGCTGGTGGCTGACGGGACGTTGAGTGATTTTTTCATGCCAGGCATCGCCCTGAAGTTTGTAAGTAAGCAGTCGCTTCTCTACCAGCCTGCGGTAAAACTCAAGTTCAAGCTCGCTGACGCTCAATGCTGCCAGTTCAGGTGGCAGCAAGCGTAATACGTCATCACTTTGATGAATACCGCTGACTTCTTCCGGTACGGCATCCGGTTCGCGCACCAGATGATGAAAGGCTTCCATCGGCGCATCCTGGGAGGGAACCGATTTTGCCTCACGACTCCGCCCCAGTTGCTGGGCCAGCTTCATTAATTCGGGCTGCTGTGCAAGGAACTCGCCGTATTGCAGCATCAACTGGTAATCGCCATGCTGAAGCGGCGCTTTGCCCATATCCCATAACCGTCCGGCTGCCGCTTCGTCATCGTCTGCCAGCACAGGTGCCAGTTGCCCGCTCAGGGCCATACGTTGCTGTAACTCCGCCATCAGACGTTCGCGCTGCTGCTCAAGAAGTTGCTCATTAAGCGTTAACGTTTGCAGCGTAAGGCTGAGCCGCCAGCGTTGCAGGAACAGCGTATGCTGGGCAGTGCTGAGATGGCCGGGATCGTTATGAAGAAGCAGTCGTTTTGCTTCTTCCTGGAAGGGGGATGCCAGGCGTTCAAGGTGAGAAAGGGTTTCATCAAGCTGCTGGCTGAATTCACGATCGCTGAGTAACTGAATACGCTGGAATAACTGAAACTCTTCCGCCAGTGCTTCCGGGACCGGCGTGGCTTTGAGTTCGGCATCAATTTCTGCCTTCCAGCGAGGAACATCCCGTAACAGCGCCTTTTTCATGCCGGGAAATTTTTCAAAGAACAGGGCCAGCTGTGGAGACGCGAGGAGTACCAGAATTAACTCTTCAATCAGCTCGGTCTCGCCGATTGACAGCAGGGTACTCAGCGTCTCCAGTGAGATCATTTACGCGCCTGTTTAAGTTGTTCCGCAACGTCCTGCAGGCTGGTTTCGACGCGAGCCAGCCAGTCATCACTGATAAACAGGCAACGCTGTTGCTGACTGAACAGGTGGCGTTGTTGACGCAGCTGGTTGTCGAGTTCATCCAGCGCTTCACTGATTTCTTCCGGCAACGCCTCACTGCTGCTGCTGCCGGGCAGTGTCAGTCTTGCCGTTTGTAAGCTGACATCGCGAACCGCCAGGCAATGCTGCGCATCCACCAGCATATCCACCGTTTGAGCAAATCCAATACCGTTTAATTTGCCGCGAATATCGCCGCCTTTCTGTAACCAGTGGTTCAGTGCTTCACGCTCAATAACCAGATGCGTGACCTGCATATCATGCAGCATGAGCGGCTTTTGCAGCATCAGCGTTAACTGCGCGTCGGTAAAGCTTTCGGGCATGTCGTAATGCGGTTTACGGCTGAACATGCCGCTGTGCTTCTCAAGCGTAATGGCGGCAGCCACGCTTTGCTGCTGTTGCAGGGCCAGACGTCGGGCTTTCAGTTGCTGCAACCTGAGCAACATCGCCTGCTGTTGCCAGGCATGTTGAGTCATGAGCTGATCGATTTCACGATCCAGAAGCTGCATGGATGCAACGTCATGCCACAAACAGTCTTTCAATAAGATCAGATCCAGTGGCGCAATGGTGTTTCGCCCACTGTAAAAGGCGCTGGCCTGCAACAGATGTATGGCCTTTTTCCAGCGGCGATCGGAGATGTAAGGCGCCTCGGGTAGCTTTTCCAGCTGCTGGCGTAACTGATAGATCAGTTCAAACACGTTATCGGGCAGGGTGACCTGGCTGATGCCTTGCTGCCATCGCACATACTCTTCGTCGCTGATGCGCAGCGATTCGGCGACCGGGTTGTCATTTTCATCCTGATGATGGGTCAGCATGCTGCGGAAGTTCTGCTTTTCATGCACGTTATCCAGCCACAGGCGAATTAACATGCGGTCATACAGGGCTTCGAGCCCGCTATCGGCTTCCGGCAACTCATTGGAGGCCGTGACCAGCAGGCGCATCGGAATTTTTTCTTCGCTATCGCCATTTCGGAAACGGCGTTCGTTGATGGCGGTAAGCAGCGTGTTAAGGATTGCCGGGCCGGCTTTCCAGATCTCATCCAGAAAAACGATTTCGGCATCGGGGAGATAGCCTTTGGTCAGCCGCTGATAGCGTCCTTCATCTTTTAAAGCCTGGATAGACAGCGGACCAAAGACTTCTTCCGGGGTAGAAAAGCGGGTCATCAGATATTCGAAAGCGCGGGCATGCTGGAAGGCGCATTTCAGGCGACGGGCAATCAGGCTTTTTGCTATGCCTGGCGGACCCAGCAAAAATACGCTTTCGCCGCTGAGTGCGGCGAGCAGGCAAAGGCGAATGGCATGATGTCGCTCATACAAACCTTTTTCTAACGCATTGCTGAGACGAGAAATTCTTTCTGCCAAAAGATGGGGTTGAGCCATAATCACATCAATGTCCTTACGATCGTCGAGCCGCCGCGTTTTAGCGAACGCAATACTCTATAGGGTATGATGCGCGAAAGCGTTAATCGATGTCAGCTTTTTTGTTTCAGAAGGTTCGACACCGCGACTTTAAATGTTAATGCAGCACCAAAAAACAGTGAATGACCATCGGTTACCCGGACGGCGGTGTAGGAATTTTTGTGAATACGTGCATACTGTGCGCTTTTTGATGGCTTGTGCGCCTCTCAGACTCCAACAAAAGATAATTTTATGAGCTCGGATAATAAGCACTCACTAGGCGGATTAACGCTGGCTGCCATTGGTGTCGTCTACGGGGATATCGGCACCAGCCCGCTTTATACCTTACGCGAATGTCTTTCGGGGCAGTTTGGCTTTGGCGTGGAGCGGGATGCGGTCTTTGGCTTTCTTTCGCTGATTTTCTGGCTGCTGGTGCTGGTGGTATCGCTGAAATATATCAGCTACGTCATGCGCGCAGACAATGCCGGAGAAGGCGGCATCTTGACGCTGATGTCCCTGGCGGGGCGACATACGGGCGGGCGAGCCACCGCAATTCTGGTGATTATGGGGCTGATTGGCGGCAGTTTTTTCTACGGCGAGGTGGTGATCACCCCGGCGGTTTCTGTCCTGTCGGCGATTGAAGGTCTGGAAATTGCGGCGCCAAGTCTCGATAGCTACATCGTGCCCATGGCCATCGCCGTCCTGACACTGTTGTTTGTCATTCAAAAACACGGGACCGGCATCGTGGGTAAACTCTTCGCGCCCGTCATGCTGTTGTGGTTTATTGTCCTGGCCGTGTTGGGTGCGCGCAGCATTCTCAATAATCCCGAAGTATTGCAGGCGCTCAATCCTTACTGGGCGCTGCACTTTTTTGTCGAATACAAGTCTGTCTCCTTCTTTGCGCTCGGCGCGGTGGTGCTCGCAATTACAGGCGTCGAAGCGCTGTATGCGGACATGGGGCACTTTGGTAAATTCCCTATCCGGCTGGCATGGTTTGTGGTGGTGCTGCCTTCGCTGGTGCTCAACTACTTCGGTCAGGGCGCGCTGTTACTGAAGCAGCCGGAAGCGATTAAAAACCCGTTCTTCCTGTTGGCCCCTGACTGGGCGCTAATCCCCATGCTGATTCTGGCGACCTTAGCCACCGTTATTGCTTCACAGGCGGTGATTTCCGGGGTCTTCTCATTAACCCGACAGGCGGTACGTCTGGGTTATTTGCCGCCAATGCGCATCGTCCATACATCGGAAAAAGAGTCGGGGCAGATCTACATCCCCGTGATTAACTGGCTGCTTTATTTCTCTGTCGTGATTGTCATCATCGGCTTTGAGCATTCGAGTAACCTGGCTGCGGCTTACGGGATTGCGGTCACGGGCACCATGGTGCTGACATCCATTCTGTGTGCGACCGTTGCGATACTGAACTGGCACTGGAATCGTTATCTGGTGGGGCTGATTTTAGTGGCGATGCTGTGCATTGATGTGTCGCTGTTCTCGGCCAACCTGATTAAAATTTTCTCCGGCGGCTGGCTGCCCCTGACGCTGGCGCTGATGATGTTTATTGTGATGACAACCTGGAAGAGTGAACGCTTTCGGTTGCTGCGCCGCATGCATGAGCACGGCAATTCCCTGGAAGCAATGATTGCTTCTCTGGAAAAGTCACCGCCTGTTCGCGTACCCGGCACTGCGGTTTACATGTCTCGCGCGCTGAACGTGATTCCTTTTGCCATGTTGCATAACCTTAAGCATAACAAGGTGCTGCATGAGCGCGTCGTGCTGTTAACGCTGCGTACCGAAGATGCGCCATACGTACACAACGTCAGGCGCGTCACCATTGAGCAGTTGTCGCCCACCTTCTGGCGCGTGGTAGCCAGTTACGGCTGGCGTGAAACGCCGAACGTTGAAGAGATTTTCCACCGCTGTGGCCTGGAAGGACTTAACTGCCGCATGATGGAGACCTCTTTCTTTATGTCCCATGAGTCGCTGATCATTGGAAAACGCCCCTGGTATTTGCGTCTGCGCGGCAAGCTGTTTATGACGTTACAACGCAATGCGCTGCGTGCGCCCGATCAGTTTGAGATCCCGCCGAATCGGGTCATCGAGCTGGGAACGCAGGTCGAGATTTAAACGGCTGTGCCTGCCTGTCAGGCACAGCGTTTCACCAGTGCAGCGTGACACACAATCCGCCGCCGGGATGTTGACTGAAGTGCAGCGACATACCGTGCAACTGGGCAATATTGCGTACGATCGATAAACCCAGCCCACTGCCGCTTTTCTCCTGCCCCGGCGGACGCCAGAAACGTTCGCCTAAACGCTGCAACTCCGCTGCCGATAAACTGTTTCCGTTATCCTCCACCCGCAACGTATTCGGGCTGAGCACGATGTCAACGCGGCTGCCCGGCGGTGTATAGCGGATAGCGTTATCCAACAGATTTCTGATCAGCAGTGACAGCAGCAACGCGTGTCCAGAAATAACCGGATCGGCTTCAGCGTTAAGGCGCAACGTAATGTCAGCCTTATCTGCCAGTGGCAGCTGTGAAGCCAGCGTGTCCTGTGCCACCTTTTTTAACATGACGGGCTGGAACGTATTGCGAACATCCTCGGCTTCAATGCGGGAAAGGGTAAGCAGCTGATCAACCAGACGAGTGGCGCGGGTAATACCCGCATCCAGCTGTTGCAGCGCGTGAGTGCGCATCGCCTCGTCATCGGCGGCCAGTTGAATGACCTCGCTTTGCACCCGCAGTGCGGCGAGCGGGCTGCGTAATTCGTGTGCGGCATCCGACGTAAAACGGCGTTCCCGCTGCATCATGGTATGAATGCGGCTGAACAGGCCGTTCAGGGCGTCAATTAACGGTCTTACCTCTTTGGGAACGCGATCGGCCTGCAAGGGCGCATCATCGTCAGGTGCCCGCCCGGCAAGCTGGTGGCTGAGTTTCTTCAGCGGACGAAGTTCATACCACACCAGGCCCGTTAACATCAGCAGCATAAAAGGTAATGAGATCAGCCAGGGCAACATGCTGGCATCGACCAGATCTTTTGCCATATCGTCACGGTATTCCCATTCCTGACCCACCACGACGCGGTAACGTTGATCGGGCGTAGTCAGCCAGACAAAACGCCAGAGATCGTCATCCCCGTTAAGCTGGCCATCCTGGAAACCTTGATGATCCGCATTAAAGGGCAGATCTTTGCCATTATCACCGTCGTTGAGGACCTGTTTTCCCTCCCGGTCAAATACCGCGAAAGCCAGCGCGTCATCGTCCTGTTCGCCACGATTGTGATCCAGCAACTTTTTCGTTTTTGGCAGCGACGTGCCGTTCAGCGTCGTGAAGTCCAGGGTCAGCAGGCGCTTAGCAAGCAGCATCTGTTGCGTATCAAACAGCTCGTTAACGGTGTCACGTGTTTTATACCAGGCGCTGAGCGTGGCCGTTCCCCAACAAATGCCCAGTATCAGCACCAGGCCAATGCCAAGGCGTAAAAACAAACTCATCGATCGCATTCGCTTTCCCCCAGCGTATAGCCCACGCCGTGGATGGTGCGGATAAAGCGGTTACCGAGTTTTTTACGCAGATGATGGATATGCACTTCTACCGCATTGCTCGACACTTCGGTATCCCAGGTATAGAGCTTTTCTTCGAGCTGGCTTCGCGTCAGTACCCGATCCGGATTTCGCATAAACAGCTCAAGCAGGGCCAGCTCACGGCTTTTTAACGCGATATTTTCGCCGTTTCTTTCCACGCTGAGATTACCGGGAATCAACACTACATCGCCATGACGCAGTTCGGGCTGGAATTGCCCGTGGCGGCGGCGAATCAGTGCCTGTAAGCGTGCGGCAACTTCTGTAAGGGCAAAGGGTTTGCACAGGTAATCGTCAGCCCCCATCTGTAATCCTTCAACGCGTTGATCAAGCGCATCGCGGGCGGTAAGGATAAGAACCGGGACATCGTGCCCCTGCTGACGCCATTGACGCAATATGTCCAGCCCGTCACGCTCAGGCAGTGATAAATCGAGTACGACCGCATCCCACGGCGCCGCCGTTAATGCCTGAAAACCGGCCTCGCCAGAGACAAACCAGTCAACGCTGAATCCCAGCTTACTGAGTCCCGCTTTAATGCCGTCTCCAATCAGGCGGTCGTCTTCAATCAGTAAAATTCGCATCGCTTCTCCCTTTTAGTAAGCGATTTATACGAAGGCGAATGGGGGTTGTACAGTGAGTTTGGCTAAAAACTGCGTTTATTTTTGCCTTAAGATCCTGTTAAGAACTCTATGTTTTACTACAGTCACTACCCTAACTGCTTCATGGACAAGAGGTGACAAAATGAAAAAGTATGCTGCACTATTAGCCGTAACCATGCTGGCTTCCGCGCCGGTCTTTGCTGCACAACAAGGCGGATTTGTTGATCCAAATGCGCCAGCGCCGGCCGCACATCAGCAGCAGGGCGGTTTCAAAACCGATCAAAGCAGTGTTGTAACGGTGAAACAGGCTGAAGAGATGAAAGATGATAGCTGGATTACCGTTCGTGGCCAGCTTGAAAAGCAGATTGGTGACGAAGACTACGTGTTCCGTGATCAGACCGGCACGATGAAAGTAGAAATCGATCATAAGCGCTGGAATGGGCTGACTGTTTCACCCAAAGACCGTGTTGAACTGACCGGGGAACTGGACAAAGATTTCAACAGCATCGAGCTGGACGTCAAGCAGGTCAAAAAGTTGCCCTGATTCTGCCCCAATGGACCGCCCAGGCGGTCCATTTTTCCCTTCTGACTGCCCCCTAACTCAAATTCTGGTCTGCAACAGCGAAACGTTTCGATAGCGATCACAAATTTCTTATTCAGTGGTTGAATTGTAACCTTCATTTTATACACTCCTGAAAGCGAAACGTTTCGCTCTGGAGTGGAAAAATGAAAAAAGGTCGCCTGTTAAACGCTGAACTCTCTTACGTCATCGCCCGCCTGGGCCATACGGATACATTGACGATCGCCGATGCGGGGTTGCCGATTCCGGCAGAAACGCAGCGTATCGATCTGGCACTGATACCGGGTACGCCAGGATTTATGCAGGTGGTTGAAGCGGTAACGCATGAGATGCAGGTGGAAAGCGCCTTTATCGCGGAAGAAATTAAGCAGCATAATCCGCAGCTCCACAGCGAACTGATCGCCGTGCTCGACGCATTGCAACAGCACCAGGGAAATACCATTAGTATCCACTACATCAGTCACGAACAGTTCAAACAACAAACACAGCGTAGTCAGGCGGTCATTCGCAGCGGAGAGTGTTCTCCGTTTGCGAATGTCATCCTGAGCGCAGGTGTGACCTTCTGAGGCCATTATGCAACCGTTACTGCAGCTTAAAGGCATCGAAAAATCATTTCCGGGCGTCAAAGCACTGAATGGCGCATCGTTGTCAGTCTGGCCGGGACGCGTCATGGCGCTGGTGGGGGAAAACGGCGCGGGCAAATCGACCATGATGAAAGTGCTTACCGGCATTTACAGTCGTGATGCCGGTTCACTGTTGTGGCTGGGTGAAGAAACGACGTTCAGCGGACCCAAGGCTTCTCAGGAAGCGGGCATTGGTATTATCCATCAGGAACTTAACCTGATCCCCCAGTTAACCGTCGCGGAAAACATTTTTCTTGGCCGCGAATTCGTTAATGGCCTGGGCTGCATCAACTGGAAACGGATGTATGCCGAAGCTGACGCGCTGCTAAAGCGCCTGAATTTACGTTTTAACAGCCACAAACTGGTGGGCGATTTATCCATCGGCGATCAGCAAATGGTCGAGATCGCTAAAGTGCTGAGCTTTGAGTCGAAAGTCATCATTATGGATGAGCCGACCGACGCGCTGACCGATACCGAAACCCTGTCGTTATTCCGCGTTATCAACGAGCTCAAAGCACAGGGATGCGGCATCGTCTATATCTCCCATCGCATGAAAGAGATTTTTGAGATTTGCGATGATGTCACGGTGTTCCGTGATGGTCAGTTTATTGCTGAGCGTGCCGTCAGCGATCTGAGTGAAGAAAGCCTCATTGAGATGATGGTGGGTCGTAAGCTGGAAGATCAATATCCCCATCTGGACGAGGCGCCCGGCGACGTGCGCCTTAAAGTCGAAAACCTCAGCGGGCCTGGCGTCGATAACGTCTCGTTTACCCTGCGCAAAGGTGAAATTCTTGGCGTGTCTGGCCTGATGGGCGCTGGGCGCACCGAACTGATGAAAATCCTCTACGGTGCTGCGCCCCGCAGCGCCGGGCAGATCTGGCTGAGTGGACGTGAAGTGGTGACCCGCTCACCGCAGGATGGCCTTGCCAATGGCATCGTGTATATCTCGGAAGACCGTAAGCGCGATGGCCTGGTGCTGGGCATGTCAGTCAAAGAGAACATGTCTTTGACCGCACTGCGCTACTTCAGTCACCTGGGCGGCAGGCTCAGGCACGCTGAAGAGCAGCTCGCCGTCAGCGATTTTATCCGTCTGTTTAACGTTAAAACCCCGTCAATGGAGCAGCCGATTGGCCTGCTATCCGGCGGTAATCAACAGAAAGTCGCGATTGCCCGCGGATTAATGACGCGCCCCAACGTGTTGATTCTCGATGAACCGACGCGCGGTGTTGACGTGGGGGCAAAAAAAGAGATCTATCAGCTCATTAACCAGTTTAAGGCAGAAGGGCTGAGCATTATTTTGGTGTCGTCGGAAATGCCAGAAGTTCTGGGCATGAGTGACCGTATTGTCGTGATGCATGAAGGCCGTTTAAGCGGCGAATTTACCCGTGAAGACGCTACCCAGGAAAGCCTGATGGCCGCAGCCGTTGGTAAGCAACACAGTGAGGATTTAGTTGTATGACCACCCAAACCGTTCCGTCTAACCGTCGCTGGTTCAGCAAAGCCTGGCTGCTTGAGCAAAAGTCGCTGATTGCGCTGATTGTGTTGATTGCCGTGGTCGCCAGCCAGAGCCCTAATTTCTTTACCGTGGCAAACCTGTTCAACATTTTGCAGCAGACATCGGTCAACGCCATTATGGCGGTGGGCATGACGCTGGTTATTCTGACGTCAGGTATCGATCTCTCTGTGGGATCGCTACTGGCGCTCACAGGTGCGGTGGCGGCATCGCTGGTGGGAATGGAGGTGAATGCCTTTGTTGCGGTTGCGGCCTCGCTGGCGCTGGGCGCAGCCATTGGCGCGGTGACCGGTACCATTGTCGCGCGCGGTAAGGTGCAGGCTTTTATCGCCACGCTGGTGATGATGCTGTTACTGCGCGGTGTCACCATGGTTTATACCAACGGCAGCCCTGTGAATACCGGCTTTAATGACAATGCCGATCTGTTCGGCTGGTTTGGTATTGGTCGTCCGTTGGGGATTCCTACACCCGTATGGCTGATGGTGCTGGTGTTCGTGGCGGCCTGGTACATGCTGCACCACACGCGGTTGGGCCGCTACATCTATGCACTGGGGGGGAATGAAGCCGCAACACGTCTCTCCGGTATCAACGTCAATCGGGTCAAAGTCATTGTTTATTCACTGTCTGGCATGCTGGCGGCGCTGGCGGGTTCTATCGAAGTCGCCCGTCTTTCGTCCGCGCAGCCGACAGCCGGAACAGGCTATGAACTGGATGCGATTGCCGCCGTTGTATTAGGCGGTACCAGCCTGGCCGGAGGTAAGGGCCGGATTGTTGGCACCTTAATTGGCGCATTAATCCTTGGCTTTTTGAACAATGGTTTAAATCTGATGGGTGTATCGTCGTATTACCAGATGATCGTAAAAGCGGTAGTCATTCTGCTGGCGGTGCTGGTGGACAATAAAAGCAGCAAATAACTCAGACCTTAATACAGGATAAAATGATGAAAAAGTTAACTGCATTAGCTGTGATCCTTGGTGCAACGCTCAGCGCCAGCGCAATGGCTAAAGATACCATTGCCTTAGTTATCTCTACGCTGAACAACCCGTTCTTCGTTTCACTGAAAGACGGCGCACAGAAAGAAGCCGATAAACTGGGCTACAACCTGGTCGTGCTGGATTCACAGAACAACCCGGCAAAAGAACTGGCTAACGTTCAGGACTTAACCGTGCGCGGGACGAAAGTGCTGTTGATTAACCCGACCGATTCTGACGCTGTCGGCAACGCCATCAAAATGGCTAACCAGGCGAAGATCCCGGTGATCACCCTGGACCGCGTAGCTGCACAGGGTACGGTAGTCAGTCACGTTGCATCTGACAACCGCTTTGGCGGCAAGATGGCGGGTGACTACATCGCACGTAAACTGGGTGATAACGCGAAAGTGATCGAGTTAGAAGGCATCGCAGGGACCTCTGCTGCGCGTGAACGTGGCGAAGGTTTTAAACAGGCTGCTGACGCACATAAATTCCAGATCCTGGCCAGCCAGCCGGCAGACTTTGATCGTACCAAGGGTTTGAACGTTATGCAGAACCTGCTGCAGGCGCACCCGGATGTTCAGGCGGTGTTTGCACAGAATGACGAAATGGCACTGGGCGCGCTGCGTGCACTGCAAACTGCAGGCAAAACCGATGTGATGGTCGTCGGTTTCGATGGCACACCTGATGGCGTGAAAGCCGTTGAAGGTGGCAAGCTGGCCGCAACCGTGGCTCAGATGCCAGAGAAAATTGGCATGATCGGCGTTCAGACTGCTGATAAAGTGCTGAAAGGTGAAAAAGTGCAGGCGGTCAATCCGGTCGATCTGAAACTGGTTACCAAATAAATCAAAGAAAAGCAGGGCATTGCGCCACCCGTCGGTGGCGCACTTATTTCGGACTCCTCCAATGAGCAAAAACGCAAAACTGGCCGTTCTCGGTAGCATTAATGCTGACCACATCCTTAATCTGGCTCATTTTCCCCGCCCTGGCGAAACGGTGATCGGGCAGAAATACCAGATTGCGTTTGGCGGTAAAGGCGCGAATCAGGCGGTTGCCGCGGGTCGTGCGGGTGCGAATATCGCTTTTATAGCCTGTGTTGGCGCTGATGACATTGGCGAACGTATTTGCCAGCAGCTCGCGCAGGACAATATTGATACGCATCCAGTAGAAGCCGTCGAGGGTGAATCTACGGGTGTGGCGATGATTTTCGTGAATGGCGAAGGCGAAAATAACATTGGCATCTATTCCGGCGCCAACGCGGCATTGACGCCGCAGTATGTTGAACGTCACCAGCAGGTCATTGCCCAGGCGGATGCCTTACTGATGCAGTTGGAATCGCCCCTGGACAGCGTTTTGGCTGCGGCGACGTTGGCCAGACAGCATCAGACCCGCGTGATTTTAAATCCTGCTCCGGCAACGAAACTGTCTGATGATTTGTTAGCGCTTATCGACATCATTACGCCGAATGAAACTGAAGCTGAAATTCTGACCGGTATTGCGGTAAATAATGATGATGATGCAGCACGTGCCGCCGCCGCATTGCATGAAAAAGGTATTGCTACCGTTTTGATTACCCTGGGACGCCGTGGCGTCTGGCTCAGTGAAAATGGGAAGGGACAACGTATTGCCGGCTTTGAGGTCAACGCGGTCGACACCATTGCTGCTGGCGATACCTTTAACGGTGCGTTTATCACTGCGCGCCTTGAAGGTAAGGCCATGCATGATGCCGTTCGTTTTGCCCATGCCGCCGCGGCAATTGCGGTAACCCGTTCAGGTGCGCAGCCTTCTGTACCGTGGCGTGCGGAAATCGACGACTTTTTACAGCAGCAGGGTTAAGCGCTTGGCTACGATGAAAGATGTCGCCCGACTGGCGGGTGTCTCAACTTCAACGGTTTCACACGTCATCAACAAGAACCGTTTTGTCAGTGACGGCGTGCGTGAAAAAATTGAACAGGCGATCCGCGAACTCAACTACGCGCCGTCGGCATTAGCGCGTAGCCTCAAGCTTAACCAAACCAATACCATCGGCATGCTGCTGACTGCCAGTAGCAACCCTTTTTATGCAGAAGTCGTGCGCGGGGTGGAAGACAGTTGCTATGAGCGGGGATACAGTCTGATTCTTTGTAATACCGCTGGCGACGAAGCGCGCATGAATCGTAGCCTGGAAACGCTGCTGCAAAAGCGCGTTGATGGCTTGCTTATCATGTGTACCGAGAGTCATCTGCCTTCGGCCGAAATCCTTAATCGTTATCCTTCTATCCCAACGGTGATGATGGACTGGGCACCTTTTGAAGGCCATGGCGATATTATTCAGGATAACGCGTTGTTAGGGGGAGAGCTGGCCACGCAGCACCTAATTGACAGTGGCTACTCGCGTATTGCCTGTATTTCTGGGCCGCTTGATAAAACACCTGCACGCATGCGACTGGAAGGTTATTACCAGGCGATGCAGAAAAGCGGTCTGCATGTTCCGCCAGAATATGTTGTCAGTGGCGACTTTGAGTTTTCAGGCGGCTACAACGCAATGTTTGAATTGCTGGCGCTGGAAACGCCGCCGCATGCTGTTTTTACCAGCAACGACGCGATGGCGGTTGGCGTTTATCACGCATTGCATCAGGCCGGACTGCAGATTCCACAGGATATGGCGGTGATGGGATATGACGATATTGAACTGGCTCGCTATATGTCACCGCCGCTGAGTACTATTCATCAACCTAAAGATGAACTGGGCGAACTGGCGATAGATACGCTGATTCACCGCCTGAGCAATCCCGACGTCAGCCAGCAAACGCTGGTACTGACGCCGGAGCTGGTACCGCGAGGCTCGGTTTAAGCCTTTTTCTTTTTATCGCGATTGCTGATCAGGTTACGTCCATCACCATTGCGCAACATCATAAATGTTAGCGCCGACAGCACGGTTACGATGCCCATCGTCAGGAAGGTGGAATGGAACTGTTCTACCGTCGTGCTATCAAACTCCTGATAAAAACGCAGTACAGCAGCGCTGACCGCTACACCGAAACTGATCGCCAGTTGTTGTGTCACGGCTAGCACGCTATTGCCGCCACTGGCGTTGTCGTCATCTAAATCAGCCAGCGTAATAGTATTCATCGCCGTAAACTGGGTGGACATCGCCATACCCAGCAGAAAGAGCGGTATCAATAATAATGCGATGCTTTCAGAAGGTGACTGCAGTGAAAAGCTGGCAATCATGAACCCGATAATCACCGTAATGCTGACCAGCAAGCGGCGATAACCAAACCAGCGCAGCAGCTGCGTCACGCTTTGTTTTGCCAGAATAGATCCTACGGCCGTGGGCGCCATCATGCATCCCGCCAGAATAGCCGAGTAACCGAAACCCACCTGAAGCATCAGCGGCATCAAAAACGGCACACAGCCTGTACCAAGCCGCGAGGCGATGTTGCCAATGATACCTACCGAGAAGGTGCGGGTCTTAAACATTGGCAGATTAATAAGGGGAGAGGGGTGACGTCGGGCGTGCGCAATATAAAGAAGCAATAACACAACACCGCCACACAATACCCCGGCCGCAATCCAGGGCGAGACGATACGCTCACCAAACAGCTCTATCCCGGTGGAGATCATCACCAACCCGATGCCGAAGAGTAAAAAGCCCAGAAAGTCGAAGCGGCGTTTAGGCGTAGTAAAGTCAGGCATATATTTACGCGCATAGAATATGCCCAGTATGCCAATAGGGATGTTAATCAGGAATATCCAGTGCCAGGTGGCATACGTCACCATTACACCGCCCAACAGCGGCCCCAGGATCGGCCCCACTAACCCCGGCATCGTCACAAAGTTAAGGATGGGTAAGAGTTCACTGCGCGGATAGGCGCGCAAGAGTGCCAGGCGCGCTACCGGCATCATCATGGCACCACCAACGCCCTGAATGACACGGGAGGTAACCAGAACAGATAAAGAAGGCGACAAGGCGCAGGCTAACGAGCCAAGGGTAAAGAGCGAAACGGCAATCATGAAGATTTTGCGTGTGCCGTAACGATCTGCAAGCCAGCCGCTGACGGGGATAAGCATGGCAACGGTTAAGGTGTAGCTGATGACGGCGGACTGCATGGCAAGCGGGGAACGGTCAAGACTGGTGGCGATCGCGGGCAGGGCTGTGTTCAATATCGTGGCATCCAGTGACTGCATAAAGAATGCCATAGCGGCAATCCATGGCAGACCAGCCATACTGCGCGCGGATTTAATCATTGAGCGTCCTTCGTAATGTTTTCAGCAAAGATAATGAAGAAGAATAGCATTGGCAGAAATGCACAATACGCCTCTTTCAAAGACTACGTGGTGATTTCCGTGCGTTGTTTAGGCAGGAAGTGGTGCTTTTTACCTCGTTCGTTTAAAAATAAACCGCTCAGTCATTTTTTTATAATTAATGCTTGTCACTCAGAAAGAACTCCCTATAATGCGCCTC
>NZ_JMJJ01000008.1 GCF_000710035.2 Pantoea ananatis LMG 2665 | reverse complement strand
ACACAGGCACGTCATCTGGTACGCGGCAGACAGGCTCTAACGATGATGGTAATTACACCTTCTTTGCCGTTCGAAGACGGGAAAACCCTCTACTGAACGCTGCTGATCTGCATCATCCACTCGCTACCCATTGTGTTGTCAGCTATGCGCCTTTTTACCCAGCCATGTCAGGATAAATGCGGCCACTTCTTGTGGCTGGTTGATGTTCAAAACGGGCACATTCAGGTTTAAAGTCGTGTCGTCACAGGCGACAGCCACCACCTTCTCATCCAGCAGTGCTGCTAGCTCACCTTTAATACCCGAGCGCCAAAGCACAATTTTGGCGACTGGCTCATCTTTAAATCCTTCGACTAACACTACATCCAGCTGTTCGCTGTCCATTCGTCCCACTAACGCCATTAAGCTGACAGGCTGCTCAGGCGTTTCACACATGAGTGCCCAACGCCTGTCGCTGGCGACAATAACCTGATCGGCTCCGGCCTGGCGCAGTCGATAACTGTCCTTGCCTGGCGTATCTACGTCCATGTCATGGTGGGTATGCTTAATTAATCCTGCACGTATCTCCTGCGCCCTTAACAAGGGTATAACTTGCTCGAGTAGTGTGGTTTTACCGGTCCCACTCCAGGCGACAATGGCCAACAACGGAACACACATTATGATTTCTCCTGCTCCACAAGGTCGTCAGGCGTATTGATGTTGCTGAACGCTGACTCTGGATCGCTAAATAAAACCGGGTGCCCACCATGCTCACGCATAAACTGCATAAGCCTGCGCTCCCCCCGTAACAACCATGTCTCCAGATCGTCGGCAATCGCCTTATTCATCAAGGCCAGGGTTGGATGATCCCGCTGGGAGGATTTCACCCATACAGCAGGTGCGTTGTTACGCTGCTGCCAGAGGCGCGCAACAAAATCACCGGGGATCTGAGGTGTATCACAGGCACAAAATGCCACCCAATCAGTGGGGCTGTGCCGTAAACCGCTCAACATACCTGCAAGCGGTCCTGGGTAGTCCTTGATTGAATCGGTTACGACCTGATAACCACTTAGCTGATAACGATCAATGTTGCGGTTAGCGCTTATTAACACAATGTCTACCTGCGGCCTCAACCGCTGTAGAACGTGTTGGTATAGGGGTTTACTCTGCATCATGAGTAATCCTTTATCCTGCCCGCCCATACGGCTACCTTGTCCACCAGCAAGGATTACACCGGTAAATGCTGCCATCTTGTCTCCTTGTGTCATTCTGGACGTGAATCACCTGCATTGAGGAATCATTATGAAAACCCATCGGCTGACTGAACTGCTTGAACTCCTGCAACCGGCATGGGAGAAAGAGCCCGATCTTAACCTGTTGGCATTTTTACAAAAACTGGCCCACGAGTCTGGTTTCATTGGCCCATTAAGTGAATTAAGCGATGACGTATTGATTTATCATCTAAAAATGCGTGATTCAGCCAGCGACGATCAGATTCCAGGCTTGAAAAAAGATTATGAAGTCGATTTTAAAACCGCCCTGCTACGTGCACGTGGTGTCATCAAAAATGACGAGTAGTGTTATCCTTGGCCATTAACCGTAAAGATAAGCACAGGGATAACCATGAGTGATGCCGCCTTTAACTTCCAGACACTCAATCCTGATGTCCTGTTGGATGCGCTTTGGGAAACGGGCATACGGGTAGATTCCGGTTTAACCGCCCTGAACAGCTATGAAAATCGGGTTTATCAGTTTAGCGACGATGAAAAACGTCGCTATGTGGCCAAGTTTTATCGCCCTCAGCGCTGGAGTGCAGAACAGATCACCGAAGAGCATCGGTTTTCCCAGGATTTACTGGATGATGAGGTGCCGATTGCCGCGCCGTTAGTTTTGCAGGGCGATACGCTGCAACGTCATGCTGGCTTTTACTATGCGGTCTTTCCCAGCCTGGGTGGACGGCAGTATGAAACCGACAACGAAGATCAGATGGAATGGGTAGGCCGTTTCCTGGGACGTATTCATCAAACTGGCCGCAAAAGCCTGTTTCAGCAACGCCCATCCATAGGGCTTGAAGAATATCTGGAGCAGCCGCGAGAAGTCCTGGCAAAGGCTGAGCTCGTGCCTGCGTCACTCCGCCCAGCATTGCTGGAAGCTGTCGATAAACTTGGCATCACGCTGCGGCAGTGCTGGCATAGCGACTGGCAGCCGCTACGCTTACATGGTGATTGCCACCCGGGCAATATTCTGTGGCGCGATGGCCCGCTGTTTGTCGATCTTGATGATGCCCGCAATGGTCCCGCTATTCAGGATCTGTGGATGTTAATAAGTGGCGATAGACAGGAACAGCGTATTCAGTGGGATATTCTGTTGGACGCATACAGCGAATTCAGCGACTTCGATATTAACGAATTGTCACTGATTGAGCCTTTACGTGCTATGCGCATGATTTATTATCTGGCCTGGGTCGTGCGCCGCTGGCAGGATCCCGCTTTTCCGCGCGCTTTCCCCTGGATGACGGATGAGGATTTCTGGCGCCGGCAAATTTTGCAGTTTATCGAGCAGGAAAAGGTGTTACGGGAACCTCCGTTGCAGCTGGCCCCGCAATTTTAATGAAAAGTCAGGAGAGTTTTCCCCAATGAAGAAAATATTTTTTGCACTGATGGGTTTGGTGCTGGCGTTCAGCGCATCTGCTGCACAATTCACTGAAGGTAAACAATACGTTAGCCTGCCTAAACCTGTTGCAGGTGAACCCCAGGTTATGGAGTTTTTCTCTTTTTTCTGCCCTCACTGCTACCAGTTTGAGCAAATTTACCACGTCGGTGATGCAGTTAAAAAGAATCTGCCAGCCGATACGAAGATGGTGAAGTACCACGTTGACTTCCTTGGCGGCGACTTAGGTCCCGTTGTCACTCATGCGTGGGCCGTCGCGATGGCGCTGGGCGTAGAAGATAAAGTGACTTCACCTATTTTTGATGGCATTCAGAAAAGCCAGACGATTACGGATGCAGCCAGCCTGAAAGACGTATTCATCAAAGCAGCGGGCATTTCTTCTGAGCAGTACGATGCGGCCTGGAACAGCTTTGCAGTAAAAGCCCTTGTTGCCCAGCAGCAAAAAGCGGCGTCTGACGTTGATCTGCGCGGCGTGCCAGCGATGTTTATTAACGGCAAATATATGGTTAATAATGGCGGTCTGGATACCAGCTCAATGGCAAACTTCGTGGCGGATTATGCCAACGTAGTGAAGTTCCTGGTTGAGAAAAAATAGCGTTTTACGCTGAGTTTTTTGCAAAACGCCAGCATACGCTGGCGTTTTCATTTGTAATTTGTGCGCCCATCGCTGACCTGTTGAAGAAGCACAGTTTTTCTATCCACACAAGCAAACATGCCATTAAAAATCACGATCGCATCACGGATTTATATTAACTATATGATTTTATTATTTTTAATTTTGGCTGAATCTTTTTTATGACATAAATAAACTATTGATATAATTTTTACGCACAAAGTTATCCACAGAAAGATCGTTGCGATCCTCATTACAGAAGCACGAAAAACGTCACGCTCTGTTTGTCTTGATTAACCCTTTTCGCCAAGGTGTGGCATCCTTATAGGCCAATCCATGGCAACGAAGAATACACAGACATATGGCGCAAATAGCAGAAAACCCCCTGATTTTGGTTGATGGCTCATCCTATCTTTATCGCGCGTACCACGCTTTCCCGCCGCTAACCAACAGCGCAGGAGAGCCTACTGGTGCTATGTATGGCGTGCTCAACATGCTGAAAAGCCTGTTGGTACAGTACAGCCCTACACATGTTGCTGTGGTGTTTGATGCTAAAGGCAAAACCTTCAGGGATGAACTGTTTGAACATTACAAATCCCACCGCCCACCGATGCCTGATGATTTGCGGTCACAAATAGAGCCGCTGCACGAAATGGTGCGTGCGATGGGCTTGCCGCTGTTGGCTGTCAGCGGCGTTGAAGCGGACGATGTGATTGGTACGCTGGCGTTAGAGGCAGAGAAAAAAGGCCACGCTGTTCTGATCAGCACCGGCGATAAAGATATGGCGCAGCTTGTCACACCGGGCATTACGCTAATCAATACCATGACGAATACCATTCTTGGCCCAGAAGAGGTTGAGCAGAAGTATGGTGTGCCACCGTCGTTGATCATCGATTTTCTGGCGATGATGGGGGACAGCTCAGATAATATTCCCGGCGTACCCGGCGTGGGTGAAAAAACAGCCCAGGCGCTGCTGCAGGGGCTGGGCGGGATGCAGTCCATTTACGACAATCTTGATAAAGTCGCCGATCTCTCTTTTCGCGGTGCAAAAACCATGGCCGCGAAACTGGAGCAGAATCGCGATGTTGCTTTTCTTTCTTATCAGCTTGCCACCATTAAAACAGACGTCGAGCTCGATCAACCCTGTGAAGCGCTTACTGTCAGCGAACCTGATGTTAACGCGCTGCAAGCGCTATTTAGCCGTTTCGAATTCAAGCGCTGGTTGACCGACCTGCAAGAGGGAAAATGGCTGCAGGGTACTAAAAGCAACCGGCAAGCCCAGCAGGTTCTTACCGATGAGCCGGTGGCGAGCGTTGAGGCCACCAGCCTGTTATCGGCTGACGGCTATATCACCATTCTGGATCAGCAAACCTTAGATGCCTGGGTGGAGAAGCTGAAAAACAGCGAGGTCTTTGCGTTCGATCTCGAAACCGATGGGCTGGATACGTTAACGGCTAATATCGTCGGCCTCAGTTTTGCGGTAGCGCCAGGTGAGGCGGCTTACCTGCCCGTGGCACATGATTACCTTGATGCGCCGGAGCAGCTCGACCGCGATGCCGTTCTTGCGCAACTCAAGCCGCTGCTCGAAGATCCTGACGCCAGTAAAGTGGGGCAAAATCTCAAATACGATCGTGGCGTGCTGAAAAACTACGATATTGAACTCGCCGGTATCAAATATGACACCATGCTGGAGTCATATATCCTGAACAGCGTAGTGGGCAAGCATGATATGGACAGCCTGTCTGCGCGGTGGCTGAATCATAAAACCATTACCTTTGAAGAGATCGCCGGTAAAGGGAAAAATCAGCTCACATTTAATCAAATCGCTTTAGAGCAGGCTGCACATTACGCAGCAGAAGATGCCGATGTCACTCTGCAACTGCATTTGAAAATGTGGCCTGAGCTTGAAAAAGAAGCCGGCCCTAAAAAGGTTTTTGAACAAATTGAAATGCCCCTGCTTAAGGTGATTTCACGTGTCGAGCGTAACGGCGTATTGATCGATCAAGCCATTCTGGCGCAGCACTCTAAAGAGCTGACATCGCGCCTGGCTGAGCTTGAGCTTAAAGCGCATGAGCTGGCGGGCGAGCCCTTTAATCTCTCATCGACCAAGCAGCTGCAGGTCATCCTGTTTGAAAAGCAGGGCATTAAGCCGACGAAGAAAACACCCGGAGGCGCGCCTTCTACCAGTGAAGAAGTCCTGGCTGAGCTGGCACTGGACTATCCGCTGCCAAAGGTCATTCTGGAGCACCGTGGGTTGTCGAAACTGAAGTCAACTTACACTGATAAACTGCCGCTGATGATCAATCCTGTCAGCGGTCGCGTGCACACGTCCTATCATCAGGCGGTAACGGCTACCGGTCGCCTGTCTTCAACCGATCCTAACCTGCAAAACATCCCGGTCCGTAACGATGAAGGACGCCGCATTCGTCAGGCCTTTGTTGCGGGCAAGGGGAACCGTATCGTGGCGGCGGACTATTCACAGATTGAACTGCGTATCATGGCGCATCTGTCACAGGATAAAGGGCTGCTTGATGCCTTTTCTCAGGGAGAAGATATTCACCGTGCCACTGCGTCAGAGGTCTTTGGCGTGCCGCTGTCTAAGGTCACGGGCGAACAACGTCGTAGCGCCAAGGCCATCAACTTTGGTCTTATCTACGGCATGAGCGCGTTTGGATTATCTCGCCAGCTGAACATTGGCGCAGGCGAAGCGAAAAAGTATATGGATTTGTACTTCGAGCGCTATCCTGGCGTGCTGCGCTATATGGAAAACACGCGGCAGCTTGCAGCCAGTAACGGGTATGTTGAAACGCTGGATGGACGCCGTTTGTGGTTGCCCGACATCAAGTCCAGTAATGCCATTCGTCGTAAAGCTGCTGAACGTGCGGCGATTAATGCCCCCATGCAGGGAACGGCCGCGGATATCATCAAACGCGCTATGATTGCGGTCGATGACTGGTTACAAAAGCAAACCGATGATGCGGTCAGGATGATCATGCAAGTGCACGATGAACTGGTGTTTGAAATCAAAGCTGAAGCCGTCGATGAAGCCAGCAAGCAGATTCGCGCGCTGATGGAGGGCAGTATGGCGCTGGATGTCCCCTTACTGGTCGAAGTCGGCGTAGGCGACAACTGGGATCAGGCGCATTAAGACTCTGGCTGGTGGCGTTTATGCGCCACCGCTGGCGCATTATCACGTGATCAGGCATGAAGCCGGCACACCGTGGTACCGGCGCTGCAAAACGATGCAGTAACTTATTATGGCCTAAGCACTTTTTTTGTAATTTAACTACATGCCATCCTCATTTTTGTGACGAGCATGGTAAAAAAAGTGACTAAAAATGAAAGAGAGCAACAAAAAAACCTTTGTTGCTCACAAAAAATCAGGTAAAGTTCGAGGCGTAGGGTACAGAGGTAAGATGTTCTATCTTTCAGACCTTTTACTTCACGTAATCGGATTTGGCTGAATTTAGCCGCCCCAGTCATTCTGTGACTGGGGCGTTTTTTATTGGGCTGACGCTAAAAAACGGCAGCCTGTGAGGTTTGTCAGGCTTCAGTGCCCTGATCTTCAACAGCAGGTTCGAGTTCACTAAACCAGCTATTCAGCTTATGGCGCACTTTGTCGACGCCGATTTTTTTCAGCGATGAGAAAACCTCAACCTGCACATCACCCATAAACGCCATTGAGGCTTCTTTCACCATATTGAGCTGGGCTTTACGTGCGCCGGAAGCGAGCTTGTCAGCTTTAGTCAGCAGCAGGAGTACAGGGATCTCGCTCTCAACCGCCCACTGAATCATTTGCTGATCCAGATCTTTAAGCGGGTGGCGGATATCCATCAGTATCACCAGGCCTTTAAGCGCCTGCCTTTTTTGCAGATATTCGCCCAATGCCCGTTGCCATTTGAGTTTCATCTCTTCTGGCACTTCAGCATAGCCGTAACCCGGTAAGTCTACGAGGCGCTTGCCTTCTGCAACTTCAAACAGGTTAATCAGCTGCGTACGACCGGGTGTTTTACTGGTTCGCGCCAGGCCTTTTTGATTGGTGAGCGTATTTAAGGCGCTGGATTTACCCGCGTTTGAACGACCAGCAAACGCAACTTCAATGCCGGTATCAGAGGGCAAATGGCGGATGTCCGGTGCGCTAAGAATGAAGCGGGTGACATGGTAATTCAGTTCAGACAAGGGAATACTCCAGAAACGCATTAGGGCAATGGCGCTGATTATACGCGTTATGGCGCGAAAGTGCTCAATACCATTGGTGAGGCGCCTTTGTAAGATATTTGCCATAAATTTTGCCCGTTATGTCTCTTTTTAGTTAAATAATTAAAAAAATAAACCATTAAAATTCAGTGAATTATACTTAAGTACAGGTTTTTTCGCCTAAAGACTGACATGTGTTACTTGAGCCTTTTACCATATGGTCTACATTATTCAGCAGTGCAGGACGCACTCATCAGGATGATGCGCTCAGGAATGTTGGGATAACGAAGAGCGGCTGGAATGGAAATGGCTATGGATGGGAGCCGGAAAAGGAAAGGGATACGCTCAGGAGTTGAGCAGGCGCAGGATTAACCGGGACGTTGTGAGCCGAAACGGATTTGAAACATGATTCCTTCTGCTGAAGGTATGAAATAAGGCGACAGCTTGAGCTGTCGCCTTTTTTCTTTGTCTGGTTTCTGCTAGATTTCGCCGCAATTCTATACTGAATAAAAAACACCGGGACCGAACATCATGAAGCAACCTGCAAGCGCTGCGAAAGGTAAGCCTGTCGCCAAAGCTAAACGTAAATCGCGTGAAGATATCAATAATGAAGCGCGCGATCGTAAACGCGATAAAAAGCATCGTGGCCATGCGTCAGGCAGCCGTGCTAACCCGCAAACGCAGAGCAACAACGGCAAGCAAAGCGCCGCCGCGAAAGACCCGCGTATTGGCAGCAAGAAGCCAGTGGCATTGATTGCTGACGAAAAGGCCGCACCGGCAAAAGCGAAAAACGTCGCGGCCAAACCGGCGAGGGAGAAAAAAGTGTCTCTCACGCCTGAAGAGGAGCTGGCGCAGCTGGAGAACAGTGAGCGCCTGGATGCGCTGCTCGATCGTCTTGAAAAGGGTGAGACGTTGTCATCAGAAGATCAGGGCTGGCTTGACGTGACGCTGGATCGCATTGATGAACTGATGGAACAGCTTGGTATTGAAATGGACGAAGAGGAAGACCAGGAGGCGGAAGAGGATATGTATCGCCTGCTAAAAGGTAACTAAGCTGTATTGATCGGCATGCGCGCATGCGCATGCCATGCTTAACAGGTAAACGACAATGTTTTGGCCTGGATCAATTTTCGTGTTGTTGATGACATGTTATCTGCTGTGGTTATTGTTTAAACTACGGCGACTGTCGCGTCTGAAGCAGCGTTTACGTCGGGTTTCCGCCCGCTCACCTCTCTTTCCTTCTGGATCGCGACCTTTACGACGGCAACGTAAGCGGAAGGAGTGAGCATGTCAGCAATGCAGATCAAGTGGGACCAGGCGTTAATTGAAAAATATAACTCTGCCGGTCCGCGTTACACGTCTTATCCCACCGCCTTAGCGTTCAACGATAAGTTTACCGATAACGACTTCAGACACGCCATTGAACGTTATCCGCAACGTGCCTTATCGCTGTATATCCACATCCCGTTCTGTCATCGCCTGTGCTACTTCTGTGGCTGCAATAAGATTGTCACGCGTCAGCTGCATAAAGCCGACCGTTATCTGAATGCGCTTGAGCAGGAGATCACTGCCCGCGCACCGCTGTTTAAGGGTCGTCAGGTTAGCCAGCTGCACTGGGGCGGCGGAACGCCCACGTTCCTTAATAAACAGCAAATCAGCCGGCTGGTGGCGCTGTTAAAGCAGCACTTTACCTTTATCGACGACGCAGAGATGTCGATCGAGGTCGATCCACGTGAAATTGAACTGGATATGATCGATCACCTGCGCGCGTGTGGTTTCAATCGCCTGAGCATGGGCGTGCAGGATTTCAATAAAGCCGTGCAGGAGCGGGTGAATCGGGTACAGGATGAAGCGGTCATTTTTGCCTTGATGGCGCGGGCGCGCGAGCAGGGATTTCGTTCAACCAGCATCGATTTGATTTACGGGTTGCCGCTGCAAACGCCTGAAAGCTTCGCTTATACCTTGCAGCGCGTTATCGCATTGGATCCTGATCGCCTCAGCGTCTTTAACTATGCCCATCTCCCCGCGCTGTTCGCCGCACAGCGTAAAATTAAAGAAGATGAGCTGCCCTCAGCACAGCAGAAGCTGGATATCCTCCAGCAGACCATTACCACGCTGACCCAACAGGGCTATCAGTTTATTGGTATGGATCACTTTGCTAAACCGCAGGACGAGCTAGCAGTTGCGCAACGTGAAGGAAAACTGCACCGCAACTTTCAGGGTTATACGACACAGGGCGACAGTGACTTGCTGGGGCTTGGCGTATCTGCGATTAGCATGATCGGCGACAGCTATGCGCAAAACCAGAAAGGGCTTAACGACTGGTACAGTCAGGTTGAAAAACAGGGCCATGGCCTGTGGCGCGGATTACTGCTCAGTGAAGACGACTGCTTACGTCGCGACGTGATTAAAAGGCTGATCTGCAATTTCTCACTTGATTTCAGCACGGTCGAAGCGCAGTGGAATATTCAGTTTGAACGCTATTTTGCGGAAGACATGGCGCTGTTAAAACCGCTGATTAGTGATGGGCTGGTGGAGCAGCATGCAACGGACCTGAGAGTGACGGGAGCCGGACGCTTGCTGATTCGAAATATCTGTATGTGTTTTGATGCGTATCTACGTCACAAGGCGCGGCAGCAGCAGTTTTCACGCGTCATATAAAAAAGCCGGAGCAGCCTGCGCTGTTCCGGCGGTGGATTTCTTATTCCATGCCCAGTTCTTTGAGCTTACGCGTCAGGGTATTTCTCCCCCAACCCAGCAAACGTGCCGCTTCCTGTTTGTGGCCCTGAGTATGACGGAGCGCCGTGGTCAGCAACGTACGCTCCATCTCCGGCTGGGCTTCAGACAGTAGATTTTGATGACCGGAACGCAAGGCGCGGTCAGCCCACTGCGCCAGCAGGGTTGCCCAGTTATCCGGCAACGACTGAGTAGGGCTTTCCGGGGTACTGGATTCAAACAGCTCTGGCGGAAGATCCTGGATCAGCACTTCCTGTCCCGCCGCCATAACGGTTAACCACCGACAGGTATTCTCCAACTGGCGCACGTTACCCGACCAGTGCAGACGTGTCAGCGCGGTTTCGGTTTCCGCGTGCAGAATCTTGGCCTCAACCCCCAGTTCCCGTGCCGCAACCTGGAGGAAATAACGGGCCAGACGCGGGATATCCTCACGGCGCTCACGCAACGGCGGCAGATGCACGCGGATGACGTTCAGACGATGGAATAAATCCTCACGGAACTTGCCTTCCTGCACCCGCAGTTCAAGGTTCTGATGCGTTGCGGCAATAATACGGACGTCAACTTTTACCGGCGCATAGCCGCCGACGCGGTAAAATTGCCCGTCAGCCAGAACGCGCAGCAGTCGTGTCTGAACATCCAGCGGCATATCGCCGATTTCGTCTAAAAACAGCGTGCCGCCATCAGCCTGTTCAAAACGGCCCTGACGGATCTGATTGGCACCGGTAAACGCCCCTTTTTCATGACCAAACAGTTCTGACTCGATCAAATCCTTGGGAATCGCGGCCATATTCAGGGCAATAAACGGCGCTTTGCTGCGAGGGCTGTGGCGATGCAGCGCATGCGCAACCAGTTCTTTACCCGTACCGGATTCCCCGTTGATCAGGACGCTGATCGACGAGCGAGAGAGACGGCCAATAATACGAAACACATCCTGCATGGCGGGCGCTTCGCCGATAATATCGGTGGTCGGGCCGCTGACAGGCTGATTACGTGGCTGCTGCTGTTCCTGATAGTGGCTGATGGCGCGCTCGACCAGCGCAACAGCCTCATCAATATCAAACGGCTTGGGCAGATAATCAAAGGCCCCTTGCTGATAGGCACTGACCGCGGCATCCAGATCGGAGTGCGCCGTCATGATGATGACCGGGAGCATGGGATGGCGCTGTTTAATCTGTTTTAGCAGCGTCAGCCCGTCCATTCCGGGCATACGAATGTCTGACAATAAAACGTCCGGCGTTTTTGTCGCTAATGCGTTCAGCACGTCGTTCGCACTGTCAAAGGTCGCACAGCTCAAACCGGCTCCAGTGAGCGCGCGTTCAAGCACCCAGCGGATGGAGCTATCGTCATCGACGATCCAGACTATCCCTCGTTGCATAGAAACCTCACTGGCGAATAGGCAGGTAAACCGAAAATTCGGTATGACCTGGCCAACTGTTAAACTCAATTTTTCCTGAATGCTGATCAATCAGGCTACGGGCAATAGAAAGACCTAAACCGGTTCCGCCTTCACGTCCGCTTACCATCGGATAAAACAGCGTATCCTGAAGCTGAGCCGGAATGCCGGGACCGTCATCTTCGATATCAATACGGGCGACCAGGCGATACCGCGTACCGTGCAGCGTCAGCTGAAAGGCGGTACGGGTGCGAATGACTATCGTGCCACCGTCCTCGCCCAGCGCCTGCAGCGCATTACGCACCACATTCAGCAGTACCTGTTCGATCTGGTCGGGATCGTGGGGCAACTCCGGCAGGCTGGGATCGTAATCGCGGACCAGAGACACATTTTCTGGCAGCTCCATCGAGACCAGGTTGACCACCCGTTCGGAGACCTGATGAATACTCTGGGTAATGTGCATCCCGGGCTGTTGCGGCCCTAATAAGCGATCCACCAGATTCCGCAGGCGATCGGCCTGTTCAATAATGACTTTGGTATATTCATTCAGCGCGGGATCGGGCAGGGCGCGAGACAGCAGCTGGGCCGCACCGCGCAGTCCGCCTAACGGATTTTTAATCTCATGAGCCAGCCCACGCACCAGATCGCGTGCCGCAACCTGCTGAGCATGCTGGAGTTGTTCCTGGCTCAGGCGACGTTGATTATCCATGGGCGCCATTTCCAGCAAAATCAGGCCATCAGGCAAGCGCTGCGCTGTCAGCGACATAATATGTGCCCGACCATCGACCACCAGGGTAACTTCACTGTCCGTAAAGCCCTGGCCCGCCTCAAGACTCTCGCGCATTACCTCGACATTCAGCGAAAAGTAGCCGGTCAGTTCAGGTAACGGCGTGCCGAATAATTTACGCGAGCTTTGCGCCAGTAATTGCTGTGCCGCGGGGTTGGCGTAGTGAATAACCAAATCGTTATCCACCAACAAAATACTGTTGATTAAGGTATTGAGAATCTGCCCGGCATCGGGCAGTGAGGCAGTTGCCATACAGCGTTCCTCTGCACTGATTTAGTGCATTGTAATCTTTAAGCCGGAATTAAAGCGAATGAACGATGAATTCGCGGAGAAAAAAGCCCATCCGAAGATGGGCTAAAGTTTCCACGGCAACAAAAAAACGTTTCAGACTATCGGTGCCGCCTTTGCAAGATCTGTCTGCGGCACCCATTTGCTTATTCTGAAATTAAACGCTGTAGTACAGTTCGAACTCAACCGGGTGCGGCGTCATTCGCACACGATCGTTTTCGGATTTACGCAGTTCGATATAGGCATCGATCGCGTCATCAGTGAACACGCCGCCACGGGTCAGGAACTCGCGGTCTTCGTTCAGGGCAATCAGCGCTTCTTCCAGTGAACCTGCAACTTTTGGAATTTCAGCTTCTTCTTCCGGTGGCAGGTCATACAGGTTTTTGTCCATCGCATCGCCAGGATGGATCTTGTTGATGATGCCATCAAGACCCGCCATCAGCAGTGCGGTAAACGCCAGGTATGGGTTAGCCGCTGGATCCGGGAAGCGCGCTTCAATACGACGTGCTTTCGGGCTGGCAACAACCGGGATACGGATTGAGGCTGAACGGTTACGCGCTGAATAGGCCAGCATCACCGGCGCTTCATAACCCGGCACCAGACGCTTGTAGGAGTTGGTGGTTGGGTTCGCCAGGGCGTTAATAGCTTTAGCATGCTTGATGATGCCGCCAATGTAGAACAGCGCCATTTCAGACAGGCCGCCGTACTTATCACCAGAGAACAGGTTCTGACCGCCTTTAGACAGCGACATATGGCAGTGCATACCGGAACCATTATCACCAAACATCGGTTTTGGCATAAAGGTCGCCGTTTTGCCGTAGGCATGAGCCACGTTGTGAACGACATATTTGTAGATCTGAATTTCGTCAGCTTTTTTGGTCATGGTATTGAAGCGGGTAGCCACTTCGTTCTGACCTGCTGTTGCAACTTCATGGTGATGGGCTTCAACAACCAGACCCATTTGCTCCATGGTCAGACACATGGCAGAACGGATGTCCTGTGATGAGTCAACCGGTGGAACCGGGAAGTAACCGCCTTTCAGGCCTGGACGGTGGCCTTTGTTGCCGCCTTCGTATTCTTTGCCGGTGTTCCAGGCTGCTTCGATATCGTCGATAGCAACATGAGAACCCGAAGTTGAAGAACCAAAACGAATATCGTCAAACAGGAAGAACTCTGGCTCTGGGCCAAACAGAACGGTATCCGCAATGCCTGAAGAACGCAGGTAATCTTCCGCGCGCTTAGCGATAGAACGTGGATCGCGGTCATAGCCCTGCATGGTGCCTGGCTCAAGAATGTCGCAACGAATGATCAGGGTAGAATCTTCAAAGAAAGGATCCATTACCGCCGTGGTTGCATCCGGCATCAGCACCATGTCTGATTCGTTAATGCCTTTCCAGCCGCCGATGGAAGAGCCATCGAACATCTTGCCTTCTTCGAAGAAGTCAGCGTTAACCTGGTGAGCCGGAATAGTAACGTGCTGTTCTTTACCTTTGGTATCGGTAAAACGCAGGTCAACAAACTTAACTTCATGCTCGTTCATCATCGAGAGAACGTGTTCAGCGGACATACTCAACTCTCCTGGAAATGGTCATTGTCTACATGGCGAGAACCGGGTTACGGAATAGACGACTGTTAACTGTCTTTCCTGAATCTGATCCTGACCAGCTCTGTAACCGTTGTCTTACATCGTTTTCATCTGGATAATACAAAGCGAATTCTGTGCCAACTTTATTTCTTTGCACAAAATCGCGCTGTCATGCACCTTTTTGTCATAAAGGTCATGCACCATGATAGTTGCATTGCACTGTTTGTGTGCGGTTGGGTTGAAAGTGAGCACTTTTTTGGTGCAAAACATCGACACAGTGCAAATTTTGCACGCCTATTAGTGCGATTTTGCGACAATGCAATAAACTTTCAGTGAAAAGTGTGATCGTGTTCAGTCTCCCGCTTAATCCGTGTACAATACCGCGTTATTTCTAATGCCTGAGGCAAAAAAGCTGTGATCGAAAATTTGCGTAACATCGCCATCATCGCGCACGTTGACCATGGAAAGACCACCCTGGTTGATAAACTGCTGCAACAGTCCGGTACTTTCGATGCCCGTACTGAAGCCACCGAGCGCGTGATGGACTCCAATGATTTGGAGAAAGAGCGTGGGATTACCATCCTCGCAAAAAATACCGCCATTAAATGGAACGACTACCGTATCAACATCGTTGATACCCCAGGACACGCCGACTTCGGTGGTGAAGTTGAACGCGTAATGTCTATGGTGGATTCGGTACTGTTGGTTGTAGATGCGATGGATGGCCCTATGCCGCAAACCCGCTTCGTAACCAAAAAAGCGTTCGCGCATGGTTTGAAGCCGATTGTGGTTATCAACAAAGTTGACCGTCCTGGCGCGCGTCCTGATTGGGTTGTTGATCAGGTATTTGACCTGTTCGTTAACCTGGATGCGACTGACGAGCAGCTCGACTTCCCTATCATTTTCGCCTCGGCGCTGAATGGTATTGCCGGTCTTGAGCACACAGACATGGCTGACGATATGACCCCGCTGTATCAGGCTATTGTCGACCATGTATCGCCTCCACAGGTTGAAGCGGATGCCCCGCTGCAGATGCAAATCTCTCAGCTGGACTACAACAACTACCTGGGCGTTATCGGTATCGGCCGCATCAAGCGCGGTAAAGTGAAGCCTAACCAGCAAGTCACTATCATTGATAGCGAAGGTAAAACCCGTAACGGTAAAGTCGGTAAAGTGCTGACTCACCTGGGCCTGGAGCGTATTGACAGCGACCTGGCAGAAGCAGGCGATATCATTGCGATTACCGGTCTGGGCGAGCTGAACATTTCTGACACCATTTGTGATCCGCAGAACGTGCAGGCGCTGCCAGCACTGAGCGTGGATGAGCCAACGGTTACCATGTTCTTTAACGTCAACACCTCTCCGTTCTGCGGTAAAGAAGGTAAGTACGTGACGTCTCGTCAGATCCTTGAGCGTCTGAACAAAGAACTGGTTCACAACGTAGCACTGCGTGTTGAAGAAACCGAAGATGCTGACGCGTTCCGCGTATCGGGCCGTGGTGAGCTGCACCTGTCTGTTCTGATCGAGAACATGCGTCGTGAAGGTTTCGAACTGGCGGTATCCCGTCCGAAAGTTATCTTCCGCGAATTCGAAGGCCGTAAGCAAGAGCCTTTCGAGAACGTGACGCTGGATATCGAAGAAACGCATCAGGGTTCAGTCATGCAAGCCATGGGCGAGCGTAAAGGCGACCTGAAAAACATGGATCCAGATGGCAAGGGCCGCGTACGTCTTGACTACGTGATCCCAAGCCGTGGCCTGATCGGTTTCCGTAACGAATTTATGACCATGACCTCAGGTACCGGTCTGCTGTACTCCACCTTCAGTCACTACGATGATATTCGTGCGGGCGAAGTGGGCCAGCGTCAGAACGGCGTGCTGATCTCTAACGGTCAGGGTAAAGCGGTTGCGTTCGCCCTGTTCGGTCTGCAGGATCGCGGCAAGCTGTTCCTGGGTCACGGTGCAGAAGTTTATGAAGGCCAGATCATCGGTATTCACAGTCGTTCTAACGACCTGACTGTAAACTGCCTGACCGGTAAGAAGCTGACTAACATGCGTGCTTCCGGTACTGACGAAGCGACGACGCTGGTTCCACCTATCAAAATGACACTTGAGCAGGCTATCGAGTTCATTGATGATGACGAACTGGTCGAAGTGACCCCTCAGTCAGTGCGTATCCGTAAACGTCACCTGACTGAAAACGACCGTAAGCGTGCTTCACGCGGCGGTAAAGACGCATAACTGCGCTGTAGGAAGCCCCGTTTAAACGGGGCTTTTTTTTTCCTGCGCGATTGCTACCCAGAGTTAAATCTACCCTAAACCAGCCCGTAACTTCTTCTCTCCGCCCTTTCAACGTTGTGTCGTCGTGCCTTAATTTACTGTTTCTGTTTTTCTCGTCCAGGCTGCCTGTTCAGGCTGCGCTTTTACCGCTAGAGTGAATGATCCAGGGAACCCGAGGAGGCACCATGCTGTATATCTTTGATTTGGGCAATGTGATTATCGATATCGACTTTAACCGCGTACTGGGCGTCTGGAGTGACCTCAGCCGCGTGCCGCTGGCCTCGCTTCAAAGCCACTTCCATATGGATGACGCATTTGAACAGCATGAGCGCGGCGAAATCAGTGATGAGGCCTTTGCAGAAGCCCTGTGTGAGAAGCTGGATATCGCGCTGAGCTATGAACAGTTCGCGGCAGGCTGGCAGGCGGTTTTTGTGGGTGTCCGGCCGGAGACGCTGGCCGTAATGCACCAGCTAAGACAGGCGGGACATCGGGTGGTGATTCTCTCCAACACCAACACCCTGCACTGTACCTTCTGGCCAACGCAATATCCTGACGTACAGCAGGCGGCTGACAAGTTCTACCTGTCACAGGAGCTGGGCATGCGTAAACCTGAAGCGAGAATCTATCAGCATGTGTTAGATGCTGAAGGGGTGAGCGCCGATCAGGCCGTGTTCTTCGATGACAATGCCGCGAATATTGAGGGCGCGCGGGCGCTGGGAATTAACAGCGTGCTGGTAACCGACAGCACAACCGTGCCGGACTGGTTTGCAGGTCAGCATTAAGCCATGAAGTTACGTCATTTTCGCCCCGGGCTTCATGCGTTCTGGTTGTGGCTTAAGCTGCTGTGGAAGCGCATTGATAATGATGCCATGACGACGCAGGCAGGCAACCTGGCCTTTGTCTCGTTACTGGCGCTGGTGCCGTTGATTGCCGTGGTCTTTGCGCTGTTTGCTGCGTTTCCTGTGTTCTCTGATATTAGCGTACAGCTTAAGAACTTTATTTTTACCAACTTCATGCCCGCTGCGGGTAACACGCTGCAACGTTACCTTGAGCAGTTTGTGGCAAACGTGCACCGGATGACGGCCGTGGGCGCGGTGGGGTTGATCGTAACGGCGCTGTTGCTCATGCATTCCGTGGATTCGGCGCTGAATGCGATCTGGCGCAGCGACAAAAAGCGGCCGCTGGTCTATTCCTTTGCGGTTTACTGGATGATATTAACGCTCGGGCCCTTGCTGGCGGGTGCCAGTTTAGCCATCAGCTCTTATCTGCTGTCGCTGAAATGGATCAACGTGACGGGCGTAACCAGCCTGGTCGATCAGATGCTGCGTTTCTTTCCGCTGCTCTTATCGTGGCTGTCGTTTTGGCTGTTATACAGTATTGTCCCGACACAGCGGGTTCCTTCGCGCGATGCGTTGACGGGGGCGCTGGTCGCCGGACTGTTGTTTGAGCTGGGGAAAAAGGGCTTTGCGCTCTATGTTACGATGTTCCCGTCTTACCAGCTGATTTATGGTGTGCTGGCGGTGATCCCCATTTTATTCCTGTGGGTTTACTGGACCTGGTGTATCGTACTTCTCGGTGCGGAAATTACCGTGACCTTAGATGACTACCGCCAGTTCAAACGGCAGGAAAGAGAAAAAGAACGAGAGGACGGATGATTGCTTTAATTCAACGCGTTCAGCGTGCCAGCGTCAGTATTGATAACGCTGTTGTGGGTGAAATCGGACAGGGATTGTTAATACTGTTGGGCGTTGAAAAAGGTGATGATGACAAGCGCGCCGAGCGGCTGGCGGAGCGCGTGCTGGGCTATCGTATTTTTAGTGACGACCAGGGCAAGATGAACCTGAACGTCAAACAGGCGGGCGGCAGTGTGCTGGTGGTGTCTCAGTTTACGCTGGCTGCCGATACGCAAAAGGGCATGCGCCCCTCATTTTCCGGCGGGGCTGAGCCACAAGAAGCAGAACGGCTGTATGACTATTTCAGCGCGTGTTGCCGTCGCCATGACGTGATGACCGCGAATGGCCGTTTCGCCGCGGATATGCAGGTCGCGCTGGTCAACGACGGGCCAGTGACATTCTGGTTACAGGTATGACGCCGCATACCGCGCGGCTAAACCTCCGCCATCCCGCATCAGACCGAGAGAAACATTTTATGTATCATCTTCGTGTGCCACAAACGGCGGAAGAGCTGGATGTCTATTATCAGTTCCGCTGGGAAATGTTACGAAAGCCGCTGCATCAACCCCAGGGTTCTGAACGTGATGCCTGGGATGCGTTAGCGCATCATCAAATGGTGGTGGATGAGCAGGGTAAACCCGTTGCGGTGGGGCGACTTTACATCAATGCGGATAATGAGGCGGCGATCCGTTTTTTAGCCGTACACCCAACCGTTCAGGGGAAAGGCCTGGGCACGCTGGTGGCGATGACGCTGGAATCGGTTGCGCGTCAGGAAGGCGTCAAACGTGTGACGTGCAGTGCGCGTGAGGATGCGGTGGCGTTCTTTGCCAAGCTCGGATATGTCAATCAGGGCGAAATTACCGCTCCACAGACCACACCGGTGCGCCACTTTCTAATGATTAAGCCGGTTGTTACGCTGGATGATATCTTACACCGCGCGGACTGGTGCGGGCAGCTACAGCAGGCCTGGTACGAGCACATCCCCCTGAGTGAAAAAATGGGCGTGCGGATTCTGCAATATACCGGGCAAAAATTTATTACCACCATGCCGGAAACAGGTAATCAAAACCCGCATCATACCTTGTTTGCCGGAAGCCTGTTTTCGCTGGCCACGCTTACCGGCTGGGGGCTGATCTGGCTGCTGCTGCGTGAGCGCCATCTCGGTGGCACCATTATTCTGGCCGATGCGCATATTCGCTATAGCCGTCCGATCACCGGCAGGCCGGGTGCTATTGCCGACCTTGGCTCACTGAGTGGCGATCTCGATCGCCTGGCACGGGGTCGCAAAGCCCGTGTTCAACTGGACGTGCAGCTATTCGGTGATGATGAGTGTGGTGCGGTATTTGAAGCCGTGTACATCGTGTTGCCTGTGGATCCGGACGGACCGCTCGAAGAGGGCGGCTCAGGGGCGCGCATCAATTAAACGACAGGGCCGCGATTGCGGCCCTGTGTGTTTTTACCTGACCTGACCTGCCTGCATGGTCTGCTGCAGTTGCTGGCTGTCTGTATTCACCGACAGCGTGGCGTTAACTGACGGTGCCAGCGGCTGATCGGCCTTCAGGGAGGCATTCAGGCGCAGCTGGAAATTGCTGTCGCCTTCCAGAGGAAGGGCGGGCCAGCCCCAGTTTTGCAAGACATTGACGGGCACGCCGCGACCAGTCAGGTTAAGGCTAACCGGGCGGTCGGTTTGCTGACCCACGGTTGCCGTGCCTTCCAGTAAACCCTTAGCGCTAAACGCGCTGAGTTCCGTCACCCTGATCTGCCGATCGTCAGCCTCCAGCGCAATGGACGGATGGCGTAAATCCGTACGGTTAAAAGTCGATTCCGCTGCATTCAGGCTCAGTTTCCCTGACCAGATCCCCCATTGATGCTGGCGGGCCAACTGCAGATTCTCACCATTGCCATCCAGTGAGGTAAGCTGGAAAGGAAACGCAGGATTGATGTCGATAATCAAATTGCGGTTTGAGGTGAAACGGGTCACGGTAATCCCATCCAGCCAGTCAGGAAGGGGATCCTGCCATAACGCCCGCCAATTCTGTGGCAGCGTATATTCCAGGCCCGCGACGGCCAGGTTATTCAGTGTTAAGCGTCTGTCGTTACGTGACCAGTTACCGTCAGCCCGGATCACGCCGTTGGCCCAGCGTGAGCTGAACTGGGTCAGGGCAATCCCCTGTGGCGAGAAGTCCATATTGATAATGGGATCGTTGAGCTCGAATTTGCCATTGATAAAGTTGCCTGCGTTCATCGCCAGTGAGCCATCCTGACTCTGCCAGTCCCGGCCTTTCCAACTGATATTTTTCAATGTCAGATCGAGATCGGTTACCGCCCAGTCAGGGCCCTGCAGCCGGGCATCGGTAATATCGACGCGGTTCAGCGTAACTGAGGGCACCTCTTCAAACGGCTTCAGGAAATCGACAAGCGAGCTGGCGGTTTGCAAACGGATATCGTTCAGGCGGAGCTGATTGATCTTCCAGTTTCCCTGCGCATCGCGCTCTCCGTTACCGGTCATCGAGCCCCGGGCTAAATCCGCGCCGATGTTGCTAAACGTCATACGGCCCTGGGACACGTTGCCCTGAATCAGCACGTTTTCACCTGCCACGCTATTGAGCGTCATCTTGCCTGCACTCATCTGGAACTGTGCATCTCTACCCAGCACATCGTCGGGCAAGGGTTTCCACGGCAGAATGCCGCCATTCACCTGCAGTGCGGAAAGCGGTAAAACGGAAGCGGGACTGTCGATGCGCATGTTGTTCAGTTGCAGGCGATCGGCCTGCACGGGTAAGGCGCTATTCCTGGCCAGATTGGTCAGGTTAACCTCACCGTCACGGAGCTCTATGCTGGCAAAATGGAAGGGATCGCTGAACTGCATCAGGGCGATGCCAAGATCGACGCGTTTGGCGACCAGCACGGCCGGTTGTCCGTCATGGCCAAAACTGAAGTCATCCAGAATAATGTGTGTAGGTGATGAAAAGTTATGTTCGATTTTGCTCAGCGACAGATGCCATTCCGTTTTGTCGCTCACCCAACGGCTAAACCAGCCCGCGCCCCACTGTGTTTGCAGCAGTACATACAGCACCACTAACGCAAACAGTAGTAGTAACAATAAGGTAAGGAAAAACTTTCCTATAAATTTCATCGTATCCTTCCCGGGTTCAGTCCGCTGAAAGGTTGTTATGCCTGAATTATCGTTATAGCTCAACCGCCTGGATGTAAATCAGCATAAATAGCAGGCAGGCCGCAGCCTGCCTTAAAACGACTTTTCCGGTGGAAAGACGAGATTAAGCACAATCGCTGTGATGCCCCCTGCGGCAATGCCGGAAGACAGTAAGGTTTTCAACCAGTCCGGTGCAAACTGCAAAATCAGCGGTTGCTGTGACACGCCAAGTCCTGCGGCCAGTGAGAGGGCGATAATCATGATTGCACGCCGGTTGAGCGGCTCTCTGGAGACAATACGTACGCCGGATGCGGCGATGGTACCAAACATCACGATAGTTGCGCCGCCCAGAACCGGCTCAGGAATATGCTGCACCAGTCCACTCACCGCCGGAAACAGACCCAGCAGGATAAGCATCAGCGCTACAACAAAACCAACATAGCGGCTGGCAACGCCGGTCAGCTGGATAACGCCGTTATTCTGCCCAAAACAGGAGTTAGGAAAGGTATTAAACAGGGCAGAGACAAAGGAGTTCAGGCCGTTAGCGAGCACGCCGCCTTTCAGGCGCTTCATATAGATGGGGCCGCTCACCGGTTGTTCCGATACATCTGAGGTTGCGGTGATATCACCAATCGTTTCCAGTGAGGTCACCATAAACACCAGCATGAGCGGGATGAGCAGATTCCAGTCAAAACCCAGACCGTAATAAAGCGGAGTCGGCAACGCAACGATCGGCTGATCGGCCGGTGTGCTGATGGATGGCAGCATATTCATCGCCCAGGCCAGCAGGTAGCCCACCGCCATTGCAATCACCAGGGAGGCAACGCGGAGATAAGGATTTTTTTGACGGTTCAGAAGGATAATCACGACCAGAACGACGCCGGCCAGCAGCAGGTTTTTCGGTGCGCCGAAACTGTGATCGTTCATGGCGGCAAAGCCGCCGCCGACGGAGGTGAGGCCAACCTGAATAAGCGATAACCCAATGATCATTACGACAATACCGGACACCAGGGGCGTGATGATACGGCGAGCCAGGTGCAGCACCCGTGAGAGTACCATTTCCGTGCAGGATGCGACCATCAGCGTTCCAAACAGCGCCGCCATCATCGTGGGCACATCTGCGCCGCCGTTCTTCAGCGCCATCCCACCCATAATCAGCGGTGTGACAAAGTTAAAGCTGGTGCCCTGAATAGACAGCAAACCTGAGCCAACCGGCCCCCACGTTTTAATTTGCAGCACTGAGGCTACGCCAGAGGCAAACAGGGACATGCTGATGATGTGCTGTGTGTCCTGCGCCGGTAAACCCAATGCCTGGCAGATGAGCAGCGCGGGCGTAATCACCGCAACGAACATGGCCAGCAAATGCTGACCGGCTGCAAACAGGGTTTGCGCAAGCGGCGGGCGATCTTCCAGGCGGTAGATCAGTTCACTTTTACTGACGGATGAGGAGGCTGGCTGCTGATTGGTCGACATTGTAACGGTTCCCAAAAAAAGTGAGGCGATTGTAATCTGCAACGGCTCAAAAGCAAACGTTTGCTAACGGTGGCAAAAAAAGTGTCAGGCGTTGCTGTAGCGGCCGGTTTCCGGCAGCCAGCGCTCGATTAGGGCCTGTGCCTGTTCAGGATAGTGCTGGTGGATATGCCGTGCGACGCGTTGAACTTCAGGAATCATGGCCTGATCGCGCAGGAGATCGGCAACCTTAAACTCAGCATTACCGGTCTGGCGCGTTCCCAACAGTTCACCCGGCCCCCGAATCTCCAGATCGTGTTGGGCAATCACAAAGCCGTCGTTGCTGTCGCGTAGCACCTGCAAACGCTTCTGCGCCGTTTTGCTCAGCGGCGCTTTGTACAGCAGCACACAGTGAGAGGCAACCGCACCCCGTCCCACGCGTCCGCGTAGCTGGTGCAGCTGAGCCAGCCCAAGCCGTTCCGGGTTTTCAATAATCATCAGGCTGGCGTTTGGCACGTCCACGCCGACTTCAATTACGGTAGTAGCGATTAACAGCTGGATCTCGTTCGCTTTGAAAGCCTGCATGACTGCCAGCTTTTCCGCCGGTTTCATACGACCATGCACCAGTCCCACCCGCAAATCAGGCAGCGCCACGTTGAGTTCTTCCCATGTGGCTTCTGCCGCCTGGGCTTCCAGCAGGTCCGATTCTTCAATCAACGTACAGACCCAGTAAGCCTGACGGCCCTCGTGACAGGCCTTTTGTACGCGCTCAATAATCTCACTGCGACGGCTGTCCGGAATGGCAACGGTCGTGACCGGCGTCCTGCCTGGCGGCAATTCGTCAATGGTTGATGTATCCAGATCGGCATAGGCGGTCATGGCCAGCGTGCGCGGAATGGGAGTGGCGGTCATGATCAGCTGATGGGGATGAAAGCCCTGCTCCTCCCCCTTTTCCCATAGCGCGAGCCGTTGATGAACACCAAACCGGTGTTGCTCATCAATAATCACCAGCGCCAGCCCGTTGAACTTCACCTGCTCCTGAAACAGTGCATGTGTGCCAACGACCATGGCGACACTACCGCTCGCGATGGCATCCTGCTGCGCCTGACGCG
The DNA here is from genome assembly GCF_000710035.2 of Pantoea ananatis LMG 2665. GTDB lineage: Bacteria > Pseudomonadota > Gammaproteobacteria > Enterobacterales > Enterobacteriaceae > Pantoea > Pantoea ananatis. The sequence goes on along the minus strand of NZ_JMJJ01000008.1, from coordinate 95,818 downwards.
CTTTGCCTTTTTGTTTACCTGCCAGCCAGCCGACTTCCAGACCCAGTGGCGCGAGCCATTGACGAAAATTGATTGCATGCTGTTCGGCCAGCAACTCTGTCGGTGCCATCATCGCCACCTGTTTGCCGTGAGCAATAACGTTCAGGGCGGCGAGGGCGGCAACTAACGTTTTTCCTGAGCCGACGTCTCCCTGGACCAATCGCAACATGGGGAAGTCATTGGCCAGGTCTTTCTCAATCTCGGCGACCACGCGTTTTTGGGCAGAAGTGGGTGAAAAAGGCAGAGCGGCCAGTAACTGGTCACTCAATGTATGCCGGGCAGGCATGGGCAGAGCATAATGGCGCTGTGCGCCAGCCCGAACCGCCAACATACTCAGGTTATGCGCCAGCAGTTCTTCCAGAATCAGCCTGCGCTGCGCAGGATGGTGCCCGCTTTCAAGTTCGCTGAGTTTCACATCTGGCGGTGGCCGATGCAGCGTATGTAAGGCCTCGGGCAGGCTGATCAGTCCGCCGCTTAACGCCTGCGGCAACAGTTCCGTAATCGGGCAGTTTTCCAGCAAAGTTAACGCCTGGTCGGTAAGGTTGCGCATCGTCGCCTGACGAATGCCATCAGTTGTGGGATAAACGGGCGTCAGGGTTTCTTCCAGCGTCACAGTGCTGTGCTCGCCCTGTACACGGTATTCCGGATGAATGATTTCTGCACCGCGCTGGCCACGTTTTATTTCACCATAGGCGGTGACACGTCTGCCCGGCGCGAGGCTGTTTTTCATCCCGGCATTAAAGTTGAAGAAGCGCATGCTCAGCACGCCGCTGCCGTCACTGATTTGGCACACCATCATGCGCCGGCGGCCAAAAGTAATCTCGGTATGCAGGACATCGCCTTCAACAGTTGCCCAAATGCCCGGTAACAGGTCATTAATGGCATAAAGTTGGGTACGATCTTCATAACGCAGGGGAAGGTGAAGCAGTAAATCCTGAATGGTATGCAGGCCAATTTTAGCCAGCTTTGCCGCCTGACTGGCGCCGACGCCGGTCAGGGTACTGAGCGGGATGGCATCCAGCAGACGGCCTTTCATTTCTTACTTCTGCCTGTAGATTGCATCGTTGCCCACCAGGTTTCATCGGCTTCTATCTCGCCCTGAGCATTGATATAAGGATACGGCATGCGCTTGTGCTTTGCCACGCGGGCCAGAACGGGATAGCCGCCCTCAAACAGCAGGCGCTGTTGCTCTTCCGGGGCTAAAAGGCTGGCCTGACGTTGATACATACCGGCATTTTGACGCTGGCGCTGCGCTTCATAAAGAATCAGGGCAGATGCAACGGAAACGTTGAGTGACTGAACCATACCGACCATCGGAATAATGATATGACGATCGGCCAACGCCAGAGCTTCATCAGTAATACCGGTTTTTTCCTGCCCCATCAAAATGCAGGTGGGTTTGGTGTAATCAATCTCACGAAAATCCACGGCGTCAGCAGAGAGGTTGGTCGCCAGTATCTGCATGTTTTGCGTTTTAAGATGGCTAATGGCGTCGTTGATTGAGCGATGCGTTACCACGTTCACCCAACTGTTACTGCCGGCTGATGCCGACGCCTGAGTGCGCATGCGCTGGCTGGGCCATACGGCATGGACCTCATGAATCCCCACCGCGTCGGCGGTACGAATGACAGCGGAAACGTTATGAGGCTTATGCACCTGCTCCATGCAGACGGTAAGGTCGTGCTGGCGCAGGGCCAGCATTTCCTGGATACGAGCAAAGCGTTGAGGATTCATGCACTAGTTACGGTTGCGGTGAACTTTGATCACATCCGGCATCACACGAATCTTACGCATGATATTCGCCAGGTGGACGCGATCGCGTGCGGTCAGACGGATAAAGGCACTGTAAACGCGGCCATCGCGCTCTTCGGTATTCAGACTCTGAATATTGGATCCGGCGGTATTAATGGCTGCCGTGAGATTAGCCAGTGCACCCTGGTGGTTAAACATATCCACCTTGATCTCAGCCACAAACTCCTGTTCGGTGACTTTATCCCACTCTACCGGCATGAATTTTTCTGGCTCTTTTTGGTAGCCGCGAATATTTCGACAGGATTCATGGTGAACAACCAGGCCTTTACCGGGGCTGACGTGAGCGACAATGGGATCGCCAGGAATAGGGCGACAGCATTTCGCAAAGGTAATCAGCACACCGTCTGCACCTTTGATGGGCAGCTTGCCTTGTTTTTTGTTATTGCTGAGCGTGCTGGTGTCGGTCTGGAGCAGGTTCTTGGCCACGACCACGCTCATTGCATTACCCAGACCGATTTCCGCTAACAGATCGTCCAGTGACGTCAGTTTCATGCGATCAAGCTCATGCTTGATGTTTTCAGCCGGTACTTCCGCCAGTTTACGACTGCCGCCCATTGCATGGCTGAGCAGGCGACGTCCCAGGTTTACCGAGTCTTCGCGCTTGAGGTTTTTCAGTAGCTGACGGATCTTAGCGCGAGCTTTGGAACTGACCACGAAGTTGAGCCAGGCGGCGTTAGGACGCGCGCCGGGCGCGGTGATGATCTCGATAGTTTGGCCGCTGGTGAGCGTCTGAGACAGCGGATAAGGCTGACGATCAACGCGCGCGCCTACACAAGCATGACCAATATCGGTATGTACCGCGTAGGCGAAATCGACCGGCGTGGAGCCTGTCGGCAGTTCGACGATACGGCCTTCTGGCGTAAAGACGTAGATCTCATCCGGGAAGAGATCGGATTTCACGCTTTCGATGAATTCAAATGAACTGCCGGCGCTCTGTTGCAGTTCAAGCAGGCTTTGCAGCCAACGCTGAGCGCGGATTTGCGCCGTGGTACCGCTTTCGCCTGCCTGCTTATAGGCCCAGTGCGCGGCAACCCCCATTTCAGCCATCTGATCCATATCTTCGGTACGGATTTGCACCTCAACCGGTACGCCATGTGGCCCGATCATCGAGGTATGCAAAGATTGATAGCCGTTAGCTTTGGGGATTGCAATATAGTCTTTTACCCGGCCCGGACGCGGCTTGTACAAGCTGTGCATCTGACCCAGCACGCGATAACAGGTATCTAAATCTTTGACGATAACGCGAAAGGCATAGATATCCATGATCGAGTGAAAACGCTGCTCTTTGAGCGTCATTTTGCGGTAGATAGAGTAAAGGTGCTTTTCGCGCCCACTTACCCGGCAGGGGATACCGGCTTCCTGCAGGCGGCCATCGATTTCAGAGAGGATTTTTTGAATCATCTCTTTACGGTTGCCGCGGGCCGCTTTCACGACCTCTTTAATCACCCGAAAACGATTGGGATAGAGCGCTTCAAAACCGAGCTCTTCCAGTTCTGTTTTTAGGTGATGAATACCCAGGCGGTGCGCCAGTGGACTGTATATTTCCAGCGTTTCGAGCGCGATGCGACGACGTTTATCGGGACGTAACGACCCGAGCGTTCGCATGTTGTGGGTACGGTCAGCCAGCTTGATGAGAATGACACGGATATCCTGCACCATTGCCATAATCATCTTGCGGAAGTTCTCTGCCTGCGCCTCTTTCTTGTCACGGAATTTCAGCTTATCCAGCTTTGAAACGCCTTCAACCAGTTCGGCAACGCTCTTGCCAAACAGCTGTTCCATATCCTGATAGGTGGCTGGCGTGTCTTCAATAACATCGTGCAAAAGCGCGGCCATGAGCGTTTCATGGTCGAGCTTCATTTCTGCCAGAATACAGGCTACTGCAACAGGATGGGTGATGTAAGGCTCGCCGCTGGAGCGTGTCTGTCCCTCGTGGGCATCACGTGACACAAGATAAGCTTGCTTGAGGCGCTTAATCTGGTCCTCAGGCAAGTATTGTTCAATCAGTTGATTGAGACTTTCAAACAGATACAAGGTTGACCTGCAGCTAGCTGTTAACGACGACCTTCAGCGATAGCGGTAACGGCCTGTAACTCAGCGGCTTCCTGCTCTTGCTGCTCCTGACGATCACGCACATCTAAAATCTGATTGGTGACCAAACCTTCTTCGATTTCGCGCAGTGCGATAACGGTAGGTTTATCGTTCTCTTCCGGAACCAGCGGATCTTTTCCGCCTACCTGCATCTGACGTGCACGACGTGCAGCGACCAACACCAGGTCAAAACGATTACCAACTTTTTCTACTGCGTCCTGAACGGTTACGCGTGCCATAGGTGTGCTACTCCACAGATGAAGAAATGACTCGGCATCATACTGAAACTGGGTTCAGACTGCCAACAGTTTGCTGATTAAAGCATCATGGCGCGCTTTCTGACGGGCCATGCGCAGACGTTCTGCGCGAATAATGGTTTTCAGATCCGATAACGCCAGATCAAAATCATCATTCACAATTAAATAGTCGTATTCGGCGTAGTGGCTCATTTCTGCCACGGCCTGTGCCATCCGACGCGCAATGACCTCTTCGCTGTCCTGACCGCGACCACGCAGGCGACGATCCAGTTCTTCTTTCGAAGGCGGCAAGACAAATATGCTGCGCGCTTCTGGCATCTTAGCGCGAATTTGCTGCGCGCCCTGCCAGTCAATATCAAGAAAAACGTCCACGCCGGTCGCCAGGACCTGTTCAATTGCCTTACGCGAGGTGCCGTAATAGTTGTCGAAAACTTTCGCGTGCTCCAGAAAAGCATCTTCCGCGATCATTTTTTCGAACTCATGCTGTTGAACAAAGAAGTAATGTTCACCATGCGCTTCGCCCGGACGCATACCACGGGTGGTATGGGAAACAGACACTTGCGTATCATACAGCGGCTGCGTTTTTAACAGTGCCTGAATCAGACTGGATTTTCCTGCACCACTGGGCGCAGAAACAATATAGAGCGTACCTTGGGCCATGATTTTCTTGAATTGATTAAGTGCGGAGTCGGTTTCCTGCACAGTATACACAGCTTCCCCGCCCCACGCAGCGTTTGCGCCATCCTCAAAGCGAAAAGTTTATGCGACATGCTACGTAGCCCAGCCTGCAGCAGCTGAAAACACAACTCTTTGTTCGCCTAACCCGTTCCAGAACACCGGAACAGGGCTGGCTCAGCCTGATGTTCAGAGATTGAATGGTTCAAAATCAGGAGGTGACGGATGAGAGGGATGTTTATTGTTGGGCTGCTACTGATATTTAGCACGTTTTCTTCCCTTGCGGCTTTGTGCCCCGCCTGGACGTCAGCGCGTGCCGTCAGTGAGATCGCGCATTTGCAACAGCAACTTCGGCAGTGGGATAAGGCGTATTTCCAGCAAGGGCGCTCGCTGGTTAGTGACGCAGACTACGATAGCTTGCAGCAGCGGCTTAACCACTGGCAGCGCTGTTTTACTCAGGCTGCGGATGAATATGTGCCTGCCTTGCCTGAGGACGGTACGCAGTGGCATCCCGTTGCGCACACCGGCGTTAAAAAAGTACGGGATAAACGTGCGCTGGGTTACTGGATGCAGGCACGAAACGATCTTTGGGTACAACCAAAAATCGATGGCGTTGCCGTCTCCCTGATCTATCGACAGGGAAAACTGGTCTCGCTAATCAGCCGCGGCGATGGGTTACACGGCGAGCAGTGGCTGGCGAAAGCCCGTAATATTCCTGCCATTCCATCGGTTATCGACAGTCAGCAAGGCAGCATCGTACTGCAGGGCGAGCTTTTTTTGAGGATGACCGGTCATCAGCAGGCTGTGGACGGCGGCAGGAATGCCAGAGCCCGTGTGGCAGGGGCAATGATGAGCCAGGCTGACTCGCCGCTGCTGGCACAACTGGGTATTTTTATCTGGAGTTGGCCTGACGGGCCGGCGAGTATGCCTGAACGTCTGGCCCGGTTGAGCTCATGGGGCTTTGACCTCGCCAGCCACTGGACTCAACCCGTTCAGGATGAAGAGGATGCGGCAAGCTGGCGCGAGCGCTGGTTTCACGCGCCCTTGCCTTTTGTTACCGACGGTATTGTTGTGCACCAGGCTGCCCGCCCGGCAGGAAAGTACTGGCAGCCCGGTGAGGGTGAGTGGGCCATCGCCTGGAAATACCAGCCACCGGAGGTGAGCAGTGAGGTACGATCCGTAGATTTCTCAATAGGACGAACGGGAAAGGTGGCGGTCGTACTGAATATTCAGCCCGTTCAGCTTGATGACAAAACCGTCAGGCGTGTCAACATAGGGTCGTTAAAACGCTGGCGAGAGAAGGATGTCATCGCGGGAGATCAGGTGACGGTTAGCCTGGCAGGACAGGGAATTCCCCGGCTGGAGCGCGTTATCTGGCGCGTGGCGCAGCGTGATTACCCTGAGCCACCGGGTTCTGAGCACTTCACTCATCTGAGTTGTTATACGTTAACGCCGGATTGCCATCGCCAGTTACTGGCTCGCCTGAGCTGGCTGAGTCAAAAGTTCGTGCTGAATATTCCCGGCGTTCAGCGCAGCACCTGGCAGCGACTACTGGATACCGGTTGTATTACGCACCTGTTTTCCTGGCTGACGATTACGCCAGAACAGATTGCCGCTGCAGCAGGCATCTCCTCTGAAAGAGCACAGCAAATCTGGCATAGGTTCGAATTGACCCGCCAGCAACCTTTGCGTCGCTGGGTTAACGCATTGGGCATCGCGTTGCCCCAAAAGGCACTTCGCGCCCTGGCCGATAAAGAGTGGGAACCCTTGCTGGCTCGTGATGTGCAAACCTGGCAAGCGCTGCCCGGCGTGGGCGCAAGGCGTGCTGAACGCATTGCCGCACAATTTCAGGATGCCGGGCTGCGGAAGTTGATTACCTTTTTGCAGCAGCAGGGCATCCCGGCATCATCAGTGTTCAGGGTGGGGATAATTGAAGATGGGCAAGCCGAGTCGAAACCGCAGTGCCAGCAGGCGGGCAAAGAAACCGAAAAGTAAGGTGATGATGATCACCAGCTCATGTGCCAGAGGCGTTTTCAGTAGCAGGATGTACATCCAGCCAGAAGCGAAAGCGATACCGGCGTAAAGCTCTTTTTGAAAAACCAGCGGGATACGATTACAAAACATATCACGCAAAACCCCACCAAATACGCCGGTGATGACGGCACTTATCGCGGCAATGATCATGGCATGACCTGAATCCAGCGCAACCTGAGCGCCAATGATGGAGAACACCACCAGACCCAGCGCATCCAGAACCAGAAATACCTTGCGCAGATGTGTCATCAACGGCGCGGCAAAGGTGGTCACCACGGCAGCCGCGGCGACGATCATGATGTACTCAGGATGCTTTACCCAACCCAGTGGATAATGGCCAAGCAGAATATCGCGTACTGAACCCCCGCCTATCGCGGTCACAGAAGCAATAATGATCACGCCAAACAGGTCCATTTTACGACGGCCGGCGGCAAGTGCACCCGTCATCGCTTCAGCGGTGATACCAATGATATAGAGAACAGTAAGTAACATAGCAGGCTCCAGGAAGACGGCGGCAAGGCTACGCCACTGAAGAGCACGGCGCGACTGAGATTTTCTGTTAGTTACGTTAAAAGTATTAGTAAAAATTATCCCGTTCTGGATAAGACATTAATAATCAATAAGGTGCATGGGGGAAGACACCAGTAGAGATGAAATTTTTTATTGGTTTTAATCCAGACACGCCAGGGGGCGCTGACGCATTGCCCTGATCTTGCTCTCTGCCATGACATTATGTTGGTCTAAACAGGGAAAGGAAACAACGCAAGAAAGCCATGCAGGGTGAAACCCTGTTGGGTGAATGGCAGCCCGCATGCAGAAGCCGGTGAAAAGCAGGACAGAATCCGCAGGAATAACCAATAACGGAAAGGGCTGTGTGTTCTCAAAAAAACGTGCTGACTGGCAGCACGTGAAGCCCTTTTTTCAGATGCCTGAAGTCCAAATACCTTCTTATCGCGGTACGTTCCTGATACAAACCTGGAAAAAGGTTTTCAGATTAAATTGATACTCGGGTTGAAACCAGACCCGGCCATAACAGCAGTAAGCCAGCATCCTTACTGAAATCATTGCCAGATAGCCCCATAACGCGCATAACACTGAAGGCGTGCTCCACACAGTCAGCAGCGTAATGATCAGTCCAACGAATACGGATGATATTTCACAAAAAGCGATATCGGAATACTGCTTTTCGCGCTGCAAGATCGCGCGGTAATGTTGACCCTGAGGGATGATAATAAAGATGACCGCTGCCATCTCCAGCATCATGGTAATCTCTGGCTGGTTAAAAAGATGATCGGCAACAATGCCGGAAATAAAAAGCGCAGAAAAAATGAGGAGGCCCATTAACACATTCCCCCAATATATGACAGACAACGTATTGTCGGAGAGGGGAGAATAGCGAATCACTTTGTTTGAAAAACCGCGATCCGCCAGTGTATCTATGACCAAAAGGCCGGCAATCACGACAGCCAGAAAATTGAATGCTTCTGCCTGCAGGAATTTACCCAGCAGGGAAAGTTGCAACACGCCAATGCTTAAGATTTTTATTGATGAAAGAAAGGGCCATTTAGCGTCAATAATATTTATTTTACGTATAGCCATGGTTTTTTCCATCGTGTAAATAATTATAGTGGTAAGCGGAGGTGAAATCCTGGCTTAGCGTTTGGTCTGTTTATACAGGTTATATTAACGGTCAAGCTGATGCTGTCGCGAACGGATCTATAGCGCGCATATTTCCCCTGGTGATGCTGAATCCCTGTTGTTGTTTTAATTATCCAGACGTCATTCATAATTATAACATTCATGATGCCATAATGAACATTACTGAACGCCTTTGTTATTTCGTTATATAAGTATTGCTGTGTGTAGGTGATTTATAGCGCTTTTTATTAGAAATAACATCATAAGGAAAATCTGATATGCGATTTGAGATAGGCGTTAATATTGAGTAACTGCATGATGTTTTTTGACTGACAGATAAAATCTACATATTTATTTGTGCCAGAATTCGGTGTGACTATCCAGCATAAAAGAGTGTGGAATAAAAAAGGCTTTTAAACACTGTACATAGGCACGCTGTGAAAGCGTGAGCCAGGATTTTTCCGCTTTAAAATGCTTAAGCAGCAGCAAAGCATAAACACGTTTGTTACGCGCGTGAGGGGTAAATACTTAAACATTCTGAACATAAAAAACCGGAGCGTAAGAATGACTCAACCGCTGTACTGGCAAATTCGCCTTAGGCAGTTATTAAAGAAAGCAGGGAAAGGCGGGGCTGGATAGGGTTTCTGCTTTCAGGCTGAACCTGTCTTGTTTGCCGTAACGGTAAAACAAATCCCGCCTGAAAAAGTAAAGCAGGCCAGAGCCTGCTTTGTCTTTATACATAAAGAGACGCTTCACCCGGTGGGCGCGTTTTAAACCGGCGATGTAGCCAGAGGTACTGCTCCGGCGCGCGCATAATCTGGCTTTCGATCACTTTATTCATGTAAGCAGCAGCGGCTGATTCATCTTTGTGAGGATAGTTTTCCAGAATCGGTTCAATAATAAGTTTATAGCCATCGTTGCCGGGATTACGAATCAGCATGATTGGCACCATAGCCGGCTTGGCCAGGCGGGATAAAACATAGGTACCGTTCGTTGTCGCTGCTTTCTCAACGGCAAACAGAGGCGCAAATGTACTGCCTTTAGGGCCGTAATCCTGGTCCGGCGCAAACCAGACAGATTCGCCCTGCTTAAGTGCCTGCACCATGCCGCGCAGATCGCGACGGTCAATCATCGCCTTGTTGGAACGCATCCGGCCTTTGGTTTGTACGTATTCCATCGCGCGGTTGTTATGCGGACGGTACATAGCCATCATCGGCTGACACAACCCGCTGATGCGGCCACCCAGCTCTAAGGACATAAAATGGATGCCGATTAACATCACGCCACGGCCTTCATTTTGAGCTGAATAGAGGTTTGCAAGGCCAGAGACGTTGAATAAACGTTTAACCGCATGATCAGGCCAGAACCAGGCAATACCCGTTTCAACCAGTGCCATACCGAGAGAGGCAAAATTACCCGCGATCATGCTTTCTTTTTCTTCGTCACTGATAAAAGGAAAGCAGAGTTCAATATTACGACGGGTTATACGCTCTCGGCGCTGAAGGAAATGACGGGAAAGTTTACCGGCACCTGCACCCAATCTCATCAGAACAGGATAAGGGAGTTGAACCAGAAGCCAGAGAATGCCTAGACCGAACCATGTAAACCAATAACGCGGGTGTAAAAGTGTGCTGCTGAACTGCCTGGTGTTTTTCATCATTGACCTTAAAGGATTGATGGATGTAACGCAAAAAGACCCATTCCTTAAGTTCCCAAGCGGTACGGCTGTACTAACTACGACCAGCACTTTATCAAAAAGTGCCCTCTGTCACAGTGAGCTTTCGTCATCCTGTGGATTAAGACGATCGATGGAATGGCCTACTGAACGAACAAAACAGGGTGGTGTTTTATTTTTTAATGATTTAAAAACAACGTCTTAAGTATACTCTTGTAAAGCCAGAACGTTAAGGGAAGCGTAGGGAAATTAAGACAGTTCTGTACTCACAAGCTAAAATCTTTTCGAAAAACTTACATTCAGAGTGGCAAAATTCTAAAAATTGGCTAAGGACGAGTATGCGCCGGGATGTGATGAAAAGCGACATGATCCGTGCGATAAGTGATTTCGGCAGATCATAAGAGGAGAGAGTAAGGACATGCGTCTTCACAGGCTATACACGTCTGTCCCCGTACGTCACATCATAGCCTGAAAGAACATGCTGTACAAAAAAGGAGCGCTAGTAGTAATTCACAGTCATCATGCGGTAATTACCGACTTTTTTTAACTGCATCGTGCCCAGCTTGAATGGCAAAGATTGCTGGCTGTCATTCAACCCTAGGGTGGCAGCTTCGGTTTTACCCCCTCTTGTGCAGCTTTGCTTAATCTGAGAATGAACAATCAGGGTATCACATCCGGTCTCCACAATAGCACCACGAAAAGTGATTTGGCCGCCAGTTGCAAATGACGAGGATGATAATGCCATTAAGACAAATACATAAGTTAGTTTTTTCATGGCTTGACACTCTGTGTTGATTTTCATAAACAAAGAACGGCACCAAATAATAAAACTTTAGTCGATCGTGCTTTTTTATTTTTTAAAAATTATTTTATACGATAGTGTGAGTGATTAGCACTTACAGACTCTTATTAATGCCGATTTCTGGAAGAAGCTTAGTGGATTATAGTTCAACACCTTATGGGCATTTTTTTTCTTAGTAAGATTTTCTCTTTTTTAACAAATTCGCCTGAATACTGGGCGGTCAATCACAAAACAACCCGTTTCAATAATGCGTATGAAAATTGGGGTGCAGGTAGGCTGAAATGCGGCATACAGGTCATGTATCACCCAGATGAAAACATGTTCATTATCCGTACTTGGATTGTTGTGCGTCTGGGCTTCTTCGCGTTTTAGTTTCCGGCCTGCTTATCACATCTCACTATTCGGTTGGCGAAGGTTCTTCGGTGAGGACGGTTTACTTAAGAAATAAGGAGGCCTTGCCGAGAGGGCTGCATAATACTGACGATAAAAATCAATTCCATGTTCCGTTAAAAAAGGGAGCACCGAAAATGATAAGTTAACACTAAAGGGTTACAGATTTTATCTGTCTGACCAGAAAGCATCAGTAAAACGGGCGCCCAGTGCGCTTACAGCAGGTTGTTGAGCCTTTTTTACGCGCCTAAATTTGCTGAGCAGCAATGTGAAAAGTCCGCTATTACAAGGACTTGATAATGATGAAGTGACGTAGTAAACGCTATAAAGCGAAATTATCTATTACTCGATATTTTGAATCTGAATGTTGATTAAAATAAAATAAATGCTATTTATCATAACCTTAATGATTTTATATGTGACGGGTTTATCATTTTACTCCCCAATCAACTCCCCATTTATAACAGTGGCAAGCTGTTCAGCTTGCCAGGTTACGATTACATATGTCATTGAATGGTTGTCTTTGATCTTTCACCTTGCATGAGTTCACCAGAAGGTTTCCGATAGTAAGATTCGGTTCCTATTCGGTAATAGGTATAGCCATCCTTTGTCTTAGTTATGTCCATGATCCAGTTAGACTTTTCAATACAATTTTCTTCTGTATTCATGTCATCAAAACATAGTAAATAATCAGTATCATGATCTGGAAAAATACCTGAATTTTTAGGAGCAAGCTTTTGATATTTTCCGTCAAACTTCCAGATTGAAACAAAGTAAGTTTCAGCGGATGAGAGAGTTTTAGTTCCATTATTATCCCACCACTCAATTTTACTACTATCACTGAAAGGCATGTTTTTAACTAAAAACTCTTTATTAGAGCCAGCTCCGTGAACGGCAAGGACTTTAGTAGAATTAAAAAAATTCAAATAAAAAAACACAAGAATAATAGCTGATAATATAAATATTATAATTTTTCTGGCTTTCATCCATTCCTCCGACTACTAATTTCAAACTCGGCTTTCATATTTGTAAAAAAAGGTTTAAATGAAAATTTTTCCCATCGTTGGAGCACAAACCAGATGCGAAATGCCCTAATATAGTGAAACTTCATATTCATAATGTCAGTTTTGTCGAGACCAAAATGGTCTTGTCCTGTAAAAGTTACTTTCGCTACATAACCACTCTCAGTGATATCAAGTTTAGTGAGTTGAATCTTTGTGGCATATATGTCATGTATAGACATTCCTAACCCATTGAAGCTATCTGCCCATCTGTTGAACTTAGGAAGTATTGAATTTCCTATTGCTTTAGTTATTGAATCTTTGTCGGCATCAGATAAGCCATTTTTTACATCAATGGCAACCTTATCGAGCATAGACTGGATTATTTTTAGCGAAGATAACGGAGAGGATTGTTCGTTTATTATCAAACTTTTATATGCACTATCAAGAAAAGGGCTGGAATAGCTTTTTCCATTGCCATGATAAAAATGCTTTACAAGATTATTAAATAAATTATGTTGCCCTAAGTAATATGTAGGCAATGACACTCGAAGAAACTCATCGAAAAGGATTTGAGCAATTACCGTTTTTGATTTTGGTTGGGATTTACGGAAGGAACTAAATATTGAGACTTCCTCTCCAGTCCACGGATCAACGACATCAGAAACATCATCAAGACCTAAGTCGCTTCTAAGCTGTTTTTCAGTAAGATCGCCACATTGCATATCATCAGAGCTGTGGTCATTGAACTGATGCTTAGTCTGATAAAGTGTGACTGGGAACACCATAGCTGACATAATAACTTCCTTATGATATTAATTTTCAGACCAAACTCTTACTTGTGAAGGTAGATCCAAATCTTTAAATATCGTCATGTCTGTAAACTCAGTTCCTTGTCATTACAAGATATTCATTTCTGACTCTTAACCTATAGCTGATTAGTGTAATAATAAACTTCATATACGGGAAAGGGAAGTGCTGAGAATCTCATCTTTTTCTCAAATTACTGTCATAGCCTGGTCTCAATACTTTGACGTGCTCACCGCTTGGATGAAACAAATTGAAACGTACAAAACAGGTTGGAAATAAAAAGCCCTGATAAATCAGGGCGTTGATAAATATTGAAAAGCTTTGGAAAACAAGAGAAAATTATTCAATATTCTGGATCTGCTCGCGCATCTGTTCAATCAGCACTTTCAGCTCAATGGCTGAATTGGTGATCTCTGCATTAATCGATTTCGAGGCCAGAGTGTTCGACTCGCGGTTGAACTCCTGCATCATGAAGTCGAGCCGACGTCCGACGGCTTCTTTTTTCTTCAAAATGTTGTACGTCTCTTTAACGTGCGCATCCAGGCGATCCAGCTCTTCTGCTACATCCACACGTTGCGCCATCATCACCAGTTCCTGCTCCAGGCGGTTGTTTTCCAACTGCACTTCGGCGTCCTCCAGTTTGGCGATCAGCCTTTCACGCTGCCACTTAATGACATCAGGCAGTTGAGCTCGCACTTTACTGACTTCATGCGTTACCGCTTCCAGACGCTGCTCGATCAGGGATTTCAATGCGCTGCCTTCGCTCTCACGTGCAGCAATGAAATCATCCAGTGCGCCATCCAGCGCCTGAATCAGCTGTGTATTTATCGCGTCCAGATCCTGTTCTGGCGCAGACATCACGCCAGGCCAGCGCAAAATATCCAGTGGATTGATCTGGCCTTCGTCGCTCTGCATCTTCACCCAGTTAGCGGCCTGAACCAGCTGTTTAGCCAGCGACTCGTTCAGCATCAGCTCGCCTTGTGCGCCGGGATCGGCATCAAAGCGCAGATTACATTCGATTTTACCGCGCGTCAGACGCTGGCGAATGCGTTCCCGAATCATCGGCTCCAGTCCGCGGAACTGCTCTGGCAGACGAATATAGGTTTCAAGATAACGTTGGTTAACGGAACGCAGCTCCCAGGCGGCGCTGCCCCATTCGCCTTTAACTTCACGGCGGGCGTAGGCGGTCATACTGCGGATCATAAGCGTTACTCATTTTCAGAAAGATTAAAGTCAGTATAACGAGGCAAAGCTAACCATAACAGGTGTAAGCAGCAGCAGGATGAGAGAACAAATTATTTCCGCTTTCAGCAACAGGCACTTATGCTGTTTACTGGCTTACTCGTTGAGGACCCCGTTTATGTCTCACGTATTACGCTTTCCTGTAATGCTGACCTTACTGCTGGCTGGCTGTCATTCGCCATCACCGCCACCTGTGCCATCAACCCGACCTGTTCCCATATGTGCTGGCGGTGAGGTGATGATGCAAACCACATTGTGGTTTGGTCTCAGTAAGCCACAAGGCGGTAGCGTGAGTTCGCTGGACTGGATGAATTTTATCGATAAACAAGTGACGCCTCGCTTTAAAGCCGGGCTCTCGGTTTATGATGCGCAAGGGCAGTGGTTGGGTGAAAACGGTCAGCTGGCGCGTGAGAAAAGCAAAGCGCTGGTGCTCATCTATAACTTTGACAGCGATAACAACAGCCGTGTCGAAGCACTACGTGAGCAGTATAAAAAACAGTTTGGTCAGGAATCGGTCATGCGTGTCGATTCGCCTTCCTGCGTGAGTTTCTGATGCCATTAACGGCGGCCCAGGCCGCCGTAAGATGATCAGATAAACAGTCCGGCGAACGCAGCCGAAAGCAGGCTTACCAGGGTCGAACCATAAACCAGTTTCCAGCCAAATCGGGAGACGACGTTCCCCTGTTGTTCGTTCAGCCCCTTAATCGCGCCTGCCACAATACCAATCGACGCAAAGTTAGCAAACGAGACCAGGAATACCGACAGGATGCCTAATCCACGCGGCGTCATGCCTGCCGCCACTTTCTTCAGTTCGATCATGGCGACGAATTCATTGGCCACCAGTTTAGTGGCCATAATGCTCCCAGCCTGAAGGGCGTCTACGGCGGGGATGCCGATTAACCAGGCAAAAGGGTAAAAAACATAGCCCAGGAGCTGCTGGAAACTGTAGCCGAATAGCGCTGCGAACAGCGCATTGACGGCCGCGATCAGCGCAATAAAACCGATCAGCATTGCCAGAATGATCATCGCCACTTTAAAGCCCGCCAGGATGTACTCTCCCAGCATTTCGAAGAAACTCTGCTCCTCATGCAACTTATCCAGGGCTACAGGCTGTTCCTCGCTTTCCTTACCGGGATTGATAATCGACAGAATGATAAAGGTGCTGAACATATTGAGCAGTAGCGCCGCCACGACATAGCGAGCCTCAATCATCGACATGTATGCACCGACAATGGAAAGCGAGACGGTAGACATAGCGGTTGCCGCCATGGTGTAAAGGCGCTTCGGCGGGATATCCGCCAGAATACCTTTATATGCGATGAAGTTTTCAGACTGACCCAGTACCAGCGTACTGACCGCATTAAAAGATTCCAGCTTTCCCATGCCGTTGATTTTAGACAGGACAGTTCCCACCAGGCGGATTAGCAACGGCAGAATGCGCCAGTGCTGCAAAATACCAATCAGAGCGGAAATAAAAACAATCGGGCAAAGTACGCCAAGAAAGATAAAGGCCAGGCCCTGCTGACTCATGCCGCCAAAAACAAACTCTGTGCCTTGTGCAGCAAAACCCAGTAATGTTTCAAAGAAGCTGCCCACCGCTCCCACGAACGCCAGTCCACTGGCAGAATGAAGGAAAAACCAGCCCAGCGCGGCTTCAACGATAATGAGCTGAATGATATAGCGCGGACGAATGTGTTTACGGTCATGACTGACCAACAGCGCAAGGGCGAAAATCACCACCAGCGCCAGCAGGAAATGTAAAATAGCGGCCATAGTTTAATCTGTTCGTAAAATGCGGCAAAAGGTAGGGCATTTAGCCATACTCCCACATGAATTTCATCCTGAGCCTTACAGCCCACTGCAAGAGACAGCGGGCCAGGAAGTCCGTATAATACGCAGCCAATCATTTGCAAGCCGGAGATAACCATGCGTCCAGCAGGCCGTAGCGCACATCAGGTGCGTCCAGTCACATTGACCCGCAATTACACTAAACACGCAGAAGGTTCCGTTCTGGTGGAATTCGGTGAAACCAAAGTGCTCTGCACTGCCACGGTGGATGAAGGTGTTCCGCGCTTCCTCAAAGGACAGGGACAGGGCTGGGTCACTGCCGAATATGGCATGTTGCCGCGTTCAACGCATAGCCGCATGGCACGTGAAGCCGCGAAAGGCAAACAGGGCGGCCGCACGCTGGAAATTCAGCGTCTGATCGCCCGTTCACTCCGCGCAGCCGTCGATCTTAAAGTGCTGGGTGAATATACCATTACGCTTGATTGCGACGTCATCCAGGCTGATGGTGGCACCCGTACCGCATCTATCACCGGCGCCTGCGTGGCACTGGCGGATGCACTAAACAAACTGGTTGCCAGCGGTAAGCTCAAAGCGAACCCGATGAAAGGGATGGTCGCGGCGGTATCTGTGGGCATTGTTAACGGTGAAGCCCTGTGTGACCTTGAATATGTTGAAGACTCCGCAGCTGAAACCGATATGAACGTCGTGATGATGGAAGACGGCCGTATGATCGAGGTGCAGGGCACGGCGGAAGGCGAACCTTTCAGCCATGAAGAGTTGCTGGCACTGCTGGCGCTGGCCCGCGGCGGCATCGAAGAGTTAATTCAGGCGCAAAAAGCGGCGTTGGAAAAATAAAGTAACAGGCGACCGCAGAGTCGCCTTTTTTTATCTGAGGAGTAAGACATGAAAGCCTGGCAGCGGCAGTTTATTGAATTCGCACTGAATAAGCAGGTGCTTAAATTTGGTGAGTTTACGTTAAAATCTGGTCGTAAAAGTCCCTATTTCTTTAATGCCGGTCTGTTTAACAGCGGGCGAGACTTAGCGCTGCTGGGGCGTTTCTATGCGCAGGCGTTAGTGGACAGCGGCGTGGATTTCGATTTGCTGTTCGGGCCCGCTTATAAAGGGATTCCTATTGCGACCACGACAGCGGTTGCCTTAGCCGATCATCATGACCGGGATGTGCCTTACTGCTTTAACCGTAAAGAGGCGAAAGATCACGGTGAGGGCGGTCTGCTGGTGGGAAGCCCGCTACAGGGTAAAGTTATGTTGGTCGATGACGTTATCACGGCAGGCACGGCAATCCGCGAGTCGATGGATATCATTAATGCTCATGATGCGAGTCTGGCTGGCGTCATGATTTCACTGGATCGTCAGGAGCGTGGCCGGGGAGAGCTTTCCGCTATTCAGGAAGTGGAACGTGACTATTCCTGCAAGGTTACCGCCATTATCACGCTCAACGACCTGATCGACTATCTGGCTGAAAAAACGCATATGGCCGATCATTTAGCGCAGGTGCGTGCGTATCAAAAAGCGTACGGCGTCTGATTACAGGCGGGCGCTGCCCGCCTGCCTGTTACACCAGCTGTGCCGCAATCAGCGGCCAGCGGGTGTCAAAGTCAGCGGTGGGACTAAAGCGGAACTCCGAGCGAACGTAACGCGACAGTAATCCTTCACACAGAGCCAGTAGCTGACTGGCTAATAATGCTTCATCGGTTTGAAAGCCTTCACCCTCTCGCATTTTCCGCTCACGCATCACCTGACGTAGCTGGACTTCAATGCGCTCAAACAGCTGGTTAATGCGCCCTTGTAAACGATCCTGTTCAAACATCAGCGCGTGACCCGTTAAAATACGTGTCAACCCCGGATTACGCTCACCAAACCCCAGAATCAGCTGCACAATAAGACGCAGGCGCGCCATTGTTTCTTTTTCATCTTTAAGAATGAGATTGATGCGGGTAATCAGACTGTCTTCAATAAATTCGATCAGGCTGTCAAACATCCGTGTTTTGCTGGGAAAATGACGATACAGCGCCGCTTCCGAAACACCGACGTTGGCCGCGAGCTTCGCGGTAGTGATTCGTTGGCTGCCATCGCTGGACTCAAGCATCTGCGCCAGCGCCTGCAAAATCTCTTCGCGACGATTCCGCTTTACGACTTTTTTTTCTGCCATGCCCTTAAAAACCCCTGAATTTCACCATAAACAGGCAACACCTACGCATCAGCCACAAGATAAACACCTATGGCGATGAGAAATAAAATGATGAGCGTAAGTGAAAATAGGTAGTGCTGGTTACTGACGACCTGAGTGACCGAAGCCGCCTTCACCGCGCAAGCTGGCATCAAACTCTTCTACCAGATTGAATTCGGCCTGAACGACAGGAACAAAAACCAGCTGGGCCATGCGGTCGCCCGGCTGTAGCGTAAAGCTTTCCTGACCCCGATTCCATACCGATACCATCAGTTGACCCTGATAATCGGCATCAATAAGCCCCACCAGGTTACCCAGTACGATGCCATGTTTATGGCCCAGTCCTGAGCGTGGGAGGATGACAGCAGCAAGGCTCGGATCGGCAATATGGATAGCCAGGCCAGTAGGGATTAATGTTGTAGTCCCGGGGGCGATTTCCATCACGTCATCAATACAGGCACGAAGATCTAACCCAGCGGAACCCGGTGTCGCATAGGTCGGCAATGGAAAATCTTTGCCGACGCGCGCATCCAGAATTTTAACGTCTATTTTTTTCATCATAACGGCTGACAATCTCGTCTATTAAAAGTTGACCAAGGAGTGACTTATCGCTGAGCGGTAAGGTCTTTTCTCCTTCCTGCCAAAAAAGGTGAAGAGCATTGGTGTCGCTATTGAACCCTTGTCCAGCTTTCGACACGTCGTTAGCACAGATCAGGTCCAGCTTTTTACGCGCGCGTTTTTTTCGGGCGTATTCTTCCACATTCTGGGTTTCAGCCGCAAATCCAACCACAAAAGGCCGGCCCTGCGTTAATGCGGCAACGCCCGCGACGATATCGGGATTTTTAATGAGCTGCAGGGTGACATTATCATCGTCATCCTGTTTCTTGATTTTCTCATCCGCAATGTCGGCTGCCCGGTAGTCTGCCACGGCTGCGCTTGCAATGAAAATATGTTGTTTATTTATCTCATCCATCACCGCAGACTGCATCTCCCGTGCCGACGTTACATCCACCCGCTTAACGCCCACGGGCGTTGCTAAGCTAACCGGGCCACTAATCAGTGTGACGCTGGCACCGCGTCTGGCGGCCGCGGCCGCAATGGCAAAACCCATTTTTCCTGAGCTGTGGTTGCTGATATAGCGCACGGGATCGAGGGCTTCACGAGTCGGGCCGGCGGTAATCATAATGTTGAGATGTTGCAGATCGTTGACGGGGCTGGCCCACTGAACCGCATGGTCAACGATAGCCAGTGGGTCGAGCATGCGGCCCGGCCCGACATCGCCGCATGCCTGGCTGCCGCTGTCAGGCCCCCAGATGAATACGCCGCGCGCCTGGAGCGTCGTCAGGTTCGTTTGCGTGATGGCGGCGCGGTACATCTGTTGATTCATCGCCGGCACAATCGCGACAGGCGACGCGGTAGCCAACACGGCGGTTGTCACTAAATCGTTCGCCATACCGGCTGTGACGCGCGCGATTAAATCCGCGGATGCGGGTGCCAGCAGAATCAGATCGGCCCATTTGGCCAGCTCAATATGGCCCATGGCGGCCTCTGCTGCCGGGTCGAGCAGATCGTCCATTACCGGGTAGCCCGATACGGCCTGGAGGCTGAGGGGCGTAATAAACGCTTTTGCTGCATGGGTCATCATCACGCGCACATCGGCACCGCGATCGCGCAGACGGCGCACCAGCTCGGGGGTTTTATAGGCTGCGATGCCACCGCTTACGCCTAAAAGCACTTTTTTACCGGCTAATCCCATCATGCAGTTGACCTCGTTTTCAGTTGCCGTACAGCCACGGCGGAATGGGCGAATTTTATCACAAAACCTTGCCGTCACCTGTTCAAAGGCTGCGTTTGCGAGAAGTGCCGAAGAATCACATTTGCTCACTGGTCGCGTGTTAACTGCCAGAGGATGATACAGGGGGCGACAGGGAGAGCAGCAATGAATCATTTTCTACCACGGGAAAAACTCAAGCGACTGGGCGCAGATGCATTAAGCGATGCAGAACTGCTGGCCATCTTTTTACGTACGGGTTCAAGAGGCGTACCGGTGATGAAGCTGGCGCAGCAGATGTTGCAAGAGCTGGGGTCGCTTTACAACATCGTGAACGCCAGTGCGGAGGATTTCAAAGGAATCAAAGGGGCGGGGGAAATTAAGCTAATTCAGCTACGTGCCGTTGCTGAGCTGGCTAAACGGTTTTTCGCCAGCCAGTTGGCCCGTGAAAATACCCTCGACAGCCCGCTTGCGACACGCCAGTATCTGCAAACGCTGTTAGCAGAGCAGGAACGTGAGATTTTCATCGTGATGT
The DNA here is from genome assembly GCF_000710035.2 of Pantoea ananatis LMG 2665. Taxonomy (GTDB): domain Bacteria; phylum Pseudomonadota; class Gammaproteobacteria; order Enterobacterales; family Enterobacteriaceae; genus Pantoea; species Pantoea ananatis. Next base: position 75,070 of record NZ_JMJJ01000008.1, on the reverse strand, counting down.
TTCTGGATAATCAACACAGGGTGATAACCGCCCGGCAAATGTTCTCAGGCTCGATTAACAGTGTGGAAGTGCATCCGCGCGAAATTGTGCGCGAGGCGCTTAAAATTAATGCCGCAGCGTTAATCATCGCACACAATCATCCGTCAGGAAGAGCCGAACCGAGTCAGGCTGACCGCGACATTACCGTTAAAATCTGCGAAGCTTGTCGGCTGGTCAATATTCGCGTGCTCGATCATTTAGTGATTGGACGGGGTGAATCGGTCTCATTTACCGAGCGGGGATGGCTCTGAGCCTGAAAATCTGGTCCAGGTGGCGGATTTTTACACGATCATTCGGGATCTTTATCTGTTCGGGACTTGAGCACTTGGGCCGAGCGGCGTATACTACGCCACCTTTGAGAATCTCGGGTTTGGCGGTTAGGCCAGCTTAGCGGGTTCCATGGAACTCGCCTGGCGGGCTGTAAGCCTGACGAGGCGGCCAAAACCTAATTTTTAAAGCTCGAGCTGATTTGATTTTTGGAGAATAGACATGTCACGAGTCTGCCAGGTAACTGGAAAGCGTCCGGTGACCGGTAACAACCGTTCCCACGCAATGAACGCGACGAAACGCCGTTTCCTTCCGAACCTGCACTCACACCGTTTTTGGGTTGAGAGCGAGAAGCGCTTCGTTACTCTGCGTGTATCTGTAAAAGGTATGCGTATTATTGATAAAAAGGGCATTGATACGGTGTTAGCCGACATGCGTGCCCGTGGTGAGAAGTACTAAGAGTACTAAGGAACTGAATCATGGCTAAAGGTATTCGTGAGAAGATCAAGCTGGTTTCCTCTGCTGGTACAGGTCACTTCTATACCACCACGAAGAACAAACGTACTAAACCAGAGAAACTTGAACTGAAAAAGTTCGATCCGGTTGTACGTCAGCATGTGATCTACAAAGAAGCCAAAATTAAGTAATTTTGGTTTTCTGCAAAAAACCCGGCTCAGGCCGGGTTTTTTGTTTGTGTAATGCGCAGGGGAGAGGTTATGCCTGAGTTGCCAGAGGTAGAAACCAGCCGACGCGGCATTGAGCCACATCTGGTTGGTCAGACAATTCTTCACGCAGTCGTGCGCAATGCGCGTTTGCGTTGGCCAGTGTCACAAGAAATCCTGGCGTTAAGCGATCAGCCTGTGCTGAGCGTTCAACGTCGTGCCAAATACCTTTTACTCGAATTGCCGCACGGCTGGATTATTATCCACCTGGGTATGTCAGGCAGTTTACGTGTCCTTTCAGAAGAGTTGCCCGCAGCCAAACACGATCATGTCGACCTGGTCATGAGCAACGGTAAAGTCCTGCGCTATACCGATCCCCGGCGTTTTGGCGCCTGGCTGTGGAGCAGCGACCTGGCCGGCAGTAGCGTACTGGCACACCTCGGCCCAGAGCCGCTGAGTGAAGCGTTCAGTGGTGACTATCTGTTTGAAAAATCCCGCGGAAAGCGAACGGTGATTAAGCAGTGGCTAATGGACAATAAAATTGTCGTTGGCGTGGGTAACATCTATGCGAGTGAGTCACTGTTTACGGCAGGGATCATTCCTGATCGACCCGCAATGAGCCTTTCCCATGAAGATGCGGCGATATTAGCGAATACCATCAAAGCGGTACTGCTGCGCTCAATCGAGCAGGGCGGAACAACATTACGCGACTTTTTACAAAGTGATGGCAAACCGGGCTATTTTGCACAAGAGCTACAGGTTTATGGTCGCGCGGGAGAGCCCTGCAGAGCATGTGGCACACCGATTGTCAGTGGCAAGCATGGGCAACGCAGCACTTACTGGTGCCCCAACTGTCAACACTAAGGCAGTTTTGCCAGCAGAGCCTGGTGGACAGGCGCGGGCAGGAAGGCCGAGACGTCGCCGCCGTGCCGCGCCACTTCTTTCACCAGGGTAGAAGAGATAAAAGAAAAGTTTTCCGATGGCATCAAAAACACGCTTTCCAGCGTCGGCAGCAAATGCCGGTTCATACGCGCCAGCTGTGTCTCATATTCAAAATCTGACACGGCACGCAATCCGCGCACCAGAATGTTTGCCTGCTGAGTGCGGGCAAAGTTCGCCATCAGATCGCTGAAACCTGTCACCTCAACGTTCGCCAGATGCGCGGTCGCCTGACGCGCCAGCGCAACTCTTTCATCAAGCGTGAATAAGGGCTTTTTGCTCGGGCTGGCGGCAATGGCTACGACCAGCCGGTCAAACATCTGCGCAGCACGCGTCACAATATCGATGTGGCCTAATGTGATGGGATCGAAGGTGCCTGGATAAATAGCTTTCGTGGTCATGTGCGCCCTTTCGCCGAAGCATGAGTCAGCGCCCATAGCGCTGCATATTTGTTGAAGGTGTACTGGGCATTGACGACCGCCAGCAGCCAACCCTGTTTACCATCAAGAAAGCCGGCACGCAGCAGCAGCGTTTTCGCGAAGGCGCCGAGCGCATGACTGAAGACCGAAAACAGGCTGCAGGTTTTTCCGCGCTGAAATCGTTCCTGTGCCCAGGCCTCTGCATAGGCCAGCTGCTTACGCTGGAAAGCCATCAGGTTACGACAGGTCAGGTGTTGTAAATCGCCTTTGAGGGCCTGCACGGAGGCGCCTTCGGTGTTGAGTGACTCGTGCACGCTGTTATCGTTATAGCTTAACGTACGTGGGTAAAGACGCATCACCCGATCAGGGTACCAGCCGCTGTGGCGCATGAATCGCCCCAAAAAAAGATTACTGCGGCTGAAGCTGTAAACGGTGTCGCCTGGCGGCGCCTCAAGCACCCGTTCAATGGCCTGACGTAACTCTGGCGTGACTCGCTCATCGGCGTCGATCATCAAAATCATGTCGCAACTGGCAAAACTCTGCGCCCGCTGGCGCTGTTTGCCGTAGCCCTGCCATTCCCTCGCCTGAAAAACCTGCGCGCCTGCTGCCCGGGCCAGCGCCATCGTGTCGTCCGTGCTGCCAGAATCCAGCACGATAATCTCATCGGCCCAGCTCACTGATGCAAGACAGTCAGGCAGCAGCTCTGCTTCATTTTTGGCAATCATCACGACTGAAAGGCGTTGGCGAGTGGATGTCATTAATGGGCTCGTGGCGGCAGGTGTGGTTCAAGTAACTGCAGCAAACGCTGAAGGGCGCCCTGGTTTTGATGCAGCACTTCTACGGCATGGCGTCCGTAGTAGCGACGATAATCATCGTCCTGCAGCAGGTTCGTCACCTCTTTTACCAGCGATGCGACATCAGTAACGGTAATCAGCCCCTGTGCCTGTTGCAGCTTGCTACAAATATCTTTGAAGTTCCAGGTATGGGGGCCCATAAGCACAGGAATAGCATGAGCGGCGGGTTCGAGCGGGTTATGACCACCGCGCTCAACCAGGCTGCCGCCAACAAAGGCCAGATCGGCAATGCCATACAGCAACATCAGTTCACCCATCGAGTCGCCAATCACAACCTGCGTTGAGCCGGATGGGATTTCACCGCTGCTGCGCAGGGTAAAACTGAAGTTGCGCTTCTGCGTCAGCTCTCGGGCATCGTTAAAACGCTCCGGGTGACGCGGCACCAGAATCAGCAGCAAATCCGGAAAGGTTTGTAATAAGCGACGGTGCGTATCCAACAGGATAGCTTCCTCACCCTCATGAGTGCTGGTGGCAATCCAGACAGGGCGACGGGGTGCCCATTGCCGGCGTAGCGTTACTGCTCTTGCGGCCAGCTCGGGCGTAACAGAAATATCAAACTTCAGGCTGCCGGTAACCGACAGATGCGAGCGCTTCAGGCCGAGTTGCACAAACCGCTCACCGTCCTCGGCGTTTTGTGCGGCGATCAGCGTGATACTTTGTAAAAGATTACGCATGAACTTGCCAAGCTTGCGATAGCCTTTAGCCGATCGTTCGGAAAGTCGGGCATTAGCAATCACCAGGGGAATATGGCGCTGGTGCAGGATACGAATGATGTTAGGCCACAGCTCGGTTTCCATAATGATCACCAGGCGTGGATTGACCGTATCAAGAAAGCGATTGATGGCGTTGGGGAGATCGTAAGGCAAATAAACATGATGCACATCTTTGCCAAAAGCAGAGAGCGCACGTTCAGAACCGGTTGGCGTCATGGTTGTGACGGTGATAGGTAGCGTTGGATAGCGATGACGTAGCGCGCGCACCAACGGCACTGCCGCCAGGGTTTCGCCCACGGAAACCGAGTGTAAAACGATGCCTTCAGGCTTCACTTTTCCGGCGCAATAGCCATAACGCTCTGCCCAACGTTTACGGTAGGCAGGAGCTTTACGACCGCGCAGCCACAGGCGCAGCCAAATAAGTGGCTGAATGAGATAAAGCAATGCGGTGTAAATGGTCGTCATAGTTACCGTTATGACACGTTGGCGTCAAAAAAGCAGATTAAAGTCAGAATACAGCATCTTATCAGAAACAGCATAATCACTCATCCCACATCATGCGTGGCGACTCAGGACCTGCTGATAGAGCCTGTTCAGTGAATGTGCCAGGTTTTGCGGCGTGTAAGGTTCAATCCTGCGTCTTGCTGCTTCGCCCATTCTGCCGTCAACGGTTAAAGCAGAAAGGGCATTAATGGCCTGATTGAGTCCTTTTACATCCAGCGCATCACGAACAAACCCTTCCTGACCTTCGCGAATAAATTCAGCGCCGCCACACCCGGTGCTGGTGATCACCGGCAACCCGCAGGCCATGGCTTCCAGCACCACGTTGGGAAAAGGATCGTAAAGGGTGGGCAGAAGCAATCCATCAGCAGCATGGTAATAGGGCTGCACATCCTGCTGTACGCCGACAAAACGAAGCCGCTCACTGCAGTGAAGCTGACTGGCTAACTGCTGATAACGTTTTGCCTGTTTGTCCTGGCCGACCACGATCAGATAGCGGTTACTTTTGGCCAGCGCTTCAATGGCGGCTTTGAGGCCCTTACGTTCAAATCCCGAACCCACATAGATCAGAACAGTCGCGTTAGCGGGCAGGTTCAGCTGTGTCCGAACCGCATGGCGGGCGGCCTCTGTCGCAGGTTGAAAGCGCGTTGAATCAATGGCGTTGTGAATGACATGTATTTTGTCAGCCTGCAGTGCGAAGCAGCGCAGGATGTCTTTTTTTACCATCTCAGAATTACATATCACCGCTTTCAGTGCGGGGGAGTTAAACATATCGGCTTCTGCCTGCAGAACATAGCGATGATATGGGCTGAGGCTGGCGCTAAGACGCTGCAGGGGCGAAACAATACGTGCCCGTTGTTCAAGCCAGACACGATGAACGCCATCGCCTGCCCGAAAGATGTCACAACCAGCGATACGCTCATGGCTTTGAACAATATCGAACTTTTCACGTTCCCAGCAGGCCCGCGCCGCGTGGGCAAAACCGCGTTCACGTGAAACCCGTCCCAGTTTCCCTGGATTGCAGATATGCAGGTGCCAGTCCGGGTTGGGCTTTCCTTCCCAGCTTCGGGTGATGATATTGAGATCCAGTTTTTCGCTACCCAGGGCTTCCAGCGCGCGTGAAATAAAGCGTTCGGCCCCGCCATCAGGGCGGTATTTCTGCCGGACAATCGCCAGGCGTAACTTACTCATTTAGATAGCTCCTTGCTGCGGTAACGACATCCTCAACCGGGATAACGGACAAGTAACGTTGTTCGGTACGAGTATCAATGGAATCCGGAGAAGGAAGGGGGCCATAGTCACCAGCCCAGATGACCCGATTGTTGTCACCCCAGGGGCGCCAGTGCTGCAGTTTTGTCGGGCCGAAAAGCGCAATGCAGGGCGTGTCGAGCGCGGCGGCCATGTGCATCGGGGCTGAGTCAACGCCGATAAAGAGCTGAGCGCAAGCAATCAGTGCAGCCAGTTGTGGCAGAGAGAGTTTGCCTGCCAGCGAGATAACATGCGGAGACTGGCACTGCGCCAGAATCCGCTCAACCATCGCCAGCTCACTATCATCCGGTCCTGCTGTCAGGATGACTTTTCGGTCGGCTTGAGCCAGCTGGTCGATAGTGGCTGCAACCTTGTCTTCCTCCCAGCATTTGAACTGCCAGCGGGAGGTAGGCTGCAGCACGATATAAGGGGGCTTCACCTGCTGCTGAAGCAGCATATTCTGCACTTTTAACGCATCGTCCGGGCTGAAGTGCATCGAGGCTCTGGCACCGTCGGCTGAAATCTGCAGCGGTGACAGAGCGGAAAGATTCTGTTCAACCGTATGTAAGCGCTCATGATTTTCTGTGGTAACCAAATGATTGTGGCACCCGCGCCAGAAGGCGTTATCACGCTTTTTAAACGCGAATCCAATGCGTACCGGCGCACCAGACAGTCCGGTGAGAATGGCACTGCGCCACTGATCGGCAAGGTTAATCACCAAATCGTAATGACAGGCTCGCACTGCTGAGACCAGTGCGACTTCATGGCGAAACGTCTGCCAGCCACCTTCCTTTTTCCAGTTTCGATCGATGATGTGCAGATGACGGACAGAAGGATGTGCTTCCAGCATGGGCCGGGTTTCTTTGTAGAGCAGGACATCAATGCTGGCCTGCGGATAATGCTGATGCAAAGCATTGATGACAGGCGTAGTCAGCAGCATGTCGCCGTGATGGCGTAGTTTGATTAACAGAATTTTTTTGGGTGCAAACTGGACTGGAATCGGGCTTGTCATACTCAAATGCTCTCAGAATTCAGTGAGCCGATTGTAGGGCAAACCCTTTTGAGGTTAAAGCAAGTGACGCCGCTTATTTCCTGCGCCAGTAATAAATTCGACCCAGCCATAGCAGCAGGTGATACCACTGTTTTATCCCGCGCGCATTACGCAGCATGCGTTTGTGTGTCTGGGTCGCGAAGATATCGGCAATCATCGCCTGTCGTGCTGATTCGTCCGGTTCGCGTCGGATACTGTGACAGACGCTCAGGGCTTCGTAAGTAATCTGATAGTGAAAGGCCGGATAAATTTTTACCTTATGGCGATAGCGGCTGTTAATTGACTCCAGCATTTGCGCAATTTTCAGATAGTGACGCTGATATTCAACGTTACGCAGGCCGGTCCGCTTGCGGTTGCTGATTGAAGCATCGTGCAGATAGTAGCGATACAGCTGTTTATCGGTATAGCGCGCGCGTTTTACATTCAGCATGAACTCTGTGGTCCAGGGAATATCCTGATGGTGCAGGCCGGGTTCAAAATTTAGCTTCAGTTTTTCAATCAGTTCGCGTCGGTAAATACCAAGCCAGACAACATGTTTATAGCGATGAGTCTTCAGCGCCTTGTTAAGCCACTCAGGGCCGCTAAGGACGGATGTGCTTGAGAGTCGTTCAGGCGGTATCAACGGCTGGGTTTCATTGCTAGCCTGGAAAAACCATTCGGCATTGCATTGCGCCACATCGAGATCGTCTGCCTCTGCCATATCGACCAGTGTCTGATACATCTCTGGCTTCATGGTGTCATCAGCGTCTGGAAAGGTTACGTACTTACCGGATGCAACAGCCAGCCCGGCATTGCGTGCACGTGATACACCACCATTAGGTTGGTGAATGACCCGGATATGAGGATGACGTCGTGCGTAGTCATCCGCTCTCTCACCCGAGCCGTCAGTCGATCCATCATCGACAAGGATGATTTCCAGAGATGTCAGCGTCTGAGCCAGTAAAGACTGAATAAATGTCTCAAACATGACACCAGCGTTAAACATTGGTGTGATTATCGATAGTAAAGGCGAATTTTGTGACACAGCAGCATAACTTCAAGTGAAAAGAGACGGATTTCCGCCGACATTATTACGAATGCCGATAGAACTTTTTGTGCATTTAGGGTCAAACCTTGATAGGTAGCAGAAATTTATTTTTTCGCAACTTTATGGCGTGTGTACGCTCCAGTCCGGTCAGGTACGTTTAACCAGGTACAATATGAAAAATATCCTCGTCATCAGGCGCGACAACATTGGTGATATGGATTGTACCACACAGTTACTGGAAGGCATCAAAACGGCCTTTCCCGAAGCTAAACTGACGCTGTTGGTAAATAAAGTGGCGCAGGATGTGATACTGCATAACCCCCATGTCGATGCGCTTCATGTCTATAAGAAAGCCAAGCACCGTGGCAAGAACGAGACCGCAATTGGCGTTTACTGGCACCGTTTAAAGATCTTTTGGGCTTTACGTAAAACGAAGTTTGATGCGGTGGTACTGGCGAACCCGGTTCCCTGTAAATACAGCCTTCGCCTCGCGCGTATGGCGGGCGCAACCCACATCATTGGCGCTGGCGAAGCCGATAACGGGCTGACAAGAGTCTTTGGCAGAGACGATTTTTCTGGCAACCACCAAGTCGAACACACTTACTCGTATCTCTCAGCGCTCACTGCTCATTTGCCTGTCGTTCCCCCCGTCAGAGTCTATTTAACCCCACGAGAGCATGAACAGGCTAAAACGCATGTGCATTCACTGTTTACGGTATCGGGTCAGACATACGGTATACACATCAGTAGTCGCAGCCCAAAGCGCCGCTGGGATATAGAAAAGTATGCTGTTTTTATTCGTCATCTGTTAGAAGATGCGCAAGCCCGTGTGCTGATCTTTTGGTCGCCGCAGGGAGCGCTGGGGCCGGATGATCGGGGTGATGACGCCAGAGCCGAGCAACTCATGCAACTGGTCAATTCTTCACGAGTGGCGGCTTACACTACCACATCAGTGCGTGATCTAATGGCGGGTTTTAGTTGTTGTGACCAAATTCTGTGTAGCGATGGTGGCCAAATGCATATCGCGGCGGGTTTGCATAAAAAGCAGGTGGTGTTTTTTGGCGATACGGATGCGCCTGGGTGGCATCCATGGTCTGGTGAGTACAGGATTTTGCAGACACCTTCTGGTGAATGTAACGACGTTACTCCTCAAGAGGTGATGAGTGCGTGGCTGCAGCTTAAGGACATCTCTTGAGTGGCTACTACGTGACTGACACGCTCAATTATTTTCCGAAAATTTCTGGCTAAACGATGTCAATTACCGGAAGAACAACGCTTAAAACGTGCCGTTCCCTTGATCTGCTTATCGGTTCATGGGAACGACTGATTGATGCTATGAGCGGTCAACATGCATTCATTTGGACGCTCGGAAATCTGCCAACTGCAAGTATCGCTGACAGATAACGGAGAGGCTGTAGATACTCAGGTCAAGTTGATGCAAATCAGGCGGGTTATCGTAAATCTCTCGCATCTTTTCCGCCAGTGAGGTTGCATTCATCTCAGACAGCCCGCGACTCAGGTCACCCGTCAAAATACTCGCGGGCCCGCCGGGGCAACGTGTACTCACTACAGGTGTTCCGCAGCTCATTGCTTCGATCAAAACATTGCCAAAGCCTTCACTGTCAGAACTCAAAATCAACATCCGTGCATGATGTATCCAGGGATAGGGATTACGCTGAAAGCCTTCAAAGCGCACGCGATCTGAAACGCCCAGCTGTTCCGATAAACGATACAGTTTTTCTTTCATAGCAGGACTGCCCTGTCCCAGTAAGATTAAAGGAGCCTGAATGCCACTTTGCGCATAAGCTTCCAACAGGCGGTCATGGCGTTTAGTTTCATGGAAACGGCCAACATGAACAAGGAAATCCTCACCTGCCAGTGGGCAGGGTTCCAGTGAGAGCCTTTTGATTTCATTGAAATCAAAAGGGTTAAAGATAACATCCGTTCGCGATGCTTTTACGCCAATATGGTTGATCAAGTCATCAAGAGCATATTGGGAAACCGCGATCACCTGGCGATGGCGATAGACATGACGTATTTTCTGTCGCTTGAGCCATAATGAAAAACCCGATTTGCGAGCGAGATAAGAGGCAGAAAAAATGCCATGAATGCAATACCAGGTCCTGAGCGGATCGAGAGCACGCGAAGAAGACACTATTCGGTCCGTTTTATGCAGATGAGACAGCACAAGATCAAATTTGCCTTGGCGGGTTTCACTGTAACGGACGGCTTTATCCAGGAGCGCGGCGCGACGAGATGTTTCGGTAAGCTTACGCCATGGACTGCGACAACGGTCTTCAATCACCTGGTAATCAAGCCCTGACGGAAGGGAATAATCACAGACGTTACGCAAAGAAAAAAGTGATACCTGATGTCCACTGTTAATCAGGCCCTGTGCCAGGGTCAGTACTACTTTTTCAGCGCCGCCACCAGGCAGCCCGTCTATTATCATCAAAATACGCTTGGACAAATTATCACCTCAAAGACGCCGCCAGCACTGTGAATGGCCTAAAGCATAAAGCGCACGGCAGTAAACTCGCCATAACAGAGCAAAATAGTGGGGATCTGACGCAGTTTTTCAATAGGGAAAACACCACAACGCTATTTTATTCAAGGCGTTACAAAATAAAGGCCCCGCTGACTACGGGAATTATCTTAGGTTATCAGGCCATTGATGACTACGAATAAAAACCAAACCAATTGCAATTATATTTTTGCGCGGAATGACTACCCTGCGTAACATAGTCAGGATAATCTCTACCGATTATTGGATAAGTCATGGATAAACCGGCATTTTTAATCACTCTCGATACGGAAGGTGACAACCTCTGGCGCAACCGCAGCGGCAATGTCACCACACATAATGTCCGCTTTCTACCGCGTTTTCAGTCGCTTTGCGAGAAATACGCGTTCAAACCGACGTGGCTTACTAATTATGAAATGGCTTGCGATCCGGCTTATGTCGAGTTCGGACGAGATCTTCTTGAGCGTAATCAGGGTGAAATAGGCATGCATTTACATGCCTGGTACAGCCCTCCTGACTATGCACTTACGGAGGATGACTGGCGTTACCAGCCTTATTTGATCGAATATCCAGAGTCGATACTGCACGATAAGGTCGCCTATATGACCGACCTGCTTGAAACGGCATTTGAAACTAAAATGCGTAGTCACCGTGCAGGCCGCTGGGCCTTCAATGAAGTTTATGCACGTGCATTGATCGATCATGGCTATCTGGTCGACTGCTCTGTGACGCCGCGCGTGGACTGGCGTAGTTCTCCCGGTGCTCCCCAGGGGAAAGGCGGTACAGATTACCGCCATTTTCCTGACCAGGCCTACTATGTCGACATCAACGATATTTCCAAGCCTGGCAGCTCAACCTTACTGGAATTGCCGATGAGCATTCAGTACCGGCATGGCATGTTGAAAAACCAGTTTAAAAAAGTCTGGGACAACGTCAGGGGTAAGTCGAGAGGACCTCGGGTAAACTGGCTGCGGCCTGTGGGCGGGAATCTGGCGCAAATGAAGCATGTCGTTGAGCAAACGCTGTCGCAGGGAAACGACTATGTTGAATTTATGCTGCATTCATCGGAGTTTATGCCTGACGGCAGCCCGACGTTTAAAAACGACGCAGACATTGACCGTCTTTACGATGATTTAGAGCAGCTGTTCAGCTGGCTTCAGGAACGTACCCAGGGTATGACCTTGACCGAATATGCCCTGAAGAAAAAAACGGCACTCGGTGCCGTCACTGATTCGCTTCAGGAACAGATTTGCGGGCCTTAAATCGCAACCACGAAAAAAGCGTGTCGACTTCGGGATAGCGCATTTGCCAAAACTTTTTTGTTTTGCAATGGCCCCTACAAAGGCGTGCGGCTGACTTAATGGCCAGCCTGGTTTGTTTATCGTAATGATAATAACCAAAAACCGCTTTCGACATGCTTTTCACTTCATTAAAGCAGTTCACTATCATCCCTGCAGCCAGTCGACGCAGCTCAGTGTCAGACTGTGCCATTGCACACATTTTATTCATGGCGAATAGCATGTCCTCAATGTCACTCATACGGACATTCCGTGTGATGCCCTGCTGATTATCGCGGTAGTAGTAGAGCGTATTTTCAAGATGAGCGATACGCTGTGTTTTGAGATATTGAAATGGCGTAAAGATAACGTCTTCGTAACGTCTGCCGACTTCAAAAGCCTCACCTTCCAGCAGACTGTTTCTGTATATGCGGTTCCATAAATGCCACATCGATCGGATAAAAAGCGGACGCAGACAATTCAGCCCCTGAACGGAAAAATCGTAAGCGACACGTTGAGGCAATTCGTTTTCTGATGCTTCAGGGGGCGTGTTTTCAAAGCGTGCGTAGTTAAAATCAATCAGATCGTCTTGATCGGAGAGTAATAACGGTCGGATAACTGATAGATAATTTTTACTGAGTAGATCATCAGCGTCCAAAAAGGTAATAAATTTTCCTTTAGCTTTTGACAGGCCAACATTGCGGGTTGCGGCAACCCCCTGGTTAGCCTGCTGAATGAATTCAACACAAGCTGAAGGATAAGTCTTGAGAAATTCTTTCACACGCTGGGCTGAAAGGTCTGTCGACCCATCATCGATAATGATGACCTGAATATCAGGGTCAATTTGGGTAAACAAGGATGTCAGACAGGGAACGATATAATCCTGACTATTGTATAAAGGAATAATGATGCTTAGCAGCCAGTCACGCGTTTGCATTACTTCGCTTCCTGTAATACAGACGGTGTTTTAACTAATAAGCCACTGATGATGACGGCCAGACAATAGATGAGGGTTCCCTCAGTGCTGAAAAATATCACGTCGCTCAGGCCATAGGTGATCAAAGATACTGTGACTGCGAAGAGTGCGGGATTGCGGTAAGGCGTGAATGCGCTGCGTAATAAGCAAAGATATAAACCTGCCAACGCTAACAGACCCACAATGCCCTTAATCGAGAACGTTTCCATCACTTCATTGTGCATATGAACGGTAAGGTAGGGTAATGCCCCATAAAGCGAAGGTTCTTGTGCAACAATCACTTTTGCTTCTGCCGCTCGTTGCTCTGCAGACTCTCCCCACAGGGCTTCAAGGCTGGTGCGAAATGCAACGGTTTGCATGCTTAAGCGTGAGATGATTGAGTTTTCTCCCGTTTGCTCATGCATATGCGCAATATCCTGATTGAACTGCTGTATACGCATAGTGATGACTTTATGAAAAAGTGCAGCGCTGAGCAGGAGCATGATGGGCACCAGGATGAACAGAATAATTTTGTGACGACGATTAATCACATGTGTGCTCATGAGTACAATCATTAAAGCCAACACGGGATAAGCCAGCATAGCTGCACGGGTTCCAGTCAACAGAATGGAAGCATAGGTAAAGGCGAAAGCTGCCAAAAAAAGCAACACTCTGTGGCGGGTTTTTAAAAGTAATACGGCTTTAATGAATATCAGATTGACTGCGGTAATGATGTAGGCAGCAACCGTTGCTCGATCAAAATTCAGCTCTACACGCGCTATGTGTAAGAAAACCCCCTGATAAATGGCATAGCTATTTACCGCAAGCCCGCAAACAAGGGCTGCCAGCACGGTATTTTTTTGTAGCGCTATCTTTGTATTAAGCATCGCCAGTAGAACAAACGCTGCGGCGATTTGTAATCGTCCGGTTGATTGGTACTGCCGGTACAGACTAATGAAATCGCCAGGTTGTTTATACATGGCTGTCCAGATAATGCTGATGATCCCGACAGCAAAAAACGCACCAGGGAGAATCAGGTTTTTTTTGTCAGCAATGTAAAATCTGAGATGAAAAACGATGACCAGAAAAGCCAGATAGCTGGAAAGATAAAAAACGTTCCTGCCAAAGGCCCATCCAAATGGCGAAGTAATAAAGGCGATAGCACATCCGATAAAAATAAGCTGGCTGAAAAAGTTGGCAGGCGCTTCTTTTTTAAAGATTAAATGATTTAGTTTCATTTTTTAATTATAACATCCTTTAAAGCATCGTTGAATTCTGTCTTAAACAGCGCATAGTCGAAATGTTCTACTGTCCAGGCTTTAGCGGCTTCACTAAATCGCTGATACGTTTCAGGCACCGACAAGACTTCCACCGCGTTGGCGCAATCAATATGTGAAACCAGCCTGGCTTCTTCCATAACATCACGGACAGGTTCGTAGACCTGATAGGGGAAATCAACGCGTATACCAGTTAATTTCTCATGCTCATCAATTGTAACGGAGGGGGGTAATCCAATGCCACACTGCTGATGACCAACGACTTCAGGTTGGCCGTCAATCATGGGGAAAATAACCGGTACACCAAAATAAAGCGCTTCCATACAGGAAAGGCCAAATGGCTCAGTGACAGGTGTACTGAGATAGATATCTGTGCGATTAAAAAAGGCGCTCATATCATGCTGAAAACCGCTGAAGGTAACAAACTGACTAATATTCAAACGCTCAGCAAGCGCCACGAAGGCGTCATGATCGGGCCCTTTTCCCGCAATTTCCAACACAACGTTGTGTCCACGTTGGCGTAATTCTTTAAGCGTTAAAAGTCCTACGCTAATGCCTTTCAGGCTAACCTGGCGAGATGCCGTTCCTAGCCTGAGCGGATTTTTTAGCGTTCTGATTGCGGAATTTATCCCCTGCGGCAACATGATTCGGTTTATCACGACGTGATGCGGGCAAGGTAGGTTGAAGCGGTGATGCATCACCCGGTTTGACGCGTATGAGGCTGAAATCACGCCGTCCAGCATTGCCATAAAGTTAAGCGTTTTTTTATTTTTTGGATAACGCCATGAGCAGCCATGATCGTAATAGACCAGAGCAGCCCGCCTGGGTTTTGCTGGCAGTCCTGGAATTAAATCCCAAACCACTATTACATCGGCATCACTTGCCTCAATGCGTTTTTTTAGCAAATATTTCCGAAGAAATTGCGGGACTTTATATTTCAGGCCATTTACCCAACGATTGGCAAAGGTGATTTTTTGTTGAGGAATGTGACGACGAATATCATCGTCTATCTCATTACTGATGCATATCACATCATCATTTCCGTCAGAAAAATCATTGATGTACTGCAGGAACAGGCGTTCAACACCACCCATTTTTTCAAGGTTAATGATGTGGAGTTTCTTCATACAAGAATCTCAAAGACCATATCCGCGACGTCCTTAGCGCTAATGTCTGCTAATTTGCTGCCCTCTGCAGGCCGCAAAACATACTGATTTTGCCCATAACCCCCAATCAAACCCGGATCGGTGGGGCCATATAACGTGATATTGGGCCTGTCTAGTGCGGCGGTCAGATGGCTCAGCCCTGTATCTACCGACACTACGGCATCTGCGCCTGCCAACTGCTGTGCTACGGCTTCAAGAGAAAGCTTAGGCAAGACTTCTACGTGCTCAAAACCTTCAGCCAGACGCAGCGCACGCTGATGTTCATGTTCAGCGCCCCACGGCAGCTTTACACGCAAGCCCGCTGGCCGGACACGTTCAATCAACTCTCGCCAGTGAGCTTCTGGCCAGTGCTTGTTATCACGGGTAGTGGCATGAAGAAATACCAGATAAGGGCTCTCATGCTGTGATAAGGGCTTCAGAAAATGGCCGGCAATTGCATAATCCCCCTGAGACGGGGGTTTATCGTAACCCAGACTTTTAGCAAACAGCTCACGCGTCCTCTCGACTGCATGTTGTTGCTTGCTGATCTCGTGCTTTTTGTCATACCACCAACTGGCGAAAGGTTCTCTCGCACTACGATTGTCCAGGCCGTGCTTAACGCCTTTAGCCAGACGAGTCACAAGCGCGGCGCTCTTAATCAGCCCCTGAGCGTCGATCACGATGTCGTAGTCACGAGACTGAAGCTCACGCTTGAAACGCACGCGCTCTTCACGCTGCAGGCTGCCAAACCAGTGTTTGCGCCAGCGTCGAATGGCGACAGGCAGAACCTTATCCACTGCCGGATGCCAGGTCGGGATTTGTGCAAAATTTTCTTCCACCACCCAGTCAAAGCGTATTCCGGGCAGGGCATGCATGGCATCGGTGAGTGCTGGCAGCGTATGCAGTACGTCTCCCATGGAGGAGGTTTTGACGATCAGGACGTGCATGTCCCCTCCTGGACTTCGCGCAACAACGTGCTCAATGTTTCATGAACCTGTGCGGGCTGAATATCGATAAGACTTTGGTGATAGCCCTGCCCGGCATCGCCTTTGCGTACACGATGATAGCCGCTAATTAAACGGAGAATACGTGCCCGATTAGACAGAGGCGGCGTAAAGTCAGGGCTGCTGGGACCATATAAGGCGACAAGCGGTCGGTTTAACGCTGCGGCAATATGCATCAGGCCCGAATCATTACTGACCACTGCGTGGCACTGAGCCAGCAGAATAACAGCCTGTTCCAGCTGCGTTTCGCCAGCCAGATTGCGGCAATGCGCACGGCTCGCTTCCGGTAGCGAAGACAGGATTTCTTCACCGGTGGAATGATCTTTTGCCGAGCCAAACAGCAGAATCTGATAACCCTCACTGATTAACTGCTGGGCAAGCGTCGCATAGTGAAAATGCGGCCAGCGTTTTGCCGGCCCAAACTCTGCACCGGGACAAAAACCAATCGTCGGCCGCTCGGGAGTCAGCTGAAACTGCGCGGACGTCTCACTTTTTTCCTGTTCACTGACCTGTAGCTGAGGCGTTAGCAGGGGTTGCGGCAGTTCCCGCGCTGAGCGGACTGGTGAGTCATAAGCCAGAGCCACATAGCGCTCAACCATAAGCGGAAACGCGGCTTTATCCAGTACCCGACAATCGTTTAACAGGCCGTAACGCATTTCTCCGCGCCAGCCAATACGGCGCTTGATCCCGGCAAAAAAGGGAACCAGCGCTGATTTAAAAGAGTTGGGTAAAACATAAGCGCGGTCATAATGGCTGGCCTGGAGCGATTTGCCCAGTCGACGGCGCTCGCCAAGCGCTAACGCGCCATGACCCAGCGGCATCGCCAGCGCCTGATTCACTTCAGGCATCCGTGAAAGTAAAGGACGGCACCACGCAGGTGCCATCACATCAATCACTGCGTCAGGATGTTCGGCCTTTAGGGTACGATAGAGACTTTGCGACATCATCATATCGCCGACCCACGACGGGCCGATCACCAGAATTTTCATTACCGGTATCTATTCCTTTAGACGTTGCGATTTAACCAAACCATATATTCAGAAACGCCCTGTGCCACGGTCTTAAACGGTTTGTCGTAACCCGCTGCGCGTAATTTAGACAGGTCGGCCTGCGTGTAAGCCTGGTAGCGGCCTTTCAGCTTGTCAGGGAAAGGAATGTACTCAATCTGGCCTTTCTGGTGAAAATTAAGCACCGCATCTGCCACTTCCTGGAAGGATTCGGCGCGGCCTGTTCCGCAGTTATAGATGCCGGAAATCCCATTCTCCCAGCACCACAGATTCACCGACACCACATCATCGACATGAATAAAATCACGTTTAAAGCCGTCGCTGCCTTCAAACAGCTTTGGATTTTCATCATTGCTAATCTGCGTGTTTAAATGAAACGCCACGCTTGCCATGCTGCCTTTATGACTTTCACGCGGGCCGTAAACGTTAAAGTAGCGAAAGCCGCATACCGGCGAGGAGGCTTCAGGCAGGATCTGACGCACGTAGTGGTCGAACAGCATTTTTGAATAGCCGTAGACATTCAGTGGCTGTTCGTACTGGCGCTCTTCAATGAAATTCTCATTGCGTCCACCATAGGTGGCGGCAGAAGAAGCGTAAAGGAACGGAATTTCACGCTCAAGACAGAAGTGCAGCAGATCTTTAGAATACTGATAGTTATTATCCATCATGTACTTACCGTCCCACTCGGTGGTGGCTGAGCAGGCACCTTCGTGAAAAACGGCTTCAATCGGACCAAGATCTTCGCCTGACATGATATAGGTCAGGAATTCTTCTTTATCCATGTAATCAGCGATATCCAGATCGGCCAGATTCACGAACTTGGTGCCATCTTTAAGGTTATCCACGACCAGAATGTCGTTGTGACCGCGATCGTTCAGCGTTTTGACAATATTGCTGCCGATCATTCCTGCGCCGCCGGTTACGATAATCATACTGTTACCTTTAAAGTTTTGAGTTGAAACGGGACATTTCACACGTAATGCCTACATCATAACATTTCATCCCGCTCCAGACAGCCAGATGACTCTGTAAGGTCCTCCACATCCAACAGAATGGCGTGAACTATGCTGCAAAATTAACATTCTTTTGGTCGATTAAGCGTAGAAAGGCGATATGTTCAGTAATATTTGCCAGATTTCCACCTTATCAGGAGCAGGATAATGCCAGCGCATTTTTACCAACATATCCGGCAGCAACTCGACGCCGCCCAGCGTGAAGGTTTATTCAAAAAAGAACGTATTATTACCTCCGCACAACAGGCAGAAATTGAGGTCGGGCCTGATCGTCCCGTAATTAACTTTTGCGCGAATAACTACCTGGGTTTGGCCAACCACCCAGCCTTAATTCAGGCAGCCAAAGAGGGCATGGATTCGCACGGTTTTGGCATGGCATCCGTGCGTTTTATCTGCGGTACCCAGGATATACACAAACAGCTGGAAAAAAAGCTCGCCGATTTTCTGGGAATGGAGGACGCCATTCTTTACTCCTCCTGTTTTGACGCCAACGGCGGGCTGTTTGAAACCTTACTGGGCGCGGAAGATGCCATCATCTCTGATGCACTCAATCATGCATCGATTATTGATGGTGTACGCCTGTGTAAAGCACAGCGCTATCGTTACGCTAACAATGATATGGCGCAACTGCGCGACCGCCTGAAGGAAGCCAGGGATAACGGGGCGAAGACCATTATGATTGCCACGGACGGCGTGTTCTCAATGGACGGCGTGATCGCCAATCTGAACGCCATTTGCGATCTTGCAGACGACTATTCCGCACTTGTCATGGTCGATGATTCCCATGCGGTTGGCTTTGTCGGAAGTACCGGTCGCGGAACGCATGAGTACTGCGACGTCATGGGCCGGGTCGACATTATCACCGGCACTTTGGGCAAGGCGCTGGGCGGCGCATCAGGCGGTTACACTGCTGCCAAAGCAGAGGTGGTGGAATGGCTGCGTCAGCGCTCACGGCCTTATCTGTTCTCTAACTCGCTGGCACCGGCAATTGTTGCGGCTTCTCTTCGCGTGCTGGATTTATTAAGCGAAGGCGACGGTTTGCGTCAGCGCTTGTGGGACAACGCACGTTTCTTCCGCGAAAAAATGACATCGGCAGGTTTTACGCTGGCCGGCGCCGATCATGCCATCATTCCGGTCATGCTGGGAGAAGCCAGCGTCGCGCAGGAATTTGCTCAGTTGTTACAACAGGAAGGCATCTATGTCACCGGGTTTTCCTATCCGGTTGTGCCAAAAGGTCAGGCACGCATCCGAACCCAAATTTCAGCAGCGCACAGCCAGCAGCAACTCGAAACGGCGGTGGCAGCTTTCACGCGCATTGGTAAACAACTTGGCGTCATTGCCTGAGGATTAACCATGAAAGCACTGGCTAAGTTGAAAAAAGAGCAGGGCATCTGGATGGTGACTGATGCGCCAGTTCCCGAGCCGGGTCACAACGATCTGCTGATAAAAATTCGTAAAACCGCCATCTGTGGGACAGACGTACATATTTACAACTGGGACGACTGGTCGCGTAAAACCATCCCGGTCCCCATGATTGTCGGCCACGAATATGTCGGTGAAGTGGTGGCTATTGGTCAGGAGGTTAAAGGGTTTAACATAGGCGATCGGGTTTCGGGTGAGGGGCATATCACCTGTGGGCACTGCCGAAACTGCCGCGCAGGCCGTACCCATCTCTGTCGAAATACCCAAGGCGTTGGTGTTAACCGCCAGGGATGCTTTGCAGAGTATCTGGTTATTCCCGCCTTTAATGCATTCAAAATTCCCGACAATATTTCCGACGAGCTGGCAGCGATTTTTGATCCCTTCGGCAACGCGGTACATACCGCCTTATCCTTCGACCTGGTCGGTGAAGACGTACTCATTTCCGGTGCCGGCCCTATTGGTATTATGGCGGCTGCGGTGTGCCGCCATGTCGGTGCGCGGAATGTCGTGATCACGGACATTAATGACTACCGGCTTGAACTGGCCCGCAAGATGGGCGTGACCTGCGCGGTCAATGTCGCCAGGGAAGATCTGCGTGAAGTCATGCATGCGCTGGACATGAAAGAAGGCTTTGACGTGGGATTAGAAATGTCAGGTGCACCGCCCGCTTTCCGAACCTTGCTTGAGGTGATGAATCACGGTGGGCGGTTGGCCTTACTGGGCATTCCTCCGGGAGAAATGGCTATTGACTGGAACCTGGTGATCTTTAAAGGACTGTTTATCAAGGGCATATACGGGCGTGAGATGTTCGAAACCTGGTATAAGATGGCCGCGCTGATTCAGTCAGGTTTGGATCTCACCCCGATTATCACTCACCGTTACCCGATTGATGACTTCCAGCAGGGTTTTGATGAAATGCGCTCGGGGCAGTCTGGAAAGGTGATTCTGGACTGGACGTCGCCTTGATCGCCCGAGTAGCGAGTAAGAAAGATAACGTTTGTCTGCGTAATGTGATTGCTCAGCACCAGGTTTAATGCCTGGTGCTGAGTGTTTTAGAACAGTTCATCAATACGATGATAAAGCGGACTTTCTGTAATGCTTTCACCAATAACGCTCAGCGCACGGCTAGCCGGAACTGGTGCCAGCGGCTGCTTCACTTTACATTCACCAGGCGGCTGGAAGCCCTGAAGTGGCTTGCTGTGTGGTGTGATCTTGGCTGGCGATGCGTTGCCGTTGCGTAGCGGTTCATTCAATAACTGACCCGGCGTCACCAGGGTGATATCTGCGGGCAGCGAGGGCAACATTTGTTGCAGCACCCGCACGGTATTGGGATGCGGATGACCGATCGCAATCGCGTAGCCATCACGCTGGGCCAGACTGACTGCCCGGTTGAACTGCTGTCGAATCGCATTGATATCCTGACTGTCATCTAAAAATACGCGACGCTTAAGCACCCTGACGTGCGTTCCCTGTGCGGCCTGCAGTGACTGACTGTTACCAATCGTCATGCTGTCGAGAAAGTACAGATTGTACTGATTCAGCGCCTGCATGACTTTTTGCATACCCGGCAGGCTCGATGTCATTTTGCTGCCCATATGGTTATTCAGCCCCACTGCATAGGGGACATTGTTGACCGCACTACGGATGATGCGATCGATTTCCGCGCGGCTCATTTCAGGCGTTAAGGTGTTTTTCTCAAGCGGTTGCTTACTTAACGGCGCCATAGGCAGGTGAATCAGAACTTCACGGCCGCCCTGATGCGCTTTGATGGCCATCTGACGTGCATAGGGCGCATCAGGAAGCACCGCGACAGAGATCGCCTGCGGCATTTGCAGCACTTTATTTTCTTCCGTGGGTCGATAGCCGAAATCATCAATAACGATGGCGAGCTTAGCGGCCTGGGACGCGAAACTGAGCAACAGTCCGCACAGCAAGGCGGTAATCTGGTAACGATGAACTAACACTTATTTTCCCAACCACGGAACTGGATTGACCGCTTTACCCTGACGTCGGATTTCAAAATAGAGCGAAGGCGTGCCGCGACCACCGCTGGTGCCCACCAGCGCAATGGGCTGACCGGCCTTCACCTGGGCACCTACGCTGACGAGGGCGCTTTGGTTATAGCCATACAGGCTCATATCCCCTTTACCATGCTCGATAACTACGACCAGACCATAGCCCTGCAACCAGTCGGCCATCAACACACGACCATCGGCAATGGCTTTGACCTCTGTGCCTTCCGGAGCCGCAATGACCAGGCCTTTCCAGCGTAATTCGCCTTGCAGTTCCTCACCGAACCGATGTTCGACGCGTCCGCGTACCGGCCAGATATCCTGACCGTTGGGCCGTCCCAATCCGCCCGTTCGCGCCATCAGCTCGCGCTCGCTTTGTGTTGGCTGATAACTGGAGCCTTTCGCTTTCGCCTGCACCTGACGCTGACGCACTTTTTCTGCCTCACGTGCCTCACGGGCGGCGCGTTCACGGGCTTCTCGCTCGGCACGAGCGATTTTATCTTGCAGGCGGCTTTCGTTCTGGCGCATCTCAACCAGGTCAGCCTGATCCTTCTGCAGGGCGCTTTCCAGAGATGTGAGCGTTTTTTTACGCGCGGCGCTGGCTTGCTGGAGTTTGTCTTGTTGTTCTTGCTGCTGGGTTAACAGCGTTTTCTGCTGTTGTTGCTTTTGTTCCAGCGAGGCGCGCTGTTGGGCTAATTCCTGACGGGTGGTTTGCAGGGCGGTGATATTTTCCTGACGTGCGGTGTTCAGATAGCCAAAGTAAGCGAGGATACGTTCGCTACGCTGACTCTCTTCACCGCCTAACAGAAGTTGCAAACCTTTGTGCTGCCCCTGGCGAAAGGCGGCGTCCAGCTGTTCAGCAAGCAGCTTTTCCTGCTGGGCCTGCTGCTTTTCAAGACGGGAAACCGAGGCGGTGACCTGGGTAATCTCACCCTTCAGGGCCGACAGGCTGTTACGAGTTTCCCGTAGCTGTCGACTTGCCTGAGCAATGATCTTTTCCTGACTTTGTAGCTGATTAAGTAACTGGCTGCGCTGAACCTTTTGGGCTTTTACGCTTTTTTCTTTTTCGGCAATTTCTTGCTGGATAGATTTCAGCTGGGCTTTGTTGTCATCCGCCGATAAGCCGGGTAGAGGAAACAACAATATGCCCGCATAAAGCAGGCTAAAAGACAGGGCGGACAAGCGTGTAAACAACGGCAGGGGACGACCGTTGTAACGAGTCCATGTTGGTAGAACGGTTGTCTTTCCCTTCATAGGCCGATGATTATTCCACGATGAACAGTTGCTTACCAGCATTGCCGACCGGCTTTTGCTTTCTCAGTGCGATCCATTTTCATCAGGACAAGGGACAAGCGCCACGACATTTTTGCCATTCAGCCAATTTTTTTGGAAAATGACGCACAAATCGTCACTCTGTCCGCTTAGCGTCTGTACATGCGAAGTGGCGCAGGTATACTCAGAAGCCTTGTTTTAGCTTATTAGCCCGGTCTGGAGTCGTTACCCCTCATGCAAGAAATTATGCAGTTTGCAAGCAATCACCCCATCCTGAGTCTGGCATGGGTCGTCTTACTCGTACTGGTGATTGTGACTACCGTTAAAGGAATGTTCTCTAAAGTAAAAACTATCAGTCGAGGCGAAGCAACCCGACTCATTAACAAAGAGGACGCGGTAGTGGTAGACGTGCGTTCGCGTGATGATTACCGCAAGGGGCACATTTCGGGCGCGATAAATGTGGCTGCAGCAGATATCAAGAAAGGCAGTTTAGGCGAGTTGGAAAAGCATAAAGCACAGCCCATAATTGTTGTATGCGCAACCGGACAAAGCGCGGCAGATCCTGCTGCCCATCTGAGCGCGGCTGGATTTACCCAGGTTGCCGTTCTGAAAGACGGTATCAGTGGTTGGAGCGGCGAAAATCTGCCGTTGGTTCGCGGTAAATAATCATCCTGAGGTCCCTATGGCAAATGTTGAAATTTACATCAAAGCAACCTGTCCTTATTGCCACCGGGCAAAAGCGCTGCTGAGTCAAAAAGGCGTGGCGTTTCAGGAGATTCCCATTGATGGGGACATGGCAAAACGCGAAGAGATGATTAAGCGCAGTGGCCGGACTACCGTGCCGCAGATCTTTATCGACGGTCAGCATATTGGCGGCTGCGACGATCTGATGGCGCTCAACGATCGTGCAGGTTTAGATCCGTTACTTCAGGCGTAATTACGCCAGACATATTAACTTACAGGACTTAGTCACATGTCAGAACATAACACCAACGAAATGCAATTTCAGATTCAGCGCGTTTACACGAAAGACATTTCTTTTGAAGCGCCGAACGCGCCACAAGTGTTTCAGAAAGAGTGGGAACCAGACGTTAAGCTGGATCTGGACACGGCTTCTTCGCAGCTGGCTGATGAAGTGTATGAAGTGGTGCTGCGTGTGACTGTAACCGCGACCGTTGGCGAAGATACCGCTTTCCTGTGTGAAGTGCAGCAGGCGGGCATTTTCACCATCGGCGGTATCGACGGCACTCAGATGGCGCATTGCCTGGGCGCTTACTGCCCGAATATTCTGTTCCCTTATGCCCGTGAATGCATCACCAGTCTGGTTTCTCGTGGTACGTTCCCGCAGCTTAACCTCGCGCCGGTGAACTTTGATGCGCTGTTTATGAACTATCTGCAGCAGCAGCAAGGCGAAGAAGGTGCCGCGCAACATCAGGATGCCTGATGACTACTCACGCTTCGATTAGCGTCATCGGTGCCGGTTCGTACGGCACCGCTTTGGCGATTACGCTGGCCCGTAATGGCCATCCCGTGTTGTTGTGGGGCCATAATCCCGCCCACATGGCACAGCTGCAGTCAGACCGCTGCAATCTCGCTTTCCTGCCTGATGTTCCCTTTCCCGATAATCTGACGATTGAACCCGATCTCGCCAGGGCCATTGCGGCCAGCCGCGATCTACTGGTGGTCGTACCCAGCCACGTCTTTGGCGAAGTGCTG
Source organism: Pantoea ananatis LMG 2665 (assembly GCF_000710035.2). GTDB lineage: Bacteria > Pseudomonadota > Gammaproteobacteria > Enterobacterales > Enterobacteriaceae > Pantoea > Pantoea ananatis. The sequence goes on along the minus strand of NZ_JMJJ01000008.1, from coordinate 50,726 downwards.
ACGCAGATCAAACCTGGCTTACGTGAGGACTCGCGTATCGTCTGGGCGACGAAAGGGCTGGAAAAAGAAACCGGTCGTTTGCTGCAGGACGTCGCCCGGGAAATCCTGGGTGAGGCCATTCCGCTGGCGGTGATATCTGGCCCAACCTTCGCGAAAGAACTGGCCGCGGGTTTACCTACGGCGATTGCGCTGGCGGCAACCGATACGCAGTTTGCGGATGATTTGCAAACGCGGTTGCACTGCGGCAAAAGTTTCCGCGTGTATAACAATCCCGATTTTATCGGGGTTCAGCTGGGTGGCGCGGTTAAAAATGTGATCGCGATTGGTGCTGGGATATCGGACGGTATCGGATTTGGCGCGAATGCACGAACGGCATTAATCACCCGTGGACTGGCAGAGATGAGCCGTCTTGGCGCAGCGTTGGGTGCCGATCCCACGACGTTTATGGGGATGGCAGGCCTGGGCGATCTGGTGCTGACCTGTACCGATAATCAGTCGCGTAACCGCCGCTTTGGCATGATGTTGGGGCAGGGTGAAGAGGTCGATGGCGCACAACGCATTATCGGACAAGTTGTAGAAGGTTACAGAAATACGAAAGAAGTCAAAGCGCTGGCTGCACGTGTCGGGGTTGAAATGCCCATTACGGAGCAGATTTATCAGGTGCTCTATTGCGGAAAACCGGCACGAGATGCAGCATTAAGCCTGCTGGGGCGTTCGAGGAAGGACGAAAACAGTACAAACTAAAGCAGGAAGCCAGGCATCATCACCTGCAGCGCCGATCAAGGCGCTTTTTTATCGGGAGAAAACAGCATGTCGTCTGATGAGTTAGAACTGGTCTGGGACAATATCAAGGCGGAAGCACGCGCGCTGGCAGACTGCGAGCCGATGCTGGCCAGCTTTTACCATGCGACATTGCTTAAGCATGAGAATCTTGGCAGTGCTCTTAGCTATATGCTGGCCAATAAGCTGGCGAATCCGATCATGCCTGCTATCGCTATTCGTGAAGTGGTAGAAGAAGCATACCGTGAAGATCCCTCAATGATTGCGTCTGCTGCTTGTGATATTCAGGCGGTTCGCCTGCGCGATCCTGCGGTTGATAAATACTCCACGCCGCTGCTTTATCTGAAAGGCTTTCATGCGCTTCAGGCGCATCGTATCGGGCACTGGCTGTGGAATGAAGGCCGACGCGCTCTGGCCGTTTATCTGCAAAATGAAGTCTCAGTCTCCTTTGCGGTTGATATTCACCCGGCTGCCAAAATTGGTCATGGGATCATGCTGGATCATGCCACCGGGATTGTGATCGGTGAAACCGCCGTTGTGGAAAATGATGTATCAATCCTGCAGTCAGTAACGCTTGGCGGCACCGGAAAAACCAGCGGCGACCGCCATCCCAAAATTCGTGAAGGGGTGATGATTGGCGCGGGTGCGAAAATCCTCGGTAATATCGAGGTAGGCCGTGGTGCCAAGATTGGTGCCGGCTCCGTGGTGTTGCAATCTATCCCTCCACATACCACCGCCGCCGGGGTTCCTGCGCGCATCGTCGGCAAGCCCGGCAGTGAAAAGCCGTCAATGGATATGGATCAACACTTTAACGGTAACGGTGCAGGCTTCCAGTTTGGCGATGGTATTTAAGATTTAATCAGTGCGCCAGCATAGTCGAGTTGGCGCCACGCTTCGTAAACCACTACCGATACCGCGTTGGACAGGTTCATGCTACGGCTTTCCGCCATCATCGGAATGCGGATTTTTTGCGCTGCGGGCAGAGCCTGTAATATCTCTGCGGGTAACCCGCGGCTTTCCGGTCCAAACAGCAAATAATCCCCAGACTGATAGTTGACCGCACTGTGTGCGGGCGTGCCTTTGGTGGTCAGCGCAAACAGGCGCTCAGGCTGCTCGGTAGCGATGAAAGCCTGATAGTCAGCATGAAATTTGATCGCGGTAAATTCGTGATAGTCCAGCCCGGCGCGACGCAGGCGCTTATCGTCCCAGGCAAAGCCCAGTGGCTCAATCAGGTGGAGCTGAAAACCGGTATTGGCGCACAGGCGAATAATATTGCCGGTGTTAGGTGGGATTTCTGGTTCAAATAATACGATGTTAAGCATAAGGCCCCCGATAACGAGGGCCGAAGCATAGCAAATTATTGCCTTGCAGAGGAGTAAAGTGGCAGCCAGATCGTGAGGCGCAGTCCACCCAGTGGGCTGTCATCCGCTTTGACCCACCCGCGATGTTGCTGTATTGCCGTTTCCACGATCGCCAGCCCGAGGCCGGTACCGCCGGATTCCCTGTCCCGCGCTTCATCAGTGCGGTAGAAAGGACGAAATATCTGCTCGCGATCCTCCGGGCTGACGCCAGGACCGTCATCATCAACGTGCACGGTAATACCCGAGATATCCACGGAAAAACTGACGCTGATATGCGTGTGCGAGTAGCGCAACGCATTACGGACGATGTTCTCCAGCGCGCTTTCCAGCGCATGTGGATTGCCGTATAGCGGCCAGGGGCCTGGAGGATAAGGAATCTCCAGCGTCTTGCCCATTTGTTCCGCTTCAAACCTGGCGTCTTCCAGCACGTCATTCCAGAGCTGGTTTGCCTTCATGGCTTCGCTGACCAGCGCGTTCTTATGCTGGGTTCTCGACAGCACCAACAGGTCATTAATCATGCCGTCAAGCCGCTGAGCTTCCATCTCAATGCGCTCCAGCTCTTTGCCTTCACCCTGACGGCGACGCAGCAGGGCGGTAGCCAGCTGAAGTCTCGTCAGCGGCGTACGCAATTCGTGGCTGATATCGGAAAGCAGACGTTGCTGACCGTTCATCATGCGCTCCAGCGCACTCACCATTTGATTGAAGCTGGAACCGGCGGCCAGAAACTCCTGCGGGCCCGATTCCAGTTCAGGATGTTGACGCAGGTTGCCGCTGGCCACTTCATCCGCAGCGTATTTGAGTTTACGTGCAGGACGCGCCAGGCTCCACGCCAGCCAGAGCAGAAGCGGTGAGCTAATCAGCATGGTAACGATAAGCAGTAGCAAAGGCCGGTCAAACAGCAGGTTGATAAAGTCCAGTTGAGAACTGCTGGCAGGCCGAATCAGGTAAAGCTGATAGTTATCCTCCCCATCCCGAACGGCGAAAGGGCCCACCATTTCGACGCGACCATACTTTTTCTTCTGTGGATGATCGGCATTGTCTGACTGACCGATGAAGTTACGGATAACCTGCATTTCATTATGTTGCGCGCCAATAACCCGGCCTTCGCTGGTGACTAACAGCAAGCGCTGACCGGGCGGTGCCCATTTCTCAATCGCGCGAAATAAGCGCCGCCACCACATCAAATCGTTAGGGGGATCGCGCATTAACTCCGCTTCAACGTGCTGCTCTATCATCGTCCCCTGACGCTGCTCACTCTCCATCAGCGACGTCATCTGACGTGAATCAAGCTTGGGTACCATGAGCACCAGCATCAATACCAGTGCCAGCGTCAGCCAGAAAATAGCAAAGATGCGGGTAGTCAAACTTCCTATCATGATGCAGAAACCATCAGATAGCCGCGGCCACGTAATGTCTTAAACCACGGATGTCCGTCACGGCGGTCAGGGAGCTTACGGCGCAGGTTAGAGATGTGCATGTCAATGGCGCGGTCAAAAGGCGTAAGGCGTTTGCCCAGCACTTCCTGGCTAAGGTGCTCGCGAGAGACAACCTGCCCAAGATGCTGTGCCAGAAGATAAAGCAGGGTGAATTCCGTTCCGGTGAGATCCAGCGTCTCGCTGTCGAAACTGGCTTCCTGACGGCCCGGATTCAGGCGCAGGCAGTCAACTTCCAGCGTGGGTGAACTGTTATCGTGCTGTTGCTGCTGTTCACTCCAGTTTGAACGGCGCAGGATAGCGCGAATACGCGCGACCAGCTCACGATCGTTAAAGGGTTTAGGCAGATAGTCATCGGCACCCAGTTCAAGGCCCAGCACGCGATCCAGTTCGCTTCCGCGTGCGGTAAGCATAATGACGGGCGTCTGATATTGCTGGCGTAATTCTTTCAGGGTGTCGATACCGTTTTTCTTCGGCATCATGACATCCAGTAAAAGCAGATCAATTGAGTTATCAAGCAGGTTCAACGCTTGTTCACCATCGCTGGCGACCACGACTTCAAACCCTTCCATTTCCAACAGCTCTTTCAAAAGCGAAGTTAATTCGCGGTCATCATCTACCAACAGGATTTTATTCATTTTTGTAGCCCTCCGCAGGCAAAATAGCGTGTTCCCATGATACCAATCCATCGATTTACGTACTTTTACACCCCCTGACGGATGTTTGCAGCTATCGCCGTACACTGGCTATCGTTGAATCGCAAAACAGAACGAACTGGAGTAAACGATGCGCAAATTAACCGCCGTCGTTATTGCCTCAGCGATGGTTCTCTGTAACGCCAGCGCAAGAGCAGCAGAGCCGATGGCGCCTGATGATGTGCATCACGGCGAATTTACGACAGGCAGTATGACGCAAAATTCGCAAAGTCACATGTTCGACGGCATTGAGTTGACGGAACATCAACGGCAGCAGATGCGTGACCTTATGCAGCAAGCCCGACACGATCGTCCGGCAACGAATATTGATGATATCGCAGCCATGCATGATTTAGTGACTGCAGATAATTTTAACGAAGCGGCCATCCGCAGTAAGGCAGAAGCCATTGCCAGAGTTCAGGTAGAGCAGCAGGTTGAGATGGCGCGCGTTCGTAATCAGATGTACCACCTGTTAACGCCGGAGCAGCAGGCCGCGTTACAAAAGAATTATGAGCGGCGTATAAATTCATTACGCAAGCTTTCGAATCTGCAGCCAGCATCATCGCTGCAACCCGTGAGTCGTACCAGTAGTAACCACTAGTAAATAGTATCCCTGTTTTCCTTGCCATAGACACATCCCTGTCTTCCCCCTCATGATGAGGGGGTTTTTTTTATCAGGTACTTATCCAAAAATCCTTTAAAATCAGTGCGTGCCTAAAAACACGCTAAGCATTTGCAGACAGGTATAAGCGCCGCTGGTGTAGACAATATGTAGACAACATTAGCTACACATTGAGGCCACCTTCAAGCGGATTACGCGTAATCGCATCCATCAAATCGTTAGGTGCAAGATGGGCATAAGCTGCCGTTTGCTCAATCCTCGCATGGCCTAAAATCGCCTGTACCGATATGAGATTTCTGCCGTCTATCATGACCAACGACTGAACGTATGCCGCAAGATATGCATAGCTTGATGCCTGGGTATATCTGGCTTCGCCAGTTTCATTAATTTGCAGAATTGTTCCTGGCTCACTTTGAACCAAAGATCCCTTTTCATCTCATGATGTTTTTTATCTGCGATTTATCATTTACGATGAATTTACAATTTATCCGGTAGTTAAAAAAAATAGAAAACACCGTTGGTTTTATTCCTGTTTTTCAGGGTGCTGTTTTTCTTGCGCGTTTTACCATCGAAGATATTTCACTTTTCTTTCATCTTTTAAATACATGATAAGTAAAACTTATTTAACTTCCTGCTTTGTTTTTATTTATATTTCAATCAGCTGCAAATATCCCGCTCCGCTTGCACGCTAATTGCGCAGTTCTACACTTAAGTTGTCTCAGCATGGAAGCCGATGTACTTACGAAATTAACGGAGAGCAGCAACCACATCATGTAGTCCGAATTAACCTATTAACGGAGTAAATTATGGCAGAGCATCGTGGTGGTTCAGGTAATTTCGCAGACAACCCGCAAAAAGCGTCTGAAGCCGGTAAAAAAGGCGGTAAGAGCAGCGGCACTGGCGGCGGCGGTAATTTTAAAAATAACCCCGAAAAAGCCTCCGAAGCGGGCAAGAAAGGCGGCAAAAAGTAATGGCTGCTAAGCACTGAACCAAATCTGCACGTTGATTTGGCGCTTACCCAAGGTAGGCAATTCGCCCCGTCTCTCTATGAGGACGGGGCGAAGTGCTTTTTTTCCCTTCAGAAATGCCATTTCATCCTGTTTCTTCGCCGTTCAGACAGTCAGGCGCGACGCCTTCTGTAGTGTTAAACTTAGCCTTTCTCTCATACTGCGTTACGTTTCAGTAATATGTCTATGGAGTTTGGCATGCAGGCTTCGTACGGAAAGTTAATCCAGTCTGCGGCAGTCGCGGCGACGCTGCTGGCTTCCGTCTTATTGGTTGTGAAGATTTTTGCCTGGTGGTACACCGGATCGGTTAGCCTGCTGGCCGCGCTGGTCGATTCCCTGGTGGATATTGCCGCCTCGCTGACCAACCTGCTGGTAGTGCGTTATTCCTTACAGCCCGCCGATGACGATCATACATTTGGGCATGGTAAAGCGGAGTCGCTGGCCGCGCTGGCCCAAAGCATGTTCATTTCGGGTTCAGCCCTTTTCCTCTTTCTTACGGGTATTCAACATCTCGCTTCCCCTAACGAACTGCGCTCGCCGGGCATCGGAATTGTTGTCACCGTCGTAGCGCTGGTTTCGACATTAGTACTGGTCACCTTCCAGCGCTGGGTCGTGCGTAAAACCCGGAGTCAGGCCATTCGTGCAGATATGCTGCACTATCAGTCAGATGTGTTTATGAACGGAGCTATCCTGGTGGCGCTGATATTAAGCAGCTACGGTTTCACGCGCGCTGATGCACTGTTTGCGTTAGGGATTGGCGTCTATATTCTTTTTAGTGCGCTGCGGATGGGCCATGAAGCCGTTCAGTCTTTACTGGACAGAGCATTACCCGATGAAGAGCGGCAACAAATTATTGCGATTTCCCTCAACTGGCCGGGTGTGCAGGGCGTACACGATGTGCGTACGCGTCAGTCCGGCCCGACAAAGTTTATCCAGCTTCACGTTGAGCTCGAAGATCAGTTACCGCTCGTCCAGGCTCATCGTATTGCCGATCAGGTAGAGAAAGCGCTGCGAAAAGCGTTTCCCGGTTCTGACGTCATTATTCATCAGGATCCCTGTTCTGTGGTACCGTTTGAAAAGCAGGATTCTTTTAACTTTTAACTTACATGAATTAAGTTAATAAAATGGAAACGGCACGTTTTTAACATTGCTGCAAAAAATTAGTGAAAAGTTGTCTGACCTGAATCAATTCAGCCGCAGGCCTTTGATATACTATCTGCCATTATATGTTGCGCTCATCACAATCGTGTTTATCAGCGTTGAACAGGCCGGATTAACCCTTAGCTTTGAACAATCCAGAGGTTGTCATGATCAAAAAAATTGGTGTACTGACCAGCGGCGGTGACGCCCCAGGCATGAACGCAGCCATTCGCGGCGTGGTTCGCTCCGCGTTAAGTGAAGGGCTGGAAGTTTTTGGTATCTATGACGGCTATCAGGGTTTGTACGAAGACCGGATGATCAATCTCGATCGTTACAGCGTATCTGACATGATCAATCGCGGCGGCACTTTTTTGGGTTCAGCGCGTTTTCCTGAGTTTCGTAACGATGATGTCCGTCAGGTGGCCATTGAAAACCTGAAAAAGCGCGGTATTGATGCGTTAGTCGTGATCGGCGGGGACGGTTCCTATATGGGCGCCAAGCGACTGACCGAGATGGGGTTCCCCTGTATCGGCCTGCCAGGCACGATCGATAACGATGTTGCCGGCACCGATTACACCATTGGCTACTTTACCGCACTGGAGACGGTGGTGGAGGCGATTGACCGCCTGCGTGATACTTCTTCATCACACCAGCGCATCTCCATCGTTGAAGTGATGGGCCGTTACTGTGGCGATTTGACCCTGGCTGCCGCTATCGCTGGTGGATGCGAGTTTATCGTGTTGCCAGAAATTCCCTATACCCGTGAAGAGCTGGTGGCAGAAATTAAGGCCGGCATCGCGAAAGGTAAAAAGCATGCGATTGTTGCTATCACTGAACATATCTGTGATATCGACGATCTGGCGCGGTTTATCGAGACCGAAACGAAGCGCGAAACGCGCGCGACGGTACTTGGCCACATTCAGCGTGGCGGTGCGCCGTGCGCATATGATCGTATTCTTGCATCCCGCATGGGCGCGTATTCCATTGAACTGCTCATGCAGGGCTACGGTGGCCGCTGTGTGGGTATTCAGAACGACAAAATGGTGCACCATGACATCATTGATGCGATCGAGAACATGAAGCGTCCATTCAAGCGTGACTGGATGGATACCGCGAAGCAGCTTTACTGATTTCACCGCATTAACGGGCATGCTCTTCAGGCATGCCCTTATACCTTCCGTATATTCCCCAAAGTTATAACCGCTTATTTTTAATTCTTTTAGCTCTGAAAAAGTTTATGTCACGCTTGTCCCATAATGAACTGGGAGAGTGCGCAATGAATAAATGGGCCATCGGTATTAGCTTGTTACTGGCATCAGGCAGTGTTCTGGCGAAGGATATTCAGCTGTTAAACGTTTCTTACGATCCCACCCGTGAGCTGTATGAGCAGTACAACAAGGCCTTCAGTGCGCACTATAAACAGGAAACGGGCGATAATGTGGTGATCCGTCAGTCGCATGGCGGCTCAGGCAAGCAGGCCACATCAGTGATAAACGGCATTCGTGCTGACGTCGTGACGCTGGCGCTGCAGTCTGATATTGATGCGATTGCTGAACGTGGCCGCATCGATAAGAACTGGATTAAGCGTCTGCCGGATAACTCAGCACCTTATACTTCCACGATTGTGTTCCTGGTCCGCAAGGGTAATCCAAAAGGGATCCATGACTGGAACGATCTGATCAAACCTGGCGTTTCCGTCATCACGCCTAATCCAAAAACCTCAGGTGGTGCACGCTGGAATTACCTGGCAGCCTGGGGCTGGGCGTTGGATCACAACAACGGCGATCAGGCAAAAGCGCTAAGCTATGTCAAAGCCCTGTTTAAAAATGTTGAAGTGCAGGATTCCGGTGCGCGCGGTGCGACCAACACCTTCGTTGAGCGCGGCATTGGTGATGTTCTGATCGCCTGGGAAAATGAGGCGTACCTGGCCGTGAATAAGCTGGGCAAAGACAAGTTTGAGATCGTTACCCCAAGCGAGTCAATTCTGGCAGAGCCGACGGTTTCCGTGGTGGATAAAGTGGTTGATGAGAAGGGAACGCGCCCAGTGGCTGAGGCCTATCTGAAGTATCTTTATTCGACCGAGGGACAGACGATTGCAGCCGAGAATTACTATCGTCCGCGCAATGCTGAGGTTGCGAAGAAGTTTGCCAGCACCTTTGCCCCTGTAAAATTGTTTACTGTGGACGAGAAATTCGGCGGTTGGGCTAAGGCACAAAAAACCCACTTCGCGGATGGCGGCACCTATGACCAGGTCATGAAGCCGTAACGATCGCCTGACACAATCTAAACCAGCGGAAACGCTGGTTTTTTTATGCGTGACATTCCGGCGCTGTCAGGCGAGGATGCTGATTGATTCAGTATGGAGAGGGTAACTATGCAGGCAAATCGTCGGGCCTTCATCATCATTGCGTTTCTGCTGGTGCTTGTCGTGGCAGGAATGGGGATAGCTTCCCTTCATGTTAAAGGCAATGCCGATGCGCTTTGGCAGATCGTCAGCGAAAAGTGCGTACCCAATCAGCAGAATAACGGGCAACCCGCGCCTTGCCTGCGAGTTGATCTGCAGCAGCGTTATACACTGCTCAAAGACCGTAACGGCCCCTTGCAATACCTGTTAATTCCCGTTGATAAGATAACCGGCATCGAAAGCCCGCGGTTGCTCAGCACAGCCACACCCAATTTTTTCAGCTTTGCCTGGCAGGACAGAGGCGTAGTGGCGCAGAAATTCGGTTCGCCCATTAAAGACACCGTGCTGTCGCTGGCGATCAACTCCGAATACGGGCGTACCCAAAACCAGCTGCATATTCATATTTCCTGCTTACGGCCCGATGTCCGTCAGCAACTGGATGGACTGGCACCGACTCTCAATGCGCAGTGGAAGGATGTTACCTTTCTGAACCATCACTATATTGTGCGGGTGCTCAGTCAGGCGGAACTGGATCAACAGAGTGTCTTTATCCGGTTAGCGTCTGAAGTCCCGGATGCTAAGAATGCGATGGGGAAATACGGTATGGCACTGGCAAGCTTACCCGATGGCCGTCTGGTGCTGATGGCGGTAGCGCGCAACTGGCTTTTGCTGAATAAGGGATCGGCAGAGGAGGTGCAGGATCACGACTGCGCCCTGCTGCAACCCATAAAAAAAGCGGCCTGATGAGGCCGCTTATGCTGTGCTCAATCGCCGGTTAGCGTTGTTTAGCCGCCGCAGCAGCTTTAACGATCACGGCAAACGCATCGGCTTTCAGCGACGCGCCGCCAACCAGGGCACCGTCGATGTCCGGCTGAGTAAACAGCTCGGCAGCGTTTTTATCGTTAACTGAGCCGCCGTACTGAATAATCACTTGCTCAGCGATAGCCGCATCTTTTTTGGCAATGTGGTCACGAATAAATTTGTGAACGGCCTGCGCCTGAGCAGGTGTGGCTGACTTCCCGGTACCGATCGCCCATACCGGCTCGTAAGCGATGACCGCATCTTTGAACGCTTCTGCACCCTGCGTGGTCAGCACCGCATCAAGCTGGCGTGCACAGACTTCTTCGGTTTTGCCCGCTTCGTTTTCCGCTTCGGTTTCACCGATGCACAGAACCGGCACCAGGCCAGCGGCTTTCAACACGGCATATTTTTTCGCAATGAACTCGTCACTCTCTTTGTGATAAGTGCGACGTTCTGAGTGACCAATGATGATGTATTTCGCGCCGATATCTTTCAGCATTTCAGCGGACACTTCGCCGGTAAATGCGCCAGAGAGGTTTACATCAACGTTTTGAGCACCCAGAGCGATGTGGCTACCGGAGATGGCGTGTTTAGCCTGATCAAGATAGAGCGCGGGCGGTGCAATAGCGACGCCACAACCCTCAACGCCCGACAGTTCTTTGCGCAGACCGTCGATCAGTTCGGCTGTCATATGCTTGCTGCCATTCAACTTCCAGTTACCCATAACCAGTGGATGTCGCATTCTATCCTCCGCATAACGCGATACATGAAATGGCGCTGCCCCGGGGCAACGTTGTCTGCCAGACAGTATAGAGATCAAATAACGTCGTGGCTTTGCTTTTCGTCATTTTTGCCCCGTCCATCAGGGCGCAGCCAGCGCAAGTTTTACCGGCTCAATGGCAAAGGTTAATCCTTTATCCCCGTTATCAGACACCACAAAACGCAGTGCGCCTTCAACGTGCTCGTAGTATCGTGAGCCTTTGCCCGCTTTAAGTAATGTTTCCAGCTTTTTACGCCCTTCTTCTGGCGTGAGTCCCGGCACAAAAAAACGTAATATTGCGGTCATATAATCCATGGCTCTGGCCTGGGACGCACTTTGATCCGGGCCCGGAACCGGAAGCCAGGTGACCTGCAGCGTTTTAATTTTACCTGTGCCAGGCTCAAGCGCGGTCGAGGAGTAAAGCGTTTCGTTGATCTTGGTGGCTGCCCGCGTCAGATCGGTTTTCTCATCGCGGGAGTCAATGGCGCGGTACTCCAGCAGCGGCAGTTGAGGGTTCGCGAGATTATATTTTTCACGAAACTGGCCGATAGTCATATCCAGCGTGGGCGCGCCTGTTAACAGATAGGGCGCGGTAGGCATATGTTCGGCCTTGTCGAGTGGCGGCGGATCGGCAGCAAATACCGGAACCGTCAGCGCAAGACTCAGCAACAGTGCGCCTGGCAAATTCTTCATTTTGTCGGCCCTGACCAATAAACTCGGAATCAAATTAGAACGGTTTTTACCTCTAAGGTCAAAAGCGTGCAGGTAAAATTTTGTCTGGGGAGCATGCATGATATTACAGCAATGGTTTTTTTCGTTTCGTGGTCGCGTCGGGCGCCGTGATTTCTGGCTCTGGCAGGCAATCTGGTTGCTGTTAACCAGCGTCCTGTTCTTTTTAGCCGGTAACGATCTGGTGGATACGCAAATGGCTGCGTTTGGCATCGTGTGTTTATTGTGGCCGGCCAGCGCCATCGTGGTTAAGCGCCTGCACGATCGCGATCGCCGCGGTTACTGGGCGCTGTTACTGATCGCTGCCTGGTTGCTGATGGCAGGTAACTGGAGCATGACCGGCGCTGTCCTGCAGTGGGTTATTGGCCGCGCGCTGCCATTTATCATTCTGACAGGACTGATCCTGGACTTAGGCCTGTTTCGTGGCACCGCTGGCGATAACCGCTTTGGTGCCGCACCGGTGCCTTTACGTCTGAAGCGGGCGACTTACCAGTAATTCTCGCTGGTGATATGACCGGGCTTGCGCTTCAGGTGCTTGCGCATGCCGCGTGTCTCTTTCAACAGCTGCTGCGTATCTCGTACCATCTGTGGATTGCCGCAGACCATCACATGGCTGGTTTCTGCATCAATAGTCAATCCGGCCGCCCGCTCCAGCTCGCCACTTTCGATTAATGCCGGAACACGTCCGGTTAATGAGCCCATACTTTCTTCACGACTGACGACCGTGATCACCTGCAGCTTGCCGTTATAGATCTGCTGGAGCTGCTGCATTAGCGGTAAAAAGCTGAGGTCGGCTGCGTAACGTGCGGCATGCACCAGTACGATATGTTTAAAGCGATCCAGGCCTTCACCCTGCTGCAAAATGGACAAATAAGGCCCCACTGCCGTACCGGTTGCCAGCATCCATAAGGTCTGACATTCCGGGACTTCATCCAGAATAAAAAAGCCTGCAGCATCTTTGGTAATCATGACCTGCTCACCGGGGCGCAGCGCCTGTAAGTGTGGACTCAATTTGCCGTCGGGTACGGTGACTAAGTAAAACTCAAGCAGGTCGTCATTGGGCGCATTGACGTAAGAGTAAGCACGTTGCACTCGTTCACCTTCGATCTCCAGTGCCAGCTTGGCGTACTGCCCGGCACTAAACGGGGCGATAGGGGCCTTAACCCGCAAGCTAAACAGCGCGTCAGTCCAGTTTTTTACTTCCTTTACTTGAGCATTGATCCACTCGGCCATGGTTACTCCTTCAGCGTTGAATCGTCTGGCGAATAAACATCTTCTCTACTGCACTGGCAGATTACCAGTCCGTCAGGCTGCAAAGGCTCTAATCGACAAACTGTAATATTTAGTTTACATCCTGGTTGCAATTATTGACGTGAATTGCCCCGCCACTTTTTATGAATCACTCGCTTTGTCATGAAATCCTGATATTTTCCTGCCACAACGGGGTTCAGCCGTTATTTGTGCTGTTTAATCGTCCCTGTTCATACAGACCTTTCGTTAAAAGATGATGAAGAAAATAGAAAATCGTCCGTTGCTGATCATGCTCATTGCACTGGTCGCAGTCGGGCAGATGGCTCAGACCATCTATGTGCCCGCCATGGCGGCAATGGCGGATGCACTTCAGGTGCGAAATGGCATGATGCAGCATGTCATGGCGGCCTATTTAATCACCTACGGCGGATCGCAGCTGATCTACGGTCCGCTCTCTGACAGCGTGGGGCGCCGTCCGGTGATCCTGGCGGGGATGGCGATCTTTATGATCGGCGCGATTGCCGCCATGATGGCCTCGTCGCTGGATATGCTGGTCACGGGCAGTGCGATTCAGGGCGCGGGCACCGGCGTGGCCGGTGTCATGGCGCGAACCATGCCGCGCGATCTTTATCACGGTCATGCCCTACGCCAGGCCAACAGCTGGCTTAATATGGGCGTGCTCGCCAGCCCTTTAGTGGCACCGGTGATTGGCGCACTGTTAACGCAGCTGTTTGGCTGGCATGCCTGCTTTGCTTTTCTGCTGTTGCTGTGTCTGATGGTGACGGTCGCCATGGCGCGCTGGCTACCGGAGACGCGCCCAAACGGTGCCGAAGTCACGCCCTTCTTAAAACGCTATATCCGGCTGTTACGTGATGCGAATTTCGTCCGTTATCTGGTGCTGCTGATTGGCGCACTGGCCGGCATTGCCGTCTTTGAGGCCAGCTGTGGCGTGCTGCTCGGTGGCGTTCTGGGCCTGAACAGTTTCACCGTCAGTATTTTGTTTATCTTACCTATTCCTGCGGCCTTCTTTGGTGCCTGGTTCGCCGGACGTGAACAGCGCTCCTGGCATAGCCTGATGTGGTTTGGCGTCAACAGTTGCCTGCTGGCGGCGGTGTTGATGTGGATACCTGCCTGGTTTGGCATCATGACAATCTGGACGTTATTGATACCGGCGTCGCTGTTTTTCTTTGGCGCGGGAATGCTGTTTCCCCTGGCCACATCCGGTGCGATGGAGCCCTATGCCTGGCTCGCAGGAAGTGCGGGCGCACTGATTGGGGGGTTACAGAATTTGGGTTCCGGGCTGGTGGCGTCCCTGTCGGCGTTAATGCCTCAGCGCGATCAGTTCAGCCTTGGCCTGCTGATGGTTATCACGGCTCTGGTGATGTTGCTGTGCTGGCTGCCGCTTTCGCGACAGCCAGCAGGCGAGAATCAGGCTGTTACAGGATAAAGGGATGCAAAACCGGATCTTTGCGGTCCAGGTAATGCACAGACTGGATGCGGCGAATCGTGCGTGATTTGCCGCGAATTAACAGGGTTTCACTGGTGGCCATATTGCCCTGACGGGTGATGCCTTTCAGCAGATCACCACTGGTGATACCGGTGGCGGCAAAGATCACGTTATCGTTTCGCGCCATCGCCTGCAGGGGCAGGACTTTTCCTGCCTCAATCCCCATGCCAGCGCAGCGTTTCAGCTCATATTCCCCAATCCTGCGGTTCTCTTCGCTGTCACCTTTTACGTGATGTCGTGCCAGTAATCTGCCCTGCATATCACCGTCCAACGCACGAATCACTGCGGCCGATACCACGCCTTCAGGCGCGCCGCCAATACCGTACATCACGTCAACTTCGCTGTCGGGCATACAGGTCAGAATGGAGGCCGCCACATCACCATCAGGGAACGCGAATAGTCTTACGCCCAGCTGTTTAAGCTGCTCGATAACGGCGTCATGGCGCGGCTTTGACAGAATGGACACGGTGAGTTGTGACAACGGCTTATTCATGGCGATGGCGATATTACGCAGGTTAATCTCAAGCGGGAGATCCAGATTGATATGGCCCCGCGCCGCCGGACCGACGATAAGCTTCTCCATATACATGTCAGGCGCATGAAGAAAACTGCCTTTGTCACCGACGGCCATCACGGCAAGCGCATTGGCCTGTCCCATGGCCGTCATGCGGGTACCTTCAATAGGATCGACGGCAATATCCACCGCGTCGCCCTGACCCGTGCCCACTTTTTCGCCGATGTAGAGCATAGGGGCTTCGTCAATTTCCCCTTCGCCGATCACTATCTGTCCATCGATCTGAATGGTATTTAAGACATGACGCATGGCATGAACGGCGGCACCGTCCGCCGCGTTTTTATCGCCGCGCCCTAACCACTTATAACCAGCCAGTGCGGCAGCCTCAGTTACGCGGGAAAATTCAATGGCAAGTTCTCGTTTCATTGCATGTACCTGACAAAAAACAGGCTGGCAGTGTAGCGGAGGGAGAAGGCGGGGAAAAGGCCCGTGACGGAGGAGGTCACGGGCGCAGTGCGGATTACTCTTGTTCTTCCCACGCTTGTGCGCGCGCGACAGCTTTCTTCCAGCCGGCATAACGGACGTTACGCTCGGTGGTTTCAAGTGTTGGACGGAATTCGCGCTCAATCACGGCTTTGGCACGGACTTCTTCCAGATCCTGCCAGAAACCTACCGCCAGACCTGCCAGGTACGCGGCACCCAGCGCAGTGACTTCACGCACTTCAGGTCGCTCAACGCGTGTGCCAAGAATGTCTGACTGGAACTGCATCAGGAAGTTGTTAGCCACTGCTCCTCCGTCCACACGCAGAGCCTGCAGGCGCGTGTTGGCATCATTCTGCATGGCTTCCAGGACATCACGTGTTTGATAAGCGATGGACTCCAGCGTTGCACGGATGATGTGGTTCGCATTCGCACCACGTGTCAGGCCGAACAGCGCGCCACGTGCATAGGGATCCCAGTAAGGTGCACCCAGGCCAGTAAAGGCAGGAACCATATATACACCGTTTGAATCTTTCACTTTCATCGCGAAGTATTCTGAGTCAGCCGAATCGCTGATCAGCTTCATCTCATCGCGTAACCACTGAATGGCCGCGCCGCCGATAAAGACCGCCCCTTCCAGTGCATAGTTGACTTCACCACGTGGCCCGCAGGCGATAGTGGTCAGCAGGCCGTGCGTTGAGGTGACAGCTTCGGTACCGGTGTTCATCAGCATAAAGCAGCCTGTGCCGTAGGTGTTTTTCGCCATACCCGGCTGAACGCACAGCTGACCATACAGCGCAGCCTGCTGGTCGCCTGCGATACCCGCGATAGGAATACGCGTACCGCCTTTACCACCAATGTTTGTCTGACCATACACTTCAGACGAAGATTTTACTTCTGGCAGCATCGCACGCGGGATATCCAGGATTTCCAGCATGCGCTCATCCCACTCAAGCTTGTGGATGTTGAACAGCATGGTACGTGAGGCGTTGGTGTAATCGGTGATGTGCACGCGCCCCTGGGTCATTTTCCACACCAGCCAGGTGTCGACTGTACCAAACAGCAGTTCGCCACGTTTTGCACGCTCGCGGGCGCCTTCTACGTTATCCAGGATCCACTTAACTTTGGTGCCAGAAAAGTAAGGGTTAATCACCAGACCGGTGGTGTGCTGGATATACTCTTCCAGACCCTCTTTCTTCAGCTTATTACAGTAGTCAGCAGTACGGGGATCCTGCCAGACGATGGCGTTATAGACCGGCTTACCGGTTTCTTTATCCCAGACGATTGCGGTTTCACGCTGGTTAGTAATCCCAATCGCCGCGATTTCATCGGAGCGAATATCAGCATGTGCCAGCACTTCAACCAGCGTAGAACTCTGTGATGCCCAGATATCCATTGGGTCATGCTCTACCCAGCCCGCTTTCGGATAGATTTGGGTAAATTCGCGTTGCGATACCGCCACAATGTTAGCGTCGTGATCCAGCACCACAGCGCGTGAACTGGTTGTGCCCTGATCGAGAGCGACGATGTATTTTTTATCGGTGGTAGTCATAAATTCATTCCTGATGATAAAAAGTGGAACTTACGCTTTACGTTCATGCGCGGACGCAATCGGTTTGTCACTGGTCGGTGGAGAAATCACCGCACCGGGTAAATGGCGGCCAATCAGGGCGCGATAACCAAAGGCTCCCAGGCAAGCACCGACCAGTGGGCCAAAAATTGGCACAAGGAAATACGGAATCTGATGACCGCCAGTGAAGGCAACGGTGCCCCAGCCAGCCAGCCACTCGAAGACTTTCGGTCCGAAGTCACGTGCCGGGTTCAGGGCAAAGCCGGTCAATGGGCCCATAGAGCCACCAATGACGGCAACCAGCAGGCCAATCAGCAGCGGTGCCATCGGGCCACGCGGGACGCCATTGCCATCGTCGGTCAGTGCCATAATCACGGACATCAGGACTGCAGTGATCACCATTTCAACCAGGAAGGCCTGACCTACGCTAATTTGCGGATTCGGGTAGGTAGAAAAAATGCCCGCCAGGCTCAGGCTTTCAACTGAACCCCGTACCATGTTATGACTTTGTTCGAAATTGATAAACAAGCTGTAGTAAAGTCCGTAGACCAGCGCCGCGCCACAGAAAGCACCGGCCACCTGAGACAGAATATAAGGAAGGACTTTACGGCCTTCGAAATTGGCGAACAGGCAGAGTGCGACAGTCACTGCCGGGTTGAGATGGGCACCTGACACACCTGCACTGAGGTAGACCGCCATAGAAACGGCCAGCCCCCAGACGATACAGATTTCCCATTGGCCAAAAGTGGCACCAGCCAGCTTAAGCGCGGCAACGCAACCCGCGCCAAAAAACAGGATCAAACCGGTACCCAGAAATTCGGCAATACACTGACCTTTGAGTGTGGTTGTAGTCTGACTCATGATAGTTGTTCCTGAAGCGAGGTTAAATTTTATCAGTTTTTGTTCTCATTCCGTGAGTCACCCATCTTTGATGTAGGGCTGTTGTTAATTTATCGTTAACGAGCATAAACGAGAAATAGCGAAATCGATTTTTGTGTAGTGTGTCAAAAAAATGCGCGTTTTCGCGTGTTTTGATTTTCCTTAAGCGCCATTTGGGCCGTTTTCCTCCGCGTGGTACCGGCTTCGCCAGGCAAACAGGTGGGAAAGGAACATTTTAGGGATAGGCTGAAAAATGTTACTGACGGCGGTCTGCAGGCCCGCGTTGCTGGACTTGCGTGATGAGGCTACATACAATCGGGACAACGTTGCTGGTAAACGCCTTGTGTGCGAAAGCTGGCATCATCAACGCCTTGCAGGATTTTAGGAGAGGTCAGAAAGATGTCATTTGAAGTGTTTGAGAAACTGGAAGCAAAAGTACAGCAGGCGATTGATACTATCACCCTGCTGCAAATGGAAATTGAAGAGCTGAAAGAGCAGAACAACAACCTGCGTCACGACGCGCAGAATGCTGCTGGCAACCATGAAGCACTGATGCGCGAAAATCAGCATCTGAAAGAGGAGCAGCATGTCTGGCAAGAACGCCTGCGTGCGCTGTTGGGAAAAATGGAAGAGGTATAAGCCTCAACTAATGCGAAAAACGGGTGCCTGGCACCCGTTTTCGTTTGCTGACATTATTCAATGTCGAGCGGATCTTCCGATAAAATCATCCCGGTGTTATCCGCATAGAGATGGTCGCCAGAGAAAAAGGTGACGCCGCCGAAATTCACGCGCACATCGCTTTCGCCAATGCCTTCACCGGCCGCGCCTGCCGGAATAGCGGCGATAGCCTGAATGCCGATTTCCAGTTCTTCCAGTTCGTCTACCTGACGTACCGAACCGTAAACCACGATGCCTTCCCACTCATTCTGCGCTGCCAGTCGGGCAAGCTGCGCATCAACCAAAGCGCGGCGTACTGAGCCACCGCCATCAATCAGCAACACGCGGCCACGACCGTTCTCTTCCAGCAGATCGTAAAGCAGCCCGTTGTCTTCAAAACATTTCACTGTGGTTATCTGACCGCCGAATGAGGTCCGCCCACCGAAATTTGAGAAAAGCGGTTCAACAACGTTCACTTCTTCGTGGTAGATGTCGCAGAGTTCAGAAGTATCGTATTTCATAAGGGTTTCGTCTGTTTGCCACAGGAGCGCTAAGTATATCGCTTTATGCCAATTGTTGGCAAAATCATCAGCGGTAAAAAACCGGTACCGCATCAAGCGCATGCAGAAAAAAGCCCAGCCAAACTGGCCGGGCTTTGATACAGCACATAGACAGGTGAACGTTACAGGATGAAGCGGCTCAGGTCTTCGTCTGCAACCAGCTCATCCAGATGTTTACCCACATATTCGGCATCGATGGTGACGGATTCACCGCTCCGATCGCTGGCATCATAGGAAATATCTTCCATCAGACGTTCCAGCACGGTATGCAAGCGACGCGCACCGATGTTTTCAGTGGTTTCGTTGACCTGCCATGCGGCTTCCGCGATGCGACGAATACCATCGTCAGTAAAGTGAATGTTCACGCCTTCGGTATTCATCAGCGCTTTGTACTGCACTGTGACTGAAGCATTAGGTTCGGTCAGGATGCGCTCGAAATCATTCACCGTCAGGGCCTGGAGTTCAACACGGATCGGTAAACGACCCTGCAACTCAGGAATCAAATCGGACGGGCTGGCAACCTGGAACGCACCTGAGGCGATAAACAGAATATGGTCAGTCTTGACCATACCGTGCTTGGTCGACACGGTGCAGCCTTCTACCAGTGGCAGCAGGTCGCGCTGAACGCCTTCGCGTGAGACGTCCGGGCCGCCCGCGTTTTGTCCGCCGCGCTTACAGATTTTGTCTATCTCATCGATGAACACGATGCCGTGCTGTTCTACCGCATCAATGGCATCCTGCTTCAGCTCTTCCGGATTCACCAGCTTGGCGGCTTCTTCTTCAATCAACAGCTTAAAGGCTTCTTTAATTTTCAGCTTGCGCGGTTTCTGTTTCTGCCCGCCCAGGTTCTGGAACATGGACTGCAGCTGGCTGGTCATCTCTTCCATGCCCGGCGGTGCCATGATTTCAACGCCAGGGCCTGTTGCGGCTAAATCGATCTCAATTTCTTTATCGTCGAGCTGGCCTTCACGCAGCTTCTTGCGGAAAGACTGACGTGCGGATGAAGGCTCGCTGGTTTGTTCAGCCTGTCCCCAGTTATTTTTCGCCGGTGGGATAAGCACATCAAGAATGCGCTCTTCCGCCATTTCTTCTGCGCGATATTTGTTCTTCTCAATGGCCTGGCTGCGTACCATTTTGATCGCGGAGTCCGTCAGGTCACGAATAATGGAGTCGACTTCTTTGCCGACATAGCCCACTTCGGTGAACTTGGTGGCTTCAACTTTGATGAACGGCGCGTTGGCCAGTTTTGCCAGACGGCGAGCAATTTCTGTTTTACCCACACCGGTTGGGCCGATCATGAGAATATTTTTAGGTGTCACTTCGTGACGCAGCTCTTCGTCAAGCTGCATACGGCGCCAGCGGTTACGCAGGGCAATAGCCACGGCGCGCTTAGCGCTGTCCTGGCCAATAATAAAGCGGTTCAGCTCGCTGACGATTTCGCGTGGAGTCATCTCAGACATGTTTAGATCCTTACGACTTGGACGTTAATTCTTCGAAATTAACGTTGTGGTTGGTGTAGATGCAAATATCGCCAGCGATATTCAGCGATTTCTCAACGATGTCGCGCGCACCCAATTCAGAATTTTCTAACAGGGCACGGGCAGCGGCCTGGGCATAGGGACCGCCAGAACCGATAGCAATAAGGTCGTTTTCAGGCTGGATGACGTCACCATTACCGCTAATGATCAGCGATGCCGATTCGTCCGCCACCGCCAGCAGCGCTTCCAGGCGGCGTAACATTCTGTCGGTGCGCCAGTCTTTCGCCAGCTCAACGGCCGCTTTCACCAAATGGCCCTGATGCATTTCAAGTTTGCGTTCGAAGAGTTCAAACAGGGTAAAGGCATCTGCAGTGCCGCCAGCAAAGCCAGCAATCACTTTATCGTTGTAAAGACGACGCACTTTTTTGACGTTGCCTTTCATTACGGTATTACCGAGCGTAGCCTGGCCATCGCCGCCAATCACTACCTGGCCGTTGCGTCGAACACTTACTATTGTTGTCACGGGCAGACCCCTTTTACTGTCGGAAAAAAGCTCCGCGCCCAGGGCGCGGAGGATCATGCAGACAGATATGGGGCAGATTTGACGGGTTTCAACCCCCAACGGCGAGCGGAATGCAGCCGGAATGTCCTGAAGCGCGCAGACGTTTCAGCGTGCTGTCTGCGCTGGCGCGGTCTTTGAAGGGCCCTACCACGACACGATTCCATCCGCCGCCGGAGGTCAGACGGCTTTCAAACCCTTCAAACGCCAGCGCGGCGCGCACCGATTCAGCCTGCTCTGTTCCCTTAAACGAGCCACACTGAACCATCCAGCGTTGCGAGGCTGCTTTTTCAGCCGGTTTCGCTTTGGCGGTGTCCTGTGTTTTAGGCTGAGCAGTAGGTTCACGCGTAACAGGCGCGGGTTGTGTCTGCTGCACACTCTGCTGTTGCTGAGTATGTTGCTCCTGACGCTGCTGCTGTATTTGTTGCTGACGTTGCTGCTGCTGTGCCTGCTGCTGACGTTGCTGCGACTGCAATTGCTGTTGCTGTTGCTGGAGCTGTTGCTGTCGCTGAAGTTGCTGTACCTGCTGCTGATGCTGCAGCGTTTGCTGGCGTTGAGCTGGCGTCTGCTCGTTCCACGGCACTTCATTTAATTGGGTGGGTTGCTGACGCATATCCGCCTGCATTTGCTCAAGCAGCTGGCGTTGCTCATCGGTCAGTTGCGTATGTGACTGCACTTCGCCACCGGAGGTAGGCTCGCTTGGGGTCGGCACAGTGACCTGACGGTTTTCCAGCTCTTTAATGTATTTCCAGCGTTCTTCAGGCTTTGGCGGTAAGCCATTCCCGTTGGCTTTATGATCCGTAATAACCGGCACGTCTTCTTTCTTGTGGTGCGCCAGGAACCATAAACCACCGGCAAAGGTCACCAATACAGCAACCGCCAGTACAATCATTAATTTAGAGGTGCCTGAACCGCTTTTTGTTTTTTTGCCACGGCTTGGGCTTTTCTTGCGACGCGTCCCTGTTGAACGCCCGCGGCCTACATAATCTTTTTGTGCCACTCTCGTCCTGATACCCTTGAAAATATGATGCCACGTAGGCGAATCCGTTGTTACCACACGCCCGGCAAGGAGCCCGCCATGTTACTTAAGGGCCGGAACTTTGACCAGCAATGATAGCCCTAAGAATCCCCTGAAAATAGCGGAACTTTTCGCTTATTTCTCATCCTTTTTTGCCAAAGTTGTGCTACCACGTACCACCAGTTCGGCATCCAGCAGCGTTGAACCGTTATGAATGCTATTACCCTGTAATTCATTCAGTAACAGCCGCACGGCTTCGCAACCTATCTCAAAACAGGGCTGTTTCACCGTGGTGAGCGGCGGCTCGCAGTAACGCGAGAGTTCAATATCGTCGAACCCCACAACCGACAGGTCTTCCGGTATGCGCAGGCCCAATCGTTTTGCCTGGCTGATAGCGCCGATGGCCATGATATCGCTATGACAAAACAGGGCTCGTGGCGGCTGTGGTAAAGCCAATAGCTGATTTATGGCATCAACGCCGGATTCAAAGGTGAAGTCACCCCGAACGATATAAGTGGGATCCACGCTGATGCCGCTGCGACGTAAGGCCTGCACATAACCCTGAAGGCGGTACTGGCACAGTGCAACGTCCTCCGGTCCGGTCAGGCAGGCAATGCGTTTATGACCCAACTGCAGCAGGTGATTGACCGCGACAAACGAGGCCGTCAGGTTATCGATATTGACGGTGGGCAACGACATTTCTGGCGAGAACTCAATCGCCATCACCATCGGCGGAAGATTGCGCTGCTCTTCAGGACTCACATCAAAGGGTAACTGCGCGCCCAGCAGCACGATGCCATCGATCTGCCGGGTCAGCATCAGGTTTAAAAACGTCCACTCCTGCGGTTTTTGGTGTGCGCAGTCGCCGATAAGCACCAGATAACCAGCCTTTGAGGCGGCGACTTCAACGCCGCGGATAATTTCACTGAAGAAGGGATCGCAAATATTGGGGACGATCAGCAGCAGCGTCTGCGTGTCATTGCGTCTGGCATGGCGGGACATGCTCTGGGCGGCATAGCCGACGTCAGCCACGGCCTGTTCGACTTTCTGACGCGTGGCCGAAGAGACTTTTTCCGGGTTCATGAGTGCACGCGACACGGTAGCGGTCGAGACGCCGGCTTTTTCTGCGACGTCTTTCATCGTGGCGGCAGCCGACGGTTGATTCTGATCCAACACATGCTCCTGATGCGTAATCGCGCATTCAACGTTCGTATTGTCTGAGGTAAAAACAGGCCAGGCACCATTGTTATCGATTGCGATGCCGGGCCGTTACTTAATTTGCATAAAAATTGTGACTTATGCGACGTTTTTCGATCCCTCTCACAACCTGCCCGGGCCTAGCTTTCGGTAGGATCCACGTCCAGCGTCCACTTTACCTTGCGCGAGGCCGGTAAAGTGCCAGTCAGCGGTAACGAACTACTCAGCAGCTGTTGCAGACGTTTGCGTGACGGATGCTGCACCAGCAACTGCCAGCGCCAGCGACCGCTCCGCTTTGGCTGCAGAGCAGGCAGTGGCCCCATGAACCACATTGCCGTGTCGTTAAGCGGGCTGGCTTCCAGCATATTACGCAGCTGTTGCAGAAATTCTGCAGCCTGATGGTTGTCCATGTCCTCCGCACGAAACAGCGCATGATGTGTCCACGGAGGGAGAAAAACCGACTGGCGCTCCAACAGCGTTTGCTGGGCAAAAGCGAAGTAGCCCTGGTGGAGCAGCGTCTGCAGAAGCGGATGCTCAGGATGGTGTGTTTGCAGCAAGACTTCGCCTTGCTTACCGGCCCGACCGGCGCGGCCGGCAACCTGAGTATAAAGCTGAGCGAAGCGTTCTGCGGCACGGAAGTCAGCGGAAAACAAGGCACCGTCGACGTCCAACAGTGACACCAGCGTCACATCAGGAAAATGATGCCCTTTTGCCAGCATCTGGGTTCCCACAAGAATACGCGCGCCGCCGCGATGGACATCCGCCAGATGCTGCTCCAGCGCGCCTTTGCGGCTGGTGGTATCCCGGTCGATGCGCGAGACCGGCACACCGGGAAATAACGTGCCCAGTTGCTGTTCAAGCTGTTCCGTCCCTACGCCCACCGGTAACAGGTGAGTTGAACCACATTGTGGACACTGGTTGGGCAGCGGTCGCTGGCTGTCACAATGGTGGCAGCGCAACTGACGATGATGTTGATGCAGAGTGTAATAGCGATCGCAGCGCTGGCATTCGGCAATCCAGCCGCAGTCGTGGCAGAGCAGCGCAGGTGAAAAACCACGGCGGTTCAGGAACAGCAACACCTGGTTATCTGCTTTCAGATGCTGGCGCATTTTGAAGATCAGGGCAGGCGCCAGGCCGCCTGTCAGCTGTACGCCTTTCAAATCGATTAGCTGCTGCAGAGCGGGTTTAGCGTTACCGGCGCGTTTCATCAGGTCGAGCTGACGGTATTTGCCGTTACGCACGTTGTGCAGGCTTTCCAGCGCCGGTGTCGCGGAACCCATGATGACAGGAATATTCTCTTCATGGGCGCGAAACACGGCCAGATCGCGAGCCTGATAGCGCCAGCCTTCCTGCTGCTTATAAGAACTGTCGTGCTCTTCGTCGATAATAATGACGCCCGGACGCGCCATAGGGGTAAACAGGGCCGAGCGAGTGCCGATGATGATGGCATTCTCTCCTCTGCGCGCCCGTAGCCAGACAGAAAGGCGTTCGCTGTCATTCAGCGCTGAGTGCAGCACATCAACCGGCGCATCAAAACGTTCGCGGAAACGGGCAATGGTTTGTGGCGTCAGGCCGATTTCGGGCACCAGCACCAGGGCCTGTTTTCCTCTGGCCAGGACGTTTTCCAGCACGCTGAGATAAACTTCAGTCTTGCCTGATCCGGTAATTCCCGCCAGTAGCCAGGCCGCATAATGCTCATCTTCACTGCGCATCGCCCCGACTGCCGTCGCCTGATCGGTATTGAGGCGCAAGCGTTCACCTTTGACCGCGAAGCTGCTGCGCCAGTCATGCCTGTGTGGCTGATGCTCATGTAATTCGCATAACCCTTTGGCACGCAGCGCCTGCATGGCGGCATCGGTGAGATCGTGCTCAGTGACTTCATGACGATAAAGCGGCCGCTGTCGCAGCGTTGCAAGCCCTTGCTGCTGTTTGGGGGCCCGCTTCAGGCTCTCGGGGGCAGTAGCCCGGCCCTGCTCGGTAATTTCCCAACGCCATAAGGGATTATCCTGGGCAGGTTTACCTTGTCTGAGCAGCACCGGTAGCGCATGGCTCAGTACCTCGCCGAGAGGTGAATGATAGTAGTTCGCCGCCCAGTGGAGAATGCGCCACAGAGACGGGGGAAAGAGCGACTCGCTGTCCAGTACCGATATCACCTGTTTGAGCTGGGTCGCGGGCAGGTCGCTGGTGTCAGGTAATGCCACCACGATACCGGTCATTTTTCGGTTACCAAAAGGCACGATCACCCGACCGCCAATGACCGGCTGCACGCCGACAGGAGGCAGGTAGTCAAACAGGCGAGGAAGGGGAACGGGCAGGGCAACCTGAACAACGGGCATAACAGTCTCTTTCCGGTTCATCTAGCAGGGCGGTTAGTGTACACGCTGACGCACACGGCGTGTACCTCAGGCGACATTTGCAGCATTAAACATTAGCCTGTATAATATGCCGCCTTCGGTAAGAAAGACCTTGCCGGAGTTCACCATTAATGTTCAATCGCGTGTGGTGCTGCGCAGGTTCACGTCCTGGCGCGGAGAGCGACACGGCCTTATATGAGGTTTCCCATGAAACAAGGTATTCACCCAAAATACGAAGCAGTTACCATCAACTGTACTTGCGGTAACGTGATTCACACTCGCTCTACGCTGACTCACGAACTGAACCTGGACGTTTGTGGTAAGTGCCACCCGTTCTACACCGGTAAGCAGCGTGAAGTTGCAACTGGTGGCCGCGTTGACCGCTTCAACAAGCGTTTCAGCGTGCCAGGCACCAAAAAATAAGAAACGGCATTCGAACATCTGTTCGGCGGCAAGAAAAACCCAGCTCAGGCTGGGTTTTTTTATGTCTGAAAATCAGTATTCCCAGGTATCCGGGTCGATGCCCATGTCACGCATAATTTTTTTCGCGGCTTCCGGTATTTCGTCGTTACGTTCTTTACGCAGGTCGACATCATTAGGTAACGGTTGTCCGGTAAAAGCATGCAAGAAGGCTTCGCACAGGAGTTCACTGTTTGTCGCGTGGCGCAGGTTGTTAACCTGACGACGTGTCCGTTCGTCTGTCAGAATTTTCAGCACGCTTAACGGAATTGATACCGTGATTTTTTTAACCTGTTCGCTCTTTTTGCCGTGCTCAGCGTACGGGCTGATATATTCGCCGTTCCATTCAGCCATGGGATACCTTAATCAATAAAAGTTAAAAGTTACGAAATCAGCCGATTATGCCTGATTTTCTTCTACCTGACCCCTTCTCTGGCGGGTTTCTTCGTTCAACGCACAGTGCTAATGGAGTTGAACGCCAGGTATGGGCGCATAATTTTAGCGGTTATTGCGACGATGCTCAATCTATACGCAAAGACATTTGGATGTCCAGATGTATTGACGTCTAAAAGCAAGATGATATCCTGTTGGCAAATTATTTCATACTTCAGGAACAGTTAGCCCTATGACGCGTAAACAGGCAACCATCGCAGTGCGCAGCGGTTTGAATGACGACGAGCAATACGGCTGCGTTGTCCCGCCCATCCACCTTTCCAGCACCTATAACTTCCATGATTTCAATGAGCCCCGTGCGCATGACTATTCCCGTCGTGGTAACCCCACGCGTGATGTGGTGCAGCGTGCCCTGGCAGAGCTGGAAGGCGGAGCGGGAGCGGTGCTGACCAATACCGGCATGTCCGCGATTCATCTGGTGACAACCGTGTTCCTGAAGCCTGGCGATCTGCTGGTTGCGCCGCACGACTGTTATGGCGGCAGCTATCGGCTGTTCGACAGTCTGAGTAAGCGGGGCGCTTACCGGGTGAAGTTTGTCGATCAGGGTGATAAAGCTGCGCTGCAGGCGGCACTGGATGAGAAGCCTAAACTGGTGCTGGTTGAAAGCCCCAGTAACCCGCTATTGCGCGTGGTGGATATCGCCGCCATTTGCGCAGCGGCGCGTGCGGCGGGCGCCGTGAGCGTCGTGGACAACACCTTTATGAGTCCGGCACTGCAAAATCCTCTGGCACTGGGTGCGGATCTGGTCATTCACTCCTGTACCAAATACCTGAATGGCCACTCTGACGTGGTAGCCGGTGCCGTGATTGCTAAAGATCCGCAGGCGGCGACCGATTTAGCCTGGTGGGCCAATAATATTGGGGTCACCGGCTCCGCTTTTGACAGCTATCTGCTGCTGCGCGGAATGCGCACGCTGGGCCCACGTATGGCCGCTGCGCAACGTAATGCGTTAGCCATTGTTGATTATCTCAAGCAACAGCCGCTGGTGAAAACGTTGTATCATCCTTCACTGCCGGAAAACGCGGGACATGAATTCGCTGCACGCCAGCAGCGTGGATTCGGTGCCATGCTCAGTTTTGAGCTGGACGGCGATGAAGCCCGGTTGCGCCGTTTCCTCAAAGCGCTTGAGTTGTTCACGTTGGCGGAATCGTTGGGCGGCGTTGAAAGCTTGATTTCACACACGGCGACCATGACCCATGCAGGTATGTCTGCAGAGGCCCGGGCCGCAGCAGGCATCTCTGAAACATTGCTACGTATTTCAGTAGGTATTGAAGACCACGAAGATTTAATTGCCGATTTGGATAATGCATTCCGGATCGCAGCCGAGGATTGATGATGACGAGTTCAGCTGGCGCAGGAACGCCAAACAACAGACAGCTCCACAAGTTTGGTGGCAGCAGCCTTGCAGATGCACGCTGCTACCAGCGTGTCGCCAGCATTATGGCGGATTACAGCCAGCCAGGTGACATGATGGTCGTATCGGCCGCGGGCTCGACGACCAATCAGCTGATTAGCTGGCTGAAGCTGAGCCAGAGCGACCGACTGTCCGCACATCAGGTGCAGCAGACATTACGTCGCTATCAGAGTGAGCTCATCAGTGCACTGTTACCTGCCGAAATAGCCGAACCCTTAATTACTGCCTTTATTCGCGACCTCGAAAAACTGGCGGCGTTACTGGATGGTGACGTCACAGAAGCGGTCTATGCGGAAGTGGTGGGCCATGGTGAGATCTGGTCTGCACGTTTAATGTCAGCGGTGCTGAACCAGCAGGATCTTCATGCCTGCTGGCTGGATGCACGCGATTTTCTGCGCGCGGAACGGGCCGCCCAGCCGCAGGTAGATGAAGGCAAATCCTGGCCATTGTTACAAACGCTGCTGGCCCAGCATCCGCATAAACGCATCGTGGTAACCGGCTTTATCTGCGGCAATGACGCGGGCGAAACGGTACTGCTGGGGCGTAACGGTTCTGACTACTCTGCCACGCAGATTGGTGCGCTGGCAGGTGTGGGACGTGTGACGATCTGGAGCGATGTGGCGGGCGTTTACAGTGCCGATCCCCGCAAAGTCTCTGATGCCTGTCTGCTGCCCTTGCTGCGCCTGGATGAGGCCAGTGAGCTGGCGCGTCTGGCAGCCCCGGTACTGCATACCCGCACCTTACAGCCGGTCTCGGGCAGCGATATTGATTTGCAGTTACGCTGCAGCTATCAGCCGGAACAGGGCTCTACCCGTATCGAGCGCGTCCTCGCGTCCGGTACGGGCGCCCGCATCGTCACCAGCCACGACGACGTGTGCCTGGTAGAGATCCAACTTCCTGAGCAGCACGATTTTACGCTGTTTCAAAAAGAGATCGATCAGCTGCTGACGCGCGCGCAGATGCGTCCGCTGGCGATGGGCATTCATCCCGATCGTCAGCTGCTGCAACTGTGCTACACCTCTGAAGTGGTGAACAGTGCCTTTACTTTATTGCAGGACGCCGGCTTACCTGGACATTTGCAGTTACGTGAAGGTTTAGCGCTGGTCGCGCTGGTTGGCGCTGGCGTCACGCGCAACCCGTTGCACACGCACCGTTTCTGGCAGCAGCTAAAAGATCAGCCGGTCGAATTTATCAGCCAGTCGCCAGAGCACATTAGCGTGGTTGCGGTGCTGCGCGTTGGCCCTACTCAGCATCTCATTCAGGGGTTGCACAGTTCCCTGTTTCGGGCAGAAAAGCGCATTGGCCTGATGTTGTTTGGCAAGGGCAACATCGGTTCTCGCTGGCTGGAGTTGTTTGCCCGCGAGCAGGAAACGTTGTCGGCGCGCACTGGTTTCGAGTTTGTGCTAGCGGGCGTGGTGGACAGCCAGCGCAGCCTGCTGAGCTATGAAGGTCTGGACGCCAGTCGCGCACTGGCATTCTTTGACGATGAAGCGGAAGCGCGCGATGAAGAGTCGCTGTTTCTGTGGATGCGCGCGCACCCTTACGATGATCTGGTTGTGCTGGATGTGACGGCCAGTAAGCCGCTGGCACAGCAATATCTGGATTTTGCCAGCCATGGGTTTCATGTCATCAGCGCCAATAAAGTGGCGGGAGCATCGGATACGCAAACCTGGCGCGAGATTCGGGATGCCTTTGAAAAAACCGGCCGCCACTGGTTGTATAACGCCACCGTGGGCGCAGGTCTGCCGATAAACCATACGGTGCGCGATTTACGGGAAAGCGGTGACACGATTTTGTCGATCAGCGGTATTTTCTCCGGAACGCTGTCCTGGCTGTTTCTGCAATTTGATGGCACGGTGCCCTTTACCGAACTGGTGGATCAGGCTTGGCAGCAGGGATTGACGGAACCGGATCCTCGCGTCGATCTGTCGGGTCAGGACGTGATGCGCAAACTGGTGATTCTGGCACGTGAAGCAGGCTATAACATCGAGCCGGATCAGGTGCGCGTCGAGTCGCTGGTGCCGCAGAGCTGCGAAGATGAATCAATAGATCACTTTTTCGAGAATGGCGACGAGCTTAATGAGCAGATGCTGCAACGGCTTGAAGCCGCGCAGGAGATGGGGCTGGTGCTGCGCTATGTTGCGCGCTTCGATGCTAACGGCAAAGCACGTGTTGGCGTCGAAGCGGTACGTCCGGAGCATCCTCTGGCCGCTTTACTGCCTTGTGACAACGTGTTTGCCATCGACAGCCGTTGGTATCGCGATAATCCGCTGGTGATCCGCGGACCTGGTGCAGGCCGGGACGTTACCGCCGGCGCTATCCAGTCTGATATTAATCGCCTTGCCCGACTCCTCTGACGTTGCTTTTCTCCAGGCGCTTCGGCGCCTGTCCTGCCCTAACATCCTCATATAAAAAGCCCTTTCACATCGACTCAATATTTGTCACTTCCTGGGATGATTTATCAGTTGACGCTTGTGGGAAAATGGTTCACTTTGAGTGTCTGGACGTCTAAACGTATAGATGTTTACAGGTTAACAGATAACCGATGTGGGCGGAGGTAGCAGGATGAGTTTCTTTCATGCCAATCAGCGCGAGGCGCTCAATCAGAGCCTGGCAGAGCTAAACGGGCGAATTAATGTCTCTTTTGAGTTTTTCCCGCCGCGCACCAGTGAAATGGAAGAAACGCTGTGGAACTCCATCCATCGTCTGAGCAGCCTGAAGCCCAGTTTTGTCTCTGTAACCTACGGGGCGAACTCGGGTGAGCGTGACCGCACACACAGCATCATTAAAGGCATTAAGGAACGTACGGGGCTCGAAGCTGCGCCGCATCTGACCTGTATTGACGCTACCCGGGATGAGCTGCAAGCCATTGCACAGGATTACTGGAATAACGGTATTCGCCATATCGTGGCGCTGCGTGGCGATCTGCCACCCAATAGCGGTAAGCCGGAAATGTACGGCAGCGATCTCGTTTCGCTGCTTAAAGAGGTCGGTGACTTCGATATCTCCGTCGCGGCCTATCCGGAAGTCCACCCCGAAGCAAAAAGTGCCCAGGCTGACCTGATTAACCTGAAACGTAAAATTGATGCTGGCGCTAACCGTGCCATTACCCAGTTCTTCTTTGATGTTGAAAGCTATCTGCGTTTTCGTGATCGCTGCGTTTCCACCGGCATTGATGTTGAGATCGTGCCGGGCATTTTGCCGGTATCGAATTTCAAACAGCTGCAGCGTTTTGCCGCCCTGACCAATGTACGCGTTCCGGGCTGGATGAATGCCATGTTTGCAGGGCTGGATGAGGATCCTGAAACGCGCAAAATGGTGGGGGCGAACATCGCCATGGACATGGTGAAAATCCTGTCGCGTGAGGGCGTAAAGGATTTCCATTTCTATACTCTGAACCGGGCAGAAATGAGCTATGCCATTTGTCATACCTTAGGTGTGCGTCCGGGAATTGCCGCCTGAAGATGGCCATAAAAAAACCGACGTGTCCGCGTCGGTTCTGAATGTCTCATCCATTGCATATACAGGGCTGACAGCAGCCTGATGTGCCACGCATTAAAAATGTGTCCAGCCTTCATGGGTCAAGGGTTGAGCCGGTTTCACTCGCGAGGGGTTTTTGAGCGTCGGTACGCTATCCACCTGCTGTGTCGTGTTATTAAAGCGAAAGACTGAGACCGCCTGCAGCAGCTGTCGTGCCTGTTCCCGGAGGCTGTTCGCGGCCGAGGCGGATTCTTCCACTAATGCGGCGTTTTGCTGTGTGGCGCTGTCCATCTCGGTTACCGCGATGCCCACCTGTTCTACGCCTCTGGCCTGCTCGGCGCTGGCTGAGGTAATTTCCTCAACGGTATCACTCAGGTGACCCACAGCCGTGACGATGCTCTGCATCGTCGCGGTGGCATGTGCAACCAGTTCGTCACCTTGCCCCACGCTGCGGGCGTTGGCGTCAATTAACTGGCGAATTTCACCTGCGGCCGTGCTGCTACGTTGCGCCAGGGTTCTGACCTCGCTGGCAACCACCGCAAAACCTTTACCGTGTTCGCCCGCGCGCGCGGCTTCTACTGCTGCGTTCAGCGCGAGAATATTGGTCTGGAAGGCAATACTGTCAATGACGGCGGTGATGTCGGCGATTTTCCCTGAGCTGTCTTTAATGGTGCGCATCGTGCTGGTAATCGCTGCCGTGGCATCATTGCCTTCGTTGGCGACATTACGCACATTGACCGCAAGCTGACTGGCCTGCTGCGCATTGCTGGCGTTATTTTTCACCGTCATGCCAAGCTGCGTCATGGTGGCTGCCGTCTGCTCCAGCGCGCTGGCCTGCTCTTCGGTTCTCTGTGACAGGTCGGCATTTCCCTGCGCTATCTGACTACTGGCAGAGGCGACGCTTTCCGCATTGGATCTCACCAGGCTGACCGTTTGAACCAGTGCCTCCTGCATCTCCCGGATTGCCACCAGCAGTTTGCCGGTTTCATCGGTGTGAGTGACCTGCACAGGCTCGCTGAGGTCACCTTTTGCCACGCGCTGTGCGGCAATCAGGGCCTGATTAAGGGGCCGGGTGATGCTGCGCGTAATAAGCCAGGCAGACAATCCCGCCAGAAATAGCGCAACGGCACCGGCGCCCGCCAGTAAACGCAACGCATTGGTTCGATCGCTATGGGAAGTTTGCTCTGCAACCTGCATCCGCGCTTCCTGGTGATCTTTTAATGCCTGAAGGGAGGCTATATAGCCCGTTTGAATGTTGTCTCCCGAGGCCTGTAACAGCTGGTCGGCCTCCTCTTTTTTACCTTGCTGAGCAAGTGCAACGACCTTATCCATTAGCGGCAGAAAAAGCGCCGCGTGAGACTGGATGTTGGAAAAAAGTTGTCTGCCAGTGACGGAGGCAACCTCTTTATCCAGCACCTGCATCAGGCTGTCGGCCTGGCTTCTGACCTGCTGATAGCTGTTAAGCGCTTTTTCTGTTTTTGCCGGATCCGGCTGGAGTACGGCAATGCGCGCCAGACGACTCATATCTTGCGCATAAAATGACAGCATGGCCGATTCGGATGCCTTGGCGTAAAGGCCCCCGGCGATCTCACTGTTAGCGTCGGCCAGAGAACGTGTTTTGGTAATACCGATCAGGACCATGAAAATGACAAGCATGCCCATGAAGCCAAAAGCCGCCACGAGCCGTATTCCTATTCTGATGTTATTCATACTGTTACCCTGATGTTAATGATAAGCACGAAGGCCTCACTGCCTTCTGTCAGTGTGGTTTGTGAATCAGTGTGTGGCTTTTTATCGAACAATCCGGGTGTTTTTTGACCCGTATAAAGAGTAACGACCACAAAGGCATAAGGTTTATAGGCTAACTGTAATCAAACTGTAATAATTTCTAAGGTAATGCACTTGACCAGATGAAATGGTCTCAAGGACGCTGTAGGTGAAGGGGTAAAACATTAGATAAAACAGCAGGCAATCATCAGAGGGTGCGTATTTGAGACGGGCAAACTCACCCGAGCGAGGGTGGGTTAAGGACGGCCGCACAGGCTGAGCGGACCGTCCTGACGAGAATGGACTTAACCCGTGTTACGCATGCCAGCAGCGACACCGGCAATCGTCACCATCAGCGCCTGTTCGACGCGCGCATCCGGTTCGTCACCGCGAGCTTCTTGAGCACGTGAACGGTGAAGCAGTTCAGCCTGCAGTACGTTCAGGGGATCGGTATACACGTTGCGCAGGGCAATGGATTCGGCAATCCACGGCTGATCCGCCATCAGGTGTGAATCGTTGGCGATGGTCAGCACGGCTTTGATATCGGCATCCAGCTGGTCACGCAGCTGTTGACCTAATGGCCACAAGGATTTATCCACTAGCCGTTGGTCGTAATATTCCGCCAGCCACAGGTCTGCTTTAGAGAACACCATCTCCAGCATACCGAGGCGGGTTGAGAAAAACGGCCAGTCGCGACACATCGCTTCGAGCTGATCCTGATGGCCTGCCAGCATCGCCTGCTGCAGCGCCGCACCTGCACCCAGCCATGCCGGGAGCATCAGACGGTTTTGGGTCCAGGCGAAGATCCAGGGAATGGCGCGCAGGGATTCCACACCGCCGGTAGGACGGCGTTTGGCCGGGCGTGAACCCAGTGGCAGCTTGCCCAGTTCCTGCTCTGGGGTGGCTGAACGGAAGTAGGGCACAAAGTCGGCGTTTTCGCGCACGTAGCCCCGGTACATGGCACAGGAATCCGCAGAAAGCTGATTCATAATACTGCGCCATTCCGGTCTAGGTTCCGGCGGTGGCATCAGGTTAGCTTCCAGTATCGCACCGGTATAGAGCGACAGGCTGGCGATAGTCACTTCCGGTAAACCGTATTTAAAGCGGATCATTTCGCCCTGCTCGGTAACGCGCAGGCCGCCCTTCAGGCTGCCTGGCGGCTGAGACAGCAGCGCAGCATGTGCCGGCGCGCCGCCGCGACCGATAGTACCGCCACGTCCGTGGAACAAGGTCAGTGACACTCCGGCTTTTTCGCAGGTTTTAATCAGCGCATCCTGCGCCTGATACTGCGCCCAACTGGCCGCCATGACGCCGGCATCTTTCGCCGAGTCGGAATAGCCAATCATGACCATCTGTTTGCCCTGAATAAAGCCGCGATACCAGTCAATGTTGAGCAACTTGCTCATCACATCGTTGGCATTGTTGAGGTCATCAAGCGTTTCAAACAGCGGTGCAACCGGCATCGCAAAAGGTATACCGGCTTCTTTCAGTAACAGGTGGACGGCCAGCACATCCGACGGCGTTTTTGCCATCGAAATCACATAGGCGGCGATAGAGCCCTGAGGCGCTTCCGCTACCACTTTGCAGGTTTCCAGCACTTCGCGGGTTTCATCGCTCGGTTCCCAGCTGCGCGGCAGTAAAGGGCGCTTAGAGTTCAGCTCGCGGATGAGGAACGCTTGCTTGTCGGCTTCTGACCAGCTCTCATAATCGCCCAGCCCAAGGTAGCGGGTAATCTCTGCAATGGCTTCGGTGTGACGGGTGCTTTCCTGACGAACATCAATGCGGACCAGCGGCACGCCGAAGCATTTGACGCGGCGCAGCGTATCCAGCAGTTGGCCGTTGGCAATGATGCTCATGCCACACTGCTGCAGGGATTGATAGATCGCATACAGCGGGTCCCAAAGCTGAGCGTTAGAGACCAGTAGGTCAGCCGGACGTGGTAAACGTTCGCCTTTGAGGCGACGTTCCAGATAAGCCTGCGTGC
The DNA here is from genome assembly GCF_000710035.2 of Pantoea ananatis LMG 2665. Taxonomy (GTDB): domain Bacteria; phylum Pseudomonadota; class Gammaproteobacteria; order Enterobacterales; family Enterobacteriaceae; genus Pantoea; species Pantoea ananatis. The sequence continues at coordinate 15,413 of NZ_JMJJ01000008.1, read as the reverse complement.
TCATTAGCTGGCTGCGCAGACGCTTCAAAATCACGCGATAAGGTTCGAGCGCTTCAGGATCGCCACTGAGATCGGCCACTTCCTGGCTGCATTCAGACATCGACAGTTCTGAAATCAGTACGCCAATGTCACGCAGGAACAGGTCGGTGGCTTTCCAGCGGCTGAGCTGCATGACGTGGCGGGTGATGGAGGCCGTGACATTGGGGTTGCCGTCACGGTCACCGCCCATCCAGGAGGTAAACTGCACCGGAACGAAATCGACCGGCAGCTTAATGCCAAACGTCTCTTCTACCTGTTCATTCAGCTCACGCAGAAACGCAGGTACGCCTTCCCACAGGCTGTTTTCAACGACGGCAAAGCCCCATTTGGCTTCATCCACGGGCGTAGGACGGTATTTACGGATCTCATCCGTATGCCAGGCCTGAGCGACCAGTTGGCGCAGGCGGCGCATAATCTGGTTACGCTCGTAGTCAGAAATATCGCTGTGATCGAGCTGTTCAAGACAGCTGTTAACTTCGCCCAGTTTATGAATCAGCGTACGACGCGTAATTTCTGTGGGATGGGCGGTCAACACCAGTTCCAGCGAAAGGGATTCAATCGCCGCGTGAATAGCACTTTCACTAAGATTGTTTTGTTTGAGCGTTTCGAAGGTCTTTTTTAACAACTCGGGATGATTCGCGCCATCGCCGCTGCGGGAAATGGTTTGATACTGCTCAGCCACGTTAGTGAGGTTCAGGAACTGACTGAAAGCACGTGCGACGGGCAACAACTCGTCATTTGACAGGTTCTGCAGCGTATTCAGCAACGCCTTACGATGCGTGTCATTGCCAGCACGGGATGATTTAGACAGCTTACGGATGGTTTCCACCTGGTCCAGGATGTTCTCTCCCAGCGCATCCTTAATCGTATCCCCGAGCAGTTTGCCGAGCATACTGACATTACTTCGCATTGCGGAATATTGTTCGTTCATGTGACCCTGACACCCTTATCGTCTTGATAAACCTCTATACCCGGTCTTTTCAGGCAGCACAAAAGCCAGCAACGTTGTCCTCTCGGTACTGCCCGAGGTTCTTCAGTTGCTGCCTGTCGCAAGCTGAATAAAGTGGGATGATTGCCCCGTAGGTATAACATCGTCTTTTATCTAGCCACGTAATCATCCGTTCGTCAATTGACTTAAAGTGAAGGAAACATGCAGCTAACTGCTGGAAATTCATGGAATTTGATAGGGGAGAAGCGGGATAAGTTATTCTTATTATCAAATCCCGCAGAATGGCGGGGCATTTTGCTGTTAATTCAGTGAAATGCCCCGATTAATGATAATTAGTGACAGAAATGCTGCACAACCTGGCTTATCAGCGCACGGGTAGGCTTAATAAATGCGGTATCGATAAACTCGTCTGGCTGGTGCGCCTGATTGATCGATCCTGGGCCCAGTACCAGGGTTGGGCAGAGTTGCTGAATAAAAGGCGCTTCAGTGCAGTAATTCACCACTTCCGTCTGAATCCCCAGCAGCGTTTCTACCACTTTAACCAGTTCATGATCAGCGGGGCACTCGTAGCCGGGAATCGGTGGATGCAGTTCTTCAATGGTGATCCGTCCCGGCCAGCGTTCGCTTACCGGTGCCAGTGCTTCATTTAGCAGCCCGTCGAGATCGCTCAGCGTAAGGCCCGGCAGGGGCCGGATATCCATATGCAATTCGCAGCAGGCACAGATACGGTTTGCCGCATCGCCGCCGTGAATATGACCAAAGTTCATGGTCGGATAGGGGATGGCAAAGCCATCGTGGTGGTAGCGTGATTTGAGTGTGTTACGCAACTGCATGAGTTCGGTAATCGACTCATGCATTAGCTCAATGGCATTGACGCCGCGTCCGGGATCGCTGGAGTGGCCCGATTGTCCCTGAATACGAATCGCATTAGATATATGGCCTTTGTGCGCCCGCACCGGCTTTAGCGAGGTCGGTTCGCCAATAATGGCGCAGTCGGGGCGAAGCTGGGTGGACTCTGCAAAATATTTCGCCCCTGCCATCGTGGTTTCTTCATCGGCGGTCGCCAAAATGTACAGCGGCTTACTCAGGGTTGTCACATCCACATCACGTAGCGTGTCCAAAATAAACGCAAAGAAGCCTTTCATATCGGCGGTGCCCAGACCGTACAGCTTATTGTCATGTTCGGTCAGGGTAAAGGGATCGCGAGTCCAGCGACCATCATCGAACGGAACGGTATCGGTATGCCCGGCAAGCAGCAGGCCGCCCGCGCCGTTCCCGGTGCGCGCCAGCATATTAAATTTATGACGTGTTCCGGGTACGGGCTGTACTTCCACAGCAAAACCCAGGTCGCGGAACCAGCCAGCCAGTAAATTGATTAAAGTTTCATTGCTCTGATCGAGTGCGGCATCGGTTGCGCTGATTGACGGCGTAGCGATCAACTGGCGGTATAGTTCGATAAAAGGCGGTAATTTTGTCTTCACTGTTGACGGTCCTTGAGTTAGGATGTATCAATATTCATGCATTAATAGTGAATAAAAATACATTAACGTCGTGTGCATGTGAACCTTAAATCGCTGCAAACGACATCGTGGGCAACGGGGCAAGGCCGCGACCCGGAACGTGTGACTGTAATAAAGGTATACAGCCTGATGTTGAATACGCTGATCGTTGGTGCCAGTGGTTACGCTGGCGTAGAGCTTGCCACCTTCCTTAATCGCCATCCACATATCAACATAACCGCTTTGGCGGTATCTGCGCAAAGTCCCGATGCGGGCAAGCGTCTGTCCGATCTTCATCCACAGCTGAAAGGCGTGGTGGATTTGCCGCTGCAGCCGTTGAGTGATGCCGCCGAATGGGCAGACAAAGTGGATGTGGTGTTTCTGGCGACCGCCCACGAAGTCAGCCATGACCTGGCCCCTGAATTTCTTAAAGCCGGTTGTGTGGTGTTCGATCTGTCAGGCGCGTTTCGCGTCAACGATGGCGATTTTTACACCCAGTTTTATGGCTTTACGCATCAGCACGGTGACTGGCTGGATAAAGCCGTTTACGGTCTTGCTGAGTTCCAGCAGGAAAAAATTAAAGAAGCACAGCTGGTGGCCGTACCGGGCTGCTATCCCACTGCCTCCCAGCTGGCGTTGAAGCCCGTGTTAGATGCGGGTTTGCTGAATGACGCGCAGTGGCCGGTAATTAACGCCACCAGCGGCGTGAGTGGGGCGGGGCGCAAAGCGAATGTCGGCACCAGCTTCTGCGAAGTCAGCCTGCAACCTTACGGTATCTTTAATCATCGTCATCATCCTGAGATTGTGGCGCACCTGGGAACGCCGGTGATTTTCACCCCGCACCTGGGCAGTTTTCCGCGTGGGATTCTGGCGACCGTTACCTGCCGCCTGAAGGCTGGCGTAAGCCGTGATGATGTTGCTGAAGCTTTTCATAACGCCTACCACGATAAGCCGCTGGTACGCGTGTACGAACAGGGCGTGCCGGCTCTGAAAGCGGTTGTCGGGCTACCCTACTGCGATATCGGGTTCGCCGTTCAGGGCGAACACCTGATTGTGGTGGCTGCAGAAGATAACCTGCTCAAAGGCGCGGCCTCCCAGGCGGTGCAGTGCCTTAATATTCGTTTCGGTTTCCCTGAAACGCAGTCACTGATTTAACGGACGAGTAAACCATGACCAATCCATTGATTATCAAGCTGGGCGGTGTGCTGTTAGACAGCGAAGAAGCGCTGGCCCGTTTATTTGACGCGCTGCTGGCCTATCGCTCCGCGCATCAGCGCCCGTTGATCGTCGTTCACGGCGGCGGCTGTCTGGTCGATGAACTGATGAAAAAACTGGCGCTGCCGGTGCAGAAAAAGAACGGCTTACGCGTTACGCCTGCCGACCAGATCGACATCATTACCGGCGCACTGGCGGGTACCGCGAACAAAACCCTGCTGGCCTGGGCGAAAAAATATGGCATTCACGCGGTAGGCCTTTGCCTGGGCGATGCAGGCCTGGTTAATGTCACGCAGCTGGATGAAGCACTCGGTCATGTGGGCCACGCCACGCCGGGTAATCCCGCGTTGGTCAATACATTGCTTGCGGCGGGTTATATGCCTGTTGTCAGCTCAATTGGCATTACCGATGACGGCCAGTTAATGAACGTCAATGCGGATCAGGCCGCCACGGCGCTGGCATCAACGCTGGGTGCTGATTTAGTCTTGTTATCGGATGTCAGTGGCATTCTCGATGGCAAAGGCCAGCGCATTGCAGAGATGACGGCTGACAAAGCTGAACAGTTGATTGCGCAGGGCATCATCACCGATGGCATGATTGTTAAAGTGAACGCAGCGCTGGATGCTGCGCGCACGCTGGGCCGCCCGGTTGATATCGCCAGCTGGCGTCATGCCGAGCAACTGCCCGACCTTTTTAACGGTGTGTCCATTGGCACCCGGATTCTCGCTTAACGACTCAGATTCAAGGATTACGAAATGCAAACGCAAAACATCAAAAAAATCGTTCTGGCTTACTCTGGTGGTCTGGATACTTCCGCCATTATTCCCTGGCTGAAAGAAAACTATGGCGGCTGTGAAGTGGTCGCGTTTGTGGCTGATATCGGCCAGGAACGTAGCGATCTGGAAGGCGTTGAGAAGAAAGCGCTGCAGTCGGGTGCATCAGAATGCCACGTGGTTGATCTGCGTGAAGAGTTTATCAGCGACTACGTTTATCCGGTGCTGCAGACCGGTGCGCTGTATGAAGGAACTTACCTACTGGGCACCTCCATGGCGCGTCCTATCATCGCTAAAGCGCAGGTTGAGCTGGCGCTGAAAGTCGGTGCTGATGCCCTGTGCCACGGTGCGACCGGTAAAGGGAATGACCAGGTACGTTTTGAAACCACCTATACCGCGCTGGCACCCCAGCTGAAAGTGGTTGCGCCATGGCGCGAATGGAACCTGCGTTCACGTGAAGCGCTGCTGGATTATCTGAAAGAGCGCAATATCCCGACCACCGCTTCGCTGGAAAAAATCTACAGCCGTGATGAAAACGCCTGGCATATTTCTACCGAAGGCGGCGTGCTGGAAAGCCCGTCTAATGCGCCGAATAAAGATTGCTGGGTCTGGACCGTTGATCCGCTGGAAGCCCCGGATCAGCCTGAAGACGTGACGGTAACCGTTGAAAAAGGGCGCGTTGTCGCGGTGAACGGCGAGAAACTGAGCCCGTTCCAGTGTCTGGAAAAGTTGAACGTGCTGGGTGCTAAACACGGCGTAGGTCGTATCGATATCGTTGAAAACCGTCTGGTGGGCATTAAATCACGCGGCTGTTACGAAACTCCCGGCGGCACCATCATGGTTAACGCACTGCGTGCGGTTGAGCAACTGGTTCTGGATCGCGACAGCTTCAAATGGCGTGAGCAGCTGGGCCATGAAATGTCCTATGTGGTTTACGATGGTCGCTGGTTTGCACCGCTGCGTAAGTCTATCCAGGCGGCGGCAGAGTCGCTGGCAGAAGAAGTCAACGGTGAAGTGGTCCTGCAACTCTACAAAGGCCAGGCCACGGCGACGCAGAAGCGTTCAGCCAACAGCCTGTATTCCGAAGAGTTTGCAACCTTCGGCGAAGACGAAGTTTACGATCATCGTCATGCCGGCGGCTTTATCCGTCTGTTCTCACTCTCTTCACGTATTCGTGCATTGAACGAGCAGAAGAAGTAATCGCAGGCGAGGATCGCCTCGCCTCTCAGTATGACCTCAGGGGCGGCTTTCAGGCCGCCCCTGGTTTAACGACTTGAAGGAGATTCACATGGCACTTTGGGGTGGACGCTTTACCCAGGCAGCAGATCAACGTTTCAAACAGTTCAACGACTCGCTGCGTTTTGATTACCGCCTGGCTGAGCAGGACATCATTGGCTCAGTGGCCTGGTCCAAAGCGCTGGTGACGGTAAATGTTCTGACCGGTGATGAGCAGCAGCAGCTGGAAGCCGCATTGAATGCATTGCTGGAAGAGGTTCGTGCCAATCCTGAGCAAATTCTGCAAAGTGATGCCGAAGATATTCACAGCTGGGTTGAAGGCCAGTTGATCGAGAAAGTCGGCGCGCTGGGCAAAAAACTGCACACCGGCCGTAGCCGTAATGACCAGGTAGCCACCGACCTGAAGCTGTGGTGTAAGGAGCAGGTCGCCGCACTGCTGGGGGCCACACGTGAGCTGCAGCAGGCGCTGGTCGCCACCGCCGAAGTGAACCAGGACGCGGTGATGCCGGGCTATACGCATTTGCAGCGGGCGCAGCCGGTGACCTTTGCGCATTGGTGCCTCGCCTATGTTGAAATGCTGGCGCGCGATGAAAGCCGTTTGCAGGATACGTTGAAGCGTCTTGATGTTAGCCCACTGGGTTGTGGCGCGCTGGCAGGAACGGCGTATGACATCGATCGTGAGCAGCTGGCTGGCTGGTTAGGTTTTGCTTCTGCCACACGTAACAGCCTGGACACCGTGTCCGATCGTGACCATGTTCTGGAACTGCTCTCGGATGCGTCAATCGGTATGGTACATCTGTCGCGCTTTGCTGAAGACATGATTTTCTTCAACACAGGCGAAGCCGGCTTTATCGAACTCTCAGATAAAGTCACCTCGGGTTCATCCCTGATGCCACAGAAGAAAAACCCGGATGCGCTGGAGCTGATTCGCGGCAAGTGTGGCCGTGTACAGGGCGCGTTAACCGGAATGATGATGACGCTGAAAGGTCTGCCGCTCGCCTACAACAAAGACATGCAGGAAGACAAAGAAGGGCTGTTCGACGCGCTGGATACCTGGCTGGACTGCCTGCATATGTCGGTCCTTGTCCTGGATGGCCTGCAGGTGAAACGTCCTCGCTGCCAGGAAGCGGCAGAGCAGGGATACGCTAACTCAACCGAGCTGGCTGACTACCTCGTTGCCAAAGGCGTGCCGTTCCGTGAGGCGCACCACATTGTCGGTGAAACGGTCGTTGAAGCAATAAAACAGGGCGTGGCGCTGGAAGCACTGACGCTGGCGCAGTTAAAGCAGTTCAGTAGCGTGATAGAGGACGATGTCTATCCTGTTCTGGCCCTAAAATCCTGTCTGGATAAGCGTAATGCGCAGGGTGGGGTTTCGCCCGGTCAGGTTGCCCGTGCTATCGCGGATGCCAAAACACGCTTAGCGTAAACGGCAGGCAAAAAAAAAGCGGGCATCAGATGCCCGCCAACCTCTAGCTTCAGAAACTACTTTTATTTTAGGCACATCATCAGAGCCGCGGCGCTCCCGGCCGATGCTCAGATTCGTAGCGTGTACCCTCTACGCGTTTTAGGGAATCCTGACAGCGCTTCTCGTCTTTTTTTTGGCGAAGGGCTCACGACTGTTGAAAACAGGGAGAACACCGTTTTCAACGTTCAGAAAACATTTCCCTGGGTGGCAATGAATCTGAATTGATGTAGGCATTATTCCCATACGCTCTTGATAGGGCCAATCGTTGGTTGCTATTCTATCTATCGCCACGAGCTATCGTGGAATGGAGGGTAATAATGAATATCCGTGATCTTGAATATCTGGTTTCGCTTGCTGAACATCGTCATTTCCGACGTGCAGCGGATGCCTGCCATGTCAGTCAGCCCACGTTGAGCGGACAGATCCGTAAATTAGAAGACGAATTAGGTGTCATGCTGCTGGAGCGTACCAGCCGCAAAGTGCTGTTTACTCAGGCCGGCCTGTTGCTGGTCGACCAGGCGCGTACCGTTCTGCGTGAAGTCAAAGTGCTGAAAGAGATGGCCAGTCAGCAAGGCGAAGCGATGTCAGGGCCACTGCATATTGGGCTTATCCCCACGACCGGCCCTTATTTGCTGCCGCAGATCATTCCAATGCTGCATCAGACCTTTCCAAAGCTGGAAATGTATCTGCATGAAGCGCAGACGCAGCAACTGCTGGCGCAGCTCGACAGCGGCAAACTGGACTGTGCGATTCTGGCGTTGGTGAAAGAAAGCGAAGCCTTTATCGAGGTCCCGCTGTTTGATGAGCCGATGAAGCTGGCCGTCTATGAAGATCACCCATGGCGCGATCGTGACCGCGTGCCGATGTCCGATCTGGCGGGCGAGAAGCTGCTAATGCTGGAAGACGGTCATTGCCTGCGCGATCAGGCGATGGGCTTTTGCTTTGAAGCAGGTGCAGACGAAGATACGCATTTCCGCGCGACCAGCCTGGAAACCTTGCGCAATATGGTTGCGGCGGGAAGCGGGATCACGTTACTGCCTGCACTGGCCGTACCGGATCAGCGTATTCGTGACGGCGTTTGTTATCTCCCGTGCTACAAACCGGTCCCCCAACGCACTATCGCACTGGTATACCGTCCCGGTTCACCCCTGCGCAGTCGTTATGAACAACTGGCAGAGGCAATCCGAACGCACATGCAAGGCTATTTCGATACGACGTTAAAACAGGCGGTTTAAGCCGTTTAACGCCGCAACACGATAGGCTTCGGCCATGGTGGGATAGTTAAAGGTGGTATTCACAAAGTACTCAATTGTGTTGCCACCATTTTTTTGCTCCATAATCGCCTGACCGATATGGATGATCTCCGCCGCGCGCTCGCCAAAACAATGAATGCCTAAAATTTCTTTGGTTTCGCGATGGAACAGGATCTTCAGGCTACCCACATTCATTCCAACGATTTGCGCACGCGCCAGATGTTTGAACTGAGCACGACCCACTTCGTATGGCACTTTCATTGCCGTCAGCTGCTGCTCGGTTTTCCCCACAGAACTGATTTCCGGAATGGTATAGATCCCGGTTGGGATGTCTTCTATCAGATGCGCTGAGGCTTCACCTTTCATAATGGCCTGCGCGGCAATACGGCCCTGATCGTAAGCAGCGGATGCCAGACTTGGATAACCAATCACGTCGCCCACCGCATAAATGTGCGGCTGAGCTGTCTGATACATGCTGTTCACTTTCAGCAGGCCACGTCCGTCTGCTTCCAGACCGACATTTTCCAGCGACAGCGAATCAGTGTTACCGGTACGACCATTCGCATACAGCAGGCAATCCGCTTTTACTTTCTTGCCGGATTTAAGGTGCATGATCACGCCGTCATCTACGCCTTCAATTTTCTCGAACTCTTCATTGTGACGAATCACCACGCCGCTGTTCCAGAAGTGATAGGACAGCGAGTCGGACATCTCCTGGTCAAGAAATGCCAGCAGCCGGTCACGGGTGTTAATCAAATCAACTTTGACGTTAAGTCCACGGAAAATAGAAGCATATTCACAGCCAATGACACCGGCGCCGTAAATGATTACGTGGCCAGGTTCATGGTGCAGGTTGAGAATAGAATCGGAGTCGTAAATGCGTGGATGGGTAAAGTCGACATCGTGGGGATGATAAGGGCGTGAACCGCAGGCGATGATAAACTTCTCGGCGGTCAGTTTTTCGCGCGTACCGTCATGATGTTCTACCTCGACCGTGTTGGCATCAACAAAATGGGCATCGCCCTGAAAGAGTTCGCAGCGGTTACGCTCGTAAAAACCCTGACGCATCGCCGTTTGCTGGTTGATCACGCTTTCCGTGTGATTAAGGATATCGGCAAAGGATGAACGAAGCAGTCGGGTGTGGTCGCTGTAAAGGGGATTTTGATTGAATTCGATGATGCGGCTAACAGCGTGACGGAGGGCTTTTGAAGGGATGGTTCCCCAGTGAGTACAGCCGCCGCCGATGTTGTGATAGCGTTCGATAACCGCGATGCGTGCGCCTTGCTTGACCAGTCCCATCGCCGCACCTTCGCCGCCGGGTCCTGAACCAATCACTATAACATCGTAATCGTAAGACTTTTGCATACCGATACGTCCTATTATTTATACATTTTTACAACGAGATTCTAACATCTCACCGCGCACTTCTGAATTCTAACAGCGATTTTCATCACGTTTTGCCTTTCAGTGGTGTTTAACAAGCCGTCACAAAGTTTGCCCGGCTGTACGCTGAATATTTTGTTATAGTGCTGTTTCAGAACCTCACAAGGCAGAGAGAATGGGTGTCAGAGCGCAACAAAAAGAACGTACACGGCGTACACTCATCGAAGCTGCATTCAGTCAGCTCAGCGCCGAGCGCAGTTTTGCCAGCCTGAGCCTGCGTGAAGTTGCCAGGGAAGCCGGCATTGCGCCCACGTCTTTTTATCGGCATTTCAAAGATGTTGATGAGTTAGGTCTGACGATGGTTGACGAAAGTGGACTGATGTTGCGCCAGCTGATGCGCCAGGCACGCCAGCGTATCGCAAAAGGTGGCAGCATTATTAAAACCTCTATCGCCACATTCATGGAGTTCATCGAGAATAACCCCAATGCGTTTCGCTTGTTATTGCGCGAACGTTCAGGGACTTCTGCGGCCTTTCGCGCTGCTGTTGCACGTGAAATTCAACATTTTATTGCTGAACTGGCTGACTATCTTGAGGTCGAAAATCGCATGCCGCGCAGCTTCACCGAAGCGCAGGCTGAAGCTATGGTGACGATTGTTTTTAGCGCGGGTGCTGAAGCGCTGGACATTGATATCGAGCAGCGACGTAAGCTGGAAGATCGTCTGGTATTACAGTTACGCATGATCGCCAAAGGCGCTTATTACTGGTATCGCCGGGAACAAGAACGCCTGGCGGTAACCCTGGATAAACCTGAAGAGATATGAATAAGGACCCTGCCATGACCCACCCAAGCTCCCGTGATAAAGGCACGATGTTGCTGGCTTTTATTACCGGCCTTGCTATGAACGGCTCGTTCTCCGTGCTGTTTAGTGCTTTTGTTCCTTTTTCTATTTTTCCACTGATTGCGTTGGGACTGTCGGCCTGGTGCCTGCATCAGCGTTATCTGAACAAAAACATGCCGGATGGCGTTCCCGGCCTTGCTGCCGCCTTTTTCCTGCTGGGCATTTTGGTTTACAGCGCGCTGGTCAGGGCAGAGTACCCGGATATTGGCTCTAATTTCATCCCGACCATTTTGATGGTTGGGCTGGTGTTCTGGATTGCCCTGCGTTACAAGCGCAACCGCAATCGGTAATTAAAAACGGGAACCTTCAGGTTCCCGTTTTTTTACGCTTTACGCGTCAGCAGCACGCCGCATTCCATATGGTGGGTGTACGGGAACTGGTCAAACAGCGCCAGCCGCGTGACGTCGTGCGTTTGCGCCAGTATCCGCAGATTGTCGCACAGGGTTTGCGGATTGCAGGAAATATAGAGAATGGCAGGATAAGCCTGCACCATCTTAACGGTTTCCTCATCCAGCCCGCTGCGCGGCGGATCGACAAAGATCGTCTCGCAGTCATAACTCTTCAGATCGATCCCTTCCAGCCGGTTAAAGCTGCGCACGCCATTCATCGCCTGCGTAAACTCTTCGGCCGCCATGCGAATAATCTGCACGTTATCAACCTGGTTGGCGGCAATATTGTACTGCGCTGACGCTACGGAAGGTTTGGCGATTTCTGTTGCCAGTACCCGGCGGAAATTTCGGGCCAGCGCCAGCGAGAAGTTGCCATTACCACAGTAGAGCTCCAGCAGATCGCCGCGAGAACCCGTGGTGACGTCCAGTGCCCATTCCAGCATTTGAATGTTCATGGCGGCGTTAGGCTGCGTAAAGCTGTTTTCTACCTGACGGTAAATCATCTCTTTACCGGCCACCGGCAAACGCTCATCGACATAATCTCGATCGAGGCAGATTTTGGTCTTGGTCGCGCGGCCAATCAGCTGGACATCAATACCTTCGGCCCGCAATTGATCGCGTAACGTGCTGGCGGCCTGCTGCCATTCCTCATCCAGTTTGCGATGGTAGAGCAGCGAAATCACGATCTGATGACTCATCGTGGACAGGTAGTCGATCTGAAACAGCTTGTGGCGCAGCAGACGATTGTCCCGAATGGCCGCCATCATTTTTGGCATGACCTGATTGATTAACTCACTGGCCGCAGGAAACTGATCGACGCGTATGCGCTGTTTCGTCTCCTGATCGAAGATAATATGGTAGAGGTCATCACCCTCGTGCCAGATGCGGAATTCTGCTCGCATGCGGTAGTGACTGACGGGTGAACGAAACACCTCCACGGCGGGCGCAGCGAATGGCGTCATCATCGTTTCTAACCGACTGACTTTTTCCGCCAGCTGCGCGTCATACTGTTCAACAGGGAGATGTTCGGGTGTCATGTTTAATCCTGGTTAAGAGCTTACTTGCCGGGCGATTGTAGGCATTCACCTGCCGATGTCCAGTCTTGTACGCAGGCGCAGAAAGACGACGTGCGGAAGTCTGGACTTGCTCATGCGCTCTTCGTAGACTGCTGGCACCGGCCTCAGCCTTGAGTTAATAGGGAATCCAGTGTGAATCTGGAGCTGACGCGCAGCGGTAAGGAATGTCAGGGTGATTGCAATTGCAGACACTGTCCTGCGGGATGGGAAGTCATCACCTGCTATGATTCCCAGCCCGAAGACCTGCCGGTGTGACGTCGCCACTCTTACAGTCATCGCGTGCTATCGATTGTATGCCTGCGGCATCCTTTTTCTTTTGGATGCGATAAAAAATGAGTAAAACAAAAGCCTCGCTGTTTGCCTTCAGCGCAACGGCGATTTCCCTCTGGGCGCAAAATGGCTTTGCGCAGGGTAATGATGATACGCAAATCGTGACCGCCAATCGTTTTCAACAGCCAGTGTCGTCGGTGCTGGCCCCGACGACCGTGGTTACGCGTGAAGAGATTGATCGCTGGCAGTCCAAAAGCCTCATTGATGTCATGCGGCGTTTGCCGGGGGTGGATATTGCTCAAAACGGTGGACTGGGGCAGTTAAGCTCCATGTTTATTCGTGGAACCAATTCCAGCCATGTTCTTGTACTGATCGACGGTATTCGTCTTAACCAGGCTGGGATTTCGGGTTCTTCCGATCTCAGCCAGATCCCGCTGTCGCTGGTGCAACGAATCGAATACATCCGGGGTGCACGTTCGGCGGTTTATGGTTCAGATGCTATCGGCGGCGTCGTGAATATTATTACGGGCCGCGATAAGCCCGGCACCACGCTGACCGCAGGTGTGGGTTCTAACGGCTATCAGGCATACGATGGGTCCACCCAGCAGCGGCTGGGTGAGGCGACCACAGCCACTCTGGCGGGGAATTATACCTATACCAAAGGGTATGATGTGGTGGCTAACCTGCCTGATGCCTTTAGCGCGGCCCAGCCCGACCGTGATGGTTTTATGAGTAAAACCCTCTTTGGCACGGTGGAGCACCAATTTAACGATCAATTTAGTGGTTTTGTCCGTGGCTATGGTTTTGACAACCGCACTGCCTACGATGGACAGCAGGTATCTTTCGATCCCAATGCGTTTGTTGATACTCGCCAACTCTACAGTCAAAGCTGGGATAGCGGCTTGCGCTTCAATCAGGGCATCTATTCAACGCAGTTGGTGGCCAGTTACAGCCATACCAAAGACATTAACTACAGCCCTCAACTGGGGCGATATGACAGTACCGCGACCTTTGATGACATTGAGCAGTATAACGTGCAATGGGGCAACACATTGCAAGCAGAGCACGGCACCTTCAGCGGCGGCGTCGACTGGCAAAAAGAAGCGACTCAGCCTGGGACAAACTTCCTGAGTGAGGGCTACGAACAGCGCAACACCGGCCTTTACGCGACGACCCAACAAAAATTTGGCGATGTGACGTTGGAAGGCGCACTTCGTGGGGATGACAATAGCCAGTTTGGCTGGCATACCACATGGCAGACAGCCGCAGCCTGGGAATTTGTAGAAGGTTATCGTGTCTTTGCCAACTATGGCACGGCATTTAACGCCCCTAATTTTGGACAGCTATACAGTGGCTTTGGCGGTAACCCGGATCTCAACCCAGAGAAAAGCAAACAATGGGAAGGGGGTTTTGAAGGCCTGACAGGCCCGGTTAACTGGCGAGTGTCGGGATACCGCAATGATATTGATGATTTGATCTCCTATACCAATAATCGCTATTACAATGTCAACCAGGCCCGGATAAAAGGCGTTGAAACAACGGCATCTTTTGATACTGGCGTGCTCTCTCATTCATTATCTTTTGACTATCTTGATGCTCGCGATGCGACGACAAATCAATGGCTGGCTCGTCGGGCAAAAGAACAGTTTAAATATCAGCTGGATTTAACGCTGTATGATTTCGACTGGTCAGTGAGTTATCAGTATCTTGGCCAGCGTTACGACACCAATTTCAACACGCTTGAAACGGTAAAGCTGGGCGGTGTCAGCCTGTGGGATCTCGCCGTATCGTATCCGGTCACATCACGTCTGACCGTTCGTGGTAGAATCGCCAACCTGTTCGATAAAGATTACGAGACAGCGTATGGCTATCAGACTCCAGGAAGAGAGTATTACCTCAGCGGAAGCTACAGCTTCTGACCTGCGCCCGACTGTGCTGGTGTTTGACTCCGGCGTAGGCGGGCTTTCAGTCTATGATGAGGTTCGGCAACTTCTGCCGGACCTGCACTATCTTTATGCGTTCGACAACGCGGGCTTTCCCTACGGAGAGAAAACCGAGACCTTTATTGTCGAGCGTGTGGTCGCGATTGTTGATGCCATTACCCGCCGTCATCCCATTTCCCTGGTCATCATCGCCTGCAATACAGCCAGCACCGTGACACTGCCCGCATTACGTGAGCGATTTGCCTTTCCTGTCGTCGGCGTAGTGCCTGCGATTAAACCTGCTGCGCGTCTAACGCGTAATGGTGTGGTGGGGCTGCTTGCAACGCGCGCGACGGTTCGTCGCTCGTATACGCATGAGCTGGTGTCGCAGTTTGCCAAAACCTGCAAGATTGAAATGTTGGGTTCAGCCGAACTGGTTGAGCTGGCTGAGGCCAAACTGCATGGCGAAGAGGTGGCGATAGATGAAATCAGGCGCATTGTGCAACCCTGGTTACGTATGGCAGAGCCGCCGGACACAGTGGTGTTAGGCTGTACGCACTTTCCTTTGCTGCGCGATGAGCTGCAGCAGATCCTGCCGGAAGGGACGCGTTTAATTGATTCTGGGGCAGCTATAGCCAGACGAACGGCCTGGCTACTGGAAAATGAAGCCCCTGAAGTCCGATCGTCACTGCAAAACGTGGCGTTTTGTACCGAGCTGGATGGCGAAGCGGTGCAATTGTCACCGGTTTTGCAGCGTTATGGCTTCCCATTGCTTGAAAAACTGGCGCTTTAGAAGGTTTTCGTTGAAAAAAACAGCACTCGGAAAATTTATTGAAATTAGCCCTTGTCAGCCGGAAAGAACTCCCTATAATGCGCCTCCACTGACACGGCACAACGGAATACGAAGCGCCGGGTTAAGTAAGGTTCAGAACGATTCGAACCGGTCAGTTAAGCAAAAATAAGTGCTTGACTGATAAAGCGGAAAGCGTAATATATGCAGCCCGCGCCACAGAGAAGTGTGGCACTGCTCTTTAACAATTTAT
>NZ_JMJJ01000007.1 GCF_000710035.2 Pantoea ananatis LMG 2665 | reverse complement strand
CCGTTCCGCCACCCTTTTTAGGGGCGTAGTTCAATTGGTAGAGCACCGGTCTCCAAAACCGGGTGTTGGGGGTTCGAGTCCCTCCGCCCCTGCCAGAAAGAGAAAAATCCTTTGCTTCGGCGAAGGATTTTTTTTTGCCTGGAGAAAAGTGAAAAAGAAAACCAGCCAGCAGATACTGGCCCAATCCTCTTTGACTTCCTCCTGTTTTTAATTAGGTACCACAGGAAACTTTAACAGCTGACGGATGTACGTTTGCTGATCGCTGTTTTGTAACCACACAGCATAAAGAGGGCGAACGGCTACAGAAGTATCAGGCATTACCATCAGATCGCTGTAAAGGCTTTGCCAGAAATCAGGTAGAAACGCACATGCACCTGTCGTGTGAAGCAACTCACGCGTCACCTGGGCGGATGTGGTTGTTAACACGGGCACATCGTCACCGCCAGAGAGATAGCTTTGATGCTGATGAAAGTCGGCTCCCCATTCCAGTTTTATATAATCATATTTTTCACGCTTGTCTGTCTGTCGTGAGCGAAACAGCGCCAGTGAAATATGACCGATCTGCTGACTGGTTAACTCATCCATCTTCGGCGCTTCAGTGGTGATTAATAAATCCAGCTGACGTTCGTGAAGCTGCTTAACCAGTAAATGGCGTTGTGCCACACGCGCTTCCAGATGGAGGCTCTCACGGTTCTCATAGAGCGTCTGAAGCCAGGGTGTTAAATACGCCTCCCATAACGAGGCACTGGCACCAATGGAGAGCTCGTGGTGCTGCTGCGTATGCGACACTTCTTTCTTGGCCATCAGCCACGTATTCATCAGGCTTTCCGCATAGGGCAGCAGCCGCTCACCTGCGGAGGTCAGACGGATATTGTTACGATGTCGGGTAAAAAGATTAACACCAAGCTGATTTTCTAACTGGCGGATGCGAAAACTGACAGCAGACTGCGTTAAGTAAAGTGCTTCTGCAGCGCGCCCGAAATGGCGAGTTCTGCTCACTTCCAGGAAAGTTTTCAGTAATTCCGTATCCACAGCGTTCTCCCAAAATTTGTTTGTCGTATAGATTTAAATGTTTTGTTTTACACTCTGTCAAGCCTATCTAATACTCCGCGCCATAAATAGCACGGCCATAAGAGAAACAGGAGCGTGTAACATGGCGGAAAGCTTCTCAACGGAAAATCGTTTCTTTGACAACAAACATTACCCACGCGGTTTTTCGCGACATGGTGACTTTACGATTAAAGAAGCACAGCTACTTGAACGTCACGGCGTAGCGTTTAATGAGCTGGACCTCGCCAAGCGTGAGCCAGCGACAGAAGAAGAGCGTCTGTTCATTGAGGTTTGTCGTGGCGTGCGTGAGCCACAAACGGAAGCAGAACGTGTATGGTCCAAATACATGACACGTATTAAGCGTCCTAAGCGTTTTCACACGCTGTCAGGCGGTAAACCACAGATGGATACCGTTGAAGACTACACCGAAAGCGACGATTAACGAGAAGGGGTGAAAGCCCCTTTTTACTGCAAGCTTTTGTGCAAATAGATCATCAGTCGGTCAATGCTTCGATAGCTTACGGCCTCCTGAAGATGATGACGTCCAATCACCTCTTCCCCCGCTAAATCGGCCACCGTGCGCGCCACTTTCAGGATACGTTGCCACGCCCTCACCGATAAGCCCAGCTGATTTAAAACAGACTCAAGCCACCGTGCATCCGACGGCGAAATCTGACACCACTGTAGTACATCTGAATTAGCCAACTGCGCATTAATCTTCCCTGAGCGCGCCATCTGTACCTGACGCGCGGCAAAAACGCGCTCACGCACTTCTGCAGAGCTTTCCCCTGCCTGCCGTTGCTGACTCAGCATTCCCGCAGGAAGCAGCGGAACTTCCAGTGACAGATCAAAGCGATCCAGGAAAGGACCAGAAAGTTTACTGAGATAGCGTAAAACCTGCTGTGGCGACGTACGGTTATGTTGTCCCTGATAGTGTCCGGTTGGGCTGGGATTCATTGCTGCGATTAACTGAAAGCGTGCGGGATAAACGACGTTGGCCCTGGCCCGCGAAATGGCCACTTCGCCGGACTCAATGGGTTCACGTAACGCGTCCAGCACGCTGCGCTGAAACTCGGGCAGTTCGTCCAGAAACAGCACGCCGTTATGTGCCAGCGAGATTTCTCCGGGTCGTGGTAACGCACCGCCCCCGATAAGGGCATACAGCGAAGCGCTGTGATGAGGGGCCCTAAAAGGCCGCTTACGCCATCGCAGATGCAACGGAGATGTCTGGCTCAGGCTGGCGATGGCGGCGCACTCCAGGGCTTCCTGATCGCTTAACGGCGGCATGATACCGGGTAAGCGTGTGGCGAGCATGGTCTTACCGGTTCCTGGCGGACCGATCAGCAACAGATTATGTCCACCTGCAGCGGTAATCTCCAGGGCACGCCGTCCCTGCTCCTGACCCACAATATCGCGAAGATCTTCGGTAATGCTGTCATCATCTTCAACATGAGCGGTTGCGGTCGCTAACTCACACTTACCGTGCAAAAAGGCACAAATCTCGATCAAATGTGCGGCGACTAAAGTCGCGCCCTGACGTATCAATCCCACATCAGGCTGGTTTTCAGCAGAGAGCACCAGCTGCCGGCCGGCTCCTGTCGCAGCCAGTGCCGCCGGAATGGCGCCTTTAACGCCACACAGGCCACCGTTAAGCGCCAGCTCACCCAGAAACTCGTAGTGGTTGAGCCTGTCCGCAGGAAGCTGCTCAGAGGCCACCAGAATGGCGATAGCCATAGGCAAATCATAGCGGCCGCCTTCTTTGGGTAAATCTGCCGGGCCTAAGTTGATGGTGATACGTCGGGCAGGGAAGTCAAAACCGCTGTTGATAATGGCACTGCGTACGCGTTCACGCGCCTCTTTCACGGTCGTTTCAGGCAACCCTACCAACGTGAGGGCGGGCAATCCGTTACTGATATGCACTTCAATCGTCACCAGCGGCGCTTCAACACCGATGGCTGCCCGTGTCAGCACCTTTGACAATGACATAGCGGCCCCCAAATGCGGTCATTCTGTACGCGGAATTCAGGTGTAGCGAAGCCCAGAACAAGGAAATGTATGTCGCCCCGCAAACTTTTTATCTGCCATACATCGGGTTTCACATTTGCAGAAGCAGAGTGTGAAATCGTCAAAATGCAATGAGCGGCCTTTTTTTGTCCGGAACCCCGGATGATAAAATAATCTTTTAATAACAATTCGATAATGAATACGGTAAACCTGCGTGATTAAAAAACCTGATAAAAACTATTGTAATTAGAGAGGTAACTATGATAACTCTGTAGGCATTACTTCGAACGAGTTAAAGAATCGAATACGTTATGAAAGCCCTTCTACTAGTGATTAGCCTTGTCGTGATTAGCGTGGTGGTGATTATTAACCCACTGTGCGGGGCAACGCTTGGAGCAAGAAAGGCTTAAAAATCAAGCCAGAACTCTAAAAAACCCCCCGCACCGAAAGGTCCGGGGGGTTTTTTTTGACCTGGCAAAAACTTAGTAAATCTGCAAGGAACAAACAATGAACAGTAGCATAAAATTCTGTTGTTCCCCTCGGAATACAGGAGAATAGCGATGACAGGTGCACAATGGGTAGTTCAGGCTTTACGCGCACAGGGCGTTGATATCGTATTTGGCTATCCTGGTGGCGCGATCATGCCAGTATACGATGCGCTATACGACGGCGGCGTAGAACACCTGTTGTGCCGTCATGAGCAGGGCGCGGTAATGGCCGCAATCGGCTATGCCCGTTCAACCGGCAAAACCGGCGTTTGCATCGCAACCTCTGGCCCCGGCGCGACGAATCTGATCACCGGTCTTGCCGACGCCATGATGGACTCTGTTCCGGTCGTCGCCTTAACCGGGCAGGTCGCCTCTGCGTTCATCGGCACGGATGCATTCCAGGAAATCGATGTTCTTGGCCTGTCATTAGCCTGCACGAAACACAGCTTTATGGTTGAGTCTCTGGACGAGTTGCCTTCCGTCATGGCCGAAGCCTTCGCTATTGCCCAGTCAGGCCGCCCCGGTCCTGTATTAGTGGATATCCCGAAAGATATCCAGATGGCAAAAGGCGAGCCTTCGCCGCAGTTGATGCCGGTCGAAGAAGTGATGTCGATGCCGCACCAGGCCATTGTTGAAGCGCGCGCCATGATGGCTCAGGCTAAAAAGCCGATATTCTATGTGGGCGGCGGTGTAGGGATGGCGCAGGCCGTGCCGGCGCTGCGCGCGCTGATGCAGGAGACCGGCATCCCTGCTGTCGCCACGCTGAAAGGCCTGGGAAGTGTTGACGCCCACAGCGAAGGCTATCTGGGCATGCTGGGCATGCACGGTACTAAGGCCGCAAACCTTGCCGTGCAGTCCTGTGACCTGTTGATTGCCGTTGGCGCGCGTTTTGACGACCGCGTCACCGGTAAACTGGATACGTTTGCCCCGCTGGCCAGCGTGATTCATCTGGATGTTGATCCCGCAGAACTGAACAAGTTGCGCCGTGCGCATGTTTCACTGCAGGGCGATCTTAACCATGTTCTGCCAGCCTTGAGCCAGCCTTTACAGATTCAGACATGGCGTGACGAAGTCGCCGCCCTGAAAGCCCAGCATGCATGGCGCTACGATCATCCCGGCGAAGCGATCTATGCGCCGTTATTATTGAAACAACTGTCCGACCGCAAGCCTGCTAACACCGTGATCACGACCGACGTCGGCCAGCACCAGATGTGGGCGGCCCAGCATATCTCCTGTGACGCGCCTGAAGATTTCATCACCTCCAGCGGATTAGGCACCATGGGCTTTGGGCTGCCCGCGGCAATCGGTGCGCAGGTTGCGCGTCCCAACGATACGGTTATCTGCGTCTCGGGCGATGGCTCGATCATGATGAACATTCAGGAGCTGGGCACCATCAAGCGTGGCAAGCTGCCTGTAAAAATTCTGCTGCTGGACAACCAGCGTTTAGGCATGGTGCGCCAGTGGCAGCAACTGTTTTTTGATGGTCGCTACAGTGAAACCATCCTGACCGATAATCCCGACTTCCTTACGCTGGCCAGCGCGTTTGATATCCCAGGCCAGCGCATCACCCGTAAAGATCAGGTCGACGCCGCACTCGATGCTCTGCTGAGCAGTGAAGGACCTTACTTCCTGCATGTTTCAATCGATGAGCATGAAAACGTCTGGCCATTGGTACCGCCTGGTGCCAGCAACGCCAACATGATGGAGAAAACCGTATGAACCAGCATCAATTGTCTATCGAAGCGCGCTTTCGACCTGAAATATTGGAACGTATTTTACGTGTGGTACGCCATCGTGGTTTTCAGGTGTGTTCCATGAACATGGCCACCGTGGCTAACACTGAAAACATTAATATCGAAATGACCGTTGCCAGCCAGCGCTCTGTCGATTTACTGTCTTCCCAGCTAAGAAAACTGATGGATGTCGCCTGCGTCCAGACTCAACAACAGACATCACAACAAATACGCGCGTAGTCGCTATAGGAAATAATAATGAGCACGAAGAAAGCAGACTTTATTTGGTTCAACGGCGAAATGGTTAAGTGGGAAGAGGCAAAAGTCAGCGTGATGTCTCACGCTTTGCACTACGGCACATCGGTATTTGAAGGCGTTCGCTGCTATGACTCCCATAAAGGGCCGGTTGTATTCCGTCACCGTGAGCACATGCAGCGCCTGCACGATTCCGCCAAAATCTACCGTTTCCCAATCAAACACAGCGTTGATGAACTAATGGAAGCCTGCCGTGAAGTCATTCGCGTCAACAACCTGAAAAGCGCCTATATCCGCCCGCTGGCTTTCGTCGGTGATGTGGGACTGGGCGTGAACCCGCCGGATGGCTTTACGACCGACGTGATCATTGCGGCCTTCCCGTGGGGCGCTTATCTGGGTGCTGAAGCGCTGGAAAACGGTATTGATGCGATGGTTTCTTCATGGAACCGTGTTGCGCCCAATACGCTGCCAACCGCGGCGAAAGCAGGCGGCAACTACCTTTCCTCACTGTTAGTGGGCAGCGAAGCGCGCCGCCATGGTTATCAGGAAGGCATTGCACTGGACACCAATGGCCTGATCTCAGAAGGCGCAGGCGAAAACCTGTTTGAAGTGAAAGACGGTGTGCTGTTCACCCCGCCGTTTACCTCATCTGCACTGCCGGGCATCACCCGCGATGCCATTATTACGCTGGCGCGTGATATGGGCATCGAAGTACGTGAACAGACGCTGTCCCGTGAGTCGCTCTATCTGGCTGATGAAGTCTTTATGTCTGGCACCGCAGCTGAAATTACCCCAGTGCGTAGCGTTGACCGCATTCAGGTTGGCGCAGGCAAATGCGGCCCCGTCACCAAACGCGTTCAGCAGGCCTTCTTCGGCCTGTTCACCGGCGAGACTGAAGACAAATGGGGCTGGCTGGACCCGGTTAACGCATAACCAGACCTGCGCGGATGTCGCTGGATGTCCGCGAACTTATTTTCACTGGAGTAAAGAGCATGCCTAAGTACCGTTCCGCTACCACCACCCACGGCCGCAACATGGCCGGTGCCCGTGCCCTCTGGCGCGCAACAGGAATGACCGACGATGATTTCGGCAAACCGATTATCGCCGTCGTGAACTCCTTCACCCAGTTTGTGCCGGGCCACGTTCACCTGCGTGATCTGGGTAAGCTGGTTGCCGAGCAAATCGAAGCGGCTGGTGGCGTGGCCAAAGAGTTCAACACGATAGCGGTGGATGACGGTATTGCCATGGGCCATGGCGGCATGCTGTATTCTCTGCCTTCCCGGGAACTGATTGCTGACTCCGTCGAGTACATGGTGAATGCGCACTGTGCCGATGCCATGGTCTGCATCTCAAACTGCGACAAAATCACCCCCGGCATGTTGATGGCGTCACTGCGCCTTAACATTCCGGTTATCTTTGTGTCTGGCGGCCCGATGGAAGCCGGTAAAACCAAGCTCTCCGATCAGATCATCAAGCTGGATCTGGTGGATGCCATGATCCAGGGCGCTAACCCGAACGTCAGCGATGCCGACAGCGAGCAGATTGAACGCTCCGCCTGTCCGACCTGCGGCTCCTGTTCAGGCATGTTCACTGCAAACTCCATGAACTGCCTGACTGAAGCGCTGGGCCTGTCGCAACCGGGTAACGGTTCTCTGCTGGCCACCCACGCCGACCGTAAAGAACTGTTTATCAACGCCGGTAAGCGCATCGTGAGCCTGACCAAACGCTATTACGAGCAGGACGATGCCAACATGCTGCCGCGTAACATCGCCACTAAGGCTGCGTTTGAAAATGCCATGACGCTGGATATCGCCATGGGCGGCTCAACGAATACCGTGCTGCACTTGCTGGCTGCCGCGCAGGAAGGCGAGATCGACTTCAATATCTCTGATATCGATCGCCTGTCGCGCAAAGTGCCTCAGCTGTGCAAAGTCGCACCCAGTACTCCCAAATACCATATGGAAGATGTGCACCGCGCCGGTGGCGTGATCGGTATTCTCGGCGAGTTGGATCGTGCCGGACTGATTGACACCAGCGCACGCAACATCCTGCAGCAAAGCATGCGTGAAACGATCGATCAGTACGACATCATGCTGACCCAGGATCAGGCCGTGAAGGACATGTTCCGCGCGGGCCCGGCCGGTATCCGCACCACCCAGGCGTTCTCACAGAATTGCCGTTGGGATACGCTGGATGATGACCGTACTGAAGGCTGTATCCGTACGCGCGAAAACGCCTATTCTCAGGATGGCGGTCTGGCCGTGCTGTACGGCAACATCGCCGAAGATGGCTGTATCGTGAAAACGGCCGGCGTCGATAAAGAGATTCTGACCTTCAGCGGCCCGGCCAAAGTGTATGAAAGCCAGGATGACGCAGTAGAAGCCATCCTCGGTGGCAAAGTGGTGGCAGGTGACGTGGTTGTGATTCGCTACGAAGGGCCAAAAGGCGGACCGGGCATGCAGGAAATGCTGTATCCCACCACCTACCTGAAATCGATGGGGCTGGGTAAGAGCTGTGCCCTGATCACCGACGGTCGCTTCTCTGGCGGTACCTCTGGCCTCTCCATTGGTCATGCCTCACCCGAGGCAGCTAATGGCGGCACCATCGCGCTGGTTAAAGATGGCGATACCATTGAAATTGATATTCCTAACCGCGGCATCAAGCTGGCCGTGCCGGATAATGAACTGCACGCGCGCCGTGAAGAGCAGGAAGCACGTGGCGATGCCGCTTACACGCCGATGAACCGTCAGCGCGAAGTGTCGTTTGCCCTGCGCGCCTATGCATCGCTTGCCACCAGTGCCGACAAAGGTGCCGTGCGCGATAAGAGTAAGCTGGGAGGCTAAAATGGCTGAGGCTCAACCGCTACCCGAGGCGCCCTGCGGCGCCGAGTATTTGCGCGCTGTATTGCGTTCACCAGTATACGAAGTGGCACAGGTTACCCCGCTGCAGAAGATGGAAAAAATCTCTGCGCGACTGGGCAATACCATTCTGGTCAAGCGAGAAGATCGCCAGCCGGTGCACAGTTTTAAACTGCGCGGTGCTTACGCGATGATTGCCGGACTTAACGAAGAGCAGAAAGCACGCGGCGTCGTCACCGCGTCTGCGGGCAACCATGCTCAGGGCGTTGCCTTATCCGCCACGAAGCTGGGCATCAAGTCGCTGATCGTGATGCCGCTTGCCACTGCCGACATTAAGGTGGATGCCGTGCGTGCATTTGGCGGAGAAGCCTTCCTGTTTGGTGCCAACTTTGATGAGGCAAAAGCTAAAGCTATTGAGTTAGCGACGCAGCAGGGTTACACCTTTGTCCCACCGTTTGACCATCCGGCGGTTATTGCCGGACAGGGTACGCTGGCGATGGAACTGCTGCAGCAGGACGCCCATCTCGATCGGGTCTTTGTCCCGGTGGGCGGTGGTGGTCTGGCTGCCGGTGTGGCCGTCCTGATCAAACAGCTGATGCCGCAAATCAAAGTGATTGCCGTAGAGTCAGAGGATTCAGCCTGCCTGAAGGCAGCGCTGGACGCCGGTGAGCCGGTAGATTTACCGCGCGTGGGATTATTTGCCGAAGGTGTGGCGGTGAAACGCATCGGTAATGAAACCTTCCGCCTGTGTCAGGAATTTCTCGACGATATCGTCACCGTGGACAGCGATGCGATCTGCGCGGCCATGAAAGATCTGTTCGAAGATGTGCGCGCCGTGGCGGAGCCTTCAGGGGCGCTGGCGCTGGCAGGCATGAAGAAATACGTTCAGCAGCATGACATCAAAGGCGAGCGCCTGGCGCACGTGTTGTCGGGTGCTAACGTTAACTTCCATGGCTTGCGCTATGTTTCTGAACGCTGCGAGCTGGGTGAACAACGTGAAGCGCTTCTGGCCGTCACCATACCGGAACAGCAGGGCAGTTTCCTGAAGTTCTGCCAGACGCTGGGTGGTCGCTCGATTACCGAATTCAACTATCGCTATGCCGACACCGACAAAGCCTGCATCTTTGTGGGGGTGCGCCTGACGCGCGGGATGGAAGAGCGAGCAGAGATCATTAGTCAGTTAACGGAAAACGGCTATCAGGTGGTGGATCTGTCTGACGATGAGATGGCGAAACTGCATGTGCGTTACATGGTGGGCGGACGGCCTTCCAAGCCGCTGCGTGAGCGTTTGTTTAGCTTTGAATTCCCGGAAGCGCCGGGTGCGTTGCTCAAGTTTCTGCAAACGCTGGGCACGCACTGGAATATCTCGTTGTTCCATTACCGCAGCCACGGCACGGATTATGGTCGGGTGCTCACGGCGTTTGAGCTCGGCAGCGATGAGCCACGTTTTGAAGAGCACCTTACTGACCTGGGCTATGATTTCCACGACGAAACCCATAACCCGGCGTTCCGCTTTTTCCTGGCCGGTCAGTAACTACAACTGATGCCAGAACGCACTGATAAGCGGCTCCCCGAGCCGCTTTTTTTGTACGCAAACCCCCAGCTCTAGCGGTGCAACGGACTCCACGTTCTCCAGCGGTAACACCCGGTTACGTACCGGCTCAGGGCTGTTTTCCAGCACCACATCCGGCAACAAGGCAATGCCACAGCCAAGCGCCACCATGGAAACGATCGCTTCATGGCCCGCAACCGTGGCGTAAATCAACGGGTTAACAATGCGGTGACGACGAAACCACAGCTCAATGGCCCGACGAACCGGCCCCTGCTCGGGCAAAATAAACGGAATCTGCGTCCAGTCAGGTGCCTCTTCCGTTGCCTGACTGCGTACCGGGCAGGGCAGCGCAGGCGCAATCAGCCCCAGCGGCAGCAGCCCCAGCGTGGTGAAGTCGATGCTGGCCGGT
This sequence comes from Pantoea ananatis LMG 2665, assembly GCF_000710035.2. Lineage (GTDB taxonomy): Bacteria > Pseudomonadota > Gammaproteobacteria > Enterobacterales > Enterobacteriaceae > Pantoea > Pantoea ananatis. The sequence goes on along the minus strand of NZ_JMJJ01000007.1, from coordinate 239,713 downwards.
AGCGACTCAGGCCGGCCCGCGATAGCCAGGTCTGCATTGCCCGACTGCACCGTTTCAATCGCATCCGCCGCATCGCCGGTGGTGAGTTTGATTTCGACCTGAGGATGCTCGGCGCGAAAGCGATCCAGAATAGGGGGCAGATGGCTGTACGCGGCGGTCACCGAGCAAAACAGGCGCAGTTCACCACTAAGTGAAGGACCATTGAGATCCATAGCATGGCGCAATTGTTGATACTGCAGTAAGGTTTGTTGGGCAAACAGCTTAAGTCTTTCGCCCGCTTCGGTGAGCGCCACGGTGCGGTTATCGCGCAGAAATAAGGCGTGGCCCACATCCTCTTCCAGGCGTTGGATCTGGCGCGACAGCGTGGAAGGGCTGACGTGCATGGCGCGTGCGGTGCGGCCAAAATGGCAGCTTTCTGCCAGATGCAAAAACAATTTGAGATCGCGTAAATCCATAGGGGGTCCACCTCAGGACGGCATTGCAATTATTGCAATGTAACGTTGTTAATATATCAATTTAAGCAACAGAAATCCTGTCATATGATGGGGTCATTCGCGGCGCTGAACCTTATGCCGTCATCAGACAAAAGCAAACACAACATTTAACCGGAGTACCCATGGCTAATTACTTCAATACACTGAATCTGCGCAACCAGTTAGCGCAACTGGGCAAATGTCGTTTTATGGGGCGTGACGAATTCGCGGATGGCGCCAGCTTCCTGAAAGGCAAAAAGATTGTGATTGTGGGCTGTGGTGCTCAGGGTCTGAATCAGGGCCTGAACATGCGTGATTCGGGTCTGGATGTGTCCTATACGCTGCGTGCAGAAGCGATTGCTGAAAAACGTGCCTCATTCCGTAAAGCGACAGAAAATGGTTTTAAAGTTGGCACTTACGAAGAACTGATTCCACAGGCGGACCTGGTGGTCAACCTGACGCCGGACAAACAGCACTCCGCCGTTGTTCAGGCTGTACAGCCACTGATGAAAGACGGTGCCGCGCTGGGCTATTCACACGGTTTCAACATTGTTGAAGTGGGCGAAACCATTCGTAAAGACATCACTGTTGTCATGGTTGCGCCGAAGTGCCCCGGTACCGAAGTGCGTGAAGAATACAAGCGTGGTTTCGGTGTTCCGACGCTGATCGCGGTTCACCCGGAAAACGATCCAAAAGGTGAAGGCATGGCTATCGCCAAAGCCTGGGCTTCTGCTACCGGTGGCGACCGTGCTGGCGTGCTGGAATCCTCTTTCGTTGCGGAAGTGAAATCTGACCTGATGGGTGAGCAGACCATTCTATGCGGCATGCTGCAGGCCGGTTCTCTGCTGTGCTTCGACAAGCTGGTGGCAGAAGGTCACGATGCGGCATACACCGAAAAACTGATTCAGTTTGGCTGGGAAACCATCACCGAATCCCTGAAGTTTGGTGGCATTACGCTGATGATGGATCGCCTGTCGAATCCGGCCAAACTGCGTGCTTACGCGCTGTCTGAGCAGCTGAAAGGCATCATGGCCCCTCTGTTCCAGAAGCACATGGATGACATCATTTCCGGCGATTTCTCTGCGGGCATGATGGCCGACTGGGCTAACGACGATAAGAAACTGCTGACCTGGCGCGAAGAGACCGGTAAAACCGCGTTCGAAACCGCACCTCAGTTCGATGGCAAAATCGAAGAGCAGGAGTATTACGATAAAGGCGTTGTCATGGTTGCGATGGTCAAAGCGGGCGTTGAGCTGGCATTTGAAACAATGGTTGATGCAGGCATCATCGAAGAGTCGGCTTACTACGAATCGCTGCATGAGCTGCCGCTGATTGCCAACACCATTGCCCGTAAGCGCCTGTACGAAATGAACGTGGTGATTTCTGATACCGCTGAGTACGGTAACTACCTGTTCTCCTTCGCGGCCGTTCCACTGCTGAAAGAGTTCATGACCACGCTGCAGCCGGGCGATCTGGGCAAAGCCATTGAAGGCACTCAGGTGGATAACGCACAGCTGCGCGACGTTAACGAAGCCGTTCGTCAGCATCCTATCGAGCAGGTAGGTCGCAAACTGCGTGGCTACATGACGGATATGAAACGCATCGCGGTTGCGGGCTAAGCCGCACCGCCACTGTTTTCAGCAAAACAGCACATGCAAAAAGGGCGCAGCCATCTGGCTGCGCCCTTTTTATGTATTAAGCCTGCGGCTTGTTATGAAAATTCAGGTATGAAAAAAGTTAACAGGATGGCTCTGACACGATCACTGGGGGTAATAAACTTTTATAGCCAAAGACACGGCGCCCGAAGAAAATCAAAAGCAAGCCAAACACTAATGCGGCAACCAGAATAATGCTAATGATTTGCAGCGGCATAAAATGCCCGGACAGCAGCGATACCACAGCCCCACTCGCCGGTACTGAACACATGTTCATCAAGCCAATAATTCCCATGGTTTTCCCTAAATGTTCTTTAGGAATGACCTGGCTTCTCAACGTGCGCAAATAAACACTGAATGCACCGTCAAAAGCCATCAGCACAGCATAGCCTGCCAGATACATTGCGTAATCAACGGACAGCGACATTATGGCACCCGCAAGAATCATGGCGCAAAACGAAAATGTTCCCAACGTGGACAAACCAAAGCGGCTGGCAAACCTGGGAACAAAGAAGAATGCCACGATAGTGACGAGAGCTGCTGTTGTCTGCAAGGCGCCAAAGTAGCGATCGGACAGGTTGAACTCTTTTAAAATGACCGCTGCGCTCACGACCAGCGCCGCGCCGTAAACCAGATTCACGACCCAGGTCAGGGCGCAAAGATGCAGCAGTATTTTGTTTTTCTTGAGCACGTGCAATGCCGTTCGGTTAGATGCCAGTAAGGTATGAAACCCTAGCTTTTCCGTCACATCTAGATCGTGTGTTTCCAAAAAAAGATAATTAATAGCCGAAATGGCAAACAGAACAGCTGCGACGATCAAAATGCTGTCGATGCCGCCCCACGAAGAAATCGCAACCGCGATAGCAGGCCCCAATACCATAGTGATTTGATCGACGCCCTGGAGCATGGAGTGGGCTTTCGGCAAGGCTTCACTGGACAAATGACGAGGCAAGAGGGCATCCGTGGCCACAAAGTTGAGTACATAGGCTACAGACAACAAAGCCATCATCGCGGCCAGGGCCGGAAAAGTTGACCCCGGATACCAGTAAAGAAGGGCGAAGACGGCCCCCATCAGTAAGGCACGAAGAGCATCGACATTGAAAAAGATGAAACGGGGCTTGATGCGGTCAGCCATAAATCCTGATAACGGGAAGAAAATAATGCGTGGCAGCCATTCAATGACAAAGGCCAGGGATGAAAGCGTAAGCGACCCTGTCGCCTTGAGAATAGCCAGAGGAACAGCAAACAGTAAGAACTGATCGCACAACGCGCCGACAAAACGGGAAAAAACGAAGCGCTTTAAACCGAAGTTTTCAGCAGACATAAGGGTACTCCTGCTTGAAAGCCGCTTTGCAGCGGCTCAAAAATAATTACGCCTGGCGTAAGGTAAAGAGCGTAGTCGCCAGGTCATCCGCTGTGCGTAGATGCTCATTAAAACCGGTTTCCGGTTTCCGGCTGGGCCAAAAAAACTCTACCGATCCCTCACGTGTTTTCCAGGACTCGAGCTTCTTCGATGTATCCAGCGGTTTTGCGGTGATCTGCATATTCACAATGTGATCAGGAAGGCTGGCAGGAAGTGTCACTTTCTCAATTGTGCCGACAGGCGCTTTTATAAAGGCCACTGCACTCAGGCCTTTCGGCACTAAAGGTTCTGCAAGGGGTTTAAGCGCGTTTAAATGGCTTGCTACATGCAGCTCATAAGGATTAATGCCATAGCTCCGTTCAACCAGATCCATAATCGTGTCGCCGCCGGTGCGGGCACCCACTTCAATGATTTTGATCTCTCCGGCGGGGGTAATTCGCGCTTCAAAATGCGCCACGCCATAATGAATGCCCAGGGCATGACAGGCGCGCTCCGCGATATCCCGCAACTGTGCGTTACTGGCATGAACGGAAGGGACACTGTGCCCCACTTCAACAAAATGAGGTTCCTCGCCCAGGTATTTATCCGTTACCGCAATAGCTTTGTGGTAGTCACCTTGATTTATTACCTCGACGCTGACTTCCTGAAGGGAGGGAATGTACTCTTCCACCTGGAACAGGTCTTCGGGAGCATAGGATTCACCGTTAAGTGAGATGACGTCAGCCACACTTCTGGCAAAGCTCGGTTCAATCTCCTCTTCACGGGTAATCTTCAGAACACCAAGACTACCTGCCATTTCACGGGGCTTAATAACGACAGGCAGCCCAATATCACGAATATGGTGTCTGAGTTCTTCCAGCGTACTGAATGCGGCAAAACGTGGCACCGGTAATCCGGCCTTCTCCAGCAGTTGCTTCATGACAAACTTGTCACGGCAATTATGAATAGTCTGACGACTATTACCGTGAAGCTGATAATGTTCAGCCACCAGACTGGCGGCGCGGACAGTGAAATCATTCATGGGGATAGCCGCGGCGGGTTTGCATCCGGTTGAGGCTTCATGGGCTTTTACTGCATCCAATACGGCGTTTTCATCGGCGACATCACCTGACAAATAGCCGTCAAAAAATTTGATTGCGGCATTGGTACGATTTTTTGCCATGGTGAGCACCTGCATTCCGCCTGCTGCGCGCAGTGCACCTGCTAATACACGTTCACGAAGGGAAAACTCACCGCCTAAAATTAATATATAACGCTTATCCATGTTGCTTCTCCTGCAAAGAGGTTGGGCCGTTTATCTGACCCAAGAAAGTTAAAGATCTTTTCCCAGCGTCCAGCCACCATCGATGACCAGTGTTGAACCTGTGACAAAACGATTCTCCGGGGCGGTCAGATAAAGTGCCGCTTCGGCAACGTCACCTGTCTCACCCAGTACCGGTAAAAACTGGCCACGCTTAATTTTTTCAAGCTGCGAGTCATCGTGGTAATAAGACTCCGTCAGTGGCGTACGAATAACGCCGGGCGCAATCGCATTGACACGAATACCGTGTTTGCCGTATTCGAGTGCCAGTTGTTTCGTCAGTCCAATGACGGCATGTTTCGATGAGACATAAGCCGTTCGATCAGGCTCGCCCATCAATCCTGAAACGGAGGCCAAATTAACCATATTTCCGGGGCGGTTCTGGTTTACCAACTGTTGGCAAAAAGCACGACCTGCTATAAAACTGGCTGTCACGTTAAGGGCAAAAACGGATTCCCACTGCGCCAGCGTTAAATCCGCGATACTGCAAATTTCACGCGTACCGGCACAGTTAATCAGAACGTTATTAGCCTCGCCGTACTCCAGAGTTTCGAAAAGTGCAGCCAGGCTGACTGAGTCAGTCACGTCCAGCTGATGATGGCGATAGGCTGACGTATCGTTAAATTCCGATGATGAACGATCGATACCCTCAACCTGATAACCTTTGTCCAGGAAAGCCTTGACCAGCGCGCGGCCAATTCCGCTGGATGCCCCCGTGATAATGGCTTTAAGCTTCAGACCGGACATGCTGTCTTCTCCTCGTTTTTCTGAAACGTGATCAGAATGATGTCGCGTTGAGCAGGGCCACTGTTTTCACGTGCGCCAACGGGAGTGACGGCATGAAGTTTGTCGTGATTAACCACTAAGGTGTCAAAAAGCTGTTCCAGACGCAGCACGCGATCAATGCTGCGAGGATGGCTGGCAATCAGACTGTCTCCGCCCAGCATATTCGGTGAGGCATTAATCATATGCACAAACACCACGTCTTCATCGTCTTTATGCAGCCAGACGGGCGAGCTATAAGCAGGCTCATTTTCCGTGGCCTGATAACGAAAAAAATGAATGCCAATGGTCAGGCTGTCGACAGGGCCAATGCTTTCATAAGCGTCTACTAACGATAAATCATCGTGCAACAGCGTTTGAAACAGACGATTGCGGGTGATCGCTTCAGGCAATAGCGGATAATCGCGAACAATATCACCAGTATCAGGATTAAAAGCTTTTGTTTGTTTATAAGGGTTGAATTTTCCAAAGGTTAATTCGCCCTTTTCATTTTTTTTGCATTGAGCATAACCGCGCCAGCGGTTTCCTGGCGAATAAGGATCAAGAAGTAAATTCTCATAGCCTTTTTTTAATTCTTCCAGCTCATCTAAGAAATCTTCTTTATTCGAAAACTGCATGGCTTCAATTGAACGATAATAATCACCGGGAATAAAGGCATAGCCTTGCCTGGAGAGATGCGTTGCATATTCCATCATTTATTTATCTCTGCATTAAAAGGATAGTTTCAAATACATTCCATAAGCTATGTCCAGTAAACCACCTTACGGTCATTCAGTTTTCCAATAAATCGTCCAGCAGTGAGTCGGCTTCCTTCACTTACACTGCTTACGCCGTGTAAGTGACAAGCATTCATAAAGTAAAGATCGCCAGCATTGAGCTGAACAGAAAGGGATTCGGTTTCATTTAACAGATGGGGTGGATAAGGATAACCTGTTCGTGTTACGCCAAGTGTTTCACGGCACACCTGGTCAGGAATGAGATTCCAGATTTTAAGTTGGCCACCACCCTGCGCAGCTTCCAGACAAACATTATAGGCTGTTACAGTTTGAGTATTCGCAATCTCAAAGCCGTCTTCTTTTGCAAAGTCAACCTGTGCCATATCTTCATGTGGCATAAGTGACATCACACCGTTATCAAGCCAGCGACGAAAGGTTGCAAAACAGGCATAGCCGTTTTTGAATCGTGCCGGACCAAAATGAATACCTCGTTCTAAAAATTCTTTTTCCAGCGTCAGGTTGAGGAAAAGTGATTCACTATCTTCTGCGCTGGTTGCTTTCATCAGGTCGGCGACGCTTTGATTCACACGATTGACCTCATGAATATATTGTTCACCATTACGCGAAAACTGCGTTGCACCGATCTGATTGGTTAAAACAAAGCCATCGTCAGCGCGATTCCCTCCACTTTGGGTGACCCTGTAATCAAAGTTTTTTGCAAGTTTTTCGCACACGGCTTTTGATGCGTAATTACGAATAACATATAAAACATTGCCATGATGATGGCCGTTAAGAATAATGTTTTTAACAATGGAGAAGTTAATAACGCCATCTGTTGATTCCAGATAGCCAAAGTTTGTTTTTTTTGAACCCGTTAATATTGTTTGCGTAGGTTCTAAGGTCAGTAAATCAGTCATAATGTTTCCATGCCATTGAATTTAAGAAATCAAATAAAAAGAGGTGACCAGAGCATTCCGCCTTCCGCCCAAGGTTTATTGTCGCGGCGCTGTTGTTTTAATTCTGAGTTTTTACCCAGGTTACGCTCAAAAATCTCACCATAGTTGCCAATTTTACGTATTATCTCTCTAATAAAGTCAGGTTGTAGACCGAGTTGCGAACACAAATTCACATCGGGATAGAGAAACGTTTTTAAATAACCCTCAGGATTATCACTTTTTTCTAAAATGTTTTTTTGGGTAATACCCAGATTCTCAGCTTCAATCAGTGCGCGCATAACCCATTTTGTCGCAATATACCACTGTGAATCACTGGCGCTAACGGCGGGTGCCATTGCCTCAAGTGAAATGCGATCGTCCAGGATAAGATGTTGGCTGCTGTCTGTTAACTGGTGATGTTCACCCGCTAGCAGATAACCATCCAGACAGTAGATATCACATTCTCCTGATTCGTAGGCTTGCCTCGCTTGCTGCGGAGAGTCAAATAGCAGAATCTCACAGGGCAGGTTAAGTTCATCAAAATAGCGAGTGAGGTTCTCTTCAGTTGTTGAGCCACGCATCGCAGCAATACGACGCTGACGAGTGAACCTGGCTTGTGGCGTTTCTTCAGTGAGGTTACTGCGCGGAGTCATCAGCACTTCCCCATCAAACAACATCGGATGTAGGAAATTAATGCCGTACTCCGCTTCGCGCTGAAAGGTCACGCTAGCGTTAAAGGTGCCAAGATCGATGACGCCATCACGTAGGGCCTGGAAGCGATCAGCCGATTGCAAAGGTATAAAATGGATTTTGCCGCCGTCTCCCAGTACGCTGATAGCCACAGCGCGTGCCAAATCAATATCAAATCCATTCCAGCTGTTGTTGAGGGGGTCGCGCTGCGAAAGGCCTTTAAAACCTAAACTCACACCAACATTTAATACGTCATGTTGTTCAATGCGTTTGATTACTGCATGTTCAAACATAGCTAGCCTGTAATTAAAGTATTAAGAATAATAAGGTTTCACGGATGTAAACCTCTGTTGAACATCATACTGTTCAGTGCTAGCTTGGCTAGATAGTTGAGATGCAAAAGAGCTGTGCGTGAAGAACATAAATGAATTAACGGAAGTCTTGCCTGGATTGGTTTTGTTTGTTCAGGTGGTTGAAAGTGGTAGCTTTTCCTCAGCTGCCAGAGCGCTATCCATGACGCCGTCTTCAGTGAGTCGTATGATAGACAGGTTGGAAAAAAGGCTAAATGTTTTACTCTTTACCCGCTCGACGCGCGCGCTCGCTGTGACCGAGGCCGGGCAGGAAATATATCACCAGGCTTTATCAGTTATCGCCGCAACTAAATCCCTGTTTTCTCAGGCAGACAGTTACAGCGATGTCCCTAAGGGGTTACTGCGTATTACTGCGCCGACAACGCTTGGGAAGATTTTACTGACGCCGTTCCTGCCTGGTTTTCTGCGACGCTATGCTGAAATCAATATTGAGCTCAATCTCACTGACCATCTGATTAATCTCACGCATGAGTCGTACGACCTGGCATTACGCGTCACGGATACGCCACCCATCAATATGGTAGCGCGGGCATTAATGCCTGTTGACTATGTTTTAGTATGTGCAGAGCACTACGATCAAAGGCTGCCTGATATGCCGGGCGACCTCAAACAGCATAATATTTTCTTCCCTGACGACGCACAGTTTCGCGGTGAATGGCGTTTCTGGTTAAACGACACGATGGAGAGCGTTACACTTACGCCCCGGCTGATGATAAATAACAGTGATGCCATGATCGATGCGATATTGCAGGGTGTGGGTATTGCGTTAATCCCCACCTTTATTGCAAATGGTTATTTGCTCAACGGGCAGTTACGCCGCGTGTTACCAGACTGGCGGATTGAAAATACGCTCTCAATGACCACTTACGCCATTACCTTACCCAACCGTCTGTTACCACTAAAAACCCGTGTCTTTATCGACGATTTTATGGCCTGGCTTAAAGCGAAATAGCGTGATCGGAAACGATAAAAAACCCGGCCTGAGCCGGGTTGAGTGTCTTTAACGTTATCGGGTATCACACTTCATACAGCGTTTGATGCCGGGTTTCTTTGCAGGCAATCAGTGCAATCAGCGTCAGAAAAGCCATGGAAGCCAGGTACAATCCGACAGCATATAGGCCATAGTGCGCGTTCAGCCAGGTCGCAATATAGGGCGCAACCGACGCACCTAAAATCGACGACAGATTATAGGAGAAGGATGCGCCGGTATAACGCACTTCAGTCGGGAACAGCTCAGGCAGCAGCGCACCCATCGGGCCAAACGTCAGCCCCATAATGCTCAAGCCCAGCAGCAGGAACGCCATCACCAGCGCCTGAGAGCCGGATCCCAGCATGGCCGGAAACAGGAATGAAAAGCCAATAATCATCAGCGTAATGACGATCATGGTTTTACGGCGACCAAAGCGGTCAGCAAGCAGGCCCGCAATCGGCACCATCACGCCAAATCCAATCACCGCCATCATCAGCATCCACAGCATACTGTTACGGGATATACCCAGTCCGGCTGGTGCGGCGGCGGTGCCGTAACTCATTGAGTAAACGGTCATGATGTAAAACAGCGTATAGGTGGCAAGCATGATAAAGGTGCCAAGTATCGTTGCCGTCAGATGTTTGCTCAGGAGCGAGGCAATCGGCACACGTACCTGTTTCTTCTCTTTCTGTACTTTGGCGAATACCGGGCTTTCATGCAGCGATACGCGTACGTACAGACCAATCAAGACCAGTACGGCAGACAGAACAAAAGGGACGCGCCAGCCCCATTGCATAAATTGCTCATCGGTCAGCAGCCAGGAGAGCAGTAGAAAGGTGCCGTTGGCAAAGAAAAAGCCAATCGGTGCGCCCAACTGCGGGAAGGAGCCGTACAGCGCCCGCTTTTTGGCAGGTGCATTTTCCGTCGCCAGCAGGGCTGCGCCGCCCCACTCACCGCCCAGGCCCAACCCCTGACCAAAACGCGCCAGCGCCAACAGCAGCGGAGCCAGAACGCCAATGCTCTGGTAGCTGGGTAATAAACCGATAACCACGGTCGAGATCCCCATCGTCAGCAGTGAGGCAACCAAGGTGGCTTTACGGCCTACGCGATCGCCAAAGTGACCAAACAGGGCAGAGCCGATGGGACGGGCGATGAACGCAATCGCAAAGGTGGCCAGCGACTGCAACGTCGCGACGGTCGCATCACCCTGAGGAAAGAAGATATGAGGGAAAACGATGACGGCTGCGGTGGCATAAATATAGAAATCGAAGAATTCGATAGCGGTGCCAACCAGCGAGGCGATAACCACTTTACTTCGTGAGTTTACTGGCGTGGGATCGTTTTGCTGATCGAGCGGTTCTGAGATGGAGGCTTGCATAAATGTTTCTTATTTTTAATGACAGATAGGGAATCTTACGCACCTGTATAACGGCATTCAATGGCGGAAAGCCGCGTGGTTAGCGACGTTGCGCCGGCAAAAGTGGAAAATTTTTGTGATGTGTTAAATGCCGGAGAATGGCAGCGTTAAGTGACGCAAATATGGCGAGATACTCTAAGAAAGCGCTGAAGAAAAGTGACCCCTCAGTTATTCATCCTGTAAGTTGATGAATAAATAACCGGAGGGGGATATTTTACGCTGGTTTAACGCAGTATTGTCATTTGTGAGTGGTTAGCGCGCCTTTTTCCGGCATACGCGGATCGTCTTTGTATTTCGCGGTGGCAATCCATGCGGCGCAAAACAGCGTCAGACGAGCAAAGAAATAAAAGAAGGCCATTAATCCCAATACCGACCCAAATGCGGCACCTGAGGGCGAGGTGGCCAGTTTTGGTAAGGTCAGCGTCATGACAAACTTGATGATTTCGAAACCCACTGCCGCCAGCAGCGTACCGCGCAGCAGCGCCTTCTTACGGGGCTTATGGCGAGGCAAAATCCAGAAAATCCACAGGAACAACAAATAGTTTGCCATTACGGAAATCGAGGTCGCGATAATTGTCAGCGCAGGACGTAACCATTCGATGCCATCCAGACCTAACGCGCTCACGATCATCGCCTGGGCAGAGCCTGCGACAGAGGTTAACGACAGGGTAATGACCAGAGCCAGCATCAATCCTGTCAGCGATAAGAAGTCGCGAATATAGCGTTTCCAGATTTTCTCTTTATCGTCAGGCTGGCGTTCCCAGACGTCACGCGACTGAGCGCGAATCGCTTCCCGCAGGTTGCCCATCCAGTTCAGGCCCGAATATAGCGCCAACAGCAGACCCGTAATCCCCACGGTCGCGCGCTGTTGAATGGCCGTGTTGACGGTATTTTTCAAGGTCGTTGCCAGTGAGGGATCGCTGATGCTGCTGACGATTTTGTTGATGATATCGGTCAGCAGATCCTGATTCGATGCCAGCACAAAACCCACGGCGGCAAAGGACACCATTAAAATCGGGATTAATGATAAAAATGAAAAATAGGTAATGGCTGCGCCAAACTGGCTACCGAGACGATCGTTAAACCGGTCAAGCGCACGAATAAAATGGGCAACGGCGGGTATGGCCTGAAACCAGGTGGCAAAACGTGAAACCCGCACGATCGAACGATCGACAGACTTGTTGCCTGTTTTGATATCAATCAGTGGTTTGGGTGACTGTGCGTCTTTTGCGTTGTCCTGTTCGTCTGTCATAGACATTCACTTCCTGTTAAACGTAAAAAACACATTATAGCCTCTCAGGTGACATACTCCTGAAGCACCTGACTTAACCACTCCATAAATACCCGAACGCGACGGGCGACGTTACGGCGATGGGGATAAAGTAAATGAATCGGCATCGGTTTTGCCGGGAAGGCATGCAGCACCTCCACCAACTCACCGCTTTCCAGATATTTGTGAATCCCCACGGTCGGCACCTGGATAATGCCCAGCCCCGCGAGGCAGGCCGCGCGATAGGTTTCGGTGCTGTTGACGGTGACAACCCCGCCGGTGTGCACATAGTGGCACTGCTTGCCATCGAAAAACTCAAAGCCCTGGGCAGGCTGGCCGAGCTGCTGACTGTAATGCACCATGGCATGCTGCGACAGCTCTTCAAGCCGAATCGGCCGGCCAAAACGTGAAAGATAGCCAGGGCTGGCGCAGTTAATTAAGGTGTGGGTGCCGATACGGCGGGCGATGAGGCCCGAATCCTTCAGCTCGCCAACGCGGATCACGCAGTCAAACCCTTCGCGGATAACGTCAACCTGGCGATCGTTGCTGCTGAGCTCGATTTCAACGCCGGGATAATGCTGCAAAAATTCTGGCAGGCGGGGCAGGATCAGATCGGTCGCCATCGCGGCGGACATATCCACCCGTAGCTTACCGCTTAAAGTGGCGGGATCGTGCTGGAACAGGCTATCCATATCACTAATCATCGACAGCAAATCCAGACAGCGGTCGTAATAAACTAAGCCATCCTGGGTAAGTTGCACCCGACGAGTGGTGCGGTGCAAAAGACGCGTTCCCATCTGATTTTCCAGCGCCTGAATTTGTCGCGAGACGCTTCCTTTTGGCAGCCCAAGACTTTCTGCTGCTGCCGTAAAACTGCCCATCTCTGCAACTCTGACGAAAACCTGCATTGCATGAATTTTATCCATATGGCCTGCCGATTGTTGTTGTAAGTGGAACAGTGCTGCTCGTTCTTAAGCGTTTATAGAACAATTATTAAAGAATATCCTCAACCTGTGTTCAATTTTGCAACAGGAAATCAACATGAATCGTAAAATCGTCTTGATCACGGGCGCTAATCGCGGTTTAGGCCGGAATGCAGCGGTAAAACTGGCGACTAAGGGCAGGGATATCATTCTGACCTACCGCAGTCATCAACATGAAGCGCAGGGCGTGGTAAGGGAAATTGAAAGCGTAGGCGGCCGCGCAGTGGCGCTCCAGCTGGATGTCGGCGACCTGAGCCAGTTTGATCGTTTCATGTCTGAAGTGAAAAATGCACTGCAACAGCACTGGCAGCGTGAGACATTTGATTATTTAGTGAACAATGCCGGCCATGGGCACTATAAACCTTTTATTGAGACCACCGAGGCTGAATTTGATGCGCTGATGAATGTGCATTTTAAGGGGCCTTACTTCCTGACTCAGACGCTATTGCCTGCGATAGCAGACGGCGGGCGCATTCTGAATATCTCCAGCGGATTAACCCGCCTGACGTACCCCGGTTCCGGAACCTATGCCTCAATGAAGGGCGCGATGGAAGTGCTGACGCGCTATCAGGCTAAAGAACTGGGCGAGCGGCGCATTCGCGTTAACATCCTGGCGCCGGGTGCCATTGAGACCGACTTTGGCGGCGGGCGCGTGCGCGATGATAAAACGGTCAATGACACTATCGCCGCATTAACCGCCCTGGGCCGGGTGGGCCTGCCAGACGATATCGGCGATGCCGTTTGCGCTATCCTCAGTGAGGAAACCAGCTGGATCACTGCGCAGCGTATCGAAGCATCGGGTGGTCAGGCGCTGTAATTTTAGGGCGGCTTTGCCGCCCTTGTGCCAGCTTCCGGGTTAGCGCCTGATGGTGCCCTCTATCACCGTCACGGTTTTCCCCCCGATCCAGATCGTATCGCCCTGATATTCCACCGTCACGCGTCCCTGTCGGTTTACCTGAGTACCCTGACGGACACGATAATTTTGCGTCTTGCCCTGAGCGGCGAAGTAACGTGCCAGACAGGCATTGGCGCTGCCGGTGATCGGATCTTCGGTCAGGCTTCCATGCTCAATTATCAGGCCGCGAACCTCGTACTGTTCCGCTTCTCCTGCGGGCAGTGGACCGAATGGCATAATGCCAGTGACGTTGGCGTGATGGACAAGCCGCTGTAAATCCGCAATATCAGGCTTAATTGCCAGGACCGCATCGGCACTGATCATCGGGATCAGCAGCCAGCGGATGCCCATATCGACCACCACGGCATCCTGCGCGGTATCGAGCGCATGGCTGTTGAGCGCCGCGCTGATAAGCGCATCATGAAACGGTGTTAAGGTGGCTTTTGGCGCGGCAAAGGCCAGCGTGCTGTCGTCGGCAATTTTTATCTTCACGTTGCCTACGCCGCATTCCTGAATTATTACCCCCGGCGTTTTTGTCTGGAAGCCCGCTTCCAGTAAAGCATGAGCGGTACCGAGCGTCGGATGGCCGGCAAAGGGCAGTTCGCCCTCTACGGTGAAGATACGCACGCGGTAGTCGGCCTGATTATCCTGCGGCGGCAGGACAAAGGTCGTTTCAGATAAGTTAGTCCAGCGTGCGATGGCCGCCATCTGGCTGTCGTCCAGACCTTGTGCATCCATGATGACGGCCAGGGGATTGCCGTTAAACGCGGCCGAAGTAAATACATCTACTTGTTTAAACGCAACGTGCATTTTGACTCCTTGTGAATGAGGTAAAGATGTTTTTTCTTGCTCCGGCAATTGCTTATGTCAGTTAACAGGGCTATGAATAAGTTAAGCAACTGGATGGAGCCTGCTATGTTAAAAATTCTTGGACGCGCCTCCTCAATCAACGTGCGCAAAGTACTCTGGCTGTGTGACGAACTGGACCTGCTCTACGAACGTGAAGAGTGGGGAGAAGGGTACAAATCCACGCACTCTCCTGAATTTATCGCGCTTAATCCTAACGCCATGATCCCGGTGTTGATTGATGAAGACCTGACGATGTGGGAGTCCAACGCCATTCTACGCTATCTGGCCACCGCCTACGGTGGCGACTGGCTCTATCCCGACAATCCGCGTGCGCGTGCGCCGGTGGATCAGTGGATGGACTGGCAGTCGACGGAACTTAACACCTCATGGCGCTATGCGTTTATGTCACTGGTGCGTAATTCGCCCGCCCACCAGGACCCAAGACTGTTGGCCGCCGCCTGTAAAGGCTGGTCCCACACCATGGGCATCCTCAATCAGCAGCTGGAACATACCGGTCGCTACGTTGCCGGGCGCAACTTCAGTCTGGCGGACATCCCTATTGGGCTGGCCGTTAACCGCTGGTTTGAAACGCCGCTTGACCATCCTGATTTACCGGCCGTGCGGACCTACTACGAACGCCTCACTGAACGGCATGGCTATACCATTTGGGGACGTAATGGCACGCCCTGATCCCGGCCCGGCGGCAGGCCAGCGAGTTCGCAGGCAACCGCCCCCGCGCGGATGATGGCGCGAACATAGCGCTGATCAAATGGATAGCAGCATGAGAGGCGCAATGCATGGTTATAGCGCTCGCTCAGCGAATACAGTGCACCTGGCGTGACACAAATCTGCTCTTTCAACAGACGGGTAAACATCTCTGTGGTATTCACATTGCCGGGCAGTTCGACCCAAAAAACGAAGCCGCCGCGCGGTAACGTAGCCCGGGTACCCTGAGGAAAATGCTGCGCAATCAAACCGCGCGCTTCATCCAGATTGCTGGCATAGCTACGGCGCAGGCTGCGCAGATGGTGGTCGTAGCCTCCGTTGGCAAGAAATTCTGCCAGCGTTTCAGACAGCAGGGCCGATTCCGCCATGGATGACACGGCTTTAAGGCGTGCAATGGCATCATGAAAGCGGCCGGCTGCAATCCAGCCGATGCGAAAATCGGGCGCAACGGTTTTCGTGAAACTGGTGCAGTAGAGCACCCAGCCATGCTGATCGAATGACTTAACCGTAGGAGACAGCGGCCAGTCAAACTGCAACTCATCGTAAAGCCCGTCCTCAATCAAAGGAACGTTGTAAGTGTTCACTAACTTTGCGAGCCTTTTCTTGTCGGGCAACGACATTCCAAAGCCCAGCGGGTTCTGCGCAGAGGGCATGGCAACCAGCGCCTGAATACGCTTTTCCTGGAGCAGCATCTCAAGTGCATCCAGCGACAGGCCGCGCTGAGGATCGGTAGGAATCTCCAGTGCCTTTAGGCCCAGCGATGCCAGCAGGGGAAACAGGAAGAAATAGGTGGGGGATTCCAGACCGACACAATCACCCGGCCGGGTCACCGCCCTGAGTGCCAGCTGAAGTGCCTCCATGCAGCCATGGGTAAGGGTGATCTCATCGGCGGCGAGCGACTGGCCACTATGCAAGGCACGTCGCGCAATCTCCTCCCGTAAGCGCTCACTACCCGGCGGAAGCGCGTAGCGACCAATAAGTTGTGGATCGCGACGAAGCAGAGAGGCCGTAATGCGCGCCAGTCTGGCTGACGGAAACAGGTCACTGTCCTGCGGACAGGCCAGCGAAATATTGGTGTAATCCGGATGATTTTGTGCGGCGAAAACCTTATCAATCAAGTCCAGCTTCTCGTTGCCTGGATCGCGAACCACCCGGGCAGAGTGCTGGGCATCTCGCGTCACCACCGGCAGCACGCCGCGCACGTAGTAGCCCGATTGCGGGCGCGCCTCAATCAGACCGCGATTCTCCAGCAGCTGCCAGGCATTCAGCACGGTGTTCACGCTGACCTGATGTGACTGAGCAACGCGCCGGATGGCGGGTAAGCGCTTGCCCGGTTTTAGCGTGCCCTTGTGAATGGCCTCGGCAAAGCTGTCGGCCAGTTGCTGATAAAGCCTGTGCTCGGACTGAGTTTCAGGGGACACAATTGCCTCCGCAGGTAACAGGTACAGTTGGAATCAGTTCTGATTGTACCCATCAAAATAGCGATTTCTTGTCTCTGTTACCATAGCTTTTCTGATCGTAGCATGGTGTTTTCTCTTTCATCAGGAACGCCACTATGCTCGATCCTTCCTTCTTTAGTTATGTCACCGTGATGTCGATTACGCCGGGGCCAAATAATCTGTTGCTCGCCACTTCCGGTGTTAACTTTGGTATGCGCCGCACGTTACCGATGGTGTTTGGCATTTTGATTGGCTGTGCGCTACAAACCGCCATTGCGGGGCTGGCGCTGGAAGTCCTGCTGCACTGGATGGCATCTGTGCGTCTGCCGCTGACGCTGGTGGGATGTGGTTATTTGTTATGGCTGTCATGGAAAATATTTCGGGCGAATGCCCCCGAAGCGCGTGCAAAGCCGCAGCCCATGACCCTGGTGGGTGGGGCCTGTTTTCAGGCTATCAATCCAAAAGCCTGGTTAATGGCCAGCAACGTGGCACTGCTCTACAGCGCCAGCAGTGGCGTGCTGACCGTGATGGGGGCTTTTATGTTGCTCAATCTGCCGTGCATTTTATTGTGGGCTGCGCTGGGTGACCGCCTGCGCGGTCACCTGCAAATCAACTGGAAACGCCAGCTGTTTAACAGCCTGATGGCGCTGTCGCTGGTGGCGACCACGATCTGGATGCTGGTCGATGCCTTCAGGCTTCTCTAGTTCGGTGGGCCTGACGCGGTCGTCAAGGGCGACGTTTCGTTCTGGATTTCCGGCACATCATCGCCACGAATGCGCACGTAGCGATGATGTTTTGCGAGCTGCCGTGGGTTATTTGCCTATGACATAGGCGGTTTCACGGCCTTCATCGTTGGCAGCCACTGGCGTAACCGGCGTGTATTTGAGCTGCAGGATACGGCTGGTTTCTGCCAGTACTTTTTCAGTCAGCGCCACATCGCCATTCAACTTACGACCCCAGGACGGCACCACGGCACGGATTTTATTTTGCCACTCTGGCGACGCCATCTGCTCCGGATAGACCTTATGCAGCAGCTCCAGCATAATCGGCGCGGCGGTCGAGGCACCTGGCGAGGCACCCAGCAGCGCTGAGACAGAGCCGTCTTCGGACGACACCACTTCCGTGCCTAAACGCAGCACTGCGCCTTCTTTCTCATCTTTCTTGATGATTTGCACGCGCTGCCCGGCCGTCACCAGGCGCCAGTCTTCCTGTTTCGCCTGTGGCACATAAGCACGCAGTGCATCCATACGATCGCGGTCACTTTGCAGCACCTGATCCATCAGGTATTTCACCAGATCAAAGCTTTTCAGTCCGACCTTGATCATAGGCATTACGTTGGTGCTGTTGAGTGAGGCAAACATATCCAGCAGCGAGCCCTGCTTCAGGAATTTGGTCGAGAAGGTCGCAAAGGGACCAAACAGCAGCACCTGCTTGCCGTTCAGCACACGCGTATCGACATGGGGCACGGACATCGGTGGCGCGCCCACGCTGGCTTTGCCATAGACTTTCGCCATGTGCTGTTTCACGACGTCTGGATTCTCGGTGACCAGGAAGGAACCGCCAACCGGGAAGCCCGCATAGCCGTTGGCTTCTGGAATACCGGCCTTCTGCAGCAGCGGCAGCGCCGCACCGCCCGCGCCAATAAAGATCTTTCCAGCCGTCAACGTGCGCCGTGTACCCTCTTTCATGCAGACGAGCGTCACCTGCCAGCGGCCATCACTAAGGCGGGTAATCTCGCGCACTTCCTGATGCATCCGTAAACGGAAGTTGGCTTTTTGCTCCAGGGAAGCAATCAGCTGGCGCGTCACTTCACCGAAATCGACGTCGGTGCCCATGTCTGTCCAGGTTGCTGCCACTTTCTGATTCGACGCACGGCCTTTCATGACCAGCGGAATCCACTGTGCGATTTGTTGCGGATCTTCAGAGTAAGCCATGCCGCGGAACAGCGTGCTTTTCTGTAAGGCAGTAAAGCGCTTGCGCAGGAACGAGACATTATCATCGCCCCAGACAAAGCTCATGTGCGGAGTACTGTGAATAAAGCTTTTCGGCGTATGCAGGTTGCCTTTCTGAACGTGATAAGCCCAGAACTGGCGAGAAATTTGGAATGACTCGTTAATCGCAACGGCTTTGGCGATATCGATACTGCCATCGGCTCGCTGAGGCGTATAGTTCAACTCGGCCAGCGCCGCATGGCCTGTACCCGCGTTGTTCCAGCCATTTGAAGACTCTTCCGCTACGTGTCCCAGCCGCTCCACCATTTCGATGGACCAGTCAGGTTCCAGATCCTGAAGCCAGGTTCCTAACGTAGCACTCATGACGCCTGCGCCAATAAGCAGTACATCAACGTCTTTACGCTCCTGCGCCCTGGTGGTGTCCTTTCCGCTAACACTCATCATGAGCGCAAGATTTACAGCTGATTTGCACATGAGGCGACATCTCCTCTTCTGTTGACCTGAAGCTCAACAGCGTTGCAGGCGAAATAGTCACGCTTCTGATGAGCGCGTTGCGCTATTTCCGGGTTAAGACTCAGGTATGGGTTAAAGCGACGATAACGAGTTAACTCAACGTTATGCTTTGTTGCCCAAATATAACATTCTCGTATCGGATTTAAACATTTGTTTATTTTTTAAATGCAGAAATGATTCAGCATAAGAAATAATCATAATGCCTGGCTGGGTATAAGGGATATTTTTCTTTTAACTCAGTGAGTTAAGTTAAAATGGATGTTGCGAGATTGCCTCTTTATGGTGCAGGGTGAAAATGTCACCCAAGGGAAGGAATAATTTAAACTTATGAAAAATGGCGTTTATTTAATTTTATTCTTTGAGGTGAATTTTTAATCGTTGGTGTATCTGGCCCATTTGTGTAAAACAAATGTTACATTTTTGTGACCTCAGGAGTTGCCCCATGCAGGATGCCAGCACGGTTGCGACGCCTCAGGAAATACGCGTGACAGCGCAATTTTAAGATTTTCTTCAGAACAGAAAACCGGCCAGGGCCAACCGCCCGGCAGCCCTGTATCCAGGCCGCTTTTGCAGGACAGCGTTGTCACACCTTGAACCAGCGACGCCAGACAAAGCGGATAACAAAAAACTCCAGCGCGCCCAGCACCAGGAACCACAGGCAGAACACCAGGGTGTACAGCTGGCTCAGATCCTGTAAATGAAACAGCTGCTGCAAATGCTGCGCCACCGTCAGGCTAAAAGCCGGTGCGGGTAGCAGCAGGGCAGACAGAAAGCCCAGCAGTAAAATGCCACCGGGAAGGATTAAGGACTCGAAAGGGTTATTCATGAGCAGTGTTCTCTGTTTATCAGCCGGACATTTTCCGGTATTCCGTGCAGAGGTTCAATCATGCTCTGCCGCTACCTGTCATTCCCGGAGGAAAGCTGTCGAGAAAAGGCTTAAATGACATTAACTTAGCGGCATTCATAGCGACTGTTATGAGTTATAGCCTTTGCTATACTTAAATCCCTGATTTTATTGTCTTTTTATATCTATTATCGCGTGATAGACTGCGCGCACTTTTTAAATAACCGAGCAAATTGTGTGATGGATTTAGCATGAAGCCGTGCTTTTTCATCCCAAGTGAACGAATCATGACCTTTATTGCCACGCTTATTCTTGCTTTTGGAATGTCAATGGACGCGTTTGCCGCCGCACTGGGCAAAGGTGCAACCTTGCATCGTCCTGGCCTGAAGGAAGCCGTGCGGACCGGTCTGATTTTCGGTTGTATCGAAGCCCTGACGCCGCTTATCGGTTGGGCGCTGGGCCTGGCAGCCAGCCAGTACGTAGCGGCATGGGATCACTGGATTGCCTTTTTCCTGCTGGCCTTTCTTGGCGCGCGTATGATGATGGAAGGCTTCCGCAAAACAGCCACAGAGCCTTGTGAAGCACCGCAGAGTCACGGCTTCATGGTACTGGCCACCACGGCGGTCGCAACCAGTCTTGATGCCCTGGCCGTCGGGGTTGGACTGGCGTTCCTGCAGGTAAATATCGTGACCACGGCCCTGACTATCGGTGCGGCAACCACCGTAATGGCCACCACCGGCGTGCTGATTGGGCGTTTTATCGGACCGGTGTTGGGCAAATGGGCTGAAGTGCTGGGCGGCCTGGTCCTGATTGCTATTGGGTCAACCATTCTTGCAGAGCACCTGGCCCTGTTTCAGTAACGCAGTTAAAAGTGAATTTTGTGATCTGGTTCAAAATTTATTGATGCTTTAAACAGCAGGAGCTATACTTTTGCTGTAGATATTCAACAAAATTTTAACCGGATGATGTATGAAACGTTTTTTTAAGTACGTGTTCCACGCTTATGTCGAAACCTTTAAACACGTACCGCCAGGCGCGCTGAACTAAGCGCCCACCGAATACCCTCGATAGTCGCGGTCAGGGATTGACCGGTGATTATCACCTCGTTATCTCGCCCCCCCTTTTGATTGTCCCCTGTCATAACGACACCCTTATCTGCGTGACCTTCCTGACATCCTCCTGTTGACACAACGTGATACATCTGGACATCCGATGTGCCAAACGAGGTACGATTTTCATCGCTATTTTTGCTACTCTGCGCGCCAATTTCTTGTAAAACATGCGGTTATAACCCGTAATCATCATGAGGCGGTCATGCAGCTATGCAGTTTTTACCTTCCTGAACAGGGGAAGAAAAGCTTTGGTATCGTTAAGGCTCAGGGCGTAGTGGATGTCGGTATGCGCCTGGGAAAAGCCTGCCCGGATTTAAAAACCTTCCTGACGCGCTCGTCACTGGCCGACCTGACTGCTTTTGAGGCGATGCCCGCCGATCATGTTTGGTCAACTGTGCAGTTTCTGCCCGTCATCGAGCAGCCTGGTAAAGTGTTTTGCGTGGGCATGAACTATGCCGATAAACGCCAGGAATTCGCCGCCACGCTGGATGCCCCCACGTTATTTGTACGCTTTGCTGACTCCCTGGTCGGCCATGAGCAACCGTTGCAAAAACCCACCACCACCCAGGAGTTTGATTACGAGGGGGAACTGGCGGTGATCATCGGCCAGCCTGCGCATCAGGTTAAGGCGGAAGAGGCGCTGAGCGCGGTGGCAGGATACAGCTGCTTTATGGATGCGACGGTGCGCGACATGCAGTTTACCTGGTTTACCGCAGGGAAAAACTGGCCGCAAACCGGAGGCTTCGGGCCCTGGATGACTACCGCCGACGAGATCCCTGATCCGCAGCAGTTGACCATTAAAACGGTGCTGAACGGTCAGGAAGTACAAAACGATACCACCGGCAGCATGGTGCATCCGGTAGCCAACATTATTGAATACGTTTCCGCCTTTAGCCCGCTGTCGCCAGGCGATGTGATTATCACGGGTTCACCGGGCGGCGTGGGTAAAAAACGCACGCCGCCGCTGTTCATGTTCAGTGGCGATGTGGTTGAGGTTGAGATCGAAAAAATCGGCCGCCTGCGCCATACCATTGCCTGACCCAATGCATTAACCGCCTGCCTCTGCCATTCCCGTCCTACACTCAATGGATACCCAGGAACAGGAGCAGCTGATGAGGCGTACCATCCAGTGTAGAAAGCGGCAGGGCATGGCGCTTGCCGCCGGGATCGGCTTAGGTGTCGCGGCGGTCATGTGGGGCACGAAACGCTGGCAGCAAATGAAGCAAACGCCGCCGGTTTCACCACGCAGTCATCACGCGGGATTGGCGGGTTATTATCAACAGATCGGTGACTGGCGCATGTTTACCCGCGTCACGCCTGAGGAACCTCAGGGGTTGCCCGTGGTGCTGATTCACGGCCTGGTAATGTCGGGGCGGTCGATGGAATCACTGGCACTGGCGCTGGGACGGGATTATCACGTTCTGGTGCCCGACCTGCCAGGCTTTGGCGGTAGTGCGTTGCCCGCATCCGCACCGGTTCTTTCGGTGAAAGCGCTGGCCGATATCCTGTGGCAATGGTTACAGCATAACGGATTTCAGCGGGCGATCTGGGTTGGGAGCGCTTTTGGCTGCCAGGTGCTGGCGGCTCTGGCGGATAAATACCCCGAAGCGGTGGCAGGCCTTGTATTACAGGGGCCCACCGCCGATCGCCACGCGCGCAGCGTGGTTCGTCAGATATGGCGAGGCTGGCGTAACAGCCGAATGGAAGCGCATCGATCGCCCGACTCGCTGGCCCGAATTGACTGGGCGAAAGCCGGTTTGCCGCGAGCCTTTGGCACCCTGCGCGCCATGCTGAACGATCCTATCGAACACCACCTGACCTATCTCACCGCGCCAACCCTCTTGCTGAGAGGCTCGCGCGATCCGGTTTGCCCGGCGCGCTGGCTGGATGAGCTGGCGGGGCTGCTGCCGCACAGTGAAAAAATCACCCTGCGCGGCGGCACGCACCGGCTGCACTATGTCTATCCGTGGAGTTTCTGCCACGCCATCCGACCTTTTTTGGCGCGTATTCAGCAGGAGAGCCAGCATGAGTAAACCTCCTAAGGGCATTGCCCGGTTTGATTCAGCCGCCACGATGCTGCTGGCCTTAGCGAATGCGCTGCACGATCGGCCTTTTGCCAGTCCAGGCCAGTCGCCCATGTTAGACCGCTTACTGCCTTCACTTGATCGGTTACCGACCCGGCTGCGTGAGTGGGGCTATGCGGTCAGTGGCCTGGCCGAGGGCATCAGTCACAAACAGGCCAGTGAACTGGACGTCGAAGGCATCGCCGAATGGATGGTCAGTACCTATCCGCAGCGCGATTATCCGGCTGCGTTTGTCGGTGCCACTAACGGTGCCATGGTGCATCTGGCCGCGGCGATGGGAACGCCGTGGCTACCGCAAACGTTTTTGTGCCCGGTGCGGGTACAGCAGAGCGATCCGGATGACGCCCAGTCCGAATTTGAAAACGGCAAGGCCGTGGCAGCAGCGTTGCTGGCGACCTGGCCTAAGCTTGCCGTGCACCACATGCAGGATCCGAGTCAGGATCGCCTCCTGCTGGAAAAAATGCACTATTTCCGCCTGAAGCTGCGCGACATGCCGCTGGCCTTCAATGAGTTTCTGCTGGGAGGATTACCGGCGGGATCAACACTGTTCATTAATCACTGTACGCGACAGTGGCCGGTAACGCGCACCAGTGACCGCTCTTTCTTTCAGTTTGGCGCCCCCGGCGGCGCAACCGAAAAGGAGTATTTGCAGGGCGGGCCGAGAGTGGCGGAATATCTGGCGCGGGCAGGCGTGGATCGGGCGCGTTGGGAACCGCCTGCTATCACCGACCACGTCCCTGAAGCCGAATGGGGGCTGGATGGCTACCTGATTTCGCCACTGAAAAAGCTGGCAGAAGCCCAGCGCTGGCGGCTGATGGAGATTCGCTACGACCATCCCGAAGCGCTGAGTTTCGTGGTCGCTGAAATTTATCGCGACTGGTATCTGGCGGCGGGCATATTGCCTGCCCGGCTGACGGTAGACAGCTTTTTACTCATGGATCCCTGGTGCAGCATGCAGCAGCACGCGATTCCGTTCTGGCTGATGTTTCCATCCGTGCCGTCGGCTGATGCGCTGCAGCGCTTTCTTGAAAAGCAGCCGCCTTTCAACCATATCGATATGATGCTGTATTCGCACGGCACCGACAGCATTGGCCTGGCGGACGTCGATCGCTGGAAACAGCTGTTAGCCTTCGCCAGGGAAGAGGGCGCATTAGTCGGGGTAGATGAAACGCGCTTCCCCCACGATTTTGCCACCTTTTCCCGGTTCGATTCGGCGCTCCGGGAGCGCGCCCCGCTGCTGCCTGCGCCGCCGCCGCTCAGTATTGATAAAGCGATTGCAGGCATTCAGCGTTATGGTGCGCGCCACGGCGTGACCCTCCACCCGCTGACCTGAATTGGGGATATCAGGCGCCGTCCGTGATGGGTTTACGCACCAGCAGCAGGTACGCCAGGGCGCCAACCAGGGTGACGCAGGCGCAAATCATCAGCGCCAGGCTGAATGATTTGGTGGTATCCAGCACCCATCCGGTCACGACCGGCGCAAACGAGGCAAAGATAAAGCTGGCGAAGTTTTGAATGCTGCCCACGGACGCCGTCATACGCGCGGTGACGTTGGCATGAATCAAACCCCAACAGGAGGTACCGGCAAAGTGGATGCAAAACAGCGCCATTCCAATCAGCGTCACGGCGCTGGTGGTGTCGGTCGCGCGCGTCACGATAGCGGTAAACCCGGCAGACAGAATCATACCGCTGACAATGCAGACTTTACGGGTTTTTACCGCATCCCAGCCGCGCCTGACCAGCGCATCAACCACATAGCCATTTAACAGCATGCCTGCGGCACCGAACAGGAAGGGAATGGCCGCCAGTAATCCCGTGCTTTTCAGGTCGAGATGATAGGTGGATTGCAGATAGCCCGGCAGCCAGGCGATATACAGCCAGGCGGTATAGTTGATGCCGCTGAAGCCAATCATCATGCCCCACATGGTGCGCTGTTTAAACAGCCCACGCCATTCTTGAAAGCTGATCGGCTCTTTACGCGATGCCACGCTGCCTGCCTGCAGGTAGTGGATCTCTTCAGCGCTTAGCTGTTTGTTATCGCGATCGCGGTAAACCAGGTACCAGCCGATGGCAAGAAACACACCCAGAATCCCGATGGTGACAAACATGCCGCGCCAGCCCAGAACCAGCATCATGGCCGCCAGGATCGGCGGCGCGATGGATAAGCCAATCATCGAGGCGGCGTTAAACATCCCCATCGGCATACCGCGATCTTTAATGTTAAACCAGTCGTTGATGACCTTGACCCCGCACGGATTCATGGGGGCTTCACCAATGCCGAGCCCAATACGCACCAGGACAAACTGCGTAAAGTTATGCACCAGTCCGGACGCGGCCTGGAACAGGGACCAGATAAACATTCCCAGGCCCAGCATAATGCGCGGTCCTTTACGGTCCAGCAGCGCACCGGCGGGCAACTGCGCCAGCCCATAGGCCAGCGAAAACGCAGACAACAGCACGCCGATCTCGGTGGCGCTCAGCCCCATTTCATTACGAATGGTCATGTTGGCCACAGACAGCGAACTGCGATCCAGGTAGTTAATGACGGCAGCAAACAGCAGCAGCAGCATGGCAGTAATCTGGACTTTACGAATGCGCGGCGAGCGCACGATATCACTGCGCCACGGCACAAACGCCTCATCGGGCGAAGTGTCGGACGGGTTCGCGTGATCAACAACCGATCTATGTTCCATGGCAATCTCCCCGGGCAGGCGATTCATCATTATTGTGAGTATTACGGTCGCCCGGCGGTACAAGGCCGTCGGGGCGTTGCGCTGAGAGTAGGGGGAATGAACAGGATATGTTGTAAAGTTGTTTCAAAATCGTGCGGGAGCTAATGCTTTGTGGTTTTTAATCGGGTTTTAATTGTACTGATTAATGCTCCGTACCATAGAGCGCTTGGCGGTAGCCAGGTGGTTATGCAATGCGCACAGCGCATCCACATCCCGGCGGCCAATCAGGGCGGACAGAATCGCCATATGCTCTTCCAGCGCGACGATGTTGCGCTGCTTAAGATCGCTTTCATCCCACTGATAATGCGAATGAAAAATCACTGAAATAATCTCCAGCGACTGATTAAAAAAGGGGTTGTTGGCGGCAGACAGGATCAGCCAGTGCAGCTCTTTATCGAGGGCAGCAAAATGGCGATAGTTGCTGGCGATCGTTTCGCGCATCGATCGGTGGCGATCCAGCAGATCTCTGGCCTGGATCCAGCGTTCATCCTCTCTGGGCAAATTCAGAAAGCGGGTAAGCGCATGAGTTTCCAGCATCTCGCGCAGCTCAAATAACTTTTCGGCGTACTCCTGTGAAAACTTTTTCATCTGCCAGTGGCCGCGTTTAACCGGTTCCAGCAGGTTATAACGCATAAAATGCAGCAGGAATTCCCGTACCGCTACCGGGCTGACGTTGGCCTGTTTTGCCAGTTGCAGTTCGCTGAACGTGTCACCGGGCTGCAGCAGTCGCTGATTAATCATATCAAAAAAGCGTTTTTCCACCTGGCTGGCCTGCTGCTCAATGGCTGGCGTGACGGCGCTGAGGCTGTCTTGCTCTTCAGGCTCGCGCACGATGACCCAGCTCTCTTTTACGTTCTCCAGCACGCCGCGTTGGTGCAGATAGCGCAGAGCATGCCGCACCGTGGTGCGGCTGATATTAAACATTTCAGCCAGGGCGGCCTGCGGCGGCAGGGGCGACTGAATATGACCCTGGGCAATGCTTTCCAGCATATGGTTGATCACGTTATGACGTAAATTCTGACTACGGCTCATGAGCGGCTCCGGTTTTTTATGCATTAAAAACCATTGAAGGCCCAAAAAAACCGTCACGCTTCACAGAACGCGCAAAGGAAATGCCTTGTCACGGCAAGATTAGCCATAACTGCGCTAACGATAACGGGAGTCTTACCATGACAACAATGAAAGCATTAGTCATCGCCGAACCACGCAATATGGTCTGGACCACGCGCGCAACGCCTCAACCCGCACCAGGGGAGGTGCTGATTAAAATTGTCAGCGCGGGCATCTGCGGCACGGATATCCATGCCTGGGCGGGAAACCAACCTTTTTTTAGCTATCCACGGGTACTCGGGCATGAACTCTGCGCAGACATTGTTGAAACAGGCAGCGCCGTGGAGGGGTTTGCCGTTGGCCAGCGCGTGGCGCTGATCCCCTATCTCTCCTGTTATCATTGCGATGCCTGCCAAAGCGGTAAAACCAACTGTTGTGAACATATCTCAGTTATTGGCGTACATCAGGATGGCGGCTTTTGTGACTATCTGAGCGTGCCTGCGTCAAACCTGTTGGCCGTGGACGCGCTGGCACCTGAGGCGGCGGCGCTGATTGAACCCTTTGCGATTAGCGCCCATGCGGTAAGGCGTGCGGCAGTGGCACAGGGCGATGCCGTGCTGGTGGTGGGCGCTGGCCCTATTGGGCTGGGGGCGGCGGCCATCGCGGCGGCCAATGGCGCGCAGGTCATCGTGGCGGACACCAGTGAATACCGCCGCCAGCACGTCAGTCAACAGCTGGGTCTTCCCGCGCTTAACCCGGCTGACGCCGATTTCATCACCAAGCTGCGCGCTGGATTTAACGGTCAGCTGGCGTTAACCCTGATCGATGCCACGGGCAACCCGGCGGCCATGAACGCGGCGGTTAACCTGATTCGGCATGGCGGTACGGTGGTTTATGTAGGCCTGCACAAAGGCGACCTGGTCATCCCCGACAGTGAATT
Organism: Pantoea ananatis LMG 2665; assembly: GCF_000710035.2. Classification (GTDB taxonomy): domain Bacteria; phylum Pseudomonadota; class Gammaproteobacteria; order Enterobacterales; family Enterobacteriaceae; genus Pantoea; species Pantoea ananatis. The sequence goes on along the minus strand of NZ_JMJJ01000007.1, from coordinate 211,651 downwards.
CCACAAAAAAGAGAGTACGTTGATGGGCAGCCGGAACGCTACGCGCGAAGATTTTGACCGGGTGCGTGAACTCATGGCCGCCGGGAAACTGCGAGCAGAAATGATGCTGAACCGCCATTTCGCCTTCTCTACGCTGGCAGAGCACTTTGAGGAAGCGGTTATCAACAATCGTGAGTTGATTAAAGGCGTTATCGATTTTGATCGCTAACGGTGGATGACAGGAGCCGTCTCGCCGCCAGGCTTATCGGCTGAGCAACTGAAAAAAGTGTTTCCGCACGGCCTCCGCATCAACCCCCAGTGCGATGCGCTGTCGAGGCAGATTGCGGAAGGGATCATGCCGGGACGCCAGGGCACTCAACTGACGCACCGTCTGGCCGCAGGCAATGCCTTCCGTAATGACACGAAGCGGGCTTTCCACCAGCGTGAACGCGTCAGGCAAACACAGCCAGGATATCGTCAGCGTGTCATGCAGCGCCATACCAGAAAAGCCTTCCTTCTCAAGGCTGTATGCCAGATAGGGGCGGCAGATCGCATGCAGGACGGGTTGATGAAGTCGATCGACCTCATCGCTGTGGATCAAGACGTTATGCGTGACATCGAGCGGGATCACCACGATCGGCAAGGTGGAAGAGAGAACCTGATCGGCGGCGTGAGGATCTTTCCAGATATTAAATTCGCTGAAGGGCGTGACATTCCCGCTGTGCCCATCCGTGCCAAATGCGCCACCCATCATGACCAGCTCTTTCACCAGCGGAATAATATCCGGCGCCTGATTGATTGCGCTGGCGATATTGGTCAGCGGACCTATCGCGACAAGCGTGATTTCACCCGGACTGGCCCGCACGCTGTCGATAATAAACTGAACGGCACCGGGTGCCTCATCGCTGAAGGGATTATCAAACGCGTCCCCTAAACCATCTTCGCCATGCAGTCGGGCAGGCGCGCTCGGCGCCTGGGCCAATGGACGTGAACAGCCCCGGTATACCGGTACCTCAATCGCCATTTTGTGGCAAAACAGCCGGGCATTTTTCACGGCCTGTCCCACGGCAACGTTGCCAAACACCGTAGTAATGCCCAGCAAATGTTGGGTGCGGGCGGCATAAGCCAGAGCAAAGGCATCGTCTACGCCGATATCAGTATCTAAAATGACAGTTCGCACAGGCCGCTCCAGAACAGGCTCATCCCTTCGCTATGCGTGAAGGGCATTAAACGGCCCTTTAAGGCCGCTGGCAGGTCACCATTTAAGCGGAAAACGGCTCAAGAGGAAACCTGAATTGTGTGGCCCAAAACCGTCTGCTTTGCGGCAGCCTGAGCGGGGGCATCTGTCCAGACGGCGTCGGTTGGCATTGCTGATTTCCCCGCTCAACTGTGGTTGCCAGTCAGAAAAAGGCGTCGTATTATGGCGCGCATAAGGTGATGGCGTTCCACCTTTCCCAACCGCCTGCAGGCGTAACCTGCGGCTGATGACGCCTGACATTATCCTTAATCCTTTCGCGGGAGCTGGAGTGTCAGGTGCATGCATTTTTTCTGGCCCTCCACCCTCTTCTGCGCAAATCCTGAAATGGAGTCTGTGATGTTAAAACCGCTATTGGCTGTGATTTTGGGCGGCAGTGTGGGCTGTGTACTGCGTTGGTGGTTCGGTATGCGTTTTAATGCGTTTTTCCCCAATCTGCCACCGGGGACTTTGCTGGTGAATTTGATTGGCGGATTCGTGATTGGCGGTGCAATGGCCTGGTTTATCAAAAATCCCTCACTCGATCCCGCCTGGCGGTTACTCATCATTACGGGCTTATGCGGCGGGCTTACCACGTTTTCCACGTTTACAGCAGAGTTAATGACCTTATTGCAGACCGGCAAATACCTGTGGGCGATGAGCAGTGCGCTGGTGCATGTCATTGGCTCGTTACTGATGAGTTTTGCCGGTTTCGCGCTCATTAACCTGTTGGGCTAGCCTGAGGGCCAAACCGGCATGTCTGCGGTTTAGTCCTGCAAGCACTGAGCAATAAACCCGGCGGCGTGCATCGCGCCCTGACCCGAAATCGAGTGACCGGTCTGCGGCTCAAATACCGCTTCGACCAGGACGCCAGCCGCCTTCAGGCGAGTGGCCGCCGACTCGCTTTCACTGGCCGGTATGACCGTATCAGCACGGCCATGAATTATCAGGGCTGGCGTGTGAGGTGCTGGCGTCAGCGGGCCGTCAAAGGCCAGGCGTCCGGAAAACGCCACCACGCCCGCGAGCGGATAACGCCCGGAAGCCAGCAGATCCAGCGCCATAATTGAGCCCTGCGAAAAGCCCACCAGAATGACGTTTTCCCAGCGATCTGCCATTCCGTGCTGCGCCATCAGATGACGAATAACGCGGTCAAAGGCCTCGCGGGCTTCACGCACCCGACCCGGGCGATTTTCCGGCGTAATCCCGGCCAGGCTAAACCACTGATAGCCCGCGCCATGCTCAAAGACGTAAGGCGCATCCGGTGAGGCAAAGGCCACATCCGGGAGCAGGGTTGCCCAGTCGTCGCCAATGGGGGCCAGATCGTCGCCGTTACTGCCCACGCCGTGTAGGAAGATCACCAATGCTTTTGCCATGTCCGTTCCTTCGCTGTTTTGTCAGATTCTGCAGGCATTTGAACAGCTGGCGGGATTAACGTCAAAACCTAACGACGCTTCAGGTCGCGCGTTGGCATGAGGCATTCCGTGCCGTTCTGCTTTCCCTGAACCCTAAAACCTGCTTGACTGACGTGTCATCGGTTGCTGTCTGGAGTTATGCATGTCGTTGTTCCACCTGAGTTCGCTTTCAGATATCTCTGCCGCTGAATGGGATGCGCTGTTACCCGATCAACAGCCTTTTTTACGCCACGCGTTTTTGCTGAGCCTGGAAGAAAGTGGCAGCGTCCGGCCGGAAAGGGGCTGGCAGCCCGATCACCTTCTCTGGCGTGAGGCCGGTGTGCTTCGCGCCGCGCTTCCCGGTTATCAAAAGTTTCATTCTCAGGGTGAATACGTTTTCGATCACGCCTGGGCAGATGCCTGTCAGCGCGCCGGGATTCCGTACTATCCGAAATGGCTGGGCGCGATTCCTTTCAGCCCGGTCACAGGGGCACGCGTACTCGGCGCAGCGGATGCCGCCGCCCGACTGCTTGCTGCTCTCCCGGACGCGCTGGCTGAACAGGGGCTGAGTGGTGCGCATATCAACTTCACCGACCCGCAAGCGAACGCCTTGCTGGCGGCGCAACCTGACTGGCTGTCACGCCTGGGCTGCCAGTATCACTGGCACAATCGAGGCTATCGCGACTTTCAGGATTTCCTGGATACGCTGATGTCGCGTAAACGTAAACAGCTGCGAAAAGAGCGCGAGCAGGTGGTGCAGAGCGGTTTTGAATTTGACTGGTATCGCGGCGATCAACTGCGCGAGGATCAGTGGGACTTTGTCTATACCTGCTACGCCAATACTTATGCAGTGCGCGGCCAGCGGCCCTATCTGACCCGCGCCTTCTTCAGCCTGCTGGCTGAGAGGCTGCCGGACAATATTCGCGTGGTCATTGCCCGTCTGCAGCAACAACCGGCGGCGATGGCCTTTTACCTCAAGGACGGCCAAAGCCTGTATGGCCGCTACTGGGGCTGCCTGGCGGAATTTGACCGGCTTCACTTCGAAACCTGTTTTTATCAGGGGATGGATTTCGCCATTGCGGAAAGGCTGCAACGCTTTGATGCGGGCGCGCAGGGCGAGCACAAACTGGTACGTGGTTTTGAACCCCAGATGACCCACTCCTGGCACTATTTGTGCCATCCCGGCCTGCGCGCGGCCGTGGATGACTTTCTGCAGCAGGAGCGGCAAGGCGTCCATCTCTGGGCCGAAGAAGCCCGTGACGCCCTGCCATATCGACGCGGCGATTAATCTGCGCCAACAAATCCTCCCGTCTGATGCTGCCACAGACGGGCATACAGGCCATTTTGAGCCAGTAGCTCAGAGTGACTACCGATTTCCACAATCTGGCCTTTTTCCAGCACCACCAGACGATCCATTTTGGCAATGGTGGACAGGCGGTGGGCGATGGCAATCACCGTTTTGCCCTGCATCAGGGATTCCAGGCTTTCCTGAATCGCGGCTTCCACTTCGGAATCGAGCGCGGACGTCGCTTCATCCATAATCAGGATCGGCGCATCTTTCAACAGGACACGGGCGATAGCTACGCGCTGGCGCTGCCCGCCTGACAGTTTCACGCCGCGTTCACCCACATGTGCATCCAGGCCAAACCGGCCCTGAGAATCCGACAGCAACGGGATAAACTCATCGGCGCGGGCGCGATGAATGGCTAACTGGAGTTCTTCTTCGCTGGCATCTGGCCGCCCGTACAACAGGTTTTCGCGAATAGAGCGATGCAGCAGCGAGGTATCCTGGGTGATCATCCCGATTTGGCTGCGCAGGCTCTCCTGCGTCACTTCAGCAATATTTTGACCGTCAATCAGGATACGACCGCCGTTGAGGTCGTACAGGCGCAGCAGCAGGTTCACCAGGGTGGATTTACCCGCACCGGAAGGCCCAATCAGGCCAATTTTTTCACCGGGTTTGATGGTCAGGTTCAGGCCATCAATGACCTGACGGCCGCCGCCATAGTCAAAACGGATAGCGTCGAAACGAATCTCGCCCTGCGTCACCTTTAGCTGTGTTGCCTTTGAGGAATCCTGCACGCTAAGCGGTTGTGAAATGGTATTCAGTCCGTCCTGCACCATACCGATGTTTTCAAAAATCCCGTTTACCACCCACATCACCCAGCCGGACATGTTGACCAGGCGGATCACCAGGCCGGTTGCCAGGGCAATGGCGCCAACGCTGATCAGCGACTCGCTCCACAGCCACAGCGCCAGTCCTGACGTTGAGACAATCAGGATTCCGTTCAGCGTTGATAAGGTGAGGTCCATGCTGGTCACCATCCGGTTAGCATGCTGCGTCTTATCCGTCTGCTCCTGAATCGCTTCGCGGGCATACTGACGTTCAAGATCGCTGTGCGCGAAAAGCTTGATGGTGGCGATGTTGGTATAGCCGTCAACAATGGTGCCCATCAGCTTCGAACGGGCCTCCGATGACACCACCGAACGGGCTTTTACCCGGGGGACGAAAAAGCGCAGCGCGGCAACGTAGGCCACAATCCAGATTATCAGCGGAATCATCAAACGCCAGTCGGCTTCTGCAAACAGGACCATCGCCGTTGCGGCATAGATCAGCACATGCCAGATCGCATCCACCAACTGTACTGCCGAGTCGCGCAGCGAATTACCGGTTTGCAAAATACGTTGCGCAATCCGCCCGGCGAAGTCGTTCTGAAAAAAGTTCATGCTCTGCCGCAGGACATAATTATGGTGCTGCCAGCGGATCATACTGGTCATGCCGGGGTTAATGCTCTGATGGACCAGCATATCGTGCAGTGCAATAAATACCGGGCGCAGTATTAGCGCAACACAGCCCATCCATAACAACGTTTGCCAGTTATCCCTGAACAACGTTGCTGGCGTAGCGTGATTCACCAAATCGATAATGCGGCTCAGATAACTGAACAGTGCAACCTCAATCAGTGCGCCAATTAATCCCACCACCAGTAGTGCGGCGAAGCTCGGCCACACCTGACGCAGATAGTAAAAGTAAAATGGCCAGACCCGTGAAGGCGGCATATCGGTTGGCGCATCCTGAAAAATATTGATAAAACGTTCGAAACGACGATACAACATAGAGTCACTCTTTCCGTTCGGGAAGAGTTACAGCTTAGTGCATGTGTACGCCCGATTAAAAAGGATTAAATATGGATATCACTCTGCGCGGCCGCGAGCCTGGCGATGCTGCGGCATACCAACGTCTTTACGGTCATCCGGCGGTTTATCCCTGGACGCTTCAGTTGCCTTTCCCCAGCGTCGCGACCTGGGAAAAGAAGTTTGCAAAGATGGATGCGGAAGGCTTTATCAATTTTATCGCCGAAGTTGAGGGGGAAATGGTGGGCGAACTCACGCTGTTTACCAATCATAATCCGCGTACCCGCCACTGCATCAGTTTCGGTATTGGCGTCGATCCCGCCTTCTCTGGTCGGGGAATCGGAGAGCATTTGATTCGTAACGCCATGGATTATGCGCGCAACTGGCTGGGCATCACCCGTATGGAACTGGAGGTGTTTCACGATAATCACCGGGCGCTGGCGCTGTATGGGCGACTGGGTTTTGAACGCGAAGGCATCCGCCGCCAGGCGTCACTGCGTGAAGGCAAATTTCACGATGTGGTGATGATGGCAAAATTGCTCACTGAGACAGCCTGACCACGCTCTTTTTTACCGGTTAACAGGAAAAATCTCCCTTCGACGGCTAAAATTTGTGCTGTGCCACAGTTCGCACAAAATGACCTGCACAAAACCGAGTGCCTGCCGATATCACGATATCACCCGCTGATACTCTGGAGGGAGATTGTGATTAAACTCATCACCATTGACGAACTAAAACCGGGTATGTTCGTCCACAAGCTTGAAGTCTGGTGGTTTAAAGACAAACGCATTCGTAATCAGATGTTGATCACCGATCAACGTCAGGTTTCGATGTTTCGTCATGAGGGCATACAGCGTTTATGGATCGATATGGAGAAATCGATTTCAGTGACGCCATCTGTGCCGAAAAAGGTCGATTCAGGCCTGCGTGCGCCTTTTTCTCAGGAAATGGAGCAGGCGCAGCATATCTTTGAACAGGGAAAGCCAAAAGTGCTGGCCATGTTCAGCGAGGCACGCCTGGGCCATGGTCTGAATCTCAATGATATGATTGCCATTGTCGATCAGATTGCGGGCTCTATTGAGCGTGAGCCCTCCGCGCTGTTACGCGTTGCGCAGCTAAAGGATCATGACAATTACACCTACCTGCACTCCATGGCGGTCTGTGGGCTCATGATCGCCTTTGGAAAAAAACTGGGGCTGGATGCTCAGCAGCTTCAGCGGGTGGGGATGGGCGGATTACTGCACGACCTGGGTAAGGCAGCCGTACCACTCGCTATCCTCAACAAACCGGACACGCTCAACGACGAAGAGTTTAAGATCATGTGTGAACATCCGATTGCAGGTGCGCAAATGCTGATGGATGCACAGGCAGGCGATGATCTTGTGGATATCGCGCTGCATCACCATGAAAAATATGACGGTAGCGGCTATCCCTATGGCCTGAAAGGCCATGAGATCAGCGTGTATTCCCGCATGGCGACGATTTGTGACGTTTACGATGCGCTGACCTCAACGCGGCCTTACCGTAAAGGCTGGACCCCAGCCAAAACCCTGCAAATGATGTTGAGCTGGCCGGGGCATTTCGACAGTACCTTACTGCACGCTTTCGTCAGTACGATAGGGATGTATCCCGTCGGTTCCCTGGTTCGCCTGGCGTCTGGACGCATTGCGCTGGTGGTGAAGGGCGGCGATAAGTCATTACAGCGACCTACGGTGCATGTCTTCTGGTCACTGCATGCGCAGCGGGAAATCAAACCTGAGGTGCTGGATCTGGGCGACAGTTTTTGTACTGACAGCATTGTGTGTGCCGAAGATAACGGCCGTTGGGACAACGTCGATCTGCGCCGAATCTGGTTGCTGGACGCCGCCTGATATTGCGGGTCGTTTTTATACATTTTTTACATCCCCGACCCGCATTTTAACCCTTTCTTTATGTGCGCCAGCGCAAGCTACTCAGCAAATCCAATCCTCTGGAGGTTGCTGTGAGTGCAGGCGTAATAACCGGCATTGTGCTGGTAGTGTTGTTGCTGGGCTATCTGATCTATGCCCTGTTAAATGCGGAGGCTTTCTGATGGCGGCCAATGCGTTTTTACTGATCGCGGTTTATCTGCTGTTGCTGATGGTGATGGCGCAACCGCTGGGGCGTGGGCTGGCCGCGCTGGTTGCCGATAAACCCCTCTTTGCACGTGCTGAAGCCCTGCTGTGGCGTTTTTCGGGTGTACAAGAAGGCGGTATGCGCTGGCAGCACTACCTGCTGGCAATTTTGGTGTTCAACCTGCTTGGCTTCGTGGTGCTGCTCGCCATCCTGATGTTTCAGGGAGCGTTGCCGCTCAATCCGCAACATCTTCCCGGACTGAGCTGGGATTTGGCGCTGAATACCGCTATCAGTTTTGTCACCAACACCAACTGGCAGTCTTATGCCGGTGAAAGCACCCTGAGTTACTTCAGCCAGATGGTCGGGCTGACGGTGCAGAACTTCGTTTCCGCCGCCACCGGCATCGCCGTGGCGTTTGCGCTGATTCGCGGTTTTGCTAATCGTTCGGTGGCAACCCTGGGGAACGCCTGGCGCGATTTAACGCGCATTACACTCTATGTCCTGTTGCCGATCAGCCTGCTGATGGCGCTGTTTTTTGTCAGCCAGGGCAGCATCCAGAACTTCCTGCCGTATCACAACGTCACCAGCCTCGAAGGTGCGCAGCAAACGCTGGCAATGGGGCCGGTTGCCTCTCAGGAAGCCATCAAAATGCTGGGCACCAACGGCGGCGGCTTTTTCAACGTCAACTCTGCGCATCCGTTTGAGAACCCTACCGCGCTGAGCAATTTCGTACAGATGCTTAGTATCTTCCTGATTCCGGCGGCTCTCTGCTTTGCCTTTGGCGAAAGCGTAAAAGATCGGCGCCAGGGCTCAATGTTGCTGTGGTCCATGACGCTGATGTTTGTCGTGGCTGCTGCGCTGGTGATGTGGGCTGAACTACGTGGCAACCCGCACTTTCTGACGCTAGGGGCTGACAGCGCCATCAATATGGAAGGCAAAGAAACGCGCTTCGGCATTCTCAACTCCAGCCTGTTTGCGGTGATTACGACGGCGGCGTCCTGCGGTGCGGTAAACGCGATGCATGACTCGTTTACGGCGCTGGGCGGTATGGTGCCGATGCTGCTGATGCAACTGGGCGAGGTGGTGTTTGGCGGCGTGGGTGCCGGTCTGTACGGGATGCTGCTGTTTGTCTTACTGGCGGTGTTTATTGCCGGGTTGATGATTGGCCGCACACCGGAATTCCTCGGCAAGAAAATCGACGTATGGGAAATGAAAATGACGGCCCTGGCGATTCTGGTCACGCCCGCGCTGGTGTTGATCGGTACGGCGATTGCGATGATGACCGACGCCGGACGCGCAGGTATGGCAAACCCCGGAACGCATGGCTTTAGTGAAGTCCTGTATGCCGTTTCGTCGGCCGCCAATAACAATGGCAGCGCCTTTGCGGGCCTGAGCGCCAATACGCCGTTCTGGAACCTGCTGCTGGCGGTGTGCATGTTCGTGGGTCGCTTCGGCATCATTATTCCGGTCATGGCGATCGCGGGGGCAATGGCGGTGAAAAAAGTGCAGCCGGTAGGTAACGGCACGCTCCCTACGCACGGTCCGCTGTTTATCGCACTGCTGGTCGGTACCGTCTTGTTGGTCGGCGCGCTGACCTTTATTCCTGCTCTGGCGCTGGGTCCGGTCGCCGAGCATCTGCAACTTATTCAGGGACAATAATCATGAGTCGTCAACAACAGGTGTTTGACGCAGCGCTGTTACGTACCTCAGCGATCGATGCGGTAAAAAAACTCGATCCTCGCGTGCAGTTTCGCAATCCGGTCATGTTTGTGGTTTACCTGGGCAGTATCCTGACCTCGATTCTGGCCATAATGATGTTTACCGGACACCAGAGCGGCAGCGCCAGCTTTACCGGCGCGATTGCCCTGTGGCTATGGTTCACCGTGCTGTTTGCCAACATGGCAGAAGCCCTGGCGGAAGGGCGCAGTAAAGCCCAGGCAAACAGCCTGAAAGGCGTTAAAAAGACCAGCTTCGCCAAAAAACTGTCGGCGGCGCACTACGGTGCAGCGTGGCAGCAGGTGGCGGCCGATGCGCTGCGTAAAGGGGATGCCGTGCTGGTAGAGGCCGGTGATGTGATCCCCTGCGACGGTGAAGTCGTGGAAGGGGGCGCATCGGTAGACGAGAGCGCGATCACCGGTGAATCGGCACCGGTGATCCGTGAATCGGGCGGGGATTTCGCCTCGGTGACCGGCGGGACACGCATTCTGTCTGACTGGCTGGTCATTACCTGCAGCGCCAACCCAGGCGAAACCTTCCTGGACCGGATGATCGCCATGGTCGAAGGCGCACAGCGTCGTAAAACCCCGAATGAGATTGCCCTGACCATTCTGCTGGTGTCGCTCACCATTGTGTTTCTGTTAGCCACCGTCACGCTGTGGCCTTTTTCAGCCTGGGGCGGCACGCCGGTCACCATCACCGTACTGGTGGCGCTGCTGGTATGCCTGATCCCGACCACCATTGGCGGTCTGCTGTCCGCTATCGGCGTGGCCGGGATGAGCCGGATGCTGGGCGCTAACGTCATTGCCACCAGTGGCCGCGCTGTTGAAGCCGCTGGCGACGTGGATGTGCTGATGCTGGATAAAACCGGCACCATCACGCTGGGTAACCGTCAGGCAACGCAGTTTTTACCGGCTCCCGGCGTCACGGAAGAACAGCTTGCCGATGCGGCGCAGCTGGCGTCCCTGGCGGATGAAACGCCGGAAGGGCGCAGCATCGTGGTGCTGGCGAAGCAAAAGTTTAACCTGCGTGAACGTGACCTGAGCAGCATGGGCGCCAGCTTTATTCCCTTCTCGGCCCAAACCCGTATGAGCGGCGTCAACGTACAGGACCGCCTGATCCGTAAAGGTGCGGTCGATGCGGTGCGCCGTCATATTGAAGCCAGCCACGGTGCCTTTCCGGCTGAGGTGAACGCCCGGGTTGAAGAGGTGGCGCGGGCCGGTGGCACACCGCTGGTGGTGGCGGAAGGCGCAAAGGTGCTGGGCGTGGTGGCGCTAAAAGATATCGTTAAAGGTGGCATCAAAGAACGTTTTGCGGAACTGCGCAAGATGGGCATTAAAACCGTGATGATCACCGGTGATAACCCGCTCACCGCCGCCGCCATCGCGGCAGAGGCGGGAGTGGATGACTTTCTGTCAGAAGCGACGCCGGAAGCCAAGCTGGCACTGATTCGTCAGTATCAGGCGGAGGGGCGCTTAGTCGCGATGACCGGTGACGGCACCAATGACGCGCCAGCGTTGGCCCAGGCGGACGTGGCGGTTGCCATGAACTCGGGTACTCAGGCGGCGAAAGAAGCGGGCAACATGGTCGATCTGGACTCGAACCCCACCAAACTGCTGGAAGTGGTGCACATTGGTAAGCAGATGCTGATGACGCGCGGTTCCTTGACCACCTTCAGTATCGCCAATGACGTTGCCAAGTATTTCGCCATCATCCCGGCCGCCTTTGCGGCAACCTATCCACAGTTAAATATGCTCAACGTGATGCAGCTGCACTCGCCCGCATCGGCCATCCTGTCGGCCGTGATTTTTAACGCCCTGGTGATTGTATTCCTGATCCCTCTGGCGCTTAAAGGTGTCAGCTATCGCCCCTTGAGTGCCGCATCGCTGTTGCGCCGTAATTTACTGATTTATGGGTTAGGTGGGCTGCTGGTGCCCTTTGTCGGCATCAAAGCGATTGATATGTTGCTCGTGCTGTCTGGTATGGCCTGAGGAGATTAAAATGAGTCAGTTACGTCCGGCGATTTTCCTGCTTTTGCTGCTAACGGTTGTGTGCGGCGTCGTTTATCCTTTGCTTACCACGGGACTGTCGCAACTGCTGTTTCCCTGGCAGGCTAACGGGTCAGTATTGAATGTCGATGGCGAAGAACGGGGATCAGCGCTGATTGGTCAGAATTTTAGCCAGCCCGGTTATTTCTGGGGGCGTCCTTCTGCAACCGGTGATAAGCCTTATAATCCTCTGGCCTCCAGCGGCAGCAACCTGGCGGCCAGCAACCCGGCGCTGGATAAGGCTGTAGCCGAGCGCGTGGCGGCTTTGCGCACGGCGAATCCGCAGGCTAACGGGGCGGTACCGGTCGAGCTGGTAACCACCTCGGCCAGTGGACTGGACCCGGAGATTTCGCCTGAGGCTGCGCTGTGGCAGGCACCGCGTATCGCGGCGGCACGTCAGCTGCCGCTGGCGAAAGTGGATGCCCTGGTAGACAGCATGACGCAGCGCCCGCTGCTGCCCTTTATCGGCGAACCGACTGTCAATGTGCTGCAGCTTAATCTGGCGCTGAACGACCTCAAATAACTGTAAGGACGCTATGAACCACGAACCGCTGCGCCCCGATCCGGATGCGCTGCTGCAGACCAGCAGCGACAGCCATCGCGGCAAACTGAAAATCTATTTTGGCGCCTGTGCGGGCGTAGGAAAAACCTATGCCATGTTGCAGGAGGCGCAGCGGCTGCGTGCCCAGGGGCTGGATGTGCTGGTGGGCGTAGTGGAAACGCACGAACGTCCGGAAACAGCGCAGCTTCTTAACGGACTGGTGCTGTTGCCGCGCCGGGCGACGGGCCGTTCGCGGCATGCGGAGTTCGACCTTGATGCCGCGCTGGCGCGCCATCCGGCAGTAATTTTGATGGATGAGCTGGCGCACACGAACGTGAAGGGCTCACGTCATCCCAAACGCTGGCAGGATATTGAGGAACTGCTGGAGGCGGGCATTGATGTCCTGACGACAGTGAATGTTCAGCATCTGGAAAGTCTGAATGATGTGGTCGGTGGCGTCACCGGCATTCAGGTGCGTGAAACCGTTCCCGATCCCTTTTTTGACGCTGCCGACGAAGTGGTACTGGTTGATCTCCCGCCTGACGATCTCCGCCAGCGCCTGAAAGAGGGCAAGGTCTACATTGGCGATCGTGCCGAACGCGCCATCGAAAATTTCTTTCGTAAGGGCAACCTGTATGCCCTGCGTGAGCTGGCGCTGCGCCGCACTGCCGACCGGGTCGATGACCAGATGCGCGCCTGGCGCGACAGTCAGGGCCGCGATCGAGTCTGGCACACGCGTGATGCCATTTTATTGTGTATTGGGGACGATACCGGCAGCGAAAAACTGGTGCGGACGGCGGCGCGGCTGGCCGCCAGGCTGGGCAGCGAATGGCATGCCGTTTACGTGGAAACGCCCCGGCTTAACCGGCTACCGGAAGCGCGGCGTCGGGCCATTTTACGCACGCTGAAGCTGGCGCAGGATATGGGGGCGGAGACGGCGACGCTGTCCGACCCTGATGAGGCGCAGGCGGTCCTGCGTTACGCGCGGGAACACAATCTGGGTAAGATTGTGACAGGCCGACGCCCGGCGCGCCGCTGGCGGCGTGACAGCTTTGCCGAGCGGCTGGGGCAGTTGGGTCCCGATCTGGATCTGTTGGTCGTGGCGCTCAATGAGCCTATCCAGGATGCGCCCCATCCGTTAGCCGAGGATCGGGTTAACAGCGACAAATGGCGGCTGCAGCTGCGCGGCGTACTGATGGCGCTGGTGCTGTGTATTGTGGTCACCGCCGCAGGGCAGTCGGTTCTGATCAGCTTCGATCCGGCCAACTGTGTGATGATCTATTTGCTGGCGGTGGTGATCGTCGCGTTGCGCTATGGACGATGGCCCTCCGTTATCGCCACCGTCATGAACATCATTGCCTTTGACCTGTTTTTCGTCGCACCTACCGGCACAGTCGCGGTCTCGGATTTGCAATACCTGGTGACCTTTGGGGTGATGCTGGCGGTCGGGGTTATTGTTGGCAACCTGACGGCCGGCGTTCGCTACCAGGCGCGGGTTGCCCGTTACCGGGAGCAGCGCACGCGGCAGCTTTATGAAATGGCCAAGTCGCTGGGAAGCGGCCTGACGCCTGAAGATATCGCCGCAACCAGCCAGCGGGTGCTGGAGGCGACCTTACAGGCGCGATGCCTGCTGCTGCTACCCGATGAGCAGGGCGAACTGCACACGCTGGGCAACGCGCTGCCGGGCAACGAACCGGATTGGGCTATCGCGAAATGGAGCTTCAGCAAGGGCCAGCCAGCAGGCGCAGGCACGGACACCTTACCGGCGGTGCCCTACCAAATTCTGCCGCTGAAAGTGGGCGATCTGTGTCGCGGATTGCTGGTGGTTGAACCGCAGAATGTGCGTCAGCTGATGGTGCCGGAACAGCAACGGCTGCTGGAAACCTTCACCGTGCTGATTGCCAATGCCCTGGAGCGGATGGCGCTGTCCCAGAGTGAGGCGGCTTCCCGGCTGTCAGCTGAACGTGAGCAGCTGCGTAATGCTTTGCTGTCGGCGCTCTCCCATGATTTACGTACCCCGCTGACGGTGCTGTTTGGTCAGGCAGAAATGCTGATGCTGGACCTGGCCAGCGATAACTCAAAGTATGTGCCCCAGGCCAGCCAGATTCGTGAACAAACCCTGAGTACCATTCGTCTGGTCAGCAACATGCTGGATATGGCGCGTATTCAGTCAGGCGGCCTGAATTTACGCGAAGAGTGGCTGGCGCTGGAAGAGGTGATTGGCGGCGCGCTCAGTAGCATGGCGCCGTCGCTCAAGGGAAGAGAGGTCGAACTCGACCTGCCTGAAGATATTGTCCTGATCAAAGGCGACAGTACGTTGCTGGAGCGGGTATTTACCAACCTGATTGAAAACAGCCTGAAGTACGCTGGCAACTGTGCGCCCCGCGGCATACGTGCCTGGTGTGAAAATACCCGGCTGGAAATCGCCATCTGGGATGGCGGGCCGGGCATCGCCCAAAACGACCTGACGCGGATTTTCGATAAATTTTCACGCGGTGATAAAGAATCGGCCGTACCGGGCGTTGGGCTGGGACTGGCGATTTGTAAAACGATTATCGAAAGCCACGGCGGTCAGATCTGGGCGGAAAATCGTGCTGAAGGCGGTGCCTGCTTTCGTCTCTCTTTACCACTTCCACCCGTTCCTGAAATTTCTCCTGAAGGCTTGAAATAACTTCACAGATGATCGGTTATAATGCGCGACCTTACTGATTATGATTGGGAAATTATGGAACGTTTTACCGAAAACCTGATGTATGCATCGCGCTGGTTGTTGGCTCCGGTTTACATTGGACTTTCGCTGGGACTGCTGGCGCTCACCGTCAAATTTTTCCAGGAAATTTTTCACCTGTTGCCCAACATTTTTAGCATTGCAGAAAACGATCTGATTTTGCTGCTGCTGTCGCTGGTGGATATGACGCTGGTGGGTGGGCTGCTGGTCATGGTTATGCTGTCAGGCTACGAAAACTTTGTGTCCAAACTCGACATTGACGAGGGCAAAGAGAAGCTGAGTTGGCTGGGCAAGATGGATTCCGGCTCGTTGAAAAATAAAGTCGCGGCCTCGATTGTGGCGATTTCCTCCATTCACCTGCTGCGGGTGTTTATGGATGCGCGCAATGTCGAAAACGACAAGCTGATGTGGTACGTCATCATCCACCTGACCTTTGTCCTGTCTGCCTTCGTGATGGGCTGGCTGGACAACATGTCGCGAGCGGAAAAGAAAAACGTCTGATCGACGGCAACCCCCCGGACGCCGTCCGGTGACACGGCTTCCCCGGTGGGGGAGGCCTGTTTCAGGCTGAAGCGGGCCGCGCGCCCGTCAGATGCGGAAATACCGCTTTGATCATGGCAAAGAAGGCGGTCAGCCTGGCGGGATAATAGCTCGCCCACGGATAGGTCAGCCAGACTGGCAACGGGGGAGCCTGCCATTCCGGCATAAGCTGAATCAGATTGCCCTGTGCCAGATCCTCCTGAATGACCCATGTCGACAGAATAGCGGTTCCCAGCCCCGCCAGCGCAGCTTTGCGCACGGCGAAGAGGCTGTCGCTGCTGAGCAGGGGAACGATAGGCAGATTCATCGGTTCCCCCTTGTCTTTATGTTGTAATGCGATCTCGTTACGGTAGAAACTCGTCAGCGCCAGCCACGGCAAATCGCCCAGTTGCGCCACCTGGTTAATCGGGGGATATTGCTGAAGCAGCGCGGGCGCAGCGACAACAATGCGCGGCACTTCGGCCAGCAGCACGGCTACAACAGAAGGGTCGGTCAGTGCCCCCACCTGAATCGCACAGTCCACGTTCTCGGCGACGAAGTCTGGCGTCCTGTCGTTCAGCATCCATTCAATGCGCAAACGCGGATAGCGGCGCATAAAGTTCACCAGCGGTGTGACCAGCTGATCCTGGCCAAAAGCGTGGGGCGCGCGCACCCGCAAGATGCCAACCGGATCGCTGCCGGCGCCGGTCAGTTCATCTTCCAGCGCGTGCCAGGTTGCCAGGAGCTGCCGGGCCTGTGCATAGCAACGCTCACCATCATCAGTCAGCTTTAGCGCATGGGTGGTGCGCAGAATCAGTTTCAGCCCCAGCCCCTGCTCAAGAGACTGCAACCGGCGACTGATTGTCGGTTGCGTAATACCCAGTTGCAACGCTGCGGCAGACAAACTGCCGCTTTCGACAATGCGAATAAAGGTGTGCATCAGTTCGATGCGATCGCTGTTACTGAAATTGCTCATGCGTTCCACGTATAACCGTTTTGCTTTTTATTAGTCTACCGCGTATGTCAAAAACAGGCTTTACTTGCCACACTATTTTTTGAGGATGTAACCATGTCAGCGGTAAAAACTATGACTCCCCACTCAACTGAACGCCTGCCCGCCCCCCTGGTCTTTACGCTTGCTGCCGGCGCGGGCCTGAGCGTGGCCTCGATTTACTACAGTCAGCCGATGCTGGATATCATCGGTAAGCAGTTTCAGGTCAGTGTGAGCACCGTAGGCATGGTGCCGATGCTAACGCAGGCCGGGTATGCTTTAGGTATTCTGCTGCTGGCCCCGCTTGGCGATCGCCACGATCGCCGCACGATAATTTTGATCAAAGGGCTGCTGTTGGTGATGGCGCTGCTGCTGTGTGGGTTTTCCGGCGGTATCAGCGCGCTGCTCATCGCCAGCTTTGTCACCGGCCTGACGGCGACCGTGGCGCAGGATATTGTTCCGGCATCGGCGGCGCTGGCACCAGCGCACAGCCGGGGTAAAACCGTGGGTACGGTAATGACGGGATTACTGGTAGGCATTTTACTCTCCCGGGTCGTCAGCGGCGTGGTGGCAGAGTATTTTGGCTGGCGCACCATGTATATTATCGCGGCCCTGGCTGTGTTTCTGATTAGCCTGACGTTGTGGCGTGTACTGCCGCGCTTTACGCCCGGCACGTCGGTAAGCTATCCCCGCCTGCTTTTATCGCTGGTTCACCTGTGGCGCGAACATCAGACCCTGCGGCGCGCGGCCCTGGCTCAGGGGCTGCTTTCTGTCAGCTTCAGCGCCTTCTGGTCTACGCTGGCGATCATGCTTAGCGAACGTTTTCACTTTGACAGTGCCATCGCCGGTGCCTTTGGTCTGGCAGGGGCGGCGGGTGCACTGGCCGCGCCGCTGGCGGGTAACCTGGCCGATCGACTCGGCCCGGCACGCGTGACCCAGTTTGGTGCCGGCCTGGTCACGGCGGCCTTCGCCCTGATGTTTTTGCTGCCGCTGCTGTCGCTCCCCGGTCAGCTGGTCGTCATCGTTATCAGCACGCTTGGTTTCGACTTAGGCGTGCAGGCCACGCTGGTCGCCCATCAAACGCTGATTTATGGTCTGGTACCCGATGCACGTAGTCGTCTTAACGCCCTACTGTTTACCATCGTGTTTATCGGCATGGCCAGCGGTGCGGCGCTGGGCAGCCTGGCGCTTGCCCACTGGGGCTGGAATGGCGTTGTGGTGTTGTCCACGCTCGCCGCCGCTGCCAGCCTGATGGTGCGGCTCGCCAGTCGTCACCTCAAGGACTGATCCTTCCGCCCGTCAGCAAATGTGCCAGGCTTAGTCATAAACTCAATTAAAACGGTGCGTTATGAACTTTATTGCCTGGACAGCCGCGACGGGCTGTCTTCTGTTATTAATGTCACTGGCATCAGGGTGGATCCACCGTGGCCCAGTGACCTCTTTTGGTCTTTTCTTGTTAGCCGGGATCGCCTGTGGGCCGTGGATGTTTGATGTTATCGAGATTGATATCATTCGCCATGCGGAACTGGTGACGCACATTACCGAAATCACGATGGCTGCGTCACTGTTTATTACGGGGCTCAAATTACGCTTGCCGCTTAAAGCGAAAAGCTGGCGAGCCGGAGGCTTACTGGCCTTTCCGGCGATGTTGATGACGGTGGCGGCCATGACGCTGCTGTCTCATTGGCTGGTCGGGTTGTCCTGGCCCGTTGCACTGGCGTTTGGCGCAATTGTTGCGCCCACCGACCCGGTACTGGCTAGCCTGATTTCGGTGAGCGACGCGCAGGACGATGACGCCTTGCGCGTCGCCATTTCTAGCGAGGCGGGCATGAATGATGGTTCAGCGCTGCCGTTGCTGGTGCTGGCTTTGCTGCTGTTCAACGGCGAAAACCTCAGTGCAGGCATGCTGGCGCACTGGGCTGCTGTCGACGTCGTGTGGGCCATCGGCGGCGGTATCCTGCTGGGATTTGGCCTGGGCCGACTCGTTGGCTTACTGGCCACCCGGCTTCGCAATGCGCATGGGGATTGCGCCCCCAACGACTTTCTGGCGCTGGCGTTGATCGCGCTCAGCTACGCCCTGGCGGAATGGCTGGGTGCTTCAGGCTTTCTGGCCACCTTTGCCGCCGGTCTTGGGCTGCGCCGTGCTGAGCTGGGCGTCTTTAAACGTTACCAGCCAGACGATATGTCGGACGACGATCGGTTACTGCCTGCAGAGGCATTGGTCAATCCCAACAAGCGCCTGCAGCAACGCAGCAGTGGCATGGTGAAATCCGTTGGTTTAGTAGTAGGCGACGCGCTTTCTTTTGGCGATACTATTGAACGTTTGCTGGCTGCCATCATGATGGTGGTACTGGGCGTAACCATGGCATACCACTGGAACATTCAGGGCATCTTCCTTGGACTGCTGCT
This sequence comes from Pantoea ananatis LMG 2665, assembly GCF_000710035.2. GTDB lineage: Bacteria > Pseudomonadota > Gammaproteobacteria > Enterobacterales > Enterobacteriaceae > Pantoea > Pantoea ananatis. The sequence continues at coordinate 192,866 of NZ_JMJJ01000007.1, read as the reverse complement.
GTTTATCGTGGTGCGCCCCCTGGCGGTGTGGTTGGTTACCCTCGGGACGGGCATGCCGCTTCCTCAGCGGTTGCTTATTGGCTGGCTGGGTATCCGCGGTATTGGGAGCCTTAACTATATTGCGTTCGCCTGGGTCCATGGCATGGGGGGCGCAGAAGCAACGATAATGGCTGATATGGCGCTGACGCTGGTGGTGTGCAGTATCGTGGTTCACGGCATTTCAGTGACGCCGCTGCTCAACTGGCGCCAGGCCCGACTGGAGGCGAAACAACGCCTGTCATGAGAGTGAATTAACTGATAACGGGAGTAGATGATGAAGATATCTCAGATACTGTTGCTGAGCATGCTGGCGTCGGGCAGCGCGCTGGCGGAAGACAATAGTGAAGAAAGCGTGTATGCAAGCCAGCTGTGTCACATTGTCAGCAGTGAAAAAAGCGTTTCGACAGCCGACCAGTATGTGGAAAAAATGAAGGCCAGCGTGGCAGGATCGCAGTCCTCCTCTGCCGTCAGCAAGCCTGAATTTGATGAAGAGCTGGCCAATGAAGTGGCCAGCGCCTGGCTGCAGCTGGGTGATGAAGAACGCGCCAAACTCCGCACCAATACCCAACAGTGTGAACAAACGGTGATGACGCAGTTTCAGCAGGAAGATTAACCGCAGTTAATTCGCCAATAAACGCGCTAAAATGGCGCGTTTTTTAATGGATTTTCCCTACCGATTGCGTACATAATCGCCAGCGTCTTAACCAAATGTGCGATACATAATAAAAACGCAGCGGGCCGAAAGGGTCGGCTGACCTTTATGGCATTGATTTAACAGGCATCATGATTACGCGTCGACGCTTTATTTTCGGCACAGGAGCGCTTGCGCTTTCACTGGCTACCAGCAAACTGTTTGCCCGCGATGATATTATTCCTCTCTGGCCGGACGAACCGCCCGGCGGCGGTGGGCCGTCTGGAACATTGCGCGTGGACGCCTGGGGTTCATGGTCGAATATTGTCAGCCCGGCGATTCAACGCTTCAGGCCAGAAAATCCCAATGGCGAAGCGGTGCTGATTGCGGCCGGGGGAGGCTACCGGTGGATTGGTATGGGACGCGAAGCCTGGCCCGTCGCGCACTGGTTAAATGCTAACGGTTATACCGCCTATGTGCTCAGCTACCGCTTACCGCGCGAGAAATGGCAGGCTGGCAACCTCGCGCCTTTACAGGATGCACAGCGCGCGCTGCGCCTGATACGTTCGTTTGAACGAAAAGTGCATGTTCTGGGGTTTTCGGCTGGGGGGCATTTACTGGGCATGGCGGCGGCGCGCCCGGAATTTCAGTCATATCCGCCGGTGGACAGGCTGGATCAGGAAGTCCCTAAAGCCGACAGTGTTGGGCTGATTTACCCGGTGATTACGCTTGAAGCGCCCTATCAGCATACCAACACGCACCTGATGATGGTGGGCAATGACGCCAGTCCGCAAGAAGAAGCCAGCTGGTCAGTACAAAACTATGTGACGAATCTCTATCCGCCCACGTTCCTGGCTCAGGCCGGAGACGATCACACCTCAAAACCCTTTAACACCCAGCTCATGCGTGACACCTGTCGCCGCAACCGCGTACCGGTGCAGCTGATTCAGCTGTCCAGCGGGGGGCATGGTTTTGGACTCGGCAAAGCGGGTACACCTGCCGCGCTGTGGGATCAGGCCTATGTTAAATGGCTGGAAAACCTCAGTCAGGGCGCATTGGCGGTCAGGCACGCCTCCGTTCTGTCCTGACTGACGCTTCCTGCGGCAGGCGTAAAAAAAGCCGGCATTTGCCGGCCTCGCTAAATGAGCGATGATCAGGATTGAAGCAACACAGGACGAAGCAGCAACAGGCGGATCAGAATTGATAGGTCAGGCCCATACCGATACTGTTTTTCGTCGTAATGCCGGTGGCGCGCGTAAAATCGTTTTCCTTCAGTAAGTTAATGCGGTAGTCCACGTAGGTCAGCATGTTCTTGTTGAAATAGTAATAGGTGCCCACCGCAATATATTTCTGCATCGTCTGGCTGCCCCCGGCAAAATTCCCAGCGCCCTGCAGGTTTTCGCCACGCTGCGTGACAAAACCGACAGAAGGGCGCAAACCGTTCAGGAACTGGTACTGTGCAATCGCCTCAAAGTTATGGGTTTTGTCGGCGACCTGTGCCAGCTGTCCATAAGGCGTAACGTCATTGGCTTCGCCATACATGGCGGCCAGATAGATCTGGTTGGCGTCATATTTTGCAGAGGTTACCCAGGCGGTGGCATCGTCTCCCTGACCGTCAGCTTGCTGAGTCAGTGTCCGTTTTGCTTTCATCCCTGCTGCCGCAATGCTCAGCCCATCGGTAATGCTGTAAGTCAGGCCAGCACCGTAACCATCTCCGTTAGCCAGTTTGGCGGTTGAGCGGTCATTTTTCCCTTGATACTGCAGGGTTAACTTTAACCCGCCCCAGTCCGGAGAGTGCCAGGTCGCGAGGCCGGTTGAGCGTTTTGACAGGAAGTTATCGTTGGTGGTCATGGTGCCGGAACCGTAGATCGGTGCCATATCCGTATAGGCAGAGGCAACATACAGTACCCCAAAGCTACGGCCATAATCGAACGAGCCGAAGTCGGCGAGTTTCAGACCGGCAAACCCTAAACGTGTGGCATTACCCGTTTGCGCATCGCTACCGCCTTCACTGTGATTCAGCTGGAAATTATATTCCCATTGACCATAACCGGTAAGCTTATCATTAATTTGCGTCTCACCTTTAAAACCCAGGCGTGCATAAGAGTTGTCGCCATCTTCTGCAATATTATCTGAGAAAACATGGCGCGCATCGACTTTACCGTACAGGTCGAGCTTATTTCCACTTTTATTATAAATCTCGGCGGAGCATGCAGAAAATGAGACCAGAAAACACATTGCATACGGCGCGACTGTTTTTATTTTATTGTGCATATCATCTACCCTTATCAGTTAACTAAAGCATGAGGATGTTACCGCTCAGGGCGGTATTTATTTCAATATCACTTTCGTCTTGTTTAATGACTAAATAATAAAATGGGTATAGCGGCCATAAAGTTTATGGCCATTTTTTATAATGGCTTTCCTTGGTGTTATTGCATTCAGGCAGAGAACATCCTGATGAACTTTTTATTCAAAATGCCAAGTCGGGTATATCGCTTAATACCGTTTGTGCGCCCGCATCAATATATTTTCGGGCAAGCACCGGGTCATTGATCGTGGCAATCGCGAATTCAATACCTGAACGGGCCAGGCGCGTCAGGTCTTCGTCCGTTGCGAAGTCACCCAGGAAATGCAGGATCTGGCAACCTGTTCTGGCGAGGAGCGCCGCCGGGTCTTTTGGCGGGACGCAAACTGCCAGCCCACGCGGTACGTCAGGCATCAGCCTGGCGGCAACCTGCAGCGAAATCTCAGAGAAGCTGCTGATAAATAACTTCTTCTCGCTCGCTGGCCACAACGACTTCAACTGAGCGATCGCAATCTCCGCCGTTTCCACTTCCTGCCCGGAGGTGGGTTTGATTTCCAGTTGCAGCCCGACGCCTTTATCCAGTACAAAGCCCACAGTTTCAGCCAGCGTAGGCACTTTCACACCTTTAAAGAGGTGGCCGTAACACACGCCAGCCTCCAGCGACCGGATCTCATCCAGGGTTAAATTTGCCACATAGCCTTTGCCATTCGTTGTCCGGTCTACGGAATCGTCATGAATAATGACCGGGTGCATATCTTTGGTGAGTTTGACATCCACCTCTATCCACGTCGCTCCGCGTTCAACCGCCGCCTGAAACGAAGGCAGCGTGTTTTCCGGTGCCAGCAGCGGTGCTCCCCGATGGGCAATCAGGCGGGCGTTCACTACGCGTGCAGGGTGTTTTTTGGTCGACATTCTTGGCTTTACCTTCTGTTAGGGTTTTATCGCAGGTCTACTTAAGCAAAACCTGGTTAGAGAATTCGGTCCTGACTTCATCACCCAGCGGTTTAGGCATGAACTGAGTGCCATGAACGCGCTCTTTGCTATTGATCAGCCCGGCATCACGATTCACTTCTTTGTTTTGAGGCGTAATGCCATAAACCTGCTGGAACAGCCGTTGGGTGGTAGGCAGCGTCAACCAGTGGATAAACAGCAACGCTGCCGCTTTGTGGGGCGCGTTTTTAGGTATCGCCACCATATTTCCGCCGCCGGGCATGCCGAAATCGGGGATATACAGCCGGATAGTTTTCGGGACTTCACCGTGGTTTTCTAATCCCACCAGGTAATCTTCCCAGGCGGGGACCAGCAGGAACTCACCGCTGACCAGTCGGGTGACGCTGTCGGCGTTGGAGGCCGTAATGATGTAGTTGGGGCGCTGCTGTTTGAACCAGTTCCAGGCGGGCTGCAGAGCCGTCAGGCTTTTTACATCTGCGTCGCCTTTGGTGAAATCAAAACCCGGTACCAGCGTGCGCGTCACCGATTCAATAAAGGCCGGGCCGGAACCGCCGTTTTCAACGTTGAAGCCAAATTCCTGAGGATGACTTTGCAGGAAGGACGTAATCTGCGGCAGGGTTCGTGGCAACTCACTTTCTTTCAGGCGGCGCGAATCGTAGGCCAGACCGGTCTGGTTGCCCCAAAATGCCACGCCATAGCCTTTACTGTCCGTTCCCTCAATGGTGTAGTTCAGGGTTTTGCCTTCCGGCAGCAGTGTATTAAGCGGGCCAAAAAACGTTTGCTGAGGCGATACGGTACCGAATGCGCCCCCGCCAATCGAAAACACATCAATATCGCCCGTTTCCCGTCCCCGGTCGGCCATGAGTTTATTAATGTTGCCCTGTAATGTGCCTTCAGACAGGGTAACGTTAATACCGTACTGTTTTTCAAACAGGCTGACCTGCTCTTTTAAACGGTCCTGGTAATACCATTGATACCAGGTTAATTTCCCTTCTTTTTTCGCCTGTTCGACAATCTGTTCCCAGTTCATCGAGGTTAAATCCTGAGCCTGGCTACAGAAAGCCCCGGCCAGCAATAATATTGCAGCAACGAGTCTGAACATATTTTTCCCCAATAACGCGTGTTAAAGACTGTCAGCCTTTTCCTGCAAAGGAGGCGACAGGATTTTTTGTCAGTAATTTTTCTGCAATCAACATCAACATGACATTTGGCACAACCAGCATTAAAGAAATAACCGCCGCGTTGGGTCGAATAAAGTTATAACCCAGATAAGAATACAGAATGGTAGGGACGGTAATAAAATCGGGTGAGCCAACAATGAAACTTATGGCGAACTCTTCTATTGATAATGTAAAGACAATAATTAATGCGGCAAATATTCCCGGTCTGATGGTGGGCAGGCAGGCCACTAAAAAACGGTTGATCACCGAAGCGCCCATATCTCGTGCTGCATCGAGCGTGTCCTGGCGTATCTGCGAAAATGACAGGGTCAGAATGCGCACGGCATAAGGCATCAAGATAATAATATGCCCCAGCAAAATGCCACCAAACCGGCTGTGAATGCCCGCCACGTTGAGCAACATGGAAAAAAACAGCGCGACGACAAAGCCCGGAACGATAAGCGGCAGTAAGATCGCATTCTGTAAAAGGTGTTTGCCCGTAAACGACATTCTGCCAAACGCCCACGCGGCAGGCAGAGACAACGTCAGCGTGCAGACGGAGACGGTTGCCGCCAGTAAATAGCTGTTTCTGAGCGCCTGGGGTAACGCGGTCGTGGTCCATACCTCTACCCAGCGTCCCAGTGAGAGAACCGGCGGCAGGGCATCTGGCCATGCCCACGGATGGGTTTTATCGACCAGTGACCACAGGACGGTCAACATAAAGGGAATAACCAGCCACAGCATAAACAGGGCGGTGATAAGGATCATCATGACGATTCGCAGCGGGGATAACGTCTCTCTGGCTTTCATTATCTCTGTTCTCCGGCTTGTTGTAGCCACTTCGCCAGGGTGGCAAGCACCACTGCACCGATAAAAGCCGCCAGCATCAAAATTACCGCGACAACGGCCGCAAGATTCCAGCCCTGCGCGCTGATTTCAGGGAAGCGCAGCATGTATTGCGAAAGAGAGAACACGCTGGTTGGCCCCGCAACGACCTGAAATGAAAAGTCACCCAAGGCGCCGATGAAGATCAGCACCAGCGATACCTGAACGGACTTGATAGATAAGGGCAGGATGATCTGTAACAACCGGGCAGTCTTGCCGGCGCCTAAATCCCGCGCGGCATTAAAAATTTCGTCACCAATCGCGCGCAGGCTGCCGGTAATGATAAGCAGCGCATAGGGAAGCTGTTTCCAGACCTGCAAAATAATCACGCCAATTCCCCAGCGGTCATTCTGCATTCTGATGGGGTGCGAGATGATCCCCAGCTTGAGCAAGCCCAGGTTAATAAAGCCCTGCCAGGAAATCAGGTTGATAAACAGCAGCGCAGCCACCAGTCCGTGTACCATCAGCGGGGCTTTGAGTAAGCCGCCCATCAGCATCGAGCCGGGAAACGGCTTTCTCAGCCACAGTGCCAGCGGAAGCGCCAGGGCAACGGACAGCACTGCACTCAGCACGCCGATTCTGAGCGAATAGCCTGTCGCGCGCCACAGCTGGCTGTCATTCAGAATGGTTTGCCAGTACTGAAGCGTGAAGTGCGCCGGTGCGCCAAAATTAAACAGGCCAACGGATTGCGCCAACGCCATGATCACAATCAGCACCAGAGTGATGATGACCGGCGCGACCGCAGGCAGGACCAGCAACCAACAGAGCCTGTTCCGGTTGCGCGTTTTCATGAATAGCTTTCCCGTAAAAAGCGGATCTTGTCTGGCGCAATAGAGAAATTAACGTTGTCACCTTCGCGGATGTGGTTTTTACCGACCAGCTGGATACACCACTGATATTCCGTTTCTTCATGGCCCAGCGGATGAACCTGGAGTTCAGAAAGGTTGCCCAGAAAACTCACCGGACCGATCTCGAAGGCCAGCGTGTTTTTCCCGGCACTGTGTTCGCTGAGTAAGGCATCCTCAGGGCGCCAGAAGGTATAGACCTTGTCCGAGACGGGCGGCACATGGCTATGAATCTCCATTTCGCCCAGTACGCACGCAATGCGATAAATACCGGTGCTGCTGTCGCTATCCAGTACGCGGGCTTTCATGACGTTAGCCTGACCGACGAAACCGGCGACAAAGCGGTTTACCGGGGAATAATAGATCTCATCCGGCGTACCGGTTTGCTCAATTTTTCCGGCATTCATGACCACTACAATGTCAGACATCGACAAGGCTTCTGCACGGTCGTGGGTAACATAAATGGCGGTAAACCCATGGGAGCGCTGAAGCTGTCTGATCTCCAGTCGTACCTTGTCGCGTAATTTGGCATCCAGATTTGACAGCGGCTCATCAAACAACACGATTTCCGGACGCACGGCCAGCGCTCTGGCAAGCGCCACGCGCTGCTGCTGACCGCCGGATAACTGTGCTGGCAGTTTAGGCAAATGCGCATTCAGCGATACCTGAGCGGCGGTCTGCGCGACGCGATCGTGAATGTCCGTTTTCGCCATCTTCATTTGCTTGAGGCCAAACCCGATATTTTCAGCAACGGAAAGGTGAGGAAAAAGCGCATAGGACTGAAAGCACATCGCCGTGTCGCGATGTTCAGGTTTTACATGATGCATGTCCTGCTGGTGGATCAGTACTTCGCCACTATCAAGACTGTAAAAGCCGGCAATAACTTTAAGCAGCGTGGTTTTGCCACAGCCAGATGGGCCAAGCAGGGAAACAAATTGTCCTTTTTTGGCCTGCAGTGAAATGCCGTTCAGCGCGACAAAATCGTCGAACGTCAGCATGGCATTGTGTATTTCTAGCGTGTTCACGTTGGGCTGCTCCGTCATATAATGCCAGGGACTTCTTAATTAATGCGAGACGCATAATAATTTGCTGTAGTGAATTTAAGCAATTTCAGACAGGTTAAGAATTTATTAAGTTTTTAAAACCTATATATAACAGTTAAATGAAGGGTTACTTTGAAATCGTACGTTTAACGCGCTAACTATTTTAATGCGTTGTGATTAATATTTGAGGCGAAGAACAAGGTTGTTGTATCAGCAAGCGCACAGAGGGCAGGACAGCGGGGGAACGCTGTCCTGAAATGCAGTGATGAGGTTAGCCGGGGGCAATGCGTGGTCAGGCGGGAGTAAAACGAGGGTGAGGGATAAACTGGGCGGAAAGGCGGTTCATTTCAGCCGTACCGACACTAACATGTGTACTGCTTTTTTCCTGTGTACCGGCAAGATGCGCATCCAGTCCGGCCGCTTTACAGAGTGCATAACCCGCAGAAACGTCCCACATGCTGCTAAAACATTCCTGATAACCGTCAACGTAACCCAGCACGCTAAAGGTTAAGCCTACGGTGGCACAGCGATAGCGCACCACATTCCAGCCGTCGTCCCGATAGGCCTTTTCAATACAGAGCTGATGGGTGAAATCCCATGATGGACTGTCGCCAATCGCCACGGTTTTCAGCGCCTCGGTGACCACTGGCCGTTCAAAGGGTTCACCATTCAGATAAACCCCTGTCTCTTTGCCGCCGCTCAACATGAGGTTTAATACCGGATGGACGATCACGCCCATAACCGGCTCGCCATCGTGCACATAGCCAACAGAAATCCCCCACAATGACGAGCCGCGCAGGAAGTTACTCGTACCATCGATAGGATCAACAGACCAGTAGCTGGCGCTGAGCTCACCGCCATGCTCTTCCCCAACAACAGAATCCTGTGGGAAATGGTGTTCCAGGCGCTGCCGAATCAGATTTTCCACTTCCCGATCGGCTTCACTGAAGACATCCTGCGGCCTTTTTTCGCAGATCGCTAATTCACTCAGCTGTCTGAAATAGTCAAGAGCCAAAAGTGAAGCCTCTTGTGCGATGCGTTCAGCAACCTTTAAGCGCGTTTCCATTGTTTACCTGATGTATAAGAAGAAGCATGTGAATGAAGACAGAACCCTACGCACATGAAAGTGCCCATCCGGACATAAGGCTCGCTTTTAATATAATGCTCATTGCATGATATTAGAGTGTCTCTCCGTTATGTTTCACTATTATGATGCTTTTATGATCGGGAAAAACCGGGCCGGAGAAGCTGAAAATCAGCACATTTTATTAAAACGTAAAGGCAGGGGCCTTTACTATTCGTCCTGCATAAAAGCATGCTAGGGTATTAACAGAACCCATTATTAAATACGGTGAGGACAACGCTGTGGTTCATGGATATTCCGCTGGTCATGAAGTCGAACTTAATCGCAGTGAAAAACTCATTCTTGAGCTTGTCCGCCGCAACGATGGCATTTCCCGCTCCTCGCTGGTTTCGCAAACCATTCTGAATCAGTCATCTGTTCACCGCATTGTTGATACGCTGACCGAAAACGGCTTTCTCAGCCTGGGGGAATCACCGTCCCAGGGAAGAGGCAAGCCCAGCCCATCGTTATCACTGAATGCGAATGCGCGTTATGGTTACGGCATCTCTATTAACTCAGACAGCGTTGCCGCCAGCCTGATTAATTTCCGGGGCGGTATTACAGAATACTGCGTACTGGATACGCATCCGCGCGATCCTGCCCGTACCTTACTCAATATCAAACATCACTATCTGGATACCTTGAAACAATACGGTATTTCGCCAGACAAAGTCTGTGGTGTGGGATACAGCATGGCGGGCTTTCTTTATGAATCACGAAAGTATTTCAATCCGCCTGAACCTTTAAAAAACTGGATGGGCATCGATCTGCGCCGTGAAATTACCATGTTATTTGATCGACCAGTATGGATTGAAAATAACGCCACAACGGCGGCGCACGCTGAAGCCTTTTTAGGCGCCGGGCTGAAATACGATACCTTTGGCTATCTCTCTTTTAATTATGGTTTTGGCGGTGGCATCGTGATTAACGGTAAACCGTTCCAGGGTGCGTTTGGAAATGCGGGGGAGATCAGCCGTATTTTTACGCCGGAAGAGGGCAAGCTGCGCCCGGCCCTGGGGATCTTGATCGATCGGTTACGTAACGGTGGTATTGAAATTAAAGATATTCGCGATCTCAATCATAAATTCGATCCGGCCTGGCCGATTGCGCAACAGTGGGTAGAAGACGTCACGCCAAACCTGCATCGGGCAATGGATGCCATGAATGCGGTGATCGATCCCGGAGCCATCATATTAGGGGGCGAGATTCCCCGTAAGCTGGGCGAAATGTTTTTAGCCATGCCGCGCATCAGTTCGGGTAAACGCTGGAACATTTCTGCGGAATATCCGGATATTCTGCTGAGCGCCATTGAGGGGGACAGTTCGGCGCTGGGCGCGGCGTTGACGCCGCTGCGGGAGACCTATTTTAATTGAGGCTGCTGCCCGCAGACCACAGGGGCAGCGGGCAGCGCTAGGTTATGCGCGTAGGCGGATTAACGCATCGTCACAAACTCTTCTGCCGCGGTCGGGTGAATCGCCACGGTGTTATCAAAGTCTTTCTTGGTCGCGCCCATTTTCAACGCCACCGCAAAGCCCTGCAGCATCTCGTCCATTCCGCCGCCGATGCCATGAATACCCACAATCTTCTCCTCCGGGCCGACGCAGACTAACTTCATGCGGCACGGCTGGCGATGTTGGGTCACCGCGGTATACATTGCGGTAAAGGACGATTTGTAGACTTTTACCTGGTCATCACCGTACTGCTCGCGCGCCTGCGGTTCCGTCAGGCCCACGGTGCCGATCGGCGGATGGCTGAACACCACGGTAGGAATATTGCTGTAATCCAGGTGCTCATCGGGTTTGTTATTAAACAACCGCTCAGACAGGCGACGACCTGCCGCCACCGCTACCGGCGTCAGCTCAACGGCGCCGGTGTTATCACCAACGGCATAAACGCCTGGCACGTTGGTATTCTGGAATTTATCGACCTTGATATAGCCTTTTTCATCCAGCGCAACGCCCGCCGCCTCAATATTCAGGCTGTCGGTTTCCGGCACCCGGCCAATCGCCCAGACCAGGCAATCCACGGTGTATTCACTGCCATTTTCCAACTGCAGCGTCAGGCTACCATCGGCATTTTTCACGACGGCTTTTGGTGTCGCCTCGGTATGCAGCGTTGGGCCTTCCGCGTTCATGACCTCAACCAGCGTATCGGTAATCAGCGGATCAAAGCTGCGCAGCGGGGCATGTTTACGGACGAATAAATGGGTTTCCGAGCCCAGCGCATTGACCACGCCTGCCAGCTCAACCGCGATATAACCGGCACCGATCACCGCGGTCCGTTTTGGCAGCGCATCCAGTTCAAAGAAGCCATCTGAATCAATTCCGTATTCCGCTCCGGGGATAGAGGGATGGCTCGGACGTCCCCCGGTGGCGATCAAAATATGGTCGGCCGTAATGGTTTCGCCATTGACTTCAACGGAATGCGCATCAATAAAACGGGCAAAGCCGGTGATGACATCGACCTTATTTTTCCCCAGAACATTGTCGTATGATTGGTGAATACGGTCGATGTAGGCGCTGCGGTTTTTGACCAGCGTGCCCCAGTCGAAGCGGTTTACCGTGGTATCAAAACCATAATCAGGCCCGTAAAGATGAATGGCCTCGGCGATTTGCGCGGCATGCCACATGACTTTTTTCGGCACACAGCCTACGTTGACGCAGGTTCCGCCCAGCGCTTTGGCTTCTATCAAGGCACACTTCTGGCCATAGCTTGCTGCACGGTTAATCGAAGCAATACCGCCGCTGCCGCCGCCGATGGCGAGATAGTCATAATGTCGGGTCATTGAAGTATCATCCGGTTACATGGAAATTGATATAGAGTGTAACGCCGCAGGGCACGGTGTCGCAAAAATTGCGCCTATGATTGTAACAGGCCATATTTTTCCACTACTTACAGAGAAGCATAGCATGCACCTGACTTTTCTTGGCACGGGCGGTGGCGCGCCCAGTTTGCAGCGTAACGTCACCGCCATTGCCTTCACCCGGGCAAGCAGTGGCGACACCTGGCTGTTTGACTGTGGTGAAGGCACTCAGCTTCAGTTTATGCGATCCGATCTTAAACCCGGCAAGCTCGATAAAATCTTTATCACCCATTTGCACGGTGACCATATTTTTGGCCTGCCGGGCCTGCTCACCAGCCGTTCAATGGCCGGGCTGACCACGCCGATGACGGTTTACGGCCCAAAAGGACTGAAAGCCTTTGTCGATAGCGCACTTTCCCTGTCCAGCTCGTACACCGACTATCCGCTTGAGGTGATCGAGATTGCGGCGGGCGAGGTGCTGGATGATGGCGAGTTTCGTGTCACGGCCTGGCCGATGAATCACACTATTGACTGCTTTGGCTATCGTATTGAACAGCGAGACAAGCCCGGCTTTCTGGATGCCGCACGTCTCAAAGCGGAAGGTGTGCCACGTGGCCCGTGGTATCAACAGCTGAAGCAGGGAGAACGTATTACGCTGGAAGATGGACGCACCATTGATGGCGCGGCGTATTTGGGGCCGTCCACCAAAGGAAAAACCCTGGCGATTTTTGGCGATACGGCACCCACCGAGGTGGCGTTACAGCTGGCGGCCAATGTGGATGTGATGGTGCACGAAACCACGCTGGAGGATGCGCTGGCGGAAAAAGCCAACGGGCGCGGTCACTCAACTACCGTGCAGGCCGCTACAGTAGCAAAGCAGGCCGGTGCAAAACGGATGATCGCCACGCATTTTAGCTCACGCTATCTCGCCAGAGATATGACGCGTTTGCTGGCAGAGTGCCAGGCCATTTTCCCCGAAACCGAGATGGCGTATGACCTGGCCGTCTTTACGCTGTAACGACTAATGCATCAGTGCCGGGTAGGTAAACAACAACAGATGAACCATGTTGAGTGCAAAATGGCAGGCTGTTGCCAGCCAAAGCCGGCCGCTCCAGTGCCAGACCAGGCCATAAATTAGCCCGGCCAGCCCGGCAAATATCATCAGCAGTACGCCGCCGGACGCATGCGCCAGGCCAAACAGCAAGGCGGTGGCCACCAGGGCGATTGTCCCGCCCCATCTCTGGCGCAGCCGCTGCTGTAGATAGCCACGAAAAAATGCTTCTTCTGCCAACGAGACAAAAAACAGGTTGGCCAGTGCGAACGCGCCCAGCCAGTCAGGCAGGTGTGGCTCAAACGCCAGGCCACCCAGCCCTACCGCGCTGACTAACAGCAGCGGAATCGCCGCCACGGGTACCAGCCATAACAGAGGCGTGCGCGGTGGGTGCGCCTCAGCTTTGAACAGCGTCGGCATACAGGCCAGCAACAGGAAGGGGATCAGGGCTTTGTCAAAATTAAATGAAAAAGAGAAGGGCAGGCTGCGTGCGCCTACCTGAACGGCATCGATTTGACGCGGATTGTTAAAGCCGGGAATAACATGCAGCAGCAGCGCAGCGGCCATCACGACCAGGAGCACCTCGCTTATGCCCTGCCACACGCGACTGCGGCGATCGTAAATACGAAACGCGACCAGCGCTGCCACCGCAGCAAAAACGAGGGTAACGGGCCAGTCCAGCACGTTCTGGTACACACCCAGAGCCGTTGCCAGTGCCAGCAGTAACAGAGAGAGGCGTTTCGCCGGTTGCAGAGCCGCCAGGGCGCCTGCCAGAATAATCCACATAAAAATGACCTGCGATATCACGCCGCCGTAACTGAACCGGCGACGCTAAACGGGAAAGGCGTTATTCAGGAACGATCTGGTTTACGCTGAAATGACCTGTACCTGCCGGTACCAGTTTCTGGTGTAACCACGGCAGCAGCGTATTCATCTGATCGGCCAGCTTCCAGGGGGGATTGATCACAATCATGCCGGAGGCTGTCATCCCGCGCTGATCGCTGTCAGGACGCACGGCCAGTTCAATTTGCAGGATATTTCGAATGCCGGTCGCCTGCAGATCGCGCAGCATATGCTTGATTTGCTGACGCATGACAACCGGATACCACAGGGCATAAACGCCGGTGCCAAAGCGCTTGTGGCCTTCCTGAATGCCTTTGACGACCGCCTGGTAATCACTCTTCATTTCATAAGGCGGATCGATCAGCACCAGCCCACGGCGTGAAAGCGGGGGCAGCTTTGATTTTAACTGCTGATAGCCATCGGCCTTTTCAACGCGCGCGCGGCTGTCTTTACTGAACTCAGTGCGCAGCATGGGAAAATCGCTGGAATGCAGCTCGGTCAGTTGAATCTTATCTTCCGGGCGAAGCAAGTGGCGGGCGATCAGGGGGGAGCCTGGATAGTAACGCAGCGTTCCACTGCGGTTCAGGGCATGAATCGCATCAAAATAGGGTTGCAGCAGTGCGGGCGCATCCGGCTGCTGCCAGATGCGTCCAATGCCTTCCAGATACTCGCCGGTACGCTCTGCATGCTCGCCGCTCAGTTGATAACGTCCTGCGCCTGCATGTGTATCAAGATAGAAAAACGGTTTTTCTTTCTCTTTCAGGGCGGTGATGATGAGGCTTTGTACGGTGTGCTTAAGCACATCGGCATGGTTGCCGGCGTGAAAACTGTGGCGATAACTCAGCATAAAAAAGGGGATTTCCGCGGTTGAAGCTAAAAATAGTGATATTGGCCCGATTATACCGACAGACGGGAATAATTGCTGGCATTTCGCGCATCCGTCGCCCGTGAAGCCGGTTTTCCCTGTTCAGACCGCTTTACACTTTGCATAGCAATCTGCCACAGGCTGTTAACCTCCGTTACGTATTCAGCGACAGGAAAGTGATAGCCTGTTTTGGCGTCAGCTATGATTGATCTCATTGTCAGAAGGATCACTATTCGCACCATTGTTGAAATCACCGCCGGTCGCGCCATTGATTTTCGTGATATCCGACCGCATGTTAATTAAATTGCGTCGCGCGAGCCGTCGCGCCCCACACATTGTTAAAGGACTGCGCTATGACCAATCCGTTACTCACCTCGTTCACACTTCCCCCGTTTTCAGCGATTAAGCCTGAACATGTGGTGCCCGCCGTAACCGACGTTTTGAATGAATGCCGCGCAATGGTGGAAAAAGTGGTGGCGCAAGGCGCACCTTACACCTGGGATAACCTGGTTCAGCCGCTGGCAGAAACCGATGACCGCCTGAGCCGTATCTTTTCACCGGTCAGCCATCTGAACTCGGTTAAAAACAGTCCGGAACTGCGCGAAGCCTACGAACAAACGCTGCCGCTGCTGTCTGAATACAGTACCTGGGTGGGCCAACACGAAGGGCTTTATCAGGCCTACCGCAATCTGAAAGAAGGCAGTCATTATGCTTCGCTGGATCAGGCAAAGCAGAAAGCGGTCGATAACGCACTGCGTGATTTTGAGCTTTCCGGTATCGGTCTGGAAAAAGACAAGCAGCAGCGTTACGGCGAAATTGCCGCGCGTCTTTCCGAGCTGGGCTCGGCCTACAGTAACAACGTGCTTGATGCCACAATGGGCTGGAGCAAGCTGATTACGGACGAAAGCGAGCTGGCGGGCATGCCGGAAAGCGCGCTGGCCGCAGCGAAAGCCCAGGCGGAAGCCAAAGGGCAGGAAGGCTGGTTACTGACGCTGGATATCCCCAGCTATCTGCCGGTCATGACCTATTGCGATAATGCCGCGCTGCGCGAAGAGATGTACCGCGCCTATTCGACCCGCGCCTCCGATCAAGGCCCTAACGCGGGTAAATGGGATAACGGTCCGATTATGGCGGAAGAGCTGGCGCTGCGGCACGAGCTGGCGCAGCTGCTGGGCTTCGACTCCTTCGCGGATAAATCCCTGGCCACCAAGATGGCACAGAGCCCGGCACAGGTGATCGATTTCCTGAACGATCTGGCCGATCGCGCCCGTCCACAGGGTGAGAAAGAGCTGGCGCAGCTGCGCGCTTTTGCGCAGAAAGCGTTCGGCGTAGAAACCATGAACCCATGGGATCTCAGCTACTACGGCGAAAAGCAGAAGCAGCATCTTTATACCATCAGCGATGAACAGCTGCGCCCTTACTTCCCGGAGTCGCGTGCAGTGTCCGGCCTGTTTGAAGTGGTGAAGCGCATTTACGGTATTACTGCGAAAGAGCGCACTGACGTCGATGTTTACCATCCGGATGTCCGCTTCTTTGATCTGTTCGATGAAAGCGGCGAGCTGCGCGGCAGTTTCTATCTCGATCTCTATGCTCGCGAACACAAACGCGGCGGCGCATGGATGGACGACTGCGTGGGCCAAATGCGTAAAGCGGACGGGAGCCTGCAAAAACCGGTGGCTTACCTGACCTGTAACTTCAACCGTCCGGTAAGCGGCAAGCCTGCGCTGTTTACGCATGACGAAGTGATTACCCTGTTCCACGAGTTCGGTCACGGCCTGCACCATATGCTGACGCGCATCGAGGCAGCGGGCGTGTCCGGCATTAATGGCGTGCCATGGGACGCCGTGGAACTGCCTAGCCAGTTCATGGAGAACTGGTGCTGGGAGCCGGAAGCACTGGCGTTTATTTCGGGGCACTACGAAACCGGTGAGCCACTGCCTAAAGAACTGTTGGACAAAATGCTGGCGGCGAAAAACTACCAGGCGGCGCTGTTTATCCTGCGCCAGCTTGAGTTCGGCCTGTTCGACTTCCGCCTGCATACCGAATTCAATCCGGAAAAAGGTGCACAGATTCTCGAAACCCTGCGCGAAGTGAAAAGCAAAGTCGCCGTGGTCCCCAGCCCGGAGTGGGGACGTTTCCCTCATGCCTTCAGCCATATCTTTGCGGGTGGCTATGCAGCGGGCTATTACAGCTATCTGTGGGCCGATGTGCTGGCAGCAGATGCCTATTCGCGCTTTGAAGAAGAGGGGATTTTCAACCGGGAAACCGGGCAGTCCTTCCTCGACAATATTCTGACGCGCGGCGGGTCAGAAGAACCGATGGAGCTGTTTAAACGCTTCCGTGGCCGTGAACCACAGCTGGATGCCATGCTGGAACACTACGGTATTCAGGGATAAGCCGTACGTGAAAATCTGTTTGCTTGATGAGACAGGCGCCGGTGACGGCGCCTTACCTGTTTTAGCCGCACGCTGGCAACTGACGCACTGTGATGACGCCGCGCTGGCGCTGGTGAAGACCGCCACACATCTTGAACTGCGCAAACGGGATGAGCCCAAGCTGGGGGGCATCTTTGTGGATTTCGCCTCCGGTGCCCTGGCACATCGACGTCGTTTTGGCGGTGGCCGCGGTGAAGCCGTCGCGAAAGCGGTGGGGATAAAAGGGACCTACCTGCCCGATGTGGTGGACGCCACCGCCGGATTAGGACGGGATGCTTTTGTGCTGGCCGCGCTGGGCTGTCGGGTTCGCATGCTGGAGCGCCATCCGGTGGTGGCCGCACTGCTGGAGGACGGGCTGACGCGTGGCTATGAAGATGCAGAAATTGGCGGCTGGCTGCGCGAACGCCTGACGCTGATTCATGCTTCCAGCATTCAGGCTCTGACCGATATTACCCCGCAGCCGGACGTGGTGTATCTCGATCCTATGTATCCCCATCGGCAAAAAAGCGCCATGGTAAAAAAAGAGATGCGGGTCTTTCAGTCGCTGGTGGGGGCGGATGAAGATGCCGACGCACTGCTGGCACCGGCTCGCCGTCTGGCAAAGAAACGTATTGTGGTGAAGCGTCCCGACTACGCGCCACCGCTGGCCGGTGTTGCCACGCAGTCTGCGGTGGTCACCAAAAGCCACCGCTTCGATATCTATCCGCCTCTGTCTTAATCGTGGTTTTAAGCCGGTCGGCACCTCAGTCGCACCGGCTTAACGCTCGCGAATTATTCATCCTCTTCGTCACGCAGCGGCACAATCAGCATGTCGATGTGCACGGTATTGATCAACTGGCGGGCAGACGACATCAGCTTGCTCCAGAAGTCCTGATGATGACCGCACACCACCATGTCCACATCGTATTTCTTAATCGCATCCACCAGCACCTGCCCCAGGTCGCCACTGCCGCTCAGGGTTTCGGTGATAGGGTAGCCCGCGGCATCGGACAGGCTTTTTAGCGCCAGATGCGTTTCCTCAGAAATACGCTTTTGCATATCTCCCAGGTTGACATCAATCAGGCCGGTGTAGAGATCCGAGTAATTAACATCGACATGAATCAGCGAGATTTTTGCGTCGTAAGGGCGCGCGAGTGAGACAGCTTTATCCACTAACAACTGGCTTTCTGGCGAAAGATCGACTGCAATCAGGATATGTTTATAAGCCATGATATAACTCCTTCCACGAGATTCAGAATGGCAGCGGTTTCCAGACGCGTCACAGTTGCGAAATCCATTGCGCGAACGGGCGATGAGCGCCACCGAGATGATTAATGTACAGCACAGGCGATGATGTTGTTATACCTGAAAGTATAGCCCTGTGTGTTAACAAATGCTTCTGAAGCCGCCTGGGTTGTGAATAAGATCAATGATGAACGATTTTTACTCGTATAAAACGAAAATCCTCGCTGGTAAAAAATTGAACATTTCTCCTAAACTGAAAAAAGCAGCCTGCGTCACACGGTTGCTACTTTTCTGATGATTCAAAAATAAAACTACAAATCGCTTTACGGGGTTGTTGGCTAATTCTGCAGGGACTGTTCAACAGGGTGCGCGCTCAGCACCCTGCTGCGGTGCCGGTAAGGAGGATGACATGATCAGCACTATCGCGCTTTTTTGGGCTCTTTGTGTGGTATGTATTGTGAATATGGCGCGCTATTTCTCATCGCTGCGTGCGCTGTTGGTGGTTCTGCGTGGCTGTGATCCGCTGCTTTATCAGTATGTTGATGGCGCGGGGTTTTTCACATCCCATGGTCAGCCCGGCAAGCAGGTGCGGCTGGTGCGTTACATCTGGGCAAGGCGCTATCTTGATCATCATGACGACGAATTCATTCGCCGGTGTGAGCGGGTGAGAGGTCTGTTTATCTTAACCAGTTCACTGTGTGGATTGGTGATTATCAGCCTGATTGCGCTGGCAATCTGGCATTAAAAAGGGCGACCGAAGTCGCCCTGGTATGCCGCCGAATCAGATGAGTTTCAGCGCTATCCAGTAGAGCGAACCCGACAACAAAATACAGACCGGCAGGGTAAATACCCACGCCATGGCGATGTTTTTGATGGTTTTGCTCTGCAAGCCGCCGCCGTCAACCAGCATGGTGCCGGCAACGGAAGAAGAGAGGATGTGCGTGGTGGAGACCGGCATGCCGGTGTAGCTGGCAATGCCTATCGACACGGCCGCCGTCACCTGCGCAGACATGCCCTGCGCATAGGTCATGCCCTTCTTACCAATTTTCTCACCGATGGTGGTGGCCACGCGACGCCAGCCGATCATGGTGCCGACGCCTAATGCCAGCGCAACCGCCATGATGATCCATACCGGCGCGTACTCAATGGTGTTCAACAGATCGCCTTTGAGCTTGCCCAGGAAACGTTTATCGTCTGGAGAGGTTTCCGGCAGCTTCGCCGCTTTATCGGCGGTGTCGGAAATACACAGCAGCAGGCGACGCATCTGACTACGCTGCTCGACGGACAGATCGCTGTAGCTTTGCAGGTTGTTCAGCAGCAACTGAGCACGTTGCACGGCCTGCAGCGCACGTGCACTGTCGCAATGAAACTCTGTCGATGATACCGGCGCCACTTCTTCCGGCGTAGGCAGCTTAGGCGGCGCCATCTCGATGATGTGGTTCAGTGAGGCCTGGTGCTGTTGATAATACTGCTCAAGATGATTGACCGCGTCCCGTGTACGCGTAATGTCGTAACCCGATGCGTTCATATTCACCACGAAGCCGGCTGGCGCAACGCCTATCAGAACCAGCATGATCAGGCCAATGCCTTTCTGCCCGTCGTTCGCACCGTGTGAATAACTGACACCAATGGCGGAGATAATCAGTGCCGTGCGCGTCCAGAAAGGCGGTTTTTTCTTGCCATCAATCTTCTCGCGATCGGCGGGCGTCATATGAATACGCGCACGCTTTTTGGTGTTACTCCAGTAACGGCGGAGAAGAAAGATTAGGCTGCCCGCAATCACCAGTCCGACAATAGGGGAAAGAATCAGAGACAGGAAAATATTCAGCACTTTCGGGATGTTAAGCGCATCAACGACCGATGTGCCGCTCATCAACGCGTTCGTCAGGCCAATGCCGATAATCGCGCCGATTAAGGTATGGGAACTGGACGCGGGCAGGCCCAAATACCAGGTACCCAGGTTCCAGATAATCGCCGCCAGCAGCATGGAAAAGACCATGGCGAGACCGTGGGCCGATCCGACATTCAGCAGCAGATCGGTAGGCAGCATATGCACGATAGCGTAAGCCACGCTTAATCCGCCGAGCAATACACCAAAGAAGTTGAAGACGCCTGCCATTAAAACGGCAAGCTGCGCCCGCATGGCACGGGTATAGATGACCGTCGCAACCGCGTTGGCCGTATCATGAAAGCCGTTAATTGCTTCGTAAAACAATACAAACAGCAGAGCAAGTATCAGTAACAGGCCGGTGCTAAGATCGAGACCAGCAAACAGATGTAGCATAGACGTTACGCCATTTTTGGAGGACATGAACGCGGCGCATTATCCGCGACAACATGCTGTCTGGGAAAGGAAAATATAGTCATGATTTGGACTAAAAGTGTCAATTAACCCGGTGAACAGATACAAAAGCTATAAAAATTAGCTGGTTACATTGTGACATATTTACGGCAAAATTTTGACACTGGCATCCACAGGAGCAGATCACTACAATCTGCCCCTCTCTTACCAGGTGGGCAAAAGCAGTGGAACAGTTTGACGTTATCGTAATTGGGGCAGGCGCTGCCGGGCTTTTTTGTGCTGCGCAGGCCGGACAGCGTGGTCGCCGCGTGTTACTGCTGGATAACGGCAAGAAGCCGGGACGCAAGATTTTGATGTCTGGCGGTGGGCGCTGCAATTTCACCAATCTCTACACTGAACCGGCCGCCTACCTGTCGAATAATCCCCACTTTTGTAAGTCGGCCCTCGCGCGCTATACCCAATGGGATTTTATCGATCTGGTGAATCGCCACGGTATCGCCTGGCATGAGAAAACCCTGGGGCAGCTGTTTTGCGATGATTCTGCCCAGCAGGTGGTCGATTTATTAATGGCCGAATGTGACAAAGGTGGTGTCACCGTTCGGCTGCGCAGCGAAATACTGAGCGTAACCCGGGATGATGCGGGCTACAGCCTGCAGCTCAACGGCAGCGCGGTTCAGGCTGAGAAGCTGGTCATTGCCAGTGGCGGCCTTTCCATGCCGGGCCTGGGTGCATCACCGTTTGGCTATAAAATTGCTGAGCAGTTTGGGCTGAAGGTGCTGCCCACGCGCGCGGCGCTGGTGCCCTTTACCTTACATAAACCACTCCTGGAACAGTTGCAGACGCTGTCAGGCGTTGCGCTGGATACGACCATTGCGGCAAAAGACGGCACCCTGTTCAAAGAGGCGATGTTGTTCACCCACCGCGGCCTGTCCGGCCCGGCAATATTGCAGATTTCCAGCTACTGGCAGCCGGGCGAATACCTCACTGTGGACCTCTCTCCGGCTACCCGTCTTGAGGATTTCCTGACGATTCAACGTGAGGCGCATCCGAATCTGAGCCTGAAAAACAGCCTGGCGAAAATTCTGCCCAAGCGCCTGGTGGAGGTCCTACAGGATATGAACGTCGTGCCGGATGTGACGCTGAAGCAACTTAACCGCAAGCAGCAAACAGAGCTGGTGCAGACGCTGCACGGCTGGCAGGTTCAGCCTAACGGCACCGAAGGTTATCGCACCGCCGAAGTGACCCTCGGTGGCGTTGATACTACTCAACTGTCATCGAAGACAATGGAAGCGCGGGACGTACCGGGGCTGTATTTTATCGGTGAGGTGGTGGACGTGACCGGCTGGCTCGGCGGCTATAATTTCCAGTGGGCTTGGAGTTCGGCCTGGGCCTGTGCCCAGGCGCTGTAAGGTCGCCATCTCGCCCTGCACTCAGGCATAACGCGAAACCGCATAGTCCGCATGGGCAATCTCGGGCGGTTTGCCTGAAATCACATCACTCAACAGCTGGCCGGAGCCGCAGGCCATCGTCCAGCCCAGCGTACCGTGGCCGGTATTCAGCCACAGGTTGCTGAAATGTGTATGGCCGACGATGGGCGTGCCGTCAGGCGTCATGGGACGTAACCCGGTCCAGAAGGTTGCCTGCTCAACGCGACCGCCACGGGGATAAAGGTCGTTCACTACCATCTCAAGTGTTTGCCGTCTGGCAGGCAGCAGGATGTTGCTGTATCCCACAATTTCCGCCATACCGCCCACGCGAATGCGATCATCAAAGCGCGTAATGGCAATTTTGTAGGTTTCATCCAGCACCGTGGACACCGGCGCGGCTGACGCATCGGCAATGGGGATCGTCAGCGAGTAGCCTTTGAGTGGGTAAACCGGAACAGACATGAGTGGCCGGAGTAATGGCGTGGAGTACGAACCCAGCGCCATGACGTATCCGTCCGCCGTCAGCGTTTTGCTGCCACAGGTCATACCGCTGATCCTGTCTCCCTGTGTCAGCAGCGCATCCACGGTTGTGTTAAAGCGAAAGTCGACGCCCGCCTCGCGCGCCATTGCCGCAAGCCGCTGGGTAAATAACTGGCAATCGCCGGTTTCGTCATTAGGCAGTCGCAGCCCGCCGGTCAGCTTATGCTTAACCGCCGCCAGCGCCGGTTCAACCTCGGCCAGTTGTGAGGCTTCCAGCAGTTGATAAGGAACGCCGGCGTCCTGCAACACGGCGATATCGCGTGCCGCATTGTCAAACTGCTGAGCGGTGCGAAACAGCTGCAGCGTGCCGCCCTGACGCCCTTCATATTCAATGCCCGTGCTGGCCCGCAGTGCTCTGATGCAGTCCCGGCTGTACTCTGCCAGCCTGACCATTCTGGCCTTATTTTCGGCGTAACTCTGCGGATTGCAGTTTTTCAGCATTTGCATCATCCAGGCAAGCTGAAAACGTGAGCCATCCGGGCGCACGGAAAGGGGAGCATGACGCTGTACCATCCATTTCACCGCCTTTAAGGGAACGCCCGGCGCGGCCCAGGGCGCGGCATAGCCTGGGGAAATTTGCCCGGCATTGGCCGCGCTGGTGCCTAATGCCGGACCGGCTTCTTTATCAATCACGGTCACCTGATGTCCGGCCTGCTGCAGATACCAGGCGGTTGTTACGCCCACGACACCACTGCCGAGTACAATAATTTTCATGTTGATCGTTATCCTGCATGCGTTATCGCTCAATGGCGCAGGCGTTGCTTGGGCCATCTGTTCTCGTTGTGGCTTATGCCTGACCCCGGTTTTGTGCCTGCCAGCATCGCACCGCGCTGCCTTTTTCCTGCGACAGAAGTAACTGAGGCGCCTCGCAGCCGCTGGTGGCTTGCGGACAGCGATCGCGGAAATAGCATCCCGTTGGCAGGTGGCGGTTACCCGGTAGCTCGGTGTTCACAGGCGCGCCATCCAGCACTGCGCCGATGCGCGGCACGGACGCCATCAGTAGCTGGGTATAAGGATGTTGCGGGGCGTCAAGGACGCGCTGTGTTTCACCCAGCTCCACAATTTGTCCCAGATACATGACTGCAACGCGATCGCTCATATGGCGCACGACCGACACGTTGTGCGATATCAGGATATAGGTCAGGTTTTGCTGTTTTTGCAGTTCTACCAGCAGATTCAGAATCTGCGCCTGAACAGAAATATCCAGTGCCGAGGTCGGTTCATCCAGCACGATAATATCGGGCTGCGATGACAGGGCCCGGGCAATCGCGATGCGCTGACGCTGGCCGCCGGAAAATGCATGCGGCGGACGGTCCAGATATTCGGGGCGAATACCGACCTGGTGAGCCAGTGATTCCGCCAACGCGCGCCGCGTTTTTTCTGAAGCACGCGACTGAATCCACACCGGCTCGGTGATAATGCGCCAGACGGGCAGGCGGGGGTCGAGTGAAGAGAGCGGATCCTGAAACACCATTTGCATGCGACGTCCCCGGTTATCGGCAGGCGCTGTTGCCAGTTCGAGCTGGCCTGAGGTTGGGCTGAGCATGCCCATCAACAGTTTCGCCAGGGTGCTTTTTCCACAGCCGGATTCGCCAACAATCCCCAGCGTTTCTCCCTGTCTGACCTCCATATCCAGGCCATTCAGCGCATGGACCTGTTCCATGACTTTGCCGCGCCAGTTCTTTTTGGCCGGGAAGGTGACATGTACGTTTTGCAGCGTAAGCAGAGCGTCAGACATGCTGCGCCTCCTGTTGTGGATACCAGCAGGCAACCTGCTGCGCGGCGTTGTCGGTAGTATGCAAGCGCGGCGTGGTGGTGCAGCGTTCTCCTGCCGCAAAACAGCGATCGCGAAAGGCACAGCCTGCGGGTAAACAGGCCAGATTAGGCACGGTGCCGGAAATGGATGCCAGCGGAGCACGCGGTTCAATCGCGTCAGGCGAGCAGGCCAGCAGACCAATGGAATAGGGATGGCGTGGTGAACGCAGCACGGTTTCAGTGACGCCGCTTTCAATGACGGACCCGGCATACATAACGTAGATCCGATCGCACAGCTGTGAAACCACAGCCATATCGTGACTGATAAACAGCACGGCGGTGCCGGTCGCTTCGGCTTTTTGTTTCAACAGGCGCAGTACCTGCCGCTGAACGGTAACATCCAGTGCGGTCGTGGGTTCATCCGCAATCAGCAGGTCTGGCTCACAGGAAAAGGCCAGGGCAATCATGACGCGCTGACGCATTCCGCCTGACAGTTCAAAGGGATAGCGCTCCATAACGTTCTTCGCATCCGCAATTTGCATATCGCCCAGCAGCGTAAGCGCCCGGGCTTTTGCCTCACGGACAGACAGAGGACGATGCTGTCTGATCACATCGACCATCTGTTTGCCAATGCGGCGGGTCGGATTCAGCGCGGTCATGGGCTCCTGAAAAATCATGGCAACACGATTGCCGCGCATTTTGCGCATGTCCACTTCACTGGCGGCGAGAACATCCTGACCCGCCAGCTCCAGCCTGCCGCCTTTGATGTGATAGCTGTGTTCCGGAATGAGCCGCATCGCCAGCATGGCGGTGACGGATTTCCCCGAACCTGATTCGCCGACAACGCCCACAATCTCGCCGCGATTGATGTGCATTGATACGCTATTCAGTACGTTCACCTCTCCCTGATAAACCGGGAAGCTGAGACGTAAATCCTCGATCGTCAGAATTCTTTCTTGCATCAGTTACGTCCTCCCGCTTTGGGGTCCAGCAGGTCTTGGATGCCATCGCCAAACAGATTGAATCCCACCGCTGTGATCAAAATCGCGGCCCCGGGAAAGGTGCAGTACCACCACTGGTCAAGAACATAGTTACGTCCGTTAGCCACCATTGCGCCCCATTCCGCCGTCGGTTGCTGAGCGCCCAGCCCGATAAAACCCAACGTGGCCGCTATCAAAATGGCGCTGCCAATATCCAGGGAGGCCTGCACCACCAAGGGCGGCAGAGCATTGCGCAGGATATGCCAGCTAATCAGGTGCCAGCGCGAAGCACCGAACGTTTTTGCCGCTTCAACAAAGGTATGCTGTTTGACGATTAACGTCTGACCGCGCGCCAGCCGGACATAAAAAGGGATGCGCACAATGGCGATAGCCAGCATGGCGTTGAACAGGCTCGGCCCCAGCGCGGCAGCCAGCGCCATGGTCAGCACCAGAGAAGGAATAGACAGCATGATGTCCATCAGGCGCATAATTATTGCATCGCTGCGGCCACCTAATACGCCGGACAGACAGCCCAGTAACGAGCCGCTTATGCCAGCCAGCAGCACGACCGCCAGCCCTGCTGCAACCGACTGCTGGCTCCCCACCAGGACACGGCTGAACAGATCCCGGCCCACCTCATCAGTCCCGAACCAGTGCGCGGCACTGGGTGGCTGGAGGCGATCGGTCAGGCTAATGGCGTTGGGATCGTGCGGCACAATCCACGGTGAAAACACCATTAATCCCAGCATCAGCGTGATGATGGCGGCACCCAACAGGGTCAGAGGGCTTTTACTTAGCATCCACAGGCGGCGTTTCCAGGCGAACAGGCTGGGTTTTGCCTGACGCACGGCGGGCTGCTCTTGCGTTATCATCATGTTCTACGCTCCCCGACCCATTCGCGGGTCAATCCACAGATAAAGAAGATCCACGAACAGGTTCACCAGCACGTAAGCAAAGGAAACCACGATGGCGAAGCCCATCACCGCCGGGAAATCAAGCGCCTGAATAGAAGACACCACATACGCGCCCATACCTGGCCAGGCAAACACGGTTTCGGTTAATACTGCACCATACAGCAGGTCGCCTAATGCCAGCCCCAGTACGGTTACGGAGGGAATCAGGGCATTGGGCAGGGCATAGCGCACGACGATAGTCCATTTCGGCAGCCCGCTGGCCAGCGCGGTACGAATATAGTCTTCGCTCAACTGCTCCAGCATGGCCGAGCGAATCTGGCGCGCCACAATGCCAAGGTGAACAAAGGCCAGGGTGGTGGCAGGCAGGATCAGATGCTGAAGCGCATTAAAGAAGACCTCAATGTTGCCTTCCAGCAGGGCATCGATCAGATAGAAGCCGGTAACGCGCGTAGGGGGATCGAGCCAGTCATCCAGCCGTCCGCCGCCGGGCAGCAGGTTTAACTTGCCATAGAACAGCACGATCGCCCCCAGGCCCAGCCAGAAGGCCGGTGTGGAAATCCCGGTCAGCGCCAGCAGACGAACCAGATGATCGAGCCAGCGGTTACGATACACCGCAGAGAGCACGCCCAGCGGCACGCCAACGAGCAGGGCGATGGTCAGGGCACAAAAGGCCAGTTCCAGAGTCGCGGGAAAAAACGCCCGCAGATCGTCCAGGACCGGGCGACCTGTCCGGATAGAGGTGCCCAGGTCGCCATGTAACAGCTGCTCCACATAACGGATAAATTGTTGCCATAACGGTAAATCCAGCCCCAACTGCTGACGGATGTGCTGGACGATTTCATCACTGGCGCGGTCGCCCGCCAGCAGCCTGGCAGGATCCCCGGGAATAAGATGCGAAATAATAAATGTAATGACGCAGACGCCGGCGACCACCAACAGCAGTCCCCAGCTACGCTGTCTTAATAAACTCCAGTAACTCATCATGTCTTCCTCAGCAGGGCCAGGCAGGCCCTGCATGAACGGGCGTGAGCGGTGTTATTCTTTATGCATGGTGGCGATGTTAAATATTTGCTCGAGCATCGGGTTAAACACGTAGCCTTTAACCGATTTGTTCATCGCAACCTGATAATTTTTCTGGAATAAGTAAACGTAAGCTGCATCCTTAATCACGATATTTTGCGCTTGCTGGTAATCGGCAGTCCGCTCAGCCTGATTCGTGGTCGATACCGCTTTTTTCAGCAGCGCATCGACTTCAGGGTTGGAATAAAAGGAGCGGTTACCCGGCAGGCCTTTTTTGTCTGACGCAAACCAGTAATTCATAAACATGTAGGGATCGGCGAAGTCCGGGCTCCAGTTACCAATCGCGATGTCATAGTCTGCTTTACCGATGCGCTCACGCATGGTGGCGTTGGCCAGTTTTTCCAGCTTCACATTGATGCCAATAGCCTGAAGGTTGGCCTGCATCGACAGGGCAATCGGCTCCCAGTTGGGATCGTTGTCAGAATAGAGGAACGACAGCGACTGCGGTTTAGTGGCCACTTTATCCATCTCCGCTTTGGCTTTCGCAAGATTAAAGCTGTACTGCATGGCCTTGGCATCGTAGCCCCACATGCCTTCCGGAATCGGTCCACGCATCTGTTTACCGTTGCCGCCCAGAATGCCCTGCACCATTCCCTGATAATCGGTGGCCCAGGAGATCGCTCTGCGCAAATCGGGCTGGTTCAGAGGCGGTTTACTGTTGTTGAGATAGAGATAGGTCACGCGCAGAGCGGGATAATCCCGCACTGCCACCTCATTTTGCTTTTTCAGGGCGGCAAACTGGTCCATCGGCAGGGCATCCGCAATGTCCACATCACCTTTTGCCAGCTGCAGGCGTCGGGCCGAACTTTCACTGATAATCTTTACGGACACGCGCTTAAAGGCAGGCTTAGGTCCGGAGAAATGTGGATTCGGCACCAGCACGAGCTGCTGACCTTTCTGCCAGCGCTGCAGCATGTAGGCGCCAGAGCCCGCGGTATGGTCGGCCAAATAACTGCGCGCGTCGTCAGCGGCATTCGCTTTCAGCACGGCAGGGTTGATGATGGAGGCGCCGTCGTTAGCGAGAGTGTAAAGGAAAGGCGCAAACGGCGTCTTCAGTGTGAAGCGCACGGTAAGCGGGTCCACGACCTCAACGTTGAGATCGGACGGGAACGCTTCTGAAGGCCCCTGCTTAATGCGCAGCAGGCGCTCAAACGACAGCTTAACGGCCTCCGCGTTAACGGCTGACCCATCCGCAAACGCGGCGCCGGGACGTAATTTAAACGTCCACACCTTTCCGTCCTCGCTGCTCTGCCAGCTTTCTGCCAGATCGCCTTCAACGTCTGTCGAACCCTTCCCGTCCTCGGTTTTGTATTTGATCAATCGTTGGTAGGCAGGATAGGTAACGGTCCAGTCGTTATTATCGATAGTCACGGCAGGATCAAGCGTCTGGGGATCGGCAGCTTTACCTATCACCAACATGTCTTTGGGAACCGCCGCCAGGACGGATGTCGTGGTGGCTGCAAGGGTCATGGCCAGTAACAAAGGGCGAAAATAGCCGGGTGCTGTGTGCGTCATTTTCATGGTAATACTCCGTCAGTCTGGGCTGGGGATATGCAGGTAAAAACATCATTGAGCAGCGGATAACGGGCCGCTTCCGGTAATTCGAAATGCCACCATTCCGTGGCAATGCCAGTGAAGCCGCCGCCAAACATCACGGCATTAAGCAGCAGCCTGTTACGTTGAGCCGTTAGCGGTACGTCGGGATGATAGGGATGGGACAACGCCTGCATTTCATCGAATCCGGTACCCATATCCAGGATCTGACCTTCGGCATCGACCAGCGTGACGTCAATGGCGGTACCACGACTATGGTTGGATCCTTGCGATAAAGGCACCACGTAATTCTGATCGGGGCAGGCGTGCCACAGCAGCTCCTGGGCTTTTTGCGGGCGATAGGCGTCCAGCACCAGCAGACTCAATCCGGCCACTTTTGCGATCGCGATGCTTTTCGCCAGCGCGCTGACCGCATCGGGGTGCAGCAGACAGCGGGCGACGCTGTAGATGGGCTGTCCCGTGATGTTATCGGCGGTGGCATATTTCAGGTCGATAGTGAGCGCGGGAAAGGCCGCTGCAATATCGACCAACTCTGTTTCCTGCATCATGCTGTAATCCCTGTTTTGTTAATGTTCAAACTGGCCAAATTCCTGCTGCAACAGTCGGTTCTGTGCCAGACGCTCAGAAAGCGCCGGGCCAAGTCGTTCCACGATGGCAGACAGCAGCAGGTTGAAAAGGCAACTGATGGGCGCAAGAGAGTCCCAGAAATTGGCGGTATCCGTTTTTACCTGAAGCAGATCAACCGGGTAATCACGCGCCCATGGGCACCAGATATCGGTGACGAGCGCCATCGCGACCTTGCGCTCGGTGGCAATCCGGCAAAACTGCCTTGCTACAGTGGAATAGGCCCGGGTATCGGTAAGAATGACGTAAGGCCTTGAAGACTCGGAATTCAGCGACTCCAGCCAGCTGCCTGAGCTGCCATCGGCGTAGGTAACGCGCGGGCGCAAATATTCCAGATGACTGAAAAAGGTGTTGGCAATGCCGCGTGTAGACTGAATACCCAGCACGATGACCGTGTCGGCATCCGCGATTTGCTGGCTGATATGGCGGAAAGTATCCGTTTGGGCCAGCTGATAGACATAGCGAATGGCATCCAGCTCCATCTGCAGGGACTGGCTGGACAGGTCGGGCAGGGTGCGTTGCTGCTCCCAGGAATCAAGACGGTCAATAACGCCCCATTGCTTGTAGGGCGTATTGGGGACGTCGCGCAGCAGGTTTTTCACATCATCAAGGTTTTTAAATCCCAGCTTACGCAGGTAACGCCCTACGGTTATACCGCTGGTACCGGTCGCCTGGGCGATGCTGTCAGCCGTTTCAAACGGAATTTGCTCGGGATGACTTAACAGCCACGAACTAATCCGCTTTTCGCTTGGCGTTTGCAGGCTAAAAGCGGCTTCGATTTTTTTGAACAGGGCTTCGTTCGCGCTCATGTTGTCCTCAGTGTTACCTGGCTGTCATTGTCCGCTGCGTTGTTAGTCAGGTAACAAGCACAATGCATGCCATATTTCTGAGGTGCATGAAAATAAGCCGCACGTCAGAGGATTCAGTAAAGGGAGTGAGAGGAGTGAATAGCCCGTCCATCAATCTGGCGCAATTAGGGTGCAACATATTTGAAACCTGCATCACATTGGGGCAACAAAATCGGCGGGAAATGTGATGCAGGTGAAGAAAACGGTTCAGCACGGCGCGGACCCGGTCAGCGCGGTTAAGGCCGTTGCGCTACGAGGTCTGAGGACAAGGCCTGAGTGGCCTGAACGATGCGGAGACATTACTCGTCATGCTGAGGGCCAGCCAGAGACGATCGGTTTTCCAGGTCGCGTTTTGAACCCCAGGGAGTGAGGTAAAGCAAAAATCAGCGGTGGCCGCGAAGGGGAAAATTCAGCGTTAAAATAACCTGTTTCTGGCGTGATTTTTTAAAAACGGCGGCCTTTTGCATGCAGAAAAAATTATGGCTGATTACCGCTTCGCTAAAGTGACTTTTAAGAATGTTTACCGGCAATAAAATGGCAGTAAACACGATTCAGTCACATACTTGCTTTTTTGACTCGTTAAGTGACACATCATGATTAGCTTCGTTCGTTCTTTGTTCGCCAGCCCGGATAAATTCCTGCAGATAATGAGCCGCCAGGACATAAACGACTCTATTGCGGATGGTGAGCGCATAATTATTGATGAAAATGGCAATGCTGCCGTCAATATTCTCAGTGATGAAGTAAAGGAAGATTTTAATCGGCACGTCAATACCTTAAAGGGAGTTTGAGGTGGGAACCGCAATTTTTATGGTACTGATGGTGAGTGGTTATTGGTACACCAGCCGGGATCTGTCCAGCCGTTTCAAAATGCGTCGTTCTTCAGGATGGGATGTCTATTTTCTTGTCGCACTTTACGGCTGTATTTTTGTACTGCAGGGCGTTTTCGTCACCGCCCTTATCTGGTTTATCTTGTTTATTATTTCAAGCGTTTCCAATTTCCTGTATGCGTTTCCTGGCGATCATTTGCAACTGCAAATGAAGTTCATGAACTGGAGTTTTCTCGGTATTCAGGCCCCAGTGGTAATCATGCTGGGCTTTGCCATCCTCTTCTGTCTCTACCGGTCAAACTGGGCAGGCAGCGCACAACTGAACGTGTCAGGTCGCAAAGATCTTTATCAGAAGCTTTCACGATCCAATGGTGTTGAACAGATGCTGTTCCAGTGCATGGAAGAAGGAGAGCTGGCGTGGATCACCTTAAAATCCCGTCGTATTTATATCGGCATGGTACACGCTGCCACCTTTGAATATGAGCGCACGGCCAATATCGTGCTCATCCCGATGCTGAGCGGCTACCGCGACAGCCATACGCTGAAACTGTCGGTCGAGCATAACTACAGCAGTTGGTATGCCGAGCACGACATCACACTGGATTCTGAGCCGAAAAACGCGATGGCATTTCGAAAAGTCATCATGGTGGATCAGATTGAAAGCTTCTCACTGTTTGATCCCGCCAGCGCAACTGCACTGTCAATGGGCGAAGACCATCCGCAGAGCGTTGAGAAAAGTCGTGAAGGTGACCATTCATCCCCGCCAGACCAGCAAATTGAATAATACAGCAACACCTCTGTCCGTAAGTATTCACTGCCCCATCAATGCTGTCTGAATGCAAAATAGCATTGATGATGCAGTGTGTTTGCCAATACGTATCTACGCTGTTTACTGCGTTCATCAACGAGGAAACTCTATGGCTTATCAAGGCAAAGCGTTAGTGATTGGTGCATCACGTGGCATTGGACTGGCGGTCGTCAAGGCGTTTGCGGCCAACAACTGGCAGGTCACGGCAACCCATCGCAGTGAAGTCCCCCCGCAGGGGGAAATCCCGCAGGTTGACTGGCGTCGGCTCGATATGACGCAGACCGAGGCGGTCAAGCAATTTGCGGTTGGGCTGAGCGGGCAGCCTTTTGACGCGATTCTGATCAACGCCGGCATTTACGGGCCTGCGCATCAGAAGCTGTCAGAGAGCAACGATGCTGAGCTAATCCAGCTGTTTATGACCAATGCCGTTGCGCCGATACGAACCGCAGAAATTTTGCTGCCGTTACTGAACCAGCAACACGGCGTACTGGCGTTAACCTCATCTCAACTTGCCAGCCTGAATGAGAATCGACATGCAGAAGCGCCACTTTACTCAGCCAGCAAAGCGGCTCTTAATATGCTCACGCGCTCGCTGGCCAGACCGGTGGCGGCGCAAAACGGCACGCTACTAACCCTGCATCCCGGTTGGGTCAAAACGGATATGGGAGGCGATGCGGCACCGCTCACGCCTGAAGAAAGCGCCAATGGGATTGTCACGCAGTTAACCGCCATCGGGGACGTGGCGGCCACCACTATCTGGACTACGCGGGCAAAACGCTTCAGTGGTGAGGTAAAGGTTGCAGCAACGCTGACGGGCTGACAGGGATAATGGCAGCCCGTCAGCGTGAAATTTTGCAACATCCACGCCCCGGCATTACACTGCGCTTTTGATTACATTGATTGAAGGTGCTTATGTCTCAGCCCTACGAGCGACAACCGCTACCCTTACCGGGTGGCCATAAAAAAGTGCTGTTGCACTCCTGCTGCGCGCCCTGTTCGGGAGAAGTCATGGAGGCGATGCTGGCATCCGGCATTGAATACACCATCTATTTCTATAATCCGAACATCCATCCGCTTAAAGAGTATGAGCTGCGCAAAGACGAAAATATCCGCTTTGCCGAAAAGTTTGGCGTGCCGTTTGTCGATGCGGACTACGATCGTGACGACTGGTTTAAACGTGCCAAAGGGATGGAGTGGGAACCGGAGCGCGGTGAGCGCTGCACCATGTGCTTCGATATGCGTTTCGAGCGCACGGCGCTGTACGCCCATGAAAATGGTTTCCCGGTGATCACAAGTTCACTGGGGATTTCCCGCTGGAAGAACATGCAGCAAATTAACGACTGCGGCGTCCGTGCTGCCGCACATTATCCCGATCTGTCCTACTGGGAATTCAACTGGCGTAAAGGCGGCGGATCGGCACGCATGATTGAAATCAGTAAGCGTGAGAGTTTTTATCAGCAGGAATATTGCGGTTGTGTTTACTCCCTACGGGATACCAATCGTCATCGCGTTGCCAGTGGTCGCGAGCGGATCCAGATTGGCGTACAGTACTATAAGCCTGATGATAACTAGTTTTTTGCTGCCACGGTTAAAGCAAGCGGACTAAATGACCAACCCCGAAGGTTTCGTTTATTCCGCTAAATAACTTCTTTTTTGGGGGGGGTTCAGCCTTACTACATACGCTGCAAGGATGGGCGTTGCTGTCGG
Organism: Pantoea ananatis LMG 2665; assembly: GCF_000710035.2. Taxonomy (GTDB): domain Bacteria; phylum Pseudomonadota; class Gammaproteobacteria; order Enterobacterales; family Enterobacteriaceae; genus Pantoea; species Pantoea ananatis. The sequence continues at coordinate 159,291 of NZ_JMJJ01000007.1, read as the reverse complement.
TAACGTTCAGTCGCTGGCTTTTACGGCATACGCTAGGCGTACAGCCCATCATCTGCTTGAAGGAGCGGGTAAAAGACTGCTGACTTTCAAAGTGGTATTTAACCGCCAGGCTGATAATGGGCGCATGGCTGTATTTTAAATCATTAATACAGGCAATTAATTTCTTTCTACGGATGTAATGGGCCAGCGTTTCATTATGATAACGGGAAAATAACTTTTGTAGATACCATTTTGAATAACCCGCCTTTTCAGCAATGTCGTCAATGCTTAAGCGCTGGTCCAGATTCTTATTAATCCAGTCAGTAACAGAAATAATCACGCTCTCATTGTATTTGTTCTCATTCATAACACCCCCTTAAATTTCGAAGGTGATTGTAAATTATCCTGTGTTTCTCAAAACATTACATGCGTAAAGATTCTTAAGGAAGTGAATGGTTATTTCCTGCGATGTGGAAGTAAAGGCTAAAAGATTATATTACGTTGCGATTTGTGTATTATTTGTTTACTGAATAGAGGGCATAATGAGTGATGTGATTAATTCACGCCAATAAGCATCGCGTTCATTTCCCCGTTTACCGGACAGGAATAACGCCTTCTGCGAGGGTGCAGGCACCGTCGCAGAAGGGCCATGGCTCAGAGCAGGTTGTTCTCGGCCAACTCAAGTGCAAAATAGCTGAAAATCAAATCTGCGCCAGCCCGCTTGATCGCGCCAAGGCTTTCGAGCACGACATTACGCTCATCGATGGCGCCCGCCTGGGCCGCGAATTTAATCATCGCGTACTCACCACTAACCTGATAGGCCGCCAGCGGAAGTTCGGTGCGCTCGCGGATATCGCGCAGAATGTCCAGATAGGCTCCGGCCGGTTTAACCATCAGTGCATCGGCACCTTCAGCCGCGTCAATTAGCGACTCGCGAATAGCCTCACGACGATTCATCGGGTTCATCTGATAGGTTTTACGATCGCCTTTCAGGGCCGTACCTGCCGCTTCCCGGAAGGGGCCATAGAAGGATGATGCAAACTTGGTGGAATAAGACATGATCGCTGTCTGGGTAAAGCCTGCGGCGTCCAGCGCCTGGCGTATCGCCTGAACCTGGCCATCCATTGCGGCAGAAGGCGCGATAAAGTCGGCCCCCGCCGCCGCCGCCACAACGGCCTGCTTGCCCAGATTGATCAGGGTGGCATCGTTATCGACGCCGTGGTCACACAGCACGCCACAGTGGCCGTGGCTGGTGTATTCGCAGAAGCAGGTATCCGACATCACGATCATTTCAGGCACGGTGTCTTTGCAGATTTTCGACATACGCGCCACCAGGCCGTTTTCATTCCACGCATCGCTGCCGGTCGCGTCGGTATGATGGGAAATCCCGAAGGTCATGACCGAGCGAATGCCCGCCTTAGCGATACGTTCAATTTCATAGGCAAGACGTTTTTCAGGAATACGTCTTACGCCAGGCATGGCCTGAATATCTTTATAGTCATCAACACCTTCCTCAACAAAAATGGGCAGGGCCAAATCGTTCAGGCTAAGGCTGGACTCCTGAAACATTGCACGCATTGACGCGCTGGCGCGCAATCTTCTGGGACGTTGGGTAAGGGAAAAATCAGACATAGACACTCACGTAGCCAGTTTAAATAAGACGCACAGTCTACTCCGATTAGGTGCAGGCGATGAAGGTTTGTGTGCGGTGTGCAGAGGCAGCAAAAGATTCTCCCGCCTCAGGGGCGGGAGAGAGAGGCGTTACTCGTTGATATTTGGGTGCTGTTCAACCAGATTTTTACGTTTAGCTTCCAGGCGGGCCATCTCGGCGTCGATATCTTCGATTTTCTGCTCGATGTTATCGTGATGCTCCTGCAGAATTTCGCGCGCTTCTTCCATGTCAGAGGCGGCGGGAGTTGCACCTTTCAGGGGCTTATTCGCCGTCTCTTTCATGTAGAGGCCGGTAATCAGGCCAATGACTGCAACCACCATCAGATAGTAAGCGGGCATATAAAGGTTATTGGTCGATTCTACCAGCCAGGCCGCTAACGTTGGCGTCAGGCCTGCAATCAGTACCGATATGTTGAAGGCGCTGGCTAATGCACTGTAGCGAATGTGCGTCGGGAACATAGCAGGCAGTGACGAAGCCATCACGCCGGTAAAGGCATTAAGGATAACGGCCAGCAGCAACAACCCTGCGAAAATCATTCCCAGCATGCCACTGTTGATCATCATGAAGGCCGGAATGGCGAAGATCATCAGGGCGATACTGCCGATAATCACAAACGGACGACGGCCAAAGCGGTCGCTCAGCAGCCCCATCACCGGCTGGACAAACAGCATGCCCATCATGATGGCGATGATAATCAGCACGCCATGATCTTCAGAGTAGTGCAGGTTGTGCGACAGGTAACTTGGCATGTAGGTCAGCAACATGTAATAGGTCACGTTGGTTGCAATAACCAGACCGATACAGGCTAGCAGGCTACGCCAGTGTTTCGTGGCGATTTCTTTGAAAGAGACTTTCGGACCGTCACGCAGGCCTTCGCGATCGCCTTGTTCCAGTTTGTCGACGTGCTGCTGGAACGCGGGGGTTTCTTCCAGGGCATGGCGTAAATACAGGCCAATAATACCCAGTGGCAGGGCCAGGAAGAACGGAAGACGCCATCCCCACGCAAGGAAGTTCTCTTCGCCGATGATGGTAGAGATTAAGACGACGACGCCCGCGCCCAGCACGAAGCCGGCGATAGAACCGAAGTCCAACCAGCTTCCCATAAAGCCGCGCTTACGGTCAGGCGAATACTCGGCCACAAAGATAGAGGCACCGGTATATTCCCCACCGACTGAGAAGCCCTGGGCCATTTTGGCCAACAGCAGCAGAACCGGCGCCCAGATGCCAATGGAGGCATAGGAGGGAATCAGGCCGATACAGAAGGTACTGACCGACATAATGACGATGGTAATCGACAGGATTTTCTGACGACCATATTTATCCCCCAGCATGCCGAAAAACAGGCCGCCTAAAGGACGAATCAGGAAAGGAACGGAGAAGGTTGCCAGTGCGGCAATCATTTGAATCCCTGGAGAGGCATCCGGAAAAAACACCTTACCTAAGGCATAAGCCACAAAGCCATAAACACCAAAATCAAACCACTCCATGGCGTTACCCAAAGAGGCGGCGGTAATGGCTTTACGTAAACGGGAATCATCAATGATGGTGACATCATCTATCCCAATCGGTTTTACACGCTTCCTACGCAATTTCATAGAATTACCCTGTAATGGAACATGAAAGTCCTCAACGGCGCGAACCGAAAACAGCGTTCAGACCGCTGCGTTGAGGAAATTTAAGCATAGCCGTAAAACAGCATTATCTGTCGATCCATCAAAACAACAAATACTGTTGTTATCTGATTTATCGGCCGCAGAGTATAACGTTTTTGTGTGATATTTGTCATGTTTGACCTGAAAACGAACAATTTTACCGGTGGTTTATAGCCGCCCCTGAAGCGAAAAAAAGTCAGGTTCTGCGCGCGTTTGCGTGTTAAGTGAGCGCTGCGGTTTGAGTTCACTCAGCCGTCTGGCTTAAAGCTATTAATAAAGATTAAGGATTGGGCGGGTTAAGGTTTGAGGCTTGCCTATCAGAACGCCTTCGGCAATACTCTTTCACCTTGATTTGGAGGAAGAATGTCAAGGAAAACACCCCTTACTTGCCAGAGCCCTTGGGTGGCGCAGATAGATAGTGTAGAAAGAAAATTAATGAATTCTTCTGAGGTGCCCACGGCTTCCCGGCCTCCTGAGGCGCAGCTCAGTTCTGGATGGCTTAGCTGCCGCACGAAATACTGGATCGACCGCCTGGCTCAATTGAGCGAAGCACTACAAACATCGACCGTGACAGGTAAGCAACGCTCGGAATACGAGGAGTGCCAGCAACTGTTGCAGCAGTCGATGCCTACGCTGCAACGGCTGAATCAGCGCGCCAGTGCGCCTGTTGAGCACGTCATTCAACAGGAAGAGGCCATTGCGGTGGCAATGCGGGCGGCGAGTAAGCAGCGTGCAGCACAGCGAAAAGCGCGTTGATTTAGCGCTTCTTCGCCGTCATTGTGCCGCGTGCGTCAGTAAGTTGCGGCTCAGGTGTTTTCAACCTCAACCGGCAAATGACCATATTGTTTCATCCACGCCACGATCGTGGGGTTATCCATGGGCCTGGCGTAAAAATAGCCCTGGATAAAGGTGACTCCATGCTGCTGTAAATAGCGGAACTGCATTGCCGTTTCGACGCCTTCTCCCAATACCTGCAGCTTCAGTTTATGGCTCAGACTGATAATGGCGTCCAGCACCGGCGTTTCCCCCTCCAGGGATTCGATGGCATTGATAAAACCCTGATCGATTTTTAGGTAGTCCAGCGTAAAAGTTTGCAGGTAACTCAGAGAGCAGTGCCCCGTACCAAAGTCATCAATAGCGACTTTCATGCCTGCCTGACGCAGTTGCGCCAGCTTAGCCGCGACAAGGCTCCCTTCTTTGATCAGGCTCCGCTCCGTCAGTTCCAGAGTAATGTTGAATTCGGTTCTCGCCATCCTGTCAGCAAAATTAAGCATATCGTCAACAAAATCCGGGTGCTGAAGATGCTCGGCAGCCACGTTAATCGCCAGATGAAAGCCGGGGTTAGGCGCCCAGCTTTGCGTGTCTTCAACGATCAACGCCATCAAATGATGGGTAATCGGGATAATCATCCCTTCCGCTTCTGCGGCGGTAATAAAGGTGTCCGGGCGCACGCTGTTACCGTTGGGCAGGGTCCAGCGCAACAGGGCTTCTGCGCCAGTGCAACGTTGCAGCGTGCAGCTGTAGGTAGGTTGATAATGCACGCTGAACTGACGGGACTGAATGGCGCGACGAATTTCATCTCCCCAGGAAAAACGTCTGCGAAGCCAGGAGGCGGTAAGAATCATAAACAGCACGGAAAAAATCGCCGCCATCGGCATAAACACGAAAAGAAGCTGCGTCCATGTTTTAACCAGCTCAGCACCGGGCGCTATCAGGGTGACCTTGATGCTATAGCGGGAAGAGGTGGCATGATAGACCTGAGGCTTAAGCCACCTGTCGTCGGCCATTTCACGATCGCCTGACACGATTGGCGCACCGTTACTAAAACGCATGGTTATCTGATAATGATGCGTACTGCCCAGCGCGCTCATAAAATCAATAAGATACTGCCCTTCAACCATCACCCAGAGGGCTCTGCCAGCTGCCAGCTGGCGCACAAATATCACGGCAGGTCGGTCTGGCACGATGTAAGAACCCGCGATGGACAGGCTCCACCAGTCTTTGCCGGTCACGGGCGGGGCGACGCCAATCATGGCTTTAAGCGTAGCGGGCTTGTTACCGTAAGCAGAAGAGCAGCTTACCGTGTTACTTTCCAGTTTGCCGATACCGCGAAAATAGGGATGGAGAGTGCTATTAACCCGTAGCGTATTTTCTATCTTTTCACAGGGTTGGTACTCATACTGGCGCAGCCAGGCGATCATGCTCCAGGCGTTATCGCTGATTTTTTCTGCCTGAGACAGTAAGGTCGCGGCCGTATCAATTTGCTGTTCTTTTACTGTTTTTCTGGCATCAATTATCGTGAACAACAACCCCAGGAGCAGCGGCAATAGTCCTGCGAGGACAATGAGCGATTTGGCATGCTCATGTTTTCTTTTTATTAGCGGCACCGTAAAAACCTCTGAATCGTGATCGTGTTTTGAGAGGTGCTAAGGGTTAATGCAGCATAGCACGCCAGTTCACGCCGCTGGTGAACGGTCGGAAATCCCTTATTCTCCGATATGGTCAATTATCGACCTGGCAGGCAATTAATTGACAAAAAATTCATGCTATTAGTGAATGCTCACACATTAGTTTGATGGCGGCTGTAAACCGGTCGTGGAAAAGGTGAGCTTGGGGGTGTCCTGAAAAGGGTGCCGCAGCGAAGCCGTGGGAGGAGTAATCCAAAACACGGCAGCCAGAAGGGAGAGAAATGAGAACCCTCTTGTTACCTGGAAAGCGCGGCTGACCAACTGATGACGCGCCATAAATATGAGTACAGCAACCTGTCTAAACTACCCTTTGCCCCGACAGCATAACGACGTCGGGGCAACAACGTTTAGTCCTGGAAATAGATCTGCTTCAGGGCAACTTCGACGCCGCGCAGTTCTGCAAGCCCTTTAAGGCGGCCAATGGCGGAATAGCCTGGGTTGGTGCGCTTACGCAAGTCATCCAGCATCTGGTGACCATGATCGGGGCGCATCGGGATGGCTCGCTGTTCGCCCGCCCTACGGCGACGCTGCTCCTCGGCCAGGATCACTTTGATGACGCCAACCATATCCACATCGCCTGTCAGATGGGCCGCCTCGTGGAAGCTGTTGGGGTTCGTTTCTCGCTTTGTTGCCCGCAGGTGCACAAAGTTAATGCGGTCGGCATAGGTTTCTGCCATCTCGATAAGGGCATTATCCTCACGTACGCCGTAGGAACCGGTACAGAAACAGAATCCGTTATGCAGGCTGTCTACCGTTTCTTTCAGCCACTGCATGTCCTCTTGCGTGGAGATAATGCGCGGCAGGCCAAGAATTGGACGGGGAGGATCATCAGGATGGACGGCCAGCTTAATGCCGACTTCTTCCGCCACCGGCACGATGGCGCGCAGAAAGGTGGCCATATGCTCGCGCAGCCTGGCTTTATCAATACCGTCGTATTGCGCCAGCTGTGCCTGAAATTGTTCGAGCGTATAACCCTCTTCTGCACCGGGTAAGCCTGCGATGATGTTGCGCACCAGCGTGGCTTTCTCTTCCTCGGTCATGGCGGCGAAACGCGTTGCGGCGGCCTGTTGTTCGGCGGCGCTGTAATCTTTTTCCGCGCCGGGGCGTTGTAACAGATGCAGTTCAAACGCGGCAAAGGCATCGGCATCAAAGCGCAGCGCTTTAGCGCCGTCCGGCAGTTCCCAGGCCAGATCGGTACGCGTCCAGTCCAGAACCGGCATAAAGTTATAGCATACGGTATCAATCCCGCAGGCTGCCAGGTTGCGAATTGACTGCTGATAATTGGCGATGTAGTGCTGATAATCGCCGCGTTGGGTCTTAATCGTTTCGTGCACAGGAATGCTTTCAACGACTGACCAGGTAAGACCTTTTTCCGCCAGCAGCGCCTGACGCGCTTTGATTTCGGCTACAGGCCACACTTCTCCGTTAGGGATGTGATGAAGTGCTGTGACAATTCCTGTTGCACCTGCCTGGCGGGCATCGTCAAGTGACACAGGATCGTTCGGGCCGTACCAGCGCCATGTATGTTCCATTATTGCTCCTTGTTGGACGTGTGGCCCAGTGGTCAGGCCGCTGGACCAAGAGTAAGATAGCGCGTAAATTAAGGCCGTGATCCGGATCGCAGCAATATAAATACGTATCATCTGATGCCCGAAAGGCGGCCTGCAACAGGAGAGAGTTATGGGGTTAGCGGTACTGAAAACTGAGCGGCTTTATCGGCAAATTGCTAATGCCATCATTGCGGGCATTCATGGCGGCGATTTCGTGCCGGGCGGGGCGCTGCCGCCCGAACGGGAACTGGCCCGACAACTGGGCGTCAGTCGTTCATCGGTGCGTGAAGCCCTGATAGCGCTGGAGATGACGGGTTACGTCAGCATCCACACCGGTACGGGGGTTTTTGTCGCTCAGACCTTACCGCAACCTTCAGCAGGCAAAGAAACCGAGAACTTCAGCCTGCAGGATCTGCTACAGGCGCGCGAAGCCTATGAGAGCATGCTGGCGGGCATGGCGGCGCGAAACGGCAGTGAGGCCCAGCGTCAGCAGCTGCTGTCCCTTAGCGCAGCGCTCCAGGCATTTAATGAAAACGACGCGGCTTTCATCGAGCAGGATAAAGGCTTTCATCTGCTGATTAGCGAGATGAGCGGCAATGATCTGTTGCGGGAAATGATGGAAAATCTGTGGAACAAACGCGACAGCGCCCATTTCCGCCGGCTGGAACGTCATTATGCCGACAATACCTTTGCAGATGAAATGAACGCGGACCATCAGCGCATCGCCGAGGCAATTGCGTCCGGTGATGAGCAGGCTGCACAGGCGGCGATGAGAGATCATCTGCAGCATGTGCAGCAGCGTTTACTTGGTTAACAGCCGCGAAGGCTTGGGGCGGCCGGTTCCCAGCATAATGGCCAGACGGCTCCCGCCCGGGGTAGTTTCCATTAAAATTTTAGTGATGCTGGTCAGAGGAACGGACAGCAGCATGCCGACCGGGCCCAGCAGCCAGCCCCAAAATATCAATGACAGAAACACCACCAATGTTGATAAGCCCAGACCGCGCCCCATGATGCGTGGCTCAAGCATATTGCCGAAAACCATGTGAATGGCAGTAAACAGCGCCGCCACCATTGCCGCGTCAAACACGCTGTTGAGCAGCAGCGCCTGCAGGAAAGGAGGAATACCGGCAATAATCGGCCCGATATTGGGAATAAAGTTAAGGATAAAGGCCACCACGCCCCACAGTAACGCAAATTTCACGTCCAGCAGGTAGAGCGTCAGCCAGACCGCGATGCCGGTGATCAGGCTGATTAGCGTCTTCAATGCCAGGTAATGCGTCACCCCTTTTAAGGCCTTGTGTAAACCGGCGATACGAATTTTGGGGTTCACAAACGAGTTACGCATTTTATAAGGCAGATGGTGCACCTCAAACAGCATAAAGACCACGGTGAGGATCAGTAACACGGTATTGGTCATCGCGCCTGAAAAGCCACTCAGCGCCACACTGGCCAGATTCATAACGGTATTTGGGTCGAAACGCTGAACCAGGGCATCGGTTGAGATATTGAGATGGATGCTGGCTGCCAGATGCTGAACCACCGCCATTTTCTTTTCCATAATGGTGCGCAGTTGAGGATAGAGGTCGGAAAACTCACTCATCGAGCTTGCCAGTATGGCTCCCAGCAGCAGAATCACGATAAAAATCACCGTAATCACCAGGGTAATCGCCAACCCCCGCCGCAGCCCGCGCCGCATCAGTATCGTGACTAACGGATTCAGTACGATGGCAAAAAAGGCCGCCAGAAGTAACGGGACCAGAATGTCGGAGGCCGCTCTTATCCCGGCAAGGATAATCACCAGCATCGCGAGTTTGATTAAGATATTTTGTCCAATTTTTTCCTGCTGTAACGCGTTCATTCTGTATCTCTACGCATAAATAACTGATGAAAGTGTAGTTGAAGGAAAAGTAACGGTCTGATTTGTTAAGGGAAACGGTAAATCAGGCGAGTTTTTTACCCGATAAATGGCGGAATAAGCCGGATTTCCTGCTGTGTTGCCGTCTGGGTGTTAAAGGATTCTGGGGCGGATCCAGTGAGAAAGCTGTCGGAGACATCAAGGGCAGGGGGCATGAGCGCACAGGCGGTCACCCGCAACGACTGCGTCGCGGGTGAATGTGGCAGGATTATAATGACTGTGCGGATTCGCCCTCTTCTACTTCTTCACGTGCCGGCTTGTCTGCGCCAGGAATGAGAAGATTCAGGACAATGGCGACCAGGCCGCCGGTGGTGGCCGCGGAGCCAAACAGATTCTCAAACATGGGCGGCAGATGGGAAAGCGAAGCGGGAACGGATTCGATTCCCAGCCCGAAACTAAACGCCAGACCGACAATCAGTATTTCCCTGCGCGTTAGCGGAGCCTGACTTAGGATGCGAATCCCCGCCGTGACGACGCAGCCGAACATCACCATTGTGGCTCCCCCCAGCACCGGTGTGGGAATCTGACGCAGCGCTTCGCTGAAAGGCGGAAACAGCCCCAGCAGGATAAGAATGACGCCGACGTAACGGCCGACAAAACGACTCGCCACGCCCGTCATCTGGATCACGCCGTTATTTTGCGCAAAGGTGGTGTTGGGAAAGGCGCTCAGCATCGCCGCAATCATGCAGCTCAGTCCGTCTGCCAGAATGCCGCCCTTGAGACGGGCGCTAAAGGTCTTGTCGGTAATAGATTTACCGGAAATCAGGCTGTTAGCAGTAAGATCGCCCACCGCCTCGATGATGCAGACCAGAGAGACCAGCACCACCGGAATGAAAAGCGTACTGTTGAAGTGAAAGCCAAACGGAAACAGAGAGGGTAAACGAAAGACGCTCTCGCCCAGATCGTGAACCTGAAATTTGCCACTCAGGGCAGCGGCAATACAGCCTGCTGCGATGCCGGCCACGACCGATGAAAGGCGTAGCCAGCGGTTACCGGAGCAGCTCAGCACAACGATGACGCCAAGCGTTAACGCACCCAGCGCCAGGTTACTGAGGCTGGCAAAATCCTGGGCTTTCTCACCGCCGCACCAGTTAATCACACTGACTTTGATCAGGCTGATACCAATCAGCGCAATCACGCTCCCCGTCACCACCGGCGTAAAGACCCGCTTTAAGGTATCGATGAAGCGGCTGACGATGACCGGCACCAGCGCCGCGACAAAGTTGACGCCAAACAGCATCGCCATGATGTCTTCTGGACTGCCGCCCTGTGCTTTGACCCACAGGCCGCCGGAGATGGCCACACCAAGAAAGGCAAAACTGGTGCCCTGCATGCATATCATGCCGGCACCTATGCCCCATACCCGGTTTGACTGCAGAAACGTCCCGATGCCGGAGGCAAGGAGCGACATGCTGATCAAATAAGGCAGCCACGCATCCAGACCCAGCGCCGTGCCGATCAGCAACGGGGGCGTAATAATGCCAACCAGGCCCGCCAGCACATGCTGTGAAGCGCTGAAGAAAGCCTGAAGTGGTGGGATTCGCTGGTCCAGTCCGTACAGTAAGCCGCTGTTTTTTGGGTCAGACATGATTATCTCTTTCGGGTGCAGGGAGGTCCGACGATATTGCATAAAGCAGGCCAGGTTTTGCGTTGTGTCGAGGAATCTCATAAATAGTGCTAATAATCAAAAAGATAGACCGTTACCCTGCGATGCAGGAAAGGCGGTAAGCTGTGAAACACATGATTCCTGATTTGCAATCAGGAAATTATTGGTTCAGAAAATGGCCGTGGTTGAGGGATTTTGCACCACTGTCGTGCACCAGTTTGGGTTAAGGGCGTTGCGCCAGCAGAGTTAACCTTGTCAAAGGCAGGCTGAGGGCAAGAGGCGCGCAAAAAGAAATGTTCATTTCACTATGCGATTTAATGAAACTTAAAAGGAAGGCGGTGTTTTGTCTCTCCCTGCTTATTTTGACGCCTGACCGGGAAGGGACGACCGCATCAGTGCAGGCTTCACGCTGGCGCTTGTCGTCACAGCATACAGGCACTAACTTCCCCCCAGACAAGTCATGTAAAGCCATTGCTGGCGAGCCGTTCAGAGCGACATGCAAAAATGCGATCTGCCCCGCTAAAAAGTAATTTTTCAAAAATATTTATTTGAAAAATTTATTCCATTGTAATAGCTTCTCAGCATGCTTTTGGCTTTTCCTGCCCAGCCAGCATGCCACTTCTTGTGCTTTGCCTGCTGGAACCGTACATACCAAAGAGGCAACATCATGACTATCGTAGGAAATTTTATTGGCGGTAAAACCACGTTCAGTGCCAGCAACGAAACCATTCCTGTGTTCGATCCGGCAACCGGCAAGGTGATCCGTGAACTTACCCAATGCAGCGCAGACGAAGTGGCCCAGGCAATCGACGTGGCGCATGCAGCCTTTCCTGCCTGGTCCAAAACCGCCCCGCTGCGCCGCGCACGCGTGATGTTCAACTTTAAAGCCTTAATGGAACAACATCGTGATGAGCTGGCGGCGCTGATCGTGTCCGAGCACGGCAAAGTCTGGTCTGATGCGTTGGGTGAACTGACGCGCGGGATTGAGGTGATTGAGTTCGCCTGCGGCATTCCTCACCTGCTTAAGGGGGAGAACTCGCCTAACGTGGGCGGCGGCGTAGACAGCTACTCGCTCATGCAGCCGGTCGGCGTGGTTGCAGGGATTACCCCCTTCAATTTCCCCGCCATGGTGCCACTGTGGATGTTCCCTATTGCCCTGGCCTGCGGCAACACCTTTGTACTTAAACCCCCGGCGCTGGATCCGTCTGCCGCCGTGCGCATGGCGGAGTTACTGAAAGAAGCGGGCCTGCCGGATGGCGTTTTCAACGTGGTACACAGTTCGAATGAGAATGCAGAACAGCTTTACAAAGATCCCCGTATCGCGGCCGTTAGCTTTGTGGGTTCGTCGGGTGTGGCTGAGCACATTTACAAAACGGCCAGCGCGCACGGCAAACGCGTGCAGGCATTTGGCGCGGCCAAAAACCACGCTATCGTCATGCCTGATGCTGACCTGGACGCCACGGTCAATGCCATCATGGGGGGCGCATTTGGCTCGGCGGGTGAACGCTGCATGGCGTTGCCTGTCGTGGTCGCAGTAGGCGATGACACCGCCGATAAACTGATTTCGCGCCTGACGCCGCTGATTAAAGCATTACGCGTCGGGCCGGGCATGAGTAAGGGCAGTGACGAGAATGAAATGGGGCCTGTCGTTTCGGCCGCCCATCAGAAGAAAGTGCTGGGTTATATCGACATCGGCGAGCAGGAAGGGGCAACGCTGGTTGTGGATGGTCGTCACCAGAAGGTTGCAGGTTATGAGGACGGCTACTATGTCGGTGGAACGTTATTCGATCACGTAACCCCAGAGATGGTGATCTGGCGTGAAGAAATCTTTGGCCCGGTGCTGAGCATCATGCGCGCGCCGGATTACGACAGTGCGCTGAAACTGGTTAACAGTCACGAATTCGGCAACGGCAGCGCCATTTTTACCAGTAATGGTCACACGGCGCGTGAATTTGTCCAAAACGTCGAAGCCGGAATGGTCGGCGTCAACGTGCCCGTGCCGGTGCCAATGGCATTCCACAGTTTTGGTGGCTGGAAGCGCTCGGTGTTTGGCGCACTGAATGTCCACGGTCCGGACGGCGTACGTTTTTATACGCGCATGAAAACAGCGACCGTCCGTTGGCCGAGCGGCCAGCAAACGGTTTCTGAATTCAGTATGCCGACGTTGGGTTGAGTGGGCGCTGAGTGACAGCGTATTGACGATAAAGGGCGATGGATTAGGAGACGGCGGATGTCATTACTCTCAAAGGTAAAACAACCCGATGAGCAGGGGCGCATACAGCAGGTAACGCCAGACAGTGCGGGCTGGCGCTATGTGGGTTTCGAGTCTTTCCTGTTAAAACAAGGACAGACGCTCGACATGACCAGCGGTGACAGCGAGCTTTGCCTGGTGCTGGTGGCAGGCCTGGCCTCGATTAGCACGCGTCATGCAAACTTTCCGGGGTTAGGTAAGCGAATGTCGCCGTTTGAACGTACGCCGCCTTATTCCGTGTATGTCCCTCATGATGATGCAGTGACGGTAAGAGCGGACAGCGATCTTGAGCTGGCGGTCTGCAAGGCACCGGGGCAGGGCGACAACCTGCCCGCCCGACTGATTGCGCCAGAAGATGTCGGCGTTGAGCGGCGCGGCAAAGGCCACAACCAGCGACTTGTGCACAACATTCTGCCGGACAGTGAACCGGCAAATAGCTTGCTGGTGGTGGAAGTGTTTACCGATGAGGGCAATACCAGTTCGTATCCGAGTCACAAGCACGACCAGGAAAACAGCGAGAACGAAACCTATCTGGAAGAAACCTATTACCACCGTTTTGAACCCGAACAGGGCTTCGCGATGCAGCGCGTTTATACGGACGATCGTTCTCTGGATGAGTGCATGGCTGTTTATAACCGGGATGTCGTCACCGTACCGCGCGGTTACCATCCTGTAGCAACCCTGGCTGGCTATAACAATTACTACCTTAACGTTATGGCAGGGCCGGTTCGCCTGTGGAAATTCAGCTGGGAACAGGATCATGCCTGGATCAACAGCGATCGCTATCCGTCACGTTAATCACGGCTGAAAGCAAAACGGCAGCCTGAGGGCTAATGCGGGTCATTTAAGGCCCGGTTGACCGATCCAGTGGAAGGGATCAAAGGGGTTCATGTTCATCATGAACCCTTTTTTATGGAACTCTCACAGGCTCTGGGCATCATTCATTCCACTTCTCCCGAACGCGCCCGTTCGCTCTCTGATCTTATTCCCGCTGAGCCTCAGCAGAGCCATCAGTGAGATATCGCGGCTCCTGATGAGTTACCCCGGGCACGGTTCCGGGCGAACTGAGAACGCCGTATAAAAAGGCGAGATGGCTGATACTGCCGGGGCGAAGAGAACGAAACTTTCCGCGGGAGCTGCGAATAAGATCACGGAAATATGCCGATAAAAAAAAGCTGGTCACCTAAGTGACCAGCATTGAGCCTGAGGACTGCGTTTTTGTTGCTGCAGAGGGCGTTTCTTGCCGGGACGCGCGGGGGCGTTATGCTCCCGGCTTTATTGAGGGCGCGTGTATCATGGTTCAGGTATGACCTGTAAGCAGAGCCGCCGCAGCTGGCGGCATGTCAGGAGAGCTGACCGGACTGCGCATTCGCCAGCGCCAGGGATACGGCCAGCGTTTGTGCCAGGCACAGCGAGGCAACCTGAGAGCGAAAACCGTCAACCTGGGCTTCGCGTACAACGAAACAGACGTCACTGAAGGCGGCAAGTGGGCTGACCTGGCTGTCAGTGATCGCGATTAAGCTGGCACCGCGTTTGGCCCCCAACTCGACCACTTCTACCGCCTCCCTTGCATAGGGTGAACAGCTGATGGCAATCACCACATCTTTGGGCGTGACCAGATTAAGCTGTTCTGTAAACATGCCGCCCAGCCCGTCAATCAGGAAGGCACGGCGTTCCAGATGGCGCAGGGCATACACTAAATAAGAGGCAACGCTAAACGACCGCCGAAGGCCGATTACGTAGACATTTTCGGCTTCGTTCAGAAGCTGCACGGTTTTGTCTAACTGGTCCGGGCTCACCTGCATAGCCAGCTGCTGCAGGGCCTGACTGTTGACCATGGTGAAAACATTGAGAATTTCAGCCGGACTTTCGGGCGAATTCGCAGCATCGTCCGCTGCTGTCTGACGAAACAGCCGCGCTCGTTCTGTATAGTTGACGGTCTCTTCCATCAGATGCTGACGAAAAACCTGTTTCATTTCATTGAAACCGCTGAAGCCAAATGCATTAGCAAAGCGAATCAGCGTAGATGGCGGAACGTCAGCCTGCTGCGCAATAGAGGCCACGGTGTCAAAAGCAATACTGTTACTGTTATCAAGGATATAACGAGCCACCTGCTTCAGACGCTTGCTCAGCGTTTCGTAGCGACGGCGAATCTCGTCCTGCAGCAGTGAAAGTTGGGAGGGATTATTACTCATGACATCTGCTCATTTGCGGAAAACGTGGCTGGATAATGAACGCTATGATATCAGATGGTTGGAAAATTTCATTTTTTTGTTATGTATGCAGCTTTTATTTCATTGGTTTATGAAATGACTCACAGATTCACCGCGACAGGGGCGACGCGCGGGCGAGCTGGCCACTATAACAGGCTGCATCCGATGAGGGCACAGCCTTACACAAGACCTGATCATTCTCTTCAGGGCGGATGATAGTCTTACAGTCCGGTATTCTCCCGAATATATTTTCTTGCCTTTACCGCGTACTCGAACGGATTGGCCAACGCAGGATCCTGTTCAGCCTCAACCACCATCCAGCCTTGATAGCCGTAGTCATCAAGAATTTTGAAAACCGGTTTAAAATCAATCACGCCGTCGCCTGGAACGGTGAAGGTGCCCTTTTTCACACCGTCCAGAAACGACAGGTGCTGGTCACGCACTTCTGCGACAATCTCATCCCGCACGTCTTTCAGATGAACGTGGAAAATGCGCGGCAGATGGGTTTTCAGCACTGCCAGCATCACGTCCTGTGAGCCTTCAGAATAATAGATGTGGCCGGTATCATAGAGTAAACCGACATTGTCATGCGTGAGCGCCATGAAACGGTCGATTTCCGCGGGCGTCTGAATGCCGGTGCCCATATGGTGGTGCAGGCAAACGCGCATCCCTTTCGCGGCGGCAAGGTCGGCAAGCGTATTGTAGCCTTCCGCCGTTCTCTGCCACTCGTCATCGTTAAACACCGGTTTGTGATCGAACACTGCCCGTGCTGTGCCCTGAATACTTTTACTCTGCTCTGAACAGCCGATCACCCGGGCACCCATTTCATAGAGAAAATTCATGTGCGCCGTAAAACCCTCAAGGGTCTCGTCTTTGTCACCCTGCGCAAAAAATGTGCTGAACCAGGCGTTGCAGATCTGAATGCCGCGAATATCGAGCATTGGCTTGAGAATGGCAGGATCGCGTGGGTATTTGCTACCCACTTCACTTCCTGAGAAGCCCGCCAGTGCCATCTCGCTGACGGTTTGCTGAAAAGTATTCTCGCTGCCCAGCTCGGGCATATCATCATTTGTCCAGCCAATGGGCGCTATCGCCAGCTTTACGTTATCGTTGTTCATTGTTTACCTGCCAAAGGCGAGAGATTTAGTTATAGAATGCCGGACGAGCGGGCATTTCAATCGGTTCAATGGCACCGCTTTTCTGCGCCTTGATACAGGCGTCAGCGGCGACGGAGGCGGCAAAACCATCCCAGGCAGACGGACCGGTTAACTGCCCGGCTTTCACGTCGTTGATAAACGCCTGCAGTTCGACGTCGTAAGCCTCGATAAAGCGGTCTTTCCAGTCGACTAAAATGGTGTTGGAAAGTTTGGCCTGTTTGCGCAGCTGCACTGACGAAGGCTCCGGCAGTCTGGCGATGCCTTCTTCACCCACTACCTCACACTGAATGTCGTAGCCGTAGGTACAGTTAACAAAAATTTCTACATCGATGCGCACGCCTTTTTGCGTTTCAAACAGGACGATTTGCGGATCTTTCAGATGCGGACGCGCTTTGGAACTGACGCGCGGGAAAACCACCTGCACGCTTTTGTAGTCGTCACTCGTCAGCCAGCGCAGTACGTCAAGTTCATGAATTAACGTATTGGTGATCGCCATTTCCGTATTGTAATTTTCGGGCACCGTCGGATTGCGATGCGCGCAATGCAGCATGAGCGGCTCGCCGATTTCACCGTCGGTAATCACTTTTTTCAGCGCCCGGTAGCCGGCATCGTAAGGCCGCATAAAACCCACCTGAACCAGTCGCTTACCGTGTTGAATTTCTGCTTCGACTACCCGACGGCAACCCTCTGCGCTCATGGCCAGCGGTTTTTCACAGAACACCGGCTTACCCGCCGCGATGGCCGCCAGGGTAAACTCTTCATGCGTCGGATCCCATGAGGTCACCAGCACCGCATCCACATCAGGTGACTGAATCACCTCATAGCCATCCTTGCAGACTTGCGCATCACTATTCAGCCGTTGCAGTGCAGCCTGAGCGCCTTCAACGTTGATATCGGATACCGCGACCACTCTTGCCCCTTGTAAGACATTGTTGCAGCGGCGAATGTGTTCCTGACCAATCGCGCCTGTTCCAATCACACCAAGTTTCAATGTCATAATTACACCTGTAGGGTTAAATCGAAGAGAAGAAACAAGGGCCGTCAGACGGCCCGGAAATCAGTATTTGCGGGCCTGTGCCAGATGCGCATTCAGTTTGTCCGCCACATCCTGCGTGCGCGCCGATTGAGCAGTTTGTGCAACGCCAACGTGCCACCAGCTGAAATATTTATGAATCATGGTCTTGGGCAGTACTTTAATATCTATCAGCGTAGAAACCTGCTGTGTTTTCGCATCGTCCAGCGCAGCCTTAAGCTGTTCCAGCGTGCTGACGCGATAGGTCTTGCACCCATAACCGGCAGCAATTGCGGCAAAGTCTACCGGCACCAGGCTGCCGTTTAGCTTACCGCTGTCAGTATTGCGGAAGCGAAACTCGGTAATGAAGCTGTCCATACCGTGCTCCATTTGCAGGTTGTTAATGCAGCCATTGCTCATGTTATCCAGCAGCACCACGTTGATTTTGGCACCCTCCTGAATGGAGGTCACCAGCTCGGAATGCAGCATCATAAAAGAGCCGTCGCCGACCAGGGCATAGACTTCCCGCTGGGGCTCCGCAAGCTTAACGCCTAACGCCGCATTCACTTCATATCCCATACAGGAATAGCCGTATTCGAGGTGATAGCCGTTATAGCCGCGCGTGCGCCAGACGCGTTGCAGGTCGCCGGGCAGGCTGCCTGCAGCACCGACGATGACGGCATCGGCAGGCAAATGTTGGTTGAGGGTACCCAAGACACTGCTCTGGGTCAGCAGAGACTGCGTCAAGCGATTGAATTCGGCGTAGACGGCGTCCCGATCCAGGTGGTCGGCAATCTCGGGCACAAATTCAGCGTCGTTATGTGTAACGTGATACACGCGCTGTGTTTCTTCTTCTAACTGTTGCCGCGCCTCGGCAACCTGCGTGCCCCAGTCGTTGCCGTAGTGCTGCGAAACCAGCCCATGACTGAGCGCCAGCAGGGCTTCACGCGCATCGGCAAGCAGCTGCACGCCATCCAGTTTGTAGCTGTCAAAATTGCTGACGTTGATGTTAAGAAAGCTCACCTCGGGATGCCGGAAAATCCATTTCGATGAGGTGGTAAAATCGGTATAGCGTGTGCCAATCCCAATCACCAGATCGGCGTCTTTTGCCAGCAGGTTTGCCGCCAGACAGCCGGTTTCACCTACGCCGCCAACGTTGAGCGGATGATCGGACAGCAGCGTCCCTTTTCCGGCCTGCGTTTCAGCGAACGGAATCTGATACCGTTCAGCGAACGCCTGCAGCGCCTCGCCCGCCCCCGAATATTTGACGCCACCGCCGCAGATAATCAGCGGCTTACGTTTGCGGATAATAAGCTTCAGCGCATCTTCAAGTTGGGCCACGGTGGGCTGACGACGGTCCAGTCGGTGCACGCGTTTCTGGAAGAAATAGTCGGGGTAATCCCAGGCTTCGCCTTGCACATCTTGCGGTAAAGAGAGCGTGACGGCCCCGGTTTCAGCGGGGTCGGTGAGCACGCGCATCGCATTAACACAGGCGCTCATTAACTGTTCAGGGCGGCTGATGCGATCCCAGTATTTACTGACCGCTCTGAAGGCATCATTGGTGCTGATGCTCAGATCCCAGGATTGCTCAATCTGTTGCAACACCGGGTCAGGTTGTCGGGTGGCAAAAACGTCACCGGGCAGCAGCAGCAGGGGAATTCGGTTCGCCGTCGCCGTTGCCGCCGCCGTTAACATGTTGGCCGCACCCGGGCCAACAGAAGAGGTGCAGGCGATGATCTGACGCCGCAGGGATTGTTTGGCAAAGCCGGTTGCAGCGTGCGCCATTCCCTGCTCATTGCGTCCCTGGTATACCACCAGATCCCCACTGTCCTGTTCCAGTGCCTGGCCCAGACCCAGTACATTGCCATGGCCAAAAATGGCAAAAATGCCATGGACAAACTTCGTCTCATGCCCGTCTACGTCAATGTATTGATTATCAAGAAATTTAACTAATGCCTGTGCGGTAGTCAGTTTGATGGTGGCCATAAACTTTCCTCAACGTGCTGGCTGTAGCGGCGTCCGGCCCCGCGTATAAACGGCGTGACGTAACGGAGAGAGCTACCGGGATAACTGAAATGTCAGAGGATTATAAACAAATGCATTTTTCATAAAATACAATTACAGAAGAAATATTTCATTTTGCGAGGGGGATCAAATTTACATTCCTGCCGATCCCACGTAATACGCAGGAAAGGGGGGAACTGGAATGATTGGTGAGAGTTGCCGTTTTTTAAGATATTTCATTTCATTGTCAGGTCAGCCCTAAAAGACGGGCGGTGAGTCTGCCGCCTTGTGGTACGCGGTGCGCAGGGCATGGCGATAAAGTACCGGGGAGCGACAGATTTTTAACTGGTTCACATAATTGCATTGTAAGTTTCATTTTGAATTGAGTTTGGAATATTTGTTCCTCATACTGTGTTTATCGCTAATCAGACACCTTCAGACCCCGATATCCAACTTGTCCACAGTGTCTGCTCATCACAGAAGGAAACCAGAAGTATGAGTACACAACAGAAGCGTCTTGATGTGATTTGTATTGGACGCATCGCCGTAGACTTCTATGGTCAGCAAATTGGCGCGCGACTGGAGGACACCACGTCCTTTGCCAAATATCTTGGCGGTTCATCGGGTAACGTCGCTTATGGCACCGCTATTCAGGGGTTGCGTTCAGCCATGCTGGCGCGCGTGGGCGATGAGCATAACGGCCGTTTTTTACGTGAAAGCCTGCAAAGGGTTGGGTGTAATACCGATGCGCTGATAACGGATAAAAAACGCCTTACTGCCTTGGTGATTCTCGGCATCAAAGACGACGAAACGTTCCCACTCATTTTTTATCGTGATAACTGCGCCGATATGGGGCTGGTGCCAGAGGATATCGAGGAGTCCTTTATCGCCTCCTCCCGCTCGGTAGCGGTCACCGGCACGCACTTGTCACATCCCCAGACCCGGGCGGCTGTGCTAAAGGCGCTGGAGCTCGCCCGCAAAAACGGCCTGCGAACGGCGCTGGATATCGACTACCGGCCAGTATTGTGGGGATTAACCTCGCTGGGTGACGGTGAAACACGTTTCATTGCATCGTCAGAGGTAACGGCGCAACTGCAGCAGGTCGTCCACTATTTCGATCTTATCGTAGGCACCGAAGAAGAATTCCATATCGCGGGCGGCAGCACCGATACGCTGACGGCGCTGAGAAATGTCCGTGAGGTCAGTAAGGCTACGCTGGTCTGTAAGCGGGGTGCAATGGGATGCGTTGTCTTTGAACATGAGATTCCGGAAAACTGGGAGCAGGTAACGCTGCACAGCGGCGTGCGCGTCGAGGTGTTAAACGTGCTGGGCGCAGGTGACGCGTTTATGTCGGGCCTGCTGCGTGGCTGGTTAAATGATGAAGGCTGGGAGCAGGCCTGCCGTTATGCCAATGCCTGCGGTGCGTTGGTGGTTTCACGCCATGGTTGCGCGCCGGCGATGCCGACCCGAGAAGAACTGGACGATTTTCTGAGCCGCGAAAACGCCGTCAAGCGTCCGGATCTGGACAGTCGATTAACGCACCTGCACCGCGTGACCACCCGGCAGCGTGCCTGGCCGGAACTCAATATCTTTGCCTTTGACCATCGTAAGCAACTGGTCGATATGGCCAAGGCTGCGGGGGCTGACGTCAGCCACATTCCTCAACTCAAGCTCCTGCTGCTCCAGGCCGCAGAGCAGGCGGTACAGCAGGCAGGCATTGAAAGCAAAAGCGGCATTCTGGCCGATACCACCTTCGGGCAACGGACGCTTAACGCCATTACCGGCAAGAACAGATGGATCGGGCGGCCGATAGAGTTACCGGGATCCCGACCGTTACGCCTTGAACACGGCAATATCGGCACACAGCTTGCCAGCTGGCCAATGGAGCACGTGGTAAAATGTCTGGTGTTTTATCACCCGCATGACAGCGCCGAACTGCGTGAAGAGCAGGATGCCGTGTTGCTGGATGTCTGGAAAGGCTGTAACAAAAGCGGGCATGAACTGCTGTTGGAAGTGATTCTGCCAGAGGGGCAGCCAGACCGTAACGAAGCCTGTTATCTGGCGGTTCTGAGCCACTTTTATGCGTTGGGAATCAAGCCGGACTGGTGGAAATTACCGCCCCTGTCAACAGCGAGCTGGCAGGCCATTGGCACCCTGATTGAGGCGCAGGATCCTCACTGTCGCGGTATCCTGTTGCTCGGGCTGGATGCGCCAGAGGAGACGCTGAAACTCGGTTTCGCTGCGGCTGCGGCTGCGCCATGGGTGAAAGGCTTCGCGGTGGGACGGACGATTTTTGCCCAGCCTTCAAGTCAGTGGTTGCAGGGTGAAATTGACGACGCGGCGCTGGTAACGGCTGTAAAAGATAACTATCTGCGTTTGATTGATTACTGGCGCACGGCACGCGAGCAGGCGTGAAAAGAACCAGAATCGAGCCGTGTGGAAACGTGCTTTTCCACGCGGCTCGCTGTTTTCAGGGCGGGAACCTGAAATAACACCCATATCAGGTAAGGGCCTGTTGCGGTTATTTCAGTTTAATGCTCTTCACTACCGTTTCAGCATCGCTTTGCGCCTGCTGCTGGTTCTGGCCCGGCAGCGTGATCTGCATGGTCATCAGCTTACCATCCACCTTCGCCAACACGACGGAAGACCAGGAGGTCTGGTTATTGGCTGAGATCACGGTGTCCAGCTGTTGTGCAGGTTCGCCGCCCAAGGTGACCGCTTTGTTAGAGACAACCTGTAGCTGCGGATCGCGGTTACGCTGCTGTTGTTCCATGCGCTGTGATAAAACATCCAGCCCTTCGTTAGTGGGATCACCTGCAATGACGATAATCGCCCGCGCGCCGCTTTCATCAGCATACACGTGCATATTGGTGCTTTGTGAGCCCAGCTTGCCGCTCTTATCGGACATGCCCGGCGGTAAGGCGAAGCTTAACTTGCCATCCATCAGCGTCACGGTTTGTGCCGACTGACTGGCAGATGCGCCGTTGTCGTTTGCCGCGTCATCTTTCTTTTGGTCACAGGCGGCAAGGCCGAGGACCAGCAAACCAATTCCCGCATATTTCACTAAATTACGCATCAGAATCCCTTTTTAAATTTCCACTCAGGCGTTTATACAACAGGAATCAGGCTGCAAACGCAACCTGAGTATTGTCAGAAGATTTTAGCGGATTGTCAGGAAAGGCTGTATTGCCGGTTAGCCGAAATGTATCTGTGGTTGAGCCTGGCGTTCGGCCAGACGTTTCAACGCCGCATTGAGCAACACACCATAGGCAGGCAGGAAGAACACCATGCAGATCAGCACCTTGAAACTGTAATCGACCAGGGCGATTTCCACCCAGTGCTGCGCCATAAACGCATCGGAGCTTTTATAGAAGGCGATAAAAAAGAACGCCAGCGTGTCGCTGATATTGCCTAAAAACATGGCACAGCCGGGCGCTATCCACCACTGCGGCAGGCGACGCAGGCGGTTAAAGACATGCACATCCAGAATCTGGCCCAGCGCGTAAGCCATAAAGCTGGCGCAGGCGATACGGGCGACAAACAGGTTCACCTGCTGCAATGCCTGCCAGCCTTGCCACTCGCCCTGATAAAACAGGCTGGAAATGGTATAGGAGATAAATAACGCCGGCACCATGACCGCCAGAATAATCCGCCGTGCAAGCGGCGCGCCAAAAATGCGGACGGTCAGATCGGTCGCCAGGAAGATAAACGGGAAACTAAAGGCGCCCCAGGTGGTATGGAAACCAAAAAGGGAGACGGGCAACTGCACCAGATAATTACTGGAGGTAATCACCAGCAGGTGAAACAGGGACAGCCAGAAAAGCGCATAAGTGCGCTGACGCGGAGTAAATGCGAGCATAGTTAGCCTTTTTAATCGTGGGGTGAGGGAACCCATTGCAGGGCGCAGAACGGTCCGCGCACTACGGTTTCATGAACAAAAAACGGCCGCATCTTACCCTGGTGTGCTATTAATGCAATGGCTAATTTTAACGCAATCGTTATCGCCTTGCGTCAAAGGGCTGACGCGCTAGAATAAGCGCCCGCCAACCTGAATTGAGATCGTGATGAGTGATGCATTTTCTTCCGCCGACCATCAACTGGATGCATTAGGCCTGCGCTGTCCCGAACCGGTCATGATGGTTCGCAAAACCGTGCGCGGGATGCAGGACGGTGAAACGCTACTGATCGTGGCTGACGATCCGGCGACCACGCGGGATATTCCCGGTTTTTGCCGCTTTATGGAGCATCGCCTGTTGGTCGCGCAAACCGACACGCTGCCTTATCAGTTTTTGATCAGGAAAGGGATGGGCGAATAACGGCGGCACCTGCCGCCGTCAGGTTGTTAATCCCGCGTGCGCAGCAGCCGCAACGCGTTCGCCGTGACCAGCGCGGTGGCGCCAGAATCAGCCAGCACCGCCAGCCACAATCCGGTCAGTCCGAGAAGCGTGGTAACCAGAAACAGCGCCTTAAGCCCTAACGCAATGCCGATATTCTGACGAATAATTGCCCGGGTGCGACGCGCCAGACCGATCATCGGAGCCAGATGGCTGAGCTGATTGCGCGTCAGGGCCGCATCGGCTGCTTCCAGCGCGACATCGGTGCCGCTGCCCATGGCGATGCCCAGCGTGGCCGCCTTCATGGCTGGCGCATCATTGATGCCGTCGCCCACCATTGCCATAACCTGATGCTGACTGAGCTGGCGAACCCGCTCAACCTTGTCGGCGGGTAATAAGCCTGCGTGCCACGCGATATCCAGTTGTTGCGCCACCACAGCCGCCGCTCGCGGGTTATCCCCTGTGAGCATAATGCTGTTGATGCCGAGCGCATTTAACGCCTGCAACGCGGCAGGCGTTTCACTGCGCAGCCGATCGCGCAACGCGAGTGCACCCAGCGCATCGCCATTACGCAGCACAATCACCAGGGTTTCGCCCTGGGCTTCCTGCTCGCTAATCATGTCCAGTTGCCGGGCGTTCAGCGCGTTGACGTAAGCCGGTGCCAGCAGTTCAATGCGCTGGCCTGCAACCTCGGCCCTGATGCCGCTGCCGGCGATGGCCTGTTGATGTGCGGCTGCCGGAATTGTCAGGGATTTCGCCTGGGCCGCAGCCACAATTGCCGTAGCCAGCGGATGCGTGGAGCCCCGTTCAACGGCGGCGCCCAGCAGCAGAATCTCGTCTTCACTGAGATCGCCGAATGACAAAATGCGGGTTAACTGCGGTTTGCCTTCCGTGAGCGTCCCGGTTTTATCGAACGCAATCGTCTGCACCGTACTCAGGCGTTCCAGGGCTGCACCGCCCTTGATTAAAGCGCCGCGCCGCGCCGCGGTCGCAAGGCCAGACGTAATGGCCGCTGGCGTCGAGATCACCAGTGCACAGGGGCAACCGATGAGAAGTAACGTCAGCCCTTTGTAGATCCACGGTAGCCATGGACCCGCGCCGAGCAGCGGCGGTATGACCATGACCAGCAGCGCCAGCAGCATGATTGCAGGCGTGTAAATGCGGCTGAAATTATCGATAAAGCGTTCCACCGGAGCACGATGGCTTTCGGCTTCCTCAATCAGCTGCAAAATGCGGTCAATCGCGCTCTCGCCGGGTTTTGACACCATGTCCAGCGTCACCAGCCTGTCCACGCTGGTGGCGCCAGCAAGCACCTTATCGCCCCGCATGCGAAGAACCGGCAAAGACTCGCCGGTTAAGGCGCTTTCATCGAAGCTGGCGCTTTCCGCGACCAGGCATCCGTCAACCGGCAGGCGACCACCGGCGGCAACCTCTATACGGTCGCCTGGCTGCAGCGCCGCCAGTGGAACCTCACTGCGAACGCCATTTTGCAGGCGCACGGCCGATTCGGGACGGATCGCCATCAGCTGACTCACGCCACTGCGCGCACGGGTTGCCGCATAGGCCTCCAGGCGTTCACCCAGTTGGAACAGCAGCAACACCATGGCTGCTTCCGCATGGGCGCCAATCAACAGCGCGCCCGCCGACGCCAGCGTCATCAGGGTTTCAATCGTAAAAGCGGAGCCGGTTCGTAGACGTTGCCAGGCTTTACGCGCGACCGGTGCCAGACCAACCAGCGTGGTGAGAATAAATAATCGATCGCCCCACACAGCATTGGCCTGGCTGAGCGCAACGCTGGCCAGCATTAACCCGGCGAGCAGAAAAAGGGGGATATGTGTTTGCCAGGGGGCGGGTGAAGAAGCGGAAGCAGCGGCGGAGGAGAGTTGAAATCCGGCTTTTCTGACGGCGTCTTCTATCGCGCCTTGAACCGGTGCGCGGGCGTCAACAATCAGCTTCTCACTGGAGAATACGACGCGGGCCTGGGTGACGTCAGGAAGCTGACGAACGGCCGTTTCGATAGCGCGGGCACAGCTGGGGCAGTCCATGCCGCTGACCAGCCAGCTGAACTGAAAAGCATCTGAGGACCGTCGTCGGTCACCTTCGTCATTGGCTTCACTGCTGGATGAACTGCCGCACGCGCAGTCACCACCGCAGCCATTGCCGTCAGAAATTTCAGGCGTTGCCGCAGTAACCGACAGCGTACCGGAACGAACAGGGCGGATTGCACAAAGCGGTTTTGCGGCACGGTGCGTACCGCAGGGCTTACCGCAGCCACAAGCATGATGTTGATGCATATAACCTCCGGAAGACGTGGGCACCATGCCCACGCCTTATCTTACACCCGACGGTTTATTCCATCTTCAGATTTATTGTGACGCTTTCTTAGTAAATCCACAGGGAGCGGACAATCATAAAGTGGCCCGCAAAATAGCAGGCTGCGACAATGGCGCTGTCCGCGCTAAAGCGGCGACGGTAATGGCTGATAAACCACACAATATTGGCCAAAAGAAGCAGGGCCGAACCGACGAGAATCGAAAAGCTGTAATCGCTGGGACGGAAAAAATATTGCTCTGCCGCCATCCAGTTCATCACCAGCGTCATGCCAATAAGCGTACAGACCGGCCAGCGTAGCGTTTCCAGCTTGCTCCACAGAATGCCAATCACGACAACCCCGATGATCAAAAAGGTCAGCGGAATGGGCCAGTAGAAACTCATCGTCATGTTGGCGGCGAAGCACAGCGTATAGAGCAGATGCGACAGGAAAAACGCGCCCAGCGCGTAGAGCGTCTGCTGACGTGGAAGCAGCGTCAGCGTATCGCCGACAAGTGTGGCGACCAGCCCGGCCACAATCAGATAGTCTGACGTGTTGCGCGTGGGGGCTTGCCAGGCGAGGCCGACTAACAGCAGTAAGGTTACCGGCTTGAATAACCAGCGTTGCCATTGAGGTCCCCGGTAAGAGGCATCCACATACAGCCAGCCGGAGAAAAGTACCGCGAGAAAGGACCAGAGCATTGCTTCTCCCTATTGACCAAAAATGGTGACAGTTCCTGAAATACTCCTGTCAGTCTAGGTTACGCCAGCCTGATGTGACAATCGGTCAACTCTGGTTGTATGCTTTAGCGCGCCATGTACGCCATCTGTAACCTGAGAAACGTTGGGATATTATGAAACCACCGCTACTTTTTATCATTGTGCTGGCTGTTATCGCCGTTTTAGCGACTCGCCAGTTCATCAAACAGCGGCGTGAAGCCGCCGTCAACGATGCCTCGCCGGTTCGCACCCTGACAGTCGAAGTGAAAGCCAAACGTGAGTTTTCTGTTTCCAGTCGGCGCTCGCGTGAACGGGAAGTGATCGCCGGTGATGAAATGCGCTATGAGGCCTGGTTTCATCCGCTGAACGGCGAAAGCGATATTAAGATGCGGGTAAGTGAAAGCGACTACCATCTGATGGACAAGGGCACGCAAGGGGAACTGACTCTGCAGGGCTCGCGCTTTATTCAGTTTACGCCCGCCCGGCACTGACGGCGGGCCAGGTGCCCGCCGTGACGACTTACTTACGTGGAAAGTTTTTTTTCTGCCACGCGACCAGTTCGAATACGCCAAACAAAAAGACTTTTATCTGGGTGACACGATCGATCGGCGGCGCATCTTTACCTTGGGTGGTGCGCAGCAGGACCAACTGCAGACCATGCATCAGAATCATAAATATCAGAGCCACATTGATAAACCAGGTCAGTGGCTTAGGATAAGGATGAATCAGGTTAAACAGTAAAAAACCCCATACGCACAGCATCAGCAGGCGTCCTAAATTAAGTAACATCGTGTGTCTCCTGTTGGCGCTGATATAAGCGATAGGCCACCTGGCCGGCAATTTTTTCGCGGTATAGATCCCAGTGTGCTGGAACCGGGGGAGCACCGCGTTCAACTTCACTTTCAACGTAGATGAGTGCGTCAGCAGTCAGCCAGCCGTTATTCTCCAGCAGTTGCAGCGTTTGTTCCAGCAGGCCCTGACGAAACGGCGGGTCGATAAACACGATATTAAACGGCTTACCGCTCTGCGCCAGCCATGTCAGCGTATTGGTCTGCACAACCTGGCCGTTGGCGGCCTGAAGCGTCTGTAAATTTTTGGCCAACTGCTGCGCCACCGGGCGCTCCAGCTCCAGTAACGTTGCCGACGCGGCGAAACGCGACAAGGCTTCCAGCCCCAGCGCACCACTGCCGGCAAAGCAGTCCAGACAGTTGGCCGCCTGAATAGAGGGTGCCAGCCAGTTAAACAGCGTTTCACGCACTCTGTCGGTAGTCGGACGCAGTCCGGCACTGTCCGGCACCGGCAATTTGCGGCCGCGCCACTGTCCGCCAATAATGCGGATTTGGCCTGCACCACCAGTCTTACGGGGAGGTTTTATCATCTTGCTCACAAATCTTCATAATTTGTTGCGTAGTTTAACGGGCGAAACGATGAGAAGAAACGTTAAAAAAGGGTGCTGTGGTGAGCTGGCTGGAAAGTGTTAGACTACAGCGTTGCTGCTGTTATGCATAATTCTGCGGTTTGACGCTCATCTGGCGTTTATCACCAATACTGTTTTTAACCCTGGGAACATTGTGCTACCGGGATGAAGCCATCGAGGAGTGTGGTTACACAATGGCAAAAGAGAAAAAACGAGGCTTTTTTTCCTGGCTGGGATTTGGCAAAGAAGAAGAGAAACAACCCTCAACGGAAGCGCAGGCATCACAAACTGCACAACCGGAAGTCCAGCAGCCAGAACAGGAAGCCCCGGCAATAAGTCAGGCGGAGATCCACGCGGAAGAGACCGTTGCAACGACTGAAAAAGTCGTTGAACAGCAACACGCAGCGGATCCCGATAGCGAAGTAAAGCTGACAGCAATTACCCCATCGGCTGAAAACGTGCCTGATCCGCATGATGGCGTTATCACGCCCGCAGAACCTGCGTCCGAGCCAGTGGACGATGAGGCGCCGCTCAGCGATGACGAACTCGCCGCGCTGGCGCTGGCCGATGCGGATATCGTGGAGGTTACGCCGCACGAGCCTGAAATCCTTCAGTCCGAACCTGTCCCGGTGGCAGACGAAGCACCGCTCAGCGATGACGAACTCGCCGCGCTGGCGCTGGCCGATGCGGATATCGTGGAGGTTACGCCGCACGAGCCTGAAATCCTTCAGTCCGAACCTGTCCCGGTGGCAGACGAAGCACCGCTCAGCGATGACGAACTCGCCGCGCTGGCGCTGGCCGATGCGGATATCGTGGAGGTTACGCCGCACGAGCCTGAAATCCTTCAGTCCGAACCTGTCCCGGTGGCAGACGAAGCACCGCTCAGCGATGACGAACTCGCCGCACTGGCGCTGGCCGACGCGGATGCCGTTCAGGATGTTCCAGAAAACGCCGATCGGGTGGAGCCAACAGATACCGTCAGCGATCTTCCTTTAGCCGCCGCGCCACTGGTGACGCAGGAGCAGGATCGTCCGACAAAAGAGGGCTTCTTTGCCCGCCTGAAACGCAGCCTGGTGAAAACCCGTCAGAACCTGGGATCGGGTTTTATCGGCCTGTTCCGTGGCAAAAAGATTGATGATGAGCTGTTTGAAGAGCTCGAAGAGCAACTGCTGATTGCGGATGTGGGGGTCGAAACGACGCGCCGTATCATCACCAGCCTGACGCAACATGCCGACCGTAAACAGCTTCGCGATGCAGAGGCGCTTTATGGCCTGCTGAAAACTGAAATGGCCGACATTCTGGCGAAAGTGGAAGAACCGCTTAATGTTGAAGGCAAAACGCCTTTTGTCATTTTGATGGTCGGTGTTAACGGCGTAGGTAAAACGACCACCATCGGCAAGCTGGCTCGTCAGTATCAGGCAGAAGGCAAGTCGGTCATGCTGGCGGCGGGCGACACCTTCCGTGCAGCGGCCGTTGAACAGCTTCAGGTATGGGGCCAGCGTAACAACATTTCTGTGGTGGCGCAGCATACCGGTGCCGATTCCGCTTCGGTGATTTTCGATGCGATTCAGGCCGCGAAATCCCGTGGCGTTGACGTGTTAATCGCCGACACCGCAGGCCGTTTGCAAAACAAATCGCACCTGATGGAAGAACTGAAGAAAATTACGCGCGTCATGAAAAAACTGGATGAGCAGGCGCCGCATGAAGTCATGCTGACAATTGATGCCAGCACCGGGCAAAATGCCATCAGCCAGGCCAAACTGTTCCATGAAGCGGTTGGTCTGACCGGTATTACCCTGACAAAACTGGATGGCACGGCCAAAGGCGGTGTGATTTTCTCGGTGGCAGATCAGTTTGGCATCCCTATCCGGTATATCGGTGTCGGAGAAGGCATCGAAGATTTACGGCCGTTCAAGGCCGAGGATTTTATTGAGGCATTGTTTGCCCGAGAGGACTAATTAGGATGATTCGCTTTGAAGAGGTCAGTAAGGCATATCTCGGCGGACGTCAGGCGCTGCAGGGCGTAGATTTTCATCTACGTCCCGGTGAAATGGCGTTTCTGACCGGCCATTCTGGCGCAGGGAAAAGTACCTTGCTGAAGCTGATTTGTGGCATTGAGCGTCCCAGCGCCGGACAAATCTGGTTTAGCGGGCATGACATTTCACGCCTGCGTAACAGCGAGGTGCCGTTTCTGCGCCGTCAGATTGGTATGATCTTTCAGGATCACCACCTGCTGATGGATCGTTCTGTCTATGACAACGTGGCCATTCCGCTGATCATCTCCGGTGCCAGCGGGGAAGATATCCGGCGGCGTGTTTCAGCCGCGCTAGATAAAGTGGGCCTGCTCGACAAAGCGAAAAGTTATCCTATTCAACTTTCCGGTGGTGAACAGCAGCGCGTGGGTATTGCACGCGCCGTGGTGAATAAACCGGCGGTGCTGTTGGCTGATGAACCAACCGGTAACCTGGATGAGGCGCTGTCTGAAGACATCCTGCGCCTGTTTGAAGAGTTTAACCGCGTTGGGGTGACGGTCCTGATGGCGACACACGATGTGGGGCTAATCGGTCGCCGAAATTATCGGGTGATGACGCTAAATAAAGGACGCCTGCACGGAGGCCACGATGGTCAATAAACGCAACAAACGCGCGGCCGCGCCGAAGGCGAAGCAACCGTCGAAAAGCAAAGCGTTACGCGGCGGCTGGCAGGAGCAGTGGCGCTATGCGCTGCGCGGTACGTTGTCTGACATGTGGCGTCAGCCGTTAGCGACGTTGCTGACGGTGATGGTTATTGCGATCTCTCTGACGTTGCCCAGCGTGTGTTACATGGTGTGGAAAAACGTTAGCCAGGCCGCCACTCAGTGGTATCCCGCGCCGCAGCTGACGGTCTATCTCTCCAAAACGCTGGATGATGCCGCCGCCGAAAATGTGACGACTCAGCTGAAGCAGGTCGATGGCGTGGACCACGTTAACTACCTTACGCGCGAAGAAGCCCTGAACGAATTCCGTAACTGGTCAGGCTTTGGCGGCGCGATGGATATGCTGGAGCAGAATCCTCTCCCGGCCGTGGTCATTATTACGCCTAAACTTACCTTCCAGAATTCCGACACGCTACAAACTCTGCGCGACAGGGTGGCGAAAGTGCAGGGCGTTGACGAAGTGCGCATGGATGACAGTTGGTTTGCTCGTCTTGCGGCGCTGACCGGGCTGGTGGGGCAGATTGCCTCCATGATCGGTATCTTAATGATCGTGGCGGTGTTCCTGGTGATTGGCAACAGCGTCAGGCTGAGCATTTTTGCCCGGCGCGATACCATCAACGTGCAGAAGTTGATCGGGGCGACCGACGGGTTTATTCTGCGTCCGTTCCTGTATGGCGGTGCGTTGTTAGGTTTCTCTGGTGCCGTGTTATCGCTGCTTCTTTCCGAAGTGCTGGTCCTGCGTTTGCAGTCCGTGGTGGCGCATGTTGCCTCGGTGTTTGGCACGACCTTCTCGCTGGAAGGGTTCTCCTGGGATGAGGCACTGTTGCTGCTGCTGATCGCGGCGATTATTGGATGGGTTGCGGCCTGGCTGGCTACGGTACAACATTTACGCCGATTTACGCCGCAGTAAACCTCTGCAACATTTTTTTGTTATAATCATCCTCTGCTGCCGACAATGGGTGCAGAGGATATTGCCCCGCTGTCATCTGTGTGTAAAATATTCACTGCTAAAATTGAACTTGTGGATAACTTTGTTTTCCAAGTAGCACAGATTGCTTTTGGTTTTCCTGCGACGTTGACATAATGTGACGTGCGCTTATGGAAAGATGCGGCAATTCCACTGATTTTGTGAGGGTTTGAATGACCAAAGAAATGCAAACTTTAGCTATTGCTCCTCTGGGCAACCTGGAATCTTACGTTCGGGCTGCCAACACCTGGCCGATGCTGTCGGCAGAAGAGGAAAAGGCGTTGGCTGAACGGCTGCATTACCAGGGCGATCTGGATGCGGCTAAGACGCTGATCCTGTCTCACCTACGCTTTGTTGTTCATATCGCTCGTAACTATTCAGGTTACGGCCTGCCTCAGGCTGACCTGATTCAGGAAGGTAACATCGGCTTGATGAAAGCCGTTCGTCGCTTTAATCCTGAAGTTGGCGTCCGTCTGGTATCCTTTGCCGTGCACTGGATTAAAGCGGAAATTCACGAATATGTGCTGCGTAACTGGCGCATCGTGAAAGTGGCGACCACGAAAGCACAGCGCAAGCTGTTCTTTAACCTGCGTAAAACCAAGCAGCGCCTGGGCTGGTTTAATCAGGACGAAGTAGAAATGGTCGCGCGCGAGCTGGGCGTGAGCAGCAAAGATGTGCGGGAAATGGAATCGCGCATGGCCGCTCAGGATATGACCTTCGATATGTCCGCTGATGATGAAAGCGGTGAAGGTAAATCCATGGCGCCGGTGCTGTATCTCCAGGATAAAACCTCTGATTTTGCCGACGGTATCGAAGAGGATAACTGGGAGTCACATGCAGCCGACAAGCTGACGTACGCAATGGAAGGCCTGGACGAGCGCAGCCAGCATATCATTCGCGCCCGCTGGCTGGATGAGGACAACAAAACTACCCTGCAGGAACTGGCCGATCGTTATGGCGTTTCCGCAGAGCGCGTCCGACAGCTTGAAAAGAACGCGATGAAGAAACTCCGAATGGCTATCGAAGCCTGACGAGACAGGGCGACTTCAGGTCGCCCTTTTTTATTGTCTGTTTTTTTATTTTACCCAGCCGTCAACCTGGGCGCGAAAACCACAGGCCTGCATAAACGCCGCCCGAATACGTTGATCGTCACTGCCGTCATCGGCAATCCACCAGTCGTTTAACGATGGATTCTGCTTCATCGTCTCTTCCAGCAAATACTGTCCTACGCCACGTCGCCGGGTAACATCTCTTACAGCCAAGTGATGCACTTTGCCGTGAATACCTGAAATTTCAAGTTGTAATGCAGCCAGTAGACGATCGTTGAAGCGCGCCGCATAAAGACGATGGCTTTCATTCAACGCTGTCTCCAGCTTTTCTATATCGATCTCAGGCCAGATTTTCCCCAGATCTATCCGGTCCTGTAGCGTCAACGAGGTGAGACGCAAAATGGTGAGCTTCATAATAAACACCTGTGCGTGTAAAAGTCGTTAGTGTAGTCAATTCCCGTTACCGGAACCCTGGCACATTTTAGGCAATAAAACAGGTCAAAACAGCGACAGAGTGCCAGGATAATAGCTATAAACATGCTATCCGCTTTTAAAGGCAGCATAACGCGCTGGCCTGGTGAGTAAAAGCCACGCATTGGCTCCAGAGGATTATGCTGCTTTTGGCTGCGAATCATGAATATGTCAGTTGCTTTACAGAATAAACTTCCTGTTTAATAGACTGAAATATAAAGCCTTATTATTAATAAAAGCCAGAAAAGCGTGCTAACTCATTATTGTTAAATCAGTTTTCCACTTTATCTGGCAGAAAATAAAACCACTCACAACAAACACGACACAACTGATGGGGTAGTTCGCATGAAAATGACAGGTCGCGCGTTACTGGCAGGATGCGTTGCATTGGCGATGAGCCATGCGGCAATGGCGAAAGAGATTAAAATAGCTATCGTAGGTGCCGCTACTGGTCCGGTCGCGCAATATGGTGATATGGAATTTACCGGCGCTGCACAGGCGATTAAAGATATTAATGCCAAAGGCGGCGTGAACGGCGACAAACTGGTCGGTGTGGAATATGACGACGCCTGCGACCCAAAACAAGCGGTTGCGGTGGCGAACAAGGTGATCAACGACGGCATTAAGTATGTTATCGGCCACCTGTGCTCCTCCTCAACTCAGCCCGCTTCAGATATCTACAACGACGAAGGCGTGCTGATGATTACCCCCGCGGCCACGGCACCTGAACTCACGGCACGTGGCTATGCAGATGTGATGCGCACCACCGGTCTGGATTCTGACCAGGGCCCAACGGCGGCGAACTACATTCTGGATGTGATCAAACCTAAACGTATCGCTGTGGTGCATGACAAACAGCAGTACGGCCAGGGCCTCGCGGAATCCGTACAAAAAACCCTGAAGGCCAAAGGCGGCAACGTGGTGATGTTCGAAGGTATCACCGCGGGCGATAAAGATTTCTCTACGCTGGTTGCGCGTCTGAAGAAAGAGAACGTGGATTTCGTGTACTACGGTGGTTACTACCCGGAGCTGGGCCAGATTCTGCGCCAGGCGAAAGCGGCAGGCCTGAAAGCCGGCTTTATGGGACCAGAAGGTGTGGGTAACGCCTCGCTGTCTAACATCGCAGGCGACGCTTCTGAAGGGCTGTATGTAACCTTACCAAAACGTTACGACCAGCTGCCGCAGAACAAGGCGATTGTTGAAGCCATTAAAGCGAATACCGCGTCTAACCGCAAAGATCCAACCGGCCCCTTTGTCTGGACAACCTACGCGGCGATTCAGTCTCTGGTAACTGGTATTGAACGCAGTAAGAGCGATGAGCCAGATGCGATTGCGAAGAACCTGAAAACCGGCGCGCCTGTGCCGACAGTGATGGGTGACCTGAGCTGGGATCAGAAAGGCGATCTGAAAGGCTTCGAGTTTGGTGTCTTCAAATGGCACAAAGACGGTTCATCCACCGCGGTTAAATAAGGTCATGACGCTTCCCTGCAGCCTTTGCTCGGGGAAGCAGGCCAAAGCGATGCGCCCTGTGGGGTAATGCTTTCGCCTTGCTAACCCTCTCCTGCTGGCAGGAGAGGGGTTTTCTGGTTTCTGAGTAGGTCCTCATTATGTCCGAGCAGTTTCTCTATTTCATTCAGCAGATGTTCAACGGGGTCACCCTCGGGAGCACCTACGCGCTGATCGCCATTGGCTACACCATGGTTTACGGCATTATCGGCATGATCAACTTCGCCCACGGCGAGGTCTATATGATCGGCAGCTATGTCTCTTTTATGGTGATTGCTGCCCTGATGATGATGGGCATTGATACCTCATGGCTCATGATCGCCGCCGGCTTTGTGATGGCAGTGATTATTTCCAGCGCCTATGGCTGGAGCATTGAGCGCGTGGCTTACCGGCCGGTTCGCTCTTCCAAGCGCCTGATTGCGCTGATCTCCGCCATCGGAATGTCCATCTTCCTGCAAAACTACGTCAGCCTCACCCAGGGCTCGCGCGATCTTGCGTTGCCGAGCTTAATTACCGGCCAGTGGACGCTGGGAGAAAGCAATGGTTTCGCGGCTACGCTGTCGACGATGCAGCTGGTGATCTGGGTGGTGACGTTCCTGACCATGCTGGCGCTGACCCTGTTTATTCGCTATTCCCGCATGGGCCGCGCCTGCCGAGCCTGTGCTGAAGACCTGAAGATGGCCAGCCTGCTGGGCATTAATACGGATCGCGTCATTTCGCTGACCTTCGTGATTGGTGCCGCGATGGCGGCGGTGGCCGGCGTGCTGTTAGGCCAGTTTTATGGCTCCATCAACCCCTTTATCGGCTTCATGGCGGGCATGAAAGCCTTTACCGCAGCGGTGCTGGGCGGCATTGGCAGTATTCCCGGCGCGATGATTGGCGGTCTGGTGCTGGGCATTGCTGAAGCCCTGACCTCGGCTTATCTCTCCACGGAATATAAAGATGTGGTGTCGTTTGCCTTACTGATCGTGGTGCTGCTGGTGATGCCGACCGGCATTCTGGGCCGTCCGGAGGTAGAGAAAGTATGAAACGCCTTGGTCTGGTCAATGCGCTGATCTCTACGGTCATGTTGCTGGTTCTGGCTGCGTTCTTTATGGGAATGCGCCTCGATCTGAATGGTACGAAGCTACAGGTGGTCAATGCCGGTAGCGTGCGCTGGAACTGGATATTTATCGGTTGTGCGGTGGTGTTTCTGTTCCAGCTGCTGCGTCCGCTGCTTCAGGGCAAGCTGAAGCGCAGCAGTGGCGGTCTGGTGCTGCCTGGGTTTGATGGTTCCACGCCGAAGCAAAAACTTGTCATGGCGTTAATGATCGCTGCTGCCGTTATCTGGCCTTTTCTGGTCTCGCGCGGCAGCGTTGATATTGCGACGCTGACGCTCATCTACATCATGCTGGGCCTGGGGCTGAACGTGGTGGTTGGGCTATCGGGGCTGCTGGTTCTGGGCTATGGCGGCTTCTATGCCATCGGTGCCTATACCTTTGCTTTGCTCAATCATTACTATGGTTTCGGTTTCTGGCAGAGCCTGCCGCTGGCCGGATTAGTGGCCGCGGCCTTTGGCCTGCTGCTGGGGTTCCCGGTATTGCGGCTGCGCGGCGATTATCTGGCTATCGTGACGCTGGGCTTCGGCGAAATCGTCCGTATTCTGCTGCTTAACAATACCGCGATTACAGGGGGACCGAACGGTATTGCCCAGATTCCCAAACCCACTTTCTTCGGCCTGGAGTTCGGCCGCCGCGTCAGTGAAGGGGGATGGGGCACGTTTCACGAGGTCTTTGGCATGAAGTACGATCCCAGCGACAGGGTGATTTTCCTGTATCTGGTGGCGTTACTGTTAGTGGTGTTGACGCTGTTTGTGATTAACCGTCTGCTGCGTATGCCGCTTGGACGGGCCTGGGAAGCACTGCGTGAAGATGAGATTGCCTGTCGCTCGCTGGGCTTAAGCCCGACCCGTATTAAGCTGACTGCCTTTACTATCAGTGCGGCTTTTGCGGGGTTTGCCGGTACGCTGTTTGCCGCCCGCCAGGGATTTGTCAGTCCCGAATCCTTTACCTTCGTTGAATCCGCGTTTGTGCTGGCCATCGTGGTTCTGGGCGGAATGGGATCGCAGTTTGCGGTGATTCTGGCCGCCATTCTGCTGGTGGTGTCGCGTGAACTGATGCGCGACCTCAATGAGTACAGCATGCTGGTCCTCGGTGGGTTGATGGTGCTGATGATGATCTGGCGGCCGCAGGGTTTATTGCCGATGAAGCGTCCACACCTGAAACTCAGGCAGGGTAAACAAGGAGAGCAGGCATGAGTCAGCCTTTATTAGCCGTTGAAGGCCTGATGATGCGCTTCGGCGGTCTGTTAGCCGTAAACAACGTCAAACTGGAACTGCGTCCACAGGAAATCGTGTCGCTTATCGGTCCGAACGGAGCAGGCAAAACCACCGTGTTCAACTGCCTGACAGGTTTCTACAAGCCAACAGGCGGCAGCATTACCTTGCGTGACAAGAATCTGGCTGGTTTATCCGGGCAGAAGATCGCGCGCATGGGGATTGTCCGTACCTTTCAGCATGTGCGCCTGTTCCGCGAAATGACGGTGATAGAAAACCTGCTGGTCGCGCAGCACCAACATCTGAAAAGCGGGGTCTTTTCCGGCCTGATTAAAACGCCCGCCTTTCGCCGCAGTGAAGGCGAGGCGCTGGATCGTGCCGCCACCTGGCTCGAACGCGTCGGGTTGCTGGACATGGCCAACCGCCAGGCCGGTAATCTGGCCTACGGTCAGCAGCGCCGCCTGGAGATCGCCCGCTGCATGGTGACGCGTCCGGAGATTTTAATGCTGGATGAACCGGCCGCCGGGCTTAACCCCAAAGAAACGCACGAGCTTGATGAATTGATTGCCGAGTTACGTGGCGAACATAAGGTTTCCGTTTTATTGATTGAGCACGACATGAAACTGGTCATGGGCATTTCCGATCGTATCTATGTGGTTAATCAGGGAACGCCACTGGCTAACGGCACGCCGGAAGAGATTCGTAACAATCCGGACGTGATCCGTGCCTATTTAGGAGAGGCGTAATATGGCCATGTTAACCATTGATAACGTCAGTGCGCATTACGGCAAAATTCAGGCCCTGCATGGCGTAAGCCTGCATATCGATCAGGGTGAGATCGTCACGCTGATTGGTGCCAACGGTGCCGGTAAAACCACGCTGCTGGGTACGCTGTGCGGCGAACCGCGCGCCACCAGCGGCACCATTACTTTTGATGGCAAAGCCATTACCGACTGGCAAACGGCGCGCATTATGCGTGAAGCCATTGCCATCGTGCCTGAAGGCCGTCGCGTATTTTCACGTATGACCGTGGAAGAGAATCTGGCGATGGGCGGTTTTTTTGCCAGTCGTCAGCAGTATCTGCAGCGCATCGAACGTGTTTACCAGCTGTTCCCGCGTCTGGCTGAGCGTAAAATTCAGCGGGCAGGCACGATGTCCGGTGGCGAACAGCAGATGCTGGCTATCGGTCGGGCACTGATGAGCCAGCCGCGCCTGTTGTTACTCGATGAGCCTTCTCTGGGCCTGGCGCCGATTATTATTCAGCAAATATTCGATACGATTGAGCAGTTACGCAGCGAAGGCATGACGATTTTCCTGGTCGAGCAAAACGCGAACCAGGCACTGAAACTGGCCGACAGGGGCTACGTACTGGAAAACGGTCACGTGGTGCTGGAGGACAGCGGTGAGGCATTGCTTTCTAACGAGGCCGTGCGCAGCGCGTATCTGGGCGCCTAGCTTTCTGGCCTGACGTTCCTGCCAGGCCAGGATCCGGCAGCGCCCCTCCTCGTACAGGTGTGGGCGCTGTTTCTCAGCGCTGCCTTAGCTGCATTCTTCTGCACTCGCCTGTCGTCATCATGCATTAATCCCGCTTATCCCTGTCATCTTCTGACATTCTGTCGTCATTTTTCCGTCATCTGACTGTTATTTTTCCGTCATTTCCGCGTGTCATGTTACTTCGCGAGCAAAAAATGCGTGATAACGCGCGTACCTACCTGAACAGGAAAATTCTATGTCCGTTGTTACTTTTCGTCGTAGCCTGATGAGCGCACTGCTCGGTCTGGCGATCAGTGGTAATGCACTGGCCGTAACTGAGATCCCTTTCTGGCACTCAATGGAAGGCGAGTTAGGCAAAGAAGTTGACTCACTGGCACAACGTTTTAACCAGGAGCACCCCGACTACAAGATCGTCCCGGTGTATAAAGGGAACTACGAACAGAGTCTGGCGGCAGGTATCGCTGCGGTCCGCACAGGAAAAGCCCCTGCGCTGTTACAGGTTTACGAAGTGGGTACGGCAACCATGATGGCCTCCAAAGCCATCGTGCCGGTGTACCAGGTGTTTAAAGATGCTGGCATCCCAATGGATGAGAAGCAGTTTGTGCCTGCGGTCGCCGGTTACTACAGCAACGCACAAGGCCAGCTGATCTCTCAACCCTTCAACAGCTCCACGCCCGTGCTGTACTACAACAAAGACGCGTTTAAAAAAGCGGGCCTGAATCCGGACCAGCCGCCAAAAACCTGGCAGGAACTGGCAAAGGATGCCGACGCGCTGCGTAAGTCAGGCATGAGCTGCGGCTATGCCAGCGGCTGGCAGGGATGGATCCAGATTGAAAACTTCAGTGCCTGGAACGGTCTGCCGGTGGCGACCAAGAACAATGGTTTCGACGGCACTGATGCCGTGCTGGAGTTCAACAAGCCGGCACAGGTTCGTCATATCCAGCTACTGGAAGATATGAACAAGAAAGGTGACTTCACCTATTTTGGTCGTAAAGATGAATCGACCGCCAAGTTCTACAACGGGGATTGTGGTATGACGACGGCCTCATCCGGCTCGCTGGCCGACATCCGTCATTATGCCAAATTCAACTACGGCGTAGGCATGATGCCTTACGATGCGGATATCCCGAATGCGCCACAGAACGCGATTATCGGCGGTGCCAGCCTGTGGGTGATGAAGGGCAAAGATGCTAACACCTACAAAGGTGCAGCGGAATTCATGAAATTCCTCACCGAGCCAAAAATTGCGGCGGAATGGCATCAGAAAACCGGCTACCTGCCGATTACCACTGCGGCATATGAGCTGACGAAGAAAGAAGGCTTCTACGATAAAAATCCAGGCGCGGATATCGCCATTCGCCAGATGATGAACAAGCCACCATTGCCTTACACCAAAGGCATGCGTCTGGGGAATATGCCTCAGATCCGTACCATTCTGGATGAAGAGCTGGAAGGCGTCTGGACCGGCAAGCAGTCACCGCAGGCGGCACTGGATAACGCAGTGAAACGCGGTAACGAACTGCTGCGTCGTTTCGAGCAACAGAACAAGTAATCCGGTGTGCAGGCCAGCTCCGGCTGGCCTTTTTTCCCCAAAGTCAGAGAACGTTATGTCTCCATCTCGCCCGGTGTTTCGCAATCGCCTGTTACCCTATTTGCTGGTGCTCCCGCAGCTCCTGATCACCGCTATTTTCTTTGTCTGGCCAGCGGGTGAAGCGCTGTGGTATTCCCTGCAAAACCTGGATCCCTTCGGTATCTCCAGCACCTTTGTCGGGCTGGATAACTTCAAACGGCTGTTTTCCGATAGCCTCTATCTGGATACCTTCTGGACCACGATCAAGTTCAGCGGGATGGTGGCGTTTTTTGGCATGGTATCGTCTTTGCTCCTGGCGGCACTGGTGGACTATGTCGTGCGGCTGCGCAAGCTGTATCAGATGCTGCTGCTGTTGCCCTACGCCGTGGCGCCGGTTATTGCCGCGGTATTATGGATGTTTCTGTTCAGCCCCGGCCTGGGTTTACTCAGCTATCTGCTTAACCACATGGGCTATAACTGGAACTTTGCCCAAAACAGCGGTCAAGCTATGTTTCTGGTGGTGCTGGCCTCGGTGTGGCAACAGATGAGCTACAACTTCCTGTTCTTTTTTGCGGCATTACAGTCGATACCGAAGTCGCTGGTTGAAGCCGCCGCCATTGATGGCGCGGGGCCGGTGCGCCGCTTCTTCTCGATTTCGCTCCCGTTGATCACGCCGGTAAGCTTCTTTCTGCTGGTGGTCAATCTGATCTATGCCTTCTTCGATACCTTCCCGGTGATTGATGCCGCGACAGGCGGTGGTCCGGTTCAGGCAACGACCACGCTTATCTATAAAATTTACCGGGAAGGCTTCACCGGCCTCGATCTCTCCTCTTCAGCCGCGCAGTCCGTGGTGTTAATGCTGCTGGTGATTGGCCTGACGGTCATTCAGTTCCGTTTTGTTGAGCGTAAGGTGCAATACCAATGATTGAAAACCGTCGCGGACTGGACATATTCAGCCATGTGGTGCTGGTGTTGGGCATCCTGACCATTCTGTTTCCGCTCTATGTCGCCTTTGTGGCGGCTACGCTGGATAACGACGCCGTGTATAACGTCCCGATGACGCTGATTCCCGGCACGCACCTGTGGGAAAACATTTCGAACATCTGGACGCGCGGGGTTAACGGCAACGGTCCGGCCTTTAGCGTGATGCTGATGAACAGCGTCATCATGGCGCTGGGTATTACGATTGGCAAAATCCTGGTGTCGATTCTGTCGGCCTTTGCGCTGGTGTGGTTTCGTTTTCCACTGCGTTCGCTGTTCTTTTGGATGATCTTTATTACCCTGATGCTGCCGGTTGAGGTGCGCATTTTCCCGACGGTGCAGGTTATCGCCGATCTTAATCTGCTGGACAGCTACAGCGGGCTGACCCTGCCCCTGATGGCCTCAGCTACCGCCACTTTTCTGTTTCGGCAGTTCTTTATGTCGCTACCGGATGAGTTAATCGAAGCGGCGCGCATTGACGGGGCCAGCGCGATGCGTTTTTTCTGGGACATCGTGCTGCCGCTGTCAAAAACTAACCTGGCGGCGCTGTTCGTGATCACCTTTATCTATGGCTGGAACCAGTATCTCTGGCCGCTGTTAATCATTGATAACGCCAACCTGGGCACTGCCGTGGCTGGCATTAAAAGCATGATCTCCACCAGCGGTTCGCCGACCCAGTGGAACGAAGTGATGGCGGCAATGTTGTTAACCCTGATTCCACCGGTGGTGGTGGTATTTGTTATGCAGCGCGCCTTTGTGCGTGGTCTGGTTGAGAGCGAGAAATAAAGATGGCAGGCGTAACCCTTCAGGCGGTGACCAAGTCTTACGACGGTAAAAATCAGATCATCCAACCGCTCAACGTCACGATCAACGACGGCGAGTTTATGGTGATGGTGGGCCCTTCGGGCTGTGGCAAATCCACGCTGTTGCGTATGGTCGCCGGACTGGAGCGGGTGAGCTCTGGCGATATCTATATTGCCGATAAACGTGTCACTCACGAAGAGCCAAAAGACCGCGGCATTGCCATGGTGTTTCAAAACTATGCGCTCTATCCTCATATGTCCGTCGAAGAGAACATGGCTTACGGCCTGAAAATCCGCGGCATGAGTAAAGAACATGTTCGTCAACGTGTGCTGGAAGCCGCACGGAGCCTGGAGCTGGATCACCTGCTGACGCGCCGTCCGCGTGAGTTATCGGGTGGGCAGCGCCAGCGCGTGGCCATGGGCCGCGCTATCGTGCGTGAGCCTGCCGTGTTTCTGTTTGATGAGCCCCTCTCTAATCTGGATGCCCGCCTGCGTGTCCAGATGCGCCTGGAGCTTCAGCAGCTGCACCGTCGTCTGCAAACCACCAGCCTGTACGTGACGCACGATCAGGTCGAGGCGATGACGCTGGCACAGCGCGTCATGGTCATGAACAAAGGCATACTGGAGCAGATCGGCACGCCGGTAGAGGTCTATGAACGGCCCGCCAGCCAGTTTGTCGCGTCTTTTATGGGCTCACCGGCCATGAATCTGATCCATGGCAATATCAGCCAGGAGGGGACGCGCTTTACGATTGATGCCTCCCACGGGATAGCCATTGGCGAGGGAAAAGCGAAGTGGGCCAACCGTCCCGTCGTCCTTGGCGTACGACCAGAACATATTCAGATCAGCAGCCAGGCGCAGGGCGGAATTCCGTTCCGGGTGGAAACCCTGGAAATGCTCGGGGCGGATAATCTGGCGCATGGCCGCATCGGTGAGGCACGTTTAGTGGTACGCTTGCCCCACAGCGAGCGCCCTGAAGCAGGCAGTACCTTATGGCTGCATCTGCCCCTGGGGTCGCTACATTTCTTCGATTCAACGCACGGGAAACGTCTGGAATGAGTAAAAAACAGTGGCCTTATCCGCCCATCGTCGCCCATCGGGGCGGAGGAAAGCTGGCACCGGAAAATACACTTGCGGCAATTGATACGGGCGCCAGATATGGTCACCTGATGATTGAATTCGACGCCAAACTGTCGGCCGATGCGCATATTTTCCTGCTGCATGACGATACGTTAGATCGTACCAGCAACGGCTGGGGCGTAGCGGGTGAACTGCCCTGGGACAAGCTGTCACAGCTGGATGCGGGCGGCTGGTTTAGCGATGTGTTTCAGGGGGAAAAGCTGGCCCGGCTGGATGAGGTCGCCGAGCGCTGTCGCCAGCATGGGATGATGGCCAATATCGAAATTAAACCTACAACAGGAACGGATGCAGAAACCGGGCGCGCTATTGCTCAGGCAGCCGCCG
Organism: Pantoea ananatis LMG 2665; assembly: GCF_000710035.2. Lineage (GTDB taxonomy): Bacteria > Pseudomonadota > Gammaproteobacteria > Enterobacterales > Enterobacteriaceae > Pantoea > Pantoea ananatis. Next base: position 115,717 of record NZ_JMJJ01000007.1, on the reverse strand, counting down.
CGCTGTGGCAGGGACAAACGCTGCCATTGCTGTCATCATTTTCCTTTGAGGCGCTGGAAGCCGCGATGCAGGCTGAACCTCAGCTACCGCGTGGGCTGTTGTCCCATAGCTGGGACACCGCGTGGAAAGCGAAAACCCGCGCGCTCGACTGCACCTCCATTCATCTCAATCATAAGGTGTTAACCGAGGCGCGGGTGGCAGAACTGAAAGAGGCCGATCTGCATATTCTGGTTTATACCGTAAACAGCCCTGACCGGGCCAGAACGCTGTTGAAATGGGGCGTTGATGCCATCTGTACGGACAGCATCGACATCATCGGCCCCGATTTCCGCTAATACTGACTCTGTTGATTCTGCTGCTGGCCCGGCTGCGATTTAATCACTCGCTGCTGGGCACTGTCTCGTTGTTCCTGCAGTTTACGCTGTAAATCCTGATTCTGACGCTGCTGATCCTGTTGCAGTTTGTTCTGTTGTTGCTGCGACTGGTTGAGCATCTGCGTTTGCATGCGCTGCTGGCTAGGGTTATAGCCGGGTTGATTAGGATTGTTGGTGTTATTCAGCATGTTCGCCATGCCGCTTAACGGCAGCAGGGCGGCAAAAACCATAAGCCACTTTTTCATTTTTATCCTCCAGTAAACGACCGGGTGCTGTGTGTGCGTGCCCAAATCGGGTCACGGGGTCGTTATCATAATTCTATGCACGGGTTCAGATTCCTGCTCCAGGAGTGCACTGAATTTGCGTTAATTCTTGATATTCGACTGTGTTTGTAGTCAGTTACATAAAGAATAAAGAAATGTAAATAAAAGTGGAGAGTGGAAACAACATGATGATGCAAGGCAAACTGCGCCAGCTGGGCTGGTCATTATTGATGAGTTTTACTGTTGTGACCGGGGCGGGTGCCGCGCCGGTTCAGGCACCGCCCGTCTCTTATGGTGTCGACAGCGATACGTTTCATCCGGTTAAGGCGCATAACGGTATGGTGGCCTCGGTTGATGCGCTGGCAACCCAGGTTGGGGTGGATATCCTGCGCCAGGGGGGGAACGCCGTGGATGCCGCCGTTGCGGTGGGCTTTGCGCTGGCGGTCACGCATCCGCAGGCGGGCAACCTGGGCGGTGGGGGCTTTATGCTGCTGCGCACGGCATCAGGACAGACCACGGCCATCGATTTCCGTGAAATGGCCCCGGCGGCGGCTTCACGCGATATGTTCCTGGATAAGCAGGGAAATGCCGATAGCAAGCTTTCCCTCACTTCGCACCTGGCCTCAGGTACGCCCGGCACCGTGGCGGGTTTTGCTTTAGCCGTCAATAAATATGGCACGCTGCCGCTCAGCAAGCTGCTGGCGCCTGCTATTAAACTGGCGCGTGACGGTTTTGTCGTCAACGATGCGCTGGCGGATGACCTGAAAACCTACGGTAAGGAAGTGCTGATTACGCATCCCAATAGCAAAGCCATTTTCTATAAGGCTGATGGTACGCCGTGGCAGAAGGGCGACCGTCTGGTGCAAAAAAATCTGGCCCACAGCTTACAACTGATTGCGCAGCAAGGCCCGGATGCCTTCTATAAAGGAAAAATTGCCGATCAAATCGCTGCCGAAATGGCCCAGCATGGCGGGTTAATTAATAAAGCCGATTTAGCAGCCTATCATGCGGTTGAACGTAAGCCCGTCAGCGGCACCTATCGTGGTTATGAGGTGTTTTCCATGCCACCGCCTTCATCGGGCGGCATTCATATCGTGCAGATCCTGAATATCCTGGAAAATTTTGATTTGGGCAAAATGGGCTTCGGCAGCGCGGACGCGATGCAGGTCATGGCGGAAGCGGAGAAGTATGCTTACGCGGACCGTTCCGAATATCTGGGCGATCCGGATTTCGTCAAGGTGCCCTGGCAGGCGCTGACCAGCAAAGCCTATGCGAAGTCACTGGCGCAGCAGATTGATATTGCCAAAGCCCGCCCGTCCAGCGAGATCAAGCCGGGTAAACTGGCCCCTTACGAAAGTAATCAAACTACTCACTTCTCCGTGGTGGACAAAAGTGGCAATGCGGTCGCTGTCACCTACACGCTTAACACCTACTTCGGCAGCGGTATCGTCGCCGGTAACAGCGGCATTCTGATGAATAACCAGATGGATGATTTCTCTGCCAAGCCGGGCACGCCGAATGTTTACGGGTTAGTCGGCGGCGAAGCCAATGCCGTGCAGGCCGGGAAGCGTCCGCTGTCTTCGATGTCACCGACTATCGTGGTGAAAGACGGGAAAACATGGCTGGTAACGGGTAGCCCGGGCGGCAGCCGCATTATCACCACGGTATTGCAGATGGTGGTGAACAGTATTGATTACGGGATGAACGTGGCAGAGGCGACCAACGCGCCGCGCTTCCATCATCAATGGCTGCCCGATCAGCTGCGTGTTGAAAAGGGATTCAGTCCGGATACCTTGCGGTTACTGGAGGCCAAAGGCCAGCATGTGAAAGTGTTGCCGTCGATGGGCAGTACCCAAAGTATTATGATTGGGCCTGACGGTACGCTGTATGGCGCGTCCGATCCGCGCACCGTAGATGACCTGAGCGCAGGTTACTGATGAAAACGGGCAGCCCTTTGGCTGCCCGTAATCTTATGTTTTCAGCCTCGCCATATAATGTGTATCGATCAAGGCACCCTCACGCATGGCGAAGCCTTGCGCGGTGCCTTCAATTCGGAAGCCGAACTTGTGATACAGCGCTATCGCGTTGTCATTGTCGGCAAACACCGTGAGTTCAATGCGCGTAACCTGTAGCCAGTTGTCGCAGAGATCGATCATCGCGGCCATCAGGGCGCTGCCAATCCCGCGACGATGAAACGCCGGATCGACGCCCATCCCCAGGCTGGCACAATGCCATCGCCGTGCGGCCGTCATTCCCTCAAGCGTAAGTTGCCCAACGACCTGCTCACCGAGACAGGCAACGAGCATATAAACGCCCGCGCGCGGGTTGGCGAGTTTCTGCTCCCACAGCGAGGGGGAAGGATAAGGCAGGTGCAGGGTAGCCGCCTGCGTTTCGGGCTGGCTGTAAAGACGCGTTAATGCGGATGCGTCAGAAGGGATAGCATGACGAATGGTTACCGTGTTCATAGCGCTTATCCTTGTTGGCAGGGTGATAACCCTTTCAACTTCAAGGTATTTACGCATGACGTCAATAAAAGAATGTGCAAAAAGACTTTACAGATGCGAATGATAATGATTATTATTGTCATGCTTTCTCGCGTGTCATCGACACGGTAGAACGCACGACATTGCTCACATTGCTTCCAGTATTATTTAGCCAGCCGGGTGCTGGCTTTTTTTTGCTACCTCTTCCCGCCAGGCCTCCTTCAGCCCCTTTCAACAACCCGTGATTTAATGTTCATAATTTTTGAACAGAGAGGTGAAGTTTTTCAGCTATCAATCTTTTACGCCGGATACCACACTATAAAAAACAGTGAGGAGATTTGAACATGATCTATTTACGTAAAGCTGAAGAACGCGGTCACGCGAATCACGGTTGGCTGGACAGCTGGCATACCTTTTCCTTTGCCAACTATTACGATGCCAATTTTATGGGCTTTTCGGCGTTACGCGTCATTAACGAAGACGTGATCGATCCGGGTCAGGGCTTTGGTACGCATCCCCATAAAGACATGGAAATTCTGACCTATGTGCTGTCAGGTACCGTTGAACATCAGGACAGCATGGGGAATAAAGAACAGATACCGGCAGGCGAATTCCAGATTATGAGTGCCGGTACGGGCGTGCGTCATTCAGAATATAACGCCAGCCAAACCGAACCCCTGCACCTCTACCAAATCTGGATTATTCCAGAAAGCACAGGGATAGAGCCGCGCTACGCTCAGCGCCGTTTTCCCGACGTACAGGGACGCCAGTATATTCTGACGCCTGATGCCCGTGACGGATCGCTCAAAGTCTGGCAGGACATGACGTTGTCGCGCTGGGTATTTGCGGCGGGCGACAGCGACAGCGTGGTACCCGACGCGGGCCGCCGTATCTGGATCCAGGTGGTGAAGGGCCAGGTCAAGGTAAACGGTCAGCCAGCGACAAACAGCGATGCTTTTGCCATCTGGGACGAAAGCAGCCTGGTGCTCGAAGCAGACAGCGCCGCGGAAGTCCTGCTGTTTGATCTGCCGCCGGTATAAGCCTGTTGGGGCGGGCATATCTCGCCCCACTGGCAATCTGGCTGCAAAAAAGTGATAGACTCGTCGTAACTTGCTTTCAGGGCTATCCAGGCGCTTACGATGAAGAAGAAAAGACCGGTTTTACAGGACGTTGCCGATCGTATCGGTATCACCAAAATGACTGTCAGTCGTTATCTGCGTAATCCCGAGCAGGTGTCCGTTGCGCTGGGGAAAAAGATTGCCGTGGCGCTGGATGAACTGGGATACATACCGAATCGTGCCCCGGATATGCTGTCGAATGCGACCAGCCGCGCCATTGGCGTGTTGCTGCCTTCCCTGACCAATCAGGTTTTTGCCGACGTACTGCGTGGCATTGAAGCCGTCACCGATGAGGCCGGTTATCAGACGCTGGTGGCGCACTTTGGCTATAACCCGGAAAAAGAAGAGCGTCAGCTACGGTCGTTGCTGGGCTGGAACATCGACGGCGTTATCCTGACGGAGCGCACCCACACGCCCGGCACGTTGCGCATGCTGGAAGTGGCGGGGATTCCGGTCATTGAAATGATGGACAGCGTTACCCCTTGTCTTGATATGGCGGTCGGCTTTGACAATGTCGAGGCGGCCCGGCAGATGACGCTGGCAATCATCAATAAAGGTCATCGTCATACCGTTTATCTGGGCGCGCGTCTGGATGAGCGAACGCTGCAAAAACAGCGCGGTTATGAAGCCGCCATGCGCGAGGCCGGATTAACGCCGCGCAGCGTGATGATGGAAGAAGCCTCCTCGTTTAGCGCAGGCGGCGATCTGCTGCGTGAAGCGCAGCGCCGTTATCCTCAGACAGACAGCCTGTTCTGTACCAATGACGATCTGGCGGTCGGCGCGATGTTTGAGTGTCAGCGACAGGGACTCAAGGTGCCTTCCCAAATGGCGATTGCCGGTTTCCACGGCCATGATATTAGCCAGGTTGTCACGCCGCAGCTGGCAACGGTACTCACCCCGCGCGACCGAATGGGACGTGAGTCTGCTGCATTATTACTGGCGCGTATCGCCGGGGAACACAGCGTTACACCACCTCTGGATATCGGTTTTGAGATTCTGGAAGGTGGCAGTATCTGATTAACGCGATTTTATGAAGCAGCTCACACTTTAACGCTTTGGGATGTAAAAAGGTTGCCAGCATGTAATGCCACCAGGACAATGTGCTCCACCATTGTTATCGGTAACATGGCAGACTGACTGAACTTGCCGGAGTAAAAAATGACCACGCAATCTTCGCCACATCACGTTTTTATTCTGATGGGTGTTTCAGGCAGCGGTAAATCCGTTGTCGCTAACCAGGTTTCTCACCAGTTGAACACCGCGTTTCTCGACGGTGATTTTCTTCATCCGCGTGCCAATATCCTGAAAATGGCAGAAGGCCATCCACTGGATGATAACGATCGTCTGCCCTGGTTACAGGCTCTGAACGACGCGGCTTTCGCGATGCAACGCACCCAGGCCATTTCCATCATCGTCTGTTCAGCCCTGAAAAAGCATTACCGCGACATTCTTCGTCAGGGCAATGACAACCTGCGTTTTGTGTATCTGAAAGGGGATTTCGATACCATCGAAGCCCGTCTGAAGGCGCGTAAAGGCCACTTCTTCAAGCCGCAAATGCTGGTGACGCAGTTTGCCACCCTGGAAGAGCCGGGCAGTGATGAAAAAGATGTGCTGGTCGTGGATATCGCGAACCCGCTGGATGAGGTTGTGGCGGCGACGGTTGCGACCATCAAGGACGCCATTAATCAAGGCTAGGCCATGAATACCGCAACACTTATTTTAACCGCAGCAGGCTCTGTCCTGCTGCTGCTCTTTCTGGTGATGAAAGCCCGCATGCATGCCTTTCTTGCCTTGATGCTGGTTTCAGTCGGAGCCGGGCTGTTATCCGGTATGCCACTGGATAACATCGCCGAAACCATGCAGAAAGGCATGGGCGGCACGCTGGGCTTTCTGGCAATTGTGGTGGCGCTGGGCGCGATGTTCGGCAAGATCCTGCATGAAACCGGTGCCGTTGACCAAATTGCGGTTCGCATGCTCAAGACCTTTGGCGAAAACCGCGCCCACTTTGCCATGGGAATCGCCGGGCTAATCTGCGCCTTACCGCTCTTCTTTGAAGTTGCCGTGGTACTGCTTATCAGCATTGCTTTCGCCGTCGCCCGACGCACGGGGGATAATCTGGTGAAGCTGGTGATACCGCTGTTTGCCGGAGTGGCCGCCGCCGCGGCCTTTCTGCTGCCGGGGCCTGCGCCCATGTTGCTGGCGTCTCAGATGCACGCAGATTTTGGCTGGATGATTTTAATCGGCCTGTGCGCTGCGCTGCCGGGCATGCTGATTGCCGGGCCGCTGTTTGGTAATTATATCGCCAGACGCGTTTCGTTCAGCGCGCCTCCTGAAGATCATCAGCCGGATATTGATGAAAACAAGCTGCCCTCTTTTGGTTTTAGCCTGGCATTAATCCTGTTTCCTCTCGTGCTGGTCGGGTTAAAAACCATTGGCGCACGCTTCACCACGGAAGGCACCGCGCTTTATCAATGGCTGGAATTTATCGGCCATCCTTTTATCGCCATTCTGCTGGCCTGCCTGGTGGCTATTTACGGCCTGGCTTATCGTCAGGGCATGGAAAAAGAGAAAGTGATGCAGATTTGCGGCAGCGCACTGCAGCCAGCGGGCATTATTTTGCTGGTGATTGGTGCAGGCGGCGTCTTTAAACAGGTACTGGTCGATTCCGGCGTAGGGCCTGTGCTGGGAAATGCCCTGACCGGTGCCGGGCTGCCCGTTGCGCTGGCCTGTTTTATTCTGTCTGGGGCGGTCCGGGTGATTCAGGGATCGGCCACGGTCGCCTGTTTGACGACAGTGGGACTGATCATGCCTGTGATTGAGCCACTGCATTATAACGGCGCGCAGCTGGCGGCCTTGTCCATCTGTATCGGTGGCGGTTCCATTATTATCAGCCATGTTAACGATGCAGGTTTCTGGTTGTTTGGGCGATTTACCGGCGCCACGGAAGGGGAAACCTTAAAGACGTGGACATTGATGGAGACCATTTTGGGCACCGTCGGTGCCGTAGTCGGCATGATCGCCTTTACGCTGCTTTCCTGATGCGTTGTAACCGGGCAGGGCTGCCCGGTTACAATCGACCATGGTTACAACTTCAGATACACGCGAATCCCGTCTAAGAACATCTGCGTTGCCAGCATAATCAGTATCAATCCCATCAGACGTTCCAGCGCATTAACGCCCTTATCGCCCAGCAGCCGAAGAAACAGGCCTGACAACAGCAGAATCATGACCGTTACGCCCCAGGCAATGAGCAGGGCACCCACCAGATGCGACATTTGATTGGGATACTGATGCGACAGCAGCATCAGGGTCGCCAGCAATGACGGCCCTGCCACCAGGGGAATCGCCAGCGGCACCAGAAAAGGCTCTTCTCCCGCCGGTAAGCCCGTGCTACTGCTTTCAGGTGACGGGAAAATCATTTTGATGGCGATTAAAAACAGGATGACGCCACCAGATATGGACACGGTTTCAGTACGCAGGTTGAGAAAGGCCAGAATTCGCTCGCCGGTAAACAAAAACAGCAACATGATGATGAGCGCAATCAGCATTTCACGAATAAGCACGACTCGCCGACGTTTCGGTTCCAGATGCTTTAAAACCGACATAAAAATCGGCAAATTGCCTAAGGGATCCATTATTAACAACAATAATATTGTTGCCGAGATCATTTCAGTCATTCGTTTTACGTCTTCTCGTTATAGATAAAGTCAGGTTATTAGCGGTGTTGCTGAAAAAGTTGGCCTGATTACATTAATTCACTTGCCAGAAAAGCTGCATTTTGTAGAGTAAATCATCACAGGCAGATCTGATTATTACGCAGAGTGGCGTGAGAGTACCACGACACTTTTCCCTTCGATAAGAAAGTCAGGTGTTTATCATCCTGAAACGGACATGACATGAAGAATGTAGGTTTAGTTGGTTGGCGCGGTATGGTTGGCTCAGTGCTGATGTCCCGCATGAGCGAAGAACGGGATTTTGATGTGATCAATCCGGTCTTCTTCTCCACCTCGCAGCACGGTGAAGCGGCCCCGACGTTTGCAGGCAAGCAGCAGGGTACGTTGCAGGATGCCTTTGATATTGAGGCGTTGAACGCGCTGGATATCATTATCACCTGTCAGGGCGGTGACTACACCTCTGAGATCTATCCAAAACTGCGCGCCAGCGGCTGGAATGGCTACTGGATCGATGCGGCGTCAACGCTGCGTATGAAAGACGATGCCATCATTATTCTCGATCCGGTTAACCATCAGGTTATTCGTCAGGGCATCGACAGCGGCGTAAAAACCTTTGTTGGCGGTAACTGCACCGTCAGCCTGATGTTAATGTCGCTAGGCGGTCTGTTTGCACAGGATTTGGTGGAATGGGCCTCAGTGGCAACCTATCAGGCGGCATCCGGCGGCGGCGCGCGTCATATGCGCGAACTGCTGACGCAGATGGGCATGTTGCACGATCACGTGGCGACTTCTCTGCAAAACCCGGCTTCGGCGATTCTGGATATTGAGCGAAGCGTAACGGATTTCACCCGCTCTGGTACGCTGCCAACGGATAACTTTGGCGTGCCGTTGGCGGGCAGCCTGATTCCGTGGATCGACAAGCAACTCGAAAACGGTCAGAGCCGCGAAGAGTGGAAAGGTCAGGCCGAAACGAACAAAATTCTGGCGACCCCGCGCGTCATTCCGGTTGACGGGCTGTGCGTCCGCGTGGGCGCGCTGCGCTGCCACAGCCAGGCCTTTACGCTGAAGCTTAAAAAAGACCTGCCGCTGGCGGAAATTGAGCAACTGCTGGCTTCCCACAATGAATGGGTGAAAGTGGTGCCTAACGATCGTGAACTCACCCTGCGTGAACTCACCCCAGCCGCCGTGACCGGTACGCTGAATACACCGGTAGGACGTCTTCGCAAGTTGAATATGGGGCCAGAATATCTTTCTGCCTTTACTGTCGGCGATCAGCTTCTTTGGGGCGCTGCCGAGCCGCTGCGTCGCATGTTGCGTTTGCTCATCGACTAAATCTGAAAGCATCAAAAGACCGGACTTGTCCGGTCTTATTCCCATAAATCACTGCAAATTGTTCTACTGTTACGATCGCTAAGTGATCCGCTTCCCCTTTTTGCCTGTCCAGAAATAAATTTTTGCTTATCTGCTCTTATAACCGCTGTCATCAAGCTATGATTTAACAAGGGTGCGCCGCGAGTTAACTGTTTTACTTTATTAACTAAATGGTTGTTGTAGATGGGAAAGACATTTTTTCGAGGAACGTACTGGCACTGTTTTTCACCGATGTCCATCAAACCGATGAGGCGGATAAATCATATCTGACTGGCAGCGCTTAACCCGCGATGCTGGCGGCTTCGCTCTGCGCTAAAACCCGGCGGCGCCTGAGATACGCGGTGCAGCAGCTGGGCGGTAAAACGTCCTCCTCCCGGCCGGTCTTTCCGAAAAAAAGAACGGCTTAAGCGGAATGGCGGGCTCTTAGCGAAAAGTGGCCGGTTTTTATTAAATAAGATGAAACGCGAATCTGTTATACATTAATATAATTTAATTTTTTGCGGGGCGGTTCGCAAAAATAAAAGGCGGGTGTTCTCTCTTAAAAACGTTCTTACATCAGATGATGTAGGTGATGACTGCCTTTTTTAGCCAGGGCCGGCTTGCACGTGAAAGTAAAAGTTATTTAATGTCTGGAGGCTTGCCGGATGGGCATCTGGCGGTACTACGGGCTTTGCATTGAGCAGACAGGCTTGATGCTAACTGGTTGTGATTTAAGGAGGCGCGTGGTGAGGAGCGTTTCGTTTTGACACCCACGCCGCTGTACTCATGGCTCAATGAAGAGCAGCGCAACAGACCTGCGATAACACGACGTCGTGGTCTTTTCGCCTGCCAACTATCACAGGAAGAAAGTCATGTCAGAGCTACCCGATCGCCAGGCGATCAATGCCCTTTTTGCGGGTAATTATTCCGACCCCTTTTCACTGCTGGGGATGCATAAAACCGAAAATGGTCTTGAAGTGCGTGCGCTGCTTCCGGAAGCCCTGGAAGTCTGGGTCATTGAAACCTCAACAGGACGCAAACTGGTCCAACTGAAGTGTGATGATTCTCGTGGTTTTTTCAGTGGCGTCGTTCCTCGTCGTAAAAATCCGTTTCGCTATCAACTGGCGGTTAACTGGCACGGCCAGCAGAACCTCATTGATGATGCCTACCGCTTTGGCCCTTTGTTGCAAGAGATGGACTTGTGGCTGCTGGCAGAAGGCACGCACCTGCGGCCCTATGAAACGCTGGGCGCCCACGGCGACGTCATTGATGGTGTGATTGGTACGCGTTTTTGTGTCTGGGCACCTAACGCACGCCGCGTATCGGTTGTCGGTGATTTCAACTTTTGGGACGGCCGTCGTCATCCGATGCGTCTGCGTCAGGAAATGGGCGTCTGGGAGCTGTTTGTTCCCGGCGCCGTTAACGGGCAACTCTATAAATTTGAAATCATCGATGCCCATGGACAGCTCCGTATCAAGGCCGATCCTTTAGCATTTGAAGCACAAATGCGTCCGCAAACCGCATCAATGATTTGCGGCCTGCCCGAAAAAGTGGAGATGTCGGCCTCACGCAAAGCGGCAAATGAGTTTGATAAACCCATCTCTATCTACGAAGTGCATCTGGGATCGTGGCGTCGCCATACTGATGACAACTTCTGGCTCAGTTACAAAGAGCTGGCTGAACAGCTGGTGCCTTACGTTAAAGAGATGGGGTTTACCCATATCGAGCTGCTGCCCATTAACGAACATCCGTTTGACGGCAGTTGGGGTTATCAGCCGCTCGGTATGTACGCGCCCACCCGCCGTTTCGGTACCCGTGATGAATTCCGCTACTTTATCGACAGCGCCCATGCCGCAGGGCTGAATGTGTTACTGGACTGGGTGCCAGGCCATTTCCCGAGCGATGATTTTGGTCTGGCGAAGTTTGATGGCACCGAACTGTATGAGCACAGCGATCCGCGTGAAGGTTACCATCAGGACTGGAATACACTGATTTACAACTTTGGCCGTCGGGAAGTCAGTAACTTCCTGGCAGGCAATGCACTGTACTGGATGGAGCGCTTCGGTATTGATGGCCTGCGTGTCGATGCGGTGGCTTCAATGATCTATCGTGATTACAGCCGCGCCGAAGGCGAGTGGATCCCCAATCAATACGGTGGTCGCGAAAATCTCGAAGCCATCAATTTCCTGCGTTATACCAACCGTACTTTGGGACACTTCGCCCCAGGTTCAGTGACGATGGCTGAAGAGTCCACAGACTATCCTGGTGTTTCACGACCGCCTGAAGGTGGCGGCCTGGGGTTCTGGTACAAATGGAACTTGGGCTGGATGCATGACACGCTGGACTATATGAAACTCGACCCGGTACATCGCCGCTACCATCATAATCTGATGAGCTTTGGCATCATGTACAACTACAGCGAAAACTTCGTCCTGCCGCTGTCGCACGATGAAGTGGTGCACGGAAAACGCTCTATTCTTGATCGCATGCCGGGAGATGCCTGGCAAAAATTCGCTAACCTGCGTGCCTACTACGGCTGGATGTGGGCGTTTCCGGGTAAGAAGCTGTTATTCATGGGCAACGAATTTGCGCAGGGCAAAGAGTGGAATCACGATGTCAGCCTTGACTGGCACCTGCTCGAAGGTGAGGACAACTGGCATCACGGCGTTAAGCGTCTGGTGCGCGATCTGAACCATACCTATCAGCATTACACCTCCCTGCATCAGCTTGATTTCGATCCAGCGGGGTTTGAGTGGCTGGTTGTTGATGATGCAGAGCATTCCGTCTTTGCGTTTGTACGTCGCGACCGTGATGGCAATGAAGTGATTGTTGTCAGCAACTTTACCCCTGTCCCGCGTCCGGGCTATCGCTTCGGCGTGAACCAGGCGGGCAGCTGGCGCGAAGTGCTTAATACCGACCAGCATGAATACCACGGCAGCGACGTGCGCAATCATCTGGTGCACACCGATCAGCAGGAAAGTCATGGCCGCCCGCAATCGCTGAGCCTGAATTTACCGCCACTGGCGACGGTATGGTTCGTGCGGGAGGGGGAATGATATTACGTGCCGGACATCCCCAACCGCTGGGTGCCAGCTACGATGGGAAAGGGGTCAATTTTACGCTGTTTTCCCATCACGCTGAGCGTGTTGAACTGTGCCTGTTCGATGAGAACGGCCTTGAGCAGCGCGTTGAACTCACTGAGCGAAGCGGCGATATCTGGCACGGCTATCTGCCCGGACTCAAGCCCGGACAGCGTTATGGCTATCGGGTACACGGGCCGTGGGCGCCCCAGCAGGGGCACTTTTTTAATCCTGCCAAACTGTTAATCGATCCCTGCGCCAGAGCAGTGCAGGGCGATGTCCCCGACGATCCGCGCTTTCACTGCGGGTATGGCGAGCCTGATGGTCGTGATAACGCCGCCCTCGCTCCCAAGAGCATTGTCGTGACGGACGATTTCGACTGGCAAGGGGATGTGCCGCCGCGCACGTCGTGGGGCGATAGCGTCATTTACGAAGCGCATGTCCGCGGTCTGACGCAGCTGCATCCCGGCATTCCCGAACCCCTGCGCGGCACCTATGCTGCTCTGGGCCATCCGGTGATGGTGGATTACCTGCTGAAAATGGGCATCACCGCCATTGAGCTCCTGCCCATTGCGCAGTTCGCCAGCGAGCCTCGCCTGCTGCGCCTGGGACTGACTAACTACTGGGGTTATAACCCCTTTGCCCTCTGGGCTGTCGATCCCCGCTATGCATCGGGTCAGGATGGCCTGTCTCCTCTGCAAGAGTTTCAGCAGGCGGTAAAGCGTCTGCACGCTGCCGGGATTGAGGTGCTGCTGGATGTGGTGTTTAACCACACGGCGGAACTGGATGACACCGGACCGACGCTTTCCTTTCGCGGCATTGATAACGCCAGCTATTACTGGCTGGACGAACAGGGCGATTATCACAACTGGACCGGCTGCGGCAATACCCTGAACCTCAGCCATCCGCAGGTAATGAACTGGACGCTGGAGGCGCTGCGCTACTGGGTGCGCGTCTGTCACGTCGATGGTTTCCGCTTTGATCTTGCGCCGGTGCTGGGTCGCGAACCGGATTATCACCGCGATGCGGCTCTGTTTGAGGCCATTCGCGCCTGTCCGATACTGTCAAAAGTCAAACTGATCGCCGAGCCCTGGGATATCGGTCCAGGCGGTTATCAGGTAGGCAATTTTCCTGCGCCCTTTGCAGAATGGAACGATCAATTTCGCGATACGACCCGGCGCGCATGGCTGCATGGTGACGTCAGCCTGGGGGAATTTGCCTGCCGGTTTGCCGCGTCAAGCGACCTTTTTCAGCATGACGATCGCAGGCCACACGCGACCATCAATCTGATTACCGCTCACGATGGTTTTACCCTGCGCGACCTCGTGAGTTTCAACAATAAACATAACGAAGTTAACGGTGAAGAAAACCGTGACGGGCATGGTAACAACTATAGCCACAATCATGGTACAGAAGGTCTGGAGAGCAGTGCGGAGGTGGCGCAGCGTCGGCGCCGCAGCATGCAAGGGCTGCTGACCACGCTGCTGCTTTCTCAGGGAACGCCCATGCTGCTGGCGGGAGACGAACGGGGTCAAAGTCAGCAGGGCAATAACAATGCGTATTGCCAGGACAATCCTCTGAGCTGGCTCAACTGGCACGATGACGAAAAAGCGCTGGTCGATTTTACGGCGTCGCTGATTCAACTGCGCAAGCGAATTCCTGCACTCACAGCAGATCGCTGGTGGCAGAACGATGACGGCAATGTTCAGTGGCTGGACGCCCAGGGTAATCCCGTAGATGAAGCTGGCTGGAAGCAGGGCATGTGTAGCCTGCAGATTCTGCTTTCAGACCGCTGGTTAATAACAATAAATGCGACAGATTCGATATGTGATATCGCCTTACCAGACGGAGAATGGCACGTCCTTCCTCCTTTCACCGGGGAATGTCACCCCATCCGGTTAACTGTCTGGCATGGTCCCGCACACGCTGTGTGTGTGTTCCAAAAGCAATGATAAGGAGTCAGACATGGTCAAATTAGAAAGAGCAGAACATCTCATGCTGGCGCGCCAGCTCCCTACACAAACCGTTGCCCTTGTACTGGCTGGTGGACGCGGTACGCGTCTGGTCGATCTTACCGCTAAGCGTGCCAAGCCCGCCGTTCACTTTGGTGGCAAATTCCGCATTATCGACTTTGCACTTTCCAACTGTGTGAACTCAGGGATTCGCCGCATTGGGGTCATTACGCAATACCAGTCTCATACGTTAACTCAACATATTCAGCGTGGTTGGTCTATCTTCAACGAAGAGATGAATGAATTTGTTGACCTGCTACCTGCGCAGCAGCGCTTCTCGACGGAGCAATGGTATCGCGGAACAGCGGATGCAGTAACACAGAACCTTGACGTTATCCGACGCTATGGCGCGCAGTACGTCGTCATCCTGGCCGGTGATCATATCTATAAGATGGATTACTCAAGGATGTTGCTGGACCACGTGCTGAACGATGCGCGATGCACCATCGCCTGTCTGCCCGTGCCGGTGCATGAGGCGACCGCATTTGGTGTGATGGCCGTCGACGAAAACAATAAAGTAATCGATTTCGTAGAGAAGCCGCCGAAGCCACCGACAATGCCGGGCGATGACACCAAATCGCTGGCCAGTATGGGAATTTATGTCTTCGACGCCGAATACCTCTATGGCTTGCTGGAAGCCGACCTGCATGAAGCGGGTTCAAGCCACGATTTCGGCAAAGATATTCTGCCAAAAGTGGTCGCGAGTGGAGAGGGCTACGCCCATTCGTTTGCGATCTCTTGTGTGCAAAACGATCACGAGGCACCGCCTTACTGGCGGGATGTGGGTACGCTGGAAGCCTACTGGCGCGCCAACCTTGATTTAGCCTCTGTTACACCCGAGCTGGACATGTACGACAGCACCTGGCCGATTCGGACGCACATGGAACCTTTGCCACCGGCAAAGTTTGTTCAGGACCGTTCCGGCAGCCATGGTATGACGATGAACTCACTGGTCTCCGGTGGCTGCATTATCTCGGGATCGGTGGTGGTGAATTCGGTCATGTTTTCCCGCGTGCGGGTGAACTCATTTTGCAATATCGATTCAACGGTACTGCTACCTGATGTGGTAGTCGGCCGATCCTGTCGTCTGCGCCGCTGCGTCATTGACCGCGCCTGTGTGCTGCCAGAAGGGATGGTGATTGGTGAAAACCCTGATGAAGACAGCCGCCGGTTTTTCCGTTCAGAAGAAGGCATTGTACTGGTTACGCGCGCCATGCTGGCCAAACTAAATAGCGCGGGATCATAAACGACAAGCGGCACACAACCCATCGGCACGAGGATCGTGCCTGGTAACTTAATGAGGTCGAGGATGCAGGTTTTACATGTCTGTTCAGAACTTTTCCCGCTGCTGAAAACGGGCGGGCTGGCTGATGTAGTCGGAGCATTACCTCAGGCACAAATTGCGGGTGGAACAGATACGCGTGTGTTGTTACCCGCGTTTCCTGCATTACGTAAAGGAATACCCGATACGCAGGTGGTTGCGGAACTGCAAACCTTTGCCGGTCCGGTGCGCCTGCTTTTTGGGCGATTCGATGGGGTAGGTATCTATCTTATCGACGCTCCCGATCTCTACGATCGGCCGGGCAGTCCTTATCATGATGAATCGCAGTTTGCCTACGTCGACAACTATTTGCGCTTTGCTTTACTGGGGTGGATGGGCTGTGAGTTAGGCTGCGGGCTGGATAGCTACTGGCGACCGGATATTGTTCATGCACACGACTGGCATGCGGGTCTGACGTGTGCTTATCTGGAGGCGCGTGGCCGTCCGGCTAAGTCTGTCTTCACCGTGCATAACCTGGCTTATCAGGGGCTTTTTTCGGCGCACCATTTGGATCAGATTCAGCTGCCACAATCGTTTTTTAACATGTTTGGTCTGGAGTTCTTTGGCCAGATCTCTTACCTGAAGGCCGGCTTGTTCTACGCCGACCACGTGACGGCAGTCAGCCCAACTTACGCGCGTGAAATTACGACGCCAGAGTACGGCTATGGCATGGAAACGTTGCTGGCACAGCGTATGCGTGAAGGTCGCCTGAGCGGCGTTCTGAACGGCGTGGACCCGGCTATTTGGGATCCTTCTCACGATCTGTTGCTGAGCTCCCGCTACAACCGGGATACGCTGGAAGCTAAAGCGGAAAACAAGCGCCAGCTGCAGGTTGCGATGGGACTGAAGGTTGACGATAAAGCACCGGTGTTTGCCGTGATCAGCCGCCTGACCCGGCAAAAAGGGCTGGATCTGGTGCTGGAAGCGCTGCCGGGTTTACTGGCGCAGGGCGGACAGCTGGTGCTGTTAGGACAGGGTGATGCTGAGCTGCAGCAGGGCTTTCTGGCCGCCGCCGCCGAACATCCCGGCAGCGTGGGCGTGCAGATTGGCTACCACGAGGCATTCTCGCATCGCATCGTTGGTGGGGCCGATGTCATTATGGTACCGAGCCGTTTTGAGCCTTGCGGCCTGACACAGCTCTATGGACTGAAATACGGCACGCTGCCACTGGTCCGCCGCACGGGCGGGCTGGCGGATACGGTCAACGACAGTTCGCTAGAAAATTTAGCGGATGGCATTGCCAGTGGGTTCAGTTTCGAAGACAGTAATGCCTGGTCCTTATTAAGGGCCATTCGTCGTGCTTTTGTGTTGTGGTCTCGTCCTTCACTGTGGCGTTATGTGCAGCGTCAGGCGATGGGAATGGACTTTAGCTGGCAGGTTGCCGCTCAAGCCTACCGCGATCTTTACCAACGTTTGTTGTAACGGATTGGGAAACAGAAAATGAATACACCATTCACTTACGCTTCACCTACGTTGACGGTTGATGCCTTAAAGCACTCAATCGCTTACAAACTGATGTTCACCATTGGTAAAGACCCTTCGATTGCGAACAAACATGAATGGCTCAACGCCGCGTTGCTTGCCGTGCGCGATCGCATGGTAGAGCGCTGGCTGCGTTCTAATCGTGCTCAACTTTCCCAGGATGTGCGTCAGGTTTATTACCTGTCGATGGAATTCCTGATGGGCCGCACGTTGGGCAATGCGCTACTGGCCATGGGGATCTACGACGATCTCAATCTGGCACTGGACGAAATGGGCCTCGATCTGGCCGAACTCATGGAAGAAGAGAACGATCCCGGCCTGGGCAACGGGGGTTTAGGCCGTCTTGCCGCCTGCTTCCTGGATTCTCTGGCTACGCTGGGCATGCCCGGACGCGGCTACGGCATCCGCTATGATTACGGCATGTTCAAACAAAATATTGTGGACGGCGAGCAGAAAGAGTCTCCGGATTACTGGCTGGAATACGGTAACCCGTGGGAGTTTCAGCGCTTCAACACCCGTTATAAAGTTCGCTTCGGTGGCCGCGTTCAGCACGAAGGTGCCAAAGTGCGCTGGCTGGAAACCGAAGAAATTCTCGCTATGGCCTACGATCAAATTATCCCTGGCTACGACACTGACTCGACCAATACGTTACGTTTGTGGGGCGCGCAGGCCAGTAACGAAATCAACCTGGGTAAATTCAACCAGGGTGACTATTTTGCGGCTGTGGAAGATAAAAACCACTCAGAAAACGTGTCGCGCGTGCTTTATCCCGATGACTCGACCTATTCCGGGCGTGAGCTTCGTTTGCGTCAGGAGTACTTCCTGGTGTCAGCTACCGTGCAGGATATCCTGAATCGCCACTGGATGATGCACCGCACCTGGAACAATCTGGCTGATAAAATCGCCATTCACCTTAATGACACACATCCGGTGTTAGCGATTCCTGAGCTGATGCGGTTGTTGATTGATGAGCATAAATTCACCTGGGATGATGCGTTTGATGTGTGCTGCCAGGTGTTCTCTTACACCAACCACACGTTAATGACTGAAGCCCTGGAAACCTGGCCGGTAGATATGATCGGTAAGATCCTGCCGCGTCATCTGAGCATCATCTTTGAAATCAACGACTTTTTCCTTAAAACTATTCAGGAATACTATCCAGACGACTGGGATCTGCTGTCGCGTATTTCGATCATCGACGAGAACGACGGGCGTCGGGTACGTATGGCCTGGCTGGCTGTTGTTGTCAGTCATAAGGTTAACGGCGTTTCTGAACTGCACTCGAACCTGATGGTTCAGTCCCTGTTTGCCGATTTCTCGCGGCTGTTCCCAGGCCGATTCTGTAACAAAACCAACGGCGTAACGCCACGTCGCTGGCTGGCGCTGGCTAATCCGCCACTGTCAGAATTACTGGACGAACAAATTGGCCGTAACTGGCGCACCGATCTAAGCCAGCTCAGTGAACTCAAAAGCTGTGTTGATTATCCTGCGTTTATTGAGAAAGTGGCCGAAGCCAAGCTGGAAAACAAAAAACGTCTGGCGATCTGGGTGGCGAAGAATCTGGATGTCGTTATCGATCCTAACGCGCTGTTTGACGTACAGATTAAGCGCATCCATGAGTACAAGCGCCAGTTGCTTAACGTTTTGCACGTGATTACGCGTTACAACCGCATCAAAGCCGATCCGGACGCCGAGTGGGTGCCGCGTGTTAACATTTTTGCAGGTAAAGCCGCGTCCGCTTACTACGTTGCCAAGCACATTATTCATCTGATTAACGATGTGGCTAAGGTCATCAACAACGATCCTCAGGTTAAAAACAAACTCAAGGTCGTATTTATTCCTAACTACAGCGTGAGTCTGGCGCAGATTATTATTCCTGCTGCCGATCTCTCTGAGCAGATTTCAACGGCAGGTACCGAAGCATCGGGTACCAGTAATATGAAATTTGCGCTCAACGGCGCGTTGACTATCGGCACGCTGGACGGGGCCAACGTTGAAATGCTGGAGCATGTGGGTAAAGAGAACATCTTCATTTTTGGTAACACAACGCCGCAGGTCGAAGCCTTGCGTAAAGCAGGTTATAACCCGCGTAAATACTATGAAGAAGATGCAGAGTTGCATCAGGTGCTGACTCAGTTGGCCTCAGGCGTCTTTAGTCCGCAGGATCCCGGCCGTTACCGTAATCTGTTCGACCTGCTGGTCAACTTCGGCGATCACTATCAGCTGTTGGCAGATTACCGCAGCTATGTGGATACGCAGGATAAGGTTGATGAACTGTATCGCCAGCCGGATGTCTGGCAGCACCGGGCGGCTATGAACATTGCTGGCATGGGCTATTTCTCGTCTGACCGTACGATTCAGGAATATGCGGATGAGATTTGGAATATTTCGCCGGTAAGGTTGTAGTTTGGCGGTAACGTTTCTGCTCTGAGCAGGTTCCCCCCGCAACGGTTGTGCACCTGGCAGGTGTGGGGGCACGGTCTTGCATTGAGCAGGTTCCGCCCGCCAGGCACCGGGGAGTTTCAGCCTGTCCGTGCAGGCGGTCGGGTTAAGGGGCTTGCGCCAGCCCCTTAACAATCCCGGCGTCCGGCAGCCGCCGCTGTACCTTCGTCATTCACTGCGGCCTGACGGACCGTCCGGATGCGCCGTCCCTGGCGCAGCCGTCCTCGTCGCGGCTTCCGTGCCGCGCCGTCCTGGCCTTCGTTCTCTCCTCAGCGCGGCGGATGCCTCGAGCAAACCCTCGCCTGTGAGGGCGTGTATTTTTCCCAAAGGCCTGCTTTGCCTGTTATTAACATGCGCAATCAGAACTGAAGACAGGAAGGCCTGACGAAAATGAAAAAATGAACAGCAATAAGCTGTGATGCTTTTCTGGCATCTGAAGCGATGTTTTCTGACATCTGAAGCGATACAGGCGTTGGTTTTCACACAGTTATCAAAGCGGGGGAGTTGGGCCGGCCTTCCCGTCCCGCTGAGCGGATGCAGGATTTCCGGATGAGCCGACAGGACGTCGGCGAAAGTCAGGCCGCGCCAGGGACGGCGCGTCCTGGCGGTCCGGCAGAAATCCTGAAGCAGCGAAGGGACCGCGCAGCGGCGGGTGGGCAGGACGGGAGCCCGGGGTCAAGGGGCTGCGGCGACTGGCGGCCCCTTGTCGGTCGCCCGCATGGGGCGGACTGAAACTGCCCGCCGCCTGGCGAGCGAAACCTTCTCAGAGTTACATAACTGGATGCCGCTCAGGCTGGCAATCGAAACCTTCTCAGAGTTACATAACTGGACGCCGCTCAGGCAACCAACCAAAAGCCACGTTCATGCAATGAACCTCAACACGTTGCCGCGCAGGCAAAAAAAAGCGGCACAACAGGCCGCAACCTGTTGCACCGCGCTTTCTGCGCTGACGCGCGACTACGATGCCAGCGACAGCGTAGGCTTCGCCTTAGCCGCCAGCCATTCGGCAATGCGTGCCTGCTGGGCTTCGTTCAGCCACATACCTTGCTTGGTACGGCGCCAGATAGCGTCATCCACTTCACGCACCCACTCATGCTGCACAAGGTAACGTAACTCCGCCTCATAAAACTCATGACCGAAGTTTTCACCCAGGTCTTCCAGCGATGTCGCATCTTTAAGCAGCACTTCGGTGCTGCTACCGTAAGTGCGGGCGTAGTGACGTGCCATGTTTTCAGTAATGAACGGGTAACGGCGGCGCAGGCTGGCAGCGTAATCGTCGCTGCTGCCGGAAATATTACCGCCGGGCAGCACGCAGTTTTTAGTCCATGCTGCGCCCGCATCAGGATAATACTTCGACAACTTCTCCAGCGCATGCTCGGCCAGCTTACGGTAAGTCGTCAATTTGCCACCGAAAACGGACAGCAGCGGAGTCTGACCGTTGTCATCGCGGACATCCAGGGTGTAATCGCGAGTAATCGCCTGCGGCGAATCGGACTCGTCATCACAAAGCGGACGCACGCCGGAATAGGTCCACACAATGTCGTCAGGCGTCAGCTGCTTTTTGAAATGGCCGTTGTACACCTTCAGGATGTAGTCGATTTCATTATCATCAATAGCGACGTTTTTCGGATCGCCTTTATATTCCACGTCGGTGGTGCCGATGATAGAAAACTCATCCATCCACGGAATGACAAACACAATACGGTTATCTTCGTTTTGCAGGATATAAGCCTGCTTCTCATTGTGAACGCGCGGCACCACAATATGGCTGCCTTTGATCAGGCGAATACCGTAAGGCGATTTCAGCTCCAGGCCATCGTCGAAGAACTGCTTAACCCATGGACCGGCGGCGTTGACCAGGCCTTTGGCCTGCCAGGTGAAGGTTTTGCCGCTGTCGATATCCTCAGCTTCTACCATCCACAGGCCGTTCTCACGCCATGCGCGAGTCACGCGAGTGCGGGTACGCACCTCACCACCATGTTTAACCACTTCCTGCGCATTGAGTACCACCATTCGGGCATCGTCCACCCAGCAGTCGGAATACTCAAAACCGCGCTTAATTTCAGGCTTAAGTGCAGACTCTGCACCAAAGCTCAGGCTTTTACTGCCCGGCAGACTCGTGCGCTTGCCCAGATGATCGTACATAAACAGGCCGGTACGGATCATCCACGCCGGACGCAGATGCGGGCGGTGTGGTAAGCGAAAGCGCATTGGGAACGCGATATGGGGTGCCATCTTTAACAGCACTTCGCGCTCGGCCAGCGCTTCGCTCACCAGACGGAATTCATAATGTTCAAGGTAGCGCAGGCCACCGTGAATCAGCTTTGAGCTGGCGGAAGAGGTCGCGCAAGCCAGGTCCCGCGCCTCTAGCATTAACACCGACAGTCCGCGTCCTGCAGCGTCTGCTGCGATGCCAGCACCGTTGATGCCGCCGCCGATAACGATCAGGTCTTTGGTTTCCACGTTGTCTCCTCCGATGTTCGGAATAGTTCACTTATGTTCGTTTTCGAGCATAATCATAATCGCAAACCAACATTGATGCCAGTATTTAACCACCTAAAAACAATTTTGCGTGATATGGATAACATTATCTGGGCGCAAAGGTGAATAGCCGTAGTGATTGTCAGGTTATTGGCGAGGATTATCAGGTTACACTAGACGTCATTTTGATGATGTTATGAGAGACACCATGGAAACTTACCAATGTATTGATGTTCATCAGGCTCAACAGCGGCTGGCACAAGGCGCAGTAATGGTGGATATCCGCGATGCGCAAAGTTTTGCTCTTGGTCATGCCAACGGCGCCTTGCATTTATCGAATAACAACCTTAATGATTTTATCAGTTCAACCGATACAAGCCTGCCGGTGCTGGTAATGTGCTATCACGGCAACAGCAGTAAAAGTGCAGCGGATTATCTGCACGCCCAGGGATTTACCACTGCTTACAGTATTGATGGCGGGTTTGATGCCTGGCGCGCCGCCTTCCCTCAACAGGTGACCAGTGGCGCTGAGTGACTGGTCAGGCGTAACACGGAGAGTGAGTAATGCGCATTACCCAATTTAACCAGCCGCGCATGGCGCAGGCTTTTGTTGACTATATGGCAACGCGCGGCGTGAAATTGCGTATTGAACGTGAAAGTCATTACGTCATTATGCTGGATGATGAAAGCCAGCTTTCGATGGTCGAAAACGAACTTCAGCAGTTTGTGCGCGATCCCAACCATCCGCGCTACCAGGCGGCAAGCTGGCACAGTGGTAAAACCGACAGCGGGTTGCGCTATGAGCGAAGCAATATCTGGGCAAACATCCGTGAGCGTGCCGGGCCGTTGACCATGGTGGTTATGTTTGCCTGTATTGCGGTATTTGTGCTGATGCAGGTACTGGGCGATCGTACCGTAATGTACTGGCTGGCGTGGCCAGATGCCGATCAACATTTTGAGATCTGGCGCTGGTTCAGCCATGTGCTACTTCACTTTTCACTGTTGCACATCCTGTTTAATCTGATGTGGTGGTGGTATCTCGGTGGAGCCGTAGAAAAACGGCTGGGCAGCGGTAAGCTTTTTGTTATTTTTATCATTTCTGCACTGCTCAGCGGCTGGCTTCAGTCGAAATTTAGCGGTATCTGGTTTGGCGGCCTGTCCGGTGTGGTCTATGCGCTGATGGGATACTGCTGGCTGCGCGGTGAACGCGATCCCGACAGCGGTGTTTATCTGGAGCGTGGGTTAATCGGCTTTGCACTTGTCTGGCTGGTGGTGGGCTGGTTTGGTGCATTTGGTCTGGCTATCGCTAACGCAGCACACGTTGGTGGCCTGCTTGTCGGACTGGCAATGGCGTTTGTCGACACACGCAAGCGTAAACGGTAGTCACAACGAATAAGAATAAGCCCGAAACAGGAGAGGAATGTGAAGCAGACGCAACGTCATGACGCCATTATTGATCTGGTTCGGCGTCAGGGATATGTCAGTACTGAGGAGCTGGTCGATCATTTCGAGGTCAGCCCACAAACGATTCGTCGTGATTTAAACGACCTTGCCGATCAAAATAAAATTCAGCGCCACCACGGCGGCGCGGCCTTGCCTTCCAGTTCAGAGAATACCGCCTGGCAGGATCGTAAGATGATGTGGTCAGCAGAAAAAGCGCGTATCGCACAGCGAGTGGCCAGCCAGATACCGGACGGGGCGACGCTGTTTATCGATATCGGTACCACACCAGAAGCCGTGGCACATGCGTTGTTAAACCATAGCGATTTACGCGTGGTGACCAATAACCTGAACGTGGCAATGCTGTTGATGGGCAAGCCGGATTTCAGGGTTATTATCGCTGGTGGAGAAGTGCGTACCCGTGATGGCGCAGTCATGGGGGAAGCGACGCTGGACTTTATTTCACAGTTTCGTCTTGATTACGGCATCCTCGGGATCAGCGGCATCGATATGGACGGATCGCTGCTGGAGTTTGACTACCACGAAGTCCGTACCAAACGCGCCATCATCGAAAACTCCCGCTGTGTCATGTTGGTGGTAGACCACTCGAAATTTGGCCGTAACGCGATGGTCAATCTGGGGAATATGAGCCAGCTCGACTATCTCTACACCGATAAGATGCCGCCTAACAGCATCATGAAAGTTATTGAACAGCATGAGGTTCACCTCGAACTCTGCTGAGACCTGCACGCCAGTCAGATCACTGGCGTTTTTCAAACCTGCCTGTCGCTTTTTTCTCCACTCGCGTATTTAATTAACATGGCCGCCAGCAATATGGCTGGCCCATGCGCATTCCATTTTTGCTTTACCCATATGGATACAAAAGGGAGTGATATGCCACAGCAGAAATTCAACAAATCCCGTTTTCAGGCTGCGTTAACCCGCCACTGGCAGCATCTTGGTTTCTCGTCCGCAAAACAAATGACGCCGCGCCAGTGGTGGCAGGCACTGAGTGCCACGGTCAACGAATTGCTCAACGCCCAACCGGCGGTCCGGGGCGCGCAACCCCAGCGTCACGTTAACTATCTCTCAATGGAGTTTCTGCTGGGGCGCCTTACAGGAAATAACCTGATGAATCTGGGGTGGTACGACGAGGTCAAATCCCTGCTGGCGGAATACCAGGTTGAGTTAAGCGAATTACTGGAAGAAGAAGTTGATCCGGCATTGGGGAACGGTGGCCTGGGCAGGCTGGCTGCCTGTTACATGGACTCAATGGCGACGGTTGGGCAGCCCGCTACCGGGCACGGGCTTAACTACCAGTACGGTTTGTTTCGCCAGCGTTTTGCAGAGGGGAAACAGGTCGAGGAACCCGACGACTGGGCGCGCGAGACGTACCCCTGGTTTCGGCATAACGCCGCGCTGGATGTCCGCGTCGCGATGGGCGGAAAAGTCATTAAGCAGGATGACGGGCGTAAAGTGTGGGAGCCCGCCATTTATCTTCGTGGAGAAGCCTGGGATTTACCGGTAACAGGTTATCGCAATGGCGTCACCCTGCCGTTGAGGCTGTGGAAAGCGACCAGTGAGCATCCCTTTAACCTGACCCTGTTCAACGACGGTCAGTTTTTGCAGGCTGAGAAGCAGGGGATTGATGCCGCCAGCCTGACCAAAGTGCTCTATCCCAATGATAACCATCCACAGGGCAAACGCCTGCGTCTGATGCAGCAGTATTTCCAGTGTGCCTGTGCGGTGGCCGATATTCTGCGTCGCCATCATCAGGCGGGGAGAAGCATTCATGCGCTGCCTGATTTTGAGGTCATTCAGCTTAACGATACGCATCCCACTATCGCCATTCCGGAGATGCTGCGCCTGCTGCTGGATGAGCACCAGCTAAGTTGGGACGAGGCCTGGCACATCACCAGCCGCGTGTTTGCCTATACCAATCACACCTTAATGCCCGAAGCCCTGGAGCGCTGGGATGAGAAGCTGATACGCAGCCTGCTGCCGCGCCACATGATGATCATCAAAGAGATCAACCGTCGCCTCAAACAGCAGGTTAAACAGCGCTGGCCTGATGACAAAGCGCTTTGGAACAAACTGGCTGTGGTCGCCGAGGGGCAGGTCAGAATGGCTAATCTTTGCGTTGTCAGTGGCTTTGCGGTGAATGGCGTGGCGGCCCTGCATTCCGGGCTGGTCGTGACGGATCTTTTTCCCGAGTACCATCAGCTCTGGCCGCAGAAGTTTCATAATGTCACCAACGGCATTACGCCGCGCCGCTGGATAAAGCAGTGCAATCCTGCGCTGGCTGGCCTGATTGATGACACCCTGAAGCGTGAATGGGTCAACAACCTGACCGCGCTGCAGGGCCTGGAGCCTTACGCCGACGATCCCGTTTTCCGTGAGCGTTTTCGCGCGGTTAAGCAACACAACAAAGCGCGGTTAGCCACCTACATTGCTCAGCACACCGGCATTGTGGTTAACCCAAACGCGATTTTTGACGTGCAGATCAAGCGGCTACATGAATATAAACGTCAGCATCTGGGTCTGCTCCATATTCTGCACTGCTATAAAAACGTCCGCGACAACCCCAATGACGCCAGTATCATCCCCAGAGTGTTTCTGTTTGGGGCAAAGGCGGCACCAGGCTACTACCTGGCAAAGAACATTATCTATGCCATTAACAAGGTGGCAGAGGTGGTGAACAACGATCCGCTTGTCGGCGACAAGCTGAAGGTGGTCTTTATTCCGGATTACCGCATCACGGCCGCCGAATACCTGATTCCCGCCGCCGATCTGTCAGAGCAGATTTCCACCGCAGGTTATGAAGCTTCCGGCACCGGCAACATGAAACTGGCACTGAATGGCGCGCTGACTATCGGCACGCTGGATGGGGCCAACGTGGAAATTGCGGAGCAGGTAGGGGCAGAAAATATCTTTATTTTTGGCAATACCGTGGATGACGTTAAAGCCCTCAAGGCCGGAGGCTACAAACCGCAAAAAGTCCGTAAGCACAACAAGGAACTGGATGAACTGTTGAGATCACTGAAAAAAGGAACGTTCAGTCATGGCGATAAGCATGCATTCAACCTAATGTTGGATAGCCTGACAAAAAATGGCGATCCCTGGCTGGTGCTGGCGGATTATCAGGCCTATATCGATGCGCAGAAACGGGTTGAGGCCTTGTGGCGCGATCGGGAAGCCTGGACGCGCGCCGCCATTCTCAACACGGCGCGAACCGGTATTTTTAGTTCGGATCGGTCGATTCGGGACTATCAACAGCGCATCTGGCAGGCGCAACGCTAAGGAATTGCGATGAAATCCACTTCACTTGATAAAGCCGCCCAGGCGGCGGGAATAGCGCTCACGTATTTCGATGCGAACGGTGAACCTGAAGCCATCAGCGATGATACCAAACGCGCCTTACTGGGCATAATGGAAAACCCACAGAAAGCCGGTAAATCTCCGCTGCCCCCCGTTGTGGTTTTTAGCGGTAACCGTAAACGCGAGCTGACGCCTCAGATGGACGGCAGCTTCCGCTGGCAGTTGCAGACAGAGAAAGGCAAAACCCTTAGCGGAACCCTCGAAGGCGGTGCGCCCTTTAAACTGCCTTCGCCTCTGGGGCAGGGTTATCACCAGCTGACCTTGAGCAAGGGCAAGCGTGAGTGGCAGACGCGCGTGATCGTGACACCGCGCCGTTGTTATCTGCCACCGGCCTTGCGCGCCGGAGAGAAACGTTGGGGGGCGCTGGTGCAGCTTTATACCGTGCGTTCAGAGAAAAACTGGGGCATCGGTGATTTTGGCGATCTGGAAATGTTGCTGGAGCAGCTTGCCGCACGCGGCGGCGACTTTGTTGGCCTGAACCCGTTGCATGCGCTCTATCCGTCCAGCCCCGCTTTTGCCAGCCCCTACAGTCCTTCATCGCGCCGCTGGCTGAATATTATTTACATCGATGTGGCACAGGTTGCCGATTTCCAACAAAGCAGCGCGGGTCAGAAGTGGTGGAAAAGTGCCAAAACCCAAAAGGCGTTAAAGCAAGCCCGTGAAAGCGAATGGGTGGATTATGACGCGGTTATGGCACTGAAAATTGCGGCATTACGTCACGGCTGGGCCCGGTTCCAGTCGCGCGATGCGCAAGACGCACAGAAGCAGCAGTTTGCGGATTTCATCCAGCAGGGGGGCGACAGCCTGCGCTATCAGGCGGCCTATGAGGGTCTGCAGGCTGAAATGCAGGGGAAAGGTGCCACGCACGCGGGCTGGCCGGCCTGGCCTGAGCGCTGGCGTAACAGTCAGTCTTCTGACGTTCAGGATTGGTGCGCGCAGCACGCGGATGAGATTGCCTTCTGGCAGTGGTTACAGTGGCTGGCACAGCAGCAGTTCTCTCAGTGTTGGGCACGGAGCCAGGCGCTGGGCATGAGCGTGGGGCTGTATCGTGATTTAGCGGTCGGTGTGGCCGAAGGCAGTGCCGAAACCTGGCACGATCCGGAGCTGTACCGCCTTAAGGCATCAATCGGCGCGCCGCCTGACAGGCTGGGGCCGTTGGGGCAAAACTGGGGGTTGCCGCCAATGGATCCTCACGTCTTGCAGGCCAGGGGCTATCAACCATTTATCGATATCCTGCGCGCCAATATGCGTGACTGCGGGGCGCTGCGTATTGACCACGTCATGGCTCTGCTGCGCCTCTGGTGGGTTCCGGCAGGTGAAACGGCGGATAAAGGCGCCTACGTCGCTTACCCTGTACACGATCTGCTTGGCATTCTGGCGCTGGAAAGCCAGCGTTTGCGCTGTATGGTGATTGGTGAGGATCTCGGTACGGTACCTAAAGAGATCGTCAGCCTGCTGCGCGACAGCGGCGTGTTTTCCTGGAAAGTTTTGTGGTTTGAGCAGGAAAAACAGGGGAATTACCGTGCCCCCCAGGCCTATCCACGCCAGTCCATTGCCAGCGCCAGTACGCACGATCTTCCCACGTTGACCGGCTTCTGGAGTGCAGGTGATTTAGAGCTTGGCGAGAAAATCGGGCTTTATCCAGACGGGCAAATGGTACAGAACCTGCAGCAGCAGCGGATGAAGCAAAAACAGGCCTTACTGGATGCTCTGCATAAAGCGGGAGCCGTACCGTCGCGCCGCGCAAAGCGGGCGGATGCTCTGGCGATGACGGCCGAACTGAATCAGTCCGTTCACCGTTTTCTGGCGGACACGAACAGTGCGCTGCTGGGGCTACAGCCGGAAGACTGGCTGGGGATGACGACGCCGGTGAATGTGCCGGGAACGGTCGACCAATATCCCAACTGGCGGCGCAAGCTCGCGCAGCCGCTGGAACGCATTTTTGCCGACGATAACGTGAATAAACTGCTGGAAACCGTGACTAAACGACGCAAGGCAGGATAACGGATGCGCGCGACAGCCGGGCTGTCGCGCGGAAACATCAGTAGAAAGAGTGCTCGCCACGCTGATGTTCGGTGATATCGCGCACGCCTTTCAGCTGCGGGAACGCCGCCAGCAGTTCTTTCTCAATGCCGTCTTTAAGGGTGACGTCGATCATCGAACAGCCGTTACAGCCGCCGCCGAATTGCAGAATAGCAAAACCGTCGTCGGTGATTTCCATCAGCGAAACGCGACCGCCGTGGCCTGCCAGCTGCGGGTTAATCTGAGCCTGTAACAGGTACTCAACACGCTCAACCATGGGCGCATCATCGGAAACTTTACGCATTTTGGCATTAGGCGCCTTGAGCGTCAGCTGCGAACCCAGGTTATCCGTTACAAAGTCGATTTCAGCGTCTTCCAGATAGGGCGCGCTCAGCTCATCCACATAGGCTGACAGCTTTTCAAATTTCAGTTCAGTATCTGTCGCTTCTACCGCATCCGGTGGGCAGTAGGACACACCGCATTCGGCAGTTGGCGTACCCGGGTTAATCACGAATACGCGAATCTGGGTGCCATCTTCTTGTTTGGATAGCAGTTTTGAAAAATGCTCTTGGGCAGAATCAGTAATTCGGATCATGTCAGTTGCTCAATAGTTGACTAATTTAGTTGGTTATAATACGCCCATCATTCAGGCTCTACAAGGTACGGCACAGGCACCACACTTGCACGCTGGCTGCGCCTCGCCCCTGTAACAGGCGGCTGATTTCTCTGACCGTGCTGCCGGTCGTCACCACATCATCGATTAAGGCGATATGGCGTCCGTTAACATCCGTTTCAAGGCAAAACGCACCGCGTAGATTGCGGCGCCGCTGACGGGCACTCAACTGATGCTGAACAGCGCCGGCGCGCTGACGGGATAACGCCAGGCTGAATTCACACTCCAACCAGCGTGCCAGCGGCGTTGCCAACAGGGCCGTCTGGTTGTAACCGCGCCGCCAGCAGCGTCGGGCATGCAGCGGAATACACATCAGTAAGTCGGGACGAACGGTCTGTCCTCTGCGATACGCATTGAGCCAGCTTAGCAAAAGCAGCCGGGCCAGCATCACCCTGAGTGCGGTAATACCCGAAAATTTTAATTGATTCACCCATGTGCTGAGCGGGGGCTGATAGTGGCTGACGCTGATTAGCGCCTGCCAGGGCGGCGGTCTAAGCAGGCAACGACCGCAGGGCAGGGCATCGGATGCGGCAGGCAGGCCGCAGCACGGACACAGTGATGGCAGCCGTGGTAGCTGGCGCAGGCAAATGCTGCAGAGTCCATGCAGGGCAATCCGCAAGGGTAACTGACATAGCCAACACAGGGCGGGCATTGGTAGCATAGTGACCTCCTTATCAATCATGGAATAGTAACGGATGAGCTCACTTTACTGGCATACCTGTGGCGAAGGAGATGACGATCTTGTGCTGCTGCACGGCTGGGGACTGAATGCGGAAGTGTGGCAAAACATTGTGCCGCGACTCAGCGCACAGTTTCGCCTGCACCTGGTGGATCTGCCTGGCTATGGTCGCAGCCGCGGGTTTGCTGCCCTGTCGCTGGAACAGATGGCACAGACACTGGTGCCCTTTCTGCCGCCTCGCGCTATTGTGCTGGGGTGGTCGCTTGGCGGGTTGGTCGCCACACAGCTGGCGTTGAGCGAGCCAGAGCGGTTACGCGCCCTGATTACGGTGGCTTCTTCGCCCTGTTTTACGGCCCGCGATGACTGGCCGGGTATTGCCCCCTTAACCCTGCATAACTTCCAGCAGCAGCTCAGTCACGATTTTCAGCGTACCGTCGAGCGTTTTCTGGCGCTGCAGACCATGGGAACGGAAACCGCTCGGACGGATGCACGTAAGCTCAAGGAGGTGGTATTGTCGCAGCCGATGCCAGACGTGGACGTGCTCAATGGCGGACTGACGATTCTGAGCGACGATGATTTGCGTGACAGGCTTACGGCCATTACGCTGCCCTTTTTGCGGATGTATGGCGCGCTGGATGGTCTGGTGCCGCGCCGGATTGTGCAGCAACTCGATCCGCTGCTGCCCACGTCGCCGTCTGTCGTAACGGACAAAGCGGCACATGCCCCCTTTATTTCGCACCCGGATGCGTTCTGCCAGCACATTGTTTCATTTATCAGCAAATTAGACAGATAACCCTGGCCGTTACTGGCAAATTTCTGCGCAGCGGCAATACTTCATGAGTGAGCAAGGCCGCTGCACTTCTATGCGATTAGTCAGGGAGATGACTATGCCGTTCGATATAGCCTTAAGCGATTTGCGGCTGCTTACATCTCAACAATGGATCATGAATGAGGGTAGACAAATGAAGGTTATGAAATGGGTTGTTGCATCAATGATGATGGGCGCAGTGTCATTCTCTGCTCTGGCGGCGAAAGAAGTCACCAAAGAAGAAGTGCAGAAGATGCATCTGACCAAAATCGGCACCGTAAATACCACGGCCGAAACCACGTCGCCGATGGATGCTAAGAAGAAGCTGTCAGAGGCCGCTGATGAGAAGGGTGGCAAATACTTCCTGGTGATCGCGGGTCGTGAGCACGGTAAGTTCAGTGCGACAGCGGAAGTGTACAAGTAATTATCGTAGCCACATGAATTGCCAGGCATCCAGCGTTACTGGCTGGGTGCCATCAATTTTCTCACCGCTTACCACATCCTGAAAAAGATGCGCCTCCGGTAACGGGGCTTCAATCTGCCTGCCACTGAGATTAAACACACACAGTAATTCATCACCGCCGTTATGCGAATAACGCTTCATGATGAGCAGGGCATTATCGCTCTGAAACAACGTCAACGGGTTGTCGGGATGAAAGGCCGTCTGGCGTCGACGCTGCTGAATCAGTTTGCTCAGCCGGGTATAAACCTGATGGCGTAAGCCGCCACTGTTCACCAGTGCGTCTTCGATAGCGGAGAGCGAATATTTTTGCCGGTTAATGGCCCGGTTATGGCCTGCCTCACGCACGCCGTCATAGTCATTACGCGATCCCAGGATGCTTTGAATATAGACGGCTGGAACACCCGGAAAGGCCAGTAAAATAGCATGCGCCAGCATAAAGCGTTTGAGGCGCGTTTCGTCGTCATCGCCTTCACGGTTAAGCGCGTCGAAATAGGTCACGTTGATTTCGTATGGGCTGGTGCTGCCGTCAGGATTGTTTTTATAGGAGATCAGCGCCCCCTCCAGTGCCAGATCGCGCACCAGCGCCGTGATCTCCACCTCCGATAAAATCCCGCGTGCCGGATTAAGACCTATACCATCGTGCGAGGCCAGGAAGTTAAAAAAGGTTGTATTGCCATTGCCCACCTGCAGGGTGCTGGCCCATTGACGCAGAGCGCGAGCCGATCCGGTGTGAATGGCATGCAGCACCAGCGGCGGCAGGGAAAACTGATACACCATCTGGGCTTCGTCTTGCCCGTTACCAAAGTAGCTGATGTTGTCTTTGTGCGGCACATTCGTTTCGGTGATGATGACGGTGCCGGGTGCGACCACGTCGGCAATGGCGCGAAACAGTTTGACCAGCAGATGCGTTTTTTCGAGGTGAATACAGTTTGTGCCTGGCGTTTTCCACATGTATCCCACCGCATCCAGTCGCACATAGTCCGCGCCACGTTTCAGATAGTCGAGTAGTACCTCTACCATGCGCACCAGCACCCTGGGACGGGCAAAGTTAAGGTCAATCTGATCGGCACTGAACGTGGTCCAGACAAAGCGGATTTCACCGTTTTCCAGCGTAAAGGGGGTGAGCAACGGTGACGTTCTTGGCCGCGTGACCGCGCTGAGGTCGGTGGTGGGCGGCAGGCTGATAAAAAAATCATCCCAGCCTTCATCCTGAGCAAGATAATGTTTAAACCACGCACTATGCGCTGACATATGGTTACAGACAAAGTCGAACATCAGGCGCGTTTCCTGATGCAGTAAGGCAATGTCCTGCCAGTCGCCACACAGCGGATCGACCTGATGGTAGTTAATGACCGAAAAGCCGTCGTCAGACGAATAGGGATAAAACGGCAGGAGGTGCACCAGCGGAAACGTGGCGTGCAAATGCTGCTGGTAGAAACGTGAAAAGGTGTTGAGTGTGGGTTTGCCCGGCTCGCGGAACTGATCGGCATACGTAATCAGCACTACGTCCTGCTCATCCCAGTGGGCCTTTCTCGGCAGCTTAGTGGTGTCACGGGCTTCAACGATCGTGGCGAGCAGGCGTTCGCGCATAGCCTGAGGAAAGGCATCGGCATAAATCTTATCGATTAAAGCAGTGATCTTTTCCATTATCAAAGTGTGCCACAGCAGGTGTCGTTATTATGACGGGCGTCTTTTTAGCGTAGCCTCAGGGCGGGGATTTTCAACTCAAACGTGCCAGGTCGGCCTGAAAAGCCAGTGCAAAGCAGCAGGCGTGAAGCCCCACATCGGCAACCGCGCCCACGTCAGAAGGTAAACAGGGGCAGCCTGGAACGTTTTTTCTGTTCAGATAAAACGAGCGACCAGCGAGAGAAGGATGACAGTCACCTCCTTCTCCATGACGGGGATAAGAGGTGACTGCGTGGTGCGTAACTAGCGTTTTTTACCGAATGCCGCCGCCAGCGCGTCGCCCATGGCGCTGTTGCCCGAGGGCTGGCTGGCTGGACGTGCGCGGCCTTTGTTCGCGGCCGGACGTTTTTCTTCGCGTGGCGCACCGCTCTTAGCGCCACGCGCGTTGCCTTCTCCCGGCTGCTCGTCAAGGCGCATGGTTAAGGCAATGCGCTTACGTTGTAGATCCACTTCCATCACTTTAACTTTAACGATGTCGCCCGCTTTCACGACCTGATGAGGATCTTCCACAAACTTGTCCGACAGCGAAGAAATATGAACCAGGCCATCCTGATGCACGCCAATATCGACGAACGCACCAAAGTTGGTGACGTTGGTCACGGCGCCTTCAAGTACCATGCCTGGCATCAGGTCATTCAGGGTTTCCACGCCTTCGGCAAACTGTGCCGTTTTAAACTCAGGACGGGGATCGCGGCCCGGCTTTTCCAGCTCTTTCATGATGTCGGTCACAGTCGGTAAACCAAAGCGGTCGTCTGTGAAGTCCAACGCTTTCAGGTTACGCAGGCTGGTGGGATTGCCCATCAGCTCACTCAGCGCCTGCTCGGTCGCGGCCAGAATGCGTTCCACCACCGGATAAGCTTCCGGGTGCACCGTCGAGGCATCCAGTGGATTATCGCCGTGGTTGATGCGCAGGAAGCCAGCGCACTGCTCAAACGCTTTAGGCCCAAGACGGCTGACCTTGAGAAGCTGCTGACGGTTCTGGAAACGGCCGTTTTCATCGCGCCAGCCAACAATATTTTGTGCCATCATGCGGGTTAACCCGGCCACGCGCGTCAGCAGCGGTACCGAAGCCGTGTTAAGATCGACACCGACGGCGTTCACACAGTCTTCCACCACCGCATCCAGTTTTTTCGCGAGCTGGCTCTGGCTGACGTCATGCTGATACTGGCCTACACCGATCGATTTCGGATCGATTTTCACCAGTTCGGCCAGCGGATCCTGCAGGCGACGGGCGATCGACACTGCGCCACGCAGTGAGACATCCAGATCCGGAAATTCCAGCGCAGCTAATTCAGACGCGGAGTAGACTGAGGCGCCCGCTTCGCTGACAATCACTTTCTGGGCGGTGACCTGGGGAAACTGTTTTTGCAGATCCAGAAAGAAGCGCTCGGTTTCACGTGAGGCAGTGCCATTACCGATGGCGACCAGTTCCACCTGATGTTTCACGCACAGCGCCGCGACCGCTGCCGCCGCCTTGGCCGTTTGCCCGGTATGCGGATAAACTGTATCGGTGGCGACCAGCTTGCCGGTCGCGTCAACCACGGCAACTTTCACACCGGTACGCAGGCCGGGATCCAGGCCCATCGTGGCCCTCATGCCCGCAGGTGCCGCCATTAACAGGTCGTGCAGGTTACGGGCAAAGACGTTAATGGCCTCGTCTTCCGCACGCTCGCGAACGGTACCCATCAGCTCGGTTTCCAGATGCAGCATGACTTTGATGCGCCAGGTCCAACTGACCACGGCCTTGCGCCAGCTGTCAGCCGGTGCGTTATTCAGTCGCAGATTCAGGTGTTCCGCAATCAGGGTTTCACCGTGGCTTTCGCGCGGTGGCTCATCAAACTGCGGATCGGCATTCAGCGACAGCTGTAAAATACCTTCATTACGACCGCGCAGCATGGCCAGCGCGCGATGCGAAGGAACGCTGTGCAGCGGCTCATGGTGATCGAAGTAGTCGCGGAATTTCGCGCCTTCTTCCTCTTTGCCTTCCACCACGTTTGAGACCAGATGGGCATTTTTCCACAAATAGTGGCGGACTTTAGCCAGCAGGGCGGCATCTTCAGCAAAGCGCTCCATCAGGATATAACGCGCGCCATCCAGCGCCGCACGAACGTCAGCGACACCGTTATCCACATTCACATAGCCTGTTGCCAACTGCTCAGGGTCCTGTGAAGGATCCTGCCATAAGGTATCGGCCAGGGGTTCCAGCCCGGCTTCAATCGCGATTTGGCCACGCGTACGGCGCTTAGGCTTATAGGGCAGGTAGAGGTCTTCAAGTTCGGTTTTGCTGAGGGTGGTATTGATGGCATTCGCCAGATCGTCGGTGAGTTTTCCCTGTTCCTCTATAGATTTCAGGATGGCCTGCCGACGCTCGGATAATTCACGCAGGTAGCTGAGGCGGGTTTCGAGCTGGCGGAGTTGTGTATCATCCAGGCCGCCCGTCACCTCTTTACGATAACGTGCGATAAACGGCACGGTATTCCCTTCATCCAACAGGCGGACGGCCGCATCAACTTGCTCAGGGCGCGCCTGTAGCTCACTTGCAATTAGCTGGCTAAGAACATTCATCATCGGACTATTATGCTTTCTGGGTTGAGAAATAGCCGATAGTTATACGGATTGATGGCTGAAATTGCCAGAGAAGCGGCCTGCTTTCAGCGATATTCTGAATCAGCCTTCAACATAGCTAATTTCATTGACATACCAGCATGCCGGGCCCGCTGGCGTTTCTACTACCGCCGCGTCGCCGACGGCCTTTTTTAACAGCGCCCGCGCCATGGGCGAGTCAATTGAGATGTAATCCTTGCGGCCAAAAATCTCATCGTAACCCACGATACGGAAGCGCTTCACATCGCCGTCATCGTTTTCGACTTCAACCCAGGCGCCAAAAAATACTTTGCCATCCTGCTGGGGTGAATAATCCACAATGCGCAGTTGCTCAATGCTCTTGCTCAAATAGCGCACGCGGCGGTCAATTTCACGCAGGCGTTTCTTATTGTATTGATAATCCGCATTTTCGCTGCGGTCGCCGAGGCTGGCGGCCCAGGTCACTTTTTTGGTGACTTCAGGTCGCTCTTCACGCCACAGGTGATCGAGTTCAGCTTTTAAGGTGTTGAAACCTTCTCGGGTAATCAGTCGGGTTCTCATGGTACAAGCCGGTCAAATCGAAAGAGGATCAGTGTAAAGCAAATCGTGCGTGGCGAAAAAGAGGTGGGAAAAGGGTTTTTTACCTGTTAAAAAACCCTTATACGGCGATGACAGAGGATGGGGCTGTCATATCCAGACCGGTGCGGTTCCGTGGCGGCAGGAATTACTTACCGGCTTTGGTCGAGGTGGTCGTCGAGGTGCTGCTGTTGGTGCCGTCACCGCCGCCGCCGCCAGCCGTTGCCAGTCCAACGCCCAGCAGAGCGGCGACTGCGCCAATACCAATCGCGTTGGAGTTACCCTGAGCGGTGGTCGTTGCCTGTGCGCCCGCGGCTTCACCGGTTGCGGTTGCGGCATAAGTCTGACCGACGCTGGCCAAAGCCAGTGCGCTCAGCAGTAAAATCGTTTTTTTCATTATGGTTTCCCCGTAAAGCGGCAAGTTGGTGTCGCTATAGTGTGGGTGAAATCCATTGGGCCGCAAAGCGGGCTTTACTGTTTGATTTATCTCTCTTTACCTGCAGATGGCCTTGTTCGGGAGGCTTCTCAAACTAATCCGAGAGAGGTCGCGTATTAACCTGTTTTTTTTCCGAATATTATGCTGTTATCAGTCTAAAAAACCGGACTATACGGGATTCGTCGTCAGATACGAACGTCATTTAAGTCAAATTTTCCGGCAAGCGCTTGAATTTGCAAGTGCTGTGCCACGGTGTGCCGCGTCTAAACCAGTGAATAGCGGAATTTTACCCAATATTTCAGATTTGCCGTATTCTGTTCAACGCCGTGGTCATTACGCAGCTTGCCCGGCCGTCAGACCAAAATTTAAATATAAGCTGCTGTTTAATATGCTTTGTAACAATTTTGACTAGAATATAAACCATTAAACACTGTCACTGTGCCGCATCTTTTTTTAACAATATCGGCTCAGGCAATAGCGCCTTTGGGAGTTAAAAATGCAAGAAAACTACAAGATTCTGGTCGTCGATGACGATATGCGTTTACGTGCACTATTAGAGCGCTATCTTACCGAGCAGGGCTTTCAGGTGCGCAGTGTCGCCAACGCCGAGCAGATGGACCGTCTGTTAACCCGCGAATCCTTCCATTTAATGGTGCTTGATCTGATGCTGCCTGGCGAAGATGGTCTTTCCATTTGCCGCCGCCTGCGCAGTCAGAGCAACCCGATGCCTATCATTATGGTGACCGCCAAGGGCGAAGAAGTGGATCGCATCGTTGGGCTGGAAATCGGTGCTGACGACTATATTCCAAAGCCGTTCAACCCACGTGAGCTGCTGGCGCGTATTCGTGCGGTATTGCGCCGTCAGGCCAATGAACTGCCCGGTGCGCCGTCTCAGGAAGAAGCGGTCATCGCTTTTGGCAAGTTCAAGCTTAACCTGGGCACGCGTGAGATGTTCCGTGAAGACGAACCTATGCCGTTGACCAGCGGTGAATTTGCCGTTCTCAAGGCGCTGGTAAGCCATCCACGTGAGCCGCTGTCGCGCGATAAGCTGATGAATCTGGCCCGTGGTCGGGAGTACAGCGCCATGGAACGTTCTATCGACGTACAGATTTCCCGCCTGCGACGCATGGTGGAAGAAGATCCGGCCCATCCACGCTACATCCAGACCGTTTGGGGCCTGGGCTATGTATTTGTTCCGGACGGCAGTAAAGCATGAGGCGGCTGCGCTTCTCGCCACGAAGTTCATTTGCACGCACCCTGTTGTTGATCGTTACCTTGCTGTTCGTCAGCCTGGTAACGACCTACCTGGTGGTACTGAACTTTGCCATTCTTCCCAGCCTGCAACAGTTTAATAAAGTCCTCGCCTACGAAGTGCGTATGCTGATGACCGACCGTTTACAACTGGAAGATGGTACGCAGCTGGAAGTGCCGCCCGCTTTTCGTCGCGAAATTTATCGTGAACTGGGTATTTCGCTTTATACCAATGCGGCGGCAGAGGAGAGCGGACTGCGCTGGGCGCAGCACTACAAATTCCTTAGCGATCAGATGGGCCAGCAGCTTGGCGGCCCGACAGACGTTCGCGTCGAGGTCAACAAAAACTCCCCTGTTGTCTGGCTCAAAACCTGGCTATCGCCCGACATTTGGGTACGGGTGCCGTTAACGGAAATTCATCAGGGTGATTTCTCGCCGCTGTTCCGCTATACCCTGGCGATAATGTTGCTGGCGATAGGCGGCGCATGGCTTTTTATCCGCATCCAGAACCGCCCGTTAGTCGATTTAGAACATGCCGCATTACAGGTGGGCAAGGGCATTATTCCCCCACCATTACGTGAATACGGTGCGTCAGAGGTGCGTTCGGTGACGCGCGCGTTTAACCAAATGGCGGCGGGCGTTAAGCAGCTTGCCGATGACCGCACTTTGTTGATGGCGGGCGTCAGCCACGATTTACGCACCCCTTTGACGCGCATCCGGCTCGCGACGGAAATGATGAATGAACAGGATGGCTACCTGGCAGAGTCGATTAACAAAGACATCGAAGAGTGCAATGCCATCATCGAGCAGTTCATCGATTACCTGCGCACCGGGCAGGAGATGCAGACTGAGCTGGCCGATCTTAACAGCGTGCTGGGCGAAGTAGTGGCCGCAGAAAGCGGTTATGAACGTGAAATTGAAAACGCCGTCATGGCAGAAGAGCTCATGTTGGAGATTAATCCCCTTTCGATTAAGCGCGCCCTGGCTAACCTGGTGGTGAACGCGGCGCGTTACGGCAACGGCTGGATCAAAGTCAGCAGCGGACGCGAGCTGCATAGGGCCTGGTTCCAGGTTGAAGATGACGGTCCCGGCATTAAGCCGGATCAGCTGGCGCATCTCTTTCAGCCATTTGTGCGCGGTGACAGCGCACGCAGCACCAGCGGCACGGGCCTTGGGCTGGCGATCGTCCAGCGCATTATTGATGCGCATCAGGGTTCGCTAGAGATCGGTGACAGTGAACGCGGCGGATTACGTATCCGTGCCTGGTTACCCTTAGCGGAAAGCCCGGAGTCGGGCGCCAACAACAGCAACCTTGCACTGAGTTAAACAGCAGCGGCGCGGCCTGTTAAGCCGCGCCGCTGTGATTAACGCTGAGGACCTGCTTTTACCAACGCGGCACCGGCCGCATTATCGGTATATTTTTCAAAGTTAGTGATAAAGCGCTGGGCTAAATCATCTGCCGCCGCGTGCCACTTCTCTTCGCTTTCCCAGGTACGACGTGGGTCGAGCGTTTCGGCATCCAGATCGCCCAACGTTTTTGGCACCTGCAGGTTAAATACCGGCAGCGTTTCCGTTGGCGCATCGTCCAGTTCACCGGCCAGAATGGCGTTGATGATGGCACGGGTATTTTTCAATGAGATACGCTTGCCACTGCCGTTCCAGCCCGTATTAACCAGATAAGCCTGCGCGCCCGCCGCTTCCATGCGTTTCACC
Organism: Pantoea ananatis LMG 2665; assembly: GCF_000710035.2. GTDB lineage: Bacteria > Pseudomonadota > Gammaproteobacteria > Enterobacterales > Enterobacteriaceae > Pantoea > Pantoea ananatis. The sequence continues at coordinate 75,929 of NZ_JMJJ01000007.1, read as the reverse complement.
AACACTTCTGCATACTGTGTGGGATGCAGCGTCAGGAAGGCTGCGCCAAAACAGGCTGAGAAGGTTGGCGTTGGCGCCGTTACTCCGCGCTCCGTGCCTGCCAGCTTCGCTGTAAAGCCCGACAGGAAATGATACTGAGTCTGCTCTGGCGTCAGTCTGGAGACGGGCGGCAGCACGCCAAAGGCGTCGGCGGTCAGGAAAATGACTTTCTTCGCATGGCCTGCTTTGGAAACCGGCTGAACAATATTGTCGATATGGTTAATCGGATAGGACACACGGGTGTTTTCGGTTTTGCTGCCGTCAGCAAAATCGATGCTGCCGTCTTCACGTACCACGACGTTTTCCAATAAGGCGTTACGACGAATGGCGCGATAGATTTCCGGCTCAGCCTGTTCAGAAAGGTTAATCGTTTTCGCGTAACAGCCGCCTTCAAAGTTGAACACGCCGTCATCGTCCCAGCCGTGTTCGTCGTCACCGATTAACTGGCGGTCCGGATCGGTAGAAAGCGTGGTTTTACCCGTGCCGGACAGTCCAAAGAATACCGCGACATCGCCTGCTTTACCCACGTTGGCGGAGCAGTGCATAGAGGCAATGCCCTTCAGCGGCAGCAGATAGTTCATCACCGCGAACAGCCCCTTCTTCATTTCTCCGCCGTACCATGTGCCGCCAATCAGCTGCATACGTTCGGTCAGGTTAAAGGCAACAAAGTTCTCGGAATGCAGCCCTTGTGCCTGCCAGTCAGGGTTGGTGCATTTAGCCCCATTCATCACTACAAAATCGGGCGTGAAGTTATCCAGCTCAGCCGCGCTCGGTTGAATGAACATGTTTTTGACGAAATGCGCCTGCCAGGCAACCTCGGTAACAAAACGCACGCTCAGGCGTGAATCCGGGTTAGCCCCGCAGAAGGCATCAATAACGAACAGACGCTTCCCTGAGAGCTGCCGGGTCACGCATTTTTTCAGCGCCTGCCAGGTTTCCTGGGACAGGGGCTGATTATCGTTCTTTCCGGTTCCTTGATCGTTCCACCACAGCGTATCGCGCGTGGTGTCATCACGCACAATGTACTTATCCTTGGGCGAGCGCCCGGTAAAAATCCCGGTATCAACGGCGATTGCGCCGCTCTGCGTCAGGGTGCCACGCTCAAAACCTTCGAGCTCCGGACGCATCTCTTCCTGAAATAGCGTAGCGTAATCAGGGTTATGAACCACCTCAGTGGTATCGGTGATGCCCAGATCGGCAAGGGCTTTCGAGGTCAGGCCGTTAACGCGCATTTTACTGCTCCTTAAATCGGTGTCTGTTCTGTAGGGCAAAGAGAGTTTGGGATCGCGTCCTTAAAATGCCACAGAGTGAGGGGCGGAGACGCGATCGCGCGCAGTTTACGCTACTGTGCCAGGCGAGAAAGGCTTGTTCGTTAAAAATGAGACTTAGGGCGCGTTAAGGATATGTTTCGAACGTTTTTAAGATGTTATGAAAGTAAAAAAAGATAATTTGCTAAGTAAATTAATGGCATAGCAGTGAGGCAGGCAGGGCGGCATAACCGCCCTGGTCCGATCAGTGAAGTCGATTGCTGTTCTCAACGGAGTTGCTGCGGATCCCGGCAATGTCTACCGCATCGAATACGTAATGCGATCCACAATAGTCGCAGTTCATATCGATTTTGCCATCTTCTGCAATGATCTCGTCAACTTCTTCCTGCGGCAGGGTTTTCAGCACCTCGCTACAGCGTTCGCGTGAACATGTGCATTTATAAACAACCGGCTGCGGATCGTAAACGGTCACCTCTTCCTGGTGATAAAGTCGCCACAGGACATCGGTTGCAGGCAAATCAATCAGCTCTTCGGTTTTAATGGTTTCTGTCAGCGTCGCCAGATGCTCAAAGTCATCTTTACTCGTGTCCTGAGCCGGTAGGACCTGCAGCAGAATCCCGGCTGCGCCTGCGTCGCTGGTGCGGATAAACAGTCGGGTCGGCAATTGCTCTGAGCGCATAAAGTAGTCTTCCAGACAGTCGCTCAGCGTGTCACCTTCCAGTCCTACCACGCCCTGATAACGCTCGCCCTTTTCAGGCGTGATGGTGATAACCAGATAGCCGTTACCCACCATGCTTTTGAGCGTGCTGTCGTCAGGAATGTCACCTTTCATGCGGGCGATGCCACGTAACTCCTGCTGATTATTACCATTGATCACGGCTAAGGTCAGGGGGCCATCGCCTTGAAGCTGCACGGTAATTTCACCGTCAAATTTAAGCGTGGCAGTCAGCAAGCTGGTTGCCACCAGTAACTCCCCCAGCAGCGTTTGTACGGCTGGCGGGTAGTCGTGATTTTTAAGGATAGCGTGCCAGGTGTTTGAAACATTAACCAGTTCGCCGCGGACGGCAGCATTTTCAAACAAATAGCGGCGCAGTTGATCTTGTACAGACATAGTTTTTCTCTCTTTTGGCGGACGATAACCGGCTCAGTAGCCGGTTTACTCATCGCCCGATAACTTAAACTTCATCAAATCGCGGCGTTCTTTCTTATCGGGCCGGCGATCGGGATGGGGCATGGTCAGCGCATTCATCTTGCGTGCCAGAGCCACTTTTTCACGTTTTTCAATACTGGCTTCGGTTTCGCGGTAAAGCAGCTGTGCTTCACTGGCGGGGCGCCGCTGCTCGCTGATTTCGGCAATGACGACCGTTCGCTCCTCATTGCCCTGACGCAGGGTTAACTCAGCATCCCGTTCGACCAGTTTACTGGGTTTACTCCGCTGACCATTGTAATGAACCTTGCCACCTTCAATCATTTCGCGCGCAATCGAGCGGGTTTTGTAGAACCGTGCCGCCCAAAGCCATTTATCAAGACGAACGCCTTCGTCGGGTTTCTCTTTCATTGCTGCTCCCAGAACGGAATCAGTGTGCGGTAGTCGCTGATCGCACAGTGACGCTGAAAGTGTTGTTCAGGACGGCCAGAGTCAGGATTACTGACGCCCAGGCACCAGCCGATTCCCCATGATTTGGCGGCATCGAGGATGATTTCGCTGTCATCGATGAACAATGTCCGCGATGCATCAAAGCCAGTGTGCTGCTCAACTGCCTGCCACAAACGCTGATCTTCTTTCGGATAGCCAAAGGTATGGGTGGAAAGCAATAAATCAAGGTGTGGTGCTAAAGCTGTCTGTTTGAGTTTCACATCCAGATTCCAGGGATGCGCATTGGTCAGCAGGATGGTGCGCTTACCCGCGCGACGCAGTGCCTGTAGAAAAGGCAGCGTATCCGCGCGGATACTGACCCGGTGACGTTGTTCCCAGGTCATGGCATGAATGTCCAACTGCAACGCCTGTGACCAGTAATCCAGACAATACCAGTTTAGCGTATGCGCTACGGCCTGATATTTTTCTTCAATAATCAGCCGGGCCTGAGCAGCAGGGATGCCGCGTTGGGTGCTCAGGATGTCGGGGACATGCTCCAGCCAGAAAAAGCGGTCAAACGCCAAATCAAGCAGCGTGCCGTCCATATCGAGCAGCACGGTGTCAATGTCGGACCCGTTGAACATCATGGCAATTCACCCGTTGCTTGTCAGCGCAACAGGGTAGCACAGTTGCAGGTGGCTCAGAATATGGAGCGCACGCCCTGTATAGTGTTAAGCGAGGGATTAAAGCACTTATCGTAATACTGCTGGATAGCAAGCATTCGCTGGCGGTTAAGATGGATGCGCCGCAGTGCCAGCAGACCGTTGGTAATGGCGCAGGTCAGCAACACGATAAGCAACAGTGCGGCGCCCAGATAGCGCCATTTTGCCATGGCGTCAGGCTCATTGTGCAGGGCGATATGACGCGTGCCGTTGGCATCGGTATAAATGCCGGTAATGATGCCTGTAGCGCTAAACGGTGTGTGCAGCAACAAGGAGGACAGACGCTGCAGCTCTTGCCACTGCGAACCCGCATCCAGATCAAACAGAGGAACGGCGGGCTGAGGCTGATTGACGAGCTGATGCCCTTCATCACTGGCGATAACAAACCCGCCTGGCGGTGGGCTGTTCAGGTTCTCTGCGGCGCGGCGCGTTTCGCGGAAGAAGAAGGTAGAGGTAGCCGTGTGCACCAGGTTTTCCAGCGCCTCCGCACTGACCGGACGCAACAGGACATTCATCCCGTTTAGCTGGCCAGAATCGGCACGGCTGACTAAGGTGTCCCAGTCTTTGGCATTCCCCAGATTGACCAGCGCATTTTTGAGTCGCATACAGTCCTGTGCCTGATTGCAAAGCGCCTGCGTTTTTAACACGAGGTCCGAAAAGTCATCCAGCAGAATCATGCCTGATTTCTGAATCGCCGACGCTAACTGTGGGTTCAGTTTGGGGTCGGTGTTCGTTTCAGGATGGAGCTGCCTGGTGGTGGTGTCCAGCAACGCCGAGGCTTTCTCAATAATATCTGAGTGGGGCAGCGGCAGCGGTGTGGCGTTATTCCAGTAAATTTGCGAGCAATCGAACGGCATATAAGTATAGGTGCGGTTGCTTTGGTAGTTGTCCGGTACCGCACACATACCGGTTCCGGTGACCTTAAGGCTGTCGCCTACTTTAAGATCTTCACGACTCAGCTGGTTTACGCTATTCACATCCAGGCTCTCCGTCCCTTTAGCCCATGCCAGACTGAGTTTGATGGGCATACTGAGGGGGATCCAGGTGATCAACAAGGCCAGAACAATCAGCGAGCCAACGGCAAGAACAACATTTTTCCGCCAGCGCTGTAGCGGAAAATTCCTTACCTCGTCCTGAAGGGAAAGGAAGCGCCCCTGGCGTACTACCTGACGATTCAGATAAATATCGACATCCGTTACCTGACCAAGATCGTGCGCGACGTAAGGCTGCCAGTGTGCAGGATAAGCCAGATCGATGATCCCCAGCGTAATGTTGCTCTGCTCCTGATTTGACTCCCCAAACAGGCCCCAGCGCTTAGGGGCCCCGCGCAAGCAGTGAATTTCGCGCAGGCCATTTTCACCCGGTACGCGATACATCAGCCACAGGCTGGCGACAATCATCATGCCAGCAAGGACGGACAGCCAGATCATCAGGCTCGCGGGCAGCAGCAAACCAATAAAAAACAGCAGCAGGGCAAATGAGATAATTACGGCTTCGCGCGTGCCATCGGGACGAGACAGTCGGTATTCTTCCAGCGTTTCTTTGCGTACTCGTACCAGCTCGACGTTTTCACTTTCGGCTTTACGGATCGAGGCGTTGGTGGAGGACGGACGTATCAGATTGGGCAGCGACTGCTGATCGATAGCGTAATCCACCAGAGAATGCCCGTTCAAAGAGATGATCAAGGGGATCGACTGGGTGCGGATTAACTCAACGTAGTTTTCGTCCGTAATATACTGTTCCCACAGCGGCGGCAAATGCACTTCGACTTCATCGAGGTAGTAGCGCCACTTATGCGGATCGTCCGTGGAAAGGCCATAACGGGTTATCGCCCGCGTAACAGGGTAAACGTTGTTGCTTTGTGCCGTGAGCACCAGTTTTTCATGACGACGACGGGTTTCACCCGGGCTGAGGATACGGGGCTGTTTTTCCAGTGCGGCAAGGTATTGTTCAACCGCCTTGCGCTCCCGCTCAGAAAGTTTACGGCAGGGCGGACTAATGAATGGCAGCGGTTTCGCCAACGGCGGCCTGCGCCGCATAGCGTACCAAAATCCAATACCTGCCAGAATTGAACAGGTTAGCACTACGGCCAATATAATAATTATTGTGCTCATGCTTTGCTCAATTCAGCCAAAATACTGCCTTCACTTTAAACTTATTATCCCCAGATGCGCCGGATAGTTAAGACGACTTATGGGAGGTTAAACAACGCTGACAAGTTTAACAATAAACGAAATAGTAATGTAAATCATTTAATTAGGCGTTATTACATCACACATTGCCAGAATAGTAACCACAGTGCACAGGTTATTGTATCGGCATTGTCTGAATTTTGGCGTGAGATATTGACTAACACAAATTTTTTGTACCTGAGAAACCAATGTTATCGTAGAAAAACAACATACGCTTCGCGTGCGCCTTGAGAGTCGCACAATGGCGGAGGGTTAGGTATGCTAATTCGTTCCTGAGTGCTGGCGCAGCAAGTTTGAGGCTGATATGAGAAAGTCGTTAAAAAAACCGGACATCCTCAATGTAGAAACCGTGGCGAAGTCACGATTGTTTACTGTTGAAGCGGTAGATCTGGCCTTTAGTAATGGCGCACGGCGTATCTACGAGCGCATGAAGCCCTCGGAACGTGAAGCGGTGATGATCGTGCCGATTATTGACGATCACCTGGTGCTGATTGAAGAGTACGCGGTGGGCCTGGAGAGCTACGAACTGGGCTTTCCTAAAGGCTTAATTGATCCGGGTGAAACCGTAAATCAGGCTGCCGATCGGGAACTTAAAGAAGAAGCGGGATTTGGTGCGGGTCAACTGACCACCCTGGGCAAACTGACCCTGGCGCCGTCCTACTTTTCCAGCAAGATGAATATTGTGGTGGCGGAAGGGCTTTATCAGGAGAAGCTGGAAGGCGATGAGCCTGAACCGCTGGTCGTCCATCACTGGCCGTTGAGCAATCTGCTGGCTTTGTTGCAGGAGCCTGATTTTCGCGAGGCACGCAACGTCAGCGCATTGTTTATGGTGCGTGAGTGGCTGGTGAAGCAGGGACGTATCAGTTATTGATGGGCCGTAAAAGCAGTTTTCGGTGAGCAGGGGCGACTTGCGCCGCCCCTGAAGATTAAAACAGTTCGTGGCTCTCGCCATTATCCATGATGGTTGTCCCTGCATCATGTACCGAATACTCGGTTGGCTGAGTACCATTGATAAAGTATTCCTGGCGCGTATTGCCCCCGCCGTTGGCCAGTTTGCCGGTGCTGCGATCGATAGTAACCGTCACAATCCCCTCTGGTGGCGTCAGCGGCTGCACAGGAACGCCCTCCAGGGCAACCTTCATGAAGTCATCCCAGGCAGGCTGTGCACTCTTCGCGCCGCCCTCGTAACCCGAGATCTGATCGGGAATGGCGCCGGAAAGCGTACTGCGGCCCAGATCGCGGCGCGCATCGTCAAAACCAATCCACACCGAGGTCACCACGCCAGGCCCGTACCCCGAGAACCAGGCATCTTTGGAACTGTTGGTTGTCCCCGTTTTACCACCGATGTCATTACGTTTCAGGTCGCGGCCGGCACGCCAGCCTGTTCCCATCCAGCCCGGTTCGCCAAAAATGTTACTGTTCAGCGCGCTCTTAATCAGGAATGACAGCGGTGTATTAATCACATGTGGCGCATACAGCTGTTCGCCACCTGACTGTGGCTGTGCAGGTACCTGCTCCAGCTCAGGCTGTGGCACCGTCTGGTTTTGCTGCTGAGCGGAAGGCGCAACGTTCTCAACGCTTTCGGCGTTCAGCGCCAACGCTTTTTTGGTTTCACCGTAAATCACGGGCAGGTTGCACTGTGGACAGGCAATTCTCGGTTTTTCTTCGAAAACGGTTTGTCCCTGCTCATTTTCAATCTTGCTGATGAAGTAAGGATCAATCAGGAAACCGCCATTCGCCATAACCGAGTAGCCGCGCACGACCTGCAGAGGCGTAAACGAGGCTGCGCCAAGGGCCAGCGATTCGGTATGCACGATATTCTGAGCCGGGAAGCCAAAGCGCTGTAGGTACTCTGCAGCATAGTCCACGCCCATCGCACGCATCGCACGCACCATCACCACGTTTTTCGACTGGCCAAGGCCCTGACGCAGACGAATCGGACCATCGTAGGTCGGCGGAGAGTTCTTCGGACGCCAGTCAGCCCCGGCACCCGCATCCCAACGGGAAATAGGAACGTCATTAAGAATGGATGCCAGGGTTAATCCCCGATCCATCGCGGCCGTGTAGAGGAACGGTTTGATGTTCGAACCGACCTGGCGCAGGGCCTGGGTGGCGCGGTTAAACATGCTTTGGTTAAAGTCAAAACCGCCCACCAGTGCACGCACGGCACCGTTGGCAGGATCCAGCGAAACCAGCGCCGAGTTAACATCCGGCACCTGGCCCAGCCACCATGTCTCACCGACCTGACGCACCCAAACCTGCTGGCCCGGCTGCAGAACCTGAGTAATGCTCTTAGGGGTTGGCCCCTGCGCCGTGTCCGACTTAAAGGCACGCGCCCAGCGCACGCCTGCCATGGTCAGCGAGACGTTGCTGCCATCTTTCATCATAACGGTGGCTTCATCGCTCTGGACATGTGTGACCACGGCCGGGTGAAGCGGGCCGTATAACGGCAGGTCTTTTAACGCCTTAACAATTTGCGCCTGTCCCCACGCGGGCTCGCCAACTTTCCACAGCACGCTGGTAGGGCCGCGGTAGCCGTGGCGCATATCGTAGGCCATCACGTTATTCCGAACGGCCTCCTGCGCGGACTGCTGCAGACGACGTGTGACGGTGGTGTAAACCTTGTAGCCATCGGTATAGGCGTTGTTGCCATAACGTTTTACCATCTCCTGACGCACCATCTCACTCAGATAAGGCGCAGCGAAGACGATTTTAGGCCCATGATAAGTGGACACTAAAGGCGTATTACGTGCTTCATCGTACTGTTGCTGGGTGATGTAGTGCTGATCCAGCATGCGGGCCAGGACGACGTTGCGGCGTGCTACCGCACGGCTGTGCGAATAAAGCGGGTTAAACGTCGAAGGCGCTTTAGGCAGGCCTGCGATGGTCGCCATTTCACTTAATGACAGCTCATTGACAGGCTTACCAAAATAAACCTGTGAGGCTGCGCCCACGCCGTAAGCCCGATAGCCGAGATAGATTTTATTCAGATACAGCTCAAGAATTTCGTCTTTATTCAGCAACTGCTCGATGCGAATCGCCAGGAAGGCTTCCTTTATCTTACGCATCAGGGAGCGTTCCGGACTCAGGAAAAAGTTACGCGCCAGCTGCTGGGTAATCGTACTGGCACCCTGAGAGGCATGACCTGACACCAGCGCAACGCTGGCAGCACGAAAAATCCCGATGGGATCCACACCGTGATGCTCATAGAAGCGGCTGTCTTCCGTGGCAATGAACGCTTTCACCATTTCAGGCGGAACCTGCTGCAGGCTAAGCGGTATACGGCGCATTTCACCGTACTGAGCGATAAGATCGCCCTCAGCGCTGTAAACCTGCATAGGGGTTTGCAAACGCACATCTTTCAGCGTGTTAACGTCGGGCAGCTGTGGCTCAATGTATTTGTACAAACCATAAATCGAGCCAGCTCCCAGCAAGATGCAACACACTGCAAGGATCAATAAATACTTTACGAACTTCACCTGAGATTTCCCATCTGTTGTCGTTTGGGCAGTTTATAAGCAACCGCGCAGTAGTATAAAGGCAAGCCAGACGCTTTGATATGTCCATTTTTCTGGACGATAAGGAGATCGCGCGCATGACTTTGCACACCTGGCAAATTGGGCTGGATATCCAGAACAGGCAGTGCTGCGCCATTGCCATCCTGCGTCGCCGCCAGGGCTGGCAGTTATGCCACTGGTGGCAGCAGCGGCTGGCGCAAGATACGTTAAGAAACGGCGTGCTGCAATCTTCCCCTGAATTGCTGACCGTGTTAACCCGCTGGCGCAAGCGCTTGCCTCTACGCTACTCACTGCGTGTGGGCCTGCCTGCCCAGCTGGTATTGCAGCAGCCGCTTTCCCCTCCCGAACTGCCGTTAAAAGAACCCGCATTAAGCCGTTTCATCCAGGCGGCGGCCCAACGCCTTTTTCCCGTTGACGTGCGCGAACTGGCGCTGGATTACCGTCTCGATCCCACTCATAACCAGCTGTGTATTACGGCAGCCCGGCTTGATGTGGTGCAACAGTGGCTGGCCCCGCTGACGCAGGCAGGACTCAAGCCCCGCGTGTTTGAACTGGCTACGCATGCGCTAAAAATGGTGACTGAGCAGGCGCAATTAGCAGCGGGAAGTGTAGTGGTTTTACGACAGGATGCACGTTACCTGTGGAGTGACGGCATCAGTGCAGCATCTTTGGCTGAAGTGGACGGGTTATCGGCTCTGCGTGAGCAGGCCTTTCCGCAGGCAAGCCACCTGTTTTATTGCGATGCCGACAACCTCTCGTCTCCTGAGGGTACGCGTCCTTTTTCACCCTTCCAGCCACTTCGCTATCAGCCGCCTTTACCTGACAATCCCGGTGCGTTCGCGCTGGCAACCGGGCTGGCGCTGCGAAAGGAGGATCGCTGATGGTGGCGGTTAATCTTTTACCCTGGCGGGCGTGGCGCTGGCAGCGTCAACGGCGCCAGAGCATTATCGCGCTGGGCCTGACATTACTGCTCTTAACGCTGGCGGTGCTGCTGTTGTACTGGCAGGAACATCAGGCTCTCATTCATGTCCGGCGGCAGCATGCTCAACTCAGTCCTGTTCTTGAGCGCCTTGTTGCGCGAGCAGAGCAGCAAAAACATCTGCTGCAACAGCTGGACGGGTTGCAGCAACAGCGCATCTGGCTTCGTCAGCAGTCCAGGCAATTCAGCGTCTGGCAGCAGCTTTGGCAGGACCTGCCGGTCATGCTGCCCGATGGGCTGTGGTTAACGCGGCTGGAAAAGCACGATGCGCAGTTGCTGCTGGAGGGCAGGGCACTGCAGATGCAGGCTATCCGCCATTTTCGTCAGCGCTTAACGAGCGTGGCTTTTTTTGCACAGATTCGGCAGGGCAATGTGCAGCGCCAGCCAGAAGGGGATTACCACTTCATGCTGCGCATTACACTCAAGGAGGAAGTCAGTGAGTAACGCTATGCAGCACTGGTTACAGTTAACCTGGCCGCTTCGCTATCTCAGCCTGCTGGCGGCAGCCTTTGGGCTGTTCTTTATTGCCTGGTGGATGCTGTTGCAGCCGCAGCGGCGGGTAACGCACGAAGCCCGGCTTCAGTTGGCGCAGCAGCAGCAGCGGGTGCAACAGCGGCAGTTTCAGCTGGCTCAGCATCCTGACATTGCGACATTACAGGCTCAGTTGGTGCTGGAAACGGCAAGACAACCTGCAGCGCCACGCACGCTGGAGGCCATCATCGCGGAGCGGGGGACGCAGTTAATGCAGTGGCTTACTGATGAAGAGCCGAGGGTGCTGACGTTCCACCTGCAATGGGTGCAGTTTCAACCGCTGTTTTCAGCGTTGTCGCAATCAGCGACGGCATTTCCGGGGCGTTTTCAACTCACCGCACATCCGGCGCATCTGGTCGCGCAACTCTGGCTGCAATCCGATGAAGCCCGTTAGCGTCATCCTGGTATTGCTCTGCTGCGGTGCCGTTCATGCGCGCGATCCTTTTCGTCCTCTTCCCGGTACGGCTTGTCTGGCAGACGTTGAGCCGCTCAGCGAATGGCGCTTACAGGGCATTGTGGGTCGTGCGCCGAGGTTTCAGGGCTGGCTGGTGACGCCGCAGGGTCACGGCGTGAAGGTTCTCAGCGATCGCCCTTTCCCGATGGGGCCGTGGCAAACCGTGCAGTTCACGTCGCGTACCCTTGAGCTGTCAGTACCGGGCAGTTGTTCATCTCAACGTTTCACCTTTCGTCTCAAAGGAAGCCTGCATGATAAGGACAGCGATTCTGACGTGGCTGGTGCTCTGCCTGACGCCCGCTCACGCCAGCCACGATGACGGCTTAAGCCTGGCATTTGACGATGCACCTGTTGAACGCGTTTTGCAGGCGCTGGCTGATTATCAGCACATTAACCTGATGATTTCGCCTGAGGTTGAGGGAAGACTGTCATTGCGGCTGGAGAATGTACCCTGGCAACAGGCGTTGTCGCTGGTCGGCCGTATGGCTCGCCTGACCTTACTGGAAGAGGAGAACGTTCTGCTGGTTTATCCTGAGAGCTGGCAGCAGCAACGGCATGAGGCCGAAAAGGCTCAACAGGCCGAAGCGTTACAGCAACAGCCGCTCCAACAACGCAGGATCTCCCTGCACTATGCCAGTGCCAGCGACGTCCATCGCAGCCTGCAGAGTGAACGGCCATCGCTGATGACCGCGCGCGGCAGTGCAACGGTTGACAGCCGGACCAACAGCCTACTGCTGCGCGACAGCCCGTTGGCGCTTGAGGAGACTGCGCGCTGGATACGTGCGCTGGATGTCCCGCTGGAGCAGGTGGAACTGGCGGCGCATATCGTCACCATCAGCGAAGAGCACTTGCATGAACTGGGCGTCAACTGGCGGCTGTATAACGAAGGCGATGTCATAAATCGTGCATTACGTCATCCTTTACTTGATATTCCATTGGGGCTGAATTCCCACGACGTGTCTGTGGGCGTCACGCTGTCGCGGATTGGCGGCAAACTTCTGGATTTAGAACTCAGCGCTCTGGAGCAGGAAAATCAGGTGGAAATTATCGCCAGTCCGCGCTTGTTTACCTCCCACCAACAAACGGCGTCCATTAAGCAAGGCACTGAAATCCCTTATGAAGTCTCTGCCGGCAACAGCGGAGCGACCAGCATTGAGTTCAAAGAGGCAGTGCTGGGCATGGAGGTCACGCCTGCCGTTTTAGGCAATGGCCGCATTCAGCTCAAAATACGCATCAGTCAGAACGTGCCGGGTCGGGCGGTTCAGACCGGCGATTCACAGGTTTTGTCCATTGATAAGCAGGAAATTGAAACTCAGGTCACGGTCAGTGACGGGCAAACGCTGGCGCTGGGGGGAATTTTTCATCAGCAGCGCACTCGCGGGCAGCGCCAGGTTCCGCTGCTCGGTAATCTTCCTGTTGTGGGCAGCCTGTTTCGGCAGCATGCAGAAGAGCAGAGAAAACGTGAGCTGGTCATTTTCATGACGCCGCGATTGGTCAGGGAAGCAGCGCTTTCGGCACGATAAAACGGAAAATGTGCCCATAAAGTCCAACTGCGTTGACGCAGGGCTGGAATTAGCTTACAAGGTTTAGCGATTTTTAACACGTTGTAAGCGTCTGTGTTGGAAAAACCAGGCAAGCAGATGAAAGAATTCCTCTGCTCGCCGTAATGTCACAACGCTGTACTGACGCATTACAGTTTCGCGAACGACGGGCCAATTCAGAAATGGATGTGCTGTAAGCAATATAATCGGTTGCCAAACAGCCTTGAGTGTTGAGATAATTTTTCGTCTGACTCTTGCTAACGCTCATGAGGTCTCAGTTCCTGTCCCGCCAGCAAAATGCTGAAAGCGGGGTATCATTAACGAATTCTTAGTAATACCGACAAAATGGCAGAGAAACGCAATATCTTTCTGGTTGGGCCGATGGGTGCCGGCAAAAGCACTATTGGCCGTCAGTTGGCTCAGCAACTCAATATGGAGTTCTTCGATTCCGATCAGGAAATTGAGCGACGCACCGGAGCGGATGTGGGCTGGGTTTTTGACGTTGAAGGCGAAGCTGGCTTCCGCGATCGTGAAGAAAAAATCATCAATGAACTGACCGAGAAGCAGGGCATCGTCCTGGCGACAGGCGGTGGCTCCGTAAAATCCCGGGAAACACGTAATCGTCTCTCCGCTCGCGGCGTCGTGGTGTATCTTGAAACCACTATTGAGAAACAACTGGCACGTACACAGCGTGATAAAAAACGCCCCTTACTGCAGGTAGAATCACCGCCGCGTGAAGTGCTTGAAGCGCTGGCAGGTGAACGTAACCCGCTTTATGAAGAGATCGCCGACGTCACTATCCGCACTGACGATCAAAGTGCAAAAGTGGTGGCGAATCAGATTATCCACATGTTGGAAAAAAGTTGATCCAACGTTTGAAGGCTCTTTGACAGGTATCGAGCATCATGGAGAAGATCACCGTTTCACTGGGGGAACGTAGTTACCCCATCACTATCGCCGCCGGACTGTTTAACGATCCGGCTTCTTTTTGGCCGTTAAAAGCGGGTGACAATGCCATGCTGGTGACCAACCAGACGCTGGCACCGCTCTACCTGGATAAGGTATCGGCTCTGCTGAAGGCGGCGGGGGTGAAAACGGATCAGGTGATTTTGCCCGACGGTGAGCAGTATAAAACGCTGACCGTGATGGATCAGGTCTTTACCGCACTACTGCAAAAACCCCACGGCCGTGATACTACGCTGGTGGCGCTTGGCGGTGGTGTCATTGGCGATCTTACGGGGTTTGCTGCGGCAAGCTATCAGCGCGGCGTGCGCTTTATTCAGGTACCGACAACGCTGCTGTCGCAGGTTGACTCATCGGTTGGCGGCAAAACGGCCGTTAACCATCCTCTTGGCAAAAACATGATCGGCGCGTTTTATCAGCCCGCCTCGGTGGTGATCGATACGGTGTGTCTTCGTTCACTGCCGCCACGTGAACTGGCTTCCGGTCTGGCTGAAGTCATCAAGTATGGCATTATCCTGGACGGTGAATTCTTTCAGTGGCTTGAGCAGAATCTTGATGGGCTTCTGGCACTGGATGAATCTGCACTGGCCTGGTGTATTCGCCGCTGCTGCGAGTTGAAGGCGGAGGTCGTTGCCGCAGATGAGCACGAGCACGGTCAGCGCGCATTACTGAATCTGGGTCATACTTTTGGTCATGCCATTGAGGCCCATATGGGCTACGGCAACTGGTTACATGGTGAGGCGATTGCTGCCGGGATGGTCATGGCGGCGCGCACGGCGCAACGTCTGGGCCAGTTCAGCGCACAGGACACCGATCGCATCATTGCTTTACTGCAGCGGGCCGGTTTACCGGTGAACGGGCCGGTAGAGATGCAGGCAGAGGACTATTTGCCGCATATGATGCGTGACAAAAAAGTGCTGGCCGGTGAATTGCGTCTGATACTGCCGCTGTCCATTGGTCGCGCTGAAGTGCGCGGTGGCGTGGCTCATGATATGGTGATGGCTGCAATTAATGATTGCCAGAAATCTTGATATTAAGCAGGTAAGTGGTGACGCGGCGCGCAGGTGCGCAGTGCGGGATGCCGCTTTACGGAGGAGGCAAAATGGATGAGTTCAAACCGGATGATGAGTTAAAACCTGACGCCAGCGACCGTCGTCCCTCGCGCCCACGTAAATCGTCTTCTGCGACGAAAGCACCGGTATCGCGCCAGCATGTCATGATGGGCGTCGGGATTCTGGTGTTACTGCTGTTAGTGCTGGGAATCGGTTCTGCGCTCAACGGTTCTGACGACAGTAAGTCCTCTTCGGCCAGCGATAATAAGAACGCGCCTGCCAGCGGAGCCGCGGGAACGGGCAGCGAAAAAAATATTGATCTGAGTGGATCTACCGCCATGAGCGGTGGACAAAATGCCGCAGGGACTCAGCCGTCCTCTTCGACAGCGCAGAATGCACCGGGTACGGATTCTTCTGCTGGAGCGACAAATGCGCCACGCGATATTTCTATGCCGCCGGTTGCTTCAACGCCGACGCAGGCAGCGCCCGTTGAAACGCCAGCAAATCAGCAGCGCGTAACGTTACCCGGCGATCTCAACAGCGCCCTGACCAATCAACAGCAGCAGGTTGATGGCGCGGTGCAGGGAGCAGAAAACAGCAGCTCACTGCCTACGGCGCCTGCCACGGTTAGCGGCAAAGCCGGTTCAGCGCCAGCAACAACAGGCCGGGCGCCTTCAGGTCAGACCGCAGTCGCCCCACGTCACATGCGTGAGCAACCGGTCAAAACCGCGACTAAGCCCGCAGCCAGCGAGCACAAAACCCACACCACGCCAGCGCACACTGCCGCGCATACTGCGCCAGCTAAAGCCACTGGCAGCGGCACAGCGGCGAGTAAATCGCTGCCTGGCGGCAATTACACTCTGCAGCTGAGCGGTGCCTCCAAAGCAGAAAGCCTGAATGCATGGGCCAGGAAACAGAATCTGAGCGCGTACCATGTGTATAAGACGACGCGCAATGGCCAACCCTGGTACGTGCTGGTGAGTGGTGCGTATGCAACGCCCGCGGACGCAAAACGCGCTGTAGCAACCTTGCCTGCCGCCGTCCGCGCACAGAACCCATGGGTAAAACCGGTCAGTCAGGTCAGGAAAGAAGCCAGCCAATAAATGATGTGGGACCGGCCGTTGCCGGTCCCGTTTTAAGCGCAGATCTGCTGTCGGTTTAACCACAGCCTCACAATAAGATGTAATTACCACGACAGCATGAAAAAAAATCGCGCTTTTTTGAAATGGGCGGGGGGAAAGTTTCCCTTAGTCGAAGAGATCCACCGTTACCTGCCGCAAGGTGATTGCCTGATCGAACCCTTTGTTGGCGCTGGCTCAGTGTTTCTCAACACCGATTTTGATCGCTATCATCTGGCTGATATCAACAACGATCTCATCAATCTCTACAACATCGTGAAAACGCGTACGGCAGATTTTATCCGCGATGCGCGTTTACTCTTTACGCCTGAAGGGAATAACGAAGCCTGCTATTACCAGCTCCGCACTGAATTCAATCTCAGCCAGGATGCTTATCAGCGTGCGCTGCTATTTCTCTATCTTAATCGTCATTGTTACAACGGCCTGTGTCGCTACAATTTACGCGGCGAGTTCAACGTCCCTTTTGGTCGCTACCGCAAACCATACTTTCCGGAAGCAGAGTTACTGTGGTTTGCCGAACGTGCGCAGAAAGCGACGTTTGTCTGTGAATCATACGATGTTACCCTGAACAATGCCCGGAAAGGCTCTGTGGTATATTGTGATCCGCCGTACGCGCCACTGTCCGCGACGGCTAACTTTACGGCTTACCACACCAATAGTTTCAGCCTGCATGAACAGCAGCATCTGGCACAGCTGGCGGCTAAGCTGGCGTCTGAGAGCCAGATTCCGGTACTGATTTCTAATCATGATACTGAGCTGACGCGTTGCTGGTATCAGGATGCCGTGTTACATGTGGTTAAAGTCCGGCGTTCTATTAGCCGAAGCATAACCGGCCGCACCAAGGTCGACGAACTGCTGGCACTCTATCGCTAGTCTGTTTCGTCCGCGGCCAGGGTATTTCGCCAGCAGCGATGCTGGCGCACAACAGTGGAGAATCGGATGAAACAATATTTGCTGGCCCCTTCCATCCTTTCGGCAGACTTTGCTCGCCTGGGTGAAGACACTGCGAAAGCACTGGCGGCCGGAGGCGACGTGGTTCACTTCGACGTTATGGACAACCACTATGTTCCCAATCTGACCATGGGACCGATGGTACTGAAAGCGTTGCGCGATTACGGTATTACGGCCCCAATCGATGTGCATTTAATGGTGAAGCCCGTGGATGCGTTAATTCCCGAGTTTGCCAAAGCCGGTGCCACCTACATTACTTTCCACCCGGAAGCCAGCGAGCATGTTGACCGTACGCTGCAGTTGATCAAAGAGCACGGTTGCAAAGCCGGCCTGGTCTTCAATCCCGCCACGCCGCTCAGCTACCTTGATTACGTGATGGATAAGCTGGATATCATTCTGCTGATGTCGGTGAACCCTGGCTTCGGCGGGCAGTCATTTATTCCCGGCACCCTGGATAAGCTACGTGAAGCGCGTAAGCGTATCGATCAAAGCGGCTACAGCATTCGTCTGGAAGTGGACGGCGGCGTGAAGATTGATAATATTGGCCAGATCGCCGCAGCAGGCGCGGATATGTTTGTGGCCGGTTCAGCCATCTTTGGTCATCCAGACTACAAAAAAGTAATCGATGACATGCGAAACGAGCTGGAGAAAGCCAATGGCTCATTTCACTGATATACGCGCACTGGCGTTCGATCTGGATGGTACGCTGGTCGACAGCGCGCCGGGCCTGGCTGACGCAATCGATCTGACGCTTGCGGATCTGCGTTTACCGGCTGCTGGCGTGGCGCGCGTGTCCACCTGGATTGGTAACGGTGCGGATATCATGATGGCCCGCGCGCTGACCTGGGCGCTGGGGCGTGAGCCACAGCAGGATGAGCAGCGTGATGCGCGAGTGCTCTTTGACAAGCACTATGCCAGTACCGTGGAAGCCGGCAGCACGCTGTTTCCTCAGGTTAAGGAAACGCTGGCAACCCTGCAGGCGCAGGGGATACCGATGGCGATTGTGACCAATAAGCCTACGCCGTTTGTCGCCCCGCTGCTGAAGTCTTTGGGGATTGATGACGCGTTTTCGCTGATTATTGGCGGTGATGACGTCGTAGCGAAAAAACCGCATCCTGCGGCCATTTTTTTGGTGCTGGGTAAATTTGGCCTGCTGCCCGCGCAGTTGCTGTTTGTCGGGGATTCGCGCAACGATATTTTGGCTGCGCAGTCGGCTGGTGTTCCCAATATTGGTATGACCTTTGGCTATAACTACGGCGAGCCTATTGCGACCAGCCAACCCGATCTCACCCTTGACTCTTTTGACGAACTTTTGCCCGCTATCGGGCGGTAATTTATCAGGACATAAGCATGAGCAAACCCATCGTTTTCAGCGGCGCACAGCCGTCCGGCGAACTGACCATTGGCAACTATATGGGTGCGCTGCGTCAGTGGGTGCAGATGCAGGATGATTTCCACTGCATTTACTGTATCGTCGACCTGCACGCGATCACCGTTCGCCAGGACCCGGCAGCACTGCGTAAAGCCACCTTAGATACGCTGGCGCTGTATCTGGCCTGTGGTATCGATCCCGAGAAAAGCACTATCTTCGTTCAGTCCCATGTGCCCGAGCACACGCAACTCAGTTGGATCCTGAACTGCTACACCTATTTTGGTGAGCTGAACCGTATGACGCAGTTTAAAGACAAATCCTCGCGCTATGAAGAAAACATCAACGCGGGATTGTTCAGCTATCCGGTGCTAATGGCTGCAGACATTTTGCTTTATCAGACGACGCAGGTGCCAGTGGGTGAAGATCAGAAACAGCACCTTGAACTGAGTCGCGACATTGCGAGCCGGTTTAACGCGTTGTATGGCGATATCTTTAAAGTGCCCGAGCCGTTCATTCCTAAATCTGGCGCACGCGTGATGTCCCTGCTGGAACCGACGAAAAAGATGTCTAAGTCGGACGATAACCGCAATAACGTCATCGGCCTGCTGGAAGATCCAAAATCCGTGGTCAAAAAAATCAAGCGCGCGATGACCGACTCGGAAGAGCCACCTGTCATTCGCTATGACATTAAAGAGAAGGCGGGCGTATCAAACCTGCTGGACATTCTGTCAGGCGTGACCGGCAAGCCCGTAACGGCGTTGGAGCAGGAGTTTGAAGGCAAAATGTACGGGCATCTGAAAGGCGCAGTAGCTGATGCGGTGTCCGGTATGCTGACTGATCTGCAGGAACGCTATCATCGCTTCCGTAACGATGAAGCGCTGCTGGAGCAGGTGATGCGTGACGGTGCGCAGAAAGCCCGTGCTCAGGCGCAGGAAACCCTGAAAAAGGTTTATGACGCTGTAGGTTTTGTCGCTCAGCCCTAATCGGCGAGTCGGGCATGTAAACGGCGAGCATAGGCTCGCCGTTTTGTTTTTACCACCAGCGTAATGTTTCGTGCAGGACAGTCCGACAGCGAAGAATCACCTGTCTGGCGCTTATTGATGTACATCAATCGCAGTACGCTATACCTCTCAAGGGAGCGCTGCACGATTCAGCCCATTACCTTAAGTGAGGTCACTGACTTACAAAGTCATCTGGAGCAGGGCAACGCTATCGTGTTAGCTTTAATCAGCAGCGCTTAACGTATCAGGAGCCCGCAATGACAACCGCACCACTTCGATGGATAAACAATCTGCGTCTGCCCACACGTGACGGACTGTGGCAGATAGAAATTGCTGAAGGGAAAATCGTCCGAATGACGGCACAGCCTCAGCAGATATCTGCGGACGGCGCCTCGCTGGATGCGGAAGGTGGCCTGGCCCTTGCGCCTTTTATTGAACCTCATATTCACCTGGATACCACGCAAACCGCGGGAGAGCCAGCCTGGAACCAGTCCGGGACATTGTTTGAGGGCATTGAGCGCTGGGCAGAGCGCAAAGCGTTGCTGAGTCATGAGGACGTCAAACGGCGGGCAATGCAGACGCTGAAGTGGCAAATAGCGAACGGCGTACAGTATGTCCGTACCCATGTGGACGTATCCGATCCCACCTTAACGGCTCTCAAAGCGATGTTGGAACTTAAAGCGGAGATGGCACCCTGGATTGATATTCAGATCGTGGCGTTTCCGCAGGAAGGCATCCTGTCTTATCCCAATGGTGAAGCGCTTCTTGAAGAGGCGCTGCGGCTCGGCGCAGATGTCGTCGGGGCGATTCCTCATTTTGAATTCACCCGGGAATACGGCGTCGAGTCGTTGCATAAAACGTTCGCGCTGGCTAACCGTTATGACCGGCTGGTGGATGTGCACTGCGACGAAATTGACGATGAGCAGTCGCGCTTTGTTGAAACCGTGGCCGCCTTGGCCCACCGCGATGGCATGGGGGCACGCGTGACCGCGAGCCACACTACGGCGATGCACTCCTATAACGGTGCCTACACATCGCGTCTGTTTCGACTCCTGAAGCTCTCCGGGATTAACTTTGTAGCGAATCCGCTGGTCAATATTCATCTTCAGGGTCGTTTCGACAGTTACCCTAAGCGGCGCGGCATTACCCGCGTTAAAGAGCTTCTGGAGGCGGAGATTAACGTCTGCTTTGGTCACGATGATGTGTTTGATCCCTGGTATCCGCTGGGCACGGCCAATATGCTCCAGGTGCTGCATATGGGGCTACACGTGTGTCAGCTAATGGGCTATGAACAAATTAATGCCGGGCTCGATCTCATCACCCATCACAGTGCCAAAACGATGAATCTTGCAGAATACGGCATTCAACGCGGGCATGACGCCAGCTTGATTATCCTGCCAGCGGAAAACGGCTTTGACGCGGTGAGAAGACAGGTACCGGTGCGCTATTCGCTGCGTCGCGGAAAGGTGATCGCCGAGACTCAGCCTGCGAAAAGCGCAATCTGTTTAGAACAGTGGGAAGACGTGACGTTTAAACGCTGAAAGGCGAGGGCGGCACGGTGGCGCCGCCCAGAGAGATTAATGGGTGTTATGACCGTGGGAGCGGTGTTTGGTCACCAGACCTAACAGCACACACATAATAAACACCACCGCGTACAGGCCGTTTGCGGTTAACAGCGCGCTGTGAACGCCGCTGTTTTTCACAATCGGTGACGTCACAACAAAGGTCAGCATGGTGCCGACCGTGCCGCAGGTCAGAATAAAGTTAACCAGCTTGGGTGAGGCCACTTTGGTTTGCAGCGAGCCCAGGGTGATAATGGTGGTATAAATCGCGCTTGAGCTAAAGCCCAGCGTTAAGATAATCCATCTCAGCATGCTGGCGTCATGGCTGCTTACGAACCAGTACATCAACACCGTTGCCAGGCCTGCCAGCACCATCAAAATACGTTGCAGATCAAAGAAGCGCAGCAGGAAGCTGAACACCCACATACCGACCATGTAGGCGGTCCAGAAACTGCCCACCAGCTGACCGGCGTCGTCAATGTTCATGCCCATGACTTTGGTCGCGTACTCTGGCACCCAGGAAATAAAGCCTAACTGGCCCAGGATGTAGCATAGCGCCGCAATGGCCAGAAACAGGACGCCAGCCCCCCATTTCTCTTTCTCAACGGTCGGGCTGTTCTCCGGCTTGCGCAGCACCGGGAATTCAACAAACAGCGTCATGATAAAAATGCCAACATAAATCACGCCAATACAGACGTAAACCCAGTACCACGGCAGATGACGCGCCAGCAGGATACCGGCAAGGATGGGGAAAATGGTGCCTGCCATACTGAAGAACGAATCCGTAAACAGCAGACGTGAACCGCGCTGACGGCCTTCGTACATGTGGGTTATCAGGAAGGTGCCAATCGACATGGTAATGCCGCTGACCACGCCAAGCACGAACATGCACAGAGAAAATACCGACAGATCGCGGCTGGTCATTAAGCCGATGACGGCTAACACCATCAGCACAAAGCCGAATATCAGCTGCCGTTTGAGCGGCACAATCACCATCAGCCAGGCATTAAGGAAAACTGCAGCCAGAATGCCACTGTTCAGGAAGGTGAAGGTGTTGCCCATACTGTCGATAGGAATCTGGAAATCTTTCGCGATATCGCCCATTACCATGCCGGTGACAATCACCAGTGCGCCGGTAAGCGCATACGATAGAAAGCTAATCCAGGTAAGGCCGATACGATTACGATTTGTCATGTTCTGAACCTGTTAGGAAGCGGGAGAGCCTGAAGCGTCAGAAATTGTAAACGTAACCGTGATCTTAATAAACTAAGAGTGAAAACTGATGTCATTCATTTCATCAATACTGTGATTTTAGTCACGAAGCGCAAGCAACCTTATTCAGGCTCTGGTGGGTGCCTTTAGCGTAAATATAGGTAAAACGCTGGCTCTTGTATTACATGCTCTTTACAATCAATATCGTTTTTGAGCTGGCTCTCCAAAGTAAGGAATTACTCATGTTTAAACGTACTTTGACAGCGGCAGTTGCCCTGTTAGCGCTCTCTTCTGTTTCCGCCTCAGCTTTAGCGGCTAAAGGTGATACGCATGTTCTGCTTACCACCTCTGCTGGCAATATCGAACTCGAACTGAATAATCAAAAAGCACCGGTTTCAGTTAAAAACTTCGTTGATTACGTCAACAGCGGTTTCTATAACAACACGATTTTTCACCGCGTCATTCCTGGCTTTATGATCCAGGGCGGTGGCTTTACCAGTGAAATGCAGCAAAAACAGACCAACGCGCCGATTAAAAACGAAGCAGACAACGGCTTGCGCAACCTGCGTGGCACCATCTCAATGGCCCGTACCGCCGATAAAGACAGCGCCACCAGCCAGTTCTTCCTGAACGTTGCTGACAACGCTTTTCTGGATCATGGTCAACGTGATTTTGGTTACGCCGTATTTGGTAAGATTGTCAAAGGCCAGGACGTGGTGGATAAAATTTCTCAGGTGCCGACAAAAGACGTGGGCCCGTATCAGAATGTGCCAACCAAACCTGTGGTCATTTTGTCAGCGAAAGTCTTACCGTAATTTGATCCCATGCCATCTCGTCTCCGGCAAAGGGAAAATTTGCTCTTATACTTAGAGCAAACCTGAGCAGGAGGCGGTATGGCAAACAAACTCACAGATAAACAAAAAGCAGCGCTCTGGCAACAGCGGCGAAATGCCAGCTATCGGGCAAGCTGTCGGCTCGAAGGCTTTACCCTGACGGAACCGGAAATCAAGGGTGAAGATGCAGAAGCGCGTCTGGCCTCACTGAGGAGGCAATATGGCTGCTAACACTGCCGTCACTCAGGATCCCTACCTGTGGCAAAACGATACCGTACTGAAAAACCGTCTTGATATTCACGATGCCGCGCAGCTGCGTAAAGCCGAGTTAAGCTTTAGTGCCGCGCGCCTTGCCACGCTTGAACTGGGCCCGTGCAAGATCGGATTACCCTACCTCTGCCATATTCACCGTACCCTGTTTCAGGACGTCTATAGCTGGGCCGGCGAACTGCGTACGCTGGACATCTGGCGCGACGAAACCCCTTTTTGTCATTTCGAGTACATCGAAAAAGAGGGAAATGCACTGATGGCGGCGCTGGAAGAGGAGAAAGCCTTGGCCTGTCTGCCTCAGGCTGAGTTTGTGAAACGGATTGCCTGGTACTATTGCGAAGTCAATATGCTGCATCCCTTCCGCGAAGGTAACGGCAGGGCGCAGCGTATTTTCTTTGAACAGCTGGCGCTGCATGCCGGCTACGTGCTGGAATGGGACAACCTGAGCGCCGAAGACTGGGTTGCGGCAAATCAGGCCGGTGCCGCCGGCGCGTTGCAGCCGCTGGAAAAGCTCTTTGCCCGTATCGTCAGTGAAGCCAAAGCCCCCTGATCCGCTTACGCCACAGGGCGGCGCACCAGGTGCGTCGCCCTGCACGAAATCGGTTATCCGGCATCCCCACATCACACTCATCCTGAACAGCATGATAGGATAGCGCTCTGGTCATCACTCTGGATGCTGAACGCTCCGCGCATTCCTCCGGTCTGCCTGAAATCACAATCATGTTGCTGCTTATTGATAACTACGACTCGTTTACCTGGAACCTCTACCAGTATTTTTGCCAACTGGGTGCTCAGGTTCGGGTAGTAAGAAATGATGCTATTACCCTTGATGAGATGCGCACGCTGCCGCTGACTCATTTGGTGATTTCTCCTGGCCCCTGCACGCCCGATCAGAGCGGTATTTCCTTGCAGGCCATCCGCCATTACGCTGGCCGTCTTCCTGTACTGGGCGTTTGCCTGGGCCATCAGGCGATAGCCCAGGTTTTTGGGGCGCAGATCGTTCGCGCTCGCGAGGTAATGCACGGTAAAACCTCGGCGGTGCAGCACAATGGTTGTGGCGTCTTCCGCGGTCTGAATCAGCCGTTGACCGTTACGCGCTACCATTCACTTATTGTCAAAACGGAAACCTTACCTGATGAGTTCGAGGTGACCGCATGGAGCCTGCGTAACGGCCAGCCGGATGAGATTATGGGGATTCGCCATAAAACGCTCGCACTGGAAGGCGTGCAGTTTCATCCAGAGAGCATCCTCAGTGAACAGGGACACCAGCTGTTGGCTAATTTCCTGCACCAGTGAAGTTGTGTTTGCCTTTAAGTGATTTTTTATGCATATTTCATGATTATTATTTCATCGTGACTCAACGAATCAGTTAATGAGGTTGTCAATGACAGCGGAAAATATGGCAGTAACGCGTGAGACGTTCGATCAGGTCATTTTGCCTGTTTATGCACCTGCTCAGTTTGTACCGGTAAAAGGCAAAGGAAGCCGCGTCTGGGATCAACAGGGTAAAGAATATAT
The DNA here is from genome assembly GCF_000710035.2 of Pantoea ananatis LMG 2665. Taxonomy (GTDB): domain Bacteria; phylum Pseudomonadota; class Gammaproteobacteria; order Enterobacterales; family Enterobacteriaceae; genus Pantoea; species Pantoea ananatis. The sequence continues at coordinate 51,236 of NZ_JMJJ01000007.1, read as the reverse complement.
CGACTTCTCTGGCGGCATTGCCGTGACCGCTCTGGGCCATTGCCACCCGGCGCTGGTTGAGACCCTGAAGAAACAGGGCGAAACCTTATGGCATACCAGCAATGTGTTTACCAATGAACCTGCGCTGCGTCTGGCCAGTAAACTGATCAACGCCACGTTTGCGGAGCGGGTCTTTTTTGCTAATTCGGGGGCAGAAGCCAATGAGGCCGCGTTTAAGTTGGCTCGCTACTATGCCTGTAAACGCCACAGCCCGTTCAAAAGCAAAATCATTGCCTTTCACAACGCCTTTCACGGACGGACGCTGTTCACCGTAACGGTGGGCGGTCAGCCCAAGTACTCCGACGGTTTTGGCCCGAAACCCGCCGATATCGTTCATGTGCCGTTCAACGATCTGGACGCGGTTAAGGCGGTGATTGACGATCACACTTGCGCCATTGTGGTGGAGCCGATTCAGGGGGAAGGCGGTGTGATGCCTGCAACACCAGCGTTTATGCAGGGGTTACGTGAACTGTGCGACAAACACCAGGCGCTGCTGGTACTGGATGAGGTGCAAAGCGGCATGGGGCGCAGCGGTAAGTTGTTTGCCTATGAGCACTACGGCGTGACGCCCGATATTCTGACCTCGGCGAAGGCGCTGGGCGGCGGTTTTCCTGTAAGCGCCATGCTGACCACCAATGAGGTAGCCTCAACCATGGCGCCTGGCGTGCATGGCACGACTTATGGCGGCAATCCGCTGGCATGCGCGATCGCAGAAACCGCGTTAGATATTATTAATACGCCAGCTGTACTGAATGGGGTAGAAATCCGCCGCCAGCAGTTTGTTGAGGCGCTCAAGGCTATTGATGCGCGTCACGACCTGTTCAGTGATATCCGTGGTAAAGGCCTGCTGATTGGTGCAGCCCTGAAGCCGCAGTATGCGGGCAAGGCGCGCGATATTCTGAATGCGTCAGCTGCGGAAGGCGTCATGGTGCTGGTGGCCGGAACAGATGTGATGCGCTTCGCACCGTCGCTGATTATCGAGCCTGCCGATATCGAAGAGGGCATGGCTCGCTTTGCCCGTGCGGTAGAGAAAGTGCTGTCTGCCTGAGTTATTTGCGGCGCAGACTGCGCAACAGCCAGCGGCCATGATGAGGCCGCTGGTTCCAGGCCAGAGAAGAGATCGTGTGCATGACTTTCAGATGCTCCAGGATGCGCCTGACGTGCTGCTCCAGTACCGTGACCGGCCCCTCATTTATATCTTCCACGCCCTGTAGCAGATCCGTCTGCGAACTTTCCCCATCATATTCCAGCCTTTGCTGACACCGTTGCAGGGCGATCTCGCACCATTGCAGGTAGTGCTCAGCCAGCGTGGGCGGCAGCATGGTATGTTCACGTGCCAGAATGGTCATGGCGTTAATGTGCTCCACGATAAACTGGCAGTGCGTGACCCATAAGCGCATATCCTGCAGGTAGCGTGAATTAAATCCCGGCTCCTGCATGGCCTGATTCAGGGAGTTGAATACGGCGTTATGCGCCTGGTTGACCTTAACCCGCTGGTAAGCCAGCGCATCGGGTGACTGCTCCGGGCCCAGCAACATTCGCAGGGCATCCTGACAGGCCTCCAGCGCATCATGGGCATTCTGGCGCAGCAGGGCACTTTGCCACTGCGGCCACAGCCATAACATGCCCCCAAAGGCGATCAGGCAGCCCATCAGCGTATCCAGCAGGCGGGGCAGTAAAAACTGTGCCCCGTTAAGGGAGAGCAGTTGCAGCGTATAAACGGCCGTCACCGTAAATCCCACTATTGACCAGCCGTAAAACTGGCGGGTAAAACGGTAGCTGATAAAGGTAATCACCAGCATGATGCTCAGCACCAGCGGTTCAGGCACATCCAGGCGTAGCGACGCCGCCGCGATAGCCAGTCCGGCAAAGGTTCCCAGGGCCCGGTGCTGAATACGTACGCGGGTTGCGCTGTAGTTGCTCTGGCTGACAAACATGATGGTCATCAAAATCCAGTAGGGCTTAGGAATCGAAAAGAACACGGCCAGGGCGCTGCCCAGCATCAGCATGACGGAAAAACGCCCGGCCGTTCGCAGTGCGGAAGACCGCAGCGACAGATAGCTCCGCAACGCGGGCAGCAGCGGTAAACGACGCTGGCGATCGGCCATCAGGTCGCGTTGATAAAGCGGCTTTTGGGTTCGAAGCACCCGGGCGATACGGCTGAAATGATAGAGACAGAAGTTACCCACCGGATTGTCCGGATGCTGAAGGGCGATTTTCTCCAGCGCACCCAACTGCTTGTCCATATCGAAACGACCAGAGAGTTGGTGATACAGAATATCGTCGGCCAGCGAGCGCAGCCGGGCTGAAATCGTTCTGGCGTTCCAGCGGATGACGGCTTCAGCATGGCTTTGCTCGACCAGCTTCTGGACCTCTTCCGGCTGATGCAGGCTGACGGAGATATGCTCCTGCAGATCCAGTGCTACCTGAAACGCCCGGGTCAGGCGTTTGTGGCTGTGATCGCGACTCGCAGACAGCATATGCATTTGCTGATAGCAGGTGTTGATCAGATCGATCGCTTTTTGCTGACGCGCCAGCAGGGGCGGCAGGGCTTTTTCCGGATCGGTCAGCTGCGTCAATAAGCTGTACTTGGCGTCACAGTAATTTGCCAGCTCACGGTAGATCAGGCTCAGGCTTTCGCGCATCGGCTGCTCTTTCCACAGCCAGAACCAAAACCAGTTGAACAGGCCATACCAGAGCGTTCCACCGATATAGAGCAGGGGCGGAACGTAAATGGGCATACGGCCAATCAGGCTGAGGGTAAAAATTGCCGCGATTAACGTGCCGGGCAGCAGTCGGGCGTGCAGCGGACTGATCTCTCCGGTGACGCCAAGCAGCAAAGGCAGGGCAAACAGGATGAGCGGCAGCGGCACGTCTTTAAGCAGCAGCCACTGCATCAGTAAACTGCCAAGGGCAAACAGGCTGCCGCCGATGATCAGGCGTTTAAAGAAGCGTTTGTGGGGCGTGTCCAGACCGGCAATGTTGCAGCAGGCGGGAACCAATGAGAACAGCAATCCTTTTTGCAGATCGCCGAACAGCCAGCCGAGCGCTACGGGAAGGCACAACACCAGCGTCTGGCGCAGCGCATAGTTAACTTCGGGGTGATAGATTATTCTTCGCCACATCGGCTCAACACAAGACATTCACGGCATAATGTCGCCATCACGCCGTGAACAGTCAGGCTTAGCGTGTGCCGTAAACAACGATGGTTTTGCCGTGTGCGGAGATCAGGTTCTGATCTTCCAGCATCTTCAAGATACGGCCCACGGTTTCACGTGAACAACCAACGATTTGGCCAATTTCCTGACGAGTAATTTTAATTTGCATGCCGTCAGGATGCGTCATGGCATCTGGCTGTTTAGCCAGATTAAGCAACGTTTGTGCAATGCGTCCGGTCACATCCAGGAAAGCGAGATTCCCCACTTTTTCTGACGTCACCTGCAGACGGCGAGCCATCTGAGAAGAAAGGCGCATCAAAATATCCGGGTTAACCTGAATGAGCTGACGGAATTTCTTGTAGGAAATCTCTGCCACTTCGCACGCAGTTTTCGCACGTACCCAGGCGCTGCGCTCCTGACCTTCTTCAAACAGGCCAAGCTCACCAATAAAATCGCCTTGATTCAGATAAGAAAGAATCATCTCTTTGCCTTCTTCATCCTTAATCAGTACCGCGACGGAACCTTTCACGATGTAGTAAAGCGTTTCGGCTTTTTCACCTTGGTGAATCAGCGTACTTTTGGATGGATACTTGTGAATATGGCAATGGGACAGGAACCATTCAAGTGTAGGGTCTGTTTGCGGTTTGCCGAGAACCATTCGCTATTATCCTCTATTGTAATCGTGCCCAAAATACAGGGCTCAGTTTCCCTGCCAGGCGATGAAAGCGTTAAGCGTGTTTCCATTCAGGAAATTATTCGGGCTGCATTTGCGCAGAGCGCATCATTCTTCCCGGCTTCGTCTTCGGATGACGAAAAATATTTTCAGCACTGTTTGTAGCACAGCTTTCGCCGACTGTCTTGTGTTGTCTCGCTTCAGCAATAAGGCTGATTTCTCCGGATTGCTGTTTACCAGGCAAAAGCGTACTCTGACGCAAAAACAGGGCATTCTGGGGGCCAGATTATGCAGGCAAGAGTCAAATGGGTTGAAGGGTTAACATTCCTCGGCGAGTCTTCGTCCGGACATCAGGTCTTAATGGACGGCAATTCCGGCGATAAAGCGCCCAGCCCTATGGAAATGGTGCTGATGGCGGCCGGCGGATGCAGCGCCATTGATGTGGTATCAATTTTGCAAAAAGGTCGCAACGATGTGGCTGATTGCGAAGTAAAACTCGAATCAGAACGCCGGGAAGAAGCGCCTCGCATCTTTACCCGCATCAACCTGCATTTTATCGTCAGTGGAAAAGCACTTTCAGATAAAGCCGTGGCGCGTGCGGTCGACCTTTCAGCTGAGAAGTATTGCTCGGTTGCCATTATGTTAGGCAAAGGGGTGGAAATTACCCACAGTTACGAAGTTATCGAGCTGTAATTATTCAGAGGCCAGCGCGGCCTCTGATTTTATTCAATGCGTTTGCCTTCCATGAGCCGTTTTACCAGCGGTGCCATAATTAATTCCATCGCCAGCCCCATTTTCCCGCCAGGTACAACCAGCGTGTTGATATTGGAAATAAACGATCCCTGCAGCATGGCCAGTAGGTAGGGAAAATCAATATCTTCCAGCCCCTGAAAGTGGATGACGACAAAACTTTCATCCAGTGAAGGAATGGTGCGTGCCGCAAAGGGGTTAGAGGTGTCGACGGTTGGAACCCGCTGAAAGTTAATATGGGTGCGTGAGAACTGCGGCGTAATGAAATTGATGTAATCTTCCATTGAGCGCACCACCGAATCCATTACGGCTTCACGCGAATGACCGCGTTCACCGGTATCGCGTACCAGCTTCTGAATCCACTCCAGGTTAACGATGGGGACGACGCCGACCAGTAAATCCACTTTTTCAGCGACGTTGTGCTGAGCCGTCACGACGCCGCCGTGCAGTCCTTCATAAAACAGCACGTCCGTATCCGGTGGCAGCGGCTGCCACGGGGTAAAGGTACCTGGTACCTGATTCCAGGGCACCGCTTCGTCGTAGGTATGCAGGTATTTACGTGACTGGCCCTTGCCCTGATCACCGTATTCAACAAAGGTCTGCTCCAGCAGACCGAAATCATTCGCCTCCGGGCCAAAGTAGCTGATATGGCGACCCAGATCGCGCGCCTTACGGATAGCCATATCCATTTCAGGCCGGGTAAATCGGTGGAAACTGTCCCCTTCCAGCTCGGCCGCGTGCAAATTGAGTTGCTGAAAAATTTTACGGAATGCGAGGCTGGTGGTAGTGGTTCCGGCACCGCTGGAACCTGTTACCGCGATAATCGGATGACGTGCCGACATAGTGAAACTCCCTGTGAAATCAGGCGATGAGCATTGTTAGCACGATTTTTCATTCTGTGCATCAGCCACGGAACTCACTTTTGCGCATGATGTTGACCGATTCGTGAAGCTCAGACCAGACCAGCACGACTTCACCTTGCTGCAGCTGGCGTCGCACATTGGCGACTTTTTCGGTCAGGCTGAGTTCCTGTTCGCCGTAGTCGGTACCTTCGCGTAGAACAAAGGCTTCAATAACGTTTTCAAGAGTTTCGGGAGAAACCTGTTGCCAGGGAATAATCACAGGGTTAGCTATCCAGATAAGGGGAAATCCACTGCGGCACGCGCTGTTCCAGCCACAATTCAGGCTGACGCAGGGTACCACTCACAAATCCAACATGACCACCGTGTGTTGTCAGCTGATAGGTAATAGTGGCAGATAACTGGTCATTCTGCGGGATCACCTCATCGCTCATAAAGGGGTCATCTTTTGCATGGATAATCAGCAACGGTTTTGTCACCGATCTCAGCAACGGCAGGGCGCTGGCACGGCGATAATAGTCCGTGGCGTCGGCAAAGCCATGCGCCCGGGCCGTGATGGCGTCGTCAAAATCACGCAGGCGACGCAGGGCATTCAGCTGACTGAGATTGACCGGTAAGGTGTCGGGCCATGCGTGCAGCTTGCGCCTGGCATTCTTTTTAAGCTGGCTCAGCAGGTAACGCTGATAAATTTGGGAAAACCCGCGTTCCAGTCGGGCGCTACAGGGTTCAAGCATCAAGGGTGCCGAAACGATAACGCCGGCATCCAGCGCAACGTCACTGCCCTGTTGGCCCAGCAGGCAACCCAGCATATTCCCGCCCAGCGAAAACCCCACAGCTGCAGTAGGAACCTGTCCCCAGCGGGCCTTCAGCCAGGTCAGGAAAAAGCGTGCATCTTCCGTCTCGCCGGAGTGGTAAATCCGGTTTAGCCTGTTCGGCTCGCCGCTACAGCCGCGAAAATGCATCACTACGGCCAGCCAGCCACGTTGCCTGCAGACTTGCATCAGGCCATGGATGTAGGGACTGTGGAAGCTTCCTTCCAGACCATGAAACAGCACCACGCGTGGTTTATGCGCGGCAAACTGTGGATCTTCACTCCAGGCCAGATCGACAAAATCACCATCGGGTAAATCCAGCCGCTGCCAGTGAGGCGTTAACGCTAGAGTACGGCGGAACAGGCGCGGCAGTATGGTTTGCACATGCGGATTGGTCAGGCCGCGCATGGGGCTGAACGCCGCGCCGTCCGGGCCCGAAAATTTCATGTTGTAAAGGCTTGTCTGTTCCATATCACACTGTTAGCTTCGATAAGTTTTCACATAATGGAGGGAGAACCCGGATTAATGGAACTCAGTCTTTTTTTATCAATGTTAGGGTTTCTCTGGGTCGCGGCGATTACACCCGGCCCTAATAATATGTTACTCACCGCCTCGGGCGCCAACTTTGGCTTTTTCCGTACCCTTCCGTTAATGGTCGGCATCATGATTGGTATGCAACTGATGCTACTGATGGTGGCGTTTGGCGTAGGGGGATTGATCCTGCTCTATCCCTCACTGCACCTTATCCTGAAAGTTGCCGGGAGCCTCTATCTTCTGTGGCTGGCATGGAAAATTGCGACCGCCGCATACGAAAAGCTGGAGACCGATGCGGCGCCGGTCTCGCCCATGCCCTTCTGGCAGGGAGGATTGTTGCAGTTGATCAATCCCAAAGCCTGGTTAATGGCCCTGGGGGCGATAGCCAGCTTTAGCCTGGCCGGTGCCGGATATCGCCACTCTGTCCTGTTAATCAGCGTAGGGATGGTGATGGTCAATCTGGTCGCGGGCATCATCTGGATGGGGTTTGGCGCGATGATTGGCCGTGTTTTACGCAGTCCGCGCGCGTGGAAGATATTTAACCTCAGTATGGGGCTGTTAACCGCAGCCTGCGTACTGCTCATCTGGCGCTGACATTAACTGGAGGCGCGTTCCAGGCGCTTCCAGGGCAGCACCTCCCTGACAACCGGCGCATGGGGCTGACGGATTTTTTTCAGCAGCAACTGTACGCTGCGGGCGCCCAGCTCATTCATCGGTTGCTCTATGGTGGTCAAAGGCGGATTCAGGCTGCCGGTAAAGGGAATACCGTCAAACCCTACCACAGCCAAATCCTCGGGTACGCGCAAGCCTGCTTCCAGCGCCGCATGCACGACGCCGACCGCCAGTACATCGGACACGGCAAAGACCGCGTCTGGTCGCTCGGGCGAGTGCAACATCTCCCGTAAAGCCCGACTGCCTTCTTCACAGGAAATATCCGCAGTATAGACGACCTTAGACCAGCCCAAATCCGTTTGCTCAATGGCCTGGCGATAACCCTGCTCACGATACTGGGAATACAGATAACGCATGTCGCCGTTGACCAGTGCAATGCGTTGGCGGCCTCTGGCAGCAAGGTAATGTACGGTATCGCGCGCAGCCTCAAGATGATCGATGGAGACCGAGGATGCCGCAATCTGGGGATCAAACTCTGAGCACTGTACCCAAGGCGCATCTCCAATGATATCGATAAGGCTTTCCAGACCGGCCGCCGCGTCCATGGTAATGACGCCATCAACGACTTTGCCTGTGAGCAGCGTCAGGTAAGCGGCTTCGCGTTTAAACTGCGAGGCGGAATTACACAACAGGATATGGTAGCCATGCATTTCGGCTTCCGCTTCGATGCCTTGCACCACCCTGGAGCAAAAGGGATTGGTGATATCTGAAATCAGCACCAGCAGCATATGGCTTTGTGAGGTACGCAACTGACGCGCTAACAGGTTTGGCTGATAGCCGCTGGTTGAAATGGCATCCAGCACTTTCTGGCGCGTATCCGCTTTCACACCTGGATGAGCGTTAAGCACGCGGGATACCGTGGCTTTAGACACGCCAGCTAACAGGGCAACTTTGTCGATCGACATCGAACTCGCAGGCCTCACCGGGAGCAAATAATAGCGCATATCAATAGCACACCCAGCATGTGAGCGCCTGACAAATTTATGGCTTTTTGTCTGAATTTTAATTTGCATATAACAGCAATCTATTGCAGATGATGATCTAAGAATTTCTTTCTATTAGGGATAACTTTTAATTCCTTTGTGAAATTAATCCTGCCAGCAACACTGCCCACATCATAAAAGTGATGGGGAAAATCATGTTAAAAGGGCAGTCAACCATTTTGGCTACTGTGCTGGCACTGCTGGCGTTTCAGGCCGGCGCGGTCGACGTGACGGTGGCGTATCAAACCTCTGCTGAACCGGCCAAGGTGGCGCAGGCAGATAACACTTTTGCTAAAGAGAGCGGCGCAACGGTAGCCTGGCGCAAATTCGACAGTGGGGCGGGCGTATTGCGCGCCCTGGCATCCGGAGATGTGCAGATAGGCAATATTGGGTCCAGTCCGCTAGCGGTTGCGGCGACGCAGCAACTCCCGATAGAAGCGTTTTTGCTCGCCTCTCAGTTGGGGAATTCAGAAGCGCTTGTTGTCAGGAAAACCATCGCCAGCCCTCAGGATCTGATTGGCAAACGCATCGCCGTTCCCTTTATCTCCACCACGCACTACAGCCTGCTTGCTGCCTTGAAGCACTGGGGAATTAAACCCTCCCAGGTCCAGCTGGTGAACCTGCAGCCGCCCGCTATTGTGGCCGCCTGGCAGCGGGGCGATATCGACGGCGCGTACGTTTGGGCACCGGCTGTCAATGCACTGGAAAAGGACGGCAAGGTCCTGACAGACTCTTCTCAGGTTGGCCGCTGGGGATCGCCTACGCTGGATGTCTGGGTCGTGCGTAAAGACTTCGCACAGCAGCATCCTGATATTGTTACCGCCTTTGCCCGCAGCGCCCTTGAGGCGCAGAAAGCCTATCTGGATGACCCGGAAAAGTGGCTGAAACAGGCTGACAACCTCAGCAAGCTTTCGCGTTTAAGCGGCGTGCCAGAGCAAGCGGTTCCGGAACTGGTAAAAGGCAATACCTACCTTACGGCCGCGCAGCAGGTTAAACAGCTGGATCAGCCGGTGAACAAGGCCATTGTGGATACGGCGCAGTTTCTGAAAGCGCAGGGAAAAGTGCCACAGGCTGGCAGTGATTACAGCCGTTATGTCACCAGCCGCTTTGTTGCCCCCTTGGCTAAACCCTGAGGAGAACGCCATGTTACGTATCGCTCACCTGAACGCGAGTTATGGCGGCCAGCCTGTGTTGCAGGACATCACGTTACAGCTTGATAAAAAAGCGTTGATGGTCGTGCTGGGGCCGTCAGGCTGTGGCAAAACAACCCTGCTTAACCTGATCGCCGGATTTTTACCGGTTCAGTCCGGCACGGTTTCCCTGGACGGGGAGCCTGTGCGCGGGCCGGGCGCAGAGCGTGGCGTGGTGTTTCAAAACGAAGGCCTGCTGCCGTGGCGTAACGTGCTGGATAACGTGGCTTTCGGCTTGCAGATAGCCGGCATGGCGCGCCAGCAGCGTGAGGAGATTGCACGGGGCTTCATCAAAAGCGTCGGACTCGAAGGTGCGGAAAAACGCCCTATCTGGCAGCTGTCAGGAGGCCAGCGTCAGCGCGTCGGAATCGCCCGGGCGCTGGCGGCCAATCCACAACTGTTGCTGTTGGATGAGCCTTTCGGCGCACTTGACGCGTTTACGCGTGAGCAAATGCAAACCCTGTTATTAACCCTGTGGCGCAACAGCGGTAAGCAGATTCTGCTTATCACTCACGACATTGAAGAAGCCATCTTTCTGGCCAGCGAGCTGGTGCTGCTCTCTCCCGGGCCTGGGCGCGTGCAGGAAAAAATGACGCTTAATTTTGGTCAGCGTTTCGTGGAGGGCGAACCCTGCCGGAGCATTAAATCCGATCCTGATTTTATTGCCCAGCGGGAATATGTGTTGAGTCGGGTATTTGAACAGCGGGAGGCCTTTGTATGAGTGCGCTGATCAACGATGAGCCGGCCACCGTGCGCCACAGTCGCCTGCGCTGGCCTTTTTCCACCTCGTTTACGCTGAGCGCCCTGAGCCTGCTTGTGCTGCTGTTCGTCTGGTGGAGCGTGACCGCGCTGGGCCTCATTGCACCGCTGTTTTTACCTTCGCCGCAGCAGGTAGTAAGTAAGCTGCTGCTGGTGGCTGGCCCGCAAGGATTTATGGACGCCACGCTGTGGCAGCATCTGTCGGCCAGTCTGACGCGGATGCTGATTGCCTTAACCGCGGCGGCGGCGATCGGCATCCCGGTGGGGATCGCGATGGGCATCAGCCCGGTCGTGCGTGCGTTGATCGATCCGCTGATTGAGCTGTACCGGCCCGTACCGCCGCTGGCGTATTTGCCGCTGATGGTGATCTGGTTTGGTATTGGCGAGACCTCGAAAATCCTGTTGATTTATCTGGCTATATTCGCCCCGGTGGTGCTGTCGACGGTGGCGGGCGTGCGTCATGCTCAGCAGGTTCGTCTGCGTGCGGCGGCCTCGTTGGGAGCGACCCGCTGGCAACAGCTGCGTTGGGTCATTTTGCCTGGCGCCCTGCCGGAGATACTGACCGGGTTACGGATTGGTCTGGGCGTGGGATGGTCAACGCTGGTGGCTGCCGAGTTAATCGCGGCAACCCGAGGCTTGGGTTTTATGGTGCAGTCGGCGGGCGAGTTTCTTGCTACGGATGTGGTGCTGGCAGGGATCGCGGTCATTGCCGTGATTGCGTTTGGTTTAGAGCTGAGTCTGCGTGCGTTGCAACGCCGGTTAACGCCCTGGAATGGAGAGCAAAAATGAACGAAAAGTTAGCCATCAAGCCGCTGGGGCCTTTTATCGGTGCCCAGGTCGGCAACCTTGATGTATCACGTCCCCTCAGCGACGCGCAGTTTGAACAGCTTTATCATGCGCTGCTGCGTCACCAGGTGCTGTTCCTGCGCGAACAGGTCATTACGCCCGAGCAGCATCGCGCACTGGCGATTCGCTTTGGCGATCTCCATATTCATCCGGTTTACCCTCATGCCGAGGGCGTGGAAGAGATTATCGTTCTGGACACGCACCAGGATAATCCGCCGGATAATGACAACTGGCATACCGATGTGACCTTTATTCAAACGCCGCCCGCCGTGGCGTTACTTGCGTCTAAAGTGCTGCCTGAGTCTGGCGGCGATACGTTGTGGACCAGCGGCATTGCCGCTTATGAGGCGCTGTCTGCGCCTTTTAAGACATTACTGGTTGAGTTACGTGCAGAGCATGACTTTACCAAGGCGTTTCCTGAATATAAGCATCGCAAGACGGAAGAGGCGCATCGGCAGTGGCAGCAGGCTGTGGCGAAAAATCCCCCTGTTTATCATCCGGTAATCCGCACCCATCCCGTGAGTGGCAAGAAGGCCCTGTTTGTCAACGAGGGGTTTACGACGCGGATTATGGATATCAGTCAGAAAGAGAGCGACGCGCTACTGGGCTTTTTGTTTGCCCACGTGACCCGGCCCGAGTTTCAGGTGCGCTGGCGCTGGCAGCCAAACGATCTGGCTATCTGGGACAACCGGGTGACACAGCACTATGCGAATGCGGACTATTATCCGGCGAGGCGAGTGATGCAGCGGGCGACGGTGCTAGGTGACCAGCCTTATTGATCCGCACCCGGCGCTGGAGCCGGTGCGGAGGAGTAAGGCAAGAGCAAGAAACATCACCGCCTTTATCAGGCGGTGAGCATGGCTTCCAGTTTTTCCTGTGCATCCAGCCAGGCCATCTCCACCTCTTCCAGGGCCGATTTACTCTCGGCCTGTTTTTGTAGCGCGGCGCTGAGATCGGCCTTACGGCTTTGCTCATAGAGGGCGCTATCTGAGAGCAGGGCTTCGGCGTCGGCGAGCTGGCTTTGCCATTTTGCCATCTGCTTTTCCAGCTTCTCAATTTCTTTACGCAGCGGCTGGGTCTGCGTGCGCAGCTCCGCTTCACGGCGCTTCTGGTCCTTGCGCGCCTGAGCGCTGTTGCCGGAATCCTGCCTGGGTGCCGCATCCTGCTGAGACTGCTGTTTTTGCAGGTCGCTCAGCCACTGCTGATAGTCTTCCAGATCGCCGGGAAACACATCTACGCTGCCATCGTGAACCAGATAGAGATCGTCCGTGGTGGCACGTAACAGATGACGATCGTGCGAAACCACCACTAACGCGCCTTCGAAATCGATAAGCGCTTCGGTGAGTGCCTGGCGCATATCCAGATCCAGATGGTTGGTTGGCTCATCCAGCAGCAGCAGGTTAGGGCGCTGCCAGACAATCAGCGCCAGCACCAGGCGCGCCTTTTCTCCACCGGAGAAACGCGCTGTTATCTCTGTGACTTTATCACCCTGAAAACCAAAACCGCCGAGATAGTCACGTAACTGCTGCTCCAGCACTTTCGGCGCGATACGGGACAGGTGCTGTAAAGGGGACTCGTCGGGGCGCAGGAACTCCAGCTGATGCTGGGCGAAGTAACCCAGCTTGATGCCTTTTGCCAGCCCAATCTCACCCTCTTTGGCACTGAGCTCACCGGCCAGCAGCTTAATCAGGGTCGATTTACCGGCGCCGTTGCGCCCCAGCAGGCCAATACGTGAGCCGGGCACCAGGTTAAGCTTAATGGCATCAAGAATGATGCGATCGCCATAGCCTGCGGTGACTTTTTCCATTTTCAGCAGCGGATTCGGCAGGCTCTCCGGTGCACGAAAGCTGAAGCTGAAGGGGTTATCCACGTGCGCTGGCGCAATCAGCTCCATGCGCTCCAGCATCTTAATGCGGCTTTGGGCCTGCTTCGCCTTGGTTGCCTGAGCACGGAAGCGATCAATATATTTCTGCAGATGCGCCACTTTTTCCTGCTGGCTCTGATATAACGCCTGCTGCTGGGCCAGTTTGGCGCCGCGCTGGCGTTCGAAGGAGCTGTAGTTCCCGGTGTACTCCATCATCGTCTGCTGCTCGATGTGGATAATTTTATCCACCACGGGATCGAGAAAATCGCGATCGTGCGAGATCAGGATCAGGGTACCTTCATAGCTTTTCAGCCAGCGCTCCAGCCAGATAACCGCATCCAGATCGAGGTGGTTGGTCGGTTCATCCAGCAGCAACAAATCTGAGCGGCACAGTAACGCCTGAGCCAGGTTTAGCCGCATGCGCCAGCCGCCCGAAAAGTCGCTTACCGGGCGCTGAAGCTGCTCCTGACTAAATCCCAGTCCATGCAGCAGGCTCGAGGCGCGTGACTGTATGGTCCAGGCCTGAATGGTATCGAGCTTTCCGTGTACCAAAGCAATGGCATTTCCGTCATTTCTGATGTTCGCCTCTGCCAGTTCTGCCTCAAGCTGGCGGTATTCACGATCGCCATCGATCACATAGTCAAGGGCGGCCTGGCTCAGGGCAGGGGTTTCCTGGTTAACCCAAGCAAGCGACCAGTTGCCGGGAAAGGTGAATGAGCCAGCATCGCTGCTGATCTCGCCTTTCAGCAACGACAGCAGCGTGGATTTTCCACAGCCGTTTTTACCCACCAGTCCGACTTTTTGGCCGGGATTGATGGTGGCGGTCGCGTTATCGAGCAGAACGCGAATACCGCGGCGAATTTGTAGGGCAGAGAAGACAATCATAAGCGCCGTATCGTCAGAATATGTTAATTTACCTGCAACATAATTGGGTTTTTGTTGCGTTGTGCATGGTAGCGGAAATCTGCACCAATGACGACGCTTTGGAGGGAAAGGATGTCGCAGCCACCTAAGATTTTGCTGCTTTTTGCTCATCCTGAAGCACAGGATTCAAAGGCAAATCGCATTTTGCTGGAGGCGGCAGAGAAAACAGAACATGTCACCGTTCACGATCTCTATGCTGCCTACCCGGATTTTTTTATTGATGTCTACCACGAGCAACAGCTGCTGCGTGAGCATGATGTGATTATTTTTCAACATCCGCTTTACACCTACAGCTGCCCGGCGCTGTTAAAAGAGTGGCTGGATCGCGTGCTGTCGCGCGGCTTTGCCAACGGCGTGGATGGTAATGCGCTCGAAGGCAAATACTGGCGCAGTATTGTGACCACCGGTGAGCCAGAGTCCGCCTTTCAGCGCCAGGGGCTAAATCGCTACGCCATGAATGACATTTTACGTCCCTTCGAGCTGACGGCGCAGATGTGCCGCATGCACTGGATGCCGCCGATGATTATTTACTGGGCTCGCCGTCAGGATCCCGATTTACTGAAAAACTATGCCCGCGCGTACAGCGACTGGCTGGCAGCACCGCTGCCAAATGGAGGGTTATAAATGGAAGGACAAACGCTACTGACCGCGGGGGTAATCTATCTCGTTGCGGCGGTGCTGATCGTACCGGTAGCGGCGCGTCTCGGTATTGGCGCGGTTTTAGGGTACTTGCTGGCCGGTATTGCTATCGGGCCATGGGGACTGGGGTTTATTAGCGACGTCGATGAGATTCTGCACTTTTCTGAGCTGGGCGTCGTGTTTCTGATGTTTATCATCGGGCTGGAGCTTAATCCGGCAAAGCTTTGGGCGCTGCGCCGTTCTATTTTTGGTATCGGCGCGGCGCAGGTGATTTTTTCAGCGGCCATTCTCGGCGTATTGCTGTGGCTGACCAAATTTGACTGGCGAGCGGCGGTTATTGGCGGCATTGGTCTGGCAATGTCATCCACGGCGATGGCGCTCCAGCTGATGCGCGACAAGGGAATGAATCGCAGTGAAGCCGGGCAGTTAGGCTTTTCAGTACTGCTGTTCCAGGATCTGGCCGTCATTCCAGCTCTGGCGTTGATTCCGCTGCTGGCAGGCAATGACAGCGGCAGTATCGACTGGATGAAAGTGGGCATGAAGGTGCTGGCCTTCGCTGGCATGTTAGTGGGTGGCCGTTATTTGCTGCGCCCCATTTTTCGTTATATCGCGGCATCGGGCGTACGCGAGGTGTTTACCGCTGCTTCACTGCTGCTGGTATTAGGATCGGCGCTGTTTATGGATGCGCTGGGATTGTCCATGGCGCTGGGGACATTTATCGCCGGCATTCTGTTGGCGGAAAGTGAATACCGGCATGAGCTGGAAGTGGCGATTGAGCCGTTTAAAGGTTTGCTGCTGGGGCTGTTTTTTATCTCAGTCGGCATGGCGCTGAATCTTGGCGTGCTCTATACCCATATTATCGCGATTTTGCTGGGCGTACTGGCGCTGGTGGCGGTAAAAATCCTGGTTTTATACGTACTGGCGCGTATTTATGGTCTGCGCAGCTCGGAGCGCCAGCAGTTTGCCGGTGTACTGAGTCAGGGCGGTGAGTTTGCCTTCGTCCTGTTTTCAGCCGCGTCATCCGCCAAACTGTTTTCGGGCGATCAACTTCCGCTTCTGCTGGTAACCGTGACCTTGTCCATGATGACGACGCCACTGCTGATGCAAGGCATTGACCGTCTGTTAGCGCGTCGTTTCAATGAAATCGACGAAGATGCTGAAAAGCCGTTCGTTGAAGACGATCAGCCGCAGGTTATTGTGGTGGGCTTTGGTCGTTTTGGTCAGGTCGTTGGCCGCTTGCTGATGGCGAACAATAAACGTATCACGGTACTGGAGCGCGATATCAGCGCGGTGAGCCTGATGCGTAAATATGGCTACAAGGTTTATTATGGCGATGCCACCGAGCTGGAGCTACTGCGTGCAGCCGGGGCGGCCAGTGCGCAATCCATTGTGATTACCTGCAGTAATCCGGAAGATGCCATGACGATTGTCCATCTCTGCCAGCAGCATTTTCCGCATCTGCACATCATGGCGCGTGCTCGCGGCCGCGTAGAAGCCCACGAGCTACTTCAGGCGGGCGTTACGCAGTTCTCGCGTGAAACCTTTTCCAGTGCGCTGGAACTGGGGCGTAAAACATTGATGTCGTTGGGTATGCATCCGCATCAGGCGCACCGCGCACAGCAGCATTTCCGTCGGCTGGATATGCGCATGTTACGGGAACTGATGCCCGCCCATTCCGACAATGCACAGATTTCTCGTGCGCGTGAAGCCCGTCGGGAACTTGAAGATATCTTCCAGCGTGAAATGCAGCATGAACGGCGTCAGATCCATGACTGGGACGACGATCAGTAATCAGAGAAGGCAGGTAGAGCATCATGCGTAAACGTTTTATTGCCGGTGCGGTTTGTCCGCACTGCCAGGAAAAAGACACGCTGGCCATGTGGCGTGAAAACAATGTCGATGTGGTTGAGTGTGTGAAGTGCGGCCATCAAATGCGCGAAGCGGATAAACAGGCACGCGATCAGGTTCGCAGCAATGAGCAGGTGATCGGAATTTTCCATCCCGAGTAGCGAAATGGCCCAGCTTTTTTTAAGCTTAACCACACAGCGGGATTGAATTCCGTTACAATTGACGCCATTAACGCTGTGGTCGCAAGAGAAAAAGATAACCTCTTGTACTCAGCCCCGAACCTTTCTGGTTGGTGTTATTGCACGCAAGAATAGACCAATGAGACGGGATCTTTGTTCTCAACGGTTAGGAGATATCATGAAAGTAGCAAAAGACCTGGTGGTAAGCCTGGCCTATCAGGTACGTACAGAAGACGGTGTGTTGGTTGACGAGTCACCGGTGAGTGCACCGTTAGACTATCTGCACGGTCATGGTTCCCTGATTTCTGGTCTGGAAAACGCGCTGGAAAACCACGTAGCGGGCGATAAGTTTGAGGTGCACATTCCTGCAAACGACGCTTACGGTCAGTACGATGACAACCTGGTACAGCGCGTACCAAAAGACGTTTTTATGGGCGTTGATGAATTACAGGTTGGTATGCGTTTCCTGGCAGAAACCGATCAGGGCCCAGTACCGGTTGAAATCACCGAAGTTGAAGACGAGCATGTTGTGGTTGACGGTAACCACATGCTGGCAGGTCAGAACCTGAACTTCAATGTTGAGGTGGTTGCGATTCGTGAAGCCACACCGGAAGAGCTGGCCCATGGCCACGTTCACGGTGCCGATGGTCATCATCACGATCATGACCACGATCACGATCACGGCCATGACCACGGTCAGGGTGGTTGCGGTACCGGTGGTTGCGGTTGCAGCCACTAAGTTCAAATCTGCATGTCAAGGCCACCTCCGGGTGGCCTTACTTTTTTCTGCCTGTCGCGGTGCGCGCGTCGATAACCGCCTGAATCAGTAATGAGGCGGTGGCGTTTCTTCAGAAGGATCGGCAATCATCGATGGCGCGCTGGCTTTGAACTTCTCAAGCAGCAGGCGCATATGTTCGCGCATCTTACTCATTTCAAGTTCATGCTGGACCACGGTATTGTTCAGTTGATCGATGGTCATCTCCTGAAAAGCCAGTTTACTTTCAAGCGTTTCAATACGTTGTTCCCACTCTGACTGTTGCATGACCTGTTCTCCTGTTAAGGTGCTACTCAGCGCGCAATTCTAATGGCTGACGTTGCAGAATTGCCCTATTTTTTATCTTTAATTTAGTGTTTAGCTTGAAAATGGCCCAGATGGCAGCATCTCTGGTGAAACTTCCTGATGCAAAAAAGGTCGGAAGTAGACCAGGATAATTACGCTGTGGGAGTGTTCGCCACTGCCACGTAAAGTTATAGTGTGGGCCCGCAGTCCGCAATGATTCCCGAGGTGTCAGGCTTCGGTTTTGGAGAAAGGATGAAATCACTGTTCAAAGTCACATTGTTAGCTACCACCATGGCCGTTGCGCTAAATGCTCCGCTGGCAATGGCCGCAGAAACTGCAGCGGCACCGGCTGCTGCTGATGCACCTCAGACTGCTCCCCAGGCTCCAAAAAACGCTGCCTTCAAAAACGAAGATCAGCAATCTGCATATGCATTAGGTGCATCGCTGGGCCGTTACATGGACAACTCTCTGAAAGAACAAGAGAAGCTGGGCATCAAACTGGACAAACAGCAGCTGATTGCCGGTGTTCAGGATGCATTCGGTGGCAAGAGCAAACTGTCTGACGAAGAAATCGAGCAAACACTGCAGGCGTTTGAAGTGCGTGTGAAAGGCGCGGCTTCAGCCAAGATGGAAAAAGACGCGAAAGAAAACGCTGAGAAAGGGGAAGCTTACAGCGCTAAGTTTGCCAAAGAGAGCGGCGTGAAGAAAACTGACAGTGGTCTGCTTTACAAAGTAGAGAAAGAAGGCACCGGCGATGCGCCGAAAGACAGCGATACCGTGGTCGTCAACTATAAAGGTACGCTGATTGACGGTACTGAGTTCGACAACTCTTACACGCGCGGTGAGCCTCTGTCATTCCGTCTTGATGGCGTGATCCCGGGCTGGACCGAAGGCCTGAAGCACGTTAAGAAAGGCGGTAAGATCAAGCTGGTCATTCCACCGAACCTTGCTTACGGTAAAAACGGCGTTCCGGGTATTCCGGCTAACTCCACCCTGGTGTTTGATGTTGAACTGCTTGATATCAAACCTGCTCCGAAAGCGGATGAAAAAACGCAGGCCCCTGCTGCTGACGCGAAGAAATCGCAGTAATCTGTCTACCGCCACCTTCGGGTGGCGGTTTCTGTTTATGACAAACCTCTGGCATAAGCCCGCGACATTTGCCAGACTATCGCCTGCATAACTATCCCAATATTGAGTCTGCCCGTAAGCCGCTGAGACAGGCTCCAGCCATGTAGGGTGATGTCTTCAATGTCTAATCCATTCAATCCCGGTGAACTGAGCGACTTCGATCTTCTGGAGCAGCATCCGTTCGAGCAAACTGATTACGATATTCTAAAGTCGTATGAGGCCGTCGTAGATGGCCTTGCCATGTTGATTGGCTCGCATTGCGAAATCGTCCTTCACTCACTGGAGGATTTGAACTGTTCGGCCGTGCGCATTGCTAACGGCGAGCACACAGGGCGTAAAGTGGGATCGCCCATTACGGATTTAGCACTGCGCATGCTGCACGATATGCAGGGTGCAGACAGCAATGTTTCCCGTGCCTACTTTACCCGCGCGAAAAGCGGTGTGCTGATGAAGTCAGTGACCATCGCGATTCGTAACCGACAGCAGCGGGTGATTGGGCTGCTGTGTATCAATATGAACCTTGATGTTCCGTTTTCGCAGATTATGTCGACATTTCTTCCCCCTGAGATGCATCAGGTTGACTCCAACGTCAACTTCGCCAGTTCGGTAGACGACCTGGTGATGCAAACGCTGGAATTTACTATTGAAGAGGTGAGCGCCGATCGCAACGTCTCTAATAATGCCAAAAATCGTCAGATCGTATTGAACCTGTATGAGAAAGGTATTTTTGACATCAAGGACGCGATTAATCAGGTGGCGGACCGCTTAAATATTTCTAAACACACCGTGTATCTGTACATCCGTCAGTTTAAAAATGGCGACTTTCAGGGGCAGGATCGCTAATGCGCTATGCGCTGTTAGTGACGGGACCGGCTTATGGCACGCAGCAGGCGACCAGCGCCTTGCTGTTTGCCAACGCGTTGCTGGCAGCCGGCCATCAACTGGAAAGCGTGTTCTTTTACCGCGAAGGGGTGCTGAATGCGAATCAGCTGACGGCACCGGCCAGTGATGAGTTTGATCTGGTAAGGGCATGGCAGACACTCAGTCAGACTCAGGGCGTCGCGCTGAATATCTGCGTTGCGGCGGCGTTACGCCGCGGCGTGACCGACCAGCAGGAAGCGTCACGGCTGGCGCTGCCCGGCGCTAATCTTCAACCCGGCTTTACGCTGGCGGGGTTAGGCGCGCTGGCGGAAGCTCTGCTGCGTTGCGAACGTATGGTGCAGTTTTAATGAATCGTGTTGCATTTGTTTTTACCCGTGCGCCGCATGGTAGCAGCGCGGGGCGTGAAGGACTGGATGCTGCGCTGGCCACCGGCGCGTTAAGCGACGATATTGGCCTGTTTTTTATCGGCGATGGCGTGCTCCAGCTCTGCAGCGGGCAACAGCCAGAAAGCATTCACGCCCGTCATTATGCCGCGACCTTTGGTGTGCTGGCGCTGTACGATATTGAGCAATGTTACCTGTGTCGGGACGCGTTACGGGATCGCGGTTTAGCGGAACGTGCGCCGCGCATGTTGGATGCTGAGATTTTAGATGCGCCGTTGCTGCGTCAAAAACTCGCGAGCTATGACCGTATTGTGACTTTTTAAGAGCGTGTAATGCTGCATACTTTATTTCATTCTCCGGCCTACAGTGATATCGATTCGCTGTCTTTGCTCCTCAGCCCGGACGACGACCTGTTATTGCTGCAGGACGGCGTGCTGGCTGCGATGCAGGGCAGTAAGGCGTTGGAAAAACTGAGCGCCAGTGGGGTAAACGTGTGGGCGTTGGAAGCGGACCTGAATGCACGCGGGCTGGGCGAGCAAATTTCCCCCATTGTGCAGCCAGTAGACTATACTTTCTTCGTTGCGTTAACGGTAAAACATCGACAACAAATGGCCTGGTAATTCGTTAACCCCCTGGTTATTTCTTGACACCCTTTTGACACAGCCCTAAAATTCTGCCTCCTCGTAATTCTACGAGGTGATTTATTACGTGTTTACGAAGCAAAAAGCTAAATCCCAGGAGCTATTTAATGGCAACAGTTAACCAGCTGGTTCGCAAACCACGCGTCCGCAAAGTTGCAAAGAGCAACGTGCCGGCGCTGGAAGCTTGCCCGCAGAAACGTGGTGTTTGTACTCGTGTGTACACCACCACTCCTAAAAAACCAAACTCAGCACTGCGTAAAGTTTGCCGTGTGCGTTTGACTAACGGTTTTGAAGTCACCTCCTACATCGGCGGTGAAGGTCATAACCTGCAGGAACACTCCGTGATCCTGATCCGTGGCGGTCGTGTTAAAGACCTGCCAGGTGTGCGTTACCACACCGTTCGTGGCGCGCTGGACTGCTCAGGTGTTAAAGACCGTAAGCAGTCACGCTCCAAGTACGGCGTGAAGAAGCCAAAGGCTTAATGGTTCTCCGTTAAGTAAGGCCAAACGTTTTAACTTAAATGTCAAACTAAACTCGTAGAGTTTTGGACAATCCTGAATTAACAACGGAGTATTTCCATGCCACGTCGTCGCGTCATTGGTCAGCGTAAAATTCTGCCGGATCCTAAGTTCGGATCAGAGCTGCTGGCTAAATTTGTAAACATCCTGATGGTAGATGGTAAAAAATCTACTGCCGAATCTATCGTCTATACCGCGCTTGAGACCCTGGCTCAACGTGCTGGTAAAGATGGCCTGGAAGCGTTCGAGGTTGCTCTCGAAAACGTACGTCCGACTGTCGAAGTTAAGTCACGTCGCGTTGGTGGTTCAACCTACCAGGTTCCAGTTGAAGTCCGTCCGGTTCGTCGTAATGCCCTGGCAATGCGTTGGATCGTAGAAGCTGCTCGTAAACGCGGTGATAAATCTATGGCTTTACGCCTGGCGAACGAACTTTCTGATGCTGCAGAAAACAAAGGTACTGCAGTGAAGAAACGTGAAGACGTTCACCGTATGGCTGAAGCCAACAAGGCGTTCGCTCACTACCGCTGGTAACAGCTGCGTAGGTGTTATTAACCCAGCGGGCGTCCCAGTGGCTTACCTGCTGGGCTTTATTAACTTAGAACGTCTAAGAATCAGAGGAATCAAATGGCTCGTAAAACACCCATTGAGCGCTACCGTAACATTGGTATCAGTGCGCACATCGACGCCGGTAAGACTACAACTACCGAACGTGTTCTGTTCTACACCGGTGTAAACCACAAAATCGGTGAAGTTCATGACGGCGCAGCAACCATGGACTGGATGGAGCAGGAGCAGGAACGTGGTATTACCATCACGTCAGCTGCGACCACCTGCTACTGGTCTGGTATGGCTAAGCAGTTTGAACCACACCACGTAAACATCATCGACACCCCGGGACACGTTGACTTCACCATCGAAGTTGAGCGTTCTATGCGTGTGCTTGATGGCGCAGTTATGGTTTACTGTGCAGTTGGTGGTGTTCAGCCACAGTCTGAAACCGTATGGCGCCAGGCTAACAAATATAAAGTTCCACGCATCGCGTTCGTTAACAAAATGGACCGCATGGGTGCTAACTTCCTGAAAGTTGTTGACCAGATGAAAGCGCGTCTGGGTGCAAACCCAGTCCCACTTCAGCTGGCTATCGGCGCAGAAGACAGCTTCACCGGTGTTGTTGACCTGGTGAAAATGAAAGCGATCAACTGGAACGATGAAGACCAGGGCGTGACCTTCGTTTACGAAGACATTCCAGCCAACATGCAGGAACTGGCTGAAGAATGGCGTGCGAAACTGGTTGAAGCCGCAGCTGAAGGTTCTGACGAGCTGATGGAGAAATTCTTCGGCGGTGAAGAGCTGACAGAAGAAGAGATCAAAACTTCTCTGCGTAAGCGCGTTCTGAAAAACGAAATCATCCTGGTGACCTGTGGTTCTGCATTTAAGAACAAAGGTGTTCAGGCGATGCTGGATGCGGTTGTTGAATACCTGCCAGCACCGACTGACGTTACCGCGATCAACGGTATCCTGGACGACGGTAAAGACACACCGGCTGAGCGTCATTCCGATGACAAAGAGCCGTTTGCTGCGCTGGCGTTTAAAATCGCTACCGACCCGTTTGTAGGTAACCTGACCTTCTTCCGCGTTTACTCTGGTGTGGTTAACACGGGTGATACCGTATTCAACCCGGTTAAGTCAAACCGTGAGCGTCTGGGCCGTATCGTTCAGATGCACGCCAACAAGCGTGAAGAAATCAAAGAAGTTCGTGCGGGCGATATCGCAGCAGCGATCGGCCTGAAGGACGTGACGACAGGTGACACCCTGTGTGACCCAGATAACGTCATCATCCTTGAGCGCATGGAATTCCCAGAGCCGGTAATTTCTATCGCCGTTGAGCCGAAAACCAAAGCTGACCAGGAAAAAATGGGTCTGGCTCTGGGTCGTCTGGCGAAAGAAGACCCGTCATTCCGCGTATGGACTGACGAAGAGTCTAACCAGACTATCATCGCTGGTATGGGTGAACTTCACCTCGATATCATCGTTGACCGTATGAAGCGTGAATTCAACGTTGAAGCGAACGTGGGTAAACCACAGGTTGCTTACCGTGAAGCCATTCGCTCTAAAGTCACCGGTATCGAAGGTAAACACGCCAAGCAGTCTGGTGGTCGTGGTCAGTACGGTCATGTTGTTATCGACATGTACCCACTGGAGCCGGGCGTTAACCCGAAAGGTTACGAATTTGTCAACGATATCAAAGGTGGTGTAATTCCTGGTGAATTCATCCCGGCCGTTGATAAAGGTATCCAGGAGCAGTTGAAATCAGGCCCACTGGCAGGTTATCCGGTTGTGGATCTGGGTGTTCGTCTGCACTTCGGTTCTTACCATGACGTTGACTCCTCTGAACTGGCGTTTAAACTGGCCGCGTCTATTGCCTTTAAAGATGGCTTTAAGAAAGCGCAGCCTGTTCTGCTTGAGCCTATCATGAAGGTTGAAGTTGAAACCCCAGAAGAGAACACCGGTGACGTAATCGGTGACCTTAGCCGTCGTCGTGGTATGCTCAAAGGGCAAGAATCTAACGCTACTGGCGTTCAGATCCACGCTGAAGTTCCGCTGTCTGAAATGTTCGGATATGCAACTCAGCTGCGCTCTCTGACCAAAGGTCGTGCTTCGTACTCCATGGAGTTCCTGAAGTATGACGACGCACCGAGCAACGTTGCGCAGGCCGTTATTGAAGCTCGTAGCAAATAAGCTACGGTTTAAATTTGAACTGATGCCTTCATCCAGAGTGATGAAGGCATAACGTAAGGAATATCGCCATGGCGAAAGAGCAATTTCAACGTAACAAACTGCACGTAAACGTGGGCACCATCGGTCACGTTGACCACGGTAAAACCACCCTGACTGCAGCGATCACCACCGTTCTGGCTAAAACCAACGGCGGCCAGGCACGTGCGTTCGATCAGATCGACAGCACCCCGGAAGAAAAAGCACGTGGTATCACCATCAACACGGCACACGTTGAGTATGAAACCCCGTCTCGCCACTATGCGCACGTTGACTGCCCAGGCCACGCCGACTATGTGAAAAACATGATCACCGGTGCTGCGCAGATGGACGGCGCGATCCTGGTTGTTGCTGCGACTGACGGCCCAATGCCGCAGACCCGTGAGCACATCCTGCTGGGTCGTCAGGTAGGCGTTCCTTACATCATCGTGTTCCTGAACAAGTGTGACATGGTTGATGACGAAGAGCTGCTGGAACTGGTTGAGATGGAAGTTCGTGACCTGCTGTCACAGTACGACTTCCCGGGCGACGATACACCAATCGTTCGCGGTTCAGCCCTGAAAGCGCTGGAAGGCAACCCAGAGTGGGAAGAGAAGATCGTTGAGCTGGCTGGTCACCTGGATAACTACATCCCGGATCCAGTACGTGCAATCGATATGCCATTCCTGCTGCCAATCGAAGACGTATTCTCAATCTCTGGCCGTGGTACTGTTGTAACCGGTCGTGTAGAGCGCGGTATCGTTAAAGTCGGCGACGAAGTTGAAATCGTTGGTATCAAAGATACCGCGAAATCAACCTGTACCGGTGTTGAAATGTTCCGCAAACTGCTGGACCAGGGTCAGGCAGGCGAAAACTGTGGTGTTCTGCTGCGCGGTATCAAGCGTGAAGACATCCAGCGTGGTCAGGTTCTGGCGAAGCCAGGCTCAATCAAGCCACACACCAAGTTCGAGTCAGAAGTTTACGTTCTGTCTAAAGACGAAGGTGGCCGCCATACTCCGTTCTTCAAGGGCTACCGTCCACAGTTCTACTTCCGTACCACAGACGTGACCGGTTCAGTAGAGCTGCCAGAAGGCGTTGAAATGGTTATGCCAGGCGACAACATCAAAATGGTTGTTACCCTGATTCACCCAATCGCAATGGACGAAGGTCTGCGCTTCGCAATCCGCGAAGGTGGCCGTACCGTTGGCGCGGGTGTTGTTGCTAAAGTTATCGCTTAATTGTGATATCTGATGTGGCCGCGTAAGCGGTCACAGCAAGACAGAAGAGGGCACTTAGGTGCTCTCTTTTTTTTGGGCTTAAACAGGCTACCTGAACGTTTTCCCTACAAAGGGTAGGTTTGAAATAAAAACGATTCGCATTTACACTGTGTGCACGAAATAGACTGAGTGATGAAGAAATGTACGTCTGTCTGTGTAATGCCATTAGTGATAAGACCCTCCGTGAAGTCGTGCGCCGCTACCAGCCGAAATCTATTCAGCAGCTTCGCCAAATCGTACCCGTGGGTAAGCAATGCGGTAAGTGCATTCGTGTCGCCCGTGAAATCATGGATGAAGAGATGCAGCAGGTTCCGCAGTATAAAGAGATCGCCTGAGCGCTTTCTTTCCTGGGACATGATAATACCCACAGTTTTCATCGCGTTTTTTTGACTTCTTTTTAACCGCATCTACGCTCAAATAAACATGAGCGGAGGACGTGAAATGAAGGGCGATGCGAAAATCATAAGTCATCTCAATAAACTGTTAGGGAATGAACTGGTTGCGATTAATCAGTATTTTCTCCATGCGCGGATGTTCAAAAACTGGGGGCTGATGCGTCTTAATGACGTTGAGTACCACGAATCCATTGATGAAATGAAGCATGCGGACAAATACATTGAACGCATTCTGTTTCTTGAGGGCATTCCAAATCTGCAGGATCTGGGACGACTCAGGGTCGGAGAGGATGTGGAAGAGATGCTGCAGTCCGATCTTAACCTTGAACTTGAAGGCGCAAAAGATCTGCGCGAAGCGATCGCGTATGCCGACAAAATTCATGACTACGTCAGTCGGGATATGATGATCGAAATCCTTGCGGACGAAGAGCACCATATCGACTGGATCGAGACCGAACTCGATCTGATCAAAAAAATGGGCATTCAAAACTATCTTCAGGCGCAAATCAGAGACGAATGAGGCTTTGCAGGACGATCATTCCCCAGCCCGCGGCGGCCAGAAAAGGGCCAAAAGGAAGCGGGCTGTTCATATACAAGCGCTTGTGGATGATAGCCCTGACCGCAAAGGCAAGCAGGGCTGACACACTGGCTATCAAGGCAATCCACGGCAGAGCCTGCCAACCACACCATATGCCCAGTGCGGCAAAGAGTTTGATATCGCCGTTACCCAATCCCTCTTGATGCTTTATCTGACGATACAGCCAGGCCAGTAGCCAGAGTGAACCGTAACCTGCGACGGCACCACCGACTGCCGAGGTGACGGAGAGCGGCGCAGCGAAAAAGAAGCGCGACAGTCCCAGCCAGAGTAAAGCGCCCGTCAGCACATCCGGCAGCAGGAAGTGGCGCTGGTCAATAACCGCAAGTAACAGAAGCAGGCAGGACGCCACCAGAATAAATGCTGCGGTGAGGGGGCACGCGTTAAACACGATCACCAGCATCAGGCAAAGCAGGGCGCCCGTCAGCTCAAACAGCAGGGGCAGCACGCCGATAGCCTGGCGACAGGCACGACAGCGCCCCTGAAGACACAGCCAGCTGATTAAGGGGATTTTATCGCGCCACAGGATGGGGGCCCGGCACAGCATGCATCGCGAAGGTGGCGTCCACAGCGCGCGGAACCAGTCGGACGGTGACGCCGTGGGCGAGTAACGTTGGCAGGCCAGGGCAAGAGTGCTACCCAGAGCGGCGCCAAGCGCAGTGACAGTGAACAGGATGATAAGCACCGCATTGCCTCAAATGAACTGACATGTCGCCTCAGCCTGGCGGAAGGCCCATCTGACGTCGCGGGCAAGATGAGCAGAGTGGAGCGCCCCTCACAGAGAAATTGCGGCTTTACATCTCTTATTCATCATTTTGTGCGGGCTGTGCCAGCACATCAGTTTCCACTTTTCACCGGCAAATTCCTGACATGGGTTGCTTCCTGAGCAAATATACGTATAATGCGCGGGCCTACCGATATTGGTAGGCGCGATTCGAGCTGAATCGCAGACGGCAGAATGTTGGGCCGTCTGACAATACTCCCAACTGTGGAGTTATATGCTGAACGATTACACTCTCCCATCAATCGTAATGGGTTCGAGTAGTAATTTTTTTCGTCTATAAAATGTTTGGAGCCTTGGTCTCATGTCGAACCAAAGAATCCGTATCCGTCTTAAAGCGTTTGATCATCGTCTGATCGATCAATCAACCGCGGAAATCGTCGAGACTGCCAAGCGCACTGGTGCGCAGGTCCGTGGTCCGATCCCGCTGCCAACCCGCAAAGAGCGCTTTACCGTTCTGATCTCCCCGCACGTTAACAAAGACGCGCGTGATCAGTACGAAATTCGCACTCACAAGCGTCTGGTAGACATCGTTGAGCCAACTGAGAAAACCGTTGATGCTCTGATGCGTCTGGACCTGGCTGCCGGTGTTGACGTGCAGATCAGCCTGGGTTAATCAGGTCATCGAGCGATTGAGAGGTTGAAACAATGATTGGTTTAGTCGGTAAAAAAGTGGGTATGACCCGCATCTTCACTGAAGATGGCGTTTCTATCCCAGTAACCGTAATCGAAGTTGAAGCGAACCGCGTTACTCAGGTCAAAGGCCTGGAAAACGATGGTTACCAGGCAATTCAGGTTACCACCGGTGCTAAAAAAGCAAACCGTGTGACCAAACCTGAAGCTGGTCATTTTGCTAAAGCTGGCGTAGAAGCTGGCCGTGGCCTGTGGGAATTCCGCACCGTTGAAGGTGATGAGTATGCCGTAGGTCAGAGCATCAGCGTTGAAATTTTCGCTGACGTTAAAAAAGTAGACGTAACTGGCACCTCTAAAGGTAAAGGTTTCGCAGGTACCGTTAAGCGCTGGAACTTCCGTACCCAGGACGCTACCCACGGTAACTCCTTGTCTCACCGCGTTCCGGGTTCTATCGGTCAGAACCAGACTCCGGGCAAAGTGTTCAAAGGCAAGAAAATGGCAGGTCAGCTGGGTAATGAGCGCGTAACTGTTCAGAGCCTGGACGTAGTACGTGTTGACGCTGAGCGCAACCTGCTGCTGGTTAAAGGTGCAGTTCCCGGTGCTACCGGTAGCGACCTGATCGTTAAACCAGCTGTGAAGGCGTAAGGGGATAGCAATGGAATTAGTATTGAAA
This sequence comes from Pantoea ananatis LMG 2665, assembly GCF_000710035.2. Taxonomy (GTDB): domain Bacteria; phylum Pseudomonadota; class Gammaproteobacteria; order Enterobacterales; family Enterobacteriaceae; genus Pantoea; species Pantoea ananatis. Next base: position 22,786 of record NZ_JMJJ01000007.1, on the reverse strand, counting down.
GACGCGCAGAGCGCGCTGACTGTTTCCGAAACTACCTTCGGTCGTGATTTCAACGAAGCGCTGGTTCACCAGGTTGTTGTTGCTTACGCATCAGGCGCCCGCCAGGGTACTCGCGCGCAGAAAACTCGCGCTGAAGTAACCGGTTCAGGCAAAAAGCCTTGGCGTCAGAAAGGCACCGGCCGTGCGCGTTCAGGTTCTGTAAAGAGCCCGATCTGGCGTTCAGGTGGCGTGACCTTTGCTGCGAAGCCACAAGACCACAGTCAAAAAGTTAATAAAAAGATGTACCGCGGCGCGCTGAAAAGCATCCTGTCCGAACTGGTACGTCAAGATCGTCTGATCGTCGTCGAGCAGTTCTCTGTTGAAGCACCGAAAACCAAGTTGCTGGCGCAGAAGCTGAAAGACATGGCGCTGGAAGACGTGCTGATCATCACCGGTGAACTGGATGAGAATCTGTTCCTGGCTGCGCGTAACCTGTACAAGGTTGACGTGCGTGATGCAGCGGGTATCGATCCAGTTAGCCTGATCGCCTTCGACAAAGTCGTTATGACTGCTGATGCAGTTAAGCAAGTTGAGGAGATGCTGGCATGATCCGTGAAGAACGTCTGCTGAAAGTACTGCGCGCGCCGCACGTATCTGAAAAGGCATCTAGCGCGATGGAAAAAACCAACACCATCGTACTCAAAGTAGCTAAAGACGCGACTAAAGCAGAGATCGTTGCTGCTGTTGAGAAGCTGTTCGAAGTAGAAGTTAAAGACGTAAACACCCTGGTTGTTAAAGGTAAGGTTAAGCGTCACGGACAGCGTATCGGTCGTCGTAGCGACTGGAAAAAAGCTTACGTCACCCTGAAGGAAGGCCAGAATCTGGACTTCGTCGGCGGCGCTGAGTAAGTCGGAGGAGAAAGACAATGGCAGTTGTTAAATGTAAACCGACATCTCCGGGTCGTCGCCACGTCGTTAAAGTGGTGAACCCAGAGTTGCACAAGGGCAAGCCGTTTGCTCCATTGCTGGAAAAAAACAGCAAATCCGGTGGCCGCAACAACAACGGTCGCATCACTACCCGTCACATCGGTGGTGGTCATAAGCAGGCTTACCGTCTGGTTGATTTCAAACGCAACAAAGATGGTATCCCGGCAACCGTTGAACGTCTTGAGTACGATCCGAACCGCTCTGCGAACATCGCACTGGTTCTGTACAAAGACGGCGAACGCCGTTACATCCTGGCCCCTAAAGGCCTGAAAGCCGGCGACCAGATTCAGTCTGGCGTTGATGCTGCGATCAAAGCAGGTAACACACTGCCGATGCGTAACATCCCGGTGGGTTCTACCGTTCACAACGTAGAAATGAAACCAGGCAAAGGCGGTCAGATTGCTCGCTCAGCCGGTGCTTACGTGCAGATCGTTGCGCGTGAAGGTTCCTACGTTACCCTGCGTCTGCGTTCAGGTGAAATGCGTAAAGTCGAAGCTGACTGCCGCGCAACACTGGGCGAAGTCGGTAACGCTGAGCATATGCTGCGCGTTCTGGGTAAAGCCGGTGCAACCCGTTGGCGTGGTGTTCGTCCGACCGTTCGTGGTACCGCGATGAACCCAGTAGATCACCCGCACGGTGGTGGTGAAGGTCGTAACTTTGGTAAGCACCCGGTAACCCCGTGGGGCGTTCAGACCAAAGGTAAGAAGACCCGTAGCAACAAGCGTACCGATAAGTTTATCGTACGTCGCCGTAGCAAATAATATTAGAGGATAAGCCATGCCACGTTCTCTCAAGAAAGGTCCTTTTATTGACCTGCACTTGCTGAAGAAGGTAGAGAAAGCGGTGGAAAGCGGTGACAAGAAGCCTTTGCGCACTTGGTCCCGTCGTTCAACGATCTTTCCTAACATGATCGGTTTGACCATCGCTGTCCATAATGGTCGTCAGCACGTTCCTGTCTTTGTTTCCGACGAAATGGTTGGTCACAAACTGGGTGAATTCGCGCCGACACGTACTTATCGCGGTCACGCGGCTGATAAAAAAGCCAAGAAGAAATAAGTAGGAGGAAGAGATGGAAACTTTAGCTCAACATCGCCACGCTCGTTCTTCTGCTCAGAAGGTTCGCCTTGTTGCTGACCTGATCCGCGGTAAGAAAGTGTCGCAGGCACTGGACATTTTGACCTACACCAACAAAAAAGCGGCTGTACTGGTCAAGAAAGTTCTGGAATCTGCCATTGCTAACGCTGAACACAACGATGGCGCTGATATCGACGATCTGAAAGTCGCGAAAATTTTCGTCGACGAAGGCCCAAGCATGAAGCGCATTATGCCGCGTGCAAAAGGTCGTGCAGATCGCATCCTGAAGCGCACCAGCCACATTACTGTGGTTGTGTCCGATCGCTGAGACTCTGGAGACTAGCAATGGGTCAGAAAGTACATCCTAATGGTATTCGCCTGGGTATTGTAAAACCATGGAACTCTACCTGGTTTGCGAACACCAAAGAATTCGCTGACAACCTGGACAGCGACTTTAAAGTACGTCAGTACCTGACTAAGGAACTGGCTAAGGCGTCTGTATCTCGTATCGTTATCGAGCGTCCGGCTAAGAGCATCCGTGTGACCATTCACACCGCTCGTCCTGGCATCGTGATCGGTAAGAAAGGTGAAGACGTAGAAAAACTGCGCACGGTCGTGGCGAAAATCGCTGGCGTACCTGCACAGATCAATATCGCCGAAGTCCGTAAACCGGAACTGGACGCTAAACTGGTTGCTGACAGCATCACTTCACAGCTGGAGCGTCGCGTGATGTTCCGTCGTGCTATGAAGCGTGCGGTTCAGAACGCCATGCGTCTGGGCGCGAAGGGTATTAAAGTTGAAGTTAGCGGCCGTCTGGGCGGCGCCGAGATCGCACGTACCGAATGGTATCGTGAAGGTCGCGTGCCGTTGCACACTCTGCGTGCTGACATTGACTACAACACCTCTGAAGCGCACACCACTTATGGTGTAATCGGCGTTAAGGTATGGATCTTCAAAGGCGAGATCCTGGGTGGTATGGCTGCTGTTGAACAACCGGAACCGGCTGCTCAACCTAAAAAGCAGCAGCGTAAAGGCCGTAAGTAAGGAGAGTCGCTATGTTACAACCAAAGCGTACAAAATTCCGTAAAGTGCACAAAGGCCGCAACCGTGGTCTGGCGCAGGGTACGGATGTTAGCTTCGGGACTTTCGGTCTGAAAGCTGTTGGCCGTGGTCGTCTGACTGCCCGTCAGATCGAAGCAGCACGTCGTGCTATGACCCGTGCAGTTAAGCGTCAAGGTAAGATCTGGATCCGTGTATTCCCGGACAAACCGATCACCGAGAAGCCGCTGGAAGTGCGTATGGGTAAAGGTAAGGGTAACGTCGAGTATTGGGTTGCCCTGATCCAGCCTGGTAAAGTCCTGTATGAAATGGACGGCGTACCAGAAGAGCTGGCCCGTGAAGCATTCAAGCTGGCAGCAGCAAAACTGCCTATCAAAACCACCTTTGTAACTAAGACGGTGATGTAATGAAAGCAACAGAGCTGCGTGAAAAAAGCGTTGAAGAGCTGAACACTGAGCTGCTTAATCTGCTGCGTGAGCAATTTAACCTGCGCATGCAGGCAGCATCTGGCCAACTGCAGCAGTCTCATCTGCTGAAGCAGGTTCGCCGTGATGTTGCGCGCGTTAAGACTTTACTGACTGAGAAGGCGGGTTCGTAATGACCGATAAAATCCGTACTCTGCAGGGTCGTGTCGTTAGTGACAAAATGCAGAAATCTGCGGTTGTTGCTATCGAGCGTTTCGTGAAGCATCCAATCTATGGAAAATTCATTAAGCGTACGACTAAGCTGCACATCCATGACGAGAACAACGAATGTGGAATCGGTGACGTGGTAGAAATCCGCGAATGCCGTCCACTGTCCAAGACTAAGTCCTGGACTCTGGTTCGCGTTGTAGAGAAAGCAATTCTGTAATAGAATCTGCCCTCTTTAAAAATCGAATGAACGGCTCGCAAGAGCCGTTCATTTTTTCTACCCATCTGCGAGAACCGGTGTTATAATGCCGCGCCCTCAATTATGGGGCTTTCAATCGACCTGAGGTCTAGGTCCCGAAGTAGTAGTTGACATTAGCGGAGCACTGAAATGATCCAAGAACAGACTATGCTGAACGTCGCCGACAACTCCGGTGCACGTCGCGTAATGTGTATCAAGGTTCTGGGTGGCTCGCACCGTCGCTACGCAGGCGTCGGCGACATCATTAAAGTTACCATCAAGGAAGCAATTCCACGTGGTAAAGTTAAAAAAGGTGATGTCCTGAAGGCGGTAGTGGTGCGCACCAGGAAGGGTGTTCGTCGCCCGGACGGTTCTGTCATTCGCTTCGATGGTAATGCATGCGTTATTTTAAACAATAACAGTGAGCAGCCTATCGGTACGCGTATTTTTGGGCCGGTAACTCGTGAACTTCGTACTGAAAAGTTCATGAAAATTATCTCTCTGGCACCAGAAGTACTCTAAGGAGCGAACAATGGCAGCTAAAATCCGTCGTAACGACGAAGTTATCGTGTTAACCGGTAAAGATAAAGGTAAGCGCGGTAAAGTTAAGAACGTCCTGTCTTCTGGCAAGGTCATCGTTGAAGGTATCAACCTGGTTAAGAAACATCAGAAGCCTGTTCCGGCTCTGAACCAACCAGGCGGCATCGTTGAAAAAGAAGCTGCTATTCAGGTTTCTAACGTTGCTCTCTTCAATGCGGCAACCGGTAAGGCTGACCGTGTAGGCTTTAGATTCGAAGACGGCAAAAAAGTCCGTTTCTTCAAGTCTAATAGCGAAACTATCAAGTAATTTGGAGTAGTACGATGGCGAAACTGCATGATTACTACAAAGACGAGGTAGTCCAGAAACTCATGAGTGAGTTCGGCTACAATTCTGTCATGCAAGTCCCTCGGGTCGAGAAGATCACCCTGAACATGGGTGTTGGTGAAGCGATCGCTGACAAGAAACTGCTGGATAACGCAGCAGCTGACCTGGCAGCAATCTCCGGTCAAAAACCGTTGATCACCAAAGCACGCAAATCAGTTGCAGGCTTCAAAATCCGTCAGGGCTATCCGATCGGCTGTAAAGTAACTCTGCGTGGCGAACGCATGTGGGAGTTCTTTGAGCGTCTGATCACCATTGCTGTACCGCGTATCCGTGACTTCCGTGGCTTGTCCGCTAAGTCATTCGATGGTCGTGGCAACTACAGCATGGGTGTACGTGAGCAGATCATCTTCCCAGAAATCGACTACGACAAAGTCGATCGCGTTCGTGGTTTGGATATTACCATTACCACTACTGCGAAATCTGATGATGAAGGCCGTGCTCTGCTGGCTGCCTTTGACTTCCCGTTCCGTAAGTAAGGTAGGGTTACTTAATGGCTAAGCAATCTATGAAAGCACGCGAAGTTAAGCGTGTGAAATTAGCAGACAAATTCTTCGCAAAACGCGCTGAACTGAAAGCGATCATTTCTGATGTGAACGCTTCCGACGAAGACCGTTGGGATGCCGTTCTCAAGCTGCAGAGTCTGCCGCGTGATTCCAGCCCTTCACGTCAGCGTAACCGCTGCCGTCAAACAGGTCGTCCGCACGGTTTCCTGCGGAAGTTTGGGTTGAGCCGTATCAAGGTCCGTGAAGCCGCAATGCGCGGTGAAATCCCGGGTCTGAAAAAGGCTAGCTGGTAATTGTCACCAATTGAATCACGGGAGTAACACAGATGAGCATGCAAGATCCGATCGCGGATATGCTGACCCGTATCCGTAACGGTCAGGCCGCGAACAAAGTTGCGGTCACCATGCCCTCCTCCAAGCTGAAATTGGCAATTGCCAACGTGCTGAAGGAAGAAGGCTTTATTGAAGATTTTAAAATCGAAGGCGACATCAAGCTGGAACTGGAACTGACTCTTAAGTATTTCCAGGGTAAAGCTGTTGTAGAAAGCATTCAGCGAGTAAGCCGTCCCGGCCTGCGCATCTATAAGAAAAAAGATGAGCTGCCAAAGGTAATGGCTGGTATGGGTATCGCTGTCATTTCTACATCGAAAGGTGTCATGACTGATCGTGCAGCGCGCCAGGCTGGTCTTGGTGGCGAAATTATCTGCTACGTAGCGTAATCGGAGGAATAAAATGTCTCGTGTTGCTAAAGCACCTGTCGTTATTCCTGCCGGCGTAGAGGTAAAACTCAACGGTCAGGTAATTTCGATTAAAGGTAAAAACGGCGAGCTGACTCGTACTATCAATGATGCTGTTGAAGTTAAGCATGCTGACAACGCTCTGACTTTCGCTCCGCGCGAAGGTTTCGTTGACGGCTGGGCGCAGGCGGGTACTTCTCGCGCGCTGCTGAACGCAATGGTTATCGGTGTTACCGAAGGCTTCACTAAGAAGCTGCAGCTGGTTGGTGTTGGTTATCGTGCTGCCGTAAAAGGCAACGTAGTTAACCTGTCTCTGGGCTTTTCTCATCCAGTTGATCACCAGCTGCCCGCGGGTATCACTGCAGAGTGTCCGACTCAGACTGAAATCGTGCTGAAAGGCGCTGATAAGCAGGTGATCGGCCAGGTTGCAGCTGACTTGCGCGCCTACCGTCGTCCTGAGCCTTATAAAGGCAAGGGTGTCCGTTACGCCGACGAAGTCGTGCGTACCAAAGAGGCTAAGAAGAAGTAAGGTAACACTATGGATAAGAAATCTGCTCGTATCCGTCGTGCGACCCGTGCACGTCGCAAGCTCAAAGAGCTGGGTGCTACTCGCCTGGTGGTACATCGTACCCCGCGTCACATTTACGCACAGGTAATCGCCCCGAACGGTTCCGAAGTTCTGGTTGCTGCTTCTACTGTAGAAAAAGCTATCACTGAACAACTGAAGTTTACCGGTAATAAAGAAGCCGCAGCTGCTGTAGGTAAAGCTATTGCAGAACGCGCAATCGAAAAAGGCATCACTGGTGTTTCTTTCGACCGTTCCGGTTTCCAATATCATGGTCGCGTCCAGGCACTGGCAGATGCTGCCCGTGAAGCTGGCCTTCAGTTCTAAGGTAGAGGTCTAAGATGGCACACATCGAGAAACAAGCTGGCGAACTGCAGGAAAAACTGATCGCGGTAAACCGTGTATCTAAAACTGTAAAAGGTGGTCGTATTTTCTCCTTCACCGCACTGACTGTAGTGGGTGATGGTAACGGCCGCGTTGGTTTTGGTTACGGTAAAGCGCGTGAAGTTCCAGCAGCGATCCAGAAAGCGATGGAGAAAGCCCGTCGCAATATGGTTAATGTCGCGCTGATCAACGGCACCCTGCAGCACCCTGTTAAAGGTGCGCACACTGGGTCCCGTGTGTTCATGCAGCCGGCTTCAGAAGGTACCGGTATCATCGCCGGTGGTGCAATGCGCGCCGTTCTGGAAGTCGCTGGAGTACATAACGTTCTGGCAAAAGCCTATGGTTCCACCAACCCGATTAACGTGGTTCGTGCAACTATTGACGGTCTGGGCAATATGAAGTCTCCGGAAATGGTCGCTGCTAAGCGTGGTAAATCCGTTGAAGAAATTCTGGGGTAATCACGATGGCTAACACTATTAAAATCACCCAAACCCGTAGTTCAATCGGCCGCTTGCCTAAGCATAAAGCCACTCTGGTTGGCCTGGGTCTGCGTCGTATTGGTCATACCGTAGAGCGTGAAGATACGCCAGCTGTACGCGGTATGGTCAACGCGGTTTCCTACATGGTTAAAGTGGAGGAGTAAGAGATGCGTTTAAATACTCTGTCTCCGGCCGAAGGGTCTAAGCACGCTACCAAGCGTCTGGGTCGTGGTATCGGTTCTGGCCTCGGAAAAACCGGTGGTCGTGGTCACAAAGGTCAGAACTCTCGTTCTGGCGGTGGCGTACGTCGCGGTTTCGAAGGTGGTCAGATGCCTCTGTACCGTCGTCTGCCGAAGTTCGGTTTCACCTCTCGCAAAGCAATGATCACCACAGAGATTCGTCTGTCTGATCTGGCGAAAGTTGAAGGCGGTATCGTCGACCTGAACGCGCTGAAAGCAGCCAACATTGTCGGTGTTCAGATTGAATTCGTTAAAGTAATTCTTTCTGGTGAAGTTTCTGCACCGGTAACGGTTCGCGGCCTGCGTGTCACCAAAGGTGCTCGTGCTGCAATCGAAGCTGCTGGCGGTAAAATCGAGGAATAAGTAGCAGATGGCTAAACAACCGGGATTAGATTTTCAAAGTGCCAAAGGTGGCTTTGGTGAACTGAAACGCAGACTGCTGTTTGTAATCGGTGCACTGATTGTCTTCCGTATTGGCTCTTTTATTCCGATCCCTGGTATTGATGCCACTGTACTTGCCAAACTGCTTGAGCAACAGCGTGGCACCATCATTGAAATGTTTAACATGTTCTCTGGTGGTGCTCTCAGCCGTGCTTCTATCTTTGCTCTGGGTATCATGCCGTATATTTCGGCATCGATTATTATCCAGCTGTTAACGGTGGTTCATCCCGCGTTAGCTGAAATTAAGAAAGAAGGGGAGGCTGGCCGTCGTAAGATTAGCCAGTACACCCGTTACGGTACGTTGGTATTGGCCATATTCCAGTCAATCGGTATTGCTACCGGTTTACCGAATATGCCTGGTATGCAAGGCCTGGTAATGAATCCAGGCTTTGCATTCTATTTTACCGCTGTTGTGAGTCTGGTTACCGGGACAATGTTCCTGATGTGGCTGGGCGAACAGATAACTGAGCGTGGTATCGGTAACGGTATTTCAATCATTATCTTCGCAGGTATTGTTGCGGGTCTTCCGCCGGCCATTGGCCATACCATCGAGCAAGCGCGGCAAGGTGACCTGCACTTCCTTCTGTTGCTGTTGGTTGCAGTTCTCGTATTTGCAGTGACCTTTTTTGTTATTTTCGTTGAGCGTGGTCAACGCCGCATTGTGGTGAACTATGCCAAACGTCAACAAGGTCGCCGTGTATACGCTGCACAGAGCACACATTTACCGTTGAAAGTGAATATGGCAGGGGTTATCCCGGCAATCTTCGCTTCCAGCATTATTCTGTTCCCGGCAACGATTGCATCGTGGTTCGGGGGCGGTACCGGTTGGAACTGGCTGACAACAATTTCGATGTATTTGCAGCCAGGACAGCCGCTTTATGTGCTACTCTATGCGACTGCTATCATCTTCTTCTGTTTCTTCTACACGGCGTTGGTTTTCAACCCGCGTGAAACAGCAGATAACCTGAAGAAGTCTGGTGCATTCGTACCGGGAATTCGTCCGGGAGAGCAAACGGCGAAGTATATTGATAAAGTAATGACGCGGTTAACCTTAATCGGTGCCCTCTACATTACCTTTATCTGCCTTATCCCGGAGTTCATGCGTGATGCGATGAAAGTTCCTTTCTACTTTGGCGGTACATCACTGCTCATCGTAGTGGTCGTCATCATGGACTTTATGGCTCAAGTGCAAACTCTGATGATGTCAAGTCAGTACGAGTCTGCATTGAAGAAAGCTAACCTGAAGGGCTACGGCCGTTAATTCAGGTGGTTGAGAAGTTACGGAGAGTAAAAATGAAAGTTCGTGCTTCCGTCAAGAAATTATGTCGTAACTGCAAAATCATTCGCCGCGACGGTGTCGTTCGTGTGATCTGCAGCGCCGAGCCAAAGCATAAACAGCGCCAAGGCTGATTTTCACATATTTTTCTTGCAAAGTCGGGTTGAGCTGGCTAGATTAGCCAGCCAATCTTTTGTATGTCTGTACGTTTCCATTTGAGTATCCTGAAAACGGGCTTTTCGGCATGGTACGTACATATTAAATAGTAGGAGTGCATAGTGGCCCGTATAGCAGGCATTAACATTCCTGATCAGAAACATACCGTTATCGCTTTAACCTCGATTTTCGGTATTGGTAAGACTCGTTCGAAAGCCATCTGCGCTTCAACGGGCATTGCTGAAAATGTTAAGATCAGTGAGCTGTCTGAAGAACAAATTGATCAGCTGCGTGATGCAGTTGCTAAATTCGTTGTAGAAGGTGATCTGCGCCGTGAAATCACCCTGAGCATCAAGCGTCTTATGGACCTTGGTTGCTACCGTGGTTTGCGCCATCGTCGTGGTCTTCCGGTTCGCGGTCAGCGCACCAAGACCAACGCACGTACCCGTAAGGGTCCGCGTAAACCGATCAAGAAATAATCGGGGTGAGTAAATAATGGCAAAGGCACCAGTTCGTGCACGTAAGCGTGTAAGAAAACAAGTCTCAGATGGCGTGGCTCATGTCCATGCTTCTTTTAACAACACAATCGTTACCATTACTGATCGTCAGGGTAACGCACTGGGTTGGGCAACCGCCGGTGGTTCCGGTTTCCGCGGTTCACGTAAATCCACTCCGTTTGCTGCTCAGGTCGCTGCAGAGCGCTGTGCAGAAGCGGTAAAAGATTACGGTATTAAGAACCTGGAAGTTATGGTTAAGGGTCCGGGTCCGGGTCGCGAATCAACAATTCGTGCACTGAACGCCGCTGGTTTCCGCATCACGAATATTACTGATGTGACTCCGATCCCTCATAACGGTTGTCGTCCGCCGAAAAAACGTCGCGTATAACGCCCCGTTTTTTAGGATAGTTGGAGAAAGAAAATGGCAAGATATTTGGGTCCTAAGCTCAAGCTGAGCCGTCGTGAGGGCACTGACTTATTCCTTAAGTCTGGCGTTCGCGCGATTGATTCCAAGTGTAAAATTGAACAAGCTCCTGGTCAGCACGGTGCGCGTAAGCCACGTCTGTCTGACTACGGCGGCCAGTTACGTGAAAAGCAAAAAGTTCGTCGTATGTACGGTGTTCTTGAGCGTCAGTTCCGTAACTATTACAAAGAAGCAGCACGTCTGAAAGGCAACACCGGTGAAAACCTGTTGGCTCTGCTGGAAGGCCGTCTGGACAATGTCGTTTATCGTATGGGCTTTGGTGCCACGCGTGCGGAAGCACGTCAGCTGGTGAGCCATAAGTCTGTTCTGGTAAATGGTCGCGTTGTTAACATCGCTTCTTATCAGGTATCTCCGAATGATGTCGTTAGCATCCGTGAGAAAGCCAAAAAGCAATCTCGCGTGAAGGCCGCTCTGGAGCTGGCTGAGCAGCGTGAAAAGCCAACCTGGCTGGAAGTTGATGCAGCTAAGATGGAAGGTGTGTTCAAACGTATTCCTGAACGTACCGATCTGTCTGCGGACATTAACGAACACCTGATCGTCGAGCTTTACTCCAAGTAAAGCTTAGTACCAAAGAGAGGACACAATGCAGGGTTCTGTGACAGAGTTTCTAAAACCGCGCCTGGTAGATATCGAGCAAGTGAGTTCGACGCACGCCAAGGTGACCCTTGAGCCTTTAGAGCGTGGCTTTGGCCATACTCTTGGTAACGCGCTGCGCCGTATTCTGCTTTCATCAATGCCGGGTTGCGCGGTGACCGAGGTTGAAATTGATGGTGTACTGCATGAGTACAGCACCAAAGAGGGTGTACAGGAAGATATCCTGGAAATCCTGCTCAACCTTAAAGGTTTGGCGGTAAGAGTTCAGGGCAAAGATGAAGTTATTCTTACCTTGAATAAATCTGGCATTGGCCCTGTGACTGCAGCCGACATTACCCATGATGGTGATGTCGAAATCGTCAAGCCGCAGCATGTGATCTGCCATCTGACCGATGAAAATGCATCTATTAGCATGCGTATCAAAGTTCAGCGTGGTCGTGGTTATGTGCCGGCTTCTGCCCGAATTCATTCGGAAGAAGATGAGCGCCCAATCGGCCGTCTGTTAGTTGACGCTTGCTACAGCCCTGTAGACCGTATCGCCTACAATGTTGAAGCAGCGCGTGTAGAGCAGCGCACCGACCTGGACAAGCTGGTCATCGAAATGGAAACCAACGGCACAATCGATCCTGAAGAGGCGATTCGTCGTGCGGCAACCATCCTGGCAGAACAACTGGAAGCTTTCGTTGACTTACGTGATGTACGTCAGCCGGAAGTGAAAGAAGAGAAACCAGAATTCGATCCGATCCTGCTGCGCCCTGTTGACGATCTGGAATTGACTGTCCGCTCTGCTAACTGCCTTAAGGCAGAAGCTATCCACTACATCGGTGATCTGGTACAGCGTACTGAGGTTGAGCTGCTTAAAACGCCTAACCTTGGTAAAAAATCTCTTACCGAGATTAAAGATGTGCTGGCCTCACGTGGTCTGTCTCTGGGCATGCGCCTGGAAAACTGGCCACCGGCAAGCATTGCTGATGAATAACCCGATCACAGGTTAAGGTTTCACTGAGAAGGATAAGGTCATGCGCCATCGTAAGAGTGGTCGTCAACTGAACCGCAACAGCAGCCATCGTCAGGCTATGTTCCGCAACATGGCTGGCTCTCTGGTTCGTCATGAGATCATTAAGACGACTCTGCCGAAAGCCAAAGAGTTGCGCCGCGTAGTTGAGCCGCTGATTACTCTTGCCAAGACCGACAGCGTAGCTAATCGTCGTCTGGCATTCGCCCGCACTCGTGATAACGAGATCGTGGCAAAACTGTTTAATGAGTTAGGCCCGCGTTTCGCGAGCCGTGCAGGTGGTTACACTCGCATTCTGAAGTGTGGCTTCCGCGCTGGTGACAACGCTCCGATGGCATACATCGAGCTGGTTGATCGTCCAGAAGCTCAAGCAGAAGCTGCGGCAGAGTAATCTGTTGCAACGTGAAAAACCCGCTTCGGCGGGTTTTTTATTGTCTGCAGTTCCGCGTCTGCTACGCTTGTCATGTTATGAAGGAGGCGAACAATGTGGTTAATTGATCAGCTTGTTGAACAGCATATCAAAGCGGCGCAGGAGAAAGGCGAGCTAAGTAACCTGCCGGGTGAAGGTGCGCCGCTGCAACTTGAAGACGACAGTCAGGTTCCACCTGAGCTGCGTGCAGGATTTCGACTGTTAAAAAATGCAGGCTTCCTGCCCCCGGAGCTCGAACTCCGGCGCGAAGCGCTGCAGGTCAGCGATCTGTTACACCATTTAGATCCTGACGATCCTGAGCGACTGATTCAGACACAACGGCTGCTGCTGCTGAAGGTTAAACTTCGTCAGGCCGGCATGAGCACAGATTTTCTGGATGGGGAATATGGCCGCGCAATTAAGCGCAAAATTTCGCCAGATTAGCATGTTTTATGTCGTCAGCATCCGCGTATAATAGTGGCTGCTGCATCTTTAACAGCCTTATTTCTATCAACGACACGGAGAAATTATGTCCAGTTATCGCCATACGAAAGGGCAAATACAGGATAACGCCTTACAGGCATTGTTACACGATCCTCTCTTCAGACAGCGGGTCGAACAGAAACAAAAAGGGAAGGGCAGTTTCAAACGTAAAGCAAAACATGGAAAAGGAAAAGACTGGGAGGCCAGTGATAAGCAAGCCGTTTATCACTGGCCTTCTGCTTTTTGGGCACAAAAAAGCCGCGTTGAAGCGGCTTCGTCGTTTAAATTTTCGTGTTTTGTTGTTTAAGTAAGTCGCGAATTTCGGTCAGAAGCAGTTCTTCGTTTGTAGGTTTGGGGGCCGGTTTTTCCACTTCTTTCTTTTTATACAGTTTGTTCATCAACTTGATTGCCATGAAGATAGCAAAAGCAACAATGATGAAATCAAATACGGTTTGCAGGAAAACACCATATTCCATGACGACAGCGGGCGCATTACCTACGGCGGGTTTAAGCACCCAACTAAACGATTTGAAATCAACGCCGCCAATCAGCAAACCCAAAGGTGGCATAATGATGTTCGCCACCAATGATGAAACAATTTTACCAAATGCCGCACCAATGATGACACCGACTGCCAGGTCAACCACATTGCCGCGCATCGCAAAATCACGAAACTCTTTGAATAAACTCATACTTCTCTCCTTGCCTTAGCCAATGCCATAAAGTTTAACAAAGCTTGCCATATTTGCCATTGCTGCGAACAATTTGCTAAATGATGTCAGACACAGCCCTGAATTTTTTACAGGAAGAACGGACTTGGCTGAAACAGGCGTTCGACGTCCGGTACAAATTTCTTATCGGTTAAAAACATGACGACGTGGTCGCCCTGTTCAATACGCAGGTTGTCATTCGCTATCATCACATCATCGCCGCGAACCACCGCACCAATCAATGTGCCTGGTGGAAGCTTGATATCATCAATTGACCGTCCCACCACGCGTGAGGTGGTTTCATCACCGTGCGCAATGGCTTCAATGGCTTCGGCAATACCGCGGCGTAAAGACGAAACGCCTACAATGTCCGCTTTGCGCACGTGCCCTAACAGGGCTGAAATCGTGGCCTGCTGTGGCGAAATGGCAATATCAATTACGCTGCCCTGGACCAGATCGACGTAAGCCCGTCGTTGTATCAGCACCATGACTTTCTTGGCACCCATTTTTTTAGCCAGCATGGCCGACATAATATTCGCTTCGTCATCGTTGGTGACGGCAATGAATAAGTCGACCTGCTCGATGTGCTCTTCCGCCAGCAGCTCCTGATCGGACGCATCACCATAGAACACCACTGTATCATGTAACTGTTCTGCCAGCTCGGCAGCACGCTGAGGATTACGCTCAATGAGTTTGACGCTGTAATTTTTCTCAAGCCGCTGCGCCAGGCCAAAACCAATATTTCCGCCGCCCACCAACATGATGCGTTTATAGGGTTTTTCCAGCCGCTGCATTTCACTCATGACTGCACGAATATGCTGGCTTGCGGCAATGAAAAAGACCTCATCCCCTGCTTCAATAATGGTGGATCCCTGTGGACGGATAGGGCGATCCTGACGGAAGATTGCCGCCACGCGCGTATCGATATGTGGCATATGGTCCCGCAGGATCGACAGCGGATTGCCTACGAGCGGACCGCCATAATAGGCTTTGACAACGGCAAGACTGACCTTACCTTCGGCAAAGTTAACGACCTGCAGTGCACCAGGATACTGAATCAGACGATATATGTTGTCGATGACCAGTTGCTCAGGCGAAATCAAATGATCGATGGGCACGGCTTCAGGAATAAACAGTTTATCGGCGTCGCGCAGATAGTCCGCCGCACGGATACGGGCGATGCGATTTGGCGTGTTGAAAAGCGAATAAGCGATTTGGCAGGCAATCATATTGGTTTCATCCGAGCTGGTCACGGCAACCAGCATATCGGCATCCTCTGCACCGGCCTCACGGAGAATACGTGGGTGAGAACCATGGCCCTGCACGACACGTAAATCAAATTTGTCCTGCAGTTGGCGTAACCGCGTTGAGTCTGTATCCACAACGGTAATATCGTTATTTTCACCAACCAGGTTTTCTGCCAGTGTGCCGCCGACCTGACCAGCACCAAGAATTATGATTTTCATCGCTTATCAATGCCTTTTCAGAGTGGACCCGTGCGTTTCACCAGCTTAGCGTAGAAAAAACCATCTCCGCCTTCTGCCTCGGGAAAGACCTGCCAACCGTTCAGGGGCGCGCCGGACAATGAAACCGCTTCCGCATCAGCGTGACGCTCGATGAACTCGCTGATTTGCCGCTGGTTCTCGTCCGGTAAGACAGAGCAGGTTGCATAGATCATCGTACCGCCGGGTTTGAGCAGCGGCCAGGTCGCATCCAGAATTTCACGTTGTAATGCGGCCAGCTCTGCAATGTCGCGATCGCGACGTAACCACTTAATGTCGGGATGCCGGCGGATAACGCCGGTCGCTGAGCAGGGCGCATCCAGCAAAATGCGGTCAAACTGACGTTGGTCGCACCACTGCTGCGGCGTGCGCCCATCTCCCTGTTTTACCTCGGCGGTCATCCCCAGACGAGTCAGATTTTCATTCACGCGTTTCAGTCGTTGGGCATCAACATCGACAGCAAGCACCTGTGCCTCGGGAGCAATCTCCAGAATGTGGGTCGTTTTCCCTCCCGGCGCCGCGCAGAGATCCAGAATCTGCTCACCGTTTTTTGGCTCAAGCAGAAGCGCACAGCGTTGAGCGGAGAGATCCTGTACCGTAAACCAGCCTTGCTCAAAGCCAGGCAGCAGAGTAACCGGTGCAGGCGCCGCAAGACGCAGCGCTTCTGGCACATCTTGGGCGACAGCAGCACTCTTCTCCTCTGCGGTGAGGCGCGCCAGCCAGCTGTCACGTGAATGATGTTGGCGATTAACACGCAACCACATCGGTGGTCGCTGGTTGTTTGCCTCAACAATTTGCTGCCACTGCTCTGGCCATGCCTGCTGAAGCCGGTTCAGTAACCAGCCCGGATGAAGATGACGCTGAGGACCATCCTGAATACTGGCAAGAAGGGCTTCCTGCTGACGCTGGAACTGGCGCAAGACGCCATTGATTAATCCTTTCAGGTTTGCGCGTTTCAGCACCTCCGCCCCGGCCACTGTCTCCGCTAATGCTGCATGAGCGGGCACGCGTGTATAAAGTAGCTGATATAAGCCCACCATAATCAGGAAATGCAGCGTACGCTGCTTACCCGTTAAGGGACGTTCCATCAGTTTGCCGATCAGCGCTTCTAGCTGCGGTAACGTGCGCAGTACACCAAAGCAGATCTCTTGTACCAGGGCAGCATCTTTATCTGAGAGTTTTTTCTGTGCCGCGGGCAAGGCGGTATTGAGTGATTCGCCTTTATCGACAACGCGTTCGATCAGTTGAGCAGACAGGCTACGAAGATTGGTTGATTTAGTCATAAGATAGTGCCATCAAGCAAAAGGCCCGGTTTTGCCGGGCCTGAGGGTCAGTCCAGAAGCGTGCCGGTTTCAAACCATTCGCGACGCGAGTTAAGCAGGTCCTGTGCTGACATCGTTTTTTTACCGGCGGGTTGAAGCTGAAGTAAATTCAGCACGCCGTCGGCAGTGGCAATGTGAATGCCGTGTTTGTCAGCCTGGATAATCTCTCCCGGCTGCTTGTTGACATGAGGTAAGACGCTGGCTTGCCAGACTTTCACCGGCTGGTCATTCACCATAAAGAAGCTTATCGGCCAGGGATTAAAAGCACGAATGCAGCGTTCCAGCTGTTCAGCCGGCAACGTCCAGTTAAGGCGCGCCTCTTCTTTGCTCAGTTTTTCTGCGTAGTTAGCCAGACTTTCATCCTGCTGAACGGCCTGCGCGTTACCGTCACGTAACTGGGATAATGTGGTCATCAACCCTGCCGGACCAAGATCTGCCAGCTTATCGTAAAGCGTTGCGCTGGTGTCTTCAGCGCTAATCGGACAGGCGAGTTTTAACAACATGTCACCCGTATCCAGCCCGACATCCATCTGCATAATGGTCACGCCGGTTTCGCTGTCACCCGCCCAGAGTGCGCGCTGAATAGGCGCGGCGCCACGCCAGCGTGGTAACAGGGAACCGTGCACGTTGATACAACCCAAACGGGGCATCTCAAGCACGGTTTTTGGCAGGATGAGCCCATAAGCGACGACAACCATGACGTCAGCCTGTAAGTCTGCAACCAACTGTTGGTTTTCGGCCGGGCGCAGGGATTGGGGTTGAAATACCGGAATGTTGTGAGCCTGGGCCAATGACTTGACCGGGCTGGCGGTCAACTTATTGCCGCGACCTGCAGGACGATCCGGCTGGGTGAAGACGCCGACAATCTGATGCTCAGAAGCAAGCAGCGCGTCAAGATGACGCGCTGCAAAGTCTGGCGTGCCAGCAAAGATAATTTTAAGCGGAGCAGACACGTTTATCCCTTATTCCGATCTCAGGAAGCCTGAGCATTTTGACGCGCCAGCTTTTCTAACTTTGTTTTAATGCGCTGACGCTTTAAAGGCGAAAGATAATCGATGAACAGCTTACCATCGAGATGGTCGATTTCGTGCTGGATGCAGATAGCAAGAAGATCACCGGTTTCAAGTTCGAAGCTTTTACCCTCGCGGTCCAGTGCACGGACTTTTACCCGCTCGGCACGAGGCACAAAGGCACGTTGCTCAGGAATAGACAGGCAACCTTCTTCGATACCCGTTTCGCCGCTCTTTTCCAGCAGCTCAGGATTGATTAAGACCAGGCGTTCGTCGCGGTTTTCAGAGACATCAATCACAATGATGCGCTGATGAATATCCACCTGCGTCGCGGCAAGGCCGATACCTTCTTCGGAATACATGGTTTCGAACATATCATCGACGATACGCTGAACGTCCGCGTTAACTTCTTTAACAGGCGCGGCAATTTTGCGCAGGCGCTCGTCAGGGAAATGTAATACCTGTAAAACTGACATAAATATCCAGATATAAATTCTAAAAGGGAAAGATTACTTCCTCATATTGTAGACTTTTTACTACCCGATTGACAGCATTCTGCGGAGGGACGCGATGCTTGTCAGAGGGCTTTGAAGATGAGAAAACGGGAGCAATTACTGCGGCTGGGCACTATACCGGGCTTAACCGGCAGGCGTTGGTTAAAGGCGGCACAGCAACTGTCTGAAGGCAAAGATGTTGACGATGTGTTGACCCAGAATGGATTAGAGGTTTCACAGCGCCACCATTACCATCATCTCTCCCCGGGTTGGCTGAAAACGGTAAACAAGTGGCTGTCGCAAAGCCCGTTACATCATTTGATTACCGCCCTTGATCCGCTTTATCCCGCTCAGCTCACTGAAATCAGCTGTTTTCCTCCTTTGCTGTATGTAAAGGGCGATCCTTCCGTTCTGGGTACATCGCAGCTGGCGGTGGTGGGCAGCCGCCAGTGCTCTCACTCCGGTCGTTACTGGTGTGACGTGTTCACACAGGCGTTGTCGCTCAGTGGCTTCACCATCACCAGCGGCCTGGCTCTCGGTATTGATGGTGTTGCACATCGTGCTGCGCTGAACGTGAGGGGGAAAACCGTTGCGGTACTGGGCAGCGGACTGGCCCACCTCTATCCCAGGAGGCATGTTGCGCTGGCTCAGGAAATTGTCGAGCAGGGGGGCGCGGTGATATCCGAGTTTCCGCTTGATGCACTTCCTCTGGCACACCGGTTTCCACGCAGAAACCGGATTATCAGCGGATTAAGCCAGGGCGTGTTAGTCATTGAAGCGTCATTAAAGAGTGGTTCATTAGTCACAGCCCGTTACGCATTAGAGCAAAATCGCGCTGTTTATGCCTTGCCTGGAGCATTGGGCAACAGCGGCAGTGAGGGAACAAACTGGTTGATTCAGCAGGGAGCAATGCTGGTGGCACATCCTAATAACATCATTGAAGATTTACGCGCTATGCTTAACTGGTTACCTGTTACACAATCAGACGAAATTTATTCTGATGCCAGTGACGATGCTCCATTGCCATTTGCCGAGCTGTTGGCTAACGTAGGTGATGAGGTTACACCTGTTGACGTTGTCGCTGAACGTGCCGGCCAACCTGTGCCAGTTATTACAGCTCAGTTGCTGGAACTGGAGTTAGCAGGATGGATCGCAGCTGTACCCGGCGGCTATGTCCGATTGAGGAGGGCATGCCATGTTCGACGTACTCATGTACTTGTTTGAGACCTATATCCACAACGAAGCAGAAATGGGTGTTGATCAGGACAGATTGACAGATGACTTGACGGATGCCGGTTTTCATCGCGAAGACATTTATAACGCGTTGAACTGGTTAGAAAAGTTGGCAGACTACCAGGAAGGTCTGGTCGCACCAATTTTACTGGCAAATGATCCGCTCTCCATGCGCATCTATACAGATGAAGAGAGCAAGCGTTTAGATGCCGAAAGCCGCGGTTTCCTGCTCTTCCTGGAACAAATTCAGGTATTGAGCCTTGAAACACGAGAAATGGTCATTGAACGTGTCATGGCGCTTGATACTCTTGATTTCGATCTTGAGGATCTTAAATGGGTGGTGTTGATGGTGCTTTTTAACATCCCAGGATGTGAAAATGCCTACCAACAAATGGAAGAACTGTTATTCGACGTCAACGAAGGTATGCTGCATTAAATTTCACTGATGCATTATCGTTATGAGTAAAACCGCACTCTTCACTGTGCGTAAACAGGATCCCTGCCCCGCTTGCGGGGCAGAACTTGTTATACGTTCAGGAAAACACGGCCCTTTTTTGGGCTGTGCAAACTACCCTGCCTGCGATTACATTCGGCCCTTGGGCAACCAGGCCGACGGGCACGTTGTGAAAGTTCTGGAAGGTCACGCCTGCCCGCAATGTGGCGCAGATAAAGTATTACGCCAGGGCCGTTTTGGTATGTTCATTGGCTGTAGCCATTATCCAGAATGTGATTACACAGAAACGATCGATAAACCTGATGAGACGACTCTCGATTGCCCGCAGTGTCAGCAGGGTAAACTGGTACAGCGGCGATCGCGCTTTGGTAAAACGTTTCATTCCTGTGATCGCTATCCAGCCTGCCAGTTTGCCGTCAACCTGACACCCGTGGCCGGGCGTTGTCCGCATTGTGAATTTCCACTTTTAGTTGAAAAAAAGACCACGCAAGGCACCCGGCTTTTTTGCGCCAGTAAACGTTGTGGCAAAGCTATCATTGAAGAGACGTAAGACATCATCATGCAAAATCAACCAGTTTCCGGCTCACTCCAGGATTGTGTGAACCATCTGAAGCAACATGCAGTCATTGCTTACCCTACAGAAGCGGTATTCGGCCTGGGCTGCGATCCTGATAATGAATCGGCCGTCATGGCGCTGTTGGCGTTGAAACGGCGGCCCGTGGAAAAAGGATTGATTCTGATAGCGGCCGATTATGGCCAGCTCATGCCCTACGTTTCCGATCACGTGTTAACGGCGATGCAGCGTGAACGTATGTTTGCCTGCTGGCCCGGCCCGGTGACCTTTGTCGTGCCTGCGGCACCGCATACGCCGCGTTGGTTAACCGGACAATTCGATTCTCTGGCTATTCGCGTCAGCGATCATCCTGACGTTCAGGCGTTGTGCCGGGCGTTTGGCAAGCCTCTGGTGTCAACCAGTGCGAATCTTTCAGGGCAGCCGCCCTGTCGCACAGTAGATGAAGTCAAACGGCAGTTTGGTCCGGCGTTCCCCGTGCTCAACGGGAACACGGGAGGCAGGTTAAATCCCTCCGAGATCCGCGACGTCATCAGCGGCAACCAGATACGGCAGGGTTAGCAGATGACACATTTTGCCGTTTTTGGTCACCCAATAAGCCACAGTAAGTCGCCGCAAATCCATCAGGCTTTTGCCAGACAAACGGGGATCACCCTTCAATATGATCGTATTGAAGCGCCTGTGGATAGTTTCCCCGAGGCGGTTACGACGTTTTTTGCCCAAGGCGGAGCGGGCGCAAATATCACGTTACCTTTCAAGCAGCAGGCCTGGGAATATGCCGATCAACTGACCGAGCGGGCTTCTACCTCGGGGGCGGTTAACACGTTGAAAAAGTGCCCGGACGGACAGATTCTTGGCGACAATACGGACGGCATTGGTTTAGTCAGCGATCTTCAGCGTCTGTCGATGATCAAACCAGGCGATCGTGTCTTACTGATGGGGGCTGGTGGGGCAGCGCGTGGCGTTATCCTGCCTCTGCTTTCTCTGGGAACGACGATTACGCTAGTCAACCGCACGGCTGCGAGTGCCCAAAGCATGGCAAAGGCGTTCGGACAGTATGGGGCGGTGAGCGCATGTTCATTTAATGCGCTGAGTGGTAAACAATTTGATTTACTGATTAACGCGACATCGAGTGGCATTAATGGCGATGTGCCGCCATTACCCTCATCATTAATCCATGCTGATTTACACTGCTATGACATGTTTTATCAGAACGGATTAACCGCTTTTCTGCGCTGGTGCCAACAACAGGGTTCATCGCATCTTGCGGATGGATTAGGCATGCTGGTGGGGCAAGCCGCGCATGCATTTCATTTATGGCATGGCATCATGCCGGAAATTGCGCCGGTGATCGCGTCATTGAAAGCGGAGGTGTCGTCGTGAATCAGGCTATCCAGTTTCCAGATCGTGAAACGCTGGATACGACATTAATGGCTGTCTGTTTCCCTGTTTTGGTCAATGGCATGGGGCTAACCTGTGCCATCAGTGTGACGGCTTTACACCAACAATTCGGGGAAGGGGATGCGATGGCACTGTTTCGTGACCATCGCTGGGATTTGGAAGATCAGGCGGAAGACTGTATCCGTAACGATCAGGTCGATAATGAAGGATGGATCTGGCTGTCGCCGGCCAGGTAGTCGTTCTTCCAACTGACATAGTTGCTGGCAGAGTAGAGCAATCCTGCTATTTCTTTTTCATTCAGCGGTCGGATCTGTTTGACCGGACTGCCTACATAAAGATAACCACTTTCCAGCCGCTTACCGGGAGGAACCAGGCTCCCGGCACCAATCAGAACGTCATCCTCAACAATCACGCCATCCAGCACAATTGACCCCATTCCAACCAGTACGCGATTGCCAATAGTACAACCGTGCAGCATGGCTTTATGTCCGACAGTAACATCCTCACCGATCACCAGTGGGAAACCTGCAGGATTAGCATCAGACTTATGGGTAACATGCAGCACGCTACCATCCTGAATATTGGTGCGGGCGCCGATGCGAACCTGGTTCACATCACCACGAATAGCCACCAGAGGCCAGATACCGACATCGTCTTCCATGATTACGTCACCCGCCACAACGCTGGTGGGATCAACCATGACGCGCAGACCCAACTGCGGGAAGAGATGTTTATAAGGACGTAACGCTACAGTCATTGTGCTCTCCTTTACTGTGTTTACCGGCAGCCTGATGCGATTGTGACCAACTGGCAAGGGGATTTTGCGCCGGATCGTTGGTGATCTAATCAATATGAATGTTTTCTCGGCAGTCAGTAAAAAGATCCAAAAAAAGGGTTGTGCAATTAAATCGGATCCCTATAATGCGCCTCCATCG
>NZ_JMJJ01000006.1 GCF_000710035.2 Pantoea ananatis LMG 2665 | reverse complement strand
GGGAACTGCCAGGCATCAAACAGAAAAGCCCCGTACGAAAGTGCGGGGCTTTTTTACGTCTGCAACGCGGTAAAAAGCCAATACTGAGCCGATTATCGCGCGCGGAAGGCCCCCTTTGGGCACTGAAAACTTTCGAATGCTCCTTTCCATATCAATAAAACGCCGGCTAAAAACCGGGCAACTGAGCTCAAACAGGGTTGTTAGCGTAATGAAACGCGATTATAAGCAACGCTGGCAGCTGAGGCATTGTGCAACCACAGTTAACGCAGTGCGATTATTCGCGTAGCAGAAGAATATCATGCTGAGCGTCATGGGGGGAAACCGCACCTCCGTCGTAGACGAAGATGCGGGGAGAGATAAGAGGGGTTAGTGGATAACCTGGGACAGGAAAGCGCGGGTACGCTCTGACCGAGGATTAGCAAAAAACTCCTGCGGAGGAGCGACTTCCACGATCTCACCGCGATCCATAAAGATCACTCTGTCGGCTACCGTACGGGCAAAGCCCATTTCGTGCGTCACACAAAGCATTGTCATACCATCTTCGGCCAGTCCAATCATCGTATCGAGCACTTCCTTCACCATCTCTGGATCCAGAGCAGAGGTCGGCTCATCAAACAGCATGATTTTAGGCTTCATGCATAGCGAACGTGCGATAGCTACGCGCTGCTGCTGTCCCCCAGAAAGCTGGCCGGGAAACTTATGCGCATGTTCCTCAATACGAACACGCTTGAGGTAGTGCATAGCAAGCTCTTCGGCTTCCTTTTTGGCAATTTTACGCACCCACATGGGCGCCAGCGTGCAGTTCTGCAAAACGGTAAGATGAGGGAAAAGGTTAAAATGTTGAAACACCATACCGACCTCGGTACGGACCCGCTCAATGTTGCGCACATCATCATTCAAATGAATACCATCAACCACAATACGGCCCTTCTGGTGTTCTTCAAGATGGTTGATGCAGCGAATTGTGGTGGATTTGCCTGAACCTGATGGACCACACAAGACGATACGTTCCTGGGGTTTAACCTGAAGATTAATATCTTTCAGCACATGGAATTGCCCATACCACTTGTTCACATTTTCCAGCGAAATCATCGCATTGGTTGAACCAGTTATTATTTGTGTCATAGAAACCTCAGTGCGATTTGCGCCCGGTGTGAAAACGTTTTTCCAGATACTGGCTGTAACGCGACATGCTAAAACAGAAAATCCAGTAGACCAGCGCGGCAAAGACATAGCCTTCAGTAGACATGCCTAGCCAGGCGGGATCGACGGTAGCCTGCTGCACGCTACTAAACAGATCGAATAAACCAATAATGATGACCAGGCTGGTATCTTTGAATAACGCGATAATGGTATTCACCAGTCCTGGAATAGTCAGCTTTAAGGCCTGCGGAAGGATGACCAGCATTTGCGTCTTCCAGTATCCCAAAGCCAGCGATTCAGCAGCTTCATACTGCCCCTTAGGCAAGGCTTGCAGTCCACCACGTACCACCTCTGCCACATAAGCCGACTGGAACAAGATCACGCCAACCAGTGCACGCACCAGTTTGTCGATGGTCGTTCCTTCTGCCATAAACAACGGCAACATGACCGAAGACATAAACAGAACGGTTATCAGCGGCACGCCGCGCCAGAACTCAATAAAAATCACTGACAGCGTTCGCACCACCGGCATCCGGGAGCGTCGTCCCAGCGCCAGTAAAATCCCCAGCGGTAAGGCGCCAGCGATACCAACGGATGCAATGATCAGCGTCAGTGTAAGCCCACCCCATTGACGGGTTTCCACCCGGTCCAGCCCTAAGAAACCGCCATACAACAGAAACCAGACAACAAGGGGATAGCATACTGCCCATGCGGCAATGTAGCGTCCACGGTAAGGCAGCCGTTTAATAAACATCGGCACAATGGATGCCAGCCCAATGACCAGCGCCAGGTTGATGCGCCAGCGCAGTTCATGTGGATAAAGCCCATACATAAACTGGCCAAAGCGGGCATGAATAAAGACCCAACATGCCCCCTCTTTCGTACAGTCTGCGCGTGTTGTGCCGAACCAGTTTGCATCGAAGATCAGCCAGTTCAGAGCAGGTGGAATCACATGCCAGATAAGCCAGATGCAAAGCAGCGTCAGACAGGTATTAAACCACCCTGAAAACAGATTTTTGCGCGCCCACAGCCAGGCCCGGCTCAGCGGTGATGAGGCTATCTGCGGTGTTTCGTGTGTAGTGACAGACATAGTTATCCCGTTCTCTTAACGCTCAACCAGCGCGATTTTGCGGTTGTAGAAGTTCATCAACATTGAAATTAGCAGGCTGATAATCAGATAGACGCTCATGGTGATAGCAATGGTTTCGATGGCCTGGCCGGTCTGATTCAGGACCGTTCCGGCAAACAACGACACCATATCGGGATAGCCAATTGCCGCAGCCAGAGAAGAGTTCTTCACAATATTCAGATACTGGCTGGTAAGGGGAGGAATGATCACGCGCATCGCCTGAGGGATAATAACCTGACGCAAGGTGACCGGATTGGGTAATCCCAGCGAGCGGGCCGCCTCATGCTGCCCATAGGGCACAGCCTGAATACCTGATCGAATGACTTCCGCAATAAACGAGGAGGTATAAATCGACAGCGCCAGCGTCAGTGCCGCCAGCTCAGGAATCATGACGAAACCGCCCCTAAAGTTAAAGCCGCGTAACTCAGGAATGTCCCAATGCATGGCTGCGCCAAAGCCCAGATGTGCAATGAAGGGAAAGAGTAACAACATCAAAATGGCGACAGGCCAGGTGCGACGAAATTGACCGGTTTTAAGCTGATGCTGACGGTTGAAGCGGAACAGGGCGTAACTCGCGACAACAGCCAAAACGAGGGCAAAAACAAATGGCCAGCTTCCCGGTGCATAGGTCGGCCAGGGCACATACAGGCCACGGTTGCTGACGAAGGCCAGATCGAAAGCATTGAGCGCCTGACGGGGGCCGGGCAGGTTACGTAATACCGCAAAATACCAAAAGAAGATCTGGAGTAAGGGAGGAATATTGCGGAAAGTTTCAATATAGATATTGGCGATTTTACGCAGTAACCAGTTATCTGACAGGCGTGCCAGTCCGATAAAAAAACCCAGAACAGATGCAAAAACAATACAGAGTGCCGAAACCAGTAACGTATTGGTCAGCCCGACCAGAAAGACGCGTGCGTAGGTGTCACCCTCAGTGTAGTCAATAAGATGCTGAACAATGCCGAAACCCGCATTGCGCTCCAGAAAACCAAACCCGGAAGTAATACCGCGATTAGCGAGATTGATAACGGTGTTGTGGATAAGGTAGCCCACCACAGCAACTACAATAATGATCGCAACTATCTGGTAAAGCCAGGCTCGAACCGTGGGATTACCGAACGAAAAATCCCTTTTCACGGTTGGGCGTTGTGACATGTTTAAACCTCAATAACAAAAGCTTTGCTGGGGCACCGTAGAAAACGGTGCCCGACGGGTTGAGGCGCGATTAACGTACCGGTGGCGCGTACTGAATACCGCCCTGATTCCAGAGTGCATTCTGGCCACGAGCGATTTTTAACGGGCTGTCTTTACCGACGTTGCGATCAAAACTTTCCTGATAGTTACCTACCTGTTTAATGATGTTGTAAGCCCATTTGTTATCCAGCTTCAGGTCTTTGCCGAAATCACCTTCAGCGCCCAGCAGGTGAGCCATATCAGGTGTTGCCGGTTTAGCCGTCATTTCATCAACGTTTTTGGAGTTGATGCCCATCTCTTCGGCGTTCAGCATGGCGAAAAGCGACCACTTAACAATGGTGAACCAGTCATCATCACCGCGACGTACAAGCGGCCCCAGTGGTTCTTTAGAAATCACTTCAGGCAAGACGATAAAGTCGTCTGGCTTACCTAATTTAATGCGCAGGGCGTACAGCTGAGACTGGTCAGATGCCAGCGTATCGCAACGACCGCTGTCCAGTGCCTTAGCGGATTCATCAGAGCGATCGAAGGTGACCGGCGTGTACTGCATTTTGTTGGCTTTGAAGAAGTCAGCGACGTTCAGCTCGGTATCGGTGCCCGCCTGAATACAGACGGTCGCACCGTCGAGTTCTTTCGCGCTCTTCAGACCCGCTTTCTTGTGAGTCAGGAAGCCAATGCCGTCGTAGTAGTTGACGCCGGTAAACATGAAGCCCATGCCGCCGTCACGTGATGAAGTCCAGGTGGTGTTGCGAGAAAGCACATCGACTTCGCCGGACTGCAGCGCGGTAAAACGCTCTTTTGCCGTCAGCGGGGTGTACTTCACTTTTGTGGCGTCGCCAAATACGGCGGCCGCGGCAGCACGACAGATATCCACATCAAGGCCGGTAAATTTGCCGCTGGCATCCGCATAAGAGAACCCCGGCAGGCCATCGCTGATCCCACACTGAATGAAGCCTTTCTTTTTAATCGCATCGAGTGTAGGGCCTGCATGGGCCTGCTGAGCAACGGCAAGCAGAGAAGCCGCAGCAACCAGAGTAGAGAGCATCATCTTTTTCATAAAGCATCCTGTGTGGCATGTCATGTTGTGTTGTTATGTATTGCGCACTTTATTGTGCGTCCTGTCTGTGGCGAACGGCCCCCCACGACTTTGCAAAGCCAGTGCCAGGTTTGCAGAATCCTGAAGTCACCTGAAAGATCGGGTAATAATCTGAATTATCTGGAAGGCTGCGTTAATATGACGCACCAAAAGGAAGCATTTCGAGTCGTAGGGATCACATTTAGTGCAAAATGTTTCACTATTTAGCAACATTGTGAGCAGCGTTGCATGCGCTGACTGCAAGCAGGGTGCTCGTTGCGAAAAAAGTAAAGCAGGCTCACACAAGGCCGCTATAGCGGGGCTGAGAGGCAGGAAACGGGAAAAGACAGGGTTGGAAATGAGGACGATATGAAAAAGGCAGCCCGTTAAAAATCACGCTGGCGACTGCAACTACAGTTACCATATTTGACGCAACTGTTTCACAAGTTTTAAAACAATTTGTGTGTCAGGGCACAAATAAAAACGCCAGCCCTGAGGCTGGCGAGATTAACGGCCTGAACCTGAATCAGTTCATGCCGTATTTTTTCAGTTTCTTACGCAGCGTACCGCGGTTGATACCCATCATCAGGGCAGCACGGGTCTGGTTGCCACGGGTATACTGCATCACCATGTCCAACAGAGGCTGCTCGACTTCAGCCAAAACCAGCTCATACAGGTCACTAACATCCTGACCATTCAGTTGAGCAAAATAGTTCTTCAGTGCCTGTTTAACCGAATCACGCAAAGGTTTTTGAGTTACCTGATCCTGTGAGTTAACGGTAGAAACGGTCAGTACGTCAGAATTTACGCGTTGTTCGAACATAGTTCTTTCAGCTCTTTATTTCGTTACGCAAGATTTTCGAAGTATGCCTCCAACGCCTCCAGCTGTTCGCTGGCATCCTCAATGGCGTTGAATGTGCGCCGAAACTGGTCATTTGGGGCATGTTCCTGGAGATACCAGGAGACGTGCTTTCGCGCTATACGGTATCCCTTGCCTGAACCGTAAAAGTCGTGCAGCTCACGTATATGCGAAACAAGCAAACGCTTGACCTCTGCCAGTGGCAGCGGGGCAAGCAGCTCCCCAGTGTCCAGATAATGCTGGATTTCCCGGAAGATCCACGGTCTTCCCTGAGCAGCACGTCCTATCATCAGAGCATCGGCTCCGGTGTAGTCGAGCACTGCTCTGGCTTTATGCGGGTCAGTTATGTCTCCATTCGCGATAATCGGAATAGAAACACTCTGCTTAACTGTCCGAATACTGTCGTATTCAGCGTCTCCGTTGAACAGGCAGGCACGAGTGCGGCCATGTATCGTCAAAGCCTGAATGCCACAGCGTTCAGCCAATTGGGCAATCGCGACACAGTTTCTGTTTTCTGGATCCCATCCGGTACGGATTTTCAGTGTTACCGGGACATCAACAGCATTTACCACGGCAGAGAGAATTGACTCTACTACTGAGGGATACTGCAGTAAGGCGGAGCCCGCCATTTTGCGGTTCACCTTTTTCGCCGGGCAACCCATATTAATATCAATAACCTGTGCACCAGCATCAACATTAATACGTGCAGCCTGGGCCATCTCACTGGGATCACAGCCTGCAATCTGGACGGCACGAATGCCGGGTTCATCACTGTGCACCATGCGTAAACGAGATTTGTCACTGGCCCAGACTTCGGGATTTGATGACAACATCTCAGAAACCGCCATTCCTGCACCCATCTCGTGACAAAGCGTTCTGAAAGGCCTGTCGGTAATACCGGCCATCGGCGCTGCAATCAGTCGATTTCTCAGCTGGAGGTTTCCAATGCGCATGAAGTCGTAATGCCATACTGTGTCTGCAAGGCGGCGTATATTACGCATTTTTTTATGAAGATGAAAGGCCAAACTTTGAACAATTCACAAGAAAACCGCTTTTATCCTGCCCGGACCCTGTTGATAAGGATAAATAACAAGATAAATCAGTAGATTAAGTGTTTGTGTTTATTTTGTGAACAAAGGTTTTTCCGACGAAGATTCGGTATTCACCAGATAAAAAACGTCACATACCGTGATTAACGATACAAGCAGCGGTTTTATCAACCACAAAGACTGCGCCACAGGAGGGTTTAGCCTCAGCCGATTGCAATCGCGGCTCTGGGTGAAACACTGAACGGACAGTAACGAATGTTTAACAGCCCTGCCGATCCGCCAGGGCTGCTGTTGGTACCTGCAATGCCTGAAAGGCTAAGCGGTTTTAACGCCTGTAATACGACACCACTCTTCCTTGACTGCAACGGGATCGAGCGCAAAATGCGTCCTGTAAGCTTCACAGACGCTTTCAGCCTGGCTCTCCAGTACGCCTGACAAACCAAGATGCCCGCCAGATTTAGGCAGGACACCAATAAGCGGTGCCAGCTCGCGGAGCGGCCCGGCCAGGATATTCGCGACCACGACATCAGCCTGCAGGTTTTCCGGCTGCTGATGCGGCAGATACAGGGATAAACGATCGGCCACCCCATTGCGCTCGGCGTTGTCGCGGCTGGCCTGGATCGCCTGGGGATCAATATCAATACCAATAGCCTGCTCCGCCCCAAGTTTAAGCGCCGCAATTGCCAGGATCCCTGAACCGCAGCCAAAATCGATCACGGTTTTACCCGCGAGATCCAGGCCGTCGAGCCACGTCAGGCACAGTGAAGTGGTGGGGTGCGTGCCGGTTCCGAACGCCAGGCCGGGATCGAGCATCACATTGACGGCATCGGGGTCGGGTACATCGCGCCAGCTTGGACAGATCCACAAACGCTCACCGAACCGCATAGGATGGAAGTTTTCCATCCATTCACGTTCCCAGTCTTTGTCTTCGATCTGCTCGATCTTGTGACGGAAATTCTCGCCGAGCAGCGGATGTTGAGACAGTTCCGCAATCACGCCATCCATGTCGCTTTCAGCGTCGAACAATCCGATAACGTCGGTATCACCCCATAAACGCGTTTCACCCGGCATAGGTTCATATACCGGCGTATCGTTTGTGTCCTGAAAGGTCACAGACACGGCACCGACTTCCATTAGCGCGTCGCTCAGTCCTTCCGCGTTTGCGCCAGAACTGTTAATTTTGATTTGAATCCAAGGCATAACGTCTCTCTTAATTCAGTGTTGTGGTGCATCAACCGCATGCGGTAAGCGCCCAAACAGGTTGCCGACCAGGAACGCCAGCAGACTTAACATTAATGACGGCACAATGGGATGAAAACCCCATAGTTGCAGACCAAAGGTTGCCAGAACGGCATAACATCCTCCGCCCACCACCATGCCGCTGACAGCGCCGGCGGCATTAGCGCGCTCCCAATATAAACCCAGCACCAGCGGCCATAAGAACACGGCTTCCAGACCACCAAAAGCCAGCAGGTTGAGCCAGATAATCATGTCTGGCGGATGCCAGGCGACAAACAGCAGTATGACACCCAGCAAAAAGGTCACCGTTCCCGATAATATTCGCAACCGCGGCTCATTATCGATTTGCTGCGGTGCAAGGCGCAGGTAGAGATCTTTCACCAGCGTAGCGGAGGCCTGCAGCAACTGGGCATTGATAGTGGACATGATCGCCGCCATCGGCGCGGCTAAAAACAGCCCGGCAGCCAGTGGTGGTAGCACGGTGATCATCAGCGTAGGGATAACGCTGTCCGGCACGGTCAGGTCAGGTAATACCGCGCGTCCGAGCGCCCCGGCCAGATGCATTCCCAGCATCAGGAGCACAACAACAATGGTGCCAAGCACAATAGCCCGGTGTACCGCTTTACTGTCCTTGTAAGAGATACAGCGAACGGCGGTGTGCGGCAGGCCGATGACGCCAAAGCAGACCAGCACGATAAACGAGCTCAGGAACGTGGGCGTAATAATATCGCCCGGTCCCTCCGGCGACAGCAGCTTGGGATCGATGGCGTGCAGTTTATCGACGGCCGAGTGAATACCGCCAGCGTGGTGAATAACGGCAAACAGCAGTAAAAACGTGCCTATCAGCATCACCACGCCCTGCATCGCATCATTCAGCACACTGGCGCGGAAGCCGCCGAAGGCCGTATAAAGCGCTATTGTGCCGCCAAAGATCAACAGGCCGGTGTCGTAAGGGATCCCGGCAGCGGTTTCCAGCAGACGCGCGCCACCAATAAACTGCACGGCCATCGCGCCCACGAAGGCAACCAGCAGGCTCAGGCTGGCTAACCAGACCAGCAGCGTACTGCCATAGCGTGCATAGAGCATATCGTTAAGGGTCACGGCGTTGTGCTTGCGCGCCAGAATGGCAAACTTTTTACCCAGCACGCCTAACGACAGCCAGACAGCAGGCACCTGTACCATAGCCAGCAGCACCCAGCCCAGGCCATACTTATAGGCTGCACCCGGCCCGCCGATAAACGAGCTCGCACTGATATAGGTGGTCGTAATGGTCATTGCCAGGACAAATCCGCCCATTGAGCGGCTGCCCAGGAAATACTCAGTCAGGAAATTTCCTTGGCGTTGTTTTCGCATCGCAAAGACGGAAAGGCCCGCGATAACAGCCAGATAAGCCAGCAGTGGAAGAATGATTTCAGTATTCATTTTCATCCTCCAGCGACATATTCCGGAAGATCTTACGCACCATCATCCAGCATAAAAAAATGAACAGCAGGGGGGCAAAAAGACAGGAGAGCTCAAACCAGCGAGGTAAGCCGGTCAGGCCAGTGGCATTTCCCCCTAACCAGGCAGAACCGCCCCAGACGGCTAACCAGGCCAGCGTCAGATAGAGTGACCAGCGAGCTTCTTTATGAGCCTGTAAATAACGCGCGTCCATAGTGTGACCTCAACGCCAGCGGGAAAAGAAAAAGGCCGGAATATCCGGCCTCAGACTGACTCAGCGTGGCGATTACTTCTCGTGCAGGCCAAGCTTTTTCTCCAGATAGTGGATATTGGTTCCACCCTGCTGGAAGTTCTCATCGGACATGATTTTCATCTGCAGTTCGATGTTGGTTTTGATACCGTCGATAATCAGCTCCGCCAGGGCATTTTTCATACGTGCAATGGCGATATCGCGGGTTTCACCGTAGGTGATTAACTTGCCAATCATGGAGTCATAATAAGGCGGTACGCTGTAACCGGCATAAATATGAGATTCCCAACGCACGCCAAAACCACCCGGCGCATGGAAGCGGGTGATTTTGCCCGGGCTTGGCAGGAAGCTAACCGGATCTTCCGCGTTGATACGGCACTCGACCGCATGACCGCGAATAATCACGTCTTCCTGCTTGATTGACAGCGGCTGACCCGCAGCAATACGCAGTTGCTCTTTAATCAGGTCAACGCCGGTGATCATCTCGGTAACCGGATGCTCAACCTGGATACGGGTGTTCATTTCAATGAAATAGAACTCGCCGTTTTCATACAGGAATTCAAACGTACCTGCCCCGCGATAGCCAATGTCAATACAGGCTCGGGTGCAACGCTCACCGATGAAGGAACGCAATTCTGGCGTGATCCCCGGTGCTGGCGCTTCTTCCACGACCTTCTGGTGACGACGCTGCATTGAACAGTCGCGTTCGCCCAGATAAATGGCATTGCCCTGGCCGTCGGCCAGTACCTGAATCTCGATATGGCGTGGATTCTCCAGATACTTTTCCATGTAAACCATGTCGTTGTTGAAAGCCGCTTTGGCTTCCGCTTTCGTCATGTTGATGGATTGTTCCAGATCTTTATCGCTACGCACAACGCGCATGCCGCGACCGCCGCCGCCGCCAGAGGCTTTGATAATAACCGGATAGCCGATGCGCTTGGCGAAGGCACGGTTTTTTTCCATGTCATCGGTGAGCGAGCCATCGGAGCCGGGGACGGTAGGAACGCCCGCTTTCTTCATCGCGGTAATCGCGGACACTTTATCGCCCATCAGGCGAATGGTATCGGCTTTCGGACCGACGAAGATAAAGCCAGAGCGCTCAACCTGCTCAGCAAAATCGGCGTTCTCAGAAAGGAAGCCGTAGCCGGGGTGAATCGCCACCGCGCCGGTGATCTCAGCGGCAGAAATCAGCGCCGGGATGTTGAGGTAACTTTTGACCGACTGCGCCGGGCCGATGCAAACCGTTTCGTCTGCCAGCAGCACGTGCTTCAGGTCACGATCCGCGCTTGAATGGACCGCGACAGTCTTGATGCCCAGTTCTTTACAGGCACGCAGAATGCGCAGCGCAATCTCACCGCGGTTAGCAATAACAATTTTATCCAGCATGGTTCGCCCCGTTATTCGATGACAACAAGTGGCTCGTCAAATTCTACCGGCTGACCACTTTCCACCAGAATGGCTTTAACAACGCCAGACTTATCCGCTTCAATCTGGTTCATCATTTTCATGGCTTCAACGATGCACAGCGTGTCACCTGCATTGACTTTCTGACCCACTTCCACGAACGCTTTTGCATCCGGGCTTGGTGTGCGATAGAAGGTTCCTACCATTGGTGAACGTACGATGTGGCCGCTGATCTCAGCAGGCGCGGCTTCTGCAACGGCGGCAACAGGTGCAACGGCTGTCGCCAGAGCAGGCTGTTGAGCAACCGGCGCGGCATAAGCCTGTTGCATCATTGGGTAACCGGTATTTGCAGGTGCGCGACTGATGCGAACAGACTCTTCGCCTT
Organism: Pantoea ananatis LMG 2665; assembly: GCF_000710035.2. Classification (GTDB taxonomy): domain Bacteria; phylum Pseudomonadota; class Gammaproteobacteria; order Enterobacterales; family Enterobacteriaceae; genus Pantoea; species Pantoea ananatis. The sequence continues at coordinate 558,014 of NZ_JMJJ01000006.1, read as the reverse complement.
CGGAGATTTCCAGCTCAGAAATGCCAGATTCTTCAACCAGTTCGATCAGTTTTTTAATTTTACGAATATCCATGAATGGGGTTCCGTACTCAGTTTGATTAATTAGTATGAGACAGGCGCTTTACTGCCGTTTGCAATGCCCACGAGTAACCGTCAGCGCCAAGCCCACAAATGACGCCAGCAGAGACATCAGAAAAATAGGAGTGATGGCGAAAAGGCTCGCGACCGTGCACATTTGACAGGTGAACTTCGATAAAGGGAATATTCACCGCTAGCAGCGCATCACGTAATGCTACGCTGGTATGCGTAAACGCAGCAGGATTGATAAGGATATAATCCACATTGCCTTTTGCCTCATGAATGCGATCAATAAGCTGAAATTCAGCATTGGATTGCATATGGCTTAATCTTACATTCAGCTGGTCTGCCTGATGGCTCAAATCGGAAACGATCTGATCCAGGGTGACATCCCCGTATTTTTCAGGCTCGCGCGTCCCTAACAGATTAAGGTTGGGACCGTTCAAAAGCAGAATATGTAATTTGTCGGCCATCTTGCTGCCATCTCCCGCAATCATTGAGGCATCGCGTAAAATACCTTGCCGCTTTCCATTTGTCACCCGTCACAGTAAAAAAGAAGCGTCATATCGCAATAAAGCCGGGCATTATATCCGTTTCGTGGCATTTCGCAGCAAAATACTGGTCTTATCTGCGAAGTTGATCGGGTGCGGCCTGTGGACCCCATTTTTCGCAGACGTTAGGAGAAGCGCAGAGGCTAACGCGGCCACCATTTAATGAACTTTTTATAGCGCCAGGCTAACAGGATCAGGGCGAAAAGCGCGTAGATGACAGGCTGGGGAGAAAGGATTTTTACCGACCATATGTAGTGAATTGGGGCCAAAATCGCGACCAGATAAATCGCGTTGTGCAAGGTTTGCCAGCGTCTGCCCAGTTTTCGCTGCATGCGTTGAAAAGAGGTCACCGCCAGCGCCAGCAGAATAAACCAGCAAATAATTCCCAGCGTGAGATAGGGGCGTGAAATCAGTTCGCTACCGAGCAGACCAAGGTTGTTAATGCCCAGTTCCAGCAGGTAGTAGCTGGTTAAATGCAGGCTGGCCCAGAAAAAAGTCCAGATCCCCAGCAGCCGTCGGGTGCGAATGAGTAAAGGCTGTTTGGCGATGCGCGTTAACGGCGAGACAAGCAGCGTCGCCAGTAGCAGTTTCAGCGCCATACGGCCGGTAAAATGCTGGATATCTTTGGCGGGATCGGCGCTAAGACCGCCCTGCATAGCGGCCATAATCAAGTAAACCAGCGGTAAGAAAGCCGCCAGATGTAGCAGGACTTTAAGCCAGCCGATCTGCTTTATTGTCAGGCGCACTCAATAATTCTCCCGCAAATCCATACCGCGATACAGCGACGCGACCTGATCGGCATAACCGTTGAAGAGTAATGTTGGCTGACGATCCACATTAAAGCTGCTGCCCGGACCAATAAAACGCTCGGTCGCCTGCGACCAGCGTGGATGATTAACATGCGGATTAACGTTGGCATAGAAGCCGTACTCGTTATCGGCAATCTGGTTCCAGGTCGTCGGTGGCTGATCATGCGTCAGCGTGATTTTCACAATGGACTTGATGCCCTTGAAGCCATATTTCCACGGGACCGTCAGGCGAATCGGGGCACCATTCTGCGGGGGCAGCGCTTTACCGTAAACGCCTGTCGTCAGAATCGTGAGGGGATGCATGGCTTCATCCAGACGTAAACCTTCTACATAAGGGTAATTTAGCCCGCCGCCGATAAAGCGATCTTTTTGACCAGGCATCTGATCGGGAGCATAAAGCGTCTGGAAAGCGACAAAACGCGCTTTGCTGGTGGGTTCTGCCAGCTTCAGGAGTCTATTGAGTTCGAAACCTATCCAGGGCACCACCATCGACCAGGCTTCAACGCATCGCATCCGATAGATACGCTGCTCCATGGCAAAGCGTTTGAAGATATCATCCATATCTAATGTGATGGGCTTTGCCACTTCGCCTTCAATCGTCAGCTTCCAGGGATCGGTCTTTAGCGTCCCCGCATTGGCGGCCGGATCGGCTTTATCAAGGCCAAACTCATAGAAATTGTTATAGCCCGAAACCTTGTCTGCAGGCGTCAACGGCAGGTTAGCCTGGTATTGTGCAGGTTTGGTAAAGTCCAGAGGGCGGCCTGCGGGCGCGGGTGGGCGGTCATTGCCTTTAAACCAACTCAGAATATCGGCGTTGGCCATGCCGGGAATGCTAATAGCGGCAGCGCCCAGACCCAGGGTCTGAAGCACGCGACGACGATTCATATTAAAGATGTTTTCTGGCGTTACATCAGCTTCAGTCAGGCGTTTTTTCAGCGTCATCGTCTCTTCTCCGGCTCGATTTTCATCATCAGCATGATGACTATTACTTAAGCTGGCGAATTTTGCCGCAAAAATGTGAAATTTCCTGGTAAACCCTTCCAATGAGAATGCGCTGAAAAAAGGATAATTAAGCGCTCTGGGCCTTTCTCAACGGTATACTTCGGCTTCATGCACGACCTCGCTGCCGCCGGGAACAATTTGTGTTATTTTTCTCAAAATTTCTCCCGGCGGACGGTCAGAGGGGCGGCGTGATTCGGCTACAACCGTAGTGAAACAGGCACAGGGATGCGATTAACTACCAAACTTTCTGCATTTATTACATTTATTAGCGTACTGGCAATGGTTTTAATGCTGGTTGGCTGTGCTTTTAGCGTTTTCTGGCTCACGCATCAACGCGTTGAAAATCGCGTACAGGTTTTGGCAACGGAAGTGGATAAAGTCTTGCTAAAACAGCCGCCCGATGCGTTAGAAGCCTGGCTTGCGCCGGTCTTACCCGTCATCAACGCTGAGCAGTTATCTTTATACAATGGCCGGCAGAATGTTTTTACGCTTTCCCGCCACGAAAACCAGATGCTGCAACATCAAAAAAACCGCTACATCCACTTTGACATTGCGCTGATGCATCAGCCGGGTATGCGTTTGCAATTGACGATACTCGACCCGGCACAAACCTGGCTACGATCTATTCCCACCACCTATACGCTTGCCGCCCTGATGCTGGTGGTGCTGATTATGGCGGTGACGTTGTTCATCACCCATCGCTGGCTGGTAAGACAATGGCGCGGAATGGAACAGCTGGAGAGCCGGTCGGCATCAATACTCAGCGGCGCGCGCCAGCTTTATCGCAGGAAGCATGCTGATGAGTGGCCGCCCAAAGCCAGCCGGGCAATTGACGTGTTGCTCTCCGATTTACAGGAAGCCGGTGAGCAGCGTGTGCGCATTGATACCTTAATTCGTACCTTCGCTGCACAGGACGGGCGGACGGGGCTGAATAATCGCCTTTTCTTCGACAGTCAGTTGGCAACGCTGCTTGAAGATCAGGAAGATGTTGGCACGCATGGCGTGGTCATGATGATCCGTTTTCCTGAACTTGATACACATGATGATTCACTGGGGCCCGTGCTGGTCGAAGAGTATCTCTTCAATGTCGTGAATATGTTGTCGACCTTTGTCATGCGCTACCCCGGCGCACTTCTGGCCCGCTATTTTCGCAGCGATTTTGCGGTCTTACTGCCGCACCGCAGCCTGAAAGAGGCCAACAGCATCGCCGATCACCTCATCAATGCGGTCGATGCCCTGCCGCCTATGCGCATGGTCAACCGGGACGATTTTATCCACATTGGTATCAGCGCATGGCACAGCGGACAGACGGTGCCCCAGGTCATGGAAAACGTTGAAATGGCCACGCGTCGGGCAACCCTGTCGGGCGGAAACAACTGGTCCAATGGCGCAGGAAATCCCCTGGATGCCGGGCGCGGCAGCGTTCGCTGGCGTACTCTGCTGGAAAATACCTTAAGTCGCGGCGGCCCCCGGTTATATCAAAAGCCCGCCGTGGACAGAGAGGGTAAGGTGCGGCATCGCGTTCTGCTCACGCGCATTTTTGACGGGGATAAAGAGGTCCTGTCGGCAGAATATATGCCCCTGGTTCAGCAGCTCGGTATGGCTGAGAACTGGGACCGGCAGATGGTATTACGCGTTGCCGCACTCTCTGAACTTTGGCCGGAAGAGACGCTGGCGATCCCCGTTAACATTGAGTCGTTGCTGAAACGTCCCTTTATTGCCTGGTTGCACACGATGTTGCTGCAGTGCCCAAAAAGTCAAAGAAAGCGATTTTTATTTGAACTTGCAGAAGGGGACGTCTGTCAACACATCAGCGATTTGATTCCCGTATTTCACGCATTGCAGGCGTTCGGTTGTCGCATCGCCGTTAATCAGGCGGGTTTGACGGTGGTCAGCAGTGCCTATATCCGGCAGTTACCGGTTGAGTTGATCAAGCTGGATGCGGGTTTAGTGCGTAATATTGAGCGCCGTACAGAAAACCAGCTGTTCGTGCGAAGCTTACTGGATGTTTGCAAACCCACCGGGACGCAGCTGTATGCGACTGGCGTGCGAACGCACGCAGAGTGGCAGACTTTGGTCGGGTTAGGTGTAGAAGGTGGTCAGGGTGACTTTTTTTCACCTTCACAACCGGTTAACAGTAACGTAAAAAAGCACTCCCAACGTTACCGTTTTTAATCGTTTGACCGGTTTCAGGGTTATCGCCTGCGCTTTTGGTGAATATGTGACAATAAACAGGCAGAATAATGCGCCTGAAATGTTAGATTTTATGTCGGAGTAAAGTTAAGAAAATTCTTTAACATGCCGCTCTGATGCCGTGGTATCGCTGTTCCGCTCGTGTGCGTAACAGGCATAAATGATGTAAAGCGAATGCAGTCTAATTTTTCACCGAAGCAGAACGTTTTTGCGCCTTGTGGCAGCTTCGTGTGGTTGGTAAAGTAAGCGGATTTTATTTTCCGCCTCCAGCTTGCAGGATTATCCTTTAGTATGTTTAAAAAATTTCGTGGCATGTTTTCAAATGACTTGTCCATTGACCTGGGTACCGCGAACACCCTGATTTATGTAAAAGGACAAGGCATCGTGCTGAACGAGCCTTCCGTGGTTGCTATTCGCCAGGATCGTGCCGGTTCACCAAAAAGCGTGGCGGCAGTAGGTCATGACGCCAAACAGATGCTTGGCCGTACGCCAGGCAATATCGCAGCTATTCGTCCAATGAAAGATGGCGTTATCGCCGATTTCTTTGTGACGGAAAAAATGCTGCAGCACTTCATTAAGCAGGTTCACAGCAACAGCTTCATGCGTCCAAGCCCGCGCGTGCTGGTCTGTGTGCCAGTTGGCGCTACCCAGGTTGAACGTCGTGCGATTCGTGAATCGGCCCAGGGCGCTGGCGCCCGCGAAGTTTTCCTGATTGAAGAGCCGATGGCGGCCGCGATTGGTGCTGGCCTACCGGTTTCCGAAGCAACGGGTTCTATGGTCGTCGATATCGGTGGTGGTACCACTGAAGTCGCCGTTATTTCCCTGAACGGCGTCGTGTACTCGTCATCCGTCCGTATCGGCGGTGATCGTTTCGACGAAGCCATTATTAATTATGTGCGCCGTAACTATGGTTCACTGATTGGTGAAGCCACGGCAGAACGCATCAAGCATGAGATCGGCTCGGCTTATCCGGGCGATGAAGTGCGCGAAATTGAAGTGCGTGGACGTAACCTGGCGGAAGGTGTGCCACGCGGCTTTACACTTAATTCCAACGAGATTCTCGAAGCCCTGCAAGAGCCTCTGACAGGTATCGTCAGTGCAGTCATGGTTGCGCTGGAACAGTGCCCGCCGGAGCTGGCATCTGATATCTCCGAGCGCGGTATGGTACTGACCGGTGGTGGTGCGCTGCTGCGTAACCTGGATCGCCTGCTGATGGAAGAAACCGGTATTCCTGTGGTCGTCGCGGAAGATCCCCTGACCTGCGTGGCTCGCGGTGGCGGTAAAGCGTTGGAAATGATCGACATGCATGGCGGCGATTTATTCAGCGAAGAATAATTGCCTCAACCGGCTGGAATCGTTGTAACAGTGCGCAGGGAGTAGCGTGTAAACCGGCGCTGCGTGCATCGGTATGATGTGACCAGCCCAGGAAAGTGCGGCCCGCCCGTACTTTCTTACCTTGTAGTCGAGGAACACGCAGATTATATGAAGCCGATTTTTAGCAGAGGGCCTTCTCTGCAATTGCGTCTATTTCTGGCGGTGATTGTGGCGATTGCCATTATCATCGCTGATAGTCGCGTGAGTTCATTTACTCAAATACGCAACTATCTGGACACGTCGGTCAGTCCGTTTTACTTCCTGGCCAACGGGCCGCGCCAGCTACTTGATGGCGTGTCAGACACGCTGGCTTCTCGCCAGCAGCTCGAACTGGAAAATAAAGCGTTACGTCGAGAGCTTTTTCTGAAGAACAGCGACCTGCTCATGCTGGGGCAATATAAGCAGGAGAACGCGCGCCTGCGCGAGCTGCTGGGTTCCCCACTGCGTCAGGACGAGCACAAGATGGTGACCCAGGTGATCTCTACCGGCACCGATCCTTACACCGATCAGGTCGTGATCGATAAGGGCAGTGCGAATGGCGTATACGAAGGCCAGCCGGTTATCAGTGATAAAGGTGTGGTCGGTCAGGTGATTGCCGTAGGCCAGTTCACCAGCCGTGTTCTGTTGATTTGTGATGCATCACATGCGCTGCCTATTCAGGTGCTGCGCAATGACATTCGTGTCATCGCAGCGGGCAATGGCTGTACGGAAGATCTGCAGCTGGAGCATCTGCCGGGCAATACTGACATTCGCGTTGGTGACGTGCTGGTCACCTCTGGTTTAGGTGGCCGTTTCCCTGAAGGCTATCCGGTGGGTGTTGTGTCATCGGTCAAGGTTGACACACAGCGCGCCTACACGGTCATTCAGGCGCATCCCACCGCGGGTCTGCAACGTCTGCGTTACCTGCTGCTGCTGTGGGGCGCGGATCGCAAAGGCGAGATGCCGATGGCACCTGACGATGTTCATCGGGTAGCTAATGAACGGCTGATGCAAATGATGCCGCAGGTTCTGCCTCCCGCCGGTGAAATGGGCCCTCCTGCGCCTTCAGCGCAGAACACCACTCCGGCTTCGGGCAGTGGCGAAAGCGCCGCACAGGGTTCCGCTTCGCGCTCACGCGGAGGCCAGAATTGAGTCGATATCGCAGCCAGGGTCGATGGGTTATCTGGCTGTCCTTCCTTATGGCCTTTATTCTGCAAATCATGCCGTGGCCGGAACAGATCTATATGTTCCGGCCATCATGGCTATTGCTGATTCTCGTGTATTGGGTTCTGGCGCTACCGCACCGTGTCAACGTCGGAAGTGGTTTTCTGCTGGGAGCGATTATGGATTTAATCGCGGGTTCGACGCTCGGCGTTCGGGCGTTGGCGCTGAGCATCATCGCCTATCTGGTCGCATTTAAATTCCAGCTATTCCGTAACTTAGCGTTGTGGCAGCAGGCGTTAATGGTTATGGTGCTGTCATTAGCAATGGATGTGATCGTCTTCTGGGCGGAGTTTCTGGTGATCAACGTCTCATTCCGCCCTGAAATTTTCTGGAGCAGTGTTGTCGACGGGATTCTCTGGCCGTGGCTATTCTTATTAATGAGAAAGATCCGCCGTCAGTTCGCTGTTCAATAAGGAAATTTATGGTAACCCTTTATCTGGCCTCCGCGTCTCCCCGTCGACGTGAGTTGCTGACCCAACTGGGTCTGACCTTTGAGCGCATCATCACTGACGTTGAAGAACAGCGTCAGCCCCATGAAGCGGCAGACGTTTATGTCCGCCGCCTGGCGCATGACAAAGCGAAAGCCGGCACGCTGATTGCCCAACACGATCTGCCGGTGCTGGGCGCGGATACCATTGTCGTGCTCAATGGAGAAGTGCTGGAAAAACCGCACGATGCCGACCATGCCAGCGCCATGCTCAGTAAACTCTCCGGGAAAACCCATCAGGTCATGACCGCAATTGCCCTCGCCGATCGTCAGCAGGTGCTGGACTGCCTGGTGGTAACCGAGGTGACATTTCGTAACTTAACCGCGCGCGACATTACCGATTACATCGCAACAGGTGAACCCATGGATAAAGCCGGCGCATACGGCATTCAGGGGAAGGGCGGAAACTTTGTTCGTAAAATCAATGGAAGTTATCACGCGGTGGTCGGATTGCCCTTGGTTGAGACAGCGGAGCTGATCGACCATTTTCAGTCACTGCGTGCCGTAAGGGGTTAACATGACGGCTGAACTACTGGTTAATGTTACGCCTGCTGAAACGCGTGTCGCCTATATCGACGGCGGCATCCTGCAGGAAATCCATATTGAGCGTGAAGCCCGACGCGGCATCGTTGGCAATATCTACAAGGGACGCGTCAGTCGCGTGCTGCCTGGCATGCAGGCGGCCTTTGTGGATATCGGACTGGACAAGGCCGCTTTCCTGCATGCTTCTGACATCATGCCGCATACGGAATGTGTCGCAGGCGATGAAAAGAAAAATTTTGTCGTACGCGATATCGCAGAACTGGTTCGTCAGGGGCAGGATTTGGTCGTGCAGGTAGTGAAAGACCCGCTTGGCACAAAAGGCGCGCGCCTGACTACGGATATCACGTTGCCTTCCCGTTATTTGGTGTTCATGCCTGGTGCTGCGCACGTCGGGGTTTCTCAACGTATTGCCAGTGAAAAAGAACGCGAGCGTCTCAAAGCGGTAGTAGCTGACTACTGCGACGATCTGGGCGGCTTTATTATTCGCACGGCAGCCGAAGGCATTGGCGAAGAAGAGCTGGCACAGGATGCCGCCTTTCTGAAACGTCTGTGGACCAAAGTCAGCGAGCGGAAAAAACGTAACCAGACACGTTGCCTGCTTTATGGCGAACTGGCGCTGGCGCAGCGTATTCTGCGAGACTTTGCCGGCGCAGCCCTTGACCGCATTCGCGTAGACTCGCGGCTGACCTGTGATTTACTTAACGAGTTTACCAGCGAATACATCCCCGAGATGGCCAGCAAGCTCGAACTTTACAACGGCAAGCAGCCCATCTTCGATCTGTTCGACGTTGAAAATGAGATTCAACGCTCGCTGGAGCGTAAAGTTGAACTCAAATCTGGCGGATACCTCATCATCGATCAAACTGAAGCGATGACGACGATAGACATCAACACGGGTGCCTTTGTCGGACACCGAAACCTTGATGAGACGATCTTTAATACCAACGTGGAAGCCACTCAGGCCATTGCACGTCAGCTAAGGCTTCGCAACCTTGGCGGCATTATTATCATCGACTTCATTGATATGAGTAATGAAGATCATCGTCGTCGCGTACTGCATTCACTGGAAACGGCGCTGAATAAAGATCGGGTCAAGACAGGTATCAGCGGTTTTTCCGCATTGGGGCTGGTGGAAATGACTCGCAAGCGCACGCGCGAAAGCATTGAGCACGTGCTGTGCGAAGACTGTCCTGTGTGCAAAGGGCGCGGCACGCTGAAAACGGTTGAAACCGTGTGCTATGAAATCATGCGCGAAATCGTCCGCGTGCACCATGCTTATGATTCGGATCGTTTCCTGGTGTATGTTTCGCCAACCGTAGGTGAAGCGTTGAAAACGGATGAGTCCCATGCGCTGGCCGAAGTGGAGCTTTTCGTGGGCAAGCAGGTAAAGGTGCATGTCGAAGCGCTTTACACCCAGGAACAATTTGACGTGGTGATGATGTAATACTGGCTGGTCGGGCTGACGATGCCTGACTGCACATTTTAGGGTAAAATGTGAACCCATACCGCTATGTCATAGGACGCCGGGTATGAGCAGCAACCATCCGTCGTTAACGGTAGACAAGGAGAGGTGTGAGTGAGGCAGTTGCCAAGAATTCTGTTACTGCTGCTCGCGACAGTCGTTGTGATTGTGGCGCTGCTCGTCAGCGCGCTACGTCTGGCGATGCCGCATCTCGATGCCTATCGCAGTCAGGTCCTTCAGTGGGTTTCTGACGCCAGCGGCGTCAACGTGAAAGCCAGTGAGCTACGTGGCAAGTGGGAGAATTTTGGGCCCACGCTACAAATCCGCAATTTAGACGTCGATATGAAAGAGACGGGGTCGCTCTCTATCGCGCGTATCACCGTGGCACTGGACGTCTGGCAGTCACTGCTTCACTGGCGCTGGCAGTTCCGCGATCTTACCTTCTGGCAGTTACATCTCGACAGCACTCAGCCTCTGTTAACCAGTGACAATGACAAGCACAGTTTCAAACTCACCCAGGTTAACGATCTGTTTTTGCGCCAGTTCGATCACTTTGACCTGCGTGACAGCACCATTCGTTTTATCACGCCATCCGGCCAACATGCTGAACTGGCGATACCGAAACTGACATGGCTGAATGAAAACACCCGGCATCGGGCTGAAGGTGAAGTCAGCTTGTCGAGCTTTACCGGCCAGCACGGCGTGGTGCAGGTCCGTCTCGACCTGAAAGACAGCGGTGGCTTACTCAACGATGGTCGTATCTGGATGCAGGCTGATGACGTTGATATGCGCCCCTGGCTGGGCCGCTGGGTGCGGGATAATACGCGTCTTGACAGTGCCCGATTCAGTCTGGCGGCCTGGGTTAATTTGCGCGATGGCGACGTCTATGCCGGCGATCTGCTGTTAAGTCGGGGCGGCGCAAGCTGGCAGGGCGAAAGCGGCCCACATACGCTGAGCGTTGATAACCTTACTGCCCATCTGTCGCGTTACAAAAATGGCTGGGTGGTTAATGTGCCGCAAACCAAACTCAGCACAGACGGTAACGCCTGGCCCGCTGGTCATTTTTCGCTACTCTGGCAACCTCAGGACACGCAGATGCTGGGCAGCAACAGCGAGGCTGAGGTACGGGTTCGCGCGACGCAACTGGCGCTGGACCATATTGCCCCCCTGGTGCCGCTGTTTGCGCCCTTGTCACCGGCGCTGTTTGATAACTGGCGAGCACTGCGACCTCGCGGCACCATTGACGGGCTGGCCCTGGATATTCCTGTTGAGCAGCCTGAGCAGACACGCTTTCAGGTTAAATGGCGAGATTTCAGCTGGCAGTACTGGAAACTGGTTCCGGGAATCAGTCATTTAAGTGGCGAGGCAGCAGGCAGCCTGAATAACGGACAGGCCAGGATTGCGATGGGTCAGGCTACGGTGCCCTATGGTGATATGTTCCAGGCCCCGTTAGAGATCAAGAAGGTGACCGGCAGCATGAACTGGCTGCGTGACCAACACGGACTGACTCTGGCAGGTCAGGATCTTGATGTACAGGCGCGTTCACTCTGGGCGCATGGCGATTTCCGTTATCAGCAAAATACCGATACGCATCCTCAGCTGGATATCCTGGCCGGGATCAACGTTACTGACGCGGGCGATGCCTGGCGCTATTTCCCAACGCCGTTAATGGGGCATTCACTTACGCGCTATCTGAGCGGTGCCGTAAAAGGGGGCAGGGTCGACAATGCCACGCTGCTGTTCAACGGCAATCCGGCACTTTTCCCCTTCCAGCACAACGACGGCATGTTTCAGGTTTGGGTACCGTTACGCAAGGCTACCTATGGCTTCCAGCCGGGCTGGCCGGATATCAGCAATCTCGATATCGATCTTAACTTTCTCAATGACGGTTTGTGGATGCAGGCTCCTCTGGCAAAACTGGGGGAGGTTAATGCCCGCAACGTCAGCGCCGTCATTCCTGATTACATGAAGGAAAAGCTGATTATCAATGGCGATATCAGCGGTGATGGGCAGGAAATTGGCGAATACTTTCAGCACACGCCACTTAAGTCCTCGCTGGGCGCGGCGCTGGAGCAGCTACAGATTAAAGGTCTGACCAAGGGCCACCTCAAACTTGATATTCCGCTGGATGGTAAGGATGTTCACGCCAGCGGTGATGTGGTGATGAACAATAACAGCCTGCATATCAAGCCGCTGAACACCACCATGACGCATCTGACTGGACAGTTTCGTTATGACAACGGCAATCTCGAAAGCGATCAGATGCAGGCTAACTGGTTTGGTCAGCCACTCAATGTCAGCTTTAGTACGAAAGAAAACCCCGATGATTTTGGCGTTAACGTAAAGTTGCTTGCTGACTGGCAGCTGGCAAAAATCACCGGAATGCCGCCTCAGATTGGCAGCCAACTGGCCGGGCATCTTCCCTGGCAGGGTGAGGTGAACGTTTCCTTACCGCACAAGGGCGGCGCGCGTTATGACGTAGCCTTGAAAGGTGACGGAAAAGAAGTAAGTAGTCGCTTACCTTCGCCGCTTGATAAAAAAGCGGGCGAAAGCCTGCCGATCGCCGTCAATGCTAAAGGCGATTTAACGCATTTTGATCTCAGCGGTAGCGTGGATGAACGACATAAGTTCAACAGCCGCTGGCTGCTGGAACCCACACTGCGCGTCGATCGGGGCATCTGGCTTAACGATACAAAAACCCTGCCGACGTTGCCAGACCGATCGGGAATGGTGCTGAACCTGCCGGCGCTGGATGGCGAAGCCTGGGCGGCATTGATGGCGACCGGCGGCGGATCAACCCGTTCGACGACGGGTGAGCATCAGGTGGGCGGCGCAACGCTGCCGGGCAATATTATCCTGCGCAGTCCTTCTGTGACTCTGGCCGGGCAACAGTGGCATAACGTTGATACCTCTCTCACTCAGGAAATGAGTGGTAAGACCCGGGTGAAGGTCAACGCCGATGAGCTGAGAGGCCAGTTAACGACCTCACCTTCGGCCCCGTGGCAGATTGCACTGGATTACCTGTATTACAATCCAGAATGGAAGGCGACGGCCGATCAAAAAGGCGCGTCGACTTCACCGCTGGGACAAAAGAGCGAGCGGATCGATTTTAGTCAGTGGCCTGCCTTACAGCTGCAGTGTACAGAATGCTGGCTGTTGGGGCAGAAGTATGGTCGGGTGAACGCCAGACTGCAGCCCAATGGAAGTACGTTAGCACTCACTAACGGACTGGTTGACACCGGCACCTCGCGCCTGAATATTCAGGGCGAATGGGTTAATCGTCCAGACGACCAGCGAACCTCATTGAAAGGCACATTACAGGGCAGCAACATCAATAACGCCACCAACTGGTTTGGCGTAAATACACCGCTGCGGGATGCGCCTTTCAAGATTGATTATGATCTGCACTGGCGCTCTGCACCGTGGCAGCCTGCAGCGGAAACGCTGAGCGGCACATTAAAAACGCATTTTGGCAAAGGGCAAATCAGTGATGTGGATACCGGCGCTGCGGGACAGATCCTGCGTCTGCTGAGCTTTGATGCGTTGTTGCGCAAACTGCGTTTTGACTTCAGCGATACCTTTAACAAAGGATTCTACTTCGACGCCATCAACGGCACCGCCTGGATTGAAAATGGCGTCGTACGCACGGATAACCTGCTTGTCGATGGGCTGGAAGCGGATATCGCCATGCAGGGGAATATGGACCTGGTGAAGCGCCGCATTGATATGGAAGCGATAGTCACGCCAGAAATCTCAGCCTCAGTCGGCGTAGCGGCTGCGTTTGCCATCAATCCGGTGGTGGGCGCTGCGGTATTTGCTGCCAGCAAGGTGCTGGGGCCGCTCTGGAGTAAGATTTCCGTGCTGCGTTATCACATCAGCGGGCCGCTGGATAAGCCTGAAATTGATGAAGTAATGCGTAAACCACGCGAAACCTATAACAAGTGATATTTGACGGCGTAACATAATTGCCGCAGGCTATGATTATCCGAGCACATATTAAGTGAGAAACGATGACTCTGAATCTGGTAAGTGAGCAGTTGCTAACTGCTAACAACATTAATCAGCAGGACCTTTTTTCCCTGTTAGGGCAGCTTTCAGAACGTCGTCTGGACTATGCCGATCTCTATTTCCAGTCCAGCTTCCATGAATCCTGGGTTCTGGAAGATAAAATCATTAAAGACGGGTCCTACCATATCGATCAGGGCGTGGGCGTACGCGCCGTAAGCGGTGAAAAAACCGGCTTTGCCTATGCTGACCAAATTACCCTGAATGCGTTGCGTTTATCTTCTGAAGCGGCACGTAGCATTGTGCGTGAACAAGGCAACGGCAAGGCACAGACGCTGTCGGCCGTAGTTAACCGCTCGCTGTACGCGCCGGTCGATCCGCTCGGTAGCCTGAGCCGTGAAGATAAAATAGCCCTTCTGCATCGTGTAGACCAGGTCGCACGTGCTGCCGATCCCCGCGTTCAGGAAGTCAATGCCAGCCTGACTGGCGTCTATGAGCAGGTCCTGGTTGCCGCTACTGACGGCACCTTAGCCGCCGATGTCCGCCCACTGGTTCGTCTGTCCATTAGCGTCCAGGTTGAAGATCAGGGCAAGCGTGAGCGCGGTTCAAGCGGCGGCGGTGCGCGTACCGGCTATGCCTTTTTCCTGGCCGATGAGAACGGCGAGGTGCGGGCCGATGCCTGGGCTCGTGAGGCCGTGCGCATGGCGCTGGTAAATCTGTCAGCGGTGGCTGCGCCTGCAGGAACCTTACCTGTGGTGTTGGGCGCTGGCTGGCCGGGCGTACTGCTGCACGAAGCCGTAGGTCACGGCCTGGAAGGTGATTTCAATCGCCGTGGTACATCGGTCTTTAGCGGCAAGATGGGCCAACTGGTCGCTTCTGATCTGTGCACCGTTGTCGATGACGGCACGATTGATGGATTGCGGGGTTCGTTAGCTATCGACGATGAAGGCGTGCCGGGGCAATACAATGTGCTGATCGAAAATGGCGTATTGAAAGGCTATATGCAGGATAAGCTGAATGCCCGACTGATGGGGGTGAATCCCACCGGTAATGGTCGTCGCGAATCCTATGCGCACCTGCCGATGCCGCGTATGACAAATACCTATATGCTGGCCGGTAAATCCACGCCGCAGGACATCATTGAAAGCGTGGAGTACGGATTATATGCCCCTAACTTCGGCGGCGGTCAGGTCGATATCACTTCCGGAAAATTTGTGTTCTCCACCTCGGAAGCCTATCTGATTGAGAAGGGCAAAGTGACCAAGCCCGTAAAAGGGGCGACATTGATCGGCTCCGGTATCGAGGCAATGCAGCAAATTTCGATGGTCGGCAACGACCTGGCGCTGGATAAAGGCGTTGGCGTCTGTGGTAAGGAAGGACAGAGCCTGCCGGTAGGCGTGGGGCAACCCACACTCAAGCTGGATAAGCTGACAATCGGCGGCACCGCCTGACCGAGACGCAAAACCCGCCAACTGGCGGGTTTTTAGCTTTTGCGGTGCTGTTTGTACTGCTCGGCAACCTGCTCGAAATACTGCGTCAGATAGTCGATGCAAACCTGCACTTTCAGCGGCAGCTTGTCTCTTTCAGTATAAAGCGCATAAACCGGTCGTGGGTCAGATTGGTACTGCGGGAACAAAATATCAATCTCACCTTTCTTGATTTCATCCGCTACCCACATCATCGGGACATAGGCGATGCCATTACCGGCCTTAAGCCAGCGGATGAGCGTCTGAGAGTCATTGGTGACAAAACGCCCCTGCGGTGATAAACGCGTAACGATGCCTTCGGGGGCAATCAGCTCAAAATTGTTATCTGGCCTTACGCTGTATTCCAGCCAGGCAAATTTAGTGATATCGCCAGGTTTTTCCGGCGTCCCATGCTGCGTCAGATAGTGTTTAGCGGCACAGACCACCATTGGCATCGCCCCGAGTCGGCGCGAGAACAGGCTCGAATCCTTTAAAGCGCCCACCCGGATCACCACGTCCAGCCCGTCCGCGATTAAATCTGGCGCAGGAATACCGGTTACCAGGTTGACGCTCAGCCCCGGGTAATCACGCAGCATATCGCTCGTCATACCTGCCAGCACGTTCTGTGCCATCGTGGAAGAGCTGCCAATGCGTAGTACGCCGATCGGCGTGTTATTAAAGGCATAAAGCTGTTCGTGAACCTGGTTAGCCTCTGCCAGCATACGGCGACAGCCCTGATAGTAGATTTTACCGGCTTCAGTGAGCCCAATGCTGCGCGTACTGCGGTTGAGTAGCTTTACCTGCAGCGCATCTTCCAGTTTGGCGACAATCTGGCTGATTGATGACACGCTAAGGTGAAGCTGTCGTGCGGCCGCAGTAAAAGAACCCAGTTCAACTACTTTGGCAAAAATCGACATACCTTTGAGTCGTTCCATTGTTTACTCTGGCTAAAAAGTGATTTAGATCACATTCAGTAGAAAACGTATAGTTAAGCGCGTTACTATATGTCGACCGGGGTATGACCTGGCGACGCTTCATTACCTGAAAACACCCGATGATACGCTATTATTAAGTCAGCCGTAGTTCAGATGTGGCTTATGAGGCGCAGGCGTTTGCGTCCTTCAGGCGGTGAATTATCCCGGCCGTATCGAACTAAGGATTTTTAATGAGTGTACTTCCGGTATTTGTCATGTTTGGGCTCTCTTTTCCGCCCATTTTCATCGAACTCATCGTTTCGCTCATGCTGTTCTGGATAGTGAAACGCGTGCTGACGCCCAGCGGTATCTACGATCTTGTCTGGCATCCGGCACTCTTCAATACAGCCCTTTACTGCTGTGTATTTTATCTGGTATCCCGTTTATTTGTTTGAGGTTTACGTGAACACGCTTATAAGAAAAATCGCGCGTTACGCGATCACCATCCTGCTGGTCATCATCGCCGTCATTATCATATTCCGTGCCTGGGTGTTCTATACCGAATCCCCCTGGACACGCGATGCAAGGTTTGCGGCCGATGTGGTCGCGATTTCACCTGATGTCACCGGGTTAATTACCGAGGTTCCCGTTCACGACAACCAACGGGTTAAAAAAGGTGACACGCTGTTTGTGGTCGATCGTCCACGGTACCAAAAAGCGTTAGATGAAGCGCAGGCTGATGTGGAATATTACCAGGCACTGGTTAATGAAAAACGCCGTGAGGCCGGACGTCGAAACCGACTCGGAACCTCTGCGATGTCACGCGAAGCCATTGAGCAGTCCAACAACGATCTGCAAACCAGTGAACATCAACTGGCAAAATCTGTCGCTACCCGCGATCTGGCTAAGATCGACCTGGAACGAACCACGATCACCGCGCCGTCAGATGGATGGGTGACGAACCTGAACGTCTACCAGGGCGAATTCATTACGCGGGGAGCGGTTGCCGTGGCGCTGGTACAGCAGCGCTCATTTTACGTGCTGGCTTATCTCGAAGAGACCAAGCTGCATGGTGTGCGCCCCGGCTTTCGGGCCGAGATCACGCCATTGGGCAGCAATGTGACGCTGCGCGGTACGGTTGACAGCATCGCGGCAGGCGTGACCAACAGCAGCAGCAGCGTTGACAGTAAAGGAATGGCAACGGTCCAGTCTAACCTGGAGTGGGTACGCCTGGCGCAGCGCGTACCGGTTCGCATCCGTCTTGACCAGGACCCCGGCAATCACTATCCGGCCGGAACGACAGCGACCGTGGTCATCACTGGCACAGAGGATCGTCAGCATACTGATACATCGCCCATCATGTCCTTCTTTAACCGTCTGCGTGAGTTTGGTTAAGAGGACGCTATGACTGAGTTCCTGCGGTTCCCGATAAAGCTGACTTTTGCGCTGGTTGCGGCGCTGATGATCGGCTTTCATCTTAACCTTGAAACCCCCCGCTGGGCCGTCATGACGGCGGGCATTGTGGCAGGCGGGACGGCGTTTGCGGCAGGCGGCGATCCCTATTCGGGCGCATTACGCTATCGCGGTATTCTTCGTATCATCGGAACATTTATTGGCTGTGTCGCCGCGCTGGTCATCATGATTGCGACCGTACGCGCACCGGTAGTCATGCTGCTGTTGTGTTGTATTTGGGCGGGTTTCTGCGTATGGCTGTCTTCGCTGATCAAGGTTGAAAACTCCTATGCGCTCGGACTGGCTGGTTACACCGCGTTAATTATTGTCGTGACGGCGAATGCCAGTGGTGGGCTGACGCTGGTCCCGCAATATGCCGTGGAACGCTGTAGCGAGATCATTTTAGGGATCCTGTGCGCCATTCTGGCCGATATGATTTTCTCGCCACGTTCGATTAAAAAAGTGATTGATGCTGAAGTTGACTCGCTGCTGGTGGCGCATTACAGGTTGCTGCAGCTGTGCGTGGCGCATGAGGACAAAGAAGAAGTCGATAAAGCCTGGGGGGCTTTGGTACGGCGTACCACGGCGCTCAGCAGTATGCGTAGCCAGTTGATGATGGAGTCTTCGCGCTGGCAGAATACCAGTCGACGGCTGCAAATGCTGAACACTCTGTCACTGACGATGATTACCCAGGCGGCTGAAACCTTTTTAATTCAAAACTCACGGCCTGACTACATTGCAACGCAGTATCGTGTGTTAATGGAGAAAGAGGCAGCGACGGCAGAAGACGTACACAAGCGTATGAAAGCGCTGCGACGGTTAATTGCCGTCAGCAGTAAAACGGACCCCGAGACGCTGGAAAGCTGGGTTGAGGCAGCAACGGAATATCAGCTGCTGACGCATGGCATCAAAAGTAACGGCCGTATCACAGCGCTGGAGGAGGGGATTCTTCAGCGCGAGGTCGTGATTCAGGCGCGTTCTGCTGAAAACCACCATGCGATGATTAACGGTGTTCGCACCTTTGTAGCGACTGCGCTCGGTTCGCTGTTCTGGCTCTATACCGGCTGGACATCAGGTAGCGGCTGTATGGTCATGTTGGGCGTGATTACGGCACTGGCGATGCGCATGCCCAATCCGCTCATGATGGCTAAAGACTTTGTTTACGGTATGACGGTGGCGGTCCCGCTGGGCGCACTCTATTTCATGTATATTTTGCCCAACACCCAACAAAGTGCCGTGCTGCTGTGCATTGCCATTGGCCTGTTAGGGTTTATTTCCGGCATTTTAATTCAGCGCAGGCAGATTGGTACGCTGGGAGCCATGGTCGGCACAATCAACGTGCTTGTGCTGGATAATCCGATGCAGTTCAACTTTACGCAGTTTATCGACAATGCGCTGGGACAGTGGATCGGCAGCTTCGTTGCGTTGATGGTCATCCTGTTGATTCGGGATAAGTCCAAAGCGCGCACGGGCCGTAAATTGCTCAACCGCTTCATGTATGCGGCGGTCTCGGCGATGACCACTAACCAGGCTCGCCGTCGTGAAAACCATCTTCCGGCACTCTATCAGCAGCTCTTTTTACTGCTTAACCTGTTCCCGGGTGACATCGACAAATATCGCATTGCCCTGACCTTAATTATTGGTCATCAGCGATTACGTGCTGCCGATGTGCCGGTTAATGCCGATCTGTCTGCGTATCATCGCCAACTGCGCCACACGGCGGATCGGATCATCTCGGTACGCAGTGACGAAAAGCGCCGTTATTATTTCGAACGGTTACTCAAAGAGCTGGATGTCTATCAGCACAAGCTGGCGCACTATGACGCCCCAACCAGCGTGACCGAGCCGGTAACGCGACTGGCTGAGATGCTGAAAAAATATCAAAATACGCTCGTCCAAATCTGAATTATGGCCGCGGCAAGCGCTGGCGGCCATGATGATCCCCCGTGTTACCTGACCTGTCATTTTTGCCATCTATACTTTCCTGACAGATGACAAACCGACAGGAGCACCTAATGCATTCTTCACTGCACGACAGCGAACTGTTCCAGACAGGCTATCTGGTAAACGGGCAATGGCTGCGTACCACGTCTACCTTTGACGTGACGAATCCTGCCACGGGCGAGGTCGTCGCTCAGGTGGCAAAAGCAGGAAAAACGGAAACGGAAGCTGCAATAAAGGCTGCCCAGGATGCTTTCCCAGCGTGGCGAGCACAGACCGCCAAGGGGCGTTCAGAACTGCTGTACCGCTGGTATAGGTTAATCATTGAACACAAACGCTGGCTGGCTGAGCTAATGACAACGGAGCAAGGTAAGCCGCTCAAGGAAGCAGAAGGCGAAGTGGAATATGCCGCCAGCTTTATTCAATGGTTCGCCGAGCAGGCTAAACGGGCTAACGGTGAAATCATCCCTCCTGCTAAAGCGGGATCGCGCATTCTGGCAACCCGTGAGCCGGTCGGCGTCGTCGCCGCTATCACGCCCTGGAATTTCCCTATGGCGATGCTGACACGTAAGTTAGGCCCGGCGCTGGCAGCGGGATGTACAGGCATTATTAAACCCGCGAATAACACACCGCTTTCCGCATTTGCCTTACTGGCGCTGGCAAAAAAAGCCGGCATCCCTGATGGCGTGCTTAACGGTGTAGCAGGCGACACGCATGCCATTAGCGATGCCATTATGGCCAGCAAAGCCGTACGTAAAATTTCCTTTACCGGTTCCACGGCAGTGGGGAAAACGCTAATGCGTAACGCTGCTGAAACCATGAAAAAGGTTTCGATGGAACTGGGCGGTAATGCGCCCTATATCGTCTTTGAAGATGCGGATATCGATGCAGCCGTGCAGGGAGCCATCGCCAATAAATTCCGCAATGCCGGTCAGGTTTGTGTCAGCGTTAACCGCTTTTTCATTCACAGTGCAGTTTACGAACGTTTTACGACCCAACTGGCCGCTGAAGTGGATAAGCTTAGCGTCGGAAACGGCATGGATAATGGCGTGGTCGTCGGCCCGTTAATCGAATCATCCGCATTAGAAAAAGTCGAAGAGCATGTCAAAGATGCCATTGCTCAGGGCGGAAAAGTGCTGACGGGTGGTCAGCGGCACGCGCTGGGCGGAAATTTTTGGCAGCCAACGGTCATTGTTGAGGCACATGAAGGCATGAAACTGGCTCAGGAAGAAACGTTTGGGCCGGTGGCAGCCTGTTTCCGCTTTGATGACGAAGAAGAGGTTATCCGTCGTGCCAACCAGACGGAATACGGGCTGGCGGCGTATTTTTATACGCAAAACCTGCAGCGGGTATTCCGGGTCTCTGCCGCGCTCGAAAGTGGAATGATTGGCATCAATGAGTGTGCGGTCTCGACAGAGTTGGCCCCCTTTGGCGGCGTGAAAGAGTCTGGTCTGGGACGTGAAGGATCGGTACTGGGGATGGATGAGTACCTGGAGGTCAAAGCGCTGCACCTCGGCGGGTTAAGTTAGATGAACATCCGGGCGGCGCAGGGCCGCCCAGAACCGGATAACGGGAGTCGCCAGTATGAGAGTCGAGCGTTTTGATTTTAATGAGATTGTCGATCAGGCCCATTTTTTACGGCAATTTTGCGAACGCTTTGCTTTAAAGGCGTACGCCATCTGTGATTTGGATGGATTGTGGGACATCATTGTCTGCAAAGGTTTACCTCTCCCCCTGAAAATAGAGTTTGTGAATTTAGGACAAGGGCAGAAGCGGCGATATGGAGCCTTAATTCTGCTGTTCGACGAGGCGGAAGAGGAGCTGGAAGGACAACTGCAATTTAACGTAATAGAGCGTTAACAGCGTTGAAGACCGACTAACGTGTATTATCGGGTCGCCCACGTGCGAGAAATTCCTCGAGAGCTCTCGCAACGTCACCGTTTGCTGACGCTGAGCATTTTCAGGTCGTGCTAACCTGCCACCTCATCATCAGGACAGGTTACATGAAAAGTAAAAATGGCACGCCCACGCCCCATGATGCGACATTCCGTCAATTTTTGTCCCAGCCCACCATTGCCCGTGATTTTATGGCATTGCATCTTCCGGCAGAGTTTCTCGCGCTGTGCGATCTGGATACGTTAAAACTGGAATCTGGCGCTTTTGTGGAAGAGGACTTACGGCAATATTTTAGCGATATACTGTACAGTCTAAAAACCACAAGCCGCGATGATGGCTATATCCATGTGTTGATTGAACATCAGTCATCACCTGACAGGCATATGGCATTCAGACTGATGCGTTATGCCATTGCGGCAATGCAGCGGCACCTGGATGCCGGGCACAAAAAACTCCCGTTAGTCATTCCGATTTTATTCTACAGTGGCAAACGCAGTCCCTATCCCTATAGTACCCGCTGGCTGGACGAATTTTCGATTCCCGCCTTCGCCAGTCGGCTCTACAGCAACGCTTTTCCGCTAGTGGACGTGACGGTGATTCCTGATGAGGAGATTGTCGGCCACCGCAGCATGGCTGCATTAACACTGCTGCAAAAGCATATTCATCAAAGAGATTTAGCAGAACTCATCGATAAGCTGGCCCCTGTCACACTGGCGGGTTATCTCTCTTCATCACAGGTTATATCGTTGGTAAACTATCTTTTACAGGCGGGCGAAACCGCGGACGCTGACCTTTTCGTCAGAACGCTGGCGCAGCGGGTGCCGCAACATGAGGATGCATTGATGACCATCGCACAACAGCTTGAGCAGAAAGGCATTGAAAAGGGGATGGAAAAGGGCCTGGAAGAGGGCCTTCAGCTTGGTGAACAACGTGGCCTGGTGAAAGGCCGCAGTGAGGGAGAACGGTCGGCTGCACTAAAAATCGCGCGAACAATGCTGCAAAACGGTTTGCCTCCCAGCCTTGTCGCAGAGATGACCGGACTGTCAGACGATGATTTGGCGCAGATTGCCCATTGATATATTGCGCCTTAGGTCTGTGATTTACGGTACTGTTGACAGCGTATTAATCCCCCGCGTAAGCCAGACTTCTTCTGCTCATGTCGTTTTATGTCGCTGAATCCCGTCGATTAACATTGGCGGATGAAGGCTGCCTTTGCTTACCCCCTGTCACAGTTCACTCACCGCGCGTTTCAGGCAAAAAAAAGCCCCGGCGAGCGGGGCTAAAGGGTTCGTCATACGTCAGACGAGGAACTATTTATACAGCTGCGCGGTGATGTGGTAGCTGTCACCTGTATTAGCCTCAATAATTTTATAGGCACTTGCGCCTTGTTCATCCGCTTTCTGGGACAGCTGGGCGCGATAGTCGATAGGTGAACCCGCAACGCCACTGATGCTTACGGTTCCTGCAGGTTGCAGATTCTGCGTTTGATCGGCCGTGACGAGCTGCGCTGCTGAAGCGCCAAAAGCGATCACGGAGAGCAGACTCATCGTTGCGATGGTTGATTTGATGTTCATGATTTATTCCTCATAGCAATCAACAACCTGCGGAATGGCATACATAGAGCGGGTCATCGATTTTGTCAGGGCGGCAACATTGCCGCAGATGAATTATTTATACAGTTCGGCGGTGACGTGGAAGGTATCGTCACGGTTGTTCTCAATCACGCGGTAATGGCCTGCACCTTGTGCATCCGCTTTCTCAGACAGTACCTGGCGGATGTTGGTCTGGTCGCCATTGATACCGCTTACGCTAATTGTTTGGTTTAGCGGCTGCAGATTCATGTCTTGCGCCTGCTGATTTGTGACCATGCTAGCGGCATTGGCACCAAAAGAGAGCAGTGAGGCCACGCCCAGCGCGGCAATCGTTAATTGGATTTTCATCATTCATTCTCCGGTAAGGATGTTTAACCAGCGGTCGCATTGGGACCGCTGGTTACCTGTCAGGTCCTGCGAGTTTATTTGTACAGCTCAGCCGTCGCGTGGTAGTTGCCGTCGTTATAGGCCTCAATAACACGGAAAGCTTTCGCGCCTTGTTGATCGGCTTTATCGCTCAGTTGCTGTCTGATATCGGATGGCGCGCCGGCCACACCGCTCACGCTTACCGTGCCAACAGGCTGCAGATTTTGTGCTTGTGAAGCAGAAATATAATCTGCTGCAGAAGCGCCGAATGACAGGGCAGATAAAATGCTCAAGGCAGCGATGGTAGATTTAGTTTTCATAAAAGATGTCCTCGTCCTGGTTGTTCTTCTTTTTTATTAGTGTGATTCACATCACGAAACTAAGTATAGGACTAATAACGGCAGAAATTAATACCTGCCTAATAATGTTTTGTTGATGCAATTTAACCATTTGGGATTTTTTAATAACTAAAAGTTATTAAAAATGGCTAAAATGCCACTACAGATGGGTAATTACGCATAAAAACAGTAAGATACGTTACTTTAACTTTTAGTGCGAAAAATCATGGTTGATCTGGCTGCTTATCTGTTTTGGTCTGGGTGATGACGCCAGTATTTGAATGTAAAGCAGTGTAAAATAGCGCGTAATGTTAAAGGTGGCAAAGGGTATGACCAATATTTTATGCGCTGAAAACGACGCGGTTAAAGAGTAATGCCTTGAAAAGTAACGTATCGGCTGAAAGAGAGCTGACAGAAGGAAGAGGGGGATAACGGGCAGAATAAACCGGCGATGTGCTGCCGGTTAGCGGGAACGACTATAGCTCTTGTTCAAACAGGACGAGGATAGCATCGTGAAGTTGTTTGACGGTAAAGGCGCGTGCCGGCGTGATAAAAATGGTGTCATCACCCGCAATCGTCCCCAGAATCCCCTCAGATTTACCCAGAGAATCCAGCAGGCGAGCGATCAGCTGCGCTGCGCCAGGGCTGGTATGGATCACGACCAGCGCATCATTGTAGTCAATATCCAGAACCAGATTCTTCAATGGACTGGTTGTTGTCGGCACGCCCAGCTCGGCAGGCAAACAGTACACCATCTCCATTTTGGCATTGCGGGTCCGCACCGCGCCAAACTTTGTCAGCATCCGGGAAACTTTGGACTGGTTGATGTTCTCAAAGCCGTCTTCCTGAAGCGCCTGAACAATTTCGCCCTGAGAACTGAATTTTTCTTCTTTTAATAAAGCCTTGAAGGCTTTGATCAGATCGTCTTGTTTCGATGGGTTTCGCATAATTTACCAGTAAATGTAAGAAAAACCGCGGAACAGACCGCAGCAAAGTCATTATTATGCATATAAATGAATTTTTATGCAATTGGTTGTTAATTGAACGGGGCGGTATCCATGGCGGGCGGCGATAATAGCAAAGAATTTACTCAGACCAAAACCCAGCTCACAGCCTGGAAAGGCAAAGGTTGCAAAGCTGTTATATTATTGATGAGGTAAGAAAATAAAAATTTACACTGCCGTTCTCTGTCTGCCGACGTCAAGGTTGTCGAT
Source organism: Pantoea ananatis LMG 2665 (assembly GCF_000710035.2). Classification (GTDB taxonomy): domain Bacteria; phylum Pseudomonadota; class Gammaproteobacteria; order Enterobacterales; family Enterobacteriaceae; genus Pantoea; species Pantoea ananatis. Next base: position 533,128 of record NZ_JMJJ01000006.1, on the reverse strand, counting down.
TTCAGGTGATACCGGCCAACTCCCGCGCAACAGTTGGAGAGAAATCCCGTCACCGTCGTCGGCGCTTACCTGAGGTAGCCCTGACACGGCAAACAGGTTAGCTCGTTGTCTGCAACGCAGGATGAGGACGATATAGCGATGATAAGTAAGTTTTAAAATCCCGAGACTGCGGGCATTAGCGCGTAAAATAGTCTCGGATACCCGTCATCACCTGAGCAGTTGATTAAGGTCTGACACAGATGGAATTTCGGCTCTTCTCTGCCCCACCTTAATAAGGAGTTATGAATGAAAGTTGCCGTACTCGGTGCCGCTGGTGGCATAGGCCAGGCGCTAGCACTTCTACTCAAAACCCAGCTTCCCGCAGGTTCAGAACTTTCTCTCTACGACATCGCGCCCGTCACGCCTGGCGTCGCGGTCGATCTCAGCCACATTCCTACCGCAGTTAACGTTAAGGGTTTTAGTGGGGAAGATGCCACCCCGGCTTTAAAAGGTGCGGATGTCGTGCTCATCTCTGCTGGGGTAGCGCGTAAGCCTGGTATGGATCGGGCCGATTTGTTTAACGTCAATGCCGGCATCGTGCGTAATTTGATTGAGCAGGTTGCTACGACAGCGCCGAAAGCGTTAATTGGGGTGATCACCAATCCGGTTAACACGACGGTGGCGATTGCGGCCGAGGTCCTGAAGAAACACGGTGTTTATGACAAGAATCGACTGTTTGGCGTGACAACGCTGGACATTATTCGCGCCAATACCTTTGTCGCTGAGCTGAAAGGCAAACAGCCTGGCGAGGTGAACGTGCCCGTGGTGGGGGGACACTCAGGCGTCACTATTCTGCCATTACTGTCCCAGGTTGCGGGCGTCAGCTTTAGCGATCAGGAAGTGGCTGACCTCACCAAACGTATTCAAAACGCCGGTACAGAAGTGGTGGAAGCGAAAGCCGGTGGGGGGTCAGCAACGTTATCCATGGGGCAGGCCGCCGCCCGTTTCGGTTTATCGCTGGTACGTGCCTTAAACGGCGAAGCGAACGTTGTGGAGTGTGCCTACGTGGAAGGCGATGGCGAGCATGCCCGCTTCTTCTCTCAGCCCCTGCTGTTAGGTAAAAACGGCGTGGCGGAGCGTAAGCCTGTTGGTGCCCTTAGCCCGTTCGAACAGCAGGCGCTGGATGGCATGCTGGAAACACTGAAAAAAGATATCGCGCAGGGCGAAGCTTTTGTGAAGCAATAACCCCCGCAGCCCGAACAGGAAAGCGCCCGGTCAGACCGGGCGTTTTTTTATAATCCGCCTGATTTAAAAGTCCGCGTCGTCGACGCACCATTTCCGGCAGGCGTTTTTCTGCTTAAGGTTTCTACCCGCATCTGGAAGGGTGGGAAAGGCATTTCGATACCATGTTCTGCAAAGCCGTGCAGAATAAGCTGATGCAGTTCATGGCGAAGCGGCATGCGATGGCCCATTTCAGCGGCGTGTACGCGTAGCTCAAATAACTGTATTCCCTGCTGCAGGTCAACCAGAAACACTTCCGGCGGCGGTGTATCCAGAACGTAGCTACAACGTTCTGCAGCCAGCTTCAGCAACGTGGTGACCTCCTCGCTGCTTACCTGTGCGGGAGCGGGTATGGTCAGCACGACGCGCGTGACGGAGTCCGACAGCGACCAGTTAACAAACTGTTCTGTAATAAAGGCCTTATTAGGCACGATGATCTCTTTGCGATCCCAGTCTGTAATTGTCGTGGCGCGGGTATTGATGCGCGTAATGCTGCCGGTCAGATCGCGAATAGTAACGGTATCGCCAATACGAATGGGTTTTTCAAACAAAATAATCAGGCCGGAGATAAAGTTCGCAAAAATCTCCTGCAGGCCAAATCCCAACCCAACGCCCAGGCCGGTCACCAGCCATTGCAGCTTGGACCATTCAATCCCAATCAATGAGAAGCCGAGCAAGCCACCAATTAGCAGCAGCAAATACTTGGTCAGCGTGGTAATGGCATAGCCGGTGCCTGGCGACAAATCAAGATGCTGCAGCAGGGCCAGCTCAAGGAGGGCCGGCATATTGCGCACCAGCTGCGTCGTAATCACGAACACCAGGATGGCGATCAGAACGGCGCCCAGCGTAATGGGTTGAATACTCTCCACGCCCTGAACGGAGGTGTTGACATCCCATAAACGAATATTCTCAAGGAAACCAAACGCAGAGTGGATTTCCGACCACAGGACAATGACTGACACCAGCGCAATCAGCGTCAGGATTGACCTGACCAGGCGCAGTGACTGAGCACTGATGGCGTCCAAATCAATCACGGGCTCTTCTATTTCAATAACGTCAGTATTTTGCGCCTGATCTTTTTCTTCTTCGTTGCGCGCGCGATTGGCCAGCATATCGGCCCGGCGCTGGCGTGCGCGATCGAACCCCAGCCTGCGTCGTTGAATCAGCATCCAGCGGCGAATGATATGGTAAATAACCAGCAGGAAAAACCAGATTGCCACCGAGGTTTCCAGACGTGCCAGCAGCGCCTGCGCTGTTTCAAGGTAACCAATCATGGAGGCCAGCGCGGCCAGCAATGGAATGGCGATCATAATATTCCACAGCAGGCGGTTAATCATGTTTTCGCCGTTGCCCTCTTTATCAAGATAAAGAGGGATCCCTGCACGTTTTAGACTTACCGTAACAAGACTCAGGGCGCCACAGATCAAAATAAAACACAGTCGGCCCAGGGTGGCAGAGAAAAGACGATCGTCAAGGTTATCAAAGGTGATCAGCAGCATAATCAGCGGCACGATCAGGCCAATACTCAACGAGTAGTAACGCATGGCACGCGCAACGCGTACCTGCGGCCAGCGGAAATGCACAATGAACAAACCGTTGGCGCGGGCAAACTGGGCGCTGACCATGAATATCCACAGCAGAGGCAGCGTCGCCGTAATGCCATCGCCGATAGCAACGGCTACCGGATACGGCCAGGCGTTTTGCAGCCCGTATCCCAGGGTTGCCCAAAGCACAGGAAGCGGAAGCGCGACCAGAATTGACCAGAAAACAGTGCGGATGGTCAGGCGGAAGCGATCCTGGGTGACCTTACCAACCTTACTGGCTGAGCGTTCCAAAAAAGCGTTGAAGTGACGGCGTGTACTCAGGCTAAAACCGACCAGCAACACGGCACCCAAAATGGGCAGGACGGTGCTGCGGCTGGTAAACATCATTGCCAGAGCTTTGCCAAGCTGCCCAAGCGTATCCAGCGTAAGCAGGTGCGACAGGCCTTTAGCCACGTCCAGAGGATAGCTCAATGAAATGGGGCTGACATCTGCTGTCCAGAACAGATAGCGGTGCGTGGCGTCTTTGACTTCGGTTAACGCATCCTGAAGCTGCGTATTGGCGACCTTGAGTTTAGTGATTTCCAGAATCAGCGTATCGCAGCCGGATATCAGGGAGTTCAGCAATTCTCGCTGCGTTTTTAACTGTGCATCCAGAATGCGCTTTTGGTCGCTGGTAAAAGGCTGCCCGTCCGCCTGATGTGCTTTGCGAAGCGCATTCTGTCGTTCCAGAAGATCTTCATAATGCAGGCGCTGAACGCGCAGCTGTGCCATTTCATTATCGATTTGCTGAGATTTCGGCATATCGGGTAAACGCGCCACCTGTGCCCGAAGCGCATCGCCGAGCAGGTTAGAGGCACCCAGCCACTGGGATTGTTCCCGCAACGTTGCCAGCGCCTGACGGACCTGAATAATTTGATTGGTGGCGAGGCGCTGTTGCGATGCCACCAGATCCATGCGCTGTGCCTGCTGATTCAGCGCACCGGACAAATCGCGGTTAACCCGAAACTGCTCACTGATCTCGGGCGGTAAATCACCACTGTTTTCCGCCAGCTGTTCCGTACGCGCCAGCGCCGTTTCGGCCTCGCGCTGACGTTGTTCATTCAGTTGATTACGTAAAGCCTGCAGATAATTATCAAGCTGGGTCACTTTGCGCTGATGCACCTCGGCGCGCATGCGAGCCAGCTCCTGGCGATTGTTGGCCGACAACTGCGCCAGCTCATACTCATCGACTTTGGCTTTATTGGCGGCATTTTCTGCCTGGCGAGCCACCAGTTGGGCCTGACCTACTGGAGTGGCAGCGCTGCCGGCACTCTGTAAGCGCCGTTCGCTCTCGGTCAGTGCCCGGCGCGCTTCCGTTTGCTGCTGTGGCAACTGCGACAGGGAATCACTGATCTCTCTGGCACGGTCCTGCTCCTGCTGGGCCTGGCGTCCTTCTTCAATCAGCTGACTGCTGATTTGCAGAATCTCTTGTTCCAGCTCTGCGCTGCTCATCGTGCTGCGCACGGTTTTAGCGTTGTCGTTAAGCGTGGCGATTTGCTGCCTTAACTCGCGGGCAAGGCGCGGAAAATCGTCAATAACCTGTTGATACTGTTGTGCGCGTTCGAGGGCATCATCGCGTTCAGAGAGCGAGGCCAGTGCGGCTTCCAGTGACTGAATTTGTTCAGTTTGCGAGGGGGCATTTTTAGTGGCTTTGACCTCTTCCAGCTGCTGTTTGAGCTGGCTGGCATCAGGCAGGCTGGCGGCTAGCGTAGAAGAGCTGAGCCAGAGGCTCAGCAGCAGACAAAAGATCGAACGCACGAACATAGGTTCTACTCGACAGCGTCAGGCGCGGTAGTCGTCAGTGGAAGGGCGAGCGCTAAAGGTTGGCCCAGTCGAACCTTACTTTCCGCCTCAAGGCTTTCCGCCAGCTTGATTCGGCCAGGCGCGAACAGGTTGATTACCGTAGAACCCAGTTTAAAGCGGCCCATTTCCTGACCTTTGAGTAATACCACGGCACCGTCATGATCGGCGGCCGGGTAATGCCAGCGTTTAATAATGCCTTCGCGCGGCGGTGTGACGGTGCCTGCCCAAACGGTTTCAATGCTGCCGACAATCGTTGCGCCCACCAGGATCTGCACCATCGGGCCCATATCGGTTTCAAAGTAACAAATTACGCGCTCGTTACGGGCAAAGAGGTTAGGGATGTTACGTGCGGTCAGCGGATTAACGGAGTAAAGATCGCCCGGTACATAGATCATCTCACGCAGGATGCCGTTACAAGGCATGTGGACGCGGTGATAATCACGCGGTGCCAGGTAAGTGGTCGCAAATTCCCCCTCACGAAACTGTGCCGCCATATGCTCATTACCGGCGAGCAGGGCGTCGATCGTGTAGTAATGGCCTTTCGCCTGGAAAATCTGATCGCCTTCAATATGGCCAAGCTGGCTGATCGCGCCGTCAGCAGGCAGAACGATCAGGCTGGCATCGGGATCGATTGGGCGTGCATCGTCCTTTAACGGACGAACAAAGAAATCGTTAAAGGTGCGGTAGCTGGCGGTATCCGGTTTCCGTGCTTCAGCCATATCGACTTTGTAAAACCAGACAAAAATATCAATGACCAGCTTCGTCAGCCAGCCGCCGCGACGGCTGGCTCCCCAACCCGCAAGTTCAGTCAGCCATTTTTTTGGAAGAATGTGATTCAAGCCGAGTTTAAAACGATCAAACACCCTAGCCTCCTGGCTATCTTTCATAACATTGACAAAAAGGGAGCGGATTGTAACAGCGCCCCAGTCAGATGGCGAATACGCCGTTACGGGCCTTAATCTTCACTCTCGGCGAAGTTTTTCCGGGTTTTCATTTGCGCCATGCTTTCAAGAATACGGTGGTAGTTATAGAAGCGTGATTGATCGATTTTGCCGTTTTCAACGGCTTCACGAATCGCACAGCCCGGATCGGTGTCATGCTTACAGTCACGAAACTTACAATCGCCTAAGAACGCACGGAATTCGACAAATCCACGCGTGATTTGTTCCGGCTCAAGATGCCACAAACCAAACTCACGGACACCCGGAGAATCAATCACATCCCCGCCCTCGGGGAAATGATAAAGCCGGGATGCGGTCGTGGTATGTTGGCCCAGTCCGGAAACATCGGAAACATCATTGGTCAGAATGGCGGTGTCCTGCTGTTGATCGAAGCCAAGCAGGGCGTTCAGCAGGCTGGACTTACCTACGCCGGACTGCCCGGCAAAGATACTTATCCGGTCAGTTAAGGCTGCCTGCAGTGCATTCAAACCCTCTTTCACATGGCTGGAAACCATCAATACCCGATAACCGATCTTGCGGTAAATCTCCATCTGCTCGTCAACAAACGCACGTGCGTTGTCATCCAGCAGATCGATTTTGTTCAGCACCAGCAGGGGCTCAATATCCAGTGTTTCGCTGGCGACCAGATAACGGTCGATAATATTCAGTGACAGCTCTGGCAGAATCGCGGACACGATAATAATTTGATCGATGTTTGCGGCGATGGGTTTGACGCCATCGTAGAAATCGGGGCGCGTCAGCACGCTGGTGCGTTCGTGCACCGCTTCAACAATACCTTTACCGCCGTTTAGCGCGGGACGCCATACCACCCGATCGCCGGTGACCAGCGAACGAATCGTACGACGTATATTGCAACGGTGGGTAAGGCCAGCACTGTCCTCGACATCGGCATGCATGCCAAATCGGCTGACCACCACGCCCTCTGCGTCCTGACCAAACAAATTATCGTCCGCTTCCGGGCGCGTTTTGCGCTGGTTCAAACGACGATCGTGGTTAGCGCTTACGCGACGTTGTTGACCTTTAGACAGTTTATTTTTACTCACTCACCCTCACCGTTTAGCTGGATTTCGCCCTGAGGGGCAAAACGTCTATGATACACCTTATTCATGATGAATGACGACTCAGCAACCACAGGTAACAGCATGGCCACTGGAAACGAAAATAATCTAATTTGGATCGACCTTGAAATGACCGGACTCGATCCGGAACGCGATCGCATTATTGAGATCGCCACTATCGTGACCGATGCCGACCTCAATATCCTGGCTGAAGGGCCGGTGATGGCGGTTCATCAGTCAGATGCACAGCTCGCCTTAATGGACGAATGGAACGTCCGTACACATACGAATAGCGGTTTGGTGGAACGGGTGAAGGCCAGTAAGATTGACGATCGCGCTGCGGAAAAAGCGACTATCGAGTTCCTACAGCAGTGGGTGCCCGCAAATACCTCGCCCATCTGCGGCAACAGCATTGGGCAGGATCGCCGTTTCCTGTTCAAGTACATGCCAGAGCTGGAAGCCTATTTCCACTACCGCTATTTAGATGTCAGCACGCTCAAGGAACTGGCTCGTCGTTGGAAGCCAGACATTCTTCCAGGCTTCAAAAAGAGCGGCTCGCATCAGGCGTTAGACGATATTCGTGAGTCCGTTGCCGAACTGGCGTACTACCGCCAACACTTTTTGCAGCTTTAAACCGCAAAGGGTGCGCAGGAAATCGCCAGGTTGATGCAATAAGCAGCAAACGCATCAAAAGCGCAAATTTTTGCTGTAAGCATCTTGCAGCAGCAGCGATTTCTCGTATAATGCGCACCCCGTACCGGTGAAGAATTTATGACGGTACAAGGCGCGGGAATAGCTCAGTTGGTAGAGCACGACCTTGCCAAGGTCGGGGTCGCGAGTTCGAGTCTCGTTTCCCGCTCCAAATTATGTTTAGCAGTACCCTCTATGCGGGAATAGCTCAGTTGGTAGAGCACGACCTTGCCAAGGTCGGGGTCGCGAGTTCGAGTCTCGTTTCCCGCTCCAAAATATGTTTAGCAGTGCCCTTCTATGCGGGAATAGCTCAGTTGGTAGAGCACGACCTTGCCAAGGTCGGGGTCGCGAGTTCGAGTCTCGTTTCCCGCTCCAGTTTTGTCACTTTCTTTGTCGCAGCCTGCCAGGCTGGATGATGATCTTTAGTACTACAGTCAGAGTTATCCACAGCAGGACAGATGACTGTTCATGCTTTTTTGCCGTTCTGTAAAACTCTTTTAAACAGAGTTATCCACAGATATAGGGATTAAGCCAAACGCTAGACGCATTTGCAAAATAACACAAATTTTATTTAATCTATTGATAGTTAAAGAAATAATAATATTTCATTATGTTATTTGATTCTGTCACTTGTGTTATTACGATTGAATGACAAGGTGTTTTTATTTTTATTCACAGGATGTGGAAATCTGTTTCCTGTGTATCGTTGCGCAATCAGGCATCACGCGGCAATCCCTTCTCTATTACCCTGACGAGCCTTTTTTGCTGTGCTGGCTGTACGTCAATCTCTACGTGCTTTCGCTTATCCTGTTGCTGCGCAATGGCCCACTGAATATGTTCGTCCAGTAAATCACTTTCCCCCAGCCGCTGTTCGAGTATGGGGAGGATCTCTGCGCTCCACGGGGCATTCCCTAGCGCCACCGCAATATTGCGTGACCAGCGCTGATAACCAATTCGGCGGATGGGAGAGCCTTCGGTAATACGCAGGAATTTCGCTTCATCCCACTGAAACAGGGCGGTTAACGCTGGCGCATGCAGCGCTGCGCGGGGTGAAAAATCCGCTTCGTCAGTCAGTTGCCCATAGCGGTTCCAGGGACAGATGAGCTGGCAGTCGTCACAGCCATAAATGCGGTTTCCCATCAGGGGCCGCAGCGCTTCGGGGATGGCGCCTTCGAGCTCAATCGTCAGGTAGGAAATGCAGCGGCGGGCATCCACCGTGTAAGGCGCCACGATAGCGCCTGTCGGGCAAATCGTCATGCAGGCCACGCAGCGTCCACACTGCTCTTCCTGTGGGGAATCTATCGGCAGAGGCAGATCGATCAGCAATTCCCCCAGGAAAAACCATGAGCCCGCTTCGCGGTTCAGGATCAACGAGTGTTTGCCGGTCCAGCCCAATCCGGCTTTCTCTGCCAGAGGGCGTTCAAGCAGTGGGGCAGAATCGACAAACGGACGAAACTGGCTTTCGCCACAGTGGGCCTGAATCATTTCTCCGAGCTTTTTCAGGCGATTGCGCAATACTTTGTGGTAATCACGGCCCAGCGCATAGCGGCTGACATAACCTAACTGTGGGTTTTTCAGCGTACTGGCGAAAGCGGCTTTGGCAGGAAGATAATTCATGCGCACGCTGATCACCCGCAGCGTACCGGGTAACAGCTCATGGGGACGCGCACGCATCATTCCATGGCGGGCCATCCATTCCATCTCGCCATGGTACTGTTTGTCCAGCCATGCCTGCAGACGCGGTTCTTCAGCGCTGAGATCGGTGTCGGTAATACCGACCTGCTGAAAGCCGAGATCGCGTCCCCACTGTTTAATGTGTTGAGCGAGTTGATCAAGATCGAGAGGGTATGACATGACTAACCAGAATTCGAAGAGAAACGGCAGCAGTTTACCACACTCTGTCTGGCCTGCGCAGGCACTGGCACAACTTGAGCGTGAGGGTGCCGATGCACTGGGTATCTCGCTCTACGAGCTGATGTTAAGGGCAGGACAGGCCGCCTATGAGCATATAACTGTCCACTGGCCGGATGCAGAGCACTGGCTGGTGCTGTGCGGTCATGGCAATAACGGAGGCGATGGTTATGTGGTTGCCCGTCTGGCGCAGGCTGCAGGCAAACAGGTGACGCTTCTGGCCTGTGATAGCGATAAGCCGCTGCCCGACGAAGCGGAGGCCGCCAGAAACAGCTGGCTTGAAGCGGGTGGGGTGATCCATGCGCCCGACGTGGCCTGGCCTGAAAAGGTCGATATTATCGTCGATGCGTTACTGGGAACAGGCATCAGCCGGGCGCCCGCCGAACCTGTTTCCACCCTGATAACTCAGGCAAACGCACATGACGCGCCAGTCATGGCGATTGACCTCCCCTCTGGTCTGTCTGCAGCGACAGGCAACACACCGGGAGAGGTTATCAATGCCACGCATACGTTGAGCGTTATTGCGCTTAAGCCCGGACAGCTTACCGGCAAGGCGCGGGACTGTATTGGGTCGCTTTACTTTGCCGACCTGGGACTGCAAAGCTTTCTGTCAGCGCAGTCGCCGCCTATGGCTCGCTATGATGCCCGTTTCTTATCCCACTGGCTGAAACCGCGTAAAGCAACGTCCCACAAAGGCGATCAGGGGCGTTTGTTGGTGATAGGCGGTGACAGCGGCACCGCCGGTGCCGTGCGGATGTCGGCAGAAGCCGCGCTACGAACGGGAAGTGGTTTGGTGCGAGTGCTTACTCACAAAGACAATATTATCCCTATCCTCACCGCGCGCCCGGAAATTATGGTGGATGTGCTCACGGACGCGGGACTGGCTGATGCGCTGGAATGGGCGGACGTCATCGCCATCGGTCCGGGGCTGGGACAGCGGGAATGGGGCAAAAAGGCGCTCGAAAAGGTTAAAAGTACTGAAAAGCCCATGCTTTGGGATGCAGATGCGTTTAACTTGCTGGCAATAAGCGCTGAGAAACGTCAGAATCGCATTATAACGCCGCATCCGGGTGAAGCTGCTCGTTTACTGGGTGTTAAGACCAGCGAAATTGAGAGTGACCGCTTACAAGCCGCACGAGAGCTGGCGAAACGTTATGGTGGCGTTGCCGTATTAAAAGGTGCGGGCACGATTATCGCCAGTGAAAACGGGCAAATGGCGTTTGCCGATGTGGGTAATGCCGGGATGGCATCGGGCGGAATGGGTGATGTGCTCACCGGTATTATTGCCTCGTTAATGGGACAAAAATTGGCGCTGTTTGATGCTGCCTGTGCAGGTTGTGTTGCTCACGGTGCTGCCGCTGATACGTTGGCTGAGCAGCGGGGCACGCGCGGCATGCTGGCATCAGACTTATTTGATCTGCTGTGGCAGTTTGTTAATCCAGAGATGAATCAAGAAGCATGAAGAGCTGTGTTATATCTTTGCCCAATGAGGCGGCAACACTCGAACTGGGTGCTCAACTGGCGCAGGCCTGTGGCAATGCGGCGGTGATCTATCTTTATGGCGACCTCGGCGCAGGAAAGACCACCTTCAGCCGCGGTTTCTTGCAGGCATCCGGTCATCCGGGCAATGTGAAAAGCCCTACCTACACCCTCGTCGAGCCTTATGTTCTTGAAGGGCGTTCCGTTTATCATTTCGATCTCTACCGCCTTGCCGATCCGGAAGAGCTGGAGTTTATGGGCATTCGTGACTACTTCACGAACGACGCGGTTTGTCTGGTTGAGTGGCCCCAACAGGGCGCCGGTATTTTGCCCCCGCCGGACGTGGCGTTGACGCTCCGTTATGTCGATGAAGCGCGGCAAGCCGAGCTGGTTGCGCACTCCGCCCAGGGGCAGCGCTGGGTTGATCAGATCGAACAAGGCAGGGTCCGGGCATGATGACATGGATGAAAATGCTCGTTGTGGCAGGATTGCTACTCATTACCGGCCCCCTGTTTGCCGCTAACCTGTCTGATATTCAGGTATCGAATGGCGGAAATCAGGCCACGGTTACGCTGAGTTTTTCCGGCCAACCGGTTTATGCCTACTTTCCGCTACACAATCCCGACCGTGTGGTGCTGGATATTCGTCAAAGCGGCGTCATCAAAGGCTTACCCCTGACGTTTAGCGGCGATAACATCGTTAAACGCATTCGTACCAGTACCCCAAAAGATAAACAAAGCATACGTCTGGTCTTTGAGCTGACGCAGTCTGGAAAAACCCGCGCCGTTACGCAACGCAACGGCAGTCAGTACAGCGTGGTCTTTACCATACAGGGTAAACATCCGGCCGTTACGCGCAGCGCGCCCGTGGTTGCAGCCGAGCCTGCGCCGACACGAGCACGGGAAACCGCAGCCAGTAATCCGTTCAATGCTAACCCGGTGACCACGGTCACCAACACCAACAGCACGGTCCGTCCCGGTGGGGTTGCCAGCCGAAACGACACGGTTATTGTAGCCATTGATGCCGGACACGGAGGCCAGGATCCCGGGGCGATAGGCCAGCACGGACTTAAAGAGAAAAACGTCACCATCGCCATTGCGCGTAAACTGAAAGTGTTGTTAAACGACGATCCCATGTTCAAAGGGGTTCTGACGCGTGACGGCGACTATTTTATCTCTGTAATGGGCCGTTCAGACGTTGCGCGCAAAGCGAATGCTAACGTGCTGGTGTCAATTCACGCCGATGCGGCACCCAGCCATGCGGCAACCGGAGCCTCTGTTTGGGTATTGTCTAACCGCCGCGCGAACAGTGAGATGGCAAACTGGCTGGAGCAGAAAGAGAAACAGTCAGAACTGTTAGGCGGAGCAGGCGATCTGCTGGCGAACAGTCAGGCCGATCCCTATCTGAGTCAGGCCGTGCTGGATTTGCAGTTTGGTCACTCGCAGCGCGTCGGGTATGACATCGCGACGAAGGTGATTCAGCAGCTGCGTGGCGTCACGTCTTTACACAAGCGTTTACCTGAGCATGCCAGTCTTGGCGTGTTACGTTCGCCGGATATTCCTTCCCTGTTGGTGGAAACCGGTTTTATTAGTAATGCCTCGGAGGAGCGACTGCTCGGCAGTAGCGCACACCAGGATAAGATTGCTCAGTCGATATATAAAGGACTGCGCGCTTATTTCCTGGCGCACCCGCTACAATCGGTCCCAAAGGAGGAAAACCGGCCGCTGGCTACGTCGCCAGCGGTCAGCGTAGTCAGTAATCCGGCGACCGGAGAGACGCAGTATACGGGCGCCATTCAGCGGCATACTGTAACGCGCGGCGAAACGCTCTCAGGAATCGCGGCAAAATATGGCGTGAGCATGGCAACACTGCGGCAGATGAACACCCTGAAGCGCGATGTTGTCTGGGTGGGGCAGCGGCTGAAAGTTCCGGCCAGTGCGGTGGCCAGCCGTACCGCACCGGCTTCCTCAGGGGCGCATCGCCCGGTGCGGCATAAAGTGGTGCGGGGAGACTCGCTGAGCAGTATCGCCGCGCATTATGGCGTCAGCCCTAAATCGATTCTCCAGGCGAATAACCTGAAATCCACCAACGTGATGTTGGGTCAGAACCTGAAAATCCCTGCATCCTGATTGTTAGCCCGGCCGCCGTGCCGGGTTGTCAGCCACAAGGATATCCAGCATGCCAATACAAATTTTGCCGCCGCAACTCGCAAACCAAATTGCGGCGGGAGAAGTGGTTGAGCGTCCTGCATCGGTCGTCAAAGAGCTGGTGGAAAACAGCCTTGATGCCGGGGCGACGCGCATTGATGTGGAAATTGAAAAGGGTGGCGCAAAACTGATTCGCATCCGCGATAACGGCTGCGGTATAGCGAAAAATGAGCTGGCAATGGCGCTGGCTCGGCATGCCACGAGTAAAATTGCTTCGCTGGACGATCTTGAGGCCATTATGAGCCTGGGCTTTCGCGGTGAAGCCCTGGCCAGTATCAGCTCAGTGTCTCGTCTGACCCTGACATCGCGCACGGCCGAGCAAAACGAAGCCTGGCAGGCGTATGCTGAAGGGCGCGATATGGACGTTACTGTTAAGCCCGCCGCCCATCCTTGTGGATCGACGCTGGAAGTGCTTGACCTGTTTTACAACACGCCAGCCCGGCGCAAATTCATGCGCACTGAAAAAACTGAATTCGGGCATATTGATGAAGTGATCCGGCGCATCGCGCTGGCGCGCTTTGACGTGGCTATCTCATTAAGCCATAACGGCAAACTGATGCGTCAGTACCGGGCCGTCAATGATGACGGGCAACGTGAGCGTCGGCTGGGTGCCATATGCGGGACGACCTTCATGCAGCATGCGCTACGCATAGACTGGCAACATGATGACCTTGTATTGCGCGGCTGGGTTGCCGATCCGTCCGGCTCCCGTCAGGTGAGTGATATTCAGTATTGCTATGTTAATGGCCGCATGATGCGTGACAAGCTGATCAATCATGCTATACGTCAGGCGTTTCAGAGCCAACTACAGGATGATCAGCACCCCGCTTACGTCTTGTATTTAGAGATAGATCCGCATCAGGTCGATGTAAATGTGCATCCGGCAAAACACGAAGTGCGTTTTCATCAGTCACGTCTGGTGCATGACTTCATCTATCAGGGCGTCATGAGCGTGCTGCAGGAAAGCGCCTCCCCGGTTCTGCCAACGTTACAGGCTGAAGAACCCACTCCGCGTTGGCAGCAGGAGAACCGCCAGGCGGCAGGCGGCAATCATTTCAGCCAGCCGGCTGTCACAGGTGACGCGGCCAGGCCATCGGTTGCACCCGCCTGGCAAAATAAAGACGCCGGATACAGCCAACGCGAAGGCCGGGTTTACCAGCAGCTTCTTAAAACGCCGGCGAGTTCGCCGGCAACCAAAAGTGCCGAGCCTGCGGCACGAGAGCCGGTCAGTGCCGTGCCACCTCTGGCGGCTCACGCCCACAGTTTTGGCCGCGTGTTAACCGTGCTTGAAGGCCAGTATGCTCTGCTTGAGCAGGGCCAGCGGTTACTGCTAATGGCTCTGCCTGTGGCAACCCGCTGGTTAAAGCAGGCACAGTTAGAACCTACCGAAGGTGGGCTGAAATCACAGCCGCTTTTGATCCCGGTGCGGTTAAAAATCGCCTCGGCGGAGCGCAAGGCGGCCCAGGAAAATCTCAGCCTGCTCAACCTGATGGGCATTGATTTACACCCTGAGGGTGACCACATTATCCTGCGTGCGGTGCCTTTACCGTTACGAACACAAAATTTACAAATCTTGATTCCTGAACTGTTAGGCTATCTCGCCCGGCAGCAAGAGAACTCTGCTACGCAACTGGCCCAGTGGCTGGCGCGACGTGAAGATGCAGAGCCTCAACACTGGAATCACTCCCAGGCGATTACCTTGCTGGCTGAGCTCGAAAGGCTTTGTCCGCAGTTACTGAAATCGCCACCTTCTGGCTTAGTACAAGCCATTGAGATTGAGAGCGCGGTCAACGCGTTGAAGCATGAGTGAACTGAACCAGGCTGGCCGGCCAAAGGCAATATTTTTGATGGGGCCTACAGCGTCGGGCAAAACCGCATTAGCGATCGAATTGCGCAAGCACTTACCTGTAGAGCTTATCAGCGTAGATTCGGCTCTGATTTATCGTCAGATGGATGTCGGTACGGCAAAACCCTCTGCAGAAGAGCGGGCGCTGGCGCCCCATCGTTTGCTGGACATTCGCGATCCTGCCGAAGCCTATTCGGCGGCAGAGTTCCGGCGGGATGCGTTAGCAGAAATGGCGGATATCGTTCAGCATGGACGAATTCCGTTGCTTGTTGGTGGAACTATGCTCTACTTCAAGGCGTTACTTGAAGGATTGTCGCCGCTGCCCTCGGCCGATCCGGAGGTTCGTCAAAAAATAGAGCAAATGGCGAATGAAAGAGGCTGGGAAGCTTTACATCGTCAACTTTGCGAAATTGATCCGGTCGCAGGCAGTCGTATTCATCCGAATGATCCGCAGAGACTTTCGCGAGCACTGGAAGTTTTTTTTATTTCGGGTAAAACTTTAACGGAACTGACAAAAATTTCTGGTGAAGCGTTACCCTACGATGTGCATCAGTTTGCTATCGCCCCCGCGAACCGCGAACTGTTGCATCAACGCATCGCACTGCGTTTTGATCAGATGTTGGCGTCAGGATTTGAAGCGGAGTCTCGGGCCCTGTTTGCACGAGGTGATTTGCATACGGATATGCCTTCCATTCGTTGTGTTGGCTATCGCCAAATGTGGTCGTATTTGGCTGGCGAGATCGATTACGACGAAATGGTTTATCGGGGAGTTTGCGCAACCCGGCAACTCGCTAAACGCCAGATGACCTGGTTACGTGGTTGGGAAAATATTCACTGGCTAGACAGTGATGAACCTCACTCAGCGCGTGATACAGTACTGAAGGTTGTTAGTGCGAAGCATGGGTGATTGTGTACAATTGGCAAGTTACGTGCGCAAATTTTTACGCAGTTTTTTTCAGAACCACTGTGTTCTACAAGCAACAAACAACAAGCATATAAGGAAAAGATAGAATGGCTAAGGGGCAATCATTACAAGACCCGTTTCTGAACGCACTGCGTCGTGAACGTGTTCCGGTTTCGATTTATTTGGTTAACGGTATTAAGCTGCAAGGTCAGATCGAATCCTTTGATCAGTTCGTGATCTTGTTGAAAAACACGGTAAGTCAGATGGTTTATAAGCACGCCATTTCTACCGTCGTGCCTTCACGCCCGGTTTCTCACCATAGCAACAATACCGGCGGTGGCAGCAGCAACAATTACCATCATGGCGGCAGCAGCACTTCTGCGCAGTCGCAGCCACAACAAGACGGTGATAACGCAGAGTAAGGCGGCACCGTTTAACCAGGATCGGAAAGCGTCAGGTTTTCCATCCTGGTCTTTTTATATAAGCGAGGTTATAGCTTGTTTGACCGTTATGATGCCGGTGAGCAGGCCGTACTGGTACACATCTGGTTCTCCCAAGACAAAGAGCTGGAAGATTTACAGGAATTCGAAACCCTGGTGTCTTCTGCTGGCGTTGAAGCACTGCAGGTTGTCACCGGCAGTCGTAAAGCGCCACACCCAAAGTATTTTGTCGGTGAAGGAAAGGCCGTTGAAATTGCCGATGCGGTAAAAACAAGTGGAGCATCGGTCGTTCTTTTCGATCATGCTTTAACGCCCGCTCAGGAACGTAATCTTGAGCGCCTGTGCGAGTGCCGTGTTATCGACCGCACTGGCTTGATTCTTGATATTTTTGCCCAACGCGCACGTACCCACGAAGGTAAATTGCAGGTTGAGCTGGCGCAGTTGCGTCACCTTGCAACACGTCTGGTACGTGGCTGGACGCACCTTGAACGCCAGAAGGGCGGGATTGGCCTGCGTGGTCCGGGTGAAACCCAGTTAGAAACTGACCGCCGTTTACTTCGCGGGCGCATTAGCCAGATTTTGTCGCGTCTTGAACGTGTTGAAAAACAGCGCGAGCAGGGCCGCCAGGCGCGTGCCAAAGCGGACGTCCCGACTGTTTCACTGGTGGGCTACACCAACGCCGGTAAATCTACTCTCTTTAACGCCATTACGTCTGCCAATGTCTATGCCGCGGACCAGCTGTTTGCGACGCTGGACCCCACGCTGCGTCGGCTAAACGTCGCTGATGTGGGCGAAGTGGTGTTGGCCGATACCGTTGGCTTCATTCGCCACCTGCCGCACGATCTGGTTGCCGCCTTCAAAGCTACCCTGCAAGAGACGCGTCAGGCCACGCTGCTGATGCACGTGATCGATGCCGCCGATGTCCGGGTTAATGAAAATATCGGCGCGGTTAATGAGGTGTTGGAGGAAATCGACGCTGATGAAATCCCCACGTTACTGATCATGAATAAGATCGACATGCTGGACGGTTTTGAGCCGCGCATCGACCGTGATGAAGAAAATATGCCGGTCCGCGTGTGGCTCTCTGCACAGTCCGGCGTCGGCATTCCTTTATTGTGGCAGGCGCTTTCCGAGCGGTTGTCCGGTGAAATTGCGCAGTATGATTTACGTCTGCCGCCGGAGGCGGGTCGCTTACGCAGCCGCTTCTATCAGTTGCAGGCGATTGAAAAAGAGTGGAACGAAGAAGACGGCTGTGTAGGGTTGCATGTGCGTATGCCCGTGATTGACTGGCGCCGCTTGTGCAAGCAGGAGCCGTCGCTGACCAGTTATATTGTTTGATATTGCCAAATCGAACTTACTCTGAGGATTTTATGTTGTCGTGCGGCGTTGGGGGTTTGCTCTCTGACAGTGACTTTGCAAAGGGTCAGGGCAATGAGCGTAGCCAGCGTTGCGACAATACGGAATACAACGGGTAAGCCGCTAAAACTATAAATGGAGTAATGACATGGCGTGGAATCAGCCCGGAAATAACGGACAGGACCGCGACCCGTGGGGAAGCAGCAATAATCAAGGCGGCAACTCTGGGGGAAATAAGGGAGGTAAGGAATCTGGGCCTCCTGATCTGGATGATATCTTCCGTAAACTGAGCAAAAAGCTCGGCGGATTCGGTGGTGGCAAAAAAGGTGATAACGGTCAGCGCAGTTCCGGTGGTAGTGGCAAAATCTTTGGTATCGTCGCCGTAGCCGCCGTCGTCATCTGGGCCGCGAGCGGATTTTACACGATAAAAGAAGCCGAGCGGGGCGTAGTCACTCGCTTTGGTAAGTTCAGCCACCTGGTGGAGCCGGGCCTGAACTGGAAACCGACCTTTATCGATCAGGTGCGCGCGGTCAACGTTGAAGCCGTTCGCGAACTGGCGGCATCAGGTGTGATGCTGACCTCTGATGAAAACGTCGTGCGCGTTGAAATGAACGTGCAGTATCGCGTTACCGATCCTGAGCGCTATTTATTCGCGGTGACCAGCGCCGACGACAGCCTGCGTCAGGCAACCGACAGCGCCCTGCGTGGCGTCATTGGTCGCTCTACCATGGATCGTATTCTGACCGAAGGTCGTACGGTCGTGCGTAGCGAAACCCAGCGTGAAATCGACGAAACCATTCGTCCTTACAATATGGGCATTACGGTTCTCGACGTGAACTTCCAGGCGGCACGTCCCCCAGAAGAAGTGAAGTCGGCGTTTGACGATGCGATTGCCGCACGGGAAAACCGTGAGCAGTACGTACGTGAAGCCGAAGCCTATGCCAACGAAGTGCAGCCGCGTGCTAACGGTCGTGCACAGCGTGTGCTGGAAGAAGCGCGTGCCTATAAAGAGCGTACGGTTCTGGAAGCACAGGGTGAAGTCGCGCGTTTTGCCAAGCTGTTGCCTGAGTACAAAGCCGCGCCGGAAATCACCAAAGAGCGTCTGTATATCGAGACCATGGAACGCGTGCTGAGCCATACACGTAAAGTGCTGGTGAACGATCGCGGTAACAATCTGATGGTCCTGCCTCTCGATCAACTGATGCGTGGCGGCGAGTCTTCATCCGCGAAGAGTGGACAAAAAAGCAGCTCAACATTGCCCTCGCTTTCCGATCGCAGTGCCAGCCGCAATGACACGTCGTCATACAGTCCAGACAGCATCATGGATCAGCGTCGAGCCAATGCTCTGCGCAACGATACCCAGCGCGAAGGGAGAGAGTAATCAATGCGTAAGCCAGTAATTGTACTAATCATTATCGCGTTGGTGGCCTTTTATGCGTCGCTGTTCGTGGTTCAGGAAGGCGAGCGCGGTATCGTTCTGCGCTTTGGTAAAGTGTTACGCGATAGCGAAAACAAACCGCAGGTGTTTGCGCCGGGTCTTCATTTTAAAATTCCGTTTATCGAAACGGTTAAGATGCTGGATGCACGTATCCAGACCATGGACAACCAGGCCGATCGCTTTGTAACCAAAGAGAAGAAAGACCTGATCGTGGACTCTTACATCAAGTGGCGCATCAGCGATTTCAGTCGTTACTACCTGGCGACCGGTGGCGGGGATGTTTCTCAGGCCGAAGTCCTGCTGAAACGTAAATTCAGTGACCGTTTACGTTCAGAGATGGGACGTCTTGACGTTAAAGACATCGTGACCGATTCACGAGGCCGTTTAACCACCGACGTGCGCGATGCATTGAACACCGGTACGGCGGGCGGTGACGACGAAGTTGCCACGCCTGCTGCGGATGATGCTATCGCCAGTGCAGCCGCGCGAGTTGAGCGTGAAACCAACAGCAGCGAACCTGCGCCTAATCCAAACAGTATGGCGGCGTTAGGGATTCAGGTTGTAGATGTGCGCATCAAACAGATCAACCTGCCGACGGAAGTGTCGGATGCGATCTTCAACCGTATGCGCGCAGAACGTGAAGCCGTTGCACGTAGTCAGCGTTCGCAGGGTCAGGAAGAGGCCGAAAAACTGCGCGCCCAGGCCGATTACCAGGTCACCCGTACGCTGGCAGAAGCACAGCGTGAGGCATTGATTACCCGCGGTGATGGTGATGCAGAAGCGGCGAAACTGTTTGCTAACGCATTCAGCCAGGATCCGGATTTCTATGCCTTTATCCGCAGCCTGCGCGCGTATGAAAACAGCTTCAATGAAAATCAGGACGTCATGGTGCTGAGCCCGGATAGCGACTTCTTCCGCTATATGAAGGCGCCTTCTAACGCCACGCGTTAAGAACTGATATAACTAACAGGCCGACAATGTTGTCGGCCTTTTTTTTGGATGCAGTATGAACGTGAATATCTGGATGGCACTGGCGTTGGTTCTGGTGCTGGAAGGCCTGGGGCCAATGTTTATGCCACGTCTGTGGCGACGTGTGATTTTGAGCATGACACAATTGCCCGATCGCCTGTTACATCGATTTGGCGGGGGATTGGTGGTGGCAGGAATGGTGATTTACTGTATGTTGCGGCTGCATGGCGAACTCTGATGCGTTCAGCCTCGCCGTCTGAATGGTATCTCAGCCTCGATTTTACCCCTGGATGTTGTAGTGATCAAAACTCAGGCAAAAAAGCGCGCAATCGTATGCTAAAAGTGCTGAAAACCGAAAAATCAGATGGTAGAATCCTTTTTTAAGCAATCGGTGATTTTGAGAAATGGGTAAGAACGTCGTCGTACTGGGCACCCAATGGGGTGACGAAGGTAAAGGTAAGATTGTAGACCTTCTGACTGAGCGCGCTAATTACGTTGTGCGTTATCAAGGCGGCCACAATGCGGGCCATACACTTGTCATCAACGGTGAAAAAACCGTCCTCCACTTAATCCCTTCTGGCATTCTGCGTGACAACGTTACCAGCATCATTGGTAATGGCGTGGTGCTTTCTCCCGAAGCTCTGATGAAAGAGATGAAAGGCCTGGAAGAGCGTGGAATTCCGGTACGCGAACGTCTGCTGATTTCTGAAGCCTGCCCGTTGATCCTGCAATACCATGTGGCAATGGATATGGCGCGCGAGAAAGCGCGTGGTGCAAAAGCCATTGGTACCACAGGTCGCGGTATCGGTCCTGCTTATGAAGACAAAGTAGCCCGCCGTGCACTGCGCGTCAGCGACCTGTTTAACAAAGAAACCTTTGCAGCCAAGCTGAAAGAAGTGATCGACCTGTATAACTTCCAGCTGGTGCATTACTACAAAGAAGAAGCCGTTGACTACGACAAAGTGCTGAGCGATGTGATGGCGGTTGCCGACATCCTCACCAGCATGGTTGTTGACGTTTCTGAACTGTTAGACGTGGCGCGTAAGCGTGGCGATCTGATCATGTTCGAAGGTGCCCAGGGCACGCTGCTGGATATTGACCACGGTACTTACCCCTATGTGACCTCCTCAAATACCACTGCCGGTGGCGTGGCGACGGGGTCAGGTATTGGTCCACGCTTCGTGGATTACGTCCTGGGTATCGTTAAAGCTTACTCAACGCGTGTCGGTGCAGGCCCGTTCCCGACCGAGTTATTCGACGAAACCGGTGAGTTCCTGTGCAAGCAGGGCAATGAGTTTGGCGCCACAACAGGCCGTCGCCGCCGTACTGGCTGGCTGGATGCGGTTGCTGTACGTCGTGCCGTGCAGATTAACTCGCTCTCCGGTTTCTGCATGACCAAGCTGGACGTGCTGGATGGTCTGAAAGAAGTGAAAATTTGTGTGGCTTACCGCATGCCTGATGGCAGCGAAGTCACCACCACGCCGCTGGCAGCGGAAAACTGGGAAGGCATTGAGCCGATCTACGAAACCCTGCCGGGCTGGAGCGAGACAACCTTTGGCGTGAAAACGCTGGAAGGCCTGCCCCAGGCCGCGCGTGACTACATTAAACGTGTAGAAGAAGTGACCGGTGTGCCAATTGATATTATTTCAACGGGTCCAGACCGTAGCGAGACGATGATTCTGCGCGATCCTTTCAACGCATAATCATCCTGTGGCCGGACATTGTCCGGCCTTTGTTTTTTATGTAATTTGATGCCACTAAACGCCCCTTCGCTTGTCAAACCCTTCACTGGCTGAAAAAATACACAGTCGTCAACAGTCTGGTTTATCATCGTAGCTCGATACGAAAGAGCCAGTTCAACATTGAAATAAAGAGCAGGACGGGCGAGCATAGACGTGCCACCGGATGATTGACTGAGGTCACTGTGCAGCTAACAAGTTTTACCGATTACGGCCTGCGGGCGCTGATTTACATGGCCACCTTGCCGGAAGGCAGGCTGACCAATATCACTGAAGTCACCGATACCTATGGCGTATCGCGTAATCATATGGTCAAAATTATCAATCAGCTTAGTCGTGCAGGATTCGTCTCCGCCATTCGTGGTAAAAATGGTGGTATCCGCCTGGGCATGAGCGCCAGGGACATCGTGATAGGTGAAGTGGTACGCAAAATGGAGCCACTACAGTTAGTGGATTGCTCGAACTGCTCTATCGCGCCCGCCTGCCGCCTTAAAAAGGCCTTACATGACGCCGTGCAGCTGTTTTTACAGGAGCTGGATGGCTACACGCTGGCAGACTTAGTAGAAGGTAATACACCTTTATATGAAATTATATTGTCCGAACCGCCGGTGGCAATGAATATTAAATGACATCGGAGGAACCGTAATGTCAAAAGATCCTTTTCTGGACAGAGAAGCTGAAAAGTACGAAAACCCTATTCCAAGCCGTGAATTTATTCTGGCGTTATTAGAAAAACGAGAAAAACCGGCCAGCCGTGAAGAGCTGGCACAAGAGATGAACCTGCAGGAAGAAGAACACCTCGAAGCCTTGCGCCGTCGTTTACGTGCGATGGAGCGTGACGGTCAGTTAGTTTTTACCCGCCGCCAGTGTTATGCCTTGCCAGAACGTCTCGATCTGCTCCGTGGAAAAGTCATTGGCCACCGTGATGGCTATGGCTTTCTGCGCGCAGAAGGACAAAAAGACGATCTCTACCTGTCTGCGGAACAGATGAAATTCTGCATGCACGGCGACGTGATTCTGGCCCAGCCACTGGGTGCGGATCGCAAAGGCCGCCGTGAAGCCCGTGTGGTGCGGGTACAGGAACCGCGTAACAATCAAATCGTCGGCCGCTACTTTACGGACGCGGGCGTGGGATTTGTGGTGCCTGATGACAGCCGTCTGAGCTTCGACATCCTGATTGGCCCTGACGAAACCATGAATGCCCGAATGGGCTCCGTGGTGGTGGTTGAACTGTTGCAGCGCCCGACGCGTCGTTCGAAGGCGATCGGCAAAATCGCAGAGATTCTGGGCGATGACATGGGCACCAGCCTGGCGGTCGATATGGCGCTGCGCACGCATGAAATTCCGCACAGCTGGCCGCCAGAGGTTGAGGCTCAGGTGGGCAAACTGAATGAAGAGGTCCCGGAGTCGGCAAAAAAAGGCCGTGTTGACCTTCGCGATCTGCCATTGGTCACTATTGATGGTGAAGATGCGCGCGACTTCGATGATGCTGTTTACTGCGAGAAAAAACGCGGCGGCGGCTGGCGGCTGTGGGTCGCGATTGCGGACGTCAGTTATTATGTTCGTCCCGGCACACCGCTGGACAACGAAGCGCAGCAGCGCGGTACCTCGGTCTATTTCCCTTCGCAGGTGGTGCCGATGCTGCCGGAAGTGCTGTCGAACGGCTTGTGTTCGCTGAATCCACAGGTCGATCGCCTGTGTATGGTGTGCGAAATGACCGTGTCGTCAAAAGGTAAGCTCACCGGCTTTAAGCATTATGAAGCCGTGATGAACTCCCATGCACGTCTGACCTATAACAAAGTCTGGAATATTCTGCAGGGCAATCCGGAACTGCGTGAGCAATATGCGCCGCTGGTGAAAGACCTGCAGGAACTGCACAACATGTATCAGGTGCTGGAAACGGCCCGTGAAGAGCGCGGCGGCATCTCATTTGAAACCGAAGAAGCGAAATTTATCTTCAACGCGGAACGTCGAATTGAACGTGTCGAGCGCACCTCACGCAATGATGCCCACAAGCTGATTGAAGAGTGCATGATTCTGGCAAACATTGCCTCCGCGCGTTTCGTCGAGAAGCATCAGGAACCGGCACTGTTCCGCGATCACGATCGTCCCAGCGATGACAGTATCAAAAGCTTCCGCACGGTATTGAATGAGTTGGGTCTGAGCTTACCGGGCGGTAACAAACCGCAGCCGATCGATTACGCCGCGCTACTGGATCAGGTTGCCGATCGCCCCGACGCGGAAATGCTGCAAACCATGCTGCTGCGTTCCATGAAACAGGCGGTGTACGATCCGGAAAACCGGGGCCACTTTGGCCTGGCGCTGGCCTCTTATGCGCACTTCACTTCGCCAATCCGCCGCTATCCGGATTTGTTACTGCATCGCGCCATCAAGTATCTGCTGGCAAAAGAGCAGGGCGAAGTAAAAGGCCTGACCACGGCTACCGGCGGCTACCATTACGATATGCAACAGATGCTGCAGCTGGGCCAGCACTGCTCCATGACAGAGCGCCGTGCCGATGAGGCCACTCGCGATGTGGCAGACTGGCTGAAGTGTGACTTTATGCAGGATCAGGTAGGCAACGTCTTTAACGGCGTGATCTCCAGCGTGACCGGATTCGGTTTCTTTGTGCGCCTGAGCGATCTCTTTATCGACGGGCTGGTTCATGTCTCTACGCTGGACAACGACTACTATCGTTTCGATCCGGTAGGGCAGCGACTGATTGGCGAATCTGGCGGTCGTACCTATCGCCTGGGCGATACCGTTGAAGTCCGGGTCGAAGCGGTCCATATGGACGAGCGTAAAATCGACTTTGCGCTGGTTTCCAGCAAGCGCCAGGTACGTGGCGAAGGCAAAACGGAACGGGATAAGGCGAAGCGGAACGCTAAGGCACCGACGAAGCATCGCCGCCAGGCCGGTCGCAAAACGAATTTCGAGCCGGATTCAGCCTTCCGCAACAGCAGCAGTCAGCCTGCTGCGGCAAAGACTGAGAAAAAAAGTAAAAAAGTTTCCGAGAAAACCCGTAAAATCGCCGCCGCCACCAAGGCTAAGCGTGCCGCGAAGAAGGCGAAGCCGGCCTGATGCGCACATCAGCCCCTGCGTGCATGCAGGGGCTGTTATCCATTCATTTCCAACCACTGAGCAGATTGATGAGCGAAATTATTTTTGGTATCCATGCCGTGCAGGCGCTGCTGGAACGCGATCCTCAGCGTTTCCAGGAAGTCTTTATTCTCAAAGGCCGCGACGATCGTCGCCTGCAACCGCTGGTGACCGCGTTAGAAGCTCAAGGGATCGTGATTCAACTGGCCGATCGTAAATGGCTGGACAGCCAGGTGGAAGGCGGCGTACATCAGGGGATCGTGGCGCGTGTGAAGCCGGGCCGCCAGTATCAGGAAGGCGATCTGCCGGATCTGCTGCAGAGCCTGGAAAAGCCGTTCCTGCTGGTGCTCGACGGCGTTACCGATCCCCACAACCTCGGTGCCTGCTTACGTAGCGCCGATGCCGCAGGCGCCCATGCCGTGATCGTTCCCAAAGATCGCTCCGCACCGCTGAACGCGACGGCGAAAAAGGTTGCCAGTGGTGCGGCAGAAAACGTTCCCCTCATCAGGGTAACCAATCTGGCACGCACCTTGCGCCTGCTGCAGGAATATAACATCTGGGTCGTCGGCACCGCTGGCGAAGCCGACCATACTGTATACCAAAGCAAGATGACCGGGTCGATGGCGCTTGTCATGGGGGCTGAAGGTGAAGGGATGCGTCGCCTGACGCGTGAGCACTGCGATGAGCTAATCAGTATCCCTATGGCAGGCAGCGTTTCGTCCCTCAATGTGTCAGTGGCCACTGGCGTCTGCCTGTTTGAAGCGGTTCGTCAGCGTAACGCGTGATCGCTGCCGCAATTTAGTCTTTCTGTCCGGTCATAATGGTGGCTCACCTTACATACTGAGTGAGTGATATCCGCGAGGAGCCGTTATGACCTGGACAACTCACACCGTTTTCAACCAACCTTTTCCCCTCAGTCACAGCAATCTGTTTCTGTCTGATGTTCCGCTGTGTGACGCACTGCAGCGTGAAGGCGGCGGCTGGGACAGCGAGTGGCTGGCGTCAGTCGGCAGGCAGTTGGGCAGTGCAGAATCGCTGGAGCTGGGCAGGCTCGCCAATGCCAGTCCGCCTGAACTCCACCGTTATGATGCACGCGGCGTCAGGCTGGATGACGTCCGCTTTCATCCAGCCTGGCATGTACTGATGCAGGGCCTTTGCGCCAGCCGTCTGCATAACCTCAGCTGGCAGCCTGACGTACAGCCAAATGCCAGCGTGGCCCGTGCGGCACGCTTTATCTTGCATGCTCAGGTTGAGGCCGGAACGCTCTGTCCGGTGACCATGACCCACGCGGCAATCCCTTTACTACAGCGTTATTTGCCTGCCCGGTTTGAGTCCTGGCTTGAACCCTTACTCAGCGATCGTTACGACACGCATGCGGTTCCGGGCGATCAGAAGCGCGGTCTGCTGATTGGCATGGGCATGACTGAAAAGCAGGGCGGCAGCGATGTGCTGACCAACACGACGCGCGCAGAGCCCCTGGACAGGCGCGGAAGCGGTGAAGCCTATCGTATCGTCGGGCATAAATGGTTTTTCTCTGTGCCGCAAAGCGATGCGCATGTGATTCTTGCGCAAACGCAGCAGGGGCTCAGCTGCTTCTTTCTGCCACGGCTGCTGCCGGACGGTTCACGAAATGCCATCGTCATTGAGCGGTTAAAAGACAAGCTCGGTAACCGATCCAACGCCAGCAGTGAGGTGGAGTTCAGGGATGCGACCGGCTGGCTGCTGGGCGAAGAGGGCGAAGGCGTTCGTCTGATCCTGAAAATGGCGGGCATGACGCGTCTTGACTGCGCGCTGGGCAGCCACGGCCAAATGCGCCGGGCGTTTTCCGTTGCGCTGTACCACGCACATCAGCGCCAGGTCATGGGCAAAACTCTGGTGGATCAACCGATCATGCGTCAGGTGCTGGCGCGTCAGGCCTTGCAGTTAGAAGGGCAAACGGCACTGCTGCTACGCCTGGCTCGTGCCTGGTCTTCTCCCGCCAACGTCCATGAAGCCGCCTTCGCCCGGTTATTCACCCCGGCGGCGAAATATGTGATCTGTAAAGCAGGTGCCCCCTTTATCGCTGAGGCCATGGAGATACTGGGCGGCGTGGGCTATTGCGAAGACAGCGAACTGCCTCGCCTCTATCGTGATATTCCGGTTAACAGTATCTGGGAAGGATCGGGCAACGTGATGTGCCTTGACGTATTAAGAGTGGTGGGCCGCCAGAGCGGCACGCTGGACATGCTCAGGCAGGCGTTTGACGCCGTTAAAGGCTGTAACCGCCATTTCGATCGCAGCTGGCGACAGCTGGCTCTGCACCTGAGCAAAATGGATGAGTCGCAGGCCCGTGAACTTACCGACAGGCTGCTGCAACTGGCGACGGCGGCACAGTTGTTGAAGCACGCCGAGCCGTTAGTGGCGGATGCATGGTGCAGTCAGTGGCTCGACCCGCGCGGCACGCGCAAAATCGAGGGGCCACTGACCGACCGCTTACTGGCGCGCGCCAGCGGCAGGTGAGGCGCCATACAGGATGGCAGTTGTGTACCAGATCCCGGGGGTAACCGTTTCGTCGACCATCAAAATCTGATAATAAACGGCACCGGCCTGATTCGCGCGCGCAGCAATGGCACGCTGCGCGTCGTCAGGCGAGCCTCTTACGCTGGCGCTAATGGTGCCCAGCTTCGGTAAACCGCCACTCTGGGCACGGGTAATAGACTGCGCGTGACCTGTTGGCGCGGGCGGGGCCTTTGGCGTCACCTGGAACAGCGAGCAGCCACTTAACAACAAACTTAACGTCAGTAACAGAGCGTAACGCATAGCAGATTTCTCGCCGTCAGGTTAAGTGGATAAGTGTAAGCTACCCGCCCGTTATCTTCACGATTTGATCGAGAAAACACTGACCAGCTGCGTCAAATGATGCCCCTTGTCGCTCAGGCTCTGGGCTGTGTTTTCTGCCTGTGCAACCAGTTCACTGTTTTGATGGGTAGCCTGGCTTATCTGGTTCATCGCCAGATTGACCTGACCAATGCCCGCCGTCTGCTGTTGTGCAGCAACGTTAATCTCACCCATTAATGCCTGAACCTGCTCAATATGCGTCACGATATCGCTCATCGCGTCACGGGTTTGCTCCGACAGTGTATGTCCCTCCGCAACGTGACGTATCGAGGTCGCGATCAGCGTATCGATCTCTTTTGCCGCCTGTGCCGAACGCTGTGCCAGCGCACGCACTTCGGCTGCCACTACGGCAAATCCACGACCGTGCTCACCTGCACGCGCGGCTTCGACAGCGGCATTCAGGGCCAAAATATTGGTCTGGAACGCGATGGACTCGATAACGTGGGTAATTTCGGCAATGCTCTGCGAAGACACGTTAATGGCCGACATCGTGCTGACCGAGCGCGTCACCGTCTGGTTGCCATTACTCACGATACCGCTAGCCTCCGCGACCAGCGACATGGCCTGACGCAGGCTATCGGCGGTGTGCTCAACGGTCGCACCAAACTGCTCCATGCTGGCAGAGGTTTCTTCAACGCTGCTGGCCTGGCGGCCAATCTGCTCACTGATGTTGTGGCTGCTGGCTGCAATGGTATCTGTGCCGTCACTGATCTCCTGCGCGGCGCGGCGAACCTGGGCAACAATCTTCTCCAGCCCCTCGCCGATGCCGTTAATGGCGTTAATCAACTGACCCACTTCGTCATGACGCGTGGTGTCCAGATGCTCCAGCAAATTGCCGGCGGCATACTGCTCAGCTAAGTGAATAACCTGTTGTAACGGTCGCGTGATGGCGCGGCGGCTGTACCAGACAAAGCAGGGGGCAAACAGCAACACCAGAATCAGGCCGGTGATAAGAAACAGATTTCGGCTGTGAATAACCGGAGCCAGCAGGCTGTCACGATTAACTTCACCGACCACAATCCAGTTCCAGCCGGGCAGCTGTTGCCAGGCGAGCATCTTCGTTTCACCGTCGATTTCGACTTGCTGAACACCCTCGGGCTGCGCCAGCATCTGCTTCATGACGCTATCCTGCCAGTCTGGACGCTTGCCTTCATTTTGTTTATCAAACAGATATTGTCCCTGCGCCGCGCCCGGCGAGCCATTGAGCACATAGAAATGCCCGCTGTCGCCCAGGCGGCGAGCCAGCACTTTTTCGCGCATCAGGCCGTACTGCTTATCGATCTGGACGCCGACAAACAGAATCGCGATGACGGCACCGCTGTCGTCTTTAATCGGTTGATACTGCGTGATGTAACGGTGATCGAATAAGGTGGCCAGGCCCCGGAAGGTTTCCCCCTTCATGACGCTTTTCCAGGCGGCGCTGGCAGGATCAAGTTGGGTACCGATCGCCCGGCTGCCATCCTGTTTCTTCAGGGACGTGGAAATACGGATAAAATTGTCACCATCGCGGACAAAAATCGTCGCGACAGCCGAGGTGCGATCCGTAAAATCATCGACGGCGATCTGATCGAGGTTAAGGGTTTTAAGGCCGGCACGCAGGGTCGGTGTGGAAAATTCGCCGACCTGAACACGTGCGGTTTCATCGCGGCTGAAGCGTTTAGGTAAAAAGCTGACGAAGAGCTGAGTATAGTTGCCGACTT
Organism: Pantoea ananatis LMG 2665; assembly: GCF_000710035.2. Taxonomy (GTDB): domain Bacteria; phylum Pseudomonadota; class Gammaproteobacteria; order Enterobacterales; family Enterobacteriaceae; genus Pantoea; species Pantoea ananatis. The sequence continues at coordinate 503,807 of NZ_JMJJ01000006.1, read as the reverse complement.
CCTGCGTCAGCGTCGCATTAAACATGGATGCCATCTCGGTGATGCCCTGCACCTGATTAACCATGTCATCGACGGCAAGACTTTCCAACTGGCGTGAGGCATTCTGGCTTTGGATAAGGGTTAACGCCAATAACAAAACGCCTACGCTGAAGGAAGTGATGACGCATAGCTTCACTCCAAGGCTCGTTCTGCTAAGAGAGAAACGTTTCATAGATTACCTTTGTTTTCTTGTCAAATATGCATTAACAACGGCAGCGCAGCGGAAATATTTAGTTTAGAAATTATTACTATTGTAATGTTGTAAACCATTACCCAGGTTATCGTCGTTGGCGAGGCGCTAAAGGCCGCCCCTGCTTCAGGAGAAAATATGATTGAACTCACCACGGAAAGGCTGGCAGGTATTGAATGTTTGCATGCAGCACCCGCAGGCCAGCGCCAGCAGCGGCTGCCAACGGTCGTGTTTTATCATGGCTTTACCTCGTCGAAAGAGGTTTATGCCTACTTTGCGGTGGCCCTGGCCCAGGCGGGGTTTCGTACCCTGATGCCCGACGCCGATATGCATGGCGCACGCTATAACGGCGATGCCGACGCGCGGTTTAGCCATTTTTGGGACATCCTCAAACAAAACATTGATGAATTCCCGTTGATAGAGGGCGCGTTACGCGCTGATGACCTGATTGCCGGCGACCGTCTTGCCGTCGCCGGGGCCTCAATGGGCGGAATGACGGCGTTAGGGGTGATGGCGCGCTATGCGCATATTCACAGCGTCGCCTGCATGATGGGGTCCGGCTATTTTATGCAACTCAGCCACACGCTGTTCCCGCCTGTCACTGTAACGGGCCCGGAACAGCAGGCACAGTTCACAAAACGGATGGCGCCGCTGGCGGATTACGATCCCGCTGCCCGGCTACATAATCTCGCGGACCGCCCCCTCCTGCTATGGCACGGTGAGGCCGATGAGGTCGTCCCTTTCGCAGAAACCCAGCGGCTGGAACGGGCTCTGCATGAGCAGAGGCTGGATACCCATCTTGTTTCGTTGTCCGAAAAGCATATCGGACACAAAATTACGCCGTCGGGCCTGACGGCGCTGGTCAGCTTTTTTAAGCGCCAACTCTAGCCCGTAAACGACAGCGCCTTCCGTTTCAGCCTCTGTTTGCCTCTGCATTCCCGCTTTCCGCACACAAGGGCGGAAAGCGGGCGTCTCCCGACAATTTAAATGAAATCCCCGCTTGAGTTTGTGCGTTGCCGCCAGTATGATTACGCGTCAATTTTTCAGCTGCATTCAGAGGTGTGTGTCATTACGGTGACCCACGACCTATAACGTTCCTTGCTTCCGTGGGCCGCAGCTGACCCTGACAGGAGGCTGAATAATCCGTAAGGAGCAATTTCGATGCGTCATTACGAAATCGTATTTATGGTTCATCCTGACCAGAGCGAACAGGTTCCGGGCATGATCGAGCGTTACACTGGTGCTATCACTGGTGCAGAAGGCACGATCCACCGTCTGGAAGACTGGGGCCGTCGTCAGCTGGCTTACCCGATCAACAAACTGCACAAAGCACACTATGTTCTGCTGAACGTAGAAGCGCCGCAGGAAGTGATCGACGAGCTGGAAACGAACTTCCGCTTCAACGACGCCGTTATCCGTAGCATGGTTATGCGCGTTAAAAACGCGGTAACTGAAGCATCACCGATGGTTAAAGCGAAAGACGAGCGTCGTGAGCGCCGCGAAGATTTTGCTAACGAATCCGCTGATGACTCAGATGCTGGGGATTCTGAAGAGTAATCCATCGTGACGGTTAATCGGCTGCGCTTGTCTGGCACGGTGTGCAAGACGCCAGTCCGTAAAATTAGCCCGTCAGGAATTCCGCACTGTCAGTTCGTGCTTGAGCACAACTCGGTGCAGGAGGAGGCCGGATTTCACCGGCAAGCCTGGTGTCGAATGCCTGTTATTATTAGCGGCAGCGCCCATCAGGTGATTACTCAACATATAACGGTCGGCACGCAACTCATTCTCGAAGGCTTTATCAGCTGCCATCAGGCGCGAAATGGTCAGAGTAAAATGGTGTTACATGCCGAGCAGATTGAATTGATAGATTCTGGAGACTAGCCAAATGGCACGTTATTTCCGTCGTCGCAAGTTCTGCCGTTTCACCGCGGAAGGCGTTCAAGAGATCGATTATAAAGATATCGCAACGCTGAAAAACTACATCACTGAAAGCGGCAAGATTGTACCAAGCCGTATCACTGGTACTCGCGCAAAATACCAGCGTCAGCTGGCTCGTGCTATCAAGCGCGCGCGTTACCTGTCTCTGCTGCCGTACACTGATCGTCATCAGTAACGGCTGTTGTCCATTAACGACTTTAAGAGGATAAGGTAATGCAAGTTATTCTGCTTGATAAAGTAGCAAACCTGGGCAGCCTGGGTGATCAGGTTAATGTTAAAGCGGGCTACGCTCGTAACTTCCTGGTTCCACAGGGTAAAGCTGTTCCTGCTACCAAGAAAAACGTTGAATTCTTCGAAGCACGTCGTGCAGAACTGGAAGCCAAACTGGCTGACGTTCTGGCAGCATCTAATGCTCGCGCAGAGAAAATCAACGCACTGGGCACCGTTACCATCACGTCTAAAGCAGGCGATGAAGGTAAACTGTTCGGTTCCATCGGTACCCGCGACATCGCTGATGCAGTTACTGCAGCTGGCGTTGAAGTCGCTAAGAGCGAAGTTCGTTTACCGAACGGCGTTCTGCGCACCACCGGTGAGCACGAAGTGGACTTCCAGGTTCACAGCGAAGTCTTCGCGAAACTGATCGTGAACGTAGTAGCAGGCTAATTTTTAGTTACCTGCCACACCTGAACGCCGACACTACTTGTGTCGGCGTTTTTGTTTTAACGACGTAACAGAATTCCCTTCTCTGTCTTGCAGATTCAGGCTCCTCCGGGCATGTTGAATATAAAATGAAACGCGATTTTATTATTGGCTACGCCCATGCATATCCTTCTGTCGAGTCCGTGTTCACCCGTCGAAATGGGGTTTTTGCCTGCGCAACGCGGTGCTGTTTGCTCTGGGGACGTTCTTACCCCGCGATCAAAAGCGGATACGCGCTGTATCGAATCGCCCAGACGATATTGCCTCGAAAGTAGTTTTTGCCGGTTATCGTTTTTTGTTAGCGGGGCTGATATTGTTTCTTTTTGCCCTGGTGCAGCGCAAACCGGTTTACCGTTTATCCCCCCGCCAGTTTAGTCAGCTTGCCCTGTTGGGTAGCATGCAAACCGCCCTTCAATACACGTTTTTCTAAATCGGGCTCGCGTTTACCACAGGGGTAAAAGGGTCGATCATGAACGCCACGGACACATTTTTTAGCATCATGCTGGCGCATTTTATCTATCAAAATGACAGGCTCAGTGACAACAAATCGCCTGGCTGCCTTCTGGGTTTTAGCGGCGTGATGCTGGTCAACCTCGAAAGTAGACTGAGTGATTTTCAGTTTGTCTGGCAGGGTAACGGCTTCGTGGTGCTGGCCGCGTTTCTCCTCTCTGCCGCCACGCGATAGGGAAAACGCATTTCTCACACTATCGATCCGAGGGTGATGACCGGCTGGCAGTTGGCTCTGGGCAGGGGCGTCATGGTAATGGGCGGTGGCCTGGCGAGTGAGACGCTGCAGATCAACAGTATCGGTGCTGGGGCGGTGTTGGGTTATCTGACGCTGATCTCGTCAGTGACCTTTGCCTTGTGGAGCGTGCTGCTGAAATATAACCGCGTCAGCATGATTGCGCCGTTTAACGTCGTGATGCCTGTAGCAGGCACGGTGCTCTTCGCCGTTTTCCAGGGTGAAGATATGTTGGGCATCAAGTATCTGCTTGCCCTGCTGCTGGTCTGTTCGGGGATCGTGCTGGTCAATAAAATCAAAAAGCGGGATAACGGACAGCCGGTGACGTGAGCCACCGGTTATCGCTTATTCTACCCGTAAAAAGCTGCCGTCCGGCTGGCGGGTAAACAGCACCGGGCCGTTCGCGCCATCCAGCGTTAAACCTGTCACGACGCCTTTTGCATCCCGACGGATTTTCACCTGCTGGCCCTCTTTTAATGTGCTGAGCGGCTGATCGTTACCTTCGACGCGCGCCATCGCAAAGACGTCATTCACCGGAAGATTATTGTCGCGGAACAGCTGCGCGAGCGTCTGCCCGGACGCAATCTGGTAGCTATGCCAGTCACCCTGAGAATCGGCCTTTGCCTCTGGCTGAGACGCGGATTGAGCCGGTTTGTTATTGTAGATGTCCGCCTGCATCGGCACCTCTTTTTCTGCCGAAGGCGTCACAGGCCGTTCTACCGGATACTGTGGCGTGCTGGACGGCCAGAGAAAGGCCAGCAGCAGGATGAGTAAAGCGAGCACGATCCCACGACGGTGGAAAGCCGGCAGCGGGTCCATCCAGCGGATATCGTCTGTGAAATGCCAGATTCGATAAAGCCAGTGAGGCAGGCGAGACGAGACGTTTGAAGGCATATCAGGTTCCTCCGCTCCGGCACCTTGCGGCCGCGTTCGTTGCGGCAGCCAGGCCTGTAACCGGGTTAAAATACGCAGTGCGTGCGTCCTGCGGCGACGAGGGGCAATCTGGCCCATATTTTCTCTCTTTCTTATAGTGCCACTGACAAGGAAAAACTTGTCACTTATACAGTATGGGCAATGTGGACGCGAAGTGCCTGCCAGCATTGATAAATTTGACCTGCGTATTGTTTCTCTTTCGCCAGCAAAAGTCATCTGCGGCGCTGTGGATTTTACGCCAGCGGCCTGCGCTGCTATGCTGCCCGTCTTACTATATCCGAGAGTGAAAGGAACGAAGATGACTACCCCTTCTTTCGACAGCGTCGAAGCACAAGCAAGTTACGGTATTGGTTTACAGGTTGGCCAGCAGCTGCTGGAGTCTGGTCTGCAGGGGCTGCAGCCAGAAGCACTGCTCGCGGGCCTGCGCGACGCGCTGGAAGGGAACTCACCCGCGGTGCCTGTTGATGTGGTCCATCGCGCGCTGCGTGAAGTCCATGAGCGTGCGGAAAGCGTGCGTCGTGAGCGCGTGGAAGCGATGGCCGCAGAAGGCCAGGCTTTCCTGCAGGACCATGCCCAGCGCGAAGGCGTCAGCAGCACCGAGTCAGGTTTACAGTTCAGCGTGATGACGCAGGGGGAAGGTCCGATTCCATCGCGCCAGGACCGCGTACGCGTGCATTACACCGGTAAACTGATCGACGGCACCGTCTTTGACAGCTCAGTCGCTCGCGGCGAACCGGCTGAATTCCCGGTTACCGGCGTGATTGCGGGCTGGATCGAAGCGCTGACGCTGATGCCGGTGGGTTCCAAATGGGAACTGGTTATTCCACACAACCTCGCTTACGGCGAGCGCGGTGCGGGTGCGTCCATCCCGCCATTCAGCACCCTGATTTTTGAAGTTGAGCTGCTGGAAATCCTGTAAGGATAAAAGGGCGGCGCGATGCCGCCCTTAGCCCTCTTACTGCTGTAAATTTACCTGCCAGAGAGCAAATCCCGTCTCGTCATTCCCTGTTGCCTTCATTGGATACTGCGCATGCTGTTGAATAAAGTGCGTGGCTTTATCACCGGGCGCGGTTTCAAAGCGAATATCAAGAGGCTGTGCAGCCTTGATCGTCGCCAGCCGCCAGTTATTGTCAGCCTGAGGGCGCACTTCCCCCTGCTTTTTGGTTTCTGCGCTGATATAGGCCGCCAGGATTGAGCGGTTTTCATCCGGTGAGGCAAAAGCAATGTACTTGTCGCCCGTACCCGCGAATTTACCGCTGTAGGCCCGGTAGTTATTGGTCGCCACCAGGAAGGTTGCTTTAGGATCGATGGGTTGCCCCTGCCAGCGAAGATCCTTAACACGTGAGGCATCAGGATGAATCAGTTGGCACTCTTCGTCATAACGGGCCGGCTGTGTCACATCAATCTGGTAACTCACACCGTCGATCACGTCGAAGTTATAGGTGCGGAAATTCCAGTTAATTAACGATTGCGTACGGGTGCTGGTCGGATCGATCTGATTAAACTGGCCTGCGGAGCATTCCAGCCACTCTTTTACCTGCTCGCCGCTCACTTTCATCACCACCAGCGTATTGGGATAGAGATAAAGATCCGCCGCATTTCGGAACGTCAGGTCACCTTTCTCCACTTCCACGTAGCTGGCAGGATCGTTCTTACGTCCACCGGCTTTAAACGGCGCAGCGGCCGACAGCACCGGCAGCGTCGCCAGATCGGGATCGCCCTGAATAAAATGCTCCACGTAGGCGCGCTGAGCGTTATTCACAATCTGAACGGTGGGATCGTCCTGAACCAGCGACAGGTAGCTGTACATCACGTCGGCGGATTTTCCGATGGGCTGAGCGACAAACTCGCGGGTGGCATGGTGATCGTCTTTCAGGACGTTAACCAGTGCCGGATCTTCTGCGGCCAGCGATGTCTTGTTTGCGGTGTCATAGACAGGGCGCGCCTGTGCGGTGCCTTGAGTAACGTGCCAGCGGCCACCTGCGTTGCTCAGCGCCAGATCCACCACGCCCAGATGATCGCCCCACATGCCCGGCATCACCGCAGGAATACCGTTAAGGGTTCCTTTCTCAATATCCGCACCTTTAATCCGTGCAAACTCCTTGCCTGGGAAAACGGCGTGCGCATGGCCAAACATAATGGCATCAATGCCTGCGACCTCGCTGAGGTAATAAACAGAATTTTCAGCCATGGCCTGATAAGGTTCGCTACTCAGACCGGAGTGGGCAAGGGCAATAACGACATCCGCGCCTTTAGCGCGCATCTCTGGGACATAGCGACGTGCGGTTTCTGTGATGTCATCCACCCGCACCTTGTCGTGCAGGTTGGCTTTATCCCACACCATAATTTGCGGCGGGACAAAGCCGATATAGCCCACCTGCAGGGTATGTGTTTTACCCTCACGATCGGTCACGCGGGTCGGTTTAATCAGGTAGGGCGTAAACAGAGGCTTACCGCTTTTCAGATCGATAACGTTCGCATTCACATAGGGGAAGCGCGCGCCAGCCAGCGCTTTTTGCAGGTACGGCAGGCCGTAGTTAAACTCATGGTTGCCCAACGTACCGACGCTGTAATCAAGCGTATTCATGGCTTTATAGACAGGATGGATGTCGCCCTGTTTGAGCCCTTTTGCGGCCATATAGTCGCCCAGCGGGCTGCCCTGAATAAGATCGCCATTGTCTACCAAAACGCTGTTGGTGGCTTCCTGACGCGCCGCATGGATTAACGAGGCGGTGCGCACCAGACCATATTTTTCCGTGGGCGTATCTTTGTAGTAGTCGAAGTCCATTATATTGCTGTGCAGATCGGTCGTTTCCAGCACGCGTAAATCCACGGTGGCTCCCTGTGCTGCAACTGAAACGCTCAACGCCAGTAACATCATTCCCGCCTTAAACATGCTCGCTCCCAAAGCTAATAGATCAAGGCTACAAAAATAATGTAAAACTCTGATGAAAGGGCAGATTAAATCGTGATGAAGATAACGTTTTGAGTCAGCCGCACGCTGGGGTCGGGCGAAACGCGTTGCAGGCTCTGTAAAAGGATATCGTTGCCATTTTTTTCTATTATGTTGATATACCTGAAAAATGATTCAGAATGTTTGCCTGAAATCAGAGATGAACGTGAAGCTGCTAGACTGTATTCCAACGGGTATGACAGTTAACGCGTAGCATTCTCATACATGAGGTGGAAAATGTTAGAGCAAATAAGCCAACTGGCGCGTGAAGCAGGCGACGCGATTATGCAGGTCTACAACGGTTCCGTTCCGACAGACGTTTCTCACAAAGCGGATGATTCTCCTGTCACGGCGGCAGACCTGGCCGCTCATGATGTGATTGTGTCGGGCTTAAAACAGCTGACACCGGATATTCCGGTGCTGTCAGAGGAAGATCCGCCCGGCTGGGAGGTTCGCCAGCACTGGCAACGTTACTGGCTGGTTGACCCGCTGGATGGCACCAAAGAATTTATCAAACGTAACGGCGAATTTACCGTGAATATTGCGCTGATTGAGCAGGGCAAACCGGTAATGGGCGTGGTTTATGCTCCCGCGCTGGGCGTGATGTATTCCGCCGCAGAGGGCAAAGCCTGGAAAGAAGAGAACGGCGAGCGACAACAGATTCATGTGCTTGATGCGCGTCCACCGTTAGTGGTGGTGAGCCGTTCGCACAACGACGACGACGAGATGAAAGAGTACCTCAAGCAACTGGGGGAACATCAGACGGTGGCAACCGGGTCATCACTGAAGTTTTGCCTGGTGGCAGAAGGGAAAGCACAGCTCTATCCGCGCTTTGGGCCAACCAATATTTGGGATACCGGAGCGGGTCATGCCGTTGCCGCGGCCGCGGGTGCTCACGTTCACGACTGGCAGGGAAGAACACTGGACTATGCACCGCGTGAATCTTTTCTTAATCCCGGCTTTCGCGTCTCGCTGTTTTAACCCAGTGCGGGAGGCGCAGCCCTCCCGCTTTCCGCCTTCAGTCCTGCAACAGCGATTTTAATAAGCTCATCACCTGCTGCACCTCCTGCTGAGAGAGCGCCCCGTCTTTAACGTATTTAACCTGACCCGTTTTATCCAGTACCACAATAGCCGAGCCGCCCTGCTGTAATTGCCAGGCGTGCTGCACATTGCCATTGCTGTCGACGATAAACTGCGACCAGGGATACTGCTGCTTATTACTGTGAATACTGCTGCGTACGAACATGCTGGTGCCAGGAATGGCATCATCGGTATTAACAATGGTGGTGGTCTGATAGCGGTCGTGAGGCAATTTCGCTGCCTTGATAGCTTCAACCAGCGCCGCGTTCATCTCTTTCGCGGATGAGCGCCCGGCAATATGCTGTACTACGCGGACTTTTCCGCTCAGCTGAGCGCTGTTCCAGTTTTTATAACTGAATTTTTCCTGCTGTAAAATCAGCTCGCCTTTGTCGTTGACGCCCACTGCTGGCACACGTTTGCCCAGCTCAATGTTATGCGCCAGCGCGCTAACGGGAATCAACAACGATAAAGCCAGTGCTGCCAGTGTTGCACGCATCATCATTCTCTCCAGTGATCAGACCAGTTAGTCATTCCACTGTCATATTAAGTAGGGATGATGCGGCTGTCTCAAAAAGCTGTCAGCTTTGCTATCGACAACACAATTCTTTAACCAATGAAGGTTTATACTGAATAGTGAAAAGTAAATAACAGAGTATTCTGTAATGTTGTGTCAGAACGGTAAAAAAATTTATTTCTTATCGTGCGAAGCAAACAGAGTGTTCTATAGTTTATCTCGAATTCGCGCTTCATGGATCCGTACCGAATTTGGCAACGGTGAAGCGTGCTTAAAAATTAAGGAGTTAATCACTATGAAAATCTTCCAGCGCTATAATCCACTACAGATAGCAAAATATGTTAAGACGCTGTTTAAAGGAAGGTTGTACATCAAGGATGTTGGCGCATTCGAGTTTGATAAAGGTAAAGTCCTGATCCCACGGGTCAAAGACAAACAGCACCTGAGCGTGATGTCAGAAATTAACCGCCAGGTCGTTCGTCTCAAGCTAGAGTTCAACTAAATAACAGGGCGCCGTTGGCGCCCTTAGTGTTTCTACTCTTCGGTTTTTGCCACATTCAGCATCGGCGGGCGTTCATCAATCCGCGTCACAAGTAGCTGGTCAATTCGGTAGCTGTCGATATCCACAACTTCGAACTTGTAACCGGCAAACTTCACAAAGTCTGTGCGCTTCGGGATTTTGCGCAGCATATACATCATAAAGCCGCCAATGGTTTCGTAGTTACCTGACTGCGGAAAATCATCGATATCCAGCACGCGCATGACATCATCTATCGGCGTACCGCCTTCCACCAGCCAGGAGTTTTCGTCACGTGCGACGATTTGCTCTTCCATGCCCTGGCCCACCAGGTCGCCCATCAGCGTGGTCATGACGTCGTTAAGCGTAATGATGCCCACCACCAGCGCGTACTCGTTCATGATGACCGCAAAATCGTCACCCGCCGTCTTAAAGCTTTCCAGCGCCTCAGATAACGTCAGCGTATCGGGCACAATAAGCGCCGATCGGATCTGAACCCCGCTGTTCAGCGCCATGCTCTGATTTCCCAGCACGCGCAGCAGGAGCTCTTTAGAGTCGACATAGCCCACAATGTGGTCAATATCGCCATTACAGACCAGGAATTTAGAGTGAGGATGTTGAGCGATTTTGGTTTTCAGGCTGACTTCATCTTCGTGCAGATCGAACCAGACAATGTTTTCGCGTGAGGTCATGGAGGAAGGGACGGTACGCGACTCCAGTTCAAACACGTTCTCAATGAGTTCGTGCTCCTGCTTACGCAGCACACCGGCCAGCGCACCGGCTTCGACAACCGCATAAATATCGTCAGAGGTAATATCGTCTTTACGCACCATCGGCAGTTTAAAAATGCGAAAGAAGACGTTGGCCAGACCGTTGAACAGCCACACCAGCGGGCGCATCACCAGCAAGCAGAAGCGCATGGGATTGATAATGCGCAGGGCGATGGTTTCGGGCGCGATCATACCGACGCGTTTCGGGGTCAGGTCGGCAAACAGAATAAACAGGCTGGTCACGATGGTAAACGAGCAGATAAAGCTAAGCTGTTCGGCAAGTTCATGCGACATAAAGCGGTTAAACAGGCTGGAAAACGCGGGCGAAAACGCCGCATCACCGACGATACCACCGAGGATCGCCACGGCATTCAGGCCGATTTGCACCACGGTAAAGAACATGCCGGGGGTTTCCTGCATTTTCAAAACGCGCTGAGCGTTGATGTTGCCTTCGTCGGCCAGAAGTTTCAGCTTAATCTTGCGGGCGGCGGCCAGCGAGATTTCCGAAAGAGAGAAAAAAGCACTGATTACGATCAGTAGCAGAATGACAAGTAAGCTATCAAGCATATGAGATCCAAAGAGTTATTCACTTGTCATTTTTGGCCTGGGCAGCGTGCGGTTTAGGCGGTCATTCCCTGTGCTGGTGACGCAAGGGGAGCTATCCGTGCCAAAAATGTCTGCGCCCATTTAACACAATGCGTGAGCGTCGGGGCAGAAATGAAGACAGGCGGGATGCCTGTGGTGGGTGATTATAGCAGCAGCGACGATGCCGCCGCCAGAGGGCAATCGGTGGCGTCCTGTGAGGCTATCGGGCAGTCTGTCATCAACCGCCCGGTCAGGCGTACAAACGGCAATGGCGCCTGCGACGTAACAACATCGTTGTAACGTAAGTGGGTTTTGCCGACAATAATGCTCAATTTGACTTATAACTCGTTGTACACTGCCAGTTAGCAAAAAGTGCGGCTATGATGAGTGAGTTGCCGTCGCGATCGTATCGGTAACGAGGATTAACACGCGCCCTGTGGAATGGGGCAGGCATGACAGACAGGAGTACAGGTGCCACGATTTTATGTTTATTGCATGGCGGGTTTGCTACTCGTCGCGCCCGCCTTCGGGGCAGCGCCGGTTCGACTACAGCTGGAAGGGCTAACCGGAGAACTGCAAAAAAACGTCAGGGCACGCCTGTCGACTATTGGCAGCGATGAAGTCACCAACGATGGCCGCTTTCGCTCCCGGGTATCCGCGGCAATAAAAGAGGGGCTGCGTGCGCTTGGCTATTATGAGCCGGATATCGACTTCGTATCGCGGCCCGCGCCACCTCAGGGCGGCCGTCCGGTGTTAATCGCCCGCGTCACGCCCGGTCAGCCGGTAAAAATTGCGGGCAGTACGATTATCGTCACCGGCCAGGCTAAAAACGATGCGGACTATAAAAACTGGATCGCGCAGGGGCGCCCCAAAGTCGGAACGGTGCTGAATCACGGGCAGTACGACAAATTCAAAAGCGGCTTCACTAACCTTGCCCTCCGTAACGGCTATTTCGACGGTGAGTTTGAGAAAAGCGAGCTGGGCGTTTCCGTTGCGCGCCACGAAGCCTTTTGGGATCTCGATTACAACAGCGGCCCGCGCTATCGTTTTGGCAATGTCAGCTTTGAAGGTTCGCAGATTCGCGAAGCCTATTTGCAAAATTTAGTCCCTTTTAAAGAGGGCGATTACTACAGCTCGCGCGATCTGGCTGAGCTTAACCGCCGTCTTTCTGCGACCGGCTGGTTCCAGTCAGTTGTGGTTGCGCCTGAGTTTAAGCAGGGACGTAAAACCAAAGTCCTGCCTTTGAATGCGGTGGTATCGCCCCGCGCTAAAAACACCATCGAAGCCGGTGTCGGTTATTCAACCGATGTCGGACCGCGCCTGAAAGGAACGTGGAGAAAGCCCTGGGTTAACGATCGCGGTCACAGCATGGTCGCCAGTGCCTATATCTCTGCCCCCGAGCAGCAGGTCGATCTCAGTTATAAAGTCCCCTTGCTGAAAAGCCCCCTGGAGCAGTACTACACGTTCTCGGGCGGCCTGAAGCGCACCGACCTCAACGATACCAAGGCGGACACCAGTACGCTGGCGGTATCACGTAACTGGGACAGCAGCAGCGGCTGGCAAAGAGCCCTTAATCTGCGCTGGAGCCTGGACCACTTTACACAGGGTAACGTCACTAACACCACGATGCTGCTCTATCCCGGCGTCAGTCTCAACCGCACCCGTTCGCGCGGGGGCTTAATGCCCACCTGGGGCGACTCGCAGCGTTATTCCGCCGATGTGTCCGATACCACCTGGGGATCGGATGTCGATTTCTTGATCCTGCAGGCGCAAAACGTCTGGATCCGCACACTGGGCGAAAAGAACCGCTTTATCGCGCGCGGCACGGTGGGATGGATTGAAACCAACGACTTCGACAGGGTGCCGCCGGACCTGCGTTTCTTCGCCGGCGGGGATCGCAGCATTCGCGGTTATAAATACAAAAACGTTTCGCCCCGTGACAGTGACGGCAAACTGACCGGGGCCTCGAAAATGGCCACCGGTTCGCTGGAATATCAATACAACGTCAGCGGCAAATGGTGGGGTGCGGTGTTTATTGACTCCGGTGAGGCCGTTAATGACATCAGTCAAAGCAATATCAAAACCGGTGCCGGTATCGGCGTACGCTGGGCATCACCCGTGGGGCCCATTAAGTTTGATATTGCCCGCCCTATTGGCGACAGCGAGGAGCATGGTGTGCAATTTTACGTAGGATTGGGGCCTGAATTATGACGCGCTGGAAAAAGGTCCTGATTGGCTTTTTGATTTTTTTAGTGCTGCTGTTTGCCGGCCTGGCATTTTTGATTGGTACAACGCCGGGATTATATCTGGTGCTGAAGGGCGCTACGCGCTGGGTGCCGGGGCTATCCATCAACAAAGTGGACGGTGGCTGGCGTAATCTTACCCTCAGTGGATTGCGCTATGAGATGCCTGGCGTCAGCGTGAACGCGGGCAATATCCATCTGGCCGTGGATCTTAACTGCCTGCTGCACTCGTCTGTTTGTGTGAACGATCTTACGCTGAAGGATATCAGCGTGGTGGTCGACAGCAAAAAGATGACGCCCTCCACCGCGCCGCCGGAAGAAGAAAGCGGCAAGACAAACCTCAGCACGCCCTATCCGATCGCCCTGCGCCACGTGGGCCTGCACAATATAAACGTGAAAGTGGATGATACCGCTATTTCGCTGGTGGATTTTACCACCGGCCTGCAGTGGCAGGATCGTGCGCTGACGCTCAATCCCACCCATATTCAAAGCCTGCTGATTGCGCTGCCGAAAGCGGCGCAGGTGGCAAAAGAGCAGGTGGTGCAGCCCAAAATACAGCAGCCGAAGCCCGACGAGAAGCCGCTGGGCGAAACCTTACAGGCGATGTTTGCCAAACCGCTGTTGCCTGAACTGCCCGACTTTCAGCTTCCGCTGGACATTGATGTACAGGACATTGTGGGCGAGCAGTTGCGGATTACTGGGGATACCGATATTACGGTAAGCCGATTGCAGGTGAAGGCAAAAACCCTCGACCGGCATATGCAGTTGCAAACGCTGGCGGTGGATTCAAACCTGGGCAAGCTGAACGGCAGCGGTCAGGCGACGCTGGCCGACAACTGGCCCGTTGATTTGACGCTAAACGGTGACGTGAACGTTGATCCGGTGAAAGGCGAAAAGCTAAATCTGACAGTAAAAGGTGCGATGCGCGACGAGTTGAAACTGGCGCTAACGCTTTCAGGCCCGGTGCGCGCGCAGCTCGATGCCAGCGCCCAGCCCGCCGTTATTGGGCTTCCGCTGGCGCTCAACCTGACCAGTCCGCAGTTACGCTGGCCCCTGACCGGGCCGGTTCAGTATCAGGCCGACGATCTTCACTACCAGTTCAACGGCAAGGCGACTGACTATGTCATGTCGCTCCGTACGTCGGTCAAAGGGGAGTCGGTGCCGCCTGCGACGGTCGCCCTGGAGGGGAAAGGCAACGTTCAGCAGTTCAGTCTGGATAAGCTGCGTGTGGCGGTGTTGCAGGGCAACGTTGATCTGACAGCGCTGGTGGACTGGAGCAAAGCGATCAGCTGGCGCAGTGAGTTGACGCTGGACGGCATCAATACCGCACGCCAGTATCCTGACTGGCCGGCAAAGCTGAACGGCAACATTACCACGCGCGGCAGCCTGTATGGCGGCAGCTGGCAGGTCAGCGTACCGCAACTGATGCTAAAAGGTAACGTTAAGCAGAATGCGGTCAGCGCAGAGGGGACCTTAAGGGGCAACAGCTACAACCAATGGGATATCCCCGGCATCAAAATAGCGCTGGGACGCAATCACCTGGAGATAAAAGGCAGTCTGGCAGATAGCCTGAACCTGGATGCCAACGTTGATGCGCCCCGTCTTGATAATGCACTTCCGGGCCTGGGCGGCGTGGTGAAAGGGGATATCAAAGCACGCGGTACGCTGAAAGCGCCACAGTTGCTGGCCGATCTTACCGCCACGGGGTTACGCTGGCAGCAACTGCTTGTCCGCCGCATCACCCTGAAAAGCGACGTGCGCTCCAGCGATCAGATCGCCGGTAAACTTCAATTGCGGGTTGAACAGCTAAAACAGGATGCACTCAACATCAGCCTGCTGACGCTCAATGCCGAGGGTGATGAAAAGCAGCACCAGCTCAAACTCAACGTACAGGGTGAGCCGGTATCAGGACAGCTTGCGCTCAACGGCAGCTTTGACCGTCAGACAGAGACGTGGAAAGGCAGCCTTAATAACACGCGTTTTGACACGCCGGTGGGTGAATGGCGCCTGACGCGTGCGATGACCATTGACTATTTTAATCAGAAACAGAGCGCGACGATCGGCCCCCACTGCTGGCAAAACCCCAATGCACAGCTTTGTGTGCCAGAGCCCATTGAAGCCGGCCCCAGTGGTCATGCTCACGTGGTGTTAAACCGCTTCGATCTGGCAATGTTGAAACCCTTCCTGACCGATCAAACGCAGCTGAGCGGCGTGTTCAGCGGCGATGCCCGCGTCAACTGGACGGCGGAGGGTAAACTGCCCGTCGGCACGCTGGCGCTGAAGAGTAACAACGTGAAAGTCGCGCAGGATGTGCAGGGCAATACGCTGCCCATCGCCTTTAACACGATTAACGTTAATGCGGCACTGCGGGACGGACGGGCTCAGCTCGACTGGCTGATTCGCATCGTGAATAACGGTCAGCTGGACGGCAATGTGCAGATTACCGATCCGCAGCAGCGCCGTACGCTGGGCGGCAACGTGAATATCCGCAACATCTCGCTGGCAATGATCAACCCGGCGTTGATGCAGGGCGAAAGCATCAAAGGCAATCTGAACAGTAATCTGCGTCTGGGAGGAACGGCACAGCAGCCGCAGATTTTTGGTCAACTCGGCCTCAAAGATGTGAACGTAAAAGGCAACTTCATGCCGGTGGATCTGACCAGTGCCAGCCTGAATATGGTGTTTAACGGCATGAGTTCGACGCTGAATGGCCTGCTCCAGACCGCACAGGGCAACATTAACCTGAGTGGCGATGCGGACTGGAGTCAGTTGGATAACTGGCGTGCGCGCGTTGCCGCTAAAGGCAGTCGGGTTCGCGTCACCGTGCCGCCCATGGTGCGCATGGACGTTTCCCCGGATGTGGTCTTTGAGGCTACGCCAGCCGCCTTTAACCTTGACGGCCGGGTTGATATCCCATGGGCGCGCATCACGGTACAAGAGGTGCCAGAGAGCGCCGTGGGCGTCTCCTCTGACGAGGTGATGCTGGATAAGAACCTCAAACCGATTGAGCCTAAAACCGCCTCAATACCGATTAACAGTAACCTGACCATTCACGTCGGAAACGACGTACGTCTGTCGGCCTTTGGACTAAAAGCCCGGCTCAATGGCGATCTGAAAATGGTGCAGGATAAATCCGGACTGGGGCTTAATGGACAGATCAACATTCCATCCGGCCGTTTCCATGCCTATGGCCAGGACTTGATCGTACGCAAAGGTGAACTGCAGTTTGCAGGCCCGCCAGACCAGCCTTATCTCAACCTGGAGGCGATTCGTAATCCGGATGCAACAGAGGATGGCGTAACCGCAGGATTGCGCGTCACGGGGCTGGCAGACGAGCCAAAAGTAGAAGTGTTCTCCGATCCGGCGATGTCACAGCAGGAAGCCCTTTCATACCTGTTACGGGGTCAGGGACTGAAAAGCGACGGTGACGGTAACGCACTAACTTCGGCGTTAGTCGGCTTAGGGGTTGCACAAAGTGGGCAGGTTGTGGGTAAAATCGGCGAGACGTTCGGTGTAAGTAACCTTGCTCTCGACACCACCGGCGTTGGCGACAGTCAACAGGTGCAGGTCAGCGGCTATGTACTGCCGGGTCTACAAGTAAAATACGGAGTGGGCATTTTTGATTCACTGGCAACGTTAACCTTGCGTTACCGCCTGATGCCCAAACTCTATTTGGAAGCCGTGTCCGGTGTGGATCAGGCTCTTGATTTGCTTTATCAGTTTGAGTTTTAGCAATGCGAATAATTGTCTATGGCAGTTTACGGCGCAAACAGGGAAACAGTCACTGGATGACACACGCGCAATGGTTGGGTGACCATCAGATTGAGGGCTATGAGCTTTACAGTCTGGGTCACTATCCCGGCGTGATTACTGGCGAAGGAACGGTATATTGCGAAGTATACCGAATTGATGCCTCCATCCTCGCCGAGTTAGATGCGCTTCGCACCAAAGGCGGAGAATACAAACGTTTTCTGATTCAGACGCCGTTTGGGAGCGCGTGGCTTTATGTTTATCAACGTTCAGTTTCAGGACGTCAGCGCATTATGAGCGGCGACTGGCTGAAACGTGAAGAGGAGCAGGAAAGCGATTAGTTCGTTGGACTCACCAGCCAGTTAAGCTGAATGCCATTCAGATAAAAGGGTTCATGATCTTGATGAACCCTTTTATTCCTGTTTTCAGGCGACTCTCCAGCCTGCCTCATTATCGTGTCTTCTCAGGGCTTTTAAGACGAGACGTAATGTCTTCGGTGTCGTGCGGCCGTAAGCAAGACAGGATTTAATCATGGGCAATTTATGAAAAAGTGTGGAAAGGGCGGTTAATGTCGTTAATGATACAAAACCTTTTCCGGTAAGCTTACGGGCGGGTAAATGCGTCGCATGAACGCCCGGTTATCACTCACTCAGCGAATGACCGTACAGATATCATCAAAGTGAAGAGTAATGAAAAAAACAATCAATATTTATCTTATCGCTGCTTTTATATTTTCTTTACCGCTGTTACTTGCCAATACTTTTTATATTGATGACAACGGCAGAGCAATAACGGGCAATGCACTCTGGGGGAGAGACGGAAGGCCATTAGCTGACCTGCTAATGAAAGCGCTGTTCCTCAGTTCCCATGTTTCAGATATTTTTCCTTTACCGCTCATTATCACTGCCGTTCTTATCGCTGTAACGTTGGCACACTACCATCATCGCCACTTCACCGCGTCGAAAACCTGGGTTGGCGTGTTAGCCACGCTGAGTTTTTTTGCTAATCCGTATCTGGCTGAAATATTTTCCTATCGTTTTGATGTGCTCACTATCGGTTCTGCGCTCGTGTTGAGCCTGGCCTGGGTATTATTTCCGGTACAAAAAACGATTATCCAGTTCCTGACAGCGGTCTTTGTTCTTCTCGCTATTTATTGCCTTTATCAAATAGCCATCAATATTGCGGTCATGATGGTCTTTGTTGTGGCATTTGGTCAGATGGTGAACAATACGCCGCCGTTACAGATTATTCGCGATCTTGTTCAGCGAGGTGCAGCGTTTCTGGTCGCGTCTGTTATCTACCTTAAGATCCTGTTACCGCTAACCTTCTCTGGTGAGCATGCTGCCAATCATCCCGGTATTGCCAGTAACCAGCTATGGGGAACTCTCTGCAACAATGCGCTGGCCTACTGGCATTTTATTGATGCTACCTTCTATAAAGATGGCAAAGGGATGGCAGTGCTGCTTTCAGTTCTGGTCGTGGCTGTCGTGTCCGCAGCAATAATTGCCCTACGCTATGTACAACAACAGCGTAATCCCATCCGTATTATGGTTGCCATACTGGCGCTGCTGTTCCCCTTCGCTGCCTTCGTGATTATTCCGGGGAGTCTGCTTATTTTACAGAATCCCCTTCTTGCTCCTCGGGTGATGCTGGCAGTGAGTGGGTTTATGCTGTTCAGTGCAACATTACTGGCATGGGCAATGAAGGGAAAAGGCGCCTTCGTCAACGTCATTATCGCGATTCCTTTGCTCTATGCATTTACGGGCATATATGTGTACGGTAATGCGGTTCATCAACAGGACGTAATTAATGCCGGGATTACGAATCAGTTAAAACGGGACACAAATGCATTGTCTGTGGGAGCGCTCTATATGCAGTTTAACGGGACCGCGCCTCGTTCACCTGTCTATCTCAATTCTCTTAATAATTATCCTGTGCTCAGTGCGCTGATTCCTGAATATTTTGCCAACTGGTGGTTTCCGTTTCCCTATATGGCAATAAGAGGCTTTAAAGCGTCCAATCCCATACAGGACGATATTACGGTAAGCCATGAGGATGTGGTCATGTCGATGTGCCATGGAGAACGCATTGCGCATAATCAGGACTATGACCTGTATAAGTATCGCGATCGTTTAACCGTCGATTTCACATTAAAGGGATGCCAGCACTAACAGGCGGCCAGCCCGCAACGAAGCAACATAATAACGACAAAAAAATACAGGCCCGTAGCAGGGCCTGTATGTATGACAAAGGAAAACGTCGTTTGCCTTTTGTCCTGTGCTGAAAAGCGGTAGGGCGTTTCAGCTCAAGGGGATTTATTTCTTCGCCGCACGCTCGAAAGAAGAGATGATCTCAGCTTTCGCTGCTTCAGCGTTATCCCAGCCGTCAACCTTAACCCATTTGCCTTTTTCCAGATCTTTGTAGTGCTCAAAGAAATGGGTGATCTGCGCACGCAGCAGCTCTGGCAGGTCGTTCACATCTTTAATGTGATCGTATTCTTTGGTGAGCTTGGTATGCGGAACGGCAACCAGCTTGGCATCTTCACCTGACTCGTCGGTCATTTTTAATACGCCAACCGGGCGGCAACGGATCACTGAGCCTGGCTCCAGTGGGTACTGGGTAGGGACCAGCACGTCTACCGGATCGCCATCCAGTGACAGGGTATGGTTGATGTAACCATAGTTGCACGGATAGAACATCGCAGTGGACATGAAGCGATCTACAAACAGGGCTCCAGAATCTTTATCAACTTCATATTTGATCGGATCGGCATTGGCCGGGATCTCAATAATTACGTAGATATCTTCTGGCAGGTCTTTACCTGCTGGCACCTGGTTCAAACTCATCGGGAATTCCTTCAGTCGTCGTGTGTTGAGTGTTGGCTATTATAGCCAACTGACTGTGAAAGTACGCCCCCTTTTTGGCGTTTCGGAATGCTCCTCAACGCTATTTGGCCGTGATGAACAGGGAAACAATGCCCGCAGCAATCAATGGCCCTACCGGGACGCCGCGGAAAAACGCTACACCAATCACCGTGCCCATCAACAACCCGCCAATGACCGAAGGTTGCACGCTCATATAGCTGACGCCACGGCCGCCCAGCCAGGCGACAAAAATACCCACCAGCACCGCCACAATGGATTGCCAACTGGCAAAGGACTTAACCAGGGAGGAGGCGGGCAACGAACCGCTGGCGAGCGGGGCCATGACCGCCACCGTAAGGATGATAATGCCTATCGTAATGCCCTGTTTTTCCACGTAAGGGAAGAACTGCGCCAACGGGGTCAGTTTGATGACCAGCAGAATCAATATAGAAAGGGTGACGGCGGTGTTGTGGACAAAATAGCTCAGTATGGCAAGGCCGATTAATATCAGCGTAGAGGCATAAGCAGCCATGATTTTTCCCTGCAGGTAAAAGACAACATTGGCAAAAAGCCAACAACGGACTGACATTAATCAACAATCATCGGGGTTAGCGCAACTGCCATTGGCCAAAGATTGCAGTTGTAACGTTTGATTGCGTACCAGGGCTGTACTCTGCGCCGCCAGCGCAACGGGACCAAGGGTGCCCTGCGTATTCAGTTGGCTGCGGCTCGCCGCTAACCATGCCTCACGGTATTTCATCCATGCGCGCTGTGCGGCACGCAGTTTTTCTCTGGGCTGTCCGCTTAATTTTTTCATCAATGCACTGTACTGCGTGTTCATTTCCTTGTCCCACTCCTGGGTCGCCGCATCCTGGCATTGCATCAAGGCCAGCGTGGTGTCAGCTTGATTAAGGCATTGATTTAATGTGACATCAATAGTGGACTGCTCCGCAACTGCTGCGTTGCAGCTTAAGAGTAACAGCAACACCCATCCTCTTTTCATGGATTTCACCTTTTGTTTTTTTAACACAATACCTTCAGATTCATTAACAGATTAGCGGTAATGAATGGGTTAATCATTCACTGGCGCTAAAGTTTACGAATCGCAGTGCCGATACTTTCTCCGTTTAAGGGTTGTCGAAATTTTTTTCGCCTTTTACTACTCATACGGAAACGATCAAGATGAAACAGTTATCACTACGCACGGGGTTGCTGGCGTTGCTGGCATTCATGACACTGCTGCTGTTGGCGGTGAGTGTGATGGGCATTGTGGCCATTAATAAAGGTAACCGTTCTTTGGATGTGATCAACCGCATTCAGGGAATCGAGTTAAACAGCTTGTATCAAAGTAATGCCGATTTAATGCGCGCACGGGCCAGTGCTGCGCTGGCGGTGCGTAAAATTGAGATTGGTTTACTGGATGAGGGCGCGCAGGTCACCAAAACGGCGCAGGCTGATGTCGCGGCATCGCAGCAGAATCTTAAGCGATTTGTCGATGCCGGTACCGTGACCGCTGAAGGGAAAATTATGGCCGATGCCATCGCATCCAGCTATAAGGACTACCTCGATCAGGGCATCCTGCCAATGATGAAGGCGCTGGATAAACAGTACAACGATGAATACTACCAGCTGCTGGAAGGCAAGCTGGAGCCGCTTTCGGCGAAATACAGCAAAGCGGTAGAAACCTTCGGTAAAAAAGCCGATGAGATTACCCAGGCGCAATTAGTTGAAGCCCAGCGCAATGAAATCATGATGAAAGTGCTGATAGCCGTGGCCGTCGGACTCTCGTTGTTGCTGCTGGTGCTGGCCTGGGTGCTGTTGCGCCGCATGCTGCTGATTCCGCTAAACAACGCGATCATCCATCTTGAGCAGATTGCGGCGGGCGATTTGTCCCAGACGTTGCCGCTGGCGGGCAATAATGAGTTGGGGCGCCTGAACAATGCGCTGGCGGGCATGCAGCATGCGTTGCGCGAATCGGTTAATCAGGTGCGCGAAGCCGGCCTGAAAATTGATATCGGTAGCCGTGAACTGGCCGCCGGCAATGTCCATCTTTCCCAACGAACCGAAGAGTCAGCGGCATCGCTGGAGCAAACGGCGGCCAGCATGGAGCAGCTAACCGCAACGGTCCGTCTTAACGCCAGCAATGCCCAGCAGGCCCATCAGCTGGCTAACGCCGTGTCTGACAGTGCCGATCGCGGCGCAGAGGTGGTGAATTATGTTATGGAAAAAATGCATGAAATCACCGACAGCGCTAACCGTATCGGCGATATCCTGAGCGTCATTGACGGCATTGCTTTCCAGACCAATATCCTGGCACTGAACGCGGCGGTGGAAGCGGCACGGGCCGGAGAGCAGGGGCGCGGATTTGCCGTGGTCGCCAACGAGGTTCGTACGCTGGCACAGCGCAGTGCCAGTGCGGCGAAAGAGATCCGTACGCTGATCGGTGATTCACAAACGCGCGTCAAAGAGGGCAGTGAAATGGCGACGCGTGCGGGTGAAACAATGGATGAGATTGCCGCTGAAGTTATGCGGGTTACGGCCCTGATGAAAGAGATTTCCATGGCGTCAGAAGAGCAGAGCCGGGGAATCGATCAGGTGAATCACGCGGTCACGCAGATGGATGAAGCGGCGCAGCAGAACGCGGCGCTGGTAGAACAGGCAACGGCGGCGACCCATTCACTGGAGTCGCAATCCGAGCAGCTCCAGGCGGCGATGGCGCAGTTCAGGCTGCAGCAGTCGTAACGCAAAAAGGGCGCGTCACGCGCGCCCTTGATGTTTAGCCCTGACGGCACTCGGGGAATTCAGCCAGGAAACGCTCTACATCGTCAACCATGGCGGTGTTACCGCAGTAGAACGGACAGCGTTGGTGCAGCGTGACCGGGGGAATATCCAGGATACGGTTCTGACCGTCGCTGGCTTTACCGCCGGCCTGCTCCGCCAGGAAAGCCATTGGGTTGC
Organism: Pantoea ananatis LMG 2665; assembly: GCF_000710035.2. Lineage (GTDB taxonomy): Bacteria > Pseudomonadota > Gammaproteobacteria > Enterobacterales > Enterobacteriaceae > Pantoea > Pantoea ananatis. The sequence goes on along the minus strand of NZ_JMJJ01000006.1, from coordinate 481,032 downwards.
ACTCATACAGCAGGCGCAGCTTGCCTTTTGGATGGCTGGCGGTGCTGGGATAAAGATAAATACCGCCCTTCAGCAGGTTACGGTGAAAATCCGCGACCAGAGAGCCGATATAGCGTGATGTGTAAGGACGGTGCGTCGCCACATCCTCTTCCTGACAGAATTTCAGGTACTTTTTCACGCCCTGTGGGAAACGAATGTAGTTACCTTCGTTAATGGAATAGGTGTAACCCACTTCCGGATAGGTCATGCGTTCATGGCTGAGGCAGAACACGCCCAGAGAGGGATCATAGGTAAACGCATGGACGCCACAGCCGGTGGTGTACACCATCATGGTGGATGAGCCATAAACGACGTAACCGGCGGCAACCTGTTTGTTGCCTGGCTGCATGAAGTCGGCTTCGACAACTGGCGTACCTGGCTCGCTGACGCGGCGATAGATGGAGAAAATGGTGCCGACGGAGACGTTAACATCGATGTTCGACGAACCGTCGAGCGGGTCCATCAATACGACGTATTTTCCGTTTTCCTCGCCTTCAAAGATAACAAACTCATCTTCTTCTTCAGAAGCGATACCGGCAACAATGCCGCGTGCTTTCAGTGCGGCTTTGAGTTTTTCGTTGGCGAACAGATCCAGTTTCATCTGCTGTTCACCCTGAACATTCTCAACGCCGCTGGCACCAAGAATATCGACTAAGCCGGCTTTGTTGATATCACGGTGAATAATTTTAGCACCCAGCTTAATGGCTGAGATAAGTGCCGTCAGTTCACCTGTGGCGTGCGGAAAGTCGTGTTGCTTCTCGACGATAAATTCGCCCAACGTTTTCATAACACATTCCCTGAATCATCGATGGAGTGGCAGCGGCATACTTAACTGCCCGTGGATGCGTACGCAGTTTAGCCGATTGAACTTTAAAAACCATAGTCCTAATCCGTTTCTTCCGTGTGCAAGCGAGGTTACACTGTGCGCCGAACTTTTGAGTTATGGACCTCGTTATGCGCATTCACATCCTCGGGATATGTGGCACTTTTATGGGCGGACTGGCTATGCTGGCCCGCTCCCTTGGTCATCAGGTGACAGGCTCTGACGCCAATGTCTATCCACCGATGAGCACGTTGCTTGAGCAGCAAGGCATTGAATTAACAGAGGGTTACGATGCGAGCCAGCTTGAGCCCGTACCGGACCTGGTCATTATTGGCAACGCCATGACGCGCGGTAACCCCTGCGTGGAAGCGGTACTGGAACGCAACATTCCTTACCTCTCTGGCCCCCAATGGCTGCACGATTTTGTGCTGCGCGATCGCTGGGTGCTGGCCGTGGCGGGCACGCACGGTAAAACCACCACAGCAGGCATGGCAGCGTGGATTCTGGAAGCCTGCGGCCTTGAACCTGGCTTTATTATTGGTGGCGTACCCGGTAACTTCGATGTTTCTGCAAAATTAGGAAAAAGCCCATTCTTTGTCATTGAGGCTGATGAATATGACTGCGCGTTTTTCGACAAGCGCTCGAAATTCGTCCATTACTGCCCACGTACGCTGATTCTGAATAATCTTGAATTCGATCATGCCGATATTTTTGACGATCTGCGGGCCATCCAGAAACAGTTTCATCATCTGGTACGCATTGTGCCGGGTCAGGGCAAGATCCTGCTGCCAGAGCACGATCATAACCTGAAGCAGGTGATGGCAATGGGCTGCTGGAGCGAACAGGAGCATGTGGGCGACGGCGGTCACTGGCAGGCGAAGAAGCTGACGCCGGATGCCTCCCGCTGGGAAGTGCTGCTGGCGGGTGAAAAAGTGGGCGAGGTGAACTGGGGACTGGTCGGCGAGCACAACATGCACAATGGCCTGATGGCGATTGCGGCAGCGCGCCATGTCGGCGTAAAACCTGAGGACGCAAGCCAGGCGCTGGACAGCTTTATTAATGCCCGTCGCCGTCTTGAGCTGCGCGGTGAGGTCAACGGCATCAAGATCTATGATGATTTTGCCCACCACCCGACGGCGATTCTGGCCACGCTGAGCGCACTGCGCAGTAAAGTGGGCGGCACCGCGCGCATTCTGGCGGTGCTGGAGCCGCGTTCAAACACCATGAAAATGGGCGTGAATAAAAATGAGCTGGCACCGTCGCTGGCGCGCGCAGACGAAGTGTTCCTGTTCCAGCCGAGCCATATTCCGTGGCAGGTCGCGGACGTCGCAGAAGCCTGCATGCAGCCCGCTCACTGCAGCGCGGATATCGATACGCTGGTAGAGACGATCGCGAAAACGGCCCAGCCGGGCGATTCCATCCTGGTCATGAGTAACGGGGGCTTTGGTGGGATTCATCAGAAGCTGCTGGATCGTCTGGCGCGCTGATCACTAGCGGACCCGTTCCTCTCCCTCAGACGGGAGAAGAAAACCCTGCGGCTGGGCGCTGCTCAGCCGCAAATCAGCGGAAAGGTCAGACGGTTTCGGCTAACTCACGCAGATACTGAAAAATCTGACGGGCAGATTTTGGCGGTTTGTTACCGGCTTTTTCCTTCTGCGCATTACGGATCATGCTACGCAGCTGCTGGCGATCGGCCTGCGGATAAAGGGCGATCACGTCCGCCATCGCCTCATCACCCTCATCAATCAGACGATCGCGCAGCATTTCCAGTTTATGGAACAGGGCGACCTGCTGGTTGTGACGGTTCTTGAGTTTGTCGAGTGCGATGCGGATCGGCTCAACATCCATACTGCGCAACAGTTTACCGATAAGCTGTAACTGACGGCGGCGACCTTCTTTCTTGATGCGCTGTGCCAGTTCAATCTCGTTACGTAAACGCTCGTCCAGCGGAATTTTATCCAGAGAGTTTTTACCCAGATCGACCAGCTCGGCACCCAGGCGTTTCAGCTCTTCAGCATCACGTTTTATTTCGCTCTTACTAACCCAAATAATCTCTTCATCTTCTTCTTCGTGATTATCGGGTACATTGTCGAGCCACTCATCAGGCTGCTTAGTCATATCTGGCTCCAAAAAAAAGAGGCTAATCCTACCAGTTTATCGGGTGACTGCGAAATTGTTCTCTGACTCTGATAGACTCAAATTATTCAACCATAAGATTAGACGGCAGGTCGATGAACGTATCAACTCAAGTTGCAGAACAGCGAACAGCACTGGAACAGGCAATTGCGCAGGCGCTTGAACTGGCAAAAGCAAGTACGGATGGCGCGGAAGTCGCGGTGAGCAAGACGACCGGTATTGGTGTGAGTACCCGCTACGGCGAGGTAGAAAACGTTGAGTTCAACAGCGACGGCGCACTGGGTATTACCGTTTATCATCAAAACCGTAAAGGCAGTGCTTCATCGACCGATCTCAGCCCGGATGCGATCAAACGGACTGTGCAGGCGGCGATCGATATTGCACGCTATACGTCACCCGATCCTTTTGCCGGACCGGCGGATGCAGAATTACTGGCTTATGAGGCTCCGGATCTCGATCTTTACCATCCGTGGGAGATCGATGCCGATCACGCCATCAAACTGGCGGCCCAGGCAGAACAGGCGGCGCTGCAGGCGGACAAACGCATCACCAACACCGAAGGCGGCAGCTTTAACAGCCACATCGGGATTAAAGTCTTCGGTAACAGCCACGGCATGTTACAGAGCTACTGCTCCAGCCGCCATTCGCTTTCCAGCTGCGTAATTGCTGAGCAGGACGGCAATATGGAGCGTGACTATGCTTACACCATCGGCCGGGCAATCGACGATTTAAAAAGCCCGGACTGGGTCGGCGCAGAATGCGCGCGCCGTACGCTGTCGCGTCTTGCGCCACGCAAGCTCGACACCATGAAAGCGCCGGTGATCTTTGCCCCCGAAGTGGCAACGGGTCTGTTCGGTCACCTGGTGGGCGCCATCAGCGGTAGCAGCGTGTATCGGAAATCCACCTTCTTGCTGGATGCCATGGGCAAACAGATTCTGCCTGAGTGGCTGACCATTCAGGAGCAGCCGCACCTGTTGAAAGGTTTAGCGTCAACGCCGTTTGACAGCGAAGGCGTTCGCACCCAGGCTCGCGACATTATCAAAGATGGCGTGCTGCAAACCTGGCTGATGACCAGCTATTCGGCGCGCAAGCTGGGCCTGACCAGCACCGGCCACGCGGGCGGTATCCACAACTGGCGCATCGCCGGTCAGGGGCACAGCTTCGACGCTATGCTGAAGCAGATGGGCACCGGCCTGGTGGTGACAGAACTGATGGGGCAGGGCGTCAGTGCGATCACGGGCGACTACTCACGCGGCGCAGCCGGTTTCTGGGTAGAAAACGGTGAAATCCAGTATCCGGTAAGCGAAATTACTATCGCCGGTAACTTAGGTGACATGTGGCGGAACATTGTCACCGTGGGCGATGACATTGAAACCCGTAGCAATATTCAGTGCGGTTCGGTCTTACTCCCCGAAATGTATATTGCCGGACAGTAAAATCTCTTTTAAGTTGTTTATGCGATAGCAAGCGGAGGGCATCGACCCTCCGTTTTTTTATAAAAAGCATTCCCACAATAAAAAGGAAGCTGAGCATGCGTAAAGAGCTTATGTCGTTGTTAGCTGTAGCCGTGTTATCCGTGAGCGTGACCGCCGGTGCTGCCTCTCTTGAGCACGATATGAAAGATATGTCGGGTATCTATAAGTCACTGGACGGGGCGAAAAGCGCCGACCAGTTGCACAAGATGTTAAGTGATTTGCGTGCTAAAGCAGAGGATGCCAAAAAAGGCACGCCGGACAAGCTGGAAGGCAAAGCCCCGGACAGCCCGGAAATGAAAGACTTTCACAAAGGTATGGATGACCTGATCGCCCAGATTGATAAAGCGGATGCGCTGGCTAAGCAGGGTAAACTGGATGAAGCCAAAGCAGAAGCGCAGAAGCTGGCGGCTATCCGTAACGAAAACCACAAGAAGTTCCGCTAATTTTACCGATAACCCCGGCTTGCCGGGGTTAATTGCTCAGGGCTCTTCATCGCCGCCTGGCGTCGCCTGAATGATTTCCACCTGATGTGCTTTAAGCACGTTCTGCAACGCCGTTGCCGGCAACCGATCTGTAAACAGGGCGGTCGCCTGGGTAACGCTGCCCATTTCTACCGCTGCCGATGCCTGAAACTTGGTGTGGTCTGCCGCTAACAAAATATGACGCGCATGCGCCATCATGGTTTGCGCCACGGCGGCCTCGTTAACATCAAATTCCAGTAGCGCACCATCGCTCTCAATGGCGCCCATGCTGGTAACCAGATAATCTGCCCGAAAACCGGCCACAAACGCGGACGTGACCGGGCCAATAATGCCACCGTTGTGGGGACGCAGCGTGCCGCCGGGCACCATCACTTCAAACTGTGGGCATTTATACAGAATATGGGCGACACGAAGGCTGTTGGTGATAACGCGCAGATGTTTATGATTTGCCAGCGCCCGGGCGACGTGTTCAACCGTAGTGCCAATAGTGATAAATACCGTTGATCCATCGGGAATATAGTCCGCAATGGCTTCCGCAATCGCACGTTTTTCTTCAGTCTGTGAGACTTCGCGCTGTTCAAAAGCGGTGTTCACTACGCTGGATGCACGGCCCGCACCACCATGATGACGCGTGATTAATCCCTGATCGCTGAGTTTACGAATATCGCGCCTGACCGTTTGTGTGGAAACGTCGAGCAGCAAGGCGAGTTCATCAATATTCATGTAGCCACGTTCAGCGATCAGCCTGAGCAAACGATCGTGGCGAGGATTACCGGTTACGTCCGTGAGGATCATGGATTGTTCTCTGAATACCACCATGGCACACAGTTTATACATTTACCGACATAAAAGAACAGGTTTGATCATAATCAGGGATCCCGTCTCGCCCGCCCGGTCGCGTACATTTTAGCGCCGCGACCGCACTGGCAAAGCGCACGGCCTCTGTGACAGAGCCCTTCTGCGCCAGTTTCACGGCCAGCCCCCCGTGGAAGACGTCGCCCGCGCCGGTGGTATCGACGACCTGTACCTCAAAGGCGGGCTGATGCTGTAGCGTGCCGGCGTCCAGCCAGACGCAGCCCTGAGCGCCCTGGGTAACATAGACATGACCATTTGTGAGCATTTGTGCTTTTTTTAACGCCGCCGTTTCCCCCTCCAGCCCGGTTAAGCGCTGTAAACCCGGCGCTGAAAATGCCGCATGATCGCTTAACGCCACCAGCTCCCCAATGTCCTGCGGGGTCACATCCCCATCCAGAATGGTGGGAACGCCCTGTTGGCGGGCCAGGGTAAACGCGCACTTGGCACCCTGGTGCCAGCGAACATCTGCCAGCACCGCATCCCATTGTGAGAAGTCGATCTCTGTTAGCCAGTCTGCGCATTCTGCTAAGTCCGGGCTAGGGTAGTTGGCAATCATCCGTTCCCCCTCGGCATCCACCAGAATCGCGGATTGTGAAGAGCGGGCGGCCTCGAAAACCTTAGTATATCGGGTCTTTACGCCGTACTCATTTAACTCAGACAGCAGTCTCTTCCCTGTGTCATCGTCACCAACCCGACCAATAAAATCCACCTCTGCACCCAGTTTAGCTGCGGCAACGGCCGCTGTAGCAGCCGGACCACCGCCGACTTCCCGATAGTTGTTTGCCACATATTTTCCGCTCTGAGACGGCAAGGTATCCAGATACCAAATGCGATCTAATACGGTGATCCCTACACAAGCAATACGCGTCATAACGCTTCCTCACATTTTGTTGGTGTTGTCATTTTAATTTCATCAAATGTTTTAAAAGTGACACCTGTCAATTTTTTGACCATAAATTACAAATATGATCTAAAACAGACAGTAAAAGTCGTCTTTAATGACAAAATATGACAATAACGGGGTTGGGAGAGCGGTATGTCGGTAATTGCGTTTATTGGATTGGGACAAATGGGCGCGCCGATGGCGAGCAATCTGCTGAAGCAGGGCCATCAGCTCAACGTCTTTGATGTGGATCCTCAGGCCGTCGCGCGTCTGGTTGATAAGGGCGCCCGGGCGAGCGTTTCTGCTGCGGAGGCGGCAACCGGGGCCGAGTTTGTTATCACCATGCTGCCCAACGGCGAGTTAGTGCGTTCCGTACTGCTTGGCGACAAAGGTGTGTGTAGCACGCTGGCATCCACTGCGCTGGTGATTGATATGTCCACGATCCATCCGCTGCAAACCGATCGGCTGATCGGTGAGATGGCCGCTCGCGGTTTCAGCATGATGGACGTGCCCGTCGGCCGCACGTCAGACCATGCGATAGCCGGTTCACTGCTGCTACTGGCAGGCGGCACGCCGCAACAGGTTGCACGAGCAAAACCCGTGCTTATGGCGATGGGCAATGAGCTGGTCGTGGCAGGCGGCCCCGGTATGGGGATTCGCGTCAAGCTGATCAACAACTACATGAGCATCGCCCTGAATGCCCTCTCGGCGGAAGCGGCGGTGCTGTGTGAAGGTCTGGGGCTGTCGTTTGACGTGGCGTTGCAGGTGATGAACGGCACGCCTGCGGGCAAAGGGCATTTCACCACGACCTGGCCTGACAAGGTACTGAAAGGGGATCGCTCACCGGCCTTCATGATCGATCTGGCGCATAAGGACCTGGGGATTGCGCTGGATGTTGCCAACCAGCTGCATGTACCGATGCCGCTCGGGGCTGCCTCACGTGAAGTTTACAACCAGGCCCGCGCTGCCGGACGCGGACGCGAGGACTGGACCGCCATCCTTGAACATGTTCGCGCCAGCTCGGGCCTAATTTCTCCCCACACAGTGTGACGCTTAATTCAGAGGAAAGAAGCATGACTCATTACACCCTTAAAGACATCACCCGACCTTCAGGTGGTTTCGCCATGCTCGCAGTCGATCAGCGTGAGGCCATGCGTTTGATGTTCGCGGCCGCTGGCGCGTCACTACCCGTCAGCGATCGCGTGCTGACCGAGTTTAAAGTCAATGCCGCCAGCGTGTTATCGCCCTATGCCTCGGCGATCCTGATTGATCAACAGTTTTGTTTCCCGCACATCGTCGAACGGCAAGCGGTTGCCCCCGGCTGCGGCCTTATCGTCGCGGCGGATGAATTCATTCCGGGCAATGGTATTCCGGTGGACAGCGTGGCGATCGATAACAACGTCGATCCGGTGGCGATGAAGCGTGACGGCGCGAAGGCGCTGAAGCTGCTGGTGCTGTGGCGCAGCGATGAAGATCCGCAGCAACGTCTCGACATGGTTAAGGCCTTCAACACCCGCTGCCACCGCCATGGCCTGCTCAGCATTATCGAACCGGTAGTCAGGCCACCGCGCCGTGGCGATCGCTTTGATCGCGAGCAGGCGATCCTGGACGCGGCCACAGAATTGGGCAACAGCGGCGCGGATCTCTACAAGGTGGAAATGCCCCTGTACGGCAAAGGTACACAGTCGGATCTGCTGGCGGCCGCGCAAAAGCTCAACGATCGGATCGCGATGCCGTGGGTCATTCTCTCGTCCGGCATTGATGAAAAATTATTCCCGCGCGCCGTGCGGGTGGCGATGCAGGCGGGCGCATCGGGCTTCCTGGCCGGGCGAGCCGTCTGGTCTTCCGTCATTGGCTTACCGGATACCGACCTGATGTTGCGGGATGTCTCCGTCCCCAGGCTGCAACGGCTGGGTGAGATCGTAGATGAAATGATGGCTAAACGCTAAGAGGGCAACGCAAATGAAATGGTTTAACACGCTGAGTCATAACCGCTGGCTCGAACAGGAAACGGACAGGATTCTCGACTTTGGTAAAAACGCAGCGGTCGCCACCGGATTTGGCTGGCTGGGGAATACCGGGCAGGTAAAACCCGAGATGGGCACGCACCTGTGGATTACCGCACGCATGCTGCATGTCTATGCCGTTGCGGCCTCGATGGGACGGCCGGGAGCTTATCAACTGGTCGATCACGGCATTAACGCCCTGAATGGTGCGCTGCGCGATAAACAGTACGGCGGCTGGTATGCCTGCGTAAACGATGAAGGCGTCGTTGATGCGTCCAAACAGGGTTATCAGCACTTTTTCGTGTTGCTGGGCGCTGCCAGTGCGGTCACTACGGGGCATCCTGCCGCCCGCCAACTGCTGGATGACGCGATCGACGTGATCGATCGCTACTTCTGGAGTGAAGACGAACAGATGTGCCTGGAGTCCTGGGATGAAGCCTTTAGCAAGACAGAAGACTACCGCGGCGGCAATGCCAATATGCACGCCGTTGAAGCCTTCCTGATTGTCTATGACGTCACGCACGACAAGAAATGGCTGGATCGCGCGCTGCGTGTCACCTCGGTGATTATTCACGACGTCGCGCGCAGCGGTGAGTACCGCGTCAATGAACACTTCGACACTGACTGGAACCCATTACGCGATTACAACAAAGAGAATCCCGCTCACCGCTTCCGGGCTTATGGCGGCACGCCCGGACACTGGATTGAATGGGGACGTCTGATGCTGCATCTGCATGCTGCGCTGGAAGCGCGCTTCGAAACGCCGCCGGCCTGGCTTATTGAAGATGCGAAAGGCTTATTCGACGCCACTATCCGCGATGCCTGGGCGCCCGATGGCGCAGACGGGTTTGTTTACACCGTGGACTGGGATGGCAAGCCCGTAGTGAGTGAAAGAGTGCGCTGGCCCGTGGTTGAGGCAATGGGCACGGCTTACGCCCTGTATGCGGTCACTGGCGAGGCGCAATACGAAGCCTGGTACCAGAAATGGTGGGATTACTGCATCACTTACATGATGGATTTCGAGAATGGCTCATGGTGGCAAGAGCTGGATTGCGAAAACAAGGTGACCACCAAAGTGTGGGACGGCAAACAGGATATCTATCACCTGCTGCATTGCCTGGTGATCCCGCGCCTTCCTCTGGCACCGGGGCTGGCACCCGCCGTAGCGGCAGGATTACTGGACTGTAATGCGAAATAACCCCTGAAAAACAGACTAACGGGAGTACCAGCTATGCACAGCAGCGGACAAACCCTTGTTCTTCACGCTGGAGAATATCAGGCAAAAATCGTCACCGTAGGCGCTGGCCTGGCTGAGCTGACGCACGCGGGCCGCCATCTGGTGCTCCCACATCCTCCGGAGGCAATGCCGCTGGCGCATATGGGCAAAGTCCTGATTCCCTGGCCGAATCGCGTCTCGAAAGGAACCTGGAAACATAACGGCAAGCTGCTTCAGCTACCCATCAATGACCACGAAGGCGTTACCGCCATTCACGGCTTATTGGCCTGGCGTGACTGGCAGATCGCCAAACACACCGACAGCGAGGCGACCTTAACGGTTTTCCTGCCGCCCAGTTACGGCTATCCGTTTGCGTTGCTATCGGCAGTGACTTACCGGCTTGATGCCGCACAGGGCCTGCAGGTCAGTATCAGCAGCCAGAACGTAGGCGATCAACCCGCGCCCTACGGTGTCGGTTCGCATCCTTATCTGACCTGCAACATGACCCTGGTGGATCACTGCCTGCTTACGCTACCGGCCGCGATTGCAGAAGGGGATTTTCTTACCCCGCGTCGGTTGGCGTCGACGCAGATCGACTGCAGTGTTAACACCCGCGCAGCCGGACGCGAATGGGAGGTGAGATTAACTTGTCCACAGCAGGCACTTTCGGTTTTTTTACGCAGCGATCAACCCTGGTTGCAAATTTACAGCGGCGAAAAACTTGGCCGCACGGGATTGGCAGCCGAGCCGATGAGTTGTCCACCTGACGCGTTCAATTCTGGCATTGATGTGATTTTTCTTGCGCCACAGGCGCGCCATCTCATGACGTTCACGATTGGCTGTGACCAGCACGAATCACGCTAAACCTTATTTTTTTATCCTACAACGCAGAGGTCAGAATGCATTTACAACATCCTGAGACGGCAGGCGTAAAGCTGACTGCCGCCGGTAACGGCTTTTCACTGACTTATCAAAACAGACAAATTCTTAGCCACAGCGAGGAAAAACCCTGTCTGTGGATAGGCAATGGCAACGCCGATATCGACATGTTTCGCGGCAATTTCAGTATTAAAGACCGGTTGAATGAAAAACTGGCGTTAACCTCGGCCGTTGTGACTGCGCAGGACACCGGCTGGACGGTGCGCTTCTCACGCGGAGAGGTATTTAGCGCCACGCTGATCATCGGCACAGATGAAAACGGCCGCCTGTTGCTTACGCTGACAAACGACAGCGACAGGCTTAACCGTATCTGGCTGAGGCTGTCAGCCTTGGACGACGATCATATCTACGGCTGTGGCGAGCAGTTTTCCTGTTTTGATTTGCGCGGGAAACCTTTTCCACTCTGGACCAGCGAACAGGGCGTCGGGCGCAATAAGAAAAGCGTGGTCACCTGGCAGGCTGACTGTGCAGAGAATGCCGGCGGAGATTACTACTGGACCTTTTTCCCACAGCCGACCTTTGTCAGCAGCCAGAAGTATTACTGCCATGTGGATAACAGCGGCTACATGAATTTTGACTTCAGCGCAGCGGATTATCATGAACTGGCTTTCTGGGAAAATAACGCCACGTTACGTTTTGAATGTGCCGATACCTACATCGCCCTGCTGGAAAAAATGAGTGCCCTGTTGGGGCGTCAGCCGGTATTACCGGACTGGGTTTACGATGGCGTCACGCTGGGGATCCAGGGCGGCACCGACATCTGCCAGCAGAAGCTGGACAAAATGCGTCAGGCGGGCGTGAAAGTGAATGGCATCTGGGCGCAGGACTGGTCCGGCATCCGGATGACCTCCTTCGGCAAACGCGTGATGTGGAACTGGCAGTGGGACAGCGAGCTTTATCCCCAACTGGACGCGCGCATTCAGCAGTGGAAAGCGGAAGGCGTACAGTTCCTGTCTTATATCAACCCTTACGTTGCCAGCGACCGTAACCTGTGCGAAGAGGCCGCCCGGAAAGGATATCTGACCAAAAATGCGGCTGGGGACGATTACCACGTCGAATTTGGTGAGTTTTATGCGGGCGTCGTCGATCTCACGAATCCGGAGGCTTACCACTGGTTCAAAGGCGTCATCAAAGACAATCTGATTGCCCTGGGCTGTCGCGGCTGGATGGCGGATTTTGGGGAGTACCTGCCAACGGACACGTATCTGCACAACGGCGTCAGCGCCGAAATCATGCACAATGCCTGGCCCGCGCTGTGGGCGAAGTGTAACTACGAGGCGCTGGAAGAAACCGGCAAACTCGGTGACGTGCTGTTCTTTATGCGTGCGGGTTACACCGGCAGTCAGAAATACTCCGTGATGATGTGGGCCGGGGATCAAAATGTTGACTGGAGCCTGGACGATGGCCTGGCCTCGGTGGTGCCCGCCGCGCTGTCACTGGCGATGAGCGGCCACGGTTTGCATCACAGCGACATCGGTGGCTACACCACGCTGTACGGCATGAAACGCAGTAAAGAACTGCTGCTTCGCTGGTGTGACTTCAATGCTTTTACCCCGATGATGCGCACCCATGAAGGGAACCGTCCTGGCGATAACTGGCAGTTTGACAGCGATGAAGAAACCATTGCCCACTTTGCCCGCATGTCCACGATCTTCACCACCTTAAAACCTTATATCAAGCAGGCTGTCGCGCAGAATGCCCACTCGGGCTTACCCGTTATGCGCCCTTTGTTTTTGCACTATGAAGCGGATGCCCGCACCTACACGCTCAAATACCAATATCTGCTGGGGCGTGACCTGCTGGTGGCACCGGTTTATGAAGAGGGCCGCCGCGACTGGTCGCTCTATCTGCCTGAAGACCGCTGGGTCAACATGTGGACCGGAGAAACGTTAAACGGCGGGGATATCACTGTCGCCGCGCCGATGGGGCAGCCGCCGGTATTTTATCGGGCAGACAGCGAATGGCAGTCATTGTTTGCTTCATTACGGCTTGCTGGCAGTCAGATATTGCCACAGTAGCGGGAGAAAGGATTATGGATTTCTTTACGCTACTTACACCTGAAGGTCTGGAAATCACCACTGAGGTCGTCTGCATCATTATTGCCATTATGTTTCTGTACACCTTTATTGGCATCTGTGCTGGATTTGGTGGCGCGCTGGTTACGATGCCGCTGGTGACGTTGCTGCTGCCGGTCAAAATGGCTGCACCGATGTCGGTGATTGTGGGGACGGCAACGGCGCTGTATGCCACCTGGCTGTCTCGCAAGGAAACCAACTGGAAGTCAGCCCTGGTGCTGATCCTGTTCTCCTTTGCCGGTATCCCTTTGGGCATTTACGCGCTGTCCAATTTTCCGGACGACGTGATGAAAACCGGGCTGGGCGTTTTCCTGATCCTTTATTCGTTCTACAGCCTGTTTATTCCTCGTCTGCCTGTCTATGACAAAAACTGGATAGTGATGCCCACCGGTATTATCGCCGGGGCGCTCGGCTCGGCGTTTGCCACCAACGGTCCGCCCGTCGTGATCTACGGCATGTTAAGGAATCTGGCACCCGCTGCTTTTCGCGGCACGCTCAATGCATTTTTTACCGCGAATAACATCGCCATTATTGGCGGCCTGACCACCAGCGGCATTTTAACGGTCTCAACGGTCAAGCTGGTGATGTTCTGCATTCCTACCATGATCCTTGGATCGTTAGTGGGCCAGTATGTGCACAAGCGTATCTCCGTGCGGGCTTTCCGACTGATGGTGTTTCTCCTGCTGATTGCTTCGGGCTCCATGCTGATCAAAGGCGCTCTGGATATCCCGGCCTGGCAGGTACTGGTGCCCTCATTTGGCCTGCTGGCCGTCATGCAGCTGCTGTTTGGTAAAAAAGTGGCCGCTATTCGCGCTGAAATCGAGCAACAAAACGCTTCAAAACCATCCTGAAAAAGCGGCCCTGCTGACAGGTTCAGTGGGGCAGCGGAGAGAAATCATGAGCCAACACCATCTTGCTTCCGGCAGTGAACCGGCGACGTTACGGTTGCCCTTCAAAGAGAAAGTCGCCTATGGCATCGGCGATCTGGGTTCAAATATTTTATTAGATATCGGTACGCTCTACCTCCTGAAGTTCTATACCGACGTGCTGGAGCTGCCGGGAACCTACGGCGGCATCATTTTCCTGGTGGCCAAGTTTTTTACCGCCTTTACCGATATGGGCACCGGCATCATGCTGGATTCGCGGCGTCGGATTGGCCCGAAAGGCAAGTTCCGTCCCTTCGTGCTGTTCGCGGCCTTTCCGGTAACCCTGTTAGCTATCGCCAATTTTGTGGGTACGCCGTTTGACGTCACCGGAAAAACGATCGTCGCCACAGTGCTGTTTATGATGTATGGCCTGTTCTTCAGCATGATGAACTGTTCCTACGGTGCGATGGTGCCCGCGATGACGAAAAACCCCGACGAGCGTGCCGCACTGGCCGCGTGGCGGCAGGGCGGCGCAACGCTGGGCTTGCTGATCTGTACCGTGGGTTTTGTACCGGTCATGAACCTGATTGAAGGCAATCCGCAGCTGAGTTATGTCGTTGCGGCCACGCTGTTCTCGGCGTTTGGCTTATTTTTTATGTGGTGGTGTTATGCCGGCGTAAAAGAGCGTTATGTCGAGCAACCCGCCAGCAGCCCCACGCAGAAACCGGGACTGTTAGCGTCGTTCCGTGCCATCGCGGGCAACCGTCCACTGTTTATCCTGTGCATTGCCAACTTATGCACACTGGGCGCCTTTAACGTCAAACTGGCGATCCAGGTTTATTACACCCAGTACGTGCTGAACGATCCCATTCTGCTGTCATGGATGGGATTCTTCAGCATGGGGTGCATTTTTATTGGCGTATTTATGATGCCCGGCGCGGTCAGGCGCTTTGGTAAGAAAAAAGTGTATATCGGCGGTTTGCTGATTTGGGTCGCGGGCGATCTGCTCAACTATTTCTTCGGCGGCGGTTCGGTCAGTTTTGTCGCGTATTCCTGTCTGGCTTTTTTTGGCTCAGCCTTTGTCAACAGCCTTAACTGGGCGCTGGTTTCCGATACGGTGGAGTACGGGGAATGGCGGACGGGCGTTCGTTCTGAAGGTACGGTTTATACCGGTTTTACCTTTTTCCGTAAGGTCTCACAGGCGCTGGCCGGCTTTTTCCCCGGCTGGATGCTGACACAAATCGGCTACGTGCCCAACGTGATTCAGTCGTCCGGAACGGTAGAAGGGTTGAAGCAGCTGATGTTCATCTATCCCGGTGCGCTGGCCGTGATCACCATCGTGGCCATGGGGTGCTTCTACAATCTCAATGAGAAGATGTATGTCCGTATCATTGAGGAGATCGATGCACGTAAGCGTCAGCGCTAATTTGGCTTTGTGACTGCGCCGGTCGCGGCGCTAAAAGGATCACTTATGAAGACAGGCTCCGATCCATTAACGCTGAAACTCCCGCTGCGTGAGAAGGTGGCTTACGGCGTCGGTGATTTTGGCTCCAACCTGATGCTGACTATCGGGACGCTTTATTTACTCAAGTTCTACACCGATGAGCTGGGCATGCCAGCCTGGTACGGCGGGGTGATTTTCCTGGTGGCGAAATTCTTTACCGCCCTAACCGATATGTTCACCGGCATTGTGCTGGATTCACGCCGCCATATTGGCACGAGAGGAAAATTCAGACCTTTTATTCTCTATTTCTCGCTGCCGGTAGCGCTGGTGGCTGCGGCACAGTTTGTTGCTAACGACTTTAGCCTGACGATAAAGACAACGATCGCGACCGCCCTGTTTATGACGTTTGGTCTGTTTTACAGCCTGATGAACTGTTCCTATGGCGCAATGGTGCCAGCCATAACCAAAAATCCCCACGAACGCGCCCACCTCGCCGCCTGGCGGCAGGGCGGGGCAACGGTGGGATTACTGGTTTGCACCGTGTGCTTTATGCCCATTCAGTCGCTGTTTGTTGGCAAAAGTGCGCTGGGCTATCAGGTTGCCGCCGCCGTCTTTGTGGTCGCCGGGCTGCTGTGCATGTGGTTCTGTTACAGCGGGGTTAAAGAGCGCTATGTTGAGCTCACCCCGACGCATCATAAACCCGGTGTGGCAACGGCCTTCCGCGCCATCTTTCACAATCCGCCGTTGCTGGTTCTGTGCCTCGCGAACCTCTGTACCCTGGCGGCGTTTAATATCAAGCTGGCCATTCAGGTCTACTACACGCAGTACGTGCTGAACGATGTTCATTTGCTCTCCTGGATGGGCTTCTTCAGCATGGGCTGTATTCTGGTGGGCGTACTGCTGGTGCCCACAGCGGTAAAACAGTTTGGTAAGAAACAGGTTTATCTGGGGGGACTCATCCTCTGGGCCTTGGGCGATCTGGGTAACTTTCTCTGGGGAAGCAGCTCTCTGCTGTTCGTCATGTTCTCCTGCGTGGCGTTTTTCGGTACGGCATTCGTTAATAGCCTTAACTGGGCGCTGGTGCCGGATACCGTAGAGTACGGGGAGTGGAAAACCGGCATTCGGGCAGAAGGTGCCTGTTACACGGGCTACACCTTCTTTCGCAAGATATCCGCCGCGCTGGCAGGATTTTTGCCCGGTCTGATGCTGACGCAAATAGGCTACGTGCCCAATGCCGTACAAAGCGATGGCACGCTGGCAGGTTTAAGGCAGCTGATCTTTATCTGGCCCTGTTCGCTGGCGATTGCGGCGGCGTTGATCATGGGCTTCTGCTACAAGCTGAATGAAGCGCGTTTTGCCCTGATCGTGGCCGCCATTAGCCGACGTAAAACGCATCGCCTCCAGCCCGTTGACGACAAAAACCGCGTTACGCCATTACGTCAGCCCACTGACGCTGAGTCATAAGTTTCTCTGTTACCTTGCCCTCAGGGTTGCTGTTTGCCAGTTTTGTGACGGCTGACCAGCAACCCGGTTTTCTGTTTATTCCTCATCTGCCGCCTTTCCTGTGTGATATCCCTTTTTTAACTCACTGTTTAATCTGTTAAAAATAATTCTTCCCCTAAGCGAACGCGCAAGTTTGCGTTCCGGATCACTCACAAGGGCCGGATTTCCACTTCGAAACGGAAAAAGTCGTTCTCCACAGCGCTGCCGCCTCTGGTTAGTTTGAGATCACGCTAAGCGCGAAATGGGAAGCAGACGATGAGTACGGGTAAGGGAGCGGTAGCGATGAATGCGTCACAAGACGAACAGCAAAGGATTCAGGCCCTGACGGATCGCGTGATGGCGCAGATTGAGGTGCTTTTTGCCGAGCGGGCCATCCAGCCGAATGCCGTGCAGATACAAATGCTGGCTTCGCACGTGCGGGCAATGGCATTGCGATCCGTCACCGGCGAGAGTCTGCCAGAGGTTGAGGCTGAGCTGTTTGACGAAATTTCCAAAGAGTCGATGGCGCTGGCACAGCAGGTGGTGGACCTGTTTGGCAATTTGCCACCAGAAGAAGCCTGGCTGCTTTCTGTCCACTTTGAAGTGGCGAAGAACGACTAATTTTCCAACCCTGAGAGGAACAGACATATGGTAACCGTAGTGATCGGCGATCGTTTAGGTAAAGGACAAAAAGTGGCGGCTGGCGTAGAAAAAGCCGGTGGCCGTGCCGTTGTGGTGCCGGGCGTCGCGGCAGACATGAAGCTGGGCGACGTCATGAAAGCAGAGAATGCCGATTTCGGTATCTCCTTTTGCGGCAGCGGAGGGGCAGGCGCGATTACGGCGCAAAACAAATACGGCTATAAGGCCAAACATGGTATGCGCTCTGTGGATGAAGGCGTAACCGCCATTAATGAAGGCGCGAACGTGCTGGGCTTCGGCTTTATGGACAAAGAAGAGCTGGGTGAACGTCTGGTTCAGGCCTGGAACAAAAAACACGGTGGATAAGGAATGAAAGAGACCTTTACAACCTCGGTTGCCGTAAGCGGTAAGGGCGACACCAAGGCGAAAGCCTTCGCAGATGCGCTGAGTCGTGTACAGCACGAAGTCCTGCGCAACGCCAATAAGATTCTGCTGCGCATTGAACCGCAGGACGTAAAGGTGGTGCGCGCGCGGGAACGCGTCACAACCGAAAAATTCCTTTTCTTTTTCCTGGCACGCGAGCGCAGGCTCTTCAGCGTCGACCTGGAGGTCACCATTAACGTGACCTGCCTGGACGGCGATAAGGTCGAGTTCACCCGCGTGTAAGTCAGCCTCAAACAACACATATAAGGAAAGAGGATGTTTCTCATCATTTTGCTCAAGTCGTTAATTATCGGCGGCCTCGTGGGCGTCGGTGTGGGCGCCGGTGCCGCCCGCATGTTCCATGCCCCGACGACACAAGGTATGGGCGCCTTTCGCACACTGGGTGAACTTAACTCCTGTGAAGGCGATCCTGCCTCTCACTTCTCTTTTGGGTTGGGATTCTTCTTTAACGCCTGGGCCTCCTCCGTGGCGGCGGGTGCGTTCACGCAGGACGTGGATCATCGCATCATCCCCAACTGGGGCGCGGCGGCGATCATGATCAAAAACCGCAATGTGGCAGAGACGCTACACGACCCGAAAAAGATGGCTATCGCCTGCGGCATCATCGGCATGGTGGTGGTGGCTTTTCTCAACTCGACCGCCTCTGCTGTTCCGGCGGCTCTGCAGGTCACGGCGGTAAAGGTGCTGGTACCGGCCGCTAATTTGCTGGTGAACACGGTCATGCCGGTGATCTTCTGGCTGGCGGCAATTGACGCCGGTAAGAAATCGGGCTTTTGGGCCACCATCTTCGGCGGTCTGGCACAGCTGATTATGGGCAATGCCGTACCGGGCCTGGTGCTGGGCATTTTGATTGGTAAAGGGGTTGAAGAGAGCGGCTGGAACAAAGTGACCAAAATCATGATGACCGCCATCGTCGCCCTGTTTGTTCTCAGCGCCTTCTTCCGCGGTTTCGATATGAAGATGCTGCAATCCTTCCAGCTCGGCATTCCTGGCTGGCTCGACAGTATTCATAACAGCCTGAGCGGCAAATAACGGAGCGTCTGCAATGGAAGAATCAAACAAAGGTTTCTGGTATGCCGACTGGTCATTCCCGATTTTTGTCGGTCTGCTCTCCTCCGGCGTGTTTGCCGGGACCCATATGTACTACCTGTACGGTATCGGCGCTTTTAACGAAGTGGCCTTCGTCTCGATGTTACGGGCGGGCATCGATACCGGCGTTTACGGCGCGGTGGCCGCTTTCGGTGCCAGCTTTCTGTTCGCCCGCATCATTGAAGGATCGCTGGTCGGGATTCTGGATATCGGTGGTGCCATCCAGACCGGCGTCGGGTTGGGCGTGCCCGCGCTGCTGCTGGGCGCCGGTTTTGTCTTCCCGGTGGCGAATTTTGCGGCTTCGCTGGTCACCGGTCTGGTTATCGGTGTGGCGATAGGCTACGTCATCATTCTGGCGCGTAAGTTCACCATTAATCAAAGCAACAGCACCTATGGTGCGGACGTGATGATGGGCGCGGGCAATGCATCAGGACGCTTCCTGGGGCCATTGATTATCCTGGCCGCCATGGGCGCCTCCATTCCTATCGGTCTCGGTTCGCTGTTGGGTGCGCTGGTGTTCTATCTGTGGAACAAACCGATCACCGGCGGGGCGATCCTCGGTGCCATGATCCTCGGCGCGATTTTTCCGGTCGCGATCTGATCGCGTTAATGCCCGATTGGTGAAGGCCGATCGGGGCAGTCAAAGGAGATTCCTATGTACGATCTGATTCTGCGTCGGGCGCGACTGCCGGATGAACGTCTGATCGATATCGCCATACTCGACGGAAAAATAGCCGCCGTGGGTGAGGTAACCGGCAGGGCAAAAGTGGAACAAACCCTGGCGGTGGATTGCTATCTCAGTGCGGGCTGGATCGACTCCCACGTACACTGCTATGAAAAATCGCCCATCTATCACGATCATCCCGACCGGATTGGCGTGGAAAGCGGCGTCACCTGTGTTGTCGATGCAGGCAGTACAGGTGCAGACGACATTGATGATTTCAGACAGCGCACGCAAGCGGTCACCACCCAGGTTTTTGCGCTGCTGAATATCGCCCGCACCGGCATCGTTACCCAAAATGAACTGGCGGACATGACCCAGATTGATCGCCCGGCGATTGCCGATGCGGTAAGACGTCATCCCGATTTTATCGTCGGGCTTAAAGCCCGGATGAGCAGCAGCGTGGTGGGCGAAAACGGCATTCGGCCGCTGGTGCTGGCGAAGGCGATTCAGCAGGAAAATGGCAACCTGCCCCTGATGGTGCATATTGGTAACAATCCCCCCAACCTCGATGAAATCGCCGCGTTGCTGACCTCCGGCGACATCATCACCCACTGCTACAACGGCAAGCCAAACCGCATCCTGACGCCCGAAGGGCAACTGCGTGCAGCGGTAAAACAGGCACTGGCAAGGGGCTTGCGGCTTGATGTTGGCCACGGCAGTGCCAGCTTCAGCTTTGAGGTGGCGCGCGCGGCGATTGCCCAAGGCATTCTGCCTGACACCATCAGTTCAGACATCTACTGCCGCAATCGTCTGAACGGACCGGTTTATACCCTGGCGCACGTGATGTCGAAATTTTTCAATGTAGGCATGACGCTGCCACAGATTATTGCCTGCGTAACGCATCAGGCGGCCAGCGGGCTGAGATTACGCAGCAAAGGTGCTATTGAGCCCGGACTTGATGCCGACTTTACCCTGTTTACCGTGGCGCACGAATCCGTGTCGTTTGTGGATGCGGAAGGGCTGGCGGAGCAGGGCGATCGCCAATTGATTCCTCTGGCGGCTATCGTCGCCGGTGAGTGCTGGATGACTGAAGAAGGGAAAAAACACAATGTCTTCACTGTATGAGAAATATGGCCTGAAGCAGGTCATTAATGCCTCTGGCCGCATGACCATTCTTGGCGTGTCTACACCGGCCAGCGACGTGGTTGATACGGTTAAATACGGCCTGGAGCACTATTTTGAAGTGAAGGACCTGGTTGATAAGACCGGGGCTTACATCGCTAATTTGCTGCAGGTGGAAAATGCGCTGGTGGTGTCCTGTGCTTCTGCGGGCATCGCCCAAAGCGTGGCTGCCGTCATTGTGAAAGATGACGACTGGCTGCTGGATAATTTACATAGCGCACCGCTGACCGTGCCGCACGACATCGTGGTGCCAAAAGGGCATAACGTGAATTACGGCGCGCCCGTTGGCAGCATGATTGCGCTGGGCGGCGGTCGGACGGTTGAGGCGGGTTACAGTAACGAGTGCTCGCCACAGCAGCTTTCCGCTGCAGTCACCGCCCAGACGGCGGCCATTCTCTATGTGAAGTCCCATCACTGTGTACAAAAGAGCCACCTGAGCGTGGCGCAGGCCGCCGAGGTGGCACGTAAGCATGGCGTGCCGCTTATCGTGGATGCCGCCGCTGAGGAAGATCTGCAGTGCTATTACCAGGCGGGTGCCGATCTGGTTATTTACAGCGGGGCCAAAGCCATTGAAGGCCCCACCAGCGGCCTGGTTATCGGGAAACATCAGCTTGTCGAGTGGGTGAAGCGCCAGAGCAACGGCATTGGCCGCACCATGAAAGTGGGCAAAGAGGGGATTCTGGGACTGACCCAGGCCATTGAATCCTACCTGACCCTGCCGAAAACCACCGGCGCCCAGATGGTGGAAAAAATGACGCCTTTCATCAACAACCTTAACGGTCTGGATGGCGTCAGTGCGCGCGTTGTATGGGATGCCGCCGGGCGCGACATTGCCCGGGCAGAGATCAAATTCGATGAGACCACAATCGGGCATCAGACCGGCGATCTGGTGCAGGCGCTAAAAAACGGTGATATCGCCATTTACTTCCGTGGCTACAAAGCCAATGAGGGCGTTATTGAAGCCGACGTGCGCAGCGTCAGCGCTGAGCAGCTGCAGATTATTTTCACCCGCATTCAGGCGCTGTTAACAGGAGAAAAATAGCATGACGCTAACCCCCAATTTTTATCAGGATCGCCTGTGTCTTAACGTGCTGGCGGGTTCAAAAGAGAACGCGCGAGCCATCTGGCAGGCCGCAGAAGGCCACGTACTGGTCGGCGTGTTATCAAAAAACTACCCCAGCAACGAGGCCGCTATTGCGGATATGCGCGAGTACGCCGCGCTGATTGATAACGCGCTGTCCATCGGCCTGGGCGCGGGCGATCCCCGGCAGTCGCGAATGGTCAGCGAACTGGCCGCCGTGCTACAGCCGCAACATGTTAATCAGGTGTTTACCGGCGTCGGCACCAGCCGTGCGCTGCTCGGTCAGTCACAAACGGTAGTCAACGGGCTGATTTCACCAACCGGCACGCCGGGCAAGGTGAAAATTTCCACCGGTCCCCTCAGTTCACAGAGCAGCGACGGAATTGTGCCCATTGATACCGCGATTGCGTTACTGAAGGACATGGGCGGCAGTTCCGTGAAGTATTTTCCAATGGGCGGTCTGGATACGGTGGACGAGTACCGCGCGGTGGCCGAAGCCTGTGCGAAACAGGATTTCTGGCTGGAGCCGACCGGCGGGATCGATCTGCAAAACGTTGGGCCGATCCTGCGTATTGCGCTGGACGCTGGCGTGAGCAAGATCATTCCCCACATTTACAGTTCGATCATCGACAAAGCCAGTGGCGAAACCCGCGTGGAAGACGTGCGCCAACTGCTGGCCATCTGTAAAAGTCTGCTGGACTGAGCCCAGGCCTGTGCGCCACTTCAAGGACAGATTACGGGCGCGCAGGGCATAATAGACCTGCCGCCTGTTTTCCGGCAGTCTGACGTTTACTTTGTTCTTGTTAACCGCTGAAGCAGGTAACCCGACGTGAGATTCCCGAATCAGCGCCTTGCGCAACTGTTCGACGCATTGAAAGACGAAACGCTCCCCCAGGACGAACTGGCACGGCGGTTTGCGGTGTCCACGCGCACCGTACGCACGGATATTACCGCGCTCAACGCCATGCTGCAGCAGCACGGCGCGCAGTTTGTCCTGAATCGCGGTGCGGGCTACCAGCTTAAAATTATTGATGCGCTGCGCTTTAACGTGCTGCAGCAGCAGACGCGTGCGCCTCTGCGGGTGCCGCGCACCTCACACGACCGAATCCGCTACCTGCTGGTGCGTTTCCTCACCGCCGCCTATTCCCTGAAGCTGGAAACCCTGGCAGAGGAGTGGTTTGTCAGCCGTGCCACGCTGCAGAATGACATGGCCGACGTGCGCGAATGGCTCGGCCGTTATCAGTTGAGTATCGAAAGCAAACCCCATCACGGCATGAAGCTGTTTGGCAGTGAAGTGGCGATCCGCACCTGCTTAACCGATCTGCTGTTTGAGATCGATCAGGAGCAGCCTGACAGCCCGCTGATCGTGCCCGAATCGCTGGAAAGCGGCCTGCTGGAAACTCTTCAGCCGCTGCTGCAAAACGGCCTTGCCCAGCACAATATCCGCCTCAGTGATGAAGGCGAACGCTATTTGCGTTTTTACTGCGCGGTGGCGCTACGTCGCATCAATGAAGGCTATCCGCTGAGCGATCCGCAGGTGGAAGAGATCGGGGAGGACGTGCGCGAGTCTGCGCAGACGCTGATCCATGCGCTGCGGCCGCTTACCGTTAAACCGGTTTCTCCGGCGGAAGAGAGCTGGCTGCGGGTGAATATCGCCGCCCGACGCATTCAGGACGTTGCCCCCAGCGCCATTAATGCTGACGATGCGGAGGCGCTGGTTAACTACCTGCTCAGCTTTATTAACACTCACTACTATTACGATCTGCAGAACGATCCTCAACTCCGTGCCGATCTGCTTACCCATATTAAAACGATGATCACGCGCGTGCGTTATCAGATCCATATTCCTAACCCGTTATTAAGCAACATCAAGCAGCACTATCCAATGGCCTATGATGTGACGCTGGCGGCGGTGTCCAGTTGGGGAAAATATTCGCCCTATACGATTAGCGAAAATGAAATTGGCTTTCTGGTGCTTCATATCGGCGTCGGGCTGGAGCGCCATTATAACGTGGGTTACCAGCGTCGCCCTCAGGTACTGCTGGTGTGCGACAGCGGTACGTCGACGCTCCGCATGATCGAAGCCATGTTAATGCGCAACTATCCCCAGTTGCAGGTGACGCAGTGCCTGTCGCAGCGTGAATATGAGGCCCGCCAACGCATCGAAGAAGATTTTGTGATTTCCACCACGCGGCTGAGTGAAAAAGAGAAACCGGTTGTCGTGGTCGCACCTTTCCCGACGGAATTTCAACGGGAGCAGATAGGCAAGCTGGTGCTGGTGGACCGCACCCGGCCCTATATGTTGGAGAAATTTTTTGATGCCCGCCATTTCTGCATCATCGATCGGCCGATGAGTCAGTCTGCGCTGTTTCGGCTGTTATGCGATCGGCTGGAGGCAGAAGGCGTGGTGGATAATGCGTTTTATGCTTCCGTTGAGGAGCGTGAAGCCATTGTCAGCACTATGCTGGGCGAAGGGATTGCGCTTCCGCATTCGCTGGGGCTGATGGCGAAAAAAACGGTGGTGTACACCGTGCTGGCCCCGCAGGGTATCCCCTGGGGCGAGGACACGGCTTACGTGATTTTCCTGCTGGCAATCAGCAAAAACGAGTATGAGGAAGCGATGGCTATCTATGACCTGTTCGTGACCTTTATGCGCGAGCGGGCGATGACGCGATTGCGCGACAGCAGTGACTTTGCCTGCTTTAAAAGCGTCGCGCTGGACTGTCTGAGCCGGCTGTAATCTTCAGGAATGGGCGCCCGGCGTCGGTGAGTTTTTCCGGGCCAGCAGGCGAGGAATTTCGCGCAGGCACCAGGCTTTTGCCTCACCCATGCTGTCACGCCGCCAGGCCATGATGATATCGACCTCACGCGAATACTCCGGGCTGACCACCCGCAAGCGGCCCTCTGCAATGTCCTGCTCCACCATGTTATAAGGCATGGTGGCGACCCCTAAACCGGCCAGGAGCGCGCGACGTTTGTCATCCATCGTACTGACGGTCAGGCGCTGTTGCTTGTCCAGCAGTTGCACGGTCAGAACCGGACGTTCGCGGGCCGTATCTGCCACGGCAATGCCGCGATATTTTACCCGGGTGACTTCTGAAAGCGGCTCGGGTTCGTTGTGTATTGGATGGTCAGGGCTGGCAACGTAAACGCTGATGATGCTGTAAAGTTTGCGGGTGTTTATTTCGGTCGAGGCGCGAAAATGCATATCCGGTGCAATGACAATATCAGCCCGCCCCTGTTCCAGTCTCTCCCAGGCGCCAGCCAGTACTTCTGTGATGATGGCGATCTGGGTATTGGCTTTGTCAGCCAGCTTCGTGACCAACGGAAACAGCGCGTCGGTGGGCACTAACGCTTCCGTCACGATAGTCAGCTGGGTTTCCCAGCCGCGTGCCAGCGCCTCGGCATCGGTCGTGAGCTTGTCGGCGGCCTCCAGCAACACCCGACCGCGCTCCAGTAACATTCTTCCGACATTGGTGAACTTCGTTCGATGGCCCGAACGGTCAAACAGCACCACATCCAGCTCTTCTTCCAGTTTCTGCATGGTGTAGCTAAGCGCTGAGGGCACGCGGCCCAGTTCATCGGCGGCGGCGGCAAAGCTGCCGCGGCGATCGATAGCATCCATCACACGTAAAGCTTCAAGGGTTAACGCACGGTCTTTGGCCATCCCGGTTCTCTGTCAGGAAATTTGAATATGCACGGCAGATTAACTGGCTAACAATCCGGCGTCCAGACTTTTACCATAAAGGCATATTTCCCGTCGTCGATTCTTGCCGACGGATGCTGGAGGTACATAATGATTACGACACGCAGTGCATCCGCTTGTGGTCAGGCCGATTACGGTTGGTTACAGGCGCGCTACAGCTTTTCTTTTGGCCACTATTTCGATCCCAAATTAATGGGTTATGCCTCCTTACGCGTTTTGAATCAGGAAGTCCTGGCACCTGGCGCGGCGTTTCAGCCGCGCACCTATCCTCAGGTGGATGTGCTGAATATCGTTTTACAGGGTGAGGCGGAATACCGGGACAGCGAGGGTAATCACATCAGCGTGCGTGAAGGTGAGGCGTTGCTGCTCTCCGCTCAGCCTGGCGTGAGCTACAGCGAACTTAATCCGAGTAAAGATCGCCCGTTAACCCGTATGCAGCTCTGGCTGGCGGCCTGCCCGGAACGTGAAAATCCCCGTATGCAGAAAATGACGTTGTCGGGCGGCATGCGTTCGCAACTGCTGGCCTCACCGGATGGCGGCGACAGCAGCCTGCAGTTGCGTCAGCAGGTCTGGATTCATCAGGTTGAGCTGGCGGCAGGCGAGCAGCATCTGGTGCCGCTTCAGGGCGCGCGCGCCTATCTGCAATCTATCCATGGCGCGTTTGAGGCCTCGGCCGGGGGCGCTCATCAGGAACAGCTGGGCTGTGGCGATGGCGCATTTTTGCAGGAAGAGCAACAGCTGTGGCTGTCAGCGAAAACCCCGACCCGCGCACTGGTGATCGATATTCCGGTCTGAGGCCTTCTCTCGTTACGCCGCCGCCAGCGGAGACAACCTCGGGCGGCGCGATAATGCTGGGCGGCAAGCCGGAAAACGTTTGTTGGCTCTGACCCGGTCACGGCTAAACCCGCAATAAAAAAGCCGCAACCCAACAGGGTGCGGCTTTTCTGTCTGCGCCAGTAACAACCCGGACAGCTGTCCTGGGGTTAACTCAGCATTACTTCACCATGGTAAACGCGGTGGTGACGTGTTTCACGCCGCTGACCCGGCTGGCAATGTCCGCGGCGGCTTTGGCTTCTTCTGGCGTCACCAGGCCCAGCAGGAACACTTCACCGTTTTCCGTGGTGACTTTGACGCTTGATGATTTCACCTGATCGCTGCCCAACAGCTGCGAGCGAATCTTGGTGGTAATCCAGGTATCAGACGACGAGGTGCCAAGGCTGACTTTCGGCCCAATCCGAATCTCGTTATAGACTTCGGTTGCGCCATCAACGCCCATGGTGATCTGTTTCGCGCGGTTGGCAATCTCCTGACTCGGGGCCTGACCGGTTAGCAGGACTTTACCCTGATAGGCGGTAGCAATGACGCGAGCATCGGTTTTGATTTGCTGATCTTTTGCCAGCGCGTTGCTGACGCGTAATTCCAGCGTGCCGTCATCGACCTGCGTTCCGACAGAGCGGGGATCGGTGGCGGTTTTGGTCGCCACAGCGGCGCTACCGGCAACCACCGCGACACAGCCCTGCAGCAGCATGGCGGTTAAAACAATGGCTATAGCGTTCAATGCTTTCATTGGTGCTCCTTCCGTCATTCCTGGTGGGGAAACAAGGTGTTATCAATCAGATCGCACAAACAGTTGAGTGTTAACATATGCATCTCCTGAATGCGAGCACTACGATGTGAAGGAATACGAATTTCCACATCCTGCGGTCCCAGCAATCCGGCTAATTCGCCCCCATCATAACCGGTAAGCGCAACGATAGTCATATCGCGCGTGACGGCGGCTTCGACGGCCTTCACGATGTCCCGTGTATTCCCGCGTGTAGAGATTGCCAGCAGAACGTCACCGGTTTGTCCCAGTGCACGCACCTGCTTAGCGTAAATCTCGTCATGCAGACGATCGTTACTGATCGCCGTCAGCATGACGTTGTCCGCACTTAAGGCCAGCGCGGGCAGGCTGGGGCGTTCGGTTTCAAAGCGGTTGATCATGCTGGCGGCAAAGTGCTGAGCATTGGCGGATGACGCACCATTACCACAGCTCAGTATTTTGTTACCGTTGAGAAGTGACTGCACCATTGTCATTGCTGCACGCGAAATGGCATCGGGTAACGCCTCTGCAGCAGCGATTTGAGTTTGAATACTTTCGGTAAAACACGCTTTAATTCTTTCCTGCACACGACCACCTGGTTCTAAACGTCTGCATTAAAGGCATTCGGCAACCATTCAAGCGCCGTGCCGGTAATGGCAATGATGTCGAAACGGCAATTCACTGTTTCAAAACTGCCGCCGCGTTGCGCCAGCCACAGAGAGGCGGCACGCAGCAGCTTGTGTTGTTTCTGTCGGGTAATACTGGCCAGACTGCCGCCGAAGCGTGCGTTACGCCGGTAACGCACTTCGACGAACACCCAACACTGGTTGTCTCGCATTATCAGGTCTAGTTCCCCTGCGCGATAATAAACATTGCTGGCGACCCATGTTAACCCCGCCCGCTCAAGATAGCGGCGGGCGAGTTGTTCGTGCTCGGCACCCGTACGACGGCGGTTTAGCTGGCCGGTACGATGTTGCCCTGGCGATACTGGTTCCATGTCAACTTCCTGTTGATCACACAATCAGCGGTGGCGCTCAGCTTGCCGGTATTGCCGTCGAGCGAGAAGCCCGGCACCTGACGCATCTGGTTAAAGTGGTTAGCCAGCGTCCACGCATCAATCCCCATCGCGTACAGACGCACCAGCGAGTAATCGTTATTGAACGACTTCGCGGCCTGCTGCATCAACGCCGGATTTGCGCCGGAAAGCAGGGGGATATCGCTGAACTGCAGCCCTTCCATTTCCAGACGGAAATCCGGCCCTGCGCCCGCCTGCGCGCTGCGCGAACTGGCGTAGAGCGCAACGTTGCTGCGGCTACCGGTGCGCATGCTGATCATCGGTTTGATCAGTTGCAGTTCATCCTGAGTCGAGACGATATAAGCGGCATCAATGGCTCCGCCACTGCTGGCGGCCGGTGCGCTGGTTTGCGGTGCCGGAATGTTCAGGCCCGCAACGGAAACGCTTTGCGGCTGAGAAGACGAGGGCATAACCACGGGCGTACCGCTCATGCTGATGCCTGCACCGCTATTGATGCCCTGCTTGAGTTCTGAAACAGAACCAAAGCGCTGCTGGAGCACGGTGCCGCCGCCCAGTGACTGCCACTCTTTCGTAAAGGCCGCCGTTACGCGATCGCCCAGGCCGTTGCGAGGTACTAACAGCAGCGGCTGGCGTTTGCCCTGGTCCCAGATATGATGCGCCGCATCGCGCGCTTCATCTTCAGGCGACAGCGCAAAATAGCACATATTCGGATGGTTCTGGATTTGCTCTGGCTCGTTCAGCGCCAGGACATTCAGCGGTGTCTGGCTGTTCGCGACCGTTTCAACGTTGTTTTTCAACAGCGGTCCAACAACGAGCGTGGCACCATCCTGTTGGGCCTGCTGCATCACCTGCGCGATGGGCTGACTGCTGGTGTCGTAAACCTTCACCTGCGCATTGCTGGCGGGTTCGGCGGCCGGCTGTTGCTGAGGCTGCTGTTGCGTCGTTGCCGGTTGCTGCGCCGTGCCGCTCTGCTGCGCAGCCGCCGGGTTAGCTGACGGGCTGACGACCGCATTCGCATCCGCAGGCTGCTGCTGATTTATCGCGATAGGATCCTGGGCGCTGCCCGGCGTCGCCTGAGGCGCGGTAGCGAGGGTGCCGTTCTTCGCGTCGTTAAAGCCTTTCTGGATAGCGCTGGCGAACATCTGCGCCTGACCGTTCAGCGGCAGCAGCAGCGCGATAGTGCTGGTGGACGCTTTGGTAAAGTTCTGCACCTGGCTCAGCTGGGTCGGTAAGGTTTTTGCAGCAGGGTTATCGGGATAGCGCGTCTGCCAGTCTTTAATGGCTGACTTCAGCATGTTGGCATCCTGCGCATTGGCATGCCACGCCGTGAGCAGATCCAGCCAGCCCTGCAGAATGTTTTCATCGGCATTGATCACCAGCGAATTCATATCCTGCTGCGACAGCTGGGTCAGCGCCTGCCAGGTGGCATCGATATTCTGCTGGCGTTCATCGCCTTTCAGCAACGGCTCCTGAGCAATATAGGCGCGGAGCAGGGCCAGCGAAGTTTTACCCTGTGCGCTGGCAATCTGTAAACCGTAGTAGCGCGCCAGCTGATCCTGAGACAGCTCGCTGGTTTTCACCTGACTCAATATTGGTTGAGCATCGGCAATCTTTTGCTGAGCAACCAGAGACTGGGCTTTCAGCAGCAGTAATTCTTGCTGCTGTTTATCAGAAAGCTGATTAGGCAGTTCGCCGATCGCCTGAGCAGCCTGCGGATATTTTCCTTCTTTCAACAGGGCGCGGATTGCGAGTAATTGCCAGTCGGTCTTGCTATCATCGCTGCTTTGCTGCACCTGCTGCAGATAGTAGGCGGAATTATTAGTAACGGGTGCCTGGATGTCTACGGACTGGCTTTTCGGGCCCTGGCCACTACACGCGGCTAAAATCAGACCAGCAAGAAGGACAGGCACAAAGCGTCCTGCTTTATGACGAACGATTTTTGAAGGAAGCATACTGTATCCAGTGATGTTTTTTTCAAGATGCTCAATATTAAATCGGCAATTCGGATGAAACAATGAAACAACTCGATCGGGCAGACATTTCCGCCAGCACGCTCTACATCGTGCCAACCCCAATAGGTAATTTGGCTGACATTACCCAGCGGGCGCTAGCGGTACTTTCCAGCGTCGATCTGGTCGCAGCGGAAGATACACGTCATACCGGACTGTTGCTACAACATTTCGCCATCAATGCGCGACTCTTCGCACTTCATGACCACAACGAACAGCAGAAAGCAGAAATCCTGCTAACCAGGCTGCAACAGGGAGAAAGCATAGCTCTGGTTTCTGATGCTGGCACGCCATTGATCAACGATCCGGGTTATCACCTGGTTCGCCGCTGCCGTGAGGCCGGTATTCGCATCGTTCCTTTACCGGGTGCCTGCGCAGCGATAACAGCATTAAGCGCAGCGGGATTGCCGTCTGATCGTTTCTGTTACGAAGGATTTCTACCCGCCAAAACAAAGGCGCGGTGTGATGCGCTTCGGGCGCTGGCCGAGGAGCCGCGTACCTTAATTTTTTACGAATCCACGCACCGTTTGCTGGACAGCCTGCAGGATATGGTCACGGAGCTGGGGGCTGGCCGTTACGTCGTGCTGGCGCGCGAATTAACCAAAACCTGGGAAAACCTGAATGGCGCACCGGTGGGGGAACTCCTGGCCTGGGTGAAAGAGGATGAAAATCGCCGTAAAGGTGAGATGGTGCTCATCGTTGAAGGCCATCATCCTGACGAAGAGGCATTACCCGCAGATGCACTGCGCACGCTGGCGTTGTTGCAGCAGGAACTGCCGTTGAAAAAGGCGGCGGCGCTCACGGCTGAGATACACGGTGTGAAAAAGAATGCGCTCTATAAACATGCGCTTGAGCAGCAGGCCTGAGCCTGTTGAGTTGCCTGCGCGCCGGGCGTGACAGCGCGGGCTAAACCCTCTATAATGCGCGCCGAAGCTGACCAGACAGTCGCCGCTTCGTCGTCGTCCTTCTCTGAAGGAGACGGGCGGAGGGGAGGAAAGTCCGGGCTCCATAGGGCAGGGTGCCAGGTAACGCCTGGGGGGGAAACCCACGACCAGTGCAACAGAGAGCAAACCGCCGATGGCCCAGTAATGGGATCAGGTAAGGGTGAAAGGGTGCGGTAAGAGCGCACCGCGCGGCTGGTAACAGTCCGTGGCACGGTAAACTCCACCCGGAGCAAGGCCAAATAGGGGTTCACATGGTACGGCCCGTACTGAACCCGGGTAGGCTGCTTGAGCCAGTGAGCGATTGCTGGCCTAGATGAATGACTGTCCACGACAGAACCCGGCTTATCGGTCAGTTTCGACTTCTTAATGCAAACCCCGCGCAAGCGGGGTTTTTGCTTTATGGCGCGGCAAAGCAGGCGTCGCTGCCGCCACCAGATGCGGGGATATCGGCAGCAGGCCACGGCTCCTTGCTGACGCGGGCTGGCCAGCGCGATGAAGGGCGTTGCCCGATACCGTCGTAAAACAATGTGGCGTTAGCCGGTCAGGGCGCTTCCGCGCTGGCGACCCTGAGAGGAAACGCGATTCACTCTCCTGATCTGGCAAGAAAAATGGGCCGCGTTGCCAGAGGCTTTGTTTCTCAGGCAAATCCCATCCATTTTCTTTCCAATGCACTATAGGCTCATCCGATGTGTCAGATGATGGCTTGCCATCTGTTTGGGAGGCAACGGTTTCTCTCGTCTATAGTTGAAGGCAGCTTGCCACACGTCATTATTTTACGTTTTGCCCCATTGGGCGCGAATTCATTGAATGAAGATTAAAAAAACAGGTGGATCATGGTTACAAGAAGGACTTTACTGACTTATTCCGGGGCGTTTGCTGCCTTATCTGCATTAGGCATTTCTCCCGGCGCTATCGCAGCAGGCGTTCTCAAGTTAGGTAACAGCGAAGCATTTAACTTTGAAACCTTGATTGCCCAGGCCAAAGCCCTGGCAGCCAAACCCTATGAAAAAACCACCTCATTCGACCCGTCATTGTTATCCAACATAACCTATGACGCCTACATGAAAACCGTCTACAAGCCGGACTATGCGCTGTTTAAAAATGCCGGACGGTTTCCTGTTACCTTTTTCATGGTAAACGGTTTACACCGTATGCCGGTGAAAATGCACGTCGTGGAAAATAACGCCGCGCGTGAAATTATTCAAAATATTGACTACTTCACCACGACGGATAAAAACGTTACGTTGCCGGCGCTGAAAGGTAACGTATTCTCAGGTTTCAGAGTGCTGGCCAGCCAGGACACGCTAAAAACCAATCCACAAAATGACTGGATATCCTTTATGGGCGCGTCTTATTTCCGCGCCATCGGCGAACTGGGGCAGTTTGGTTTATCCGCGCGTGGTATTGCGCTGAATACCGTTCAGCCGGGTGTCGATGAAGAGTTCCCTGACTTTACGGATTTCTGGTTTGAAGCGCCGAAAGACGACAGCAAACATCTCACGGTCTATGCGCTACTCAACGGGCCGAGTATCACGGGCGCCTACAAATTTATCCTGCAGCGCGGTAAAGGGGTTATACAGGATGTCGAATGTACGCTTTTCCTGCGCAAGGACATTCAGCGTTTCGGTATCGCGCCTCTGACCTCCATGTACTGGTTCTCAAAAACGGTTAAAGGGGCGGCGACAGACTGGCGCCCGGAAGTGCATGACTCCGATGGTCTGGCGATGTGGACCGGCAGCGGCGAACATATTTGGCGGCCGTTGAACAACCCATTACGCGTGGTCACGTCCAGTTTTCATGATGAGAACCCGCGCGGCTTTGGTTTACTGCAGAAAGATCGGGATTTCGACAGCTATCTGGACGCTGCGCACTACGAGAAACGTCCCGATCTGTGGGTGGAACCGCGAGGGGAATGGGGCAAAGGCTCAGTTCAACTGATGGAAATCCCGACTGACGATGAAATCTACGACAATATCGTCGCCATGTGGGTACCGGATGCGCCAGCGAAAGCGGGCGATCAGCATCATTTCCATTATCGTCTGCACTGGCTGGCCGATGAGCCCTATCCCTCTCCTCTGGCGCGTTGCGGGGCAACACGACTGGGGCGGGGCGGTGTGCCGGGTTCCGATCGTCCGCATGACAGCCGTAAGTTTGCCGTCGAGTTCCGTGGCGATGTGCTTAATCATCTGCCGTCAGGCGTTTCCCCCGAAGCCGTGCTTTCTGCATCGCGTGGTACTTTTGAGAACGTGCTCGTGTCTAAATTGCCGGACGATTCAGGCAACTGGCTGGCGCAGTTTGATTTGGTCGCCGGCGAAGGCGATCCGGTAGAGCTTAAGCTCTATTTGAAAGCACAAGACAAGGTGGTGTCGGAAACCTGGTGCTACCAGTACCATCCGTTCAACTCCCCTGCGAAGCCCTGGCCCGTCGCGTGCGAAACGAAGTAACTTTTAAATAACGCCCATTGAACAGATGGGCGTTAATCTTTTAACGCGACTCATCGGCAAACGTCGCGCATTGAAATGTTATTGGATGCGTTATCTTCAGCGTTTCAGGAATAATAATGACCTTCCCCCTTTTCCGGCTAAGCCCGTCTTAAATAGCGTGATTGTCTTCCCTTATCCTTGTTCTGTTAACGGCTGTTTCATCGCTCTGCTTTTTTTTCGGCGAAATATTCTTAAGTGAAAAAAAGATATTTTATTGATCTGCACAACGTCAGTATAAATAAAAGCATTGGTTCTCATAAGAAAAGAGTGAAGTGTGAGAAACAGCACAATCCCATTTTTTTATGATGATTAAGATTCGTGGCGGATAAAGGCGACGTAAAGGAATGACATCATGCACAGGTATACGCAACGACGAACGCCCCGGCTAACACTGTATCAGAGCACTGTTCGCCCCCTATTAACGAATCGCTTTAACCCCGTCTCTTCTGCAAGAATATGTTTTATCCCTTCTGTCAGTAATACAGTTTCTTCCACACAATACGCTGTTTTATCGCCATCCTTTTCCTATCCTCTCGCTGCCCGTTTCTTTTTAAATCAACTGCGTAAGCTCATGCTGTTACAGCATGCTGCGAAGCGAAAACGGTAAGTTTATTACTTTTTTTCAGCTTTTATACGATCGCATTTCTCTTCGGGGAATTTTGCTGAATAAACCCTGCCTGAAAAAGGAGTCGATATGAATATCAATAAAAACCTTCCCGTTAGCCTTGATGAAATTTATGCTGCCAGAGAGAGACTAACAGGGAAAGTTTATAAAACCGGCATGCCACGCTCAAACTATCTCAGCGAGCGCTGCGACGGAGAAATATTCCTTAAATTTGAAAATATGCAGCGAACGGGGTCTTTTAAGATTCGTGGTGCATTCAATAAAATGAGCTCACTGACGGAGAAAGAAAAACGTCAGGGCGTTGTCGCCTGCTCAGCGGGTAACCATGCGCAGGGCGTTTCACTGTCGTGCGCCATGCTGCATATTGACGGCAAAGTGGTCATGCCTGCGGGTGCGCCAAAATCCAAAGAAGCGGCGACGCGCGATTACTCCGCGGAGGTGGTCATTTATGGTGAAAACTTTAATGACACGCTAACCAAAGTGGAAGACATTGTGGCCAGCGAAGGCCGCATATTTATCCCGCCTTATGATGATGTGAAGATCATTGCCGGACAGGGCACCATCGGTCTGGAAATTCTTGAGGATCTCTTTGATGTCGATAACGTCATCGTTCCCGTAGGCGGTGGCGGGCTCATTGCCGGGATTGCCACGGCGATCAAGTCCATTAATCCCACGATTACCGTCATCGGCGTGCAGTCTGAAAACGTTCACGGTATGGCAGCCTCCTTTTTTGCTGATACCATTACGCGCCATCGTCTTACCGGCACCCTTGCGGACGGCTGCGATGTCGCCTGTCCGGGCGATCTCACCTTCGCGATTGTGAGAGAATTGGTCGATGAGATGGTGCTAGTGAGTGAAGACGACATTCGTAAAAGTATGATTGCATTGATTCAGCGAAACAAAGTGGTCACAGAAGGTGCCGGCGCGCTGGCATGCGCCGCGTTACTGAGCGGCAAAGTCGACCACTACATTCAGGGGCGGAAAACGGTGTGCATTATCTCAGGCGGTAATATTGATTTGTCCCGGGTTTCCCAGATTACGGGTTTTGCTGACGCATAAAGGATAAGTTATGAGTAATTCTGAAAATATTCTCGACCAGGAAAAAACCTCAACCTGGCGTAAGTCCGATACCACATGGACACTCGGACTGTTTGGCACAGCCATTGGCGCCGGCGTGCTTTTCTTTCCTATTCGGGCCGGTTACGGTGGGCTGATCCCTATCTTGATCATGCTGGTGCTGGCCTGGCCCATCGCGTTTTACTGTCATCGGGCGCTGGCTCGCCTTTGCCTGTCCGGCAGTAACGTATCGGGCAATATTACCGAAACGGTAGAAGAGCATTTCGGAAAAACGGGCGGGGTGGTCATTACTTTTCTCTACTTTTTCGCGATTTGCCCGCTGCTATGGATTTATGGCGTCACCATCACCAATACCTTCATGGCGTTCTGGCAATATCAGCTACTGCTGCCGGCCCTCAATCGCGGCGTGGTGGCGCTGTTGCTGCTGCTGTTGATGGCTTT
Organism: Pantoea ananatis LMG 2665; assembly: GCF_000710035.2. Classification (GTDB taxonomy): domain Bacteria; phylum Pseudomonadota; class Gammaproteobacteria; order Enterobacterales; family Enterobacteriaceae; genus Pantoea; species Pantoea ananatis. Next base: position 445,309 of record NZ_JMJJ01000006.1, on the reverse strand, counting down.
TGTGATCTGGTTTGGTAAAGACCTGATGGTAAAGGTGATGAGCTGGCTGGTGTTTCCGTTTATCGCCAGCCTGGTGCTGATTTCACTGTCGTTAATCCCCTACTGGAATTCCGCTGTAATCGACCAGGTCAACCTGAGGGATATTGCCCTGACCGGGCACGATGGCATTCTGGTTACCGTGTGGTTAGGCATTTCTATTATGGTGTTCTCATTCAATTTTTCGCCGATTGTTTCTTCTTTTGTGGTGTCAAAGCGGGAAGAATACGAGCCGGAAATGGGCCGGACCTATACCGAAAACAAGTGCAGCCAGATCATCTCCCGCGCCAGCATACTGATGGTGGCGGTAGTGATGTTCTTTGCCTTTAGCTGTCTGTTTACCTTATCACCGCAGGATATGGCGGACGCGAAGGCTCAAAATATCCCTGTGCTCTCCTACCTGGCGAATCACTTTTCCGCCCTGTCGGGTGAGAAGTCCACCTTCTCTACGGTACTGGAATACAGCGCCTCGGTGATTGCTCTGGTCGCTATTTTCAAATCCTTCTTTGGGCACTATCTGGGCACGCTGGAAGGGTTAAACGGATTGATTATCAAATTTCGCTATAAGGGCGATAAAGACGCTGTGTCCAGCCGTAAGCTGAATACGCTGAGCATGGTCTTTATTATGGGCTCGACCTGGCTGGTGGCTTACCTTAACCCCAATATTCTCGACCTGATTGAGGCGATGGGCGCGCCGATTATCGCCTCGCTGCTCTGCCTGTTACCCATGTATGCCATCAGCAAAGTCCCTGCGCTGGCAAAATACAAAGGCCGGGCTGACAACGTTTTTGTCAGCGCGATTGGCTTACTCACCATTTTAAATATCGCTTATAAGTTTTTCTGACCGTCATTCAGTCCTGTTTGACCTGACGTATGCTGTTAGCCAGCGCACGTCAGGTCTTTTCACATCCAATTCAATGCGGTGTTCTGTTGTTAACCGCGGCCGTGCGGCGCATCCCAGTCAAAGGCCGGGCCGACAGAGATCACCCCGTGCGGGTTGATGGTTTTATGGCTGCAGTAGTAGTGATGACGAATGTGAGGCAGGTTTACTGTGTCGGCGATACCCGGCATCTGATAAATGTCGCGCAGGAAACCGCTCAGGTTCAGATAGTCGCTGATACGGTGGCGATCGCATTTAAAATGGGTGACGTAAACCGGATCAAAACGCACCAGCGTGGTCCATAAGCGTAAATCGGCCTCGGTTAACCTGTCGCCAGCCAGATAGCGATGCTGACCCAAGATCTGCTCTACCCGCGACAGTGAGTGGAACAGGGCGGTTACGGCTTCATCGTAAGCGGACTGAGAGGTGGCAAAACCGGCTTTGTACACGCCGTTGTTAATGGTGTCGTAAATCCAGCCATTGAGCGCATCAATCTTCTCTCGCAGGTCAGCCGGATAGTAATCCCCCGCCCGCGCCCCGACTGCATCGAACGCGCTGTTAAACATGCGAATAATATCGGCAGACTCATTGCTGACGATGGTGTTCTGCTGTTTGTCCCATAACACGGGCACGGTGACACGCCCGCTGTAGTCGGCATCCGCATGGAGATAGAGCTGATAAAGAAATTCATTTTGGTGCAGTTTATCGCCAGTTGCATCCGGAAAACTGTCATCAAACGTCCAGCCGTTTTCCAGCATCAGCGGATGCACCACCGAGACATCAATCATGCTGTCCAGACCTTTAAGCTGACGCATCAGCAGGGTGCGGTGCGCCCACGGGCAGGCAAGCGACACGTAGAGGTGATAGCGATCGCGTTCCGCCGTAAATCCGGCTTTGCCGCTCAGTCCTGCGCTACCGTCGGGCGTAACCCAGTTACGCCATGCGGATTCCGAACGCTTAAAGCGCCCACCGGTTGATTTCGTGTCATACCAGGTGTCATGCCAGACACCATCAATTAGCTGACCCATCTTGTCTCCCGTACAAACGATAAAAAGAATATTTCCGACTTTAACCATAGGCGGTTATGGATAACTTCGACAGCGCACCACGTGCGTTGCCAAACATTTCGCCCACCCGCATAAATGCGCGCTATACGGCGAACGGGCCAGAGGCGTAATCGGGCTAAGAATGCCTTATCATGGGGCTGTCTACGGCCTGTAACGAACAAGCCGTCCATCACGCCCGTCCCGCAGGATCAGGCGAAAAAAAGATGAAGGAAAGCGGAATGAAAGCGGTACTCTTTGGTTATCACGAAATGGCCTGTACCGGCCTGAAGGCGTTAATGGATGCCGGATTCACGGTTAGTGCCCTGTTTACCCATGCAGATCCCGCGTCCGGCGCGCAGTTTTACGGCTCCGTCGCCCGCCTGGCTGAGCGCCACAACATCCCGGTTTTTATCACCGAGGATGTCAATACCGCCGAATGGCAAGCCCGCATAGCCAGCCTTGAGGCAGATTATCTGTTCTGCTTCTCTTACCGTCAGGTTCTCAGCGAAGCCATCCTCTCCTCTGTTAAAAAAGGGGCCTATAACGTGCATGCCGCCTTGCTGCCGGCTTATCGGGGCCGTGCCCATCTCAATTGGGTAATTATTAAAGGCGAGACGCAAACCGGTGTGACCCTGCACCGCATGATTAAACGTCCTGATGCCGGCCCGATTCTGGCGCAGAAGGCCGTTGAAATTCATCCACAGGACAATGCCCTGGCACTGCATACCCGACTGGTTGCGACCACGGCGCAAATGCTACCGACCTGGCTTGATGCGCTGGTGGCGGGCGAGCTTACCGAAACCCCTCAGGACGAGCGTGCAGCAAGCTGTTTTGGCAGCCGTAAGCCGGAAGATGGCCAAATTCACTGGCAGGCGCCCGCCCGCGATATCCATAACCTTGTTCGGGCGCTGGCGTTTCCCTGGCCCGGCGCTTTTACATTGGCAGACTCACAGCGATTTACCGTCTGGCAAACCCGCGTTATTGATGCGCGTAAAGCCAGCCAGCCGGGTGAAGTTGTTTCAGTTGCACCGCTGGTTATTGGCTGTGGGCAGGGACAACTTGAAATTCTGCAGGGGCAGTCTGCGGGCGGCGAATCTGTCACGGGCACGACGCTGGCAGGCCAGCTCGGGCTGATTGTCGGGCAGCATCTGGCGCGCTGAGGGCGGCAGATGCATCCTTACCCAGTAAGCGCGTCAGCCAAGCGCCATACCTGAAAGATAGCCGACTGATGCAGACAGCGTCATCGCCAGCAGGCTCCAGAAGCAAATGCGCGTGACGCTTTTCCTGACCGGCGCATCACCGGCTTTGGCCGCCGTCGCGCCCAGAAGCGTCAATGCCAGGAGCGCCGAGACCGCAATGGCGGGCAAGGCGAAGGGGCCGGTGATCAGCATGGCAACGGCGAAGGGTAAAATACTGCCTGAGGCAAAACTGACCGCAGAAAACAGAGCGGCCTGAAGGGGTTTGGCACTGCTGAAATCGGTGATGCCCAGCTCATCTCTGGCATGAGCGGCTAAGGCATCATGGGCCATCAACTGTTCTGCGACCTGACGAGCCAGCTCGGGCGACAGGCCACGCGCCCTGTATATGGCTGACAGCTCCACCGTTTCAGCCGCAAAATCGGCCTCGAGTTCAGCTTTCTCCTGCCGCAGAGAAGCTTTTTCAGTATCTGACTGCGAGGACACCGAGACGTATTCTCCCGTCGCCATCGACATTGCGCCTCCAACAATACCTGCCAGCCCGGCGAGCAAAACATTGTGATGACTGCTGCTGGCAGAAACGACGCCGGCCAGCAGGCTGGCGGTCGAAACGATGCCATCATTCGCGCCCAATACGGCAGCCCGTAGCCATCCGGCGTGTTCAATTTTATGCGATTCACTATGTAGCATCGGGTCTTCCAGTGATAAGCGATTCGTTTAATCAGGAGGGCGACAGCCTGCATGCGTGCCCTGTGCTATTTTTCATAGCGGGATAGCAGGATATGAAGCACGCCCATCGCGCCATGGCTGTAAAAATAAATCTCTACAAAGGTGGTCAGGAATTTATGCCAGTGCAATACCCTACGCGTCAAATCAGGCGTGGCGAGCGACGTACTGTTAAATAAAAACCATAGCCCACCAGAACAGGCGACGGCGATCAACGCGATAACCCCCAAGCCCTGCACCGTCGCGGCTATGCCACCGCCATGTGCCTGTGGGAGTTTCAGGCCGGTCAGCTGTACGACATCGTTTCGAATACCCCGAAAATCCAGCGTGAGCCAGGCGAAGTACCAGCGAAAACCTCGCTGAACCAGCATCCAGATGAGCATGATAACGCCCGCAGCGATCAGCAACAGTCCTGAGAGAATATGTAGCCAGGTTATCAGCGTCTCCAGGCTGTGCTCGCCGAGCGCTTCACGTGCGGTGAAATTGGAATTGATGATCTGCGAAAGGATCAGCACGGCGACCAAAAGATGAAGCCGTCGAAAAAAGGGTGCATCGTGATGGGGAAGCCACTGACCATAAGATACTTTCATAGCGTTGCCAAAAAGAAGAGGGACGGAACGCTATATTTCCATGACTAGATTAGGCTTACCTTAAGCACCAGGTGGGCCGGGACTCTGCGGGATGGGAGGGCATGATCGCTTCAAACCGCCCGGCAAAGGATTTTGATCATAAAAGCAAAACGCACCGGGAGAAAGCAACCGGTGCGTCAGAAAAGCGGTGTAGTCAGGCGTCAGTTAGCGCGCCAGAGCACCCTGAGGTTTTTTGCTGATCAGGCGATCGATACTGTAGGCACCCGGACCTACCAGACCTAACACCAGGAAACCGCCAGCGATAGACAGGTTCTTCATGAACATCAGCTGGTTCACGCCCTCGGCGAAGTTACTGTGAAACAGAAACGCGGTCAGAATCGTAAAGCCAGCGGTAAACAGCGCGGTAAAACGGGTCAGGAAGCCAAACATGATGGCCAGGCCGCCGCCAAATTCCAGCAGAATAACCAGCGGCAGCATGAAGCCGGGCACGCCCATGGCTTCCATATAGTGCTGAGTGCCAGCGTAACCGGTGATTTTGCCCCAGCCTGCAGTAATAAACAGGATAGTCATCAGGATACGGGCGGCTAACAAACCACTGTCTTCGAATTTTTTCATCATCTACTCCAACGCTAAAAGTTTGCAAGGCAGCGATGCCCGCGGTGAATATTCCCGTTAACTGCATGGTTGCAATTGGCCGGGCTGATAGCTGGAGATGATAGTCGCGAGAAGTGACAGTTGTAAGCGATATAAACTGTCGATGTTATTCAGTAAAACTGAAAAAAGAAAAAGCCAGTCGCACTGGACTGGCTTTGGGGGATTCAACGCGGGGGAAGGGCTGATTTAATCATGCGCCAGGTACTCCACAGGCCAAAGCCCCGTTTCGCCCAGCGTAGCAGGCGATTAGGACTGCGAATGGAATAGATAGCTAATGCACTACTGCCAATGGCCAGATAGCGTTTCAGACTCAAAAACGTAAACCAGCCACGATCGTAGGGCGCGGTGATCTCCAGCCAGCTACGCCGCGCGGCACTCAGGTCCAGACGCTGCTGCTGAACCTGTTTCAGCAGTTCATCAATACGCGCTTCACGCTCGCGGCGGCTCATTACCGGTTATCCTCAAGCAGATCACGATCGTTAGCCAGTTCCTTGCGCGTGTGGCGCAGCAGGGTTGACTGACGTGATTTACGCAGTGTCCATAGCCCAAAGATCAACGCCAGCAAGAACAGCACGCCAGTGGTGATGGCAATAGCCATTAAACGATACTGCGCATCAACTGCCCAGATAATCAGCACCATCAGGCTCATCAGGCCAAAAGCCGTGAAGAGCATGGTCAGGCCAAGCATCAACAGCATCTGGATGATATTGGCCTTCTCTTCTTCCAGCTCTACCACTGCAAGACGAACGCGTGTTTCGACCATACCAACCAGCGTGGTGACGATACGCTGACCAATATTGATGACCCCTTTGGCCGGTCCGTGGTTCTGCTGTGAATCCGTCATGATTAACGACGCGAGATCAGCATACCGATGGCAACGCCGATGGCGGCACCGATACCCACGCCATGCCATGGATTATCACGCACATAACCATCTGCTTTCTGCGCCGCTTCGCGCGTAGTCGCCGCCAGGCGCTCACCCGATTCACCTAAACGCTCACGAGAGCTGTCCAGCGCAACGCGCGCTTTGTGACGGAGCTTATCCAGTTCACCTTTGGACTTTTCAGTCCCGCTGCTCAGGACTTCTTCCAGCGTATCCGCCAGGTTTTTCAATTCAGCACGCAAATATTCCGATGATGTGTCTTTAGACATAAAATACTCCTTTAACATCAGTAGATTGAATCCGATTAATAGGGCTCCGCCTGTAACTTCTTAAGCTCCTGGCGTGCTTCTTCCAGCTTGCGTTCGCGTTTTGCAATCTTGTCCTTGTCATGACCTTCGTCGCGCTCTTCCTTGAGTTCGCGCTCACGCTCAGCCACTTTCTCTTTCTGAGCGTTGATTTTTTCCAGATGCGAGGCTTTAAGCTTTTTATCAGTACATCCCGCGCGCACCTCGGTAAGGGCGCGCTCCAGACCGTTCACACGGCGCTGATTGTTGTGCTTCTGAGCCATCTCGATTTCACGCTGAATGTCCTGCTCTTTTTGCTGACACAGCGACTGTGCCGCCATCAGGGAGCCTGAAAGAGAAAACAGCGTGATTCCCAGTAGTAACGTATGTTTCATTCGGCTTTGTACCTTCCATTGTTGCCTGACTTAATTCAGCGCACTGCAAGAACCCTGCGCAGTGCGCTGACAACCCGCCTTAGTTTAAGCATAGACATCAGGTGGAAAAAGTCCAAAGATCACCGATATACAGAGAAACGCTTAGCACAGCCTGAAAGTGCGCTAAGCGTTTAAGAAGGGCGACGAATTAAGCAAGTGAAAGGTGAGCCGCCTGGTCGTGTTGCGCGACGATAAACCCGTCCGGCAGCAATCGACGCAGAACTTTCTGCGCGGCGAGGCTTTGCTCTTCGTTGTCAAAATGAATAATCAACGCATCCCCTGAGGGCGTGATGCTTTTGATTCGAATACCCTGGGCGCTCAGCTGCTGATAGAGATAGAAGCCATCGGGCATCGGGGCACCCGCGTGCGAAACGCGAATCTGCACCACGTTTTCATGGCGCATTAGGCTGGGCATCATGCTGACCGCTACCAGCGCAAATGCCCCGCCAATTAACCAGGGAAGCCAGCGTTTAGGAAAAGCGTGTAAAGGTTTCATGAGCCCTCACCACGCTGGTTTGCGCGGCGTTTACGCCACAGCACAATCAGCGAGCCCACCAGCCCAATCACCAGCAACACCAGCGGCAGCATCATCAGGAAAAACATCAGTTCATCTTCGTAGCGGCGGAAGATCGGCGTTTTGCCTAAGGCAAAGCCCAGAACCGTGAGAATGACGACCCACAGAAAGCCACTCATCCAGTTAAAAAACTGGAAACGGGCGTTGCTTAAACCGGAAAGGCCCGCAATTGTGGGCAGCAGCGTACGCACGAAAGCAATGAAACGGCCAATGAGCAGTGCCGATAAGCCGTGACGGTGAAACAGATTATGTGCACGCTGATGATAGCGGGCAGGAAGGTGTGATAGCCAGTTTTGCACCGTCGGCGTGTTCCCCAGCCAGCGGCCCTGAATATAGCTCACCCAGCAACCCAGGCTGGCGCCGGTGGTGAGGACCAGAATGGTCAGCGGAAAACTCATGGTTCCTTTGGCAATCAGCACGCCCACCAGAATCAGCAGGCTGTCACCGGGCAGGAAAGCGGCAGGCAATAAGCCGTTTTCCAGAAAAAGGATCATGAATAAGACGCCGTAAATTGCCCACACCAGTGTTGGATCGGAAAGCGTTTCATAATCCTGTTGCCACAAGGCATGCAGCAGCGCTTGCAAAATTTCCATCAATCATTCCCGAACATCATCGTTGAACATGTCCCACAGGGACCTCAGCGCAGACTGACATTTTTTATCGATTCTGAGAGCGTAGTCTGAGCAAGCGTTTCTGGATCCTTCCAGAACTGATTGTTAAATCAGCGATTTGATAAGCCCTTATCGCAAAAGGTAAGAAAAGGATGATAACTGTAACAAAAATCAAGCTTCGGAGACAGAACTACTCCTAAACGAACAGGAGTTTTACCCTCTGTATCTCGATGTAAAAAGGAGTTTTACATGTCCTGACACTATTGCAGATTAACTGACTGTTTTTCAGTCAAATTAACGCTGAATCGTATCTGCATCCGGAAGGACAACTGGATTTTCACTGAACATGTAGCGGTCAACATTGAACTCAAAATCGTCGGCGGTGGCGTTAAATAACATCTGCTTAGTATTTTCGAGATGTTGCCACATTGCCAGCTTACTGGCGGCGGGATCTTTGCGGATTAATGCTTTAAGAATCTGATCGTGATCGTCGCACCAGCTTACGATACTGCGCTGATCGATATGCTCATGCAGCTTAAGCCAGTAAGGGTTGTGTAAACGGTGCAGCCACATCTTCTCGACAATCGCGGCCAGGGCGCTGTTTTGCGTCGACTGAGCAATACGAACGTGAAACCTCATATCCCATTCAGAGTCCCTGAAATGGTCCTCCTGTCGCGCTTTCTCCTGAATCGCCATTAAATCGACAATATCCTGACGTGTCACCTGGGTTGCCGCGAACTCGGCAACGTTACTTTCAATAAGCTGGCGCGCCTGCAACAGTTCAAACGGGCCAAAGGCGGCAAACTCTAGCTGGCTGCTGCTTTCGGTGACCCGGTTTTGCTGCTGGCTGGAAATCACGTGAATGCCCGAGCCTTTACGCACCTCAACGTAGCCTTCAACCTCCAGCATGATGATGGCTTCGCGCACCACCGTGCGGCTGACTTCCATTTCTTCAGCGATCAGGCGCTCTGCGGGCAGTTTCTCTCCCACCTGGTAAACCCCGTTTTCAATGCGGCGTTTTAACTCGCTGGCCAGCTGTTGATAAAGTCGACGAGATTCAGTGAGGTCCATGAGGCAATCCAAAGTAACGAGCAGATAAGTTGTTATACCACTTTGCGGCAAGAGAAGAAAAGGGCTGGCACGGGCCAGCCCGCAGGATTAGCTACGTATTGGGGCAGCCTGAGAAGGGGAAGGGGCGGTCTGCAGTTCAGAAATGGGTTTATTTTTTAACACTGTCCAGATCACCACGGCACCGAGCAAGTCGAACACGGCCAGGGCGGCAAACAGTGGGCTAAAGCCTAATGTATCGGCCAGCGCACCGACGACCAGCGCAAACAGGGTGCTGGCTGTCCAGGCTGCCATCCCGGTTAAGCCGTTCGCCGTGGCAACTTCGTTACGGCCAAACACATCGGAAGAGAGGGTAATCAACGCACCAGACAGCGCCTGGTGGGCAAAGCCGCCTACGCACAGCAGCGCGATAGCAATATAAGGGCTGGTAAATAAACCAATGGTGCCCGGGCCGATCATTAAGATCGCGCCCATCGTCACCACCATCTTACGTGACACAATCAGGTTGACCCCAAACCAGCGCTGAAACAGCGGGGGCAAGTAACCGCCCAGGATACAACCGAAGTCGGCAAACAGCATGGGCATCCAGGCGAACAGCGCGATCTCTTTCAGGTTAAAGCCGTAAACTTTAAACATAAACAGCGGAATCCAGGCGTTGAACGTTCCCCATGCCGGTTCAGCCAGAAAGCGTGGCAGGGCGATGCCCCAGAACTGGCGATTGCGCAGGATCTGCAGGGCCGACATTTTGGTGGTGTTGCCGGTTTGATGCTGCAGCTCCTGACCCGAAATAATGTAGTGGCGCTCTTCGTCACTCAGCTTTTTCTGCTGCTTGGGATGCTTATAAAACACCAGCCAGCATAGCGCCCAAATCATGCTCAGTACGCCCGCGATAATAAAGGCCATCTGCCAGCTGTGCGCAACAATCGCCCAGACCACCAGGGGAGGTGCCAGCATCGCGCCGATGGAGGAGCCGACGTTGAAATAGCCCACCGCTACCGAGCGTTCTTTCGCCGGAAACCATTCGCTACTGGCTTTTAGCCCGGCAGGGATCATCGCGGCTTCTGCGGCACCCACTGCGCCGCGCGCCAGGGCCAGACCGCCCCAGCTTCCCGCCAGCGCCGTCGCGGCGCAAAAGATCGCCCACAGCACAGCAAACACCGCGTAGCCCACTTTGGTGCCCAGTAAGTCAAGAACGTAACCTGCGACAGGCTGCATGACGGTGTAGCAGGCAGAGTATGCCGCCACAATATAGGAGTATTGCTGGGTGGTGATATGCAGTTCGGTTTGTAGCGTCGGGGCTGCCACGGCAATCGTGTTACGCGTCAGATAGCCGAGTACCGTACCCAGGGTAACCAGGCCAATCATATACCAGCGTAATCCTTTGATCTTACGCATTCTGTACCTCTTCCAGTTGTTTGCGCGGTCTTACCGCTGTTGTTATCTGGAGCGGGACATCTCGTGATACAGCTCTGCTCACGCCCGCCGGCCCTGCACCAGCGACCGTTATCTGCCTTGCCTTGTGTAAGAAAGTTGTTACCTTGCGGTAAAGCGAGAGCCTAACTTGTTATACAACTTTAAAAGTTGAAAGCCATCACAAAAACCCGCAATAGCTTGTGGGATACTGTAAACAGACGAGAACACAGCCAGTTAGCGCGCTGCGGGCGACAATAAGGTCCATATGGGATGTGATCATCTTGCTTAAATGTGACCTGAGTCGTAAAAAAACCTGCAGTCAGCCAAAATTGGTATGATAACTTTGAGCCATTCAGGGGTCATCCCATAAGGAAGCTTTTTATGTCGCGTTTCATGACCGAGGATTTTTTGCTGGACACTGAGTTCGCCCGTCGTCTCTATCACGACTACGCCAAAGACCAGCCTGTCTACGATTATCACTGCCATTTACCGCCGCAGCAGATTGCTGAAAACTATCGTTTTGCCAACCTTTACGATATCTGGCTGAAAGGCGATCACTATAAGTGGCGGGCGATGCGGGCTAACGGTGTGGCAGAGGCGCTGTGCACCGGCGACGCCAGCGATCGGGATAAATTCAATGCCTGGGCGCGCACCGTGCCGCAAACCATTGGCAATCCGCTTTACCACTGGACGCATCTGGAGCTGCGCCGTCCCTTCGGCATTACCGGCGTGCTGCTGTCCGAAAAAACGGCTGATGAGATCTGGCAGCGTTGCAACGATTTACTGGCGCAGGACGCTTTCACCGCGCGCGGCATCATGCAGCAGATGAACGTTAAGATGGTCGGGACCACCGACGATCCGCTGGACGATCTGACACATCACCGCGTATTGGCAGAAGACAGCAGCTTCAAGGTGAAGGTGTTGCCAAGCTGGCGTCCGGATAAAGCCTTTAATATCGAAGCCGACACCTTCCTGCCGTGGATTGAAAAACTGGAAAGCCTGACCGATATCAGCGTGCAGCGCTTTGATGATTTACGTCAGGCGCTGAGCAAACGTCTGGATCACTTTGCGGCACACGGCTGCAAGATTTCCGACCATGCGCTGGACGTCGTATGTTATGCCGATGCCGATGAAACCACGCTGGACAGCATTCTGGCGCATCGTCGCGGAGGCGCAAAGCCGGATGCCCAGGGGATTGCCCAGTTTAAAACCGCAGTGCTGGTATGGCTCGGGGGGGAATATGCTCGTCGCGGATGGGTGCAGCAGTACCATATCGGCGCGCTGCGCAATACTAACCAACGCCAGTTCCAACTTCTGGGCGCAGATGTAGGCTTTGACTCCATCAACGATCAGCCCGTCGCCGAGCCGCTGGCCCGCTTACTCGGTGCGCAAAACCTCAATAACGCCTTGCCTAAAACCGTCCTCTATTGTCTGAATCCGCGGGATAATGAAGTGCTGGCGACCATGGCCGGAAATTTCCAGGGCGAAGGCCAGGCCGGGAAAATGCAGTTTGGTTCCGCCTGGTGGTTTAACGATCAACTGGATGGCATGCAGCGCCAGATGACGCAGCTGGCGCAAATTGGCCTGCTGAGCCGCTTCGTCGGGATGTTAACCGACAGCCGCAGCTTCCTTTCTTATACCCGTCATGAATATTTCCGTCGTCTGCTGTGCCAGATGATTGGCCGCTGGGTCGAACAGGGCGAAGCGCCTGCAGATGAAGCGCTGTTGGGCCAGATGGTACAAAACATTTGCTTCAACAATGCCCGTGACTATTTTGGCATTGAGCTGGGAGCCTGACCATGAAGCGGCTAAACCGCCACGACTTTCCCGGCGCGGTCTACCACGATCGCGTGATTCAGTTCGGTGAAGGTAACTTTCTGCGTGCCTTTATCGACTGGCAACTTGACTGGCTCAATGAACATCAGGGCACAGACGCCGGTGTGGTGGTGGTCAGGCCGCGTAATCGCGACGTTAGCGACAATCTGAATCAGCAGGACGGTCTGTATACCACGCTGATCCGCGGGCTGAATGCGCAGGGGGAACAGGTGAGCGAAAGCCGCCTGATCCGCAGCCTGAACCGTGAGATTCAGCCTTACCAGCAGTTTGACGATTTTATGGCGCTGGCACGTCAGCCTGCTATGCGGTTCGTTTTCTCCAATACCACCGAAGCCGGCATCGCGTTTACCGAAACGGATCGCTTGGACGATCGGCCTGCATCCAGCTTTCCGGGCAAGCTGACGCAACTGCTGTGGGCGCGTTACCAGCATTTCGACGGTGATAAAGAGAAAGGCTGGCTCATCGTGCCCTGTGAGCTGGTCGATCACAATGGCGATATGCTGCGTGAACATGTGCTGCGCTATGCCGATCTCTGGCAACTGCCCAGGGAATTTCAACGCTGGGTTGATACGCGCTGCGCATTCTACAACACGCTGGTGGATCGCATTGTAACCGGCTTCCCGTCCGAGAGCGCCACGCTTGAAACCCAACTGGGCTATCAGGACCGTTTTCTGGTGGCCGGTGAAGTTTATTATCAATTTGTTCTTCAGGGGCCAGCTGCGCTGTTTGACGAACTGAAGCTTGCCGCACTGGCGCCGCATGTCCGCCACGTTGACGATATTGCCCCGTACAAAGCGCAAAAAGTCGCGATTCTGAACGGCGCTCACACGGCCATGGTGCCGGTTGCGTATCTGGCGGGGCTGGAGAGCGTAGGAGAGGCGATGGACGATGAGCAAATCTCGGCGTACGTGGATGCGCTGCTGCGCAAAGAGATTATCCCCACGCTGGATTTGCCCGCTGATGAGCTTAACGCTTTTGCCGATGCGGTACTGCGTCGCTTCCGCAATCCGTTTATTCGCCATGCACTGCTTTCCATCGCCCTGAATGGCATGACCAAGTTCCGTACGCGCTTGCTACAACCTTTGCTGATGTCGCATGCGAAAACAGGGCAGTGGCCACAGCACCTGACGTTTGCGCTGGCAGCCCTGATTGCGTTTTATCGCGGGGAATCGGCGGATAAAAGCTGGCCTCTGCAGGATGAGCCGCACTGGCTGGAACGCTACTCAGAGGGCTGGGCCGCCGTGGCAGCAGAGCAGATCTCTCCTTTAGCGTTGGTCAGTCGCGTATTAAGTGATGCCGAGCACTGGGGACAAGATTTAACACAGCAACCCGGCCTGGCCGAAACGGTCAGCCAGCACCTGCAACGCATCCTCGCGCACGGTATGCGTGACGCGCTGAGCCAACGGAGATAACCATGCAAGACGCCATAAAAATTCATCCGCAGGACAATGTTGCCGTGGCGTTGCATGATATGGAAGCCGACACCACGATTGAACTCGCCGCCCAGCCCGTCACGCTGCTTCAGGACGTGGGACGGGGGCACAAGTTTGCCTTGCGCGCCATCGGCAAGGACGAGTTGATCATAAAATATGGGTTGCCGATTGCGCATGCGACTCAGGCCGTTGGGGCAGGGGAGCTGATTCATTCCCACAATGCGCGCACCAATCTTAGTGACCTGGATCACTATGAATATCAGCCCGACCAGATTGCGTCAGCCACCCAGCCAGGCGACCGTGAGGTACAACTTTACCGTCGTGCCAATGGTGAGGTTGGCATTCGCAACGAGCTGTGGATCTTACCCACCGTCGGCTGCGTGAATGGCATTGCGCGACAGATTTTACAGCGCTTTCTGAAGGAGACGCAGGATGCCGCCGGTACAGACGGCGCTTTTCTGTTTAGTCACACCTTTGGCTGTTCGCAGCTGGGCCAGGATCATGACAACACCCGCACCATGCTACAAAACATGGTGCGCCATCCCAATGCCGGCGCGGTGTTGGTCATCGGCCTGGGCTGCGAGAATAACCAGGTGGATGTGTTTCGTGAAACCCTGGGCGCGTTTGAAAGCGATCGCGTTGAGTTTATGGTGTGCCAGCAGCACGACGATGAAGTGGAAGCCGGACTGGAACGGCTGCACGCACTCTATGAAAAAATGCGTCACGATCGCCGCTCGCCCGGCACACTCAGCGAGCTCAAGTTCGGTCTGGAATGTGGCGGTTCCGATGGCTTCTCAGGCATTACGGCGAATCCGCTGCTGGGGCGCTTCTCCGATCAGATGATCGCCAACGGCGGTACCACGGTACTGACGGAAGTGCCGGAGATGTTTGGGGCCGAACGGATTCTGATGGGCCGTTGCCGGGATCGGGCTACCTTCGACAAAACCGTGTCGATGATTAACGACTTCAAACAGTACTTTATCGATCATCATCAGCCCATCTATGAAAACCCGTCACCGGGTAATAAAGCAGGCGGTATTACCACGCTGGAAGAGAAGTCACTCGGCTGTACACAAAAGGCGGGGCAAAGTCAGGTGGTGGACGTGCTCAAGTATGGTGAACGTCTGACAACGCCGGGCCTTAACTTGCTCAGCGCGCCGGGGAACGATGCGGTGGCGACCAGTGCGCTGGCCGGTGCGGGCTGCCATATGGTGCTGTTCAGCACCGGGCGCGGCACGCCGTACGGCGGATTTGTCCCTACGGTCAAGCTGGCCACCAACACGCCGCTGGCCGAAAAGAAACCGCACTGGATTGATTTCAACGCCGGAAGGCTGGTCGAAGGCATGAGCATGGACGCGCTGTTAGCCGACTTTGTTGACACCATCGTGGCGATTGCCAACGGGCAATTAACCAACAATGAAAAGAATGATTTCCGTGAGCTGGCTATTTTTAAAAGCGGCGTGACGCTGTAAACGCAAGGGCGGCATGTCTGCCGCCCTTTTTCACTGTGTTTCCTTACCCTGCCGTTAAGGCTTAGTCGGCTTCTTCTTATCGTTCTTGTGATTCACCCAGGCGTTGATCATCAGGGTTGAGGCAAGAATCGCGCCCACGACGCCCAGCGATATCGCCACCGGGATATGGTAAATATCGACAATCAGCATCTTGATACCGATAAACACCAACACGACAGCCAGGCCGTATTTCAGCATTGAGAAGCGTTCCGCGACGTTAGACAGCAGGAAGTACATGGCGCGCAGGCCCAGAATCGCAAACAGGTTTGAGGTCAGAACGATAAAGGGATCGGTGGTGACGGCAAAGATGGCCGGGATACTGTCGACGGCAAAGATCACATCACTTAATTCGACCATGATCAGTACCAGCAGCAGCGGTGTCGCAAACAGTACGCCGTTCTTGCGGGTAAAGAATTTCTCCCCTTCCAGCGTGTCGGTCATGCGCAGGTGTTTACGCAACCAGCGCACCACCGGTTTGTCGCCCACCGCCGCATCATCCTCTTTCGCCATCGCCATTTTGATACCGGTAAACAGCAGGAAGGCACCGAAGATATACAGGATCCAGCTAAACTGCGTGACCAGCCAGCTACCCGCGAAGATCATGATGGTACGCAGCACGATAGCGCCCAGTACACCGTAGATCAGCACACGACGTTGCAGGTTGGCAGGAACAGAGAAGTAGCTGAACAGCA
The DNA here is from genome assembly GCF_000710035.2 of Pantoea ananatis LMG 2665. Taxonomy (GTDB): domain Bacteria; phylum Pseudomonadota; class Gammaproteobacteria; order Enterobacterales; family Enterobacteriaceae; genus Pantoea; species Pantoea ananatis. The sequence goes on along the minus strand of NZ_JMJJ01000006.1, from coordinate 429,442 downwards.
TCAGCCAGACGAAAACGTTATCGACCGCGAGGGATTTTTCCAGCACGTAGCCGGTCAGGAAAGCCAGCGTCTGACTGGTTGCGACTTCGCGTCCGGCGGTGCCGTCCAGATACCACCAAAATGCAGCACTGAACAGGAGCGAGACGGAAACCCAAATCAGCGACCAGACCGCAGCCTGTTTAAAGGACATGGTTTGCGAACCGCGACGACCCTGTAAGAACAGGTCAATCGCCAGCATGATAACTACTACAACCGCAAAACTGCCCCAGAGGAGTGGCGTACCTACAGTTTGCATAATCGTATCCTGTCTGAAAAATAAAAAAACGGCTGAAGTCAGAAGACGTCAGCCGCTTATTCAGTGTAAGCAAACCTCGCCTTCCGGCAAGGTCTCACTTACAACTCAGGAATTGATTCTGGGTTGCCTGATGACCGGATGCGTGCGCAACGTAGTGACGATCAATCAGCTTACAAGTTACTCCCCTTTGCAAGCGGGTAAGTTACGTGGCTGGCGCTCAGGAATCAATCATTGCCAGTCATATTTTGAAATATTTACATTCAGGATGCATCGGCCGGAAAAACGACGCCCGTCTGACGTCGGATCTCGGTGAGTAATCCGGCCACGCAACGAGAAACCGCCAGCGCCGGATGGCTGACATGGCGCTGTTCAACCAGCCGCACAAAGGTCTCTGCTTCATACAACATGCTGTTGATATGCTGCGGCTGGGTTAACGCCTGTTTATCCCCTTCACGCGGGATAAAGGTCACTGACTGGCACTCAGCGATGCGGTTTATCACCAGCGATCCCGCCTCACCCTGAATTTCACTGGCCAGCACGGAGTCACTGACCTTGGAGTGCACAATCGTGACATCAAACTCACCATAATTGAGGATCACCGTGCCGTGCGCATCGACGCCGCTTTCCAGCAGGGTGGCGGAGGCGTTAACCTGCTGCGGCTCGCCCCATAGCGTGACGGCCAGCGCCAGGCAATAGTAACCGATATCCATGATGGAGCCGTTGGACCAGCGGGGATCGAAAGTATTAGGCCGCTCGCCATTCAGGTAACGCGGATAACGAGAGGAATACTGGCAATAGTTCAGCAGCGCCTTGCGCAGTGTGCCAGTCTTTGCCAGCCCCTGTTGCAGTTGAATAAAGTTCGGTAAGCTGGCGGTTTTAAAGGCTTCAAACAGCACGACCTGATGCCGGAAGGCGCAGGCGATCATCGCCTCAGCTTCCTGCAGATTCGAGGCCAGCGGCTTTTCGCAAATCACGTGTTTACCCTGCGACATAAACAGCATGGCCTGCTGACAGTGCAGGGCGTTGGGGCTGGCGATATACACGGCATCGATTTCAGGATGGGCGGCCATGGCCTCCAGCGACGTAAAAAGCTGGTCGCAGGGATAATCATGACGGAATGCCTCTGCCTGCTGCAGAGTGCGCGAATAGACGGCACAGAGCGTCATCTTGCCGGTTTCATGTGCCGCTTCAATAAACTGACGCGTAATCCAGTTGGTTCCCACAATGGCAAAGCGAATCACAGTTAGCCTCCTGCACAGATAAAAACGCAGAGTAGCATCTGAAACCGGGCAGGCAACGCCAGACGTTGATCCTGAGATCTCCATTCCAATAATATGTCTCGATAACGCACGTTAAGCACAAGACGGGGAGCGCAGGTGAAAGGAAGTAAACATGCACTAAACTGGACCACATTGCTTATCGCCATCCCGGTTGGCTGTGCGGCGTCGTTAGTTACCTTGTTATTTCGTGAAACGATCGAGTTTATCAATCAGTTGCTGTTTGGCCGCAGCAACGACATTACCGAATCTCTGCATCTCTGGCCCTGGATATTCTGGCCGGTTCTGGTCGGTGTCGGCGGACTGCTGGCGGGATTCTTCCTGCGCTATGCGGTGGCAATCGAGCAGCAGCAAACCGTAAAAACAGATTATCTGGAAGTCATCAACGCGCGCCTTGATGTCGTGCCCACCAAAACCTCGCTCTTCCGGGCACTGTCGTCGATAGCCAGTATTGGCAGCGGCGCGTCAATCGGTAAAGAAGGCCCAATGGTTCAGCTTGCCGCCCTGTGCGGCAGCATCATTGGGCGCGTGTTGCCCGGCGCGTTGCAGTTAAAAAACAGTGACGTCGTCGCCATGGCCGCCGCCGCCGGTCTTTCGTCGGTTTATCATGCGCCGCTGGCGTCGGCTATCTTCGTGGCGGAAATTGCTTTTGGCATGTCGGCTTTACAACGGCTGATTCCGCTGGTGGTGTCGTCCGCTGTGGCGGTTATGACCATGTGGACGTTAGGCTTTCGTAATGCGCTGTATCCGCTGGCCGATGTCAGCTTCACGATGGATAGTTACAGCCTGCTGATTACCATCCTGATCGGTTTACTGTCTGGTCTGGCCGGCTTACTCCTTATTCGGCTGATTGCGCGCGCTAAAACGCTGTTCAGTCGGGTCAAGTCCTTGCCGTTGCGCCTTGGGGCAGGGGGATTTGCCGTGGGCCTGCTGGCGCTCATCTCAACCGATATCCTCGGGAATGGCTACGAGGTGATTGTGAAGGTGATGGCGGGTCATTATCTGCTGTCCGGGTTACTGCTGCTACTGGTGTTAAAAACCCTGGCGACTACTCTTTCCGTGGGATCCAATGCGGTGGGCGGGCTGTTTACGCCGTCCCTGCTCATTGGCGCGCTGCTGGGCATGGTCATTGCACTCGGCGGCGTGGCGCTGCATCTTCCGCTAGATAACGTTTTGCTGTTCGCCGCCGTAGGCATGGCGGCGGTGCTGGCTGCCGTGAGTCAGGCTCCCCTGATGGCGATGCTGATGGTGCTGGAAATGACGCTCAACAGTAGCTTGCTGTTCCCGGTCATGATCGCTTCCGTGCTGGCGACAATGGTGGTTTATCGCCTGCAAATGGCAAGTACCTATCCGGTCGTGACTCACCACTTCAACCGCTCTGAAGCCAAATATGACTTCGATAATATGCGCATCAGCGAGCTGATTATTCCGGGCGCGGCGCTCCAGCCTGAAGCGTCGGTGGGCGAAGCGCTGGCGGTGAGTTCGCTTAAGCGCGAACGCTATGTTTATGTGATCAACGCGGAAGGTGCATTCCTGGGCGTGGTCTCGATTCATGAGATATCGCGCAGGGTGCTGGCACAGGAGATTAATCTGGACTCGCCGGTGCAGTGCGTGATGGATCAGGATTTCCCGGTCGCCTATCAGAATCAAAGCCTACGGGAAGGGTGGGAAGCCTTTGCGGCCGTGACGCTGGAACGCTTGCCGGTGCTGAATAACCCGCAGGAGCGCCGTTTCCTGGGGGCGCTCACCAAAACCAGCCTGATTCAGCAAGCGCAGCAGTTTCTCTAAGCTGCGTTGCCCCGCATCGCCTGTTCCGTCATCCACAGGCGCGCATCGAATTCGAGCTGGTGGTAGTCCGGCTCCATATGGCAGCACAGCTGATAGAACGCCTTGTCGTGGTTTTTCTCTTTCAGGTGTGCCAGCTCATGCACCACGATCATGCGTAAAAAGGGTTCGGGCGCCTGGCGGAAAAACGTCGAAATACGGATCTCGGCTTTGGCCTTCAGGTTGCCGCCCTGCACGCGGGAGATGGCGGTGTGCAAACCCAGCGCATGCTTCATCACCTTAATCTTGTTGTCCCATACCACCTTATTGATCGGCGGAGCATTTCGCATGTAGCGGTTTTTCAGCGCCAGTGTGAAGTCGTACAGCGCCTTATCACTCACTCTGTCATGCATATCAGGATAGCGCTGTTGCAGCACCGGGCCTAAACGCTGGCGATCGATAAGGGTCTGCACCTGCTCAAGGATGGACTCAGGATAACCCTGAAGATAGATAAGTGAGGACATTAGAGATTCCCGGCGAAAGACAGTATACTGCGCCCCCTTTTTGGGGCGAAAATCAACCAAAGTGTACCACGCCGGAGAATTCATGAGCCAACTTGAACTGAACGATCGCGCACTAACCCTGCATCGTTTCCCGCAGATGCGTGACGAGAGTCCGTTACAAGCCTGGGATGCCGCTGATGAATATCTGTTGCAGCAAAGCCTGCCATCGGGTCCGGCGTTGATTTTTAACGACAGTTTCGGGGCGTTAACCTGCGCGCTGCATTCGCGTCCGGTGTGGCATATTAGTGATTCCTGGCTGAGCCAGCAGGCAACGCGCCAGAACCTGCGCCTGAATGCGCTGGATGACAGCGACGTCCATTTCCTCGACAGCCTCTCTGACTTACCGGCGGCGCCCGCACTGGTGTTGATTAAAGTTCCTAAAACGCTGGCCCTGCTGGAGCAGCAACTGCGTGCGGTGCGTCAGGTGATTACCCCGGAAACCGTAGTGCTGGCGGCGGGGCGTGCGAAAGAGATTCATACCTCCACGCTGCAACTGTTTGAACAGATCATTGGTGAAACCAAAACCTCGCTGGCCGTAAAAAAAGCGCGGGTGATATACAGTCAGTTCACCCAACCCGCGCTGCGTGAAAAAGCGCCAACGCAGGTCTGGCCGCTGGACGGAACGCCTTACCAGATTCACAACCATGCCAACGTGTTTTCCCGATCTTCTCTGGATATCGGTGCGCGCTTGTTCATGCAGCATCTGCCGGAAAATATTGAGGGCGAAATCGTCGATCTGGGCTGTGGCAATGGCGTTATCGGGCTGATGGCGCTGGCGCAGAATCCTGAGGCAGAGGTGCATTTCCTTGATGAGTCTTATATGGCAGTGGCCTCCAGCCGGTTAAACGTTGAGGTCAACCGCCCAGACGATCTGTCGCGCTGCCAGTTCCGGGTCAACAACGTGCTCAGTGGCTATCCATCCGATACCTTGCATGCCGTGCTCTGTAATCCACCCTTCCACCAGCAGCACGCGGTCACCGACCACCTGGCCTGGCAGATGTTCCGCGATGCGAAACGCTGCCTGCAATATGGTGGAGAACTGCGCATCGTTGGCAACCGCCACCTTGATTACCACCACAAGCTGAAAAAGCTGTTCGGTAACTGCACGCTGGTGGCCTCCAACAAAAAATTTGTGGTGCTGCGCGCCGTAAAAATGCGTTAACTAAAGCGTTAACGCCAGTGCGGTGGCCTGGGCGATTGCCCGACGGGCATCCAGCTCTTGCGCCACATCGGCCCCGCCAATTACCTGCACCGGTTTGCCGTTTGCCCGCAATGCCGCTTCCAGTTCGCGTTGCGGCTCCTGACCGGCGCAGATAATCACATTATCAACCGGCAGGACAAGCGGTTCGCCGTCGCGTTTGATGTGTAGTCCTTCATCATCAATCGCCAGATACGTAATCCCGCCCCACATTTCAACGCCGCGTGACTGCAGGCTGCTGCGGTGGATCCAGCCGGTGGTTTTCGCCAGCGTTGCGCCGGGCTTGCCCGCCTTACGCTGAAGCAGCCAGATTTGGCGAGGGGATGGCAGCGGCGCGGGGGCGATCAGACCTCCGCGCTGCGTCAGGCTGTGATCGATGCCCCATTCACGATAAAAGTCGTCCACCGTTTCGGTCTGATGCGGTTGAGAAAGGTATTCTGCCGTATCAAACCCGATCCCGCCTGCGCCAATGATCGCCACGCGCTGCCCAACCGGACGTTTATCCGCCAGCACATCCAGATAGCTCAGCACGCTGGGATGATCGATACCGGGAATCTCTGGCGTGCGGGGTTTAATGCCGGTTGCCAGGATAACCTCATCGACGTCAGCCAGCATAGCGGCGCTGACCACCCGGCAACCTGTTTTAATGACCACGCCTGCCGCAGGTAAACGATGACGAAAATAGCGCAGGGTTTCGCTGAACTCTTCTTTGCCAGGGATCTGACGGGCGATATTGAACTGCCCGCCGATGTCTGGCGCGGCATCATAAAGTGTTACCTGATGCCCCCGTTCTGCCGCCTGCAACGCAAACGCCATGCCCGCCGGTCCGGCACCGACCACGGCCAGCCGTTTAGCTGCGCGCGTCGGCGTAACGGGCATCAGGGATTCATGGCAGGCGCGGGGGTTAACCAGGCAGGAGGTCACATGACCGGCAAAAATCTGGTCCAGACAGGCCTGATTACAGGCGATACAGGTGTTGATGCTGTTGTCATCCCCCCGCTGCGCCTTGCTGACAAAGGCAGCATCGGCCAGAAAAGGTCGCGCCATCGACACCATGTCTGCACAGCCATCCTGTAATAGCTGTTCGGCCACCTGCGGGTGGTTGATACGGTTAGTCGCCACCACCGGCACCGCGACGTGCTGACGCAAACGGCGCGTGACCCAGGCAAAGGCGGCGCGGGGGACGCAGGTAGCAATGGTTGGAATTCGCGCCTCATGCCAGCCAATGCCGGTATTAAACAGCGTCACACCGCAGCGTTCCAGCTCGCTGGCCAGCTGCAGCGTCTCTTCTAACGTGCTGCCGTGGTGAATTAAATCCAGCATCGACAGCCGGAAGATAATAATAAAGCGGTCGCCAGTGGCCGCGCGTACCGCACGAGTAATTGCCAGGGCAAATTGCATGCGCCCGGTAAAATCACCGCCCCAACGATCCTGGCGCTGGTTGGTATGCTGCACCAGAAACTGGTTAATCAGATAACCTTCGGAACCCATGATTTCCACACCATCGTAGCCCGCCTTCTGGGCGAGCCGGGCACAGTGGGCGAAATCGGCAATGGTCTGTTCAACCTCGGCATCGCTCAGTTCACGCGGAGTAAAGCGATTGATGGGGGCCTGTATCGCAGAGGGGGCAACCAGATCGCGCTGAAAGCTGTAGCGGCCCGTATGCAATATCTGCAGGGCGATTTTCCCCTCATGCTGATGCACCGCGGCGGTAATCTGTCGGTGCCAGTCACACTGTGCGTCGTCATTCAGTACGGCACCGTGTTCGGCGGTCACGCCCTGGGGATTCGGTGACACGCCGCCTGTGACGATCAGCGCCACGCCTTCCCGTGCCCGCTCGCCGTAGAATGCCGCCAGCCTGGCCGCGCCATCTTCACGCTCTTCAAGGCCCGTATGCATTGACCCCATCAGAAAACGGTTTCTGAGCTGAGTAAAGCCCAGATCGAGCGGGGTGAATAAAGCAGGATAGTGGGAGGGCAGCGCTGTCATAATCACTCACAGATAAAGTGGTCGGATGAGTTAGCTTCAACCATTTCTATGTTAAAAAAAAGTGAAATGGCATCAGGGTGTGAGAAACATCATAAAAGCGTCACTACCCGGCGCGGCAGCCCGCCCCTTAAACACGCCGCAGAAGAGCAGACTCAGTGGAATTCAGCGGCGGCGAATCCAGGAATAGCGCGAACGATAGCCGCTGCCGTGATGGGTGTTGAAACGGTAGCTGGAGCCAGATTCTGTGGCGCAGTATGTACACAGAGTAATCAGGTCGATTTGTGCTGAAGGTATGCCTGTATTGACCAGCATCTGCTTAGCCAACTGCGGTAAATCGAACCAGATGCCTGCCTGGGTGGGAACGGCCTGGGGGCGCAGTGCGTACGGATTACGAGGCTGCTGCTCGTGATAGCGCAGCGGCAGGGGGATACCTGGCAACCGCTCAATATCTGCCAGGCGTTGCCGATCAAGCTCAAAACAGCAGGGCGCCAGCGCCGGGCCAATCGCCACGGTCAGGCTCTGGGGCGTTGCGCCGCGTTCACAGAGTTGCTCCACGGCGCGGTACAGCACTCCGGCCAGCGTGCCCTGCAGGCCGGCATGCACGGCGGCCACCTGTCTCTCTTGCCGGTCGGCAAACAATACGGGCAAACAGTCGGCCGTGTACACGGCGACGGGTCGGTGTCCGGTGGCAATCACGCCATCTGCATCACAGTTTTTAGGGGGGAAATTATGGATATCGGTGACGACCACGGCGCTGTGGCGCTGATGACCATAGGCCGCATCCTCGGGCGGCGGCTCACCTGCGGGCTGAAAAGCGTAATCGACCCAGTCGAGTGCATCAAGTAATGGCGAACGCGGCATGGCGGACATCCTCTTCTCCTGTCAGGTCAGCGTGCAATCTGCTGCCCTCAGCTTACGTTAACTGCTACATTTTTGAAGCGTTACCCACTCAAATCTTTCACACCTTAGGATGAAACGATGAAAAATTCAGTGAATGTCGCGCTGTCAGCCATGGTTGTGCTGGCGCTGGCGGGCTGTGCGCAACCTGCCCGGCAGCAGGCACAGCAGCAACTGGGGCAGCAATCGGTGCTGGCGTTAGACTGGTTCCAGCAGTCCGGCGAATATCAGGCGCTCAGCTGGCAGGCATTTAACAGCGCCCGTCTGGCCTTTGATCAATCGGCTTCGCTGACCGGCAAGCCTAAAGCGGTCATCGTCGATTTAGATGAAACCATGCTCGATAACAGCGCCTACAGTGCCTGGCAGGCAAAAAATGGACAGCCTTTCAGCGATAAAACCTGGTCAGCCTGGACCCAGGCGCGTCAGGCCAGAGCCGTTCCCGGCGCGGTGGAGTTTGCCCGTTATGTCAACAGCCATGGCGGCACCGTATTCTATGTCTCCAACCGCGATCAGAAAGATTACGCTGCGACGGTGGCTAACCTTGAACAGCTTGGTTTTAGCGGCGTGAGCGAAAAAACGGTGAGCCTGAAAACGGACTCATCAAACAAACAGGCACGTTTCGATGCAATCAAAAACGCGGGCTACAACGTGGTGTTGTATATCGGTGACAACCTGAACGATTTTGGTGGGGCAACCTGGCATCAGGGGAATGCACAGCGCCAGGCGTTTGTTGAGCGTAACCATGCACAGTTTGGTACACAGTTCATTGTGTTGCCGAACCCGCTCTACGGCGACTGGGAGAGCGGGATGGCCGAGAATTACAATAAACTGACGCCTGAACAGCAGCTCTCCGTCCGTGAAGCGCGCCTGAGGGCCTGGAACGGTAAATAATGTGTCAATACAGAGAGCCTGCAATGAGCAGGCTCTTTTTACATCGCTGTGGGCATTTACTTACTGTCGTCACTATTCTCATGCAAATTAAATTAACCATCTCTTGCTTTAATATTCCCTTTAACAAAGTTCATTTAACTGCCTAATTCGAATAAAGGCGGTGGATTGTGCTATTCATAAATTCTGCATTTAAGAGTAATCCTGGTCTGATGCGCGACCTCTTTTTTTTTCATTCTCGCCCGGAAAGCGTTTTGTATTTATTTGTCAGTTTTGCTTTTCCTGATAAATATTTAACTGAATGATTTTAATGATAAATAATTAAAGTAACCAGATGCCTCAGTGGTATGACCTCTTAATTTTATTTACGTAACCATGACGTTCGTTGAATAAGTGCTTACATAAAACGCCCTGTTTTTCTGGGCTGAAATATTCCGTGTGCATTGATAATGATAAGCAGCTATAACCTTTTAATGTGATGAGCTTCAGGTTTCGTAACCCATTCGCAGATATTAAGTGAGCGGGTTCACTCCGTGGTCAGCCAGAACGTCCTGTTCCCGGTCGTAGAGAGAAGATGATTGTGACGACACTTAAACCCTTATTAGCGAAAAATCGCAGTTGGGCACTTCAGCGCCGCCAGCGTAACCCCGCCTATTTTGAAAAATCCTTATATCAGCAAAAACCGCATTCATTATGGATAGGCTGTTCAGACAGTCGGGTACCGGCGGAGGTATTAACGGGGTCGCATCCTGGTGAACTGTTTGTTCACCGTAATATCGCCAATATGGTCGTGGCAGAGGACGATAACCTGCTAAGCGTGCTGCAATATGCCGTTTTTTACCTTGGGGTAAAGCGAATCGTGCTGAGCGGTCACTACGGCTGCGGAGGCGTTCAGGCGGCCTTATCCCTGCCTGACAGCCCGCTGGCCACTGAGGATTCGGCACTGGCACGGCGTATTACTTTTCTGCGGCGTGGGTTAGCGAGTCATCTTCACAGCGAAGCCACGCAGGAGACGGAAAGCGAGAAACTGAATCGTCTGGTTGAGGCCAATGTTTTGGTGCAGTTTGCCAATCTGGTGGCGGCCGAACCGGTACGGCAGGCCTGGCAGTCTGGTCAGGAACTGGACGTGTTTGGCTGTGTTTACGACCTGCAATCGGGTCATCTTAAAGAGTTGATTCAGCAATCTGCAGAGGAGTCTTCACCATGAATCTGGATACATTACGCCGCGATGTGCCGGCAGGGCTGGTTGTGTTTCTGGTCGCACTGCCGCTCTGCCTGGGCATCGCACAGGCCAGCGGACTGCCGCCGTTTGCCGGTTTATTGACGGGGGTGATTGGCGGGATACTCGTGACCTCCCTGAGCCCTTCACGTTTTGCGGTCAGCGGACCGGCCGCGGGCCTGGTGACCATCGTCGTGGCCTCTATGGCGACGCTGGGCAGCTTCTCCGCGTTTCTGACCGCCCTGATTATCGCCGGGGTGCTGCAATGTCTGTTTGGCCTGTTACGCGCCGGGCGTTTCATCGCCCTGGTGCCCGGCAGCGTCATCAAGGGCATGCTGGCGGCGATTGGGTTGCTGCTGATTATGCAGCAGATACCGGTCGCGCTGGGCGCGGGTGGCAGCGTGAAGTTAGTGTCGCTGGTCAACGGGGAAATGACATTCTCGCTGTCCGCGCTGCTGGTTTCTTTAGTGGGCTTGTTCATTCTGTTTGTATGGACAACCGGACCCATTAAACGAATCAAGGCACTGGCATGGATACCTGGCCCCTTGTTCGCCGTGCTGTTTGGCTGTGTGGTGACCGTTGCAGGCGCGCGACTGTTCCCTGAATTCACCGGTGCCCTACCGCGCATTTCACTGCCCGCTTTTGACAGCGTTTCCGCGATGATGGCGGAGCTGGAAACCCCGGACTGGATGGCATGGAAAAATCCACAGGTCTGGGTCGTGGCCCTGACCCTGGCGCTGGTGGCGAGTCTGGAAACGTTGTTAAGCCAGGAAGCCCTGAAAAAGCTGCGGCCTCAAACCCCAGCGCCGTCACCCAACAGAGAAATGTTTGCCCAGGGCATAGGTAACCTGACGGCCGGCTTCCTTGGCGCCATGCCCATTACGGCGGTGATCGTCCGGAGTTCGGCTAACGTCAACGCTGGCGCACAAACCAAACTGTCCATTTTGCTACATGGCGTCATGCTGCTGATTTGCGGAATGTGGTTCAGTGAAATGCTGAATGCTATCCCGCTCGCCAGCCTCGCGGCGGTGCTGCTGTACACCGGCTACAAGCTGGCCGCACCTCGTCTGTTTATTGAGCAGTTCCGCATGGGCGCGCAACAGTACGTACCGTTCCTGGCCACGATTATCGGGATTATTACGCTGGGGATGCTGGTCGGTATCGGTATCGGTATTGCCACCCAGATCCTTTACAGCATCTACAAGAGCCACCGTAACGCATTGCAGCTTACACGTTATGACGACCACTACGTTTTACGTTTCCAGCAAAATCTGACGTTTATGCACAATCCTAAACTGCAGGGGCTGCTTGATAAAATACCCGAAAATAGCGTGGTAATCGTCGATAACGATAATGCAGAATACATCGATCCGGACGTCAAAGCCGTCCTGAAGGATTTTGGTGAGAATGCGGATAAGCGGGGAATCCGTCTGAGTCAATGGCCGGTGGCGGTGAAATAACCGTTCAGACCAAAACAGTCAGACAAAACGTGAAAAATCGGATATCTCGGATATCCGATTTTTTTATTTGTAAGACATAATGGATGGGGATCTCTGCCTGCATGCTTATACCCAGTAACGGGCTTCAAATCGCTTACGTTCGTTCATTTAAGGGTGCTTTTCTTTGAATGGCGCAGACAAGATTCAGGGTTAAATAATCATAACGCCATATACCCCGTAAGCGGCGTGATGGTAAGCCTCTTTGTGACAAGGTCCAGACGTATGCGCGTTAAGCTGTTTGAAGAGCACAATGCTAAAAAAAGTGCCCTCTGGCTGTTTATGATTACTCTGATGTTCTGTTTTGTCGGCGGACATCTGCGTATTCCCCATGACTTATCCCTGTTCTGGCCGGTTAACGCCTTTATTGCCGGTATGATGCTGCGCTATCCCTTTCTTCATCGCACCCGTTTTTATCTTGTTTGTTTCAGCGCCATGGTATTTAACGACGCGGTGTTTTCAGGCTGGGCCTTACCGGCGTTCACACTGAACGTTGCCAATATTCTGTTTATCCTGATTTGCGTCGTGGTGATGGGGCGGCAGTATCAGCACGACTCCAGCAGCGAGCGTATCGCTAACGCCATGCGCATTTTTCCGGCTTGCCTGCTGGCGGCGTTCGGTTGCGCCACCTGGGGCGGCCTGGCGCAGGTCGGCAGCATAAATGCCGAATTTGCCGACGCGTGGATGAACTGGTTCAGCGAGCAGTTTTCGACCGGACTCATGCTGCTGCCGTTTCTGTTGACCTCAAGCTGGCGCGTGAGGATTTCAGCCCGGCGGCTGCAAATGGGCAAAATTGTCCCGTTAATTGCCGTCGTGCTGTCACTGGTCGCCGGGGCGTTAATGGGCGGGGCAGGCAGCCTTACCTTACCGGTGCCAGCCCTAATCTGGTGTGCCATCGTGTTGCCTGTGCCGCTGACCAGCCTGATCACCCTGATAACCGGGATTAGCCAAATTATTTTGGTTTCTCACGGTGTGATGAATATTCAGGGCGATAACAGTCTGCTGCCCATCAGCCATCTGACCTCAGCGCGCCTCGGCGTAGCCACGATTGCCCTGAGTCCGTTAATTGTGGCAGTAAGCATGGATGCGATTCGCCAGCTCAATGAACGTCTGGCGCTACGTGCGGACTACGATTTTCTGACCCAGCTCCTGTCGCGTTCGGGGCTGTATGAACATCTCCGCAATGAAGCCTGTTCTGAGCAACGCCAGGTTGGGGTGATCCTGCTGGATGTGGACTACTTTAAATCGGTCAATGACAATTTTGGCCATGATGCGGGCGACAGGGTACTGGAGGAGATCGCGCGGCGCATTTCGCCGCTGGTGGGCAACCACGGCCATATCTGCCGCTTTGGCGGAGAGGAGTTTGTGATTGTGCAGTTCGACCTCTCGCCGGAAATGATTTATTCACTCGCTGAAGGCATTCGTCAGAGCATCGTTAAAGAGAAATTCTTACTGCATGGCAACGCGGTCACCGTCACCGTCAGCCTGGGGCTGGCATACGGCCAGGCGCAACCCGGTGTGGAGTGGGCCGAAACGGTTAATCGTTTGATCTCTGCCGCGGATAAAAACCTTTATATCTCTAAGCGAAACGGCCGTAATCAGACCTCACCCGGCAATGCGCGCAGTGAGATGACCAGCGACGTTGCCTGAGCAGGCCGCTGGCGGCGATTAATTAACGCTGGTTTTGAGCGACGCGTTCTGTTGATGACGTTCCAGTGCCAGCTCAATCAGGCGGGTAATCAGATCCTGATAGCTCAGACCTGCCGCCTGCCAAAGCTTAGGATACATGCTGATGTTGGTGAAGCCGGGTAACGTATTCACCTCATTCACGATAATCTCACCGTCTTCGGTATAGAACACGTCAACACGGGCCAGACCAAAACAGGACAGCGCGGTGAAGGCGGTGAGCGCCACCTCACGAATCGCCTCATCGACAGCCGCAGGAATGTCCGCCGGAATCACCGTGTGTGCGCCGGTTTCGCTAATGTACTTGGTGTCATAGGAATAAAAGGCATCGCTCACCACGACTTCGCCGCAGGGGCTGGCCTCTGGGTAATCGTTGCCCAGCACGGCGCACTCGATCTCGCGACCTTTAATCCCTTTTTCAATCAGAACCTTATTGTCAAACCTAAACGCCAGCTCCAGCGCCGCACGAAACGCTGCAGCGGTGGTGACCTTACTGACGCCAACGGACGATCCCTGATTCGCTGGCTTGATAAAAAGCGGGAGTCCAAAGCGTGCGATAACGGCTTCGATGTCCAGATTGTTCATCTGCGCCTGCGTCACGCTCAGCCAGGGGGCAACCTTTAAACCGGCATCCCGCAGCAGGCGTTTTGTGACGTCTTTATCCATGCTGACGGCAGAGCCCAGCACGTCCGAGCCAACGAAGGGGAGCGAAGCCATACGCAGCAAACCCTGCAGGGAACCGTCTTCGCCTTGCGTGCCGTGAACCACGGGAAAAATCACGTCGAGCTGCGACAGCGGATGGGCGTCCATTCGGTCAATGATCTGGTTTTGGGGTTCGCCGGGGATGAGTGCGACCTGTTTTGCCGTGCGGTTCAAGGCAATCAGCGACGGATTTTCCGCATTCAGCAGAAAGTTTGAGGCATCATTAAGATGCCACTGGCCTTGCTTATCAATCCCCAGCAGCACAACCTCAAACCGGGTTTTATCAATCGCATCAACAATATTCTTAGCCGACTGCAATGACACTTCATGCTCAGAGGATTTGCCACCGAACACGATGCCAACTCGCTGTTTTTTCATCGAACCTTATCCACGTACAGGCAAATAAATACCCTACCACAGGCGTGACGATAAAAGACAGACAGACGCGCTTAACGCATCGCCCTCAGAGGCGATGGCTAGCAGTCGGTAATTTTTTCATTACCGGAGACGGAGGGAAGCGATTTTTGAGGAACGCTTTTCAGAAACTCTTTTGACTCCTCATCCACCAGCCGGGTCAGCGTTAACTGCTCCTGAAATTTGGTCAGCAGAAGCTCCGCATCGGATTTAATCAGGCCGTCAGAGGACTCCAGAACCGTATTGATGGCCTGACTGATCGCTGAAATCAGCTCTTCGACACCGCCGCTTTTGCCCACGGTCAGCGTCAACGCGCTGAGCAACAGCGACTGCGCTTCTGTCTGAGCAACCAGTTCTTTCGTTTCAGCATCCATTTTTGAAATTTTGGCCAGCATGCTAAGAACAGCGCTTTTCATCATGGTCTTCCTCAGAGTCTGTGTAGGTGTTGAACATTATTAGCGCAGAGAAAAGCACAGGCAACCGTGCCGTGATCCGATGATTCCGCTTATCACGAAAGGCTTTGCGCCGCCGCCAGAGGCGTTATCCGGCTGGAATGCCTGGCAAGGGTAAACCCAAAAACGCCCGGGTAACCGCTGGCCCAGATTACACCTTCACGGCGCCTAAATGCTGCACAACGCAAAAAAAAGAGTATCAGGCTGCTTTTACAGCAATGCGTAACGTCATTCAGTATGAAAGACAAGTAAACAGGCGTTTATTCTCGCGTTTGTCTGGCGCTGCGGCGGTTAAAATTTGACTAACTCATCCTCAGCGCAACCCAATATGTATCGCAGAAAAATACATCTACGAACGCTCCTTACCGCGTTATCCATTGGAAGCGTCATACTGACTTCAGGTCTGCTGTTGGGCGCGCTGTTTATTTTTCAAAAGAGCAATATTGAAGAGTCGCTGTTAGACAGTAACATCGCCTACGCGCGCAAGCTGGCGGATACGACCGATCATTACCTGACCATTGCTCAGCGCGAACTGGCCTGGAGTGCTAATCAGATCACCGATCTCAACGATCTGAACAGGTTGCATCGCGAAACCACGCGTTTACTGCAGCAGTCCGGCTTTTTTAATTCGGTCGCTGTTGTTGACCGCCATGCCGTTATCGCTTCCGTTTCGCCTGAAAGCCTCAGCCTCGTGGGCGTGAAAGTAGACACT
This sequence comes from Pantoea ananatis LMG 2665, assembly GCF_000710035.2. Lineage (GTDB taxonomy): Bacteria > Pseudomonadota > Gammaproteobacteria > Enterobacterales > Enterobacteriaceae > Pantoea > Pantoea ananatis. The sequence goes on along the minus strand of NZ_JMJJ01000006.1, from coordinate 413,890 downwards.
CCGCAGACAGAGCAGGCTATTACGTTCCGTAAGCCCTTTATTTCCTCGCCTTTCAACTCCCCTTCAGGCAATTACGTCGTGCTGCTGTCACAGCCCCTGTTTGCAGCGGATGGACGTTATCTTGGTTTTATCTGTGGAACCATCTACCTGAAGAAACAGAGCATGTTGAGTGATGTGCTGAGCCAGCATTATTACGGGGATGGCACCTCGGTGAGTATTGTCAGTGATGACGGCTCCGTTATTTTCAGTCACGATCCAGCCCAGGTTGGTAAACGCATGGCGCTAAGCCCACAGTTGCAAAAGCGGCTGGCCTCAACCACGAGTGGTCAGTTAATGATTCAGGAGGAGGGCAAAAAATACCTCATCGGCTATGCCAGCCTGCAAAAAACCGACTGGAATATTTTTATGTCAGGCACCTCAGAAACCGTGGGTAGCCTGATGGCGCACACGGCCAGGAGCGCGTTCTGGTTTATCCTCGCTGTTATCGTGCTTACCGCAACCTGTATGGCCTTTCTGGCGACGCGCATCTCTTATCCGCTGGAAAAACTGGCCGGAATGGTGCGCGATGGTGGTAGCGATGCCAGCCCGGAGCTGCTCTCATCGGTTAACACCTGGTATAACGAAGCGGACAGGTTGAGAGAGGCGGTTCAGCAGCATCGTCGGGCGGTCGCCGGGCACGTTGCCGACCTGAATGATAAAGCCATGACCGATCCGCTGACCGGACTGAATAACCGGCGCGGCTTTTATATTCAGGCGGCGCAGCACAGCGAAGAGCCTGTGCAAAGCGCCATCGCTATTGATATCGATCACTTCAAAAAGATCAACGATCGCTTCGGGCATGATGCGGGAGACGAGGTTCTGGTGTGCCTGGCAGGGTTGTTGCGTAAGCGATGCCGCACGCTGGATGTGATAAGCCGTTTTGGGGGGGAGGAGTTTATTTTGCTGCTTCCCGGTACGGCACTGAACGACGCGGCCGCGATGGCGGAACGCATCCGTGAAGCCGTCAGCAAAACGTCATTTCCGTTTATCAGTGCGATGACTGTCTCTCTCGGCGTCGCGACGCTAAGTGAAACGGAGGACAAAGACGCCCTGTTAAGACGGGCAGACGAAGCGTTGTATGCGGCCAAAGGGGATGGCCGTAATCGGGTGATGATAAGCCACGAGGGCGCGATCGTTCGCTATCCTGCCGGATAAGCCTGCGCGCCGTGTATCAGCACATCTCACGCAGTTTCCAGTGCAGCCAGTGATCCAGTTCACTGTCTGCCAGCGGCCGGGAGTAGAAAAAGCCCTGCGCCTGGTCACAACCATATTCTGTTAATGCCTCGACGGTATCGACGCATTCTACGCCTTCAGCCAGCACGACATAATCCAGCTCTTTCAGCATGGCGATGATGTTGCGGGCGATGATGCGTGACGCCGTATCTGACGACAGCTCACTGATCAACGATCTGTCCAGTTTAATCACGTCCAGCGGCATACGGCGAAGATAGCTGATATTGCTGTAGCCGGTGCCAAAATCATCAAGAGAAATACCGAAGCCGCGCAGTTTAAGCATTTCAAGTCCGCGCATGGCGGAAGGGCTTTCCACAATGCGCTCTGTTTCCAGGCACTCAATTCCCAACAGCGACGTGGGAAGTTTCGCCTTTAACATTCTCTCTTCCAGCACGTCCGCGAAGCCATCAATCGAGAAATCACGCTCACTAACGTTAATCGTGATCGGCAACTGGATACAGCTATTGCGCAGACGTTTCAGGCGCGTAATCACGTTGTCTATGACCCAGGTGGTCAGGCTCGTGAGTATCTCTGTCTGCTCGGCCAGCGGAATAAATGAGGCAGGGGAGAGTTCACCGTGTACGGGATGGCGCCAGCGAATCAGAGCCTCCAGCCCAATAGGCTTGCCGCTTTGTAAGCAAATTTTGGGTTGGTAAACCAAATACAGGCCGCTATTTTCCCGCAACGCCTTCGCCAGATCGTTTACCAGGGTGAAGTCCTGGGTACGTTTGTTGTCGGTGGCCTCGCTAAAGCGTAAAGAGGGCAATCCCCGATCGATGGCTTCATGCAAGGCACTGACTGCCTGACGCAGCGTTTCGTGAGGGGGGAAAATGCCGGAGACAAAATCGACTTCACCGGTGTGCGTACTCAGCCCCACCGAGAGGCCTTCACCCAAATCCGCACTGATGCCCGCCATCTGGCAGGCCACCCAGTTAGCACTGATGCGGCTGTCCGCCCGGGTCAGCACGGCAAAACGTCCAGTCGCTACGGTGTAAAGAATATCGCTGGGTGCAGGACGCAGGCGTAAAGGCAGCAGTGTCGCAACATCTTTAAGCAGGCTTTCGACCGGGGCCATGCCCATTGAACGGGCCAGTTCATAGGCACGGGGCATATCTATACAGTCAATCAGGACCAGGCGACGCAGCGTGGTGTCACCGGCAGCCGCCAGATAATGCATGTCGCGGATCAGGCGCTGACGATTTGGCAGATTCGTCACCGGATCGATAAATCCTGCAGAATGCCACGCTTCCAGAAATGACATCACCAGTGATGACAGCAGTGTCAGCGTCGTGATTTGTGCCGGGGTGAAAGGATGCGGCTGAATATCGGTCACACACAGCGTGCCCAGATTAATGCCATCGCGGTTTTTAAGCGGTACGCCCGCATAAAAACGAATAAAGGGGGCACCAATGATCAGCGGATGTGCCGCGAACCGGCTGTCCAGAAACGTGTCTGGCACCACCACCGCAGCATCGCTGTCTACCGCGTAGCGGCAAAGGGAGTCCTCGCGGGAGGAGCGCTCCAGCTTGAAGTTGTGTGAGGCACGAATGTACTGGAATTCGTCATCAATGACCGAAATAAAGCTTCCGGGAATATTCAGCGCCTGACTGGCAAGCCTGACGAATTTTCTCAGCACATCATCCCGACTTTCATCGGGGTAGCGAAGGGCCTCAAGGGCACGCGTGCGGCGTTCATGATCGCCGTCGAGATTCATAAGCATGTGTGTCCTCCGCTCCGGATTGCTCACGGCGCGAAATTAAAAAGAAAAAATGTCGAATAAAAACACCGGAATGAGGCCGGACTCGGCGAAAGGAAAATAAAAAATAGTTTTTTTCTCGGTAAATAATAGGCGCGTTCTGGTTTTATGTCTCTTTTTATTTTCTTTAATGAATTTATTAGTTATCGACGATGCATACATTTAATCAATTTTTGATTTTTATTTTTTCAATAACGCTGCCACAATACTCAGATAAGAGTAGCGCGCTATTGTTTTGCTCGCAACTATTAGCCGTGAATATTTTATTTTAGCTTTTTTTACGTCGCCACACCGGGGAAATACCATGAATATTCTAAAAAATTTTACAATCAGACGCGTTGTCCTCTGGATCCTTATCGCTGCTGTCATGATTATCGCGTTAGCCGGCGCATATGGATCGTTCATCATCAATGAAATCGACCATCAGGCCAGCCGCAGTAACAGCCTGACTCAGCAGCTGGTTTTTCTTAATCGCGCCAGCTTGCAGGTGCAGGCTAACGCAACGGCTACGCATGCAGACATTGCCGCCCAGGCACCGGCAGAGGCTGACTGGCAGCGGTATCGTACCGCTCTCACCAGCGCGCCTCAGGATTATCCCGCAGCAACTCAGGAACGGCTCACGGCACTTGAACAGCAGCTTTCCGCTGATCAGGCACCGCTGCGCAATGAGCATCAGAAGCTGGTCGATCTCTTTCTGGTGACGCTGGCCGCCGTCACCGCGCTGCTGCTCTTTTGCGACCGTTATCTGGTGGTGCACCTGGTGCGACCGGTCGCGAAACTGCGCGCTCACTTCCGCGTGATTGCCGAAGGTGATTTGACCCGTGAACCCGAAGATCTTGGCAGGAATTGTGTCGGGCAAATGGTTCCTTTATTGAAAGAAATGCAACAAAGTTTGTTAAATACCGTTCTGGCTATTCGCGATAACGCCTCTGTTTTGAACTTTGAAGCGGGGGATATTGCGAAAGGGAATGCTGACCTGTCGAACCGAACGGCCACCCAGGCTGCGGCGCTGGAGGAGACGGCTGCCAGCATGGAGCAACTGACGGCCACCGTTCGGCACAATGCTGAAAACAGTCGTGAAGCGCGTGAGCTGGCAGGCATAACAGCCCAGACAACGCAGAAAGGCGAGCAGCTGGTTAAAACGGTTGTGACCGCGATGACGGGACTTGCCGTGGGGGCTGAAAAAATCCGCCAGTTTACTGCCACCATTAATGGCATCGCGTTCCAGACCAACATTTTGGCCCTCAACGCCGCGGTTGAGGCCGCACGTGCCGGGGAACAGGGGCGTGGCTTTGCGGTTGTTGCCAGCGAAGTTCGGTCGCTGGCCCAGCGCAGTGCTGAAGCGGCGAAAGAGATAGAAGGACTGATTGCGGACACGGTCGCGCGCATTGGCGAAGGGCGCGGAGCAGCCGACAGCGCCGGCAGCACGATGGAAGAGGTCCTGCAGAGCGTGAGCAGCGTTAACGAGCTGATTAGCCAGATAGCGCTGGCATCCGAAGAGCAAAGCAAGGGCCTTTCTCAGGTGACGATCGCCGTTGCCGAGATTGACCGTGTGACGCAGCAAAACAGCACGCTGGTTCATAAGATATCGGCTTCAGCAGAGAGCATGAATAATCAGACGGAAACGCTGACCAGCGTGATCACGCGGTTTACGCTACCCGCGACGTCCCCCGCTCAGTTTTCCCCAGTCACGCCAGCACCGGCGAAGCGTCACATCGTCTCTGCACCGACCAAAGATGATGATGCGTGGGTCGCGTTTGGCCGTTAATTCGTGCCTGTCTCATAAGATATTAAGGGACTGGGAACAACCTGATACCTTATAAACGCGCTAACCTGCCGCGATGCCTTTTAAAACCCCGTATTGGATGCGGGGTTTTTTTTTGCATTAAATAGAGCATTCCGTGATAAATATTTACTTACATAATAACAACACAGAATAAAAACCAAAATTTTGAGCCAGTTAAATATAAAGGCGTTTCGCTTAATCAAAATAAGCCGGGCTGAACTGACCCTCCTTTTAGAGATAAATAATCCCAGCAGACGAGCTGCCCCCTGTTTGACATTTCAACAGATAAGATTAAAAATCCTTATGAAATGTGTGCTGCAACGGTTGCAGACAGATGTGTCAGCGGACACCGAAGGGATCGGCTGACGACCTGTTACCCTACTTTATCCACAGGGAGCCTGGTTTGGGAAATTCAATCGTCCGACGGCCCGTTACCGTCCAGAATAACGTGCGTGAACTGCGGATTGCCGCTGGCCTGTCGCAGGAAGGGGCTGCCGAACGCTTCGATCTGAGTCTGCGGGCATGGCAAACCAAAGAGGCCACCGCCAAGGTCGCCCTGCTAAGTCAGGGGGAGTATGAGCTTCTGCTGCTGCTTGCGGGGCGCCATCCCCATTACGAACTGGTGCCGCAACAGAAAAAATGACGATTTTTACCCTTTAAAAGCGTAAACACGGTTTTAGCTATGAAGTTCGCTCCTGAACGGACGATAATTGCAACATCGGGCACTATGTAAGAGTAGATGTCGTTATCAGTACAGGTTTCTGATCTCTGACATTATGCTGTACAGGCGGACCTATGTTGCGGTTTCAGGTTGATGTGTAGTGCGTTACCTGGTTCTGTCTGATTGCAGGCGTCCTCTTTTTACTGTGAGATGCCCGGCCACAGTATATGACCTCAGGAGGACAAACTCTGAAGCACTCAACTGAAAGCGGCTGTGAAGTCGCACGCTTGCGTGCGCTTGCCCAGTACCATCTGATGGATACGCCGCCCAATGAAGCCTTTGATCGACTGACTATCCTGGCGGCCAGACTGTTCAGCGTGCCGGTCGCATTTGTGTCGCTGATTGATGAAAAACGGCAGTTTTTTAAGTCGCGTTATGGTTTGCAAATCACAGAAACCTCGCGAAGCGTCGCGTTCTGCCACCACACGCTCGAAAGTGACGATATCCTTTGCGTTCCCAATGCGCTCGACGATCCCCGTTTCGCAAACAGCCCGCTGGTGCAGGGTTATCCTTTTATCCGGTTCTATGCGGGTGTGCCGCTGATTACGCCGGACGGGCATCGCATTGGTACGCTCTGTCTGACCGATAATCATCCACGCCCCGCGATGAGTACGACCGACCGTCAGAATCTGACCGATCTTGCCGCACTGGTCATGGATCGCATGGAAGTTCATCGTATGGAGGTGCTGCGTCATGCCAGTCAGCAGCGCCTCGAAGCCATCTCGATAACCTCGCCCGATGCTATTATCTGTACGGATTTGAACCGGGGGATTACCTTCTGGAACCCTGCAGCGACCAACATGTTTGGCTATGATGCTGAAGAGATGGCGGGTAAATACGTTGCCGGACTCATTCCGGAGCGCTGCCAGACGGATTACCGCAATGAGCTTGAGCGCCTTGAACATGAAGAGGCGGCTATCTCAGCGCCGCGTACCTTGCAGATCTGGGGCAAGCGGTGCAATGGGGAAGAGTTTCCGGCGGAAGTCTCTTTTTCCGGCTGGCGGGAGGGCATTGAGCGTTACATCGGTATGATCATTCGGGATGTGACGCTTCGTTACGAGAGCGAAGCCCGTCTGTGCGAGTTGGCCTCACTGGACATGCTGACACGGCTTGCCAGCCGAAGCGCCTTCATGACGCAGCTCAGCAAACTAACTGAATCAGGCGTACCTTATACGCTGCTGATGACAGATTTAGACAGTTTCAAAGACGTTAACGATACCCGCGGTCATGCGGCTGGTGATGCATTGCTTTGCCATGTGGCTGAGCAAATCCGCGCTGTCTGCACTCAGGCTATCGCCGCCGCTCGTCTGGGGGGCGATGAGTTTATCGTTTTACTGCCCTGCGGTAGCGATGAGGCGATGAAGATTGCCCAGCAACTCACCGCCGCGATTCAGACGCCTTTTCATTACATGGATTCGACTATAGCGGTCGGTGCCAGCACCGGGGTGGCCAGTTTTCCCCATCACGCGACGGATACCTCATCGGTGATGTCAGCAGCCGATCTGGCGTTGTACCGGGCTAAGGCAAGCGGCAAAGGCCAGTCAGTGCTGTTTAAGTCTGAGTTTCGTGAGGCGGAACTGGGGCGGCGTCGGTTTGAACGTGAGCTGGAAGCCGCCGTTCGCCAGCAGCAGTTTGTTCTGCATTATCAACCGCGGTTTGATGCCCAGAATGGCGAGTTAATCGGCTGTGAAGCCCTGGTACGCTGGATGCATCCGGCGCGGGGCCTGCTGTTTCCCGCTGATTTCATCGATATGCTGATTAAAAGCCCTTTGTCCATTACTCTGGGGACGTGGATTGTTCAGTCTGCCGTCAGTCAGGTTAAGCAGTGGCGTGCGCAAAATCTGTCCCTGCGAGTCAGTATTAACCTGTTTCCGCGCCAGCTAATGGAGGCTGGCCTTGAAGAGGTGATCCGTCAGTGTGCCGGCGATGACGCAGGTTTTATCGACCTGGAAGTGGACGAACCCTTGCTGACCAATACTGTGGACATCAAATCGCAGGTTTTAGAAGCCATTCAGGCGACGGGAGCATTATTGATCGTTGATCACTTTGGCCGAAGCCTTGCCTCAATGAGCCTGTTACAACATCGCTGCGTCGCGGGGCTTAAGATTGATAAATCACTGACTCTGCAACTGGAGAAGAGCAACAAAACCCGGCTGTTAATCAACGCTATCGCGTCACTGGCTAAAAATATGGGGATTACGGTGGCCGCCGAGGGCATTGAGAACGACGCACAGCACGCGTTGATTTGCGCGGCTGAATGCGACGTTTTGCAGGGGAACCAGACGGGCTCTCCGGTCAGCGCACCCCGGTTTGAACAACTCTATCTCACCCCGTTGAATTAAGCCTTCGCCGTGTTCCCGCCAGGGATAGCGTTTCACTGTGCCTGGCAAACTCCGCCAGGCACGTATTGACCCCACGCATGACAAAAAAACGGCACCGCAAGGGTGCCGAAGTAAGCAACATGTGGTCAGGACAATCATTGTGATAATCAACTCACATTACCCTTATCGGCTTGCCAGGCAGAACATGGAACCGGCCCGATAAGACTTTGCAAAAATGTGATATGAAGCTTGATTCTTACTGTCAGACGGCACTTATCAGCAAAAAATTAGAGACGTATTTCAGGTACAGAAAAAATTTGTCCGATTTCGACTGGCGACAATTCAGATGGTGAACTAATTTAAAAACGCTGTTTGGAAGTCATTTAGGATTTCCCTGAGAACTCCGGCCCGACCCTTTAACGAGGTGCGGGCATTTTTTTTGTCGGCGTCAGGGGGGTTGCATGTTGTCGTAAAGCGTAAGGGGGGAGCTCGCCCTCCGTAGCGCATCTGAAAACCGCTACTCGCACTGTGCTTTACAGCAGAGCGCAGCGAGGGAGAGACGGATTCCGACGTGATGTTACGTAGAGGGCGGTGTTGGGTTTGACGTGCTCATTGATGGAAGCACGGTTTAGCAGGTGTTATTGACTGAATAGCATGGCCAGTAGTTCACGATAATGCAAAGCGTCTTCCTCACAGGTGGCTTTTTCAAGATAACCGATGAGCTTAAGACAGATGATCCGTCGACTGACGGGCTTATTCTCGCGAAGTATTTCAACCGCTATCCTGCCCAGCGTTTCGAGCTGATGGGGATGATCAATCTGGCTGAAATAGTGGGCCAGACTGCTGGTTTTCCCCGAAGGTGGTAAACCGTTCTGGCGCATAGTGTTCCCTTGAGCAAAGTAGGAAGAGTTGTGCGCAAGTTAACCGATCCTGGGGGCTGCTGTACAGCAGTATTACCGATCTTGCCCTAACAAAAATCTGTGCCGTTTGGCTTACTTTCTCTGGGCCCGGTGTGACAATGTCTGCACGCCGCTGAGAAACACGAATACCGGCATACCCGCGCATATTTGTTTTCCAAACTCACCGCGAAACCTGCCTGATTTTTTGAACGTTGCAGGAGGGGGAAATTGGGCTGGTCACCTCGTCGGGAAATGTTATCCGCAATAAATCCTGTCTTCTGCATCGTTAAAAAAATAACACTGCATTGAGTGTGGTTTTATAAACTGTGATAAGCGGGCGCTTAAAAAGTGACAAGTGAAATTATCAGATGAAAATCATAAAATAAGGCAGGTTATAGGGTTAAATGCTGCGCAGATTGCCTCTTTAAAGATGTCGAGACGTTAATGACCACCGACCCGCAAGCCTTGCAGCGTCAGGCCTGGTGCGACCATTTTCAGCCAGGCTGCGCTTTAAGAATAGTCTTTTACAGGATTTTAGTAAGTAAATTAACCCACAAAATGATTGTTTTTCATCAGGTTAAAAAAAGGATTTAAAATATAAGATATTCGCACCTGTAAAATATTGTTCTGATGGCCAGGAAATATTTTTGTCATCTGGCCTCGGGTCACTAAAATAGCTTATGTAGAAACGATGTAATTTATAAAGCAGGAGGATACAGTGTTATTTCATGACGATGAGAAAGAGCACGTCATTCTTGGTGAAGCCGTGGTCAGCCTGGCTCTCGGTGAGAAAGAAATAAGTTTTGATACGCTCATCACAGAGCTCAACCAGATGGCCGAAGAGGAAACCTGTGACAACAGACTGGCAGAGATTTTTGCTGCCCGTAGCTGGCTGAAACAGTTCAGGCAGTCGCATGCCCGTCCCAATGCGAGTCTGAGGTGGCTTATGTCGGCGAACCAGAATGAAAACGCGAAGCGCAATGATGATGTCATCCGATTCCGTTCGGATGAGGACGATGACAGATAGCTTCGCTGCCAGAGACTTGTACAAGGTTCACCTTGCGACATGAAACAGGAATGTCTAAGACAGTCTTTGCCTGTTAAAGAGTGGGTAACGTTCTAAAGGTTAAGAATCTGATACTCACGCAAGTAATTGTTATACAGGGCATAGCACTTTATGCACAATTCTCAGCGCAGGGAATAAACGGAATTCCTGTACAATTTTCCAGATGTTGTATAAGTTTAGTGGACAAGGCTTGGTTATAGTTCACTCAATTTCACATCTGGGGGTTTAGCATGCATCAGAACGAAACCACTACAAATACCGTCCATGACATTGCGCGCTACTTCGGCAATGACACGCAGCCTTCTGAAAAAGAGACGCTGGGTCAGGTCATTCTTGAGATCCTGCATGCAGGTAAAAGCCTTAACCGTAAGGCCATTTGCAGCGCGCTGATCCGTCGCCTTAGCCAGTCGACCGGGCCTCAAGAAGAGCAGCATTACCAGAAACTTATCGGCATGCTTTTTGACCGCTGAGATTCGTGCCGCGTTGCGTTAAAGGGTAATAACGTCTCGCAGCATCAATCTGATCGGCCAAATTAGCAGGTCATTAGAAGCCTGAGCGTTTGAGGCTGGTTTGCCCGGTTGTATGGGCACAATGTCATCAGAGGTGCGGGTATGCTGAAAGACAAACTTGAGAAATTGACTGAGCACATCATGGGCGAGGCGGTGATTGCGCTACTGGACAGCAATGACAGAATCAGCGGTGCAACGCTGGCTAACAGGCTAAAGTCTATGCTCAGAGATGAAACGGATGCCGGGCGGCAAGAGGCCATTGAAAAGGTGCTTGCTGAAGTGCAGAGCGAGTTTGCCTCCGCGCGTGATCCCGTTGATTCTGCGGCGCTTGCATTCGGTCAAAGCGTCCCGGACAACAGTCGCAAGCATTAAGGCTCGTCTCACGCCTTTTCAAAATACTTTTTTACTGTGCGTAGTGTAATCATCACTACCCAGGACAGACACGTCTGTATTTCTGCCCGCTTCGCGGCATTACCACGTGTCCACTAAATTGACATTGATTAAGAAGAGCATCATGCAGAACACCATCGACACTCAGCAAAGCACGACCGAAGCGGAAATTATGCGCCTCTTTCGCGGTGCGGGCGATAAACTTGAGGCTGAAAGTGAAGTGCTGGATGCAGTGATCCGTAATATTGTCATTCAGGGACAAAAAGTGACCAGCAAGGCCATTATTATCAATCTGATTGCCGAGCTGGAGAGTACAGAAGATGTTGTACAGCTGGATGTATTGCGGAGTTGCCTTGAGATTGTGGTCGGCCGCACGTGCTCTCAGGAAGAACAGGCATAAGGGCATAAAACCGGGTTCTGTTCTGAGGCGTTAGCAGGCCTGGCGATATAAGGTAACACCCGGCAGCGAGCTGAGTGACTGTCTCTCAGTGGAGCTGTCTGGAGAGCAAACGGATGGCTTCCTCGCAGGCTCGCTTTTCACCTTTATCGGTACTTTGCTGGCTGAAGTGATGCAACGAACTGAGTATGTCCTGCAGGTGTATTTCCCCATCTGGCCTGAGCAGATGGGTAACTATCCTGCCAATCAAGGTATAGATATCTTCAGTGGCGGTCTCGTCGCTCATGGGGCGGTTATCCGCCAGAGCAGTGGCTTCTGGATTATTACTGTCATTGTTTCGATATTATAAATTGTCGTTCAGACGGTAGACCACTCACAACGCGTAAACGGAATGTCCAGCCGTGTTGCTCAATACTTAGTGAAGCTGATGAAGATTTGCCGGATGAGGTTCAACCCCGTTGTTCTCGGCCGGATGTAACAGCATTTCGGCGCGTATCTCATCCATCGCCCGCAAAGCCGCTCTGAGCCGGGTTTCATCCCGCTCGATGTCCAGAAACTGTTGCAGCCTCTCAAGGAGAATGCTCCACGAGATAGCCGCATCCTCATTCAGTAGCTGCGTCACCATCTCACCGATGATGATGTCCGTCATTTTTTCGTCAAAAACGTTGTTCATATTCTCCCCGAATGGCGATTCTGAGACCGGAAGGTTAGCACAGCTTAGCCCAACGGGTAGGTGCTCTATATCAAAATGAGAATGCACCGATGGACCGCAACAACCCCAGCCTTCGGACATTAGCAGAGTGCCGTTGACCGCTTACTGTTTTTTTACGGCGAACAGAATAAGTTTCTTTCGGTAATCATTCAATTAATCATCCGTGTGATTTCGCTGTTTTTCTGGTCGAAAGTTGCCTGGCTAACGCCGGGCATGAGGGATTATAACGGCCACTGCGCCAGCCAAAGGCTGACGGCAGTGGCAAAAGGAGAAGATTAAGCGGTGCGGAACACAGAGACCATGTCGCGCAGATCGCTTGCACGTTTTGCCAGCTCGTCAGCAGAAGACGCCGACTGTTCAACCAGCACGGCGTTTTGCTGCGTGACCTGGTCCATCTGATTAACCGCAATATTTATTTGGCTTACGCCGCTGCTTTGCTCTTCAGAGGATGAGGAGATATCGCGAATCAACTGAGATGTCTGTTCAATTGCTTCGACGCTCTGTTTTACTTTGCTGCCGGCATCCTGCGCCAGCATTAAGCCCTCATTCGAATGCCCAACGGACTGCTCAATCAGGCCCTTAATTTCTTTCGCTGCGCTGGCCGAACGCTGGGCCAGCGCCCGGACTTCAGCGGCAACCACGGCAAAACCTTTGCCCGTCTCGCCCGCACGCGCTGCTTCCACGGCCGCATTCAGCGCCAGAATATTCGTCTGGAAGGCGATGCTGTCAATAACGGAGGTGATTTCTTCGATTTGCCCCGAACTGCTGCGAATTTTTTGCATAGTAGTCATTACAGAAGTCATCGCTTCGCCGCTCTTCAGCGCTGCGTTAGTGGCTGAAACCGCCATATCTGATGCGTAGCGCGTGTTGTCAGCATTCTGCTTGATGATAGAAGAGAGCTGCTCCATGCTGGCCGCGGTTTCCGCCAGTGAGGCCGCTTGTTCTTCAGTTCGGGAAGAGAGGTCGTTATTGCCCATCGCAATTTCTTCAGAGGAGTTTGCGATGGTTGACGCATTGTTTTTAATATTCGATACCAGAAGCGCAAGACGTTGCTGCATTTGCGAGAGCGCATTGAGCAACTCAGCAATTTCATTTTTACCTGACACGGTAATCGTCGTCGTTAAATCACCGGCGGCCACTTTACTGGCAAGTAAAACCGCTTCTTTTACCGGACGGGTAACGGACCGGCTGATCATCACCGCCACACATACGGCCAGCAAGGCCACGGCGATCAGTGAAGCCAGCAATATATATTGTGAACGACGACGTTGGTCGATTTGGTCGTTCAGTGTTTTTCCCAGCTGCAGGCTGAGTTTCATGCCAAGATCGTTATAAGTGTTAATAGCCTGGGTGAAGTCTTTTACATATTCAACAGGGGTAATTTGAACACGTTTTGTAATAAAGACATCTTCAGCCAGTTTAAGGACGCTGGCGGAACGTTGGAAAGCATCATTCGCCAGCGCGGTAAATTCAGATTTGAGATCCGGCTCTACGGCAAACGCTTTATTTAACACATTACTGAATTTTTCCAGCGCCGCATTACCCCCTTCAATCTGGTACTCCATCGTGCCGCGTGAAGAATCGGATGCGTTGGCACCCGCGGCAATCACAGAGGTACCGCTGGCTCTGATGCGTCCAAGCGTCTCGGTCAGTTCAGGTAACCGACCATAGATACTCATGATAAGTTGATACGTATTGAGGTCCGCGTCCAAAGAAAGACCATATAAATCAAGAATGTCCTGGTTGGTGTCCAGTAAGTTCTGAATCAGCAGCGCGTGATGCGAAAGGCTGGTAGCCAGCGTCAGTTTACCCGATGCAACATCTTGCTGAAGCTGAGACCAGGCGGCTTTGACGCCGTTGAAGCGCTGGGTCGGCTGCGCACTGGCATCATACTGGCGTAATTCTGCGGCAATAGTATCTGTCAGGGTATCTATCTGAGAGGCAAGTGCCAGGCGCGGCGCATTATCAGGTTTATTCAATGAAATGGCGATTGCACTTTCAGCACGGTGACGCTGAATCAGGTTAAGCAACGTCAGGATATCTTTTTCGACCGGTACGCCCTGCAGTTCTTGTTTCTTCGCATCAATAGCCTGATTACCCGTCTGGATAAATAAATAGGTGGGAAAGACAAATAATACCAACGCGAAAATCCCCAGGATCAGGAACTTAGTCGGCAGACTAATGTTATTGAGAATGTTTTTCATTTATTGAATTCCAGGTGAAATGGTGTTTTTTGATGAATGCCATCAAATATTATTCGTGTAATTTATTTATAATAATCTTTGTTAAATTTCTATTTATCAAGGCCTTGCGCGTGACTCTTGGTCACTATGTGTCTGTTGAAATGCGCAGGGGAAAATCTACTTTCCATAGTAGAGGAGATTATAGAATGTGGTGTGTTATTTTCCACGTTAGAAATGCACAATATTTTCTTTTGGATCCGGTTAAGCCAAATTAATATTTTTTCGATAACCTCAGGCTAATCATAAATAGGTATGTCCGGGGTTGTGATAAATGAAAACCTTTTCATTTATTAAAAAATACAAAAACAGTAAAGTTTTTAAAAAATGTGCCGATAATATCCCCGTTTAATTATTCTGTGTGTTTTAAAAAAGCGCCCTTGTCGGGATGCTGGCATGCGCATGCATAAAAATTAAAGTGATAACGCTCAACGCTACTCCATTTCTCTCGCGCAGCGCTAATTATGAATGGCGGCAGTCTGGCTCCTGTTATCTCACCCGCAAACCCAAACCTCAATCCAAACCCAAATCCAAACCCAAACCCAAACCCAAACCCAAATCCAAACCGTCATCGCTACCGGTTTCGTTGCCATGATAGCAGCGGTGATCGTCAGGCACAGCCAGTGACTTATCCTTTCGTTATCCTGTCCGTTGCACAAACCCACTCCCTGGACAGTCTGCGGGTCTTCCTGACCGGACAATCGCGGCTGACAGCAAAAATCCATAGCGTTAAGCCCATCAATCAGCAGAGTATGCCGCAGCAACGACGTTTTATATTATTTTTCTTAATCGAAAAGGAAGCATGGAATATTTTTTAATAAAGGGTTGGTTGGTGATATTTATTTTTTCATGGCGCGATAGAATATAAAGTCGCATTCGTCAAATTATTAAAGGAAATTATTATAATAACATGATTATCAATGTCTTACATTATTATAACTATTATTTATGATTTTTTTACTGTGGTTTTTATTATTTCAACCGATACCTGTTTCCTAACATAAACAGGAGTCCCCATGAAAATCTCTACGCGTCTCACTATCAGCTTTGGCCTGTTGATTACGTTATTCATTATCTGCACCTCGGTGGCCTATAACGGCCTGAATAATGCCCGTAATGGCATGGACAATGCCGTCAATGTCAAAATGAAGAAATACCGTCTGGGGATGGAAATGTACGGCGGGTTACGTGATATGGCCGTCATCGTTCGTAACCTTGCCCTGCTGACCGAAGCCGACCAGATGCAGAAGGAATGGCAGCGTATTGTCACGCAAAAAGCCCGTTATATTGAAAACCGCGAACGGCTTGCTGCCATGGTCGCCGAAGATTCAACCCCGCAGGCCCGGGAAGCCTTCGACAAGATCGTCAGCAGCGAAGGCCCCGTTCTGGCCGTGCTGGATCACGCAGGGCAGTTAGGCCTGCAAAATAAACAGCAAGAAGCGATAAGCTACCTGATAAAAACGGTCAGGCCGCTGCAGGGCCAGTTGCTGGAAGCCCTCAAGGAAATGACGAATATTCAAATGGAAGACAGTGAGCGGTCGGTTGAAAACACCAGTCAAAACGTTCACAGAGCAACCACAATCTTAATGATTCTGGCCTCGCTTTCCGTGGCGATTTCAATTGCGGCGGGCTTCATCATTACCCGAGTATTGATGCGCCAACTGGGCGGGGAACCGGCCCAGGCCCAGGCACTGTCTGCGGCCATCGCCAGCGGCGACCTCACAGCGCCGGTCATACTCCGCCACAACGATTCCAGCAGCCTGCTTGCCTCGCTGGCTAACATGCAGTCCAGCCTGCGAAGTCTGGTTACGCAAATCAAAGAATCGGCAGGTTCGGTCGCCTCCGCCTCAGACGAGATCGCCCAGGGCAATACTGAGCTGTCATCACGCACTGAACAGCAGGCCGCAGCCCTGCAGGAAACGGCGGCCAGTATGGAACAGTTGACCGCGACGGTGAAAAGTAATACTGCCAGTGCTCAGCATACCGCCACCGTTGCCAGAGAGGCTGCAACCCTGGCACGCACTGGTGAGTCAGAGGTGCAGTTGATGTCTCACACCATGAATGAAATCGCATCCAGTGCTACCAAGGTTCGTGACATCACCGGCGTGATTGAAAGTATCGCGTTCCAGACAAACATCCTGGCGTTGAACGCCGCTGTCGAAGCGGCGCGGGCGGGTGAAGACGGACGCGGATTTGCCGTTGTTGCCGGCGAGGTCAGAACGCTGGCGCAGCGAAGCGCCACCGCAGCGAAAGAGATTAAAGAACTTATCGAACGTGCCGTAGAGCAGGTGGACAGCGGCGTGCACGTCGCGGCCGGTACGGGTGAAAGCATCTTAAAAGTCGTGGGCATGGTGAACGAACTGGCGGGCGCAATGGATGAGATTTCGATGGCGTCCTCGGAGCAGATGCAGGGCATTTCTCAGGTCAGCATTGCGGTCAGCCAGATGGACGGGGTCACCCAGAATAACGCGGCACTCGTCGAAGAGTCTTCGTCTGCTTCGCAGTCCCTGTCTGAACAGGCACATTCATTACGCGGTATGGTTGAGGCATTCAGAGTGTAACGACGCGCCGAAGCGATGCGTCACGCCTGGCTGACCGTTCATTTATGCGGTCAGTCAGGCTATATGCGCCTGCGGCACGCAATGTTATAAAATCAATAAACAGCAGTTTTACAAGCGCTTATTGAGGATTTCTCCCGCCGCTGGCCGGGAGTGCCTGGGCTGTAAGGCAAATTCAGGCTTCCAGTGCGGGTGATTTTTTGTGTAAAGTAGTCAGCTGAACAGGGCGTTGCCTGAGATGACCCGGCAATGTTACTGCAGTGCCTTGCTGCAGCCAGCCCATGCTGATAAGGAGTTTTTAACCGTCATGCGTATCACGCCACCCTGAGTTTTATCCCTTCCCTGTCGTCCCGATCCCATTCGGACGCACCTCATTGACATCCCGTCTGTGGATGTGACGCTTTCTGTCTGAAATCTGCCCTTTTGGGCGAACTGCATTCAAAATTTGAGAAAATACTATGTTGCTGTCCTCGACGAGTAAGGACTGGCTGGGTAACGTCCGTGGTGACGTGCTGGCTGGTATTGTTGTCGCGCTCGCGCTGATTCCTGAAGCGATCGCTTTTTCTGCCATCGCGGGTGTCGATCCTCAAGTGGGTCTTTACTCCGCCTTCTGTATTCCGGTTGTCATGGCTTTTTTTGGTGGGCGTCCGGCGATGATTTCCTCATCCACCGGCGCGATGGCGTTGCTGATGGTGACGCTGGTCAAAACGCACGGGCTGCAGTATCTGCTTGCCGCATCGTTGCTCACCGGCGTACTTCAGGTCATTGCGGGTTACTGTAAACTCGGCAACCTGATGCGCTATGTGTCGCGTTCGGTGGTCACGGGATTCGTTAATGCGCTGGCCATTCTGATTTTCCTGGCGCAGTTGCCTGAACTCACTCATGTCACCTGGCATGTTTATGCGCTCACCGCCGCCGGCCTGGCGATTATTTATCTTTATCCACTGTTCGACAAAACACTGCCGTCACCGCTGATCTGCATTGTGATTCTGACGGCAGTTTCATTGTTTCTGCACCTGGATGTGCGAACCGTGGGCGATATGGGCAAACTGCCTGACAGCCTGCCCATTTTTCTGCTTCCCGACGTGCCTTTGAACATCGACACCTTGTTGATCATTTTGCCTTACTCCGCAGGTCTGGCCGTGGTTGGCTTGCTGGAGTCGATGATGACGGCGACCATTATTGATGACATGACGGACACCGCGAGCGACAAAAACCGCGAATGTAAGGGGCAGGGCATCGCCAACATCTGTACCTCCTTCATCGGCGGAATGGCAGGCTGCGCGATGATTGGTCAGTCGGTGATCAATGTAAAATCAGGCGGTCGTGGACGGCTTTCCACACTCACGGCGGGTATCACGTTGCTGGTGATGGTGGTGTTTCTGCGCCAGTGGGTATCTCAGATTCCCATGGCGGCACTGGTCGCGGTCATGATAATGGTTTCGATAGGTACCTTCTCCTGGCGTTCGGTGGCGACGTTACGCACCCATCCTCTCTCAAGCAGCGTCGTCATGATAGCTACCGTGCTGGTCGTGGTTTTTACCCATAATCTTGCCTTTGGCGTCATCGTGGGCGTGCTGATTGCTGCATTAAATTTTGCCACCAAAGTGGCACGCTTTATGGCGGTCAGTTCCACGCGATCAGGCGATTGTCGCCATTACGCCATTACCGGGCAGGTATTTTTCGCCTCCGCCGATCGCTTTGTCCGCAGCTTTGACGTTCAGGAGGATCTGGAAAAGGTGGTGATTGACGTAACCCATGCCCATTTCTGGGACATCACGTCTGTTAACGCGCTTGATCGGGTGGTGGTTAAATTCCGTCGGACAGGGGCGGATGTCGAGATTCGTGGCATGAACGAGGCGACAAAAACCGTTGTCGATCGTTTTGGCGTACATGACAAACCCGAAGAAGTTGAAAAAGTCTTTGGCGGACATTAACCGCATCGGGCCTGATGTTCAGGCCCGCTCTTTCTGTCACGCCGCGACACGCTGGAGTTTGCACGAATGGAACCGGGTTAGCAGCATTGCAGGTGCACTGTTCACTATTATGGTCATATCGACGCCATGGTTTGGTATTTCTCTACCGGAACAAGGCAGATATAACGGTAATGACCGAGCATCTGGATCACCTAGCGAAGCCGGGAGTCAACGTGCTGACCCAAAGACAAAAGGCATTAATTCATCTTTTAGCTTCTCAGGGCGAATGGCGCTCGGCAACAGATATTGCCCGGACGCTGAAGGTTTCAGCCAGTACGCTGCGCCGCGATGTGGATTCCGTTAATCACTATTTCGCCGACAAGGAGAGCCGAATCCTCAGCAAACCCGGGTTGGGATTGTTGCTGGAAAATGGCGTCGCCTTACCTGTGGATCTGCATGGGGAAGAGGTAAAAGGTTTGTTGAAAAATAAAAGGCTGGTCGCCATCACAACAGACTTGCTTACCTGTTCTCCATCACCGCTCACGCTGAGCGCATTGGCGGAAAAATATTTTATCAGCCGCTCTTCCATCGTGGCAGATTTACGAAAAATTGAGGTCTGGTTAGCGCCTTTTTCACTGCGCATCGCGCGTAGCCATAGCGGAACCTGTATTACCGGCAGCGACCGGGATATTCGTCTGGCGCTGAAAGAGATTATTACCTTCAGCGTGATGAGTGGTTACCCTGTCGCCGACAGCCGCATCGATCGTTTTTCGCGCGTTCAGCTGGTGGCGGAGTTTGGCAGCGACAATGTGGCCTGCTGCATTAATCTGATCACCTACATTGAAGAGGCGCTGCACTGCGCCATTAGCGAGCCCTATTATACCAACCTGTTTTCCCATCTGCTGGTGACGATTAAAAGAGCGCTTAACGGCACGCCACCCGCGCCAGCGGAGTCGGACATGGCAGGTTACAACAATCACGAATGGTCAGTCGCCCGGCAAGCGGTCAGATGGCTGGAGGAAAATTACGCGGTCTCCTTCGCGGCCGTTGAGGTTCACTATATTTATCAATACCTCATCTCGTCGGGGCGGCATCCGTTTAGCGCCGGTTTTCCCTCTCCATCGCACTACGACGAAGACGCTGTGAACTACGCCACGACCTTAATCACCCGGCTTTCTTCGTTATTAAGACAGAATATTGGCAGCGACAGCGTGCTGCTTAACGCGTTGGTGTCACATGTGAAGCCCATGCTTAATCGGCTGGCCTACCGCATTGTTATTCACAACCCGTTGCTGGACGAGATACGTAAAGAGTTTGCCGCGGTATTTAACGTCGTCAAACAGGCCGTGTTGCACCTTAATCAGCAGTGGGGGCTTCCGACAGCGTCGGATGATGAGATTGCCTATCTGACTATTTACATCCAGAACGCGTTAGAAAAGTGTCATGCAACTAAACGCGTCATGCTGGTGTGCTCCAGCGGCATTGGTACATCTCAGCTGCTTTCCAGCCGAATCAGCCGGGCCTTTCCCGAATGGGAGATCGTGGATATTGTGCCGGGTGCCCGCCTGAACGAAGCCATTAAGAAAGTCAGGTGCGATTTAATTATCTCCACGATCAGACTGGAGGAGACTGAACATCCTGTGGCCTATGTTTCTGCCCTGTTTTCAAACAGAGATGTTTTGCGGGTGATGGAGTGCCTTAATAAAGAAGATAATGCTAACGGAGTAACGGATGCATAATAAAATTGTTGTGGCCGATCTGTTAAGTCAGACCTGTGTTTTTATGAATCTAAATGCAAAAAATAAAGATGAGGTTATTGAGAAATTAACGCAAAGCTTGTGTGAATTAAATATTATCAGCAACAAAGAAGGTTTTATTCATGACGTCATGCTGCGCGAAGCATTAGGTTCTACCGGCTTCGAAAATCAGATAGCGATCCCGCATGGAAAATCGCAGTGGGTGAACGAAACCCGGATCGCGGTAGCCAAACTGGCGTCCCCCGTGGAATGGGAAACCATGGACGATTCGCCGGTCAGCCTCGTGATTCTGTTTGCGGTTAAAGAAGCCGACAGCGGCGCGGGACATATAAAACTACTGGCAAAAATTTCAATTGCCCTTGGCGATGATGAAGTCGTTGAGGCATTACTAAACGCAGAGACAAAAGAGGCCTTATTTAATTTATTAGTCAATAACACCCAGGAGTAAGCCTTTCACCGGGAGGGAAAATGAATATTATTGCGATTACCGCCTGTCCCACAGGCGTAGCACACACTTATCTGGCGGAAGCCAATTTAAAAAAGAGCGCAGAGAAAAAAGGCATAACGATCCTTGTTGAAACACAGGGTGCCGTTGAAAGTGACTATATTTTCACTGAAGAGGATATTAAACGTGCTGATATCGTGCTTATTGCCGCGGATAAAAAGATTGATTGCTCCCGCTTTATCGGCAAAAGCATGATTACCGTGTCCGTTACCCGAGCCGCGAGAGATGCCGATGGATTACTGGACGACATTTTATCCGGGGCCTTAACCGGCGAAATCTGTTCTGCCTCATCAGAAGACGTAACCTTGCAGGATAGAGACAAAGACAAAAAAGCGGCGCTGTCGAGCATCTATGTGCATCTGATTACCGGCGTCAACCTGATGATCCCCTTTGTCGTGGCTGGCGGGATATTAATTGCCCTCAGTTTTTCTTTTGGGATCACTGCCGCCACGCCAGGCGATCCCCTCTATAACCCCATTGCGAAGATGCTGTCCGATATTGGTGGCGGTGCCGCTTTTGCGTTAATGCTGCCGATTCTTTCACTGGGCATCAGCAAGTCGATTAGTGGCAATATGGGAATTGTGTCGGGCGCGGTGGGCGGCATGTTAGCCATTCATACCGGATCGGGTTTTCTTGGCGCCTTACTGGCGGGCTTTATGGCGGGTTACATCACGCTGCTCGTGGTGAAGTACATCAACTTACCCAAGGCCATTGCCGGACTCAAACCCATTCTGATTGTGCCACTGTTGAGCGTGTTCCTGACCGGTGCGCTGATGATTCTGGTCGTCGGCCAGCCCATTAAGCTGCTGTTACAGAGCCTGACTACCTTCCTGACGGATATGGGAAATGCCAACGCTGCTATCTTCGGATTGCTTATCGGAATGATGGTGGCTTTCGATATGGGCGGGCCGCTTAACAAAACCGTCTGTATGTTCGCGATTGGATTGATGTCGACCGGAATCTACGAACCCATCGCAGCATGTATGGCTGCGGGAATGGTTCCTCCCTTGGGCATTGCCCTTGCCACCACCCTTTTTAAAAAGAAATTCAGCGTTCAGGAGCGCGAAACCGGCAAGGTCACCTACGTGCTCGGCCTCTCTTTTATCACCGAGGGGGCTATTCCGTATGCCGTGGCGGACCCGCTTCGCGTCATTCCCGCCATTGTGGCGGGCTCGGGACTGGCTGGCGCACTGTCAATGATGCTCGGCTGTGCTTCCCGCGCACCGCATGGCGGGATCTTCGTTATGTTCATACCGAACGTCATTACCCATGTCTCAGCCTACCTGTTTGCCATTCTCGCCGGTGCGCTGTTTACCGCACTGATCCTCAGAGTGATTAAAAAAGATCATCCGCAACATTTACCGCAGGAGTGAATTATGTTGATAAATATGAAGGCGTTACTGAAGGTGGCGCAGGAGAATCAGTTCGGCGTCGGTGCCTTCAACATCGCCTCCGCTGAGTTTGCCCGGCTGGTCATTGAGGTGGCGGAATCCCTGCAATCTCCCGTCATCCTGGAAGTGCATCCCGATGAGCACGCTTTCGTCGGCGACAGTTTCATCGCCTATCTCAGGGAGCTGGCGGTTAACGCTTCCGTGCCGGTGGTGATTCATCAGGATCACGGCCAGACGCTGGCGCATATTTTAACCGCCATCCGCACCGGCTATACTTCGGTCATGATCGATGCCTCAGGCTTGCCATTTGAAGAGAATATCGCGCTGACGCGTGAAATCACCGCCATTGCCCACAAGGTTAACGTCTCGGTAGAAGCCGAACTGGGAACGATTGGCGTGGCAGAGGGGAGCGCGGAAGGGGGGCACAGTGAAATTCTCTATACCGATCCCGACCAGGCGGAGCGGTTTGCCAGAGAAACCGGAGTGGATACGCTTGCCGTGGCCATCGGCACGTCGCATGGTTTGTATCCTGCGGGTAAACAGCCTGTACTGGATATTGACCGTCTCAAAGCCATCAGACAGCGGCTGACAATTCCGCTGGTTCTGCACGGCGGCTCGGGCAACAAAGACAGCGAGGTCGCGGAGTCGATTAAGTATGGCGTAGGGAAAATCAATATCTCCAGCGATATGAAGAAGGCGTTTTATGTCGCGCTGCAGGAAGAATTGCAGTCAAACGGACATGAACCCAGCGCACTCTACGTGCGCCCGATGGCGGCGGCGAAAGCCGTTGTCGAGCACAAGATGCGGCTTTTCTCTTCAGCGGGGAAGGCCGGACTGTATTAAGCGTTAACGCTGGCGGTAACGGGCGAGCCACGGTTAAACCTGT
This sequence comes from Pantoea ananatis LMG 2665, assembly GCF_000710035.2. Taxonomy (GTDB): domain Bacteria; phylum Pseudomonadota; class Gammaproteobacteria; order Enterobacterales; family Enterobacteriaceae; genus Pantoea; species Pantoea ananatis. The sequence continues at coordinate 390,808 of NZ_JMJJ01000006.1, read as the reverse complement.
ATCGACCGGGGAGCCAACCTCAGCGATCAGCAAGCCGCTTTAGTGGGAACCCCTTGCCGCTAAGAGCGGAGCGGGCGGCCTGAGGCAGGCGGCCCGCGTTGTACCGCATTCTGTGAGTAACGCTGAGGCCGTGATAAGGCGTTGCCGTGCGCAAGACGCCGGTTTATTGAATTGTCAGAACCACGCGGCCAATCAGCCTGATATCATCAATCCCACAATCAAACGCTACGCCGATGCCGCTGACGTGCACCTTCCTGACCGGAATGCGCGTTAGTGTCCTGACGCTGGCGGTTCCTTCAATTTCGACCAACCAGACGCCGTCATGCATATCTTCAAAATCGGTATCGATGATGTACTGGGTGGTTTCCGCCAACAGTAAGAAAGCACTGCGCGGTTCCTGTTTCAATGGCGCGTATAACGCTTTATCCAGCATCACATAACCCGCTTCCTCGATTTTGCCGCTGATTAGCTTTTTTCTAATCAGCGTGGGCGTGTCGGGTTTGCTTTCAGAGAATTTTGAGCCTTTGCCTGTGATCAACCATTGCAGGTCTGCGCCCGTTTCCATCACGCACTGTAAAACGATATCTGAAGGAAAAACATCACGTTTATAGCGTGCAGACAGGCTACTTGCTGCAATTCCAAGGTGATCTGCAAGCTGCATTTTCATGGTAAAGCCGTAGGCATCGACAACGCGATCCAGAGCTTCTGCGCTCGAGTTCGGAAATTTGAAATTAGTATAAACGCTCATTTTTATTGACACTTAGATTTAGTCTAAGTATCCTCCAGTTTAAGTTAGCCTTTGAATGATGCAACAGGGTGCGGCTTTATCTGATAACTCAGGATTTTGCCTGATGAGGCTCATTTTTACAATCATCAAGCCAGAACCTTATTGTCGCAATGAGATGCAGGGCTAATGCAGTCAGCGCACGTGGAGAGGCGCGTAAAAGCGCGCTTTCAGGGTCGAAAGCGCTCTCAGGCCGCGGCTGGCGCAGCAACGCGCCCTGTCCGGGGCAATCTGGGGGGAAACCGTCTGCGCACCTGCCGTTTCGCTTAATGCTTAACGAGCGTTATGGATGAGACAGGCGCGAATCCGCCGCCAGTAAAACGTCACTGTAATAACGATGAGGGTATTGATTCGTCAAAACCCGCTGCAACGTTTTCGGAGGAGCCTATGAACCGCACCGTCCAGGTCATCAGTCAGTCATCTGCCGGGCCACGTTTCACCGCAGAGCAAGACTGCCACAGCGAAAAAATGACGTTTGATGCGTTTCGACAACACTGGCGCTTGCTGCGCGATCACAACCGAAACCCATCGCTTCGCTATTTTAATCGTCAAAATGATGACTTTAAATTTTGCGTATTAACCCTGGCTAACCGCGACTGCCCGGGCATGTTCAGGCTGGAAGACATTGGCAGGCCTTTCCAGTTTTTTGACCAGGCGCGCCGTGAGCACATCATTTTAGCAATGAATAAGCTGGCCCGCTGGGGAAACATGTTGCCGCGTCAGTTCTCAACGGCTGACTGCTTTCTGCCTGAATAAATAAATCACCCCTGACGTGATGACGTAAACCCGTCGGGCATGCCTTTGCCCAAAATCTGGAGAGAAATGATGAATAAAGAGACACATCCAATGAACGACGCCATGGCCTTTACCCTCAATAAACTGCTCGATAATGAGCGTAAAGCCTGCGCGCTGGCCGTGGCGAAGCGGCTGAGTGCGATGGCAGCGCACATTACGCGGCAGACGCTAAACGGCATCGAAGCAGCAGAGCTGTTGCGATCTGAAGCTGAGCGTTATGAAAACGAATCAGGTGAGATGCGCTAATGGCAGATGCAATCGATATTGCGCAGCAGCGCAGCGAGGAAATCCTGGCGCAAAATATCGCGCAGGTTACGCAACGTCCTGTGGCGATCGGCGCCTCGCTCTGTGAAGAGTGCGACGCACCGATTCCTGAAGCGCGCCGTCGTGCGCTGCAGGGCGTGACCCGCTGCCTCTCCTGTCAGGAGTTGAGCGAGCTGAGAGCACGTCTTCACTACGGGAATACGCGATGATGTCGTTCGCTTACCCGTGGAATGCCCCGCGGCTGGCGATAGCCAGCCCGTATCTGACCCATGACCAGCAGCAGCACCGTCATCGACAGATTGCGGCGTGGTTGCACGGACAGAAAATTCTTCGTGCCCAGCCCGGCATTGTCCAGATGGACGTGAAGCGTCGTCTTGCCAGTCTGGAGCAGCAGCAGGGAACAGCCCGGGCCAATGCCTACTTAGCAAAAACCTTTGTTGAGCGCACATTGCCACGTGTTGACGCTGTTAACCGACGTTATCAACTGCATGATATGCGCACGGGCGTTGTCGCACAGCTGACCCGCAGCATGTCATGCCCGCAGGGCGCAGCCAGAGCCGCCGGCACGCTGTGGGAACTGATGAAACGCTTTAACCGCCTTCCGGATATGTCCCGTGCCGACACTGATGTGCTGGCAGGGGATATCGCGCATTTCATTCACGCGGAGCTGGTGCAACTGCACACTCACGCCCAAACCGATACGGACTACCGTTATACCCACAGACTGTATATGACCGCGGCGGTGATCACCCGTGAGCTGGGTCAGACGCCGCCTTTATGGGAAACCGTCAGCGCCCGCGTATTCTACCCTGAAGCGGTGACCTCAGCCATTCTGCGTATGCAGGCGGAAAAATGGTGGAAAGGCCAGCTGCGTCGTATCAGTGCCTTCTGGCGTGAACATCTGCATATCGCCCTGGCAAACGTCAATAAAACGCATTCCCCTTATGCCAGCCTTATGGCCGTAGCGGAATGGCGTGAGCAACGCCGCCGTACCCGTGATTTCCTCCAGGGAATGGATCTGGAGGATGAAGAGGGCAACCGCATCAGCCTGATTGAAAAATACGACGGCAGCGTAGCCAATCCGGCTATTCGTCGTGCTGAACTGATGACGCGTATTCGTGGCTTCGAAACCATCTGTCAGGATATGGGCTTTCGGGCCTGCTTCTACACGTTAACCGCGCCGTCACGCTATCACGCGACCTTGCAGAGTGGTCACCGTAACGCTAAATGGACGGGGGCCAGCCCGGCCGAAACACAGCGCTATCTCTGCTCACTCTGGCAAAAAGTGCGGGCCAAACTGCACCGTGAAAAGATCAGTATTTTTGGTTTACGCGTTGCGGAGCCGCATCATGATGGCACGCCCCACTGGCATCTGCTGATGTTTATGCGCCCTGAAGACGTTAATCGCGTAGACGAGATCCTGCGCCATTACGCCTGCCAGCAGGACAGTGAGGAACTGAACAGCGCAAAGGCGCGCAAAGCCCGTTTTCACGTCGAAGCGATCGATCCGGCGAAAGGCAGCGCGACCGGCTATGTTGCCAAATATGTTTCTAAAAACATTGACGGCTATGCGCTAGAGGGCGAGCGGGATAACGAGAGCGGTAAACCGCTAAGAGAGACAGCGATGGCGGTGTCGGCATGGGCAGCACGCTGGCACATCCGCCAGTTTCAGTTTATTGGAGGTGCGCCCGTAACAGTTTATCGCGAACTTCGCCGCATGGCGGACACCGAAACCGCGCATGGCCTGAGCGTGGAATTCGCCGCGGTGCATGATGCGGCCGATGCCGGTCAATGGGCCGACTACATCAATGCCCAGGGCGGCCCGTTCGTTAAACGCGACGCGCTTGCGGTGCGCACCTGGTACCAGCCCGCCGAAAGCTGTAATGCGTTTGGTGAGGAAATCCAGTCAATTAAGGGCGTTTACGCCACTGCTGTTGGTGCTGATACGCCAGTCCTGACGCGGTTAAAGCTATGGAAGCTGGTGCCCAAACGTGCTGAAGATGCGGGCGACGAAAAAAGCCAGTCCGCTTCGTTGTCTTGGAGTTCTGTTAATAACTGTACGGATCTCGTAAGCCGTTTTTATGCCGGAAGTGAGGTATCTGGCGATCTGCGCACAGATCCGTGGCGCAGAGGTCACCAAGGCGAAAGGGCTTCCAGGTTTATCTGCCGGGCTTCGCCTTTACGCATTCCTGGCCCTGTTTCAGGCGACGACAGAGGCGATGCTTCTCCTGCGGCCCAGCCAACGGTGAGGATTTCTTTTTCGCCCTGACGTGATGAAAAGGCGGAGTGAAAACCTGCTGTTTTGGATAGGTAAATGAAGAAAATCTATTGATTTTTCTTACGCTTCTGGCGTAAGTGTGCCTTCACCTGTCTGGCAGGCAGTACAACAAAAGTTGATGCCTATCAACATGATATAATTTTTTACGAACTATCTTAAAACGCTTCCACAGTTAACGAATGCTATGCTACTGTATGTATGTACAGTATTTATTTGGGGGAGGGAATTGTGGGAAATGAATTACATGAGCGAGTCATGCTTGAACGCGTCGAACTTATCGCCAGGCTTACCAGTGAAGGAGCCTGCCGGGAGCGTGACAGGGAAATCGCGTTAAATTTGATCGCTGAAATCGCTGCGAACTACACCCTTTCCGATAACCACTTTTCTGTTGTCTTTGCGGCGACGCCTTTAAAAAAATCATGATGGCGACGCGTTCACTGTGACATCAGGACGGTTGTCCGTTGCCTGAGCCATCTTAACGGATGAGAGGGTTCAGGCGCCGGCAACAGCAAAACCGCGCCAGTGCGTTTTATCGCTGACATTGCGTCATGACCGACCGAAAACGCCGGGCATCTGCTGCCTGCAGGCGTGTGCAGCAACCCCTGTTCGCCAGGCGTAGTCTTCCCCCACCTTTACCGAATAACGTTATCCCGGCCGCTTTCCTGTCAGCGTTCGCGGCAATCTTTTGGTTACTGCCCCTTTCCTGTTGCTGGCTTACGACCTCTCCCGGTCGTCGCTGTGAAAGCAAATGTGCTCACGTCATCCCAGCGCTTTCGCGACCCTTCCATCGGCGCCCGCATTCAGGGTGTAAGCCTCTGCCCGCCCAGCCTTGAGCGGACGGCCTTGCGTTGAGCAAGCGCCTGCTGAGGCACACACTACTTCTGACAAGCGGCAGGCACAGCAATCTCTGGATCGCTCTGCGCGAAGGCCAATGCACATCGCGTATCCGGGTTATCCGGATTCGGCTTCAGGGCGGTTTGGTGGCCCGACGGTGCAATTCTCTGAACAGGTTTCTGTTGGCCAACGGGGCCTTTATTGCCTGTCACCACGACAGCGGATGTTCTCAACTTATCGCCTACTCGACCATGGCTTTTACGCTCATAAGGGGCCAATCAATGCTGATTTACGCACAACAGGAAGAAACCGTTGATGAGATCTGCTGGCGTTACTACGGACGCACGCAGCAGGCGGTTGAACAGGTTTATGCCGCCAATCCTGGCCTGGCAGAACAAGGCCCAACATTACCGCACGGATGCAGAGTGGTGTTACCGGAGCTGCCTCAGGCGGCCACGGGTGAAACCCTCAATCTGTGGGATTAGCGCCAATGGAAAAAATCAGTTCTCTGATTAATTACCTCATCGGGATCGTCCTGATGTGGTTTGGACGTCACACACCGCAGGATATCGCCTTTATGGTTGGCTCTGGCGTCGCCGTTTTGACCATGTGCACCAACGTTGCGACGTTTTTTATCAACTGGCACTACCGTCGCAAAACTTACGAGCTACAGCAGCGCAACTTACAGGGGCTTAACTTTGAGCCAGACCGCTAAACGTTGCGCCGTGGCGGCCGTACTGGCCCTGGCCGCGTTGCTACCGCAAATCAAGATGCTGAAAACCTCTGAAGCCGGCCTGAAGCTGATTGCCGATGCAGAAGGCTGCCGCACCTCGCCCTATCAGTGCAGCGCCGGCGTCTGGACCAACGGCATTGGTCACACGCAAGGTGTTACCCCGACCAGCGTGGTGAACGAGCGCCAGGCCGCAGTAAACCTGGTTTACGACGTGATGCGCGTTGAACGCGGGATCGACCAGTGCATGCCACGTGAAATGCCATTCCAGGTTTATGACGCGGTGGTGTCATTCGGTTTTAACGTTGGCGTGCACGCCGCCTGTCACTCAACGCTGGCGGGATTGATCAACAGCGGCCGCTGGCACGATGCCTGCCTGCAGCTTAAGCGCTGGGTATATGTCAAAGGCACCTACAACCCGGGCCTGGATAACCGTCGTCAGCGCGAAATGGCGTGGTGTTTAAAAGGAGCGGCATGATGCGACTGGTTGCACTGGCGATCGCCATTTTGCTTATTGCCCTGGGCTTAACCGGCTGGCGCCTTAGCGTGATGACTCATCAACGGGATGAGGCACAGCGCAGGGTGAGTACGCTGACGGCTGACGTCAGCAGCCGGGACAAGGCGCTGGCCCAACTCGATGCGGATATCCAGGCTAGCCGAAAACGCGAGGCGGCGCTGCGGTTGCTTCAGAACCAGGCCAGCGCGCAGGCGCTCCATCGTGAAACCATTATCAGAAGAGAAACCGATGCCAATCCCGCTTTACGTGCCTGGAGCGCTGCTGCTTTGCCTGCTGACGTTATCCGGCTGCACAGCCGTCCGGCCTTCAGCAATGCCCGAGATTATCTGGACTGGTTGTCCACGCGTGACAAGTTGCCCCATTCCGGAAAACAACCTGCAGACGCAGGGTGATTTGGCGGCGGATAACCGCCAGTTAGAGGCTGCGCTCGCATCGTGCGGGTTGCAGATTGAGATGATTAAAGCGTGCCAGGAGCAGCATGATGTTGAAAGTGACCCAACTACGCCAGGTGCTGATAAACAGCGTTCCGCTGCTTCAGCAAAATCCTGACAACCTGACGATAGCGATTCAGTCCGGAAACCTGGTTTCCACGCTGGCCAGCTCGCTGTCGTTTGAATACCACTTCCAGCTGGCCGTCACGATTACTGACTACGCAGAGGATATCGATCTGATCATGGTTCCCCTGCTGACATGGCTCCGGGAAAACCAGCCCGACATCATGGTTTCGGATGAGAAACGTCGCACCGGCTTTACCTTCACCCTTGAGGCAACCGGCGATGGGCGCAGTAAGGTGAATATCACTCTGCAACTGACCGAACGCGTCTGGGTTGAGCAGCAGAACGGCGCATTACACATCACGCATCTGCCAGAACCGGCTATGCCGGAAAATGTTGAGCGCCCCTGGCAGTTGTACATCAAAGGCAAGCTGGTCAGCGAATGGAAAACATAGCGATAACCCTTATCCGCTGACGCGCTGTTTAGCCATCCCTGGGTAAACGGCATTCGATTGCCGCTTTTCTCCTGCAACGAGAAACTAATGCCATGAACGAGCAAATATTAGAAATCAAGCGCTTGCTGCGCAACATGGTCCGCATTGGCACCGTTGCCGCCATCAATCTGGAGGCGGGAACCTGCCGGGTAAAAACCGGCGATAACACCACTGACTGGCTGCACTGGCTAAGTGCCCGGGCGGGAAGAACCCGTTCATGGAATGCGCCGTCGCCAGGCGAGCAGGTGCTGATCATAAGCCTGGGCGGTGAGCTGAACAGCGGCTTCGTGTTACCCGGCGTGTTCTCTGACGCCAGCCCGGCGCCCTCGGCCTCTGCCGATGCGCTGCACTACTCTTTTCCCGATGGTGCGGTCATTGAATACGAGCCTGCAACCGGCGCGCTGAAAGCCGAAGGGATTCAGACGGCGACGATCAAGGCGGCTGTCAAAATCCTGCTGGATACGCCAGAGGTGGAGTGCACCACGTTACTGAAAACCGCCACGCTGGAAGTGACCCAGGGCGGCACCATGAAGGGCGATGTGTCGCACAGCGGCGGCAGCTTCGCCTCCAACGGCAAAGTGCTGCATACGCACCAGCATCCGGGCGACAGCGGTGGCACCACAGGAGCACCATTATGACAACAGCACGCTACACCGGCATGAGCCGCGAAACAGGCGTAACCCTCGTTGAGCTGGAGCATATCCGCCAGTCCGTCCGTGACATTCTGACGACGCCGCTGGGATCGCGGGTGATGCGCCGTAACTACGGTTCACTGCTGTCGGCGCTAATCGACCAGCCGCAGAACGACCGGTTGCGCCTGCAAATCATGTCGGCCTGTTATATGGCGATTCTGCAGTGGGAGCCGCGCATCAGCCTGACTGCCATTAATTTTGAATCTGCGTTTGACGGCGGGATGGTGGTGGAAATCACCGGCAACCGTGCGGACACCGCGCAGGATTTTTCGTTAACCGTCCCTGTGAGTTGAATCATGCCTACTATCGACCTGAGCCAGCTGCCTGCGCCAAACGTGGTGGAAACGCTGGACTATGAAACGCTGCTTGCCGAACGCAAAGCCACCTTGATTTCGCTCTATCCTGCAGACGAGCAGGCATCGGTTGCCCGGGTTCTGGCGCTGGAGTCCGACCCGCTGGTGAAACTCCTGCAGGAGAACGCCTACCGGGAAGTCATTCTGCGTCAACGCATCAACGAGGCGGCCAAGGCGGTGATGGTGGCCTGGGCCAACGGCAGCGATCTGGATCAACTGGGCGCCAACAACGGCGTGACGCGGCTGGTGCTGACGCCCGCGGATAATACCGTTACGCCGCCGGTTGAGGCGGTAATGGAGCGGGATGAAGACTTCCGCGCCCGCATTGCAGCCGCGTTTGAGGGGCTGAGTGTTGCGGGGCCGTCCGGTGCTTACGAATTTCATGCACGCAGCGCCGATGGCCGCGTAGCCGATGCTTCGGCTATCAGTCCCTCTCCCGCCAGCGTCACGATTACCGTGCTGTCCCGCGAAGGCAACGGTGCGGCGGGCAGCGACCTGCTGGCGATCGTGAATGCCGCGCTAAATGACGAAGATGTTCGTCCGGTTGCCGATCGGGTCACCGTCCAGTCGGCTCAGATTGTGGATTATCGCGTTGACGCCACGCTGTATTTGTATCCCGGTCCCGAGGCGGAGCCCATCCGTGCCGCATCCGAGGCGAAGCTCAAGGCATTTGTAAACACCCAGGCACGTTTAGGCCGCGATATTCGCAAGTCTGCGCTGTATGCCGCGCTGCATGTAGAAGGTGTACAGCGCGTCGAACTGGCCCAGCCGGTGGCCGATGTGGTGCTGGATAAAACCCAAGCCGCGTTCTGCACCGGCTACCAGATCACGGTAGGAGGTTCCGATGAGTAAACGCCTGCTGCCAACGGGTTCATCAGCCTTGGAAGTTGCCGCGGCTGAAGCCTGCGCAGCGCTGGAATCCATTCCTGTTCCTTTGCGCCAGTTATGGAATTCGCAGACCTGTCCGGTAGAGCTACTGCCTTACCTGGCCTGGGCCTGGTCGGTGGATCGTTGGGATTCGGGCTGGAGCGAAAGCACGAAACGCAGCGTGGTTGCTGCATCGGAATATATCCATAAACACAAAGGCACGATTGGCTCTCTGCGACGTGTGGTGGAGCCGATTGGCTACCTGATTCGCTTCACCGAATGGTGGCAAAACGATGGCATCCCCGGAACCTTTCGCATTGATGTCGGCGTGCAGGAAGCCGGGATTGATGAGGCAATGTACAACGAGCTGGAGCGGTTAATTGCCGATGCGAAACCGGTCAGTCGCCATTTGACTGGACTATCTATCAATCTGGATTCAAAGGGGTCTTTACCTGTGACAGTCGCCAGTTATAGCGGTGACGAGTTAACCGTCTACCCCTACAGACCTTGAATAACACCGCGGGCGGTTCGAGTTATACCGTGCAGCGATCCATCTTAATGACCTGACGGAAGTGAGAGCATGACAACGAAATATTTTGCCCTACTGACCAATCAGGGCGCGGCAAAGCTGGCCAATGCCGCGGCCCTGGGAACCCAACTGCAGATTACCCAGATGGCGGTGGGTGACGGCGGCGGTGTTTTGCCTACGCCCGATCCTGCGCAGACCAAACTGGTGGGCGAAAAGCGCCGTGCCGCGCTGAATTCGCTGAAGGTGGATGCCGCGAACAGCAGCCAGATTATCGCTGAACAGATTATCCCTGAAGGCGAAGGCGGCTTCTGGATCCGTGAGATTGGCCTGTATGACGCCGATGGCGTGCTGATTGCCGTTGCGAACTGCGCGGAAACCTATAAACCGCAACTACAGGAAGGCAGCGGCCGTACTCAGACTGTACGTATGATTTTGATCGTGAACAGCACCAGTGCTGTAACGTTAAAGATTGACCCGTCTGTCGTGCTGGCCACGCGCCAGTATGTGGATGACAAAGTCATCGAGGTAAAAGCTCACACCGACGATGTGATGAAGAAGCATATCGATGCGGCGAATCCTCACGGCCAGTATTTGCAAACGGCCAAAGCGTTGGCAGAAATCAAAGATGCGGGGCTGGTGATTCAGGCTCGAAAAAACCTCGAATTAGGTAGTGCGGCCTTAAGTGATTTGCAGACATCAAAAAACGACGTTACTGCTGGACGAGTTTTGGTCAACGGTGGCGCAGTTGCAGTTCAAACGGTTGCTGCCAGTAGTGTTGAAGGGTTCGAGTACAAGGACGCCAACGATTTACCAGCAAATGCGGTTAGTTTCGTTTATACGTCTGCAAAAAATTCACCCGGCTTTGATGGTTCATTACTAAGCTATGCCGGGCTTAATGGTGATTACCAAGTACAGCTGTCTGTGGAATATCAAACGGGTAACCGTATTGCTTTTCGCGGAATGAATGGTGACGACCAGCAATGGCAGAAATGGAATCAGTTCTACCATACTGGCAACAAACCTACGGCAAGAGACATAAATGCGGTTCAGGCGGGCGGCGGTGAGGGAATGGCCTCTGAGGGAACTAACCAAATAATTCTGGGTTGGGATAGCCACAAACTTGTTGGTCAGGTTGACAGCTATTCGCTAGGCGCCATGTTTTATGAAAAAAATCCACCGACTCCAGCACAGGTGGGGGCCATTCCGGCAACTGGCGGGTCTGTAGCGTATCTTGATGGTGCGGAACATTACGCTACACAGAATGCCAGCTGGCCTGCATCCGGTGCTTATGCTGACCAATATAAAGATCCGAGAGCGCCATTCGTTAAGCCATTTGGATATGCCGCGCCCAGAGGTAATAGCTGCTATTCCCCCATCATTAAAGGCCTCATACAAACTGAAGGGTTAGGGTATGGGACTTCAGTCAGTTTTGGTGCATTGACGTTGGGTGACGGCCATTTTGCTAATGGTTGTATTCACGTCATAGGTGATAATGGCTTCTCACAGGCATGGTTGTTTGATCCTCACACAGGTAATTTTAACTCGCCGGGTGCTGTGTATGTTGGCGGATCTGTAATTGATACAAATGGCAACATTAATGGAGCGGCCTGGGGAGGATGGCTGAGCGACTGGCTTAATACGCAATTATCTGGTCGTGATAACAATATTAGTAATCGCGCCACTTGGTCTTATGTTGACCAGAACTTTGTACGAGACATCAGGTTAGTCAGTAGGGGCCAATTGCTCACAGATGGAGTGATGGCTGAAGCTCCCGGAGGAGCAGTTATTACTGGTGGTAATGGTAACGAAGGTAGTCAATTAGGATATATGTATTTTCGCTACATGCAAAAATACGTTAATGGCAACTGGTATACGGTGGCATACGCATGAAAAAATACGGACCATTCAAAATTTATACACCTGCGCAAGATACGTCTTCGGATGAATTAGCGAAATACATTAATGCTCAATATATTAGTACTCCTGATGGGATGGATTGGTATAAACTACAGGCTACTTTTAATGAAAAAATGCTGAAAGTGGTTTATATAGATTCAGGTGTTATTACACAGGCCAGTTATGACATTAGTGCGTTATGGCCAGTAGATGCCTTTATTGCTGAAATACCGCTAGATCGAGTCCCTGAAAATTTTACCATTCCACTATCTGGACAGGAATGGCAGTTCGATGGTTTCAATATTGTCCCTAGAATTTATACGCCAGAAGAGCAACAACGGCAAGTGCAAGCTGAACTTGCCCAGAAGCTTGCGCGCGCGGCGACCGCAATAGCGCCATTACAGGATGCAGTAGATTTAAATATGGCTACAGATGAAGAAGCAGCACGTTTGCTTACCTGGAAAAAATACAGGGTGGCTCTCAATCGTGTTGATACTACTAGACCTGTCTGGCCAGAGGTGCCTGCTTAATACAAAGTCAGTGAGTGATTGCCATTTTCTTAAAATTTCAATCACTCATTTCAATCCTTCAAAATACCCATTGCTTATGATTAAAGAAATACATTGAGTGCGCTCATTTTATTTTATTTAATCGCCTTTTGATTGATTTATGTGGTTTATGGTAGGGTGTGTTATTTTTATTTTTAGTGTTTTTTGATTGGTTGGTATTATATTTTATTAATGAGCGTTCGCTTTCAATTACTTCTTCTCTTTTGCCTTCATACTCTTCAGTAATGTCAAAATCGCAGCGAAAAATATTAATTAAAAGATGTATTGTAACTTAAGGTTATATTATCGTGCAGATCGCGCTGGCATACAAAAAATTATATGGAAGCTTACCTGCAGTGGCTTGAGAGCGTGAGATCGAGCGTACTGATTGCAGTCTCGCTCAGAGAGCATGCCACGGCCCATCCGGATGACGCTTTATGGATTGTGGAAGCTGCTTCTAAAGAAGCCGTTGAAGCCCTACTGAAACAGGATCCATTCTGGTTAGAGGGATTGCGTCAAAACGTTGAGATTCGGCTCTGGAGGAGGGCTTTTGACCGTCCCGTCACCTTATAAATAAACGCTGCTGTTTAGCCACGCGCCAGCAAACCGCAATCGCATGCATCCTTTTCATTGACCTGACACTCTGAGCACACCCACAACACGGAGTGCTACAGATGTCTGATTTTCATCACGGTGTCCGCGTCGTCGAAGTCAATGACGGTACACGCACCATTTCAACAGTTTCAACCGCCATTGTTGGCATGATCTGCACCGCAGAAGATGCTGATGCAACGGCATTTCCTCTTAACACACCTGTTCTGCTGACCAACGTGCAGGCAGCTATCGGTAAAGCCGGTACCAAAGGCACCTTAGCGGCCGCGCTGCAGGCGATTGCTGACCAGGCGAAGCCGGTAACCGTCGTGGTTCGCGTTGCAGAAGGCGCGAGCCAGGCTGAAACCACCTCTAACCTGATTGGCTCGACGGATGCGAACGGTAAATACACCGGCATGAAGGCGCTGCTCAGCGCGCAAACGCAGCTGGGTGTTAAACCGCGCATTCTTGGCGTGCCGGGTCTGGATTCGCTGGAAGTGGCGACAGCGCTGGCCAGCATTGCCCAGCAGCTGCGTGGCTTTGCCTACGTGTCCGCCTGGAACAGCAAAACCATCTCTGACGCCATGAAGTACCGCGAAAACTTCAGCCAGCGCGAGCTGATGGTGATCTGGCCAGATTTTATTGCCTGGAACACGGCAACCAATAAATCTGAAATGGCTTATGCCACCGCACGTGCGCTGGGCCTGCGCGCCAAAATTGACAACGACACCGGCTGGCATAAAACCCTGTCTAACGTGGGCGTCAATGGCGTGACGGGTATCTCTGCAGATGTTTTCTGGGATCTGCAACAGACCGGCACCGATGCCGATCTGCTGAACGAAAAGTGTGTGACCACGCTGATTCGCAAGGACGGTTTCCGTTTCTGGGGCAACCGCACCTGCAGTGACGATCCACTTTTTGCCTTTGAAAACTACACCCGTTCAGCACAGGTGCTGGCCGATACCATGGCGGAAGCGCACATGTGGGCCAACGACAAACCGCTGACGCCAGTACTGGTACGCGAAATCATCGCCGGTATCAATGCCAAGTTCCGTGAGCTGGTCAGCGCCGGTTATCTGCTGGGCGCCAACTGCTGGTACGACGAAAGCGCCAACGATAAAGAGAGCCTGAAGGCGGGCAAACTGTTTATCGATTACGACTACACGCCGGTGCCGCCGCTGGAAGATCTGACCCTGCGTCAGCGCATCACCGATACCTATCTGGCGAACTTCGCCGCATCCGTAAACAGCTAAGGAGCCGGATAAATGGCACTGCCACGTAAACTCAAGGGGTTGAACCTCTTCAACGATTCAAACAGCTATCAGGGCATCGTCACCGCAGTTACGCTGCCGAAGCTGTCACGCAAGCTGGATACCTACCGCGCCGGCGGTATGAACGGTGCGGCATTCATTGATAACGGCCTGGACGATGCGGCACTCGATATGGAGTGGACGCTGGGCGGTATGGATGAGCTGGTATTAAGCCAGTGGGGCGCGATGGCGAACGTACCGCTGCGTTTCACCGGTTCTTATCAGCGTGATGACACCGGCGAAGAAATCGCCGTGGAAATCGAAGTACGCGGTAAGCACCAGTCCTTTGACTTCGGTGAAGCCAAACAGGGCGAAAACACCGAAACCAAAATCACCAGTAAAAACACCTATTTCAAACTGACCTGGAATGGCAAAGAGCTGATTGAAATCGACACCGTCAACATGGTGGAGAAGGTCAACGGCGTCGATCGTCTGGAACAGCGCCGTAAAAACCTCGGCCTGGTGTAATAACAACGGCCGGCGCGTCCTGCGCTGGCCCCTCTTGATTGGGATGGAGAAAAAATGGAACAGCTTGATAAGCCAGAACTGAAAGAAAACCTGGTGGTGCTGGAAAGCCCGATTTCACGTGGCGATGTGGTGATCGCTCAGGTTGAGCTGGTGAAACCGACCGCCGGCGCGCTGCGCGGTGTGCGGCTGGCTGATCTGGCCTCGTCCGATGTGGATGCCCTGTTGATGGTGCTGCCCCGCATCACCATGCCATCGCTGACCAAAGCAGAGTGCAACGCACTGGACCCGGTTGACCTGATTGCCCTGGGCGGCAAGGTGATTGGTTTTTTGTCAGCGAAATCGGCCGCGTAAGCTGGCCCCGCGATCTGACGGTCAATGACCTGATGGCCGATATTGCCAGCGTTTTTCACTGGCCACCCTCAGAAATGTATCCCATGTCGCTGGAAGAGTTACTCGACTGGCGGCATAGAGTGATGATCCGCAGTGGAGTAACCTCAGATGAGTAACACGCTCAAGCTGCAAGTGCTGCTGGAAGCGGTTGATCGGGCTACGCGCCCGTTTAATGCCGTACGTAAAGAAACCGAAAAGCTGTCTGCGGATATCCAGGAAACGCAGGATCGCCTGGACGAGCTCAATGCCAAATCCGCGCAGATTGAAGGGTTCCGTGAAACCCGCAAAGAACTGACGCTGACCCAACAAAATCTTAAAAATACCCGGGCAGAAGCAGCGGCACTTGCCATTCAACTTAAAAACACCCAAAACCCTACCGCGGAACAAACCCAGGCGCTGGATAAGCTGCGTCAGTCGGCTAACGCGCTGCAGCAAAAAAACCTTCAACTGCGTCAGTCAGTGCAGGATCAGCGCCAGTCCCTGAACGAGGCGGGAATTTCCACGCGCCGGTTGAGCAGCGAGCGCCAGAAGCTAAATCAACAAACAGAGCGCACGACATCCACCCTTAATGCGCAGGGTGAGTCCATGAATCTGCTAAATCAGCGTCAGGACAAGCTCAACCGCACCCGTGAACGTTACCGTGCGGGCATGGCGCTGGCAGATAACGTACAAAGCGCCAGTTCGAAAGCCAAAGACTTTGTCGAGAAGGGCCGCAAAGTTATCGATTACCTGTCACCCGGCGACGCGAAAGACGGCAAGGGACGCGTTGGCGGGCAGGGCGCGGGCGATATCACAGAACTCAATAAGGCGATGGCCAGTGTCGGCCCGGTGGCAAAACAGGCGGGACTGAGTGTTGGCCAGACCTCAGCCATGATGGGCGTGCTGGCGGAAAACGGTATAACGGGCAGCCAGGCAGGCGCAGGCGCCAGTGCGATGTTAACGCACGTTCAGGCGCCTGATGCCAGCGCAGATAGCGCGCTTAAAGCGTTGAATGTGCAAACCGCTGACGACCAGGGCAACAGTCAGCCCATTTTCGCGGTGCTCAGCCAGGTGCAGGCGGCGTTTGAGAAAAACAAGCTCGACGCTGCCCAGCAGGCCACTTATCTGCAGGCAATATTTGGTGAACAGGGCGCCACACCTGCCGCAGCATTGATGAAGGGCGCGGCCAGTGGCCGGCTGGATCAGCTGTCTCAGGCGCCCGCTGCCCAGCCGCCTGCAGCAGATGCCTCTGTGGATACTAACTTGCAAGCTATCAGTCAGGACGGCTTATCCGTTCAGTCTGTTCTGACCGGCGTCATGAATCTCAATCCTCAACTTTCTGACAGCCTGCTGACGCTGGCGGCCGGTGGGCTGACCTTGGTGGATTCCCTGGCCAGCGTCGGGAACATTGCCTGGCCGGTCATTAGCGGGCTGAGCACCATCATGGCGGGCGTGGAGCTGCTGGGCGGTGCATTTGCCATCATCGGCGGCGCCATTACGGCCACGCTGGGAGCGATCACGCTGCCGGTGGTGGTGCTTGGTGCCGCTATCGCGGCGGGGGCCATGCTGGTTTATCAGTACTGGGAACCCATCAGCGCCTTTATCAGCGGCATCGCTCAGGGCTTTAGTGCAGCGATGGGGCCGATAAGCGACGCGTTCGCGCCGCTGAAGCCGGTATTTGAGTGGTTCAGTAATAAAGTGTCCGAGCTGGGGGCCTGGTTCTCAAAGCTGCTGGAACCCGTGAAGTTTTCTCAGCAGGAACTGGCCTCGGCAGGTGAGATGGGACAGCGCTTCGGCAATATGCTGGCGACGGCACTCAAATTACCCGGTGAAGCCCTGAATCAGCTTCGGGGCGGCATTGACTGGGTGCTGGGCAAGCTTGGCATCATCGATGAGAAATCTGACAAGGTGAAAGACAAGCTGCCTCCGCCCAAAATGCGTGAGCAGGATGAAGAGGATGAGGATAACGCGGATGCCCGTCCGGCTGCATCGCGTGCCAGCCTGAACAGCACGCTCAATCAGCCTTTGCCCTCGGTTAACAATTCAAACGTGGATAACCGTCAGCACACGGTCACCAACAATATCTTTACAACAAGTGAGCCTCAGGCGATTGGACAGGCCGTCGCGCAGGCTTCCACGGTTTCGCCGTGGTCCACGTCTGACCATAGCTATAACTCCATGTTTAGTCTGGATTAATTAACCATGATGATGATATTAGGCATGATGCCGTTTGTACGGCAAACCCTTCCCTTCGACAATTTGCAGCATGACATTACCTATCGCTGGGCGAAAAACAGCCGCGTGGGGCGCCGTGAGTCGACCCAGTTTTTGGGCGGCGGCGACGATAAAATCAAGCTGTCTGGCGAACTCCGGCCTGAAATCACCGGCGGCAATGTCACGCTGCTGGCGCTGAAGACTATGGCCGATGAAGGGCTGGCGTGGCCGCTGATTGGCGGCAATGGCATTATTTACGGCATGTTTGTTGTGACGGATTTCTCGGCCACGCATACGGAGTTCTACAGCGACGGCAGCGCGCGCAAGATAGGCTTTACCCTCAACCTGCTGCGGGTAGACGATTCACTAACCAGTATGTTCGGGGACTTAAAAAGGCAGGCGGAAGAACTGCAAAACCGGGCCAGCGACGCAGCGCAACGGGTCGGCTCTGTTATCAAAAGCGCCACCTCTGCGCTGAATGGAGGGCGCTGAGATGAGCGATATCGTCCCGATTCCGGTGCCCCTGCGCGTTGCGCCTACGCCGGACTTTACTATCAAAATTGAGACGAAGGATAAAACGGAAGATATTCGCCCACGGCTGATTTCTCTGAAGTTGACTGACAACCGCGGCCTGGAGGTCGATCAGCTAGACCTGGTGCTCGACGACAGTGACGGCCAGTTGGTCATGCCGCCCTTTGGCGCGAAAGTGGTCTTAGAGATAGGCTGGAAGGGGCAGCCGCTTACAGATAAGGGCTCCTACATCATTGATCAGGTCACCTACCAGGGCGCGCCGGACACGATAACGGTTGTCGCCCGAAGCGCCGATTTTAGCGGTTCGCTCGATGTTAAAATCACTGATTCATATCCAGACATGACGGTTGGCGAGGTTGTGGACAAAATCGCGAAACGTAACGGACTTACCTCCGACGTGCGGCCGGAGATAGCCAAAAAAAAGATTAAGCATATCGATCAGACGCAGGAAACGGACGGCACGTTCATTACCCGGCTGGCTATGCTGGTTGGCGCGGTGGCGGCAATAAAAGATAAGACGCTACTGTTCTTTCCCCCCGGGCAGGGCGTGACCGTGAGCGGAAAGCCGATTCCACTCCTGAATCTGAACCGACAGGATGGCGATAAGTATGAGTACAAATTGTTTAAGCGCGACGATTACAGTGGCGTTGAAGCAAAATGGTACGATCAGAAAAAGGCGCAGCAGAAAGGGATAACCGTCAACACGATACCGCCAGCAACACCGGCGGTGAACCCTGTCCATCCGGCGGCCAAAAATATCCCCACAATCGGGCAACAAGACCCGGGAAAAACCTATGTTTTTGGCAGCAATAAGAAGCTGTTCGTACTGAATACGCATTTCAGTAGCCAGGAGGAAGCAGAGGAGGCGGCTAAAGCGAAGTGGCAGGATCTGCAACGCAACCGGGCTACGTTGAAGATCCTACTGGCACTGGGCGCTGCAAAGCTGATTCCTGAAACGCCGGTCAAAGCCCAGGGCTTTAAATCGGTCATCGATAATCAAAAATGGCTGATTACCAATATCGTGCATACCATCGATAAAAGTGGATTTACCACCTTGTTGAACCTGGAGCTGATGGTTGAAAACGTGGATTACGTCTTAGTGGAAAAACAGGCTGGTTAGATTAAGTCTAATTTAAGTTGCTTTTTGTTTAGCCTTTGGCTAATGTTGTCGTATGCCAGAGAGGAGAACCACCATGATGCATTGCCCAAAATGTCAGACCGCCGCCCATACGAAAAGCAGTCGCTACGTTTCGAAAGAGACGAAAGAACGTTATCACCAGTGCCAGAACATTAACTGCAGTTGTACCTTTAAAACCCTGGAGAGCGTGTCCGGGATTATCGTCGAACCGGCGCAGATCAATACGGTGCCGATGATGGCAAAAGGCAGCAATAATCCGTCACCGCAGCTGCTGTAAGCCCAACCCGCGAAAGCGGGTTTTTTTATGGCTGCGGCCTGGATGGGATCGCAGGGAGATGAGGCTGAAGGCCAGCGAGCCGTTGACGTTTAAGGGGGCGACAGCGGCCTCTGGGAGTTCTGTTAATAACTGTACGGCGGGTAGGGCGCGGGCCCTTGGAGTTCTGTTAATAACTGTACGGCGGGTAGGGCGCGGGCCCTTGGGGACAATGACAATAACTGTACGGGAATGAAAAGATTTCAGGAGTGTCAGCACGACAAAATATATGTCCAGTGAATGGAGATGAATTGTGGCGGTATTTTCGGCAGAAGAAAACTCAGGGCTATAAAGCATTTTGGCACTGAGAGTGAGTCAACAGTGAGATTTTAAATTTTGCATGCGAATTCCCTTCTTCCCTGCGGAAGAAGGGAAGGGTTCAAAATCAGTGAACGATATGTGTAAATTTGCTCTCTATCATCACCAGCCCCGACTCTGTTCGCACAAAGCGAGGCGCGGTTAAGTCGTCACTCATAATGTTAACCATCTGGAATAACAAGCCGGTGATATGTTTCTGCAAATCCGTCGAGGCCTGCTGATTTAGCAACACTAACGTCAATGCGCTGCAATATTGCCGCATCTCTTCCGAGTCTATCAAATCCTTGGTGCGACAGGCTTTGTCATCACCTTTCTCCAGCGTGAGGCGCTCAATCAGGTGTTCTGGCAGTGGCTGGTCCAACAGAACCCTCAGGACTTCCAGTGCAGCCAGCAGACGACCGCACAGCGCCATGCGATCTACAATATCGTTACATTCAACCAAGGCATCGACATAGCGCACGCACGTATCCAGCACCTGAAAGAGATCGTGCGTGGTGCCGAGCGGCGTTTTCAAGAGGTTTGAGATCGCAGATTCGATAACTGGCTGAATGTCCACGATTTGATGATGGGCGGTTGTGTTACTATCGGTGTTAGCCATAGCGTTGTTCCTTAACACTGAACGTTGTGGTTAAACGCTCCGGTATGTGTTGCATCACTGCCGGAGCGTTGCTCTCTTAAAAGGCCTCGTGTTAGTGTGGTCTTTTATAGGGCTAAACTGAAGGAGTAGGTAGCCACATGTCAATAATAATGCGTGAAAAAAAACC
Source organism: Pantoea ananatis LMG 2665 (assembly GCF_000710035.2). Classification (GTDB taxonomy): domain Bacteria; phylum Pseudomonadota; class Gammaproteobacteria; order Enterobacterales; family Enterobacteriaceae; genus Pantoea; species Pantoea ananatis. Next base: position 370,717 of record NZ_JMJJ01000006.1, on the reverse strand, counting down.
AAAAGGTGGAGGCAAGTCCCCACAATTTAAAATGCGCATTGATCCCGCCTTGAAAAAACAGCTCGATGCGGTTGCAACTGAAGAAGGAATTAGTCTGGCAAACTGGTTGAAGAATTTGGCGAGGGAGGCATTAAAGGCAAGGGGAATTAAGCCGAAGGGGTGAGTTTGTGATTGAGATGTTAGTTTTTTATGTGCGCAATATTCAAGAAAATAAAAAACGAAAATGCGGTATTGTAAACACCGTGAAAATAATTTATTAAATTGTTGATAAAATAGCTGAGAATTTATATGAAACTATAATTAGATAAGCATTTATTATGTGGTTGCTGCAGTTTTTATCTCAAGAAATTTATTGTGATTTCTGTTGGTGTTTATTCTAATGTGCGATTTTTTCTTGTTGTAATTAAAAAATTCACCTCAAAAATTAATTTTTAGCTACATCTACTTTAGTAACTTCGTTTCTCGTTATCTTATTGGTCAATGTAACTCTATTATGATCTTCACCTTTAAATAAGGTAAATCAATTAGTTAATGATTTTATGTCTCTTAGGCCGAATGGCAGAGTTCCCGTGCCCCAGATCCGATTTAGGCTTCGGCCTTGCGGAGGATACTGATGATCTGTTCGTCGGAAAATCGCTTCTTCATGGGGATGACCTCATGTGACTTATAAAAAATCACTAGCATCGCGGTAAATTAATCAACGGGGAGAAAGTCAGCTAAGCAGGACGGTATTTCATTATCAGTCGGATAGGCGATGTGATGAGTAGAGGATTAGTAACAAGAATCCTGGCTTGCCAGCGTCATAGTTAAGAGTCAGGCCATGCTCTTAATCTGCCTCGTTTACTTGTCACAAACTATTATCCTGCTAATGTCGCTGATGTCTCAATTTTCTGGCAGATGAATGTTTTTGCATTCGATTTTTTGTTAGTCTCAGATTGAGGCAATAAGTTAGATAAGGAGAATACAATGTCAGCAATCATTGATAAGGCCCTTGATTACATTGACAGCATGAACACCTCTTCATCCGCGCCGCATCCTGTAGATGAAAGTTGCGCAAAAGAATTATTTAAATTCATCAACAAGCTTGGGCAACCAATTAGCGGTGTTTATATCCACAATTATGGTGCTCAAAATGGTTGGAATTCAGGATTTACAAAAAAAATGGCAGAGTGGGCTGATAAGGTTGCCGCAGGTGGGCGTGTACAGGTGAAACACCCTGGATACCTTTCAGAGAATATACAGGAAGAGTTGCGTTCGCTTCTCGAATGATATGATCGCTAAACAACACGTAAAGCACCACTATGCTCTGGTGCTTTTTCATTTTTTCACTTTATGATGTATAAACATCCGTATAAATTATAATGAAAAGGCACTTCCCCTTGACGGTTATTGCCTTTTAATTCAATAGCATAGATGATGATTATATTTTTAGATGCCCGGAGGGGGTTCCCTGCTTACGCCGGGCGGGCTTTTTACGCTATTTATGCAAAACATAAGAAAGGCAGGCTGCTAAAAACATTGCTAAAAGCGGAGCAACCTCGCCTGCAGCGAATGCCGTAAACTGTACAGCGATTAATTGTGCATGCTTAGACAGCAGGTCTGAGCCCATAATTGAGTCGAATATAATACCTCCATTATGGTTTTTGCCGTCTCTTAATGAGTTGGGAGCAGGAGTCCAGACTCGTGGCACTTTTAGTGTTTTCAGGGGGAAGTCAATTAGAACCACTAGCGCAGCGGGGTTTTTTATTCTTTTCACCAGACTGCACATAACGCCTTTAGAGCGCCGTACCTGTGCAATCATTGATGTTTACACTCTATTGGATCGTGCCCACAGTGTTGCGCTAGCGCATCCACAGCCCTAAAAAAATAAACCCCCACTGACAAAAAAGGCGCTATACCGCACCCGCCAGCAGGTTTTGCATCAAAAAAATTTTTCAGGTTTATTTTTCTCCAAACCACATCGCCTGACCGCGTCATTGTTGGCGGCTTTGCGGAAAATCAAAACTGAAAAAATTGAAAAGAATTTCAATGCTTTTCAGATTTAGATAATCTAATACATAGCGGAAATTGGTTTAATTAATAATTAAGAGGGGTTATTTATGTGATGTGTGAGTATCGAACTGCCTGTAAGTAAGGGATAACTTAAAAAGCCCGCTCAACCAGTGGGTTTGCGGGCTTTGCAGTATTGTAAGATTCGTTATTGACTGAAATAATTCAACTAACAATTGGCTAACATTTAAATTAGCGCTTCTTAGGAGGTGGAGAAACCTGTTGTGTCTGTTGAGTTTGGCTTGGAGGTTGATACCCGTTATTTTGCTGGTTTGGTCTACTAGTTGGTTGATTACCTTTGTTCACAGGTTGCCAACCGTCGTTTGCAAACCCTGGTTTGCTGGCTGATTTTTCTTCAGGCATCTTTCGTCTCTCTATCGCTGGTTGTAGGTTCTTGCAACTTAATAAACTCAACACTTTCTATCTCATTAGTCAATATGATAATACCTAATGTATCGGTTAGTTCATGATCAAAGTCGCCATCGTTATCCAATGCCCAATGTTTTTCTAGGTAGAGTTGTTCTGGTTCAGGCCTACTTGATGCAAAAGAGTTATAGCTATATAAACCGCCATATTTTTTCCCATTTTTGAGTGTTACCAAAACCCAGCAACATTGGTTGGTTGAGAAAAAATAGTCCCACGCACGTCCCATAGGATGAGGGAGTATCTGCCTAATTCGATTGCTTCGTCGAATCATCAGCAGGAGTATGGGTAAAAAAACGGGAATAATAATTAAAACTAAGAGATAAAAAATATAATACCAGAATGGATGTGAATCGATAATCTTATTTATTTCGATTAAATAAATGGGTATTAGTAAAAATGAGTAGTTAATGCAACTGTATGAAACTACGTCGATTAATATTTTTGATGTGTCGTTATCTGTGGCAGGATGAAAAAGTCGATAAACTCTCATGCTGATAAAACCGGGCATAATAAAAAGTACGAATAATAGTAATTTACCTTTTTCAAGTACGTCCACAGTCATTCCTTCCGCGTGTGAAAATCATTGAATGGCCAAAAGTAAAGATTATAGCTTTCCATCGTATGCCCTGACACCAATAATTTGCTTGGTTTTTAGACAATACGAGTAAGTTTCTGCAGGTGTTGAGACCGCTTTTTACATTCTTTGTACTTAATGAGGGCCATGTAAATTCCTTTTTGCATGTCTGAGCCGCGATCCATTGCCTGGTCAGGGGATTGTGGGGGGACAAAAAGTGAATGTTGGGCGCAGTAATAAAAAAAAGCACTTAGAGCTTAAGTGGCTTTTTATATGATTTTAAAGATAAAATCTGGTGGCCCCTGCTGGGTTTGAACCAGCGACCAAGCGATTATGAGTCGCCTGCTCTAACCACTGAGCTAAGGGGCCAATGGAGCGGGGATTATAAAGTATCTGTCCGGGGCAATCCAGCGTTGTTCGGCTGGTTGCTGAAATAAGCAGCAATGTTTTACTTGCTGATAACTATGATAAAACAGACGAAAATCTCTGGCTGATGGGCGGCGGTGCAACTGACGCTGTTATCCTTAAATGTCTTTCCCCGCTTAACAATAAAAAAAGCCCACTCAGGCCAGGACGTTAACCGGCAAATGCGCTTTAATCAGTGGCAAGATTATGATGAATAAGGATGCGTGAGCGGCTGTAAGGCGCAGCGCAAAGCCAGGAGCCCCATGAGCGAACACAACATCACCGATATCATCGCACCGGACCTGAATGTCCTATTCTGCGGCATCAATCCCGGTCAGTCGACGGCGCACACCGGCTATCACTTTGCGCATCCGGGTAACCGCTTCTGGAAGGTGATTTATCTGGCAGGGTTTACCGAGCAGCAGCTGAAGCCGGAAGAGGAGCAGCGCTTACTGGAAACCGGTTGCGGTATCACGATGCTGGTCGAGCGTCCGACCATTCAGGCGAATGAACTGGGTGGTGATGAGCTTCGCGATGGCGGTCAGCGGCTGATGGATAAGGTGATACGTTATCAACCTGCTGCGCTGGCTATCCTGGGTAAGGATGCCTTTAAACGCGCGTTTCGGCAGAGCAAGGTGGAGTGGGGCGAGCAGCCCATATATATGGGGAAAACCCAGGTATGGGTGCTGCCGAATCCGAGTGGGTTAAATCGTGCGTCGCTGGAAGAGATGGTGGCGCTATATCGTCAGATGTACGATGCGCTACAGCTGCGGCCTTAATGCTGGCGGTTTGCGGGAAAAGGGCAGGGCGGCAGATATAAAAAACCCCGGCGAACCGGGGTTTTAACTGACTTAGTCGTCGAGGAAGCTACGCAGCACTTCCGAGCGGCTCGGATGGCGCAGTTTACGCAGGGCTTTCGCTTCAATCTGACGGATACGCTCACGGGTAACGTCAAACTGTTTGCCCACTTCTTCTAACGTGTGGTCGGTGTTCATATCGATACCGAAACGCATGCGCAGCACTTTGGCTTCGCGTGCGGTCAGGCCAGCCAGCACGTCATGGGTCGCAGAACGCAGGCTCTCAGAGGTGGCAGAGTCCAGCGGCAGCTCCAGCGTGGTGTCTTCGATAAAATCACCCAGATGTGAATCTTCATCATCACCAATCGGCGTCTCCATAGAGATAGGCTCTTTGGCAATCTTCAGCACCTTACGGATCTTATCTTCAGGCATCAACATGCGCTCAGCCAGTTCTTCTGGCGTCGGCTCGCGTCCCATCTCCTGCAGCATCTGGCGCGAGATACGGTTGAGTTTGTTGATGGTCTCAATCATATGCACCGGAATACGGATGGTACGCGCCTGGTCAGCGATAGAACGGGTAATCGCCTGACGAATCCACCATGTGGCATAAGTTGAGAACTTATAGCCGCGACGGTATTCGAACTTATCAACCGCTTTCATCAGACCGATGTTACCTTCCTGAATCAGATCCAGGAACTGCAGACCACGGTTGGTGTATTTCTTCGCGATTGAAATGACCAGACGCAGGTTAGCTTCAACCATCTCTTTCTTCGCGCGGCGGGCTTTCGCTTCACCGATCGACATACGACGGTTGATGTCTTTAACCTGCTCGATGGTCAGGCCGGTTTCTTCTTCAATCTGGGCCAGTTTCTGCAGAGAACGCATCACGTCATCCTGCACGTCCAGCAGTTTTTCAGACCACGGCTTGTTCATGGCCAGTGCGGCTTTGAACCAGCTCTCGTTAGTCTCGTTACCGGTGAACAGCGTAATGAAGTTTTTCTTCGGCATTTTGCACACTTCAATACACAGCTTCATGATCAAACGTTCCTGAGTACGGACACGCTCCATCATTTCACGCATGTTGTTCACGAGGTAGTCGAACTGCTTCGGTACCAGGCGGAACTGCTTAAAGACGTCAGACAGGTTCTGGATCTCGGCAACCGAGGCAGCATGGCTGCGTCCTTTGCTTTTGATCACGTCACGCGTGGTTTCGTACTGCGTGCGCAGGTCAGAGAACTTCTCGCGCGCCAGTTCTGGATCGATAGAGTTATCGTCGTCAGAGCTGTCGTCATCGCTCTCTTCGTCGTCATCTTCGTCGTCATTACGATCGGCTTCAGACAGCTCAGAACCCACGTGAGTGGCGGTCGGTGCCAGGTCTTCTTCAGCGTTAGGATCAACAAAGCCAGTGATTAAATCTGACAGGCGCGACTCGCCTGCTTCAACGCGATCGTACTGATCCAGCAGGTAGGTAATGGCTTCCGGGTATTCAGCAACGGAACACTGAACCTGGTTAATACCGTCTTCGATACGCTTCGCGATGTCGATTTCGCCTTCGCGGGTCAGCAGTTCAACGGTACCCATTTCACGCATGTACATGCGAACCGGGTCAGTGGTGCGGCCAATTTCAGATTCAACGCTGGATAATACCTGAGCGGCAGCTTCCGCGGCATCTTCGTCAGTATCGGAGCTGTTTTCATTCAGCATCAGATCGTCGGCGTCCGGGGCTTCTTCAACCACCTGGATGCCCATGTCGTTAATCATCTGGATGATGTCTTCGATCTGATCGGAGTCGACGATATCTTCCGGCAGATGGTCATTGACCTCAGCATAGGTCAGATAGCCTTGCTCCTTACCACGGGTGACAAGAAGCTTGAGCTGTGACTGCGGGTTTTGCTCCATAAGACGGTATCCACACTTCTGTTAATTAGATTGGTGTTGGTCGGCAGCGTGCCAACAATAACAGTGAAGGCATTTATTCTCGCCGCTGCCTTCGTCGCGGCCTGGGCTTTGCCCATCAGTAATCGGCACTTAAGCCGCAAATTTTATGTCGGGCCTGGCTTACTCGCCATTTTTGCCGCTGCTAAGTGCTCGTCATCCTCACGTACATCAGTACGCTCCGGTGACTGCGCGCTTTCAGCGACAAAACTTGCTTCGACGCCGACGGCCCGAAAGCGGAAGCTGGCTTACTCGCCATTTTTGCCGCTGCCAAGTGCTCGTCATCCTCACGTACATCAGTACGCTCCGGTGACTGCGCGCTTTCAGCGACAAAACTTGCTTCGACGCCGACGGCCCGAGGGCGGAAGCTGGCTTACTCGCCATTTTTGCCGCTGCCAAGTGCTCGTCATCCTCACGTACATCAGTACGCTCCGGTGACTGTGCGCCAACAGAAACAAAACGTGCTTCGCCCCTCAATTTTTCAGCCTGCCGCTTCGGTTAAGGGAAGCCGCAGGCCGGATAATGCGTTACTTTTTCGCGAAGGCCTGGCTCAGCGCCCAGAGCTCGCGTCGCTCGTCGGTACTGAGCCCGTGCGTACGTTCACGCGCAATCAGGAACTCCAGTCGCTCTTCCAACGCCGAGTCATAAACGCTGGCAAGGGAGTCCTGAAATACCGCCTCGCTTTCCTCATCCACTATCATGTGGTTCCAGACGGCCAGTGTTTCAAGCGTCTGGCTAAAATTTGTTCCGCGATATAACTCTAGTAGCTGACCGGTGGTCAATCCAGGATTCTCATTACAGCGCGTCACTAATTCAATAAATAACGGTAAACCGGCAATTTTCGACTCGGCAAGCCCGTCCAGTGACGGCACTAGGGTTGCCAGCTGCGGATTCTGAATCAGCAGCGCCACTAAAACGCGCATCGTGGTGCGTTTAAGCGGTGGGGCGACCGGTGCGCTTCCGCCCGGGGCCTGCTTTGGCATCAGCTTTTCAAGCTGAGAGTCATCCAGAATACCTAACTTGTTACCCAGCGCCTGACGCATATAGATACGCAGTGTTTCACCGGGAATCTGTGTGATCAGCGGCAACGCCAACGTACTTAAACGTGCTTTACCGTCGCGAGAGCTCAAATCTACCTGAGGTAGCAGGCTGTCGAACAGAAACGAAGAGAGCGGCATCGCCTGCTCCATCCTCGTCTCAAATGCGGCTTTACCCTCCTGGCGAACCAGCGTATCCGGGTCTTCGCCGTCGGGTAGAAACATAAAGCGTAGTTGACGACCGTCATTCATGTAAGGCAATGCGGTTTCAAGTGCACGCCATGCTGCCTCACGCCCGGCCCGATCGCCGTCATAACAGCAGATCACGTTGTCCGTGCTGCGAAACAGCAGCTGAATATGTTCAGCCGTGGTTGATGTCCCCAGTGACGCAACCGCGTAATCCACGCCGAATTGCGCCAGGGCAACCACATCCATATAGCCTTCCACCACTAACAGGCGTTTAGGTTCAGGATGATTTTTTAACGCTTCATACAGGCCATAGAGCTGACGGCCTTTATGAAAAACCGGCGTTTCCGGTGAGTTCAGATACTTAGGCGTATCATTACCCAGCACGCGGCCACCAAAACCGATGACGCGGCCTCGCTTATCGCGAATCGGGAACATCACGCGCTCGCGAAAGCGGTCATAAACCCGGCCTTTGTCGTTACTGACCAGCATCCCCGCTTCCATCAACGATTCACGATCTTCAGGCTGCTTGCCGAAGCGTTTCAGGACGTTGTCCCAACCGGCGGGCGCATAGCCAATCGAAAAATGGTTGATGATGTCGGCGCTCAGACCACGATGTTCAAGATAATCGCGTGCTGACTGGGCGCTGGACTGCTGCAAACTCTGCTGATAAAAACCGTTCAGGTTCTCCATCAGCTGGTACAGGCTCTGGCGCTGATGGCGTTCCATCTGGCTTGGCCCATTGCCCGCTTCGTAAGGTACGTCTAAACCATGGGAAGTGGCTAACTCTTCAATACTTTCAACAAACTCAAGACGATCATAGTTCATCAGAAAGTCGATTGCGTTACCGTGAGCGCCGCAACCAAAGCAGTGATAAAACTGCTTTTCGCCATTTACGGTAAAAGAGGGCGTTTTCTCATTATGGAAAGGACAACACGCATGATAATTTTTTCCCTGCTTTTTCAGCTTAACGCGGGCATCGATTAACTCCACGATGTCCGTGCGGGCAAGTAAGTCATTGATAAATACGCGTGGAATACGTCCTGCCATAAGCCCCGTTTTTTCAGCTCATAAACGACAACAAGCCGCGCTTCCTTTCGGAAAGCACGGCCTTTTACTTGACTCGGTCTGCGTTTATCACGCTGTGGAGGCGAACCTCCGGGAAATTAGTACAGACGAGTGCGGCGTGCGTTTTCGCGAGCCAGTTTTTTGGCATGACGCTTGACTGCAGATGCTTTAGCGCGCTTACGTTCGGTCGTTGGTTTTTCATAGAACTCACGACGACGAACTTCAGCCAGAACGCCTGCTTTCTCGCAGGAACGCTTAAAGCGACGCAGTGCTACGTCGAACGGCTCGTTTTCACGTACTTTAATTACCGGCATGTAACTCTCACCTCAATAAAATTCGGTTTTGCTGCTGACTGCGGCGCCAGCACATTTCAAAATGGTGCAGCATTTTACTCCAACTCGCGTCGGCTTGTAAAGCACCATGGATAATTTAGAACCAACAGGAGCGTTTGCCTGTGCGGCTGCCGGTTTTTTCCAGGGGCGGGAGTATAGCGCACTCTTTAGGCAGCAGAAAATGACTTTTTGCGTGGATTGCATCCCCTTTTCGTGCAAGGGCTATGCTAAACTGCGCGCCGCAAGAATGAGGTGAAGCAATGCGAATTCTGGGTATTGAAACATCGTGCGATGAAACCGGCATCGCAATCTATGATGACGAGGCTGGCCTGGTGGCTAACCAACTGTACAGCCAGGTAAAACTGCATGCCGATTACGGCGGCGTGGTGCCGGAACTGGCATCGCGCGATCACGTGCGTAAAACGGTGCCGCTGATCCAGGCGGCCCTGAAGCAGGCCAACCTGGCACCGCAGCAAATTGATGCGGTCGCCTATACCGCCGGACCGGGCCTGGTGGGCGCGTTGTTGGTGGGCGCAACGGTTGGACGCGCGCTGGCCTTTGCGTGGAAGGTACCTGCGGTGCCGGTGCACCATATGGAAGGTCATCTGCTGGCACCGATGCTGGAAGAGAATCCGCCCGCGTTCCCGTTTGTCGCATTGCTGGTTTCAGGCGGTCACACGCAGTTAATCAGCGTCACCGGTATTGGCGAATACACACTGCTGGGCGAGTCGATTGACGATGCCGCAGGTGAAGCCTTCGATAAAACCGCCAAACTGCTGGGGCTGGATTATCCTGGCGGCCCGATGCTGTCGAAAATGGCGCAGCAGGGCACCGCCGGGCGGTTCACCTTCCCGCGCCCGATGACGGATCGTCCGGGGCTGGATTTTAGTTTCTCAGGGCTGAAAACCTTTGCCGCGAATACCATTCGTGGCAATGACGATGACGCGCAAACCCGCGCCGATATCGCCCGGGCGTTTGAAGATGCGGTTGTCGATACGCTGGCGATTAAATGCAAACGCGCGCTGGATCATACGGGTTTTAAACGTCTGGTCATTGCGGGCGGCGTCAGCGCTAACCGCACCCTGCGTGAACAGATGGCCGTAATGATGCAAAAGCGGGGCGGTGAGGTGTTCTATGCCCGTCCTGAATTTTGTACCGATAACGGGGCCATGATTGCCTACGCGGGCATGGTGCGCCTTAAAGGCGGCACGCGGGGAGAACTGGGCGTGAGCGTCAGGCCGCGCTGGCCCTTGTCGGAACTGCCCGCCATCTGAGATCCAAAAAGCCGGTTAACCGGCTTTTTTTACGCTTACTTTTTCTTTTTTCGCTTCCAGATTTTGCTTTCCTGACCGCGCCACAGGCGCTGAATGTTGTCATGATGACGCAGTAAAATCAGGCAGGAGAGCATGGAAACCGGAAACGTAAACTGTGGCTTAAACCACCAGACATAAAACGGCGCGATAAGCGCGCTGACAATCGCGCCAAGCGATGAGTAGCCGCTCAGCAGCACGGTCAGCAGCCACGTTCCCGTCATGAGTCCGGTCAGGTCCCAGCCAATGGGGGCGATTGCACCAAACGCCGTCGCCACGCCTTTCCCGCCACGAAAGCGAAAAAACACCGGATAAATATGGCCCAGACAGGCAGCAATGGCGGTTAAGCCCAGATAAAGCGGGGGCACATGAAACAGATAGGCCAGCCACACGGGCAGCATACCTTTCACAATATCGAACACCAGCACAGACGCAGCCGCCAGTTTGCCGCCGATACGCAGTACGTTGGTTGCGCCCGGGTTGCCTGAACCGTGGGTGCGGGGATCGGGTAAACCGGCGAGTTTGCAAACCAGAATCGCACTGGAAATTGAACCGCACAGATACGCGAAAATAATCATACCAAGCGCGAAAGCACTCATAACACCGTCCCGTTTCCTTTGGGGTCGTTTTGATCACGTCTACCATGGATAATACGCACAATCTGCCGGAAGTGGTATCCGGCGCGACCAAAAACAGAGAGCATCATCATGGATATCGTCTTTATAGAACAACTCACCGTCTTCACCACGATAGGGGTTTACGACTGGGAGCAGGGAATTCAGCAGAAGCTGGTGATCGATGTAGAAATGGCGTGGGATAACCGTCAGGCCGCCGCCAGCGACGATGTGAAAGACTGCCTGAGCTATGCCGATGTCTCAGAAGCGATTCTGTCGCATCTGACGGGACAGCGTTTTGCGTTGGTGGAGCGCGTAGCGGAAGAAATTGCGGATCTGTTGATGAACCGTTTCAATTCACCTGGCGTGCGCATCAGGGTAGCAAAACCGGGCGCGGTGGCTCAGGCAGCGCAGGTTGGCGTGCGAATTGAGCGCGGGACTATTCCTAAATAGTTACGATGTGATTGCCATCACAATGAAACCAAACCAAATTACTGTTTGTCTCAGCACGTGCCGTTTCGTTACGACAGACTAAACGGCAGTTGAGCTTAAGGTTTTACTCAGACTTAAGCAGATAAGATTTAAGGCGATAGCGAAACAGCTAGCGCCTTTTTCATGGTTTTAAAACGGACAGAGGGAATACATTGATGGCAGATCTTCATCAGCTGTGGGTAGCTGCAATCCTGGGCGTGGTAGAAGGGTTAACCGAGTTCTTACCGGTCTCTTCTACCGGGCACATGATTATAGTGGGGCACCTACTGGGCTTTGAGGGCGACAAAGCAGAAACCTTTGAAGTGGTCATTCAGTTAGGTTCCATTCTTGCCGTCGTCGTGATGTTCTGGCGGCGTTTGTTTGGATTGATCGGCATTCACTTTGGTGAAGTCAAACATGAAGGTGTCGGGACAGGTCGGTTAACCCTGATCCATATCCTGTTGGGCATGATCCCTGCGGTGGTGATTGGTCTGGCGCTGCACGATCAGATTAAAACGTTGTTTAATCCGATTAACGTGATGTATGCGCTGGTGGTCGGGGGCTTACTGCTGCTGGCAGCGGAATTCCTGAAACCGAAACAGCCAAAATCACCAGGTATTGATGATATCACCTATCGTCAGGCGTTTATGATTGGCTGCTTCCAGTGTCTGGCGCTGTGGCCGGGCTTCTCGCGTTCGGGCGCCACCATTTCAGGTGGGATGCTGATGGGCGTGAGCCGCTATGCCGCATCCGAGTTCTCGTTTATCCTGGCCGTACCGATGATGATCGGGGCGACAGGGCTGGATATCTATAAAAGCCTCGGCTTCCTGACGATGGCCGACTTCCCGATGTTTGCGGTGGGCTTTATCACCGCATTCGTTGTCGCGTTGCTGGCCATCAAAGTGTTCCTGGAGCTGATCAAACGCATCTCTTTCGTGTCATTTGCCATCTACCGCTTTATCGTGGCGGGCGCGGTGTACATGATTTTCATGTAAGCCACAGGGTAACGCGGTCGGGCGACTGGCCGCGTTACGCTAAGCCCTGTTCGACAGCCTCAATACGACGTCGCGTGAGCTCTTCCCGCACCTCTATCCCTTTAAATCCCGCCTCCACGACCGCCTTAGATGACACGGCCTGAGCCAGGGCAAACGCACGTCGCAGGTAGTTGCCCTGGGGATAAGGCATGTTGGCAAGGCCACCGCGTCCGCGGGCATCCGCTTCGCTGCACAGCGCCAGTTGGTTAACCCGCTCGGGTTTGCGCCAGGCGTCAAGGCGGTCAAATAAGCCAATCAACGCGTCGGCAGGGCGCTGCTCAATGGTATGCATCATGTCGTGAAACTCCGTGACCAGCAGCGCCAGATCACGGATCGCATTCGGCACGCGTAGCCGTTGACACAGCGCGGCGACCAGCGGAACGCCTGCCGGGCCATGTCCGTGATGGCTGGGCCATTTTTCAACCGGCGTTAGGGCTTTACCGACATCGTGAAACAGCGTCGCAAAGCGCACGTCAATCGCTTCCGACAGGCCAGCAGACAGGGTTAACGCCATCAGCGTGTGAACCCCGGTATCAATTTCCGGGTGCCATCGGGCGGGCGCCGGCACGCCGAACAGGTTATCGATTTCCGGAAACAGTCCCTGCAATGCGCCGCAGTCGCGCAGTACCTGGAAGTAAACCTGGGGATTATGGGAGGACAGGGCTTTTTCCGTCTCTTTCCAGACGCGTTCGGCCGTGAGATCGGCCAGCTCGTCGCTCTCTGCCATTTGTCGCATCAGCGCCTGCGTTTCGTCGGCAATACGAAAATTAAGGTGGGCGAAGCGCGCGGCAAAACGCGCGACGCGCAGGACGCGCAGGGGATCTTCACTAAAGGCATCGGAAACGTGGCGCAGCTGCCGGTCGGCAATATCCTTTTGTCCGTGGTAGGGATCGTAAAGCTCGCCTTGATCGTCGCGCGCAATGGCGTTAATCGTCAAATCGCGGCGCTGTAAATCCTGCTCCAGCGTGACGTCTGGCGCTGACCAGGTCGTGAACCCGGTGTAGCCTTTGCCGTTCTTCCGTTCGGTACGCGCCAGCGCATACTCTTCCCGGCTGTCGGGATGCAGAAACACGGGGAAGTCGCGGCCGACCTGCTGGTAGCCTTGTTCCAGCATGGCTTCCGGGGTCGCGCCTACCACCACCCAGTCTTTGTCTTTAACCGGCAACTTCAACAGCGCATCGCGCACTGCACCGCCAACAAGAAACGTCTTCACGCACAACTCCAGAGATAAATAAGTGATCTGCGCGTCTGTGGGCTTCCGGCACCTGAATCCAGACGGGCACAAACTCTATTGTTGCACAAATTCGACATATTGCAGACAGGCCAAAAGGGGCATCTTACGATCCCCTGATAGCGAGCGGTGGTAAAACTAGTTCATCCAGCGATCGTTTTTCTTACGGCGCGGCACCATGTGCGGCAACAGTAGCCCAAGCAGCAGGCCGACGCCTAGCACGCCGCCACCATACATAAACCACTGCATGATGATCGTACGCTGTTTGTCATCCAGCTGAACGTTAGCGGCGCTGACTTTCTTCTGCGCCACGATCAGTTCGTTTTTCAGCTTCTGATTTTGCTCTTTTAAGCCGTTGATCACGCTGTCGCTGCTGGCCACTTTGTTCTGCATTTCGGCGGTGCGCTGATTCCAGCTGTTATCAATATTGGCTAACTTGGCGGTCAGGTCTTTAACCTGTTGTTCCAGCTGCGGTACCCGGGTGCGCAGGCTGGGATTTTCACTCAGTTGCGACAGGGGGATCCAGACGGTGCGGCCTTCGGCATCGCGTACCTGGCCATATTTGGTGGCATCATTGGTCTGCAGCAGCTGTACCTGTTCACCCGCATTCAGCTTGCCCAGCAGGCGAAACTGGTCGCCGGGACCGCTACGAACCCAGGTGGATAATTCGTCAGAAACGTAACGTTTTTCATCGGCGTGAGCAGGTGCAAGGGTGCTGAGGGCCAGCAAAGTGATTCCAGCGAGTGTGATTTTTTTCATTAGATTTCGTTTTGCTTAAAAATTAAAGATAATTTACCGGCACAGTCTGTAGAGGCTTCGCGTAAATCTGAATGAGAACTATCCTGGTCTCATGACAGTGCGAAAAGGGTAGCGAAAGCACAAAGAAAGCAGAGACAGTCCGGCTTCTGTGCATTACTCTTCGCCTGAAAACCCTAACCTTCAGCTCAGTGGATGCAGCAGAAGATAACCTTAAACAGGCAGGGAATATATCCTTAAGTGCCAGCGGCGTTAGTGAATAAAAAAATATGACCATCGAAATCGAACTTAAGTTCATTGCTAAACCCAATGCTGCCGGGAAACTGGCAGAACGGCTGGCGGCGTTTCCGCATCAGCACCAGGCTGCCCGTCAGCTGACCAATATCTATTTTGAAACCGACGATAATCAGTTACGTCGTTGGAATATGGGATTGCGCATTCGGGGCGTTGATCAACGCTACGAAATGACGCTGAAAACCGCCGGCAAAACGCTGGGTGGGCTACATCAGCGCGGCGAATACAACGTTGACCTCACTGAGCCAACGCTGGACATCAGCCGTCTGCCCGCAGACATCTGGCCGGAAGGAACGGATGTAGCAGCGCTACAGCAGCGCCTGCAGCCGCTGTTCAGTACCCATTTTGAACGAGAGATCTGGGTAGTCACGGCGGGCAGTAGTGAAATAGAAATTGCCTGCGATCGGGGCGACGTGACGGCGGGAGAGTTGAGCGAACCTTTGTCAGAGGTTGAGCTTGAGCTAAAAGGTGGCCAGCGCAGCGAGTTGCTGACGTTTGCTCAGCAGTTAGTGGCCGTGGGCGACCTGCGGATGGGCAGCCTGAGCAAGGCGGCGCGCGGCTATCAGTTAGCCAAAGGTAATCCCTCGCGTGAGGTAACCGCCTTTCCGCTGTTAAAAGCCGGGGCGAAAGCCACGGTGGAAGAGGGCATGACGGCGGCCATGGCGGCAGGCCTTCACCACTGGCAATATCATGAAGAAGTGTGGCTGCGTGGCAATAAGCGCGCCAGAGAAGCGGTTCGTGAGGCGCTGGATGTTCTGCGTCAGGCGTTTGCGCTGTTTGGGGCGGTAGTCCCGCGCAAGGCCAGTAGCGAGCTGCGTCAGAAGCTGACCACGCTGGAAGAAACGCTGCTAAATGAAGATGTCGATGCCGACAGCTTCTGTTTTTCGGCTCTCTCGGTAGAGGCCCAGTTAGCACTTACTCACTGGTTAGCCGAGGCGCACTGGCGGCAGTGGATTGATGAAAAGGGGCAAACTAAGCTCAACGGTTCCTTTAAACGCTTTGGCGATATCATGCTGGGCCGCATCAATGCCGATCTGAAAGAAACCTTCAGCACCGTCCATCAGGTGAATGAGTATCAGGACAAGGCCACGCGTCTGGATCGACAGCTGCTGGCGGTGCATTTGCTGGCGGGCGCTTACTCGCCGGATGCCGTTCACGACTGGCTGGCGCCGTGGCAGCAGCTGCAGCGCGCAATCAGGGAACAGCAGCACGCCAGCCTGGACTGGTTAACGGCGCAGGCGATGAAACAGTCACCCTTTTGGTTAACCAGCGGTTCGCCACGCTAAGTCATACAGCACGCTATCAGGGAGAGAACATGTTGCCATCCTTACCCACCGTATTGCGCACCCAGGCCGCGCGGGCAGTTGAACAGCTCGGTCTTGCGGATACCGCTCTCAGCGAGGCGCAGCTTGCCGGTCTGGCCTTCAGCGACTTTGTGCTGGATAACCTGCAGCAGAATCCGCACTGGTGGCAGGAGATTGCCGCACAGTCACCCGTGGCCGACGAGTGGCAGCAGTATACGCAGTGGCTGGGCAGAGACATGGCGGCAGTGGACAGTGAAGCCAGCCTGATGCGCGTGCTGCGCCTGTTTCGCCGCCGCATGCTGGTTCGCATTGCCTGGATGCAGTGCTTGCAGCTTGCCACGACAGAGCAGACGCTGCAGCAGCTGAGCGTATTAGCCGAGGTGCTGATCGACGCCGCGCGCCACTGGGTTTATCAGGACTGCTGTCGCGAATTCGGCACGCCCTGCAATGCCGCGGGTGAACCACAGCCGCTGCTGATCCTCGGAATGGGCAAGCTGGGCGGCGGCGAGCTGAATTTCTCCTCCGATATCGATCTGATTTTTGCCTGGCCGGAAAACGGCACCACGCGCGGCGGTCGCCGCGAACTCGACAATGCGCAGTTTTTTACCCGCATGGGCCAGCGTCTGATCAAAGTACTCGATCAGCCCACGGCCGACGGCTTTGTTTACCGGGTCGATATGCGCCTGCGCCCGTTTGGCGACAGCGGGCCGCTGGTCATGAGCTTTGCCGCCCTGGAAGATTATTACCAGGAGCAGGGCCGCGACTGGGAGCGCTACGCCATGGTGAAGGCGCGGCTGATGGGCGATGAGCAGGATCGCTGGAGCCAGGAACTGCAGCAGATGCTGCGGCCCTTTGTTTATCGCCGCTACATCGATTTCAGCGTCATCCAGTCGTTACGCAATATGAAAGCGATGATCGCGCGTGAAGTGCGTCGCCGCGGGCTGAAAAACAACATCAAACTGGGCGCAGGCGGGATTCGCGAAACAGAATTTATCGTGCAGGTTTTTCAGTTGATTCGTGGCGGACGTGAGCGCTCGCTTCAGCTCCGGGCCTTGATACCTACGCTGTCTGCTATTGAATCTCTGGCCTTACTGCCACCCGAGCAGGTTGCGGCATTGCGCGCGGCTTATCTGTTTCTGCGTCGGCTGGAAAACCTGTTGCAAAGTCTGGCGGACGAACAAACGCAAACGCTGCCGGAAGAGGCGTTACCCCGCGCCCGGCTGGCGTGGGCGATGGGCTGTGATGACTGGGCTGCGCTGAGCGCCCGGCTGGAAACGCATATGGCCGCCGTGCGTGCCATCTTCGATGAGTTAATCGGTGAGGATACGCCGGATGTGGGCGATCGCCCCGAACTGGCCGACTTTAACATGCTGTGGCACGACAGCCTGGAGGACACTGAGCTGGCCCCGCTGGTGCCACAACTGGATACCACGCAGTGTCATGCTCTTAATCAGGCGCTGGAAGCGTTTCGCCAGGATATCGGTCACCGCACTATCGGCCCGCGCGGCCGTCAGGCGCTGGATCAGCTGATGCCTCAACTGCTGAGTGAAGTCTGTTCACGCAGCGATGCCGCGGTGACCTTCAGTCGCCTGGCGCCGTTGCTGCTGAGCGTTCTGACCCGCAGTACCTACCTTGAGCTGCTCACCGAGTATCACGGCGCGTTGCGTCACCTGATTCGTCTTTGCGCAGCCTCACCGATGGTGGCCAGCCAGCTGGCACGTTATCCGCTGTTACTGGATGAGCTGCTTGATCCCGCCACGCTCTATCAGCCAACCGCTACGGATGCCTACCGGGATGAGCTGCGTCAGTACCTGATGCGCATTCCTGCGGATGATGAAGAGCAGCAGCTTGAAGCATTACGCCAGTTTAAACAGGCACAGTTATTACGCATCGCGGCGGCGGATATTGCGGGAACGCTGCCGGTGATGAAAGTGAGCGATCACTTAACCTGGCTGGCCGAGGCCATTATCGAATCGGTGGTGCAGCAGGCATGGAATATGATGGTGCAGCGCTATGGCCGACCGTCACACCTTGTGCATGAACACGAGCGGGGCTTCACGGTATTGGGCTATGGCAAGCTGGGCGGATGGGAACTGGGCTACAGCTCCGATCTCGATCTGGTTTTCCTGCACGACTGCCCGATGGAAGCCGTCACGCAGGGCGAGCGCAGCATAGACGGACGGCAGTTTTACCTGCGGCTGGCGCAGCGCATCATGCATCTGTTCAGCACCCGTACGTCGTCCGGCATTTTGTACGAAGTGGATGCGCGACTGCGGCCTTCGGGCGCGGCTGGCATGCTGGTCAGTACTTTTGAAGCCTTCGACGACTATCAGCGCAACGAAGCCTGGACGTGGGAGCATCAGGCGCTGGTCCGCGCCCGCGTGGTGTTCGGTGAGCCCGATCTGAGCGCGCGTTTTAGCGCCATTCGCCGTGCGATCCTCTGTCTGCCGCGCGATGCAGCAGCGTTGCAAACGGAAGTCAGAGAGATGCGTGACAAAATGCGCGCGCACCTGAGCAACAAGCACAAGGGCCGCTGGGAGATCAAAACGGACGAAGGCGGCATTACGGATATTGAATTCATCGCCCAGTACCTGGTGCTGCGCTATGCGGCGGAGCAGCCCGACCTGACGCGCTGGTCAGACAATGTGCGGATTTTTGAACGGATGGCAATCCACCACAAAATGTCTGACGAGGAAGCGGCAGCGCTCACGCATGCTTATGTCACGCTGCGCGATGCGCTGCATCATCTGGCGCTTCAGGAGCAGCCCGGGCATGTTGAACCTGACGCCTTTGCGCAGGAAAAAGAGTCGGTGAACACCAGCTGGCAGCGATGGCTACAGTCACCACACTCTCTCACGGCGTGATGCTGATAGCACCTGTCGCAACTGTGTTATCATCCGCGCACTATTTTGAATGCAGTCTGGAGTGTCTGGAATGAAAGTTACTCTGCCCGCGTTCGGCCAGGCCTCGGTGCTGGTCGTTGGCGATGTCATGTTGGATCGTTACTGGTACGGCCCCACCAGCCGTATTTCGCCTGAAGCGCCGGTGCCGGTGGTCAAGGTGGAAACCGTTGAAGAACGCCCAGGCGGCGCCGCTAACGTGGCAATGAACATTGCTGCGCTGGGGGCGGGTTCCCGTCTGATCGGACTGACCGGGGAAGACGATGCGGCTCAGGTACTGAGTAAAACGCTGAAGGATGTTCGTGTTGACTGCGATTTTGTCACCTTAAAAAGCCATCCCACCATTACCAAACTGCGCGTCCTCTCTCGCAACCAACAGCTCATCCGTCTGGACTTCGAAGAGGGATTTGAGCAGGTGGACGCCGCCCCGATGCACGAAAAAATGCGCCAGTCACTGTCCCGTAGCGGTGCGGTGGTGCTGTCGGATTACGGCAAAGGCGCACTGGACAGCGTTCAGCAGATGATCGCGCTGGCACGCGAGGCGAATGTACCGGTGTTAATCGATCCGAAAGGCACGGATTTTGCGCGCTACCGCGGGGCGACGCTGCTGACGCCCAACCTGTCTGAGTTCGAAGCCGTGGTGGGCAAATGCAAGACAGAGAATGAGATTGTGGAACGTGGCATGAAGCTGATCGCCGACTGCGACCTTTCCGCCCTGCTGGTCACGCGGTCTGAAAACGGCATGTCGCTGCTGCAGCCGGGTAAAGCGCCCCTGCATTTGCCGACCCAGGCGCAGGAAGTGTTTGACGTGACCGGCGCCGGGGATACCGTCATTGGCGTGCTGGCCGCTGCCTTAGCCGCAGGGGATTCGCTGGAAGAAGCCTGCTTCCTGGCTAACGCCGCTGCAGGCGTGGTGGTTGGGAAGTTGGGGACATCAACCGTCAGCATCGTGGAGCTGGAAAACGCCATTCGTGCGCGTCCAGAGCGCGGTTTTGGCATCATGACTGAATCCGAGCTGAAAGAGGCCGTCGCCATGGCGCGTCAGCGCGGCGAAAAAGTGGTGATGACCAACGGCGTCTTCGACATTCTGCATGCCGGCCATGTTTCCTACCTTGCCAACGCGCGCAAGCTGGGCGATCGCCTGATTGTCGCGGTAAACAGCGATGCGTCCACCAAACGCCTCAAAGGCGACAGCCGTCCGGTGAACCCGCAGGAAAACCGTATGATCGTGCTGGGTGCGCTGGAAGCGGTGGACTGGGTCGTGCTGTTTGAAGAAGACACGCCACAGCGCTTAATCGCCAGCGTATTGCCCGATCTGTTGGTAAAAGGCGGGGATTACAAACCGGAAGATATCGCGGGCAGCCAGGAAGTCTGGGCCAATGGCGGTGACGTGCGGGTGCTGAACTTTGAAGATGGCATCTCGACCACCAATATCATCAAAACCATTCGCGGCGACTGAGTCATGGCGGCGGGAGCCCGGGCTCCCGCCCGCCCTTTATTTAGCCGGTTTGTCAGCAGGATGTGCGGCTGGCACGATGGCCGGTGCCGGGCCAGGTGTGCTGGTGGCAGCGGGCGCGGCAGACGCTGAACTCTTGCTTTCCAGCTGAGCGAGACGCTGTTCCAGCGCCGCCAGTTTTTCACGCGTACGCAGTAAAACCTGAGTCTGGACATCAAACTCTTCACGGTTGACCAGATCCATGCGGGTCATTTGTGCCTGCAGCGTCTGCCGGATTTTCTTCTCGACATCATCGCCAAATTCACGAACTCCCTTCGGCAGCGCGTCATGAACCTGACGGGCCATTTGTTCAATTTTTTTCGTGTCGATCATGATGGTTTCCTGGTTACGGGTTGCTATGGCAGCATTGTACCAACGCTAGAGTCACTTAAGTGTAATGCCTGAATTGAAAAGGTTAAACCTGAAATCCTTAGCGCAAAAAATGCTAAAGCAATAATGGCTTTGTGGATTGCCGCCCCGAATAGGAAGCGTTATAGTTAAAACGCTTATTCTCAGGGCGGGGCGAAATTCCCCACCGGCGGTAAATCAGCCCAGGCTGACAGCCCGCGAGCGCTTCACTGTGATGGTGAAGGTCAGCAGATCCGGTGAAATTCCGGGGCCGACGGTTAAAGTCCGGATGGGAGAGGGTAACGACATCTGTCAGGCATTATGTCTGTTTTGCGTCATTGCTACGTCTATACACGGCGTCACTCCTAAGCTTGCCCTGATTCTGGTAACCCAATACATTTAAAAGGTTTTATTACCATGAATCAGACTCTACTTTCTGAATTTGGCACGCCGAAACAGCGTGTAGAACGTGCTATCGCCGCACTCCGTGAAGGACGCGGTGTGATGGTGCTCGACGATGAAGATCGTGAAAACGAAGGCGATATGATTTTCGCTGCCGAAACCATGACCGTCGAGCAGATGGCTCTCACCATTCGCCACGGCAGCGGTATCGTATGCCTCTGCCTGACCGAAGAACGCCGCCAGCAGCTGGCATTACCGATGATGGTGGAAAACAACACCAGCGCCTATGGCACAGGGTTTACCGTGACCATCGAAGCGGCGAAGGGCGTCACCACCGGCGTATCCGCGCAGGATCGCATCACAACCATTCGCACGGCGATTGCCGATAACGCCAAACCCGAAGATCTGAACCGTCCGGGCCACGTTTTTCCCCTGCGTGCCCATGATGGTGGTGTTCTGACCCGCGGCGGTCATACTGAAGCGACCATCGATCTGGTCACGCTGGCGGGCTTTAAACCTGCAGGCGTCCTGTGTGAACTGACCAACGACGACGGCTCTATGGCGCATGCGCCTGAAGTGATCCTGTTCGCTAAACAGCATGCGATGCCGGTCGTGACGATCGAAGATCTGGTTGCCTATCGTCGCGAGCACGAAACGCGTCAGGCCAGCTAAGCGGCTTACTGTCAGGCCAGAAATACTGGCCTGATTGCTTTACCTCTTCCCCCATCCATCCTGCTTATCTGACCCATCTCTTTCGTTCAAATTTCCTGACAGAGAACATCATGCTTATCCGCGTGATAACCCCTGCAAACAGCGTATCGTAGTGCTCATAGAGTGAACACATTAAGGATCGCTATGAGCCAGTTACGTATGCCAGCACTGTTTTTGGGACACGGCAGCCCGATGAATGCGTTAGAAGAAAACCGTTACACCGAAGCCTGGCGTAAAGCCGGTGCCACGCTGCCACGACCGCGGGCCATCCTGGCCATTTCGGCTCACTGGTATACCCAGGGAACGGCGGTCACAGCGATGGAAAACCCGCGCACCATTCATGACTTTGGCGGTTTTCCGCAGGCGCTTTTTGATACCCGCTATCCCGCACCGGGTTCGCCTGAACTGGCAAATGAAATTGCTGAGATTTTATCGCCCGTGCCGGTTCATCAGGATCATGCATGGGGATTCGATCACGGCTCGTGGGGCGTACTCATTAAAATGTATCCTGAGGCGGATATTCCGGTAGTCCAGCTTAGTATCGACAGCGGCAAGCCTGCGGCCTGGCATTTTGAAATAGGGCAAAAACTGTCTGCCTTGCGCGATCGCGGCGTGATGATCGTCGCCAGCGGCAATGTGGTACACAACCTGCGTAAGGTGCTGTGGGGCGGCGGAAACGCTTATGACTGGGCGACCGGATTTAACGACTATGTGCGCGATAATCTGGCGGTTCAGGCTGAGGCGGATGCACATCCGTTGGTGAATTTTATGCAGCATCCGGATGCGGCGTTATCCAATCCCACGCCGGAGCACTTCCTGCCGTTGCTGTACGTGCTGGGGTCCCGTCAGCCAGGTGAGGCCGTAACCGTCCCTGTTGAAGGTATGGAAATGGGCGCAATCAGTATGCTGTCGGTACAGGTCGGCTAGCGGGAAACCAGGCCAGCGTGCTGGCCTGGAGGAAAGCGCTACTCGATAAACGCGTGCGGATAGAAACGCGAAAGATCCTGGGTGATCAGGTCGCGATCTTCGCGCAGGCCGATGCCCGCAGGCTGATCGTCAATCAACCAGCTACCAATCAGGGTATAGCTGTCGCCAAATTTCGGCAGCGGATGGAACTGCTGGACGATCATGCCTTCTTCGCCGTAAGGACCGTCCACACGGGCGATCTCTTTGCCGTTTTCCACAATACGAATGTTGGCCCCTTCGCGCGAGAACAGCGGCTTAACCACGTATTTCTCCATCGGTGGCACATCGTCTTCGGCAAACCAGGCGGGCAACAGGTTAGGGTGATTGGGGAACATCTCCCACAGCAGCGGCAGCAACGCTTTGTTTGACAGGATGCTCTTCCATGCCGGCTCCAGCCAGCGTACGCCCGCATCGGCCAGCTTGGTAGAAAACATCTCGCGCAGCATGAATTCCCACGGATAAAGCTTAAACAGATTACTGATGACCTGATCCTGGGCGTCAGTAAACTGGCCCTTTTCCCCCAGCCCTATCTCATCAATGTAGAGAAATTCGCTCGGCAGTCCGGCTTCCGTGGCGCAGTCCTGCAAGTATTGCACCGTCCCACGATCTTCATCGGTATCACGACAGCAGGCGAAATGCAGCCAGTTAAACCCCTGTTGCTGATGAAGCACCGTAAAGCGTTCAATGAGTTTCTCTTGCAGGCTGTTGAATTGATCGCTGCCCTGCGGCAGCTGACCGGCATTGAGCTGGTCTTCGAGCCACAGCCACTGGAAAAACGCCGCCTCATACAGCGACGTCGGCGTGTCGGCGTTGTTCTCCAGCAGTTTGGCATCGCTTTTGCCGTCCCATGCGAGGTCGAGACGCGAATAAAGCGAGGGCTGACGCTGTTGCCATGAATCACGCACGAAGTCCCAGGTATGCTTAGGAATGCGAAATTTGGTGAGCAGCGCTTCGCTGTTCACCACTTTTTCCACGACCTGCAGGCACATCTGATGAAGCTCGGCGGTGACGTCCTCAAGATAATCAATCTGCGCCAGCGTGAACTGATAGTAAGCCTCTTCACACCAGTAGGGCTCACCGTGCATGGTGTGAAAACGAAAACCAAACTCCGTGGCTTTTTCCCGCCAGCCCGGGCGCTCTGAAATCGCGATGCGTTGCATAAGCGGGGTTAGCCTCCCAGCGAACGGCTGGAGGTGCCGGACGCGCTGCTGCTACGCTGCATGCTGTTTTGCTTCGCGACCGTTTCACCAAAGCCACCCCGCGTAATCGTTGAGGTGGTGGTCGGTTTAGGCGCCATGGCGGTTTTAGGAACCGTCATGGTTTTACCGGAGGTGGCGTTACCATAGTTACGGCCGGACGCATCAACGAACTGACCGTTAGCCGGGCTGTTTGGCGTTTTAGGTGAGAACAGCGGCTGCTGCGCAAAACCCGCGCCGCCGCCCATCATGCGGCCCATCATATAGCCCGCCATCAGCGGCATCCAGAAGCTGCCGCTTTGCTGCGACTCGGCATTAGTGCTGCCCACGCCAGCCTGTGCAGGCGCCTGCTGACACTGGTTTTCACCAAATTCTGCCACGCAGTCTTCACGTGTGGCGTATTTCGGTGCGGTGCGTTCCGCTTCCTTTTTGGCGTTGTTAAACGCGGTGGTGCATTGCGCACTCTGGCCGGGATTGGCTTTCGTACAATCATCGGCGTTCTGATAGAGCGAGACGGTTTCGTCGTTTTGTTCACAGCCTGCCAGCATAAATACCGCTGATACAGCGATAGCAACAGGCGTTAAGTGTCTTGCTTGCCAGCTCTTACGAAAGGCGGCATAGCGGATCGTTTTAGTCCGTTTCATTATAAATATCCTGTGCCCAAAGGTAGCGCATAGAATAGGGGATGAGTGGCGAGAAATGAAGCTAACGGCCAGGCAGGACGGGGATCTTTACTTAGTTATACGTTTTTAAGAGAAGCGGGCCGCAAAGCGGCCCGCAGGGCGATCAGTTAGCGAAAGGGTTACGGCTGCTTTTATGGGCGGCCGGGCGCACTGGCGCCGTCGCGGTTTCAGAAGAACTCGCGATGTGATCTTCACCCAGTACCTGCTGAACGTTCTGGGGCTGAACGGTTTCCGGTGAGGTGGAGATCTCTTTGCCTAACTGGCTGTTGAGAATGCCCAGACTCTGCTCGTTCAGCGTGCCCAGCGCATAGCTGATATTTAGCTGATTAATCAGATAGCTGTAACGTGCATCGGACAACTGCTGTTTCGCGTTATACAGGGTTGAGGTGGCGTTCAACACGTCAACGATGGTACGCGTACCGACCTGATAACCGGCTTCCATGGCGTCTAATGAACTCTGCGCAGAGACCACGGCTTGCTTGTACGCCGCAATGCTGCTCGCGGACGCATTCACGTTGTTGTAAGAAGAACGGACCGTCTGAACCGCAGAGCGGTGAGCCGCCTCCAGCTGTTCGCTGGCGCTGACAAAGTTATATTGCGCCTGCTTCACCTGTGAGGTCACGCTGCCACCGCTGTAAAGCGGAAGCGTGAAGCTCAGGCCGACTTTACTGTTTCCTGTAATCGAGTCTGTTGAGTTTGCACTCTGTTCAGCGCGGCTTCCGCCGTATTTGCTGTTAGACAGACCGGTAGACGCGGTCAGATCGAGCGTTGGCAGGTGGCCTGATTCCGCAGAACGAATCTGTTCACGAGCTAAATCCTGATTTAGGCGGGCAGAAAGCAGATTAAGGTTACGGCTTTCTGCCTGCTTGAGCAGCGCGTTAACGTCATCAGGTTTGGTGGTTTTAAAGCGATCGATGTTCAGTGAGGCCAGTGCCAGATAGTCCATGCCGGTGATCTGACGCAGAGACTCCACCGAGTTATCCAGATTGTTACGCGCCGTGACTTCATTGGCCAGCACGCTGTCATACTGGGCGCGGGCGTTCTGCACGTCGGTAATGGCCACCAGGCCCACGTTAAAGCGTTGAGTGGTTTGATCCAGCTCGCGGTAGATGGACATCTTCTGTGCTTCGACGTAAGAAAGCGTATCAATGGCTTTCAGCACGTTGAAATAGGCCGTCGCGGTATTCAGAATCAAATCCTGCTGGGCAACCTGATAGGTGACGTCCTGAATACCTGCGGTTTTTTCCTGCAGGGTCAGCGCGCGCCATTTTGACATGTCGAAAATGGTTTGCGTCAATTGCAGTGTGCCACTGGTCGTGTTGGAATGAATACCGCTACTATCACGATAGCCATTTGCATAGCTGTAATCTGCACCCAAACCCAGTTGTGGTAATAAAGGGCTGCGCGCTTCGTTGATTTTCTCAAACGCAGCATCGCGAGTGGCAGCGGAGCTCCGCAGGTCCGGGTTGCTTAAACGCGCTTGTTGGTAAACCTGAAGCAGGTTTTCTGCCTGACTGGCGACGCTGAAACCGCCCAGGCTCAGCCCAATAAATAATGGGAGCAGTTTTTTCATTTGCATTCCTTTTGTTGCAGCAAATCGCAATGATAGTGCCGCCGGTAAGCCAAAAATTATCGCAGATTCTAGCAGAGGGCAACTGTGAGATAAGGTGGCTGAACGTGCCATATTTGCGTGTTTCAGGTAAATAACTCTGTAATGACTGTTTAGATAGTGCCCGGGCTTGTGTTTTATCTGTGTCATCCCAATCTGCAAAAGGAACCAAACGATGAAGGACAATAAAACATCACCTGTGACTTTCACAAAAAATGATGTAGAAATTATTGCACGTGAAACGGCCTACGACGGTTTTTTTTCCATCGTTCGCTACCGTTTTCGCCATCGTCTGTTTAAAGGCGGCATGAGCGGAGAAGTGACGCGTGAAGTTTTTGAGCGCGGCCATGCTGCCGTCCTGCTACCTTATGATCCCATCCGTGATGAAGTGGTGCTGATTGAGCAGATCCGCATTCCGGCCTTCGACTGCAGCCCCACGCCCTGGCTGCTGGAAATGATTGCGGGCATTATTGAACCCGGTGAAACTCCGGAACAGGTGGGACGCCGTGAAGCATCAGAAGAAGCCGGTCTGACCGTTGGCCGGGTGAAGCCCGTGTTGAACTATCTTGCCAGCCCGGGCGGCACCAGCGAACGTTTATCAGTTATGGTGGGAGAAGTGGATGCCGGCCTGGCAACAGGATGCCATGGCCTGGAGGAAGAGAATGAGGATATTCTTGTGCATGTCGTAAGCCGTGAACAGGCTTACCACTGGGTGGAACAGGGGATTATTGATAACGCGGCATCTGTCATCACCTTGCAATGGCTGGCACTGCACCATAAAGAACTTCGAGAAGAGTGGACGCAAAAATGAAACAGCGCTATATCCCTGATTTCCCCGAGATGATGCGGCTGTGCGAAACCAATTTCGCCCAGTTACGCCGTCTGCTCCCGCGCGATGACGAGGCAGGCGCATCGGTTAGCTATCAGGTGAGCGGCGCCCGCTATCAGTTAACAATAGAAGAATCAACACGTTACACTACTCTGGTTGAAATTCGCCAGACGGCACCGGCGGTGAGTTACTGGAGCCTGCCTTCCATGTCTGTCAGGCTGTATCATGACGCCATGGTCGCTGAAGTGTGTTCAACACAGCAGATCTATCGGTTTAAAGCGCGTTATGATTACCCGAATAAAAAGATGAATCAGCGTGATGAAAAGCATCAAATCAATCAGTTCCTCGCTGACTGGTTACGCTACTGTCTGACGCATGGCGCCATGGCAGTACCGGCTTGCTGATACGTATAATGCATTGAACGGCGTAGAGACGAAGGAAACGCTTTGGATAGCCTGCTAACTCTTCCTGCGGCAACAGAATCTGGGGTGCGGATTCTGCAAGTGACGGACACGCATTTGTTCGCAGGAAAACACGAATCGCTGCTGGGAGTGAATACCTGGTCGAGTTATGACGCCGTGCTGGATGCGATCATCGCACAACAGCGCGACTATGATCTCATTGTGGCCACCGGCGATCTCTCTCAGGATCACTCGGTCGAAGCCTATCAGCATTTTGTTGAGGGCATTTCGCGCCTGCCAAAACCCTGCGTCTGGCTGCCGGGTAATCATGATTTCCAGCCCGCAATGGTGGATACGCTGGCCAGAGCCGGCATCAACGCGCACAAGCATGTGCTGGTGGGCGAACACTGGCAGGTCGTGCTGCTGGACAGTCAGGTCTTCGGCGTGCCTCATGGCATGTTAAGCGACTATCAGCTCGACTGGCTTGATAACGCCCTCGCGCGCTTTCCCCTGCGTCATACGCTGGTGCTGCTGCACCACCATCCGCTTGCTTCAGGCTGCACCTGGCTTGATCAACACAGTTTGCGCAATCCCCATCAGCTTGATGCCGTGTTACAGCACTATCCGCTGGCAAAGACACTGGTGTGCGGCCATATCCATCAGGAAATGGATGTGGAGTGGCACGGTCGCCGCGTGCTGGCCACGCCTTCCACCTGCGTGCAGTTCAAACCGCACTGCACCAGCTTTACCATTGATACCCTTGCGCCAGGCTGGCGCTGGTTTACGCTGCACAATGACGGTCAGCTTGATACAGAAGTGAACCGGCTCAGCACTCAGGCGTTTTGCCCCGATCTTGATGCCGAAGGATACTGACGGATGAAGGCGCTGCTTTACCTGCACGGCTTTAACAGCTCCCCGCGCTCAGCGAAAGCGACGCTGTTCAAACAGTGGCTGAGTCACAATCATCCCGACATAGAGATGATTGTGCCGCAGCTTCCCACTTTTCCGGCCGAGGCCGCGGCGATGCTGGAAGACATCGTGTTAAGTCACAGCGGGCGTGAAATGGGCCTGGTGGGCTCCTCGCTGGGCGGTTACTACGCGACGTGGCTGTCCCAGTGCTTTATGTTGCCTGCAGTGGTCGTCAACCCTGCCGTGCGGCCGTTCGAGTTGCTGGTGGATTTTTTAGGGGAGAATCAGAATCCCTACACCGGTCAGCAATATGTGTTAGAGTCTCGCCACATTTACGATCTGAAAGTGATGCAGATTGAACCGCTGGAAGCACCTGATTTGTTGTGGTTGCTGCAACAAACCGGCGATGAAGTGCTCGATTACCGCCAGGCGCTCGACTACTACAGCGCGTGCCGTCATACGGTGGAAGAGGGCGGAAATCATGCATTTACTGGATTCGAACGCCATTTCCCGCAAATTCTGGACTTTCTGGGCCTGAATCACGCTTGAGTAACGCGGAAATCGCAACCATTTTCTTCTTCTAATCAGACAGTTACCATGAGTCAATCAAGCTATAATGCGGGTGACATTGAGGTCCTGACTGGCCTTGAGCCGGTTCGCCGTCGCCCGGGAATGTATACCGATACGACGCGCCCTAACCACTTGGGTCAGGAAGTGATTGATAACAGTGTCGATGAGGCACTGGCGGGCCATGCCAGGCGCGTAGAAGTGATTTTACATGCCGATCAGTCGTTAGAAGTGACTGACGACGGACGCGGCATGCCGGTGGATATCCATCCGGAAGAAGGCGTCCCGGCCGTTGAGCTCATCCTGTGCCGGCTGCACGCGGGGGGGAAATTCTCTAATAAAAACTACCAGTTTTCCGGTGGCCTGCACGGCGTCGGCATTTCGGTGGTCAATGCCCTCTCTAAACGTGTTGAGGTCAACGTGCGGCGTAATGGTGAGATCTACAGTATCGCCTTCGAAAACGGTGAAAAAGTGCAGGATCTGACCGTCACGGGCACGGTTGCGAAGCGCAACACCGGCACCAGCGTCCATTTCTGGCCGGATGAGCACTTCTTTGACAGCCCGCGCTTCTCGGTGTCCCGCTTATCACACCTGCTTAAGGCGAAAGCCGTGCTGTGTCCAGGGGTGGAAATTGTCTTCAAAGACAAGCTGAACAATACCGAACAGCGCTGGTGCTACGAAGATGGTCTGACGGATTACCTGTGCGAAGCCGTCAACGGCCTGCCAACCCTGCCAGAGAAGCCCTTCGTCGGAACCTTTGCCGGTGATATCGAAGCGGTGGACTGGGCATTACTGTGGCTGCCGGAAGGCGGTGAGCTGCTGACCGAAAGCTATGTGAACCTGATTCCCACCATGCAGGGCGGTACCCATGTCAACGGTCTGCGTCAGGGATTGCTGGATGCCATGCGTGAGTTTTGTGAATACCGCAATATTCTGCCGCGCGGCGTCAAACTGTCCGCAGAGGATATCTGGGATCGCTGCGCCTATGTGCTGTCAGTGAAAATGCAGGATCCGCAGTTTGCAGGCCAGACAAAAGAGCGTTTATCCTCGCGCCAGTGCGCCGCCTTTGTGTCTGCCGTAGTAAAAGATGCCTTTAGCCTGTGGCTGAATCAGAACGTGCAGGCGGCAGAACAGCTGGCGGAGCTGGCGATCTCCAGCGCCCAGCGCCGTATGCGCGCAGCCAAAAAAGTGGTGCGTAAAAAACTGACCAGCGGCCCGGCACTACCAGGTAAGCTGGCAGACTGCACCGCGCAGGATCTGAATAAAACCGAACTCTTCCTGGTGGAAGGGGATTCGGCGGGCGGATCGGCCAAGCAGGCGCGCGATCGCGAATATCAGGCGATCATGCCGCTTAAAGGTAAGATCCTCAATACGTGGGAAGTCTCGTCCGATGAAGTGCTGGCCTCGCAGGAGGTGCACGATATTTCGGTGGCGATCGGTATCGATCCCGATAGCGAAGATCTCTCACAGCTGCGCTACGGCAAAATCTGTATCCTTGCTGATGCGGACTCGGATGGGCTGCACATCGCCACATTGCTGTGTGCGCTGTTTGTGAAGCACTTCCGCACCCTGGTAAAAAATGGCCACGTCTATGTCGCCATGCCGCCGCTGTATCGCATCGATCTGGGCAAAGAAGTGTATTACGCGCTGGATGAAGACGAGAAAGAGGGCGTACTGGAGCAGTTGAAGCGCAAGAAGGGCAAGCCAAACGTGCAGCGCTTTAAAGGGCTGGGTGAAATGAACCCGCTGCAGCTGCGCGAAACCACGCTCGATCCCAACACGCGCCGTCTGGTGCAGCTCACCGTCAGTGACGATGACATTGAACAGACTTTGCGGGTAATGGATATGCTGCTGGCGAAAAAGCGATCCGAAGATCGTCGTAACTGGCTGCAGGAAAAAGGCGATAAAGCGGATATTGAAGTGTAATCCGCAGCCTGATGGAAAAAGCCCCTGAACGGGGCTTTTTTTGTGCGTGTTCCGCCAGGATTATTTACCCGGCTCCAGCACCAGAATTTTCACGTCAGTCACATAGTCTTTAATCGCCGTACGATGGGCTTCCATATGCGGCATCTGCTGATGCTGATCAAGATGGCGCAGGGTTTCCCACTGCTCCAGCATAAAAATCGAATCAGGTGAATTGTGTTTCCAGGGCACCTGCGCCTGGTGATCGACCAGAGGGCTGTACTGATGGCAGCCTTCTTCTTCCAGCACGGTAGGGATCACCTGGTGAAACGCATCCAGTACTTTCTGGCGACAGCCTGGCTTAACACAAATTTCAGCAACGACGGTTAACATTCACGTTTCCTCTTTCTGGGTGAACATCTATTTAAGCAAAAATCTCGCGGAGGTGCGTGCGATAACGTGCAATATCACGTGGAACATCCGGCTGTTTCATCACGTCGTTGCAGATAAAGGTCGGCAATGCTTCCATGCCCAGGAACTGATTCGCCTTATGGAAATGCAGATAAAGTCCGTCAACGCCCACGCCTTCAAAGAACTGCTCAGGGTCGGTAAAGGCCTCCAGTGGTGCGTTCCAGGTCAGGGACAGCATATATTTTTTGCCCTGAATCAGTCCGCCTGAGCCATATTTTTTTGCGCCGTCGGCACGGGTGCGGCCATCGCTGGCATACAGCTTACCGTGGCCGTCGGTGAAAACCTCATCGATGTAACGTTTCACGGTCCAGGGTTCACCCATCCACCAGCCCGGCATTTGATAAATCACCACGTCACTGTCGAGATATTTTTGCACCTCATCGGCCACAACATACGCGTGGTCGGCAACGGTGATCGTGACCTCATGGCCCAGATCACGCAGCTGGCTGGCGGCCACCTCGGTCAGCGTATGATTCAGCTCGCCTTTCGAATGGGCGAAGGTTTTACCGCCATCGATAATTAAAATGTTACTCATTAAGCTTGTCTCCCGTATGCGTCAATGGGGGGTAGCTTAGGCCGTGGCGGGCGGGAGAAAAATGCGAGAATGATCACAACACTTTTGCGAATAGCGCAATAACCCCCGAGGTTATGTCACCATACCAGCGCAAACTCACTGCCGAAAAAAATACAATGATGAAAAAAACACTCGTAATCACGTTACTGCTGGTGGCTGGCGGCGCTCAGGCCCAGTCGCGTCTGGACAGCGTTCTTAACACCAAAACTCTGAAAGTCTGTACTACCGGGGACTACAAACCTTACAGCTTCCTGAAAGCGGATGGCAGCTATGAAGGGCTGGATATCAGCATGGCTGAATCCCTGGCCGCGTCACTGGGGGCGAAGGTGCAATGGGTACCCACCACCTGGAAAACCCTGATGCAGGACTTTATCGCGAAGCAGTGCGATATCGCCTTGGGTGGCGTATCGGTCACGCTGAAGCGCCAGCAAACGGCCTGGTTTGCGCAGCCGTTAGGCGTGGACGGTAAAATTCCGCTGGTGCGATGCGCCGATAAGGCGAAGTACCAGACGGTCGAACAGATGAACCAGCCCAGCGTGCGTCTGGTTGAGCCA
Source organism: Pantoea ananatis LMG 2665 (assembly GCF_000710035.2). Lineage (GTDB taxonomy): Bacteria > Pseudomonadota > Gammaproteobacteria > Enterobacterales > Enterobacteriaceae > Pantoea > Pantoea ananatis. The sequence goes on along the minus strand of NZ_JMJJ01000006.1, from coordinate 338,377 downwards.
GCAGGGGGCACGAACGAGGCGTTTGTTCACAGCCACTTACCTCAGGCTGCGTTAACGCTGTTTCACGATAATGTGACCATCTTCCAGCAGCTGGTGGACAATAAAGCCGATGTGATGATCACCGATGCCTCAGAGGCGCTGTATCAGCAAAAACGCTTTCCTTCCCTGTGTGCGCTCAACCCGGATAAACCGCTGCAGTACGGTGAAAAAGCTTACATGATTCCGCGTGATGATATGAGCTGGAAGCAGTATATCGATCAGTGGCTGCACCTGAGCACCGCGACCGGGGAATATGCGCAGATCGCCCAGCAGTGGATGGGTGTGATGAAGTAAGGAGAAAGCAGGGGGTTTATCTGATGTGTTAACGCCGGGCTTCAAAACTGCAGATAGCCGTCCGAAACGGCGCACATGCGTCACTGTGCCCACCGCCACGGGAGCGGAACAGACAATTCGCAGCGCTGAGCAAAGCGAGGAAGCCAGAATTTGCCCGCAGGACGCGGGCAAAAAGCGGAGCCGGTACAGGAAGTACCGTCTCCGCTGGTTCGTCAGGCTGACGAACGCCGCGAAGGCACCGCGTTAGCGGTGCGAGGATGTCAGATCCGATACCGTGGCGGTGGGAACCGCACGGAACACCAACCACACATTTTTACCCTTAAGTACTCAATACAGCGAGGCTTTTCCCAGTCCGCCAAACAAGTTCATTTTGTAGCGAATGACCGCCTTGGCCGCCTCAATCGCTTCAGGATAAATCAAGTTTGGATCCCACCAGGTTTCGCGGGTTAAGACTTCGCGCACCTTCTGGAAATAGGCATATTTCATATCGCTGGAGATATTGATTTTACCGACGCCCAGCGTAACCGCCTCCGCCACTTCGGCATCGGGATTCGCCGAACCGCCGTGCAAGACCAGCGGAATGGAAACGCGTTGCGAGATATCCCGCAGAATATGCATTTGCAGTTCGGGCTTCATATCTTTGGGATAGATACCGTGCGCCGTGCCTATTGCCACCGCTAAAGTATCCACGCCGGTGCGCTGCACAAAGTCTTCCGCCTGCGCGGGATCGGTGTAAATCACTTTACTGACGCCGCCCTCTACCGAGGTGCCGGTATCGCCAATGGTCCCCAGTTCGCCCTCGACAGATACGCCCACCGCGTGCGCCAGCTTCACTACCTCTTTGGTCAGCGCCACGTTTTCTTCATAGGGCAGCAGCGAGCCGTCAATCATGACCGATGTAAAGCCACACTGAATAGCGCGCAGCACGTGGGCAACCGAAGCACCATGATCCAGATGCAGGGTAAAGGGCACGGTACTTTTCAGGGTGCGCTCCCGAACATAGCCAAAAAACGCATCCGTCACGAACGCCAGTTCGCTGGGATGAATAGAGATAATGGCCGGAGTTTTTGTGGCTTCGGCTTCTTCCACCACCGCGCGGATAAAACAGCTGTCGGCCACGTTAAATGCGCCTATAGCAAAGCGGTGTTGGCGGGTGGGGCTTAACATCTCTTTCATTGAAATCAACATGTTAAATCTTCCTCAGCTTGTTTTACGACAAAGGGATGCCCTGCGCTGACGTTCAGAGACGCGCACCGGGTTACAGCAGAAAAAAATCAGATCTGATTAGCGGAGCCGGAACAGCTCAGATAGTCATGTACGACTTCGCAGCAGGCGGCCTCCATCAGCGCCAGCAGATCAGGCAGCTCAGCAGCGGGATGCTGCTTAAGCGCCTGATGGAGCGCCTGCTTGCCTGCATCAAAGACCGCCGCGCCAACGTTAATCTTGGCGACGCCGTGCTGACTGACGCGTCGAATATCGTCGGCTGGCGTGCCGCTGCCGCCGTGCAGCGCCAGGGGAACCGGCGAAACCCCATGCAGCGCAGCCAGACGCTGAAAGTCGATTTGCGGTTTGACGCCAGCGGGATAGAGCCCGTGCGCGGTCCCAACCGACACCGCTAACAGATCGATGCCCGTTTGTTGCAGAAAGGGCACCACGTCCGCCACCTGGGTCATTTTCACCGCAGCGTCTGCCAGCGCATAGGTTGGGGCATCGGCGATATGCCCCAGTTCGCCCTCCACACAAACCCCGGCGGTATGCGCCATCTCGACCACTTTTGCCGTCTGGCGGATATTTTCTGCCAGCGGCTCGGAGGAGGCATCGATCATCAGTCCGGTAAACCCGGCGCGAAAGGCCTGTCCAATCAGCGGAAAGGCTTTTCCGTGGTCAAGCGCCAGCGCGATCGGCACGCTGGCATTCGCTGCCAGCGCCTGAACCAAGGGCACGGCGACAGCGGGCGGGAAATGGCGGCTGTGACCCTGATAAACATTCAGGATCAGGGGCGCGCGTTGCTCCTCCGCCGCCTTCACTGCCGCACGTGCGCTCTCCAGATTGAAACAGTTGATGGCCAGTACCGCATACTGGTTACGGGCAGCCCGTGCGATCAGGTCGTTCATTGCCGCGTACATACGCACTCCTTATTCCAGTGTGAATTTAATGTCGTCTTCACGAACGCTGTGGTCTTCCACGTCGTCAAACTCTTCGTCGGCTTCGGTCACCGGCTTTTTCAGCAGCGATAGCATCACGCCACAGATCGTGCTGCCGATACCGAGCGCCAGGCAGAACAGCCAGGGTTTGGTGAAGAGGGGCACTACGAACATGCCGCCGTGAGGCACAGGCGCTTCGACGCCCCAGACCATAATCAGCCCGCCGGCGACGGCGGAAGCCACCACACAGCTGCCGACGACACGAAGCAGATCGCGGGCGGCAATCGGGATCACACCTTCAGTGATCATGCAGATCCCCATGGGAAAGGCCGCCTTCAGCGCCTCTTTTTCCGCGCGGGTGTACTTATGGCGGGTTAACAGCCAGGAAAGGGTGATACCAAAGGGCGGGATCATCGAACCGACAAATTTGACTGCTTCCGGTCCGTAAATGCCGTCGACCAGCATGCCATCCGCGAACAGCGACATGGTTTTATTGACCGGCCCGCCAAAGTCGAAGGTGGCCATCGCCCCCAGAATGGCGCCCATAACGAACTTCGAACCGCCCTGCATGGATTCCAACAGCGCAATCAGCGCCTTCTGCAACCAGACGATGGGCTGGCCGATGAAGGTCATCATCAAAAGCCCGGCGATAATGGTGCTCAGCACCGGTAACACCATGATCGGCATCAGGCCCTGCATCGACTGCGGCAGCCGAATGCTGCGGCGCAACAGAATCACCGTATAACCCACCAGGAAGCCGCCAAGGATGCCGCCGATAAAACCCGTGCCGATCTGGCCGCAAATAAAGCCCACGATTAAGCCAGGCGCAAAGCCCGGCCTGTCGGCAATCGAGTAGGCGATGGCGGCGCTAATCAACGGCACGATCAATCCCATGCCCCAGCCGCCCATCTGGTTCAGCATCCAGGCAATCGTGCCGGGATGTTTGCCTACGTCCGGACCACCGATGACCTGGCCCAGCGCGATACAGATCCCGGCGGCGACAATCAGCGGGATCATCCAGGAGATCCCCGTCAACAGATGACCTTTGATCTCCTGTCCGTACTGTCTTTTGTTATCGTTCATTGTGGATCTCCTCAGGCACGCGCCAGTGAATCCGCCACTTTTTCCAGGAACTTAATCGGCGACTTGATCACCACTTCAGTTTTCACCCTGACGATCGGTTTGCCGCGAAAGCGTTCCTCACCGTTGATCTTGACATCCACCGCCAGAATGACGACATCGGCGGCGGCGATGGTTTCCGTATCGAGGGCGTTTTCAGTACCAATGGTGCCCTGCGTTTCCACGTGGATGGTGTGGCCAAGGGCATGGGCTCCCTTGATCAGTTTTTCGCGCGCAATGTAGGTATGCGCGATACCCGCCGTGCAGGCGGCAACACAGACAATGTTCATGGTCTACCTCAGACGTGTAGGATTAACAGAGGTCGGTTTCGGCGTACTGACTGAACAGCCGAATGATTTCGCTGGGGTCGTTTTCCACCAGCAACTGCGCAATCACCTCATCATCGGCCAGCGCACTGGCCACCTGGGACAGCAGGCGAATATGGGGGGTATTTTGATCTTCAAGGCGAACGGCAAACAGGATGATGCAGCGCACCTGGCTGCCATCCAGCGTTTCCCAGGGAATATCCTGCTGGCTGCGCCCAATGGCTAACGTGGTCTGTTTCACGGCTGACGATTTCCCGTGGGGAATGGCAATGTGATTTTCAAACCCTGTCGAACCCTCTGCCTCGCGTAGCCAGACATCCTTGATAAAGGCCTGTTTATCGCTAATCGCACCGTCACTGAACAGCAAATCGGTCAGTTCAATGATGGCCTCCTCTTTACTGCTGGCTTGCAGGTTGAGATTGACGCGGCGTGGCGTAAGAATGCGAGAAATATCCATCAGTCAGACCTCATTCAGTTAATGTTCTGCCAGGGCGCTGTTAACGGCCTTCGGCAGTTGGCTGCCAATCATGGCGTCAGTCACACGGCGAATATCGTCGTCATTGAAAAACGCGGTCACATACACGGTAGGAAACAGCGAGGTGTCGAGGTGAATAGTCGAGATCACCAGATCAACCGGCTCCTGTTGGCAAAAATCGCCGAGGTTACTGGCCGAAATGACGCCCGCAATAATCCAGTCCGGGAACGCGCGCAGAATACGGCTCTTCAGGAGATGCGAGGTGCCGACGCCGCTGGAACAGACCAGCAAAATGCGTTTATGGGCGATTTGCCGTTCCAGCGCGGCCTGAAAATGGACACATAAATAGCCCACTTCGTCGTCCGCAATCGACCCGTAATGAAAACGCGCGGCGGTAAGCTGCATGGCCCGCTGAGTCAGCGTAAAAATTTCACTCAGCTCCGTTTTAATATCATCGAGCAATGGATTACGAATGCTAATATGATATTTCAGCCGGTTAAGTAATGGCTTAATATGGAAAAGTAAACCTTCAAATAATAAAGGATCGGCAGTGAGGTCCTGTTGAATCAGTTCTGAGAAGCAGCGAATTAATTCAACCGTAATATTACGCGACGCTTCATTCGATAATTGATATTGCGGCAACATATCGCTGCCGCGTTCTTCAACTACAATGCCCGACGAAATAATGTACTGATAAATAAATCCGACTTCATCCGCCGGCACTGACTGGTCTAAACGTTGTTCAACCTGTCGCACCATTTGGCGGGCAATCTTCAGAATGCGATTATCCATTTCCTGAGCGCTCAGCGCTAAGGGCAGAGATAAAGCCTTACCCTGCGACATGCGGTGGATCATAATCAGGATGTGGGTGGACAGATTGATGTAGTACGCATCGCTCAGAGGATAGCCAAGCTGCTGCTCCATCTGCTGCAGTAAGGTCTGCACAAACGCCACATCCTCCTCGCCAAAATAGTGGATCAGCGCCTGGTAACTGCCCGGGTCCAGCCGCGGTAGCGCCGTGTTACTGCCACCGTTATGCTGCATAACATCGTTAATCAGCGATACCATCGCCTGACGTAATGCCTGCTCACTGCCTTCGACATGCGTACCGCTCTGACTTCTGACCAGCGCCAGCGCCAGCGGTTGTAGCCACTCTTCAATGACCTTTAAATCGTTGACGATAGAAGCGTGACTAATGAAATAGCGTTCAGATAACTTACTGATTGAGGTTTCACGCGGCGCATCCCTCAGCAGCTGTGACAGAATTTTCACCCGGCGTGCATTGTTGCTTAAACCTTCAGACCAGTTCTCTTCACTGGCCAGATGCTGCTGTAATCGCAGGCGTTGCGCGATATCCTCGGTTTGCAGTATCACGCTGCGACCGGGCAGCTTGATCAACTGTGCCTGCCAGGCGCCCAGCCAGATTTCCAGGCTTTGCAAATCGCGATAAATACTTTTTTCAGAAACGGTTAACTGCTGGGCTAATTGCGTTAAAGCCAGCGGCGTACCCGCCTGGAGCAGTAATTTCAGTAACCGGTGTTGTCGTGAAGTCAGATTCTGCATTCAGTCACCTGTCTATTATTTCGTTAGCGGTGCTTAAGTGGCAATTCGTTAAATCCAACCTGGAAAAAAATAAAAGTGTGTAACAGCGTTAATATCGAATGTAGGGCGTGGAAGGCGAATCAACAATACTAAATGTTGTCCCCGAAACGGGACAGGATTAATACGCTATAACGTCGCCCGTAATTAATTGCGAGCGCGGTCACAAACTATTAGAAATAAGACATTCGGCATTTTGTCCTGAGGTGGATTTTCGGCGATCGGTCAACCGGGAAAAAACCCCAGGCCTGACTGCGTCTGGCCTGTGACTAACACCCACGAATAAGGTACTATCCTCGCCAAACAACCGCCGGGTGATCCGCCGTTGCGGGTCACGATGTGAGGATGAGGACTTAATGAGCGAATTGACGCAGGATGGTGCAGAGCGTCTTGCCCTGCATACGTTTACTGAGAATGCGTACTTAAATTACTCCATGTACGTCATCATGGACCGCGCGCTGCCTTATATTGGCGACGGTTTAAAGCCCGTGCAGCGCCGCATTGTCTATGCCATGTCAGAGCTGGGGCTGAACGCCACCGCCAAATTTAAAAAATCCGCCCGTACCGTCGGTGACGTGCTGGGTAAATACCATCCTCATGGCGACAGTGCCTGCTATGAAGCCATGGTGCTGATGGCACAGCCGTTCTCCTACCGCTATCCGCTGGTCGATGGTCAGGGAAACTGGGGCGCGCCGGACGATCCTAAATCTTTCGCCGCCATGCGTTACACCGAGTCGCGCCTGTCAAAGTATGCCGAAGTGCTGCTGGGCGAGCTGGGGCAGGGCACGGCTGACTGGGTGCCGAACTTTGACGGCACGATGCAGGAGCCCAAGATGCTGCCGGCGCGGCTGCCGAACATCCTGCTGAACGGCACCACCGGCATTGCGGTGGGCATGGCAACGGATATTCCGCCGCACAACCTGCGTGAAGTGGCGCAGGCCGCTATCGCCCTGATTGACGATCCGAAAACCAGCCTGGATGCGCTGCTGGAAATCGTGCAGGGCCCGGATTTCCCGACTGAAGCCGAGATCATCACGCCTCGTGACGAGATTCGCAAAATCTATCAGAACGGACGCGGTTCGGTGCGTCAGCGCGCGGTGTGGAAAAAAGAAGACGGCGAAGTGGTGATTACCGCGCTGCCGCATCAGGTATCCGGCGCGCGCGTGCTGGAGCAGATCGCCAACCAGATGCGCAACAAAAAGCTGCCGATGGTAGAGGATCTTCGTGACGAATCCGATCATGAAAACCCCACCCGGCTGGTGATCGTGCCGCGATCCAATCGCGTCGATCTTGAGCAGGTCATGAACCACCTGTTCGCCACCACCGATCTGGAAAAAAGCTACCGCATCAACCTCAATATGATCGGCCTGGATAACCGTCCGGCGGTGAAAAACCTGCTGGAGATCCTGTCTGAATGGTTAGTGTTCCGTCGTGACACCGTGCGCCGCCGTCTGAACTACCGTTTAGATCGCGTGCTGCGCCGTTTGCATATCCTTGACGGTTTGCTGGTGGCGTTCCTCAATATTGATGAAGTGATTCATATCATCCGTACCGAGGACGAGCCGAAACCGGTACTGATGTCGCGCTTTGACATTAGCGAAACCCAGGCTGAAGCGATCCTTGAACTCAAGCTGCGTCATTTGGCCAAGCTGGAAGAGATGAAGATTCGCGGCGAGCAGAGCGAGCTGGAAAAAGAGCGCGATCAGCTGCAGGCGATTCTGGCGTCCGAACGCAAAATGAATACGCTGCTGAAAAAAGAGCTGCAGGCAGACAGCAACAATTTTGGCGACGACCGCCGTTCACCGCTGCGTGAGCGTGAAGAAGCGAAAGCGCTGAGTGAAACCGAGCTGGTGCCGTCCGAGCCTGTCACCATTGTGCTGTCGCAGATGGGCTGGGTGCGCAGTGCTAAAGGACATGACATCGACCCGGCAGGGCTGAGCTACAAAGCGGGCGACAGCTATCTGGCGGCGGCGCGCGGCAAGAGTAACCAACCTGTGGCCTTTATCGATTCCACCGGACGCAGCTATACGCTGGATCCCACCTCGCTGCCGTCGGCACGCGGGCAGGGCGAGCCGCTGACCGGTAAGCTGACGCCACCGCCGGGTGCCGTTATGGAGCAGGTGCTGATGGAGCCGGAAGAGCAGCGTTTGCTGATGGCGTCTGATGCCGGATACGGTTTCATCTGTACCTTCAACGATCTGATTTCGCGCAACCGTGCGGGTAAAACGCTGCTGACGCTGCCTGAAAATGCCCGCGTGATGACGCCCATGGCTGTCCATCACGAAGATGACATGCTGCTGGCCATTACGCAGGCGGGCAGGATGTTGATGTTCCCGGTCGGCGAACTGCCGCAGATGTCAAAGGGCAAGGGCAACAAGATTATCTCGATTCCGTCTGCGGATGCCGCGTCGGGAGCGGATAAACTGGCCTGGCTGATGATCCTGCCACCGGGCAGTGCGATTACGCTGCACGTTGGCAAACGCAAGCTGCTGTTACGCAGTGAAGAGTTGCAGAAGTTCCGTGCCGATCGCGGCCGTCGTGGCACACTGCTGCCGCGCGGCCTGCAAAAAATTGATCGGGTCGAACTGGATGCGCCGGCACGTCCCGGCAGCGCGGACAGCGACGCGTAATTCACCCGGCTGGCCCCGGCCAGCCGTGTCACATTGAGGAAAATATGTTACTGATATTACGCACTATTATCGTAGTGATTTATTCAATATTGCTGAGTTTTTTTGGCTGTATCTGGTGCCTGTTCTCGCCACGTAATCCGCGCCACGTTGCGACCTTTGGTCACCTGTTTGGCAAATTATCGACGCTGTTTGGGCTTAAAGTTGAGCTTCGTCGCCCCGAAGGCGCGGATAACTACGGCAACGCGATTTACATCGCTAACCACCAGAACAACTACGATATGGTCACCGCAGCCAAGATTGTGCAGCCAACAACGGTCACCGTCGGTAAAAAAAGCCTGTTGTGGATACCTTTTTTTGGTCAGCTTTACTGGCTGACCGGCAACCTGCTGATCGATCGTGACAACCGCGCCAAAGCACACGGGACGATCGGTGAGCTGGTGGATCAGTTTAATAAAAAACGCATCTCCTTCTGGATGTTCCCGGAGGGCACGCGCAGCCGTGGTCGTGGGTTGTTACCCTTTAAAACCGGGGCATTTCATGCCGCCGTTGCCGCAGGCGTGCCGATCATTCCGATTGTAGTATCGAATACTCACGGCAAGATTAACCTCAACCGCCTGAAAAACGGACTGGTGATTGTGGAAATGCTGCCGCCGGTGGACGTGAAACAATTTGAATCCTCTTCGGTGCGCAAGCTGGCGACTCACTGCCGGGAATTGATGGCGGCCAAGCTGGAAGAGCTGAACGCCGAAGTCGAAGAACGCGAAAAAAACGGTAAAATCTAACCGATAAGCCCTTTATCGGACTATTCTGCATGGATGCCCCACGGCGAGTCAGCATGACGTTGCTCGCCGTGCACGCAGCACAGCAATGACAGCAATAAAAACAGAGTTGGCGGTTCAGCGCCACGCGTAAAAGGTCTGAAATTCAATGTCTTTCAGCAGACGTCAGTTTATCCAGCTTTCTGCCGGTGCGGCGCTCAGTGCCGCGCTTGTGCCTCATGCGGCGCGTGCCGCTTCTGCGGGCGGTGATACGCCCCTGCCTGTCCCGCCGCTACTGGAATCTCGCCGCGGTCAGCCGCTGTTTCTGACCCTGCAGCGCAGCCACTGGTCGTTTAACGGCGATAACAATAAAGTCCCGGTCTGGGGCATCAACGGCATGTACCTCGGCCCCACGGTGCGCGTGTACAGCGGTGATGATGTCAAACTGATTTACAGCAACCGCCTCAATGAACCCGTTTCAATGACGGTCAGTGGCCTGCAGGTGCCGGGCGCACTGATGGGCGGCGCGCCGCGCATGATGTCAGCCGGGGTCGACTGGGCGCCGGTTTTACCCATTCGCCAGAGTGCCGCGACCTGCTGGTATCACGCCAACACGCCAAATCGCATGGCCCCGCACGTCTACAACGGCCTGGCGGGCATGTGGCTGATTGAGGATGACATCAGCAAGCAGCTACCTTTGCCGAAACACTATGGCGTGGATGATTTCCCCCTGATTATTCAGGATAAACGGCTGGATAACTTTGCCACGCCGGTTTATGACCCACCGGGCGACGGCGGTTTTCTCGGCGATACGCTGCTGGTTAACGGTGTGCGTAACCCTTTTGTCGAGGTATCACGTGGCTGGGTCCGTCTGCGGTTGCTTAACGCCTCCAATGCGCGGCGTTATGAACTGAGCCTCAGTGACAACCGGCCCTTCACGGTGATTGCCAGCGATCAGGGCTTTCTGCCGTCACCCGTCGCCGTACAGCGCTTAACTCTGGCGCCGGGCGAACGGCGTGAAGTCTTAGTGGATATGTCGCAAGGGGATGAAGTCTCCATCACGGCAGGCACGGCGGCGGGCATTATGGATCGTTTGCGCGGTTTCTTTGAGCCCTCTACGATCCTGACCTCAACGCTGGTGCTTACGCTGCGGCCTACCGGCCTGCTGCCGCTGGTGACGGATAACCTGCCGATGCGTTTGCTGGCCGATCAGATTCTGGATGGCGCCTCGGTACGCACGCGTGAGTTCCGCATTGGCGACAGCCTGCCGGGCATCAATGGTGCCGTCTGGGATATGAACCGCATTGATTCTACCGCACAGCAGGGCACGTTCGAACGCTGGATTATTCGCGCCGATCGTCCGCAATCTTTCCACATCCAGGGCGTCATGTTCCTGATTAAGAGCGTAAACGGCGCTCAGCCGATGGGCGAAGATCGCGGCTGGAAGGACACGGTCTGGGTGGACGGGGATGTAGAGCTGCTGGTGAGCTTTACGCAAAGTTCTTCTGAGCATTTTCCGTTTGTCTATCACAGCCAGACGCTGGAACTGGCGGATCGCGGCACGGCAGGTCAGCTGCTGACGCAACCCACGCTGTCTTAGCGGCACTCGTGCTTCAACAGGGCAGGAGAGCCTCTCCTGCCCGTGCCCTTCGGAGATTAAAACCGAAGAAGCTGCAGCATCAACTGGGGCATCTGGTTGGCCTGAGCCAGCATCGCTACGCCGGCCTGCTGTAAAATCTGCGCCTGTGACAGCGCCGATACTTCTGTCGCGTAATCAACATCCTCTATCCGGCTCCGTGCGGCAGTGAGATTGGTTACCATGCTCCCCAGGTTGGCGATAGCGGACTGAAAGCGGTTCTGGTCTGCCCCCATCATGCTGCGTTGCGTGTCAACGAACTGAATCGCCCGGTCAATATCAGTCAGAGGCGAGTTCCCCGTCGCTGTCCCGTTCGCTCCGCCAGTCACTGCGCCTTTCAGAACGTCAAAACCCTCTGCGGCAACCGTACGTGCGGCCCCGTTAACGGTGTCACCTGATGTCATCTGCCGGACGTTGAGCGTGGTGCCGGTTGTTCCCGCTTTTAGCAGGTTGTACCGGTCACTCGAGTCAATATCGATGCTGATGGTTTCACCGTCTTCCGCACCGACCTGAAAGCGATACTCGGACGCACCCGATCCGGTATTCAGCACCTTAATGCCATTGAAATCCGTTTGCGCCGTAATGCGGTTAATTTCCTCCATTCGCTGGTTCACTTCGGTCTGAATCGAGTCGATATCCGCAGCGGAGTTGCTTCCATTTTGTGCCTGTACCGTCAGGTCGCGTATACGTTGCAGGTTGTTGTTTATTTCATCGAGCGCGCCCTCAGCGGTTTGTGACAGCGAAATACCCTCACCGGCGTTTCGGGTGGCAACCGTCATTCCGTTGATCCTTGAGGTCAGACGGTTAGCTATCGCCATCCCGGCAGCATCATCTTTAGCGCTGTTAATGCGGAGTCCGGAAGAGAGGCGTTCAATGGCCGTCGACATCGCGTTTTGCGAAAGGAAAAGGTCATTCTGAACGATCAATGACAGGATATTGGTATTGATAACCGACATGACAGGCTCCTGGGTTGATAACGTTACGCTTTACTTCACTGCGCCTTAATGCCGCGATCCCTTGAACGGGGGCGGGCAGGCAGCAGAGCCAGGCTAAAAGATCATAACGTTAATCATTATCACCCCGGTTATCAGACCGGCACAGTCAGTCAGCCCGGCGGTGTGTTGCAAAGCGTGTCGCGCTAACAGGGAACAGGGCCACCAGCAGGCTGAGCCCGTTTTTAAACGGCACAGATAACCGTATTGCTGGCGGATAAGGCAAGGTTTTAGAGGGGGGATTTGACTTAACGAGGCGCAGGATGTGGCGATGTGCTGGCGAGCCGCTCATCTTGTGCCGGAGAAGACGAATGCGCCTGACGCAGGCTGATCATCAATGATGTCCTTTGACACAGATTTTAAAAAATCTTAAAACTCCCCGCTCCCGCGCAGCCATAAAAAAAGCCTCCCCCAGCCGGGAGAGGCGATGCGTACCCACTCTCTTGTTAAGTCGAGGCAGGCGATGGTCAGCCGTTGAACGTATCCGGGTCAGGCCCCAGGCGATTACCGCTGTCCAGCTTCGCAATCTCGCTCATTTCTGTCTTATCCAGACGGAAATCAAACACCTTGAAATTTTCTTCAATGCGCGCAGGCGTGACGGATTTAGGGATCACCACCAGGCCGCTGTCCAGGTGCCAGCGGATGACGATTTGCGCCGGGGTTTTACCGTATTTTTTCGCCAGCGATTTGATGATGTCCTGATCGAATACGCCTTCACCGCCCTGGGCCAGCGGACTCCAGGATTCAGTCTGAATCTGGTGCATGGCGTTCCAGGCATGGAGCGTGCGCTGTTGCAGCATGGGATGCAGCTCAATCTGGTTGATGACCGGAGTCACGCCCGTCTCTTCCAGCAGTCGCTTCAGGTGCGGCTGATTAAAGTTGCACACGCCGATGCTCTTCACCAGGCCCTGCTGCTGCAGTGCGATCATGTGTTTCCAGGCTTCAACGTAGTGATCATTCTCAGGACACGGCCAGTGCATCAAATAGAGGTCAACCTGATCCAGCTTGAGTTTTTCCAGGCTGGTTTCCAGCGCCTGCTGAACGTTTTGCTGGTCGCTGTTCCACAGCTTGGTCGTGACAAAGATATCGTCACGCGCGACCTCCGTTTCCTGTAGCGCCTGACCTATGGCTTCTTCATTTTTATACGCGGCGGCGGTATCAATTGAGCGATAGCCGACCTCCAGCGCTTTCAGCACGGCATGACGGGCATCTTCGACGCTGGCTTGCCACACGCCAAGTCCCAGTTGCGGCATCATGTTACCATCGTGCAGTTTGATAATGGGTTGGTCTGCCATAACATGCTCCTTACATTTGCAGTAAACCAGTGAATCCTCGCTGTGCTTAAGTCTAGCTAACAATTTTCAGGCTGCCTGTGAACCGCACAGGATAACCCTGCCTGATCCTGTAAACTTCTTGCCTGATTCTCCATTTTGCTGGCGAATTAACCAGGCGCGCGGCAAACTGCTGTTTTATTTTCTGGAGTGATTATGCCTCACGACGCATTGTGCCAACGTCTGGCTCAGCAGGTGGTCACGCTGATGACACATGGCCGTCACCAGCGCTGTCCGGTAGAAAACGTTTCTCTGATCTACGCCGATCAGTATCGTCCGCGCACGCCCATCATGTATCAGCCGGGCATCGTCATTCTGTTTCAGGGCGGTAAAACCGGCTATCTCGGCAGTACGGTTTTTCAGTACGACGCCACAAAATATTTAATGCTGACCGTGCCCTTGCCGGTCGAATGCGAAACCTGGGCCTCACCGGAGCAGCCGTTGGCCGGAATGTGTTTACGCGTGGACACGGCCAGTCTGCAGGATCTGCTGATGGATATAGGTGACGACGAAGGGTTTCAGCCACAGCCGCTCACCTCCGGTATTCACTCCGGCTGGTTAACCGAGCCCATGTTGTGTGCCGCAGAACGCCTGCTGGATGTGATGACGCAGCCGCGCGATGCGCGCGTGCTGGGGCCGCATATTGTGCGGGAGATTATTTATTACGTGCTGACCGGGCCGATAGGCGGCGCGCTGCTCTCGCTGGTGAGTCGGCAGACGCAGTTCAGCCAGATCGCTCGCGCGCTGCGCCGCATTGAGAATCACTATGCCGATAACCTCAGCGTGGATGCGCTGGCGGCGGAAGTGAACATGAGCGTGTCGGCGTTTCACCATAACTTTAAGGCCGTCACGCAGACGTCGCCGTTACAGTACCTTAAACGTTATCGTCTGCATCAGGCGCGGTTGCTGATGTTGCACGATGGCCTGAAAGCCAGCGTGGCGGCCGTGCGGGTTGGCTATGAAAGTCCGTCGCAATTTTCGCGTGAGTTTAAACGCTATTTTGGCGTGACGCCGGGAGAGGAAGTGAATCGGGTGCGCCAGACGGTGGCCGAACCGCCCGCCTGACGCAACCCGCTGTCAGGCGTGTTTCTGGCGACGTTTTTTCCAGATCACGATGACGCTGCCGACCAGGCCGACCACCAGTAACACCATCGGCAGTATCATCAGGATCGCCATGACCTGATCTTCATGACGTTTGATAAAGGGCACCTGGCTGATACCGTAACCCAGCGTGACCACGATGCCGACCCAGAGCAGGCCGCTGAGCCAGTTAAACAGCTGGAAACGGGCATTAGACAGTCCGGAAATGCCCGCCATGGTAGGCAACAGGGTACGAATAAACGCCAGGAAGCGGCCAACCAGAAGCGCCATCAGACCATGGCGGTTGAACATATTCCAGGCGCGTTGATGATATTGCGCCGGCAGCTGCATCAGCCAGCTCTTCACCAGCTTCGTGTTGCCCAGCCAGCGCCCCTGCAGATAACTCAGCCAGCAGCCCAGACTGGCGGCGACCGTGAGTATCACCAGCGTCGGGAAAAAGTCCATCACGCCTTTAGCCACCATGGCACCGGCCAGTAGCAAGAGGCTGTCGCCAGGCAAAAAAGAGGCAGGTAACAAACCATTTTCCAGGAATAGCGTCATAAACATTACGCTGTAAACGATCCAGACCACTTCTGGATTGGCCAGCGCGGCAAAGTCCTGATGCCAAAGCGCGTGCACAATCTCGTGTAAAACACCCATTAGCTATCCCATTACGTCAAAATGAAACTCAATTGTTCTGTTCAGACCTGGCTGACCTCTTACTTCCCACCACAGCATTGCGCGGTGAAGGGGTAAAATGTTGCGGTTCTTCTGCTGACTGAACACTTTTTTATAGATCGAATGTTAACAGCTAACCAGCCATGACCGGGTGTAATATCACGACGGTCGGCGCCTGGTTTATATCATGTTTACTATTTTAGCGCGTCAGGCGATCAAAGCCTGCCTCAAGATCGACCAGCAGGTCATCGACATGCTCAAGACCAATGTGGAGCCGTATCAGCGTCCCCTCAAAGTCAACGCCACCGGCCGGGCGAATGGCCGCTAACTCTTCGGGCTGGTTGGCTAAAATCAGTGACTCATATCCACCCCAGGAATAAGCCATGCTGAAGTGATGAAAATGGTCGAGATAATTCGCCAGCTGTTCACGGCTCAGTTTTTGCCGCAGCACGAATGAAAATAAACCGCTGCTGCCGGTGAAGTCACGCTGCCAGAATGCATGCCCGCGGCACGAGGGCAGCGCCGGATGGTTAACCCGCGCCACTTCAGGGCGCGCAGAAAGCCACTCTGCGACCTGCAGCGCACTCTCTTCATGCTGGCGCAGGCGCACGCCCAGCGTACGTAAGCCACGGCTTGCCATGTAAGCCGTATCGGCATCCACCATCTGGCCCATCAGGTAGCTGTTTTCGCGCAGTTGGTCCCAGCAGCGGGCGTTGGCGACAGCGGTGCCAATCATGGCGTCACTGTGGCCGATCAGGTATTTCGTTCCAGCCTGAATAGAAATATCCACGCCCAGGGCCAGTGGGCTGAACAGCACGCCTGCCGCCCAGGTGTTGTCGATCATAATGATGGCGTCTGGCGCTTTAGCGCGTATCGCCGCAACGATAGCCGGCACGTCCTGCACTTCCATGGTGATGGAGGCAGGAGATTCCAGGAAAACCACGCGGGTGTTAGGCTGAACCAGCGCGGCGATGTCGTGACCAATACAGTGATCAAACCAGGTGGTCGAGACCTGGAGCTTGCTGAGTATTTTTGTGCAGAAGTCCTGAGTCGGTTCGTAAACGGCGCCGCTCATTAAAATGTGGTCGCCCGCTTCGACAAACGCGAGGATGGCATTGGAGACGGCTGCCGCGCCGCAAGGATAGAGAACACAGCCCGCGCCGCCTTCCAGCTCCGTCATGGCATCCTGCAAGGCGAAATGCGTCAGGGTGCCGCGACGGCCGTAAAACAGTTCGCCTTTCGCGCGCCCTGCGGTGGCCCGTTTTTTCTCTGCAACGCTATCGAAAACCAGTGAAGAGGCTCGCTGAATGACCGCATTCACCGAGCCTTGGGTATAACGCTTGTTGCGTCCAGCGCTGACGAGGGTGGTATCAATTTTTTTCGTGGTCATAACTCTCTACTTTGCCGCTTGCAACTCAGCCTTCACGTTACCACGAATTTTGTAGCGACGTTGAGGGGCAAAACAGATTATTGACGCAGCAGCAGAGAGATTTCCCGGGCCGCCTCCTGCAGCAGCGGCAAATGGTGCTGGCGCAGCGTATCGGCAGAAACCTGCCCGGCATGCACGCCCACGTTGAGCGCGGCCACTATTCGGCCCCCCGGCGCGCTGAGCGGCACGGCGAGAGATCGCAGCCCGATTTCCAGTTCCTGATCGTTAATGGCGTAGCCCTGCTGCCTGACGCGTGCCAGTTCTTCACGCAGCGCGCTGCTGCTTACCAGCGTATGACTGGTATAACGCAGCTGGGTCAAGCGCGCCAGGTAATCGTTAAGCGGTTCACTGGCCAGGCCGCTTAACAGCACTCTTCCCATGGAGGTGGTGCTGGCAGGCAGGCGGCTGCCGATGTGCAGGTCAATCGTCATAATGCGCGATGCCGACGCACGGGCGATGTAGAGAATGTCGTCCCCGTCCAGTACCGCCATCGAACAGGACTCGTTCAGCGTCTGGCTGAGCTGACGCAAAACCGGCTGCGAGGCGCTGGCAAGCGGCGTTGCGCCTAACCAGTTGTGGCCGAGAGAGAGCACGCGCGGACGCAGTTCAAAGTTTTTGCCATCCTCCGCATACACAAACCCCAGCTTGCTCAGCGTATACAGACAGCGCCGCACGGCCGCACGGGGAATGCCCGTACGCTGACTGATTTGCGACACGGACATCAGGCGGCGCTGTGGCGTAAACGCCTGTAGCACTTCCAGTCCCCGCGCCAGGGAGGCCATAAAATTGGGATCGCCTTTCCAGGGATCGCTGTTACCGCGCAGTCGTTGTTGTTCATCCGTCATGGTTTTCTCCTGTCAGTGGCTTGATGCACGCACGCCTGTGTGCGCGATCACAATGTCCTGTTTTATCCCGTCAGTGACCGATAATCGCACACTATTTCGATTATCGGTATTGTTTGCTGTCACAGAGCGATCTACTTTTTGGCTATTCACGACAAGCCGGCCTGTGCCGGGCGAAAGGAAGAGCAGATGATCGATAAAAGTGTGGCAACGCTGGCAGAGGCCGTTGCGGTGATACCGGACGGGGCCAGCATCATGATTGGCGGATTTGGACCCGCAGGCCAGCCCCTGGAGCTGATTGATGCGCTGATTGACCATGGCGTGCGCGGGCTGACGGTGATCAGCAACAACGCGGGCAACGGCGAAAGTGGCCTGGCCGCGCTGCTGAAGGCCGGCTGTGTTGAGAAGATGATTTGCTCTTTTCCCCGCCAGGTCGATTCCTGGGTGTTCGACGAACGCTATCGCCGGGGAGAAATTGCACTGGAGCTGGTGCCGCAGGGCAACCTTGCCGCCAGAATGCAGGCGGCAGGGAGCGGGCTGGGGGGGATTTTCACGCCAACCGCCTTTGGTACACCGCTGGCGGAGGGCAAAGAAACCCGTGAAATCGACGGTCGTCATTACGTATTTGAAAAGCCGCTCAAGGCTGATTTTGCCCTGATCAAAGCGCATCAGGGCGACCGCTGGGGCAACCTTGTTTACCGCAAAGCGGCACGAAATTTTGGTCCGGTGATGGCCATGGCCGCTACGACCACGATTGCGCAGGTGGCAGAACTGGTGCCGCTCGGCCAGCTCGATCCTGAAAACGTCGTCACGCCGGGTATTTTTGTGCAGCGGCTGGTGGCCGTGGCTAATCCCGTGACCCTGACCCTTTCCGCCTGAGGAGTAGGCTATGCAAAAACTCACCCGAGACCAACTGGCACAGCGCGTGGCGCGCGATATTCCTGAGGGCGCCTACGTCAATTTGGGCATCGGCCTGCCCACCCGCATTGCCAACTATCTGCCTGCAGATAAAGAGATCTTCCTGCACAGCGAGAATGGGCTCCTCGGCATGGGGCCCGCTCCCGTCGCCGGAGAGGAGGATCCAGAGCTGATCAACGCCGGGAAAGAGCAGGTAACGCTGCTGCCTGGCGGCTGTTTTTTCCACCACGGCGACTCGTTTGCCATGATGCGCGGCGGGCATCTGGATATCTGCGTGATGGGGGCCTATCAGGTGTCTGTCGGCGGCGATCTGGCTAACTGGAGCACTGGGGCGCAAGACGCGATTCCTGCGGTAGGCGGGGCGATGGATCTCGCCATCGGCGCGCGCAAAGTCTATGTGATGATGGATTACCTGACCAAAAAAGGGGAGTGCAAGCTGGTCAAACAGTGCAGCTATCCGCTTACCGGTCTGGGCTGCGTCAGTCGCCTCTATACCGATATGGCCGTGATCGATATTACCCCACAGGGCCCGCTGGTGGTGGAGTGCTGCCCCGGGCTGAGTTTTGATGCGCTGCAGGCGTTAACGCCGGTGCGTTTATTGCAACCTGAACTGGCTACCGCCTGAGGAGAAGCTGATGCAACAGGCGTTTATCTGCGATGCACTCCGTACGCCCTTTGGCCGTTACGCGGGCGCGCTTGCCAGCCTGCGTGCTGACGATCTGGCTGCTTTACCCTTAGCGGCGCTGTTAGCCCGCCAGCCGGCTTCGGTGGCGCAGGCTATTGACGATGTGATTTACGGCTGCGCAAATCAGGCGGGAGAAGACAACCGTAACGTGGCGCGCATGGCGCTGTTACTGGCCGGGCTGCCGTCCAGCGTGCCGGGCACCACGCTCAACCGTTTGTGCGGCTCGGGGCTGGATGCCATCGGCACGGCCGCCCGGGCGATCAAATGCGGTGAGGCCGAAATAATGATAGCGGGCGGCGTGGAGAGCATGTCGCGCGCGCCCTTTGTGACCGGCAAAGCAGACAGCGCGTTTAGCCGTTCCCTGAAAATGGAAGACACGACGATGGGATGGCGCTTCATCAACCCGCAGATGCGCGCCCGCTTTGGTGTCGAAACCATGCCGGAAACGGCAGAAAACGTAGCGCGTGATTTCGCTATCAGCCGCGCCGATCAGGATGCTTTTGCCCTACGTAGTCAGTTGCGTACCGCACGGGCGCAGGAAATGGGGCTGTTTAGTGACGAACTGATGGCGGTGAGCATCCCGCAGCGCAAAGGCGAAGCCCTGAACGTCACCTGTGACGAGCATCCGCGCAGCACCTCGCTGGCGGCGCTGGCGGGCTTAAAAGGCGTGGTCAGCCCGGACGGCAGCGTGACGGCGGGTAACGCATCGGGCATTAACGATGGGGCCTGCGCCTTGCTGCTGGCAAGCGAGCGCGCGGCGGCAGAACATGGACTCACGCCGCTGGTGCGGGTGGTGGCGATGGCGGCCTGTGGTGTGGAGCCGCGCATTATGGGTTATGGCCCGGTGCCTGCCGTGCGTAAAGTGCTGGCTCAAAGTGGCCTGACGCTGGCGCAAATGGACGTGATCGAATTAAATGAGGCTTTCGCTGCCCAGGCGCTGGCGGTGACGCGCGCACTGGGACTGGCCGATGATGCTGCCCATGTGAATCCCAACGGCGGCGCGATTGCGCTGGGACATCCGCTGGGCGCGTCAGGCGGCAGGCTGGCCATGACCGCAGCGTATCAGCTGCGGCGCACGGGCGGCCGTTACGCGCTGTGCACCATGTGCGTGGGCGTGGGGCAAGGCATCGCACTCATTCTGGAACGGGTATAACCAATGTCTCTTTACCGCGCCATGTTTATGGCCTCTCCCCTTGACGACTGCTTTAGCGATACGGCGTTGTTACAGGGAATGCTGGATTTCGAAGCCGGGCTGGCACAGGCGCTGGCCACGGCAGGCGTGATCGATCACGCCGCCGCTCACTGTATTCAGGCCTGTTGCCAGGCGCAGGCGATCGATACGGCGGCGCTGACGCAGGCGGCGGGCCTGGCGGGCAACCTGGCGATTCCGCTGGTTAAACAGCTCACTGCCGTGGTTGCGGCGACGTCGCCCGAGGCCGCGCGCTATGTGCACTGGGGCGCAACCAGTCAGGATGCGATCGACAGCGGACTGATGCTGCAACTGCGCACCGCGCTTAACGACACGGCTTCGCTGCTGGATCGGCTGATTGCCGCCCTGACGATTCAGTGCGAGCGGCACAGCACGACGCTGATGGTCGGCCGGACCTGGCTGCAGCACGCGCTGCCGGTGACGTTAGGCCTGAAGCTGGCGGGCACGCTGGATGCGCTGGTGCGTTTTCGTGCGCGACTGGCGGCCATGCGGCCGCGGGTGCTGGCGCTGCAGTTTGGCGGGGCGGCGGGCACGCTGGCATCCCTGGGGGAAAAGGGCGAACGCGTCGAGCAGGCGTTGTCTGATGTGCTGGCGCTGCCGCGAAGCGCTACGCCCTGGCATGCGCAGCGCGACAGAATCACCGAGCTGGCGGGCTGGTATGCCGGTCTTACCGGTACGCTGGGCAAGCTGGCCCGGGACATGTCGCTTCTGATGCAGAGCGAAGTCGGCGAAGTCAGTGAACCCCTGGCGCCGGGGCGCGGGGGATCTTCTACCATGCCGCACAAACGTAACCCGGTGCTCAGCGCGGCGATTCTCAGCGCGGCCAACCGGGTGCCGGCCCTGATGTCAGGTCTGTATGCCGGTCAGGTTCAGGAGCACGAGCGTGCGCTGGGCGGCTGGCAGGCCGAGTGGCAGAGCCTGCCGCAGCTGATTATGCTCAGCGGCGCGGCGCTGGTACACAGCACAGAGCTGATCGACGGACTGGAAGTCCATGAAGAAGCCATGCAACGCAATCTCGGCCTGACACAGGGGCTCATCATGGCGGAAGCGGTCACGCTGGCGCTGGCAGACGCGCTGGGACGGCAGCAGGCCCATCATCATATTGAACAGTGCTGCCGTCGGGCGCTGGCGACGCAGCAGCGTTTGCTGACCGTCCTGTGCGCGGATGAAACCGTTGCCGCGCACCTGAGTCGGCCCGAACTGGAGAGGCTGCTCGATCCGGCGAACGCCACGGGCAGCGCGTCACGCTTTATTCACCAGGTTTTAGCGGCTGCGAGGGCCACATGATGCTGCATTACATACTTGAGGGGCCAGACGATGCCCCGGTGATTTTATTCAGTAACTCCTTAGGCACAACGTCCGAGATGTGGCAGCCGCAGCGTGATGCGCTGATAGGGACGTATCGCCTTTTACGTTACGACGTTCCCGGCCACGGTGCTTCGGCACCGAACGGACAAACCCGCTCGCTGGAACAGCTGGGGATGGCGGTCCTGTCGCTGCTGGACCAACTGGGCATCGACAGGGTGCACTTCTGCGGCATTTCAATGGGCGGGCTGACCGGACTCTGGCTGGCGCGTTTTCATCCGCAACGCCTGATCACGCTCACGATCGCCAACAGCGCGGCAAAGATCGGCGAGTCGGCCGCCTGGCGAGAGCGGGCCGCGCAGGCTCGTCAGTACGGCATGGCCGCCATTGCAGAGGGCGCGGCGGCACGCTGGTTTACCCCGGCCTTCTGTGAACGTGCGCCTGCGACGGTAAACCATCTGGTATCCCAGCTCAGCGCCTGTGACGCCGACAGCTACGCTGACTGTTGTGAAGCCCTGGCGACAGCCGATTTGCGCCACGAACTGGCGGCGATTTCGTTACCCGTGCTGGTGATTGCCGGGCGTGACGACAGGGTTACGACCCTGGCCGATGCAGACAGCATGGTTGAACAGATCCCGGGTGCGCAGCGTGTCGTGCTGCCCGCCTCGCACTTGTCCAGCGTCGAGGTCTGGCTGGCGTTTAACCGCGCGCTGCAGCCTTTTATTGACGCACAGCTGACCCAGCAGCAGCGCTACCAGCAGGGCATGACCGTACGCCGGGCGGTGCTCGGCGACGCCCACGTTGAGCGGACGCTCGAAAACCTGTCGCCGCTGAATGACGAATTCCAGAACTTTATCAGCCGCTACGCCTGGGGCGAGATCTGGACCCGTCCCGGCCTGACTCGCCACACGCGCAGCCTGATCACCATCGGCATGCTGATTGCGCTCAACCGCGAAGCGGAGCTGAAGATGCACCTGCGGGCCGCGTTCAATAACGGCGTCAGCCGGGATGAAATCAAAGAGTTGCTGATGCACGCTGCGCTCTACTGCGGCCTGCCAGCATCCAACGCCGCGTTCCATCTGGCGCAGAGCGTTTTCGATGAGCAGGACAGCGCCCAGTAAACTGCGCTGTCAGACAGGCACGTCCAGCACCCGTTGCCGCAAGGCCGCCACCAGCTGCAGCTGCTCGGGTGGTGGCGCGTGCTGCTGGCGGGTCAGGATGCCGACCGCCTCAGCCATCCCCTGGCTGGGAAGCGGCAACGTGCGTAGCTGGTTGCTGGTCAGGTCGTCGCGCACCGCGCCGTAGGGCACCAGCCAGACGTAGCCGTGACTCAGCGTCAGACGGCGCGCCAGCGTGGTTGACAGGGTTTCCACTGCGCCATCCGGTAATCTCAGGCCATGGCTTGTCATCAGCGATTCGGCATTCTGGCGCGGCACCGTACCGCGTGGAGACAGGATCAGCGGCCAGCTCAGGGCTTCAGCCAGCGTTACGCCAGCATGCAGCAGAGGATGATGTGGGGCCACAACCAGACGCAGGGTTTCCAGATACAGCAGCTCGAAGTTCAGGCCATCCATCAATACGGGTTCGGCCATGCGCCCAATCCCCAGCGCCATCTGCCCTGATTTTATCCCCATCAGCAACGCATCATTCGCCAGCGTGCTGACCTGAATGCGCCAGCCCGGATAGTGCTGCTGCAGGCCAGCTAGTACCGGCGCCACCACGCTGACAATGGCGGTAGGCAGTGCGCCGATGTGCATCGGTCCGGGCTGCGGCACACTGCCGGGACGCATCACCTGGTCCACAATATTCAGCGCATCAAGAATACGGATGGCATCGTGCAGGAATCGCGTGCCGCTGGCGGTGAGTTCCGTCCCCTGGCGGCTGCGCAGCAACAGCGGCTCACCGGCAAGGTATTCGAGTTCGTTGAGGGTCTTGGACAGGGCGGGCTGGGTAATCCCCAGATGGAGCGCGGCGCGCCCCAGCGTCCCCTGCTGTGCAGTGGCCACAAAAGCGTGAAGATGGCGCACGCGCACGCGCTGACTAAACCGGGAAACCCTATCCATGACTCATGTTATGAATTTGCCGCCGAAGCGGCAAGGACATTGTCGTGGGCAGATTAAGGTTCAGACATCAAAGAACACGGTTTCGTTTTCACCCTGCAGCCAGATATCGAACCGGTAGACCGTCTCGTCGCCGCGCTGTTCACGCCGCGCCAGCAAGGTGCGACGTCGCTTCTCCCATTCGATCACATTCAGCACCGGATCGGCGTCATTTGCCGCCTGTTCATCGGCGAAGTAGAGCCGGGTGTTCAGTCCGATGTTAATGCCGCGCGCCACAATCCACAGGTTAAGATGCGGCGCCATGGGGCGACCGTCGCGCCCGGTCACGCTACCGGGTTTGATCGTTTTGATACGCCAGATCCCGCTGTCGAAGTCGGAGCAGGTCCGTCCCCAGCCACGAAACGCCGGGTCCAGCGGCTTATCGTGCTGCCGATCGGCGGGATGGTTGTAACGCCCTTCGGCATTCGCCTGCCACACTTCAATCAGCACGTCGCGCACCGGCGTGCCGGAACCGTCGTAAACGCAGCCTTCTACCACAATGCGCTCGCCGCGCGTTTCCGGCTGGGTCAGCACCTCACTGAAGTTGTTTTCAAAAATGTCGAAGCCCGCCGCATGGGGCGCCAGACCAATGTGCACATAAGGTCCGGCGGTTTGTGACGCCGTTTCGGCAAGATAGCGTTTCATGATGCCGCCCCCTGAGTGCGGTTTTCGAACCAGGTTGCGCGGTGCCCGCGCAGGACCAGGTCAAAGCGGTAGGCCAAGCAGTCCAGTGGCACGGCAGAGTGGGTATCCAGCTCGGCAATCAGCGTGCGCACGGCCGCTTCGCTGCCGACTGACTGAACAATGGGACAGCGGCCGATCAGCGGATCGCCCTCGAAATACATCTGGGTAATCAGGCGCTGGGCAAAGGCTTCGCCAGAGAGTGAGAAATGAATATGCGCCGGACGCCAGTCACTCACCTGATTCCGCCACGGGTAGGGACCGGGCTTAATGGTGCGGAAGCAGTAGTAGCCGTTATCGTCGGTCAGCATGCGACCGCACCCGCCAAAATTTGGATCGATGGGCGCAAGATACTGATCTTTTTTGTGACGATAGCGCCCCCCGGCATTGGCCTGCCATACCTCAACCAGCGCGTTGCGCACCGGCTGACCAAATGCATCCCGCACGTAGCCATGCACAATAATCCGTTCGCCGATGGGTAAACCCTCTTTGGCGTAATTGAGGATAAGGTCACTGTCTCGTGGTCCGAGTTCCTGCTGGGTGAACACCGGTGCCGTGATTTCGGATAGCGAATTCTGCAAAGAAATCAGTGCATTGCGTGGCGAGCGCAGCAGACTTGTTTTATACAAAGGCGCAAGCGCCGGTGGGTGATCACGATAGTCACGATGAACCAGTTCGCGGGCGGGCCAGTCATTTTTCATCCAGGCATCCTTATTATTTTCGGTACAGAGCGGGAAGTGTAGGAAGCGCAACTTGTAAAAGAAAAGTGAAAAATCGTCGGCTTTGTCATAACCAAAAATCATGACCAGTTACACATTGACGAAATGTTCCAACTGGTTCATAACAATTGCCAATCTCCGTTAGCAGAATGCCTCGCTGCTGACCGGCTGCTTTAAGGTCACCCCGTGACCGCTTATCAGGAGGCAACAATGAAACGTTCTGTCGCAACGGTCTCGGTATCGGGCACGCTGCCGGAAAAACTGCGAGCAATTGCCGCCGCAGGCTTCGATGGCGTTGAAATTTTCGATAACGATCTGGTCTATTATCCCGGCTCACCCGTGGAAATCCGCCAGCTGTGTGAAGCGCTCGGGCTGGAAATCTTGCTGTTTCAACCTTTCCGCGACTTCGAAGGCGGCCCCCGTGACAGGCTGGCGCAAAACCTGGCGCGCGCGGCGCGCAAGTTTGAGGTCATGCAACAGCTGGGCTGTCAGCGGATGCTGGTCTGCAGCAATGTCTCACCGGACTGCAGTGACGACTTCGCCACACAGGTCAGCGATCTCACCGCTCTGGCAGAGCTGGCGGCTGAGCACGGTATTACTCTCGGTTATGAGGCGCTGGCCTGGGGACGACACGTCAGCCTGTGGCGCGACGCCTGGGCCCGCGTCAAGGCCGTCAACCATCCCGCGCTGGGGATCGTGCTCGACAGTTTTCATATTCTGTCGCGCGGCGACAGCCTGGACGGGCTGGAAGCGGTCCCGACGGAGAAAATTGTGTTCGTACAGCTGGCGGATGCACCGCTGCTAAAAATGGATGTGCTGTCGTGGAGTCGCCACTTCCGCTGTTTTCCCGGCCAGGGCGAATTCAATCTGACTCAGTTTATGACGCAACTGTCGGCGCATGGCTACCGGGATGCCTGGTCGCTGGAAATTTTCAACGATGGATTCCGCGCCTCACCGGTGGTGCCTACCGCGCAGGATGGTTATCGATCGCTGCTGTGGCTGGAGGAGCAAACCCGTGACTGGCTGGTTGGACAGCCGCTGCTGCCGAGCGCGCTGGCCTCCCTGGCCGGGGAAGGGCTGTTCCACTCTGCGCCCCAGCCGCCGCTGTTGTCGCTGGAGTTCATCGAGTTTGCCGTCAGCCACAATGACGCTTTGGCACTCGGACAGTGGCTGACGCAGCTTGGGCTGGTTCATGCGGGCGATCATCGCTCCAAGCAGGTGTCGCTGTATCGTAACGGCAAGGTGCATGTGATTCTGAATGCGCAGCCGGAGAGCCAGGCCAGCGGGTATTATCATCAGCACGGTATTTCGCTGTGTGCGGTGGCCTGGCGGGTTCGCGGGGTCGATAAGCTGATCACGCGCGCGCAGGATTACGGTTACGCCATCTGGCAGGGGGAAACCGGCCCCAACGAACGCCAGATCCCGGCGTTATGTGCGCCTGACGGCAGCCTGATTTATCTGGTGGAAGATGAGCCTGCCGGTCAGGACGGCTACCACAGCGACTTCCACTTAACGCACCGCGCCGCGCCCCAGCCTGCGATGCAGACCATCGACCATCTGGCGATTGCCCTGCCGGATGATACGCGCGATAACTGGATTATGTTCCTGCGTAGCGTGCCGGGTTTTGTGCAGGATACCGAGTGGGAACTGCCCGATCCGCTGGGGCTGGTGCGTAGCCGCGTGCTGCGAAGCCCCAACGATGCGATTCGCCTGCCGCTAAACATGTCGGTCAGTCGGGAAACCCAGATAGCCCGCGCTTTAACGACCTATCAGGGCGCAGGTTTGCAGCACGTCGCCTTTGGCTGTGACGATCTGTTCAGTGCGGTAAAGGCCGCGCGCGAACGTGGGCTGAAAACCTTGCACATTCCCGATAACTATTATCAGGACCTGATGGCGCGTTTCGATCTCGACGCCGATTTTCTGGCGCAGCTCCAGCGTTACGATGTGCTGTACGATCGAGACGAACAGGGCGGGGAGCTGCTGCACGTCTATACGCTTCCCTATGAAAAGGGCCGCTTCTTCTTTGAGCTGCTGGAACGACGTGGCGGCTATCGTGGCTTTGGCGCGGCCAATGCTCCCGTGCGGCTGACCGCCATGCGGTAAGACGTTAATGGGCCAGTTTCGCTGGCCCGCTATCCTGCTCAGACCGCTTTTCTGCCTGTTCTCGCCCGCTCAAATCCGCCCGATCCCGCTCACAATCCTTTGCCGATAACGGAACCCATGCTGCCAGAAAAATTGTCTTTTTTAACAATCTATTAACGCAGGGTTGGCGTTTAATTCGCGCATAATCGTGCGATAAACGCACAAAATTTCGATTATCGCCGTTTAACGCATTACAGCGCCTGCATATAGTAACCCCACATTACGTATTTCACCGGAGAGTCACCGTGGCGGAAAGCAAAGCAATTGATGTTCGGGCGTTAATCGACAGCCGCCCGCTGGGGATGTGGCAAAAAATGGTGGTGCTTTTTGGCTTCTGCATCATCGCCCTCGATGGGTTTGATATTGCCATCATGGGGTTCATTGCACCTGAACTGAAAGCGGACTGGGGCATCACCAATCGCGAACTGGGGCTGATCATCAGCGCTGCCCTGGTGGGGCTGGCGCTGGGCGCAATGCTCTCCGGCCCGCTGTCAGACAGGCTGGGTCGCAAAGTCGTGATTATTAACAGCGTGTTCTTTTTTGGCGCCTGGACGCTGATAACCGCCTTTTCGCAAAATATGGAACAGATGATCCTGTTCCGTTTTCTGACCGGTCTGGGATTAGGCGCGGCGATGCCCAACGTGGGCACGCTGGTGGCCGAGTTTGCTCCTGCCAGACGACGGGCATTCCTTATCACCGTGGTGTTTTGTGGCTTCACGTTTGGCGCAGCGCTGGGTGGCTTTGCCGCCTCCTGGCTGATGCCGCACTTCGGCTGGCATTCTGTCCTGATGCTGGGCGGGATCCTGCCAATGCTGTTCGTGCCGTTACTGCTCTGGGCGCTGCCGGAATCGGTGTGCTTTTTAGTGGTAAGGCGTGCCGCCAGCAAAAAAATTCACCGTATTCTGGCTAAGCTGGCACCAGATCTGGATCTGCAGCAGTGCAGCGTCGAACTGCCGCCGGTCAGCAAGGCCAGGGCGCAGCCGGTAAAAGTCGTACTCAATGACCAGTACCGGTTTGGCAGCCTGATGCTGTGGGGCGCCTATTTTACCGCACTGTTTTTATTCTATACCCTGGGCAGCTGGCTCCCCATGCTGATCAAGGATAACGGTTTTGACGTGGTGCAGGCCGCCATTATCACGGCTCTGTTCCAGGCGGGCGGAACCTGCGGTTCGCTGTTTTCGGGCTGGCTGATGGACAGGATTGAATCGCACCGGGCGCTGTCGATGATTTACGGCGCGGGCGCGCTGTTCACGGTGGGGATGGGATTTTCGCTGGCGCACCCGGTGCTGCTGGGCGGTTGCGCCATGATGATCGGCTTCTGCATCGGTGGCGCTAACACGGGAATGAATGCGCTTTCGGCCAGCTTTTATCCCACCGAGGCGCGTGCAACGGGCTCCAGCTGGATGCACGGCGTAGGGCGCATCGGGGCCATTCTCAGCGCGCTGGTGGGGGCAGAGATGCTGGCGCTGGGCTGGGGGTTCGCCACTATTTTCGCCGTGCTGGCCATCCCGGCCCTGTTAACGGTGGCGATGATAACGGCCAAGGGGCGCAGTCAGCAGCGCCGGGCGGGCGAAAGAAGCACGCCTTCCCGCTGGGGGATAAGCCCTGGCGATATCCGCTAATCACCCGCCACTGGGCCAGGCTTTGTGGACGTGTCGCCTGCTCAGGGCTGACAGCCCGGGGATGCCGCCAGCGGGTTCTGCGGCGGCGTGATCAACGGAGGAGCGGCGTTGTAGTGCGGAGTGGTACAGGGCGGTAACGATTGCGCCTGCGGCGACCTGAGCAAGGCATCCGGTGAAAACAGAGAGGGCTCTGCCGGGCTGACATGGATGGCTGAGTCTGATTCGGGAGCCGCACGGAACGGCGGGCGCACGTTGCGCCTTCGCGTTTTATCCGACTGATGACCGTAGTGAAAACGCTTTAGTCTGCCCGGCGGCGCCGCATTGCGTGAGGCGTGGATAAAACGAATCAGGGCCACGCTGCGCAACTGGCGACTGAAACACTTCACGATGCCGGATGAGGGTTTACCTGACTCATAACAGCGCCTGAAAAAGTGCAGGGTGATCAGCGTGTTGGTCGCCGCATAACAGGCACCAGAGCAGGATGAAATCATGTTTGAACCCGGCAGCAGCAGCGACACAAATAACAGGCAGCGGGATAGCCACAGCAGCATCGTCCGGTCTGGCGTCGTGATGGGAAGCGGTGACGAGCCGTCTGCAGAACGGGCGGGCGCAGTAAGCGGCCCTGTGGCGTCAGCGCGATGGCCGTCAGGACCAGGCAATATCGAAGCGTGCGCTGCGCGTGATGCGTGATCTTGCGCGCGTGCACGGTTAAAGCCTATACGGCGATCCCGTAATAAGCGCTGCTGTCGTTTCCGACGTAAAAGTGACGTTAGGCTGGTTATGATTGTGTTGCTCATAGGCTGTTTATCGTTATGTTTGCGCACCCACCGTTCGCAGAGGCTTACCGCTGCGCCCGAAAGCGATTTTTCACATACTCGCTTCTCTGACAATCAAAATGCCGATTTATGCTGACTCTCGTGTAATTAATTGGCCCGATAATAAAATACGCTGCCTTGGGCGCTCAGGGTCTTGTAGCTGACGCAGGATAAGCTCAGCCGCCTGGCGGCCGGTTTCTTCACTGGCGGAGGAAACATAGGTAAAAGAGGGCGAGGTGAGGTTCACGTGCAGCATGTCCTCAAAGCCCATCAGAGCGACCTGTTGGGTCAGAAACACGTCTTTACCCACGGTGCGACCGGTGTGATGAATACCTGACATCGCCCCGATTATCGCATCCGGAGAGTGACAGAGCAGCGCGGTAATGGTGTTGTTTTGCTCCAGTAACTGACGCGTGGCAAAGGCGGCTGAGTGGGTATCGTCACGGCAGGATGGCGTAAATCCTTCCCTTACGGCCAGCCCGTGTTGAGTCAGGGCGCTGCGAAACCCCAGTAAGCGCTGCTGACGGATCAGGTCCCCTTCAATTCCCCCAATATAGGCAATATTGCGGTGACCGCGTTCAATCAGATAGCGGGTCGCCAGGTGGGCGGCCTGGTGGTTGTCACGCATGACCAGATTACACTTCTCCGCCAGCAGCGACTGGGACACCACCACCAGGGGTAAAGGGCAGTGGAGAAGCTGCGACGGCAGGCTGGCATTTCGTCTGTCTGACGCCAGACAGACAACGCCAGCGACGCCCTGCTGTTTAAAGGAGAGCAGGCAGCGCGTCAGCGATTCGCCGTCGTCAGTGGGCTGCCCCAAAAACACCATATAGCCCTGCTTTTCCAGCTGCTGCACAAGGCTTGCCATGACCTTCACGGAGAAACTGTCGCTGAAATCACGCAGAATCAGACCGATAAGGTTAGAGGTGCTGGCGCGCAGGTTGGCGGCTGCCACATTCTGAACGTAGTCGAGCGCATCAATGGCGGCGTGAACTTTCCTGATGGTGGCATCGGATATTTTTCCTTTTTGACGCAGCACCAGCGAGACGGTCGAAACCGACACGCCGGCGTGTTTAGCCACATCAGTAATGCTGACTCTCTTCAAACCTGCTCCCTGAAATTCACCTGCTCAGCCTGCTATCGCCTTGCCCGCCATCGTCAGAAAGCCAGGCCTGCATCAGCCTGTCATCCCGGACAGCGTCTGGGCAATAAATTGCGCTCTGGCGCCAAAAATAATTTGTATACCGTTATCGCCGACAAAAACCACGCCGCGTGCGCCAAGATTATTCAGCCCTTCACGGTCAACGTCATGGCTGTTGACGACTTCAAGCCGTAAGCGCGTGATACAGGCGCCCACCGAGCGGATGTTTTTCTCACCTCCCAGCAGGACGATGATTTCGCTAGCCAGCTCTGCATCGGTTTTATCATCGGTCGTCGCCGTGACGTCCGTTCGTCCCGGTGTTTTTACATTAAACCGACGAATAACGAAGCGGAAGGTGAAATAGTAAATCAATGCCATCGGTACGCCCACGATAACCGCGCTGAGATAGTGAGTCTGGTAACCGTTGAGCGAGGGCACAATGCCAAAGCTAATGTAGTCAATCAATCCGGCGGAAAAAGATTTAGCGATATGGGCATGCAGTAAATACATGGTCATATAGGCCAGGCCCGCCATGATGGCATTAAAGACATACAGCAGGGGCGCGACAAAGATAAAGGTAAACTCCACTGGCTCGGTGATGCCGGTCAAAAAGCAGGTCAACGCCGCTGAAAACAGGATACCGAACGCGATCTTTTTATTCCTGGTATGGGCTTCGTGGTACATCGCCAGACAGGCGGCAGGCAGGGCGAAAAGCATAAGCGGATACTCACCTTGCATAAACTTGCCCGCATTTTGGTAGCCGTTGCTGCTAAAGGATTTCACGCCTTCCTCCAGCATTTTGAACCAGATGGTTTGATCGCCATGAATCACCTGGCCGGTTTTGGTGACGTAATCACCGAAGGAGTACCAGAACGAGGGATACCAGATGTGGTGCAGGCCAAGCGGGATCAGGGCGCGCTCCACCAGCCCAAAAATAAAGGTGGAGGCCGCCTGATTATCGCCGTTGACGATCACCGAAAGTGCATCGATGCCCGCCTGAATATGTTGCCAGACATAGGGCATCAGCAGGCCGAGCAGAAAGGATAAAAATGCCGTCGCAATGGCAACAAAACGCTTACCCGAGAAGAAACCCAGGAACTCAGGGAGCTGCAGGGTATGGAAGCGGTTGTAGCACCAGGCGGCGAGGATGCCGCAGATAAGGCCGCCGAATACGCCCATCTGTAGCGTCGGAATGCCGACGACCATGGCATATTTTCCTCCCTGGGCCGCCATTTCCGGAGTGATATGCAGCATGGTGCCAATGGTGATGTTGGTGACAAAGACGGAAACCGCGGCGGAAAGTGCGGCTATCCCGGATTCGGCGGCCAGTCCCACAGCCGAGCCAATCGCAAACAGCATCGGCAGGTTATCAAAAATCACCCCACCGGCGTTCATCATCAGCGGTAACTCGAACTTATTACCAAATGCCAGGAGTAAGCCAGCGGCAGGCAGCAACGAAATAGGCAGCATGAGCGCCCGACCAATCATTGATAACTTCGATAACGATTTAACCAACCCTGATAGCAGTGTCATACCGAGTTTTCCCGATGTTGCGCCCCTATTGGCGTTTTTATTGTAAGTAGAACGTTTTAGTAGAACGTTCTACTTATCCTGCTGTAGGCGGTTTTTAGCTGCAACATAATTTTCACATTCATCGAAACGAAAAAGTTATTTTATGAGAGCGATCGCTAATTAACCGTTTAAGGGCGGGATGCCGCCAGCAGGGGCGAAACGATCGACGCCAGGCATCCCGTCAGGATTGGACTAGAGAAACGGCAAGGCAGACGCGGCTTATTCAGGTGCTGGCTCACCGTCATCAGTGGCTGCAAGATTGTAAATACTAATGAGAACCACTATCAATTCGATTGTTTTTTGCTATCATCGGCACTTCATTCCGCACCCATGTAGTAGATGAAGTTGGAGAAGCAGCGTGGTAGCCAGTGACTTAATGCAAGCAGACCTTTCCGTATGGGGCATGTACCAGCATGCCGATATCGTGGTAAAGGTGGTCATGATTGGTCTGTTATTGGCCTCGGTCGTGACCTGGGCAATTTTCTTCGGTAAATATGCTGAGCTGAGCGCGGCCAAACGTCGCCTCAAGCGCGAGCAGCTGGCGTTAGGTGAAGCCCGCAACCTGAATGATGCCGCGCGCGCTGCCCAGCAGTTCAAAACCGCCAGCCACAGTGCGGTACTTCTTAACGATGCGCAAAATGAGCTGGAACTTTCTGCTGGCGTTGAAGATACCGCTGGGATCAAAGAGCGTACCGCTTTCCGTCTTGAACGTCGGGTGGCTGCCTTCTGCCGTCACGCAGGCCGCGGTAACGGTTTCCTGGCCACGATTGGTTCGGTCGCGCCGTTTGTCGGCCTGTTCGGAACCGTCTGGGGCATCATGAACAGCTTCATTGGTATCGCCAAAACGCAAACCACGAATCTTGCCGTGGTTGCCCCCGGCATTGCCGAAGCCTTGCTGGCTACCGCTATTGGCCTGGTCGCCGCCATTCCGGCCGTGGTGATCTACAACGTGTTTGCCCGCATGATCGCCAACTACAAAGCCTCGCTGGGCGATGTGGCCGCGCAAATCATGCTGCTGCAAAGCCGCGATATCGACCTGGGAAACCTGGCCCAGCCTGACGTTAACCGCCCGGCAGCCGCACAAAAACTGCGTCTGGGGTAAGCGTTATGGCGATGCGATTAAACGACCAGGCCGAAACAGATGGCGAAATGCACGAAATCAACGTCACGCCGTTTATCGACGTGATGCTGGTGTTGTTGATCATCTTTATGGTTGCAGCGCCGCTGGCGACCGTTGATGTCCGTGTTAACCTTCCGGCTTCCACCAGTGCGCCCCAACCGCGTCCGGAAAAACCGGTTTACCTTTCGATCAAAGCCGACAAGCAGTTGTACGTGGGTAACGAGGTGGTGAATAAAGCGTCGTTGATCAACGTGCTGACCCAGCAGACGGAAGGCAACAAGGACACCACGATCTTCTTCCAGGCGGACAAGTCTGTCGATTATGAAACCCTGATGAGCGTGATGGACGAACTGCGCACGGCCGGGTATTTAAAAATCGGCTTGATGGGAATGGAAACGGTCAAGAAATAGCGATTGGAGCCGGTCGGGCTTTCCCGCTTAACGCTCAACGCATTCAGCCAACATTCGGGGCCTTCAGGCGTGGTAAACGCGCCTCGTCAATACGCTATCACGGCTAAAAAGCGCGCATTCCGCCGCGCTTTTTTTATGTCTGTTTTCACAGAATCTTCTTCTGCTCATTCCGCCTGATAACAGGCAAAGATGCTGCTGTAACTCTCCTGTTAATTTCTTGTTACGGAAACTTATAGACTTGTAAACTGCAATGGTGATCGGTGTCACATTAATCTGGCTTGTCGCAGGCTAAAACGGATAAAAAACCAAGGAAGCCGTGATGAACCCGAGTGAAACTTTACAAAAGCCGCCAGCCAGCGCGGCCAGAACCATTTTCAACGTTACCAGTGGTAACTTCCTTGAGATGTACGATTTCATGGTGTTTGGCTACTACGCCACGGCCATCGCCAAAACCTTCTTTCCCGGTGACGATCCGTTCTCTTCCCTGATGCTGACGTTGATGACCTTCGGTGCAGGCTTCCTGATGCGTCCGCTGGGGGCCATTATTCTGGGGGCTTACATCGACCACCATGGTCGTCGCAAAGGGCTACTGTTAACGCTTGGCCTGATGGCGCTGGGCACGCTCACGATTGCACTGGTACCGGGTTATGCCACGCTGGGCGCGGCGGCACCGGTTCTGATTCTGCTGGGGCGTTTGCTGCAGGGCTTTTCAGCCGGTGTGGAACTGGGTGGCGTGTCGGTCTATCTGGCCGAAGTCGCACCGAAAGGCCGCAAAGGCTTCTTTGTCAGCTGGCAATCCGGAAGTCAGCAGATTGCGGTGATATTCGCTGCGCTGCTGGGACTGGGTCTGAACCATCTGCTTTCTCATGATGACGTCACCGAGTGGGGCTGGCGCATTCCCTTCGTGGTGGGCTGCCTGATCGTGCCCTTCCTGTTTTATATCCGCCGTATGCTGGAAGAAACCGAAGCCTTCAGTCAGCGTAAACACCACCCGGCCATGACCGAAATTATGCGTTCGGTGGCCAGCAACTGGGCGCTGGTGCTGGCAGGTATGCTGATGGTCGTCACTACCACCGTGATGTTCTATATGATTACCGCCTTTACGCCCACCTTCGGCAAAACGGTGTTGATGATGAGCGACACCCAGGCGTTTATGGTGACGCTGTTTGTCGGGATTTCGAACCTGTTCTGGCTACCGGTGATGGGCGCGCTCTCCGATCGCATTGGTCGTCGCCCGCTGCTGCTGACGTTTACCGTGCTGATGATTGCCACCGCCTGGCCGGTGCTGCACTGGATGGTGGGCTCGCCCAGCTTCGCGCATCTGGTCGAGGCGGAATTATGGCTCTCCTTCCTCTACGCAAGCTATAACGGCGCCATGGTGGTTTATCTGGCGGAAATTATGCCAGCGGAAGTGCGCGCCGCGGGCTTCTCTATGGCCTACAGCCTGGCAACGGCGCTGTTTGGCGGCTTTACGCCAGCAGTATCCAGCTATCTGATTCACGCCACAGGTGACAAGGCGATGCCGGGCGCGTGGCTGACCTTTGCGGCCGTCTGTGGCCTGTTTGGTACGCTGCTCATTGGTCGCATGGTTAAGCAGTATCGCGCTCGTCACGGCAGCACGCCGGTCAGCACATCCCTTTAAAACGCAATATCCACCACCACGCTGTCGCTGTAGTTTCCCGCAGGCGGCGTGTTTTGCGTGGTGAGGACGCGCGCAGTGTAGTTATAGCTGCGCGTCAGTCCATCGGTGCTGACGGTATTGGCCGCCGCACTGCCCACCCGTTCTGTGCCACTCGGCCCCCAGCGATCGCTACTGGTTCCTTTATAGATTTCGTAACTCAAACGATTGGTTCCGCTCGCCATATTCCGCACGCTGCCTGATGCGTTGTTGCCATTGCTTAAGCCCACGGTATAGGTACTGCCTTTACTGCATAACACACTGATGGTTTGCGAAATTGCCCCAAAGCTGGCGACCAGCGGCGCGCTGCCAAAGCTAATGTTGGGGGCGGTAATCGCTGTACAGTCATTGCTCAGAACGACGGTCACGGTAATGGGGATCACGCCGCTGCCGGTCTGCGGGGTCAGACAAGCGCCTAGGGCGGAAACAGAGGTGCAGATGTTATAGGTGACGGTCATGTTCAGGGTGAGCGTATAGCTGCCCGCCGCCACGGTTTGCCCGGCGACGGTGCGTAAATACACCGGAATCGCGAAGTTCAGGCTGCCGAGTAATCCCGCCAGGTTGATCAATGTGGCCGAGTTATACACAAAAGCCGATCCGCCAATGGTCAGCTCATTAGCGCAGGCGCTGTCGGTACACAGCCGCACCGGAATATTGTCGCTACCGGTATCGCCGCTTCGCTTGAGCGTGCCGCGCGTGCCGTTGGTGTTGCTGGCGCTGGTCAGCTGAAACGTAATCTGATTGTTACTCAGCAGAGTCAGGGCCGTGCCTGATCCGCAGTTAACGTTAGCGTTGGTGGAGGTCGTGCTGACGCTGGTATTGGCAACAAACGTGGTTTGTGTGCCAAAGCTGGCGCTGGACGCGGGAAGGGTACAGGCGGCATAGCCCAGCGAGGGTAGCAGCAGCAGGCAAAGCAGCATCAGGTTTTTCATGGTGTTATTCCGGCTGTCGCGTTTTCAGGGTTGGGTACCGGTGCGCCGTCGGGCAGCGGCGGCAGGGGACAGGTCAGCGGACCGTAGGTTTTCAATGCCTGCGGCTGGCCACCCGCCAGGGTCAGTTCGGTTTTACAGGTTCGGCCGTCAGGCGCGATGACCTTAATTGGGTTGTGTTCGCTGAGATCGTCCAGCCAGGCGATACCGTCCCAGCCAACGTAGCCCGTTGCCTGGCCGGGACGGATCACCTGGCTGGATACCGGCAACGGCTGGTTATGGCTGTCATACAGAATCACGCTGGCGGCGCGTAAACGCTCAACCGGAAAATTCAGCAAAAATCCACTCTGGCGCTTCACGGCAAAACGCTGCTCGACTTTGGGCGTGGTCATGTCGGCGGGCAGGTCGAGCGTATCGATATCGTATTTGGCCGCGTAATAGCTGCTGATGGAGGGCACCAGCAGATAGCCCTTGCTGTCGGTACGTCCCATCGACTGGTTTTCATAGCGGACATTGACGTCCGGGTAGTTGGTTTTCACCACCACAAAGGCATCATTGATCGTGTTTGCGGCAAAGGCCTGGTTATCCATTAACACCAGCGCGCCGGATAAATCTGCCCACTGAGTAGTGTTGTCATCATCCCCGTAGAATCCGCCAGACGTATCGATTTTATTGTTACGGTAGCGCAGGCTGCCCTGCCGGTAATCACCGCTATTCCCGCCCTGGTTGGCCCAGGAGGCGTCCCAGGCAAAACCGCCGTCGCTGGGCATGGCGCGGGACAGATAAGCCCGTTGATTGTGTCGACCTTGCTGATCGCGCTCAACGCTCAGTGAGGCATTGCTGTTTTCACCAAACGGAATGACCAGCGAGACGGCGCCGCTCCATTCGCCCTGTTGCCTGTCACGGCTGGCGGAAACGTACAGGCTGGCATTGCCCCACAGGTTTTTACTCCAGGAGAGGTTCCACAGGCTGGTGCGCTGGTTATCGCCGCCGGAAATATCAATATAGGCTGCACCCAGGCTGCCATAACGGTTGAGCGATATGCTGGCGCTGTACTGCGCCGTTCGCCGCGCCAGGCTGTAACGGTAATCCGAACCGCCGTTGCGCTGGTTGCTCAGCAGGGCCAGATTACCAAAGCCGGCATTGCGCACCTGGTGCTGCGTACCCAGGCTAAAGCGACTGTTGTTGTACTGATAGCCCCAGCTGTACTGCGCGCCAGACTGCCCGTCCATTTGACTCTGCGCGGCTGCGCCATTGATCACGCCCCAACTGCCCACTTTAAACTGCGCGCCTGCTCCGCCCATGCCCAAGTGGTTACTGCCCTCCCCATGGGTTTCCAGGGTGAGCCAGTCTGTCATGCCATAGCGCCATGAGCCGCTCATCGCCGCCGCACCGTAATCCGCGTTTTTAATGCCGTAGTTTTGCCGCATCGCACCGGCGGAAAAGGCGTAATCGGACAGGCCCGGCTTAAGCAGATTACTGGAAACATAAAACGGCAGCGTGGTGACCACCTGACGCCCGACGGCATCCGTGGTGGTAATCACCGCGTTGCCCGCGCCGTTTACAAAGGGCACGTTCGTGAGCGACCAGGGACCGGGCTGAACGTTGGCCTGAGTGGAGCGGTAGCCGTTAACAAACAGATCGACCGTTGAGGGCACCGCCGCCTGACCGGAAAACGCGGGCAGGGGATAGGTCACCAGATCCGGACGTACGCTGAAGTCCCGCGCAACCTGAATGCCGCCAAGCCGGACGCTGCTGGTCCATGCCAGCGCATCGGTCGTGAGGTCGCCGACCCGCCAGCTCAGGATGGCGTTTTCGTTTTCATTGCTCCACCAGGTGTCGTAGCGGATATAGCCATCATCCTGGTAGCGATTTTGTCCTTCCAGCTGCTGTTGCCAGACGCCGTTGCTGGAGATGTGTCCGGCATCACCAAACAGGCGCAGTTCGTTCCAGGCCGCCAGACGTGTACCCGCAACGTCGGTGCGCGTGGCGTAGAGATCGTAATTTATCAGCGCCCCAGGGCTGACGCGTCCGGGAAAGCGCGGTCCGGTGTTGCTCTCACCAATCGTCTGTTCGGGCAGCCAGCCGGGCGGTACCGTCAGCAGCAGGCGCTGGCGACGATCGTCATAGTCCACTTTCACCTCTGCGAGCTGATTAACATCAACCTGTTGTTGTCCCTGATACTTTTCCGGCGGGATCCCCGCACGCTGCAGATCGCCTGCTCGCACCAGAAAGTGACCGTTTTGTTGCTCTGCCGGCACGATATCGCCCCGTGCCTGCTGATTCACCACCAGCTCTAACATGTAGCGCTGACCGGCGGCGCTGTTGTCCACGGCGGGCGGCGGCGGGAGCGACGTAAAGGTTTCAGCCCAGACAGAACCGGGTGTCAGGCAGCACAGCCCCGCGATAGCCAGCGCAACGGGATGCGGCGAAAACGACATCATTACACTTTACTGAGCCGCAGCGCTGCGCCACTGCCCGTGGTTGGTTTCTGCGCGCAGTTCACCGCTGACCGCGGCTCTCAGAGGAAAACGCTGGGTGCTGTTAGCCAGCACATAACCGTAAAGTCCGTTTCCGAGTCGCTGACCGCCCACGGTGACATTACTGAGACGTGCGTGGCCGTTACCGCGATTAGTCAGCTCCAGATAACGCTGACCGCCAGTGTTGACCTGGCGCCAGCTCAGTACAGATTTGGCGTCATCGCGAACCAGTCCGTTGCCGTAGACAAACAGGGGAACTGAATAGCGCATCTGAAAATTCAGTCCGGCCTGATTATCGCCGACCGACCGTGGGGTGGGGATCTCATCCAGCACGACGCGGTAGGCCATCTCTTTTCCTGCCACGGGCGGAACTTGTTTAATCAGGCGAACGAGCTGCTTTTGCCCGGGTTCGATGCGTATCAGCGGCGGGCTGGCGACAACCTGCTGCTGGGTCTGATACTGCTCCTGATTGTGCGTCTGCTGCCAGGCGAAGATGCGCACCTGCATCAGGGTGGTGCTGCTGCCACGGTTTTCCAGCCACAGCTCGCTGGCTTTTTCCTCCGGGTTAATCGCCGGATCGATGGGCCAAATCATGACGGAGTTAGCGCCCTGAGCCTGAGGCAACAGCAGAAATGTGAACAGAAAAAACAGGGCGCGCAGGGATGGCATGGTAAAGCTCCTTTGTCCTTTTATCACCAGGTCAGCGTGACGCTGAGGGTGTCCGAATAAACCCCGGCGCGCGTCGGGCCGGGTAACTGCAGCGAGCCATATATTGGTAACGTGATGTTATTCGCATTGCTGTAGCTCAACGGCACTGCCGTGTTCACCGGAATCGGCGTGGTACGTGCAGCATTGCTGTAGAGGTAATAGGGAACCGTGTTGGTGTTGTTAGCCAGCTTCAGATTACGGGTCGAGGTATAGTTACTGCCGCCATTGATGGTCATGCTCAGCGTGGTGCCCGGTGTGCAGGCAAGGTTAATCGTGGAACTTTGTACATAGCTGGCGCTAACGCTGTTCGTGGCCAGCCCCGACTGGGTACCAAAATTAAGCGTGCCAAAGATCCCCGTATTCGTGCCTGAGACCACGCAACCCGCAACGATTGACGCTGACACCTGGAATGTGGTGGAGCTGGTCGTGATGCCCCACCCATTACCACTCACCCACAGCAGCAGCCCGCCAACGGTGACCGAAACAGGTGACCACTTTGCCGTCATCTGTAGCTACTCAAACACGAGCACTCAATAGTTCACGGCGACGTTAATCGTATCGGTGTAAGTCCCGGCCGGTATCACAGGGTTAAAACCGCCGCCCACGACGCGCCCGTAGATGGCGTAATTGGTACCAAGCGTCGGATCGGTGGTGCCGCTGGGGGCAATATTGGTGTTATTTGCGATGGCGGTGCTAAAGGAGGCGTCGCTATAGAGGGTATAAGCGATACCCTGGGTATTATCCGCCCCCAGCACCAGGTAGCGTGGAGCGGATGACACGGTGCCGTAGACGGTTCCCGGTGCCGCATTGCTGCTGGTCACCTGGACGTTAAAGGTTTGACCGGTTGTGCAGCGCACGTAGATACCGTTACCCGCCGCGCCCACTAAGGTGGCATTCAGGGTATCGAAGGTCGCGGCACTGCTGCCAAAGTTTAACGAACCGAAATTTACGCCAGTGGTGGCGGACTGCCCGTTCACCAGACAACCCGTGGTTAATGTTAGCGTCGCGTTAATCGCACCCGTGGTGGTGGCAGCAAACGTCGCGGAAGGCAGCGCCGTAGTCAACCCGACAACGAACAGAAAAAGCTTGAATTTCATAACCATTCCTTACCGATTATTGAGGATCAGTGCTTTTTCACCTGATGGCGTAATACAGAAAAACCAGAAAAATTAGAATCTTGCTGTAAGTTATTAGCATCCTGCCAGTGTTTTGACGATAACCGCGTCATCGGGTTGATCGTTTTATATTAGTTTTTTTTACTATACATCAGCTTATGCGCTGTGGCGAAACTCCGCGTAAAAATTTTTATTATTTTGTTACATCAGCCCCCTTCATCTGCCTCGCCCGTTAATGCATGAAAATAAAAAAGGCGAAACTGCCGGCCCTCTATCCCACTTTCGGTTTCGATGATATGTTTTCGCACCGGTCTGAAACGCTCACCGAAACGCTTCGGTTACGGGCGAACGTCAAGGATAATATTGGGGTGTTTTCGCCTGTTAACTTGTTGAAAAAGTCTCGTTTTTAGGTGGCTCTATGTCACTGAGACGCATGGGCGGATAGCGGAGAAGGGAAAGCGGCACCCCAGCCGTCCGGGCAAAATCGCGCTGCATGACTATCATGTATTTTGCCTGTAAAGAGGATTGATTGATCCTGACGCTCGGAAGCATCGATATCTTCTATTAAAAAAGCCTAAGTTAGTATTTTTCTGCGCCGATAAACGGTAAACAAGGCAAAAGATCTTTTTCAACTCCATTATTACAGCTGCGTATTCGGCGCTGTTCGGAAAACCCTATGTTAGTGGCCTCTTATAACGCATTTATTGTCGTCATTTCGGTATTGGTGGCGATGCTGGCTTCATTTACTGCGCTGGATATGGCGGGACGCGTGGCAACCTCAACCGGTAAAGTGGCGCTCGTATGGCTGCTTGGCGGCGGCTTTGCCATGGGCATCGGCATCTGGGCAATGCACTTCATCGGCATGCTGTCTATGGATCTGGACATGATGATGAGTTACGACGCCCGGCTGACGGCACTGTCTGCCGGTATTGCGGTGTGCGCCTCAATATTCGCGCTGTGGCTGGTCTGTCACGGGGAGTTGCCTCTGCCGCGCTTAGCCGGCGGAGCCATCGTGCTGGGCTCCGGCATTGTAGCCATGCACTATACCGGCATGGCCGCGCTGATGCTGTCGCAGGGGATCGTCTGGAACTGGGGCTGGGTGCTGATATCGGTGATCATTGCGCTGGCTGCCTCCGTTGCCGCACTGTGGCTGGCATTTAAACTACGGGAAGGGCATGAGGGACGCGTCGCGACTCTGCGAGTGTGCGCCTCGGTGGTGATGGGCGCCGCGATTGCCGGCATGCACTACACCGGCATGATGGCGGCTGAATTCCCTGCGGGCAGCCATAGCATGGACGCTGGCGTTAACAGCAACTGGTTAGCCATGGTTGTGACCGTGGTGACCCTTGCCATTCTCGGCATTACGCTACTGGTTTCCATGCTGGATGCGCGTATGCAGGCCCGAACGTCGATCCTGGCCAGTTCGCTGGCGGAAGCCAATCGTGAGCTGGCACAGCTGGCGCTGCACGATAACCTGACCCGACTGCCCAACCGTATTCTGTTGGAAGATCGTCTTGAACAGGCCATTAACAAAGCCAACCGGGAGTGCAGTCAGTTTGCCCTGATGTTCATGGATCTTGATGGGTTTAAAGCGGTAAACGATGCTTTTGGTCACCATATTGGCGACAGTCTGCTGATCAGCGTGACGGAAAGGATGAGTGAGCAGATGAAAGGCTACTACACCCTGGCGCGGCTGGGTGGCGATGAGTTTGTTCTGCTGATTGAAATTACCGAACCGAACGATGCGGCAGCGGTGGCCGATCAACTGGTGAAAGCCATCGATCGCCCGTTCTCCATTTCCCGTTACGATCTGGTGGTGTCGTTAAGCATTGGTATCGTGGTGTATCCCGGCGATGGCGAGGATGAACGCGAGCTAATGTTTAATGCCGATGCTGCGATGTATCACACTAAAAACAACGGTCGAAACGGTTACACCTTCTTCCAGCCGTCCATGAATATCCTGGCGCAGAGCCAGCTACAGCTTAATAACGACCTGTGGCATGCGCTGGATAACGATGAGCTGCGCCTGTATTACCAGCCAAAATTCTGTGCCCCGCATGGCCCGATTCTGGGCTTCGAGGCGCTGCTGCGCTGGCAGCATCCAAGGCACGGCTTACTGTCGCCGGACTGCTTTCTGCCGATGGCGGAAAAAACCGGCATGATAGTCAATATTGGTAACTGGGTAATTAATGAGGCCTGCCGCCAACTGCACCAGTGGCACCTGCAGGGCCATCCTGAGTGGTCGGTGGCGGTAAACCTGTCGGCGATGCAGTTTGAGCAGAGTAACCTGGTCGATACCGTTAAGCAGGCGCTGGCGCTGCACCATATTCCGGCCGCGCAGCTAACGCTGGAGGTGACCGAAACCACGGCCATGCGCAATCCTGATGATAGTGTGCGCATTCTGACCGAACTCACCGAACTGGGCGTCAAAGCGTCGATCGATGACTTTGGTACTGGCTATTCCAGCCTGCTGTATCTCAAACGTCTGCCGGCCAGCGAGCTGAAAATCGATCGGGCCTTCGTGAACGAACTTCAGCATCAGTCAGAAGATGCCACCATTGTGTCGGCGATCGTTGCGCTGGCGCAGTCACTGCATTTAAAAGTGGTAGCCGAAGGCGTCGAAACGCCTGAACAGCAGGCGTTTCTTACCGATCTTGGCTGCAACACTCTGCAGGGATATCTGCTCGGTCGCCCCCTTCCACCGGAGCGGATTGAAGAGATGGACGTGTTTGCCCGCGCAGAAACAGACAAACCCGCTGAACTGGAGTGTTAGCGCCACGGCTTTTTTTGTTACAGATGTTCAACATGCTAAAGTGACGCCTCAGCATCAGGAGCAACATGCCGTGGCGAAATATCAGCGATTAATGGACGACATTCAGCAGCAAATAGAAGCCGGTATCTGGCCCCCAGGCACCCGACTGCCTTCGCTGCGCCAGCAGGTCGCCCGGCAGGGGGTGAGCCTGATGACCGTGCTGCATGCCTATGAATTGCTGGAAAGTCAGGGATGGATCGTCTCGCGTCCGCAGTCCGGCTATTACGTGGCGCCGCGGGCGCTGGCGGCCGCGCCGCTCAGCGTGGCCATTAGCGAGCGGGTAGATATCAACGACTTTG
This sequence comes from Pantoea ananatis LMG 2665, assembly GCF_000710035.2. Classification (GTDB taxonomy): domain Bacteria; phylum Pseudomonadota; class Gammaproteobacteria; order Enterobacterales; family Enterobacteriaceae; genus Pantoea; species Pantoea ananatis. The sequence continues at coordinate 294,545 of NZ_JMJJ01000006.1, read as the reverse complement.
TCTTCGACATCCTGCAGGCCACGCGCGATCCGGCCATCGTGCCGTTTGGTTCAGCGTTTCCCGATCCGGCTTTGTTTCCCCAGCGCCAGCTTATGCGCTCGCTGGCGAACGTTTCCCACCAGCTGACGCCTACCGATGCGTTACATAACCTGCCGCCTGGCAATGCGACGCTGCGCCAGCTGCTGGCCCAGCGCTACGCCCGCCAGGGCATGACCTTATCGCCCGATGAAATCGTCATCACCAGCGGTGCGCTGGAGGCGCTGAACCTCAGTCTGCAGTCCCTGACCGAACCCGGCGACTATGTCGTGATTGAGCAGCCCAGCTTTTATGGCGCACTCCAGGCGATTGAACGGCTTAAGCTCAAGGCGCTGGCTATTCCGAGCGATGCCCAGAACGGCATTGATTTACAGCAGCTTGAGGATGCGCTTCAGCGCTGGCCGGTGAAGGCCTGCTGGCTGATGACGACCCTGCAAAATCCGTTAGGCGTTACCTTGACGCCCGCGCGTAAACAGCAGCTGGTGGCGTTACTGGCCCGTCATCAGGTGCCGCTTATTGAAGACGATGTGTACGCAGAGCTGTGGGACGAACGCGCACCGCCCCTGCCGGCCAAAGCCTGGGACCGCGAGGGCAACGTGCTGCACTGTGGATCATTTTCAAAATCACTGGTGGCGGGATTTCGGGTGGGTTGGGTGGCGGCAGGTCAGCATGCACAGCGCATTCAACGTCTGCAGCTGATGAGCACGCTTTCTACCAGCGCACCGATGCAGCTGGCGCTGGCCGATTTTCTGGCAACCCGCCGCTACGATAATCATCTGAAACGGCTGCGGCAAAGCCTGGTCAAGCGCCAGCAGCTGGCCCGCCAGGCACTGATAAAGGTTCTGCCTGCGCAGTCAACGGTAAGTGACGCGGCGGGGGGATATTTTTTATGGGTCACGCTGCCGGACAGCATCAACACCACGCAGCTTTACCAGCGGGCGCTGGCGAAAGGCATCAGTATTGCGCCGGGGCAGATGTTTGCTGCAGGTGAACAGTTCAGCCACTGTTTCCGGCTCAATACCGCCTGGCCCTGGGATTCACGGGCCGAGGCGGCAGTCGTTACGCTGGGTGAAATTATGGCGGAAATGGCCGGCGATTAAACCTGCGCGGCCTGGCGATGTCCCCATGTCAGGTAGTAAACGTCGTAAAAGTCCACTTCGCCTTTCTGTTTCAGCAAACGATCAATCCCTGTTTTCACGCGCTCTGGCGCATCTGGTAAAGACATAATGCGCGAGACCGCCTGTTCAGGCACCGGCTGCACGTAATACCATTCGCCGTTGTAGCAAACCCGCAGGTCCAGCGCATCGATATCTTCGAAGCGGTATTTGGGATTGATGTCCAGCAACATCAGAAAGCTCATCACCAGCACAAAAGCGGTGGCAAACCAAAACGCCGGCCAGCCCAGCATCTCAGTGGAAAAAATCAGAGCCACGCACAGGCCGTAGCACAGGTACATCACCGCCCACAGCCCGGGATGCTTTTTCAAAAAAGAGAAGCTGAAACGCGGCAGGTTATCGCGGCGTTCTTCACGGTTGAGCGTATTAATTTCGTCGATCAAGATCTGTTTAATGGCGTCCATCGTTCCCCTCACTTTCAACTGATAGCAATTAGAACAGATAACAGTCAAGCCGTTCAGACACAGATGACGCCATTTTTTATATAACAGTTTCGCTTTCACGCACGGACTGTGCCGCCACGATGTTCAGGGCGCGCGGTGCCAACTGGGTGAAATAGTCGACAGCAGGCCGCAACAGTGCCTCATCGGGATTAAAAGCTGGATGATGCAGGCCAAACGCGCTGGCACTGCCGATATTCACAAAGGCGCCCGGTACCTGCTGCAGATAAAAAGCAAAATCTTCCCCGCCCATCAGCGGCGTTGCAGCCTCTTCCGCGCAATAGCCGCTTTGGGCGGCCTGGTCCAGCGCAACCTCTGCCCATTCTGGCGTATTGATCAGGGCAGGCGGCCCTGCTATCCACTCCAGTTCTGCCCGCGCGCCGAAGCCTGCTGCGAGGCCCTGAATCAGCGTGGTCATACGCTCAGGTATCTGCTGACGTAGCGCTGCATTATGGGTGCGGACCGTGCCTTCCAGCTCTACCTGCTGCGGGAGGACATTCCAGGTGTTCCCCGCCGTAAAACGCGTGACGCTCAAAACGACTGTGTCCAGAGCGCTAAACACCCGCGCAGGCAGCGTCTGTAGGGCGGTGACGATGTGGCTTGCAATGACGATAGCGTCAATACCCTCCTGAGGCCGTGCGGCATGGGCGCCCTTGCCATGCACCCGAATCGTAAAGCGGTCAACGTTGGCGTAAAACGCGCCTGGCCGGGTTCGCAGCGTGCCCAGCGGCAAATCGGGCGCGTTATGCATGCCGAAGATGGCCTTTACGCCGTTCAGCGCGCCTGCGGCAAGCAGCTGGCTGGCCCCTTCAAACGTCTCTTCTGCGGGCTGAAAAAGAAGCCGCACGCGGCCCGGCAGCGTGGCTTCGCGTTGCTTAAGCTGATGTGCCACGCCGAGCATCACCGCGGTATGAATATCGTGCCCGCAGGCGTGCATTACGCCTGACCGCTGGGATTGCCAGGGTACGTTCACCCCTTCATCGATGGGAAGGGCATCAATGTCGGCGCGAAAGGCGATCAACGGTTCTCCCTGGCCGATTTCCGCCACCACGCCGGTCTTCAACGGCAGGGGCAGCAAACGAATGTCACCCTGCTTTAACCAGCGTGTAATACGTTCCGTGGTGGCAAACTCCTGATGAGAGAGTTCGGGATGCTGGTGCAATTCCCGACGCCACTGCACCAGCTGTTCCGTTAATAATGACGTCATGAGTCTCCTTATTTAAACAGGCCAACGCCTTATCTGAGGCTGCTGACGGGTGATTAAAGATGATTCGGTTGCCAGGGGTAATCGCGTAATAACGTCGGGGCGTTTTCATGGGTAAATAAAACCGGCGCACCGGCAGGTTGATTATTATCTCGCGACACATGATGGCGGGGGGATAACGCGCTGTCAGAGGCTGAGCCCGCCCGCGCCGTCTGCGCTTTTACTGCGCTGTGCTGGCAGTCTGAACCCTGTTTACCTGAAAAGAGACGGTGTAATAACATGCTGAATTTTGCCATGCTTTTCTTGCCTTGAGATCGTGAGTTTGATGAATCATCATCAGGCGAGATCTTTCGCGGATAAAATAAGGAATTAATCAAAGCTTAGTTAAAATACGCAAATGGTGATTGAGCGATTTTTTACTCTTCTCCGCGATCATGTTTTACGCGCGGAAATAATAATCTCCTCGGTTAATTACTTTATTATTTAAATTCTATTGCCGTTTTTTAACTTCATATTCTCATATTTATTGTTTTACGAAATATATCCTCATCGCCACACTGGCCCATAACGGAAATGAGTGAGGACAGGTGAATGGCATATCAGTTAAGTCTGTTAGACAAAGCCCCCGTAGCGGAAGGTGAAACACCGGCGGCGTCGCTCCAGCGCACGTTGCAGCTGGCGAAACAGGCTGAAAAATGGGGCTATCACCGCTTTTGGCTGGCTGAACACCACAATATTGAGCAGCTGGCGAGCCCGTCACCTGAGGTGTTGATTGCCTGGCTGGTGGCGCAAACTCAACATATTCGTATCGGCTCTGGCGGGGTGATGCTGCAGCACTACAGCCCCTACAAAGTGGCAGAAAACTTTAATTTACTGGCGTCGCTGGCGCCGGGAAGGATCGATCTGGGCATCGGTAAAGCACCGGGCGGCCTGCCGCTTTCAACTCGGGCACTGCAGCTTGGGGTCCACCAGGACGAAAAGGGCAGTTTTGACGAACAGCTTAGGCAACTGGACAGCTGGCTGAAGCCTGAGACAGGACCGCGGGACGATGACGAAGCCGTGCGCGCGACGCCGTTACCGGCCCGTCCGGCTCAGCGGTTTCTGTTAGGCGGGAGCGAAGAGAGTGCACGGCTGGCGGCCCGGCTGGGCTGGCAGTTCGTGTTTGCCGCGCATATCAACGGCGATCGTCAGCTTCTGGCGCGATCTCTGCGGGCCTATTCACAACAGGCTCAGGGCAAACGGGCGCTGGTGGCGGTGCAGGTGGTCGTAGCTGACTCGCCCGCCGAGGCCGAGCTGCTGGTGGCCGATCTCAGGCATTTTCACGTGCAGGTCAAAAACGGGCCAGGCGTGAACGTCGCCAGCCTGGAACAGGCGGAGCGTTATGTTCGTCAGGGCGGCTTTACGGACTACCTGATTGAGCCTCGTACGCCGTCCCTGTTGAAAGGCACCGCTTCACAGGTCCACGCCCAACTGGAGGCCCTGCAGCGCAACTTTAGCATTGACGAGTTTGTTATCGACACGCCGATTGCCGATCCCCGCGCGCGTTACCGATCGCTGGAGCTACTGGCCACCCATCAGTGGGTCGCCGCCTGAGCACGATGTGTTAGCCGAGGTAAACCATGAGTCTGAACGAAGCACAGTTAATTGAATGGCGACGTGAATTACATACCTGGCCTGAACTCTCCGGCCAGGAGTTTGCGACGACCGCGCGGTTACGCCAGTGGCTTCAGAATGCCGGCATTCGCTTGCTGGATTATCCACTGGAAACCGGCGTGGTCGCGGAAATCGGCAGCGGTGAAAACCTGATTGCACTGCGTGCCGATATTGATGCGCTGCCTATCCACGAGGCCAGCGGCGTCAGTTTTCACTCTCGCCAGCCGGGAGTCATGCACGCCTGCGGCCACGATTTACACAGTGCCGTGATGCTTGGGGCGGCGCTCGAACTGCAGGCTCAGCAACATCAGCTTCGTGGACGGGTGCGTATTTTATTTCAGCCAGCCGAAGAGATTGCGTGCGGTGCCAGGCAGTTTATTCAGGCTGGCGTGCTGGATCAGGTACAGGCCATTTTTGGCATGCATAACGAGCCAGGCTTGCCGAGCGGGACCTTCGCCACGCGTGGTGGGGCGTTTTATGCCAATGCCGACAAGTTTGTTATCCACGTGACAGGTAAGGGCGCGCACGCTGCGCATCCCGAGCAGGGCGTTGATGCCATCGTGGTCGCCAGCCAGATCATTCAGGCACTGCAGGCGCTGACCAGTCGCAGCTTTAATGCGCTCGATAGCCTGGTGCTCAGTATCACCCGCGTTGACGGCGGCAAGACCTGGAACGTGCTGCCGGAAACGGTGGAGTTTGGCGGTACGGCCCGCACCCACGATCTGCAACTGCGGGCGGAACTGGAAAAACGTGTTCGCACGCTGGTGGAGAACATCGCCCTGGCGAATGGCGCTCAGGCCAGTCTGCACTGGCATGCCGGACCGCCCGTACTGGTTAACGACGCGGACTGGGCGCAGTTCAGCAGTGAGGTGGCTCGCCAGGTAGGCTATCGGGTTCAGACTGCCGATCTACACCTGGGTGGGGAAGATTTCGCCTTCTACCTCCAGCAGGTGCCGGGCGCGTTTGTCAGCATTGGCAGCGCCAGCGACTTTGGCCTGCATCATGCCGGTTTCACCCCCGACGAAGCTTCGATAGCGCCCGCCGCTCACTATTTTGCGCAACTCGCCCGGCAGGCATTGCACCATCTTCACGACCGATGTCGTGAACCCGCCCTGAATTGATTTCAACCGCCTGAAGTGCCTGTGTGGCTGTCCCGGACAGCTGCCTGGCATCCTGATGCACAAAAGAGAGCACATCATGACCACAAGACAGCTTCGACTGGGCACCATTCTGCATGGCGCCTCTGGAAACATGTCGGCCTGGCGCCACCCGGCAGCCCAGGCAGATGCCAGCATTAACCTTGACTACGCGAAAAAAATCGCGCGTAAAGCGGAGCAGGGCAAACTGGATTTTCTGTTTGTCGCCGACGGCTTATTTATCAACGAAAAATCGATTCCCCACTTTCTGAACCGGTTCGAACCCTTAACGCTGCTGTCGGCTCTGGCTGGCGTCACCGAACATCTGGGGCTGGTAGGCACCGTCTCCACCTCATATAGCGAGCCCTTTACCGTGGCGCGCCAGTTCGCCAGCCTGGATCACCTGAGCGGCGGACGTGCGGGCTGGAACGTGGTCACTTCTCCGCTGGAAGGGTCGGCGAAGAACTTTTCTCGCCAGCAGCACCCTGAACATGCCTTGCGTTACCGTATTGCCGACGAATATCTGCAGGTGGTGAAAGGGCTGTGGGATTCATGGGAACAGGATGCCTTTGTTCGCAATAAAGAGAGTGGTCAGTTTTTCGATCCCGCGAAGCTGCACACGCTTAACCATCACGGCGACTTCTTTCAGGTGCAGGGACCGCTCAATATTTCCCGCACGCCGCAGGGCCGACCGGTCATTTTTCAGGCAGGTGCCTCGGAGGACGGCAAAAAGCTGGCGGCGCGTCATGCCGATGCCATTTTTACGCATCAGCCAACGCGAGAAGAAGCCCAGGCTTTTTACCGGGATGTTAAAGCGCAATTGGTGAAAAACGGCCGTCAGCCACAGGATCTGCATATTTTTCAGGGCGTAAGCGTGATTGTCGGCAGAGATGCAGAGGAGGTGGAGCAGCAATATCAAACCACCGCCGCGCTGGTTTCCATCCAGGATGCGCTCAACTATCTCGGTCGCTTCTTCGACCATCACGATTTTTCACAGTATCCACTCGATGCGCCTTTTCCCGATCTCGGTGATATTGGCCAGAACAGTTTCCGCAGTACCACCGACGAGATTAAACGCAAAGCCCGCGAGCAGGGGCACACGCTGCGTCAGGCGGCGCTGGAAGCGGCCACGCCACGTCCGCTGTTTCATGGCACACCGGAGCTGGTCGCCGACGGCCTGCAACTGTGGTTTGAAAGCCAGGCGGCAGACGGTTTCATCATCAACGGCGGTACGCCTGATACCTTTGAGCGTTTTGTTGACCAGGTGGTGCCCGTCTTGCAGGCGCGCGGGTTAGCGCGACGTGACTACCCGGGCCGAACGCTGCGTGACAGCTTTGCCTTGCCACAGCCGGTTAATCAATTCACCTCACAATAAGAGCCTTTGCTATGCATAAAACGAGTTTTATCGCCTTGCTGATGCTTAGCGTCAGCGGTGGCAGCCTGGCGGAAAGCACCAGTGTCGCCGTAAATGGCCAGCGCGTCAGTCTTGAGGCCAACAAAGCCCCGATCCACACGCCGAAAAATGCCAGCGCGGTGGCGCAGCTGCCCGCCAACTATCATTTTGCCGTACCGGGCGCGTTGACCGTGGCGGTAGCGGCGTTGAATTCCCCGCCGCTCACTGTTTTTTCGGATGACAATAAAACGCTGCTGGGTAGCGAAGTCGATATCGCCAGGCTGGTGGCCGACAGCCTGGGGCTGAGGCTCAACGTGGTGCCGGCCTCCTGGGAAGACTGGCCGCTCGGCGTGGCCTCGGGAAAATATGATGCCGCCATTACCAACATCACCGTGACGAAGGCGCGCAAAGAGAAGTTTGATTTTGCGACCTACCGTAAAGACTCGCTGGGGTTTTACGTCAAAACCAGCAGCCCAATCCAGTCGCTGACTAAAGCCGAGGATATTGCCGGACTGCGCATCATTGTGGGTTCTGGAACCAATCAGGAGGCGATTTTACTCGCCTGGGATAAAGAAAATCAGGCCAGGGGCCTTAAGCCTTTCACGCCGATTTACACCAAAGATGACGCCGCCCAGACGCTGGCGCTGCAGGCCGGACGAGCGGATGCGTACTTTGGCCCTAACGTGATCGGTGCCTGGAAAGCCGCGCTCAACGGCAAAACCCGCCTGGTCGGCAGCGTTGATGGGGGCTGGCCGAAAGCCGCGCACATTGCCGTCACGGTAAAAAAAGGCAGTGGGTTAGCTGAACCGATCAGCACCGCCCTGAACGGCGTCATTCAAAATGGTGACTATCAGAAGGTGCTGGATCGCTGGGGCGAGGGCGTTGAACGCATCGACCATTCCGAGATTAATCCACCGGGTCTGGGTGACTAAGGAGCGCATGATGAGTGAACTGCAATTCCGCGAGCTGTCACCGGATGCGCCGGAGCTGGTGCCCATCCTGACCGGTTTATTCGGTGAATATGCGGCCCGCTATGGCGATTATTTCAGCCGCCATCAGGAACAGGAGCAGGCCGAATGGTATCTGCCGCCGCACGGCTTATTTATTGTGCTGGAGCGCGACGGCGAGATTATCGCCATGGGCGCGTATAAACCTTACGACGCGCACACGGCAGAGCTGAAGCGCATCTGGACGCGTGGCGACCTGCGCCGTCAGGGGCTGGCGCTGGTGGTGCTAAAAGAGCTGGAGCGACGGGCGCTGCGCGCCGGTTATCAGCGCCTGTTTCTGACCACCGGTTTCCGCCAGCCCGAGGCGGTGCGCTTATATACCGGCCACGGCTATGAGCCGCAGTTCGATCTGAGTGGCGATCTGGAGCGTTTCGGACAGCCACCGCACGATGGACGCTTACGCTTCATCAAAGTCATCGACGTGCACAGCGTTGCGCAGGCAAGTTAAGGAGCGAGCATGCGTCATCAACAACAACTTCATGTGGTGCCTGCCCGCTATCCCGCCCGCATCCTGGGCGCCGTGGTAGCGCTGTTTATCCTGGCGGGCGTGGTGCAGTCGGTAGCGTTTAATCCACGCTGGGAATGGGGCGTGTTTGCCCGCTGGTTCTTTGATCCGGTAATTTTACATGGCCTGGGGCAAACGCTGCTGTTGACCCTGCTGGGCACGGTGTTCAGCCTGCTGTTCGGTGGCGTACTGGCGCTGGCGCGGCTCTCGTCGTCCTGGCTGTTAAGCAGCCTGGCATGGGGATACATCTGGCTGTTTCGATCGCTGCCGCTGATCGTGGTGCTGATCATTCTCTACAACTTCTCCTATCTCTACGACACGCTCTCTCTTGGCGTGCCTTTTACCTCGCTGTCATGGGGCCATTTTCAGACCATCAATGTGCTGGGCCAGTTTCCCGCGGCGGTGATTGGTCTGACGCTGGTACAGGCAGCCTACAGTGCAGAGATCATTCGCGGCGGCTTTCTGGGTGTCGATCACGGTCAGGTGGAAGCGGCTTCCGCCCTCGGGCTGTCCGCGTCGCGTCGCACCTTTCGCATCATTCTGCCTCAGGCGTTACGCGCCATTATTCCGACGGCATTTAACGAGATTATCAGCCTCGCGAAGGGCACGGCGATGGTCTATGTGCTGGCGATGCCGGAACTGTTTTACACCATCCAGATGATCTACAACCGCAACCAGGAAGTGATCCCGTTACTGATGGTCGGCGCGGCCTGGTATCTGATTATCACCACCGTCCTGTCAGTGATTCAGCACAGCGTTGAGCGCTGGCTGGCTCGCAGCGTCAGCCGTGAACCCCAACCGTCGCGCTGGCGACAATGGCGCACTCGCGTCGCACCGCTTAATCCTGTTGAGGAGATCGGCCATGTCCGAAGCCATTGATTACCATTTATCCCCTACCACCGGAGCCATCAGCATTACCGGCGTCAGCAAACGTTTCGGCAGGCTCAAGGCGCTGGACAACGTCTCGCTGGATCTGGCACCCGGTTCCGTTACGGTGATTCTGGGGCCATCAGGATCGGGAAAATCGACGCTGCTGCGCACCATTAACCACCTGGAACGCGTGGATGAAGGGTTTATCCAGATTGACGGCGATTACATTGGTTATCAGCGTCGGGGTGACAGGCTATATGAGCTGAAGGAGCGGGCGATTCTGCGTCAGCGCATTAACGTGGGCTATGTCTTTCAGAACTTCAATCTGTTTCCCCATCTTACGGTACTGCAAAATTTAATCGAAGCGCCCATCGCGCACCGTCAGCTCTCGAAGCGTGAAGCGATAATCCGTGCCGGTGAGCTACTGGATATCGTCGGCCTGCGTCATAAGGCCGATGCGTGGCCCCGGCATCTCTCTGGCGGGCAGCAGCAGCGCATTGCCATTGCCCGGGCTTTGATGCTGCAACCCCGGGTGATGCTGTTTGATGAGCCAACCTCGGCGCTGGATCCGGAACTGGTCGGCGAAGTGCTGGACGTGATTAAAAAGCTGGCCCGATCGGGCACCACGCTGGTCATCGTGACACACGAAGTGGGATTTGCCCGCGAGGTAGCTGACAACGTGGTGTTTATGGTGGACGGAAAAATTGTCGAGCAGGGCAGCAGTAGCCAGGTGTTAAACCACCCACGACATGAGAGAACGCGCCGCTTTCTGGCGCGCGTACTCTAAGGGGCCAGAATGAGATATGCCTGTGTGACGCTGTGCGCGCTGCTGGTGAGCGGCGCGGTTTTTGCCGAGGAAAAACCGGATGTCGCCCGAAATGAACAGCCGATTCACGCGCCGGTGAACCCTGAGGCGGTTAAAAAAATTCCGGCGGATTTTCATTTTGTTGAGCCCGGCACGTTAACGGTAGCGACTTCAGCCACTCACTCACCGCCGCTGGCGCTGCTGGCGGCGGATAACGTGACCCGCATTGGCAGCGATCCGGATATTGCCCGCCTGCTGGCGGACAGCCTCGGGCTGAAACTTAAACTGGTACCGGCTTCCTGGGAGGACTGGCCGCTGGGGATCAGTGCCGGGCGCTATGACGTGGCCATGTTTAATATCGCGGTGACCGAAGAGCGGAAAAAGAAGTTTGATTTTGCGACCTATCGGGCCGATAACCACGCCTTTGCCGTCAAGGCGGACAGTCCGATCAGCGCGATAACTTCTCCGCCAGACGTGGCGGGCAAACGCATCATCGTGGCCTCCGGCACCAATCAGGAACGTATTTTACTCAGTTGGGACGCACAGAACCGGGCGAAAGGATTGCCACCGGTCACGCCGATTTACCTGACCGACGATGCCTCGGCCACGCTGTATCTGCTTTCAGGGCGGGCAGATGCGATGTTTGGTCCGCACGCCGTGGCGGCCTGGAAGGTGGCGTCACGCGGCCAGACGAAATTAGTCGGCGAGGGGCCCTACCGCGCCTGGGTAGCGGTGACCACGAAAAAAGGCAATGGCCTGGCCGCGGCGCTGCAAACCGCGCTGGATGGCACTATTGCCGGCGGGCAGTATCGCCAGGTGTTACAACGCTGGGGCGAGCAGGATGAGGCGATTACCCATTCGATGGTTAATCCACCCGGGATTATTTACTGAGTAAAACGAGCCAGCCAGGCGCTTCCGTTAAGGCCCATGAACGTGCACCGACCCGTCAGCTCTGGCGGGTTTTTTTATTTCCTTGCAACAGCCCGCGCAGCAGATCGGGGCTGTGTCATCGGCCCGTCATTTTCTGGCGGTATTGGTCTTCATCTTCGCGCTGACGGCGGCAAAAAAGCGGGCGGTTCAGCGGGCAACGGTGGCCGCCGCACCGTTTACAGATTAATCCTACCAGATAAAAAAGACTTAGCGGGTTAAGGAGATATTGTTAACAACTAATTTGGCTTTGGTTAGCGAGTTAGAGTGATTATGTAAATTGTGATGTATAGCGCACATTCCAACCCTGCGACCTTTGTCACACTAAAGAAAAAAAGGAGACATTGTATGACTGCCCAAACTTCCAGTCTGATGTTGCTGATGTCTTTCGCAGCAGGCACATTTTCAGCTGGGGCATCAAATAACCCACAACATTTAATGTTCGCCAGCCCGTCTGCCGGTGTACCAAACAATCCGCTGCCGCTCATTATCTGGCCACGCGTGGTGCCGGAGGACGAAGAGAATATCGCCACCTGGTTCGAGGAAACCTTTGAAAAAAATGGCTGGCCGCCTGACTGGCGCGATCAGTTGTTTCCCTATATGCACTACCATCCTAATACGCATGAGCTTCTTGGCGTCGCTGAAGGCTGGGCGGAAGTGCTGTTTGGGGGCGACAGTGGCCGCATGATTACCCTGCGGGCAGGGGATGCCGTGCTGATCCCTGCGGGTGTCGGGCATCGACAGGTTTCCGCCAGCGAAGATTTCCTGGCGGTAGGTGCCTATCCTGAAGGGCTGAAGCCTGAAATTCTGCGCGATGAAATCGGCCAGCTCAAACTGTCCCAGGAAAAAGTGAAAAAAGTCCCGTTGCCAAAACGGGATCCCTTTACGGGTAAAGCGGGCGCGATGACCGAGATCTGGACCCCGGTTGCCGCCATGATGCACAACCCGTAGCGCGCACAGGGACCGGCTGCCCAAAAGGGATGAAGACGTGGCTGCAGAGGTTTGGCAGCGGCAACCGGCCCCGCTGCCTCCTGCTGAGAGGCGGCCAGGAGACGTTAGCGCCTTTATAGCAACCAGTATTAAGATTTTTCATATCCCGGCGCCGCGCCGAGCCGGCGAAATATCCTGTCTTATCCTGCTGTTTTTCCTGATGAAAACCTGTTTAGGCGCTCATGTGCCGCTGACCGCGCCAACAAATTTGCCTGCCGACCTGCCGTAATTCATAAAAGTGCAAACAATGCGACTTACTTTCGCTGTATCTCCGGGACAGGCACGAAAGTTAACTATGTTTTCAGTCGATCAGGTCATTGAACGTTTCTGGCCGAACCAGCGTCCTGCCAACTGGCAGAAACGGATATTGAAGTGGATTCTACGTGAAGATGAATTCCAGCGCTTTGCCGCGCGCTATCCCCACCTGAAAGGGCTGGATATGGTCGAGCAGGTACTGGAACATCTTGACGTTCGTTGCGAACTTAGCGAGCGCGATCTGGAGCAGATCCCATCGCACGGACCGGTGGTGATCGTGGCGAACCATCCACTGGGTACCATCGACGGCATGGCGTTACTGCATGCGATATCTCAGGTTCGCCGCGACGTGAAAATCGTGGCGAACCGGCTAATTATGCTGCTGGAACCGCTCAACAGCCTGATGTTACCCGTCGACAATATCGGTAACCGCACCAACCGCCAGCAGCTGCAGCACATGCAACAGCACCTGAGCAATCAGGGCGTCCTGATTATCTTCCCGGCGGGCGAAGTGTCCCGCCTGACCAGCGCCGGCGTGCGCGATCGCGAATGGCATCACAGCTTTCTGCGCCTGGCCGCGAAAGCGCGCGCACCGCTGGTACCGGTGCATGTCGAAGGTCGAAACAGCTCACTGTTCTATGCCACCGCGAAAGTCGCACCGTCCGTGGCGATGCTGATGCTGGTGCGTGAAATGTTTAAACAACGCGGGATGCGCATCAAACTGCGTATCGGCGCGCAGATCCCCTTCGCGCACTGGCACGATGGCCATACGCCCGGCAAAGAGCTGGCAAAGCGCGTGCGAAAACATGTTTACCGCCTGGGGCAGGGCAAAAAAGGGCTCTTCCAGACAGAATCCGCCATCGCCCTGGCGGAAGATCGTGCCGAACTGAAAAAGGCTCTGCTGCAAAGCGAGTTGCTGGGCAATACGCCTGACGGCAAGAAGATCTATCTGTGGCGGCGTAACGGGGCGACCTGGGTGCCGATACTGCGTGAACTGGGACGACTGCGTGAGATTGCCTTTCGTGCCGTCGGTGAGGGCAGCGGTCGCCGACGGGATCTCGACAGCTACGATGATGACTACTATCACCTGATTCTGTGGGACGACGCAGAGCTGGAAATCGTCGGGGCTTACCGGTTTATCCCCGGTGGCGAACAGCTGGAACGACGCGGCATGGAAGGCCTCTATAGTCACAGCCTGTTCCATTACGACGAACGCATGATCCCTATTCTTCGTCAGGGCATTGAACTGGGCCGCAGCTTTATTCAGCCCGCCTACTGGGGTAAACGCGGGCTGGACTATCTCTGGCTTGGCATCGGGGCTTACGTGGCCAGATATCCCGAGGTGCGCTATCTGTTCGGACCGGTTTCCATCTCTGGCACTATGCCGCTGGCGGCGCGCGATTTGCTGGTCGCGTTCTATCGGATCTATTTCCCAACGGACTTTCCGCTGGCGACCTCGCGCTGTCCTTATCCGGCCTCTCTGCCTGCCGTACTGGCCCAGTTTAGCGGCAATGATTACAAAGAGGATCTTCAGCGGCTGAAGCAGCTGCTCAGTAACCTCGGCGTCGCCATCCCCACGCTCTACAAACAGTATTGCGAAGTCTATGAGCCAGGCGGGGTGCAGTTTATTGATTTCGGCAGCGACCCGGACTTTAACAACTGTATTGATGGGCTGGTTCTGGCGGATTTAACCAAAATCAAGCCATCGCGCTACGAGCGCTACGTGGCGGTCCATCTGCCGAAGTAGCCCGGTGTCACGGTCCTGTCATCAAACTGTCGTAACGTCTTGCACAAAACGTACACGGCAAAGGCGACATCAACATGGCCGCAATTTCACTCTCCGGGCTGAATAAAGCCTTCGCGGCGCAGCCGGTCCTTGAGGCGGTTTCGCTGGAGATCCAGCAGGGTGAGTTTATCGCCGTGCTGGGCCCCTCCGGCTGCGGCAAAACGACCTTACTCAGGTTAATCGCCGGATTTGAAACGCTGGATCGCGGCGAGATCTGGGTGGACGACACGTTGTTTGCCTCCCCGGATTTTCATCTGCCTCCCGAAAACCGCGATCTTGGCGTGGTGTTTCAAAACTACGCGCTGTGGCCGCATATGACGGTGGCTGAAAACGTAGGCTATAGCCTGAAAGTCAGCGGCGTAAACCGTGCCGATCGGGAAGAACGTATCCGGCAGGCCCTGGCGCTGGTCGACCTGCTGGCCTTTGCCGATCGCCGCCCGGCCGATCTGTCCGGCGGTCAGCGTCAACGCGTAGCCCTGGCCCGCTGCCTGGTGGCAAAGCCCCGGCTGGTCCTGCTTGACGAACCTCTGGCTAACCTTGACGTGCATTTGCGTGCCGCCATGGAAGAGGAGTTTCGCCGTTTTCACCGTCACAGCGGGGCCACCTTAATTTATATCACCCACGATCAGCGCGAAGCGATGGCGCTCGCCGATCGCGTTGTGGTGCTGAATGCGGGGCAGGTCATGCAGTTTGCTTCACCACAAACCCTGTGGCGTGAGCCCGCTAATGAGATGGTCGCCACCTTTATTGATGAGGGGCGCGTGCTGCCGGTAAAAGAGATTGAACCGACAGGCCAGGGGCAGGCATCGGTGATGCTGTTTGGTACACGGATGCGGTTGCGCTGTGCCGCGCATCAGACAGCCTTGCCGCAGGGTAAAGCCAGCTTTCATCGGGCCAGTTTCCGCCTGGCGGCTGACGAAACCGGCCATTTCACCGCCAGGGTTGAACGCCTGATTTACCGCGGCGGCCATTACGACATCCATCTGTCTCCACAGGCAGAGCCTGAGGTTTCCATCACGCTGGCCCTTGACGATGTCTCTGCTCTCAGGGTTAACGACACCGTAAATATTGCCGTGACTGACGGCTGGATTCTTCCCGCATAAAGGACTTCAGACAGTATGAAAAAACTCATGCTTACCTCGGTTACATCTCTGCTCTTCACGGCTGCGCTGGCAGGCCCCACGCTGGCGCTGGCGGCAGACAAGCCTGCCGGCACGCTGGTGGTCTACACCTCGCAGGCACCGGAAATTGCGCAGCAAACCATGGACGCGTTCAAAGCGGCCTATCCCGGTATTCAGGTGGAATGGACGCGCAACGGCACCACGCAGTTAATGAACGTGCTGCACACGGAAATGATGAGCGGCAAGGTGAAGCCCGACGTGCTGTTGGTTGCCGACGCCATCAACCTTGGCGCACTGAAGAAAGAGAAGCAGCTCTATGCGTATCAGGATGCGCCCGTCGATCACCTGAAACCCGCCTTTTATGACCGGGATAAAACCTTTTTTGGCACCAAAATTATCGCCACCGTGATTGCCTACAACACGCAGCGCGCTAAACCCGTTAACAGCTGGAAAGCCCTGCTAAACGCGGACAACAAAGGGCAAATTGCCATGCCCAGTCCGCTTTACTCCGGGGCTGCCTTGTATAAGCTGCACACGGATATCACGACGCCTGACATCGGCTGGAACTTCTATAAACAGCTGGCGGCGCTGGGCATCGCGCCGCAGGGCGGTAACGGACCTGCGTTAAAAGCCGTAGCGAGTGGACTGGATAAATATGGTGTGATTACCGATGCCGACATTATCCGGGCTAAAAAGCAGGGATCGCCCATCGACCTGGTCTATCCCGAAGAGGGCGTGTCTTACGTCACGGAACCCGTCGCCATTATGAAATCGGTGCATAACCTGCCTGCCGCGAAAGCCTTTGTGGATTTTCTGCTGTCAGAGCCGGGACAGAAACTGGTGGTTCAGCAGGGTAACCGGCCGGTCGATGACCGCATTGCCGCGCCTGAAGGCTTTGTTCCGGTAGACCAGATCAAACTGCTGACCCCGGACGTGGAGAAGGCGGTGGCCGATGATGCGCAGGTGCGGGAACAGTTTACCGCGCTGTTCGGTGGCTGAGAATGAGCGTGCTGAGTAACGACTGTCAGCCTCGCCGGGTGCATCGCACGCGCTGGCGTTTTCGCGCTGAACCCTGGGTGCTAGGGCTGCTGGTGCTGACGATCGGGCTGCTGTCCGTGGCGCCTTTTACCCGGCTGATCTGGACAGCGATAGCCCCGCAGGGCGTACCGGATTTGACACGGCTGACGCAGCTGTTGATCAGCCGCCGGGTACTCAGCGCCACGTTAACGACCTTAAGCATCGGGCTGAGCGCCACCCTGTTGTCGCTGTTGCTTGGCACGCTCGCCGCCTGGCTGGTGGCGCTGAGCGATATGCGCGCTAAAGCAGCCTGGGTCTTCGCCTTTATCTTACCCCTGATGATTCCGCCACAGGTGACGGCACTTGCCTGGCTGCAGGCGCTGGCGCCAGGCAGCCTGCTGGCATCGCTGTTTCAGCTGCTGGGTTTACCCTGGTTCGCGCCGGGTGAACAACCGCTCTATTCATGGGGCGGCATCGTGCTGCTGCTGGGCCTGCACAATGCGCCACTGGTGTTCCTGACGGTGCGTGCCGGGCTTCGCCGTTTGCCGGCAGAACTGGTGGAAGCCGCGCAGATTAGCGGGGCTTCGCACGGGCAAATCCTGCGCACCATTATTTTACCGCTGGCGCGTCCCGCCATCTTCGCGGGCGCAGCGCTGGCATTTGTGGCAAGCGTGGGTAATTTTGGTATTCAGGCGATGCTGGGCATTCCGGCACGCCTGCCGACCTTAATTACGCTGGTCTATCAGCAACTTAACGCCATTGGCCCCGGTGCGCTGCCGGATACGGCCGTCTATTCTTTGCTGATTGCGCTGATCACCTTAACCGGCATGATGCTGAGCGGCTGGCTGGGTGGACGGCGTGATGTTCGCGTGAGTGGCTCGCCGCGCCCGTTTCAGCAACCGCTTAACGGCGCGCGGCTGCCCACGGAGGTGATGGCCTGGCTGTGGATGGCGGCTACGCTCATCATGCCGGTCAGCGCGCTGCTGACCAGTGCGCTGACGCGCGGCTTTGGTCAGGCCTTGACGTGGCAGACCCTGACGCTGGAAAACTTTTATCAGGCGCTGTGGGGCTATCCCGCAATACGCCATGCTTTCGCGACCAGCCTGTGGCTCACCTCGCTGGCGACGCTGATGCTCACGGTCATGGCGCTGTTTCTGGCTTTCTTCCTGAGCTGGCGACGCACGCGACTGGTGCGCGGCCTGTGGTTTGCCAGCGAGCTGACTTATGCGCTGCCCGGTATCGTGACAGGTGTGGCGGCAATCCTGTTTTTTCTGCCGCCGCTTCCTCTGCTGGCGGTCTCGATTTACGGCACGGTCTGGATCATTCTCGCCGCCTATCTGTCCAACTTCCTGGCCTTAGTCTTGCGCCCCACGCTGGCGGGCTTCGCACAAATTGACCCCTCGCTGGATGAGGCCGCGCGTCTGTGTGGAGCGGGGTTTCTGCGCCGCATGGGCGATATTTTACTGCCGCTGGCGGCGCCGTCTGCGCTGGCGGGAAGCCTGTTGGTCTTTCTGACCGCGCTGAACGAAATTCAGGTCTCGGTGCTGCTGGTGACCTCCGATACGCAAACCCTTGGGCCAACCATTATCTTTCTTGATGAGGGCGGCTCTGCACCGCTGGCTGCCGCCGTAGGATGCCTGATGATTCTGGTTGTTCTGACCTTGATGTTGCTGGCGACGCGCCTGACGCGCGCTTTGCCGCAGGGAGTATTGCCATGGCAAGCCTGACCGTGGTGAGCGGCGTGGGGGGAAAGTTGCCCGCCGCTTTCCTGCTTGAGATTCAGGGATACCGCCTGTTGTGGGATCTGGGCGCGGGGCCGGAGCCCGGCGTAAGGCCGGATTTAACGGTCACGGGGCACGTCGATGCCATCTGTCTGACCCATTCTCATGGAGACCATACAGGTGCACTCGACAGCTGGCAGGCGTTGGGATCGCCGCCGGTTTACGCCACGGAGCTGACCTGGCAGCAGTTGGGAGAGTGCCCAGTACCTGGGCGATCGCGGCACGCATTGCCCTTACGCGGGCAGTGCGCGGTTGGCCCGCTTAATCTGTTTACCGGCCGGAGCGGCCACTCACCGGGATCCGTCTGGTTTCACCTGGCGGTCGCGGGCGGCATCACCTATATGGGCGACTGGAGTCGCGAATCACTGCTGCTGCCTTTTGACCGACCACCACGGGCGCGCTGGTTGATTACCGATGCCTCTTACGGCGACCGTCATCAGCGACTTAATCAGCAGGTTGACGCGCTGGTACAGGCTGCCCGCCACGGGGCGGTGGTCACGGCGCCGTTGCACGGCAGAGGCCCGGAGATGGCACTGCGGCTACGAGCAAAAGGATTACCGGTGGTGCTGTGCCCGCAGGTGCGGGAAGACGTGTCACAGCTGCTGGCGCAAAATGCGCTGCCGGCCGCCACGGCGCTGGCGTTGCTGCCGTTGCTGCGTGAGCCGACGCCTGCGCAATGGCGACCTGACAGCGTTATCGTCGCGGCCGATGCGGTGGCGGACAGCGGCCTGGCCGCCTTGCTGAGCCAGCGACCCGAGTTCAACCTGATTTTTAGCAGTCATGTCGCTCGCGGCACGCGGGCCTTCGCGATGCTACAAAACGGCTCAGCGCAGTGGTTGCCCTGGAATGTCCATCCCCCGCTGGACGATCAACTGGCGTTGATCAAACACAGCGGAGCGGAACAGGTCATTCCCGCTTTTGTCGAGCCGGCATTGTGCCAGCAGTTAATCGCCCGAGCGTCTGCCACGCTCAGCTGGCAGCGTCACTTTACGCTGTCATCCCGCTGGGAAAGCTTTGCCTGATCGCATTAGCTGTAAAGCCCGTGCTGCTGCACCGGCGCATGACCCGGATTATCCCGGATGCGGCGTACCGAGTCGCGTACCACCAGCTTGCCGTTCAGCAGCAGATTACCGGGCGGCAGGTTTGGATCTAAACGCAGCGCCTGAAGCATTTTGACGGCGGCCTCGCCCAGCTCGTCTCGCGGAACCTGAACCGAGGTTAACGGGATCTCCTGCACGGTGGCCAGGTTGAAACCATCCATGCTCATCACGGACACATCTTCCGGCACCCGCAGGCCCGCTTGCTGTAACGCCTGCACCGTTCCGGCGGCAATATAATCGCCACTCGCCAGAATCGCCGTAGGGCGCTGCGCCTGCGGGCAGCGACGCAAATAGTCGCCCAGACAGGCGCTGGCTTCGCTGCTGCTAAAACTGTTGAGCGTAATCAGGTGCTGGCGGCTGTCGAAGCGCAGATTCATGGCATGCCAGGCATCGCGTACACCCTGAAGCCGCTGCTCCATGGTGTAACGCCGAAGGCAGTGCAGCGACAGAATTTGCCGATGGCCCTGTTCAAACAGATAGCGCGCGGAAAACTCGCCAATAAGCTGATGATCCGGCGACACCGAGGGCAGGCGCATTCGGCGGTCGCGGGCGTTGATCAGCACGCAGGGTTTGTTCATTTCGGCCGCCAACTGATGAATGTGTTCATCGTCGATACCGATCAACAGCGCGGCTTCCGTCTGCTGCATCTTGTCGATAAACAGCGCGGCATCACTTTCCACTTCTTCCAGCGGGCAGTAGCGCAACCGCACATCGTGCGGTTTAACGGCTTCGCTGATCCCCTGGATCACCTTGTAATAAAAGATATCCGTGCGGATATCGAATGCCCGCGGTGGCGCAAATACCATCAGGTCATTAAGCAACAGCCGACCATGCTGAAGATTATCCAGTACGCCTTGCTGTTGGGCGATGCGTAACACTTTGTCACGCGTGGCGGCGCGAATATTGGCTTTCCCGGCAAGGACGCGCGAAACCGTGCTGATCGACACGCCGCTCAGGGCAGCAATTTCGCTCACTTTTAAGCTTTGCTTCATTCTGTGATCGCCCTCAAATCTGCAAATGAAAAAATTTTCATAAGGTGCTGAATCGTGTCCCTGCTGGTCTGCAAGGGCATTTTTGTTATTTCCCGATAGTGCCATGAAAAGGGTTGCAAAAAATGGGCTGTACCCACGTTTTCGGCTTTTTTAAGGTCGGATCAGATAAACAGGCTCGCTGCGCGGCAACGCGTCAATCACTGGCTACAGGAGTTTCATCATGAGTCTCGACTCGACCACCCGCACTCACGCGTCGTCGCGCCCGCTGCGGATGATTAAAAATTTGCGCTGGTGGATGCTGGGCATGTTCCTGCTGGGCGTCACGGTGAATTACATCACCCGTAACTCCCTGGGGATTCTGGCACCGGAACTGAAAAGCACCCTGAATATGACCACGGAGCAGTATTCCTGGGTCGTGGCGGCTTTCCAACTGGCCTATACGCTGTTTCAGCCTGTGTGCGGCTGGTTAATTGATGTTATCGGTCTGAAAGTGGGCTTTTTGATCTGCGCCGTTATCTGGTCTGTCACCTGTCTGCTGCACGCCGGGGCAGGAAGCTGGCTGCATCTGGCGCTGTTACGTTTTGTGATGGGCGCATCAGAGGCGGCAGCCACGCCCGCGAATGCCAAGGCCATCGGGGAGTGGTTTCCGAAAAAGGAGCGGCCGGTAGCGGCAGGCTGGGCGGGCGTTGGCTTTTCCGTCGGCGCGATGCTGGCTCCGCCCATTATTTATATCGCGCATATCTCGTTTGGCTGGCAGGGCGCATTCCTGCTCACCGGCGGGCTGGGTTTGATCTGGGTGGCGCTCTGGTGGTGGGGCTATCACTCGCCTGAACGCCATCCGCGCCTCTCGGATGAGGAGCGGGCGTTTATTACCCAGGACAACGAAGTCATCGGCGAAAAGCTGCCGTTTTTCACTGCGATGAAAGTGATTGGGAAAGAGAAGAAGTTTTACGGAATCGCTATTCCGGCTTTTTTAGCCGAGCCCGCCTGGGCGGTCCTGAGCTTCTGGGTGCCGCTCTACCTGGCCAATGAACGCGGCATGGATCTGAAGCAGATCGTGATGTTCGCCTGGCTGCCGTTCCTGGCCGCTGACTTCGGCAGCGTCGCCAGCGGTTACCTGACAAAACTCTACGTGCGCTGGTTTGGCTGCTCCCGCGTGAACTCCATCGTCGCCAGTTCCGTCACCGGGGCCGCGCTGATGATCTCGCTGGCACTGATGACGCTGGTTAAAGATCCCTATCTTGCCATTGCCCTGATCTCCATCGGCGGTTTCGGCCACCAGGTGATTTCCTGCATGTTGAGCGCGCTGGTGGTTGAGCGTTTTGATCGCCGCCAGATGGCGACGGTCAACGGCATGCGCGGGTCCTGCGCCTGGATAGCCAGCTTTATTTTTTCACTGATTATCGGCGTTACCGCCGACACCATTGGCTTCAATCCCTTGTTTATTGCCATGGGCTTTTTTGATCTGATTGGCGCGGTTTTTCTGGTGATGTTTATTGCCGAACGCCGCCAACGTACTGCTAAACAGTGAGGGTAATCTCATGAAAACACTTAAGACATGGACGCTACATCAACAAACGCCGCATTTTGTCGAACTGAAAGTCGAGCAGCGTCACTTTTTACGGATTTACGTATTAGAAAACGGCCTGATGCGCGTGCTGCTGAAACGCGACGGGGAACTGGCGCTGAACCGCACCTGGAGCATTGCCCCGCAGGAGGATGTGCCCTGGGAGGGGCGCGACCGCGAATCGCTGGAAGGTTTTACGCTGCCCGCCTTTACCCTGCAACAGGAGGCGCAACAAATCCGTCTGGCCACGGATCGACTGCGGGTTACCGTGCATTATCCCCTTTGCCTCAGTTGGGAACATTTTGACGGCACCGACTGGCAGCCGCTGGCGGTCGATCGCCATACCGGGGCTTACCTGCTGAACATGCATGGCGATGGCGTGGAACATTATCAGCGTCGTCAGCCGCAGGACCGGGTTTACGGCCTGGGTGAAAAGAGCGGCGATCTCAACCGGGTCAATCGCCGTTTCGAAATGCGCAATCTGGATGCGATGGGCTATAACGCTGCCAGTACCGATCCGCTCTACAAACATATTCCTTTCACGCTGACCCAGCGTGACGGCGTCAGCTTCGGGCTGTTTTACGATAACCTCACCAGCAGCTGGCTGGACCTGGGGAATGAGTTAGATAATTATCATCTGCCTTATCGCCGTTACCGCGCAGAGGCGGGCGATCTGGATTACTACATGATGCTGGGCCCGACGCTGCTGGAGGTGACCAAGGCATTTGTTCGCCTTACCGGCCGGACGCTCTTTCAACCGAAGTGGAGCCTGGGCTACAGCGGCTCCACCATGCACTACACGGATGCGCCTGATGCGCAGCAACAGCTCCTGTCCTTTATTCAACTGTGCCGCGAGCATGAGATTCCCTGCGATTCGTTTCAACTGTCGTCGGGCTACACCTCCATCAATAACAAGCGCTACGTGTTCAACTGGAACTATGACAAGGTGCCGAATCCCAATGCCATGTGCGCTGCTTTCCATCAGGCCGGGATGAAGCTGGCGGCCAACATCAAGCCCTGCCTGTTACAGGATCATCCACGTTATAAAGAAGTGGCGGATCAGGGGCTGTTTATCCGCGATTCGGAACAGGATCGGCCTGAGCGTTCCGTATTCTGGGATGATGAAGGCTCGCATCTGGATTTCACCCATCCCCAAACGGTGGCGTGGTGGCAACAAAACGTCACTGAGCAGTTGCTGAAAAAAGGGATCGATTCGACCTGGAACGATAATAACGAATATGAAGTCTGGGACGGCGAAGCACGCTGCTATGGCTTTGGCCAGCCCATTGCGATTAAGCACATCCGACCGGTGATGCCGCTGCTGATGATGCGCGCCTCGATGGAGGCTCAGCAGCGCTTTGCCCCGGAAAAAAGGCCGTACCTGATTTCCCGTTCAGGCTGCGCAGGCATGCAGCGCTATGTGCAGACGTGGAGCGGGGATAACCGGACAAACTGGCAAACCCTGCGCTATAACATCCGTATGGGGTTGGGAATGAGTCTGTCGGGCCTGTTTAACGTCGGGCACGATGTGGGCGGGTTTGCCGGCGATAAACCGGATGCGGAGCTGTTTGTGCGCTGGGTACAGAATGGCGTGATGCATCCCCGTTTTACTATTCATTCATGGAATGACGATCACACCGTCAACGAGCCCTGGATGTATCCGGAAGCCACATCAATGATTCGTGAGGCTATTCGCCTGCGTTATCGCCTGATGCCGTATCTGTATACGCTGGCCTGGCAGGCCAGCGAGCAGGATGAGCCAATGCTGCGGCCAACCTTCCTCGATCACGAGCACGATCCGCGCACCTATGACGAGTGCGATGATTTCATGCTGGGGCGCGATTTGCTGGTGGCAAGCGTGGTTGAGCAGGGCGCCCGTCAGCGCCAGGTCTATCTGCCAGATAACGCCCACGGCTGGTATGACTGGCACAGCGGTAGCTGGCTGGCGGGGGGCCAGTCGGTAATGCTGGATGCGCCGCTGGATCGTCTGCCGTTACTGGTCCGTGCCGGTGCCGCAATTCCACTGGGAGAGTGTGAAAGTACCACCGATGCGCAGCGTGATAACGTACGGGAACTGCAGCTGTGGCCTGCGCCGGGCAATGCGACCACCTCCGGCGAACTGTTTGACGACGACGGAGAAACGCATGGCTGGCAGAAGGGCAATGCGCTTTGGCTGAGCTGGACGTTAACCAGCAGCGCGTCACGGTTGGAGCTGATCATTGAAAAGCGGGGAGATTATCAGCCAGCGTGGCGTGATATGGCGATTAGCTTACCGCCGGGCGAGAAGCGTCCGTTGTGGGTCAACGGGGAAATGACAACCTGTTACCGACTGGCGTAACCCAGAGCGCAAATCACACTACCGGCCCACCTGCGTGGGCCGGTTTATTTTAGGCGGAGTGGGTTTCGGTGCTCATGCGTCCAAGGTCTTTATCGACCAGGAACAGACCGTTACCGCTATCGCCAACCATCGCCAGTTTATCCAGCACGGTTTTAAACAGCTTCTCTTCTTCATGCTGTTCTGCAACATACCACTGCAGGAAGTTGAAGGTTGAATAGTCCTGCGTTGTCATCGCTGAGTGCGCCAGTTCATTGATTTTACTGGTAATCAGCTTCTCGTGATCCAGCGCCTGAATCAGCACTTCGTTCAGTGAATTGTAGGCAACGGGCGGTGCAGCAATGCTGCCCAGCACCGGCATAGCACCGGTATCGCTCAGATAGTCGAACAGGCGCTGCATGTGTTCCATCTCTTCACGCGAATGCATTTTCAGGAAGGACGCTGCGCCCTCATAGCCTTTATCGCTGCACCACGCACTCATTTGTAAATAGAGATTGGCGGAGAAAAATTCGAGGTTCAGCTGGTCGTTTAAACGTCCAGTCATTTCAGCAGTCAGCATGGCCGCGTCCTTTGAGTGTTAATAAATTAGTGGTGAATTATGCAACAGGCTGGTAACGAATGGGAAGCCTTTTATTGAAAAATTTGCAATTTATCTGTTTGATTTAAAAAGAATTATTTCAACTGTTGAATGCGAGCGATTATCATTGTGGTCAGATTTTCGGGTCGCCAGTTGTCACTCCCTAAGCCGGTGCGCCTGGCTTCCGTGCGGCTTCCTTTACCGGCAGGTCAGGCTGGATGCGGCCTGGCAGGAAGGCAAGGGTGACCCGGCGATGAACTGGCTGCAGCGCATGCGCAAGAAATGCCTGACCAGAGATTTGTGAGGCAAGGCGTGAAGGTGAATCTTATGCGGGTTCATCGCGAAGAAATCGCATAAACTTTTCGTGAAATGCCACCGTTAACCCTCAGGGTGAATATGCAATCTGTCAAAAGCCATGCTGAATTTTACGACGTCCAGTTTTCAAAAGAAGATTTCACCGGTCTGACGATCGCTGAAACGCATTTTGAAGACTGCGAATTCAATAACGCCAACTTTACCTCTGCGGTGTTTTCGGCCTGCAAGTTCATCAACTGTGTGTTTAATCACTGCAATATGAGCCTGCTGAACCCATCCAATAGCCGCTTCTTTGGCGTTCACTTCAATGAGTGCAAGCTGACCGGCATTGACTGGACGACAGCCTACTGGCCCGATTTTTATCTGGATCACGAACTGCATTTTCAGAAATGTATTCTGGCCAGCGGCTCTTTTTTTGGGCTGCGGTTGCAGGGTTTAAAAATGGAGGCATGCAAACTGACAGAGGTGGATTTCAGGGAGTGCGATTTAACCGGCGCAACGCTCACCGAATCGGACCTGACGGGCAGTTTATTCAATCACACCGTACTACGTGGCGCAGATCTCACAGAATCCTGGAATTACGCCATCAATATCTTCCATAACACGGTCGATAAAGCCAAATTTTCTCGCCTGGAAGCGGTTTGTTTGCTGGAAAGTCTGGGCATCGAACTCGTCGATTAGTCGAGGCCTGAGGAGTAACCGCCCCCACGGATACGCTTTATGGGGCAGGTTTCGTTCGTGGTAACGCCTGGCCACCCTGACGCGCTACCGGCGCGGCGGCCTGCCGTTTCTGACTGACGCCACTTTCTCTTCCGTACGCTGTAGGCCAATAGCACAAAATATTGTATGCTATGCCGCCTTAAAGTTGACCAGGTAACCGGAAGCACGCCAATGTAACTTTGCGCTCACCCCGCGACGACATAAAGTCGCATTTGGCACCGTTTATCCGCCGGTAAGGTTCTGCCGGCCACCGTGATTTATCTGCCGCGCCTGTTAGCGCGTGGCTACGTTGAGAAGAATTCACTCATGTCTAATCCCTTTTTAGAAGAGGTGGCACGCCGCCGCACCTTCGCGATTATCTCGCACCCGGATGCCGGTAAAACCACAATTACCGAAAAAGTCCTGCTGTTCGGGCAGGCGATCCAGACCGCCGGTACGGTAAAAGGCCGCGGCTCCAACCAGCATGCGAAGTCTGACTGGATGGAGATGGAAAAGCAGCGTGGTATTTCAATCACGACGTCAGTTATGCAGTTTCCCTATCGTGACAGCCTGGTAAACCTGCTGGATACGCCGGGGCACGAAGACTTCTCTGAAGATACCTATCGTACGCTGACCGCCGTTGACTGCTGCCTGATGGTGATCGACGCAGCGAAAGGCGTTGAAGATCGTACCCGTAAGCTGATGGAAGTGACGCGCCTGCGCGATACGCCGATCCTGACCTTTATGAACAAACTCGACCGTGACATCCGCGATCCGATGGAACTGCTGGATGAAGTGGAAAGCGAGTTAAAGATCGCCTGTGCGCCCATCACTTGGCCAATAGGCTGCGGTAAGTTGTTTAAAGGGGTTTATCACCTTTATAACGATGAAACTTATCTCTATCAGACCGGTAAAGGGCACACCATCCAGGAAGTGCGCATCGTTAAAGGCCTGAACAACCCAGACCTCGACGCGGCCGTCGGCGAAGAGCTGGCCGCACAGCTGCGTGAAGAGCTGGAGCTGGTGCAGGGCGCCTCGCACGAATTCGAAAAAGAGGCTTTCCTTAGCGGTCAGCTCTCTCCGGTGTTCTTTGGTACTGCGCTGGGTAACTTTGGCGTTGATCATATGCTGGATGGCCTGGTGGAGTGGGCGCCGCGCCCCATGCCGCGCCAGACCGATACCCGCCAGGTTGAGGCAAAAGAAGAGAAATTTACCGGTTTCGTGTTCAAGATTCAGGCTAACATGGATCCCAAGCACCGTGACCGCGTGGCGTTTATGCGCGTGGTATCAGGCCGTTATGAAAAAGGCATGAAGCTACGCCAGGTGCGCACTGGCAAAGACGTCGTGATTTCTGATGCGTTAACCTTTATGGCGGGCGACCGTTCGCACGTAGAAGAAGCCTATCCGGGCGATATCATCGGCTTGCATAACCACGGCACGATTCAGATCGGCGACACCTTTACCCAGGGTGAGAACATGAAGTTCACCGGTATTCCGAACTTCGCGCCAGAACTGTTCCGCCGTATTCGCCTGCGCGATCCGCTGAAGCAAAAGCAACTGCTGAAAGGGCTGGTCCAGCTGTCGGAAGAGGGCGCGGTTCAGGTGTTCCGTCCGGTTCACAATAACGACCTGATTGTAGGAGCTGTTGGTGTCCTGCAGTTTGACGTGGTCGTCGCGCGTCTGAAAAGCGAATACAACGTTGAAGCCATCTATGAGGCGATTAACGTTTCTACGGCACGTTGGGTCGAGTGCAGCGATGCCAAAAAGTTCGAAGATTTCCAGCGTAAAAATGAGGTGAACCTCGCGCTGGATGGCGGTGATAACCTGACCTATATCGCTCCCACCATGGTGAATCTGAATATTACTCAGGAACGCTATCCTGATGTGACATTCCGTAAAACCCGCGAGCACTAATTCGTGCTTTCAGGGCCATTCCAGCACGGAATGGCCCTGTTTCAACGGATACAGAACCCTCCTAAAACGCGCCTTTTCCTCTCTTTTGACGCACGATCAACCAGTTACCCGAGCAAAACTCTAAATCCCGACTATGATTACTTCATCGGACGGTTTAAGAGACTTATTCTCCCCGCGTCCAGTGCCGCAGCAGCACTGTTTGCTGCTCTTGCGCCCACAGTTTTGGGCGAGTTAACAGATAGAAGGATGATATCGATGCACACAACTAAGATTACTAAAACATTGATGGCTGCGATGATCGGTACTGCTCTGCTGAGCGGAAGCGCATTTGCAGAGGAATCCGCGTCTCAGAAAGCCTCACAAACGGCTGACAGCGCCGGTGCAAAAATTGACAGCTCAATGAAGAAAGTGGGCGGCTTTATGGATGACAGCGCCGTGACGGCTAAAGCAAAAGCGGCCCTGGTTGATGACGACTCCATCAAAAGCACCGACATTTCTGTCAAAACCCATCAGGGCGTTGTTACCCTGAGCGGCTTTGTGACCTCACAAGATCAGGCTGAGAAAGCCGTGGCCGTGGTGAAAAAAGTTGAAGGCGTTAAATCAGTCAGCGACAAGCTGCACGTGAAAGACGCGAAAAAACAGTCAATGAAAGGTTATGCCGGTGACGCTGCCACAACCAGCGAAATTAAAGCTAAGCTATTAGCAGATGACATGGTTCCTTCACGTAACGTGAAAGTGGAAACCACCGACGGTGTGGTTCAGCTTTCAGGTGAAGTGGCGAATCAGGCACAGTCTGACCGTGCCGAAAGCATCGCTAAAGCTATCGAAGGCGTAAAAAGTGTTAAAAATGACCTGAAGGTCAAGTCTTAACACGACCCGGTGCGGCTTCTTCCGGAAGCCGCACTGATAAAAATACCCATCGTGGGATGAAACAAGCAGTTCAATATTAAAATGGTTAAGGAGAGGCTTATGTTTCGTTGGGGCATTATTTTTCTGGTGATCGCACTGATCGCTGCTGCATTAGGTTTTGGTGGCCTTGCCGGTACCGCAGCCTGGGCAGCTAAAGTCGTATTCGTGGTGGGTATTATTCTGTTCCTCATCAGCTTGTTCACTGGCCGTAAAAAGCTATAGCGATGACCCAGACTGTTTGATGCTGGCGTAGTCAGCATCAAACGGAGACCAGTTATTTGTGCGAATGTTATTGTGAGGCAAAGGATGCTTCATATTCGCAACGATGTGTTAAACGGCGCAACGCCAATAGCACAATTTATGGACAACGTAGCTGGTTCTCCGTGCTAGTATCCTTTCACAATTCTAATCCCTGCATTCCCTACATTTGCCTATCGGGAACCCAATCTGAGG
Source organism: Pantoea ananatis LMG 2665 (assembly GCF_000710035.2). Lineage (GTDB taxonomy): Bacteria > Pseudomonadota > Gammaproteobacteria > Enterobacterales > Enterobacteriaceae > Pantoea > Pantoea ananatis. The sequence continues at coordinate 265,583 of NZ_JMJJ01000006.1, read as the reverse complement.
TCGGTACATTGGGTATACGTATTCCCGTGACGCTCGGGGCGATTGAACCCCTTGCTCTCACACCTTTTAAAGCCAGGAAAATCGCCTTAGTGTGCGAGGGTGGCGGTCAACGCGGCATCTTCACCGCCGGCGTATTAGATGAGTTTCAGCGGGCTAAATTCAACCCTTTCCAGCTATTGCTTGGCACGTCTGCCGGGGCACAGAACCTGTCCGCCTTTGTCTGCGCGCAGCCGGGCTACGCACGCCGGGTGATCACCCGCTATACGACCAGCAAGCAGTTTTTCGATCCGCTGCGTTTCTTACGCGGCGGCAATCTTATCGATCTCGACTGGTTAATCGACATCACCCGAAGCGAATTCCCCCTGGCGATGAGCAGTGCCGAAACCCTGTTTTCCAGCGGGCGCGAATTCTATATGTGTGCCTGTCGCAGTGATGACTATGCGCCCAGTTATTTTGCGCCCACCAGTGATAACTGGCTGGAAATCATTAAGGCATCCAGCGCCATTCCGGGCTTTTATCGCCTGGGGGTGGATCTGGAAGGCATCAGCTATCTGGACGGTGGCGTCAGTGATGCTATACCCGTGCGTGAGGCGGCCAAACGTGGCGCAGATACGATCGTGGTGATCCGTACCGTGCCCTCTCAGATGTTCGATACGCCACGCTGGATAACGCGTATGGAACGCTGGTTCAGCGGCGGTGCGCTGCAGCCGATGCTCACTATCCTGCATCATCATGAGCAGACCTATCGGGAAACGCAGCAGTTTATCGAGTCACCGCCAGGGGATTTACGCATCATTGAAATTTTCCCACCGCGCGTGCTGGCCAGTAACGCGTTAGGCAGCCGGATCGCCTCGCTTAACCAGGATTACCACCTGGGACGCCGCTGTGGCCGCTATTTTATGGCGACGCTGGGCCAGTGGCTGAGCGATGCCGAGCCGCAAACGGGGCTGGATATCGTTACGCCTGCCGCGCCGGTGGCGAATGAACCCAACAGTGGGGCGATCGTTACGCCGCTGGCGGGCAATGACGACGCCTGGAATGAAGGCTCGCTGGCATGAGGTTTGTGGATACCCATTGCCACTTTGATTTTCCGCCCTTCGTCGGGCAGGCGGCGGAAAGTCTTGCCCGGGCCGCCCAGTCCGGCGTTGAAAAAATTATCGTGCCCTCGGTAGACGCGGGACGCTTTGCAACGGTCTGCCAGCTGGCTCACGCCCATCCCGCCCTTTATGCTGCGCTGGGGCTGCACCCGATTGTTATTGAACATCATCAGGAATCGCATCTTAGCGAGCTGGAAGCCCGGTTGATAAAGTCGCCCGCTAAGCTGGTAGCGTTAGGTGAGATCGGCCTGGATCTTTATCGGGACGATCCGCAGTTCGACAAGCAGAAACATTTTCTGGATGCGCAGCTGAAGCTGGCTAAACGTTACGATCTGCCGGTGATCCTGCACTCGCGTCGAACGCACGATCAGCTGGCGCTGCATCTGCGCCGTCACGATCTCTCGCGCCGTGGCGTGGTTCATGGTTTTGCCGGTAGCCTGCAGCAGGCCCAGGCTTTTATCAAACTTGGCTATGCGATTGGCGTAGGCGGCACCATTACCTATCCGCGCGCCAGTAAAACCCGACAGACCATCGCACAGTTACCGCTTTCATCCTTGTTGCTGGAAACGGATGCCCCCGATATGCCGCTGAACGGCTTTCAGGGGCAGCCCAACCGACCAGAGCGCGCTTTTCAGGTGTGGCAGGTGCTGTGTGAGCTGCGTGAAGAAGCACCAGAGGTCATTGCCGATGCGCTATGGCACAACAGCCACAGACTTTTTCGCCTTTCCTGATGTCGCCCGTTTACCCTTCTTCTCACAAAATGTTATAATAATAACATTCCCGTCGTGGGCTTATACGGGCTTCGCTTCGCCTGATTTCGAGACTGAATCAACTTTTATCTGAAATATTGCAGTTGTTTCATATTTCGATGTGACGAATGGCACATATTCACCGGCTCCGAATTGTTATTATTATCACATACGGGTGGATAATAATTCACCCCTTGTCCTGGAGATTGTTATGACTGATATCAAACAGCAGGCTCTACGCGCGCTGAAACTGATGGATTTAACCACCCTGAATGAAGATGACACCGATGAGAAAGTGATCGCACTCTGTCACCAGGCGAAATCCCCGGTGGGCAATACCGCCGCCATCTGCATTTATCCGCGTTTTATTCCCATTGCTCGCAAAACGCTGCGTGAGCAGGGCACGCCGGACGTGCGTATTGCCACCGTCACCAACTTCCCCCACGGCAATGACGACATCGAGATCGCACTGGCTGAAACCCGTGCCGCTATCGCCTACGGTGCTGACGAAGTGGACGTGGTTTTCCCTTATCGCGCGCTGATGGCTGGCAATACTCAGGTGGGCTTTGATCTGGTTAAAGCCTGCAAAACAGCCTGTGCGGAAGCGGATGTACTGCTGAAAGTGATTATTGAAACCGGTGAGCTGAAGCAGGAAGCGCTGATCCGTCAGGCCTCTGAAATTGCCATTGATGCCGGAGCGGACTTTATCAAAACCTCAACCGGTAAAGTGCCCGTGAATGCAACGCCCGAAGTGGCGCAGATCATGATGAGCGTGATCCGCGATAAAGGTGTGAAAGCGCAGGTTGGCTTTAAACCGGCTGGCGGCGTGCGTACCGCTGAAGATGCCGCCATCTATCTGCAACTGGCTGAAGATACGCTGGGTGCCGACTGGGCTGACGCACGCCACTTCCGTTTTGGCGCTTCCAGCCTGCTGGCAAACCTGCTGAACACCCTTGGACACAGCAGCGATCCCCGTCAGTCAGGCTACTGATATCCCCGGGCGGCATCTTGCCGCCTTTTCTCCTCTTTCCCTGACGTAAGGGGGCGACTTTGTACCTTGCACAAGAAATCATTCGAAAAAAACGTGACGGCCACGCGCTGAGTGAAGACGAGATTCGTTTCTTCATTAACGGCGTGCGTGATAACAGCGTTTCGGAAGGACAAATTGCCGCGCTGGCAATGACCATTTATTTTCACGATATGTCGCTGCCGGAGCGGGTTGCCCTGACGATGGCGATGCGTGACTCAGGCACCGTGCTGAACTGGAAATCCCTGAATCTTAACGGGCCGGTGGTCGATAAGCACTCCACCGGCGGCGTCGGCGATGTCACCTCGCTGATGCTGGGGCCAATGGTGGCCGCCTGTGGCGGCTATATCCCTATGATCTCAGGTCGCGGGCTGGGGCACACCGGCGGCACCCTGGACAAGCTGGAAGCGATTCCCGAGTTTGACATTTTCCCCAGTGATGACCACTTTCGCCAGACCATAAAGCAGGTTGGCGTGGCAATTATTGGCCAAACCAACTCCCTGGCTCCGGCGGACAAACGCTTTTACGCCACGCGCGACATCACGGCCACCGTGGATTCGATTCCGCTGATCACCGCCTCGATTCTGGCGAAAAAGCTGGCCGAAGGGCTGGATGCGCTGGTGATGGATGTCAAAGTCGGCTCCGGGGCATTTATGCCCACGTATGAAGCCTCTGAAAATCTGGCGCAGGCCATTGTTGGCGTCGCCAACGGCGCGGGCTGTCGCACCACGGCGCTGTTAACGGATATGAACCAGGTGCTGGCCTCCACGGCCGGTAACGCGCTGGAAGTGCGCGAAGCAGTGCGCTTCCTGACCGGTGCGCAGCGTAACCCGCGCCTGCTGGAAGTCACTTTGGCGCTGTGCAGCGAAATGCTGATCTCCGGCAAACTGGCGGAAAATGAGGCTGAGGCACGCGAAAAACTCATGACGGTGCTGGATAACGGCAAGGCCGCAGAGGTGTTTGCCCGCATGGTGGCGGCGCAGAAGGGCCCGACCGATTTTGTTGAGCGCTACGACAGCTATTTACCTGCGCCAACGATGAGCAAAGCGGTTTATGCCGACCGGGCAGGCTGTGTTACCCATATGGATACCCGCGCGCTGGGCATGGCGGTGGTGGCGATGGGCGGTGGACGCCAGCGCGCCAGTGATGCCATCGATTACAGCGTGGGCCTGAGCGACATGATCACCCTGGGCGAGCAGGTGGATGCTTCACGTCCGCTGGCGGTCATCCATGCCAGCAGCGAAGCGCACTGGCAACAGGCCGCTGCCGCCGTAAAAGCCGCGATTACCCTGGGTGAACGCGCCCCGGCAGCCACGCCTGTCGTGTATCGCTGCGTCACTGAGGCAGGCTGACGCAGGGAACCCCTTTATACCGTCCCGGATTCAGGTATACTGATCTGATCGCTTTTTTTTGACTTGTCGCGCGCTTTTGGCGCAGGAGACTGGCATGAAACGTGCTTTTATTATGGTGCTGGATTCGTTTGGAATCGGCGCCAGCAAAGATGCCGATAAATTCGGTGATGCAGGTTCAGATACGTTAGGTCATATCGCAGAAGCCTGCTTTAACGGTCAGGCGGATAAGGGCCGTAAAGGGCCGCTACACTTACCCAATCTGACCGCGCTGGGCCTGGGCAAAGCGGCTGAGCTGTCTACTGGTCGTTTTCCTGCCGGGCTGGATCCTGAGGCGAAGATCACGGGTGCCTATGCTTACGCCAGTGAGCTTTCATCGGGCAAAGATACGCCGTCTGGCCACTGGGAAATCGCCGGCGTGCCCGTTCTGTTTGACTGGGGATACTTCAGCGATAAGCAGAACAGCTTCCCGCAGGCGCTGCTGGACAAACTGGTGGAACGCGCCGGTTTACCCGGCTATCTCGGCAACTGCCACTCATCCGGTACGGTGATCCTCGACCAGTTGGGCGAAGAGCACATGCGCTCTGGCAAGCCGATTTTCTACACCTCGGCGGACTCCGTATTCCAGATCGCCTGCCACGAAGAAACCTTCGGGCTGGAGCGGCTGTATGAACTCTGTGAAATTGCGCGCGAAGAGCTGACCGAAGGCGGCTACAACATTGGTCGCGTGATTGCCCGGCCGTTTGTGGGCGACAAAGCAGGCAGCTTCGAGCGCACCGGCAACCGTCACGATCTGGCCGTTGAGCCGCCATCGCCGACCATGCTGAAGAAGCTGGTGGACGAGAAGGGCGGTCATGTGATTTCTGTTGGTAAAATTGCCGATATCTATGCCGAGCAGGGCATTACCAAAAAAGTGAAAGCCACCGGTCTGGACGCGCTGTTTGATGCGACCATTCAGGAAATGAAAACTGCGCCGGATCAGGCGATTGTGTTCACCAACTTTGTCGACTTCGATTCCACCTGGGGCCATCGCCGCGACGTTGCGGGTTATGCGGGCGGCCTGGAGCTGTTTGACCGCCGTTTGCCAGAGCTCATGGAACTGGTCAAAGAGGATGATATTTTGATCCTCACCGCCGACCACGGCTGTGACCCGAGCTGGGAAGGCACGGAACACACACGCGAGCATATTCCGATCCTGATTTACGGACCGAAGGTTGAGCCGGGATCGCTGGGCTATCGCGACACCTTTGCCGATATCGGCCAGACGATCGCGCACTATTTTGACCTGTCCCCCATGGACTACGGCAAGAACATGCTGTAAAAACAGCGAAATTTTTAAAAAGGATAGAGAATTATGGCAACTCCTCACATTAATGCAGAAATGGGTGATTTCGCAGACGTCGTACTGATGCCGGGCGATCCGCTGCGTGCGAAGCACATTGCAGAAACCTTTCTGGAAGATGCCGTTGAGGTGAACAACGTGCGCGGCATGCTGGGCTATACCGGCACTTATAAAGGCCGCAAAATCTCCGTCATGGGCCACGGCATGGGCATTCCCTCCTGCTCCATTTACGCCAAAGAGCTGATCACCGAGTTCGGCGTGAAGAAAATCATCCGCGTGGGTTCCTGTGGTGCCGTGCGTCCCGACGTGAAACTGCGTGATATCGTGATCGGCATGGGCGCATCGACCGATTCCAAAGTGAATCGTATGCGTTTCAAGGATCACGATTTTGCCGCGATTGCGGATTTCGATATGGTGCGCAACGCTGTCGATGCGGCCAAAAATCTGGGTGTTGACGCGCGCGTAGGGAATATCTTCTCTGCCGACCTGTTCTACACGCCCGATCCGCAGATGTTTGACGTAATGGAGAAGTACGGCATTCTCGGTGTGGAAATGGAAGCCGCCGGCATTTACGGCGTGGCTGCTGAATTTGGGGCGAAAGCGCTGACGATCTGCACCGTGTCCGATCATATCCGTACCCATGAGCAGACGACTGCCGCAGAGCGCCAGACAACCTTTAATGACATGATTAAGATTGCGCTGGAATCTGTGCTGCTGGGCGATTAATCTCCACGCTTATTGATGCTCTTGCTCATCCGGCAGCGCGACGTTGCCGGGTGAGCGCGTCAGAAGCTTTACGCTTCCCGCTCATTTCGCAACATTCTCATCAAATGACACACTTTTCATCAGGCTTGTGCATCTTGCTACTGGCAAGGACCGCTTATGCCACTATCATGAAGCCGAACAATAAATAACAACATGCCAGACTGAAAATACCTGCCTGATGAATTTTCGAAATTTCGACGCTGAAGAGAAGTTGTTTGTACGCCGTGCCGCTATGGCATTTGTGCTGGTCTGCATCTGCTTCACCATCCTGGGTTTAAACCTGTATCGCCTGCAGGTACGCGATCACAGCTATTACCAGACGCGCTCAAACCAAAACGATATCAAAATGATCCCTATCGCGCCCACGCGCGGGCTGATTTTCGACCGTAACGGGATTCCGCTGGTGCGCAATGTGACCTGGTACGACATCACTATCACTCCGTATAAAGTGGACGATATGAAGGACGTGCTGCGCCAGCTCACGCCGCTTATCGATTTGACACCGGACGACATTGCGCGTTTTCAGCACGATCTCCGGCAGAACAGCCGCTACAAACCGGTTATCCTCAAAGAGGAACTTACCGACGAAGAGGTGGCGCGCTTTTCAGTCAACCAGTTCCGGTTTACCGGCGTCAGCATTGATACCTATCAGGACAGGGAATATCCCTATGGGGCCGATCTGGCGCATGTTGTCGGCTACGTCTCTAAAATCAATGATAACGACTATAAGCGGCTGAATGCCGAAGGCATTGCTGAAAACTACGCGGCTGACCACAACATCGGTAAGCAGGGGATTGAAGGCTATTACGAATCCCTGCTGCACGGTAAGCCGGGCTATCAGGAAGTGGAAGTGGATAACCATGGCCGCATTGTCCGGGTGCTGAAAGAAGTGCCGCCGGTAGCAGGCAAGAACATCACCCTGACGCTGGACCTGCATCTGCAACAGTATGCGGAAAGCCTGCTGGCCGGACAGCGTGCCGCATTGCTGGTGGAAGATCCCCATGACGGATCCGTGCTGGCGATGGTTTCCAGCCCCAGCTACGATCCCAACCCTTTTGTGAAGGGCATTAGCTATAAAGCCTACAAGACGCTGCTGCAGGATAAAAACCTGCCGCTGATTAACCGTGTCACCCAGGGCCTGTATCCCCCGGCCTCCACCGTCAAACCCTATATGGCGATGTCTGCCCTGTTAACCCATGTGATTACGCCGCAAACCACCTTTTTTGGCGGCCCAACATGGACGCTGCCGGGCACCGACCGTCGCTACCGTGACTGGAAAAAAAGCGGCCACGGCACGCTCGATGTCACCAAAGCGATCGAAGAGTCTGCAGATACCTTCTTCTATCAGGTGGCCTTTATGATGGGCATCGATCGCATTCACACCATGCTCAGCAAATTTGGTTACGGCCGCTCCACAGGCATCGACCTGAACGAAGAGTACAGCGGCCTGCTACCCAGCCGCGACTGGAAAATGAAAGTCCATAAAAAGCCCTGGTATCAGGGGGACACGGTGTCGGTGGGGATCGGTCAGGGCTACTGGATTGCGACCCCGATTCAGATGGTGAAGGCGCTGGTAACCTTGATTAATAATGGCCGGGTGATTACGCCGCACTTACTGGAAAAATCCCAGCTCGGCACCCGGGTTCAGCTCTATCAGCCTAAGCTGCCACAGGCGCAGATTGGCGATCCGAATTCTCCCTACTGGTCATTAGTGCGCCACGCTATGTTTGGCATGGCCAACGCACCGAACGGGACGGGCTATAAATATTTCCATACCGCGCCTTACGGCATTGCAGCGAAAAGTGGGACATCTCAGGTGTTCAGCCTGAAAGAAAACCAGACCTACAACGCCAAAATGATTCCGGTACGGCTGCGCGATCATACGTTTTATACCGCCTTCGCGCCCTTCAGCGCCCCCAAAGTTGCGGTGGCGTTGATTCTGGAAAACGGCGGAAGTGAAGGCGTGGTTGCCGCGCCGGTGATGCGCAAGCTGCTTGACCATATCTTCCTGCCGCCGACCACCCCGCCGCCCGTTGAGGTGGCACAGCATCAGGCAGGCTAGCGGAAGAATACCCGGTTACGCCCGTGCTTTTTGGCATCGTACAGCGCGGCATCTGCCTGGGTGTAAAGCGTTTCGAACCGGGTGCCTGCTGCGCCCCAGCTGACGCCGAGGCTGGCCGTGACCAGCCGCTCCGGCAGCGCATTTAACGGCGAAGCGTTCAGCGAGGCGAGAATGGCTCCGGCGACGATAACCGCATCGCCCAGCCAGGTATTGGGCAGCATGATGGTGAACTCTTCACCGCCGATTCGACCGATGCTGGCGATGGCAGGCGTATTACGCTGAATACGATGTACCAATTCGCAAATCACCTTATCCCCGACGGGATGACCGTATTCATCATTGATGCGTTTAAAGAAGTCGATATCAAGAATGATTAAGGCCGCCGGCGCCTGGTCCAGCGTATCGCTGATGCGTTGAATAATGGCGCTGCGGTTCCAGACATCCGTCAGGGGATCGTGCGTGGCTTTGTACTCCAGTTCCGTTGCCAGCTCGTTCAGTTGCTCATTTACCCGGTTCAGCTCACGCTCTGCCCGATCGCTGCGTGAGATTAACCGATAGGTTTCACGCATCAGCCGCTGGTAGTGCCCGTTGAGCTGTAGCAGCGCCTGCCGATACTCTTCAGCCTGCAGGCTATGCTGCGCCGCGACATGGCTGGCCTGATTGAGTGCCTGGGTTTCTTCCAGAAACAGCTCATTGAGGTGCGTCATTGGCGCTGTTCCGCATGCAGCTTCACGGTTAACGCGGTGAAATCCAGAGACAGCTCTTCGCCAAACTCTTCTGACACGTCATCTTCGGCATCGTAAAACCAGTTCAGTACGATCGTGCAGCCGCTCTGCGCGAGCCTGTTGAACTGATCAAACAGCCCAAACAGCATCTTGGTGCTTGAGCTGTTGAAATAGCTCAGGTCGATATTCACCTCTGCCGCTTGGCTGGCCTGAGGCTGCCAGCTTTCCAGCGCGCTTTGCAGCGGACGGTAAAAGGCGGCGGCATTCTCTGGCCAGGATTCTCCCCGCAGGGAGAATCGGTGGGCCACAAAGTCAAACTCTACGGCGGGCGTACATTCAGTGGCGGTAAGTTGAATGATTTGCATAGGGGCCTCTTCAGTCATGGCAGATAGTGGCCTTAAGCCAAAAGGCAGAGAGCTCGCTGGCCTCCAGTGGCTGGAAACAATACTCCAGCGGTTCACTGACGTCGCGCGCCAGGGTAAGCAAGCCGATATTGGCGCCTTTGCTCCAGACCGGACTCTCAGCGCGTAACCGGTTTCGGTAAGCTTGTTTAATTTCATCCGCATTCATCACCCGCAGCGAATCCAGATCCCCGCGCAGTTGATGAGTGGCGTCGCTGCCGACCAGGTTTGCGCTTTCCAGATAGTAGCGACCGTCATCGTAACGCAGGCTCAATGAACCAAAGCGATACAGCTGATCGTTGTGGCTCAGCGCCCGGCTGTCCTGCGAGTAACGCAGAATGTTTTGCGCAATCTCGACAAAGCTGGAGAACAGCCGCCGCCTGACTTTTTGCGACTGCTCGTGATTCTCCAGAAACAGCTTGACCACTTCGCCCATCGCCGTGATGTTCTGCGGTGAAAAAAAGCCGGTATACTGCAATGCAATAAGGCCGGACTGCGATTCGGTATTAAAGGGCAGACCCCGTAGTGACTCGTTTTTCATTTTCTTCCCGGTGCAGTCAATAGCGAAAGCCAAACCAGGTGACGTCATCGCGTCGCGCCTGATTACCTTGCCAGCTTAAATAGTCTTGCTGAAACGCCAGCGATAACTCCGCCATAGGCAAATGCTGATAGCGCATCAGCAGAGACTGAATACGCTTATTGCCAAACATGATATTCCGTTCGCCACCCGGTTGATCGGTGACGCCATCCGTGAGGACAAACAGCATGTCGCCCGGATTAAACGCCAGGCTCTGTTCAGGCCAGTGATAGTCTTCCGGCGTATCGGTATAGCCGACGCCGACGCGATCCTGACTGAGCGAGATAATTTCATTACTGATGTTGCTGAGCATAAATGCCTGGGTTCGGGCGCTGGCCCAGCGTAGCTGATGCAGCCCGGTATCAACTGACATCACGATGGCATCGCAGCCGTCGTTAGAGAGTGAGGTTTGCTGGGAGGCGTTCAGCTGGCCCAGGGTTTGTTTAATATGGTGATTAAGGGCATGCAGGATGCTGGCAGGTGCCTGCAGATCGGCCTCGCGCAGCGCGTTTTCCAGCGCAGACTGCAAAATCACCGTCATAAAAGCGCCTGGAATTCCGTGGCCCGTGCAGTCGGCGATGACCGCCAGCCAGCCATTGTCATGGCGGTGAAAAGCGTAGTAATCGCCGCCCACGCCGTCTCGGGGCTGCCAGTACAAACACCAGTCGTCGAGCAGGGAGGCAATCAGCTGGTTGGAACGATCCAGCATCGCGTCCTGAATGACTCGCGCGTAATCAATGCTTTGTAAAATTTGCTGATGCTGGCGCGCCTGTAAATCGGAGACGCGGCGAATCAGATCGATCCCCAAGCCAATGCCGATATAGTGCCCGTTCTCCGTCAGGATAAACCCGTCGGCGACGGACTTATCCCCGTTGGCCACGACCTGCTGCGCAACGCTTTCCAGCGTATTTTCCACGTCAATCACCAGCGGGAACTTATCCATAAAGGCAATGCAGCTCTTGCGGTCATAGAGTTCGGGAAAGAAAGGGCGCGCCATCTGCGACAAAAAGATGTGGCGGTTGATCATGCCGAACGGCTTGCCGTTTTCCACCACGGGCAACCCGATCAGATCTTTGTGTTCGGCAAAGAGTGCCATGACGGCACGGTTATCTGTCTCCGGACTGACAAAAGGGACCTCAATGCATAACACCCGCGCGTCATAGCGGCTTGAGGCGGAAACCACAGTATTCACAGAGGCGGGTAACTGCATGATGCGGCTCTTGATTGTCCAGGAATAATCTTAGAGTAATGAGCGCAGATGACGGATTTATGGCAAAAAAACGGTTGGTAAAAAGAGGGCCGATAAATCGCAGTTAAAGCAAAATAGCAGCGAAAAATAGCCTGCCAGAGGGCGTTCTGCAGCGCGAAAATCCGGCGGTTAATTGGGCGGATTGCTAAATTTTCGCCCGTTCCCCTTCTGGTTGATGGAAAACCCGTCAGTTGATTTCATTTTTGTGAAAAGCGTTTGACGCTGGGGCCTGCTTAAGGTTTAATGCGCCCCGTTGCCCGAATAGCTCAGTCGGTAGAGCAGGGGATTGAAAATCCCCGTGTCCCTGGTTCGATTCCGGGTTCGGGCACCACAAATTTGAAACCCTCGCTTCGGCGGGGGTTTTTGCGTTTGAGGGCTTTAACGCTGTGATGTTGTTGGGGTAAGGTTGATTTACGCGATCGTAATGTTCTGGTTTACGGTTTCGATGGTCGGCATTTTCACTATGTGATGCTGAAAGCATATGGGCGGGGATGGCACAGAGGCGCATTTCGTCATTGCCTTGCACAACACGCAGCTTCGCCGTGTGCGAGCTGATGAGATACCGCAGAAGCGAATTATTCCCTGGATAACCAAGCAGGCTAAACAGCAACAGGAAGCTGTATGATGAAACGTACATTATTTTTAGGCATCTTATATCCTGCGTTGGCATTCTCAGATACTCCCGGTTTTATGACACCCGAAGTGGAATGCCTCAATGACAATACGATTCCTTTCATAAACACAAAAATTCCAGCCAAAAAATCGTTGACGACGCATACATAAAATGCAAGTCGGAATTGGATGCCTGGTCAAAATCTCGTGAAATGCTTCCTAAAGAAATCAGAGAAAGCCAATATAAAGAATTTCATGATTTCTATATAAGAATGATCGAGAAAAGACGGGCATACGAAGCTAAGAAATAGTGTAAATTGCTCAAAAAGCATAAGGAAGTTTTACAGTTAATGAGCAGGCTATTGCTAAGCTGACTAATTTATTGAAATATATTTCAATTTTTAATTGTTAGTCCATGTAAAATACATATTTATTTAAGCTATCTGAGTATCACTACACTGTTTTTTATAGCTTATATGTTAATTTTGAGGAGTGGTTTGATTTGGTAAGGGGGTTATCTATTTGTGCAAAGGACGGGCTAATCATATAGCTAAAATAATGAACCCGATGAAAAATTAAAAGCAATAAAAAACTGATAATAATATTAATCCAGAAAGATTTGGTTAGCTTATTGAGGTGCGTGCGTTCTATATCTGTTTTTCCTGTTTCTTATATTGATGAAAAAACCGATTAGTGAAGCTAAGCCTCTTGTTACGTAGGAAACAAGATAAAGCACAAAAATAATTTTAATTGTGCCAGGGCTGAAACTGACTCGTCAAAGTCTTACGAAATGTCCATCATATTACCTTCATTCACGCTTAATTGGCGGTTTACCGCCTCCACGCTGTTTCTGCTCAGATCATTTGACTGACGGACTCCTCCGCTGCTCAAGAAGCTCTGTATGCTGAGCCGCAGAAAATGCATCACCTTTCATCTGTCCCCTCTGGCAGCCTACCGTCGAGCTCATACATCAGCGCGTGAGAGAGTACTGGTCGAAGGTGTTCGAGTTTCGTTAGCGGAGGGAAATCGAGTTGTGGTTGCATCTTACCTGGGGTCAGACTCAGGGGCTACCTGAAGGTGTGGGGCTGACTTAATCGCAACCTGCTAAAAGGCGTCCCTTTGAGAGATTCTGCCCGCGCCCTGCCCTGATGCAATTGGAAATTTTCTCCCGGCAGTGGCATTGCATGTTACGCACCAGATGGCCGGAAATGCTGTTGAAAATAACTTCTTAACCGAAAAAATAATTTCGAATGTTAATTCATAAAAGGGATGTCCACACTGATTACAGACATGTATTCGATTTGAACGATCGAAATATCGCGTTATGGACTGAAGCATTTAACGATGCCATGGGGGAACCCGCGTGGCATCTTCAGGTCGACGATGCTTACGGCCCACTTTTCGTACCGATCAATACGGTGGTGCATCTGAAGGAAAAGTTTGGCTTCGTCTATGACGCGGGTGTAGCGGCCGCGCATAACAGCGGCCAAAAGAATACAGACTGCTCAGCCTCGGCCGTTTTAGAGGGCACCATCTGGTCAGCAGAGCCCGGCAACTATTACTGCATGTCCAGAAACTGGGCGGGAAATAACAGGCTGACGATTGAGGTTAGCCGCACGTCTGATATAGCTGGTAGCTCCGCCACAAGGAAAGGAGCTTTATTAAATCGATGTATATCACATCCGATCTTAAGCTAGTCACTGATGCCTGGACGAAGCGTCTTTTCAGTCAGATTCATACGGGGACACGCATTGAAGAGGAGTAGAGCTGTCAGCTGGCACCGGATTGTACGGTGCTTCAGAACCATGAAGGAGAATGCTGACTATGAATGTGTGCTGCGAAGAGCATGCACACATTCATTACGTTGAGCCCTTTATTAACGCGACCTAATTTACTATGCCCGGTAAGCCTCTGGAGTGTTTATGAAGAATTTGCATAGTAAAATCAACTTACTGGATTCAGAGAGAGATACGGACATACAAACCGTAGAACGTCGAGAGCGTTCTGTAAAGCGTGCGGAGCGCAATCTGGTCCAGGCTGAGTGACCGCTGTATGAACTTTATATTCAGAGAGACATACTGGTGATTAAGTCTTGGGGAGATAAACCTAACTGGCAGGCCATTTATTATATATCGGCCCCAACACCTATAAAGAAGAACGTCAGAAAGGGAATTTATGCTGAGCGAAGAAAAAACCCGGAAACATATCACGGTACTGAATGGAAGGATCGTACTCACTCGGCTGCTTTCAACGGTTATGCCATGAACGAATAATGCCACCAACGTTATCTGTCCCAAAATGCGGATCTTATCACCCAAGATGAAAACAGGGGATTCAGTAACAGTCAAAGTGAGGCGTGTAAGATCAATTTATCCCCCGCCTTAAGCAATTTTCCAAAAGTCATTATCGTGGAGCTTGAGATAAGATAATTAACCTCGGATATAAGATAAATCTCATTTACTTGGAAGTGGCGGCACACGGAGAACGCTTGAGTATAAACAAATTAAAACAAAGTTTATTAACAAAAGAAACAAATTGTTTCGTACTAAAAGTTACATCAAAAAATACATAGAGTTAAAAACATGAATAAGTTTCATCTGTTACATGTTTTTTGTGGTGACTATCCTAAGTGTAAAAGATTGCTTTTTTCTAATGTTTAATATCGAATTGCCGCCATTAAATTTAATTTTAATTAAAGTTTAACAATGTAAAGTGTTGGTTTTAAGGGTTTTTTTGCAAAATTGACAAAAGATTACACTTTGATTAACAAATTGAAATATAAATTAAGTTGATAAGATTGTCGGGCGATAGCTATAAGATAGTTCACAGACATAAGCGTGACGGCAGTGATAAATCACGGTTAGTGTTTAACATTACTAATGTTGAAGCATTTTCAGTGTCGAAATACTCCAAACCAGATAGCCAGAATTTAAAGGCGTATTGAATAAACGAACGACTTTTTTCAAAAATTTTTTATTGATCATTTTATCACCACGGAAATGTAAAGCGTTTAGGCAGGCACTCTATAAGAGCGTCTTAATTTCTCATCTTTACGCATCAAAGGTGTTTATATGATCAAAAAACTTATTGCAGAAAAGGGTACTCTGATTTTTATTGAGGCCCATAATCCGCTCTCCGCATTAATTGCGTCTAAAGCAGAACAAACTAATTCAGAAGGCCGTATTGTCAAATTTGACGGTATATGGTCAAGCTCGTTAACGGACTCAGCATCTCGCGGTATTCCCGATAACGAAACACTGGCATTAAGCAGCAGGTTAGAAAATATTGCTGATATCCGAAATGTGACAGACATGCCCATCATCATGGATGCTGATACGGGGGGAAAACCAGAACATTTTAGTTATTACGTAAAAAGAATGATTAACAACGGTGTAAATGGCGTCATCATCGAAGATAAAACAGGATTAAAGAAAAATTCTTTGTTCGGCACTGAAGTAGAACAGACTCTCGCAGATATTAATGATTTTTCAGAGAAGATTAAAAGAGGAAAATCTGCAGTTTATATTGATGATTTTATGATCATAGCCAGACTTGAAAGTCTTATTGCAGGGTTCGACGTAGAACATGCACTCGAACGTGCCGACGCATACGTCGAAGCCGGGGCAGACGGAATTATGATTCATAGTTGTAAGAAGACTCCGGATGAGGTTTTCTTATTCAGTACGAAATTTCGGAAAAAATATCCATCAGTACCATTAATTTGTGTTCCTACTACTTATTCTGCAACCAGCAACAGAGAACTCAGTGAAGCGGGTTTTAACGTGATCATTTATGCAAACCATATGCTCAGGGCTGCTTATAAAGCAATGGAAAATGTTTCAAAAGAAATATTGAGATATGGCAGGACGGCAGAGATAGAAAAATCTTGCATGAGTGTAAAGGAAATTATTTCACTGATTCCTTAAAGAGAATGACCATGAAAAAAAAAGAGATGATAATAGGTGCCTATATATCGTATGGAACAGGACATCATCCTGCTTCATGGCGCGAAAGTGGCGTAAATGCAGCGGCAGCGCTTGATATTGATACGTATGCCAATCTTGCAAGAGTATGTGAGAAAGGATTAGCTGATTTACTTTTTCTTGCAGATACGCCTTCTGTATTTCAGGACAATATGGACGGTTATGGCAGCAGGGTATCTGTACTGGAGCCATTATCATTATTATCGTATTTAGCATCTCAAACACAAAATATTGGGCTGGTTGCGACGGCTTCAACGACGTACAAACACCCTTACAACATTGCGAGGGAATTTGCTTCGCTGGATTACATTAGCAAAGGAAGGGCAGGGTGGAATCTGGTGACATCCTCAAAGTCGGATGCGGCTAAAAACTTTGGCCTTGCCGCTCATCCAGAACATTCAAAGCGTTATGATATGGCCTGGGAAGCATGGCAGGTTATCAGTGGTTTGTGGGACAGCTGGGAAGACAATGCTTTAGTAAGGAATAAAACCAGTGGACAATTCTTCGTTAAGGATAAATACCGGGAAATAAATTTTGAGGGTGAATATTTTAATGTAAAAGGCCCATTAAACATAGCTCGCCCTCCTCAGGGCTATCCCGTCATCGTCCAGGCGGGTTCCTCTGAGGAAGGAAAAGAGTTAGCTGCAAAAACAGCAGATATTGTTTTTACTGCACAAAACAATATTGAAGATGCAAAAAAATTCTATGATGATCTTAAAGGGCGAATGGAAAAATACGGAAGGTCAAAGAGTGAACTTCTTATTCTTCCCGGATTAAGCTTTTATATTGCAAGTGACGAATCTAAAGCCCGTAAAAAGCTTAATGATCTCAACGCACTGATCCCTCAATCATTTGGCTTAAGTATGTTATCAGATTTACTGGGTGGGGTTGATTTAAAAAACAATGATCCTGAAGGACCATTACCAGATTTACCGAAATCTAATGGTAATCAGAGTAGACAAAAAATTATTATCGATTTAGCTCGAAAAGAAAAACTATCTATCAAGCAACTTTATGAAAAAATAATCATTTCAAGAGGACATTATACATTTACAGGTTCCTATCAAGATTTAGCAGATGAGATGATTAAGTGGGTTGAAAATGAAGCATGTGATGGTTTCAACATTATGCCTCCTCTCATGCCTGAATCTCTTATTAATCTTTTCGATCATGTCATTCCACTTATTCAGGCAAGAGGATGGTATAAAAAATCATATTCTACTGGAACATTAAGAGAAAAACTGGGGCTTAAAAGACCTACTAATAAATTGTTTAATCAATAATGTATTGCGAGGAAATATAAAATGCTTAATAAAAATCTGATTCTTGAAGATACCACTTTACGTGATGGTGAGCAGGCGCCAGGTGTTGCATTTACACCAGAGCAAAAAGTAGAAATTTTTTATCTACTTGCAAATATGGGCGTTAAATGGATCGAAGCCGGAATACCTGCGATGAAGGGTGATGAAGTAAAGGCTCTGTCGGAAATGTTAGAGAGAAAAAATGAAATTAACATCATCGCGTGGAACCGAGGCGTGCTTGAAGACATTGAGTACAGTATCTCACTTGGATTCAAAGCGGTGCATATCGGGCTACCGACTTCAGCTATCCATTTAGAGAAAAGCGTTAAGAAAGATAAGTCCTGGCTTGTAAAGACGGCTTCAGATTTAGTTAAGTTTGCCAAAGACAAAGGGATGTTTGTTTCTATCAGCGCAGAAGATATAGGCCGAACAGATATTGGATTCTTACAGGAGTATGCACAGGTAGTTGCTGAGGCTGGAGCCGATCGTCTTCGCCTCTCTGACACGATTGGTATTCTTTCTCCTGCACAATACAAAGAAAAAGTCTCTTTGTTAAATAAGAACGTCAACATCGATTTGCAGTGCCATTGCCACAATGATTTTGGTTTTGCAGTTGCTAACACGCTGGCAGGCATTGAAGCAGGAGCACGCTACTTTCATGTCTGCGTCAATGGCATTGGTGAAAGGGCTGGAATGCCAGACCTGGCACAAGTTGCTATGGCATTGCACTTTTTCCACGGGGTTGATTTAGGGCTCGATTTAACAAAATTAATCGCGTTGAGTGAAACGGTCGCCAGGTACAGCCATCAAAAAATCAGTCCATGGCAGCCGATCGTAGGCGATAACGTTTTTGCACATGAATCGGGCATTCACGCAAATGGTATGCTCAAAGACAGCAGTACTTTTGAACCCTTCGACCCAGCTACGGTGGGAGGAGAACGACGTCTGGTCGTGGGTAAACATTCCGGTCGCGCCATTATCAAACATTTTCTCGAAGAATCAGGCGTGAAAGCTGCCGACGATAAGGCTCTTGATCGCTGTTTAGAACGCGTGAGAAGTCATGCCGTGCGCCACCCCGGTGGGATCCCTCCACATGTATTAGTTGATCTGTATACCGCGGGGTAAACAGGTATGAAAAGTAATCAGCCGATTGTTAACCAGATCATTGCGTCACACAGTGGCAGAGGTCAGGTTTCAGCAGGTGAACTGATCACGGTAGATGTTGACTACGTCTATGTTCAGGATGGAAATTCACCGACCGTGGCAAAACTGTTTCAGGATTATCATCTGTCTGAGGTGCTAAAACCCGATAAAATCGGGTTCTTCTTCGACCATTCAGTTCTGGTACCTGATAAAACCATGGCTAAACGTGTCAACGAGGCCATGGAATTTGCAAAAAAACTTGGAATAAACATCTATTCACGAGGGGAGGGAATTAGTCACGTCATTGCCCTGGAGAGTAAAATATTTAAACCCGGCAATATAGTGCTGGGCGCAGATTCCCATACTTGTACAGGGGGGGCCGTACAGTCTTTAGCGCTGGGAATGGGGGCTTCGGATATTCTGGTTGCTATGTTAACAGGACAAACGTGGTTGAAAGTCCCTCAAACAGTCCATTTGTGTATTAAGGGTAAAACGGGAAAAGATGTGCGGGCAAAAGATGTCATGTTGGCACTTTTAAATAAGTACGGACAAACACCATTTCTTTATAAATCGATCGAAGTTTCAGGGGAATGGGCAGAAGAGCTAACGCTTGACGAAGCTGCAAGTTTTGCAAGTATGGCTGTTGAGTTAGGAGCCAAATGCATATTTATGCCAGATGGGCAAGGCAGGCCTGAGGGGCTATTGAAGGCGGATGCCTCAGTGGCAGACAGTGTCATCAATTTTTCTGTATCAGAATTAATGCCCCATATCGCACCACCTCACAGTCCTTTGTATGCTAAACCTGCAAATGACTTTGAGGGTCTGAAATTTGATTATATTTTCATTGGAAGCTGTACTAACAGCAGACTTGAAGATATCAAAGAGGTGGCCGAAATTGTTGCTGGTAAAACAATACATCCCGATATTCACTGCCTTCTGACGCCAGGATCGAAAAGTGTTTATCTAAAAGCTCTCCAGGCGGGATATATCGATACGCTTATCCGCTCGGGCATTATTGTCACCCCACCGGGTTGTGGAGCTTGTGTGGGTACCCAAGGAACCATTCCTGCGGATGGGGAGAAAGTATTAAGTACGATGAACCGCAATTTTAAGGGAAGAATGGGGAATGCTGAGGCAGACATCTTTTTATGTTCTCCACGAACTGCAGCGATGGTTGCATTGAACGGCACTGTTCCACATTTTGAGGGAGAGTCCGCATATGAGTAAAACTGCTGAAAATTATCGCGTCAGACGCGTGGAAGGGAACATCTCGACCGACGATATTATACCTGCGCGCTATAAACATATGTATACCGAGCCGGCCCAGCTGGCACCGCATCTTTTTGAGAGCCGTTTTCCCGGATTTAGGGAAACGCTCAGTATCAATGATGTGCTTGTATGTGATCAAATATTCGGTATAGGGAGTTCGCGGGAGCAGGCAGTAACAACTCTGTTGGCATGTGGTGTTAAATATGTATTTTCCCCTTCTTTCGGGAGGATTTTTTTTAGGAACTCTTGGAATTTGGGTTTACATGCGATTGAGGTCGATACGAGTGAACTTGCAGATTTAAGTGAAATTAAAATAGAACTGACTGGAGGGGTAATTTATACAGAAAATAATCAAATAAATTTTTTCCCTCCCAGCTCGCAGATGACGGCAATTGTCAGTGCAGGTGGCATAATACCCTACACCATAAATAAAATTATGGAAAAAAAAGGTGATATTTTAAGAGGTTATAGCAATGAAAAGTGAAAAGTTTGATGGTTTGGCTGATAACTATGATAAATATCGTCCCCGTTATCCTGCAATCCTTTTCAAGGAAATCCATGACTGGATGCAGCCGTCTGCCAAAAATATATACGATATTGGCGCAGGCACAGGTATTGCTATTGAAGGTATGACACGTGTCACTGGAAAACACTATGATTTCACGGCGATAGATATTTCTGAAGATATGATAAAAAAAGGAAGGGAAAAACTGCCTGGTACGACTTGGGTTAAAGGAAAAGCGGAAGATATTCTTTCTGATAAAAGCCGTATTGACGTCATTATGGCGGCACAGTCCTTCCAATGGATGGATAGAGCTAAAACATTAGAAGTTTCGATAAAATCTTTAAATAAGGGCGGGGTTTTTGCAGTTTTGCAAAACAATCGAGATTACAGAAATAATGAAATGCTTAACAAATATGAAGGTTTGCTAGAGAAATTTAGTCCAGGTTACAGCAGACATTATCGCGACTATGACTATGAAAATGAAATCACCAATGTTTTTAAATTGCCTATTGCTAACTTTAAGAAAGTCGTCACAGGGTGGACTATGGAAATGATTTCAGAAGATTTTTTTGGATTCATTTCTTCCTCAACCCAGGTACAAAGAGCTATTGAGAACGATCGTAATGGATTCTGGAAGGAGATTGAAATCTTGATTGACGAACACTCAGTTGGTGGAAAAATTAGCATAGATTATATAAGTGAGTTATTTATAGCTAAGAAGCGTGATGATTCATAGCATGACGATTCAGGACATCAGCATTGAACAAGCTTCGTATGAAGATGCGAAGCTGTTAAGAAAGGCTTTAGAAAAAGTTTACGAACCTTATACACTGAATTTCTCACCTACCGCTTTGCAGTTTACTGAAAATATCATTGCTCAGGAATCCTCGAAGTGGCTAGTCGCGAAATACAAGTCAGACATTGTGGGGGCAGTGAGATATGAACTTTATGATATTTATCTGGACTTCCATTTTCTCTGCGTCACACCACCATTCAGAAAAATGGGAGTAGGGAATGAATTATTTCATAAACTGAAGAAAATAGCGTATGAAAAAAGAAAGGATTTTATGAAGATCGTTTTGCGAGATTCGCTAAGCTATAACCGACGCTATTTTGAAAGTAAAGGATTTTACTTTTATCATAAATACCAGACAAATATGCATAGTGTATTTATTTTAAAATTAAACGGTGAAAAGCCATGAATAAAAAAGCATTGGTTATTGGGTTGAAAAGTAATATGGAAAGAGTCATCAAAGGGCTCAATGAGATAGAATTTATTATTATTGACAGAGGAACACTGGATAACGAAAGTATAGATTATATCATTAATCTTTCAGATGATTTAATGCATAAAAAATCATTCAGTTATGTTATAGCCAGTTCTGAGGATTTTATCGCTTTGGCTGGGTTATTGCGTAATCGTTATTCACTTTATGGTGAAAAATATTATAAAAGTACAATTGCAACCAATAAATTCCTGATGCGTAATTTTTGCTCAGGTTTTTTATCCTGTCCAAAGTTCTGGCTATCAGGTGAGATCATCAATTCAGAGAATCTTTTACTGTCATCCCAGAAAGATTACATCGTAAAACCTCTTACAGGTAGTTCTGCAAAACATGTCGAAACAGTCACACAGGAAGACTTAAACCAATATCTTAATGAAAATAACAAATTGATGTTAATTGAAGAAAAGGTTTTAATGAGAGATGAATATCATCTTGATTGTATAATCAAAGACGGTAATATCCTCTTTTCAACACTGTCAATTTACGACAGGCCTATACTCGAGGCAAAAAGTAAAAACAGAGCCAGTATCAACTTACCCGATGGCACACGGCTTCATGAAGATGCCTTAATACTTGCCACGAATTTGCAAAGTCATTTTGAAATGACTAATGGCGTTTTTCATATTGAAATGTATCATACTCAGGATGGATTTATACTCGGTGAGTTTGGTATCCGCCCTCCCGGAGCGGGTGTGACCGATATGTATTATATGTATAGAGGCGTCGATTTCTGGGAGGCATTTATTTATTCTCAGATTGATAAAGAATTTATTTTACCCCTAAATCATAAGTCCGATAAATATTGTGCTGCTATTGGGATATGTTCTTCTTTCCCGGTCGATGATATCAGAAGTACGTCAAAAGTATCCGTGGATAAATATGTAAATTTGCGTGAGAATGCTGCTAAACCCGCAGTTCCCAGTTCAACGTCTTTTAATCATATGATTTATGTTTCTTCATCATCCTTAGAAGAAATAAGGAATTTTTTGCATGATATTTCTGACAGACAAGAGTAAGATTCGATATGTTAAAATATGAAACCAAAAAAAACGCTTTCTTCCAGATATACAATTTTCTTTCATGCTCGGCTGAAGGGATTCAGACGGTTATATTTTTGTGGCTTATATATCATGAAACTCATAGTCCGATGCTTGTCAGTCTGACTATAGTTTCTTCATATCTTCCATCAGCCGTATTAGGATTCTTTTTCCTC
Organism: Pantoea ananatis LMG 2665; assembly: GCF_000710035.2. GTDB lineage: Bacteria > Pseudomonadota > Gammaproteobacteria > Enterobacterales > Enterobacteriaceae > Pantoea > Pantoea ananatis. Next base: position 242,928 of record NZ_JMJJ01000006.1, on the reverse strand, counting down.
AAAAAAGCTGATGCGAGCAGTCCTGGAAAACAGTTATTTATCAGTAATGTTTCTCTTAGTGCCATATCGCTAATTGTCTATTTTATTTTAATGAGAAATGAGGGTTTTGAACTAATCACGCTCAGTATCTTTTATTTGGCACAGGCCGTATTATCTGTTGTCAAAATGTTTAATAAGACATCCCAAAATCGCATTATCAGAACAGCATTCAGTAATAGTGATGCAATAAAAGCACTTCAGCTTGCCTCCTCTGGCATGCAGGCCGCTCAGGTTTTTGGCGCGGCCATAGGAGGATGGGCTATCAGTACGGGTTACTACATGCAAGCGCTCATGCTGACCTGCTGCATCTACCTTTTGAATATTTATATTTCGACACTTTTTGAGAAAGGGAATCCTGATAATAAAGACGCTGAGGTTATTGTGCAGATTCACTCTGTCACTAAGAAAAATGAATCCTTTACATATCTTTTTCGCAGTAAGGACTTTTTGTTACCCTTGATTTTTACTGTTCCATCAAGTGGAGCTTTACAATTTTTAAACACATCCCTTCCTTCATTATCTTCTCTATATGGTAATAGCGAGAAAATTTATCCAGTGCTGAATATGACTCTACAATGTGCTGTCATTATCTCGGGGATAGCAGCAGCACTCAATATGCTTTCTCTAAAGTCTTCATTACGGTTTTCTCTGTGTATTTCTGGCATCTGTCTGATTTTGATGTGTTTATCAACGAGAAATTATTATGCCGTATACTTTTTTTTATTTCTCACTTCTTTTTTTGTTTCATGGCATATGATTTCTATTAAGGTACTCACGAATCAAATGCCTGATATAGAAAATATTGGTAAATTCACAATGATGAGAAACTCAGTCGCTTCTGGTGTGAAAATTGTCTTTTCTATTTCGTCTGGTGCTTTTTTGACTTTTTACAGCATAACTACAACTTATCTAATACTTGCGATACTGCTTATTTTTTTCAATGTATTATGGGTTTATCAGAGTCGCAGTTTTAACTATGAGGATTTAGGTGATGTTAAATTTCAAAAGTGATTTTTCTGAATTTATTACTGGTTTTTATCTTAAACAGTTTACTCATTTAAATACGCAGGAAAGAGAACATGTGCTTGAAACGCTTGGCGTCACACCCAGCGCAATCAATGAGTTTATAACATCAGAAGATATTTATATTACCTTACCTCATGCAAGTATGAATGTTTTTTTTCCAAGAGCGGGGGTCTCACGTTATGTCTACGATCTACAAAATAGTAACAAAAACGCGTTCCATTTAAGGTTTTTCTTGACCCATACCAACTTTAGCGATCTGAACTGGCGCCCTTATGCATGGTGGTTTAATAACGGCGGGAAAATAGATAAACTTACCTTTTTCACACGAAATAAAAAAAAGAAACATAATATCGTTTACTCGCTAAAACCAAATGAAATGCACTCTGCCTCTGTAGATCGACGTCTGCGTCATGACTTTGATACAAGTATGAAGTTTAAACGTATTTCTCTTAGCTTCATCTATATGACAGCCGTTCAAGAGGTCAATAGCGGTTTTGCACATAAAGGCCGTACCCTTTATCTCCCACTTGACGCATTTGTAGCTTTTATTATTCATCAGGCAAAAAACGATGTTATATCTTTTAATTTTTTAGAAGCTTTTTTAAGCCAGGCACAATGCAGAAGACTGAATGGCGAAGAATTGAGTTTTACCAGTGAATGGCGCGATGCATTTATCTTTGATAATTTTACAAACATTGCGCTGTTAAATTTTTTTCAGCCTGCAGCATTTGTGGGAGGCGAAAAAATGGATAACTACTGGCATCAGGTGATTGAAAAATGGAAAATGGCATTACCAAATCAATCTGAAGTTGAGTTTGCGTTACCCACTAATCTGGTCATGCCTGCCGTTCAAGAGTATATTTACCCTTATAAACCATCAAGCGATATAGCAGAACAGCTTATTAAAAATAACATCCCATACAGTCTTACCATGGCTATTCAGGAACATGATCTTTTTTCAAAGAAAGAATAATAAAACATAAACTAGAAATAACCTCTCATTTTGAAAAGGCGACATGGTTACCGGGTTGAAGGTTGTATATAAGAACCAGTTTAAAATATTTTAAAGTTACATGTCATTGCTCATTTAACATCATGCGATAACACCTCAACACTCATTGGAGCTCTATTATGCTAGATAAAAGTGCTTTTCGCCACGCAATGTCGCATCTTCCTACTGCAGTCACTATTGTAACATCAAGCGGCTCCTGCGGGGCTGCAGCATGTACAGTTTCATCCGTGTGTTCTGTCACCGACGACCCACCCACTTTACTCGTATGTATAAATCGTGCCTCCAATAACAATAGTGTTATAAGAAATAATGGCTCTTTGTGTGTCAGCATTCTTTCAGGAGAGCAAAGCAACATTGCAATGCAATGTGCTAATCATCAGGTTTCAGTTGAGGAGCGCTTAGCATTATTCGACGCAGACGTTCTGGTCACGGGGTCTCCTGCTGTAGTTGATTCCGTTTGCTGTTTAGATTGTCGTGTAGATAATATTGTGGAATCAGGAACCCACTCTGTCTTCTTTTGTCAGGTTCTTTCTTCTAAAGCTTTTGTGGGGAAAGATGCGCTGGTTTATTATTGCCGGAATTATCATCGTGTATCATAAGGCACTATGCCTAAAATGCTGTAATACTGTCTTTATTTCGTGGCATAAATATTCTGAGAAAAAACAGGCCGCATCATATTCATCAGATATAATCACCAGGTGTTAATATTCTTGTTTCTACATTAAAATAGAGTTGTAAGGTGTGTTTTTTTTAGGTGTTTAAATTATACCTTCCGTGTAAATATTAATTTTTTATTTGATTTTCACTTTCATTTAAATTCTGAATTTTTGCTTCCTTTTTCCTGAACCCATTATACCTGAATCCCAATTTAAATCAGATTCGGGAACCAGGTCAGGAAGTCAGGAAGGCCGTCAGCAGGAATCAGGGGATCTTCATCAACTATGTGTCCGTAATTAAGACGAAGGTTAAGCTGAGTTTTTACGTAATGCACTATAATTTTTGCAGAAGCCGTCTAATCATAATTCAGTAACATAAGAGGATTAGTCATCCTGATGTAATGCATAGGTACGATTCCTTAATAAAAAGGGAACCTTCCCAGAGGAAAATTATTTTTTTGAAGTGAGAATCAGGCACAAAATGCCAGATGAGTAAAACAGGTGTATGGGAGTGTGATGTGAAGTAGAAAAGGACCGGTGCTCTATTTTAAAGGTTAAACGGATTTGTTACCGCCCGATAGCGTCATCTCTCAGGTAATGATGACATTTGGATGTGGTTACCCCAAGGCGTTTCTCTCAATTCACTGGAACATAGGCAGTTGTTATGATGACAACAGCTAGCATTGATATCGTATTTTTTGATAAAACTAATGCCGATTTGTGGTCATTCTGGTCGTCTTGATGTAGTATTAATTCAGGTTTGGCTTACATATTAGACACTTGTTAGTAAAGGCGATTCCAGCCAAAGGACATGTATTGACGGCTTGCCGTCAGGCTCACAGTGCATGTATTATTATATTTAAGATATCGAAACTACATACTTATTTAGTGCGAGTTAGAAATTTAAATCTGGCATTTAGTTACTCTTTATAACCATTTTAGCTATTGAGTTAGTATTTTATAAACGTTCATTTTTCTATGGATGAAATTAAAGTAGCATAACTAAAGGTGTAAAATGATGAAAAGTTTAATTATTACGTCGCATTTTAATAGTGATTTATCCTCTATGGCATGCGATGAGTTTGGATTAAAAAGATCACTAATTTTCTATACTCCAAAAATAAATGAACTTAGCTTAGGTTTAAAATATGAGTACTACGATAAGATAGATTCTTACTCTGTAAGATTAATGGAGCTTGGGAATGAAATTGATTTTATATGGAGCACTTCCGGTTCTGAAATCAACTCGTTCGCTGAATTAAAAGCTGTTGAGTTGGCAGGATTAAGAAACATCTATCTAGGCATGAATGAAAATGCTTTTTCTACAGCTGCTTATAAAAGCATCACGCAAGAGTTAATGGCATTTTTGGGTGTTAGTATTCCCAAAGGGCTTCAATGTAACACAAAAAAAGAAATACATGATTTCCTTGAATATAATGGTGGAACTATAGTCTGTAAAGCTAACAATGGAGCAGGTGGTGTAAATCAATTTTATTGCCAAAGATTTGATGACATATATAAACTCCCTCATGAGGTAACTGATTGGTATGTAGAACAGTTTCTGAAAGGACTTGAGTTTTCTGTAAACGCTTATATGCTAAATGGGTTTTATATAGCCTCCCCGATAATGTTTAAAGGCGAAACTGATATTCATAGCGGGCACGCAATGGACAAATTCAGGTATATTAGCAAGCTAAAAAATAAAAGCTTAAATGAAAAAATAAATGCCATATTAAGTAAAATTAGTAATACCAATATCTTTAATGGATGGATAGAGGTTGAGTTTATAAAAACACATCAGGATTTGGTAGTTATAGAAATTAATGCGAGGTATAATGGAACAATCAGAGCTACTGGATATGCTTGTAATGAAAATTTATATCAATTGGATTTGGAAGGTAAAATTTATAATAAATTTTCTTCACAATTAAATCATGAAAACGAAGTTATTGAGATGCCAATTCATTTGAAACTTGAAACAGGTTTAAAAGAATTTGGTTTCGTCCAAAAAATGAAATCTCGAAAAACCAACACAGGAAGGGCCACAATATGGGGTGAAGATCAATGTGAACTATTAGAGAGGATCAAAAATACTGAATTAGAAATATACTCAGAAAGAATTATTCATGGCATAAATGAGAGTAAGGAGTTATTCGAAAAATATATTTAAATTTACATGTATTTGTAATATGCAGTTTTAAAATAGAAAACTATAAGTTTATTGGGGAAATAAAATAATTAACTGTATTATTTTGAGGTTGTCAAAAAAATTAGAATTAATTGATAAGTATGATGATTAATTATTATAGTAAACAGAGTGGGGTAGTAATTGATTAATTTAAAGATGGTTGCCCTCCCTGGTGTGGAATTAATTTTTTCAAAAAATGATCTATATTATTGGTTAGCTATGGTGAGACTATACGTGGTATTATATTTATTTAACTCGTAGGCAATGTTTTTGAAGGTCTGTAGATATTTAGATGTTCTGAGTTAATGGGAGTTTCGATGTTCAGAGGGGAGTTGTAATCTGCCTCAATGTTACTTCGCATTGATAAATATCATGTGTCTACGAATTGATGCCAATAATTGTTCATTTTGCCTCCCACAAATGCAGTTGGTATAAAAAGAGTTTAAAAGAACAATGTTTGTGATGTTATCAAAATTAAATGCTTCTTGCCATTAATAAGTTAGACTTAGCTCTTAACCATCAATTCTTCTGCAGCAAGCACTTTTTAAAAATTCATTTAAGATTTAATAATAGATAGTATCATATTTAGCTGTCAGCATCACGTCAAAGCGGACCATTCAACTTTAGAGATCTTTCGGCATAATAATTATTTTACCGGAGGAGATTGTCATGCGCAAAGCCCGATTCATCGAACACCAGATCTTTGCCGTTCTGAAGTCCGTGAAAGATGTCTGCCGCGAAGTCGGAATTTCAGAGGCCTGTGATATCAAAAACATGAAAGACCTCGAAAATGTAAACCGCCGGCTAAAACCGATGTTTGCGGACCTGAGTCTCGAGTGTCGGCATTGAAAGACGTTATTTAAAATAAATGTTAAAACCAGCGATAAAGCGTCAGGTAGTCAGCTGTCTGACCGCGCAGTTTGCTATGAGATGACGTCATGCCTGCAGGATATTTTCGCTGAGCAGGACGGTATTTCGATATCAGCCGGATACGCGACGTGATGAGCCGGCCATTATGGCACTGACCGTGACGGCTGAACGCTATCCGCGATAAGGCTTTAAAAGCTTTTTCAGGTGCTGCGCATGCAGGGCAATAGCTGGAACCATAAGCGCGTTTACCGGATTTATTGCCTGCTGAACCTGAATTTTCGCCATAAGGGAAAACAGCGCTTTGCCGGTGAGTAATCCAGGCTCGCTGCCTACGCCAGAGGCAATGAACCAGAGCGGGTCCATCTATTTTATGCACGATGCGCTGGTATGCGGAAGACGCTTCCGGACCTAAAATGGGTTGGGTGATTTTAACAGCGAAGTACTGGCGTTCGAATTGACCTGAATATCACAGCCCAACGTGTCATCAGGGGACTGGACAGGATAGTGGCGAACCGCGGATATCCGCTGAGGGTGCGGATATGGTTAATTGCCTGGAGCGGGTCTCGCTGAGCTGGCACAATGGGCAGAAGAGCATGGTGTGATGCCAGAGTTTATCAGGCCTGGCAAGCTAACGCATAATGCCTTTGTCGAGCGATTCTGCGGGACGTACTGGACAGAAATACTGGGTTTTTATCTGTTCAGAACCCTGAATGAAGCACAGGAAATTCTAGAGCGCTGGCTGATGGAATATAAAAGCGAGCGCCCTCATGAATCCCTGAATAACCTGACGCCGGAAGAATACCGGCTGATAACTGAAAACCCGGAAATCTCAAAAAGTGCGTGGAACTAAAAAGGTGTACTTACAAGGGAGGAAGCCCGTAGCGATTTTTTTGATTACATCGAAATGTTCTATAACAGTAAGCGTCGGCATGGTTCGAGCGATCAGATGTCACCGACAGAATATGAAAACTAGTATTATCAACGGCTCAGAAGTGTCTGGATTATCCGTGGCGATTCATAGTGGTAAACTTGTTAAAAAAACTTTAAAAGAATATTAAAGTGAATCTTATTAATTTCTCTATGCTTGTGCTTATTATAGTCACTTCTTATCTCTTGAGAGATTTTTTTTAATTTTTAGATGTTATATTCAAACCCAGAAAAATAATCAGTTAAAATAAAAAACCTCTCCACATCAACTTTATACTCGCCTTCACTAAATATGACTTTCATTATATAAGTAGAGTCATCAAATTTATAAAGAGTGAAGTCCTATGGATTAATTGCAACTTTTACTGCACTCATTATAAATCCTCACCTGTCTAAAGCCATTTAGCTATGTAATCTTTACTTTTAACCATACCCTCTTTATTAACTACTGCTTCGAGATCACTTTGGGGTAATTTTACTCTACGTATCCATTATTCGTCAGCACTGTAGTAGTCAACTAAAACTGGCAACCGCATAAGCATTTATCTCTGGCAGCTGAAACATTGGCTGGTTGTTGAGACAACAATAATAATGCCGTTAAAGCGAAATAACTCCAACCTAAATTCCCCCCTTCGGCTCAATGCCCCTTACCTTAAGCTCTTTCCGCAGTACCCGCTTTATCCACGTCGCCAGGTTGACGTCACCATCCTCACACGCCTGTTCTTCGAGCTGCGTCCGAAACTCGTGAGAAAGTCGGATTTGGTACTGATTTGTTTTGGTCTTTTCCTTAGAGATTGTCATCCCATCATCCTTGTTATGAGAGAGGTACACACTTCAATGACTGGGCATGATGCAACAAAAAGAGTGAAGCCCGGTCATGCTGAAATCGAACCGAGTTGCTGACCACACCGTAAAGATGAACCATGCGCCATAACGTGTAAATGATTAAGGTTGCCATGACGAACAGCGGAAATCTGACATGGATGACAAAAATGGGAATCTCTTTCCAAAAACATGCTGTCTGTTCATCACGATGATAAAATCCGTCAGGTGCACAACCCTGTGCACCTGTGCTCTCAGGTCACCCGCTTCTGGCTTCGCAGCAGCGCCAGGCCGCTCAGCACCGACATCGCCATCAGGTAATAGCCGGGAGCCAGGCTGGTGCCGGTGGCGGTGATCAACAGCGTGCAGATCAGCGGCGCAAATCCGCCAAATACCGTCACCGCCACGTTATAGCTGATCGCCATGCCGCTGGCGCGCGTGCCCATAGGAAACAGATCGGCCATGACCGAGGGTACCGTGGAGAAGTAAATCGACTTGAGCAACGCCATCCAGCAGACCAGCACGATCAGCGTGGTGGGCGTGGTGTGATTCACCACCAGCTTAAAGGCAGGGTAGATGGTGACAATCAGTAAAATCAGCGATCCCCACATCAGCGGAACCCGGCCCACGCGCTCTGCCCACAGGCCCATAATCGGCGTCACCACGGTCAGGATCACCCCCGCCAGCAAGGTGGCGGTAAAGGCCACAGAGCCGGGCAGGTGGAGATTGTGGGTGGCGTAGGTCGGCACATAGTTGAGCATGTAGTTAACCGCCGTAGAGATCACCATCAGGCCAATCGCCAGCAGCATCAGCTCTTTCTGACGACCAAACAGGCGCTTAAGCGGGGCGACTTCAGGCTGCCGGGTGGCGAAGCTGGCAGGTTCATGTACGTGGCGGCGAATATAGATCCCCAGCGGGCCGATCAGCAGACCAAAGGCAAAAGGAATGCGCCAGCCCCAGTCCTGGATCTCGCTTTCCGTCAGGATTTTCGTTAATCCCAGACCAAAGGCCGATGCCATCAGGGTACTTGCCCCTTGCGTGGCGAACTGCCAGCTGGCGATAAAGGCTTTGCGCTCGGGAAAATGCTCGACCAGAAACGCCGTCGAGCTACCAAATTCGCCACCGGCAGAGAAGCCTTGTATCAGACGCGCCAGCAGAATCAATAAGGGCGCAGCCAGACCAATGTGTTCGTAGCCCGGCATAAACGTAATGATGGCACCGCCCAGCATCATCAGATTGATGGAGAGCAGTAGCGCTTTTTTACGCCCGTGGCGATCGGCATAGTTACCCAACACAATCGCGCCCAATGGCCGGATCAGGAAGGAGACACCGAAACTGCCGAAGGTCAGCAGCATAGAAACGGACGGATCGCTGGTCGGGAAAAACGCATGGGCAATATAGCTGGCAAAAAAGCCGTAAACCGCAATATCAAACCACTCCAGCGCGTTACCGATGCAGGTGGCGAAAAGGGTTTTATGCAGGCTGGGTTTATTCGCGTGCAGCGGTGCAGCGGTGTTGAGCGTGCTCATGCGGCACCTCCGGCATGTTGACGATGCTTCGCCACCAGTTCGCGGCCTTGCTCGCCTAAGTCCCATAACAGTCGGGTCATGATTTGCAGACCTTCACGCGCAATCGACTTCAGCATATGTTCGTTCACCCCGTGTTGGCCGCAGGCGGGATAGGAGTGCGGCACCCACAATGTGGGCAAGCCGAGGATGTCGGAAAACACCTCGTTGGGCAGCGAACCGCCCAGGTTGGGCAGCAGAGCCGGTTTCTTACCGCTGGTTTCGGCGATGCTGGCCAGCACCCAGTCGACCAGCGGATCGGTGGGATCAAGGCGGGTTGCCGGCGATCCGCGCAGGAACTCGACCTTCACATAGCCAAAGCCGTGCTGCGTCAGATGTTCGCTGACGTGCTGCGCCAGCTTTTCCCAGTCGGTGCCCACCACAAAGCGCAACTGACAGACGGCCGTTGCCTCACCTGGAATGGCGTTCATCGGGCGCGCAGGATTGCCGGTCAGGAAGGCCAGCACTTCAAGCGTATTCCAGCCGTACAGGCGTTCCGTTGGCGTTAATGCGGGTTCGCCCCAGTTCGGATCGATCTCGGGATCGCCCGGCATCCCGCCAACGTTGATCTGGCTGAGAATGTCACGTACCTGCGGCGTCAGTGAGTCAGGCTTCAGTGCTTCCACCTGAAGTACACCCTGTGCGTTAACCAGCGCGGCAATGGCGTTGGCCAGCTGCGTGCCGGGATTGCTCAGCAAACCGCCCCAGTTGCCAGAGTGATAGGCGTTGTCACGGGCCGTCACCGTCAGGCGGAAATTCACGGCACCGCGCGATCCCAGAAACAGGGTAGGTTGCACCGCATTCAGGCGCGGGCCATCCGAGGCGATAAACAGATCGGCTTTCAGCAGATCGCCGTGCTGCCGGCACAGCTGCGCCAGGCCGGGTGAGCTGATCTCTTCGCCCATCTCAAACAGCAGCTTACAGTTGAAGCCCAGACGTCCGCCGCGTGCGAGAAACACCTGTTCCAGCGCGGCCAGATTTACGCAGTGCTGACCTTTGTTATCTGCGCTGCCACGGGCGTACCAGCGATCGCCCTCTTCAACAAGCTGCCAGGGCATTAATCCTTCACGCCAGTTTTCATCATCGCCGAACACCACATCGCCATGGCCGTAACTCAGCAGCGTAGGGAGCGCAGGATCTTCGATGCGCACCGCCACCAGAAAAGGACGATGGGCCGCTTCGGCGTTTTCGATGAAGTGGAGGGTGAAACCCAACACACTTAGCTGTGGGCCGATTTCGTCGTGTAAATAGTGGTGTAATTCACTGTCGCGATCCTGGCGCTGGCTCTCGGTTCGCTGCGAAACGCGGCGCGCCAGAACCCGCTGAAATTCCCCACTGTCGAACCAGGCGGTGGCCTGGTCTACCGCTTGTTGGGCTGTCATGTTTGCTCGTCTTTTATTCGTATTATGGTTTTCCCATCATTTCCGAAACGCTGCTTTGCCACAATTATCAATTTATCGAGTAAGATTTGCTTTTAAAGCAAAGCTTCCTGCCCGTTTTCGAGGCATGCACCAGCAAAAGGCGTTCGCATGATCAGTAATGAAATCCGCTATTTTCTTGCCGTCGCCAATGCCGGATCGCTCAGTGCGGCAAGCGAGCAGCTGTTTATTGCGGTATCGGCGATCAGTCGTCAAATTCAGCGGCTGGAGGCGCAGGTGGGCGTGCCGCTGTTTGATCGCCACGCGCGCGGCATGGTGCTGAATGAAGCCGGGGAAATTTTTGCCCATCACGTGCGCAAAAATATGCTGGATATGGAATACGCGCTGGCGGAAATCAAAGGGCTGAAAGCAGTACGCCGCACCCTGATTCGGCTGGTCTGTACCGATGGCCTGGCCTTCACGTTGCTGCCCCGCATGATCGCCGCATTTCGGGAGAATAATCCCGGCATCCTTTTTGAGATCAAGGTCGCCAGCCCACAGGGCGTATCAGAACTGATACGTAATGGCGACTGCGACCTGGCGCTGCAGTTCAGCCTGCACGCTGAGCACGGGGTTGAGATCCTCGGTTCCTGGCCTGCACCGGTGCTGTTAGTCATGCATCAGGGTCATCCACTGGCCAGCGCGCCGCAGGTAACGCTCAGCGATATCAGCCACTATCCACTGGCACTGCCGCAGCAAAACACCACGGTACGACAGCTGTTCGAGCTGGCAAGCCATATGAGCGGCAATCTGATTGAACCGGTCGTGACCTGCGACAATTTCTCAACCCTGTTCCAGTTCCTGCTGCATACGCCATTAGCCGTCACCATTTGCAGTGCGTTCAGCGTGATACAGGAAGCCGAAGCGCACGGACTGGTTTTGCGATCCGTCGGCATCGATCAATTAAGCCAGCGCAATCTGCAGTTGCAGGTGCCTTCCGGCCGGCCGCGTAGTGCCGCGCTGGAGGTATTTTTAACGTTTGCGCGGCAGCAACTCACCGAACTGGATGCGGTGACATAGCCTTGATATGGCTGATTCTGAGACGTTGCGTTCAGTCGTAATCTTCCCAACGACAGCGCAGGGTTACTTTTAACGTCCTGCTTTCGGCGTTTCTGCACACCGACAGCCACGATCCTGAGCACCTGACCGTGACAGGGCGCATTGATGATCGAAGATCGCGGCGCAAATCCGTTTAGATTTCTTCCTTCATCAGCCTTTGATCTCGCCACCGGGCTTAGTGTTCCGGATAAAGTCTGCTTTTTTTCGGACTCCACCTTATCGCTTTTCCTCTTTGTCTTATCCCCAGCAATACAGCGTTGTGGAGTAGTGTAAAGGACGTAAAAGGCTGTAAACAGGCGCGTTTTTTACCTGTGACACGCTTATCATTCCTGCTATGCGTCACTGTCACTCTGACGGTCATATGCCGATATAACAGAGAGCGGTGCACATACTGACCTGAACATTCATCTGCAAAGGAGAACCACCATGGATTCTTTCTTTCCTGAGGATGTCATTGATACCCTCAGTAAAACGTTCTGGCAGCGCGTCAGTGCGATGAAAGGGCTTATCGAACGTCACCAGAGTTTTCGCCTGCTGTGGTTTGGCGAGGCGCTGAAGCGTAACCGTAACTGGAAGGGCATCACTGCCGAACAGGCCGTTAATCGGGCGATTAGCGAAAGTCATGGGCTGCCGCTGTCCGACGTTAAAAAAATGACGATTGCCCAGAAGTGGGTGGCGCTGGTGCCGGTGAGAAAAGCGCTTTATTCCCGCCCGGATGGCAAAGCGTTTCAGTGGCTGGTGGAAAAGAAACTGGACGAGCTTGATCGTCCTTGTCGCTTTTCGGCCTAACGGCTTTCCCCTAAATGAGTCCGTAGGGAGAACACCGATGCTTAGCACAGCGCCTGACGGTAATTAATAACGCCCCGGATATCAGCCTGTCTCTGTATCCGGGGCGGTTATACTGCATGACGCCTCAGATGGTGGCGCAAAAGGTGATCAATATTCGTCATGCCCCGCGCAGCGTTGAGATGACGGTTTACTGACTGGAACGCGATCATCCACGGGGCATCGTCAGATAACATTGAGCACTATCATCCCTTAAACGTCCTCATTACGGCACAGGCGATTACCAACTCTTAAGCGCCTGTGCCGTTAGCGGCTTTTTGAAACGAAAACGGCATGGTTGGCCGTATGGCGATTTTCATCATCAAGCAAGCCCTTAAGATCATGCTCGATCTGCTCCAGGCTTCTGTTACGGGTTTCCGGCACGCATTTGATGACAAAAATGGCACCAAAGAGTCCAATGGCGGCGAAAATAAAGAACGTACTCGCCAGACCAACCCAGGCAAGAAGAAGAGGGAAGAAAAGAGAGATCAGGAAGTTCGCTATCCACATGGCGAATACGGCACCGCCCATGAAGATGCCACGCAGTCGCGTCGGAAATATCTCTGACATTAACAACCATGTCATGGCTGATAAGGCACGCTGCTGGAAACTGAGAAACATCAGCATGCCCGCCAGTACCCTATAAGCCCGTAGCGCATATGGCTGACCATTAACCTTTTCAGGCAGCAGATAGCTCACCGTACCGATAAAGATTAGGCAGGCGGTGCAACCAAACTGTCCCGTCATCACCATGGTTCGGCAACCCACTTTACCCAGCATCCAGATCCCAACGAACGTCATCAGGACGGACACCACGCCATTGGCGATGGTGGCAAAAAGCGCGGCGTTATCCGACATACCGACTGACTTCAGCACGGTGGGGGCATAATACATAATGGTGTTAACGCCGGTTAGCTGCTGGATGGCTGCTCTCCACTAATAACCTAACCCGCGATAGTCAGGTACTGACCTGACACCGGCAAAAGATTCACACCTGACTGTCGCTGTCCTCGCAGGGTGCTTAAGGGCATTTAAATGAAATTTCCATTTCATCAGGGATACATTTTTTCACGTGAACCTGCCGATTCTTGTCAGGAAAAGAATAATGAATAGTTAATTGTTAATTAAGAAAAATGGTGGGTTTTATTCTTTATTTTCTGAGTTATTTAACCGGGCGTTAACGTATTTGCGAGTGTCATCAAAGAACTTTATTTTCCTTTTAATATAAAATGAAATAAATATTTTTATTATCCCATTGGGTTCGCTTGATGTTACCGGGTTCAGGAGAGTCGCATGACCATCGCCGCAGAACGTTTTTGTATTAACAGAAAGATCGCCCCCTCGCTGAGCATTGAAGCCTTCTTCAGGTTGGTGAACGGTTTAGGGTTGAATAAGGTGGAACTTCGTAACGACTTGCCCAGCGGTAACGTGATGGACAACCTGAGTGCTGCCCAGGTTTGCGCACTGGCTGAACGCTATGGCATTGACATTATTACCATAAATGCCGTTTATCCCTTCAATCAGCGTACGGAACAGGTTCGCCAACTGACCGAATCCTTGCTGGCCGATGCGAAAGCGGTAGGGGCGCGTTCGCTGGTGCTTTGTACCCTCAACGACGGCTCGTCGGTTGCGCCAGAGGTAACATTAAACGCACTGCGCGATTTGGCACCGCTGTTCGCGACCTACGGAATAACCGGACTGGTTGAGCCACTCGGCTTCCCACAAAGCTCGCTGCGTTCGGCAGCGCAGGCGCAGAAGCTTATTCGCGATGCCCATGTTCCCTTTAAATTATTAATCGACACCTTCCATCATCATCTCTATCCCGATGCAGACGCCGAATTCAGTCAGGTGGATATCGCCCAAATTGGTCTGGTTCACCTGTCGGGCGTGGAGGACAAACGTCCGCGTGAAAGCCTGACAGATGCCGAGCGCATAATGTTGACGCCGGAAGATCGCCTGTTCACCTGTCGCCAGGTTAAACAGCTTGAAGAACGAGGCTATAAAGGCATTTATGCCTTTGAACCTTTTGCGCCAGAACTGGCGGACTGGGATGAGAACAAGATTCAGCATGAAATTAAAAACAGCATCCAACTGATTCAACATTCCTTGAAGTAAAGCGCCTCGCCTGTGAGGTTTAACCTGCTCATCTATCGATGATATCTCATGCATCTTCGGTTCGCAGAAACAGCATTATGAGGAACAGCCAACAGTGAGTCGAAGTAAACGCGCCCAGGCTTCGTTGATGCACTTACGGGCAATTATGCCCGTAAGTGTGATTCATCATCTGTCCGCTCTGAGAGACGACAAATTTCCCGGCAGAGAGGCAGGATGTTTTACTCTGTCGCTATCGGCGTAGCATTCTCATCAATCTTCGTATCGCCCTGAATCGCCTGGATGCGTTTTTCCACCGCATTCACCTGCTCGCTGTTATGCAGCAAGGTATAGGTCAGATCGAAGGTTGCACTCGCGCCCGGTGCCAGCTGTTTCACGCGCTTCTGTTCTCGTTCAATGGTCACCGGATAGGCATAGTTGGTGCCGGGCTCAATCCCGGTGACATAGCCTTGTTTCAGCGTATCGGTATTTTTCCACAGGGTCAGCAGCGGCAGCTGTTGGGTATCAAACTGGATAGAGGCACCTTTGTTTCCGGCTTTATTCACTACGGCGGCGAGGGTCTGATGATCCTTGTCAGACAGCGGCTTGATGTTAAACACCATTTCATCGAAGTCTTTTGTCGGGCCCTGATAAGTTTGCCAGTTTTTCAAACCGGCTTTGGCATAGTCATTAAACGGACTGATTTGCGACATCGGGGCGAGAAACCGTGCGCCTTCTTCCAGAATTGGCGTGCTGAAGTTGCTGTGATAGATAATCTCGTAATCGTGTGGGTAATCGGAATGGTTAGTCAGCACGTCATGCAGGCTGAACTGATTGCTGCCCGGTACATAGCGCAATTCCGTCCACGTCTGGAGATCGGCTTTCTTGAAGGTGCTCTCTTTGATCAAACCGCGGATGCGGATTTCGTGCGGGGCCGCATCCGCCACCTCGACTTCAAGCTGTGAGACCGGCGTGTTTCCAGCTTTGCCGTGCAGCGTATAGATGCGGCCTTTGTCGTTAACAGGATGGCCGGTCCATTCATAGCCGCAGCGCACCATCATCTCGTTGAACCCTTCCAGCCAGCCCAGGCCATTGCGACTTTCAAGGTTGATAAAAGCGGGATTCACCACCTCTTTAACCGGTGAATCCCAGCCCAGTCGGGTGCCAAAGCCTTCCACGCGGAGCAGGTTCATTCCCCGGGTGGGAACGATCGTGATGGTCAGGCCATCCTGACTTCGAATCTCCAGGATCTTACTGCCTTCCTGCTTACCGCCGTGCAACACTTTCTGCTCAATGCTGAACGGCTTGCCCTGGAATTTCAGCTCGCTGCTGTTAACCTGCCAGTTTCCTTTGTCTGTGCCTTGTTCAGCACTCGTCAGCACCCAGGTTTTGGCAGACGCAGAACCAGAAATCATCACGGCTAATACCGTCAGTGCGAGTTTTGTCTTCATCATTTACCCCTTTAGCTGAATCGTTTTTTCAATCATCAGAGGAATTTACTGATTCGAACGTAACGGAAACGTGATTTTCCTCACCTGCTGGAAAATGAGGAAGGATTAAGCTTGTTAGTGGGATGTTGCTCACATTTAAAATGCTTTTTAATGGTGTTAAGTCATCTTTTTATCGGCAGTAGTCAAAAATCTGTAAACGATTCAGCCACGATGGATCGGTAAGGCTTTTTTCGTAAAACCAGGATGTATAAGGGAAGCGCGAAGAAAGGGCCTCGCGCATTTCCCGCAGGGCAGATTCACGACAGATAAAACTGGCGCTTAAAAGCAAACATATCATTCAGCAGGCAGTACTCGGGATTGCCGAGCGTGATAACCGGCGCGCGTTGGGCAATCATGGTTTTCCAGTTTGCCAGTGAATGTCGCCAGGCGGCATCTTCGTCGTCGGTTAACGGCGCAACCTGATATCCCAGCGTAATATGAAACTGGTAACGATCGTGGCCCGGCTCGTGAATGCCGGTGACTTCAGACAGGCGATCGCGCAACTGGCGCAAGCGCTTCTCTGTATCTGCATCGGCCGTTAACAGGCGCAGCGTTAACGGGGTTTCATGCGCAGAGGGCGCCTCCGGATTAACGCGCATGCGGTATGGCGCGGCATCTTCACCCAGCTTAAACGACCGCAGGCGCTCAGCCAGGATCCGATCGCACTCTTCCATAGGCATATCAAGAGCCAACCCAGCAGGCCACAGGGGATAGCGTCTTTCCTTGTCGTTGGCACCGCCGAAAACGGTCATATGATAACTGGAGGGAGGCAGCGCGGTGACCTTTCGTGACCAGCTTTCACCGGGTAACTCACGATAGACATCAAGCAGGGCATCGAAGGGTTCCGAGCCTTCACCTTGCTGCGGCAGATGGCAAATAATCGTGTTTCCCCTAAACGGCACAACCCGGCCGTCCGCGGCAAACTTACGGCCCACGTCGTTAGGGCGGTGTTCCGCACCAATAGCGCGGGCGGCGGCCATACCGCCCAGAGTGGCAATCGTACCTTTCAACAGCATTCTCCGTGTTGTCATCGTCCTACCTCAGTATTGAGCAGATTCCGGCAAAATCATTAATGGGTTCCTCGCCTGTGCGATCTTGCACGGGCATGTAGAGAGGACGTCTTCTCTGTCTGGCCGGGATGTCACAGGACAGCAGAAGCCTGATGCAATGATGAGGGGGCGATAACACACCTGCGCGGGAGCACAGATCCCGGCATCATCGTGCTGGTTAATCAAGGGGACGCGCATCTCAATCGGCCATCCTGGCGAATGTCTGTGACTAAAAGATGAAGGGAGAGTGTGATGTCCAGAAGAGGAACCGCGCGCTGGCGTTCTCGGCCGGGTTGGGTGCATTCAGCCTGCGGGACGCAACCTAATCGGCGGGGCGCAGTGGATCGTATTTGTCCTGTTAGCCAGGGCAAGAAGAAGCCAGCGTATTCAGCGCTGGCATGACTTTCCCACGTCTATACATTGAGCCGATGAATAACCGTCACGAATTCATTCACCCCGCGATTAATCTCCTGAAAACTGCGCGAGAGGTTGCTGATTTTGTCATTCTCGGCGGTAAGAAAGCGTTTAATTTCTTCAAGTTGCTGGGTCATGTTTTCAATAAGGGTGGTATTTTCTTCCACCACTCTGGTGATTTTAAGCGTCGCCTGCGATGTTGAGGCCGCCAGTCGCCGGACCTCCTCGGCCACTACGGCAAATCCACGCCCCGCTTCGCCTGCACGTGCCGCCTCAATCGCGGCGTTTAACGCCAGAATATTGGTTTGCCCGGCGATGGCGTTGATCGTCGAGACGATTTCTTTAATATCCATCGAAGAATGATTGAGCTTATCGCCAATTTCTGCTGCCGCACTGACCTGTGACGACATCGATTCCGCATTGCGGATGGTTTCACCCAGTACATCATTCGCATTAAAGGTGATCTGAGACGTCTCTTCCGACGTTGTGACGGCAATGTCAGCAACCCGTTTAGCATTCTCAACACGTTCGGTAATATCAGATGCCAGTTTGATGACCTTATAAACGTGCTCAGCATCATCTTTTATAGGGTTGTAGCTGGCTTCCAGCCAGACGCGTTTGCCTGAGGCGGTGACCCGCTCAAAACGTCCAGTAAAAGCCCGGCCTTGCTGGATCTTTTGCCAAAAATCAGGGTGCTCTTTATAAAATTCATCATAGCAAAACATACGATGATGTTTGCCCTTGAGGCCATCAAGCGGGTAGCCCATTAATTTCAGAAAATTGTTATTGGCATCAACAACCTCACCCTGCGGGGTGAACTCGATCATAGCCATAGAGTTATTTAGAGCGGTGATAATGGCTTCTTTATGCTTCAACGCTTCATGTTTGTTAGTAATGTCGTTGGCGATTTTGATGACTTTTTTTACCGCGCCGTGACGATCCTTCACAGGAAAATACGTCGCGCTTAAATACAGCCGGCTGTGATTTTTGCGAAAGCGCTCAAAAATGCCGCTAAAGGAGTGACCGGCGCCCAGGGTTTGCCAGAAATGCGCGTAGTCGCTGGAGCGCACGACGTTATCATCGCAGAACAGGCGATGGTGCTGACCCGCAATCTCGTTGAGCGTGTAACCCGTCAGTTCAAGAAAAAGCTCGTTTGCCGTAATGATGCTGCCGTCAGGCGTAAATTCAATCCAGCCAATGTTGGCTTTGATCGCCTGCGTGTTGGTCTGGTCATCTGCGGACCCCCATGAAGCGCTACCGGGCATAAAACGTGTCAGGGCAAACATAACGCTCTCCATCTTTTTCAGATAAAAGGGACAAACGATTTGGGCCTGTGTCGGGGCGTTTGCTGCCTGTGAAAAGTAAAGCGTCCGGCGCGGGTCGTCTTAGATTATCGGCACTGATGGATTCATATTTAGAAATAGATTAAAAAAAGTGATGTTTATCACAGTGGCAGGCAAAGCGATCCAGTGCGGTATAAGCACGCGGACTTTCTTGCCTGGCGTGCAGCCCGAAGATGAGAAGGTGGCGTAAAATACGCGAGCAGCAGTAACTTAGCGGGTTCTCTCGCCATGTTTGCTGTTCCGACTGAAAAAACGGCAGGGGCAGCGGACGGCCTGTCTCAGGACGGAAGCCATTAGAAATTGCCAGCCCACCGGCGGAATTGTTAATCATAACTTGTTGAATGATGACAAAAAACATTGGGGACGTTTTTGTTATCCAAATGAATCGGGGGATGATTCGATTGACAGGCGTTCGTTCAGCTGGACTGATTTCACTTCGGGCAACCCAGCTGCATTTTTATCATCGGCTTAAGCGAAGGCGCTCTGCGTAAGACAACGAAATACCTGAGGAGCGCAGCGCAAGGTAATGGCGTCCGCTCCCCTTTCTCAGATGGACAGCAAAAGATACCGGCGATAGCGCAATCCCCAGTACCGGCCTCTGCCGGGCTGACATGCAGGCGACGAGAATAAAATACAGGCGCGTAGAGGGCGGATAGTGGCAGGGACTGACGAGCCAAACAATCACGCGCCTGCGGGTGGGGCGCTGGCGTGGCGATGACATCTCAGGCGGTGTCGCCAATGTCTGCCTGCAACATCGCCTGTGCCGTCACACATTCAGTCGATGGATCACCGTAACGCATTCGTTCACACCGCTGAAAATTTCCTGAATACTGTCTGAGAGATGAATCATCTTGTCGTTTTCCGTCGTGAGAAAACTGTTGATGCCATCAAGCTGCTGATGCATGTCGCCGATAAGACTGGCATTTTCTTCAACCACCTTACTGATTTTCTGCGTTGCCTGAGAGGTGGAGGCGGCAAGACGTCTGACTTCTTCCGCGACTACCGCAAACCCACGTCCCGCTTCGCCCGCGCGTGCGGCCTCAATGGCGGCGTTCAGCGCCAGAATATTGGTTTGTCCGGCAATGTTGTGAATCGTGGAGACAATCTCTTTGATGTCTTTGGCCGAATAATTCAGTTTGTCACTGATCTCCGCAGCGGCTGTTACCTGAGAGGCCATGGATTCTGCATTTCGCACCGTTTGGCTCAGAACCTCATGGGTATTCGCGGTGAGATGCGACGTTTTTTCAGAGGTATTCATGGCAATATCCGCAACCTCCTGCGCCGTGACGACACGTTGGGTGATATCCGAAGCCAGCTTAATCACTTTATAAATGTGCCCCGCAGCATCTTTCACCGGGTTGTAGTTGGCCTCAAGCCAGACACGTTTTCCTGATGCCGTTACCCTTTCAAAACGCCCGGTGAACGCGCGTCCATGTTGAATTTTCTGCCAAAAATCAGGGTTTTCTTTGTAAAAGGTATCAAAACAGAATATACGGTGGTGTTTACCCTGAATCGCCGCAAGATCGTATTCCATCAGCGTCAGAAAATTTTTATTGGCGTTGAGGATCTCGCCCTGCGGGGTAAATTCGATCATCGCCATGGAGTTGTTCAACGCAGTAATAATCGCTTCTTTATGCGTCAGCTCTTCGTGCCGGTCAGTGATGTCATTGGCGATTTTGATGATTTTCTTCACGGTGCCGTGTTTGTCTTTCACGGGGAAATAGTTGGCGCTTAAGTAGAGCAGACTTTTATTTTTTCTGTAGCGTTCAAAGATGCCGCTGAAAGACTGACCTGATGCCAGGGTTGCCCAGAATTCGGCATATTCACGAGAGCGCACAAAGTCTGGCTTACAGAACATACGATGATGCTGGCCGGTAATTTCACTGAGCTGGTAGCCCGTGACCGCCAGGAAGACCGGGTTGGCCGTAAGAATGATGCCCTCGGGCGTAAATTCAATCCAGCCGCTACAGGCTTTGATCGCCTGTACGTTACTCCGATCGTCGGAGACATTCAGCGGGGTTTTGCCCGGTTTAAAACGCGTAAAGGAAAACATAGCACTCTCCATTTATAGCCGTAAAAAGGTCAAAGAGTTGACCACGTAGTGGAGAGACAGCGACCTGTTTACAGGGAGGTCGATCGGCTCGGGTCCACTAACGTTATCGGCATCGCGCGTGTCATATTTAGGTCACATTACGGACACAATTAAAGTCTGGTGAGGTGCATCACGCTATTCACAAAGGGCATGCGGTGACGTCAACAATGCGCATGCCCCTCAGCGTAGGTTTCGCTCTCAACACTGTCAGTGTCGGGGAGCGGATGGTGCTGCAATGAAGCGGCCTGAAGCCGCGTTATGACGGGTTATCCGGTATTGCACTGCGCAAAAATTCAGGGATGGCAGGGCGACCGTTTTCCAGACAGGTGCCGGTGAAAACCGCCTCGGCATAAACGACATTATTCACCAGAATTTGTTGGATGAAGTTAACGCGGTTGCGTTTTTCATTGGCCGCCAGTGTACAGGTCACCTGCATCTCATCACCTTTCTTCAGGCTCTTTTTGAAGCGCAGGGTGTACTCCAGCAGCATATGAATACGACCCGCGGTAAACTCTTCTTCGAGATCGACACCAATGTGCTCTTTCATAAAAGCGTGACGTGTCCATTCCATATAAAACGGATAGTAGAGTCCGTCCACCACGCCCTGAAAATCGATGTGCTTTTCGTCAACCTGATACGTTTTCGTAAACATAATAGCGCCAGTAGTGAGTGAGGTTATGCTCACTTTAGTGATCATTGGCGCTTTGTGAAATGCTTTTTATTGGGGATGCGCGGGGACCGCGTACGGTGATATATCATGCTGTAACATGGCCGGGCCAGCGAGGCGCTGGCCCGGGTGAGGCGATAAAACGCGGTTATCGGAAGAAAAGCGCGTCAGTTATCGGAAAGCCGGCGCCGCGAGAGTGCCGCTTCTTTCGGTGCGGAAAATAGACACTGCGTTGCGCAGCATCACGGTTTGTTCCAGCATGCCCTGCGCGGCGGAGGAAACCTGCTGAACGAGCGCGGCGTTCTGCTGGGTAACCTGATCCATCTGGCTAACGGCAATGCTGACCTGACCGATACCATTGCTCTGCTCATCCGATGCGATGGTTATTTCGCCCATAATGGTCGTTACGCCCTGCACCGATTTCACGATCTCCTCCATCGTATTACCGGCTTCTCTTGCCAGGCCTGAGCCTTTCGCCACATGCTCGACCGACTGTGTGATCAAATCTTTGATCTCTTTGGCCGCGGTTGAACTGCGTAAGGCCAACGAACGCACCTCACCGGCGACGACCGCAAATCCGCGTCCACCTTCGCCCGCTCTTGCGGCTTCAACGGCGGCGTTAAGTGCCAGGATATTGGTCTGGAATGCAATGCCTTCAATGACTGAAATGATTTCGGCAACTTTGCCCGAGCTTTCTGAAATAGAGCGCATGGTTTCCACCACCTGCTTCACGACATCCCCGCCCTGGATCGCCACATGTGATGTAGTGTCGGCCTGATTATTGGCGTGACGTGCGTTGTCAGTATTCTGACGAACGGTGGCGGTAAGTTCTTCCATGCTGGCAGCCGTTTGTTCAAGCGCGGCAGCCTGCTCTTCTGTGCGCTGAGCCAGATCGATATTGCCCTGCGCGATTTCGTTGGCTGAATTGTTGATCAGCTCCGCAGACGACTGAATGCCGCTGACGATGGTGACCAACTGCTGACGCATGGCTTCAAGCGACGCCATCAGGCTGCCCTGGCCTTTAAGCGGAACAGCAATGTCCACGGTCAGGTTACCCTGCGCAATCATTCCGGCAATATCGGCCGCCGCTTTTGGCTCGCCGCCCAGTGCGCGGATAATGCTGCGCGTAATAAACGTACCCAGAATAATCGAAAGCAGAATCGTAATAATACCGGCCAGGCTCAGCGTCATTTTGGTGGCAAAGGCCAGGCTGTTCACCTCTTCAGAGCGTTTAGCTAACAGCGTAGCTTCAGCGTTGTTGAATTCAGCGGCAAGGGCGCGATAGCGATCCATAAATGCCTTATCGCGGCCCTCCTGAAAGAAATGCGTCAGCGTTTCCAGCGGTTGTTTGCCGCTGTTTACATCCCGGCGCAAGGCGATCAGTTGATCGTCCACAGCCTGAACACTGTTATGCAGTTCAAGCAGCGAGGTCAGCCTTTGCTGCTGCTCGGCATTATCCGCCGTCATGCTGCGAAGCTGATTGTACTTCTGATCGAAAGCGGTTTTACCAGCGTTAAACGGTGCCAGGAAATTGTCATTGCCTGAAACAACAAACCCACGCACGCCCGTCTCCATATTCACCATATCGGTCAGCATACTGTCGCTGACGCTCATGACCTGATAACTGTGGATGTTCCAGGTGTTGGCCTGACGCAGTTTAAGAAAATTGGCGATCGACAAGCTGCTGCCAATCAGCGAAACAATAACGATGATGCCGAACGCGAAGGCGATTTTACGGCCGGTTGTGATTTTCATGTTTTTCCCCGATAAGTGATCTTATTATTTTTGTGATAAAAGCCATTACATTTCGTTTATCGGCAAAGAAGAGTGGCAGTTTATAACCGCACCTCCTTTTTTTATAAAACCTGTCCTTAAGGTTAGCCGCAGATAATTACCTGGGTTATCTATAGAAAGGATACGATGCCGTGGGGATAACATAACCGTATGTTACGAGCAGTCACGTGACTTTTAGCCGTTCCATAAGCACGTGACAAAACAGCTTAATAAAGAGAAAGCAATTTCGCTTTGCGGAGGTGAAGGGATTCAAAACGCTAATGCAGAAAAAAACATGGAGAAAGTTGCTAATGGATATGTATAAAAAATGTCGCTTTCATTCGAAATAATGAAAGCGACAGAGCAGTTAAATAACGTCGTTTTTATTAACTGCGATGATTAGCCTTTATTCCCTGTCTGCGCATGAGCGCCCGTTTGGGTGTGGTGCATCGTTGGGCTCACAGGAAGCTCAGAATAGGTTTGAGTATCATAAATTACCCCTTCTTCAGCGGATTTCAGCAACATACCTGCCTGATAGTATTTGTCCTGTTTCATCATGGCGAGTGCGCTGGAAACATCGTTTTCAGTCTGCTGCAACGGCATCAGTTCCTGCGTTTCGGTAACGGCAACGCCTGCCAGTTTCAGCGCATCAAGCGCGCCCTGTTTATCACCCGCTTTGATATGCTGGTTGGCCTGATCGATAGCATCATTTTTCTGTTTCGAAAACTGATAATCTTCTGAAACGGAGACGTCAGAACCGATACGAATATAGTTATCGCCATTCATAGGAGCTTTCTTGTCGTAGCGAATATATTTGGTCCAGTCCACGCTATTATCTTTCAGGTAGGTTTCTGCCTGGGTGGCCAGCGCTTTTGCCTGTTGCGTCTGACCGTTAAATAACGCGTTGCGAGAAAGCTGAATATCATTCATCGCCTGGGCCGCCTGCGCGGATACGACTTCGTTATTTAACGTGTGGCTGTCTTTAAAAGATTCAGCGGCAGCGGCTCCGCCAGTAAACACTAATACGGCTACAATCATTGAGCTAACAATCATCTTTTTCATGATATTAATCCTCTGTATGTATGCATCCGAAAGGTGCTAACGTCATTAATTACATAAAGCGTGCCTTATTACGGGTAATAAATCTTTCCGGGAAAATCATAGACAGTGATTGTCAGATGAATATCGCCGTCTGGGTTTTGCTATTGTGGAAATGATTATCCAGAACAGCATTACTGACACAGAAACGATCGGGAGCGGCGCTGTCTGAGGCGTAATCTTTTACA
The DNA here is from genome assembly GCF_000710035.2 of Pantoea ananatis LMG 2665. Taxonomy (GTDB): domain Bacteria; phylum Pseudomonadota; class Gammaproteobacteria; order Enterobacterales; family Enterobacteriaceae; genus Pantoea; species Pantoea ananatis. The sequence continues at coordinate 218,316 of NZ_JMJJ01000006.1, read as the reverse complement.
GGGCAGTTGCTGCCGCGCAGTTGGGTAAAAAACATATCGCCTGAAAAGCATGCTTCGGTAAGGTGTACATCCTGCTGTGACGGGTTTTCACACTGGCTGCCGTGAAAAGAAAGGGTCATTAACCGGGCCATAATTTATCTCCTTGATGTCGTGCTGACGTCTTTAATTAACACCCGAAAGATATTTAAGTGTGATTATGAGTTTGCAGAAAAATGTCATCGTTACATTTTTCATCTTTATTTTTCATTAAAAGTCATTGAGTTAGATGAATGAGTTTGTAACAGGTCCTCCGTTCTTTAAGAAACCTGAGTTTTCTATAGAAGAAAACGTACAGGCTGACATCAGGTTGAATTTTCATCATCCTGTTAACGGGAAAATAAGGCGGGTAACGACAGAGGAAACACACTGTCTTTTTCCTCTTAAGATTTTGTCGTGTGCTGGCCCGGTGGCCGTTAAGCGTGGGAAATCCTGTGTGTGTGGATTTTATCCGCGTCTCGTCTTCTTTTGAGTAGGCTGCTTTACACAACGTCTGGCACTGGCAAAATAGTCATTTCCCTTTCCAGTAATCGCTATGTCTGAAGAAGCTCTGCGGCAGCAAATCGCGAATTTAAAAAAGCACAATGCGCGATTAAAGCGTATTGCGCACGATGCCCGTAATAAATTAAGCGCCGCACTGGACGGAACAGGACTGTGCTTGTGGCAGCTGGATATTCCCAGCGGCAAACTGGTCATTTTTAACCGACGCTGGGGATCGATGCTGGGTTTTCAGCCCAAAGAAGTCGGTGCGCATTTCGACGTATGGAAATCCTGCCTGCATCCGGACGATGCCAGCGACGTATTGAAGGCTTTCTACGATCATATTAACGGAAAGGCGCCTTTCTATGAGGCGTTGCACCGCATGGTGGGCAAAACGGGCAAGATCACCTGGGTACTGGATCGCGGTCGGGTCAGCGAATGGGACGAGCAGGGAAGGCCCTCCAAAGTAACGGGCACCCATATTGATATGACCAAAGAGAAACAGTACGAAGAGCAGCTGGCGACACTGGCGATGCATGATCCTCTTACGCAGTTAACTAACCGCCATGCATTACTCACCCATTTTCGCGATATGAAAACGGAAGCCGTGTTTTGCATTGCCTTTATTGATTTAGATAATTTCAAACACGTCAACGATACGCTGGGGCATCGCAGCGGCGACGACGTTCTGATTCAGCTCAGCCAGCGCTTTATCGCCGCCTGTCCGTCTAATGTCATTATTGGCCGACTGGGCGGAGATGAATTTGTTTTGTTGATCCCTTTCGCCTTGTCCCATCCGCTCACAGATAAACTCACACAAGCCTGTCTTGAAGCTGCCCTCCAGCCCTTCGAACTGGCTAACGGTACAGCGTCTATTGGCGCTTCGATTGGTGTGGTTCAGGTTAACAGCCCCGAGAACTTTGACAGCGCGCTCGCCCGGGCCGATGAGGCCATGTACAGCATCAAAAAAAATGGCAAATGTGGCGTCGCCCTGTCACACGGGGAAGGCTTATAAGGACGCTTCCCGCGACTGGAACATTTTTCGCCCTCTGCCAGGCTTATGTGGTATCACCATTCTGCCAGCGCTGTCGCGGCAACATGAGCGGCGGAGGCCTGAGGCGTAATGACTTCCACCTGGAGCGAGGCACGCATGAGTCTGTTTAAAAGCAAAGATGGATATAATCTCTATTACAAAGACTGGGGTAAAGGTCAGCCAGTATTGTTTAGTCATGGCTGGCCGTTGGATGCGGACATGTGGGACAGTCAGCTCAATTTTCTTGCAGAACGCGGCTACCGCGCCATCGCCTTTGACCGACGTGGCTTTGGGCGTTCCGATCAGCCCTGGGACGGTTACGATTACGACACCTTTGCTGACGACATTCATTGCCTGATTGAACATCTGCAACTCAGAGACGTGACCCTGATTGGCTTCTCAATGGGCGGCGGGGATGTGTCACGCTACATCGGAAAATACGGGACAGATAAGGTTAAAAAGCTGGTGCTGCTGGGGGCGGTAACGCCGATTTTCGGCCAGACTGACGATCATCCCGAAGGTGTCGAGAAATCGGTCTTTGACGGCATTAAACAGGGATTGTTGAAAGATCGCGCGCAGTTTATCAACGAGTTTGCTGCGCCGTTTTATGGCACCAATGCCGGTCAGCAGGTTTCAGAAGGCGTGCTCACGCAGACCTTAAACATCGCTTTACTGGCATCGCTTAAAGCAACGCTGGACTGTGTTACCGCGTTTGCCGAAACAGATTTCCGCGCAGATCTGGGGAAAGTGGATGTGCCAGCCTTAATTATTCACGGCAGTCATGACCAGATAGTGCCTTTTGAAGCCACGGGCAAGCTGGCACATGCGCTGATACCGGGTTCGGAACTTAAGATCTATGACAATGGCCCACATGGTTTTGCCGTCACGCATCAGGACCAACTCAATCAGGATTTACTGACGTTTTTACAACAGTAACGGAACAGAATAATCTGAAAGCAACGCCCGTCAGGGCGTTTTTTTTATTCCTCAACGCTTCGCTTATTTAAAAAACCTTTTTTACCTTCTTCTCTTTTATTTTTCATGACCGTTTTACTAATTGATGCTTTTTTGATTATTTAATGATCTGCTTTTAACAGAAACATCGATAATTAACGAATTTACCGCTTCGCTTATTTTCAGATGATGGAAGTGTGATGTTGTTGAATTTGCTTTATCAGGCGTGGTTAAAAAGAACATTTATTGATCATATTGACGACGTTCCGTGATGCTGATCCGATTTACCGCTTCGCTTATAAAGAAAAACGGGGTGGACTTTTTAATGAATCGATCGATTAATAGGGGGCGGGAAGAGTGGCTGTCACAGGGCTGACATGATCGCCATTCTCGTTAAGTTTCTTGTTTAGATAGTTTCGTTACTAAAGAATTAAAGGGATGAGCCGCAAAATGGTTTTGTCTGGCAACCCACGCCAGCGCTCAGCGTTTATGCTTGATAAGGTGATTTTTATGGCTACATTTAATTCTGTAGCCTTTAAGGTAATGCAGCTTTAACTGTGCCAGTTGAATAATGAAATTTGAGGAGAATACAGAATGACGCAATATCGTGGTGGCGCGGGTAATTTCGCCGCAGATAAAGAGCGCGCGGCAGAGGCCGGGCGTAAAGGCGGGCAGAACAGCGGTGGGAACTTTAAGAATGACCCGCAGCGAGCGATCGAAGCAGGCCGCAAAGGAGGTAAAGTAAGCCGTCGTAGTTAATCATTTACTTACAATGACTTGCTATTATCTTTGGCGGTTTAAAAAAGGGAAATACGTTCAGTACGCTTCTGTCTTCCCGTCTGACCTGTTGTGAAAACACGCTCTGGTGTGAGGTCGCAAGAATCTTACCGGAAAGAACGCCCCCTTTCCGGTGTCTTTTTCAGCGCTCCGCTGACATCAAAAAATAAATATAAAAAATGGAACCTCAATCCAATGGGCGGAATGGGCATTATTTTCCTTGGGTGCTAAGTTGTACGCGAATGGGAATATTCGTACAGATTTGGATGAATTTAAACAGATCCTCATTTTTAATAAATTTAAATTAAAAAAGATAAATCACTGGTAATGAAAGAAAAAAATGCATTTTTAATGCCACTTATGTTGTCAGGTTTTGCAAAGTTAAACACTATTCCCGCCAACTCCACTAAGGTTATATAAAGTGCGATTGACTGAAGCGGCGCTGAAACCTCGGTGCTGCTGTTTAATTAATGAGGCTCTTTTCATGACTGTTAAAACGTTAAATGATCTTTTCATCCACGACCTGTCAGATGTTTACAGTGCAGAAAAACAGATTGCCCGGGCTCTGCCAAAAATGGCGCGCGCTGCCAGTGATGAAAACCTGGTTGCTGCGTTTAATCAGCACCTTGAAGAGACACGCGGGCAAATTGAGCGTCTGGATGAATTAGTTGAGGCCACGCCCGAGGTAAAAATTAAACGTATGAAATGTCATGCGCTGGAAGGGCTGGCGGAAGAAGCACAGGAAATTATCGAGTCGGTAGAAAAGGGAGAGGTACGCGATCAGGGATTGATCGGAGCGGCGCAAAAAGTTGAGCATTATGAAATCGCGACCTACGGTACCCTGCAGGCGCTGGCACTCAAGCTAGGCTACACCAAAGCGGCGAAGCTGCTGGCACTGACGCTTGAGGAAGAAAAACAAACCGATGTAAAACTCACCACTCTTGCTCAGGCGATCAGCACGGTTGAAGGAGCAGCAAAATGACCACGGCGATTGAAAACTATCATGACTGGCTACGCGATGCGCATGCCATGGAGAAGCAGGCCGAGAGCATGCTGAGCAAAATGTCGGGCCGCCTTGAGCACTACCCGGCACTGGAACAACGCCTGGCACAGCATCTGGAAGAAACCAAACATCAGCTTCAGCTGCTCGAGCAGCTGCTGGATCGTCACGGCATTGACCACTCCATCATGAAAGACGTGATGGGAAAAATGGCGGCAATGGGGCAGGCGATCGGCGGTATGTTCACCTCTGATGAAGTCGTGAAAGGGGCGATGAGCGGCTATGTGTTCGAGAACGCAGAGATCGCCAGCTATACCAGCCTGATTGCGGCAGCAGAACAGGTCGGTGACAGTGAAGGTGTCAGAGTGCTGAGCGAAATTCGCAATCAGGAGATTGCGATGGCTGAATGGCTGTTCCAGCATCTGCCTGAGGTGACGCAACAGTTCCTGCAGCGCTCCGCGCAGCCGGGCGTTGAAGCGAAGAAATAATGCGTTTGCGGTGCCGCAGGCGGTAAAAAGCCGGGAAATGTTCCCGGCTTTTTTACGTGCTTCTGCGGCGGTTAGTCAGCCATTAAATGACCGTACATCGCCATCAGGCGACGCGTTACGCCGTTTGTCCAGCCGAAGCCGTCCTGTAACGGATATTCGCCACCGCCGCCCGGGCGGGCACGATCGCCGCTGATATCGTACTTTTCTACCAGCTTATGGTGCAGCTGGTAGAAATTGTTCACCGTGGTCAGCCAGTTAACGGCAATCTCGTTCGCCAGCGACTCTTCCCCGTAGTTGTTTAAGCCCACAACGGCCATCCACTGCATGGGCGCCCAACCGTTCGGTTTATCCCACTGTTCACCGCTTTCCACCATTGAGGTCAGCAGGCCGCCGTTGCTGAGCAGCAGGTGGCGCAGGGCGATAGCTTGCAGGTGGGCCTGATAGGGCGTTGCCAGCCCGACAAACAGCGGCACGACGGCGGCGGCGGTAAAGGCACCGAAGCGCGCACGGCGCCAGTCATAATCGCGAAAGACTCCTGCCGTGCTGTCCCACAGGTAACGGGTAATCGCCCGCTTACGCGCCTCGGCCTTTTTCTGCCAGGCCAGCGCAGTCAGCTCTTCACCTTTAGCATGCGAGAGCGTGGCTATCATCAACTCAAGCTTGTACAACAGCGCATTGAGATCGATAGGGATAAATTGTGTCGTGCGAATACTGGCCAGGCGTTTTGGGTTACGCAGCCAGCGTGACGAGTAATCCCATCCCGATGCCGCCCCTGCGCGCAGATCGCGGTAAACTTCGCTTGCCGGACGTTTTGAATGACGCGCCGTTTCCACATCTTCAATCCAGGATTCGTCGCGCGGCGTATCGCGGTCGTCCCAGTAGCGGTTCAGCAGCGAGCCGTCAGGCATTCTGACCACATGGCGGTAAGCCTGGTTTGGCATCAGCGAGCCCGCGCCATCCATCCAGAACTGATACTCTTTCATCAGTTGCTCCAGATAGCGCTGAGAGCCCTGCACACCATCTTCTTCGAACAGCTCAACCATCAGGGCGAACACCGGCGGCTGTGAGCGGCTGAGGTAATAGGTACGGTTGCCGTTTGGGACATGGCCGTAGTTATCGATCAGCCACGCGAAGTTGTCCGCCATGTGGCGCAGCAGGTCGTCGCGGCCCGACTCCGCCAAACCAAGCATGGTGAAGTAAGAGTCCCAGTAGTAGGTTTCACCGAAGCGACCGCCCGGTACGACATAGGGTTTGGGCAACGGCAGCAGCGATGAGTGCGGCATATGCTGCTGCGGCATTTTGGTCAGCACCGGCCACAGATCGTCAATATGCTCGTTGAGCGTCTTGTCGGGATTCGAGACGTAAAAGCTTTCATTAATGCCCGGCATATAAAAATGCTCAGCAACAAAACGCGACAGGTCGAACTCCTTGCTGCGCTTTTGACGACGATAGCGCATCAGCACATCCAGAGGATCGTACTTAGGCGAGCAGTCGGGGAAAGTTTTACTGTCCTCGAAAATGCCTGACATCTGGACGGCTTCGAACAGCTCAAGGTAGCGATCGGCAGGCGTCAGCGCATCCGGAGCCGGTAAGCCTTCAATCAGCTCCGGCTCGGGTTCAGAATCTTGCATGCGGTCCAGCTTTAGTTCATGGGGATCGTATTGATACTCAACTTCCGCCCCGGCACGATTCTCTTCGAATGCATTGAGTTGCTGGCGATAAGTATTAATAACGGCCTCCTGAGCGAACGGGGTTGCACAAAGAAGGAATTATAGACCTCTCGCAGGCAGGAACAACAATGCAGATTGTCTATGAACGTAATAAAAATTGTCTATTAATCGTATGCATTGAATAAAACACAGTCAATTCAACTAAATATGGCGGGTTTAGCCGTAAATGCATTTCAGATGAATCTCTTAGGTAACAACGAAATAAATTTTAATCTACCCGGAGGGTAATGTTTATGACGCAGGTGAAGGTGATAATACACAAAAATGTCACGATGGAGCACAATGGCGTGAACAAGACCGCGAAGGACAATTTAGCGTGAAACCTTATACCTTACAGCGTCTCACTGACCGGGATATGGCGGCATTTCGGACTATCAGGCTTGACGGGCTCAAGCGTCATCCCGCTGCCTTTGGCGCAGATTATGACACTGAGCGTCATCAGCCTGACGCGTTTTTTGCGGCAAGGCTACGTGAAAACTGCGTGCTGGCAGGAGCAGACGATCGGGGCCGGTTGGGTGGCATCGTCGGTGTGCGCTTTAATGCCGCGCAGAAACAGCGCCATTACGCCACTATCTGGGGAATGTATCTGTGCCCGGAATGGCGTGGAAGCGGGCTGGCAAAGGCGTTACTCACGGCCGCGATAGCCGAAGCCGGTGAATGCTGCTGCCTGAAGCTCGCCGTGAGCACCACCAATACGGCGGCCGTCCGGCTTTACCGCTCGGCAGGGTTTCAGACCTATGGCACGGATGTGGCCGCGCTTTATGTCAACGGCGTTTATCACGATACCTTGCTGATGCGGCTGGACAAAGAACCCGAACGCTGAGCAATAAGCCTTACGTGCTTCGTCACCCGTAGAACTAACGGGCGACGTGAAGTGTGCGTCAGCTCAGGCTGATGTTGAACAGGCGCTGAAGGGCGAGTTTGCCGCTGTCTGTCACAACCAGTTCCCGGTATCCCGGCGCCTGAACCAGCCAGTGCTTTTGCAACAGAAAGCGTAACAAGGCGGCACCCACTTCGCCTCCCGCATGGAAGCGTCTTTCACTCCAGTCCAGGCAGGGACAGCAGGCTTTTCGCCGGGAGCGGGGCGCAAGCGCAATCCCTGCATTTGCGAAGTTAGCTGTGCCACGTGGCGTGAGCCCAGTGCCGTCCTCACATATCCAGCCTTCCAGTTGCAGAAAATCATAGATGGCTACGGCAATTTCGCCGGCCAGATGATCGTAGCAGGTTCGGGCTCGCCTCAGACGGTTTGGCGTCGTGGTTTTAAGCGGGGTGCCGGGCGCTACTGAAACGCCCATCAGATTTTCCAGCAGGCTGGCAACCTCGCGACCGGCCAGGCTGTAATAACGATACCTTCCCTGCACCACACAGACGAGCAGGCCCGTCTCAAGCAGCTTATTCAAATGGCCACTGGCGGTTGACGGGGCGATATCGGCCACCACGCTCAACTCGGTGGCGGTCCAGGCCCGGCCATCCATCAATGCACAAAGCATGTGCATTCTGGAGGCATCTGCCATCGCCGAGGCGACCACAGACATGCTGATCTCCAGCGAGGGCTGATTATCCTGATGATGGCGGGAAGGGATCAGTTTCATTCTGTCGCGCATGTCCATTGACGGGTCAGGTTGCCAGCCCGCAAATCGTCATCTGTGAGCAGGATGAGGCGGTTACTGTGATCGCTGTACTGAACGCATATATTAATGCCGTTTTGCGCAATAATCCGCGCAATTTCGCCCAGCTCCCCCGGCCGCGCCTGTGCCAGCTTTCTGATGAGTGGCTTTTTAACGTCCCTGACGTCAAAACCGGCCTGCGACAACACCTGTTGGGCTTTGGGGCCATCTTCAACAAGGAAGTGGGCATGGCTCTCCTGGGGCGTAGAAAACACACCGCCCCCTTCCAGACCAATGCCATGCTGGCCGAGAAGCGTGCCAAAGGCGGCAAGCGCGCCTGGCGTGTTGCTGAATACGACATGAATATCAAACATGATGACGTCCCTCTGGCCCTGAATAGTCGCGCATCACCTGAGCAACGCGTATCCGGTAATGTGAAAAAATATGGCTTTTACCTTCTTCCTGCGCTGACTGATGTTCTCTGTTTTCTCGCCAGTTTTTTACCGCACTCTCATCTTCCCACCAGGAGAGCGATAAGATCTTTCCGGGCGTGCTCAGGCTCTGGAACCTTTCAATCTGGATAAACCCCGGTAATTCAGCCAGCCCGGGCGACAACTCAGCCGCCAGCGCAAGATAGCGTTGTTGCGCTGCGGGTAAGGCTTCTGCTTCAAAAAGAACAGCAATCATTTTAGATCTCCATGAGTAAGCATGCGGGCAGTTTACGCGCGGCAGAATGCGATGCTTCGGCGTGTACCGAACAATGGCGTGCTCCATGTGGAGAAGGGCAGGGCGAGAAGAGAGAAGGGACGTGCGCCTGGCAGAGTAAAACCCGACAGGGGAGAAATCCGCCGTTGCCTGCCGGCGACTCTGCTCCGGTAAACAACGGCGCGATCGCAGGGCAAAACGCCTGCGATTCGGCTGATCTTATCCTTGTACCAGCGTGGTGCGAATCACGTCCTGGTAAGGCGTGGTTGGACGACCAATAAGCTGGCTCAGCGCGCGGGAATCATCGAACAGACCGCCCTGAGACGCGCCGACATCAGAGTCCGCCAGTAAGTCCGCCAACGGCGCCGGTAAGCCTGCGCCTTTCAGCGCCGCCGCAAAGTCTGCCTGCGGCAGGTTAACGTAATCAACCTGCTCACCGCTTTGCGCGGCAATCTCAGCGGCAAATTCAGCCAGGGTGTAGCTGTGATCGCCTGCCAGTTCGTAGACCTTCCCTGCCTGATCGTCACGAACCATCACTTCAGCCGCCGCATCGGCATAGTCCTGACGCGCAGCAGACGAAATCCGTCCTTCGCCCGCCGCACCAATGAACGCATGATGTGCCAGAGCAGGTGCGATGCTCGCTGCATAGTTTTCCGTGTACCAGCCGTTGCGCAACAAGGCATAAGGCACACCTGACGCCGCCAGCATGGCTTCGGTTGCGCGGTGCTCGATCCCGAGCGAAAGCGGAGAGGTATCCGCATGCAGCAGGCTGGTATAGGCAATAAATTTCACACCTGCGGACCTGGCGGCCTCAATAACGGCTCTGTGTTGAGGTTCACGCTGGCCGACTTCGCTTCCCGAAATGAGCAGCAATTTTTCGACCCCTGCAAAGGCGTCCGCTAACGTCTCAGGTTTATTGTAATCCGCCTCACGCACGTTAACGCCCAATGCGGCAATATCCGCCGCTTTAGCAGGCGTGCGTACGGTGGCAACAATCTTGTCTGCCGCAACTTTTTTGCTCAATGCATCAATGACTAAACGGCCCAGTTGGCCAGTGGCACCCGTAACAGCGATCATGAGGTTACTCCTTAAGATGACAGTTGGTAAAAGGCAGCCTAAGCGATAAACTAACTTTTAGTAAGTACTTACAGAATTGTTAGCATGGGGTGAAAGCGTTAAATGTCTGAAAAACTGAGCGAAAAATTTAGCCGGGGCGAGTTGCTCAATGTTAACTGTCCGTCACGCGACCTGTTAAAGCGTATCACCAGTCGCTGGAGCGTGCTGATCCTGCTCGCGCTTAAAGATAAAACGCTGCGATTTAGCGAACTCCGTCGTGCGGTGGGGGGCGTCAGTGAACGTATGCTGGCCCAGAGCCTGCGCTATCTGGAAGAGGACGGCTTTGTGCAACGTATAGCCCATGATGTCGTGCCGCCGCATGTGGAATACCGCCTGACGCCGCTGGGGCGTGAAGTCGGGGAGCAGGTCGTAGGGCTGGCAGACTGGTTAGAAGAGAATCTTGAGCGCATCCTGTCTCACCGCGAAAAGGACACTGCCGCTGAATAGCCTGTTGATCCTGACGGGCGAGCGCCTGCCGGGACGAAGCGACGTTCCCTGACCAGACGATGCCCGCTAACGAATGCGCAACGCTTAGCGGAGATAAACCGTCGGCCTTATCTGCAACCTGGCGGTGATATCCCGTAGCTTTTAACATCATTTTTACTACTGCGGTTATTTTGACAAGGCTGCCCCCGTAAATAATGGCACTGCCAGTTAATGAACACCGGGTCATTTACATGTTCGATATTTTTTTAACATAAATAGCAAACTAATCCAGGCCGCCTGCGGCGGATAAACGCTTTTTTACAGTTCATTAAATATGTCCCAATTTGAAAAATAACCTCAGAAGGGATAGATAAGATAAATACCCTGCTAACGATATAAAAAAACACATAATTTCAGTGTGGGATGTGCATTTTAGCCCGAGACAGGTGCGCGGAGTTGCGCTGAATAACAGCTAAAAACAGCGGGTTGCGCGTTTTTTTGTGCTAAGCCTGTCTGGACAGGAACTCACTTTTTTATCCCCTAATTTAATAACAATAATGTCACAAAGCTACGCTGTAATTAACCTTTCCTCGTTGTTTTTTAAATAAAAGATCTTTCAACAAAAAAATGATCTAAATCAAAAAATACTGTTATAGTTTTTACTTATCCAATTGTCTCTGTTTCACCAAGGCGAAGCGTTTTACATTCGCCATGGAATTTTTCTGTGCAATGGAATGACGTTCTTTGTACATAAGTTGTTAATTATAAGTAACTATACGGTGTTCTATGTGGCAAAGAGGTAAGCAATGTTTGGATTAGATGCCTTTCATCTCGCCAGGATCCAGTTCGCATTTACTGTTTCCTTCCATATTATCTTTCCAGCCATCACGATCGGCCTGGCCAGTTTTCTGGCTGTGCTGGAGGGAATGTGGCTCAAAACGCGTAATCAAACCTATCGCGATCTCTATCATTTCTGGTCAAAAATATTTGCTGTCAACTTCGGCATGGGCGTGGTGTCCGGGCTGGTGATGGCGTATCAGTTTGGCACCAACTGGAGTGGCTTTTCCCAGTTCGCGGGCAGTATTACCGGCCCCTTGCTGACCTATGAAGTCTTAACGGCGTTCTTCCTGGAAGCCGGTTTTCTGGGCGTCATGTTATTTGGCTGGAACCGCGTCGGTCCGGGCCTGCACTACTTTGCGACCTGCATGGTGGCGCTCGGCACGTTGATTTCGACGTTCTGGATCCTCTCGTCAAACAGCTGGATGCAAACCCCGCAGGGCTACCTTATTCAGAACGGCGTTGTCGTGCCGGAAGACTGGTTTAAAATTGTCTTTAACCCCTCTTTCCCTTATCGCCTGCTGCATATGTCTGTAGCGGCCTTCCTGGCCAGCGCCTTCTTTGTCGGCTCCTCCGCCGCCTGGCATTTACTTAAAGGCAACGACAATCCCGCCATTCGTAAGATGTTTTCGATGGCGCTGTGGATGGCCCTGATTGTCGCACCCGTTCAGGCAATGATTGGGGATGCGCACGGGCTTAATACCCTGGAGCACCAGCCGGCAAAAATTGCGGCGATTGAAGGCCACTGGGAAAATCCGCCGGGTGAGGCAACACCGCTCATTCTGTTTGGGCTGCCGGATATGGAGGAGGAGCGCACCAAATACGCGCTGGAGATTCCTTACCTGGGCAGCCTCATCCTGACGCACAGCCTGGATAAGCAGGTGCCGGCGCTAAAATCCTTCCCGAAGGAAGATCGTCCAAACTCAACCATCATCTTCTGGTCATTCCGCGTGATGGTGGCGCTGGGGCTGCTGATGATTACGCTGGGCGTGGTCAGCTTGTGGTTGCGCTATAAAGGTCGCCTGTATCAGTCACGTCCCTTCCTGTGGTTTGCCTTGCTGATGGGCCCTTCCGGCCTGATTGCCATTTTAGCGGGGTGGTTCACCACCGAGATTGGCCGTCAGCCCTGGGTGGTTTATGGCGTGCAGCGCACTATTGATGCGGTGTCACCGCATGGTGAAATGCACATGAGTATCAGCCTGCTCGCCTTTATCCTGGTTTACTCCTCCGTATTCGGTGTGGGTTATCACTATATGATGCGGTTGATTAAGCAAGGTCCGGTCACGGGCGAAGGCGATATTGTTGAAACGGGTGGTCCCGGCCAGATTAAAACGCCAGCACGTCCGCTCTCTGCTGCCACTCACAAGAATGAGGAGCGTTGAGATGGTTGATTACTCTGTTATCTGGTTCGCGATTATTGTCTTTGCTGTTCTGATGTATATCGTGATGGACGGTTTCGACCTGGGCATTGGCCTGCTGTTTCCCTTTAATAAGGATGCAGGTGAGCGCGACATGATGGTGAATACCGTTGCGCCGGTCTGGGATGGTAATGAAACCTGGCTGGTGCTCGGCGGTGCGGGCCTGTATGGCGCTTTCCCACTGGCCTATGCGGTGATTGCGGATGCGCTTTCCATTCCGCTGACCGCGATGCTGATTGGGCTGATATTTCGCGGCGTGGCATTTGAGTTCCGCTTCAAGGCCGTGGAGCATCACCGGGTTTTCTGGGACAAGTCGTTTATCGCCGGTTCGCTGCTGGCAACCTTCAGCCAGGGCGTTGCGGTGGGTGCCATGCTGGATGGCATTCCGGTATCAGGTCGTAGCTTCGCCGGGTCCACACTGGACTGGCTGGCGCCGTTCCCGCTGTTCTGCGGCGTAGGACTGGTGGTGGCCTATGCACTTCTGGGCTGTACCTGGCTCATTATGAAAACCGAGCATGAGCTGCATCGCAAGATGTCCGCTCTGGCAACGCCGTTGCTTATCGCGCTGCTGGTGATTATCGGCGTGATCAGCATCTGGACGCCGTTTACGCATGAGAATATTTCGCACCGCTGGTTCAGCATGCCGAATCTGTTCTGGTTCCTGCCGGTGCCAGTCCTGGTCGTGCTGAGTGCCTGGGGGCTGAGAAGGGCGATCAAGCGTGAGGCGCACTATTCGCCTTTCCTTCTCACCTTAGCGCTGATTTTCCTGGGCTTCTCAGGTCTGGGTATCAGTATCTGGCCGAATATTATTCCGCCATCGGTATCGATCTGGCAGGCGGCGTCACCGCCTCAGAGCCAGGCCTTTATGCTGGTGGGTAGCCTGCTGATTATCCCGATGATCCTGGGCTACACCTTCTGGAGCTACTACGTGTTCCGCGGAAAAATTAAAGCAGACGAAGGATACCATTGATATGCAAACCCAGGTCGACAGCAAAGAACGTCAGAATGAAACCCGGTCGCCGTGGTGGAAACGTGTGCTGTGGCTGGTGGTCATCTATGGGGCAAGTGTGCTGGCGCTCGGTGTGGTGGCCACGCTGTTCAGAATGATGATGACCGCCGCCGGTATGCGAAGCCACTGAGAATTTCTTCTCCGTACGTTTCTTAACCGCAGTACGCGCGCTTTACGCCAGGCTGCACTCTGCCTGTCTACTCAGCCAGCCTTCGGGCTGGCTTTTTAAATAGTAACCCAGGCAATTAATGCGCTTTTTGCCTTTCCACCCTCTCGTTTACCCGGTGCTTCATTACAATCCCTAAGGCTTTTTGTTACTCTTTTATGACGAATTTCCCTTCTGTTTTCTGTTCATACATCAATGCTAAGTCAAACCATAAAAAAACAGCATATTAATGATTTAGTCGACTGGATTGAGGCCAATCTCACCAACGACATCAATATCGACCAGATTACCCTCAAGTCTGGCTACTCCAAATGGCATATGCAGCGTCTGTTTAAAGAGATGACCGGGCAAACCCTGGCGGCCTATACCCGAAAACGACGCCTGACTCTCGCCGCCATGGCGCTGCGGCTGACCCGGATGCCGTTGATTGATATTGCGGTGCGCTTCGGCTTCGAAAATCAGCAGAATTTTAACCGGGTCTTTAAAAACCACTTTATGATGACGCCAGGCGCCTTCCGTCGCCACAGAGTCTTACCTGTGCGCCATTTTCACGGCCGCATTGCGCAGCGCGCACCAGTCAAGCAGGCGGTGCTGGTTATACGTGAAGAAGCCCTTCAGCTACAGGGTGAGACAGTGGAGTGGGAGTGCCGCTATGGCGACTATATAAGCGACCGCCATCATCGCGTTGCTGAGCAGGTGCGCCAGGTTGTTCGCGCCCGTCACGGGGCTGCGCAGGGCTGGCTGGGGTTCCAGTACGGGCCGGGAAACGGCTCTGTCGAGCAGCAGCATATTAGCCTGTTTCGTGGCCTGGAAGCACAGCAAACGGCTGATGCACATTCCGCCCTGCCGGTTCGCACCATTGCGCCAGGCCTCTACGCCAGCCTCGCGTGGAGCGGGTCGCCGGACCAGCTCACGCGCTTCATCGCAGACATTTATTATCTGCATTTGCCCAAGCTGGGCGTAGCCTGTCGGCCGGGGATGGATTTACTGTGTCTGGACTTGGCCCGAAGCACGCAGGACAGAATCGAAGGCGTATTTTTCATCCCGGTGACCCAGGGCTGAATGCACATAACGTGCGCCATAATGTGATAAAGCGCACGATTTTATAAGCGAATTAGCTGTGCAGGCGTAAAATTCTTCCTGAAGCTCACAGAGGCGCCATTACCACGGCTTTTATTTCTCTGGGCTGGAATATTCACCTGCTTTCTACGCCTTATCAGGCTAAAACACATGATTAAAATCTCTCAGATATCAGCGATGCTGCTGGCTATCGCGCTGTGTGCGGCCCCAACGTTGGCTGCCGCACAACTGACCGATCCTGCCAATGTGCCCACAGGGTTACATCCTGGATCGCAGGGGACGCATAGCGAGATACTCGGTGACAGCTCCCTGCCGCAAGGCAGTGGACAAAACCCGGCGCGGTAACCACGTTATTACCGCTATCCCCTTAAAAGGCGCCTGAGCGCCTTTTTCGTTTTCTGTGCTTCCTTCCTTTTTGTCCGTGTTTTTTCACAACGTATCGCATTTTTAGTCATTGTTCTTAAGATATATCATGGCTATTCTTAGCGGGTTTATATGAGAATGATTTCTATTTACTTAAGCGGCGCGAAAACAGCTTCTTTGCATGCAGCCGCGTTTACGGAGAGTCCTCGTGCCTACATCTTATTCCCGCCGCTTACCTGAACGCGTGCGTAACGAACTGCGCTTCCGCGCTATCCACGTCGCCGAGAAAACCCGAATTGCCGGGACGTTTTGGCGCATTGTCTTCACGGGCGACGATCTGAAGGGGTTTCATTCTCCCGGTTTTGACGATCACATTAAGGTCTTCTTTCCCCCTGCTGACGGCGCGCCGCTGGCACTGCCGACGATCAACGATGACGGTATTCAGTGGCAAGGCGGATTGCGCCCTGTCGCGCGCGACTATACGCCGCTGGCGTTTGATGGTGCGTCATCGCTGACGCTGGATTTTTATATCCACGACAGCGGTGTTGCCAGCGACTGGGCATCCCAGGCACAGCCGGGTGACAGATTGATCATTGGTGGGCCGCGTGGCTCTCTGCTGGTGCCAACGGATTATGCTTTTCAGCTTTACGTCTGTGACGAAACCGGGTTGCCTGCTTTCAGGCGGCGTAGCAGTAGTGTGGAGGCTCAGGCGCTGCATCTGTTTGCCTGTGCTGATGAGGTGACCGGACAAGCCTACCTGGGAGATACCGGTAATGCCTCTGTTAACTGGCTTGGCAGCGGCAAGATGACGCTGGCGGATTTACCACATTTGACGGCCGCGCTGGACAGGATCGCGATTCCGCAGCACGACGCTTTTATCTGGCTGACCGGAGAAGGGCAGTTCGTAAAACAGCTGTGTGACTATTTCACCACACAGCGCGGGGTTGACGCTGACCTGGTGCGCGCCGTAGCCTACTGGCATCAAAAACCCGCTGTCGTTCGTTAACTGAATTTAAGTGACCTGCCGTTGATTGAATTTCGCCTGATGGCCCACTACCATCAGGCTCTTTCCACTGACTCAGGCAGATAATGAAAATGGATTCGGCACGTTCAGGGCAAGATAACCGCGATGCGCCCTGCAGTGGACGGCGCAAGCGCCGTGAGAAAATGCTGGATGCCAGCGAGATCCGTCTGCTGATGCTGCATTTTATCTCGCAGCGCGCGACACATGGCTATGAGCTGATTAAATGCATTGAAGACCTGTCAAAGGGCGAGTATTCGCCCAGTCCAGGCATCATTTACCCGAATCTGACATGGCTGGAGGAGATGGGGGCTATTCACATCAGTGACCCTCAGGCTGCACGTAAGGCTTACGTGCTCACCGAAACGGGGCAGGCCATGCTAAAGCACGATGCACAGCCGCTGTCAGGTCTCATCGACCGGTTATCGTCTTTGGCAGTGCTGGTCAACAACCGCAGCATTCCTGAAATTGAGCAGGCGATCGATCATTTTAAAACTGCCCTGAACACGCGTCTGGCGCAGCAGGACATTACCGATGAAACCCGGCAAACAATCGTCGCTGCTCTGATGACTGCGGCAGAGGATATCAGCCGCAGTTAATCTGACGTGGACGATCAGCTGTCGTCCGATCGGTTTTTATCGATATGCCCTAGCGAACGCTCCGGAAAACAAATATCCCTTACCCGCTGCTTGAGTGCCTGAGCATCCGGGAATCCGCCATCGCGCTTGCGCTCCCACAGCAGATGTTCATCCAGGGTGATTTCAAATACGCCGCCGGTGCCGGGACGCAACGTCACGCTGGCGAGATCCTGTGCGAAGGTCTGTAACAGTTCCTGTGCCATCCACGCGGAGCGCAGCAGCCAGTTACATTGGGTACAATAGTGAATGACGACCACGGGTTTTTGCATCTTTCCCTCTCTTTATCATTAATTAACGCTCAGGCCAGCAGGGGCCGCAAGCATGCCGGCCGGGCTTTTCGCATGGGTTTTCTGTTTTCTTTATACGTTGCTAACCCTGACGCGAATCCTCACCCGTGGCAGACAGCAGCGCAAACCTTACCGCATCGCTGGCCGAAACGGTACCGGTGTGCCCCTGCGTTTATTCTGATAAAACATCAAATTAGCGGCGCCGGAACCGACAGCGAAGGTGCCGGGGTAAGGCTGCCTGACGTGAGTGGGAAGCCCTGAAAAAAAAGATGGCGGTAAGTCAGGAGGCCCTCTGTAAGATGCCTCGGGACGCTCAGGACGCTCAGGACGCTCGGGATGCTAAGGATGCTCAGGACGCTCAGGTAAGCCCGTGAGCCAGGCTTGTCAGCAATAATGCGGGCCTGCGGGCGGGCAAGATAGCCCGCCCGCAGGCTCATTCTGGACGAGCCGGGCATTGCCAGCAGGTGAAGTTATCGCCCGCTGGCAGCACTTTCCCGGCAAGCCAGAAGTGGTAAGGGAAGGGGCGAGCGGGGCAATTCAGGAACTAAGCGAATGACTGATGCGCCCGCCTTCGTCGCCCCAAGCGGAAGGCGAACGTTAAGCGCAGTCAACCACCAGACGGCCCCGAACTTTGCCATCCAGCAGATCCTGTGCGCCCTGGTGCACGTCACGCAATGGAATAACCGTTGTGATCTGGTTCAGTAACGCGTCATCCAGAAGCTGTCCCAGCCGCTGCCAGGCCTTCTGGCGCAGCGGTTTAGGGCACATCACGCTGTCTACGCCAGCCAGTGTCACACCGCGCAGAATGAAGGGCGCGACACTACCGGGCAGATCCAGGCCTTGTGCCATACCACAGGCCGCGACCACGCCGTCACACTGGGTGCCGGCCAGCACGTTGCTCAGCGTATGGCTACCGACGCTGTCGATGGCGGCGGCCCAGCGCTCTTTCCCGAGGGGTTTACCCGGTTGAGCCAGCTCGTCGCGATCTATCACTTCGGCTGCGCCCAGGGTGGTTTTTAAATAGTCTTCATCGCTGGCTCGCCCGCTGGAGGCGATGACGTTATAGCCCAGTTTTGCCAGCAGAGAGACGCTGAAGCTGCCAACGCCTCCGCTGGCCCCGGTCACCAAAACCGGGCCGCTGGCAGGCGTAATGCCTTGTTTTTCGAGTGCCAGCACGCACAGCATGGCGGTAAAGCCCGCCGTTCCGATGGCCATGGTATTCAACGGGGTTAGCGTTTCAGGCACGGCTACCAGCCAGTCGCCAGACACGCAGGCTTTCTGAGCCAGCCCGCCCCAGTGTTTTTCCCCGACGCCCCAGCCGGTGAGCAGCGCCGCATCGCCTTGTTTCCAGTCGGGATGGCGACTTGCTGTGACCCGTCCCACGAAGTCAATGCCCGGCACCATTGGAAACTGGCGCACAATCGGCCCTTTATTGCAGATGGCCAGCGCGTCTTTATAGTTGAGGGTGGAATAGCTGACGTCGAGGGTGACGTCTTCATCGGGTAATTGTGTTTCGGAGAGTTCTTTTAGCTGAGAGCGGTAACCTTGTTCGTCCTTATCAATGACCATTGCCTTAAACATGTATCCTCCGTCAGGCGTAAGAATAATCAGGCAAGTTTACGCCCGATGCGTCGATTAGGGTAGGGCACTGGCCCGACAAGTGCGAGGCTTGCCGCAAACCTGAGGCATTTCCGTGGCGATTTCAGTGGCAATGAGGGAGCGACTGCCAGCGTGCTGAAAAATGCATAATTGCGCATAAATAACAGAAACTTAAGCGGTTATTCACTGGTGTATCATTATAAGGCTTTGATATTTAATGTTTTTATATTTTGCATTTATTGACCTGATATTTAAAGTTGTCGGGTTGTTCCTGCGGATAAAAAATGACATTATGACGGCCACTTTTTTCTCGCCACCGCCCGATAACAGAGGACGCTGCCATGTCCGGTTCAATGTGCAACTGCACGTGTCCCCACTCGCCTGAATTCGCGCGCGATCTGTTCTTCGTCATGTCAGTTACACACACATCGTTCACTATGCGGTGAGGCCAACCGGGCCGCTGCTGTTGGACATGAGTAAGGACTACTCTTTACTGATGTCTATCGGTTTATCGCGTCAGACATTATTCGCCGGGGAAATTTCCCCATTGCCGTGCCTCAGGCACCCACTCCCTGACTGTTAGGGATTTGTGTTATGACACCACTGAAAATTGCTGCCAGCGCTGCTGTTGCGCCTAACCTGACCTTGAATACTGCGCGCGACGTGGTCACGCTGGATAATACTGATTTTACCGATGTGGCGGCTGTTGTCGTCTCGCTGGCTGATACGCGCAGTGGCGTGCTGGCGTTGTTACGCCACACGGGTTTTAATTTACCGGTGTTCGTTGCTAATGCCTTTGAAGAAGAGGTGATGCACCTGCCCGGCGTGACCGGCGAACTGAATGGCGAGCCGCAGGACTGGGTAGCGCTGGAAGCGGCGGCTCAGGCTTATGAAGCCGCGCTGCTGCCCCCGTTTTTTGAAACGCTGACCCGCTATGTTGATATGCAGAACAGTACCTTTGCCTGTCCGGGCCATCAGGGCGGCGCATTTTTCAAAAAGCACCCAGCGGGTAAGCAATTTTTTGATTTCTATGGCGAGAACGTTTTTCGTTCGGACATGTGTAACGCTGACGTCAAGCTGGGCGACCTGCTGATTCACGAGGGGTCGGCTAAGCATGCGCAAAAGTTTGCCGCCAAAGTGTTTAACGCGGATAAAACCTACTTTGTGTTAAATGGCACGTCAAGCGCGAACAAAGTGGTCACCAATGCGTTGCTGACGCGCGGTGATTTAGTGCTTTTTGACCGCAATAATCACAAGTCCAACCATCATGGTGCGCTGATTCAGGCGGGCGCGACGCCGGTTTACCTTGAAGCGGCCCGTAATCCGTTTGGCTTCATCGGCGGCATTGATGCGCACTGTTTCGATGATGGCTACCTGCGCGAACAGATCAAGAAAGTGGCGCCTGAAAGGGCTAACGAGGCGCGTCCCTTCCGGCTGGCGATTATCCAGTTGGGCACCTACGACGGCACGGTATACAACGCGCGGCAGGTGGTGGATCGCATTGGGCATCTGTGTGACTATATTCTGTTTGACTCGGCCTGGCTGGGCTATGAGCAGTTTATTCCGCTGATGGAAGGCTGTTCTCCACTGACGCTGGAGTTGAACGAAAACGATCCCGGCATTTTTGTTACCCAGTCAGTGCACAAGCAGCTGGCGGGCTTTTCGCAGACCTCGCAGATCCACAAGAAAGATAACCATATTCGTGGGCAAAAGCGTTTCTGCCCGCATAAGCGCCTGAATAACGCGTTCATGCTGCACGCTTCAACCAGCCCGTTCTATCCGCTGTTTGCCGCGCTGGATATTAACGCCAAAATGCATCAGGGCGAGGCGGGACGCCGCATGTGGGATGAGTGCGTGATGCTGGGGATCGAGGCACGTAAAGCGATCTTTGATCGTTGTGACATGATCCTGCCTTTCGTGCCGGAAAGGGTAAACGGGCAACGCTGGCAGGATGCACCAACGGAATCGATCGCTCGCGATCTGCAGTATTTCAGCTTTGAACCCAACGCTAAATGGCACGGTTTTGCCGGATACGATCGCGATCAGTACCGTGTCGATCCCTGCAAGTTGTTGCTGACCACCCCAGGCATTGACGCAGCCAGCGGTGAATATGCTGAGTTTGGCATCCCGGCGACCATTCTGGCGAATTACCTGCGTGAAAACGGCATCGTGCCGGAAAAATGCGATCTCAATTCTATTCTGTTCCTGCTGACTCCAGCCGAAAGTCCGGAAAAAATGGCGATGCTGGTGGCGATGCTGGCGCAGTTCGAGCAGCATGTAAAAGACGATACGCTGCTGGCCGAAGTGTTGCCGACGCTGTACCGCAAAAACGCTAAACGCTATGCGGGTTATACCTTGCGCCGTCTGTGTCAGGAGATGCACGACCTGTACGTAAGCTATAACGTAAAAGACCTGCAGCGCATGATGTTCCGCGAGCAGGGGCTGCCGCAGGTTAAGGTGAACCCACAGGATGCGCATCAGGCTTACATTCGTGGCGAAGTCGAACTGGTACCTATTGCAACGGCAGAAGGTCGCATCGCGGCGGAAGGCGCTCTGCCTTATCCACCGGGCGTCCTTTGTGTGGTTCCGGGCGAAACATGGGGCGGGGCGGTACAGCGCTATTTTCTGGCGCTGGAAGCGGGCATCAATCAACTGCCCGGTTTTTCGCCGGAGCTGCAAGGGGTTTACACCGAGGAAGGCGCTGACGGACGTAAGTATCTGGTGGCGAATATGATGGTGCAATGAGTTTGAGTTATGCCTGGGCGGCGGCTTATCACCAGAATTTCGGCGGATGGCCTGTCATCAGGCGCTGAGAAAGTTTCGCTCGCCAGGCGGCAGGGAGTTTCAGTTTGCCCCTGCGGGCGACCGACAAGGGGCCGCCAGCCGCCGCGGCCCCTTGACCCCGGGCTCCCGTCCTGCCCACCCGCCGCTGCGCGGTCCCTTCGCTGCTTCAGGATTTCTGCCGGACCGCCAGGACGCGCCATCCCTGGCGCGGCCCGGCTCTCGCCGACGTCCTGTCGGCTCATCCGGAAATCCCTCATCCGCTCAGCGGTCGGGAAGGCCGCCCAAAACCCCCGCTTCGATATCTGTAGTAAAACAAACCGCGTTGCCGCTTCAGATGCAGGAAAAGCCTTCTGGCTCATTACGGTTCATCTGTTTCTGTTTCTTCAGGCTTTCCAGTCTTCAGTTCTGATCGCACATGTTAACAACAGGCGAAGCCAGTCTTCCGGGAAAACATTCGATCTTACAGGCGTGGGTTTTCAGGAGGCATCCGGAGCGCTGAGGAAAGAATGGAGGCCAGGGCGGAGCGGCAGGGATGCCGCGCAGAGGACGGCTGCGCCAGGGAAGGCGCATCCGGCCGGCCCGTCAGGCCGCAGTGAGTGACGAAGGTACAGCGGCGGCTGCCGGACGCCGGGATTGTTAAGGGGCTGGCGTAAGCCCCTTAACACGTCCGCCTGCATGGGCAGGCTGAAACTGCCCATCTCCTGGCGGGCGGAACCTTATCAGAGGCAGAGGACAGAACCCCATCGCCTGGCGGGCGGAACCCTCTCAGAGCCAGAGGGCAGAACCCCAGCGCCTTGCGCGCAAAAACCTCTCTGCGCCAGCAATCCCCCGCCAGGGGAAACCCTTCGCCATCAATACCGATGGTAGCTCCGCTGCGCCGAGCTCACCTTATACAAATAACGCCGCGATTCCGCAGACGGATGCTGCTTAGACAGCGTCTGATAAACCTGACTGGGTGACATGCCGTTAATGATATTGACCGCACGATCCTTATCGCTGGAGAACACGCGCAGCACGCTGCCTGCACCGCCGTTATAGGCGGTAATGACCGCGTAGCGACGCGACAGCGGATCCTGAATGCCTGCCAGATAGCTGCGCTGCAGCAATGACAGGTAAGCCGTACCGGCATCAATGTTGTTCTCGGGATCCAGCAGGTAGCTGCGGCTTGGTTTGCCCCATTTACCCTTCATACGGAATACATCGACGCCCGCGGTATGCTGTACCACCTGCATTAAACCCAGTGCGTCAGAATGGCTGACGGCGTAGGGGTTAAAACTGGATTCGGTCTGCATAATCGCGAGGATCAGAGACGCATCAACACCATATTGCTCAGCAGCCTTGCGCACCATCGGCAGATATTTATGCGCACGCTTATCAAGATGGTTAGGCACCATCGGGATGGTAACCGAGTAGATTACATGCAGACCAGAATTGCGACGCTGCAATTTATTCGCAATTAAATAGTCCGCAAACGCCTGAGCGCGACCCTGCCAGCGGATGGCCTGCCCGGTGTTATCCAGTACCTGACCATACAGCAGCGGTTCTTTACTGATTTGGATATCGTTGACATCAGAATAAAGATCGACATTGCCCGGATCGTCGCCGATCAGCAAGGTGGTCACGATCGCCTGACGCAGGCTGGCAGCGGGATCGGTACCGGAAATGGTCTCAATCGTGATGTTACCGCTTTCAAAGTTGATATGGCTGCGGGTGTAATAGTTGTCGGTGTATTTGACGTAGTCTTTCGGTCCGGCAATCAGAACCTCATTGATACCCCAGATGTTCTCAATGTTATGGGCGAACTGCCCCATCAGGATGTCAAATCCGTTGGTGTCCTTCACCCACTCTTCTGAATAGGTCGGGTTCTTTTTGCCGGAACAGGAAACTAAAAGGGGTGCAATCACCAGCAGGGCTATCAGCTTTTTATTCATCTAAAATACATGCCTGACCTGGAAAACGGCCCCAGTACTGAGGCCAAAAAAAGTTATGCTTCGGGTGGCGTATAGCCTTCAATATGAACGTCTTTGCCTTCGAACAGGAAGTTAATCATTTCCTTTTCCAGCACTTTGCGATCTTCGGGGTTCATCATGTTGAGTTTTTTCTCGTTGATCAGCATCGTCTGCTTAGCCATCCATTGCTGCCAGGCTTCTTTCGAGATTTCATTGTAAATGCGTTTTCCCAGATCGCCAGGGTAGAGTTGGAAATCTTGCCCTTCAGCATCACGTTGTAAAAAAGTACAAAAAATAGTGCGGCTCATTATTCTTCCTCGTTAATCTCACAGCTGCCTAAAGGCAACTGCTGGGGATGGCGCAGTTCGTGCAAAAGACGCTCTACAGGTGCGGCTAATCCCACAGGCGGCGGCAGCGTTAAGTTATACCAGAGACCGCCAGCTTCATCCATTAATGCCCCGGCAGAAGGCCATGACAGCCACATTGGGACAATATCCAGATGGAAATGGCTAAAGGTATGACGAAATGCCGTAAGCTGCTGGGGTTTGGCGTGAATGCCGCGCGCATGCAGCCAGTCGGTCATCGCCTCTTCACTGGTGAATTGCGGGAAGCAAAATAAACCGCCCCACAGGCCCACCGGCGGGCGCTGCTCCAGCCAGACCTTGTCGCCATGTTGCATCATCAAAAACCAACCGCTGCGTTCCGGCAACGTCTGCTTCGGCTTTTTACCCGGATAGCTGGCCCAGCTGTTGTTAGCCCTTGCTTCGCATCCGCTGTTGAGCGGGCAGATGTCGCATTTTGGTCTGGATCGCGTGCACACCATGGCACCCAGATCCATCATCGCCTGGTTAAACTGGCTGACGCCTTGAGCAGGCGTGACCTCTTCGCTGATTTGCCAGAGCCGCTTTTCCACATCCTTCTTACCCGGCCAGCCGCCTACCGCGTAGCAACGCGCTAAAACCCGTTTAACGTTGCCATCGAGAATAGGGAAATGCAGACCCAGCGACAGAGATAAAATCGCGCCAGCGGTGGATCGGCCAACGCCGGGTAAAGCGGCGACCTCATCATAGTGGCGGGGAAACTCACCGCCATGAAGGTCCACCACCTGTTTTGCCGCTTTATGCAGGTTGCGCGCACGGGCGTAATAGCCCAGACCGGTCCAGAGATGTAGCACCTCATCCAGGGGCGCGGCGGCCAGATCGCTGACGTCAGGAAACCGCGCCATGAAGCGCTCAAAATAGGGGATAACCGTGGCAACCTGAGTTTGCTGCAACATGACTTCGGACAGCCACACCTTGTAGGGTGTTTTTTCCAGCTGCCACGGCAGGGTTTTGCGGCCAAAGCGCTGATACCAGTCCAGCACCTGTTGCGCGAACTGCGGGGCTTGCATCATAAAAAGGATATTTCCGTGATTACGCGATATTCGGGCAGGAATTCCAGCATAAGCGCCAGTGAGAGTAAACCGGAAGATTGAAAAGGCCTGTTTCATACCGGCCTGTCTGTCCCGTGCGGCAGCGTCGTGCCGGGCCTGACAATATCAGGAGCCGCCGGGAGACAGTAGCAGGCCAGACGATGTGAATCCGGCCCGCGACATCTTTCACAGAAGCCTGCAAAGGGCTTTTACTGGTCAGACGTTGATCTTGTCTTGCATCCTGAGCGGGAGGGTTTCTGGCTCCTGCGGTTTACGGTATTTATCGAGCAGATGGATCTGGATTTTCCGCAGCATATCGCCGTTCAGCTTATAGAAGCGGAAATAGAGCAGTAGCGTCAGCATAAAAAACACAGCCGGCAGCGCAATCATAATAAATTGCATGCCTACAAGGGTTTCCTGCGACTGTACGATATTGGGCATATAGCCAATCATGCCCAGCACCACGGCGATAAAGAAAGCGGCAAAGGCGGAGCCGCCTTTCACCACCATCGTCTGCACTGAATAGGCGATGCTCTCGCAGCGCACGTGCAGCTTGTATTCGCCGTAATCAACGGTGTCCGCCACCATAATGACCTGGAGCACCCAGAAAAGCGCGGTACCGGTGTTTAACAGGATGCCGGCCACCACAATCAGCAGCGTTGAGTGATAGCCTGCCAGTGCCATAGCGAACAGCACGCCACAGCTCAGTATCGGCAGCGCGGACGCGCCCGCCCACAGAATGCGGCGCGACAGGATGTTTACCAGTTTCGGGAACAGGATTAACGTGACGAGGTTTGCCGCGCCTGCATAAGAGAGGTAGTAGGGAAACAGCCCGGCATCGCCGATGACGTAGGTGAAATAGTAAATGGCAAAGCCGGTAATGATGTTAGCCGCGATGTTGTAAGCCAGCGCCATTCCCAGCAGGCAGGAAAGCTGATCGTTACGGTAAATGAGGGCAACAATGGCTTTTAGCCCCAGGCGGTCACTGCCTGAGGTTTCGTCGCGGGTGGACGAATAGACTTCATGCACGTTTCGCAGCGTGACTAACATGGAGACGATAAAAAAGGCGATTAACACCAGGGTAAACATCTGGAAGCCTAAGCCACGATTGTCGCCGCCAACATAACTGACAAAGGGCAGGGCCAGGCCTGCGGTAACAAACCCGGCAAGGCTGGCGAAAAAGCGTGGCCAGGGAACCAGCTGTTCACGTTCGCGCTTGTCCAGCGTGATGGTAGGCACCAGCGACCAGAACGGAATATCCATAATGGTGTAGGTCATGCCCCACAAGATATACGTCACACAGACATAAATAACCTGCGTGGTGCCTTCAAACAGATGGGCGCTAAACAACAGGAACAGCACCAGCGAGTTTGCCAGCGTGCCTGCAAAAATCCAGGGTTTGAATTTCCCCCAGCGCGATCGCGTGGCATTTACGATCCAGCCCATGATCGGATCGTTTATTGCGTCCCAGATCCTGGCCACTAAAAACAGCGTACCGACGAGGCTAACCGATAAACCTACCACGTCGGTGTAGTAATACATCAGGTACATATAAACAATGCCAATAGCAAAATCTTTCCCAAATGCGCCGAATCCATAGCTGAGTTTTGTCGTTATTGAAATGCTCATCGGGTACCGGGACGCTGTTGCCAGCGCCCGCCTTCTGTTAAGGAATAGAGCCGCAGCCGGACAGCACGCCCGGAGACACAGGCATTATTTGTGCAGCCAGGCGGGCAGCCAGTCCCCGTGTTCGGCGATCAGCTCATCCACCAGCGCATAAATCTCCTCGATGCCCAGCACCGCCGCCGTATGGGGATCCAGCATGGCCGCGTGGTAAACCCGGTCAGGGTTTTCGGTCAGGATGGCTTCGGTCAGCAGCGTCTGCACGTTGATATTGGTTTGCATCATGGCTGCCAGATGTGAGGGCAGGGTTCCCACCTTCGTAGGCTGAATCCCGTTGGCGTCCACCAGGCAGGCGACCTCAACACAGCATCCCTGCGGCAGGTTGTCGATTAATGCATCGTTACGCACGTTGCCGTAAATCACGGCCGGTTCACCTGTCCAGATGGCATTCATAATGGCGCTGGCATATTCGCGCGAGGGTTTGCTTTCAATACGCTCAGCGCGCTTGTAATGTTCAAGCTCGGTACGCCAGTTATCCAACTGCTCGACGCAGCGTTTGGGATACTCATCCAGCGGGATCTGGTAGCGCGCAATCAGATCCTCTCGTCCCGGCTTGATAAACCAGGGCGTATATTCTGCAAAATGTTCTGAAGACTCGGTGACGAAATAGCCCAGTTTTTTGAACATCTCATAGCGCACAATGTTGGGACAGCGCGTATTGCCATGCATGTTGGGTTTCGGTACCTGCCCGGCGTCAAAAGCGGCAAGCAGTTCCGGGTAGAGATTCACGTAAGCCCCGTCTGCAGTTTTACGCTCCAGCTCCAGGTAAAAGGCCATGTGGTTGATGCCGGCAGAGCGGTAACGTAAATCGGCCGGGTTAAGATTGAGATCGTAAGCCAGCTCTTCCGCCGTTCCCTGAACGGAATGGCACAGGCCAACCTGTTTGATATGCGGATAACGCGCGTACATCGCCCAGGTGTTCATCGCCATGGGGTTAACGTAATTAAGCATGGTGGCATCAGGACATACTGCCGTCATGTCGTCACAAATCTGCCAGAGGTGCGGGATGGTGCGCAGCGCACGCATGATGCCGCCCGGGCCAAGCGTGTCGGCGATGGTCTGCTCAAGACCGTAACGCTTACACACCGCAAAATCAGTGAGGGTACAGGGTTCATAGCCGCCTATCTGAAACGCGACCACAACAAAGTCGGCATCCGCTAATGCCGCTTTCTGGTCGGTGTGGCAGGTGATTCTTCCGGCCGCACCAGCCGAACTCATCAGCTTACTGACCACGGTAAAGGACTCTTCAAGCCGGGTCGCATCAATATCCATCAACGCGATATGGGCGGATTTCAGCGCATCGCGGTGAAAGACATCGCCAAGGATATTTTTGACGAAAATAGTGGAACCCGCGCCAATAAAGGTAATTTTGGGTGCAGACATCAGGACGCTCCATTGCAAGGTTGGATAACGCCAGAATGTCACGCCATTCATCGAGAAACTTCCGCCTTACGGAACGAGCATTCCCACAAACTCAGATCTGATGCTGGCGGCGAGCAGATCTGAGTTTTCGGGACAAATTTGCACGGAAAGAAGAGTATCTGGTGTGCTAACAGGCGAAAACGTCATGCTGACCGCGCATTTCTCGCCTCTGAGACTGGCCTGAGCCGTTCAGATATGGCAGGGTTCTGATAATTCAGGAGAGGGAATGATGATTATGCAGCCTGTCGTACCACTTCCGCCCGACCCGCATATGTGCAGCAGCGATGAAAAGCAGACCCGCAGCCCGCTGTCGCTCTATTCTGAATATCAGCGCATGGATATCGAACTGCGTCCGCCGCTGGCCATGACCACCAGCCACTGGCACGGTCAGGTTGAGGTGAATGTGCCCTTTGACGGTGACGTGGAGTACCTCATTAATAACGAGGTCGTTCAGATCAAGCAGGGTTACATCACCCTGTTTTGGGCCTGTACGCCACATCAACTCACCCGTCCCGGACGCTGCCAGAACATGGCTATTCTGAACCTGCCGATGCATCTGTTTTTGTCCTGGCCGCTCGACAGGGAGTTAATCAATCATGTTACCCACGGCATGGTGATTAAATCTGTGGCGAAGCAGCAGCTCAGCGCGTTTGAAGTGCAGCGCTGGCAGCAGGAGCTGAACAGTCCCGACGAACAGATTCGCCAGCTTGCCGTTGATGAAATTGGTCTGATGCTTAAGCGCTTTAGTTTGTCGGGATGGCAGCCGGTGCTGGTGAACAAAACGTCGCGTACGCACAAGAACAGCGTTTCGCGTCATGCTCAGTTTTATGTCAGCCAGATGCTGGAGTTTATCGCAGATAACTACGATCAGGCTTTAACCATCAATGACGTGGCCGAACACGTTAAACTTAATGCGAATTATGCGATGGGCATTTTTCAGCGCGTGATGCAGCTGACGCTAAAACAGTACATCACGGCCATGCGGATCAATCATGTCAGGGCGCTTCTGAGCGATACCGATATCACCGTTCTGGATGTGGCGCTGACGGCCGGTTTCCGCTCCAGCAGCCGTTTTTACAGCACGTTTGCCAGGTATGTTGGCATGTCTCCTCAGCAGTACCGCAAGCTGAGCCAGCAGCGGCGGCAGACAATGTCTTTATAAGTTTCCGATAGCGTTGGCCGTCTTTGCCTGCAGGCTGGCATCATAACAAGGAAATTTTTGCGGTTTACTCTACACTCAGGCAGGAAATTGCGCTTCAGGGCACGCAGGAATAAAGCAGAACGTGGCAAAGGCTTGCTTCTGCTTTTGAACTTTGCATAATGCCCGTTTCCCAGAACAGGCAAACCAGCAGGCTTCAACATGATTAATGATGTCATCACCCCGGAATTTGATGAGAATGGACGCCCGTTGCGTCGGATTCGCAGTTTTGTGCGCCGCCAGGGCCGCTTAACCAAAGGCCAGCAGTTGGCGCTGGATAACTACTGGCCAGAGATGGGTGTTGAATATCAGCCTGATCCCGTAGATTTGCCCGCGCTGTTTGGCCGCGAAGCCCCGGTAACGCTGGAGATCGGCTTTGGCATGGGGGCCTCGCTGGTGACCATGGCGAAAAACACTCCCCACCAAAACTTCCTGGGAATTGAAGTGCACGCGCCAGGCGTAGGTGCCTGCCTGGCCTCGGCGAAAGAAGCCGACGTCAGCAATCTGCGCGTGATGTGCCATGATGCGGTTGAAGTGCTGGAAAAGATGATCCCTGATAACTCACTGCGCATGGTTCAGCTGTTCTTTCCCGATCCGTGGCACAAAGCCCGTCACAATAAACGCCGTATCGTGCAGGTGCCTTTCGCCGAGTTGGTGATGCGTAAGCTCAAGCTGGGTGGCGTATTCCATATGGCAACCGACTGGGAAGCTTATGCAGAACATATGCTTGAGGTCATGAGCAGCATCGCAGGTTATCGTAACCTGTCTGAAGACAGCACCTATGTGCCGCGTCCTGAAACGCGTCCATTGACAAAATTTGAGCAGCGCGGGCAGCGTTTAGGCCATGGCGTATGGGATTTAATGTTTGAGAGGGTGAAATAATGGCCACACAACGCAGCCGCCGTTTACGTAAAAAATTACATATCGATGAATTCCAGGAACTGGGCTTTTCCGTGGCCTGGCGTTTTCCTGAAGGCACGTCTGAAAGTGACATCGACGAAACCCTGAACCAGTTCATCAACGAAGCGATCGATCCTAATGGTCTGGCTTACGATGGCAGCGGTTACCTGGCGTGGGAAGGGCTGATTTGCCTGCAGCAAACCGGTAAATGCACCGATGAGCATCGTGAGCTCGTGCGCAAGTGGCTGGAAGACCGCAAGCTGCAGGATGTGAAAGTTACCGAACTCTTTGACGTCTGGTGGGACTAAGTTACCAGCAGTGTCGCTTTCACACCCAGACAGGGAGATTGTATGATTCGTAACGCGCTGGTCGTCGGCCTTTTACTGGCGGCAACGCAGGCCCAGGCCGCCTGGGAGTGCAGTGTCAAACCGCAGGATGATGTTGTGATTACGCCACAAAGCGTGCAGGTGGTGGGCGCAAATGGCAATCTGCAGATATCGACGCTGGGGGATGTGCAGTTCAACGGTCAGAAGATGGCCCTGAACGCCGCTAATCGTCAGAAGGCGATTGATTATCAAAATGCCTTACGCCGCGATCTTCCCTGGATCGATAACGGAGCAACATCCCGTCTGGAGAAAGGGCGTGCCGCGCTGGATAACATCATTACTCAGCAGGTTGGCGAATCCAGCCGGTTACATAGCCGACTGGCTACGCTGAATACGCAGTTAAAAACCCAGATGAACCGTATTATTGAGCATCGCAGCGATGGTTTAACCTTCCATCATCAGGCGATCGATCAGGTGCGTGCCGATGGTCAACAGCTGGTTAATCAGGCGATGGGCGGTATTCTGCAGGACAGCATCAATGAGATGGGCAGCAAGGCGATGTCCAACGGTGGCGGTAGCGGTTTGCAGGGCTTGATGGGCAATCTTGGCGGCCTGCAAAACGCCATTCAGAGCGAGTGGAACAATCAGGAAGCCGATTTCCAGCAGTTTGGCAAAGCGGTTTGTAACCGGGTGATTTCGCTTGAGAATGACCGTAAAGCCCTGGTCGGTTCGCTGAAATAGTGCTTTTCAGACGGCCTGCGCCGCCTGGTCGTCTGCCTTTCATCCTGAACGTCACGCCGCCACGGGCTGGCGTTTTTCTGCTTTAGCACGTTGTTGAAAAAAGGGGCTGGAGTCAGCCCCTGATGCCTGTCAATCGTTGTTGGCCTCTTTGACGACCGTTTTGCTACGGGCGACATAGTTATAGATAACCAGCAGGGCAAAAATTCCAGTGATCACCATGGTAATGGTCCCTTTATCAAGGAATCTGGCCATATTCCCCAACAGAATCCCCGTGACGCCGAAGTCGGTGTCTGAGAAGGTGGTATTCGTCAGACCGATGGCGCCCAGGACAGGCAATAAGGCGACCGGGAGGAAGGTAATCAGAATACCGTGGGCAAAGGCACCTAACATGGCCCCGCGTTTCCCGCCGGTAGCATTACCAAAAACGCCTGCGGTTGCGCCGCAGAAAAAGTGCGGTACCACGCCAGGCAGAATTAATATCCAGTGCAGCTGTCCCAGAATAAACAGCCCGACCAGGCCGCCGATAAAGCTGGAAATAAAACCGACCAGAACGGCGTTAGGCGCATAGGGGAACACAATCGGGCAGTCGAGTGCCGGACGCGCGCTTGGCACCAACTTCTCTGAAAACCCGGTAAACGCCGGCACAATTTCGGCCAGAATCAAACGCACGCCCTGGAGGATAATAAAAACACCGGCAGCGAAGGTAATGGCCTGCACAAAGGAGTACACCAGATAGTTTTGCCCGTGGCTGAACTGACTCTCCACGTATTCTCTGCCTGCCGAAATGGACAAAATAAAATAGATGACCATCATCGTCAGGGAAATAGAGATGGTGCTGTCACGCAAAAAACTCAGGTTTTTTGGCATGTTCATCTCTTCGGTGGATTTAGAACCTTTGCCCACCAAAGAACCTATCCAGCCCGACAGGACATAGCCAACCGTACCGGTGTGCGCCAGCGCGACCTGATCGTGCCCAATGATTTTACGCATGTAGGGCTGCGCCAGTGCCGGGAAAAAGGCCATTAACATGCCCAGCGTCAGCGAGCCGGTATAAATAAGCTGCACGCCCTCGAAACCCGCCACCGAAAGAATAATCGCGATCATGCAGGCCATATAAAAAGTGACATGACCAGAGAGGTAGATATATTTCAGACGCGTAAAGCGGGCGACGGTAATATTGGCCACCATGCCGAAGGCCATAATCAGCGTCGTGGGCGCACCATACTTCGCCAGGGCGATAGAAACCATCGCCTCGTTATTGGGAATAATGCCCTGGACGTTGAACGCGTGTTTGAAAATATCCCCCAGCGGCGTCAGCGATCCCACTAACACCGTGGCACCGCCTGCCAGTACTAAAAAACCCAGTATGGTTTTTACCGTACCCTTTATCACATCCGGCAGCGGTTTACGTTGCGCTATCAGACCGAACATGGCGACCAGCCCGACCAGAATAGAGGGGACTTTCAGCACGTCGACAACTACCAGTAAAAGGTTTTGTATAAACATAATAACCTCAGCGGTAAGTGTTCTTTTTTAAGTGGGTGACAGGGTTATTTATTGAAGTAGTCGCGAATTTTCTGCTCAACTTCCTTCAGGTCGATAATGTTATTGATAATGATGACTTTTTCCGGTGGCAGGTTAGCGCTGTAGGCGATGTCTTTTGCCATCACGAACACATCTGCCACGTCTGGCGTGACCGAACCGAGATCGGCGTGTTCAACGTCTGCTGTCATATCCATCGCTTTAAGCACTTTTTTGATGTTCATTTCCATCATGAAGCTGCTTCCCAGGCCTGAACCACAAACTGCCATAATTTTCATAAAAACCTCTTTTAATTTTAACGAGTTAACGGGATATGCTGTCTGCTAACAACAGGGCACAGAGTGCGTGTTGGCTTTGTGCCTGATAAACGCGTTCCATCACGTCGTCATCGGTAAGCACCTCAGCCAGCTGGGAGATCATCTCAATGTGGCTGTTGCTGTCAGGGGCGGAGAACATAAAAAGGATATCGACAGGATCATTCTCTCCTGCATCAAAGGTGACCGGGTTAGCCAGCTTGACTACGGATAATCCCAACTTTTTGGCACCCTGCTCAGGGCGGGCATGCGGCATGGCAATGCGCGGCGCAATAACGAAATAGGGACCGGTTTCCTGTTTGAGGCGGATGATGGTGTCAATGTAATCCTGTGAAATCTCCCCCTCATTAAGAAGAGGATCGCCCGCGACCTGAATCGCGGCTTTCCAGTCGGATACGCGCTCAATATATTGAATTTTTTCAGCATTCAGCCATTGGGTCAGATTCGGCATACAATGTCCTGGATAAAAGGTTAGGCAAAAAAGTCAGCCAGCTGGCTTCCAGAATTCATCAAGCTGTACAGTCATCTTTCTCTGTTTATCCCTGCGGCCTTGTCTTTTTTATTTCATCTGACAAAACCACTCACGACAGAGGAATAAACGAAAATGACATTAACTTACTCTAAAACAAGATATTAATTTAAGTTGCACTCGTCAGTTCTGACAAATTGCTGTTGCAAAAACCGGCTTGTACGTATAGACATGTTTAAGCTGTCTAGTCATCTTGATGATGCACCTCGACCTGTACAGATACAATATGCAAGAATCATTTCTGGCGGGGCGCGTGGGGTTTGAGTGCAAAATCGTTAGCTGGATCACATCTGGATCTTTGCTCACGGGCACGTCGTGACGAAAACCGGGCCTGCAGGGTTTGCTGTAGGGCACCGCAGGCACGGGCACACTATTCGGGAATATGCTGATGTTCGATGGCATTACAGAGAAGCAAAAAGAGGTAGTCGACTATATCCTGACAAAGATCATGCAGGATGGACTGCTGCCGGGCGATAAGCTGGACACGGAAATCGCGATTGCTAAGAACATTGGTATTACCCGGGCGACGGTGCGGGAAGCCACCCGCATTCTTATTGAGCAACAGCGTATTTATCGGGTGAAAGGCTCCGGGCTGTTCGTGGGGTCCATCGGCAAGAGTAATCACTCAGGCCGGTTTCATGCGCTTTCCCCGTTTGATTATCAGGCACACAAAAAAGGGCATAATGCGGTCAGAAAGGTGCTGACTGCCAGCATCATTAAAGTGCCCGGGCCGGATATGGCGCAGGCTTTACGCATCAAGAACAGTGACCAGATTTACAAAATTGTTCGTCTGATGTGTTTTGATGACATCCCCGTTGCGCTGGAATATATCCACCTGCCTGTCAGCCTGTTTAGCAGCATGGAGTTTGGACGACTGGAGATCTCAAAATATTCGTACATTGAACAGATCACCGGCAAGAAAATTCAGCGTCGCGATCAGCAACTGAATGCCATCAATGTTACCGATGGTGAGCAGCTCAGACTATTGAATTTTAATGCGAATGAGGCGGCGCTGGAGATCAACGAAACCGTCTATCTGGATGATGGCATGCCCTGTGAGGTCAACATCGCCATTATTAATACGAAGCTGTTACAACTGAGACAGAATACCGAACGCGGTTGATGTTCGCGCAAACGGCCCGGTCGCTTTAGTGATGCTTCCGGGCCAGAATGCACTAGGCTTCCGCTAAAAACAGCTCCAGCAACGAGTTCAGAAACAGTTTCCCTTTCTCTGTAATCTGCCAGTGTTCCGGCGATTCAGTGATGTAACCTGCGGCAATGGCCTCGTCGAGCTGTGGGCGAATCAGCGTTTCATGCAGCCCGGTATAGCGGCTAAAGTCTGCACGCGGCGCGGCCTCCAGCAGACGAAAACGGTTCATGAAGAACTCAAAAGGCTTATCCTCGTCTGCAACGTCGTACTGCTTATCAAGATAATTGCCCTTCATAAAGCCACGCGGATGGCGCACTTTTACGGTACGGACAATACGGCCATCTGGCTGAGTCAGTTTGCCATGCGCACCACAACCAATGCCCAGATAATCGCCAAAGCGCCAGTAGTTCAGGTTGTGCTCACAGCGGTAGCCCGGTTTAGCATAGGCCGAGGTTTCGTATTGCTCATAACCTGCCGCAGTCAGCAACTGGTGGCCCTGCTCAAAAATATCCCATAGCGCATCATCATCTGGCAGGGTTGGCGGGCGAGAGCCAAACAGCGTATTGGGCTCAATCGTCAGCTGATACCAGGAGAGATGCGGCGGGTTGAGCGCAATCGCCTGGCGCAAATCATCCAGCGCCTCGGCCAGCGACTGATCGGGCAGGCCGTGCATCAGGTCAAGGTTGAAGCTGCGCAGCCCTAAACCCTGTGCCAGTGCTGCGGCACGCTTCGCTTCTTCCGGTCCGTGGATACGGCCCAGACGTTCCAGTTTCTGCGGGCTGAAGCTCTGGACACCAATCGAGATTCGGTTAATACCGGCGCGTTGATAGGCGCTGAAGCGATCCGCTTCCACCGTGCCCGGATTGGCTTCCATCGTGACTTCAGCATCGGCTGTTAGCGTCAGCCGCTCGCGTACGCCATCCATCAACATCTGCATGGCGCTGCTGCTTAACAGGCTTGGCGTCCCGCCGCCAATAAAGATCGTGCGAACCTCACGACCCTGAATCAGCGGCAGGTCGTGTTCAAGATCGCGCAGCAGGTGCTGCACATACTCAACGTGCGGCACCTCATCCTTTAATGCGTGAGAATTAAAATCGCAGTAGGGGCATTTCTGTACACACCAGGGAATGTGGATGTACAAACTCAGAGGCGGTAAATCAGGCATTACGCATCGCTTCCAGTAACAGCGTCAATGCTTTACCACGATGAGAGACTTTTCCTTTCTCTGCCTTAGTCAGTTCGGCTGCAGTTTTACCCAGTGCCGGAACCCAGAACACCGGATCGTAACCAAAGCCACCTTCACCGGCTGCCGTTCGGGTAATTTCCCCTTCCCAGGCACCGTGGAAGACCAGCGGCGTTGGGTCGGCAGCATGACGTAGATAAACCAGCACGCAGTGAAACTGCGCCTGACGTTGTCCGTCAGGCGTGTTTTCCAGAGCCTGAAGCAGCTTTTCCAGATTCTGCTGGTCGCTGGCGTCTTCACCAGCATAGCGGGCTGAGTAAATCCCGGGCGCGCCACCCAGCGCATTCACGGCCAGGCCAGAGTCATCTGCGATAGCCGGCAGGCCGGTCACCTGCGCGGCATGGCGCGCTTTCAGGATGGCATTTTCAATAAAGGTCAGGCCGGTTTCCTCGGCGGATTCCACGCCAAGTTCGGTTTGCGCCACGACATCCAGACCAAAGTCAGCGAGCAGATCCGCCAGCTCACGTACTTTGCCGGGATTGCCGGTGGCAAGAACAACTTTTTGCATAACAGTTCCAGTTTGATTCATTTACAGCAAATACCAGAGACCCGGGAACAGATCCATGCCAAGGAAATTCAGGGCATACAGCACCAGAATCACGATCATGGCTGAGAAGTCGATGCCGCCCATGGCAGGAAGAATACGACGAATCGGCGCCATTAACGGCTCGGTCAACTGAATCAGCACATAGTCCATCGGGCCGCGGCCCTGACTGATCCAGCTCATCAGGGAGCGAATGATAATGACCCAGAACACCAGATAACCTGCAGATTTCAACAGCGACAGCAGGCCAACCAGCAAATTCGTGGGATCGACAGAGAACACGCCGACCTGAATCAGCAGCAGAAGGGGATATTTAAGCGTTGTCAGCACAAAGGCCAACAGCAGGGAGGCCGTATCTATCGGACCCAGAGCCGGAAGGATACGACGCAGGGGTTTTACAATCGGCTGGGTAATCTTCACGACAAACTGCGCAAGCGGGTTATAAAAATCACAACGTGACCACTGCATCCAGATGCGCAGCAGCAGCACCATGACGTAGAGATCGATTAGCGTTTTTACTAAAAACGTCATTGTTAACATGAAGTTCCTCAATTATTGTTGTGAAGGTTGTGTGTAATCTCGCGCGCCAAAAATGGCGGTGCCAATGCGCACCATCGTACTGCCAGCGGCAATTGCCGCCTCCATGTCATCGCTCATCCCAAGGGAAAGCGTATCAACGTCGCTATACTGCTGTTTGAGCTGGTCAAAAGCATCCGCCATTTGCTGGCATACCGCCAGCTGTCGCTGATAATCTTCTTCGGGTGCCGGAATCGCCATCAGCCCGCGCAAACGCAAACGCGGCATCGTCAGGATATCCTGAGCCAGTCCGGCAACCGCCTCCAGCATGATGCCAGATTTGCTGTTTTCATCACTGATATTTACCTGGATTAAGACATTGAGCGGCGGCAGATGTTCAGGCCGCTGATCGTTAAGACGCTGTGCGATCTTCTGACGATCGACCGTATGACACCAGGCAAAGTGTTCAGCGACCAGGCGGCTTTTATTGGACTGCAGCGGGCCAATGAAGTGCCAGGTCAAGGCAGGATGTGAGGTCAGTGACAGAATCTTTTCAACCCCTTCCTGAACGTAATTCTCACCAAAATCGATCTGTCCCGCCGCTGCGGCTTCTTCGACCGCGCTCGCAGGCTTTGTTTTGCTCACTGCAAGTAGCGTAATTTCTTCTGGCGACCGGCCGCAACGGGTTGCAGCAGCAGCGATTCGCTGACGGACTTGCTGTAAGTTGTGCTGGATTGAAGTCATAGTCTGGAGATCAAAATGGATTTGGATGAATTAGTGGAGCTTAGTGTAAAGCATAACGCCGCCGATCTGCACCTTTGTAACGGACATTCGCCGTACTGGCGCCATCAGGGCGGGCTTGAAACGCTGCCCGGCCAGCCCATCCTGCCATCCGACTGGATGGCGCGATTTACCTCGTCATGGCTGGACAGCGAACAGCAGCAGGTGCTAAAGCGAGAAGGGCAGCTGGATTTCGCCTTAACACTGGTTAACGGGCAGCGCCTGCGCGCGAACCTGTTTATGCAGCGCAACGGGCTGTCTCTGGCGCTGCGTATTATTGCCAGCCGCTGTCCTTCGCTTGCGGATTTACGCCTTCCGCAGGTCGTGCCCACCTTGCTGAACAAACAGGACGGGCTGATTTTGATTACCGGCGCGACCGGTAGCGGTAAATCCACCACGCTCGCCGCCATGGTCGATGCCATCAACCGGCAGCAGGCCCGTCATATTCTCACGCTGGAAGATCCCATTGAGTTTATTCATCACAGCCAGCAGTCCCTGATTCAACAGCGCGAAGTGGGGCTGCATTGCCGCTCGTTTAGTCTGGGCCTGAAAGCGGCCTTACGCGAAGATCCCGATGTGATTATGCTGGGAGAATTACGCGACAGCGATACCATTCGCCAGGCATTAACCGCGGCAGAAACCGGACATCTGGTGCTGGCGACGTTGCATACGCGCGGCGCAGTCCAGGCGGTGGATCGGCTGGTGGATGTGTTTCCTGCAGATGAAAAGGCGCTGATACGCACCCAGCTGGCGGGCAGTCTGAAAGCCGTTATTGCGCAGCAGCTGGTTTCAGCCACAGATGAGACACGCGTGGGGCTGTTTGAGGTGCTGATTGCCACCAGCGCGGTGGTCAATCTGATTCGGGAAGGCAAAATGCATCAGATTCCCGCTATTTTGCAAACCGGCGCGCAGGCCGGAATGCAAACCTTTGAGCAGAGTCGGTTAGCCCGTCAGGCCGAAGGGGTGATTCATTAATGGGTTTCAAACCAGTCCTGCAGGATAATCGCCGCTGACTGGGAATCGACTGAACCTTTATTCAGGGCACGATAGCCACCCCGTTCAAACAAACCGGCGCGCGCTTCAACGGTGCTGAGGCGCTCATCCTGTAGCTCAACGCGAATACCAAAACGGCCATGCAGGCGATTCGCAAACTTACGGGCGCGGGCTGTTAAAGGTTGCTCGGTGCCGTCCATGTTCAGTGGCAAACCCACCACAACAAAGTCGGGCTGCCACTCTTTAAGCAGCTTTTCAATTTGCAGCCAGTCTGGCGTCCCGTCCTGCGCCTTAATCGCGCTTAACGGACGGGCGCTGCCCGTCAGCTGCTGACCAACCGCAACGCCGATGCTTTTGGTGCCGAAGTCAAAACCTAACAACGTTTGTGTATTCATCAGGCGTGACCTGCATCGCTGGCCATGTTGTGAATATCAATGCCCATACTGCGCGCGGCTTCACGCCAGCGCTCGGCGATGGGCGTCTGGAACAAAATATTACTGTTAGCCGGTGTGGTCAGCCAGGCGTTCTCCATCAGCTCATTTTCAAGCTGGTCTTTTTCCCAGGCACAATAACCCAGCGCGACCAGCACATGATCGGGCTGTGAGGCTGTACCGATCGCTTCCAGCACGTCACGTGAGGTGGTAATCACGGTGTTGTCTGACACCCGAATGCTGGAAGTAAAGGTGCGCTGTGCCGAGTGCAGGATAAAGCCCCGATCTTCCGCCAGCGGACCACCGCTGAACACCGGCTTATCAAGATTGATAGCCGGATCGCGGTTATCTTCGGCGATCTTGAGCTTTTTCAGAATGCCTTCAACCGTCAGGTTTTCCATCGGCTTATTGATAATCAGCCCCATTGCCCCTTCTTCGTTATGCTCACAAACGTAGACGACAGAACGTTTAAAAAAGGGATCTTGCAACGATGGCATGGCAATTAAAAAGTGATGCTGTAAATTCATTCTCACATGCTTTACCAAAGATAACCGGTGCGTGATTGCTGCACCGGTGTTGGGTTGATCACGGAGCATGGCCCCAGCGTTATGCTCAGCTCAGGCGCTTCTCAATGGCGTCCATCAGCATACCGGTGATGGAGACAGGGAAGGCGGCCTCAATTTCACGAATGCATGTTGGGCTGGTCACGTTAACTTCAGTCAGTCTATCACCAATAATGTCGAGGCCCACAAAAATCAGGCCTTTGGCCTTCAGTGTTGGACCGACGCGGCGGGCGATTTCCCAGTCACTTTCGCTCAGCGGGCGCGCTTCACCGCGTCCGCCAGCCGCCAGGTTTCCACGGGTTTCTCCCCCCTGGGGAATACGCGCCAGACAATAAGGAACCGGTTCGCCATCCACCACCAGCACGCGCTTATCACCGTCTTTGATAGCCGGCAGGTAGTTTTGCGCCATGCAGTAACGGCTTTCATGTTCAGTCAGGGTTTCAGCGATAACGCCGAAATTCGGATCGTCCTGCTTCACACGGAAAATAGAGGCGCCGCCCATGCCGTCCAGCGGTTTCATGATGACGTCGCCATGCTCTTGCCAGAACGCCCGCAGCTGTTGCTTAGAACGCGTGACCAGGGTGTCCGGCGTGAATTCAGCAAACCAGGCGGTATACAGTTTTTCGTTACAGTCGCGCAGGCTTTGCGGCTTGTTGACGATCAGCGTGCCCTGCTCTTCAGCCCGTTCCAGGATGTAGGTACAGTAGATAAACTCGGTGTCAAACGGCGGGTCTTTACGCATCAATACGACATTGAGATCGGCCAGTTTAATCTGCTGCTCACTGCCAAACTGATACCAACTTTCGGCATTCTGTTCCACGCTAAGCAGGCGAGTGCGGGCGTAAGCCACACCACCGCGCAGGGAGAGATCGTTCATCTCCATGTAGTGGATTTCGTAACCCCGGCGCTGTGCTTCCAGCAGCATTGCAAAGCTGGAGT
Source organism: Pantoea ananatis LMG 2665 (assembly GCF_000710035.2). Classification (GTDB taxonomy): domain Bacteria; phylum Pseudomonadota; class Gammaproteobacteria; order Enterobacterales; family Enterobacteriaceae; genus Pantoea; species Pantoea ananatis. The sequence goes on along the minus strand of NZ_JMJJ01000006.1, from coordinate 177,588 downwards.
CTTTTTTAATGTTGATGGATGAGATTGGGTCCATCACGATGCCAAGCTTGATCATTATTATCTCCTGAAGGAGGCGGCGGTTACCGTCTCGTTTCGTTCGGGCAAAAAGGGGCTGAGCAGTCAGAACGCGATGTTGATTACAGGCGTCCCAGTGGAGCTAAAAGTATCGCTTAACCCAGGTCACCAAACCTCACCTGAAGTGCCGTAATGGCAGTCAGGGCCGTTGTTTCGGTACGTAAAACCCGTGGGCCAAGCAGAATATCGGTAAAACCGTGCTGCGCCGTCATGGTAATTTCGTCAGCTGAAAGCCCGCCTTCCGGACCAATCAGCAGGCGAACGCGCTCAACCGGCTGAGGCAAAGTGTTGATGCTGTGGCTGGCGCGCGGGTGCAGGTTCAGTTTTAACCCACTTTCCGCTTCACTGCACCAGGCTTCGAGTGCCATGGCCGGACGGATTTCGGGTACCCGGTTACGACCACACTGCTCGCAGGCGGCAACAGCAATCTTTTGCCACTGCTGAATTTTTTTTGCCAGGCGTTCTGCATCCAGTTTGACACCACAGCGTTCAGAAAACAGCGGCGTAATAACATTAACGCCCAGTTCGATTGATTTCTGGATGGTAAATTCCATTTTTTCGCCGCGAGACATGACCTGACCGAGATGCAGATGGAGGGGCGACTCGCGATCGTCTTCCTGACTTGCCGTGATGGATACTTTTACACGTTTTTTATCAACATGCGTGATTTCTGCAGCGAAAGTCAGATTACTGCCATCAAAGAGTTCTACATGCTGTCCGCTGGTCATACGCAGCACGCGACCAACATGACCGGACGCGTCTTCATCAAGCGTGATTTCACTGCCAACATGAACAGGCTGTGAGTGATAAATGCGAGGTATGCGCATAATGTCCCTGAGAGCTAAACGCCGCGAGGTTGACGCGGCGGGGCTGTGAAACAGTTAGTTTAGGGCAGGGATTTTAACGCGTGCAAGCCTCAAGCACATAAGGATTATGATTCCCCTGTACGCGAGCGATGCGCTGGTCGCGCTCGCATTCCCATTTGCTGACCGGATAGCGCTTGTTCCAGGCTGTAAATAACTGCGTTTGCTGACGTGACAGACGCAGATGATACTGGTCGCGCATATAGAAGTAAGTCCGGGCTATCGCGCCACGGGCCCGTTCGGGCGGCTGCGCCTGCTTGTTTTTAAAATCAATCTGCATGCTGCACTGACCGTACTGTTTATCCGTACCGTTCCACTGACTGTAGGCATAGTTACCGCGATCGCCATTCACTTCACCGATTGCCGGCTGCAGATTATGCAGGTCGGTTTCGATACGGCGATAGTCGGCATCTTTGCTGCAATTTTTGCGGCCGCCGTTCTGCCAGCACTGACGTTGATGGCCGAACTCCCAGGCGGGCATCACGTGTTCCCACTCGATACGTGCGGCGCGGTGGGCATTTTTGCGCGGCTGGTAGCCACAGCTGTTCAGATCAGGCTCCCCCTTTTTGCCGTGCCAGGTAATTTTACAGCCACAGTAAAAGCTGCCGGGCGCATCGTCATTAATCTCTGCGGCGTAGGCTTTTGCCTGTTGAAAATTATTTTGATGATAGTTGTTGAGGTTTAGGGCCTGGCTGTTAAAAGACGCGAGTAACAGTGCAGTCGTGATGAGAAATTTGCGAGACATGTTCCAGTTTTACCCCTGGTCCTTAAAAGGGCGGCAGGGTAACAGAATGCCTGCTCAGGCGGAATGAGAATCCGCTCAGGAAAGGGGAAAAACCTCGGCTTTCAATAAGCTACCGCAGTGAACGCAGCGGTACTCGCTTTCGCCGCGAACGACACGATTATGGCGCCTCACGGTAAGCTGGTGCTGTTGACACTGGCAGCGATAAGCAAAGGTGCGGCTGCGCACCGACTCGACCTCAAACTGATGGGTGCGCCGCGCCGGCACGCCCAGCACAGTCTCCATCATCCATTTCCACTCTTTGCCATGCGGTGCAACGCGGCCGAAGGTTTTCCACACCAGCAAATGGGCCAGCTCATGGGGAACGACCTCATCAATAAAGGCCTGCTGATTTTCCATCAGCAGGACAGGATTCAGGCGGATTTCCCATTTTTCCAGCCAGGCCGTTCCGGCAGCCGTGCCGCGCTGCTGATAAACCAGCCTGGGTTCGGGATAATGTTGTTCGAGCTTTTCATTTGCCCGTTCGAGCCCACTACGCAGGGCGCGCATAACGGCTTGTTGTAGGGCAATGGGAAGACGGGATGTTTTCATGGCGCTCAGCATAAGCGGCAGCGGCGTGGAACTCAACTCAACAGCAATATCGGTCCTGCAAAAAAGTCGTACCCGCCGAACCCGACGGGCAGACATGACATTATTTTAATGGAACTGCCTTATTGTCTGAGCCAGTTGCTGCGCCTGATCCTCAAGTGAGCTGGACGCCGCTGACATCTGCTGAACCAGCGCAGCGTTTTGCTGGGTCGTGCCATCCATTTCATTGACCGCGATGGTCACCTGCGCAATACCGCGGGCTTGCTCATCGGATGCAGCAACGATTTCACCAATGATGCGCTGCACTGATGAAACGGCATTTGTCATCTCATGCATGGTTTTGCCTGCATCGTTGACCAGCACAACGCCATTTTCAACCCGAACAACTGATTCCTCAATCAGGGCGGAAATATCTTTCACGGCGCTGGTTGTCCGCTGCGCGAGATTCCGGACTTCGGCGGCTACGACCGCAAAGCCGCGCCCCTGTTCGCCTGCGCGTGCAGCTTCAACAGCAGCATTAAGTGCCAGAATGTTGGTCTGAAACGCGATGCTGTTAATCAGCGTGGTGATATCACCGATTTTCTTTGAACTTTCATCAATCTGCGCCATGGTAGTGACCACCTGATCGACCAGGGTTTCCCCCCGGCTGGCGATGCGCGTGGCATTTTCAGTCAGGCTCGTTGCCTGCTGTGCATTATCCGCGTTCATGCGGATAGCTGCACTAATCTGCTCCATGCTCGCGGCAGTTTCTTCCAGTGCCGCAGCCTGTTCCTCGGTGCGTGAGGCGAGGTTGAGGTTTGCACCGGCAATTTCGCCCGCTCCCTGCTGGACCGAGGTGCTGGCGTCTTTGATTTGTCCCACAATGCTCTGCAACTGTGTCTGCATGGTGTTGAGGGCATAAAACAGGCTGCTGCTGTCGCCTGGCGCAACCTGAATGCCATTGTTTAACTGACCTTCAGCAACGGCCAGCGCAATGCGCGCCGCCTCTTCGGGTTCACCGCCAAGATGACGCATCACTTTACGGTTGAATAACAGACCCAGCACGGCCCCCACGGAAAGGATACTGACAATCATCAGCGCAATAGCCCAGTAAAGCTGCTTGTCAGCCGCCGCCATTACCTGGCTGACGGGTGCCACAATCCCTACATACCAGGGTTTCGTGTTGTTGCCCACGCTTATCGGGTACCAGGTGTACATGGCATTTTCTTTCAGTACGGGATCGTACTGTTCTGTCACTGCCGTACGGTAGCTGTTGCTGTTTCCCTGCCATTTTTTGCCGGCTTCACCTGCATTGGGGGAGGAAATCACGTTGCCGCTGTTCGAAAGCAGCAGCGCGTAGCCGGTTTCGTGCCAGGGTTTGATCTGGTTTACTTTTTTCTGGATGGCGGAAAGCAGGATATCGGAACTGACAACCAGCTTCAGTTTGTCATTGACCATAACAGGGGTAGCCACCGAGGTTAACCACTCTGGTTTTGCGCCATCATAAGCGAAGCTGTAAGGCTCAATCAGGGTGTCCTTTTGCGTTTCTTTCGGCAGTAAATAGTAATTACCGGCCCCCGGCTGCAGAAAGTCCAGTGCCGGATTCATTTTGTAGCGCCCGTCTTTGTCCCGGTCAACATACCAGGCATAGCGACCACCCGGTGGCGTTCCCTGCGGCCCGACAAAGGCACTGTCACGGCCATCAAAGGCATCGGGTTCAAACACTACGGTCATCGACACAAAGTCAGGGTTTTTATTCAATGCATATTCCATCAGCTTGTCGGCAACTTTACGATCATTTATCCCTGCTGCAGGCAGGGCAGCAAGGCTTTGCCCCAGGTTTTGAGCGGCATCCAATGCATGCGTCAGTTCCTGCTGAATTTGCCCGGCGTGACTAGCAGCAATTTGCTGCAGGTAGTTAGCGGCAAGAGATTTTTGTTCTTTCGAGGACTGCCAACTGAGTAATCCGATGGTCGCAGTAAACCCCACGACGATCGTCATTCCGCCTGCCAGCAGCATCTGAGCACGGGTGCTCATCGTCTTTTTAGGGCTGGTATTGTTCATGCTATTTCCTGGTCAACGCGAAGTCTGAAAAAAGCTTTTTATAATGAAAACGTCAGGTAATTTATCGGCGTATATTTTTTCGACTTTAATGAAAGAAAAGCGAAGCGGGGAGGTGTAAGCCAGTAACGGCAAGGTCTGGGCGTTGAAACGGTAGGATATTTTTCGTTGTCAGTTGTGGGGAAAGCGGCAAGAAAAAAGCCAGTCAGCTTACCTTGACTGGCTCTAGGGGACATACTGAGGAGGGCTTACTGACCGATATCGCGCAGCTTTTTACCTGCCATCAGGTTACGTTCAATGTGCTCCAGCGAAACGTTTTTGGTTTCGGGAATCAACATCACCGTCAGGACGATGAAGAAGACGTTGAGCAGGCCGTAGACCCAGAAGGTCGGCGCATTGCCCAGCGTATTCAGCATGGTCAGGAAGGTTGCGCCGACAATCATGTTGGCGATCCAGTTAGTCGTGGTTGAAACAGTGATACCGAAATCGCGTCCTTTCAGAGGCTGAATTTCAGAACACAGAACCCAGATCAGCGGACCGGCTGACATGGCAAAGCCCACGATAAACATCAGCAGCATGCCAATGGCAAAGTACTGCGCACCTTGTGAATGAATGCCCATGTGCAGCATGGTGCCAAGAACGCCCATACCGGCTGCCATCACCAGGAAGCCCAGAATCAAGGTAGGCTTACGGCCCCAGCGATCCACCAGACCGATAGCAATAAAGGTTGCCAGTACGTTAACCAGGCCGACAATCACCGTTCCCCACATCTGCTGGGTGGTATTCGCAAAACCCGCAATCTCAAAAATTTTCGGTGCGTAATACATGATGACGTTCATGCCGGTAAACTGTTGCATCACCTGCAGCAGAATGCCCAGGTACACCGCACGACGGAAGTGGCTGCTACTGGTAAATAATCCCCAGCCTGACTGTTTGATCTTCAGGCTTTCACGGATCTCATCCAGCTCGCGCTTCGCCTGCTCACTGGTATCACGCAGGCGATCCAGTACGCGTTGCGCATCACGGAAGTTTCCTTTCGCCGCCAGCCAGCGTGGGCTGTTTGGCAGAAAGAACACGCCGATCAGCAGCAGCAGGGCAGGAATGGTGATCACGCCCAGCATCCAGCGCCAGTTACCTGTGAAGCTGAACGCGGTATCGGAAAGGTACGCACCCAGAATACCGATGGTAATCATCAACTGATAAAGCGAGATCATACTGCCGCGGATTTTTTCAGGCGCAATCTCAGAAAGATAGAGCGGCGCAGTGTAAGAGGCGATACCGACCGCCAGGCCTAACAGCACGCGTGCGCTGATCAGCATTTCTGGGTTAGGTGCCATGGCTGACCACAGTGAGCCAATAACAAACAGGATCGCACCAGCCATCAGGCTTTTTTTACGCCCCAGACGCGATGACATCCAGCCGCTGCCGATAGCACCGATGGCCGCCCCGAACATCATTGAGCTGACAATCCACTCCTGTTGGTGTGCCGTAACGTTAAAGTCCTTCGCGATAAAGGGCAGTGCACCGGCGATAACGCCGATATCCAACCCAAACAGCAGGCCTGCAAGGGCTGCCAGAAAGCAGACAAATAAGGTCATTGCCTTATTTGAGGTTCTGCTTTTATGTGAATTGCCAGGCATGGTTGCCTCCAAAATTATCCATCATTGTTGTTATCGATGTTAAAAAACCTTATCTGGGCAAAAAGTGAGCCCGATCACATTGATGTAATCGCTTACACTTGCTGAAACCCTGAAATCCAGCATTTATAACCCAGAAAGGTCAAGTAACCAGTGAGGTATAGCACCCTCGAAGTTTCTGACAATGCCCTGTTTAACGCCTATCAGATGACGCTGAAAATAACGCATTTTAGGAAGAATAACTACGGCGATAAATTCCTAAATAGCCGATATCTAAAGCGTTTCAAATTGTAATCGTTAACACATTAGCTGAGCACAGGCTGAGAGAAAGTGTAGCTGAGTTAAAAAAATGTGCAGGTGGGGGAAACTGAAGGCCCGAGAGGAATAAAAAGAAAAAAAAAGCCCCGCCGCGAGGCAGGGCTTTTTGAGACGTTTTCAGGCTTACAGGCCCGCAGCCTCACGCAACTGTTCTGCTTTGTCAGTTTTTTCCCAAGGGAAATGTTCGCGACCAAAGTGGCCATAGGCAGCGGTTTCTTTATAGATCGGATGCAGCAGATCCAGCATCTGAATCAGGCCGTAAGGACGCAGATCGAAGAACTCGCGCACCAGTAAGGTCAGCTGTTCAGTAGACACTTTCTCAGTGCCAAAGGTCTCGACCATGATGGAGGTCGGCTCGGCAACACCGATGGCGTAGGAAACCTGGATCTCACAACGATCGGCCAGACCCGCTGCCACGATGTTTTTTGCAACATAGCGGGCGGCATAGGCGGCTGAACGGTCAACTTTTGACGGGTCTTTGCCTGAGAAGGCGCCACCGCCGTGACGTGCCATACCGCCGTAGGTATCAACAATGATTTTGCGACCGGTCAGGCCACAGTCACCCATTGGGCCACCGATAACAAAACGGCCCGTTGGGTTGATGTGATATTTGGTGGATGCGCTCAGCCACTCGGCAGGCAGGACGGGCTTGATGATTTCTTCCATCACCGCTTCCTGCAGATCTTTTTGTGAGATCGCTTCGCTGTGCTGAGTTGACAGAACGACCGCATCAATACCGACGATTTTGCCGTCGTCGTACTGGAAGGTCACCTGGCTTTTGGCATCCGGACGCAGCCATGGCAGCGTGCCGTCCTTACGCACTTCGGCCTGACGCTGAACCAGACGGTGCGCATAGGTCACCGGGGCTGGCATCAGAACGTCGGTTTCGTTTGTCGCATAGCCAAACATCAAACCCTGATCGCCCGCACCCTGTTCCAGCGGATCGCTGCGGTCAACGCCCTGGTTGATATCCTGAGACTGTTTGCCAATAGCGCTTAATACTGCGCAGGAGTTGGCATCAAAGCCCATATCGGAATGAACATAGCCGATTTCACGTACGGTATTACGAGTGATTTCTTCAATATCAACCCAGGCGCTGGTGGTGATCTCACCGCCAACCAGAACCATACCGGTTTTAACGTACGTTTCGCAGGCCACGCGCGCTTTGGGATCCTGTTCCAGGATCGCATCAAGCACAGCATCAGAAATCTGGTCGGCGATTTTATCAGGATGTCCTTCGGATACGGACTCGGATGTAAAAAGATGTTTAGCCATTATGTTCTTTACCTTACCAATGGTTTGAATTCGACTGCATAGCGCAAGTGAGTATTAGCTGACTTAACGCCCCTTAAGGCAAAGCCGTGAGCAGTCAGGTAGTGTCAGCACGCAGGCCAACTCCGCCTGGATATTAACCTGTTTAGATGGAAAACCATCTGGACGTCTATTTTAGGTTACGCGGTGAGCGAATTACCAGCCCTTTTTGATGTTGCACTGTTAACTTTACGCGCAGCAGTGGAAAATCCTGCTGACAGCGCGTGCATTAAGCAAATAATCTCTTTGCTTTTTTTAGGCGCAAAATGTATAAAACGCCGCTGCGTTCTCAGCAGCAAAAAGGATGACGCGCTTACCGCGTCGCGCCCGTCAGACAGCTGTCTGGCTTTCACCCAGGTGGTTTTCCACATGTCCAGGACATGTGCGGAGGTGATACGAGTAATGAGCCTTATCTTCTCTCTCCCGGCCTTTTCGCGTGCTGGCACGGCGCTGGCGTTATCCTGTTTCCCGTCCTTATTTCTCTTCTGCCGACATTTTATTGGTTTCGGTAATTATCCCGACACAAGCGCTGGTTAACCTCTGACGCGATAGCGGTTTATATCGTCCAGGCGGTGAGCGTCGTGAATTATTCGCGGCCCTTTTGTACCTGACGCGGCTGAGTGTTTTACACTTAACACTACAGTGATGCATCGTGCAGGTTCGCAACGCAGACAGAGCATGACGTAATATGTGGCAACGAATTTCCAGACTCCCGACCTTCAAGTCGGTTTACATTATTATCTTTCAACGGAAAATTGAGGTTCGCGATGTCTGACGGCATGAAGAATATCAAGGGTTCGTCAGCTGGCGAACAAGGTGCACTCCGCTCAATGCAGGAGGTGGCGATGAACGATCAGGACGCCAGCCTGATGCTGCGGACCTACAACATTGCCTGGTGGGGCAATAACTACTATGACGTCAATGAACTGGGTCATATTAGCGTCTGCCCCGATCCGGATCGTCCGGATGTGCGTGTCGATCTGGCTAAGCTGGTTAAGGAACGCGAGGCCCAGGGCCAACGCCTGCCCGCGCTGTTCTGTTTCCCTCAGATTCTTCAGCATCGCCTGCGCTCAATAAACGCTGCTTTTAAACGCGCACGTGAGTCTTACGGTTACACCGGTGATTACTTCCTGGTGTATCCCATCAAGGTGAACCAGCATAAGCGCGTCATCGAATCCCTGGTCAATTCTGGCGAACCGTTGGGTCTGGAAGCCGGTTCAAAAGCCGAACTGATGGCGGTACTGGCTCATGCCGGTCAGACTCGTTCGGTTATTGTATGTAATGGTTACAAAGATCGTGAATATATTCGTCTGGCGCTGATTGGCGAGAAGATAGGGCACAAGGTTTATCTGGTTCTGGAGAAGATGACCGAAGTGCGCATGGTGCTGGAAGAAGCCGAGCGCCTGAATGTGGTGCCGCGTCTGGGCATTCGTGCACGTCTCGCTTCACAGGGTTCTGGTAAGTGGCAGTCGAGCGGCGGCGAAAAATCTAAATTTGGCCTGTCAGCAACGCAGGTACTCAAGCTGGTTGAAATCATGCGTGAAGCGGGTCGGATCGACAGCCTGCAGCTGCTGCATTTCCATTTGGGATCGCAGATGTCTAACATTCGCGATATCGCGACCGGGGTGCGTGAGTCTGCGCGCTTCTATGTGGAACTGGCAAAACTCGGCGTCAACATTAAGTGCTTTGACGTTGGCGGCGGCCTGGGCGTTGACTATGAAGGTACCCGTTCGCAGTCCGACTGTTCGGTCAATTACGGACTGAATGAATATGCCAATAACGTGATCTGGGGAATTGGCGCAGCCTGTGACGAGCATGGACTTGAGCACCCAACGGTGATTACCGAATCCGGCCGCGCAGTCACAGCTCACCACACGGTGCTGGTATCTAACATCATCGGCGTTGAGCGTAACGAATTCAGTAAGCCAGAAGCGCCAGAGATTGAGGATGCCCCGCGTCCTATCCTGAGCATGTGGGAAACCTGGCAGGAGATGCACGAGCCGGACACGCGTCGTTCGCTGCGTGAATGGCTGCACGACAGCCAGATGGACCTGTTTGATATCCATACAGGCTACTCATCCGGTACCTACAGCCTGAAGCAGCGCGCTTGGGCAGAACAGCTTTATCTGAGCATCTGTCACTACATTCAGCAGCATCTTGATCCCAGCAACCGCGCGCACCGTCCGATCATCGACGAGTTGCAGGAGCGCATGGCGGACAAGATCTACGTTAACTTCTCGCTGTTCCAGTCCATGCCGGATGCATGGGGCATCGATCAGCTGTTCCCTGTGCTGCCGCTGGAAGGCCTGAATAAAAAGCCGGAACGTCGTGCCGTGCTGCTGGACATCACCTGTGACTCTGACGGTACCATCGATCACTATGTTGATGGTGATGGTATTGCCACAACCATGCCGATGCCGGAGTACGACGTGGACAACCCACCGATGCTCGGCTTCTTTATGGTCGGCGCCTATCAGGAAATCCTGGGTAACATGCATAACCTGTTTGGTGACACCGAAGCGGTTGACGTGTTTGCCTTCCAGAATGGCGAGGTGGAGGTTCAACTGTCGGATGAGGGCGATACCGTGGCCGACATGCTGCAGTATGTTCAGCTCGATCCGAACGAACTGATGACGCTGTTCCGTAAGCAGATTCAGACCTCTGAACTGGATGACGAACTGCGTGAGCAGTTCCTGCAGGAGTTCGAAAGTGGTCTGTATGGCTACACCTATTTAGAAGACGAATAAAGCCCCGCGAAGCGCTTGCAGCGGGTCGGGACATTGTTGATAATCGGCAGCAACCCATCCCTTCCTCGTCGGGCCTAACGACGCGGAGGGGATTTTTTTTATCTCAACCTTCATGGTGCGCGCCCCAGGCCCGCCTCATGCACAGACAGAGGACGACTTATGTACAATACCCTCGGCAATCAGTACGACAATTCACTGGTTTCTAACGCCTTTGGTTTTATGCGTTTTCCGGTTAATTTCCAGCCTTACGACAGCGACGCAGAGTGGGTGATCACCGGGGTGCCCTTTGACGCCGCGACCTCAGGCCGTCCAGGCAGCCGTCTTGGCCCTGGCGCTATCCGCCAGATTTCGACCAATCTCGCCTGGGAAGGCTGCCGCTGGCCGTGGGAGTTTGACCTGCGTCAGCGCCTGAACGTGGTGGACTGCGGCGATCTGGTTTACGCCTTTGGTGATTCACAGGATCTGTCTGACAAGCTGCAGGCCCATGCAGAGAAACTGCTGGCGAACGGCAAACGCATGATGACCTTTGGTGGCGATCACTACGTCACGCTTCCCCTGCTGCGCGCGCATGCGAAGCACTTTGGTAAAATGGCGCTGGTGCACTTTGACGCCCATACCGATACCTACTCCAATGGTCCAACGTTTGACCATGGCACCATGTTCTTTACCGCACCGAAAGAGGGGCTCATCGATCCTCAGCACTCGGTGCAAATCGGTATTCGTACCGAATTCGACAAAAGCCTGGGCTTTAACGTGCTGGATGCTGCTCAGGTTAACGACCGCAGTGTGGACGATCTTCTGGCGGAAATTAAGCGCACCGTCGGCGACCTTCCGGTTTATCTGACATTTGATATCGACTGTCTGGATCCTGCGCATGCGCCGGGCACCGGTACGCCGGTCATTGGCGGTTTAACCACAGATAAAGCCACTAAACTGATTCGTGGTTTACAGGGCATGAATATCGTGGGGATGGATCTGGTGGAAGTCGCGCCGGGTTACGATCACGCCGATCTGACTGCACTTGCCGCCGCTACGCTGGCGCTGGACATGTTGCACGTTCAGGCAGCGAATAAAGGCTGATGCGACAGAGGGATAACCTCAGGGTTATCCCTCTGATTCTGACTTACTTGCCGTCTGCGGCGATGCGATCGCGAATATGCTGCGCACGCGCTTCGGAGTCAGGATGCGAGTCAAACATTGAGCTTTGACGGCCCTGTTCCAGTTTTGCCAGTTTTTCAAAGCTGGTTGCCAGCCCGACCGGATCAATACCGCGCTTTTTCAGCAGGTTGTATGAGTAGTCATCAGCCTGAGTCTCCTGCGTCTGCGAGAACTGGGCATTTACTAATTTTTCACCCATATCACCCAACTGCGACTGTGACAGCGAACCAATAATACCGCCAGCCGATGCCGCCGCGGTGCGTGCTGCCGTTGTGGTGAAGGCGACCTGCATCGCTTTGCGCGTATGACCCAGCGCAACGTGGCCCATTTCATGGCCCAGTACCGCCTCGACTTCATTGTCGGTCATCATATCCATCAGTCCGCTGTAAACGCGGATGCAGCCATTGGCCATTGCCCAGGCGTTAACGTCTTTGGTCTGGTAAACCTTGTAGTTAGCCGGGATACCATTGATGTTGTCGCCCAGTGCCGCAGCGATTTTATTCAGCCGTTGCTGGTACTCGCTGTCAGCTGGCGCGACCTGATTTTCTTTGTCCATTTGGGCGCAGGACTGATCGCTAAGCTGCTTGACCTGAGCATCGCTCAACGTGTAAGCCTGAAATGCCTGTGCGCCGGATTGCAGCAGACCATTACTATTTACACCCTCACAGCCGCTAAGCAGCGCAACCAGGCCCAGAGCCAGTGCCGTTTTATGAATTTTCATTCTGTCGTCCCATAAGTAACAAGATAAAAAACAAACACCTGAATCCCTACAAGGTGGTTTAACCAACAGGTTATAGTTGGTGATAAACCTTTTTGCTAGCAGACATGACTGGAAAAGCCAGACGAAGCGGGAACATTTAGCGTTTTACGACATTACTTTTGCCCCGTTTTTCATGTACATTGTGGTGAAACTTTTCCCCGTGCTTTGCCCGATAGCTGATTAATTACAACAGGTTAAGGCGCAAATCATTAATCCGAACTGGAGTAGAAGATGCCCTCTCGTAAAGATCTTGCCAACGCCATTCGCGCGTTAAGTATGGACGCAGTGCAAAAAGCTAAATCGGGACATCCGGGTGCCCCGATGGGCATGGCGGATATCGCCGAAGTCTTGTGGCGCGGCTATCTCAATCATAACCCAACCAACCCACACTGGGCCGATCGCGACCGTTTTGTTCTGTCCAATGGTCACGGTTCGATGCTGATTTACAGCCTGCTGCACCTTACCGGCTACGATTTACCGATTAGCGAGCTGGAAAACTTCCGTCAGTTGCATTCTAAAACGCCGGGGCACCCTGAATATGGCTATACCGTGGGCGTGGAAACCACGACCGGTCCGCTGGGGCAGGGCATCGCTAACGCCGTAGGTTTTGCCATTGCGGAGCGCACGCTGGCAGCACAGTTCAACCGTCCGGGCCATGAGATCGTAGATCATAATACCTGGGTCTTTATGGGCGACGGCTGCATGATGGAAGGCATCTCACACGAAGTGTGCTCGCTGGCGGGTACGCTGAAGCTGGGCAAGCTGGTGGCATTCTATGATGACAATGGTATCTCCATCGATGGTCATGTTGACGGCTGGTTCACCGATGACACCGCGAAGCGCTTCGAAGCGTACGGCTGGCATGTGGTGCGCGGCGTTGACGGTCACGATGCCGACGCCATCGCGAAAGCCATTGAAGAAGCGAAAGCGGTGAGCGACAAGCCGTCATTGCTGATGTGCAAAACTGTGATCGGTTTTGGTTCACCGAATAAAGCGGGGACCCACGATTCACACGGCGCACCGCTGGGCGATGACGAGATTGCGCTCACCCGCAAACAGTTAGGCTGGGACTATCCGCCTTTCGTTATTCCTTCAGACATTTATGCTGAGTGGGATGCTAAGGAAGTAGGCAAGGCGAAAGAGGATGCGTGGAACACGAAATTCGCGGCCTATGCCAGTGCCTTCCCAGAGCTGGCTGCAGAATTTACGCGCCGCATGAGCAACGAACTGCCGGCTAACTGGCAGCAGGAATCGCAGAAGTTTATCGAGCAGTTACAGGCTAATCCGGCGAAAATCGCCAGCCGTAAAGCCTCACAAAATGCGATCGAAGCCTTTGGTAAAATCCTGCCAGAATATCTGGGCGGTTCGGCTGATCTGGCACCCAGTAACCTCACCATCTGGTCTGGCTCTAAGCCCATCAATGAAGACGCTGCCGGCAACTATATTCACTACGGCGTGCGTGAATTCGGTATGACCGCGATTGCCAACGGTCTGGCGCTGCATGGCGGCTTCCTGCCTTATACCGCGACCTTCCTGATGTTTGTTGAGTATGCACGTAACGCCGCCCGTATGGCCGCGCTGATGAAAATCCGTCAAATTATGGTTTATACCCACGACTCTATTGGCCTGGGCGAAGATGGCCCGACGCACCAGCCGGTAGAGCAGATGGCGAGCCTGCGTACCACACCAAACATGAGCCTGTGGCGTCCGTGTGATCAGGTGGAATCAGCAGTGGCGTGGAAATATGCGATTGAGCGTAAAGATGGTCCAAGCGCACTGATCTTCTCTCGTCAGAATCTGGCGCAGCAGGATCGTACCGCAGAGCAGCTGGCAAACGTGGCCCGTGGCGGTTATGTGCTGAAAGACAGCGCGGGCACGCCAGAGCTGATTCTGATCGCCACCGGTTCAGAAGTTGAACTGGCTGTGGCTGCGTATCAGAAACTGACCGATGAAGGCCGTAAGGTTCGCGTGGTTTCCATGCCATCAACGGATGCGTTCGACAAGCAGTCTGCTGAATATCGTGAATCTGTCCTGCCGAAGGCCGTTGCCGCTCGCGTTGCCATTGAAGCGGGTATTGCAGACTATTGGTTCAAATATACCGGCCTGAACGGCGCTATCGTCGGCATGACCACCTTTGGTGAGTCAGCGCCTGCTGAGAAGCTGTTTGAAGTATTCGGCTTCACGGTAGACAACGTGGTAGCGAAAGCAAAAGCGTTGCTGGCCTGACAGAAGGGCGCAGGCGAGTGAAGGCTCGTCTGAACCCAGATGAAAGGGGGCGCAGTTTGCCCCCTTATCGACAAAATTATTCCTGTAGTAATAGCGATTTTTTGCGTAATTTTGTGATGTAGATCCAAAAATACGCAGTCCGCTTGATCGCAATCATTCCCGTTATTCCTTCCTTCTATTATCCTAGCTGAACCGTTTCAGTTTAGGCTGCTTTGCCTGCGGTCGGGCTAAGAATCTCCTGTACAAAATGCAGTGAAACGCTCAGGCTATCTGCACCTTTTTTTCAGTCTGGTTTGGCAGGAGAAAGATGACCATTCGGGTAGCGATAAACGGCTTTGGTCGCATTGGGCGCAACGTGTTGCGTGCACTGTATGAAACGGGGCGCCGCGCGGAGATCACAGTGGTGGCAGTTAACGAACTGGCTGAGGCTGCGGGCATGGCGCACCTGCTAAAGTACGATACCAGTCATGGGCGTTTCGCGCTGGATGTGCGTCAGGAGCGGGATCAGCTGTGGGTCGGAGACGATATTATCCGTATTCTGCATCGTGCCGGACTGGACGAACTGCCCTGGGGCGAGCTCAACGTTGACGTGGTGCTGGACTGCACAGGCGTTTACGGTTCCCGTGATGACGGCGAAGCCCATCTGCGTGCAGGAGCGAAGAAAGTGCTGTTTTCCCATCCAGGGGGGAACGATCTTGATGCAACCGTGGTGTATGGCGTTAACGAGCAGGAACTGAAACAAACGGACTGTATTGTCTCTAATGCATCCTGTACCACTAACTGCATTATTCCGGTGATTAAGCTACTGGACGACGCTTTTGGTATCGAGTCGGGGACGGTAACGACTATCCATTCGGCGATGCACGATCAGCAGGTGATTGACGCCTACCATAGCGATCTGCGCCGTACGCGTGCGGCCAGTCAGTCTATCATCCCGGTGGATACCCGGTTGGCGGCAGGTATTGCGCGTATTTTTCCGAAATTTAACGATCGCTTCGAAGCCATCGCGGTTCGCGTACCGACGATCAACGTGACGGCCATTGATCTCAGCGTTTCCGTGCGCCAGCCCGTTCGGGCCTGTGAGGTTAACGCCTTGTTGCAAAGCGCGGCAGAAGGGGCATTTCGTGGTATAGTTGACTATACAGAATTGCCGTTAGTCTCAGTAGATTTCAACCATGATCCGCACAGTGCCATTGTGGACGGTACACAAACGCGGGTCAGCGGTCAGCATCTGATCAAAACCCTGGTCTGGTGTGACAACGAATGGGGCTTTGCTAACCGAATGCTCGACACAACGTTAGCGATGGCCGCAAGCGGTTTCAGGTAAGACGCGGTTTGCGTCTGGCAAAACTTATGAGAATCAACGAGAGGGTTCACCATGTCCGTAATTAAGATGACCGATCTGGATCTTGCTGGCAAACGCGTTTTAATTCGCGCCGATCTCAACGTACCAGTGAAAGAAGGGAAAGTGACGTCAGATGCACGTATTCGTGCTTCACTGCCAACTATCGAAGCGGCGTTGAAACAGGGCGCCAAAGTGATGGTTACCTCTCACCTGGGTCGTCCGACCGAAGGTGAATACAACGAAGAATTCTCACTGCTGCCAGTAGTGAACTACCTGAAAGAGAAACTGAACGGTACTCAGGTTACCCTGGCGAAAGACTACCTCGACGGCGTCGATATCGGCGCGGGCGAACTGGTCGTACTGGAAAACGTTCGCTTCAATAAAGGCGAAAAGAAAGACGACGAAGCGCTGTCTAAGAAATACGCTGCGCTGTGCGACGTCTTTGTTATGGATGCCTTTGGTACCGCGCACCGCGCCCAGGCATCCACGCATGGCGTGGGCAAATTTGCCCCTGTCGCCTGTGCTGGCCCGCTGCTGTCAGCTGAGCTGGAAGCGCTGGGTAAAGTGATGAAGAACCCTGAGCGCCCGCTGGTGGCTGTGGTCGGTGGTTCTAAGGTTTCAACCAAATTTGACGTGCTGCAGTCGCTGGTGAAGATTGCCGATACCGTGATTGTCGGCGGCGGCATCGCCAACACCTTTGTCGCTATCGACAACAACGTGGGCAAATCGCTGTATGAGCCAGACTTCGTTGACGCGGCCAAAGGCCTGCGCGATCAGTACGGCATTCCTGTTCCAACCGATTCACGTGTTGGCACGGAATTCTCTGAAACTGCCCCGGCAACCGTGAAAAAGGTTTCGGAAGTCGCAGATAACGAAGAGATTATGGACTTCGGTGATGAAACCGCTCAGGCCATGGCGACCATCCTGAAGAATGCCAAAACCATTCTGTGGAACGGCCCGGTGGGCGTGTTTGAATTCCCGAACTTCCGCAAAGGCACCGAGATTGTGGCTAACGCCATTGCAGACAGCGAAGCATTCTCAGTGGCGGGCGGCGGTGATACGCTGGCGGCTATCGACCTGTTCGGTATCGAAGACAAAATCTCCTACATCTCTACCGGCGGCGGTGCCTTCCTGGAGTTCGTGGAAGGCAAAAAACTGCCTGCCGTAGCCATGCTGGAAGAGCGTGCGAAGCAGTAATCCTTTGGGGGCGGTGCCCTACGGCATCGCCTAAAAACTCGCCCGAAACCGGGCGTTTAAATCGCTGTCCCCGTATCGGGGATAACCGGTCACGAAACAGGACACAATCATGTCTAAAATTTTTGATTTCGTAAAACCCGGCGTTGTCACTGGTGATGACGTTCAGAAGATCTTCAAAGTAGCGAAAGAGAACAAATTCGCTCTGCCTGCGGTCAACTGCGTCGGCACCGACTCCATTAACGCTGTACTGGAAGCCGCGGCGAAAGTAAAAGCGCCGGTTATCGTACAGTTCTCCAACGGTGGTGCTGCATTCATCGCCGGTAAAGGTTTTAAAACAGACAAGCCACAGGGCGCAGCGATTTTCGGTGCCATCTCTGGCGCACACCACGTGCATCTGATGGCTGAGCAGTACGGCGTGCCGGTTATCCTGCATACCGACCACTGCGCCAAGAAACTGCTGCCGTGGATCGACGGTCTGCTGGACGCGGGCGAAGAGCACTTCAAGAAAACCGGTAAGCCGCTGTTCTCTTCTCACATGATCGACTTGTCCGAAGAGTCACTGGAAGAAAACATCGAAATCAGCAGCAAATACCTGGCGCGCATGGCGAAAATCGACATGACCCTGGAAATCGAGCTGGGCTGCACCGGTGGTGAAGAAGATGGCGTAGATAACAGCCATATGGATGCTTCAGCGCTTTACACTCAGCCAGAAGACGTAAACTACGCGTACGAAAAACTGAATGCGATCAGCCCGCGCTTCACCATTGCGGCCTCTTTCGGTAACGTGCACGGCGTTTACAAGCCAGGCAACGTTAAACTGACCCCAACCATTCTGCGTGATTCACAGAAATATGTCTGTGAAAAACACGGTCTGCCGCACAACGCGCTGGATTTCGTATTCCACGGTGGTTCAGGTTCATCTGCTGCAGAAATCGAAGAGTCTATCAGCTACGGCGTGATCAAGATGAATATCGATACCGATACCCAATGGGCAACCTGGGACGGCATCCTGCAGTACTACAAAAAGAACGAAGGCTATCTTCAGGCGCAGCTGGGTAACCCAGAAGGCGCAGACAAGCCTAACAAGAAATACTATGACCCACGTGTATGGCTGCGCTCTGCCCAGGCATCCATGGTGGTGCGTCTGGAGCAGGCGTTCAAAGAACTCAACGCCGTTGACGTTCTGTAAGCATCACGCTGCTGGCGTCTGAGTTCGAGAGAACGGCAGACGAACGACTCAGTCCCGATCGTCCGATCGGGACTTTTTTTTATCCTTTCTGCTCACGCTCAGTTTCATTTCTTTTTGTCGGGCGACACATTCTGACGTGCTGTCACAACCTCACTGCAGCGCGCGCTGTATCCTGTGTGTGGCTTAACAGGTGAGGGCAATCGTATGGCCGTCAAACGCATTGTGGCGAATATTCGGGCCGGAAATATGGAAGAAGCAGAACGCTTCTACGGTGACATTCTCGATCTGAAACTGGCGATGGATCACGGATGGATCATGACCTGGGCCGCGGATAACACGATGGTGCCGCAGGTCAGTATTGCGCGGGAAGGCGGCGCCGGCACAGCTGTTCCGGATTTATCCATTGAGGTTGATAATCTTGATGAGGTGTATCAACGCGTTGTCGCTGCGAGGCTGCCGGTCGACTATGCGCTTACAGAAGAAGCGTGGGGCGTGCGTCGTTTTTATGTCCGTGATCCGTTTGGCAGGCTGATTAATATACTCAGCCATGTGCCCTGAACAAACATCGTGCGCGGAGGCCGGCGTGCTGATGCGTAAGTGTGCAAAACCGCCTTCCCGTATCACTCAGTTTGGCGTCTGGCTAAATAATTGATTACCCTTAACCATTGGGTGTCGGATTACATCTGGCAGTTTTTTGTCTTTCCCCACAGGGGAACTATCGACAGGGCTTACAAATGGAAGACTTGAATGTTGTTAATGGCATTAACAGTGCCGGTGGCTGGCTGGTACACAACCAGGCGCTGATTCTGAGTTATGCCGTCAATATCGTCGCGGCAATTGCCATTATCATTGTCGGCATGATCATCGCCAGGGTGATTTCTAACACGGTTAATCGCCTGCTGCTCGCGCGCCATATTGACGCCACCGTAGCCGATTTCCTTTCCGCCCTGGTGCGCTATGGCGTTATCGCCTTCACGGTCATTGCTGCGCTGGGTCGTGTCGGCGTGCAGACGGCATCGGTTATCGCCGTGCTGGGTGCCGCCGGTCTGGCAGTAGGTTTAGCCCTGCAAGGCTCGCTCTCCAATCTGGCGGCTGGCGTCCTCCTGGTCACCTTCCGTCCTTTCCGCACCGGTGAGTTTGTCGATTTGGGCGGCGTAATGGGCACCGTGCTCAATGTGCAAATTTTCTCGACCACCCTGAAATCTGCCGATGGCAAAATCGTTGTGGTGCCAAATGGTAAAATCATCAGTGGCAATATCATCAACTTCTCGCGCGAGCCAGTGCGCCGGAATGAATTCATTATCGGCGTTGCCTACGAAGCCGATGTGGATGAGGTGATTGCCCTGTTGCGCGGCGTCGTTGAGGCCGATCAGCGCGTACTTAAAGAACGTGGCATCCAGATTGGCCTGAATGAATTAGGGGCGTCATCGCTTAACTTCGTGGTGCGTTGCTGGAGTAACAGCAGCGATCTGCAGGACGTTTACTGGGACTTACTGAAAAACTTTAAACGTGCGCTGGACAGCAAAGGTATTGGCATCCCTTATCCACAAATGGATGTGCACCTGCACCAGGTTCAACAACCTGAAAGCGAGACGACCGCAACGCAGTAACGTTAATGGGCGGCAGCGGTCGCCCATTAATTTTGTTAATAGCAGATTAATTTTTTCAATTTCCGCTAATCTGACTCGCTCTTTATAATCCCTGCATCTCACCGATGTAAGGAATGTCATCCAGTGTTAACCATTTACTTTCAAGGGCTTGCTCTTGGGGCGGCGCTTATCCTGCCGTTAGGCCCACAAAACGCCTTCGTGCTGAACCAGGGGGTAAAGCGCCAGTATCATTTGATGACTGCGGCGCTTTGTGCGTTAAGCGATATCGCATTGATCTGTGCGGGCATTTTTGGCGGCAGTGCGCTCCTGAACCAGTCTCCCTTACTGCTGATGCTGATTACTTGTGCCGGGGTTGCCTTTCTGCTCTGGTTCGGGTGGGGCGCCTTACGTACGGCATTTAGCCGTAACATTGAACTGGCGTCGGGTAGCCACGCAACGCAGAGCAGAAAACGAATTATCGCGACGATGTTGGCGGTGACCTGGCTGAATCCACATGTTTATCTTGATACCTTTGTTGTGCTGGGCAGTCTGGGCGGGCAGTTACCCGGAACGGTTGCGCGACAGTGGTTTGCGCTGGGGACCATCAGCGCCTCGGTGCTGTGGTTTTTCGGTCTGGCGCTGCTGGCGGCCTGGCTTGCGCCTCTACTGCAAACGGCGCGCGCTCAACGCATCATTAACCTGCTGGTCGGTGCGGTCATATGGTTTATTGCGTTTCAGCTTGCCCGGCAGGTCATCACGGGATTTTGAGTAAAAGCTATACGAAAACGGGTTATTGAGGCCAGTCTGCCGAACTTTTGCCATAATCTTCACTCCAAACAACGCGTAATATGATGCGCTTGTGGGCTTCATGTACTGGGAGCCATCGAACTGACCTTTTCAAGGAGGACTTTCATGAAACTGAAAGCATTGGCGCTTGCCGCGATGATGAGTGCAGGGGCATTGCCTTTGAGCGTACAGGCTGACGAACTGCCGAACGGACCCCATGTTGTTACGTCAGGTAAGGCAACTGTAGATGCCCGCCCGGATATCGCGACGCTGTCAATTGTGGTGAATGTCTCATCGAAAGATGCCGCAGAGGCAAAAAAGCAGGTCGATAGCCGCGTAGCGCAATATTTTGATTTCCTGCAAAAAAACGGTATTGAGAAAAAGGATATCGAAGCCGCGAATCTGACGACGCAGCCAGAATATGATTACACCAAAGACGGTAAGTCACAGCTCAAAGGCTACCGTGCGGTGCGTCAGGTTCAGGTCACCGTACGTCAGCTGGACAAACTTAACGATCTGCTTGATGGGGCGCTGAAGTCAGGTCTGAATGAAGTGCGTAGCGTTGAACTGGGCGTCGCTAATCCTGAAAGCTACAAGCAGCAGGCACGTCAGGCCGCAATCAAAAATGCGACCCAACAGGCGGCTGAACTGGCTGAAGGTTTTAATGCCAAACTGGGCCCGATCTACAGCATTCGTTATCAGGTGGCAAACTATCAGCCAATGCCAATGAACCGCATGTTTAAAGCCGCGGCTGTGGCAGATACTTCTGCACAGGAAACCTACGATCAGCAAAGCATCAACTTTGATGACCAGGTGGATGTGGTTTTTGAGATGAAACCAAATACGGCACAGTAAGCCTTTATTGGTATTGTGGTTAAGCCATCAGGGGCAATTTTTGCCAGGCGGTCCTCGCGCCGCTGACGCGGTTCCTTCACATCGCTCATCAACCTGACGGACCGGCGCAGACGGCACATCCCTGTGCCGGCTGCGCCTTTTACCCGCATCCTTGCGGGTAAATCCTGGTTGATTCCCTCTGCTCAGCGCTGCGTATTGCCTTCTAAAAAATGCCCCTGACGGCCATTAACGCCGTGCCGCTTTCACAAGTGCACCTTCTCAACGCAACGCCCAAATTTTGCTGCGGCAAAGGGCGATTATTCCGCCGTATCCTGACGTAGCACCCGATGGCCATGCGCAATCAGCGCATCCGTTACCCGACGCATCAGGCGGCTTTCAGGTGCAAAGCGGTGCCAGTACAGCATCCGACGTTGATACAGCCCCGGCGTGAGATCGATTAGCTCGCCACTCGCCAGTTCGCGTTCAATCTGCAGATGAGGGATCATACAGCAGGTCGAGCCCTGCCGGGCCATCTGCACAAACGCTTCAGACGAGTTGACGATGTGGCAGGGAACGCTACCCGGTGATAAATCAAAATTCTGCTGCAAAAAGGCCTGATGCATATCATCCAGGTGATCAAATGCCACGGCTGGCGCTTTAAGCAGGGCGGAACGCGTTACACCATTGGGGAAAAAGCGCTCTGCAAAATCCTTTGACGCCACAAACAAATAATCCAGCGCACCCAGTTGATCCACCAGACAGCTGGGTAGCGGCTGCGGTTGAATACTGACTGCGCCAACCACTTCGCCTCGTCTCAGACGCTCTTGAGTGCGGGTTTCATCCTCAACCTGAAGGTTCAGGCGCACAGGCGAATCGGCCAGTACGTCTTTTAATGCCGGTAACAGCCACGTTGCCAGACTGTCGGCGTTGACCGCCAGCGACAGCAGTAGCGGCGTGGTGCCGCTGTTCTCATCGCCCAGCCACTCTTCCTCCAGTAACTCAACCTGGTGCAGAAGGGCGAGCAGCTTTTGCCCTTGTTCAGTGGGACGAGGCGGTACTGTACGAACTAATAACGGCTGACCAAACAGATTTTCCAACTGTTTAATGCGTTGCGAGACGGCAGACTGCGTAATGCAAAGTTTTTGTGCAGCACGTTCAAATCCGCGTTCACGTATCACTGCGTCCAGCGCCTGAAGCGTTCTGTAGTCCGGGCGTTTCATTATTTTTCTCTCTCCTTCAGGATGGACGTTACTATGCCACAAATATTCCAACGGAAATGTCAGCGATATTTTTGTGGGCTGGCTTCCAAAGCATTAAATCCGCCCAATGCATCCGAGCATTTTCAGCAAGCCTTGCTTTATACTACGCGCATTTCCTTATCGCACAGGTTCTAAACATATCATGACCCAGGATGAACTGAAAAAAGCTGTTGGTTGGGCCGCACTGGATTATGTGCAGCCCGGTACTGTCGTTGGCGTCGGTACGGGTTCTACGGCCGCTCACTTTATTGATGCGCTCGGCAGCATTAAACATCAGATTGAGGGGGCCGTATCCAGTTCCGAAGCGTCGACGCAAAAGCTAAAAAGCCTGGGCATTCAGGTGTTTGATTTGAACGAGATTGATGATCTGGCCATTTATGTCGACGGTGCCGATGAAATTAACCCACAAATGCAGATGATCAAAGGGGGCGGTGCTGCCTTAACTCGCGAGAAAATCGTCGCGGCGGTCGCCAAAAAGTTTATCTGTATCGCCGACGCATCCAAAGAAGTGGACGTGCTTGGACGCTTCCCGTTGCCGGTTGAAGTTATCCCGATGGCGCGAAGCTATGTCGCGCGTGAACTGGTGAAGCTGGGCGGTTTGCCGGAATATCGTCAGAATGTGGTGACCGACAACGGTAATATCATTCTTGATGTGCACAACCTGCGTATTCTCGATCCCATCGAGCTGGAAAAAACGATTAATGCCCTGCCTGGCGTTGTCACCGTGGGGCTGTTCGCCACGCGTGGCGCAGATGTCGCATTGATTGGCGGACCTGACGGTGTCAAAACCCTCAAAAAATAAAGCACCGGGCGCACAACAGGGCGCCCGCTTTTTTTGATTTAAAAAAACTTTTCTCACCAGGCTGAAATTTGGTGACTTATGTCACATAACCGTCATCGGCAGCGGGTTCGTTCTTCTTGATGCGGCCAACCCACGATTTTGTCTGGCAAAGTACGTCCTCTGAGCCCTGCCATGCTGGCGGTCAGGCAATCGTTTGTATTGCCGCAGGCGATTTTTTTGATATTTTGACAGACGGCTGACTGCGTTCAGTCCTCGTTGAATTCTGAATAGGGTTGGGAAATGGCAAAGGTATCACTGGAAAAAGACAAAATTAAGTTCCTGCTGGTGGAAGGTGTCCATCAGAGCGCGCTGGAAAATCTTCGTGCTGCAGGTTACACCAATATTGAATTCCACAAAGGCGCACTGGATGCCGAGGCGTTAAAAGCTTCCGCTCGCGATGCGCATTTTATCGGTATCCGTTCCCGTTCCCAACTGACCGAAGAGATTTTTGCCGCTGCAGAAAAACTGGTAGCGGTGGGCTGTTTCTGTATCGGAACGAATCAGGTTGATTTAAATGCCGCAGCGAAACGCGGTATCCCGGTTTTTAACGCACCTTTCTCAAATACGCGCTCTGTGGCCGAGCTGGTTATTGGCGAGATGCTGCTGATGCTGCGCGGTGTTCCGGAAGCGAATGCCAAAGCGCACCGTGGTATCTGGAATAAAATCGCCAAAGGCTCTTTTGAAGCGCGCGGTAAAAAGCTGGGTATCATTGGCTATGGCCATATCGGTATGCAACTGGGCGTGCTGGCAGAAAGTCTGGGCATGCACGTTTACTTCTATGACATCGAAAACAAGCTGCCGTTGGGCAACGCATCACAGGTTCGTAGCCTGACGCAGCTGCTAAATATGAGTGACGTTGTCAGCCTGCATGTCCCGGAAACCGCCTCTACGCAAAATATGATTTCTGCCAATGAGCTGGCGCAGATGAAGCCTGGCGGCCTGCTGATAAACGCCTCACGCGGCACCGTGGTAGATATTCCCGCACTGTGCGAAGCGCTGGCCAGCAAGCAGGTTGGTGGCGCTGCGATTGATGTGTTCCCTGTAGAGCCGGCGACCAACAGCGATCCGTTTGTTTCCCCACTGAGCGAATTCGACAACGTTATCCTGACGCCGCACATCGGGGGATCGACGGAAGAAGCGCAGGAGAATATCGGGATTGAAGTCGCGGGCAAGCTGGCGAAATATTCGGATAACGGTTCAACGCTGTCCGCCGTCAATTTCCCGGAAGTGTCATTGCCGATGCACGGCATTAGCGCCAGTCGTCTGCTGCATATTCACGAAAACCGTCCGGGCGTTCTCACCGCGATCAACCAGATTTTCGCTGAACAAGGCATCAACATTGCCGCTCAGTACCTGCAAACCTCTCCGATGATGGGTTATGTGGTCATCGACATTGATGCTGAGCACGAACTGGCAGAGAAAGCTCTGCAGCTGATGAAGGCGATTCCGGGAACGATTCGCGCCCGCCTGCTTTATTGATCCCACGCTGTCACCTACCCGGGCACACAAGCATGCCCGGGTTTATTCATCCCATAGCCACAGTTTTGATGGCGTCAGCACGGCCGGCAAAGGAATGTCCCACGCCGCTGTAGGCAGCGCGTCAACCCGCTGACAGTCATGAGCGATACCCACCGGTAAAAACCCATGCTGTTTCCAGTTCTGTAAGGTGCGATCGTAGAAGCCGCCCCCCATTCCTAAACGCTGTCCGGCGCGATCAAACGCCACCAGCGGTACCATCATTACGTCCAGTTCATCCAGCGTGATCAGATGGCGGATATCCAGTGGGGGTTCGGGAATGCGCAGTTTATTTTGGATTAACTGTGTTTCTGGCGTATAGCGCAGAAAAAGCAGATGGCCCGCTGCGAAGGGGTGCAGAACCGGCAGGTAAACCCGTTTGTTTTGCTGCCACAGCCTGGCGATAAGCGGTCGTGTATTGATTTCGCCATCAACAGACAAAAACAGTGCCACGTTGTTGGCATCGGCCAGTGGTGCAAAGTTGATCGCATGTTGGGCGAGTTGTTCGGCTGCCGCATGTTGCTGCTCAGCGCTCAGAGCGCGACGTAGGTGGCGAACGTGCTGACGGATGTCCTGACGCAGTACTAAAGAGGGTGCTGACATGGTGTCCCCCAGACAAAGTCGCTTAAGCGACGCATTATATCATGCCTGGTGGGAGGTAATGCAGTACGACCAAAAAGGAGATCTCCGAGATGCCGCCGTAGGCTGTAACCCTTGAACCCTTGGTTCAAGGTGAACATGCCGTCGCAACCATCAGGCTTCTCGGACGGACCGAGCATGCTCACAGGTTGCGGAGCGTCACATTCTGTTGGTATGAAATATCGGCTCAGGGGACTGGCCCACTTGCAAACATCTCAGAGAAAATTGACTTCACCGTCAGTGTAGCACACTGACCATGAAGTGTTATTCGAACTTCGCATCCTGGCGGTCGGTTATGCGACCTTGCTCAACTAAAGCCTGTTCAATGGTCTGCTGTAACATACGGATTCGTTGTTCCATGTTAGCAGCATAGTCACGCGTCTTACCTTTCTCTTGTGCCAGTTCATGGCAAATGTTTAACGCGGCAATGAACACCAGTTGCTCTGTATTTGTGACTCTAGTGCGAACTTTTAAATCTTGCAACCGTTGATTGAGATCTTCTGCTGCCGCGTTCAGCGCATCTTGCTGTTCAGGCGGACAATTCACTCTCAAAGAACGACCAAAAATTTGTAAATCTACCGGTTGTGCAGACATGCCACCTTCCTGACTGATTACCTGGCTCGCCATTCCCCTTAGCCTTCAATGGCCTGGGAGGCGGGCAACTATATAGACCTGAGAAATAAGATACAACCCCTTTTCTGGAAACCTTGAGGCAGCTAGTGGTAGCATACCACGAACTCTTACAGCCAACGACGATGAAAAATGATGTCTTCACAGAACGCAACCCCCGATTACAACGCGCTGGCGGCGGCGCTCTCACAGCATGGCGTGGGCATGACGCCTGCGGAAATGCACGGCTTACTCAGCGGCATCTTATGTGGCGGTAACGCGGATAACAGCTGGAAAACGCTGGTCCACGATCTTGCGAACGAAGGCATGGCTTTTTCGCAGACGCTGTCCCTGCCACTGCAGTCTTTGCATGAAAGCATTGCGACTGCGCTAGAGGACGATGGCTTCCTTTTTCAACTGATGCTGCCCGCCGATGATGACATTACGGTGTTTGATCGCGCTGATGCACTGGCGGGCTGGGTAAACCATTTTTTACTCGGTCTGGGCGTAACCCAGCCTAAACTGGATAAGGTCACCGGTGAAACGGGCGAGGCCATTGACGATCTGCGCACGATTGCTCAGTTGGGCTACGACGAAGACGAAGATCAGGAAGAATTAGAGCAGTCGCTGGAAGAGGTGATTGAGTACGTTCGTGTTGCAGCACTACTTTGCCACGACACTTTCACTCGTCCGCAACCGACTGCGCCAGAAGTACAAAAGCCAACGCTACACTAAGCCAGCTATCTGAGTTTAACAGGGAGTGCAGACATGATTTCACTGGAAAATTTTCAGCAGCGCCGTCAGGCGCTGCTGGCGAAAATGGTTCCGGGCAGCGCAGCGTTAATTTTTGCCGCGCCTGAAGTAACGCGCAGTAATGATAGCGAATATCCGTTTCGTCAGAACAGCGACTTCTGGTACTTCACGGGGTTCAATGAGCCTCAGGCGTTACTGGTGCTGATCAAAAGTGATGAGAACCACAATCACAGTGTGCTGTTTAATCGTGTTCGCGACCTGACTGCAGAAATCTGGTTTGGCCGCCGTCTGGGACAGGATGCGGCGCCCGCTAAGCTCGGCGTGGATCGGGCCCTGCCCTGGAACGATATTGGTGAACAACTCCACCTGCTGCTGAACGGCCTGGATGAGGTTTACCATGCGCAGGGCCAATATGCTGAAGCCGATAAACTGGTGTTCGGTGCGCTGGATAAACTGCGGCAGGGTTTTCGCCAGAATCTCAGCGCGCCTGCCAGCCTGACAGACTGGCGTCCCTGGGTGCATGAGATGCGCCTGTTCAAAAGTCCGGAAGAGATTGCCATTCTGCGCCGTGCGGGTGAGATCAGTGCGCTGGCGCATACGCGCGCAATGCAGGCCTGCCGTCCGGGACTGTACGAATATCATCTGGAAGGGGAAATTCATCATGAATTTAACCGCCACGGTGCGCGATTCCCGTCTTACAACACGATTGTGGGTTCCGGCGAAAACGGCTGCATTCTGCACTACACCGAAAACGAGTGTGAGATGCAGGACGGTGATCTGGTGCTTATCGATGCCGGATGTGAATGGCAGGGCTATGCGGGTGACATTACCCGGACGTTCCCGGTTAACGGTAAATTCACTCAGCCGCAGCGGGCGGTGTACAACATCGTACTCAAATCACTGGAAACGGCACTGTCCCGATTCCGCCCTGGCGTTAGCATCCGCGAGGTTAATGATGACGTCGTGCGCATTATGGTCACTGGACTGGTTGAGTTGGGGATAATGCAGGGCGAGGTCGATACGCTGATCTCTGAAGATGCCCATCGTAAATTCTTTATGCATGGTCTGGGCCACTGGTTGGGTCTGGATGTCCACGATGTGGGGCACTACGGCACACCAAGCCGCGATCGTATCCTGGAGCCGGGCATGGTTATCACCGTCGAACCGGGGTTGTATATCGCGCCCGATGCTGACGTCCCTGTGGAATACCGCGGTATCGGCATCCGCATCGAGGATGACATTGTGATTACCGAAACCGGTATTGAGAACCTCACCGACAGCGTCGTGAAAGATCCTGATGCAATTGAAGCGCTGATGGCGGCGGCACGCGCGTTATGACCATTCTTATCGCCGGTGGAGGAATGACTGGCGCCACACTGGCGCTGGCCATCGCGCACCTGACACAGGGTAAACTGCCCGTGACGCTGATTGAAAGCAGCGAGCCTGGCAGCCGTGCGCATCCGGGCTATGACGGCCGGGCGATTGCGCTGTCTGCCGGAACCTGCCAGCAGCTTGCTGATATCAATCTCTGGCAGCGGATTTCCCCCTGTGCCACACCGATTACCACTATTCACGTATCCGATCGCGGCCATGCCGGTTTCGTGTCACTCGCCGCCAGCGATTATGCGATTCCCGCGCTGGGGCAGGTGGTTGAATTATTCGACGTAGGGCAAAGCCTGTTCACACAGTTAAAACAGGCACCCGGCGTCACACTGCGCTGTCCCGCGCGCGTCACTCAGGTGGCCCGAACCCAGGAAAGCGTTCGGGTCACGCTTGATAATGATGAACAGCTGGAAGGCGACGTGCTGGTAGCCGCTGATGGCACCCGTTCAGCCGTTGCGGCCGCCTGCGGCATGCAGTGGCACTCCCAGCCTTATCAGCAGTTAGCGCTTATTGCCAACGTCACCAGTGAGCTTCCCCATCAGGGCCGGGCTTTTGAACGCTTTACCGAGTTTGGCCCGTTGGCGCTGTTGCCAATGTCAGATAATCGCCTCTCGCTGGTGTGGTGCCATCCGCTGGATCAGCGCCCGCAGGTCGAAAGCTGGAGTGACGAGGCGTTTCTCAGCCAGCTTCAGCGCGCGTTTGGCTGGCGACTGGGCAAATTTATCCATACCGGTAAGCGTGACGTTTATCCGTTAGCGCTGCAGCAGGCCGATTCGGTGGTTTCCCATCGCGTCGTTACGGTTGGTAACGCGGCACAGACGCTGCATCCTATTGCCGGTCAGGGGTTCAATCTTGGCCTGCGTGACGTGATGTCGCTTGCAGAAACCCTGGCAACCGCGCACCGACAGCAGCAGGATCCCGGCAGCTATGCGGTCCTGCAACATTACCGCCAACGTCGCCAGCAGGATCGGGCCATTACCGTGGGCATCACTGACGGCCTGGTGCGTATGTTTGCCAACCGCCATGCGCCGCTGGTCGTCGGGCGCAACCTTGGTCTGCTGGCAATGGATCACCTGCCATGGCTGAGAAATCTTCTGGCCGAGCGTACGCTCGGCTGGGTTAAGCGTTAACTGAGAGGCACTGATGCAAACTTACGATGTAGTGGTCGCCGGTGGCGGTATGGTGGGTCTGGCAGTAGCCTGCGGTCTGCAAGGGAGCGGATTACGCATTGCCGTGCTGGAGCAGTCTGCCGGGCCGCAATTTGATGCAGGCGCATCGCCGTCCGTACGCGTATCCGCAATTAACGCGGCCAGTGAACGTCTTTTGCAGAAGCTGGACGTCTGGTCAACGATTCTGTCGCTCCGTGCCAGCCCTTATCAGGCAATGGAGGTCTGGGATCGCGACAGCTTCGGTACGATCGCATTTGACGGTGAGCAGCAGGGCCTGACGCATCTTGGGCACATCATCGAAAACCCTGTGATCCACAGCGCCTTATGGCAGCGCGCCAGCCAGTGCAGTGATGTTACGCTGCTGCCTGCTTCCCAACTGCAGCAGGTGGCCTTTGGCGATAATGAAGCCTTTATTACGCTGCAGGATGGCAGCATGATGAGTGCACGGCTAATGGTGGCGGCGGACGGGGCCAACTCCTGGTTGCGTAACAAAGCCGATATTCCCCTGACGTTCTGGGATTACGATCATCATGCGCTGGTCGGGAATATTCGCACGGCGCTGCCACACGACGGCGTAGCGCGCCAGGTTTTTCACGGCGATGGCATTCTGGCTTTCCTGCCGATGCAGGATCCCCATCTCTGTTCTATCGTCTGGTCTCTTTCTCCTCAGGAAGCCAGCCGTCTCGAAACCATGCCGGAGGCGCTGTTTAATCAACAACTGTCGGTCGCGTTCGATATGCGCCTGGGGCTGTGCCAGCTGGAAGGCGAGCGCAAGTGTTTCCCGCTTACGGCACGCTATGCACGTAACTTTGCCGCTCACCGGCTGGCGCTGGTGGGCGATGCGGCACATACCATTCATCCGCTGGCAGGACAGGGCGTCAACCTGGGTTTCATGGATGCTGCTGAGCTGATTGGCGAAATCCGCCGCCTGCACCAGCAGGGCAAAGATATCGGCGAGCACCTTTATCTGCGCCGCTACGAGCGCAGTCGCAAACACAGCGCTGCCATGATGCTTGCCGGAATGCAGGGTTTTCGTGAACTGTTTGCAGGCAATCATCCAGCCAAAAAGCTGTTTCGCGATCTGGGCCTGAAACTGGCTGATAACCTGCCGGGCGTGAAGCCGGTAATGCTGCGTCAGGCCATGGGCCTGAACGATATGCCAGCATGGCTGCGGTAACGCCGCTCACCCGCAAAAAGCCAGCATAATTGCTGGCTTTTTTTATGCTCACCCTCCGCTGCACCGTAAAAATGCAGGGCTGCACTCTGACTGCGCATCGTTTGATTTATTCTAATTTTGCGTGAAGTTTCGCATTACTTTTTTTTATCCATGGCTGTTTTCGACCCGCTATTTTTTTAACATCCTGCTGGACTGTGCGCATAAATTTGCTGTTAATAAATCACTATGGCGTATTTATTGCGTGGTTAATCACAAAATTATAGTTTTTTATCCTGATTAACCCGGGGCCTGGTTAGGCTGTGCCACGTCTTTCGACCTCGCTTTGCTTATGGTTAATCGCCTGATTCGGTGGTAACGTCAAGGCAAAGAGAACGTTTGCGTCGGCTACATGGCGCGTGGTTTCAAACTCACTCGTTTCTGCACAGGATAGTTATGACTCAGCACACACCTTTGTTTGAACAGCACCAGGCAAATGGCGCGCGGATGGTGGATTTCCACGGTTGGATGATGCCGTTGCACTATGGCTCTCAGATGGATGAGCATCATGCCGTGCGCAGCGACGCGGGCATGTTCGATGTTTCGCACATGACCATTGTGGATTTAAAAGGTGAGCGCACGCGCGAGTTTTTGCGCTTCCTGCTGGCAAACGACGTCGCCAAACTGACTCAGCCGGGCAAAGCCCTGTATACCGGCATGCTGAATGCTTCCGCTGGCGTAATTGACGATTTAATTGTTTATTTTATGGACGAGACGTTTTTTCGTCTGGTGGTCAACTCCGCGACGCGTGAAAAGGATCTGGCCTGGATCGGCGAGCATGCACAGGGTTACGGCGTCGCGTTAACAGAACGCGACGATCTCGCACTCATTGCTGTACAGGGCCCGCAGGCGCAGCAAAAAGCCCAAACCTTATTCAGTGACGCACAGCGTCAGGCTGTAGAGGGCATGAAGCCGTTCTTCGGCGTGCAGGCCGGTGAACTGTTCATTGCCACAACCGGTTATACCGGCGAAGCGGGCTATGAAATTGCGCTGCCTGCCGCCGATGCCGTCGGATTCTGGCAGCGTTTGTTGAGTGCGGGCGTGAAACCCGCCGGGCTGGGCGCACGCGACACCTTGCGTCTGGAAGCGGGTATGAATCTTTACGGTCAGGAAATGGACGAGAGCGTATCGCCGCTGGCGGCCAATATGGGCTGGACCATTAGCTGGGAACCTGGCGACCGCCACTTTATCGGACGTGAAGCGCTGGAAAGCCAGCGAGAAAAGGGCACTGAAAAACTGGTTGGGCTGATCCTCACGGAAAAAGGCGTTCTGCGTAACGGGTTGCCGGTGCGTTTTACCGATCAGCAGGGTCAGTTGCAGCAGGGGGTGATCACCAGCGGTTCCTTCTCACCGACGTTGGGTTACAGCATTGCACTGGCCCGCGTGCCGGCAGGGATTGGGGAAAACGCGATTGTTGAGATCCGTAACCGTGAAATGCCTGTGAAAGTCACTAAACCAATTTTCGTTCGCGCCGGAAAACCGGTTGCGCAGTAAAACATAATTACAGGAGAAAGGGCGATGAGCAATGTGCCAGTGGAGTTGAAGTACCGCGACAGTCACGAATGGCTGCGCAAAAACGCGGACGGTACCTATACCGTTGGTATCACCGAACATGCGCAGGAGTTGCTGGGCGATATGGTGTTTGTTGACCTGCCTGAGGTCGGTGCCACTTTCTCTGCCGGAGAAGAGTGCGCAGTTGCGGAATCGGTCAAAGCCGCTTCAGACATTTACGCGCCCATCAGCGGTGAAATCGTTGCCGTCAACGACGCCCTTAACGATTCCCCTGAACAGGTTAACAGCGAGCCTTATGACGGCGGCTGGTTATTCCAGATTAAGGCCAGCGATGAGTCAGAAATCGACTCGCTGCTGGATGCGGATGCTTATAAAGCCTCCATTGACGAGTAATCGTCGTGCGGCCTCAAACTGAGGCCGCAGATATCTGACTTGCATTCTCTGTTCCCCAGCCCGATTCAGGATTTACAGCTCATGACTCAGACTCTCAGCCAGCTTGAACACAACGGTGCCTTCATTGAGCGCCATATTGGTCCGTCGCCAGAACAACAGGCCGTCATGCTGGAGGCGATCGGTGCCAGCTCTCTGGCGTCGTTGATTGGTTCTATCGTTCCCGCCGATATTCAGTTGCCAGGCCCGCCAGCGGTGGGCGATGCCGCAACTGAACAACAGGCGCTGGCTGAGTTGAAGGCCATTGCCGGGCAAAACCTGCTTTATAAATCCTGGATCGGCATGGGATACAGCGCGGTGATTACGCCGCCGGTGATTTTGCGAAATATGCTGGAGAACCCCGGCTGGTACACGGCGTATACGCCGTATCAGCCAGAAGTGTCGCAGGGACGGCTTGAAGCCCTGCTTAACTTCCAGCAGGTTACGATCGATTTGACCGGCATGGACATTGCCTCCGCTTCTCTGCTGGATGAAGCGACCGCCGCCGCAGAAGCAATGGCGATGTCAAAACGCATCAGCAAACTGAAAAACGCGACCCGGTTCTTTATCGCTGACGATATTCATCCGCAAACGCTGGACGTCGTGCGTACCCGTGCCGAAACCTTTGGCTTTGAACTGATTATCGACAACCCGGCCAAAGCACTGGATCACGAAAACCTGTTTGGTGTGCTGCTACAGCAGGTGGGCACCACGGGAGAAGTACACGACTACACCCACCTGATTAGCGAGCTGAAAGCACGCAAGGTGGTTGTCAGCGTCGCTGCCGACTTTATGGCGCTGGTGCTGCTGACATCTCCGGGCAAACAAGGCGCGGATATCGTGTTCGGTTCGGCCCAACGCTTTGGTGTGCCAATGGGTTATGGAGGCCCGCATGCTGCCTTCTTCGCCAGCCGCGACGAACATAAGCGTTCAATGCCTGGCCGCATTATCGGCGTTTCCCGCGATGCCGCAGGCAACACCGCCTTGCGCATGGCGATGCAAACCCGTGAGCAGCATATCCGTCGCGAAAAAGCGAACTCCAATATCTGTACTTCTCAGGTGCTGCTGGCCAATATCGCCGGGCTGTATGCCGTGTTCCACGGGCCGGTCGGGCTGAAACGTATTGCGTCGCGTATCCACCGCTTTACCGATATTCTGGCTGCCGGACTGCAGCGTGGCGGGCTTAAACTGCGTCATAGCCATTGGTTTGACACACTAACGGTAGAGGTTGCGGATAAAGCGGGCGTACTCAACCGTGCGCTGAGCTTCGGTGTGAACCTGCGTAGCGACATTCTCAATGCCGTCGGTATCACGCTGGATGAAACCACGCGCCGTGAAGACATTGCTACGCTGTTCGCTATTTTGCTGGGGGATGAGCACGGTCAGGATATCGATCGGCTCGACAGCCTGGTTACGGCCGACAACCCGTCCATTCCGGCCGCGCAGCAGCGTGAAAGCGAGATTCTGACGCATCCGGTGTTTAACCGTCATCACAGCGAAACTGAGATGATGCGCTATATGCACAGCCTGGAGAAAAAAGATCTGGCGCTGAATCAGGCCATGATTCCGTTGGGTTCCTGCACCATGAAACTCAATGCCGCCGCCGAGATGATCCCCATCACCTGGCCTGAATTTGCCGAACTGCACCCGTTCTGCCCGGCTGAACAGGCTGGCGGCTACCTGCAAATGATTGGGCAGCTTTCACAGTGGCTGGTTCAACTGACTGGTTACGATGCACTCTGCATGCAGCCTAACTCGGGTGCGCAGGGTGAATATGCCGGTCTGTTAGCGATTCGTCGTTATCACGAAAGCCGCGGTGAGGGTGAACGGCATCTCTGCCTGATCCCCAGCTCGGCGCACGGTACTAATCCGGCTTCGGCTCAGATGGCGGGCATGGATGTCGTGGTGGTCTCCTGTGACAAGCAGGGCAACATCGATCTGGGCGACCTGCGTGAAAAAGCGGCTCAGGCTGGCGATAAGCTGTCATGCATTATGGTGACCTATCCGTCCACCCACGGCGTTTACGAGGAAACTATTCGCGAGGTGTGCCAGATTGTGCATCAGTTCGGCGGCCAGGTTTATCTTGATGGCGCCAACATGAACGCGCAGGTAGGCATTACCACGCCGGGCTACATCGGCGCAGACGTTTCGCACCTTAACCTGCATAAAACCTTCTGCATCCCGCACGGCGGAGGTGGGCCGGGAATGGGACCGATCGGCGTGAAAGCCCATCTGGCGCCGTTTGTGCCGGGCCACAGCGTTGTACAAATTGACGGCATGCTGACGCAGCAGGGCGCAGTTTCCGCTGCGCCATTTGGCAGCGCGTCTATTTTGCCTATCAGCTGGATGTATATCCGTATGATGGGGGCAGAAGGGCTGAAGCAGGCCAGTTCGGTCGCGATCCTTAACGCTAACTATATTGCCAGCCGGCTAAAATCGGCCTATCCCATCCTGTATGCAGGGCGCGACGGCCGCGTAGCGCATGAATGTATTCTTGATATTCGTCCGTTAAAAGAGCAAACCGGTATCAGTGAACTGGATATCGCGAAACGCCTCATCGACTACGGTTTCCATGCGCCCACCATGTCGTTCCCGGTCGCCGGAACACTCATGGTCGAACCGACAGAATCAGAAGGCAAAATTGAACTGGACCGCTTTATTGATGCCATGCTGGCGATTCGCGTGGAAATCGGCCGGGTGG
The DNA here is from genome assembly GCF_000710035.2 of Pantoea ananatis LMG 2665. Taxonomy (GTDB): domain Bacteria; phylum Pseudomonadota; class Gammaproteobacteria; order Enterobacterales; family Enterobacteriaceae; genus Pantoea; species Pantoea ananatis. The sequence goes on along the minus strand of NZ_JMJJ01000006.1, from coordinate 142,160 downwards.
AAACGGGTGAGTGGTCACTTGAGGATAACCCGCTGGTTAACGCGCCTCATACACAAATGGAAGTCATCGGAGAATGGTCTCATTCCTACAGCCGTGAACTGGCCGTGTTCCCTGCAGGCAGCCACAATAAATACTGGCCAACGGTGAAGCGCCTGGACGATGTCTTTGGCGATCGTAACCTGTTCTGTTCGTGTGTCCCGATGAGCGATTATGCGTAAGTCAGCTTAACGCGTTAAGTTATGAGGGCCGATTTTCGGCCCTTTTTTTATGGAGGTTTGTATGCAGCTCGCACTCGTTACCGGCGGCAGTCGCGGCATTGGTCGCGCGACGTCCCTCTTACTGGCATCCCGAGGCTACCGGGTGGCGGTCAATTTCCGTTCACGTGCCAGTGAAGCCCATCAGGTTGTAGATGAGATTGTACGTAACGGCGGTGAGGCCTTTAGCGTTCAGGCCGATATCAGCGATGAAACACAGGTGATGTCGCTGTTTCAACGGCTGGATCAGGAAGATCTGCCGCTCACGCTGCTGGTGAATAACGCCGGCATTCTGTTCCAACAATGTCGCCTTGAGCAGCTGGATGCCTCACGTATTCAGCAGGTTTTTGCCACGAATGTGCTTGGCACATTTCTTTGCTGTCGTGAAGCCGTCCGGCGCATGGGCACGCATCATGGCGGTCAGGGCGGCAGCATCGTCAATGTCTCCTCTGCAGCTGCCCGCACGGGGTCGCCAAACGAATATGTCGACTATGCGGCATCGAAAGGCGCAATGGACACCATGACCAAAGGCCTGTCGCTGGAAGTGGCCCAGCAGGGAATTCGGGTCAATGGCGTACGTCCGGGGATGATTTACACCGAGATGCATGCTGACGGCGGAGAACCCGGCAGGGTAGACAGGCTGGCCAGCGGCATACCAATGGGGCGTGGCGGCTATGCCGAAGAAATCGCAGAAGCCGTTGTCTGGTTAGCCAGCGATGCCGCTTCTTACATTACGGGCAGCATTATCGATGCTGCCGGCGGGCGCTAGAATGATGCCGCAGCAGGGCGCTGCGGCAAACGACTTACAGCTTTTCACCATTGCTGGCGATGACCTGTTGATACCAGGCAAAACTCTTTTTCCTGGAGCGCGAGAAGTCTCCGCTGCCGTCATCGTTTTTATTCACGTGAATAAAACCGTAACGCTTGTTGTACTGACCGGTAGTGAAAGACACGCAGTCGATACAGCCCCAGGGCGTGTACCCCATGAGATCCACCCCGTCATGAATGACGGCTTTTTTCATCTCTTCAATATGCGCGGCCAGATAATCAATGCGGTAATCATCCTCTATCACGCCCTGCGCATTCGGTTTATCGATGGCGCCAAAACCGTTTTCAACAATAAACAGGGGTTTCTGATAGCGTTCATACACATCATTAAGAACATACCGCAGACCAACAGGATCGATCTGCCAGCCCCAGTCTGAGGCTTTAACGTGCGGATTTTTAACCGTGCCTTCGAAGCCGGTAATAGGATCATCAACGCCACTGGCGCGGGTCTGAACGGCTGTACTCATGTAATAACTGAAGCCCACATAATCGGCACATCCATTGCGCAGGGTTTCAGCGTCTTCAGGCTCCATGTCGATATGATAGCCTTTGCGCGCCCACTCTTTCAGGGCGTAAGCCGGGTAGTAACCGCGCATCTGCACGTCGCTAAAGACATAGCGTTGATGCATCGCTTCCTGAGCGAGCATGACGTCATCCGGATGGCAGGAGAAGGGGTAAACCGGCACCATGGCGATCATGCAGCCAATCTTAAACTCCGGGTTGATCTCGTGGCCCAGCTTCACGACTTTGGCGCTGGCAACAAACTGGTGATGCATGACCTGATACATCGCCTGTTCAGGTTTTTCATGTTCCGTGAAAATAACGCCTGAGCAGCAGTAACCAAACAGCGGATATTGCCAGTTACGCTGGTTGTTAATTTCGTTAAAGGTCATCCAGTATTTCACTTTATTCTTATAACGCTTCAGCACAACTTCACTAAAGCGCACAAAGAAATCGACAACCTTACGATTGTGCCAGCCACCGTATTCTTTTACCAGGTGATAGGGCATTTCAAAATGGGAGAGAGTAATAACCGGCTCAATACCGTATTTAAGCAATTCATCAAACAGGTCGTCATAGAATTGCAGGCCGGCTTCATTGGGTTGCGGTTCATCGCCGTTAGGGAAAATACGGGTCCAGGCAATTGAGGTACGGAAGCATTTAAATCCCATCTCAGCAAACAGCGCGATATCCTGTTTGTAATGAGAATAAAATTCAACAGCCTGATGATTTGGATAGAATTTTCCTGGCTGGACGCCGTCGGTGATGACGCGGTCCACGCCATGAGCGCCGCCGGTCAGTACATCAGCAATACTGATGCCCTTACCGCCCTGATCCCAGCCGCCCTCTACCTGATGAGCCGCGACCGCGCCGCCCCACAGAAACGTTTTTGGTAAGCTCATTATGCACTCTCCCCTGAAGATTAAATTGGGGTGAGTGTAGCAAAGCACTTAATAATGTCACGCTATAACACCACCGCGAAAAAGGGATTTGTTACAGCTAAAAAACGCTTTGTTTTATTTACTCAGTTGCCGACCCAGTGACTCGATAATATACATGACAGGCACCTGGGTCGTAATATCGCTCTGGTCGGGCATGCGTATCACCGGTACATGATAGGACACCGTAAAGTCGCTCATTTTGGCCAGCGAGCAGGTTTCACTATTCGTAATGGCGATGATTTTACACTGATTCAGGTTGAACTGACTGGCGATGCGCAGCACCTCTTCCGTTTCACCGGAGACAGAAAGAATAATGGCCAGGGCATTTTCATATAAACTCGGACTGATCGGATAATAGGGATCGTCGATCGCGTGGCTGAATTTGCCTACGTTCGAAAAAAAACGTGCCCCGTATTTCCCCAGGCTGCCCGATGTGCCGACACCAATAAAAAACACCCGCTCAGCCTGATTAATCATCCCCACAGCCCGATGGATGACCTGCTCAAACTCATCATTATTGATGCTTTTAAAAAAACTCAGCATATCTGCGATGCCGGAGACAGGCAGCGCAGGCGCGGTTTGTTCCCTGGCCAGACGCAGTCGGATACGGAATTCTGACCATCCTTCACACTGCATCTTGCGACAGAAGCGTAATACCGTCGTGGTCGATACCGCAGCCTGTTCAGCCAGCTCGCGAATGGTCATGTAACTGACGCTGTCACGATGTTTGATAATGTACTGATAAACCTGCATTTCAAGATCGTTCAGGGTAGCAAGATCGTGATGCGAGAACATGGAAAAGCTCACCCGGCAATTAACTGGCCCGCATTTTAACAGAATTCGAAGGGGAGGTGACCGCAATAATTATTTTAAGCTTACACTTGTACACTGAAAGTTTTTCTGGGTAATCTGTTGGACGATAAATCTGCAGTTGTTATCACTTTCAGGCAGGAATGTTATGAGTCACAAAAGTTTGCCGACGCAGGGTTATCCATTGGCAGAGGAAATTGCCAACAGTATTAGTCATGGACTGGGTTGTCTGTTCGGCATTGTAGGGTTAATGCTGCTGCTCGATAAGGCATCGGTCATGAATGCCGGGCTGACCGCCATTGTCAGCTCCAGCCTCTATGGCGGCAGTATGATTCTGCTGTTTCTGGCCTCAACGCTTTACCACGCCGTCAGCCACCCACGTGCGAAGCGCGTACTGAAAAAAGTGGATCACTGCGCAATCTACCTGTTAATTGCTGGCACCTACACGCCGTTTCTGATGGTTGGTCTGCAGTCGCCTCTCGCCTATGGGCTGATGGCGGTAATATGGGGCCTGGCACTGTTGGGCATTATTTTTAAGCTGACGATTGCCGAACGCTTTAAGGCACTGTCGCTGGTGACCTATCTCTGCATGGGATGGTTGTCGCTGATTGTGGTCTATCAGCTGGCGATGAAACTGTCGGCGGGGGGCATCTGGCTGCTGGCGTCGGGGGGCATTATCTATTCCCTGGGCGTGATTTTTTACGTCGCGCGTCGGGTGCCGTTTAACCATGCTATATGGCACGCGTTTGTTTTAGGCGGTTGTGTTTGCCATTTCTGCGCCATCTACTTCTACGTTATGTAACGTCACAGGGCGGGACGTGGTCCCGCCCCTGAACTCAGCTTTCTTCCAGCGAGTAAGGCAAGGGCTGAATCATCAGCTTACCGCCTTCATCGCCTTCAACCCGTAATACGCTGTCCGGCTCCAGATCGTTGTTCATGACCACCTGCACCCAGATGACGCCGTCGTCCAGTTGCACCGCAGCAAGAACGGTGCCCGTGCGACGCCAGCGCTCGCCCATCTGCAGCTCCAGGGAATCGTTGGCGGCGGGCAGGTGGCTGGCTTGTCCTGACAGCCAGTAGAGCGCCCGTTTATTCGCGCCCCGGTATTTGGCTCTGGCCACCATCTCCTGGCCGGTATAGCAGCCCTTTTTAAAGCTAATCGCGTCCAGCGCCTGCATGTTTGCGGCCTGGGGAATAAACTGCGCGCTGGTGGCTGCGCCAATAACCGGAATTCCGGCTTCGATGTCCAGGGCCAGCCACTGGGTGCTGTCATTGAACTGCGCATCGTCTGCCAGCGTCTGCTTCAGGGCATCGGCCTGGGCGGGCGACGTGACCAGCAGAAAGCGTTCTGCTGGATGGGCAAACCACAGCAGCGTGGTGTCGCCCTGCTGTACCACCGGGGTGGTGCTGTCAGGCAGCGTGTCAAAAACATTGGCCAGCGCCGCGCGGGCCTGGAAACCCGCCACGCCCAGCAGTGCGACATCGTCATCCGCGGTCAGGGTAACTTTAGAAAATACGGCGTATTTTTTTAACTCCGGCAACTGAGTGTCCCGCAACTCACGACGCACCAAATAGGCATAACCCTCAGCGCGATGAAACAGGCGCAGGTTGCTCCACATCTTGCCCTTGGCGTCACAGTGGGCGGCAGGCAGGTGATGAGAGGCATCCAGTGCCGCCACATCCAGGGTCAACTGGCCTTGTAAATAGGACGTGCTGTCAGGGCCGACCACGGCAACCAGTGCCCAGGCATCCAGAGACATTAACGTGAGCGGCAGACGTGATGAGGCCGCAGGTTGGCGTGGGGGAAGCGTAAATGTTGGCATCGATAAATCCTGAGTCTGAAGGTTCATCCGAAACAATGTCTTCAATGGTAAAAGAGCACACTGGCAATGCAACCTGTTTACTAAAGAGGGCGCACAAAACGCGTGCCGATGTGTAAAAAAAGCCTGAGTCTGCGGCGCGTTGCACAGGGTCGGTTTGTGAACCTGCAGCCAGCAGTAATCCAGGGTACACTAGCTGCCACGATGTGAAATGTGGAAACGAATGCATGGATATTCATAATAAATCGCGCGTTCAATGGGCCTGCCGTCGTGGCATGCTGGAACTGGATGTCGCTATTATGCCGTTCTTTAAGTACGAATATGACACGTTAAATGATACCGATAAGCAGGTGTTTATCGCACTGCTGAAAAGTGACGATCCCGATCTTTTCAACTGGATGATGAACCACGGTGAGCCTGTCGATCCCGAGCTGAAACGCATGGTGAATCTGATTCAGCAGCGTAATCGTGAACGCGGTCCGGTGGCAATGTAAACTTCATCCCTCTTTGCGCGCACGCCTGATCCTCGCACTGATGCTGTCAGTAACGATAGCAGGCGTTGGCATTATGGAACTGCCTGCGGCAGAGTGGATGATAAAGCCCGGGCTGGTCGTGGTGGTGCTGTGGGAAGGATGGAAACAGGATCGCCGCTTGCGTCAACGGCATGGACGGTTACGGCGCGACAGCAATCGTGAGTGGCACTGGCAGGGAGAAGACTGGCAAACGCAGCAGCCGTTGTACTGGTTGCCTGGCGCGGTGTTGCTGGTCGCACGAAACCGCAAGGGCAAGATCTTACGGCTCTGGCTGATGCAGGACAACATGCAGCCAGAGGCGTGGCGCGCCTTGCGGTCATGCTGTTTCAGCGAAACCGCAAGACGCTAAATAGCGTGCCCTGAACAGCGCATCACGAGAAAGCGTGCCGATTTCAGAACACGCTTTTCCAGGTCAGGCTTTCCAAATACAGGCGTATCGACGGCGCGTCCTTTGCCAGGATTTCAGGATTGCGTTTTAGCGCGCGGCTTAAAGCCGCTCGGCGGTTTCCGTCAGAATCTGCTCGCACCACTGCTCAACGCGCTCATCCGTGGCTTCAAACTGATTGACGTCATCCAGCGCCAGTCCGACAAATTGCTTGCCGTCGGCACTCAGCGGTTTGGGGCTGGTAAAGTCATAGCCGTCCAGCGGCCAGTAGCCCACAAACTGCACCCCCATCGGCTGGAGCAGTTCATGTAGCATGCCTAAAGCATCCAGAAACCACTCACCGTAGCCAATCTGGTCGCCCATGCCGTACAGCGCCACGATCTTGTTGCGCAAATTGAGCGTCGGCAACTGGGGCCAGATAGCCTCCCAGTCCTCCTGCAGCTCGCCAAAGTCCCAGGTGGGAATCCCCAAAATCAACAGATCATAGTCTTCCATCAGACGCGGATCGTCATCTTTCACGTTGTGCAACGTCACCAGCTCGTCGCCAATAAAATCCCGAATTTTCTCCGCTACGATTTCGGTGTAACAGGTACTGGAACCGTAAAAAAGACCTATTTTCATGCAGATAGTGCTCTGTTAATCCTGACTTTGGCGTAATTGTATCAGAAGCAGGGTTGAATCAGGCATAATGAGCACGATTTCATACTGAACGGTGGGGAAAACGTGCAAGATAGTGAACTGACAGAACAGTTTCTTGATGCGCTGTGGATCGAGCGCAATCTGGCGCAAAATACCCTGTCCTCCTATCGGCAGGATCTGCAAACTCTCACCGGCTGGCTGGCGCATCACGGTTTAACGCTGACAACCCTGAGCGCGCCCGATCTGCAACAGTTTCTCGCGGAGAGACTGGAAGGCGGCTATAAAGCCTCCAGCTCTGCACGCCTGCTCAGCGCCATGCGCCGTCTGTTTCAGTATTTGTACCGCGAAAAGATGCGCACTGACGATCCCAGCGCGATGCTGGCCGCGCCCAAGCTGCCCCAGCGGTTGCCAAAAGATCTGAGCGAGGCGCAGGTGGATCGCCTGCTGCAGGCACCCGATGTCAACGTGCCGCTTGAACTGCGCGATAAAGCCATGCTGGAATTGTTATATGCCACCGGCTTACGGGTTTCGGAACTGGTGGGACTGACCCTGAATGACGTCAGCCTGCGCCAGGGCGTGGTGCGCGTGATCGGTAAAGGCAATAAAGAGCGGCTGGTGCCATTAGGTGAAGAGGCGGTTCACTGGCTGGAATACTATATGGAGCACGGGCGGCCGTGGTTGCTCAATGGGCAGACGCTGGACGTGTTTTTTCCCAGTAACCGTGCCCAGCAGATGACGCGGCAAACCTTCTGGCATCGTATCAAGCATTACGCCCTGCTGGCGGGCATTGATAGCGAAAAGCTTTCTCCCCACGTGTTGCGCCATGCTTTCGCCACGCATTTGCTGAACCATGGGGCTGACCTACGTGTCGTACAGATGTTACTGGGGCACAGCGACCTCTCAACGACGCAGATTTATACGCATGTCGCCACGGAACGTCTGCGACTGTTACATCAACAGCATCATCCGCGCGCATAGCTGGCGGAGAGTAAGGAAAACAATGAACAAACATGTTGCCATGCTGGCGCTGCTGGCCAGCGCTTTTTCCGGTTTGACCCACGCTGATGACAGCGCCATTCAGCTTTCCCTGAAGAAACTGGGTTTGCACCAGGCTGAGATCCAACCTGCACCGCTGCCGGGTTTTAAAACCGTGCTCACCGAAAGCGGCGTGCTGTACGTTACCGATGATGGTAAACACATGATCCAGGGGCCGCTTTACGATGTCAGCGGTGCTCAGCCGATCAACGTGACGAACGCGCTACTGGATAAAAAAGTTGAGGCGCTGGTTCCGGAAATGATCGTGTATAAAGCGCCCAAAGAGCAGCACGTGGTGACAGTGTTTACGGATATCACCTGTGGCTACTGCCACAAACTGCACGAACAAATGGCTGACTACAACGCGCTGGGCATCACCGTTCGCTATCTGGCTTTCCCACGTGAAGGCATGAACGGCAAAGTTGCCAGCGCCATGAAGGCCGTGTGGTGCAGCGCCGATCGCAACAAAGCCTTTGATGAGGCGATGAAAGGCGATGTGCCGAAGATGGATGCGCCAGCCTCCTGCACGATTGATATCGGCAAGCAGTACCAGCTTGGCGTACTGTTTGGTATCCAGGGCACGCCGGCGATTCTGACCGATAGTGGCATGATGATCCCCGGCTATCAAAGTCCACAGGAGCTCAAGCAGGTACTGGATAATCAAAAGCGTGGTGGTTAAGGCGTGGTAAAGCACGAAGTCGAGTTACGTCGCCGTGAAGCGGTAGCCGATCTGCCGGGGTTACCGGCAGATTTACCGCCGCTCCTGCGTCGGCTTTATCTGCAACGTGGCGTCACCAACGCCGCCGAGCTCGAAAGGGGCGCGAAAAACCTGCTCCCTTTCAGTGCACTGAGCGGCATAGACAAGGCCGTTAACCTGCTTCATCAGGCGCTGCTGGATGGCCGCTGCATTATGGTCGTCGGGGATTTCGACGCTGACGGTGCCACCAGTACCGCCCTGACGGTGCTGGCGCTGCGCAGCATGGGATGCAGCAACGTGCAGTACCTGGTGCCCAATCGTTTCGAAGATGGCTACGGCCTGAGTCCGGAAGTGGTTGAGCAGGCCCGCGCGCGCGGTGCAGAGATGATTCTGACCGTCGATAACGGCATTTCGTCCCATGCGGGTGTGGCGCTTGCGCATCAGCACGGCATTGCGGTGTTGGTGACCGACCACCACTTACCGGGCGAAACGCTGCCTGACGCCGATGCTATCGTTAATCCCAACCTGCCTGACTGTCATTTCCCCTCTCGTTCGCTGGCGGGCGTGGGCGTCGCTTTCTATCTGATGATGGCCCTGCGCGCCCACTTGCGCACTCAGGGCTGGTTTGGCGTCACGCGGTCGGAACCCAATCTGGCCGACCTGCTCGATCTGGTGGCGTTGGGCACGGTGGCAGATGTGGTGCCGCTGGATGCCAACAACCGCATTTTAGTGTGGCAGGGCCTGAGTCGTATTCGGGCCGGAAAGTGCCGTCCGGGCATCAAGGCCCTGCTGGAAATCGCCAACCGCGATGCCCGACAGCTGGCCGCCAGCGACCTGGGTTTTGCCCTGGGGCCCCGGCTTAACGCTGCCGGTCGGCTGGACGATATGTCTGTCGGCGTGGCGCTGTTACTGACCGACGATCTCAGCCAGTCGCGCATGTTAGCCAGCGAACTGGATGCGCTTAACCAGATGCGCAAAGAGATTGAGCAGGGGATGCAGAGCGAGGCACTGGCGTTATGCCAAAAGCTGGAGAACGAGCAAACCGATTTGCCGCTGGGGCTGGCCTTTTATCATCCTGAGTGGCATCAGGGCGTGGTCGGGATTCTGGCTTCCCGTCTGAAAGAGCGTTTTCATCGCCCGGTTATTGCCTTCGCACCGGCCGGTGATGGCATGCTGAAGGGATCGGGACGATCGATTGCCGGTCTGCATCTGCGCGATGCGCTGGAGCGTCTTGATACGTTGCATCCTGGCATGATGCAGAAGTTTGGTGGTCACGCGATGGCCGCCGGACTGTCGCTGGAAGAAGCCCGCTACGACGAGTTTCGTCAGCGTTTTGCGGACCTGGTGGGCGAATGGCTGGCCGGCGAAGCGTTGCAGGGCGTCATCTGGTCGGATGGTGCCCTGCAGCCCGCTGAATTTTCTCTTCAGACGGCGGAAGTGCTGCGTGATGCCGGCCCATGGGGCCAGTCTTTCCCTGAGCCCGCTTTCGACGGCCGGTTCAGGCTACTGCAGCAGCGCCTCGTTGGTGAACGTCACCTGAAGGTCATGGTTGAACCTCTGGAAGGCGGACCGCTGATCGACGGTATCGCGTTCAACGTGGATACCACGTTGTGGCCTGACAGCAGCGTGCGCCAGGTCGAACTGGCCTATCGGCTTGATATCAATGAGTATCGCGGCAATCGCTCTGTCCAGCTGATCATTGAACATCTCTGGCCGCTCAGTTAGCCAGCGGTGACGGCGGGGCCTCACATTCCCGCCGTTGCCAGTTTAACCTTGCCACGCCCGCGTCGGCAGAGCCAGTCCAGCTGGCTCAACGAAAGATTAACCTCTGCGCATTTTCTCAACGCTACAAACCGCCGTCGGTTTCGGGTAAACTCGCAGGTTAAATTTCTTATTCCATCGAACGTAAAAAAGACGCTAAACACATGTTTGAAATCAACCCGGTCAAATACCGTATTCAGGACCTCAGCGAACGCAGCGACGTTCTTCGGGGGTATCTTTGACTACGATGCTAAGAAAGAACGCCTTGAGGAAGTAAACGCCGAGCTGGAACAGCCCGACGTCTGGAACGAGCCTGAACGCGCTCAGGCACTGGGCAAAGAACGCTCCTCCCTGGAAGCCATCGTGGATACGTTCGATCAGATGAGCCAGGGGCTGGAAGATGTGCAGGGGCTGCTTGATCTGGCGGTAGAAGCCGATGACGAAGAAACCTTCAACGAAGCGGTCGCCGAGCTGGACGCGCTGGAAGGCAAGCTCGGCGAGCTAGAGTTCCGCCGCATGTTCTCTGGCGAGTACGACAGCGCCGACTGTTACATCGATCTGCAGGCCGGTTCGGGTGGAACAGAAGCGCAGGACTGGGCCAGCATGCTGATGCGTATGTATCTGCGTTGGGCAGAAGCCAAAGGGTTCAAAACAGAAATTATTGAAGAGTCAGAAGGTGAAGTCGCGGGCATTAAGTCGGTGACGATTCGCGTGTCTGGCGATTACGCGTTTGGCTGGCTCCGCACCGAAACCGGCGTACATCGTCTGGTACGTAAGAGTCCATTTGACTCCGGTGGTCGCCGCCATACCTCCTTCAGTTCAGCCTTTATCTATCCGGAAGTGGATGACGATATTGATATCGACATCAACCCGGCCGACCTGCGTATTGATGTGTACCGCGCCTCTGGTGCAGGTGGTCAGCACGTTAACCGTACGGAATCGGCGGTGCGTATTACCCACGTTCCAACCGGTACGGTCACCCAGTGTCAAAACGATCGCTCTCAGCACAAAAACAAAGATCAGGCGATGAAGCAGATGAAGGCGAAGCTGTACGAGCTTGAAATGCAGAAAAAAAATGCCGAGAAGCAGATGCTGGAAGACAACAAGTCTGACATTGGCTGGGGCAGCCAGATCCGTTCTTATGTTCTGGACGACTCACGTATTAAAGATCTGCGTACCGGCGTGGAAACGCGCAACACGCAGGCGGTGCTGGATGGCGATCTGGACCGTTTCATTGAAGCAAGTTTAAAAGCAGGGCTATAAGGAACCGACATGTCTGAACAACAACCGCAGAGCGCTGACGTCGCACTTGAGTTAAATAACGAACTGAAAACGCGTCGCGAGAAGCTGAGCGTGCTGCGTGAAAACGGCGTGGCGTTTCCTAACGATTTTCGTCGTGATACCACCTCCGATCGGCTGCATGCCAGCTATGACGAGAAGAGTAACGAAGAGCTGGAAGACTTAGGCATTGAGGTCAGCGTGGCTGGCCGTATGATGACGCGCCGTATCATGGGCAAGGCGTCTTTCATTACCCTGCAGGACGTGGGCGGCCGCATTCAGCTGTACGTGGCACGTGACGATCTGGCTGAAGGTATCTACAACGAGCAATTCAAAAAGTGGGACCTGGGCGATATCCTCGGCGCACGCGGTAAGCTGTTCAAAACCAAAACCGGCGAATTGTCGATTCACTGCTCAGAGCTGCGCTTGTTAACGAAAGCCCTGCGCCCGCTGCCAGACAAATTTCACGGTCTGGCCGATCAGGAAACGCGCTATCGTCAGCGCTATCTTGATCTGATCGCCAACGATGAATCACGCAACACCTTCAAAATCCGTTCACAGATCATGGCCGGCATTCGTCAGTTCATGGTTGGACGCGATTTTATGGAAGTGGAAACGCCAATGATGCAGGTGATCCCGGGCGGCGCTTCAGCGCGTCCGTTTATCACGCATCACAACGCGCTGGATATCGATATGTATCTGCGTATTGCGCCAGAGCTGTATCTGAAACGCCTGGTGGTAGGCGGTTTCGATCGCGTGTTCGAGATCAACCGTAACTTCCGCAACGAGGGGATTTCGCCTCGTCACAACCCAGAGTTCACCATGATGGAACTCTATATGGCTTATGCGGATTACAAAGACCTGATTGAACTGACCGAAAGCCTGTTCCGTACGCTGGCGCAGGATATCCTGGGCAGCACGGTTGTGCCTTACGGTGAGCAGGAATTCGATTTTGGTAAGCCGTTTGAAAAACTCACCATGCGTGAAGCGATCAAGAAGTACCGTCCGGAAACCGATCTGGCCGATCTTGACGATTTCGACAAAGCGGTGGCGATTGCTCAGACCATTGGCATCAAAGTCGAGAAAAGCTGGGGCTTAGGGCGCGTAGTGACCGAAATTTTTGAAGAAACCGCTGAAGCACATCTGATTCAGCCAACCTTCATTACCGAGTATCCGGCTGAAGTGTCGCCGCTGGCCCGTCGCAACGACGAAAATCCTGAGATCACCGATCGCTTTGAGTTCTTTATTGGCGGACGTGAAATCGGCAACGGTTTCTCTGAGCTTAACGATGCGCAGGATCAGGCTGAGCGTTTCCTGCAGCAGGTGAATGCGAAAGATGCGGGCGATGATGAAGCGATGTTCTATGACGAGGATTATGTCACCGCCCTGGAACATGGTTTACCGCCAACGGCAGGCTTAGGCATTGGTATTGACCGCATGGTCATGCTGTTTACCAACAGCCACACCATCCGCGACGTAATTCTGTTCCCGGCGTTGCGCCCAGGCTCAAAGTAATTATCAGATGCTGGTTAAAGGCCGGGTGATTCCGGCCTTTTTTATTTCTGCTCTGCAACCCGCCACGGCATGTCCGCTTGAGTAATCCCGTCCCCTCTGCCAGGCTGAACATCTCAACCTGGAGCCACCATTATGAAGCCACGTCCTGACTGTATTCTTCACTGGCAAGCGCTGGAAGGCGAAGACAACGAACATTATTCCGATAGCGATGAGCTGATGTCCATTGGTACACCACTGGCGAAACTGTCTGGATTAACCCGGCTGGGCATTCATCATGAAAGGTTGCCGCCCGGACGCCGCATGTCTTATCCCCATGCGGAAAGTGCGGAAGAGGAGTTTATCTTCGTGCTGGAAGGTTATCCACACGCGTGGATCAATGGCGAATTGTATCCGCTGTCACCGGGAGAGGCCGTGGCGTTTCCGGCCGGTACCGGCATTTGTCACACCTTTATCAATAACAGCGACGCCGACGCGCGCTTTCTGGTGATCGGCGAGGTCAGCAAAGCGGAGAACCGCATTACCTATCCGCTAAACCGCGACTACGAAGCCACGCGCGAAGACAAGTGGCTTAACCCACCGCAACAGCAGATGGGCACACATCCCGGACTGCCGGACGAAAAGCCTTAAGATTTCACAGCATTATCCAGCCAGGTCTGGAAGCGTGAGTAGGGCACATAGAGCGCCACATCTTTATACAGCGTTTTTCCGCTCTGGTTGTCGTTGATGCGCTGGCTGTAACCCACAATCACGCCTGCCAGCGTGTCGTCAGATGCATTATAAACCGCGCCCCCTGACATGCCCTTAACCACGCCCGCATTGGCGGCCACGACAACGCAGTTCGCTTTGTTCCAGTCATTTGCCAGCGTGGTGTTCACCAGGTTTTTCCCGGTAGAGCTCACGGGCATTGCAGAGATGAAGCTGTAGCCGTAAAGATTCACTTTGTCGCCAATATGGCTGTTACGGAAGGACGGTGGCAGGTTGGCTTCGCTGTTCTTGTGGTAGACGACCGCGAGATCGCACTCAGGATGCCAGGCTTTCACGCGGTAAAGCGAATATTTTGCGACGTGGGCGGCCGTGAGGCTGTAGTCAGGGGTAAGGGGAATAGTCGTGCCCAGCGTGCCCAGCCCCAGCACGGTGGGAATGCCTGTTACGGTCATATCCACGCGCTTCTCTGCTTCTCTGCTGTATTCATAGTGGCCGACTGAGCAGCCTGTAAGACTGATTACCATCAAAACGATAAGCCGTTGCATTTTCTCTCTCCGCGTCAGTTGGACTGCATTTCATCTGGCGATTCATAAGAGCTATATCGGCAACGCTAATACTTTATTGATAACTAAAATCGGTATTAGCAAAAAAACGGCTACTTCGCTGGCAACCTTTATCATCGTCCGGTGCGTTACGCGGCGGCATGCTCGCTAACTGTATGTTTAATAAGCCTGGTTGATGTGTGTGTCAATTATTGCCATACACGCAATAGATTGTTGTTGTTATGTGAGTATCAGATGACAGGTAGCTATGCTGTAATACGTAGTGTGATATAGATCATAAATTATAGCTCGTTTATCAGGATGCATGCGTCATCCGTCTCGTTGTAATTATCATTTTTGGGAGAGTGTTATGCCTGTTGCATTGCTTGCACTGGCGCTGAGTGCGTTCGCTATCGGAACCACTGAGTTTGTGATCATGGGCCTGTTGCCGGAGGTCGCAAACGATTTGCGCGTGTCCATTCCGTCCGCAGGTTGGTTAATTAGCGGCTATGCATTAGGCGTAGCAATCGGTGCACCGATCATGGCGCTGTTAACGGCGAAGTTGCCCCGTAAAAAAACGCTGATTCTGTTGATGGTAATTTTTATCATCGGCAATCTGCTGTGTGCTCTGGCCTACAGCTATAACCTGCTGATGCTGGCACGGGTGATTACCGCCCTCTGTCACGGAGCTTTCTTTGGGATTGGATCGGTGGTCGCGGCCAGTCTGGTTTCCGCCGATCGTCAGGCTTCTGCCGTGGCGTTGATGTTTACCGGTCTGACGCTGGCCAATGTATTAGGCGTGCCGTTGGGAACCTGGTTTGGTCAGCTGTTTGGCTGGCGTGCGACATTCTGGGGCGTTTCGGCTATCGGCGTACTGGCCTTCATTGCCTTAATCACCAGCCTGCCGGGAAATAAGAATGAGAAGCCGGTCGATCTGGCGAGCGAAATCAGCGCGCTGGCCAACGGCAAACTGTGGCTGTCATTACTGATGACGGTCTGTTTTGCTGCCGCCATGTTTGCCCTGTTTAGCTACATAGCACCGCTGCTGCTGCAGGTTACCGGCATCAGCGATCGTGGCGTGAGCTGGACGTTGTTTCTGATTGGCGCGGGCCTGACCGTGGGCAATATTCTGGGGGGCAAAATGGCCGACCGCAAAGTCTCCCTGAGCCTGATAGGCAGTTTTTCGCTGATTACGCTGTTCTCACTGCTGTTTAGCTGGACCAGCCACGCGCTCTGGCTGGCGGAGATCACCTTGTTCCTGTGGGCAATGGCAACCTTTGCCACGGTTCCCGGCCTGCAGATCAATGTGGTGCGTCACGGTAAAGCGGCACCTAATCTGGTTTCCACCCTGAATATTTCTGCCTTTAACGTTGGCAATGCGCTTGGCGCGTGGGTGGGCGGCGCGGTGATTGCGCGCGGCTATGGACTGACCGCGGTTCCTGTTGCCGCCGCCGCGCTGGCGGCGGTTGGACTGATGGTTTGCTTGATCACTTTCCGCAAATCCGGCGGTGCTGCGGCCCGGGTGCATGCCTAAGCGAGTCTGTCCGCAATTTGCTCAGGAAAACGGGCCACCTGTTGCTGCAGGTGGTTCACAAACGCCTCTACCAGCGCGGATGCCGGCCGATGCTGCGGCCTGACGAGGCTAACGGTAAAAGGCACAGCGACGCTAAAAGGGCGCATCACCACACCGCTGTCGGCGTAATCCAGCGCCGTCAGCGGATTCACCACTGAGATCCCCACTCCGGCCTGCACCATCGCGCACACGGACGCCGCGCTGTGGGTTTCCATCACCATCCTGCGTGTCACATCTTGCTCATGAAACAGTGCGTCGAGCAGCTGGCGGTAGCTGTCCGTGCGCGACAGGCTGACATAGTTCTCACCGGCGAAGTCCTGCGGCGTCAGCAAGGCGCGTTGCGCCAGGCGATGGTGCTGCGGTAACACGCACACTTCATCGCAGGTCAGCAGAGCCTGGCGATCGGTCCCGGCGGGGGCGTGCTGCGTTTCCGTAATGCCCAGATCGTAACGCTGAGCCGACAACCACTCTTCCAGTAACGGGGATTCCTGCGGAATAATGTTCAGACTGACATCAGGGTAGCGCTGCAAAAAGGTCTGGCAGACGGGCGGCAGCAGTGACTGGGAAAAAACCGGCAGGCAGGCGATAGAGAGCTCACCCTGGCGAAACTGGCGTAATCCCTCTGCGGCATCAATGATGCGATCCAGCCCATACCATGAGCGCTGCACCTCTTCGAACAGCCGTAAGCCCTGTACGGTAGGCTGTAAGCGGCCGCGCACGCGCTCAAACAGCGTCAGACTCAGCTGCCGTTCCAGGCGCGCCAGCTCGCGGCTGACGGTAGGCTGGGACGTCTGCAGCAGGGTCGCAGCCTGGGTGAGGTTTCCGCTGGTCATAACAGCATGAAAAATCTCGATATGCCGCCAGTTGATTTTTGCCATGCATCATTCCATATCATTTTTGCATAGATGCTATTAAAACAGATATTTTTCGGCATGGCACGATTCTGGCTTAATGGTTTTATTGCCACAGGAGAAACCCATGCCTCGTCCACTTAATACCACCGAAACCGCCCTGAACGTCGATAATTTACTGCCGCTGGCACGTCAGTACAGCGGCCCGTTCTGGGCTTATGATGCGCAGGTTATCCAACAGCGTATTGCTCAACTCCACGCATTTGATGTGGTGCGCTTTGCGCAAAAAGCCTGTTCTAACACCCACATTCTGCGCCTGATGCATTCTGCGGGCGTTAAGGTTGATTCGGTTTCCCTGGGCGAAATTGAGCGTGCGCTGGTGGCCGGCTTTCAGCCTGACAGTGACGAAATCGTATTCACTGCCGATGTCCTGGATAACCCTACGCTTGCCAGGATTGCAGAGCTTAAGGTGCCGGTTAACGCCGGATCCGTGGATATGCTGCATCAACTGGGTGTCGTTTCGCCAGGACATGCCGTCTGGCTGCGCATTAACCCCGGCTTTGGTCACGGGCACAGCCAAAAAACCAATACCGGTGGCGAAAACAGTAAGCACGGCATCTGGCCCAGCGATTTGCCCGCTGCTCAGGCGGCTATCGAACAATATGGACTGCGCCTGATCGGCATTCATATGCATATCGGTTCAGGCGTGGACTATGCGCACCTGCAGCAGGTCTGCGATGCCATGGTGGATTTGGTCGTGGAATTTGGCCAGGATCTTGAGGCTATCTCTGCCGGAGGCGGTTTATCCATTCCCTATCACTACGGGGAAGAGGCGATCGATACCGATCACTATTTTGGCCTGTGGGACGCGGCACGCCAGCGCGTGGCGAACCATCTGGGCCATGCCGTGAAGCTGGAAATCGAACCCGGCCGTTTCCTGGTCGCGGAGTCAGGCGTGCTGGTCTCTCAGGTTCGGGCAGTAAAAGAGATGGGCAGCCGCCACTTTGTGCTGGTGGATGCAGGCTTCAGTGATCTGATGCGCCCCTCCATGTACGGCAGCTACCATCATATCTCTGTGATGGCGGGCGATAACCGGGCGATCGATGAACAGGCAACGATCGACAGCGTGGTTGCTGGCCCTCTGTGCGAGTCGGGCGATGTTTTCACCCAGCTTGAAGGTGGCAAGGTGGAAACCCGGGCTATTCCGGCCGCGAAAGTCGGGGATTATCTGGTGTTTCACGACACCGGCGCTTACGGCGCATCGATGTCCTCAAACTACAACAGCCGCCCACTGATTCCTGAGATCCTGTTTGAAAACGGCGAGCCGAGAGAAATCCGCCGCGCGCAGCGCATTGAAGATCTGCTGGCGCTGGAATGAGTCTACTGCGCCTGTTGAAAGACGATGACGGACAGGCCAGCCGTGCCACCGCACGGCTGGTCGTCCCCGTCAGGGGGCTGGATAGGTGTAACGGCGATGGATCGCTTCGAGTTCTTCCAGAACCTCATTGCTGAGCGTCACGTTGGCGCTGTCGATATTGATCTTTAACTGATCCAGCGTGGTTGCGCCCAGCAGGGTGCTGGACACAAAAGGTTGCTGACGAACAAACGCCAGTGCCATTTGTGAAGGATCAAGCTGATGTTTTTGGGCCAGCGCCACATATTCCGCCACCGCCAGTTGAGACTGCTCACCGCTGTAGCGGGTAAAGCGGCTAAACAGGGTATTACGTGCACCCGCGGGCTGCGCGCCATTCAGGTATTTACCGCTCAACGTGCCAAACGCCAGGCAGGAATAGGCCAGCAGCTCCACGCCTTCATGCTGGCTGATTTCCGCCAGGCCCACTTCAAAACTGCGATTTAGCAGGCTGTAGGGGTTTTGAATAGAGACGATACGCGGCAGTTCATGCTTTTCTGCCAGCTGCAGATAACGCATGACGCCCCACGGCGTTTCATTCGACACGCCGATATAGCGGATCTTACCTGCCCGCACCTGCTCAGCCAGAGCCTCCAGCGTTTCTAACAGCGTGACAGGGACGCTGTTCTCACTGTACTGATAGCCCAGCTTGCCAAAAAAGTTGGTTTGACGCTGCGGCCAGTGAAGCTGATACAGATCGATGTAGTCGGTGTTTAAACGTTTCAGGCTGGCATCCAGCGCCTCGCGGATATTTTTGCGATCCAGCGCCATATTAGGGCGAATCGACGCATCGTTGCCGCGCGTTGGGCCGGCAACTTTACTGGCAAGAACGATTTTGTCCCGGCTACCGGTCTTTTTTAACCAGCTGCCAATATATTTTTCGGTCAGCCCCTGAGTTTCGGGACGCGGGGGAACAGGATACATCTCGGCAGTATCAATCAGGTTGATGCCCGAACTGAGGGCTAAATCCAGTTGAGCGTGGGCGTCGGCTTCGCTGTTTTGCTCACCAAACGTCATGGTGCCCAATCCAAGCTGGCTCACTTCCAGCGAGCTATGGGGGATACGGTGATAGTGCATTGCCGGCTTCCTTTTCTGTAGGGATAAGTAATATGACTTCAGGGACTATAGCGCGAGGCGTAGCGGCTAAGAAAGGGGGATAACAGAGAGAAATAGCCTGCCGACGCGGGGGAGGGGCGACAGGCCGATACTTTTCGCATCTAACGTTCAATAATGGTAGAAACGTCGTCACTGTTGATCTGCACCGTATGGCCTGACTGATCGGTGTATTGCACCAGCCCCGTTTCTTTATCAATGCTCGGTTTCCCTTCGGTCATAATCATCCGGCCATCTTTTGTTGCCATAACATAATTGGAACTGCATCCACCCAATGTCACCGCAGCAACGGCCAATAATACAATTTTACTCAGCCCTTTCATTATGCTCATCCTCACGAATCGTCCACTGCAAAAAGTGTAGTAATAAATCCTTTTACCGATTGGGTTAATCGTATCAATCTGAAAATAACCGGGCGGCGCGGAGCCGCCCTTGACAACATTAGTGCGTTTTTTTCTTACTGCGCATCAGGTTAAGGCACTCAACGGCCATCGAGAAGAACATGGCAAAATAAATGTAACCTTTTGGTACATGCACCGCGAAACTTTCCAGGATCAGGGTAAAACCCACCAAAATCAGGAACGAGAGAGCCAGCATTTTGACCGATGGATGACGATCAACGAACTCGCCAATACTGCGGGCAGCGACCATCATCATTAATACCGCAATCACCACTGCCGCCATCATAATAAACAAATGGTCGGAGAGGCCCACGGCCGTAATAACGGAGTCGAGACTAAAAATGATGTCGAGCAACATGATTTGAACAATGGCACCCATGAACGAGTGAACGTTGGTTTTGTGCTCGGCTTCTTCGCCTTCTATCGTTTCATGAATCTCCATGCTGGACTTCCACAGCAAGAATAATCCACCAAACAACAGAATGAGATCGCGTGCTGAAAAAGCATGATCCATGAGGGTAAACAATGGGTTAGTCAGTCTTGCGACCCAGGCAATAGAGGCCAGTAATCCCAGACGCATCAGCATTGCGCCCATCAAACCGATGCGGCGTGCGCGGGCTTGCTGATGTTTGGGGAGTTTTGCCACCACTAACGACAGAAAGATAATGTTATCAATGCCCAGAACCACTTCCAGAATGGTCAGGGTGCCCAGCGCCAGCCAGGCGTTGGGATCGGTAATCCACTCGAACATACCTGCACTCATATCCTAAACGAAAATTAAACAAAGATTATACGCACCAAATTTGTCTAACTCACATTTAAATACCGCCAGGGACGCGAGAATAAGGCTGTCAGACCAGAAAATGGCGTGCCAGAAGCGGGCCTGTAAAACTTTTCTTGAGATAAAACCCGCGTGGCAGCGTCATGATGGGCTGTCCGCGATCGCCGATCCCTTCCGTTAAGGCTTTGCTGTTTGCTGCTTTGGGGCGAATCTGCAGCCAGGCACCGTGACGGGCGGTGATGCGTTCTACCTGACCCAGTACGATCATATCCATCAACTCCTCCCAGTCTTGGCGCAGCATCTCATCTTCCTGCGCGTCGGGGCTCCACAGCAGCGGCGCGCCAACCCGACGTTCGCCTAACGGGATGTCACGCTCGCCCTCTACCGGCATCCACAGGACGCGCGCCAGCTTATGGCGGACATGGCTGTTTTGCCAGGTGACGCCGCTGTTTCCGGTGAGGGGCGCAACGCAAACAAATGTTGTTTCCAGCGGCTTGCCATAGCGATCGACAGGGATCGTTTTCAGTTCAATTCCCAGGTGTGCGAAATCCTGTTCTGCTTTACTGCCCGCACTGGCACCCAGATGCCATTCCAGCAGCATCCCGACCCAGCCTTTATCCCGTTTCAGGTTGGCCGGTATCGGAATGCCTGCCTGGTCGGCCAGGGTTTGCAGCGTTAAACCTGCCAGTGACTGGGCGCGCGATAACAGTGTTGACTCATCTTCAGGTGGCCCGGGAAGGAATGTCATGTGAATAACTCATAATGATTAATAATTAAGCAGCCTGCAGCAGCCTCAGGTTTTCCACAGGAAAGAACGCGGTATAACTCACATAATAACATGAAACATAGTACTTTTTTTTACAGCGAAATTGGCAGGCTCCAACTCATGTCGCAGGTTATCCCAACTTGCTATCAACAATGAACAGGATCTCAAGCCCAGTTATCCACAGAAAAATGGGATAACCCCGTCTCAGGTTGCCTACTGGTTCCATTTACAGCCTTGACTTTGCTGTTTTTCAACAAAAATTAAGCCGTTTGATGCAAGCTTGAGCCGATCGCTGTGGATAAAAAGCATTGTGGTGGATCTTTAGCCAATTGTCAGCACGAAGGAATTATCCGCCCCCTTTCCGGCAGGGTAAAAGGCAGCAGAGTAAAAAAATAGGCTTATATTTCAAGAGTAAATCGTGGTCTGGTTTTTGGTGCCTTCAGATTCATCCTGGTACGTTATTCAGTTAACTCCCGTGTTCTGCACAAAGCTATCCACAGAAAACGTGAATAAGATCTCTCTTTTTACGGACTTTTGTTTATAACTTCGCATGAGTCTGTGAGTTATCCCGACATTACGCCCCTAAGCGCCCGCAAATCCAGTGGTTTACCGCCTGTAAGGAGTGTGAAACAATCAGACCATTCAATTTTAGCTTTTGAGGTAGTCCGGTGATCGATGATGATGGCTACCGCCCGAATGTTGGTATCGTAATTTGTAACAGGCAGGGGCAAGTGTTATGGGCCAGGCGCTTTGGACAGCACTCCTGGCAATTTCCTCAGGGAGGCATCAATCCCGGTGAAACCGCGGAACAGGCGATGTATCGCGAACTGTTCGAAGAAGTCGGGTTACACCGCAAAGATGTTCGAATACTTGCATCTACCCGTAACTGGTTGCGCTACAAGTTGCCAAAACGTTTGGTGCGTTGGGACACAAAACCGGTTTGTATTGGTCAGAAACAAAAGTGGTTTCTTCTGCAGTTGATGTGTAATGACGCAGACATTAATGTGCAGCACAGCAGCACGCCGGAATTCGACGGCTGGCGGTGGGTAAGCTTTTGGTATCCGGTCCGTCAGGTTGTCTCTTTTAAGCGCGATGTTTATCGTCGGGTGATGAAAGAATTCGCTGGCGTAGTGATGTCCATGCAGGAGAGTGCGGTGCAGCGAAATCATCCTGCCCATCGACGTAAAAGAGGATAGGCCACGCCCTTTATGCTCACTCAGTTGCGAGAAATTGTTGAAAAGGTGGCGAGTGCGCCACGTCTGAATGAAGCACTCGACATTCTGGTTAATGAGATCTGCCTGGCGATGGAAACGGAAGTCTGTTCCGTCTACCTCGCCGATCACGAACGTCGCTGTTATTACCTGATGGCGACACGCGGTTTGAAAAAACCGCGTGGGCTAACGGTCAAGCTGGCGTTTGATGAAGGTATTGTCGGTCTGGTGGGGCGACTCGCTGAGCCGATTAACCTTGCCGATGCGCAGAGCCATCCCAGCTTTAAGTACATTCCTTCAGTAAAGGAAGAGCGCTATCGCTCTTTCCTTGGCGTGCCTATTATCAGCCGCCGCCAGCTTATGGGCGTGCTGGTGGTTCAGCAGCGTGAACATCGGCAGTTTGACGAAAGTGAAGAGTCGTTTCTCGTTACCCTGGCCACGCAGCTGGCTGCCTTACTGTCACAATCGCAACTGAGTCAGTTGTTTGGTCAGTATCGTCTGGCACGCATTCGGGCCATTGCTGCCGCCCCAGGCGTTGCCGTCGCGCCGGGCTGGGTAGACGAAACCCAGCCCTTACTCGATCAGGTTTCTGCCGCCTCAACGCTGGATCCGCAGCGTGAACGCGAGCGTTTGTCACTGGCCATGACCGAAGCCGCCAGTGAATTCCGTCGCTTCAGTAAACGCTTTACCGCCAGCGCGCAAAAAGAGAGCGCGGCGATCTTCGATCTCTACTCGCACCTGTTAACGGACGCACGCCTGAAAAAGGATCTTTTCGCGGAGATCGAGCGGGGATCCGTTGCCGAGTGGGCGGTCAAAACCGTCATTGAAAAGTTTGCCGCCCAGTTTGCCAGCCTGACGGACAGCTATCTGAAAGAGCGCGCCGGCGATCTGCGGGTGTTGGGTCAACGTTTGCTGTTCCATCTCGATGATTCTCTGGTGGGCGTGAACGCCTGGCCTGAGCGTTTCGTGCTGGTGGCAGACGAACTCACCGCCACAACGCTGGCGGAAATTCCGCACGAGCGGCTGGCAGGGATTGTGGTACGCGACGGCGCGGCGAACTCCCATGCGGCCATTTTGACCCGGGCGATGGGCATTCCGACCGTCATGGGCGCGGACATTCAACCCAGTCAGTTAAACAAACGTTTGCTGATTGTCGATGGCTATCGCGGTGAACTGCTGATCGATCCTGAACCGGTTCTGGTGCAGGAGTACCAGCGGCTAATCAGTGAAGAAAATGCCCTCAGCAAAATGGCTGAAGGCGGCGTGGACAGGCCGGGCGAGCTGCGTAGCGGTCAACGTATACAGGTTATGCTGAACGCGGGGCTGAGCCCGGAGCATGAGCAAACGCTGGGCAGCTGGGTTGACGGCATTGGCCTTTACCGCACTGAAATTCCCTTTATGCTGCAAAGCGGTTTTCCATCGGAAGAAGAGCAGGTTGCTCAGTATCAGGGCATGCTGCAGCTGTTCCACGAAAAGCCGGTGACGCTGCGCACGCTGGATATCGGGGCAGATAAGCAGCTGCCTTACATGCCAATCAGTGAAGAGAATCCTTGCCTTGGCTGGCGGGGCATTCGTCTCACGCTCGACCAACCCGAGATTTTTATGGTGCAGGTGCGCGCCATGCTGCGTGCTAACGCCGCGTCAGGCAATTTGAGCATTTTGTTGCCGATGATCAGCCATATCGATGAGATCGACGAAGCCAGGCGGCTCATTCAGCGTGCCGGGACAGAAGTGGAAGAGATGCTCGGCTATACCATTCCGACGCCGCGCATCGGGATTATGATTGAAGTGCCTTCTATGCTGTTTATGATCCCGCACCTGGCGTCGCGCGTCGATTTCGTCTCTGTCGGAACCAATGACCTGACGCAGTATTTACTGGCGGTAGATCGTAACAATACCCGCGTGGCGAACCTGTATGATTCGCTGCATCCGGCTATGCTGCGGGCGCTACAGGCAATTTCCATTGAAGCCCATTTGGCGAATCTGGAATTATGCTTATGTGGTGAAATGGCGGGCGATCCGATGTGTGTGGCGCTATTGATAGGGATGGGATATCACCATCTCAGCATGAACGGCAAGAATGTCTCACGCGTGAAATATCTGCTGCGTCATCTGGATTACGAAGAAGTCCAGAAACTCAGCACCCAGGCGCTCAAAGCCTATTCAGCGTCAGATGTGCGTCAGCTGGTCTCGGCGTTTATGGAAGAGCGCGGCCTGGGCGGCCTGATTCGCGGCGGTCGTTAACCCAGGTTACATTTCTGCGGCTACTCAGAAAACTGGCTGTGCTATCATGCCCAGCCCTAATTTATGTGCATCACGTCCCCTTTTCAGGGCTGAAAATAAACGGTGAATGATGAATAACGGCTATATCGCATTTCCGCAGTTCGATCCGGTAATCTTCTCGATCGGACCGCTTTCGCTTCACTGGTACGGATTGATGTATCTGGTGGGGTTTGTTTTCGCCATGTGGCTGGCGGTGCGTCGGGCCAACAAGCCAGGCAGCGGCTGGAAAAAAGAGGAAGTAGAGAACCTGCTTTACGCGGGCTTCCTGGGCGTTTTCCTGGGTGGTCGAATTGGTTATGTGCTGTTTTATAACCTGCCGCTGTTTCTCGATAATCCGCTTTACCTGTTTAAAGTCTGGGATGGCGGTATGTCATTCCACGGCGGGCTGATTGGCGTGATCCTGGTGATGCTGATATTTGCGCGTCGCACCAAACGTAATTTCTTTCAGGTCTCTGATTTTATTGCGCCGCTTATTCCGTTTGGCCTGGGCGCTGGTCGCCTGGGTAATTTTATCAATGGTGAACTCTGGGGCCGCGTCGATCCCAATTTCCGTTTCGCCATGCTGTTCCCCGGCTCGCGCAGCGAAGATATCGCGCTGGCGGCCAACAACCCACAATATCAGGCCTTACTGAACACCTATGGCGTACTGCCGCGTCATCCTTCACAGCTGTACGAGCTGTTTCTTGAAGGCATCGTGCTGTTCATTATCCTGAACCTGTTTATTCGTAAACCTCGCCCGATGGGCAGCGTCTCTGGCCTGTTCCTGATTGGCTACGGCACATTCCGCATTATTGTTGAATTCTTCCGTCAGCCAGACGCACAGCTTGGTTTGCTCACCGGTGGACTGAGCATGGGGCAACTCCTGTCGATCCCAATGATTATTGCCGGTGTGATTATGATGATTTGGGCTTATCGCCGTCGCCCGCAGCAACAACTTCACGAGGAAAAATGAAACAGTATCTGGACTTAATGCGCTACGTGCTGAACGAAGGCACACCAAAATCTGACCGTACCGGTACAGGCACGCTTTCAATTTTTGGTCACCAGATGCGTTTTAATCTGCAGGATGGTTTTCCGCTGGTCACCACAAAAAAGTGCCACCTGCGCTCCATCATTCATGAACTGCTGTGGTTTCTGCAAGGCGATACCAATATCGGTTACCTGAAAGAAAACAACGTCTCAATCTGGGATGAGTGGGCGGACGAGCAGGGTAATCTTGGGCCAGTCTACGGCAAGCAGTGGCGCAGCTGGGGCACGGCAAGCGGTCAGGAAATTGATCAAATCACCAAGGTGATTGAACAACTGAAACGCGATCCGGATTCCCGCCGCATTATTGTGTCAGCCTGGAACGTCGGCGAGCTGGATGAGATGGCGCTGGCACCGTGCCATGCGTTTTTCCAGTTCTATGTTGCGGACGGTAAACTCTCCTGTCAGCTTTATCAGCGTTCTTGCGATATCTTCCTGGGGCTGCCGTTTAATATCGCCAGCTATGCGTTGCTGGTGCATATGGTGGCACAGCAGTGCGATCTGGACGTGGGTGATTTTGTCTGGACCGGGGGCGATACGCACCTTTACAGCAACCATCTGGAGCAGGCCCGTCTGCAGCTGACACGTGAGCCGCGACCGCTGCCGACGCTTGTCATCAAGCGCAAACCTGCTTCGTTGTTCGATTATCGCTTCGACGATTTCGAGATTGAAGGTTACGATCCGCATCCGGCGATTAAAGCCCCGGTTGCCGTCTGACGGTTTCCTGATACTAAGCCCCGGTATGACTTTGCATACCGGGGCTTTTTTTATCTTTCCGCCCGGCGCTTTGCGGCGATGATCTCAAACGATGCTTCAAACACGGCATGCAGCTGAAATAGTCTGCAGCGCCGCTTCCCGTTCCCGCTTTTACACATTGCCATCCCGCCCGCCAGATCGCACGCTGTTGCCATGAAAAGACCAACATCAAAAGGGTTTACGCTGGCAGAGCTACTGTTTGTCATGGTGATTGTCGGCATTCTCAGCGCGTTTGCCACGCAGGGCTGGCAGCGCTGGCAGCAGCGTCAGCAACTGCGTGACAGCGCTCGCCAGCTGCAATTTTTTTTGCTCAGCGTACGGGCGCAGGCCAACTGGCAAAACCGCGACTTTGTGTTATGGGCGCGAACCATGCAGCCCTGGTGCTTAGGTGTTGGCGATGCGCCGGTAAACGGCTGTGATCCCGCCCGACGCCTGCATTTTATTGCGCCGCACACGGGCGTGACCTTGCAGCCGCTACGCGGTGAGCCAGGCTTTTACGGACGGCGCAACGTGGCCAGAGCGGGCAGCATTGAGCTGGTCAATCCAGCGGGACGAATCCGGCTGATCATCTCGTCACGGGCGCGGATTCGCCTGTGCTCCTCAGAGGAAGCAGGCTGCGAATGAAAGTGGCCGGATTTAGCCTGCTGGAAATGCTGATTGCGATGGCCATCAGTGCGGTACTGATGGTGGGCGCAGGGCGCTTTATGCCGCTGCTGTTGGGGGAAAATCTCCGTCTGCAACAGCGGGTGCAATTGCAAACGGAGCTGCAGCAGATGTTGTCTACACTGGAAAAAGCCGTGCGACGGGCAGGCTATTGCCAGGGAGAATGTGGCCGTGAAGGATTAACAATAACCGGGAGCTGCCTGCTTATCCGCTTTGATGAGAACAGCAGCGGTCGCTGGGAAGATATCAGCCATGGTGAAAGCGACTATTACGGCTACCGGCTGCGGCAAAAGCAGCTGGAGATGCAGCGCGGTGTGGATAACTGCAATGGCAGTGGCTGGGAGCGCTTGTCCGACCCCGCGTTTCTCTCTGTGGAAGCCTTTGAACTGCAGCGGGAAGGCCAGCGGGTCAGGATAATGCTGCAGGGGCGAACGGGTCAGCAGGAGGAAACAGTGGTGCGCTGGGTAGAGGGCATGAATTTGTGAAGGCGCAGGGCAACAGCGCGCTGGGGATGGTGTTAATCATCATGCTGACAGGCGGCATAACGCTGCACGCCAGCCGCGACATGCTGACGCAGGGGATGCGCGGGGTTGCCGATGAGCAGCGTTTCATTCAGGGATTCTGGCAGGCGCAGTCGGCGCTGCAGTGGGGGCTGACCTTACAGTGGCCCGAGCAGCCGCCGTTATTCTGCCAACAGGAGAACCGGTATGGCTGGCAGAGCTGTCTGCAAAGAACCGCAGATGACAAAGGATTACTTAAAGGTGAAGACCGCACTGGCGAGATGGCCCTGTGGCGCTGGGTACGGGTGCAGGGCAGCACCATTCATCCTTTGCCGCAGGGCTGGATTGACTACTGCCCGCTGGCCGCGTCAGAGCAATGTTTCTGACGCGCGTGGGTTCAGCCTGCCGGAAGCCCTGTTTGCCCTGCTACTGATGGCTGTGAGCACCAGCGCTCTGCTTCAGTATCACCGCGTGTTGACGCTGGGTTTCAGTCAGCAGTGGCAGCAACGAGAAGCCTGGCGCGTTGCAGAGCAGCGACTGCTTGGCCACGAGGTGCCAGGCTGGCAATCCCGTTTCGAGAAAACACAAGGTCCGGGAGGCTGTGCGCTGGAAAAAGCCGAGGTGAGCGGGCCGCATCAACGTCACGCCAGCCTGATGCGTTTAACCTGTTAAGCGGTTAGGGCATTATGCTTACCCGCCTTTTGGTAGGCTTGAAATGCGATACGCGGTAGAGTGAGTATCCTCTGAGGTCGCTATGCCGTTTTGATTTTCCACAGGAGTTTTCATGTTTCACGTTTATCACTCTAATCAGCTTGATCTGCTCAAAAGCCTGGCAGCCAGAGTGATTAAACTGGATCCGCTTGACGATCCTTTTGCCTCAGAAATGGTGCTGGTACAAAGTCCGGGCATGGCGCAATGGTTACAGATGGAGCTGGCGCACACCTTTGGCATTGCGGCGAATATTGAATTTCCGCTACCGGCCAGTTTTATCTGGGAAATGTTTGTTCGCGTACTGCCGGACATTCCGGTCGAAAGCGCTTTTAGCAAAGCCAGCATGAGCTGGAAGCTGATGCACCGTTTACCCTCGCTGCTGCTACAGGATGAGTTTGCCTCACTGCGCCATTACCTGAGCGATGATGGTGACAAGCGCAAACTGTTTCAGCTCAGTGCCCGCGTCGCTGACCTGTTTGACCAGTATCTGGTTTATCGCGCCGACTGGCTGAACAGTTGGGAGCGGGGTCAGCACATCGACGGCCTGGGCGATGCCCAGATTTGGCAGGCGGCGCTATGGCGTGACTTAGTGAATTACACCGAGGAACTGGGCCAGCCTAAATGGCACCGTGCCAACCTCTATGCGCGCTTTATCCATACGCTGGAGCAGACGCAGACCCCACCAGCCAACCTGCCCGAACGGGTTTTTATTTGCGGCATATCAGCGCTTCCGCCGGTCTATCTTCAGGCGTTACAGGCGCTGGGGCGACATATCGATATCTATCTGCTGTTCACGAATCCCTGCCGCGACTACTGGGGCGACATTCAGGATTATGCTTTTCTGGCGAAGTTACAAAGCCGTCAGCGTCGCCGCCACGATCGGGAGGAGTATCGTGGATTGTTTAGCGATGTGGCGCGTGCGCCTGCGCTGTTCAGTGACGAAGGCGAGCAGCAGCTCACGAACCCGCTCCTGGCCTCCTGGGGCAAGCTGGGGCGCGATAACCTTTACCTGCTCAGCCAGATGGATCTTAACAGCGAAATTGACGCCTTTGTCGATGTAGAGGAAGACAACCTGCTGCACAGCATGCAGCACGATCTTCTCAATCTGCAGGACAAGGCCGTGATCGGTCTGACGGCCGACGAACTGGCCTACAGTGGGCAAAAGCGTTGTCTGGATCCAGCGGATCGATCCATCGCCATACAGGTTTGTCACAGTGCCCAACGCGAAGTGGAAGTGTTGCAGGATCATTTACTGGCGCGGATGGAGGCGGATCCCGGGCTAAAAGCACGCGATATCATTGTCATGGTCGCCGACATTGACGCCTATGCGCCCTTTATTCAGGCCGTGTTTGCTAATGCTCCGGCCGAACGTTATCTGCCGTTTGCCATCTCTGACCGCCGTGCCAGTCAGGCGCATCCAGCGATTGTGGCTTTTCTGCATTTACTGGCGCTGCCCGACAGCCGTTTCGTCTCCGAAGATGTGCTGGCGCTGCTGGACGTGCCCGCCTTAGCGAACCACTTCTCGATTGACGAAAGCGGGCTGCGTTTACTGCGGCGCTGGGTGAGCGAATCGGGCGTACGCTGGGGGCTGGATGATGCCAGCGTTGAGGCACTGGCCCTGCCGGTTACCGGTCAGCATACCTGGCGCTTTGGGCTGCAACGCATGCTGCTTGGCTATGCGATGGAAAGCCAGCATGGCGACTGGCAGGGCATCCTGCCCTACGATGAGTCAAGTGGACTGGTGGCCGAACTGGCAGGTCATCTGGCTGAGCTGCTGTCGCGGCTCAACCACTGGCGTCAGGTGCTGTCCGAACCGCGCCCGCTGGAAGCGTGGCTGCCTTTGTGCCGCGAGCTGCTCAATGCATTCTTTACGGCCGATCCCGAAACTGAAGCTGCACTGCTGCTGGTGGAAGAGCAGTGGAAGGCGTTGATTGAATACGGCATGGACGCACGCTTCGATGAGCCCATTCCGGTGGTGTTGCTGCGCGACGATCTGCGCGGCCGACTGGACCAGCAGCGTATCAGTCAGCGTTTTCTCGCCGGACAAATCAACTTTTGTACCCTGATGCCAATGCGTTCCATCCCGTTTAGCGTCGTGTGTTTACTGGGGATGAACGATGGCGTTTATCCGCGTACCCTGGCGCCGCTGGGATTTGACCTGATGCAACAGCAGTCGCGTAAAGGGGACCGTAGCCGCCGTGATGACGACCGTTACCTGTTTCTGGAGGCCCTGATCTCCGCGCAGCAACAGCTCTATATCAGCTATATCGGACGCGCGATACAGGACAATACCGAACGTTATCCGTCCGTGCTGGTCACAGAATTACTGGAATATATTGGGCAAAGTTTTTATCTGCCAGGCGATGAAGACCAGGATCTGGACGAGAGCGCGCGCCGGGTCAGGTCGCATCTGGAACACTTGCACAGCCGGATGCCGTTCGCGCCCGAGAACTTTCAGCCCGCGTCGGCAGCCCACAGTTTTGCCCGCGAATGGCTTCCCGCCGCGCGGGGTACGGGTCAGCCCCAGCCCGATTTCGTTCAGCCCCTGCTCACGCCGCCCGTAGAGACATTAGCCCTTGAACAGTTCCTGCGATTCTGGCGTCATCCCGTGCGGGCCTGGTTTCAGCAACGCCTGGGCGTGAGTTTCTGGCTTGAAGAAAATGAACTCCCCGACAGCGAACCCTTTGCGCTGGATAGCCTGGAGCGTTACCAGATTAATGCCCAACTGCTGAATGCACTGGTAACAGGCGAGGACACCGATCGTCTTTATGCCCATCACCGCGCTGCCGGAAACTTACCTTACGGCGCGTTTGGTGAACTGTTCTGGCAGGCTCAGCGTGAAGAGATGCAGGAGGTGGCGGCAGACGTCACCTCTCAACGTAGCGAAGGGGAAAGCTGGGAAATCAATCTGGATCTGGACGGCGTCAGCCTGTCCGGCTGGCTGACTCAGGTGCAGAGTGACGGGCTACTGCGCTGGCGGCCAGGCGTGCTGAATATCAATGATGGTTTATTACTGTGGCTCGAACATTTAGTTTATTGTTCACTGGGCGGTAACGGCAGAAGCCGCATGTTTGGCCGCCAGCAGAGCTACTGGTGCTTCCACGCCGTTGCGCCGGATGACGCCACGGCCCAGTTAGCGCGCTACATGCAAGGTTATCTGCAAGGAATGCGCGAACCCTTGATGCTCCTGACTAAAAGCGGGGGCGCCTGGATCAGCACCTGTTTTGATAAGAAAAGCCATCAGTTCCTCAGTGATGAGGCCACGCAGCTCAAAGCCCGCAACAATTTGCTGGCGGCCTGGGTGGGGGGTTATCAGCAGGAGGGCGAGGGAAGCGATCCCTATTTGCAGCGGCTGTGCAGAGTACTGGACGAATCCCAGCTACAGCGCATAACCGAGGCGGCGGCGTGCTGGTACTCACCGGTGCTGCAGGCCCATCAGGACGATCGGTAAGTCACACCTTTGCAGGTGATGAGAACACCAACGAACGTTTGTTGTATTTTCAGCCGCCAATGCGCTGGCAAGGCGGCTTTTGGGTAACGTAAGAGGTTTACATGCGCACACATGCACGCTTGATCCTGGCCATTCTGTTCAGCCTGGTGGCGTTTACGGTTCAGGCCGAAACGGGCCAGGGCTGGCAGCCCGTTAACAGTACCATCGGTAAAAGCGAACAGGATCCGCGTCAGTATCAGGCTATTACGCTGGATAATGGCATGACCGTGCTGCTGGTGTCAGACAAGGATGCTCCTAAATCGCTGGCGGCTTTAACCCTGCCGATTGGTTCACTGGACGATCCTGCGCAACAGGCTGGCCTGGCACATTATCTTGAGCACATGGTGCTGATGGGCTCAACGCGTTATCCGGAACCTGACAGCCTGGCGGACTTCCTCAAAAAGCATGGTGGCAGCCACAATGCCAGCACGGCGTCCTACCGCACCGCTTTTTACCTTGAAGTGGAAAACGATGCCCTTGCGCCTGCCGTCGATCGCCTGGCCGACGCCATTGCGGCACCGTTACTGGATCCGGTCAATGCCGATCGGGAACGTCATGCGGTCAATGCTGAGCTGACAATGGCGCGCGCCCGCGACGCTTTGCGCATGGGGCAGGTGGGGGCCGAGACGATCAATCCGGCCCATCCGGCAGCGCACTTCTATGGGGGCAATCTTGAAACCCTGCGAGATAAACCCGACAGTAACCTGCATCAGGCGCTGCTGGACTTTTACCACAGCCACTATTCTGCCAACCTGATGAAGGCCGTTATCTACAGCAACCAGTCCCTGGCGCAGATGGCCGCCATTGCGGCAGACACCTTTGGTCGCGTGGCTAACCACAATGCCAGCGTTCCGATGATTAACGAGCCTGTTGTCACCGAGGCGCAGCAGGGTATTCTTATTCATTATGTGCCTGCACAACCCCGTAAACAGCTCAAAATTGAGTTCCGCATTCCGAATAACAGCGATCGCTTCCGTAGTAAAACGGACACGCTCATCGGCTATTTAATTGGCAACCGTAGCCCCAATACGCTGGCTGACTGGCTGCAAAAACAGGGGCTGGCCGATGGCGTCAGCGCCGGAGCCGATCCGGTTACCGAGCGCAACAGCGGCATCTTTACGATCAGCGTCTCACTCACCGATAAAGGCCTCGCCCAGCGCGACGACGTCGTGGCGGCCGTCTTTAGCTACATTGCCATGCTGCGCGAAAAAGGCATCGATCGTCGCTACTTCGACGAAGTTTCACATGTTCTGGCGCTGGATTTCCGTTATCCCTCCATTACCCGCAACATGGACTACATCGAGTGGCTGGCCGATACGATGCTACGGGTACCGGTAGAGCATACGCTGGATGCCCCTTATCTTGCCGACCGCTACGATGCCGGGGCAATTCAGGCCCGTCTGGAAGAGATGACGCCGCAGAAGGCGCGCATCTGGTATATCAGCCCGCAGGAGCCGCACAACAGGCTAGCCTATTTCGTCAATGCGCCTTATCAGGTAGATAAAATTACCGCTCAGACGTTTACGCAGTGGCAGCAGCGCGGGCGCGAGATTCAGCTCGCGATGCCGGTGCTGAATCCCTATATTCCCGATGATTTTACGCTGGTTTCTGCCGCAGAGAAGGCCTATCGCCATCCGGTAAAGCTGGATAACGATTTCGGGATGCGCATTTACTGGATGCCAAGCCAGTTCTATGCGAATGAGCCCAAAGCCAGCATTACCGTGGCGTTGCGAAACCAGCAGGCCATCAGCGATGCGCGCCAGCAGGTGCTGTTTGGTCTGAATGACTATCTGGCCAGCCTGGCGCTGGATGAGTTGAGCTCACAGGCCTCCATTGGCGGTATCAGCTTTTCGACCAGTGAGAACGATGGTCTGGTCTTTAACGCCAGTGGCTTTACGCAACGTCTGCCCGCCTTGCTTAAACAGCTGGTGGATCGTTATCGCACCTTCCAGCCCAGTGAGTCGCAGCTGGAGCAGGCTAAATCCTGGTACCTGGAGCGACTGGACGCGGCCGAAAAAGGCAAAGCCTTTGAGCAGGCTATTCAGCCAATGCAGCTCCTGTCGCAGCTGCCTTATACTCAGCGAGAAACACGCCGCAAACTGGTGAGCGGCATTACGCTGGATGAGGTGGTGGCTTACCGCGATGCGTTATTAAAAAATGCCACGCCGGAGATGATGGCGGTTGGCAACCTGAGCGCCGACAGCGTCACGCAGTTGGGGCGCGATCTGAAACAGCAGATGCAGTGCAAAGGGACTCACTACTGGCACAGCAACTACCTCAGCGTTGAAAAGCCGTTAAAGGCGAATCTGGAGCAGCACGGCAGCAGTACCGACTCTGCGCTGGCCGCGCTCTATATTCCTTTAGGCTATGACGAATACCAGAGCATGGCCAACAGCGCGATGCTCAGCCAGATCGTGCAGCCATGGTTTTACAATCAGCTACGGACGGAAGAGCAACTGGGCTATGCCGTCTTTGCCTTCCGGATGCCGGTGGGACGTCAGTGGGGAATTGGTTTTCTGTTGCAGAGTAACAGCAAGCAGCCCGCCTATCTAATGCAGCGCTATCAGGCATTTTATCCCCAGGCTGAGCAGCGTCTGCGTACGATGAGCCAGGCCGATTTTACGCAGTATCAGCAGGCGATGCTCAACGATCTCAGACAGCGTCCACAAACGCTGAACGAAGAAGCCGATCGTTTCAGCCGCGATTTCGATCGCCAGAACAACGATTTCGATACCCGGCAAAAGCTCATGGAGCAGATCCAGCTGCTTACGCCTGCCGGCCTGGCCGATTTCTTTCATCAGGCCGTGATGCAGAAAAAAGGCATGGCCATGACGTCGCAGATCGCCGGAAGCGGCGAGCGTAAAATCGAATTTGCCCCGCTGCCTGGCTGGAGAACCTGGCAGGAAATCGCCAAACTGCAGCAGTCGCTGCCGGTAAAGAGTGAAACCCAATGATGCAGTCAAGACCCGAGTCGCTTAACCCGTTAACGCTGCCGCTGAACGGTGAACGGTTAATTGAGGCGTCAGCGGGGACCGGTAAAACCTTTACGATTGGCCTGCTCTATTTACGTCTGCTATTAGGGCTGGGCGGCGAGAACGCCTGGCGCAGGCCGCTGTCCGTCGAAGAGATTCTGGTGGTGACCTTTACCGAAGCCGCTACGGCTGAACTGCGCGGTCGTATCCGTGACAATATCCATCAGCTACGTCTGGCCTGCGTGCGTGGTAAAAGCCATAACCCCATGCACCAACAGCTGATGGAGCAGATCCCAGACCTGCCCCAGGCCGCGTCACAACTGCTGGCGGCCGAGCGACAAATGGATGAGGCGGCAATTTTTACCATCCACGGCTTTTGTCAGCGCATGCTTAACCTGAACGCTTTTGAATCGGGCATGCTGTTCGAGCAGGAGCTGATTGAAAACGAACAAACGCTGCTCCGACAGGCCACGGCCGATTTCTGGCGTCGCCAGTGTTATCCCCTGTCGCTGGATGTGGCCAGAGTCATTGCGGCGGAGTGGAGCGGACCGGACAGTTTACTGACCACGCTGCGGCCCTGGCTGCAGGGGGAGTCACCGACGCTCAGGCGCCCACCTCGCCCAGAGGAAACGCTGGCCTCCCGCCATGCGGCCAATCTTGAGCGAATTAACGCCCTTAAGCAGCAGTGGCAGGCTGCCAGCGCCGATGTGGAAGGGCTCATTAGCGCGTCTGGTGTTGATAAGCGCAGTTATAGCAGTAAGCACTTACCTAACTGGGTGGCTAAAGTCACCCAGTGGGCACAGAGCGAAACGCTTGATTATCAACTGCCCAAAGATCTGGAGCGCTTTGGACAGCAGGTGCTGCACGAGAAGACCAAAAAGGGCGAGGCACCGCAGCATGCATTGTTTGATGCGGTAGATCGCTTTCTGGCCGAACCGCTGACGTTGCGAGACGTCATTATCTGGCAGGCCCTGACCGAGGTCCGCGAGGCGGTCCAGCGCGAAAAGCGTCAGCGCGCACTACTGGGCTTTGATGACCTGTTGAGCCGTCTGGATGAGGCGCTTCAACAGCCGGGCGGGGCACTACTGGCGGAAACGATTCGCGGGCGCTTCCCGGTCGCGCTGATTGATGAATTCCAGGATACCGATCCGCAGCAGTATCGTATCTTTCGTACGCTGTATCTGCATCAGCCAGAGCTGGCCCTGCTACTCATTGGTGACCCCAAGCAGGCGATTTATGCCTTCCGCGGTGCGGATATCTTTACCTATCTGCGCGCCCGTAGTGAAGTTAGTGCTCACTACACATTAGATACTAACTGGCGCTCCTCGCCTGGCATGGTGGACAGCGTTAACCGGCTGTTTTCACAGGTTGATTCGCCGTTTCTGTTCTCTTCCATTCCTTTTCTCCCGGTCAGTCCGGCTGCGCCTAATCAGGCTCTGAAGCTGATTTATCAGCAGCAACCGCAGCCCGCGCTGCGCTTCTGGCTTCAGCCGGGTGAAGGTGTGGGAGTGAGTGATTACCAACAATTTATGGCGCAGCAGTGTGCCGCGGATATCAGCCGCTGGCTGGTAGCCGGACAGCAGGGGCAGGCGCTGATTGGCAAAGGCGATGCCCTGCAGCCGGTTAAGGCATCGGACATTACCGTGCTGGTGCGCAGCCGTAACGAGGCCAGCCTGATCCGCGATGCACTAAACAGCCTGTCGATTCCCTCCGTTTATCTTTCCAGCCGCGACAGCGTTTACACCACGCCGGAAGCGCGCGAACTGTTATGGCTCCTGCAGGCGGTTCAGTCACCTGAACAGGAGCGATTGCTGCGCAGCGCGCTGGCGACGTCCATCTTTGCTATTGATGCCGCCGAACTGGACGCGCTGGCGCAGAACGAACGCCACTGGGATGCACTGGTGGAGCAGTTTGTCAGCTGGCAGCAAATCTGGCATCAGCGCGGCGTTTTACCCATGCTGCGCGACGTGATGATCACGCGGCAACTGGCCGAAAATATGCTGGCATCAGACAATGGCGAACGGCGCTTAACCGATCTGATGCACCTGGGTGAACTCCTGCAGGAAGCGGCGGTTCAGCTCGACAGCACCCATGCGCTGGTGCGTTTTCTGGCACAGCAAATTGCCCGCCCCGATAGCCAGGCCGCCAGTCAGCAACTGCGTCTTGAAAGCGATCGTCATCTGGTGCAAATCGTCACCATTCATAAATCGAAAGGACTGCAGTATCCCCTGGTCTGGCTGCCCTTTGCCGCCGGATTCCGCGAGGCCGCCAGTGCGCTGTATCACGATCGTGAAAGCTTTGCTGCGATGCTGGACGTGCAGGGGGATGAGTACAGCCTGACGCTGGCAGAAGAGGAGCGCCTGGCAGAGGATTTACGCCTGCTCTACGTGGCACTGACCCGTTCGGTTCACCACTGCAGCGTAGGCATTGCACCGCTGATTAAGGGCGCGCGTAAAAAAGCGGGTGAAAGCGACTTGCACAAAAGCGCGCTCGGTTATCTGGTGCAGCGCGGCGAAATCGCCGATGCCGCGCAGCTCAGTCAGCATCTGCAGGCGCTTGAGGGCGCGGGAATTGAGGTTATCAGCAGCGCGCTCCAGCCCGGGGCGATCTGGCATGAAGGCCTGGTCAGCAACGATGCGCTGAGCAGTCGGGAAATGACGCGAGCGCTGGCCGACAGCTGGCGCGTCACCAGTTATTCGGGTTTGCAGCAGCACGGTAGCTCACCGCTGCTGGACGCCTTGCCTAAATTTGATATCGACGCCGCAGGCGAAACGGCAGACGAAGAGGATACCCTGTTGACGCCGCACCATTTTCCGCGCGGTGCGGCACCCGGGACGTTTCTCCACGGATTGTTTGAATCAATCGATTTCACCGAACCGCCAGAGGCGCTGTGGCTGGAAGATCAGCTCCAGCAAAACGGGTATTCACTCAGTTGGCTCCCGGTCATTCAGCAGTGGATTGCGCGCGTCCTGACAACGCCGCTTAACAAGGAAGGCGTAACGCTGGCCAGTATTAACAGCCGCGACCGGCTGATTGAAATGGAATTTTATCTCCCGATCAATAACCTGCTGACCGCGACCAATCTGGATGCGCTGGTACGCCGGTACGATCCGCTGTCGCAGCGCGGTCCGGCACTGGATTTCCGCCAGGTGAAAGGCATGTTGAAAGGGTTCATTGATTTGGTGTTCCGCTGGCAGGGAAAATACTATCTGCTGGATTATAAATCGAACTGGCTGGGGGAAAGTCATGCCGCATACACGCCCGAGGCGATGGAGCAGGCGATGATCGACCACCGCTACGATCTGCAATACCAGCTGTATACCCTGGCGCTGCACCGTTATCTCCAGCACCGTCTGGCAGGCTATGACTACCAACAGCATTTCGGCGGCGTCTTTTACCTGTTTCTGCGTGGCGTCGATGGCAGCCCGGCCGACAACGGCATTTTCGCCACCCGACCCGACCCGGCGTTTATTGATGAAATGGACAGGCTGTTTGGCAATACAGAGGAAATGTTATGAGTGATATAAACGCCTTACTGCTCCAGGCAGTCGAAAAGCGTTTACTGCGTCCTCTGGATATACAGTTTGCCCGCTTGATTGCGGACGACGCCCAGCCTTTTCTGCTGCTGGCAGCGGCCTGCGTCAGTGCCGATGCCGGAGAAGGTCACGTCTGTCTGCCGCTGGCTAATCTGAGCGAGGCCGGACTCTTTGCGGGGCGTCAGCCGGCGCTGGCCCAGGCACTGTGGCAGGCCGCAGGCGCGCCGGACGATGTGCATGCTGCACTGGCGGGCTGGTCAGCAATCAGTGATGGCAGTGCCGTTACGCCGCTGGTGCTGAGCCATGAGCGTTTGTATCTGCATCGCTTGTGGCAGAGCGAAGGGCAGGTTGCGCGCTTTTTTTCGTTGCAGCCCGACGAAGGAACATTTGATGCGCACCGGGCCAGCGAGGTACTGACCAGCCTGTTTGGCAGCCGTCCTGACGACTGGCAAAAGATTGCCGCAGCCGTGGCGCTGACGCGAAAAACCGCCGTGATTTCAGGTGGGCCGGGAACCGGTAAAACCACCACGGTGGCAAAGCTGCTGGCTGCGCTAATCCGATTGAATACGGTGCCGCTGCGCATACAGCTGGCGGCGCCCACGGGCAAAGCCGCGGCCCGTTTAACGGAGTCGCTGGGTAAAGCTCTACAGGGACTGGCCGTAAGCGAGGAAGAGCGCGCCCGGTTCCCTGCGGAAGCGACGACGCTGCACCGCCTGCTGGGTGCACAACCGGACACGCAGCGTCTGCGCTATCACGCGGGCAACCTGTTGCATCTGGATGTGCTGGTGGTCGATGAGGCCTCAATGGTCGACCTGAGCATGATGGCAAAACTGATCTCTGCCTTGCCACAGCATGCGCGCGTGGTCTTTCTGGGCGATCGCGATCAGCTGGCTTCGGTGGAGGCGGGCGCTGTGCTGGGGGATATTTGCCGCTGCAGCGAAACAGGATTTAGCCCGTCACGGGCTGCACAGCTGACGGCCCTGACCGGCTGCACGCTCACAGGCGACGATGTTGAGGCCGCGCCAGCCGTTCGCGACAGCATTTGCCTGCTGCGACAGAGCTATCGTTTTGATGAAAAGTCTGGAATAGGTCAGCTGGCACGGGCGGTGAACCAGGGCGATGCGCGCCAGATGAGCGCGATTTTTGCCGCCGGACACCAGGATGTTTCTTTTCAGCCGCTGAATGACGGCGACGCTTATCAGGCCATGCTGGACGAGGTAGCGCGGGGTTATAGCGACTATCTGCATGCCGTTCAGCATCAGGCTACGCCAGAGCAGGTCATTGACGCATTCAGCCGTTATCAGCTGTTGTGTGCCCTGCGTGAAGGGCCCTTTGGCGTGCACGGGCTGAATCAGCGCATTGAGCAACGCCTGATGCAGCTGCAGCGCATCAGACGTCCTGCGTTGGGCAGCCGCTGGTATGCGGGAAGGCCGGTAATGATCACCCGTAATGACAGCGCACTGGGGCTGTTTAACGGCGATATCGGTATTACTCTGCGCGATGAGGAAGGCCAGCTCAGAGTCTTTTTTCCGTTGCCAGACGGCAGCGTGAAAGCGATTCAGCCCAGCCGTTTGCCGTCTCATGAAACCGCCTGGGTTATGACGGTACACAAGTCGCAGGGATCGGAGTTTGACCATACCGCGCTGGTCATGCCGACCCAGTTTCTGCCGGTGCTGACCCGCGAGCTGGTTTATACCGCAATTACGCGTGCGCGCAGTCAACTGACGCTTTACAGCGATCGTGCAATATTTGACCGCGCCGTACAGCTGCAAACGCAGCGGCGAAGCGGGCTGGTGGAAAGGTTAGGGGCGGCCGGGGAGGCGTAACAGCAAGGGCGGCATGGCTGCCGCCCGGTGACTGTCAGGTTAAATCCGCCATCAGCACCTTTGAGCGGCGCTGATAGTTGTACATCTCTTTCTTACTCTCTGGCAGCGACTCAATATCCACCGGCGTAAAACCGCGCTCCTGAAACCAGTGAATACTGCGCGTAGTCAGCACGAACAGTTTTTCCAGCCCCATTTGCCGAGCCTGAAGCGCGACGCGCTGCAGCAGCAACTCGCCACGCGATGAACTGCGATAGTCCGGATGCACTGCGACGCAGGCCATTTCCCCAATCTTTTCATCCATAAACGGATAAAGCGCGGCACAGGCGATGGTCAGGTTATCGCGCTGGATGATGGTGAATTTATCGATCTCCATTTCCAGTTGCTCACGTGAGCGACGTACCAGAATGCCTTGCTGCTCCAGCGGGCGAATCAGCTCCAGAATACCGCCGATGTCGTTGATGGTGGCACGGCGGATCTGCTCGGCCGACTCCATCACAATCTGCGTCCCGATGCCGTCGCGCGAGAACAACTCCTGCAGCAGCGCACCGTCTTCCTGGTAGCTGATGAGATGGCTGCGGCGCACGCCACTGCGGCAGGCTTTTACCGCGCCCCGTAAAAAACGCACGGTGCCTGAAAGAAAATCGCCGTCGCTTTCCATTTCATCGATACGCGCCTGCGCATCGTTAGGAAAGAGCTCCGAGACAATATTGCCTTCACGATCGATCACGCCTTGTTCAGAACAGAAGCCAATCATCTTTTCGGCCTTGAGCTTAATGGCGAGCTGGGTGGCAACCTCTTCAGACGTCAGGTTAAAGCTTTCACCCGTCACCGACACCGCCACCGGGCCAAGCAGCACAATGGCATCGTTATCCAACTGACGATGAATGGCCTCTTCATCAATACGACGAATGCGTCCACTGTGGCAGTAATCCACCCCGTCATCCACGCCGAGCGGTTGAGCAATAATGAAGTTACCGCTCACCACGTTAATGTGCGCGCCCTGCAAAGGTGTGTTGTTCAGGCTCATTGAGAGCCGGGCCGTGATATCCAGCTGCAGCCGGCCTGCGGCCTGTTTGACGAGTTCCAGCGACTGAGCATCGGTCACACGGGTATATTTGTGGTAAGCCGGTTCCAGCTGATGTGCCGCCAGGCTGGCATCAATCTGTGGGCGCGCGCCATACACCACGACCAGACGGATACCGAGGCTATGCAGCAAGCCGATATCATTGACAATACTGGAGAAATTCTCATGCTCAATGGCTTCACCGCCGAGCATGATGACGAATGTCTTATCCCGATGCGCATTGATATAGGGAACGGTGTGGCGAAAACCCTGAACCAGTTCGGTACTACGTTCCTTCACGGCTAACCCTCAGTGAATGTTTATTCGTATTTTGTGTATTTTTATGCCTTTAGCCATCGTTTTGCAAGCGCTAATCCTGACGATAATTTACGTTTTTTTTGGTGCCAAAGCCGCTAACAGCCTGCATTATTTGGGGTTTCCGGGGTGACATTGCCTGCAGGATTGGATAAAGTTTTCGCCGCCATTTTATTTGGCTGCCGTTTTTTTAAACACTATATAACAGCTGGAGTGGCATGTCGGAAGGTAATCCCCTGGTTTCACGTAGACGATTATTAAAAGGTACAGGGGCGCTGTTACTGCTCAGCGTCAGCGGTGTGAGTATGGCCGCGACCAGCCATATTTTAGCGGTCCGCATCTGGCCCTCTTCCACTTACTCGCGTATGACGCTGGAGTCTAACGTCGCGCTTAAGTACAAGCAGTTTGCCCTGACGAACCCTGACCGCCTGGTCATTGATATCGATGGCTTGCATCTCAACTCAGTCCTTAAGGGCGTGAATCAGCACGTGCGTGTTGACGATCCTTTTATTAAAAGCGCCAGAGTGGGGCAGTTTGATGCCAATACCGTGCGCGTCGTACTAGAACTGAAACGCAACGTGTCCCCTAAAATCTTCAGCCTTGACCCGGTGTCCACGATCAAACACCGCCTGGTGGTCGATCTCTATCCCAGCCAGGATAGCGTTGAAGATGATCCGCTTCTGGCATTACTTAAAGATTACAATCAGGGCGATCTGGAAAAAAATGAGGCCGTTCAGGCGCCTCTGCCCGGTAAAGCGGGACGCGATCGCCCGATCATCATCATGATCGATCCCGGGCATGGCGGTGAAGATCCTGGTGCCCACGGTAAACATAAAACACGTGAAAAGGATATCGTGCTGAAGATTGGCCGTCGGCTGAAAACCTTGATCGAAAAAGAGCACAACATGAAGGCTTACATGACCCGCAACGAGGATGTGTTTATTCCTCTGCGGGTGCGGGTTGCTAAAGCACGCAAGCAACGTGCCGACCTGTTTGTCTCTATCCATGCCGATGCATTTACCAGCCGGGCCGCGCGCGGTTCTTCCGTGTTTGCGCTGTCGACCAGCGGCGCGACCTCTGCGGCGGCGCGTTTCCTGGCGCAAACCCAGAACGAAGCCGATCAGATTGGTGGCGTCAGCATGAGTGGAGATCGCTATCTGGATCACACCATGTTTGATATGGTGCAGCGCCAGACGATCCATGACAGCCTGAAGTTTGGTAAAGAAGTGCTGCACCGCATGGGGCGCATCAATCACCTGCACAAACGCACCGTGGATCAGGCCGGTTTTGCCGTGCTTAAGGCACCAGATATTCCCTCTATTCTGGTGGAGACGGCCTTTATCAGTAATGTTGAAGAAGAGCGTAAGTTGCGCACCACGCGCTATCAGCATCAGGTGGCAGAGGCGATCCTGGAAGGAATCAAAGCCTATTTTAAAAGCGGTGTCGCACTGGCTCATCGCTGAGTAACCCTCAGGAAAACGGCCGCTGGCGCATTTTCCTGGCCTGCTGAGACACCAGGACCGGAAAGCGATCCCACGCGGCTTCAGGATCAGGCCGCGCAGGTTGGCCTGCTGTTCAGAGGCCGCCGGGTGCTCAGCGCCCCTTTGCCAGATAGCGGGCCATTTCGTCTTCCGGCACCATTCCGCCGCCCGTTGCCCAGACCAGATGTGTCGCCTGACCTAACTGCGCCGCGGTAAAACCGTGCATTTGCAGGTAAGCTGTGGCACTGCAGACGCGCTGGGGGCCAGCCATACCGGCAAGGGCCGAGGGCTCCAGCCGCAGGTCTTCTTCCTGCGCCAGCCAACTCAGCATGTCGTACAGGCTTTGATCGTCAAGCGTATAGAGCCCGTCCAGCAGGCGCTGCATGGATCGGCCAACGAAGCCGGAAGCGCGTCCGACCGCCAGTCCATCGGCTGCCGTGATATTGTCGATGCCGATGTCCTGTACCGAAATACCCTCGTGCAAACCCGTGCAGATGCCCAGCAACAT
Source organism: Pantoea ananatis LMG 2665 (assembly GCF_000710035.2). Taxonomy (GTDB): domain Bacteria; phylum Pseudomonadota; class Gammaproteobacteria; order Enterobacterales; family Enterobacteriaceae; genus Pantoea; species Pantoea ananatis. Next base: position 98,679 of record NZ_JMJJ01000006.1, on the reverse strand, counting down.
GCAGGGAGAGTGGGTGGGTTCGGCGAACAGGCAGTGAACGTGTTCACCAAAAGCCAGCTTCAGACCAAAGGCGACGCCGCCGGGGCCACCGCCCACGCCGCAGGGTAAATACACAAATAACGGATGATGGCGGTCAACCACGCGGCCCTGCTGTTCAAACTGAGCCTTCAGGCGCTGCCCGGCAACGGCATAACCTAAAAACAGGGTGCGGGAGTTTTCATCGTCGATAAAGAAACAGTCCGGGTCGGACTCTGCCGCTTTACGTCCTTGCTCTACCGCTACGCCATAATCCTGTTGATACTCAATTACCGTGACGCCGTGACTGCGTAGTTTGGCTTTCTTCCATTCGCGGGCGTCCGCCGACATATGCACGGTAACTTTAAAGCCAAGACGGGCGCTGATGATGCCAATCGACAGGCCAAGATTACCGGTTGAGCCCACGGCAATACTGTACCGGTTAAAAAATTGCCTGAACGAAGGCGAGAGTAGCCTGCTGTAATCCTCTTCCCGGGTCAGTAAACCTGCATCCAGTGCCAGTTTCTCGGCATGGGTCAGCACTTCATAAATCCCACCACGCGCTTTGATTGAGCCAGAAATTGGCAGGTGGCTGTCTTTCTTCAACAGCAGCGTACCCGCAATGTGTTGTCCGTATTCCCTTTGTAGCCGCGCCTGCATCGCCGGTATGGCTACGAGCTCCGACTCAATAATTCCTCCCGTGGCGGCCGTTTCAGGAAAGGCCTGTGCCAGAAAAGGTGCAAACCGCTTCAGGCGTGCATGCGCCTCTTCAACATCCTGGGCCGTCAGGCCAACATGGGGTAAGGCTTCTGCGACGGTGGTCGTGGCGGGATTAAACCAGGTGGTTTCATTGAGCGCAATTAAATCCGCGACCTGCGGAAACTGAGTGGTCAGTGCAGCAATATTGTGGTTATTCATAGCAGACCTTGTGATGTCCGAATGAATCATCAAAACAGAAATATAGCGGCAAGAGCAATAGCTGCGGCCTGAACAGGGTTCTGTCTGAGTGGCAAACGCGAGAACAGCTTAAAAAGAGGAAGAGAAGGAGAGGTGACTACACTGGCGGTTGAGCGAATTTCAGAAACAAAAAAACACCCTTTCAGGTGTTTAAAGTGGTTGCGGGGGCCGGATTTGAACCGACGACCTTCGGGTTATGAGCCCGACGAGCTACCAGGCTGCTCCACCCCGCGTCCGATTGCGCATAGCGACTTTCACATTGTCTCTTCTGTATGAGCAAAATCACAGAAGAATTGGTTGCGGGGGCCGGATTTGAACCGACGACCTTCGGGTTATGAGCCCGACGAGCTACCAGGCTGCTCCACCCCGCGTCCGTGGATGCGCACTATACTCCGCACGATGATTGTTGCAACCCCTTTTTGCCCTAAAAGGCTAAATTTGCTGTTAATTGATGAAGGATTCCTCCATTTGGTGATTTATTGCGCCGATATCCGTTATGACGAAACAGGATGGATTTCATTCTGATGACGGCTTTGCTATCGTCGCGTGGCGAACAGTTATAAAAAGAGATGAAGATGAAAGGACGTTGGGCGAAGTACGCACTTACTGGCGCATTTTTAGCGCTGCTGGCTGGCTGTAGCGGTAAGCCAACCGATCGGGGTCAGCAATATAAAGACGGCAAACTGGATCAGCCCCTTGCGCTGGTCAATCAACCTAATGCTAAAGGCCGCCCGGTTAACGGCCGGGACTTTGGTGAACAGGTCCGGCAGATTCAGTCTGCCTCCTCTGGCCTGTTTCTCCGCAACAACAGTACTTACAGTGCGGTAGAAAACTGGCTGATAGCCGGCGGCGACACGCGCCAGCTGCGCCAGTTTGGTCTGGACGCGTTTCAGATGGAAGGCACAGACAATTACGGTAACGTGCAGTTCACCGGGTACTACACGCCAGTCGTTGAGGCACGTTACACCCGTCAGGGTGAGTTCCAGTATCCCATTTACCGGATGCCGCCACGTAAGCGCGGACAAAAGCTGCCAAGCCGTGCTTCTATATATAGTGGTGGGTTGGACGATCGCTATGTGATTGCCTGGAGTAATTCACTCATCGATAACTTTATTATGGACGTACAGGGGAGCGGCTACGTTGATTTTGGCGACGGGCGTCCAATGCGCTTTTTTGGTTATGGCGGAAAAAACGGCTGGGGCTATCATAGCATCGGTAAAGAGCTGATCGATCGTGGCGAAGTGAAGCGAGAAGACATGTCCATGCAGGCGATTCGCCAGTGGGCTGACGAGCATTCTCCGCAGGAAGTGCGTGCGCTGTTAGAAACCAACCCTTCATTTGTGTTTTTCAAACCAGAAGACTATGTGCCGGTGCGCGGTGCCAGCGCTGTACCGCTGGTGGCGAAAGCTTCTGTGGCATCAGACCGCTCACTGATTCCTGCCGGAACGGTGTTGCTGGCAGAAGTGCCGCAGTTAAATGAAAAAGGGAAATTTAACGGTAAATATGAGATGCGAATGATGGTGGCGCTGGATGTTGGCGGTGCCATCAAAGGCCAGCACTTCGACATTTATCAGGGCGTGGGCCCGGATGCCGCTCATCTTGCCGGTTTTTATAACCATTATGGACGCGTATGGGTGCTTAAATCTGCCCCTGGCGCCGGTCAGCCGCTGTTCAGCAATGCGCAGGGCGGCAACAACGGCACCCTGTTGTTGGGTGCTAACTAATTTTTGATGTGGCGGGCGTTCTGGCCCGCACTCTGTAACAGGTTTGACTATGAAAGTGTTAAACGATGCCTGGCACCAGCGCTTTGGTGGCACGGCACGTCTTTATGGCCAGCAGGCTCTGCAGCGGTTTGCGGATGCGCATTTCTGCGTCATTGGGATTGGTGGCGTAGGTTCCTGGGCTGCAGAGGCATTGGTACGCACCGGTATCGGCAGGATTACCCTGATCGATATGGACGATGTCTGCATCACCAATACCAATCGTCAGATACATGCGATCCATGGCAACGTGGGTAAAGCCAAGACGGAAGTCATGGCGGATCGCCTGCGCGCCATTAATCCTGATTGTGAAGTGGTGTGCATTGATGATTTTATTACGCCGGAAAACACGGCGACCCTGCTGACGGGCGATATCGATTACGTGATTGATGCCATTGATAGCGTGCGGCCCAAAGCCGCGCTGATTGCCTGGTGTCGGCGCAACAAGATCCCGCTGGTCACTACCGGTGGCGCAGGCGGCCAGATCGATCCGACACAAATTCAGGTCACCGATTTAGCCAAAACGATCCAGGATCCGCTTGCGGCCAAACTGCGCGAGCGCCTTAAACAGTTTGGTGTCGTGAAGAACAGCAAAGGCAAGCTGGGCATCGACTGCGTATTTTCTACTGAAGCGCTGGTTTATCCGCAGGCGGATGGCACGGTTTGCGCCTCACGCAGTACGGCAGAAGGGCCGAAAAGAATGGACTGCGAATCCGGGTTTGGCGCGGCAACGATGGTGACGGCCACCTTCGGCTTTGTTGCGGTATCCCATGCCCTGAAGAAGTTTCTGGCGCGCGCGGCGCGCCAGGCTTAACCCTGATACCGTTGGGCGCTCTGCCGCACGGCGTCAGCCAGCGCTTTCAGGCCACTGCTGCGTGATGCGCTAAGCTGAGCGCGCAGGCCCAGCGCCTCAAACAGATCGAGCGGATCGGACGCCAGCAACTGAGCTGGCGTCTTGCCTTCAACGGCGGTCAGCAACACGGCCAGCAGACCGCGCACGATACGACCTTCGCTGTCTCCATAGAAGTGCAGAGTACCCTTCTCCCTCAGTTGACTGCCGAACCAGACGCGGTTTTCGCAGCCGCTCAGTTCGATATCCGCTGTTTTTAACGCGTCAGGCAACCCGGGTAACTGCCGTCCCAGTAAAATCAGCTGCCGGTAGCGATCTTCCCACTGATGAAAGCGGGAGAAGGTAGCCTGTAAATCAGCCGTGGTGATTTCAGCGCCGAACGGGTGAGGCGCTAACAGCGGTGCGTTCATCATTAAAACTCCGATAACAGATCGATGGCGCTGCGCATGGCGCGCAGCAGGGCATCGACATCCTGAAGATTATTATAAGGTGCAAACGAAACGCGCAGCGTGCCGTCAACGCCCAATGCCGCCATCAATGGCTGAGCGCAATGTTGACCCGCCCGCAGGGCGATACCGTGCTCGGCCAGAAGTGTCACGATGTCGCTGTGATGAATGCCCTGAATGTCGAAGGCCAGCAGGCTGGCACTGCCACAGCGGAAGCTACGAAAGCCGGGCAGTTCAGCCAGTTGCTCCTCGGCCAGGCTGGCAAGCTGCTGGCTCCACATCTCGGCTTTGCGCATATCCAACTGCTGCAGCCAGCCGAGCGCGGCGCTTAACCCGGTAACGCCAGCAACGTTGGGTGTGCCCGCCTCGAAACGCCAGGGAACGGGCTGCGGCGTAAAGCCGGTAAAATCGACCTGTGTTAGCATCTTTCCGCCGCCCTGTAAGGGAACCATCTCTTCCAGCTGTTCCGCTTTTCCGTACAGCACGCCAATGCCCATTGGCCCGTAGAGCTTGTGGCCGGAAAAAGCATAAAAATCAATATCCAGCGCCTGCACATCCGGTGGGCAATGCACCACGCCCTGAGCGCCATCCACCATGACTTTTGCGCCTGCTGCGTGGGCCAGGGCAATGGCCTGCGCTAGATCGGGACAGCCGCCGGTCACGTTAGACATCTGCCCGACCGCCAGCAGCCGGGTCCGGTTGTTAATCAGCGCAGGCAGCAGTGAGATATCCGGCAGGCGATCGGCACCAATCGGCCATTTCACCACCCGCGCGCCGCTGGCCTGCGCAACCATCAGCCAGGGCACTAGATTCGCATGATGTTCTGCCTCACTGACAATTATCTCATCGCCAGGCTGTAAACGCGGCGCTAACCAGCCATGCGCCACCAGGTTTATCGCATCAGTGGTGCCGCGCGTCCATACGACCTGGCGATCGCTGGCGGCATTCAGCCAGTGTGCCACCATGCCACGCGCCTGTTCGTACTGCTCCGTTAACTGGCGGGCAGCAGCAAACTGGCTCCGGTGAACGGTGCCAGCGCTCAGGCTGTAGAATTGCTGCGTCGCGTCTATCACCGTCTGCGGTTTCAGCATGGTGGCGGCACTGTCAAGATAGACACCGGCATCGTTTAGCGCAGGAAACTGCTGACGAAATGAAGAAGGGTTGAAGGCGCTCATACGTGGCTCACAGGTTGTTAATTTTCAGGTCCAGGCTGAAAGATGGCTGTCTGTCTGGCAAAGCTGGAAAAGCGGGTTATGCTGAGTATTGCAAGGTATAAACTTAACCCGCATGGCGAGACGACCTACTTACAGTCGATCGCACTTGACCGTTTCTTTGGTCAGCGTAACGCGGGGGGTTTGGTGCAATCAATCTGCAAGGAGATAGAAGATGAAAAAACTCGCCGCAATGCTGGCCATTTGTACAATGGCCTTTACCCTGGCTGCCTGTTCAAGCAACTACGTGATGCATACCAATGATGGACGCACTATCGTCGCTGAAGGCAAACCAAAGGTCGATACTGACACCGGTATGATCAGCTATAAAGATGCGAATGGCAATGAGCAGCAGATTAACCGTTCAGATGTGAAAGAAATGGTTGAAATGAAGTAATCAGCTCATAAAAAAAGCACCGCAATTTGCGGTGCTACTCAATATCACAATGGACAGACAGGGTAAATCTACAGGAATTAAAAAAGCTTGATCTGTAAAGGTCAGATCAAAATTGCAAACACAACATCACGACCACAAGCCAAAAGCTTTCAGAAAATCTGCGAACTCACTCACAAATCTAAAAACTTTTCGTTCCGGCTCAGGAAGTAGCGCAACTATAGGTATTTGCTGGAGCTTCATCAACGGACAATTTATAATGTCTCGGATTATAAATTCTAATACGTAAAGCCTTTGTATTAGTTCGCGTATTTTTTGCCAGGCTGGCTATGGATAACCATGTCAAAACGTCTTCCTCCCCTTAATGCACTGCGGGTTTTCGATGCCGCAGCACGCCATTTAAGCTTTACCAAAGCGGCTGAAGAGCTGTTCGTCACCCAGGCTGCCGTCAGCCATCAGATCAAATCACTGGAAGATTTTCTGGGATTAAAGCTGTTCAGGCGGAGGAATCGTTCGCTTTTGCTCACGGAAGAGGGGCAAAGCTACTATCTGGACATTAAAGAAATCTTCTCTGCCCTGAATGAAGCCACGCGCAAGCTGCAGGCACGCAGTGCCAAAGGCGCGCTCACGGTCAGTTTACTGCCGAGTTTTGCCATTCAATGGCTCGTGCCGCGCCTCTCCAGCTTTAATCTGGCTTATCCGGGAATCGATGTCCGTATCCAGGCCGTTGACCGCGATGAGGAGAAACTGGCTGACGATGTGGACGTGGCGATTTTCTATGGTCGGGGCAACTGGCCTGGCTTACGGGTGGAAAAACTCTACGCAGAATACCTGCTGCCGGTCTGTTCTCCGGCGTTGATGACCGGGGAAAATCCGCTTAAAACCCCTATGGATCTTGCTCGCTTTACTCTGCTGCATGATGCGTCGCGTCGTGACTGGCAATCCTATATTCGCCAGCTCGGCGTTCAGCATATCAACGTTCAACAGGGGCCCATCTTCAGTCACAGCGCCATGGTGTTGCAGGCAGCGATTCATGGTCAGGGCGTGGCATTGGCCAATAACGTTATGGCGCAGAGTGAAATCGAAGCGGGGCGGTTGATTTGTCCGTTTAATGACGTTTTAGTGAGCAAAAATGCTTTTTATCTGGTTTGTCATGACAGCCAGGCAGAACTGGGTAAAATAGCCGCCTTTCGACAGTGGATCCTCGCTAAAGCGGCAACCGAACAAGAAAAATTCCGCTTTCGTTATGATCAGTAACTTTTTGATTTTTTTGCAGGGACCTGCAAACGCACCTTGAGGATAGATTGATGTCCAGACGTGCCATGTTTATTTTTGCGGCCATCAGCGGCTTTTTCCTGGTGGCATTTGGTGCTTTTGGTGCTCACGTGTTGAACAAAACGCTGGGAGCCACTGAAATGGCCTGGATTCACACCGGGCTGGAATATCAGGCTTACCATACGCTGGCTGTACTGGGGCTGGGTGCGGCAATGCTGTATCGCTGTAACATCTGGTTTTACTGGAGCAGTGCGTCTATGGCGCTGGGAACCGTATTATTTAGCGGCAGCCTCTATTCACTGGCGCTGTCGCATTTAACGTTTTTTGTATTTATCACACCAGTCGGAGGCGTATTCTTCCTCGTCGGCTGGCTATTGATGTTGATTGGCGCACTGCGTCTTAAAACCAAGGCAGAACGCCATGAATAAAGTTTTACTGTATTGCCGCTCCGGCTTTGAAAAAGAGTGTGCGGCAGAGATTAGTGCGAAAGCCGCAGAGCGTAACGTCTACGGCTTTCCACGGGTAAAAGAAGAGGCCGGTTATGTGCTGTTTGAATGCTATCAGCAGCCCGATGCGGAAAGGCTGATTCGGGAACTGCCATTTGAAACCCTGATTTTCGCCCGCCAGATGCTGGTTGTCGGCGAGCTGCTGCGTGACTTGCCCCAGGACGATCGTATTTCGCCGATCGTTGGCATGTTGAGCGGTGTGGTCGAGAAAGGCGGCGAGCTGCGTGTTGAGGTGCCTGACACCAATGAAGCAAAAGAGCTCACCAAATTCTGCCGCAAGTTTACCGTTCCCCTGCGTGCCAGCCTGCGTGAGAGCAAAATTCTGCTTAATTACGAGAGCCCAAAACGCCCGGTCGTGCACGTGTTCTTTATTGCTCCCGGTACCTGTTACGTGGGCTATTCGCTGCCAGAAAACAATTCCCCCTTTTATATGGGCATTCCGCGTCTTAAGTTTCCCTCTGATGCGCCAAGCCGTTCAACGCTTAAGCTGGAAGAGGCTTTCCACGTTTTTGTGCCCGTCGACGAGTGGGATGAGCGGTTAGCCAGCGGCATGTATGCGGTGGATCTGGGCGCCTGCCCTGGCGGCTGGACGTATCAGCTGGTACAGCGCAGCATGATGGTCTACGCCGTGGATAACGGCCCCATGGCACCGAGTCTGATGGATACCGGACAGGTCTTTCACGAACGCGAAGACGGTTTCCGCTTCCGCCCACCGCGCACCAATATCAGCTGGCTGGTCTGCGACATGGTGGAAAAACCGGCTCGCGTGGCCAATCTGATGGCGGACTGGCTGGTGAATGGCTGGTGTCGTGAGGCCATTTTCAACCTGAAGCTGCCCATGAAGAAGCGGTATGAAGAAGTCACGCAGAATCTGGCCATGATCGAGCAGCGCCTCACGGAAAATGGCATTAATGCGCAAATTCGTGCACGCCAGCTCTACCACGATCGTGAAGAAGTAACGGTGCATATTCGTCGTATCTGGGCCGCGGTCGGTGGCCGTCGCGACGAGCGCTAATCGAACCGATCGGGCGCGATGGTGCCCGATCGGTTGACCATGCTAGTCACCGCTGTAACGCAGTAAATTCAGATTTCCTTCCAGCACCAAATCCTGTTTCAGCCGGGCGACGTCGCGGCTGATGAACGCCATCTCTTGCCCTGTCTGCAGTTTATTGCGCCATTTGGTGGGGACCTGATCCAACTGTTGGTAAAGCGATTCCAGTGAGCCAAACTGCTGCAGCAGTTCCCGGGCGCTTTTGGGGCCGATGCCCGCGATACCCGGGATTTTACTGCTGCTGATGCCGCATAATCCCCAGTAGTCGGGCAGCATAGTGGGCGCAACGCCAAACTCCGTTTCAATAAACGGCAAATCCAGCCAGCGCTTCTGAAAATAATCGCGGATGCGAATGTCCGGCGCCAGTAGCTGACAGTAGCCTTTGTCGGTGGAAACGATAGTGGCCTGATGGCCCGCCCGCGCCATTTTTACCGCCAGCGTGGCCGCCAGATCGTCGGCTTCATCCTGTTCGGCAATCCAGCAGCTCACGCCCACGGCCCGAAACGCCGCCTGCAAAGCGGGCATTTCAGCCTGCAAATCTTCCGGCATGGGCGGGCGACCGCTTTTATAGTCGGGCAGCAGCTGATGCCGCCATCCCTGATGGCGCGCTTCACCGTCAAACACGGCCACAACGTGAGAAGGACGCGTGTGGCCGAGAAGCTGGCGCAATGCCGCCACGCAGCCGTCCACACAGGGAGAGCCTTGAACGGCGTGAAGGCGGCGAATGAGATTGAGTGCATCAACAATAAGTAAGTGATGTGACATAAGGTACGGGCAGCCCGGCGGCTGCCTCCTGATTTACTTAATGATTTCGTAGCACGGGATATAGGCAGTACCTGGCAGTTTCATACGCTGCTGCGCCACAAAGCCCTGTAGCAGTTCATCCATGCGGTGCATGATGTCGGCATCACCGTGCAGTTTATAAGGGCCTTTTTCCCGGATCTCACGGATGCCCATCTCTTTAACGTTACCTGCCACAATGCCCGAGAACGCCCGGCGCAGGTCGGCTGCCAGTTTTTCCGGCGGCTGGTTAGTGTAGAGATTGAGATTGGCCATATTTTCATGCGTTGGCATAAAGGGCACCTGCAAATCCTGCGCGATGCGGATAGACCAGTTAAAGCTGTAGGCATCACCCGTTTCGCGGCGGTGTTCTTTCACCTGCGGCATCGCTTTTCTCATCAGGCGGGCCACCTCGGCGGCATCATCAATAATGATCTGATAATGCTTACGTGCCTGCTCCCCGAGCGTGCTGACAATAAAGTCATCCAGCACACGGAAATAGTCGGCGCTTTCTTTCGGCCCGGTCAGAATGAGCGGCAGAACCTGATGCTCATTTTGCGGATTCATCAGAATGCCCAGCAGGTAAAGAAACTCCTCTGCCGTCCCCACGCCGCCAGGGAAAATAATGATGCCATGTGCAATGCGTACAAAGGCTTCCAGACGTTTTTCGATGTCCGGCATGATGATCAGTTCGTTCACCAGCGGGTTAGGCGGTTCAGCCGCGATAATCGACGGCTCGGTTAAACCGATAAAGCGGCTGTCGCGGTAGCGTTGCTGTGCATGGCCTACCGCCGCCCCCTTCATGGGCGCTTCCATCACGCCCGGGCCACAGCCGGTACAAATATTCAGTTCACGCAGGCCCAACTGCGTACCGACGTTACGACAGTACTGGTATTCCACCGCGTTAATCGAGTGGCCGCCCCAACAGACAACGGTATTGGGATATTCGCCCACGTGTAATGCCCGGGCATTACGCAGAATAGAAAACACGGTGTTGGTAATCATGACCGAATCGTTGTCTTCTGCGCAGGGTAACCGGCCGGAACTGGCTAACTGGCCGTTAACAAACAGGATATCGCGCAGCACGGCAAACAGGTTAGCCTGCAGTGAACGAATAATATGGCCGTCAACAAAGGCCTCTTCGGGGGGATTGATCAGTTCAAGCTTGATACCGCGCTCGCGGCGCAGCACGTTAATATCGAAGTTCTCAAAGCGGGACAGGAGCTCGTGGCTGCTGTCAGTCTGGCTGCCAGAATTGAGCACGGCGAGCGAGCAGTTACGGAAAAGTTGATATAAATCGCTGCTGGCTGTGCGCTTCAGCATATCTACTTCCAGTTGGGAGAGCAGATCCATAGAGCCAAGAGGGCTGACATGTGTAATCAAATGAACTCCTTTGCACCCGCTGGGGTGATGGCTGACACTGCAAATGCAGTGACGAAAATCCCTGGTTGGCAATCCACTGTATGCCGCCTTGCCCAGAGTAGCCTTGTCGGCAGGGCTGACTCAAGTGGAACGCTATAGTTGACCGGCAGCCTGAGAAATACCTCGCAAACTACTGACGAACCAGACGAGAATGACCCGGCGTAAAGGGCACATTACTGCGCCATGGATTAATATCCAGTCCGCCCCGACGCGTATAGCGCGCGTAAACGGTGAGCTGTTCGGGCTGACAAAAACGCATCAGGTCATTGAAGATACGCTCAACGCACTGTTCATGAAACTCATTATGCTGACGAAATGAAATGATGTAGCGCAGCAGCGCTTCGCGATCGAGCCGTGGGCCCTTATAGCGAATCATCACCGAGCCCCAGTCAGGCTGATTCGTGATCAGACAGTTGGACTTCAGCAGGTGACTGACCAGCGTTTCTTCCACCTGTTCCTGACCGGCTGCGTTAATCAGATAATCGGCATTGAAGGCATAATCTTCAATTTCGATATCCTGCTCATCTATGCAGTAGCCTGCAAAGTGTCCCACAGGTTGACCTTCAATTTCATTTAACCGAAACAGCGCGACGCGCACCTCGCCTTCGGCACAGACACGCAGATCCTGCTCCAGCGTCTGGCGCACCTCGCCCCAGTCTGCGAACCGCGTCTGGTTAAAGCTGTTAAGATAGAGTTTGAAACTCTTGGACTCGATAAGATTACGACTGTGGGCGTCCAGCACCACTTCGCCAACCGCCACCTGTGGAACGCCTTTGCTGTTGAGCCAGGAGAGTTCATACAGCGTCCAGATATCGCCTCCCGTAAAAGGCAGGTTATCAGGATAAAGGCCGAGTGGTTCGCGGTTCATGCTGCGCGGAACGGCCTGTAATAAGCTGTTGTCGTAGCGATCGTGATAAGCTGTGGGCTTGCCAAGCGTCAGGTTGCTGAGCGCCGGATCCGGCTGATAAGAAGACATAACGGTTACCACTGAGGTCATCAAAGTGAGTAAGTGTAACCTATCAGAAGTGAGAATTTGAATGATGCAGCAAACGGCTGAAGCGTTAACTGATTTTACCACCCGATACTGTCTGCACTGGCAGCAGAATAATGGCCATGCACCGGCCAGTAGCGATCTTTATGGCGTTCCTTCACCCTGCCTGATTGAAAATCGTGGCGAGCGGGCGCTGTGGCAGCCGCAGCCCTTTAGCCTGCCGCCGTCTCTGGATGCCGTTGAGCGCGCGCTGGATATCCAGCTCCAGCCGCAGATTACCGCATTTTATACCCACCAGTTCGCAGGAGACATGCGCGCCACTCACGACCAAAACAGGCTAACGCTTCTGCAGGTCTGGAGCGAAGAGGATTTTGTCCGACTGCAGGAAAATCTGATTGGTCATTTAGTGATGCAGCGCCGGCTGAAGCAGGCGCCGACGCTGTTTATCGCGACAACGGATTCCGAAGAAAACATTATCTCGCTGTGTAACCTGAGCGGACATGTCATTCTGGAAACCCCAGGGCGCAAACATCGCCAGACGCTGGCACCTGATATCCCATCATTTCTTAATGATTTACAACCGCTTAGTGACTAGTTGCAGATATCCGCTATCAGCGGTGTGAGAGATCTCTTACAAGCTCTGTGAGAGATCGCTCTATCCTTCACGCAGTGATCATTTCGGAAAGATGTAAAAATATTGTAAATCATTAACTTATTAGCTGCGCTGATGAGCGCTTTTCATAAGATATCGTTATAAGGCGTTTTACCACCTTGTGCTCTGAGTAATTTCTGACGAGAATATCACTCGCGGACAGGATGTCCTGGACAACAGGAGCCGTCAGGATGACGGTAGCCAGGAGGCCGGAACGTAACGGAGTTTACGTCACAAGGAAGGCTTCAGGATGAAGCAGGACACTCTGGATTGAGTTAAAGGACACCTCCAGGACGGAGAATGAGAGCCCCTCAGAAGAGGTGGCGGGCCTGGATGCTAAGGATTTGTCAGGATGATGCGCGAATGGAATTCGCACGGGAAAAGTTGTCACGGATGAGCAGGGAGCACTAACGTAGCGGGAAAGCTGCAAACGAACCGGGAGCACTGTTTAATACAGTGCTCCCTTTTTTTATGCCTGCGGGTTATGCTTGCCGCCCATTTTTATCCGGTCAGAGGTGAAGCATGACGCTGGAACACTTAATTTTGCAACGACTCGAACAGGTCGAAGCGATAATGCGCGAGCACGATCTCTGGCAGTCTGTTGCGCCAGACGATCACGCGTTCACCAGCCAGCAACCTTTCTTCCTTGATACGCTTCAGCCGCTGGAATGGTTACAGTGGGTGCTGATACCGCGCGTTCAGGCCATCATTGGTGCCGGGCAGCCGTTGCCGAAGAACGTCGCGATCGCCCCCTATTTTGAAGTGGCGTTAACGCCCGGGCAGCCCGGTCGTGCCCTGCTGGTGTTGACGTTAAAGCAGCTGGATGCCCTTCTGGAGGATGAGTCTGCCTGATGTTAGAGATCATTTATCAGGATGCGTGGCTGGTGGCGGTGAACAAACCCGCCGGTTGGCTGGTCCACCGTAGCTGGCTTGATCGCCATGAAACGCAGTTTGTCATGCAGACGGTACGCGACCAGATAGGCCAGCATGTTTTCACGGCGCACCGGCTTGATCGCCCCACATCGGGCGTTCTGCTAATGGGCCTGTCCAGTGAGGTGGGCCGCCTGCTTTCCCAGCAGTTTGAGCATCATCAGATGGAGAAGACCTATCATGCCGTGGTGCGCGGCTGGCTGGAAGGCCGCGATCGGCTGGATTATCCGCTTGTCGAAGAACTGGATAAAATTGCCGACAAATTTGTCAGCGACCCCCGCGCGCCTCAGCCTGCGGTGACCGATTACGCCTCACTGGCAACCGTAGAAATGCCGGTCGCAGTGAGTCGTTATCCCACTGCGCGTTACAGCCTGATTGAGCTCAAACCCAAAACCGGACGCAAGCATCAGCTGCGTCGGCATATGTCTCATCTTCGCCATCCCATTATCGGCGATTCGGCCCATGGCGATTTGCGTCAGAATCGGGGGGCGGCTGCACACTTTGGCGCAAATCGTTTAATGTTGCATGCCAGTAGCTTGTCGCTCAGCCACCCGGTGACGGGAGAACCCTTGGTTATTCGCGCCGGACTTGATCTTGTCTGGCAACGGGTGATGGATCAGTTTGGCTGGCAGGCCTGTATGCCGGATGTGCCACGGGTTGAGTTTATGGCTGGCTCAGGTCAGGATAGCGGGACGGAATAAAGGGGAAAAGAAATGGCGAAAATTGGTATTTTTGTAGGCACCGTTTATGGCAATGCATTACTGGTTGCAGAAGAAGCAGAACCGGCATTGCAGCAGCAAGGCCATGACGTGAAGATTTTTGAAGATCCTACGTTAGCCGAATGGCAAAACTATGCGAATGATGTCGCCTTAGTGATTACATCAACCACCGGTCAGGGCGATTTCCCGGATACTATTTCTGGCCTGTTCCATGACGTGCAGGACAAACTGGGCCACCAGCCAGGGCTGCGCTACGGCGTTATTGCCTTGGGCGACAGCAGCTACGAGAATTTCTGCGGTGCGGGTAAGCGCTTTGATGCCCTGTTACAGGAGCACCAGGCTAAACGGGTAGGTGAGGTTCTGCTGGTTGATGCCACGGAACATCCAGAACCTGAATCCGTCACCACGCCGTGGGTTGAGCAGTGGGGCAAGCAGCTCTGATAAGATCAAGGCTGCTATGCTGTTCCGCTGCCGTCCGGATTACACCGGCGGCAGCGGTGTTACGATAACAGGATTCTGCGTACAGCGCGTTCCGTCATTGCCCTGCGCGCCCCCGTTTCTCAGGTTATCGGCGCGGGATTAAATACGGCCAGCTGATTACGAATTCCCCAGCGATCTGACCAGGTTTGCTTTCTGCCACTGGCAATGTCCAGTATCAATTCAAACAACCGCCAGCCAACCTGCTCAATGGTTTCCTCGCCTGTTGCAATCGTGCCAGCATTGATGTCCATCAGGTCATGCCAGCGCTCGGCCAGCGCGTTACGGGTAGCCATTTTTATCACCGGGATTGCCGCCAGGCCATACGGGGTTCCTCTGCCGGTGGTAAAGACCTGCAGGGTGATACCTGAGGCGAGCTGCTGCGTGCCGCACACAAAATCGCTGGCGGGCGTCGCGGCAAAAATCAGTCCACGTCGTGTCGGACGCTGTCCGGGCGACAGAACCTCCACAATCGGGCTTCGGCCTGATTTGGCAATGGAACCCAGGGCTTTTTCCACCACGTTTGCCAGCCCACCTTTCTTGTTGCCCGGTGAGGGATTGGCGCTGCGATCGGTTTTGCCTTGATCAAGGTAGCGGTCATACCATGCCATCTCTTCAATCAGCCGCTGACCCACTTCCTGATTGATCACGCGCGGTGTCAGTAAGTGAATGGCATCGCGCACCTCGGTGACCTCAGAGAACATAACGGTCGCGCCGCTGCGCACCAGCAGGTCGGAAGCAAAGCCCACCGCGGGATTCGCCGTCACGCCAGAAAAAGCATCACTGCCGCCGCACTGCATGCCCACGACCAGTTCCGAGGCAGGGCAGGTTTCACGCTGGCGCTGGTTAAGCCGTTTCAGATGGCGCTCTGCGACCTGGAGGATCTCATCCACCATGGCGCCAAAGCCCACCAGCTTCTCATCCTGCAAACGCACAATATCCTCCTCATCCAGCGAGATGGGCTGCACGTCGGGCGTACCGGTCAACAAGCGCTCAGGTTGTAATTTTTCACAACCCAGACTGACTACCATGATCTCCCCGCCAAAATTCGCGTTAAGGGCCAGGTTGTGGACGGAACGGATAGGAATAACCGCCGCAGGCGCGTTGATTGCCACGCCGCAGCCGTAGAGATGATTTAGCGCAACCACGCCGTCCACATTGGGATAACGGGGCAGCAAATCACGCTCTATCATTTGCACCACATAATCCACCACGCCCGCCACGCAGTGAACGCTGGTGGTAATGCCCAACAGGTTACGGGTGCCCACGCTGCCGTCAGCGTTGCGATAGCCCTCGAAGGTATAACCTTCAAGCGGCGGTAAGTCAGGCGGCACGTTATTCGCCAGGGGCAAACTCTGCAAATCCGGTGCGTCCGGAAGCGCAATGAGTGACTCATCGATCCAACTGCCTTGGGCAATATCACGAACGGCAAGGCCAATAATTTCACCATAGCGCAACACAGGCTGACCCTGAGGAATGGCAACCAACGCCACCTTATGCCCCTGCGGTACATGTTCGGTTAGTGTTAATCCATCTTTAAACGTGGTGCCCGCAGTCAGCCCCTGGCTGTTTACCACAATCGCAACGTTATCGTTTTCGTGAACTTTAATGTAAAGCGGCTGCTCTTTTGAAATGGGGTTCATCGCTCACCTTCCAGTGCGTAGCGCCTTGCTGGTACGGCGCATTCATTATGAGACGTCAGGTGTCACAGGTTCGGTATTTGCCACCGTCAGTATAAGAAGGTGTTACCGCCTGCACATTGTGCAATTGACCTATATTCGGCTGAGAGATGACGCGGTTTTATTATCTTTTTACTAAATCAAGTGAAGATTCTCACAAAGCCGCTTATCAACGCCTGTTTGGGCGTGCTTATTGTGACTTTTTACAAATAACGTGAAACGTCCCGCAGCAGTTTATGCATTAGCCCAAAAAATCATCGTTCATTCACCTTATTCCAGGGTGATGTTCCAATGCCTCACCCAAACCCGCTTCCTATACTGATTTCCGTTTTCCCGATCAGGTTATTCGTCACGACGCATTATCGGTTTGCCATTAAAAAAAATCGCCGTGTTTAACCTACATCTCTCTGATACCCAACGCGATGTGTATGCAGTCAGAGCGAATGTAGCTTTCGCTATATTTCAGGAGTGCATCATGAGTAGTTATCACCAGACAACGGAGGCGGTACAAAAACGGACGAACGCGCGTTACTGGATAGTGGTCATGCTATTTATTGTGACCTCATTCAACTACGGTGACCGCGCCACGTTGTCTATCGCGGGTTCGGCCATGGCAAAAGAAATTGGCCTCGATCCCGTGGGGATGGGGTTTATCTTCTCTGCTTTTTCATGGGCCTATGTCATTGGGCAAATCCCCGGTGGCTGGCTGTTGGATCGCTTTGGTTCTAAGCGCGTCTATTTCTGGAGTATCTTTCTTTGGTCGTTGTTTACCCTGCTGCAGGGGTTCGTGGACGTGTTCAGCGGCTACACCATCGTCATGGCGCTGTTTATGCTGCGCTTTATGGTCGGGCTGGCGGAAGCCCCTTCATTCCCGGGTAACAGCCGTATTGTGGCAGCCTGGTTTCCGGCTCAGGAGCGCGGCACTGCCGTGGCGATTTTCAACTCCGCACAATACTTCGCGACGGTAATTTTCGCGCCCATCATGGGCTGGTTGACCTCCGCGGTGGGCTGGGCGCACGTGTTCTGGTTTATGGGAGGGCTGGGCATTATTTTGAGCTTTATCTGGCTCAAAGTGATTTACGATCCCTGCGATCATCCCGGCGTGAACAAAGCGGAGCTGGACTACATGGCGGAGGGCGGCGCGCTGATCAATATGGATCAGAAAAGCGAGAAGCAAAAAGTCAGCTTCAGTGATAAGTGGTTCCAGATCAAGCAACTGCTGCAGTCGCGCATGATGATCGGTGTCTACATTGGCCAGTACTGCATCAACGCTCTGACCTACTTCTTTATCACCTGGTTTCCGGTTTATCTGGTGCAGGCAAGGGGCATGTCGATCCTTAAAGCGGGCTTTGTCGCCTCGGTGCCTGCGCTGTGCGGCTTTATCGGTGGCGTGCTCGGCGGGGTGATCTCTGACTGGCTGATGCGCAAAACCGGCTCACTCAATATCGCCCGTAAAACACCGATTGTGCTCGGCATGTTGCTCTCGACGTCCATGGTGGTCTGTAACTATGTCGAGACGGACTGGGTCGTGGTGCTGTTCATGGCAACCGCCTTCTTTGGTAAAGGGATTGGCGCGCTGGGATGGGCAGTCATGGCGGACACCGCACCGAAAGAGATTAGCGGCCTGAGCGGCGGTCTGTTCAATATGTTCGGTAATGCATCCGGCATTATTACCCCCATCGCGATCGGCTACATCATTGCCTCTACCGGTTCTTATAACGGCGCGCTGGTTTATGTCGGTATCCACGCGTTCGTTGCCGTACTCAGCTACCTGGTGCTGGTGGATAACATCAAGCGCATTGATCTGAAAACACGCTAAGGAGCCTGCATGAATACGCAATCGACGCCCGTTATTACGACTATGCAGGTGGTCCCTGTGGCTGGCTACGACAGTATGCTGCTCAACATTGGCGGGGCACACAATGCCCGCTTCACGCGCAATATCGTGATCCTGACCGACAGTGCAGGACACACCGGGCTGGGTGAAGCACCGGGGGGCGAAACCCTCTATCAGACCTTAGTCGAGGCCGCGCCGCAGGTGATCGGTCAGCAGGTCGCCCGTATGAACCGGCTGGTGCAGAAGATTCATCAGGGGAATCAGTCCGCCGATTTCGAGACTTTTGGCAAAGGGGCCTGGACCTTTGAGCTGCGCGTCAACGCGGTCGCGGCACTGGAAGCCGCACTGCTGGACCTTCTGGGACAATGCCTGGGCGTGCCGGTCGCCGAACTGCTTGGACCGGGTAAGCAGCGCGATGAGGTGACGGTTTTAGGCTACCTGTTCTACTTAGGCGATCGCCGTAAAACCGATTTGCCTTATCTGACGGGTGAGAAGGCGCAGCATGACTGGTATCACCTGCGCCATCAGGAAGCGCTGAATAGCGAGTCGGTTGTCCGGCTGGCCGAGGCGGCGCAGGATAAATACGGTTTCAAAGATTTCAAACTCAAGGGCGGAGTGCTGCCGGGCGAACAGGAGATCGCCACCGCGCAGGCGCTGAAAAAGCGCTTCCCCGAGGCGCGCATCACCGTCGATCCTAACGGCGCGTGGTGGCTGGACGAGGCGATCGGATTCTGTAAGGGCATGCAGGATGTCCTGACCTATGCAGAAGATCCCTGTGGCGCCGAGCAGGGTTATTCAGGGCGCGAGGTGATGGCCGAGTTTCGTCGTGCGACCGGATTACCGGTCGCCACCAACATGATCGCCACCAACTGGCGTGAAATGAACCATGCGCTGATGCTCAATGCTGTCGATATCCCACTGGCCGATCCGCACTTCTGGACGATGAGCGGCGCCGTTCGTGTCGCGCAACTGTGCGATGAATGGGGCTTAACGTGGGGCTGCCACTCGAATAACCACTTTGATATTTCTCTCGCGATGTTCACCCACGTCGGTGCCGCCGCGCCCGGTAATCCCACCGCCATAGATACGCACTGGATCTGGCAGGAGGGCGATCAACGCCTGACAAAAGAGCCGCTGCAGATCCGTCAGGGCAAAATCACGGTGCCAGATGCGCCTGGCCTGGGTATTGAACTGGATTGGGAACGACTCCGCCTGGCAAACGAACACTACAAATCACTGCCGGCGGGCGGACGTAATGACGCCACAGCCATGCAGTACTTGCTACCAGGCTGGACATTTGACCGTAAACGGCCGGCCTTTGGCCGGGCCTCTGCTTAAGGGATAACAGATGAATACCACACCAAAAATTACCGCCATGCAGGTCATCCCGGTTGCCGGCTATGACAGCATGTTACTGAACCTGAGCGGCGCACATTCGCCTTTTTTCACCCGCAATATCGTGATCATTGAAGACAACGCAGGCCATACTGGCGTAGGTGAAATTCCCGGTGGCGAAAAGATTCGTCAAACCCTGGAAGAGGCTGCCGCGCTGGTGGTGGGCAAAACGATTGGCGAATATAAAAACATCCTGAGCCAGGTTCGCGCCACCTTTGCCGATCGCGATGCCGCTGGGCGAGGTAATCAGACCTTTGATCTTCGCACCACCATTCACGTGGTCACCGGCATCGAAGCCTCACTGCTGGATCTGCTGGGGCAGCATCTGGGCGTCAATGTCGCCTCGCTATTGGGCGACGGACAGCAGCGCGACAAAGTCGAAATGCTGGGTTATCTGTTCTACGTTGGCGATCGCAACAAGACCTCGCTGGCCTACCAGCATCAGGACAACGATACCTGCGACTGGTATCGCCTGCGCCATCAGGAAGCGCTCACGCCGGATGCCGTGGTGCGGCTGGCCGAAGCGGCCTATGAAAAATACGGGTTCAACGATTTTAAACTTAAAGGCGGCGTGCTGAGCGGCAGTGATGAGGCAGAAGCGATTACTGCACTCGCGAAGCGCTTCCCCCAGGCGCGCGTCACTATCGATCCCAACGGTGCCTGGTCGCTTGACGAAGCCATTACGCTAGGTAAGCAGCTTAAAAACGTCCTCGCCTATGCAGAAGATCCCTGTGGCGCAGAGCAGGGCTATTCGGGGCGTGAAGTGATGGCCGAGTTCCGGCGCGCTACCGGTCTGCCGACGGCGACGAATATGATCGCCACTGACTGGCGTCAAATGGGCCACACGTTGTCATTACAGTCGGTGGATATCCCACTGGCCGATCCGCACTTCTGGACGATGCAGGGTTCCGTGCGCGTGGCGCAAATGTGCCACGCGTTTGGCCTGACGTGGGGTTCGCACTCCAACAACCATTTCGATATTTCACTGGCGATGTTCACCCATGTTGCCGCTGCCGCACCGGGCAAGATCACCGCTATTGATACCCACTGGATCTGGCAGGAAGGCAATCAACGACTGACGAAAACGCCTTTCCAGATTGAAGGCGGCATGGTCGCAGTGCCGCAGGCACCGGGCCTGGGCATTGAACTGGATATGGACCAGGTCATGCAGGCTAACGCGCTGTATCAAAAGCATGGCCTTGGCGCACGTGATGATGCTCAGGCCATGCAGTTCCTGATCCCACAGTGGACGTTTGATAACAAGCGTCCGTGCCTGGTGCGTTAACTTTTTTGGGCTTCCTTCAGGAAGCCCGTTCCACAGGAGTCAAATCATGAGTAATACAGCCTGGCCAAATGAATTCCGTCGCCGCCTGCTGGCAGGTGAAACCCTGATCGGCAGTTGGTGCGCCCTGGCAAGTCCTGTTTCGACCGAGGTGTTAGGGCTGGCCGGATTTGACTGGTTAGTTCTGGATGGCGAGCACGCACCGAACGATATCACCACGTTTGTTCCCCAGCTAATGGCGCTGAAGGGCAGCCGCAGCGCGCCGGTGGTGCGTCCACCCTGTAATGAACCGGTCATCATTAAGCGCCTGCTGGATATTGGTTTTAATAACATCCTTGTTCCCTTCGTCGAGAACGAAGACGAAGCCAGACGTGCAGTTGCCTCCACGCGCTATCCGCCTGCCGGAATTCGCGGCGTGTCGGTTTCCCATCGCAGCAACATGTACGGCACGGTGCCGAATTATAACGCCACCATCAACGACAACATTTCGGTGCTGGTCCAAATAGAAACCCAGCAGGCTGTCGACAACATTGACGCCATCGCCGCCGTTGACGGCGTGGACGGCATTTTTGTCGGGCCGGGCGATCTCTCTGCCGCACTCGGCTATCTCGGGCAGCCGGCCCATCCGGAGGTGTTAACGGTCATCAAACACATCTTTGAGCGGGCAAAAGCGGCCAACAAGCCCAGCGGCATTCTGGCACCGGTGGAAGCCGATGCCCGTCGCTATCTCGAATGGGGCGCAACCTTTGTTGCCGTTGGCAGCGATCTCGGTGTTTTCCGCAGTGCCACGCAGGCGTTGTGCGACAAATTTAAAAAGTAATCATCCAGGAGAAACGACATGAAAATTGGCTTTATTGGCCTGGGCATCATGGGCAAACCAATGAGTAAAAACCTGCTGAAAGCCGGTTATTCACTGGTGGTACGCGATCATAATGCAGAAAGCGAAGCCGAGCTGGTGCAGCTGGGGGCGACCACAGCGGCGAATGCCAAAGAACTGGCGCAACAGTGCGATGTGGTGATCACCATGGTGCCAAATTCCCCACAGGTGAAAGAGGTTTGCCTGGGCGAAAACGGCATTATCGATGGCGCGAAACCGGGCCTGATTGTGATCGATATGAGCTCCATTGCGCCGCTGGCGAGCCGTGAAGTCCACGATGCGCTGGCAGCAAAGCAGATTCACATGCTGGATGCGCCGGTGAGCGGCGGCGAGCCCAAAGCGATTGAGGGGACGTTATCCGTGATGGTGGGCGGCGATAAAGCCGTGTTTGACCAGTGCTACGACATCATGAAAGCCATGGCGGGATCGGTGGTTCATACCGGCGATATCGGCGCAGGTAACGTGACGAAGCTGGCAAATCAGGTCATTGTAGCGCTAAATATTGCCGCCATGTCTGAAGCCTTGTCGCTGGCGACCAAAGCGGGCGTCAGTCCGGAACTGGTGTATCAGGCGATTCGTGGCGGTCTGGCGGGCAGCACCGTGCTGGATGCCAAAGCGCCCATGGTGATGGACCGCAACTTTAAGCCGGGTTTCCGCATTGATTTACATATCAAGGATCTGGCTAACGCGCTGGATACCTCGCACAGCCTTGGTGCGCACCTGCCGCTGACGGCGGCCGTGATGGAAATGATGCAGGCGTTGCGTAATGACGGACAGGGGAGTGCCGACCACAGCGCGCTGGCCTGCTATTATGAGAAATTAGCAAAGGTTGAGATCTCTCGCTAATGCCTTGCCCGGCTTCTGTGGAGGCCGGGCCGATTTCACGCTCTGATCGTTAATTAATACCGCCTGGATTGCCTATGAAAATCGTAATCGCACCGGATTCATATAAAGAAAGTCTTTCGGCCCTGGAAGTGGCATCGGCAATCGAAGCGGGGTTCCGTGAGGTTTTTCCCGATGCCCATTATGTGAAAATACCGGTTGCTGATGGTGGTGAAGGCACGGTGGAAGCCATGGTGGCTGCGACCCAGGGAAAGTGGGTCAGGTTAAAGGTCACCGGTCCGCTGGGTGAACCTGTCGAGGCGTTTTACGGCCTGTCGGGTAATGAAGATACCGCCTATATCGAGATGGCGGCGGCCAGCGGCCTGGAGCTGGTACCGGCAGCGCAGCGGGATCCCCTGATCACCACCTCGTTTGGGACTGGGGAGCTAATTAAAAACGCGCTGGATAAAGGCGTCCGACACATCATTATCGGTATCGGTGGCAGCGCCACCAATGACGGTGGTGCTGGCATGATGCAGGCGCTGGGCGCTCGCTTGCTGGATAAACAGGGCGAGCAAATTGGTCGGGGAGGTGGCGCATTGCCTGACCTGGCAAGCATTGACGTTACCGGACTGGACCCGCGCATTCGGCAGTGCCGCGTTGAAGTGGCCTGCGATGTAACCAATACGCTGACGGGCGATCACGGTGCCTCTGCGGTGTTTGGCCCCCAGAAAGGCGCGACGCCAGAACGGGTTGAGCAACTGGATCGAGCCCTGACACATTACGCTGCGCTTATTCAGCGCGATTTGGGTATTGATGTGCTGCAGATCAGCGGTGGCGGCGCTGCCGGTGGCATGGGGGCTGCGCTGCACGCGTTTTGTCAGGCGGAATTACGCCGTGGGATTGAGATTGTGACGGAAGCGCTGGGCCTGGAGGAGCAGGTAAAAGATGCCGATCTGGTCATTACCGGCGAGGGACGAATCGACAGCCAGAGCATCAAGGGCAAGGTGCCGATTGGTGTGGCAAAGGTCGCTAAGCGTTTTAATATTCCCGTGATAGGCATTGCCGGTAGCCTGACTGACGATGTCGGTGTGGTGCATCAGCATGGCCTGGATGCCGTATTTAGCGTGCTTTACCGTATTTGCTCGCTGGATGAGGCGCTAAAAGGGGCAGAAAACAATGTCCGTCTCACCGCGCGCAATGTGGCTGCCACAATGAAAATCGCCGGGTTCCACTAAGCGTATTTACGGCCCTTCACCTGACAGGGCCGTTTGTTCTTTCGCAGTATGCCCGGCTAAGGCATGGAGAGGATGCGCCGTGCCTGTCTGGCGACGTTCTCCATTTCATCCTGAAGCTCCAGCAGTTCCGGCTCCAGCGCTTCGATATCGCTTGCCTGATGAAGCTCTTTCTCAAGCTTACGGCACAGTTGTTTCATCCGCGGGACGCCGCTGTAGCTGGCGCTGCCGTGAAGTTTATGAATGATCTCACGCAGGGAGGTCGCGTCGTTGTCGGCGATAAACTGCGCCATTTTACCGTGCACTTCCGGCAGGAATGCCAACAGCATTCGGAGTAAATCCCGCGCCAGATCCGGCTTATTCGCTGCCTGGCGTAATGCCAGCTTCCAGTCCAGCGTGGGTAATATTGGGGGGATCTCGGGCGCCGTGGTGCTCGGGCTGGGCATATAGCGGGCCAGGACCTGAGCGAGCTTGTTTTCATCAATAGGCTTCGCCAGGTAGTCGTTCATGCCGGCCCGGATAAGATGTTCGCGTTCACCGTCAATAGCGTGGGCGGTGACGGCGACTATCGGGGTGGTTGCGTGGTTGGGCAGCGTGCGGATGATCTCGCTGGCCCGAATGCCATCAATATCGGGCATTTGTATATCCATTAAGATCACGTCCAGCACTTGCCTGTGGGCCACACGGATGGCCTGCTCCGCATTATTGCACAGTACGATGTGTTGAACCTGCTCTTCCAGCAGCGCCCCAATCAGCTTGAGGTTAGCGGGATTGTCGTCCACGGCCATCACGGTCAGCGGCAGACGCGGTGAGGCCGATAGTTCGCTGCTGTGACGGGCATGCAGCTCCAGCAGCATCGGCAACAGGCGCGTCTGCGAGACGGGTTTTGCGATGCAGCCATCAATGCCACGCACTTTCAGCTCATCGGCCAGTAACATCATCGGACTCGGCAGCGCCATAATGACCTGGTCGGCGCGCTCCAAAAGCGTATGGATCAGCCTGTCCTCAAGCACCTGCGGCTGGCTGGCGTTGACCGGCATGGCCATTAACACAATGGGATAGCGCGACTGGCTCAGACCCTCCAGGGTTAAACTGTGCTCAACCTGCAACGGCGTGGCACCTAAAATCTCTACCACCGCGCTGGCGACGTCGGGGTTCGCCTCCACATAGGCCATGCGCGTGTTCGACAGTGCATCCAGCACTCGAGGCATACTCGGTGCATTGGGATTGAGGTCCAGTTTAACGCGCACCCAAAAGGTGGAGCCGTGGTTCTGACGGCTGACGAAGGTGATCTCCCCGTTCATTTCCCTTACCAGTTTTTGGGTAATGACCAGGCCCAGCCCCGATCCTCCGTGGCGGCGGGAAATGCTGGCATCCGCCTGGCGAAAGGCCTGAAACAGCTGGGCCTGCTGCTCTTCAGAAATGCCAATGCCTGTGTCGCGAACCTGAATCTCCAGTTCAACATGCGTCGCCGTAATCGTGTGCTGTTCTACCCGTAAATTGATGGTCCCTTTTTCGGTAAATTTAATCGCGTTGCCCATCAGGTTGATCAGGATCTGCTGCAGGCGGAGCGCATCGCCAATCACGTTGTCCGGCACGCTGTTATCGCAGACCACGGTCAACTCCAGCCCCTTCTCATGGGCGGATGGGGCCAGCAAAACCAGGGTTTCATCCAGGGTGGCGCGCAACGGAAAGGGAATGGACTCCAGCATCAGCTTGCCGGCTTCCAGTCTGGAAAAATCAAGCACGTCATTAATGATGGACAGGAGATTGTTGGCCGAGCGCTCAATGGTCAGCATGTAGTCGCGCTGCGTGGTGCGCAGCGGCGTTTTCAACATCTGACGGGTAAAGCCCAGCACGCCATTAAGCGGCGTACGCAACTCATGCGACATATTTGCCAGAAATTCGGATTTGATACGGGCGGCTTCCTGCGCGCGCTTTTTGGCCAGATCCAGCTCGACGTTCTGAATCTCCAACTGCTCCAGCGTTTCCCGCAGGTCCCATGTGGCCTGATCGATATTGTGCTGCATCTCTTCGTGATAGGCGGTGAGCGACATCGCCATCGCGTTGATACCGTTTTTCAGGATACTCAATTCACCCAGCATATGGCCTTCAACCCGGCTGTCCAGTTGTCCACGACGAATTCGGTCAACGGTGCTAACCATATTACGAATAGGGCCGGTGACGTCCCGCATCAGGCGATAGGCAAACAGCATGGCAATACACAGGCAGAACAGCAGCATCAGGGTAGCAATAAAAACTTCCCGATATTGCTGTAAGCGCACGGATTGCAGATCCAGCTCTATCGCCACATAGCCCAACGGGTTACCTGCGGGTTTGGCATCCTGACCCGGCAGCTCATCCACGGCGTAACGTTCAGAGATAATCGGCTTGCGTAAGATCAGCAGGTTGCCACTGCCTTCAACGGACACATCCTCAGGCAGCGCGCGAATAGCCTGCTTGCTTTCCAGACTCAGGTTTTGGTGATTATTAGAGGTGACATAAAGCTGATTATTATCGTCGAAAACGGAGATGGCGCGCACGATCCCGGAATGGCGGCGATGCAGTAAACTGACCAGTTCACGCAGCGCGTCACGATTGTGCCATGTCATGCTGTATTCGGTAGAAACCGCCAGCGGTTCGATGATATTGGCCCCGGCATCGATGACCTGGCGCTGCAGCTCATTATAACGATGCACGACAAAAAATGAGCTGAGCAGTAACCCAACCATCAACGTTGGAGCCAAAATTAAAATCATCATTCGCGCCCGCAGGCTGTATTTGGTCATAATAGTCGCCTGCTGTCCGGCATGAACGTCCCTGTGCATCTGCTGAACCTTGTGCACATCGAATCTTAAAGAGAAAGAACCACACTATGGCGCAATTTTACTCCGCAAAACAGCGTGTGACGACCCAACAACGGATCACCGTCACCATTGAAGACCTCGACCCGTTTGGTCAGGGCGTTGCCCGCTACAAGGGCAAAACCCTGTTTGTCTCGGGCGCGCTGCCCGGAGAGCAGGCCGAGGTCACCCTGCTGGAGGATAAACGCCAGTATGCCAGAGCGAAAGCGGTGCGCCTGCTTAACCACAGTCCTTCACGGGTTGCGCCGCGCTGTCCCCATTTTAGCCGCTGTGGCGGTTGTCAGCAGCAGCATGCCGACGAGGCGTTACAACAGCAAAGTAAATCACGTGCGCTGGCACGGATGTTGACCCAGGCAGCGAACCAGCCGGTGGCGGTTGATGAGATCATTGCCGGACCGGCCTGGGGCTACCGTCGCCGCGTCAGGCTTGGCCTGCAGTGGCAGAACAAAACACAGCAGTTGCTGATGGGGTTTCGCCAGGCGGCCACCAACGATCTCGTCGATATCCAGCAGTGCCCCATCATGGTGCCCCAGCTTGAAGCGCTGATTATTCCGCTGCGCAATTGTCTCACTATGCTTAATGCTGTCAAACGCTTAGGTCATGTTGAGCTGGTGCTGGCTGACAACGGCCCGGTGCTGTTATTGCGCCATCTCGATGCATTAAGTACCGATGATATTGCAAAACTGGAACGTTTTTCGCATCAGCACCAACTGATGCTGTTTCTGGATGATGGAAGCGAGACGCTGCGCGAATCTGGCGATCGGCAGCCGTTTTATCATTCTCACCAGCTTGAGCTAATCTTCAGTCCAAAGGATTTTATTCAGGTCAACGATACGGTGAATCAGCAGATGGTGGCGAAGGCCATTGCGTGGCTGGATTTGCAACCTGAAGATCGGGTGCTGGATCTGTTTTGCGGCATGGGAAACTTTACGCTTCCTGTAGGAAAATCGGTACAAAGTGCCGTGGGTGTGGAGGGCGTTGCAGCATTAGTGCAGCAGGCAGAGTATAATGCTGACGTGAATGCGCTAAAAAACGTCAAATTCTTCCAGCATAATCTGGAAGAAGATGTTTCGCGCCAGCCCTGGGCTATGCAGGGATTTAACAAGGTATTACTCGATCCGGCTCGCGCTGGGGCGGCAGGTGTCATGGCACATGTCGTCAAATTATCGCCAGAATGCGTGGTCTATGTTTCGTGTAATCCTGTGACACTCGCACGTGACAGTGAAACATTGCTGTCAGCGGGTTACCAATTGGAAAGGGTCGCGATGCTGGATATGTTTCCTCATACCCGTCATCTCGAATCCATGGTGCTGTTCAGAAAAAAAATATAAGTGTCCGGCAGGGGCGCTGTGCAGGAGAGGATATGGTTGCGGTCAGAAGTGCGCATTTAAATACGGAAGGGGAGTTTGCCCTTGACCAGTGGATCGCCAGTCTTGGCGTTGCTAACCCGCATTCCTGTGATCGCCTTGCTGAAACCTGGCGCTATTGTGAAGCGCAGACTCAGGGGCATCCTCACCAGTCGCTGCTGCTGTGGCGCGGCATCGAGATGGTGGAAATTCTCTCGATGCTCAGCATGGATATCGAAAGCCTGTGCGCCGCATTGATTTTCCCGCTCGCGAATGACGAAGTGGTCAGCGAAGAAGAGCTGGAAAAAACCGTCGGTCCGGGCATCGTTTCGCTGGTGCACGGGGTCCGCGATATGGACGCCATTCGTCAGCTGAAAGCCATTCATAACGATTCAATGGCTTCTGAGCAGGTGGATAATGTCCGCCGTATGTTGCTCGCCATGGTGGAAGATTTTCGCTGCGTGGTGCTGAAGTTGGCTGAGCGCATCATGAACCTGCGCGAAGTTAAAGACGCGCCGGAAGATGAACGCGTACTGGCGGCGAAAGAGAGCACCAATATTTATGCCCCGCTGGCGAACCGCCTGGGCATCGGTCAGCTTAAGTGGGAGCTGGAAGATTACTGCTTCCGCTACCTGCATCCCGACGAGTACAAGCGCATTGCTAAGCTGCTGCACGAGCGCCGCATCGACCGTGAGCAGTACATCGATAACTTTGTCGATAATCTGCGCAAAGAGATGGCAAAAGAGGGCGTGCGGGCCGAAGTGTACGGCCGTCCTAAACATATCTACAGCATCTGGCGCAAGATGCAGAAGAAGTCGCTGGCGTTTGATGAGCTATTTGATGTTCGCGCGGTGCGTATTGTCGCCGAGCGACTGCAGGACTGCTACGGCGCGCTGGGCACGGTGCACACGCTGTATCGCCACCTGCCCAACGAGTTCGACGACTATGTCGCCAACCCCAAACCTAACGGCTATCAGTCTATTCATACCGTGGTTCTGGGGCCCGAGGGCAAAACCGTCGAGATCCAGATCCGTACCCGCCAGATGCATGAGGACGCTGAGCTGGGCGTCGCCGCGCACTGGAAATACAAAGAAGGGCCGTCGTCCAGCCATGCGCGCGGCGCGGCAGGTCACGAAGAGCGCATTGCCTGGCTACGTAAGCTGATCTCATGGCAGGAAGAGATGGCGGATTCCGGCGAGCTGCTGGAAGAGGTGCGCAGCCAGGTATTTGACGACCGCGTCTATGTCTTTACGCCAAAAGGGGACGTGGTCGATTTGCCGGCAGGTTCTACCCCGCTGGATTTCGCTTACCACATTCACAGCGATATCGGTCACCGCTGCATCGGTGCCAAGATTGGTGGCCGCATTGTGCCCTTCACCTATCAGCTGCAGATGGGCGATCAGGTGGAAGTCATCACCCAAAAACAGCCGAATCCGAGTCGTGACTGGCTGAACCCTAACCTGGGGTTCATCACCACCAGCCGAGGCCGCGCCAAGATTCATAACTGGTTCCGCAAGCAGGATCGCGATAAAAACATTCTTGCCGGTCGTCAGATTCTGGATAACGAGCTGAATCAGATGGATATCAGCCTGCGTGAAGCCGAGAAACTGCTGCTGCCGCGCTATAACGTTACCTCGCTGGACGAGTTGCTGGCTGCCATCGGCGGGGGGGACATTCGCCTTCATCAGATGGTGAATTTCCTGCAGGCGAAGCTCAATAAGCCGACGGCGGAAGAGCAGGATCGTGAAGCCCTGCGCCAGCTCACACAAAAATCGCATGCGCCAACGTCACGCAAAGAGAGCGGCCGTGTGGTCGTGGAAGGCGTGGGCAACCTGATGCACCATATTGCACGCTGCTGTCAGCCGATTCCGGGTGACGACATCGTGGGTTTTATCACGCACGGACGGGGCATTTCGATTCACCGCGCCGATTGCGACCAGCTGTCTGAGCTGATTTCCACCGCGCCCGAGCGCATTGTGGATGCCGTATGGGGCGAAAGCTACTCCAGCGGCTACTCGCTGGTCGTAAGGGTGACGGCCAACGATCGTAGCGGGCTGTTACGCGATATCACCACCATCCTCGCGAATGAGAAGGTTAACGTCCTGGGCGTTTCAAGCCGCAGCGATACCAAAAAACAGCTCGCCACCATTGATATGGACATCGAGATTTATAACCACCAGGTCCTGGGACGCGTGCTGTCTCGCCTGAATCAGGTGCCTGACATTATTGATGCCCGCCGCCTGCACTAATCGTCCGTTATCAGGCGCATGTCTTGACCGACGTGCGCCTGGCTGCTTTTATCACCGCTGTTATGCCAACTGAACACCTGAAGGATTTCCCTATGACGTCAATTGATCGCCTGCTGGGCATTATGAAAACCCTGCGCGATCCGCAGCAGGGTTGCCCGTGGGATCGCGAGCAGACCTTTGCCACTATCGCGCCTTACACGCTGGAAGAAACCTATGAAGTGCTGGACGCCATCCAGCGCGAGGACTTCGACGATCTGCGGGGGGAGCTGGGCGATTTGCTGTTTCAGGTGGTGTTTTATGCCCAGATGGCCCAGGAGCAGGGGCGTTTTAATTTTGATGATATCTGCCATGCAATAAGTGACAAGCTGGAACGCCGCCATCCACACATTTTTGCGGACGGCACGGCAGAGAACAGCGCAGACGTGTTAAAAAACTGGGAAGCGATTAAAAGCGCCGAACGGGCAGAAAAAGCGCAGCACTCCGCGCTGGACGATATTCCCAAAGCCCTGCCAGCCCTGATGCGCGCCCATAAAATTCAGAAACGATGCCACAACGTGGGCTTCGACTGGAGCACACTGGGGCCGGTGGTCGATAAGGTGCATGAAGAGATTGACGAAGTCATGCATGAAGCGCAGCAAAGCGTTATCGATCCTCAAAAGCTGGAAGAAGAGATTGGCGATCTCCTGTTTGCGACCGTTAACCTCTCTCGTCATTTGGGCAGCAAGGCCGAAACGGCGCTGCAGAAAGCCAACGACAAGTTTGAGCGACGTTTCCGCGCGGTAGAAGCTATTATCAGCGCGCAGGGCCTGACAATGCCGGGGGCGACGCTGGAACAGATGGAGGCCGCCTGGCAGCAGGTAAAGGCAACGGAAAAAAGCTGATTATTCCTGCACCGCGCATAAAGTGTGCGCTCGAGCTTACTCGATTCAGCCTGACGTCAGATTTGTGACGCAGGTCAAAATTTTGTTTACCGCTATCCGCTATGTTACCCGCAGCAATGCTTTGGGAGAGGGATGTGATTCATCAATTGTGGCTGATAGCGGTTTCCAGTATACTGTTTTCCCGTCCTGGTTATTCCACCGTCTTTAAACCTAAACTCTCAGGTTCAGCATGACAACGAATTATATTTTTGTGACCGGCGGGGTCGTATCCTCTCTGGGTAAAGGCATTGCCGCAGCCTCCCTCGCAGCCATTCTCGAAGCGCGTGGTCTGAATGTGACCATCATGAAACTGGATCCGTACATCAACGTCGATCCGGGTACCATGAGCCCTACTCAGCATGGTGAAGTGTTTGTCACCGATGATGGTGCCGAAACCGATCTGGATTTGGGTCACTACGAGCGCTTCATCCGCACTAAAATGTCGCGCCGCAACAACTTCACCACGGGCCGTATCTACTCAGAAGTCCTGCGCAAAGAGCGTCGCGGTGACTACCTTGGCGCCACTATTCAGGTCATCCCTCATATCACGAATGCGATCAAAGAGCGCATTCTTGAAGGCGGTGAAGGTCACGATGTGGTGCTGGTCGAAATCGGCGGTACGGTTGGTGATATCGAATCCCTGCCGTTCCTGGAAGCGATTCGTCAGATGGCGGTGGATGTGGGCCGCGAGCATACGATGTATATGCACCTGACGCTGGTGCCTTACATGGCCGCCGCAGGCGAGGTGAAAACCAAGCCGACGCAGCACTCGGTCAAAGAGCTGCTCTCCATCGGTATTCAGCCTGACGTGCTCATTTGCCGGTCCGATCGTGCGGTGCCAGCCAATGAGCGTGGCAAAATTGCCCTGTTCTGTAACGTGCCGGAAAAAGCCGTTATCTCGCTGAAAGACGTCGATTCAATTTATAAAATTCCTGGCATGTTGAAATCACAGGGCCTGGACGACTACATCTGTAAGCGTTTCAACCTGAACGCCCCGGAAGCCAATCTGGCCGAGTGGGAGCAGGTGATTTATGAAGAAGCCAATCCGGGCGGCGAAGTCACCATTGGCATGGTGGGCAAATATGTCGAGCTGCCGGATGCCTATAAATCCGTTATTGAAGCGCTGAAGCACGGCGGTCTGAAAAATCGTGTGACCGTAAACATCAAGCTGATCGACTCACAGGACGTTGAAACCCGTGGTGTCGAATTGCTGAAAGATTTGGATGCCATTCTGATCCCTGGTGGCTTTGGCTACCGTGGTGTAGAAGGCAAGCTGATGACGGCGAAATACGCGCGTGAAAACAACGTGCCTTATCTCGGCATCTGCCTCGGCATGCAGGTCGCACTGATGGAGTTCGCCCGTAACGTCGCCGGAATGGAAGGCGCTAACTCCACTGAATTTGTGCCAGACTGTAAGTATCCGGTGGTGGCACTGATCACCGAATGGCGTGACGAAGAAGGCAACGTGGAAGTGCGTACTGAACAGAGCGATCTGGGTGGCACCATGCGCCTGGGCAGCCAGCAGTGCCAGCTGAATCCGGAAAGTAAGGTTCGCCAGCTGTACGGTTCTGACACCATTGTTGAGCGCCATCGTCACCGCTATGAAGTGAACAACATGCTGCTGAAGCAAATTGAGGCAGCGGGTTTACGCGTGGCAGGTCGTTCAGGTGACGATCAGTTGGTTGAGATCATTGAGATCCCCAATCATCCATGGTTTATTGCTTGCCAGTTCCACCCTGAGTTCACATCGACGCCTCGCGATGGTCATCCGTTGTTTGCGGGTTTTGTGAAAGCAGCACATGAGCATCAGAAGCGTTTAGCGAAATAAGTTTAACGAACAACGCGCGAACTTTTCGCGCGTTCTTTGTCTTAGGATTGACTAACTTGTACTGAGGAAAATCGTAATGGCCAAAATCGTAAAAGTCATCGGTCGCGAAATTATCGACTCACGTGGCAACCCAACTGTTGAAGCAGAAGTTCACCTGGAAGGTGGTTTCGTTGGTCTGGCTGCGGCACCGTCAGGTGCATCTACCGGTTCTCGTGAAGCACTGGAACTGCGTGACGGTGACAAATCCCGTTTCCTGGGCAAAGGCGTAACCAAAGCCGTTGCTGCGGTTAACGGCCCGATTGCTGAAGCGGTAAAAGGCAAAGACGCGAAAGATCAGGCGAACATCGATAAAATCATGATCGACCTGGACGGTACTGAGAACAAATCTAACTTCGGTGCTAACGCCATTCTGGCTGTTTCCCTGGCAGCAGCGAAAGCCGCAGCGGCCTCTAAAGGTCAGGCGCTGTATGAGCACATCGCTGAGCTGAACGGCACCCCGGGCAAATACTCTATGCCACTGCCAATGATGAACATCATCAACGGCGGCGAACATGCAGACAACAACGTCGACATTCAGGAATTCATGATTCAGCCGGTTGGCGCTTCAAACGTTAAAGAAGCGATCCGTATGGGTTCTGAAGTGTTCCACAACCTGGCAAAAGTGCTGAAAAGCAAAGGCATGAGCACGGCGGTGGGTGACGAAGGTGGCTATGCGCCAAACCTGGGTTCTAACGCCGAAGCGCTGGCCGTTATCGCTGAAGCGGTAAAAGCAGCCGGTTACGAGCTGGGTAAAGACATCACCCTGGCCATGGACTGTGCGGCTTCTGAATTCTACAAAGATGGCAAATACGTTCTGGCCGGTGAAGGCGGTAAAGCGTTTACCTCAGAAGAGTTCACCCACTTCCTGGAAGATCTGACTAAACAGTATCCGATCGTTTCTATCGAAGATGGCCTGGACGAGTCTGACTGGGATGGCTTCGCCTACCAGACCAAAGTGCTGGGCGACAAAATCCAGCTGGTGGGCGACGACCTGTTCGTAACCAACACCAAAATCCTGAAAGAAGGTATCGAGAAAGGCATCGCTAACTCTATCCTGATCAAATTCAACCAGATCGGTTCACTGACCGAAACCCTGGCTGCAATTAAAATGGCGAAAGATGCAGGCTATACCGCTGTGATCTCTCACCGCTCAGGCGAAACTGAAGATGCGACCATCGCTGACCTGGCGGTCGGTACAGCTGCGGGCCAGATCAAAACCGGTTCAATGAGCCGTTCTGACCGTGTTGCTAAGTACAACCAGCTGATCCGTATCGAAGAAGCGCTGGGTTCAAAAGCCCCCTTCAACGGTCTGAAAGAAGTTAAAGGTCAGTAAGTTTACTGCCGTCTGACTTCTGATCATAACCCGCCCACGTGGCGGGTTTTTTTATGCCCGGACCTTATGCAGCTTCCGCCATCTTTTTGCGCGACGTCTATGCTGTTTACATCCGTTCTTAATAAAACCCACCGACACTGAATAACGAGCAAGGTGCGCCGGGCTGACCTCGCACCTTACCGCTGGCCTGAAGCACGCGCTTCAGGTTCATATTTCTGACAGGCAGAAGGGGGAAACGCATGAGACTGGCTTCTTATAACGTGGAAAACCTGTTCGATCGCGCCAGAGCAATGAACCAAAACGAATGGCGTGAGGGCAAACCGACGCTGGAAAAATTCGCCCAACTGAATGCACTGCTGGGGCAGGTGGAATACAGCGATGCGACTAAGAAGCAAATGGTGGAATTGATGGAGGCGCTGGGGCTGCAAAAGTCAGATACCGGCCCCTTTGTTATCCTGCGGCGTAACCGGGGCAAGCTGTTGACCCGCCCCACAGACAACAGCGGAATAAAGATTATTGCCGCAGGACGCGCCGACTGGGTCGGTTCGCTGGAACTGCGGCGTGCGCCGGTAGATGAAATAGCTATGGGATTAACAGCGCAGGTCATGATTGACCTCAAGGCAGATATTTTGACCGTTGTTGAGGCAGAAAGCCGGCCCGCTTTACTGGAATTTAATAACGCCATGCTGCCTGCGCGCCAGGGAACGCCTTTTGGCCACGTCATGGTGATTGACGGCAACGATGAGCGGGGCATTGATGTTGGCCTGATGACAGGAGCAGGCTTCGCAATCGACACCATTCGCAGCCACGTTGATGATAAGGATAAGCAGGGCGACCTGATTTTCTCGCGCGACTGTCCCGAATTTGCGATTCCGCTACCCGATGGACAAACCCTGCACGTGCTGGTTAACCATTTTAAAAGCAAAGGCTACGGTGCCAAAACGCTTTCCGACGCCCGCCGTAAACTGCAGGCCGAACGGGTGAAGGCAATTTATCAGCAGCGAATTAAAGAGGGACAAACGCTGATTGCTATCACCGGAGACTTTAACGATACGCCGGACAGCGAGGCGCTGGCACCTCTGCTGAAAGAAACCGATCTGAAAGATATCTTCACCCATGAAAAATTTGATAACGGCGGCTATCCAGGAACCTGGGGCGGCTGCAGCGCCAGTAATAAAATTGACTACATTTTACTGTCCCCCGCGCTGTGGAAAAAAGTGGAAAAGGGCGGCGTATGGCGCAAAGGGATGTGGCCAGGCGTGAGCCCGGTAAAATGGGAAACCTATCCCGAACTGAAAAAAGAGGTGAATGCCGCCTCGGATCATGCGGCAGTCTGGGTGGACCTGAAGATCTAGTCCGAGGTATAGACGGCACAGGTCGCGGCGCTGACCGCAGCCTGTGCAGCCACAGCATTACAGCGACTGAATGATGCGTTTCAGTAAACGAATGCGCGGTTCAATGCTGTTCAGTTCCATATATTCAGACGGGCTATGAAAATTTGCGCCGATGGGGCCAAACCCATCCAGTGAGGGCGTGCCCACTGCGGCGGTATGGTTGGCATCTGAGCCCCCGCCTACAGCCTGCCAGCTAATCTCAATGTCTTCTGTTTGCCCGGCTTGCTCGACGATCTGCATTAGCGCTTCTGTTTTAGCATCTGGCGTCATGGCAGGCGTGTAAGCCTGCTGGGTAACCTGCGTCGTTACGCCGGGCTCCGCCTCAGAATGCGCAAGGGCTTTCATCGCCATGTTGACCCGCTCAAACTCAGCGTTAAGCTGAAAGCGCACGTCTACGATCATCTCTGCGTGGTCTGGCACAATATTTGCCGCGTCCCCGCCTGAGATCACGCCGGTGTTTACCGTTGTGCCCTGTGCGGGATCGGCCAGGTTCGCAACGGCAATGACGCTGTACGCCAGTACGTTGATGGCTGAACGGCCTTTATCGGGATCGTTGCCCGAATGCGCAGCAACGCCGCTAAAATTCAGCCGATACCGCGCCATGCCTTTCCGTGATCTGCCCTTCATCAGCCAGTACGCGGGTTAATGATGCGCCAACATCCGTGCTTTGCAGACTCCCAATCATGGCCAGCCCGGTTGAGCCTGGGATCCCCATCAGAGGCCGCAGTAGCGGGGTAAGTAGCTTACGGGCTGCACGAAGTGCGCCGTAGTGCTCAAGCACGTTGATCATGCCTAATGCAAACATAACAGCAGGGATCAAGCCAAATGCGAACAGGAACCCATCCATTGCCCCATAACCGCCTTTTCCCCGAAAGGCGCTTTGCGCGACATCCAGGGTGTCGGTTTGAAGACTGACACCGGATACCACTTTTCCGAATGCCCCGTTTAATGTGGTGAAGTCAAACACGCCATACCACTCTTTTCCGCCAGGCAGACCGGAGAAAAACACCATGGCAAACAGCAAGGCCAGGTAAGCGCCCGGTCCGACCTTAAGCGGTTCGGATTGAGAAGAGTCAGTCATCGTTTATTTCCTTACATCTTTGGCGACAAAAGGCGATGCTAAAAGTGGGATGTAAGCGGAGGAATGATGACGATCAATTTGCAGGACAAAGAGCCAGCAACGGGCCAAATAGTGCTAATCAGCTCACAATAATCAGTGAAATTCGCCTCTGGATAAACGCAAAAATCCGGCTTGCCTTAGACAGAGTCAGCCACGCCGCATCACCTGACATGATCTCAACCCGGAGTTCTGCGATAATCGCGTTTTGCTAAAACCACAGAGACCATTATGCAGTACCCGATTAACGAAATGTTCCAGACGCTGCAAGGCGAAGGTTATTACACCGGCGTGCCGGCTATTTTCATCCGCTTACAGGGATGTCCGGTAGGATGCAGTTGGTGTGACACCAAACACACCTGGGAAAAACAGGCGGATCGGGAAACATCATTAGGCGATATTCTGGTCAAAACGGTGGAAAGCGATGCCTGGGGCAACGCCGATACGGCGACGCTGCTCAGCAGCATCGCGCAACAGGGCTGGACGGCCCGCCATGTGGTGATCACTGGCGGCGAACCGGCCATTTACGATTTACGCCCGCTGACCGCATCGCTGGAGGCGGCAGGATTTCAATGCCAGATTGAGACCAGCGGAACCCATGAAATCCACTGTTCCGAACAAACCTGGGTTACCGTTTCACCCAAGGTAAATATGCGCGGCGGATACGACGTGCTGGCTCAGGCCCTGAGCCGTGCGGATGAAATCAAACATCCGGTTGCCCGGCAACGTGATGTGGAGGCGTTAGACGACCTGCTGGCTGGCATTCAGGACAGCAAAGCTCGAATCATTGCGCTGCAGCCAATTAGCCGCAAAGATGAGGCGACAAAACTTTGTATTGAGACCTGTATTGCGCGCAACTGGCGCCTGTCGATGCAGACACATAAATATCTGAACATCGCCTGATAAGACTCAGGCGGCCTCTCGCCGCCTGACCGTTATTGCTTCGCTTTCCAGGCCTCAAAAGCCTGTTTGATCTCCGCTTTGGCCGCGCTGGCGTCTTCGAATCCCTTCAGCTCCACGTTTTTACGCCCTTCCGGCAGCGCTTTATAGACGCGAAAGAACGCTTCCAGCCGCTGCTGTTCCAGCTTTGGCAGATCGGCGACCGTCTGAATCGCATCATAGGTCGGATCGACTTTGCTGGCCGGAACCGCCACGATTTTGTCATCCACTTCGCCACCGTCGATCATTTTCAGTACGCCAATCGGGCGCAGTTTAATTAATGTCCCGGGCGCAAGTGGGGCGCGGGTGTAGAAGATCACATCCAGCGGATCGTTATCGCCGCCCAGCGATTGCGTCAGCGAACCGTAGTTTGCCGGATAAGCGACCGGCATCGACTGAAAACGATCGGCAACGATAAAACCGGTTTTCGCATCGGTTTCATATTTGATGATTCCGCCTGCGGGAATTTCCGTCACGGCATAGAATTCGTCGGGCAGTGAGTCGGGTTGTGGAAAGCTTAGGATGTTTTCCGCCTGAACGGCGGCAGAGGCGGTGATAAAGAAGAGACAAGCAAAAAGCGGTTTTACCAGGTTCATTGTTGATTCTCTTGATCTTTAATGAAGGAGAGAACAGCCTGGTGGGGAAAGATGACAGAAGGATGACGTCAGACAGAGGAGGAGAGTTCAGCTGATGTCGCGCAGGAGAGGCGGCAGCAGGCCGATCAACAGGTCAGTAAGCGGGTGACCGGCTGCGCTGCCGTACAGAGCAGATTAACCGCGATAGGTGCAGCCTGCAGTACAGGTTTCTTTGATCATCACCGCGCTCAGCAGCGGCAGGCGAGGCTTCATGTGATCCCAAATCCATTTTGCCAGGACTTCGCTGGTGGGATTCTCCAGTCCGGGGATCTCATTAAGATAGTAGTGATCGAGCCTGTCATAGAGGGGTTTAAACGCCGCTTTCAGCTCAGCAAAATCCATGACCCAGCCGGTATGCGCATCCACTTCACCGGTAATTTCCAGACGAACAAGGAATGAGTGACCGTGCAGACGGCCGCATTTGTGTCCTGCCGGCACATTGGGTAAATAGTGTGCGGCTTCGAACTGGAACTCTTTAAATAACGTGGTAGACATAATCGCTCTCAGGCATTAAAAACGGCTGAATTCTACCTGAAAGGCCAGTTTTTCGCATCTGCTAAGCGCCTTTAAACGACGATTAAGCCAGAATAGTAAAAGGATTCGCGCGCCTTTCCCAAAATGCGCTCAGCCATGGCCCGGATCGTCAGCCGGAAGCCGCGCCACGATAGCTTCCGCTATGCCGTAATCCTCAATCAGCAGCCGTTGCTGCTCTGAACGTGACAGCGGCGTAAAGGTTTCCTTTCCCTCAGGGTCCCTGATAACCCGTTCTCCCTTCACGATTCCGGTGATGCTCCCGGCGCTGGCGCGGCGAATCAGCAAGGCACCGTCAAAGCGGCTGCTATGTCGGCTCTGTTGATGACGTGACTGAAACGCGTCAACGGGGAGGTCGGTAGTCAGAATTT
Organism: Pantoea ananatis LMG 2665; assembly: GCF_000710035.2. GTDB lineage: Bacteria > Pseudomonadota > Gammaproteobacteria > Enterobacterales > Enterobacteriaceae > Pantoea > Pantoea ananatis. The sequence continues at coordinate 59,550 of NZ_JMJJ01000006.1, read as the reverse complement.
TGCAGTCGATCCCTGCCCGACCCAGCGGTTTCCAGTGTATGTACCAACTGCCGTCTCGCTCATAAACGCGCGTGCCCCAGACGGGATGGGGATTCAGCCTGGCTTCCAGCGGGAGCGGATGGCCATGGAGCAGCGTGCTGTCAACCACCCGCGTGCCTGCATCCATGTTAACAAACAGCATGCCATGACCGGGGGAACCTGCGGGCGCCGGACGTGAGGACAGCATGATGGAAAGGCCAAACTGCACGTTAAATCCCACGTGTATCAGCAGGGCATGCAGCGCGCCATGGCCCGCCCAGCAGGTGCCGCCTGTGCCATAGGTTAACCAGTGAGTGAAAAAGTCGGTTGCCGTGCTGCCGGGCAAGGGGAGGGCGCTGTCGTGGTCAGTCATCAGACGGCGGCGAAGATTATCAAAGGGTACCGACTGGCACCAGGCGCGATATATCTCACTCAGTCCGATCTCATCAGGAGCGGGAGGCGCGCTAAACCCCAGTTTTTGCAGAATCTGCTCCGCCATTGCTTGCGGTAACGCGGTGATAATGCCTGGCACCTGTCGTCGCTCCTGGTCGTTTTCCTGTTGTTAACCCAGCAATTTGCCGCGATCACCCGTCGTAAAGTCCAGTGCGCGCCGTGATTACCTGAGTGTGTTAACCCTCAATATTCTTACCACTTTTAACGATTAATTTTATCTGAAAAACCATTTAGTCATTTTGGTTATTTGATATGTCGAAGGCGTATTTAATCGTTAATATAGCAGCCTGTACCCTTTCTTCTCTTCCGCTACTATTCGGTCCGGACTTCTGCTACTGGAATTTTTATCGCGATGACGACTCAGGCACCAGGCTCAATGCTTCCGCTCTCTCCGGAGCAACTTGCTCGTTTACAGGCAGCAACGACAGATTTTTCCACCACTCAGATGGCCTGGCTCTCTGGCTATTTCTGGGGCATGGTCAATCAAACGCCAGGCCAGGCGGTTGCCAGCGCGCCTGCGCAGGCTGAAACCCCGGCGATTACGCTGCTCTCTGCCTCACAAACCGGCAATGCCCGCCGGGTAGCCGAGCAGTTACGCGATGACCTGCAGGCGGCAAAACTGACCGTGAATCTGGTCAACGCGGGCGACTTTAAATTTAAGCAGATTGGCCAGGAAAAAATTCTGATTGTCGTGACCTCGACGCAGGGCGAAGGCGAACCACCGGAAGAGGCCGTTGCGCTGCATAAATTCCTGATGTCTAAGAAAGCGCCCAAAATGGACGGCGCGGCCTTTGCCGTGTTTGGTCTGGGCGATACCTCCTATGAATTCTTCAGCAAAGCGGGCAAAGATTTTGACAGCCGCCTGGCCGAGCTGGGTGCAGAACGACTGCTGGATCGGGTTGATGCGGATGTTGAATATGCCGAGCAGGCCAGCGCCTGGCGCGCGGCAATTACTGCTGCACTGAAAGAACGCGTACCGGCAGCGTCACCGGCCCAGAGTGCGGCAACCGTCGCCGGCAGCGTGAACGAAGTCTTCACCAGCCCTTACACTAAAGAGCAGCCGCTTAGTGCCAGCCTGGCGGTGAACCAGAAAATTACCGGGCGCGATTCGGACAAAGATGTGCGTCATATCGAGATCGACCTGGGCGATTCAGGGTTACGCTACCAGCCTGGTGATGCGCTGGGCGTCTGGTATGAGAATGACGCCGCGCTGGTTAACGAGCTGCTTGAACTGGTGTGGCTAAAAGGCGATGAGCCGGTTGAGGTGCAGGGCCAGACGTTACCGCTGGCAGAGGCGTTGCAGAAACATTTTGAGTTAACGGTCAATACGGCGCAAATCGTGGCGCAATATGCGAGCTTAGCGCGTAACGACGAACTGCTGTCACTGGTGGATGATAAAGCCAAACTGCAGCAGTATGCGCAACGCTATCCGATTGTTGATATGGTTCGTCTGGCACCAGCCCAACTGAGCGCAGAACAGTTATCCGGCTTGCTGCGTCCGTTAACGCCGCGTCTTTACTCTATCGCTTCGTCTCAGGCCGAAACCGATACCGAAGTACATATCACCGTGGGGGCCGTGCGCTTTGATATTGAAGGGCGCCCGCGCGGCGGCGGCGCTTCCACCTGGCTGGCGGATCGCATTGAAGAAGACGGTGAGGTGCGCGTGTTTATCGAACACAACGATAATTTTCGCCTGCCCGCCAACCCGGATGCACCGGTCATTATGATTGGGCCTGGCACCGGTATTGCGCCGTTCCGCGCCTTTATGCAGCAGCGCGAGAACGACGGCGCCAGCGGTAAAAACTGGCTATTCTTTGGCAATCCACACTTTACTGACGATTTCCTGTATCAGGTGGAATGGCAGAAATACGTGAAAGATGGCCTGTTAACGAATATCGATCTGGCCTGGTCGCGCGATCAGGCCGAGAAAATTTACGTACAAGATAAAATCCGCGCTAAGGGTGCGGAGGTGTGGAGCTGGTTACAGGAAGGCGCGCACCTTTACGTCTGCGGCGACGCCAATCGTATGGCAAAAGACGTTGAGCAGGCATTACTGGATGTGGTGGTCGAACACGGCGCTATGGATCGTGAAACGGCTGACGAATTTTTAAGTGAGCTGCGCATTGAGCGCCGTTATCAGCGAGACGTTTACTAATGACTGAAAAATACCCTGGCCCGCTGGTGGTTGAAGGCAAACTCACCGACGCTGAGCGTTTAAAAAAAGAGAGCAACTACCTGCGCGGTACCATCCTTGAGGACCTCGACGAGGGCCTGACCGGTGGTTTCAGCGGCGATAACTTCCTGCTGATCCGTTTTCACGGCATGTATCAGCAGGATGACCGCGATATTCGTGCTGAACGTGCGGAGCAAAAACTTGAGCCTCGCCATGCGATGATGCTGCGCTGTCGTCTGCCGGGCGGGATCATTACGCCCACACAGTGGCTGGCGATTGATAAATTTGCTACCGATAAAACCCTTTACGGCAGCATCCGTTTGACCAACCGTCAGACTTTCCAGTTTCACGGCATTCTGAAGAAGAACGTGAAGCCGACGCACCAGATGCTGCACGAAGTGGGGCTGGATGCGCTGGCGACCGCGAATGACGTTAACCGTAACGTCCTCTGCACCTCAAACCCAGTGGAGTCTGAGTTGCATCAGGAAGCCTATGAGTGGGCCAAAAAGCTGTCGGAGCATCTGCTGCCGCAAACCCGCGCTTATGCCGAGATCTGGTGGGATCAGGAAAAAGTGGCCACCACCGACGAAGAGCCGATCCTGGGCCAGACCTACCTGCCGCGTAAGTTTAAAACCACGGTGGTGATTCCGCCGCATAACGATGTTGATCTGCACGCTAACGATCTGAACTTTATCGCGATTGCGGAAAACGGCAAGCTGGTGGGCTTTAACCTGCTGGTGGGCGGCGGTCTGTCTATCGAGCACGGTAATAAAGCCACCTACGCGCGTACCGCCAGCGAATTTGGCTACTTCCCGGTCGATAAGATCCTGGATGTGGCAGCAGCGGTAGTGACGACCCAGCGCGACTGGGGCAACCGTACCGATCGTAAAAACGCCAAAACCAAATACACGCTGGAACGCGTAGGCGTAGAGACGTTTAAGGCGGAAGTCGAGAAGCGCGCCGGTGTCACGTTTGCACCGACACGTCCTTACGAATTCACCACCCGTGGCGATCGCATTGGCTGGATCAAGGGCATTGATAACAAGTGGCATCTGACGCTGTTCATCGAAAACGGTCGTCTGCTGGATTATCCGGGACGTCCGCTGAAAAGCGGCGTGGCGGAAATCGCCAAAATCCATCAGGGCGATTTCCGTCTGACCGCCAACCAGAACCTGATTGTGGCAGGCGTGCCGGAAAGCCAAAAAGCGCAGATTGAAGCGATTGCCCACGAACACGGCCTGATGGAAAACGTGACGGCCCAGCGGGAAAACTCGATGGCCTGCGTGGCGTTTCCAACCTGTCCGCTGGCGATGGCGGAGGCTGAACGTTTTCTGCCGTCTTTCGTGACGAAAGTCGAAGAGATCATGCACAGCCATGGCGTAGGCGAAGAGCACATAGTGTTACGCGTTACCGGTTGTCCGAACGGCTGTGGCCGTGCCATGCTGGCAGAAGTGGGCCTGGTGGGGAAAGCGCCGGGCCGTTACAACCTGCATATCGGGGGTAACCGCATCGGAACGCGCATTCCACGTATGTATCGCGAAAATATTACTGAAAGTGAAATTCTCGCCACACTTGATGAGCTGGTAGGTCGCTGGGCGAAAGAGCGCGAGGCCGCAGAAGGCTTTGGTGACTTCGTGATTCGGGCTGGCATTGTTACGCCGGTATTGGATCCTGCGCGCGACTTCTGGCAGGAGGCAAAATGAGTATCGATCTTGCAGCACTGAATGAGATGTCGAAGGTCCAGCGCGCGATGGCGTTGGCGGCAACCAACGCCCAACTGGAAAAAGCCACGGCTGAAGAGCGTGTAAGCTGGGCACTGGAAAATCTGCCGGGGGCTTACGTGCTCTCGTCCAGCTTTGGCATTCAGGCTGCGGTATCGCTGCATCTGGTGACGCGCGTACAACCGGATATTCCGGTCATCCTCACCGATACCGGTTATCTGTTTCCGGAAACCTACCGCTTTATTGATGAACTGGCTGACCAGCTTAACCTTAACCTGCAGGTGTTCCGGGCGGAAACCTCGCCAGCGTGGCAGGAAGCCCGCTACGGCAAGCTGTGGGAGCAAGGGGTAGAGGGCATTGAACAGTACAACCAGATCAACAAAGTTGAGCCGATGAATCGGGCGCTGGAAACCCTGGGCGCCCAAACCTGGTTTGCGGGCCTGCGACGCGATCAGTCAGGCAGCCGCGCCACATTGCCGGTACTGGGCGTGCAGCGCGGCGTGTTTAAAGTGCTGCCGATTATTGACTGGGATAACCGCCAGATTCATCAGTATCTGCAAACCCACAACCTGAAATACCATCCGCTGTGGGAGGAAGGCTATCTGTCTGTCGGAGATACGCACACCACGCGCAAGTGGGAGCCGGGGATGGCAGAAGAAGAAACGCGTTTCTTTGGCCTGAAACGTGAGTGCGGCCTGCACGAAGGCTAACTGACGCGCTTAGTTCTGGTAACGGGCGATCCTCTGGGGTCGCCCGTTTTGCTATGGCCTCCGTCATCGCCTCAGGGGAAGGATGTCGGCTGCGATCAAAACGCCGTCTCGACGCTGTCCACCACCCGGTATTCATCATCCACTAAGGGAAGATAACGCCATTTATCAAATGCCGTGCACGGATGAGAAATACCGCATCCGACCCAGTCTCCCGGCATCAGCGATTCATCGTCAGGCACGCGTAAATAGGCGTGCTGATCGTTAACCTCACTGATGTGCAGATGCGTGCCGGTTCGTGGCGCGGTGCCATCCGGCTGGCGAATCCACAAAGGCACGGGCAAATCCTGATCGAAGGGCACGTCCCGTCTGCCGAAATCCAGCAGCGCCAGACCAGATTCAGGGCGGGAAAGCACGCGCCCCCAGATTTCCAGGGCCGCTTCAAAATGGTGGTCAGCACCGGGCTGAGAAAAAGGCGCTATACGCGAATAGAGCCCGCTGTCGTGTGCCATGTAGGCACCCGAGCGAATCAAAGGCTGAACCGGCAGCGGCAAAACGGCCTGGGTAAAACAGGCTGTCACCACATCAAACCACGCCCCCCCGCCTGCGCTGAGCAGAATCGTCTTGCTGTGGAACAGCTGGCGTTCAGCCAGCATTCTGGCGCAGTCCAGCATAACGTTGCAGTAGTGCTGAATTAACGCCACGCCAGCCGCATCCCGCCCGGCACCCAGCGCGCCTTCATAGCCTGCGATACCTACAAGATGAAGATGGCGACTTTGGGCGATGCGCTCAGCAATCGCCAGCACCTCCTCTTCGGTTCTGCATCCTGTTCTGCCGCCGGGAATCGACACTTCAATCAAGACCGCAATGGCCGTGTCGCCCAGGTTTTGCTCCAGCAGCGTAACGCCCGCCAGGGAGTCAACGTAACAGAGAAAGCCGTGGTCAGGATGCCGACGCTGCCATTCACCAATCCAGCGAATTCCGCCAGGATCGACACATTCGTTTGCCAGAAACACGTTGCGGATACCGAAATGGCGCAGGGCGCGCACCTGAGCAGGTGTTGCTGCGCTAATCCCCCACGCGCCGCCCTGGGTCACGGCCCGGCGTAAGACTGCCGGTGCCATTGAGGTTTTGCCATGTGCTGCCAGCATGACGCCTTTCTCCTGGCAAAACGCTGCTAACTGCCGCAGGTTGTTTTCCAGAGCGGACTGTTTCATTACCATGACGGGCGAAAAGACATCTTCACTACTCAGCACGGCGGTGCCGACCTTAAGGGGAGCATCGCCCTCACCGGCAACCGATTTAAAGCGGGGCGACGGCTGCGCAGTGTCCAGCTTCGCGTCTGCGATCAGCGGAAAATGTAAAGACATGACGGCTCCTTAGTGCTCAAGCACGCGTGACAGAAACTGTTGCGTGCGCGGATTCTGCGGATGAACAAAAATGTCGTCCGGCTTACCCTGCTCAGCAATCACGCCCTGATCCATAAAAACAACGCGATCGGCTGTTTTCCGGGCAAACCCCATTTCGTGGGTTACCACCACCATTGTCATGCCCTCGCGCGCCAGCCCGCGCATCACTTCCATTACTTCACCGACTAATTCAGGATCGAGAGCGGACGTGGCTTCATCAAAGAACATGATTTTTGGCTGCACCGCCAGGGCGCGCGCAATGGCCACACGTTGTTGCTGTCCCCCGGAGAGCTGAGAAGGATAGTGATCGGCACGGTCAGCCAGTCCAACGCGCTCCAGCGCTGCCATCCCGCGCGAATTCGCCTCGGCCACAGACAGTTTCTGCGCTTTTATCAGCGCCAGGGTGACATTGCCGAGGGCGGTTTTATGAGGAAACAGGTTGAACTGTTGGAACACCATCCCCACCTGACCACAAATATCACGATTGCGTTTTGGGTCGTGCAGCGGAACGTCGTTAACCCAAATTTCGCCGCCGTCGGCCTTTTCCAGACCACTCATGATCCGTAGTACGGTACTTTTACCGGAACCGGATGCGCCGATCAGCACCAGCACCTCTCCGGGCGAGACATCAAGGCTGATCTCTTTCAGAACTTGCGTAGCGCCAAATGACTTCGTAATCCGGCTCAGAGTAATGGCTGCATTTTTCATGATAACGAGTTCCTGGTTTGCTGATGCTGGACCCAGCGGGAAAGCGGAAAACAGATAACGAAATAGAGCAGGGCAACCAGACCATAAACCACTACGGGCTGTCCGATGCGATCGACGATGGCCTGGCCCTGATGCATCAGTTCCGACATGCCTATCATGCTGACGATAGAGGTATCTTTAATCAGCGACAGATACTGACCCACCAGCGGCGGCAATACGATGCCGCGAGTTTGCGGCAGAATCACGCTGGTGAAAGTTTGCCGCCTGGAGAGCCCAAGGATCCACGAAACTTCCCACTGTCCTTTCGGCACGGCTTCAATCCCGCCACGAAAAATCTCGGCAATGTAAGCGCCCTGATAAATGCTCAGGCCCAAAATGCCTGCGGCAAACAGGTTGATGTCATACCCGAAATAGGCCACGCCAAAGTAAATAAACATCAGCGTGATAAGCACGGGCGTGCCGCGAAACAGCTCGGTATAGATCACGGCAATTTGCCGGGCGACATGGATGCGGCTGGTACGCAAAATCGCGGCCAGTAAACCCAGCAACGTGCTGCCCGCAATGGCAGCGACCGACAGCAATAACGTAATCACCAGACCGCGCCACAGGAGCGGCAGACTGCTGAGGATCAGTTCGCTCATTGGGCTGGCTCCCGTTTAATCGTATGGGAAAACATTCTTTTCGCCTGCGTCCAGATGGGCCGTTTGACCGAGACAACCAGCGGCGGCATAAACAGTCGGCGTCCCGCGACATTGCCCAGCCAGGAAAACAGGTTACTGAGAAACAGATAGACCAGCGCGACGACGCTGAATGTCTGAATGTAGAGCAGCGTACGCGCATTGATGACCGTTGCAGTTCCCGTCAACTCCGGTAGCGCAATGGCTGACAGCAGTGAGGTGCCCAACAGTAGCTGAATCAGGTTGTTAATAATCGCGGGCCAGACGGCGCGCGCGGCCTGTGGCATGACCACGTTTAAAAATCGCTGGCGACGACTAATGCCAAGAATCCAGGCGGCTTCCAACTGACCTTTGGGGACGGACTGAATACCGGCGCGAAAAACCTCAGCCAGATAGGCACCGACGTTAATCCCCAGCGCCAGCACGCCCGCGGTAAAGGCGCTCATGGTAATGCCCAGCGAGGGAAGCCCGAAAAAGACGATAAAAATCTGCAGCAACACGGGCGTGTTACGAATAAATTCAACGTAGCCGTGGCTCAACCAGCGCAAAGGCGCAAAAGTCGCAGATTTCGCCAGCGCGGCCAGCAGTCCCAGTACCAGCGCCAGCATAAAAGCCAGCAACGTCACCTGAAGCGTTAACCAGGTCGCGGCGAGAAAGGTATCGGCATATTGCCAGAGTGTCAGCCATTGGTAGCGCATAGAAAGCCTCCTCAGGAGGACACAGGCGTGACCTGTGTCCTCTTCTGTCAGAACTGCGGATTCAGCGGATAGCGAGGCTTACTGCCAAACCATTTTTGGTAGAGCTGAGCGTTCTCACCTGATGCGTTAATTTCAAACAGGAATTCGTTGAGATAGTTCGTCCACACCTGATCGCCTTGCTTGACGCCGAACGCGTTGTATTCCAGTGGAACCAGGGCTTCATTAGTGACTTCCAGTGTTGGGTCGAGTTTGGCCTGATAGGCGAGGAAGTTATTATCTTCAATCATGGCATCTGCCTGACCCTGCTTCACGGCCAGAATCGCTGCCTGAGAGGAATCATATTCCTGGATCTTTACATCGATCCCCATGCTGCGAACTTCGTCGCCGTTGGTCGAGCCTTTGACCGTCGCGATAGTTTTTCCTGCCATGTCGTGGGCCGATTTGATTCCGCTTACTTTGCGAACCAGCATAGCTTCACTGGCCACCACGTAAGGCTGAGTAAAACCAATCTCTTTGGCGCGCTCCAGGTTGCGGGTGAAATTACAGAACACGACATCCACTTTATTGGTTTGCAGATTAGGAATGCGGTTAGCGCTGGTGGTATTCACCATTTCGAGCTTTACCCCCATCGCTTTTGCCAGGGCTTTGGCCAGATCCACATCGTAACCGTCGGGATTACCGGCTTTATCGTAAAAACCGAAGGGCGCAAAGCTCAGGCAGTCACCCACCCGCAACGTGCCACGCTGAAGCACGGTTTGCAGCGTGGATGCCGGTGCGGCACCTGCGGTTTCCTTTTTATTGTCCGTTGGCGTACAACCGGCCAGTGCCACCACGGTGAACAGGGCAGGCAGGAACCGGGTGAATACATTTTGCTGGAAAGTGGTATTCATATTTCTGCTCTCAAATAAAAGAGGGATATCACCAACATTATTGAATAATGTGGAGAGACGTTTTTTAATTATCACTTTTATACCGAATGCGTTTATTTCTGGCCGGGGAGATAAGAATCAGCTTTTATTTCCGTTCGGCATTAAAACACGTCATATCGACTTCGACTTTGCAATCCACAACCAGGTCCTGCACGCTGCAAATACGGGCGGGCGGGTTATCATGAAAAAGCTCACTAAACACTTTATTAAATGAGCTGAAGTAACGTGCATCCGTCAGGACCGCCGTCACATGCACCACATCCTGAATCCGATAGCCTGCTTCCTGCATAATGGTCAGACAGTTGTCGAAGGCCAGGCGCGTCTGCTCAATGATGCCGCCTTCAACGACCTCGCCGTCTTTCATTGGCGTCTGCCCGGAGATATACAGCCAGCCGTCGGCTTCTACCGCACGGGCAAAAGGCAGCTTTTGTCCTCCGGTACCGACACCGCCCTCTGTGCCATAGCGCTTGATTGTCATGCTTGTGCCCTTAGAATCATTCCTGTAGCTTGTCTGATATACCGGAATTAAATCTGCAATACCGGATAGGTCGAGATTTGCACAATGTTATTTCTTTTGCAATAGCCTGATCAGGGATTATTTTGATGCTTTACAACTGGCTTCACGAATATTTGTCATTAATGATAAGTTTTTTAAATAAATGGTGATGAAGATCTCTTTTTATCATTATTGAGTGCGCTCTTTTGGTGCCCTGATAAATAGCATGTCGCGAAAAAAAGAAAAGGCGGGATAGCGTGCGCGACCGTAGGTAAAACAAAGTGGGCTGTGTATGATGTATTACATCAACCTTAACGTGACGATCCGGGCAGGAGAATAAGGGTATGCAGGAAGATAAACCCGCCAGAGCACGTGGCGTGGACCGTGTGATCGCGATTTTTCGTCAGTTACACGTTGCCCGCCAGCCCATGGCGATGCGTGAACTGATCGAGGCGACGGGCGCGCCCCGCTCAAGCGTGTATGAACTGGTTAATCTGTTGAGTGAGGCGGGGCTGGTCGAAATTGATTCGGAAGGCAGTATCTATTTTGGCCGTGAAATGCACTATTACGGTGCAGATTATATGGCGCACAATCCCCTGATCCGTCGTGCCCATCAGTTAATGATCGAGATGGTTGCTGAGCATGGTGAAACCGTGCAGCTGTGTATGCTGGAAGGCAATAAATACACGGTGGTGCTGTCAGAGAGCAATGCCCATCCGTTCAAGATAACCTCCGATATCGGCGTTAAAATCCCGATTCCCTGGACAGCCACCGGCCGCTTGCTGCTGAGTAACTGGAGCGATGAGGCGATTTTGGCCCTGATCCCGGAAGAAGATTACCAGCTGGCGAACGGGAAGGTGCTGGATAAGCAGGACTTTCTGGCTGACATTCACCGGGCCGGGCATCTTGGCTACTCTATGACGGAAGGGCTGTCAGAGAGCTTTACCTGCTGTATGGCTGCGCCTATTCGCGCCCGCAACGATCTGGCGGTGGCGGCCATCTGTTTTATGGTCAGCCGGGATACACCAGAAGCGCGGCGTCAGATGCTGCTGAAAACCTTAATTAACGCGGGTCAGAAGCTGTCTGACTTTACCTGAGCCGACGGGCAAGTTGAAAGCAGCGCCGCGTGGGGAAACGGGGCGCCCGACGCTGTTGGCTCAGGGGCTACAGGTCTTTCAGCCCCGCAAACGCATCGGCTGTGCGCGTCACGTTGACCTTTGTGACCTCATAATGGGCCACGGCGACAAAGGGATCTTCCGCCAGAATCGTATCCAGCCGGGCGCGATCCATGTCTCTTACCATGATCATGCCGCCCGTGCGGGGATCTTTGCGGCCGGCAGCAATAAACTCACCGTTGTCAAAATAGCGATCCAGCCACGTTATATGGGGTGCCAGCAGGGCTTCCACTTCCTCGATGGGTCGAAAATAACTCAGGTAAATGACATACATCGTCTGTCCTCACACTTTGGGGTTGGTTAACTCGCTCAGCAATGGCAGCAGCACTTTAACGCTGTCATGGGTACGAAGACCAATCCGGCCGGGTAGCCAGTGATCTAAAAAATCCAGATTATCGCGATCGGTCTGATGCCAGGTCGTGCCATCCGGGAAATGCCGGGAACGGGTGCGTTGCTGTTCACCATCCTTGCTGCCCAGGTTCCAGTTTCGCGCAGTGACATCAAGCAAAGGGAATCCTGCCGCGTCGAAAGGATTGATGCCCTGAAAATCAGTGCTCTTCATCTGACGACTGACGGCAGAAATGCCATAGCGGCGAGCCAGCATTAAGGCGCGTTCGCTGGTCTGTTTACGCACGGCGCGCGGCGTGTTGATGCCGCTGTTGAAATAAAGGTGGTCGCCCGTAATCAGGCTGTTGAGATCGATCACCAGCAGCGTATTTTTTTTCTCTTTCTCACTCATGCGTGCCACATAGTCTTCCATGCCGTGCAACTGTGATTCGCTGGCGCTGAGCGCGACAAAGCGCACGCCATAATGGAGCGGTTTATGACTCATCTGCCGGGCCAGTTCCAGCATCACGCCAAGCCCGGATGCATTGTCATCAACGCCTTGCAAACGCAATCCGCCTACGCTGCGCGCGGTTTCACTGCGGGTAAGCGGAATCCAGGTATCCAGGCTGGCGACAACCAGGATTTCCTGGGGCGCACTGCCTCCACGCGCGGCAATAACCGATGTAGCAGTAAGCTTATGCCAGCGCGAGGTACCGTCATTTTCATGCCAGCTGTAGCCGGTATTAAACTGCCGGGTATTAGTTTCAAAACCGAGTTGGGTAAACTGCTGCTGCAGATAGTCGGCCGCCATCAGTTCAGCCGGGCTTCCGCTCATGCGGCCGGGAAAATAGGTGGCAATATGACGAACCTGTTGCTCAGCAAAGTGCCCGGTGAGGTCGGTCACGGCCTGAGCGCTGAAAATAATGCAGCCGCCAAGCAGTACGGCCAGGCGGAGAAAGGCAGACATGTCGGGTTCCTTGTGGATCATTCCGTAAAAGAGGGCCATATTTTTTTTGTGCCTAGTATGAAACTGTGACGGTGATTACACAATTTGAATCGTCCGGAAAGCCTCATAAGATCATTCGCTAAGCACATTTTGTTCTGAGCTTTTGCCGGGCGTTATTCCATTCGGTAACATCTCATTCCAATTCGTAATTTCATCTCAATAAACCTGTGAACGTATAGTCGCGATAACGCTTCGTAACAACACTAGGGTTAACGTGGATTATTTGCCTCTTTTTGCCGATCTCGCAGGTCGACCCGTACTGGTCGTCGGCGGCGGAGATATCGCGGCGCGCAAGATTGAGCTGCTGCGTCGGGCCGGGGCGCGCATTCAAATCGCCTCACGCGAACTCTGCCCCGAGTTACAGGCTTTGCTGGATGAACAGCAGCTTGAATGGCTGGCCACGTCCTTTGAACCCGCTCAGCTCGACAAGGTCTTTCTGGTCATTGCCGCTACCGATGACAATGCGCTGAATGCGCAGGTCTATGACGAAGCGAATGCCCGCCACAAGCTGGTAAACGTGGTAGACGATCAGCCTAAATGCAGCTTTATTTTCCCCTCTATTGTTGATCGATCGCCACTGGTCGTGGCGATCTCCTCCAGTGGCACCGCGCCGGTGCTGGCCCGCATGCTGCGCGAGAAACTCGAAACGCTGCTGCCATCCCATCTGGGCCAGATGGCCGAGCTGGCGGGTCAGTGGCGTGACAAAGTCAAAGCTCGCTTCAGCCGTATGTCCGATCGCCGTCGTTACTGGGAAAGAATATTTAATGGCCGTTTTGCCAGTCAGATGGCGACGGGCGACGTTACGGCCGCTAAACAGACGCTGGATAGCGAACTGGGCGATCAGCCGCCCCGACAGGGCGAAATTATTCTGGTTGGCGCGGGACCCGGCGACAGCGGCCTGTTAACCCTGCGCGGACTGCAGGTGATGCAGTTGGCGGACGTGGTGCTCTACGATCATCTCGTCAGCGATGAGGTGCTCGATCTGGTCCGGCGTGATGCCGATCGTATCTGCGTAGGCAAGCGTGCCAGCGCCCATCTCCTGCCGCAGGACGAAATTAACCAGTTGATGGTGCAGCTGGCGCAGAAAGGCAAACGTGTGGTGCGCCTTAAAGGCGGCGATCCCTTTATTTTTGGCCGCGGCGGCGAAGAGTTGCAGGCGGCGCAGCAAGCGGGCATTCCATTCCAGGTCGTGCCTGGCGTAACGGCCGCCGCAGGGGCTACCGCCTATGCCGGCATTCCGCTGACGCACCGTGATTACGCACAAAGCGTGCTGTTTATCACCGGACACTGCCGTCCGGATGGCGATGATATTGACTGGCCATCCCTCGCGCGTGCCCGTCAGACGCTGGCGATTTACATGGGCGCTGTCAAGGCCGCTCACATCAGCCAGCAGCTTATTCTTCATGGGCGCGCCGCCTCAACACCGGTTGCGGTGATTGGGCGCGGTACCCGGCCGGATCAACAGGTATTGACCGGCACACTCGAACATCTGGAGACGCTGGCAGCGTCAGCGCCTTCCCCGGCCCTGCTGGTGATTGGGGAAGTGGTTAATTTACACGGGCAACTGGCCTGGTTTCAGCATTCGGCACAGCAGGGGGCTCGCGAGTCCGCCGTTGTCAATCTGGCTTGAGAGGAAAAACGATGGACCAAAAACGACTCACTCATCTGCGCCAACTGGAGGCGGAGAGCATCCATATTATCCGCGAAGTGGCAGCCGAATTCGGCAATCCGGTCATGATGTATTCCATCGGCAAGGATTCCTCTGTCATGCTGCATCTGGCGCGTAAGGCCTTCTATCCAGGCACGTTGCCGTTTCCGTTGCTGCACGTGGACACCGGCTGGAAATTTCGCGAGATGTATGAATTCCGCGACCGCACCGTCAAAGCGATGGGCGCGGAGCTGTTGGTACATCGCAATCCCGAAGGGGTGGCGATGGGGATCAACCCCTTTGTGCATGGCAGTGCCAAGCACACCGACATTATGAAAACCGAAGGCCTGAAACAGGCGCTGAACAAGTACGGCTTTGATGCGGCCTTCGGCGGCGCCCGTCGGGATGAAGAGAAGTCACGTGCCAAAGAGCGTATTTACTCGTTCCGTGACCGTTTTCACCGCTGGGACCCAAAAAATCAGCGCCCGGAACTGTGGCACAACTACAACGGCCAGATTAACAAAGGCGAGAGCATCCGTGTTTTCCCGCTGTCTAACTGGACCGAGCTGGATATCTGGCAATACATCTTCCTGGAAAACATTGAGATCGTGCCGCTTTATCTGGCCGCGCCGCGTCCCGTACTGGAACGTGATGGCATGTTGATGATGATCGATGACGATCGAATTAACCTCCAGCCAGGTGAAGTGATCAAACAGCGCATGGTTCGTTTCCGTACCCTTGGGTGCTGGCCGTTGACCGGTGCGGTGGAATCTGAAGCGCAAACCTTGCCTGAGATTATTGAAGAGATGCTGGTTTCCACCACCAGCGAGCGTCAGGGCCGTGTGATTGACCGCGATCAGTCCGGTTCGATGGAACTGAAAAAACGTCAGGGTTATTTCTAAGGAGACGCCAGATGAATACCGTAATTGCACAACAGATTGCCGAACAGGGCGGCGTTGAAGCTTGGCTGACCGCACAACAACATAAAAGCCTGCTGCGTTTTCTGACCTGCGGCAGCGTCGATGACGGCAAAAGTACGCTGATTGGCCGCTTGCTGCATGACACGCGTCAGATCTATGAAGATCAGCTGTCTTCATTACAAAGCGACAGCAAACGTCACGGCACCCAGGGCGAGAAACTGGATCTGGCGCTGCTGGTCGATGGTTTACAGGCCGAGCGCGAGCAGGGAATTACCATTGATGTCGCCTATCGCTATTTCTCCACCGAAAAGCGTAAGTTCATCATCGCCGACACGCCAGGCCATGAGCAGTACACCCGCAATATGGCAACGGGCGCATCAACCTGTGACCTGGCGATCCTGCTGATCGACGCCCGCAAAGGCGTACTGGATCAGACGCGTCGCCACAGCTTTATTTCGACGCTGCTGGGCATCAAGCATCTGGTTGTGGCGATAAACAAAATGGATCTGGTGGATTACCAGCAGTCTGTGTTTGAGCAGATCAAGCAGGATTACCTCGATTTTGCCGGCCAGTTGCCTGAAGATCTGGATATTCGCTTTGTGCCGATGTCGGCGCTGGAAGGCGAAAACGTCGCCTCACAGAGCCAGAGCATGCCGTGGTACAGCGGCCCGACGTTACTCGACGTTCTGGAAACCGTGGAGTTAAACGCGGTGGTGGATCACCAGCCGATGCGTTTCCCGGTGCAGTATGTTAATCGTCCCAATCTCGACTTCCGCGGTTATGCCGGTACGCTGGCCTCTGGCGTGGTGAAAGTAGGACAGCGCGTTAAAGTCCTGCCTTCAGGCGTGGAGTCCACCATTGCCCGCATTGTGACCTTTGACGGCGATCTGCAGGAAGCGGGAGCGGGCGAGGCCATTACGCTGGTCTTAAACGACGAAATCGATATCAGCCGTGGCGATCTGTTAGTGGACGCCAGCGCCGAACTGCGCGCCGTTCAGTCCGCCACCGTCGATGTGGTGTGGATGGCTGAGCAGCCGCTTCAGGCCGGACAGAGCTACGATGTAAAAATCGCCGGTAAGAAAGCCCGTGCGCGAGTGGAAAAGGTCATTCACCAGGTTGAGATTAATTCACTGGAGAAACGGCAGGTGGACAATCTGCCGCTGAACGGGATTGGCCTTGCTGAGTTTACGTTTGATGAGCCGCTGGTGCTTGACAGCTATCAGCAAAATCCCGTAACCGGCGGCATGATCATTATTGACCGTCTGAGTAACGTCACCGTAGGCGCTGGGCTGATTCATGAACCACTGAACGATCGGCCGCAGCACAACGGCGAGTTCAGCGCGTTCGAACTCGAGCTTAATGCACTGGTCCGTCGCCACTTCCCGCACTGGAATGCGCGCGATCTGCTGGGCGGTCAGTAATGGCCCAACACGATGAAAACGTAGTATGGCATGACCATCCGGTTACGCGGCAGGCACGCGAACAGCAACATGGCCATCAGGGCGTGGTACTGTGGTTTACCGGCCTTTCGGGGTCCGGTAAATCCACCGTTGCGGGGGCGCTGGAGCAGGCGCTACACCGCATCGGTGTCAGCACCTATCTGCTGGACGGCGATAATGTCCGTCACGGGTTGTGTCGCGATCTGGGCTTTAGCGATGAACATCGTAAAGAGAATATCCGCCGTGTAGGCGAGGTAGCCAAATTGATGGTGGATGCCGGTTTGGTCGTCCTTACCGCCTTTATCTCACCGCACCGTGCCGAGCGCCAGATGGTGCGCGATCTGCTGGACAGCGACCGGTTTATCGAGGTTTTTGTCGACACGCCGCTGGCAGTGTGTGAAGCGCGCGATCCTAAAGGGTTGTACAAAAAAGCCCGTGCAGGCGAGTTACAGAATTTCACCGGAATAGACAGCGTTTATGAAGCGCCGGACCAGCCAGAAATCTGGCTTAACGGGGAACAATTGGTTACAAAACTGACGGCCCAATTGTTAGATCTGCTGCGTCAGCGCGATATTATCAGTTCCTGAACAGACAGCGGCAAAGCGCCTTTCGTTTTGCCGCCTTCGCGTTGACAGGATATTTATGCAGAACATTACTCCCATGCTGGCACGCAAAGACCACCGTACACCGGATGAGCCTCGTTCCGTCCTTCCTGGAGGCGTCATTGGCTTTATCTGTTACTGGTGCGCGCTTGCCATACCTTTCCTGTTGTACGGCTCCAGCACGCTGTTTTTCTTCCTCTACACGTGGCCCTTTTTCCTGGCCCTGTTTCCCGTTTCCGTTCTCACAGGAATGGTATTGAATACCTGGCTCCGTGGGCAACTGCTCTGGACCGTTCTGATCTGCGTTGCTGCGGTGGCCTGTCAGTTCTGGTTACTGTTCCTGTTTCTGTCCCGCTGGTAAGGACACTGATGTCCAAACGCAGCAGCAGGTTACAAAAGTTTTCCTGCTTTGCGTCCGATCTTTTCCTCCCTTTTTTGTCTGCCTAAACGGCATTGCACGCCATTTTTACTGCCAGTGTGGAGTCCTGGGTAAAGTTATGGGATGATTGGGCCGTTTTTAGGGGGCGGGATGGGAAAACTGACGTTACTGCTGTTGGTGCTGTTGGGTTGGCTGCAATATTCATTGTGGCTGGGTAAGAACGGCATCCATGACTTTACGCGCGTCAACGATGACGTTGCGGTACAAAAGGCGAATAACGCCAAATTGAAAATGCGCAACGATCAACTCTTTGCTGAAATTGACGATCTCAATGGCGGCTCTGAAGCGATTGAGGAACGCGCACGCAGCGAATTAGGCATGATTAAGCCTGGTGAAACCTTCTATCGTCTGGTCCCTGACCAGAACAAACGCAACGCGCAACAAGCCGCGCAAAACCAACAACGATAAAACATGAACAATCGGTCCCACTCTGCGGATGTGATTGCCGTTGTGCCCGCTGCCGGTATCGGCAGCCGCATGCAGGCAACCTGCCCTAAACAGTATCTGACGATTGGTCAGCACACCCTTCTGGAACACAGCATTGCCCGTCTGTTTTCCCATCCAGCTGTCTCGCAGGTTATCGTCGCGTTAAGCCCAGACGATCGGCACTTTGCTGCTTTGCCTCTGGCAGACGATCCGCGCGTGATTTGCGTCACCGGGGGCGATACTCGCGCGGAGTCGGTTCTGGCCGGCCTGCAGGCAGCTCAGGGTGCCAGCTGGGTGCTGGTTCACGATGCGGCACGGCCTTGCCTGCATCCTGACGACCTGGATCGTCTGCTGCAGTTGCGGGAAACCAGCAAAACGGGCGGCATTCTGGCGGCGCCCGTGTGTGACACCATGAAACGCGGCGAGCCTGGTCAGGCGGCGATTGCGCACACTGTCGATCGCGACAACCTGTGGCACGCTTTAACCCCGCAATTTTTCCCCCGGGCCTTACTGACGGCCAGCTTGATGCGAGCCTTGAACGAAGGGGCGACCATTACCGACGAAGCCTCGGCGCTGGAGTACTGCGGTTATCATCCTGAGCTGGTAACAGGCCGTAGCGACAACATCAAAGTTACCCGCCCGGAAGACTTAGCCCTGGCGGCTTTTTATCTCAGTCAGATTCAGTCAAAGGAGAGCACATAATGCGTATCGGTCACGGTTTTGACGTTCACGCCTTCGGTGGAGAAGGTCCGCTGGTGATTGGCGGTGTGCGAATCCCATTTGAGTATGGCTTTATTGCCCATTCCGATGGTGATGTGGCGCTGCATGCGCTCACCGATGCGCTGTTGGGCGCGGTGGCCATGGGCGATATTGGCAAGCTGTTCCCGGACACCGATCCGGCGTTCAAAGGCGCGGACAGCCGCGGGCTGTTGCGTGAAGCATGGCGTCGCATTGAGGCCAAAGGCTACTGCATTGGCAACGTCGATGTCACGCTGATTGCCCAGGCACCTAAAATGCTGCCGCACGTGCCGCAAATGCGCATTAACATTGCCGAAGATCTGGGCTGCCACATGGACCAGGTTAACGTTAAAGCCACCACCACCGAGAAACTCGGTTTTACCGGTCGGGGTGAAGGTATTGCCTGTGAAGCGGTGGCCTTACTGTTGAAAGTAGAACCGGCATGACGCTGCACTACCTGCAGGGTACGCCAAAGGCGACAGGCGTGATTAAAGCGACACCGGAAGATTTCGTGGTCGTGGAAGATTTGGGTTATCAGCCGGATGGCGAGGGTGAGCACGTGCTGGTGCGCATTCGCAAAAGCGGCGCCAATACCCGTTTTGTTGCCGAAGCCCTGGCGAAGTTTATGAAGGTCAGCGTACGCGACCTGAGCTATGCGGGCATGAAAGATCGCCACGCGGTTACGGAACAGACGCTTTGCTTTCGCGTCCCCGGCAATTCCATGCCCGTTCTGGCGGGGTTTGCGCTGGACGGCGTTGACATACTTGAGGTGGTGCGCCATAAGCGCAAGCTGCGCATCGGTGCCCTGGCGGGAAATGCATTCCGGCTGGTGATCCGGCAGGTCAGCCATCGTGAGGAAACAGAGGCGCGGCTGGTTAGCATCCGTGATAACGGCGTGCCCAACTATTTTGGCGAACAACGCTTTGGCCGCAACGGCAATAACCTGGTGACGGCGGCAAAGTTAGCGCGGAACGAGATTCAGATACGCGATCGCAGCAAGCGCGGACTGATGCTCTCGGCGGCGCGCAGTGCGCTGTTCAATCAGGTGACCAGCATGCGTTTAGCGCAGCAGGGCGGATTAACCCAGGTTATGAACGGGGATGCACTGCAGCTTACCGGTCGCGGCAGCTGGTTCGTTGCCCAGCCGGAAGAGCTGGCCGAGCTGCAGACGCGTGTTAATCAGCATGCGCTTCGCATTACGGCACCGTTGCCGGGGCAGGGCGAGCCCGGCCCTCAGGCGGATGCGCTGGCTTTTGAACAGCAGTGCCTGGCCGATGCCGGTGAGCTGCGCGGTCTGCTTGAGCGTGAGCGCGTGGATGCCGGGCGCCGGGCGATGCTGGTGGTTCCGCGCGACCTGCGCTGGCGCTGGCAGGATGAGGCCACGCTGGAGATGCAATTCTGGCTGCCCGCAGGCAGCTTTGCCACCAGCGTTGTCCGGGAGTTGCTCAACAGCACCGAGTTACTTGATATGCCTGACGAATAAGCCACGACGTCGCCTGTGTATCAGAACCGGCCTCGTCGTCAGGCTGCCAACGAGCCGCGTAGGCGGCCCGTTGGCATGGCAGTGTGCGTATTTCACTGTTCCAGATGCTTTAACATCGTAGCGACCTTGCTCTTTTCCTGCCCGTTCGTTTGATTTTCGCCTACCACTTCCTCTCGCTCACCGCTAGAATGCAAAAGTCGCTGTCCACTCTTAACTTGTTGCCATGCCTCAAAACAGGTCCATATAACGGCGGCCCGGTTGAACAGAAAAGGTCAGAATTAAATGCGGATATTGCTCAGCAACGATGATGGCATCCACGCGCCTGGTATTCAGACGCTGGCAAAGGCTTTGCGTCAATTTGCCGAGGTGCAGGTTGTGGCACCGGATCGTAATCGCAGTGGTGCCTCTAACTCATTGACGCTGGAAACCCCGTTGCGCACCTTTACCCATGACAATGGGGATATTGCCGTGCAAATGGGTACGCCCACCGATTGCGTTTATTTGGGCGTGAATGCGCTTATGCAGCCCCGGCCAGACATCGTGGTGTCAGGCATTAATGCCGGCCCCAATTTGGGGGATGATGTGATCTATTCCGGTACGGTTGCGGCCGCAATGGAGGGCCGTCATCTGGGATTGCCCGCCGTGGCGGTATCGCTAAATGGCCAGCTGCACTATGACACTGCCGCGGCAGTGACCTGTGCCATTCTTAAAGCGCTGACGCAACAACCGCTGCGCACCGGACGCATCTTAAATATCAACGTGCCCGATTTGCCTCTGGCTGAAATAAAGGGCATTCGCGTCACGCGCTGCGCCAGCCGTCATCCGGCCGATCGGGTGATTGCGCAAACCGACCCTCGTGGTAATCCGCTGTACTGGATTGGCCCGCCCGGTGAAAAACTGGATGCGGGCCCTGAGACTGACTTTGCCGCCGTGGATGAGGGCTATGTGTCAGTGACTGCATTGCACGTCGATCTGACTGCGCATAATGCGCAGGCTGTTCTCAGCACCTGGCTGGCCAACGCTGAGGTACACCTGGCATGGTAAGTCGGCGTATTGAGACATTGCTGTCACAGCTGCGTCAACAGGGCATTAAAGATGAGCACCTGTTAAAAGCCATTGCCGATGTCCCGCGCGAACGCTTTATTGATGAAGCCTTCGAGCACAAAGCCTGGGACAACATGGCGCTGCCCATCGGGTCCGGTCAAACCATCTCGCAGCCCTATATGGTGGCACGCATGACCGCGTTGCTGGCGCTGACAGAGCACGCGCGCGTGCTGGAGATTGGCACCGGTTCCGGCTACCAGACCGCCATCCTCGCCCACCTGGTTGAACACGTTTACTCGGTCGAGCGCATTAAAGGCCTGCAGTGGCAGGCCAAACGGCGCCTGAAACAGCTTGATTTACACAATGTTTCAACCCGACACGGCGATGGCTGGCAGGGCTGGCCGTCTCGTGGCCCTTTTGATGCCATTATCGTTACCGCGGCACCGCCTGAAATTCCGATTGCGCTGATAGCGCAACTGGCGGAAGGCGGCATTATGGTGCTGCCCGTAGGTGAGGAGCAGCAGGTGTTAAAGCGTCTGCGCCGCCGCGGCAATGAGATTACAGAAGAAACCATTGAGCCGGTCCGTTTCGTTCCCTTAGTTCAGGGCGATCTGGCCTGACTGCCTTGTTAGCATTTCTTCATAACTGTTTCATGGAATCAGGTAGTTGATATTGCTACTATCCAGTTCATTCAACGAAAATCCAGCGTTTAACGTGCCGCACAGTGTATTGTGCTGGTGAGACGAGTAAGTCAGTTTTTTAAAGGTTGCCACCACGGGGGATTAATGAGCACGGGAAGCACAATTTTTCAGTTACGCCGTCTGGCGGCGCTTTCACTGGTGAGTTTTTGGCTGGCAGGCTGTAGTTCAGGCGATAATACTCAGGCGCCGATAAGCAATATCGGCGACAGCAACAGCGTTAATGACAACAGTAATATGGCTGGCTCTGGTACTGCGCCAGCCACCGGCGGCGTGCCCTCTGTGCCACCGCAGGGCGGAATGTTAAGCCGTAGTACACCTTTACCGCAGAAAAATTCGGGAATCATTAGTGCCAATAATAATAATGTGCAAACTGAAAATGGCCGGATTGTGTACAACAGAAGTTATCAGAATATTCCTAAAGGTAGCTATTCTGGCCAGACCTACACCGTAAAACGTGGGGATACCTTGTTCTATATCGCCTGGATTACGGGCAATGACTTCCGCGATTTAGCGCAGCGCAACAATGTTCAGGCCCCTTACAGCCTGAATGTAGGACAGACGCTACAGGTTGACAACGGCTCGGGTCAGCCCATTACCGGTGGCAACGCCATCACCGCTGCAGATGCAACGCAAAGCGGCGTTGTGAGTGCACCACAAATAAAACAGGCCCCTGTTGCACAGCAGCCTGTTATTACGTATTCTGATGATTCGGGTGAATCGAGTGGCAGCAAATTGTTGCCTTCGAAGGGAGCAAATGTTGCAACGACAACAGCTCCAGCCGTTACCGCACCGCCTACGGTTAGCAGTACAACTAACAGTTCAACCCCTGTGGGAAGCTGGCGTTGGCCAACTGAAGGTAAGATCATCGATAACTTCTCTGCCGCCGAGGGTGGCAATAAAGGCATCGATATCGCAGGTTCGCGCGGACAGCCAATTGTAGCCACTGCTTCAGGAAGGGTGGTTTACGCAGGCAATGCGCTTCGTGGTTACGGTAATTTAATCATCATTAAACACAATGATGATTACCTGAGTGCCTACGCCCATAACGATACAATGCTGGTCCGGGAACAACAGGAAGTTAAGGCTGGGCAAAAGATCGCTACCATGGGTAGCACCGGAACCAGTTCAGTTAGATTACACTTTGAAATTCGTTACAAGGGGAAATCCGTAAACCCGTTGCGTTATTTGCCGCAGCGATAATCCGGCAGAGTCCTCAGGAATCTGCCCTGGAATCACGGGTAGGAGCCACTTATGAGCCAGAATACGCTGAAAGTAAACGAGTTACATGAGAACGCGGAATTCGAAGAGAATGGAGCAGAGATTTTTGATGAGAAGGCACTCGTTGAAAATGAATCTGGCGACAATGATGTAGCAGAAGAGGAGTTGCTGGCGCAGGGTGCGACGCAACGTGTACTTGATGCTACTCAACTCTATCTTGGGGAGATTGGCTATTCTCCATTGCTGACGGCAGAGGAAGAAGTTCTTTTTGCTCGCCGCGCATTACGAGGTGATATTCCTTCTCGTCGCCGCATGATCGAAAGTAACTTACGCCTGGTGGTAAAGATTGCCCGACGTTACAGCAATCGCGGTCTGGCTCTGCTGGACCTGATTGAAGAAGGTAACCTCGGCCTGATCCGTGCCGTTGAAAAGTTTGATCCAGAACGTGGATTCCGCTTCTCAACGTATGCCACCTGGTGGATTCGTCAGACCATTGAACGGGCAATCATGAACCAGACCCGTACAATTCGTTTGCCAATCCATATTGTTAAAGAACTGAACGTTTATCTGCGTACTGCGCGTGAACTTTCTCACAAGCTTGACCATGAGCCGAGTGCGGAAGAAATTGCAGAACAACTGGATAAACCTGTTGATGACGTTAGTCGTATGTTGCGTCTCAACGAACGCATTACCTCAGTTGATACTCCACTGGGAGGGGATTCTGAGAAAGCGCTGCTGGATATTCTGGCCGATGAAAAAGACAACGGCCCAGAAGACACTACGCAAGATGACGATATGAAACAAAGTATCGTTAAATGGTTGTTCGAACTGAACGCTAAGCAGCGCGAAGTGTTGGCTCGTCGTTTCGGCCTGTTGGGCTATGAAGCGGCAACGCTCGAAGATGTTGGCCGTGAAATCGGTTTAACCCGCGAGCGTGTGCGTCAGATTCAGGTTGAAGGTTTGCGCCGTCTGCGTGAAATCCTGTAGGGTCAGGGCCTCAGCATTGAAGCACTGTTCCGCGAATAAGCCGTCACAGAGCACATCAACAGAAAGCGATGGTTAACCCCATCGCTTTTTTTTATCTGCGTGTTATGCCTCTGCCCGCAGGGCAAAATACTCGCCTGACAAAAAACAGGGCCGACGGGCCGCATCTTTTGTCAGGCACAGTGTTACATCCTCCGGAAAACCGCGCTGTATCAGTTCTGTTGCTGACGAACAGTGAAACAGCGCCGTGAAATCCTGCAACTGATGAGCGTGCCAGGCTGCGACAGCGGTCTGTGCTTCCGGTGACAGCGAGTTTCGCTCAAGTGCGGCAATGATCCCCCCGGCAACCACATAGTCCTCAATACAGGGGCGAAGGCTCCCGTCCGGCCAACGCTCGCCGCAAGGGACAATCAAAAGACGTTTAAAGGGGCGGCAGGCCTCGGCGGTGGCAGTGAGGTTTCTCAGACAGCCTGTCAGCACGGGCACGCCCCACTCTCGTGCCCGGAAGCAGGTTGCGGAGCCATTAGGGGAAGGCAGTACCAACCTTTCACCAGGGCGAACGCTGAGCAACGTTCGGGGCGACAGGCTGTAGCCTTCGCCACCGAATCGCCTGTCGCTGTTCGCCGCGACAGCACCGACGGACTGCGCATAATGGACGACAGTCTGATCTTTCCAGGGATAGGGATACACGCGTGCCCCGTTCTCCACCGCAAGACTGACGCAGGTGGAAAAGGACATCACATCCACTATCACAATGGCATCCACATTGCCGGCAAGATGATCCAGTGCGGCGATGCCCCATTCGAGACGAATTGCAAACGCGTCCTGACTGTACCAGTGCATAAGCTGTTCCTGAAGTGTGAGGATAACAGGAAGGCGCAACCCGCTAAGTTACCCCTGCCTGCGCAATAACTTTTGCAGCCGTCTTTGCTGCCAACGGCGGATCGCTTCCTTGAAAATAAACAGGCGTAATGCTCTGACCACGAGTAAGGCTCCCCAAATAGCAGCGACCCAAAGTGACCAGCGCTCATTCGGCGAGGTAAAGTGGTTGAGGACGAACAGCAGTGTGCACACTACCACGGCGCTAAACAGAGAACGGTAAAACCGACTCTCGGCAGCAAGCTGCAGGCGGGCATCTGAAATGTAGCTGTCCAACGCTTCGCCGTTCTCCGCTGATGCCTCGCTGGTCAGGTCGGTGATTTTACACGCAAAGACGGCCGCCAGCGCACTCAACGTTTCCAGACTGGGTGGATCACCGTTTTCAATGCGTTGTACGGTTCGGGTGCTGAGTCCGGCCATTTCGGCCAGTTGCTCCTGTGACCAGGCGCGGGCAAGACGATATTCTCTGACTTTATTCAGGTTACGCATAGTGCAGTCTCCGAAAGAGTAAACAATCGGTAAGCAGCATCCCCGGTTAGCGTCGTCAGGAACACGATCGCAGCACGACAGGCACACGACAGCAGTATGACACCGCTTTAACGGCCGGTCATAGCGTAAAGCAGTAACAGAAAAATGCGCCAGCAGAATGGGAAACGCGGGCGCAAGAGAAGGTTGACGCGCAGTCAGTTGCCGCCCAGTCAAGGGCGGCAGTGATCAGACCAGCGATTTAAGTCGATAGATCCAGTCCAGCGCCTGTCGCGGTGTCAGCGTATCGGGATCCAGTGCCTCAAGTGCTTCCATGGCAGGGGAGGTTTCTTCCACCAACAGCGGCAACTGCGAGCCGTCAATGTTTGACGTCGCGGACTGACTGGAAACCGTTTCGAGCTCTTTCAGCTTATTGCGCGCCCGTTTAATGACCTCTTTGGGCACGCCCGCGAGCGCAGCTACGGCCAGTCCGTAGCTTTTACTGGCAGCCCCGTCTTGCACGCTATGCATGAACGCAATCGTATCGCCGTGTTCAACTGCGTCCAGGTGAACGTTAACCACGCCTTCCAGTTTTTCAGGCAGGGTCGTCAGTTCAAAGTAGTGCGTCGCAAACAGGGTCATCGCTTTAATACGGTTAGCCAGATTTTCCGCACAGGCCCAGGCCAGCGATAAACCGTCATACGTCGAGGTGCCGCGGCCGATTTCATCCATCAGGACCAGGCTGTTTTCTGTCGCGTTGTGCAGAATATTGGCCGTCTCGGTCATTTCAACCATAAAGGTCGAACGCCCGGAGGCCAGATCATCTGCCGCGCCCACACGGGTGAAGATACGATCCAGTGGACCAATGACCACCTCTTCGGCAGGAACGAAGCTGCCAATCCAGGCCATCAGGGCGATTAACGCCGCCTGGCGCATGTAGGTACTTTTACCGCCCATATTCGGACCGGTGATGATCAACATGCGGCGTTGTGGGGCCAGAGAGAGCGGGTTCGCGATAAAAGGTTCTTTCAGGACCTGCTCCACTACCGGATGGCGGCCGGCGGTAATTTTAATCCCGGGCTTGTCGTGCAGCGTGGGACGGCAGTAGTTAAGTGTCCAGGCTCGTTCCGCGAGGTTACTCAGGACATCCAGTTCGGCCAGCGCCGCCGCACTGAGCTGCAGCGCTTCAAGATGCGGCAACAGCTGGTCAAACAGGCCTTCATACAGGCTTTTCTCCAGCGCCAGCGCTTTGCCCTTAGAGGTAAGGACTTTATCTTCGTACTCTTTCAGCTCTGGAATGATGTAGCGCTCTGCGTTCTTCAACGTCTGACGGCGAACATAGTGGATAGGCACCTGATGGCTCTGGCCACGGCTGACCTGAATGTAGTAGCCGTGAACGCCGTTAAAGCCCACTTTCAGGCTGTCCAGACCGAGCTTTTCGCGTTCGCGAACTTCCAGTCGATCCAGATAATCTGTTGCGCCATCGGCCAGCGCTCGCCACTCATCAAGCTCGGCGTTATAACCGGGCGCAATAACGCCACCATCCCTGATTAATACCGGGGGGGATTCGACAACGGCCTGCTCAAGCAGAGTGCGCAGTTCGCTAAACTCGCCCATCTGTGCACGCAGCGTTTTCAACTGGGCGGATTCGGCGTTTGCCAGCAGATCGTTGAGTTCCGGCAACTGCTGAAAGGCATGGCGCATGCGCGCCAGATCACGCGGGCGCGCCGTACGCAGCGCCAGTCGGGCCAGAATACGCTCTAAATCACCGACCTGGCGCAGAACGGGTTGCAGCGCATCGCTGAGCGGTTGCAGCTCGGCAATTGATGCCTGTCGTTTCGCGATGATACTACTGTCACGCAGCGGCATATGCAGCCAGCGCTTTAGCATCCGGCTTCCCATTGGCGTGACGGTTTTATCCAGCACGGCGGCCAGCGTGTTCTCTGTTCCGCCCGCAAGATTTTGCGTAATTTCAAGGTTACGGCGCGTGGCCGCATCCATAATGATGCTGTCCTGCTGACGCTCCATGCTAAGAGAGCGGATATGGGGTAGGCTGGTTCGTTGGGTATCTTTCACATACTGCAGCAGACAGCCGGCGGCGCGCAGACCCAGGTGCGCCTGCTCAACACCAAAACCGTTTAAGTCTCGTGTGCCAAACTGCATGTTGAGCTGCTGACGCGCCGTGTCGATTTCAAACTCCCAAAGCGGACGGCGACGTAAACCGCGACGCTGATCGATAAGCGCCATCGCAGCAAAATCTTCCGGATAAAGTAGCTCGGCAGGATTCGTTCGCTGCAGTTCTGCCGCCATCGTTTCCTGATCGGCTGGTTCACTCAGGCGAAAACGGCCTGAGCTGATATCCAGCGTGGCATAACCATAGCCGCGCGCCCCCTGAACAATTGCCGCCAGCAGGTTATCCTGGCGTTCCTGCAACAGGGCTTCATCGCTGATGGTGCCCGGGGTAACTATACGCACGACTTTGCGTTCCACCGGGCCTTTACTCAGCGCAGGGTCGCCAATTTGCTCACAGATCGCGACTGATTCACCGAGTTGCACTAGCCGGGCTAAATAGTTTTCGACGGCGTGATGGGGCACACCGGCCATGGGGATCGGCTCGCCTGCCGAGGCACCGCGTTTGGTTAAGGAAATGTCTAACAGCTGAGAGGCACGTTTGGCATCGTCATAAAACAGCTCGTAGAAATCGCCCATGCGATAAAACAGCAGGATATCCGGATGCTCAGCCTTGAGGCGTAAATATTGCTGCATCATTGGCGTGTGAGTACTCAAGTCCATGTGCGCTGTTTTGTTCATCTCATTCTTACTCAAGGTTGACTCTTCCTTTTCCCGTCACGGTTTTCGCTGGGTTAAACAAGGGTGATAGGCAGCGACCATCATGCTGCATATGCCGCGCGGAAATAGTACCATTTTACGGCTCCTGCATCATCCGGCTTACCGCAGCGGGTAATGAAGTTAGCAAAGCCGGGTCGCCAACTGAATGATTTTTTTGATGAGAGAGAAAGCAGTAGAGGCATTTCACAAAACAGCCGGTTTGATTGTTAAAAAAAGTGTTTTTTTTACGATCTCGTTTGTATGTATCCGCGTTGAACGATTAACATTAAAATCCCTGGTCTGGCCTGTTATATGGATATCTGATGCGTTTTAAGCTTGCTTACCTTCCGCTTTTTGCCCTGCTTGCTGCCTGTAGCAGTAAGCCACACTCTTCGCAGCCGCCCGCCGAACTGGTTGCGCCTAAAGGTGGCTTTTTGCTGGAGCCGTCTCATGCTGTTCAGCCGATGTTTGGTGACTTCGCCAGCAATCCTGTTGCGGAACAGTTCATCGACAAAATGGTGGCGAAACACGGCTTCGACCGTGAGCAACTGCACGCCATTATTGGCCAGGCTAAGCGGCTGGACTACGTCCTGCGTTTAATGGATCGTCAGGCACCGTCCTATACACCGCCGAGTGGGCCTAACGGTGCCTGGATTCGCTATCGCAATAAATTTATCACACCGGATAACGTGCAAAATGGCGTCGCGTTCTGGAATCAATATCAGGATGCACTGCAGCGTGCGCAGCAGGTCTACGGCGTTCCGCCTGAGATTATTGTTGGCATTATCGGCGTGGAAACGCGCTGGGGCCGCATCATGGGGAAAACCCGCATTCTGGACGCGCTGGCAACGCTCTCATTTGATTACCCGCGCCGTGCTGCTTACTTTAGCGGTGAGCTGGAGACCTTCCTGCTCATGGCGCGTGATGAGAAGGACGATCCGCTCGATCTTAAAGGCTCCTTTGCGGGCGCGATGGGCTACGGTCAGTTCATGCCATCGTCCTACAAAGCTTATGCGGTAGATTTTAACGGTGACGGCCATATCAATTTGTGGGATCCCGTCGATGCGATAGGCAGTGTCGCACACTATTTCCAGCAGAACGGCTGGCGTCCGGGTGAAAATGTTGCCGTGCCAGCCAGTGGTCAGGCACCCATGCTCGAAAACGGTTTCAAAACCCGTTACAACGTCAGCACGCTGGCAGCATCGGGGCTTTCTCCACAGGGTTCGCTGGATGGCCATGACGAGGTCAGCCTGCTCCGTCTGGATCTCGGCACCAGCTACCAGTACTGGTACGGCTTGCCTAACTTCTATGCCATTACCCGCAACAACAACAGCACGCATTACGCGATGACCGTGTGGCAACTGGGAGAGGCGGTCAGCAAGGCGCGTCAGGGATCGCTGTTTTAAAACTACCCTTAGCAACTGTAAGGATATATGATGACGGCCCTTTATTCTGTGCCGTCCTCATTTTCTGGAGCCGTTATGTCTTTACCTGCTTGCCCTGTTTGCCATGCCGATTACACCTGGCAAGATGCTGAAAATCTTAACTGTCCGTCCTGTGGTCATATCTGGACTCAGGCTGAAGGGGATGACAGCGGTCAGGATTTGATCGTTCGTGATGCAAACGGCAATTTACTCGCCGATGGCGATAGCGTCACGGTCGTTAAAGATCTGAAGGTCAAAGGCAGTTCGTCTGTGCTGAAAATAGGCACCCGGGTTAAGAGCATCCGGCTGGTTGAAGGCGATCACAATATTGATTGCAAGATCGACGGATTTGGTCCGATGAAGCTCAAATCTGAGTTTGTGAAAAAGAACTGATTCTGCCGGGCGCCTGCTCGCTGCGCCCGATCTTATTCCTGTCAGCCCGACAGGGCTTTTCCCTTATAAAGACCTCCTGCCCGTTTGCGTGCCGCTGACATATTTTGCTGTTGGTCGGGCACTTTATGTTTATTTATACGTCTCATCTTCTGTGAATCTTTAACCCCTGAGAGGAGACGCAATATGCAAGACTGGGATCCCGCGCTGTATCGTAAATTTGAGGCAGAAAGAACGCGGCCTGCGCATGAATTACTGGCACGAATTGAGGTTGAAGATGTCCGGTTCGTTACCGATCTGGGCTGTGGCCCCGGGAACAGCACCGAACTGCTTTACGATGCCTGGCCGCAAGCGCAGGTGATCGGGCTTGACAGTTCTGCCGCCATGCTCGCGCAGGCGCGGGAACGTTTGCCTCAGTGCCAGTTTATTCAGGCGGATATCGGCAACTGGACAACCGACATCCCGCAGCAGGTGATTTATGCCAACGCGTCGCTGCAATGGCTTGGCGATCATCCCACCCTGTTACCACGTCTAGTCAGTCAACTGGCGCCTGCCGGTGCGCTGGCGGTTCAAATGCCCGATAACCTGGAAGAACCTTCGCATCAGTTAATGCGTGAGGTCGCGGCATCCGGCCCCTGGCGCGACAAGATCAGCGCGCAGGCGGCGGAACGCAAAAAATTACCCTCAACTGAACACTATTATGACGTGCTGACAAAGGCAGGCTGCGCGGTTGATATCTGGCGAACCACGTACTATCACGTTATGGACGATGCGCAGGCTATCATCCACTGGTTAAAGGCCACCGGGCTGCGTCCTTTCCTTGCGCCGCTGGACGTCTCTGAGCAGGAACAGTTTCTGGCTGCTTATCATCAGTGTCTTATTACCGGCTATCCCGCCCGTCAGGATGGCAAGGTACTCTTAGCTTTCCCCCGGCTTTTCATGGTGGCGACACGCAACGGCTAAACTGGAGCGTAACGCGCAATTTGTTGACTAAGCGCCCCTGAGTGCTTGAAAAAGCGCAGAGCATGCACCATGTTCACTCAACGGCGACAGGGAGCGAAAAATGAATGACCAGCAGTTGCACGCACTGAGTGCGCAGACAGGTGAGGCGCTTAAACAGCGTAACGCTACCGTAACTTGTGCAGAATCCTGCACGGGCGGCTGGATAGCAAAAGTGTTTACTGACGTGAGCGGAAGCTCTGCCTGGTTCGAACGGGGCTTTGTCACCTACAGTAACGATGCCAAACAAGAACTGGTCGGTGTCAGCGCGGCGTCACTGGCGCAATACGGCGCCGTCAGCGAGGCGGTAGTGCGTGAAATGGCCCTTGGGGCACAGCAGCGGGCGCGCGCCGATTACGCTATTTCCGTTAGCGGTATTGCCGGCCCGGATGGTGGCAGTGAAGACAAACCGGTAGGCACCGTCTGGTTTGGCTTTGCGGCGCCGGGTGGCGTGGTCATGGCTTTTCGTCAGCAGTTTGATGGCGATCGCGATGCCGTGCGCCGTCAGTCAGTTGGCTGGGCACTCCAGACGTTATCCCGTCAATTTCTACAAAATTAAACTTGATACTGTATGACTATACAGTATAATTACCCGCAACAGAAAGTGCACAGGCACCATGCGTGCGTGTTTACCCGGCATGATTAGGAGTAGAAATGGCAATTGATGAAAACAAACAGAAGGCTTTAGCTGCCGCGCTCGGCCAGATTGAGAAGCAATTTGGTAAAGGCTCCATCATGCGCTTGGGTGAAGACCGCTCAATGGATGTGGAAACCATTTCAACGGGTTCTCTGTCACTGGATATCGCATTAGGTGCGGGTGGTTTACCGATGGGGCGTATCGTTGAGATCTACGGCCCAGAGGCCTCAGGTAAAACGACACTGACACTTCAGGTTATTGCCGCCGCGCAGCGTAAGGGCAAAACCTGTGCCTTTATCGATGCCGAGCACGCACTGGATCCCATCTATGCTAAGAAACTGGGCGTAGATATCGACAATCTGCTGTGTTCACAGCCGGATACCGGTGAGCAGGCCCTGGAAATTTGTGATGCGCTGGCCCGCTCTGGTGCCGTTGACGTCATTATCGTTGACTCCGTAGCTGCACTGACGCCAAAAGCCGAAATCGAAGGTGAAATCGGTGACTCACACATGGGCCTGGCGGCACGTATGATGAGCCAGGCAATGCGTAAGCTGGCGGGTAACCTGAAGCAGTCAAATACGCTGCTGATCTTCATCAACCAGATTCGTATGAAGATTGGTGTGATGTTCGGTAACCCGGAAACCACTACCGGTGGTAACGCGCTGAAGTTCTACGCTTCTGTTCGCCTTGATATTCGCCGTATCGGTGCGATTAAAGAGGGTGACAACGTGGTGGGTAGTGAAACGCGCGTTAAAGTCGTTAAGAACAAAATTGCAGCACCATTTAAACAGGCTGAGTTCCAGATCATGTACGGCGAAGGCATTAACACCTTCGGTGAGCTGGTGGATCTTGGCGTGAAGCACAAGCTGATTGAAAAAGCCGGTGCATGGTACAGCTATAAAGGCGATAAGATCGGTCAGGGCAAGGCAAACGCGGGCAACTTCCTCAAAGAAAATGCCGCGGTGGCCGACGAGCTTGATATCAAACTGCGTGAAATGCTGCTTAACGGTGGCGATCAAAACATCGCGGCGGACGTTGCAGGCAACGACGTTGAGAAGGCGGCGAGCGAAGCCAACGAAGATTATTAAAGCCTGAAGCAGGAGCGGATTTTCCGCTCCTGTTTTACATTAACGCCTCACGTGCCTTTCCTCTGTTCCTGTCTCCCGCCATACTCTCCCTCCGTTCGTAAAAGGTGCGCAGTATGTCTGAACAATCTCAGCCACAAGTCATCTCATTTTCACGCCTGCTGGATCGTGCGATGCGCCTGCTGGGCCAGCGTGACCACAGCCGCGAAGAGCTTAAACAAAAGCTCCAGCTGTCCGCTCAGTGTAGCGCGTGGATGAAACAAAAAGATCCTGAAATCATTACGCCCGAGCTAATGGAAAAGGTGCTGAACTGGTGTGGTGAAAACGGCTGGTTAAATGACGAGCGCTTTACCGCACGATTTATTCAGAGCCGAAGCCGCAAGGGATTTGGTTCACAGCGTATCAGGCTGGAGCTGGCACAAAAGGGCATCAGCCGTGATGCGATCGATCTCGCCATGGAAGAAACCGATATTGATTGGTCGGCCTGTGCGGCTGAACTCGCCGAGAAAAAATTTGGTCACCCATTGCCGACAGAATGGAAAGAAAAAGCCAAAGTGCAGCGCTTTTTGCATGCCAAAGGCTTTCTGAGCGAGGATATTCAGCAGGTTTTCAGAAATTTTGATGACTAAAAGTCGATGTGATTTTACTTCCCTCCGAAGAATATTTATCTTACCCCTTTTGGTTCCTTATGCTTGCTGCCGTAACGATGCGGTACGCCTGATAAAGAAGGACCTTTCGTTAGCGTGATTCCAGGATATATATGAGCAAGAGCACTGCTGAGATCCGTCAAGCGTTTCTCGACTTTTTCAATAGTAAGGGACATCAGGTTGTAGCAAGCAGCTCCCTGGTACCAAACAACGATCCGACGTTGCTGTTTACCAACGCCGGAATGAACCAGTTCAAAGATGTGTTTCTGGGTCAGGAAAAGCGTGACTACACGCGAGCAACGACGTCACAACGCTGCGTACGTGCCGGCGGGAAACACAACGATCTTGAAAACGTCGGTTATACCGCACGTCACCACACCTTTTTTGAAATGCTGGGCAATTTCAGCTTTGGCGACTACTTCAAAAAAGAAGCTATTGCGTTTGCCTGGGAACTGCTGACCGGCGAGCAGTGGTTTAAGCTGCCCAAAGAGCGCCTGTGGGTCACCGTGTATGAAACCGATGACGAAGCTTACGATATCTGGGCCAACGATATTGGCGTTCCCCGTGAGCGTATTATCCGTATCGGTGATAACAAGGGCAGCGCCTACGCGTCAGATAACTTCTGGCAGATGGGTGATACCGGGCCTTGCGGTCCCTGCAGCGAAATTTTCTACGATCACGGCGACCATATCTGGGGCGGACCACCGGGCAGCCCTGAAGAGGATGGCGATCGCTATATCGAGATCTGGAACATCGTCTTTATGCAGTTTAACCGTCAGGCGGATGGCACGATGTTGCCATTACCTAAGCCCTCTGTGGATACCGGGATGGGGCTGGAACGTATTACTGCGGTTCTGCAGCATGTTAATTCAAACTATGAAATCGACCTGTTCCAGACGTTGATTGAAGCGGTTGCGAAGGTCACCGGCGCGACCGATCTGAATAATAAATCCCTGCGCGTTATTGCCGATCACATTCGTTCCTGCGCCTTCCTGATTGCCGATGGCGTCATTCCGTCGAATGAAAACCGTGGCTATGTCCTGCGTCGTATCATTCGCCGCGCCGTACGTCACGGCAATATGCTGGGTGCTAAAGACGCATTCTTCTACAAGCTGGTTGCACCACTGATTCAGGTCATGGGCGCGGCAGGCGAAGAGTTACAGCGTCAGCAGGCACAGGTTGAGAACGTTCTGAAAAGTGAAGAAGAGCAGTTTGCTAAAACGCTTGAACGTGGCCTGGCACTTCTGGACGAGGAACTGGCAAAACTGCAGGGTGATACACTGGATGGCGAAACCGTCTTCCGCTTATACGATACCTTCGGATTCCCTGCCGATTTAACGGCTGACGTTTGCCGTGAACGTAACCTCAAAATCGATGAAGCCGGTTTTGAAAAGGCGATGGAACAGCAGCGTCAGCGCGCACGTGAAGCCAGCGGCTTCGGCGCAGACTACAGCAATGTGATTCGTATCGACGCGGCTTCGTCGTTTAAAGGCTATGAGCAGTTGGATCTGACGGCGACCGTCAAGGCGCTGTTCGTGAACGGTGAAGCCGTTGACGCCCTGTCTGCCGGTCAGGACGCGGTGATTGTGCTGGATGAAACGCCATTTTATGGCGAGTCTGGCGGTCAGGTAGGTGACACTGGCGAGCTGAAAGGCAATAACGCGCTGTTTAGCGTACAGGATACGCAAAAATATGGTCAGGCGATTGGTCATATTGGCAAACTCAGCAGCGGACAATTACGCGTTGGCGATCGTCTTGAGGCGGTGGTTGATGAGGCGCGCAGGGCTCGTATTCGTCTGAATCACTCCGCAACGCATCTGTTGCATGCTGCATTGCGTCAGGTTTTAGGTGAACATGTTGCTCAGAAGGGCTCGTTGGTTAACGACAAATATTTGCGTTTTGACTTCTCACATTTTGAGGCCATGAAACCTCAGGAGATTCGTCAGGTCGAAGATATTGTTAACGCACAGATCCGTCGCAATTTGCCTGTTGAAACCCGTGTCATGGATCTTGAGGCGGCGAAAGCCAAAGGCGCGATGGCCCTGTTCGGTGAAAAATACGATCAGCAGGTTCGCGTTCTGACCATGGGGGATTTCTCGGTTGAGCTGTGTGGCGGAACGCACGCTGCGCGAACCGGTGATATCGGCCTGTTCCGCATTCAGGCCGAGTCCGGTACTGCCGCAGGGATTCGCCGTATTGAGGCGATCACAGGCGAGGCGGCTCTGGCACAGGTTTATGCGCAGAGTAGCCAGCTACAGGATATTGCCCAACTGGTGAAAGCCAACAGCAGTAACCTGAATGAAAAAGTGCGCGGGCTGGTTGATCATCTGCGTTCGCTGGAGAAAGAGTTACAGCAGTTACGCGATCAGCAGGCGGCGCAGGAAAGTGCGCAGCTGGGTAATCATGCGGTCGACGTCAAAGGCGTTAAGCTGCTGGTGACTGAGCTCAGCAACACCGATCCGAAAATGCTGAGGACCATGGTGGATGATCTGAAAAACCAGCTGGGCTCGGCGATTATCGTGCTGGCTACGGTAGCAGATGGCAAAGTGTCACTGATTGCTGGCGTAACGAAAGATTTAACCGACCGTGTTAAGGCTGGGGAACTCATCGCCGAACTTGCGCCTAAAGTGGGTGGTAAGGGCGGTGGCAGACCGGACATGGCGCAGGCAGGTGGCAGTGATGCTACTGCACTGAAAGGTGCGCTGGCAGGTGTTGAAGGATGGGTTTCGAGCCGTCTGTAATGAAATAAAATAATTCATCGTAGCAAGCGCCAGAACTGATGTTCCGGCGCTTTTTAATACGATGTTAAATTTGCTAGTGACAAAGTCGGGTTGATGTAGCGTATTTCGGCTAAACTATTTATCAGCAGAATGTATTGGCGCGTTGATGTGCAATGGTGTATTTCTCATAGCCTGTGTACAGCGTTAAGTGATGGATAACGCCGGGAAGCTTTATCAAGCCCGACTCTTTTAATCTTTCAAGGAGCAAAGAATGCTTATTCTAACTCGTCGAGTTGGTGAAACCCTCATGATCGGTGATGAGGTGACTGTAACGGTACTGGGCGTCAAAGGTAACCAGGTCCGCATTGGTGTTAACGCACCAAAAGAAGTGTCTGTGCATCGCGAAGAGATTTATCAGCGCATCCAGGCCGAAAAAACGCAACAAACCAACGTTTGACAGATTCAGCGTCTCGCACCTGTGCGAGACGCTACCCTTTGTTCCCACCTTCTCGCCTTTTCTTTTTCCTCGTTATCTACCCTTTTTGTTAACTTCATCATCTTTGATTGTTGATTATTCACTCTTTTTGCGGTCATTTTGTCCCAATTGCCTGTCATTTGTGCAAACGGAAAAAACCTTCCGAAAAATTGTTTGACTTATAAGTGCGGGAAAGTAATATGTGCGCCACGCAGTGCCGATGAGCAGAAACAAGTTCAGAAGCGCAGTTCGGAAGAACGCGTAAGGTGAGGTGGCCGAGAGGCTGAAGGCGCTCCCCTGCTAAGGGAGTATACGGTCAAAAGCTGTATCGAGGGTTCGAATCCCTCCCTCACCGCCATTTCCGATGCATCCGTAGCTCAGCTGGATAGAGTACTCGGCTACGAACCGAGCGGTCGGAGGTTCGAATCCTCCCGGATGCACCATATCGTTGAATATGGATATGTTGATGTCAGGCGAAGCGCCGCAGAAAACATTGTCGGAACAGAGTTGTAAAGTGAATTAGCAATTCCTTCATGGTGAGTCGTTAGCACCCTGCGTTGTACAAGAATTTCATAATGCATCCGTAGCTCAGCTGGATAGAGTACTCGGCTACGAACCGAGCGGTCGGAGGTTCGAATCCTCCCGGATGCACCATACTTTTCGGTATGGACGTGTATTCCTGGTCTGTAAGACATAGTCGATTTGTCAGGCAGAGCCAGGGAGGATAACGTTGCTTCAGCAACGGCCCGAAGGGCGAGGCGTCAGCCGAATAATCCTCCCGGATGCACCATTCTTCGTATTATCCCCAGGTTGATTTCTGCCAGTCCATAAAAGATTATCTATGCATCCGTAGCTCAGCTGGATAGAGTACTCGGCTACGAACCGAGCGGTCGGAGGTTCGAATCCTCCCGGATGCACCATATTCTGTAGTGCTAAAGCGAAACCTCTCTGTCATGGTCCGGTGTCATCACAGCGAACACCAGGGAGGATAACGTTGCTTCAGCAACGGCCCGAAGGGCGAGGCGTCAGCCGAGTCATCCTCCCGGATGCACCATATTCTGCAGTGCTCAAGCGAAGCCTCTCTGTCATAATCAGGTGTCATCACAGCGAACACCAGGGAGGATAACGTTGCTTCAGCAACGACCCGAAGGGCGAGGCGTCAGCCAAGTCATCCTCCCGGATGCACTATTCTTCGTATTACCCCCAGGTTGATTTTTGCCAGTCCATAAAAGCTTTCCTGTGCATCCGTAGCTCAGCTGGATAGAGTACTCGGCTACGAACCGAGCGGTCGGAGGTTCGAATCCTCCCGGATGCACCATATTCTGTAGTGCTAAAGCGAAACCTCTCTGTCATGGTCCGGTGTCATCACAGCGAACACCAGGGAGGATAACGTTGCTTCAGCAACGGCCCGAAGGGCGAGGCGTCAGCCGAGTCATCCTCCCGGATGCACCATATTCTGCAGTGCTCAAGCGAAGCCTCTCTGTCATAATCAGGTGTCATCACAGCGAACACCAGGGAGGATAACGTTGCTTCAGCAACGGCCCGAAGGGCGAGGCGTCAGCCGAGTCATCCTCCCGGATGCACCATATTTTTCGGTATGGACGTGTATTCCTGGTCTGTAAGACATAGTCGATTTTTCAGGCAGAGCCAGGAAGGATAGCGTTGCTTAAGCAACGGCCCGAAGGGCGAGGCGTCAGCCGAGTCATCCTTACGCAGGGACTGTCTTGCGAATCTTCTGGCCGAAATCCCCAGCATATGACCTGTGAAGCCATCGTGTTATCAGGCGCAGGACAACACTGTTCGTTCTCTCTGTTTACTCAGACGACCTGAGAACGCCTCACCTGAATGCTCTCAAACCACACCTGTGTCGCGCAAGCTTCGGTTTATGCGGCCTGAACGCGTCCGGGCTTTAAGGCGTGAGCGTAGTCGCGATCTTGTGCCAGAATCACATTGATTGTGGTGATACATTTTCTGCTGAACATTGTTAATCCTTGATAACATTCCTGGCATAGCGCTTACCTTCTGCATCGCTGCTAAAATCACAGGGAATTCGCGACCTTACAGGCTTTCCAACCCGATCACCTTTATCTGAAAACTAAAATAGCTAATGCTTTCAAAGCATTTGCTGTTCATCCCGCCTGGCGACAACCTACGCACATTCAGCTAAAGTAATGGCTCATTTGTTGGAGGTCCTCAGTGACAATCTACGATCAATACGACGCCCTGATTTTCGATATGGACGGTACTATTCTTGATACTGAACCGACACATCGAAAAGCGTGGCGTAAGGTGCTGTCACGCTATGGCCTGGCGTTCGATGAAGCGCGCGTAACGGCGTTCAACGGTGCGCCCTCATGGCAACTGGCGAAGTTCATTATTGAAACCAATAATTCAGATCGCGATCCTTATTTGCTCGCCGCTGAAAAAACGGCAGCGGTAAAAGCGATGCTGCTGGATAACGTGCAGCCGCTTCCGCTCATGGAGGTCGTCAAGGCGTACTATGGTCGCCGCCCTTTGGCTGTGGGTACAGGCAGTGAGCACGCTATGGCTGATGCGCTGCTCAGCCAGTTGGGTGTCAGAGATCTCTTTTCTGCTGTGGTGGGGGCCGACGACGTGAAGCGTCACAAGCCTGAGCCCGATACCTTTCTACTTCTACGCTGTGCTGCGCTGATGGGCATCGCGCCAGAGCGCTGTGTGGTGTTCGAAGACGCTGATTTTGGCGTGCAGGCAGCGAAGGCCGCAGGGATGGCCGTGGTTGATGTTCGCCTGCTGTGAGCGAAACACTGGCTTATGTGTCTTTATTGAGTAGCAGCTTTCTCAGTGCGACGTTACTTCCGGGTAGCTCAGAGGCGCTGTTAGTTGCACTACTGATCGCGAAAAGCGCATCAGTTTATGGGTTGATTTTAGTCGCATCGTTAGGGAATACCCTGGGTGGCTTGACCAACATAATTTTGGGTCGCTTATTGCCGTTAAAACGTCAGGGGCGATGGCATGAGACAGCGATGACGTGGTTGCAACGGCTGGGGCCGGCAGCACTGTTGTTAAGTTGGCTACCGGTTGTAGGCGATCTGCTCTGCGTTCTTGCAGGTTGGTTACGCTTTGGCTGGTTGCCCTCGATACTGTTTCTGGCTATCGGTAAAACGCTGCGTTATATCGTTATTGCGACCGCCACATTACAGGGCATGGAATGGTGGCATTGATTCGTACTGATTCGGGGCTAGGGTTAACACTATGCTGAACAAAAATAAATTATTCACACAGCGGGAGGTTAATGTGATCCCCGACGTATCAAAAGCGTTATCCTGGCTGGAAGCGCATCCTGATGCACTTAAAGGCATTGGCCGTGGCATTGAACGTGAAACGCTGCGTGTGCAGCCAGATGGTCATCTTGCGACGACCGCGCATCCAGAGTCACTGGGGTCGGCGCTTAAGCATGACTGGATCACCACCGACTTTGCTGAAACGCTGCTGGAGTTTATTACCCCGGTTGATCACAGCATCGATCACATGCTGGCGTTTTTGCGTGACGTTCATCGTCATGTTGCCCGCGAACTCGGTGAAGAGCGCATGTGGCCTTTCAGCATGCCTTGCCTGATTGAAGATGCGGATAAAATTACGCTGGCACAATACGGCAAATCCAATATCGGTCGTATGAAAACCCTTTACCGTCAGGGATTAAAGAACCGCTATGGTGCGTTGATGCAAACCATCTCCGGTATCCATTACAACTTCTCGCTGCCGTTGTCCTTCTGGCAGGCCTGGGCGGACGTAAAAGATTATGAAAGCGGTAAAGAAACCATATCTGCCGGTTATCTGCGGCTGATCCGCAACTACTATCGTTTTGGCTGGATCATCCCTTATCTGTTTGGCGCATCGCCCGCAATTTGTTCCAGTTTCCTGCAGGGCAGAGAAAGCGCGCTGCCGTTTGATACCGATAATAAAGGTACGCTCTGGCTCCCCTATGCCACTTCGCTGCGTCTGAGTGACCTGGGCTATACCAATAAGTCGCAGAGCTCGCTGGGTATTACCTTTAACTCTCTTGAGGGTTATGTCAGCGCCCTGAAAAAAGCGATTAAAACGCCTTCTGAAGACTTCGTGAAGATGGGCACGCGGGATGCAGACGGAAACTGGTTGCAGCTGAACACTAACGTCCTGCAGATTGAGAATGAGCTCTATGCGCCGATTCGTCCCAAGCGCGTTACCCGATCCGGTGAAGCGCCTTCCGATGCCCTGCAACGTGGCGGCATCGAGTACATCGAAGTGCGCTCAATGGACATTAACCCTTTCTCGCCCATCGGGGTGGATGAAAACCAGGTGCGGTTCCTGGATCTGTTCCTGATTTGGTGCACGCTGGCAGATGCGCCAGAGATGAGTTCTGATGAATTGCAGTGCAGTCGGCAGAACTGGAATCGCGTGGTGCTGGAAGGGCGCAAACCCGATCTGAAAATTGCAGTCGGCTGCGGTGAAGCAGAGTATTCACTGGTCGAGGTCGGCAAGACACTGTTTGCTGATTTGCGCCGCGTTGCGGAAGCGCTGGACAGCAATCAAGGCACAACAGAATATCAGCAAGTCTGTGACGAACTGGTAGCATCCTTCGACGATCCTGAGCTAACCTATTCGGCGCGTATTCTTAAAGCCATGAAAGAAAGCGGCGTGACGGGAACGGGCATCGCTCTGGCAGAGCAGTATCAGCAGTTGCTGGTTAACGAGCCACTGGAAGTGCTCAAGCCGGAAGACTTTGCGCGTCAGGCACAGGCGTCCGTTGCCGCGCAGCAGCAGCTTGAAGCGAATGATACGTTAGATTTTGAAACCTATCTGGCTGGCCGGGAAGGGTAGAAAAGAAAAAGGCCACATCAATGTGGCCAAATTAACATCTCTGTTGTCAGGGATGGATGATAACAAATGCGCGTCTTTCATATATTCAGACGCTGGGCGATCGGAAAAGTTTCATCGTTCTCAAAAAATTTTTCAGACCAAGAGGTGACGTATGCCATTACTGGATAGTTTTACTGTTGATCACACCATCATGGCCGCGCCCGCAGTGCGTGTAGCAAAAACCATGAAGACTCCCCATGGCGATACGATTACTGTTTTTGACCTGCGTTTTTGTCGCCCCAATATCGACATTCTGACTGAACGTGGGATCCACACGCTTGAGCATTTGTTTGCGGGCTTTATGCGTAACCATCTCAACGGTAACGGCGTAGAGATTGTTGATATTTCACCTATGGGTTGCCGCACAGGCTTCTACATGAGCCTGATTGGTACACCAGACGAGCAACGTGTGGCACAAGCCTGGAAAGGCGCGATGGAAGACGTGCTGAAGGTGAAAGATCAGAACCAGATTCCAGAGCTGAACGAATATCAGTGTGGCAGCTATAAACTGCATTCTCTGGATGAAGCTCAGCAAATTGCCCGCAACGTGCTGGCGCAGGAGATCGGTGTTAACCACAATGACGATCTGAAACTGCCTGCCGAAAAACTGAAAGAGCTGCACATCTAGTCAGTTAGGTTAGTCCGGACAGTAAAACGCCGCACATGAGCGGCGTTTTTTTATAACAGCGCCTGCATGACGACGGCGGGCTTTTCAAATACCTGCGGGTCTGGCGATAGAAACTGCCTTGCAATGAACTGCACCCAAAAAGTTGGACACCCAACTGAGTAAGGTGCAGTTTTTTATGAGCATCAGGATCCTACGGATTGCTTGAGCGGTGTCTGTGGTGTGATGCGAACCTGCTTAATCATATTGTCCTGCACATCCAGAATATCAACATCATAGTGATTCACCTGAACGCGCGTGTTCACTGTTGGAATCTCTTCCAGTGCTTCCAGTAACATACCGTTGATGGTACGCGCTTCCTGCTCAGGCAGTTGCCAGTTGAAGGCTTTATTGATCTCACGAATATTCGCGCTACCTTCAATCAGCACGGAGCCATCATTTTGCGGCATCACTTCTTCAGCCAGCGACGGAGACATTGAGGTCGTGAAATCACCCACAATCTCCTCCAGAATGTCCTCTATCGAAATCAGGCCTTTGATATCGCCGTACTCATCCACGACCAGACCGGTCTTTTTCTTGTTGCGCTGAAATTTCACCAACTGAACGTTGAGCGGCGTGCCTTCGGGAATGTAGTAGATCTCATCGGCGGCACGCAGCAGCATCTCTTTCGTAAACTCTTTTTTCTCGGTCATCATGCGCCAGGCTTCGCGCACCCGCAGCATCCCTACACAATCATCCAGCGAATCACGGAACAGGACAATGCGACCGTGCGGTGAATGGCTTAACTGACGGATGACTGATTTCCAGTCATCGTTGATGTTAATACCAACAATCTCGTTACGCGGCACCATAATGTCGTCCACACTGACCTTTTCAAGGTCCAGTACAGATAACAACATATCCTGATTGCGGCGCGACATGTGCGTACGCGATTCGTAAACGATGGTACGCAACTCTTCTTTACTGAGTGCTGAACTGATCGCACCATCCGCCCGGATGCCCACCAGTCGCATCAGCAGTCGGGTAATGGTGTTAAGCAACCACACCAGGGGCAGCATGATGTATTGCAGCGGACCGAGCAGAAAGCTACTGGGGTAAGCGACTTTTTCTGGATAAAGTGCAGCAACCGTTTTGGGCAGCACTTCTGCAAACACCAGTACAACAAATGTCAGGATACCGGTCGCGATCGCGACACCGGCATCGCCATACAAACGCATCCCTACGATAGTACCAATGGCGGACGCCAGAATATTGACCAGGTTATTACCGATAAGGACCAGGCTGATGAGGCGATCCGGGCGCTTTAACAATTTTTCGACGCGGCGGGCTGCGCGATGGCCATGTTTAGCCTGATGGCGCAGTTTATAACGATTGAGCGTCATCATGCCGGTTTCAGAGCCTGAAAAATAGGCTGAAACCAACACCATAATGATGAGTGTGACAATCAACGTCGTGGTCGAAACATGTTCCACCGCAAAACTTCCTTTTATTAAGAACTGTGAATGAGCAGGTGTTGCAGTACGCGACTGCCAAAGTACGCCATCGTGAGCAGCGCTGCGCCGCCGCAGTTAAACCACACTACGCGGCGACCACGCCAGCCTTCATGATAGTGGCCCCAGAGCAGAACGATGTAGACAAACCAGGCAATAATCGACAGCACGGCCTTATCTACGTTTTCGGCGCTGAACAGGTCATGCATATAAAACAGGCCGGTACACAGCACCAGCGTCAGTAACACAACGCCAACCTGGGTGATGTGAAACATTTTACGTTCAATGGTCAGCAGCGGTGGCATGTCCTGAGTGAAAGCCAGTTTTTTGTTCTTAAGCTGGTAATCAATCCACGCAAGCTGCAACGCGTACAACGCCGCGATGATGAGCGTTGCATAGGCAAACAGCGACAGCCCGATATGAATCATAATGCCGGGCGTGGTTTCAAGGTGCGTAATAAACGCATTCGGGACAAAAGTGGCAAAGGCCAGGTTAATTAATGCAAAGCTGTAAACAATTGGCAGCAGTAGCCAGCCACGATTTCGGGAGGCAACAATGGTCATGATTGCACAAATCAGCAGGCTGACCAGAGAGCCGATATTCAACAGGCTGAGATTTTGCCCGCCATCAACGGCAAAGATACGCTGCTGCAGGGCGACAGCGTGCGTGACTAACGCCACACAGGCCGACAGCACAGCTAACCTGCGCCAGCCGCTTTGACGCTTCAACAGGCTGGGGATGATGAGTGCAAGGCTCAGGGAGTAGGCGAACAGCGCCACAATCGCGAAAACGGACATAGTTCCTTTCAGGCATCAGTCAGATAAAGGAAAAGGGCAGTATAGCGCCAGCCGCAGCAGGCTCCAAACGATCTAAGGTGGAATT
The DNA here is from genome assembly GCF_000710035.2 of Pantoea ananatis LMG 2665. GTDB lineage: Bacteria > Pseudomonadota > Gammaproteobacteria > Enterobacterales > Enterobacteriaceae > Pantoea > Pantoea ananatis. Next base: position 14,989 of record NZ_JMJJ01000006.1, on the reverse strand, counting down.
GATGAGGAACTGAGGTGGAAGTGAAGAGATCGCCTCGGCTTCGTGTTATAATCCGCCGCATTCTGCCGGTATGGTGCCTCGCGATTTTTTTTAAGTGAGAGACAATGTTTGACAATTTAACCGATCGTTTGTCGCAAACTCTGCGCAATATCAGCGGCCGCGGAAGGCTGACTGAAGACAACATTAAAGATACGCTGCGCGAAGTGCGCATGGCGCTGCTGGAAGCTGACGTTGCGCTGCCGGTGGTGCGTGACTTCATTAATCGCGTCAAAGAGAGCGCGGTAGGCCACGACGTCAACAAAAGCCTGACGCCGGGCCAGGAATTTATCAAAATTGTCCGTAACGAACTGGTTACGGCGATGGGCGCAGAAAACAACGCGCTGGATCTTGCCGCACAGCCGCCGGCTGTCGTACTGATGGCCGGTCTGCAGGGTGCGGGTAAAACCACCAGTGTCGGTAAGCTGGGTAAATTTCTGCGTGAAAAGCACAAGAAAAAAGTGCTGGTGGTATCTGCTGACGTTTATCGCCCGGCGGCGATTAAACAGCTCGAAACGCTGGCACAGCAGGTCGGTGTGGATTTTTGCCCCTCGGATCTGAGCCAGAAGCCCGTTGATATCGTCAACAACGCGCTGCGTGAAGCCAAACTCAAGTTTTATGACGTATTGCTGGTCGATACCGCGGGTCGTCTGCACGTAGACGAAGCGATGATGGACGAGATTAAACAGGTTCACGCCGCAATTAATCCGGTAGAAACCCTGTTTGTCGTGGATGCCATGACCGGTCAGGATGCGGCGAATACCGCCAAAGCCTTTAATGAAGCGCTGCCGCTGACAGGGGTTATTCTGACGAAGGTGGATGGCGATGCACGTGGTGGTGCTGCCCTGTCTATTCGCCATATCACCGGCAAGCCGATCAAATTTATGGGGATGGGCGAGAAGACCGATGCGCTGGAAGCCTTTTATCCTGACCGCATTGCCTCGCGTATTCTTGGCATGGGCGACGTGCTGTCGCTTATTGAAGATATCGAGAGTAAAGTTGACCGCGCGCAAGCGGAAAAACTGGCGAAGAAACTGAAAACCGGCGACGGTTTTGATCTCAATGACTTCCTTGAGCAGTTAAAGCAGATGCGCAACATGGGCGGCATGGCGAGCCTGATGGGCAAGCTGCCGGGCATGGGGCAACTGCCAGACAACGTGAAATCGCAGATGGATGACAAAGTGCTGGTGCGCATGGAAGCCATCATCAATTCGATGACACGCAAAGAGCGTGAAAAACCAGAAATTATCAAAGGTTCGCGCAAGCGCCGCATCGCTACCGGCTCGGGCATGCAGGTGCAGGACGTTAACCGCTTATTAAAGCAGTTCGACGACATGCAGCGGATGATGAAGAAAATGAAGAAGGGCGGAATGGCGAAAATGATGCGCGGCATGAAAGGTATGATGCCGCCAGGTTTCCCAGGACGCTAATGGGTTCCACAAAAAAGCCTGGGATTACTCGGTTTAGGTTGCTTTTTGCGCCAAAATGAGTAAAATTTTCGGGCTTTTTATACAGCACCCGGACCCCGTTCCTCGATGGGGGCCGGGTGTTTTATTAACTGAAGAGGATGTTATGGTAACAATTCGTTTGGCACGTCACGGCGCTAAAAAGCGTCCGTTCTATCAGGTCGTCGTCACTGACAGCCGCAATGCACGCAACGGTCGCTTCATCGAGCGCGTAGGTTTCTTCAACCCGATCGCATCTGGTCAGGCAGAAGGTCTGCGTCTGGATCTGGATCGTATCGAGCACTGGGTTGGCCAGGGCGCAACGCTTTCTGATCGCGTTAACGCGCTGATCAAAGAAGCAAAGAAAGCAGCTTAATCTGTCACGGTGGTGAGCATGAGCAGAGAACTTGCCGCACAGGCACCTGTTAACCCGATTGTTTTGGGGAAAATGGGTGCGGCATACGGCATTCGCGGCTGGCTCAAAGTGTTTTCCTCCACTGAAGACGCTGAAAGCATCTTTGACTACCAACCCTGGTTTATCCAGCGCGCCGGTAAATGGCAGCAGGTGGAACTGGATGGTTGGAAGCACCACAATCAGGACCTGATCATCAAAGTCAAAGGCATTGACGATCGGGATGCGGCGGCACAGTTGACCAATTGCGAAATTCAGGTCGACTCGACGCAGCTGCCTGCGCTGGATAACGGTGAGTACTACTGGAAAGACCTGATGGGTTGCAAGGTAGTCAACGTTGAAGGCTACGAACTGGGTAAAGTCGTCGATATGATGGAAACCGGTTCGAACGACGTTCTCGTCGTGAAGGCAAACCTGAAAGATGCGTTTGGTGTACAGGAGCGGTTAATTCCGTTTCTTGATGAACAGGTTATCAAGAAAGTCGATCTCTCTACTGGCCTTATTGAAGTAGATTGGGATCCTGGTTTTTGATCTCCGAATCAAACGGTAACGTAACGGCGAAGACAATGTGGATTGGTGTAATTAGCCTGTTTCCAGAAATGTTTCGCGCTATTACCGATTACGGGGTAACTGGCCGGGCAGTAAAAAATGGCCTGCTCAGTGTTCAAAGCTGGAGTCCACGTGACTTCACGCACGACCGGCACCGTACTGTGGACGATCGTCCTTATGGTGGCGGACCGGGAATGCTGATGATGGTACAACCTTTACGGGATGCCATCTCCGCAGCGAAAGCAGCGGCGGGAGAGGGTGCCAGGGTGATATATCTTTCACCTCAGGGCCGCAAACTTGACCAACAGGGCGTTTGCGAACTGGCATCACGAGACAAGCTCATCCTTGTCTGTGGTCGCTATGAAGGGATTGATGAGCGCGTAATCCAGACCGAAATTGATGAAGAATGGTCAATCGGTGATTACGTTCTCAGCGGCGGGGAACTGCCAGCAATGACGATGATTGACGCGGTTGCCCGGTTCATTCCGGGAGTACTCGGCAAACAGGCGTCAGCCGATGAGGATTCGTTCTCTGACGGGTTGCTGGATTGTCCGCACTATACCCGACCTGAAGTGTTAGAAGGGATGGACGTTCCGCCAGTTTTGCTGTCGGGCAACCATGCCGATATTCGCCAGTGGCGCCTGAAACAGTCGCTAGGCCGTACCTGGCTAAGAAGACCTGAACTTCTGGAAAACCTGGCTCTGACTGAAGAGCAAGCAAGGTTGCTTAAGGCGTTCCAACAGGAACACCAGCAACAAAACGATGATGCGGAAGAGTGATCTTCCCTGACTATCAGTTTACCCAGGATAAGAGATTTAATTATGAGCAACATTATTAAGCAAATTGAACAAGAGCAGATGAAACAGGACGTACCTTCCTTCCGTCCGGGTGATACCGTGGAAGTGAAAGTATGGGTCGTTGAAGGTTCTAAAAAACGTCTGCAGGCATTCGAGGGCGTGGTTATCGCTATTCGTAACCGCGGTCTGCACTCTGCATTCACTGTTCGCAAAATTTCTAACGGCGAAGGCGTTGAGCGTGTCTTCCAGACTCACTCTCCGGTAATTGACAGCATCGCTGTTAAACGTCGTGGCGCTGTGCGTAAAGCCAAACTGTACTACCTGCGTGAGCGTACTGGTAAGTCTGCTCGTATCAAAGAGCGTCTTAACTAAGGTATCGCTAACGCGACATCTAAAAGTTAATAGCAAACAAGGGGTTGGCAATGTGCCAGCCCCTTTTTTATGCCAGTGCCTACAAAATGCCTACGCCGAATGTTTGCCGTCATCTGCAGGCAAAGTGTGCCAGACCAAAGCGCTGTCTCACATAAAGGAAAACCTGTCGGAACAGAACAGGTATCTTTGCGATGCTGAGCATGCCAACCACCGGGATGCTGCGTAACGCAATCTGCTCGTCATCGGACACAACCGATTATTCTCTTATTCAATCTCATTGCCCTAAGGACAGGTTTTGAAAGACGTCGTTTTTTTAGTTTCCGGCTTTATATTTTCGCTCGCCTCATTCTATTCAGCCCGATATGCACTGGAAGGCAACAAGCATAAGTGGCTTTGCCGCTGCCTGACCGCAGTCTGGGTAAGCATGGGATTCGTGTTGTTTCCCCTTTTTCTTGCGCTGGGGTTGTATGGTCCGGCCCTTATCTTTGTGGCGGCTAACGTGATCCTTGTTTGGGCAGGCCGCGAACACAAAAAGGAACTGGCACGTAAGAACAAAACGTCCACGGCGGTGACGGCGCATGTGCCCCTGGTCGAGGTTGATATGCCCTGGCTGAGTCTAAAAGAGATCGGGTTCAGCTATTTTGACTACGAGGGTAAGGTGGCTTACCGGCGCGTGGATGTGGAGTCCTGCGATGGGATGTTTATCAAAGGCTATTGTCATTTCCACAGAGAGATGCGCGCATTCGAACTGGTACGGATCGAATCCGGCATTATCATTCTGCGTAATACCGGGAAAACCATAGACGTTAACAGCTGGCTTGTCGCTTATGTTGAGGCCTACGACCGCTGAGTACGATCTCATGCCTTTTCATGAGGGGCGCTGGAAATGATAGATCGCCGCGTTGACCGGCCCGCTGTCTAGTACAATTAAACCATAACGGTAATCGATAAAGCGCCCGCCACTCTTTTCCGCTACACGTCTGCTGGCGAAGTTATTCTCAACCGCCAGCAGTTCTATTGTCTGTACATCCGGGCGCGCAAAGCCAAATTCCAGTAACAGCTTTACCGCTTGCGTGGCAACACCCTGACATTGCGCGTCACTGCGAACCCAGTACCCCAAAGCGCAAAACTCTCCCGGTTTTTTAGCAAAGCGAAAGCCTGCACCACCTAACAGGCGGTTCTGGGCATCCACGATGGCAAATTCTTCTGCTTCTTTAAGTGCGCGTTGTAAGTGTGTAAAGCGAATCCAGCTTTCGGCTTCATCCGGCTGATAATCCGGATGCGCCCAACTCATCCAGGGCAATAACGTATCCAAAGAGTCATTAACGGCTACGGTGAAGGCCTCAATATCGCTTAGATCAAAAGGACGCAGGCGAATGGCTGCGGTGGTCTGGGTCATGTTTTCGTCCTTGTCAGTTAACGTATCAATATTAACAGGGGGATTTCGGTGGTGGAACAGATGCTATGTATATTTATGTTTACACAATGACAGCCTGACTGATTGTGTTTTTATTTTTTTAATTCATTGATATTAAATATATTTTATTGGTATTTTCAGGTGATTTATTTTTGATGGTAAATAAAGTGTACATAAGGGATTGTCGAGTGTACTCATTATGATACAGTTTCATCTCTCCTCCATGAGGATCCCGTGACCGCATAAATGAGTGTAAAGGACAGGACGATGCAAAAAGACGCGTTAAACAATGTTCATATCGCCAATGAGCAGGTGTTGATTACTCCCGAAGAGCTTAAAACGAAATTCCCGTTGAGCAATGCGCAGCAGGCGCAAATCGCCGCCTCGCGCCAGACGATTGCGGATATCATTGCAGGCCGTGATTCCCGCCTGTTAGTGGTTTGTGGCCCATGCTCAATTCACGATACAGAAGCGGCTCTGGATTATGCGCGTCGTCTGCAAAGCCTCTCTGAGCAGGTGAAAGATCGACTGTACCTTGTTATGCGCGTCTACTTTGAGAAACCCCGCACGACCGTTGGCTGGAAGGGGTTAATTAACGATCCTTACATGGATAACTCATTTGATATGGAAGCGGGTTTGCACATTGCCCGTGAGTTGCTGGTGAATCTTGTCGATATGGGCTTGCCGTTAGCGACGGAAGCGCTGGATCCAAACAGCCCGCAATATTTGGGCGATCTTTTTAGCTGGTCGGCGATTGGCGCACGCACGACGGAATCACAAACCCACCGTGAAATGGCTTCAGGCCTGTCAATGCCGGTGGGCTTTAAAAACGGTACCGACGGCAGCCTGGGGACGGCGATAAATGCCATGCGCGCGGCGGCAATGCCTCATCGGTTTGTGGGTATCAATCAGTCAGGCCAGGTTTGCCTGTTGCAAACACAGGGAAATCCTGACGGGCACGTTATTTTACGCGGCGGCAAAGCACCAAACTACAGTCCGGAAGACGTGGCACAATGTGAAACGGCCATGCTTAAAGCGGGACTCCGCCCGGCCTTAATGATAGATTGCAGCCACGGTAACTCTGATAAAGACTACCGCCGTCAGCCTGGCGTCGCGCAGTCGGCCATCGATCAGATCAAGAAAGGCAACCGTTCGATTATTGGCCTGATGCTGGAAAGCCACATTAGTGAAGGCAATCAGTCTTCCGAGCAGCCGCGCAGTGAGATGAAATACGGCGTCTCTGTTACCGATGCCTGCATCAACTGGAACGTCACCGAGGCGTTACTGCGCGAAATGCATGATGAGCTAAACGAGGTTCTGTCGGCGCGTCTTTCACACGAGGTGTAGTGGGCAATGGTGGCTGAATTAACGGCATTACGCGAACAAATTGATACGGTAGATAAAGCACTGCTGGATCTACTGGCAAAACGTCTGGAACTGGTAGCGGAAGTCGGCGAAGTTAAAAGCCGCCATGGTTTGCCAATCTATGTTCCGGAGCGGGAAGCTTCTATGCTGGCGTCCCGTCGCAAAGAGGCAGAAGCGCTGGGCGTGCCTGGCGATCTGATTGAAGACGTATTGCGCCGCGTCATGCGAGAATCCTATACCAGCGAAAATGATAAAGGGTTTAAAACCCTGCGTCCCGAGTTACGTCCGGTGGTGATCGTCGGCGGTAATGGCCAGATGGGACGCCTGTTTAATAAAATGCTGACGCTGTCGGGCTACCAGGTAAAAACGCTGGATAAAGATGACTGGGATCGGGCGGAAACGCTGTTCAGCGATGCCGGTATGGTGATCATCAGCGTGCCTATCCATCTGACCGAGCAGGTGATTCAACAACTCCCTGCGCTGCCGGATGACTGTATTCTGGTGGATCTGGCGTCCGTCAAGAATCGCCCCCTACAGGCGATGCTGGCGGCGCATCAGGGACCGGTACTCGGTCTGCATCCTATGTTCGGGCCGGACAGCGGCAGTCTTGCCAAGCAGGTTGTGGTCTGGTGCGATGGGCGGCAGCCGGAAGCCTATCAGTGGTTTCTGGAGCAGATACAGGTCTGGGGAGCGCGCCTGCATCGCATTGGGGCAGAAGAACACGACCAGAACATGGCATTTATCCAGGCGCTGCGCCATTTCGCGACTTTTGCTTATGGCCTTCACCTCGCTGAAGAGAATGTCAATCTTGATCAGCTCCTGGCTTTGTCCTCGCCCATTTACCGGCTTGAGCTGGCAATGGTGGGGCGCCTGTTTGCACAGGATCCGCAACTGTATGCGGATATCATTATGTCATCTGAAAATAACCTGAACCTTATCAAACGTTATTATCAGCGCTTTGGTGAAGCCATTGCCCTACTGGAACAAGGTGATAAAAACGCCTTTATTGCCAGCTTCAACCGGGTAGAAGAGTGGTTTGGCGATCACGCCAAACGCTTTTTGGTTGAGAGCCGAAGCCTGCTGCGCTCGGCGAACGACAGCCGGCCATAAGCTAAAAAGGCATCCAGTTGGATGCCTTTTTACTGATTACTTGTCGGGTTCAACAGGAATGATATTTTCGCTGGGGTAACAGCCAAGTACTTTTAACGAACGCGTCATTGCCCTCAGCTCTTCTAATGCCTGCTGCATCTTTTCAGACTGCAGATTGCCCTGCACATCCAGATAAAACATCTCTTCCCACGGGTTACCGTTGATAGGCCGGGATTCCAGTTTGCTCATAATCAGGTTGTGCTGGCGCAAGACCAACAGTGCGTCAACCAGTGCACCCGCCTGCTGGCCGGTTGCCATGATCAGCGTCGTTTTCGCCGAAATCTGATCGGATACTTCGATGGGCTTACGGGCCAGGACAATAAAGCGTGTGTGATTCTGCTGTTGGTTGGCCAGATTACGCTCCAGCACCTGTAACTGATACAGTTCGCCACCGGCTTCGCTACCGATCGCCGCGACCTTAGGTGAGTTGAGCGCGGCCACTTTTTCCATGGCAGCGGCGGTGCTTTCGGTGTAGACAATCTTCCAGTGCGGGAAGCGGTTAATGAAGTGGCTGGTCTGCTGAAAAGGCTGCGGATGGCTGTAGACCGTTTCAATCTGTTCCAGGTCGCTCTGGCTACTGACCAACATGCAGTGCTCAATCGGAAGCGTCAGTTCCCCTACGATAGAGAGGTTGGTCTGTTGCAGCAGGTCGTACACATCGTTGATTGAACCGGAGCTGGTATTCTCGATCGGTAAGACGGCGTAATCCGCCGCGTTATTCTCCACCTGTTTGATAATGTCATGAAATTTCAGGCAACCGCATTCAACCATGTTACTGAAATGACGCGCGGCATACTGACGGGCAGCCAGATGAGAGTAAGAGCCTTTCGGGCCCAAGAAGGCGATGCGGGCCGCATGAGCATGCGTATGGTTGAGGTTTTTTTGCAGCAAGGCCTGCTGAGTCAGAACCGAATCTTCAATCACTAACTGAAACAGGCGGGTAATGTAGTGCGCATCCAACTGATGTTTTTTACCCAGTACGATGAGGTGCTCAATCAGTGCGCGTTCACGTTCGACGTCGCGGACAGGGCGGTGCGTTGCCAGCTTCGCCTTTGCAACCTCCACGGCCAGCAAACGCCGTTCAGCGAGTAACGTCAGTAGTTTTTCATCAACGGCGCTGATTTTATCACGCAGTGCCAGAAGCGGATTGTCCGGGGTCATAAGGCTCACCTGTAAGCTATCCAATAAAAAAGCCTCCCGGTTGGGAGGCTTTGTTGTTCGTCTTCGCTTTCTTTTTACACGACGAATGGCCTCCCAGTCAGGGGAAGGTAAAAAAGAAAGCGAAGAAAAACGACAGTGTTTTCATGACAGGTTCCAAAAATAAGCTGTTCTGAGAGTAACCGCACAGATGAAAAGCTGTCAACAAAAAACGCGCCCGTAGGCGCGTCAGGAAGGTGAGGACAAAACTTACTCTTCGGCGGCGGGGGTAAAGTCTTTAACGCTGGTGGCCGCGCGGCGCGCTTCAGATTTGTGCTGCACTTTATTAAGTTGGCGCTCGAGTTTTCCTATCAGGTCGTTGATAGCAGTGTACATATCGTCATGTTTGGCACTGGCGACCAGTGTACCGTTTGGCGTATTAATCGTGGCGTCTGCCACAAACTCTTTGGATTCTTTCGACAGAACGATATGCGGGTTAATCAGGTCGGTTTGCCACTTTTCTAGCTTGGCGAGACGGTCTTCGACGTGTTCACGGATGGCTGGAGTAATTTCCATTTGCTTACTGGTAATATTCACGATCATTATGCTTACCTCTCTGTGATTGCCGTCTGAATGGATCCAGCATAGCGCGATATCTCTGTAGATGTGTGATTTTGATCACAAAAAAATGTCACTTTTTGTCAACTACAGCAAATTGTGAGAAAGGGCGAGAATGTGGCCGAAAAGCCTTGAAGCTAACGCCTTATCAAGGCATTCTTGATAAGTTAGCTCAACAGGTAAATCAACATTTTGCCTGTTTTATGCACATAAAAAAGCAGCCTCCAGGGCTGCTTTTTTTGTGGCTCAACGCGCGAGCGTCTCAGTCGTTGTTTGCTGCGATAATTTTTGCGACTTTATCCGCCTCGGCGTTCAGTTGCAACTGGCGATAGGCGTTTTCCATCAGCGGTAACGCATCGTGCGTCGCCTGCGTGTCCGGATAATCGCGCATCATCCCTTCAACACGGTTAACAACCGCGACATAGGCCCCACGCTTGGTATAGAATTGCGCCACTGAAAGCTCATATTTTGACAAACGGTCTTTCAGATAGACCTGACGTTTATAGGCATCGGCTGCATATTGGCTGTTTGGATAGCTGCGCAGCAGCTGTGCAAAGTCGCGGAATGCATCACGAGCATGGGTAGGATCGCGATCGGAACGGTCGATGCCGAAAAAGCCCTGCAATGCCGAATCATCCAGCGCCATATCCGTCAGCCCTTTCATATAGATGACGTAATCGATATTAGGATGCGTAGGATTTAAACGCATAAAGCGGCTGATGGCAGCCTGCGCCATCGGCAGATCGGCATTTTTATAGTACGCGTAGATCAAATCCAACTGAACCTGCTGCGAATAGGGACCGAATGGGTAACGATTATCCAGCGCTTCCAGTTGCTTAATCGCCGCTTTAAAGTTACCGTCCTGCAGCTTTTGTTGCGCTGTAGCATAGATTTCAGAAGGCGGGTTGTCCGGTACCGCGTCATTTGAGCCGGAACAACCAACAAGTGCCAGGCTCAGTGTGGCTGCAGCCACCAGATATTTCATACGCGTCATGACGAAGTGATTATCCTCAAAATGTTATGGCGGAAGCTGTCCGTATAGCTCCCGGTAATGACCAGGTACGATAGCACATTATATTAAACGGCATCGCCGTAAAACCCAACGTTAACGAAGAAGCTGTATATGGCACAACAAGTTCAACTCACCGCAACGGTATCCGAATCACAACTCGGACAACGTTTAGATCAAACTTTGGCGGAATTGTTCCCTGATTATTCACGTTCCCGCATAAAAGAGTGGATCCTTAACCAGCGCGTCAGTGTCAACGGCACTGTGACTGATAAGCCGAAAGAAAAAGTGCTCGGCGGCGAGCGCGTGACCATCGATGCTGAGATCGAAGAAGAGCAGCGCTGGGAACCCCAAAATATCCCGCTGGATATCGTCTACGAAGATGAAGATATCATTGTCATCAATAAACCACGTGACTTTGTGGTGCATCCGGGCGCGGGCAATCCTGATGGCACCGTACTCAATGCGCTGCTGCATCACTATCCCGCCATTGCCGATGTGCCGCGCGCGGGCATCGTTCATCGCCTGGACAAAGATACAACCGGGCTGATGGTCGTGGCGAAAACCGTCCCGGCACAAACGCACCTTGTCGACGCCCTTCAGCGCCGTGAAATTACACGTGAATATGAAGCGGTCGCCATCGGTACGATGACTGCTGGCGGCACGGTCGATGAACCGATTAGCCGTCACTCGACTAAACGTACGCATATGTCCGTGCATCCCATGGGGAAACCGGCTGTCACTCACTATCGCATCATGGAGCATTTCCGTGCTCATACGCGGTTGCGTCTGCGCCTGGAAACCGGCCGTACGCACCAGATCCGTGTGCATATGTCGCATATTAATCACCCTCTGGTGGGCGACCCGCTTTACGGTGGCCGTCCGCGTCCGCCAAAAGGCGCATCGGAAGACTTTATTACCACGCTGCGCGGATTTGATCGCCAGGCGCTGCATGCGACGATGCTCCGGCTTTACCATCCTATCTCTGGGATTGAGATGGAATTCCATGCCGCGATACCTCAGGACATGATTGATCTGATTGATGCGCTGAAAGCGGATACAGAGATGTTCAAGGATCAGCTGGACTGGCTATGAGCCTGATTATTCCACAATGGCCGGCACCCGATCGGGTGCGTGCCGTCTCAACGTTACGGCAGGGCGGCGTGAGCGAGGGGAACTGGCGTTCGCTTAATCTCGGCAGCCATGTCGGTGACAAGCTGCATCATGTGGCAGCCAACCGTGAGCGGCTGATAGCGCTTGCGGCGTTGCCCGCGATGCCGCAGTGGCTGGAGCAGGTTCATTCAACCGACGTTGCCTGCCTGAGCGCAGGGGGAACCGCGCCGCGACAGGCAGATGCTTGTATTACGCGGGAAACGGGCGTGGTATGTGCAATCATGACGGCTGACTGCCTGCCTGTGCTGTTTTGTTCGGATGACGGCCGTGAAGTTGCTGCGGCTCATGCAGGATGGCGCGGGCTGTGTGGCGGCGTACTGGAAAATACCCTGGCACAGTTTCAGGCTGCGCCCGGCAATATTCACGCCTGGCTCGGGCCGGCCATTGGTCCTGATGCGTTCGAAGTCGGTGCAGAAGTGCGTCGCGCGTTTATGAATCACGATCCTGAGGCAGCTGCCGCTTTTCGTCCGGCGGGGGAAAAATTCTACGCGGATATCTGGCTACTGGCCCGTCAGCGGCTCCATGCTGCAGGCGTGAAATCAGTGAGTGCGGATTCACGTTGTACCTTTAGCGAGCAGGACGATTTTTTCTCCTATCGTCGGGATGGCATCACCGGCCGTATGGCAACTTTAATTTGGCTGTTATAGTCTTAGCCCGTAAGACGATCCAGACAGCGCGTTTTTTAGTCCTTTTTCAGGTCATTAACCTTGAATATTTGAGGAATGACCTCATTTTAATCTCCAGTAGCATTTGACCTGTAATGGGAGGAATTATGCGTCTGGATCGTCTTACTAATAAATTTCAACTCGCTCTGTCCGACGCGCAGTCTTTGGCTTTAGGACACGATAACCAGTTTATTGAACCCTTGCACCTGATGAGCGCGTTGCTCAAGCAGGAAGGGAGTTCCGTTGCGCCCCTGTTGTCCTCAGCCGGTACTGACGTAGCATCGTTACGTACGCAAATTGATCAGGCTATTGACCGTTTGCCGCAGGTAGAAGGCAGCGGCGGAGATGTGCAGCCATCATCCGACCTGATCCGAGTGCTTAACCTGTGCGATAAGCTGGCACAGAAGCGCAACGACAACTTTATCTCATCAGAATTATTTGTTTTGGCAGCCCTGGATTCACGTGGCTCGCTGGCGGACATATTGAAATCCGCAGGCGTCACCAACGAAAAGCTCACCAAAGCGATTGAACAACTTCGTGGAGGCGACAACGTGAACGATCAGGGTGCTGAAGATCAGCGTCAGGCTTTAAAGAAATATACGATCGATCTCACCGAGCGCGCCGAGAAAGGCAAGCTCGATCCGGTGATTGGGCGTGATGAAGAGATTCGCCGTACCATCCAGGTACTGCAACGTCGTACTAAAAACAACCCCGTGTTGATTGGTGAGCCCGGCGTAGGTAAAACCGCCATCGTCGAAGGGCTTGCGCAGCGCATTATCAATGGTGAAGTGCCGGAAGGGCTGAAAGGCCGCCGTGTGCTGGCACTGGATATGGGCGCGCTGGTGGCAGGGGCTAAATACCGTGGTGAATTCGAAGAGCGTCTGAAAGGCGTGCTCAGCGACCTGTCTAAGCAGGAAGGCAACGTCATTCTGTTTATTGATGAGCTGCATACTATGGTGGGCGCGGGTAAAGCAGATGGGGCAATGGACGCCGGCAATATGCTGAAGCCTGCGCTGGCGCGCGGCGAGTTACACTGTGTCGGCGCTACCACGCTGGACGAATATCGCCAGTATATCGAGAAAGACGCAGCGCTGGAGCGCCGTTTCCAGAAAGTGTTTGTGGCAGAGCCCAGCGTTGAAGATACCATCGCGATTTTGCGGGGTTTGAAAGAGCGTTATGAGTTGCACCACCATGTGCAGATTACTGACCCGGCTATCGTCGCGGCAGCAACGCTTTCTCATCGCTACATAGCCGATCGCCAGTTGCCAGATAAGGCGATTGACCTGATTGATGAGGCGGCATCCAGTATCCGTATGCAGATTGACTCCAAGCCGGAAGCGCTGGATCGTCTGGAGCGCCGTATTATTCAGCTGAAGCTGGAACAGCAGGCGTTAAAGAAAGAATCTGATGATGCCAGCGTCAAACGTCTGGATATGCTGGAAGCCGAGCTAAACCAGAAAGAGCGTGAATATGCCGAGCTGGAAGAAGAGTGGAAAGCGGAAAAGGCCTCGTTGACCGGCACGCAGAATATCAAAGCGGAGCTGGAGCAGGCGCGCCTTACCCTTGAGCAGGCACGTCGCTCAGGCGATCTGGCACAGATGTCTGAACTGCAGTACGGCAAGATCCCGGCGCTGGAGAAACAGCTGGCTTCCGCTACACAGTCTGAAGGCAAGACGATGAAGCTGCTGCGTAACCGCGTAACGGACGTTGAGATTGCCGATGTTCTGGCGCGCTGGACCGGTATTCCGGTCGCCCGCATGATGGAAGGGGAGCGCGACAAACTTCTGCGTATGGAGCAGGAACTGCATTCACGAGTCATCGGACAGGATGAAGCGGTTGAAGCGGTTTCCAATGCCATTCGCCGTAGCCGCGCAGGTCTGGCCGATCCTAATCGTCCTGTCGGATCGTTCCTGTTCCTGGGCCCAACAGGTGTGGGTAAAACGGAACTGTGTAAATCACTGGCTAACTTCCTGTTCGACAGTGACGATGCGATGGTTCGTATCGACATGTCAGAATTTATGGAAAAACATTCTGTGTCGCGGCTGGTGGGCGCACCTCCGGGTTATGTCGGCTATGAAGAGGGCGGCTATCTGACTGAAGCGGTTCGCCGTCGTCCTTATTCTGTGATCCTGTTAGATGAAATCGAGAAGGCGCATCCCGATGTCTTCAATATTTTGCTGCAGGTTCTGGATGATGGCCGGTTGACGGACGGACAAGGGCGCACCGTTGATTTCCGCAATACGGTCGTGATCATGACCTCTAACCTGGGCTCAGATTTAATTCAGGAACGTTTCGGCAATCTGAATTATCCCGAGATGAAAAATCTGGTGATGGGCGTAGTGGGTCAACATTTCCGTCCAGAGTTCGTGAACCGTATTGACGAGGTAGTGGTGTTCCATCCGCTGGGTGAGAAACACATTGCGTCTATTGCACAGATTCAACTGCAGCGGCTGTACAAACGTCTGGAAGACCGAGGCTATCAGCTGCATATCTCTGATGCGGCGATCAAACTGTTGGGCGAAAACGGTTATGACCCGGTTTACGGTGCGCGTCCACTGAAACGCGCTATCCAGCAGCAGATAGAAAACCCACTGGCACAGCAGATTCTTTCTGGTGAGCTGGTCCCGGGCAAAGTGATAGAGATGGACGTAAAAGACGATGTCATTACTGCCCACCAGTAAAGGCATATTTATTAAAAACGGGCGTTACGCCCGTTTTTTGTACGCGTAATCTGTGGTTTTGGCTTTTTTTAAAGCGTATTGCCTGGAAAGTAATCACTCGAAAGATTTATTTGAATTAGCGCTTGTCAGTCTAAAATATTTGCCTATAATGCGCCTCCACTGAC
>NZ_JMJJ01000005.1 GCF_000710035.2 Pantoea ananatis LMG 2665 | reverse complement strand
CATTGTTTACCGGATAAAGAATCTGCGGAAACGAAAGATTTTGCGGCGTGACAGGGCGCAGCGCGAAGGCATCAGCGGGAGCATACTGAAGTATGTGACCGGTGTGGCTGAGCGATGGCAACGCGGTCACGATGTAAAAGATTCGTTTCGGCACAAAGAATTTGCCTGGCGGCTGTAGCGCGGTGGTCCCACCTGACCCCATGCCGAACTCAGAAGTGAAACGCCGTAGCGCCGATGGTAGTGTGGGGTCTCCCCATGCGAGAGTAGGGAACTGCCAGGCATCAAATTGAAGGACCTGCACGTAATCTCGGGCAGTTCACTACTCAGTAGAGTAGGACAAAAGCGAACGCTTTTGAACGCTGCGAAGCAGCGGCCCGAAGGGTGAATCACAGCGTGATTCATAAACTGCCAGGCATCAAACAAGTAAAAAAGCCCTGAACTTTCGTTCAGGGCTTTTTTACGTGCGTAACCGGTGAAAAGCGGGTCGTCAGGCCGGCTGTCCTGCACGGCCGGGACCGCGCGAGCGCCTTCCGCGTCATTAAAACCGCCGGATCGGGATAAAATGGCGCGTGAGAAAGCCGAATGGCATGCCGCGCCCGGCGTCATATACCTGCACCCCCTGCCAAAAGACGACGAACCGCCTGATCATCGTGATACAACAAACGCCATCGCTACAAAAGCCGCGAGTACCTGACCGCAATCCACCGCATTCCTTCTCTGTTTGAGATCCAGCACAATGCAATAGCTGTTTTTTTAACCGACATCATTAATCAGGCAACAAGGAATTTACCGACTACCCAGCTATGAAGGGTAGAACGAGTGAAAAGCAACTTTGCATTGCATCCTGCAAAATCGCGACACCGTTAAACCGGTAGCGGATGCGTTTTCTTTACTTCTCTGAGTGAAATCGAAGAATTAATACTCAGTATCCCCGGTAATTTACGCAGTTCCTTTTCGATAAAAAGACTGTAATGGTCTAAGTCGCGCGCCACGACCTGTAAAAGGAAATCAGCTTCACCGGTAATGTTGTGGCAGGAAAGCACATAGGGATTGGCATTAATCCTGTCTTCAAAATCCCGCGTTGCCGCTTCACTGTGCTGGCTACAGACCAGACGGACAAATGCCATCACGCCAAAGCCCACTTTTCTGCGGTTAACCACCGCCTGATAACCCTCAATAAACGCCTCATCCTCAAGCCGTTTCAGACGTCGCCATGCAGAAGCCGGGCTAACATCCAAATCCTGTGAAAGTTTAAGACTCGATACCCTGCCGTCCTGCTGCAGATAACGCAGCAGCACCAGATCTTTCTTATCAAGAAGACTCACTGAAATATCCACTCAACCATTGCATGTTTGATGAAGGATAATTTCATAAATAATTATCCGCCTGCAACAGATGAAAAGTAATTTCCGAATCGAAAGGTATAATTTTATGAACGCCTACGATGAGGGTTTACTGATGAAAGCAGTGATATACGAGTCATTTCTGTCGCCGCCGATGCTGCAAACGGTCCCGGACCCTACTCCCGATCCGCATGGCGTGGTGATTCGGGTCAAAGCCACCGGTGTTTGCCGAAGTGACTGGCACGGCTGGGTCGGGCACGATCCCGATATTCCTCTGCCTCATGTGCCGGGACACGAATTCGCAGGCACAATTGAAGCCGTTGGCAACGCGGTGACTAAATGGCGGCCGGGCGATAATGTCACGGTACCTTTTGTATCGGGGTGCGGCTTTTGTCACGAATGTCATACCGGTAATCAGCAGGTCTGTGACCATCAGTTCCAGCCTGGCTTCACGCACTGGGGATCGTTCGCCGAATACGTAGCGATACAGCAGGCCGACTTAAATCTTATCGCACTGCCGGACACGCTGAACTTCACTACCGCAGCCAGTCTCGGGTGCCGTTTTATTACCTCGTTCAGGGCAGTGGTCGATCAGGGAAGAACGTCGGCAGGTCAGTGGCTTGCCGTGCACGGCTGTGGCGGTGTGGGACTTTCCGCCATCATGATCGCGAATGCGCTCGGAGCAAACGTGGTGGCGGTGGATATTTCGGATGAAAAGCTGCAGCTGGCCCGTGATTTGGGTGCAGTTGCCGTAGTAAATGGCGCTCGCGTGCACAATGTGGCGGAAGCCATCAGAGAAATCACCCAAGGCGGAGCACATGTGTCACTGGATGCGCTGGGTCATACTGTGACCTGCGTGAACTCCATTCATTCCTTAAGAAAAAGAGGCAGGCACATCCAGATAGGCCTGATGGCGGGCGAACACAGTGCACCGCCCATTCCAATGGCCAGCGTTATTGCTAACGAACTGGAGATTATTGGCAGTCACGGCATGCAGGCTCATCGTTACGGCGACATGATGAACATGATTGCCACCGGTGAACTCTGTCCTGAAAAGCTCATTGGCCGCACCATCAGCCTCAAGCAATCCATAGAAGCGTTAATCAATATGGATAAGTTTGAATCACCGGGCGTCACGGTAGTCACGACGTTCTGATGCACTAAAACACCGGCCTGTCTGCACTGCTCGTACACATGTTGTAGAGAAAGGTCGGTCGTTTTTGATATCCGTAGCGGGCTGGCGCGGTGGTCTGACACTTTCAGTTGTTACAGCAAATTAACAACATAAGTCACATTTTGTCATCCAGAACCAACACCTCTTTCCGTTTTATTCCCGTCCATGCTTTACTCAACGCTTTAACGCTGCTTATCAGCATGGAGCCGAGGCATAGCATGTCAGATGTGATCAAAAATCCACAATCGCAGTTGCTCGACAGAAAAAAACGTATCTGGGCCATAGTAGGTGCATCCTCAGGTAATCTCGTCGAATGGTTCGACTTTTATGTGTACTCGTTTTTCTCACTCTACTTTGCCCATATCTTCTTTCCGCAAGGGGATACGACAACCCAGTTACTCCAGACGGCAGGCGTGTTTGCCGCAGGCTTTTTAATGAGGCCGATTGGCGGATGGTTATTTGGCTATATTGGTGACCGCCACGGGCGAAAAAAATCCATGCTGATTTCTGTCTGTATGATGTGTTTCGGATCGCTGGTCATCGCCTGTCTGCCGGGTTACAACAGCATTGGGATAGCCGCGCCAGCCCTGCTGTTACTGGCTCGTATGTTCCAGGGGCTGTCGGTGGGCGGGGAGTACGGCACAAGTGCAACCTATATGAGTGAAGTGGCCCTGGAAGGGCGCAAAGGCTTTTATGCCTCCTTTCAATACGTCACCTTAATTGGTGGGCAGTTAGCCGCTGTGCTGACGGTGGTGGTGCTGCAGTTCATCTTAACCGATCAGGAGCTACGCACATGGGGCTGGCGCATCCCGTTCTTTTTAGGCGCTGCGCTGGCCGTGGTGGCGTTATGGCTGCGCCGCTCTCTGGATGAAACGTCCGATAAACAGAGCCGTGAGCATCGGGATGCCGGTAGCGTCATTGGCCTGTTACGTAATCACACCAAACCCTTCCTGATGGTGCTGGGCTTTACGGCGGGCGGTTCGTTGAGCTTTTACACCTTTACAACCTACATGCAAAAGTATCTGGTAAATACCTCTGGTATGGATGCGAAAACCGCCAGTGCATTGATGACCGGTGTGCTCTTCGTCTATATGCTGCTGCAGCCCGTTATTGGCGGTTTGTCGGATAAAATAGGCCGACGCACGTCCATGATGATTTTCGGTGCCGGTGCAGCAATCTGTACCGTACCCATCCTTACCCTGCTGCAAAACGTACAGAGTCCGGGCATGGCATTTGTTCTGATTATGCTGGCACTGCTTATTACCAGCTTTTACACCTCGATCAGTGGGATTCTGAAAGCTGAGATGTTTCCGCCGCAGGTGCGAGCCTTGGGCGTCGGGCTGTCTTATGCGGTGGCGAATGCGATCTTCGGTGGGTCTGCAGAGTACGTGGCGTTACTGATGAAGCACAAAGGGATGGAGACCACCTTCTTCTGGTACGTGTCTGCGATGGGCGCGCTGGCGTTTCTGGTTTCGCTGCTGCTCCACCGGCATGGGAAAGGAATTAAGCTGTAGCAGAGGAAAGGAGTGCCGCAGGCAGGCTGCGGCATTCTGAGGGTTTACAGTATGCGGCTGATGAGGCGGTCAATACGAATACGGCGTAGACGGCGAATCAGCTTACGCACTTTCGCCGGGTAGTCAGCGATGCTCTCCAGCTCGCGAAAGTGTCCAACGACCGTGGTATGTTGACGGATCAGCATCAGCTCATGCTGTCGCTGATCGGCCAACTGCTGATGCGGGTCGTGGATCAGTACCGCATTCTCGAGATCCAGCCGCCAGGCGCGGGGATTAAGATTGTTGCCTGTAATGAGCTGCCACTCATCGTCAACCCACATTCCTTTCAGGTGATAGCTGTTTTCACCGTCTTTCCATAAACGTACGGTCAGCTGCCCGTTGCTAACGTAGTACTGCAGCCGGCTTAAAAAGCGACGCAGGTTAATTTCGTAGAGGTAGGGCAGTGCACCGATGATCTTAAATGGCTGATCGGGTGCGATATAGAAGTCATTCGCTGTTTTATCACCCACGATGATCTCAACGTCACGACCCTGACGTAGCAGGCCAATGATATTGCGCACCAGCAGCGCAGGCAGGTTGAAATAGGGCGTGCAGATGGTGAGCTTCTTTTCAGCGCAGGGCATCAAATGGAAAATGGTCTTGTTCAGCAGGCTACGCTTGCCCAGGCCGACCAGTGGCGTCACGGTGAGTTCATCGTTGCCGGCGTTGCCTTCAAACTGATAGTTGAACCCGCGCAGGTCCTGACGAAACTGACGCGTTTCATTTTTAATTTCCGGACTGGAAGGACGCTCAGCATAGTCCAGGCGATTGACTGCCTCGGCGTCTTTTAAATGCTTGTTGATCCATTCGAACATGGTGTCGGCCAGCGCGGGATTACGAATGAGCTGGTAGCGATCGTAGCGATATTTATCGTGCTGATGCAGGTAAACGTCATTCAGGCTGGCCCCGCTGTAGAGCAGCGTATCATCAATGATGAAGCCTTTCAGATGCAGTACTCCGAGTGCCTCGCGAGTATTAACCGGAATGCCGTAGACAGGAATGACGTGGTCGGGATGCTGTTGGGCCATCTCACAATACCAGTCGGCATTGGTCACGCCTCGTGCAGCACCAATACGGCCACGTTGGGCACGGTGCCAGTCGACTAAAATACTGATGTCGAGCTGTGGGCGAGCGAGTTTCGCAGCATACAGTGCATTCATGACGGCGCGGCCCGCATCGTCATTTTCCAGATAGAGTGCGACGATACAAATGCGCGATTGCGCTGACGCAATCTTTTCCAAAAGCGTCTCACGAAATTCGGCGGGCGAATAAAGCGTCGACACATCCGCAACAGATTGTGACAGTTTAGGCAGCTGTGCGAGGTGTTGTTGGTGTTTATTGCGTTTAAATTTAGACAACATCACAGTGCACTTCTTCTCGGTTCATTGTATGGCCTTTTGCCACCAAATCAGGGTCATAACGCTAAATAATAACATCAACCACGACGAACTGGGCGATTTTTACTTTTCTCTACACGGCAAACTGACATTATCCTGTAACAAAAGCTTAAGACTGACGATGCCATCGTCCATTTGGACATCCACGTCAAAGTTGAGTTTTTTCGCCAGCGTCACCATGCCGCGGTTGCCGGGCATGGTAATGCCGTTCAGTTGTTGCAGGCCATGCGCGCGGGTGTAACGGATCATTTTTTCCAGTAAACGTCTTCCCATCCCCAGCCCTTTAAGATCGGAGCGCACCAGTACCGAAAACTCGGCATCAACGTTGTCGGCATCCGAAATCGCGCGGGTCACACCGATGATTTCCGGCTGCCCCTGATGCTGCCGAACGGCGACAATCGCCATCTCCCGGTCGTAGTCAATCTGCGTCATATTGGCCAAATCGTCATGGGTGAATTCATTAATTTCGCTAAAGTAGCGGTAGTAGAGATCTTCTTTCGTCACCTGGCTGATAAAGTCACGCAGCAGCGGTTCATCTTCCGGCAGGATAGGGCGGAATAAGCAGTGCTGACCGTCCTTCAACTCGACCTGTTCTTCCAGGTGCTGAGGATAGGGTCGGATGGCCAGACGCGTTTCGTTATCACCGTCAAAAGGCGCAAGCGTCAGCGTAACGTCCAGTAAGGTGAAATCGCTACCTGCCGCCAGCAGCGGATGAATATCCAGCCGTTGTATTTCCGGGCAATCTACCACCAGGTTAGAGACCTGAACCAGCAGTTGGCTCAGGCCAGCTACATCAAGCGGAATCAAGGCACTTCGGCTGCGGACCTTGCCGCTTTTTATTGCCTGGATCACCAGATAGCGCGCCAGGGTCATATTCAGCGGCGGCAAAGCAACCGCCGCCTGTTTCTCTGCCTGCCACTCTACGCCGCCTTCACCCAGCATGATGATGGGGCCAAACAGCGCATCCTGCTCCACCACAATCCGCAGCTCCTGGGCACCAGCCCGGTTCGCCATGCTCTGCACCACCAGTCCTTCAATACGCGCGTGCGGCAGCGTCTGCCTGACCCGGTCAATAATCGCGTCCGCCGCGCGTTTAACTTCGGCGGCGTTACGCAGGTAGAGCATGACGCCCTGCACTTCGGACTTATGCGCCACATCGGGCGAACGGAGCTTCAGCGCGACCGGATAGCCGGTTTGTTCAGCAATCGTGACGGCGTCCTCACTGTCTTTTGCTATCCAGGTGGGTAACGTCGCGAGGCCGTAAGCTTTAAGAACGGGCTGCACTTCGTGCGTATCCAGCGACAGGATGCCCTTATCCAGCGCCTGAGACAGCAACTGGTGGGCCTGAGCGCTGTCCTGGGTCAGGTTTACTGGCAGGGCGGGGGTTTCCCGCAACAATTTCTGGTTACGCCGGTATTCAACCTGATGCATAAAGGCGGTGACGGTGCCCTCCGGCGTTCGCCAGGTGGGAATGCCGGCCTGAGTAAAAGCACGGCGCGCCGCCTGAGAGGAGAATTCGCCGCACCAGTTGGTCAACAGCGTGAGCTGTTTTCCGCGTGGATGCTGATGAATAAGCTGAATGATTTTCTCTGCGGTTTCGGTCGCCGGGGCAACAGCGCTGGGGGCATGAATAATCATCAGGGCATCTAAATCATGGCTGTCGAGCAGGACGGCCAGGCAGGCCAGATAGCGTTCCGGCGTTGCATCGTCCTTTAAATCGACCGGATTGCCGTGCCCGACGCCCTCCGGCAGAACGGCACTAAGCTGCTCTATCGTTTGCTCGCCCAGCGTGGCGAGCTTACCGTTGCGGGCATAGAGTTCATCTAACGCCAGCGCGGCGGGAGCCACGCCATTGCTGATAATCATCAGCCGGTGCCCGCGTGGTGGACGCATATGGCTCAGGGACTCAACTGCGGTGAACAGCTCGTGCGTATCCTGCACCCGTAACAAGCCTGCACGCTGGATCGCCGCATCCCAGGCGGCATCGAGACCGCTGTGCGTACCAAGCAGCGCCTGTGCCTGGCGACTGCGGCCGCTTTTGATAATCAAAATAGGTTTGTTACGGGATGCGCTACGGGAGGCCGAGACAAACCGGCGGGCATCGCTAAGGTGTTCAAGATAAAGCAGAATCGCGCTGGTTTTGCCGTCACGGGCCAGAAAATCCAGCAGATCGTCCACGTCGGTATCCAGGCTGTCGCCTAAGGCGATAAACCATGAAAACCCCAGGTTACGTTGCTGCGCCCAGTCAAGAATGGTGTTGGAGACGGCTGATGACTGCGATATGAACGCAATACGGCCTTTGGCGATGGGAACAGGAGAAAAGCTGGCGTTAAGCCCCTGCCACGGGGCCAGCAATCCCAGACTGTTTGGGCCTAACAATCGGATCTGCCAGCGGCTGGCGCAGGCTTTTAACTCGGCGAGCTGACTGGCGGGGGCGGAGAGGATGATGCAGGCTTTACAGCCTTTCTCGCCAAGCTGTTGTAACAGCGTCAGATTTCTTTTGTGATGGGTACAGATCACCGCCAGGTCGGGGGCGAAGGGCAAACTGTGAATATCAGGCCAGGCCAGCACGCCGCTAACGGCTTTATATTTTGGCGTCACCGGCAACACCGGGCCGCTAAAGCCGCCCGCCAGCAGATTACGCATCATAAAATAGCCTGCCCGTCCCGGCTTGACCGAGGCGCCGATTACCGCAATTGATTTTGGTCTTAACAGCGCTTCCAGTCCACGTTGACTCATCACCTTCTCCATTCGTCGGCATTTAGGGGAGTGTAAACGCTTTTGGGCTTTTTTACCGTCGGGCAGATCCCAGCCTGAATAATGACAATCGGCCTGCCAGGGCGAGTGTTACTTCTCCTGGCCGGGATGATGCGGCTTACCGGCAAGATAGGCCTGACGGAACTGCTCAAAGTGCAGGGTTAATGCCTCGCCAGCCTCACGGTCGCCGGCCTGGTGCAGCAGCGCCGCGGCAATCTCTGCGGTGCAATGCTGACCTTCGCCATGCGCTTCGCGCAGCCTGTAGCGGGACGGTGCCGTGACATTAAGCGAGATCACCGGAAAGCGATCAAGCCAGGGGCTTTTACGAAACATCTTGCGGGCTTCATTCCAGGTACCATCCAGCATGATAAACAGCGGCGGTTTACCTGACAGCGGCGGCGAATGCACAATCTTGCGACCTTCATCGGCGTAAGATGCAGGGAAAACCACCAGGGGCTGATAAGCCTCACTGGCCACGGCCTGCAGCAGTAAAGGATCGGGCTCGGTGCGTGACCAGCCAAAGGCCTGGGTAGCTGGCAAGACGTCGGCGATCAACCGGCCCGTATTACTTGGCTTCATCGGTTCGGTATCAAACATCACCAGACAAAAGCGACTGCGGGCAGACTGCACACGAATGCTGGCGCACAGACAGTGTTTTTCCGGCAACAGACATCCCTGGCAACGAAGCACACGGTTCCCACGCGCCAGAAAGGGACGTGTGGCGCGGGCCAGACGTTGGGCACGTAAACGCAAAACGGCATTTTCAGACATGATTATTCAGGACAGGAAAAAGCGTAGTGTAATCGAAGCGTCGGACAAAGGGAAAAGGCCAGCACGGGCTGGCCTTTTGCGCTTACAGGGATTCGTCGAGCCACTCGTTGAAGGGCGCTTTCGGCATGGCACCGTTTAGCATGTCCACCATCTCACCTTTCTTAAAGACCATAATAGTAGGAATGCTGCGAATGCGGAAGCGACTGCTCAGCGCCGGTTCGGCCTCCGTATTCACTTTAATGAAGCGCACCTTGCCGCTGCGCTCCTGTGCGACGTCTTTAAACACCGGGGCAAAATTAACGCAGGGGCCGCACCATGGCGCCCAAAAGTCCACCACGACCGGCAGATCGTCCTGCAGATAGCTGTCCAGCGTGGCGGCGGTGGCGTTGATGACCTCGCCAGAGAACAGGCTTTCGCCGCAACGACCACATTTGGCACCATCGGCAAGCCGTTCTTCGGGAACGCGATTGGTTGCCTGACAAGACGTGCATACCGTATTCATATAAACCTCTGATAATGAACTAGAGCACTTTGCTCAATATTGTCCATTATGAAAGGGTGGTAAGATCGTCTCAATGTGGATTGCTCTATAGGTACAATAGTTGATAGCTAAGCGCAGTCACATCAGGTAATCTTCGCGCTCTCAATGCAGGAGGAAGAAATGAACGACGAATTTAAAGGCAAAAGTGGTAAGGTCAAAGTCATGTATGTGCGTGGCGAAGATGAGCAAAGCGCGCGCGCGCCGAATCCTCGTACAGGCAAAGGTGGCCGTCCTGCTGCTCGCCGTGAAGACAATCGTCGTTCATCCGGCCCGCGCACTGAGCGTAGTGAAGAAGGCGGTCGCGGTACAGGCCGTCGCAGCGATAGCGTGCCACGCCGCAGTGACAGCGCACCGCGCCGCAACGATCGCGGCAGCGACAATCGTGATGCTTACGGTAGCAGTGATTCCCCATGGCGTACCGTCTCCCGCGCGCCGGTCGTGGAAGACAACAAACCGGAAAACCCAGGGATCAGCGGTAAAGGCGTGGTTGACGTTGAGCAGATTCGTCGCCAGCGTCTGGAAGAAACCCGCGTTTACGGTGAAAACGCCTGTCAGGCGCTGTTCCAGAGCCGTCCTGAATGCATCGTTCGCGCCTGGTTTGTGCAAAGCGTGACGCCACGTTTCCGCGATGCGCTGCGCTGGCTGGCGGCTAACCGCAAAGCCTACCACGTGGTCGATGACGCAGAGATCACCAAAGCTTCCGGTACTGAACACCACGGCGGCGTCTGCTTCCTGATCAAGAAACGCATGGGCATGGACGTAGCAGAATGGCTTAACAAGGCCGAAAGCAAAGACTGTGTACTGGCGCTTGAAGATGTCAGCAATCCCCATAACCTTGGCGCGATCATGCGCAGCTGCGCGCACTTTGGTGTGAAAGGTCTGCTGGTTAACGATGCCTCGCTGCTGGAATCCGGTGCAGCGGTTCGCACGGCGGAAGGCGGCGCTGAACACGTTCAGGCTATCAGCGGCGCAACCTTTAATGAAGGCCTCGAAGCCTTCCGCAAAGCGGGTTACACCATCGTGACGACCTCGAGCCATCAGGGCACATCCCTGTCTGACGCGGTGCTACCGGCCAAAATGGTACTGGTGCTGGGTCAGGAGCGTGAAGGCTTGTCTGACAGCACGTTCCAGCAGGGCGATATGAGCGTGTCGATTGGCGGCACCGGCAACGTGGAAAGTCTGAACGTCTCCGTCGCTACCGGCGTTCTGCTGGCCGAATGGTGGCGTCAGAACGCCTGATGTTAGCTGATGTATGGTGCCGTGAAACGTGCCATACAGGTTCAGTGTTCCCGGCGGGGCGTGAAAGATACTCCGCCAGCCCGTTACCCCGCCTTACCATCCCCGGAGTCGGACGTAGCCTGATCAACATGTTCGTCCATCTCATCAAGCGCCCGTTGATTATCCAGCCCCCATTGATACAGCTGCTCTACCGGTTCCGCGAAGGTCTGGCCCAGCGCCGTTAACGCATAGTCGACTTTGGGTGGGATCACGTCGTAAACATGGCGGGTGATCAATCCGCGCTGCTCCAGCTCCTTCAGCGTCTGAAACAACATCTTTTTTGATATCCCCTGCAAACTTCGCTGCAACTCGCCCGTGCGTGCGCGGCCTCCCGGCCAGTGATACAGCGCATGCAGCACCATCGGATTCCACTTGGCAGAAAAAAGATCCATGAGTCGGCGCGGCGGTGAATCCACATAAAAAACCAGTTTACCCTCTACCCAGGCAGGCATCGTCTTCTCCCTCCTTTATGGTCACCAAATGGTAACTACTATCAATAATGGCACTATTTAAGTAGAGTTTGCCGCCCTCCGTTATCAAAAGCCAGTCACTATGAGAGGCACCATGAAAATTAATGCACTGATCGCGCACGATGCGACCCAGCCCCTTACCGCCGGCCAGATCGCGCTGCGTCCGCTTCAACCGCAGGATGTCCGGATAGAAATCCTTTACTGTGGCGTTTGCCACTCAGATTTGCATATGGCACGCAACGAATGGGCGGTAAGCCATTATCCCCTGGTGCCAGGACACGAAATCGTTGGACGGGTGAGCGAAACCGGTAGCGCTGCCACCCGATTTACGCCGGGTGATATTGTTGGCGTGGGCGTGATGGTTGATTCCTGCCGCACCTGTCATTTCTGTCAGCAGCAGGAAGAACAATATTGTGAAGCCGGTTTCACTGCGACCTATAACGGTACGGATAAATACACCGGTGAATCTACCCGAGGCGGCTATGCTGAGCACGTGGTGGTCGATCAGGACTTCGTGGTTTCGGTGCCACAGCACCTGCCGTTGGCCGGTGTTGCGCCGTTGCTGTGCGCGGGCGTCACTGTCTGGTCACCGCTGCGCCATTTTAACGTGAAAACGGGCGATAAGGTTGGCGTGATTGGCCTGGGTGGGTTAGGCCACATGGCGGTGAAGCTGGCGAGTGCGCTGGGAGCTGAGGTGACGCTTTTCACCACGTCGGCTGACAAAGCCGCGGATGCCCGCCGTCTCGGTGCCCGTCATGTGGTGGTATCACGCGATGCTCAGGCTATGCAGGCCAGCCAGAACGCGCTGGATCTTATCGTTGACTGCGTGGCGGCCCCGCACGATCTTGACCCTTATCTGGCGACGCTCAAAACCAATGGCCGCCTGGTGCTGGTGGGCATTCCCGACAGTCCGCACGCTTCACCGAACGTGACGCCAATGGTGTTCCGTCGTTTAAGCATCAGCGGCTCGTCCATCGGCAGCATTAAAGAAACCCAGGAGATGCTGGATTTCTGCGGCGACAACAACATCACCGCAGACATTGAGATGATTCGTGGAGAGCAGGTCGAAGAAGCCTTTACGCGAATGCTAAAAGGTGACGTGAAATACCGGTTCGTGATGGATATGAAAGCGACGCGCTGGGCGTAAAAACGGGTTCTGGCGGGCGTGACTTCCACGCCAGAACCCCATCGCGTTCGTCTAGTGCGCGCCACCACCACCGCCACCGGCGGTAAAGGGCGGACGGGCAAACCAGATCAGCACCAACAGCACCAGAAAGACGCCCGCCGACGCCCAAAAAATCTCGTTGGCGGAAATGATCAATCCCTGATTGGTGATCTGCTGAGCGATGTACGCTGAGGCCTGCTGATGCGTCATGCCCATCCCCTCAAGCTGACTGTACATCTGCTGCGCATTAACGTTATAAGGCGTCACCGATTCGCTGAGATTACTGTGGTGCATTGCCTCACGATCCGTCCACATCGTGGTGGTGATCGACGTCCCTATCGAACCCGCCAGCGTACGCACGAAGTTCGACAAACTGGATGCCGCCGCCATCCGGTCGGGTGTCAAACCCGACAGCGTAATTGTGGTAAGTGGCATAAAGAAGCAGGCGACCGCGAAGCCCTGAATAAACTGTGGCCAGGCCGACGCGCCAAAGTCCATGCCCGGTTCAAACGTGTAAGCGCGCCAGTAGAAACAAATGGCATACATGATGAAACTGAAGGTGACCAGTTTCCGCATATCAAGCTTATGGGAGAACCGACCAATGATGGGCGACAGGATAACCGGGATAATCCCGACCGGCGCTGAGGCCAGCCCTGCCCAGGTCGCGGTATAACCGTAGACCTCCTGCAGCAACTGCGGCAAGAGAACGATCGACCCAAAATAGAGCATGTAGGCAAGGCTAATGGATAAGCAGCCTATGGTGAAGTTGCGCGATTTAAACAGCGACAGATCGACTATCGGGTGATCGTCTGTCAGCTCCCAAATCAACAGCATCACCAGCGCCAGCACCGCGACAATCGTCAGCACAATAATTTCTGTTGAGCTAAACCAGTCCAGCTCTTTACCGCGATCCAGCATCACCTGCAACGAGCCAACCCCGACCACCAGCAGCACCAGGCCAACGGTATCAATGGGGCGGATCTGGGTAGCGGTTTCACGACCACGCAGGGTTTGCAGCGTGAGCATGATGACCACAACACCAATCGGCACGTTGATAAAGAAGATCCAGCCCCAGTGATAGTTATCACTGATCCAGCCGCCGAGAATGGGGCCACATATGGGGGCCACAATCACCGTCATCGCCCAGAGTGACAGGGCGATACTGCGTTTTGCAGGCGGATAATTATTCAGCAGCAGGCTTTGCGACAGCGGGATCAACGGACCTGCAACGATCCCCTGAATTATCCTGAAGAAAATCAGCATTTCCAGGCTTTCGGACATGCCGCAGGCCCAGGAAGCCAGCGCAAACAGGATGGTCGACCAGGTAAAGAGTTTGACTTCACCGATGCGTTTGGCCAGCCAACCCGTTATCGGAATCGAGATGGCGTTTGCCACCCCGAAAGACGTGATGACCCAGGTCCCCTGGGAGTTTGAGGCCCCCAGGTTACCCGCAATGGTCGGTATAGCAACGTTCGCAATGGTGGAATCCAGAACCTGCATGAACGTCGCCAGGGAGAGCGCAATGGTCATTAAGACCAGCGGCATCCCTTTAAGCGGTGCTTGTGCCATTACAGCCTCCGGGTGATCATCCGGCGTTCGCGTGGACGATATCGGTAATCAGCTTATCAACCGGTGCAAGGTCAATGGCCAGGGCGTTGCTGCTGTAGGCAGCCTGCTGACGAACGCTGGTAGCCAGTGCGCTGCCGTCTTTATTATCGGTATCAATTTCTACCAATGTTGACAGCCCGATACGCAGAGGATGTTTAGCCACTTCGTCCTGATTCAACTCAATACGGACCGGCAGACGTTGAACCACTTTGATCCAGTTACCGGTGGCGTTTTGCGCCGGCAGCAGGGAGAACGCGCTTCCGGTTCCCATGTCCAGACCGACAACTTTACCGTGGTAAACCACATCGTCACCGTAGATGTCCGCCACAACGGTTGCCGGTTGGCCGATACGCACGCCAGCCAGTTGGGTCTCTTTGAAGTTAGCGTCTACCCACAAGTCGGTTGCAGGCACCACCGCCATCAGCGGCGTACTGGTATTGATTTGCGAGCCAACCTGCACGCTGCGGCGCGAGACATAGCCATCCATTGGGCTGCGAATGTCAGTACGTTGCAGTGCCAGCCAGGCATCACGCAGCTGTGCCGCACTCTGCTTCACGGCAGGCTGGTTTTCCAGAGAGGTATTCAGGATCATCGCCTGGTTCGCGTTATACTGCTGAACCGCCACATCCAGCTCCGCTTTCGCTGAAGCCACGGCATCGCGTGCATGTTGCAGCTCTTCACGCCCAATCAGATTAGAGGCGCCCAGCGGCTCGCGGCGTTTCAGGTCGGCCTGCGCCTGATCTAACGCGGTCTGACGAAGCGCAATGGTGGCCTGATACTGTTTCGCGTTGATCATCTCCTGATGTACCTGGCGCACGCTGGTCGCCAGCCCGGTCTGGGCTTTTTCAAACGCCTGCTGTGCGTCGGTTTTATCCAGCGATACCAGCACATCCCCTTTTTTGACAAAATCGGTATCATCAAACCAGACTTTATTGACGCTGCCTGAGACCTGGGCCATCACCTGCACCTGGTTACCGGCAACGTAAGCATCGTCCGTTTCCTGATAGTGGCGTAGCACCAGGTACCAGTAAACGCCCCACGCAATGCCAAGCAGTACGACGACCAGCGCCAGTAATAGCAGCGCGCCTTTGCGCTTTTTCTTCTTGTTATTTACTGGCTGATGCGGGCTTTGCGCCTCTGATGCACTCATTTATTTCTCCACGTTTTCCACTTAATCGGCGGGTTAAACTCCGTTTTCACCATCGCCCGAGCCAAAAAAGCCAGCGACTAAGCGCTGGCCGGATAAAAGAGGGTTAAAATAACGATTTCGTCAGGTGATTGTGTCGCAGATCTTGCTATTACCGCGACAGGGAAGCAGTTAGTTTATCTTCTTCCATCTTATCCAGACGGGTAAGCAGCTTGCGGGTGATGTTTTCCAACTGTGACTTCTCATCACCGGTCAGTGAAGACCACAGGTATTGCAGGCTCTGATGTTGAGGCGGCAGCACCTGCTGCAGAAATGCATTGCCTTTGTCGGTCAGATGCAGATGCAGACAACGGCGATCCTGCGCGCTTTCACGACGTTCAATCCAGCCCCGTTTTTCCAGCTCATCGGCAATGCGCGTGGCATTAGTCCGTGAGGAACCCAGGGCGGTGCTCAGCTCAGAAGGCTGAATGCTCTGGTCTTCCTGCGCATCCAGCGTCAGTAACGCCATAAACAGGGTTTCATTAATACCCTGTTCTTTAAGCATTTTGTTGCGATTGTCCAGCAATTTACCCTGCATATGCATGCAAAGGCGCGTCAGGAGAATTTCCTGGAAGGGGAAATCCGTGTGACGATTGGCACGGATATTTAACATTTGCTCAATGGGCGTAAACGAACTTTCCATTAGAAAAAACCTCACTAATTTCAACTTTTATAATCACCACGGTGGCAGCGTCATTGCTGAGTATTCTGGCCTTAACAGGTCATCCTCAGGCTGTCGCACTGTGGTAGTTCAAGATCTGTCCTTGACCCCAGGGTAAAGGTTTTGCGCATCGATTTCATACGCGTTGGTCGTACAGTGAAACGGTACGACATCAAATGATTGCAAAAGAAAAAATAACTGGCGTGAATAACTTTGAGCCAACGATAGCAAACTCACACTCCGCTGAACAGGCTAAATCACACTATTCTGGCTATTCGTTTGTTCCTGGCGATGATTCCGCCACCAGATTAGTAAATTCAGGCAAGTCAGTGTCGCACCGGCCGCGCAGACGCCATACCAGCCCGCGAAATGGTAGGCATTGGCCGACAGCAATGAGCCTAGCGCACCGCCAATAAAGTAGCTGGTCATATAACCGGCATTCAGTCGATTTCGTGCCTCAGGCTGGCGTGCGTATATCACGCTTTGATTGGTGATGTGCACGGCCTGAACCGCCAGATCCAGCACTAAGATGCCGACAATCAGCGCCACAAGCTGCTGCGCGCCCCAGGCAATGGCCGCCCAGGACAGCAACATCAGCAGCAAGCCTGCGCTGGTAGTGAGTTTGGCATGACCTCTGTCCGCCAGCGAGCCGGCTTTCCTTGCTGCCAGCGCCCCGGCGGCGCCGACCAGTCCCAGTAACCCGATTTCTCCTTCCGAGAAACCGTAAGGCGTGGCAGAGAGCAGAAATGCCATTGATGTCCACAGGATGCTGAAATTCGCAAAGGTAAGACAGCCGGTAACGGAACGGGTGCGCAGCACAGGATCGGCCGCATACAGCCGAAACAGGGAAATCAGCAATTGCGGATAATTCAATGAAACAGAAGGTGTGATGCGCGGCAGCGTGCGCCATAGCGCAATCGCCATCAGCAGCATAAATACGCTGGCGACCCAGTATACGGTTTGCCAGCCACCTAACTGCGCCAGCCCGCCCGCAACGGTTCGCGCCAGCAGGATGCCCAGCAGCAAGCCGCTCATGACCGTGCCGGTAACTTTGCCCCGCTTTTCCGGCTCTGCCAGCGTCGCGGCCAGCGGTACCAGAATCTGGGCCGCCACCGAAAAGAGTCCGGTGATCACCGTGCCCAACAGCAGAAAGGGAAATGAGGAGGAGAGAGCAATGATCACCATGCCCGCCGCCGCCAGCACCATCATGCCCACTATCAGGCCGCGCCGTTCCAGCATATCGCCAAGCGGGACCAGCAACAGCAGCCCACAGGCATAGCCAAGCTGTGCGCTGGTCACAATGAACCCCGCGAGCGCCACCGACAGGTCAAAGTGTTGGGCAATGGTATGAAGCAGTGGCTGAATATAATAATTGCTGGCAACACAGAGGCCAGTGGCAACGGACATCAGTCCCACCAGTGCAGACGTTAAACCAGGGCGAGATGTTGTCATAGGGAGGCAGAGGTAAATATTAATAAAGTGGCGTTAATAATAACCTAAAAAATTATTTGAGAGCTATGTTTATGTCATGCGCCTGTTAATCAGTCATAACGGAAAAAGGGCAGACAGGTGTCCGCCCTTCGTCTGCCTGCCGAGCCTTATTGAGTCGCGGCGCGCGCGTCGTTAATCCACTTATCAAACTGGGCCTGATGGCCCTTGATCCAACCGTCTACGTGGCGATTGATATCCTCTTCAGAATTTTGCCCTGCGTGCATGGCGGCATTTTCCGCATTGATATCACCAATCGGCAGTGTCATCTCAGCAAACAGTTTCGCGGCGGCGGGATTTTTTTCCGCCCAGGCTTTGTTGGCCACTATGTGCATCGTGTTGACCGGGAAGCCATAGTTCGCGCCGTTAGCCAGTTTGGTATCCACGCCTTTCTGTTCGCCCGGCAATGAAGAGAATGGCACCTGCAGCCAGACCACGTCGCGGCCCGGTTTAAGCACATCACTCAGCCAGTAAGGCGTCCAGGTGTAGTAAAGGACAGGTTTTCCCTGTTTAAAGCGCGCCAGAGTATCCGCGATCATCGCCGAATAGTTGCCCATGTTGGCGGTGACGGTGTTGCTCAGGCCATAAGCTGTGTTTTGGTGGTTAATGACCGCCTCGCAGCCCCAGCCAGGCGTACAGCCGGTCATATCCGCTTTGCCATCGCCATTGCTGTCGAAAAGCCTGGCAATCTTGGGATCTTTCAACTGGGCGATATTGGTGATGTGATACTTTTCAGCCGTTTTTTTATCGATGAGATAGCCCTGAGCCGCGCCGGAAACATAGTTTCCCGCGCGATAAAACACCTGGCTCCCGCCTGCGGCTTTATACATATCGTCATGCAGTGGCCGCCAGTTGGTTGCCAGGAAGGTCGCATCACCCGAGGCGATGGTGGTATAGGCGACGTTGTAATCCACTTCGCTCGGTTTCTCAACGGTATAGCCCAGCTTCTCCAGGCCCCGGCTCACGAGCAGCGTCTGAAAAGTCTCTTCGGCAATCGTACTTTGTACCGGTTTCACCGTGATGCCTTTACCCGGCAGATCGGCCGCGAAAGCGTGAGAAGCAGAGAAAGTGGCCAGAATGGCAACGGCAGCAGGGAGCGTCTTGCGCATGATTATTCCTCGTTTTTATTGTCGCGATAACGGCGGCAGTTGACTGCCGCACTCAAGATTCAGGATTGACGGAAAGGACGTGTCAGCAGGCCAATAGGGCCGGTGTGATACCAGTGGCGACGGCCACGGCTGCGTTTGTCACGCGCCACCGACTGCGTCAGGCGGTCAAGGATAATGGCCAGAATCACGATGCCGACGCCGCCCACGGAGGCCAGGCCCATGTCCAGACGACCAATGCCGCGCAGCACCATCTGGCCCAGTCCACCCACGGCAATCATGGAGGCAATCACCACCATCGACAGGGCGAGCATCAGCGTCTGATTCACACCCGCCATGATGGTGGGCATGGCCAGCGGCAGCTGAACCTTAAACAGCAGCTGGCGCGGACTGGCGCCAAAGGACTCACTGGCTTCGATCAGGTCGGCAGGAACCTGTTTAATTCCCAGGATGGTCAGCCTGACAATGGGCGGCAGGGCAAAAATGATGGTGACGACGACGCCCGGGACATTCCCGATACCAAACAGCATAACAATCGGCACCAGGTAAACGAAGGCCGGTGTGGTCTGCATGGCGTCCAGCAGCGGACGCACAATACGTGCCGCACGTTCACTGCGCGCCAGCCAGATGCCCATAGGCAGGCCAATGATGATGCAAAACAGCAGGGCGGTGAGCACCAGCGCCAGCGTAATCATCGCCTGCGACCAGGCACCAATGGCGCCAATGGCGATCAGCGAAATCAGCGTGGCAATGCCCATCGCCGGGCTGGCGATTTGCCAGGCGATTAACGCAAACAGCGCGATAGCCACCGGCGCGGGCATGCCCAGCAGCAGCTGTTGAAACGCGCTGAGGATATAATCCACCGGTACGCGAATGCTTTGAAAGACCGGACGGAAATGATTCACGACCCAGTCGATCCCTTCGGTGACCCAGTGATCCAGCGGAATCCAGGTTTTATGGAACGGATCCATAATAGTGAAATGGTCCGCCTGGGGTGCAGGCGCGTTGTTCAACCAGTCTGTGCTGCTGCTGGAGCCTGTCGCGGCACCGCCATCTGGCGTGCCCCACGCATCTGCACCGCCGGTGGCGGCATGATGGCCGCTGTCGGCGGCACTGCTTTGGTCTGCAGCACCTGACCAGGGATCGCTACTTTGGCTGCTCTGGGTATCCGTCGGTGCCGGGTTATCCCATGGGGTTGCTGTGTCTTTACTCATTGCTGGCTCCTTCACGATCTAAAGCACGTAGCAGCGTGCTTTTCGATATCACACCGACGTATTGATTTTCTTCTCCCACCACCGGAACGGCACAGGGAGCCTGCGCCACGTGTGAGAGCAGTTCGTTTAACGAGGTCGTGGCAGGAACCGCCGCTGGCGCGTCGAGCAGGGCGCTTTCCAGCCCTTGCCCTGCCGCCAGGGCCGCCTTGAGAGAGTCGGTTGACACTACGCCGATGAATTTCTGTTTCTCCAGCACGTAGCCGTAATCACGATCTTCTTCCTGCAGCAGTTGTATGGCCGAGCGCGGGCCTAATCCGGTCGCTTTGCGAATGAGCGCGCCAGCATTTCGGCGCGCAATATCGTTAGCGCTAAAGACGTGACTGATATCGACGCCGCGGAAGAACGTGCGGACATAATCATTGGCGGGATTATTCAGGATTTCATCGGGTGAGCCGACCTGAATGACTTCGCCATTTTGCATAATGGCAATACGATCGCCAATGCGCATGGCTTCGTCCAGGTCGTGTGAAATAAATACGATAGTGCGCTGATGTCTGGCCTGTAATTTCACCAGCTCATCCTGCATTTCGGTACGAATTAAGGGATCGAGTGCAGAAAAGGCTTCATCCATTAATAAAATATCGGGATTAATGGCTAAAGCGCGTGCCAGACCTACACGCTGACGCATGCCGCCTGATAGCTCATCAGGATAGGCGTGGGCGTAATTTTCCAGCCCAACCTGACGTAATGCCTCAAGGGCTTTTTCCTGACGTTCTGCTAAGGGGATGCCGGCTAATTCCATGCCAAAAGCGGCATTATTTACAACGTCAAGATGCGGCATTAAGGCGAATGACTGAAATACCATGCTGATCTTATTTCGGCGAACCTCACGCAGTTCGCTGTCCGATATTTTTGCAATATCGACACCGTCAATAATCACCTGGCCGCGCGTCGGCTCTATCAGACGATTGAGAAGGCGAACCATGGTGGATTTCCCTGAACCGGATAACCCCATGATGACGAAGATCTCGCCTTCTTCAATGGCCAGACTGGCATTTTTGACACCGAGCGATAAGCCTGTTTTTTCGAGGATTTCCTCTTTACCACAGCCCTTATCAATATATTTAAATGCCCTCTGTGGATTATCACCAAATACCTTATAAAGATTTTTTACTTCTAATTTTATTGTCATCCGTAATTAATGCCCTGATTAAATTATTTTAATGTAAAATGACGTACCCTGGTTCAATTTAAGCAGGCTATAACCTGACATGCTCAGATTATCTGTCAACCCTGGTGTAAAATATTCATGGCTGGAAATCACGCCTTATCGCGATAATTTCCAGTCATCACAAGGGATGCGGGGAGATGAATTTTTTATGATTTATTTTGAAAAACGACAGTAATTAGACCGTGCAGTGCTGAGATATTGGCAGAATGACGAGCGGAAGGGAGGGCATGAATAAGAAATAATGACGCTGATTTAAGGGAAATAACAGCTTATTAATCAGCGCCAGTAATCATGACCGCCTGTGACCTGTTATGACGGCACAGACAACCTTAGAAACTCCAGTCTTCGTCTTCCGTTTCGACCGCTTTGCCCATTACGTATGAGGAGCCCGAACCCGAAAAGAAGTCGTGATTTTCATCCGCGTTTGGGGATAACGCCGACAGAATTGCCGGGTTAACCTGAGTTAATTCTGCCGGGAACAGCGCTTCATAGCCAAGATTCATTAAGGCCTTGTTGGCGTTGTAGTGCAGGAAGGTTTTCACTTCTTCCGCCCAGCCGACATCGCCATAGAGCGCTTCTGTATAAACAACCTCGTTTTCATACAGCGCCAGCAGCAGATCGATGGCGAACTGCTGCAATGCTTCGCGGCGGCCTTCATCAACCTGCTCAAGGGCTTTCTGGTACTTGTAGCCAATATAGTAGCCGTGAACGGCCTCATCGCGGATGATGAGCCGAATCAGATCGGCGGTATTGGTCAGTTTGCCACGGCTTGACCAGTACATCGGCAGCCAGAATCCTGAATAGAACAGGAACGACTCCAGAAAGACGCTGGCGATTTTTTTCTTTAACGGATCGTCAGCGCGGTAATGAGTAAGAATGATCTCGGCTTTATTTTGCAGCGCCTGATTCTCTTCGCTCCACTGATAAGCGGCATCCACATCGCTGGTATGACACAACGTCGAAAAAATCGAGCTGTATGAGCGGGCATGTACCGCCTCCATAAAGCTGATATTCGACAAGACGGCCTCCTCATGCGGCGTCAGCGCATCGGGCATTAAGCCCGGCGCACCCAGCACGTTCTGGATGGTGTCCAGCAGCGTCAGGCCGGTGAATACGCGGATGGTCAACTGCTGATGCTGTTTATCCAGCGTCTGCCAGGCCGGCAGATCGTTGGACAAGGGGACTTTTTCCGGCAACCAGAAGTTGCTGGTCAGACGGTTCCAGACTTCAAGATCTTTCTCATCCTGAATACGGTTCCAGTTAATGGCATGAATTTGTCTGAGTTGCATAATGGGTTCTCACAGTGCGCAGGAGACGCAGCCCTGAATTTCAGTGCCTTGCAGGGCCATCTGGCGCAGTCGAATGTAGTAAAGCGTTTTAATCCCTTTCTTCCAGGCGTAAATCTGCGCTTTATTAATGTCGCGCGTGGTCACGTCATCCCGGAAAAACAGGGTTAATGACAGGCCCTGATCCACATGTCGGGTCGCCTCTGCGTAGGTATCAATAATGGCTTCCGGCCCAATCTGGTAAGCGTCCTGATAGAGTTCCAGATTGTCGTTGGTCATGAAGGGAGCCGGATAGTAAACGCGACCGGTTTTGCCCTCTTTGCGGATCTCTATTCGCGACACAATCGGATGAATACTGGACGTGGCGTGGTTGATATAGGAGATCGATCCGGTAGGCGGTATCGCCTGCAGGTTTTGATTATACAGCCCCGAGGCCATCACCGATTCACGCAGTGCCAGCCAGTCGTTGTGACAGGGCAAGCTGATGCCCGCATCGGCAAACAGGGCGGCGATGCGGGCGGTTCGCGGCTGCCAGTCGCTTTGCAGATATTTGTCAAAATACGCGCCGGTGGCATAGGTTGAGGCGCTAAAACCGTCGAAAGTCTGCTGGCGCTCTTTTGCCAGCTGATTCGAGGCACGCAGGGCATAATAAGTCACACAGTAAAAATAGAGATTGGTGAAATCCAGCGCCTCGGGTGATCCGTAAGCAATGCCTTCACGGGCCAGGTAACCATGCAGGTTCATCTGACCCAGACCGATAGCATGCGAGCGGCGATTGCCTTCCGCAACGGAGGGAACCGAGCCAATGTCACTCATATCTGACACCGCAGTCAGCGCCCGAATTGCCGTTTCTACCGTGTGGGCCAGATCGCCAGAATCCATCGCATGGGCAATATTCAGCGAGCCAAGGTTACAGGAGATATCTTTGCCCATGCGGCGGTAGCTGAGATCCTCGTTGAATTCGCTGGCGCTGTTCACCTGCAAAATCTCTGAGCAGAGGTTGCTCATATTGATGCGACCGGCAATCGGGTTATCCCGGTTTACGCTGTCCTCATACATGATGTAGGGATAGCCTGATTCGAACTGGATTTCCGCCAGCGTCTGAAAGAAATCACGCGGCTGAATATAGGTTTTACGGATTCTGTCGTCCGCAAGCATCTCCGCGTATTTCTCGCTGATGCTGATATCGCCAAACGCCTGACCGTAGATTCTTTCAACATCGTAGGGCGAGAACAGCGCCATCGGCTGATTCTCTTTGGCAAGCTGGAAGGTGATATCCGGAATGACCACGCCCAGCGACAGCGTTTTAATGCGGATTTTTTCATCTGCGTTTTCGCGCTTGGTATCCAGGAAGCGCAAAATATCCGGATGGTGAGCATTCAGCCAGACTGCGCCGGCTCCCTGACGCGCGCCGAGCTGGTTAGCATAAGAAAACGCATCCTCCAGCATTTTCATCACCGGAATAACGCCGGAAGACTGGTTTTCAATGCGCTTGATCGGCGCGCCGGACTCACGCAGGTTCGACAGCAGAAACGCCACGCCGCCGCCGCGTTTAGACAGCTGGAGCGCAGAGTTCACGGCCCGGCCAATCGACTCCATGTTGTCTTCAATACGCAGCAGGAAGCAGGAAACCAGTTCGCCGCGCTGTTGCTTGCCGCTGTTCAGAAACGTCGGCGTGGCGGGCTGAAAACGCCCACTCAGGATGGCTTCCAGCACCGAGCGCGCCAGGGTTTCATCGCCCTGCGCCAGCGTCAGCGCCACCATACAGGCACGCTGCTCGAAGGTTTCCAGGTAACGCTTGCCATCAAAACTTTTCAGGGTGTAGCTGGTGTAGTACTTCCACGCACCCAAAAAGGTCTTGAACGCAAAGCCCCATGCATCGGCTTCGTCGTGCAGCCCGCAGACAAAGTTAAAATCATACTGATTAAGTACGGAAGCTTCGTAGTAGCCTTCGGCGACCAGATAGCGCAGGCGCTCTGCGATGCTGGCAAAGTGCTGGGTGTTGGGCTGCACGTGCTGAATAACAAACTGACGTGCGGCCTGCTGATCCTTATCAAACTGGATACGGCCGTCAGCGTCATACAGGTTCAGCATGGCGTTCAGCGCATGGTAATCCAGCGCTACGTCGTTGAGGGTATCTGTCGTTGCCAAAATTGGGTTACTCCCGCTTTCACATTGGCGATATCGTCGGGGGTTCCCATCAGTTCAAACCGATACAGGTAGGGAACCTGACATTTCTTAGCAATGATGTCGCCAGCCAGGCAGTAACCTTCGCCAAAATTACGGTTACCGGCGGCGATAACGCCGCGTAAGCCGTTGCGGTTGGCGTCATCATTGAGAAACTGAATAACCTGTCTGGGCACCGCACCGCGGTGGCTGCCGCCGCCATAGCTGGGCACGACCAGAATATAGGGCTGGTCAATGTGCAGCTGTTGCTTTGCGTCAATCGGTATGCGGCACGCGGGCAGGCCCAGACGGAGAATGAACCGATGGGTGTTTTCCGACTGGCTGGAAAAATAGACCAGTGGAAACATGCGGCTATCCGCCCATCGCCACGGATTGAGACAGGCCAGCTATCTTGTCAGGGCGAAACCCACTCCAGTGATCGTCACGCGTCATGACGACCGGTACCTGGCGGTAACCCAAGGCCTTGAGGTTATCGATGGCCTCCGGTTGCGTATCCAGGTTGATGAGGTGGTAGTCGATGCCCTGACGATCCAGTGCATTTTTCGTGGCATTACACTGGACACAGTTGTTTTTAGTGTAAATAATAATGCGCATGATTCGTATTCCTCTTTCATTGCGGTGCCGCTGCGGATAACGAAGTTTTTTTCCATGAATCAGGCTTCGTCCTTGCAAACATTTTGTGGTGTGACAATGAAATGAATACTAGATGTAGCGTTAATTGCGGTCAAGCGTACTATATATGGGGTTAATGGCCCCGGATGCGGCAAGCCAGTGGCGACGCGCCCTGCCACGCGAAAAAATATTTTGTAAAGCCAGTTGCGCAAAAAACAGGCATAAAAAAAGCCCCGCTCATTGAGCGAGGCTGATGATAACGGCAGGGCGGGGACTAGCGGCGGGACACTAACAGCGCGCCCAGCACAATCCCGACCGCAGCGCCGATGCCGACACCGTACCAGGGTTTATCATGCACATAGGCATCAACCTGATAGCCGGCGTCGCGGGCGGCCTGCGAAACACGATTGCCGCCACCATTTAATTTCGCACGGGTTTGCTTCAGCAGGGCTTCCGCCTGGCTGCGGGCAGAATTAACCTCATCCTTCGCTTCGCTGCCGTAAGATTTCAGCAACGCTTCAAGTGAATCAGCCAGCTCGTTTACATCCTGATTGATATCAATGTCATCGTTTTTTTGCGTTCGATTAAACATTTTTGGCTCCCTTGTCATTAACACGTAATACTCAGTGTAGACCACGTTTGACTTAACGAGGCGCGGGATGGCCCTTTAGG
This sequence comes from Pantoea ananatis LMG 2665, assembly GCF_000710035.2. GTDB lineage: Bacteria > Pseudomonadota > Gammaproteobacteria > Enterobacterales > Enterobacteriaceae > Pantoea > Pantoea ananatis. Next base: position 1,167,541 of record NZ_JMJJ01000005.1, on the reverse strand, counting down.
GAAAATTCCGAATGCCCGTGCAGCCACGCTGATGTAAGGTTGCGTGGCTTTTGAAGAGGAGAGGATCAAGCATGTATTTACGACCAGATGAGGTAGCGCGCGTACTGGAAAAAGTAGGCTTTGAAGTCGATGAGATTACACCACGCGCTTATGGCTACCGTCGTGGCGACAACTATGTTTATGTTAACCGCGAAGCGCGTATGGGGCGCACGGCGCTGATCATTCACCCAACGTTGAAAGAAAAAAGTCAGCCTTTTGCCGAACCGGCGTCAGAAATGAAAACCTGTGATCACTACACGCAGTTCCCTCTCTACCTGGCGGGTGATTCGCAGGAACATTATGGTATTCCACACGGTTTCAGTTCCCGCATGGCGCTTGAACGCTATATACAGAGCGTGTTCGGCTAGCGCATCCCGCCCCGTTAACGCGGGGCAACGATCCCTTCCCGTCGATGCCTGACCGTTTCGCCCGTTGCATTTCGGCGCCGTAATGCGTATAAATCTGCTGCATATAGATGTTTAGACGTCCATACGGATGGGATATATGAGCGAGCAGACGACTTCTTCGCAGGATCAATTTAAGCGAACCATGAAAGTTCGCCACCTGGTGATGCTATCGCTGGGCGGCGTCATCGGGACCGGCCTGTTTTTTAATACCGGCTACATTATTTCCACCACCGGGGCCGCAGGCACGCTGCTGGCTTATCTGATTGGTGCGCTGGTGGTATGGCTTGTGATGGCCTGCCTGGGTGAGCTGTCGGTCGCCATGCCTGAAACGGGGGCATTTCACGTCTATGCCGCTCGCTATCTGAGCCCGGCCACGGGCTATACCGTCGCCTGGCTGTACTGGCTGACCTGGACCGTCGCGTTGGGCTCCAGCCTGACGGCGGCAGGGTTCTGCATGCAGTACTGGTTTCCACATGTGCCGGTCTGGCTATGGTGCCTGGTCTTCTGCATCGCCATCTATCTGCTCAACGTGATTTCCACCCGTTTCTTTGCCGAAGGGGAATTCTGGTTTTCCATCATCAAGGTCATCACGATTGTCGCCTTTATCGTCCTGGGCGGCGCGGCCATGTTTGGCTTTATCCCGATGAAAGACGGCACGACCGCGCCGGGTTTGAGCAATATCACCGCACACGGCTGGCTGCCTAATGGTGTATTACCGATTCTGATGACGATGGTCGCGGTGAACTTTGCCTTTTCCGGCACCGAGCTAATTGGCATTGCCGCAGGCGAAACCGAAAACCCGCAAAAAGTCGTGCCGCTGGCCATTCGCACTACCGTCGCGCGCCTGATCCTGTTCTTTGTCGGCACCGTTTTCGTGCTGGCCGCCTTAATTCCAATGGACCAGGCCGGCATCGTTAAAAGTCCCTTTGTGCTGGTATTTGAGAAGATCGGCATTCCCTGGGCGGCAGATATCATTAACTTTGTGATACTCACGGCCATCCTGTCTGCGGCGAACTCGGGTCTGTATGCCTCAGGCCGCATGCTGTGGTCGCTGGCCAATGAGAACACGCTGCCGCGCGCCTTCGCCCGGGTCAACAAACGCGGGGTACCGCTGCTGGCGATAACGGTCAGTATGATCGGCGGCCTGTTGGCGCTGTTCTCCAGCGTGGTCGCGCCGGATACCGTATTTGTGGCGCTGTCTGCTATCTCTGGCTTTGCCGTGGTGGCCGTGTGGTTGAGCATCTGCGCGTCGCACTACGTTTTTCGTCGTCGTCATGTGCAACAGGGTAAATCGCTGCAGGAACTGGTTTATCGCGCGCCGCTGTATCCGCTCACTCCCATCCTGGGCTTCCTGCTTTGCCTGCTGGCCTGTGTGGGGCTGGCTTTCGATCCCTCGCAGCGTATTGCCCTGTGGTGCGGAATTCCGTTTGTGCTGTTTTGCTATGGCGCTTACCATGTCACGCACAAAAAAACACAGGCTAAGGAGGCCAGGGATGTCGCATAATCCTGTTTCGCGCGCATTACAACAGTCTGCCCCGCTGATTCTTGACGGCGCGCTGGCGACCGAGCTTGAGGCACGTGGTTGCGATCTGGCGGATGCGTTATGGTCCGCTAAAGTGCTGGTGGAGAACCCTGAGCTGATTTACCAGGTGCACTACGACTATTTTGCTGCCGGCGCGCGCTGCGCCATTACTGCCAGCTATCAGGCAACGCCGCAGGGCTTTGCGGCGCGGGGCCTCAACGAAACGCAGTCTCTGGCGCTGATCGCGCAAAGCGTCGAACTGGCTAAACGTGCCCGCGCAGATTATCTGGCGACGCAGGCCGAAGCAAAGATCCTGCTGGTGGCGGGATCGGTCGGACCTTACGGCGCGTTTCTGGCCGATGGATCGGAATACCGGGGGGATTATGCGCTGCCAGAGACTGAAATGATGGCGTTCCATCGCCCACGGATCAACGCATTACTGACGGCGGGCGTGGATGTACTGGCCTGCGAAACGCTGCCCTCCTTTGCAGAAGCCCAGGCGCTGGTTGCCCTGTTAGGCGAATTCCCTGACAGCCGCGCCTGGTTCTCGTTCACGCTGCGTGATGCCGAACACATCAGCGACGGTACGCCGCTGCGTGAGGTGGCGGCTTACCTCAATGCGCAACCGCAGGTGGTGGCATTAGGAATCAACTGTATTGCGCTGGAAAGCGTTACGCCGGCCCTGCAGCAGCTCCAGCGCCTGACGGACAAACCGCTGGTGGTCTATCCCAACTCGGGCGAGCAGTACGACGCCAGCAGCAAAACCTGGCACTCTGCGCCCTCTGGCTGCACCTTGCATGACAAGTTTAGCGAGTGGCAGCAGGCCGGTGCCCGGCTGATTGGCGGCTGCTGCCGCACCTCCCCCAAAGACATCGCGGCTATTGCCCGGCATTGTCAACCGCAATAAAGCGGCAGAATCGGGCGATGATAGCCCGATTGAGACAGATGAAAAGGTGGGAAGGGCGGTTTACACTGTGCTTCCTGACTTTTATCGGATCCTTCCATGAAACAGCACATTCTGGCGCTTGCCGCCGCGATGCTTCTGAGCGGCTGCGCCACCATTGTTGGCACTGAAACTCAATCGGTTCTGATCGATTCACAGCCGCCGGGCGCGCGTTTTACCGTGCAGGATGAAAACGGCCGTCCGGTTGCGGAAGGATACACGCCGAAAACCGTCATCCTGGAGAAATCCAACCACCGCTACTTTGGCAAAAAACACTATCTGCTGATGCTGGAAAGTCCGGGCTATGTGCCAGTAACGGTGCCAATTGAGGCCCGCGCCAACCTCTGGTATTTGCTGGGAAATATTCCCCTGCTGGGTTTACCCGGTTGGTTACTGGTGGATCCTTTCTATGGCGGCATGTACAACCTCGAGCCAGAGCATCCCAGCCCTTACATGAATCCGGTCGGCGCGCGCGGCTGATTACTGGGCAGTGGGTTTGACCATGCTGCCCTGGGTTTTATGCCGTTCCAGATACTGATGCTGGAAAATGCACATACGGATCGTATTGCGGTACTCGCCATTGATAAAGAATTCGTGTTTTAGCACGCCTTCGATCTCAAAACCGAGTTTGCTGTAGATATGGATCGCTTTCTCATTTTCCTGATCGACAATCAGGTACAGCTTGTACAGGTTGAGGACTGAGAAACCGTAATCCATCGCCAGGCGGGCGGCCTGGGTTGCCAGGCCTTTGCCCTGATGGGTCGGATCGATGATGATCTGAAACTCAGCACGGCGATGGACATGGTTAATTTCGACCAGTTCCACCATTCCCGCTTTTTGCCCCTCATGTTCCACCACGAAACGTCGCTCGGTCTGATCGTGAATGTGTTTGTCGTAGAGATCGGACAGCTCAACAAAAGCCTCATACGGCTCTTCGAACCAGTAGCGCATGACGCTGGCATTGTTATCAAGCTGGTGCACAAAGTGCAGATCTTCTCTTTCCAGCGGGCGGAGTCTGATGGTCATTATCTTTCCTTACTTAGGCTGGAGCGGCAATGTGCTCAACGATCCGCCCCTGCGCCATGCGTACGGCACGGTCACACATATGGTCAATCACGTCAGGATCGTGACTCACCAGAACCATGGTCAGGCCATCCTGACGCTTGAGATCGTTAAGCAGATTGAGGATTTCAGCCTGTATTGACATATCCAGTGCTGATGTCGGCTCATCCAGCAGCAGTATTTTTGGCTGCAGCAACAGAGCGCGAACAATCGCCACGCGCTGACGCTGGCCGCCGGACAGCTGATGAGGATAACGATCGGCTAACGACGGGTCCAGCCCGACATGGCGAAATCTGTCATCAATACGATCGTCAATGTTATCCTGCTTAAGCAGCCTGAGCGGCTCAGCCAGCGTGCGGCGCAAACGGTGGCGCGGATGCAGGGAAGCATAAGGGTCTTGAAACACCATTTGCACGTCCTGGCGCAGCGCACCGGTAAAGGTTTTGCCTGGCTGCACCGGATGCCCGGCCAGCTGCATCTCGCCCTGCCAGTGGGGATTCAGTCCAGCCATAACCCACAGCAGCGACGATTTACCACAGCCGGACGGGCCGACCAGGCCAAAGCACTCACTGGCGTTCACCTGTAGATTCACGTCGTGCACCACCGTGCGGAGATCGTAACCCTGTTTGTGTGACACACTGAGGTTATGCAAATTAATCATTGTGGTTGGCCTCCAGCGCCGCGCGGTCCAGAACCGGCAGCGGTTGTCCATGTGTTGCTTTACTGGGACGGCATGACCACAGCGTGCGGGTGTAGGGATGCGTGGCCTGAGGCAGATCGGCGGCCGGCAGCGTATCCAGCACCCGGCCTTTGTACATAACCATAACCCGCTCGCAGTGTTCCGAAACCTGTTGCAGGTCGTGGCTAATCAGCAGCAGGCCCATGTTGCGTGACTCAACCAGTTGGCGGATCAGCGACAGCACCTGATCGCGCATGGCGTGATCCAGCGCGGAGGTCGGCTCATCCGCAATTAAAAAAGCCGGATCGGTAATCAGGGCGATCGCCAGCATCACGCGCTGGCCCATACCGCCCGAAAGCTGATGCGGATAGAACTGCATCAGGGCTCGCGGATCGGGCAGGCCCACCGCGTCCAGCATATCGCAGACTTTTTCTTTTCGTTCCGCCCGACTCAGGCGGCGATGCAGAATCAGCGGTTCTTCAACCTGCCAGCCGATCGTCCGCGCCGGGTTCAGCGCATACTTGGGATCCTGCATCACCATGGCCACGCGATCGCCACGAAGCTTACTCCAGCTGCGTTCGTTCAGGGTCAGGGCATTTTCACCGGCGACCTGGAGCTGGGTAGCCTGCAGATGCAGTGACGGAGACAGCAGTCCCATCAGGGTTCGTGCAGTAAGGGATTTGCCGGAGCCGGATTCGCCGACCAGCGCCACGCGCTCACGCCCGATAGAAAAGCTAATGTTATCGACCAGCGTCGCGTCGTCGCTGCGGATGCTGAGCGACTCTACCAGAATGTTATTTTGCATGTCGGGTATCCAGTCGGTCACGCAGGCCATCGCCTGTCAGGTTAAAGGCCAGGCTGGCAAACAGAATGGCCGCGCCGGGTGCAGCAGCGACCCACCACTGGTCAAATATGACCTTACTGCCTTCTGCCACCATTGAACCCCACTCGGCGGTCGGCGGTTGCACGCCCATGCCAAGGAAGCCCAGTCCGGCGGCCGCCAGAATAATCCCACCCAGGCTGAGTGCGGCGCGCACCACCGCGGTGGGCAGGCACAGCGGCAGAATATGGCCGAACATCAGGCGAAAACCGGTAATCCCCTGCATTCGGGCCGCCGCCAGATAGTCGCTGCGGCGCAGCGCCAGGGTTTCGGCTCGTGCCTGGCGGGCAAACGGAGGCCAACTGGTCAGCGCCAGAGCCAACGCGCCGTTCATCAGTCCCGGTCCCATCATTGCGACCAGCGCCAGCGCAATCACCAGGTTGGGCAGCGACAGAAAAATATCCGTAATGCGCATTAATACGCGCTCGGTCCAGCCGCCTGCGTAACCCGCGGTGATCCCCACCAACAGGCCAACCGGAATGGTCAGAACCAGGATCAGCGAGACCAGCAGCAGCGTAGGGCGCGCGCCATAAATCACTCGGGAGAGTAAATCGCGACCAAATCCATCGGTGCCGAACCAGTGTGCAGCCGAAGGGGGCAGCAACCGGCTGGCGATGGTTTGCAGATTCGGATCGTAGGGGGCAATAAGCGGGGCCAGCACTGCCATCAGAATCACAATCGTCACCAGCGTCAATCCAATGGTTAACGAGGTGATGCGGCGACGGCGGCGACGGGGTCGCACCGTTTCAAGTTCAGTGAGTTGTTGCGTCATCGTGTTCTCGGGTCGGTTAACCAGGTGAGGGCATCCGCCAGCGCGTTAATCAGGATAAAGCAGCCGCCGATCAGTAAGGTGGCGCCTAAAATCGCCGGCACATCGCCAGAGAAAAGCGCATTGGTCATGTAGCGCCCCACGCCGGGCCAGGCAAATACGGTTTCCGTCAGGACCGAGCCTTCCAGCAAGGTCGCGTAAGAGAGCGCAATCACGGTAATCAGGGTGCCGAGCACGTTAGGGAAAATATGGCGCAACAGAATGCGCCCCCGTCCCGCGCCTTTGGCTCGTGCCAGCACCACATACTCTTTGCTGCTCTCTTCCAGCAGCGCCGCACGCAGCAGGCGGGTGATGCCTGCCATCGCCAGCAGGCCCAGGATCACCACAGGTAACCATAAGTGCGCTACCGCATTCCAGAATATTTCCCGGTCACCCGACAGCCAGCTGTCAATCAGCACGAAGCCGGTTTTCGGCTCCAGCGTATAGGCCCAGATATCATCCAGCCGCCCCGGTCCGGCAGACCAGTGCAGAACCGCATAAAACAGCAACAGGCCCAGCAGGCCCAGCCAGAAAACCGGCACAGAGTAGCCCAACAGGGAGATAAAGCGGGCGACGTTATCAATCCAGCTGCCGGGTTTCCACGCGGCAATCAGTGCCAGTGAAACGCCAAAGATGACGGCAAAAATCATCGCGCAGGTCGCCAGCTCAATGGTGGCCGGAAACGTCTGAAGCAGGTCGCTGCTCACCGGCTGGTTGGTCAGGCGGGATACGCCGAGATCGCCGCGCAGCAGGTGTTCAATGTAGTGCCAGAACTGCATCAGTACCGGCTGATCTAATCCCAGATCGTGACGCACCTGCGCATAGGTCGCTTCGCTGGCATGATCGCCAGCGATTTGCTGTACCGGATCGATAGGGGACAGATGCGACAGCATAAAGGTGAACGCCAGCAAACCCAGCAGGGTGATCGCCAGCGACAGCAAGCCTGATGAAAGGCGGCCAACGCGCCGCCAGACATGCCGGGCGGGCCCGGCAGAAGAGGCAGACTGTGCCATTACTTCGTTACCTGCGAGTAGTAAACCATGTCCGGGTTAATGCCCTGAACATAGCCCTTGAGGTTATCGCGCAGGGCGATAAGGTTTTTCGCCTGCAGGCCAATCACATAAGGCGAGCTTTTCAGCACTTCACGCTGCATGGCCTGATACAGCTCAACGCGTTTTTTCGGATCGCTTTCAGCCGTTGCCGCCAGCACCTGTTTGTTCAGCTCCGGAATGTGCCAGTCGGAACGGTAAGCAATCGTCTTGCTGCCATCTTCCGGGTTATAGGCAAATGACGCGGCGTTGGTGTTCGGATCAAAGTAGTCTGCGCCCCAGGCGTTGATCGTGCCTTCGTAATTATGCGCTTTGACGCGGGTCGAGACTTCAGAGCTCAGTCCCGGTAACACTTCCACTTTCACGCCGCCCTTGGCAAAGCTGCCCTGCAGGGCCTGAGCGATATCCAGGTAGGGAGGCTGATTGCTGGTAGACAGGGTGAAGCTGACGTTAGTCAGGCCGGCCTTTTTCAGAATCGTTTTGGCTTTTTCAGGATCGTAACTGTAGGGGTTGTCGTTTAATGCACCCAGAAAACCTTTCGGCAGAAACGTCTGGTGCACATCGAACTGGCCTTTCAGCAGCTGTCCGGAAATGCCCTTGTAGTCAAACAGGTAGCGCGCGGCTTCCCAGAAGGCCGGATTTTTTAAGGCGGCGTTGTTTTTGTTGCCGATGTTGAACTGAATGTAATACAGCGAGGCCATCGGAATGGCTTCGGTTTTCACACCGCTTTTGCCCTGCAGCGAGGCGATCTGATCGGCCCCCAGGTTACGGGCGATGTCTGCATCACCTTGCTCAAGCAGCAGACGGCGGGCCGCGGGTTCCGGCACGTTCTTGATCAGAATATTTTTGATCTTTGGCGCCCCGGCTGGAGAGGTCGGATTGGCGGTCAGGATCACGGCCTGGTGCATCACGACCTTGCGAATCTGATACGGGCCGCTACCGGCGGAGTGCGTAGCCAGCCAGCCGTTCCCCAAATCGCCTTTTTCGGCGTGCGCGCTAACGGTTTTTTCATCGACGATGGAGGACACTGGTGCTGACAGCAGGCTCAGCACATAGGCCGGGCTGACGTCGGCCGTCCAACTGATTTGCACATGGTCGTCATCGACCTTTTTCAGGAAGCTATCCACATTATCTTTATTCCAGCCGAGCTGGGTAAGAATAAAGGAGGGATCCAGATTCAGTTTCACGACGCGACCCAGCGAGAAGATCACATCTTCCGGACGCAGTGGATTGCCGCTGGAGAATTTAGCGTCTTTACGCAGCGCAAATGTCAGGCTGCGATTGTCACTGCCTGGCTGCCAGGACGTTGCCAGCGTGGGTTTTAAATCAATTGGGTTCTGCGGGTCGGACTGGACCAGCCGCTGATAAATATTGGTGAACGCCTGTACGCTGGTGAGTTCAAATCCCTTCGCCGGATCGAAGCTGTCGGCATCATCGGTCGACTGCACCACGACTAACGTATCTTTTGGTGTGGCAGCATTGACGCTAAAGGCGGTGGCCAGTGACAAGGCCAGTAGTGATGGAATTATTTTTTTCATGGAAAATCCTTGCCTGAGAAAGTAACGCGAGTGTACGAAAGGGCTCATGCAAAGAATAGTCCATTATCGGCTAATGATATGCAAAAAAGTTATAACAAATGCAGCCCGGTTATAAGACGCAAACAAAATGGCTGTGCGAAACAGAAACGGTTAATAAACGAGATGGCGATTGAACGGTTATTTTCCTTTACCCGAAGGGCCCGGCGTTTATACTACGTGAAAATATTTGCAGGAGTCATACATTGGACAGTCACCCTAAACGCGATTTAACTCCGGCAAGCTAACTGCATTTCGCTGCTTGCCACACGGCGGGCAGCAATCCCTTCTTTAGATCACGATTGCTCTCCTTGAAATTAACGCTGTAGTCACCGCGAGAGCACGCTATGTTGATGTATATTCTGGCACTTTTTCCTCCGCCTCGACAGGCGTAGCTGCGGGCTGCGCACCCTTTCACTTTCAGCTTTCTTTTGCTTTGCGTTTATTTCGCAAGGCCCGACATCTGTCGGCCTGATATTACGGCCGCAGGGTGGGGAAAATAACTTTTTCTAAGAGACGGGCTGATTCAATAAACCGGTAATCACCGGAAAACCAGGCATGCATTATTTGGCATGCAGGATATCTGTTGCTTTAAATCAGGGAGATGTCGACATGAGCGACATGAAACTCGAACAAGCCGCGATGGCTTACCATGCGCATCGTGCAGCAAAAAAATCAAACACCCCTTATGCCATTGAACGTGAAGCACGTTATCGCACCGATGTGACGCTGACGAATCTGCACAGCAGCTTTGAGGGGCTGACCCATGCGGAAGCCAGCGCGCGGCTCAATGACTATGGTCGTAATGAAGTCATGCATGAGAAGGCGCCCTCTGCGTTTATCCAGCTGATTACGGCATTCAATAATCCGTTTATTTATGTGCTGATGGTTCTGGCACTGGTGAGCTTTATAACGGATTACTGGCTGCCGTTGCGGGCTGGTCAGGAAACCGATCTCTCGGGCGTGACGATTATTCTTACCATGGTGACGCTGAGCGGGCTGCTGCGTTTCTGGCAGGAGTTTCGCACCAATCGTGCCGCTCAGGCGCTGAAATCTCTGGTGCGCACTCAGGTGACCGTGCTGCGTCGGGAAGAGGGCTGTGCAATCTCCCGGCGCTACGATATTGATATGCGCGAACTGGTGCCGGGGGATGTCATTTTACTGAGCGCGGGCGATCTGGTGCCTGCCGATGTGCGCCTGCTGACCTCACGCGATCTGTTCATCAGTCAGGCGATCCTGACCGGGGAATCCCTGCCGGTAGAAAAAAACGATCTCAGTGCAGGCGTGGAGATTGAAGAGCAACCCGGTCGCAGCGTGCTTGAGCTGAAAAACAGCTGCCTGATGGGGACCAATGTTGCCAGCGGCACGGCCAGAGCGTTAGTGGTCGCCACCGGCAGCGAGACCTGGTTTGGTTCGCTAGCGGCCTCTCTGTCCGGCCGCCGTCCACAGACATCGTTTGACCGCGGCGTGAACAGCGTTTCCAGACTCCTCATCCGTTTTATGTTGGTGATGGTGCCGATTGTCTTACTGCTAAATGGCTTTACCAAGGGCGACTGGATGGATGCCATGCTGTTCGCGCTGGCCGTTGCGGTGGGCCTGACACCGGAAATGCTGCCCATGATTGTCAGCGCCAATCTGGCAAAAGGCGCCATTGCGATGTCGCGCCGCAAAGTGATTGTTAAACGCCTGAACGCCATTCAGAACCTCGGAGCAATGGATGTGCTCTGTACTGATAAAACCGGCACGCTGACACAGGACAATATTTTGCTGTCGGCGCATCTCAACGCTAACGATGAAGAGGATGCCCGCGTCCTGCTGCTGGCATGGCTTAACAGCAGCAGCCAGAGCGGTGCGAAAAATTTAATGGATCGCGCCGTGCTGAAGTTTGGTGAGCAAACGCTGTCTAAAGCGCAGTGTAGCCAGTTTCAGAAAGTGGATGAGCTTCCTTTCGACTTCGTTCGTCGTCGTGTCTCGGTCATCGTGGAGGATTTGCAAAGCCACCGCCCGTTGCTCATCTGCAAAGGCGCTGTAGAAGAAATGCTGGCGGCGGCGACCACGCTACGTCAGGGCGATACCACCCTTCCACTGTGCGAGCAAAAGCGCGCAGAGTTGCTCGCGCTGACCCGGCATTATAACCAGCAGGGTTTTCGTGTGCTGCTGGTGGCCACGCGTGAGCACGGGATATCGGTGCCGCTCAGCCGTGAAGATGAGTGCGAATTAACGATTGAAGGCCTGCTGACATTCCTTGATCCGCCCAAAGAGAGCGCGGGCAAGGCGATACAGGCACTGAAAGACAGCGGAATTCGCGTTAAAGTGCTGACCGGCGATAATCCCCTTGTGACGATGCGCGTCTGTCAGGAAATCGGGCTGGCTTCAGAAGCCATGCTGACCGGTAATGAAATCGAGGCCATGAGTGACGACGAGCTGCGCCGCGACGTCGAGCGCTGCATGATCTTCACCAAACTTACGCCTCAGCAGAAGTCACGCGTGCTTAAATTACTGCAACAGAATGGACATACCGTTGGCTTTCTTGGCGATGGCATTAATGATGCGCCCGCGCTGCGCGAGGCGGATGTCGGCATTTCGGTCGACAGCGCGACAGATATCGCCAAAGAGTCGTCCGACATTATTTTGCTGGAAAAAGACTTAGCGGTACTGGGCGAAGGCGTACTGAAAGGGCGTGAGACCTTTGGCAATATCATCAAGTACCTGAACATGACGGCCAGTTCGAATTTCGGCAACGTGTTTTCCGTGCTGATAGCGAGTGCGTTTATTCCTTTTCTGCCCATGCTCTCTGTACAGCTACTGATTCAGAACCTGATGTATGACGTCTCTCAGTTGGCGTTGCCCTGGGATAAAATGGATCGCGAGTTTCTGCGCAAACCGCGTAAATGGGATGCGGGTAACATCAAACGTTTTATGCTGTGGATGGGGCCAACCTCTTCCATTTTCGATGTCACAACCTTTGCGCTGATGTGGTATGTGTTTGGCGCCAATCACGCCGGTGCGCAGTCGCTGTTCCAGTCCGGCTGGTTTGTTGAAGGTTTGCTGTCCCAGACGCTGGTGGTGCACATGTTACGGACGCAGAAAATCCCCTTTGTTCAGAGCTGTGCCCGGTTACCGGTGCTGCTGACCACGCTGGGTATTTCCGCCGCCGGTATTCTGCTGCCGTTCTCGTCGCTTGGCGCAATGGTCGGGTTAGTGCCCCTGCCATGGCACTATTTCCCCTGGCTGGTGCTGACGCTATTCAGCTACTGCCTGGTCGCGCAGGGAATGAAAATGTTTTATATCAAACGTTTCGGCCGCTGGTATTAATCCGGCTGCAGGAATAAACCGATAACGTCATAAACGACAGGTGGATGCCGAAACCGCGTTGGCAAGGCATCCACCGCCCGCCGTACTCTCCCCGCATTGCTGCCGATCGCACACTTTGTTTTGGATCAATCCGTCGAAAGTGATGCCATAAATGTAAGCAAGCTATTGGTCATTCCCTCTCTCCCGCCAGATTTCTCTGATACAATTTGCACATTATTCACCGCGCCAGCGTCGGGGGATCTTGAGGTGAGCCGGTATGGGGCAGGCGCGTTCACTGCCGCGGGTGCAGGTTGTTAACCACCTGAACCTGCGATCGCCTCGACGAGGGTTAGGTCCTGCCGTAGCGAATTCCGCATTCACCGTTAGTGTGCCTTCGCGAGCCATTGCGCTTTTGTCCCATGCCGATAAGGGTTTATTGCCACGCATGTGTTGCTTATTGATTAAACACGCAGTTTGTTGCCGGAGAACGGGATGCAACAAACGGAGTACGTGATTGACGATTTGGTGCGGTTTATACCGGCTCAGGGCCTGCTATGCCTGGTGGATTCCAGCGAGACCAGCGTGCCGCTATCGCCTGCCTGCAACCATTTACTGGAAATGTTCCTGAAAAGCGCCGGCGTCGTGCTGGCCCGCGAGCAGATCCTGGATAACTTCTGGCAAGAGACGGGCGCAACGCCTTCTTCCAACAGCCTCAATGCCTACGTTTCCGCCATTCGACGCGGGCTGTCTTCACTGGGCATAGAGCAGGAGGCGATTACCACGGTGTACAAGGTGGGCTTCGTTTTCAATCCCGCCATTCGCATCCAAAAATCGGCCCTCCAGCCCCCAAATCCCGGGGGCGAACCGGCGTCCACTTCCACTTCCACATCCGTTACGCGACGCAGCCCGCGCGCCTACTGGCTGTCTGGCGGTTTTATCTTGCTGTTACTCGGCGTGCTTCTTCTTCCGCTGCTTCTGAAAGAGAAAAGCATCACGCCCGTCAGCGTCGCCCGGCTTGATGGCTGTGACGTCTTTTATCTTCCCGTTCACCCCGGTGAATCGACCTTTCCTGCTGAACGCGTGTGGCACAAGCTGATTACAGACAGCGGAATGGCGTGTCAGAAGGGCGGTCGGTATATGTTTTATGTGGACAGAAATGTCACGGCAGGCCACAGCGGCAACGTCTATGTCTCGTACTGCGTGAGAACGAAAGACGAAAAAATAGCGTGCTCAAATTATACCGAGCTGGGATGGAGGCCAGATAATGATAAACCCTAAACGACGCCTCGCCTTATTGCTGTGCCTCATCATTGCCCTGGCGGGCGTGGTCATTTATGCCAGCTATTATTACGTGCGATCGCACAGTGACATGTTTGAATTTACCTGCGCGGCTAATTTAAAGCAGCGCGATGCCGCCACAGACTTTCATCTGGACGCCAGTTTTGTGCTGACGCTGCGTTATTCTGGCGACGCAATGGTCTCCGTTGATGGCATCGTACATAAAAATGGCAAGGATTACGTATTAAGGCGTAATGCCGAATTCCACTATTCACCTTATATTCAGTCTCTGTATAAACTCAATCATTTCACCCTTCATTCGGGTCTGCGGGATAATGTTCCTGACAGCGTATTGAATACCAACTTCTCCTATCTTTATATCAGCAAAATAACCGGTATGAACGATGCCGTACTTATCGGTAGCCGTGTATTGCCATTGATTGTCTGTCATACCCGCTAACGGATTGACCGGGCGGGCACGAGCTTGCCTGCCGCTCGCCTGTCCTCATTCTTCTTGCCTCACCGCTGCCTTTGTCTGGTTTATTATTTTGTATTTATTTATAAATTCAGAATATTAAATCTAAAAACAAGCGTGGGTAAGTGTTTATGGTTGCATGAGGGCGGTAATTGTTAAATTGCATCCTCGGTTAAGATTGCGGTCGGTTGTGGCAGAGAGCCGTCGCCGATACGCGCTTATACAAGCGTTTGATTTCGAAAATGAAGTCGGATTTTTACCTTACGGGGAGCCAGCGATGAAAAATTTAGCTTATAAAATTCAGTGTGAGGCGAAATGGAATCAGCTTCAGGAAACGGAAAAAAAACCAAAAATGAAAGATGTGATGATGTGCCTGATAAAGCGCCAGGCGGAAGGAATCATGACTCGTGATGTCGCGGATGAATGCGATATGTCTATTTATGCTGCGCGAAACTGGTTATTGAAACTGGAAAACAGTGGTTTATTAAAAAAAGAACCCGGGCGTAAATCCTGCAAGTGGTTCATCCTCTGAGTTTTAATTATCTTATTTCTGTCGTGATAACAGGCCCAGCCCTGAACGCTACGCTTTTTTTAAGGGACAACACATTATCAGCATGGCAACGGCGTGCATGAAAGGAAAAAGCGCCAGCTTAGTATGGCCTGGGGAAAGGGGAGCAGCGCAGCAGCAAGCTGGCTGCCCATGATGAGATTTCGGCCAGCACGGCAAAAACGCCCTCGTCTCAAGCGCGCCGTAGCACGCGACAAGTCTGGCAGCCCGACAAGCAGCCCGTCCTTGCACAGAAAGCGGCCTGAAGGGGCACGACCGAATAAAAGCTGAGAGTAAACACAAACCGGCAGGCAGAACAGGCGATCACAAACGGCTGGCCGGGCGCAGCGGAAACGGTGACATCGCGTTAAACATTTAACGCAGCACTGAATCAGGCATAGTAATGAATATGCTTCTTGCCATGGACGGGCGACGTCTCGATTTTCGTCCTGACCTTGAACACGTCCCACAGAAGCGACTCTGTGAGTATCTCATCAGGCGTTCCCTGCGCAATCAGTTCGCCCTCCAGCATCACAATCAGCCGGTCACAAAACAGCGCCGCATGATTCAGATCGTGAATGGCGACAATGCTGGTGACCGGAAGCTCGCTAATGAGTTTCATCAGCTGGATCTGATGGTGAATATCCAGGTGGTTAGTGGGCTCATCAAGCAGAATTTCATTGGGCGCCTGGGCTAATGCTCTGGCGATGTGTACGCGCTGGCGTTCACCGCCGGACAGGCTCTGCCAGCCCTGATCGCAGCGTGAGCACATATCCACTCGCGTCAGCGCGGCTTCCACTATCTCATCATCGTGATGTGTCCAGCTGGAAAAAGGGGAGTGATGCGGAATCCTTCCAAGCTTTACGACATCACGTACGGTCATATTGGCGCTGGTTAACGCATGTTGCTCAACAAAAGCCACACGGCGGGCAAGCTGCTTTCTGGCAATCAGGGACAGATCCTTGCCATCCAGCATCACTTTGCCCGTGTGTTGCTTACGCAGACCGGCCAGCAGGCGCAGCAGCGACGATTTACCGGATCCGTTGGGCCCCAGTAAGCCTACGGTTTCGCCCGACGAGACCGCCAGGGACACATCGTTAACGATGACTTTTTTTCCTACCCGCCAGGTAAGGTTTTCCGCGCTGATGCTCATTATTGCGTCCTGGAGCGATAAATAATAATTGCAAAGAAAGGCACGCCAACCAGCGCGGTCACGACGCCAACCGGCAGGCTCTGCGGCGCAATCAACATACGTGAAGCAATATCCGCCAGGACCATCAGAATCGCGCCGGCGATGGCACAGGCAATCAGTAAGCGGCTGTGTAGCGGGCCGAAAAAGAAGCGCATCACGTGGGGAACGACCAGGCCGACAAAACCGATCGAGCCAGCCATACTGACAATCGTGGCGGTCATCAGGGCGGTTGCCGTGAACAGCACCAGACGCACCACGCCGACCGGAATCCCCAGCGAGGCGGCGGCGTCGTCACCAAAGGTAAATGCGTCCAGCGCGCGGGAATAGTACAGGCAGACCGCTAAACCGATGACCACTATCACCAAAACCAGCTGAAACTCAGGCCAGCGCACGCCGCTAAAGCTACCCAACAACCAGAACATCACGTCACGCGCCTGTTGGGCATTGGCTGAAGTACTGATGGTATAGGCGGTAATCGCATTGAAAAGCTGCGACGCTGCCACGCCCGCCAGAATGGTACGCTCTGTGCCACCGCGTGCGCCATTGGTGAGTAGTGCAACAAAGGCAAAGGCGGCAAAGGCGCCGGTAAAGGCGCCCAGCGACAGGGAAATCGCACCGGCCCCGACGCCCGAGACCACGATCAATACCGCACCCGTCGATGCGCCGGCAGAAACGCCCAGTACGTAAGGTTCGGCAAGGGCATTTTTCAACAGGCTTTGCAGTACAGCACCGCAAATGGCCAGACCGGCACCGCTCAGCGCCGCAACCAGCGCACGGCTTAAACGAAAGTCCCAGATAACGCTTTCGTGAATACGGTTCACGGGCACATCCGTCATACCCAGTTTATTGGTCACGGTGTACACCACGGATTTCAACGGTATCGATAATTCGCCTACGCTGACGCCGAGCGCGATAACCATAAACAGCACGACGATGGCGATGATTGCGACAGCAATAAAACCCATGCCACGTCGTGCCTGAACAACCCCTTCACGCATTAATTCAGGCCCATCTTACGTAACTGTTCGCCAACCTGTTCTGCCCCGTAAAGGGTACGAATCGTCGGGTTCATTGCCTGACCGTCCATCACCACGATATGGCCTTTCTTCACCGCATCCAGCTGGCTGACCGCCGGATCGCTTTTCAGAAACTTAATCTTTTCTTCGGCGTTATCCAGTTTCCAGCGATTACGGTCAAGGCTGGTCACAACGATCACATCCGGATTGGTGGCAATAATGCTTTCCCAGCTCACGGTGGGCCATTCAGTTTCAGTGGTGATCGCATTATGGCCGCCTAACACATTGGCAATAAAACCGGATGCGCCGTTCTTACCGCCGACGTAAGCGTCGGCAGAGGGCGAGGAGCTGGAGAACCAAAACAGGAAGGAGAGATCTTTCTTACCTTTCGGGAAGGCTTTTCTCAGGGCGCTTTCGCGTGCTTTAAAGTCGTTGATCACCTGCTGGCCGCGATCTTCTACGTTAAAGATTTTGGCAAAATCGGCGATCTCTTGATAAACGTAGGACATATTCCACAGCGTGGCACGGCTACCGTAGATATCGCCGGTGTTCTGTTTTGTGGCACACATGCCCGGAGACAGATAGGTGTTGATGCCCACTGACTCAAAGTCTTCACGTTTGGCGACCTTGCTGTTCGGCCCCATCAGCAGCTGGATCTGTGCCGCAACAAAATCGGGGTTCTTCGCCAGAATGGATTCCAGCGTTGGGATCTCGACGGTCAGTACCGGCACTTTGGCATTTTGTTCCGCTAACTGCGGTAAGACTTTGGTCGGCCAGAATGCGCTGGCCACCATTTTGTCCTGCAGTCCCAGCAGCAGCAGAATTTCAGCGGTATTCTGCCCAAGCGCCACCACGCGTTCAGGTGCCTTGGTGAATGTTTCTTTCTGACCACAGTTTTCAATCGTCAGAGGATAGGTGGTTGCCCAGGCGGAACTCGTTGTCAGGAAAATAAAACTTAACAAGCTAAGCATTTTTTTCATTAGTATCTGTCCATTAATAAATGAGACTGCGTGCTTTTAACATTCTGGCGCGGCGGATTTTATCAGACCTAAAATGTAAATAGAAATCATTATTATATGAGTTGGCTTTTAGCTGAAATATATAAAAATTACTTGAGTGAAAGAAATCAACGTGCCAGCCTGGTCATTATTAAAATAAATAACACTGAGCTAAAACAGATGAGTAAACCCTTCATTACAATTAGAGGAGTAATAGTTAATGTAATGATAGATGAAATAATATTAACCATGAGAAGAGGGTGAAGTACGGCAATGCGCGGTTTAGCGTTCCTGACTGACTGACTGACTGACTGACTAGGTTGCGAGCGCGTTACGCGGGAAGGCGTCTGCGTTGCCCCGGCGCGGCGCGTCTGCAGCGCCAGCGACGTTTTCGGCAAGGGCTGGCGGCTCCATCTCTGCTCCATCATTCACACAAACTCCAGCAATCTATTCTGCTTATCATCCTGCCACTTTCGGGGAGGATAAGATGAAGACGCTGAACTATATCGCTAAATATGTTGAATATAACCTCAAAATCGTCAGGTGTTTTTTAATTAGCGACGTACTTTTCCATACGCAACGACTGCGCCCGTTGTTAAACAGAGAGCCGGATCTGATTCATCCTGTCACGTTGAATGAAAAAATGTGCTACAGGCTGCTCTATGACAGGAAGCCGCTTTATACGCTGCTGGCAGATAAGCTCGCTGTCCGTCACTACGTTTCCAGCCGCACGGATGAAGTCACGGTCGCGCCCTTAATTAAGACCTATAAAAGCACCAAAGAGATTGATTTTGCCGCGTTGCCCGATACCTTCGTTTTAAAGTGCAATCACGACAGTGGCAGCACGATAATCTGCAAAGACAAAACGGCGTTCGATATTCAGTCTGCTTTATTAACGCTGGATTTAGCCCTGAAAAAGAACATGTATTACTGCACGCGAGAGTGGCAATACAAAGACATTACGCCCACCATTCTGTGTGAAGAATATATTGAACTGTTTGAGGGAAGGGACAGAAGCACTACGCCCGAAATGTTGCGTATTCACTGCTTCGATGGCAATGCGAGCATTATCGAAGCCGACTTTACTGATGAACAGGGCAGGGAGTACGTGAATGTGTACAACAGAAAATGGGAACTGCAGCCCTTCCAGATAGCCTATCCCCATCATCCTGTTTTTATACCGGAACCGGCGCTGTTTTATCGCGCCCTCTCTGCTGCGCAGGCGCTGGCAAAAGATATCGACTATTGCCGGGTCGATTTAATGCTAAAGGACGACAGCCTGTACTTCAGCGAGATCACGCTTACGCCACAGCGCGGTAAGCTCAAAATCATTCCCCAGGAATGGGACGCGATACTTGGCGCGATGTGGCAACAGCAGGCGTACCATAAAACCTTCCGCCTGCCTTCAAGCCCAGAGGTAGACTTGCGCTAGTCAGCGTCAGGCCAGCGCAGTAAAAAAAGGGAGCCGCCCTGGGATGATGTGCGGTAACGAATATCGCCCCCATGAGCCTGCATAATCGCCTTCGCAACGGATAAACCCAGCCCGCATCCCGCCGGGTTTATCGCACGACCTGCGGCGCCGCGTTGAAACGGCTCAAACATATGACGCTGGAAATCGTCGGGCACGCCCGGCCCCGTATCTTCCACCTCAATAAAAAACAGGTTGTCCCGATATCCGCTTCGGACCCTGACGATGCCCGGTGTGGCGTAATTAAGCGCGTTATCAAATAAAATGGTCAGGCACTGAATAATGCGCAGCGGATCACACCGCGTAACGGCATTATTTTGCTCAATGATGAGGTTAAATCCCTGCTCCCGAAACGGGTGACAAAACGATGCGCCAACGTTTTCCAGCACGTCGCTCATTGCCACGGCTTTCACATCCAGCGTAAAGGATCCGCCTTCTGCCGCTCCCACGACGCGCAAATCGTCGATAAGCCGTGATAATCCTTCTGTCTGCCGCAGCAGGCTTTTGAACAACGGCGGATCGGGTTCAAACACCTCTTCAACCAGCCCCTGCAGCCTGCCGCGTAAAATCGTCACCGGCGTTCTGAGTTCATGGGCGATCGCCGCATTCCAGGACTTTCTTTGGTTGTCCAGCGTCTGCAGCTTTTCCGCCATTTCGTTAAAGTCCCTGACTAACGTATTCACCTCCCCCAGGCTGCTCTGACTGTTTGCGGCGCGGGCGCTCAAATCGCCCTGAGAAATCCGGCGCAAACTGGTGGCAACGGAACTCAGGGGATTCAGTATCTTGGCGGAGAGTTTGAAAGCAAACAGTAAGGCAATCAGGAAGCTGATTATCGAGCTGATAGCGATCCAGACCCAGTCAAAAACCGTCATGCTTTCACTGTTGCTGGCGGACAAACCGCCGGGGAAGTTTTCAATAATGAAGCTGTAAAACAGATAGGAACCGACCACGGCCACAATAATGATGGTGAACGTCAGGGACAGCATAAACAGAAGAATTTGCCGACTGAGCGCTTTATCTTTATTCACTTCTGTTCACCCAGCCGATAGCCTATCCCACGAATGCTTTCCGGTACGCCGTTTAAGCCACAGCCTTCAAATTTTTTACGCAACTTACTCATGTGGCTGTCTACGGTTCTGTCGAGCGTGTCGCTTTCGGGCAGGCAGGCATTGAGCAGCTCTTCACGGCTGAAGACCTTACGGGGATATTTTGCCATGTGCGTCAGAAGCTTGAATTCTGTGGTGGTCAGCACCGGCGTAAACGTCTGCCCACCGCTGTGGATCTCCACACAGAACTCATCGGTGTAGATGGTCATAAAGCGGGTTCTGATCAGGGATTGAGGGACAGCCTGATTTTTTGCTCTGCGCAGCACGGCCTCAATACGGGCGACCACTTCCGAAGGATTAAAGGGTTTAACGATATAGTCATCGGCACCCAGGCGAAGCCCCATCAGCTTATCAATATCCTGATCCAGCGCGGTCACCATGATCACCGGCGTGTTGCTTTCTTTACGCAACGTTGAAAGCACATTCCAGCCATCGATTAGCGGCAACTGGATATCCAGCAGCACCAGGTCAGGCTGTAAGGTTTTAATTAAGGCCAGAGCGCTTTCCCCCTCTGCCGCATGTACCGCTTTCATTCCGGCGCGTTTGATATAACTCATTAATATATCAGAGATTTCAAAGTCATCCTCTGCCACAAGGATTAGATTGTCGTTGCTCATAACGCCCTCAAAATTAAAAACACCTGTTGCGGATGATGGGGCAGCACAGCCGGAAGAGAAGCGCGTCCTTTCATCAGGAACATTACGCCTGTCATGACAGGCAGACCAGCAAAAGCAATGCGCACAGCATGAAACCCACAATCAGACCTTAGCCAAAAGAAAAGCAACATCACGCGGCGACAGAAAGCATGGAACGCCTGTTAGCTGATGCACCACTCTCTTTGCAGGATGGCGTAAACCTGCGTATTTTCATAAATGGCGATGCCATTGTGATCCGTGAATGACACATGCTCTTTAAAGCATCCTTCCAGCCGCATCCCCAAACGCTGACATAATCGCTGCGAACCCGCGTTGTCATCGGCGACATAGGCATAAATCCGCCTGACATTTTTTATCCGAAATAAATAATTAAACAGGCAGATTGCGGCTTCCTGAGCATAGCCATGGCCTTGATAGGCAGGATTCAGATACCATCCCACGTTCCGGGTACGGGCATCCGGTTCTTCGTCATCACAGGCAAAAAGATGACCGATTAAGTCGCCTGTCTGTTGCAGACACAGGGCAAACTGCGTGGCGTCAATGCTCCTTTTCCGCGCCTCCTTGACGGCGGCCTCAAGATCGGCCAGTTTCTCATCGAAAAAGCAGGCCGGATAAGGCGCGGATAAATAATTTAACAGGCCCTGAGCATCCTGTTGCAAAAAACGCCTGATGAAGACGCGTTCACTTTCAGCTATTTTCATCTCAAACCCTTTCCCGGGATAAAATAAAGGAGAATACCTTGTAATTTTGTGTCCTGATAATCTCTGTCCCTGTCAAAGTTCAGCATATATTATGTCCTGCGCTTTTAAATTGTCTATCGAATATATTGCGCTGTGTGCGATGTTTTTTTATTTTTACCTATCCATACTCTCTCCATAAACTTTACATAATAGGTCATTGTCAGGCGGGTACACTCCGGAATAATGCGCATTATTTGAGAGTATTCGTGATGACGCCGCGTAATTTAGTGAGGTCCGGTTTTTGCTTTTTATTTTTGCTGCTGTTCACCACCGGTTTGCATCCTTCCGGCGTCACACCGCTACAGCAAGCGTTAAGCGTTAAGGGGAGAAGCGTGATCGCGACGATGTATCGGCCTGTGAAAAAGATTAATCGCCATGAGCGAACCGCCCAGACGCCGTTCTGGGAGGCGGTCACCACCAATGCGCTGGCCTGCCGGGGCGGGCGCGTGACCCGGCTCCTGTATAAGGCCGCGCTGCGCCGACTAAAGGAGGCGTAAATGCACACAGCAAACAAGCCAGTTACCACCACGATGAATTGACAGACTGGCGTCTCACTCTAAAAAGCACGCACACGTGTGTGGCTTACAGCGTAACAGGTGACGGTTTTCTGCCCTCATCTTTTTTATATTCAGTCAGGGTAAATCATGCCTCAGTTTTTTATTAATCGACCGGTATTTGCCTGGGTTATTGCCGTTTTTATTATTTTGTTTGGCCTGCTCTCCATTCCAAAATTACCCGTAGCGCTTTATCCCTCGGTGGCACCGCCGACGATCAGCATCACCGCCTCATATCCGGGATCAACGCCGGAAACCATGAACAACAGCGTGGTGGCGCTGATTGAGCGTGAGCTTTCATCGGCAAAGCACGTGCTGTATTACGAATCGTCCAGCGATACCAGCGGTATGGCATCCATTACGGTGACTTTTGCGCCCGGCACCGATCCTGAGCTGGCTCAGGTTGATGTGCAAAACCGTATCAAAGTGATTGAGCCGCGCCTGCCCCAGGCCGTGCGGCAGAATGGCCTGAGCGTTGAGGCCTCGGGCGCTAACTTTTTGATGATCGTCGGGCTGACGTCTAAAGATGGCAAACTCACTGAAGCCGATCTGAGCGACTACTTTTCACGCAATATCACGGAAGAGCTTCGTCGTATTGAAGGCGTGGGCCGCGTGCAGCTGTTTGGCGCAGAGAAAGCGATGCGGGTCTGGGTCGATCCGGTCAAGCTTAGCCAGTATCGCCTGACCGTCAGCGATATCAGTCGGGCAATCAACACGGAAAATACCCAGATCGCGCCCGGACGGACCGGTGACGCACCGGCGGTTGCTGGCCAGCAGGTCAGCTATCCGCTACTGGTCAAAGGCCAGCTTGGTTCACCCCAGGAATTCGCTAGTATTACCCTGCGCGCCAATCCGGATGGATCTCGCGTGGTGCTGAGCGACGTGGCGCGGGTTGAGCTCGGATCGCAAACCTACAGTTTTGCCACCCGTGAAAACGGACGCGTCTCTACCGCGGCAGCGATTCAGCTTTCGCCAGGCGCCAATGCGGTTAAAACCGCAGAGCGGATCAAACTCCGTCTGAACGAGCTGCGTCAGGCTATGCCAGAGGGAATGGCTTACAGCATTCCGTTTGATACGACGCCCTTCGTGAAGATCTCGATTGAGAAGGTCATTCATACCTTTATCGAAGCCATGATACTGGTCTTCCTTGTGATGTATCTGTTCTTACAGAATGTTCGCTATACCTTTATCCCGGCGATTGTTGCGCCGATTGCGCTGCTGGGCACCTTTACCGTGATGCTGCTGGCGGGATTCTCGGTCAACGTATTAACCATGTTCGGTATGGTGCTGGCGATTGGAATCATCGTTGACGATGCGATAGTGGTGGTGGAAAACGTCGAACGAATCATGACGGAAGAGGGGCTGGGCCCGAAAGCGGCAACGCAAAAGGCGATGAAGGAGATTACCGGTGCGGTCATCGGGATTACGCTGGTCCTGAGCGCGGTCTTTATCCCGATGGCGATGGCCAGTGGTTCCGTTGGGGCGATATACCGGCAGTTTACGCTCTCAATGGCGGTTTCTATCCTGATCTCCGCCTTCCTGGCGCTCAGCCTGACGCCGGCGCTATGTGCCACGCTATTAAAACCTGTTGATCGGCATGCTCATCAGAAAAAAGGCTTCTTTGGCTGGTTCAACCATAAGTTTGCAGCAATGACTTACCTTTACGGCCAGGGCGTAAGCCGTTTATTAAAACGGGTAGGCGGTGCGTTAGCGGTTTATGCGGCGCTGTGCCTGCTGTTCTTTCTGGCGATAAAAAACCTGCCGTCTTCGTTTCTGCCGGAGGAGGATCAGGGCTACTTTATGACCTCCATTCAGCTCCCCTCGGACGCGACCAGCGAACGCACGCTGAACGTGGTAAAAGCTTTTGAACAGCAGGTGCTTTCAAGCCCGGCGACGCAGTCAACTATCGCGATAATGGGGTTCAGCTTTGCAGGTTCCGGGCCTAACTCCGCCATGGCTTTCACCACCTTAAAAGGATGGGAAGATCGTCAGGGGGCCACCGCCTTTTCTGAAGCCGCGCGCGCGCAGAAAGTGATGTCAGCGAATCCTGAAGCGGAAACCTTTAATCTGATCCCCCCGGCTATTGACGAGCTGGGGAACTCATCGGGCTTTACGTTGCGCCTGCAGGATCGCGGCGGCAAAGGCTATGCGGCGCTGAAAAAGGCGGAAGAGCAGTTGCTGGCGCTTGCGGCGAAAAGTTCTGTCGTCCGGGATGTGTACGTTGACGGCTTACCCGATGGGCAGATGATCCGGCTTAATATCGATCGACAAAAAGCCTTTGCGATGGGCGTGGCTTTTGATGAGATCAGCCAGACGCTTTCCGGCGCGATAGGTTCGCTTTACGTCAATGATTTTCCCAACAGCGATCGTATGCAGCAGGTCATCATTCAGGCCGATGCGAAATATCGTATGCAACCCGAGGATATTCTCAGGTTATACGTGCGCAATGCGTCCGGCGGAATGGCACCGCTCGCTGAGTTTGTTCATGCGGAGTGGGAAACCTCCCCGTTGCAGCTGGTTCGTTATCAGGGTTATCAGTCAATCAAGATAACCGGCAATCCCGCACACGGCTATTCAAGTGGCGATGCGCTGAACGAGATGAGCCGGCTGGCGAAACAGCTGCCTGAAGGTTTTGCAATAGAGTGGACCGGTGGCTCGTTACAGGAGCAGCAATCGGCCTCTGAAGCGCCTATGCTGATGGTGCTGTCCATGCTGGTGGTGTTCCTGGTGCTGGCGGCGCTTTATGAAAGCTGGTCAGTGCCGGTCTCCGTTATGCTGGTCGTGCCGCTTGGCCTGCTGGGCGCGGTCATTGCCGTCAGCCTGATGGATATGCAGAACGACGTATTCTTCAAAGTTGGCATGATTACGATTATTGGACTGTCGGCAAAAAATGCCATTCTGATTGTCGAATTTGCTAAACAGATGCACGAAGGCGGCAAAGGGCTGGTTGAGGCAACGCTGGAAGCCTCGCGGATGCGTTTACGCCCGATCCTGATGACGTCGCTGGCCTTTACCCTGGGCGTGGTACCTTTGATACTGGCTAGCGGAGCAAGTGCCAGAACGCAGCAGGCGATCGGCAGTGGCGTATTTGGTGGGATGATCAGCGGCACGCTGCTGGCCATATTCTTTGTACCCCTGTTCTATTTTTCAGTGATGAAGGCGGTCGAAAAACTAAAACCGAAGCAGCGCTAAGCGCCTCTGAATCAGGCCAGGCGAGGGCAACATAGCCATTCGTCCGCTTGTCGGGTCAGATAGCGTATTAGGTCGTTAAGATGGCGTGATGATCTTTACTGCTGTGACGTGACGTGACTGCGCCGCTGGCGTCAGTGCATGAGGGATGGCTGAGGAAACCGATTAGCGGTGCGGCATTCTGGCTTCGAACGCTTTGCCACTAAAGCGGGCATATTGCCCTGTAAGGCGCCAGAAGGCAGGCTGAGTCTCGGTGTAGATTTCAGCGGCCAGCACCAGACGGCGCTGCACATCTTCAGTCAGGTCAAGCTGTGTCCAGGGAATAAAGTAGCGTTGGCTGTCAGTCAACAACAACCACATTGGAGAACCACAGCCGGGGCAAAAATAGCGTTTACCCTGTAAAGACGAGGTGAAACATGAGGGCGAGGCTGACTGCCTGAGTAATGCTGGCGCACTGGCCGCTTCCATGTACATGGCAATCCCGCCTGACCATTTTTGACACAACGTGCAATGACAGGCATGCACGTTCAGTTCATCGATCTCGACGGCGAACTGACACTCACCACAAAGGCAACGCCCGGTAAATGTTGTCAAAACCATCCTTGTACCCCAGAGCGGTAAATATGCGGGTGATAAAAAAGCCAGCTCTGAGAGCTGGCTTAACACGAGTGCGTCGGAATTAGAATTGATAAACCAGGCCGACGGCCAGAATATTGTCAGTTGAAATGCCCGCTGCCTGAGTGAAGTCGGTTTCATCCAGCAGGTTGATTTTATAATCGATGATGGCTGACATATTTTTGTTGAAGTAATAGGCCGCACCTAAATCAACATATTTCACTAAATCCCGGTCGCCAAAGCCTTCAAGATCTTTCCCTTTTGATTGCAGATACGCGATGCTGGGGCGCAGACCAAAGTCGAACTGATACTGCGCAACGACTTCGAAATTCTGTGCTTTGTTGGCGAAACCTGGGTTGCCATTACCAACGCGTGTGGCATTGTAGGTTTGGGTATATTGTGCCGCCAGATAAACGGCATTGGCATCGTATTTCAGCGCGGCTGAATACGTTTCGGCATTATCACCCTCACCCAATGCCAGACCGTTCTGGTCCAGTGTGCGTTTGGAATGAGAATAGGCCACACCGGCATTTATGCCCAGAGGAGAGGCATAGGTCACTGCTGCACCGTAGCCGTCGCCGTTTTGCTTCGCAGCATTACGGTTATTATTCGTCACACTGTTGCCTTCACCATCAGCACCGCCGTTTCTGCCTTGATACTGTAAGGCAAAGTTAAGTCCGGATACCAGGCCAAAGAAGTCGGTATTACGGTAGGTCGCCAGGCCATTGGCACGTTGTTGCATAAAATTATCGGAGCCATAGGTGTCGCCGCCAAACTCCGGCAACACGTCGGTCCAGGAGGTAACATCGTAAACCACGCCGTAGTTACGGCCGTAGTTAAACGAACCATAGTCACCGTATTTGAGCCCCGCGAAGCCTAAGCGCGTCCATGACTGGCTCTCAGATTTTTCATCGCGGTTCGCCTGCATGTTGTATTCCCACTGACCGAACCCGGTCAGTTGGTCGGTGATCTGCGTTTCCCCTTTTACACCGAGGCGAGCATATGAATTATCACCACGCTCACCTTTATCACTGCTGAAATAGTGCAATCCCTGCATTTTACCGTAAAGATCTAATTTATTACCGTCTTTGTTATAGATTTCTGCAGCATTTGTTACACCTGCTGCTAACAATGTAGTTACTGCCACTGCAACTAATTTAAGTTTCATGAGAGAAATCCTGTAGTTTTATTTTATATTAACCAGAGCCACTGATGGATGAGGCGCGCTTAAATGGCTCACTATTTTTAAATGACAATCCGGTATGAATTCAATGATAAGTTTCCTGCCATTTCGATTTATTTGTGTTTGTATGATCTGCGTCTAAATAGAAGGTCTGATGTGTTTTTTGTTTGTCTTGATATTATTGTTTTTATATTGTCGTTGTTGCTATTTTTTTAATATTCCGTTGTTTTTTATGGGTTATTTGTTTTGTTCTTATTATGACTTTTTTGTTAATTGTTTTTCTGGCATTCTCTGGTTTTTATAACTTCATTAATAAAAGAATAAAGATGAGGGAAGTGTTTTTACGTAATTAAAGGTTTTGCATTTATTGACACTGAAGGTGAGATCTTACCCTGAGAGACGGATTAATAATGTACAGCGTTTATTTGCGCTTTGTTAAAATAGTGTTTAATAAGAACGAGGTGTTTGAAAAAGTGGATATGTTTATCACAAGTATTTGTTAACCGTGTTTATCTTCCCGGATCTACGTCCTCAGCAAAACTGTTGAGTTTCTCAACATCCATTCACCGTTAACTGCCTCACATCTTCACTTTCAGAATGAAATGGTTAATCAATCTCTCTTTTCTTTTTGAAAAGCTCCCGTTTTTTATTCGTGATAATTATCACGCGTATCATCACCCAAACTCAAGGGGATAAGGTCAGGGCGGCAGCCATCCTTGGCATCAGCCCGACCACCCTGTGGCGTAAGTTGAAAGAGTACGATCTTAACAGCTAACCGCGGCTGGCGAAGCGGCTTTGATGTGGTCAATAAATGCCCTTAACGCCGATGACATATAGTGGCGATTAGGATAGTAAAACTGCAGGCTGGGCTGCTCTGGTAACCACGCTTCCAGTACCGGAACCAGACGGCCAGCTGCCAGTTCATCTTTTACCTGTTCGTGATAGAGGTAGCCTAGTCCGGCACCGCACAGCACGGCATCACGTTGAGCGTCCATATCGTCCAGCAGGATATTACCGGTCGGAAGTATCTCAAGCCTGCCTTCCGGGCCGCTGAATTCCCATTGATAAATGCGACCGCTGCCGTGACGGAACATCACGCACTGATGATTCATGATGTCACGTGGGTGTTCAGGCGGTGCATGGCGGGCGAAATAGTCCGGGGTTGCCACCACAACCAACCTGATTTTGGGCCCAACGGGAAGCGCGATCATATCTTTTTCAAGCCTGCTGCTGAGGCGAATACCCGCGTCAAATCCCTCTTTCACGATATCGACCAGCCGGTCTTCCGTTGTGATTTCCACACGGATATCCGGATAAAGCCGACTGAATGTTGCCACCAGTGGGATTAACACCATGCGCGAGGCAAGACGCGATGAGTTAATTTTTAGCGAGCCCATGGGCGTCTGACGAAAACAGTTAGCCTCATCGAGTATCACATTGATTTCATCAAAGGCCGGGCGCAAACGCTCATACAGATTTGCTCCGGCTTCTGTCAGGGCAACGCTACGCGTTGTGCGATTGAACAGCCGGATTTTCAGCCGCTGCTCAAGTTGCTTTATTGCGTGGCTGACCGCCGAGGGCGACAGGCCAAGCTCGTCACCGGCCGCGCGAAAACTTTTGTGGCGTGAAACCGCGATAAAGGTCGCAAAGTCATAGACGTTCAGTTTCATTGGTGAAAATCTCTCATTAACCCATCTCAAATCATACGTTTCACACACTAATGTGGCGAGCGTAATGTGAATGCCTCAACACAAGATGAGGTGAAAGATGAAATCAACAAACCTGTATATCGTCTGGTCACATCCCCGTGCCGATTCACTCACCGCACAGATGGTGGAAAGCCTGCGCCACCGGGCAGAGCAGCGGGGCGCACATGTTAAGACGCTGGATCTCTACCGTAGTGGCTTTGATCCGGCGATGCGGGAAGAGGACGAACCCGAGTGGCAAAATCCGGCTAAGCGCTACTCACCGGAGGTGCATCGTCTGTTCAGTGAGCTTGACGATCGTGATGCGATCATTTTTGTCTTTCCACTGTGGTGGTACAGCTATCCCGCCATGCTCAAAGGCTATCTGGAACGCGTATGGAACTACGGTCTGGCCTACGGTGAAAACAGCGCGTTAAAAAATAAAAAAGTACGCTGGCTGGCACTGGTCGGCGGTTCTCAGCAAACCTTTATTAAATATGGCTGGGAGAAAAACATCACGGATTACACAATGGGCGTGGCGGGTTACCTGGAGAACGCTGACGTGGAGGTTCATTTCCTCTATAACACCTTGGGTGTTGAGGAGACGATTGATGACAGCCTCTCGCATTATGAGCAACTGTTTGCACAAGCGCAGGCGGTCGTAGACAGCACCATTGAATAAAGCATGGCAGGGCGATCGCTGCCCTGCAAAACGGCGTACATGACAGCCTGGCCTGTATCGGGCGTCGACAGGAGATGACCAAAATGAAAATAGCCATAGCGGGCCTGTTACTGATATCCGGCTCTGCCATTAGCGCGGTGGGCAGTTGCGATGTCATTGGAGGTGGGGCGCAGTATCAGGATCGTCTTACGCCGGATAACGTCGCCCACTATGTTACTGTCCGCACTTTCGATGCGTTGAAACAGGCTGTCGACAGCAATCATCCCTTCATCTATGTTCCGGGTGATGTCACCATCACGGTGCCGAATCAGCCACAGGCATTGCGCATTAAAGCCGGGCAGACGCTTTTTAGCAATCGTGGTGAAAAAGGCAGTCGGGGCGCTTTATTACAAACGCCATGGCTCAATGACGGACTTAATCAATATCCTGTGTATGTTGTTGAGGCTAAAGCAAGGATAACCGGGCTGCGTATTGAAGGCCCCTCTGGACAACCGGACACGCCGAATAAAACGATTGGCATCCAGTTTTTACCTGGCACCGATCATATTGATATCGACAACAATGAGATTTATCACTGGCCGTGGGCCGGGATTAGCGTAAAAACGTCCGTCGACAATAAAATTCATCACAACGTTATCCACGATAATATCCGTACCCAACTGGGCTACGGTGTGGTGGTACAAAATGGCCATGCTCAGGCCGATATCTACTGCAATACCTTTAACGCTAATCGTCATGCTATTGCCGGAAAAGGCGATGACGGTGAGGGCTATCACGCTTATAACAACCTTGTGCTCAATGGCGGAGCACGGGGCGCTTACCATCAGTTTGATATGCACAAGGGCGCGCAGGGCCACGGCGGGAAAAACATCATCATAAACAATAATCTGTTTGATTATGGCCGCTACGGGACGTCAAACCGAGGCAGTGTTTATATTCGAGGTGTACCGACCGACGGGCCGGTTAGCGTTAACGACAATCTGTTTACCCAGCCCTGGACAGTAGGCTTGCAAACCGCAGTGGGTGGTGTGCCTGGCTCAATCCCGCCGGTTGAGGAGATTAAACGCCACAATCGTTTCAGTGTGGCGGCACATTATAGCAAAGATGCGGCCGGATTTTGTGTTGTCTCCGTGGCAGAGCACAGGATGCCGGTGAACTGTGAGTCGGTTGCTTCTGTGCTTGAGAAATAAGCAATGGCGAGACAGCACAGAAAACCGGTCATCGGTTGCTGCGGGCCACCTTGTGATGTGGCAGATGGAAACGTACTGAACGACTGAACCTCACCACCGGCGTTTCAGGTTCCTCCCCATGATATCCTGCGGAGGAACCTGTCCAGGATCAGTCATAACAGGTTTTGGGGGCACCGCGCACGGCCATTCATTGTGCTTCAGCCTCGGACGTTTCCGGCACAACGGCGGGTTTTTTTTTGCCTAATAAGGCCAGCGCGTGTTGCTCTCCCCACTGCTTTAACAGCCCAAGCAAGGGCGCAAGCGAAGCGCCTTCTTCGGTCATGCTGTACTCCACCTTCGGCGGAACTTCAGCATACACTTCGCGATGAATTAACCCGACGTTTTCCAGTTCCCGAAGTTGCCGCGTGAGTACCCGCGGCGTGATATCACCCAGCCGTCTTCTTAGCGCATTAAACCGCAGCGTTTCGTTTTGCAGGTGGTAAAGAATCATCCCTTTACCCTTGCCGCCAATCAGTTCCAGCGTGGCTTCAACCGGGCAGGCCACCGCATCGTAATTTTCATATCTTGGGTTTTTTACAGTATCCAAAATGTACCTATATCACCTAAATGACCGTATTTAATAAAATGCACATATGGTCTATGTTTAGCAACTGCTGATTAAGACATCCCTCTTTTAACGGAGAAAAGCATGAAAGCACTTACCCTTAAAGCACCAGGCGGACTCAACAATATCCATGTGTCGGACATCGCCGATCCGGGCCAACCGGGCAAAGGTGAGATTCGGGTCGCTATCAAAGCCGGCTCCCTGAATTTTCACGATCTGATTGTGGCGACCGGACAGTTTCCAACCGAAGACGGCCGCATCCTGCTGTCTGATGGCGCAGGCGTGGTAGAAGCCGTCGGCGAAGGCGTTAAGGATTTCCGCGTGGGCGACAGCGTTGTGTCAACCTTCTTCCCCGTCTGGCTGTCTGGCAAACCTTCCGCAGAAGTGGGGGGCTTTGCCCATACGCCGGGCGACGGCATTGATGGCATGGCCAGTGAGTATGTCGTGCGTTCGGAGAATGCCTTTACCCATGCACCGAAAGGCTGGACGCACACCGAGTCGGCCACGATCACCACATCTGGCCTGACAGCCTGGCGCGCCCTGATCACTGAAGGCAAACTGCAGGCCAACGACACGGTGCTGGTGCAGGGCACGGGCGGCGTGTCCATTGCCGCCCTACAGATCGCCAAAGCGATGGGTGCCAGGGTGATCGCCACCTCCTCATCAGATGAAAAGCTTAAGCACGTTAAAGCGCTGGGGGCCGATGAAACCATCAACTACCGCACCACTCCGAACTGGGGCGATAGCGTCCTCGCACTGACCAACGGCGTGGGCGTGGATCATGTTGTTGAGGTGGGCGGCCCGGCGACGCTGGGCGAGTCACTGAAAGCGGTCAAAATCGGTGGGCACATCACCCAAATCGGTATCATTTCCGGCGATGAAGCAACGCTGTCCATTCTGTCTGTTCTGGCGAAGCAGGTCACCATTAAAGGCGTGATCGTTGCCAGTCGTCAGGACCAGATTGACTACGTGAAGGCGCTGGAAAGCATGAACCAGAAGCCGGTTATTGACCGGACGTTTAAATATGACGATATTGCCGAGGCCTTCGCCTGGCAGCAGAGCGGCTCGCATCTGGGCAAAATCTGTGTTGAGTGGTGACAGATAGATAAAGTGGGCATGTAAGCCTTGTCATAAGAGGCGAAAACCTGCTTGTCGTCGGTCAAAAAAGGGTGCATACGCTATGCGCCCTTTTCAACAAAACCCCAGCACAGCACGGGTAAGTGAGCGGTGTTATCATCCAACGGCTCGAACCTTGTCTGACTTGCAGGCTCTGCCCCTCTTCATCATCCTTTAGTCATTATCATGAATATAATACGCGGCATCAGCAGGCTGAAAATCGGTCATTTCGCCTGTGGCGATGCCCGTGGCTAATGCCTGCTTGTTGTCCAGCAGCTTATGGTTATCTTCACTGTAGGTGATCTTTTCAATCTGCTCGTCAGTGAGG
The DNA here is from genome assembly GCF_000710035.2 of Pantoea ananatis LMG 2665. Classification (GTDB taxonomy): domain Bacteria; phylum Pseudomonadota; class Gammaproteobacteria; order Enterobacterales; family Enterobacteriaceae; genus Pantoea; species Pantoea ananatis. The sequence continues at coordinate 1,134,662 of NZ_JMJJ01000005.1, read as the reverse complement.
TGGGTGCAGGACTGATAAATCGTTTTTATCACGTTCCGGTATCTGCTGGTAAATTCGGTTTTCTCGTCCAGCATATTTTCACTGACATTGCTACGCGGCGCGTTTCCAACGGTTGGCGCATGCAATAAGAAAATGCTGTCACCCATAACCTGCCTCTTTTGTGCGCCGCAGTAGATCATCGTGGCCGAGGACTCGACGGAGGAGGCGTTCACGGTCGTAACGGGAATGGGGGAGTTTTTAACGACCTGATAACCAATTTTTCCGGCATCAATGTCACCACCGGGGCTGCTGATATAGAGCAGCACCTGCGTGGCTGATTTATAATTCTGGCCGATCTCGTCGAGCACGGATGATAGCGACATCACTTTATTGAGCGTAACCGCGCCGGTAAAAAACACCTTTACGGATTTAACCGTATTTGGCGGGCGTTTGACGTCAACGACTCTGTTGATAGCAGCCAAAGAGGGTGCACTGATCGTAATAAACAGGGCCGCTATCAAAGCGTTATATTTCATTGTTGAATCATCACTCCGTTTTTTTCATTTCTTATCAGCCACAGGGATTTTATGCAATGCCGATTGGTTATTTGCAGGGCTTTGTTACCCTTTAATATATTTCACATTATTATTTATCAGGCATTTTTAATCGTTAGGGTGCGAATTTTTTTTCCTCGCGATAGTAATAGCGTGAATCTCGGAATGCCTGATGCTTAACACTGTTTTGGATATCGCGAAACCTGTTATCAGTGAACACCTGCGCCTCTGAACGGAGTGCTGTCACCTGAAAGCAAATGGCGGCGCATGGAGGATAATCCAGCTGTCGGGTGATTACCGGATGACCGTGAATGCGTTGACCAGGCACGTTCGACGCGTGCACTGAAGGCGCTCTCAACACAAAACGCTGTCAGTGTCGGTCAGGTCATCGATTCGCGCCTTATCCTGGGTGTATTTTCGCCTGTCTGCGCTCGCGTGCAGTGAAAACATGAAGAGACCTTCGCGCGACATAACGTTTTTAGTGGCGGTGTATTGAGGCGCAAAATGAAACTGATAAGATGCCTTTTTTAAATTGTTACTGCTGCGGCAGGCAAAACCTGATTTCCTGGCCTGTGCCGGAAGTCGGGTTTTTTTGTTTCTGGGGTTCTGATGAAAATCGCCAAAATACTTAATAACAATGTGGTGGTTGTTCTGGATGAGCACGGACGTGAGCAGGTTGTTATGGGCCGGGGGCTGGCCTTTCAGAAACGGGTCGGTGAAGAACTGGATAAACAGCGCGTCGAAAAGGTGTTTGCGTTGCAAAACGATGAGCTGGTTCACCGCCTGGGGGAACTGCTCAACCAGATCCCGCTGGAGGTCATGACGACCTGCGATCGCATTATCGAACGGGCAACAGAATGTCTGGGAAAATTGCAGGAAAGTTTGTACATCACCCTGACCGATCACTGCTACTTTGCGATTGAGCGGCAGAAGAAAGGGCTGGCGATAAAAAATGTGCTGCTGTGGGATATCAAACGTCTTTATCCCAAAGAGTTTGCGCTAGGGCAGGAGGCCAGGCAAATCATTGCCCGTCGTCTTCAAACCGAGTTGGACGAGGACGAGGCGGGTTTTATCGCGTTGCACCTGGTCACGGCGCAACTTAACAGTGAAATGCCTGAAGTGATGCACGTCACCCGGGTTATGCAGGAAATCCTGCAGTTGGTGAAATATCAACTGAGGCTGGAGTATCAGGAGGAATCGCTCAGCTATCAGCGTTTTGTTACGCATCTGAAGTTTTTTGCGCAGCGCATGTTAACGCGCACCGTGGTGGAAGATGATGATGTTTCACTGCATTCAGCCGTAAAAGACAACTATGCGAAAGCCTGGAAATGCGCTGAAAAGGTTTCACAGTATCTACAGCAAAACTATCAGCGTGAGCTGACAACAGAAGAGATTGTGTTTCTTGCCATTCATATCGAACGGGTAAGAAAAGAGGCGCATTAAGCCTGATTAACACAGGATTGTAACTGCATTGCGCAGGCAAAACCTGAGCGCGGCCCATGACACACAAGGGGGCCGTTCTCAGGTTTTTTTATTTTTAACGGATGCCAGCGGCATCGCTCTGAGGACATCAACATGAAATATCAACCGTTGGCCAGGGATATTCTCAGCCACGTCGGCGGCAAAGAGAACATCGTCAGTCTGGTGCATTGTGCCACGCGTCTTCGCTTCCGGGGCAGGCACCCTGGCACGCAGTCGCAAGAAAAGCTTCTTCTGGTATCAGGACGTGATCGCATCCAAAGGCGCATCGTTAACAGCCCGTCCTTAACAGCATAACGTCCCTCAGGCGGCTTGAGGCTGCGCGATTCTGTTGCCTCAGCTTGCCTGCCATTTTGCGGCTGGCCTCTGTCTCGTCGGCAGCCGACGCTGCCACATCATCCATCAGGCGACTCTGCCTAACGCCAGCCTTGCCGGTCTCTGCTGATATTTTGACTGTCGCATTTCCCCAACATCGCTCCCGTTTAAAAGCGTAAAAACTCCTCCAGCGTCACATATCGCCGCTTATGCTGATACCTTTTTGTGACAAATAACACAACCTCATAACATTTACCTGCGGCGGAAAAAGTTTGACTAGATAATGAGTGTACTTTGTACACCACGGTTTTACAGAGTAAAACAAGAGATATATCCAGGCGTAAAACCATGACAATTCTGCGAGGAACACCATGTCTGACAAGATGCCGAATGGCGCATTAACCTCCGATATCGAACAGCAGACCGTAAAACGCGTGATAAGACGGATTCTCCCCTTCCTGATCGTCTGCTATCTGATCGCTATCATTGACCGCGGCAACATCGGAATGGCGGCGTTGCAAATGAACGAGGATCTCGGCCTGTCCAAAGCGGTATTTGGTCTGGCAAGCAGTCTATTTTTCGTCGGCTATTTTCTGTTCGAAGTGCCCAGCAACTTAGCGATGCAAAAGATTGGCGCAAAGATTTGGATATCTCGCATTATGGTGACGTGGGGCATCGTGTCCGTCTGCACCGCCTTTGTTTCAAGCGCTGAAATGCTCTATTTCCTGCGCTTCTTGCTGGGTGCTGCCGAGGCGGGGTTTTTTCCCGGCGTTATCCTGTATTTGACCTACTGGATCCCCGGTAAGTACCGCGCCCGCGTCATCGCGACGTTTATGGTGGCCATTCCGGCGGCAAACTTCATTGGTTCACCGATCTCGGGCGCAATACTCTCGCTGGATGGCTGGTTCGGGTTACGCGGCTGGCACTGGCTGTTTATTTTAGAAGGCATTCCAGCCGTGCTTTTAGGCGTCGCCGCCTTTTTCCTGTTAAGCAATCGCCCTGAAAATGCGACCTGGTTAACCGAAGATCAGCGCAACTGGCTCAGCACCACGCTGGCTGAAGAGAACGCAAAACGTAAAGTGATTGGGCATATTTCGTTGTGGCAGCTCCTGCGTCACAAACATATCTGGGTGATGGCGCTGATTTACGCAGGGGCTTCGGCTGCCGGTTCTACATTGAGCGTCTGGTCGCCGCAGTTGCTTAAGTCGTTTGGACTCGACAACTTCACCACCGGGCTGGTCAACGCGATTCCTTATGGCCTGGCGTCGGTGTTGATGATTGTCTGGGGACGTAGCTCTGACCGCACGGGCGAACGCCGCTGGCATACCGCGTTAACGCTTTTCCTGATCGCGGGTGGGCTGCTCTCTGCCTTCCTTACGCAGTCGCTGGCGGGAAGCGTGGTGATTCTGTCGCTGGTTCTGATTGGTGCTTATTCCATGAAAGGCCCGTTCTGGGCGCTGGCGTCCGGCTGGATGTCTTCTACCACCGCAGCGGCGGGCTTAGCGGCTATCGGCGCAATGGCGAATCTGATTGGTGGTGGTCTGATGGTCAACGTCTACGGCATTATCAATGAGCAAACCGGCAGCCATGCGCTGGCGATGGTGCCACTGGCGGTACTCTGCGCGGCGGGCGGTATCGCGGTGCTGATCATGGGCCGCAAAAGCGCCGCAAAAATCGAGGTTGATCAGAGCCTATCACCGGCAAGCAAATAGTGGGTTCAACCTGAAAAACCAGTAAAGCGCCTGCGGGCGCTTTTTTTGTAGCCGATGAAATGGCGGAATAAGGCTTAACAGGAAAAGGTAAAGGCGCCGGAGCGCCTCAGGGGAGGGGATGACTATGCTTTGCGGTAAGGATCTTTGATTAACGCTACGGTAAACGCGCCAATCAGCAACACGGCGGAAACTGCCAGCAGCGCCCACATAAAACCCCCGCTTGTCTGACGCACATAGCCAATAAGCGAAGGCCCGACAAATCCCCCCAGATTGCCGACAGAAACAATCATGGCTAATCCGCCTGCGGCCGCGCTTCCTGTGAGAAAACCCGAAGGCAGTGCCCAGAATGACGCCTGAAAAGCCAGAATGCCGCTGACGGTAAAACAGAGCGCAAGCATCTTCACCACCGGCTCATTCACGACGGCGCTGCAGGCCAGCGCGATGGCGGCGATAACCAGCGCAGCGCTGATCCAGCGAATGCGGTGGCCGGAGGCATTGGCCCGCTGCGCCCAGAACAGCATGCTGAAGGCACCACAAATATAAGGTAGCGCGGTCAGAAAACCCGTGGCGGTATGGCTCACGCCAATCTGCTTGATGATCTGCGGCATCCACAGGCCCACGCCGATAGAACCGACAATGCCGCAAAAATTAATGAAAGCCAGCAGGTAAAGCAGGGGATTGCGCAGCGCGTCACGCAGGCTGGCACCGTGCGCCCTTTCAATTTGCTGCTGCTCGTTTGCCAGTCGTCGGCTCAGCAACGTTTTTTCCGCCTCGCTCAGCCAGTTGGCCTTTGCCGGGCGATCGTTGAGGAAGAACAGGCACAGGACGCCGAGGATAACGGCCGGAAACCCTTCCAGCAGCAGCAACCATTGCCAGTTACGAATGTGCTCATGCCCGGTGATTTGCATCAACATGCCGGATAAGGGCGCGCCGATGATATTGGCCACGGGGATGCCGACTAAAAATGCCGCCGTGATTTTTGCGCGCCAGCTTCCGGGAAACCAGTAGGTGAAGAACAGATAAATACCCGGTGTAAAGCCTGCTTCAGCCACGCCCAGGCAAAAACGGGCAAAGGCAAAGCTGACCGGCCCGGTAACGAAGGCGGTCGCCATGGAGATGATGCCCCATGAGATCATGATGCGGGCGATCCAGATACGAGCCCCCACTTTTTGCATAATCAGGTTACTGGGCACCTCAAACAGAAAATAGCCGATGAAAAACATCCCGGCACCAAACCCGAACTGCTCAGCCGTAATGCCCAGATCGGCGTTCATGCCCAGTGCGGCGAAGCTGACATTGGTGCGATCCAGATAACTGACCACGTAGCAGATGAAAATAAAAGGCAGGATACGGCGGAACGCTTTAGCCGCCGCCCGTTCGCTTTGTTCAAAATCAGTTTGATTCATGTCTTCATGGGATGCAGACACGGCTGCTGGCTCAACAGGTGAGCCAGTGCTTACAGAATGCAGATTCATGGTTGCCTCCGCTGCGTTCAGAAAACGCAGTGTTGTTCTCAGAGAAAATCGGTGGACAGGAAGGGCAGTGGATGGCCTGGTGTTTTCATTGAACAGGTAAGAATGCTGCCGCTGACCGATTCGGTAATAAACAGCTGCTGTAAATTTTCGCCACCAAAACAGAGATTGGTGGTGGAGCGTCCGGCGGGACTGGTGAGAATTTCTGCGGGCTCAGCCAGATCGTTCAGCAGCCAGACGCGGCCCAGGCCAGGGTTGGCAATCAGCAGCTCGCCGTGCGCGTTCATGGCTAATCCATCGGGACCGCTGGGACCGTGCGAGGTAAAATACTGACCGACCTTGCTGACTGAACCATCGCGCTGAAGCGGCACGCGCCAGATCGCATTGCCGCGCGTCATTGCGACATACAGCACTTTTTCGTCTGGCGACAGCACCAGCCCGTTTGGGCTTGGGCAGTTATCCAGCAGGATATCCAGCCTTCCGTCCTCGCTGAGCCGATAAACCCGTCCTGTGGGATCGTGCAGCCCGGTTTGCCCCTGATCGGTGAAATAGAGGTTCCCCCGGCTGTCGGGCGTTAAATCGTTCACGCCGCGAAAACTCTCGCTGTTACGGCGCGACAGCCACGGTGTGATTTTTTGCGTTTTGAGACAGAGCTTCATTAACCCGTGACGATAATCCGTAATCAGAAGCGTCTCCGGACCGACAAGTTTCATGCCGTTGGGTTCGCCATCGTATTGCACGATGATGTCCCAGTTGCCTGCCATATCAACGCGGAATATCCGGCCATAGGGAATGTCGGTCAGGTAAAGACAGCCCGAGGGATGCCAGACCGGCCCTTCAAGAAAAGAGTCGGTAAGCTGGCCGCCGCGATTCGCGGTGGCCCAGGCATTGTGACGGTCAGGTGCGCGGAAGCGGTCGGGCAACCGGGTAAAAACCGATGTCTGCCTGACCTCCGGTGTGGTCAGGCACATCATACGGTGGCTTCCTTTTGCGCTAATACTTTAAGCAGATTGGTTACGGAGGCCGTGCCCATTTTCACGTAAGAATTATCACTCACACCGCCGATATGCGGCGTAATGATGACGTTTTCCACCTTCTGCCAGATGTGCGGCGCAGTCAGCGGCTCAACGGTAAAGCTGTCCAGCGCCGCGCCGCTGAGTCTGCCGCTGTTAAGGGCACGAATCAGGGCATCATCATCAATCAGTCCACCGCGCGCGGTATTCACCAGCACGGCGCCGGGTTTGAACTGTGCCAGGGCCTGGTCATTGATCATCTTGCTGTTTTGCGCGGTCAGCGGACAGTGCAGTGACACAATATCTGCGCGCGCATACAGCGTGGCTAAATCGTCCACCTGCTCACAGCCTGCGGGCAGCGTTTTCGCCCAGGGATCGTAAGCTATCACCTGCATGCCAAACACCCGACCAATGTCCGCCACCCGGCCGCCTATCGCCCCCAGCCCAACCAGCCCAAGCGTCCGGCCTTCAAGTTCAAGCGACTTGTGGGTGGATTTATCCCAGTAGCCGTCACGCATCCGGCGATCCAGCGGGATCAGGGATTTGGTGCAGGCCAGAATCATGGCCCAGGTATGTTCTGCCACCGCTGCCGCATTGGCACCGGGCGCAGACTGGACGCTGATGTTTCGTTCGGCCGCCGCCGTTTGATCGATAACGTCAATGCCGCTGCCATGCTTGGAGATCACGCGCAGGGCAGGCGCTGCATCCATGATGCGGGCGTTAATTTTTCCATAGCGCACCACAATCCCGACCGGATTGTGCTGCTCACAAAGCGCAACAAGATCGTCTTCTGACGGCTTAGTGCCCGCAAAGACCACCTCATAATCCTCCAGCATCGCGAGCGCGGCGGGAGCGATGTCTGCGCCGGTAATGATGACTGTGTCCTTTTTACGCATCACAGTTCCTCCCCTTCCGCTAACATGCCCGCTGCACGCAGGGCACCGTTCAACCAGCCCGGCCTTTTGTCACCGGCTTTGATCGCCGCAATACGGCGGGTTTCCATATCCAGTTTTTTCGCCGCGAGCTCCAATACCACTTCTACTTCATCGCGTGGCACCACCACCACGCCATCGATATCACCCACCACCAGATCGCCCGCGTTAATCGTGGCGCCGGCAACAGAAACCGGGTAATTCACGCGACCGGGAATGAACTTCGTCGGGCCACAGGGATTGAGCCCGGCCGAGAAAACGGGATAGGTATGCGTGCTCAGTGCGTCCGCATCCCTGACCGCACCATCGATGATAATCCCGGCAATGCCGGATGCTTCGGCCTGGGTTGCCATGATCTCGCCTAACAGCGCGCAGCTGATATCGCCCTTGCCATCCACGACGATGACATCGCCGGGTTTGGCCACCGCCAGCGCAGCATGGATCGCCAGGTTATCACCCGGGCGCACTTCCACTGTCACCGCCGGCCCGGCCACTTTCATATGTGTGCCCAGTGGTTTGATACGGCCATGCAGCGTGCCGCGTCTGCCCGCGACATCCGCAATAATCGCGGCCTGAAATTCAGCGGCACGTCTGACATAATCACTGCTGACTCGCGTAACGTCTCGGTTGATCATCGGTTTTTCGTTCGCGGACATGGGTCACCTCACAGGTTGCGTGTTTTACAGGGTAAAACTGTGTTGTACATAATGAAATAACTATATCGGTGACACTGACCACGGCGCCAGTGTTGCGAGCTTGTTTGTGATGTAAACAAGATGTGACTCACAGTTTCGGGTACACTCGGTGCCAGCAAAAATCAGGAGAAGCGAAATGGGAAACGAAGGCGTTAATGCGGTAGAGAAGGCGCTGGCCTTGCTGGATTGTTTTAAGCCAGGCGAAGAAAGCCTGTCCCTGACGACGCTGTCGCAGCTTTCGGGCTACCACAAAACCACCGTTTATCGACTGATGAATTCGCTGGAACGCATGAGTTACGTGGTCAGAAGGGATAACGGCATTTACACCCTGGGGCCAAGGCTGCTTTATCTGGGCAAGCTCTATGAACAGTCGTTTCATCTGGCCAGCGTGGTTCAGCCCGAACTGCAAACGCTGGCCTCAGCCACAAAGGAAAGTGCCAGCTGGTATGTGATTGATAGCGGCCAGCGTCTTTGTGTCTTTCGTGCCGAATCCTCAGATGGCTTACGGCATACGCGACTGCCGGGCTCGCTGTATCCGCTGGACAACTCCGCCATTGGTCAGGTGCTGCGTCACTGGGGGATGGGCGAAACCTTGTTTGATGACGCAGCGGATTTACCGCTCTATACCTCGGGTGCGCGCGATCCCCATACTGCCGCCTTTGCCATCCCGGTGTTTGGCGAAGGGGATAAGTTAGCCGCAGCCCTGGCGTTAACCGGCCCATCGTCACGGTTAACGCTGGATCGCAAAGAGGCGGGATTGGGGGAACTGATGCGAGAGTCCGCAGCCAGACTTTCCGCTCAACTCGGCGCGAGAAAAGCGTTCTGTGATGTTGTTTACGCACACAACGCGTAAAAAACCTGTTGCTGAACGCGTGCATAAATACAGCCACAGGCTCTATATGCGCGCGTTGGCCCGCAGGTTGACTGAAAGCGCCGATGGCATAACCATCGGCGTTTTGCCCGGGGCGCAAGGTTAACGGTAGTAGACCGCAATGTGCTGTCCCGCCACGGTTTCAACCACGACAGGTATTTCAAAAAGGCGCTCAATAAGATCGGGTTTCATCATATCAGCCGGCGAGCCGCAGAAAAAAACCGCACCGTTCTTCATAGCGATAATATGGTCTGAATACGTCGAGGCGAAGTTAATATCATGGATAACCAGGATGATGGATTTTCCCAGCTCGTCAGCGGCGCGCCGTAGCTGCTTCATCATGGTCACGCTGTGTTTCATATCCAGATTATTCAGCGGCTCATCCAGCAGCACGTATTTTGTATTTTGACACAGCACCATCGCGACAAAAGCGCGCTGTCGCTGGCCTCCCGAGAGTTCATCAAGATAACGTTCAGCAAGCGGGAGCAAATCCAGAAAATACAGTGCCTGATGGATATGATGCTTATCGTTTTCCGTGATGCGCCCTTTGGAATAGGGATAGCGACCGAAACTCACCAGATCGTACACCGAGAGCCGGCTGGTGACCTGATTTTCCTGCCGCAGTACCGACATAATTCGCGCCAGCTTCTCGCTGTGCGCTTCATTGACGATGAGCGAATCGATTCTGACCTCACCGCTGTCGGGCTTCAACAGTCGGCTAATCACCGACAGCAAGGTTGATTTGCCTGCCCCATTGGGCCCGATGATTGAGGTAATGCCCGATGAGGGCAGGGTTTCGTTGATGTTTTTAAGGACAGATAACGGGCCGTATGCCTTATTCACATTCACAACTTCAATCACGTCGCCACCTTTTTCAGAATCAGGTAAATAAACAGTCCACCGCCTAAAAATTCAATAATGACGGACAGCGTTCCCGCCATGTTAAACACCTGCTCCAGGATTAACTGTCCGCCCGTCAGCATGATGATGCCAATCAGCACCGTACCCGGTAGCAGGTAGCGATGACGCCACGATCCCACCACGGGCCAGGCAAGGTTGACCACCAATAGCCCCAGAAATGTCATCGGCCCGACCAGCGCAGTTGAAATTGCCACCAGGAGCGAAACCAACAGCAACAGGCCGGTGACATAACGCTGAAAAGGGACACCAAGCGCTGTCGCGCTATTGCGCCCTAACGCAATAACGTCCAGGCGGTGCCGTATGCGCCAGACGATAATCGTGATTGCAGCAATCAGCACGGCCGAAAGGGCCAGCACTGCCGGGTCAGCATGGGTAAAGGTGGCAAACATCCGGCTTTGCAGCACGGCGAATTCGCCAGGGGAGAGTAAACGCTGCATCAGACCCGAAAGGCTGCGAAAGAGGGTGCCAAACACCAGGCCCGTTAACAGTACCCGGTGAAGATCCAGCCCACTGCGGTTAAATAGCCAGCGATAGAGCAGCGTGGCAAAGATCATCAACAGTGCCGTTTCGCCAAGAAACGGCACTATACTTCCCACCTGGCTCAGTTGCGAAAGCTGAACAAAAAACACCAGCAGGGTTTGGATAAACACAAAAAGCGACTCAAGGCCCATGACCGAGGGCGACAAAATGCGATTTTGCGTGATGGTTTGAAAAAGCAACGTACTGATGCCGGATGCAAAGGCGACCAGCACGATGGTGAATAAAATCTGCCCCCGATGTTTTAATACGTAGCTGATGTTTCCCTGCAGATGCAAGGTCATAAAGACAAGGGAAACAATGACCGCAAGCAGGGCTAACAGGCTGATTCGCCAGACGGGCGAGGAGACGTTTTTCAGGGAGCGGGACAGCGGTGACAGATCAGTTGCCATAGCGCCTTCCTTTGATAATCAGCACCAGAAAAACCGCCGCGCCCAGTACGCCGAGTAAAGCACTGACCGGGACTTCAAAGGGATAAATAATCAGCCGCCCCAGGATATCGCAGCTCAAAACCAGTATGGCACCTGTCATCGCGACCCAGGGCACGGTGCGGCGCAGGTTATCGCCGAAAATCATGCTGACAATATTCGGCACAACCAACCCCAGGAAAGGCAGGACACCGACGACAACGATCACCACGCCGCTGACAATGGCGATCATCGCCATCCCCGTTAACTGGATCTGGCGATAGTTCAGCCCGACGTTAACCGAGAAGTCCTGGCCCAGACCGGCCACCGTGAAGCGATCGGCAATCAAGGCCGCCAGCAGGGTAATCAGTCCGACAATCCAGATCAGCTCATAGCGGCCCTGCATTACACTGGAAAAGTCACCGGATTCCCAACTGCCCAGCGACTGCAGGATATCAAACTGCATACCCAAAAATGTCGTTACCGAGCTGAAAACTGCGCCCAGCATGATGCCAGCCAGCGGCACAATAAACGCGCTTTTCTGCCGGATGCGCTGAATGAGCAGCATAAACAGCACCGTACCGGCCAGCGCAAACAGGGAAGCGATGCACATTTTGACGATAACGGACGCCGCCGGATACCAGACCATCACCAGCAGAAGCCCCAGGCTTGCGGACTGGGTTGTACCCACCACAGAGGGCTCAACAAAGCGGTTCTGCGTCAGCATCTGCATGATCTGGCCCGCCACGCTCATCGCGCTACCGGCAAGCACCAGCGCGACGGTACGTGGAAAGCGGCTGACAAACAGAATTTCCCGCATCTCGGCATCATGCCACAGGTCGATTAATGACACACGGCTCACGCCCGTGACTAAGCTCAGCATAACCAGCACAGACAGCAGCCCCAGGCCGATGAGATAAGCCCCGTATTTCATTCAGGCTGCTCTCTGGCAGCGAGCAGTTGCTGTTTGATCTGGCTCATCATGAGGCTGTAGCTCTGGATCCCGCCGGCAATATACAGCGAGGCGGAATCCAGCCAGATAATCTGCTGCTTTTTCCATGCGGTGGTGCGGCGCACCAGCGGATTATCCAGAACCTGACGGGCCGAGAGGCCTTCTTTACTGCCGATGGCGCTGTCACGGTCCAGAACGAACAGCCAGTCGGGATTCGCCTGCATGATCAACTCGGGCGAAATAGCATTGCCATGTTTGCTGGCATTGGGCAGAGAGAGTGCAGGCTTGAACTGCAGCACATCAAAAATAAAACCAAAGCGGGAGTGCGGCGTATAGGCGCTGAGTTTGCCGCCGTTAACCATTAACATCATGGCACTTCCCGACCGGGCGGCGAGGGGGCGAAGGTCTGCAATCTGCGCGTTAAATGCGGTTAAAACGGCTGTTGCCTGCGCCTGTTTGCCAAAGATTTCCCCCAGTTGCGTCGTGCGCTGCGTCAGGCTTTGCATGAAATCATGCGGGTCAATATCCAGAGAAACGGTGGGCGCGATACCGCTGAGTTTGTTGTAGGCCGCCAGGGCTCTGCCACCGGCAAAGATCGCCTCCGGTGCGGCGGCGCTTAAGGCTTCATAGGCAGGCTCAAACAGCGTTCCGGCATTGAAATAGCCCTGACCATTATATTTAGCCAGATGCGCCGGATAGGTGAAACCGGCTTGCGGGACGCCCGCCGGTGTAATGCCTAATGCATCGGCAATATCCAGCGTGGACGGATTGAGGATCACCACGCGTTGAGGATGCTGCGGCAACGTCGTGGTTCCCTGCAGATGCGCGACCCTGACCGTTGGTGCTTCACCAGCAGATGCCGGAGGCAAAACCGTCAGTACCCAGGCCAGGGGCAATAAAATCGACAGAAACGGGAAACGCATGTGTTCTCCTTGCGCGTGGTTAGTGTCCGTATAAGGTCATGGGTTTTGGGTTATATGCAGTTCTGAATACCAGCTCTACGCGCCTGTATCACGCCGCGGCCGCAATGCATAAAACGTGATGCCGGGCCAGTTACTGTTCAGGCTGCTCTCTGTCCATCCCACGCTCGCTCAGATAAATCATCCTGTGACGGCACCATTGACGGGGCGGCGTGAGAGCATCAGTGAGGCGATCAGAATGACGCCGTTATTGAGGCATACATTGTGCGGCCGGGAACCGCGTAGTTGTTGCCTGAAACCCCGCTTGAGGATGGATGGTCAGAGACAGGGTTTTTATCAAAAAGATTGTCCAGCCCGACATTCACCTTAAGGTTTTTCGTTGCCCTGTATTGCCCTGACAGACCATAAATCATGTAGGCATTGCGGATGCGTGCCGTCGCGGTATTGCCTCTCGCCGCCTGGTCTGCGCTGCTGTTCAGCCCCAGCATCTTTCCGTAGTATTTTGCGGTAAATGAAAGGCTGATGTCGTCATTGACCTGCCAGTCAAGGGAGGACCACGTGGCGAGCGTTGGCGTTGTCACGAGCATCACGCCCAGAGAATCTTCGGCTTTGAGCATTCGCGTGAACGTATTACTCAGCGACAGGCGCTTCATCCAGGGGCCCATTTCTTCTGAAATCAGGGGAAGGGTCACATTGCCTTCCAGGCCCTGGGTTCGCGCCCTATCGAGATTGACGCGTTCAAGCCAGTAGTGGCCTGAGGTATCACCGGGTAAATAGCCAACAGGCGCAGAGGCGATTTTGTCTTTGAAGCGGCTGTCGAAGAACGTCAGCCCCGCGCTCCATCCTTCATAATCGAAGATCGCGCCCACTTCCCAGTTTTGTGACGTTTCAGGCTTGAGTTTATCGCTGCCCATCGTGTAACAGCCGCCGCCGTGGTAATCGGCATAGCCGTTACATCCAGCGCCTTTGGAGGATTCAATAAAGCCTTTGCTTGCCTGGCGCACGCTGGGTGCTTTAAAACCTTCTGAATATCCCCCTTTTAACGTCAGCGTATCCGTGGCCTGCCAAACCAGATAGGCGCGTGGCGTTGTCCTGTTACCGTAATCGGTATTATCTTTGCGCAGGCCCAGCGTCAGTGAAACAGTATCCAGCAGGTCGATTTGATCTTCGACAAACAGGCCGGTACTTTTGGCCTGAGCGTGATGTTTGCCATAGCTGCTGGAGGCGTCCGCCACCACGCCAACAGAGCGAGGGTTGTTCAGCTCTTCTTTTTTCCACTGTGCGCCGACAGTCAGGTTATGTGGTAAACCGAATTCAAATGGCAGGTTAATATCGCCTTCAACAATGCGTTCTTGATTCCACAGCGCCACATCCTGACTGCCCGTCACCGTACCGCCAGAAATCACCGGAATATCGGTTACCCAGTTTTTAAATTTATTTTGATAAACGTTCAGCTTTGCTGTGCCGAAATCAAAAATACCGCGATAATCGAGCGCATAATTTTCACGTTCAAGTTTATCCACACCGCGCAGCGCAATTTCACTGCCGTCCATGGATTCACCGGGAATACCTCGCTCGGTTCCCTGCTGAGTGGAAACGGCGATGCGCTGATGAGGGGTGATATCCCAGCCGAGTTCTACGCCGTAATTTTCATTTTTGCGGCCTTCCTGGCCGCTTCCCCAACGCAACGCGTCGGTTTCGCTTTTATCCGCTTCGCGCTTGTTCCACGAACCGTTAACACGCAAATCAAATCCCTGGCCCAGCGGACCACCGATGCTGCCTGTCCAGGTCTGGGTATTGCCCCGGTTGCCATCCTGCGGCCGTCGGGTGCCTGCCGTTAATGCGCCGTGCCAGGTATCGCTATTTTTCTTTGTGATAATATTCACGACTCCGCCCATTGCATCCGAACCATAGAGCGCGGACATGGGCCCTCTGACCACTTCAATGCGTTCAATCGCATCAACGGGGATCCAGTTAATATCGTCGAAATAGTTTTGCTGGGTGCTTTTAATACCGTTACTTGAGCCGATGCGTTTGCCGTCAACCAATAACAGCGTATAAGCCGCGGGCATACCGCGCAGTTGAATACCGGAACTGACGTCTGTGCCAATGGCTTTGGTCACGCCTGCGACACGTTCAAGAATATCGGCCAGGTCCGTGGCGGATTTACCAATGTCTCTTTCCAGCTGTTCTGCCGTGATAACAGAGATTGATGCAGGGGCATCTTTCAGTCGCTGTTGAATCGCCGATGCCGTTACCACCATGACATCTTCACTGTCTTCATTCCTGTCAGACTCAGCCAGAGCGGGGGAGATCATGCCAACAGCGGGAACCAATAAACTCGTGGTAATATGGCGAGTGATTTTTTTCAACGGCATCATAACGATTAATCCTTTAACGATTGTCATCCAGTTGATATATCCCTGAGCGAAAGAAATCATAATTCCATATGCAAATGGGAATCAACTCAATAATCATTATCAATTGCCGGAAAAATAAATCCGTCATGAAACTGAGTGGTTTTTTTAAAGAGTTAAATTGCCAGCAAGCGTCGTAAGAATACCAGGGTGCCACAAATGCGCCTGAGCTAACTGATTAAGATTGCAAGGTTTTGGGATTGTCTTTGGCTAAATTTAAATTTTCATTAACGCTGGTTTGAATAATGAGTTGTCTATAAATAACGCTTAAATATTAGATATTCTCTTCTTTATCTCAGAAGACATATACAGGCAATTAACAATTTCGGGCTTGGTTATTAACTTTCAATAAGCGTTTTATTTATATTTTAACGATGATCAGGCCGGAGTTGCGGTGCAGGTAACGCGTAATCTGCGGGAAACTGGAAAATCAGGCGAATCTTTTATTCAGAATAATGATGAATATCGTATTCAGAGGCGGCGGGGATATTGCAGTGGATAGCGGGCGCATCCGCTAAACGTGTTCCGGGGATGCTCCATCCTCAGACACGTTTTTGACGTCAACGCGCCTTTGATACTCCGCGGCTCTCAGAGGAAAGGGACGCGGCGTTCGGATGGCGCATTCACCTTTATTGTCCACACCGAACGGCCAGCAAAACTGTACCAATGGTTTTGTTATCCATGGACAGAGACTGGTCTAATGCCTGTACTGGTCAAAAAATGCGGCCAGGGCGTTGGCAGTGGCTTCGGGCTGTTCCTCCGGCTGGAAGTGCCCACAATTAGCGATGTGCTGGCCGTGTATATCATCGCCGTAGGCTTTCAGCGTCGCCGCCATATCTGCAATCGAGCCTTGATCGGCGGACAGCCCCAGTACCGGCATGACCAGTCGCCCCTGCCTGACCAGCTCCGCATTTTGCGCGGCCGACTGAGACAGCGCTCTGTAAAACGCCAGCCCCGCGCGTAAGCCCCCCGGCGTTTTAAGCAAGCGCTCATATTCGCTCAGTTCAGTCTCGCCATAACAGCTGTGGTTAGCGGCTTTCTCGCGAAAAAACCATTCCAGATAAATACGCTCACGGCCTGCCAGCAAGGCTTCAGGAAGATCCGCTACGGCATGGAAGGCAAAGTGCCATGTTTTCCAGGATTTGTCAGAAGCCGACGGCAGTTTATCCGGTAACGATATGCCCGGAATACCGGCATCCATCAACGTCAGCGCCCGTATTTCCTCGCCATATAACATCGCATAGGTAAAGGCTACCCAGGCACCGACGTCGTGTGCGGCAAGAAAGTACGATCCTAAACCGAGTGAATCGATAAAGGCATGCAGCCGCGTGGCAACCGTTTGAGTGTCGTAGCCGGAAAGCGGCTTATCGGTGTCGCCCTGGCCCGGCAAATCAACGGCGATAATTCGGTATTGATCAGCCAGAGGCAGCATGACATGTCGCCATGCAAACCAGCTTTCAGGAAAGCCGGCCAGCAACACCAGCGGAAAGCCATCCTCACGACCGCCCGTGACATAATGAAAGCGCAGACCTTCTATCCGGGAAAAATGGTGACTAAAACCATCGGGTGCAGCAGGGAGCATGAGAGCAGACATAGGGTTTTCCTAAAGTAAAAGTACACTACCGGCTTACAGCCGCCATGGCGCGTTGTAATCATCCGCCGCTTAAAATGGTGAACCAAGTGCATGGCCCAGATGAGTCATGAAGACCGCTGCAACGGCAATATCGCCCCGGCGAGCGCGGCCTCAACAATCATGCGTTACGCCAGAACCTTCAATGCCTGAGCCACAAAACGCTCAGCATCGTCGGTGAGGGTTGAGGCTTTACCGATGACGCGCATTCCCTGAAGCAACGCCAGAATCACCTCGGCAGCGGCGGCTTCGTTGGTGGTCGCGGCAATGGAACTATCTTGCTTTCCGCTTTTGATCAATTCCGCAATGTCGCTGCGCCGCGTTGCCAGCTGCTTTTCGAGGCTGGTGGCTGCAGCGCCAAGCTGGTCGACGTTAGTAATACCAGCCACCACCATGCAGCCCAGCTTGCCCTCTTTTCCCTGACTGAGCTCAACGTAATCCCGCAGCAGTTCAGCAAGCTTGTCTTTGCTGGTCGTGGCCTTTTCCAGCCGGGTTTTTATGTGCTCTTCACGAAGAAACACATACCGTTCAAGCGCCATAGCAAAAACGCCCTGTTTGTCTTTATAAGCCTTGTAAACGCTACCGGTACTGAGGTTGGTCGCTGCGGTGATGTCGCTGATGCTGACGTCACTAAAACCACGATCTCTAAATAGCCTGATGGCCCCATCCAGAAATTGCGCTTCGTTAAAAGCACGCGGTCGGCCCGCAGAGGATTGCGCACTGCCGGTATGGGAAGGGGATTTCATAGCTAATCTCCAATTAGGAAATGATCGTTTCCTTTTTAGAGCATGGAGGGGGAGGCTGTCAAGGGGAGGAAGAGGGAGGGGGTGACACTGTAGATTCTGATCTCGGGTTCAGGCACAAAGCAGAAGAGACTTGATGAGTGTTAAGACTTAATCAGGCATGCAGCAGATCTATAGTGTCAATCTAGAGCCATCACCAAATTTCACGTATCAAATGTTATTCACGCCAACTTTATTAAAATTACTTTATTTACAATTATATTGATGAATGCTTTTTTTGTGATGTGACGCTCATATGCGAAGTGTTTTAATTGACTATTTATGTATATCCACTTCATGCCTCAAGATATTATAAGGAAATGCGTTGATATTTTAGTGGTGCACCAACAACATTTTGTTGTCAATAATAAATAAATTGTTGTTTCCATTTTTTGGTTTCAAACAATATAGTACATATGAACACGATATGGCTTATTAAATAACGTTGACTCGTGAGGGGTAAAATGAGCGAGATATACATTGAAAAAATTAAAGAATACTTCCCGCAACTCTCAGAAGTAAAAGATAAAACACTTGTAGATGCTACATGCAAAATATGGATCGAGGCATTAAATAAGAGTGCCTGGAAAAACATTGAGGAAGCTCAATTTGCGACCAGAGCACCAAACGTTGGATTGATTAAGCATACAGAGAGTGTTACGGAAAATGTTCTGGTCATAGCCAGGAACATGATAAGAAAATTTGGATATGACATAAATACAGATACTTTAATTATTTCAGCAGTTTTACATGATGTATGTAAATTGGAAGAAATGGAAATGGATGTTGGTGGACCTGGAACTAGTAAAAAAAGTCTAACAGGTAAACTCTATCAACATGGTTTTTTAAGTGGATATTATTGCCATAAATACGGACTACCTGAAGAGATTACTGCATTAGTTGTTGCACATTCAGGGCAGTCGAGAGTTATCCCACAAGGTAAAGAGGGGATGATTTTATTCTATGCAGACATGATGGATGCAGATGTCCACTTTGTTCATGTTGGAACAGAACTTTGTCTCCATGGGAAATAATACCTAAATTAATAGAATTAATAAGGAACATACTATGTCAGTAGGTAATAGAGTTTTTACAAAAAGAACACTGCCAGATCCAGAAGTGGTTAAAGCATTCAGTAAAATAGCAGCGGCAAATGTGGCGGATTGCATGGGGCGATTGTGTGGAATGAACCCACAAATAAAACTTATGTCGAATCCGTCCGGTAGAATTATGTGTGGTGTTGCATTAACAGTTAAAGCCAGAGCCGGTGATAATATGATGCTTCATAAAGCCATGAATATTTCACAACCAGGCGATGTAATTGTTATCTCTAACGAGGAGGAACGAAGTAGGGCTGTTATGGGTGAAATAATGTTTAATTATTTACAAGGCTTCAAAAAAATAGAAGGGATTGTAATTGATGGCCCGGTCAGAGATATCGATGTCCTTTCAAAAGGAACATTACCTCTTTATGCAACTGGAACAACTCCATCTGGCCCATATAAAGAAGGACCTGGGGAAGTTAATGTTCCTGTTTCATGTGGTGGTATTATTGTAAATCCAGGAGATATCATTCTTGGAGACAGAGATGGCGTAATTGTAATACCCAAAGGTGACGCTCATTCTATTCTGGAAAAAGCGATAGTATTATCTGAAAAAGATAAAAATAAAGCAGAAAACTCTGCAGCGGGTACTGTCAATCGACAATGGGTAGACGATTTATTGGAAAAAAAAGATGTAGAGATAATTGAAAAGCCATATGAATAATAATATTAAAGCAGGAAAGGCGAAATATGAAGTACAAAATAGCAAAGCTTATTCCAGTTGTAATTTTCCCTGTACTAATCTGGATACTTCCGTCCCCTAGTGGACTGGATATTGAGACATGGCATATGGTTGGTTTGTGCCTTTCTCTAATGTGTGGATTAATCATAAAACCTTTTTCCGAACCAATTATTAGCCTGATTATCGTAGGTATTGGATCATTTTTTTTAAAAGATCCCAATTTGCTTTTTCAAGGTTGGGGGAATCAGAGCGTTTGGTTTTTGCTGGCCGTGCTACTAGCTTGTAGTTCATTCAGAAAAAATGGTCTGGGTAAACGTATGGCATACATTTTACTATCCAAGTTTGGGAATACCTCCTTTGGACGTTCCTCACTTGGTTTAGGATATGTTATGCTGCTCTGTGATTTGATATTAAGTCCAGCAACGGGCTCTAATACATCCCGATCCGCAATTGTTTTCCCGATATTTCGAGGGATAGCGGAATCTCTCGGTTCTCATCCAGACAAGGACCCCAGAAAGTTAGGTGCTTACCTTGAGTTATTAGAGCATGTAATTGCAATGTCAACAGCGGCACTTTTTTTAACCGGGATGGCATCCAATGCAGTGATCGCATCGACTGTAAATCAACTGGTAGGTATAGAGTTATCGTGGGGTTTATGGTTTAAAGCAGCGCTAGTCCCGGGGTTACTTATTCTTTTTTTAAGCCCTCTTGTTGTCTATAAGTTATTTCCACCAGAAATACGTGATTTAGGCAATATAAAACCAATCGTTACGCAAAAGCTTGCTGAAATGGGTCCCATGAAACGAGACGAAAAGATCATGTTAGTTCTTTTTATCTTAGCTATTTTGGGATGGAGCATAGGCTATAAAATTGGAATGGGTTTATATATCGTTGCCTTTATCTGGTTAGCCCTGCAGTTGATTTTTGGGTTATTAGATTGGAATGACCTAATGGCTGAAAAAGGGGCCTGGAACATGTTCCTCTGGTATGGTGCATTTTTCAGTATAACCGTTGCTCTGAATCAAGGTGGGTTCTATACATGGCTTGCGTCACAATTTCAGTACTACATTGATCTATCTGTGATAAGCGGCTCCCTTGTTTTAGTCATACTGGTATTACTTAGTTTAGTAGTTAAGTATTTTTTCGTTTCGAACGCTGCTTATATTGTATCAATTTACCCGGTTATTCTTACCTTAGCAAAAGCAACTCAGGTAGATATGATGGCTTTGTCATTGATGCTAGCCCTCTTGGGTGCATACGGCGCTTTGCTTTGTAACTACGGAAACGGTGCAAGTATTTATTTATTTGGAAACGGCTATGTTAGCCAAAAAGATTGGTATACAAAAGGGACGATAGTACTTGCCCTTATTGTTGCAGTGCTCTTTGCTGTCGGTCTACCATATTGGAATTTGATTGGTATATTGTAATATATTAATAATGAGGTTTTTAACATGGGTTGGAAAATTCTGTTACCACAAGAGTTGAAACAAGATGGCCGTCATCTGCTTGAAAGTCAAGGGCATACGTTAATTGATGGTCGAGGCTTTGAAACAGAGGACGTAATTGCAGATATGAAGTTACATCGGCCTGATGCGATTATTGTTCGTGTGACAAAAATGTCTCGTGAAGTATTTGAGGCAGCAGCGCCAAATTTAAAGGTTCTTGTCCGACATGGCGCTGGATTTGATGCTGTGGATCTAGATGCTGCTAGCGACTTTGGGGTCAAATGTTTGTATGCGCCAGTAGCTAATAGTACATCAGTTGCTGAAACAGCGTTGATGCTAATGCTATACATGAGCCGTAATGTGACCACTCTTCGTACAATGTTGCCAATAGATTACTATGCGGCAAAATTAAAAACTCATATGACAACATTAAACGGAAAAACAGTAGGGATCATTGGATGTGGGAATATTGGAAGCCGCACGGCCAAACGGTGTCTTGCTATGGAAATGAACGTTCTGTGCTATGATCCATATAAGCCTGCTAAAGATTTCCCTGATGGTGTCGAGGTTGTAAGAGATCTCGACAGAATTTTTACAGAAAGTGACTATATATCACTTCATGCACCGAATACATCTGTGACTCATAAGATGATTAACAAAGAAAAGTTAGCCATGATGAAATCGAGCGCTTTTCTGATCAATACAGCTCGAGGTGGATTGGTAAATGAAGATGATCTCTTAGAAGCATGTAAAAATGGCGTGATCGCTGGAGCTGGACTGGATGTAATTGCTCATGAGCCAATGCTGCCGAATAACCCATTGTATAAACTGAATAATATTTTAATCACTCCTCATATTGGTGGAAATACTGTTGAAGCTGCAATTCGTGCTTCTTACATGGCTGCTATGGGCGTTGCCGAGATTTATGAGGGTAAGGTTCCAACATGGCCAATACCATTAATTGATTATAATAACGCTGTGACTTACATAGATACAAAAGAAAGTAATAAAACTCCTGTTGGAATGTTTGATTATTAGTTGTATTTATATCTGATGTGATCGACCACAGTGCATTATCAGTGGTCGATTTTTATACTTCAGAGATTATGCCTTAATTAAGGTAAACAGCGCTATTTTAGAAATGGAAAATAGTTGTAACACCTATTTCTATAAGTTATTATTGAATCATATGTCCATGAGTTGGTTAATTCAACGAATCTAATTTTCTTATTATTATACAATCGCTGTCTATTTTTATCAAAAAAATAACAATTCATTGCATATCTTAACGATTTAACATGCAGTGATTACGATAAACAAGCGAGTAATTATTGGTGGTTATTATATAGTTATATTGAGGTTGTTATGAATTTCATTAGTTTGAGCTATTTTGTCGAGTTGGCAAAAAATTTAAACTTTACCAAAACTGCCCAAAAACTCTCCACCTCACAGCAAAATCTCAGCATACATATTAAAAAATTAGAAGATTATTACGGCACAGATCTATTTCATAGAAAACCGCAGCTTAAATTAACTCAGGCGGGAATAGTGCTTTATGACTCTTCAATAAAAATACTCATGGAAAGTAATAATGTATCATCTCGAATAAATGATATAAAACAGAATAATATAGGTACATTAAATATTGGCGTAACTCCGTATAGAGGTAGTTATTGGCTCCCCATGCTTTTACCGGGATTTTTTATAAAATGGCCTAATGTTACAATAAATATTACAACTGAAACCTCAGCCAGAATGGAGCAAATGGTTATCTCCGGAGAGCTTGACTTTTTTGTAGGCATAAAAAAAGAAAGTGATTCATTATTAGAGGCAATTCCATTGATGAACGACAGGCTATATCTGGCAGTCACCAGAAAACTGCTTGTTGAATATTTTGGAAGGGATGCGGACAATGTTATTTTAGAATGTAAAAATGGTACTACGCTTGATAAATTCAAAAATTTCCCATTTATTTTACTTAAATCAAACTATCGTCTTCATGAAATTGTAAATGTATGCTTTCAAGAGGCTGGGTTTAAACCAAGAAAAATATTAGAGGTTGATTCTATAGAACTTATGCTTTCTTTATTTGATTATGATCTTGGCGTTTTTTTTCTGACTGAAATAAGAGTGCCAACCTTACAAGAGAGATATCCAGATAATGTTTTTTTACCTGTCCTTTTACGAGATGGTTATGTTTTTAGCCCATTGAATATCATCTATCATAAAAAAAGTTTTTTATCAAAGTATGCACATGACTTTATCTCCCGGACAACAGCATTGTTTGGGGCTTCCCAATCTATTTCACAATAAATCGTTGGCCTGCTTTCTGATTGAGCAATACTCATAATTTCAGGAATACCTTTGCCATAGTTATCGGTCCCCCCTCAGTATCCCCAAATATAACTTGATGCAGATTGAAGTTGATTGACTTCAGGACACAAAAAAGCTTGCGATCATCAGTATTCTTCGCGAAGCGGAAGGCGGGGTTTCTGCCCGTGAGCTCTGCCGTAAGCACGCCATTTCCGATGCCACTTTCTACACCTTGCGCAAGAAGTTTGGTGGCATGGAAGTTCCTGAGGTGAAGCGGCTTAAATCTCCCGCCTGAAGTCACTTGAGGAAGAGAACGCCAGACTCAGGAAGCTGCTCGCCGAGGCCATGCCGGATAAGGAGGCACTTCAGGTGGCTCTGGGTCGAAAGTACTGACGACAGGCCAGAAGCGGGAAGCCGTGTTGTTGATGTGTGATGCCACCGGTCTGTCGCAACGTCGTGCCTGCAGACTCACAGGTTTGTCCCTTTCGACCTGCCGCTATGACGCTCAGCGTCCGGCGTCGACCTGCCGCTATGAGGCTCAGCGTCCTGCGGCTGATGCGCATTTATCTGGGCGCATCACTGAGCTGGCAATGGAGCGCAGGCGTTTTGGCTACCGACGCATCTGGCAGTTACTGCGCCGTGAAGGCTTTCAGGTTAATCACAAGCGCGTGTACCGCCTTTATCATCTGAGCGGGCTGAGCGTAAAACGCAGACGACGTCGTAAAGGGCTGGCAACAGAACGTCTGCCGCTGCTCCGCCCGGCGGCACCCAACCTGACCTGGTCGATGGATTTCGTTATGGACGCGCTGGCCACCGGTCGCAGGATCAAGTGCCTGACCTGTGTGGACGACTTCACGAAGGAGTGACTGACAATTACCATCGCATTCGGGATTTCAGGCGTTCAGGTCACGCGTATTCTGGACAGCATTGTACTGTTTAGAGGTTATCCGGCGTCGATAAGAACTGACTTGGGGCAGGAGCTCACTTACCGCGCACTGGATCAATGGCCGATGAGCATGGTGTTGAGTTACGCTTAATCCAGCCCGGCAAACAAACACAGAACGGATCTATTGAGAGCTTTAACGGACGATTTCGCGATGAATGACTGAATGAGCACGGGTTCAGCGATATTCTTCATGCCCGGAAAATCATTAATGACTGGCGGCAGGACTATAACGAGTCCAGACCTCATTCATCGCTGAATTATCAGACGCCATCTGAATTTGCAGCAGGCTGGCGAAACGGGAAACATGAAGAAAAACCCACCGACATTACTAACTGAAGGTTGTATCTAATACTGGGGGCTGGTCAAAAATGCAGTTGATTGCTTAAGTAGCAAACGATAATCTTAAGTTTTTCTTAACTAAGGATTAAGCATGAGTACATGGACACAGGCCTATGAAAGCAGAGAGGATCTGAAATCATATGGGGATAATGGTTTAGCCTTATTTGCATTAGCACTGCATTTTCGAATCGATGACATTGATGGAGTTGCTGCAGAGTCTATCACTGACGGGCATGATGATAAAAAATGCGATCTTGTTTATATAAATGAAGAAGAAGAATTTGCCGTTCTCGCCCAATGCTACTTTTCAGGAAAAGATAGGCAAGAAGCTCCGGCAAATAAAGCCAGCGACCTCAATATCGCTTTAGCATGGCTTCTGCAAAGAGATTTAAGGGAGGTTCCTGAAAGAATAAATTCCTCAGCAAAACAGATTAGAGATTTAATAAGGCAGTCTAAAGTAAAAACTTTATATGTTTGGTATGTCCATAATTTGCCAGTTTCTAAAAATGTGAGTCAGGAGTTAGTAACGGTTCAGCAAACAGCAGATACTATTTTGAAGCATGACTTCAGTCATTCAAAAGTTCAGGTGCATGCGGTTGAAGTTGGTGCGGAAAAAATTACTGAGTGGTACAGTGAATCCCTATCTCCAATCTTAGTTGATGAAACTTTTAACATAAAAGTAAGTGATGGCGGTTATGAAATAAATGGAGGAGAGTGGTCTTCTTTTTGCACTACGATTCAAGGTAAGGATTTAGCGAGGGCATATAAAAAGCATAAGTTGAATATTTTCTCTGCAAATGTGAGAGATTATCTTGGATCAAGATCTACTGATTCCAATATTAATAATGGTATTAAAACTAGCGCAGAAAATTCAGCATCTGATTTTTGGGTTTTTAACAATGGAGTTACAATACTAGTACATGACTATAACTATATTGAAAAAAAACGCAACCTTGAGGTCAGAGGTATGTCTATCGTTAATGGCGCTCAAACAACAGGTGCTCTTGGATCTCTTGCTCGTTTACCAACAGAAGATGTTCGAGTTCAGGCCAGATTTATAAAAGTAAGAGATGGAGATGCTGATTTAATTCAAAATATTATTCAATATA
The DNA here is from genome assembly GCF_000710035.2 of Pantoea ananatis LMG 2665. Lineage (GTDB taxonomy): Bacteria > Pseudomonadota > Gammaproteobacteria > Enterobacterales > Enterobacteriaceae > Pantoea > Pantoea ananatis. The sequence continues at coordinate 1,109,137 of NZ_JMJJ01000005.1, read as the reverse complement.
ATAACAGCCAGAATAAAGTTGAAGCATCTGATTTTAGAAGCACAGATAAAATACAAAAGCGCTTGAAGGTTGAGTTTTCTTCTATTCCAGATGCTGAGTATGAAGGCGGTCGCAGAGGCAGTGCCGAAAGTGTCATACGTAGGAAGCCAAATCTCTTACCATCATACACAGTTGGACAGGCTCTAATGAGTTTTCATGGAGAACCGACTATAGCATATAACCAAAGATCTGCTATTTGGACAAATGATTCCTATTACTCAAGAATATTTAATGACAGCACAAAAGCATCTCATATTGTTTGTGCATTTTCATTAATGAAATGTATAGTCAATAAAAAAATTCATTTAGGGAAAAAAGAAGTATTATCCAAAAACGATGCAGCTCAGTTAGAATATTTGAGATACAGGGGAGCGATCCCGTTGCTATGTTCTGCTATAACTGAATGTCTAGAGAGTTTTCTGGGGCGGCCCATACCTGACCTATTTAGAATTTCATTTGGAAATAATGAGTCGCCATCCAGTGCTGAGGTGATTTGGGAACCAATAGTAGATATTTGCTTGGCTTTAAGTAATCAACTTTTGCCAGCATTAATTGATGGCGGTTTAAAAAGCCCAACTAAAGTTAGGGAGTGTACTTCTAACTTCTCACAACTAATTGCTGCTACTGCACAGATGAATCGTCCAGTATATGAATTGTTTGAGAATAAGGTTAAACCAGCCTTCTAATGAGGCTTTTTTGTTAACTACAAGTAATAATGAGTATATGTGATAATCATAGCTTATTTCGTAAATCCGGCTTTATTTGTTAGCCCCACCAATCCATCATTTCTATTCTTTTATTTAAATATGTTGAACGATTGTATGCTCTACGAACTTCATTTTTATCGATATGTGCAAGTGCTGCTTCAATAACGTCAGGATTAAAACTCGCTTCATTTAGCGCTGTACTTGCTATAAAGCGCAGCCCATGAGCGACAAGTTTTCCGCCGTATCCAATGCGCTTCAGTGCGGCATTAGCAGTCTGGCTATTCATTGCTACTTTTGGATTATTGCGGCTGGGGAATACATGTTCACGATGAGCACTGATAGGCTTCATCACCTCCAAAATCTCAACTGCCTGAGATGATAGAGGAACAATGTGTTCACGTTTAGCCTTCATCCTCTCGGCAGGAATCGTCCAAAGTTTTGCATTGAGATCGATCTCTGCCCATTGAGCACCAGAAGCTTCAGAAGGGCGCGCAAGCGTCAAAAGCTGCCATTCAATCAGGCAGCGAGTGGGGACGGATAGATTCAACATCATTAGCGAACGCATAAGCTTCGGCAATTCTTCCGGTCGCAACGTTGGCACATTTTGCTTCTTAGGCTTTTCAAACGCCATTCCCACGCCCGAGGCAAGGTTAGCATCAATCAGTCCAGTATTGACCGCGTAAATCATAATCTCATTGATACGCTGTACTAAGCGACGAACGGTTTCAAGAGCACCACGGGCCTTAATGGGTTCTAACGCCTCAACCAGTTTACGTGCTTTGATTTCCTGCACAGGGATCTCACTAATGGCAGGGAAAACATCTTTCTCAAGAGAACGCCAGATATCTTTAGCGTAATCCGGTGTAATGCTGGCCTGCTTTAAAGCTAGCCAGTTAGCGGCCACGGTCGAGAAAATACTATCTAAAGCAATTTGCTGCTGTTCTGTGACCTGTTCGGCCTGAGTTTGTGGGTCAGTCAATGCCACTAGCTAACAACGAGAGGTATTCAGCGCGTAGGCGTCGGGCATCAGCCAGCGACAGAGCAGGGAAGGCACCGAGGCCCATCATGGTACGCCGTTTTGTCGCTGGCCTTTGATAGCGGAAACGCCAAAGCTTCTTTCCGGTAGTTTTCACAACCATAAAAAGTCCGTCTCCATCATGTAGCGTCAAATCTTTATCAATGGCTTTGGAGCGAATAACTTCTGTGTTTGTGAGTGGGCGCGTAGTCCTTGCCATGAGGGGCTTTCCTGCCTGAATTGGTATACGTTATTGGCATACATCTTCACGTATACCAATAATCACTGGATTTCCCGGATTTGCTCGGTCGATTACAAACACAAAAAAGCCCGCAAGGCTTTCACCTTGCGGGCTTTCAGGACTTCAGCGGACAATTCTGGTATCGCCGCGAAAGAATTTTGGTGGAGCTGGCGGGAGTTGAACCCGCGTCCCAAAACTCTATCCAGCATTGATTTAATTGGATATTTTTAAAAATCAAATTTTCGCGTGCATTGTACGTGCATTTTCATGTCCTCGCAGTGTCCTTTCTCTGTCGTAATCATCCCGCTCCCCTTAACTATTTCCCCGGCTGTTTCCCTCCAACAACTGCAAGCTGTGTTGGCTGCTTTGAAGTGTTGCCGTCATAGTCTTTCAGATACGAACCGTAGTGCCTGAAAAGCATTTCCGGGCCTTTATGCCCCATCTGGCCAGACAGCCAGTAAAGGTTAACGCCGATACTGATATGTCTGGTCGCATAGGTGTGTCGTGTCTGGTATGGATTTCGGTACCGGACTTGCGCTCGGCGTAATGCAGGCATCCAGGCCTTTTTACGAATTGCGGCGGAACCGCTCCACGGCTCCATTGTTTTCGGATCCTCAAACACATATTCACTTCGCATAAAGGTGTAAGGCCGCATCCCGGTCAGCGCCGCCAGCGCCATTTCATCCAATTCAACTTTACGGGTACCGGCTGCGGTTTTCGTGCCTTTGATGACACCCACTACACTCGCCTTCTGAACGTGTACCGTGTTATGCACCAGGTCTATATCCTGCCAGCGGAGTGCGCAAAGTTCAGAACTGCGGAGGCCGGTATGCATGGCGAACTGGAAGAGGTAACGCCATTGATCATGGGTACAGGCTGCAAATATGGCTTTGGCCTCCTGTGGTGTGAACGGGTCAACGATATAATCGTCTTTGTCGTCGGACGTCTGTTTGGGCCGGTAGCGTGATGCAGTAACGAGCGACACCGGATTCAGTTCGATAAGCCCATCAGTAACGGCCTCGTCCAGCGCACTGCGCAGAAATGACAGCAGATTCCTGATGGTTTTTAATTTGGCATTTTTATTGCTGATCCACGTCTTCATAGCTCCGGCTGTCAGTTCGGTGACAGGCAGAGCATGAAGCGCGGACAATGACGTGATGCACTTCTGATAGCCATCAATGGTGGAGGGGGATAATTTGCGGTTTGTGCAGATCGTAATGTACTCGTCCAGGTATTCCCTGACCGTTTTCGTTTTCTTCACTTCACCGAACGTGGCCAGCTTCCTTGATTTTGGGAAGTAATCGCCATACAGAAAAGTGCCCAGAGATATTTTGTTTTGTATTTCGCCCAGAAGGCGATCGGCATATTTAATATTGCGTGGGTTTACCTCTAAACCGGAAAGGGGTTCCCGACAGAGAACCCCTTTAAAGGTGAAGGTAAGCTGAAGAGTGTCGCCGGTTTGGTGGCGGCGAACTGTCACGCCCCGCGGTAAAGCGGATCCCTGCTCTTTCTTGCCCATCTGTTTACCTCATCAAGATCAATCCAGCGCTCTTTAACGCCGTCCACTTTTAATACGTGAACACCCTCCTGCCAGATCTTCCTTTGTATCCGTTTGTTAATGGCTTCGACCGATTCGCCAGTGTTTTTGCAGTAGGTGGAAAGGGGTACACAATCAAGACTCATGCGATTTTCTCCTGTGAAAGAGGCGAACACATTTCTGGCAAATTGGCCCTCACAAGAGCCTCGGCAAACGGTGGCGGGACGGCATTGCCGCAGCGGGCAACCTGTTTATCTTTGGCATATTTGTTGCCGCGATAATCCCGATCAATAACGTACCAGGACGGGAAACCCTGCGCAGCATAGAGTTCATGGGGCTGTAGCATGCGCATGCCGATATCGACAATCTGGTAATCGGTGCCATCAACCGTGACCAGGCCAAAGCGGTCATTTGTGGTCACAGTTCCCAGCGGTTCGTCCAGACCTACGCCGCCTTTTTCATTCCCGTAATACTTCATCAGGAACGCCCGGACCTCGCCCAGGTGGTTACCGTTTGCCGTGATGGTGTGTGCCGGGCTGTCAGTTGTCTGGCCCGTATTGGTGCCGCGAAATTTAATCAGGTTGGACGTGACGACAGCATGGTGATTTCCCGTCGTCACTGTGTGAGCGGGTTCCTCAACGGAGCCGCCCGGGTGGCTCGTGTTGTTAACCATGATGTTAGCGGTAACCAGAGCATGATGATCCGTGGTGGTGACTGTATGCGCTGGCCCATCAAGCGCGGCACCGGGGCCAGTGTAATTACCGCCGAAGTGCTTCGCCATGAACGCGGTAACCAGCGCACTGTGCCCGCCACCGCCAGCGGTGACCGTTGCTGCAGGTTCATTTACAGGGTGACCAACGCTATTGCCGAACTGACGTGAAACCAGCGGGGCTAGTTGAGCCTCAACCATTCCCAGCGCATGACCGTTGCCGCCCGGACGTTTAGAGGTACCCGCCGTAATGGTAGGGACCGGATCGGTAATATCCTGCCCGGTTGCCCCGGTACGGAATTTTGTCAGATGTGGCGTGACTACTGCATAGCCCTGTTTGCGCGTGATTGTCTGTAGCGGGTCGTGCAGCGACTGTCCGCGAAAGCAGTCATAACCACCTTTGCTGGTGGTATGATTGCACTTCACGATAAATGGCGTTGGATTGTCGAGCACGAATCGCTGGATGCCGCGCGCAATCCGTTTCATCGTGTTTTCTGCCAGCGGCTTACTGCGTCCAAATATGCTCGGGCAGGGGATGGACCAGTCGATGCATTCTGCAGCTGTGCGCCATGGTTTGAGGTGTCCGGACTGGACGGCCAGGCTTTTCGGATCGCCGTGTGACGGCTCCGGCCAAATAACTGGCTCACCGTCACAGCGCATGACCATAAAGAAGCGTTTGCGGATGGTTGGCGCACCAAAATCACAGGCGCGTAACTCGCGATATTCAACCGCATAGCCCAGGCCTTTAACCAGTTTTTTCGCATCAGCACTGTGCCGGCCGATTTGCAGGAAGTCGCACACCTCATCCAGCGCAGGGTGATCAACAGGAACGCCGTTACTCAGCATGCCAACGAAGGCGGCAAAGGTTTCACCCGCGCGGGCCGGATCTGGTCGTTCCTCCGTGGGTAACAGTGGCCCCCAGGTTTTAAACTCTTCAACGTTCTCAAGCATGATGACGCGAGGACGCTTTGCCAGCGCCCATCGAACAACAATCCATGCCAGACCGCGTATTTCTTTTTTAACCGGCTTACTGCCTTTGGCTTTGCTGAAATGGCGGCAATCAGGTGAGAACCACGCCAGGCCGACTGGTGCGCCTCCGGTAGCTGCCACCGGGTCAATGTCGAACACAGACTCACAGTAATGTAGCGTGTCAGGGTGGTTGGTTGTGTGCATGGCGATCGCGTTGGGATCATGGTTAATAGCGATATCGACACTGCGGCCGGTTGCCATTTCGATGCCGGTGCTGGCTCCGCCGCCCCCGGCAAAATTATCGACAATGATTTCTCTCACAGGGTTTGTTCTCCGAAAGTGGCCGTCAGCGACTGCGCTGAAGCAATGATTTCTGTTGAGGGCTGGCGCTCCAGCAGCATGCGGTTCATGTGATGCATGACCTTGCGCTGGTGCTCGGTAGCGAGTGATTTAAGGTCTGGCAACTGATCGGCTAACAGCTGTACTTCTGCTGGCCAGACATCATTCGCTGACTCTGGGATGGTGACCGGAATATTTCGAGGCGTCAGACGTTGCGCGGCTCGCTCAATTTGAGCCATAAACGTGGCGCCACGGGATTCAAGTTGATCACGACTGATGTAATCGAACTTTGGACCACGCCAGGACTTATCAAAAACAGCGACAGCAGCGCCAAACCCGGCAGACGATTCACTCGGCTGGCCTTCCTCTGGCCGATACCATGCTGGCAGGTCAAAACTGATTCGGCCCCGAATGAATGCGATGTGGTCGGCATCCTCTGGCCACCAGACTTCGCCAGTTGCCGCTTTAATCAGAAAGACGTAGCGACCGCCAGCCTCACGCATTGCAAGCGTATGGGCTATTATCTGGCGCATGCCGGTAATGTACTGCCCGTCGTACTGCGAGGCGCGGGAATAGGGTGGGTTAGCGTATGCTGCGCCGTTTAGCTCCGCCAGGCGTTCCGACCAGTTCTGCGAAAGTGCGTTATCTTCGGCGCTGTAATACGCCTCGCATTTGGCATTACTTTCATCTGCAAAAAGGTCCAGCACGAACGGACCGAACATCGAATTTATTCCCCACCAGAGACTATCGGGCGTACGCCACTGATCGCCAATCTGTTTTAACTGGTGGGTAGGCTGGGCGCGCAATGATTCAAGCGCCAGGCAATAGGGGTTCATGACATGCTCAGTCATTTGAGGTATATCTCCACAGGGTTGATGCACTTGATTTGACTGAATCGAAGGTATGATTAAATTTTGTTTGGGTTTATTCTCTGATTGAATGTTTATCCACGCGCTAATAGACGGTGGAAAAACCTGTTCAATAGCCGCACGCATGACAGCTGTTCGGGTTAGCTTGTCTTTAATCGCTGGGAATCTTTTCTCTGTGAGAGGGACATTTATCGCAACGTTTGTAGAATCAGCGCTGGCAAATGGATATTTGCTTAGGACTCTAACATCCAGCATGCGCAGACCATGTATTTTTACCTTGGATTTTCTATTTATATAAAGCTCCGTAAAAACCTCATCCATTCGGTTTTCCCACGCTTTAGTGCGGATAACTCTGTGTGGACCACAACAGCCAACAGCAACTGTTTTAAATTTGTCAGCCAGCCGTATTAGACGCTCCATGCTTTCATCTGTATGCCAGACTGGTACAGATTTTTCACGTAGCCAGGCTGGCACACGTTTAATAAGTTCATCATTTTCCGATTCGCTACCCTCAATAACATCGGGTATTAGAAAATGATTTATTCTGCTATACCAGCTGGCTACAAAGTCGTAATACTGATTCCACACATCATTCCAATCTACTATTTGTTGTGCCTTTTTCGCTTTGTTCCAGCGCGAAAACGCTCCGTTGTCTAACCATATTTGGCACGGTATGTTTGCTATTTTTTTAATTTGTTCTGGCCGTGCGAACGAAACCAGAGAACATCCATCGCGATATAAAGCTTTAATTAACCAGTCAGTGGGTGTTTCCCTATCCCCCCAGATTGGGCCGCCGTGCCAGTGCACTGACATTCTGACCTCGCTCATAAATTAAATTTGAATGTTTTTGGACCGAATAAATTTTTTTGCCAAATCGACTTGATAGTAATTACAAAAGTCCTGGACATAGGGGCATTCGGCTGGAGTCTCAGTTTCGTTCACTACGTCGCAGCCACCTTCATGAAGGCAAATGCAGTTCATGCAACTGAGACGATTTTCAAAGCAGTTTTTTGCCATCTGGTAGCCATTGCACCGACCACCGCTAAAGCGATGCGGGAAATCATAGGCGGAACAGCAGCAGGTAACCTGACGGCCGTTCCAGTAGGCTTTCCCTGGGATAACTGAGTATCCATGAACTCACCTCACTGGAGATAAAGCTCAAGACAAAGCATTGCCATGAGCAGCAGGATCCAGACGCACCCAGAAACGGACACGTCATACAGGGGTTTGTGCCGCGCGTAGTGCGCGAGGAATTTTGTTTTCATTGGGATAGGGACGTAAAAAAACCGCTTTCGCGGTTTAGGGTTAATCACACACTTTTCCATCCAGGGAGAAGCCGCTCTGTTTTACTCTGCTCAACAGAAAAATGCTCATACGCGAAGTTAAACGCTTCGTTCTCTGAAACAAACAAGCGGTCGCTGATTTGTTGCCAGTCTCGTTCGTTAGTGTGCAGGATTAAAGCACGCCATCCATTATCGACAGGCTTGATAAGGTATCGTGGGATATAGAGATATTCCTTTGCTAAATTTGGCTCAGCGTCACCCGGATCCAGAAGATAGAAAGTTAAACCTCCGCTGACAAACCTGCGCATACATACCACCAAATAACTGTTTATTTATACAGTAATTTAGCGCCTGACTTCCGCACATTCAAGCTGAGAAATTGGCTCTCGCTTAAGCAGCTGTTCTTTAACGTGTTCGCATGCGTTCAGGGTTGGATAGATGTCTTCGCTTACAGGCACTGGCAGTATAGAGGAAATGATAAGGACGAAGCCGATCAGCATGGCGCCACCTCGTTTAGACAGGGCTTAATCATGATTTCACCTCGCTAGCCTGTTGGAATAATTCATCCAAACAATCCTGCCAAACATCGTGTGCAACTGATGTGCCAGTGCTTTTTTGGTCGTACATCTGCTGGCAAAGCGCGACCAAAGCGTTGGGTGCCTCGTCTGGCAACTCCACTGGACGCAAAAGCTGGGCTGGTGGGGTGGTGTAAAAGTCAGTTCCGCGATGATAGTCGCTACCACACTCTACCCATGTTCTACTGCTTTCGCCGTTAGCCTGGCGCATTCTTTTTGGCACAGCCGTCAGCGATGCGTGAGCAATTTTCGCCAGCTTATAAGCGATTTGATTAATGGCACCCGCAGACTCGAATAACTCAATGATTGCTTCTGCATCAGAAATTAATTCCTGCACATCACCATCAACTGGATTTGGGGAATTAGTTGTCATGGTGTCCACTCCGTTAATTCTTCATATACGGCTTCGTTGGCTTCTTCCTGGTTTCTGAATGGTTCGCACTGACAATCAACAGTAACTTCGGCATTCGAACGACAGAAAGATTTCCACGCTTTGCGGCCAAACTTCCAGCCCTTATCCCATCCGAGCGCCTTTGTTTCAGTGCGCCACGCACGATTAGCGAGGCGCATTTGAGATTTAGCCATATCAGTCCGCCTTATCCGCAGTGTCATGGGTGCCGGAGCGAAGGTTTGCAGCTATTTGAGCGCCTTCATAAACCGCACCAGCCGCTACGCCGATTTCTTTCGCGTCAAATACGCCTTCATCAATCAACTGCTGCAGCCTTGTTGTCAGAATTTCCACGCCTTCCGCCCGCACCGAGTTCAGGTAAGCGTCGGTGGCTGGGGTTTCTGGCAAGCTCATCGCTGCTAACACTGCCCTGATAACTTCGGTTTCATTATCAACCCACGTCCAGCTATTGCCTTCTTTAAAGTCGTGGTCAAATTCAACTGTATTCTCAAAAGCTGTGATTGCTTCTTCAGGGATTTCTGAGGGAGTTAATATCTTTTTCAGCGCCGCATTCTCCGCCGCCATCGCATCCAGCTTCTGCTGCAATTCATCGAATTTGCGCACCAGATATTCAGGAAGGTACTCGCCGGTTCGGATATCTGCAGGAAGGCAAAGGCCTTTCAGCAAACCGCGCATTTCGGGAACGGTAATTTTCATTATTCACTGTCCTCCATCTTTATCCCGCACAGAGGGCAATGGCTCATTTTTAAGGAGCATTCTCTGCGGGTGAAATTTTTTGATAGCTCTCCATTTTTCTTCGGGACACGATACGCCACCTTGTACTTGAGCATGACGTGAATGCCCCCCTTTTCACCCAGAGACAGGATTTGATTGTCCCATCCGCAACCGTCCCAGATATCGCCTAACTCGCTGCCTTCAGGCATGTCTTTAACTAAGTGGGCGTGAAGCATGTCTTTGGCTTGATCGAGACAATTACATTTAGCCATGATGATCACCTTTCAAATTGTTGTAACGTTGAAGGAAAAGCACACGTGCCTGGCGTGGGTTTAGCGGGGCGATCATGAATGTGGTGTCTGCCTCAATACCATCCAGCATGGGCCAACGCTTACCATCGTCTAAATCAAGGTCGCGGCGTTCGGTCGCGAGCAAGACCAGATCCGCATTCTTAACCGGGGCGCTCATTGCGTGGGGTAAGCCGAATTTATCCGCTATGGCTTCCTCAACCGACTTGATCATGAGGCGGTAATCAGGCAGCAATTGCTTAAGCTGCGAATTAATGTCGCTGCAGTAAGCATCGGCGGCATCGTGCAACAGGGCTTCGAGCGCGAACTCTGGTTCTACCAGGTAGCTGACGTGAACGGAGTGCTGCGCCACGCTGTAAAAGTCCTGCACATGGCAGGTGAAGCGGCAGATGTTGGAAAGGGCGCAGGCGATGTCTTCAATGCAGATAGCATCCGCTGTCACATTGGTGTAATCGAAGTGTTTGCCCGACTGAGTGGTTATCCATGACATAGTAAAATCTCATAAAAAAACCGCCTCAGATGCAGGCGGTTATGGTGAACAGTAATCAAAATTACGAGTGTTTTTTGTACTTCGTCAGAATGGAATATCGTCGTCGAAGTCAGGCGGCGGATTATTGTTTCGTCCACCTCCAGTGGCCTGGGCAAGACGTGAATTGTTGTTTCCTGTTGCAGATTGCTGATGTCCACCTAACATTGAGCGCTGATTATTAGCAGGCAAACCACTCATCGTGGGCTGAGCCATCCGTTCGTCGCGATCAGTAAGAACTGACAGCAATTTCTCTATGGCTTCGGCTGGAAGATTCTCCATTGCTTCTTTGTACGTCTTACGTGTCTTGGTGCCAAACGCCTGGCGGATTTCGAACTTATACCCGTCACCACCATCGGTTTTGGTGTACAGGACTTTCTGTAGAACAAAGCCGATAGGCTTTCCCTCCAGATCCTTACAGTGATACTCCGGTCCGTTTTCGCCCTGAACCTCTGTTGAAAAAAGCTGCTTGGTCTGGGTCAGGCCCATAATGGCGTTAATCATCGCGGTACCGCCTTTAAGCGGATTTCCATCGCGGCCAATGTATGAAACGCGAAGGTAGTTGATCGAGCCCACATCCGAATCGAGGGAGAACTCCATGGATTGGGACTGAGAATCACGCCCGCTGGTAAACACAGCGCTGCGAATAGTGCCTGTATAGGCACCTGTTTCAGATGCGCCGCCCGGGCCTGATGCCTTGGCTGATTCTGGATCAAAGGTGAAAATTGGCTGCTGCATTATGCGGTTACTCCGTCATTAAGTTCGTAATAGCCCCGTATAGCCGTATCAACGGCGTTCAGGTCGTTATCAATCTGGAATTGGTCGAACAGGCCGATCGGGGATTTAACCGGGTCCGTTCCGTCCGACTGGGTGGTGAAGTAATAGCGCCCGTCAGTCACGCCGGTACGCAGGGCAATACTGAACATCCCCTCAACCGTGATTTTTTCGTCCAGCATTTTGCCAATCGTCTTCATCTTGATTCGGCCGGCTGGTGTCTCTTCCGTGTGAGCAAGGAAATACACAATCAAATCGTCTTCCGCTGCCTGCGCTGCCCGGATCACGTCCCATGCGCCGCCCCCGATCTCGGTGAACTTCTCGAATGACTTTTCACTGCGGCGCCGCATGAACTGGTTACCCATCACATACTGAAAATCGTCAACCACAACGAATTTCTTACCGGCGCGGCGGGCGTGGGTGATGATCAACACAATGTCGCCTGGCACATCAGTAAAAAACACGTTGCCGGTTTTAGCTGTGAAGTCGCGAGGCTTCCAGCCACTGGATTTAAATGGGAGACGTTTGTTTTCCGGGTTAACCAGAAAACCATCGTCGGGGTTCAGGTGCATCAGGCTGGCTGATTTGCCAGAACCTGAATCACCCAGAATAAGAACCGGAATGCCCATATCAGCCCTCCAGATAATGTTGCATGGTAAATTTCTGGTCTTCATCCAGATCCATATTTGCCAGCGCCCAGCGGAGATAACCCTGGTCCTGTCCGGCAATCTCTTCGAAGGTTTTGCCCTTATGCTTGCCAAAGCGCATCGTGTGAAGCAGGGAAGGCCGCGCGGAAATGTCACGCATCTGCGCTATCGTCAGGCGCGCGTCGCGGTTCAGGCGTAGCAGAAGCGCCGCTGTAACGTAACAGTCATACAGCGCCCGGTGCGCGTGCAGGTTTTCAGGCACATCGACATCAAGCATGAAGTGATAACGCAAATACTGGTTGGAGTGGCTTTCCAGTTCCGGATAAAGCTTTCGGGCCAGCTTGAGTGTGCAGATCCACGGCGCGGTTATCTGGGGTAGCTTTGGCCGGTCAAACGCAGCGTTGTGCGCCACGTAAACGTCGGCACCCAGATAACGGTCAATTACATCGCTGAGCGGCGGGGCATCGGCAACCATCTCATCAGTGATGTGATGCACTGCCATGGCGCCAACGGTAATCGGCTCTGGCGGCTTAACAAAATCGCTCATCGGGTTACGCAGTTTGCCGCCAACGATGTCGATGCTGGCCAGCTCACACACGCCACCTTCAAAGCTGGTGGTTTCAGTGTCGATCACGCGAATGATGGTGGACATTCACAGCTCCTGATTTAGCGTCCGCGTTTGCTTCACGCTGGGCCAGCTGGTGGGCCAGCATTTCCAGATCTGCCGGACTGATTTGATTTTGCTCGCACAGCGCCAGGATGGTACTCAGCGCAAGCGAACGCACTGCCTCATTAAGGGCAAATTCAGTGGGGATGGTTGTCACTGTCATAACAGGTACATTCCCGCCACCACACACAGTGCGATAAGCAGCGGCGTCAGCCAGTGGCGTGGCTTCGGGTGGAAATCAGCGCCCGTCAGGCGATGTTTGAACTGCAGGCGATCTACAGGGCTCATGAGATACGTCTCCTTGTTTTGCCCTGGCGCGCAGCCGGGACGCGGATTGTTTGCTGGTAAAGGTTTGCGCAGCCTTTGTCGCTGCAAAAGGACCGGACCTCGCTGCGGTTCCAGAACCGGATTACCGCCTGCTTTATGTCCGTGGGATGCCGGAACCGGGCGCAGTATTCGCACAGTTCTGAATCAATGAATTCGGTGCCTGAATCGAGTAACAGCCATTCGAAATGTCGATGCCGCTTGCCGTCCGCATCGATGTAATAAACAAAGGTTTCATCCTCGCCCTTGTAATTGGGCTCAATGCTGCAGCCATCGAAAACGACGACGCTGTTACCGATGCGGATCGGCGTGCCCTCGGGCAGTTTGCTAATGCGCTGCCGGGTCAGTTTTGGTATGAAATTCATGGATACCTCGGAGCGCTGATAAGCAGTCAAAAAATGCCCCCGAGGCGGGGGCCAAAGACTACACAGCAATTTGGGGTTGTGGCGCCAGGTGCTGATCTTCTGGTTGTCTCGATGGACTGCAATTCACCACAACGGATAGAGCACTCTTCGCCGGCTTAATGATGCGCCTCCAAATGCTCTACCCTGTTGCGTGCCGTCTCTTCCGGCTGTCATCTGGATTGAACTCGCCCAGAACGAGATTGAAGGATTGACCGCTCCATACAGCGTTCCGGACTTCCACCGGCACCCCGCCTTTACTTTTAAGTCCAACTAAACTGCTGCGGTATTCCGGACTTTGCCCTGGTGAGGCGAAAAACATACTGATCAGCTCGCTTTGATGCTGCGCCTGCTATCTCACGCAGCTCAAAAAATACTGAATCACCACACTGTCCGCCGCATGCCTGGGATGCCTTTACCCCGTGAGGTTAGGGGATGCCAGGGTGCTGAGTTCGGGCCTCTCAGCCACCAGCGCGGTGATTACATGTTCACTTGTTAAAGAGCAGAACAGCTGTCTGCGGTAGGCTGCGTCTTGCTGTGTAACAAACGTTACCCCAAGGTAATTCATCTGTCTATACCCAAAGGTAAACAATTTGGGCGTAAAAGTTTACCTGATTGAAATTTCAGGTAATTTAATTTTTTGACTTGAGAAAATTCAGATATAAAAAAACCCGCTTGAAGCGGGTTAGATTTGATGGCTTACGGTATTTTTTGCCACTTCACATCGATCACAGTGCCGATAATGGTGCAATTTCCGTCAATTTCAGTGATGGGGTATTGGGGATTAAGGGGCTTAAGGAACTTACGACCGGCATCCTCGATGTACATTTTGAAGGTTGCCTCATTGTCATTCGTTAGCTTGGCGACGACCAGTTTACCGCTTTTGGCTTCTTTGCTGGGATCCACCAAAATAATCATGCCTTCTGGCACGGTGAATCCAACGGGGGAAGTCATTGAATCACCTCGAACCGTGAGCCAGAAAGATTGAGGACCAGCATTGATAGTTGTTTCTGGCCACTCGTCAATTTCATGTAATTTGTAGGGCTCTATAGCTTCTAGCCATTGCCCTGCGCTTACCCAGCTGATCAACGGGAATCCTTTCGTTTCTTTGTGTTTCTGTGCGAACTGGACATTTCCATGGCCATCATCAGAAATGCCATCCATCCAGCCACGCGGTAAAGAAAAAGCTTTTTCGATGACTTCAACCATATCATCCGCGATCCGCTTTTTACCTTTTTTACCATCTTCATAAAGCATGCGCGAGACGTAAGAAGGTTCTCTTTCGATTTTGCGAGCAACTTCCACAGCTTTTCCGCCGCAGAACTCATCTCGAATCTGTATTAGGCGCTGACGCCTTTTCTCGTATTTGTCCATGTCCGACATCATAAATTTATTTACCCTGTGGTAAATGGCCTGCGGGTATTGCTTAAAGCGTTACCTGTGGGTAAACTCCATCAAATTAAAGGTAAACAGGAACCATGAGATGGAAGAGTTACGGATCTACCTAAACGCCCTATCTCTCAGTGAGCAACGCACTTTTGCGGATACGTGCGGAACAACCATTGGTTATTTGCGTAAAGCGTTGAGCAAAAACCATGAGCTTGGACCGGCGCTGTGCGTGCTCATTGAAAAAGCCAGTGATGGAAAAGTTACACGTAAAAACCTCCATCCTACTGACTGGGAAAGCATCTGGCCTGAATTAAAAGCGGCTTAATTTCAACAATTACGAGGGAAGAAAGTAAATGGAATCAACTGCAATTTCGAGCAATTCGGTACGTGTTAACTGTAAGCCGGAAACGCTGGAGAGCTTTTTTCACCGTGAGGCAATCACTCAAGGTAATAAGGCCCTGGCGCTCGATATGGGGATTCATCCTTCTGGTCTCAGTCGTCAGAAGATCCGCATCTGCCAACTGGCATGCCGAATGATTCACCAGCTGGGTTTGCCAGAGGGATGCATCGCGGCGCCGGGGTGTGAGCAAAACGTGATTTTGACAGGTGAAGAGGCCCGAACGCTCTTATCAATGCTTGAGCACATTCGTGTGAAAGAGGGGGGCGCTGGTGGATGAAAGGTTTGTTGAAACCGACAAGCGCTTTCGGGACAAGCGCGGCATTGTCGTGCGCATCATCAGTTACGACAGGCAGGAACGTAGGATCATCTTCATGCGTCCTGATTACGAACATCTGTGCTGTGTACCGAAATGGTACTTCGAGAAGTATTTCATTGAGGTGGGAAAGAGCGACTGAACAGCGCCAACTGTCCAGTCGTGTACAGCGTTGCTTTTGGGAAGCGAGGTTAATTATGCGACAAAAACGCCGTAAGCCGCAACAGGAAACTACTGTACATAAAGACATGGCGCGGGATGAACTCGCACGCCAGTATTCACCTGATGCCTGTCGGCTGCTACGTCAGGCACTGGAGCAGGCGAAGCGGGAGAAGTCCGGCCATGAGTAATACCGCAGAAATAATCCAATTTAGCGCCCGTCCGGGGCGTGAGGAGCAGCGCGTGGCCGATACCGATGATGGCTTCATGCGTGTCGCTAATGAGCTTACCGATCAGCTACTACAGGCTGATCTTACTGCTCGTCAGTTAAAAATCATGCTGGCCGTGATGCGTAAAACCTATGGTTTCAACAAGTCCATGGACCGGATTACCAATACCCAGATTGCCGCAATGACGGGCATTCACCATACACACGTTTGCTCTTCTAAGCGTCAGCTTATCGAGCGAGGTTTTTTAGTTCAGGGTGGCTCGAAGGTGGGTATTAACAAGTATGTATCAATGTGGGATATGAAGAAAATTAGCCAGATCAGCGAATGTTTAGCTGAGTCAGCTAATAAAAGTTTAGCCGAAACAGCTAATACCCATTCGCCAAAACAGCTAAACACAAAAGACAATATTCAAAAGACAATAAATACAGATCCCCCTAAAGCCCCCAAGGGGGAATTTTCGGAGGAAGTTTTTTCACAGGCAAAACAGGTCCTGGAGTATTACAACGAGGTCACAGGCACCACCTGCCGCTCTGCAGAAGCTTTTGCCGTTTTACTTACTGAACGTCCATCCCGCGAAGCCTACACCGTTAATGACCTCAAGCTGGTGGTGCGCTGGGTCGCGGAGACGTGGAAACGCCGTAACGGTACGGTAGCCAAGCCCGCTAACATCTGCCGTGTGAACCGGTTCGACGGCTATCTGGCTGACGCCACCCAGTGGGATGAAAATCAGGTTGAAGTTGACTGCGATGCTGTGATTGATGCTTACAACGATTTAGCGGCCGGCCGTCTGATGTATGCCGAAATTGACGAAGACAGAGTGAAGGCTATCCGCCGTCTGGCGACACATTTCCCCCGTGAAAAATCGGCAAACGAGTGTTTCCGCAATTACTTCAGAGCTTTTTTCAATGAGGCCCGCGCATCCTATTTCGGCCAAAGCAACAGCGGCTGGCATGCGAACTTCGACTGGCTGATGAAGCCTGACACGCTGCTGTTGGTACGGAGGGGCAACCATGTCTGATCTGTATCTCGAAGCCAGCGTGCTGGGTTGCCTGCTTCATTCCGGTTTGACGCCTGATGCCTACGACGTCCTGGCTACCGTCGAGCCAGCAGCATTCACGAACCCGTTTTACTCAAAGCTGTATACCGAGATTAAGCGCCAGGCGACGCAGAAGAAAATGATTGATGCGCTGCTGGTGGCAGAGGCCATGGGCAATGAAAACGGTATTTTTGCTGACGTCATGGAAACCATGAAGATGGTGCCGAGCGCGGCGAACATGAAAGGCTATGCAAAAAGCCTCAATGAAAAATACATGGTTCGTGGCTTTGTCAGCCTTATGGAGAGCCATTACGAGAAGATCACCAGCGCCTACAACCATGACACCGCGATGGAAGGTATTCAGGACTTCACGCGCCAGCTGATGAACATCAGTCGGCCAGATGAAGAAGTGCTGCCGATACGCGCGAGTGAACTGCTTAACGGGTATATGGACACGCTGGAAAAACGTGTGGCCGGTGATGAAGAGTCGAACACCATCAAAACGGGCATTGATGATCTGGATGAAATCACAGGTGGATTAAACGACACCGACCTGATCGTTATCGCTGCCCGCCCGGGAATGGGTAAGACCGAGCTGGCACTGAAAATCGCCGAGGGCATAGCCCAGCGCACTGTTTCGCTCGGTACTGAGCGGGTGCAGCGCGGTGTTCTGATTTTCAGCATGGAAATGCAGGCAGGCCAGATCATCGAGCGCCAGCTGGCGAATGCATCCAACGTATCCGTTTCCAAACTGCGCAAAGCCAGCCACCTCGATGACGAGGACTGGGGCCGGATCTCCATGGGGCTGGCTGAGCTTGCAAATCTCGATGTCTGGGTTGTCGATGCAACAAACCTCAGCATTGAACAAATCCGGGCGGTGGCCACACGTCATAAAAACCGTTATCCGGGCCTGTCGCTTATCCTGGCTGACTATCTGGGGCTCATCAAAAAGCCATCGGCAGAACGTAATGACCTGGCAATCGGCGAGATTACACGCGGCCTTAAAACCATGGCGATGGAGCTTAATACTCCCGTCATCTGCCTTAGTCAGCTGTCGCGCGAAGTGGAAAAACGCCCGAACAAGCGCCCGTTAAATGCCGATCTGCGTGACAGTGGCAGCATTGAGCAGGACGCGGACGGCATCTGGTTCATTTATCGCGATGGTGCCTATAACCCGGACAGTCCGGCCGCGCACCTGGCTGAAATCATTATCGGTAAAAACCGTCATGGCCCACAGGGCGGCGTGGTTTATCAGGAATTCCGCAACGGGCATTTCCGTGGAACAGATCAGGCAATAGCGGCGCAGCTTGCCCGCGAAAGACCGGCGCAGGCTGGCCGGGACAAATCATCACGCAACGGTAGTGAAAAAACGGGGAGACTATTTTGATCAAAATCTATGACATCACGCCGCTGGGCAAGCCCCGCCAGACTCAACGTGACCGCTGGGCAAAACGGCCGGCTGTTCTCCGGTACCGGGCATTTTGCGATGAGGTGCGCTTAAACCAAATAAAGTTGCCTGACAGCGGTTGTCACATCACGTTTGTATTGCCCATGCCCGACAGCTGGAGCAAAAAGAAGCGTGCGCAGTTCAGCGGCCAGCCCCACCAGCAAAGGCCCGATGTCGATAATCTGCACAAAGCGTTGATGGATGCCGTGTTTGAAGACGACTGCGCCGTATGGGATGCACGTATTACAAAAATCTGGGGAGAAAAAGGGCAGATAAGGATCGAGAGCATTGCCTGAGACTATAAACGCAGCAAAATTCAGTAAGGAGAATCACCTTGAACCTTGAAAGCACGATAAAGTTTTTCGCACCTAAATCACCTATGTTCAGCGATTCTCCACGGGCAACGGCCAGTGACAGCCTGGATATTTCGGATGTGATGGCATCCTTCGGGCTGACTGGCGCGCAGGCTCGTTTCGGCTTTGAATTATTCCTGTCCAAGCATGGCATTACGTCCAGTGATCGCGCTGTAGAAATGTTAACTGAATTCGGTATGAGTAAGGCGGGGCTTTTCCGGGCAGTCGCCGAACTCGATGAGAATATTAAACGCGAATTTGTGCAATTGCTCGCAACGTTTGCCTACATGGACTATTCGCGCAGCGCCGCAAGCCAGCGCCCCTGTACCTGCTGTGGTGGTACCGGGTTTATCGACGCGGAGGTATTCACCACTAAATCACACATGCCTTTTCCGGCGCGGGAGTTGGTGAAAGCCTCTGTCCGTATGGGGGTCGAAGGCTTCGTACCGTCCAGTTATGAGAAAGTCAGAGAGGTAAGAGAGATTCAGCGTGTCCGTTGCGGCACCTGTGAAGGGAAGGGCGTGATCAGCAATGCGTGTCGCTGTCATGGTAAAGGCAAAGTTCTGGACCTTGAGCAGAGTGAGATTCAGGGAGTCCCCGTGATGAAAACCTGCACCAAATGCACCGGCCGCGGTTATGCGCGTCTGCCTGCTGAAACTGTGCGGCGTGCTGTTGGTTATGCCGCTATGGCAGTAAGCCAGCCAACCTGGTCACGCAATTTTAAACCGTTCTATGAAGCGCTGATAACCCAGTGCCACAAGGAAGAGTCCATAGCGGGCGATATGCTACAGCGTGTGACCGGAAACAGCGAAATCAGGAATATGAAGCAATAAGATTTATCTCATGTATTGACGGCGTGAATAAAATGGACCATTATCACGCCAATGATGGGATTTCTCCGCGCTGTTCATCAGCGGGAAAAACCGAACAGTTGCAAGTTGTGGATTAACTGAAAGCGCCCGCGGCCTTACCAGCCAGCGGGCGTTTTTGCTTTAAAGGCTTGTGAGGTGGCATGAAACAGATTGCTGTTTGTGCCTCCGGGCCATCGCTCACCAAAGAAGACTGCGCACTAATCAGTGACGCAGGAATTCCCCTGATTACAGTGAACTCCAGCTGGAGTGCCGCGCCTCAGTGCCGGTACATCTACGCCGGGGATCTGGACTGGTGGGATAAATATCACGCACAGATTTCATCTGCCGCAGAGCGCTGGACCTGTAACGAGAGGGCTGCTTCGCGTTATGGTTTGCGGCTTTTCGATACAGACACGTCCGGTACATTCAATTCCGGCCAGCGCGCCATTTTGTTCGCCATGCACCTCGGCGCTGAAAAAATCATTTTGCTCGGCTATGACTGCTCGGTGACAAACGGGCTGCACTGGCACGGGGCGCACGACGGTATAAGCAATCCGACACCAGATAATGTCCGGCGCTGGCATGGCGAGTTTGCGCGCATTGCTGATTCACAGCCCGGCGCGCGGATAGTGAACTGCAGCAGACAAACCAGCCTCACCTGTTTCACCAGGGCGTCGCTTGAGGACGTAATCAGGGAAATTCATGAAACCGATATTCATTGATGGCATGCAGGGGCTGGGAGATTCGATTTATCAGCGTGCTTTTGTGAAGCAGTTGCCGCCCGGATCGTTCATCAAAACCGCGTGGCCGGAAATTTATCAGGATTTATCAGTATTCACTGTGCGCAGTGAGACAACACTTCGCACACAGCGTAAGAACGAAGACAGTTCACGGGCTGACTGGCAGACGTTGCCCGACAGATACGACACGCACCGCATATTCTACGGGCCCGCTGAGCTTGAGCGCGGTTCTATCATCGATGCCATGCGCGAGCGTTTTCATACTGAGCCAGGTCACTTCGATTTGCCATCGTTCCACGCTGGTCAGCATTACAGCGATAAGCCGGTTGCAGTCATCCGGCCCGCTACAGTGCGCAGTGAATGGCGTAGCGATTCCCGTAATCCGGATCCTGATTACCTTGTCCAGGCTTCTCGCATCCTGCGTCGTCACTTTTTCGTTATCAGTGTTGCGGATCTGGAAGAGGGAAAAGAGTGGCTGGTGGGTGAGAAACCCGAAGCAGATTTGTATCTGCACAGCGGCGAACTGAATCTGTGCAGCCTGCTTTCACTGGTGGAAAGCGCCGCGGTCGTCGTCACGCCAGTTGGCTGGGCGCTGCCCGCTGCTATCTGTTATCAGACGCCTGTTTTTGTTGTGGCCGGTGGGCGGGGAGCGCATAACGCGCCTGACGTCGTGACCGACCACACAATGAATCTTCAAAACGTTGGCTGGGCGATCCCTGACAATTACTGCCGCTGCCATCAGTGGGACCATCAATGCGATAAGCGCATTACCGGATTCAGCAACAAATTTGAGGCCTGGCTGAATGAGAGAGTTTTATCAGAGAGTTGATAGCGAACTGGTGTTCTTTCCCGAGCTTGGGATTGGTCGCTATCCGGTACCGCGCGAACGTCCTTATAACGTGGATTACTTCGAGCGCTATAAGAGAATGGCAGACACCGAAACCGGGCGCCTGCTCACACTGTCACGCATCGAGCTGATTGCGCGCCATTACCATGGACCTGTCCTTGATGTAGGGATTGGCGCTGGCCAGTTTGTTGCCTCGCGTGCATTGACGTTCGGCTATGACGTCAACCCCGCTGGCGTAGAGTGGCTGAAAGAGAAAGGTCTCTACCGGGATTTATATAAAACGTCCTGTGCCGCGATCAGTATGTGGGATGTGCTCGAACACATTGACGATCCGGAAGCAGCAGTAGCCAGAGCCGGTGAATTCGTATTTGTGTCTATCCCGATTTTCCGTGACAGCGCGGACATCCTCCGCTCACATCACTTCCGTAAAGATGAACATATCTGGTACTTCACTGACGAAGGTCTACGCAACTGGTTCAGTAAGCAGGGCTTTGAATGCGTGGAACACAATCAGATGGAATGTGACCTGGGCCGCAAGGGCATTGGGACTTACGCATTTAAGCGCATCAACTAAATCCGCATTGCGGATCCTCACCATTGGCTACCCAACGGCGGCAGGAAGCTTTTTCACTCGACATGTAAAAAGCTAACCGGGCTTGTCCAGTTCAGAAAGTAGACAATTCCTAATTGGATAAGTCCCCGTCTGGGGGTGGATATGAAAATTATGCCTGACAAAATAGCATCAGGGGTTACCTACTGCGCGTCGGGTGGCCTGGTCTGTAACGGCCTATTCAACTGGTATGACTGGGTTTATCACCTGGACTGGAATTTCATCGGTCTGGTCAGTGGTGTGATGCTCGGTATAGCGACCTTCGTCGTGAACGCGTATTACAAACGCAAAGAGAGCAATCGGGAAGAACTGGCCAGAAAGTTTGAGGCAGAGCAGGAGAGTTTGCGCACTGCGGCGATCCAGAGTTATTTAAACCGCTCACCCTCGCATGACGAGGACAAAGCGCCCGAAGTAGTCGATACAGTCAACAAGGCTTTGAAGCTGGCGGAGAAAGCATAATGGCTATTTCACCTGCTTTACGTAAAAGCCTCATCACAGCAGCTGGTGGCGGTGCGTTGGCCATCGCGGCTGTTCTGGTTCCAAGCCTCGAAGGCAATTCTTACACGCCATACCGTGACGTCGGCGGCGTCTGGACTGTATGCAACGGGATAACTGGCCCGGACGTTATTCAGGGTAAAACCTATACCCAAAAAGAGTGCGACGCGCTTCTGCAAAAGCACCTGCAGCCCTATGCCCGGTCTGTGGAAAGGTCCGTAAAGGTACCGTCGAATGCATATCAGAAAGCCGCTCTTATCAGTTTTAGCTATAACGTCGGCATTAATGCATTCGAGCATTCATCGGTACTGCGCAACCTTAATGCCGGCCGCTATCAGCAAGCCTGCGATGGCCTTCGCAGTTGGGTATACGTTGACCGCGTGAGGATTCAGGGGCTTGCCAATCGTCGCGACGTAGAGCGGGAGATATGCAACTGGAGCCTGAACCCATGACCTGGTTAATTATTAACTGGCGCGTTGTGCTGGCGTTTCTGCTGGTGGTGATCATAGCCGGGTTATTACTGGCGGTAGGTCACTACCGCGACAACGCCGTCTATTTCCGCGATCAGCGTGATAAACAGAAGGCGGTTACCGACAGCCTCCAGGCAACCATCAATGACATGCAGAAACGCCAGCAGTCTGTTGCGGCAATCGATGCCAGATACACGAAGGATTTAGCCGATGCGCAAAAAACCATTAGCGATCTGCGTAGGGATGTCGATTCTGGGGCTAAGCGCCTGCGCGTCTCAGCCAAATGTGATCGGCCAGTGTCCGGTAAATCCTCCGCCACCCGCGTGGATGATGATGGCAGCCCCCGACTTACAGACGCCGCTCAGCGGGATTATTTCACCCTCAGAGAGCGAATCGAAATCGTTACAAAGCAACTGACCGGCCTACAGGATTATGTGCGTCAGGTCTGCTTAACTCCCGCCCCTTCAAAAGGTAAATAAGCCCATGTACACCACTACCGCACTAATTACGTGGGCGCTGATTGCGCTCGTCACTGGTTTTGCCGCTGGCTGGCTGGTGGGCCTTTTCCGCTGGAAAAACAGCCCTGTCAAAGCTGAGGCCGAATCAACAGCCATTCGTGACGGCTGGCAGGAAGTAGAGCAACGTTTTCAGGCTCAGATTGACGAACTGAAAAACAAACTTGATGAGCAGGCTATCGCTCAGCCGCAGGAGGCGCAGAGTGAAGCGCCAAAAAAGATTTAACCGATGCCCTGTTGCAGATGAACAGGGAACCACCCATGAGAGAGGAAGTAAAGATGCCCGATGAAGAGATTGAAAATAGCACGCTGACAACTGCTGTACCGGCTCCGGCCACTGTATCGACCGATAACACCGATGCAATTCTGGCAAAGGTGAAAGAGCTGCTTAAGGTGGCTGGACATGACGTCGAAGCGCTATTCGACGATGTGGTGGCACTGGCTAAAAAGCTGGCGTAATCATCACAAGGCGCATTTACGAGTGCGCCTGATGATAATCATTACAGCGGGAATGATAAATTTTTCTTCATTAAGAATTGTCTTAGGGATAATATCTAGCTCCATTTCAAAAGGAGTTTTTTATGCAAAGTTGGTTTTTCTCTTGGAAATATCAAGATGATACAGGCAGGAATGTATCTGGTTGGGATACAGTAGACATTCCTAGTGACACCAAATCTACAGAAATACCTGCCGCATATATTCGAAATCTTTCTCGTCAGACAGGTCTTATTGAAAAAAACATAATCCTTGTAGCTTTCAATAAAATTTAATGAAACCGCCTTCGGGCGGTTTTTTTTGGATTAGTTTTATGGGGGCTAAAATGAACGGCCGACCCTTCCCACCGGGTGATTTTGTGGAAGAATTTAAGCCTTATATATCTATCGCTCCGGCAAATGAAATTGGCTATTGGGTTCAGGATCAGATAATCAGCCCGGACGGACTGCTGCACAACCCAGACCACGCGCATCTTGCAGAAGCTGACATTGGGTTTCTGTGGGCGGCATCAGCTTTCACCAAAAAAGGCCGCACGGTGCTAGGACAGGCCGAAGAAGTGATGATGCGTGCGGGCGGCTGGCAAAAAGCCCGTATGGAACAGCAGTTGTATGAATGGTTTGGCCGAAAGCCTGATTTCATTATCACACTTGCTGCTGATTTCTGCATGAACTGTAGCGATCTGGAGTTCTGCGCGCTGGTAGAGCATGAGCTTTATCACATTGCGCAAAAAACAGACGAATTTGGCGCGCCTGAGTTTACGCGCGACGGCCAGCCCAAGCTTTGCATGCGCGGCCATGACGTCGAAGAGTTCACGGGCGTTGTTCGCCGCTACGGCGCCAGCGAAGAAGTTAAGCAGCTTATCGACGCTGCCAGCCAACCAGCAGAGGTGGCAAACATAGACATAGCCAGAGCGTGCGGCACGTGCATGCTGAGGCTCGCATAAACCAGGACAGAGCAGGACGGATGGTAAACTATGGCGGCGCTTAAACCGGAAATTAAAGCCTTTATAGTTCAATCCGTTGCTTGCTTTGATACGCCATCGCAGGTGGCCGAGTCCGTCCTGAAAGAATTTGGCGTGAAGATCAACCGCCAGCAGGTTGAGCAGCACGACCCCACGAAGGCCAGCGGCAAGAAGCTGGCAAAGAAATGGGTGGACATGTTCAACGACACGCGCAACAGGTTTCAGACGCAAATAGCTGATATCCCGATCGCCAATAAGGCATACCGACTACGGACGCTTGACCGCATGGCGACGCGCACCGAAACCATGAAAAACTTTGCACTTACTGCCCAGTTGATTGAGCAGGCGGCGAAAGAGGTGGGCGACGCGTACACCAACAAGTTGAAGGTGGAAAGCACCGGGGCAAACGGTGGGCCTATCAAAACTGAGAGCGTTTCGCTGACCTCTGACGAGGCTGCGGAGCTGTATAAGAAAATGATGGGATAACTACTGGAAATAGCGGTTTCGTCACCTTTTCGGGCTATGCATTTTCGAGCCTCTTTTATGCATCGTTTATGCAGTTCGTTTTCAGCTTTTCCCTAATGAATTCATCATGAAATACGCCTTTGGCAGCTAACTTCGCCTGAGTGCTGTTTCGCCAGTGCGGGTAACATCCCTTATGTTAAATAGCGTTCAAACTGGAACAATTTAATGCCTATCCCATTCCCGTTCGATTTTAAGAACCCTGACTATACGCAGGTGTTCGAATGGCGGATGGAGCGGCTACAGCGGATCCGCGCTAATCCTGAATTGCTACCAGCGCTGAAAGCGTTCTACCGCGATAATCCTGCCCAGTTCATTATAGACTGGGGTATCACGACAGACCCGCGAAATCTTGATTACGGCCTGCCCGTGTCCATCCCGTTCCTGCTGTTCCCCAAACAGGAAGAGTGGATTCAGTGGATAATGGACCGTCGCGGCAAGCACGAAAACGGCATCACCGAGAAAAGCCGCGAAATGGGGCTGAGCTGGACCTCAATCGGCCTGGCCTGCTCAATGTGCCTCTTCAATAAAGAAATGGTGATCGGCTTCGGTTCGCGCAAAGAGGAATACGTGGACAGTACCGGCGACCCGAAGGCGCTTTTCTGGAAGGCGCGTAAGTTCGTCGAAATGCTGCCCGTTGAGTTTCGCGGCGACTGGAGCGCGAAGAAGCACGCGCCCTACATGCGTGTTGAATTCCCGACTACCGGCGCAGTGCTCAAGGGCGAAGCGGGCGACAATATCGGCCGTGGTGACCGTACCACGCTTTATTTCGTGGATGAGGCCGCGTTCCTGATGCGTCCCATGTTGATTGAAGCCTCGCTGTCACAAACCACGCGTTGCCGTATCGACCTCTCATCGGTTAACGGCATGGCTAACCCGTTCGCGCAAAAGCGTCACGGCGGGCGCATTCCGGTATTCACATTTCACTGGCGCAGCGACCCGCGCAAGGATGACGAGTGGTACCGCAAGGAGTGCGAGAAGATTGATAACCCGGTTGTCGTTGCTCAGGAACTTGACCTCAACTATGCCGCATCGGCTGAGGGCGTACTAATCCCGAGCGATTGGGTACAGGCTGCTATCGATGCGCATATCAAACTGGGTATCCAGCCCACGGGTAAACGTCTGGGCGCCATGGACGTGGCCGACGAGGGCCGGGATAAAAACGCCTTCTCTTCGCGTCATGGCTTCCTGCTTGAGAACATTCGCGAGTGGTCAGGCGTAGGCAGCGACATTTACGGATCGGTCGAGAAAGTCTTTGGCTACTGCGAAGAGGACCGGATCGAAGAGTTTCGCTTCGACGAGGACGGCTTAGGCGCGGGCGTGCGCGGTGATGCGCGTGCCATCAACGAACTACGCAAAGTGGCTCGTCGGCCGATGATACTGGCCACGCCGTTTCGTGGCAGCGGTGGTGTGTTCGATCCGGATGATGAAGCGGTACGGGGCGACAACGGCCAACAGGCCCGACTGAATAAGGATTTCTTTGCCAACGCCAAAGCCCAGAGCTGGTGGTATCTGCGCAAACTCTTCCAGAACACCTATCGCGCTGTAGTCGAGGGGATGGCCTACAACCCCGATGAACTCATATCGATCAGCAGCGCCATGCCGAACAAAGACAAACTTGTAATCGAATTGTCTCAGCCGACCTACTCAATAAACGGCGTGGGAAAAATCGTCGTGGACAAACAGCCTGATGGCACCAAATCGCCCAATCTGGCTGACTCAGCGATGATCAACTATGCGCCAATGAACAGCGATCTGGACATCTGGATGCGGCTGTAACGAGGAAACGATGGCACGTAAACAAAACAACAGCGCCGCGCGTACTCCCCAGGCTACGGCGGACAGTTACGACAATTTCATGGCCCGCGTTGGCATGCAGCAGCAGAACCAGCATGCTGCATCGTCATACCGTGCAAACTTTACCAGCCGCAACCGGCTACAGATTGAATGGGCATACCGCTCATCGGCTATCATTGGCTCTGCCGTGGATGCCGTGGCTGACGATATGACCCGCAAGGGCATTCGCATCACCTCAGAGATTGACCCGAAAGAGCGCGGCGTAATCGAGTCACTGTTTGATGAGCTGGAACTGTGGGACCGCCTCAACGACACCATCAAATGGTCGCGCCTCTATGGCGGTGCGGTCGGTTTCATCATGATCGAGGGCCAGGCTCCGTTTACGCCTCTGCGTCTGGAGACTATCGGCGAGGGCAAGTTTAAAGGGATTTTGCCGCTCGATCGCTGGATGATTAACCCTAATCTACAGCGTCGTATCAGGGATATGGGCCCGAACCTCGGGAAGCCTGAGCGATACGACGTGGTGACGACTGCAACGGGCATACCCGCCTGGAGCATTCATCACAGCCGCCTGATCCGTTTCGATGGCGTAACGCTGCCTTACCAGCAGGCGCAGACCGAAAACGAGTGGGGTATGTCCATCATCGAACGCATCTGGGACCGCCTGACCGCGTTTGACAGTGCAACTATGGGCGCGGCACAGCTTGTATATAAAGCCCACTTAAGAACATACAAGGTTGATAAACTCAGAGAAATTATCGGGTTGGGTGGGAAGGCATACGAAAATCTGCTGAAAAATTTGGATCTCATACGCATGTACCAGAGCAATGAGGGCATGACCCTCATGGATGGTAAAGATGTCTTCGAGACCCACCAGTATTCCTTTGCTGGCCTCGACGACGTGATCAGCCAGTTCGCTGAGCAGATAAGCGGCGCGACGGGGATCCCGCTGGTGCGCCTCTTTGGTCAGTCGCCCAAAGGTTTCTCTACCGGCGATGCTGACCTGTCGAACTATTACGACACCATCGGTACCCAGCAGGAACGCCGGTTGCGTCAGCCGCTGCGTAAGCTGTTCGACGTCATGTATCGCTCTGAGCTTGGCAAGCCTTTACCTGATGACTTCACGTTTGAGTTTAACCCGCTCTGGCAGATGTCGGACGTTGACCGCTCAACGGTGGCGGTAAATACCGTGAATGCTATCAGTACGGCATTCAACGATGGCCTGATGACCAAAAAGGCGGCAATGACCGACCTGCGCGAAGCATCTGATGTCACGGGCATCGGTGCATCAATTACCGACGAGGATATTGCTGATGCCGAAGAAGAAGACCCGCCAGGCATCGGAGAGATTGACGACCCGAAACCGCTCAAAGGCGGCGGAGACCCGGTATCAAACGAGCCTACGCAAGATAGCGCGAGCCGTGGGCGACATAGTAAATGGCCGCTACGATGGTTCAAATGACAGCGTTCTGGAAATCATCGATGCGCTGGAAAAATACAGCGACATCATCGACGGCTGGGCGAACCGCGTAGCCAAAGACTTTGCGCTGGATCTGGAACGCCACAGCGAAAGGGAGTGGCGGCGTAACAGCCTGCTAATCGGGAATGAGCACAGCCAGTACATCAGCGCTGAGTTGCGCCATATCGTCCAGAACACGCCGATCGGACAGGTGATGCAAAGCATCGTCGCCGAGCAGGTGAAGTACATCAAATCTCTGCCACTCGAAGCAGCCGACCGCATCTATGACATCCAGAACAAGGCGATCGAGGCGGTTGTAGCTGGTGGGCGTGCTGAGCCCTTTGCGAAGGAAATAGCAGCATCAGGAGATGTTGCTGCATCACGCGCGCGTCTGATTGCGCGTACTGAGATTGGCCGGGCATCCACTGCGCTGACACAGGCCCGCTCTCTTTCCCTTGGCTCAACAGGCTACATCTGGCGCACCGCCGAAGATGGTGATGTGCGTCACTCGCATGCGGAGATGGAAGGCAAGTTTGTCAGCTGGGATAGACCGCCAACGCTTGACGGCTTAACTGGCCATGCCGGCGCGCTACCTAACTGTCGTTGTTACTGTGAGGTTGTTCTTCCTCATGCAAATGTCGTCAGCCTGCCAACGGGCGACAGGATCCGCCGCGTCATAACGGTTGATGGCAAACCAGTCAGGGTTGCCGCTATCAAAATCAAACGAGCTGCTTAGGCAGCTTTTTTTACGCCTGCAGGTAACCGATGAAATATCTCTTTAATACCCGCCTGGGTGAAACCCGTTACCGGCTGGCTGACGGTTCGTTGCTGTGTAAAGACGTCCCGATTGGCCGCACAGGTTCACAGCTTTACAGTGCGCTGGACCTTCCAAAGCTTGAGCCAGATTCAGACGGGGAAATTGTCGTCGAGCGCACCGCTGATGAGGTTTTCAGTCCGGAAACGCTCGCATCCTTCGAGGGTATGACTGTCACCATCCTTCACCCGGAGGATGAAGAAGGAAATATCAAATTTGTCGATCCGGAGAACTGGCGGGAATTAGCCGTTGGACATCTTCAAAACGTGCGCCGTGGTACCGGCTCACAGTCAGACCTGATGATTGCAGACCTCATCATCAAGGATGAAGAGGCAATCGACTACATCGAAAACGGGCTGCGCGAAGTTTCGTGCGGTTACGACGCCGAGTATCAGCAAACTGCCATCGGCAAGGCAAAGCAGTACCAAATCACCGGAAACCATGTGGCTCTCGTCCCAAATGGCAGGGCCGGATCACGTTGCGCAATTGGAGACAGAAACACGATGGCAACTAAACAAAACTGGTTCACTCGCTTAAAACGCGCTGTGAAAACAGGCGATGCAGACACCATGAATGAGCTTCTGGAGTCGCCGCCGTCGAACATGACGGGCGATGAAGGTGGCGATTTACCGCAGGGCGTCAATCTCAATATCTTCACCAGCCCTCAGAAACCGCTACCGGACAAAGATCCGGAAATGGGCGGCTTGCGTACTGGTGACAATGAAGAACAGGTGCCTGCGTGGGCAGCTGCGTTGATTGCGCGTCTCGATAAGCTGGAGGGTAAGACCACCGACAGCAGCGATGATGACGATGCGAAGAAAAAATTTGGCGACTCTGACGATGAAGATAAAGAGAAGCCAGGAACAGCAACAGGCGATTCTGCCTATCGGGCAGAACTCATCATGCCGGGCATCGACCTGACGCAATCAATGAAGCCTACAGAGTTTAAGCGTCATGTGCTGGCCTCAGCCGATCAGGGCTTGGTGCGCCAGATTGTGGGTGATGCCGCAATTAAACAGCTACCAAAAGCACAGGTTGAAATGGCATTCAATGCCGTTTCAGAGCTGGCGAAAAATCGTAACACCCAGTCCTCACGAACTGCGGACCACTCACGCCAGCAGGCGTCTACTTCTCCTGCTGATTTGAACAAAATCAACCAGGCATTCTGGTCTAATCGCTAAGGAAACCCAATGGATACGTCTTACCTGTACCGGATGCCCGTTGGCATTGCCGGTTCAATCTCACGTCCGCAGGACTTAACGGTCGAGCCTGTAATTTTGAATTCGGCCAATCCTTTCAGCGCTTATGGGCTGGTGGGCAAGTTTGTCAACGGCCTGTTTGTACCACTCAGTGACGGCGATACGGCCACTGTGTTTCAGGGCATTTATGTCCGTCCATACCCCACAACGTCTACGCCTGACATGGTTCGCCAGGTTGGCGCAGATAAAAACTTTCCCGGCGATGCGCTCAAGCGCGGCTATATGACCGTGAATGTCGGCGCAGATGCCACGTCCATCACCAAAGGTGGAACGGTTTACGTGGTAGTCAGCCTCGACTCATCAATCAACGTGCCGCTGGGTGGTTTCTCAGCCACATCTATCAACGGCAAGACGGTAGCACTGCCTAACGCGCAGTTTACTGGTGCGGGCGATGCCGATGGCAACGCTGAAATTTCCTACAAGATTTAAGGAACGAAAATGCAGACTTTTGACCAACGCACCATTGATGGTACGGGTGTCTTTCTGGTTGGTGAGCTTGAGCGTCTTGATCAGACTCTTAATCTCCCGCTGGTTGGTTACACCTGGACCCGTGACATTCAATTGCGTGAAGACGTGTCTATTGCTGATGATATCTCGAGCTGGACGAACACCAGTTTTGGGGCAGCTGGTACCGGCGCAAACCCTAACGGGAAAAACTGGGTAGGCAAAGATTCCACTGCGATCTCTGGCGTCAACGTTGATATCAACAAAGAAGGCAATCCGCTTTCTTTGTGGGGTATGGAACTTGGCTGGACCGTCATTGAGCTTCAGGCAGCTGAACAGGTTGGGCGTCCGATTGATACCCAGAAATACGAAGGCATGCAGCTGAAATGGAACATGGATGCTGATGAACAGGTCTACATCGGTGACCAGAGCCTGAATGTGAAAGGCCTGGCTAACCTGAATGGCGTGAGTGTCAGCAATGCTGTTGAACCCTGGAATGCGTCAACTTCTTCACCGGACAAAATCCGTGATTCAATCAACACGCTCTTGACCAACGCCTGGCGTAACTCGGGTTACTCGGTAGTACCGACCGACCTGCTTTTGCCACCAGAGCAATATGCCTACCTTTCAACAATCATCGTATCGTCTGCAGGTAATCAGTCATTACTCACCTACCTGACCACGAACACAATCGCCTATCACCAGAATGGCGTGCCGCTGAACATCCGCGCGGTGAAATGGCTGAAAGGTCGTGGCGTCGGTGGAACTGACCGCATGGTGGCTTACACCAACGACAAGAAATATGTTCGTTTCCCGATGGTGCCATTGCGCAGCATTCCAATTCAGTATCGTGGCCTTTACCAGATGACCACCTATTACGGAAAACTGGGCGCAGTCGAGCCGGTTTACCGCAAAACACTTGCCTATATGGACGGCATCTGATCCCCACTCAATGAGCCCCGAAAGGGGCTTTACAGGAGCCGATCATGGCTAAAGAAAAAGTTGAAATTCTGGTAAATACGCCCTTTACCCTGAACACTGCCAAAGGCGAAATCCCTTTTTTGAAAGGGCGCCACAAGGTGGATCCGGATATTGCCAAACACTGGTTTGTAGTGGCTCATTCAGACCAGACCGGAGGCGTTGAATCTGGCGGTGACACAGAACTTCAGGCGGAGATCGACAGCCTGAAATCACAGTTGGAAGAGAAGGTAAAAAACATCGGCGAACTCAATGAGCAGATTGCAGCGAAAGATAAAGCTCTGGAAGTTTTGACGAAAGAGCTGGAAACACTGAAAGCCGCTAAGGAAAAATAATATGGCGAAGAATGAAACGTTACCCACAGTAGAACAGTTTCGCGTCGCTTTTCCTCAGTTCGCCGATCCGGACAAATTTCCCGACATTCCTATCACTTTCCGCCTC
Organism: Pantoea ananatis LMG 2665; assembly: GCF_000710035.2. Lineage (GTDB taxonomy): Bacteria > Pseudomonadota > Gammaproteobacteria > Enterobacterales > Enterobacteriaceae > Pantoea > Pantoea ananatis. Next base: position 1,077,059 of record NZ_JMJJ01000005.1, on the reverse strand, counting down.
AACCTTGCCGACATCATGCTGAGCGAAAACACCACGGGTAAACAGATGTTTCCTTACCTGGCGGGCCTGTTTGTCGCTCATTACATGACACTCTGGCTGGCTGACTCTAAGGCGGCATTGATGGGCGGTGCGGGTGGTTCAACCAATGGCGTGCAGGCGTCGAAATCGGTCGATAAGGTCAGCGTGAGCTATGACACCGGCGCGACACTGAACCCTGACGCGGGATTCTGGAATAACACGCGCTATGGCGCTGAGTTCTGGCAACTGATCATCATGTTCGGGGCCGGAGGTCGTCAGCTATGAAATCAGGGCTCACCATTCGCAGCGATAATGCTGCTGCCATTCTTGCCGCGCTTAAGTCCATCGCAGATAAAGATGTGCTGGTGGGCATCCCAGAAGAAAAAAACGAGCGTGATGATGTGCCGTTCGGCAATGCCGGTATCGGCTATATCAATGAAAACGGTTCGCCGAAGCAAAACATACCGGCGCGCCCTCATCTTGTTCCGGGCGTGCGTTCTGTTCAGGACCAGACCTTACCGGAACTGCGCGCGGCGGCACAGGCTGCGCTCAGCGGTAACGCGACGGCTGCGGATCTGGCCCTTAACCGTGCCGGGGTTTTAGCTGCAAACGGTGTGAAGCGCTACATCACAATCACCAACTTCACGCCGCTGGCGGAATCCACGCTTGCCGCCCGGGCGAGTCGCGGGCGTAAAGGTGCTGCGCTCGAACTGGAACGGCGTGCTGCCGGGGCTGCGCCGGACAATGCCAATGCCCGACCGCTTATTGATACTGGCCAGTACCGGCGCGCCATTACCTCTGTCGTGAGGTCTAAAAATGCCAACTCTTGATGTTTCCGATGTGCTGATGTCGCCGGAGTTTTGCGACACAGAATTATGGTACCGCCGTAACGCCCAGACGGTCGATGCGGATGGGATGGCGTCTAATGAGGTCACACGACAGCAGTTTGCTGGTGTGGTGACTGTTGACCGTTCCCTGGAGGCCCGGCGTATGGAAGCCGGCCAGGTAATTGGCGGTGCAATACTGGTCATCACCCAGACCCGGTTAATCAGCGGTAAAACCGCGCTGGATGCGGATATCGTTGAATATGCTGGCGCGGATTACCGTGTCACCTTCGTGGATCCGTATCCCCGCTATGGTGCCGGTTTTGTTCAGGCTCACTGTGAGCTACAGCCGTTTGACGGTGGCGCAAATGAGCAATGACAGCACGCAGGCGGGGTATCTGACGCCTGTCAGCGCGCCACAGGCTTACGATGAAACGCTGGAACGTCTGCTCAGCCGATGGGTTAAAGCGCTTTGTAGCCTTCCTGACGGGATGGTGCGCCCGCGCTGGACGCCGGTTCAGGCGGCAATGCCTGCGCAGGAGGTTAACTGGTGCGGATTCGGGATCACCGGCTTTACCGGGGATGATTCCCCGGCGTTTGTGCAGCAGTCGGAAGACGATGCCCAGATGTGGCGCCATGAAATAGTCGAATGCATGGCTTCTTTTTATGGTCCGTCGAGCCAGCAAATTGCCACGCTGTTTCGCGATGGCATGCAGATCCCCCAGAACAACGCAGAGCTAAACAGCATCGGATTGTCATTTTTTGATGCCAGTCCCGTTTCATCATTCCCCGAACTCATCAACAACCAGTGGGTGCGTCGCTACGACGTCACCGTGCGCATGCGCCGTAAAGTGATCCGCGATTATGGGGTTAAAAGCCTTATCGACGGACAAATTTCAATCTTCGGAGAGTAACCTATGTCACAGGGATTACCTGTATCCAACGTGGTCAACGTTGATGTGCTGCTGTCGCCAACGGCGGCAACGGGGCGCAACTTTGGATCGCTGCTCATTCTCGGCACATCAACGGTTATCCCTGTGTCCGAGCGAATTCGCCTTTATACCTCATCCTCAGATATCGGCAGCGATTTCGGTACTGACAGCCCGGAGTATCAGGCAGCGCTGGTCTATTTCTCACAGTCGCCCGCGCCAACGCAGGTTTATATCGGTCGCTGGGCTAAAACGCTCAAATCTTCCGAGGCGGGACCAGCCGAAACCATGCTGCAGGCCGTAAACGCCGCCCTGCAGTTTAACAACTGGTATGGCCTGGCAATTGCTGACAGCGCAAACCTGCAGGATGCTGATTTGCTGGCTGTGGCGGCAGCGGTTCAGGGTGCCAGCGTCAGCCGCATCCTGGCAGTATCCACGTCCGATCCGAAAGTGCTCACTACGGGCGATACATCGAATATCGGCTACAAACTGAAAGCGGGAAGCTTTGGCCGCACGTTCTGGCAGTACAGTTCCACCAGCAAATACGCGGCGATTTCGGCGTTTGGTCGTGGCTTTACGGTGGATTTCAACGGGTTCGGTACCGCCATTACGCTCAAATTCAAACAGGAGCCGGGCATCACTTACGAGGTGCTGACCAGCCCGCAAGCCGCCGCCATCGATGCCAGCAACGGTAACGTGTTTGTGTACTACGCCAACGACACCGCAATCCTGCAGCAGGGTGTTATGGCAAACGGCGATTTCTTCGACGAGCGCCACGGCCTGGACTGGCTGCAGAACTATGTTCAGACCAATTATTTTAATCTGCTCTACACCTCCCTGACCAAAATCCCACAGACCGACGCTGGCGGTACGCGCCTGCTTGCGAACGTGGAAGATTCAATGGACCAGGCGGTAACAAATGGCCTGATTGCGCCCGGCGTCTGGACAGGTGGCCCGCTGGGCGAACTGTCGTCCGGCGATACGCTGACTAAAGGCTATTACGCCTACATTCAGCCAATGGCCCAGCAGGCACAGGCAGACCGACAGAAGCGAAAAGCGCCACCTGTTCAGGTGGCCTGCAAGCTGGCCGGAGCCATTCATTATGGCGACGTCATGATCAACGTAGTGCGCTAAGGGGAAACTGATGGCTACTTATTCATTTATGGACGTTACGGCGTCCCTTACCGGGCCATCCGGCGCGCTTGACCTGGGTTATGGCTCAGCGAACTCCGATGAGGGGATCGTGGTTGCGATGTCAGAGGCAAAAAACACGATGACAACAGGTGCTGACGGCGAAGGCATGCACAGCCTGCATGCAGGCAAAGCCGGTACCGTCACCGTTAACCTGTTGAAAACATCCCCGCTCAATAAAAAGCTGTCAATCATGTACAACGCCCAAAGCCTTTCATCAACGCTCTGGGGTAACAACGTTATCGTGGTGCGTAACACAGCATCGGGTGACCTGGTTACTGCGCGCGGATGTGCGTTCCAGAAACAGCCGGATTTCAGCAATCCGAAAGTAGCGGGTATTGTCGCCTGGGTATTTGACTGCATCAAAATTGATGAACTGCTCGGGGAGTATTAACAGATGGAATTTCAGATCAAAGGCATCGACTATCGCACCTCGAAACTCAGCGTTTTCGATCAGCTTAAAGTGTCGCGCAAACTGCTTCCTGTGCTGGCTGGGCTTCTGGCTGAATATGGCAGCATTCGCGACATGATTCCAAAGAAGGGAGGTACCGATGCCGATCCTGAGTCTTACAGCGCGATTTTTGAAAAAGTCTTGCCCAAAGTAGCCGACCAACTGGCAGCACTCAGCGAAGAAGACACCAACGCGATTATTTTTCCGTGTCTGGCCGTCGTCTCCCGCCGTCAGGACAAATCATCATGGGTGCCGGTTGCGCGCCAGAATGAACTGATGTTCGACGACATCGATTTGCTGAGCATGCTGCAGATGGTTGGTCGCGTGGTGGGCGACAGCCTGGGAAATTTTTTGCCCGCACTCCCCGACAAAGAGACGCCGCCCCCGCCAGCGGCCTGATGCTCGACACGCTTCCGGATGGTGAAGATTACCTGATGCGCCCGGTTGATGCCGGGTACATCAGTTATTCTGACCTGAAAAACGGCGCTTTAGATCTGGCCGACATTGCCCGCATGAATGACTGGCTGGATTTAAAAGCCGATAACAACGCGCGGATTCGCCGCTGGGAGCAACAAAACCAATGAATGCCGAAACCATTAAGGATTTTCTGGTCAGCCTGGGCTTTCAGGTTGATGAGGCCGGTTCACGTAAATTTAATGCCGTTGTGGCCGGTACCACGCTGCAGGTTGTAAAAATGGGCGCGGCGGTAGAAGGGGCGGCGCTCTCCATTCTCGCCTATACAGCGAAGATTGCCAGCGGCCTCGATCAGCTTTACTGGTCATCCCAGCGCACGGGCGCGACGGTCGCAGGGATACAGCAGATTGGCTATGCCGTTTCACAGCTGGGCGGTACCGCAGAGGGGGCCCGGTCATCGCTGGAGAGCCTGGCGCGTTTCATGCGTAACAGCCCCGGCGCTGAGGGGTTTCTCAATCGTCTCGGCGTGCAGACCCGCGATGCCAGCGGCAATATGCGCGACATGGCCAGCATTTTCACGGGTGTGGGCGACAAGCTACGCAACATGCCTTATTACCGGGCGAACCAGTATGCCCAGATGCTGGGCATTGATGAAAACACGTTGCTGGCCATGCGCCGTGGCGTGGGCCAGTTCAGTGCGCAGTATGCGCAGATGGCGAAGGCGATCGGCTTCAACGCCGATCAGGCTGCTGTCAGTTCTAACCGCTTTATGACATCCCTGCGTTCATTCGGCCAGATGGCATCGATGGCACGGGATAAAATCGGTTCCAGCCTCAGTGAAGGCCTGGCGGGTTCCATTGATAACCTGCGCAAACAGGTCATCGATAACTTCCCGAAAATAGAGCAGGCCATCACCAGTGGCGTTAAAGGCATACTGTGGCTAGCTGACGTGATAGGGCGTGTTGTTTTCAGGCTCATTCAGGCTGCTGGTGACATTAAAGAGTGGTGGGGCTCGCTCGACAGAGCAACAAAGGGATTAATAGCCACGCTGGGTGGATTGATCATGGCCTGGCGGATCCTTAACAGCGCTTTCATGAGGTCACCAATCGGAATGGTGACCATGCTTATTGGTACGCTGGCGCTGCTTTATGACGATTACCGGACATGGAAAGAGGGCGGTAAAAGCCTGATTGACTGGAGCCAGTGGGAGCCATCGATTAATAAAGCCATTTCAGCAATGAAGTGGATAAAAGACACTCTGCTGGATATGACGGGCGGCGTGGGTGGTCTGCAAAATGCATTCGAGGTGCTGGCGGTATTTGTTGCCGGTAGCTGGGCTTTGCGGATGCTCACCGGAATTGCGCGTGTCAGTAAAGGATTTTCACCCTTACTTGCAGCCATTGCGGCAGTCAGCGCCTGGGACAAAATCGGGAAAACGCAGGAAGAAGCAAAAAGCCAGGGTAAAAGCGTCGGGCAATATCTGATTGACCGAATGAACCAGAATCAGGGTAGCAGCACTGGCGGTCTGCTTGGGCAGGCTGACGGGCTTCTGAATCAGGCTTATTCCTGGTGGGCCGGAATTTCCGGTACCAATGGTGCGACGAACGCTTATGACGCCTACGGGACCGTAAAGCGACCGCAGCCGACAAAGGCGGGAGCGGCTTTGCTTGGCTGGATGCAACCGGCCTTACAGCGCCTGGAACAGCTATACCGACTGCCCGAAGGTTTGCTGCGCAGCGTGGCAATCGCGGAATCGTCTGGTGACCCTATGGCGATGTCTGGTGCGGGTGCAGAGGGGCTTTTCCAGTTAATGCCCGGAACTTCCAGAGATTTGGGTTTGCGGAACGGTGAAGCGTTCGACCCGATGAAGTCAGCACAGGCCGCGGCTAAATACCTTTCGCAGTTGCTCAAATCCAACGGCGGCGACCTCAGCAAAGCGCTGGCGTCGTATAACTGGGGGATCGGCAATGTGCAGAAGCACGGCATGGCGCTTTTACCCGAGGAAACCCGTAATTACATTCCACGTGTGATGAGCAATATGCCGTCTGGTGGCGCCCAGGTCAGCCAGGAAACAAACATTTATATTCATGGTGTGACCGATCCGGCGCTGGCAGGTAAAGCCGTTGCTGATCAGCAGACGTCCGTCAATTCTCGTTTAAGCCAGACATTATCAACGGGGCCGCGTTAATGGATATTTTATCAACGCTGTTTTCTCTGCAGAGTCGAAAAATAGGGATGATGATCCCCGATGTGGTAGTGAGCGAAAAGCACAGCGACACGCTGGAAATTACGGAACACCCCGTCGAGGATAAAGCCCCGGTAGCCGATCATGCTTTTCGCCGGCCTTCTGAGGTTGTCATGGAGGTGGGGTTTGCCGGGGGCGGTTCTCTGCTGGATTTGGTCAACCTGTCGCCCGTTGGCCTCAGCATTGGCCTTAGCCCCAAAGAGGTTTACGCCGAGTTGCTGACGCTGCAGCGCAGCCGGGTGCCGTTCAGCGTCACAACGGGCAAGCGCATTTATAACAACATGCTGATCAAGGTGCTGGAGGTCATCACTGATAAACAGACCGAAAACGTCTTATCAGCGACGCTGACGTTGCGCGAGGTGTTGATCACGTCCACTAAAACCATTTCAGTGGCGGACAAAGCTGATATGAGTCAGGGCGTTAGCACGTCCGCTGTCCAGAACTCTGGTGTTAAATCGTCAAAGCCGGTTAATCAGTCGCTTCTTTCTTCTATAGCCGGTCTCTTTTAGGGGGAGCAATGCAGGCTAACGAAATCCCGCTTTCCCCGGATAATCAGCAGTTTAGCACTGACATTAATGGTGTGAGCTATCAAATCCGCTCTCTATGGCGCGACAGCGCTGGATGGGTTGTCGATTTGATGGACGGCAGCGGTGCGCCAGTCGTTTCGGACATTCCACTGGTGACCGGGACCAACCTTCTTTCGCAATACGCTTATCTTAATCTCGGCTTTGGCCTGGTTGTGGTCTGTGATGACCCCGGTCAGGACTATCCAACTAAAACCGACCTGGGCATTAAAAGCCATTTACTTGTCGTCACGGGGTAACCATGTCACAAAACTGGATGCGTCATTTCGAGTTGCAGATCCTGTCTGAAAACGGGCAGGGCATAAGCCTCAGTGATTTCAAGGTCGTATTTAACATCACCTGGACAGACACGCGCTGGCCACGTGTGGCAATGGTGCGGATCTACAACCTGTCAAAAGACACCAGCTCGCGAATACTGGGTAAAGAGTTTGCGAAAATTAAAATCATCGCGGGCTATGATGGTCTTGCTCAGACGGCAGACGAAAGCCAGGTCGGAAATGTCAGCCAGATTTCTGCCGATCAGGTTGGCCAGACGGGCGGTACCAATTTCGGTGAAATATTCAGTGGCGACATCCGCTTTACGATTACCGGCCGCGACAACCCGACAGATACGTGGGTGCTGATTCAGGCCATCGACGGACATCAGGCATTTATGAATGCCACTGTGTCTAAAACCCTTGCAGCCGGTTATACAGTTGCGGATGTGCATGCTGCTGCCATGGACAGCTTTAGTCCGTTCGGCGTCAGTCAGGGGATTACCGGAGATATGCCGCCAACCGTATTCCCACGCGGGCGTGTAATTTATCAGTCCACACGTGATGTCATGGACAACGTGGCCGCGCAGAGCGGCGCTACCTGGCAGCTGGTGGACGGACAGGCGCAGATGGTGCCTACCGACAAATACATTCATGAAGCGGTTGTGTTAAACAGCAATACGGGCCTGATCGGGATGCCACAGCAGACCATGGGCGCTGGCGTCAACGTTCGCTGTCTCATCAATCCAAATATCCGGCTAAACGGGTTGGTGGAAATTTATCAGGCGTCAGTTTACCGGGCGAGTCTGTCGGCGGACGAGGTTAAAGCACTGCCCAGCCGTGCCGATGAAGTGAATACGAACGGCAACCTGTCGGTGAACGGGACACTGCAACAGCCTGCAAGTATTGCGGCTGATGGCGTGTATATCGTTAAGGCTATCGATTATACTGGTGATACCAGAGGCCAGCCGTGGTACATGGATTTGATGTGCTTTGCACGCGGTGCGGCTGATTTGCAAACTTCGAGCTCGATCGCTAAGGGTATTTCAACGTGAAGAAATTCAGAGGTCTGATTCTTGCTGTCCTCATGGTTTCATCTTATGCAAACGCCGAGGCAAGGCCTTTAATGCAATGCGGGCCTTTCACCATTTCATCGAGTGATGATGGTTTTGCGCACATAAATAACGTCAGGCCAGAAAGCCAAAAGGTTACGTTCTTAGGTAAGAAAGAAGACTATTCGAACATCCAATATCAATGGATGGTGCAGCGCGGCGACGCGCCCGGCTGGTACGGTATGGACTACATTAAGAGAAATGGCAAAGCCATCCTGAACGTCGAGGCGATCCGCAGCAACATTGACCAGCCACGTGTGTTCGGGACTTATGATTGCGTAAAATTACTTAAAGAAAAATGATAAATTTAGCTTGCAACTTTTTGTGGTTTCATGATTATTAGCTGGACACAGTAATCATGTATCTATGGATCGGAAATGGACCAAAAACAAACTATATCAGAAAATTACTCTGAAGAACTGGTAATAAAATACGATGGACCTGCATTATTAGATCATCGAATTGATTTAGATGTTTTAGCGGAATCACTTCAGGGGTTAAATAGTCTTCTGCAAGAGGTCAACTTAGTTGTTAATGGCACGAGTGAAGAGTTCAGTGTAGATGTCATGCCTTTTCAGGAAGGCTCATTTGAATATGTAATTGACGTTATCCAAAATCCTGTTGAACACTTAAACATCTTGGCAGTCATTGGTTTAACAGGTACGGCAGTGGCTGCGGCAGGGCGAACATTACTAGATATATTGAACCAAATTGAAGGTCGCCAAATTAGAAGGATGATTCTTACACCGGAAGGTGATTGTAGAATTATTCTAGATGATGGAGAAGAAATGATTGCTCCATCATATTTTCGGTTTTTACTTTCTTCTACATCAATCAGGAAGTCATTATCTAAGCTGATTTATAAACCTTTGCAAAAGGCAGGGTATACCTCGTTTAAAATTCAAAATAAAACTGGTCATTCTTTAATAACTATAGATGAAAGTGAAAAGGATAATTTCCGATACAAAAGCCTGCCAGTTGAAAAAATTTTGGTTGAGAGAGTTAACAGAGAGGTTCCAATAACTTTTCTTACCGTTCATAGCGACAAAGGCTGGAGTTGGCGCATTGATTTCAATGGCGAAGCAGTATTGGCTTCAATTGAAGACATAGAATTCCTAGAACGAGTCCGCACAGGTAGGGAACCGGGCATCTTTAGTAATGCCTATATAGTTGACCTCATTATTAGAGAGAACTTGAATTCTCTAGACAAAAGTTACATAGTTGATAAAGTACATACCGATTTTTAAGTGTTTTGAGCGGGGGGGGGTGCTATGTTGACTGTTGCAATCTGGTTAGCTTTTTTTTCACTTCTCCCTGTTTTTTATTGGGTTTTTTGCATTATCTTCGACAGACTACGCTTCATGCTCATGCCTAGGCATCGCGTTGAGATAGAGTTTCAAGATGAAGAAGGTGTTTCAAGAGTCGAAATCGTTGATGTTTCCTCTGACAATCAGTTTTACCTTGTAGCGATGGACGCGATCCGTGCAGGGCGAAAAGTTCGGGAAGCAAAATGACCAGTGATGCTGCTAAAAACAGTTCCGGGAACGTTCCTTTACTATCTAACGTAGCCGCTGGAGCGATTACGGGTGCAATCACAATATATTTAACAGGTTGGGATGGGCACCTTCCCTTTGTTTCTGCTGATTTTTCTGGGTTAAAAATATTTTTATTTGGCATTCTTCCTAGTGCTGGAATGTTAATTTCTCATAAGATTAAATCAATAGGTTTTAAATGGAGTCTTGGTTCGGCTAATAGGGAACTTATCCGAATTAACAAAAACCATCAAGAAGCCTTAAAGAAGCAAATTAAAGAATATGATGGTGTAATATCGCAAGTAAAAATTGACGACCTCAAGAAACAGTTAGAGCAAGCTATACAAGATTATATTGATATTATATCAACAGATTTTGGTAATGCAAAAGACGTGAAAAGATCAGCTCAGTCAAAATATCAAGAGCACATCCAAAAAAGTGCAAATGATAATCCAGAACTTGCTGAGATTCTAAAGTCAGAAAATAAGCCTTAACTGGAATAAATATATAAACTCTAAAACTCGCTTCGGCGGGTTTTTTTATGCCCGGAGAAAAGCAAATGGCGGTAACCCCTCAGTCTCTGGCCGGTGGTGAAGAGCAGGCGATGAAAGTCCTGTCGGACACTATCTTTTCAATGCTTCGCGTCTCCATGCCTGGAATCATCGAATCATTCGACCCGATTGCATGCACGTGCAGCGTACAGCCCGCGCTGAAAGGTCAGGTGGCAGACGATCTAGGCAAATTTAAATCGGCACCGTTGCCGGTGCTGGTGGACATTCCTGTAATTTTCCCACGCGGCGGCGGATGCACTATCACGTTTCCGGTGAAAGCCGGCGACGAATGCTTGGTGGTGTTTTCCGATCGCTGTATCGATTTCTGGTGGCAGAACGGTGGTGTTCAGGATCCTGTCGATCCGCGTCAGCATGATTTATCCGATGCCTTTGCTTTTGTTGGCCCACAGTCACAGGCGCAGAAAATATCGGGTATCAGCACTACGTCTGTTCAGGTTCGCACCGACGATGGCAGCAGTTTTATCGAACTGATGCAGGGCGGAAACGTGAACATCACCACACCACTGCTTACAGTGAACGGCAACGTTCAGGTTAACGGTACCGTGACATCAACCGGTGACCAGGTGGCGAAGGGCATCAGCCAGACCGGACACGTTCACAGTGGCGTGCAGTCAGGAAGCAGTCAGACAGGCGGCCCGCAATGAGATACCGGCGCGAAGATAATGACGGTGATTATACGTTCGGCCAGGGTGATGATACCTGGCTGATAAACTCGCCCGAAACGGTCGCTCAGGCGATTAAAACGCGGTTTTTACTCTGGTACGGTCAGTGGTTTCTCGATACAACATCGGGAACGCCATGGATTCAGTCTGTGCTCGGAAAGCAGAAGCCAGAAACCTACAACCTTGCTATACGCCAGCGCATCCTTGAGACGCAGGGCGTTAAATCAATTATCTCCTTCAACACTGACCTCAACACCAAAACGCGCCGGGTGACGTTCACGGCGACGATCGACACCATCTACGGGACAACGACCGTTAACAGCGAGGCGTAATGGCTCTCAACTTAGACACGCTGGGTTTATCGGCAACGGTAAACGCCCAGGGGATCAGCGCGCCTGATTACCAGACAATCCTGTCGTCAATTACCGGCTATTTTCTGCAGATATATGGTGCGGATTCTTATCTTGATCCAGACAGTAAGGATGGGCAAATGGTTGCGCTGGTGGCGCTGGCCATCCATGACGCCAACAATACAGCGATTCAGGTTTACAACTCGTTTTCCCCGTCAACAGCCATGAGCGACGCACTTACACGTAATGTCAAAATAAACGGTATTGGCCGCAATGGTGAGACGCGTTCTGTGGTGGATTTGGTCTGTATCGGCACTGCCGGCCAGACCATCACCAATGGCTCAGTAAGGGATTCGAATAACATCATCTGGAATTTGCCAGCCTCGGTCACAATACAGCCGGGAGGTCAGGTTACAGTTACTGCTACTTGCTCGACGCCTGGTGCAGTTGCGGCGATGCCGGGAACAGTGAACCAGATAAACACGCCAACTCGCGGCTGGACATCTGTTACCAACCCGTCAGCGGCTACAGTAGGCACAGCTATGGAGCAGGATTCAGCACTGCGGATCCGCCAGAGTCAGAGCGTAGCGCTGCCATCTCTCACCCCTTTCGCCGCGCTGGACGGGGCAATAGCAAACGTGGCGGGTGTGACACGTCACAAGCTCTATGAAAATGACACAGGAAGTCAGGATGCAAACGGCCTTCCGCCGCATTCGGTCGCAGCCATTGTCGATGGTGGAGACGTCACCGCAATCGCCCAGACTATCGTCGGAAAGAAAGGACAGGGGGTTTCTACGTTCGGTAGCACATCCGTTCTGGTACCGGACTTTTGGGGGAATCCACACACGATTTATTTTTCCAGACCTTCGCCGGTGCCTGTATTCGTGGCAATCACGCTCAAGGTTTTCACTGGGTACACAACTCAGGTAGGGAACGACATAAAAACGGCGATAGCGGCTTACATTAACTCGCTTTCCATTGGTGATGATGTACTGCTTTCCCGTGTGTATTCCCCTGCTAACCTGGGTGTGATGAGCGGCGGTGAAAGCCGGTATTATGACATTAACAGTCTCCAGATCGGGCGGACTGCTGGTGGCGTGACTGCCGCCAACATCATCACTGCCTATAACGAGGCCGTAACGTGCTCAGTGGACAACATCGCGATTACGGTGACGTCATGAGCAAGTACACCGATCTGATTACCAACTATCACGCCGGAAAGCCTAAGTTTGTTGCCCATGTAGACCTTTCGACACGTCCATTCACCGATGTATCTACAGCCCTGAACGGATTGCTTACAGCCTTCGATATCGAAACAGCTGTTGGAAAGCAGCTGGATATCCTCGGGGAATGGATTGGCCGGTCTCGCATTGTCAGTCAGCCTATTTCCGGTATTTACTTTTCATTCGACACGGACGGGCTTGGGTGGGATCAGGGTGTCTGGCAGGGACCGTTTGACCCGGATGCAGGTTTTACAAGCCTCAGTGATGATGTGTACCGCGTCATTCTGAAAGCCAAAATCGCTATCAATAACTGGAATGGCCAGAACGAAACACTGCCTCCCATCCTTAATACGGCGCTGTCCGGTTCCGGGCTGAAAATGCAAATCGTCGATAATCAGGACATGACGATATCCGTCTGGGTATTCCCGGAAACCGATATCAGTAATGTCTCGCTGGAACTCATATCTGCAATTAAACAAGGCTACTTGACGGTTAAAGCCGCTGGCGTCTGGGCTGGCGATATTCAAACCCCTTCAATACTTACTCCATCGGCTGGAAATCAGTTCTTTGGTTTTGATCTCGAAAATGAATACATAGCCGGATTTGATGAAGGCGCATGGGAGAAAAAACTGTAATGGCAACTAATAATTTTAAAGCGTTCGCGACAGCCAATGGCGCCAACGTTACAGCACAATCAGATTATGAAGCGTTGACTGCCTTGTTAACTGGTTTTCAGAGCGGAAAGGCATCTTCGGCGCAAATAAATAAAGCTATCCGTCAAAGCAGTACAATTGCAGCTGTTGTAGCTCAGTACATTGCAAACAATTCCGGCAATGATGTGCTGGATAACGGTGATACAGCAGGCATCCTGGCTAATCTGATTTTAGCCATTCAGTCATCTGTTAAAGGTACCGCAATACCTCTGCTCACCGGCGTTACTGGTGAAGCACGTAACGTCAGAATGAGCATTACCGCAGCCTCAGCCACGGCTACGATTACAGCTGATGAAGTGATTGTGAGTACAGGACTGGGTGGAAATCAGTACCGCGTAGCCAACGTAAACAAAACCATCAACATCGGCACTGCCGGGTTAGGGGGAATGAACACTGGATCTGCGCCAAATCCGGGGTTTGTAGCCATTTACCTCGTTTATAATCCCACAACGGGCGACTCTGCGTTGGTGGCGGTGAACGCAACATCCTCAAAGGCTCCTGAAAGCTTTGGTGTATTCAGTCAATTTCCGGCCTATACGGCAAGTGCTCTGCTGAGTGTATGGCGCTGCTACTCCGGAACACTTGCAGTTGGAGAACAGTTCGGAAGATCAATTTACACAGCCGATCTTACTCTCGTTGCTCTGTCAGGGAACGTTAGTTCGTTAACCGTCTTGAACATTTCACCCTACATCCCCATGAATGCGAAAGTATGGAATGGATATGGTTTGATCAACGGAACTTCATCGGCAGTGAATAATAACTTCACAATCTCCGGCACGCCAGGTTCGGTAGGTATAGTCGCTATCGGTACGGGAAACTCAGGAAATTTGTCCTCATTTGCTGATGTGCCTATTCCCGTTCCGCAAACGACCTACTATCTGATGCAAACGAGTGGCACTTTTTCAAATGGTTCAATCCACACTACAGGGTACAAAATATGACATCGGTTTATGTTGTTTTTAAGGACGACACTCAAAAAGAAGTGGCTACTGCATTTCCGGGCCCGCAGGATGAAAGCGTTTACCCTGGAATTACTGAGCTTGATGATAAAGATGAGCGGTACACAAGTTTTATGCAAAAAGCTAACAGCTTCTTCGGAGCGACGGCCTGAACGGCTTTTTAATACTGATACAGTTAGAGAAGGGAATGGGCTGAAAGTAACGAAGATTTTTTTACAATTAGACACAAACAGAAAAGCCTCGGACCGAAGTCTGAGGCTTTTTCTTTGGATCCAACTGCGCGTGCATTTCACGTGCACTTGTTTTTCTTATCAAGGTCCACTTACTGTCTGGTCAGCGTCCGTAAATGGTTGTTCTGACTGCCATTGTCCGGGTGTGGTCCTGTCAAAAATGGTGGAGCTGGCGGGAGTTGAACCCGCGTCCGAAATTACTACACCGTCGGCACTACATGCTTAGTACAGTCTTTACATTCGCCGGTCAGCTGCGGACAGACACGCCACTAACAGACTAGCCTGATTCAGTTTAACGCTTCAACCCCAGGCAAGGCATCCACGCGATCTCTTTTGGGTTTGACCTCTCTTGATCCCCGTCCTAAGAGCGGAGGCTAGGGAGAGAGGGCTCTAAGCAGGTTATTAAGCTGCTAGTGCGTAGTTTTCGTCGTTTGCGACTATTTTTTTGCGGCTTTTTACGAGGCCAACCGCCCCTCGGCATGCTCCTAAGGCTTCACAATCCCGTCGAATCCAGAATCAGCCCCAGAACTTCAAATACTAGCAAAAAAGCGTATCGAAATCCAGTGTTTAACGATTGGCGTTCTTCATGATACGCGCTTTATCCATTTGCCATTCGCGATCTTTGATGTCATTGCGCTTGTCGTGCTCTTTCTTACCGCGAGCAACGCCAATCTTTAGCTTACACCAGGCGTTTTTCCAGTAGAGCGACAGCGCCACAACGGTATAGCCTTCGCGGTTCACACGGCCGTAAAGTGAGTCCAGCTCACGCTGCTTCAACAGCAGTTTACGGCTGCGGGTAGGATCGCAGACCACATGCGATGAAGCCACCGCAAGTGGTTGAAAAGTGGAACCGAACAGATAAGCTTCACCATCACGCAGCAGAATGTAGCTGTCACTGATGTTGGCTTTACCTGCACGGAGTGATTTAACTTCCCATCCCTGTAGCGACAGGCCGGCTTCGAACTCTTCTTCAATGAAGTATTCGTGGCGGGCGCGCTTGTTCATGGCAATGGTGGCAGAACCGGGTTTGTGTGCTTTTTTCTTTGTCATAATGCCGCGTATTTTACATCACTTGGTCGGTTATCGCATCCCCAGTTCAGCGGGGCAGCAGGAAACAGGGTATTCTAGCACACCATGGCAATGAGGAATTTTTGTTTAATCGCTGAAAATGCTATTATTTAGCGGTTTTGTGACGAACAGGAACCATTATGGCTCAGATTAGTCGTTCGGCGCTTGTCCCCTTTAGCGCCGGACAAATGTACCAACTTGTAAATGATGTGGATGCGTACCCGCAATTCCTGCCGGGCTGCACCGGAAGCCGCGTACTGGATGCCTCAGAGAATCAAATGACGGCTTCAGTCGATGTGTCGAAAGCGGGCATCAGCAAAACATTTACCACCCGAAATACGCTGACCGACAACCAGAGCATTCATATGCAACTGGTCGATGGGCCGTTCCGTAAGCTCACCGGCGGCTGGCGCTTTGTCGATCTCGGGGATGATGCTTGTAAGGTCGAGCTGAGCCTGGAGTTTGAGTTCACCAACATGCTGGTCGAAATGGCATTTGGTCGAATCTTCAAAGAGCTGGCCAACAGCATGGTGCAGGCCTTTACCCAGCGCGCCAAAGAGGTTTACAGTGCCTGATATCTCTGTCGAGGTGGTGTACGCCCTGCCTGAAAAACAGTATCAGCATTACGTAAAACTGGAAGAGGGCAGCACGGTTGAGCAGGCTATCCGCAAATCAGGCTTGCTGGAACTGCGGCCTGAAATCGATCTCGCCAGCAACAAGGTGGGGATTTACAGCCATCCGGTAAAACTGAGCGATACCGTGCAGGAAGGCGACCGGGTTGAGATCTATCGCCCGCTGATTGCCGACCCGAAAGAGCTTCGTCGTCAACGAGCAGAGCGCGCGGCAAGCAGTAAAAAATAATCTCTCGGTTCGATTTCCGAGCATGAAAAAGGCGCTGATTAGCGCCTTTTTTACGTTCTGTCTTTTACGTTCGCTCTTTCTGCGTTCGATGATGCTAAGTCGCTTGTCGGTAACGACCCTGGCGTCCTGGATTAATTATCCTGTGAAGAAGACAGCGCGGGCTTGTTATCGATGTTGGTCAGTACGCCGCTACGGTCAAAGGTCAGGGTCAGCGTTTGCTGTTTCACCTTCTCGTGGCCTGGCTCCTCACGGAAGACGTAGTACCAGACATTGCTGCCAAAGGGATCTTTCATCATTGGCGTACCCAGCGTATAGGCAACCTGCTGCTGAGTCATACCGGTGTGAATCTTGGCAACATCGTTAGCAACCAGATAGTTGCCCTGATTGATATCGGGGCGATAAACAACGCGCTCTAAAGTGGAACATCCGGCGGTCATCATTAACATTACCACTGCCGCGGCAGTCAGCGTTTTACAGCGCATCTATACATTCCTTTTCCGGGGCGAAACGCCTTTTACAGGCTGTTCTTCTGCCATCAAATTCTGAACTCTGCCTGCGGCAGGCTTTATTATTCAGGCGACATTAGCTGTCGATGATAATAAACCTTTTCGCTATTGGAAACCTCTACAGAGCATGCATATGACCACGCTGTGGTAAAAAAGTGCATATCAGGCCGCTAAAAGTTCTTTCGCGTTAGCCAGTGTGTTGCGGGTGACCTCGCTGCCGCCCAGTAACCTCGCCAGTTCCTGCAGGCGTGCGCGCTTATCCAGAGGCTGCATATGCGTTTCTGTCATTTCGCCATCGGTTTCCTTGCTGACAAAGAAATGCTGATGCCCACAGCCCGCAACCTGCGGCAGGTGGGTTACGCACATCACCTGGGTAGATTCGCCCAACTGACGCAACATTTTACCCACTACCGCAGCCGTCGGACCGCTAATCCCCACGTCAACTTCGTCGAAAATCATCGCCGGCGTTTCCATTTTCTTCGCGGTGATAACCTGAATCGCCAGCGCGATACGCGACAGCTCACCACCCGAGGCGACTTTCCCCAGCGGCTGCAACGGCTGTCCGGGGTTGGTTGTTACCTGAAAATCAATGCGGCTGGCGCCGTCGGCGGTCAGTTGCTCCGGGTTAAAAATCAGCTCAATGGCAAAGCGGCCGTGCGGCATCGAAAGCAGATGCATGCTTTGGGTAATCAGCTGCTGTAGCTCGTTGGCATAACGGGTGCGTTGCGCATGCAGTTGCTCCGCGCACGCCAGGGCAGCCTTGTAGTGTTCGGTTACCAACGTCTGCAGGCTTTCCTGATCGCTTTCCTGCTGTGACAGCAGTTCCGCTTCATCGAGTAGTTGCTGGTGCACGGCGGGCAGGCCCTCTGGTGCCACATGGTGCTTGCGGGCCAGGGCGATTTGCCGGGAAATGCGCTGTTCCAGCTCATAGAGGCGGTTCGGATCCAGATCCAGACTGTCGCAGTAGTGACGCAGTTCGTCACTGGCTTCGCTCAGCTGAATGGCGGCTTCTTCCAGCAGGTTATAAACGCCGCTGACCTTGTCATCCATCGCAGTGAGTTCAGAGAGCATCTGACGCGCGCTGTACAGCATGCTGTTCAGATTGGTGTCATCACTGTCGGCTAACAGCTGCAGCGCCTGCTGGCTGGTCGACAGCAACTGGCCGCTGTTGGCCAGGCGTTTGTACTCTTCGTCAATCTGCTCAAATTCCCCCGCTACCGGCGCAAACTCGTTCAGCTCTTTAAGCTGGTACTGCAACAGCTCACGGCGGGATTCCCGCTCCTGCGCCTGTTGCTGATGCTGCGCCAGCGTACGGCAGCTCTGGTGCCATGTCTGATAGGATGCCCGCATCTGAACGAGCAGGTCGTCATGACCGGCGTAGGCATCCAGCAGGTGCTTTTGATGATCGGGTTTGAGCAGCAGCTGATGGGCATGCTGGCCGTGGATTTGGATCAGCAACTGGCCCAGATCGCGTAACTGCGAGAGAGGAACGGCCGTACCATTGATAAAGCCGCGTGAACGACCATCGGCGCTGATGACGCGGCGCAACAGGCACTCGTTGCCGTCGTCGAGATGATTATCGCTCAGCCAGCGCTGGGCAGAAGGCGACGCTTTAATTTGAAAGCGCGCACACAGGTCAGCACGGCTGGCCCCCTGACGCACCATGTCCGCATCGGCGCGACCGCCGAGGCACAACCCAAGCGCATCGATAGCAATAGACTTACCTGCACCGGTCTCACCGGTGATGGCGGTCATACCGCGTTGGAAATCAATGTCGAGCTCACGAACGATAGCGAAATTGCTGATGGTCAGTTGTGCCAGCATAGCGTCACCTGTATGAATAAACACATATGGTTTTTCATACAGTATAAACTGGTTTTTTATCCAGTAAAGAGGGCGCGCTCATTTTCAGAACAATTTTTTTGACCAGCCCAGTTTTGAACTCAGCGTATTGAAATAACTGTAATTTTTAGGATGGATAAGGTTGAGATGATTTTCGCTACGGCGAATCAGCACATCTTCTCCTTCCTGGATAGGCAGCGCAATCTGGCTGTCACAGCTGATCTCAAGGTCGTTACGCCGTGCCGAGAAACGCAGCCGAATCGTACTGCTGCTGTTGATCACCAGCGGGCGCGCCGACAAGGTGTGCGGGAACATGGGCACAATGGTAATGGCGTCGAGCGACGGTGTTAAAATCGGGCCGCCCGCTGAAAGCGAATAGGCGGTGGAACCGGTAGGCGTGGAAATAATCAGGCCATCGGAACGCTGCGAGAAGGCAAAGACTTCGTCGATGTACACTTCAAACTCAATCATGTGCGCGACTTTGCCCGGATGCAGCACCACTTCATTGATGGCGCTGCCAATACGCGGGGAGCAATCCGTCTTGCAGACCTGTGCTTCCAGCAGAAAGCGGCTTTCGACAAAATAGTTGCCGTTCAGCACTTCATCGAGCTGGTGATGGGCGTTATCGGGGTCAAGATCGGTTAAAAACCCTAAATTACCGCGGTTAATGCCAATCACTTTTATGTCATAACGCGCCAGTACTCTGGCGGCACCTAACATATTGCCGTCGCCGCCCACCACGACGGCCAGATCGGCCTGTTGGCCAATCTCAGCCAGCGTACCGGTCTGAACATTCCCCAGCGACAGTTCCTGTGCAATCTGCTGTTCAACGATAACGGGATAGCCTTTGGCAGTCAGCCAGCGACACAGTATCTCATGTGTGGTGAGCGCGGTAGGATGGCGTGGATGGCCCACAATACCAATGCAGTTAAAGTGTTTGTTCATCGAGTGGGTGTTCCTCATAAGCCAAATCGGCACGATGATGTGACGTGTTCCCTTGAATCCGTCAAACCAATCCCCATAATAAGCCAACCAGCGACGTGAATGTGCAAAACGCGGAGAAATTCATGAGTAGTAAAGAACAGAACACCCCAAACGAGCAAGTCTCAGACGAAATTCAACAGGATCAACACCAACCTCAGGACGCGGAGACAGCAGTAGAGGTGGATCCGCGTGATGAGCGCATCGCTCAGCTTGAAGCTGAGTTAGCCCAGTTGCAGACGGGCGTGCGTGATGCGCAGCTGCGTGCGCAGGCAGAAATTGAAAACGTTCGCCGCCGCACCGAGATGGATATTGAAAAAGCGCACAAGTTTGCGCTGGAGAAGTTTGCCAATGAGCTGCTTCCGGTGATCGATAGCCTGGAACGTGCACTGGAACTGGCCAACAAAGAAGACGAGAAGTCTGCCTCTATGGTTGAAGGCATTGAGCTTACGCTGAAATCCCTGCTGGGCGCGGTGCGTAAATTCGGTGTTGAAGTGGTCGGCGAAACCGGTGTGCCCTTTAATCCTGAAGTGCACCAGGCGATGTCGATGATGGAGTCTGAGGATGTCGAGCCTAACCACGTCATGATGGTCATGCAACGCGGTTATACGCTTAACGGCCGCCTGCTGCGTCCGGCCATGGTTGCCGTGGCGAAAGCGAAAGCCTGATTACTGTCTTACCCTGCAAACGGCCGCGCACTGACGCGGCCGTTTGTGTTTATGGCGTTTACTCAGGTAATACCGGCGTCCAGTTAATCGGCGTTTTACCGGCATCGCGTAGCAGCGCATTGGTTTGGGAAAAATGCTGGCAGCCAAAGAAGCCACGATGCGCGGAAAGCGGGGAAGGGTGCGGCGCCTGCAGCACGTGATGGCGCTGGCGATCGATAATGCTGCCTTTCTTCTGGGCGTGCGAGCCCCACAGCAGAAAGATCACGCCTTCACGCTGTTCGTTGATAGCTTTAATCACCGTATCGGTAAAGGTTTCCCATCCCAGTCGGGCGTGAGAGTGCGCTTTACCGGCTTCAACGGTCAGTACGGTGTTCAGTAACATCACGCCCTGTTCCGCCCAGCTTGCCAGATAACCATGGCTGGGCCGCTCAAACCCCGGAATGTCCTGCTGCAGCTCTTTGTACATGTTCTGCAGTGACGGCGGCGTCTGCACGCCCGGTAGCACAGAGAAAGCCAGCCCGTGTGCCTGGTTCGGGCCGTGATAAGGGTCCTGCCCCAGAATCACGACGTTAACGTCACCTAATTCGGTTAAGCGAAACGCGTTAAACACATCTTTCTGAGGCGGATAAACCGTTACGCCTGCGGCCCGCTGATTCGCGACATGCTTCAGGGTTTCGATGAAGTAGGGTTTTTCTTTCTCTTCGGCCAGCACGTCGTGCCAGGTCAGCTTTTCAGCCATGATCAACTCCCTTGTATTTCGAACCCTAAGCTTAGCGGTTCAGTCTTCAGACATGAAGCCCAAAAATTTTTGAAGAATTAAACAAAATTTTCCTAAGGCGGGTTTTTAAAATCAAAAGCTTATCAGGGTGGCGATAAAACGCCCGGCGGTAATTGATGCAGGTCAAAACTATGGCAGACATCGGGTGGTATACCAACAGCTCAAATTGACTGAGTCACGGTGTAGACGAAGGTCGCACCTTGCAGGAGAGATTGAAATGATCACAGGTATTCAGATTACCCAATCGAGTAATCCGGCGTTAATTAACTCTTTCTGGCTGCTGGACGAAGAAAAAGCCGAAGCGCGCTGCCTCTGTGCCGTTGCAGGCTATCAGGAGGATCAGATTGTGAAGATTGGGGAGTTAGGCGACGTGGCTTACCGCGACGTGCCGGTTGAGGTGAAACCTCAGGTTCGCGTAGAGGGCGGTCAGCATCTCAACGTCAATGTATTGCGCCGCGAAACGCTGGAAGATGCCGTGAAACATCCCGAAAAGTATCCCCAACTGACAATCCGTGTTTCGGGCTATGCCGTGCGCTTTAACTCACTGACCGCGGAGCAGCAGCGCGATGTGATTGCCCGTACCTTTACTGAAAGTTTGTAACGGATCGGGCGCTTAAATAAAACGCAGCGCCTGTCTGCAAAATTTATCAATTTTAACAATATGATAAATTTGATTGGGTAAGCGCGCGTTTGGGCTGGCAGGCCAGCGTGGGCTGTTCGATGCTAAAATCACGCTAAACGCGTATTTACAGGCCTTTCAAAAACAAAAATCGCCTCAATGGAGGCGATTTTTTTAAGTCCGTGCTGATTTATTCCGCACTCTCGCTGCCCGGCGTACTGCCGCTCGGCTTGCGACGCTTGCCCACGTTTTTGAGGTCACGGTGACGCTTTTTAACCCGCGGTTTCTCTTCTTCTTTCGCTTTTTTCTCTGCACGCTTGGCAAGCGCCTTTTTCGACGGTTTTCCCGTCGTTTTCGCCGAAGGCGCGCGCGTAACAGGACGCAGCTCGTCAATCACCCGGGCTTTAATCGGTTCATCAACGTAGCGGCTGACTTTACCGAGCAGCAGATGGTCGTGTGCTTCAACCAGCGAAATCGCGATACCTTTACGACCGGCCCGGCCAGTACGGCCAATGCGGTGCAAATAGGTGTCAGCGGTGCGCGGCATATCGAAGTTGATGACGTGGCTGACATCGTCGACGTCAATACCACGTGCGGCAATATCGGTCGCCACCAGCACATTGACGCGCCCCTCGACCAGGCGTTTAATCGCCTCATTGCGCTTAGCCTGCACCATTTCACCTTCAAGGTAGCTGGTGCGGATACCGGCATCATGCAGCCAGCTGACCAGCTCGTGCAGACGTTCACGCTTGCGCACAAACACAATTGAACGGGTCACTTCCGGCTGCTTTAACAGATGAACCAGCAGCTTTGTCTTGTGCTCAAGATCGTCGGCGCGGTGATACCACTGCTGGATCTTCTTACGCTCGCGACGGCTCGGATCGGCTTCCAGTTCAACCGGTTCATTCAGCAGGCGCTCGGCAAAATCCTTGATATGCTCGCCTTCCAGCGTGGCAGAAAACAGCATCGTCTGTTTGCGCCAGCGCGTTTCGCCCGCGATGGTTTCAATATCCTGAGCAAAGCCCATGTCCAGCATGCGGTCGGCTTCATCCAGGATCAGCGTTTCTACGGCGCGGCAGTCAAAGTTTTCTTCTTTAATGTATTGCAGCAGACGACCGGTGGTGGCAACCACGACATCCTGATTTTCGCTAAACACTTCAGCGTGGTTCATGAAGGCCACGCCGCCAGTGATGGTGGCGATATCCAGATGCGTGTGTTTCGCCAGTTCCCGTGCCTGGTCGGCAACCTGCATGGCCAGCTCACGGGTTGGCGTTAAAATTAAAATACGCGGCGGGCCAGACTTCTTGCGCGGAAAATCGAGCAGGTGCTGCAACACCGGTAATAAATACGCGGCGGTTTTCCCGGTCCCGGTAGGTGCCGAACCCAGAACGTCGCGGCCCTCCAGCGCGGGGGGAATGGCAGCAGCCTGAATTGCTGTCGGGCGCGTATAGCCTTTCTCCTGCAGCGCTTCAAGCAGGCTTTCGTCGAGTTCAAGTTCGGAAAATGTGGTTACGGTCATGTTCTACCTCAGTTTGGGGCGCTGATTATAGACAGATCGAACATAATCTTCATCTGTTTATCGGTATTGACTGCGCCAGATTACGTCAACGGCGTGAATTCCCCAACCCACCACGTTACACTTACGCCTTGCCGTACGGCAGGATAAAAGGTGAATGGTCGCTGAGTATGATGCAGGACAAGCCGCAGGCGCGGCCACAATTAAAAAAGAACGGTTTTACCTTCAAGCAGTTTTTTGTTGCACATGACCGCTGTGCGATGAAGGTCGGCACA
The DNA here is from genome assembly GCF_000710035.2 of Pantoea ananatis LMG 2665. Lineage (GTDB taxonomy): Bacteria > Pseudomonadota > Gammaproteobacteria > Enterobacterales > Enterobacteriaceae > Pantoea > Pantoea ananatis. The sequence goes on along the minus strand of NZ_JMJJ01000005.1, from coordinate 1,053,682 downwards.
GATGGTATTTTGCTGGGCGCATGGGCACCGGTCGCCGGGGTGAAGCGGATTCTCGATATCGGCACCGGTTCGGGCCTGATAGCCCTGATGCTGGCCCAGCGTACTCCGTCGAATGTCGACGTGGATGCCGTAGAGTTAGATCCGGACGCCGCACAGCAGGCGCATGAAAACATCCAGCAGTCGCCGTGGGCAGCGCGAATGCAGGTTCATCAACAGGATATCGCCCAGTGGGCTGAAAACTGCGAAGCGCGTTACTCGCTTATCGTCAGTAATCCTCCTTACTTTGATCCCGGTGTGGCCTGCGCAACCCCGGCTAGAGACAGCGCACGTGCCACCGGTTCATTAGATCATCAGACGTTATTGCGCTGTGCGGCCGCGCTGATCGAAGAAGAGGGATTTTTCTGTGTGGTCTTACCCGAAGCGACAGGGCAGCAGGTTATCGCGCTGGCACAGGCTGACGGCTGGCACTTACGCTTTCGTTTTGATGTCGCAGAGTACGCACATCGTCCCCCGCATCGGGTTCTGCTGGGCTTTTCTCCCAGCCCCGGCGAAACCCTGTTTGAGCGGTTGGCTATTCGCGATGCAGACAGACAGTACTCAGACGCCTGGCAAAGCCTGACGCGTGACTTCTATTTGTTTATGTCCTGACCCGGTTGCAGCACGGTAGGCTGGGCCTCAGGGAGCAAACCCGGATAGTCGCGGATAAAATGCAGCCCGCGGCTCTCTTTTCTCTGTAGTGCACAGCGCACCATCAGCTCAGCCACCTGCACCAGGTTACGCAGCTCCAGCAGGTTATTGGACAGGCGGAAATGGTGGTAATACTCGTCTATCTCCTGTTGCAGCAAGGTAATGCGGCGCAGTGCCCGCTCCAGCCGCTTGGTGGTGCGGACAATGCCCACGTAATCCCACATAAACAGCCGCAGCTCATGCCAGTTATGCTGAATCACCACCCGTTCATCGGCATCATCCACCTGGCTGTCGTCCCAGGCCGGCAGGTTATCAACGGCTTCGACCTCCGGTAAAATACGCAGCAGATCCTCTGCTGCCGACCAGCCATATACAAGGCATTCGAGCAGCGAGTTGGAGGCCATGCGATTGGCACCGTGCAGGCCGGTGTAGCTGACTTCACCGATGGCATACAGGCCGTTGATATCCGTACGGCCCTGCGCGTTGACCATGACGCCACCGCAGGTGTAGTGCGCGGCAGGCACCACCGGGATCCTGTCTTTGGTCAGATCGAAACCAAAGGTCAGCAGTTTTTCGTAGATCATCGGGAAGTGTGAACGCACAAAGGCTTCAGGCTGATGGCTGATATCCAGATACATACAGTCAACGCCAAGGCGTTTCATCTCGTGATCGATGGCGCGGGCGACAATATCGCGCGGCGCCAGTTCAGCACGTGCATCGAAGTCGGGCATAAAACGCGAGCCGTCGGGCCGCACCAGCCAGGCTCCTTCGCCGCGCAGCGCTTCAGTGAGCAGAAAGTTTTGTGCCTGGGGATGAAACAGGCAGGTCGGATGAAACTGGTTAAACTCCAGATTAGCCACGCGACATCCTGCCCGCCAGGCCATCGCAATGCCATCACCAGAGGCGATATCGGGGTTGGTCGTGTACTGATACACTTTGGCCGCGCCGCCCGTCGCCAGCACCACGCCACGTGCGCGGCAGGTCTCAACCCGTTCACGATTACGGTTCCAAATCCAGGCGCCGGTCACCCGGCGCGGGCCCGGCAGGCCGAGCTTATCCGAAAGAATCAGATCCACCGCGTTGGTGCGCTCGAGAATGCGGATATTGGGATGATGCAACGCTTTGCCTACCAGCGTGGTTTCCACTTCGCGACCCGTCGCATCCGCGCTGTGCAGGATACGGCGGTGGCTGTGGCCGCCTTCACGCGTCAGGTGATAGCGCATCTCGCCTGCAGCCTGCGGATCGGTATCAAATGCTACGCCGTTATCAATCAGCCATTGCACGCAGTGCCGCGCATTGCTGGCCACAAAGGAGACGGCGGCCCGATCGCATAAACCTGCACCCGCGATCAGCGTGTCTTCCACATGTGAATCAATGCTGTCGGTTTCGTCAAAAACCGCCGCAATCCCGCCTTGCGCATACAGCGTCGAGCCTTCATTGACCTGCGCTTTGCTTAATACGGTGACCTGATAATGCTCTGCCAGACGCAATGCCAGCGACAATCCTGCTGCACCGCTGCCGACGATAAGGACATCACACTGATAATCAGAGGAAGAGAAAGTTGTCATAGTGTTTAATTTACTAAACAAGAATGGACCGAGCATAAGCGTTTGGACATTTTTTGTGAAGTATTTTGAACACGAGCGCGGCAATATGCGTGTCTGAAAATTAATTCATTAGTGATATCAAGAGGTTAATGTTTTGCAGGTTTAAATCGGGTTTTTTATACCAAACTTAATCGATTACAAGGATTTAAAGATGAAAAAGCTGTTGTCATAGGTTACTCTGCCTGCGATTTGCGCGCGTTACACTGAACGAAAATGAACAAACTGTGTGATTTTGCCGCAAAGTGGCTTAAAAGAGGCCGAGAGTGAACTTTTTGCCACGCAAAGACTCAAAGCGCATGCTTGCTCAATAGCGGTGTGCTGGCAGTTCCTTAACGCATAAGAAAGTATTTGGGGAGACATTACCTCGGATGAGCGAGCAGTTAGCGGACCAGGTTCTTGTTGAACGGGTTCAGAAGGGGGATCAAAAGGCGTTTAACTTACTGGTAATTCGTTACCAGCATAAAGTGGCGAGCCTGGTCTCACGATATGTCCCTTCAGGCGATGTGCCTGATGTCGTTCAGGAATCATTTATTAAGGCTTATCGTGCGCTGGACTCATTCCGGGGCGATAGCGCGTTTTACACCTGGCTGTATCGTATAGCAGTGAATACAGCAAAAAATTATTTGGTCGCTCAGGGGCGTCGCCCGCCTTCCAGTGATGTTGATGCAATTGATGCTGAAAACTTCGAAAGTGCGGGCGCATTGAAAGAAATTTCGAACCCTGAGAACTTAATGTTGTCAGATGAACTGAAACAAATCGTCTTTCGTACCATTGAGGCGCTTCCTGAGGACTTGCGAATGGCAATTACCCTCAGGGAACTTGACGGTCTGAGCTATGAAGAGATCGCCGTCATTATGGATTGCCCGGTGGGCACGGTCAGGTCCCGTATCTTCCGTGCACGTGAGGCCATTGATAATAAAGTTCAACCGCTTATCCAACGTCAGTGATAACGGCTACTGGAAGGGTATTAGGCATGCAGAAAGAAAAACTTTCCGCTTTAATGGATGGTGAGGCTTTAGACAGTGAGCTGTTTTCAGCGCTGTCTAAAGACGCAGAATTACAAAAAAGCTGGGAACGCTACCATCTTATCCGCGATACCATGCGCGGTGACGTGGGCGAGCACCTGCATTTTGACATTGCTGCACGCGTCGCTGCTGCGATTGAAAAAGAGCCTCAGCGCAACGTCACAACCTTGATCCCCGAAGCACAGCCCGAACCTTCTCGCTGGGAAAAAATGCCGTTCTGGCATAAAGCTCGCCCGTGGGCGGCACAGATTACCCAGGTTGGTGTCGCCGCCTGTGTTTCCCTGGCTGTTATCGTTGGCGTTCAGCACTATAACCAACCGGGTAGCGGCAGCGTCGAAAGTTCTGATTCGCCGGTCTTCAACACCTTACCTGTCATGGGTAAAGCCTCTCCCGTGAGCCTTGGCGTGCCATCTGATGCCTTTGGCAACGGTAATGCGACTCAGCAGGTGCAGGATCAACGTCGTCGCGTGAATGCCATGCTGCAGGACTATGAACTCCAGCGTCGCCTGCATGCAGATCAGCTGCAGTTCGAAACCAATGCGCCTAAACAAGCGCAGGCCAATGTCCCTGGTAATCAGTCATTAGGAATGCAGCAGCAGTAATGAAGCCGCTATGGTATGCCGTCAGCCTTTTGGCAGGCAGCCTGTTGTGGTCATCTGCCTCCCCAGCGCAGGTTTCTGCGTCTGGGGCGTTATTGCAGCAGATGGAGCAGGCAAGCCAGACCCTCAACTACGAATTCGCCTACATTAACGTTTCCCGCCTTGGCATGGAATCTCTGCGCTATCGTCATGCGGTTATCGACGATCGCGTTTATGCGCAGGTGCTGCAGATGGACGGTCCGCGTCGTGAAGTGATTCAACGCGGCAACGACATCAGCTATTTTGAACCTGGCATTGAGCCTTTCTCGCTACCGGGCAACCACATTGTGGATGCGCTACCGTCCATTATTTACGCCGATTTTAGCAAGCTGGATACCGCCTACGATTTTATCACCGTGGGCCGTTCACGCATTGCCGACCAGATGTGCGACGTAGTGCGCATCGTTTCACGCGATGGCACGCGCTACAGCTACGTTGTCTGGCTGGACGTGGATACCAAGCTGCCGCTCCGGGTCGATTTGCTTGACCGGGATGGTGAAACGATGGAGCAGTTTCGCGTTATCAGCTTCGCGGTGGACGATGGCGTTCGCAATCTGATGCAGGGGCTGGAGAAAGCGAATTTGCCGCCGTCGCTGTCGTTAACTAAAACCGATAACGTTTCGTTAGACTGGCAGCCCGCCTGGCTCCCCGCCGGCATGACGCTGGTCTCGCAAAGCCGTCGCACCATTCCCGCGTTAAATAAATCGGTTGAATCACGGCTCTACAGCGATGGCCTGTTTAGCTTTGCGGTCAATGTCACTCCGGCAGATAAAAACAGCACCGCACAGACATTGCGCACGGGACGTCGTACGGTGCAAACCGTAATACGCGATAATAACGAAATTACGGTCGTCGGCGAACTACCGCCCGTGACGGCCAAACGTATCGCAGACAGCGTCGAATTCGGGGCAAAAAAATGATGAGAGAATGGGCCACTGTGGTGGCATGGCAGGATGGCATCGCCACGCTGCACACTGAAGCTAAAACGTCCTGCAACAGCTGTCAGGCACGTAAAGGCTGCGGTAGCCATATGCTGAATAAGCTGGGGCCAAAGAACGCGCACGTGATGCAGATCGCCAGCAGCAAGCCGTTGACGCCGGGCCAGCGTGTTGAACTCGGTATCAAAGAGAGCAGCCTGCTGGGTTCCGCGCTGCTGGTTTATATGACGCCTCTGTTTGGCCTGTTCCTGTTTGCCGGCCTGTTTCAGGCGCTGTTTGGTAGCGACCTCGCTGCGGCCTGCGGCGCGCTGTTAGGCGGCGTGGGGGGCTTCATCGTGGCCAAAGGTATTTCGATGAAATTTGGCGATCGCGAGGCATTCCAGCCCGTTATTTTGAACATCGCTTTGCCGCCGGATGCACTGCGCGTTGAAAGCGAAGCCTGATCCTCACTCAAGCCGCACTTGCTGCGGCTTCTGTCATTATGGCGCCTCGCCAAAAACTGTTTCGCTTCCACAACGTTCCATTCTTTTATGCGCGGCCTTAACAGTGTAATATGCGTCGTCATTAATGAGGCTGACAGGATTGTGGGTTAAGAGCGATCTTCCTGAATGTGTCTGTGCTCAGGTTTCTAACTGATTCTCTACGTGAAGATATTCCTATAAATGAAGCACATAAGAAATTTCTCCATCATCGCCCATATTGACCACGGTAAATCCACGCTCTCTGACCGCTTAATTCAGATTTGCGGGGGATTAACCGATCGCGAGATGGCCGCGCAGGTTCTTGACTCAATGGACCTGGAGCGTGAACGTGGCATTACTATTAAGGCGCAGAGCGTAACGCTCGATTACAAAGCAAAAGACGGCGAAACTTACCAGCTCAATTTCATCGACACGCCGGGACACGTTGACTTCTCGTATGAGGTTTCCCGCTCACTGGCCGCCTGTGAAGGCGCACTGCTGGTGGTTGATGCCGGACAGGGCGTTGAAGCACAAACCCTGGCCAACTGCTACACCGCGATTGAGATGGATCTGGAAGTAGTGCCGGTGCTGAATAAGATCGATTTGCCAGCCGCCGATCCCGATCGTGCCGCGCAGGAAATCGAAGACATCGTAGGCATTGACGCGACCGACGCCGTGCGTTGCTCAGCCAAAACTGGCGTGGGCGTACCTGAAGTGCTGGAGCGTTTAGTTCGCGACATCCCGGCACCAGAGGGCGATCCGGACGCCCCTTTGCAGGCGCTGATTATTGACTCCTGGTTTGATAACTACCTCGGCGTTGTATCGCTGGTGCGCGTGAAAAACGGCACTATGCGCAAAGGCGACAAAATCAAGGTGCTGAGCACCGGGCAGGTCTACAATGCTGACCGTCTGGGTATCTTCACGCCGAAGCAGGTTGACCGTACCGAGCTGAACTGCGGTGAAGTCGGCTGGCTGGTGTGCGCCATCAAAGACATTCTTGGCGCACCCGTGGGCGATACGCTGACCACGGCACGCAACCCTGCGGATAAAGCCTTACCCGGCTTTAAAAAAGTGAAGCCGCAGGTTTATGCCGGTCTGTTCCCCATCAGTTCTGATGATTACGAAGCGTTCCGTGATGCGTTGGGCAAGCTGAGCCTGAACGATGCCTCGCTGTTCTACGAGCCAGAAAGCTCAACGGCGCTGGGCTTTGGTTTCCGCTGTGGCTTCCTTGGGCTGCTGCACATGGAGATCATTCAGGAACGTCTGGAACGCGAATACGATCTGGATCTGATTACGACCGCGCCGACGGTGGTGTACGAAGTGGAAACCACAAGCGGTGAAGTCGTCTACGTGGACAGCCCTTCGAAGCTGCCACCGCTTAATAATATTGAAGAGCTGCGCGAACCCATTGCCGAGTGTCATATGCTGCTGCCGCAGGAATACCTGGGCAACGTCATCACGCTGTGCATCGAGAAACGTGGCGTTCAGACCAACATGGTTTACCACGGCAACCAGGTGGCGCTGACCTATGAGATTCCGATGGCGGAAGTGGTTCTCGACTTCTTTGACCGTCTGAAATCAACGTCTCGGGGTTATGCCTCACTGGACTACAATTTTAAACGTTTTCAGGCCTCTGACATGGTGCGCGTTGACGTTCTGATTAACTCAGAACGTGTTGATGCGCTGGCGCTGATTACCCACCGTGAAAACGCACCTTACCGTGGACGTGATCTGGTTGAGAAAATGAAAGAGCTCATCCCACGTCAGCAGTTTGATATTGCGATTCAGGCGGCAATTGGCAACCACATTATCGCTCGCTCAACCGTTAAACAGCTACGTAAGAACGTACTCGCCAAGTGTTACGGCGGTGACGTCAGTCGTAAGAAAAAGCTGTTGCAGAAGCAGAAAGATGGTAAGAAGCGAATGAAGCAGGTCGGTAACGTTGAGCTGCCGCAGGAAGCATTCCTCGCCATTCTGCATGTCGGAAAAGACAGCAAATAAGGATCTCAAATGGCTAATATGTTCGCCCTGATACTGGCGATAGCGACGTTGATTACCGGCATTCTTTGGGTGATCGATCGTATTAAGTGGGCACCAAAGCGCCGTGCGTTGCAGGCGGCGGCGCAGGCTCAGGCGGGCGGAACACTCGACAGCAAAGCGCTGGCGAAGATGGCCCCTAAACCGGGCTGGATTGAAACCGCCGCATCGGTGTTTCCGGTGCTGGCCGTGGTGTTCTTTGTGCGCTCGTTTGTGTATGAGCCATTCCAGATCCCGTCCGGCTCTATGATGCCAACCCTGCTAATTGGTGACTTTATTCTGGTCGAAAAGTTTGCGTATGGCATTAAAGATCCCATTACGCAAACGACGCTGATCCCTACCGGGCATCCAAAACGGGGCGATATCGCGGTGTTTAAATACCCGAAGGATCCCAGCCTGGATTACATCAAGCGCGTGATCGGTCTGCCTGGCGATCGGGTGACCTACGATCCGTACAGTAAAACGCTGACCATTAATCCGGCCTGCGATAACGGCAAGCCCTGTAGCAAAGCGCTGCCCGTCACCTATAGCAATATTGAACCCAGCAAATTTGTTCAAACGTTTAGCGGGTTTGATGGTAACGAAGCGGGTAACGGTTTCTATCAGCTACCGCTGAATGACACCATGCGGGGGGGATTACGTCTGGCCACGCGCAAAGAAACCCTGGGCGATGTAACGCATGACATCCTGTTGGTGACAGAAGCACAAAGCCAGGCGAGCATGTACTATCAGCAGCCCGGCCAGCCGCAGGCCAGCTGGGTCGTGCCGCAGGGGCAATATTTCATGATGGGTGATAACCGCGATAACAGCGCCGACAGCCGCTACTGGGGCTTTGTTCCCGAGCGTAACCTGGTGGGTAAAGCGGTCGCCATCTGGATGAGTTTCGAAAAACAAGAAGGTCAGTGGCCAACCGGCGTACGACTCAGTCGTATCGGTGGTATCCACTAACCATAGCCTGACAGTCAGGTGAAAAGGGTGGCCCTCCAGGTGGGGGCCACTGCACACCAAACAGAATGAGTTGGTTCTCCAGCCCTGTTTGGTATGCAGAGTGACAGACGCAAAACAGAACTGGAATCGCATGAACCCCATCTTGATTAACAAGCTTCAGCGCAAACTGGGCTACACTTTTACACATTCTGAACTTTTACAGCAGGCCCTGACCCATCGAAGCGCCAGCAGTAAACATAACGAACGTCTTGAGTTTTTAGGCGATTCCATTCTCAGCTATGTGATTGCTAACGCGCTCTATCACCGTTTTCCACGCGTGGATGAAGGGGATATGAGCCGTATGCGTGCAACCCTGGTCAGGGGAAATACGCTGGCAGAGATGGCGCGCGAGTTCGATTTGGGAGAATGCCTGCGCTTAGGCCCCGGTGAATTAAAAAGCGGGGGCTTTCGCCGTGAGTCCATTCTGGCGGACACCGTCGAAGCGCTGATTGGCGGCGTTTTCCTCGACAGTGATATTCAGACGGTGGAAAAACTGATCCTCGACTGGTATCAGACGCGCCTGGACGAAATCAGTCCGGGTGACAAACAAAAAGATCCCAAAACGCGCCTGCAGGAGTATCTGCAAGGCCGGCATCTGCCACTACCCAGTTACTTAGTCGTGCAGGTACGTGGCGAAGCCCACGATCAGGAATTCACCATTCACTGTCAGGTGAGTGGCATGGCAGAACCGGTGGTGGGCGTAGGCTCCAGCCGCCGTAAAGCCGAACAAGCAGCCGCCGAACAGGCGCTGATTAAACTTGGTCTGGAATAGTATTATCCCGGCGCTAAAACCTCAGGATTCGAATGAGCGAAAACGTTACATACAGCGGCTTTGTCGCGATAGTTGGCCGACCCAACGTCGGTAAATCCACCTTACTCAACCAGTTGCTGGGGCAGAAGGTTTCGATTACGTCGCGTAAGCCGCAAACCACTCGTCACCGCATTATGGGTATCCATACGGAAGGCGCCTACCAGGCGATCTATGTGGATACGCCAGGCCTGCACATGGAAGAGAAACGGGCGATTAACCGCCTGATGAACCGTGCTGCCAGCAGTTCTATCGGTGACGTTGAACTCATCATCTTTGTGGTGGACGGCACGCGCTGGACGCCGGATGACGAAATGGTATTAAATAAGCTGCGCGATGGCAAAGTGCCCGTGCTGCTGGCGATCAATAAAGTCGACAATATTCAGGACAAAAGTATTCTGCTGCCGCACCTGCAGTTCCTGAGCCAGCAGATGAACTTTATCGATATCGTGCCGATTTCAGCAGAAACCGGTAAAAATGTGGATACCATCGCCGCCATTGCCCGTAAGCATCTGCCGGAATCTGACCATCACTTCCCGGAAGATTACATTACCGATCGCTCTCAGCGCTTTATGGCCTCAGAAATCATCCGTGAAAAGCTGATGCGTTTTCTGGGCGCTGAACTGCCTTACTCGGTCACGGTTGAAATCGAACAGTTCGTGTCGAATGCGCGCGGCGGTTATGACATCAACGGTCTGATCTTGGTCGAGCGTGAAGGGCAGAAGAAAATGGTGATTGGCAACAAAGGCGCCAAAATCAAAACCATCGGTATTGAAGCCCGTAAAGACATGGAAGAGATGTTCGATGCGAAAGTGCATCTCGAACTGTGGGTCAAAGTTAAATCCGGCTGGGCGGACGACGAACGTGCGCTGCGCAGCCTGGGTTACACAGACGATCTCTGATTAAATGGAAGGCTGGCAACGCGCCTTTGTGCTGCATAGTCGTCCTTTCAGCGAGACCAGCCTGCTGCTTGATCTGTTTAGTGAAAGTGAAGGCCGCGTACGTGTTCTGGCAAAAGGGGCACGTTCACGGCGTTCCCAACTGAAAGGCACCTTACAACCTTTCACGCCTTTACTGGTGCGCTGGAGCGGGCGTGGGGAAGTCAAAACCCTGCGCAACGCTGAAGCGGTCTCCCTGGCATTACCTCTCAGTGGCATCACGCTATACTGCGGCCTGTACGTTAACGAGCTGTTATCTCGGGTACTGGAACAGCACATTCCCTTCTCTGAACTGTTTTTCGACTACCTGCAATGCATTCAGATGCTGGCGGCAGGCGAAGGATCACCAGAGCCTGCGCTGCGCCGTTTTGAGCTGGCGCTGCTGGGGCATTTGGGTTACGGCGTAGACTTCCTGCACTGTGCGGGCAGCGGTGAACCGGTCAGCGAAGCCATGACCTACAGCTACCGTGAAGAGAAAGGCTTTATTGCCAGCCTGGTGCTGAACCAGCGTAGCTTCACCGGGCGTGAACTGCAGGCGCTGTTTACCCGTGAATTCCCGGATGCAGAAACCTTGCGCGCAGCCAAACGTTTCACGCGTATGGCCCTCAAACCCTACCTGGGCGGTAAGCCGCTAAAAAGCCAGGAGCTTTTTCGCCAGTTTACCCCGAAAAAAAAGCCCACTATTTCTGACGAGACAGAGCACTGACCGTAGCCTGGCCTTATCTCTGCGCGGTACACTCAACGCAATGACCATAATGAACCGAGGATTGTCATGGCTGAGTTACTGTTAGGCGTGAATATCGACCATATCGCTACCGTTCGCAATGCGCGTGGAACCCATTATCCCGATCCGGTACAGGCGGCGTTTATCGCCGAACAGGCGGGTGCAGACGGCATTACCGTGCACCTGCGCGAAGATCGTCGCCACATTACCGACAGGGATGTGCGCATCCTGCGCGATACCATTGAAACGCGCATGAATCTCGAAATGGCCGTGACCGAGGAGATGCTGGCTATCGCCTGTGAAATCAAACCGCATTTCTGCTGCCTGGTGCCGGAAAAGCGCGAGGAAGTCACCACCGAAGGCGGACTGGACGTCGCGGGCCAGCAGGAGAAGCTGAACGCCGCGGTGAAACAGCTCAGCGAAGCGGGCATTCTGGTGTCCCTGTTTATCGATCCCGATCACCGCCAAATCGAGGCGGCGGTGACCAGCGGCGCGCCCTATATTGAAATTCATACCGGTGCCTATGCTGAAGCGCCTGAAGGCCCAGCGCGCGACGCTGAGCTGGCACGTATCCGTCAGGCCGCCACCTTTGCTGCCAGCCGTGGGTTAAAAGTTAACGCCGGTCATGGGCTGACTTACCACAACGTACTGCCAATCGCCGCCCTGCCGGAAATGCATGAGCTGAATATCGGTCATGCGATTATTGGACGTGCCGTGATGAGTGGTCTGCCTGAGGCGGTGAAAGCCATGAAAGCACTGCTGCGAGAAGCGCGTCGCTAATGGCTATCCTGGGACTGGGCAGCGATATCGTCGAAATAGAACGCATTGCCGATGTGATTTCACGTTCAGGCGATCGTCTGGCGCGGCGTGTCCTGAGCGAGGCCGAGTGGCAGCAATATCAACAGCACCGTCAGCCGGTTCGTTTCCTGGCCAAACGTTTTGCGGTTAAAGAGGCGGCGGCAAAAGCCTTTGGTACCGGCATTCGGGGCGGGCTGGCTTTTAACCAGTTCGAAGTTTATAACGACGCGCTGGGTAAACCGCTGCTGCGTTTCTTCGATCATGCCGCCGAGGTGGCGCAACGTCTTGGCGTGCAGCATGTGCATGTCACGCTGGCAGATGAGCGTCACTATGCTTGCGCAACGGTGATCATCGAAAGTTAACCGTGCAGCTGCACAAACTTATCCCACAGCGCATCGCGTGATTCGATGTGCTGTGGATCAATGACGATCGTGTTATCAATCGGGCAAACGCGCTGACAGGTTGGAAGATCGTAATGACCCACGCACTCCGTGCAGCGACTCACATCAATTTCATAGATTGCCTCACCCATCGCAATCGCCTGGTTCGGGCATTCAGGTTCGCACATATCGCAGTTAATGCATCGTTCGGTAATCAGTAGAGACATCGCGGCTTCTTAATCAAGGCATCGTTGTGGTCGTGCTGCTGTATCGGGCAACGTTCATCGCAGAGAACGGGCCAGCACCTTACTTCAGACGTTCGGTCCCAAACAGGGCAGCGAGACGTCCTTACTCTGGCTGTTTTTCACCTGCTGACAGCCGGCAGGACAGTAGCATATTTTGTTTATCACAAAAATGATGCAGGTAAACGAAGTGTTGTTGCCGCCGTGTTTATCTCGCCGCTCAGCGCGTTATTGCAACCGCAATGCGCCATTCAGCACTTGAGCATTGAGGCCAGCCTGGCTGGCCTCTTGTCCGGTTATGTCGATTCGCCCTGCCTAGATCAGTTTCTTAACCAGAGCTTCGCTGTGACGAATATGGCTGGATGCTCGCTCAGGATCGTTCTGCACCAGGGCCATAAACAGCAGGTCGGTCAACGCCAGCTGCGCGGTGGTAGATGAGATGGCGGCGCTGCGCGTGCTCTGCTCTTCTGCCACGGTGTACAGGCAATGGGTGGCGCACTGCTGCAATGTGTTAGGCGTAAAACCGGTAAAGGCCAGCACATCCGCCCCTACGCGAACGGCTTCCTGAGCGGCAAGGTTGATTTCACGTCGTTCGCCGGTGTAGGAGATCGCCAGCAGCACATCGCCAGATGACATGGCCTGAACACTGGCCAGCAGCGCGTGCATATCCTGTTCCGCCACCGCATTGATACCAATTTTCATCAGCTTCCATGAAAAATCCTTTGCCACCAGGCCGGACGCGCCAATGCCGACCAGCAAAATGCGGCGTGCGCGCTTGAGCAACTGCAGGACGGCGTTTAATTTCTCTTCACTGTTGATATCCAGCGTGGCGCGAATCGCAGAGAGCTTCTCCGTGAGTAATTTTTCACCCACGGCTTTGAGCGGATCGTCGCTCAGGATCTGGTTGTGCACGGTGATGGCATCTTTATCCGCCAGCGATTCACTCAGCGCCAGCTTAAGAGCCGGAAAGCCTTTGTATCCCAGTTTTTGTGCGAATTTAACCACGCTCGACTGGCTGACCCCGGATTCTTCCGCCAGCTTTTGTGAACTCAGATGCCGTGCCCGATCCGGTTGTGACAGTAAAAAATCCGCCAGCCGACGCTCGTTCAGCGCCAGAGAGGGATAAAGCTGGCGAATGCGCAGCAATGAACTCATGCTCAATCCTTATGATTTAGCGGATGTTCCGCATGGAATAAATGATTCTATGCGCATTGTAGTCACTGGAATAAAAAATGACAGCCATCGCCTCGTTGGACGAAGATGACTACAATAGAGGCTGTTGATGCCAATTAGGTAAAAAGGAGTGTTGTTTGACCAACGATATACAACGTCGCGTGGTGTTTTTCGACCTTGATGGCACATTGCACCAACAGGACATGTTTGGCACCTTCATGCGCTATCTGCTGCGCCGCAAGCCGCTTAATCTGCTGCTGGTGGTGCCGTTGCTGCCGGTTGTGGGCGCGGGTTTATTGTTTAAGGGACGCGCCGCGCGCTGGCCGATGAGTTTGCTGCTGTGGTCGATCACCTTTGGCCGCTCTGAAGCCACACTGCTGCGGCTGGAAGCCGAATTCGCGCAGTGGTTTCGACAACGCGTTAAAGCATTTCCCGTGGTGCAGAAACGACTCAGTGAATACCTTAGTAGCGATGATGCCGATGTATGGCTGATTACGGGCTCACCGCAGTCGCTGGTGGAGCAGGTCTATTACGACTCCGCATTTCTACCAAGGGTGAAGCTCATCGCCAGCCAGATGCAGCCCGGTTTAGGCGGACGCATATTGAAAATGCGCTGTCTCGGCCATGAAAAAGTGGTGCAGCTTGAAGAGCAAATCGGCACGCCCTTACAGCTGTATAGCGGTTACAGCGACAGCAAACAGGATAACCCGCTGCTGTTCTTCTGCCAGCATCGCTGGCGCGTCACCCCGGGTGGCGAATTACAACAGCTGGAATAACCGCTGTCACGCTTCGGTTTTACGGATTCGATGGTTATAATGCGCCGCTTTTTTGCTGCCGGGAGTGGTCTGCGTGACTCAAGAACAAGATGAATACTGGATGCGCCGGGCGCTTACGCTGGCGCAGCGCGCATGGGAGCAGGGCGAGGTGCCGGTCGGTGCGGTGCTGGTTCAGGGCGATCGGGTGATAGGCGAGGGCTGGAACCGGCCTATCGGGCAGCACGATCCCACCGCCCATGCGGAGATCATGGCCTTACGTCAGGGCGGGAAAGTGCTGGAGAATTATCGCCTGCTCAATACCACGCTTTACGTCACGCTGGAACCCTGCATTATGTGTGCGGGCGCGATGGTGCACAGTCGCATTGGCCGTCTGGTTTATGGCGCGCACGATGTAAAAACCGGCGCAGCCGGCTCACTGATTGATATTCTGGGACATCCGGGAATGAATCATCAGGTGGCGCTGCATCAGGGAGTGCTGGAAGAGGAGTGCGCGGCAATGCTGAGCGACTTTTTCCGCATGCGCCGCCAGCAACAAAAAGCGTTGCGTCAGGCGCAGCGCGAAAGTTAATTCATTGCCACCTCAGGCGTGACGGCAGGATAACCTTTGCCCAGCTCTGCCTCCAGGGCCGCCTGTTGGGCAATGCGTTTTTCCTGCTCCTGCAAATAGCCCACCAGGCTAATTTCATATTTGCGGATATTCTCCACGTAATTATAGGCTTCCTGCCCGCGTGCATAGCCATAGGTGGTTTGTGAGTAGTAGCGCTTCTGGCTCAACATGGGTAGCCGCAGTTTAACATCTGCCCAGCTGTCGGGATTTCCACCCTGTTTAGCCGTGAGCTTACGCACATCCAGCATATGCGCATAGCCCATGTTATAGGCCGCCAGGGCAAACCAGATACGCTCATCTTCCGGAATCGTTTGTGGCACCTTTTCCATCATGTTTTGCAGATACTCGCTGCCGCCACGGATGCTCTGCTCAGGATCGGTACGGTCACCTACGTCAACGCTGTCAGCGGTATTCCGCGTTAACATCATCATGCCGCGGACGCCGGTAGGCGACGTCGCCTGCGGATTCCAGTGCGACTCCTGATAGGAGATCGCCGCCAGCAGCCGCCAGTCGATATTTTTGGCGTACTTTTCAAACAGGGGTTTTATATCGGGCAGCACGTTATCAATGGAGCGCAGGAAGGTGCGGGTATCCACGTAGTCGAAGGTGCCGACGTGACCGAGATATTTCTCTTCAAGTCTTGCCATCGCCCCTTCTTCTCCCATGCTGTTAAAGAAATCCAGCATGGCGGCGTTCAGGCTGTCATCGCTTTCGTGCGGTAAATACCACGTTACCGGTTCTTCATCGGTGACGTCGAAAGCCACAGCCAGTTGGGGATGAATGCGCTGAAGCAGGGCAATCGTCACGGAATCGCCAATCGTATAATCCAGCTTGCCCTCAGCCACGGCTTCCAGCAGGGCTTTCGGACTTTGATCGGTCGAAATGGCCCAGTCGAGATCGGGATAGTGATTCGCCCGGGCGTTTTTAAGCGTCGACAGATAAGCCGATCCAGAGGCAACAACCAGCCGCCCCTTTAAGTCACCCAGGTTTTTTGGCCGCGGTTTGTCCACGCGATAGACCAGCTGCTGCGAAACGCTGTAGTAGCCCGGACCGATCTGATAACGCGACAAACGCTCATCGTTATAAATCAGACCTGCCGCCAGCAGATCCGCTTTGCCGTCGTCGAGCGCATCGAACAGATCGCTGAGGTTGGCGCGCACCGTTATATCAAGCTTAACGCCCAGATAATCGGCAAAACGCTTCGCCAGCTCGTAGTCCATCCCGGCCGGTGCTTTATTCACGGTGTAGTAAGTCAACGGCGAGTTTACGGTACTGACGCGTAGCACTCCCCGTGATTTAATCTGTGAAATCGTATCTTGTCCTCCCCCGTACCAGGGAATAGACGGCCACAGTGCCAGAGCCAGCAGCACGGTAAGCAGACCGATAACCAGATAATTAAATTTTAGGCGTTTCAAATAGTTATCTCTCGATGGCTCCAAGGCCTCTGTCTTTTAAGGCAGTATTGATCTTGTTTTAACTCCCAGAGCGAGGGGCATTTTGCGCAACAAACACCGGCAGAGCAACTTATAAAGCAATTTTTGCGCAAATTTCAGGCAAATCTTGATGGCCATAAATTTTGCGCAAACGGTTTCGTCGCGGAGTGGGTTTCTTTATAATACGCCCCGTTTTCCCCTGTTGCGCCCAATGAAGCGTCGCCCGGCGCTTCGAAGACGAGAGATCTTATGATGGAAATTCTGCGTGGTTCGCCCGCCCTGTCGGCATTTCGTGTAAACAAATTGCTGGCCCGCTTTCAGGACGCTCATCTGCCGGTGAGTGATATTTACGCTGAGTACGTCCATTTTGCCGATGTCAGCGCGCCGCTGAGTGAGGATGAAAAATCCCGTCTGCAGCGCCTGCTCAAGTACGGTCCTTCTCTCGCTGAACATGCGCCACAAGGGCGTTTAATTCTGGTCACGCCACGTCCTGGTACGATATCGCCGTGGTCATCAAAAGCCACAGACATTGCTCATAACTGCGATCTGTCGCAGGTGCGTCGTCTGGAACGAGGCATGGCCTTTTATGTCCAGGCACCTCAGCTTTCTGAAAGCCAATGGCAAACGCTCTCCGCACTGCTGCACGACCGCATGATGGAAACGGTTTACAGCGATTTCAGCGAGGCTGAGCAGCTGTTTGCTCACCATGAACCTCAGCCGGTCAAAAGCGTTGATGTGCTGGGTGAGGGCCGTCAGGCGCTGGTTCAGGCCAATATGACGCTCGGCCTGGCGCTGGCCGACGATGAAATTGACTACCTGCTGGCGGCCTTTACCCGGCTGGGACGCAATCCGAACGACATTGAACTTTATATGTTTGCCCAGGCGAACTCTGAGCACTGTCGCCACAAAATCTTTAATGCTGACTGGATCATCGACGGCGAAAAACAGCCTAAATCACTGTTTAAAATGATTAAGAACACCTTCGAGCAAACGCCGGATTATGTTCTGTCAGCCTATAAAGATAACGCGGCGGTAATGGAAGGCTCGGAGGTCGGTCGCTTCTTCGCGGACGCAGAAAAGGGTGAGTACGCCTATCACCAGGAAGCCGCGCACATTCTGATGAAGGTTGAAACGCACAACCACCCAACCGCGATTTCGCCCTGGCCTGGCGCGGCAACCGGCTCCGGCGGTGAAATTCGTGATGAAGGTGCCACGGGGCGCGGTGCCAAGCCGAAAGCGGGCCTGGTCGGGTTCTCGGTGTCGAACCTGCGCATCCCCGGCTTCGAACAGCCCTGGGAGGAGGATTTTGGCAAGCCAGCGCGCATCGTCAGCGCGCTGGATATTATGACCGAAGGCCCACTGGGCGGCGCAGCCTTTAACAACGAATTTGGTCGTCCGGCCTTAAACGGCTACTTCCGGACCTATGAAGAGCAGGTTAACAGCCACAACGGGACTGAACTGCGCGGCTACCACAAGCCCATTATGCTGGCTGGCGGCATCGGAAACATTCGTGCGGACCACGTTCAGAAAGGTGAAATCACCGTCGGGGCCAAACTGGTCGTGCTGGGCGGGCCGGCGATGAATATCGGCCTGGGCGGCGGTGCGGCATCATCCATGGCATCAGGCCAGTCCGATGCGGATCTCGACTTTGCATCGGTGCAGCGTGACAACCCTGAAATGGAGCGTCGCTGCCAGGAAGTGATCGACCGTTGCTGGCAACGGGGCGATGACAACCCGATTCTGTTTATCCACGATGTGGGCGCGGGCGGCCTGTCCAACGCCATGCCGGAACTGGTCAGCGACGGTGGACGCGGCGGTCGCTTCAACCTGCGCGACATCCTGAGTGATGAACCGGGAATGAGCCCGCTTGAAGTCTGGTGTAACGAATCACAAGAGCGCTATGTGATGGCCGTTGCCCCTGAAAAGCTGGCCGAGTTTGCTGCCATTTGTCAGCGCGAACGTGCGCCGTATGCGGTGATTGGTGAAGCCACTGAAGAGCAGCACCTGACCCTGAACGACAGCCACTTTGATAACAGCCCGATTGATATGCCGCTGGACGTCCTGCTGGGCAAAACCCCGAAAATGACGCGCGATGTGGTGAAACTGCAGGCGAAGGGCGATGCCCTGCAGCGCGAGGGCATTACGCTGACGGACGCGGTAAATCGTGTGCTGCACTTGCCAACCGTAGCGGAAAAAACCTTCCTGATCACCATCGGCGATCGCAGCGTAACCGGCATGGTGGCGCGCGATCAGATGGTGGGCCCCTGGCAGATCCCGGTTGCTAACTGCGCCGTTACGACGGCCAGCCTCGACAGCTATCATGGTGAGGCTTTTGCGCTGGGCGAGCGTGCGCCTGTCGCACTGCTGGACTTCGCCGCCTCGGCCCGCCTGGCGGTTGGTGAAGCGCTGACGAACCTGGCCGCGACGCCGGTCGGTTCGCTGAAGCGCGTGAAACTCTCGGCTAACTGGATGTCTGCAGCAGGCCATCCGGGGGAAGATGCGGGCCTGTATGACGCTGTAAAAGCCGTCGGTGAGGAACTGTGTCCGGCGCTCGGCATCACTATCCCGGTGGGTAAAGACTCCATGTCGATGAAAACCCGCTGGCAGGAAGGCACCGAACAGCGCGAAATGACCTCGCCGCTGTCGCTGGTGATCACGGCTTTTGCAAGGGTAGAAGACGTACGTCGCAATGTGACGCCACAGCTGGTCGCCGATCGGGACAACCTGCTGCTGTTAATCGACCTTGGCAACGGCGCTAACACCTTAGGCGCGACGGCGCTGGCTCAGGTTTATCGTCAACTGGGCGACAAGCCTGCTGATGTCCGTGATGCAACGCAGCTGGCTGGCTTCTTTAATGCCATTCAGGCCCTGGTCAGCCAGCAAAAACTGCTGGCTTACCATGACCGCTCAGACGGCGGCCTGCTGGTTACCCTGGCGGAAATGGCTTTCACCGGTCACTGTGGTATTGAGGTCGATATCGCGACGCTGGGCAGCGATGCACTGGCTGCGCTGTTCACCGAAGAGCTGGGAGCGGTAATTCAAATCAACGCGGCGGATCGCGAAGCCGTGGAACAGATTCTTGCTGAACATGGCCTGGCGCACTGCAGCCATGTGCTGGGCAGCGCACAGTCGGGCGATCGCTTTGTGATTCGCTCAGGCGACAGCGCGGTTTACAGCGAAAGCCGCACCACCTTGCGGACCTGGTGGGCAGAAACCACCTGGCAGATGCAGCGTCTGCGTGATAACCCGGCCTGTGCCGATCAGGAACATCAGGCAAAGCAGGATGACACCGATCCCGGACTGAACGTTAACCTGACCTTTAAGCCAGACGAAGACGTTGCAGCACCGATGATTGCGACGGGCGCGCGTCCACGCGTTGCCGTGCTGCGCGAGCAGGGCGTTAACTCGCATGTGGAAATGGCGGCCGCCTTTGATCGGGCAGGTTTTACGGCGGTTGACGTGCATATGAGTGACCTGCTGGCGGGCCGGATCGATCTGGAACCTTTCCAGGCGCTGGTGGCCTGTGGCGGTTTCTCCTACGGTGACGTATTGGGCGCGGGTGAAGGCTGGGCGAAATCCATTCTGTTTAACACGCGCGTACGCGATCAGTTCGAGTCGTTCTTCCATCGCCCACAAACGCTGGCGCTGGGCGTGTGTAACGGCTGCCAGATGATGTCTAACCTGCGTGAATTGATTCCGGGTAGTGAGCTGTGGCCGCGCTTTGTCCGTAACCAGTCTGAACGTTTTGAAGCACGCTTCAGCCTGGTTGAAGTGGCTGCCAGCCCGTCGTTACTGTTGGATGGCATGGCCGGTTCCCGTATGCCGATCGCCGTATCGCACGGCGAGGGCTTCGTGGAGGTGCGTGATGGCGCGCACCTTGCCGCACTGGAATCGAAAGGGCTGGTGGCGCTGCGTTATGTCGATAACACAGGCAAGGTGACGGAAGCCTATCCGGCAAACCCGAATGGCTCACCAAACGGTATTACTGCGGTGACCAATGAAAGTGGACGCGTCACAATTATGATGCCGCATCCAGAGCGTGTGTTCCGCACGGTCAGCAACTCATGGCACCCGGCTGAATGGGGTGAAGACAGCCCCTGGATGCGCATTTTCCGCAATGCACGGAAACAATTGGGTTAAGAACGGTGAAAAAAGACCGGGAGGCCTGAGTGCCTCCCTTTTTTATTCCCCACTTGTTGGCAAAAGGAGACATACGTCACCTTTTGTTGTCGCCGATTGGTGACATCTATCTTTATGATTTTTATAGATTGAAAGGGAAGGGCAAAATTGTGTTGGTATCTGGCGACACTTTTAGCGGACCAGACAGTCTGAAATAAGCAAAGTCAGCTAAATGGTTTTTCAAGATATTGATTATAAATGAATTTTAAAAACTGGCATGAACCTTGCTTTACTATGCCTGTTGCTCATTCATCTGTTTATGATTGCCACCCCACAGCGGGCAGAGCTCATAAAATCCGAATGACGCACCAAACGGAGCCTGTCGTCCACCCAACCGATAATCGTATGTTCTGCATCGTTATCAAGCATCGGACGCAACGTTGAGTTAGGCTCCACCCATTCTCGCGTACTGCTATGGCGGTGCGTCAACGGCAGGCCATCGCGCCTGCCGTTTTCTTTTCTGCCTCTTCCTTCTCTGGGCTGACTCCGCTAGCATCCGGTAAGCGTATCTTTAAGGAAGCCGTCGCGTGAAAAAATGGCGTTTATTTCCCGGGTCCCTGCGCCAGTTGGTGCTGATGGCCTTTTTGCTGGTGCTCCTGCCGCTGTTGGTGCTGGCCTGGCAGGCCTGGGAAAGTCTCTCAGCGTTAAGTAATCAGGCTGCCGACACTAACCGAAATACCTTTACTGACGTCAGGCGCAGCGAGGCGATGGCACGCACCGCTATCGAGTTGGAACGGAGTTATCGCCAGTACTGTGTGCTGGGCGATACGTCTCTGGCAAAGCTCTATCAGACGCAGCGTATCCGCTATGGTCAGATGCTCAGTTCCCATGCCGACAGCCTGCCCGATTTACCGGCGTTTAAAACGTTGCAGGCCATTTTGCCGCAGCTGGAAACCATGCAGTGCGATAATGGTAATCCTGTGACCGGTGCGTCACAGGCGCTGGAAAAATTTTCAGCGACAAACGTGCAACTGGTGCAGGATACGCGAGAAGTGGTGTTTGCACGTGGTCTGCAACTGCAACGTGAAATAGCCGATCGCGGTCAGTTTTTTGGCTGGCAGGCGCTTATCCTGTTTATTATCAGCCTGACGTTAACCCTGCTGTTTACCCGCATGATCATCGGCCCGGTAAAAAGCGTAGAGCGGATGATTAACCGACTTGGCGAAGGACGCGAACTGGGCAGCAGCATGGTGTTTCGCGGTCCGCGCGAGTTACGCTCTTTGGGGCAGCGTATTATCTGGTTAAGTGAACGCCTGGCCTGGCTGGAAACCCAGCGACATGAATTTTTACGTCATCTTTCACACGAACTTAAAACGCCGCTTGCCAGCCTGCGTGAAGGTACAGAGCTGCTGGCTGATGAGGTTGCGGGCATACTGAATCCTGAACAGAAAGAAATCGTCTCAATACTGGATAACAGCAGTCGCCACCTGCAACGCCTTATCGAACAGCTACTTGATTACAACCGCAAACTGGCTGATGGCCCGATTACCCTGGAAACGGTGGATCTGAATGACATCGTGTATGACGTTGTTAATGCGCATGCACTCTCAGCCCGAACCAAGCTTATGCATGTCAATATCGATCTTAAAGCCACAGATTGCCTGGCAGAACCTATGCTATTGATGAGCGTGATTGACAACCTCTACTCTAACGCCGTGAACTATGGCAATGAATCCGGTAACATTTGGCTGCACAGCCAGCGGCAGGGCGATCGGATAATCATCGATGTTGCTAACAGCGGTACGCCCATTCCCGAAAATGAGCAGGAGATGATTTTTGAACCTTTTTTCCAGGGCAGTCATCAGCGTAAAGGGCCGGTCAAAGGCAGCGGACTGGGGTTAAGCATCGCAAAGGATTGTCTGCGCCGCATGCACGGTAGCCTGCAACTGGTTACCCGTGACGACG
This sequence comes from Pantoea ananatis LMG 2665, assembly GCF_000710035.2. Taxonomy (GTDB): domain Bacteria; phylum Pseudomonadota; class Gammaproteobacteria; order Enterobacterales; family Enterobacteriaceae; genus Pantoea; species Pantoea ananatis. The sequence continues at coordinate 1,031,339 of NZ_JMJJ01000005.1, read as the reverse complement.
CTGATGTTTGTTTTCGCATCGAACTGAACACCACAGCCGGGAAAGTCTGAAGCATGAAATTTTTCGCCGCCCTCATGATAAGCGCACTGAGCAGCATGATGCTCAGTGGGTGTGCCTCATCCCCGGTCACCACAACAGCCCAGCCCGCTTCGGGCAGCGTTGTGGTGCCCGAAGCACGGCTGGTCGACTATCTCACTATGCGCTGCGTCGATATCTGGCGTATTGAGAATAGCGCCGCCATGATGAATCCCCTTTACTGGATGCGCAGTATAGACTGTGCCGAACGACTTTCTCCCGCTGAAGCACGAGCGGAGGCCCACCGCTGGCCGGTGGACAGCTGGTCGCGCGCCTTTAAGCAGGGGGTATTAATGGCAAACGGCAATGTGACGCCACTGGAACGCCGCGACTACATCAACGTGCTTGATGGCTACAGCGAGCAGTTCCCCCCCAATATGCGTGCGTTAATTCAGCTCTGGCGCAGCAATCAGGTCGCCCAGCTTGAACTCAGCGCCATGCGGTCACGCTACGCCCATTTGCAACAGAGCAGCGATGCCCAGTCAGATTCGCTGCGTCAACAACAGATAAAACTACGTCAGCAGCTCAGTGATACCCAGCGCAAACTGGAGCGGTTAACCGATATTGAGCGCCAGCTTTCGTCGCGCAAAACCTCTGATATGCCTGACGGCAGTCACGGAACGGCACTGCCACAAGAGGAAGATCAGTAATGGTGAAACAAGCGGCCCACCTGCTTTTAGTGGATGATGATCCCAGCCTGCTCAAACTGTTAGGTATGCGCCTGACCAGTGAGGGATATCAGGTGACGACCGCGGCCAGTGGGCCCGATGCGCTTCGGCTGTTGCAGAAAGAGAAGATCGAGCTGGTCATCAGCGATCTGCGCATGGATGAAATGGACGGCCTGGCATTATTTGCTGAAATTCAAAAGCGTCACGCGGGTTTACCGGTCATCATTTTAACGGCGCATGGTTCAATCCCGGAAGCCGTAGCGGCAACGCAGCAGGGCGTGTTCAGCTTCCTGACCAAGCCCGTTGATCGCGATGCACTGTATAAGGCGATAGACGAAGCCCTGGCGCAGCGAGCGCCAGTCAGCGACGACCGCTGGCGTGAAGCAATAGTGACCCGTAGCCCGCAGATGCTGCGCTTACTTGAACAGGCACACATGGTTGCCCAGTCAGACGTCAGCGTGCTGATTAACGGGCAAAGCGGCACGGGTAAAGAAGTCCTGGCACAGGCTATCCATGCCGCCAGCCCGCGCGCGCAAAAGCCGTTTGTGGCCATTAACTGCGGTGCCTTACCAGAGCAGCTTCTGGAATCAGAGTTGTTCGGTCACGCCAAAGGCGCCTTTACCGGCGCGGTCAGCGCGCGTGACGGCCTGTTTAAAGCCGCGGAAGGTGGCACGCTGTTTCTGGACGAAATTGGCGATATGCCGCCTGCACTGCAGGTGAAGTTACTGCGCGTGCTGCAGGAGCGTAAAGTCCGGCCGCTGGGCAGCAATAATGATATCGATATTGATGTCCGGATTATCTCGGCCACGCACCAGGATCTGCCGAAAGCGATGGAAAAGAATGCGTTTCGCGAAGATCTCTTTTACCGCCTGAACGTGGTGAACCTGAAAATCCCCGCGCTGCATCAACGTACCGAAGATATCCCACTGCTGGCTAACCATTTGCTGCGTCAAACGGCAGAACGACATAAGCCGCAGATCCGCAGCTTCTCCGTCGATGCGATGAAGCGCCTGATGTCTGCCAGTTGGCCAGGTAACGTGCGTCAGTTGGTTAACGTTATTGAGCAGTGTGTCGCACTCAGCTCCTCGCCCGTTATCAGCGATGCGCTGGTAGAGCAGGCGCTGAGTGGCGAAAACAGCGCGCTACCGACCTTTGTTGAAGCACGGAATCAGTTCGAACTTAACTATCTGCGTAAGCTGTTACAGATGACCAAAGGGAATGTCACCAACGCCGCGCGTCTGGCTGGACGTAACCGTACCGAATTCTATAAGCTGCTGTCACGGCATGAACTGGACGCCAGCGACTTTAAAGAGTAATTTTTTGCCCCCATAGTCTGCGGCGCTGCCAGCGACATTTATACTTTAATAACCCTCTAACCATGGAGGGCTCGAGGAAAGGATCTGACATGAAAAAGATCGATGCAATTATTAAACCCTTCAAGCTCGATGACGTGCGTGAGGCACTTGCTGAAGTCGGCATTACCGGCATGACCGTGAGCGAAGTAAAAGGATTTGGTCGCCAGAAAGGCCATACGGAACTCTACCGTGGCGCAGAGTACATGGTGGACTTCCTGCCCAAGGTGAAAATCGAAATGGTTGTCGGAGATGATATCGTTGATACCTGCGTCGAAACCATCATGCGCACCGCACAAACCGGAAAAATCGGCGACGGTAAAATCTTTGTTTTCGATGTTGCCCGCGTAGTGCGCATCCGTACTGGCGAAGAAGACGAAGAAGCGATTTAATTCACTTTAGATGCAAAATCTTTAGCTGAAATCCCGGCGATGTTGGAAAAGTTTCATTCGTCGAGATCTCGCCCCGTCCTGATATGAGGGAGGGGCGAAAAGCTGTCTGTTTCACCACAAAGTGTTACCCCCGCCCGCGTTAACGCAGCACTGCACACCGAACGGCTGGCACCACTGCTTCAAGGGCGTCGTTCGCAGTCGCCGATTCATATCTCTTTATGTGGACCGAACCGCTCATAGTGAATTCTGTCCGCCGTAATGCCGACCGCATGCAACTGCTTAACGATAAATTGCATAAAGCCAAGTGGCCCGCAGAGATAAAAGTGGGTATTCACATCCCGCAGCCGCGCTGACAGGGTCGCCAAATCCATCATACCTTGCGCATCGTAGCGGCCTGCATCGGGTTCGTCCGGCTCGCGATACCAGATGTGCTGTGCAAAATCAGGAAGCAGGGCACCGGTGGTGGTCACTTCGTCTGCGAAGGCATGCTGTTTGCCATTTTCGGCGGCGTGAAGCCAGTTGACGGGCGCCAGATGCCGCTGTGCAGCCAGCGCGTGGAGCATTGCCAGCATTGGGGTTTGTCCAACGCCGGCGGAAATGAGCGTGACCGGCGTTGTCGGGCTCACCTGCAGGAAAAAATCGCCGTGCGGGGCGGCCAACTGCACTTCACTGCCGACTTCTGCATACTGATGTAGCCAGCCGGACAGGATTCCCTGCGGCGCCTGTTTCACCGCAATACGGTACATTTTCTCGTTGCTCCCTGTGGTTAGTGAGTACTGACGAATTTGATGATATTCACAACCTGCGGGCTGCAAGTGAAGCGTCAGATACTGACCGGGTTTAAAGGGGGCAACCGGACCCCCGTCCACAGGCGTAAAAGTAAAGCTTTTGATCACGGCACTCTGCTGCTCAATCGCGCTGATGCGAAACGGCCGCGTTCCGCGCCATCCGCCTTTTTGCTGCTCCGATGCCTGATAAATCGCTTCTTCGCGCTGGATAAACACATCCGCCAGTACGCCGTAAGCACGTCCCCATGCTGCCAGCACGTCATCACCGGGATTCAACAGTGTTTTGATGGTAGCAAGTAAATGCTCACCCACAATTGCATACTGCGCGGGCTGAATATTCAGGCTGGTATGTTTTTGCGCAATTTTTTCAACAGCCGGCAGTATTGCCGTCAGGTTTTCGAGGTTTGCGCCGTAGGCACATATCGCATTGAACAGGGCTTCACGCTGCCCGCCGTTACGTTGATTATTCATGTTAAAGACATTTTTTAGTTCAGGATGCTGAGCAAGCATGCGGTCATAGAAATGAGCAGTCAGATCGGGACCGCAGACGGCAAGGGCGGGAAGGGATGATTTCACGGTAGCAATAGTCTGAGCATCAAGCATGGCAACACCTCATTTAAAGTTGCATTTTAAATGCATCTTATGATCGTTTCTTTCATGCTGTAAATCTCATGCTGGGTTTTACTGGCAACAACTGGCCGGTTTTCGCGACAAAAGTGCAAAAAATATTTTACAGAGCGAAAAAATGATATTGGCAGGCAATCGTTGCAAAAAATCGATAAAAAGGCATGGCGTCTCGGTAGCCAAACGTTTGCGTAAAAAGAGGGAATTCACCCTACCTTACCCCGATAAAACGGTTTACACTGTCTGCCTTCGCCCTCAGGGGCGTAAATTGCCGATTTAAAGATAGCCAGTCAGGAGATGCGGATGTTAAAGCGTGAAATGAACATTGCCGATTATGATGCCGAGTTGTGGCAGGCGATGGAGCAAGAGAAAGTGCGTCAGGAAGAGCACATTGAACTGATTGCTTCTGAAAACTACACCAGCCCGCGTGTTATGCAGGCGCAAGGTTCTCAGCTCACTAACAAATATGCCGAAGGCTATCCGGGCAAGCGCTACTACGGTGGCTGCGAATACGTAGACATTGTTGAACAACTGGCTATCGACCGTGCTAAAGCCCTGTTTGGCGCTGACTATGCGAACGTGCAGCCTCATTCTGGTTCTCAGGCTAACTTTGCCGTTTTCACCGCGCTGCTGCAGCCCGGCGATACCATTCTGGGCATGAACCTGGCACACGGCGGTCACCTGACACACGGTTCACCGGTTAACCTGTCGGGCAAACTGTACAACGTTGTGCCTTACGGCATCGACGAAACCGGTAAAATTGACTATACCGAACTGGCCGAGCTGGCACAGACTCATAAGCCTAAAATGATCATCGGCGGTTTCTCGGCGTATTCCGGGATTTGCGACTGGGCTAAAATGCGTGAAATAGCTGACAGCGTTGGCGCATGGCTGTTTGTGGATATGGCGCACGTTGCCGGTCTGATTGCTGCGGATGTTTACCCTAACCCGGTTCCACATGCACATATCGTGACCTCCACGACGCACAAAACCCTGGCTGGTCCGCGCGGCGGTATCATCCTGGCGCAGGGCGGCGATGAAGAGCTGTACAAAAAGCTTAACTCAGCCGTCTTCCCTGGTGGACAGGGCGGCCCGCTGATGCACGTGATCGCCGGTAAAGCCGTGGCCTTCAAAGAAGCCATGGAGCCTGAGTTTAAAGCCTACCAGCAGCAGGTCGCCAAAAACGCTAAGGCAATGGTAGAAGTGCTGATCGCGCGTGGCTATAACATCGTATCAGGCGGCACCTATAACCACCTGTTCCTGATCGATCTCGTCAGCAAAAACATGACCGGTAAAGAAGCCGATGCCGCACTGGGCCGCGCGAATATCACCGTAAACAAAAACAGCGTGCCAAACGATCCGAAAAGCCCGTTTGTCACCTCTGGTGTTCGAATTGGTACGCCTGCCGTTACGCGCCGTGGCTTTAAAGAAGCAGACGTACGCGAACTGGCCGGTTGGATCGCGGATGTGTTAGACAACATCAACGATGAAGCCACCATTGAGCGTACCAAGCAGAAAGTACTGGATATCTGTGCGCGCCTGCCGGTTTACGCGTAATCCTTTCTGTTGAAAACACAGTCTGACAAGAGGATGGCCATGGCCATCCTTTTTTATTGCCTGCATAACCCGGCTCTGACAAAGTAACGACCACATATCATTGCCTGGACGCATCATTGCTGGAGGGAACATGGCAATCGGCTCCGCCAAGTGGCTTGGACTAAGCTACTTCACCTACTTTTTCTGCTACGGCATTTATCTTCCTTTCTGGGGCGTCTGGCTCAAAGGTGTGGGCCTGAATGCTGAACAAATTGGCCTGCTATTGGGGTGCGGCATGGTGGCGCGCTTTGTGGGCAGTTTATTCATCGCCTCTCAGGTTAAAAATCCCGGACAATTGATTACGGCATTACGCCTGCTGGCCCTGCTGACCTGCTTTATTGCGGCGGGCTATTGGGTTGGGCAGCAGTGGATGTGGCTGCTGTTAGTCATGACCGGTTTTAACCTGTTTTTCTCGCCGCTGGTTCCTTTAAGCGATGCACTGGCCGCCACCTGGACGCAGCAAATTGGCCTTGCCTACGGGCCCGTTCGCTTGTGGGGTTCGCTGGCGTTTGTGATCAGCTCAGCCCTGACCGGTATGCTGGTGAGCGCTTTCTCTTCTCAGGCGATCTTAATGCTGCTGTCGGTTGGGTTGGTCAGTATGCTGGCAGGAATGCTGCTTACCCCGCGTACCCATCCCCAGGGCAGCGAAAGGCAGGGCAGAGTGGGTGGAGGCTGGCAGGCCTGGCGCGATCTAATAAAGGAAAATGCGGTCTGGCGCTTTATGGTGTGCGTGACGTTATTACAGGGCGCACATGCGGCTTATTATGGCTTCAGCGCCATCTGGTGGCAGGAGAGCGGTTATTCTGCATCGGTGGTGGGTTATCTGTGGTCGCTGGGCGTGGTAGCGGAAATCGTGGTGTTTGCCTTAAGCCATCGACTGTTTCACCGCTGGCGCGCACGGGATCTGCTGTTGCTGTCAGGCATCTGTGCGCTGCTTCGCTGGGGACTGCTCGGTGCCAGCACCGCGTTGCCGCTTCTGATTGTGGGGCAACTACTCCACTGCGGTAGCTTTACGGTATGTCATCTGGCCGCAATGCGCTTTATCGCTTCACGGCAGGGGGCGGATGTGATCCGTTTGCAGTCGCTCTATTCGGCGCTGGCAATGGGCGGCGGAATTGCCGTCATGACCATGATTTGCGGCGTACTCTTTACTCACCTGCACGGTCATCTCTTCTGGGTGATGGCGCTGGTGGCACTGCCCGCACTGTTCCTGCGGCCGCGTCAGGATTCCAGCAAATAGCGAATGCGTTGCTGATGGTATTCAGTCAGCGGCAGTTCGGCGTGGATAAGTGGGGGAGAGAAAAGGGGCAGCGAGGTGACATAAGGCGAAATAATGACATCGACTTCGCGCGGTGCGCCGTCGCGCTGGAAATCTTCAACGCGCTGATAGGTGATGTTAACAGGCAGCAAGGTGATCTCGCGGATTTGCTGCTCGACATCCTGTTCCAGTTCGGGATCGTCACCGGTAAGCAGCAGCACCTGTTTTTCCTGCAATGCGCTGCTTTGCATCAGCCACGCACCGAAAATCACCGTCACCAGGCTGACCTCTTCCGACGCGAACTGAACCTGAAATGTCTGCTCGAAAGCGTCCAGTGCCTGCTGTGTGGTGCGCAGCAGGCGCGGATAAAGCCTGGTTACGTCTTGTGCCACACTGTCATCAATAGCCATTGTAAAGTAGGTGCGATCCAGCGCCTGTGCCAGGTGGGTATATAACTGCTGCTGGAGTTCGGTGCGGTCATGAAAAGTGGTGCCGGCGACGTGCTCAAAATCATCAATGAGCCGCTGTGTGGCGCGCATCAGTCGCTGCTCGCTGGGATGGTCGACAAGGCTGGCGTCCGGAAAATGGATCAGGCTAAATAACAGCGTCCAGAAATCCGTTTCGCTGGCGTCCGGCGTCAGATGACAGCGCTTTTGCCAGTGATGAATAACATCTTTTGCGGCCTGACGTTCTGCTTTCGCTGACAGCCATGCCTGTTGCTGCGCCGTAAAGATCGCAGGCTGGCGCTGGCACAGGCCGTATTTCATAAATATTTGTAAAAAGAGTTGATCGCGCGTGCTGAACGGGCGATTAAGGCACAGGCTGCAGTGCTGGATCAGCGCCTGTAAATTGGTTTCATCGTACAGCGCTTTTTCAATTTTCATCTGCTTCAGACGCAGGCGTAAGGGCGCGGCAAAATGCTCGCAGACAAAGGCCTGCGACAGTCGCAGGCTGCGTCGCAAATTATGGATTAAGCAAATGCGTCGATCCAGCTCTGTACCATGAATGCGCAGGCTGCCATCCACCATCTGATGGAGTTCCAGTCGATGATAGCGCTGTATCTCATCACCCACTTCCGCGATGTCCTGTCTCGCGGTGGCGATGTCCACTCCGTTTAGCAGGCTTAATCTTTTAAGCGTCAGTGCGGGAGCGGGCAGAAACAGCAGTAACAACAGATGACAGCGACGCTGTGAACCGGTGAAGAGTGGTGCTGAAGATGTAGCAGAACTCATCAATCATTATTCCAGCAGGCTATTTTTAGCTAAGAATAGTCAACCTCCTGAACCCTTGAACGGTTTACCCGTTTTTTTGTTCAGAGGTTTAAGGCGGGTCACAAAATTTTGTTACTTAAGAAACCTTTTCATCAGGAACGTTACTTTATAACATTATGAGACGCATGTTTTTTGCACTATTTACCCTGGTCAGTTCGTCAGCGCTGGCACATCCACACAGCTTTATCGATATGAAAACCGAGCTGGTCACGAAGGACGATCGTTTTACCGGCCTGAAAATGACGTGGACCATGGATGAGATTACCTCCGCCGACCTGCTGTATGACGCTAGCGATGCCAAACCGGGAACGGTGGTATGGAAGAAACTGGCGGCGGGTGTGATGGCGAACGTGCTCGGGCAACATTACTTTTCCGAAATCTGGCATAACAAGCAGCGGGTGAAGTTCTTGAATTTACCAACGGAATACAATCTGTCGCGCAGCGGCAACAAGGCGGTACTGGAATTTGTTCTGCCGCTGGCCGAGCCGCCTTTACTCAAAAATGAACGCTTTGAGATTTTAACCTTCGATCCGACCTACTTCGTGGATATGTTCTACGACAAACCTGAGGCGTTAACTGTACCGCAAGCTTTACAGTCACGCTGTGCATTCACCTTACATACGCCCAAACCGGATGACTCTTTGAAACAGTATGCGCTCTCGCTCGACAAGGCAGATGCGCCGCCTGAGGATATGGATCTGGGAAGGCAGTTTGCACAAACGGTGATACTGACATGTCACTGACGCTCACGACCCAAGCCAAAAAACGGCTGTGGCCGCTGGCACTGTTTACGGCAGGGTTGGTTACTCTGGGCGCGGCCATCTGGCTGCACTGGCCCCAGATACTTCTGCAAAGCGTGCTCTGGCAAAAAGTGCTGCATCGCCAGATGACTCAGCTCCTGCAGCAGGTTGCCGAGCAGCCTCACCATGCCGGACTGTCGTTACTGGCATTCAGCCTGATCTATGGTGTCCTGCATGCCTTAGGGCCAGGTCACGGTAAAGTCGTGATCACGACCTTTCTGGCAACGCATCCGGCAAAACTGAAAACCAGCATGAAACTCACGCTACTGGCCTCGTTGCTACAGGGCTCAGTGGCTATCATCCTGGTCACGCTGATGCTGGTGGTGCTGAAAACCTCATCGCGGCAGCTGCACCTCAGCAGTTTCTGGCTGGAGAAGAGCAGTTATGTGTTGGTTATTGCCTTAGGTATCTGGATAGGCTACCGGGCGATAAAGGCGCTTTGGCTGCTGTTGCGTCCTCAGCCGACAATGAGGATTCATGCGCTGCGCCCTCATCATCAGCATGATGAACACTGTGGCTGTGGCCATGCGCATTTGCCCAGCGCACAGCAAATGGCGGGCGCCGTTAATGGCAAAACGCAGCTGTTGGTGGTGATCTCCATGGGGCTGCGTCCCTGTTCAGGCGCGATCATGATGCTGCTGTTTTCTAAAGTGATTGGCGTGTATCTGTGGGGCGTCCTTTCTGCCGCCGTTATGGCGGTGGGGACCGCCCTGACCATTTCTGCCATTGGCTTACTGGTGCAGCGTTCCCGCGCGCTGGCGCAACGTCTTGGCGCGGACAGCCAGGTGGGTAAAGGTGCGCGCAGCCTGTTGCCTGTGCTGGCGTTAGTGGGCAGCCTGACGTTGATTGTTGTGGGCTGTGCGCTCTGGCAGTCTGCTCAGCCTGGTTTTACCGGCGGTATCCGACCCTTTTAATTTCTGCGGCGGCGGAAGATATTCCCCGCTGCCGGGATCCTCGCATTTTCGCTTCGCAACTATTTTTATTTTCTCTTGCACGTTGAGTGGTGAAAATAGTTTTCACTGACTACGCTGTTTATAGTTATTGCGAACCCCTGTCTGGGAATGAAAAAAACGACACTCACCTGCTATGTGTTGCGAGGGAAATATCTCATGGCTGATACCCGTATTAATAATGGCTACAACGATCCGCTCGTCACCGGAGCGGCAGGCTTACCCCTTAAACGCATTTCCTGGAGTGCCGTTTTTGCCGGTGTAATTTGTGCTTTGATTATTCACATATTATTAACCTTGCTGGGTACGGCAATTGGTGCTACCACCATTGACCCTTTGCAGGAAGATAATCCATTTAAACATCTTGGAACGGGTGCCCTGGTCTGGACGGCCATTGAAATGCTGATCGCTATTGCCGCCGGTAGCTACGTCGCCGGTCGCCTGGCGCAGCGTGAAGGCGCACTGCACGGCTTGCTGATGTTTGGTATTAGTACCGTCTTAACTATTTACCTGGCCGTGAGCCTTGCCAGTAGCGTATTAGGCGGCGCCATGAATATTCTTGGTACGGGTTTCCAGGCAGTAGGAAGTGGTATTTCAGCCGCTGCGCCATCGGTTACCCAAATGGCTAAAGAAAAACTGCAGCAAAATAATATTAATTTAGACAATATGCAGCAAGAACTGGAAACGACGCTGCGTCAAACGGGTAAGCCTGAATTACAACCGGAAAATCTGAAGCAGGATGCGAATAATGAAGCGCAGAATGCCGAAAATCAGGCAAATAACACGGCTAATCATCCACAAACGGCAGACACAGATTTAGCAAACTGGTTTAAAGGCGTTATTGCTCGTCATTCAGATACTTTACAGGCCGCCGATCGTGATGCTTTAAAAAATATTATTAAAGCGCGGACCGGAAAAAGCGATCAGGAAGCTGAACAGATCGTCAATCAGGCAGAACAAAGCTATCAACAGGCTATGCAGAAATATCAGGAACTGAAAAAACAGGCAGAGCAGAAAGCGCGTGAAGCCGGCGAGCAGGCGGCGAAAGCAACCGCGAAAGCCAGCTGGTATGCTTTCTTTATCCTGATTATTGAAGCGGTACTGGCAGGCGTGATGGGAATGGTAGGACGTCGTACTCAGCCACGTCAGGTGTTAACGCACGAACGTCGTTAATCCCAAGGCAATAAGAAAGGCGGCACGTTATCGTGCCGCCTTTTCTTTTAGCGCTTCAGCGCTTCGCTCAGCTCTTCGCGCATCGCCGATAACAGCGATTTCACCACGCGAGGGTTACCGGCAACGATGTTGCCTGAATGCAGGTAGCCGTGGTTGCCGGTGAAGTCAGTGACCAGTCCGCCCGCTTCGCGCACCAGCAGTTCACCCGCCGCGAAATCCCACGGTTTCAAACCAATTTCAAAGTAGCCATCAACGCGGCCTGCGGCGACGTACGCCAGATCCAGCGCAGCGGAGCCGGTGCGACGGAAATCGGCACACTGCGTAAACAGCTTGGTCATGATGTTCATATAAGCTGGGGCGTGCTGTTTGAGCTTGAAGGGGAAACCGGTGGCAAGAATGGTGCCATCCAGATCGCGAGCGATACTGCCGCGCAGGCGGTAACCATTCAGCTGCGTGCCCTGTCCGCGTACGGCGCTGAACAGTTCATTACGCATAGGATCGTAAACGACAGCCACTTCTGTACGGCCTTTAATACGAACGGCAATAGAAACAGAGAAGTGGGGCAGGCGTTTAATAAAGTTGGTGGTGCCATCCAGCGGATCGATTACCCATTGAATATCCTGATCTTCGCCCTCAAGCTCACCGCTTTCTTCAGTGATGATGGTATGTTTTGGGTAAGATTTACGAATGACTTCGATAATCAGGCGTTCTGCGTCGCGGTCAACATTCGTTACGAAGTCGTTGCTGCCTTTCTGGCTGGCCTCGACAGCGTCCGGGGTTTCATAATTCTTGGCAATTAAATTTCCGGCCTTGCGCGCTGCGCGCACGGCAATGTTGAGCATTGGATGCATCGGTATCTCTCGCTGGATGTTAAAGAACGGGGAAAACGGCGCGGAGTATAGCAGGGTGTTCGGTAAATGTCCTGCTTTATGTTAGAGTACGCGTCATCATTTTCTGACCGATCCCAACTCTTATGCTGCAAAATATTCGTATCGTGCTGGTGGAAACTTCTCATACCGGCAACATGGGCTCCGTAGCGCGCGCCATGAAAACCATGGGGTTAACTAACCTCTATCTGGTGAATCCACTGGTGAAGCCAGATTCCCAGGCTATCTCTCTGGCAGCGGGTGCCAGTGATGTTATCGGTGAGGCAAAGATTGTTGACTCTCTGGATGAAGCCATTGCCGGGTGCAGCCTGGTGGTCGGCACCAGCGCCCGCTCGCGATCTCTGCCGTGGCCGATGCTGGACGCCCGGGAATGCGGCGTGAAAAGTATTGAAGAAGGGCAGCAGGCGCCTGTCGCGCTGGTGTTTGGCCGTGAACGCGTCGGACTGACAAACGACGAATTGCAAAAGTGTCACTACCACGTGGCCATTCAGGCGAATCCGGAATACAGCTCGCTGAATCTCGCGATGGCCGTGCAGATCATTGCTTATGAAGTGCGTATGGCCTGGCTTCAGGCGCAAGAGAACCAAACCCCAAAACCGCAGTACGACGCTTCCCCTTATCCGCTGGTGGACGATCTGGAACGCTTCTATCAGCACATGGAAAACATGATGCTGGAAAGCGGGTTTATCCGTGAAGCCAACCCGGGCCAGGTCATGAGCAAACTGCGTCGTCTGTATACGCGCGCCCGTCCTGAACGCGATGAGCTCAATATTTTGCGCGGTATGCTCTCGTCTTTCGAGAAGCGAAAAGGAACCAGAACGGACGGCGAATAATAGTTGAGTAAATTACCAGGTTAAATACTTGAGTAATTTACTTGGTTAAATAGTTGACCAAATTACTCAGGAATGTCAGACTTGCTGCCATCTTCGCTAATCCTCCGATAACCGGACGCTATTGAGGTTGTATGCTATGAGACTGACATCCAAAGGACGTTATGCTGTTACCGCCATGCTGGACGTTGCCCTTCACTCTCACCAGGGCCCGGTTCCACTGGCAGATATCTCTGAACGCCAGGGCATTTCGCTCTCCTATCTGGAGCAGTTATTCTCGCGTTTACGCAAGCATGGCCTGGTAGCAAGCGTCCGCGGGCCGGGCGGCGGTTATCTGCTAGGTAAAGAAGCCAATGCGATTGCGGTGGGAGAAGTGATCACGGCGGTAGATGAGTCCGTGGACGCCACCAAGTGTCAGGGCAAAGAAGGCTGCCAGGGCGGCGAACGCTGCCTGACTCACGTCCTGTGGCGCGATCTGAGTGTGCGCATTAGTGAGTTCCTGAACAACATTACGCTGGCTGAGCTGGTGAATAATCAGGAAATCCTGGACGTGGCCGACCGTCAGAACGCCAATGACAACCGCCGTTTCCAGAACTCCCGTTCTCAGGAAATCAACGTGAACCTTCGCGCCTCGTAATCCTCCTCTTCTCCGGCCCTTACTGCTAACGCGGTAGGGGCTGAATCTGCTATAAATACGTATGATTTTCTATACGGAGCTGTAGCGCAATGAAATTACCGATTTACCTGGATTACGCCGCTACCACGCCGGCCGATCCGCGTGTGGCCAGCAAAATGATGCAATTCCTGACGCTGGATGGCACGTTTGGTAACCCGGCCTCTCGTTCACATCGTTTTGGCTGGCAGGCCGAAGAAGCGGTAGACGTTGCGCGTAATCAGGTGGCAGAGCTGGTGAATGCTGACCCGCGTGAAATCGTGTTTACCTCCGGTGCCACCGAATCCGACAACCTCGCCATTAAAGGCGCAGCCCAGTTTAATCAGGCGCGCGGCAAGCACATCGTTACCAGCGTAACCGAACATAAAGCGGTGATTGATACCTGCCTGCAACTTGAACGTGAAGGCTTCGACATTACCTGGCTGACGCCCGCCGCCAATGGTCTGATCGCGATTGAGGATTTGCGTGCTGCACTGCGCGATGACACCGTTCTGGTGTCGATCATGCACGTGAACAATGAAATTGGCGTGATTCAGGATATCGCCGCGATGGGCGCGCTCTGCCGCGAACGTGGCATCCTGTTCCATGTTGATGCCACACAGAGCGTAGGTAAGCTCGCTGTCGATCTTAGTGAACTCCCTGTCGATCTGATGTCCTTTTCCGCCCATAAAGTGTATGGCCCCAAAGGGATCGGCGCGCTGTATGTGCGCCGTAAGCCGCGCGTTCAGATCGATGCACAAATCCATGGTGGCGGCCATGAACGCAATATGCGCTCGGGCACCTTACCTGTGCACCAGATCGTGGGGATGGGTGAAGCCTATCGCATTGCCCGTGAAGTCCGCGAAGAAGAGATGGCCCGCTTGTCTGCCCTTCGGGATCGGCTGTGGCAGGGGCTGCGCCAGACCGGCGGCGTCAGCGTAAATGGCGATTTGCAGCACAGCTGTCCCAACATTCTCAACGTAAGTTTCACTGACGTTGAAGGTGAGTCATTGATCATGGCGTTAAAAGATCTTGCGCTGTCGTCTGGATCGGCCTGTACTTCTGCCAGTCTTGAACCCTCCTATGTCCTGCGTGCGCTTGGCCTGAACGAAGAGCTGGCACACAGCTCGCTTCGCTTCTCGCTGGGCCGTTTTACCACGGAAGACGAGATCGATTATGCCATCGCGCTGGTGCAGAAGTCCGTTACGCGCCTGCGTGAACTCATGAAGTCATGATGCATTTGCCAGCCGAGGCTGACAAACTGTGCGCCGACAACATCTGCGGCGTGCAGCGTAACATCTGAATGAAAAAGCCGTCTTAAAACAGGCTGGATGAAACGAATAACGAATACGGAGCCCTACAATGAATACACAACCGATGAATATTACGCTCAGCAGCCAGCCCGCCGATGCGCGCTGGGGCGAAAAAGCGCTGTTAAGCAGCAATGATAACGGCATGACCCTGCACCTGCGTGAAGCGGATGCCTTGATGACCATTCAACGGGCCGCCCGTAAACTGGATGGCCAGGGCATTCGTCATGTTTCACTGGCTGGCGAAGGCTGGCACCTTGAGCAGTGCTGGGCATTCTGGCAGGGTTATCGCGGGCCTAAGGGCAAAAACCAGGTGGACTGGCCGCAACTGGGTGAACACGAGCAGGCGGAGTTCGATCGCCGCCGCAAAATTGTTGGCTGGGTGCGCGACACCATTAATTTACCAGCCGACGATCTGGGCCCGGAAACGCTGGCGCACAGCGCCATTGACTTACTCAGTGAGCTGGGTGGTGAGGCCGTCAGCTATCGCATCACCAAAGGCGACGACTTACGCGAACAAGGCTACATGGGCCTGCACACCGTGGGTCGCGGCTCTAACCGCCCGCCGGTCTTTCTGGCGCTGGATTTCAACCCAACCGGAGACAGCGAGGCGCCTGTTTACGCCTGTCTGGTGGGCAAAGGCATTACCTTTGATACCGGCGGCTACAGCCTGAAACCGAGCGCTGGCATGGACTCAATGAAGTCGGACATGGGCGGTGCGGCCACCGTCACCGGTGCGCTGGCGCTGGCGATCGCGCGCGGGCTGAATAAGCGGGTTAAACTTTACCTCTGCTGCGCGGATAACATGGTCAGCAGCAATGCCTTCAAACTGGGCGACATCATTCGCTACCGTAACGGCAAGTCGGTAGAGGTGATGAACACCGACGCTGAAGGCCGCCTGGTACTGGCTGATGGCCTGATTGATGCCAGCGAGCAGAACCCGACGCTTCTGATCGATGCGGCAACCCTGACCGGTGCCGCGAAGACGGCGGTCGGCAATGATTATCACGCGCTGTTTACCTTTGACGATGGCCTGGCGCAGTCAGTGATGGGCAGCGCAGTCAGCGAAAACGAACCTTTCTGGCGTTTGCCGCTGGCGGAATTCCATCGCAACCATCTGCCCTCGAACTTTGCCGATCTTAATAACATTGCCAGTCCGGCGCATTCGGCAGGTGCCAGCAGCGCTGCCGCGTTCCTGTCGTACTTCGTCAGCCACTATCAGCAGGGCTGGTTACATATTGACTGCTCAGCGACCTATCGCAAAAGCGCGGTCGATCAGTGGGCTGCCGGTGCAACCGGTCTGGGTGTCCGTACCCTCGCCAACCTGTTACTGAAATAAGCGCAATCCAGCGGTGACCTGGTCACCGCTTTCTCAAGGTAGAAGTAAACTATGAACCGTCTTGAAGAGGTGCTGAAGCTGGCCGCGACCGAGCCTGCGCACCGGCCTGAATTTTTCCAGCTGTTGCTGGAAGCTGACGTCTGGGTGCCCGGCGAAAGCACCAGCCAGCAACTGGATGCCAGTACGCCGGTGGATCTCCAGCACTGGGAAAAAGAGGATGGCAGCAGCGTCATACCGTTTTTTACCTCCGAACAGGCGATGAGCGAAGCCGTTGAGAGCGAACAGGCGTATTTACGTTTACCCGTGCGCACCCTGTTTGACATGACGCGTGGCGAAACCCTGTTTTTGAACCCAAAACTGCCGACGGGAAAAGAGTTCTCCGCGGCGGAAATCAGCCATCTGCTGGGCGAAGAGGGCAGTGCACTCACTCAGCAAAGCGTGCTGGAAGGTGGGCAGTCACTGCTGCTGTCGGAAGTGGCAGAACCGCCTGCCCAGATGATTGACTCTCTGACCCAGCTGCTCAGCAAATATAAGCAGGTGAAACGCGCCTTTGTTGCCAGCATTCGTGAACGCGCGGATGAGGAACCTAACCTGCTGATTGGGATTGAAGCGGACAGCGATATTGAGGCCATTATTCAGGCCGCTGGCAGCGTCGCCAGCGACACGTTACTGGATGATGCACCCATTGATATCTGCGAGGTCACGGCAGACGATCGCGGCATCAGCCACTTCTTTACCGCCCACATCACGCCCTTTTATGAACGTCGCTGGGGGAGTTTCCTGCGCGAGTTCAAAGGCGGTCAGCGTATTATCTGACAACGCGCGCGGCCTCACCGGCCGCGCGTCTTCTTATTTCGCAATCGGCAAATCGTCCCGGCTTCCCCATTCGCCCCAGGAACCGTCATAGAGCGTAGCCTCCCGAACGCCCAGCGACGTCAGCGCCAGAATCAACACGACCGCCGTAACGCCTGAGCCACAGGTGGCGACAACGGGTTGCGTCAGGTCCACGCCCGCCTGGGCAAACAGGGCGCGCAGTTCGGACTCTGGCTTCAGTTGTCCCTGTTCAACCAACAGGTTCCACGGCAGATTCAGACTGTTGGGAATGTGCCCGCGATGTAAACCAGGACGCGGTTCATCTACCTCGGCATTGAAGCGGTTAGCCGCACGGGCATCCACAATCTGTGCGCCACCTTCATGGCTAATCAACAGCACGTCAGTCAGGCGTTTCACCAACCCGTCATCGAACTCAGCCTCGAATTCGCCCTCAGGCAGGCTCACTTCCCCCTCCGCCAGCGCAAAGCCTGCGGCTTTCCAGCCCTGCAAACCACCAGCCAGAATGGAAACCTGGGCGACGCCGAAAGCGCGCAGCATCCACCAGGCGCGCGGGGCAGAAAACAGGTTGCCCTCATCATAAACAATCAGATGTTTATCACTGTTGACGCCAAGCTCGCGCATGGCCACGGCAAAGCTTTCAGCGCGCGGGAGCATATGCGGATAGGGGCTGGTGTGATCGGAAAGTGCTTCAATATTAAAGAAAGGTGCCTGGGGCAAATGACCCGCCAGGTATTCAGCCTGGATATTGCGAACCGCATCCATGCCTGGCGGCAGCATACGTGCGTCCAGTACCTGCAGCGTTTCATCGTTGTAGTGTTCTTGTAACCAGTCGGCGGACACAAACAGTGGCGTCGTCATAACAACCTCATCTCAGCAATCTGTCATGCCAGTGTCGGGTAATGTGCACACCATCTCAAGAGAAGCGTTGATTAAATGCGAGCGTTGATGTGAAATTGCCCAGCGTTATAACAATTCCCCTGGGGCCCGGTGAAGGATTTACCATGAAAAAACGCATTAACCGGCTGCTGTTCAGCATGCTGATCGGTGGTTCGCTGCTGTCTGTCGCCACCTTACCTGTTTTTCCTGTCAGTGCAGAAACCCCTGCAGCCAGCGCGCAGGCCAGCAAACCACTCACCATTATCGATCTCTCTGAATTACAGCTTGATGGCGCGGCGGCGCTGGTTTTAACCTTTAATCAGCCGCTGGATGACAAGCAGGATCTGGCGCAAAAGGTCAGGTTGATCGACGATAAACACGGCAAAGTCGATGGTGGTTGGGAGCTTTCCAGCAATCGTAAAGCCCTGCGTTTTCGCCATCCTGAACCCTCTCGTCAGTTCACCGTGACCGTCGATTCGGGCTTGCGCGCCGCCAGCGGTGAGACGCTGACAACGGCCTACAGCAAAAAAATCACTACCCGCGACATTGAGCCGATGGTGGGCTTTGCCAGCCGAGGCTCCCTGTTGCCGTTGCGTATCGCGCAGGGGCTGCCGGTACTGGCGTTGAACGTAGACCAGGTGGATGTGGATTTTTTCCGAATCAAAAATGCGGGCCTGGCGGAATTCCTTTCCCAGTGGAATTACGGTAACAACCTCTCTACCTGGCAATCTCAGGAACTGCTGAAAACCAGCCAACTGGTGTATACCGGCCGCTTTGAACTCAACCCGGCCCGTAACACGCGGGAAAAACTGCAGTTGCCGCTGAAAGACATTAAGCCGCTTCAGCAGCCAGGGGTTTATCTGGCGGTCATGAAGCAGGCGGGCACTTATCACTACAGCATGCCTGCGACGCTGTTTACCCTGAGCGATATCGGCCTGTCGCTGCACCGCTTTCCCACCCAGTTTGAACTCTTCGCACAGAGTCTGGAAAACGGCGCACCGCTTTCCGGCGTCAGTATCAGGCTGTTGAATGATAAAGGCCTGGTGCTGCAAAACGGCACCAGCGACAGCAGCGGTCATTTGCGCCTTAATGCAGACGAAAAAGGCAAGTTCCTGCTGGCCATGAAGGGCGAACAAACTTCGCTGATCGACCTGGCGCGCCCTGCTCTGGATTTAGCCGAATTCCCCGTAGCGGGGCCCGAAGGCTATGACAAACAGCTCTTCGTCTTCGGCCCACGAGATATTTATCGGCCTGGCGAAACAGTGATCGTCAATGCGCTGCTGCGCGATGCGGACGGCAAGCCTTTACCTGCCCAACCGGTTAAGGCTGAGCTGGTACAGC
Organism: Pantoea ananatis LMG 2665; assembly: GCF_000710035.2. Classification (GTDB taxonomy): domain Bacteria; phylum Pseudomonadota; class Gammaproteobacteria; order Enterobacterales; family Enterobacteriaceae; genus Pantoea; species Pantoea ananatis. The sequence goes on along the minus strand of NZ_JMJJ01000005.1, from coordinate 1,012,323 downwards.
CCGACGGCGAGGTAGTGCGCACGGTGGTCTGGCAGCCGCAGGACGGTTTCTATCAGCAGCGGTTTGCTTTACCGGCTTCGGCGATGACCGGCGGCTGGATGCTGCGGCTGAATACCGGTGATAACCAGCTGCGGCAGTGGCATTTCCGCGTTGAGGATTTTCTGCCTGAGCGCATGGCATTAACGCTGAAAAACGATGAACAACCCCAGCCTGCGGATGCCGATATTACGTTCGACATTGAGGGGCGCTATCTGTATGGCGCGCCTGCGGCAGGGAATCAGCTGCAGGGACAGCTCTATCTGCGTCCGGCCCGTGAGGCGGTTGCTGCGCTGCCGGGCTACCAGTTTGGTGACATCACCGAACAGGGCCTGAAGCGCAGTCTGGACGATGTCGATCTTAAGCTTGACGCCAACGGCAAGGCGCAACTGACCGTGGATAATCAGTGGGATCAGCTTCACTCACCGCTGAACCTGATACTGCAGGCCAGCCTGCTGGAAACCGGCGGTCGTCCGGTCACCCGACGTGCTACTCAGGCCATCTGGCCGGCGGACGCGTTGCCCGGTATCCGTCCGCTGTTTGGCAATAAGGCGATCTACGATTACCGCAGTGACAGCTATCACGATGAGCCGACCGTGCCGGAAAACAGCCTGGCAGAATTCGATATTGTTTATGCCAACAGTCAGGGCGCTAAGCTGGCGGCAGATAAGCTTGACGTACGCTTAATTCGTGAACGGCGTGACTACTACTGGAGCTTCTCGGACAGTGAAGGCTGGCAGTCACGTTACGATGCCAAAGACCTGCAGGAAGATGAGCAATCTGTCAGCATTCCCGCTGACGGCAGCACCAAGGTCAGCTTCCCGGTTGAGTGGGGCAGCTACCGGCTAGAGGTCCAGTCGGGTGAAAAAATCATCAGCAGCGTGCGTTTTCAGGCGGGCTATGACTGGCAGGATAATACCAATGGTACAGGCGCACTGCGTCCGGACCAGGTCAAACTAAAGCTGGATAAAGCGGCATACCAACCGGGTGAAACCGTCCATTTGCAGGTCGAATCGCCCACGGCCGGAAAAGGCTATCTGATGGTGGAATCCAGCAGCGGGACGCTCTGGTGGCAACCCTTAACGGTGCCGCAGGGTGGAACCCAGGTAGACGTGCCGATCGCGGCCAATTGGCAGCGCCACGATCTCTATTTCAGTGCCATTGTGGTGCGGGAAGGGGACAAAACCAGTGGTGCCACGCCGAAACGGGCGGTCGGACTGTTACATCTGCCGATGGCGACCGAGGCGCGACGTTTAACGCTGACGCTGGACGCACCCGATAAGGTTCGTCCTGAGCAGAACCTGACGGTGAACGTTCAGGCCAGCCGTGAAGGCGGCCCGCTGCCTGACAAGGTGCACGTCCTGCTGTCAGCGGTAGACAGCGGTGTGTTAAGCGTGACGGATTATAAAACGCCCGATCCCTGGACGGCTTTTTTCGGTCGCAAGCGTTATAACGTCGATCAGTACGATGTGTTTGGTCAACTGATTGAAAGCGGTGGACGGCTGGCTGCTCTGCGCTTTGGCGGAGACGGTGAAGACGAATCCATGACGCGCGGCGGTAAAAAACCGGTCACCCACGTCAATATCGTGGCGCAGCAGTTGCAGGCCGTTACGCTGGATAAAAACGGCAAGGGTGCCATTACGCTGCCCATTCCGGCCTTTAACGGCGAGTTGCGCTTAATGACGCAGGTCTGGAGCGATGACAGCTTTGGCGCTGCCGAACGTAAGCTGGTGGTGGCTGCCCCGCTGGTCAGCGAACTGGCCACGCCGCGTTTTCTGGCCAGCGGCGACAGCGCTTCACTGGCGCTGGATATCACCAATCTGACGGACCTGCCGCAAACGCTGAAGGTCGATTTGACTGCCCAAGGTCTGATAGGACTGTCGGGCGCGGCCACACAAAATGTGACGCTGGCAAAAGGCGAAAGGACCACCCTGCAGGTGCCCGTGACGGCGAAAACCGGGTTTGGTGACGGCGAAGTGCAGGTGCAGATTTCAGGGCTGAACCTGCCCGGTGAGACGGTGCGGCCCAGCCAGCAGACGTGGAAGATTGGCGTCAGGCCGCCTTATCCTGCGCAAACCCTCAATTTTGCCGCTGTGATTGACCACGATCGCCCCTGGCAGGTCACGGCGGCGGCATTTGCGGGTCTGGATGCAGAAACCCTGAGTGGACAACTGACCCTGAGTAATCGTCCGCCTTTAAATATCGCCAGCTACATCAGTGCGCTTTATGCCTATCCCTATGGCTGTCTGGAGCAGACCACCAGCGGTCTCTGGCCGTCGCTCTATACCAGTCAGGCGCAGCTCAGCGCTATGGGGATAAAAACCAGCAGTGATGACGTTCGTCGGGCCGCCGTTGACACCGGCATCGCCCGTCTGGCCGGGATGCAGCGTGCTGACGGCAGCTTTGGGTTGTGGAGTAAGCAGAGTGAAGAGGAGTTCTGGCTCACACCTTACGTTACTGACTTTTTACTGCGCGCCAGCGAAGCGGGCTATGCCTTGCCCCCTGACGTGATTGATCGGGCTAATGCACGGCTGCTGCGTTATTTACAGGACCCTTCACAAATTACCGCTAGTGGCAGTGCCGACACCGATGCATTGCGTTTCAGCGTTCAGGCTTATGCCGGCCTGGTGCTGGCGCGTCAGCAGCGTGCGCCACTGGGCGCGTTGCGTGCGCTTTACGAAAAGCGTGACAAGGCCAAATCGGGGCTGGCGCTGATGCAGTTGGGTGTCGCGCTGAAGCTGATGGGGGATGGACAGCGTTCGCCGCTGGCTGTGATGCAGGGCGCCACGCTGTCACGACCTGAAAGCAGCTGGTTTGGCGACTACGGCAGTACGGTGCGCGATGAGGGGATGATGATCGCCCTGTTAGCGGAATATCAGCTGCAGCCGGAACTGCAAAACAGCCTGCTGCTCTCTTTGTCGAAAGAGCTGAACGGCAAGCGCTGGCTCTCTACCCAAGAGAACAATGCGCTTTACCTGGCGGCGCGCACGCTGCAAACCGCACAGGGTAAGGATTGGCAGGCGATATTACAGGGTGATCAACCGCCCGTAAGCAGCAGTGGGCCTGTGAATAAAGGGCTGGATAGTCAACAGCTGGCGCAAGGCGTTGACGTGAGCAATCCCGGCACGGCACCGCTGTATGGCAGCCTGAACGTGGTGGGTTATCCGCTGACGCCGCCGAATCCGGTCAGCCATATGCTGTCTGTTAAGCGAGAGTACTTCACCCTGGACGGTAAACCGGCGGATCTCAATAATCTTCGCAGCGGTGAATTGCTGGTGGTCCGTCTTACCGTGGCCGCGAAACGCCGCATCAGCGATGCGCTGGTCGTGGATCTGTTACCGGCCGGACTGGAGCTGGAAAACCAGAATCTGGCAGACAGCAGTGCCAGCCTGGGTGACAGTGCGGATGCGTTAAAAGAGAGCATGATGGATATGCAGCAGGCCAACATCCGGCATATTGAGTTCCGTGACGATCGCTTCGTTGCCGCGCTGGCAGTGGATACGTATCGTCCTGCAACCCTGATGTATCTGGCGCGCGCAGTGACGCCGGGCAGCTACCATATGCCGCCACCGCAGGTGGAATCGATGTACGTACCTGAGTGGCGGGCGATTGGTGCGACGCCGCAACAGCTGCATGTACAACAGTAGCCGGGCCGGGTTGTGATCAAAAACAGGCACATCAAAAAGCGGTGGGTAGCCCTGCCGCTTTTTATTCTGGCCTTGCTGCTTGTCCCGCTGATTCTGGATCGGTTATTCCCCTTGCCCCTTAAAGAGGTTCAGCCCGCACGTGTGGTGGTCGCCGAGGACGGCACACCCCTGTGGCGCTTCGCTGACGACCAGGGCATCTGGCGCTATCCGGTCACTCCCGCTGACGTGTCGCCGACGTACATACAGGCGTTGCTGACCTATGAAGATCGCTGGTTCTGGTACCATCCCGGGATTAATCCGCTCGCCCTGCTTCGCGCGGCCTGGCAGGACCTGCGTCATGGCAGCGTCATTTCGGGTGGCAGCACTTTAACCATGCAGGTGGCCAGAATCATCGACCCACAGCCGCGAACGCTGCGGGGCAAGCTGATTCAGGCATGGCGCGCTCTGCAACTGGAGTGGCATCTCTCTAAATACGATATCTTAACGCTTTATCTTAATCGTGCGCCCTTTGGCGGCACGCTGGAAGGGATTGGAGCGGCAAGCTGGAGCTGGCTGGGTAAAGCGCCGTCACAGATGACAAGGGGCGAGGCGGCGCTAATGGCCGTATTGCCACAGGCACCCAGTCGTTTGCGGCCCGATCGCTGGCCAGAGCGGGCTGAAGCGGCACGTAATAAGGTGCTGGATCGGCTGGCGCAGTATCATGTCTGGTCGCCCCGACGGGTCGCTGAAATCCGCCAGGAACCGGTCTGGCTCCCGCCGCGCCAGATGCCGCAGATGGCGCCGTTACTGGCGCGGCGACTGTTATCGATGACTACGCACGATAAAATCGTCTCTACGCTGGATCCGTCGCTGCAGCGCGAGCTGGAAAGCATGGCGCTGAATGTGAAAAACCAGCTTCCTCCGCGCACCTCACTGGCGATACTGGTGGTGGATCACACTACTATGGCGGTGCGTGGCTACGTCGGTTCCGCCGATTTCGGCGACGACAGCCGTTTTGGTCATGTGGATATGATTGCCAGCGTTCGCTCGCCGGGATCGGTCCTGAAACCCTTTGTCTATGGCATGGCGCTGGACGAGGGGCTCATCCATGCCGAGTCTTTACTGCAGGATGTTCCACGTCGTTTTGGCGATTACCGTCCGGGTAACTTCGATACCGGTTTTCATGGCCCGGTCAGCGCCAGCGAAGCGCTGGTGCGATCACTCAATCTGCCCGCCGTGCAGCTGCTGGAGGCGCTGGGCCCAAAAAATGTGGCCGCACGCCTGCGCAATGTGGGGCTAAATCTACGTTTCCCACCGGGGGCAGAGCCTAACCTGTCGTTGATTCTCGGCGGCACCGGAGCGCGCATGGATGATATCGTGGCGGCCTATAGCGCCTTTGCCCGACATGGCAACGCCGGTCAGCTGCGCTGGATGGCAGACCAGCCCTTACAGGAACGCCCACTGCTTTCGCCCGGTGCGGCCTGGATTATCCGCCGTATTCTGGGCGGTGAGGCTCAGCCTGCGGGTAATGGCAGCGCGCCTGCGGTGGTACCGCTGGCATGGAAGACCGGCACCAGCTACGGCTACCGTGACGCCTGGGCCGTGGGAATCAATCCGCGTTATCTGATTGGCGTTTGGGTCGGACGACCCGATGCAACGCCGGTTGCGGGGCAGTTTGGTTTCGCGTCTGCGGTTCCCGTCATGAATCAGGTTAACAACGTACTGATGAACCGCCTGGCCGGGCGGGCAATCCCCACCGATCCGCGACCGGCGTCGGTCAGCGTGGCAGGCATCTGCTGGCCCGGCGGGCAGCCGCTGCCCGAGGGAGACGAAAACTGCCGACAACGGCGGCAGAGTTGGGTGCTGAACGACACGCTGCCGCCGACCTTGCTGGCGCCGGGGCAGGAAAGCCTGAGTGGATTGCACCTGCGTTACTGGCAGAACGAACAGGGCTTACGGGTTGCGGCGGATTGCCCGCGAGCCATCAGCCATGAACGTCTGGTGTGGCCTTTGCCGCTGGAAGCCTGGCTGCCGCCGCAGGAGCGTCGGGCGCAGCGCTTACCGGCGGTTGATCCCCGGTGTCCGCCCTTGCAGCAGGGCAGTAGCGCGCCGCTGATTGTGACTGGCGTTATTGACGGGCAGCGCGTTCAGCCGCTGCCGGGCAATACTACGCTGGTGATACCGGTTGCGGTGCAGGGCGGTCAGGGCGTTCAGCGCTGGTGGTTTTTAAACGGCGAGCCGCTCGAAACGCAAAGTCAGAACGGCACCCTGTCGCTACCTCTTGATCGGGCAGGGGACTATCAGCTGGTGGTCATGGATGAGGCCGGTCAGCTGGCCTCTGTCGCTTTTACCCGTGGGTGAGTGTTTTTTGCGCTAAATCAGAGTTGAAAAGTATTAGCCCCGACTCAGATCAAGATTTTTCAATAAATTATGGGTTCGGTGATAGGCAACGTCACACTCAACCCCTATAATCGGCGCCGTTTCTTAGCCGGGGCGCGCGCCCTCGGTTTCTTCAGAACGTCAAGACAGAGGTCATCATGGCAATCGAACGTACTTTTTCTATCATCAAGCCAAACGCCGTCGCTAAAAACGTGATCGGTGCCATCTACAACCGTTTTGAAAGCGCAGGCTTCAAAATCGTTGGCGCAAAAATGCTGCAGCTGAGCAAAGAGCAGGCTGAAGGTTTTTACGCAGAGCACCAAGGCAAGCCGTTCTTCGACGGTCTGGTTGAATTCATGACGTCTGGTCCGGTTGTGGTTTCTGTACTGGAAGGTGAAAATGCCGTTCAGCGTCACCGTGACCTGATGGGTGCAACTAACCCTGCTAACGCGCTGGCTGGCACACTGCGTGCAGACTACGCTGACAGCTTCACCGAGAACGCAACCCACGGTTCAGATTCTGCCGAATCAGCCGCCCGTGAAATTGCCTATTTCTTCGGCGAAAACGAAATTTGCCCGCGCACCCGTTAATTGCTTAACGACTGACGCGTACAGGGCTTTACAAAAATCTGCTGAACACGGGCAACTCTAGCCTGTTATCAGGCAGCAGATGTTGTACAATATTGCGCCTTCATTGAGCCAGCTTAGTGAAGGCGCAATTTTTTTCTTTTCCCAACAGCGCCATAACGTGTAACAACGAGGCCAGAGAACATTATGTCCGAACAGATTGTGACGTCCGCGTCCACCTCGCCTATTTCCGTCTCACCCAAAAGCCAAAAAATCAACCTGCTGGATCTCAACCGTCAGCAAATGCGTGAGTTTTTTGTCTCGCTCGGTGAAAAACCCTTCCGTGCCGATCAGGTGATGAAGTGGATTTACCACTACTGCTGCGATGATTTCGAGCAGATGACCGACATTAACAAGAAGCTGCGTAACCGGTTAATGGAACTCACCGAAATTCGCGCCCCGGAAGTGGCTGAAGAGATGCGCTCAACGGATGGCACCATTAAATGGGCTATTCGCGTCGGCGATCAGCTGGTTGAAACGGTGTATATCCCGGAAGGGGATCGCGCCACCTTATGTGTCTCCTCTCAGGTGGGTTGCGCGCTGGAGTGTAAATTCTGCTCGACGGCGCAGCAGGGCTTTAACCGCAATCTGCGCGTGTCAGAAATTATTGGTCAGGTCTGGCGTGCCGCAAAAATCGTTGGTGCGGCCAAAGTGACCGGTCAGCGTCCTATCACCAACGTGGTGATGATGGGCATGGGTGAGCCGTTGCTCAACCTGAATAATGTTGTTCCGGCCATGGAAATCATGCTGGATGACTTCGGTTTTGGTTTGTCGAAACGCCGTGTCACCCTGTCGACCTCGGGCGTTGTGCCTGCCCTGGACAAGCTGGGCGACATGATCGACGTTGCGTTGGCGATTTCGCTGCATGCGCCAAACGACAAACTGCGTGACGACATCGTACCCATTAACAAGAAATACAATATTGAAACCTTCCTGGCGGCGGTTAAACGCTATATTGGTAAGTCCAATGCGAACCAGGGACGCGTCACGATCGAATACGTGTTGCTGGATCATGTCAACGACAGCACCGATGACGCGCATGAACTGGCGGCATTGCTGAAAGAAACGCCGTGTAAGATCAACCTGATTCCATGGAACCCCTTCCCCGGGGCACCTTATGGTCGCAGCTCGAACAGCCGCATTGACCGCTTCTCCAAGGTGTTAATGGATTACGGCTTTACCACTATCGTGCGTAAAACCCGTGGTGATGATATTGATGCCGCCTGCGGCCAGTTGGCCGGGGAAGTGATTGACCGTACGAAACGCACCCTGCGTAAGAAAATGGCGGGCGAAGCCATATCTGTGAAGGCGCTCTGAAAGGCTGACTAACAGGGTTTTCCATTCCGTCTCTGCGTGGCAGGCTGCTGCCAGCCACAGCGATAACAGGATGGAAAGGCGATGGGCAAAGGGATATGCACGGCATTACTGGCCGTTTTTGTTGTAAGCGGTTGTGTCCGTTCGCCGACCCAATCGGGGGCAGCGGAGCTTCGTTTGCAACTGGGTATGCACTACCTCGCGGTAGAGGATTATCCTGCTGCGCGCCGTAATCTCTTACGGGCGCAGGCGGCCGCTCCCCAGGATTACCGCGTGCCCCTGGCATTGGCCCGGCTGGCTCAGCGGCAAGGGCACACTGCCGCAGCGCATTATCATTTTCAGCACGCGCAGCGAATTGCGCCACATAATGGTTACATCCCTAACAATTACGGTGCGTTTCTTTGCGCTTTAGGGCAGTATGATGAAGCGCATCAACAGTTTATCCGGGCGAAGGGTGCGCAGGAAGGAGACGCCCGTATCGATGCGTATGAACTGTCGGGGTATTGTTATCTGCGGGCAGGAAACAGAGAAGCAGCGCGTGCTGCTTTGTCGTATGCGCTCGATGCGGACCAGAGTAAAGGAGCGCCGCTACTAGCCGAAGCTGAAAGCGCGGTCGAAAATGACCAGTGGGCTAACGTAGCGCTATTATTAGAGCTTTACCAGCCGCTGCCGGAGACGGCACGCAGCCTGGCGTTACACATACGTTTCGCCGCGCAACAGGGAAATGCCGCAGACGTTTCACGTTATGGCGACCAGTTAGCGCGACGTTTTCCGCAATCGATACAGTACCAGCGTTATTTAGCTAATGAATACTGAAGCCACTCAAGAAAATTCTGCAGTTCATTCCACAGGTACACGCCTGCGTCTGGCCCGTGAACAAATGGGACTCACGCAGCAACATGTTGCTGAACGCCTGTGCCTGAAACTTACTACCGTACGTGATATTGAAGAAGACAAATCACCTGCGGATTTAGCCTCTACCTTCCTGCGCGGTTACATCCGTTCTTATGCGCGTCTGGTGCACATTCCTGAAGAGGAACTGCTGCCGATGATGGAAAAGCAGACGCCGGTTCGTGCCGCAAAAATTGAGCCGATGCAAAGCTTCTCCCTGGGCAAACGGCGTAAGAAACGCGACGGCTGGCTGATGATTTTTACCTGGCTGGTGGTCTTTGTCGTGATCGGCCTGACAGGCGCCTGGTGGTGGCAGAACCATAAAGCCTCACAGGATGAGCTGGTGTCGATGGCCGATCAAAACGGCAGTAACAGCGACAGCAGCCAGTCTATCCCCCTGGGACAGACGAACGGCGCATCAACCGATAACAGCACCAGCGTGCCGTTGGGCAATAATGCCGCCAGCACACCAGCGAACGCCGATGAATCCACCGGCACGGCGCCTGCTGAAAACAGTAACAGCACTGCCGCGGCTGCCCAGCAGGAAGAGAATAACACCGTTGTTTCGCCTTCTCAGGCACCGACTTCGACCAGCCCCGCACCGGCCAGCACCAATACGGCGCAGCAGATGCCAGTGGGCGCGGCGGCGGTTAGCGAACCGGCGGCGGATCCGAATGCCGTGGTGATGACCTTTACCGGCGACTGCTGGCTGGAAGTCAGCGATGCAACGGGTAAGAAACTGTTTAGCGGTATCCAGCGCAGCGGTGGCAAGCTGAGCCTGTCTGGCACGGCTCCCTATCGTCTGAAAATTGGCGCGCCATCCGTGGTTCAGGTGCAATATCAGAATAAACCCGTTGATTTAAGTCGCTTTATCCGTAATAACCAGGTTGCTCGCCTGACGTTGGGTGCGCAATAACAGCGTATCGCGTGTACCGGGCAATTGTGGAGAAGAAATATGCATAACCAAGCACCCATTATCCGTCGTAAGTCTAAACGTATTTACGTCGGCCAGGTGCCCATTGGCGACGGTGCGCCAATCGCCGTTCAGTCGATGACCAACACCCGCACGACTGACGTAGCCGCGACGGTCAATCAGATCAAAGCCCTTGAGCGCGTAGGCGTCGATATCGTCCGCGTCTCGGTGCCCACCATGGATGCCGCCGAAGCGTTTAAGCTGATTAAGCAGCAGGTGAACGTCCCCCTGGTGGCAGATATCCACTTTGACTACCGTATTGCGCTAAAAGTCGCGGAGTATGGAGTGGACTGCCTGCGTATCAATCCGGGTAATATCGGTAATAACGAGCGTATTCGTGCGGTGGTTGACTGCGCCCGCGATAACAATATCCCCATTCGTATCGGTGTTAACGCCGGATCGCTGGAAAAAGATCTGCAGGAAAAATACGGTGAGCCTACACCGCAGGCCCTGCTGGAATCGGCGATGCGCCATGTCGATCATCTGGATCGTCTTAACTTCGATCAGTTTAAAGTCAGCGTGAAAGCCTCTGATGTTTTTCTGGCGGTTGAATCCTACCGTCTGTTGGCAAAGCAGATCGAGCAGCCGCTGCATCTTGGTATTACCGAAGCGGGCGGTGCACGTGCCGGTGCGGTGAAGTCGGCGATTGGTCTGGGGCTGTTACTGGCCGAAGGCATTGGCGACACGCTGCGTATTTCTCTGGCAGCCGATCCGGTTGAAGAGGTAAAGGTTGGCTTTGATATCCTGAAGTCGCTGCGCATCCGCTCTCGCGGGATCAACTTCATCGCCTGTCCGACCTGTTCACGTCAGGAGTTTGACGTCATTGGCACGGTAAACGCGCTGGAGCAGCGACTGGAAGACATTATCACGCCGATGGATGTCTCCATCATCGGTTGCGTGGTGAATGGGCCTGGCGAAGCCACCGTTTCTACGCTTGGCGTGACCGGCAGTAATAAGAAAAGCGGCTTCTATGAAGATGGCGTGCGCCAGCGCGAACGTCTGGACAATGACGATATGATCGATCAACTGGAAGCGCGCATTCGTGCCAAAGCGGCCATGCTGGATGAAACCCGTCGTATTGACGTGCAGCAACTGGAAAAATAATCCGTTGCGTGTACGGCGTGCATGACTTTTTTAGCTGAACCTGTGCGGTTTCATCCTCATGAGGTATGATGCCGGACAGGTTTTTTTGCATTAAGAGATTTTAACGTGGCGAAGAATATTCAAGCGATTCGCGGGATGAACGATTTCCTGCCTGCGGATACGGCCATCTGGCAACGGGTTGAAGATGTACTGAAGTCAGTGCTGGCGAGTTATGGTTACAGCGAAATTCGCTTACCCATCGTAGAGCAGACTCCTCTTTTCAAACGCGCAATTGGTGAAGTCACCGATGTGGTTGAAAAAGAGATGTATACCTTTGACGATCGCAATGGCGAAAGCCTGACGCTTCGTCCGGAAGGCACGGCGGGCTGCGTGCGCGCAGGTATCGAACACGGTCTGCTTTATAACCAGGAACAGCGCCTGTGGTACATGGGGCCGATGTTCCGCTACGAGCGTCCTCAGAAAGGGCGTTACCGCCAGTTTCATCAGATAGGCGTTGAAGTCTTTGGTCTGCAGGGGCCGGACATTGATGCCGAACTGATCATGCTGAACGCACGCTGGTGGAAAGCGTTGGGCATCGCCGACCATGTTCGTCTGGAACTGAACTCCATTGGTTCGCCTGAAGCCCGTGCCAACTATCGCGATGCGCTGGTGGCGTTTCTGGAACAGCATAAAGAGGCGCTGGATGAAGACTGTAAGCGCCGTATGTACAGTAACCCGATGCGCGTGCTCGACAGTAAAAATCCTGATATTCAGACGCTGCTGAACGATGCGCCTCAGTTGGGCGATTATCTGGATGTGGAATCACGCGAGCATTTTGACGGGCTGCGCGCGCTGTTAGACGACGCGGGTATTGCTTACACGGTGAATCAGCGGCTGGTGCGTGGGCTGGATTATTACAACCGCACGGTGATTGAATGGGTTACCGACAGCCTGGGCTCCCAGGGTACCGTTTGCGGTGGCGGTCGTTATGATGGGCTGGTAGAACAGTTGGGTGGCCGTGCCACACCGGGTGTCGGTTTCGCAATGGGAATGGAACGCCTGGTGTTGTTAGTGCAGGCGGTGAATCCGGAATTTGAACCCGCGCGCAATGTCGATGTCTATGTTATCGCTTCAGGTCAGGGCGTTCAGTCAGCGGCGATGCAGCTGGCAGAAAAACTGCGCGATCACCTGCCTGAAATGAAACTGATGACCAACTTTGGCGGCGGTAACTTCAAGAAGCAGTTCGCCCGTGCGGATAAATGGGGCGCCCGCGTTGCCCTGGTGCTGGGCGAAGATGAACAGAAGGCCGGTCAGGTCGTGATTAAAGACCTGCGCAATGGCGAACAGCAAACGCTGGCGCAGGCGGACGCGGCTGCTGCACTGCGCACGCTGTTGCAGTAAGCGTGTCAAAGCACAACCATTGAAAGGAGAAGGATTGCGTGGAAGTTTATAGCAATGAGAACGAACAGGTTGATGCGCTGCGTCGCTTTTTCGCCAACAACGGTAAAGCCTTAGCCGTAGGCGTGGTTATCGGGATTGCTGCACTGGGCGGCTGGCGCTACTGGTCCAGCCATCAGCAGGATTCCGCGAAAACTGTATCGGCAGAATACCAAAAAGTCACCCGTGCGATGCAGGCCGGTAAGCCAGAAACCCTGGAAGCCGTCAACACGTTCGCCAGCGAAAACAGCAATACTTACGGTGCCCTGGCGGCCCTGGATCTGGCTAAGCAGTATGTCGACAGCGATCAGCTGGACAAAGCCGCTACCTTGCTGCAAAACGGATTGAAAGATACTAAAGATGCCAACCTGCAGGCGGTTATCAACCTGCGCCTGGCACGCATTCAACTGCAACAGAATCAGGCTGATGCGGCACTTAAAACCCTTGACAGTGTGAAGGGTGATGGCTGGACAGCCATTGTCGCTGATATCCGAGGCGAAGCGCTGCTCAGCAAGGGCGATAAGCAGGGCGCGCGCGATGCATGGAGCAAAGGCGTAGAATCTGACGCGTCTCCTGCACTGAAGCAAATGATGCAGATGAAGATGAATAACTTAAGCTAAGCCAGTCAAGAGAGAGCGCATGGAATTACGTAAATACCTGCTGCCGGGGCTGATCTCAGTCACCTTGCTCAGCGGTTGCTCGCTGTTCAGCGGCGAAGAAGATGTAGTGAAAATGGCCCCATTGCCGAAGGTGGAAAACCAGTTTACGCCTCAGACGGTATGGAGTACCGGCGTGGGTGATGGTATCGGTGATTTTTACTCCAACCTGCACCCCACCTGGCAAGACGGCACCGTTTATGCTGCTGACCGCTTTGGTATCGTAAAAGCGCTCGACGCGGCCGATGGTAAAGAAAAATGGAAAGTCGATCTCTCTGAGAAAACCGGCTTCTTCTCGAAAAACCATTCTGCCATGCTGTCCGGCGGCATCACCGTGAGCGGCGATCGCCTCTATATTGGCAGCGAACGCGGGCAGGTCTATGCACTGAACACCAGCGATGGTGCCATTGCCTGGCAGGCGAAAGCGGCGGGTGAAGCCCTGTCGCGTCCTGTGGTCAGCGATGGTCTGGTATTGATTCATACCAGTAACGGCATGTTGCAGGGCCTGGATCAGGCCACGGGAGCGGTGAAGTGGACCGTCAACCTGGATATGCCTGCGCTGTCACTGCGCGGAGAATCTGCGCCGTCTGTGGCCTTTGGTGGCGCCATTGTGGGCGGCGATAACGGCCGTGTCAGTGCCGTTATCCTAAACCAGGGCCAGCTGATTTGGCAGCAGCGTATTTCACAGCCCAGCGGCGCAACGGAAATTGATCGCCTGAGCGATGTGGATACCACGCCGGTCATTGTCAACGGCGTGGTCTATGCGCTGGCTTACAATGGCAACCTGACCGCACTGGATTTACGCTCAGGTCAGATTTTATGGAAACGTGAAATCGGCGGCGTTAAAGATCTGATTGTCGATGCGGGTCGCATCTACCTGGTCGATCAGGACGATCGTGTGATTGCGCTGAATGCGGATGGCGGTGTCGCTATCTGGCGTCAAAGCGAGCTGCTGCATCGTAATCTGACTTCACCGGTTCTCTATAACGGCTACCTTGTGGTCGGCGACAGCGAAGGTTACCTGCACTGGATGAACACCACCGATGGTCGTTTTGTTGCCCAGCAAAAGCTGGACAGCTCAGGCTTCCAGACTGAGCCAGTGGTCGCCAGCGACAAACTGCTGATTCAGTCGAAAGACGGTGAAGTTTACGCCATTACTCGCTAACGGGTAAGTTGTCAGGCAGGGTGGTTCCCTGGCACAACGGCTCCTGATTTCATCAGGGGCCGTTTCGTTTTTAGTCAGGCATGGTATCCTTAGCGCCTTAAGCCTGAACTGAGCGGCTAAAGCCGTTATAATCACGCCATTCGGGCGATTTAATACATTATTGAGGCATTGTTATGGTACCTGTGGTCGCGCTGGTTGGGCGTCCCAATGTGGGAAAATCTACGCTATTTAACCGTTTAACCCGCACACGAGATGCGCTGGTAGCGGATTTTCCTGGACTGACTCGCGATCGCAAATATGGTCGCGCCGAAGTGGAAGGGCGCGAATTTATTGTTATCGATACCGGCGGTATTGATGGCACCGAAGACGGTGTTGAAACGCGCATGGCGGAGCAGTCGCTGCTGGCGATCGAAGAAGCCGACGTTGTGCTGTTTATGGTCGACGCTCGCGCAGGCATGATGGCCGCCGATCAGCAAATTGCAAAGCATCTCCGCTCTCGTCAAAAAGCAACGTTTCTGGTGGCGAATAAAACCGACGGACTGGATCCGGATCAGGCGGTGGTGGATTTCTATTCTCTGGGCCTGGGTGAAATTCACGCTATCGCGGCCTCGCACGGTCGTGGCGTAACCAGCCTGCTGGAAACGGCGCTGCTGCCGTGGATGGAAAAGGTCGATCCGGTTGAGGTCACCGAAGAAGATGAAAACGAAGCTTACTGGGCAGCCTTAGCGGCAGAAGAAAACGGTGAGGAAGAGGAAGAAGAAGACGATTTCGATCCCACAACCTTACCGATTAAGCTGGCGATTGTTGGCCGTCCTAACGTAGGTAAGTCTACGTTGACTAACCGCATCCTCGGTGAAGATCGCGTGGTCGTTTATGACATGCCGGGCACCACCCGTGACAGTATCTACATTCCGATGGAACGTGACGGTCGCGAGTATGTGCTGATCGATACGGCGGGCGTACGTAAGCGCGGTAAAATTACGGATACGGTAGAGAAATTCTCAGTCATTAAAACGTTGCAGGCGATCGAAGATGCCAACGTCGTCATGCTGGTGATTGACGCCCGCGCCGGCATTTCCGATCAGGATCTGTCGCTGCTGGGCTTTATTCTCAACAGTGGACGCTCCCTGGTTATCGTCGTGAATAAATGGGATGGCCTGTCGCAGGAAGTGCGTGACGAAGTCAAAGAGACGCTGGATTTCCGCCTGGGCTTTATCGATTTCGCACGCGTGCACTTTATTTCTGCGTTGCACGGCAGCGGCGTAGGCAACCTGTTTGAGTCCGTTACGGAAGCCTACGACTGCTCTACAAAACGTGTCAATACCTCCCTCCTGACGCGCATCATGAATATGGCGGCGGAAGACCATCAGCCACCGCTGGTTCGCGGTCGTCGCGTTAAACTGAAATATGCCCATGCGGGCGGTTACAACCCACCGATTGTGGTGATCCACGGTAATCAGGTTAAAGACCTGCCGGATTCCTACAAACGTTATTTGATGAACTATTTCCGCCGTTCACTTAACGTGATGGGAACGCCCATCCGCATTCAGTTTAAAGAGGGTGAAAACCCTTACGAAGGCAAACGCAATCTGCTGACGCCGACGCAACAGCGCAAGCGTAAGCGTCTGATGGCGCATATGAAAAAGAATAAGCGTTAATTGATCGAGGGCCAGGTGGCCCTCTTTTTTTTGCCCTAAGATTGCGTTTATTTGCATAGTCGGATGAAAATATGCGCGCAATGTGTGAAAAATGTTATCAACCCCTGGCCCCTGACGAGATCGATCTTATCTGCACCGGGTGCGGTGTTCGTTATCGCTACCAGCCTGTCTGCCCCGACTGCCATCAGCCCCTTGAGCAACTCAAAAGTTGCGGCGCGACCGACTATTTTTGTCATCATAGTCACGGCTTAATTTCCAGACGTCGTCTCACTTACAGGATTTTTCCCGTCTGACGCCTGGCCACTTCAACCTGCAACACATGAAGATCCCAACGCTGCGAACCGTAACGGCGTAAAAATTTGTAGCGAAAATGCTATTGTTTCGTAACAAACCCGTTTAAACCTTCACGGGATAACGTACCAGGTGGTACAATTTTGCCGCGTCATGACGGGGGCGCCCCGTGCGGGCTGTCTCCGGAACACATCATTCATTTCATGAACGCGGGTCCGCTTTAATTGGAATAAAACAACGCTGCTTCTTTTACCTGCAACGTGACCGGCGATGAGCCGGGTCGCGCACAGGGCTGGAGCGGTTTTGTTTATCAGGAGAGTAAGTGTTATGGCTGAAACATCATCTCGATCCGGTAAAGGGTTGAGAATATGGTCCGTGCTGCTCGGGCTGGTGCTACTGGCAACCGGCCTGTTCTTTGCGGTTGGCGGGGGACAACTCGCGACGCTTGGCGGCAGTTGGTATTTTCTGGTTGCAGGCATCGTTACGGTGCTGTCAGCCATTCAGTTTTTCCGTGCGAAATCCTCCGCGGTTGTCCTGTTCCTGCTGGTGTTTGTAGGAACGTTAATCTGGGCCGTCATTGACGCCGGACTGCAATTCTGGCCTCTGGTTTCCCGCCTGATGGTGCCTGCAGGTCTGATGATTCTGGCGTTCATCACCTGGCCTGCGCTGCGCAAGCGCGAAAACAAGCCTTCGCTGGCAAAAGTGTCGTATGCCTTTTCTGCCGTGATTGCCGTAGGCATGGTCGCTACCTTAGTTCAGATGTTTCAGCCCCATCCTACCGTTGCCTCAACCGGTCAGGAACTGCCGCTGATTCCGGTAGATAAGTCAAAGCAACAGCAAAACTGGGATCACTACGGGAATACCGCAGGGGGAAGCCGCTTTGTTGCGCTGGACCAGATTACTCGCGATAACGTGAAAGATCTGCAGGTCGCCTGGACTTATCACACCGGTGATATCCCTGAAAGCCCAACCGGCAATGGCGCTGAAGATCAGCAAACGCCGCTGCAGGTGGGAAATACCGTTTATCTTTGCACCCCGCACAACAACGTGATCGCGGTGGAAGCCGACAGCGGTAAGCAGATTTGGAAGCGTGAGATCAATGCTCAGGCAGAAGTCTGGCCGCGCTGCCGTGGTCTGGCCTATTTTGATGCGACGAAACCGCTTACCCAGCCGACCCAACCGGGTTCTACGCCGGTTCCTGGCGTTACGCTGGCGGCCGGAGACAGCTGCCAGCGCCGTATTCTGATGAATACCATCGATGCGCGCCTGATTGCCATTAATGCTGATAACGGCGAGTTCTGTGAGGATTTTGGTAACCACGGTATCGTGGATCTCAAAAAGGGCCTGGGCGATGCGCCCGATCCGCTTTATCAGCTCACCTCTGCACCCACGATTGCCGGTACCACTGTTGTCGTAGGCGGGCGCGTGGCTGACAACGTTAAAACAGATATGCCTGGCGGCGTGTTACGCGGTTTTGACGTGATCACCGGCCAGATGCGTTGGGCCTTTGACCCGGGCAATACCGATCCGAATGCTATTCTGATGCCGGGCAAGGACTATACGCGGAGTACGCCAAACTCATGGGCGCCGATGTCCTACGATCCGGCCATGAACACCGTGTTTATTCCGATGGGAAGCTCATCGGTTGACCTGTGGGGCGCAAACCGCAACGCACTCGATCATAAATACGGTGCCTCCGTACTGGCACTCGATGCAACAACCGGTAAAGAGAAGTGGGTTTATCAGACCGTGCATAACGATCTGTGGGACTTCGATCTGCCGATGCAGCCGAGCCTGATCGACTTCCCGATGAAAGACGGCAGCACCAAGCCTGCGGTCGTGATCGGCGGCAAAACCGGCATGATCTTTGTGCTGGACCGGATGACCGGCAAGCCACTGACCAAAGTGGAAGAGCTGCCAATGCCGCAGGGACATATCCCTAACGAGCAGTACACTAAAACCCAGCCGCATTCGACCGGTATGCCGATGATTGGTAATCAGACGCTGAAAGAGTCCGATATGTGGGGGGCCACGCCGTTCGATCAGCTTGCCTGCCGTATCGCCTTTAAATCTATGCGCTATGACGGCCTGTTTACCGTGCCGGGCACGGATAAGTCGCTGAGTTTCCCGGGTTCGCTGGGCGGAATGAACTGGGGCAGTATGTCCACCGATCCGAATAACAACCTGTTGTTTGTTAACGACATGCGTTTAGGATTGTGGGTACAGATGATTCCGGTTGATACCAGCAAGGTTTCCCGTGGCAGCAACGGCGGTGAGGCGATCAATACCGGCATGGGCGCCGTTCCACTGAAAGGTACGCCTTATGCGGTGAATAAGAACCGCTTTATGTCACCACTGGGCATTCCTTGCCAGGCACCCCCGTTCGGTACCTTGTCTGCTATCGATATGAAAACGCAGAAAATCGTCTGGCAGGTTCCGGTGGGTACCGTGCAGGATACCGGTCCGTTCGGGATCAAAATGCGCGCGAAAATGCCAATCGGCATGCCAACGCTGGGCGGCACGCTGGCAACCCAGGGCGGCCTGGTGTTTATCGCCGGTACGCAGGATTACTATCTGCGTGCGTTTGATAGCGCAACGGGTAAAGAGGTGTGGAAAGCGCGTCTGCCCGTTGGCAGTCAGGGCGGCCCGATGAGCTACGTCTCGCCGAAAACCGGCAAGCAGTACATTCTGATCTCAGCAGGCGGCGCGCGTCAGTCACCGGATCGCGGTGACTACGTGATTGCTTATGCGCTGCCAGACAGCAAGTAACAGCGATAACGGGTAAAATAAAAGGGCCGCTCGCGGCCCTTTTTTTGTGCTTATTTTCCGTCGCGGAAGAGCGATACCAGCTCCGGCGGGGCCGACTGTTCCGGTATCAGGATCACCACCGTACCGGCCTCACGGCGCGTGGCGTACTGGATCTGAATACGAAAATAGCGCTGATCCCCGCATCCTACCTTAGTGGCTTTATCCTCTGACTCGCCCAGCGGCATCGCCTGCTCCAGCACTTTGCAGACGCGCTGTTTCTCTGGCGCAGGAAGTTCACCTAAGGGAAAACGACGCTCGCTGCGTAAGCCGGGGATAAAAGCAAAGCCACCTTCGCGCGTCACCACAATGGTGGCGTCGTCGGTAAGTTCGGGGAGTTGACTCATAATACGCCTACCTCTTTCCACGCCTGTTCAATTTTGCTGCCGACGGAACGATCAAAGCGCTTTTCACCGTGCTGCACGGTCAACTGTGCAAAGGTTTTGAAGTCAGCATCCTGATGCAAATTATCATCACACAAGGTGTCATACCACGCTTGCCCTGCCTGTTCCCAGGCAAAACCACCTAGTGCTTGTGCTGCCAGATAAAAGGCACGGTTAGGAATGCCAGAGTTCAGGTGCACGCCGCCGTTGTCTTCTCGCGTTTTAATATAGTCGTCCATATGGCCCGGTTGCGGATCTTTACCCAACATTGGGTCGTCATAAGCGGTGCCGGGGTGCGACATCGATCGCAAGCCTTTGCCATTGATGCCTTTCGCCAGCAGGCCTTCACCAATAATCCAGTCGGCCTTATCGGCAGTCTGTTTTTTACTGAACTGCTTCACCAGGGAGCCAAAGACATCGGACATGGATTCATTTAGCGCGCCAGCCTGTTCAAAATAGATCAAACCGGCTTCGGTTTCTGTGACACCGTGCGATAACTCATGCGCAACAACATCGATAGCGATAGTAAAACGGTTAAAGATCTCACCATCGCCGTCGCCGAACACCATCTGCTGTCCGTTCCAGAAAGCGTTCTGATATTTTTCACCATAGTGAACGGTTCCCGCTAATTTCAAACCGTTATTGTCCAGAGAATTGCGTTTATATATCTGCCAGAAGAAATCGTGTGTGACGCCAAGATAGTTCCAGGCCTCGTCGGCGGCAACGTCACCATTTGAAGACTGGCCTTCTTTACGCACCAGGGTTCCCGGCAACGTTTCTTTGTTTTTGGCATCATAGATTTCACGCTCAATCTTCCCGGCCTGCGTGGTTTTCGGCGCAGCCGTCTTTTGCCAGTGCTCCGCCATCAGGTGCTGAACGTGGGTGAGGGTACGGCGCGCCTGCTCCTGCTGATGACCGGAACCGTGGGCGATAATCTTACGGAGAATATAGGGAGGGATAACGCTGAAAGCCATTGTAGACTCCTTGGCACGAGGGATGTACCAGGAAGTATAGTTAAGAAATGCTTTTCTTTCGTTTCGGTTTTTCGGGAATAAGCTGCGTGACCTGACTTTCTACCCAACCATCATCGAGACGGGTACGCAGTAAATCGCCTGTGCTCACCTGACGCGTTTTCTTCACCACCTGGCCAGCGTTGTCGGTCGTGACGCTAAATCCACGCGCCAGCGTGGCTAACGGACTGACGCCTTCCAGCTGGGCCGCAAGCTGACCGAAGCGGTTTTTGTCACGGTTAAGCAATTTTTCCATGCTTTGTTGCAGGCGATATTGCCAGCTTTGTAGGCTTTTTTGCGCCAGATACAGGCGCTGCTGTGGCTGCTGCTGCGCCAGGCGCTGTGACAGGCGGTCCTGCTGGCGAGTGACATTGCGAAGCCGCTGTTCCATCGCCTCGCCCAACCGCTGCTGCAGGCGAAACAGTGCGGTTTGCTGGCGGGCCAGACGCAGTTGAGGATGCTGCTGCTGCAGGCGATGATCCAGGCGACTGAATACCCGCTGCTGGCGCGCCAGATAATAATCCATTGCCATCTCCAGCCGCTGCTGCTGTGACTGCAGCTGGCGCAGGAGTTCAAGTTGATTACGGCTGACAATCTCTGCCGCAGCGGAAGGCGTTGGCGCGCGCAGGTCAGCAACAAAATCGGCAATGGTGACGTCGGTTTCATGGCCAACCGCGCTGACCACGGGAATGCGACTGGCAAAAATCGCACGCGCAACGCGCTCGTCATTAAAACTCCACAGATCTTCCAGCGAACCGCCGCCGCGACCCACGATCAGCACGTCGCATTCGGCACGTTGGTTCGCAAGCTCAATGGCGCGCACGATAGCGGCAGGCGCATCTACACCCTGAACGGCAGTGGGATAAATCACAACGGGCAGTGAGGGATCGCGACGATGCAGCACGCGCAGAACATCGTGCAGGGCTGCACCCGTCGCAGAGGTGACCACGCCAACCTGCTTAGCCGGCTGTGGTAAGGGCTTCTTGTGTTCGGCTTCGAACAAGCCTTCCTGCGCCAGCCTGGCTTTCAGTTGCTCAAACTGCTGCTGTAGCAGGCCTTCACCGGCGGGATGCATACTTTCAATAATCAGCTGATAATCGCCGCGCGGTTCATAGAGTGTGATATTTGCGCGAACCAGGACCTGCTGGCCGTGCTGGGGACGGAACGTCACACGACGATTACCGTTACGGAACATGGCGCAGCGGACCTGGGCGCCATCATCTTTCAGGGTAAAGTACCAGTGGCCAGAAGCGGGCTGGGTGAAATTGGAGATCTCGGCGCTGAGCCAAACCAGGCCCATCTCATTCTCCAGCAGCTGACGCACTGTCGTATTGAGACGGCTGACGGTAAAAATATTGGCGTTTGGCGGCAGCGACATGTGACGAAGATCAAATTCCAAATCAGTAGGTTAATCAGTCGATACTACATTGCTGATTGCGCGGATCAAGACTTTTTCTCAAATAATAGTGGAGGCAATCGATTACGGCCTGTATAATGCCGCGGCAATATTTTATCTATTCTCACGCACCCGAGGTGGAGTATTGCCATGTTAAGAATCGCTAAAGAAGCACTCACTTTTGACGACGTCCTGCTCGTTCCTGCACACTCCACCGTCCTGCCGAATACGGCCGATCTCAGCACTCAGCTGACCAAAAACATTCGTCTGAATATTCCCATGCTTTCTGCTGCAATGGATACCGTGACCGAAGCGGGTCTGGCTATTGCGCTGGCGCAAGAGGGCGGTCTGGGCTTCATTCACAAAAATATGTCGATTGATCGCCAGGCAGATGAAGTGCGTAAGGTTAAAAAGCATGAAAGCGGCGTCGTCACCGAACCGCAGACCGTGTTGCCCACCACTACGCTGGCGGAAGTGAAAGAACTGACCGAACGCAACGGCTTTGCCGGTTACCCGGTCGTGAACGCGGATAACGAGCTGGTGGGCATTATCACCGGTCGCGATGTGCGCTTCGTCACCGATCTTACCCAGCCCGTGACGGCCGTGATGACGCCAAAAGAGCGCCTGGTGACGGTGAAAGAGGGTGAAGCCCGTGATGTCGTCCTGCACAGAATGCATGAAAAGCGCGTAGAAAAAGCGCTGGTCGTGGATGACAGCTTCCACCTGCTGGGTATGATCACCGTTAAAGACTTCCAGAAAGCCGAACGTAAACCTAACGCCTGTAAAGATGCGCAGGGTCGTCTGCGCGTCGGTGCGGCTGTAGGCGCCGGTGCGGGCAACGAAGAGCGCGTAGATGCGCTGGTTGCTGCCGGTGTGGACGTACTGCTGATTGACTCGTCGCATGGCCATTCAGAAGGCGTACTGCAGCGTATCCGTGAAACCCGCGCTAAGTATCCTGACCTTGAAATCGTCGGCGGCAACGTTGCAACAGGTGCGGGCGCGCTGGCCCTGGTTGAAGCTGGCGTGAGCGCAGTTAAAGTCGGTATCGGCCCGGGCTCCATCTGTACTACGCGTATCGTTACCGGTGTGGGTGTCCCTCAGATCACCGCCGTTTCAGATGCCGTGGCTGCGCTGGAAGGCACCGGCATTCCGGTTATCGCGGACGGCGGTATTCGTTTCTCTGGTGATATCGCGAAGGCGATTGCCGCAGGCGCATCCTGCGTCATGGTGGGATCGATGCTGGCAGGGACCGAAGAATCACCGGGTGAAATCGAACTTTATCAGGGCCGCTCTTTTAAATCCTACCGTGGAATGGGCTCGCTGGGCGCCATGTCTAAAGGTTCGTCGGATCGTTACTTCCAGACCGACAACGCTGCTGACAAGCTGGTGCCAGAAGGTATTGAAGGCCGCGTGGCTTATAAAGGCCGCCTGAAAGAAATCGTGCATCAGCAAATGGGTGGCCTGCGTTCCTGCATGGGCCTGACCGGCTGCCAGACCATTGATGATCTGCGTACCAAAGCCGAATTCGTGCGCATCAGCGGCGCGGGCATCAATGAAAGCCACGTGCACGACGTGACCATCACCAAAGAGTCACCGAACTACCGCATGGGTTCATAACCCCGTAAGATTTCCCGCCCGGCAACAGCCGGGCGCTTTACTTTAAGTCACCGTTCTGGAAACCCCTCAATGACGACGGAAAATATCCATAAGCACCGCATTCTGATTCTCGATTTTGGTTCTCAATATACGCAGCTGGTTGCGCGCCGCGTACGTGAGCTTGGCGTGTACTGTGAACTCTGGGCCTGGGATGTCACCGAAGAGCAGATTCGCCAGTTCAATCCAAGCGGCATCATTCTGTCTGGCGGCCCGGAAAGCACAACCGAGCATGGCAGCCCGCGCGCGCCTGACTATGTGTTCACGGCTGGCGTGCCGGTTCTGGGTGTTTGTTATGGCATGCAGACCATGGCGATGCAGTTGGGCGGCAAGGTGGAAGGATCCAACGAGCGTGAGTTTGGCTATGCGCAGGTTGAAGTCAACACGGCAAGCGCCCTGATTCGCGATATTGAAGACGCCATCAGCGCAGCCGGTAAACCGTTGCTGGATGTCTGGATGAGTCACGGTGACAAAGTGACCGCTATCCCTGCTGACTTTGTTACCGTTGCCAGTACAGAGACCTGTCCATTTGCCATCATGGCGAACGAAGAGAAACGCTTCTACGGCGTGCAGTTCCATCCGGAAGTGACGCATACGCGTCAGGGGCTGCGCATGCTGGAACGTTTTGTTATCGATATTTGTGAATGTGAAGCGCTCTGGACACCGGCAAAAATCATCGAAGATGCCGTCGAGCGTCTGCGCGTGCAGGTCGGCAACGACAAAGTGATTCTGGGCTTATCTGGCGGTGTGGATTCGTCAGTGACCGCCATGCTACTGCATCGCGCCATCGGTAAAAACCTGACCTGCGTATTCGTCGATAACGGCCTGCTGCGTCTGAACGAGGCCGAGCAGGTGCTGGACATGTTTGGCGACCATTTTGGTCTGAACATTGTTCACGTTGATGGCGAAGCGCGTTTCCTGGACGCCCTGGCCGGGGAAAACGATCCGGAAGCGAAGCGTAAAATCATCGGCCGCGTCTTTGTTGAAGTCTTTGACGAGCAGGCACTGCGCCTGGAAGACGTGAAGTGGCTGGCGCAGGGTACCATCTACCCTGATGTGATCGAATCGGCTGCCTCTGCTACCGGTAAAGCGCACGTGATCAAGTCGCACCACAACGTCGGCGGCCTGCCGAAAGAGATGAAGATGGGCCTGGTCGAGCCGCTGCGCGAGCTGTTTAAAGACGAAGTGCGCAAGATCGGTCTGGAGCTGGGCCTGCCTTACGATATGCTCTATCGTCATCCATTCCCGGGGCCAGGCCTTGGCGTGCGCGTACTGGGTGAAGTGAAGAAAGAGTACTGTGACCTGTTGCGTCGTGCGGATGCCATCTTTATTGAAGAGCTGCATAAAGCCGATCTCTACAACAAAGTCAGCCAGGCCTTTACCGTGTTCCTGCCTGTACGTTCTGTTGGCGTTATGGGCGATGGCCGCAAGTATGACTGGGTCGTTTCACTGCGCGCGGTAGAAACCATCGACTTCATGACCGCCCACTGGGCGCACCTGCCGTACGACTTCCTGGGCCGCGTGTCCAACCGCATCATCAACGAAGTTAACGGTATTTCCCGGGTGGTTTATGATATTTCCGGCAAGCCACCGGCGACGATTGAGTGGGAATGATTTAGCGTCCGGCTCAGACCGACAGTAAGCAGTGTAAAACGAAGCCCGCGTTATGCGGGCTTTTTGCATTTTAGCTCCCGCATTGTCTGGCCGATAGTCGCTTCGCCGGAACGGCGAGGGATATCACTGAATTTCGCCTGCAAAATGAGTTCGCGTTGAACAGCGCACGGCGCTGAAGCGAACTTAGGATCTACGCCAGGCGGCAGGCAGGAGACGTACGACGCGAAGCTCGGTGACGACAATCCCCACCAGGATTAGCGCCGCTCCTGCAAGTCTTTCCGGCGGCAAACGATCGCCCGCGAGAAAATAACCAAAAATCCCACTAAACACAGGTTCGCAAATCAGTATCAGGGCGACCTTTTCCGGGGCCAGCACAGCCTGAGCACGATTCTGAATGGCGTACGCCAGGGCTGTTGCGAACAGGGCCAGTGACAGGATTGTTAATGCTGTCGGCAGCGAGTGAGGTAAAGAAAACTGGTCACGGGCGACGCTCCATAACAAAGAAAGCACGCCAACGATGCCGAGTTGTATCGATGTTGATGCCAGGGAAATATCAGGCGTTGTGAAAGTCGACACGATGACGATGTGTACGGCGAAGCACACCGCACAACCCAGAATAAGTAAGTCACCATAGTGCACCCTGAACCCGTCAAGGCTGAGTAAGCCAAGCCCAAACACGGCAATGGCGGTTCCTGCTGCCTGTTTAGCACTGGGGCGTCCTCTGCCGATGAGATAGATACACAACGGCGTGAAAACGGTGCACAAGCCTGTGATGAAGCCGGCATTGGAGGGCGTTGTGTAAGCTGTGCCGGATGTCTGTAGGGAAAATGCAGCGAAGAGCACGATGCCCGCCAATACCGCACTCACCCAGTCACGTGGCTTCAGGTGGCGAAAAGAACGGATCGAAAAGGGGAGAAGCGCGAAAGCCGCCAGGGTAAACATCCACGCGTTCAGGGTGGATGCGGCCATGAAGCCCAGCGTGTCGTGCTTCGCAACGAAGCTCCAGCCCCACACAGCCGTGACGGCTAAAAGCGCGATTGACCAAAGGATGCGATATGACATAGTTGTCCCTTAGGCAGGCATTTATACCGAATGCCTGGCCCAGAATTGTATGTCAGCGGTACCCAAAGCGGCTTACGATAATTCAGTAAAAAGATCCTGGCAATCCTTAACGCTGTTCCTGCGGCGGCTATCCGAAATTTCAACTGTTGATGACGCGAAGTAGCGAGTTAGAAGGGGGCAGTACAAGGTGCCAGCAACCGGGAATTTGATAAGGTCAGGGTTCTGTGGCTGGTGGTGGTCGGGATGAGCAATGAGCAGACGTTGATAACATTACTGCCGCGCTACAAGCCTGCTTAACGGCGGGTTTTTCCTTTTACTTGTCGAAGGCCGTTTTTGGGTGAAGGCATAAATACTTGCGCGGAGTGGAGAAGGGTGATCGCGCCCTGATGCCTGTCAGCCTTTAAGCCAGAAAAAAATCAGCCGGTGCTATCCGGCTGATTTTATTTACCGCATGTCTGCATGAACAAAAAAATATGAATCCGCTGTCGGGCGATGTTTACTTAAGGTGTTCCTTCAATTCCGCTGACGCCTGGCCAATCGCCGTACGCACGGTAGGCTCTTTACTCAACGCATTCAGCAAACCAAAGTCGTGGATCATGCCGTTATAGCGGGTCACCGTCACCGGTACACCGGCGGCATCCAGCTTACGTCCAAAGGCTTCACCTTCATCGCGCAGCACGTCGAGTTCGGCAGTCTGAATCAGCGTTGGCGGTAAACCGGCCAGTTGCGCCTCAGTGGCACGCAGCGGAGAAGCCAGAATGTTATTCCGATCTTTATCTGACGTGGTGTAGTTATCCCAGAACCACTTCATCATGTTCCGGGTCAGGAAATAGCCATTGGCGAATTGCTGATAAGACGCATCATCAAAATGGGCATCGGTAACGGGCCACAGCATCACATCGTAACGAATCGCCGGGGTTTTATGTTGTTTGGCCTGCAGCGCGACGGCGGCCACCATGTTGCCTCCCACGCTGTTACCGACCAACGCCAGGCGCTTACCGTCAACGCCAATTTCCGCACCGTGCTCGGCTACCCATTTAGTCGCTTCATAAGCCTGAGTAATCGCGACCGGATAATGGGCTTCTGGTGATGGCTCGTAATTCACAAATACCGCCGCAGCGCCGGATTCGTTCACAAGGTCTCGCACCAGACGTTCGTGCGTCGGGAAGTCACCCAGCACCCAGCCGCCACCGTGGAAGAACATGAATACCGGGAGCACGCCAGTTGCGTGTTCGGGTTTAACAATCGTCAGTTTGAGCGGCTTGCCCAATGCTGTGATGGTTTTTTCAGAAACCTGTGCGGGTGGCAGTGTGGCACCTTGCTGCGCGCCGGTGAGTACCGCGCGTGCTTCTTTAGGCGTTAAGGTCTCGATGGGCTTACCGCCGCCACTGTTGAGAGCTTTAAGAAAGGCGGCGACGCCAACGGTAGGTTCAGGCGCATTCTCCACAGGGCTGGCCCATGCTGATGTGATCTGGCTGGCTAACAATAAAGCACCTGCGGTGAGTTTCACGTTCATTTTGATTTCCTTGTGTTTGCGATTAAGTAGTGCGCTATTTAGTTTGGCTAAGATGGCAGGTATTTCTTAAGTTGTAAACTACTAAATAGTGCGCTATTTAAATTTCATGGCTGACGCGAGAATAATGCTGATGGCGAAAAAGCGCGGGAAGAGGCGTGGCGTCTGTATTGGATGGCATTTTTTACGATTTACCCGTGGGTTAATCAATTTCGTGCCAGTTGTTTTTTTGAGCGCTACACTCATCTCTGAACCGCAACGCTGTCAGCTTGTAAAACAGCCTGTGTGTGTCCATTTCACGGCATGATAGCGACGGGCAATCAGGCTTTTTGATGACTCAAACTCAAGGACTGAATTAACCATGTTTAAGCGTCTTCTCTCTTCTCTGCGCAATAAAAACCAACCCGCCGATACCGCACCAGACGAGCCCGCTCAAGAACGGGAGATGATTGTTGCTTACGATGCTCATGGACAGGAAATGCACATTGCACGCAATGAATGGCGTGAGAAGGTCTTTCTGCCGGATCTGGAAAAGAAGTGGGATGATGCGGACGCCTTGTACACCGCGATTCTGATGGGGTTGAAAGACGCCTTTGCTTCCGATCTGGCTGCGGCAGCGGAGCGCCTGGTGGACATTGACCGTAATCCTGAACGAAGTCATACCCTCCACGGCATTGTACTGATGGAAACAGGCCACCTGGATGCGGCAGAACAAACCCTGCGAGAGGGAATGGATAAATCAGGCGCGACAGGAACCTTACTCACCAATCTGGCGAAAGTCTTTGCCGAGCGCGGTGAGGACAAACGGGCAGATGACACGCTCTGGCAGGCTATTCAAACCGATCCGAACCTGGATAACGGCTTACTCTGGTGGGTGAGCATTCAGCGCGAGCGCGGAGGCGAGGGCGCTTACATTGAGGGATTGCGCAGCGTTGCCGCGATGCCGGGAAGCTGGCGAGCACAGCTCTGGATGGCCCGTTTTTATCTGGAGCATAACGAAACCGACAAGGCTCGTGGACTTTATGAAGAGGTGCTGTCGGGTGGACGGTACGATGCTGAGGCGCTGTATATGATCTCTGGCGACCTGGGGAAAAATGGCGAGATTCCGCTTCTGATTTCGCTGGTTGCGCCCCATTACGATGTTCAAAAGCACGATCCTATGGCCGGTATAAATTTATTGCAGGCTTATCTTGAGTTGGGGCAGACGGATCAGGGGCTCACGCTTCTTAACCAGCTGTATGCACTCAATTTTGCCCCGATCAAGCAGCATCTTGATTATTACAGACAAGCGTTTGAAGAGAAACGCCGCCAAACGGAACCCGTTCAGCAGGTGGCGCCTGATGATGTGAAAATCACAACGTTATCCGTTACGCAGCCCATTTGGCATTACGGCTTATGCAAAGCCGACTGGCTGTTTAACCAAAAACCTGAAGAGACAGCGAAGATCGGTTTCTTTGCGTTATCAAAAATACCGGATGGCACCGCAGCCCAGGGCATACAGCGCGAAGATGAGCTTGGCCGACTGTCGCGTGCAATTCCGCTCTATCTCGCTGAAGCCGTACATTACTGGAGTGATTATGCGGCGTGCACCTATTTTCTGATGGCGGAGGGCCACGGTCCTGTTCTCACTGGCCAACCGATGGTGGGTGAGGATATTTATGAGATCCTGCCGCCTGACATGAAGTATGTGGTGACGGGGGAAATTGGCTGCACTGGCGAGGGCGAACAGCGTCGTTGGCAGATTGCGTTGTCGCTGTGGAACTGTACCACGCGCAGTAAACAGTCGACTGAAACTGAAGAGGTAACGGATGCCGGGTTAGGCAACGTGATGCAGGCGTTGGAGCAAAAATTACTGATGCAGGCCGGCCTGAAGCGTGAACAACCACTGGATGCCTTTTATCAACGTCCTCCGGCTGACGCGTTGCCTGTCTATCTGACCGGGCTGGGGCAATCGTTAATGCTGACGTTGCTGGCTAACCAACAGGTTCCGTATTCGGAGGTCTGGAATGAGCGCGCCATGTTGGACTGGCCGCTGAATATTCTCCGTCACTGGCCATCTCTGACTGCCGCTAAAATCATTTATCTTTCCGGGTTGGGCAAAGCTTTCGATTATCACTCGGAGGCACTGCCGGGCTACCAAACATCCAGCCTGGAATTGCTGAGAATGGAGAGCAGTCAAAGCAGCGTGATTGCAGGACTCGCGCCGCTGATGTGGAAAATATTTGGCATCGAAGGTGAGATAAACTCACGCAGCCAACCTGTCGCGCCGGAGGCGCAGCAGCGCTATGAAGCGTGGTTGCAACGTGTAGCGGAAAAGGCGATAACAGGCTAGTTTTCAGACGGCGGGTTCAAGATAACCTATGCTGTTGTTGAAATAGCCAGGCATGAAATGCATCTGGGATCTGTTATCTGCTTCGAGCATGGGTGAAGTGCAGGCTTCGCGTGCCTTCGGGATTGGCTCTGACGCCTTCTGTACTGACCGCAAAGCAGAGGGCAGCCCAGACCGGTCGCGCGCTGAATGCGCGCGGCGAGTATCCCTGCTTGCTTCCTGAGCCTGAGTCGAGGCGGGTTTCAGGCTGGCTGATTCTGCGTATAGCCCGCCTCTTAGCATACTGGTGGTGACAGCCATCACGGCCCCTTGACGTTGCGTGATGGCGGGCGTTGCGTCTGCAGCCACTCACCAGCGTGAGCAAATATTGCGATGACATCGCAGCATAGTTAGTGAATACAAACCTTCTATTTCATTGCAAAATCATCCCTTATCTTTTACCTGCAGGAACCGCGATGCTGCCTCTGAAAATCTTCAGTCTCTGTTTTCTCACCGTGATTTTGCTGTCGCTTGCGGCCAGCCTGGCACAAGCCACTCATGGCAACAACGCTACCGGCCAGGGTGGCTGGGCAACGGCCCGAAGGGATTCGGCTGGTGTCGCGCCCGATCCACAGGCCAACGCCAGTCAGGCCATCGTTCAGGTCTATGCCGCACCGACATACGGCTGGAAAGGCGCTATCGCGGTGCACCCGTGGATTATCTTTAAACGTGCAGGTGAAAGCCGCTATACACGTTACGAAGTCATTAGCTGGGGGAGCGGCGATAAGGTAAGACGTAATTCATCGTTGCCTGACGGCTACTGGTACGGGGCAAAACCGCGGCTGTTGGTCGAGCATCGTGGCCCGGATGCGCAAAAGCTGATCCCGCAGATTGAAGCCGCCATAAAATCCTACCCCTGGCCCACCACCTATCGCGCCTGGCCCGGGCCGAACAGTAATACCTTTATGGCGCACATTGGTCGCAATGTGCCGGATCTCAAGCTTGATCTGCCTGCCAACGCCCTGGGAAAAGACTACCGGCCATTATGGCGCCCCGTGGGCTTGCCGCCGTCAGGTCGTGGGGTTCAGGTATCAATACTTGGCGTCGCGGGCATTACGCTGGGGGTGGAAGAAGGGGTTGAAGTGAATCTTTTGGGACTGAGCGCGGGGATAGGCTTTGCGCCGTTTCGGCTAAGACTGCCTTTTATTGGCGGTTTAGGAAAAAATAATCTGCAGGAAAATAAAATCTGACAGCCGTTTGGTGGATGACGCGGCAGGCGAAACAGGTTACCCGAGTGTTGGGTTGCCGCGTAACCCCACTTCGGGTTGTCTTAACCGTTACGGTCTGCCTGAGTCACATCATCCGTTTTAACAGACGCCAAAATCGCCATCTTCATGGTAGAGATTTACGCTGTCCGCGTTAACTTCGATTTCTTTTTGAGTGGCATCGTCCACGCGAGCGCACCACAGCGTTTCTCCTTCGGCACGTAGCACCACCATTTTGGGGCCGCCCGTTTTCGATTGTACCAGGTCATCAGTTTTAAACATATTTCCTCCGTTGTGAGTATTGATTTTAGTCCATCACGCCAGACTGACACTTTTTTGCGTAACCTTTTCCATTTTAGCCGCAACCTGTTTTACCTGCTGCCCGACAACCCCCATGCTGCTCATCTACCGCATTAAGCATAAATGAGTTGTCAGTTGACAACCTATTAAAAACAAGGAATGATATGCACCATGGTGGACAGAAAGCGACATCCCAGCAAAGAGATTGAAGCCGCATTATGTTACGCAGAGTTCCATGGGGGGCTGGTGGTTGCTAAGGGCCATCACGCATGGGGCAAAATGTACTGCCCGGCAAATCTGTCGGCGTGCCGCTGTGGTGAATACTGTCTGACCTGTATCTGGCGCACCCCGAAAAGCGCGCAAAACCATGCCAAAGCGCTGCGGCGCGTGGTAGACAACTGTATCGCCACCCGTGAGTGGAAAAAGAGGGAAGGATTATGACGGACTATCATTTCACCCTGCGGTTTGAACTGCCTGAATCAGCCAAATCCATCGACGCACTACTGGAAAAGCTGGCAGAGGCAGGATGCGACGATGCGCTGGTCGGTGCCGGTGTGGCAGGCAAGCTGGCACTGGAGTTTACGCGCAAAGCAGATTCGGCGAGCCACGCACTCGGCAGTGCGATAAAGGATGTGCAGTCTGCCATTCCGGGCGCAGTCATGGTTGAAGCCGCACCTGACTTTGTCGGCTTAACCGATGTCGCCGATCTTATCGGCGTATCCCGTCAGAACATGCGTAAACTGATGGTCACGCACAGCAAACAGTTCCCGCTACCGGTTCACGATGGCAAAACGGCCATCTGGCATTTAGCCGATGTGCTGGAGTGGCTGGCGCAGCGTAATCACTACCAACTGCCTGCGGTCACCTGCGAGCTGGCACAGGTGACGCGTCGGCTTAACGTGATGGGATCCCTGCAGCGCTACGGTTATCAACATTCGTGATCAGTGCGGTATCAGAAAGATTGTCGCCAGGCCCAGAAAAATAAAGAAACCACCAGTATCGGTGATGGCGGTAATCAAGACGCTTGAGCCCACGGCGGGATCGCGTTTCATTTTCGTCATGACCAGCGGCACCATGACACCCATAACCGCAGCCAGCAGGAGATTCAGCACCATCGCCAGCATCATGACGCCGCCCAGCGCCATGTTATCGTACATGAGCCAGGTCACTCCGCCCATAATGGCGCCCCAGAACAGGCCGTTAATCAAAGCGACGCCGAGTTCACGCATAAACAGGAACGAAAAGTTCCCCGGCTCAACCTGATGCAGGGCCAGGGCGCGAACAATCATGGTGATGGTCTGATTACCGGTGTTCCCACCTATCCCGGCAATAATCGGCATGAGCGTAGCAAGGGCGACAATCTGCGAGATAGTGCCTTCAAACAGACCAATGACGCGCGAGGCAATAAATGCCGTACATAAATTGATTGCCAGCCATGCCCAGCGGTTGCGCACGGATTTGCGCACTGGCGCGAAAACATCTTCTTCCTGACTGATCCCACCCATTTTTCGGATATTGCTTTCGTTCTCTTTGTTAACCAGATCAACAACATCTTCAATGGTGATGCGGCCGATGAGTTTACCCTGCGCGTCAGTGACCGCCGCTGAGATCAGGTTGTAACGTTCAAAGGCACTGGCTGCATCTTCGGCTTTATCATCAAGCTGAAACGTGGTGGGATGCGAATTCATCACGTCGCTCACCATGGTCTTGGGTTTGTTCAGCAGAATAGCGGTTAACAGCAATTCGCCCAGTAGTTGGTTGTTTTCATTGGTGATAAAGATTTTGTCTGTACCGTCTGGCATGCTTTTGCCTTTCCGCAAAAAGCGCTGCACTGTGGCTAAGGTCACATCCTCGCGCACCGTGAGGATATTGAAGTCCATAATCCGGCCCACGCGATCCCAGTCGAACTGCATCACGCTCAGGATGCGGGCGCGCAGGTTAGGCTCAAGCGAGGTCAGCAGGCGTCCGGTGAGGTCGCGTGGCAGGTAACGTACCAGCCAGGCCTGATCGTCAATGTCCAGGGGTTCCATAGCCTGCAGGATGGCGCGATCGCTCATCTCTTCGGTCAGGCTGTCCCAGACGGTTTCAGAGGCTTCAACCAGCACATGACCGCGTTTCTCACCCGGTACCAGGCTCCAGAGTGCCAGACGCGCTTCTTCAGGCAAGGCTTCAAGAATATCGGCAAGGTCAGCGGCATGAAGCTGGCTGATGTCTTGCTGCAGAATTTCACGATTTATCGCATTTTCACGTTGCTGCTCAGCGGTGAGATGGCTGGCTTTATCCAGCAATTCATCCACCAGATCGTGCTCATTGAGCAGCAGCGTCAGAATACGATGACGAATTTCACTTAAACGTTGAGTGTGTGAGGCAGACACATTGCATCCCTATAGTCTGAAAGCACTTGCACGAAGTGTAGCGTTTTGACCGAAAAAGGGATGTAAAAAATGGCGCTGATGCAGGGGATCGCGCGTCGATTAATCAGGTTATGACATCTTATGATTAACGGCTGTCAGAAAGCGTGGTGATCGCCGGAGGCGAGTCGGTTTGTTTTTGCTGATGATGCTCGAAAGCCGCGGGCAGGATAAAGATGAGGCGACTAAGCAGAATGATAAAACTGATGAGTAAAACAATCCGCGTCATGCTGACGCTTTTTTTACGTCTTCGTGGAGAAAGGGCGCTGTTCACGCAGTGTAATTCCTGTAAAAACCCAAGGCGGGCGACAGCAATATTTAGTCACAGTCGCCCGCTGAAATCAACCGCTGTTTAAAAAAAATACAACAATGTTAATAACTGGCTTTCTGCGCCAGGAGCGTCGCAAACCGGCAGTTTATCCGGTTGCCATTTTCATCTTTGCGGTGTAACTGACCCCAGTTTTCGTTGTACTTCACAATGTGCCAGTTGCGATAATAATGACTTAACTCGCCGGATTTAAAGGCAAAAGGGAAGTCCGACGGACAGGGGGCATCCTCGGTATTCATGGCGGCAACAATCAGGTTGAAGCCATTTTTCACGGTGCAGGCCTGCATATCGGCAATCAGCTGGGGGATAGTTTCCGGCTGTAAAAACATCATCACCACCGTAGAGATCGCCAGCTGGTACGCCCCGTTGAAACGCACCTGGTTTAAATCCTGCTGCGCCGTATGAATGCCGGTCAGCCCTTCAGCGGTAATAATCTGATTCAGGCGTGCCAGGCTTGCCGGATTATGGTCCCAGGCAGTCACTTCGAATCCATGTTGATTCAGAAACAGCGTGTTGCGCCCGCTTCCGCATCCCAGGTCAAGCGCTTTGCCGGGCGTCAGCTTAGGCAAGGCGTCAACCACTTCAGAATGGGTGGGCGTTAAGCCGTAGGTATCGGCAAAATAATGTTCAGTTCGTAATGTCATCGTCATCGGTTCGGTGATGCGGGCAGTCAGTGCCCGCACGATCAGGCTTCTGCGAGAATCAGTTTCCAGCCGGTTACTTCATCCCAGTAGGTTTGCTCACGCTCAAGGTCGAGTTGCACCAGGTTATTCTGACTGAAATAGCCTGCCGGAAAAGTGAGCGTCCAGTGGCCGTCATCGCAGGTGAGTTTTAACGCGTCCGGACGAGTCGTGGCCTGGCGCTGGTTATTCAGCAAGGTCCCCAGACGAAGCAGAAAGATAAGGGGCAAAAACTGCTTCTTCTTAAACAGCGTCACGCGCGGCAGTTCATCTACCTTCACCGCTTTACGGTGAAATCTGACCAGCGCCGCCAGTAGCATTTGCTGATCCTGATTAAAGCCTGGCAGATTGGTGTTCTGCAGGATATAGGCTGAATGGCGCTGTAAACCACTGTGATTGATGGTCAGCCCCACCTCATGCAACATGGCTGCCCATTTCAGTAGCGCAGCCAACTGCGGATTCGCCAGTTTGGGATTTTGATCGCGCCACTGCAGATAGAGCTGTTCCGTCGTCTCCAGTACGCGTCGAGCCTGATCGCTGTCGATGGCGTAGTGATTCGCCAGGCTCTGAGCCGTACGGCTGCGAATATCCCGATGGCGGAAACGGCCTTCCATTTCGTACAGCACACCTTCACGAAGTGCGCCATCACTCAGCGTCAGTTCACGGATAGCCAGCGCGTCAAAGACGCCGCAGAGAATGGCCAGGCCCGGAACGAACACGCTTTTACGCTCCTCAGACAGGCCCGGCAGGCTCAGCGCAGCAAAGGACTTGTGCTTAATGACTTCGTCATACAGTTTCGTCAGGCGCTCAGGGGTAATCAGCTTCTCTTTCTCACCCATCGCCAGCAGCACCTCACAGGCGGCTTTGATGGTGCCAGACGCGCCCAGCGCATATTGCCAGCCGTGCAGACGGTACTGCCAGGCCAGCGTTTCCAGCTTCTGCGTGGCGGCCAGGCGGGCGCGACGAAAGTTCTCAACGCTGATTTCACCGCCGGGAAAATAAAGCTGGGCAAAACTCACGCAGCCCATGCGACGGCTTTCTACCAGCTGCGGCTCAAAATCTTCACCGATCACTAATTCCGTTGAACCGCCACCGATGTCGATGACCAGCTTGCGGCCTTTTTCCGGCTGCGTATGTTCAACGCCCATAAAAATCAGGCGCGCTTCTTCGTGACCGGAAATCACCTCAATCGGGTAAGGAATAACGTCAGCCGCGCGCTGCAAAAAGGTTTCGGCATTCACCGCCTGCCGTAACGTATGTGTGCCCACGATCGTCACGTTGCTGGCGTTAAAGCCCTGCAGACGTTCAGCAAACAGCGCCAGGCAGTTCAGCCCGCGTTCCATCGCCTCTTCGCTCAGGTAATTTTTGGCATCCAGCCCATCGGCCAGATGTACCCGTTGCTTCAGACGCCCCAGAACCTGCAAAGCGCCATCCACCACGCGGGCAATTACCATGTGGAAACTGTTGGAGCCAAGGTCAATTGCCGCAAACTCTTGAGGTTTCGGCGTACTTTTTTGGGAGATAGGCATAGGCGTTATTCAGGTTGTTCCAGCTTCTTAATGTAATCGTAAATGGCCATCTGCGACCGTACTTTACGACGATTACCGCGCTGAACGTACTGGTTAGTCAGCTCTTTATCCACAACACGTGCTTTAACGGTGTCGCTAAGCTGAATAGCAATAATGTCCAGGATGCGCTGCTTTATCTGTGGATCAAGGATCGCCACGGCCACTTCGATGCGATAATCAATGTTACGCGTCATCCAGTCCGCGGACGAAAGAAACACTTTCTTATCACCACCGTTTTCAAAAATGTATACGCGGTCGTGTTCCAGGAAGCGGTCAACAATACTGATCACACGAATGTTTTCACTGATCCCGGGCAAGTCTGGAATCAATGAGCACATTCCGCGCACCAGTAAATTAACATTTACGCCAACGCTGGATGCGGTATAAAGCCTGTCTACCAGCCCTTTGTCCACCAGGTTGTTAATTTTCAGCGTAATCCCACTAGGGCGTTTTTGCTGCGCGTTGGCGATTTCGTTATCGATCAAATCATACAACATGCGACGCGAGTTTTGCGGAGAAACCATTAAATGGTCAAAGGTCACCGGGCGATAGGGATTTTCAATAAAGTTGAAGACCCGACGCACTTCATTGGTGATACGCGCATCGGCAGTTAACAGGGAATAGTCCGTGTAAAGGCGTGCCGTTTTTTCATTGAAGTTACCCGTACCAATGTGGGCGTAGCGCACGATCTCCTCGCCTTCCCGGCGGGAAATCAAAAACAGCTTGGCGTGAATCTTCAGCCCGGGCGCGGAGAAAATAACGTGTACACCGGCTTCCGTCAGGCGTTTTGCCCAGTAAATATTGGCTTCTTCGTCGAAACGGGCCTGCAGCTCGACTACAACGGTCACCTTTTTCCCGTTATAGGCGGCATGAATCATCGCATCCATAATGCGCGAATGCTTGGCAACGCGGTAAATATTGATTTTGATCGCCAGCACGCTCGGGTCGAATGACGCCTGACGTAACAGTTCAAGAACATGCTCGAAGGTGTGGTACGGATAGTAAAGCAGCACGTCGCGATTACGAATGGCATCGAAACCGTTGCGGAAACCGTCAAAGCCAATATGGCGGATTTGCGGCATCGGCCGGTTAATCAGGTTGTTCTTCCCGACGTTAGGGAAGCCGATAAAATCTTTAAAGTTGTGGTAGCGCCCCCCCGCCAACACGGAGTCGTAATTTGAAATCGACAGCTTGTCGCACAGCAGCGCCACCATCGAATCCGGCATGTCGCGCTGATAAACAAAACGCACTGGTTCAGCGGTCAGACGCTGTTTCAGGCTGGATGACATCAGTTCCAGCAGGCTGGATTCCATTTCTGTCACCAGGTCGTACTCCGCATCACGCGTCATTTTCATCGAATAGGCGTTGAGCGTGTCGTAGTCATAGAAACCTTTAAAAATATCATCCAGACAATACCGCAGGATGTTATCAAGCAGGATCATAGGTTTACGGCGACGGGGAGGTTCGGCTGGCAGATTGATGAAGCGTGGCACTTTATCCGATGGAATTTCCAGCAGGGCGTACTGAATATCCTGACCGCGAATAATTTCAACCGCCAGGTAGGTGTAATCGTCTTTCAGAAACTCGGTTAAATCGGTTTCATGAGTAATCAAAATCGGCGTGATGTGCTGACGCAGCTCATGCTTAAAGTAGTGGCGCAGCCAGCTTTGCTGGTTAGGTGACAGCTGACGTTCGTTTATCAGGAATATTTGATTACGCGCCATCTCCAGCAGCAGGTCGTTATACAGGGCGTCAAATTCCTGATCTGACTTCAGGACGCGCTGTTGGATCTTTTTTAACAAATGGCGTGGCGTGCTGGCGGAGCCTTGCTCTTCGCCAATCAGGATACGGCGTTTCAGATCGGCAAAACGTACCTTGTAAAATTCGTCGAGGTTGTTCGAGTAAATACCTAAAAAACGCATACGTTCAATCAGCGGATTACCTTTATCTGCCGCTTCCTGCAAAACACGTTCGTTGAAGCACAACCAGCTCATTTCTTTTTCGATATAAAGCTTTACCTGACCCATTCTCACTCCGTATGACGGTTGCAGGACTGACGACGATACAGTATCCAATAGCATTATGGCGAGAGTATGGCAGGGTTGTCCAACAGCAAAAGTTGTCTTATCAACCAGCTACGGGCAACATAGCGACTCATTTCCGCCGCATAACCAGGGCCGCATGAGCGTAAACCATATTCCTGTGCAGTTTAGCGATCGCCGACGTCGTGCTATTGACCGTTTCACGCGGCGCCTCGTCACGTGTTGCGGAGCGGCCATTCTGCTACTGATGATGCTGTTGTTCTTTTGGTTGCTTTGGGTGGTCCTGCCGTTATTCAGCGCGCCGGGCGTGCAAAGCGTCAGCAGCCAACGTCTGTGGGATTCGGCACCGGCTCTGGCGATAGGCAATCTGGGCGACGTAGGCTGGCGCATCAGCCGCGATGGAAAGGCGCGCTTTATTCCGCTAAACGGACAACCGGCAGCCCCGGCATTAGGGCTTTCGCCCGTGCCGGAGCAGATCGTAACCAGCGCAGACGACAAGACGTTGCTGCTTAATGCCCAGGGCAGTTTAACCCTGCTGCAACCGGTGATAAGCCAGGGCGAAGGCGAATGGCATTTCCCATTGGGCGATAAGGTGTTTCGCCTGCCACAGGGTGGAATAAAAAAGATGGCGCTGGCCACGATTACCCCTGACCAGTGGCGCATCGCCGCCTCTGGTGAGTCCGGAGTAAACCTACTGACGCTGGGCACCAACCAGCAGGCGTCGCTGATTACGCTGCCGGCCCAGCAACCTCAGCATCTGTTACTGTCGCCCAAAGGCGACCTGCTGTATACCACCGAAGGTAACCTGCTGCAGGTCTGGCAAATTGATGACGGGCGAGCCTGGCTGCGCGAAACGCAGACGCTGGCTCAGCCGCCCCGGCAGTTGCTGTTACTGGCTGGCGGGCAAAGCCTGCTGATCCAGGATGACAGCGGCATTTCTCAGTGGTTCTCCATAGCGGGTCAACACGGCCTGCGCTTACACCGCATCCGGACCTTTGAGCACAGCGCCGGACAGGCCACGATGATCGGTGAGCCACAGCGACGGGTGTTTGCCACGGTTGATCAGACCGGCATGCTGAAGGTGTTTGCCAGCAAACAGAACGGGCCTATCCTGCAACGGCAGCTGGCCGCTGGTATTCTTCAGGCCCAATTCTCCCCCCGTGGTGACAGCCTGCTGCTGGAGCGGCAGTCAGGCTGGGAAACGCTGAAGCTGACGAATCCCTGGCCGGATGTGACCTGGCGTAATTTCTGGCAAAAAATCTGGTATGAAAACTATCCCAAGGCCGACTGGGTCTGGCAATCCACCAATGCCGGAGACAGCTACCAGGCGAAATTCAGCCTGATCCCAATGGTCGTGGGCACGCTTAAAGCGGCCAGTATGGCTCTGCTGTTTGCCACGCCGCTGGCGCTGGCCGCCGCGATGTATACCGCGTGGTTTATGGCACCGGGCCTGCGTCGTTGGGTTAAGCCCGCCATTGAGATGATGGGGGCGCTGCCCAGCGTGGTGATCGGACTGATCGCCGGATTATGGTTAGCGCCGCACGTAGGCCAGGCGTTAGTGGGCGTGCTGCTGCTGCCCGTGACGCTTGCCGGCAGCCTGCTCGGCTGTGGCGTAGTGAGCCGTCGCCTGCCTGAGCGCTGGCGCCAGCCAGGACGAGAGGTGTTGTTGCTTCTGCCTGTGCTGCTGAGTGTCACTCTGCTGACGTTAGGGTTGCCGACCCTGATCGTACCCGATGCCGGCGACTGGCTACCGCATTACGCGCAACGTAACCTGTTGGTGGCGGCGCTGGCGATGGGGTTTGCGCTGGTACCGTTAATTTTTACCCTGGCTGAGGATGCCCTGTTTAGCGTGCCCGCTTCGCTGGGACAAGGATCGCTGGCGCTGGGTGCCACGCCCTGGCAAACCCTGACGCGAGTTGTGCTGCCGGGCGCGTCGGCGGGGATTTTTGCCGCCTTGATGATTGGCTTTGGCAGGGCGGTCGGCGAAACCATGATTTTATTAATGGCGACGGGTAATACGCCGCAAAGTGAAGGCGGCTTGTTCAGCGGCCTGCGTACGCTTTCCGCCAACATCGCGATCGAGATGCCTGAAGCGGCCGTGGGCAGCGCCCATTACCGAATTTTGTTCCTGAGTGCGTTTTTATTGCTGATATTTACGTTAATGATTAATACCCTGGCAGAACTCATCCGGCAGCGCCTGCGTCATCGCTTTAGTCAGTACAAGGAGCAGGCATGACGGTGATGCGACAAAACGACCGCTGGCGCTGGTTAACGGCCGGGGCCGTGACGGTGTGCCTGTTGGCGTTTACCTTATTGATAGGATTGCTGGGATGGCAGGGGCTGCGTACCTTTTGGCCTCATAAGGTTGAGCTCTATACCTTTACGCAGCCTGACGGCAGTCACACCCGGCTGCTGGGTGAAACCCTTGAGCGGCAGTCACAGTATCCGGCCCCGGCTGGCAATGCAGATGACCCGCACGCGACGCTGCATCGCTATTTGATTAAAACCGGCAACCGTGACTGGGCCGCACCGGATTTTCGTATTGCGCTCAGCAAGAATACACCGGCAGTCAGCCAGCCTGAGGCCATCATGGTGTTACAGCGCCGCAGTCACGGCAATGCTTACGGCTGGCTTGTGGGCCTGCGCGAAGACAATGAAGCGCTGACGGCCAAAAACATCAATGCACTTTTACAGCAGCGCCTTGAACAGGTGCAGATCCTGGTACGACAGTCCAACGAAATCCGTCGTGTTGATATGGCCCGGCTGAATCAGCAACTGGATCAGCTAGACGATCAGGCTGAACAGCAGCGTGAGGCAAAGCAGTTTGATTTGCAGGCGCAGTCAGAATATGACGCCAATCAGGCTGCACTTGAGCGTCGGCTTATTCAGCTCAATGACAGGCTGAACAATCTGCAAGAGGAAAGTCAGCGTGACGCCTTAATTCTGCGTGACGTTAACGGTATCGAGCACAGTATCCCGCTGTCGCAGATCGTGGCGGCCTGGCAACCCAATGCCATGACGTTGACAGAAAAAACAGGGCACTTTTTCCACCAACTGTGGCGCTTCGTCAGTGATTCGCCTGCCGAGGGCGAAAGCGATTTTGGCGTTTTCCCCGCCA
This sequence comes from Pantoea ananatis LMG 2665, assembly GCF_000710035.2. Classification (GTDB taxonomy): domain Bacteria; phylum Pseudomonadota; class Gammaproteobacteria; order Enterobacterales; family Enterobacteriaceae; genus Pantoea; species Pantoea ananatis. The sequence continues at coordinate 970,732 of NZ_JMJJ01000005.1, read as the reverse complement.
TCTTCGGCACGGTTCTGATGGTGCTGCTGATGTCCGTGGTTGTCATGCCGTTGGGGGTGATTGCAGCCGTCTGGCTGCATGAATATGCCGGACGCAATGCCTTGACCCGACTGGTACGCATCGCGGTGGTGAACCTGGCGGGCGTACCATCCATTGTCTATGGTGTGTTCGGACTGGGCTTCTTTGTCTGGCTGGTGGGCGGTTCGGTCGATCGGCTGTTCTACAGCAGCGCGCTGCCGAATCCCACCTTCGGCACGCCGGGCTTGCTCTGGGCATCGCTCACGTTGGCCCTGCTGACCCTGCCGGTGGTGATCGTGGCAACGGAAGAGGGCTTATCCCGCATACCGAACAGCCTGAGACAGGGATCGCTGGCGCTCGGGGCGACGCAGGCCGAAACCTTATGGAACGTGGTGCTGCCGATGGCGGTTCCGGCGATGTTAACCGGGCTGATTCTGGCGGTAGCGCGCGCCGCGGGCGAAACCGCGCCATTGATGCTGGTCGGCGTGGTAAAAATGGTACCGGAATTGCCGGTTGATGCGGTGTTTCCCTATCTGCACCTCGACAGAAAATTTATGCATCTGGGCTTTCAGATTTATGATTTAGCCTTTCAAAGCCCCAATACCGAAGCCGACCGGCCGCTGGTGTTTGCCACGGCGCTGCTGCTGGTGCTCATTATTCTGTTGCTGAACCTGCTAGCCATGGGCCTGCGTCACCGTCTGCGTGAACGCTATCGCCTGATGACTCAATAACTGACGATGACTACAATGCCCGAAACTGATATTGCGCTAACCGTTGATCACCTTTCGCTCTGGTATGGTGAGCGCCAGGTGCTTCAGGATGTCTCGCTGCAGCTACCCAAAAACCGTATTACCGCCCTGATTGGGCCGTCCGGCTGCGGCAAATCAACGTTGCTGCGCTGCTTTAATCGTATGAATGACGTGATCGATAACTGCCGCATCGACGGCGAGATTCTTCTGGAGCAGCAGTCGATCATGCGGCCTGCCCAGGATGTCTCTGCGCTGCGTCGCCGGGTCGGTATGGTTTTCCAGCGGCCCAATCCTTTTCCGAAGTCGGTCTACGAAAACGTGGTGTACGGATTGCGCTTGCAGGGCGTGCGCGACAAGCGGGTACTGAATGAGGCCTGTGAACGCGCACTCCGTGCGGCGGCGTTATGGGGAGAAGTGAAAGATCAGCTGGCACAGAATGCCCTGACGCTCTCCACGGGGCAGCAGCAGAGGCTGGTTATCGCCCGCGCCATTGCGATTGAGCCGGACGTGCTGTTACTGGATGAGCCGACGTCGGCGCTGGACCCGATTTCAACGCTGGTGATCGAAGAACTGATGAGCACCCTGAAACAGCACTTCACGCTGGTGCTGGTCACCCATAACATGCAGCAGGCCTCACGTGTGTCGGATTACACGGCCTTTATGCATCAGGGATCGCTGGTGGAGTTCGACACAACAGACAGGATTTTCACGACGCCGAAGGTGCGCCGGACGGAAGATTACATCACCGGGCGCTATGGCTGAAAAGGGCAGGGAGCCAGGCTCCCTGCCTGTTACTCGTGGGCGTAGCCCTGAAGCGGTAACGGCTTACCATCCAGCCAGGCCTTTCCCTCACGCATGGCCAGGCGGCCTTCAACAAACCAGTTAATTACCAGCGGATAGATGGCATGTTCCTGATGTTGTACGCGCTCGGTAATGTCCGCTTCGCTGTCTTCGGCAAAAACGGGCACCTTGGCCTGCAGAATCACCGGACCACCGTCCAGTTCATCCGTTACGAAATGCACTGACGTGCCATGCTCCGCATCGCCATTTTCCAGGGCCTGGCGGTGAGTATGCAGTCCGGGATATTTGGGCAGAAGCGACGGGTGAATATTCAGCAGTCGGTCGTGATAATGCGCCACAAAACCCGGGCTTAAAATGCGCATATATCCTGCCAGCACCACAACATCCGGCGCACAGGCGTCGATCTCACGCATAAGCTGGCGATCAAAACTTTCACGGTCGCTAAAGTCACGGGCGTCCAGGGCAATAGCCGGAATGCCTGCCCGCTCTGCGCGGACTAAGCCATAGGCGGAGGCTTTATTACTGAACACGGCAGCGACGCTGCCGTGAATACGCCCGTTTGCACAGGCGTCAAGGATGGACTGAAGATTACTTCCGTTGCCGGAGATCAGCACAACCAGCTTTTTCATGACGTGATGACCACACGCTCTTCCGCTTCTGATGCCTTAATCACGCCGATTTTCCAGGCATTTTCACCGGCGGCGCGCATTAGTTCAACGGCTTTATCCGCGTCGGCAGGGCTCAGGGCAATCAGCATACCCACGCCACAGTTGAACGTACGGTACATTTCGTGACGGCTGACGTTACCGGCCTGCTGCATCCAGCTAAACACAGCCGGCCATTCCCAGCTTTTTTCGTCAATCACGGCCTGGGTGTTATCGGGCAGCACGCGTGGAATGTTTTCCCAGAAGCCGCCGCCGGTGAGATGCGCGATAGCGTGCACATCGACCTGTTCGATCAGGCTCAGAATGTTTTTGACATAAATGCGGGTAGGTTCCAGCAAATGATCGGCCAGCGGTTTGCCTTCGAGCTGCTCAACCTGCGGATCGGTCCCACTGACTTCCAGAATTTTGCGCACCAGAGAATAACCATTGGAGTGCGGGCCGCTGGAGCCTAATGCGATCAGGACATCGCCGTCCTGCACTTTGCTGCCGTCAATGATTTCTGATTTCTCAACGACGCCAACGCAGAAGCCGGCCACGTCGTAGTCTTCGCCATGATACATGCCCGGCATTTCGGCCGTTTCGCCGCCCACCAGTGCACAGCCTGACTGCAGGCAACCCTCGGCGATACCGGTGATGACCGCCGACGCGGTATCCACATCCAGTTTGCCAGTGGCGTAGTAATCCAGGAAGAAGAGCGGTTCAGCGCCTTGTACCACCAGATCGTTGACACACATCGCGACCAGATCAATGCCGATGGCATCGTGGCGCTTAAGATCCATCGCCAGACGCAGTTTAGTACCTACGCCGTCGGTGCCGGAGACCAGCACGGGTTCACGGTATTTTTGCGGCAGCGCACAAAGCGCACCGAAGCCGCCTAGTCCACCCATGACTTCCGGGCGACGCGTCTTTTTCACTACGCCTTTAATACGGTCAACCAGAGCGTTACCAGCATCAATATCAACACCGGCGTCTTTGTAACTGAGAGAGGTCTTGTCGGTCACTGCGAGGTCCCCACGCGAGTTGCGGTTGGTGGTTTAATATAAAGCGCGGCAATTCTACCAGCGCAGGCAAACGTTTGCGAGTCTCAGATTGCGTCCCCGGCGATTTTCATCAATCCTTACTTTGCCATGACAAAATGCCTCTGATTGCGCAAGCACATGTGGCACTGCGGCGAAAAGGCGGTATAATCCCGCGATTTTTTTTTAGCTCAACTCACTCCGGGAGAACAACAATGAAGATCGTGGAAGTCAAACACCCGCTGGTCAAACATAAACTGGGACTGATGCGTGAGCATGATATCAGTACAAAGCGTTTCCGCGAGCTGGCCTCTGAAGTCGGCAGTCTGCTGACGTATGAAGCGACCGCCGATCTGGAAACCGAAAAGGTCACCATTGAGGGCTGGAATGGCCCGGTTCAGGTTGATCAAATCAAAGGTAAAAAAATCACCGTCGTGCCTATTCTGCGTGCCGGTCTGGGCATGATGGAAGGCGTACTGGAGCACGTACCCAGCGCGCGCATCAGCGTTGTTGGCGTCTACCGTGATGAAGAAACGCTGGAGCCGGTGCCTTACTTCCAGAAACTGGTTTCGAATATCGAAGAGCGCCTGGCACTGGTGGTTGACCCCATGCTGGCCACGGGCGGCTCAATGATTGCCACGATAGACCTGTTAAAGAAAGCGGGCTGCAGCAGTATCAAAGTGCTGGTGCTGGTTGCGGCACCTGAAGGGATTGCCGCGCTGGAAAAAGCGCATCCGGATGTGGAGCTTTACACCGCTTCTGTGGATCAGGGGCTTAACGACAAGGGTTATATCATCCCAGGCCTGGGTGATGCCGGTGATAAAATCTTCGGCACCAAGTAATGATGAAAATCCGCGGCGCCATGCATCACGCTGTTTTCAGCCTGCAGCAGCAGGCCGAGCCGCTTTTTTCTGTTGTAACACATAAAGAAATGAACCAGCCGACCAGAGAGTCGGCTTTTTTTTGCCTGAAAACAGACCACTCACTCAAGGGGACTTTTAATGACTCGTCGCGCTATCGGCGTTAGCGAACGGCCGCCATTACTGCAAACGATTCCGCTCAGCCTGCAGCATCTGTTCGCCATGTTTGGCGCCACCGTGTTAGTGCCAATTCTGTTCCACATCAATCCGGCGACGGTATTGCTGTTTAACGGTATCGGCACGCTGCTGTACCTGTTTATTTGTAAGGGAAAAATCCCCGCCTATCTGGGTTCCAGCTTTGCCTTTATTTCACCCGTGTTGCTCCTGCTGCCGCTGGGTTATGAAGTGGCGCTGGGCGGTTTTATTCTGTGTGGCGTGTTGTTCTGCCTTGTCGCGCTGATCGTTAAAAAAGCCGGAACAGGCTGGCTGGACGTGATGTTTCCGCCAGCAGCAATGGGGGCCATCGTTGCCGTCATTGGTCTGGAACTGGCTGGCGTGGCCGCGAATATGGCGGGGCTGCTTCCAGCCGAAGGCCAGTCGCCAAACGGCACAACCGTGTTGATTTCGCTGGTGACCCTGGCGGTTACCGTTTTTGGATCGGTTTTGTTCCGTGGATTTATGGCGATCATTCCTATCCTGATCGGTGTGCTGGCCGGTTACGCGCTTTCCGCCTTCATGGGCATCGTTGACTGGAGCGGCGTTGAACAGGCGCACTGGTTTGCCTTACCGACGTTTTATACGCCGCGCTTTGAATGGATTGCCATGTTGACCATTCTGCCCGCCGCTCTGGTGGTCATTGCCGAGCATGTGGGCCACCTGGTCGTGACGGCGAATATCGTTAAAAGAGATCTGGTGCGCGATCCCGGACTGCATCGTTCCATGTTCGCCAATGGCTTATCGACGGTCATTTCCGGGTTTTTTGGATCAACCCCGAACACGACATACGGCGAAAACATTGGCGTCATGGCGATTACCCGCGTTTACAGTACCTGGGTGATTGGCGGCGCGGCCATTTTCGCGATTTTACTCTCCTGCGTCGGCAAACTGGCGGCCGCTATTCAGGCGATTCCGGTGCCGGTGATGGGCGGCGTATCCCTGCTGCTGTATGGCGTTATCGGCGCGTCAGGTATCCGTGTCCTGATTGAGTCCAAAGTGGATTACAACAAAGCGCAAAACCTGATTCTGACCTCCGTTATCCTGATTATTGGCGTCAGCGGGGCGAAAGTGCATATCGGGGCTGCCGAGCTGAAAGGTATGGCGCTGGCCACGCTGGTCGGCGTTGCGCTGGCCTTAATTTTTCGCGTCATTTCCCTCCTGCGTCCTGAAGAAGTGATTCTGGATGCGGAAGACAACCGCGAGTCGTAATCCCACCGTCAGCGGTCAAAAGTCGGGCAGGGATGCCCGATTCATCTCTGGCCGAAAACTATGATAGACTTGCCCCGATTTTTGCTTGTTCTCTTGCTGAGGTGCTTCTGAACACGCCGGCACAATTGTCATTGCCACTCTATTTACCTGACGACGAAACCTTCGCCAGCTTCTGGCCGGGTGAAAACCCCTCGCTTATTGCCGCGATTAAGGGTGCGCTTAGCCAGCAACATGGCAGCTATCTTTATTTCTGGTCTCGTGAAGGGGGCGGTCGCAGCCATCTGCTGCATGCCGCCTGCGCTGAAATGTCTGCACGCGGCGAAGCCGTGGGCTATGTGCCGCTCGATAAACGCACCTGGTTTGTCCCGGACGTGCTGGAAGGGATGGAGCAACTGCCGCTGGTTTGCATCGATAATATTCAGTGCATTGCGGGAGAAGAGGCCTGGGAAATGGCGATTTTCGATCTTTATAATCGCATTCTGGAAACCGGCAATACCCGGTTGTTTATTACCGGCGATCGTCCTCCTCGTCAGCTCAATCTGCATCTGCCCGATCTGGCATCGCGCCTCGACTGGGGGCAGATTTATCGTCTACAGCCGCTCTCCGATGAGGATAAACTGCAGGCTTTACAGCTGCGCGCCGGACTGCGGGGATTTGAACTGCCTGAAGACGTCGGGCGCTTTTTGCTAAAGCGCCTTGACCGAGAAATGCGCACGCTGTTTGATACGTTGGATCGTCTCGACAGCGCATCCATTAGCGCCCAGCGTAAGCTGACGATTCCTTTCGTAAAAGAAACCCTTGGCCTCTAAAGGATTTCCAGTACCGCTTCTGGCGGACGTCCCAGGCGGGCGCGGGCGCCGTTGATCACAATCGGTCGCTCAATCAGTTTGGGATTTTCCAGCAGCGCGTCCAGCAACGCGCTTTCCCCGATGTCAGGCCGATCCAGCCCCAGCGCCGCATAAAGCGGATCCTTACGACGCATTAACTCACGGGCACTTTGCATACCCAGCTTTTGCAGCAGGATCTGTAACGTCTGGCGATCCGGCGGCGTGTCCAGATAGTGCACGATCTCCGGGGCGATGCCGCGCTCTGCTAGCAGCGCCAGGGTTTCCCGGCTCTTGCTGCAGCGCGGATTATGATAAAAGGTCACCATACTGTTTATCCTCGTTGATACTGCTTAAAGCGTTGCTGGAGCTGGCGTAGCTGGTCGATGCGGGCATCGTAACGGGCCTGTTTCAGGCTGCCGAGCGGCACCAGTGAACTGGCCCGGCTTAGGGCGCTAATGGCCTGATCCAGCTGGCCACTCAGCGCCAGACTTTCGGCGCGGGCAAAGAGCTCCTCATCTGTCAGCCCCTGCTGCGCGGAAGCCTGGGCCAGCAGATCCCATCCGTTGGTATCGTCTTTATGGGTCCAGGTATAGCGGTTGAGAATGCGGCTGGCGTTCGCCGGCTGTTTCGCTTCCACATAGGCATTAGCGAGGTTCAACTGGACGACCGGGCTGGTTTTTGAGGCCTGGGTCGCGGTCAGCATCGCTATCGCCTGCTGCGGCTGATTCAGGCCGATATCAATGTCAGTCATCAGGTCCAGCAGCCAGACATTTTCAGGTTGTTTCGCCAGTAACGGTGCCACGATCCTTTTCGCCTCACCAAAGCTTTTAGCCTGCAGGAACTGCACAGCTTTACCGTACTGCGAGGCCAGCTGTTCGCGGGAATTACCGTTAGCATATTGCGTAAGCAGTTCGTCCGTTAACTGGTTACGGCCAGTCGAATACATGCCTAAGGACCGCACTTTGGCCAGATAAAAGTCTTGAGACGACTGCACCACCACCGGACGCATCTGGTTCGCACGGTTGCGCGCATCGGCAAGACGGCTGTCAGGCAGGGGATGGGTTAACAGGATTTCCGGAGGCTTCGAAGAAAAGCGGCTCTGATCGGCCAGTTTTTGCAGGAAGTTGGGCATGGCTTGCGGGTCAAAACCGGCGCGCTGTAACACCTGAATACCGATGCGATCGGCTTCCTGTTCATTATTTTGGGTAAAGCTGATAATCCCCTGTTGGGTGCCGGCCAGCGTACCGGTCAATGCGGCCATGCCCATTTGTGGGCTGGCCATCGCCAGTAAAATTGAACCCAGCGCGCCCACCCAGGTGAGCGGTGCATTACGTTTTTGATCTTCCATTGCCCGCGCCAGATGGCGCTGCGTGACGTGGGAGATTTCATGGGCCATGACTGAGGCCAGCTGGCTTTCGTTATCCGTAAAACGGAACAGGGCCGCATGCAACACCACGTTGCCACCAAAGAAGGCGAAGGCGTTGAGCTCATCGTTCTGAATCAGGAAAAAGTGGAAGGGCGTTTTAACGGCGTCCGCATGCGAAACCAGCCGCTGCCCAAGTTGGTTGATGTACTGATTCAGCAAAGGATCGTTAATCAGCGGAGCACTGGCGCGGAGCTGGCGGACGTAGAAGTCGCCCATCTGGAGCTCCTGATTAATCGACAGGGTCGATCCTGCCGTGGTCCCCATATCCGGCAGCGAATCACTGATATCCGCACGGGCGGTCAACGGGCCGGATAACATCAGTGCAGGGAGTAGCGCAGCAAGCAGCGTCTTTTTAAACCGGTTCAACATGCCTTAATCCTGTAATGAATCCCTGATTTTGACAGGTAAGCAGCGGAAATGTTCTGTTTTTTCATCAACAGCGCTACGGTCTTCGTATCTTAACCACAGCCAGGGAAGAATGAAATGGCGTTATGGCAGCCGGGATCGACGCATTGCCCCTTCCGGGCTTATCGGGTGCTTGCTAAACCCAACCGCCCTGTATCAGCAGTCAGAAAAAGGCATTCGTCGTGCTGCCAGCGCATTGACGACGTGGTGAACCGCTGTCACCGCAATGTCATCTTCCCGTGATGTTGATGTCACACAACCCCGTTAGGTTAAGCGCCAATGAGATCGATCTCATTATCGATTAACCGGGGGGGAAATGAGTGATTTAATCAGCGTGGCGGTTCTGGCCGGCGTTTCGCGAGCAACCGCGGCGCGTGCCTTTTCCGATCCCCATCTGCTTAAGCCCGGCACGCTGAAAAAAGTGCTGGAGGCCTCGGAGCTGCTGGGGTTCAGACCTAACCACATTGCGCGCCAGCTCCGTACGCAAAGCTCAACGACGCTGGGCGTTTTGCTGCCTTCGCTCAGTAACCCGGTGTTTGCCTTGCAGCTTCAGGCTATGGAGCAACAGGCGCGTCTGGCGGGCTATGGCCTGCTGGTGGCCACGACCGATTATCAGCCAGAGCGTGAAGCCGCCATGATTGAACATATGCTGCGCCAGCGCGTCGCGGGTATGGTGCTGACCGTCTCCGACGCGGACAGCAGCACCGTATTAGCCCCGCTGGCAGAGGCGCGAATGCCCTTTGTTCTGGCGCATAACGTGCCGCAACAGCAAAACTGGCGCTGTGTCTATGTCGATAACCGCCGCGCAATGGCCGAAGCCACGGCGCACCTTATTGCGCTGGGTCATCAGCATATCGTGATGGCGGCGGGACCGATGCTGCAGTCGGATCGTGCCCGTCAGCGTTATCTTGGCTATTGCGATGCGATGCAGCAGGCAGGATTTGTCCCGAGGGCGCTAATTGATATGCCCAGCCATACCCAATCCAGATTCGAGCCCCTTTTACCGCTGATCAACAGCCCGGACCCACTGACCGCCGTCATCTGCAGTAACGATCTCCTGGCGATCAGCCTGCTGGGCGCGGCCGCCCGTGCCGGCATTCAGGTCCCGCACCAGCTGTCGGTCATGGGGTTTGACGGCATTGCTATAGGCGAACAGCTTTCACCCTCGCTGGCCAGCGTGGTACAGCCCAGCGATCGGTTAGGTGCCTGTGCCATCGATATGCTTCTTCAACCCTCTCATGATGACTCGTGCCTGCTGGACCACTGGTTGCGTTCAGGCGAGAGCATCGCTGCAGTCTTTCATTCGTCAACATCAGGGAACCATCATGTCTACACACAATAAAATCACAGTGCTTGCCAGGGCGGCGCTCTTCACCGCCTGTGCATTTTCCAGCCAGCTGGTGCAGGCTGCTGAGAATGCTATCTGCTACAACTGTCCACCTGAATGGGCAGACTGGGCGACCGAGCTTCAGGCCATCAAAAAAGATACCGGCATTGTGGTGCCGCAGGACAACAAGAACTCCGGGCAGGCGCTGGCTCAACTGGTCGCCGAGAAAGATAATCCCGTTGCCGACGTGGTGTATTACGGCGTCAGCTTTGGTATCCAGGCGGCTCAGGCAGGCGTGATTGCTGACTATAAGCCGGCCAACTGGGATCAGGTGCCGGCAGGCATGAAAGATCCGGAAGGGAAATGGGTTGCGCTGCATTCCGGCACGATGGGCTTTATGGTCAACGTAGATGCGCTGGGCGGTGCACCCATTCCAACATCCTGGGACGATCTGCTGAAGCCAGAATACAAAGGGATGGTGGGCTATCTCGATCCGGCCAGTGCGTTTGTGGGTTACGTGGCCGCCGTGGCGGTGAATCAGGCCAAAGGCGGCAGTATGCAGGACTTCACTCCCGCGCTGACCTGGTTTAAAAAGTTGCAGGCGAACAAGCCTGTCGTGCCGAAACAGACGGCCTATGCCCGGGTGATCTCCGGCGAGATCCCCATTCTGCTGGATTACGACTTCAACGCTTATCGCGCCAAATATAAAGATCATGCCAATGTGGTGTTCGTGATCCCGCAGGAAGGGACGGTCACGGTGCCTTATGTCATCAGCCTGGTGAAAAACGCCCCGCACGCCGCTAACGGCAAAAAAGTCATGGACTACGTGCTGTCGGATAAAGGCCAGGCCATCTGGGCCAATGCCTATCTGCGCCCGGTACGGCCTTCAGCCATGTCTGCCGAGGCCAAAAAGCGCTTCCTGCCAGACAGTGATTACGCGCGCGCGCATACCGTGGACTATCAGCAGATGGCCGATGCACAGAAAGCCTTCTCTGCCCGCTATCTGAGTGAGATTCGGTAATGGCAGCGTCTGACGCCCGCAGCGATTTACCGGTGGCAACGCGCCACCGGTCACGCCGACGCGAGCAGGGGGCAAACTGGCCATGGATGCTGCTGCCAGCCTTACTGTTTTTTGCCGCGTTCTGGCTGTTACCTTTTGCCCGATTATTACAGATGGGCATGACGCCGGATCGCAGCACACATCACAGTGGCTACTGGACGGTAATTACCCAGCCGCAGTATCTGCAAAGCCTGGTGAATACCGTGCTGCTGTCGCTGACGGTAACGCTACTGACGTTGGTCATCGCCACCGTCGTAGGGTGCTTCCTCGCTCGCCAGCGTTTCACCGGACGCGGCACTCTGCTGGCACTGCTGACCTTTCCTCTGGCGTTTCCCGGCGTGGTGGTGGGGTTTTTAGTGGTGATGCTGGCAGGACGACAGGGCGTGCTGGCGCAGATCAGCCTGCGCCTGTTTGATGAGCGCTGGACGCTGGCCTACTCACTCACCGGGCTGTTTATTGGTTATCTCTACTTTTCGCTGCCGCGCGCCATTGTGACATTGGTGGCCGCGAGTGAAAAACTGGATCGCTCGCTGGAAGAAGCCGCCCGTTCGTTAGGCGCCAGCCAGTGGCGCATTATCTGGGATGTGATTGTGCCGGGACTTAAACCGGCACTGCTCTCCAGCGGTGCGCTGTGTTTTGCCACCAGTATGGGCGCATTTGGCACCGCGTTTACCCTCGGAACTGACCTGAGTGTGCTGCCGCTGACCATTTATGGCGAATTCACCAACTACGCTAACTTCGCCACGGCGGCGGCGTTATCGGTGGTCATGGGCGCTGTCGCCTGGGCTGGCTTAATGCTGGCGCGCGTACTCACCCAGTCAAAACAGGAGCCGTCATCATGAAGCGCCGTGGGCTGTTTTACCTGCAGGTCGCGATCACCACACTGACTGTACTGTTCATGATTGTGCCGGTGATCCTGTCTATGCTGGCGGGCGTGACGCAGAACTATTTTGTTGGCCTGCGCAGCGGACTGACGCTGAAATGGGTGGCGCAGGTTTGGGAGATGTACAGCGACACCTTTTGGCTGTCGTTGCTCATTGCCGTCAGCTGCTTGATCGTCAACGTGGCGATCGGCGTACCGGCCGCCTGGGGCTTACTGAAATCGCCCTCTCGCTGGGCATCGCGCATTGAAGAGTGCCTGATGTTGCCGGTGGCGCTTCCGGGCCTGGCCACCGCACTGGGCATTATCCTGCTGTATGGCCAGTTCAGCAGCCTGCGTGACAGCTGGGTGTTTATCCTGATTGGTCACGTCCTTTTTACGCTGCCGTTTATGATCCGCCCGGTACTGGCGGTGATGCAGGCGATACAGCTGCCCCGACTGGAGGAGGCTGCCGCCAGCCTCGGGGCCGGCTTCTGGCGTCGCTTTTTCACCGTGGTGGTTCCCAACTGCCGCAACGGCATTCTCGCCGGGGCCTTTATGGTAATTACGTTATCGGTAGGCGAATTTAATATCACCTGGATGTTGCATACGCCACTGACCAAAACCCTGCCAGTGGGCCTGGCCGATAGCTACGCCTCGATGCGGCTGGAAGTCGGTTCTGCTTATACCCTGATCTTTATTTTAATGATTCTACCGCTGCTGTTGATGCTCAACGCCTGTAATCACTGGCTTGAACGCCAGTCTCGCCAACAACCAAGGGAGGAAAAAGCATGATTGTTGATGCGGTTAACGTCACGCTACGCGGCTGTGCGCGTCGCTTTCATCACCATCAGGCGCTGCACCCACTGGATCTTAGCGTACGCGCAGGGGAAACCCTGGTTCTGCTGGGCCCGTCCGGCTGTGGCAAAACGACAACGTTGCGCATTATCAGCGGGCTGGAGAGCACTGACGCGCCGGGTGAAGTCTGGTTTGACGATCGCAACGTGACCGACCTGCCTATTGAGAAGCGTAACGTAGGAATGGTGTTTCAAAACTACGCCCTGTTTCCCACGCTTAACGTGGCGCAGAACGTAGCCTATGGGCTGAAAGTGCAGGGCATTCCGCGCCACGAGCGTGAGGCCCGGGTCAACGAGATGCTGGAACTGGTCGATCTCACGTCACTGGCACATCGTCATATCGACAAGCTCTCCGGCGGGCAGAAACAGCGCGTGGCGCTGGCAAGAGCGCTGGCGGCACGGCCTAAAGTGCTGCTGTTTGACGAACCGCTGGCGGCGCTGGATGCCAAACTGCGTGAGCGTCTGCGTCTGGAAATCGGGGGCCTGTTAAAAAAGCTGGCTATCACCGCTGTGTATGTCACTCACGATCAGCAGGAAGCTATGGCGCTTGGCGATCGTATCGCCGTCATGGAGCAGGGGCGCCTGGTGCAGATCGATACGCCGCAGGCCATCTATCAGCGTCCGGCCTCGCGTTTTGTGGCGGATTTCGTTGGCGCGATTAACTGCATCGCACGTGACGATCAAGGCCATCCGGTGCGTTTTTGTCGACCAGAGGATGTGCTGCTGGCAGACGAAGGCCGCTATGCGCAGCACGGCTGCATTGTTGCCAGCACCTTTCTCGGCGCGTCTCAACGCCTGATGATTGATATCGGGCTGGACAAGCCGATTCAGGTTGAACGTCACGCACGGGAAACCTGGCACGCCGGGCAGCGAGTGAGCTGGTCGCTGGCTGAGCAGGCCGCACTCGAATTTACCCTTTAAGGAGTCAACGTTTGTCCGTTAAACCTGTGCTGATTGCTCAAATCAGCGACTTGCATATTAAAGCGCACGGTCGTCTGTCGTATAAAAAAGTCGATACGTATAATGCCCTGTTACGGGCGATCGCAACCCTGAATGGCCTGACGCCCCGGCCCGATGCGGTGGTCATAACCGGCGACCTGGTGGATTTTGGTACGGCAGAAGAGTATCAGACGCTGCGGCAGGCGCTGGCCACCCTGGCGTTGCCGTTTTACCTGATGGCGGGAAATCATGACGATCGCCAGGCGCTACGGGCGGCGTTTCCCGATCATCCCTATTTGCAACAGGGCCCGACGCTCAACTGGCAACGGGAGGTTAAGGGGGTTCAGCTACTGGCGCTCGATTCCAGCGTGCCGCAGCAGCCGTGGGGCGAGCTTGATGAACAGCAGCTTGACTGGCTGGATGCCGCACTGACCGCGTCACCGGACAGCCCCGCGCTGGTGATGCTGCATCACCCGCCCTTTGTCTGCGGTATCGATCATATGGATCGCCAGCGTTTACGCGCCCCTGATGCGCTGGCGGCGATCGTCAGTCGTCATCCGCAGGTCGAACGTGTGCTGTGTGGCCATGTACACCGCGCGATTCAGACCCGCTTTGCCGGTACGCTGGCCTGCATTGCCCCCGGCGTATCTCATCAGGTTGCGCTGGATCTGCAACCGGATGGCCCGGCAAACTTCATGCTGGAACCGGCAGGATTTTTACTGCATCGCTGGCATCCGCAGCAGGGAATGACCACGCATCAGTGTGCGATTGGAGACTATGATGGCCCCTGGCCCTTTTATGATCAAAACGGGTTAATCGATTAAAAGCCATACGGGCTGACTTTTTGGTTAATGCCGCGCTTAAACCTGCTCAAATTGTCCTACAGCGTGTAAACTTACACGCTGTAGGACCGCAATCACGATAAAAACAACAGAGTCAGGCACAGCAAAATGAATCTTTGCACTGTGGCGTTCCCGCCATGCTCATAAATTTCCGTCCCCGGGCGGACTTACGCACGCTTATTGCGCTGCTGGTTATTGCCAGCATAGTCATCACGCTTGCCAATAATTTATATGCAACCTGGCGTGTGCAACGCATGGTGCTGATCGACAGCACCCTGGAAGCCAACCGCGCTTACGCTGCCAAACTGGCCTCCACCAGCGAAGTCTTTTTCCGGCTGGCGCAGTCCCAGTTGCACTTCAGTGCTAATTTACTGGGAAAAGATTTCAATAATGAGGCACTGCTCAAAGCGGAAGTGAACCGTCTACGTGAGCAGACCGACAGTTTTAACTCGGTCGCCGTGGTGGATGAAACGGGTACGGTGCGCGCAATATCTCCCGAATCGCTGACCTTAACCGGGATGCATCTGACCAGCGATGCGGCCCGCGAAGCGCTGCAGACCCGGCAACCGCTGATTAGCAGACCGACACTCTCTGCCGCCAATAACCTGCTGATTTTTGTCTCATGGCCCATCTGGAATAACCAGGGACGCTATCTGGGCTATATTGGCGGGACGATTTACCTGAAAAAGAAAAGTATTCTGAATGCGCTGCTGGGTGAACAGTTTTATCGCGACGGCACCAGCGTATTTGTTCTCGACGGCGATAATCAGGTGCTGTATCACCAGAACCGCCAGATGGTGGGCAAAACCATGTCGCCACTGATGAGCGATCGGGAACGTCAGGAAAAAGATAACGGCTCGCTGGTCTTAACTGAGCCCGACAAACCGACCCGGCTGGCCGGCTACGCCATCGTCCCCACGACGGGCTGGATGGTGGTGGCGTTGAAACCTGTTGACGTCACGCTGCAACCGCTGTCGGGGTTGCTCCTGAAAGTCCTGAAGCATTCAGTGCCCTTTGCCTTACTGACCTTGCTGGTGGCGGTCATTCTGGCACGGATGATTGCCATGCCGCTCTGGCAACTGGCCCGCAAGGCCAGCAAGATTGATGCCTCAAGCGCCACCTACGAAATTGGCGGCATTCGGGCATGGTACTTTGAGGCCGCCCAGGTTAAACGGGCGCTGTTAACCGGTATTGGGCTGGTACAGGACAAAATTGGTCGGCTGAGTTCGGAAGCGCAGACCGATTCGCTAACGCTGTTACTCAACCGCCGCGGGCTTAACGCGGTACTCGATTACTACCAGACGATGCGCCAGCCTTTTGCCGTGCTCGCCCTGGATATCGATCATTTCAAAAGCGTCAATGACAACTGGGGACACGACGTCGGCGATCGGGTGATTCGGCAGGTGGCGCAGACGCTACGACAGAGCGCCCGGCAGTCGGATGTGGTCTGCCGTAACGGTGGTGAAGAGTTTTTAATGCTGTTGCCTAACACGCCTCTGAAAGAGGCTGAGGCGACGGCCGAGCGCATTCGCATCAGCATCGCGGATAACGCTATCGAGGCGGTCGGCCATATCACGATTTCCATCGGCGTAGCTGAGTGGGATGCCCGGCGGCCGCCGCTGGAAAGCAGCCTGAAGCGGGCTGACGATGCCCTGTATCAGGCTAAGAACAGCGGTCGCAACTGCACCGTGGTTGCCAAACGCGTAAAAGCCTCTTGATCAAGACTGTGCGCTAACGGTTTCTGGCCCGCCCGGCAATCCGGGCGAGCCATCAGGAATTGATATGCTCGCGGCAGTAGCGTCGCTTCCAGCTGGCAGGTGTTAAGCCTGTATGCTTACGGAATATCTGACGGAAATAGCCCACATCATTGAACCCACACTGACGCGCTACCTCGGTTAAGGGCAGCTTATCGCCGATCAGCAGCTTTTCTGCCATTAATACGCGCTGCCGGTGAAGGGCTTCCGTCAGCGTCAGGCGAAACACGCGCCGGTAAACACGTCCCAGATAATCGGCATTGCAATGCAGCGTTTTCGCCAGCGTGGAGGTTGAAAGCGCCAGGTGATACTGCGTGCGAATAAGCTGATTGGCTTTCCAGGCCAGGTCAACGCCGGGGCTGTCGACAACATCCTCGTGCAGCGCCGGAGCCGCGAGCTGCTGCAGTATAAGCAGTAAAATACATTCCAGCGCGACGCTGCGGTGAATGTTTTCCTGCTCGCTGAGGAACTGCCGGAACAGGGCGATGATATAGGCCGGATCGCCAACGCGCGTATGCTGGGGAAGGTGGAGCAGTGCCTGGTGTAAGCCATGCTGCTCAGGCTGTTTCTGCCAGTCAAAATGCAGCCAGTAAAATTTCAGATCGGCCGGAAAAATCCCTTCTCCCACATGCAAATGCCCTGGCCTCAGCAGCAGGCTTTCGCCCGCCTGCACGCTGAACAGCTCGCCATCCTCCCGAATCGTTAACTGCCCGCGTTCAACGAAAATGATCTCCCAGGAGGTCAGCCTGCGTGCAGGATGGGTTCCCACGCCGCGCGAAATAAACAGCCCGCCATTTTGCACCTGTATCGGAAACGTTATGGATAATTCGAACATCGTTATTCATTTTCCCGCTGCTACAGAGGTAATTGATGTCTTTCTCTCTGATTATTAACTAAAAAAAAGACATGTACCTGATCCAGTTCACACTTTGCTTCACAGGTCGGAATTACCCCGTTTTTATACTTTTTTGTGCTCTTGTTGGTGAACGGATTCCTGACAAAATAAATCGGGTTAAGCGCTAAAACACCAATAAGCCCGGCATAAAGCGGGCAATCCTCTCTGTCCTGCATGAGGCATTTTAAATGACTTCTACGACTATCGCTCAGGCCGATCTTAGCCCGTCGGCTACGCAGAGTGCGCTGTCCCTGCGAGAGAAAATAGGTTACGGCTTGGGTGACGCCGGCGGCACGGTGATCACCTGCCTGATCACCAACTTCCTGACGTTTTTCTACACCGATGTGTTTGGCTTAACGCCCGCGCTGGTCGGCACCCTGTTTATGGTGCTGCGCGTGTTTGACGCGGTCTCCGATCCGGTGATGGGCGTCATTGCCGACAGAACCCATAGCCGTTGGGGGCGCTTCCGCCCGTGGCAGCTCTGGGTGGCAGTTCCCCTTGGCCTCATTGGTGCGCTGACGTTCACCGTGCCCGCCGTCAGCATGGACATGAAAATTGTTTGGGCGTTTGCCACCTATCTGCTGCTCTCTGTCAGCTATACCGCCATCAACGTGCCCTATTGCGCGCTGATCAACACCATGACCACCCGCCACACAGAAGTGCTGGCCTGCCAGTCATGGCGCTTTGTATTGTGCGGGGTGGCCGGGTTTCTGGTTTCGGTAGGGCTGCCGTGGCTGGTCGCGGTGTTGGGTAAGGGGAATGCGGCCCTGGGCTATCAGTCTGGCGTCGGTATCCTGTGCGCTCTGGCGGTCGTGATGTTCCTGTGTTGCTTCTTTTGGGTCCGCGAGCGCGTACCGCTGGACAGCCTGGGCAAATTTACCCTGCGTGAGCATCTGGCCGGGCTACGCAAAAACGATCAGCTGTTGCTGATGCTGGTGATGTCTTTTTTGCTGATTAACGTGTTTAACATTCGCGGCGGCGGCTACATGTACTTCATTACCTATGTGTTACAGGGCAGCACGGCTTTCACGTCGCTGTTTTTTACCATGGTGACGTTAGCCTCCATTGTGGGATCGGTGATCGTGAACCCGCTTTCCAGGCGCATTGACACCGTCCGGCTGTATTACTGGACCAACCTTGTGCTGGCCGCACTTGCAGTCATGATGTGGTTCCTGCCGGTCGGGCCGTCATGGCAGATATTGTGGCTGGTGGTGATCCTCAGTAATGGCATCATCCTTGGGTTCACTTTGCCGCTGCATTTTGCCCTGATGGCCTTTGCTGATGACTACGGCGAATGGAAAAACGGTGTCCGCTCGTCGGGCATGAATTTCGCGTTTAACCTGTTCTTTATCAAGCTTGCCTGGGCCTCCAGCGCCGTCATTATCAGCCTGCTGTTTGTCATCGTGGCTTATAAGCCGGGGATCGGCAATCAGACGGCTGCCTCCCTGCACGGTATTACCGCCACGGAAACCCTGTTACCGGCGCTGTTCCACCTGTTGCTGGCATTCACCATCCGCGCCTGCAAGCTCACTAACCCGATGATGGCGCAGATCGCCCACGACCTGCGTATTCGCCATGTTCCGTCTTGAGGAGAGTAAGATGTCTGTCAATGAAGTCGATCTGCATAAGCTGACTATCCACGATCCGTTTCTCGGTAAGTATCAACAACTGGTGCGGGAGGTGGTGATTCCTTATCAGTGGGAGGCGCTTAACGATCGGATCGAAGAAGCCGATCCCAGCCATGCCATCGAAAACTTTCGCATCGCGGCTGGCCAGCAGGACGGGGAATTCTATGGCATGGTGTTTCAGGACAGCGATGTAGCGAAATGGCTGGAGGCGGTGGCCTGGTCGCTTTGCCAGAAGCCTGACGCGGAACTGGAGAAAACGGCCGATGAGGTGATTGAGCTGATCGCGGCGGCGCAGTGCGAGGATGGCTATCTCAACACTTACTTCACCGTGAAAGCGCCGCAAGATCGTTGGACCAACCTTGCCGAGTGCCACGAGCTTTACTGCGCCGGGCACATGATTGAGGCGGGCGTGGCATTTTACCAGGCGACCGGCAAACGCCGTTTACTGGAGGTGGTGTGCAGGCTCGCCGACCATATCGACAGCGTGTTTGGCCCTGAGGAGCATCAGCTGCACGGTTATCCTGGCCATCCCGAGATCGAGCTGGCGCTGATGCGGTTGTATGAAGTGACTCAGCAACCACGCTATCTGGCGCTGGTGAATACGTTTGTCACGCAGCGCGGCACCCAGCCTCACTTCTATGATATTGAGTACGAGAAACGCGGTCAGACTTCCTACTGGCATACCTATGGCCCGGCATGGATGGTGAAGGACAAGGTTTACAGCCAGGCGCATCAGCCTCTTGCCGAACAGCAGCACGCAGTGGGCCACGCGGTGCGGTTTGTTTATCTGATGACCGGCGTAGCGCACCTCGCGCGTCTGAGTCAGGACGAAGGAAAGCGTCAGGACTGCCTGCGGCTGTGGCACAACATGGCTCAGCGGCAGCTTTATATTACCGGCGGAATCGGCTCCCAAAGCAGCGGTGAGGCGTTCAGCAGCGATTATGATTTACCCAATGACACGGTATATGCCGAAAGCTGCGCGTCCATTGGCCTGATGATGTTTGCCAGACGTATGCTGGAAATGGAAGCCGACAGCCAGTACGCCGACGTAATGGAGCGCGCGCTGTATAATACGGTACTGGGCGGTATGGCGCTGGACGGGAAACATTTCTTCTACGTCAATCCACTGGAGGTGCAGCCGAAAACCCTGCATTTCAACCATCTTTACGATCATGTGAAACCAGTGCGCCAGCGCTGGTTTGGCTGTGCCTGTTGCCCACCAAACATCGCGCGTTTACTGACCTCGCTCGGTCACTATATCTATACGCCGCACGAGAATGCGCTCTTTATCAATCTCTACGTCGGCAACCGGGTTGATGTGCCCGTCGGCGATCGCACGTTGGGTATCCGTATCAGCGGTAACTTTCCCTGGGAGGAAACGGTCACGATTTCTGTGGATGTCACCCAGCCCGTAAAACATACGCTGGCGTTACGACTGCCTGACTGGTGCGAGGCGCCGCAGGTGAGCTGTAACGGTGAGGTGGTGACGGATCGCGCCCGCAAAGGCTACCTGTACATTGAACGGATTTGGCAGGAGGGCGACACGCTCACGCTAACGCTTCCGATGCCGGTGCGCCGGGTGTACGGTAATCCGCTCGTGCGTCATGTGGCGGGTAAGGTGGCTGTCCAGCGCGGGCCGATAGTCTACTGCCTGGAGCAGGCCGATAACGGCGAGCAGTTACACAATGTATGGCTGCCCGCGTCTGCGGCGTTCAACACCTTTGAAGGGAAGGGCGTCTTTGCGCACAAGGTAGTAATCCAGGCTGAAGGGGTGAAAAAGACCGCCCACGAGCCAGCGCAACAGCCGCTGTGGAACTACGACCGCGCACCGGCTGCACCGCAGAGCCAGACGTTAACGTTTATCCCCTGGTTCTGCTGGGCGAACCGGGGAGAAGGGGAGATGCGTATTTGGGTAAACGAAGCCTGACCCCAGAACATTGACCGACAGCGGGCCGGAAAGGCGTTCGGCCCGCTGTGAATAGAATCGGTGGCGATTCGCCTGCCAGTGGACAGCCTCAGCCAGGTTCAAACTCCCGTTAACAGGGCCGTGCAGGCCCGCCATCGCCCGGTCAACGAAAGCTGTCAGGCCACAGACTGCTTTTCACATCTTTCCCGCACCAGAATATCCGGTACAATCATGGCCCTTTTTGACGTTATGGACCCAACGGCATGCTGGCTTTATTGATTCAATGGTACAAACGCCGTTTTAGCGATCCGCAGGCGATTGGCCTGCTGGTAATTCTGCTGGCGGGATTCTGCATTCTTTTCTTTCTGAGTGGGTTGCTGGCGCCCTTGCTGGTGGCGCTGGTTCTCGCTTACCTGCTTGAATGGCCGACGGTACGGCTGCAACGCATTGGCTGTACGCGGAGCTGGGCGACCAGCATCGTGTTGGTGCTGTTTGCCGGGATTCTGCTGGTTCTGGTCTTGATTGTCGCCCCCGTCGCCTGGCAGCAGGGCATCAACCTGACGCGGGATCTGCCCAACATGCTGAACAAGCTCTATCTGTATGCGGCGGGTTTACCCCGACGTTTTCCCGCGTTGGTCGATGCGGGCATCATTGACGTTATCGTTGAAAACCTGCGCGGTCGTCTTAGCGGGGTAGGCGATTCGCTGGTGAAATATTCCCTGGCCTCGCTGGTAGGCTTGATGACCCTGATGATTTATCTCGTGCTGGTGCCGCTCATGGTGTTCTTCCTGCTGAAGGACAAAGAGCAGATGCTGAACGCCGTTCGGCGCGTGCTGCCGCGCAATCGCGGGCTGGCAGGGGAAGTGTGGCAGGAGATGAATCAGCAAATTACTAATTACATTCGCGGCAAGGTGCTGGAAATGGTGGTGGTCGGGATCGCCAGCTGGCTGGCTTTCATGTTCCTCGGCCTTAACTACTCGCTTTTGCTGGCCGTATTAGTGGGGGTTTCGGTTCTGATCCCCTATATCGGCGCGATGCTGGTCACCATTCCGGTTATTGGCGTAGGGTTGTTTCAGTGGGGGCTTGATAGCGAGTTCTGGACGCTGTTAACCGTCTATCTGGTGATTCAGGCACTTGACGGCAATGTGCTGGTGCCGATTTTGTTCTCAGAAGCGGTCAATCTGCATCCGCTGGTGATCATCTTGTCAGTGGTGATCTTTGGCGGAATGTGGGGATTCTGGGGCGTGTTTTTTGCGATTCCGCTCGCCACCCTGGTCAAGGCGGTGGTGCACGCGTGGCCTGAAGCCCCGCTGGATGAAACGCTGAGTCGCTAAACGTTCAGGGCGCGGACGATGCCGCGCCCTGAAGACATCAGGCTGACTTGAGATAGTCCATCACGATGTCGTGGTGGTTTGACGTTTTGAAATCGTCGAACACCTTTTCGATTTTGCCATTCGCATCCACCAGGAAACTGATGCGATGAATGCCGTCGTAGGTTTTCCCCATAAAGGTTTTTTCACCCCAGACGCCAAACTGCTCGCAAACCTGATGCTCCTGGTCCGACAGCAGCGTGAAGTTAAGCAGCTCTTTTTCTGCAAAACGTGACAGCTTTTCGGGTTTATCCGTGCTGATCCCCAGCACCTCGACGCCAGCTTTTTTCAGCTCATCCATGTTGTCACGCAGACCGCATGCCTGCACGGTACAACCCGGCGTCATGGCTTTTGGATAGAAATAGACCAGAACACGCTGCCCCTGGAAGTCGGCTAAATTTACTTGTTCGCCATCCTGATCGGGCAAGCTAAATTTCGGTGCGGTATCACCGGCTTTCAGTGGATTCATCACATCTCTCCATTTTGAGTTCATGCTGTGGTTAATACACCAAGAGGCGAGAAACTGCCAAATGGAAAATTATCTGTTTCAGACGTATTCCTCACCTGACTGCACTTTTAACGTAGCAGAACAGTCACGGGGGCGCTCGTCTTTACCTGCCAGGTGCGGCCAGTTCACGATTATCGGCATCGCTCAGGCTGTAGAGACGCAACGAACCCTGCGCGTTAAGCTCCTGGCATAATTCATTAAAGGCCTGTTCAAAGGCCGGACCATCGCTCCGCGTCGGGCTGTGCGCCGTCATCTGAATATAGAGCGTAGCGGGCCTGTCGTGCTGGGCTGGCTGAATGCGTGACACCAGTTCAGCGATGTTCATCAGGTGCTTGTCCGTTAAATCCGTAAAGCGCTCAATAATATGCGGTGAGTCAGCGACTTCGACCTGAATAAACGCCGTATCCGGCATCGGAGGGCGGGCGGTCGCATGGGTGCGTTTCATCACGATGAGCAGCTCCAGCTCTGCGCCTTTAAGCGGCAGCGTTGACTCAATCAGCGTAATGGCGTTCCAGCTACCGGACAGCAGCATAATGAACGTGAATTCATCCCCAAGCATGGCAAGGCGACTGTCTTCAATGTTGCAACCGCAACTGCTGACGTGACGGGTAATCGTATTGACGATACCCGGGCGGTCAACACCCAGTGCGGTGATCACCAAGTGGTGGGGTTGAGATTGCTGCAAAATAGGATTCCCTGTGCATTTGCTAATAACCATAAGGTAAACATAAAAAAAACTGCTGACAAGCGCGGGAATAGCGGAGCTTGCTTGCTTTTCCCTAAGTGTAAAACGTACCATGAAGCACTTGTTTGTCGAGGGGATCGCCAATGTTTACGGGAAGTATTGTTGCACTCGTTACGCCGATGGATGACAAAGGTAATGTCTGCCGTGCGAGTTTGAGAAAACTGATTGATTACCATGTCGCCAGCGGTACGGCGGCGATCGTTTCCGTCGGCACCACCGGCGAGTCTGCCACGCTGAGCCATGACGAACATGGTGATGTCGTGCTGCAAACCCTGGAACTGGCGGATGGGCGTATTCCCGTGATTGCCGGAACCGGTGCGAATGCCACCGCTGAAGGCATCTCTCTAACCAAACGCTTTGAAAATTCTGGCGTTATTGGCTGCCTCACCGTCACACCTTACTATAACCGCCCCACGCAGGAAGGTCTGTTTCAGCACTTTAAAGCGATTGCCGACAGTACCAGCCTGCCACAAATGCTGTATAACGTACCTTCGCGCACCGGCTGTGATATGTTGCCGGAAACCGTTGCCCGCCTCGCCGAAATCAAAAATATTATCGGAATCAAAGAGGCAACGGGGAACTTATCCCGTGTCAGCCAGATCCAAGAGCTTGTTAATGATGAGTTCATCCTGGTGAGCGGCGACGATGCCAGCGCACTGGACTTTATGCAACTGGGCGGCAAAGGCGTCATTTCGGTGACGGCTAACATAGCAGCACGCGAAATGGCCGAGCTGTGCAGGCTCGCACAGCAGGGTAATTTCGTTGAAGCTCGCCGTCTCAATCAGCGTCTGATGCACCTGCACCAGACGCTTTTCTGTGAACCTAATCCAATCCCGGTTAAATGGGCGGCAAAACAGCTAGGATTAATCGCTAATGACACGCTGCGTCTGCCAATGACACCACTGACTGCGGTTGCACAGCCGAAAGTGGAGCAGGCGCTGGTGAAAGCGGGTTTGCGATAATTTAGGGAGTTTGAATGAATTACTCAGTAAAGCGGTCAACGATTGCAACAGTGGTGGGGCTTTCCACCCTGATGCTATTGTCGGCCTGTTCGAACGATCAGCGTTACAAACGCCAGGTCAGCGGTGATGAGTCCTACCTGCAGGCCAGTGGTCTGCGGGAGCTGAAGGCACCGTCGGGCATGATTCTGCCTGTCCAGAACGGGGAATACGATATTCCGCCTTCAACCAGCAAAGCACCGGTTGGCAAGCAGCTGGATATTCGTCCACCGGCCCAGCCTCTGGCTCTGATGAACGGCTCACGCGCCCAGTTCAGTAATAACACTGGTGTGCTGATGTTTGATAACAGCCGGGGATCGATTTGGTCGCAGGTTGTGGGTGTCGTCCAGTCTAATAACTTCCCGATCGCTTCACGTAATGACGCCGGACAACAGCTGACCACCGACTGGGTACAGTGGAACCGTGCAGACGAAGATAAGCAGTACCGTGGTCGTTACCAAATCAGCGTTCAGTCGCAGAGTTATCAGCAGGTCCTGACCGTCCGTCTGCTGGAGCTGCAGCAGGAAGGCAACAGCGTGACCTCGCCAGTGCAGATTCAGCGTTATACCGCGCAGATGCTGAACGACATCGCCGCAGGGATGGACAAGATCGCCACCGCGAATGAAAACGCTGCCGCCGGCCGCGTCAGTGGTGCGATTGATGTGCAAAGCGGTGCCGACGACACCGGCCTGCCTATGTTGGTGTTACGCACGCCGTTCAATGTTGCCTGGCAGCGTCTGCCTGCGGCCATGAGCCGTGTAGGAATGGACGTCACCGACAGCACGCGCTCAACCGGCAGCATGAAAGTGACCTACAAAGCGCCGGGCAGCAGCACCTGGGACAGCGTGGGCGCCAAAGATCCTGAGTTGCCAAACGGCGATTACAAGGTTCAGGTTGGCGACCTCGACAATCGTACGAGCCTGCAATTTATTGATCCTAAAGGCCATGTGCTGACGCAGGCGCAAAACGACGCGCTCGTGGCAGTGTTCCAGGCCGCAATGA
Source organism: Pantoea ananatis LMG 2665 (assembly GCF_000710035.2). GTDB lineage: Bacteria > Pseudomonadota > Gammaproteobacteria > Enterobacterales > Enterobacteriaceae > Pantoea > Pantoea ananatis. The sequence continues at coordinate 945,850 of NZ_JMJJ01000005.1, read as the reverse complement.
ACAAATAAAAAATTACCCCAGGCCGGAGATTCTCCGGCCTTTTTATTTCGTTTTTTGGCATAATAGCGCGAGACGAGGTAATCGATTGCGTCACGGCAATCAACGCAAAATGCCTGCCTCAGAACCGGATCTTTCATGTTTGGAGTTAAATAAGATGCAAAAGCGAGCTGAGTTGTATCGCGGTAAAGCGAAAACCGTATACAGCACCGATAACCCGGATCTGCTGATACTTGAATTCCGCAACGATACATCAGCAGGCGACGGCGCCCGCATTGAGCAGTTTGATCGCAAGGGCATGGTGAATAACAAGTTCAACCATTTCATCATGACGAAGCTGCAGGAAGCGGGCATCCCGACACAGATGGAAGCCCTGCTGTCAGATAACGAAGCGCTGGTGAAAAAGCTGGACATGGTCCCGGTCGAGTGCGTAATCCGTAACCGTGCGGCCGGTTCGCTGGTGAAGCGTCTTGGCGTCGAAGAAGGGATTGTGCTGAACCCGCCGCTGTTCGACCTGTTCCTGAAGGACGATGCTAAACACGATCCGATGGTTAACGAATCTTACTGCGAAACCTTTGGTTGGGTCAGCAAAGAGAATCTGGCCCGTATGCGTGAGCTGACCTATAAAGCCAACGACGTACTGAGCAACCTGTTTGATAAGGCAGGTTTGATTCTGGTGGACTTCAAGCTGGAGTTTGGCCTGTTCAACGGCGAAGTGGTACTGGGGGACGAATTCTCACCCGATGGTGCGCGCCTGTGGGACAAAGAAACCCTGGATAAAATGGACAAAGACCGTTTCCGTCAGAGCCTGGGTGGCCTGATTGAAGCCTATGAAGCGGTAGCCCGTCGCCTGGGCGTCAAACTTGACTGAGTAACGCTCAGCAGGTCACGAAAAGGAGAGCGCAGGCTCTCCTTTTTCATTTTGGTGTAAAGCTGGTGATTGCGCCGTCACGCATCTAAAATCATGCCATCTGAGTTAATACGCCACAGGGAGCAAAAACCATGCGCTGGCAAGGACGTCGCGAAAGCGACAATGTCGAAGATCGCCGTAATCAGTCATCCGGTAACCGGGGAGGACGCATTCCTCTGCCACGCGGCAAGGCGGGCATTATCATGCTGATTCTGGTCGCGGTGGCGGGTTATTACGGTTATGACCTGACCCCGTTGCTGACCGGGGGCGAGGTGACATCGGGCAACCAACAGCAGCAGCAGCGCACCGCCAACCCGAATCAGGATGAGGCGGCAAAGTTTACGTCGGTCATGCTGGCGACAACCGAAGACACCTGGGACAAGTTGTTCAAACAGATGAACAAACAGTATACGCCGCCGAAGCTGGTGATGTATCGCGGCGCTACGCGCACCGGCTGCGGCACCGGACAGTCTGTTATGGGGCCCTTTTACTGCCCGGCAGACCAGACTGTTTATATCGATCTGTCATTCTATGACGAAATGAAAAACAAGCTTGGGGCAGGTGGCGATTTTGCCCAGGGCTATGTCATTGCGCATGAAGTCGGCCACCATGTGCAGAAGTTGCTGGGCATTGAACCCCGGGTACGTCAGATGCAGCAGGGGGCCAGCCAGACTCAGATTAATCAACTGTCCGTGAAAATGGAGCTTCAGGCCGACTGCTTTGCGGGCGTCTGGGGCCACTATATGGAACAGGAAAAAATCCTCGAAGTGGGGGATTTACAGGAAGCGTTAAACGCAGCCGAAGCCATTGGTGACGATCGTCTGCAGCAGAAAACCCAGGGCCGGGTTGTGCCGGACAGCTTTACGCATGGTACGTCCGCGCAGCGGTATACCTGGTTCAAACGCGGATTCGACAGCGGTAACCCTGGCCAGTGCGACACCTTTGCTCTTAAAGGATGAACCTGAAAGCAGCGACCTGCGCCATGCAGGCCGCCGGTATACGGCGGCTGGCCGTGATCGGCGGCGAAGCCGACTGGTGCCGGGACACCGCGCTCTCATGGAGCCAGACGCTGGAAGGCGACTGGCTGTGGCTGAGCGATAACCCGCCGGAAACCGGCACGCACTGCGCCCCGACCGCATTTCGTACGCTGCTGGGGCGTGAATTCCATCATGCCGTGTTTGATGCCCGTCAGGGGTTCCATGCCGAGGCGCTGGCGGCGCTGGCCGGAACGCTGACGGCCGGTAGCTGGCTGCTTCTGTTAGTGCCCCCCTGGGCGCGCTGGGCGCAGCAGCCCGATGCGGACAGCCTGCGCTGGGCTGATGTCAGCGAGCCGATTGCCACGCGCCATTTTGTCCATCACCTGCAACGCCTGACGGAAGACGATCAGCAGGCGCTGTTGCATCAGCAGCCGCAGCCGCTCGCGCTGCCCAACTGGTCGTCACGGCCGGCCTGGCACTGTCAGGCCGCGAGTCAGCAGCAAAGCATTCTGCAAGAGCTGACGCATTTTTCCGCTGGCGTGGCGGTCATCACCGCCGCGCGCGGCAGAGGCAAATCGGCGCTCGCAGGCATGCTGGCGCGACAGAATACGCGCTGCCTGGTAACCGCGCCGGCAAAAATTACCACCACAGTGTTAGCCTCTTTCGCCGGAGAACATTATCGGTTTATGGCACCGGATGCGATTCTGGCGCTGCCCGACCAGCCCGAGTTTGACTGGCTCATCGTGGATGAAGCCGCGGCCATTCCCGCTCCGCTGCTCCATGCGCTGGTAGCACGTTTCCCGCGCGTATTGCTGGTAACGACCATTCAGGGTTACGAAGGCAGCGGCCGTGGCTTTATGCTCAAGTTCTGCGCTGAGCTGCAGCAGGTGCGCTACTTTACGCTGGACGAACCGTTACGCTGGGCTCGCCACGATCCCCTGGAACACTGGCTCAACCAGGCTCTGCTGTTTGGGGATGCCGCTGAAACCCCGTCTCTGGAGGAGCGTGCGCCCCGGCGAGCAGAGGCGTCTGATTTCGCCTCCCAGCAGGCGGCTTACCAACTGCTGACCAGTGCGCATTACCGCACCTCACCGCTGGATCTGCGTCGCCTGTTGGATGCGCCAGGCATGCATCTTTGGCTGGCGGGCGAGGTTCCGGCGCTACAGGGCGCGCTATGGCTGGTAGAAGAGGGCGGGCTGACGGATGAACTGGCGCAAGCGGTATGGGCGGGCCACAGGCGGCCTCGCGGTAATCTGGTGGCGCAGTCGCTGGCCGCGCACGCCGGGCTGACGGAAGCCGCCACGCTGCGCGCCTTGCGAATTAGCCGGATTGCCATTGCCGCACCTGCGCGCCGCCGGGGAATCGGTAAGCAGCTGGTGGCCGCCGCCTGCGCGGATGCTGCCGGATATGATTACCTCTCGGTCAGCTTTGGCTACACTGAACCTCTCTGGGCTTTCTGGCAAGCCTGTGGCTTTACGCTGGCGCGAATTGGCAGTCAGCGAGAAGCCAGCAGCGGTTGTTATGCGGCGATGGCCGTGCTGGGGCTGACGACGGCCGGCAAAGCGCTGCAGCAGAAGGCGGAGGGAAGCCTGGCCCGTGACTGGCCGCTGCTCAGACCGCACATTCCGCTGGACCTGCCGCTACCGGCAGCCTGTGACCACGCGTTTACCCGGCGCGATGCCTGGCTGGCCGCCGGTTTTGCCTGGGCGCAACGCCCGCTGGAAGCAAGCCTGGCGGTACTTCAGCGGCTGGTTGGCATCAGCCAGCAGCCTTTGCCGCTCCTGCGACAGGCGGTGAACGCCGACACCAGCCTGGCTGAACTGGCTCAGTCTGCCCGGCTCAACGGACGCAAGATGCTGATTACGGCCTTACGCGCTGAAGCCGCCGCTGCGCTACTGGCGTTACCCGGCAGAGAAGGCGAAGCGTTGCGTGAGCAATTGCAATAAATCCACCAAGACATTCAAATATTCCCACTATCATCCTGCGCCCGGGGGCGTAGAGTAGTCGCAGGAGGTCGATATGACACTGAAATATGTAATTGTTCAGCAGCCCACTCAGGCTGCCCAGCTCTTTCTGCTTTATCATGCCGTGGGGGACAATCCCGACGCGATGGGTCAAATTGGCAGCTGGTTTGCTAAAACGTTTCCGGCGGCGCTGGTGGTGTCGGTGGGATCGCCGGGGCCGGGCGGTCAATGGTTTAACGAAGCCGGCCTGCATGATAAAAGCGAGCAGGCCTGTGTAGACAGCAGCATGCCGCAGTTTGTCGAGTCGGTGCGTCACTGGCAGCAGAAAAGCGGGGTGCGTCCCGAAGCCACGGCACTGGTGGGGTTTTCACAGGGGGCCAGCATGGTGCTGGAAGGCATCAAAGCCCACGACGATCTGGCTGGCCGGGCGGTTGCCTTTAGCGGTCGCTTTGTGACGCTACCGGAAAAGGCCAGCACGCGGACTACCGTGCATCTGATCCATGGTGATTATGATGACCATATCCCGCTGATGCAGGCGCAACAGGCGGAACAGCGTTTAACCGCGCTGGGCGGTGATGTCACGCTGAATATCGTAGAGGATTTGGCGCATGCCATCGATCAGCGCAGCATGGATTTTGCGCTGCATCATTTGCAGTATACCGTGCCGAAACGTTACTTCGATGAAGCCTCAGGCGGGGCAAAACCTGGCGATGACGATGTCATTATGATGATGTAACCGCGCGCCCTCGCGATGGCGGGGGCGCATGACCGTTATTTTTTCTTCGGCCAGTTGTCGTCCTCGTCCCACTTGTCGTTGAAATCACGATGAGGCGGGAGATCGGGTTTGTTATCCATAAATTTTTTATGATCGATGCGTTTCAGATCTTTATAGACGTTCATTAACACGCCCACCATCAGCAGGATCACCAGGATCCACCAGTAATCTTTAATAAACTCCATAGGCCCGCTCCTTCCCTCGCTGTCAGGCGATCAATTGTTCCATGATGCGTTGATACATCCGACTCAGCATTTGTAAGTCTGATGCTTTCACGCATTCGTTAATTTTGTGAATCGTGGCATTCACCGGACCCAGTTCCACCACCTGCGAGCCCATACGAGCGATAAAACGTCCGTCAGAGGTTCCACCAGAAGTCTGCAACTGCGGCTTAATTTCATTATAGTGCGTAACGGCGTTGACCACGGCATCAACCAGCTTGCCGCGTGAGGTCAGGAATGGCTGGCCGGAAAGCTTCCACTCAATGGTGTAACGCAACTGATGGCGGTCCAGCAGTTCTGCGACACGCTGCTGAATCAGGGTATCGGTGAGTTCCGTACTGAAACGGAAGTTGAACTGCACAAACAGCTCGCCGGGGATGACGTTGTTACTGCCGGTTCCCGCCTGAATGTTGGCGATCTGCATGCTGGTGGCCGGGAAAAAGGCGTTACCCTGATCCCATTCCGTGGCGACCAGCTCGTTAAGCGCCGGCAGAGCACGGTGCACGGGATTATCCGCCAGTTGGGGATAGGCTACATGGCCCTGTACGCCATGCACGGTCAGGTTCGCGGTGATGGAGCCACGACGACCATTTTTCACGACGTCACCCACGACTTCGTTGCTGGAAGGTTCTCCGACCAGGCAATAATCCAGACGCTCGTTACGCGCCATGAGGCGCTCAACCACTTTTACCGTTCCGTTCGCGCCGCTGGCTTCTTCGTCAGACGTAATTAAAAAGGCCAGACGCCCCTTGTGATGAGGATGAACGGCGACAAACCGCTCGGCGGCAACAACCATGGCGGCCAGCGATCCTTTCATATCTGCTGCACCGCGCCCAAACAGCATGCCGTCGCGGATGGTGGGTTCAAACGGGGGATTAATCCAGCGGCTGGCATCGCCCGGGGGAACAATATCGGTGTGGCCGGCAAACGCCAGGGTTTCGCCTTCGCCGCGCGTGGCCCAGAAATTCAGCGTGTCGTTGATGTTCATGGTTTCGATGTGGAAACCTATCGCTTCCAGGCGTGCGATCAGCAGCGCCTGACATCCGGCGTCATCGGGGCTGAGAGAAGGGCGACGAATAAGCTGCTGCGTCAGCTCAATGACCGGACAAAACATATTATGACTTCTCCTGAAGACGATTCTGGTAAAGAGATTCGCTGAAGCCCAGCAGCAGCGAGCCGTCGGGTGCGCGCAGGACAGGGCGCTTGATGATAGCAGGCTGGGCCAGCATCAGCGCTTTTGCACTGGCGGCATCGGTGATGGCCTCGCGCTCTGCCTCGGGTAGCTTACGCCAGGTCGTGCCGCGCGTGTTGAGCAGATCCTGATAGCCCAGTACGTCGATAAACTGCTGCAGCTGGTCACCGGTCAGGCCGTCAGCACGATAATCATGGAAGCGATAGTCCACGCCCGCCGCCTCTAAACAGCGACGTGCTTTTTTAATCGTGTCGCAATTTTTAATCCCAAACATGACCCACTGCGCGCTCATCGCCTGCTCCTGTCATTAAAATTAGCTCTGGAGTTTACCATAGTGTGATCTGATGCAGCATCCGCCCGATCGCGCCTGTATCGAAAAATACCCTGCACAGAGGCGTTTCCCGTCGGGGGTAAACGGTTTCAGTTTTGCCTCTAATGATTTCGCGGTTTATCATTTCGGAATTAAGAATTTCCTTAATTGTGATTTTTAGGCTACGTCCTGGTCAAAACCGCATTAAAACCTGTCAGCTTAGGCCCTTGCTGAAGTGTGCGTCAGCCAGCAAATCAGAAAATACTCAGCTTTTTGTCGCCTTTGCCGATAGTAATGACAGGTGTAAACGTATTCACCAGGCGAAAAAAAAGGCGTAATATTGCCACTACAATAAGAGAGGGTTCTATGATTGACACCGAAATGGGGAACTGGAAAGAATTCATCGAAGCGATGTTACGCAACAAGTAACACGTGAGGAGAAAAGCAGGGCACTTTCCCCTCTGCTGTAATTCTGACCACACACACGAATAAAACGGCCGCTGCGAACAGAGGCCGTTTTTTTTGCCTGATTGAGGCACCGTCAGGCAAGCGGGTTAATCAGTCCCGATGCTTCTCTTTCAGGGGAAAGCGGCGACGCACCAGCACAAAGAACAGCGGCACAAACAGAATGGCCAGAATCGTGGCAGAAATCATCCCGCCCATCACGCCCGTTCCCACAGAATGCTGACTGCCGGAGCCTGCGCCGCTGCTGATCGCCATCGGCAGCACACCGAAGATAAAGGCCAGCGACGTCATCAGGATCGGCCGCAGGCGCTGGCGTGACGCCGCCAGCGTCGATTCAATCAGTTCGCCTCCCTTACTGTTAAGCTCGTTAGCAAACTCGACAATCAGGATGGCGTTCTTGGCCGAAAGCCCGACCACGGTCAGCAAGCCCACCTGGAAATAGACGTCGTTCTCCAGCCCGCGCGTCCAGGTGGCAATCAGCGCACCGATCACGCCAAGCGGGACGACCAGCATGACAGAGAACGGGATCGACCAGCTTTCATACAGGGCTGCCAGGCAGAGGAAGACAACCAGCAGCGAAACCACATACAGCGCGGGTGCCTGAGAGCCCGATAACCGCTCCTGATAGGATGCTCCCGTCCACTGGAAACCCACGCCAAGCGGCAGGGATTCGACCAGTTTCTCCATTTCATTCATCGCTGTACCGCTACTCACGCCCTCTGCGGCTTCCCCCACGATTTCCAGGGAGGAGTAGCCGTTATAGCGTTCCAGACGCGGTGAACCGGTTTGCCAGCGGCTGGTGGCAAATGCCGAGAAGGGCACCATGGTGCCACTGCTGTTACGCACGTACCATTTATCGACATCGCCGGGCAGCATGCGATAGGGCGCATCAGCCTGTACATACACTTTTTTTACCCGTCCACGATCCAGAAAGTCGTTCACGTAGCTTGAGCCCCAGGCAGTGGCTAGCGTGTCGTTAATGGTATCCAGTGATACGCCCAGCGCCTGGGCTTTGCGCTCATCAATATCAATTTGCAACTGCGGGCTGTCATCAAGGCCGTTATGACGGACACGGGACAGGAGCTTATCTTTGCTGGCCTTGTCGAGCAGCATGTCGCGCATCGCCATGAGCTTGTCATGCCCGATGCCGCCATGATCCTGTATTTCCAGGTCAAAGCCTGATGAGCTGCCCAGACCGGTAATCGCCGGCGGACTGCTCGCAATGACCGTGGCCTCATTGATGTGTTTGAACGCTTTTCCGGCGCGCTTAATGATGGCGAACGACGTGCGATCGGCCCCGGGTCTGTCACCCCAGTCTTTCAAACGAATAAACAGACGCGCGACGTTCTGCCCGTTCCCGCCGGGGCCGGAACCGATCGTTGAGAAGACCGACAGCACGTTATCTTTTTCTTTCGTCAGGTAGTACTTTTCCACTTTAGCCACTACCGCCGAGGTCTGATTCATGCTGGAACCGGCGGGAAGCTGGACTTGGGTCAAAATCATGCCCCGATCTTCCTGGGGCAGAAAAGACGAAGGCAGATGAAGAAACAGGAACGCCATGATGCCAATAATCCCCACATACAACAGCAGCCAGCGGCCCCCCGTGCGCAGAATGTGGGCGACACCACGCTGATAGCGGTCGGCGTTGCGGTTGAAATGGTGGTTAAACCAGCGAAAGAAGCCGCGCTCGCCGTGATGTTCCCCTTTGGCGATGGGCTTAAGCAGCGTGGCACACAGGGCGGGTGTCAGGATCATCGCGACCAACACCGACAGGATCATGGCGGAGACAATAGTCACCGAAAACTGGCGGTAGATTGCCCCTACGGTGCCACCAAAAAAGGCCATAGGAATAAATACGGCGGAGAGTACCAGCGCAATTCCGACCAGTGCCCCCTGGATTTGCCCCATCGATTTGCGGGTGGCAGCGCGCGGCGAGATCCCTTCCTCGCTCATGATACGTTCAACGTTCTCCACGACCACAATCGCATCGTCTACGAGCAGGCCTATCGCCAGCACCATAGCGAACATGGTCAGGGTGTTGATGCTGTAGCCGAAGGCAAAGATCACACAAAAGGTGCCAAGCAGCACGACGGGCACCGCGATGGTAGGGATTAACGTGGCCCGGAAGTTCTGCATAAACAGATACATCACGCCAAATACCAGCAGAATAGCTTCCAGCAGGGTTTTGACCACGTCGGTGATAGAGGCTTTAACAAAGGGCGTGGTTTCATACGCGATTTTCGCTTCCAGCCCGTGCGGAAAATAGTGTGATAATTCATCCAGCCGCGCCCGCACCAGTTTATCGGTGTTCATCTCGTTGGCACCGGAGGCCAGTTTTATGCCCAGGCCGGAGGCGGACTGGCCATTGTAGCGGCTGAGGGAATCGTATTTTTCAGCGCCGAGCGCCACCGTTGCGACATCACCTAGCGTCACCACGGAGCCATCGGGATTATTCTTCAGGGTAATCGCTTTAAACTGGTCGGGGGTTTGCAGCATCGCCTGCGCGTTCACCGTGGCGTTCAGCGCCTGATTATTGACGGCCGGTAGCCCACCCACCTGGCCCACTGCAACCTGGGTATTCTGGGATTTGATGGCATTGACCACATCATCGGTGGTCAGGGCATAGGCGGTCAGCTTGTAGGGATCGAGCCAGATGCGCATAGCATATTGCGTACCGTAGGCATCCACTTCACCCACCCCATCAATACGGCTTAAGGGCTCCTGAATATTACTGGCGACATAATCAGCAATATCTTGTTTGTTCATGCTGCCGTCAGTTGAGACAAACGCCACCATCAAAATGTTACTGTCGCCGGTTTTATTGACGGTCACCCCTTGTGACTGCACCGGTTGAGGTAACTGGCGCAGGGCCGACTGCAACTGATTCTGAACCTGCTGACGGGCTTCATCAGGATTGGTACCCGCGGTAAAGGTGAGGGTGATTTGCGCCTGGCCGGTATTACTGCTGTTGGAGGACATATACATCAGGTTATCGATACCGGTCATGTTCTGTTCGATAACCTGGGTGACGGTATTTTCCAGCGTTTGCGCTGAGGCGCCGGGATAAGTGGCGGTAATACGCACGTTGGGCGGGGCGAGATCGGGATATTGCTCAACAGGAAGTGAAATAATGGCGAGCGTGCCGCAAAGACACAATAAAATAGCCAAAACCCAGGCGAAAATTGGGCGGTCGATAAAGAAATTCGACATTGAACCGACACTCCTCACTGCTTTTATTATTAATATGAGCGATGCAGCGCGTGACGCACAGGAAAATCCACGCAAACCACGCACGGGTAGGACTCTACTTTACGTGCGAGGCGGGTTTGAAAAGTGGAGAAATTGTAGAGAATGTGTAAGTTTGCGCGTTTTTTATCAACTGTTTCGGCGCTCAATCCACATAATTGTTGCAGCAACGCGTGAACGTACATCAAGTTTGCGCAGGACATTACGAATGTGGACCTTCACCGTTTCTTCCGAGATATGAAGTGCATGAGCCACGTCTTTATTAGACAAGCCCCGCGCCACTTCCTGCATCACGCCGCGTTCGCGTTCGGTCAGCAAGCGGAAGGGATCGTCACTGTTATGTCGCATGGACAGAGCGTGCCTTACCGCATCGCTAAACACCGTCTCACCCTGTAGGGCCTGCATGATCTGGCGCAACAAGATTTCGGGTTCGCTGTCTTTGAGTAAATAGCCGTCCGCTCCTGCATCCACCAGGGCGTAAATGTCGCTGCGCGCGTCAGAGACCGTCAGCACCAGAATACGTGAGCTGATGCCTTCATGACGAAGCGCTTTTAACGTATCCAGCCCTGACATCCCTTTCATGTTGAGATCGAGCAGGATGATATCCGGTGTCAGACGGCGGGCTTCCGCCAGCGCTTCAGTCCCGTTACTGGCTTCAGCGATGACCTGCAACTGCGGCTCCAGCGCCAGTAGCTGGCGGATGCCCCGGCGCATAAGGGGATGATCGTCCACGATCATAATGGTTAAAGCAGGTTGTGCCATGTTAGCTCCCTGTGCACTGGATGTCAGACGGCGGTACGGGCAATGCGAACGATCGGCTTTCCAGACCGTTCAAGAATGGTGATGCGCAGAATGTTGATTGTAATGGTTAATTCTGCCTTCAGGTGTTGATCTGCCACATCTTGTATGATCTCAGGATGTTATTAAAATACACAATGGCGGGCAACAGCACTACTCACGCGGCAGCGCCGGACGCGATGGAAAACGCAGTGTGACACGTGTTCCGCGTGGTTGTGCCGTAATCTGTAAGGATCCGGCTAGCCGTTCAGCCCGCTCCGTCATGGTCGTCAGCCCGTAATGCCCCTGCGGTTCCTCTGTCGTGCCGATCCCAATACCATCATCCGTCACGCTCAGTATATGTTCGCCTTCATCTGTGTGCTGATAGTCGAGGGTAATCATCTGTGCATTTGCATGGCGAATGGCGTTAAGCAGCGCCTCGCGGGCAATCTGGAGTACGTGTACCTGCTGTTGAGCATCCAGCGCCTCAAGCCCTGGCTGGCAGGTGAAATGGATGTCGGCCTCAGACTGCTTCTGCAAGGGGGCGATCATTGCGTGCAGTGCGGCCATCAGATCGGATTTTTCAATCGTTAAACGGAAGGTGGCAAGCAACTCACGGAGCTGACGGTAAGCTTCAGCCAGCGCAAGATCGAATTCGGCAATAATGTCATGTGCTGCCCGATCGCGCGCATCGACAGTGCGCCGCAGCAGCGTCAGTTGAATACGCAGGTAGGTCAGTGCCTGAGCCAGCGAATCATGCAGCTCGCGTGCAATGGTGGCGCGCTCTTCAATCAATAGCATCTGCTGCTGCTGTTTTTGGGTCTGCCAGATCCAGACTGACCGGGCCAGCATTGCCGCCAGGCTCTGCATTAATGCTGCAGGCGGCGTCGTAACGGTCGTTTGCCAGTGCAGGGTGCCAATAGGGTGATCGCCCTGCTGCAAGGGTAACTGATGCCAGGCCTGAGAAGGGGCGATTTGCCCGGACTCAAAGGTAAACTGCTCGCCTTCCAGGCGGATAAACGCAAGCTTTTCTCTGGCAAGCACGCTGGCCAACACGCTGTTGAACAGGGCCGGATGCAGGGGGCCGCGCGCTAAAATCTGAGAGCTCTGATAGAGCAGCGAAAGCGTGCGGTTTGCCTGGGTCAGATCCCGGGTTTTATCGCGGACCCGCTGCTCCAGGAGCTGATAGTGCGCGTGCAACTGGGCGGCCATGCTGCTGAAGGTGTGTGACAGCACCTTAAGTTCATTCTGCTGCTGGACGTGCAGAGGCGGGAACGCAAAATTGCCCTTTTCCACATAACGACTGGCGGTGACCAGCGCGTTCAGCGGCTTAACGACCTGCTGACGGGTAAAGCGTATCGTCATCAACGCCAGCGCCACGATCGCCACCAGGCCCGTCAGGCTACTGATCGCCACCACCCGCATTTTCAGTTCAGCATAACGCTGCAGTTCCAGGACAAAGCGATCGATTTCCCCCACGTAGACGGGCATTTGAAGCTGCCAGGCTTCTGCTGCATCGGCATCAAGATGCTGAGCTAACTCCGGCCAGCCCGCGCGCAAACGTTGATAGTGGTTAATAACTTTATGTGGCACCCAGGGGCGGTCGAGGCCTTGTAAAACGGGGGCATCAAGCGTGTGCTGGAACTGCGCAAGATGCGCTACCAGCAGGCGAGGCTCCAGCCTGGCATCCCAGGCCAGCCGGTAACTCTGCATCCGTAGCGAACCGGCCAGATTAATGGCTTTCGCGTCACGCAGGCTGCTGGAAAGGGTGAGCAGAGCCAGACCGGTTGTCAGCAAAGCCAGCAACACAATCAGCGTTAAAGACTGCGCAATACTTCGGGTAACAGAGCGTTTAACAATCACAACAAATAACCCCTTCAGTAACAGGGAAGGATAAAAGAGGTGGCAGAGGACGCCAGGTGACCTGTCATGAAATAGCCCGAAATGAGACCGTTCAGCAGCTTTACTCACCCGGATTGACGTTTCCCAGGAATCCCGACGTCAGACCGACCATTACTCGCACAGCTTTACAACTCACAAAGGTTGGCTTGCATTGTCTCGCCAATAATCAATAACGTGTTTAACCACAGCGACCAACGCGAGTACAGGAGTATTTATGAAACGATTACCTGCTTACCTCACCGCCGCCCTGTTGGCCACTGCGTCATTTTCTACCTTGGCCGCCACGGCGGTGGACCAACGCGAGGCACAGGATCTGCAAAAAATCGGCAGCGTCTCTGTTTCCAGCGTAAATGGTTCACTTGACGATGTGACTCGCCAGCTTTCACAACAGGCGAAAGCCGAAGGCGCCAGCCACTTCCGGGTCATCGGTGTGAACACGCCGGGTGATTCCAGCCTCTGGACCGGCACCGCAGAGATTTACCGCTAAACCCTCTCTATTCCATCCCTGTAGTGTTTACCGGCCAGCCAATGGCCGGTTTTTTTGTGATCTCAGAAAAATTTTTTACAAATCGTCCCGCATATCCCCTCGGTATATTTTGCTTCGATGTTACATAACGGTTAGGATTCATCGCCGTAAATTCCCGCGCCGCTTTCCGTAAACTCACAGGCGGACGCACAGAGGAAGACAACCCATTTCGCAGTGCTGAACGCAATCGTTTGGATGCGCTATGACTTATGGTCAGGACAAACAGGAAGGCTATGAAATCTACAAAGAAATCCGCAGCGGACATGCGCGCTGCGAAACGACGCTGGCTCAATTCCCACGACTCCGGCTATAAGAAGGCCATGGGCAATCGTCACGTGCAGATGATTGCCATCGGGGGAGCCATCGGTACGGGGCTGTTTCTGGGCGCAGGCGCCCGTTTACAGGCGGCAGGTCCGGCCCTCGCCATCATCTATCTGGTCTGCGGTATCTTCTCATTCTTCATCCTGCGCGCACTGGGCGAACTGGTTTTACACCGTCCCAGCAGCGGAAGCTTTGTCTCCTATGCTCGTGAGTTCATGGGCGAGAAAGCCTCTTATGTGGCAGGCTGGATGTACTTTGTTAACTGGGCTATGACCGGGATTGTGGATATCACTGCCGTTGCGCTTTATATGCATTACTGGGGCGCGTTTGGTGATGTGCCGCAGTGGGTATTTGCGTTAGGGGCGCTGGCGATTGTCGGTACCATGAACATGATCGGCGTAAAGTGGTTCGCCGAAATGGAGTTTTGGTTCGCGCTGGTCAAAGTGCTGGCGATTGTCATTTTCCTGGTTGTCGGTGTCGTGTTCCTCGGCACGGGCAAACCGCTCGATGGAAATGCAACCGGCTTCCACCTGATCACGGATAACGGCGGCTTGTTCCCGCACGGCCTGTTGCCGGCGCTGGTGCTGGTGCAGGGCGTCGTATTTGCCTTCGCCTCGATTGAACTGGTCGGTACGGCAGCAGGCGAGTGTAAAGATCCGGAAACCATGTTGCCGAAGGCGATCAACAGCGTTATCTGGCGTATTGGTTTGTTCTATGTCGGTTCCGTGGTGCTGTTAGTGATGTTGTTGCCGTGGAATGCCTACCAGGCTGGGCAAAGTCCGTTTGTGACCTTCTTCTCTAAGCTGGGCGTGCCTTACATTGGCAGCATTATGAATATTGTGGTGCTGAGTGCGGCGTTATCCAGCCTGAACTCCGGTCTCTACTCGACCGGCCGTATTCTGCGCTCAATGTCGATGGGCGGTTCCGCACCGAAGTTCATGTCTAAAATGAGCAGCCAGCAGGTGCCCTATGCCGGGATTCTGGTGACCGTCGGCGTCTATATCATCGGCGTGGTGCTTAACTACTATGTGCCGTCTCAGGTATTTGAGATCGTATTAAACGTGGCGTCACTCGGCATTATCTCTTCCTGGGGCTTTATCGTGCTTTGCCAGCTACGCCTGCGTAAAGCGATCAAAGAAGGCAAGGCAGACGACGTCAGCTTCAAGCTGCCAGGCGCGCCTTTTACCTCATGGCTGACGCTGCTGTTCCTGTTCAGCGTGCTGGTATTGATGGCGTTCGACTATCCAAACGGCACCTATACTATCGCCTCCATTCCGTTGATTGCGGTGATTCTGGTACTGGGCTGGTTTGGCGTGCGTAAGCGTGTGAACGCCATTGCAGCGACCGAACACGATCATCACGAGCACGACGGTAAATCGTCGTAACCGAGACGTTTCGCATAGAATGCCAGCCAGCGTGCTGGCATTTTTTTTGCCTGTGAGGATGGACGATGACGTGCGCAAGGCCCGTAATTCAGATAGTTTTCTTTTAACGTACGTCCTATTATCTCAGGCTCCCTTTCTGTCGCTGCGGAGCGTCCATGTCCTTCAAGATCAACATCATCAAAGATAAGCTGCTGTCAGAGAACTGGTTTGTCCTGCGTAATATCACTTATGAGATTACCGACAACCGGGGCGAACTCGTGCGTCACAAGCGTGAAGTTTACGACCGCGGCAACGGTGCCACCATTCTGCTGTATAACCGTGACAAGAACAGCGTGGTACTGACGCGCCAGTTCCGCATTGCCACCTACGTTAACGGTAATGAAGACGGTATGTTGATTGAAGCCTGTGCAGGCTTGCTGGATGATGACTCGCCTGAAGACTGCATTCGCAAAGAGGCCATTGAAGAAACCGGCTATGCGGTGGGCGAGGTGGAAACCCTCTATTCGGTTTACATGTCGCCGGGCGGCGTGACCGAGCTGGTGCATTTCTTTGCGGCTGAATATCACGACGCGCTGCGGGAAAATGCGGGCGGCGGTGTAGAGGATGAAGCCATCGACGTGCTGGAAATCACGTTTCCTGAGGCCATGCAGTGGGTGAAAGCGGGGCGCATCCGCGATGGCAAAACCATTATGTTATTGCAGCATGCGCTTATTGCAGGCTGGCTCACGCTCTGATGGAGTACAGAGCAGACGCGCCACCAGGCGCCTCTGCCTGAATGTTACGCGCAGGCCAGCACGCTCTCGGCCACGCATTCCGGGTGCGACTGCAGGCGTGCCAGTGCATCGGCATAAGCGGGCATAGCATGAGCGGCTCCCTGTCGTTCAACGCACAGGGAGGCAAACGCTGCGGCGAACAGTGCAGCCTGTTCCAGAGAAACGCCGGCGGCCAGCCGGGCAGCCAGCGCACCGTTAAAGGCATCGCCCGCGCCGGTTGTATCAAGCGGCGTGGCGGGAAACACCGGAATATGCAGCAGCTGTTGCCCGTCAGACAGTAAGGCGCCCGCCGTACCCAGGGTAATAATTACCTGACGTGCGCCCTTGCGGTGCAGCACAAGGGCGGCCTGCCGGGCGCTGGCGAGGTCCGTGACCTTCACGCCGGTCAGCAGCATGGCTTCGGTGCTGTTGGGCGTCAGCAGATCGACCTTTGCCAGCAGAGCGTCACTGATTTTTTGAAACGGTGCCGGATTAAGGATGACAAAGGTATTTGCCGCCCGGGCATGATCGATCATGCGCTGAATCGCGCTCAGATTATTTTCCAGCTGTACCAGCAAAATATCCGCCGCGGCAACGGTCGGCCTGCAGCGCGTCACTTCCGCTGCGCTGACGGTGAGATTCGCCCCAGGATAAACAGAAATCATATTCTCAGCGTCATTACCGGCCACGTAAATCAACGCATTGCCGGTGGGTTTCTCTTTGCAGGTGAACAGCGTAATGGCATCAAAGCCGGTTTTTTCCAGATGCCGGCGGGCAAATATGCCGAAGTCGTCGTTGCCCACTTTGCCGATGTAGTGCACCCGGGCGCCCGCACGAAGCGCGGCGGTGGCCTGATTCGCGCCTTTGCCGCCGGGCCCCATCATGCTGTGCTGGGCAATTAACGATTCACCCGGTAGCGGAAAGCGGGCCATGCCTGCCACGATATCCAGGTTGAAGGAACCGAACACGCACACTTTGCCTTTCATTTTTCCCCTCCAAAACAGCGCTCGGCGGCCAGACAGGCACCGCGACAGCCCGTGTGATCGGTCGCATGGCTGAAAACGATTTTTAAACCCTGGCGCGTAACGGGCGGTCGCAGATATTGCTGAATGGCGCTGCGCAACTGCACCAAGGGAAAATCCGCCATCGACAGTACGCCCCCGCCCAGAATCAGGTACTCGGGATCCAGAATGTTCATTTCGCTGGCGATCAGCTGTGCCAGCCGCTGCACAAACGCCCGCAGATCAGGGTGATCGCCATGCCGGGTAAAGAGTTGCGAAATCCCCGTATCCGGCTGTTGTGCTGCCGCCCAGGTGCTGAGCCAGTGACCGGATATCAAGGTTTCGGCACAGCCCCGGTTGCCGCACGGGCAGGGCAGGTCGTTGTTCGCCAGCGGAATATGGCCCAGCTCGCCTGAGCCGCCATGATGACCATGATAAAAGCGGCCTTCCAGCCACAGGCTGTTACCCAGACCGGTGCCGGGATATAACCCCACGGCATTATTGGGTAACGTCTCCAGCTGCAGCAGATCCCACAGCATCAGGTGGTTCACATCTTTATCCATGGCAACCGGAACGCCAAGGCGCGCGCTGAGCCGTGCCACGACGGGTTGTTGATCCAGCGCCTGAATAAAGGGCAGCGAGATCACCTGCTGGCGGTCACGGCTGAGAATGCCGGGCAGGCCAAGCATCACCCCGCTTACCGGCTGCGCCTCCAGCGTTTCGCAAATCAGATCGCCAAGCGCGACCAGCGCATCCGCCTGTTGCGACCAACAGGCGGTCGGCACTTTACGGAAGCCGCACCAGTTCCGGCCTTCTTCCATCAGCTGCAAACGGGTACTGGTGCCGCCAATATCAATGCCAAGCCAGCGTGATTTCATGCAGACTCCTGCGCCAGTCCCTGCGCGGCATCAATACTGTCGCGCATCATTGTCCAGGCGGTGGAGAGATCGTCATGCAGGTTGAACAGGCCCGAGGTGCCGACAATCAGCACTTCCGCTCCGGCTTCCAGCAGGGTGCGATAAGTGCGTTGATTACAGGAGCCATCGATCTCAATCAAATAGTGGTAGCCGTGGGCGCGTTTTAACGCACTGAGTGCCCGAATCTTCTCCACCATTTCCGGTATGAAGGGTTGCCCGGCATAACCCGGATCCACCGTCATCACCGTGATCTTATCCAGCAGATGCAGGTAATGATGAATAAAGGACACCGGCGTGGCGGGGTTCAATACCACGCCCGGTTTTTTCCCCAAACTGCGAATCAGGTTGATCACCCGGAAGGCATCCCGATTGATCGTCTCTGCGTGCGGGCAAATATAGTCCGCTCCGGCGTTGGCGACTGCCTCAATAAAATCGGTGGGCTGCTCAACCATCAAATGCACATCGATAGCCACTGGCGTGTGCGGGCGAATTTGCTCAATAAAGAACGGTGAGAGCGTGATATTTTTGACGTAGTGACCATCCATGATATCAACATGCAGGAAGTCAGCGCGGGTGTTCAGCACAGCCAACTGCTGCTTGATCTCCATCAGGTTCATACACATCAACGACGGGGAGATTTGAATTCGCATCATACTTCCTTTTTCTCAGTCAGAGGATTCAGTACCGCACTCAGGCGCTTGCTGCGCTTCATGGCACGGCGTTCATTGAGTCGGGCTTTACCCTGTTTCACGGCCAGCACCACAATCAGCACTGCGCCCCACATCGCCAGGCTGACGTGCTGGCTGATATTCATCAGGTTGAAGCCAGTTGAGAGGATCTGCAGGGCAATCAGCGCCAGCACGACGCCGGTCACACGGCCAAAACCGCCGTTGGGATCGGTGCCGCCAAGAATAATGGCCAGCACGGTCAGCAGCAGGTACGCATCGCCATAGCCCATACGCGCAGAGTTAAATCGCGCCATCATCACGAGCCCCGCCAGCACGCATAGCAGGCTGGAAATCACATACACCAGCACGATCATGCGATGCGTATTAATTCCGCTAAACCAGGTGGCATTAATGTTGCTACCGCCCATATAGATGCACTTACCTGCACGGGTTTTCCCCAGGAACACCGCCAGCAGCGCTGCGGCCACGAAAAAGACCCACAGCGGCAGAGGAATGCCCAGCAGCGTGTCGGCGCCCAGTGCGCGCACCACCGGCGGCATGCCGCTCACCGCGGCGCCTTTTGTCAGCCAGATGCCGATGCCGTTGAGGGTAATCATGGTGGCCAGGGTCACCAGAATGGGATGGGCACCGATGCGGGTTACCATCACGCCGGTGATCAGGCCAATCAGTGCAGCAATCAACATGGCACCGAGCACCGCCAGCAGCAGCCAGGCCAGCTGCTGACCGGTTCCCGCCCCGTCTGGCAACATGCCGAGTAGCACCCAGGCGATGAACAGGCTGGTCAGGTTGGCGGTGGTAATAATCGCCAGGTTTAATCCGCCACTCAGAATGGCAATAAACATCGCCAGGGTGAGCAAGCCCAGTTCAGGCAGTTGAAAGGCCATGCTGAGAAAGGTGGAATCGGTAAAAAAACGGCCGGGCAGCAGGATGCTGAACAGCGCCATCGCAAACGCGATGAGCAGCAGCAGGCCGGTATTGGTACCGTCAGGTTTCAACGCAGATAAAAGTTTCATGTGTGCTTCTCCCATCAGACAAAGCTGACGTCAGTCTCTTTGCGCTTTTTATAGTGCGTGACGGCGATGGCGACCATAATCACGCCACCGACCACGATGTTCATGAAATAGTTGGATACGCCAATCAGGTTGAGGCCGTTCTTTAAAATGGCGATCAGGAAAACCCCCATTAAGGTGCCGCTGACCGTGCCTTTTCCGCCCATCAGGCTGGCACCACCCAGCACGGTGGCAGCCAGCACATCCAGTTCACCGCCGACCAACGCGTTTGGCACCACTTCACCCATGCGATAAACCTGCACCAGTCCGCCAATGGCCGCCATCGCCCCCAGCCAGCCGTAGGCAAAGAGGTGAATCAAACCAACGCGAATCCCGATGCGCCGCGCGGACTCCGCATCACCGCCCACGGCATAAAGCTGGCGGCCCAGATGCGTTTTGTTGAGTAACACGGCCGTCAGGGTGGCGATGACCAGCAGGACGAGCAGGGGCAGGCCAAGCTGAAACGTCTGGCCCTGCCACTCAAACGGCAGCACGCTGCGAAGGGTGATCCACCATTCAGGCAACTGATAGAGGCTGCGTCCGCCGGTTGACCACATCAGCAGCCCAAACAGCAGCGACTGCATGCTGATCGTGATGATGATGGAGACCACCCGCAGCCAGGTAATGAGCCAGGCGTTGATCATGCCGAACAGCGTGCCGCAGGCCACCGCCAGGCCAATACTCAGCAGGGCATGATCAAACTGATAGCGTACAAACAGGGTGGCGATGAAGTACTGCACCACCGAGGCCACGGCAGCAAAGGAGATATCGATGCCGCCGGTGACCAGCACCACAAAGAGCCCAAGTGCGAAGATGCCGGTGACCGCATAGCTTTCGGCTAAATCCAGCAGGTTTTGTACGCTGAGGAACTGGTCGCTGGACAGCGAAAACACCCCAATAAACAGCAGTAAAACCCAGGTCAGCCAGCCCTGGCTGGAATGAGGACGTAAACGGGATAAGTCAGGCATTGATGACCTCCGCCAGTTGCTGTTCTTGCACTCGGTCTGGCTGGTATTCGGCATGGATCGTCCCCTCACGGAAATGCAAAATGCGGTCGCAGTTGTGCCAGACCTCCGGGACTTCATCGGAAATCAACATAATCGATAAGCCTTCTCGCGCCAGTTCGTGGATCAGCTGGTAGATACTGGCCTTCGCGCCGACATCGACGCCGACGGTGGGCGAGTCAAGAATTAACAGGCGAGGTTGAGTGAGTACCCACTTGGCTAAAACAATCTTTTGCTGGTTGCCGCCGGAAAGCGTGGAAATTGCCTGCTCGGGATCGGCTACCCGGACGCCAAGCTGCTGAATCCACTGCAGGATCAGCCTGTTCTTACGGTATTCATCAATCAGGTGAAAGCGGTTTTGCAGCTTATCGAGAATCGGCAACACCATGTTATCGGCCACCGACTGTTGCTGAACCAGCCCCAGCGTCAGACGGTCTTCTGAGACATAGCCAATACCGGCTTTGATGGCGTCTTCATGGCTACGGAAGCGTACCGGTTTCGTGTCCAGCCAAATCTTGCCGCTGTCGGGCTGGGTCATACCAAATAGCGACAGAGCCAGCTCGGTACGACCCGAACCCAGCAGGCCACAGAGCCCCAGCACCTCGCCTTCGTACAAACGAAAATTCACGTCGTGGTACTGCCCGCTCCGGCTGAGGTGTTCGACTTCCAGCAACACGCGATCGCGCCTGCGCGTGACGTTTTTCAACGGATATTCCAGCTTCTGTCCGGTCATCAGTTCTGTCAGACGGTGCGGCGTCATGTCCTGTGCTGGCCAGCTGCCAACCCTGCGGCCATCGCGAATAACCGTCACCCGATCGGAGATTTCCAGTACTTCATCCAGTCGATGGCTGACAAACACCACACAGATGTTTTTCTGTTTGAGATAGCGCACCGTGCGCAGCAGCTGATTCACTTCTGTTCGGGTTAGCGAGGCTGTGGGTTCGTCCATGATCACCAGCCTGGCATCGGCAACGAGTGCCCGGCAAATCGCGACCTGTTGCCGCTGGGCAATGGAGAGGTGCGCCACTTTCTCGTTGAGATCGAGTTCAAACTGAAGCTCGTCAACGATACGTCGGGCGCTGGCATGCAGCCTTTTACGCTGATGCCAGCCGAACAGGCCACGCAGGTTGTGTTCAAACGCAATGTTTTCGGCCACGCTCAGGTTAGGGAACAGAGACAGATCCTGATAGATCACCTGTATACCAAAGTCTCTGGCCTGCTGGGTTGAGAGGCGGGGCAAAATTTCCCCTTCGCCCAGACGGATCTCGCTGCCCTCATCCGGCGCATGAACGCCTGAAATCACCTTAATGAGCGTGCTTTTGCCACAACCATTCGTCCCGGCAAGGCAGTGCACTTCTCCGGCCAGCAGCGTCAGCGAAATATCGCTCAGCGCACGATGACCACCAAACGTTTTCGACAACGCATCTAACGTCACGAGCGTCTGCGGTGCGACAGGTCTCATCTCTACAGCCCCAGCTTAATCAGTTTCGGCAGGTTGGCTTTATCCAGGCTTTCGGTGTTATTGCCCAGAAGGGTATGCGTCGTGTCATCGACCCGGACCTTGCCTAATCCCTCAATGGTCATGCCATCTTTAATGGGCGTGTTTTTCTCCATCATCTCGGCAAGACGGACAAACACTTCACCGGCCGTATGGGGATTCCAGATATAGCCGCCTTTGATCGCGCCCCGGTTGACGAGCTGCGCGCCCTGGCCCGGACTGAAGGCTCCGATGACGCACACCTGGTTAATCTTATTGCGGTTCATTACGGCCCGTCCTGCGCCGATAGGGCCCTGTGAGCCAAAGGCTAAAATCCCTTTCAGATTGGGATATTTAGACATCAGCTCGTTGGTGGTACGGATTGAATCATCCAGCGATTCGCCTACGCCAAATTTGTCGGTGACCAACTGCATTTTGGGATAATGCTGTTTTTGATACGCCAGCGCGGCGTCGGTCCACTGCTGGTGGAGCGGCACCGTCAGGCTGCCAACGTACATGGCGTATTGCCCTTCATCGTGCATACAGGCTGCCAGCGCTTTCATATGGTTGATGCCGTGGGTGGCTGCATCCACTAACTCAAAGTCCCAGTTGGCGAATTTCTGACTCGGTGATTCATGGGTAATCACTTTGATGCCCGCATCGCGCGCCCGCTGTAAGACGGGCTCCAGGACTTTAGGATCGTTGGGGACCACGCCAATGATATCGACTTTCTGCGCAATCAAATCCTCAATAGCGCGTACCTGCAAGGCGGGATCGGCTGCGGTGGGTCCGACCATCCATGCATCTATGCCGCTTTTCGCCGCTTCACTTTTAATCCCGGCTTCCATCGCGTTGAACCATGGAATACCGCCAATTTTCACCACGATGCCCATACGTATTTTTTCTGCTGCCTGAGCCTGGAATGCGAATAATGCGATCAGGGAGCAGGCGATAAGCTGTTTTTTCATAGTGACTCCATTTATTGATTAATAAGCTGCACGGACTGAGGCCGTTGTGAACAGTCGATAATATTTACCCCGTTCCACGCCAGTTCCTGTTCCAGCTCTTTATCTTTTAACTGGTCGGTAATAAGAAAATCCACATCGCGATAATGACAAACACGCGCGAATGAGGGCCGAAGAAACTTAGAGCTATCCATTAATAAATGTTTGCGTTCAGCTGCCAGAATGAGTTGTTGTTTTAAATGTGCATTATGTTCATTCCCCTCGCGTAAATAACCGTCGTTGCCCAAACTGCTACAGGAAAAAAAGATTTTATTTATTTGAAACTCTTTTAACGGTTGTTCAGTCACGATGCCGTGAAAATCTTCATAGCGATCGGAATATTCGCCACCCAGGCAGATCGTGCGAATACTGCTGCGCGCCGCCAGGGTCTGCACAATGCGTAAAGAATTAGTTAATACAGTTAATTCAATATCCGGTAACTGTCGGGCCAGATAAAAACACGTGGTACTACTATCGAGTAATAAACAATCGCCTGGGCTAATAAACCCCAGCGCCCGCTTAGCAATGGTCATTTTGGCATCGACATGTTCATTAATTCGCTGCCGGAAAGATAATTCATACTCATTAATGGCCCGGTTATTTATCTGAATGGCTGCATTATATTGTTTAACCGGAACAGCGCCGCCATGGCTTCGCTGGAGTATGCCTTTCTTTTCCAGTTGGGCTAAATCCCGACGAATCGTTTCCTGCGAAACCTGACATAAGGCGGTCAGTTCAGCGACAATCACGCGTCCATTACGCATTAATTCATCAATAATTCTCTGCTGGCGTTCAATCGGCAACATGCTGGCCTCCGAGGGTTATAAAGTACTGGAAGGCACGCGGCAAAAATGTGGCCTGAGCGTGGCTACGCAGGTCACTCTTCTCACAGCGTGCGTAAAGAGATATTTGTTGGGTTTTTTATGAAAAACTATGTAATAGGTATATTAAAGACGTGACTGATATCACTAAATTAGGGTTAATTAACCGTAAGAAACAGGGCTGACAGGCTTTTATGCCTGCACCTGTGGCGACTATAACATGCCTGTTTTTGACCGTTTATGTGTATTTGACCGATTCGACTGGCGGGAATGTCCGACGAATCCGATTGAGCGCAACAGAGTGAAACAGCATGATGACTATTCTGCAGAGATCACCGCCTTTCTTTTGTTGTAAAGCGGATGTTTTTTAGTCGGTTAGCTGCGCTTGCTGAGCACTTCACAGAATGCGGCCCTCGTGACGTGCGCTATTGCGCTATCATCTTCCACTCAAAGAAGTTGGGGTTCGATTTTCTTAATGTGGTATGGGATGAAATCGCTGTTTGCGTTGTCTGTTTTTATGGTTGCCGCTGCTCAGGCTGATCCGGTACAGAAGCTGTTTTCTGACTGGCAACTCACCTGCAATAATGCGGCGCATTGCGTTGCGCGCAGCATACCTGGCGACCAGGGCCTGGTTATGACGCTTTCCCGCAGTGCGGGATCCGATGACAAACCGTTACTGCGCATCGATTACGGCAGTGCATACAGCGGCGCGCTGCCCGGCCCGGCGCTGCAAGATAATCTTTTAGTCGATCAACGTCGGCTGCGGCCTGACTTCAAGCACTGGACGGTTGAGCCACACCATCTTGCTACCAGCAATCCTATCGCCATTAACGAATTTCTTGAACTGACCATGGATGCGAAAAGCCTGCAGCTGACGTTCAATGCCGGTCCGCAGATTTCGTTGCGCGGTATGAAAGCCGCGTTGTTATTTATGGACGATGTGCAGGGCCGGGTGAATAGCATGAGTGCCTGGGTCAGGCGCGGAGGAAGAACCGGCGTCCCGGCCGCACCGGCCGTACCGCAACTGCCGCCGGCGATGGCTGCGCCTGCGCCACTGACGCGTGACGAGACCAGCGGGCTGATCGACTACGGAACGTGGCGGGTAAATTCGGATACCTGTTCCCTTGATCCCCTGCGCCGCGAAGTCAGCGTCTCGCCGCTGACAGACAAAAAAGCGCTGCTGCTGGTCAGCTGTGAAATGGGCGCATATAACGTGATCGATCTGGCTTTTGAAGTAACGCGTGCGCCGCCCTATGTGGCGCGTGGGATTACGCTGACCTTGCCTTTTACCCCGCCGGGCGCATCAGAGCGCCAGCTGGAGCTGATTAACGCAGATTATGATGCGGCAAGCGGGCAGCTCTATACCTTTGGCAAAGGACGCGGACTTGGCGACTGTGGTACCGCGACCCGCTGGCAGTTTGACGGCGAGCATTTTGTTTTAGCCGAGTATGCCGAGGAGTCAACCTGCGATGCCTGGCACAGCAGTGACGACTGGCCCACGCTTTGGGTGAGCCAGTCAGCCTCATCAGCGGTGAGCGGTTAAGGAATCGCCTGGACCATCATCGGCGAGCCGTTCTGATTGCCCACCAGCTCAGCGAGCAGGTTGTTTACGCCGTCACTCATCGGCGTAAAGCGCGTCAGAGGCGAGCGGGTAACGACCACAAAAACCCCGACGTTTTGCTGGGGAACCATCGCCATATAGGTGATGAAGCCGCCGCCGCCGCCGGTTTTCTGGATAATGCCAGGGCGACCGTTGGCCGGCCCCATATAAACCCACCCCATTCCCAGCGCGTCGGCTTTGCCCGGCACGTCCATGCCGTCAACTTTATGCAACTGGTCGCGACGGTAGATCAGCGTCTGCAGGCGGTCGATCTGTGGCGTACGGTGATTTACCGAGGAGTTGAGGAACTGCTGCATCCAGCGGCCCATATCATCAGGCGTCGAATATACGCCACCGCTGCCGATGGCCGCCAGCGTGTTATTACAGGGGCTGGCGCCTTTTTCCGCCACCATCAGGCGTGCGCACTGCTCAGGTGACGGCGTAAAGGTGGTGTCTTTCATCCCCAGCGGACGGGTAATTAACTGCTGCAGCAGGGCAGGATAAGGCTTACCGGCCGCGCGCGACAGCGCATCGCCCAGCAGGTCATAACCGAGATTGGAATAGGCCGCATTGGTGCCGGGGGCGGCTTTAAGGCTGGCCGTGTTTAACCAACGCCAGCGTTCACTCTGTGTCGGCCAGACAAACACCGGACGATGGGGTTTGCCGCCGGGCTGCTCTCGCGGCAGACCGCTGGTATGGGTAGACAGGTTAATCAGCCGAATGGGCTGACCATCAAAACTGGGCACCCGCTTTCCGGGCGGTGCATATTTACTGAGCGGATCGTCAAGGCGAATCTCCCCGCGCTCGGCCATCTTCACCATGACTTCACTGGTCATCAGCTTGCTCAGTGAGGCAATACGAATTAACGAATCCTTTTGGGGGCGAATATTGTTTCCTGGCCGCGTGTCACCAAAGCTGGCGAAAACCCGCTGATTACCATCTATTGCGACCAGCGCCATGCCTGTCGCACCGCTGGCATAGAAGATATGCTCCGCATAGCGGTCAACAATTTGGGATGCCAGCAACGGATCGGGCGCAACCTGCGCCATGCTTTTAAGGGGAAGCAAAGAAACCAGTAGAGCCAGTACGTAAGGAGTGCGCATTTTCAACGGAGAGGGCTTCGCTATAGGAATCGGGTGAAAACCTATAGTAATCAGTTTGCGGATGACGGGAAGAGCAAAGGACAGTTTTTTTTGTTTCGGATTACAGCATGCGGGCCAGACGGGCCGGTGACGTCACGGGATTGGCGCCGCATTTTGCCCCTGAAAGCCACCTGACTGAACCGGCGCAGGGCGAGCACGGGACACCCGTTCGGTCAGGTGCGTTTGTACATGCGCCGGGGATGGCCCACCTTGCCATACAGCATTTCGACCGTCAGAAAGCCGGTTTCCACGCAGTGCTCCAGGTAGCGGCGGGCGGTCGTTTTACTGAGCCCGGTTTCTGTCATCACCTCATCGACCGAAAAAAGGCGCGTTGTGGCGGGCGTAAACAGTGTCTGAACCCGGGCCAGGGTATTTTCCTCAATGCCTTTGCTGCCGTTATCGTGCGGGTAGTTCTTCGCCTGCAACTGATACAGTACATCGACATTTTTCTGATCGACAATTTTCCATGTGCGCTGCTGGTCTGCGAAGGCGATGAAGTTGGCAAGCGAGCGGTTAAGGCGTTTCCAGGATACCGGTTTAAGCACGTAATCAAAGGCACCGTTGCGAATGGCCTGGCTGCAGGTATCCATATCACTGGCCGCCGTAATAAAAATAATGGAGCAGTTCGCGTTGGCCAGCAACGGATCGCCAATCAGGGTGATGCCTTTGCCATCAGGCAGGTAGTTATCCAGCAGCACCAACTGTGGCGCGGTCAGTTCAAGCTGCTGTCTGGCTTCTGCCAGGGAGCTGGCTATGCCGACCAGCCTGAGCTCAGGGTGCTTACCAATCAGTTCTGCATGAAGCTGAGCCAGTTCAGGCTCATCTTCAACAATCAGGACAGTAACAGGATCATGTTGCATCGCGGACGTTCTCCGTTTCCGTTACGGGACAGCTGTTGGTTTGCGCACAGGGGATAAACAGCGAAAACACCGCGCCACGGGGCACGTTGTCGCTGACCTCAATGGTTCCCCCTGCACGGGTAATATAGCTTTCGGTTAAATACAACCCGATGCCGTGATCGCCTCGGGTTTTGGTCGTCATGCCACGTTCAAACATGCGCTCGCGGATCGCCGGCGTAATGCCCACGCCGCGATCCGCCACTTCAATGAGCAGCTCACGGGTACTGAGTTTAATCAGTACTTCAACAGGTTCATGAGGCAACGGGGCGCGCTGCGTGGCTTCAATGGCGTTGTCCAGCAGGTTGCCAATGACCGAAATCAGTTCGGCATCGGAAAGCGCGGGAAACGGCTTATCCATCAGGCACGCGGGATCAAAATGGAGAATGACGCCTTTTTCTCTGGCGCGCGCGGCTTTGCCCAGTAATAAGCCGCACAGCAGAGGCGAAGTGAATCGAGCCGAGACAAAGTCCAGCAACTCCTGCTCGTGCTCGGACTGCGCTTCAATGTAACCAATCGCTTCGTCAAAACGCCCCATGTGCAACAGCCCGGAAAGCGTGTTCATGCGGTTAAGCTGTTCATGACGCATGATGCGCAGGTTATCGACATAACGTTTCACCTGGCTGAGTTGGGCGCTGAGGGAATCGATGTCGTTAAAATCGCGAAAGGTGATCACCCATCCCATTAGCGCGTCCTCCAGCATGATGCGCACCCGGCTGGCGATGACGGTCAGCGAGTTAAATTGGCAAATTTCATCGTGGGTATCTTTTTCCAGCATTACGGGCTGCGATAAAAAGGGCACGGGGGAGACGATCTGGCTGACAGACTCGCCGCGCAGCGCCTCGGCG
Source organism: Pantoea ananatis LMG 2665 (assembly GCF_000710035.2). Classification (GTDB taxonomy): domain Bacteria; phylum Pseudomonadota; class Gammaproteobacteria; order Enterobacterales; family Enterobacteriaceae; genus Pantoea; species Pantoea ananatis. The sequence goes on along the minus strand of NZ_JMJJ01000005.1, from coordinate 917,682 downwards.
GACTGTGACAGTCCCAGCAGCTTGCGGGCAGCCTGATTAATCACTTCGATCCGCAGTTGTTCATTGATAACAATGACGCCTTCATAGATCGATTCCATCATGGCTTTTTGCTGGCGGACCATCAGGCCGATCTCGCGCGGTTCCAGCGAGAAAATCTGTTTTTTAATATTACAGGTAAAAAACCAGGAGAAAATAAACAGGGCAATCAGCACCAGCGCCGCCACGATCAACAGGTTGATCATGTTGCTGAAGGTGATGGCATCCAGATAGCGGGCGAGGTAGCCAACAGAAACAATACCGACGACCTGGCCGCGATCGTTGAGAATAGGCGCCTTACTTCGCAGTGACATTCCCAGGCCGCCTGTCCGAATGGTGGTGATACTTTTCCCTGCCAGCACCGCTGCGTTATCGCCGCCCACCAGCGGTTTGCCAATCCTGTCCGCCGTCACCGAGTGAAAAAGATGCAGGGCCTGGTTATCGCCAATCACAATAAAACTGGCATCGCTTTTCCGGGCGATAGCCTTCATCAGCACATTGATGGTCGTGATGTCACGATCCGCCACCGCTTTTTTCAGTTCCGGAATCAGCGCGATCTCGTCTGCCTGAACCTTCGCGCGCATGCTCATCGCCTGATAAAGCTGCCGGGTGATGCTGACGTAATAATAGCTTCCCAGTAACACGAACAGGACAGACGAAAAAACCACGAGCGAAAGAAACAGCTTCGTTTGAAATGACAACTTCATGACTGTCACACGTATTTTGGAATAATAACTTCAATGTATCATCTTTTTAACAATAGGAACTACATCGGTTTAATTATTTGATAAATAGTGATTTTTATCGATTATATAGGCTAAAAAATCCCCTTGAAAGGCTGAATAACGGCAGCGGGGAATAAAAACCATAAACACCACGGCGATTATCACGATGCGGATCACGCTCTGGAAATAACACCATTAAAACTTTATGCCAGATACCTTCTTCTTCACGTAATTCCGCCTTTTTTCCCGGCATCCTGAAAAAAAAACGATGACGCAAAGAGGATAATAATGAGCTCACCTGATAATTCTTTTCTGTCTGACACGCTGACCCGTTCACCGCGCAGGAAAACCCTGAAAGAGCAGTGGTGGCATATTATGGATAACTGGAAAGTCGGGATTATTCCTCTGCCGCTGTTTGTGCTGGCCGGTGCGCTCATTGCGGTAGACTGCCTGAGTGGAACGCTAAAAAGCGATATCGTGGTCATGGTCGCCACGCTGGCCTTTTTTGGCTTTGCCTGCGGAGAGTTTGGCAAACGCCTGCCCGTGGTGGGCCGTTTAGGGGCAGCGGCTATCTGCGCCACCTTTATTCCTTCTGCGCTGGTGTACTACGGTTTGCTTCCCGACATCGTGGTAACGTCCACGACGCAATTCTACAAATCGACCAATATTCTCTATCTTTACATTTGCTGCATCATTGTTGGCAGCATCATGAGCATGAACCGCACGGTGCTGATCCAGGGCTTTCTGCGCATCTTTTTCCCCATGCTCTGTGGTGAAATCGTGGGGATGATTGTCGGCATGGGCGTGGGTTTAGCGCTGGGGCTGGAACCCTTCCAGATTTTCTTTTTCATCATTCTGCCCATTATGGCGGGAGGCGTCGGTGAAGGTGCCATTCCGCTCTCCATCGGCTATGCGGCATTGCTCCATATGGATCAGGGCGTGGCGCTGGGCCGCATCCTGCCCATGGTTATGCTGGGTGGCGTGACCGCCATTATTATCTCCGGCTGTCTGAACCAACTGGGTAAACGTTATCCGCACCTCACCGGGGAAGGCCAGCTGATGCCAAACGTGACCAATGTTGAACCCGAGCCGCTGCAGTCCGTTTTCTCCGGTAAAGTTGACGTGACGGCGATTGCGTCCGGGGCGCTGCTGGCGGTGCTGCTCTATATGGTAGGGATGTTAGGGCAGAAGCTGACAGGACTGCCTGCGCCGGTAGGGATGCTGTTTCTGGCCGTGCTGGTAAAACTGGTGAATGGGGTTTCTCCGCGTATTCTGGCCGGTTCTCAGGTGGTCTATCGCTTCTTCCGCACGGCGGTAACCTATCCGGTTCTGTTTGCCGTCGGCGTCGCCATCACGCCCTGGCATATTCTGGTTACCGCGTTTACGCTCACCAACCTGCTGGTGATTATCAGCACGGTCAGTGCGCTGGTCGCAACGGGCTTCTTTGTCGGGAAAAAGATTGGCATGCATCCCATCGATGTTGCCATTGTTTCCTGCTGCCAGAGTGGGCAGGGCGGTACGGGCGATGTGGCGATTCTTACCGCCGGTAACCGCATGGGCCTGATGCCGTTTGCGCAGATCGCCACGCGCATCGGCGGGGCCATTAACGTTTCGCTCTCGTTGTTATTACTGAGCCATTTTCTCAAGTAAACCTGTTACGCCGACTGAAGCGCTCGCAAAGCAGCATGGCTCCCGAACGGTGCAGGCGTGAGATAGCCTGCATCCCTTGCCGGGAGTAGGGCTGAGAAAGTGGGAGAGGCTGAGAGAGACGAAAACAGGCGTTCAGAAAAGCGACGTGCCAGCGCAGGGCTGGCACGTCGTGTTGGCCAGGCGACCTGACGCAAAGCAGCAGGTCGCTCAGCAGCAAGTGGATTATGCGGGTTTCAGCAGTGCTTCTGCATGGCTGACGATGTTTTCCACCGTAAAGCCAAATTCAGCAAACAGCTTCTCGGCCGGCGCCGACTCGCCGAAGGTCGTCATGCCCACAATGGCACCGTCCAGGCCAACATATTTATACCAGTAGTCGGCGATGCCTGCTTCTACCGCCACGCGCGCTTTGACCGCAGAAGGCAGCACCGACTCACGGTAAGCGGCATCCTGTGCGTCAAACAGGTCAGTGGAGGGCAGTGAAACCACGCGCACCTTGTGACCGCCAGTTGTCAACTTCGTCGCGGCACCCAGGGTTATTTCTACCTCGGAGCCGGTCGCAATCAGGATGATGTCTGGCGTGCCGTCGCACTCCTTCAGCACATAACCGCCGCGCTTGATGTTAGCCACCTGCTCTGCGGTACGCTCAGGCTGAGCCAGGTTCTGACGCGACAGGATCAGCGCTGTCGGGCCATGGTGGCGCTCAATCGCTGCCTGCCAGGCTATTGCCGTCTCCACCTGGTCACAGGGGCGCCATACGCTCATGTTTGGCGTCACGCGCAGGCTGGCAATTTGCTCAACCGGCTGGTGGGTCGGGCCGTCCTCGCCCAGGCCAATGGAGTCATGGGTATACACCATAATCTGCCGGGCCTTCATGAGTGCCGCCATGCGCGCCGCGTTACGGGCGTACTCAACGAACATCAGGAAGGTGGCGGTATAGGGCACGAAGCCGCCGTGGTGGGCAATGCCGTTACCGATCGCCGTCATGCCAAATTCACGCACGCCGTAATGGATGTAGTTTCCGGCCGGATCGTCTTTGATGGATTTTGAGCCAGACCAGATGGTGAGGTTGCTCGGTGCCAGGTCGGCAGAACCGCCCAGAAACTCTGGCAGCAGTTTGCCATAGGCTTCCAGGGCATTCTGCGAGGCCTTGCGGCTGGCAATTTTTTGCGGATTGGCCTGCAGCTCGGCAATAAACTTCGCGGTTTCCGCTTCCCAGTTTGCCGGCATGCCGCCGTTCATGCGGCGCTCGTACTCGGCCGCCAGCTCTGGATAAGCCTGCTTATAGGCCGCCAGTTTGTTGTTCCAGGCTTTTTCGCGCTCAGCGCCGGCCTGTTTGGCATCCCACTGCTGGTAAATCTCTTTGGGGATCTCAAACGCCGGATAGTTCCAGCCCAGTTGCTTACGGGTCAGCGCCACTTCTTCTTCGCCTAACGCCGCGCCGTGGGCTTCTTCTTTACCGGCTTTATTCGGTGAGCCGAAGCCAATGACCGTACGGCAGATGATCAGTGACGGCTTGTCGGTGACGCTCTGCGCTTCCTGAATCGCGGCTTTAACCGCATCGGCGTCATGACCGTCGATTTCACCCACAACGTGCCAGTTATAGGCTTCAAAGCGTTTGTGCGTATCGTCGGTAAACCAGCCTTCGGTTTCACCATCAATAGAAATACCGTTGTGATCGTAGAAGCCAATCAGTTTGCCCAGTCCGAGCGTACCGGCCAGCGAGCAGACTTCATGAGAAATGCCTTCCATCAGACAACCGTCGCCCATGAAAACATAGGTGAAGTGATCGACGATATCGTGATCGGGACGGTTAAACTGGGCCGCCAGCGTGCGCTCAGCAATCGCCAGACCAACGGCGTTCGCCAGGCCCTGGCCCAGCGGACCTGTGGTCGTTTCCACGCCTGGCGTATAGCCAATTTCCGGGTGGCCCGGCGTTTTAGAGTGGAGCTGGCGGAAGTTTTTCAGTTCTTCAATCGGCAGATCGTATCCGGTCAGGTGCAACAGGCTGTACAGCAGCATGGAACCGTGGCCATTTGAAAGGATAAAGCGGTCACGATCCAGCCAGGCGGGGTTGGTTGGGTTGTGCTGGAGGAAATCGCGCCACAGGACTTCGGCGATATCAGCCATGCCCATTGGCGCACCAGGATGACCTGATTTTGCTTTTTGTACCGCATCCATACTTAATGCGCGAATCGCATTAGCCAACTCTCTGCGTGAGGACATAAAGGGTCTCCCTTGTTAAGCATCAGGGCGGGAGTGCTCCCGCCCGGTAAAAGAGGGGGAAAACTACAGGCGCGCTGCCAGCACATCTTCCAGTTTTTGCTGGTCAACGGCGAACTGACGAATACCGTCTGCCAGTTTCTCTACCGCCATCGGGTCCTGATTATGTTCCCAACGGAATTCGGCTTCGGACAGCGGGGAAGGCTGGTGGAAACATTCGGTTGAGGGTTCGAGCTTGCGCTCTACGGGCTCCTCACTGTTTTGCAACTCTTCCAGCAGGTTAGGCGAAAGCGTCAGGCGGTCACAACCGGCCAGGGCAAGCACCTGCTCAACTTTACGGAAGCTGGCGCCCATGATGATGGTGTCATAGCGGTGCTTCTTGTAGTAATCGTAAATGCGGCGTACGGATTTCACGCCGGGATCTTCATCCACGTGATACGGGTCCATCGGTTTGCGGGTGTTGTACCAGTCGTAAATACGGCCCACAAAAGGTGAAATCAGGTAAACACCGGCTTCGGCACAGGCACGGGCCTGCGCGAAGGAGAACAGCAAGGTCAGGTTGCACTGGATACCATTTTTTTCCAGTTCTTCAGCCGCCTTAATGCCTTCCCAGGTGGAAGCCAGTTTGATCAGGATGCGTGAGCGGTCAATGCCGTGTTCTTCATACATGCGAACCAGCTTTTCCGCTTTCGTGACGCACATGCCACGATCGAAGGAGAGGCGCGCATCCACTTCGGTCGAAACACGGCCCGGTATGCTTTTCAGGATTTCCATACCGAGATTGATTGCCACTTTGTCGCTGGCGTTGATGATCTGCGTCTCTTTGCTGCCGCCCTGCTTTTTCGCATAGTCGATGGCGTCATCAATCAGGTGTTTGTAAGGCTGGAGAGCAGATGCTTTCAGAATAAGCGAGGGGTTGGTGGTCGCATCTTGTGGGTGATAATTTCGAATCGATTCGATATCGCCACTGTCAGCCACCACGGTAGTGAACTGTTTAAGGGCTTCAAGCTGGTTCATTTCTACACTCCTTGAAAAAAACGTTGTAACGAAAGGGAACACCTCTGGCCTCGTGCCCTAATCAGTGCAGACATTACCGGTCGCAGTAACGCCGACTCACCACCTTGCAACAGACAGGGTGCAGTGAAAATGCGTTTTCTCTGAATGTTGTGCGATGGGGGTAGCGCGCAATCATCCGAGATGACATTTCTGCGGATAACGACTGCCCGGTTATTAAGAATAGCAGCCATGACAAATGACGCAGACCAGACTGTAACAATCTGTGCCTTAAGAAATGAGGTTCTTTGAAGCGCCTCACCGCTTTGTGGTTGTCTGCTTTCTATACTGGGCGTTCACTTACCTGGCGAAGAAGGATGTCAAATGGATGACCAACTGAAGCAAAGTGCGCTCGATTTTCACCAGTATCCCACTCCCGGCAAGATTCAGGTCTCGCCCACTAAACCGCTGGCCACTCAGCGCGATCTGGCCCTGGCCTATTCACCCGGCGTCGCCGCACCCTGCTTAGAAATTGCCGCCGATCCCCTGGCCGCCCATAAATACACCGCACGCGGTAATCTGGTGGCGGTCATTTCTAACGGCACGGCGGTGCTGGGCCTGGGCAACATTGGTGCGCTGGCCGGTAAGCCGGTGATGGAAGGCAAGGGCGTTTTATTCAAGAAGTTTGCCGGTATTGACGTCTTTGATATTGAGGTCGATGAGCACGATCCCGATAAGCTGATTGAGATCGTCGCGGCGCTGGAACCCACCTTCGGCGGCATCAACCTGGAAGATATCAAAGCGCCAGAGTGTTTCTATATTGAGCAGCAGCTACGGCAACGCATGAAAATCCCGGTGTTCCACGACGATCAGCACGGCACGGCGATTATCTGCACGGCGGCGGTGTTAAACGGATTGCGTATTATCAAGAAGGCGATTTCCGACGTGCGGCTGGTGGTCTCCGGCGCGGGCGCCTCGGCGATTGCCTGCATGAATCTGCTGGTCGCGTTGGGTTTGCAGAAGCACAATATTCAGGTGTGCGATTCAAAAGGGCTGATCTACCGAGGGCGCGAGCCCAATATGGCGGAGACCAAGGCCGACTATGCGGTTGAGGATCAGGGAAAACGTACGCTGGCCGAGGTTATTGAGGGCGCCGACATTTTTCTGGGCTGCTCTGGCCCGGATGTCCTGACGCCTGACATGGTCAAAACCATGGCCAGCGATCCGCTGATTCTGGCGCTGGCGAATCCGCAGCCAGAAATTCTGCCGCCGCTCGCTAAGGCCGTGCGGCCTGACGCCATTATCTGCACCGGCCGTTCTGACTATCCTAATCAGGTGAATAACGTCCTGTGCTTTCCGTTTATCTTTCGGGGAGCGCTGGATGTTGGCGCAACGGCCATCAATGAAGAGATGAAGCTGGCGGCGGTGCACGCGATAGCCGAGCTGGCGCAGGCGGAGCAGAGCGATGTGGTGGCTTCGGCCTATAGCGATCAGGACCTGAGCTTTGGCCCGGAATATCTGATCCCCAAACCCTTCGATCCCCGGTTAATTGTGCAGATCGCCCCGGCGGTGGCGAAGGCGGCGATGGATTCCGGTGTGGCGACCCGGCCCATTAGCGACTTCGACGCCTATCGCGAACAGCTCACGGAATTCGTCTATAAAACCAATCTGTTTATGAAACCGATTTTCTCTCAGGCGCGCAAAGCGCCGAAGCGCGTGGTGCTGGCAGAGGGGGAAGAGGTTCGGGTGCTGCATGCGACGCAGGAATTAGTGTCGTTGGGGCTGGCAAAACCTGTTTTGATAGGCCGCCCGAACGTTATCGCGATGCGCCTTGAAAAGCAGGGGCTGAAGATCGAAGCCGGAAAGGATTTCGAAATCGTCAACAACGAATCCGATCCCCGTTTTAAAGCATACTGGAACGAGTATTACCAGATGATGAAGCGGCGCGGCGTAACGCCCGAGCAGGCACAGCGCGCGGTGATCGGTAATCCGACGCTCATTGGGGCCATCATGGTCTATCGCGGTGAAGCGGATGCGCTCATCTGCGGCACCATCGGGGATTACAACGAGCACTACGAGATTGTGGAGAAAGTGCTGGGCCTGCGTTCCGATGTGAAAGTGGCAGGGGCCATGAATGCCTTGCTGCTGCCGCACGGCAACACCTTTATTGCGGATACCTACGTAAATGAAGATCCCACACCCGAACAGTTAGCGGACATCACGTTAATGGCGGCCGAAACCGTGCGGCGATTTGGTATTGAACCGCGGGTTGCCCTGCTGTCGCACTCCAGCTTTGGCACCTCAAATTCTCCTGGCGCTCGAAAAATGCGTGACGTACTGGCGCTGGTGCAGCAGCGCGCACCTGAGCTGGAAATTGACGGCGAGATGCACGGCGATGCGGCACTGGTAGAGAGCATTCGTCGGGAGATCATGCCCGACAGCCCGCTGAAAGGCAGCGCCAACCTGTTGATTATGCCCAACGTGGAGGCGGCACGAATCAGCTACAACCTGCTGCGCGTCTCGCACGCTGACGGCGTGACGGTGGGGCCGGTGCTGATGGGGATGACCAAACCCGTGCACGTACTCACCCGCATCGCCTCCGTGCGGCGCATCGTTAATATGGTGGCGCTGGCGGTGGTAGAAGCACAAACCCAGCCGCTGTAACACAACGGGGCCGCATGCAGCCCCGATTTTCACCTTCGCGCATGAAAGCGCTGTTAACTTTGTCTTCCTGCCCGTTACGCGGGGCAGGAAGACGAACGTCACTCGGGCAGGTTAAGCCAGTTCTTCACCGGCAGAAAATCGCGGTAGAGCGCGGCCTCTGGCGAATCCGGCTCAGGATGATAATCATATTCCCAGCGTACCAGAGGCGGCAGAGACATCAGAATCGATTCCGTTCTGCCTCCGGTTTGCAGGCCAAACAGCGTGCCGCGATCCCACACCAGATTAAATTCCACGTAGCGACCACGACGATAGAGCTGAAACTGACGTTCACGCTCGCCAAACGGCAACGACTTGCGGCGCGCCACGATGGGCTGATAGGCGTCCAGGAATCCCCGGCCCACCGCCTGAATCAGCGCGAAGCTTTTTTCAAAGCCAGGCAGATGAACATCATCGAAGAACAGGCCACCAATGCCGCGCTGCTCGTCACGATGTTTCAGGTAGAAATAGTCGTCGCACCATTTTTTAAAGCGCGGGTACACGTCCTCGCCAAAAGGCTGGCAGAGATCAAATGCCGTCTGATGCCAGTGCAGCGCATCCTCTTCGAAACCGTAAAACGGTGTCATATCGAAGCCGCCGCCAAACCACCAGATAGGCTCGGCACCTGGTTTTTCGGCAATAAAGAAACGCACGTTGGCATGGCTGGTCGGCACATAGGGATTGTGCGGATGAATCACCAGCGACACGCCCATGGCTTCAAAACTGCACCCGGCCAGTTCAGGCCGATGCGCGGTAGCGGACGCGGGCATCTGATCGCCATGAACGTGCGAAAAGTTGACGCCGGCCTGTTCAAAGACGGCGCCATCACGCAGCACGCGGCTTCGTCCGCCGCCGCCGCCGGGGCGCTGCCAGCTGTCTTCAATAAAATGGGCACCGCCGTCTTCGGCGGTCAGCTTGCGACAAATCTCATCCTGCAAATCCAACAGGAACGTTTTTACACGGGAGATATCTGGCATGTGATGAGCTTCTCTTGGTAAAAATTGGACGTGATTATAGCTGATTCATTATGACATTCGGCGATCGTACTCATCAAAGTAGTTGATTATTCCCGTGGCGATAGCCGACGCGATTTTTTGACGAAACGCGCTGGTGCCCAATAGCTGCTCTTCCCGTGGGTTGGTGATAAACGAGGTTTCCACCAGTACCGAGGGAATCGACGGGGATTTTAATACGGCAAAAGCGGCCTGTTCCGTGTGCTGACTGTGAAGGTGGTGCACCGGACGGATCTGATCCAGCACATGTTTACCCAGCGTCAGGCTGTTCTTAATGGTATCCGTTTGCACCAGGTCAAAGAGGATCTGCTGCAGATAGTGATCCTGCGCTTCCACCTTTGCGCCACCGACCTTGTCGGCATCGTTCTCTCTGTTTGACAGATAGCGCGCCATGCTACTGCTGGCACCGCGGTTGGACAGGGCGAAGACTGAGGCGCCGTTGGCATCGGGGCTGGTGTAGCCATCGGCATGGATGGACATAAACAGATTCGCGCCATGCTGATGGGCAATTTCCACGCGCTGATAAAGCGGAATAAAGTGATCGCTGTCGCGCGTCAGCCGCACCTCAATGCGCGGATGGGACTGCAGTTCACGGCGCACGTTATTGGCAATTTCCAGGACGATATGTTTCTCTTCCGCGCCTTCTTCGCCTACCGCACCCGAATCAATCCCGCCGTGCCCCGGATCGATCATCACAATGCGTTTACCGTTACTGGTGGGTGGCTTGGGTGAGGAGTGACGAGAAGAGAGCGAAGCCTGCTGTTCTTTCGCCTGAACGGCGCGCGGGGACAAAACAGCCAGCGCCAGTCCTGACAGCAGAAGCTGGCGGCGGTGAATCAAACGTTTAAGCAAATGCATGTGCAGGTCCATAAGCAACAATCATGCAAAGTGTTATAGCGTAACGTTAGCGCCAGGGCGATCTTTCAAGCATTTCAGGTTATTACTTTGTATTTCAGCCCACTAACAGCCAAATCCCTTTTTTTTAACGTTGCCGCCAGTGGGGAGGGTTGCGCCCGACGAAGAAAGCGTGATAATCAGCAAATTGTGGTAAATAGCAGGAAAAGAAGATGGAAATCCGCACCTTCCGCCAGGAAGACTTTGAAGAAGTAATCACGCTCTGGGAACGCTGTGATTTGTTACGCCCGTGGAACGATCCGGAACTGGATATCGAACGTAAAATGCATCACGACGCCGATCTTTTTCTGGTGGCTGAAGTGGGCGGTGAAGTTGTCGGAACGGTCATGGGCGGCTACGACGGGCATCGCGGGGCGGCCTACTATCTGGCCGTGCATCCTGATTATCAGGGGCGTGGTTTTGCCAATGCCTTGATGAACCGGCTTGAAAAAAAACTCATTGCGCGCGGCTGCCCAAAAATCCATTTGATGGTACGTGAAGAAAACGATCAGGTCGTCGCCTTCTATGAAAAACTCGACTATGAAACGGTCGATGTGGTGTTGCTGGGTAAACGTTTAATCGAAGATCGTGAATATTAATTCCGTCTGGCCGCCTGAAGAGTACGACGATAAAGGTCAGCTGCGTCTGCCGTTTCTTTTTTGGCTGATTCTGCTGCTGCAGTCGCGTACCTGGCTGTTGCTGATCATGGCTGGCGCCTCACGCCAGCAGGGAAACGATCTTCTGGCGCTCTTTTATCCCGATCGCCAGGCCTTCTGGGTAGGGCTGGCGCTTGGCTTACCGGCGCTGGCGGGCCTGCTGCTGACCGGCTATCGTTCGCGTTTGCCCCGAGTGTGGCGCAGCTGGCGTCAGGTGTTGATGCTTTCCGTAGCAATTAACCTGATTTGGCAAGGCGCACAGCTGTATCTGGCGGACTTCCTCAGTTCACCGCTTCCCCTGTTACTGACGCTATTCGATCTGCTCGCGCTGCTCTGGTTATTCAGCAGCGTTCGGCTTCGCGCCTGCTTTTTACCCCAACCGCATGCTGAATAAACTTTTTGCCGCTTTGCGACTCCAATCAGTTCTGCCTTAATGTTCTTTTATTAACAGGAGTTTTCATGAAAGCTGTTCGTTACACGTTACTGACTGTGGCCATGCTGGTCAGTGGGTGTGCCAGTTCCTCCGGTACTGATGCTAACAGCAGCCAGCAGGTAAGCTGGTGGAATCCACTGAGCTATCACTGGTCTGCCGCGCTGCCGTGGAACTGGTTTGGTTCCTCGCTTACGGCCACAGAGCAGGGCGTGGGCGGCATCAATGGCTCAACGACCATGACCGAAGCCGCCATAAAAGAGGGGTTGAAAGGCAAGTACGATCTGCGTCAGGGCATGCGCGGCCATAACGGCCAGGTGGTGTCGTTCTGGCAGGCTATGGATGACGGCAAAGTGATGCTGGTGATTTATGGTCAGACGCAGGTCGATCGCATTGAGGTGCTGGACAGCCGTATCGCCAGCGCCGATGGCAGCAAAATCGGTGACGCGTTCAGCGCCAAATTCGACAAAGCCTTCAACAACTGCGTGCTGGCGAGCGGACTGGACACCCGTGACGTGGAGTGCCGCGCGCCCAACAGTCAGCATCTTCGCTATGTCTACAGCGGAACCTGGCACGGGCCAGAAGGGTTGATGCCGTCGGATGACACACTCAAGAGCTGGACGCTCAGCAAAATTGTCTGGCAGCGCTAAGTCTTTTTTCACACCGCTCAACCGCAGGGCATAACCGGCCCTGCGCGTCCAATTCTGTTTTTCGTCTGTCTTTTCCCGCCGCCTTATGCCTTTTTCGACTTTGAAATCAGCAAACGATATATAAAACCGTTACGGGTTTACGCTGAGTTATAAATAAACTGCTGTATCTGCAGATGAGATCTGCATCAAATTTCCTCAGGGTGAACCATGACCTTACCAGCGATGAAAAAAATCGTGAGCGGACTCGCACTGTCGCTGAGTCTGGCCGGTGCCGCAAACGCGACCGAGCTGTTGAACAGCTCTTACGATGTCGCACGTGAATTGTTTGTCGCCCTGAATGCGCCTTTTGTCAGCCAGTGGGATGCCAGCCATCCTGACGACAAGCTGACCATTAAGATGTCCCATGCCGGGTCATCCAAACAGGCGCTGGCGATCCTGCAAGGCCTGCGTGCCGATGTGGTGACCTATAACCAGGTCACCGATGTGCAGGTGCTGCACGATAAAGGCAAACTGATCCCTGCCGACTGGCAAACCCGCCTGCCGAATAACAGTTCGCCGTTTTACTCCACCATGGCGTTCCTGGTGCGCAAGGGAAACCCAAAGCAGATTCACGACTGGTCCGATTTAACCCGTGACGATGTGAAGCTGATTTTTCCTAATCCCAAAACCTCCGGCAACGGACGTTATACCTATCTTGCTGCCTGGGGCGCCGCCAGCAACGCTGACGGGGGCGATCAGGCTAAAACCCGCGCTTTTATGACAAAATTTCTGAAAAATGTTGAAGTCTTCGATACCGGTGGCCGAGGTGCTACGACCACCTTTGCTGAACGCGGTCTGGGCGATGTGTTGATCAGTTTTGAGTCTGAAGTGAATAACATCCGCAACCAGTACGGCAAAGACGACTACGAAGTCGTGGTGCCTAAAACCGATATTCTCGCGGAGTTTCCCGTTGCCTGGGTAGATAAAAACGTCGAGCAGAATAAAACAGCCGATGCAGCGAAAGCCTATCTGACCTGGCTGTATTCTCCTGCGGCGCAGAAAATTATTACGGATTTCTATTACCGCGTGAACAATCCGCAGTTAATGGCGCAGCAAAAAGCCCGTTTTCCTGCCACGAACCTGTTTCGTGTTGAAGACATTTTTGGCGGCTGGGATAACGTGATGAAAACCCATTTCGCCAGCGGTGGCGAGCTAGACCAGTTATTAGCGGCGGGGCGGTGATCATGTTTGCAGCCAGCCAAAAACGCGTCCTGCCCGGTTTCGGTCTCAGCCTGGGCACCAGCCTGCTCTTTACCTGTCTGGTGCTGCTGCTGCCAATCAGCGCACTGATTATGCAGCTGTCGCAGATGACGTTGCAGCAATACTGGGACGTGGTCACCAATCCGCAGCTCATCGCAGCCTATAAGGTCACGCTGCTGTCGGCCGGTGTGGCCTCACTGTTTAATGCCGTATTCGGCATGTTAATGGCGTGGATCTTAACGCGTTACCGTTTTCCGGGCCGCACGCTGCTCGATGGTCTGATGGATCTGCCGTTTGCGCTGCCGACCGCGGTTGCTGGCCTGACGCTGGCCGGTCTGTTTTCCGTGAACGGCTGGTATGGACAGTGGTTCGCGCATTTTGATATCAAGATCTCCTATACCTGGATCGGTATCGCGCTCGCGATGGCCTTCACCAGTATTCCGTTTGTGGTGCGTACCGTGCAGCCGGTGCTGGAAGAGCTGGGGCCTGAATATGAGGAAGCGGCTCAAACGCTGGGCGCCACGCCCTGGCAGAGCTTCCGCCGGGTCGTTCTGCCTGAAGTGGCACCGGCCTTACTCGCGGGCACCGCGCTGTCGTTTACCCGCAGCCTGGGCGAGTTTGGTGCGGTAATCTTTATTGCCGGCAACATCGCCTGGAAAACCGAAGTGACCTCGCTGATGATCTTCGTGCGCCTGCAGGAGTTTGACTATCCGGCAGCCAGCGCCATTGCCTCGGTCATTCTGGCGGCATCGCTGCTGTTACTTTTCGCTATCAACACCTTACAAAGCCGCTTTGGTCGTCGTCTGGGAGGCCATTAATGGCAGAGATTTCGCAACTCAATCATGCCGACCGCCAGCCTGTTAACTGGGCCAAGTGGCTGCTTATTGGTATCGGTGCGCTGATATCCTTGCTGCTGCTGGTCGTGCCGATGGTGTCCATCTTCTGGGAGGCCCTGCATAAAGGACTGGGCGTCACCTTAAGCAATCTGACCGACAGCGACATGCTCCATGCCATATGGCTCACGGTGCTGGTCGCATTGATTACCGTGCCGGTGAATTTAGTGTTCGGCACGCTGCTGGCCTGGCTGGTGACACGCTTTACCTTTCCGGGACGTCAGCTGCTTTTGACGCTGTTCGATATTCCCTTTGCGGTATCGCCTGTCGTGGCGGGCCTGATGTATCTCCTGTTCTGGGGCATTAACGGCCCGGCGGGCGGCTGGCTGGATGCCCATAATATTCAGGTGATGTTCTCCTGGCCTGGCATGGTGCTGGTCACCGTCTTCGTTACCTGTCCGTTTGTGGTGCGCGAACTGGTGCCGGTGATGCTGAGCCAGGGCAGTCATGAAGATGAAGCCGCGGTGCTGTTAGGTGCCTCGGGCTGGCAGATGTTCCGTCGCGTGACGCTGCCGAATATTCGCTGGGCCATGCTGTATGGCGTCGTGCTGACCAACGCCCGCGCGATTGGTGAGTTTGGCGCGGTTTCCGTGGTTTCGGGTTCTATTCGCGGTGAAACCTACACCTTACCGCTTCAGGTTGAATTACTGCATCAGGATTACAACACGGTGGGCGCCTTTACTGCCGCAGCCTTACTGACCGTGATGGCAATCGTGACGCTGTTTCTGAAAAGCATTGTGCAATGGCGTTTAGAGCAACAGCACAAACGCCTGCAACTGGAGGACAATCATGAGCATTGAGATTAACCAGATCAACAAATCCTTTGGTCGCACAGCGGTGCTGAACGATATCTCACTGGATATTCCGTCTGGCCAGATGGTGGCCTTACTGGGGCCGTCCGGTTCCGGTAAAACCACGCTGCTGCGCATCATTGCTGGACTGGAACATCAGAACAGCGGTCAGATTCGTTTTCACGACCACGATGTCAGCCGCCTGCACGCCCGCGATCGCCAGGTCGGATTTGTCTTCCAGCACTATGCGCTGTTCCGTCATATGACGGTCTTCGACAATATTGCCTTTGGCCTGACCGTGCTGCCGCGCCGTGAGCGTCCGTCCAGTGCGGAAATTAAAAAACGCGTCACGCGCCTGCTGGAGATGGTGCAGCTTTCCCATCTGGCGAACCGTTTCCCGGCCCAGCTTTCGGGAGGGCAGAAGCAGCGCGTCGCGCTGGCAAGAGCCCTGGCCGTGGAACCGCAAATCCTGTTGCTGGATGAGCCCTTTGGTGCGCTGGACGCTCAGGTGCGTAAAGAGCTGCGCCGTTGGTTACGTCAGCTGCACGAAGAATTGAAGTTCACCAGCGTGTTCGTCACCCACGATCAGGAAGAGGCGATGGAAGTGGCCGATCGCGTGGTGGTGATGAGCCAGGGCAGCATCGAACAGGTGGGGACGCCGGATGAAGTCTGGCGCGATCCCGCCACGCGCTTCGTGCTGGAATTCCTGGGTGAGGTTAACCGCTTCGACGGTGAAGTGCATGGTTCTCAGTTCCATGTCGGGGCGCACCACTGGCCGTTAGGCTATACCTCTGCACATCAGGGCGCGGTCGATCTGTTCCTGCGCCCGTGGGAAATCGACGTTTCGCGCAGAAGTAGCCTGGAAACGCCGCTGCCCGTTCAGGTCTTAGAAGTGAGTCCTCGTGGTCACTTCTGGCAGCTGGTGGTGCAGCCAACGGGATGGCAGAGCGAGCCCTTCTCGCTGGTCTTTGACGGTGAACAGACCGCGCCGTTGCGCGGCGAGCGCCTGTTCGTGGGGCTGCAGCAGGCCAGACTGTACCAGGGCGCGACACCGTTACGGGCGGTTGCCTTTGCACACAGCGCCTGATATTTTCTTTTTTCACGCAGGGCGGGACAGTGTCCCGCCTTTTTAATGACCTGAATACCGCGATAACCCGGGCTGTGGCCTGGATCAGGGCGGAGAGGGTTTTGCCAGGAAATGCATCGTGACCACTCTGGAAGACACCATCGGCAATACGCCGCTCATCAGATTACAGCGCCTGGCGCCTGACAACGGCAGTGAAGTCTGGCTTAAGCTGGAAGGCAATAACCCTGCCGGTTCAGTGAAAGATCGGGCCGCCTGGTCGATGATCCACCAGGCCGAGTTGCGCGGCGACATTACGCCGGGCGACCAGTTGATCGAAGCCACCAGTGGCAATACCGGCATTGCGCTGGCGATGATTGCCGCGTTGAAGGGGTATCGGCTGCGGCTGCTGATGCCCGACAACATGAGTCAGGAGCGGCAGGATGCGATGCGCGCCTACGGCGCAGAACTGGTGCTGATTAGCCGCGAGCAGGGGATGGAAGGCGCACGCGATCGGGCTCAGGAGATGGCGGCACGGGGCGAAGGAAGGGTACTGGACCAGTTCAATAACCCGGATAACCCGCTCGGCCATTACCAAACCACCGGGCCTGAGCTGTGGCAGCAGTCGAAACAGCGAATGACCCACTTTGTTTCCAGCATGGGTACCACGGGAACCATTACTGGCGTAGGCCGGTTTTTAAAGGATCACCAGACCGGCGTTAAAGTGATTGGCCTGCAGCCTACCGAAGGCAGCAGCATTCCCGGCATCCGCCGCTGGCCCCAGGCTTACATGCCGGGCATTTATCGCCCTGAGTTGGTGGATGACATCATTGATATGGGACAGCAGGAAGCCGAAGAAACCATGCGCGCGTTAGCGCGACGTGAAGGCATCTTCTGCGGCGTCAGTTCCGGCGGTTCGGTTGCTGGCGCACTGCGCATCGCCCGGGCGAATCCGGGGAGCGTGGTGGTGGCTATCGTCTGCGACCGGGGCGATCGCTATCTCTCAACCGGAATTTATCAGTAGCGTCCTCCTCAATACCGATGCGTTAAAAAAGGCGTGTGTTGCCCACCAGGGCGCATAAGCCTTTTTTATTTACCGGTGTTGGCACTATGCTTAGTCGCATCTGTAAGGATCGCGTAAAACCGGCTGCGCATTACGTTGGCTCGGTTCAAAATAGCGCCAGTTACGCATGAGAGATAACAATGAAAATCTTGCTGGTAGATGACGACGTAGAGTTAGGCACCATGTTAAGCCAATACCTGATAACAGAAGGTTTTGACGCTCAGCTGGTGTTAACCGGCAGTGCCGGGGTTCAGGGAGCGCTGTCGGGGGAGTTTAGCGCCATGATACTGGACATTATGTTGCCCGATATGAGCGGCACCGACGTGCTGCGCCAGGTACGTCAGCAAAGCCGCCTGCCGGTAATTATGCTGACCGCCAAAGGCGATAATATTGATCGGGTCATCGGGCTGGAAATGGGCGCGGATGACTATATGCCCAAACCCTGTTATCCCCGTGAACTGGTTGCGCGTTTGCGCGCGGTCCTGCGCCGGGTTGAGGAGCTTGCACCGCAGCAGGACAAAAAAGAGATACTGCAGTGGGGCGAGCTCACCCTTAATTCTGCCAGGCGGATTACGGAGTGGAAGGGCAAAACGTTTGACCTGACCGCCTCAGAATTTAACCTGCTCGATTTGCTGCTGCGTTCACCCGACCGGGTAGTGACGAAAGACGAACTGTCAGAAAAAGGTCTGGGCCGACCGCGCGAAGCTTACGATCGCAGCGTGGATGTTCACATCAGTAATATTCGTCAGAAGCTCAGTGCGCTCACGGCGGAGAGCATTACGATTGAAACCGTTCGCAGCATTGGCTATCGCATTCGATGAGTCACAGCTATCGCGGACGCATGTTCTGGAAAATCCTGCTGGGCTTTTGGCTGGTATTTTTCATCATCAGCCAGCTTATCTGGCTGGGGTTTTCACTTTCCGGAACCCGCCACCATCCGCCTGAACTTCAGGTAACACAGCGTCTGGCGGATGTGTTAATGGCATCAGCCACGTCCGTGCTGGAACGTGAAGGGCCAGCCGCACTCAAGGTGATGACAGCAGAGTGGACGCCTGAGGAACGCCAGTTCCTGAGCATAAGTCCTGTTGATGACCTTCAGCCCGCCGTCAGCGCGCCGCCGCCGGTTTCCGATACCACTGATAAATCGTTTTTCCCCAATCGGTTGGTGCGTCAGGTAAAGGGTGCAGACGGCAACGATTATGAACTGATGTACGACCTCAGAGGAATGCGTGAGCTGAGTCGGGAAGGGCGACCACACAACTTTCTGAACATACCTGAACCCATGTTTATTTTTGCTGGCTCTGTAGGGCTGCTGTTCAGTTTGCTATTGGCCTGGAACCTGACCCGGCCAATGCGACAGCTACGCGAAGGGTTTTCGCGCGTGGCTAATGGGGATTTACGCGTCCGGCTTTATCCGGCACTGCGTAAACGCCACGATGAGCTGTCGAGCGTGGCTCAGGCATTCGATGCCATGGTAGAACGGCTGGATACGCTGGTGAAGGCGCGTGAGGCGCTGCTTCATGATATCTCTCACGAACTGCGCTCACCGCTTGCTCGCCTGCAGTTGGCCACCGGGCTGGCACGTCAAAGGCCAGAGAATGTCAGTACCTCACTGGATCGCATTGACGAAGAAGCGCAACGACTTGATAAGATGATCGGCGAGCTGTTGACTCTGGCGCGTGCAGAACACGAAAGCATGCCGGGAGAACACTATTTTGACCTTGCGGGATTGCTGGAGGCGGTGGTGACAGACTTACGTTATGAAGCGCAGATCCCCGGTGTGGATGTCGTGTATGACGTTGATGAGCGCGCCGATCATACGGTGCGTGGTAATGCGGAACTGTGCCGCCGTGGCATTGAAAACGTATTACGTAATGCCCTGCGCTTCTCGCTGCCGGGACAACGTATTCATGTGAGCCTGAAGGTGGAATCGCAGTGGCTGGCTATTCACGTACGTGACCAGGGGCCGGGTGTGGAAGAAACCAAACTTTCCAGTATCTTTGACCCGTTTGTACGCGTGAATTCTCCGCTGATGGGCAAAGGTTACGGGCTGGGGTTGGCTATCGTACGTAAAGTGGTGTTGGCGCATCATGGGGAAGTGCACGCCGTTAACCGACCGGAAGGCGGGCTGGAGCTCACGCTGCGTTTGCCGCGCTGGCAGCCGGATTAACGCGGAAAACGAACATAAAAAAACGGCACCCTCAGGTGCCGTTTTTCGTTTACTTCCTGATGCGAATCACAGGGGTTTCACCCACAATGACCTGACCAGAAAGCTTCGTCAGATCTTTGATTTCATCCATGTTGGAGATGACAACAGGCGTCAAGGTTGATTTCGCTTTCTCTTCCAGCAGCGCCAGATCGAACTCAATAACCACGTCGCCTTTTTTAACCTTCTGACCTTCTTCAGCGATACGTTTGAAGCC
Source organism: Pantoea ananatis LMG 2665 (assembly GCF_000710035.2). GTDB lineage: Bacteria > Pseudomonadota > Gammaproteobacteria > Enterobacterales > Enterobacteriaceae > Pantoea > Pantoea ananatis. The sequence continues at coordinate 898,243 of NZ_JMJJ01000005.1, read as the reverse complement.
TTCACCTTTCAGTTCAACGGTATCAATACCGAAGTGAACAAAAAGCTCAATGCCGTTATCTGATTCGATTGAAAAGGCGTGGTTGGTTTCGAAAATCTTGCCGATAGTCCCGTCAACCGGAGCAACCATTTTGTTGCCGCTTGGTTTGATCGCAATACCGTCACCCACGATTTTTTCTGCAAACACCACATCTGGTACGTCTTCAATGTTCACGATTTCGCCTGACAGAGGCGCTACGATATCAATTGTCCCAGCGCTATCTGTTTTTTCGCCAAAAAGTTTAGAAAACAAACCCATGATCTTCTCCTAAGCAGTAATTTGGGGCCAGCATCTCGTGGATCAGCAGAGCGTTTTTTCTTTAATGAACTTGTTAACCAGGTTCATTAAGTCTTCCGCAGTAGGTTGAGCCAGTGCCTGCTCTGCCAACGCCTTCGCATCTTCGAAATGTGTATTACGAATAATTTTCTTGATGCCAGGGATAGAAATGGCACTCATGCTGAATTCGTCCAGCCCCATTCCCAGTAACAGTAGTGTAGCACGTTCGTCACCTGCCAGCTCACCACACATGCCAGTCCATTTACCTTCAGCATGAGACGCATCAATAACTTGCTTGATGAGGTTCAGCACTGACGGTGTCATTGGGTTATACAGGTGCGAAATCAAATCATTACCACGATCTACTGCGAGAGTATACTGCGTCAAATCGTTTGTCCCAATGCTAAAGAAGTCGACTTCTTTAGCCAGGTGACGGGCAATCACGGCTGAGGCAGGCGTTTCGACCATAATGCCGACTTCGATTGACTCATCAAACGCTTTGCCTTCTTCGCGTAACTGCGCTTTAAGCATGTCCAGCTCGGCTTTCAGACTGCGGACTTCTTCGACCGAAATAATCATCGGGAACATGATACGCAGCTTGCCGAACGAGGAGGCACGCAGAATGGCGCGCAGCTGAGCATGCAGGATCTCTTTACGATCCATCGCGATACGAATAGCACGCCAGCCGAGGAAGGGGTTCTCTTCTTTTGGCAGATTCATGTAAGGCAGGTCTTTATCACCGCCAATGTCCATGGTACGCACGATAACGGCCTGCGAGCCCATCGCTTCAGCAACGGCTTTGTACGCCTGGAACTGCTCTTCTTCGGTCGGCAGCGAATCGCGATCCATAAACAGGAACTCGGTGCGATACAATCCGACACCTTCAGCGCCGTTACGCTCTGCGCCGGCGATATCACGCACGGTGCCGATGTTGGCGCAGACTTCAACCTGATGACCATCCAGAGTTACCGCGGGCAGATCTTTCAGCTTAGCCAGTTCATGTTTTTCGGACAGGTACTGGTTCTGAACCGCTTTCAGCTCTTCCTGAACGGCGTCAGACGGATTGACGTGAATCGCATTGTTCACGCCATCCAGAATGATGAAGTCACCGTTTTTAATGGAGGTGGTCACGTTACCGGTGCCGACGATCGCAGGGATTTCTAACGAACGCGCCATGATAGACGTGTGCGACGTGCGACCACCCAGGTCGGTAATAAAGCCCAGCACCTTTTTCAGGTTTAGCTGTGCGGTCTCTGACGGCGTTAAATCTTTCGCCACCAGAATAGATTCGTCCTGGATTGCGCTCAGATCGACAATGTGCAGACCTAAAATATTTTGCAGCAGGCGTTTACCGATGTCGCGCACGTCCGCCGCACGCTCTTTCAGGTATTCATCATCCAGCTCTTCCAGCGCTTTAGCCTGAGCGTCAATCACGGAATTCACCGCGGCATCGGCAGTTGCGTGATCTTTTTTGATCAGGTCGGTGATTTCCTGCTCCAGCTCTTCATCTTCCAGCAACATGATGTGGCCTTCGAAGATCGCTGCTTTTTCTTCACCCAGGGATTCGCTGGCTTTGATGCGAATGGCTTCCAGCTGTTCAGCCGCTTTGCCGCGGCCCTGAAGAAAGCGCTGGATCTCCTGCTCAACCTGATCATCTGAAATCTTTTTACGGTTGATGACGATCTCGTCTTCTTTCAGCAGCAGAGCTTTGCCGAAAGCGATACCTGGTGATGCTAAAATGCCTGAAATCATAACCCTACCTTTTAATCACGATGGCTGACTGGACTCGTTGCATTGCCATAGTCGTGGGACACGTACTCTACGAAAGCAATAACGCGGACAGTTTGTCCGCGATCAAGATGTTGCACGCAATGGCGCAGAAGAGTCGTTTTAAAGCGGTGCAGAAAGGAGATTACTCCAGTTCCGCCATCAGCTTAACTAAATGCTCTACGGCTTTTTGCTCATCTTCACCTTCCGCAGAAAGGGTCACAACGGTGCCCTGGGTCAGACCCAGCGTCTGCAGCTTGAACAGGCTTTTAGCGCTGGCAGATTTACCATTGGAGGTGACAGTGATTTCTGACTGGAAGGCTTTAGCTTCTTTGACAAATTGCGCAGCAGGGCGAGTATGCAGTCCGTTTGGTGCGGTAATGGTAACTTCTTGCTGGAACATTCTATTTCCCCAACTTTTTCAGGATTAGTGTTATGGATCTAAAGTCTAGCCTGGAGCCCTAACTTTAGCCTGTGAAGGTGCGCGGGTATACATCTTACTGTCTAACAATGCGCTTGAATGAGTCTTTCATTCCCGCTGAGTGTCAAAAAGCGATTTGAGCACGTCACCGGTTAATTATGCCGTGATTTGCCCTTTCACTAAATCTGAATCTTGACTCAGCTTGATCCACTTCAAAGGAGGATTAATTTCAGGCTTCGAAATAATTGGCAGTCTAAATACCAGAGCCACGTGAGTGAAATCAATCTGCGACATGGTGAAAGTGAGATCTGGGCCACAAAAAAGCACCCATCCGGGTGCTTTTTAGGCATTTATCCGCACCCGTTTCGGGCTATTGCAGCTCTTTTTCGGTAAAGAGATCGGCAAACAGGGTAGTACTGAGATAGCGTTCGCCGGAAGAGGGGAGAATCACGACGATATTTTTATTGGCGTAAGCTTCATCTTCCTGCAGCTTCAGCGCGGCGGCAACGGCGGCGCCAGATGAAATACCGGCCAGGATGCCTTCTTCTTCCATCAGACGACGTGCAGTGGAGATGGCTTCTTCGTTGGTGATAGCCACTGCCAGGTCAATCAGCGACAGCTCCAGGTTGCCTGGAATAAAGCCAGCACCGATCCCCTGAATCTTGTGGGGGCCGGGTTTCAACTCTTCGCCCGCCATTGCCTGGGCAATGACCGGTGAGTCGGTTGGCTCAACCGCGACCGTGATCAATTCTTTTTTGCCTTTGGTGTTTTTTATGTAACGACTTACCCCGGTCAGGGTACCGCCGGTACCCACACCGGCGATGAACACGTCCACTTCGCCATCCGTATCTTCCCAGATTTCCGGGCCGGTGGTCTTTTCATGAATTTCCGGGTTAGCCGGGTTGCTGAACTGCTGCAGCAGCAGGAATTTGTCTGGATCGCTGGCAACAATCTCTTCAGCTCTTGAGATGGCACCTTTCATGCCTTTTGCGCCTTCGGTCAGCACCAGATTTGCGCCTAACGCTTTCAGCAGCTTGCGCCGCTCAACAGACATGGTATCCGGCATGGTGAGCGTCAGTTTATAGCCGCGTGCCGCCGCCACATAGGCCAGCGCGATGCCGGTGTTGCCGCTCGTCGGCTCAACCAGTTCAATGCCAGGCTTAAGAATACCGCGTTTTTCCGCGTCCCAAATCATATTGGCACCGATACGGCATTTCACACTGAAGCTCGGGTTACGGGACTCCACCTTCGCCAGGATGCGGCCGTTACCGATGCGGTTCAGTCGAACCAGCGGCGTATGACCAATTGTTAAAGAGTTGTCTTCATAAATCTTGCTCATAGCCTGTCCTTAACTGTATGAATTATTGGGAACCCTCAGAGCATACCTGTTCTTCTTTCTGGCGGAAGGAAAGAAATCATATATCTATATGTCTCATGGCAATAAGACCTGCCAAAAATTGCATAAGGATAGTTGATGATTTAGCTCAGGTGCCGCGAGCAAGCTTCGCACGATAACGATCGACCCACATTGCCGTTGCGCCACAAACAGCTACCGGCATAATGGCCAGATTAACGACCGGAATCATCGTAAACAGGCTGACCAGTGCACCAAACTGCATGTTTGCCGTCTTGTGCTGACGCAGCGCCTGGCGCATCTGCTGAAAACCCACCTTGTGGTTATCGAAAGGATAGTCACAGTACTGAATCGATAACATCCACGCGCTGAACATAAACCATAAAACGGGCGCGACGGTCTGCCCAAAGCCCGGAATAAAGTAGAGCAGCAGTAAGCCCAGCGCGCGTGGCAGGTAGTAGCCCAGCTTCTGCAATTCGCGTTTCATAATGCGGGGAACATCTTTGAGCAGGCCTACCCAGCCGCTGTCAGGTAGCGGTTTCCCGGTCAGGCGCGCTTCCAGTTGTTCGGCCAGTAGCCCACAAAAGGGGGCGGCAATCAGGTTGGCAAGGGTGGAAAAGAAGTAACTGAACACCAGTACCACGGAAATCACCGACAGCGGCCACAGCAAATAGCTCAGCCACTGTAGCCAGTCGGGAACGTGGGACATTAACTGCGGGATCCAGCTATCAAGCTGGTAAAAAAGCCACACGAAAGCTCCTCCCAGCAGAAGGATGTTGACCAGTAAAGGGATAATCACAAAGCGTCGAATACCGGGCAATCTGACCAGCTTCCAGCCCTCGCTGAAGTAATGCAAACCGTTAAAAGCGGAAACCGAATTGTTGACAACCATAAAGCCCGTTCTCCTGAAGATGGTAAGGCGCGTCTACTATAACCTGGCTTTTTCACCTCTCCAGGTGCCGTTTGGGTAAAAAAACAGCGAAAAAGCGTGGGTGGTCTATCTTATTTGTGAGAAAATACTGCACAGACTTGCACTTATCTGGCAGGGCAAATACAGTTAGAGAATAAAGTTTGCCGCGGTGGCAAGGTATTGGAACAACAGAGAATACAATGATGCAGGATTTGCGTCTGATATTAATCGTTGTTGGCGCGATCGCCATTATAGCGCTTCTTATTCACGGACTGTGGACCAGCCGTAAAGAGCGCTCTTCAGTGTTCCGCGATCGCCCGCACAAACGTTTGAAACAACGTGATGAACATGATGATGAGACGCTTACCGACGACGTTGATGACGGCGTGGGTGAAGTGCGTGTGCGCCATGCCCGCGACCATCAGGAACCTCACTTCGATGATATTCGCGATACGCAACCAGACGAGCAGCACGCGCCTGTAACGCCACAGCGTGCACGTCAGCCTGCCACATCAGCGCCGGAAAGCGATCCCCTGTTTGCGCCAGCACCTAAGCCTGAATCCGCACAGCCGCGGCCAGCGCCTGCACGCCAACAGCCCGCGCCTCAGCCAACCTTTGTTGCGCCACCGGTACAGGCAGATCCTCTGCTGGATTCTGACCCGCTGGATAGCGTTCAGCCCAATCCCGTTTATCAGGCTGAGCCTGAACCCGCGCCTGAGGTCGTCAGCCCGCCGCCGCCTAAGCAACCTGAAGCGCGCCCTGCAACCAGCAGCAAGCCGAAAGAAGCGGTGCTGGTTCTGCATGTCGCCGCCCATTCCGGTGGTCAGCTAAATGGTGAAGCCCTGTTACAGGGGATTTTGCAGGCCGGTTTTCAGTTTGGTGAAATGAATATTTTCCATCGTCACCTCAGCCCGGCGGGCAGCGGCCCTGTGCTGTTTAGCCTGGCCAATATGGTGAAACCTGGCTCGTTCAATCCGGATGAAATGACTGATTTCACCACGCCCGGCGTGTCTATTTTTATGATGGTGCCGTCGTATGGCGATGCGAATCAAAACTTTAAGCTGATGCTACAGTCCGCACAGCGTATTGCGGACGATGTGGGCGGTGTGGTTCTCGATGACGAGCGCCGTATGATGACGCCACAAAAACTGGAAACCTACAAAGCGCGTATCCGCGATGTGGTTGAATCCCGGGACTAATCCACACTTTTTCAATTTGTTATGATAAACCCCCGCCTGTCGGGGGTTTTTTATCTGATGGGGTTATATGAAATCCGTCCAGGAACACATCACCGAACTGCGCACGACGCTGCGCCATCATGAATACCTTTATCACGTTATGGACGCACCGGAAGTACCGGATGCGGAATATGACCGCCTGATGCGCGAGCTACGCGAGCTTGAAGAACAGCATCCTGACCTGATTACGCCTGACTCACCTACGCAGCGCGTCGGGGCGGCTCCCTTAATGGTGTTTGAGCAGGTCCGCCATGAAGTGCCCATGCTGTCACTGGATAATGCCTTTGACGAAGCCAGCTTCAGAGCATTTAACAAGCGCGTGCAGGATCGGCTAAAAAGCAGTGACGATCTGGTCTACTGCTGTGAACTCAAACTGGATGGCCTGGCCGTGAGCCTGTTGTATGAAGACGGACTGTTAACCCGTGCGGCAACCCGCGGTGACGGTACGACTGGCGAGAATATTACAAGCAACGTGCGGACAATCCGCGCGATCCCACTGCGGCTCAAAGGCGAGAACATTCCTGCCCGCGTCGAAGTGCGGGGCGAGGTGTTTATGACGCAAAACGGCTTTGAAAAGCTGAATGCGGAAGCGCGCCGCACCGAAGGTAAAGTCTTTGCCAATCCGCGCAACGCCGCGGCGGGTTCACTGCGCCAGCTCGATCCCCGTATTACGGCAAAACGACCACTCACGTTTTTCTGTTATGGCATTGGCCTGCTGGAAGGTGGCGAGATGCCGCGCAGCCATATGGCGCGTCTGCAACAGTTTAAAGCGTGGGGCTTGCCGGTCAGCGATCGTATTCGTCTGGTTCATAACGTGGATGAAGCGCTGGCCTTTTACCACGAGGTTGACGCGCAGCGTGCAGAACTGGGGTTTGACATCGACGGCGTCGTGATCAAAGTCGATTCTCAGGATCTGCAGGAGAAGCTGGGCTTTGTCGCCCGTGCGCCGCGTTGGGCGGTAGCCTTTAAGTTTGCCGCTCAGGAGCAGATGACCGTCGTGCGCGACGTTGAATTCCAGGTGGGCCGCACTGGCGCGATTACGCCTGTGGCGCGCCTGGAGCCGGTGCAGGTCGCTGGCGTAATGGTCAGCAATGCGACCTTGCATAACGCCGATGAGATAGAACGTCTTGGTTTGCGTATTGGCGATAAAGTTGTGATTCGCCGTGCTGGTGACGTGATTCCTCAGGTGGTGAATGTCGTTGTCAGCGAACGCCCTGAAGACGCGCGTGAAATCCTGTTCCCTTCCCACTGTCCGGTATGCGGATCCGATGTTGAACGCGTCGAAGGCGAAGCTGTCACACGCTGTACCGGCGGGTTGATCTGTGGTGCTCAACGTAAAGAAGCGCTGAAACATTTTGTCTCGCGCCGCGCCATGGACGTCGAGGGGATGGGCGATAAGATTATCGATCAACTGGTAGAGAAAGAGTACGTCAAGACGCCGGCAGATCTGTTTCGATTAACCCGTGAAACCTTAACCGGCCTGGATCGGATGGGGGCGAAATCGGCGCAGAATGTGGTCGACGCTCTGGAAAAAGCCAAATCCACTACGCTGGCGCGTTTCCTGTATGCGCTCGGTATTCGCGAGGTTGGCGAAGCGACCGCGGCTAACCTGGCTAACCACTTTGGCGAGCTACAAAAGGTAATGGATGCCGATCTGGACGCGCTGATCGCAGTGCAGGATGTGGGCACCGTGGTGGCGAAGCACGTACGTCACTTTATGGAAGAAGAGAGCAATCGCGACGTGATTCGCCAGCTGGTCGAAGACATTGGTATCAACTGGCCCCAGGTGATGGTGGTTAAAGCGGAAGAGATTGACAGTCCGTTTGCAGGCAAAACCGTGGTGCTCACCGGCTCGCTGTCACAGATGAACCGTGACGACGCGAAAGCGCGCCTTACCGAACTCGGCGCGAAAGTCAGTGGAAGCGTATCGAAGAAAACCGATCTGCTTATCGCGGGCGAAGCGGCCGGTTCAAAACTGGCGAAGGCGCAGGAACTGGGCATCGAAGTGATCGATGAAGCTGAAATGATTCGTCTGCTGGGAGCCTGACATGGACAAACAGTATCTGGTTGAAATAGCTAACACGGTCATGCCGTTTGGCAAATACAAAGGCCGGGTGCTGATTGATTTGCCTGAACCTTACCTGCTGTGGTTCGCCCGCAGTGGCGACTTTCCTTCAGGACGTTTAGGTGAGCTGATGCAACTGACGTTGACGATTAAAATTGAGGGGCTGGAAGGCCTGGTGAAGCCCCTGAAGCGCGGTGAGTAATTACGCTGCCTCGTTATATTGAGCAAACGAGGCAGCGATTTTCTACGCGTTTCGGTTATTTCTGCGATTCCACCACGGCGGCTTTATCTTTTTTAGCCTGCAATGCATTGGTTTTCTTATAACGCCCGGCAATAAACGAACACACCATCAGCTGCACCTGATGAAAGATCATCAGTGGCAAGACGATAATGCCCACGGCGCTGGCGGGGAACAGAATGTTCGCCATCGGCACACCGTTTGCCAGACTCTTTTTGGAACCACAGAACAGGACAACGATCTCATCCTGACGGCTGAAGCCAAACAGGCGAGAGGCAAAGTAGTTAATCAACAGAACGATAGTCAGCAGCAGTAGACATCCCGCCAGAATCCACAGCAGCGTATCAACGCCAACCCGTTTCCAGATGCCGTTTACCACCGCTTCACTGAAGGCGGAATAGACCACCAACAGAATAGAGGTTTGATCCGTAATACCAATCAGACTCCGGTTTCTTTCCACCCAGCCGCTGATCCAGCGACGTGACAGATGGCCTAAAACAAAAGGCACCAACAGCTGCAGCATGATTTTACCCACCTGCTCAAGGCCATCACCCGGTCCGCTGTTGTTAACGTCCATAACCAGATTCACCAGCAGGGGAGAGATAAATACGCCCAGCAGGGAAGATGCCGAGGCGCTACAGACCGCGGCAGCAACGTTTCCGCCCGCCATTGAGGTAAAGGCGATAGCTGACTGTACCGTGGCCGGTAAAATACACAGATAGAGGAAGCCGGTATAAATCTCGGCACCAACTTTTACCGGATGCCACCAGACAATTAACATACCGATAGCCGGGAACAGCACAAAGGTACTGCACATAATCCAGAGATGGAGCCGCCAGTGGCTGCTACCGGCAATGATTTTTTCCCGCGACAATTTGGCGCCATGCATAAAGAAAAGCAGCGCAATCGCGGCGGTGGTCAGGTACTGAAAAAAGTCAACAAAATGACCTCTGGCAGGAATAAAAGAGGCCAATAATACGGTGATGATAAGCTTTATCATCATTGGGTCTATACGTAAAAATCCCATCGTTAAAATCCGGTTAAATTTAGGCTGAGGTGATTGTGCGCGATGTGGGTTTAGAAATAAAATTGATTTATTAGATTAATCTATGTGAGAAATCGATGAATTACTCTTTGCGTCAGCTACGCACCTTTGTTGCTGTAGCGCATTACGGCGGTTTTAGTCAGGCAGGGCAGGCTATTGGTCTGAGCCAGTCGGCCGTAAGCCACAGCATAAAAGAGCTGGAAAATGAAATTGGCGTTCGCCTGCTGGACAGGACGACGCGCGAAGTCGTGCTGACCGAGGCGGGCCAACAGCTGGCCTCCCGCATGGAAAGGCTGCTCGAAGAGATAAACACGACGCTGCTTGATATTCGCAGCTACGGTGAACAGCGCAGTGGCACGGTGCGAATCGCGGCCAGTCAGACCATCTCTGCGCACCTGATGCCGCAGTGCCTTGCTGCCAGCCAGCATAGCTATCCGGACATAAAAATCATTTTGCACGACCGCGTACAGCAGTGGGTGTTAGAAAGCGTCCGCAATGCTGAAGTGGATTTTGGCATCGTCATCGGACCGCTTAACGACACCGATTTTGACGGCTGCGCTATTCTGGATGAACCTTTTTTGCTGTTGTGTCGTGAGGACGATCCGCTTGGCGAGGTAGCACAGGCGCAGTGGTCTATGTTGGACGGCAAGACGATGGTGCTGCAGGATTACGCGTCAGGCAGCCGGGTATTAATTGATGCGGCTTTACGCCAGCAAAATATCAACGTTAATGTCGTTCAGGAGATCGGACACCCCGCAACGCTGTTTCCTATGGTCGATGCCGGCATTGGGATTAGCATTTTACCGGCGCTAGCGTTACCGCTTCCGGCAGGACGGGCGCTGACGGTGCGCCGTCTTTATCCGGAGATCAATCGCACCCTGACTTTAATTAAGCGTAAAAATCGCTCATTAACGCCAGCGGCCGAAGCGATCTGGCAGGAGGTGCGTCAGCAGGCAAGATTGCTGACGCAACAACGCGAGTCAAGACCGGCGTTTTAGATATAGACATCGAGTTGATTGGTCTGCGTCGGGCGGTTAACGCCATCTGCAGATGCAGTATTACCTTCTTTTTGCGCCTGCTTTGCTTCAGCTTTCTGTTGCTCTTTGCGTTGTAACTGCTGGATTTGCGCTTCTAAAACCTGGATTTGTGCCTTAATCGTATCTTGCTGCTTCTTTTTCTGCTCTGTGGTCATCGTCTTATCGTCACCCAAACTTTTCAGTTGGTCGTTGAGACGAGAAATCTGCTTATTCAGGCTGGCGATTTGTGATGCGGTATCACTTGAGTTGGTTGTGTCTGATGAACTGCTGCTTCCGATACTCGGCGTGCTGGTTAATATCGTTGTCATTATGATCTCCTTGCAAATAGACGTTTTAGGTTATCGGACGCTTGCCGCAAAAGCTTAATGCCCCAAAATGTTAATTTTACGAAAAGATTCTTACAGTCTGGCGTCAGGACGGATAAATTTGGTGGCTCGTGCAGGATTGCCTCGGCCCGGTGGGCCTCGCCCTTCGGGTGATGCTGACGCATCAGCCTGAACCGCTTTGCGATTCAGTCGAACCTGCGGCAGGTTCTCATCCCGCACGTTTTACGCACAGCAAAAAGGCGCCTTTAGGGCGCCTTTCAACATTGGTGGGTCGTGCAGGATTGCCTCGGCCTGGTGGGCCTCGCCCTTCGGGTGATGCTGACGCATCAGCCTGAATCGCTTTGCGATTCAGTCGAACCTGCAGCAGGTTCTCATCCCGCACTATAGACACTGGCGCACAGAAACGAAAAAAGCGCCTGAAGGCGCTTTTTTCTAAATTTGGTGGGTCGTGCAGGATTCGAACCTGCGACCAATTGATTAAAAGTCAACTGCTCTACCAACTGAGCTAACGACCCGAAGTGGTGGGTGATGACGGGTTCGAACCGCCGACCCCCTCCTTGTAAGGGAGATGCTCTACCAACTGAGCTAATCACCCACTTCGGTACTGCTTCACAAGAGTGTCATCTGGCTAAGATATGGTGGGTGATGACGGGTTCGAACCGCCGACCCCCTCCTTGTAAGGGAGATGCTCTACCAACTGAGCTAATCACCCATATCTTATCTCTTGTCACTGCGGGCCACCTTAAACCTTCTTAAGAGTGGTGGGTGATGACGGGTTCGAACCGCCGACCCCCTCCTTGTAAGGGAGATGCTCTACCAACTGAGCTAATCACCCCCGCTGTGTGGAGTCGCATTATAGGGATAGTTGATTTTGAGTCAACGCTTTTTAAAACATAATTGTGCGTTCGGTTTAATTTTAAACATCCCGTAGGGATTTTATCCAATGTGCTGGTTTTCTTAGCAGAAATACAGGCTTTGCTGCCGCTCTGCTGTCTTGCATGCATTGAGGATTCATCATCAGATGCTAGAATATGCGCACTGTTTTCGCGTCTAACCCGTTTTTTGTCATCCAGACAACGAACCTGCGCATTTAAGGCAATACTGAATGAAAATCAAAACTCGCTTCGCGCCAAGCCCTACCGGCTTCTTACACGTAGGTGGCGCTCGTACCGCACTCTACTCATGGCTCTTTGCCCGTCATCATCAGGGCGAGTTTGTACTGCGCATTGAAGATACCGATCTTGAGCGTTCTACACCGGAAGCCATCGAAGCTATTATGGATGGGATGAACTGGCTGAGCCTGGACTGGGATGAAGGCCCTTATTACCAGACCAAACGCTTCGACCGCTACAACGCCGTCATTGATGAAATGCAGGAAGCGGGTACTGCCTATAAATGTTACTGCTCGAAAGAACGTCTTGAAGCGCTGCGTGAAACGCAGATGGCCAACGGCGAAAAACCCCGCTATGACGGCCGCTGCCGTGACAGCCATGAGCATCATGCCGCTGATGAGCCGCATGTAGTGCGCTTCCGTAATCCACAGGAAGGCTCTGTTATTTTTGACGATCAGATTCGCGGTCCGATTGAGTTCAGTAACCAGGAGCTGGACGATCTGATCATCCGCCGTACCGATGGCTCACCGACTTACAACTTCTGCGTCGTGGTCGATGACTGGGACATGGGCATCACCCACGTTGTGCGCGGTGAAGACCACATCAACAACACACCGCGTCAGATCAATATCCTGAAGGCGATAGGCGCACAGGTACCGGTTTATGCCCACGTTTCGATGATTCTGGGTGACGACGGTAAGAAACTGTCTAAACGTCATGGTGCAGTAGGCGTGATGCAATACCGTGATGACGGCTATCTGCCAGAGGCGTTGCTTAACTATCTGGTACGTCTGGGCTGGTCACATGGCGATCAGGAAATTTTCTCTGTCAAAGAGATGACGGCGCTGTTTAGCCTGGACGCGGTCAGTAAATCGGCCAGCGCCTTTAATACCGAAAAACTGCAGTGGCTAAATCACCACTATATTAATGCGCTGCCGCCCGAGTACGTGGCAACCCATCTGCAGTGGCATATTGAACAGCAGAACATTGATACCCGCACTGGCCCGGAACTGGCAAAGTTGGTGACCTTGCTGGGCGAGCGCTGCAAGACGCTGAAAGAGATGGCCGCATCGTGTCACTATTTCTATCAGGATTTTTCAGAATTCGATGCCGATGCCGCGAAAAAGCATTTACGTCCAGTCGCGCGTCAGCCGCTGGAAGTGGTTCGCGACAAGCTGGCCGCATTGACTGACTGGAATGCAGAAACGGTGCATCAGGCTATTCAGCAGAGCGCGGATGAGCTGGGTGTGGGCATGGGCAAAGTCGGCATGCCGCTGCGCGTCGCCGTCACCGGCGCCGGTCAGTCTCCCGGACTGGATGTGACGGTGGAAGCCATTGGCCGTAGCCGCAGCGTTGAGCGTATTGAAAAAGCACTGGCCTTTATTGCTGAGCGTGAAGCACAGAGCCAGTAACCGTTCTCTTACACGGCGGCTTGCGGCCGAGCGCTTTCTGGCATTAACCGATGAAGGCCAGGCCGCGGGACGTGATTGTCTGAGACGAAAAAAAACCGGAAGCATCGCGCTTCCGGTTTTTTTATTGTTCGTGAATGCCCAGTCGGTCAAGCACACCTTTTATCCCTTCCCGCAAAATCAACGCCGTGAGCTGATCTTGCTCGTTCTGACTCATTTGCTGGACAGAACTTATCAATAACGCAGGTAATGAATTCGGTGGGGGAGTATAATTTGCCGTGGGTTCATTAAGGTTGCGCGTCGACTGAATGAAACTTTTCACGCGTTCATCAATATGAATCAATCTGGCTTTTCCGCCCTGAACGCCGGGTTTTGGCGTGGTCGTCCAGTTCTCGCGTTTGATCCATTTGTTCACCGTCTGCCGACTGTAGCCCGTTTCGATTGCCAGTTCTTCCGGAGTTAGCCATTCCTTTTTCACGATGCTGTCCCTGTTCAATACATTAGCCATACATATTACAGCAAATCGTAACGCGTGAAAGTAACAGGAAACGAAATTGCCTTTTGTCTCTCAACAAAAGGCAGGGGATTGTTTATTGCGCAGTGCTTGGCTGCTCAGCTGCGGGGCGGAAAGCGAGGAAGTAAGCCAGACCAACGAAAACGGCACCGCCGACGGCATTACCTAAGAATACCGCCACGAAGTTAGGCAAATATTCAGCCCAGCTCATCTGTCCGGCAAAGATCGCAGCAGGAATAATGAACATATTCGCCACAACGTGCTGGAAACCAATGGCCACAAACGCCATGACCGGGAACCACATCGCGAAAATTTTGCCGACCACATCTTTACTGGCGAAGGCCAGCCACACGGCAAGACATACCAGCCAGTTACAACCGATGCCAGAAATGAACGCATGCAGGAAATCGGCATGGACTTTGGCATTCGCAATCGCCAGCGTCTTTTTCAGGTAATCACCCTCGGTCATGGCCAGCATGTGGCCAAAGAACCAGGCGATAGCGATGCTGCCAAGGAAGTTGGCAATCGTTACCCAGAACCAGTTGCGTAATACGCTGTAGCCACTAATACGGCGTGCAAACCAGGCAACAGGCAACGTCATCATATTACCGGTTAACAGTTCGCCACCGGCCAGAATGGTCAGGATCAATCCCACCGGGAACACCGCAGCCCCTAAGAAGCCGCCAAATGAGCCCCAGTCAGCAGGGAGAGAGTTAATGACATGAACATCCAGCAAGAAACCTGTAGCAATAAAGGCACCTGCCATGAAGCCAAGAATGATTAAGGAGCTAATGGAAGCATGGCTTTTTGCCACGCCAGCCTGAATCGCCAGCTGGGCGATCTCTTTGGGTGTATGCAGCGACATATATTCTCTATTGATTTTAGTATTGGAGCGAAAACGCCTGGTTGAAGAACGGTGCGCTGGAGAAAACCATGCAGCCGTATTAGATAGCGGGCTAAGTTTTACACGACATTACCGGGAAGACAAGATAATTCCCATAACATATTTAACCGTGAATTAACTTAACTGCCGATAAAAAGTTACTCTTCAACCAGGCTCCTTTCACGATGTTAACAAGGGCAGGAGAGAAACAAACGCACGTCATCACGCTGAGTTTGCCGTCTTTTTCAGCGATCAAACACAGAATGTGATTTTGCCGTTGACACTCCATGGGGGGTTGCATATTATGCCGTCCGTCGCTTAACACGACGGTTTTTTCGGTTCGGGGCTATAGCTCAGCTGGGAGAGCGCCTGCCTTGCACGCAGGAGGTCAGCGGTTCGATCCCGCTTAGCTCCACCAAACTTCTTCCCAAAAGTTTGGCACTGAAAAAATGATTTCCAGATGTGGGGGTATAGCTCAGCTGGGAGAGCGCTTGCATGGCATGCAAGAGGTCAGCGGTTCGATCCCGCTTATCTCCACCAAATCTCTGGCTTCTCAGCCTTTCTGATATTTCTCTTCGTCAATCCACACACAAGCGTATATAGCGTGCCTGTGCGATTTATCCTCTTTGACGTTATCTTTCTGCAACACAGCAGGCGTTTATCACCTGGCGTTGTGCCTGAATTCAGCCTAATTGTTGCGCCAGCCATCGACGGAAGTCATTAAGCTGTAGAATAAACGCCTCAGCCGTCGCCCGTGGTGCCTGACTTTCTGCGAAAAAGAAGGCCATTGCCGCTTCACGCCCCGGATAACGCGCAACGAACCGCTCAACGTGCTCCTCAAGGCTGCGCGGCCAGTCCGTGTCGCTATCTTTACGTAACATATTGGTGGCGCGAATCAGTTTTCTGGCAGCCGCGCGCTGAAGTGGTCGCTGCTGCCAGGGCTGGCTGGCGCGGGACAGGCGCGTTGCATACTCGCTCAGCACCTCTGTGACATCGCGGTTTATCGCCCAGGCCAGCGCGCGGGATGGCCTGTAAAGCCCAAAAAGCACAGAGAGATCCTGGCCATAGAGACAGCGGCAATGGTGCTTCAGCCAGAATCCCCAGGAAAGGCTGTTCTCCGGCGCGCGGGCCTCATCGAGCGTGCCGATATCAAAATCGACTTTACTCACTACCGGATGCTTCACGGCCAGCGCCTTTTTCAGATCGGCCAGGCTGTTTTGCTGCGCCTGATCAGGTGAATGGCGGAATATCAGGCACAGGTCCAAATCAGATTCTCCCTCAACGGCGTTTCCTGACGCTACGCTGCCGTAAAGATAAACGCTGTGCAGGCTATCCCGATAGTCAGCGCTCAGGTGGGCCAGGGCATCGTCAATGACAGCCTGAAACGCGGGCTGAACGTCTGCAAAGGGCAGGGTAACAATAAAACCCTGTGGATCCAGACTCATAATGGCTCCTGTATGGCAAACACAGTCGATAACTGAACGATGCGGAGGTGCGTGGTAAACCGCGAGATCTTCCGCTTAGCAGACAAGGGCAGTATTTATCAGGGCGACAGATGGGGTCAACTTTCTTGCCCGGCACTCAGGTTCCGGCGGACAAGGGGTTATGGATGGGAGGGTGACAAAAAAGGCGAGTCGTTTGACTCGCCTTAATGTGGGCAGAACGCGAACTCAGAATGCCAGTACCAGGCCTGCAATCGCCGCAGACAGCACGCTGACCAGCGTTGAGCCGTACAGCAGTTTCAGACCGAAGCGTGAAACCACGTTACCTTGCTCTTCGTTCAGTCCCTTGATGGCGCCAGCGACGATGCCGATAGACGAGAAGTTGGCGAATGAGACTAAGAATACTGACAGGATGCCTTCCGCGTTCGGTGACAGCTGACCGGCAATTTTCTGCAGATCCATCATGGCCACAAACTCGTTGGAAACCAGTTTGGTTGCCATGATGCTGCCGACCTGCAGGGCTTCGCCTGATGGCACGCCCATCACCCACGCAAAGGGGTAGAAGACATAACCCAGCACGCCCTGGAAGGTCACGCCGAAGATGAAGTCAAACAGTGCGTTCAGGCCCGAAATCAGTGCGATAAAACCGATCAGCATGGCTGCAACGATGATGGCGACGCGGAAACCGGCAAGAATGTACTCGCCCAGCATTTCAAAGAAGCTCTGACCCTGATGCAGATCCTGCAGTTGCAGATCTTCTTCGCTGTCAACGCGGTAAGGGTTGATGAGCGACAGCACGATAAAGGTACTGAACATATTCAGCACCAGCGCGGCGACAACATACTTAGGTTGCAGCATGGTCATGTAAGCGCCCACGATAGACATGGAAACCGTCGACATCGCAGTGGCCGCCATGGTGTACATACGGCGTTGTGACATTTTGCCCAGAATATCTTTGTACGCGATAAAGTTCTCAGACTGTCCCAAAATCAGAGAGCTTACGGCGTTGAAAGATTCCAGTTTGCCCATGCCGTTGATCTTAGACAGCACGGTACCAATTCCACGGATGACCCATGGCAGGATGCGGAAGTGCTGAAGAATACCAATCAGGGCTGAGATGAACACGATGGGGCACAATACGTTCAGGAAGAAGAACGCCAGGCCTTTATCATTCATGTTACCGAACACGAAGTTGGTACCCTGAGCGGCATATTTCAGAAGATGATCGAAGAAACCGGCAAATCCCTTGACGAATCCCAGACCGGCTTCCGAGTTCAGGAAGAACCATGCCAGAACGATCTCAATAACCAGAAGCTGTACGATGTAGCGAACCCGAATACTTTTTCTGTCGTGGCTGACCAGCAGGGCCAGCACGCCAACGACCACTAGTGCTAAAAGAAACTGCAAAATATGGGACATGATTGCTCCAAATTTGAGGAGGATTGTATTTTGCTGCGTATTCTATGTAACGGCTTACCGAAAAACGAGATCTCCACCACAATATAAGTATTCAATATCGCCAATTTTCTCAGAATACTCTCACCGATCACGCCCTGTAACCAAATTGTTCACATCATATTCACTTAAACCTATTGTCTGTAATTTAAACAACACGTAGAGTAGGGGAATTGCGCCTGACCTTGAGGCTTTCTGCACCTCCAATTTATAGCAATGGCTATACTTTATAGCACTATCTATTACACTGATTACTAAAACCGCATTTCACTTGCACCTGTGTCGCTTTAAGCTGCACAGGTAAACCAACGACAGGGTAGCCAATATGTTTGAAAGCCGTGCCGCCGAGCGCGCCGCTCGCGGAGCAAGAAAAGTGAAACTCGCCCTGTTGGGGCCCGCGTTTATCGCCGCTATCGGCTATATCGATCCGGGCAACTTTGCGACCAATATCCAGGCGGGTGCTGCTTACGGTTACCAGCTCCTTTGGGTCGTGGTATGGGCCAATATCATGGCGATGCTTATCCAGTTGATGTCAGCCAAATTGGGCATTGCGACGGGCAAAAACCTCGCGGAACACATCCGCGATCGTTTTCCCCGTCCGGCGGTGTGGTTCTATTGGGTACAGGCGGAGATCATCGCGATGGCGACCGATCTCGCAGAATTTATCGGTGCCGCTCTGGGCTTTAAACTGCTGCTGGGTGTGTCCCTGATGCAGGGCGCTGTGCTTACCGGCGTGGCCACCGTGCTTATTTTGATGCTGCAAAACCGTGGGCAAAAGCCGCTGGAGCTGGTGATAGGTGGCCTGCTGCTGTTTGTGGCGGCAGCGTACATTGTGGAGCTGTTTTTCTCCCAGCCCAAGGTCAGTGAACTGGTGACAGGCATGGCGCTGCCGTCTCTGCCCAACGCGGATGCGGTCTTTCTTGCTGCGGGTGTGCTGGGCGCCACCATTATGCCGCACGTGATTTATCTGCATTCTGCATTGACCCAGGGAAAAAGCAGTGACAGTCAGGCCCGGCGCTATTCATCCACCAAGCTTGATGTCGCCATTGCCATGACCATTGCGGGATTTGTCAATCTGGCGATGATGGCCACGGCCGCTGCCGCCTTCCATTTTAGCGGCCACAGCGGGATTGCCGAGCTCGATCAGGCTTACACCACGTTGCAGCCGTTACTGGGCCACGCTGCCGCCACGGTGTTTGGCTTAAGCCTGGTCGCGGCGGGGCTGTCTTCTACCGTGGTGGGCACCCTGGCCGGACAGGTGGTCATGCAGGGATTTATAAAATTCTATATTCCGCTGTGGGTGCGACGCGCAGTAACCATGGTGCCTTCGTTTATTGTGATCTGGGCCGGCTGGGATCCTACGCGCGTGTTAGTCATGAGTCAGGTGTTGCTGAGCTTTGGTATCGCGCTGGCTCTCATTCCGCTGCTGGCCTTCACCGGCAACCGTGAGCTGATGGGCGAGGCATTGGTCAATTCACGACTGATGCAAAACACCGGCCGCGTCATCGTGGTGCTGGTGGTGAGTCTTAACGCCTATCTGCTGATCGGCCAGATGATGGGAATGTAATGCCGCTGCCTGGCAACCCGTCAGGCAGCCCATCTTTAGCTTTTAAAGCCTGTTGCCTTGAGCTTTATCCGCATCCGTTTATATTTTCTTCTGTCTTGTTGATTAAGGAGCGGAACGATGCGGACACCGGATTATCCTTCAGAAGACCAGCCAAAATGGGCTGCGGTCGACGACTACTTTTCTCAGCAACTTATTCCTGCCGATAGCCATTTTCAAGCCGCGCTTGTCGCCAACCGTCAGGCGGGGCTGCCTGCTCACGATGTTTCTGCCCTGCAAGGCAAGATGCTCGGGCTGTTTATCAAAATGATTAATGCCTCACGCGTGCTGGAAATTGGCACGCTGGGAGGTTACAGCACCCTCTGGATGGCTCAGGCGCTGGGTGCGGAAGGGAAAATTACCACTCTCGAAGCTGACAGCCATCATGCGCAGGTTGCCAGGCAGAACATCCACCGTGCAGGGCTGGCCGAACGTGTCGATCTGCGTCTCGGTGCAGCACTGGACGTGCTGCCTCAACTGCAGGGGCCGTTCGACCTGATCTTTATCGATGCGGATAAGCGAAACAATCCGCACTACCTGCGTTGGGCAGTCACTCTGGCGCGCCCCGGCACGGTCATTATTGCCGACAACGTTGTACGAGGCGGGGCGGTAACAGAGGCGGCTTCCACAGACTGCAACGTGCAGGGCGTGCGTGAATTTTTCCAACTGCTTGCCAGCGATCCCCGGCTGGACGCGACGGCGATTCAAACCGTAGGCGAAAAGGGCTGGGATGGCTTTGTCATGGCCAGAGTGAAGTAGAGCTGGACTATCAGCTCAGGTGGCCTGCCAACCCGTACGGGCTAACAGGCGCGCTTTAGCGATAGCGTTCAGGATAGCGATGGTGTTCGCGGCGTTCAGCGTGCCAGTGGCGATGCTCATGCTCCCAGCGACGTTGTCTGTCGCGTGCGTGCCAGCGGCGTTCGCGTTCCCACTGTTGATGACGTCGCCACGCTTCGTGTCGCCACCAGCGACGCTCTTTATAAGCATAGCGATCGTTAAACCAGCGCGGCTCACGCCAGTGGTGACCGTCCCAGTAATAACCTCGGCGGTCGCGATCGCCCAGATGAAGCGTTACGCCGGGCGCGAGACGCACGGATGTATCTGAGGCCTGAGCGGTGTGCATTGCCAGCGGCATTAACATGGCTACAACGGCAGCCAGTAAGATTCCACGTATCATGATTTTCTCCTGACGGCAGCGTGTCTCCGCTGCTGATACGCTATTTTGTCGGTATCAGGCCGGAGAAACCTGTGGAAGCCGTCTGAAAAACCGTTAAAGCTCAAGGTTTGAGAGTTTTCTGGCGCAGCCGCCTGGCGAACCAGGGGGTGCGGTTACAGCAGCGCGGACTCAATTGCGGCCAGTTCATCATCCCTGAGGGGCGCCTGACTCAGCATCTGTAGGGCATCATCGATTTGCGCCGTTTTACTCGCGCCTATCAGTACCGAGGTAATGCGGGGATCGCGCAGTACCCACGTCAGCGCCATCTGTGCCAGCTTCTGGCCGCGCTGTTGCGCAATAGCATTAAGCCTGCGAACTTTTTCCATCTTTTCGTCGGTAAGCTGGCTTTCGTTCAGGAATTTGCTGCCGCTGGCAACGCGAGAATCCTGCGGGATGCCCTGCAAATAGCGATCGGTCAGCACGCCACCCGCCAGCGGCGAGAACGCAATACAGCCTGCTCCATGCGCATCCAGCGTCTGAAGTAATCCCTGCTCCGGTGTACGTTCAAAGAGCGAATAACGAGGCTGATGGATCAGGCACGGCGTGCCCAGATCGCGCAGAATCGCCATCGCGTCGGCCGCCCGTTCCGCGGGATAGTTTGAAATCGCCGCATACAGCGCTTTACCCTGCCTGACCACATGATCCAGCGCCCGCATGGTTTCTTCTAGCGGCGTGTCCGGATCCGGACGGTGGTGATAGAAGATATCGACATATTCCAGCCCCATCCGACGCAGGCTCTGGTCCAGGCTAGCGACCAGATATTTTCGGGAGCCCCAGTCGCCATAAGGACCTTCCCACATGGTATAACCGGCTTTGGTCGAAATAATCAGTTCATCGCGATGAGCCTGAAAATCTTCACGCATGATGCGGCCAAAATTCACTTCGGCGGAGCCGGGAGGCGGGCCGTAGTTATTCGCCAGGTCGAAATGCGTAATGCCGTGGTCAAACGCGTGGCGCAGCAGTTGGCGGCTCACGTCCAGTTGCGTGTTGTCGCCAAAGTTATGCCACAGGCCCAGTGAAATCGCGGGAAGTTTCAGGCCGCTGCGCCCACTGCGACGCCACTGCATATGCTGATATCGGTCCGGATGAGGGAAAGCTGTCATAGTAAGGTCCTGAGTAAAAAACAATTAAATGTGCCAAAACCGCCTCAGTGTATACGCTTACACTCAGTATTAATTCGTGTGAAGTCGCATATTCACGGAATAATGCACGGTCGTAACGCGGGCTTGCCATGCAATGCATCGGCTAAATTTGCTGCCATTCTCGCCAAATTTTCGCCATGTCAGATACTTATCAGAACAATCCCCCTCAAAGGAATTCGCTATGTCCGATTTTACGGTTGGTGATTATCTGTTGGCTCGCTTACAGGAGTGCGGCGTCAGGCATTTGTTCGGCGTACCGGGTGACTACAATCTGCAGTTTCTGGACCGCGTTATTGCGCACCCGGATATTGGCTGGGTGGGATGCGCCAATGAGCTGAACGCCGCTTACGCCGCAGACGGCTACGCGCGTTGCACGGGCGCAGCCGCCTTGCTGACCACCTTTGGCGTGGGAGAACTCAGCGCCATTAATGGTCTGGCAGGCAGCTTTGCCGAATACCTGCCGGTCATCCACATCGTGGGCGCGCCATCAAGCCAGGCGATGCAGCAGGGGGATTGTGTGCATCATACGCTGGGAGATGGGGACTTCGGCCACTTCATCCGAATGGCGAAGGAGGTCAGCGCCGCAACGGCAGCGTTGACGGCTGACAATGCCACGGCTGAAATCGACAGGGTTATACTGACTGCGCTTCAGCAGCATCGTCCGGGCTATTTAATGCTGCCGGTTGACGTTGCACAGCGGCAAACCTCTGCGCCTGATCAGCCGCTAATGCCCGCTACCGCGTCGTCTGATGAGGTGCGCATCGCATTTCAGCAGGCGGCAGAGCGGTTGCTGGCAACTGCGAAGCGGGTTTCGCTGCTCGCCGATTTTCTTGCCCAGCGCTGGCAACAGCAGCCGGCGCTGGCGGCCTTACGGGCAGGACGTGCGTTTCCCTGTGCCACGTTGTTAATGGGTAAAGGTGTACTGGATGAACAGCAGCCGGGCTTTGTCGGAACCTATGCCGGCGAAGGCAGTGAAGGTGACGTGCGGCAGCAAATTGAAGAGGTGGACGTGACGATTTGTGCTGGCGTGCGGTTTACCGACACCATTACGGCGGGTTTTACGCAGCAGTTCAGTCAGGCACGACTTATCGATATTCAGCCGCACAGCGCGAGCGTAGCGGGACAGACGTTTGCCCCGTTGTCGATGGCAGAGGCATTGCAGGCGCTGCTGCCTGTCTTCGAACGCCTGGGGGCAGGCTGGCAGGCCGCCTGTGCGCCACGGGCGGCAGAGCCGGTTTCCGACGCCGCCCTTATCAGCCAGTCTGCTTTTTGGCAGGCGATGCAGGAGTTTCTGCAGCCTGGCGATATTATTCTGGCGGATCAGGGAACGGCGGCATTTGGTGCCGCATCTCTGCGGTTGCCCGTTGGGGCACAGCTTTTAGTGCAGCCGCTCTGGGGCTCTATCGGCTATACGTTACCCGCCGCGTTTGGTGCGCAAACGGCCTGTCCCGGGCAGCGCGTTATCCTGATTATTGGCGACGGTTCGGCCCAGTTGACCATCCAGGAGTTAGGATCCATGCTGCGAGATCAACAGCATCCCCTCATTTTTCTGCTAAACAATGAAGGCTATACTGTGGAGCGGGCGATTCACGGCGCCGCGCAACGTTATAATGATATTGCCCAATGGAACTGGACAGCGCTGCCGCAGGCGATGAGCCTGGAATGCCAGGCGCAGAGTTGGCGCATCAGTGAAACCGTGCAGCTCCAGGCGCTGATGGCGCAGCTCACACAGCAGCGCAGGCTGTCGTTTATTGAAGTGGTGATGCAAAAAGATGACCTGCCGCCGTTATTGCGCAAAGTCTCAGCCTGCCTGAGCCAGCGCAACGGCGGTTGAGATTCGGAAAGTTGCCTCTGTGCAGGCCAGCCTAACGCGGTTAGGCTGTTGCACACACGAGTCAGACGCTCACCAATAACTTCGGTGAGCGTTGTTGTTTTATCGGCAGGATTTTATAGTGTCCTCCAACTCTTTAAGACCCCCAAGCGGAGCACCAGAAGAATGACAACTTATGCCTTGGTCGGCGATGTCGGCGGCACCAATGCCCGTCTCGCTTTGTGTGAGGTGGAAAACGGCAGCATCTCCCAGGCCAAAACATTCGCAACATCAGACTACGACAGCCTCGAAGCCGTCATCCGCCACTATCTTGATGAACAAAAGCAGGATATCAAAGACGGTTGTATCGCCATTGCCTGCCCGATTACCGATGACTGGGTTGAGATGACCAACCACGACTGGGCATTTTCGACCAAAAAGCTGAAAGAAAACATCGGTTTTGAACACCTGGAAATTATTAACGACTTCACAGCGGTTTCCATGGCCATCCCTATGCTGGGTGCGGAACATGTCATTCAGTTTGGTGGCAAAGAGCCGGTCAAGGATAAGCCTGTGGCCATTTACGGTGCGGGTACCGGGCTGGGCGTGAGTCATCTGGTCCATGTTGATAAGCGTTGGGTCAGTCTGCCCGGCGAAGGCGGCCACGTTGACTTTGCGGCCAACAGCGAAGAAGAAGATCAAATCCTCGAAGTGTTGCGGGAAGAGCTAGGCCATGTGTCGGCCGAGCGCGTTCTGTCCGGCGCGGGGCTGGTCAATCTCTATCGGGCGATTGTGAAAGTCGATCATCGTGTACCCGAAAATCTCAAGCCCAAAGAAGTGAGTGAGCGTGCGCTTGCTGACAGCTGCACCGACTGCCGTCGTGCACTGTCGCTGTTCTGCGTGATTATGGGACGTTTCGGCGGTAACCTGGCCCTGAACCTTGGCACCTTCGGTGGAGTGTACATCGCGGGCGGTATCGTGCCGCGCTTCCTGGAGTTCTTCAAATCGTCGGGCTTCCGGGCGGCCTTCGAAGACAAAGGGCGCTTTCGCGATTATGTCGCCACGATTCCGGTCTATATGATCACCCACGATCAACCCGGATTATTAGGCGCTGGCGCGCACCTGCGCCAAACGCTGGGCCGCATTATCTAATTCCTGCCGTTGCCCTTCCCGGTGGGAAGGGCTGTGTCCATTCCGCCATTCCCCTACAAACGCATGAGCAGCCGGAAGGTTTTGACCTTGCTACGACTGACCGGCACCTGAAAATCCTTGTCCCTTAGCTTCAGCAGATAAGTATTATTGAACCAGGGTTCAATCTCTCTGATCTTATTCAGGTTGACGCAGTACGAGCGGTGACAGCGAAAGAATTGCTGTTCAGGCAGGCGTGCGCAAAATTCGCTGATGTTCATCGACATCACGTAATCTTCGCGGCGCGTATACACGAAGGTTAATTTTTCGTGGGCTTCAACGTAGTAAATATCGTTTACGTCGGTCACGATGATGCGCTCATCTTTGATCAGGTTAACCGTGAGAGCATGTTGCGCACTCGGTGCCTGGGTAATCGTATGCTGCTGTTGCCAGCTGGCTTCCAGCTTGTTGAGCATCGTGATAATACGTGACTCATGATAGGGCTTGAGAATATAGTCAAATGCTTCCAGCTCAAAGGCCTCGACCGCATGCTCTTTCCAGGCGGTAATAAAGACAATGAGCGGCTTGTGAACGAACTGATGGATATTCTGCGCCAGTAACATGCCATCCAGAGACGGGATATTAATGTCGAGAAATATCACATCAACCCGGTGCTGTTGCAGATATTTCAGCACGTCGAGTCCGTCATCAAAGCAGGCTTCAATGTCAATTTTACTGTGCTGCTGAATCATCCAGCTCAGCTCTTGCTGGGCAAGGAATTCATCCTCTACGATGATGGCTTTCATGCAAGATTCCCCACCAGTGGCTGTCCGTTTTTGCCCAGCGTAAAGGCAATCTCTGTGCCGGGTTGATGACGCACGATATGCAGCCCCTGGCCCGAAAGCAATTTGACCCGGTGATGCACGTTTAACAGACCGATTTTATTGCCCGGCATGTCGTTGCGCGCGACCTTGTCGATCACCTCATCGCTAATGCCTTGCCCTGTATCCCGCACGGCAATGCGGACCTTGTCGCCCAAATCGCGCACGCTCAGTGTGACCACGCCTTTGCCTTTACAGGGTTGAATGCCATGCACGATGGCGTTTTCGACCAACGGCTGAATCAGCAGGCTGGGCAGCGAGAAATGCAAATCCTCATCCACGTCATAAATCATCGTCAGCTTGTCGCCGAAGCGAGCCTGTTCAATGGCGATGTAATCCTTTACCTGCCACAGCTCTTTTTTAATATCGATCAGCTCATCGTCATTCAGTTCGAGGTTGTAACGCAGATAACGCGATAAGTTAATGACCAGCTGACGCGCCGTATCCGGATTAAGGCGGATAGAAGATGAAATCGCATTGAGCGCATTAAACAGGAAATGCGGATTTATTTTACTCTGGAGCGCCCGGAGTTCCGCTTTATTGGCCATCTCTCGCAGCTGCTCGGTGCGGGAAACTTCAAGCTGGGTGGAGATAATCTGCGACAGACCCACGGCCATCTCTTTTAGTGAACCCGTGATACGGTACGCACGGCGATAGTAGATTTTTAAGGTGCCGGTAACCTGTCCTTTTTCCCGCAGTGGAATGACGATCATTGAATGAATGTCTTTTGTCCGATGGGCTTCATCATTGTTTTTAATGATGATTTTTCCGCTGTGAATCGCCTGAGCCGTGGTGGGGCTGATACCGTCATCGCCGTGCTGATAGTTGTGCTCGCCATAGCCAACATAGGCCAAAATCTTCTGTTTATTGGTCATGGCGACGGCATCCGCTTTGATTTCCCGCCGGATAATATCGCAAATGTTGCGAAGTGAATCGCTGTTCACCTGCCTGAACAGCGGCAGCGTCTGGTTAGCAATATCCAGCGCCAGCTTGGCCTGACGCGCTGCAATGGCCTCTTTCTCGCCCTCTACGCTCTGCACCAGCAACACGATTAAGCCAATGCTGGAGGCGCCGAGAATCATCGGCAGGGCGATTTCAGACACAATCGCCAGCCCCAGCGCGACAGGTTTGGCCCATAGCACAATCAGCAGCATCGTCAGACTTTCACAAAACATACCGCCCAGAATCCCTACCAACCAGCGCCGTTCGCGCTGCACCCGACGGTTGATTCCCCCCGCGACGATCCCGGCTATGATGCTGGTGACCAGGCAAGGCACAGAGGTAACGCCATGAACATCAATCAGAAAGCGGTGCAGGCCGGCAATCACGCCCGTGGCAATCCCCACCCAGGGGCCAAAGAGAATGCCGCCCGCCATCACCGCAATCACCCGCACGTTAAGCAGTGATCCCTCCACGTTAACGCCTGACCAGGTACTGAATAGGGCGAACAGGGAAAAAATCGCAATGACGGCGGCTTTTTCCAGCGAGGTATGCTCATCCTTTTGTAACAGCTGACGAAAAGGCCGGGTTCGCGTCAAAAAAAACAGGCAGATCAGCATCAGCGCGGCGCGATCAAAGACGGCGAGGAGCATGTTAAAGTGTGAAGTCACAGGCGACTCTTCAGCTATGTTAAAGAACGCTATGATAAAAAATGTGATGATGATGCGCCAGCATGCCTGACGGTCAGCGCGGCTGTTCATGTTTTAGATCAATTTATCTAAAACAGGGAAAAGCGGAAATGTTGAGTGCATTAAAGGGGAACAAGTTAGTCCTCGCTGAATTTGGGGCAGGACGCGGAAGCCTGACAAGGTGATTCGCGCCGTTATCCTCGTTTAAGCCCTCGCTCGGGAGTAGAGTATGCAGGTAATGACTTCACGTTTGACGCTAACGACATTACGCCCTGAAGACTGGCAACTGTTCAGGGCTGTGCATGAAGATCGCGATACGATGAAGTGGGTGAGTGACATTCCCGACGAAGATGATATCCGTGAACGTTTCACCCAACGTCTGGCACCCTGGCAGGTGGGCAGCTTTCACATGTTGTGTCTGGTCGTCAGGCGGCGCGATAGCGGAGAGGCCATTGGCTTACTGGGCTGCACGCCGGAGTGGCAGCCTGCCCGCCAGGCCGAGATCGGCTACATGCTGCTGCATCGCCACTGCGGCCAGGGCTTTGGCAGTGAAGCCCTGGAGGCACTTTGTGAGTGTTTGTTTGATGCTGATTTCCTCAAACTCAAGGCGATGGTGGTGGAGGGGAACTGGGCATCACGTCGGATTCTGGAAAAAAATGGCTTCACGCTACAGCGCACACTACAACATAATTATCTGTTAAATGACCGCTGGGTGAATGACTGGCTGCTTGAGCGGCTCCATCCGCAAATATAAAAAATTTTCTGCTCCTATCGACAAAGTTGTTATTGGCACGTTATGTTCTTGTTGTGGTCACCGCAGTGACCAGCGTCGCTCGGACGGTCCGGGCGCTAACGTTTTCCAGAGGATATCATGGCTGATAACAGCACAACCCGTCGTTTCTCACGCATTGAACGCCTGCCGCCTTACGTATTTAACATCACCGCTGAACTGAAGATGGCTGCGCGTCGGCGCGGTGAAGACATCATTGATCTTTCAATGGGCAATCCTGATGGGGCGACGCCGCCTCATATCGTAGAAAAACTGTGCCAGGTGGCACAACGCGAAGATACGCACGGTTACTCAACGTCGCGGGGAATTCCTCGTCTGCGCCGCGCGATTTCACGCTGGTATGAAGAGCGTTATCAGGTTGATATCGATCCGGAATCTGAAGCTATCGTCACGATTGGCTCCAAAGAAGGCCTGGCCCACCTGATGCTGGCAACGCTCGATCACGGCGACACGGTGCTGGTGCCTAACCCCAGTTATCCTATTCATATCTACGGCGCAGTGATCGCCGGTGCCCAGGTGCGTTCTGTACCGCTGGTGGAAGGCATTGATTTTTTCAATGAGCTGGAGCGTGCCATCCGGGAAAGCTATCCCAAACCCAAGATGATGGTACTGGGCTTTCCCTCGAATCCGACGTCTCAATGCGTTGAACTGGACTTTTTCGAACGCGTGATTGCGCTGGCGAAGCAGTATAACGTCCTGGTGATCCACGATCTGGCTTATGCCGATATCGTTTATGACGGCTGGAAAGCGCCTTCTATCATGCAGGTGCCGGGTGCACGCGATGTGGCAGTCGAATTCTTTACCCTGTCTAAAAGCTACAACATGGCAGGCTGGCGCATTGGCTTTATGGTCGGCAACAAAGAACTGGTCGCTGCGCTGGCACGTATCAAGAGCTATCACGATTACGGGACTTTTACGCCCTTGCAGGTGGCGGCGATTGCGGCGCTGGAAGGCGATCAGCAATGTGTGCGTGATATTGCCGAGCAATATAAACGCCGTCGCGATGTGCTGGTAAAAGGGCTCCACGAAGCGGGCTGGATGGTTGATATTCCAAAAGCCTCTATGTACGTGTGGGCAAAAATACCTGACCACTACGCTCATCTCGGTTCACTGGAATTTGCCAAGCATATGCTGCAGGAGGCGAAAGTCTGCGTCTCGCCAGGCGTGGGATTTGGTGATTACGGTGACACGCATGTCCGCTTTGCGCTGATTGAAAACAGCGATCGTATTCGTCAGGCAGTAAGAGGGATTAAAGCGATGTTTCGTGCTGACGGCATTCTGCCAGGCAGCGTGAAAAGCATGGAAGAACAAATATAGTACGCCACTGGGGCGACCGTCTGTCGCCCCCTACGGACTGCTTGCAGAAACTACAGCATCAGCACAAAGGTGCCGACCCAAAGCAGTACGAAGAAAGAAATTCCCATCAATGCATATTTCACACACGAACTCCTCTGAGCGGTTACGATATTGGCGATCCCGATCCAGCGCAACGCGGACAGAAGGGATAAGGCCGCCGTTCAGGTCAACGGTCAACGGTTTCCCGGACGAACTGAATAACTCAGTACAGGATCGGGGCTAATCTACGCGTATTCAGACCGAAAAGAAATAGTTTGGTTCTGAGAGTTTGTTCACATTTTTTACTGAGTGTTAATTTCCGGAACGGCGGACATCCCGACACGTAACTGGGCCAGATTCGGCTGCCCTTTATCCAGCACAATTTTCACCGGCAAGCGCTGAACGATCTTAGTGTAGTTGCCGGTCGCATTGTCGGGAGAAATCGCCGAGAATGTCGCGCCCGTCGCGGGTGCAATGCTGTCAACATGGCCGGTAAAGACCTGATCGGGTAACGCATCCACTTTGATGCGCACGGGTTGCCCGGGGCGAACATCTTTCAACTGCGTTTCCAGATAGTTGGCTGTGATATAGGTTTGCTGCAGCGGTACAACCGCCAGCAGACGCGTGCCAGCGGAAACCCAGGCCCCCAGCCGCACCGTACGCTGTCCCACCATGCCTGCCACCGGCGCCACAATACGGGTGTAGGAAAGATTCAGACGTGCCTGATCGACGTTGGCTTTCGCCGCGGCGACATCGGCCTGTGACGACCTGACGGCCGCCTGCAATACGCCAACCTGCTTAATGGCGGCAGCCAGCGCCGCTTCGCTCTGGCGCACCGTGGCCGTGGCCGAACGCTGTGCAGAACTGGCTTTTTGCTGCTCGTCTGCGGCCACCGTACCGCTTTTATAAAGGCGGTTATAACGTTCAGCACTCTGACCGGCATACTGAGCCGTGGCCTGGCTGGCCGCGACGCTGGCCTTTTGCTGCGCAATAACTGACTGCTGTTGCTCCAGCTGTGCCTGGCTGCTCAACAGTTTGGCTTCACTGACCTGCAAATCAGCTTCGGCGCTTTCAAGCGCCACGCGATAATCGCGATCGTCCAGC
This sequence comes from Pantoea ananatis LMG 2665, assembly GCF_000710035.2. GTDB lineage: Bacteria > Pseudomonadota > Gammaproteobacteria > Enterobacterales > Enterobacteriaceae > Pantoea > Pantoea ananatis. Next base: position 868,075 of record NZ_JMJJ01000005.1, on the reverse strand, counting down.
GTGGCTAAGCGTTCGCCCGCCGCCACCTGCTGGTTATCCTTCACGTCGATATGGGCGACATAGCCGGACACTTTTGGCGCGACGATGGTGTAATCAGCATTCACCCAGGCATCATTGGTACGATGATCGTTACGGGTCATGACCGCCCAGACAGCCAGCGCCATCGCCAGTAAAACCAGCAGCAGCAGTGAAAGCAGCAGGGTTTTTCTCATTACTAAAGCACGCATATTCAGTTATCCCGACGTGGAGGTTGCAGAGTGGATCAAGGTTTGTGGCGGCCAGACCCGCTTGGGTAGCAGAGCAGTGATCAGCAGCAGCAGTAGCGCAAAACCGATCAGCAGCAGCCAGGTATCACTCAGGCCGAGCACCAGCGCCTGGTGCTTGACCTGGGTGGCGAAAGCACGCAGGTTTTCAACAGAGCTTGCGCTGCCGTCTGGCAGAAGCGGATAGCGGCCACTGGCCTGGCCGCTGTCGGGGGCCGTCATCAGCCAGGGTCTGCTGGCCGCCTGATTAATCAGGATGCTGGAGTGAAACTGCTCACGATGGCTGACGAACCATGACACCAGGGTTGAGGCGGCGATGCTGGAGAATCCCCGCACGGTATTAAACATCGCCGAGGCGAACGGGCCTTCCGGCGGGGCAACGACGCTGGTGGCGCTCATCAGGACCGGCAAAATGACCATCGGTTGGCCCGCGGCCTGTAAGGCCTGAATCAACCAAAAGTTGTCTCTCGCCCAGCCGGAGGTGATCTGCATGCCGAGCAGGCAAGCGGCGATAAGCAACCCCAGGCCGAGCGACAGCACCCAGCGACAGTCGATCCAGCGAATATTCAGCAGGGCGGCGATAAAGGGCGCGATAATCAGCTGCGGTAAGCCGATGGTTAAGGCCAGCGGCGCAAACTGGGCAATACGGAACCCCTCAACCTGAGCAAAATAGGTTGAGGGCAGCGCCGAGCCGGACAGTGACACAATGAGTACGCCCGCCAGTACCAGCAAGCCGTGCATCAAATTACGCCGCCTCAGCATCTGCAACTTAAACAGCGGCAGCGGATGAAACCACTCGTTAATCAAAAACACAATCAGTAGCGGCAACGCCGCAAGAAGCATGGCCGCAATGAGCTGCGAATCAAGCCAGTCGAGCCGTTCGCCTTGCGTGAGCACCAGAACGACCAGCGCCATGCCGCTACAGCCGGTAAGCATGCCAAACAGGTCGATCTGCTGAAACCGTTCGGTGCGCAGGGGATCCTGAGGTAATCCCCAGGCCATCAATACGAGGGCAATCAGCATGCCGGGCACGACCTGCCAGAACACAAACATCCAGCTGACTTCATCTGTCCAAAAGGCCGCCAGCGAGGCGGCCATGTTCGGGCCAAACGTGGCGGTAAGCGCATAGGCGCCCAGGCCATAAAGCTTAACCGGAGGGGGCAAAAATCGCAGCGCGACGGTCATCAGCATTGGGGGAAGCGCGCCGCCAAACAGGCCCTGCACGACGCGCAAGGCAATAAACAGAGCAGGGTTCGTCATCAGCGGCAGCAGCACGCCGGATAATAAAAAACCGGCGGACATGATCAGCGAAAAACGGCGCAGGGAAAACGTCACGGCAAACCACGGCGCAATCATCATGGCGGCGACTTCGGCGGCCTGATAAACAGAAACAATCCAGCTACCCTGGTCGTAGCCGATGCCCAGCGCGGCACGAATATCGGCCAGGGCGATATCACTGACCCGATCGTTAAGGCCTGACGTCAGTGCGGCGATCCAGACGCCAAGCAGGCCTAATGCCAGTCGCAGGGTAAAGGGATGCAGCGTCGGCGCATTGCCGGGCCGGGTTGTCATAGCAGGTGCTCTCATTATTATGGTTCGATGTATTGCAATGCGATACAGCGCGGCGATATTACATGGCAATATGCTGTATTGCAATGCGGTACATGCTGTAAAACGTGCGCTTTTCGGGTTACAGTAAGTCAGCTCAAAAAGGACGACGCTATGACTCATCAATCATCCAGCCGCGAGGATGAAAAAACGGGCGGCATTCAGGTGATTGCCCGGGCGGCAAAAATTCTTAATGCCTTAGGCGAACATCCCGGTGGCATGAGCCTGGGCGAGATTGCGCAGGTGGTCGATCTGCCGCGTTCCACCGTACAACGTATCGTGGCAGCGCTGGATAGCGCAGAGCTGGTGCGAAGCAGCGGGGCGGGCGGGCTGCGCCTGGGGCCGGCTTTGCTGAAACTGCTGTCCAGCGTCAACACGGATGTGGTGGATTTAGTGAAACCCCTGCTGGAAAAACTCTCTGCCGATACCAATGAAACCGTATCGCTGGCCCGCGCAAGCGGCTCACAGCTGGCGGTTGTGCATTATGTTGTGGCGTCACGCGAGCTGCGTGTGGTGCCGCGCATCGGACTGGATCTGCCGCTTTACAGCACCTCAGGCGGCAGAGCATTGCTGGCGCTGGAAAGCGATGCCGACGTGCAGGCGAGGGTAGGCGATGACTGGCGCGAACTGACCGATAAAACGGTTAAAACGCTGGCGGCGCTTTTGCAGATGATTCACGAGGTGCGTAAAACCAGTATTTCCTACGATCGCGGTGAAACGCTTGAAGGCGTTTCAACCATGGCTTTCGCGTTGGATACGATCTTCGGCCGCTTTGCGGTGTCATTACTGGTGCCTACGGCACGTTTTAAGAAACACGAGGCACGTTATCGTGAGGAAATGCTGCAATGTAAACAGGCGCTGATTCGCGAAATTGGAAAAATCGCCGCTGTTGAAGGATAACGTCCCGATGAAAACAGTCTTAATGGCTATTGATAACACCCCCGTTGCGAAGAAAGTGATTTCCCTGACGATTGAAGAAGCGCTGGCACATCGTGCAGAAGTGATGGTGTTATGCTGCATCGATCCCGCTTATTCATCCTGCAGCCAGCCTATCGATATTGATGCAGGTGAAGATCCGGCGGATTTTGTCGCGGCTCAGGATGAACAGAATACCGCTGAAATGGTGGTGCGCCATGCGCTGGCTCCCTTATTGCAGGCTGGAATCAAGGCGCGGGGCATGATACTGGCCGGCGAAGCGGCGGACACGATTGTGGCGCAGTCGCAACAGTTAAACGCCAGCATGATTATTATGGGGCGACGCCATTTGTCTCCCTTTAACCGTTTATTGAAAGGATCTGTGAGTGCGGCCGTTGTTGAACGCGCGCATTGCCCGGTACTGATTGATGTGCGTAAGGATTAACAACGTAGTATGACTTCCCTGCTTTTAATTACGCTGGTGGCCTTTGTGCTGCTGGCGATTATCATTTTTATGTTGGTCAGAACGACCCGGTTGCGCGTCTGGCAGGGCATCGTCCTGTTTATCCTGCCGCTTATCCTGTCGAATATTTTATTGTTCAAGTGGATTTTGCCTCAGCAACAGCAGGAAAAACGCTACGAACGGGCTGCGGACTATATGGCGCAGGCAATGGTCTATCGGGTATTGCGTACTCAGGAACCGGCCCTGTGGCAATTACTGACACGCGAACTCGCCCACAAACTGCGTGAAGGGGAACCCATGATTCAGGCCGTTGGCGAGCTGAGAGGCTGGCTGACGGATGTGATTAATCAGCGTCTGATGCGCGCGTCAAACCATGCCATCGTTAATTACATTGGCGTTTCTGTCGAAGAAATGCAGGCGCTAAATAAACGCGATCCCGGCCTCTGTTTTCAGTTTCTCTACCCGCAGGTGAAGGGCGGCGTGAATCTGGCAAAAACGCTGCCGGCCGCGCTGAACCAAAAAGAGGCGGAAGCCACTGAATATTTGCTGCTTAACAGCCTGGCGGAAGAACAGCCGATGGATCGCGATCAGGCTCAGGATGATTTGAAGAATATTGTTGATCGCCTATACCAGAAATGGGGCGATAAGCTGCAGCAGCTCAATATGCCAGCAGACACGGCAGTGGACCGTTCTTCAATGTGTGCCATGTCCATCGATCTCTACAGTGCAATTCTCGCACTCCCGGACAAGCAGGCCGCGAATCTGCTTCGTAGAATGATTGCGCTTTCCGGTGAGGGATAAGCAAAAAAAGCCCGCTTAACGCGGGCTAAATTGAGAGGCTTTTTTTAGTGAGGCTTTTTATTAGTAGAGTCATACCTGGTGTTGTGCTTTGACTGTTTCTCGTTAGATGCAGTTTCGCAGTTTAATGGCACATTATGCCAACTGTTTACCCGTATTGAATCAATTGGTAAAACTTCGTAAATACGCGACAGTCGCGTACTATTCCTATAGATACGCATTTTGCAGCACCTTACACTGCGTCAAAATGTGAGGGAAAAATGAAAAAAACACTTATTGGTGCACTGGCACTTATTTTGCTGAGCGGCTGTACCGCCAGCAAACCCGGGGCGTTTGAGCGGGTCGATGAAGACACCTCCTCAAATACGGTACAGTACCGTTTCGATCCGTCAAAAGTTAATCGCGATGCCATGGAAATTGATGTGGCGAAATACTGCATGGATAAGGGTTTTGATAAGGTAGAAAATCTGCCTGCTCAGGACAGCACAATACCAGGCCTGAAGAAAACCTGGTATCAGTGTAATTACGCGGTGAAGAGTTAACGAATAAAACGAGGTGGGATTGAATCCCACCTTCTTTTTTATATTATGCTGTGTGAAATCTTTGCCCTTCAGTTTTTCTCATATCTGGCGGACATCCTTTCCTGTCGCCGCCTGTCGCTATCCTGCCCTGATATCATTTTTGACCCGCTGATAAAATAACCCGCTGATACTGTGGACAGAACCGTGGTACTTAATGCTTTCATACGACATCTCCACTTTTTCGATGCTTAAAATATTACGCTGAAATAGTGGAGTAAACATGTAGCCAGTGTAGAGTTACTTCGATAGTTATTTCTTTATATTTCAAAACGGGCGGGGGTGGATAAAGAATCTGACTATTCCAATCAGAACAGGATGAATAAGCGCTAATATGCGTAAGACCTGTCTTAAAAGCAAGTAAGAAAAGCGTTGTCCCGGTTGGGGAAATCGGAGCTACATTATTAGCAGGTCTATAAAGGGAGGCAAACATGGCTCACAAGGTAAAAAATATTCTGCCACTTCAGGCGGAGTTAGCGGAATGCCCGCTTTGGTCGGTAAAGGAGCAGGTATTGTGGTGCGTTGATATCCTGGCACCGGCGATTCATCGTTTTGATCCCCTTAGTGGCGAACTGACGACCTTTCCTCAGCAGGAGGAGGTAGGGTGCATAGGCTTGCGTGAACAGGGCGGTATCATCGCCGCGCTGCGCGGTGGCGTGTGGCTGCTGGATGAGCAGGGCAAACCACAGAAAAAAGTGGCTGATAATCCCGGTATCGCGGAGAAAAGCCGGTTCAATGACGGACGTGTCGATCCCTGGGGCAATTTCTGGTGCGGCAGCTTGTGGGAGCCACAGGATAAAAACGGCGGTTTGCTGTGCCGTGTGACGCCAGACCTGAAACTAGAGGTGAAAGCGCGTGATATCAAGATCTCAAACGGCGTGGCATTCTCCCCCGATCGCCAATGGATGTATCACACGGATACGCCCAATGCAGTGCTTTACCGCTATCCGTTGGATGCGCAGGGCGAACCGGGCGAGCGGGAGGTTTTTCGACGTTTTGACGCCAGCGGCGGTTTACCCGATGGTGCAGCGGTAGACAGCGAAGGTTTTTACTGGTCGGCACTCTTCGATGGCGGCCGGGTTGTGCGCATCCATCCTCAGAGTGGTGAAATCGTCGATGAGATCAGGCTGCCGGTTAAATGGCCAACGATGGTGGCCTTTGGCGGCAGCGAGTTAAAGACGTTGTATATCACCAGTTCACGAGAAAATCTCAGTAAAGAAGATCGGGAACGTTACCCGGAATCGGGAGATATTTTCGCGGTTGAGCTGGACGTGGCCGGCATAGAGGAACCGCTGTTTCGCGGCTAAAAAGGGAGGCCAGGCTGTCCTGGCCTCTGAAATTACTGGCGTTGCAGCTGCGGCGCGCTCCCGGACTGACTCTGCGGCATCCGGATAGTGAGCGACAGCAGTAAGGACATGACCAATAGCGTCATGATAAGGCTGAACGTCACGGTAAAACCGCCAAACAGTGAGGCAACCAGCGATCCCAACACGCTGCCAATGCCAAACCCCAAATAAATCAGACCATAGTTTTTCGTCAGGTTATTCAGGCCGAAAAAGTCACTGACCAGGGAAGGGAACACGGTAATCGTGCCGCCGAAGCTGAAGGCGACACAGGCCAGCGACAGGAAAAAGGTGGTCTGGTTCATGTGCGTAAACAGTAATACGCTCATGCCTGTCAGAGCGATCAACTGGGCCAGGGAAATAACCCGGATACGAACCATTTTGTCCGACAGGACGCCCAGCACCAACCGACCACTCAGGTTAGCGACGGCAATGACGGTGACCGCGTTAGCCGCTGTCTGAGTGCTGAGGTGCACCAGGCCTTCCCCGATATCTTTGGCGACGCCAATGACGTAAAGCCCGCTCATGCACGCCGTCAGGAACATCAGCGCCAGCATCCAGTACTGCGGAAGGCGCACTGACTCAGCGAGCGTATAATTGCGGGTTGCCTGATGTTGCGCCGTTGACGAACGTTGCAATGGCGCATCGCGCATCATCAGCGCACCGATAACTATCATCGTCATGGCTAATAACCCCCAGAGAATAAAGGTTTTTTCAAGCCCAAACTCAGCCAGTAGCGCTCCACAGATAAATTTGAAACCCAGGCTGCCCAGGCCGTAGGCACCAATCGCGCAGGCGGATATCATCCCTTTACGTTCAGGAAACCATTTCACGCAGTTAGACAATGTCATCAGGTAACCTGCGCCGTCAGCCAGCCCCAGTAGAATGCCTGCGCTCAGGTACAGCATGACCAGGTTATCGGCATGTGAAGTCAGCCATAAGCCCAGCGCCATCATTAATCCCGCGCCAATCGTCACCTTACGGACACCAAAACGTTCCTGCAGCTTACCGGCAAGCGAAGAGGCTACCGCCAGGCCCAGACTCAGTAATCCAAATGAAAAGGCCACCTGGCTCACCGATGCCGCCAGCTTTTGCGACAGCTGACCGTTAAACAAACTCCAGGTATAAACCGATCCCAACGCAAACTGGGTAATCACTGTGCCGAAAAGGGTTAACCAGCGTGTACGCTGACCAACAGCCTGTTGTCGCTCATTCATTATTTTTACTCCCACAGGAAAACTGGAAACTGCGGCCAGATTAAACAAATGCCTGACGCGCGGGAGGGAAAAGAGCATGAACGGAATGCAGAATGGAATGAAATGCCGTGAGAGCGGCATGAATGGCAGGCGCGATAAACGTAACCAGACTAACCATGTGATGAGTTCAGGTAAACAGACGTAAGGGAATGTTACAGGTAGCGGTTTTTACCGGCAGGTTGCGTGTTTTTTTGCCAGGCTTAAAGTCCATTCAACAGGAGGAAATATGAAAGACCGGACATATGAATCCATCACCAGTGAGGATGAAGTTTGCTGCATTATCGGTCAGGCAGTGATCGAATTGAGCACAGAGCAGCAGCCTGTCACGAAATCTACGCTGGCGCTAAAATTATTGTCAATGGCGGATCGTGACAGCGACGATGAGCGAGTTCTGCTCTACTGGATTGCGCGCAAGGCGATCAATCAACCACAATATCTTGTCAATCAGCAGCAACAATGGGCATGAGGCTCTGACAGGAAAGGGTTCCACGCCCGGTACGGTTCAGCGTAACGCACAGCGCGTAATCGTAACGCGTACAGCACACCTGAAAACTGACCGTAAAATCGTGGTAAAGCCAGGGATGGCATCGACCTCCTCATCTCCCCCAGTGATCTCTCTTCCCTGACCCGGCTGCCGTTTCACTTTACATTCTGATCTGTCTCGCGCTGTGGCGCTTCCCGATGCTGCGGCCCGCGCTCTGGTGAGTCTGACGCAGGACGGGGCGGTTCAAAGAATCGGATGGAAGACGCCCGCGGACCTGTGATCACACTCAGACATATTCCCCCTGCTGACAGGCTCCACCCGTTGTGGGAATAATGAATGCCTGTTTTCCCTGCCGGAGAGGTTTATGAATTCAGTCCCCCTCAAGTGCCTTGGCGTAATGATACTCGCTATCCTCGCTACGGCATGCAGCCCTTCATCCAATGGTCACATTCCTCTGGGTAAATGTGACGTCAAAGGGACTTACAGTATAAATTTCCCACGCTTTGACGAAACGGCACAGCAGTTAGCCCATGCATCTGGCTGTTTTATTGAGACGGACTTGTCACGAACCGGCGCTGTCCACGTCAATCCTGTGCAGGGAACCATGACGATTCGGGAAGCGGTCAGTCAGGCGATTAAAGGCACCTCACTTACCATCGTGGCGCAAAAACCGGACACCATCACCGTTGAATAATCAGGGCGAAGAATATGCGTAACTTAGCGGCGCTAACAGGAATGGTGTGGCTCTTATCCGTGTCAGCCTGCTACGCCGGTCATGGCGGAGCGGACAGCAATGGCGGAAGTGGCCTTCCAGGAAAGAACGGGCAACGCGGGATGGCGGGCTGTCCCGGTGGCACGCCACGCTCAACAGACGGTCACTTTTATTTGCCGGGTACACAGGAGCGGTGCAATCCGCCCTCTGCCAAAAAACACCACTGGGGCCCGCAGCGGAGCGTTGAGAGCATTTAGGCTAACCCGCCTGAATGCCTCACGGGCACGTTAAAAGGTGAGAACGATGAACCCTGACGCTTTTTTGCCCCTTGCGGGCCAGTTTTATCGCGCGGTGTTATCTGAGAATGCCCGGGCTGTCCTCGCTGCGCCCGGGCTGCAAAGTGCTGGTCGTTATCATCGGCAGGGGCAATCAGCGTTATATATGAGCCCCAGGCCTGAATGGTCTGTAATCGCGGTTTCAGGTTACATGCGGGAAGATGGCTTACCGCGCGTGCTCATTCCGCTACGCGTGATGGGGGCCAGGGTTGTCGATCAGCGGGATAAAGCGCGTTGTCTGCAAATGGGAATTATCCCTGAGCTATCGAATCGCCCCTGGCGTCCCGCGCTGCAGCAGGGACAAACGCCGGACGCCTGGGAAAATGCGGACAGAGCAAGAGCATTAGGCGCCGATGGGATAATTGACTGTTCCCGTATGATTCCCGGCGGTTGGCACCTCTGTCTGTTCCGCTGGAATACAGATAATGCGCCATGCGTTGCGGTATGCGGCAAACCTATTACGATCACGCTTTCACAGAATGGCCCCAAATGGGGATTATAACGGGTGCAGTGCAGCCGAAAACCTCCCCTCTGAAACCCTTCAGACAGGTGAATAACATGAGAACCGCTTCTCTGCTGCTGTGCTCGTTCCTCCCATTAATGGCCCTGGCGACAGCGCCAGATTATCCGGGATGCGACCTCAATGTGCAGCATCAGCTGATGGCGGCGCCAGTTGGCAGCATGACAGACGTGCGTGAGGCGCACATTGTTATGCGTGCCGATGTCCTACAGGCCGATATCGGCAATGCCCGGAAAGCGCGCCAGCTCACGCAGCCAGAAGCCCGCGCGCTGTGGCAGGACATTGCACAGGTGCGCAAAGACAGTGCCCGGTGGGTGAAAGTCCAGGGGTTTTTAAGTGCGGCGGAGCGGGCCAGTTATGACCGCGCGCTGGATCGCGTGGCGGTGCAACTCTGTAAACGCGGATGAACCCTGACAAATTAATGTTTTGATCAAAATGGATAATCTGATTTCACTGTCAGTAGCCTTAAAAACAACTAAAAAAGCAATGCTTTTCTATTTTCATAATTCATATTTATAACGCCGTTCACAATTATACGCTTTTCCACTCTTTAACCGAAAATACCCTACTTTAGCTTTACTAAAGCCTGTGTCCGGAAATCACAGAAAGGATGGACGTTATGCTCGCTATCCCTGCCGATATTTGCGCCCGGCACGTCACGCGCTTTAACCGGCATTTCCCTGCCAGACTGTAAACATGCCCCTCAGAAACTATTTTTTTATTTATGAATGTTTTTAACGAATCAATGTGGTTTGGGGGCTTTACTATGTCGTCATAAAACCGGCCTTTCGCCAACCGCGGCATCATGCAATGCGACCGGCGCAGGGTACGCCTTAAAATCACATCCGCAGGTAAAATGCCGCTGGCGGAGCTGGAAACGATCGGATTTTTCACAAGCGGAGGTCAGGTGCAATGAAATAATTTCGAAAAAGGATAATATTATCCGGAATAATTATTAACCGTGTGGTTTGTATCAAGTCATAATTTTTAGACATGGGCGTCATCATAACGAACGCGTGCTGTGCGCGCACGAATCTATATTGGGAATGTTATCACTTTGAGAAGAAAGCAGATGCCCTTAAGAATATTCGTCTCAATTAATATGTAACTCTGATGTATTTTACTTTTCGATCTTTAATTCTACATTTTTACACTTTAATGAGATAATAAACTATAGTTTAAATTTATCTGGTTTTATCTACTTTGCGGCAAGATTAAATTAGTATTAAAGATCGTATATACATTTAATTTCTTTATTTTGTTTGTAAATCAAAAACTCCAATGCATAATTGGCTTTGCCAGTTTTAAGGTGTGTTATTAATTAATTTCTATGCTTTTGTTAAATGTATAAATATTTGTTAAATAGATATTGATCTGTTTGATGATATTTATTTGTTATTGCATTAATCAATTAACGGGATTAAATAGGTATGAAAATTAATAAAGTTGCAGTGGTTTTGATGCTTGCTCTGGGAATGGGCGCAACAGGTGCGCATGCGGCCAATCAGGGACAGGGAAAAATCACTTTCCATGGTCATATCATTGATGCTGCATGTTCCATCGGGAGTGACAGCGAAAAACAAACTGTTGAACTGGGCCAGATTTCAGCTCGACAGCTAGAAGATCAAGGAACATCCAGCCCAAAAGTTTTCACTATTGATCTGGAAAACTGCCGCATGAACAGCACCGACGATGGCAATGGTAACACTGTTATCACCTCGCCAACGGTGAAAGTGACCTTCGGTGGAACGGCTGCAGTAAAATCCGATGGCTCCACAGATAATAATAAGTTCGGCATTATGGGCACCGCATCCGGTGCGGGCGTGGTGATCACCGACGCGTCCAGCGCAATTATTCCCGTTGGCGGTTCCAGTGAAGCCCGTACCTTAATTGAAGGCAATAATACGTTGGCATTCTCTGCCTATCTGCAGGGACTGGACGACAATAATGCGATTAAATCCGGTGAGTTTACCTCGATTGCTGACTTTACGTTGGCGTATGACTAAGAGCTGATCACAAACGTTTCCCCTACCCGGTCAGCTCATGACCGGGTAGGGGAGTTATCTACAGGCATAAACAGGATGCATATTGTTTATTTGCGTTTGACGCTATTCATCTTTTTTATTTGCCATTTCACTGTCCAGGCGTCCCCGATTAAAGATGAGGGGCAGGGCCGTGTTTACGTTAATGGTCAGATTCTGACATCGGCGTGCAATATTCATACTGAAGATGTCTGGCAAGAATTTGTGTTCGATTCACTTACGCCGCATATCGTAGAGAATAATAATGGGCTCAATGAAAAACGATTTTCCATTCGCTTAGTGAATTGTGATCTTAGAGACGAAGATAAATGGCGAAGCATAGCGTTCACCTTTTCAGGTGAGGCGGTTTCTCACGCGCCCTCTTTATTTTCGCTAAGGGGCGAGGCCAAAGGGATTGCACTCAAAGTGACTGACAGTGACGGCGAGCAGGCATTGCCGGGCATACCTATGCACAGCGTTGTCCTGAGTCAGAATGAACATCAGTTTGATTATGTTATGCAGGTGGTTCCGGATGGAAAAGTCTATATAGAAGGCGACTGGGCGGGTGCAATACGTTTTATGCTGAGTTATCAGTAAATCCCTTTCTTGCACGATTCGCTATAACAAAAGATAACGTAAATGGGTAAACCACAACTATTACATCGATATTGTCTTTTTTTTAGCGTTTTAATAACGATGTCGGGTTATTGCGGCGATACACGCGCTGTTGAATTTAATACTGACATTCTTGATGCCGAAGATCGAAATAATATTGATTTATCCCGTTTCGCCCGTGCGGGTTACATCATGCCGGGTACCTATAGTCTCACACTTCGGTTGAATGAGCGGAATATCATTGAACAGGAGGTGGTGTTTAAAGAGAAGAAAGGTGCCGAAGAAGTGCAGGCCTGTCTGACGCCTCAGCAGGTTGAGTTACTCGGTCTTAAGCACGATGCGCTGGCAAAGATAAGCTTTGACCATGATGACGACTGCGCTGATTTTTCCGCGCTGGACGGTGTCAGGCTGCGCGGCGATCTTTCAACCTCGTCGCTCTATATTTCGGTACCCCAGGCCTGGCTCGAATATCAGGATGCCACCTGGCTGCCGCCTTCACGCTGGGAGAATGGCGTACCGGGGGTAATGCTGGATTATAACATCAATACCAGCTTCACCCGTCCGGTACACGGCAGTCAGTCACAGCGAGCCAGTGCCACCGGTACGCTCGGTGCAAACAGCGGCCCCTGGCGTTTGCGAGGCGACTGGCAGGCTAACTACAACAAGACAGGCGGCTCCAGCGGTGGCACGACCCAACGTATCGACTGGAGTCGCTTTTACCTTTATCGCGCGCTGCCGTCGCTTATGGCGAAACTCACTCTGGGTGAGGATTATCTTCGATCGGATATTTTTGATACATGGCGCTTCACCGGCGCGTCATTGGTCAGCGATGAAAGCCAGCTGCCCCCCAGGCTGCGCGGCTATGCGCCGGAGGTGAGTGGCATTGCACGCACCAATGCCAAAGTCATCATCAGCCAGCAGGGACGGATCATTTACGAAACCATGGTGGCGGCAGGACCGTTCCGCGTGCAGGAACTCAGCAGTGCGGTGAGTGGGCAACTGGACGTAAAGGTGGAAGAGCAGGACGGTAGCGTACAACACTTTCAGGTCACCACCGCCACCGTGCCCTATCTGACCCGGCCGGGCCAGGTGCGTTACAAGCTGGCCACCGGGCGACCCTCCGATTTCCACCACCATGTGCAAGGGCCGACATTTGGCACCGCCGAAATATCATGGGGCGTGGCTAACAGTTGGTCACTGTATGGCGGGAGTATTTTCTCTGCGGACTATCACAGTCTGGCCATTGGTGTGGCGCGTGATCTTTACCGGTTTGGTGCGCTCTCAGCGGATATCACCCAGTCTGCAACATCGTTACCGGACAGGGGACATTTACAGGGCCGTTCCTACCGTTTGAGTTATTCAAAGCGCTTTGACGACTTCAACAGCGATTTGACCTTTGCGGGCTACCGTTTTTCCGAACGCAATTACATGACCATGACGGAGTACCTTGACGCGCGCTATCGCAATGGCGTAACGGGCAGCAGTAAAGAACTTTATACCGTTACGGCGAGCAAAAGTTTTACGGATCTCAACCTTTCTGCCTACCTGAGCTGGTCTCACCAGACGTACTGGGATCGCCCGCGTGCCGACCGTTACAGCCTTTCTGCCAGTCGTTATTTCGATCTGAACCGTTGGCGCAATCTGTCCGCCACCGTTTCCGCCGTGCGAACGCGCGATTACGGCCGTAAGGATGATGCGCTCTGGCTAACGATAAGTGTTCCTTTTGGTCAGGGGACGGCCAGCTACAACGGCAACTGGAGTCAACAGACTTACAGCCAAACCGCAGGATGGTATGAACGCCTGGAAAACGGTGACAGTTATCGCCTGTCGGCCGGAACGCGAAGCGGAAAAAGCGAGAGCATCACGACCCAGGCGAGCGGGCTGTACAGCCACACAGGAACGGCTGCAGACATCACCGCCAATCTGGGCTGGCAGCAGAACGGCTATACCTCAGCGGGCTTGTCGATTAGCGGCGGCCTGACAGCGACCAGCGAAGGGGGCGCGCTCCATGGCAGCAGCGTCAGAGGAGGCACCCGAGTGTTGGTCAGCACTGATGGCGTGGCGAATGTGCCGGTGGGCCGTAATGGCATGACCAACCGATTTGGCCTGGCCGTGGAACCCTCCGTACCCGGCTACTATCGCGCCACGGTCAAGGTAGATGTGAATCGGTTGCCGGATGACATCGAAATCAGTAGCGCGCCCGTTGCGGAAGTTTCACTGACCGAAGGGGCGATTGGTTTCCGCCGTTTTGACGTGCTCAAGGGCGCGAAAGTCGTGGCGACTGTCGCGATGGCTGACGGCACTTTTCCTCCTTTCGGGGCCAGCGTGCGCAATGCAAAAGATCAGGAGTTAGGCATGGTGAGTGAAGCGGGCTTAGCCTGGATTTCAGGGGTTAAACCCGACGAGGTGCTGACGCTGTTCTGGAGCGACAAGGCACAGTGCCGGGCAACGCTTCCGTCACTCATCCCCGACAGTCAACTGCTGCTGCCCTGCGAGTAACCTTCCCATGCAGCCTGTCTGGGATCTGAAAGCAAACGTATACAAGGTGCAAACGAGATGATGAAAAGACGCAAGGATAGGTGGGCATTACTGTTGATAACGAGTGTGCTGGCGACGTTGGCAGGGCAAACAGCGCAGGCCGCCATTGCCCTTGACCGCACGCGCGCCATTTTTAACGGAGGCGAAAAAAATCTCATCCTGAATATCAGCAACGACAATCAGAAAGAGCCCTATCTGGCTCAGGCCTGGCTGGAAGATGCACAGGGCAATAAGCTCACCAACTATCTCAGGGTCACGCCGCCCGTGCAGCGCGTGGAGCCGGGCGCAAAGAGCGTCATTCGCATTACCGCGTTGCCCTCTTCCGCCTCGCTGCCGCAGGACAGGGAAAGTGTGTTTTATTTCAGCGTCCGGGAAATTCCGCCGCGCAGCGACCGCGCTAACGTGTTGCAACTGGCCCTGCAGACCCGAATCAAACTGTTCTATCGACCAGCCAGCATCACCCCTGAGCGCTTCAGCCGCCATGATGATCAGTTAGTCCTGCACAAAGTGAAAGGCGGTTTCCGCGTGGAGAACCCAACACCTTATTACATGACGTTGCTGGGGATTATCAGTAAAGGCAACCGTGCTGTTGAGAAAAGCTTTGTGCCCGTCATGATCGCCCCGATGTCGAGCGAGACGGTGAAGTCCTCGGTTTCCCGCGATCCGCAAATTATCACCATTAATGATTTTGGTGGAAAACCTGTTCTGCCCTTTCTCTGCCAGGGCTCGGTATGTCGGGCCGATCCCGTGGCCGTCACTCAGCACTGAATAAGGAGACAGAATAGTGATAGTGCGAGCGTCTGAACTCTATGTCGGATGGAAACACATGATGGCAATAACCCTGATCGCAGTGCCGCTGATATCCACGTTCCCGCGAGCTCACGGACGGGAAGCCCGGTGGGAAAATACGCTAAGAGGAATGTTGCAGGCCTCAGGCTCATTGATCACCTCGCCCTGTGTATTAATGCCGGAATCTCAGGTTCAGCATATTACGCTCAGCCCTGTTGCGTTAGCGGCGTTAAACAAGACAGGCGATGTCACTGTGCCCGTGGATATTCATCTCGTACTGGATCACTGTCCCAGCGGCGCCCGGCATTCTGGCACCCCACAGGACCTGCGCCACAGGTTATGGCTCGCCGATCAGCGCTCAGTCAGACTGCGTCTCCTCGGCGACAGGGCCAATGATGATGCGCGATTTTTCAGCATAAAAGGCGCATCCGGTCTTTCTCTGCGCATGGAGGATCCTTTAGGTAACCTCCTGATTCCCGGCCTGTTAAGCCAACCCGTTCCGCTTGCCGAGGGGCGCAATGACCTGGTACTCAAAGCACAGCTCTGGCGTAACCGCGATCCGCTGGAAGCGGGCGAGTGGCAGGCCGTTATCAACATTGGCATGGAGTACGAGTGATGGAGAACCTAATCCGTTTTCGTCGCGCGGGCAGTGGTTTGCTGATAGCGATTGGCCTCACGATGTTCACCGCGCTGCTGCTGGTCAGGGCGAAAGCGGATGCGGGATCAACGGACGTTGTGTTCCGCGGAACGCTGCTTGCCGTGCCCTGTCTGGTCGACATGGATTCGGTGGATCAGACGGTAGCCTTCTCGCCCATCGTCGCCCGGCACTTTACCACCAATCATCAGTCCTATCCGGTCGACTTTTCCATTGCGCTAAAAGAGTGTGACCTGTCTGTCGGCTCGCAGGTAAGCGTCACGTTTTTTGGCGATAAAAACGCCGTAAATCCTGCACTTTTTGCGCTGAATGGCACGGTGGAAGGGTTGGGGCTGGCGGTCAACGATGCTCAGGGTAACGCGGTACTTCCCGGTGTGCTTCAGCCGCCTGTTGAACTCACCGACACGGAAAATCGGCTGGAGTGGCTGGCCCGATTGCAGCGTACGGCCGCAAATGGCGAGGTCACGTTAGGGGAATACAGTGCAATGATCACCTTTCAGTTGCAATACGAATAAAACAGCACCGTTACTGCCGCCTTGTAGTCAAGGCCGCAAAGCGCACAGCATCAGGAGGTACAGCCGTTGAATATCTTCAGCTTGTTAGATCAAGGCCATCAAGCCGGTACTCAAACTCATCCGGCCAGCGTGCGCGGCCGGGTACTGATCAGGGAGGTGATATGCGTAACGAACGCCTGAAACAACAGTGCCTTGCCGTGCTGGGCACCGCCAGGGACGTGGACAAGGGACTGTCCACCCGAGACATCGCTGACGCGCTGGATATTAGCGTGTACAAAACCCGATTGCTGTTGCTGGATCTTGAGAAAGAAGGGCGGGTCAAGGCGCTGCCGCGTGAAAAGCCCTGGCGGGGGGCGGCCCGGCGCTGGGCGGGTCGTTGATGACTGGCACAAGTGTGTGTTCAAACGCCTTCTTCCAGCTTGGGCTTGAGGCGATACAGCAGGCGCTGTCAGACCATTTGGGCAAGCAGATTCGCCTTCAGGGATTCTACTTTCCGACGATGCAAGCGCTGCTCGCCTGGAGCATGAATCCACGGCTCGCAAAGGGATGCATGATTGTGATTGCCGGCAGTAACCCGGTGCTGTCGGTGTTAAGCGGCCTGGTGGATCCGAAGCGCATCCTGCTGTCAGACGCGGGCGAATCCCGGCAGGCACTGATGGAGAAACTTTACATCAAGGCGCGATGCGCGCACCTGAAGGTGCCGGTAAAAAAAGAGGCCATTTACCTGACCCGGCGTGAAGTGATCTATATGCGCGCCTTTATACAGGGCAAACCACACCAGTCACACAGTAAACGTGACAGCGGTATTCGACTGGCTGTGATGAAGAAAATTGGGGCAACAGGGCCGGTTTCTCTGCTGATTCGTTTTCGCCTGTTGCGCGGCCTTAAAAGCGATTACCTGCTGAAACCTGCCCGGTTAGCGCACGGGCAGGCGGTGGAACAGCGCGGCGGCATCCCGCAGAACATCACGCCGACTGCGCAAAGAGACAGGCGTTGCCTCGGGCAGCCGGAAACACAACAGGACATTTTGCTATGTGGACAAAAGCGATATTGATAAAGCTCTGGGCCATTCTGGCGCTGGCAGGCAGTGTGAATGCCCATGGCGCGCTGACGGTTGATCGATCGCGCCTGATCCTTAATCAGGGGGAAAAGTCGATCAGCCTGAACGTAACCAACCGCAATGAAAAAGATCCCTACCTGGCGCAGGGCTGGATGGAAGATGTAGACGGAAAAAAAATCAGCGGTCCGCTGATGGTATTGCCGCCGGTGCAGCGTGTTGAAGCGGGCGGCAAGACGCTGGTGCGTATTCAGGTTCTCCCGGCCATCTCGTCGCTGCCGACAGACAGGGAAAGCGTTTTCTACCTTAATCTGCGGGAAATACCGCCAAAATCGGCTAAAGCCAACGTCCTGACGCTGGCGATGCAGATCCGGCTCAAAGTCTTCTATCGCCCTAAAGGACTGAACGTGGATCCGATGTCAGATACGGTCCCCGGCACGGAAACCCTGACGCTGATTAAGCAGGGAAACCAGTATGAAGTGCACAACCCAACGCCCTACCATTTTTCCTTCGTCGAAGTCAGACGAAGCCTGACCGGAAGCGGACTGGCACGTTTTGAACCCGTCATGGTGGCACCGAAAAGCCGCCAACTGCTCAGTCCGACCGTCAGTGAGTTAGGCAGCACGCCGGTTCTGATGTTCGTCAGCGATTACGGCAGCCAACGGTTGTTGCCGTTTATTTGCAACGGCAACACCTGCCAGGCAGAGAAATCGCGCATACCGAATGAGATTTCCTTTAGGCAACAGCAGGCGGAGCGCAATGAAAGCTAAATTCAGGCTGTGCAGCCTTCTGCTGCTGACTGCATTCATGGCGAGCAGCGTACAGGCAGAGGTTAACAATGGGGATATGACCACGCTGACCATCCGCGGCATTCTGGTGGAGACGCCGGAATGCGTGGTCAACAACCAGGAACCCATCGAGGTGGACTTTGGTGAGGATGTGGTGATTAGCCGAATAAACGGCGTTGATTATAAAAAGACACGAATCATGTACAGCCTGCTGTGTACATCCCTGGCTAAACAGGGGCTAAAAGTCACGATTATCGGCGAACCGGCTGCGTTTAATACTTCGCTGCTTGCAACCAGCAAATCGGCACTGGGTATTCAGTTAATGCATGAGAATGCCGCGCTGTCGCCGGGCAGCAGCGTTGCATTCAATTATAACGACGGCACGTTGCCCGAATTATGGGCCGTGCTGGCAGTACAGAACAACGCTCTGCCCACGGCCGGTACCTTTACAGGTAATGGAACGATGGTGTTTGAGTATCAGTAAGGAGCCAGCATGCACCCTGTTTATCTTCCGCTCGTGTTTAGCGCCGTATTCTGCTTGCCGGTTAACGCAGCCAGTGAGAACCCGAAGGCGGATGTGACGTTTCGCGGCACGCTAATCGAACGTATTCCCTGCACCGTTAATAACGGTGACACCATCACGGTGAATTTTGGTGATGATGTGATGACAACCCGGCTGGACGATGACAACAGCAATGTTTACAGCCGGGAGGTTGTGGTTCCGCTGGACTGCAGCTCACGCGATGTGCGGTTGCGCATTGATGGCATCACCTCGGCGTTCAACCCTGAACTGCTTGCCGGTCATCAGGCGGGATTCGGTTTTCGCCTGATCTATGGTGACAGAACGATGCCACTCAACGACTGGATCCAAACGAACGTCAGCGCGCAGGGCATGCCCGATCTCACCTTTACCGTTCGGCCCGTCAGGCAGGAGGGCGTAACGCTCAACGGCGGAGAGTTCAGCGTCGTCGCGTCTTTGATAGCGAATTACCTGTAAACATGGAACATCATGACAAATCAAGGAGTCAGGATGCCTGGTTATGAAGGATATGCGAAAGGTCGACATCGGTGGCCCGGAATACGGGTGGGCAGTCTGCTGTTGGGGGGATTAGCCCTGATTGCACCCGATGTCTACGCGAACAATCTTGCGCTCAAAGGAACGCTTATCACCCCGCCGTCCTGCATCCTTAACGGAGACAGCACGCTGGAAATCAGCTTTGGGGAAAGCATCAGAATTAAAAGCGTTCCCGATGGTCTGTATCGCCAGGCCGTTAACCCGGGGCTGGAGTGCGATAGCAGTAATCTGGCATGGAACCTGGTGTTAACCGTCGCCGGTACAGCGGCAGGATTTGATAACGAGAGCGCAACGGTCGTGACCGCAGAGCAGGCGGATCTGGGCGTGAAACTGTATATCGACGATGCGGCGTTTGAACTCAACAAAGCGTACAAGGTGAATGGCCAGACGCTACCGAAGATAGAAGCCGTGCTGGTTCAGCGTGAAGGTGCGGAGCTGGATGAAGGCGATTTCACGGCCAGGGTAACGTTACGCGCTGAGTTTCAGTGAAAACGGCGGGTGCCTTAACTTGAAAGGTGACGCCCACGCGGCGCGGTTTTCACTCAAGGCGCCTCTCTGTCGCGAATCCTGTGGCGAAAGGCGGAGCTTAAGGCCTTTTGTAATGAATAGTCTGTGAGGAAACCTCATGCGTTTTTTTTATTTCCTAACCAGCGTGTTTTTTCTGCTGTTTTCGTCATGCCCGGTGAAAGCCTTATTGCATGAGAATGCACCTTTCCCGATTTTTGTGGGTAACACGCAAAAAGTGCCCGGCACACAGGTCGAATTTCATGTCGGACGCGCCACGAGTTACATCGATCCCCATCAACCTCACTACGTTACGGCAAACTCAGGGATTGCGATTTATTTTTACTGGTGCACACAAAGTGGTGGCAGTTGTGCAGGCCCCGGGAATACCAGTGTGCCACCCGAAAATATCATTGCTCGCGGGGAAGGCTGCCCCACCGATGACATACATCAATTTATCGATTGTCTGCATGAGAAAATAGATCCAGGCGGGCAATATATGGCGACCGTCCCTGACAATGTGGGGTCAGATTCGCGGCTGACGCGCGGCCGGGTTTGTTTACGCTATCTCAATGATGTTAATTCGGTGCTCGGCACAACGTTTACCTCCAGTTATAACTCTTGCAAGTTATCGCCGCCGACCCAAACCTGGTGCGCGATGGAAACTCCTAATGTGGATATCGATTTTGGCATAGTCCATGTGGGAGAGGCTGAAGGACAGTCGCGGGAAAAGGATATCAGCGTGTATTGCTCGGGACCGGCCAACTATATTATCGATCTGACAAGTGAAGATTCCTCTGTCCCTTTAAGTAACGGCATGAAAGCCGAATTAACTATCGATGGGCAGTTGATACAATCCCAAAGGCTGGTTTCAACGGAGCAAGGCTCAACGACTTATAAGCTGCAAGCGGAATTGAAGGGGCAACCTGTGGCAGGGGCTTTTAACAGTACAGCAATACTGTTTATTTCCTACCCGTAATCGTGCTGGCAGGATTGATATTTACCGGGCCTGACAGGGCACAATGTTGAACGGGCCATTCTGGTCGGATCTAAACGCCTGTGGGAAGCCAGGCCTGTTAATCATCGCCCTCTGAGTCAGGGTAACAGGGAGCAACTGTTTTCACGCTGAATGCGCCCACTCATGGGCGCTGCATTTTAACCACTCAATGAGGCTGAGATGTCAGCTAAATCCCTGGCGATCCCCGCCATCCTGCTGGGCAACGTTATGCAGAACCATGGCGGCGGCCCCAAATGCGACGGTATCCGTGGCGGAGATATCCGGCAGGCAGATCTCGGGTTGCACGACACGGCTGCCCTTTAAGCTATCCAGCCTGGAGAAGTCGAGCCAGACCGCGAGCCGTTCACGAACGCTTTGAGGCAGTGTTCCCCCCACATAGATCGCCGCAGGGGCAAGAACAGCGTTCAGCATAAAGCCCAGACGGGCGATTTCCGGGCCTGTTCGTTCGATCCATTCGTCGAGAACGCTGACGTTTTCAGTAAGGAATCGCTGCCAGATGTCTTGTGAGCGCCCATCCGGTATCTGGCCGAGGCGATGCTGACACCATGCCGCAAGGTCAGTAAAGGAGGGGCGGGGCCTGTCGAGTGGCAGTAACAGACCAATTTCGCCCGCGTTGCCAAGATGACCGCGATAACGCTGTCTACCCAGAATAATGCCGCTGCCGACGCCTTCTGACAGATAGAGATAGAGAAAGTCTTCATGATTAGCCGCATTACCCAGTGCCATTTCACCCATCGCTGCAGCATTGGCATCATTCTCAATTAACACCGGACAGCCCAGCGCCTGCTGAATGGACTCGAACAGTCCGGGTTCATCCCAGGAAAGCACCTCGGGAGCCAGATGAAGGGGAGCAACGCCCCGCTGGAATCGCGTGGGCATGGCAATGCCTGCACCAATCACTAAAGTATCCGGAATGTGGTTTCTCTCAAGCAGGGCTCTGTGCCCCTTCTGAATCGCTGATCGGGCCGTGGCGAAGGTATCGTAAAGGCCGCGCAGCTCAATTTCGTCAACCCGCTTCCCTGTGAAATCAAGCAGCATCAGCGTAATGGAGAAGCGGCTGGCATGAACTCCAACGGCATAACCAATGGCGGAATTCAGCGTGAGATCAATGTGCGGAGCGCCCCGGCCAGACGGGCGACGCGCCCCTTCGACGATGATCCCTCGCCTGATGAGATCGCGGGTCATCATGCTGACGGCCGCCGCTGTTACGCCACAGCCCTCGGCGAGCTCGGCACGCGATGCGGCGTGGTTGCGACGCAGATAACGCAGCACCGCAGACTGCGTTGTTCCGATTCCTTCCCAATGCTTCGATGAAGTCAATGCCGCTTCTCCCTGTCGTTGTCGCGTGGTCATGAACCTGTCATTTAAATAAATTAACTTACTTAAATAATAGGTACAACGGGAATAAAAACCATGTCGAAAAAACGCACTCTCCTGGCAAGCGTAATGATTTCCGCGCTCTGTGTCGGCATTGCCCATGCCGAAGAGATCACCATCAAACTCTCCACGCTTGCTGAGCGCAGCGCACCCAACCGCATCACCAATATTGAAGATGCCGCCGACATCATGAACAAGCAATTCAAGGCTGCGGGTGTCGATAAACATATTGTGATTCAGGCCAACAGCAGTGCGGTCAAAGGCTGGGACGACTTCGCGATGGACATGCTGAAGGCGATGTCCGTCGGGCAGGGGCCGGATATCTATGTACTGCCTCATGAGTGGATTGGCCAGTTTGCTAAGGACGGTTATGCCTTGCAAATGAACGATAAGATCGCTGCTGCGCCGTGGGTCTACAGCGATATCCTGCCTGTGCTGTGGGATGCAGCAAAAGCAAACGATGGCAAGATTTATGGCATACCGCAGGATGCCGAAATACGCATGTTTTTCTACAACAAAGATATGTTGAGAAAAATCGGCAAGGATGAAGCTTTTATTAACGCTATCCCTGCCAGGGTGGAATCCGGTGATTTTACGCTTGACGATCTGACTGCGCTGGCCAAAGAGGTCGTGGACGGTAAAGCGGCCCAGTATGGCATGCTGCACCGCCCGAACGTGGGTATTGATTATCTTATGGTTTTTCAGTCATACGGCGTGAAATTTATGGATGAGAAGACCGGCAAACTCATCTTCCCCAAAGCGGAAATGGCCGACGCCCTTGGCTGGTATGCGCGTAATGCTAAGCAGGGCGTTACGCCTGTCGATAATACGGCGATGAGCTGGGATGCCATTCAGGGTGCGTTCAAGCAGGAGAAGGCGTTTATTTTCCACCAGGGCGTTTGGGCGGTAGCCTGGCAACTGGGTGACAAAAATGGGGCCGTCTGGCCGTCGGACAAAGACGGTTATTTTCATAAGATAGGCTGGATTCCTGCTCCCGCGGCCAAAAAGGGCGGCCAGCCCTCAAACCTGTCGCATCCGCTTCTCTATACGGTGAATGCCAAAAGTAAAAATGCCGACATCGCTGCCGAACTCGTGGCACTGGCAACGTTGCCCTATTTTAACAACGAACATGCCGTAACCTCCTATCACACCGCCATCAGCAACGCGCAAACGGCGATGCCGAAATACCGGGATAACTGGGTGTTGTCTGCTGCCTCGCCCATGATGGCGCATGCGAAGTTCGTGCCCAATCAGACGCAGTTTGGCAGCTACAACAAGGTACTGTTCAGCGGCCTTCAGGCCGTGGAAACAGGGAAAATGACCGCAAAACAGGCCGTGGATTTTATCGCTGAAGAGTTAGAACTGCAGTTCGGCGACGATATAGAAATCCGTTCGTCCGTTGCCAGCAAATAGGGTTTAGCCCGCCCAATGCGATCGTTAATATTGAGGGAGGTGAGATGATGTCGCAGTTCCAGCCACGGGCGCACCGACCCGCCCGGCCCGTCTTCTATCTCGCGCCCGCTATCGCGCTGTTGGTCGTTTTTTTCCTGGCGCCCATCATCGTCAATACCGTTATCGCCTTTACCGATATGGGCGCGAATCTTCGGGTCGGTCAATTTACACTGCATAACTTTGAGCGGATTGTGTCGCGTGATGCGCGTATTCCTGGCGTGCTACTAACAACGCTGATTTATGTAACGGCGACGCTGTTTCTTTTCAATGTCGGGCTGGGTGCGCTGCTGGCTATCACATCAACGACAATCCCTGACCGACTCGGGAATCTGTTTCGCGGTCTCTGGCTTTTGCCGCGCATGTCACCGGCCGTGCTCTACAGCATTCTGTGGATATGGGTGGCCGATCCCACGCCGTCCGGTTTGCTTAATCAGATAACGGGTTCCTTCGGGCTGCAGCCGATGAATCTGCGCAATGATTTCCCCTTGTTTCTGATCGTGGTGGCAAATGGCCTGGTCGGCGCATCCTTTGCCATGGTCATTCTGACGTCAGCGATTCGTTCCATCCCTTCACATCTTGCCAATGCGGCACGGATAGATGGGGCGAGCGAGTGGGGCGTGCTGCGTTATGTTGTGGCCCCCGCGCTGTCTCAGCCCATTCGATTTATTACGATCTATCAGGGGCTCTCCCTGATGACGACCTACGAATACATTCTGCTCATCACCGGGGGCGGTCCCGTTTACGACTCCACACCTTATGCGCTCTACATCTACCGTCGTGCCTTTGAAAATGGTGCTTATGCCTATGGTGCGGCCCTGGCGCTGGGGTTGATGGTGATCGGCGTCGCCGCGACCTTAATACAGTGGCGTGTCAGCAATATGCGCGCGACATTCGCCGCGCCGAAAATCGAGGTATTGTGATGTCACTCGTCCAAACCACATCGGTTGCCACATCGAAATGGGCCCGTCTTGAACGCAGAGGTACCGTCAATCGTGTCGGCTTCCTTTCTGTGGTCATTCTCTTCCTGACGCTGATTTCGGTTCCGATCCTGCTGCCTTACCTCTGGCTTCTTGCGAAATCCCTGACCACCTCTGATGCATCTATCAGTCGGCTTGTTCTTTGGCGCACCAGCGCCATTGCGGGCGTGGCTTATCTCGGCGCGATCGTGCTTGCTTTTATGGCAGAGCGCTTGCGCAGGCCGGTATTGTCCTGGAGTGCGCTCGGCATCACCGTGCTGCTCCTCGTGATGATCTTTCTGATGCCCTATCTGACGTTGCACAACTACCGGTTTCTCTGGCTGCGGGATATCGCGAATACCGGCACAACGCGTGTGGATCTGATGCCGTCGGTCTGGACGGCACTGGGCAGCTCCCTGATCTTTGCCGTCTCTCAGACGCTGATTGTGACGATCGTCGCCACGCCAGCAGCCTACGCGCTATCCCGCTTTGCCTTTGCCGGCCGGGAAAATTTTCTTCGCGGTTTGCTGCTGTTACATGCTTTCCCCGCGCTGGCACTCACCATCGCCATCTTTATCCAGCTCCACTATATGGGCCTGCTCAACCATCTCTCCGGCGTGGTGATGGTCATGAGTGCGCTGGAACTGCCCTATGCGATCTTTATTCTTAAAGGCTTTTTTGACGGCGTGCCCTGGGATATTGAGATGAGTGCGGTGACTGATGGTGCCACCCGTTTTCAGGCCTTCCGCATGGTGGTGTTGCCCCAGGTGCGCAGCGGACTGATTGCGATCGCCACCTTTACCTTTCTGCGCGGTTGGGAGGAGTACGTCTTTGTTCAGACATTACTCATCGACAAAAGCCAGATGACGATGAGCCTCTACCTCTTCTTTGTTGCACAGGACAATACCGGCGCGGATTACGGCATGATCGCCGCCGTCGGCATTATTTACCTGCTCCCCGTGCTCGTTCTCTACACCTTCACGCAGAAATACATCACCCAAATGAGTTTTGGCGGTATTAAGGGATAATTGTCATGGCCTCGATCACTCTCAACAATGTCACCAAAAACTGGGGCGAGACCCAGGTCCTGAAACCGATCAATCTTACCATTGAGAACGGCGAATTCGTCGCCATCCTCGGGCCATCTGGATGTGGTAAATCAACGACGCTGTTTCTGCTGGCGGGGCTTTATGCGCCGAGCAGTGGTGAGATCGCGTTTGACGGTCACAATGTGAATCGCATTGATGCCCGCGATCGTAATGTCGGTATCGTCTTTCAGTCTTATGCGCTTTACCCGAATTTGACGGTGCGTGAGAACATCGCGTTTCCGTTGCGCTTTAAAAAATTAGATAGAGATCAAATCGCCAGGCGCGTGGAAGAAGCGGCCAGTCTTGTACAAATCAGCGCACTACTCGATCGACGTCCGTCGCAGCTTTCAGGTGGGCAGCAGCAGCGCGTGGCGCTGGCTCGCGCCCTGGTCAAGGAACCGAATATCCTGTTACTTGACGAACCCCTTTCTAACCTTGATGCAACACTCCGTATCACCATGCGGACAGAGCTTAAGAACCTTCAGAAACGTCTTGGCTTCACCACCTTGATCGTCACTCATGACCAGATGGAAGCCATCACCATGGCCGATCGGATTATCTGTATGAATCAGGGCGAAATCGTCCAGATCGGTACGCCCGAGGATCTTTACCGACGTCCTGACGATCTCTTTGTGGCAGGATTTATCGGCTCGCCGCCCATGAATCTGGTGAAGGGGCAAGCCCTGGGGCGCTTCCTGCAACTGGGACAAATGTCACTCGAACTGAATCACGGATACGATGGCCCCGTCTGTTTTGGTCTGCGTCCAGAGGATATCAGCCTGGTTGCCCCTGATGATGCGCCGCTATGTGGAGAGGTGATGACCGTTGAGCCGATGGGACGCGAAGTGTTTTACACGATCGACACGCCAGCCGGCAGGCTCCATGCACTGGAATACGGTGAAGCAGTGCGTCATGCGCCCGGTTCCCGAATCGGTATCGCATGCCAATCCGCGCTGACCCTGATTTTTAATTTGTCCGGTAAACGCATCGTCGATCTTCATGCCAACCTCTCCGTATTCTGCCATCCCGGCAAACATGTCCATGCTGCCAGCTAACAGGAAATTACCCTAATGACCCGAATCGTCTCACACCGTGGCGCCAACCATTTCGCGCCAGAGAACACCTTCTTTTCCGCAGACCTGGCGCTGGAACAGGGGGCTGATTACATTGAGCTGGATGTGCGAGAAAGTGCCGATGGCGTGCTCTACGTTATCCATGATGAAACGCTGGATCGTACCACTAACGGCACCGGCCCTGTGGGTCATGCTTTATCGCGCGATATCGATGCGCTGGATGCAGGAAGCGGGTTCGACGAGCGCTTTAAAGGTGCCATGGTGCCGCGGCTTGATGCTTATCTTGAGCATTTGCGCGGTCGTGCGGGCGTTTATATCGAGCTGAAATACTGCGATCCGGCTAAAGTAGCTGCATTGGTACGGGATCTCGGTATGGTCCGTGACACATTCTTCTTTTCGTTTTCCGAGGAAATGCGCCGCGGTCTTCAGGCCGCCGCGCCGGACTTTCGTAAAATGATCACCCTTGATATCGCGATGTCGCCCTCTCTTGTGAGAACCGTCCATCATGCATCGCTCATTGAGTTGAGCGTAGAACAGATGCGTAATCGAGCCATCCTTGAAGCGAGCCGTCAGGCCGAGCTTGAAATCATGGTTTATTACGGTGGTGACGACATAGCAATTCATCAGGAAATCGCGGCGGCGGGCGTCGATTATATTAACCTTAATCGGCCGGATATTTTTAGTACAATACGTAATCAAACAGCCATGTAATATGATCGAATAGCGCACCTGAAGGTGTTTTTCATTGGGAAGCACCTTTAGAACGTCGAAGCAAAATACTGCTTTGAAATCAAAATAATCTCGATGTTTGAATTGGACGAAGGTAGTGCAAGGTTTTTACAATGAAGAGAATATTTGGATAGTGAATTCTGATTTGATAAAAGTGTATTTCCAAAGGATGTAATTTGTACGCATAAGCGAAAAGATGTTTAACGTAAATGATTTTTTAAATGGTGCTATTTTTTATTATTACATTTAAGTTTTATATATGCATGCCGAAAAATATTTTCTTTTTTATATGCTAATTTCAATTTGAAACTCATTAAGGGTGAAAAAGGAAAAGCGAAAAATATTCTGACATTCTCTATCTTTAGATATTTTTGAGAAGGTTTTAGCTTGGTGGCTATATCTTAATTGTGTGATGAGTGTCATGGTTTTTTTGTTCAGGCAAGGTTTTCATTCTGTCTGAAACGATCTGAAAAGTTGCCCTGGATGTGCTGAATTTTTATAAAGCAACCAGGTTATATCTATTTTTTAATTTTCAATCTTTATTAAAAGCAATGATTTGACGTAAAGAAAAGAGCTTGGGAGTGATATGTTTCTTTAAATACATTGATATATGATTGCTGTGCTGGATTACTCCTATAAAAGAATTCGATGATAATTCTCCGTCAACAGAACATGTGGCATCTTAACTTTAAGCTATGATATGATAAATTTAATACCATATCGACTCAGGGCGCACTGAATGAACGATTTTGAGCAAAAACTTCTCGATAACGGTTTTTCTGCCAAGAATATCGGTAAACTCAAAAGCATCATTAACAAAGATGAATCTAAAAAAGAAACACTTCAGAGTCTCGTGATTGATCTTAGCAAACGCTTTTGGGGAGGGGTCATTGCTCTGGTTATTTTGGCTCTAATTGGATTGAACGGCATTTTTAATGCAGACTCTTCAAATGCCATCCCATACATCATCGTCCTGACTTTCGCTTTCTTCGTGGTGTATTTCGTCACGCCTCTTAACTTAGCCTGGAAATCATACAAATTTATCAGGAAGAATAAACATTAGTTCTGTGCAGGATTGTTTTTCATTTGGTAAAGGTTCATACCTATTCCAGTTCCCTTGTGTATAGCACCCAAACCTTTGAGAGCGAGTGCTGGTTTACTCAGAAGCTGGACTTTGCGATAGTGATCGGTTGGTAGATATTTGTATAACCTCCATGCTTCAGGTTTTAGGGTAAGCTTGAAAAGGCCATAGTATGATGTTGTCAGGTCCACGACCTGGTAGGTTAACAATCCTAAGCGCTTATCAAAACCGAGAAAATCGGCTGCGTCTTCATATTTATCTCTTACTGGGTTAGATGGGTGAGGCACACCACTTAGCTTACCTATACTCTCAATCCCAGAACCCACACCATTCATCACCAGGGCTGAGCCTGCCACTACTCCGATAACATTGCCTGTTGTTACAGAGCCTACGATTAGACCAACCCCTGCAACAATTTGCATGCCACTCAGCACGACGCCGATACCGTCAATGACATACCCAATGACTTTTTCATGGTCATGGTAAAACTGCACAGAAGACGATACGACAGCTTCTCCTGTTCTGAGCATCCTGTCTTGAATCTTCAAGTTTTGGGTTTCCTGCTTGAGATTTTGGATGCACTCCTGACATTTGTCATCCGAGGTAGCAGTGCGGATGGTTTGAAGCTGCGAGCGGCTAAACTCTCGCACTTCATCCTGAAACTTCAGGCGAACAAGGGCATCCTTGAGATGGAACTGTGAGAGGGATGTTGCCACATTGACTAAGTGGTTGGCCTCCAGGCTTGCCATAGTCAGAAAGTAGCTTGATTGCCTGTTTCTGTCCCAGTAGTTGTCCATAACGATACCTTTGTTTAGCAGGATTTATCGAATATTAAAGTAGCGTGGGTTAAGAAACAAAACAAATACATCCAAAGCAAGGTTTGAAGAAGAGGGGGCAATGAACCCGGGATTTGACGTAGCGAAGGACAGGAGAGATTGATTCGTCTTTAACGCTTCGTCATGTAAGTGGCCTGATGTTGTTTATGAAGACACATCTAAGTTTTTAGTAGCTTAACTGAAGGAAGAAGGGTTCAGATGAATGTCTAAAATGAGGTTAAGTAGACTTGAAGAAAGGCATACATGGTGTCCCCTGCAGGAATCGAACCTGCAACTAGCCCTTAGGAGGGGCTCGTTATATCCATTTAACTAAGGAGACGCCAGCGCAGTATACCGCAGTTAGGCGGCAGGATTCACTACACCGCCGCGCGTTTGCTCATTCTGTCAGCAATTTAGCGTTCTTCTTGTTGTTGCTGACGTTTTTTCTCCGCTTTACGTCGTTCCGCTTTCGCCTTTGCCTGGGCAGCTTCGCCCATATCATTGCGAATCTGCGCATGGCTGATCAGGGCGAAAATCAACGTACCGCCCGTCAGATTGCCCAACAGCGTCGGGATAGCAAAGGGCCAGAGAAACTCGGTCCAGGGAATGCTGCCGTTAAATACCAGGTAAAGTACTTCGACGGAACCCACCACGATATGCGCCAGATCGCCCAGCGCGACCAGCCAGGTCATCATCACAATGACAAACAGCTTGGCGGCACCGGCATAGGGGAACATCCAGACCATGGTGGCAATGATCCAACCTGAAATCACCGCATTCGCAAACATCTCCCCCGGCGTATGTTCCATTACCTTCATGCTGATGTCGGTAAAGGCCTGTCGGGTGGCTTCATCAAAAATCGGCATTTCAGTAAACGCCAGGGCCGCGAACGCTGTCCCGATAAGATTACCCAGCAGCACAATGCCCCACAGGCGAAGCAATAAGCCAAGATTGCTCATGGTGGGTTTGTGCATAAAGGGCAGGACGGCGGTCACGGTGTTTTCAGTGAAAAGTTGCTGCCGTGCCATAATCACAATCACAAAGCCAAAGGTGTAGCCAAGATTTTCCAGTAAAAACGCGCCGGGCACGCCATCCAGATGCACCTGAAAAATGCCCTTAGCCATCAGCGAGGCGCCCATCGACAGCCCGGCAGCGATAGCTGACCACAGCAGCGCCATGCCGTCACGTTCCAGCTCTTTTTCCCCGTCCTGACGAATCTCCTCATGGATAGCGGCGGCGCGAGAGGGCAGGGCGTCTTCATCCACTTCAATATCCTCTTTGCCCTGTTCTTTCTCTTCGCTGTCTACGTCGTTAGGTCCCTGACTGGTGCTTGATGAAGGCTTCATGTTTTCTCCTGGTAACAGTGCAAATGCGTTATAAGCGTAGTCGTTTTTTGGCTCGCGAAATTGTTTCTACAACAGCTAACAAAAGTTACAACATTTTGCTGTGGTGCGCTTTTTGTCCGCTTAACGTCGTGAAAAGCACGAATATCTAACCTCAGTGGGAAAGGGGCTGCGCACGGTCTTCGGCACACTGCAACATTGTGCTATCATTTGCGCCTTATTTGGCTGGCGCGATTTACCCCTCCATGTTGGAAATCATGAATCTGCTTTGTGTGCGTGATGAACGTGCGCTCTTTGAGGCGCTCACGTTTCGCGTGTCGGCAGGTGATATCGTACAAATTGAAGGGCCAAACGGGGCCGGTAAAACGTCGCTGCTACGGATTCTGGCCGGGTTGAGCACGCCTGAACACGGCGAGGTGCGTTGGCAGTCGCAGCAAATTCATCAGCAACGCGATGTCTGGCATCAGGCCATGCTTTATCTTGGGCATCTGCCGGGGATCACCTCGGCGTTGTCGGCGCTGGAAAATCTACGCTTTTATCATCCGAACTGCCGCGATGAGCATATTTTTACTGCACTGGCCAGCGTCGGACTGGCGGGCTATGAAGACGTGCCAGCCGCGCAGCTCTCTGCAGGGCAACAGCGGCGAATCGCGCTGGCCCGGCTGTGGCTGACCCAGGCAACCCTGTGGATTCTGGATGAACCTTTAACCGCTCTTGATCCTGTCGGCGTCGAGACCTTAATGGCGCGCTTTGCGGAACACGCGCAACAGGGCGGTTCTGTTATTGTGACGAGTCATCAGGCGCTGCCGGGGCTGAACGGCCAGATAAAAACCGTTCGCCTGCATGCCATGGAGTGGCAGTAATGTTATGTCGTCTTATTCAACGTGAATTACGCATCGCCTGTCGTCGCGGTGCGGAGGTGGTTAATCCACTGTGGTTTTTCCTGATCGTGATTACGCTTTTCCCCTTGGGTATCGGTCCCGATCCTCAGCAACTGGCCCGGATCGCGCCTGGTATTGTCTGGGTTGCCGCGTTGCTCTCCTCGCTGCTGGCGCTGGAAAGGCTGTTTCGCGATGACTTCAATGACGGCACGCTGGAGCAACTTTTATTGTCTCCCACGCCGCTGCCGGTCATGGTGCTGGGCAAAGTGATTGCCCACTGGCTGGTCACCGGCTTGCCGTTAATCCTGCTTTCGCCGCTGGCGGCTCTGTTGCTGTCCCTAGATATCCCGAGCTGGCGAGCGGTGGCACTGACGCTGCTGCTGGGAACACCGACGCTGAGTTTTCTTGGCGCAATTGGGGTGGGGCTGACTGTGGGATTACGTCGTGGTGGCGTGCTGCTCAGCCTGTTGGTCCTGCCGTTGGCGATTCCTGTCTTGATTTTTGCCAGTGCGGCCATTGATGCCGCAGGACAGGGCGTCGCCATTGGCGGTTATCTGGCGTTGCTGGGGGCAATGCTGGTCGCGAGTGCAACGCTGGCACCTTTTGCCACCGCCGCGGCGTTGCGGATTACGCTGCACTAAATCAGCACGCCTCAGACGTGTTATTAGCGTTTATTTTAATGTGAGCAATTGAACATGTGGAAAGGATTACATCAGCTGGCTAAGCCCGAACGGCTCTATCAGTTGTGCGGTCGCCTGCTGCCGTGGTTTGCTCTGGCCAGTGCGGCGGTACTGCTGCTGGCCTGGGTATGGGGATTTGGCTATGCACCGGCAGACTACCAGCAGGGTAACAGCTTTCGCATTATGTATATCCACGTTCCGGCGGCCATGTGGTCGATGGGGATATACAGCGCGATGGCCGTTGCGGCGTTCACGGGGCTGGTCTGGCAGATGAAAATGGCCGATTTAGTGTCAGCGGCGATGGCGCCAATCGGTGCCGTGTTTACCTTTATCGCGCTGGTCACCGGTTCTGCCTGGGGCAAGCCGATGTGGGGAACCTGGTGGATATGGGATGCCAGACTGACGTCAGAACTGGTGCTGCTGTTTTTATATCTGGGCGTGATTGCGCTGTATCAGGCCTTCGACGATCGTCGCATGGCCGGGCGGGCCGCAGGCGTGCTCATTTTGGTCGGGGTGATCAATCTGCCCATCATTCATTTCTCTGTGCAGTGGTGGAATACCTTACATCAGGGATCGTCCGGGTTGCTGCAACAGGCGATCGCGCCGCCGATGCGCACGCCGCTGCGCTGGGCCATCCTGGGTGACCTGCTGTTGTTTATCACCTTAACGCTGATGCGCTTACGTAACCTGATTCTGCTTACGGAACGTAAACGTCCCTGGGCAATTGCCCTGGCGAAGACAAGGAGCAAAGTATGACGCCCGCTTTTGCCTCATGGCATGACTTCGTTGCCATGGGCGGCTACGCCTTTTATGTGTGGCTGGCGGTGGCAGGCACGCTGGTGCCGCTTTTCGCCCTGATCTTGCATAGTAGGTGGTCACACCGACGTTTGCTGGCGGACATTCGCCAGCGTGATGCACGGGAGCGCCGCCTGCGAACGGCCAACGTTCAACGTACCGCCAACCCTACGGCAGGAGAAGAGAAGTGAATACCCGCCGTCGTAATCGCCTGTATGTCGTGGTGGCGATACTTACCGGACTTGGGCTGGCGACCGCACTGGTGATGTATGCGCTGCGGTCCAATATCGATCTGTTTTATACGCCGGGTGAAATCCTGGAGGGAAAAGGCGATGCGCACATCAAGCCTGAGCCCGGACAGCGCCTGCGCGTGGGCGGCGTCGTGATGCCTGGCAGCGTAACGCGGGATCCCCACACGCTGGCGGTTTCCTTCCAGCTTTATGATGGTCGCGGTGTGGTCAACGTGAGCTTTGTCGGCATTTTACCGGATCTGTTCCGCGAAGGTCAGGGCGTTGTCGCGCAGGGCGTACTTGAGCCCGGCAACCTGATCAAAGCCAACGAAGTGCTGGCAAAACATGATGAAAACTACACGCCTCCCGAAATCAGCACCGCGATGAAACCCGCACCCTCTGCGCAACAGGCCGCGAATAACCCGGCAGGACGTACACCATGATGCCAGAACTGGGCAGTTTCTTACTCTGTCTTGGATTAGCGTTGGCGCTGCTGCTCAGCGTCTATCCGCTGTGGGGCGCCTGGCGCCAGGATGCCCGCCTGATGGGCATGGCGCGTCCGCTTGCCGTTGGCCTGTTTGCCTGCGTCGCGGGGGCTTTTATGCTGCTGGTCTGGGCGTTTATCGTTAACGATTTTACCGTGAGCTATGTCGTCAACAACTCAAACTCACTGCTGCCGGTTTACTACCGCATTGCGGCCACCTGGGGCGCGCATGAAGGATCGTTGCTGCTGTGGGTGCTGCTGCTGAGTGGCTGGACGCTGGCCGTGGCAATCTTCAGCCGCGGTATGCCGCAGGACGCGCTGGCCCGGGTGTTGT
The DNA here is from genome assembly GCF_000710035.2 of Pantoea ananatis LMG 2665. Taxonomy (GTDB): domain Bacteria; phylum Pseudomonadota; class Gammaproteobacteria; order Enterobacterales; family Enterobacteriaceae; genus Pantoea; species Pantoea ananatis. Next base: position 833,907 of record NZ_JMJJ01000005.1, on the reverse strand, counting down.
CAGTGATGGGGATGATCAATCTGGGCTTTTTGCTGTTTATCATCCTCACCTCCAATCCCTTCAGCCGAACGCTGCCCGATTTTCCCGTAGACGGTCGCGATCTTAATCCAATGTTGCAGGATATCGGCCTGATCTTTCATCCGCCACTGCTGTATATGGGCTATGTCGGCTTCTCCGTGGCTTTTGCTTTTGCCATCGCCTCATTAATGGCGGGACGGCTGGATACCGCCTGGGCGCGCTGGTCGCGTCCCTGGACTACCGCCGCCTGGTTATTCCTGACCATTGGCATTGTGCTGGGTTCCGCTTGGGCTTATTACGAACTGGGCTGGGGCGGCTGGTGGTTCTGGGACCCGGTGGAAAACGCCTCCTTTATGCCGTGGCTGGCGGGCACCGCCTTAATGCACTCGCTGGCGGTCACGGAAAAACGCGGCACCTTCAAGGCCTGGACGGTGCTTCTGGCTATTACCGCGTTCTCCCTGAGCCTGCTCGGCACCTTCCTGGTCCGTTCCGGCGTGCTGGTCTCGGTACATGCTTTCGCCTCCGATCCGGCGCGCGGCATGTTTATTCTCGCATTTTTGGTCATCGTGATTGGCAGCTCGCTGCTGCTGTATGCCATTAAAGGCGGCCAGGTGCGCAGTCGGGTGCAAAATGAGCTCTGGTCGCGAGAATCTTTTCTGCTGGGGAATAACGTTCTGCTAATCGCGGCCATGCTGGTGGTCCTGCTCGGCACGCTGTTACCGCTGGTGCATAAACAGTTAGGGCTGGGCAGCATTTCCGTTGGCGAACCCTTCTTTAATACCATGTTCAGTTGGCTGATGGCTCCGCTGGCGTTAATGCTCGGTATTGGGCCGTTAGTGCGCTGGCGACGCGATGAGCCACAAAAGCTGGTTCGTCGTCTGCTGATAGCGCTGCTCGTGACGCTGCTGGCCTCCGTGCTGCTGCCCTGGTGGTTGCAGGATCGTGTTGAAGCCATGACGGTGGTGGGATTACTGATGGCGGTATGGATCATCCTGTTGACCCTGATGGAGCTGCATGAGCGCGCCACTCATCGTCATCGTTTTTTTACCGGATTACGTCACCTTTCGCGCAGTCACTGGGGCATGGTGCTTGGACATCTCGGCGTGGGCGTCACCGTTATTGGCATTGCGTTCAGTACCCAATACAGCGTTGAGCGCGACGTGCGCATGAAAGCGGGCGACAGCGTCGATATCCATCACTACCATTTTGTTTTTCGTGATGTTCAGGACTTACAAGGCCCTAATTACAGCGGCGGCGTGGCGGTAATTGACGTTTCCCACAAGGGCAAGCCGGAAGACGTGTTGTATGCGGAGAAACGCTTTTACTCTGCCGCGCGCACCATGATGACCGAGGCGGCGATCGACGGCGGCTTTACCCGCGATCTTTACGCCGCGCTGGGTGAAGAGCTCAGTGACGGTAGCTGGGCGGTGCGTATCTACTACAAACCCTTCGTCCGCTGGATCTGGTTTGGCGGCTTGTTTATGGCCGTCGGAGGGCTGTTCTGTTTGCTCGACCCGCGCTATCGCTCGCGCAGGAAAGCCGATCGCGAGGTGCGGACATGAAAAAAATTCTGTTTATTCCGCTGGGATTATTTTTACTGCTGGCTGCCGCGCTGCTGTGGCAGCTGTCACGTAATGCGGAAGGGGACGATCCTTCACGGCTGGAATCGGCCTTAATCGGTAAGCCCTTGCCCGTGTTCAGGCTGGAGGCGCTGGATAAGCCAGGCAAAACCTATGATCAGCAAACGTTGATCACCGGTAAACCACTGTTGCTGAACGTCTGGGCAACCTGGTGTCCGACCTGCCGCGCCGAGCATCGCTATCTTAATGAGCTGGCAGAGCAGGGCGTTCGGGTTGTAGGGTTGAACTACAAAGACGATCGCCAGAAGGCAGTAACCTGGCTGAACACGCTGGGTAATCCTTATGCGCTCAGCCTGTATGACGGTAACGGGATGTTGGGCCTCGATCTCGGCGTCTATGGCGCACCTGAAACCTTTTTGATTGATGGCAAAGGCATTATTCGCTATCGCCATGCTGGCGATCTGAACCCGCGCGTCTGGCAACAGGAAGTCAAACCCTTGTGGGATAAATACACGAAGGAGAGCGGCGCATGAGATCCCTGATGATGATGCTCTGTGGGCTGCTGTTTAGTGCCAGCCTGTGGGCCGCGATTGATACCTATGCGTTTGACTCCGTGGCGCAGGAGGAGCAGTACCGTGAAATCACGGCCTCGCTGCGTTGTCCCAAATGCCAGAACAACAGCATCGCCGACTCTAATGCGATGATTGCGTCAGATATGCGGTTGAAAGTTTATCAACTGATGAAGCAGGGCCAGAGCCGTCAGCAAATCATCGACTATATGGTGGCGCGTTATGGCAATTTCGTCAGTTACCAGCCGCCTGTCACGCCCTCAACACTGATCCTGTGGGCCGGCCCGGCGCTGTTTGTGATTGTGGGCGGTGCCGTGATCGTGTGGCGTAGTCGTCAGCGTAAAACCCGAAGCGAGCTTGATGACCAGGAACAACAGCGTCTGGCGGCGATTCTGAAGTCGGACAGGAAACGATAATGGCTGTCTTTTTACTCACGATTTTTCTGCTGCTGCTGGCGGCCAGCGTACTGTTTTTAGCCGCAGGCTGGCGTCAACGTGAAACCCACGCGGCGGCGCGCGACAACCTTAATACGCATTTTTATCGGCAGCGGCTGGCTGAGATAACCCTGGACGAAGAGCAGGGCGTGATTGCCGATCGCGCCGTGATGGAGCAGGAGTTACAGCAAACCCTGCTTAGCGATATTCCGCCCGCTTCGGATGCCCACTCGCACCGCAGCCGTCGCTGGGTGCTGTTACCCGGCCTGATCGTTTTAGTTATCGTGTCACTGGCAAGCTATCTTAAAACCGGTGGCTTAACACAGTTAAGTGGCTGGCTCCAGGTGCAGGAAGCGTATCCGGCGCTGCGCGCCCAGCTCATGGATCCCCATGCCCGGCCACTTACCCAAGAGCAGCTCTCTCGCCTGCAGCTCGGTTTGCGCAGCCAGCTGCAAACCGAACCTGATAACCTCAGCGGCTGGGCGATGCTGGGCCGCCTCGGTATGGTACTCAACAATGCCACGGGTGCGCGTCAGGCTTTCGAGCATGCGTTGCAGCTGGCACCGAATAATTTTGCCCTGCAGCAGGATTATGCCGAGGTGCTGACGCGATCGGGCGATCCTCAGGATAACCGCCTGGCCGGGCTGCTGCTCACGGATCTGCTTAAACAGCATCCGCAGGATATCCGCACCCTAAGTCTGCTGGCCTATAATGCGTTTGAACAACAGCAGTATTCGCAGGCGATAGACAGCTGGCAAACCCTGTTGCAGGTGTTACCGGCCGACGATCCTCGTCGTGAGGGCATTGCGCGCAGCATTGAGCAAGCCAAAACCGATGCAGGGCAGCAAAGCAGTCAACTAACGGTCGAGGTGACGCTTTCTCCCCAGGCAGAAAAAATGTTACCGCCGGGCGGAGTCATGTATATTTCGGTGACTGACGGCGTCTCGCCGGTGCCGGTGGCGGTGAAACGCGTCTCGCCCGGACATTTTCCCGTGTCGCTGACGCTGGATGACAGCAATGCCATGTTACAGGACCGACGCCTTTCAACGCAGAAACAGATTCAGGTTCGCGTCAGGATTGCACGAAATGGCCGTGCAAATCCTGAGCCGGGTGACTGGTTTGGCGTCAGCGCGGTAGTCCCTTGGGATGGCCATCAGCACATTGACGTCGCGATTGATAAACAGCAGCCTTAACCGGCTGGCGTCTGGCAATGTCTGAATCTGCCAACCGCACGGGAGATATCAGCTATGCTTGCTGGACTGCGCTGATCTACCCGCTGAAACTCAGCAGGGTATAAATAACTTATATGCACAGGGAGAAAAAAATGGATCACCGCCTGACCAGCCTGGCTTTGACCAGTGTGCTTCTGGTTGGTTGTGCCAGTTCAAAGCCTGCTGACGATGCGCCTGCAGGGCGTAGCGATCCGCTTGAAGGTTTTAACCGCACAATGTTTAACTTCAACTATAACGTGCTGGACCCTTACGTGCTGCGCCCTGTGGCAGTGGCCTGGCGCGACTATGTTCCCGTGCCTGCGCGCGCGGGCCTCAGCAACTTCCTGGGCAACCTCAGCGAACCTGCCAGTATGGTAAATGCGATTCTGGTCGGCGAGCCGCGCAATGCAGGTATCCACTTTACACGTTTCTTCCTGAATACGGTGCTGGGGCTGGGCGGTTTCATTGATGTCGCCGGTAAAGCCAATCCGGAACTGGCGCGCCAGGGACCGCAGCGTTTTGGTACCACGCTGGGTCACTATGGCGTGGGCTATGGGCCTTATGTGCAGTTACCGGCCTATGGCAGCTTCACGATACGTCAGGACGGCGGCGATTATGTCGATACGCTTTATCCTGTGCTTGGCTGGTTGACCTGGCCCATGTCCATCGGTAAATGGACGCTGGAAGGCATCGAATCGCGCGCACAGTTGCTGGACTCGGATGCTATCCTGAAACAGCAACGCGATCCTTACGCCTTTATCCGTAGCGCCTACTTCCAGCGCTACGACTTCCTGGCGCGCGGCGGCAAGCTGAAGCCAGAAGAAAATCCGAATGCGGCGGCGATCCAGGACGATCTGAAAGACATTGATTCGCAGTAAATCATGACCCGTCAGAAGCCGCCTGTCGCAAGGGCGGCCTGATAAGCGGCCGGGGTGATGACGTGAAGCTGTTACAGGGTTGTCACCAGGCTGCATGACGTGTGACGTTCCCATGAGCAATAAAAAAGCGACACTCAGTGTCGCTTTTTTTATGCATTTCGCGCATCAGAACTTGTAGTTGAAGCTTGCGCCATACAGCCAGGCTTTACCACTAGAGTTAAAGGTATAGGTGCCTTCCTGCACGGTCACTTTCTGACCGTGCATGTAAGACACGCCGACGTCTACCGATGCATCGTCGTTAAACGCATAAGAGGCACCGGCGCTCAGCCACAAGCGGTCCTGATCCGGGATAGAGATAGAACGCTTGTCAGCCGGAACCGGGCTGTCATCAAAGGCGATACCGCTGCGGAAGGTCCAGTTTTTGTCGTACTGGTAGGTGGTACCCAGTGCGATGCGGTAGGCATCGTGGAAACCTTCATCTTTATAGAACAGCGTCTGGCCGTTTGAGCCCGTTGCTTTCAGCTCCTGAAACTGACTCCAGCTGGTGTAGGCCAGGCTATAGTGCACGGCCCACTGTGGTGCCACTTTATGCCAGCCTGAAACTTCCCACATTTCCGGCAGGTTTAAGGTTAACGCGCCGGGAACTGTAGAGCCGTTTGTACCTGTCGGGAGATTAGTAACTTCTGGGTTATTACGAGGATTGAATGGCAGGCTACTTTTATAGTCTCCATCAAAGTCAATTTTCACTTCGGAGCGGTAGGTAAAACCAAAACGGTTATTGTCATCGACTTCGTAGAGTACGCCAGCGTTCCAGCCGTAGCCCCATTTGTCCCCCTTAAGATAGGCAACTTGCGTATCTGCGGGTATACCGAGCCGTGCGCCCGCTTCACCAGCATAGCGCTCAATTTTAGCTTTGGCATATACAGCATCAAAACCTACCCCGAAGCTGAAATGCTCATTCAAACGATAAGTCGTGCTGAGGTTCAGGTTACCCGTCATCAGGTCAGTTTTGCCGCCCAGCCCGCCCGCGGTATAACCGTTGTTAAACTCTGTCGCCAGGCCGTAGTTAGACGTCGCTGACGCGCCTACCCACCACTTGTCATTGATCGGCTGGACGTAATGCAGGTTAGGGATCCATTGGTTCGGTGCGATGTTTTTCGCGTCCAGGCTGCGGCCCGTCGGGCTTTGGCCACTGATATCCACTTCAGGATCGATGTAAACCGCACCGATTGAAAATTCAGGGCGATCCATGAGTGCCATGGTTGCCGGGTTACGACTGGCTGAGGCCGCCGTATCACCCATTGCGCCTTCGCCAGAATAAGCGCGACCTAAACCAATGGAAGAAAATTCATTTAACTGAAATCCGGCTGCATATACGTTAGAGGAAATAAGCGCTACTGCAGCTGCCACGGCTGACTTTGCGAACAGGTTTTTATGGTTCATGACCACAACCTCATGTGAATTATTATTTAACGTTGTGACGTCGCGTAACAAGGAACGGCGGATTGTATGGACTGATGTCAAATGCACATATCAGACCAGTGCGGAGAGTATAGGTCCGACCTGTACACATGTTGCAATATTGTTTTTAAAATATTTCCAATTTGATAGGTGAAAATTCGATCTGCTTAACACTTCTCGGGAATAAATGGGCAGAGCGGCAGGAGCAAAACTGATCCACATCAAATTTTATTGTGATATTCGTCACTTAGCGCGGTGTGTGTAGCGGGTTGATAAGCCAGAGCGTAAAATTTTCAGCAGAAAACTCACCCACCTTATGATGTGATGTCAGGAGAAAATCATGACAAATGCTTTAAAAAAATGTAGCGCGACGGAAACGGCTGCCTGCTGTTGCGTTGATGTTGGTACGGTGATGGATAATTCAGACTGTACGGCCAGCTGGTCAGCATGGTGTAAAGATCGCGCAGATGCCGAAACGAAACTGGCGCAGCTGACGGATAGGGCGCGCCAGGTCGAGTCAGAACCCTGCGTTATCGATTCCAGCATGGTGGAAGAGGCCGGTGGCGTGCAGCTTAATATCGACTTTACCTTTAGCTGTCAGGCCGAAACTCTGATTTTCCAACTGGGTTTACGTTAAACATTTCGGCGCCGCTGCTCTGCGGCGTTTTTCATTTTCGTGTTTCTCATCTCACTTTTCTCCTCCTGATGTTGGCGGCGCACCCGCTTGTGGTTAACACTGTGGATCAGGTCAGACCTCTTTCGGCAATGATGCCTCGGTCACGATGTACAGGTGGATACAATGAGCAAAGCGCAGTCACTGCTGACGCGTAATGGCGAGCGCATCGCCATCACCCACGGATTACGTACGCCTTTTCTTCGCCAGGCCACGGGTTTTCACGGCATCCCTGCGGTTGAACTGGGTCGCATGGTGATCAGCGAAATCATGGCCCGAAGTGAACTCCCGGTTGAGGTGATTGAGCAACTGGTCTTCGGTCAGGTGGTGCAAATGCCGGAAGCGCCAAACATTGCACGTGAGATCGTCTTAAGCAGTGGCCTGAGCGTCAATACCGATGCTTATAGCGTCAGCCGCGCCTGCGCCACCAGCTTTCAGGCGGTGGCAAACGTCACCGAAAGCTTACTGGCAGGTACGATTTCTGCCGGCATCGCAGGCGGGGCGGACTCCTCCTCTGTGCTGCCCATTGGGGTCAGTAAAACGCTGGCGCGCGCGCTGGTGGATATGAATAAAGCGCGTGGCTTTTCACAGAAGCTGCACATTCTCCGGCGGCTGCGCCCTAAAGATCTGTTACCGGTTCCGCCTGCCGTTGCGGAGTACTCCACGGGATTACGTATGGGGGATACCGCAGAGCAGATGGCCAAAACGCATGGCATCAGCCGGGAAGAGCAGGATGCATTGGCCCTGCGCTCGCATCAGCGCGCGGCCCAGGCCTGGCAGTCAGGCGTACTGAGTCAGGAGGTGATGGCCGCCTTTGTGCCGCCGTGGAAAGCGCCCATCGAGCAAGATAATAATGTGCGTATGGATGCAAAAGCCGCCGATTATGCCCGGCTGCGTCCGGCATTTGACCGTCAGCACGGTACCGTTACTGCGGCAAACAGTACGCCGCTTACCGATGGGGCTGCTGCGGTCATTTTAATGCGTGAAGGCCGGGCAAAAGAGCTTGGAATACAGCCGCTGGGCTATTTACGCAGCTATGCGTTTACCGCTATCGACGTCTGGCAGGACATGCTGTTAGGGCCGGCCTACGCCTCGCCGCTGGCGCTGGATCGTGCCGGGATAGCCTTAAAGGATTTGACGCTGATTGATATGCACGAAGCCTTTGCCGCTCAGACGTTAAGCAACCTGAAAATGTTTCGTGATGAACGTTTTGCCCGGGACGTGTTAAACCGCGCCCATGCGCTGGGCGAAGTTGACGAGGCACGTTTTAATGTCTCGGGCGGATCGATCGCCTTTGGGCATCCGTTTGCCGCAACCGGCGCACGCATGATTACCCAGACGTTAAATGAATTACGCCGCCGGGGCGGCGGGCTGGGTTTAGTCACAGCCTGCGCCGCCGGGGGTTTAGGGGCAGCAATGGTTCTGGAGGCCGAATAATGGAACAGAGCGCGTTCACATTACAGATGCGGGACGATCATGTAGGCGTGATCACCATTGATGTACCCAATGAAAAGATGAATACGCTTAAAGCGGCATTCGCGGCACAGATTGCGGCAATCATTGCGGAAGCACGCAAGCATCCGCAACTGCTGGGGCTGGTGCTGATTTCAGGCAAACCTGACAACTTTGTTGCAGGGGCCGATATCAGCATGATCGATCGCTGCCAGAGCGCCCACGAGGCAGAAGCGCTGGCCAGACAAGGGCAGGACGTGATGGCGGCGATTGCGGCATTGCCATTTCCTGTGGTGGCGGCAATCCATGGTGCTTGTCTGGGCGGCGGGCTTGAGCTGGCGCTGGCCTGCAACGCGCGCATCTGTTCGCTGGACGATAAAACCCGTATTGGCCTGCCTGAAGTGCAGTTGGGGCTGCTGCCGGGGTCGGGCGGCACGCAGCGCCTGCCTCGCTTAATCGGCGTACAGAAAGCCTTACCGCTTATCCTTACCGGTAAGAACCTGCGGGCCAGGCAGGCGAAAAAGCTGGGCATTGTTGATGATGCCGTGCCGCAGGCCATCCTGCTTGACGCCGCCGTTGAACTGGTGAAGAAAGGGAAATACCGCAGAGCGCCGCTGCCCCTGCGCGATCGTCTGCTGCAGGGCCCGATGGCTCGTCAGGCGCTGTTCGCACTGGCCAGACGCGAAACCGATCGTAAAACCCAGGGTAACTACCCAGCGGCACGACGCATTATCGAGGTGGTTCGCATCGGCCTGGAGCAGAGCAGTCAGGCCGGTTACGCCGCGGAAGCGCGGGCGTTTGGCGAACTGGCGATGACGCCAGAGTCGGCCGCGCTGCGCAGCCTGTTTTTTGCTTCCACCGCCATCAAGAAAGAGAACGGCACCCAGGCTGAACCACGACCACTCCAACGGGTCGGTGTGTTGGGCGGCGGGCTGATGGGCGGCGGGATCGCCAGCGTCAGCGCCGTTAATGCGGGGCTACCGGTGCGCATCAAGGATATCAGCCTTAAAGGCATCAACCATGCCCTGCAAACCAGTTGGGATCTGCTGAGTAAAAAAGTGAAACGCCGGCAAATCAGTCCGGCACAGCGTCAGCAGCAGATTGCGCGCATCAGCGGCAGCACCGACTATCAGGGATTCACCCAGCGCGATATCGTGATTGAGGCGGTCTTTGAGGACCTGGATCTGAAAAGACAGATGGTGGCGGACGTTGAGGCGAACTGTCAGCCTCAGACGATCTTTGCTTCCAATACCTCATCGATTCCCATTGCCGAGATTGCGGCGACGGCACGGCGCCCAGAGAACATCATCGGCCTGCACTATTTTAGCCCGGTGGAAAAAATGCCGCTGGTCGAGGTGATCCCGCATGCCACGACCTCGCCTGAAACGCTTGCCAGTACGGTAATGCTGGCACGGAAACAGGGTAAAACGCCGATAGTGGTGGCCGATAAACCTGGTTTTTACGTCAACCGTATCCTCACACCTTACATCAACGAGGCCATGCGCTGCGTGGTGGAGGGGGAACCGATCGATCACATTGATCGGGCGCTGGTGAAGGCAGGATTCCCGGTGGGGCCGGTTCAGCTACTGGATGAAGTTGGCATTGATGTCGGCAGTAAGATTTCACCGGGCCTGCAGCAGGCTTATGGCGAGCGGTTTGCCGCGCCTTCCGCGCTGGATGCCGTGATCAAAGACGGTCGCAAAGGACGCAAAAACGGTAGGGGATTCTACCTGTACGGATCGTCGCGTCTGGCGCGTAAGAAGGTCGATCCGGCGGTGTACGGCTTAGTGAAGACCCGGCCGGTGGCAAAGCAAAGCGGCGCGCAGATTGCCGAACGGTGCATGATGATGATGTTAAACGAAGCGGTGCGTTGCCTGGATGAGCAGGTTATCCGCTCGCCGCGGGACGGCGATATCGGTGCGGTGTTTGGCATTGGTTTCCCCCCCTTTTTGGGCGGGCCGTTCCATTACATCGACAGGCTGGGCGCGGCAGAAATCGTCAACAGATTAACGCGGCTTCAGCAACAGTATGGGGACCGTTTTGCGCCCTGTGACGCGTTGCTGCGCGCAGCTGAGCAGCAGACAAAGTTTTACACTTCTTCATAAATTCGAATACCCACTCCGATTCAGGGGGTTAGAAACGCGCCGCACAAGCGTGAGGCGCTGCACGAATCTGACAGGTGCTTATTTAATAAACAACCGGTTGACTATACTGAAGTCATTAGGGTACAACACGACGTTCATTCGCAGAATGAAGCGCCTGATGCGGATGCATCAGGCGATGTCGACAAACAACAGCGGTGCTTTATGCAAGTTTTTATCATGCGTCACGGCGATGCGGCTCTTGAGGCTGCCAGTGATTCAGTCAGGCCTTTAACGCTTTGTGGATGTGACGAATCACGTCAAATGGCGAACTGGTTAAAAGGTCAGTCTGTTGACATTGAACGTGTACTGGTCAGCCCCTATCTCCGTGCGCAGCAGACGCTTGCCACATTTCGTGAGGCGTTCCCTTTGCCAGAAGGGGAGGATATTTTGCCGGAACTGACGCCCGGCGGCGATCCCGGTCTGGTCGGATGCTATTTGCAGGCACTGGCGAATGAAGGGGTTAAATCGGCGCTGGTTATCTCCCACTTGCCACTGGTGGGCTATCTGGTGTCGGAGCTTTGCCCCCAGGAAACCCCACCGATGTTTGCCACCTCGGCCATTGCCTGCATTGACTTCGATCCGGCTGAAAGTCAGGGCAAACTGTTATGGCAGGTCAGCCCCAAAAAACTCGCGAAAGCGATGTAATAATGTCGGGCCATTTACTGGCCCGAACATGAAAACGACCCCCGAACGTCATTCCCGTCTGCTTCTTTCCCTGCAGGTCAGGCAATCACAAAACGTGATACTGAGCCCGCCAGCGTTTGCGCCTGGTCATGGAGCGCGCTTGCCGCCGCAGAGGACTGTTCCACCAGGGCCGCGTTTTGCTGCGTCACGTTATCCATTTCAACGATAGCCACGCCGACCTGCGCAATGCCGCGGTTCTGCTCTTCAGACGCGTGAGAAATTTCGTTTAACAGATCTGTTACGTTACTCACCGAGTTGACGATTTCCCCCATGGTATTGCCCGTCTGGCTAACCAGTTGTGAACCCGCATTGATGCGCGCTACGGAATCGTGAATCAATGCTTCAATCTCCTTCGCTGCCTGCGCGCTGCGCTGAGCCAGATTGCGCACTTCGCTTGCTACCACGGCAAAGCCACGACCTTGTTCACCGGCCCGTGCGGCTTCTACGGCGGCATTCAGGGCCAGAATGTTGGTCTGGAAGGCGATGCTGTTGATGACAGAGGTGATTTCTGAGATTTTACCGGAGCTGGTGGTGATCTCATTCATGGTCGTCACCACATCCGTAACTAGCTGTCCGCCGCGACTGGCTGTGTCGAAGGTTTGCTGCGCCAGACGGCTCGAATGATGGATGTTGTCTGCGTTCTGCTTAACCGTCGCCGTAAGTTGCTCCATGCTCGCGGCTGTCTGCGCAAGGGCCGCAGCCTGACTTTCCGTGCGGGCTGACAGGTCATTATTGCCCGAGGCAATTTCGGCTGAAGCCTGACTGACGCTGGTTACGCCGCTGCGGATGCCGCTGATAATGCGACGCAGTTCATCGCTCATTTCAGCGACCGCATGCATTAATTCGCCCAGTTCATCCCGACGGGATGATTTCAGCTTAATGCTCAGGTTGCCACGCGCCATCTCATTAGCCACGTTCAGCAGCTCAGAGAGAGGACGCGTCAGTTGACGGGTAATAAACAAGGCAATAAGAATGCCTGCGACGACAGCGGCGATAATGATCACCGTCATCAGCCAGACAGCCTGGTTCGCATCGTGATTGGTCGCATCGAGTTGCTGCGTAAACAGTGCGTTGCTCATGTCGGTCAGGGTTTTGCCCGCCACAGCCAGTTGCGCGGTGGCCTCATCGCCCGAGGCCACTGATGCCATCAGCGCAGAGATTTCACCCTGTTTCGCCTCAAGCTGTGCACTGACTTTTTCAAGGGCGGCACCGTCTGCAGGATTGAGACGCGGTTTAACCTGCGCGATCAGCTGCACTGTTTCCGACAGGAAGCTGCTCAAGGCATTGCGGTCATCGTCTTTGTGCTCAAGGCCGAAGAGTTTCACGCGCACCGCCACGCCGCCCAGATGCTTATTAATTTCCTGTAACGCCGGGCCCGTCTGTGGGTCGCCGCTGTTGCTGGTGGCAAGCTGGCTGATTTCGCGCATCTCATCTGCTACGGACAGATTCTGCAGCGCCTGCGTACCGTTACGGACGGCCTGCACGGTTTCGGCCCGTTTCTGCCGGTAAGTGGCAATGGCGGACGGCATCGCCGTAATCATGGCCTGCTGACTGGCATCCCAGCGGAAAGCGCCCAGGTTTTTCAGATTCTGATCCACCTCTTTCAGCATGGTTTCGTTTATGTCGATGAATTTCTCATCATGCGTTTTAACGAACTGCAGTCGGGCATCTTTGGCCTGAGAAAACCGGTCATTAACGCTTTTCAGCTCCCTGAGCTTTTCGGCCCGGACGCTAATATCGTTGAGGTTTTTAATACCACATATCGCGACGGCCAGACTTAAAAGCAAAATCAGTCCAAACCCGAGCATGAGCTTTTTGCCCACGTTTAAATTCTCAAAAAAACGACTTAATGCGCTCATTCAAAATGTTCCCTTGGTTAATACGCCAAAATGTTGAAGCCTAATGTGCCTAAATGCCTAGACGTTATCGGCAAGGGAAAACTTGTATTGAATATAAATAGTTTCTTAAGCAAATAGTCTGCGTCAGCCTGAACAGAAAGCAGCAGAACGCCTGGCCAAACAGGGTCGGGATCGGGCGTTTAAGGGGAGCGACGTGTGAGTCCGTTTAACGGGCTCCCCCGTCAAAGGGGGAGGCAGCGGGGCAAGGTGCTTAAGCCGTTTTGCTGCCTGAATGTCAGGGCAGCTCTGGCGGTTGCCACTCTTCTACTTCAATCAGCACCAGCAAGGCAGCGTCGCCACCAAACATTTTAGGTGCCTGGTGAAAGGCCATTACCCAGGGATGTTGAGCCAGCCAAAGCGGCGTTTGCTGCTTTAGAATATGTTTACCATGTCCGGTCATCACGCTGGCGCAAAAAAGGTGTTCGCGACGACAGGCGGCAATTAGCGCGCCTAACTCCTGCTTGGCCTGCATCTGTGTTAACCCATGCAGATCGAGAAAAATCTCTGGCGTGTAATCGCCCCGACGCAGCTTTTTCAGCTCAAAATGGCTCACGTCCGCGCGCACATAGCGCGTCGCCCCTTCAGTGGAAAGCAGCGGCTGGAACTCATCGGAAAAGTAGTGGCTGTTATCCGCCTGTTCAGACAGCAGCCTTTTTATCGGCACTTCCCGGGTTTTAACCGCCGGTTTGTGTACGATAGTGTCTTGTTTTAACTGACGCGTTCCTGTCATCAACTGGCGAAACAGCGCTTGATCATCCTGGCTCAGGGGGTTTTTTTTACTCATGGGTGGTGAATCATGTCTGAGGTGGCTGATTAACAGCAGAAGCCGATACCTTACCGTTAACCGTCATTAATTGTCAGCTTTTTCACCTTGCTGCGCTGAATTCTCCTCGGCTTCGTGGCAAACTATCGGCCGAATTAGTAAAAGGCCTGCGGAGGGCTACGTGGACAAAATTTTCGTCGATGAGGCAGTGAACGAACTGCACACCATTCAGGATATGCTGCGCTGGTCAGTGAGCCGCTTTACGGCTGCCGGAATCTGGTACGGACACGGCACAGATAACCCCTGGGACGAAGCTGTCCAGCTGGTCCTGCCCACGCTGTGGTTGCCCCTGGATATCCCTGAAGACATGCGTAACGCGCGCCTTACGGCCAGCGAACGCCATCGCATTGTTGAGCGCGTCATTCGCCGCGTGAACGAGCGCATCCCGGTCGCCTATCTCACGAATAAAGCCTGGTTCTGCGGCCATGAGTTTTACGTTGATGAACGGGTTCTGGTTCCCCGTTCGCCCATTGGGGAACTGATTGAAAACCGCTTTGCCGGTCTGATCACGGACAAACCGCGACATATTCTGGACATGTGCACCGGCAGCGGCTGTATTGCGATTGCCTGCGCCTATGCCTTTCCGGACGCAGAAGTGGATGCAGTGGATATTTCCCACGATGCGCTGGCGGTCGCCGAGCAAAATATTGAAGAGCACGGCCTGATTCATCACGTCACGCCGATCCGCGCCGATCTGTTCCGCGAACTCCCGCCGGTGCAGTACGACCTGATCGTGACGAATCCGCCCTATGTCGATGCGGAAGATATGGACGATCTGCCGAGCGAGTATCAGCATGAACCCGAACTGGGGCTGGCGGCGGGCAGCGATGGCCTTAAACTGGTGCGCCGCATTCTTGCCTGCGCGCCGGGCTACCTGAGCGAGCAGGGCGTGCTGATTTGCGAAGTGGGCAACAGCATGGTGCACATGATGGAACAGTATCCCGATGTGCCCTTTACCTGGCTGGAGTTCGACAATGGCGGCGACGGCGTCTTTATGCTCACCCGCCAGCAGATCGTGGATGCACAGCACCATTTCTCATTTTATAAAGACTAAAAGGATGGGCGAACTTTCGCCCGTCAAACCGTAACAAGGAATCTCAATGGCCGGAAACAGCATCGGACAGTTCTTTCGCGTCACCACCTTTGGTGAATCTCACGGTATTGCCCTGGGCTGTATTGTTGATGGCGTGCCGCCGGGCATCCCGTTAACCGAAGCCGATATTCAGCACGATCTCGACCGTCGTCGTCCAGGCACGTCGCGCTATACCACCCAGCGCCGTGAGCCGGATCAGGTGAAAATTTTGTCTGGCGTGTTTGACGGTGTGACCACCGGTACCTCGATCGGCCTGCTGATTGAGAACACCGATCAGCGCTCGCAGGATTACGGTGCCATTAAAGATCTGTTCCGTCCTGGCCATGCGGATTACACCTATGAGCAGAAGTACGGTACGCGTGACTACCGTGGTGGCGGCCGTTCATCAGCACGCGAAACCGCGATGCGCGTGGCTGCTGGGGCGATTGCCAAAAAATATCTGCAGATGAAGCACGATATTGTGGTTCGCGGCTATCTGGCGCAGATCGGCGACGTGGCCTGTGAACTGAAAGACTGGAGCATTGTTGAAGAGAACCCTTTCTTTTGCCCGGATGCGGACAAGCTGGACGCGCTGGACGAGCTGATGCGCGGCCTGAAGAAGGAAGGCGATTCGATTGGGGCCAAGGTCACGGTCATGGCGGAAAACGTACCACCAGGCCTGGGCGAGCCGGTTTTTGATCGCCTGGATGCCGACCTGGCGCATGCGCTCATGAGCATTAATGCGGTGAAAGGGGTAGAAATCGGCGACGGTTTTGCCGTGGTTAATCAGCGTGGCAGTCAGCATCGCGATGAAATTCGCGCCAGTGGTTTCCAGAGCAACCATGCGGGCGGTATTCTGGGCGGCATCAGCAGCGGTCAGACCATCAGCGCCAATCTGGCCATGAAGCCCACCTCCAGTATTACCGTGCCGGGGAAAACCATCACCCGCGACGGCGAGGAAGTGGAGATGATCACGAAAGGTCGCCACGATCCCTGCGTGGGCATCCGTGCCGTGCCGATTGCCGAAGCCATGATGGCCATCGTGCTGATGGATCATCTGCTGCGCCAGCGCGCGCAGTGTGGCGATGTGAACTCCACCGTGCCACGTTGGTAAGCCAATGAAAATTTTGCTGATGGTGAGCGCGCTGTTGTTGAGCGCGGCCAGCCTGGCGGCGACGCCGTGGCAGCGCATCCAGCACCCGATTGCGGGTCAACCGACGGCTATTGGTGGCTTTGCCAATGGCTGTATTGTGGGTGCGCAGGCTTTACCGCTTAATTCGCCTGATTATCAGGTGATGCGTCAGGATCAGCGCCGCTATTTCGGGCATCCCGATCTGATCCTGTTTATCCAGCGCCTGGCCACCCAGGCCCATAGCCTCCAGCTAGGAAACGTGTTGATTGGCGATATGGGCATGGCGGCGGGCGGGCGCTTCAGCAGTGGACATGCCAGCCATCAAACCGGGCTGGACGTGGACATCTGGCTGCAACTGCCTAAAACCCGCTGGAGCGCGCAGCAGCTGCTTAAGCCCCAGCCGCTGGACCTCGTCACCGCCGACGACAAGAACGTGGTAGCGCGCCACTGGCAGCCTGAGATTGACAGCCTGATTAAGCTGGCGGCGAAAGATGAAGATGTCACGCGTATTTTCGTCAATCCGGCGATTAAAAAGCAGCTGTGTGCCGATGCAGGCACAGACCGGGCCTGGCTGCGTAAGGTGCGTCCTTGGTTTGCGCATCGCGCCCACATGCACGTCCGTTTACGCTGTCCGCAGGGCAGCCCCGACTGTGAAGAGCAGGCACCGCCGCCTGCCGGTGACGGCTGCGGCGCAGAACTGCAAAGCTGGTTTTTGCCCAGGCAGCCTGGCTCTGCACCGGTGAAACGTGAACCGCCGCCGCTGCCTGCGGCCTGTCAGGCACTGCTGGATAAACATCTACTGTAAGGGTTCCCATGGAATGGTTCGTTGTCAGCCCGTTGTTGGTCGCGCTGCTGTTTTTCATTGCGCTGCTGGCAGGTTTTATTGACTCCATTGCGGGCGGCGGCGGACTGTTAACCGTTCCCGCGTTGCTGGCGGCCGGGCTGTCACCGGCTCAGGCGCTGGCAACCAACAAGCTGCAGTCGGTCGGCGGATCGTTCTCGGCCAGCCTCTATTTTGTCCGGCGCGGGGCGATTAAGCTGAGCGAGCAGCGGCTGAATATCGCCATGACCTTTTTGGGGGCGGTTGGCGGTGCCATTCTGATCCAGCACCTTCAGGCTGATTTTTTGCGTCAGGTGCTGCCGCTGTTGTTGATTGCTATTGGCATGTGGTTTCTGCTGATGCCGCGCATCGGTGAAGACGATCGCGTTCACCGCCTGCAGGGGCTGCCTTTTGCCCTGGTCGGCGGTGGCTGTATCGGCTTTTATGATGGCTTCTTTGGACCCGGTGCGGGCTCTTTCTACGCGCTGGGCTTCGTGACGCTATGCGGCTACAACCTGGCGAAAGCCACCGCCCACGCCAAACTGCTCAATTTCACCTCAAACTTGGGCAGCCTGCTGTTTTTTATGTTTGGTGGCAAAGTGGTCTGGGGCACGGGACTTATCATGATGCTGGGGGCTTTTTGCGGGGCTCGTTTGGGCGCCAGGCTGGTGCTGGCACGCGGACAAAGGCTGATTCGCCCGATGGTGGTCATCGTTTCGGCGGTGATGAGCATCAAGCTGCTCTGGGACAGCCACGGCAGCGAATTGATGGCCTGGCTGAGCACGCTGAATCTGTAATACTTTTACGTGATGACTTAATGACAACAACACATAATTACGCGCAGCTTATTACGCTGTTTGATGACTGCTTTAGCCACGATTTTCAGACCCGTCTAATTAAAGGCGATGACGAACCGATCTATCTTCCAGCGGATGATGAATCACCATGGAACCGGGTGGTTTTTGCTCATGGGTTTTATGCCAGCGCGCTGCATGAAATTTCACACTGGTGCATTGCTGGCGAAGCCCGGCGTAAGTTAGTGGATTTTGGCTACTGGTATTGTCCGGACGGACGCGACGCGCAAACGCAGAGCCAGTTTGAAGCGGTTGAGGTGAAGCCGCAGGCGCTGGAGTGGATGTTTTGTGTAGCCGCAGGCTTTCCCTTCAACGTCAGTTGTGACAATCTCGAAGGCGATTGTGAGCCAGATCGCATTGGCTTTCAGCGTAAAGTTCATGCCCAGGTCATGAGCTATCTGGCGTCGGGTATTCCTGAGCGCCCCGCACGCTTTATTTCAGCCCTGGCTGACTATTATGGCAGGCCTTCTCTGACCGCATCGCAGTTTCCCTGGCCGGACGATCTGTGATGCATAAGGGACTTAATAACAGAGGAATGATGAGATGATCGCAGAATTTGAGGCACGTATTCTGGCCCTGATTGACGATATGGTTGAGCACGCCAGTGACGATGAGCTATTTGCCAGCGGTTATCTGCGCGGCCACCTCACTCTGGCAGTCGCTGAAGTGGAACTGCTGGACGACCACACGCCGCAGGCGCTACAGATTCAGGTGACACGTAGCCTGCAAAATGCCATTGCTGCCGGGGAGTTATCGCCACGGGACCAGGCGCTGGTGATTGGCATGTGGGATAACCTGTTTTTACAGGCCCGTCAGACGGCTTGAGTAGTCAGGGCGGCAGACCGCCCTGTGCTATTTCCCCGCTTTTTTACCCTTCAGTAGTTTTCTTACCCAGTAACGATTGGGATGAAGCGCCGCGAGCGTGTTGAGGTCCAGCGGCTGGGGTTCACCGCTAAGCTGAGCCGCCAGCACTTCCGCCGCCAGGGGGGCGCTGCACAGCCCGCGTGAGCCAAGCGCACCAAACAGATAAAGGCCAGGGAAACAGGGTGCCATTTCGCTCTCGGCCTCGCGGGCGCGCTGCTGAGCAAGATCGGCATAAACGTCAAGCGTTGCCACGTAATCCGGCACGCTGCCGACCATGGGCAAATGATCGCGTGTGGCGCAGCGCACGCCATTGCGCGCCTCGCCCTCACTGACGTCCACGTCATTCACCCAGTCGCTGTGTGGCAGGCAGTGCTGCAGACGGCTGCGGTTTTGCTGCTGATCGTCTTCGCGATAGGCGGTAGAGGTGTCGCCACGATGATAGCTGGCCCCGATACAGTGCGTACCAAACTGCGGGCTGGCTGGCGTGAGGTAGCCGTCATAGCAAAGTACCGTTTTCAGTGCCGACAGGGCCGGTGAAGCCGGGATATGGCTGACCTGACCGGCGACCGGGTAAACCGGCAGGGCATCGGTCTGAGGCAGATCGGTCATGGCATGACCATTAGCCAGCACCACAGCCTGATGCTGGGTTGCGGGCTTTTCGTCAAAGGTTAACTGCCAGCCTTGCTGAACCTGCGTCAGTGCGGTGACGCGGTGCAGCCAGTGAATGCGTAATCCAAGCTGCTCGCAGTGGGACAGCAGGGCTGTGGTTAATTCGGCCGGGGCCAGCCAGCCGCCCAGTGGATAAAATATACCGCCGCAATCCAGCGCCACATTTGCCAACGCGGCTGCCTCGTCCTGGTTGACGCCAAAGGCGACCTCAGCCGGTAGGGCCATATCCAGCATCTGCGCAATCTTACTGGCACTTTTCTCGTCCCAGCCCAACTGCAATACGCCGCTCCAGTCATGTTCATAAGGCAGATCGAGTTGATCATACAGGCGACGGGCAAAACTGAATGCGGCAGGAAAGAAAGCCGCCAGGGCAGGATCGTGCTGGTTAAGGAGCGGATAGAGCGCGCCCTGACGATTACTGGACGCCCCCAGCGCGGGCGCCTCGTCAGCGCAGTAGAGCGTCACGCGAAAGCCCCGGCGAAGTAAGGCAAGGGCCAGCGTCGCGCTGGCAACGCCGCCGCCGACCAGGGCGATCTCCTTACCGGACAGGGCAGGGCGCGCATACCAAGGCTGGCGATGAGTCAGCGCAGGCGCGGCCTCAAGCGAACCGCACAGCATTTCCCGTTTCGGCCCAAAGCCTTTACGCCGGGTCACCGCAAAGCCCGCCTGTTGCAACCCGCGCCGCACAAAACCCGCTGCCGTAAAGGTCGCAAATGTGCCCCCTGGCCGGGCCAGTTTCGCCATCGACGCAAACAGTTCCGGGGTCCACATATCGGGATTTTTCGACGGCGCAAAGCCATCCAGAAACCAGGCATCCACCTGGCGATGCAGACTGTCATCAAAATTATCAATTAGCGCATTAATATCGCCTAACCACAGGTCCAGTGTGACGCGGCCCGAATCAAATAACACCCGCTGGCAGCCTGGCAGTGCCAGCGGCCACTGGTGCTGGAGCTGTTCAGCCCAGGGGGCCAGTTCGGGCCAGTGCTGGTGGGCCGCCGTTAAATCGGCCTGCGTCAGGGGGAATTTTTCAAAACTGATGAAGTGCAGACGTTTTAGGGGCGCGTCAGGATAATGTTGCTGGAAGGAATCAAAGGCCTGCCAGAGCGTGAGAAAGTTCAGGCCTGTGCCAAACCCGCTTTCGGCAACAATGAGCAGATCGCGCGGGTGCTGATGAAAGCGTTGTGGGAAATCATTGCCACCCAGAAAGACATAACGTGTCTCTTCCAGACCGTTGTCATTGGAAAAATAGACGTCGTCAAACGCTCGGGAAACAGGTGTACCCTGTTCGTTCCAGCTCAGTCTGGCGTGTTCAACCTGGGGTGTTTTCACAGTAAAGGCTCATTTTTCAGGGAGTGTCAGGATCTTATCGGTCGGAGTGACATGACGCAAATTTACAAAAGGAAATGGCTGATCGGACTTGTTCGGCGTACAAGTGTAAGCTAGAGTGCTCGTCAAATAACAGAAGTGGTGAGGAAGATTGAATGAAACGTGCTGTGATTACTGGCTTAGGGATCGTTTCCAGTATTGGTAATAACCAGCAAGAGGTGCTGGCATCTCTGCGTGAGGGCCGCTCAGGCATCACTTTTTCCCAGGAGATGAAAGATTCCGGCATGCGTAGTCACGTCTGGGGTAACGTTAAACTCGATACTACCGGCCTCATCGATCGCAAAGTTGTGCGTTTTATGAGTGATGCGTCCATCTATGCTTACCTGTCTATGGAAGAAGCCATCAAAGATTCTGGCCTGAGCAACGAAGCTTACCAGAATAACCCTCGCGTAGGTCTGATTGCAGGATCTGGCGGTGGTTCCCCACGTTTTCAGGTTTTTGGTGCGGATGCCATGCGCAGCCCACGCGGTCTGAAAGCCGTAGGGCCTTATGTGGTGACTAAGGCAATGGCGTCAGGCGTTTCAGCCTGTCTGGCTACGCCGTTTAAAATCCACGGCGTGAACTATTCAATCAGCTCTGCCTGTGCGACCTCCGCGCACTGTATCGGTAACGCGGTTGAACAGATTCAACTGGGCAAACAGGATATCGTTTTTGCGGGCGGCGGCGAAGAGCTGTGCTGGGAAATGGCCTGTGAGTTTGATGCAATGGGCGCACTTTCTACGCGTTATAACGACACGCCAGAAAAAGCCTCACGGACCTATGACAACGAACGTGATGGCTTCGTCATTGCGGGCGGCGGCGGTATGGTCGTGGTTGAAGAACTGGAACATGCGCTGGCGCGTGGCGCGCACATCTACGCTGAAATCGTGGGCTATGGCGCAACGTCGGACGGGGCAGACATGGTTGCGCCATCCGGTGAAGGCGCAGTGCGCTGCATGAAGATGGCGATGCACGGTGTGGATACGCCAATCGACTACCTGAACAGCCACGGAACCTCTACGCCAGTCGGTGATGTGAAAGAGCTGGGTGCCATTCGCGAAGTGTTCGGCGACAACACGCCGTATATTTCTGCAACCAAAGCGATGACCGGCCACTCCTTAGGGGCGGCAGGCGTGCAGGAAGCTATCTACTCGCTGCTGATGCTGGAGCACGGTTTTATTGCCCCAAGCATCAATATCAGCTCGCTGGACGCGGCGGCAGAAGGGATGAATATTGTGACTCAGCCAACTGAAAAAGCGCTGACCACGGTAATGTCAAACAGCTTTGGCTTTGGTGGCACCAACGCCACGCTGACAATGCGTAAATACCAGGCTTAATGCCCGGTTAAAAACGTGACGTCGCGCTGCGCGGCACGACGTGAACCCTGTGAAAAGGTCGGCTTGCCGGCCTTTTTTGTTTTGATTATCCCTCAGCGACGGTTGGGTGATGAGCCCGATGAAAACAGCCTCACCAGCTTATCGCACCCGGCCACTATCTCATCCGGCGTCAGCGCCGCAAAACCCAGAATCCAGCCTTGCTGACGCGCGCCATCGCCGTAGAGCGGACTCAGGCGAGGCAGCAATAACCCCATCTTCTCGGCCTGTAAACTCAGCCTCGCTTCGTCGCCCTGCCGCAGAGCAACGGTTGTCTGCAGTCCACCCGGGCAGGGAAAGGGCCTGAGCCAGGGCTTCAGGCGTTGCGCTATCTGCTCGAGTAAGCGATCGCGGCGGCTATGGTAAAGCTGGCGCATCAAACGCAGGTGGCTGGCAAAATGCCCCTGCTGCATAAATTCCGCCGTTACCGCCTGGGGCAGCAGGGCGCTATGCCCGTCAAGCAGGCTGCGCGCGCGACCTAAGGGCGCGACCAGCGGGCCGGGCACCACCATCCATGCCAGACGTAGCGACGGAAACAGCGATTTTGAAAATGTGCCGAGGGTAATGACCCGGTTATCGTTGTCGAGCCCGTGCAGCGCAGACGCAGGGCGATCGTCATAGTGAAACTCGCTGTCGTAATCGTCTTCAATCAGCCAACTGCCGTTGCGCCGTGCCCAGTCCAGCCAGGCCAGACGGCGCGGCAGGCTTAATGACACGCCGGTGGGATACTGATGCGAAGGTGTCAGATACATCAGCTTTGCTGTTCCGGCTTGAGGAATCGCCCCCTCGGCATCCACCTGAATGCCGCGCACCCGTGCGCCTGCAGCAAGAAAGGCATTGCGCGCGCCCGCATAGCCCGGCTCTTCCATCCAGATCTCATCACCGGGATCAATCAGCATTAACGACAGCAGCTGCAGCGCCTGCTGTGAACTGGTCAAAATAATCACCTGCTCAGCCTCGCAGTGAACCCCACGAGACAGGGCAAGGTAGTCTGCAAGCGCGTGGCGAAGTGGCAGGTACCCCAACGGATCGCCATAGCCCATGACGGTAGGGCCTGCGGTGCGCTGCACGCGGGCGGTTAAGCGCCGCCAGAGAGGATGAGGAAAGGCGCGCAAATCTGGCGAACCTGCCGAAAAGGCATACGGAAAGGGCACATCCTGACAATCGCCTGTCGCCAGCATCTGATGGCCGCGCTGCGAGAAATGCGCCATGCGGTCAGCGCGGGGGCGCGGCGCGCTGACCGGCAGCGTGATGGCAACGAAGCTACCGCGACCGGACTCCCGCCGCAGGTAGCCTTCACTTTCAAGCTGAGCGTAAGCCGCTTCAACCGTGACGCGTGACAGATTCAAATCGGCAGCCAACTGACGGCTGGAGGGCAGTTTCTGACCCGCCTGAAGGTGCGCGGTCTCTATCCACTGGCGAAGCGTGGCGCACAGGCGGTCGCGTAGACCGCCGGTTGCCTGATGATGAAACAGTTGCAGCAGCGGGGAAATCATCGTGGTCTTATGGGCTCATTGAAAGCGGTATTATCCAGCAGTCCACTTTGCCGTAAACTGCCTGTCTGCCACAACAGGAGAAAAAACGATGTCATCTGTTTTAGGTTTTCCCCCCGCGTCACCGCAGCAGAGCCTTGCATATCTGCAGGCCAAACTGGCTTATTACACCGATGCCTGGGATCTGGCTGACGATCTGGCCCATCAGCGACCGGGCGTTGTCGTCATTGATGCCCGTCAGATCGAGGCTTACCGCGCTGGTCATCTCTGCGGAGCAATAAATTTTCCGCATCGGGAAATGAATGAAGCCAGCACGGCCGGACTGGATCGCAACCTGCTGTATGTGACGTACTGTGATGGCATTGGCTGCAATGGTTCGACCAAAGCGGCTTATCAGCTGGCGTTGCTGGGATTTAAGGTCAAAGAACTGATTGGCGGGCTGGATTTCTGGAAGCGCGATGGCCATCCCATGGCATGGGGCGACGAGCCGGGAGAATGGCCGCAGACGGCTTCTGCGGCATCCTGTGGGTGTTAACTTACAGCACCAGCCAGAGTAAAAAGGCCAGAACGATTAACCCGACGATCGCGCTCAGCACCGGGCGCGCTGCCAGCGGCTGCAGCACAGGCGGCAGCGAGCCGGAGATGGGCGCCCAGATGGGATGCGGATTCAGTTGGTTATCGGCCAGGGCTTGCTCGTGTGCTCTTTCTGCGCGACGTGCAAACAGGAAGTTAAGCAGATCCTGGGTTTGCGTCGGGGTCAGCACCATCTGAGGCGTGGCCTGAAAGCGTTGCAGGCTGTAGTCTTCCAGCATCTGCTGTTCACGCTGATCCAGAGGGTGTTTAAGCGAGGTTTCAATCAGCTGCAACGTTGGCGCACTGTGCTGGCTTAACGTCTGACGGACCTGTAAATACTGAGTGAGCAGCGGATAGTGGCGTGACGGGATCGGATCGCCACTGGTCAGGTTTACCAGCTTTAGTGCGGCGGTCCATATTTTGCCACTGGATTCGCCCGTTGCGGCAGCCAGGCGAACAATTTGCTGATTCAGCGCCTGATGCTCGGCAGGCAGCAGCGTGCGATCGCTGCTGCGGCTCTGCTGAGGTTGCGGAATGGCCATCTGACCATTTTGCAGCATGGTCAGCACCTGACGAAGCTGATCCTGGGTTAATGCGCTCAGCACCGTCTGACCAAACTGCTGGCGGATAAAATCACTTACCGCCTGGCGGTTATTGCCCTTGGGCAACAGGTCGGTGAGTTGCGTCATTAACTGACGCGTACCGTGACCGGTCTGCACCTGCGCCAGGCGGTTGTTAAGAAACTGCTCTGCAGCCGGAAAATGGCGTGACTGGAGTTCTGCTTCGCTTTTAACACCGACTTCATGACGCAGGCCGGCCCAGAGCTCAGGCGCTTTAAGCGTGCTGAGCGACATGATGCGCACAATCAGGCGCTCAAGCATCGTGCGCTGGGCAGGAGAAAGGGGTTGTTCACCGGCAACACTTCCCGTACGCGGGGCATCAGTTTGCGGATTAACAGATGAACGATCGCCGACCGGCACACCGGGGCCGCTGACAGGTTGCATGGCGGATTCCTTGGGAAACAGAACAGCGTGGGGTGCGCCGGAAACAGAATACACTATGATAACAAAAGCCCCTGGGAAATCCACGGGGCTTGTGTGTTTCGAACAAAGATTTACTTACTGATGCGCGGGAGCGGGCTTACGGCGCAGCCGTTTCCATAGCAGCGGCACGATTAATACGGCAACGGCGAGGATCAACAGGACTTTCGCAATCGGACTTTCCCACAGAATGCCCATCTCACCGTTGCTGATCGACAAGGCACGCCGCAGGTTTTGCTCCAGCATTTCACCCAGCACGAAACCCAAAATCAGCGGTGACATGGGGAAATCCATTTTCCGCAGGATATAGCCGAAAATCCCCAGTCCGACCATCAGCAGCAGGTCAAAGGTGGTGCTGTGCACCGCATAAACGCCCACGGCCGAGATGGCGGCGATAGCCGGAACTAAAAACCACAGCGGAATCGTCAGCATCCGCGCAAACACGTTGATCATCGGGATGTTCATGATCAGCAGCATCAGGTTACCAATCAGCAGCGCGGCAATCAGTCCCCAGACGATATCCGGCTGTTCGGTAAACATCGCAGGTCCAGGCGTGATGTTGTACAGCGTCAGCGCACCGACCATGACCGCGGTGGTGCCGGAACCGGGAATGCCCAGAGTCAGCATCGGAATAAACGAGCCGCAGGCGGAGGCATTGTTCGCCGCTTCCGGCGCAGCCACACCGCGAATATCGCCCTTACCAAACTGATCGCTGCCAGTGATTTTTTTCTCGGCCATGTAGGCGATAGCACTGGCGATAGTAGCGCCCGCGCCGGGCAGCACGCCCACAAAGAAGCCGATAAATGAGGCACGCAGTGTGGCACCCGCAGACATAGCGGCCTCTTTCATATTGAACATCATGCGGCCACTGGCACGCACCACCTTTTGCCCGCTATGGGTGGATTCCAGCATCAGCAAAATTTCGCTCACTGAGAACAGGCCAATGACGACCACGACAAACTGGATGCCGTCAGAAAGGTGAACGCTGTCAAAGGTGAAGCGATAGACGCCGGTATTCGCATCCACGCCCACGGTCGCCATGCTCAGCCCGATCAACGCCGACAGGAATGATTTAAGCGGGTTCTGACTCATCATGCTGCCCAGACAGGCAATGGCGAAGACCATAAGCGCAAAATATTCGGCTGGGCCAAACGCCAGCGACCAGCGGGCCAGCAGCGGTGCGAATAAGATGATGCCGATGATAGCGATGGTGGAACCGACAAAGGAGCTGACGGCAGAAATTGACAGCGCCACGCCCGCTTTACCTTGCTGCGCCATCGGATAGCCATCCAGTGCGGTCATAATGGCGCCGGCATCGCCCGGAACGTTGAGCAGTATCGACGAAATACGTCCGCCGTATTCACAGCCCAGATAAACGGTGGCCAGGAGAATCAACGCGGATTCTGCAGGCAGGTGCAGGGCGAACGCCAGCGGCATCAAAATCGCTACGCCGTTAATCGGCCCGAGTCCCGGCAGTAAGCCTACGATCGTGCCGATAAAGCAGCCGATAAGGGCGATCAGCAGATTTTCCGGCGTCATGGCAACGGCAAAGCCGTGCATCAGGAAAGACCAGGTTTCCATCATTTCTCTCCTTAATTAAACAGGCTGCCAGCAGGCAAGGTAACGTCCAGTAGATGGTCGAAGGCGTAAAACAGTGACCATCCCATTACACCGCCGGACAGCACAGCGGCCCACCAGCGCGCGCCAAACAGCAGGCCGATACCAAACGTCAGCAGCGAGGTCGCTAACGGGAAGCCCAGGGTTTCAAACATCCCGCCGTACACCAGCATCATCGCCGCCAGCGCCACCAGGCGTTTCAGTGTGGCGGGCGTGGGCCACTGGATGGCATCCGGTTTTCTCAGCAGCAGCATCACGGCACAGAAAGCCATCAAGCTGAGAAGCACCAGCGGAAAAGGACGTGGGCCGACAGGCTCATAGCTGTATTCACTCTGAATCTGCCAGGCGATAACCAGTCCCGCCAGGCACAGTACCAGCCACAAGGTGGCAAAAATACGATCGCTCATGTTCTCTCCCGGTTACTTAGCCAGACCAAAGGATTTCGCCTGCTCGCGATAGGCGGCAACCTGGTCTTTCACGTATTTATCCAGTTCAGCGCCAAACATATTGAATTCGAACAGGCCTCGCAGTTCGCGCTGCTTCTTGAATTCCGGGGTTTGCACCATTTTCTCAAAGGCGCTCTGCCACCACTGATAATCGGCATCGCTGACTTTAGGGCCAAGATAGAAGCCGCGAATAATCGGCCATTCCACGTTAAAGCCCTGCTCTTTGGCGGTAGGAATCGAGGCCAGCTGATCGGGCAGGCGTTTGTCTGCCATTACCGCCAGCACGCGCAGTTTGCCCCCTTGTAAATGCGGCACCATCTCGCTGAGATCGCCCGACATCACCTGAATATGATTACCCAGCAGGGCGGTGACGACTTCACCACCGCCTTCAAACGCGACATAGCGCATTTTGCGCGGATCAATACCGGCTTCTTTTGCGACCAGCGCCGTTTTCATCCAGTCCTGGCTGCCGATAGAGGCACCCGCACCCACCACCACTTTGGTGGGATTTTTTTTCATATCCGCCATGAGTTCGCCCAGGTTTTTCCACGGCGCGTCTTCACGCACGGCAATCATGCCGTAATCGGTACCGATCGCCGCCAGCCACTTCACGTCATCAACCGAGTAGCGACCAAATTTTCCCTGAGACAGGTTCAGCAGCGATCCCCCCGAAAAGGCCACGACCGTACCGGCTTCGGCAGGACGCTGCGCAACGATCGCGTTATAGGCCACCGCGCCTACGCCACCTGGCATGTAGGTAATGCGCATCGGCTTCTCGATCTGCTTCGTTTCCATCAGCGAAACCTGAATCAGCTTACAGGTCAGGTCAAAACCGCCGCCGGGTTTAGCCGGTGCGATGCATTCTGTTCTGTCGGGTGCAGCAGCATAACCTGATGAGGGCAACATAAGAGCCAGTAGGGCAGAGGCGAGGGCGGTGTGGATTATTTTTTTCATCGTGCGCTCCATCTTTGTTTCAGAGTGTGATTACTACCGACTATTCGGTGTTATTGAATTGTTAAAACAGCAACCTTTCATTTACCTTTCATTCATGAGGTTTAGTGAAAGGATGTGATATGCGTCTCTTACTGGTGGAAGACACGGCCGAGCTGGCTCGATGGTTACAGAAGGCGTTAACACAAAAAGGCTTTGCTGTGGACTGGGTGGCGGACGGCCTGGCGGCCGATCACAGCCTGCAAAGCGAAGATTATGCGCTGGTCGTACTGGATGTCTCTCTGCCGCGCCTGGACGGCATTGAAGTATTAACCCGGCTGCGCCGCCGGGGACAAACTGTGCCGGTACTGATGCTGACCGCGCGCACTACGCTGGATGACCGCGTGCGCGGTCTGAACACGGGGGCGGATGACTATCTGACCAAACCCTTTGAGCTGGATGAGCTGGACGCGCGCCTGCGAGCGCTACTGCGGCGTTCTCAGGGGCAATCGCCACAAAACCAAACGCTGGGCCAGTTGGTGCTGAACGGCGAGGGTTACTTTTTGCTGGCCGAAAAACCGCTGGCGCTGACGCCGCGAGAATCCAGCGTGCTGACCACGCTGATGCAGCGTCAGGGTCGCCCGGTCTCGCGGCAACATTTGTATGAACAAACCTTTACGCTGGCGGATGAAGCCAGCCCGGAAAGTATTGAACTCTATGTGCATCGGGTGCGCAAAAAACTGGCCGGAAGTGATGTCGGTATTGTGACGCTACGCGGTCTGGGTTACAGCCTGGAAACCCTGGCATGCGATTAATCACCTCGCTACGGGGAGAGCTGCTCGCCTGGCTGGGACTGCCATTGCTCCTGCTGTGGATTCTGTCGGTTTATACGCATTACCAGAGCGGCCTGGCGGCGGCGAATCAGGCCTACGATCGTTCGCTGCTGGCCTCTGCGCGCACCGTTGCCGAGCGGCTGGTGGTACGTCATCAGCATCTGGAGGTCGATGTGCCCTGGGTCGTGCTCGACAGCTTTGAGCGCAATATGAACGATCGCCTGTTTTACCAAGTGATTTCGCCCCAGGGTAAAACGCTGTCGGGTTATGACGGGCTGCCGCCGATTCCGGCCACCAGCGAGATGTCTGAAGCCTATCCTGCGTTAGTCCATTTTTATGACGGGTTTTACCAGAAACAGCGCATTCGGGTCGCGGCCTTATGGCAGCCGGTCAGCGAGGCGGGCGTGGAAGGTATGGCACTGGTGCTGGTGGCGGAAACTATCCATTCCCGTGAGGCGTTTGCCCAGGGGCTGATGCGGACAGCCTTACTTAGCCAGAGCGCGCTGGTGCTCATCGCCTTGTTGCTGGCGAGCATGATGCTGCGCCGGGTATTACGGCCTTTACGTCGGCTGTCAAAGATTGTCCTGCGCCGCGACGGTGCTGAACTGACCCCGCTGCCTTCGCTGCCCTGGTCGGAACTTCAGCCGCTCATTGTGGCCTTTAACCGCTATCTGGAACGGCTGAGAAAATTGCTGGCACGGCAGGATCGGTTCAGCGCCGATGCCGCGCATCAGCTGCGCACACCGCTCACCATTCTGAAAACGCAGATTAGCACGGCGCTGGATAGCGATCGGCCCGAACAGTGGCGGGAAAGTCTACAGAGCATGCACTACACGCTGGATGACACCATTCTGCTCACCGACCGTTTGTTACAACTGGCGCGCATCAAAGCCCGCCACGGGGAAGATAAACCCATGACGAGAGTGGATTTGGCGGCAGTGGTGCGTGAAGCGTGCCTGAGTCGTTATGCAGCGGCGCGCGCGAAACAGATTGACCTGGGTTACGAAGGGGATGAGCACTGTGAGGTGAAAGGCGATGCGCTATTGCTGGGCGAGCTGTGCGCCAACCTGCTGGATAACGCGATTAAGTACACGCCAGCGCAGGGCATCATTACGGCCCGCGTAGAGAACGGCAGGCTGCAAATTGAAGACTCAGGACCGGGGATTAGCCGGGAAGAGCAACAAAAAGCACTGCGGCCTTTTATCCGGCTGGATAATGCCGCGATGCAGGCCGGAGCGGGCATTGGGCTGGCGCTGGTGCAGGATATTTGTGCCTGGCACGGGGCGGCCGTCACGCTGGAGAGCAGTCCGTTACTGGGCGGACTGCGTGTTTCCGTCAATTTTAGCGCGGATCGGCCTTGATCGATTTGCGCGCGCTAAGCGGCCTGCGCAGCCGCTGTGCCAGCAAAACGCCCGTCAGCGTCAGACCGCCGCCGATCCAGTGATAGCTGTGCAGATGCTCATGCAGAAACAGCACCGCAATCAGGGCGGTAAAAACTGGCGTCAAATTCATAAAGATGCTGGTGATGCTGGCACCTAATTTTTGCACGCCATGGATCCACAGCCAGGGGGCAAGAATCGAGGCAAACAGCCCGGCAAAGGCCACCAGCGGAAGGTTATGCGGCGTAAGCGCCACGTCCGGCGTCATCAGAAAGCCGGGTAACAGCAACAGAACGCCAAAGGCAATTTGCACATACAGGCTCTGCCAGACCGGCAGCGGAATTGACCAGCGTTTGGTCATCACGCCATAAAGCGCATAGCTGGCTGAGGCCGCCAGCATCATGGCTTCACCTGCTCCGATGCCGTGATGCAGCAACTGATCAAGATTGCCTGCGCTGACCAACCAGATTAAGCCACAAAAGGAGATCAGGCTGCCCGCCAGAATCCCCACGGTCGGGGCAATGCGCAGTATGACCACACTGAGCAATACCGTTAACAGTGGGATTAGCGCGGCGATAATACCCATAAACAGGGCGCTCACGCTGTGCGCGGCATAGTAGGCCAGACTTTGGTACAGCGCCATGCCCAGCAGACCCAGAACCATCAAGCGCATGAGGTGCGGCCGGATCGTCTGCCATTGCCGTATCACACCCGGTAACACAAACGGGGTCAGGACCAGCAACGCCAGTAACCAGCGATAAAAAGAAATCGCCGCAGGCTCGATGGCACTCGCCGATAATTTATTAACGATAGCATTAACCGACCAAATCAAGACCGCAAACAGCGGGAACAAAAAGAACATAATATGACTCCAGCCTCAGACCCGCCGCAGTGTACGCCTGTGTTGCCCCTTTCTGCCAGCCTTAGCACTCACTGTACAGCGTGGTTAGGCTAACGCGGAGCTTTTGTGCCAAAATAGCGCCCTTAAATGCAACACACAGGAAAGCCGTGGTGAAAATTCTCATCGATGAAAACATGCCCTATGCCCGTGAACTCTTTAGCCGCACGGGCGAGGTGGTCGCTGTCCCTGGCAGGCCGCTTCCTGAAGCCCAACTGGCCGATGCCGATGGCCTGATGGTGCGTTCCGTGACCCAGGTTAACGCTGCGCTACTGCAGGACAAGCCCGTAAAGTTTGTCGGCACGGCAACCGCGGGCACAGATCATATTGACGAAGACTGGCTTGAGCAGGCGGGCATTGCCTTCTCTGCCGCGCCGGGCTGTAACGCGATCGCCGTCGTAGAGTATGTTTTTTCTGCCTTGCTGCTGCTGGCGGAGCGCGACGGTTTTCAGTTGCGCGATCGCACGGTGGGCATTGTGGGCGTCGGTAACGTGGGCGGGCGATTGCAGAAACGCCTTGAAGCCTGGGGCGTGAAAACCCTGCTGTGCGATCCGCCGCGCGCTGACCGGGGTGACAAAGAGGATTTTCACTCGCTCGATGCGCTGGTGGAACAGGCCGATATTTTAACGTTTCATACGCCGCTGTTTAAATCTGGCCCCTACAAGAGCTGGCATCTGGCCGATGCCGCGCGGCTGATGGCCCTGAAGCCCAACGCCATTCTGATTAACGCCTGCCGCGGCCCGGTGGTGGATAACGCCGCGCTGCTGGAAGTCCTGAACATGCGTCACGATCTCAGCGTGGTGCTGGACGTCTGGGAACCTGAACCGGATCTCTCCCTGGCGCTGCTGGATAAGGTGGATATCGCGACGGCCCACATTGCCGGTTACACCCTGGAGGGCAAGGCGCGCGGCACGACTCAGGTGTTTGAGGCCTGGTGCGACTTTATTGGCCAACCGCAGCAGGTGCCGCTGAGTAGCCTGCTACCGACGCCGGAATTCAGCCAGATCAGCCTGAACGGGCCGCTCGATCAGCCAACGCTGAAACGGTTAGTGCATCTGGTGTATGATGTGCGCCGCGATGATGCGCCCCTGCGAAAAGTGGCGGCAAAACCGGGCGAGTTTGACCGCCTGCGCAAACAGTATGAAGAGCGTCGCGAATGGTCATCATTACAGGTGAACTGTGATAATGAAGCCACCGCTGAGCAGCTTATTCAGCTGGGCTTTAACGCCATATTATCCTCAACCTGATGGGTTCAGCCGGGTAACGCGCGGCTGAAGGTAGGGATAATTCTGAATCCCCGGGCGGTGACATCACCGCCTTCTGTTTTTATGTCATTGTCTGAGGTAAACCAACATGTCTGACGGCTGGAATATTGCGCTACTGGGCGCAACAGGCGCAGTAGGGAACGCTGTACTGGAACTACTGGCTCAACGCCAGTTCCCGGTTGGTGAATTGTATTTGCTGGCGAGCGACAACGGTGCCGGTGAAATCAAACGTTTTGAAGGACGTTCTGTGCGCGTTGAAGACGCGGCCGGGTTTGACTGGTCACAGGCGCAGCTGGCCTTTTTTGTTGCCGGTCGCGATGCATCAGAACGCTATGCCGAAGAGGCGGCGGGCGCGGGCTGTCTGGTGATCGACAGCAGCGAGCTGTTTGCCCTGTCACCGGACGTGCCGCTGGTGGTGCCGGATGTGAATCCACAGGTGCTGGCCGATTACCGTAATCGCAACATCATCAGCGTGGCGGATAATCTGGTGAGTCAACTGCTGACGGCAATCAAACCGCTGGTGGATGCGGCAGGTTTGGGCCGTTTACAGGTCACCAATCTGATCTCTGTCTCCACCCACGGCAAAGTGGCCGTGGATGCGCTGGCCGGTGAGAGTGCGCGTCTGCTGAACGGCGTGCCCGCTGACGAACACCATTTTGGCCGCCAGCTGGCCTTTAACCTTCTGCCGCAGCTGGCAGATAGCGAAGGCAGCGTAGAAAGCGAGCGCCGCCTGGTCGATCAGGTACGTAAAGTCCTGCAGGACGAGGGTTTGCCCGTGGCGGTCAGCAGCATTCAGGCGCCGGTATTTTATGGCAATGCGCAGATCGTACATATTGAAAACCTGCGCCCGCTGTCGGCGGAAGAGGCAAGGGCAGAGCTGGCGCTGGCTGCGGATATTCATCTGAGCGAAGAGGATGCGGTGCCGACGCCGGTTACCGATGCCTCGGGCAGCGATGAACTGAGCATTGGCTGTGTGCGTAACGACTACGGCATTCCTGAGCTGTTGCAGTTCTGGTCGGTGGCCGACAACGTCCGTTTCGGCGGTGCGCTGATGGCGGTGAAGACCGCTGAGAAGCTGGTTCAGGAGTACATGTACTGATGTCAGAAGGTCAGACACAAAAACTGGCACTGGGCATCGAGTACGACGGCAGCCGCTACTATGGCTGGCAACGTCAGCAGGAAGTGCGCAGCGTGCAGGAAAAGCTGGAACGGGCGCTGTCGAAAGTGGCCGACCATCCGGTCAGCGTGTTCTGTGCCGGCCGCACCGATGCTGGCGTACACGGCACAGGCCAGGTAGTACATTTTGAAACCGTTGCGCAGCGCGCCGATGCCGCCTGGACGCTGGGCGTGAACGCCAATCTGCCAGACGATATCGCTGTACGTTGGGTCAAGGCGGTGCCGGACGACTTTCACGCGCGTTTTAGCGCAACCGCCAGGCGTTATCGCTATTTGATCTACAATCAGCGGCTCCGTCCGGCGATTCTGGGTAATGGCGTGACGCATTTTTACTATCCTCTGGATGTAGAAAAGATGCAGCGCGCCGGACAGTGCCTGCTGGGCGAGAATGATTTTACCTCTTTCCGCGCCGTGCAGTGTCAGTCGCGAACGCCGTGGCGCAACGTGATGCACCTGAACGTCACGCGCCACGGGCCTTATGTGATTGTCGATATTAAAGCCAATGCGTTTGTGCACCATATGGTGCGCAATATTGTCGGTAGTCTGATGGAAATTGGCTGCGGCAATCAGTCAGAATCCTGGATGGCGGAACTGCTGGCGGCTAAAGATCGCACGCTGGCGGCGGCAACGGCGAAAGCCGAAGGGCTTTATCTGGTGGCGGTGGATTATCCCGTGCATTTTGCTTTACCTCAGCCGGCGATGGGGCCATTGTTCCTCGCGGATTAATTAACCTTACGTACAAGGGATCGTTATGGAGTTTATCCATTTTGTGGTCGATTTTATTCTGCACATTGATGTGCATCTGGCCGAATTAGTCGCGCAGTATGGCATCTGGATCTACGCCATCCTGTTTCTGATTTTGTTCTGCGAAACGGGCTTAGTCGTCACGCCGTTTTTGCCGGGTGATTCACTGCTGTTCGTGGCAGGGGCGCTGGCCGCGTTGCCGGGTAACGATCTCAACGTGCATCTCATGGTGGCGCTATTGGTCATTGCCGCTATTCTGGGGGACGCCGTGAACTACACCATCGGCAAACTCTTTGGCGAACGGCTGTTCAGCAACCCGAACTCGAAAATTTTCCGCCGCAGCTATCTGGATAAAACCCATGCCTTTTATGCCCGGCACGGTGGGAAAACCATTATCCTGGCGCGCTTCGTGCCCATCGTGCGGACCTTTGCGCCTTTCGTCGCCGGAATGGGGCACATGTCCTACCGCCACTTCGCCCTGTTTAACGTCGCGGGCGCGCTGGCCTGGGTGCTGCTGTTTTCCTATGCGGGGTATCTGTTTGGCGATTTGCCCGTGGTACAGGAAAACCTTAAGCTGCTTATCCTCGGGATCATCGTGGTGTCGATTCTGCCAGGTGTGATTGAAATCTGGCGCCATCGCCGCCAGGCTAAGCAGTAAAATTATCCCTGAGTAGCCGCGTTGCTCAGGGGTAAGACCAGATTTTTATCCACAGTCTTAATTGGTTGTGGTTTAATGAGCGACATTTACCGTCTGCTGAAGCGGTTTTCAGCAGTATCAAGACGACTGGACCAGGTCAGTTTTAAACAGAAAGGTCATCAATGAGCTGGATTGAACGCATTCTTAATAAAAGCAACATTACGCCCACAAGTCGCGCCAGTATTCCGGAAGGGGTGTGGACGAAATGCGACAGCTGTGGCCAGGTACTTTATCGTGCCGAGCTGGAGCGTAATCTTGAGGTCTGCCCTAA
The DNA here is from genome assembly GCF_000710035.2 of Pantoea ananatis LMG 2665. Taxonomy (GTDB): domain Bacteria; phylum Pseudomonadota; class Gammaproteobacteria; order Enterobacterales; family Enterobacteriaceae; genus Pantoea; species Pantoea ananatis. The sequence goes on along the minus strand of NZ_JMJJ01000005.1, from coordinate 798,568 downwards.
GTGCGACCACCACATGCGCATGCATGCCCGTGAGCGCCTGGCGAGCCTGCTCGATCAGGGCACGCTGGTTGAGCTGGGCAGCGAGCTGGAACCCAAGGATCTGTTGAAGTTCCGGGATTCCAAAAAGTATAAAGATCGTCTGGTTGCTGCACAGAAAGCCACGAATGAGAAAGATGCGCTTATCGTGATGAAAGGTCAGCTGCACGGTATGCCGGTTGTGGCGGCCGCCTTTGAATTCGCCTTTATGGGCGGCTCAATGGGATCGGTGGTTGGCGCACGTTTCGTCCGGGCTGTTGAGCAGGCGCTGGAAGATAACTGCCCGCTGATCTGCTTCTCCGCCAGTGGCGGTGCGCGTATGCAGGAAGCGTTAATGTCGCTGATGCAGATGGCCAAAACCAGTGCCGCGCTGGCGAAAATGCAGGAACGCGGTCTGCCGTATATTTCGGTTTTGACCGACCCGACCATGGGCGGCGTGTCTGCCAGCTTTGCGATGCTGGGCGATCTGAATATTGCCGAACCTAAAGCCCTGATCGGCTTTGCGGGTCCACGTGTGATTGAGCAGACCGTTCGTGAAAAACTGCCGCCGGGCTTCCAGCGGAGTGAGTTTTTAATCGAGAAAGGGGCGATTGATATGATCATTCGTCGTCCGGAAATGCGCTATAAACTGGCGAGTCTGCTGGCAAAAATGATGAATCTGCCCGCACCGCTGCACGACGGTGAAGCGTTCGCACCTGCGACGAGCCATCCGGAGAGCAACGAGGCCTGACAGGAGACAGAAGGCGCGCAGGTCGCGCCTTCCACCAATGCACCGTATACCTTGCGGCTTTCATCGGGTATAAATTTGCAAAACGGGACATATGGACAATCTTCACCTTCCTCAAGCCACGTCGCCTTTGGCCACGTGGCTTTATTATCTTGAGCACCTCCACTCTCAGACGATTGAACTGGGCCTGGATCGTATTCGCCAGGTGGCGCAAGGTCTGGACCTGCTCAAGCCTGCACCCTTCGTTTTTACCGTTGCGGGCACCAATGGCAAAGGTACCACCTGTCGCACCCTGGAAACCTTACTGATGGCAGCCGGCTATCGGGTTGGGGTTTACAGCTCGCCGCACCTTGTGCGCTACACCGAGCGCGTCCGGATTCAGGGGCAGGAACTCAGTGAAGCCCAACACAGCGCCAGTTTTGCCGACATTGAGGCCGGACGGGGGACGGTTTCTCTGACCTACTTTGAATTTGGCACGCTGTCGGCGCTTAACCTGTTTAAGCAGGCGGGGCTGGATGTCGTCATTCTGGAAGTCGGGTTGGGCGGTCGGCTGGACGCGACCAATATTGTCGATGCGGATGTCGCGGTGATTACCAGTATCGCGCTGGATCATACCGACTGGCTTGGCCCGGACCGTGAAAGTATTGGCCGGGAAAAAGCCGGTGTCTTCCGCCAGGCGAAACCCGCCGTGGTCGGTGAACCTGATATGCCTGCCACAATTGCTCAGGTTGCCCATGAAAAAGGTGCGCGGTTAATGCAGCACGGGCGCGACTGGCACTATGATCAGCAGGCAGAGAGCTGGTCGCTGCGCGATGCGCAAGGCGAGCTGCATGATTTACCGCTGCCTCAGGTGCCATTGCCGAATGCGGCTACCGCACTGGTGGCGCTGCGCGCCTCCGGGCTGAACGTGAGCGATGCAATCATTCGTGCGCATCTGCCGCTGGCGATTTTACCGGGACGCTTTCAGACCATCAGCGAATCCCCACGGGTGATTCTGGATGTTGCCCACAATCCGCATGCGGCGACCTATCTGGCCTCGCGACTGGCTGCATTGCCGCAAAGCGGACGCGTCCATGCGGTTGTGGGGATGCTGCACGATAAAGACATTGCGGGCACTCTGGCGGCCCTGGCACCTCAGGTGGACTGCTGGTATTGCGCACCCTTGGCCGGTCCGCGCGGTGCCAGCGCGGAGCAGCTCATGGCGCACGTAACGTCCGCTCAGGCATTTGCGGATGTTGAACAGGCCTGGCACCAGGCGCGCCAGCAGGCGGAAGCGCAGGATATTATTCTGGTCTGCGGCTCTTTCCTGACGGTGGCGCAGGTTATGGAATCGATTGAAACGGAGAAAGGACGTGGCGAGTAAGTTTCAAAACCGTTTAGTCGGTACCGTTATTCTGGTGGCCGTCGGCGTGATCGTATTGCCGGGGCTGCTGGATGGTAAGAAAAAACATTATAAAGAAGAATTTGCCGCGATCCCGCTGGTGCCCAAACCCGATGACCAGCAGGACAGCGAAATGGTGCCGCCGGTGACGCAGTCGCTGCCTGCGCATCCGCCAGCAGGCGCAGGCAGTGCGGTCAGCCATTCTGATACGGATGATGATGCCGCCGCCGAGGGCAGCAGTCAGCCCGAGCAAAGTAGCGAACCGAGCGTGGTCTCACCGCCACCGGTCCATTCGTCTCCGGCCACGACAGCGCCGAAAGCCAGGCCGGTTGAGCCAACCCGACCCAAACAGGTTGAGCAGGCTAAACCGAAGTCGGTCGAGCAGACGCAGAGCAAACCGGTAGAAAAAACCAAACCGGTTGAGCAGGCTAAGCCTGTTGAAAAAACCAAACCGGCCGAGCAGTCGCAGCCTGCGGAAAAAACCGCGCCTGCGGAGCAGCCCAAAGAAACGCAGCCTGCCGGTCAGGCTTACGTTGTTCAGTTAGGCGCACTCAAGAACGCCAGCAAGGTTAACGAGATTGTGGCGAAACTGCGCCTGTCGGGTTACCGGGCCTATACCGTGCCGTCTACGCCCGTGCAGGGGCAAATCACCCGCATTTATGTGGGGCCGGATGCGTCAAAAGCGAAGATGCAGGCGGCCGTCGGCGAGCTGAAGAACGTTTCAGGCTTGAGCGGCGTGGTTAAGTCTTACAGCGCCCGCTAAAGCGCCGATTGGCGCTGCCGATAGAAATAACAGGCAGCGCCAATCGGGATGAGAACGGCAGTGCCTGACCCGGCTTAACGCTAAATTTCTGACCACTTTTCAGCCTGTTAGCGGGGTGAAAATGACACAGGCGAAGACGGATTTTTTCATCGCCTTTTTTATGGATGCAGAACCTGAAAACCTCTACGCAAACGTTTTCTTTTTCTGTTAGAATGCGCCCCGAACTGGAAGCAGGGGTGCAATGGCACTGGCGCTGGAAGAGTTCATGATCTGGATTGATTACGTCATTATTGCGGTAGTTGGTTTTTCGGCTTTGGTCAGCCTGGTTCGAGGGTTTGTCCGCGAAGCCTTATCTCTTGTTACCTGGGGATGCGCGTTTTTTGTCGCCAGTCATTACTATGCCTACCTTGCAGTCTGGTTCACAGGTTTTGACGACGAACTGGTTCGTAACGGAATCGCGATTGCGGTGCTGTTCATCGCGACCCTGATTGTGGGCGCAATCGTGAACTACGTTATCGGCTCGCTGGTTGAGAAAACTGGCCTGTCGGGAACCGATCGGGTATTAGGCGTTTGTTTCGGGGCATTGCGTGGTGTGCTCATCGTGGCCGCTCTGCTGTTCTTCCTGGATACATTCACGGGCTTTTCAAAGAGCCCGGACTGGCAGCAGTCTCAACTTATTCCCGAGTTCAGTTCTATAATCAGGTGGTTTTTTGACTACCTGAAAAGCACGTCGAGTTTTTTGCCCCGGTGAGACCACCGGGCGTACGGCTTAATGAGGAAATGACAACATGTGCGGTATTGTCGGTATCACCGGTTTCATGCCGGTCAACCAGTCGATCTATGACGCGTTAACGGTGCTCCAGCACCGTGGGCAGGATGCCGCAGGCATTTGTACCATCGATGCGCTGAACTGCTTCCGCCTGCGTAAGGCTAATGGTCTGGTCAGCGATGTTTTCGAAGCGCGTCATATGCAACGTTTACAAGGCAACATGGGGATTGGTCACGCACGCTATCCTACCGCGGGCAGCTCCAGCGCTTCTGAAGCCCAGCCATTCTACGTTAACTCGCCGTACGGTATTTCCCTTGCCCATAACGGTAACCTGACCAATGCCCACGAGCTGCGTAAGCAGCTGTTCGAAAAAGGCCGCCGTCACGTTAATACCACCTCCGATTCTGAAATCCTGTTGAATATCTTTGCGCAGGAACTGGATCGTTTTCAGCACTATCCGCTGGAAGCCGATAACGTGTTTGCCGCCATCGCTGCCGTCCACCAGCAGGTGCGTGGCGCCTATGCCGTGGTGGCGATGATCATCGGTCACGGCATGGTCGCCTTCCGCGATCCTAACGGCATTCGGCCACTGGTGCTGGGCAAACGCGTCATTGCCGATGGCCGTACCGAGTACATGGTCGCCTCCGAAAGCGTCGCGCTGGATACCCTGGGTTTTGAATTTATCCGTGACGTGGCACCGGGTGAAGCGGTTTACATCACTGAGCAGGGGCAGCTTTCAACCCGTCAGTGTGCCGAAAACCCAAAAAACAATCCTTGCCTGTTCGAATACGTCTATTTTGCGCGTCCGGACTCCTTCCTGGATAAGATTTCGGTCTACAGCGCCCGCGTGCGCATGGGCACCAAGCTGGGTCAGAAGATCGCCCGCGAGTGGGAAGATCTGGATATCGACGTGGTGATTCCCATTCCGGAAACCTCGATGGATACCGCGCTGGAAATCGCCCGCATCCTTGATAAGCCTTACCGTCAGGGGTTTGTGAAAAACCGCTACGTGGGCCGCACCTTTATCATGCCGGGACAGCAACTGCGCCGCAGCGCCGTTCGCCGCAAGCTCAACGCTAACCGCGCTGAGTTTCGCGATAAGAACGTGCTGCTGATTGATGACTCAATTGTTCGTGGCACCACCTCCGAGCAGATTATCGAGATGGCGCGAGAGGCGGGCGCGAAAAAGGTCTATCTTGCGTCTGCCGCGCCGGAAGTGCGCTTTCCTAACGTCTACGGCATTGATATGCCCAGCGCGACCGAGCTGATTGCCCACGGCCGTGAAGTGGAAGAGATTCGCCAGATTATCAAAGCAGATGCGCTGATTTTCCAGGATCTCGATGACCTTATCGAAGCCGTACGGGAAGAGAACCCGGATATCGTGCAGTTTGAGTGCTCCGTCTTTAACGGCATCTACGTGACGAAAGACGTCGATCAGGGCTATCTTGAATATCTGGAATCCCTGCGTAACGACGATGCGAAAGCCATCGCCCGTCAAAACGAAGTCGAAAACCTCGAGCTGCATAACGAAGGGTAAGCGAACCTGAATGCAAAAAGGAGGGCGGGATTTATCCCGCCCTCTGTGTTTTCTGCCGGTCTGCGCTATTATGGTGCACTTTGCCACTGCAAGGTTGAACGATGAAACGACTCATTATTGGTATTTCGGGCGCAAGCGGCGTGATCTATGGCGTCCGGCTATTGCAGGTCTTGCAGCAGATCAGCGACGTGGAAACCCATCTGATCATCAGCCATGCGGCACGTCAGACGCTGAGCCTGGAAAGCGACTACAGCCTGCGGGACGTCCAGGCGCTGGCAGACGTGGTTCATGACGTGCGGGACATTGCCGCCAGTATCTCCTCCGGGTCGTTCAAAACGTTGGGCATGGTGATCCTGCCGTGCTCAATGAAAACCCTGTCCGGTATTGTTCACAGCTACAGCGACTCGCTGCTGACGCGCGCAGCAGACGTGGTGCTGAAAGAGCAGCGTAAACTGGTCCTGTGCGTACGTGAAACCCCGCTGCATATTGGTCATCTGCGCATGATGACGACCGCGGCCGAACTGGGGGCCATCATCATGCCGCCGGTGCCGGCGTTTTACCACCGTCCAACCACTATCGAGCAGCTTGTCGATCAGACCGTTAATCGGGTCATTGATCAGTTTGATATTGAACTACCGCAGGACTTGTTTGTGCGCTGGCAAGGTGCATAAGCGTGTTCTTTCGCCCTTATTTGGTGCAGAAACGCGGGAGCGATCACTGTTCCTGCATTTCTTGAACTAAAAGTTCACAACATCGCTTTTTCTCTGCGACATCACTGATATATTCCTTTCACAAACCCAGTCTTTTCGTCACCAAACGGGCGGCTGGGCAGACGGCAAAACTGTAGAACTGGCATGAAACATGCACAGGAAAAGGCAGTGTTCGTCGCAAACACACATCATGCATCACATAACAATAAGCAATTTACTTGAGGGTAATCTATGAAGAAGCGTGTTCTGGCTCTTTCTTTAATGTTGGGCCTGTCCAGTGCGGCCAGCGTATTTGCAGCAGTACCGACCTCGATTCGTGTCGGCACTGACCCAACATATCCGCCGTTTGAGTCGAAAAACGCGCAAGGACAGCTGGTTGGTTTTGATATCGACCTGGCTAACGAAATCTGTAAACGTATCCAGACCAAGTGTACCTATGTAGAAAGCGATTTTGATGCGCTGATTCCGTCGCTGAAAGCGAAGAAAATCGATGCCATCATCTCCTCGCTATCCATCACCGCTAAACGTCAGGAAGAGATTGCGTTCTCAGACAAACTGTATGCCGCTAACGCACGCTTAGTCGCGCCGAAAGGATCAAAAATCGAGCCGACGCCTGAGGCGCTGAAAGGCAAAAACATCGGCGTGCTGCAGGGCACTACTCAGGAAACCTACGCGAATGAGTACTGGCGTCCAAAAGGCGTAACCGTAACGCCTTATGCCAACCAGGATCTGGTCTATCAGGATCTGACCGCCGGCCGCATTGACGCCGCCTTCCAGGACGAAGTTCAGGCCGCCGAAGGCTTCCTGAAACAGCCTGTCGGTAAAAGCTATGCGTTCGCAGGTCCGGCCGTGAAAGACGATAAAATCTTCGGTGTCGGAACCGGTATGGGATTACGTAAAGACGATACCGAGTTGAAAGCGGCCATCGACAAAGCATTTGAATCAATGCGTAAAGACGGTACCTACGACAAAATTGCGAAGAAATACTTTAATTTCAACGTGTACGGTGACTGATCTGTCGTCCTCGCCTCTGTTGTTCGCATAACAGAATAAGCCCTGGGTTGTCCCGATCTCTCTGGTCGGAGCAACCCTGTGTCATCGGCTATGCGAGAACAGAAGCTGCGCTGCCCGTCTGCACGACGGCGCAGCGTCGTTTCCACCCCACGACAGGACCTTTTCCATGTTGTATGGCTACTCTGATGTCATTTTAAAAGGCACGCTGGTCACGCTTGAGCTCGCCCTGAGCTCGGTGCTGCTGGCGGTGATCCTGGGTCTGATTGGCGCAGGCGCGAAGCTGTCGCGCAATCGCCTGCTGTCACTGATTTTTGAGGGCTACACGACGCTGATTCGTGGCGTGCCCGACCTCGTTCTAATGCTGCTGATTTTCTACGGCCTGCAGATCGCTCTCAACCATCTCACCGATGCGCTTGGCCTGGCCCAGTTCGATATCGATCCCATGGTGGCCGGCATCATCACCCTGGGCTTTATCTATGGCGCCTATTTTACCGAAACCTTCCGTGGCGCCTTTATGGCGGTGCCAAAAGGGCAGATTGAAGCCGCCACGGCGTTTGGTTTTACCGGTTCGCAGGTTTTCCGCCGTATCCTGTTCCCGGCGATGATGCGCTACGCGCTGCCCGGCATCGGTAATAACTGGCAGGTGATCCTGAAAGCCACGGCGCTGGTTTCCCTGTTGGGGCTGGAGGATGTGGTAAAAGCCACGCAGCTGGCAGGTAAAAGCACCTGGCAGCCGTTTTATTTTGCTATCGTGGCGGGCGTGATTTATCTGGTCTTTACCACCTTGTCTAACGGCATTCTCTGGTGGCTCAATCGCCGCTACACGGTCGGCGTGAAGAGGGCGGAGCTATGATCGAGATTATTCACGAATACTGGAAGTCGCTGCTCTGGACAGACGGTTATCGCTTCACAGGCGTGGCGATTACGCTATGGCTGCTGATTGTCTCGGTCGTACTGGGCGGCTGCATGGCCGTGTTGCTGGCGATTGCGCGTGTATCACCCAATCGTTTTATTAGCCTGCCGGTGTGGCTCTTTACCTATGTGTTTCGCGGTACGCCACTCTATGTGCAACTGCTGGTGTTCTATTCCGGCATGTATACGCTGGAAATCGTGAAAGGCACAGAGCTACTGAATGCGTTTTTCCGCAGCGGCCTGAACTGTACGCTACTGGCATTTACCCTTAATACCTGCGCTTACACCACGGAAATTTTTGCCGGGGCGATTCGTGCCGTGCCACACGGTGAAATCGAAGCGGCGCGAGCCTATGGCTTCTCGACCTTTAAACTGTATCGCTGCATTATTTTGCCTTCTGCACTGCGCACGGCCTTACCGGTTTACAGCAACGAAGTCATACTGATGCTGCACTCTACCGCACTGGCCTTTACCGCAACCGTGCCTGATTTGCTGAAAATCGCCAGGGACATTAACGCGGCAACCTATCAGCCCTTTACCGCGTTCGGCATTGCGGCCGTGTTATACCTGATTATTTCTTACGTGCTGATTAGCCTGTTTCGTCTTGCGGAACGTCGTTGGCTGGCGCACGTGAAACCTTCTTCATCGCATTGAGTAAGACTATGGCTGATAACAAATTAAGCGTCACCGACCTGCATAAACGTTACGGTGAACATGAAGTATTAAAAGGTGTGTCATTGAACGCCAATGCGGGCGATGTCATCAGTATTATTGGCTCGTCGGGTTCCGGGAAAAGTACCTTTCTGCGCTGTATTAACTTCCTCGAAAAGCCGAGTGAAGGCACCATTGTGGTCAACAACACCGCTATTACCCTGGTACGCGATACGGACGGCCAACTGAAGGTGGCAGACAAGGAGCAGCTGCGCCTGCTTCGTACCCGTCTGACCATGGTCTTTCAGCATTTCAACCTGTGGAGCCACATGACGGTGCTGGAAAACGTTATGGAAGCGCCGATTCAGGTGCTAGGCCTGAGTAAAGCGCAGGCACGTGAGCGCGCGATTACCTATTTGAACAAGGTCGGCATCGACGAGCGGGCGCAGGGAAAATATCCCGTCCATCTCTCGGGAGGGCAGCAGCAGCGCGTCTCCATTGCCCGCGCGCTGGCGATGGAGCCGGAGGTGCTGTTATTTGATGAGCCCACCTCAGCCCTGGATCCTGAGCTGGTCGGTGAGGTGCTGCGTATTATGCAGAAGCTGGCCGAAGAGGGGAAAACCATGGTGGTGGTCACGCACGAAATGGAATTTGCCCGTCACGTCTCCAGCCACGTCATTTTCCTGCATCAGGGGAAAATTGAGGAGCAGGGGCCACCGGCTGAATTATTTGGTCAGCCCAAGAGCCCGCGCTTACAGCAGTTCCTGAAGGGATCGCTTAAGTAGGCAAGCTATCGGTTATTCAGCAGGCGCACGGCGGTGGCTTCATCGGTCACCAGGCCCGATATCCAGCCGCCGTTCAACGCCGCCTGAATAGCGGCATATTTTCGCTCCCCGCCGGCAAAGCCGATGATATTGCGCGTCGTCTGGCTTTCCAGCGCCACGCTGGTTAACAGCGCATCGGTTTCCCCTAACACGCGTTCGCCCTGCTGATTGAAGAAATGACCGAGCATTTCACCGACCACGCCGCGCGCATTCAGCGCCTGCACCTGGCTGTCTGTGATAAAGCCTTCGGCATGGAGCGGGCAGCCGGGATTGACCTCCCCAATTCCCAAAAAGGTGACGTGGGCCTGTCGTGCACGGTTGACCACGCGCTGATAGACCTGATGCTGGCACCACATCTGCTTATCGTCTGGGCTGTCGGCGAACAGCGGGGCGGGAATGAAGAAATACTTGCCCTGCATTTTTTCAGACAGCTTAAGCGGCACGTCGTAGCGGGTGCCTGAATCGTCGCGGGCGATGGCCCCAATCATGGAAACACAGTGATGCTGCGGTCGTTCAACCCAGGGAAGCGCATCAATAATGGCACGCAGGGTTTTTCCCGAACCGATGCCAAACACCTGCGGCTCGTCGTTATTGATAAACTGCGACATCACCTCTGCGCCTTCTACCGCCAGCATTTGCTGTATGGCATTGTCGTCCAGATCGCCGGAAGGCACCACGCGGCAGTGCTGCAGGCCAAATTTCTCCTGCACGTCGTGCGCCAGACGCAGGCAGTGCGTCACGGGGTGGGCGATCTTTACGCTGACCATGCCCATTTCACGCGCCCCGGAAATCAAACGCTGGGCCACCTGGCGCGACAATCCCAGTGCCCGGGCGATCTCCTGCTGTGTTAACCCAGCGACGTAATACATCCAGGCGGCACGCGCCGCCAACTCCTGTTTCTTCTCTTCTTTGTTCATTGCGCCATTCCCTTCTCTGCGGATCGCCATTTTATCGCGCAATCTGTTTAAAAGCCTATCAGGGCAAAAGCTCAATTAACGGGCCAATGTCTTAAATGTGAAATTAATCACAGAACCTCGACGTTACCTCTGATTAACATATGTGCATCGGGCAAATGCCCTTAATTTAAACAAATGCCTAAAGAGGTCATGATGACACCATCAGTTTGGATGCATATCGGCGCAGGCTCTTTCCATCGTGCCCATCAGGCATGGTATCTGCACCGCCTGATGCAGCAGGGCGACAGCCGCTGGCATATCGCGCTGGGCAATATCCGCGATGACGCAACGCCGTTACTGACGCAGCTAACCGCCCAGCAAGGGGAATATGTGCTGGAGACGGTCACGCCTGAGGGCGAGCGTCACTACGAGACCATTACCTCCATTCGGCAAATTCTGCCGTGGGACAAAGAGATCAGCGCGCTGGTGCAGCAGGGTGCCGATCCATGCACCCGGGTGATCGCCTTCACCGTGACCGAAGCGGGTTACTATTTAACACCGGAACATGAGCTTGACCTGCAGCAGCCCGATATCCAGGCGGATCTGAATGGCGAGGCGCGAACCTTGTATGGCGCGCTGGCGCGCATCCTGACGGCACGCGTCGTCAACGGTGGGGCGCCCGTGACCCTGTTGAACTGCGACAATCTGCGCCATAACGGTGAGCGTTTCCGTCAGGGTTTTTTGGCCTTCCTTGCGGCAAAAGGGGCAGATGAGCTGGCCGCCTGGGTGCGTGATAACACCACCTCGCCGAATACCATGGTGGATCGAATCACCCCGCGTCCCACGCCTGACGTCGCGGAGCGCGTTCAGGCGGCAACCGGTAAAGATGATGCGGTGCCGGTGATGGCGGAGTCCTTTATCCAGTGGGTGATCGAAGACGATTTTATTGCCGGGCGTCCGGCGCTGGAGCAGGTGGGCGTCGAGCTGGTCGAGTCGGTGTTGCCCTGGGAAGAAGCCAAGATTCGTATTCTCAACGCCACCCACAGCGCCATTGCCTGGGCGGGCACGCTTATCGGTTTGCTTTACATTGATGAAAGCACCCGGCAGAAAGCCATCCACCAGATGGCATGGGAATATGTCTCACAGGATGTCATACCTTCACTTTCACCCAGCCCGCTCAACCTGGCGGAGTATCGGGATGTTGTTCTGTCCCGCTTTAGCAATCCGTGGATAAAAGATACCAACCAACGGGTGGCGGCTGACGGTCTGTCAAAAATCCCCGCCATGGTGACGCCGACGCTGCGGGAATGCTATCAGCGCGGCACGCCGCCTGCGGCCAGCCTGGTGCTCCCGGCGCTGTTCTATCTGTTTTTGCAACGCTGGGCCAGTGGCGAGCTGCCTTATGACTATCAGGATGGCGTGCTGCAACCTGAAGTGGTACAGCAGTGGTTTGCCCATGCCGATCCGTTACAGGCTTATATGACCCAGACGTCCCTGTTTGCTGAGCTGGCCACATCACAGGATTTTCATGCGCGGCTTAGCACCACCGTCGCCGGGCTGGAAACGTGGCAAGTCCAGCCAGAACAACCGCTGGCCGTGGTTTAGGGGGCGAATATGTATCTGGGTATCGATATCGGCACCTCTGAGCTTAAAGCGCTGATCGTGAATGCGCAGGGCGAGATCGTGGCATCGGAACATGCCGCCCTGGCCGTGCAGCGCCCCCATCCGCACTGGGCAGAGCAGGACCCGCATGACTGGTGGCGCGCCTGCCATCAGGTCATCACGCGTCTGCGTCAGCAGGCACCTCTGGCCTGGTCTGCGATAGAGGCGATTGGGCTGTCAGGACAAATGCACGGAGCGGTGCTGCTGGATGAGCAGGGTGAGGTTTTACGGCCCTGCATTCTGTGGAATGACACACGCAGCGCGGCAGAATGCCACTGGCTGGGTCAGCATCATCCCGAAATCATGCACCTTAGCAGCAATATGATCATGCCGGGCTTCACGGCCCCAAAGCTGTGCTGGGTGGCCCGGCACGAGCCTGACTGCTTTCGTCGCATTAGCAAAGTGTTATTGCCAAAAGATTACCTGCGCTGGCGCCTGACCGGGCGCTTTGTCACCGATCCCTCGGATGCCGCGGGCACCTTATGGCTGGACGTCGCCAAACGCGACTGGTCAGCGGCACTGCTGGCCGCAACGGGAATGCGTCGTGACCAGATGCCTGCACTCGTCGAAGGGAATGCCGTCAGCGGCACGTTACGGCCGGCGATTGCCGACGAATGGGGGCTCTCCTCGTCGGTCATCATTGCAGGCGGCGGCGGGGATAATGCCACCTCGGCGGTTGGCGTGGGCGCCGTGAATCCTGGCGATGCGTTTATTTCACTTGGCACCTCTGGCGTCATCTTTGTGGTTAATGACCGGCTGCAGGCCGATCCGCAGTCAGGCGTGCACGCTTTCTGCCATGCGCTGCCTGACCGCTGGCACCAGATGAGCGTCATGCTCAGCGCCGCAAGCTGCCTGCGCTGGCTGTGCCAGTTGCTCTCGGTCAGTGAAAACCAACTGCTGGAAGAGATTGCTGCGTTGGGTCCGGCACAAAAACAGCAGGCCCCGCTTTTCTTGCCTTACCTCTCTGGAGAACGTACTCCGCACAACGATCCTGATGCGACGGGCGCGTTTTTTTATCTGCGGCACGAAACCCAGCGTGCCTTACTGGGCTATGCGGTGCTCGAAGGCGTAGCCTTTGGCCTGGCCGACGGCCTGACCGTCTTAGGGGAAGGACGGCGTGCCATTACCCAGTTCAGCCTGACCGGCGGCGGCGCGCGCAGCAGCCTGTGGGCGCAACTGATCGCCGATGTGCTGACGCTGCCTGTCGTGACGCATCCCGCCAGCGCATCCGGTGCACTGGGCGCGGCGCGCCTGGCCTGGCTGGCTGCGGGCGGTGATGAAGCGCAGGTGTGTCTTAAACCCCCGATACAGGCGCGCTTCCTGCCAAATCCTGAGGTTCGTCAGGGGCTGCAGCAACGGCTGGCTCAGTTCCGTGAGCTTTACCGTCAACACTCTCAGTCCCGTTCGCTGGCCTGATTAACCTGTAACCAAACAGAGAAGGACGATCGTCATGCACTCTACTGCGTACTGGTTTGGCTTGCCCAAACATCTGATCTGGGGATTTGTCGCCATCGCTGTTTTTATGGCAGGTGACGGTTTCGAGATGGCGTTCCTGTCACGCCATATTACCGATATGGGATTCACGCCGGGGCAGTCGGCGCTGGTGTTTACCTTTTACGGTTTAGCGGTGGCGCTGGCCGCCTGGGCATCCGGTGTGGTGGCGGAGCTGATTACGCCGCAGCGCGCTATGCTGATCGGTTTTATCTTGTGGGTTGTCATGCATGCCCTGTTTATGAGCCTGGGGCTGGGGATGCGCAATTATCCTCTTATGCTGCTGTTTTACGGTATCCGTGGCCTGGCCTATCCGCTGTTTATCTACTCATTTATGTTGCTGCTGGTGCAGGTGCTGCCACGGGAACGGCTGGCGGCTGCCACGGGCTGGTTCTGGGCGATGTATTCGGTAGGCATCGGCGTGGTCGGGAGCTATCTGCCCAGCCTGATCATTCCTTCCATTGGTGAAACCGGCACGCTCTGGCTGGCGATTGGCTGGGTAACCTGCGGCGGCTTGCTGGCCTATTTTAGCCTGCGCAACGTGCCGGTCGATCGTTCTCGCGTCAACTTACCCCTGCGGGAAAAAATGACGGAAATGTCGCGTGCGGTGACTATCCTGTTCACCAACCAGCATGTGTTTTACGCCTGTCTGATCCGCATTATTAATACGCTGTCGCTGTTTGGCTTTGCCATCATTATGCCGCTGCTGTTTGTGGATCGGCTTGGGTTTACGCTCTCAGAGTGGCTGCAGATTTGGGCGGTGTTCTTTTTCGTCACCATTTTTACCAATATCTTCTGGGGCATCATGGGTGAACGTATTGGCTGGATTCGCCAGGTGCGCTGGTTTGGCTGCCTCGGCATGGCGATCTCCAGCCTGGCGTTCTATTACCTGCCTGTCTATGCCGGTCACAATTTCCTGGTCGCCCTGATTCCTGCCGTGATGCTGGGCATTTTCGTGGCGGCCTTTGTGCCCATGACGGCGGTTTTCCCTACGCTGGAGCCCCATCATCAGGGCGCGGCCGTCTCGGTGTATAACCTGTCCGCAGGCATGAGCAATTTTGTTGCGCCCGCTATCGCCTCCATGATGCTGCCGTTCTTTGATATCGTCGGCGTGGTCTGGGCTTACACCTGCCTGTATGTGTTTGCCGGTGTGCTGACGTTTATCATCCGCGTACCGCAACCGAATCACGGCGCGCTGCGTTCCACGGTGAAGTCGAAAACCGCGGTCACCTCTCAGTAAAAAAGCGAAGGGGAGCGAGTGCTCCCCTGATCCTCAGCTTTTCACCACATCCTGTAATGCATTCTGCAGCTCATACCAGCGGAAGCGAAAACCCGACGCCTCCAGCCGTTTTGGCAGCACATGTTGCCCACCCAGCACCAGTACAGACGATTCTCCCATCATCAGCTTGATGGCACTGGCGGGCGTGCGCATGAAAGCCGGGCGGTGCATCACCTCACCCAGGGTAGCGGCAAACTGCTCATTGCGCACGGCATAGGGCGCAACCATGTTAAAAGGGCCGCTACAGGCATCATCGTCGAGCAGCCACAGAATGCCGCTGACCATGTCATCAATGTGGATCCACGGCATATACTGTTTGCCGCTGCCAATCGGGCCACCAATTCCCAGCTTAAACGGCAGCTTCATTTTACTCAACGCGCCGCCTTCTCGCGTCAGCACGACGCCGGTACGCAGCAGGCAGACGCGGGTGCGCTCACTCTGCGCGGTTAGCGCCAGCTGTTCCCAGCGCGCGCAAAGTTCGTGGGTGAACTCGTTCTGTCCGGGATCGTCCTCGGTTAATACCACGTCGCCCGTGTTGCCATAAAAGCCCGTTGCCGATCCCGAAATCAAGACGCGCGGTGGCGTGGTACTGGCGTTAATCAGGGAGGCAATGCGCTCCGTTATCTGCCAGCGGCTCTCGCACAGTTGCCGTTTGTGGGCCTCTGTCCAGCGTTTATCCGCGATGGGTTCACCGGCCAGGTTGATAACGGCATCCACGCCATTCAGCGAGTGCTGTTGCGCCAGGCCTGACCAGAGCGCGATATCTTCCCCCAGCATGTCTCGTGCAGCGGCAACGTCGCGCGTGACCACGCTGACCGTGTCGCCACGCTGTTGCAGACGTGGAATAAGATGGCGGCCAATAAGCCCGGTTCCACCGGTAATTAAGATATGCATAGTGCGGCTCCGTCTGAATTTTTATTTTTTGCTTACTTCATCATAGAAGAGTCGTACCCGTGTGGCGTGAGCCGCTTCGTAATTTAGTCAGTTGAGCGCAAACATCGGACCAGCGCCTGGTTGTTTTCAGAAATAAAAATCGGTAAAGATGATGCACCCCTGTCAGCTATTTGAGGTAGCAGATGAATTACCCCTCCATCACCCTGTGGTCAGATTCATCTTTCTTTAGTCCTTATGTCATGTCGGCTTATGTTGCGCTCAGCGAAAAAGGGGTGCCTTTTAGCGTAAAGCGTATCGATTTATCGCAAAACCAGCAGCGTGCTGAGGCCTATCGCGATCTGTCCTTAACCTGCCGCGTCCCGACCTTACAGGTCGATGACTTTATGCTGAGTGAATCATCGGCCATCTGCGAATACCTCGAAGAGCGTTTTGCTGCCCCTGAATTTGAACGCCTCTATCCCAAAGATCGCGAGAAACGCGCCCGCGCCCGGCAAATTCAGGCCTGGCTGCGCAGCGATCTGATGCCCATTCGCCAGGAGCGCCCTACCGAGGTGTTATTTGCCGGTGAGCGCTTTGCGCCCTTGTCGCCTGCAGCCGTTGAGGCCGCCGAAAAACTGATTGCCGCTGTTCAGCGCCTGTTGCCAGAACGTCAGCAAAATTTATTTGGTGAGTGGTGCATTGCAGATACCGATTTGGCTGTCATGCTTAATCGACTGGCGCTGCATGGCGATACCTTGCCTGCACGTTTGCAGCACTATGCTGAGTTTCAATGGCAGCGGGCATCAGTACAGTTATGGCTAACGGAAAGCGGCAAAAATCGCTAGCGATCGGCGCTTGCTCAAGTTGTCATAAGTGATTACCTTACGACACACTATGATATAGGTGTGGCAAACAGCGCGTGCATAAAGACACGCTAAACAGGAAAGGGTTACGGATGGTGGATCAAACTGCTGGTGGCGAAATCGAATGGGTCGATATCGTAAGCGAAGAGAATGAAGTCGTTGCACAGGCCACGCGTGCGCAGATGCGCGCGCAATGCTTACGTCACCGCGCGACCTATATCGTGGTTCATGACGGTATGGGGAAAATACTGGTTCAGCGCCGTACTGAAATCAAAGATTTTATGCCAGGCAAACTGGATGCGACGGCTGGCGGCGTAGTGCAGAGTGGCGAAGACATGCTTGAATCGGCGCGGCGTGAAGCCGAAGAGGAGCTGGGCATTGCGGATGTGCCTTTTGCAGAACATGGCAAATTCTATTTTGAAGATGAGCATTGCCGCGTCTGGGGGGGATTATTCAGCTGTGTGTCGCACGGCCCCTTTGCTATGCAGGAAGAAGAAGTGGATGAAATTTTCTGGATGACCCCGGATGAAATCACCGCCCGCTGTGATGAGTTTACCGATGATTCACTCAAAGCCTTATCCCTTTGGCTGAGCCGCAACAACGAAAACAGTCACTGATACCTTCTGTTAGCTTTGCGGGCGGTCGTGGCCGTTCGCAAAGCGGGCACGCGGCGTTGATCGCCGCCTCATTCGCCTGATGATCAACTTCCCGCCTTTTGTCGATCGCTCGCCGTGCCAGGGCACACCTTGCGCAGCCGCGTCGGACAGGGCGCATGTAACTATTCGACCTGCCAGAATGAGAAAGCGGCTATGAGTCAACGTCGCGCGTCATCTTCAGCGCCAGGTGAAGAGGCGCAGGGCACATAGGTCACCATTCTCAGCCCCGGAAAGTCGTGCAGATAAAAACTGTGATAACGCCAGGTTTTCAGCGCGCCCCCTTCAGCTGAGAACTGCTTGATGCCTTCATTGCCGCTGATGACCCGATACTGGTCCCACAGCGCTTTGAAATCGCTGTTCTGCAGCAGTTGGCTGATCCTGGCCTGGAACCGGGGATGGCCGTTTTCCAGATCGACACGGACGCGAAAACGCGCAACCAGCTTTTCTGCTTCATCGTGCCAGCGTTCGCCAAAGTTTATGCGCGCTGCGGGATGATTAAACATAAACCATAAGATATTGCGGTATTCGGGCATCAGGTCGTCAAAATCGGTCAGCAGCGTCGCAAGCGGCGCATTCCAGCACAAAACATCCAGCAGCGTATTGGTGATGTAGGTAGGAAGCGGCTGCTGCTGAACGATAAGCTGAAGCGAAGAAGGCAGGTTGCTGGTGATGTCAGTCGTCGCTATCTCTGCTGCCAGCCTGTGCAGGTGTTGCGCCTGGTCGTCGCTCATTGACAGCGCATCTGCCAGCCTTTCCAGCGTCTCGTGGGTCACGGCATTGGCCCGGCCCTGTTCAATGCGCGTGTACCAGTCAACGCTGATGCCCGCGCGTTCAGCCACTTCTTCCCGACGTAACCCCGGCGTGCGCCTCGGTTTACTGGACTGAATTTTGGCTTTCTCAGGCGAGGTCGTTTCTCTGACCGTTCGAAGAAACAGACCCACATTCTTATTAAGTGACATGTTTTCTCTCTGACTGGGCGTGGCGGGTCCTGGGATAAGGCAGACACTGAATAACCCCTTTTAGGCGCTCTAGACTACAACCTCCTGTGATAGGTGAGGAGAGAAAAATGAAAGCTGTCGTTCTGAAAGCGTGGGGCGAACCCCTGGTTTATTCGGATGTGCCCGAACCGGTTTGCGGTTCAGGTGAGGTCCTTGTCGAGGTTGTCGCTGCCCCAGTGCTGAGTTACACCAATGAGGTATTTTCCGGCCAGCGCCATTATTTACTGGATCTGCCCGCCATACCGGGCTGCGGTGCCGTGGGAAAAGTGCTGGAAACCGGCCCGGACGCGACCCAACTGAAAAAAGGGATGTGGGTTTTTTGCGATCCTACCGTCAGATCGCGCGACAGTGCGTTAATGCCTGACATCGTTCTGCAGGGCTGGAGTGCACGCGGTGGAGGCGGCCTGGCACTGCAGCAATATCATCGTAACGGATCCTTTGCCGAAAAAATCCGCATTCCCACCGAGAATGCCTTACCGCTGGGCGAGATGGCCCTAGATGATGCCAGGGCCTGGTGCGTGGTTAATACACTGCTTATCGCCTATGGCGGATTGCAGGCTGGTCGGTTTGAGCCGGGGGAAACCTTGCTGGTGAGCGGCGCAACTGGCAATTTTGGCAGTAGTGCCGTGGCTATTGCGTTGGCCATGGGTGCAGGCAAGGTCATTGCGACGGGGCGCAATACGGCGATACTGCAGGATCTGGTTGCGCGCTTTGGTCCACGGGTTATTCCGGTGCGCCTGACAGGGGATGAGCAGACGGATCTCGCAGCCTGTCAGGCGGCGGGCGGCTTTATCGATATGGTGCTGGATTTTCTTCCGCCCGCCGCGCCAGCCTCTGCGGTGCGTACGGCGGTCATGAGCGTTCGGCCTTACGGACGGGCGGTGTTAATGGGCGGCGTCGGGATGTTGGGCGGAGAACCGCTGTCTCTGCCTTATCCCTGGATCATGCGTAACCTGGTGACGATCAAAGGGCAGTGGATGTACGAACGTGCCGACAGCCATAAATTAATTCAGTTGATTCAGCAGGGGCAGTTCGATCTTCACCACTGGACGATAACGCCGTTTACGCTCAACGACGTGGCGCGTGCCGTAGAACATGCGGCACAGCATGCTGGCCCGTTTCAACAAACTGTGGTGGTACCGCCCGTTCAGCCCCTGACGTGATTTTGCCCATGACCAGGCTGACAGGGGCTGGGTGCGCACTGTCCAGATCAGACAACCGCCCACACGTTAACCCTGTGGGCGGTTTAACAACCTGAACCGGTTTGCTGACTGTTATCTAAACCGGCTGTGGCTGGCGCATCTTTTCCCCGCGCCGCCGCAGGACTTCCATGACGATCAGTAACAGGAGCGAAGCCGCAATCATGATTGTGGCGGCGGCCGCGATAGTGGGATCGAGGTTTTCACGAATACCGGCAAACATTTGAATCGGCAGCGTCCGCTGCGTTGGGCTGGCAAGAAACAGCGTCACGACAACTTCATCAAATGAGGTGGCAAACGCGAACAGTGCCCCGGAAAAAACGCCCGGTGCAATCAGCGGCAGGGTGACTTTTCGAAACGCCAGCAGCGGAGAGGCACCGAGGCTGGCAGCGGCCCGCGTCAGATTGGTGTCGTAGCTTTTCAGTACGGCGACCACTGTGATCACCACAAAAGGAACGCCCAACAGGGCATGGGCTAACACCAGCCCGAGGTAGCTGTTCAGCAGTGACAGTTTGGCAAAGAAGAAAAACATGCCAACGGCGATGATCACGACGGGCGCCACCATGGGAGAGATAATGATTGCCATCACCAGACCTTTGCCGCGAAACTCGCCGCGCACCAGGCCCATGGCGGCCAGCACGCCCAGTACGCTAGCCAGTAGCGTGGCTAGCGGCGCAACCAGCAGGCTGTTCATTAACGCACCTATCCACTCCTTCGAGTGAAAAAAGGCCTCGTACCAGCGCAGCGAAAAGCCACTTAGCGGATAGCTCAGAAACGAACTTTCGTTAAACGACAGCGGCACAATGACCAGAACAGGCACAATCAAAAACAGCAGTGCCGCTGCGCCGTAAAAATTAAACAGGTAACGCCAGACCCGCAGCAACGTCGAACCTTGTTGTTTCATCATTTGCTCCTTAACGTACTGCCGCCTCGGATGACGTCCGGGTGACACGTGAATACACCACATACAGCAACGTCACGATAATCAGCAACTGGCTCCCCAGGGCGGCGGCCATGCCCCAGTTCATGGTGCTGTTGGTAAAAAAGGCGACAAAGTAGCTGACCATTTGATCGTCCGGCCCGCCCAACAGCGCTGGCGTAACGTAATAGCCAATCGCCATCATGAACACCAGCAGCGCGCCTGCGGTCATCCCGGCATAGGTCTGCGGGACATAGACGCGCCAGAAGGCCACAAAGGGATGGGCACCCAGCGACACGGCCGCCCGGACATAGCTGGGAGAAATCCCTTTCATGACGGCATACAAGGGCAGCACGATGAAGGGCAGCAGGATATGTGTCATAGAGATGTACACGCCGACCCGGTTGAACACCAGCGTGAGCGGACTGTCGATGAGCCCTGTCGCCATCAGCGTCCGGTTAATTAATCCTCCTGACTGCAGCAGGACAATCCAGCTGGCGGTACGCACGATCAATGAGGTCCAGAAGGGCAACAGCACCATAATCATTAGCAGGTTGGCGCGGTTGGACGGCTGCTTCGCCAGCCAGTAGGCCAGCGGATAGCCCAGGCCCACGCACAGCAAGGTGACCACGGTCGCCATCCACAGCGTACGTAGCAGAACGTTCACATAAAGCGCCTGATCGGGGGACTGCGCGACGATGTCGCCGGTCTTTGCATCAACCTTGTGGTCAAACACTGACAGCAGGTAATAACTGGTATAGGGTTTGGCTACGCGCTTGAGGGTTTGCCAGGTAGACAGCTCGCCCCACAGGGGCTGCTTATCAATGAGGGTGGCTTTGACGTTAACCCCATCCTCGGGGGCCTGGCGGGGCACGGCCAGGATCAGGCGACGAAACGCATTGTCTTCATAACTCAATCGCTTCGCAATGCCAGAGATCTGGCCCTGCTCGCGCGCCGCGCTGACTTCCTTCGCCAGCGTGGCAAACAGGCTTTCATCCGGCAGCGCCTTGCCGTTCCATTTAGCCAGGGCCTGGCTGGTTTGCGGAAGTGCGTCGTGAAGCTCAGGGTTATTGACGCTCATACTGAGAATAGAGCCGATGGGGAACAAAAAGCACACCACGACGAAAATCAGTAACGGAGCAACTAAAAACAGGGAGCGTTGTGTTTTTAACCAACCAGCCCGGTTAAATTGCTGGCGCAGACTGAACGCGCCTTCCGTACGTCTGACGGGCGCTGAATTCATCACGGGGTTTTGACTCATGCCGATCTCCTGAAAGGGGGCTGCCGGAGCGGGTCCGGCAGTGGGTTATTTCGCGGCCCAGGCGTTAAAACGCTGTTCCAGCTCTTCGCCATGTTCCAGCCAGAATGTGGCGTTAACCTGAACGGCTTTGGCCATGTTTTCCGGCGCCGTTGGCAACTGAGCCAGACGATCGGCCGTCAGCAGTTTGCCTGCCTTGATATTGGCGGGGCCATAAGGAATATTTTCGGCATACACTTTTTGGTTCTCGGGCTGCAGCGAGAAGGCGATAAATTTCTCTGCCAGCGCTTGGTGCTTTGAGCCTTTCACAATCGCCCAGTTATCGAAGTCGTACAGGTTACCGTCCCAGACGATTTTGAAATTATGACCTTCTGCCTGAGCGGTGCCGATGCGGCCGTTATAGGCCGATGCCAGCGTCACGTCGCCTGAAACCAGCCACTGCAGGGGCTGCGCTCCCGATTCCCACCACTGAATATTCGGCTTTAGCTCATCCAGTTTCCTGAAGGCACGATCGACGCCCGCCGGGGTTGCCAGCACCTTGTAAACGTCTTCTCGCTTCACGCCGTCCGCCATCAGCGCGATTTCCAGCGTGTATTTCGCGCTCTTACGCAGGGCGCGTTTGCCGGGGAATTTTTTCACATCCCAAAAATCTGCCCAACTGGTGGGGGCGGTTTTGAGCTTGTTGCCATCGTAGGTCAGTACGGTAGACCAGACGAAGAAGCCCGCACCACATTCGCTCACGCTCCCCTTTGCAAAGTCGGCTTTGTTGCCTAACTTGCTCCAGTCCAGGGTTTCAAACAGCCCTTCTTCACAGCCCCGCTCCAGTTCCGGGGTTTCAAGTTCTACAACATCCCAGCCGACCTGTTTGGTTTCAACCATTGCGCGGATGCGTGCCATTTCGCCGTTATATTCACCGGCTTCAATGCTGTCCTTCCCCGAGGCCATGAAAGGCTTATAAAACGCTTTATCCTGTGCGTCCTTGTTGGTGCCCCCAAAGGACACCACCGTAAGATTTTCGGCCTGTGCCTGGATGGCCACCGCTGCCAGAACCAGTGCCGCTATGTTTTTCATCATCCCCGAACTCCTGAATTATTATGTTCAGGCAGATTCCTCTGCCCGGTGTTTGCCTTGCAATCATGATGCCAGGGGCTGACCCGCAGCGGAACGTGCGGTGCGTCAGCCCGCGAAACCTAATACTTGCCCAGGATACGGTTCAGCAGATTCAGTGCCGTGCGGAACTGCGCATCCGGAATGGTGAGAGGGTAGAGGAAACGAATAACGTTGCCGTGTACGCCGCAGGTGAGCAGCAGCAACCCTTCGTCCAGCGCCTCTTGCTGAATAGCTTTGGCGATGTCTGCGCTGGGTTGGCCTTCGCTGTTGGTGAATTCAGCCGCGATCATAGAACCGCGACCGCGCACCTCTGCCAGCGCACTACAGCCTGCGCCCTGCAGCGTTTCCGTCAGTTGCCCGCCTAACAGCAGGGCGCGCTCGCACAGGTTTTCATCGCGAATGACCTCCAGCACGGCCAGCGCAGCGGCAATGGCCGGTGGGCTTCCTGCATAGGTGCCACCCAGGCCGCCGGGCAGGGGCGCATCCATTACGTCAGCCCGCCCTGAAACCGCCGATAGCGGCATACCGCCCGCCAGGCTTTTTGCCATGGTGATCAGGTCTGGCTGCACGTCAGGATAGTATTCACTGGCAAACAGCTTGCCGGTGCGGGCAAAACCACTTTGGATTTCATCGGCGATCAGCAGAATGCCATGTTGATCGCACAGCGTGCGCAGGGCGGTCACAAACGCTGGCGGCGCGACATTGAAGCCGCCTTCACCTTGAATGGGTTCATAGATAATGGCCGCAACCTGTTGCGGGCTGATATCGCAGCGGAAAATGGTTTGTAAACTCTCCAGCGCGTCATCGACGCTACAGCCATGCAGTGCATTCGGGTAGCGGGCGTGAAATACTGAGCTGGCAAAGGGGCCGAAACCGGTTTTGTAGGGGACCACTTTGCCCGTCAGCGACATCGTCATGTTGGTGCGGCCGTGAAAGGCCCCCGTAAAGGCGATGACGCCGGGACGGCCGGTTGCCGCGCGGGCAATTTTGACCGCGTTCTCAACGGCTTCTGCGCCGGTGGAGAAAAAAGTGGTCTTGGCGGGGCCGCTTACCGGCACCAGCGCATTCAGTTTTTCCGCCAGGGCAATATAATTTTCGTAAGGCACAACCTGAAACGCGGTGTGGGTAAAATGATCGAGCTGTTCTTTGATGGCGGCGATCACTTTGGGATGACGATGTCCGGTATTCAGCACGGCAATGCCTGCGCTGAAATCGATAATTTCACGGCCCTGGTGATCCCATAACGTAGCGTTTTCTGCTTTCACCGCATAGAAATCGCACATCACGCCCACGCCGCGCGGCGTAGCATTGAGACGACGGACCTGCACTTCACTGTTACTCATAACGCGACCTCATGGTGTTTGTTGCCATATTGTTACAGTGGAATCTGCCTCCTTGCTTTTTAGCGTTTTCAGGGTTTTATAATCCAGAGCCAGTTTTTTTTATTTTGAGGTACCAATTTTGCGAAGCTTACTCGGTGACCTGCTTGCACAACGTCTGGCCTCGCTTTCCGGCGGTACGCTGAATAAGCGATTGTATGATGTCTTGCAGGCAGCGATTCAGGACGGATCCATTGCCACCGCGACGCGACTGCCCGCCAGCCGCGACCTTGCTCGCGAACTTTCTGTCTCACGTAATACCGTGCTGGCAGTCTATGAACAGCTTCAGTCTGAGGGCTATGTACAAACCCGCACCGGAAGCGGCACCTTCGTCAGTACCGTGCTGCCGGAACAGGTGCCGGGTGAGCCGCTGAACAGGCCCGTCACGCCGCCGATGAAACCCGTCAGACTGTCGCGACGGGGTTCACGCCTGCTGGCGAGCAGCGGTGCCGGGAGCCATCAGTGGGGGGCATTTATGCCCGGTGTGCCGGACGTCAGCCATATGCCGCACGACATCTGGCGCAAAATTCAGCTCCGCCTGAGCCGACGGCTGCCGGTTGAGAACCTGAGCTATGCCAGCCACGGCGGCTGTGTTGAGTTACAACAGGCGCTGGCGGATTACCTGCGGGTGATCCGTTCGGTGAATTGCACCCCCGAACAGGTACTGATCACCGCCGGAACCCATCAGTCGCTGGATCTGCTGGCGAAAATGCTTTGCGATCCGGGAGACAGGGCTATCGTCGAAGAGCCGGGATACTGGGGGATCCGCAATGTGCTGGCGGTGAACGGCGTCACGCTGATCCCCACGCAGGTTGACGATCAGGGGCTGGTTTTGCCGCCCGAGCAGCCAGACAGCCCGGTGCCTCGCCTGATCTGTGTGACGCCTTCTCACCAGTATCCTCTCGGGGCGGTCATGAGCCTGCAGCGGCGCCATGAATTACTGGAGCGCGCAAAAAGCAGCGGCAGTTGGGTGGTGGAAGATGACTACGATGGCGAGTTCCGCTTTACCGGAAGTCCCATTCCTGCGCTACAGGGCCTGGCGGCGGATGCCCCAGTGATTTATCTGGGCACCTTCAGTAAAACCTTGTATCCCGGCATCCGGCTCAGCTACATGGTGGTGCCTAAATCCCTGGCGGCACGGATGAAAATGGCGCACTCCGAGCTGTATCGCGGCGGCTACGGGTTAGTACAACTCACGCTGGCGGAGTTTATTCGGGAAGGGCACTATGCGGCCCACGTACGACGCATGCGGCAGATTTACAGCCGCCGCCGTGCTGCGCTGGTGGAGGTGATTAGCACATCGCTGGGCGCCGACTGGATAGTGCATCACAGCAATGCGGGGTTGCATCTGGTTCTCAGGCTGCCGGACAGCATTGACGATGTGGCCTTTAGCGCAGAGCTGGAACAGTGCGGTGTATTAACACGTCCCCTGTCGTCCTATTATCTTCGGGGCACGCCGCAGCGCGGATTGCTGCTGGGTTATGCCTGTGTTGACGAAGCCGCCATTCCCGCCGCGTTCGCGCCTATCCTGACCCGGTTGCAACATCACCTGCAGGTGGCGTCTGTCTCGCCCTGATGCACCATCAGTGCGCATCCCTGGTATTGCCTGATTCTGTGATAACTGTCACGTTAATTTAATGTTAAATTTAAAAAGACAATAAAATACAATGGCCTGCAAAGTAAATTTGTAAGCCATTTCTTTTTAGATTGTCAAATTCTGCTTGTGCAAATCAAATGCGTTGTGGTAGTGCTAAAAAAAGGCCCGACAGGATTCGCACGTCAAAAGGATGATGCATGAATCGTGCCGAAACCCTTTTTTATCCTGTTTACGAGATTACGCCATGAGAAATTTTGTCAGTTTTCGGAATATCAAAAAGAGCTACGACGGCGACAAGCTGGTGGTGCGCAACCTCAATCTGGATGTGGCAGAAGGCGAGTTTTTGACCCTGTTAGGGCCGTCAGGCTCCGGGAAAACGACCAGCCTCATGATGCTGGCAGGATTTGAAACGCCCACCGATGGCGAGATACTGCTGCGTGATAAACCTTTGCACACGTTGCCGCCGCATCAGCGTGATATCGGTATGGTATTCCAGAACTACGCGCTTTTTCCCCACATGACGGTGGCCGAAAATCTGGCGTTTCCTTTGTCGATTCGCCGTTTGAGCAAGGCCGATATTGCCCAGCGAGTTAAACGGGTGCTGGATATGATTAAACTCACTTCGCTGGCAGACCGTTATCCCGCACAGATGTCTGGCGGCCAGCAGCAGCGGGTGGCCCTGGCGCGGGCGCTGGTATTTGAACCTAAACTGATCCTGATGGACGAACCGCTGGGAGCGCTGGATAAACAGCTGCGTGAACACATGCAGATGGAAATTAAGCAGCTGCATAACATGCTCGGGCTGACCATTGTTTACGTCACTCACGATCAGAGCGAAGCCATGACCATGTCTGACCGGGTGGCGGTCTTTAACGACGGCATGATTCAGCAAATGGACAGCCCGAATAAGCTTTATGAACAGCCCGACAACGCCTTCGTGGCGCAGTTTATTGGCGAGAATAACAGCCTGCTGGCAACCCAGTCAGGGCAGCAGGGTGATTACTATCAGGTGACGCTGGATAACGGTATCCAGCTGGATGCGCTGAAGGTGCGGCCCAGTTCCCCGGGCAAGAAAATACAGCTCAGTATCCGCCCTGAACGCATCAACGTAAATGCAGCCAAACCGGGCGATCAGTCGGTCCAGGCCCGAATCCAGCAGTTTATCTATCTGGGTGACCACGTGAGAATGCTGACGGAAGTTGCCGGTCAGGGAAACTTTATGGTGAAAATGGCCTCATCGGAGGTCTCACCCGACTGGACGGCGGGCAGTGAAGTGACGTTGTCCTGGCAACCTCAGCACCTGCGCGCGCTCGACGTTACGCTGCAATAGGCATAAAAAAGAGCATGCAGTCTGCATGCTCTTGTTCAACGGGAAGGGATTAACCTTCAGCCTGCTGCGACTGAATCGCCGTCAGGGCGATGGTGTAGACGATATCGTCTACCAGTGCGCCGCGTGACAGGTCGTTGACCGGCTTACGCATGCCCTGCAGCATTGGCCCGATTGAAATCAGGTCAGCGGAACGCTGCACCGCTTTGTAGGTGGTGTTACCGGTGTTGAGATCCGGGAAAATAAAGACCGTTGCGCGTCCGGCAACCTGCGAGTTGGGCGCCTTGGATTTTGCCACGTCTTCCATAATCGCCGCGTCGTACTGCAACGGCCCATCAATCACCAGATCCGGGCGTTTTTCCTGCGCAAGGCGCGTGGCTTCACGCACTTTCTCCACGTCGCTACCGGCACCTGAATTACCGGTTGAGTAGGAAATCATGGCGACGCGTGGATCGATGCCGAAGGCTTTCGCTGAATCGGCAGACTGAATGGCAATTTCTGCCAGCTGTTCAGCCGTTGGATCGGGGTTGATCGCGCAGTCGCCGTAGACCAGCACCTGCTCCGGCAGCAGCATAAAGAACACGGATGACACCAGTGAGCTGTTGGGCGCGGTTTTGATCAGCTGTAACGGCGGACGAATGGTGTTGGCCGTGGTATGTACCGCGCCCGAGACCAACCCGTCAACTTCCCCGCTTTCCAGCATCATGGTGCCCAGCACCACGTTATCTTCCAGCTGTTCCTGCGCAACCACCTCGGTCATGCCTTTGCTTTTGCGCAGCTCGACCAGACGCGGAACATAGTTCTGACGCACCACTTCAGGATCGACTATCTCAATGCCTTTACCCAGCTCAACGCCCTGGGCTGCCGCAACGCGCTGGATTTCATCCGGATTGCCCAGCAGGACACAGGTCGCAATGCCGCGGTCGGCACAGATTGCTGCGGCTTTAACGGTACGGGGTTCATCCCCTTCCGGCAGAACAATGCGCTTGCCAGCCTTGCGAGCCAGTTCGGTTAACTGATAGCGGAAAGCCGGCGGCGACAGGCGGCGACTGCGCTCAGACGTGGCGGTCAGCGACTCGATCCAGTCCGCGTTAATGTAACTTGCGACGTATTCCTGGACTTTTTCAATGCGCTGCGTGTCATCAACTGGTACTTCGAGGTTAAAGCTTTGCAGGCTGAGCGAGGTCTGCCAGGTATTGGTTTTGACCATGAAGACCGGCAGGCCAGTCTGGAAGGCGCGATCGCA
This sequence comes from Pantoea ananatis LMG 2665, assembly GCF_000710035.2. GTDB lineage: Bacteria > Pseudomonadota > Gammaproteobacteria > Enterobacterales > Enterobacteriaceae > Pantoea > Pantoea ananatis. The sequence continues at coordinate 770,491 of NZ_JMJJ01000005.1, read as the reverse complement.
CAGTTTGGCGATGCGCTCGTCAATTTCATAGTTACCGGTTAAAAGAATGGCACCGATCTCAATACCGTTCATCGCGGCCAGACAGGCGGCAACCAGCACGTCAGGGCGGTCAGCCGAGGTGACCAGCAGCGAGCCCGGGCGGAAATGCTCAAGCATGTGCGGGATGCTGCGTGCGCAGAAGGTCACTGATTTGACACGGCGGGTCTGAATTTCACCTTCGTTAATAATCCGGGCGTTCAGGTGGCGACACATATCAATGGCGCGGGTTGCAATCAGGTCGAAGCTCCACGGCACACAACCCAAAATGGGCAAGGGACTGTTGGCAAACAGCTGGTCAGGATTGATATTCGCGATGCTGGCCTTCGATGAGTCATCGAAAATTTCAGACAGGTCAGGGCGCGTACGGCCCTGCTCATCAACGGGCGCGTTCAGCTTGTTGATGATCACACCGGTGATGCTTTTATTCTTCGAACCGCCAAAGCTGCTTTGTGTCAGTTCAATACGCTCTTTGAGCTGTGCGGGAGAATCGTTACCCAGCGCGGTCACGAAGACGATTTCAGCGTTTAACGTTTTGGCGATTTCATAGTTCAGCGCGCTGGCAAACTGGTGCTTACGCGTAGGCACCAGGCCTTCAACCAGAACCACTTCAGCATCCTGCGCATTGGCGTGGTAGCGGGCAATAATTTCTTCCATCAGCACGTCTTGCTGATTAGAGCCCAGCAGCGATTCCACACGGGACATCGGCAGCGGCTCTGCGGCCGGGATGCCTGAACTCTTGCGCACAATGCTGGTGGTCTGGTCAGGTGCATTGCCGCCCGCACGCGGTTGTGCAATGGGTTTGAAAACGCTCAGTCGAACGCCTTTACGTTCCATGGCGCGAATAACGCCAAGGCTAACGCTGGTCAGACCGACGCTGGTGCCGGTCGGAATGAGCATAATTGTACGTGACACGATTGAACCTCTCAGATTTCACTGGGTGTCAAAACAACGCCGTCAGCCGGAGCTGACGACGAAAGGAGATCAGGCGGTAAGGCGAGCGGCATCTCGGGCAATCACTAACTCTTCGTTAGTGGGGATCACCACTGCCGGGCGAGTGCCTTCTTTGTTGATAAAACCTGACTTGCCAAAGCGAGCCGCCAGGTTGCGCTCGTGGTCAATGTCAAAGCCCAGCAGCGCCAGCTTGTCCAGGGTCAGCTCACGCACCATCGCCGCATTCTCACCGATACCGCCGGTGAAGACCACGCCATCGAGACGACCGTCCATCAGCGCGGTATAGCTGCCAATGTATTTGGCCAGACGGTGGCAGAAGACATTCATTGCGCGTTTAGCATCGTCTTTGGTGGCGTAGTTGTCTTCAACATAACGGCAGTCGCTGGTGACTTCGGTCAGCCCTAACAGCCCCGACTCTTTGGTCAGCATCTTGTTAATGGCATCGACGCTCATGCCCAGAGTGTCGTGCAGGAAGAAGATAATGGCCGGATCGATATCGCCGCTGCGGGTGCCCATGACCAGGCCTTCCAGCGGGGTCAGGCCCATAGACGTATCCACACACTCACCGTTACGGATAGCAGAAACAGACCCGCCGTTACCGAGATGACAGGTAATGATGTTCAGCGTTTCTAGCGGCTTATTCAGCATTTTTGCCGCTTCGTGGGTGACATAGTAGTGGCTGGTACCGTGTGCACCGTAGCGGCGCACGCCGTGCTCTTTATACAGGGCATACGGCAGCGCATAAAGGTAGGACTCTTCCGGCATTGTCTGATGGAAAGCCGTGTCAAAAACCGCCACATTCTTGTCAGATAAGTGCGGGAAGTTTTTCATGGCTTCATCAATGCCAATCAGGCCCGCTGGGTTATGCAGTGGTGCAAAAGATGATGCATCTTTGATACCCTGCACAACAGACTGAGAAATGACCACTGACTGCGTAAGTTTTTCGCCGCCATGAACAATACGGTGACCTATTGCAGCGATTTGTGCTGAAAGCTCTGGTTTTTGTGCCAGAATTGTTTTAACAATGAAATTCAGCGCTTCGCTGTGGGCTGCGCCAGCACCTAAAGGTGCTTCCTGCTTCTGACCATCAAGTTTCCATTTGATCCGTGCTTCGGGCAGGTGGAAGCATTCAGCCAGACCCGAGAGGAATTCTTCACCGCTGGTGGGATTAAGGATGGCAAACTTGAGAGAAGAGCTGCCGCAATTCAGAACCAGTACTAACTTACTCGACATGGAAGTACCTATTTGTTAAAAGTGGCTAAAAATAACGCAATCAGACTTACAGCGTAGCCCATCGATGCAGCCAGATTAATGACAGAAGTCATACCCAGGTCAAAATAGTGCGTTTTATGCAAAAAAAATTGAGTCTTTACGCATAAATTTGAAATTTCGCTTAAAACGGGCCTTGTCGTCTCTGTTACAAGGGAAGTTGCGGCAGTGACGCTGTTAAAACGGCGTCAGAATAGCCGGAGTCACCTTTAAAGACAAAAATATTTGAAGGATGTTACGTAAAGTTGTGTGGTTATAATTATTTTTCAAAAAATACAGTATTAGTTGAGGCGAGCCATGGCGAATGAATCTCACACCGGCTGGTTCCGGATGTTTCAACGCGGACAGCATTATATGAAGACCTGGCCCAACGATAAACGCCTGGCACCGGTCTTTCCTGAGAACCGTGTATCGACGGCTACGCGCTTTGCGATTCGCTTTATGCCGCCGCTGGCGGTCTTTACGCTCACATGGCAGATAGCGATGGGTGGGCAATTGGGCCCGGCAGTAGCAACGGCTCTCTTTGCCTGTAGTTTGCCTATGCAGGGATTATGGTGGCTGGGTAAGCGATCCGTCACCCCATTGCCGCCCACGCTGCTGCGCTGGTTCCATGAAGTGCGCACGAAGCTGGAAGCCGCAGGCCAGGCGATCGCACCGGTTGAAGGCAAACCAACTTACCAGGCACTGGCCGATCTGCTTAAGCGCGCCTTCAAACAGTTGGACCGCACCTTTCTGGACGATCTTTAATCCGCACCACGCAGAAATTATTGCACGCAAACCTGCGGTTAAATCAATGAAAAGCGATGTGGCTACGCCCGCATCGCTTTCCCTGTGTAATTATCTTTCCATCGTATAAAACCTGAACAGCCCGCGGGCTGGAGGACAAGATGATGGAAATGACCCACGCGCAACGTTTGATCCTGACTAACCAGTACAAAATCATGGCAATGCTGGAACCGGAGAGCGCCGAACGTTTTCGTCGCTACCAGACTATCATTGAGCGTGGCTATGGCCTGCAAATGCGGGAGCTGGACAAAGAGTTTGGCAAGCTTCCCGAAGAGACCTGCCGGACGCTTATCGACATTATGGAAATGCACCACGCGCTGCAGGTCTCCTGGGCTAATCTCAAGACCCAAGGCGATATCGACCCACGACGTCTGGCGTTTCTGGGGTTTGATGCCGCCACCGAATCCCGCTATCTCGGTTATGTGCGGTTTATGGTGAACATCGAAGGGCGCTATACCCATTTTGATGCGGGAACGCATGGCTTTAATGCGCAAACGCCGATGTGGGAAAAGTATCAACGTATGCTGGCTTTGTGGCAGACTTGTCCTCGCCAATACCATTTAAGCGTAAACGAGATTGCGCAAATCATTAACGCCTGATGAGGAGTGACGCGTGGAGTACAGTGGTTTTTTATTTGATTTAGATGGCACCTTAGTGGATTCGCTACCCGCGGTTGAACGCGCCTGGAGCAACTGGGGTGCACGTCATGGCATTGCGGCTGATGAGATTCTGGACTTCATTCACGGAAAGCAGGCGATTACTTCACTGCGCCACTTTATGGCGGGCCAGTCAGAAGCGGTAATCCAGGCCGAGTTTCTGGCGCTGGAAAAAACGGAAGCAGAAGACACGGACGGCGTGCGGGCGCTGCCAGGCGCAAAAGCGTTGCTCACGCAGCTGAATGCGTTGCAAATCCCCTGGGCGATTGTCACCTCCGGCTCCGTGCCGGTGGCGCATGCGCGTCACAAAGCAGCAGGTTTACCTCAGCCTGCCGTGTTTATTACGGCCGAACAGGTGGCGAAGGGCAAGCCAGAACCCGATCCTTACTTACTGGGTGCAGAAAGGTTAAAGCTGTCGCCAGCCGACTGCGTAGTGGTAGAAGATGCGCCGGCCGGCGTGATCGCCGGGTTAGCTGCGGGCTGTGCCGTGATCGCCGCGAATGCGCCTGATGATACGCCACGCATTGACGAAGTGGCGCTGCGCCTGACTTCACTGGAATCGCTGGTGGTCACCAAACGATCGACGGGCAAGTTTGCGTTTCACCATCAAGGCTAGGTAAAAGGGCGGCGTGAAGCCGCCATTGTCAGAGCGGCGTGTCCTGCGAGATTTCGTCCAGAGACAGGCTAAAGCTGGGAATGAATACCTCCACGAAATAGCTCATTTCGGGCGAACGACGCTGATTCAGGGTTTTTTCCAGCCGCGCTTTTGCTAACAAAAACTCATTATTCCCGGCCGACAGCTCTTCCAGGCATTTTACGTAGGCACAGATCGCATCGGCTTGTTTCACGACGGCTTTTTCTTCCTCACTGTGCAGATGCTCATCAATCAGCGGACGGTAAACATCCTGCAACTCGTCCGGCAGCATCTCAATCAACTTCTGCTGCGCGATTTTCTCAATCTTTTTGTATTCGTGGGCGATCTGCGCGTTGTAGTACTTCACCGGCGTGGGTAAGTCTCCGGTCAGCACTTCACTGGCGTCGTGATACAGCGCCATCATGGCGATGCGCTCGGCATTAAGGTTGCCGTTAAACTTCTTATTTTTAATGATGGCCAGCGCGTGGGCAACCATCGCGACCTGCAAACTGTGTTCAGAGACGTTCTCGGTGCGCACGTTGCGCATCAGCGGCCAGCGGTTGATGAGTTTGAGACGGGAAAGGTGGGCGAAGAAATGGCTCTGAGTCATGGTAATTCCTGTTTGCGACAGGGGAGAGGCGTGCTCTCCCCGAAATCACATCAGTATAGGCGCATCCGGACTACTGGCGGTAGCCTTGCAGAAAACGGCCAAACTTATTGATCGCCATTTCCAGGTCGTCGACGCGCGGCAGCGTCACGATGCGCAGATGATCGGGCCACGGCCAGTTAAACGCCGTTCCCTGAACCAGTAGCACTTTCTCCTGTAGCAGGAAATCCAGCACCATTTTCTGATCGTCGTGGATATTGAATTTTTTGGCATCAATACGCGGGAACATATAAAGCGCGCCCTGCGGCTTCACACAACTCACGCCGGGAATATCGTTGATCAGTTCCCATGCGCGCTGACGCTGTTCATAGAGCCGCCCGCCAGGCACAATAAATTCACTAATGCTCTGATAGCCGCCCAACGCAGTCTGAATGGCATGCTGCGCGGGGACGTTGGCACACAGACGCATGGAGGCCAGCATCTCCAGCCCTTCGATATAACCTTTAGCATGCTTTTTGGGGCCGTTTAGCACCATCCAGCCCTGGCGGAAACCCGCTACGCGATAGGTTTTAGACAGGCCGTTAAAGGTTACGGTCAGCAAGTCCGGCGCCAGTGCAGCAATAGAGTGATGCTGTGCGTCGTCGTACAGAATTTTATCGTAGATCTCGTCAGCGAAAATAATCAGGTTATGCTGGCGGGCAATCTCAACGACTTCCATCAACAGTGCTTTGCTGTAAACCGCACCGGTTGGATTATTGGGATTGATAATCACGATGCCGCGCGTGCGTGGCGTAATTTTACTGCGGATATCATCCAGATCCGGGAACCAGCCTGCGGACTCATCACACAGGTAGTGCACGGCTTTGCCGCTTGATAGCGACACGGCCGCGGTCCATAGCGGGTAGTCAGGTGCCGGCACCAGCATTTCATCACCGCTGTTCAGCAGCGCCTGCATGGCCTGGACGATGAGTTCAGAAACACCGTTGCCGATATAGATGTCTTCCACCGTGACGTCGCGCATGTCACGCGCCTGGTAGTGCTGCATGATGGCTTTACGAGCAGAATACAATCCTTTGGAGTCACAGTATCCCTGTGCGCTGGGAAGGTTACGGATGACATCAACCAGAATCTCGTCCGGCGCTTCGAAGCCAAAGGGGGCCGGATTGCCGATGTTCAACTTAAGAACTTTATTACCTTCTTCTTCAAGGCGTTTAGCCTCTTTTAAAACCGGTCCACGAATGTCGTAACAGACATTGTCCAGTTTGCCGGATTTATCAATTTGAAAAGTCATTGTGGCCGCCTTAATGTGCAGAATCCTTGTGCCTGCCGCTGAAAACAAACCTGCACAATGTACTCTCCTCAGGCCGACAAAAGAAGGGCAGGGCGCGGTTTTGGCGTGTTCAGCATCTTTGTCTCCAGCCAGACGATGGAATGCGTATTGGTTATCAAGCAGGCCGGTTGTAACGTTTGTTTTTTTGAGTTTTATTAGTTTATTATGCTGCGATTAAAAATTGAGCGCTGGGTAATGTCTGCTTTTATTTTGCCGATAATGAACCTGAAGGCCGTAAAACAATCTGAGAATCTGTGATGCGTCATGAGTGAAATAGTTTAATTATGCTTTATTGATGCATAAAATTTGCACGCAAAAAGCGGCCTCAACTCAGAGTAACCTGAAAAAAAACGATGGTGCATAATGTTAACTATCTTATATCAAAGGTTTTTTATAAGATTTTCAGGGCCGGGAGAGACAACCGGGAGCATCATCAATGCATGTTTCATCGCTGAAAAGTCGTATTTCCTGTTTTCAGGCAGGTTACGTCCGCTCAGGACATTCTCGAAGGGATGTAAGATGCTATTTGATCAAAATATGCAATGCTTTTCACAAAAACATTTCCATTTTGCGGTCAAAAATGATTAAGTATAATTTACTATTTGATGAGATTAAACGCTGCGTACCGTTAGCGTATTACAGACCCGTTTACCCCTGCCTGAGGGCACTTTGGGGGTAGGAAAAGACAACTACACAGCTTCCCGCATTTTTGCATCCAGTGCCTTCGGTACAGAAGTTGTCTCTGTCTTCAGGACCCGGTTTCCCTGTTTTGCAGGGAAGTACCGTCTTCCTCCGTAAGTAAATTTTATGTCGGCCCTTTGCCGGGACGCCATGAAGCATCATTACCGCTTATCGCTTTGATAAGCTTGTAATAACACCAGGATAGTAGTTCTTAAAAATCTAATAAGTGAAGAAAAAACATGACTAATGCAAATCGTCCGATACTCAATCTCGATCTCGATCTGCTCCGGACTTTTGTTGCTGTAGCTGACCTGAACACCTTTGCAGCCGCTGCTGCTGCGGTGTGCAGAACGCAATCGGCAGTGAGTCAGCAGATGCAACGTCTGGAACAACTGGTCGGTAAAGAGTTGTTTGCCAGACATGGCCGCAACAAGTTGTTAACTGAACACGGCATTCAGCTTCTGGGCTATGCCAGGAAAATCCTGCGTTTTAACGATGAAGCCTGTACTTCACTGATGTACAGCAACATCCAGGGTGTACTGACGATTGGCGCTTCTGACGATACCTCAGATACCATTCTGCCGTTCCTGTTAAACCGCGTGACCTCTGTCTATCCAAAACTGGCGATTGATGTTCGCGTGAAACGCAATCCGTTCATGATGGAAATGCTGAATCAGGGCGAAGTTGACTTAGTCGTCACGACGTCAAGCCCGGGTAACTTTACCCATCAGGTTCTGCGTACCTCTCCGACCCTGTGGTATTGCGCGGCGGATTATGTGTTCCAGCGTGGAGAAGCTATTCCACTGGTACTGCTTGATGAACCCAGTCCGTATCGTGATATGGCGATTGATCATCTCAACGAAGCCGGTATCCCGTGGCGTATCTCTTACGTTGCATCAACCCTGGCGGCCGTTCGTGCGGCAGTCAAAGCAGGATTGGGTGTAACGGCGCGTCCGGTAGAAATGATGAGCCCGGAACTGCGCGTGATGGGCGCAGCAGAAGGCTTGCCGGTTTTACCGGATACACAGTATCTGCTGTGCCGTAATGCCGACAGCGACAACGAGCTGGCGCTGGCCATCTTTAATGCTATGCAGTCCACGCACGATCCGTACAACATGGTGGCCAACGCTGACGGCACGCTGTTGCTGGATGACGAAGAGTAACATTTTCACGCTGTCGCAAAAAAAACGTCATTCACCGGTAAGATAATGGCTGTAAACAGGCCTCTTGTTCTGTAAAAAGAACAGGAGGCTTTTTTTTGACCTTTTTCCTGCGAAATAAAAACCCGCACGGAGACGCTGAGTTTATCGCCTGCCCGCAAGCATTTCAGGGCGATGTAAATGGCGGGCGAGAGGCAAAATGTAAAATATTTGATTCGAATCAGTCTGATAACTGCTGAAATTTAACACAAAAAAGATAATTCTGTGTTCTGGATCAACAAAATAGCCATTCCCAAGGGAAGGAAAACCCCCGAAATCCTGTCAAAATATGAGGGTTAATTGCACGATCCATGCGCGCAAATACCCGCTACACTAAAATTACCCTTACAGACTGAAGCGATTTAGCTGGAAACACGCGCATCATATGTTAATAATATGATGCAGGTGTAAAATAAAGTTTGGATACTTTTGTCAAAGTTGACAAAAGGTTATAGAAAGGAGTAAAAAACCCCATAAAATTGCTGCTTATTGCAGAGTAACAGCAAAATTTGTAAGGTTTTTATCCTTCCCTTTGAATCGATGTGGTGAGTTTGCTGCCAGAACCCGAGCAGGATGCCCGCGCCACTTTTGATGAGTAAGCAATGAGTATGTCAACTACCACCGAAATCATCGCTCAGCATTGGGCATTCGTCGTATTTATCGTCATCGCTTTTGGCCTCTGTGCGTTCATGTTAACCGGAGGCTGGCTGCTTGGCGGCAGAGCGCGTGCCCGTTACAAAGACACACCTTTTGAGTCCGGCATTGAATCCGTCGGTGACACTCACCTCCGCTTATCAGCAAAATTCTACCTGGTAGCGATGTTCTTCGTTATCTTCGACGTAGAAGCTCTCTTTTTATACGCATGGGCGACCTCTATTCGTGAAAGCGGCTGGGTCGGCTTTGTGGAAGCCGCAATTTTCATTTTGGTGCTCCTGGCGGGCCTGGTTTATCTGGTGCGCATTGGCGCGTTGGACTGGACGCCTGCACGCCGGCGAATCGTGGTTAAAACGCCCACGGTAAGTCACACCAATCCTCATAAGCAGTAAAAGAGAGGCAATAAGATGGACTATACGCTCACCCGCATAGACCCAAACGGTGGTGAGAACGACCGTTACCCTCTGCAAAAGCAGGAAATCGTCAGCGATCCGCTGGAGCAGCACGTTCATCGCAGCGTCTACATGGGCAAGCTCGAACACGCCCTGCACGACATGGTGAACTGGGGACGTAAAAACTCCCTGTGGCCTTACAACTTTGGTCTTTCATGCTGCTACGTTGAGATGACCACCTCCTTCACCGCCGTGCACGACGTCGCGCGTTTCGGTGCAGAGGTTATGCGTGCATCGCCACGTCAGGCCGACTTCATGGTCATTGCCGGTACGCCGTTTACCAAAATGGCCCCGGTGATTCAGCGTTTGTACGATCAGATGCTGGAGCCGAAATGGGTGATTTCCATGGGTGCCTGTGCCAACTCAGGCGGCATGTACGATATCTATTCTGTCGTGCAGGGCGTTGATAAGTTTCTGCCGGTTGACGTGTATATCCCGGGTTGCCCGCCGCGCCCTGAAGCTTACATGCAGGCACTTCTGCTGCTGCAGGAATCCATTGGCAAAGAGCGCCGTCCCCTTTCGTGGGTGGTCGGAGACCAGGGCGTTTACCGTGCCAATATGCAGTCTGAGCGTGAACGTAAGCGTGGCGAACGTATTGCAGTAACCAACCTGCGTACACCAGACGAAGTTTAAGTTAACCGTATGGATGGAATCAGTGCCTGCAGCAGACAACACCACAAATTAATGCATGGCACCATCCTGACGCCTTCATTTGAGCGCCTGTTATCAGGCCGGAATGGTGAGTAACGTATGACAGATTTGACCACGCAAGATCTCGCTCAGCCGCTATGGCAAACCCGGGATCACCTGGATGACCCGGTGATCGGCGAGCTGCGTAATCGTTTTGGGCCGGATGCCTTTACCGTTCAGGCGACCCGCACCGGTATTCCGGTTGTTTGGGTAAAGCGTGAACAGCTGCTGGAAATCATTACATTCCTGCGAAAACTTCCTAAGCCGTACGTCATGCTGTATGACCTGCATGGCATGGACGAACGCTTACGTACCCACCGCGCCGGTTTACCTGCCGCGGATTTTTCCGTTTTCTACCACCTGCTCTCGATTGAACGCAATCGCGACATCATGCTCAAGGTGGCTTTATCTGAAAACGATATGCATGTGCCGACCATCACCAATATTTTCGCCAATGCCAACTGGTATGAGCGCGAAACCTGGGAGATGTTTGGTATCACCTTTGATGGTCACCCGCATCTGACGCGCATTATGATGCCGCAGACCTGGGAAGGGCATCCGCTGCGCAAGGACTATCCTGCGCGTGCGACCGAATTCGATCCTTTCACGCTGACGAAGCAGAAAGAAGATCTGGAAATGGAAGCGCTGACATTCAAGCCGGAAGACTGGGGCATGAAACGCAGCACCGCCAACGAAGATTTCATGTTCCTCAACCTCGGTCCAAACCACCCGTCAGCGCACGGTGCTTTCCGCATCATTTTGCAGCTGGATGGGGAAGAGATCGTCGATTGCGTCCCGGATATTGGTTATCACCACCGTGGCGCAGAGAAAATGGGCGAACGTCAGTCCTGGCACAGCTACATTCCTTACACCGACCGTATTGAGTACCTTGGTGGCTGCGTTAACGAAATGCCTTACGTACTGGCCGTTGAGAAACTGGCTGGTATCGTGGTGCCTGACCGCGTGAATGTTATTCGCGTCATGCTCTCTGAGCTTTTCCGCATCAACAGTCACCTGCTGTACATCTCGACCTTTATTCAGGACGTTGGCGCAATGACGCCGGTGTTCTTTGCCTTTACCGACCGTCAGAAAATTTATGATGTGGTTGAGGCGATTACCGGTTTCCGTATGCACCCGGCCTGGTTCCGTATTGGCGGTGTGGCACACGACCTGCCGAAAGGCTGGGAGCGCCTGCTGCGTGACTTCCTGGACTGGATGCCAAAGCGCCTGAAAGAGTACGACAAAGCGGCGCTGCGCAACACCGTTCTGATGGGCCGTTCGCAAGGTGTGGCAGCCTACAATATGGAAGAAGCGCTGGCCTGGGGCACAACCGGTGCTGCCCTGCGCGCCACCGGTCTCGATTTTGACGTGCGTAAATGGCGTCCCTATTCAGGCTATGAAAACTTCGACTTCGAAGTGCCCGTGGGTGCCGGTATCAGCGATGCCTACACGCGCGTACAGCTGAAAATGGAAGAGATGTGGCAGTCGCTGCGTATTCTGGAACAGTGCCTGAACAACATGCCGGAAGGGCCGTTTAAAGCCGATCATCCGCTGACAACCCCGCCGCCAAAAGAGCGCACGCTGCAGCACATTGAAACCCTGATCACTCACTTCCTGCAGGTGTCATGGGGCCCGGTTATGCCGGCCAATGAATCCTTCCAGATGATTGAGGCGACTAAAGGGATTAACAGTTACTACCTGACCAGCGATGGCAGCACGATGAGTTATCGCACACGTGTGCGTACGCCGAGCTTCCCGCACCTGCAGCAGATTCCTTCGGTAATCCGTGGCAGCCTGGTATCCGATTTAATCGTGTACCTCGGTAGTATCGACTTTGTTATGTCAGACGTGGACCGCTAATTATGCACGATCAACACATTGCTATTAAAACGATCGACCCTAACGAGGTCTTCGTGCTGAGTGCGGAAGAGCACCATGCGATTGAGCACGAAAAACACCATTACGAAGATGCACGCGCGGCGTCAATTGAAGCGCTGAAAATCGTACAGAAACAACGTGGCTGGGTTCCAGACGGCGCGATTCATGCGATTGCCGACGTTCTGGGCATTCCCGCCAGTGACGTAGAAGGTGTGGCAACGTTCTACAGCCAGATTTTCCGCCAGCCGGTTGGCCGCCACGTGATCCGCTACTGCGACAGCGTGGTCTGTCACATTACCGGTTTTCAGGGCATTCAGGCTGCGCTGGAAGAAAACCTCAATATCAAGCCCGGCCAGACCACGACCGACGGCCGCTTTACGTTGCTGCCGACCTGTTGTCTGGGTAACTGCGATAAAGGCCCAACCATGATGGTGGATGAAGATACGCACGTTCATCTGACGCCGGAAGGCATCGCCTCTTTGCTGGAGCAGTATCAATGACAATTAAACAGATCATTCGTACTGCCGAAACCCATCCACTGACGTGGCGCATGCGCGACGATCAGCAGCCGGTATGGCTGGATGAGTACCGCAGCAAAAACGGCTACGCCGGTGCGGAAAAAGCACTGAAGGGCATGGCACCCGACGAGATCGTGGCGCTGGTGAAAGATTCCGGCCTGAAGGGACGCGGTGGTGCAGGCTTCTCTACCGGTTTGAAGTGGAGCCTGATGCCGAAAGACGAATCCATGAACATCCGTTACCTGCTGTGTAACGCCGATGAAATGGAGCCGGGCACCTATAAAGACCGCCTGTTGATGGAGCAGATGCCGCATCAGTTGGTTGAAGGCATGCTGATCAGTGCGTTTGCCCTGAAAGCCTACCGTGGCTACATCTTCCTGCGTGGCGAATACATTGAAGCGGCGGTGCATCTGCGCCGTGCCATCGCTGAAGCGACCGAAGCCGGGTTACTGGGTAAAAATATCCTGGGCTCAGGGTTCGATTTCGAACTCATCGTCCACACCGGCGCAGGCCGCTATATTTGCGGTGAAGAAACCGCACTGATTAACTCGCTGGAAGGACGCCGTGCTAACCCACGTTCTAAGCCGCCTTTCCCGGCGAGCGCGGGCGTTTGGGGTAAGCCGACCTGCGTGAACAACGTTGAAACGCTGTCAAACGTGCCGGCTATTTTGGCAAACGGCGTTGAGTGGTATCAGGGTCTGTCTAAGAGCGACGATGCGGGTACCAAGCTGATGGGCTTCTCGGGTCGGGTGAAAAACCCTGGCGTCTGGGAACTGCCGTTCGGTATCACGGCCCGTGAAATCCTGGAAGACTATGCCGGCGGCATGCGCGATGGTCTGCGCTTTAAAGCGTGGCAGCCGGGCGGGGCGGGAACGGACTTCCTGACGGAACAGCATCTGGATCTGCCGATGGAGTTCGCCAGCATCGGTAAAGCGGGCAGCCGTCTGGGTACGGCGCTGGCCATGGCCGTGGACCATGAAATCAATATGGTTTCACTGGTACGCAATCTCGAAGAGTTCTTTGCCCGTGAATCCTGCGGCTGGTGTACGCCATGCCGCGATGGTTTGCCGTGGAGCGTGAAGATCCTGCGCGCGCTGGAGCAGAAAAAAGGCCAGCCGGGGGATATCGAAACCCTGGAGCAGCTTTGCCGCCAGCTCGGCCCGGGCAAGACGTTCTGCGCCCACGCACCCGGTGCAGTCGAACCGCTGCAAAGCGCCATTAAATATTTCCGTGAAGAGTTTGAAGCCGGTATCGCGCCGCAGGTGTTTGGTAATACCCGATCGATCGGTGGTATTCAGCCAAACCTGCTGAAAGCGCGCTGGTAATTCGCCGTTATCCACGGGAGCTGGCCCTGTGCCGCCGTTCCTGCTGCAGTGTGCAGGAACAAGAATTTGATTAACGCTCGTCTATGACGAGCCTTACGGAAGCATGTCACTATGGCTACAATCCATGTAGACGGTAAAGAATATGATGTGAACGGAGCGGACAACCTGCTACAGGCATGTCTGTCTCTGGGCCTTGATATTCCTTATTTTTGCTGGCATCCGGCGCTGGGAAGCGTGGGTGCCTGCCGCCAATGTGCGGTAAAGCAATTCCAGAACGCTGAAGATACCCGCGGCCGCCTTGTCATGTCCTGTATGACGCCGGCGTCTGACGGCACCTTCATCTCTATTGATGATGGCGAAGCGAAAGAGTTCCGTGAAAGCGTGGTTGAGTGGTTAATGACCAACCACCCGCACGACTGTCCGGTATGCGAAGAGGGCGGTAACTGTCATCTGCAAGATATGACGGTAATGACCGGCCACAGCTTCCGCCGCTATCGCTTCACCAAACGCACCCACCGTAATCAGGACCTTGGCCCGTTCATTTCGCATGAGATGAACCGCTGTATCGCCTGCTACCGCTGTGTGCGGTATTACAAAGATTATGCTGACGGTACCGATCTGGGCGTTTATGGCGCGCATGACAACGTTTACTTCGGCCGCCCGGAAGACGGCACGCTGGAAAGCGAGTTTTCCGGCAACCTGGTTGAAGTCTGCCCAACCGGCGTATTTACCGATAAAACCCACTCTGAACGCTATAACCGTAAATGGGATATGCAGTTCGCGCCCAGCATCTGTCAGCAGTGCAGCGTGGGCTGTAACACCAGTCCGGGTGAGCGCTATGGCGAGCTGCGCCGCATCGAAAACCGTTACAATGGCAGCGTTAACCACTACTTCCTGTGTGACCGTGGTCGCTTTGGTTACGGTTACGTCAACCTGAAGGACCGCCCTCACCATCCGGTACAGCTGCGCGGCAGCGATCGCGTGACGCTGAATGCGGAGCAGGCGGTGAACGTCGGGGCAGACGTGCTGCGCCAGGCGAAACGCGTGATTGGTATCGGCTCGCCACGTGCCAGCGTCGAGAGCAACTTTGCGCTGCGTGAACTGGTCGGGGCCGAAAACTTCTCTACCGGTATGCCTGCCGGTGAGCAGGAACGCCTTGAACTGTTGTTAAAAGTGCTGCGTGACGGCGGAATTTATACGCCATCGCTGCGTGAAATTGAAAGCTACGATGCAGTGCTGGTGCTGGGGGAAGATTTGACCCAGGTTGGCGCGCGCGTGGCCCTGTCTGTGCGCCAGGCTGTGAAAGGTAAGGCCCGTGAAATGGCCGCTGCGCAGAAAGTCGCAGACTGGCAAATCGCGGCCATCATGAATATCGGTCAGCACGCTAAGCATCCGCTCTTTGTCACCAACGTCGATGAAACGCGTCTCGATGATATTGCCGCGTGGAGCTATCGTGCCCCAGTGGAAGATCAGGCGCGTCTTGGATTTGCCATCGCCAATGCGCTGGACGAAACCGCCCCGGCCGTAAGCGATTTCGACGCTGCGCTGAACGGCAAGCTGGATGTCGTCGTGCAAGCGCTGGCCGGCGCTAAAAAACCGCTGATCGTTTCCGGTGTTCACTCAGGCAGCACTGCCATGATTGAAGCGGCCGCGAACGTGGCGAAAGCGCTGAAAGCGCGCGGCGCAGACGTCGGTATCACCTTACTGGCAGGCCATGCGAACAGCATGGGGCTGGGCCTGATGGGCGGAAACACCCTGGACCAGGCGCTAGAACAACTGCAAAGCGGCGAAGCCGATGCGGTCGTGGTACTGGAAAACGATCTCTATCGCCATGCGCCAAAAGCGCAGGTGGATGCGGCGCTGAATCAAGCCGCTAACGTGATCGTCGTTGATCATCAACGCACCGCCACGCTGGAGAAAGCCGGACTGGTTTTGTCCGCGGCCAGCTTCGCGGAAAGCGACGGCACCTCAATCAACCACGAAGGGCGCGCACAGCGTTTCTTCCAGGTGTACGATCCTGCCTATTATGACAACAGCATCGTGATGCTGGAAAGCTGGCGCTGGTTGCATTCGCTGCACAGCGCGCTGGAAAGCCGCCACGTTGACTGGACGCAGCTGGATCACGTCATTGATGCCGTGGTTGCCAGTCTGCCACAGCTGAAGGGAATTAAAGAGGCGGCACCGGATGCCAGCTTCCGTATCCGTGGTCAGAAACTGGCGCGTTCACCGCATCGTGCCAGTGGCCGTACCGCCGCGCGCGCCAACATCAGCGTGCACGAGCCGCGTCAGCCGCAGGATCAGGACACGATGTTTGCCTTCTCAATGGAAGGGAACAACCAGCCGAACGCACCGCGTTCGCAGATCCCCTTTGCCTGGGCGCCAGGCTGGAACTCACCTCAGGCATGGAACAAATTCCAGGATGAAGTGGGCGGTAAACTGCGTCACGGCGATCCCGGCGTGCGTCTGTTCGAAGCCAGCGACGCACAGTTAGCCTGGTTCAGCAGCGTACCTGGCGCGTATACCACTAACGGTCAGTTCCGCGTCGCGCCTTACTATCAGCTATTCGGTAGTGAAGAGATGACGCAGCGCGCGCCGGTGATCCAACAGCGTATGTCGGCACCCACTCTGGTCCTGAACCCGGAGGATGCGGCTAAGCTGGGCGTGAACAGTGGCGCGTCTGTGGAATTAACCTGTGCCGGTGAAACCGTACGCTTGCCTGTGCGTTTCTCCGCGTCGCTGCAGGCAGGGCAGGTGGGGCTTCCACTCGGTCTGCCGGGCGTACCGCCATTCCTGGCGAATGCAAAAATTGATTCTCTGCAGGAGGCGGCGCAATGAGCTGGTTAACTCCAGGTGTTATCGACATTCTGATCGCCGTGGGTAAAGCGCTGGTGATTCTGCTGGTCGTGGTGGGCTGCGGTGCGTTTATGAGCTTCGCCGAGCGTCGTCTGCTCGGCCTGTTCCAGAACCGCTATGGACCGAACCGCGTGGGCTGGGGCGGATCCTTGCAGCTGGTTGCTGACATGATCAAGATGTTCTTTAAAGAGGACTGGGTTCCCCCGTTCACCGACCGCTTTATCTTTACCCTGGCGCCGGTCATCGCCTTCGTGTCACTGCTGCTGGCATTTGCCATCGTGCCGGTTTCGCCGACCTGGGTCGTCACCGACCTGAACATCGGGCTGCTGTTCTTCCTGATGATGGCGGGCCTGGCGGTCTATGCCGTACTGTTTGCCGGCTGGGCGAGTAATAACAAATACTCGCTGTTAGGTGCCATGCGCGCCTCTGCGCAGACGCTGAGTTACGAAGTGTTTCTGGGACTGTCGCTGATGGGCGTAGTGGCGCAGGCGGGATCGTTCAACATGACCGATATCGTCAACAGCCAGACGCACCTGTGGAACATCATCCCGCAGTTCTTTGGTTTTCTGACCTTCTGTATTGCGGGCGTCGCGGTCTGTCACCGTCATCCTTTTGACCAGCCAGAAGCTGAGCAAGAGCTGGCCGACGGTTACCACATTGAATATGCCGGGATGAAATTCGGCCTGTTCTTTGTGGGTGAATACGTCGCGATTACCACCGTCTCAGCACTGATTGTGACGCTGTTCTTCGGGGGCTGGCATGGGCCTTTCCTGCCGCCTTTCATCTGGTTCGCCCTGAAAACGGCGTTCTTTATGATGATGTTCATCCTGATTCGTGCTGCGCTTCCGCGTCCACGCTATGACCAGGTGCTGTCGTTCGGCTGGAAAGTGTGTCTGCCGTTGACGCTGTTGAACCTGCTGGCGACCGCCGCAGTGATTCTGTACACAGCGCAGTAAGGGGTAAACAAATGACATTAAAAGATATTGTCGTAGGCTTCGGCACGACAGTTCGCAGTATCTGGATGATAGGCATGCACGCCTTCGCGAAACGCGAAACCCAGATGTATCCGGAAGAGCCGGTCTACCTGCCACCGCGCTATCGTGGTCGCATCGTTTTGACGCGCGATCCCGATGGGGCAGAGCGTTGCGTTGCCTGTAACCTGTGTGCAGTAGCCTGTCCGGTAGGCTGTATTTCACTGCAAAAGGCCGAAACCAAAGACGGTCGCTGGTATCCAGAGTTCTTCCGTATTAACTTCTCACGCTGCATTTTCTGCGGCCTGTGCGAAGAGGCCTGCCCAACCACCGCTATCCAGCTGACGCCGGATTTCGAGCTGGGCGAGTTCAAGCGTCAGGATCTGGTGTATGAAAAAGACGATCTGTTGATCTCGGGGCCGGGTAAATATCCGGAGTACAACTTCTACCGCATGGCAGGTATGGCGATTGACGGTAAAGATAAAGGTGACGCTGAAAATGAAGCGAAACCCATCGACGTCAAAGGCTTATTACCTTAAGGAGCAAGGCATGGAATTTGCGTTTTATCTTTGCGGACTGGTGGCGGTGGTGACGACGTTACGCGTCATTACCCACACTAATCCGGTACATGCGTTGCTGTACCTGATCGTTTCGCTGTTATCGGTGGCGGGTGTCTTTTTCTCCCTGGGTGCCTACTTTGCCGGTGCGCTGGAAATCATCGTGTATGCCGGTGCCATCATGGTGCTGTTCGTGTTCGTCGTGATGATGCTCAACCTGGGCAAGGCCACGGAGAAACAGGAACGCGAATGGCTCAGCCCGTCCCTGTGGATCGGTCCCGGTCTGGTGTCCTTTCTGCTACTGGCGGTCATGATTTACGCCATCATGACGGCACAGGATCAGGGCATTGACGGTAAAATCATCGACGCGAAAGCGGTCGGTATTAGCCTGTTTGGCCCGTATGTCCTGGCGGTTGAACTGGCATCAATGCTGCTGTTGGCCGGTCTGGTTGTTGCCTTCCATCTGGGACGTGAAGAGCGCCAGGGTGAAGTCCTGAGCAACCGTTCAAACGATGCCGCGCAGGCGAATAAGGAGCAAGCATGATCCCGTTACAACATGGATTGATTTTGGCCGCGGTGCTGTTCGTTCTTGGCCTGACCTCGCTGGTACTGCGCCGCAACCTGCTGTTTATGCTGATCAGCCTTGAAATTATGATCAACGCCGCGGCGCTGGCGCTGGTCGTTGCGGGTAGCTACTGGGGACAGGCCGATGGTCAGGTGATGTATATTCTGGCAATCAGCCTCGCCGCAGCGGAAGCCAGTATCGGTCTGGCCCTGCTGCTTCAGCTCTATCGTCGTCGTCAGACGCTGAACATTGATATTGTGAGCGAGATGCGCGGATGAACCTTCTCTATTTAACTGTCTTGTTTCCGCTGATCGGCTTTTTGCTGTTAGCGTTTTCCCGTGGTCGCTGGTCAGAGAATCTGTCGGCGACGGTCGGAATGGGTTCGGTGGGGTTAGCCGCACTAACCACCCTGTATGTTGGCGTTGACTTCTTTGCTAACGGGCAGCAGGTATTCACCCAGGCGCTGTGGACCTGGATTCACGTGGGCAATTTTAACATTCAGGTCAATCTGACTCTGGATGGCCTCTCGCTTACCATGCTGTCGGTGGTTACCGGCGTCGGTTTCCTGATCCATATGTTCGCCTCCTGGTATATGCGCGGAGAAGAGGGCTATTCACGCTTCTTCGCTTATACCAACCTGTTTATCGCCAGCATGGTGGTTCTGGTGCTGGCGGATAACCTGATGCTGATGTATCTGGGCTGGGAAGGGGTAGGGCTGTGTTCTTACCTCCTGATCGGCTTCTACTACAGCAATCCGGAAAACGGCAAAGCGGCGATGAAAGCCTTTATCATCACCCGCGTCGGCGATGTGTTTCTGGCCTTTGCGCTGTTCATCCTTTACAACGAACTGGGTACGCTCAACTTCCGCGAGATGGTTGAGCTGGCACCGGCACACTTTGCGGCGGACAATCACATGCTGCAGTGGGCTACCCTGATGCTGTTAGGCGGTGCGGTCGGTAAATCGGCCCAGTTGCCCTTACAGACCTGGCTGGCCGATGCAATGGCAGGCCCGACACCGGTATCGGCACTGATTCACGCCGCGACCATGGTAACGGCAGGGGTTTACCTGATTGCCCGCACGCATGGCCTGTTCCTGCTGACGCCTGAGGTGCTGCATCTGGTCGGCATTATCGGTGCCATTACCCTGGTGCTGGCAGGCTTTGCTGCCCTGGTTCAGACGGACATCAAACGCGTTCTCGCTTACTCCACCATGAGCCAGATTGGCTACATGTTCCTGGCGCTGGGCGTACAGGCGTGGGATGCCGCGATTTTCCACCTGATGACTCACGCCTTCTTTAAAGCCTTGCTGTTCCTGTCTTCAGGTTCGGTTATTCTGGCCTGCCACCACGAGCAGAACATCTTTAAGATGGGCGGACTGCGTAAGAGCATCCCGCTGGTTTACACCTGCTTCCTGGTGGGCGGCGCCGCGCTGGCGGCACTGCCACTGATTACCGCCGGTTTCTACAGTAAAGATGAAATCCTGTTTGGTGCGCTGGCGAACGGTCATCTTAACCTGATGGTAGCGGGCCTGGTGGGTGCGTTCCTGACCTCAATTTATACCTTCCGCATGATCTTCATCGTGTTCCACGGTGAAGAGAAGATTCATGCTCATGCGGGTAAAGGCATTACCCATCATCTGCCGCTGCTGGTGCTGCTGGTGCTTTCTACCTTCGTTGGCGCACTGATTACCCCACCACTGGCGGGCGTTTTGCCGGCGAATGAGTTTGGCGAAAACGGTAAAGTGACGCTGGAGATTGCATCGGGTCTGGTCGCGGTTTCCGGCATCGTGATTGCAGCCGCACTTTGGCTGGGCAAACGTCAGCTGGTGACCCGTATTGCCAACAGCGCACCGGGCCGCTTCTTCGGCACCTGGTGGTTCGCTGCCTGGGGCTTCGACTGGCTCTACGACAAGGTGTTTGTCAAACCGTACCTGGGCATTGCGTGGCTGTTAAAACGCGATCCGCTCAACGGCCTGATGAACCTCCCTGCGTTGCTTTCACGTATCGCCAATAAAGGTCTGGTGGTCAGTGAAAACGGTTATCTGCGCTGGTACGTGGCGTCGATGAGCGTGGGTGCCGTCGTGGTTCTGGCCCTGTTGCTGGTAATTTAAAGATTGATGAGCGGGGTGAGTTCGCTTACCCCAGTTAAGAATGTCCAAATAACCGAGTAATGAGCGCAATCGTCGCAGCCAGTTTCATTACCGCCAGCGCACAGCAACCGGAGCGTACTGAAGTACGTGAGGATTGCGAGCACTGCCGGGAATGAAAATGGTAAGTAAGATAGCTCATAAAAGGCCATAAAAGGGAAGTATGCCGTGTTATTACCTTGGCTAATTTTCATACCCTTCTTCGGTGGTTTTATCTGCTGGCTCGCCGAGCGCTTCGGCGCGAAAGTGCCACGCTGGATTGCACTGATCACCATGGGGCTGACGTTGGCGCTTTCACTGCAGCTGTGGTTGCAGGGAGGCTATTCACTGACGCAGGCAGCGGGTATTCCGCAGTGGCAATCGAGCTTCTCAGTACCCTGGATCCCCCGTTTCGGCATTAATTTCCATTTAGCGCTTGATGGCCTTTCGCTATTAATGGTGGTGCTGACCGGGCTGCTCGGTTTGATGGCCGTGCTGTGTTCGTGGAACGAGATCGAGAAGTATCAGGGATTCTTCCATCTTAACCTGATGTGGATTCTGGGCGGCGTTATCGGTGTGTTCCTTGCCATCGACATGTTCCTGTTCTTCTTCTTCTGGGAAATGATGCTGGTGCCGATGTACTTCCTCATCGCACTGTGGGGACATAAAGCCTCGGACGGGAAAACCCGTATCACCGCGGCCACCAAATTCTTTATCTATACCCAGGCATCAGGTCTGGTGATGTTAATTGCGATTCTGGCGCTGGTGTTTGTCCACTACAACGCGACTGGCGTCTGGACGTTCAACTACGAGCAGTTGTTGAAAACGCCCATGTCGCACACCGTCGAATATCTGCTGATGCTGGGCTTCTTTATCGCGTTTGCGGTGAAAATGCCGGTGGTGCCGCTTCACGGTTGGTTACCCGATGCGCACAGTCAGGCGCCGACGGCCGGTTCAGTGGACCTGGCGGGTATTTTGCTGAAAACTGCGGCCTATGGTTTGCTGCGTTTCAGCCTGCCGCTGTTCCCCAATGCATCCGCTGAGTTTGCCCCTATCGCGATGTGGTTAGGTATCATCGGTATCTTCTACGGCGCCTGGATGGCGTTCTCGCAAACGGATATTAAACGCCTGATTGCCTACACCTCGATTTCCCACATGGGCTTTGTGCTGATTGCGATTTACACCGGCAGCCAACTGGCCATTCAGGGCGCGGTGATACAGATGATTGCGCACGGCCTGTCTGCGGCGGCCCTGTTTATCCTGTGTGGTCAGCTGTATGAGCGCCTGCACACGCGTGATATGCGTCAGATGGGCGGTCTGTGGTCGCGCATCAAATGGATTCCGGGTTTATCACTGTTCTTTGCTGTCGCCAACCTGGGGATGCCGGGCACCGGTAACTTCGTGGGTGAGTTTATGATCCTCACCGGCAGCTTCCAGGTCGTTCCTGTCATTATTGTGATTGCGACCTTTGGTCTGGTTTTCGCTTCGGTTTATTCGCTGGTCATGATGCAGCGTGCCTACTACGGCGAAGCGAAATCTAAAGATCCACTGCCAGGAATGTCGGCACGTGAATTCCTGACCATTGGCGTGCTCGTGGTTCTGCTGGTGCTGTTGGGTATTTATCCCCAGCCGATTCTGGATACCTCACATGCTGCAATGAGCAATATTCAGCAGTGGTTTACCGCTTCAATTTCAACTACAAGGCCGTAATTCGCCATGACAATAACTCCTCAACAATTGATCGCGTTGCTGCCGCTGTTAATCGTCGGATTGACGGTGGTGGTTGTGATGCTGTCCATTGCCTGGCGACGCAACCACTTTGTTAACGCCACGCTAACAGTGGTTGGCCTGAACCTGGCTCTGCTGTCGCTATATTTTGTGGGCCAGGTCGGGGCGATGGACGTCACGCCGCTGCTGCGCGTTGATGCTTACTCGATGTTCTATACCGCACTGGTGATGCTGGCCAGCCTGGCAACCTGTACGTTTGCCTATCCATGGCTGGCGACTTTCCCGGATAACAAGGACGAGTTTTATCTGTTGGTCCTGATTGCCGCACTGGGCGGTATCGTGCTGTCAGCGTCTAACCACCTGGCATCGCTGTTTATCGGAATTGAACTGCTGTCACTGCCGCTGTTTGGTTTGATTGGTTACGCGTTCCGTCAGAAACGTTCGCTGGAAGCGGCCCTGAAATACACTATCCTGTCGGCGGCGGCATCGTCCTTCCTGCTGTTTGGTATTGCGCTGATTTACGCTGACTCTGGCAACCTGGGCTTCGTCAGCCTGGGCAAAAGCCTGACTGACAGCATGATTCAGGCGCCACTGTTGCTGGTGGGCCTGGGAATGCTGATTATTGGTCTGGGCTTTAAGCTGTCGCTGGTGCCGTTCCACCTGTGGACGCCAGACGTGTATCAGGGGGCACCGGCTCCGGTATCAACGTTCCTGGCCACGGCCAGTAAAATCGCCATCTTCGGTGTCGTCATGCGCTTGTTCATGTATGCGCCGGTGACCGACAGCGAAGCGGTGCGAACGGTATTGGGTATCATCGCCTTCGTTTCCATCCTGTTCGGTAACCTGATGGCGATCTCGCAGAGCAACATTAAGCGCCTGTTGGGTTACTCCTCCATCGCGCATCTGGGTTATTTGCTGGTGGCGCTGATTGCGGTGAAAGATCATCAGCTGTCGCTGGAAACCTCTGGGGTTTACCTGGCCGGTTACCTGTTCAGCAGCCTGGGTGCCTTTGGTGTCGTGAGCCTGATGTCGAGCCCTTATCGCGGTCCGGATGCGGATTCACTCTACTCATATCGCGGTCTGTTCTGGCGTCGTCCGGTTCTCTCTGCGGTGATGACGGTGATGATGCTGTCGCTGGCCGGTATTCCAATGACGCTGGGCTTTATCGGTAAGTTCTACGTGATTGCCTCTGGCGTGAGTGCGCACCTGTGGTGGTTGACCGGTGCGGTGGTGGTGGGAAGTGCTATTGGCCTGTACTACTATCTGCGCGTGACCGTGAGCCTGTACCTGAGCCCACCAGAACTGCTTAACCGCGATACGCCTGATAACTGGGCCTTCACTGCGGGCGGCGTGGTGGTGCTGATTTCAGCGATTCTGGTACTGCTGTTAGGTGTTTATCCGCAGCCGTTAATCAGACTGGTACAGATGGCTCAGCCCCTGATGTAATCGTCGATTGTCATACTGAATCAGGCCCTCGGGCCTGATTTTTTTTGTCTGAAATCTGCCTACTGCACCATGCAGCGACTTAACCGCACGACCGGTGACGACGCAAGGGTTGCTGCTGCCCTAAAAAAATGCGTCATCTTCATTCTGTCTCCCTATTTTTCTGCTGCAATGTCCTCTGGCTTGTTACAGGAGCATGGCCTATGGAGCGCCGTCATTTTTTATTAGGCTTCACCGCTGCGCTGATAGTCGCAAAGAGCACGCTGTCGCGGGCATCCCAGCCGGAAATCTCACACACGGTGATTCCGCTCTGGCCTGGCACGCCACCCGGCGGCGGCGGCCCTGTCGGTGCCGTTAAGACCTCATCTTCGGGCGCACAGCGCAATATCGCGGTGCCGACGCTGACAGTGATCAAACCGAACATGCCCAACGGCCATGTTGTTCTGATAGCCGGCGGCGGGGGGTACAAACGGATAGAAATGGCGAAAGAAGCCTGGCCTGCGGCACGCTGGTTAACGGCACGCGGCTATACGGCGGCGATTCTGCGCTATCGGCTTCCCGGCGAGGGCTGGGCAGCGGGCAACATAGTCGCGCTGCAGGATGCCCAGCGCGCGCTGCGGCTGTTACGGCCGCAGGCAAAGCGGCTCTCGGTGCTGGGTTTTTCCGCGGGTGGGCATTTACTCGGAATGGCTGTGACGCGCCATGACTTTCAAAGCTATGCTGCCCTTGATGCGTTGGACAGTGCGCCAGCTTATGCTGACGGGGCGGCGCTGATCTATCCGGTGATCACCCTGGAAGCGCCCTATACGCACACCGCAACGCACCGTATGTTGGTGGGAACGCATGCGACGGCGGCAGAGGACGCAGTCTGGTCGGTTCAGAATTACGTGTCATCGACATCGCCTCCCTTTTTTCTGGTCCAGGCCGAAGACGATCCGGTTTCCGATCCCCATAACACCCTGATCATGGCCAGCGCCTGCCAACAGCATCAGGTTGACGTCGAGCTGGTGCGCTATCTCACGGGCGGGCATGGCTTTGGTATGGGAAAACCCGGCACGCCGACCATGGCCTGGCCTCAACATTATCTTCACTGGCTGCAGAAAGGCCGGCGCGGTAAAGTGATGTGATGCCTCCCGGGCAGGCGGCCCATTTTAGTAAGGATAAGACATGCATATCAGTTGGCTGGATCTTCAGCATCAAGCCTTAAGCGTTCCGCAGCTCTACGCGGCGCTGGCTTTACGCTGTGAGGTATTCGTCGTGGAGCAGCAGTGCGCCTATCTGGACGTCGATGGCCTGGATTTGCAGGGCGAGAATCGTCACATTCTCGGCATGGCGCAGGGGGATCTGCTGGCCTACGCGCGCATATTGTCACCCGATCGCGCGGGGGCAGAGGTGAAAATCGGACGCGTGCTCATATCCAGTAAGGCTCGTGGCCTGAACTTAGGCAACCAGCTGATGACACAGGCAATCGCCAGTTGTGAGCAGCACTGGCCGGGGCATTCACAGTTTCTCTCTGCTCAGGCGCATCTTGAGGCGTTCTACCAGCGACATGGCTTTATCACGGTCAGCGACAGCTATCTTGAGGACGGTATTCCCCATATCGATATGCGCAGAGCAGGGCAGTAAAGCGCCGCTAACGGCTCAGATGCCCTGTGGGGCAAAAAAAATGCATCCCGGCGGTTGGCCTGAGATGCATTTCACGTGAGAGGGAAGCGTTAGCTTACGGTCATCTGGCGATCGTCAACGTATTTACGCTGGTCCGGCGGCGGTGGCACATACTGATAGAGCCAGGTCTCACTCAGGGTTTCGTCTTTGGTGCGCAGGAACAGGCGCATCTCGACGGGCTGTACGCTGTCGCTGTTGGGATACCAGTCGAACAGGATGCGGTAACCTTTTATCGGTTCGACATACAGGATCTCTACCTGTTTAAAGGTGCCTGAGGAAACCGTAATCACCGGTTCAATGCCTTTCGGTGCGGCTGCCTGCAAGTCGCCGCCGATAAAGTCCACAGCGAAACGGCGGCACCAGACATCCGGGAAGTGCTCGCCCGGCGCCCAGCCTTCGGGGAAACCACCAATGCCGGTGCGGGTCGCATCTACGCGGGCCAGATCGCTCTGAACGGGCGGCAGGGCGCTCCAGTAAAGCTTGTAGGCAAAATTGTATTCGCTACCGGCTTTGATCGGCTCTGCGGGCTGCCAGAAGCAGACGATGTTATCAAGCGTTTCGCCGGTGGTTGGAATTTCCATCAGGTTAATGGCGCCTTTGCCCCATTTGCCTACCGGTTCCACCCACAGGCTTGGGCGTTTGTTATACCAGCCAATCACGTCCTGATAGTTCTCAAAGTCATGGTCAAGCTGGAGCAGGCCAAAGCCGCGCGGGTTTTCGTCTTCGTAGGCGTTGAACTGCAGGCGCTGAGGATTATTTAACGGCCGGGCAATCCATTCACCTTTGCCGCTCCACATCGCCAGGCGATCGGAGTCATGAATCTGCGGATGATAGGTGTTACACATCCGGCGTTCGTTGGTGCCGCAGCTGAACATGCTGGTCATCGGCGAGATGCCTAACTGACGAATGTCCTTGCGGGCAAAGAGATGATTCTCAATCTCCATGACCACGCGTTCTGCTTCGCAGTGAATGACAAACTTATAGGCCCCGGTGATGCTGGCACCGTCCAGTAAGGCATAGCAGGTAAAAGTGGTGTCTTCCGCTTTCGGCGTTTCAAACCAGAAGGCCGTAAAGTCTGGAAACTCTTCCTGACCGTTGCTGAAGGTGTTGATGGCCACGCCACGCGCGGACAGGCCGTACTGATAAGTGTCATCGACCGCGCGGAAATAGCTGGCACCCAGAAACGAGACAATGTCGCGGCGGGCTAGCTCAGGTTTTTTGAAGGCGCGGAAACCGGCAAAGCCAAGATCCGTTTTACCCTGCAGTTGTTTGGTATCGACTTTGGCATCGTTGTAGTTAAACAACTCAGGACGAAAATGAATTTCGCGTGCTTCACGACTGGCGCTGTCCACAGAGAACATGCGGATGCGGCGTTTAAATCCCATGCCTACGTGGAAGAACTGCACATCCAGTTCGCGATTGGGAATATTGTTCCACAGAGAGTGGTTGGCATCATACTGAATGTCGTTGTATGCCTGTGGTGTCAGGGTTGCCAACGTGGGGGGAAGGGGGCCGGGTGCGCCGCCCCAGGGTTTTTTAGCCAGCGCGGCCGCATTCTTCTTCAACTCATCGAAATCGAAGCGTACTGCGGTTCCGTCAGCAATGCCATCATCTGCCCAGGCGGATTGCGCGAACAGCGTTGATAAGCCTGTCATACCGCTTACGGCGGAAAAGGCCATTGACGCTTTCATAAACATTCTGCGATTCATGCCAGAGATCATTCCTTAGCTGTTCGAGTTTGCTGTGACTGTCGTGTCAGCGCATTGATATGCACATGGCCTGATTATTACAGGCAACAGCTGGGTACGACAGTCGGCGTAGATAAAAATTCATTTCGTTGAAAATTTATCAGATAAATCAAATAAGCGAAGCGAAATCGCTGCCAGCAGGCCATCTCTTACACTTCTTTGCGTAGCGCCCAGCGTGACACAGATTCACTGCCGTTTTGTTTACTCACGCTGATTTTCAGGCAATTCCTGGCGGAGTTCCACGCAAAGCCCTGTTTTGTGACTATAGTTAACCAGGTGCTTTGCAATTCACATGGAGGAAATGATGGTAAAACAGACTGAATCTTTTGAAACAGGCTATGACGACGATATCGCACTGCTGACCGAAACGCTGGAAGAAGTGCTGAAGTCATCAGGGGATCCGGCCGACCAGAAATACATCGAACTGAAAACCAAAGCTGAACGAGCGCTGGAAGATGTAAAGTCACGTGTTAGTCAGGCGTCCGATAGCTACTACTATCGTGCTAAACAGGTTGCTTACCGTGCCGACGATTACGTCCATGAGAAACCGTGGAAGGGCATCGGTATCGGTGCAACGGCAGGGCTGGTTTTAGGCCTGCTGCTGGCTCGCCGTTAAGCTAAACGCGTAGTGCAATACGTACAACGGGCAGGCTCACTCCTGTCCGTTTGCGCTTTCTCAACATCCCTTGCCTGCTTCTTATCTCCTCCTTATCCTCTCGCCAGACGCGGCCTTATTCGACGCTAAATCTCCCTTACAGATTGTGTTTTACGCAGGGGCTTTCTAAAGTGAACCTAATGGCACAAGGAGAAAGAACGTGATTAGAGTCGAAATGCTGTCCACGGGCGATGAAGTGTTACACGGTCAAATCGTCGATACCAACGCGGCCTGGCTGGCTGATGTGTTGTTTCAGCACGGAATGCCGATGACCAGCCGTACAACAGTAGGTGATTCCCTGTCGTCCCTGGTTGAGACCTTACAGGCACGTAGTCTTGAAGCGGATGTGCTCATCGTTAACGGCGGCCTGGGGCCCACATCTGATGACCTTAGCGCCCAGGCGGCTGCGATGGCGAGTGGCGTTGAACTGGTGATGCAGGAAGCCTGGCTTGAAACTATGGAAGCCTGGTTCGCCAGTCGTGGACGTGTGATGGCCGACAGCAATCGCAAACAGGCCGAAATTCCTGCCAATGCCGAAATGCTCGATAATCCGGTCGGCACCGCCTGTGGATTTGCCCTGCAGCTCAACCGTTGCTGGCTGTTTTTTACCCCCGGCGTACCCTCTGAATTTAAAGTGATGGTTGAACAACAAATCATCCCCCGCCTGAAAAATAAATTTGACCTGCCAGAGCCGCCGCTGTGCCTGCGGCTGACGACCTTTGGTCGGGGTGAAAGCGATATTGCTAATGAACTGGAGCCGCTGGCGCTGCCGGAAAACGTGTTGATGGGCTACCGTTCATCAATGCCCATTATCGAAATTAAGCTCACCGGGCCTGCCTCACAGCGCGTGGCGATGGAGCAGGTCTGGCAGCAGGTGCGTTTACTGCTGGCGGAATGCACGATTTTTGAAGGGTTGGAGGGGCTGCCTGCGCTGTTGGCGCGAGAACTGAATCAACGTAACCTACGTCTCGCAATCAGCGAGCAGTACACGGCGGGGTTACTCAACTGGCAGTTGGCTTCGGCTGAGGTTCCCCTGAGCGCCACCGAAATTCTGCCGCAGCAGGACGAAAGCCTTGAGGTACAGGTGATGCGCACGCAGGCGCTGGCGGCGAGGCTGCAGACGCCGTTGGCCCTGTCGGTCGGCAACCTGAGCGAAGGCGAGATTTCCGTTGCGCTACACACGCCGGAGGCGACCTGGGGACAACGCGTGAAGTTTAACCACGGTCGTCATAATCTGGAAACCCGGCAAAAAGTGGTGGCGATGATGGCGATGAACATGTTGCGCCGTTGGCTACACGGCAGTGAGGTAAGCACAGGGCACGGTTGGATCGATGTGATCGAAACGGTGAAGCACTAAGCCTGAGCTTACGTAAGGGGCTGGCGTCGCCAAGCCTGTCTTATGAAAGCGCCGACAAAACGTTAAGCGGCGCGCGCTGACGGTTTTATGCTGCGGACGTGGCGTTGTTGATCTCACCTGGCTGGCAGGCTTCGATTTTGAAATCAAGGTGATTGCCCGTATTCCCTGAGCCAGCGCCAGAAAAAAAACCGCCATTCGGTTGGAATGACGGTTTTTTAACTGCCTGAGATGCGTGCCTAGAGTTCAAGCTCGATCTCGCCCTTCGCCTTACAGCAGCAGGGCAGGATCTCGCCCTGCTCAATAAACGCCAGCGGCTTTTCCGCGTAGTCGACTTCGCCGCTCAGTAGCCGCATCCGGCAGGAGCCGCAATAGCCCTCACGGCACTGGAATTCAACACACAGGTTGTTGGCTTCCAGCATCGTCAGCAGGTTAGGGTGATCGTCTGCGCCCTCCAGTCGGGTACCGGAACTGCGCAGAATAACAACGGAACGGCTCATCATTACAACTGGAAATCGTCGAAGTCGTTTTCGCCCACTTCGGAGTCAATCTGACCGACCAGATAGGAGCTGACTTCCACTTCCTGCGGGGCCACCTGTACGTTGTCCGACACCAGCCAGGCGTTGATCCAGGGAATCGGGTTAGAACGCGTTTCGAAAGGCAGATCGAGGCCAACCGCCTGCATACGAATATTGGTAATGTATTCAATATACTGACACAGGATATCTTTGTTCAGGCCGATCATCGAACCGCCGCTGAACAGGTATTCCGCCCACTCTTTTTCCTGTAGTGCCGCTTTTTTGAACAGTTCAAAACACTCTTCACG
Source organism: Pantoea ananatis LMG 2665 (assembly GCF_000710035.2). Classification (GTDB taxonomy): domain Bacteria; phylum Pseudomonadota; class Gammaproteobacteria; order Enterobacterales; family Enterobacteriaceae; genus Pantoea; species Pantoea ananatis. The sequence goes on along the minus strand of NZ_JMJJ01000005.1, from coordinate 740,332 downwards.
ACATTCGGCGGCGATCTCTTTCATCTCAGGATCGTCTTCGCCAGTGCGCAGCAGGTTTAGCATGTGCTGAGTACCGGTCAGATGTAAGGCTTCGTCGCGGGCAATCAGCTTGATGATTTTCGCATTGCCTTCCATCAGCTCACGCTCGGCAAACGCAAACGAGCAGGCAAAGCTGACATAGAAACGGATGGCTTCCAGCGCGTTGACGCTCATCAGACAGATATACAACTGCTTTTTCAGGGCACGCAGGCTGACGGTGACGGACTTACCGTTAACCTGATGGGTGCCTTCACCTAACAGATGCCAGTAGCTGGTCATCTCAATCAGATCATCGTAGTACTGCGAGATATCCTGAGCACGTGCCAGAATCTGCTGGTTGGTCACGATATCGTCAAACACCACCGCCGGGTCGTTTACGATGTTACGAATGATGTGGGTGTAGGAGCGTGAGTGGATTGTCTCTGAGAATGCCCAGGTTTCGATCCAGGTTTCCAGCTCAGGAATGGAGATCAGCGGCAGCAGCGCCACGTTAGGGCTGCGTCCCTGAATGGAGTCCAGCAGCGTCTGATATTTCAGGTTGCTGATAAAAATGTGTTTTTCGTGATCGGGCAGGGCCTGGTAATCGATACGATCGCGTGAAACATCGACCTCTTCAGGACGCCAGAAGAACGAAAGCTGCTTTTCGATCAGCTTTTCAAAGATATCGTATTTCTGCTGGTCAAAACGGGCCACGTTAACGGACTGACCGAAAAACATCGGCTCTTTCAACTGGTCATTTTTATTCTGAGAAAAAGTGGAGTAAGCCATAAAAAACTGTCCAATGTAGACGAGGCTCAGCACCGGCCTCGCGGGAAAATGTGGGCGGGAATGGCTCCCGCCCGACCGTCAGATCTTACAGGCGCCGCTTTCGCAGCCATCATCCTGAATAGAAGGTGCCAGATCATCCTGCGCATCTTCCGCACCATCACGGGTGTTTTGATAATAGAGCGTCTTCACGCCGAACTTATAGGCGGTCAGCAGATCTTTCAGTAACTGCTTCATCGGCACTTTGCCATTCGGGAAGCGTGACGGATCGTAGTTGGTGTTAGACGAAATCGCCTGATCGATAAATTTCTGCATCACGCCAACCAGCTGCAGGTAACCGTCGTTGGAGGGCATATCCCACAGCAGTTCGTACTGATCTTTAAGACGCTCATACTCCGGCACCACCTGACGCAGAATACCGTCTTTGGATGCCTTGATGCTGATATGACCACGCGGCGGCTCAATACCATTGGTGGCGTTTGAAATCTGCGATGAGGTTTCAGACGGCATCAGCGCAGAAAGCGTTGAGTTACGCAGACCGTGGGTTTTAATCTGCTCACGCAGGGTTTCCCAGTCCAGGTGCAGCGGCTCATTGCAAATCGCATCCAGATCTTTCTTGTAGGTGTCGATCGGCAGTACGCCCTGCGCATAGGTGGTTTCATTAAACCACGGGCAGGCACCTTGCTCTTTCGCCAGCTCGTTTGAGGCTTTCAGCAGGTAATACTGAATGGCTTCAAAGGTTTTGTGCGTCAGGCCATTGGCGCTGCCGTCGGAGTAACGCACGCCGTGCTTCGCCAGGTAGTAAGCAAAATTAATCACGCCAATACCCAGCGTGCGACGGCCCATCGCACCGCGTTGTGCGGCAGGAATCGGGTAATCCTGATAATCGAGCAGGGCATCCAGCGCACGTACCGCCAGGGTCGCCAGCTCTTCCAGATCGTCCAGGCTGTCAATGGCGCCCAGGTTGAACGCTGACAGCGTACACAGCGCGATTTCACCGTTCTCGTCGTTGACGTCGCTCAGCGGCTTGGTCGGCAGCGCAATTTCCAGACACAGGTTAGACTGGCGAACCGGCGCGATGCTGGCGTCAAACGGGCTGTGTGTGTTGCAGTGATCGACGTTCTGGATGTAGATACGGCCCGTTGAGGCGCGTTCCTGCATCATCAGCGAGAACAGATCCACGGCTTTCACTCGCTGCTTGCGAATGCTGCTGTCTTTTTCATATTTGGTGTAGAGGCGCTCAAACTCATCCTGATCGGCAAAGAAGGCATCGTACAGGCCAGGCACGTCTGACGGGCTGAACAGCGTGATGTCTTCGCCTTTAAGCAGACGCTGATACATCATTTTGTTGAGCTGCACGCCATAGTCCATATGACGCACGCGGTTGCCTTCAACGCCACGGTTGTTTTTCAGCACTAACAGGCTTTCGACTTCCAGGTGCCACATTGGGTAGAACAGCGTGGCTGCGCCGCCACGAACGCCGCCCTGCGAACAGGATTTCACCGCAGTCTGGAAGTGCTTATAGAACGGGATACAGCCCGTGTGGAATGCTTCGCCACCACGGATAGGGCTGCCCAGCGCGCGGATACGTCCGGCGTTGATACCAATGCCCGCGCGCTGAGAAACGTATTTCACAATGGCGCTGGAGGTGGCATTGATCGAATCCAGGCTGTCGCCGCACTCAATCAGCACGCAGGAGCTGAACTGACGCGTAGGCGTACGCACTCCCGACATTATGGGCGTTGGCAGCGAGATTTTGAAGGTCGAGATCGCATCGTAGAAACGCTTGATGTAATCCATACGCGTATCGCGCGGATAACCTGAGAACAGGCAGGCGGCGACCAGGATATACAGGAACTGGGCACTTTCGTAGATCTCACCGGAGACGCGGTTCTGAACCAGGTATTTGCCTTCTAACTGCTTCACGGCCGCGTAGGAGAAATTCATATCGCGCCAGTGGTCGAGAAAGCCATCCATCTGCTCGAACTCTTCACGGCTGTAGTCTTCCAGCAGATGGCGATCGTACTTGCCCAGATCGACCATCTTAACAACCTGATCGTACAGCGCGGGCGGTTCAAACTGACCGTAAGCTTTTTTACGCAGGTGGAAGATTGCCAGGCGGGCGGCAAGGTATTGATAGTCAGGGGCATCGCGAGAAATAAGGTCTGCAGCGGCCTTGATGATCGTTTCATGGATGTCAGACGTTTTGATGCCATCATAAAACTGAATGTGGGAACGCAGCTCTACCTGTGAAACCGACACATTGTTCAGCCCTTCGGCCGCCCAGTCGAGGACACGGTGAATTTTGTCGAGATCAATGCGCTCCTGGCGGCCATCGCGTTTAGTAACGAGCAGACTTTGGTTCATGTCGCGTTTTTACCTTTGCGTGAGTATCCAATAATTAAAAGAAATCCCGATTTATACACAGCATATTCATTGTGAATAATGTTGTGGATAAACACTACATCTTGGGGTTGTTGACGATATGCATAACAATATGGAGGCTTATTCTAGTATTTTGCTGGCGCTTAACAAGAGGAAAAAATGATGTCTGCGGGGGTTGTATTTTCTGAGGGTTTTCTTAAGCCGCGTCTCGTAAGGCCGCAGGTCGTGTCAACCATTCAGAGAAAATATTGCAATTTATGATCGACCGCTGATTTTTCAAACATTGCGCTAACTTTTCCAACACCTCAGCGCGGGAGAGCAAAACGTGCAGATACCGTCTCAGCCAATGCCCTGGATCCGCCCCACGGAAACGCTAACCTGCGCAGATGACAACAGGATGACAGCAGCGTGGGCAGGGCAGAGCCGCACGCTGCAGGATTATCAGGCGTCGCCGTGATGCGTGTGTATCATGTAGTTCACATCCACACCGTTACCCAGACGAAACTTATCGGTGATGGGGTTGTAGTGCAGGCCAATCATATTGCGCTCACGAAGCGGTGTTTCATCGACCCAGCCCAGCAACTCAGAAGGGCGGATAAATTTTTTCACATCATGCGTGCCGCGCGGCACCATGCGCAGCACATATTCAGCACCAAAAATGGCCATCAGCCAGGCTTTAGGATTGCGGTTGATAGTCGAGAAGAACACCTCACCGCCGGGTTTCACCAACTGCGCGCAGGCGTGCACCACCGAACGCGGATCGGGCACATGTTCTAGCATCTCCATGCAGGTCACCACATCGTATTCGCCCGCGTGTTGGCTGGCGTGCTCTTCCACCGTCTGTTGCACATAGCTGAGTGTGACGCCGCTCTCCAGGGCATGCAGACGCGCCACTTCCAGCGGTTCGGCACCCATATCCAGCCCGGTGACCACCGCGCCTTCCCGCGCCATGCTTTCGGCCAGGATGCCGCCGCCACAGCCAACATCGAGAACTTTCTTGCCGAACAGCCCGTTGCTGTGTTGCGCAATATAGCCCAGCCGCAGAGGGTTAATACGGTGCAGCGGTTTAAATTCGCCCTCCAGATCCCACCAGCGCGAGGCAACGGCCTCAAACTTGGCAATTTCCTTATGGTCAACGTTCTGACCGCTTTCCTGTGAAGTTGAAATCATAACCTTGTTACTCCGGCTAATAGCGTTGATGGTTGGGAGTATACCTCAAGCTGGCCGGGGCCGTAGACTGAAGAGTCAGCAGTCATTCCCCGACTCGCCTTAAATTGAAATGCATGATAGCTGAATAGAATGTCCCATTTGTAAGCCGTCAGGTGGGAGCATCTGATGTGTGATTGCGTTATCGGCACTATCAGACTGACGGCCGGAAAATAAATATGACCTGTAGTGGAGGTGGACAGGATGGAAAAAGGCGAGGCAAAAAGCACGCTTAAGTTATTTTTTCCTTGTCAATAACAAAGGGATTAACGCCATGAAATAGGGAAAAGGTATCCACAGAAAACCAATCACACGACTTCTGTTGAGATAGTTAAGGCACCGCAAACTGCTGGAAATAACCGGCATAATAAATGCAATGATAAGAAGTATTGAAAGAGAATCGTCCGCCAGAAAGGACAGATAGAGTGAAAACCAGGCTATCTGGAAAACAAGGAAGATGAGATATTCGAGTTTCGAATCCTTTTCTTCGTAGTTCATGCAAAGTCTGAACCCTTTTTTAATGGTTTTAAAAATCAAGGTGCTCTCCTTTTTAACACTAGCGCAATACTAATGACAAAACCGCACAAAATTGCCAGTGCGGCAGGCAACGGATAACCTGTAGTGATAGTTTCACATGGAGAGGATTTTATTTGATACGTCACTATTATCAGAACTAACGAAATCGAAAATTGAAGAATTTGTTGTGTTATAAGTTTAATGAAACGGTTGTTTTTCTTTCTAAGGATTAGAGCTGAAATTAATAAATAAATTGAAAAAGTCAATCCTGTAATCAACTTGTTATAAAATAAACTGCTGATATTATCCGTTAGTGTTTCCTGACATGCAGATCCCAGCGTTAATATTTCATAGTTGAAAGTAAATCCAATACTAAACAGAATTAGCGATAGTAACACGGTTGAAAAAATAAAGTTTTTTTTAATCATAGCTTTATACCGTGTTTTTTCATGTCAAACATTGATTTTGCTAATTCAGTTTTATCAGTAATGAATTTTGTTTCTTTCGTATTGCTATTGTATTTAGCCATTGCAGTGGGGGTATCAATCCCTCCATTGTCCATAGTGAATTTCACATTTTTATTTCCATATAGAATAATATTAGGGATAGGGTCCTTGCCGTAATTAACTGTTGGTGAAAATCTGGTTGTTCTAGGCTTAGTTAAATTTTTAGGAATATCCAGAACATCAGAATCAGGCAAAAGTGAAAATGAGGCTAAAGACCCTGAAAATGCAAGCGTATAAACTAAATCGCCAGTGTATTTTGTGTGTACTGGAGCGCCGAAAGAATACTTAATGGTTTGCCAAAGGGTGATATCTGCAGGATTGATTTTTTTGCCCTCCATATACATATCTTGCTTTTTGGATAAGCTGATCACCATCCGGTAGACCTGAACTAGAGATGGAGAAATTCCGCCGAAAGAAAAACCATCAGGAATGAGTCCATCGCGAGGATAAATGCGCTCAATGATGTAATAGAGTCCTGTGGATTCAACTAGTGATATATTCATACAGTAACCGATGGCAGATATAATTTTCTGATTAGCATACCACTTACACCTTGATTTTGAAGCAGCAAAGAAGGAACAGTTGAATGGAAAACAGTGGGATTAATAATATTGAGAGTTTTTTAAGATTTTTCTTAGGTGGTTTTGGCCTCTGTCCTAAATCGTACTCTTAATGGAAGGCTGAGGCAGATTAACAACAGTTTAGACTGGGGGTTTGAGGCGGCTCTGTAGAACGGTATATTCGTCATGCTAACCTCAATGTCCTGCTCGTCGAGCACAGGCCACTTTCTTTGCACGCATCTAGCGAAGAATCTTTTTGCGTTGCACTTTCCCGTATCAAAATTGACTCTGTCGGGGATGAAAAACCTCGTCCTTAACGATGCTTTACTTTCCCCTCACGTGCGCCTGTGTGATATACTTTCGCACCTTTAAAATCCGGGATTAGTAGAGGGATAGCGGCTCCATGAGCGACCTTGCGAGAGAAATTACACCGGTTAATATCGAAGAAGAGTTAAAAAATTCTTACCTCGATTACGCCATGTCGGTCATCGTTGGCCGAGCTTTACCCGATGTGCGTGATGGCCTGAAGCCAGTACATCGCCGCGTACTATACGCGATGAGCGAACTGGGTAATGACTGGAACAAACCCTATAAAAAATCTGCCCGCGTCGTCGGTGACGTTATCGGTAAATATCACCCCCATGGTGATTCTGCCGTTTACGACACCATTGTACGTATGGCCCAGCCTTTCTCCCTGCGTTACATGCTGGTGGACGGTCAAGGCAACTTCGGATCCATCGACGGCGACTCCGCTGCGGCGATGCGTTATACCGAAGTGCGCATGTCCAAAATCGCCCACGACCTGTTAGCTGACCTGGAAAAAGAGACCGTTGATTTCGTTCCGAACTACGACGGCACCGAGCAGATCCCTGACGTTCTGCCCACCAAAATTCCTAACCTGCTGGTAAACGGTGCGTCCGGTATCGCAGTCGGCATGGCAACCAACATTCCACCGCACAACCTGCGTGAAGTGATCAACGGCTGCCTCGCCTATATCGAAGATGAAAACATCAGCATCGAAGGGCTGATGGAGCACATTCCGGGGCCTGACTTCCCGACAGCGGCCATCATTAACGGTCGTCGCGGCATTGAAGAAGCCTACCGCACCGGTCGCGGTAAAGTGTATATCCGTGCCCGTGGTGAAGTGGAAGTGGACGCCAAAACCGGGCGTGAAACCATCATCATTCACGAACTGCCGTATCAGGTGAACAAAGCGCGCCTGATTGAGAAAATCGCCGAGCTGGTGAAAGAAAAACGCGTTGAAGGCATCAGTGCGCTGCGTGATGAGTCTGATAAAGACGGCATGCGTATTGTCATTGAAATCAAGCGCGATGCGGTTGGTGAAGTCGTCCTCAACAACCTCTATTCACTGACTCAGTTGCAAACCTCTTTCGGTATCAACATGGTGGCGCTGCATCAGGGCCAGCCGAAGATTATGGCGCTGAAGGAGATTCTGGAAGCCTTCGTTCGCCATCGTCGTGAAGTGGTTACGCGTCGTACGATTTTTGAACTGCGCAAAGCTCGCGATCGTGCGCATATCCTTGAAGGCCTGGCGATTGCGCTGGCTAACATCGATCCGATCATTGAGCTGATCCGCCGTGCGCCCACGCCTGCCGAAGCGAAAGCGGGCCTGATCGCACAATCCTGGGATCTGGGCAACGTGTCTGCCATGCTGGAGCGTGCCGGTGATGATGCTGCCCGCCCAGAGTGGCTGGAAGCGCAGTTTGGTATTCGTGAGGGTAAATATTACCTGACTGAACAGCAGGCTCAGGCCATTCTGGACTTACGTTTACAGAAACTGACCGGGCTTGAGCATGAAAAGCTGCTGGATGAATACAAACAGCTGCTGGATCAAATTGCGGAGTTGCTCCACATCCTGGGAAGTTCTGAGCGCCTGATGGAAGTCATTCGTGAAGAACTGGAACTGATGCGCGATCAGTTCGGCGATGAGCGCCGCACGGAAATCACTGCGAACAGCGCAGACATCAACATCGAGGACCTGATCAATCAGGAAGATGTGGTCGTCACGCTGTCGCATCAGGGCTATGTAAAATATCAGCCGCTGAGTGATTACGAAGCGCAGCGTCGCGGTGGCAAAGGCAAGTCTGCCGCCCGCATTAAAGAAGAAGATTTTATCGATCGTCTGTTGGTGGCAAACACCCACGATACGATTCTGTGCTTCTCCAGCCGTGGCCGACTCTACTGGATGAAGGTTTACCAGCTGCCGGAAGCCAGCCGTGGGGCACGTGGACGTCCAATCGTCAACCTGTTGCCGCTTGAAGCGAATGAACGTATCACGGCGATTCTGCCTGTGCGCGAATACACCGAAGGCTTCAATATCTTTATGGCAACCGCGAGCGGCACGGTGAAGAAAACCGGTCTGCAGGAGTTTAGCCGTCCACGCAGCGCCGGTATCATCGCCATTAACCTGCGCGATGATGACGAGCTGATTGGCGTAGCGCTGACCAACGGTAACGACGAGGCGATGCTGTTCTCGGCCGCCGGTAAAGTGGTTCGCTTCGCCGAATCTGCCGTGCGTGCCATGGGCCGTACGGCCTCGGGCGTACGCGGTATCAAGCTGGCGCAAAACGATCGTGTGGTTTCCCTGATTGTGCCGCGTGAAGAGGGCGCAATTCTCACCGTGACGCAGAACGGCTACGGTAAGCGTACCGCGAACAGTGAGTATCCAACCAAATCCCGTGCGACGCAGGGCGTGATCTCCATCAAAGTGACCGAGCGTAATGGACCGGTGATTGGTGCAGTGCAGGTGGTCGACAGCGATCAGATCATGATGATCACCGATGCCGGCACCCTGGTGAGAACCCGTGTGTCTGAAGTCAGCATCGTGGGCCGTAATACCCAGGGTGTGATTCTGATTCGTACGGCAGAGGACGAGAACGTGGTCGGACTGCAACGCGTGGCTGAGCCGGTGGAAGAAGAAGAGCTGGACTCTATCGACGGCAGCGTGGCTGAAGGGGATGACGATATCGTACCTGAAGTCGACAATGACGACGATGACGTACCCGCAGCGGACGACGATGAGTAATTAGCGCGTCGTACGTTAAGAGCAACGGCAGGTCAGGGATCACCCGACCTGCCGTTTTTTTTGCGGCAGGTTTGGCAAAGGATGATTTCCTCAGGGGCAAATAGTCCCAAACTGCGCCCGGTGCCCGTCACCGACTGGCTTTTTTGCTGCGATAAAGCTAGTGTATGACCATTAAAAATCCCACGATGCGACTAACCTTGCCACCTGCGAGTTACCTTTGAAATATCTAGTCTCTTTCCGCACGACGCTTCGCATTTCGCGCTATCTGTTTCGCGCGTTGGCGCTGCTAATCTGGCTACTGGGCGCGGTGCTGACCACCTTCTACATCATTAGCGTACTTCACGATAAAGAGAACAAGGTACGGCAGGAATTTGCTGGCAACTACGGCACAATTGACTGGTACGTTCGCCTCTCAGCGGGCAAGATGCGCGAGCTTAAGTTCATCGCTGAAAACCACCTCACCAGCGCCAGCGGCGGGGGAGAAGCCTCAGATCGGTCAACGGCAGGAAAGACGATTCAACCGCAGTTTACCCCCCTTTTTTCCAGTGATGACTGCACCGCCATGAGCGCGACCTGGCGCAACTCACTGGACTCACTCAGTAACTATATCAATTACTGGAGGAGTCATTTCGCCTCATCTTATGAGCTCAACCGGGTGTTCCTCATTGGTGGCGATAACAAGTGTCTGGCGGATTTTGCTATTGGTAACAACGTTAACCGCGATAACAGCCTCAAGCTGTTGCAGGAAAACCTTCAGCGCTACCGCAACAGTTCGGAAGAGGAGCGTCGCAACCCGGTCTACTGGGTAAACAGCAGCGCCCAGCCAGGCGTAGGAAACTTCTCTGTTATCATGCCGATCTACGTGGCGGATAAACTTCAGGCCCTGCTGGGCGTCGAGCAAAATATCCAGCTTGATGCGTTTATTCAGCCCGGTAGCCTGCCCGTCACGGCAACGATTACGGATGAAAATTACGCTCCGCTCCTGACCTCGCGCCGGGGCGGTTTGGGCTTTTCATTAAATGAATTGCCTGATGATAAAACCTGGTTTGGCTATCTTGACGGTTACCGTCAGCTGGTGCTGAAAAAACCGTTGCCACCGTCGAATCTTAACGTGGTGTGGTCGGTCTCTACCGATGTGCTGGTCGATCAGCTCAAACTGATGATGATCAATGCCCTGTTGCTGAATATCCTGAGCGCTATCCTGCTGTTTACGCTTGCCTGGCTGTTTGAGAGACGCATGTTTTTGCCAGCGGAAGAAAACGCACACCGGCTGGAAGAGCACGAGCAGTTTAACCGTAAAATTGTCGCTTCAGCGCCGGTAGGGATCTGCATTTTACGCACCAGCGATGGTACCAATATTCTCAGTAACGAGTTGGCACACAACTATCTGACGCTGCTGACGCAGGAAGACCGTAAGCGATTAAATGAGATCATCGGCGGGCAGCAGGTTAACTTTGTTGATGTCCTGACGGGCAGTAATACTAACCTGCAAATCAGCTTTGTGCATTCCCGCTACCGCAATGAAAACGTGGCGATCTGTGTGCTGGTGGATGTTTCCGCCCGCGTGCGCATGGAGCAATCCTTACAGGAAATGGCCCACGCGGCAGAGCAGGCCAGCCAGTCGAAATCCATGTTCCTGGCAACGGTCAGTCACGAACTTCGTACGCCGTTGTATGGCATCATTGGTAACCTGGATCTGCTGCAGACGCGGCAGCTGCCGAGCGGTATAGACTCGCTGGTGACCGCGATGAATAACTCTTCCAGCCTGCTGTTGAAGATCATCAGCGATATTCTCGACTTCTCCAAAATTGAATCGGAACAGTTGAAAATAGAGCCGCGACCTTTCTCGCCGCGCGAAGTAATCACCCATATTGTCGGAAACTATCTCTCCCTGGTGGTGAAGAAGCGCCTGACGCTTTACTGCTATATCGAGCACGATGTTCCGCAGGCACTTGATGGTGATCCTCTGCGACTGCAGCAGGTGATTTCTAACCTGCTGAATAACGCCATTAAATTCACCCATACGGGCTGTATTATTCTGCATGCCTATGTCACACAAGGCTATCTGGCGTTCCGCACGCGTGATACCGGTGTGGGTATTCCGGCTAAAGAGTTGACCCGACTGTTTGATCCCTTTTTCCAGGTGGGCAACGGCGTACAGCGTAATTTCCAGGGGACCGGATTGGGGCTGGCGATCTGTGAAAAACTGATCAACATGATGGACGGTGACATTGAGGTTGAGTCTGAGCCGGGAATGGGAAGCCAGTTTATTGTCCGTATTCCGATCTACAACGGTAAACAGCCTTCCATTCCGCTGCTGGACGGCTTACAGGATAAGAAAATCTGGCTGGCGATGCGCAATGAATATCTGGCGCAGTACCTTGAACGGCTGCTAAAGCAGCATGGTATCCAGGTTGCTGAATATCAGGCCCAGCCGGGCAGTGATGATGTGGTGCTGACAGATTACGTGCCCGACATCCACGCGCCAGTGCGGGCGGTTATCACTTTTGACGGTTCGCACGTGGACATGCCTCGTGAGCCTCAGACGGGACGCTGGATCCACAGCACGGCAACCCTGCATGAGTTACCCACGCTGCTGGCGCGCATTTACCGGATTACGGTTGACGCGGAGGTGAATGATGGCCTGGCGCTAGACGGTCCGGTGGAAGAGAAAATTCATAATGACGACATTATGGTACTGATCGTTGACGATCATCCTATCAACCGTATGCTGCTATCAGAACAGCTTGGCACCCTCGGTTATCAGGTCAAGACCGCCCAGGACGGCGTCGATGCGTTAAACGTTCTCAGTCGTAATAACATCGATATCGTGCTTACCGATGTCAACATGCCGAATATGGATGGCTATCGCCTGACGCAGCGGCTGCGCCAGCTGGGGCACGTGTTCCCGGTAGTCGGCGTCACCGCCAACGCGCTGGCAGAAGAAAAACAGCGCTGCATGGATGCAGGGATGGACAACTGTTTGTCTAAGCCGGTGACCTTAGACGTGTTGAAAACAACGCTGGGCATTTATGCAGAGCGGGTAAGGAAAACGCGGGTAGGGTAGCAGGGAAAAGAGGCGGTGCGAAACGCACCGCCTGAGGACTTAATCTTTATCGATTTGTGTCGCACTGACGGACGACAGGTAGTTGAGCAGGGCGATATCATTATCCACGCCCAGCTTCATCATGGCCGATTTTTTCTGGCTACTGATGGTCTTAATACTGCGGTTCAGCTTCTTGGCAATTTCGGTCACCAGGAAACCTTCAGCAAAGAGGCGTAATACTTCGCTCTCTTTAGGTGACAGACGTTTATCGCCATAGCCGCCCGCGCTGATTTTCTCCAGCAGTTTGGCGACGCTTTCCGGCGTATATTTCTTGCCTTTCTGCAGTGCCGCCAGCGCTTTTGGCAAATCGGTTGGCGCCCCCTGTTTCAGGACAATGCCTTCAATATCCAGATCCAGCACCGAGCTCAGAATGGCTGGGTTATTGTTCATTGTCAGAACAATGATGGACAGATCGGGATAGTGACGTTTGATATATTTAATCAGCGTAATACCGTCGCCGTATTTTTCCCCTGGCATAGAGAGGTCGGTGATCAGGACGTTCGCATCAAGTTTGGACAGGTTGTTGATTAGCGCCGTTGAATCTTCAAATTCACCTACAACGTTAACCCACTCAATTTGTTCCAGAGACTTTCGGATACCGAAAAGAACAATTGGGTGATCATCGGCAATAATTACATTCAAGTTATTCATCTTATTGGTTACCTTGCTGCAGCAGTTGATTGACATAAGCGTCAATATTACTGGTGGTATTTTTAATGTTTGAATCGTCACATACTTTGATGTGGTGTTCTAACGCTTCACAAAGCTGTTTGCCCGGTGTCAAATTGAGCATAGCAAACACGCCCTTAAGGCGATGAGCTGTCTGAGCAAGCGAGGCATAATCTGATATCGCTGACTCAGTATACAATCTCTTTACATCATCCGGTACTGTCTCAGTAAACAGCTGGAAATAGCCTCCACTTAACAGTGCCGTGCCGGCGTCATCTTCAGTGTCATCCTCCATCACATCGTGGGACAATTGCTTCTCAATCAGTGCCAGCAAGGCATCAAGTAATGCATTGCTGAGATTGAAATTGACGCGATACTGTTGGTCGTTTAAAGCATGATGGCCGGGTTCATCCTCCGCCAGCAATAAAGCCCAGCCGCTGAGTTTGCTGGGATCGTCAGTAATCTGTACATCGTGATCCTGGCCTGAGATACGTTCATCCGGCGTCAGGCAGCGTGCGCCCCAGTTCTCCAGATGGCGACAGACGATCTTGTGCACGTCTTCAACGGCAATCTCAACCAGGGCGGTAATCCCTTCGAGAATCTTCTCTTGATCGTCTTCGTGCTTCTCTTCAAGCGTGAGCGGAAGCTGAATGTTATATCGGGTGCCAATGTCCGCCTTGGCAACGATTTCCAGGCTGCCGCCCATTTGCTTGCACAGCTGTTTGCACAGGAAAAAGGCCATGCCCGAAGCCTGACCATAACGATCCTGGCTGGTATCGCCCAGGAACGGAAAATCGACATTGGCCAGTTCATCGATCGTGAGCCCAGCTCCCGTATCCACCAGCTCGATATAGAGGCGGTCAGGGTGCTGTTCGGCGGTTTTTACCTCAAGGGTAATCTTGCCCCAGCGCGTGGTGATCAGGGCATAGTGCATTAGCGTCGTCAGCACTTTGCGCAGGGCACGGCGATCGCCAAAGCGTACTTCATCGTTCGGCTGATGATTATTCACCACCAGCGATAACCCTTTACGACGCAGCAGTGGCAGGCTTTCCAGCGCGATTTCGTCCAGAAGTTCCTGCAGATTAAACACACTGGCGTCAGGCGACCAGTCGTGCGCTTCAAGGCGATTCAGCAGCACAATATCGTCGACCAGACGTGCCAGTGACTGGCTCTCATCCAGAATATCCAGCACGCTTTCGTCATTCTCTCGCTGGCTCAGGTGCACCAGCTGCGAGACAATTTTTTCCAGCGGCTGATTTAACGCGTGACCAAGATGATGCAGCAGTTGCTGACGCATCTGGTGGTTGCGATCTAACACCTGTTGCGCTTTTTGCAGTTTCTTGTTCACCAGCAGCTCGCGATCCTGATCGCGCATCATGAACAGTTGGGTGTGCGGAGACAGCACGCTTCGTGCGTGACGAATCTCATACACTTCATTGTTGATGGTGGCTTGCAGTACGCCCTGATGCTGGTCGGACATATTGATGATTTTCTGCAGATTCAGGTGAGGCAAAAGATGCTCAGCGATTTTATTGCTCAACAGCGTGCGGTTACTGGCAAAATCATAGACCAGCAGGCCAACGGGCAAACTGGCCACAATCTCCTGATTGAGCACCCGGAGCGAATCCAGCTCGGCGCTTTGATTCTCACTGGGTCGCAGAGACTGCTGACGTAGCAACAACATGCCGCTAAGCGAGAGTAAAAACAGCACCAGGTTAATCAGCAGCGGCCACATCAAATTATGTGCGCTGTCGAGCAACAGGCGTAAGAGCGGCACACGGTAAACCAGCTGTAGCGATGTACTGGGTAGTGCAGCGGCGATTTCAATATCGTGATTGACCAGGGCTACCTGTGTGGTTTCAACATCGTCCTGATTGCTGCTGGCGTTGTTATTCAGCGTGGCATCCTGACGCAGCTGGAAATTCTCCACCGGCATATTCAGGGGAATTAAGTCGTTGATGGGCAGATCAAATGCCACCACGGTCGCCAGATGACCGGGCTGATTAAACGTGGTGCGCAACGTAAAATAGTGGTCGTTCTGAAAGGCAAGATGGCGAAGGGGAGAAAAGCTTTCACGCTCATCCAGCGCATTGGCCTGCTGCAGCATTTCAGCACGTCGTGCCTCAACCAGAGAACTGATGGCATTCTCTTTGTAACGCGTCGTCATGTCTTTCAGCGGCAGGGTGGAGATCATGATCAGGCTGTTGTCCTGACCATTTAAAAAGTACATGGACCAGGTCGGCGTTTCTGCACCCCATAAGGTGTCCAGATAGCTGGACATTCGCATCGACATATCCAGCGTGCTGCTGTCATGGGACCCGAAAATCAGCGCTTCGGTTTTGCGGCGCGTTTTTTCCAGATAGTAGACATCCGGACGCAGGCGCGTCTCTTGCAGATTACTGGCAGGAGGCGTACCGGCAGCACTGGTCGACAGGTTTTCATAAATCTGCCAGGTAACGAAACGGTAGGCATCAATACGTTTCTGAATATCTCGCGCCATATCCGCCATGGCGTAACGTTTGTCGGTCAACCAGGCATTGACGGAGTTTTGCACCATAAAGCCTAGCGCCAGTAACAGCACCAGATTAAATACGATAAAAAAGCGAGTGACATTGCCGGATGTCAGCGGAAACTTATACAACATAGCGTCTCAGATACCTGAATTATCGCGCAACGTTGCGCGCACTGACAGCCACAGCCAACAATAACAGTGCTATGAGTAAAAACGCACCGCTAAGGCTAATCCATTGAGAAATGAACCCGATCAACGCCGGACCAGAAAGAATACCTGCATATCCCAACGTTGTCATGGCGGAAATCGCCAGGTTAGCCGGCATATCATGCTGGTTACCTGCCGCATTGAACAACATCGGCACGGTATTCGATAAGCCAAAGCCGACCAGTAAGAACGCCAGCAATGAAGCTTCGGGCCATGGGAGGAGCACCGCTAACGCCATTCCTGATGCCGCCGCCAGCGCGCCCACCAACATGACAGGATAACGGCCGAAGCGATGAATAATTTTATCCCCGCTAAAACGCCCAACTGTCATGGCAACGGAAAACAGCGCGTAGCCGAGCCCGGCATGCGCGGTCGTCATCACAGGGTTTTGCAACAGCAGGAGTGCGCCCCAGTCGAGCACGGCGCCCTCTGCTAAAAACAGAATAAAACACAGCATGCCCAGAAAGGCGACGCGTCCACGTGGAATGACCAGCCACGGCTGATCGGGCTGGTGCAAACGCTGATTCATAAAGGTGGGGATTCTCCACAACAACAGCACCATCATCACGGCCATCACGATCAGCACGGAAAGCAGTGGCGTCAATCCCAGGCTCAACAGCAGGCTGACCGCCCCGGCACCCAGAATACCGCCCAGGCTAAAAAAAGCATGAAAGCCTGACATCATCGGCTTGCCAGCCGCTTTTTCCACTTCAACGGCCTGATAATTCATGGCGACGTCCAGCATGCCCAGTCCGGCACCAAACAGCATCAACGCGGCGGCCATGAAAAGATGCGTTTGCACCGTGGCGAGCAGCGGCATCATACATAACACCAGTAGCGTTGAAAATATCATCACTGTACGGCAGCCAAAGCGCGCTACCAACGTGCCGGTTACCGGCATCGCGAGCAATGAACCGATACCCAGACACAGCAACAGGGCCCCCAGGGAAGCACCATCTAAATGCAAGCGATCGCGTGCATAGGGCACCAGTGGCGCCCAGGCTGACATTCCCAGGCCATTGATCAAAAAAATGATGCGTGTGCCCCCGCTCAGGCGGCGGTCAGAGGGAGTTGATTTTGCGGCATCCAATGCTGTCATGGCCCTAATTCATCAGTAGCAAAGCAGAAAAGTGTAGCATTAATTGGCTGCAAAACGCTGTGAGAACACAGGTTTAACAGGTTTTCCGGACCGCTTTTATCAGCCCTGTCAGCGGCCAGTGTACCGACTTTTACCGCGACAAATTTTTTTTCCAGAACTTTCCTGGCATAACCCGCGGGTAAACCCTGCACCGGCCCTCTTTCAGGAACGATCTGCATCACAGTTTAGTGATGTGAATTGCTTAGCTGAATTTCAGTATCGGGCAGGAACCCAGAAAACAAAAAAATAGAGACATTTCCGGCACTTTTGCAATTTACTGGAAATATTTAGCAATATTTTGACATGCAATAACATGCATTCCGCCTTTTCCCTCCCTGATAAATCACAAAAATTGCTAATGTTATTTTTATTAATTCATAAATAAAACTGCATCTTATGATTGATTTTTAAACGCAGACAGTTAACTATTGATTGCACGATGTTGCCATTTGTGAGCATCGATTAATACAAATGTTAAAAAAACAAAGTCAATACTTGCGGAGTTGCCTTTTACTTCGCCTGTTTGCTTAAACCGCCTCCGCCAGGCTGAAACGTTTTCCGATACACAGCATGAAAAAACGTCAATGAAAAATCATAACTTATTTTTATGGTTTTCATTTCAGCTAATTAGATATTCTGGTGGAGCAAGGTCAAGATGGCAGAACTCACTCAAAGTCGCGTCGATATCATTTCCCGTGCAAATGGTACGCTTACGTCTCAGGTCGACGGCGGCTTAACGCAAACGATCACTCTTAATGAACCGAGCGTAGTACGCATTAATGGTACGCGTGAGGCTGTCGTACAATACCAACGTCAGGGCGACGATCTCATCGTCCAGATGCGTGACGGAAGCTCCGTTCGCTATAAAAAATTCTTCCTCGACGATGCCGCAGGCGACCACAGTGAACTGGTCTTTGATGATGGCGTGAACCCACCAGAGCATGCACTCTTTCCCACGACGGCAGGCGCAACAGATTTAGCGACAACATCCGTGACGCCCGGATTTGAGTCACTGGATAACGTGGAGCCGCTCCTGCTGGCTGATAACAGCAATATTTCTACCGGCCTGATGACGGCGAGTGGTGTTGGCCTGTTGGGACTGGGGGGGTTAGCACTGGGCACCAGTCGCGGCGGAGGCGGAGGCGGAGGCGGTGACACACCGGCAGCACCGGGAACGCCTGGAACGCCAGCAACACCGACCCTGACCGTTAATCCCTTTGCCGGTGACAACGTTCTGGACAACAGCGAGAAGGCCAGCGATCAGCTGGTGTCCGGCACCACCAGCAACGTGGAGGCGGGCCAGACCGTCACCGTGACGCTGGGCGGCCAGACCTATACCACCACAGTTGGGCCGGACGGCAGCTGGAGCCTGAGCGTACCTTCGGCGGCGCTGACCGCGCTGGCCGCGGGCACCACCACGCTCAACGTGACCGTGAGCAACGCGGCGGGAGCGGCGGCCAGTGCTGAGCAGGTGATTACGGTTGACGCGCCCGTTACCACGCCGGGCGCACCGACCCTGACCCTTGATCCCTTTGCCGGTGACAACGTTCTGGACAACAGCGAGAAGGCCAGCGATCAGCTGGTCTCCGGCACCACCAGCAACGTGGAGGCGGGCCAGACCGTCACCGTGACGCTGGGCGGCCAGACCTATACCACCACAGTTGGGCCGGACGGCAGCTGGAGCCTGAGCGTGCCTTCGGCGGCGCTGACCGCGCTGGCCGCGGGCACCACCACGCTCAACGTGACCGTGAGCAACGCGGCGGGAGCGGCGGCCAGTGCTGAGCAGGTGATTACGGTTGACGCGCCCGTTACCACGCCGGGCGCACCGACCCTGACCCTTGATCCCTTTGCCGGTGACAACGTCCTGGACAACAGCGAGAAGGCCAGCGATCAGCTGGTCTCCGGCACCACCAGCAACGTGGAGGCGGGCCAGACCGTTACCGTGACGCTGGGCGGCCAGACCTATACCACGACCGTCGGGGCCGACGGCAGCTGGAGCCTGAGCGTGCCTTCTGCAGCGCTGACCGCGCTGGCCGCGGGCACCACCACGCTCAACGTGACCGTGAGCAACGCGGCGGGAACGGCAGCCAGTACTGAGCAGGTGATTACGGTTGACGCACCGGTTACCCCTCCAGGCCCACCGACGATAACGGTGAATGACTTTGCCGGTGACAACGTCCTGGACAACAGCGAGAAGGCCAGCGATCAGCTGGTCTCCGGCACCACCAGCAACGTGGAGGCGGGCCAGACCGTCACCGTGACGCTGGGCGGCCAGACCTATACCACGACCGTCGGGGCCGACGGCAGCTGGAGCCTGAGCGTGCCTTCTGCAGCGCTGACCGCGCTGGCCGCGGGCACCACCACGCTCAACGTGACCGTGAGCAACGCGGCGGGAACGGCGGCCAGTGCTGAGCAGGTGATTACGGTTGACGCGCCCGTTACCACGCCGGGCGCACCGACCCTGACCCTTGATCCCTTTGCCGGTGACAACGTCCTGGACAACAGCGAGAAGGCCAGCGATCAGCTGGTCTCCGGCACCACCAGCAACGTGGAGGCGGGCCAGACCGTTACCGTGACGCTGGGCGGCCAGACCTATACCACGACCGTCGGGGCCGACGGCAGCTGGAGCCTGAGCGTGCCTTCTGCAGCGCTGACCGCGCTGGCCGCGGGCACCACCACGCTCAACGTGACCGTGAGCAACGCGGCGGGAACGGCAGCCAGTACTGAGCAGGTGATTACGGTTGACGCACCGGTTACCCCTCCAGGCCCACCGACGATAACGGTGAATGACTTTGCCGGTGACAACGTCCTGGACAACAGCGAGAAGGCCAGCGATCAGCTGGTGTCCGGTACCACCAGCAACGTGGAGGCGGGCCAGACCGTCACTGTGACGCTGGGCGGCCAGACCTACACCACCACAGTTGGGCCGGACGGCAGCTGGAGCCTGAGCGTGCCGTCGGTAGCGCTTGCTGGGTTAGCGGCGGGTGCGGCCACCATCGACGCAAGTGTGACGAACACCGCAGGTAATAATGCGACAGACAGTCAGCCGTTTACCGTCGAAGCGCCAGCAGGTGCAGCAGGTACACTGGTTATCACGCAGCCGCTGGGCGGCGACGGTTTTATTAACGCTCAGGAAGCAGCTCAAGGATTGACCGTAAAAGGATCGGTCGCAGGGGTGGCCCAGGGGCAGCAGGTCGTTGTGAACTTTAATGGTGTCGATTACACCGGCACCGTTGATGCCAATGGACTCTGGTCCGTCATCATTCCGTCCGGTGCCTTTAGTGGCGTCAGTGATGGGGTGAAACAAATCACCATCAGCACCGTGGATGCCAATGGTAATCTGCTGTCCAACACCGCCGATATGACCCTGCAGGCCACTACGCTGCCTGCCATCTCGCTTGATAGCGGCTCGCTGAGTGACGGTATTCTCAATAATACCGAAAGCAGCAGCGATCAGGTATTAAGCGGCAATACCGGTGTCACCGGGGCTGGCCAGCAGGTACAGGTTCAGCTCGGCGGTAAAATCTATGACCTGCCAGTAAATAATGACGGAAGCTGGAGTGTGACCGTACCTGCGGCCGATCTGGCTGCACTGCCACAGGGCAATAATCCGCTTGTGGTAAGCGCGATCGATCAGGCCGGGAATGTGGTGACACAGACCAGCACGGTCAATGTCGATACGCAACCGCCTTCATTAGGTGTGGATCCCGTGGGCGGTGACAATACGCTCAGCGTAAGCGATCTGACCCAGCCGCTGATATTGAGCGGTACCGGGCAGAATGGCGATCAGGTCACGATGTCACTTAACGGCAGATTCTACCGCACGCTGGTCAGCACCAATGGACGCTGGTCATTGCGTATCGATCAGTCCGATTTGGCCGCGTTACCCTCGGGTAGAAATCCTTTTACAGTCACCATTACCAACGCCAATGGCAGTCAGACGACGTTCACCAGCGAACTGAACGTCGCAACGGCACCAGAAGTGCAGCCAACATTGAGTGTGAACAGCGGCACCTTTGCGGGTGATGGCGTGCTGGATGGTTCAGAACAAAAACTGCCACAAACGCTCACCGGTACCTCAACAAACGTAGAGGCCGGACAGCAAGTTAGCGTCACCATTAACGGTATAACCTATATCGGTACGGTAGAAGCAAGCGGTAACTGGAGCATCGTTATACCACCCGTAGCACTGGCAACGCTGGCTGAGGGCAGTCAGGCTCTGACCGTCACCGTGGTGAATGCCGCAGGTAATACCACCAGCACCGAACTGACCTTCCAGGTTGACGCAACAGGAAGCAGCGTTGCCCTGGCTCCGGCAGGAAACAACAATTATCTTAATGCCGATGACGTGGCCAGTGAGGTCGTGCTTAGCGGTAGCACCAGCAATATCCCGGCAGGCAGCATTGTTAACGTCACCGTTAACGGTAACAACTACACCGGTACGGTAGGCGCGGATGGCACCTGGACGGTGACGCTGCCGGCGGGTAGCCTCGTTGGCTTACCCAACGGCGCGCTTCCTGTTACCACCACCATTACCGATGCGGACGGCAATACGCTGGCAACCAGCACCTCGAATATCAACGTTGTGGCGACCGATGTACCGGTTGCGACACCGGGCGATGCGTTTGTCGATGGCGTACTGAACGGCAGTGAAGCGGCAGCGGGCGGTGCTATCACCGGCAACAGTGGCGTAACCGGGGAAGGCCAGCGCGTGGTGGTTACGCTCAATGGCGTCAACTACACCGGTATTGTCGATAACACCGGTAACTGGCAGGTGAACATTCCTTCAGCGGTGCTCTCAACACTGCCACAGGGATCGGTGCCTTATACGGTTACCCTTACCGACATTGCCGGCAACACCAGTAATGCCGCCGGCAGCGTGACGGTCGATACTTTACCGCCAGCCCTGACGGTAGCAACACCGTCTGGCGATGGTGTTCTTAATGCAGTTGAACTTCAGCAGCCCCTGGTCCTGAGCGGTAACAGCGAAGGTAATGCCGTTATCGTAGTCAACATTAACGGAACCACCGTCAGCACCACCGCCAATCCGGACGGGAGCTGGACGCTGGAAGTACCGGCTGCGGCACTAAACGGTCTGACCAACGGCAGCTATCCCCTGACCATCACTGCTACCGACACCGCGGGCAATATCACAACGGACACCAGCAGCCTGACGGTGAAAGCCGATGCGGCTTCATTACCCACGCTGACCCTTAACCCGTTTGCCGGTGACAATCTGGTTGACGGCGCTGAACGTCAGGTCAATCAGGAACTGTCGGGCACCACCACCAACGTGGAGGCGGGGCAGGTTGTGACGCTGACCGTGGGCAGTGACGTGTTTAGCGGTACCGTTCTGGCGGACGGATCGTGGCGCCTCACTGTTCCTGCTTCCGTTCTGTCGGCGCTGGCCGATGGTAGCGCCACCTATACAGTTGCCGTCAGCGATGCCGCAGGCAATACCACCTCGACGGATCTTGCGTTGACGGTCAACAGTAATGCTTCCGGTGTGGCGCTTGATACGATAAGCGGAGATAACTTCCTGAATGCCAACGAGGCGGGGGAACCGTTGATCATTGCGGGAACCACCGTCAATGTGGCACCGGACAGCACTGTCACGCTGCAGTTTAATAATGTCACTTACACCGCCGTGGTCTCTGCTGGCGGTACATGGAGCGTGATCGTCCCACCATCCGCTCTGGCAGCCCTGACGGATGGCCCTGCGGCCTTAACCGTAACGACGACGGATACAACGGGCGCGGCGCTGAGCAGTTCAGCCACGCTCAATGTCGCGATTAACAATGTTCCCAACCCTGTGGTGATCACGGCCTTCGGCGACGGGATCCTGAATGCCACGGATATTTCCAGCGTACAGCAGCTTAGCGGAACGACCGGCGTAAGCGGTGTGGGCCAGACCGTGAGCGTTTCCCTGGGCGGCAATGTTTATACCGGTACGGTAGACGGAAATGGTAACTGGCGTGTGAGTCTTCCTGCCAATGCCTTAGCCGCACTGAATGAAGGCAGCACGGACTATACCGTCACGGTCACGGACGCGGCAGGGAACAGCCGCGAGGTAAGCGGTAACGTTAATGTTGACCTCACGCCACCGACCCTGACGCTTGATCCCGTCGCCGGGGACAATATCGTAGACGCCGCAGAAAGCACGGCGCCGATCGTCCTGAGCGGCAGCAGCGATGCGGGCGAGGGGCAGGTTGTGACCATCACCCTGAATAACCAGGTATGGAACACCACGGTAGGTGCTGACGGCAACTGGAGCTTTGCGCTGCCAGCGGGCGCCCTGGCAGACGTCGCAGCGGGCAGTTATACCCTGACGGTGAGCGTCAGCGATCCGGCGGGGAACCTTTCAACTGAAACCCGTGATATTACCGTGGCGACCGGTACATTAGCGATAAGCATTGATACGCCTTTTGCCGACAGCTACCTGGGTCAGATTGAGGCAGCCAGTGAACAAACGCTGACAGGCACGACAGGGCTGTCCGGCGCAGGCCAGATTGTGACCGTCACGCTAGGCGGTAATGACTATGCAGCCACGGTGGATGCTCAGGGCAACTGGACGGTCACGCTGAGTAGTACCGTCCTGCAGGCCTTGCCCGAAGGCACAAATACGCTTGTCGTCACCGTTAGCGATGCGACAGGCAGCAGCGGCAGCCTGAGCAGCGCAATCACCGTTGACTTTACCCCACCGGAACTCAGCCTGAATCCTGTAACCGGTGATAATCAGATTAACTCACTGGAAATTCTGCAAAATATTTCCGTTTCAGGTACAGCATCGCTGGCCGATGCAGGGCAAACGGTGACGGTGACGCTTCAGGGCGAAACCTATCAAACCCTTGTCTTGATTGACGGTACCTGGGTTCTTGAGATACCCGCCAGCGTCATGCAGGGCTTGCCGGATGGCCCTTACTCACTGGACGTCACGCTGACCGATGCCGCAGGCAACCAGACCACGCTCACCCAGACCCTGACGCGCGTCGCAGACAGCGCGTCGCTTCCGGTACTGACCCTCGATGCCATCAGCGGGGATAATTACCTTAACCAGGGCGAAGCGGCTGCGGACTTAACCATCAGCGGCGGCAGTACGAATTTGACCGCTGGTCAGGTGATCACCGTTTCGCTCAACGGGCAAAGCTACACTGGAGAAGTGCAGGCAGATGGCCGCTGGACGGTGACCATTCCACAGGCTGACGTCAGTGCCTTACCGGACGGTCCTCAGAGCGTGGTGGTGAGTGCCACCGACAGCGCAGGCAACCCGACCAGCAGCGATGCGACCCTTAATGTTATTGCCAGTGGCGCGGCGCTGCCGACCCTGAGCGTGGATGTGGTCGCCAGTGATGACATTATCAACGCCATTGAAGCCGGAGCGGATCTGGATGTCAGCGGCAGCAGTACGCAACTGGCAGAGGGAACGGTAGTGACCGTCACGCTGAACAACGTCGGCTACACCGGCACCGTTGACGCGGCGGGTAACTGGACGGTCTCCGTGCCGTCTTCGGCTCTGAGTGGTCTGCCTTCCGGCTCGCAACAGACCTTTGTCGTCACGGCAAATGACGTGGCAGGTAATACCGCCCTGACTAACCACAATGTCGCGATTGACACGACATTACCGGTATTGAGTGATATCAGCCTGAGTGCAGGCACATCGCTTAATCTGGCCGAGTCGCTGCAGGATCTGACCGTGAATGGCAACAGCGATCCGGGCGCGCAGATCACCGTCGTCCTGAACCAAATCACCTACACCACCAGTGCAGATGAGAATGGTGTCTGGTCACTGGCAATCCCCGCCGCGGATTTGCAGCAGCTCAATGACGGGCTCCAGACGCTGACGATTACCGCAACGGACGCCAGCGGCAATGTCACTACCAACACCAGCACCACGCTGGATGTGGCCTTCCGCACACTGCCGGAGCTGACGCTGGATACGCCGTTTGGTGATGGCATTGTCAGTCAGGCCGATGCTGCCGGTGAACTCACCCTGAGCGGCAGTGCGACTAATCTGCCAGAGGGCAGCCCGATCACGGTGACGATCGGCGATCAGCCGTTTAATACGACCGTTGGTGCCAACGGTGCATGGACCTTAACGCTGGCGCCGGGCGCGCTCGATGCCTTACCCGATGGCCTGACCCAGGTGGTGGTGACGGCCAACGATGCGGCAGGCAACCCGGCTGAAGTCAGCGCAGGCATTGAGATTCTGGTGACCGTACCGGCCGATCCGACCATAGCCGCCACGTTGTTTGGCGATAATGTGATTAATACCACTGAAGCCGCCTCCGTGCAGCTGATTACCGGCACCACGCCGTTTGGCGATGGACAAACCGTCAGCGTCAGCGTAGACGGCACGCCGCTAACCGTCTCTGTCGATGCGAACGGTAACTGGAGCGCCAGCCTGCCGCCCGATGTGATTGCCGGTCTGGCAGACGGAACGCACACGATCAGCGTGATCACCACTGACCGGGCCGGTAATACTTCTGTTGCCGTTACGCAAGACTTTACGACGGCCACGGCACCTATCCCCGAACCGACGCTGAACACGCCATTTGGTGATGGCCGTATCAACGCGATAGAGGCGCAGGCAGATGGCACCCTGAGCGGCAATCTGAATATTGATAATGCCGCCTCCGTTACGGTAACCGTCAACGGTACGGCCTATGCCGCCACGCTCAACGGTGATGGCACCTGGTCCCTGGCTCTGCCATCGGCATTACTGCAGACGCTGCCAGACGGTAACTGGCCCGTTGCGGTAACCATGACGGACACCAACGGCAATACGGCCACGATAAACAGCAACATTGTGGTAGCAATACAAACCCTGCCGGATGTCAGCCTGACTCTGCCGTTCGGTGACGGAGCACTGAATGCGGCTGAAGCGGCACAAGACCAGACGCTGACCGGCTCGACAGGTATCAGCGGCGAGGGCCAGACAGTAACGGTGACCATCAGCGGCTTTAATAACGATTTGCCACTGAATGCAACCGTTCTGCCGGACGGAAGCTGGTCACTGGTCCTGACGCCGGCGCAGATGGCGCAGATCCCCAACGGCAGTCATGTTATTACCGTCAACGCCACGGATATTGCCGGCAACACTGACAGCACTACGCTCAATGTGGTCACCGCCGTCACCGTTCCCGTGCCCACCTTTACTGACCTGCAGTTTGGTGGTGATAACGTGCTGAACATCAGCGAGGCCGCTGCTGGCGTAACGCTGACCGGGACGACCGGTAGCCTCGGTGCAAACCAGGCGGCAAGCATCAGCGTGGATCTGGATGGAACACGCTATCCGGGTACCGTTGATGCGAATGGTAACTGGAGCGTCACGATCCCACCTAATGCGTTGAATACCATCGGAAGTGGCCCGCACAGCGTGACGGTGAATGTGGTGGATGCAACGGGTAATCCGGCTACGGCACAGTTTGACTTTACCGCCGATCTGACACCGCCAGCCCCGAGCGTGGATCCGCTGCCACGCAACGGCTATGTCAACGCCACTGACGTCGAGAACGGTATCACGCTGACGGGCAATACCGGTGAAACCGGCGCTGGGCAACAGGTTGTGGTGACTATCGGCACCACCGATTTCACTGCCCAGATAGCGGCGGATGGAAGCTGGACATTGCCGTTGAGTAACGCGCAACTGAGCGCCTTAACCGATGGCACCTATTCGTTAGCCATCACCGTCACCGATCCTGCCGGTAACAGTACGACGCTCAACGAATCCCTGGTAATCGACACAACGGCGCCAGCGATCACCGGCGTGACGTTTGCAGGTGATGATGGGCTGAATTATGCCGAGAGTATTCAGCCTCAGGTGTTAAGCGGCATCGCTAACGGTGCGGAGACCGGGTCACAGTTAACCGTCTCCTATAACGGCACGCTGTTAGGTACGGCGGTTGTCGGTGCCAACGGCGCCTGGAGTCTGACCCTGACGCCAGAACAAATGAGCACCTTCGTCGCACCGGATACCACGTTAACGCTTGCCGTCAGCGACCTGGCGGGCAATCCGGTCACGCAGGATCTGACGGTGCCGGTTGATCTTACACCCCCACCAGGACCGCTGGTCACGCTGGGCACCGTATCGGGTGATAACATCATCAGCACGGTCGATCAGCAGGCAGGTGGCGTCGTGGTGAGTGGAACGTCACAAAATCTCGGTGCCACCGGTGTCGTTACCGTCGTGATCAACGGCGTGGACTACAGCACGACGATTGATGCTAACGGCAACTGGACGACGGCAACCTTACCGGTCAGTGATTTTGGCAGCACTGATGGCCCGGTCACGATTACCGTCACTGCCACCGATGGAACGGATACCGTGACCACCAGCGGCACCGTTCAGATCGATCTGACGGCACCGGTACTGACGATTAACAGCTTCACGGGTGACGATGTGGTTAACGCCAGTGAAAGTTCGACGCGTCAGACCATTAGCGGTACGGCGGACACCAGCGAAACGGGACGTACTGTGACGGTTACCCTGAATGGCAAAACCTACACGGGGATCGTGCAGGGCGACGGCACCTGGTCTACCAGCGTGCCAGCCAGTGATATGCAGGCGTTGGCCAACGGTGAAACGACCATTAATGCGCAGTTGACCGATGCCGCCGGCAACGTGGGCAGTGCCAGCCGCACCATTAACGTCGATACCGCAGCACCACTGATTGAGATTGACGCCTTCCTCGGCGATAACCTGATTAACGCCGCCGATATTGCTGTCGGGCAGGTATTAACGGGCCGGACAACCGGTGCGGAAGAGGGACAAACCATTTCCCTGTACGTGGGCGATGGCGCCCCTGTCGCCACCGGGATCATTGGCGCTAACGGCGTCTGGAGCATTGACCTCACGCCGCAGGTGCTGTCCAGCCTCAACGACGGTGCGCTGGTCTTTGGCGTGCGCGTCAACGATCAGGCTGGCAACCAGACGGATGCCACGATTACCGTGAACAAAGTGGTCAATGCCGCCTTGACGTTGGTAGTGGATTCTGTCTTTGGTGACGGCACGCTGAGCGCGATCGACACCACGATTGCCCAGACCATTACCGGTACGGCGACCTCTGCAGGCGTAGGCGCAACCGTCGCGGTCACGATCGGCGGCACTACCCTGACCAGCGCCGTGGGCCAGGACGGGAAGTGGGCGATTGTTGTTCCCCCCAGTGTTCTCGGCCTGCTGAGCGACGGTGAACTTGCCCTGAACGTGACGTTAACCGATGCAGCAGGCAACAGCCGCAGCGTGGGTGAAACGGTCAATGCCATCGTGAATGCCGTACCTGTCGTGGATAACCTGACCGGTCTGTTTGGCGGCGATAATCTGCTGAATATTGCCGAGGCCGCGGTTGATCAACAGATTGGCGGGATTATCGAGAACGCGGCAGTGGGCTCACGCGTGACCGTTATCCTGGGGACGAAGACGTATAACACCACGGTGCAAGCCGGGGGCAACTGGAGCGTGACGCTGCCGTCCGGCGATCTCTCTTCCTTACTTAATGGCAATCTGACGCTGGGCGTGACTGTCACCGATGCCGTCGGTAACGTAGCCAGCAATAGCGCAACCATTGGTATCTTCACACAAACGCCGACCATCAGCCTGACGTCACTGTTTGGTGATGGCGTGCTTAACCTGGTTGATATTGCCACCAGCCAGACCATCAGCGGCGTGGTGAATAACGTTGCTGCCGGTTCGGTGGTCACGCTGAACGTGGGGAACAGCCAGGTCACGGCAACGGTCGGCAGCAACGGCACGTTCACCGCCACGGTTGCGCCGGATATTTTGAGTACTCTGACGCAGGGAAATCTCACGATTGGCGCCACGGTCACCGATCAGGCCGGTAACACCGCCTCTACCAGCGCCGGTATTCGCGTCGATACCATCGCGCCTACCCTCACGATCAGTCCGCTGTTTGGCGATGGCCTGTTAAATGCCGCGGATGCGTTACTGGGCCAGACGATTGGTGGCGTTGTGAACGGTGCAGAGGCCGGTTCCCGTGTCGTAGTGACGATTGGCGGCCAGCAAATCGTGACGGCAACGGACGCCAGCGGGAACTTTTCTGTGTCACTGACGCCAAGGCTGCTCCAGGGTCTGACGGACGGTACGCTGACGGTCGGCGTCAGCGTCACGGATGCGGCAGGGAATACGACCAGTAGCACGGCGTCGGCCACGGTAGGGATTAATACCTTACCTAAAGTCACGCTCAACCCACTGTTTGGTGACGGCATTTTGAATATTGCCGAGTCGCTGGTCACCCAGACCATCAGCGGTACCGCCACCGGCGTAGCCGCAGGCAGTACCGTCAGGCTGGCGATTGGTAATACCACGGCAACGGCGATCGTTAACAACGACGGCACCTTCTCGGCCACGGTTTCCCCCGCCATTCTGGCCACGCTGCTCGGCGGTAACTTTACCGTGAGTGCCTCGGTTACCGACGCCGTAGGTAACACCACCTCCACCAGCGGCGGTGTGCAGCTGGGGCTGACTCAACCCACCCTGACGGTCAATACCGTGTTTGGTGACGGCATCCTCAGCGCTGCGGACCTGGCCTCTAACCAGACCATCAGCGGGACATCGAATCTGGCTGCCGGGGCGACGGTCAGTGCTACGCTCAACGGCATTACCTATTCAACGAAAGTGATCAGCGGTGGCAACTGGACAATCAGCGTGCCAAAAGGTGATTTAACCGGTATCAGCGATGGCCTTAAAGCGGTTGCGGTGACCGCCACAGATGTGAATGGCAACACCGTGACAGGCAGCGGCAGTCTGACCGTCATCAGTAATACCCCACCCGCCGTAACCATTACTTCGCTGTTTGGTGATAACGCATTAAGCGTTGCCGATGTGAAAACCACCCAGACGATTAGCGGTACGGCGACCAATGCGGAAGGGTCGCTGGTGCAGGTGACGATTGGCGGCCAGACCTTTACTACCACGGTCAGCAGCAACGGCAACTGGAGCCTTCCGGTTTCTGCCTCTAATCTCGCGGCGATCGCGGATGGACTCTATACCGTCACGGCAAGCGTGACGAATGGCGTGGGCAACAGCGGTAATGCCTCGGCTTCGCTGGGCGTTGCCAGCCGGACCACGCCAACGGCGGGCATCAACAGCTACTTTGGTGGGGATGGTTATCTGAATATTGCCGAGGCGAATGTTGCAGAAACCATTAGCGGTACGAGCAGTAACGCGATTGGGGGACGGGTTTCCGTCAACGTGGCGGGCAACATTTTCACCACGACGATTGGCAGTAACGGTGCCTGGAGTATCAGTGTGCCGTCAGCCACCCTGAAAGGCATTGCGGATGGCAGCCATTCTGTAGCCGTTACCATCACCGACGTGGGCGGTAACAGCACCACAGCCTCCAGCAGCTTCACGGCGCTGTCGCACAATCAGCCGCTTCTGGGCGTCGATCCTGTGCTGAGTGTGGTGTCATCGCTGATCAACGGGCTGACGGTGCAGGGGGGCTCTCTGAATGCGGCTCAGGGGTCAAAAGTCAGCGTTACGCTGCTGCTGGCTAACGGCAGCAATGGGCCGACGATTAACACCACCACGGATGCGCTCGGACGCTACGCGGCTAACTTCAGCCCCGCGCTGTTATCGGTTGGGGGACTGCTGCTGTCGCTCAATACGCTGGCGAAGGTCACGATTACGGATGTGGCGGGCAACAGCTACACCACGACCAATACGCTATTGTTAGGCGCTGTGTTGCCGGTTACCACGGCGTCAACGACCGAGTCCGTTGCGCTGTTCTCACTGGTGGACGACAGTGCAACCGCGGCGGGCCATGATACGCAGCACAACACGCAGTCCACCGAAGAGGCAACGCCGACGGTGCACGTGGCTTCAACGCTGACCACCGAAGCCGATGTGGCCGCGCCGGTCAATGCGTCGGAGGACAATACCGGCGTCGCGGCGGCGGCAGTCGCTGAAACGGCAGCCGTAACAGACACGCCTGTTGACGAAAGTTACAGCATTGGCGGGGTGGTCATTACGCTGGCAGATGGCAGCATCGTGGAAGGCGCATCGGTAAATGGGAGTAGTGGTGCCGATACGGTTGTGGTCAGCGATCTGAACTTCAGCCATATCGATGGCGGTGCAGGAACCGATACGCTGGTGCTGAACGGCGATCATCTGACGTTGGATCTGACCGATCTTGGTCTGAAAGTGGAAAACATTGAAGTGCTCGATCTCGGCCAGAGCGGCACGAACGCTGTGAAGCTGGATCTCAACGAGGCGCTGAATATCACTGACCAACAAAGCGATGACCTGGTGATTAAAGGGGCCGACGGTAGCCTTGTCACGCTGGTCAATGGCCAGGGGGGCACGTGGGAAATCAGTGGCGAACGCATGGTGAATGGTCAGTCCTACGAGGTCTACCATAACTCGGCGCTCACCAATGACAACACGTTGGGCGATGTTCTGATTCAACACAATCTGCAGGTACACATCGTTTAACATACGATATTCACGTTAAGCACTTACCCACAGCAGCGGTTGCGCAAGCTTCCGCTGCTTTTTTCTGCAACGTGGCTTTCAACATTCCGCCACTCTTCCTGGCAACATGTCAGCATGGGGTAAGCACGCCGTGAGGGCATCCGGCCACTAACGGATAGATGAAACAGGCCGTTTTATCTTGACTTCGGGTAACGCTGTACCGACCCAGAGTAACGGGCAGATTAACGCCGGTTCGACAGGAAGCGTAATCGTCGCCTTTTGATGCCGCCTTGCCTGACAACCGCTTCATTAATCACAATCACGAGACCTTCCAGGACCTGAGAGTGCAGCGTTCCGACTGACGGCCGCTCGTGACTCAATGGTAAGAAATATGACTTTTTTAAAATCGATGTCGTTAATTTTATCTTAAGTAGTGGCAGGGAATGGTGTCTGTTTAAAAAATCGCCTTTCAGTAAATATATTTGATAATTGGTGATTTTTAACATGACCACTTTCTCTGTATGTACTATTAATAGTAACTCGCGCTTAGCGGTCTTTACTGAACGCATTAAATAAATTAACAATAAAATGCGTGATGCTTATCGTGCCCTTGCTTTTTTTACATACTGAAATCACCAGGACGTCATCGAATGATCATAAGAAAACCTGTTGGTATGAATAATGAACAAAGCGCGTTTAGCCCTGTTTTTTTACGCCCTGAATGGCCTGGTCCTGCCCGCGGCATTTGCCGCCCCCTTACCGAAAGCGGAGTTCAACTGGCGCGCAGCACCCAGCGAAGAGCAGGTCGCCATTTTGACCCTGCGGGAAGCCATCCTTCGAGCCTTCGCACGCAACCCAAAAATTTCCGAGGCGGCGGCGCAGATTCATATTGGTGAAGGCGATCTGAGTGCCGCGCAAAGCGCCTGGTATCCCCAGATATCGCTTCAGGGGGCCGCGGGGCGCTCACATCAAACCGACTCATCTGGCAGTCTGAATAACAATGGGTCCGGCGGAATCACCCTCAGCCAGCTGTTATATGACTTTGGCCGCACTAACGGTGCCATTGACGAGCAGCATGCCCTGTCAGATGCCTACCGCTTCGGGTTATTTGACGCCATGACGCAGGTGGCTAAAGAGGCCTTACAGTCTTATCTGGAAGTCAAACGTTATCAGGCACTCGCCGCCACGGCACAGACGAATATCGCCTCGCTGGAGCACGTACGCGACATTGCCAAAATGCGTGCAGATGCCGGGCTCAACTCTCAGTCAGATGTGCTGCAGGCCGAAACCCGTATCGCCGCCATGCATGCCACGCGTGAACAGTATCTGGCCCAACTGCGTTCTGCCAACGCGCAGCTTACCGTCCTGACTGGCGTGGTGCCTGCCACGCTGCCTGAGCTGCCCCAGGCGCTGTTACAACAGCAAATTACCCTGGACAAAATCGCCTATGAAAACAGCGCATCGGTGCGCAGTGCGCAATACAAACAGGAAGCCGCCCGCGAAAGGGTCCGTCAGGCGCAATCGGGTCACTGGCCCAGCATCAAGGTTCAGGCTGGCCGGACGCGTTACGAAAACGATACCCGCTCATACTGGGACGATGAAGTCCAGCTTCAGGTAGAGGCGCCGCTCTATCAGGGCGGTCTCGTCAATGCCAAAACCCAGTCAGCGGAGGGCGATCGGCTGGCCGCCCAGGCTGCGGTACAGCAAGCCAAACTCACGATTAATCAAAACGCCTCCACATCTTACGCCGATATGATCGGTGCTCAGCAGCGTCAGCTGGCGGGAGAGGCGCAGTTAGCCAGCGCTGAACATACGCGCAACGTGTATGCCGATGAGTACCGGCTCAGTAAACGCAGCCTGAACGATCTGCTTAGCGTTGAGCAGGATGTGTTTCAGGCCGACAGCGCGCGAATCACTGCGCTTTATGACGGGTGGGATGCCACCGTCCGTTACGCCGCTGCCGTCGATAACCTGCTCGACATCATGGGTATCGATCGTCAAAAAAACAGCGGTGATCTTCTTCCTTCTTTGCAATAGCCAACCCGTTTTAAAAGGCGCGAACAATGAGTGCACAAAACCCGACGACCGATAACTGGATTGCTGCGATGTTGCGCGTGGCGGCACGCTTCGGTAAGCCTGCAGAGGGCAAAACGCTTCGCCAGCAAATGCGCTGGTTTGAACACCTGCCGGTGGCGCAGCAGCGGGATCGCCTGTGCGGGCTGCTGGGTCTCCATTTAACCATGGTGCCGCAGAACCAATTGCGCTGGCGGCAGGACATCACGCCCGTGGTGCTGGTGATGGAAAATAGCAGCGTCGCCGTGCTGGAAGAAATTGATGGCAAGGGCGGGGCGCGCTACTGGCTTAGTGAAGGCGGCGATGTCATTCGGGAAGGCGAGCTGGCAAGCCTGCTCTCCAGAGCGCAGGGGGACATTGGCGTGATTGGCGTGGCCGCGCGCGGAAGAGATGCCCGCATTGATGAATTCGTGCAGCCCTATGAGCCACACTGGTTCTGGAAAAACTTTCGCGGCATGGGCCGGCGAATCGGCGAAATATCTCTGGCATCGGTAATCAGTAACGTCCTGGCACTCGCCGGTATTCTTTTCTCAATGCAGGTGTACGACAGGGTTATCCCGGCGCAGTCCGAGGAGACGTTGTGGGTGCTGTTTGTCGGCGTGCTCATTGCCGCCGCCATTGAATATCTGATTCGCCTGATGCGAACGCAGGTTTCTGACCTGATGGGGAAACGCATCGATCTGAAAGTGTCCGCCATGCTGTTTGCCCGGGCGATGAATATTCGCAATGAGTCACGGCCTAAATCCACCGGCTCTTTCATCTCCCAACTGCGTGAAATCGATCAGGTTCGTGAGTTACTGACCTCAACCACCGTTGGCGCTGCCGCAGACTTACCCTTTGTTATTCTGTTCCTGTTTATCATGTCGTTTATCGGCGGCTGGCTGGTGCTGATTCCGCTGGCTGCTATTCCGCTCATTATCATTCCGGGGATGTTAGTGCAGTTCCCTATGGCGCGTCTGGCAAAAGCCGGGCTGCGCGAAGGCGCGCTGCGGAATGCCGTGCTGGTCGAGACGATAGAAGGCATTGAGGATATCAAAGCGCTGCAGGCCGAGCCTTACTTTCAACGCCAGTGGGAGCAAACCCACGAGGTCAGCGCCTCGATTGGCAATCAGCAACGTCTGTGGGGCGCCAGGCTGACCGGCTGGGCCTCCACCGTGCAGCAACTGACCTACGCGGGCATGCTGGTGTTCGGGGTTTATCTGGTACTGGATTCACAAATCACCACCGGTACGCTGGTGGCCTGTAGCCTGCTCTCTTCGCGCACCATCGCGCCACTCATGCAGCTGACCATGGTGTTTTCTCGTTGGCAGCACGCCAAAACCGCGATGAAAGGGCTGGATGAGCTGCTAAAAAAACCGCTCGATAAACCCGAGTCGGCCACCATGGCGCACTGTCCGACCCTGACCGGCCACTTTGAACTGCGCAACGTGCACTATACCTACGACGAAGAGAACGAAAAAAACGTGCTCAACGTGCAGCAGTTGAACATTAAGCCTGGAGAGAAAATAGCCATTCTGGGGAAGGTGGGCGCGGGCAAATCGACCCTGTTAAAAATACTGGCGGGCCAGGCGCAGGCCAGCCAGGGAAAAGTGCTGGTGGACGGCGTGGATATGGCACATATCGATCCGACCGATTTGCGCCGCCAGCTTGGCTGGCTGTCCCATGATTCGCGGCTGTTTTTTGGCACGCTCAGGCAGAATCTGCTGCTCGGCAATCCCCACGCCAGCGAACAGGAAATGCTGCAGGCGTTACGGATCAGTGGCGCGCTGTCGCTGGTTCAGCAGGATGCGGCCAGTCTGGATCGCGTGATCAATGAAGGGGGGCGAGGGCTGTCAGGTGGACAGCGGCAGATGATCATGCTCAGTCGAATGATCCTGCGCCAGCCGCAGGTGGTGCTGCTGGATGAGCCAACGGCCGCCATGGATGAGCAGCTTGAAGAGCATGTCATCCGTCAAATGCAGGGCTGGATCAGTGGACGCACGTTGATTCTGGTGACGCATCGCCCCGCTCTGCTGAAGATGGTCGATCGCATTGTCGTGATGGATAACGGGCGCATTATTGCCGACGGTGCGAAAGAGCAGATATTGCGGCGCGCCACTCAGAACGTCCCGGAAGCGACACAGGGAGGTGCGGTATGAGTGTGATCATCGATAAAGACCTTGCCAGACACGAGCGGCGCACCTCCGCGATCATCTGGTTGTGTACGGCGGCGCTGGCCTTTTTCCTGATCTGGGCGCACTTTGCCATTCTTGATGAGGTAACCGTCGGGACCGGTAAGGTTACGCCATCTACGCGCGCCCAGGTCATTGACAGCCTGGACGGTGGCATCGTTAAGCAGCTCAACGTGCACGAAGGCGATATTGTAGAAAAGGGCCAGATACTGGCCACGCTGGACCCAACCCGGTTTCAGTCCAACTTTGGTGAAGTACAGGCCAGAGTTCGCACGCTGCGTGCTTCATCGGAACGGCTCAACGCTGAACTGTCGGGAATTCCACTTAAATTCAGTGCTGAGACGCAAAAAGAGCCGCAGCTGGTGGCGCGTGAGAGACAGCTGTATGAATCGCGTCGGCGTAACCTCACCGAGACCATCAATAACCTGCAACAGTCTTTGCGGCTGGTACAGGATGAGCTGCGGTTAACTGAACCGCTGGTGGCAAAAGGCGCAGCGGGGCAGGTTGAAGTGATTCGCCTGCGCCGCCAGGTCAGCGATCTGCGTGGAAAAATCGACGAGGCGCGTAACGACTATCTGGTCCGCGCTCATGAGGAGCAGGTAAAAAACAATGCTGAACTCGACGCCCAGCTACAGGTAGCCGCAGGCAAAGAGGATCAGCTGACGCGCGCCACGCTCTATTCACCCGTGCGCGGCATCGTTAAAGATATTCAGGTCACCACGGTAGGTGGTGTGCTCGAACCCGGCGGAAAAATGATGGAAATCGTCCCCCTGGAAGATCAGTTACTGATTGAAACCCGTATCAATCCCCGTGATATCGCTTATATTCGGCCCGGGCTGGCGGCCGTGGTGAAAGTCACAGCCTATGACTCATCCATTTACGGGGATTTAACCGGCGTGGTGGAAACCGTTTCGCCTGATACCTTGCAGGATGAAGTTAAGCGCGACCAGTATTACTACCGGGTTTATGTGCGTACGCAAAAAGCAGAACTCACCAACAGGGCTGGACGACGCTTTCCTATTGTACCGGGCATGGTGGCGAATGTGGAGATCAAAACGGGGCAGAAATCTGTCATGGACTATTTGCTTAAGCCGTTGAATAAAGTCAAAGAATCGATGCGTGAACGCTAATATAGCCCACGTTTTCTGACGTCACGTATTTTAGTTACTCTGCGTGATAAATTAGCCGCTGAAGTTTACCTGCTGAGGCGGTATATTACGCGAAATAAACCCATAAATACGGTGAAGAATCCCGCAGCTATCCCGGCTATTCAACTCTCTAAGGCAATACAGACAAAGTTCAGGCAAAAAAAAGCCGGGCAATAAGCCCGGCGATATATAAGGGTAAAAAAAAATCATTCGGGGTGAATGAAGATAAGAAATAAATGATGATAGCGGGAGTAAGTATATTGGCTGGCGAATAATAAGTTTTACCATTGAGTGCTTAGGATTATTCCCACTAAAATCATTCGGATAGCTATTATTTTCAACGCGGTTGTCATTTTGTGCTTTATTTTTTATCACTCCGTGCGGCTAATAAGTTCCCCTTTATTTACATATAGCAATAAATTTTACAGATCATGAAACACTTTCGGAAATTTAGTAGCATTTTTACGATGGATTATTACCCATTATGAAACAACAATGGTTTGCCGACCGATATTACCATCGGTTTGCAGTGGCAAATATAAAAGGCACATAACAGAGGGTAATAAAAATGAAGCGTCACATTCTCTCCCTGGCGATCCCGGCATTACTGGCAGCTGCGGGCTCGGCAAATGCGGCTGAAATATACAATAAAGACGGCAATAAATTAGACCTGTTCGGCAAGGTTGACGGATTGCACTATTTCTCGGACAACGACGGTGCCAACGGCGACCAGTCTTATGTTCGTTTTGGCTTTAAGGGTGAAACCCAGGTAACAGATCAACTGAGCGGCTACGGCCAGTGGGAATACCAGGCGGCGCTCAACAATTCAGAAGCACAGGGTACGGCAAACAGCTACACCCGTGTTGGTTTTGCAGGACTGAAATTCGGCAATGCGGGTTCATTCGACTACGGTCGTAACTACGGTGTGGCTTACGACATTGGCGCATGGACTGACGTTCTTCCTGAGTTTGGTGGCGATACCTATGGCGCAGACAACTTTATGTTCCAGCGTGGCAACGGTATGGCGACCTACCGCAACAACGGCTTCTTCGGTCTGGTAGACGGCTGGAACTTTGCAGTTCAGTATCAGGGCAAAAACGATAACCCAACGGAAGCAAGCGGCGGGCGTGATGTGCTGGGTGAAAACGGCGACGGCTGGGGTCTGAGCACGACCTACGATCTGGGCTCCGGTTTCGGTATCGGTGCGGCAACCTTCCAGTCGGATCGTACCAACAACCAAAATGGCAATGCGCCGGGCATTCTGGGTCGCGGAGATAAAGCGGAAGCTTATACCGGTGGTCTGAAATACGATGCTAACAACATTTATCTGGCTGCGATGTACACGCGCGCCTATAACGCGATCAGCTTTGGCGACAGCACAAGCGCTAATCAGCCAAACACGGCCTACGGCTATGCTGACAAAGCTGATAACTGGGAATTAGTGGCACAGTACCAGTTTGACTTTGGTCTGCGTCCTTCTCTGGCGTACGTTAACTCGCGCGGCACCGATGTGCAGAACTGGGGCAAACAGAATCTGAAGAAATATGTCGACGTGGGTGCGACTTACTACTTCAACAAAAACATGTCGACCTATGTTGATTATAAAATCAACTTACTCGATGACAACGACTTTACCAAGGCCGCCGGCATTAATACCGATGACGTGGTGGGCGTAGGACTGGTGTACCAGTTCTAAATGTCACAGGGAGCGCCCGTGCGCTCCCTGATTTATTAATCTGCCGGGTGTTCCGGCTCGTTATCATCCTGTGGCACGATCACGTTGCCATATCTGGCCCCCTCGAATGCCACACCTGAAAGTGTAAACGCAGCAAAACTCAGCCAGTTTTGCATCGCAGTCATCACGGTTTCCGACTTATCCATCCCACACCTCTCAGCAACACAGTTAAGGTTTCTGGTGCAGGAATCGTGCCAGCCCAACCGCTCTCATAGCCACGGAAAAACAGGTGATTTTGCTACAATGGCGCGCGAATTAGGGGGCTGATGACCTTAAATGGTGCAGGGGCGATCAACGACGGCGCAGGTAAGTGGTTGGCATGTTGCGATTACGGCGTTGCTGCCATGTTTTATAGCTTCCTAATACGAACAGGCCCAGCACAGCGGCAAGGATTACATAAATCATCTGTGACTCCTTATTCTGACGCTCTCAGGAGCGAGCGGAACGTAGCAGTGTGATCGACCTAATAAGTTTTATCAACCATGTTTAAGTTACTTTACTTAGTGTTTGTGCTTTGAAATATGCACAGATGACCTGTTACGGATAAATAATGATGCGTTTTAAGATAAATCTCCTGTTTGTGGCTTTAATGTCATTGTTAATGGGATGTGACGACACGTCATCCAAAGCCCATGACGCCATGGTGCTGGAAGGCAAAACGATGGGAACGGTGTGGCGAGTCAGCCTGGCAGGCGTGGAGGCTGGACGCAAAGCGGCACTACAACAGCGCATCCAGCAACAACTGGATGCCGATGATGCGGAACTCTCGACGTGGAAACCGACGTCAGTGCTGTCACGTTTTAATCAGAGCCGTGCAACAACGCCTCAGCCGGTGAGTGAAAACATGGCTGATATCGTGACGATTGCGCTGCGTATCGGCAAAAAAACCTCGGGCGCCATGGATATCACGGTCGGGCCGCTGGTGAATTTATGGGGATTTGGCCCCGATAAGCAGCCCAACCATATTCCGGATGACAGCCAGATCGCCGCGGCCAAAGCCCTGACCGGCTTACAACATTTACGTGTCATACAGGGAGGCGAAGGCCAGTGGTTACAGAAGGATCTGCCAGGCTTGTATGTTGATCTCTCCACGGTGGGAGAAGGTTTTGCGACCGATCACCTTGCGCGACTGATGGAACAGGAGGGGATTAACAATTATCTGGTCTCGGTGGGGGGGGCTGTGCTATCCCGCGGGATGAATGCGCAGAACCAGCCATGGCGGGTGGCGATTCAGAAACCGACCGATCGCGAAAATGCCGTGCAGGCGCGGGTAGACCTGCAGGGACACGGCATCAGCACATCTGGCAGCTATCGAAACTATTATGAGCTAGACGGCAAACGTCTTTCACACATTATCGATCCCGCGACTGGCCGCCCGATTGACCATAAGCTGGTGTCAGCGACCGTGATTGCCACTACGGCGCTGGAAGCGGATGGCTGGGACACCGGCCTCATGGTGTTAGGTACTGAAAAAGCCAAAGCGCTGGCGATTAAAGAGAAACTGGCGGTGTATTTAATCACCCGGGAAGGCGATCGCTTCGTCAGCTGGATGTCGCCCCAGTTCTCTGCTTTTATTATTCCATCTGACTGACTGAGAGAAGCGCTATGCTGGATCTGTTTAGTGATGCCTCACCCTGGCAAGAACCCCTGGCTGATGGTGCGGTGATTTTACGCCGTCGCGCACGCGATGAAGCAGAAGATCTGTATCAGGCCATGATGGCAATAGCAGAATGTAATCCGTTTGAGCACCGCATCACGCCGGGCGGACATCGCATGTCCGTTGCGATGACCAACTGTGGGGACTTCGGCTGGTCGACAGATGCGCGCGGCTACCGATACAGTGAACAGGACAGCAGCAGTCAACGTCCGTGGCCGGCAATGCCGGATGCGTTTCGCCGGCTAGCGCAGCAGTCGGCTGAAGAGGCCGGCTTCCCGGGCTTCAATCCGGATGCCTGCCTGGTTAACCGCTACGAACCCGGCGCTAAGCTGACGCTGCATCAGGACAAGGATGAAAAAGACTTACGCCAGCCCATCGTTTCAGTGTCACTGGGCCTGGCGGCGGTTTTTCAGTTTGGTGGCTTTGAGCGGGGCGACCATGCACAGCGGGTTTTGCTGGAACATGGCGATGTGGTGGTGTGGGGCGGGCCTTCGCGACTGCGCTATCACGGCATCCTGCCGCTCAAGGCAGGCATCCATCCGCTCACCGGCGCCTTTCGCTATAACCTGACATTCAGGCGGGCTTTTTAACCCCCGCGCAAAGTGCGAATAACTATTGCTATCATTTGCCATCACATTACACTGCAGGCTGATTTTCATGTCTGGTAAGGTTCTATGGCGTTGTTGAATGTGGTTTTCTGCCAGTATCGCTGGCCGTTTATTGGCGTAATTTTGCTCACCCTGCTGAGTGCCGCATTGGGTATTGGCATGATTGCTTTTATCAATAGCGAAATGATCGTCGCCGTGAATACTTCCCTGACTGTTCTGCCCGCGTTTCTGTTCCAGGTCGTGATGCTGATGGGCGTAACGCTGGCCTCACAGCTGGCGCTGACCTGGCTGGGCCATCAGTTTGTCTGGCGCATGCGTGGCGAATTTATCAAGCGTATCCTGGACACGCGCGTGGAGCGCATCGAACAGATTGGTAGCGCACAACTGCTGGCGGGATTAACCAGCGATGTCCGGGCAATCACCCTCGCTTTTGTCCGATTGCCTGAGTTAATTCAGGGCATCATTATCACGCTCGGTTCAGCGCTGTATCTTGCCTGGCTGTCACCCAGAATGCTGCTGGTCACCAGCGGCTGGCTGGTGGTGACCATCGTCGGCGGCTGGATGCTGGTGTCGCGGGTTTATCAGCATATGGCGAAGCTACGCGATGTCGAAGACAATCTCTACCGCGATTACCAGACGGTGATCGAGGGGCGTAAAGAGCTACAGCTTAACCGTGAGCGTGCCAGACTCATCTATGAAACGGTTTATCAGCAGGACGCCAACACCTACCGGCACCATATTGTGCGTGCCGATACCTTTCATCTCAGTGCCGTTAACTGGTCAAACATCATGATGCTGGGCGCTATCGGGATGGTGTTTTACATGGCTAACAGTCTGGGATGGGCCAATACGGCCGTCGCGGCCACCTTTTCCCTGACGTTGCTTTTTTTGCGCACGCCGCTGCTGTCCGCGGTCGGCGCTCTGCCTACGCTACTGAGCGCTCAGGTCGCCTTTCGCAAGCTCAATACCTTTGATCTCGCGCCCTATGAACCTGACTTTCCCACCTTTAACGGCGAAACCGACTGGCAGACGCTTGAATTGCGAGATGTGACCTTTCACTACGGCGATAACGGTTTCCAGGTCGGACCGGTTAACTTGCGGCTCCAGCGCGGCGAGCTGGTGTTTTTAATCGGCGGTAACGGGAGCGGCAAATCGACGCTGGCCATGCTGCTCACCGGACTGTATCGCCCTCAGTCCGGCAGCCTGTTAATCGATGGCAAACCGGTTGATATGGGCGACCTCGATCGCTGGCGCAAACACTTTTCCGCCGTCTTTACCGATGTCCATCTGTTTGATCGCCTGATTGACAGCAAAGGCGATCCGGCGTCACCCGCCCGGATTCAGCAGTGGCTGGAAAAGCTTAAAATGCAGGACAAGCTAAAGATTGAAGGGAATAAGATCCTGAATCTGCAGTTGTCAAAAGGGCAAAGTAAAAGGCTGGCGTTGCTGCTGGCCGTGGCTGAACAGCGCGATGTCCTGCTGCTGGATGAGTGGGCAGCCGATCAGGATCCCCATTTCCGCCGGGTTTTCTATCGTGAACTACTACCGGCGTTACAGGCCGCCGGTAAAACGGTATTCGCCATCAGCCACGACGACCACTACTTTATTCATGCCGATCGTCTGCTGGAAATGCGTGAGGGTAATCTGTACGAATTAACCGGCCATGCTCGCGACCACGCCAGCCTGGATGCCGTCAGGCTGACCGATACCGGATTATGATGTCTGATGAACGCGATTGACAAGGCTGCCCAATGCCAGACTACTACACTCAGAAGAGGGGCAGAGGGTTGATGCATAAAGGATAAAGCCGCTCAGGGTGAGCGGCTTAGAAAAGGTCTGGTTGGCGCTTGAAATCACACGTTGCTTTGCTGTAACGCGGTGTGAGGTTGGTAGCTTGTTATAATCAATCGTTTGGCGGGATGGAGAAGTTTTTCAGTGAAACGACAAAATGTTGTTGGCCTTTGCTGATGCGCGCACCGCGATCGCACCACTGACTTGCCAGACGAAAGAAATCGTCACAACCGATGTCGTATGCCAGCTCCACCTTATTGATACCTGAGTGCAGTAAATTTTCTGCATCCTTCAGGTTTTTAGCTTGGATGATCATATCTGTACCCTCGATTTCAGGAGGAAACAGAATAAGCTTTTTTTATGACAAAAATGTTTCAGTTTGATGAACCGCTGTCTTATTTGTTATTTTTGTGAAGCATTAGACATTATGGGTTTATCACTAACTCATTAATTAATATCAATAATGGTGATTTTTTAGCAGTTTATCGGGAAAGTCTGATATTGCAACCATCAGCAGCGGGCTGTTCAGCACAGCCCGGCAAACAGAAATCGTTTAGTCCTGTTGATGTCTGTCAGGCAGCAGGCCAATCAGAGGTTTTCAGGTCTGGGCTTCATGCTCACTCTCAGGGCGAAGACGTTCCTGAGCCAGAAAACTCAGGTCGCTGCCTGCAGGACGCTGGTAAATGCGCAGCGAAAAGACGTTAGCGATGGCATATACGTATTCGAAGATGGCCGATTGGGTATGTTCATAATCGACCCAAAGCACTGACGACGTAAAGCAGTAGATCTCAATGGGCAGCCCCTCAGAAGACGGCTTCATTGACCTCACCACGATATACATCTCTTTATGGATATCATCTCGCTGAGCCAGCCAGGCGGTGAGATAGTGACGAAAGATCATCAAATTCGTCATGCCATTTTCAACGAACCAGCGATCGCCGACGGCACTCAGTTCGCGACCATCCATAAGTTTGGACAGTTGTTCATTAATGCCGCGAATCTGCGTCATGGGCTCCAGCATGGCGTGATTTACAAAGCTTATGGACGTTTGATCAATGTAGAAACTGCGCATGATCCGGCGTGCACCGGATGAGAACATGGCCTGCCAGTTGGTATAGGTTTCGGTCAGAAAGGTTTTGGTGGGAACGCGGGACAGAGTATTGTCCCAGTTGCGAATAGTAATGGTGTGAAGGGCGATATCCACTACCTCTCCACTGATATTATTGACCGGAAGCTCTATCCAGTCTCCTAGCTGCAACACATCATTCGAAGAGAGCTGTATATTCGCCACCAGCGACAGTAAGGTGTGCTGAAATATCAACATCAGTACCGCTGCCACCGCACCCAGACTGGAGATAATAATGACTGGCGACTTATTTGACATGATAGCCAGGATCATAATCGCCGAAATGATATGCACCAGAATTTTGCCGACCTGAATATAGCCTTTAATGGAATGGTTTTTACGTTTCGACTTTTTTACGTAGGAGATATTGATAATCTCCAGTACTTCATTAAAGAACAGCGACAGATAGACCATAAACAAAATGCCGCA
The DNA here is from genome assembly GCF_000710035.2 of Pantoea ananatis LMG 2665. GTDB lineage: Bacteria > Pseudomonadota > Gammaproteobacteria > Enterobacterales > Enterobacteriaceae > Pantoea > Pantoea ananatis. The sequence continues at coordinate 696,511 of NZ_JMJJ01000005.1, read as the reverse complement.
GATGGTCTTAATGGCAATCAGCAGATGCTCGGGTAAGTCCGGCATAAACTGCAGCAGGAAGTAGACGGTGATCACCGGAATAAAATTAGACAGCTTTTCAGACAGCCTGACGTCTTTGTCCAGCGGCACCTGATTTTTATGGCTGCTGAAGAACACCTTACGTACGACTTTGACAACCAAAAACTTACAAATCAGATGCGCAACCAGGCCCGCGACAATCAACACAACGATGTTAATAGCAATGGAAAGAGCAGGTTTGTTCTCGATAAAGTGTTGTATGTTGTTCAAATAATTCATGTTAATCGTATGCCTGGAAATTTGTCTGTATTCAATCACAAACCTGATAATGGCGATAAGCGTAGCGTGCGTTTGAACGTCGTGCGAGGGGTAAGTTAATTGAATTGATTTATCATGCCATAGTGCCACTTTACGCCTGTGGCATCGCCAGCCTGTCTGACGCGTGAACAGGGGCGGCAGAGCGGGGCAGTCAACGAAAGTCTGGCTCGTTCAGGCCATGACTGTACTGCCTGTGCTGAGGTTCACGTACGCGTCCTGCGAGCGCTGGCGCGTTCACCAGGGCAGTGCATGGGTAACCGGCTTTGTACTGTGCCACAGAGGTATTTTTCGCCGCCTCATAACGGTCAGTTTCGGCAACAGGTCTTTAGCCTTTCGGTTATTCAGGACAGGCAGATATCAGTATCGTCATATTGAACCGGGGATGCTATGCGCGCATTAACTCCCTGCATATAAATGAGCATCATTGAATTAAGGTTATATTTTCCCGATGCTCATGATTTTATTGAACCTGTTCCTGCTGTCGCTCAGGCGTGTTTTTTTTCTTAGTGACATGTTGTCGGCCTGATTAAAAGGCGCTGCAAAATGCGGGTTTTACACTCTGTATTTATAGCTATTTACGCTAAATATATGGAGGATATCGCCGTGATTTGACTTATGAGAGGCATGCTGTAGGTTAAAAATACCTCAAAAACATATGCTTATCTCCACCTCTTTTCAGGAAGGTGGAAAATGAAAACTCACACTATCTCTAACAGTCACCCCGGTGGTCGTGTTCAGTCGGCGCGCTCGGGCAGAGTGGGCTTTATTGAAAAAGCCGGGTTTGGCGCCGGCGATGCGGCCTGCAATATGTTGTTTAATCCGATAACCATGTTCTTGTCGTTTTTCTATACGGATATATTTGGCCTTGCGCCGGGCGTGGTGGCGACCATCTTTCTTGTTGTACGATTTGCCGATGCGGTTTTCGACCCCTTTTACGGCGCTTATATTGATAAAACCGCGACGCGATGGGGCCGTTTTCGTCCCTGGATTATAGGCTTTGCCGTACCCTTTGCCATTAGCTGTATGGTGATGTTTTACACACCGGATTTACAGGGGCATGCAAAGGTCATGTATGCCTTTATTACCTATCTGATTTTGTCGCTGCTTTATTCCGGGGTTAACATTCCTTATTGCTCGCTGGGCGGCGTAATCACTACCAACGCGCAAGAACGGGTGTCCTGTCAGCAATTCCGTTTTATGGGCGCCGGGCTCGCCAGCCTGTTCTGCACGCTGACATTACTGCCAATGGTGGCCTTTTTCGGTAACGGAAACCGGCAAATCGGTTTCTTCTGGGTCATCACCATTTTTGCCATCATTTCCCTGTTTTTGTTTGTTTTTTGTGTGGCAACCACCCGGGAGCGCATTACACCCAAGAGCAATGCCGGAGAATCCATTTTCACTATTATCCGGCAAATCACAAAAAACGATCAGTGGGTCGTCTGTGTCTTTGCCATGTTTCTGGACTGTATCCCTTCTTTTGTGCGCGGCGCCGCCTGTATCTACTTTGCGAAGTACGTGATGGGATTAAACGATTACTACGCCACGCTGTTCCTGAGCACCGGTATTGTTGCCGGTATTCTTGGCTCTTACATTACCCCGTTTTTCACGAACCGGTGGTGTAAGGTTCAGGTTTATCAGGCATGCAAAGCGGTCGCGCTGGCGATGTCAGTGGTGTTCTTCTTTTTGCCCGCCCAGAACGTGGTACTGGTGTTTGGCTGGTTTTTTATCCTGTCAGTCATTCATCAGATTGGTGCGCCTATCCTGTGGTCGTTTATCGGTGACGTTGATGACTATGGCGACTGGAAAACAGGCAAGCGCCTGTCTGGGATCTGTGCCTCTGGCAACCTGTTTTCACTCAAAATTGCGCTGGCCGTCAGCGGCGCGATTGTGGGGGCTGTCCTGTCGGTCACCGGTTATCAGGCCAACATTGCTGTGCAAAGCAGCCGCGCCATCGCCGGGATTTATGCGCTGATGGTCTGGATTCCCGTCGTGGGTTATCTGCTGTCTGTGTGGCTGGTCCGTTCGCGCTACATATTGACCACAGCCAAAATGAAAACCATTGAAGACGATCTGTTCTCAACGCATCCCGAGTAAGCCTTTATCCGTAATTCGTTATGAAGACAGAAGGGAAGAAAATGATTACGTACTTTTTCCAAAAACAAAACTACATCGACCAGGTGGACGATGCCCTTTACGGCTCCTTTGTTGAGCATCTTGGCCGCGCTGTCTATAGCGGCATCTATGAACCTGGGCATGCCACGGCGGATCAACACGGCTTTCGGCAGGACGTGGGGGAACTGGTGCAGGATCTGGGGATCAGCACCGTACGTTATCCCGGTGGTAACTTTGTCTCGGGCTATAACTGGCGTGACGGCATTGGCCCGCAAGCCGAGCGCCCGGTCAGGCTGGATTACGCGTGGCTGACGAAAGAAAGCAACCAGTTTGGCATCGATGAGTTCGCCACCTGGTGTGAGAAATATGCGGTGACGCCAATGATTGCCGTCAACCTTGGCACAGGTACGCCGCAGGAGGCCGGTTACTTTATTGAATACTGTAATCTGGCGTCCGGCACTGCGCTCAGCGATCTGCGCATCCAGCATGGTCGTGAAACGCCGTATAATTTTAAACTCTGGTGCCTGGGTAATGAGATGGACGGCGAGTGGCAAACCGGGCAGCTGAGCGCGGAGGATTACGTCAAAAAAGCGCGGGAAACGGCAAAAATCATGCGCTGGGTCGACCGGGATATCAGGCTGGTCGCCTGCGGCAGTTCTAACTCGTTACAGGCCAGCTACCCGGAATGGGATCGTATCGTTTTGGAAGGGCTCTATCATCAGATCGATTACCTCTCATGCCACCATTATTTTGAAAACAGCACCGGTAACCCGCAGGATTTCTTAGCGTCGTTCCAGAGAATGGATGATTTTATTCATACCATCACGGCCACGGCGGACTATGTAAAAGCCAAACTGCGCAGCGATAAAAAGATGATGCTGTCGTTTGATGAATGGAACATCTGGTCAATCGAAGGCGAACCCTGGCAGGATCATTTTATCGATCCCAACAACCTTTATCAGGAAGCGCCGCCCCTGCTGGAGCAGTCTTATACCTTCCTGGACGCGCTGACGTTTGGCGGGCTGATGTGTTCATTACTCAATCATTGTGACCGGGTGAAAATGGCGTCGCTGGCCCAGTTGGTCAATGTGATTGCTCCCATCTTTACCCGCCCCGGCGGCGAGGTGATTCGCCAGACCATCTTCTGGCCTTTCCAGATGGTGAGCCAGTATGGACGCGGGCACGCGCTGCGCTATTTTGCCAACGTTCCCACCGTTAACACGGTGCATGGCGAAACCCGGCAGGTACAAAGCGCGGCGGTGTACAATGAAGAGAGGCAGCAAATTGCCTTCTTTGCGCTCAATACACACGACCATGACGCAACAGACATCAGGTTTATGCTGGATGCGTTTGGTGAGGGAGTACTCTCACAACATATCGTGTTAGCCGGCCATGCGCTGGATGCCAGAAATACCTTCTCTCAGCCGGATAATGTGGTGCCGCAACCCCGCACGCTGACAAATGAGCAGCGTCGCCAGAAACAGGTGTCGCTCCCGCCTCTTAGCTGGAACATGGTGCTGATCGATCTGCAATGCTGAACAGGGATAAACCCGCCAGTGTCGGATGTTTCTGGCGAAGGTGATGAAGCGGCGGAGCCACTCAAAACCCACTATCGAGTGGGTTTTGACCGAACTGGGCCGGGTTTATCAATCGCCTTACTCCAGGATTTCGGCCAGATTTACGATATAACGTGAGGAGATAAAGGCAATTGACCTTTTATCAAATTCCCGTTCATGACGGATATTGGATAATAGGTTCCAGTAAAAAACCTTCGCCCCATACGGCTGCAGCGACAATCGACAATCTGACAGCGCGTGGGTTTTTTATCATTGTTTATCGCGCCTTTCCGGAACCATGAACCCTGTTTATCGGGGCGACGTTCTACGCATCAGAATAAATGTTTCCCTTAAACGAAATCCTGGCATGATGCTTTTTTAACAGCGCATATTGGCCTTTATTCGCTGTTGATCATTGATTAACCCGCTCGGCACAGTCATTCCTGACTATCGAACAGCCTGTGTTTTTTATCTGTTATTGACAAATGCAGTTAAATGACGCTCAGGCAGCCGGCACTTTTTTATCCACCACAAAATCAAACTTTGTTAAACCAACACTCTGGGCACTTGTCATCACGAAGGCCACTCGCCCATACGGGGTTCCCTGATCCGCATAGATACGGATATGCGGCGGTTCAGGCAGTTTTGCCGCATCCTGCAGTCGGGCTACAAAGGCGGCGTCATCGAGTGTTTCTTTATCCCAGGCAATATTCCCGTTGGCCGTCAGCGAGATATTCACTGATTTAATGTTCTTATCGACCATGCTGGCGTTAGCTTTGGGCAAATTGACTTTTACCGCCGGATTGATCACCGGCAAGGTAATCATAAAGACAATCAGCAATACCAGCATGACATCAATAAAAGGGGTCATATTAATATCATTGACCAGCGGATCGTCATCTGACTCAAACTGTGATTTACCTGACATACTCATTTTTCACGTCTCCTGAGAAAGCCGCGCTAAACTGGCTGACTGGCGCGAAATGGCTGAACAGAGCTCGACTGAGCTTTATCGCCAGCGTGCAGTTCCTCTACGTTAGACGTAATACGTGAGCCGGTAAGATAATAAGCGTGCAGATCGTTGGCAAAACGCGCGATGGCGTGCTGAAGGGCGCGGTTGCGACGACTTATGGTGTTAAACCCCAGAACTGCCGGGATAGCCACGAAAAGGCCAAATGCCGTCATGATAAGCGCTTCGCCCACCGGCCCGGCAACGTGAGCCAGATCGGGCTGGTCGGCCATGCTGATGGACTGCAGCGCATGATAGATCCCCCAAACGGTGCCAAGCAAACCTACAAATGGCGCCGTACTGCCAATGGAGGCAAGGATCCCCAGGCCTGATTGCAGATTGGCAGCGCTGTCGTCGATACTGTTTTTCAGGGCGCGGGCCAGCCAGTCGCTAATATCCAGATTGTTGCTGATGCCTGCTTCAATCGTATATTGGTGGGACATGGCCGCGTGTCCGGCGATGGCAAGGTCGCGAAACGGGTTGTTACCGTTGGCACCCAAGGTATCAATGGCTGCCGGTAGCGTCTTTTGACTCCAGAATAAATGCTTGGTGCGGTGGGCTATCTTTTTCATGCCCGCGCCTTGTATGCATTTTATAACAATGACCGACCAGGACATGACCGACATAATTAGCAGGATAATGGCCACTGACCGGGTAATGATGTCACCCTGTTCCCATACATGTTCTATGCCAAACTCATTCATAATGCATCCTCAATTAGTAAGAAAAGCGCCCGCTCATCATCATCCTGCCCTAGCTGGATAATTTGAACGTGATGGGTTGAATCGTCATAACGGAAATCGCCTGGCCGTTTTCCATGTAAGGATTGCAGCGTATTCGGGAAACGGCTTCCATTGCCGCCTGATCCAGATCGTCAAAGCCGCTGCTCCGTGCAATTTCGCGGTGTTTCACCGTGCCATCGGAGTTAATGATCAGGCGGATTAGCACCTCGCCCTGTTCCTGAAGCCGTTTCGCCCTACGTGGATAGTCCGGAGCCGGTACCTGGCAACCCACTGTGGCGACATTCCTGGGGGCAGCATTCGGTACGCTTTTCAGCATTTGCCCTTGAGACGTGGCGGGAATCGCCGTTCGTTCCGCCACTTTTGCATTTTGCACGGGTGAAGGTTTAACCGGTTCGACCGGGTGCGTTTTTTCCGTTAACGTTTTGTGTCGAACAACTGGCTTTGGTTTGGGCTTAGGCGGCACGACTTTTGGCTCAGGTGGCGGTACAACCGGCTTGACGTCATCCTGATCGATTTCGCGCGTGCTGTTATCGGCGGTCAGGACAGGTGGCGCTTTGACGACCTCCGGAACCGGTACGGGTTCAGCGGGCGCCTCGACCATGGTTGCTTCAATACTGGTTTGGGTCGCGGGATTAATAATATTCAGCGGATGGTATTGAGTGGTGTGGGTAATAGCCATGGCAATCAGTGCCAGGTGCAAGATAACCACCGCGCTCACCGCCAGCTTTGGCAGATTTTTTTTACAGGAACTCTGCGCGCCTTGCGGAGCAATCAGGGGAGCCGTTGGTATTCCAGGCACTGAAAGATGATCTTTGAAAATAAGGCGCTCTGCTTTCACTACTACCTCACGATAAATCGCTACTGCTCAATGATTCTCAGCAGCAGTTTCTGGAAGACTTATCCTGTATGTGCAACGAGAATGAAAAAATGACACCGGCCGGGGAAGAAAAAACGCAAATTTTTATGACGCGGCCGGCTCGATCCTGATCCAGTAATTCGTAGTGCGAGTGATCGCAATCGGCATTGTTTGGGCAAGCGCGTCGAGCGTGTAGGGAATATTATCAAGCGGGAAGTTGCCGCTGACTCGCAGGTCAGCGACGGCCGGGGCGACGCGAATGACGGCAGGACTGTAATTTTTCAGTGAGTTAATCACGGAACCCAGCGTAGCATCTTTCACTTCCAGGCGACCCTGCGTCCATGCGGTTTCCTCATAGGGCGAGACGCCCAGCGGGATAAACGACTGATGATCGAACCACAGACCGTGGCCTGCCTGAACCTGCCGACTGTCACCGTTTCGATTGGTCACTTTTACCACCGCGTTCAGGACGGCCAAATGAATACCGCTCGATTCCTGCCGAACATGGAAACGGGCTTCCTGCGCAAGAATTCGCCCTGCGTGGGTGGCAATGGTGAACGGGCGTTGATCGTCGACCACTTCGGCAATGATGCCACCGGTGCGCAGTTCCACTTTGCGCAAGGTTTCATCCAGCGAAATATTCAACGCCGTGCGGGCATTCATATCCAGCGTGCTGCCGTCGTTAAGTTGGATCCTGCGCCGCTGTCCGGTATCGGTATAAGCATCGGATAACAGGTAGGGCAAAGGATATCGCTGGTTTAATATCAACCCACTGAACACACCTAACGCGGCAACGCCACAGGCTTTTTGCAGGAACTGACGGCGGCTTGACGGCGCAAGCAACGTCTGGCGCAGATTTTCTGTGGGTATACTGTGGTTTAGCGTCTGAATCTTACCCAACGTTGCTTCAATTTTTGCACAGGCGGCGTCGTGACGATCGTCGGAATAACGCCAGCGCTCATACTGCCGGAAGTCATCTTCTGTGGCATCGCCCGAGCGTAACAGCACCATCCACTCAATTGCTTCCTGCGCGACGTCGTCGGGACGCTGGGTAAGTTTCATTTGTGATGTCCCGCCATCGGGTCAGATTGACCCTGAGCCACCAGATAACAATTCGTCAGTGCTTTAGCCACATATTTACGCACCATACTGGCTGATACGCCAAGCTCTTTAGCGATTTCAGCATAGGTCATGCCATCCAGTTGGTTGAGCAAAAAGGCCTTTCTCGCATTTACGGACAAGCCATCCAGAGCGCGATCGATAGCCAGTAAAGACTCCATCACCATCTCCAGTTCTTCGGGCGAGGGGTGACAATGCTGCGGGCTATCTGCCAGAGCTTTGAGATAAGCCTGTTCAAGGTCGCGGCGTCGCCAGTTTTCATATAACACGCGCTGGGCCAGTGTCGTCAGCATGGCCCTCGGCTCGCGAATGTGGGGCAGTTCCGGAATTGCCGCCAGACGTAAAAACGCTTCAGAAGCGATATCTTCTGCCATGGTGCCGTAGCTAATTCGACGCCGTAATTTATCCGTCAGCCAGCGATAATCGCTGCGAAAAATAAGCGTTAATATATCTGAACGATCGGTCATGTCGGCAGGCATAATGTCCCCCATCTGAAAACTTAACACCTTTCTCAGCGCCTCAATAAAGACCGAGAAATGGAACCCACTTTCTACCTTGCGCTAAGGTGCAGCTTATTGTGGGAAAAACCTTTGCCTACCAGGCAAAAGAAAGGCCAATGTGTTTCCGGACTTTTCTTTTTTAAGTTTATTTTTTTTATTTATTACTATTCAGCTTGTTATAAATGCATCGTTACGCTCTGCCACTCACTTCTCTTGTGCCATCTTTTTGACGCTGGAAGGCCAGCCTCAGTAGGCCGCACCGCAAAGGTGCTGCGTTCATCTGTCGCTGACGGCGGAGACAAGACAGAACGAAAGACAAGAGTATGATTTTTTTATTAACGCGTTTCATCTTCCTGACGCGAAGCGTCATTGATGCGAGTGTTGATTCACCAGAGAGCGCCCAGTAAAAGCTCACATCCAATTAAGCACCAGAATGGTGCGCTAATGCGTCGCCGTTCACTCGGCGTTGGGTTACACAGTGATGAATAACTTATAAATTAATTTTGAATTTAAATAGTTAATATTATTAATGTTTTAAAATTAAGTGATTTTTTTCACACAAACACCCTAATGAGGTGTCACTTTTTAAATCTCATTGCACATACCTACTGAGAAGAATAATCGACTCATAACAATACGACGTAGTCCCTTTACCTTTTCTGCTGGAGCTGTAGCAATGAACGAAGCACCGCATCATGCAAAGAAAACGTATTTTACCCAAGGCCGTCTGGCGTTGGCGGTAAATATTGCCCTGGCCATTACTGCCTTTCCGCTACTTGCGTTGCAGGATGGTTATGCTGCAGCGCCTGCGGCAATCAATTATTCCGTGCCTTCCGGTTCTCTGGAGCAAGGTTTATTAGCGATAGCCCGTCAAAGTCATCAAACCATCTCGTTCGATCCTAAACTGGTGGCGCCTTACCAGGCTAAAGAGATTAAAGGTCACTTCACGCTGAAGCAGGCTATTTTGCAACAGTTGCAGGGAACGCCACTTTCCGTCACTACCACACCTAATGGTACGCTGACTATCTATGCGATGAATCCCACCTCGCCGGTTAAACCCGCCTCAGATCTGCAAGCTGCGCAGGACAGCGGTCAGACTCTGCCAACGATTACCGTTAACGGTGAGGCAGAACGCAGCGAAGATGAAACGGTATATAATCCATCAATGTCGAGTTCTGCGACGCGCACCAATTTATCCCTGCAGGATACGGCACAGTCCGTTCAGGTCATCAGCCGCAAAGTGCTGGACGATCAGCAGGCCACCTCTGTGGAAGATGCGCTGCGTAACGTAGGAGGGGTCAATCTTAGTACCGGTAATCGCGGACAAAATGGCGTTAGCATCCGAGGTTTTGCCATTACCTCAGGTTCCACAGACGGCGTATCCAATCCCAGCAACGCGGTAAACGGCAGCCCTTTAGGTTACTCCAGTATTGATGGTGTTGAGCGTATTGAGGTATTAAAAGGACCACAGGCGGTATTAGCAGGAAACAGCTCACCTGCGGGTTCGGTTAACCTTGTCCGTAAAGCGCCGACGGCTTACCCACTGCATACAATAAAAGTCGAGGTGGCCAAATACGGTGAAGTCAAAACCGCAATCGATCTCGGCGGACCATTAAACGACGATAAAACGTTCCGCTACCGCCTTAATGCATCCACCATGCACTCCGATAACAGCTTCCCGGATTTTAATGGTAATCGTGCCGACTACCTTGCACCGGTTCTCGCATGGGAAGGGGAAAAAACACATATAAAAGTGGGCGCCGAATTTACCAATACCCGAAAATCAGGCCCTGCAGCAACTCTTTATAGTAACGGCCATATTTTAAAACTGCCTGAATACCGACTGGGTGATAAAGATGACCACTTCGCTCTTGATTCTAAAACTACCTATTATGAACTGAAGCAGGATCTGTCAGATAACTGGTCGTTTAACAGTAAAGCCGCTTATGTGGACAGCGTGAATAATTTCCGCGTTCATGAAGTTTACAATGCCGCGCGCAATGGCAATTTACTGAGCCACGAGCTGGGTATCAGACAGGACACCACGTCCTTAAGCCTGCAGAACGATATCCGGGGCAAATTCGATACCGGGCCGTTAACCCATAATGTTCTGGTGGGTTATGATTACCAACATACAGAGACCACCGACTGGGAACTGGTTCAAGGGCGAATCTTCACGACGGGAAATTATAACAATCCTGACAGCCTTTCTTTTCCGCCAATACCCGATCCAACCGCTAAAAACTATAATACGCTCGAACAACAAAAGGGAATTATTCTTCAGGACCAGATTGATTTCTGGAAAAAGCTGCATCTGCAATTGTCCGCCAAGCGAGCGCAATGGACGTCAAAATCGACAGCCTATGTTTCACCGACGCGCACTTTAATTACCTTTTCAGATGAAACGAAATGGGTGCCCAGCTACGGTGTGAGTTATGACATTACGCCTGAGGTCACCGTCTATGCTAATTTACTCAACAGTTTTCAGACAAGTGGATTGCTGGACCCCCGGACCGGAAGTGCATTTGCACCTTCCACAGGAAAATCGAAGGAGGCCGGCTTTAAATTCAGTCTGCTCGACGATAACCTGACGATTACGACGTCAGCCTTTGACATTATTCAAAAAAATCTCATCATTACGAATTTTGCCGGTCAACCAGTCGGGACACAGGGAAGGGAAACCAAAGGTTTCGATTTCGATTTAAATGGTCAGATATTGCCGGGCTGGAATATCACCACCAGTTATACTTTCTCTCAGTCAAAAGATCCCGACAACGCGGCACTTATCGGTTACCAAAGCAAAGTTGTGGGTCAGCCAAAACATACCGCGAGCCTCTGGACCACCTATGAAATACAGCAAGGGAAATTACAGGGACTGGGTGCGGGTGTCGGGGTACAGGCAGCAAGCAGTACCTGGAACGGTTACAGAAACAACTATTTTAAAGAGGGCGGTTGGACCCAAACGGATGCCTCCGTTTTCTATCATCAGCCTAAATATACGGTGACGCTGGGCGTGAATAATATATTTAATCGCACGCTCTATTATTACACCTCAACCCCTCAGTTTATCAGTGTGAAACCTGACAGGACAGCACGTCTGACGCTGACTTATTCGTTCTGATACATGTAAATCACCAGAGTATACTAACGTGGTAAATAAAATCCCATCGGATGATAACCGTCCGGGTACGTGGCAATTAATCTATCCTTTCTGGATATCATCAGAGAAATGGCTGGCTATATTATTACTGGCTGTCATCCTGACAATTAATTTTACCACGACCTATGCCTTTGTCGCATTGAACAGGCTACACGGAAAATTAACCGATGCACTGGTCGCACTCAACTGGCCGGTAATCAGCAATGTCATGATTGAAAGCCTGATTATCGGCGCGTTAACCACGGTATTGCCTTTGATAAGCGTACTGGCGATAAACTATCTCACGTTGCGATGGCGGACATGGATGACCGCTCGCTTTGTGGAACGCTGGACAGAACATCCTGCTTATTATCAGTTAGAACGGGACAACGTTATCAGCAACAGCGATCAACGCGTTGCGGAAGATATCAATCTTTTTACCGACGTCACAATCAATTTATCGACCAACATTATTAATGTGCTGGTCAACATGGTCACTTTCACCATTGTGCTGTGGGGATTATCAGGCGCGTTATCCATTAGCCTGGGCAGCACGACATTATCTATTCCCGGTTACATGGTGATTGTCGTCTATTTGTATTCTGTTGCCCATCTCGCGCTGGCGCACTGGCTGGGTAAAGTCCTGATCGGCGTAAATATGAATAAACAAACGGTGGAAGCTGACTTTCGTTTCCTTGGCATGCAGGTTCGGGAAAACGCCGAGCAAATTGCTTTTTTTGAAGGTGGAGAGCGTGAACGGCGGCGGCTATTTTCGCGCTTTGAACGGGTGCGCGCCAATACCCTGCTGATGATGCGTAAGACGTTCAGACTCAACTTTTTCCAGAGCTTTTTTTCGCAGGTATTTTCGCCCTTACCCACGCTGCTGGCACTCCCGTTGCTACTGTCGGGAAAAATAACGATGGGCGGCCTGACGCAGATCACGATGGCCTACGGAACCTTGCTTAGCACGCTTTCTTTTTTCCCACAGGCTTATCAGTCATTTACCAACTGGATGGCGCTGTCCAACCGACTTCGTGATCTGCTCTGGGCGTTAAATAAAGCGCGCGATAAGCCCTCAGGGATTTTACTGAAGCACCAGGGGACGCGCCTGCAGTGCGAGAACCTGACGCTTCGGCAGCCAGATGGTTCGTTACTGTCCCATCTGCCGCACTGGCAGGTACAGGCGGGCGAGCGCTGGGTGATTCGCGGCCGTTCGGGCTGTGGTAAGAGCACGCTATTACGCGCCTGCGCCGGGCTCTGGCCTTATGGCGAAGGCACTATTATTGCCCCCGAGTCTGTTCGTACGCTTTTTTTACCCCAGAAAAGCTATATCCCGGTAGGCACGTTAAAAAGTGCGCTGACCTATCCGCTTGAACCTGACGTTTTTACCGATCAGCAGTGCCAACAGGCGTTAATTGACTGTTGCCTGGAGGCTCACGCCGCTTCGTTAACACAATTTGACCGCTGGCAGCAGGTGCTCTCCGGCGGCGAACAGCAACGGCTGGCGATGGCCCGGGTGCTGTTGCACAAACCCGAAATGCTGTTTCTTGATGAAGCGACCAGCGCACTCGATCCGCAGACAGAAAACCGACTTTATCAGGCGCTTATCGACCAGTTGCCCAACTGTACGCTTATCAGCGTGGCACACCGTAAAGAGCTTGAACACTTCCACCCTCATATTCTCACGCTCACGGCCCGTTAATGAGCGTTAACGCTTGCAAAGGAAACACTATGACGCATAAATCCATTGAATTAACCGATCTTGAGCTTGATGTCTTTCTGGCCGATGCTCAGTTACCGGTTCTCGTCGATCTCTGGGCCCCCTGGTGCGCGCCTTGCCGAGCGATGTCGCCGATTATCGATAAGCTGGCCCGTAACACGGCGGGACATTTACTGGTCGCCAAACTTGATGTCGAAAAATATCCTTCCATCATGCAGCGCTTTAGCGTACGGGGCATTCCCACCTTATTGCTGTTTAACCCGGCTCAGGACCCGGTTCGGTTAGTGGGCGCTCAGTCTCTGGCTCAGCTCAACGAATGGCTTGCCAACCATCAGGTCAACATCTCGGTACCCACAGTGCACGTCCAGCAGGACGAAAGTCTGGAATGGGGCAGTTTCTATGAGGATGACGAACTGCTCGCTTTTATTGCGGCACGTGTGCTGCGACATGCCCGCGAGCGAGAGATTACCACGGGCCAGAGTCGCTACTGGATCGAGGGTAAAGGTACCCTTGCGGCGGCGATGGTCCATCAACCCGACAGTAATGCATTTGAACGTATCACCGGGCTTTCCGCTGCACTGGGCTGCCTGCTTGACCGTTGTGAATATCTCACGGTGGAACAGGTGGAAGGCCTGTTTGGGGCGTTACGGGCAGGTAAAGATTACCGGCTGGTGCCACCAGCGTTTATGCAGTGGTGGCTGAGCGATGGGTTCTTCCCCTGGGATAATCATCTGCGTGCGCCCGAGCTAATAGCGTTACTGGCGCAGTGGCAAACACTGTGCGCCGACCGGTTTGCCGGACGCGAAACGACACCGCAGGCCTGGGCCGATATTGGCAATCTGGCATCTTCCCTGTTGTCTGGCTTCCAAACGTCAGACCGACAGCTGGAAAAGATAGTCGCCATGATGATCCAACATCTTTCACCGTTTCCTGTTACGACCGACGGTGAACGGTGGGACATCATCACGAAAAATATGAACTGGGCGCATTTCCACATTATGCAAATCCACTCAGGCTGGAGCGACGACGATCGCGCCACACCAGAGAAGCGAATGGGATGGTTTATGGCGAAAGAGCGTCAAACGCCGACGGGCAAGCTCACTCAGGGGGAGATCGCCCAGCTCAGAGAAGAATGGAAGTCGCTAAATGGTGAATTTATTAGTAAAGAAAACGCGCTTCATCAAAACCTGTTGCAGCTTGCGCTGCCAATAAGCACAGCATCGCAGACGGTTTTGAATCGCCTGCTTGCCGCGGCACCGGACCTTTAATAATGATGCATAAACAGGGGGCCGCTATGGCAAATACGTTGGCGCACAGCCGGGTTCAGCTGTCGGACCTGGCTGACAGCGTTATCAGGATGGCCTTGCAGGAAGGGGCTTCCGATGCGCAGGTGATGTTTAACGAAAGCACAGGACTGCTACTTGAAATGCGTCAGGGCCGGTTAAAAACGCGCACCCGCGCCAGTCAATCCAGCCTGTTTCTCACCGTTTACCGAGGTCATCATCAGGGAACGACCAGCTCAACGAACTATTCGTCTGCAAGCCTGCGTGAAACGGTGCAGGCCGCATGCCGTATTGCAGGTTACACCGGCGAAGATCGTTTCGCCGGACTGGCGGAGGCACGCTTTCTTTGCCGTGCATCGGACGAACTGGACCTCTGGCATCCCTGGAACCTCGACGAAGCCGATGCGACAGCACTGGCACAGCGCATAGAGGCCGGGATTGTTTCAGCGGGTGACGACGTCATTAGCGACGGTGTTACCGTGCACACCGGGCACTCGGACTGCTTCATCATGAACAGTCATGGATTTAGCTGCAGCGAACGCCAGAGCAATCACATGATGGCAGCCCGCGCGCTGGCCCGTAAGCAGAATCGCAGCCTGCTGGATTTCCATTTCTCGGTTGCCCGCCACGCCCAGTCACTCATGGCACCGGAAGAGATTGGACGCTGGGCTGGAAATGGCGCGATAGCGGCGCTGGATACTGCCCCGCTTCAGGGCAGCCAGCGCTGTCCGGTCTTGTTTGACGCTAAATGTGCGCTGTCTTTGCTTGACCATCTGGTTCAGGCGACCAGCGGTAGCGTGCTGTATCACCGTAACAGCTTCCTCGCTGACAGACTGGGCGAGACGGTTTTCAGCGACCACGTCAGCGTCACTGAAGATCCCTTCGCGCCGCAGGGGCTCGCCAGCCGGTCATTCGACGGCGACGGTATCGGCGGCACAACCCGCAAGATCGTTAATCAGGGGATTCTGGCGGGTTTTTTCCTCTCGGCTTATGCCGCGCGCCATCTTGATATGGCTCCGACCGGGAATGGATGGGGGCCGGGAAACCTGTCTCTGACCAGCAGCCTGACGCAGAAGGGCGATGATTTCGACGCGATGGTAAAAAAACTTCATACCGGGCTGATCGTGACCAGTTTCAGCGGCGGCGGGCCACGGTTGATTAACGGTGATTACTCGCGAAGCCTGCGGGGTTTTTGGGCTGAAGGCGGGCAAATACGGTACGCCGTTGATGGCGTTACGGTGGCGGGTAACCTGGCCGAAATGTTCCGCAACATTGTGGCTATCGGGACTGACGTGATAACCCAGGGCGCACTGACTTCCGGGTCTGTATTAATTGATAACCTTCAGGTGGCAGGACGCTGAGCCAAAGGAGTTTTACTATGAGTCAAACAGGCACAACCACTCGCCTGGTACAGGCCAAACAGCAATTGCTGGAACCCTACGGCCTGAGCGATGCCCTGCTACAGGACATCATGGGACGGATTCTCGTCCATCGGGTCGATTACGCCGATTTATATGTGCAGAGTCTTCGCCATGAAAGTTGGGCAATGGAAAATGGCGTGGTGAACTTTGGATCGTTTGATGTCGATCAGGGGTTCGGCCTGCGTGCGGTAGAGTACGATCAGACCGCCTTCGCTTATTCTCAGCATCTTGATCTCAAACATTTGCGCGAAGCCGCGCGATCGGTGCGGACCATCGCTAAGCATTGCTGTCTCGCCCTGCCTGAACCTGTTAAAGCCCGGCCCGAGTCAACGCATATCGGCTCCCGCGATCCCTTAGTGGCATGGGAGGCGGCAGAGAAAATCAGTCTGCTCGAAAAAATCAACCAAATGACTCGTGCGCTTGACCCACGGGTGATTCAGGTCACGGCCAGCCTTCGATTGTCCCATTCGGTTAACTATGTCCTGCGCCATGATTTTTATCAGGCTGCAGATATTCGTCCGATGCTGCTGTTGCAGGTCAGCGTCATCGTCGAGCAGCGGGGCGTCCGTGAGTCGGCCACGACCGGCATAGGTGGGCGCGGCGATTTCAACATGTTCAACGATCAGGTGCTGCAACAGACTTTACGCACGATGGTGGATTCAGCACTGATAAATTTAGAGGCGGTTGCGGCCCCGTCCGGCGGAATGCCTGTTGTCATTGCCGCCGGATGGCCCGGCATGTTGTTGCATGAAGCGATGGGGCATGGCTTTGAAGGTGACTATAACCGGCTGGGTACCTCAGTTTACGCAGGGCGCATCGGAGAGAGAGTTGCACCACCTGGGGTGAATATCGTCGATGACGGCACGCTACAGGGGCGCCGGGGTTCGCTCAATACAGATGATGAGGGGCACCCGACGCAGTGCACCTCATTGATTGAAGACGGTATTCTGCAAGGTTATATGCACGACAGCCTGAGTGCCCGTCTGATGAAACTTCCCCCCACTGGCAATGGCCGACGTCAGTCCTACGCGTATCTTCCTATGCCGCGCATGACAAACACCTTTATGCGTAATGGCCAGTATGAACCTGAGGAGATCATTGCGTCTGTTAAACGTGGATTATATCTGGCTAACCTGGGCAGCGGACAGGTGGATATCGTCAGTGGCCAATACAGCTTTCAAAGCGCGCTGGCCTACCTGATCGAAGACGGCAAAATTACAACACCGGTTAAAGGCGCCACGCTGACCGGAAAGGGACCGGAAACGCTGCAGCAGATCAGCATGGTTGGCAACGATCTGGCCCTGGATCGTGGCGTCGCCACCTGCGGGAAATCGGGACAAAATGTTCCAGTGGGCGTAGGGCAACCGACGCTTAAAGTGGATAACCTCATCGTTGGCGGCACGCGCCAGCGATGAGGTCATCATCCGACGAAACCGGTCTGTGGCGCTTGTCGCTTTGACGGACGCTACGGGTGGGCTGACCGCTGTTCAAATGTCGATGCCAGCGTTTGCGCGCGCTGCGGACGCGCCAGAGCCCGCAGCGATCATGTGTTTTAAGCCAAAAATGAACCTGCCGTCACTGACTGGCGGTAAGGGGAATCTTGAGACGGTTAACGCTTTCTCGGGTAAGGAATGATGATGAAATTAACGCCATCCTGGACTGATGCATTTGCCCGGATGCCATTAACCTATTTGCGCCAGGAATATCCCAGTCATCTTGTACACTTAATGCTTGATGACAGTGATGCCTTGTCGCCACGTGTACTGCATCCGGTTTTCTATGGCTGCTACGACTGGCACTCTGCGGTACACGGTTACTGGCTGTTGCTCCGTGCCCTGAGCCTTTATCCCACGTTGTCATGCCGTGATGAAATCATTGCTGTTTTTCATGCGCATTTTACTGAAGAAAATATCGCGCAGGAACGTGCTTATTTTACCGTACCGTTTCGCACGGCGTTCGAACGTCCTTACGGTTATGCATGGTTGCTTGGCTTATCCGGGGAGCTGAAAAAATCTGCCTTGCCGCAGGCTGCGCAGTGGTATCAGAGGCTTGAGCCACTGACGCAGGACATTCGCAGTCGCTTTATCGACTACTTCAGTAAGCTGACCTACGCTATTCGGGTCGGGACCCATACCAATTCTGCCTTCGCGCTGATGTTAGCACTGGATTACGCACGCACTTTAGAGGACAGCTTGCTGGAAAACGTCATCGTTAATGTCGCAGAACGTTTTTACCGCGAGGACACTGATTATCCAGCACATTATGAACCCGGTGGGGACGAATACCTTTCTGGTGCATTAACGGAAGCCATGTTAATGAGTAAAGTCACCGTTAACTTCGCCAACTGGTTCGATGCATTTCTACCTGATATCGCCAGTAAGACCGCGCTGATGCAGCCTGCAGAGGTCAGCGATCGTACCGATCCCACCATCACACATCTTGACGGATTGAATCTCAGCAGAGCCTGGTGCTTTAGGCATCTTGCTGTTGCATTGCCAAACGCTCATCCCGCTGTCTCGTTGCTTCAGGCCGCAGCCGAACGGCATCTGACAGCCAGTCTCCCTCACGTGGTGGGCAGCCATTACAGCGGCGGCCACTGGCTTGCCAGCTTTGCACTGCTTGCTTTGGCGTCGCCTGTTGACGGCCAGGCTCATCATCAAACGTGATCTCGCGTTTGAGATCCTCTCCGGCATCCTGAGGTTACGATAACAAGATACGTAGCAGTAAACCGATGGTCCTGTAGATATCGCAGGGAATTTGTCATGACGCTGTTTTCAATGACAAAGCGCGGTCCGTTTGCGGCAAAGACGTTGACGCCGTTTGGCATCTTGACGCTAGAGCCTGCGCTTTTTCTGGGTGCGGGCGTGGGACGTTTTTGGGGCACGAGGGCAGAAATGTACTGGACGATGATGTGCGAAGCGGCGTTGTCTCATGCCACGCGCTTCTGCTATCTGATCACAGCAAAATGATGGCTGTTTTTACCATTGTTTTACCCTCACCAATCGCAGGCAATAAAAAACCAACCGTAAAGGTTGGTTTTTTAAGGGATAATTTGGTCGGCACGAGAGGATTTGAAAAGTTAAACTAACATTATGCATTTAAAGGTATTTAAAACTGATATATATGTTAAATATGCCTATGCATATGCCTAAAACATGTGCTTATGAAAATTACTTACTTTTCCATTGTCGACGTAAGAGGGCTATGAAATCTTCGACATATAAAAGCTTATCTAAGGTAAATGCCTGTCTTCCAACATGAGCTGGGTTCAAGAAGACTGGAGCTTTATCTTGTCCCATCGAGAATGATGAATACATAGTATTGGGACTAGCCATGTACTCAGCCTGAGTTTTCCATGAGGCTGAGGAGCCACCTGATATGCTTAGTGCAGGCACGAGATGAGTTAATCGTTGTGTAGGATCGATGTCAGAGTAGATCCATAAAGCATAATCTAAAGCTTTTGAGAGCTGCTCAGTTACCTGTTCTTCGATGATGGCGGGAAGGCCTCCTGAAGGTGAAGCCAAAGGTAATGAGATCAGTAGATCGCCATTAGAATGTAGCTTTACAAGATTCTTAAGATCCCGGTTTAGCGTCTGACATATACACATCGCTCCATTTTCAAGCGATACATTTGTGCCAAATTGCTTGTCGAAGATAGCATGCCTGCCGAAAAGAGCTTCTTTTGATAACTTATCCTCAAGCTCTTTAGAGTCCATTTGAGCAGGACGGATAATGGTTGAATCAGGGCCGGCAGCAATTGAGATATCCAGATTGATTGCGCTTTGTGAAAAAGTTTGGTTACTGCGCGGCAGATTCTCAACTGCTCTAGTTTTAAGGCCCACAGGATCAAGAGGTGCTACTGCACGGGCAAGTACAAGGTCATGAATTGCTTTAAGAGCTTTAGCTTTTAGATCTTCAGCTGAAGAAAATTCCCCTCTAAAAAAGCCTTTTTCCCAAGTACTTACTTCCTTTATCAGTTTATCCTGTTCAGGTTCCGCTTCGCTGATTTCACTTTCAATGAAGATAATCAATGGCTTGGTATTACGAGCTTCGATGATTTCCTCGTGGGTTGCTGACAAGCCTGACTGTTGTATCGCTCCATATCGAGAGCCTAAAATCAAAATTACAGCGTCAGATTCACGAACACCGTTAAGACAAGTGATTTGTGGCGAATTTGCTCTAGCCCCAAAATCCTCTGCCATAAGTGGTTTATGCCCAAGAACACAAACGGCATCCTTGACAGCTTTTCTTTTATCTTCAAAACCCGATATCAACGAACTTATGAAAATATTCATATGAATTCTCAGCAGACAGGTTATTAATAAGTATAGGCATTAATCGTGAGTCGACCTTTGTTACCAAATAGGAAAATTATGAAAAATTGGTCTGCTGAGGATACAAGAGCAGTTAAAGCTTGGCTGAAAATAGAAAACTATAAAAGTTTTGAAGATACAACGCTCAATGCGCTATACCACGAGTTATGGGCAAGAGCCCTTCTTTTTAAGCCATGGCCGACTGAAGAGGAAAAGGTCGGTCTTGGTGGATACATGAGACAGATCTTCAATGGGAAGCCTTTCCTCTTCGAGCCCGAACAGCTTAACTACATGCAAGATGATCAAACTCTTCAAAGCCCACCGCATATCTTCATTACAGACATAAGCCGCCTTGCTCAACTTAGTGTAACTGGTCTCCGGGTCAATCTGTTCTCCTGGGAGCAAGGTAGTGACGAGTACTGCGTAAACCTTCCCCACCATGAAGCATATGTATCTACGGTTATGTCAGCGATATGTGAAAGCACCGTCCTTTTAGAAATCGACCTTGCCAGTGGTACAGACGATGAAATTGCAGAGTCTATCAAATCAGCTCTTCCGCAATGGAGACGCGTGAAGGGGATTGAAGCTGACGAGTCAAGAGCTGTGCGCTTCGGCTACGGGACGATAAAGAAGATTATCACCTATAGGCTAATCGCTATGCTCGACGTGCTTCTGTGGGCAAAAATGAATGACCTACGCCTTTCAGACGACAGGCTGTCGAGACTTTTGTACACAGACGAAGATGATGAGGCAGTTATTCGTCTGCACTACCATATCAAAGACGCAGACAGACCCCTTGCGATGAAAGCCGCGACCATAGATTTCATTAGGCAGTTCAACTTCTTCATAAATCGAAACCTACACCTGAAAAACATGAGAGTTTCGGAGGTTATGAAACTCTCGGATTCTAACTGACCTATCCTTCAGCGGTTCTGTTGTCTTGAGTCGCACTAACCCTCCTCTCCATATCTCCCTTACATTTGCTCTCGTCGAAACTGCACCGAGGAGAGCAACATGAAAACACAAAATACGAAACTAATGCGTTTACCTGCTGTGATTGAGAGGACTGGTTTTAGCCGTTCTTGGATCTACGAGTTGATCAATCAAAAGCAGTTTCCTCAACCTATCAAGATTGGCTCTCGTGCGGTGGCATTTATTGAGGGTGAAATTGATGAATGGATTGATGTGTTAATTGCTAAATCACGAAACGAATCCATTTAAGAGGGCTTTAATGTGAAGTTGAACGATTTTATTAGTACTAATGAATATTTTAGGTCTATGGAAAAACAATCATTTAATGAAAGATTCGATCATGTTGCAGTTACAGCCATGTGTAATGATGAATTTTCCAAAAGTATTGCTTTCTGGTTAGGAGAATATCTCTCAGGGAATATAAAGGGGGCAGTATCTGCTATTTTTGAACTTGAGTTTAAAATACAGTACGCGGTCTTTTCAATATGGATGACTTTATTTAAACAGAAAGCAGATGTTGAAAATTTGGCCAAAATGATCCTTTTGTTTAAATCTGAACATGAATTTAAGAATTTTAAGTTGTAAGATTGTTTTAAACAAATCTTATTTGTATAGGGTTAATATGGCAGTAGTAGGAATGGGGCCATGTATCATATGCATGGCCCTTTATATATGAATTACAATCTGTCTTGCTTTTTTATGGTTTCTGATAGTGGTTCAATCTTCGCACCCAACACTTCCTGTTCATTTTTAATTCTTTGAGTTAAATGTTCGTTTCTAAGATCGGCAACACGTGATTGAATAGACAGAAGGTTTTCGAATTGTGGTTCTCCGTCGAGAGTAGATTTCTGACCAAAGCCATAGATAATGAGTTGAGATATTGAATGTTTATCATCAAGATTATTGTCGATTTTGTAGTCTGATAAATATTGGAAGAAATCAAGGAACTCTCTTGCTGATAACTCTAACAGGTAGCGTTCGTAGAACTCGAAGGCGGATGATTCATTTAATTCTTGCAAGATTTCATGTTCATTTTCAGGAAAATATATCCACATAATTTCTAAGTTATTTTTAATATCAATCATAGGCTCTCCTTGGTTTTTATTGATATATAACAAATGATAAAGTAAAAGCAAGTATTGACTAGTTAAATACTTGTGTTATTAAAGATTAATGCCGTGAAAGTTGTCGATAAAATGGAAAGAATTAAAAGCCAAAACAGCTTAAATTTTGCAAAATTCTTTACGGAAATAAAGCGAAGATAGTTGTATCAAGCTGCGCAGAGTGTTTTTAAGGTATCAGGTAAATAGAATGCACCTAATATATACCTTATTAACATTTGGAAAGAATATTTAGTACCATCCTTTATTGACAGCTATTAAGCGGTATATTAATAAAATATTCTTGCAAAATTATTGTAGGTCATTGTTTTTGAATATTTAACCTATACCTGTTTTGCAAAGAATTTAACTGAAAAAAAAGGAGAGTTTATGGAAAGATTTGGTATTAAAACGTTTAAAATGAAAAATGGTGAGCGCTATTGCATTATAAAAAACAAGAAAACAGGCATCCCGTTATTTTATCCATGTTTATTTATTACAACACAACTTAGAAATAGCAATGAATCGATAAAAACAATTGAGACTCAGGCAGGGTGTATTGCACTTTTTTATCGGTTTCTTTTTATACGCAATATAGACATTGAAGAGCGAATTCAAACAGCCAGATTCCTGGATAACAACGAAATTGATCTTCTGCGCGATTTTGTCGGGAAGAGGATGAGAACTGCGAAAGTGACTAATATCAAAGATCATCATCCTGGAGTATGCAGTGCGACAAAGTACATACGGCTTACAACAATAGCAAAATATCTCGAATGGTTGTGTCAGCTAACTATCAAAAATATTGGCGACGGCTACAGGAAAATTTTCTACTTTGTGAACAAGATAAAAGCCAGAAGGCCGAAGATAAAATACAGAAATTCAGAAGGCAACGTTTATAAAACAATTGAAGAAGAAGACCTGGAAATCCTTCTTTCTGTTATTGATCCGCAATGTGAATTCAATCCATTCGACAAAAAGGTTCGGCAGAGAAATCAGCTTATAGTCACGATATTACATTCATTAGGGATAAGGTGTGGAGAGTTATTGAACCTGAGAGTAGAAGATATTGATTTTGCGGCGCAAATGCTTTTCATAAGACGAAGGGCTGACAGTATTGAGGACACAAGAGTCAATCAGCCCCTCGTAAAAACGCTTGAAAGAAATTTACCCATGTCTGACGAACTTACCAGACTTCTCCATTCATATATTACAGGCGAAAGAAAAGCCAATATCAGAAAGAAAAAGCACGGATACCTTTTCATTACTCACAAAGAAGGAGAGACACGTGGCGATCCTCTGTCCGTTCCTTCCTACCATAAGATCATTTACAGACTGAGAAGCATTGACTCAGGTTTAAGCCAGTTGACTGGACATAAGTTCAGACATACCTGGAACTATCTATTTTCGAAACTGATGGATGAAAGCACCGAGCATGTGAGTGAGGAGATGCAAGAGAAAATGCGTTCAAACCATATGGGGTGGGAGCCGGGTTCTGGAACAGCACAAACCTATAACAGACGATTTATTGTTAAGGAATCAGTAAAAGCAGCCTTGCAACTTCAGGATAATATTTTTAAAAAGCGCAGTGGGGTGTCTTATGAATAAATTAAAGGTTATAAACGCGCATAGAGATATCTTGTATGCAAAAAACGAAAGTTACACATTCGGGTTGGATGATGAATTCTGGGAGTTAAGTAGAAATATAAAATTGAATGTAGGTGAGGTGACTGAGAAGTTATCAGAAAATCTCAGATACGGTTATGTGAATACACTAAAATATTTCGCAGAAGAAATTAGCCCCGGTTCTGTTAAGCAAATTAACAGGGTTTTTATGAAGTTAATTTCAGTTATGAGCTTTGATACATTTGATGAGGCCGTAATGTTAACAACAAAATCTAATGATAAGTTCTCAAACCAGGATATCCTTTGTCTAAGGATCCTGATTAAAAAATGGTATGAATTAGGTTTTAAGGGGGTTACCAAAAGCTGTGTAGACCTCGTTGATAACTGGACGATCAAAGACAATAAAAAAGGTGAGGTTGTTAAAAGACGAGACCCTTACCAGGGGCCTCTGACAGACATGGAGTTTGATAATTTTTACGATGCCGTCTCACGTGCATACCAGAAAGGTACAATATCCTATTCTGATCTGGCAATGGCTTTAATCACTATTCACACGGGCAGAAGAAGTTTACAAATCACACAGATAAAAACGAAAGATATCATAAAAGAAAGAGCCATAAACGAATGCTATATAAATATCCCCAGAATAAAGCAAGGTGAGAAGTATAGAGCGTCATTCAGGCGATTCAGAATTACAGATGAATTATTCAACATATTTAAAGAGCAGGCACGTATTGTTTCTGAGAGTTTTAGCAAGCAACTCGGTAGAAAACTCTCTGATAAAGAGATATTAGAATTACCTTTGTTTGTCTGTCAGGAAAGGCTTGAGGGGGTTATTGAGGGTGAGAATTTACATGAGATTCTTTCTTCAGACAAACTTCACGCCTATGCGATGAAGTGTACTCAAACGCTCAAAAGAATAGCTATAGCAGAAAACGTGATCTCGGAAAGGACGCGTGAAGTAATAAATATGAATGCCAGGCGGTTTCGCTATACATTAGGTACCCGGCTTGCCAGAGAAGGTTATGGAGAAGTTGTTATAGGCGAATTACTTGATCATTCCACATTAATGTATACAGGCGTTTATGTTCAGTCAGGTCCAGATAGTTTAAATAAAATCGAAGATGCAGTTTCAGTTGAGCTTGGCTACTACGCAAAGATGTTTCAGGGAGTGCTGATTAACAAAAGTGAGGATAAATATCCCGGTGGCAACATCAGAATCAATACTGGTGAAAAGTCAGGGCAATGCGCCAGTTGCAAATCCTGCACAGCATGTGTGCCCATCCCCTGTTACACCTGCATGCATTTCAGACCTTTTGTTGAAGGGCCGCATGAAAAATTACTCGAATATTTACTCGATGAGCGTAACAGGATTCAGTGCATAGTGGCTGATCCTATGACTATACAAATACTTGATAGAACAATTATTGCAGTATCAGAGGTGATAAATAAGTGCAAAGAAATCAAAACAAACCCGGAGGTGTTAAATGGATAATATTAAAAATGATAAATTAAGAGTGCTCGAAACGCGCAGGGAAAAATATTGTGCGCAAAAAATAGATGATTTTGTGAGCTACTGTCGGTTCACTCTCAATGAAAACGACCTTGTGAGCTGGGAGGAGGTTAACTGGACAAAAGTTTTCCTTTTTACTAAAACCCCTGTCAAAGGCGTTAAAAAAAGCTCTGTTATTGTAAATGAGCCATTAGACAAGAATTTCATTGAGTTCGCTAAAAGCTATGTCCTTTACCACTACATGAATGGAGGCAGGAAAATCAATCAGCGTCTGAATATCGTTTTCAGAACACTTGAGGCAGCCCTCTTGCAGGTCAATGGGCGGAGTCATATTCAGTACGTTAATCTCACTGTTCTGGACCAGTGCGTTGTCACCTTAAGAAGCGCATACAACAAAGCAGTAGCGCATGCCTGCGGTAAAGTACTGGAGGGACTGGTTTCATTTCTCAGAGAAAAAGAATTCCTGGTCATGCAGTCACTGCTCTGGAAGAGTCCACTCAGAGCGCAGGAAGCAAGCAACAGGCTCACTAAAACTGCACAAGAGGCCCGTGAGGCAAAGTTACCTGACGAAGAGTCGTTGAATGCTATCGCTGAAATTTTCGCACTTCCAGACGATCAGCTTTCAGAAATGGACTTGTTCATAAGCTCCGTCTTTGCATTGCTCATGTGCGCACCTTCCAGAGTAACCGAAATCCTGACGCTCCCTGCGGATTGTGAAATCCGTGAGGCGGACAGGGAAGGAAAGATGCGGTACGGGCTGAGCTTCTATTCCGTGAAGGGGTTTGGTGGAAATGTGAAATGGATACCTGAAGTCATGGTCCCGGTTGCTGAGATAGCTATCAGGAGGCTAAGGACTCTTTCAGAAAACGCCCGGACATATGCCAGAGAGATTGAGATTTCTGGTGAGGGCCGTGAGCTTTACCCAGACTTCCCCTGGTACGATAAAGAAAAGAACATTCGGTATAGCAACGCACTATGTCTTCTGTTCCGGTATCAGCTCAGTGCAGGTTTAACAACGCAAAGATCTCTTTTCAGACCAACTGCCTCTATGGTTAGCGCCAACCTGGGAAGCACTGAATATCGCCGGACTCACTCTATTACAACAATTTTTGACAGGCACGGATACAGAGGGGCAAATGGGAACAGCCTTTCCCTCAGAAGTCACCAGGCAAGGCACTTACTCAATACAATTGCACAACGTGGTGGCCTTGGCGATTTTGAACTAGCCAAGTGGTCAGGACGAGTGAGGGAAACACAAAACAGAACCTATAACCACGTCAGCCAGGAAGAGAAGGTTCGGGAGTCAGTTAAGCATGGTGTGCAGAATATTGGCATTAAACCAGAAAACACCACCCCACGTGACCAGCCCCCAGTATTAGATACTTAATCAATCAATGGGGAGCAGGTCACACGAGCTATAGCAAACCCTTCATGGCGTATTGATGTCAAAGATACAGGTCACGCAGCCATTCACGTTACAGAGTTCGGCTACTGCACTCATGACTACGTAATCTCTCCGTGTACTAAGTTCAGGGACTGTATCAATTGCAGCAATCATGTGTGCGTGAAAGGGGACAAAGCCTCGCTAGGCAGGCTGGAAGCTACAGCGGCCTACACAGAGCAGCTTCTTGAAAAGGCAAAGGTAGATATGGAAGAGGAATACGGGGCTGACAAGTGGGCGGCCTATCACGAAAAAAATCAAGCAAGACTTCTGGATTTGATAGCGCTACTCAAAAGCAAAAATCTTGAGGACGGGGCGCTGGTAAGACTGGAGGGTGATGATTTTACACATATGAAAAATCTCACAGGCGCGAGCAGAAAGGAACTGATTGGAAATGAAAGGATAAATAATAATTAAAAGGAGAGCTATATGGCTAAACATCTAGATAATAAAGATATCAGCATAATTAAAAACACAATAGCAGGTTGGGACAGTGAGAAGTTAGGTAAGCTTTCATGGGAATATCTTTGTGACAGGCTTGAACCTCTGATTGGTAAGCGACCAACCCGTCAGTCACTGGGGCTTCACAAAGATATTGTCATGGCTTTCAATATTAAGAAGAAAAATATTAAGTCTGGAAACGATGAAGAAAAACGGCCAGCTAATTTAAAAATGGCCTCACAGCGTATCAGTAATCTCGAATTCAAAAATAAAGCACTGGCAGAAGAGATCAGGAGTCTGGAAGAGAGGTTTGTTGTATGGCAGTTTAATGCTATAAATCACGGAATCAGTTTTGAACAACTTAATAATGGATTGCCTGAGATAGACAGGGAAATCAATGCTGATTAAATATTTATTTGCGCATATGTTGCGCAATTTAAATTATATGTTATCTTGTATATACAACCAAGGAGTGGTTGATCATTTTTGCAAGGATGCAATCTATGAAAAATACAGACGCTCTTTCAAAAGAAGAAAAGCTACTTTTGCTTTTGCAAATGTTCATTGAGAGATTAAAAAAATCAGGTTTTGCACATGACAAGATAATTCGCTATATCTGGCTATTCTGTGTCGGCTACTACATTAAGTACTACCTTCCACAATCTAAAACAGATTTTGCAGATCGTTTTACGATCATATCTATGCTTTCAAATGCTCTAAAATCGTGTTCTTCAAGAATCATTCAGCACCTTGGCTATGAACATGAGATCACGTTTTTCTTTAGGTTTATGATTCATTATGCCATTGATAATGAAGAAGAGGCTGAGGCCGTTTATCGTAAGGAAAGGGTAAAGTATGAGAAAGCTGTACTCCTGAATCAGGTCGTTGCGGCCAGAAGAAAGAGAAAGAAAAGGAGAATTTAAAATTATATTTTGATTTGACCCTATATATCTAACGCTTTATATAATTTAAGATTGACTGAGTGGATGTATCTTCTAATATTGATTGGCAATTACACAGAGTGTTCATTGCCAGGTTAGTCTCTAATGAAGAAGTCTATCCTGGCAGAAAATATCAGCCTTTTATCAAACTGGATATCAATCGTGAGCCTTCTGAGATATCTGCTAACTGTATATTATCATGTACAGGGAGGATAAGCAGACGACGAATAAATTTCATCGCGTTGGGTAGTTTATTATTTCCAGGATGATACTCTGCGAAAACCGGGTAGCAGGTGATTGGTTTCAGTTCATAGCGATAAGGATCGGTAAGCAGGCCAAGGGCAGTTAATTGAGCCGCAAAGTGCAGCCCGTCAGTATTATCATTGAACTGCATAGCACATGCATAGGGCGCTACTTTACCGTTATCTGCAACTGGTAAAGATTTAAGCTGGGAAGCAAAGAAAGTGACTCGAGCCATGCTGAGCATATTGTCTCACGAGTCGATAGGTAATTATCCAGCCCCGTCAGCGAATGCTGACCTGCGATAGCCTGTTAACCTAACAGTTTATGTTTATAGTTCACACCGAACTGATTGCCATATCCATTCCCGTCAAAGCCCCGGCGTATAAAGGCGCGAAGGCGCTCAGCCAGATCCGTATCATTTGTTGATACGAAACCGCTTTCTCCTATTAAGAGCAGCTTATATTCATGGGCACTAAAGCAACCTAAGTGGCCCTTAAGACCTTCCTGCCCGCAAGGAGTTGAGGATCGGAAAGACTGAGCGGCATCTTCTAGCAATGGGACATTAAAACGTTTAGAAAGGAAAAGCATAGTTTCTGAAGTGCCTGGTTTACCCCACATATTACAGGCTATGATGGCTGCCAGTGCATTGTTAAGTTCAGATTCTAGCTGTTCGGGATCAAGGCAGAAGGAGTCACCATCTGTATCGATCACCACAGGCGTAGCGGCAAGCTGAAGGATAGGCAACACAGTCATAACTGCACAGACTGCTTGCTGGTACAGCGACACGGCTACCTTTACCCACGTCAATAGCTACCAGCCCTGAGTGGATTGCTGCTGTACCTGAGGAGATGGCGATGACATGTTTAAAATTAAGCCTAGCTTCCAGTTTTAGCTCGTAGTCTCTTACAGCAGCTGCAGTACCTGAGTCGTCCCGATAGTTCATAAGGCTGTTCTGATATGCTTCTGTCATGCACTCAGAAATGAATTTAGGCCTGTCGATTTAATCATTATTATTGCCCCAGCCCCATTCAAGATAAATTTCAACCACATTTTCTGACAATGAATGAAACTGGGGGTTATGCTAGTATATTTTATGTAAGTAAGCATATAAATTTATGGTGAACAGGATAACATGATCTTTTTAAAGCGGTCAGAGCATATATATCCTGACGCCACTCGATCAACTTCTGTCAAACAAATCATCTACATTATCATAATTATTATAAGCATTTTTCCCACGATAAAAATTCTCCCCATCCCATTCCTGATAATTTTCCACATTACGTTCTATTATTTCACTAGCATCTAAGTTGTCAATTATATCGTTAACTTCCTTATCGCTAAAATGCAAAGAGCTTCCACTTAAAAGATCTCTAATGATATCTTTCGCCCTTGACTCAATAATCTGTACATCGTCACTTCCATAATAATCGTTAAAGTCGCTGCTATCTTTAAAGAAATCGTGTACAGTATCTTCCCAATAAATAATTAGCTCATTTTTTATTTTCTCTGCTAATTCTTCTTCATCGAGAAGGGATGATAATGAAGCCAATAAATTTAAGTCCTCATAATCCATGTTATCGTTAATAGCTTGAAATGCAGCTTGTAAATATTCTTTTATTTCATCTTCATGGAGCAAAGTAGGGTTGTTTAACGCAATCCAGTAAATAATGCTCATTATTCTATGGTCGTAGTGAGTGCGAAGATCAAGTGTTGGTATAATATCATTTATAAAAAAAAGAGCTGTTGCTTTTTTTATTTCTTTATTAACCCTAAATATGTCAAGGAAGTTGCTGACGAAGTTAATGTTATAATTTATTTCTTTATCGTTTAACCCTTTGATAAACTGTAGAACTATGTCAGAAATAACGCTCTCGGGGATTATTTCCTTCAATAAAGTATTAAAGTTAAGCAATGATTCATTAGAGTTAAGTGAAAGGAAGTAGTTAGGAAGCAATTCTTGATTAAATTTTAAATTTGATATTAAACAATCTGATATTGAAGGGTTTAAAACATCATAATAAACAACATCGTTTTGGTCTAAAGTTCGTTGTAAAGTAGATTTGACGGCAAGTTTGCGACAATCGTCAAAACTTATATATTCGCTTCGCGAATGATCTAATTTTAAGATAGATAAGAATTTGTTATAAGAATAGCTAAGTTGTGTCTCGCTTATTTTTTTGTTGTTTAAAGACACTAGGTTTGTTAAGTAATAAACACATTTTGGAATTTGTTTAGTGAGCATATGCTCCCAAATTTTCGATGGGTTACTTAAACTATCAATAATATATGCCCAATATTCTTCAGGTTTAAGGCGTTTAATTTTATTTATATCAGTAATGAAAGATATGAGTCTTGGGTTATAATTTTTATGGCTAATGATTTTTCGGTAATTTTTATCTTTCCAAATTTGCTCCTTAAAGTTTTCTGGAAGTTCACTTAGCCAAATGTGGTTATATAATACTTTTGCTTTGTCAATAAGACTTGCATTTTTTATTTCGACTTCATATTCATGTTGCTCAGTATTATGAATATAAAAAAGTTCGCTTGTTCGCTTGCCTTGGTTCAATATTGTTGTTCTCGATGTAAGAACAAACTTTTTATCTTCCTTATTTTTAATTCTATTTATAAATCTTACTATTTTTGAGTCTTCTTTATTTAGCAATGCATCAAAATAGTTCCTGCCAAGAAAATCATCGTATAAGAAAAGCTGTCTGCGCTCTAAGGCGAAAACCCGTTCAGCTTCTTCAATGTCGCTTTCTACATATACAACTTCCCATTCATTCAAAGCATAATCGATACATATTTGTTCAGCAAGAGTAGTTTTACCCACCCCTGGAGCTCCGGTTATGATTAAAGTATTCAATTTTTTTAACCTATTTACAGCTATTTCAAAATCGTCTGTTTTTACATACCTATCTATATTTTCTTTTATTTTTTCAAGAACATCTCGACTTCTACCCACTACATCGTTATGAAGTACTTCTGCTAATACAGATGTACTATTTAGCCAGAGCTTGTAGTATTTCCTTTCTATCTGCTTGAATTCACCTATTTTGTGAGTTATATCGTCAAGGGATAATATGTCATCACTTCGTAAATACTCCTCTCCAAAAATTTCTATGATTTCCTTTTTCCGGTGAGGAGTTAATCCCTGACTTAATGCTAATATATATCTTGAAGGATTTAATTTTTTCACCTTTATTGCTTCATTTTTCAAGCTTAACAATAATGAATTGTATGGAGTGTTGAGATAGTGTTTGCATTGAATTATCACATTATTACTGCCTGAATAAAATCTTCCATCAACACCCCCATCTCTACCGGCCATGAATCTTTCTATATTTTGAATAGATTTATAGTCTTGCTTAATAATATCAATGACTAAGTTCTCGAATTCCTTATCATTTAACCTTGAAAAATCATAGCTGTTCATCTTAAAATCTCTATATGAATAAAAAGGATTGAGGTTTAATTAAGTTATCTTTTTATTGATTTTTATAAACTGTTTGTAGAATTAATATTTCATATTTCGCTATTGCTTTTGATATCCCACCCAGACTGGCTTTCAGCACCTTTGCCACCGCTTGCTGACTGTTCCCAGTATTGTGTTTTAACTTTTGATGCCTGGAACTGATAAGAGACCCCTATCAAGTCACGGTTTGTAGTGCCATTGAAAATGACATTGGTTATAAGAACGTCTTCAAGCGTAATGCGGCAATACTCGATTTGACTCCCTCCGGCCTTACATACCGATAGCTCTACCTTACCAATATGCTTGCCGTTAGAGACATAGCGCATTATTGCTGGAGTTGCTTTGTCTATCAGGGTCTGAACCGAGAGATCGCGGTACTGAACTTTTCCAGCACCACCTCCGCCTCCAACTGACATGTTCCCTGGCTGGTTCGCGCCCCATGTGAAAGATTCAATAGCAATCCAGCCCTTATGGTTACTGTCCAGTGATTCACCTGTAATTCCATCAATTTTTAGGAAGAGATCTGTACTCATGACTGGTCCTTTTTCTTTCCCTGAGAAGGGTAATCTGATTAAATAAACTTAACGATACGTATAATGACATAAAGGTACAGTCATGGACTACTGGAAACCAGATCGATTCAAGGATTACTTTCTGACTATGGCTCATGCTGAGGCAAATCAGCTGCTAAGCAATGCTAATCACCTTTCTCACATCTATCTTAAAGACGGATTTAATAGGTTACAGTTTCAGGATAACGTCAAAGCTTTCGTTAACGCTCAGCTTAACGTTATCCGTTCAGACTCCACTGATGATCAATGTCAGGAGTGCATCCAAAATCTCAAAAAGGAAAATGAATACCTTACGATTCAGGACAGAATGCTCAGAGCAGGCACAGCTGCGGTTCATGCTTCGGTACAATTGGTCAAGAATGGAGATTTTTGGGGCTATGTGATCAATGGCGTTGGGGTAGTGCTAAGCGGTATGCAGGTAATAGCCGGTGTATCAGTGATTGGTGCCTCACTTGCGTCAGGGACAATCATAGGTTCAGCCTTTGGAGGAATGTTGGTTCTGCATGGACTTAACGGCTTTCAGGAGTCTGTTGAAAACCTGGTGTATGGCAAAACTGATAGTGTGGGGTTACTCAAACAGGGGTATGTAGCAACAGCTGAGTTTTTGGGCTTCGATCAGAGGGTTGGGCAGTTAGCATACAGTTCAATGGATCTGGCACTGTCTCTCTATGGCATAGTACGTCTGGTACAAAAACCTGAGGCCTGGCGGCTCTACTATTTTCTTAATACCGACTACGTTCGCGGTATTAAGGAAATGAGCAGAAAAGAGCTATTCATAGAAGTCTATAATGACGCTTCAGCCATTAAATCAATCTCTGATACTTACAAAGAGTGACCATGCTTTTTCATGAATCTGTAAGCTTTAAATGCAGGTTTCAAAGGGACGAATATATATAAAATAACGAAACCTGCTACAAGCGTGATTGAATACGAAACAAGGTTTTCTTGTGTACCACTGCGAAAGGTATAGATGAGCCCTGCGAGAAGGATTGCTATTAATATCATTGCAACTATGAATCTCTTCTTTAACTGTGAAAGGAGCCAGGGATAAGGATAACCGTCTTTCTCAGCATGCTGACGTATCACAGAGACTTCTTTTGGTGTAAATCCTTCTTTTACAAGCATTTCTTCGATTTGCATTTTGTTCATAATTAGCGTCATTCATTTGTCTTACGATAGTCTGATTATAACTCATCACTTAAGCTTCATACAAACGTGACAGGCCTCTGAAAGGCTTCTGGTTTTTTATTTTTTAGAATGGTTCCATGGTGCTAACACTTGCGCATAAAATATATGCTTTTAAATTCCGGTAAAAAGTGAGATTGTTAATTATTGGATTCAATTAAGGTGATACTTTCCAGTTCCCATCACTTTTGGTGAATTTGAATTCAGCAACAGTTTGCTTCTCGCCCATCATTGGTAGAGTTATATCAGTATCCACTTTGCAAAGGTATGTCCCCTTTGACTCTGACTCCTTACATGAAACCTTCTCAGCTTTGTTCAGAGTCGTGAGCATGTCTTTGCTGTTCTCACCGAACCGTTGTCTGGCTTGCTTGTTTGTGTGGTCAATGTTTTCCTGCATAGCTTTCTGAATCTCGGAAGAGGATGGCTCGCTGTAGCAGCCGGTAAGCAAAACTGCTAAAGACAGGACTGCAACTGTTGAAATTTTATTCATTTTTTAATCCCTTAT
Source organism: Pantoea ananatis LMG 2665 (assembly GCF_000710035.2). Taxonomy (GTDB): domain Bacteria; phylum Pseudomonadota; class Gammaproteobacteria; order Enterobacterales; family Enterobacteriaceae; genus Pantoea; species Pantoea ananatis. Next base: position 662,390 of record NZ_JMJJ01000005.1, on the reverse strand, counting down.
TTGATATTGATGATTATTGTGTTGCTGTGGTTTTGTTGAGTGTCTGATCAAAAATTTCACACCACCGCTTTAACTGCATTTCCGTATCGCGGATCCCGCGTTCATGGTGGAACCGGCCTTTACGGGGGTGAAATTTGATTTGCCACTCTGGGATTTCGATGTCTTTGACTTCAATGAAGAACCCTGAGTTCTCGAAGTTTTTAAGGCGGGTAAGGTTGTTGTGACCTATAGCCCCTGCCATACCCACTAAATCGAAAGCGACGATTTCTCCTCCATTAGCCAGGTGGTATCTCCAGCCTTTAACGTCACTGAACTTGTAAGCCTTTTTACGCTTACCTGCCTCGAGAGTTAGCAACTCACGATTCATATCAATGGTCATTTTGCTGTCCTGGAACTCATGGATCCACAGACCGTTGTCATTGACGTTCAGCAGGTCGATAGTCGACGCGTTTGCTCTTTTATGTGTGTATGACACATATGCCGTAAGGAGTAAGAAGAAGGCAGGTAATGTCCACATGAACAGGAACCCTGCAGTGTCTTTAGGATTTGAATCAGTCAATATCCACACAATCACCAGTACAACAATCCATAACCTGATAGAACGAAAGAACGAAGGTTTACGTACTTTCTGGTCATTCAAAGCCGCTGTATCCATTTTATATACCTTTGAGGTTATGTAATTCATAACTTGCTGATTGGTAACTGCTTTTACGACGCATTTTTGAACGAGTTCAAAACTTAAGCAAATCACTTGTACCGATCGATGATCTCCTTTTGATAGTTATTGGCTATCCTATATAGTTTATCGATCTGTAAAAACGATCAATTATTTGTGCAAATAAGAACTTAGGCTGAAAAATTGCGTTGAGACAGGAGGTTATCGAAAGGGTACTGCGGTACGTTCAGTCACTATTTTGCTGCTGCCTGGTAGGTCAGATAACTCAGGCTCAGCTGAGAGGACTGTATGAATTGTCGAAAATGAGGATTTTCTGTGAAGAAGTGTTTTGCCTGTCTTCTTCAGCATGTCTGTGAAAGCGTCCAGGTAAGGAATGCTCAGCAGCCATCTCAATACCCTTGTCATGAAGAAGTCAGTGCTTCTGGTTTGCTCGCTTAGCATACGCGTCATGTCGAGCAGTGTCTGCGCTTCGGTTGTCTCTGACGCTTCAACTACATGTTCATACATAGGAGGAGACGTAAGTTCGGATTCTAAAGCAGATGGTAATGACGGTGTAATAGCTACCTTTGTAGCTTTTAACTCTGAAGCACTCGTTTCATTATCTCCTATGGACGAAGCTTTCAAAGCATAGAGCAGAGGATTGTCACGTTCGGGTTCGTAGCTAAGCTTCTCTTGCAGTGTTGCCCACGAATACCCTTTACCGAGTTGCGAAGCTTTGAAAGCTATACCTGAGTATTCGAAGGAGAAACCATTCATACGGCCCGTGGAGGAAATGTTTGGTATGGGCGTTATGTCGTGCTCGCGAAGTGCTTCAATGAAGCGAGGAATATCATTGGCAGTTACAAGAAGCTCATCGATAGTATTCTGCAGGAAAGTCTTGGGGCTTTGCTGACCTTCGCGCTTCTCTTTCTGTTGCTCACTTCGTGATAGCCTCTTACGCTTACTGGATGGGGAAGGGCTATGTGAAGGCGAGGGACCTTTTGTTTTAGTCAGTTCATGCGCTATCTCAAGCTCCTGAATTACTCGCGTACTGATCAGGTTTTCATTCCTGCCCAGGTAAAGCTTCCCTCCAATGAGATCCACTCTGCTCGCAATGATATGAATGTGCTGGCCGGCCTCATCGTCATGTATGACATAGCAGCGTAGGTGCGTATCACTGAAACCCATGCGATTCATGTAGTCGTCAGCAAATGACACCCATTGTTTTGTCGTGAGTGATTCACCGATAGGTAGGCGAAGCGAGTTGTGCCAAACCGGTTTGGCAACGTCTGCACGAAGTGAAGCAGAAGCGCTGAACTCAGCTATCACCTCAGTTGCAGAAGCGCCCAACATATTGCCGCCGATAACAATCGGATTGGTTTTATGGTGCGTTCCAGGTTTCAACGCGTATAGAACAATTCCGGCAAAGCTCTTACCTCGTTTGATCTTCTGCATGCCCTTCATTAGAGGGGATACTCCATAGATCAGCGGTAAGTAGGCGAGAGCGAAGCTCAGTGATTTGCCGCTTTACTGCGAACAGTTCTGTCTTGGTAAGAGGGTTACATGACTGCTTTGCATTAAGGTGGTTAACAATCTCATTAAGCCTGTGATTTATCTCGCCAAACATTTTCCATGTTGCTCTGTTGATCTCAGGAACGACAGGAGGTTGGGTCTTTAACAGGCACATGCGAAGCCACTCACCCTTAGCGTGTTGCTTACGCTCTTGATCTAAAACATTTAGCTCTGAATTATTAAGTCTGACGCTGACGCAATGTATACGTAGATTCTCTACGAGGGGAGGGGGACATATATTATTCATAGGAATTCCTTTTCTAAATATAAGCATAATCCTTATGCCTAATCCATTTATATCCGATAGCTGAATTATGTCAACGGTTTGGGGTTGACCTACCTTTTACAATCGAAGAGCAGAAAAAGCAAGGCTACTCAGCTTCGCTGAGTTAGACCTTGCTTTCTAAAGGATTTACTTAATATAATCAGGCACTTCATTCTAAATAATTTTGTGATAAAATCTTCCCGCCTAATATGCCAGCGGAGGGGCCAATTTTGATCTCGTAATCAGCGAGGTCAATAATTTCTTGTCTATGCTCAATAATAATAACTGAATTAAATAATGGAGTTTTTTTATAAATGTATTCAGCAACTTTGCTTGCAGTTTCCGGATCTAATCCAGCTACAGGCTCATCTACAATAAGTATTTTTTTTGTTTCTTTTTTTCTGGACAGATGCTCGCAAAGTTTTATCCTACGTAATTCACCACCAGATAATGTTTGAGTTTTGCGATTTAATTTCAAGTGTCCTAAGCCTAGAGAAACCATGGTTTCAATGTTTTTATGAAACGGTAGGTTGGACTTTTCCAATAATGAATCTAACTCTTTTATTTCTTTATTGTAAAACTCAACAATATTCAAACCGTTTACTTTTAATTCAACACCTTCGCTTTTTTTATCAAACAAACTGCCTTCACAAGTTGGGCAAGTCAAATAAATGTCTTTATCATATCCTCTTTCATACCTGATGATCCCTGTGCCATCGCAGGATTTACAACCAGCTTCTTTTGAAAGTAAAAAATTTTTTGGTTCCAAATTTGTCTCTTTGGAGTAATATTCAGCTATAAGAGTATTTATTTTTATCGTAGACGCTAAAACAGAACGTCCGCTGAAGTTTGAGGTCTTCTGTGAAACATAAATAGCATTTTCATTTTCTTCTATCACTTTTGCAATGGATGATTTTCCAGAACCAGATGGGCCAGTTAGGACAGTTAAGCAACCTCTTGGGATTTTAAATTCCTGATTAATGACATTATTTCTAGTTATTGCCTTAAATTCAATAAAATCATTTGTTTTGCGCCTCTTCAAGTCCATTTTAATTGGTGAAATGTCTTCACTCGGGCAAATGTACCCACCTTTATCACCTGCTTCGATTCCTATATGTATTTTGTAATCTGCATTATCAATGAAATACGATGAATGTTCGATTAAAACAATAGTGTTATTTAAAGAAAGTTTAATAATTTTTTCATATATTTTGGGGAAGTCTTCCCTGTTTATTTGAGCTGATATTTCATCTATGACTAATAAAATGCCAGATATGTTTGAAATGAGTAATCGACTAAATCTAAGCTTTTGTAATTCGCCGCCTGATAAACTAGGAATTGAACGTGAAAAATTAAGGTACCCTAAGTTCATTTCACAGATTGATTGAAGGATCTTTTTGATTTCATCAGTTTCAGGAATGCTAGATATTCTCTCTAAGATGTCTGAAAAAGAGAGCGTCATAAATTCCAGCATATCAAATCCAAGAACACGGATGTTATTTTTACTATAATAGTTAAGATTAACTCTTGATCCGTGACATTCTGTACAGGTATTTTTTATAGTTGAATTTACAAGTGATTTTTGGCCTACCAATCTTTGAGCAAAGATCATCACACCTTCATAATATGCTCGCCTTTGTCTTGTTGAACCTTTATATTTAAATTTAAAAGCTAATCTCGATTCCGATACACCATAGAGAATTTTTCTCTTTACAGTTTCAGAAAGATTCTTGTAAGGGATTGATATGTTAATATTTTCAAGTTGGCAATAAGATAGTAACAAATTATGATATAAACCTGAAAAAGTCCCTGTCCTCCAAATAGAAAAGGGTTTTTCTTCAATACTTAGATTTTCATTAATAATTGCATTTGAATTAATAGAGGATATTTCACCTAGGCCTTTGCAAACAGGGCACTCATTATCAGGCTTGTTAATTTTTAGGAATTTGAAGTTTGGAATATGTTTACTGTTTTTCTTTGCAAGAAACGATAATGTTTGCGGAATGTTCAAATATGAATACAAAGTAGATCTAGGGTTGTTATTATTATTCGATTGCGCAATGGCTATTGCCGGTATAATACCAGCGTAACTTTCTATTTCGTATTCGTGATTTTCTCCATAACCATTCTCTAATGCGTCAAATTCATCACTACATAGTTTATATAGGCTAGAAAATGCGAGTGAACTTTTCCCAGCTCCTGACCGACCATAAATTGCTGTTATTTTGTTTTTATATATTTCAATATCTATATTTTTTAAATTATGTGTAGACACGCCATTAAGTCGGATACTATTCATTAGATCACTCTCCGCACCATTCACATTTAGGATTTCTAGTTATATCCATAATCTGCATACTAAAATCTATTGAATTGAATTCTATCCTTTTGTTCGTTTGCTGTAACATATCATATCTGTTGATAAGAATCTTGAATGCATCTAGAGAAGCCAAGCTTGCTGCTATTCCAGATAGAGGTGAGAAAGAACCAAGCTTGCGATTATTTCTATTTAAAGCTTTTACGTTTTTCAAATCATCGTCGTTAATTGAATTTAAAGCTGTTTTAAAACAATCGAAGCAAGCACTTTGGAATGGAATTATAGTCTGGCCAATTAATGTAAGATGCAAATTATAACCACCACCAACAATATGCGGGATATTATGATTCATGGCATATTTAGCGATAATTCTACTTGTTGCATCAACACTTGGCTCATCAGAACAGTTTATTATCAAATCTATGTTATTTGGTAATTGAGTTACTTCAAAAAAATCGGAAGTTAAAAACTTCGAAATAATAATAGCATTAATGTCTGGGTTAATATCTTTTAATTCTTTTTTCAAAACCGTGGCTTTATCTAAACCAACATGACTTTCAAAGTAATATTGTCGATGAAGGTTGCTCAAGTCAACGATGTCACTATCAACCAATATTAAATTACTTACATGATTTTTAGCTAAATAAGCAGAAATGATACTACCTACGGCACCTAATCCAATGATCATTACTGTCGAATTTTTTAGCCTCTCTACTGCTTTAACAACGTCACTTGTAGAATGGAAATAATCCTCTAGTAAATTAATTAGGCGGTAATCACTTTCCAATAGTTCGATAGGGTAAGGCATGTCTTGTTGAATGAGAATAAACTGTTCTTTCAAATAGGAAGCTAATTTATTCAATTGTTTTACATCAATAAACCCATGCTTTTCTGAAATTTTTTCAATGGATGTCTTACCATCAAACTGATTTAAAAGATTAACAATGTCAGGGAAATTAATTTTTAATGAAAGATTTTCACGAGTATTTGATTTAAAGAAATCTATGCCGGATTCATGAGATATTATCCCAATGCTTTCTCGTAATCTTAGCTTATCTATTACACACATTACAATCACCTTGCTTTGATAATATAAAGCTTGTTAGGTCACCGCTATTTGGAAGATATTCATAACGGATGGTTGAATAATTATATTGAGAGTCTTCCGACAAGAAGTGAATTATTTTGAAAGTGCTTAAAAATGCTGAGTACCCGCTCATCGAAGCTATGCCACCAGGACCACCGATGACATATTCCGTAAGTATATCATTTTTATTGTTAAAGTCGCTCACTAAAGGTTCAATATTATCTGTCCTGCTATATATTGGTTTCCAGTCACTTAATGCATTACTGAATGTCTTTTGAATGCAATCTATACAGGGGGTATTGGGAGGATAGACTAACTCTCCAGAACTCATCAGGTGAGCATCAAATCCGCCCGAAACGTATAAAGCAATATTTTTCTTTTGAAGAAATCGTCCTAACTTTACAGATGTGTGACCTATATAAGGTTCATCGCAACCATTAATTACAAGATTAACGTCCTGATCAATCCATTTAGATAAATTGGAATTAGGTAAAAGTTTTTCATGGTAAAATTCTATTTTAATTCTTGAGTCTATTTTCATTAAATAATTAGCTAAGACCTCAGCTTTATTTTTACCTATATCTGAGACTCTTGAAAAAATATGCCTGCTTAAATTAGACTTTTTGAAATTTTTAAAGTCGACAAGAATGAAATTTAGGATGCCAGCTCTTGCTAAGTTTTCTGCTATATTCCCCGTAACGGCTCCGCAACCTATTATTGCGACTTTTTTCGACTCTAATATTTCTTGTGTTTCATGCCCTTTCCTGTCAAATATCATATCATCAAGGTAGGCAATTTGCCGAGCATACCGAGACTTTGCATCAACGTTTTCATTGTCTTCAGTAATCAAATGTTGACCTAAAAGAAATTCAATTAGATTTTTAGCTGAATATTGTTCGAATGCCCCTAACATAGTTAGTATTTCTTGGACTGATTTTCTTCCATCTAACAAAGCTAAAAATTCAGCAATTGTTTTTGATGTAACGATTTCTACTTTTTCACGAGTAGTCATTCTATGAAAAGTAATTCTAACTTTTTCATCTTTCAGTTCAGTAACGTATACATCCACTGTGTGTTGTAAATAAAATTTTTTATTTAACATAATGTATTGATTTAAGTGTGGTTAAAAGTTCAGCCCATTTATGACTGCAAAATGGGCTGGAGTGATTAGTATTGTAATACACCTGCATTCATTTGTAAGTATTGATCCCAAGCATCCATTCCAGATTCAGTTTCCGACCCGTTTTCAATACCCCGACAATTTTTTGCTGTGCAGTATGTTGAACAGCAAGTACTAGTACCGTTAGTCTTACAACCCGCACTGTTTTGAGCTATAACATTCTTTTTTATTACTTCAAAGGTAAGATCTAAAAGCTGGCTCATTTTGAATATCCTTCAATGAATATTAAAGTGTAAAAGAAAATATAGAATAAACTCAACGCTAATCTCGGTCAACTATATTTATCTAAGTAATGATGATTTCAAAGGATTGTTTATAGGTTATTGTCATGAGATTACAGGAACTTTATCAAAAGATTATTTGATAAATATCATATAGTAGTAATTTATAGCCAGTAAACCATAGAATAGAGTGCGATATTTTCCCTGCTTGCTTATGTATGGTGTTCTCTAAGGACGGCACGAACAGCAATAAAGCATATCTGTAAACATTTAGACAACCAATGAAATTCATGAATTTTTAACTCTAAATATTTTCCATGAAATAAAAATTGATATTAACTATAGCTTATTGTATTGAAAAATATACGGCAATTCATTGATTCAAAATGTCCGGAATCTCTCAGGTTATAGTTGTTAAAAATAGCTTCAAAGAAATAAAGAAACCCGACTCATGTATGCTTTAAATGCGTTTAGGTTGAAATCTACAGAGTATTTAAATGGCCTCCGATAAGATATAACTATTAATTTGATGTACTGGCGGAGATGCTTTTAATATTTACGGGGTAATAAAAAGTCTGCCGATTTTACTTTTAATATTTCCTTAATATTGGGTTGGCTAACCAAGTTTTTATTAACGTGTCAAAAATTTTTTATAGGGGCACTTTTACGGTTTGGCATAATTTTATTCAAAGTGTATGAAGGTCACCAATAAAAGAGAGCATATTTTTAATGTAATGAAGGGTTTGAATAATAATTTTTTAAAGCATTACAGTCCCCATTTTGCTTTGTTTTTTGTGACTATAAATACAATTGTACTATTTTCTTATTTTTTGTTGACAGTTTTAAATTTGATGTTATCTATTAATCAATCATTTTATTAAATAATTGATTATCAATAAAGCTTAGGTGCTCTTCAATAGGAGAATTTATGAAAATTTTTTTTATTTTTATTAAAAGTGAATTTTATAGATTGATTTTTTTTATTGTTTATCTCTCTTTTTTTGTTTCGGGTCTTGCTGGATATAATAAAAGCGTATCTCTTATCAGTATAATTGCATCTTGTTTACTTGCTGCTACAGTTATGCTTTTTCCTTTTTTTATAATTTATTGCTTCGTTCCACTTTACCAAAAGTTTGAAGAAATTGTTTTTTTTAAAGTGTATTAAATTTTCCAAGTCATCAAGGTACGTACCCCGTTATATACAGCATTGAAAGATGTAGTAAGTAAAAGCTTGTCCAAAAGCATTGGCAGCTCTTCTAATTCATTAAATCCCTTTCGAACAAGTACTTCGCGAAACAAAACAAAATTAGAGTAGGTACTTTTGTCTTCAGTCAAATTATTTTGTGAACGCTTATCATGTGAAAATTTTGTCGTGTAAATGAAATTTGTGAAGTAAGGATCCTTAAACGTTGCATATTTATCTAGAACATTTTGAAGGAGACTATTGAGTTGGGATTGCTCTTTCTTTTTCCCGAACAGGTCTTTTATAACTCCTTTTGACTGATATTGGAATTCTGGATAAAAAGAAGGATTAATAGGTATCATTTCTTCCGAGGTTATGGGGATGTGTGTTTTTGTACCCCATGATTTTGTCGCCGTTGGAACTCCGCCAGAGCACCATGGGCAAATAATTTCAAAAGATGTCTTACTACATGAATAACATTGATAAATCATAAAGGGTTGTCCATATTGTTCGTGAAAACCGTGAGTTAACTGAGTCTTTTTATTAAGTGAGACACGAGAATAATATTCTTGTGTCTCAACACTATATGCATTTAGCGGCGCTTAGAGTGCAAGCCACAAAATTAGTATCACATGATATAGTACATTGGTTCTTTAAAAACGATTTTATTATCACTTTCCATTTTTTGAATAACGGTTGTGATAATTCCTTTTAAAGTACCACTTGTAGCTTTGAAGCCCATGGCCCTTGATACAGAATTGACCAACTCGTCCTGGGTAGCACCGAAGCTTTTATTGATAATCTCAATGATTCCTGCCTCCATTTCCTTATTAGATATGTTTTCCGACTTTCTTAATCCTGCTGATTTAACATTCGTTCTGTCTCTCAATGTGATTGAAAGACTATCATTGTATAAAAAGTCATCTTCCAGGCAAAATGAGGAATTTGAGGTTGTAATTTTTATCGCATCTTTAACAATGGCTTCAATACGGGCCCCTGCACGTTGTAGACCCCATGCTGACCTGACACGTGTAATCACTTCATTCACATGTATTGGGGCTTCCACAAGAACAATTTGCTCAACTATCTTGGCGAGCACGCCAACTGGGGTTTCATGAATCTGGAATCTTGTGTCAACAACAGGAACCGCCTCAACATATGTCACAGCTTCGTTAAAACTGCCTTCAATCGTCTCAAGACCAATCTCTGTGACGGTCTCTCTTTCTACTGTCACTATCTCGACAGGTACAGCTCTTGACCGGGATAGAGAAGTTTCCGAACGATTTTCGAGCTCTTTCTTAGCTGCCTGAATAGCAGAGAGAGTTTTCTGTAGTTGCTCTTCGGGGCGTTGGAACCAATCGGTGCTCCAAATCCTGTGAATGATCCAACCATGGTCCTCAAGCACTGCCTGACGTAGGCGATCTCGTTCTCTTGAAGAACGGCAAGAGTGGTACGTCATACCATCGCATTCAATCCCGATAAGGTAGCGACCCGGCATATCAGGGTCGGCAATGGCTAAATCAATAAAGAAACCCGCAATGCCAACTTGGGGATGGACCTGGAAGCCTTCTTTTTGCAGAGCATTTGCAACCTGTTCTTCGAACACACTGTCCATTGAACGGCCACTTTGTTCTGCAACTGACAAGCGTCCAGTTCTTGCATATTGCAGGAAAAGTTTAAAAGCGAAAATACCTCTACCCTTAGCCCTTTCAAGATCGATATCTTCGTCAGTGATTGAGGCATAAACTTCGCAACGCCTTTTAGCTCGACTGATAAGAACGTTCAGGCGTCTTTCACCACCCTCTGCTCCAAGAGGACCAAATCTCATTGCCATGTAGTTTTGTGGATTTCGGGCATATCCAACAGAAAGGATAATGACGTCGCGTTCGTCACCCTGAATGTTTTCAAGGTTTTTAACAAAAAAAGGTTCGCTTGGGTGCGCATAGAAAAAATCCTCGAACTCAGGGTTCAGCCTGCGAAGCACTTCAAGCTCGTCCTGAATACGCTTTCTCTGAGTAACAGAAAAGGTAGCCACACCTAGAGATAAATGAGGGTGGCTTCTTGCATGTTCGAGAATTGCTGTTGCTACGCGCTTTGCTTCATTTGCATTGCTTCCAGATTCGAATACGCCATCTTCAACTTTATGGAAACGCAGGCCCATACCTGCTTCTTGTGTATAGGGGCTGGGAACTATAAAAAGCTTGTTTTCATAAAACTGACTATTCGACACAGCAATCAATGACTGGTGACGACTTCTGTAATGCCAGCGAAGCATTTTTTGAGGCAACCCTCTGGCAACAAAAAGTCCCAGTATGCTCTCAATGTCTGCCACTTGTGCTGACTCGTCATCATCCTGCTCATCTGCGGAACCTGTCATTTTGGCGAAGAAAGAAGTTGGAGGTAACTGACGTTCGTCTCCGACAACAACTATCTGCTTACTTCGTGCAATAGCTCCTAATGCATCTACAGGTTGGATCTGACTGGCTTCATCCATTACCAGTAAATCAAACGACTGCTTACCTGGCACTAAAAACTGGGCAACTGACAGAGGACTCATCATCATAACTGGCTTTAATGCCTGAATAGCTGCTCCAGCTTTTGTCATGAGCTGTCGAATCGCCATATGACCGCGTTTGCGTGCCATCTCACCCCGCAGTACACCTATAGGGCCTACGCCAACTTTAGAGGGAATTGCTTTGTGGTGAGCTCTTACGACTTCAAAACTCGAAGCTTTAATTCTTCGCAGATCCATCTCAGCGAAGCTTGCTACTCTTCTTGAATGCAAATCACCATCAAAACGAGCCAGTTCTGGCTCATCTTCGACCATTAAAGACAGAATTGAGTCGAAATAAGTTCTGTCAAAAGTACCTAGTAAACGTTCGGAGGAAAGAACTCCACTACTCAAATCGGAGATTAATGGATAAATACCAAATGTTTTCGCCAGCTCTACACGGTTTTGCCAGGCAACCCATTTTGAAAGTTGTTCAGAATTATCTATCCAAAGAGTAATCTTGTCATAGACTAGATTAAAGGGTATTTCATGAACATTTTCATTTTTGAAAATTGATCCATAGGAAGATTTAAGAGAAGTAATCACTGATGTGAGTTTGGCAAACTGCGCTTGAATAGACTCACTCAAACTTCTTGATTTATGAACTAGACCCTGTTTGTCATCTATTTTAGACGCTAAAATTCTTAAGTCATCATTTGATTCAATCCAAGAATGAGATTGAAGTAACAGATCCCAGTCACTGTTTTCTTTCAACCATAATGGAGACATGGTTGACTGAGCTAAATTATCGAAATTATGAATGATATTCATTTTTTGCTGGGCGTTTGATAACAAACTCAACAATTCAATACGATCGGAAACAGAGGATTCATTTTTGACGAAAACATCTTTATACGCGGAGTCCATAGTGCTTAGCACGTCAGACTTTACAAAGAGTGATTCCAGTGGAATGCTTTTAACGGAATAATAGTTATCAAAATACTCTTCTGGCGTGGCTCCCAATGAATCCCAAAGAATACGGCTTTCATCTAAAACTTCATGGGTGAGTTTTTTAAGCTGATTCACTTGATATGCTAAGGCGTCTTTGTTGGAGAGGCGACTTGCAATTATTCGGGCTTCAGAGTTGATACCACGTAAGGTTCGCATCCATTCGACAAGTGATTTCAGCAATTCACTATCGCTATTCTCACCTCGCCAGTCTGAACCAAATGCAGACTGTCCGAACTCATTCAAATCAATGATGGATTTTCTCAATTTCTGAGCTTTTATCAACAGATCGAGGTACTCAACCTGCTGAGGGATCGTCAAACCTTTATCATTTATCAATGAAAGGGTAAGATTTTTCGACTTTCGCCATTCGCTATTAAGGAATTTAAAAGCGCCAGTGTTGTTTTCAAGGCTATTTCGTGTGCTTTCTACATCTGTTTCCCACGCCTTTTCAACAAAGATGAGATTGATTTTTTGTTTATAAATACTAATTTGTTTAATGTCTGCAACCAGACTTGCCGCTTTTTCAATACCACCTTCCCAGACAGTGGCGATGAATGCTTCTGGACTTACATTTGGAGCTTGAGTAATACTTTCTCCCAACTCAATAAGACTTTCAATCTCATTTAAATTAGAGAATCCTATTTTTGAACCCAACTCCTGTTGTAATCTTGAAGACTCTTTTAAGATCTTAGGTGTAAGTTTCTTCAGTTTATACGCAGCAGTAAAAGCATTTATATTAATATCTTTGGGTAGCTTTCGATAGCCTTCTGAAAGGCTGGCGACCTCGGTGTTGAATTTGTCTGCATGCAATTCTTTTTCAAGCTTGCTGTAGAGCTCTTTAAATGAGAATCCAGTTTCAATTAACGTCTTTGTCTCATCTTTAGAAGTGGCCCATAATGGCGAACTTAATGATTCAGGTGATAAATTAGGCGCTGAGTTAATTAATTCAGCTATTAGAATGAATTCCTGTAACTCTTTTAATGAGCCTATATGATAGGCTTCATGGGTAAGTTTGGAAAGATTGATAGACTCTTCAATAGAATCTGAAAGTTCAGACTTCAGGTTCGTTAATGAGGCAGTGAGTCTTTCAACTTCACTAGGAAGTATCTCAGTTCTATCGATACCATTCCATGGGTGCGAATCAGGAATGCCAATATCAATTATCCTTTCAATTAATTCATCAATAAGTGCATGTCTTTTGGATAAATCGTCGTTACTCCAAGATTCATACCCGCTAAGCTTATAATCGTTAGGATCAAAACCTGATTGTCTGAGACGTACCAGTTGCGCCATAACCTTATATGGTGTTAACCCAGATGGCATGTACGTTTTATGAATTCTTGCGGGGTGATTGTTGAGGATATCTCTGCTTTCTGTGAGATTATTGACTAATGTATCTGGAAATTCTCCCCGAGGTGAACCAAGTTCCCAGACTCGCTTCAGTTCTTCAAGGAATGCTCTTTTGTTGGTTTTGTTGCTATGTAACTCCAAACAAGCATCTCCGACACCCGCCTGATCAAGTCTGCGCTTGACTACTTCAAGGGCCGCCATTTTTTCAGCTACAAACAATACTTTTTTACCGTCTGCGACAGCTGAAGCTATGATGTTTGCGATTGTCTGAGATTTACCAGTTCCTGGAGGACCCTGAATAACCAAGCTTTTACCATTACGTACTTCGTGAATGGCAAGAGTCTGTGAGCTATCACTGTCCAAAATATGAAGCATTTCTCTGGGGGGAATGACTGAGTCAATTACAATGTCGTCAGAGATTAACTCACCACCAGAGAAGCCTGTTTCTAAAAGACACTTTATTGATTCCTGATCTGTAATCTTTGAATCTGAAGGCCAGTTATCAGGATCTAAATCTGTATACATCATAAATTTAGCATAGGAAAACAGACCTAGATTGACTTCATTTTCTAATACTTCCCAACCTTCTTTCAATGATATAGCTTGTTTTATCTCTGCGAAATAATTCGTTAAAGAAAAATCCTCATCGATACTCAGGGGAGGTAGGGTGATTTGGTGAACACGGCTGAGGAATGTTTCAAGTGACAGGTTGCTAATGATGTCCTCATCCCTGACTTTAATTTTAAAGCGTTCTCCTGCTTTTGCTCGCATTAATTCAACTGGTAGTAATAAAATAGGGGCGTGGCGTATGTTTGCTTTATTATTAGGATCTATCCATTTAAGCGATCCTAGAGACAGAAACAGGATGTTTACGCCTTGTTCTTCTTCAAGGGTTTTTGAGTCATAATATAAATCTAATAGCTTTTTTTGTAATGTCTTTGGCGTGAGCTTGGTCTGGAGTTTTGTATCATTATGGTTGGTTTCGGAATCATCTAAGAAAATAATATCTTCGGACTCTGAGTCTGTCTCACTATTCTCGTTGTTTTCATCTGTCTTTTTATCTTCGCGACCATGAAGAAAAGTAAACGGCTTGCCCTCTTCAAAAAGCATCTTGAACAAAATGTCAGATCTTTCATTAACTACTTCCAAAAATTTTGTAGTCTTTGATTTTGGTATGTTAAGTAAACGATTTCTAGCTGTTAGATCGAGTAACTCTGCTCGCGACTTTTCAAGTTTCTGGCTGAGTGACAGATTTGAGTTTTTGTAAAGTGAGCCTTCAATTTCGTCCATTACGCATAACCTTTGAATTGAGGATTTTACCTTGCTTATCAGTGCATTATCACTTTATAGCTAAGTAACTAAAATTTTTCTATACATATTAGAGTGTTTTGATATGAAAATTAAGAATTTTCTAATTAATATTGTTTTGTATTTTTTAACACATAAAAATCATGCACTTAAAAAATTCCGTACAAGTTGTAGCTAAGGTTAAAGGAGTTTGACATAAGTAAGATTGATGCTTTGATGCTTTAAAGGTCAGGAAATAGGTAGCCAAGTTGGTGGTAACTTATATCCACACAGCATAACGTTGTGAAAAAGATCAGGTTGGGCTTAGAAATTTTTATGCCTAATGTAGGTATAGATGCATTATTAGGTAATTTATTGAATGCTTTAAGTGGCTACCAAGAACTAGTTTCCAGATATAACTAAAGTTAACCTGCACAAGTATCTAATTTTATTGCAGAATTTTGTGAGGTGATTTTAAATCCTGTCAGTAGTTCTTGAAGCGAGTTACGTATGACTCCAGTAATGTTTATTCACTACTCAGATTATGTGTCTAAACCCGGCTGGATTCGAGTGTAACCCTCCACTCCAGCCAAGCAATACGACACTCAGATAGTATCTCGGTCAGAACGAGATTTAGCATTAGTTGTATCTATGTTCATCTTGCTATGAACTCTTAAAAATTAGACCTTGATCAAATCCCTATCAGTTTGTCAAAAGATTTCTTGATACAGCCAACTATTGATCATATTTTGAACGGAAGGATTCCCTTTCAAACATTCACAGGAGAATTTCTATGGCACTTAAGCCTGGTCCGAAACGAATTGCTGATTCAACAGGACAACCTGATCAGCGTCAACGTGATAACAAAAAAACTCCGGGAAATAACCCAAAGGTAAAACCTAGTAAAAATTCCAAACCTTAGTAATTTCTAACTAGTAACAATTAAAAGCCTTGCGGGGCTTTTTTTGTTTAAAGTACAATAAAAATTTAGATGATTATGTGGGTTTTTTAATTAAGGCCTAAATTATTATTTATCGATGAAATTTATGTTCTTTTGTTAGGTTGATTTTTTTCGTTCAGGAGTGAGTTATGCCTATTAATAGGTAAATGTAGTGGTTCGAAAGAAATCGTTAAAATCAATTTTTTATCGCATTGAATCCAGTTATCTTAGTGGCATTAATAAAAATGCTCTTCCTGAAAATTATTTTGGTAATATTCATGGAGACCTTCCCCAGTATATGAGTATCCCGATTTTATTTTTTAGCTGAGGTGGCTGCACACAACTTTCACGTTTGGTCGTCAGTTAAGCCATAAAGCTTGCATTTCAAATTTCACAAGTAGAGGTGGTTGCTTATTGACCTTTTGATAACCATATAAATAATATTTCATATCGATTTTGGTTTTTTAAATAAAAAAATTATCGTTAATTTTTAGATGCAAGGCTTAAAATAAGTGAAAACTATTAAAGCAATTCAGGTTTATAAAAGTGATGATGAGTTACAAAACCTTCTAAATGCTTGGATTAATGCCATCATACGTTATACCTCAACTAATGAGTATGATAACCCATGGTGGTATAATGAAAGGGCTTCGCTAAGTGTTTTAGCTGGAGCCTCATGGACGCTGAAAAATTGGCTCGCTTTGGAAGAGTTTTCTACGATGAAGCGTTACCGCACTCTTGTACCTGGGGTTGATAGCGGGTCTCTGCGCCATGGTCGTTGTGATTTGTTTGTTCAGTCCCCAAACAGTAGTTTTGCAATTGAAGCAAAGCAAACTGTGCAGTCTATTGGGTCTCGTTCCGATGGCAATACTTATATTGCTCGTGCGATGCGAAGGGCTTGGGAGGATTCTGGAGACTTGAGTAAAAAGGAAGCGTATCGTCGATTTGCTGTAACATTTATTGTTCCCTATATACCAGTAAATGAAGTTCTTAACGAAGAGGTTGGTGGTACTGAGGTATGTCCTGTAAAAGTAGAGAAAGCTGTCAACGATTGGTTAAGCAGCCATCATATTTTTTCTGGGAACCCTATGAAAAATGCTAACTATGCTTATGTTTTCCCTAAATTAGGTAATAAGAATTATTCGCTTAATAGGAAGCACTATCCTGGTATAATTGTTTTTTTTGAAGAACGATTCCGTGCACATCGCCAAAAAAATTCAAACGATCAGTAATTCTTCTGAGTCTTTATCTTGCATGATATAAGATGCTTTTGTTTTAACACTAATATATAAAATATTAGTATTTTTAACAATACACTGAATTTTAGCTGTTTGGTATTAAATATGTTTTATGGAGTGTTATTTCAATAAAACACATAAAGTGATAATGAAATATGATGCTAATCAGAATGTTCGAATAATTAGGGTTATGCCCATTTTAACCCAAGTGATTTTAGAAATTAATACATAGCTTTTTAGAAAGGTTTTATGGCGTTAGCGTTCTCACCCTACAGGCTTCCAGATAGTCAGCCCACCATTGCAACATGAGTTTCGCTCTTCTAAACATTCTGGTTTATGGATGTAAGTTTCCCAAACGCTATTTCGCTCTTGATGGCTTATTTGTCTCTCTACGGCGTCTCTTAACTTCAACAGATTCAATTTTTAACTTGCCGTATTCTGCTGCTGTCCTTTCTATAGAACTCATGCCGCGAGCTGTAAACTCTCACCCGAATCCTATTGTGATTATGTTTACATGACAGCTTTTCATGCAAATAGATTAGTTGGACATAATTAATAGAATAGATGCATTTGAGGCTTTTATATCACCGCTATTCTATCCGAATCGGTTTAGTTTAAACATCTCTAATGAAAATAGTAATAAAGTGGTGGAATAAATAAATCCTGGTTTTATTAATAAGGTGGTGTTTAGAGGGTTAATAGAGTTGCCAAGGTAATGAAGCGTAAATACTAAATAAACAGCAAGCGCTGCAGAGCCTAAAATAGGGCCTATGTCGGCGGGATCATTTGATTGAAGAGTCTCATTAAATTTATTGATTAACTTTTCAATTGCAAGAAATATTAAACACGCGATTACCATTCCAGCAAGTAATTTTGATATATTCGTTATCGAAGGTTCTTGTAATGCTGTTGTTTTCTGAAAAATTGAGCATGTCGATAGCCCTCCAAAAATGTAGAGTAATGGGCGTGTACTAAATTTTTCCAAAATTTTTATAAAAGTATCCATGATATTTTTCTTCCTAAACTCGATTTTAGCTAATAAATTTCAGAATTAATTATTTCTTGAATCTTCAAAAAGAGCTGTGACGCTTAGGCACCCGCTTGCCGCTAAATCAACATGCTTTCCCCACCAAGCCATCATTTCTCTTCGTTGATCAAGATACTGAGAACGGTTATATGCTCTCCTGACCTCATTGGTATCAATGTGAGCCAGTGCTGCTTCAATGACGTCAGGTTGAAAGCCTTTCTCGTTGAGAACCGTTGAAGCAATCGATCTCATACCATGCGCTACAAGCATATCTTTGAAGCCCATACGCTTCAGCGCCATGTTTGCCGTCTGACTGTTCATTGGTTCCAGGGGATTACGGTAACCGGGAAAAACGTGTGGTCTGTGCTGGCTAATTGGCTTCATAACTTCTAGCACAGCAAGTGCCTGCTCAGACAGCGGTACAATATGCACACGTTTCATTTTCATGCGACCAGCAGGAATGCGCCATTCCTTCGTCTCGAAGTTGATCTCATCCCAGCGTGTCATCGCCGCTTCTGCCGGTCGTGTCATTGTAAGGAGCTGCCATTCGATAAGACAGCGCGTCTGTCTGCCAATACTCGCAAATGCGAGATTCTTCATAAGCAGAGGTAGCTGTTCAGGTAAGAGGGCAGGGCGGTGTTTTACTTTTGGCTTATGGAATGTCTTACCGATTTTTGCCGCTGGGTTTGACGTGACTAAGCCAGAGTTCAAAGCGTAATCCATAACCTCGTTAATACGCTGACTCAACCTTTTAACAGTTTCGAGTCTGCCTGCTGCATGAGTTGGGCTAAGAGAGCCAATGAATTGTTGGGCTGTAATGCTGGAAATGGGCATAGAGCCAATATGTGGGAACACATATTTACTCATTGAGCGCCAGATATCGTTAAGCGTATGGGTTGTTAATCCTGCTGCCTCTTTGGTCTTAAACCACTCAGCTGCAACTTTTTCAAACGTACTTTCACTCACATTCTTCTGACGAAGTTGCTCTGCCTTTTTGTGCTCTTGAGGGTCGACGTCTTTGCTGAGAAGAGCGCGGGCTGATTCACGATTTTGGCGAGCTTCAGAAAGCGAAACGGAAGGGTATGAACCAAAGCTGATCATGGCCCGTTTACGAGTGAAGGGTTTGTAATAACGAAACCGCCAGAGTTTTGAGCCTCCGGGAGTTACCTGCAGTTCCAGACCATCCCCGTCATAAAGAACCAATGCTCGTCCAGCAGCTTTGGCGTTCTTCACTTCGGTATTGTTTAAGGGCTTGGTCTGTCTTGCCATGAGCAGTCTCCATTCTGTTCCTCGGAAGGCTTAGGCATATCAAAAGGCAGTCTTAAAAACGTATGCCCATGGGTATGCCTAAATCAGGTGGATTCCACTGTATCAATCAGGATTTCACTAGACAACAGAAAAACAGCAGATTTCAACAACCTACTGTTTAAACTGTTTTTTATGGTTCTCTCTGGACTTCACCAGACAAAACGTTGGGATAATTTGGTCGGCACGAGAGGATTTGAACCTCCGACCCCTGACACCCCATGACAGTGCGCTACCAGGCTGCGCTACGTGCCGAACTTTGGAAAGCTAGTCTACTGATTCTCTGCACGAATGCAAGCGATCAGGCAACTAACTGCCTCATTATTAATCAGTTAGCGATAAAACGTTTCTCTTCTGTGAGCACCTGCAACAAGAGCGCGAGTTCCGGTTTGTGATCTTTCAGTACATTTCCACTGGCGTCGTAAGCACGGTAGCTGCCGTTATTGTTCAGCACCAACGTGATTTTAGGCGTGGTAATGACCAGCTTATTATCTTCGCTACTGGTGACCCAGTCATGACGACGCTGAGCAGCAAACAGATCTTCGCCTTGAGCATAGTTGACCGGATTAGTGCGCACATGCAGCAGGCGCTGCATCAGGGTCACCATCACGTCCTGATGATCGGAAAGCCGAGTCACCGTCTGCGCGGGCGTGTCCGGCCAGTGAATAACCAGTGGCACCTGCAAGGTCTGGCGATTGCCTTCGTTGTCCGGATTGCCATCCAGCGCCACACCATGCTGAGCGGTAATGACCACCACGGTGTTTTTCAGTAAGTCACGTTGTTGCAGTGTGGTAAGGATGGCCTGAATCTGTTCATTGAGGGCAGGAGCCTGCCGCATATAGCTTCGCTGACGTGCTTTGTCGTTATCACCGCTTACCGTTGGGCCGTTCAGCGCCACCCAGGAGAACCAGGGCGTACCATCGCCTTTTTGGGCACTCAGCCAGCTTTGCCATTGTGAAACGGTGCTGGCATTGGGCTGCTCCTCGCTGGGGGGCAGAGAGTAGTCGGACAGCAGCGCCTGACGATACAGCGGCTGACTAAAACCCTCTGACGAGAACAGGCCAAACTGATAGCCCTGGGTGCTCAGTGCAGTAAGCAGGGCAGACGGCGTCCGCTGTGCCAGAACACCGTTCATATAACTCGGGGAGATGCCGTAGAACAGGCCAAACAGGCCTTTTTCTGCGTTGTCCCCGGCGCTGAAATGCTGGGTAAAGCGCACGTTCTGGCTGGCAAACTGGTTCAACGCCGGCAGGGCGTTATCGGCACTGGCATTGTTCAGACCATCCACCGTAATGACCAACAGGTTATCGCGTGAGCCTTTGTCCGCAAAGGTGATATCGCTGAGCGGATACTGCACTGCCGCAGCCTCAGGATCGCCTTGCTGCACCAGACGGCGCTGATATTCCTGCGCATCCAGCAAGCCGTGACGCTCAAGAAAGCGACGGGCGGTCATCGGATAAGAAAGGGGCAGATTCGCACGTTGCATCGTGATCGGGCGATAAAAATTAGCGTCCGCCCAGATATACATCAAATGACTGGCAAAAAAGGCGCTGATAAAAAGGGCGGCCAGCGGCTTACCAAACGAACGGCGGTTTAGGCTACGCAGCTTCTGCCAGCTCCAGGTGGCAAACAGAATCTCCACCAGAAAAATGAGCGGCACGCCGATAAACATCAGCTGCCAGTCGCGCGCCATCTCACTTTGATCGGGGTTAATCACCAGTTCCCACACCACCGGATTAAGGTGTAAATGGAAACGGTTAAAGACGGCGCTGTCGACCATCAGCAGTGTCAAACCGGCGGTCGCGACCACCGTCGAAATCACCCGCATCAGACGTTGCGACATCACCACAAACGTCAGCGGGAAGATAATCAGCAGATAAACGGCAAATACAATAAAGCTGAAGTGACCAATCCAGCTGCTGTACGCATAAATGCGCCCAGCCAGTGAAGCAGGCCAGTCGGCAACCAACAGATAGCGGCTACCCAGAATGAGCGCGAAAAAGATATTGAACAGGGCAAACCAGTGTCCCCAGCTAATCATCTGGGAGACTTTTTCGCGGTAGCGCTGTCGGTTGGTTACCATAGTTTGACGTCAGATTAGCGAATTAATGGGCGCTGTCGTCTACCGACGCCTGCAGGGCATCAGCAAAAGAACGGGCCAGAGAGCGGCGTTGCGCGGGAGCAACATCGCTGTTGATCAGATTGGTTACCATGTTCCCCAGTACCATCAGGGAAAGGTCGGTTGGCGCCTGGTCTTTTTGCAAAACCTGCGCCATTTCCGCGAGGAGTTGTTCAACGCGTTGGTCGCTGTAACGGGATGATTGTGGCATAGCGAAAACTTATCTCGTCTCAAAAGGCGATATAGTACCGGAACAGCGCACTTTTTTCCGCAAATTTATCGAAAGCGCGGTGTTCGGGTTGTGCATGGAGTTGAAAGCTGCTGCTGGCGGTGTTTGAATACGCGCCTGTGCTATTAGGAGAGTTTACCATGAGTCTGGATATCGACCAGATTGCCTTGCACCAGTTAATCAAACGTGATGAAAATCAGTTAGAGCTGGTGCTTCGTGATTCGTTACTGCCGGCCACCAATACCGTCGAGGCGATGGTGGAAGAGCTGCACCGTGTATACAGTGCAAAAAGTAAAGCTTACGGGCTGTTTAATGCTGAAAGCGAACTGGCAGATGCACTGCGCAACTGCCGCAAGGGTAACGATGATTTTCTCGCTTTTAGCCGGGCTGCTACCGGACGCCTGCGTGATGAACTGGCAAAATATCCTTTCGCCGAAGGCGGCGTAGTGCTGTTTATCCAGTACCGCTATCTGGCGGTAGAATACTTGCTGGTGGCGGTGTTAAACAGCCAGTCGAGTATGCGCGTCAACGAACAGATGGATATCAGCAGTACCCACTATCTGGATATCAATCACGCCGATATTGTGGCACGAATCGATCTTACCGAGTGGGAAACCAGCCCTGAATCGACGCGCTACCTCACCTTCCTGCGTGGACGGGTAGGGCGAAAAGTTTCTGATTTCTTCATGGATTTTCTGGGGGCGGAAGTCGGACTGGATGCCAAGGCGCAGAACCGGGGGCTGTTACAGGCGGTAGATGACTATTGTGACGAGTCGAATCTGGATAAGAATGAACGACAAAACTACCGTCAGCAGGTTTACAGCTACTGTAATGAACAGCTTCAGGCTGGGGAAGAGATCGCGCTGAAAGCGTTATCAGGTGAGCTGCCGCCACTGGGTGAAAAGACGTTTGAAGCCTTTACTCAGGAGCAGGGCTATGACCTGGAAGAGCATTTCCCGGCAGATCGCAGTACGTTACGTCAGTTAACCAAGTTTGCCGGTAGCGGTGGGGGGCTGACCCTGAACTTCGATGCCCTGTTGCTTGGCGAGCGCATTTTCTGGGATCCGGTCACCGATACGCTGACCATCAAAGGAACACCGCCTAACCTGCGTGAGCAGCTGCAACGCCGCACCAGCAGTAAATAAGCATCTGCCCGATCCGGCGTTCTGGCGGATAACAGGCAAAATAAAAGGGCCGGTTTCGCAACCGGCCCTTCTACTTTCAACGCATTCGGCGATTAAGCGCGAACGAAGTCGATGTGGTGCAGTTTTGGCTTGAACGGATGACGCTGAACAGCCTGCACTTTAACTTTGGTTTCTTTACCGTCAACCACCAGAGTCAGCACTTCTTCGTAGAAGCCTGGCTTGGTTTGCAGGTTCATCACCTGGTCGTGGTCGAGGTCGATAGCAACAGCGGCTTCTGAACCACCATAAATGATGGCCGGGAAGCGGTTTGCTGCGCGCAGGCGGCGGCTCGCACCCTTACCCTGCTCTTTACGTTCTACTGCATTGATAGTGAACATTAATACGTCTCTTTATGATTTCTGCTACAGGCGACCCAGTAACAGAAGGGTTATTCAACACCGCTTATGCACATGCAAAAGCGGGCGGCATTATAGCGGTAATCCCCTACAGGGGCAAACGCTAATAAGGCTTAGCGCAGTTCGTTAGCGCGGCGAAAGCGCCCCTGGTAGTCAAACAGCTTTTCGCGAATCTGCCAGAACTGGCCTTTGGCACGGGCCACCACAAAATCGGGATGGCGCAGAAGAGGCTGCAGGGCCAGCACATCGGCGGCGGTTTGCCAGCCCAGCGGCACGCCGGGCGCGCGCTGATGCGGGCGCATAAACAGGTGCTCAAACGCCTTGCGCTGTGCGGGCGTTTGCAGACGAAACCGCTCACTGACGCTGGTGCCGTCTTCATCGAAATAGGTGGCTTTCAACCATTCGCCTTTGTCGTCGCGGCCCTGTTCCAGCGTCATGCCGCCGCAGCGCAGAACGCGCGCATCTTTCAGCTTCAGCGCGGCTTTAAGCATATCGTCAGGATCGACCAGAATCTTGTCGCATTCGCGGCAGCGGCGCGCGGCGATGTCGTTTTCCGCGTTGCACGCCGGGCAGTTCTTAAACCGAAAGCGGTAGTCACACTGCTCGCGCCCGCCGTCGTCGTCTTCCAGTACGCCCTGACAACGTCGGCCAAAGTGCTCAATCACCATGCCATCGCTCGTGGCCTTGCCCCAGAAGGTATTGGCGAAGCCGCAGGCCGGGCAAAATACCTGCACGGGCTGATTGTCACTTTTCCCTTTCGGTGCGCCCACTTCAGGCGTAAACAGATCGTGAGGATTACCGGCATAGTCCAGAATCAGGCAGTCTTTTTTGCCGGGCGACAGGCGCAGACCGCGCCCGACAATCTGTTGATACAGGCTGACTGACTCGGTAGGGCGCAGGATCGCGATCAGATCCACATGCGGCGCATCGAAGCCGGTGGTTAGCACCGCAACGTTGACCAGAAACTTAAGCTGCTGGGCTTTAAACGCCGCGATTAGCGCATCCCGATCTTTCGCGTGAGTTTCTGCCGACACCAGCGCGCTGTTTTCAGGCAGCAGGCCCAAAATTTCGCGCGCGTGTTCGACGGTGGCGGCAAAAATCATCACGCCGTGGCGATCCTCGGCAAATTCCACAATCTGCTGGATAATATGGGGCGTCACCCGCTGCTGCTGTTTGAGTTCCCGATTCAGGTCGGCTTCGTTGAACAGACCATTTGCCTGAGCGGTGAGGCGGCTGAAATCATACTGAACCACCGGCATATCCAGCCGTTCCGGCGGCACCAGAAACTGATGCTTGATCATATAGCGCAGGGGCAGTTCATAGATGCAGTCGCGAAACAGGGCCTGCTCGTCGCCCCGAACCATACCGTGATAATGAAAACGGTAGATCCAGCCTTTGCCCAGGCGAAACGGTGTTGCGGTCAGGCCGAGCAGACGCAACTGAGGATTATGCTGGCGCAGGTGATTGAAAATTTGCTGATACTGGCTCGCTTTGTCATCACCAATGCGGTGGCACTCATCAACAATCACCAGCGAAAAGGCGCGGTCAAACAGGCTGAGATTACGTGCAACAGACTGGACGCTACCGAACACGACTTTCCGCTGGCTTTCTTTGCGCTGCAATCCTGCCGCAAAGATGTCAGCCTCAAGTCCGTAAGCCTGATACTTGCTGTGATTTTGCGCCACCAGCTCTTTAACGTGCGCCAGCACCAGCACCCGACCTCGAGCCAGGCGCGCCAGCTCGGCGATCACCAGGCTTTTTCCGGCCCCGGTGGGCAGAACGATCACGGCAGGTTCAGGATGACGACGGAAGTGGGCGAGGGTGGCATCGACCGCTTCCTGTTGATAAGGGCGTAAGGTAAAAGACATGCTGTTCACTTTTGTAAAACCTGCCGCAATTATGCCACGAATCCACAATAAACGCGCTGTCAGCGAGGCGCAGATCAGGCTATACTTCCCCTACTTTTTCAACGGTTAAAAATGCCGTTTTAGTTTCCCTCCGCAGTAACAGGCAAAACGAATTCATGCGACTCGACAAATTCATCTCTCAGCAACTGGAAATCAGCCGTGCCATCGCCGCACGTGAAATCCGTGGTCAACGTGTTACCGTTAACGGTGATGTGGTGCGCGACACCGCTTTCAAACTCCAGCCCGATCATGAGGTTGAGTATGACGGCAATGTATTGCAGATGCAGACCGGGCCGCGCTACTTTATGCTGAACAAACCTCAGGGCTATGTCTGCTCAACGGACGATCCCGATCATCCCACCATCGTCTATTTCATTGAAGAACCGATGGCGTTTAAGCTGCATGCCGCGGGCCGGCTGGATATTGATACCACCGGTTTAGTCCTGCTGACGGACGACGGTCAGTGGTCACATCGCATTACCTCACCGCGCCACCATTGTGAGAAAACTTATCGGGTAACGCTGGAAGCGCCGGTGAGCGATGACACGGCCGCACAGTTCAGCGCCGGGGTGCAGCTGCATAATGAAAAAAGCCTGACTAAACCCGCTCAGCTTGAGGTCATCACCCCCACGGAAGTGCTGCTGACCTTGAGCGAAGGCCGCTATCACCAGGTCAAACGCATGTTTGCAGCCGTGGGTAACCGGGTCGTTGGCCTGCACCGCGAGCGCATTGGTGAGATTGTGCTGGACGAGGCGCTGGAACCGGGTGAATACCGCCCGTTAACGGAAGAAGAGATAGCCAGCATTGGCTTACCGGATGAACTTAAACAAAAATAGCGAGAAACCTGGTGCGTAAGGAAAAGAATTCGCCAATGGGGCTGGTCGTCATCCTCGGCCTGTTAGCGATGTTGATGCCGTTGTCGATAGATATGTATCTGCCTGCAATGCCACAAATTGCGCGCCAGTTTGCCGTGTCCGCCGGTAGCGTTCAGATGACGCTCAATCTTTATATCCTGGGTTTTGCCATCGGTCAGTTGATCTACGGTCCGCTCGCCGACAGCTATGGCCGCAAGCCGGTGATTACGCTCGGCACCCTGATATTTGCCTGCGCAGCGGCAGCCTGCGCACTTTCGCAGTCGATTGAACAACTGATTGCGATGCGTTTTTTACACGGTCTGGCGGCAGCGGCGGCCAGCGTCGTGATCAATGCGTTGATGCGTGACAGTTACTCGAAAGAAGACTTCTCACGCATGATGTCGTTCGTCATGTTGATTACCACCATCGCACCGCTGCTGGCGCCCATCATCGGCGGCTGGCTGCTGTTAGTCTGGAGCTGGCACGCCATTTTCTGGACGCTGTCGATAGCGGCGGTTATCACCACTGTGCTGGTGGCAACCCAGATTCGCGAAACCCTTAAACCTGAGCAGCGACAGCGCTTTCACCTGCGCACCACGCTAGGTAACTTCGTTATCCTGTTTCGCCACAAGCGCGCGTTCAGCTATATGTTATCGAGCGGATTCTCGTTTGCGGGGCTGTTTACCTTTCTCAACGCTGGCCCCTTTGTTTACATCGAACTGAATCACATTTCACCGCAGAGTTTTGGCTACTACTTCGGTCTGAATATTGTGTTTTTGTTCATCATGACGCTGATTAACAGCCGGGCAGTGCGCCGTTTTGGCCCCGTGGTCCTGTTTCGCTTCGGATTGTTGGTGCAGTTTGCTATGGGCATCTGGCTGTTGATCGTCAGCGCTTTCGATCTGGGGTTCCTGCCGCTGGTATTAGGCATTGCAATGTTCATCGGCTGCGTGTCGATGGTGTCGTCAAATGCTATGGCGGTATCCTTGATGAGTTTCCGCATATGGCCGGTACGGCCTCTTCTCTGGCGGGCACCTTGCGTTTTGGCGTGGGTGCGCTGGCGGGGGCGCTGCTCTCCCTGTTCAGCTTCAACAGTGCCTGGCCCATGGTGGGAACCATTGCACTGTGCGCGACAATCTCCGTTTCGTTATTTCTCTACGCCTCACGTCCGCGTACCGTCGCCCGCTAAGCGGGCGTCTGCCATCCTCTTTTTCCGCTTAGTCAAAAATGTTTCTTATTTGTGAAAAAAAATAGCAAATAAAGTAATCGTATTGGGACTAAAATGATTGTTAGTTATCATTAAACGCGGTACATATAGCCCAAAGTGAGATTTAACTCGCAAATTTGCTCTACCGGGCGATTGCGGATCGGCGCGTTAAGCAGACTTTACCCACTCTGCAGGCTGACACCATTGGTTGTGAATTGCGCTTCATTCTCTGGAGATAGGGATCACTATGTTGCAACTTTCGGTTGTGCATCGCCTGCCGCAGCGGTTTCGCTGGATTAGCGATCGTCATGCCGTGATTGAAACCGACGATGCGGGCTCAGAAGAGCATGACGTTATTGCGCTCCGGCTGATAAGCCATGATGGTGTTCCGGCATGGGAGATTCTGCGGGAACTGAAAGACATGCTGGCCGCCATTCAGGTTGACGGCAAAATCGCTGAGTGCGAAGGGCAGCCCTGCCTTTTTATCCGCCGTTGTGATGAGAGCGCCACGAACTGCTGCCTGAAAAATCAAGGCGTGGCGATTGCGGAAACCTTCATCGGTCACTGAGCGAAACGGAGCCGAGCAGCTCGCGGGTATAAGCCTGTGCAGGTGTGGCAAAGAGTGTCTCACAGTCGCCTTGTTCAACGACCTCGCCCTGACGCAGTACGATGAGCTGATGGCAGAGCGATCGCACCACTTCCAAATCGTGACTGATAAACAGATAACTCAGCTGACGCTGCTGCTGTAATCCCCGTAGCAGCGTCAGAATCTGTTTTTGTACGGAGCGGTCGAGTGAGGAGGTTGGCTCATCCAGTATCAGCAGCTCCGGTTCAAGAATAAGGGCGCGCGCAATAGCGATTCGCTGACGCTGACCGCCGGAAAACGCAGCTGGATAGCGATGGCGGCTTTCCGCGTCCAGCCCGACCTCGGTCATGACCGCTTTGACCCGTTCGTCCTGTTGTGCGGCACTCAGGTGTGGATAATGCACGGCCAGACCTTCGGCAACGATCTGCTGAACCGTCATTCGGGGGTTCAGCGCAGAATTAGGATCCTGAAAAACGACCTGAATGCGTCGACGCAGCGGCAACAGCGCTTTTCTCGACAGCTGATGCAGCGGCTGATTGTCAAACCAGACCTCCCCCTGAGCGGCAATAAGACGCAACAACGCCATACCGGTGGTGCTTTTACCTGAGCCTGACTCGCCTACTAATCCCAGACTTTCGCCTCGTTTCAGGCTAAAGCTAAGATTCTCTACTGCAATTTTTTCGCCTGTTTTACGTTTAAACAGGCCCTGACGCAGGGGAAAACTGACGCGCAGGTTGTCCACCTTAAGAATAACCGGCGTATCCGCAGGGAGCGGCACTGCACGACCTTCCGGATCGGCTGCCAGCAGCTGCTTCGTGTAGGCGTGCTGAGGCTGTGTTAGCAGGCGCTGGCCGGCGTTATGCTCAACCACCCGACCAGAGCGCATCACGCTGACGCTGTCTGCCAGTTGGCGAACAATCTTCAGGTTATGGGTAATAAACAGCATGCCCATATTCAGTTCCTGTTGCAGTTCGCGCAGCAGGCCAAGGATCTGCGCCTGAACGGTGACATCAAGCGCGGTGGTCGGTTCATCGGCAATCAGCAGCCTCGGCTGGGTCAGCAGGGCCATCGCGATCATCACACGCTGGCGCTCGCCCCCGGAGAGCTGATGTGGAAAAGCGTTCAGGCGGGAGGCCGGCTGGCGAATACCCACGCGATCGAGGCAGCGCAGGATTTCCGCTCGCGCGGGCTCGCGTCGCATGCCGCGATGTAGAGAAAGCACTTCATATAGCTGCTTTTCAATACTGTGCAAAGGGTTGAGTGACACCATGGGTTCCTGAAAAATCATCGCCATCTGATTACCCCGCAGGCCGCGGAGTCGCTGCGCCGACGCCTTGAGCAGGTCTTCGCCTGCCAGCAGAATTTCGCCCTGAGGATAGGCGACGGCGGACGCGTGCAGCAGCCGCATGATCGACAGGGCGGTAACGCTTTTTCCGGAACCGGATTCGCCCACCAGGGCTAGGGTTTCTCCTGCCTCTATATGCAGCGAGACATCGTCCACCACCTGATACAGCTGTTTGCCCTGACGAAAGGCGATGGAGAGATGGTTAACAGCAAGCAGCGGGGTGCTCATTCAGACTCCTTTACTGGGATCAAAGGCGTCGCGCACGGCTTCGCCAATGAAAATGAGCAGCGACAGCAGAATCGCCAGCGTAAAAAAGCCCGATAAACCCAGCCAGGGGGCCTGCAGGTTATTTTTCCCCTGCAGCAGCAGCTCTCCCAGAGAGGGAGAGCCGATGGGCAGACCAAATCCGAGAAAATCCAGCGAGGTTAAGGTGGTGATAGAGCCACACAGGATAAAAGGCAGAAAGGTCAGGGTTGCCACCATGGCGTTGGGCAGGATATGACGCAGCATAATACGTCCGTCACTGACGCCCAGCGCCTGCGCGGCCCGAATATAGTCAAAGTTACGGGTACGCAGAAACTCGGCACGTACGACGCTGACCAAACTCATCCAGCCAAACAGCACGGTAACCAGCAGCAGCCACCAGAAGCTGGGCTGAATCACGCTGGAAAGCAAGATCAGCAAAAACAGCGAGGGCATCCCGGACCAGACCTCAATCAGGCGTTGACCTATCAGGTCCACCTTGCCGCCAAAGTAGCCTTGTATGGCACCGATGACGATCCCAATCACGCTGGAAAACAGCGTCAGCAGCACCCCAAACAGGAGTGAAATGCGCAGACCATATAACAGACGCGCCATAACATCGCCGCCGTTGGCATCCGTGCCCAGCCAGTTCTGCCGGGAGGGCGGCGAAGGGAAGGGCACCTGAGAAGCGAAATTAATACTGTTGGCACCGAAACGGATGGGTGCCCAAAGCGCCCAGCCGTGATTTTCAATGCGCTGTTGCAACCAGGGATCCTGATAATCCGCTGCCGTGGCAAACGGGCCACCATAATCGCTTTCGCTATAGTTAAAAAACAGCGGAGCGTACCAGCGCTGCTGATAATGCACCAGCAGCGGTTTATCATTGGCAATGAATTCCGCGCACAGGGAAAGCATAAAGACAGACAGAAAAATCCACAGCGACCAGTAGCCACGGCGGTGATGACGAAAGCGCTGCCAGCGCTGCTGATTCAGGGGAGAAAGACGCATCACCGGCCCTCAAAATCAATACGGGGATCCACCAGGGTATAGGTCAAATCACTGAGGATATTCATCAGCAAACCTATCAGGGTGAAAATATACAGGGTGCCAAACATCACGGGATAATCGCGCTGGATCGTCGCATCAAAACCCAGCAGGCCCAGGCCATTAAGAGAGAACATCACCTCAATCAATACCGAACTGGTAAAAAACATGCTGATAAAGGTGGCGGGAAAGCTGGCGATCACCAGCAGCATCGCGTTGCGAAACACATGATGGTAAAGAATGCGCCGCTCTGAGAGGCCTTTAGCCCGGGCGGTGACCACATACTGTTTGCGAATCTCATCCAGAAATGCATTTTTGGTCAGCATAGTTAAGGTAGCAAAACCGCCAATCACCGTCGCCAGTACCGGTAGCGCAATGTGCCAGAGATAATCGGTTACCCTGGCGTACCAGGGCAGCGAATCAAACTGTGGAGACGTCAGACCGCGCAGGGGAAACCAGTCAAAATAGCTGCCGCCGGCAAACAGAACAATCAACATAATGCCAAACAGAAACGCCGGAATGGAGTAGCCAATAATGATGAAGGTGCTGCTCCAGACATCAAAGGTACTGCCGTTACGCACCGCCTTTCTAATGCCCAGCGGGATGGAGACCAGGTAGATAATTAAGGTACTCCACAGGCCAAGGCTGACAGAGACGGGCAGGCTCTGTTTGATTAACTGCAATACGGAAGCACTGCGAAACAGGCTGTCGCCAAAGTCAAAGCGCAGATAGTTCCACAGCATGGTGAGATAGCGCTCCCCGATAGGTTTATCGAAGCCGTAACGTCGCTCAATTTCTGCGATGACCTCCGGGTCCAGGCCGCGCGCGCCGCGGTATTGATTATCCCCTGGCGTGACGCGATGCAGGCTGGCCTGGGTGCCACCGCCTTCACCGCTGCCCGCACCAGGCAGCCCGCTGGTCTGGCCAAACTGGATATTCGCCAGCGCCTGATCGACCGGGCCGCCTGGCGCAATTTGTACAATAAAAAAGTTGAGCGTAATGATGGCCCACAAGGTAGGAATAATCAGTAACAGTCTACGTAAAAAGTAACTTGCCAACCTGCCTCTCCTCAGCGTTTGTCGGCCGGCAGTCGCCCGGCTTTATTCACGTCATACCACCAGTTATCCAGACCTGTGCTGTAGGCAGGTTTAACCGCAGGATGGGAAAATTTGTCCCAAAAGGCAAGTCGCTGCTCGGCGTTGTACCACATCGGGATCATATACGCATTCCACAGTAAAATACGGTCCAGCGCCCGGCCCAACGGCAGCAAGGCGTCCGCATCGTCCTGATGGGCGATGATCTGTTTCACAACGCTATCGACAACGGGGTCCTTGACCCTGGCCGTGTTCCAGGAGGACTGAATATAGTCCGATTGCCAGTTGGCCTGCAGACTGCGTGAGGGGGTTGGCATCGCATGATAAATATTACTGACCATATCATAGTCACCGCTGCGCAGGCGGCGCAGGTACTGCGAGCTGTCAATTTGGCGTAGCGTTAACGTGATACCCAGCCGCGCCAGATTATGTTGATAAGGAAGCGCCCATTCACTGTTTGCGCCTGCGGGCAGCAGCAGCTCTGCGCTAAAGGGCTGCCCGGTTTTATCATTAATCAGGCGCTGATTCCTGATGTGCCAGCCCGCCTTATTCAGCAGGGACATTGCCTTGAGCAGGTTGGTGCGATCGTAGCCGCTGCCGTCAGTTTGTGGCGGCACATAGGTTTCACTGAAGACTTCAGGCGGTAACTGTGCTGCGAACGGCGTCAGAATGCGCAGCTGCGCGGCATCGGGCAGGCCCCGTGCGGCATAGTGGGTATTCTGAAAATAGCTGTCTGTGCGCTTAAAAGCCTGATAGAAAAGCGTTTTATTCATCCATTCAAAATCGAAAGCCAGCGCCATCGCCTGCCGGACCCGACGATCGCTAAACAGGGCTTTTTCATTATTCAGCGCCAGCCAGCGCGTATCAATTGAGGCGGTATTCGGTGTGGTTTCTTTCACGATCTGTCGATCGTCGAAATGACGCCCCAGATACTGCGTGGCCCATTTCTTTGCCGACGTCTCTTCCCGCAGATCAAAGGCCCCGGCTTTGAATGCCTCAAATGCCACGTTGTCGTCCAGGTAATAGTCGTAACGCATTACATCAAAATTGAACCGGCCACGGTTAACCGGCAAATCCGCCGCCCAGTAATCGTTTACGCGACTGAATTCAATAAACTGGCCCAGCTTCCACTTACTGATGCGATAAGGCCCACTCGACAAGGGGGGCTGGCTGAGCGGCTCGTTAAATTTTCTCGTCTGCCAAAAGGTTTGGGAGATCACCGGTAGCGTCAGCAATCCCAGCATCAGGTCTTTATCCGGGGCCGGTAACCTAATACGCACGGTCTGGCGGTTGAGGGCGGTGACCGTGACGCCGCGATAAAATATCCGAAACTGCGGAACCCCTTCAGTCATAAACTTTTGGAAGGTAAAGGCCACATCCTCCGCCGTAATGGGTGAACCATCCTGGAACCGGGCGCGGGGATTAAGGGTAACGTCCATCCAGCTGAAATCCACGGGATGACGAGCAGATTCCGCAATGAGGGGGTAATAACTGCTGGTTTCATCGTCCGACGTCGTGAATAAGCTGTCATACAGGGGCCCGGTACCGGCACCGGGATTGCCACGTGAGGCATAGCGGTTGAAATTGTCGTAAGTGCCAATGACGGACAAGACGATCTTGCCGCCCTTGGGCGCGGCAGGATTCACATAGTCGTAGTGACTGAAGTCTTGCGCATACTTTGGCGTTCCAACCTGAGCAAACGCGTAGCTGGTCTGAACCGGGGAAGCGTGCAGCGGAAGGGTAAGCAAGCTACACAGCAGCAGAAGGGCGAAGCGGAGCTGCATAAGGGATGTTCTCTCCTGTGAGTGTCTTGCACCGCAGCGATAATCTACGGCAATTAAAGCATGGGTTACCTGTTTTGACGCTGAAAATAGTCTTTGATCTGCTCCGGGCGTAACGGACGGCTATAAAAATAGCCCTGTAAATAGGTGACGCCGCGGTCGATCAACCAACTGGCCTGTTCGTCGGTTTCAACGCCCTCGGCCACGCTCATCAGATTGAGCCGTTTAGCCAGTTGTAACACCGTATCCAGCACCGGCGAAGTGATCGTTTCCGTTCCGATACTTTGCACAAATCCACGATCGATTTTCAGGTAATCAAAATGGTACTTCTCAAGATAGATTAATGCACTGTGCCCGGTCCCAAAATCATCAACCGCGATTTTAATGCCTCGCTGTTGTAGCCAGTGAAACAGTTCGGCCGCATTCGCGTTCTCGACGACTGCGCGCTCGGTAATTTCAAAAACATACAGAAAATGATCGTGAGGCATATTGTCCTGCCAGTACAGGACATCGTCACGAAAACTGCAGGCGCTGAGATGCAGAGGGGAAATATTTACGCTGATGCAGGTTCCTTTGGGCAGGCTATCACGGAGTTGATGTGCATCGCGGGCGACCAGTTCAAACAGGTGTCGGGTCAGGGGGACGATTTGGCGTTGTGCTTCAGCATAGCTGATAAAAATATCGGGTGGGACCGTTTCACCCGAAGGATGTGTCCAGCGTAGCAGTGCCTCCATACTATAAGATTTGCCATCCTGGGCCGAAACTAAAGGCTGATACTCGACATGAAATTCCCCTCGTCGGATACCCAGGGTGATCTCTTTGCCTGGCCGCTGAAAGCGGGTCAGCAAAAACCAAAAGGCACAACTGGCGATTAATGAAATCAGCAGGCTGCTCAGCATGATGGTCTGATAGTCACTTGCTGACAGCGTTGAACCGTAGAAAGCAAACTGGAAAGGAAGGCCTTCCAGGGGCGTTTGCATTAGCGGCGGCGGGAGTTGACGATTTCGTACCAGCGTTGGCTGCCAACTGGTCATGGCAGTTTTATGGGCGAGTAAGGCAATCCCGGTGATTTCGGGGTAAGAAGACGCTTTTAGCTGATACGTTGCCAGGCTCAGATTCAATGTCGTAAAAATGCCGGACTGAAGGGTGCCGGGCTGCTTAATCCAGATGGCCAGCACCGGCTTTGTCGGCTGCATCGGCGTACCCGGCAACAACCGAATGTCCCTGTCACGTGTGCTATCCGTTCGGGCTGAGAGCGCGCTGAGCGGCTGAAAAAAGCTTCCGGTTGCGGAAGAGCAAAACGCGTTGCCGTCTTTAACTAAAATAATGGCGCGTATGTCGCCGGCAAACGCGGCTCGCGCGGTTAACTCATGATTACCGATATAGCATTCTGACTGAACGAACGGAAGCAGGGGGGAAAGCGTGTCCGAAATAAGCGTCTGGACGCTACGTTGAAAGTCGTTACTACTGTCGATGAGCAACTGTTTATGTTGGCTTTCCCGACGATGTTGGGTTTCGATGAGCAAAACAGAGGTTAACAACAAAAAAAACAGACTGCCAATAATCGCGCTATTCCACGCGATTTGACGAGGATAAGTTGCCTGGCGTATCAGCGCCCGCGACAATGGCATGAAGTGCTTCCCCTGATCAAAATATAAAACTTACTGGTGCGCAATCGCCCGAATATTTGCGTCTGAGAATATAACGAGTCTGTTAATAATGTCTCGTTATTATTTTGATAAACAAGTATTTTTAGGGGGATTCGAGGGATTAAAAAAAAACGCTGCCTGGGCAGCGTTCTGTTTTTCTCTGGCTGAGAGGACATTCGGGAGCTGCATTAGCTCGGGTTGCGACTTAAGACCCGCCGCGCTTCGCGATAACGTTTTTTCCAGTAATCTTCATTAAGGCTGGAGATCATGACACCGCTGCTGGTCGAAGCATGAACAAAGTTGTCATTGCCGAGGTAGATACCGACATGACGGCCCGTTGAGCCAGCACGGAAGAGAACTAAGTCACCCGGTCGCAGTCTGCTGCGAGAAATCTCTTTTCCCGTTCCCTGCTGTTCGGACGTTGAGCGAGGAAGATCCAGACCAAACTGTTCGCGGAACGTACGCTGAACGAAAGCGGAACAATCAATACCACGCTTGGTATCACCGCCAAGACGGTAACGAACACCTTTCCAGCTCGCGTATTGATCCATGATGCGCGTCTTAACATCAACGTTGCGCACCATCTCTTCGAACTCATCCTGAGACGCTTGAAGTAAAAAACCATTCTGGTTGTTAACTTCATGATTCTCGTTTTTAACGGTGTTATGGGTACTGCTACAAGCTGAGAGGAGAGTTGCCAGCGCCAGAGCGGGCGCAATCCGCCAGATATATCTCAGTATTGGTTGAGACTTGACCATTATTCGGGTTTTCCTTCGAAGTCCTTACGACAAGATTGTCGCCAGCCAGATGACAAAACGGAATGAGATTAATAAGCCAGTCAGAACAAGACAATGCTTTAATTATAAAAATGTGTAAATCACCACATTTTATCTATTAAAGAATGCTTAATACCGCGTCTTCTTTTCTCACTGCGACCGAGATTAACCGATTCCAGAGGCCGTGGCGAGCGCTTTTAATCAAATTCTGATAGGTTTTTTTGATACTTATCAAACTTAAATAACTTGTTCACTTTATCAACAGTTATTCAAGGTGATAACAGGATGAAAGGGGTGATCTGGCGCTAATTCCAGGCTTAGTGCGGGCTGGGAGAAGGTCTGCAGAGTAACTATCGCCGAAGGCTGAAGAGAAGTCCTGCATTATCATCGGGTTCGGATGTTTTTTTGGTTAGCTTGCTAATTATTTCCATAGGTTTTTTATAAGTGAGGGCGGGTTATAATTTAATCATAATTCCGCCCTCGCTAATTAATTACTATTAGGGTTTATTTTTACCCGGTAATTTGTGATAAAACCAATTAACCAGATAATCACTTGCCGGCGTTAATAGCCACCAGCTTAATCCCACTAACGCCACGGAAAGCGATCCGACTGCAATATCGCTAAACCAGTGCGCGCCTGCCATGACGCGTGGCAGCGAGAACAGCCCCACAATGACAACACCCACTAAAAACGTACGGAAGCCGAAATAACGCCACATGAATGCTGCAAAGATAATGAGCATCATGCCATGATCGCCTGGAAAACTGTCGCTTGACGCATCTTTGGCTGGGATACCCGTTAACTCACTGACGCGGTGAACGTTCTCAAAGAACAGCGTCGGGCTGGCGTGTTTTTCCGGGATCAAATGACCCGCCTGGTTCAAAACGACCGCTGTCAGCAACATCGTAATGCCAATGGCAAACATACGACGGCGGCCCGCAGGCGTTTCCCGCCGCCACAGCCACAGATAGAGTAACCCCATCGCCAGCAACGACACGGCGTCAAAACCGCGAAAGTTAGTGATGGCGACCAGCAGGGCAAAGCCTGGGTGATCCACAATTTCATTATTAAACGCGAAGAAAATCCCTTTATCGATATCAAACCAAAACCCGTGATGGGGCGGTAAATACCATGAAAAAAACAGCACCAGTCCCAGCGCGTTAAGCAACAGGATGGTGACAAGGCGTGTTGCGTGCATAATTCTGCCCTAGTAAAAAATAACCGCCGACCTTAATCCTGTCAGCTTAAACGAAACCTCAACAAAGCAGATTGTAAACTATTCCAGTCGGCAGATGAGGAATGAATCATCTCAATGCGACTGTCAGGTGGGGTTGCGGCGAGAATTTCAACATGCACGTCTTCTCCCTGACGGTTAATGCTGACGCATCCTTCGGGGATGCGCAGCACGCCTTTAACCCGATCGACGGGGGCAAGCCGCGCCCATTCCAGCAAAGGAAGGCTATCAAACACCGTTTCGTGGTCAAAAATCCAGCCGCAGGCGACATAACCCTGACCCTCATTCACCGCCCGACGCCATGACGCGCGCCCGTCGAGTCGCAAGGCTGCGATACCGCTGCCCGGGGCCGCAGCGTGATGATGGTGGACCGGATGCGGAAGGGCGCGCGGTTTCCCGCGCGGACTGTCAAGTAACGCCAGGGGAATCTGACCGAACTCGGCAGTAACAAATTCACGATCGTCCTGATGGGCGGCAAGCCACGCCTGGAGGCGCTGCCGATCGGCCTCGCGCCAGCAGTCGCGTTTATTGCCGACAATAATGTCGGCCGCGGCCAGCTGATCGCGAAAGTTTTCATTTTCCGTTACACGCCCGTCGGCTAGCTGGCGGGCGTCCAGCAGGGTTAGCGTGGCCTGCAGTTCGATCCAGGGTTGATAAACAGACGACGTCAGCATCTGTAGCAGCTGGCGTGGATGGCCCAGGCCCGTGGGCTCAATCAGCAGGCGGTCGGGCTTGTTTTGTTGAAGCAGCCTGTTTAGCCCGACCTGCATGGGCAGCCCATTAACGCAACACATGCAGCCGCCGGGGATCTCCTTTAACGTCGCGCCACGGTTGGCCAGTAACGCGCCATCAATACCAATCTCACCGAATTCATTGACCAGCACAGCCCAGTTTTCATTCTGGGGCTTGTGCGCCAGCAGATGAAGCAGCGTGGTGGTTTTTCCGCTGCCTAAAAATCCGGTGAGAAGGTTAACGCGTGTCATGCCAGTGACTCCTGTAGAGAAAGAGGGTGGTGTTATAATATAACACTACCTGTCAACCCGGCGTACAGCGCGCGTTATCAGTCGGCACGTCCCATATAGCGACGCTCGGCAACATGGATGCGAATGCGATCGCCGTTGCTGAGGTACTCGGGAACCTGAATGATCAAACCGGTAGACATTCCCGCCGGCTTAGTGCGGGCACTGGCCGATGCGCCTTTGATACCGGGTGAAGTATCCACAATATCCATGTCCACCGTTTGTGGCAGCTCAAGCGCCAGCACCTGGCCATCCATCGTGAGTACCTGAATGCCGGGAATGCCACCTTCCGGGATGAACAGCAGCTCTTCTTCTATTTGCGCTTTTTTAAAGGAATAGGGCGTGTAATCTTCGTCGTCCATAAAGACGTATTCATCACCATCAATATAGGAGAAGGTAACGCTGCGGCGGCTCAGGGAGATGGCCTCAATGATCTCGTCGCCCTTAAAGCGTTCTTCCACCTTCATACCGGTGCGAACATCGGTAAAACGCATTTTATAAAGCGTTGCCGCACCGCGCGCGCTGGGGCTCTGGACATCAATATCCTTTACCAGCAGCAGTTTTCCATTGTGGGTAACGGCCATTCCTTTTTTGATTTCATTCGCCTTTGGCATTGCTGTTCTCACTTGCAGAGTAATAGTGCGCGCAACGTTACTCGCGCGGTCGTGAACAGGCAAGATAGCGCGAAAAATTTTGTGGTCGCGGATCAGTGGCAGTGCAGGCGGGCGTTTATCTTCAGGCAGGATGAAGTGACTCAAGCCTCTCGCTCTCTGGGCATCGCGCTTCTTGCGAAAGCACGTTAGCCGTGGCAGGAAAAAATTTTTACGCGGCAAGGGATTTCGACGCTTTAAGCGTTCTGCTATCGTCCACCTTTGACACTATACAGAGAAATTCAAGATGGAATGCCGTTCAGGCTGTGGTGCATGTTGTATTGCACCCAGCATTTCTTCACCCATACCTGGTATGCCCGACGGGAAGCCAGCTGGCCATAAGTGTGTTCAGCTCGATGAAAACATGCGGTGCAAAATTTTCGGTCATCCTGACCGTCCTCGCGTCTGTGGCTCGCTACAGCCGAGTACTGCGATGTGTGGCGATAATCGCGAGCAGGCAATATTCTGGCTTGGTGATTTGGAGAGAGCGACAACGCCAGGAATTTCAGTTGTGCAAAACGATGAGCAGTGAGCTTAATGCTTCGCTGTAACGCACAAGCGATAGCGCTGATTTAACGATGTGTTGAATTACTGTTAATGTATAAAGCAATACCTTTTCTGTATACCTGAGTCAGTGATCTTAAAAAAACCAACCTGGTCAGAACATCCTGAGATTTCCTGTTAAACGGGATGTACCTTCGTTTGATTCTGAGTCGTTAGATCTGGCCAATCTTCAGATTTGATTCTATAACGCCCTGAAGCCGCGGCGTTCTGTTTATAGGTGGTTCATGGAAAGAATGAATGGAGACACTTACGCGTATGGACAATTTTTTATCAAGAGTCTGATTTGGTTGGGAATTTTTGTGGCCCTTTCAGAGGCAGTATCGATTATTGTCTCATTGATATTCACTGATTTTATCCATGGAAATCCACACAGAAGCAAAAGTAATGCTGTTTCTATGATGGAAATTTTTCCATTAATAATGGGTTTTATAGCGATAATTGGCGTCTTTATTGTATTTTCACTCTCACAGGCTATTCAGGTAATTATGCTGCGAAAACTGTATCCAGCATTTGGTCGCCGTTCCTGTTTATTCGTCGCCCTTGCGACGCCGTTGGTTACGATTGTGACCTGGTATAGCTATGATTACCTGACGCCCACCGATTTTAGTTTTGTCGGAGCGGATTGGGTGCCGCCCTATCAGCATGGTATAAGTTTCACGAGATATTTCTTAACACTCGCATACCAGTGTATGGTAACGGCATTTAGCATGCTCTATTTTGATTATGAGGTCAGGGAACGCTCAAAAAAATCAGTGTTGCTGGGGACTCTTCTCATAACGATTATTGCTGGCGCTTTGTGGGGATATCACGATGCAACGGTACAATATCATTTTATAGATAATCCTGCAGATTCTCCTTCTATAACCGATTCTTAAGTTCATCACTTTTGAACTGTGCTCTTGCGCATTACCCTCCATCTTTGCCATAGCGTTTGTCAGGTACGCTTTAATCGTCCTTGTTTTAAGCTCCACCATTCAGAGTTTAAATAGCGAGAAACGGAGCGTTCACTTCATTGCGTCCAGCCGACTTCAGCGTACGCCCGGACGGTAAACGGCAAGACTCAACGCCAGATTCGCCGTCCAGAGTCGGTAACATTTTGTTTTTCAAAGCAAATCTGACGAGCCAGAGAAAGACCCGTCAGATGATGGCTATCGGTCTCACCTGATTAGCACCGTAATTTTGCCTGGCTAGGGCGATAACTCTTCAAGCGATTTCCCTTTGGTTTCAATGGCGAAGAGCAGGGTAATCATTCCGCCGATTAGGGCAATCACGGCGAACGCAATGAAAACAAACCGGATACCAAATCCCGATACAATGAAACCCACCATTAGTGGCCCAACAGACGACCCGGCGCGCAGCCAGGCGCTGGAAAAGGCAGTACCTGTCGCGCGAAGTCTGGTCGGATACAGTTCGGCCGAATAGAGATAAAGTGAAAAGGCAATTGTTTGCAAAATAGCATAGGCCATGCTGCCCAATATCAGTATCTGCCATGGCGTATTGGCACCCAGTACACACAGCACGATGAGCGGAATAATGGCCAGCATAAATGCCCAGGTGTACCAGCGCTTACGGCCTACTTGATCGATCTTAAAGGCACAAATGACAGAGGCAATAACGCCACAGGTAGAGGTAATCCATCCATAGGCCAGGCTGGTTTCTAATGGCAGATGAAACAAGGTTCTGTACATAGTAGGAAACCAGGTAATCATGCCGTTGTTAACGGTATAAACCGTGAGCCACAATCCCCACAGCATAAACGTGCGGGATTTGTAGATACCTGAAAACAGCGCCTTTACGCCGCTGGACGAGGCGGGCATCACCGGTACGGGTTTTATTACAGGCTCGGGTAATGACATACCACGACGAAGGGCTTCTGCTTCAAACAACTGAACGACTTTTTCAGCCTGTTGATGGCGGCCTTTAGAGACTAACCAGCGCGGAGACTCTGGCATAAACCAACGCAAAGGCGCCGCCAGAGCTGAAGGGATCAGGCCAATAAGAAACATGATTTTCCAGCCA
This sequence comes from Pantoea ananatis LMG 2665, assembly GCF_000710035.2. Taxonomy (GTDB): domain Bacteria; phylum Pseudomonadota; class Gammaproteobacteria; order Enterobacterales; family Enterobacteriaceae; genus Pantoea; species Pantoea ananatis. Next base: position 621,400 of record NZ_JMJJ01000005.1, on the reverse strand, counting down.
TAAATGGGCACCAGAAAGAATCCGATAAGGCCAGCACACATCATGCCGACTGGAAAGATCACTTCATAAAGCAGAAAAAACCGACCCCGCTTCTTTGCACCGACAAATTCGTTGATATAGGCACTGGCAACGGGAACCTCAGCACCAATGCCCAGTCCCTGCAAAAAACGAATGATCAGAATTGACCAACCGTTCCAGGCGAACAGGCAGGCGGCATCCATAATCACAAACATCACGATGGTGATACGTAAAACACCAATCCTGCCAATTTTTTCTGCCAGCGTACCAAAAAAGAGCGCTCCCACCAGTTGCCCAATATAGCTGGCTGCAATGATCAGACCGACGAACGTCGGCGTAAGCCCCCATTCCTGCGTCAGTTGTGGCAGGGCAAACGCGATGGCAATAATGGTATAGGCATCAAAAAAAGTGGACAGCCCTACCACAACACGAATCGCCATTAACCGGCGTGTGATGGGCAATCGCTCAAGCCGTGCCAGTAATACTGATGCGTCGGCGGGATGAGCGTGGCAAGCGATAACCTGAGTTGACATAGTTACACCCTGTTGCGTGATGGATATGGGGCAAACATGCAAGACGACGCGCGTTCCTGAGCCATGCATTTGCAGCCACTCACTGACGGTAGTTGCATAAAACCTGTGCAAAATGGATAGTGTGAAAACGTTAATGCAATCGTTTTCACATGAATTATCGTTGGTTTAATATCCCGCTGCGTCAATTAAGCGGCTTGATTAATTGTTAACGTGTTCACATTCCGCTCTCAGGCAATCGAAAAAGCGTGAAACAGGTCATACTCTCTTCAATAGCCTTTACGGGGATGCTCAGGCTGGGGAGAACAATGAGAGCCTAAGCGTTGAAAATCGTATTCTTCAGGCGTGACGACAAAGAGAAATGCGGCCCCCACGCAGTGCATGTTAAGGGCGTATCCCGTTGTTATAGCGTCTGTTGTATAGTATTGCCGTCTGCAGAGGGATCTTTGCCACCCACATTAATCCTCGGAGTGATATATGGATCAGGAAAGCCAGGAAAAGGAACAGTCGGATAAAAGGCTGATAACGATGCGTGATGTTGCTAATGCCGCGGGCGTAAGCATCTCCACCGTATCGCGAATTCTGGATGAGAGGCTTCCGCAGTCAAAAAGCGCGTCAGCTGAAAAGGTTCGCCAGGTTGCCCGTGAACTTGGCTATCGGCGTGATTATGTTGCCTCCAGCCTGCGCAGGGGCGATACCGGCACGCTTGGCGTTCTGGTTCCGCGTATGACGGATGCGGTGACGGCGATGCTGTTTGAGGCTATCGCGACAGCAGCTTCACGACGCGGCTATTTTGCCATCGTGGCGACCTGTGGTGACGATCCGCAACAGGAAAAAGCGTCCGCAGAATCCCTACTGGACAGACGCGTTGACGGCCTGATTCTTTCAACCTGTCGTCTGGGCGATCCGCTTCCCCAGACCCTGCGGGAGCGCGAAATACCGCACGTGCTGGTATTGCGTACGGATGGCGTAAGTCCCTCTTCCGTTGGCGATGACGAAATGGGTGGCTACCTTGCAGCGCGTCATCTGATCGATTTAGGCCATAAAAAAATCGGGATGATTGGTGGACCGGATTTTGCGTCCAATGCGTTGAATCGTCGTAAAGGTTTTGAACGGGCAATGAGTGAAGCCGGTTTGCCTGTTCGGCCAGAATGGTGCCGTTCGTCTGACTTTAATATCAAGTCAGGCGAAGATGTGGGGTCGTCAATGTTGAACCATACCTCGCGGCCAACCGCAATTTTTGCCGTCAATGATGAGATTGCGATTGGGGTCATGGCTGCGGCGCATCGTGCAGGCATGACCATCGGCAAAGACCTGTCACTGGTCGGATACAACGATATCCCCCTGGTCAGCCGCTTGCCTGTCGCATTGACCTCAGTGCGAACACCGCTGGAACATATTGCCGGTAATGCTGTAGATATGCTTATCCATGGCAGGCATGAACCCCATTTATCGACCATTATTCCTACGTTAATTCCGCGAAAATCCACGTCTTCTCCTCATCAGTAATCGTTCCTTTAATGACCGCATTGCGAATGTAATGTGGTCATTAACCCGCTGGGATCCCGATCGCAAACTCTCTTCGTCTCCCAAAGCGTTTTGTGATAACTGCCTCATTTATCAATCGCCGCTGGTTGACGCGATGAAATTAGATTGCCAATTTATCTTATGTGAAAACGATTTCAGTAACGTTTTCATATTGTGGTCACTTTGACTGAACCTGTGACTAAAAGTATTTCACATCAAGGAGTTAATCATGATTAATATCGACCTAAGAGGTTTAACCCCTGCGCCTGTCACCCCATTCACGCGCGAAGGGCAAGTGGATTTTGACGCGATTCAACGTCTGGGCAGTTGGCTGGGAAGTATCGACGGCGTAAAGGGGCTGGTGGTCCTGGGTCATGCTGGCGAGGGCACCTTTCTGACGCAGGATGAACAGGCCGACGTGATTCGGGCATTTGTAAAATCGGTCGAAGGCAAAATCCCCGTTATTGCCGGTATTACCGGGGAAGGCACCGAAGTCGCGGCGCGTGAGGCAAAACGCGCTGTCGAGGCCGGTGCGGCTGCCGGTTTGCTCTATCCCTCACACGGCTGGTTGCGTTTTGGATACCAGGACGGCGCACCTCAGGATCGCTACCGCGTCGTGTATGAAGAGAGTGGTTTACCGCTTATTTTATTCCAGTACCCGGATGTGACCAAAGCCACCTATAACCTGAAAACGCTGCTGGATATTTCCGCGCAACCCGGCGTGTTTGCGATGAAAAATGGCGTGCGTAATATGCGGCGGTGGGATACTGAAATTCCCGTCATCCGCCGTGAACGTCCCGATCTACAGATTCTGACCTGCCACGATGAATATCTGCTGCATACCATTTTTGATGTTGATGGCTTCCTGGTGGGCTACGGCAATATTGCCCCTGAGCCGCTGATTGAAATGATTAACGCAGGTAAAGCGCAGGACTATAAGAAAGCACGTGCTTTACATGATCGACTGATGCCTGTGACTAAAGCGGTTTACCATCGTGGCTCACATATGGAAGGCACTGTCGCACTCAAACATGCGCTGGTTGCGCGTGGCATTCTGGAACATGCCACTGTCCGTTCACCGCTGTTACCGCTGGGTGACGGAGCGGCCGAAGAGATTCATGCCGCAATGCGTTCTGCTGAGCTGGGCCGGGTGAAATAAAATGGGCGAGTCTGGCAGGCAGGGCGCCTTCATGTGGGAACTGCCTGTCGTCGCGGCCTAAGGCTATTCAACGTATCTCTGGGATAACCCGGTTTACTGACCGGCAGCCAGCCAGAGAAAAAAGGCATCAGCGCGATAAGAATTTACACCCTCAGTGCACCTGATACGCAGAAAACGGTTATTTAGCCGCGTGCCATTTCTCTGTAGGACATACCGATAAATAACCCGTTGCAACCTTGCGGAGTGAAAGGAAGCCTGTACCGGCCTTGAGTGTGGGCTGGAACGGTGTAAACCGCAGTCAGAAGGAATGGGATCATGCTACTACTACAGTTTATGACCGTGCTTTTTTTTCTGTTTTTGGGAATGCGTATTGGCGGTATCGGTGTGGGGTTTGCAGGTGGGGCGGGTGTAATCATGTTGTGCGCGCTGGGTGCCACGCCTGGCGATCTGCCCATGCTGGTAATGGTATTTATTATGGTGGTGATCGTCGCCATATCGGCCATGCAACAGGCAGGCGGCATTGATTATCTGGTGCAACTGACAGAACGTGCCTTACGTCGCTATCCGCGGTTGTTGGTGATTACGGCACCGCTCTCAACCTGGTTACTGACCATGATGGCCAGTACCGGGCAGGTCTCTTTTGCCTGTATGCCCGTGATTGTGGCTGTGGCCAGAGATAATCACCTTCGTCCAACCCGCGCATTAGCGCTTTCCGTTGCCGCATCCTTACTGGGCATTGTGGCCTCGCCCATTTCTGCCGCCGTGATTTTTCTCTCTGGGATTCTGGAACAGGGACCGCATGGTTGGGGCTATATTGAACTGATTGCCGTGACCATTCCCGCCACCTTCATGGCGCTTTTCTGTTCCGCCTTGTTTTACCTGTGGTGGGATCGCTTACGTCACACAGACCAGCTTGAGCATCAGGATGATGCGGTAAACACCGTACAGCATTCGCATTCCGCTCTCCACGGTAGACGTTCAGTACTGATTTTTATTGTCGGCCTGGTGACAGTGCTGATTTATGCCATTATCAGCAGCCCTAAAATGGAGATCATTACCCGCCCCGTTCTCAATAGCGGACAGGCACGGATTGCCGTAATGCTAACGGTGGCGATGGCTATCGTCATGTTCTGTCGGGTGAATGTGCATACAATTCCGGGATCGTCGGTGTTTAAAACCGGAATGACGTCTTGTATATGCATACTGGGTGTGGCCTGGCTGGGTTCCACATTTATGGAGAGCAATCGTCTGTGGTTGCAGGATAGGGTGGCGAGCTATTTTCTGGATTCCACATGGTTACTGGCGTTGATTATCGTACTGGCATCATGTTTTCTCTATTCTCAGGCGGCATCGACCAAAATTTTATTTCCGATGGCCTTAAGTATGGGCATTGCGCCCGCCACGCTTGTTATCTGTTTTCCCGCTACCGCGTCCCTGTTTATCTTACCGAACTATCCCACATTGCTGGCCGCCGTTGCGCTGGATGATACGGGATCCACCCGCCTTGGCCGACGGATAATCGATCACCCATTTATCCTGCCTGGCCTGCTGGCTACCGGTCTGTCGATGCTTTTTGCAGCAGGTTTAGCAAGGCTGTTCTAACCTTAAGGACATCATGAGGGTAAAAGGCTAAGCTCCTTTGCCGCCATGCTGTGAAGCCCGTGCTGGTGGATTATCACTGTCTGGCAACGTGCCTCTGAGAGGTTAACGTTACCCTGTTTGCAGCGTCTGCTGACGCTGCTGAAATCACGCTCAAAAAATCGGCCTCGTGTCGTCCAGACTTCAGCACTATTTTTAAGAAAATTCCGTAACCTCTCTGAATTGTGCGTAATGTCAAAGATCTGTTATGCCGTTTACGCATTTTCTTGCCTGCAAAGCCAAGCTGAATAACAATCCCTGAAACGTTTCAGCGTTGCTGTGACAACCTTCACCAGGTCAAACAGCAAGATTCAACACCATTGAGCTGAAACGATTCAATCAGCAAGCGAGGAGAATTATGTTCCAGCTCGAATTGCAGGCCATCCATACCGGAGCCAGCGCCCAAAATAAAGAAGATGCGATTCGTCAGGTTGCGGCGGCACTTACCGCTGCGGGTAACGTGGCGGAAGGTTATGTCAACGGCATGCTGGCGCGTGAGCAGCAAACCTCAACCTTTTTGGGTAATGGCATCGCCATTCCTCACGGCACCACCGACACGCGCGATCTGGTGCTGAAAACCGGCGTTCAGGTCTTTCAGTTTCCTCAGGGAATTGCCTGGGGCGACGATCAAACGGCCTATGTCGCGATTGGTATTGCCGCGAAATCTGATGAACATCTGACGTTGCTGCGCCAGCTGACGCACGTACTGAGTGACGACAGCATCGCCGAACAGCTTAAAACGGCCTCTGCTGAAGATCTGCGCGCGCTGCTGATGGGTGAGAAGCAGTCAGCTGAATTCAGCTTCGATACTTCACTAATTTCCCTGGATGTCAGCGCACGTGACCTGATAACGCTGCAGGCCGTCAATGCCGGCCGCTTACAGGCTGCGGGTGTGGTTGATGCCAGCTATGTTGCTGAGGTGGTTTCCAGTAAACCGCTGAGTCTGGGGCAGGGCATCTGGTTAAGCGACAGCGGCAAAGGCAATCTGCAAAGCGGTGTGGCCGTCAGCCGCGCGGCGACAGCCTTTGAACATGAAGGTGAATCCGTGGCAATGCTAGTCAGCGTGGCCGCCGTCGATGACCGCCCGCTGGAGGTACTGGGTTACCTGAGCGCACTGTTGCACAGCAACAAAGCCGACCGTTTGCTGAAAGCCGATGCGGCAGGTGTTTATGCCCTGCTAACCAGCGAAGTTGACGAGCAGGCAGACCAACTGACGGCTGAATTTACTATTCGCAACGAGCATGGCTTACATGCGCGTCCGGGGACCGCCCTGGTGAGCGTGATTAAACAGTTCAACAGCGACATTACGATTACCAACCTCGATGGCAGCGGTAAACCTGCAAACGGACGCAGCCTGATGAAAGTCGTTGCGCTGGGTGTGAAAAAAGGTCACCGCCTGCGTTTTACTGCCAGTGGGGAAGATGCCCAACAGGCGCTGACGGCTATCGAAGAAGCCATCAACAGTGGCTTAGGTGAGGGGGCGGCATGACCAGACGTGTTGCAACCATCACGTTGAATCCTGCGTACGATCTGGTCGGTTATACGCCAGAAATTGAACGTGGTGAAGTGAACCTGGTGAAAACCACTGGCTTACATGCTGCCGGGAAAGGCATCAATGTGGCGAAGGTGCTGAAAGATCTGGGTATCGACGTAACCGTTGGTGGCTTTCTGGGTAAAGACAATCAGGATGGTTTTCAGCAGCTCTTTAGTGAACTGGGGATCGCCAACCGTTTTCAGGTCGTGAATGGCCGCACGCGCATCAACGTCAAGCTGACTGAGCAAACCGGTGATGTGACCGATCTTAACTTTTCCGGTTTTCAGGTGACGGCTCAGGACTGGGATCGCTTTACCAGCGACTCATTAACCTGGCTGGGCCAGTTCGACATGGTGTGCGTGAGTGGCAGCCTGCCGGAGGGGGTCGATCCTGATGCCTTTACCCGCTGGATGACTGAACTGCGTACGCACTGTCCCTGCATCATCTTTGACAGTAGCCGCGAAGCCCTGGTGGCGGGCCTGAAAGCCGCCCCCTGGCTGGTTAAACCTAATCGTCGCGAGCTTGAGATTTGGGCAGGGCGCAAGCTACCTGCACTTCAGGACGTGATTGACGCAGCGCACGAGTTGCGTGAGCAGGGCATTGCACATGTGGTGATTTCTCTGGGTGCTGAAGGCGCACTTTGGGTCAATGCCTCAGGTGAATGGATAGCTAAACCGCCGGTGTGCGAAGTTGTCAGCACCGTTGGCGCAGGTGACTCCATGGTAGGTGGCCTGATTTATGGCCTGTTAATGCGTGAATCCAGTGAACATACGTTACGTCTGGCTACTGCGGTAGCCGCGATGGCTGTCAGCCAGAGCAACGTCGGCGTGACCGATCGTACCCAGTTGGCCGCAATGATGGCGCGCGTCGACTTACAACCCGTTAACTGACAGCAGGAGAGCGATAGTGAAAACGCTGCTGATAAAAGATCCTTCAACAGGACTGGCTTCTGCCTACATGGCAAAACAACGTCTGGCCGCTGCGGCTGCTCAGGCTGGTATAACGCTAACCGAAAACCCGGCCGAGGCCGAACTGGTGATCGTCACCGGTAAAACAGTACCAGAGGATGCCGCGCTGACGGGGAAATCCGTGTGGCTGGGCGATGTGCAGCAGGCAGTCAGTGAACCTGAACTGTTCCTGAATCGTGCCAAAGCCGAAGCGAAACCCTGGCAAGCCAGCGTGGCAGCACCTGCTGCCGTTGCCGCTGTGCCAGCGAATGGGCCAAAACGTGTGGTTGCTGTGACCGCTTGCCCAACGGGCGTTGCGCATACCTTTATGGCGGCCGAGGCAATCCAGGCGGAAGCGACCAAACGCGGCTGGTGGGTTAAAGTTGAAACCCGTGGCTCTGTAGGGGCCGGTAACGCGATCACCCCTGAAGAAGTTGCCGCAGCCGATCTGGTTATCGTGGCCGCGGATATCGAAGTGGATCTGGCTAAGTTTGCGGGTAAACCGATGTACCGCACCTCAACTGGTCTGGCACTGAAAAAGACCGCGCAGGAGCTGGATAAAGCCGTGGCAGAAGCGAAGCCTTATAAACCTTCTGGCGCGCAAAACAGTTCTCAGGAAGAGAAAAAAGAGGGCGGCGCGGGGGCTTACCGTCACCTGTTGACCGGCGTCTCCTACATGCTGCCCATGGTGGTGGCGGGTGGCTTGAGTATCGCGCTGTCTTTTGCGTTTGGTATCACGGCCTTTAAAGAGCCCGGTACGCTGGCCGCTGCCCTGATGCAAATCGGTGGCGGGAGTGCCTTTGCACTGATGGTTCCGGTTCTGGCGGGCTTTATTGCCTTCTCAATCGCGGACCGTCCTGGTCTGACGCCTGGCCTGATTGGCGGTATGATCGCCACCAGCATCAACGCGGGCTTCCTTGGCGGCATCATCGCCGGTTTTATTGCGGGTTATGCGGCCAAACTGATCAGCGGTAAGGTGAAGTTGCCACAGAGTATGGAAGCGCTAAAACCTATCCTGATTATTCCGCTGTTTGCCAGCCTGATCACCGGCTTGCTGATGATCTACGTGGTAGGTAAACCGGTCGCGGGCATCATGAGCGGTTTGACCAGCTGGCTGGCTAACATGGGTACCGCGAATGCAATCCTGCTGGGCGCTATCCTGGGTGGCATGATGTGTACCGATATGGGTGGTCCTGTTAACAAAGTTGCTTACGCATTTGGCGTCGGCCTGCTGAGTTCACAAACCTACGCACCTATGGCCGCGATTATGGCTGCCGGTATGGTGCCACCGCTGGCGATGGGGCTGGCGACGCTGGTTGCGCGTCGTAAATTTAACAAAGGTCAGCAGGAAGGCGGTAAAGCCGCGCTGGTTCTGGGTCTATGCTTTATTTCAGAAGGTGCGATTCCGTTTGCGGCCCGTGACCCGATGCGCGTCCTGCCATGCTGTATCGTCGGTGGCGCAGTAACCGGTGCCGTTTCCATGGCGATTGGGGCCAAGCTGATGGCACCGCACGGTGGCCTGTTCGTCCTGTTAATCCCGGGGGCGATTACGCCGGTCGTGGGTTATCTGATGGCGATTTTGATTGGTACCGCGATTGCCGGATTAGGCTATGCAGTACTGAAGCGCCCGGAAGAAGAGCTGGCGAAAGCCTGACAGGTAAGACGACAAAGGAGCCGCAAGGCTCCTTTGTCTTATTTCTTAACGTTGTTCTGACTTAAGCCAGGCAATTTCATCTTTCCAGATATCGGGATTAATGGTTTCCAGAATCAGCGGAATACCATCGAACCGCGAATCCTTCATCATCCAGCTAAAGACGGTTTTACCGATATTCCCCTCACCCAGGCTGTGATGACGGTCAACCCGGCTGCCCAGCGTACTTTTGGCATCATTCAGGTGCATCCCGCGAAGATAGTTAAAACCCACCACGCGCTCAAATTCGGCAAAGGTCTCCGTGCAGGCGGCTTCACTGCACAGATCGTATCCGCCCGCGAAGGCATGGCAGGTATCGATGCAAACGCCGACGCGCGACTTATCTTTGACGTGTTCAATAATGGTCGCCAGATGTTCAAAGCGGAACCCCAGGTTGCTGCCCTGACCGGCGGTATTTTCGATAACGGCGGTCACGCTGTGGGTTTGATCCAGGGCGATGTTAATTGACTCGGCGATGCGCTTTAAGCAGGTCAGCTCATCAATTTGCTGTAAATGACTGCCCGGATGAAAATTCAGTAGCGTCAGCCCCAGCTGTTCCGCGCGCTGCATTTCATCTACGAACGCATCGCGCGATTTTTGCAACGCGTCCATGACCGGATGCCCCAGGTTTATCAGATAGCTGTCGTGCGGCAGAATCTGGCCCGGTCCAAAATGGTATTTCTCACAGGCAGCGCGGAAGGCGGCGATGGTTTCGTCTGACAGCGGGGCGGCTTTCCACTGACGCTGGTTCTTCGTGAACAGCGCAAAAGCCGTGGCTTCCAGTTCGTGGGCGCGGAGGACCGCCTGATCCACACCACCCGATGCGCTGACGTGCGCGCCAATATACTTCATGCCGTTCTCCTGAAGGATTTAACTCAGATTGAACGGCATGATACACGATGGCGCTGTGGCAAAGCGCGGTGCGCAGGAAATTTTTAGCGAGGTCAGGAGGAGGCATTATCAGGAATACAGCCGTGCCACAAAGGGCTCGCTGTTTTCACCCGAATACGCGAAAAGTCTCAGAAAAGGGGCCGGGCGTGAGGCGAAACCGGCCGGTGCCGAATCGACCTTGTCTGTCAGAAGAAGGCAACGCAGCGGATCAGTGGCGGAGTTTCGCCAATTCGTCTTCTGTCAGGCCGGTCATTTTAATCACGGTCGGGCGATCAAGGCCGTTATTTAACATGGTCCGGGCAATCTTCAGCGCTTCTTCCTTCCTGCCTTTTTCAATGCCTTTTTGTTCCAGCTGTTCTGCAATGGTCATCAGAGCCTCTCCGTGTTGCGGCACCCGCTGTGCCAGCTTATGAACAAAGGTTTGCGCATCTGAAGCTTCGCCCACCTGTATCATGTAGTTTACCAGCGATATCACCAGCGATGAAGAGAGATGTTTATGTAGAAGAAGACTGACCAGGCTGTCAATCAGGGCTGTCAGGTTTCGCTGGTGGATATGCTTTTGCAGTAAGGTTAAGGCGGCCATGCTGCGATGGTGTGCAATCTCCTCGTCAGGGATAATCGTCACATCAACCAAAGGGAAAGCCGTGGTGTACAGTGCGCCCGCGATGTCCGGTCGGGCAAATTCATCGAGCCAGCAGAGGGAATAAGGATACGGGCTGCGTTTACCGGTATAGAACAACATTGGGATAACCAACGGCAGTGTTTTATGCCCGGCCTGCAGGTGGCGGTGCATGGCGGCAACCGCATAGCGCATCAACCTGAAGGCCATATGTTGATCCGGACCGGACTGATGCTCGATAAGCACGTGGATGTAGCCTTCCCCGGATGCGGTTTTAAGGCTGTAGAGCACGTCGCTGAAATACTGACGCAGATCGTCTTCGACAAACGAACCCGATTCCAGTTTAAGGGTGGACAGGTCGCAAAAGGCTCGTAACGGTTCTGGCAGGTGGATCGCCATAAAATCCCGCGCAATATCGGGCTGTGTCAGAAACTGCCTGAACAGGGCATCGTGAGGCGTTGGCGTGGTGGTTTTTATCTTCATCCGTCCCGGCTCGAAAAAATGACCTGCCTAAAATAGGGCAGACCGGGGCGTTCGCCTAATAACGGCGCAGTAATGTACGGCGCGTCTCGCAAATCCCCGCGAGTGGTGCAGTGAAGGGGAAGTGGCCGCCATAACCGGCCCCGTCAAGGGCCGGTCAGGAAGGGAGAGGGCTGCGTGCTTACGCCATGAGGTGCTGGACCAGCAGATTAATAGTACCGCCACCCACAATCAGCCAGACAAATACCAGTGCTCCTAACAGCACAGGCTTAAATCCGGCAGCGCGCAGGGCAGTAAAGCGGGTAGTTAAGCCCAACGCTGCCATTGCCATGGTCAGCAGGATCCCGCCGAGGGTATTTAATGTGTTAACCCACCCGGCCGGCAACCAGTGCAGAGAGTTGAACAGAGCGACAGCAACAAACATTAAAGCAAACCACGGAAAGGTGACCGGCTGTGCGCTATGCTGTGCTGTCTGTTCACGTCGCAGTACACCGCTCAGCAACAGTAAAAACGGAGCCAGCATCATCACCCGGAGCATTTTCGCAATGACTGCGCTGCTCTCGGTTTCGGGCGCAATGCTGTGCCCGGCGGCGACCACCTGGGCCACTTCGTGGATCGTCGAACCGGTGAAAACACCAAACTGTGTCAGACTGACGGCAGGGAAAAGATGATGAACCCATGGCCACAGCAAGGGATAAACAAAGATCGCCAGGGTGCCAAACAGCACGACCGTTGCCACCGCCACCGCCACCTTTGAGGGGGCCGCTTTCACGACTGGCTCTGTGGCCAGTACGGCAGCGGCACCGCAGATGCTGCTCCCCGCACCGATTAACCACACGGTGTCACGATCGAGCCTGAGCAGGCGCCTGCCCAGCAGGCAGGTTATAAAAAACGTGCTGCTCAGGGTCAGTACATCAATAACGACGCCGCTCAGGCCGACATCCGTGATTTGTTGTAAGGTGATGCGAAATCCGAACAGTATCACGCCCAGCCGGAGCAGTTTTTGTTTGGCCAGCAGTACGCCAGCGTCGCACTGACCGGCCATGGGGGAATAAACACTGTTCCCGATAATGATGCCCAGCATAATGGCCAGAGTTAACGAACCCAGCCCCAGACGCGAGACGGCAGGTACCTGCGCCAGCAGCGCCGTGACGCTGGCAAGGGTACCGCATAGCAACAGGCCTGGCAGCCATTGCTGCACAGTGTGAGATTTTGAAATGCTGATGTCGGCCATGATTACGCTCCTGGTTGAGCAAGCATCATCACGCCGGGTTTGTTAAAAGTGAAATTGATTATATATTTATAATCTACCGCTATAAGTGATAAGGCAGGATATATGCTGTTCGCACGACTGGGGCGCTTCATTACGCTCATCAAAAGAGATGTTTTAACGCTCGCCTATGCCTGCCGCGATCCCCGAACGCCGCTGTGGTGTAAAGGCGCGGCCGTGGGACTCATGGCGTACGGCATCAGCCCCATTGATGTGATCCCTGATGTCATCCCGGTCGTCGGGCTACTTGATGATGCAGTGATCATTCCCACCGGCGTCATGTTGCTGCTGAAAATGTTACCCACGGAAGTGCGCGCCAGCAGCGCAGAGCGTGCCCGGCAGCAGCGTGCACGCGGTAAAACCCTGTTCGGTGTGCTGGGTGTGGTTTTTCTGCTGTGGATAGCCCTGATGGTTTACCTCTTACAGCGTTAGATTCAGGAGTCTCCATGCACATTACACTGCGACAAATCGACGTTTTTACCGAAGTGCTGAAAAGCGGCTCCACCACGCAGGCTTCTCAGGTGCTGGCCTTGTCCCAGTCAGCCGTCAGTGCGGCACTCGCCGATCTGGAAAACCAGCTTGGCGTTCAGCTTTTCGACCGTGTAGGTAAGCGACTGGTAGTGAATGAACACGGCCGGTTACTATACCCGCGGGCCGTGGGCCTGCTTGAACAGGCGACGGAAATCGAACAGCTGTTTAAAGAAGATAACGGGGCTATCCGAATTTATGCCAGTAGCACAATCGGGAATTACCTGTTGCCGGGGATGATTGCCGGCTACCGCCGTGATTTCCCGACCTTACCTTTAGAGCTGAGCGTGGGAAACAGCCAGGACGTGATCATGGCCGTGTCTGAATTCAGGGTTGATGTCGGGTTAATCGAAGGTCCCTGTCATATGACGGAACTGGTAAGCGAGCCCTGGCTTGACGATGAGCTGGTGGTGTTTGCCGCGCCGGATGCTGCCATTTTACAGCAGCCGGTGACGCTGGCATCGCTGGCGGAGGCCACCTGGATTCTTCGCGAACGGGGTTCAGGGACGCGCGAAATCGTTGATTACCTGCTGCTGTCTCATCTGCCAACCTTCCAGCTGGGCATGGAACTGGGCAACTCCGAAGCGATCAAACATGCCGTGCGTCACGGCATGGGCATTAGCTGTTTATCCCGCCGGGTTATTGCCGACCAGCTCAGTGCCGGAACGCTCATTGAGCTGAATACGCCTTTGCCCAATTTGACGCGTACGCTTTACCGTATTCATCACCGGCAAAAACATATCTCAAAGGCGCTGTCACGGTTTTTGTCCTACTGCCGGGAATAACCGCAGGGGGAGGCTGATGATGAAATAAGCGGTTCAACCCCTTGAAATTCAGGGAGACAGGCGCTGCCGCTAATAATCTGCCGCCTATCATGAAGGTAACTTATATCAACGCAGCATTCGCTATACAGTGCGGCCTTTGCTGCTACAATCGCGCCTTATTTTTACCCAGCGTAATGTTTACACATGCATAATGACACAAAAACAACACAACAACCTGCGTTACGACGCGATCTAAAAGCGCGTCACCTCACCATGATCGCCATTGGCGGTTCAATCGGTACAGGCCTCTTTGTGGCATCAGGTGCCACCATCTCTCAGGCCGGTCCAGGCGGCGCGTTACTCTCCTATGCCCTGATTGGTTTGATGGTTTATTTCCTCATGACCAGCCTGGGTGAACTGGCGGCATTTATGCCGGTATCCGGTTCTTTTGCTACCTACGGTGCGAAATACGTCGAAGAAGGCTTTGGTTTTGCCCTTGGCTGGAACTACTGGTACAACTGGGCGGTTACGATTGCCGTTGACCTGGTGGCTTCCCAACTGGTGATGAATTACTGGTTCCCGGACACGCCAGGATGGATCTGGAGCGCTCTGTTCCTGAGCCTGATGTTCCTGATCAACTACATCTCGGTGAAAGGCTTCGGCGAAACGGAGTACTGGTTTTCGCTGATCAAGGTTGTCACCGTGGTGATCTTTATCGTGGTTGGCGTACTGATGATTGTCGGGATTATGCGCGGCGCTGAAAATGCGGGCTGGCATAACTGGCAGGTCGGTGACGCGCCATTTGCGGGCGGTTTCGCCGCGATGATCGGCGTGGCGATGATTGTCGGCTTCTCCTTCCAGGGCACTGAACTCATCGGTATTGCGGCGGGGGAATCAGAAGATCCGGCGAAGAATATTCCTCGCGCAGTACGTCAGGTGTTCTGGCGTATCCTGCTCTTCTATGTGCTGGCTATCCTGATCATCAGCCTGATTTTGCCTTATACCGATCCGCAGCTGTTACACAATGATATTAAAGATATCAGCGTCAGTCCGTTTACGCTGGTGTTCAAAAATGCCGGTCTGCTGTCAGCGGCGGCGGTGATGAACGCGGTCATTTTAACGGCGGTATTGTCCGCGGGTAACTCCGGAATGTACGCCTCAACGCGCATGCTTTATAACCTTGCACGCGAAGGCAAAGCACCGCGTATCTTTGCCCGCCTGTCAAAAGGTGGCGTCCCCCGTAATGCCCTGTGGGCGACCACGGTGGTGGCTGCTCTGTGCTTTTTAACCTCGAAATTTGGCAATCAGGAAGTCTATCTCTGGCTGTTGAATACCTCAGGCATGACCGGCTTTATCGCCTGGCTCGGTATTGCAATCAGCCACTACCGTTTCCGTCGGGGTTACGTTGCGCAGGGCCACGATCTTACTGCGCTGCCATATCGTTCCGGCTTTTTTCCCGTTGGACCGATTTTTGCTTTTGTCCTTTGTCTGATTATCACTCTGGGCCAGAATTATCAGGCGTTCCTGCAGGATAAAATCGACTGGTACGGCGTGGCGGCTACCTATATCGGTCTGCCTCTGTTCCTGCTGATCTGGCTGGGTTACAGGCTGGTGCGGGGCGGTCGGATCGTCAAATATACTGAAATGGAATTTCCCGTCTATAAAGACTAACAATGCCTGAAAGCGCCCGGTGAACGCCGGGCGTTTTTTAAGCTTACGTCATCACTGTTAACATTCCATGAATTGATAATTATTATCACCTGCACTATTGTGGCTGCGTTTTTAATTCTGGAGCCATTACTGGGTTGAATCATGACAACGGAATCCTCGTTGATCGGTGCTGAAGCGGATCATCAGCACACATTAAAAAATTATCATCAGGTTGTGCGCCGCCGAATCTTCTGGCTGGGTGCGCTGCTGATAGCGATACTCGCCTCACTCGTTCTTGATTTTACGCTCGGTCCGGCAGGGCTCTCTTTGTCCGTGTTGTGGCACACGCTGCTCTCTCCTGAGAGCGTCGATGCAGGTACCCGCGTAATCGTCTGGGATATTCGCCTGCCTTATGCCTTGATGGCGATTGTTGTTGGCCTGGCGCTGGGCCTCGCCGGCGCCGAAATGCAAACGATCCTGAATAATCCGCTCGCCAGTCCGTTCACGCTGGGCGTGTCTTCTGCGGCGGCGTTTGGTGCAGCACTGGCGATTATTCTGGGCGTAGGGATTCCGGGCATCTCCGGGCAGTGGTTTATCTCGGCCAATGCCTTTCTGTTTGCCCTGTTTGCCGCGTTGATGCTGGATGGCATTACGCGATGGACTCAGGTGTCATCGTCCGGTGTGGTGCTGTTTGGTATCGCCCTGGTGTTTACTTTTAACGCCCTGGTTTCAATGATGCAGTTTATTGCCAGCGAAGATACGTTACAGGGGCTGGTGTTCTGGACCATGGGCAGCCTGGCGCGCGCCTCCTGGGAAAAGCTGGGCGTACTGAGTGCGGCCTTTGCGCTGTTGGTTCCCTTCTCTATGCTCAGCAGTTGGAAACTTACCGCGTTGCGCCTGGGTGAAGACAGGGCGATCAGTTTTGGTATTGATGTTCGTCGTTTACGCCTGGCCACGCTGCTCCGTATCAGCGTACTGTCCGCGCTGGCCGTGGCCTTCGTCGGGCCGATTGGCTTTATTGGGCTGGTGGCACCGCATATTTCCCGCATGATGTTTGGTGAAGATCATCGCTTCTATTTGCCGGCCAGCGCGCTGACCGGTGCCCTGGTGTTGTCGCTGGCTTCTGTGGCGTCGAAAAACCTTATTCCTGGCGCCATCGTGCCGGTAGGCATTGTGACTTCGCTGATTGGCGTACCGTTCTTCCTGAGTATTATTCTGCGTCACCGGGGGACAGTATGAGGGAGCAAGGATTAAGCCTGCGCGGCTTCACGACCGGCTATCCCAAACGCCAGGTCATTGAAAACCTGAATGTGGCGCGCCTGCCGCGTGGGGAAATTACGGTTCTGCTAGGACCGAACGGCTGTGGCAAATCTACGCTGCTGCGTGCGCTGGCCGGACTGAATAAAGGGCAGGGCGAGCTGTGGCTCAACGGGAAAGACCTGATGACCCAGCCTTTCGCCCAGCGTGCCAGACAGGTCGTGTATCTGCCCCAGTCGCTGCCGGCTGGCGTTCATCTGCACGTGCTGGAGTCCATTATCGTGGCACAGCGCGCCTCCAGTGGTTTACATAGCGCCGCCAGCGAGGCGGACGTGATGGCGCTGCTGGAGCAACTGGGCATTGCGCATCTGGCCATGCGTTACCTTGACCAGCTCTCCGGTGGACAGAAACAGTTAGTGGGCCTGGCGCAGTCGCTGATTCGTCGGCCTGCGCTGCTGCTGCTGGACGAACCGCTCAGCGCGCTGGATTTAAACTACCAGTTCCACGTGATGGATTTGGTACGGCGTGAAACCGCGCTGCGCAATATGGTCACGGTGGTGGTGGTGCACGATATCAATATTGCCTTACGCCACGCTCAGCATGCGGTGATGCTTAAAGCGGGCAGGTTAATTGCCGAAGGCACGCCGGATAGCGTTATCACCCCAGCAACCCTGGCGCAGGTTTACGGCGTACAGGGCCGCATTGAGCACTGTTCACGCGGTACACCGCAGGTCATGATTGACGGGCTGGTACAGGAAGGACTGTCTTGAAATCAGGGGATTGCACTGGCAATCCCCTGTGTGAGATCACCCTACCAGCAGGTGTTGCGCATGGAAGCGCAGGTGATCTTCGACAAAGCTGGCAATGAAGAAGTAGCTGTGATCGTAGCCAGGCTGGATGCGCAGGGTCAACGGGAAGCCCATTTCCTGCGCGATCGCTTCTAAGCGCTCCGGCTGCAGTTGATCCGCCAGGAACTGATCGCTGTCGCCCTGATCGATCAACAACGGCAGACGATGCTGAACCTCCCGCATCAGCTGGCAGCTGTCGTAGGCGAGCCAGGCCTGGCGATCGTCCCCCAGATAGGCCGTGAATGCTTTCTGGCCCCAGGGAACCTCACAAGGGTTAACGATGGGCGCAAAGGCGGAAGCCGACGCAAAGCGGTTTCCCAGACGTAATGCCAGCATCAGCGCACCGTGTCCGCCCATGGAGTGGCCCATTATCGACTGACGTTCACTGACCTTAAAGTTATCGGCAACCAGCTCAGGCAGCTCGTCACTCAGGTAGTCGAACATACGGTAGTGATCCGCCCAGGGTTGTTGCGTGGCGTTGAGGTAAAAACCTGCGCCATGGCCCAGGTCATAGCCTTCGTCATTCGCAACCTGCTCACCGCGTGGGCTGGTGTCCGGCATGATTAACACCAGGCCCAGCTCGGCAGCGACACGCTGTGCGCCAGCCTTGGTGGTGAAGTTCTCGTCGTTGCAGGTCAGGCCCGCCAAAAACCACACCACCGGCGGCGGGGAATCACCGCGCGGACTCGGCAAATAGATACTGAACGTCATCGGGCAATGAAGCACCTGAGACTGATGACGCCAGCGCTGCTGCCAGCCGCCAAAAATACGATGCTCTTCCAGCAGCTCCAGAGTAGATGTCATAGATAGCGCCCCCGGTTACTTGTTAAAATGCACGACGGAGCGGATCGATTTCCCTTCATGCATTAAATCAAAGGCGTCATTAATCTCTTCAAGCGGCATGGTATGGGTAATGAAATCGTTCAGCGCGAATTTCCCATTAAGATAATCCTGCACGATACCGGGAAGTTGTGAACGGCCTTTCACGCCACCGAAAGCAGAGCCACGCCAGACGCGGCCGGTTACCAGCTGGAATGGACGCGTTGAAATCTCCTGACCTGCGCCTGCGACGCCGATGATCACCGACTCGCCCCAGCCCTTGTGACAGCACTCCAGAGCAGAGCGCATCACATTGACGTTACCGATACATTCAAAGGAATAATCCACGCCGCCGTCGGTGAGTTCAACAATCACGTCCTGAATAGGCTTGTCATAGTCTTTCGGGTTAATCAGATCGGTGGCACCCAGCTTACGCGCCAGATCAAACTTACTGGTGTTGATATCAATACCAATAATGCGGCCCGCTTTGGCCATTTTCGCGCCGATAATCGCCGACAGACCAATGCCGCCCAACCCAAAGATGGCAACGGTATCGCCTTCTTTAACCTTGGCGGTGTTCATCACTGCGCCCATACCGGTGGTTACGCCACAACCCAGCAGGCACACTTCTTCCAGTGGCGCTTCTTTACTGATTTTCGCCAGGGAGATTTCAGGCACGACGGTATATTCAGAGAAGGTTGAAGTGCCCATGTAGTGGAAAATCGGCTTGCCGTCTTTAAAGAAACGCGTGGTTCCGTCAGGCATCAGACCTTTGCCCTGCGTGGTGCGGATGGCCTGACACAGATTCGTTTTACCGGACAGGCAGAACTTACATTGACCACATTCTGGCGTGTAAAGCGGGATCACGTGATCGCCCACTTCAACGCTGGTCACGCCTTCGCCGACCGCTTCAACAACGCCACCGCCTTCGTGGCCCAGAATCGCCGGGAACACGCCTTCAGGATCGCTGCCGGACAGCGTATACGCATCCGTATGGCAGACGCCGGTGGCGACGATACGTACCAGCACTTCCCCTTTCTGCGGCGGCATAAGATCCACTTCTTCGATTTTTAGCGGTTCACCTGCGGCCCAGGCTACGGCGGCACGGGTTTTGATCATGTTCATGCAATCCCTCTTCCAGTCAGATTGTGACGCGATGTGGCGTCTGGATGGTCGTGATAAGTTAAAAATAGCGCGGAAACTCTATTCCGCCGCCTGCAATGGATGCATCAGCTCGTCATTGAGCGGACGATCGTGAAATTGTTCAATAATAAGATACTTCAGCGCCTCAACGTTGGGCGTGAAAGCATCGCGTCGCCACATCAGCCAGGTGGCGGTGTTGCGATATTCAGCCGGCAGGCTGTGTACCTGAACACGGGCGCGGTCTGGCATCTGTTTCAGCACCGACGCGGGAATCATAGCCACGCCCGCGCCGCCTGCGACACAGGCCAGCATGGCATGGTAAGACTGAATCTCCATCACGCTGTGAGGCGCGGCCTGGCTGTCGCGGTACCAGGCTTCAAGTTTAACCCGGTAAGAACAGCTGTTGCGAAAGGCAAACAGGGTATCGTCTTGCGTGTCGCGCGCGCAGGTTACCGGGATATGATCAAGATCGGTGATCAAGACCATCTCCTCGCGAAATGCAATACAGCCATTCAGATCGTCGTGCTGAACCGGGCCATCGACCAGGGCCGCGGCCAGCGTACCTTCACGTACTCGATCAATAATTTCCCCTGAGGTGCCTGTGATCAGCGATAAGGCGACAGCAGGAAAACGCTGATGGAAGGCAGCCAGAAGGCCAGGCAGGCGCGTCGCGGCGGTACTCTCCATCGAGCCAAGTGCAAAATTCCCGCCGGGTTTACCCGCTCGGGTCATATTTAATGCTTCATCACTCAGGGCCAGAATACGCTGGGCGTAGTTAAGGAAATTATGGCCCATGGGTGACAGGCGAATGCGCTGTTTTTCGCGAATAAACAGATCGACACCCAGTTCCTCTTCCAGCTGACGCAGACGCGTCGTGAGGTTGGAGGGAACCCGATGCAGCTGTTCCGCAGCACGGGCCAGGGAACCGCTTTCTGCCACGGAACAGAACATACGTAACTGAACTAAATCCATAGTGTTCTCTTCCTGTAAACAAGTTGCTTAAGATTATTCACTTTTTGTGAGTGTAAGCATCGTTCATGCTATAAGCAAGTTTCTGTGTAAAAAACTGAGGTGGCAGATGGCGTTTCGCGTGGCAATAAGTGCATTTTTGACGTTGTTTGTTGTAATGGGAATCGGGCGATTTGCCTTTACCCCGCAGGTTCCCTTGATGATTCAGGCGCACCAGTTAACGCTGACCAGCGCCAGCCTGGTGGCGGCGTTAAACTATCTGGGCTACCTGTGCGGGTCTTTCGATGCCATGCGCGCACGCCATAAGGTCGCGTTGCGTCTGCAACTCGGAACGTGGGGCGCCGTGGTGCTGACGGCACTGTCGGCCTTTGCCGACGGGCCGTGGTGGCATGGCGTTATTCGCTTTGCCATCGGCTGGGCCAGTGGATGCGCCCTGGTGCTGGCGGCGGCGTGGAGCAACGAGCAGTTGCATCAGTATGGTCGTCCGGGGCTGTCGGCAGCCGTCTTTGCCGGACCGGGTGCAGGCATTTTTATCAGCGGTCTGCTCGCGGTGAGCTTGCACAGTTATCAGGTCTCAGCGGCGCTGGCCTGGTGGGTTTATGCCGCACTGGCGGCGCTATTGGTGGCGCTCATTAGCCGAAATCTGCCGCGCAAGGGTGAGCTGCATCGTCCGGAGCAGGCACCGCCGTCGCTGGTGCTGACCCGTAACCTCCGGCGGCTGGTCCTGAGTTACAGCCTGGCGGGCTTTGGCTATATTCTCCCCGCGACATTTCTTTCACAAATGGCTGCAGTGCGTTTTCCAGGCAGTGCCATGGCACAGTTTGTCTGGCCGATATTCGGCGGTGCGGCGGTCATCGGTATTGTTCTGGGCATTGTCACGCGCAAGACGGGGAGCAGTCATGCCCGCCTGGCGGTGGCCCTGTGGGCACAGGCGCTGGGTGTGCTGGCGGCCGCATTGCTGCCGGGATTCAGCGGGCTGCTTATCGGCGCGCTACTGGTAGGGGGCGGCTTTCTGTGTGTGGTACAGCTGTCTTTGCTCTGTGCCCGTGAACTGGCACCACAGCATATGCGTTATATGGCCGGCCTGCTGACAACCGGCTATGCGGTTGGGCAACTGGCAGGGCCTATGCTCTCCTCGCTGTCAACGCTGTTTCTTCATCGTCTCGAACCCGCACTGTGGGTGGCGGGGGCCAGTCTGATCGTCGCAGGCCTTCTGGTCTGGCGGCGGGACGCGTGAAAAGCTTTCATCTCCAATCGGATTGATTGCTGGATTCCCTGCACAGAAAGTTTCACAATACGCACTCAGAAATATGACCCGCTGGCAACAGACGGCGGGCGCAACACCTGCCGGAGAAGAGTAAGATGAGCACCTTGAGTCAGGAAGCTGCACAGGTCCACGAAGCGCTGCTGGCGCGTGGGCTGGAAACGCCGCTGCGCGCACCCACGCGTGAAATAGACGATGAAACGCGTAAGAGCCTGATTGCAGGCCATATGACGGAAATCATGCAGCTGCTGAATCTTGATCTTGAAGATGACAGCCTGATGGAAACCCCGCATCGCATCGCCAAAATGTATGTCGATGAGGTCTTTTCCGGTCTCGATTATGCCAACTTCCCCAAAATCACGCTCATCGAAAACAAGATGAAAGTGGATGAGATGGTGACGGTTCGCGACATTACGCTGACCAGCACCTGCGAACATCATTTTGTGATTATCGACGGGAAAGCCACCGTCGCGTATATCCCTAAAGATAAGGTGATCGGCTTATCCAAGATCAACCGCATTGTGCAGTTCTTCGCGCAACGGCCTCAGGTGCAGGAGCGTTTAACACAGCAGGTCCTGCTGGCGCTGCAAACGCTGTTGGGAACGAATAACGTTGCCGTTTCGATCGATGCCGTTCACTATTGTGTGAAAGCGCGCGGCGTGAAGGATGCCACCAGCGCCACGACCACGACCTCGCTGGGTGGGCTGTTTAAATCCAGTCAAAATACCCGTCAGGAATTCCTGCGTGCGGTGCGTCATAACTAAAGCTGACGGGCGGGCGCGACGGTCGCCCGCCTGAGACATCAGGATCCCACATGCAACGCTACCTCGTGCTGGATTTTATTCGGGGCTGTGCCATTCTCGGCATTCTGTTGTTAAATATTATTGGCTTTGGTTTACCTTCTGCTGCCTACCTTAATCCTGCCTGGCAGGGCAGCATCACACTTTCTGATGCCTGGACGTGGGCTATTTCCGATGTCTTTGCCCAGCTTAAATTCCTGACGCTATTCGCCCTGCTGTTCGGAGCAGGCCTGCAGATGCAGCTGTCACGCGGTAGCCGCTGGCTGACTGCCCGTTTATCCCTGTTAGTGATGCTGGGATTGATTCACAGCGTATTTATCTGGGAAGGCGATATCTTGCTGGATTACGGCATTATCGGGCTGGTTATCTGGCGTATGCTGCGCGATGTTCCCTCTACCCGGGGGTTAATTAACACCGGAATTCTGCTCTATCTGATGGGATGCGCCGTGTTGCTGGTATTTGGCTTGATCTCCAGCCCTGAACCGTCGCCCTCATGGCTCCCGGGCGCTGCAGAGATCCAGTACGAGCAGTTCTGGAAGCTCAGGGGCGGTCTGGCCGCCGTGCAGATTCGTTTAGATCACCTTTCTTCGGGATTGATGGCGCTGGTGGCCCAGTACGGCTGGCAACTGGCGGGACTGATGATGCTGGGGGCGGCGCTGGTGCGCAGCGGCTGGCTGAAAGGAACCTTTCCGCTACAGCACTACCGACGCGTTGCCGCGCTGTTGCTGCCGCTGGGTTTGCTGATGGCGGCGGCGGGCGTTGCCGCACAGTGGTGGGTTCACTGGGACTACCGCTGGAGCGCGTTTTATCTGCAACTGCCGCGCGATCTGGCCAGTCCGCTCATCAGCCTCGGCTATACGGCATTGTGTTTCGGCTTTTGGTCTTCGGTCCAGCGCTGGCGGCTGAGCTATGCCATTCGTTGCGTAGGTCGAATGGCGCTCAGCAACTACCTGTTGCAATCCCTGATCTGTACCACGCTCTTTTATCGCTTCGGCGAGTTTATGCATTTCTCACGCCTGCAGCTGGTGATGCTGGTGCCAGTCATCTGGTGCGTTAACCTGCTGTTTTCCGTGCTGTGGCTGCGTTACTTCCCGCAGGGCCCCCTCGAATGGATCTGGCGTCGTCTGACGCTGATTGCCGCAGGCGCACCGTCCACTTCCCCCTCTGAAAGATAATGACCGCCATCACAAAGGTTACAGAATTGTATGTAACCGTTTTCATTGATGTGACGTAATTCACGCTGTGTGGCGATCTTCCCTGACAAAATAGCGCCGGTGTTGTAACTGGCGTAATGCCTTATCTCTCTGGAAGTGCTGCATGATAACGATTCGTGATGTTGCGCGTCAGGCCGGTGTGTCAGTGGCCACCGTTTCGCGCGTACTAAATAACAGCAGCGCGGTCACCGCTGAAACACGTGACGTCGTGTTACAGGCGGTTGACGCTCTGGGCTATCGCCCAAACGCCAACGCTCAGGCGCTGGCTACCCAGGTGAGTGATACCATCGGGGTGGTGGTTATGGATGTTTCCGACCCCTTTTTCGGCGCGCTGGTGAAGGCGGTCGATACCGTGGCACAGCGCGTGCACAAGCATGTTCTGATCAGTAACTCCTGGCACCATGAAGAAAAAGAACGCCACGCCATTGAAGTGTTGATACGCCAACGCTGCAATGCGCTGGTGGTGCACGCGAAAACGCTTTCAGACGCCGAACTGGCCGATTTTATGAGCCAGGTGCCCGGTATGGTGGTGATTAACCGTAGCGTGCCGGGTTTCGAGCATCGCTGTGTCAGCCTTGATAATGTAACGGGCGCATTGATGGCCTCAAGAATGCTGCTGCAACAGGGGCATTGCCGCATTGGCTATTTGTGTTCCAGTCATCCCATTGAAGACGTTACACAGCGGCGTGAAGGCTGGCTGCAGGCCCTGGCAGAGCAGGGGATTCGTCCGCAGGAAAGCTGGATAGCCAGCGCCGAACCCGACATGCAGGGCGGCGAAGCCGCAATGGTTGAACTGCTGGGGCGTAATCTCAATCTGAGCGCCATATTCGCCTATAACGACAGCATGGCGGCAGGCGCGCTTACGGCCCTTAAAGACAACGGAATTCAGGTCCCTCAGCATTTTTCCGTAGTGGGCTTCGACGATATTCCGATTTCACGATACACCGATCCGCAGCTGACCACCGTTCGCTATCCCATTGTTTCAATGGCAAAACTTGCCACGGAGCTGGCGCTTCAGGGGGCCGCGGGCTGTATCGACAGCAGTGCAAAACACATCTTTATGCCGACGCTGGTACGCCGCCATTCCGTAGCGCAAAAGCAAATTGTGGAGTCCGTCACTAATTCAGGCGATTCCACGATGTAACCGTTTTCAATCTGTGATTGTATTCACAGTTAATTAACATTGCTATCACTATGATGGCAGCGTCTTACAGTACTGAAACATTATGTAACGCCACTCTCCTGTTGAGGGCACCGGCCTGGTCGCCGGTTTACATGGTTCATGACACGCACTATGGATGCAGTAGCCTACACGGAAGTCACGGAAGTTGAGTTTTGCATGGCACAGCAGTGGCTCAGCCTGATAGAGAGCGCATCCTGCCTCGCCGAATAATTCTACCTGATGTTCTAACGCCATCTGCGCGGCAGAACAAAAAAAGACCCTGCAAAAAAACCGGAGATACCATGAATAAGAAGGTTTTCACGCTCACAGCACTGGTTGCCAGCATGATGTTTGGTGCAACGGCGCATGCCGCTGACACGCGTATCGGCGTAACCATTTACAAATACGACGACAACTTCATGTCGATGGTACGTAAAGATATCGAGAAAGAAGCCAAGACGCTGGGCGGTATTCAGCTGCTGATGAATGACTCGCAGAACGACCAGTCTAAACAGAACGATCAAATTGACGTGCTGATGGCAAAAGGCGTGAAAGCGCTGGCAATTAACCTGGTCGATCCGGCCGCGGCCGCGGTGGTTGTCCAGAAAGCCCGTGCTAACGACATTCCCGTGGTGTTCTTCAACAAAGAGCCAAACGCGAAAGTGCTGGCCAGCTATGACAAAGCTTACTACGTGGGTACTGACTCAAAAGAGTCGGGTGTGATTCAGGGCAAACTGATTGAGAAGCACTGGAAAGCAACCCCGGCCTGGGACCTGAATAAAGATGGTGTGATTCAGTTCGTTCTGCTGAAAGGCGAGCCGGGCCATCCGGATGCGGAAGCGCGTACCAAATACGTTATCGATACGCTGAACAAAGACGGTGTTAAAACCCAGCAGTTAGCGATGGATACGGCAATGTGGGATACCGCTCAGGCGAAAGATAAGATGGACGCCTGGCTGTCAGGTCCTAACGCCAAGAAAATCGAAGTGGTTATCGCCAACAACGATGCCATGGCAATGGGTGCCGTAGAAGCGCTGAAAGCACACAACATGTCTTCCATCCCGGTCTTCGGTGTGGATGCGTTACCTGAAGCACTGGCGCTGGTTAAGTCAGGCGCAATGGCCGGTACCGTGCTGAATGACGCGGAAAACCAGGCGAAAGCCACCATCGACATGGCCAAGAACCTTGCAGATGGCAAACCGGCGACGGCAGGCACCAACTTCAAGATGGTTGATAAGATCGTACGCGTACCTTATGTACCGGTTGATCAGGAAAACCTGTCTCAGTTCCAGAAATAACTCTTTGCAGACGGGCGCGGCAGCTGCTGCGCCTTTTTTATGTCATCACCGTTTTGTAGCCAGGTAAATTATGGCCAGTGATAATACGACCGCGCAGCGCGAATATCTGCTGGAAATGACCAACGTCAGTAAATCATTTCCCGGCGTGAAAGCTCTCGACAACGTTAATTTAAAAGTGCGGCCTCACTCCGTTCATGCACTAATGGGTGAAAACGGCGCTGGTAAATCGACATTGTTAAAGTGTTTATTTGGTATCTATAAAAAAGATACAGGCAGCATTCTTTTTCAAGGGCAGGAAATAGATTACAAAAGCTCCAAAGAAGCGCTGGAAAACGGCGTGTCGATGGTGCACCAGGAATTAAACCTGGTATTACAGCGTACCGTGATGGACAACATGTGGCTTGGGCGTTATCCACGCAAAGGCGTTTTTGTCGATCAGGACAAAATGTACCGTGATACCAAAGCGATTTTCGACGAGCTGGATATTAATATCGATCCGCGTGATAAAGTCGCCCATCTCTCCGTCTCGCAAATGCAGATGATTGAGATTGCCAAAGCATTTTCCTATGACGCCAAAATCGTGATCATGGATGAACCGACTTCTTCGTTAACCGAAAAAGAAGTTAATCATCTGTTCACGATTATTCGTAAGCTCAAAGATCGCGGCTGCGGAATTGTTTACATCTCGCATAAAATGGAAGAAATTTTCCAGCTGTGCGATGAAATTACCATCCTGCGTGATGGCCAGTGGATTGTGACTCAGCCGCTTGAAGGGCTGGATATGGATAAGATCATCTCCATGATGGTTGGGCGTTCTCTCAGTCAGCGCTTCCCGGATCGCACCAATGTTCCGGGTGAAACCATTCTGGAGGTGCGCAATCTGACCTCGCTGCGTCAGCCCTCAATTCGCGATATTTCTTTTGATTTACGTAAAGGGGAGATACTCGGCATTGCCGGGTTAGTGGGTGCAAAACGTACCGATATCGTTGAAACGCTGTTTGGCATTCGCGAAAAATCGGGCGGCACAATTAAACTGCATGGTAAAACGATTAACAATCATACCGCCAATGAAGCCATTAACCATGGTTTTGCGCTGGTAACTGAAGAGCGTCGTTCTACCGGTATTTACGCTTTTCTGGATATTGGATTTAATTCCCTGATATCCAATATCAAAAAATATAAGAACAGTATTGGTCTGCTGGATAATAAACGCATGAAAAGCGATACCCAATGGGTTATCGACGCTATGCGGGTAAAAACGCCAGGGCATCATACGCAAATTGGTTCACTTTCTGGTGGTAACCAACAGAAGGTCATTATTGGTCGCTGGTTGCTGACTCAGCCTGAAATCTTAATGCTTGATGAACCCACGCGCGGTATTGATGTGGGGGCCAAATTCGAAATTTATCAGCTGATGGCTGAGCTGGCGAAGAAGGAAAAGGGCATCATTATTATCTCTTCCGAAATGCCAGAGTTGCTGGGCATCACCGATCGTATTCTGGTAATGAGTAACGGTCTGGTCGCCGGCATTGTTGATACGAAAACGACCACGCAGAACGAAATATTGCGTTTAGCGTCATTACACCTTTAATGAAGTAAGGGCTGTTAACATGAAAGCGACTACAAAAAAGAATGCGCTAACCTGGCTGAAAGAGGGCGGCATTTATGTCGTACTGCTGGTACTACTGGCTGTTATTATTTTCCAGGATCCGACATTTTTAAGTTTAATGAACCTGAGTAACATTCTGACCCAGTCTTCGGTGCGTATTATTATCGCGCTGGGCGTGGCGGGGCTGATTGTGACCCAGGGTACTGACCTGTCTGCCGGGCGTCAGGTGGGGCTGGCCGCCATTGTAGCCGCCTCATTGCTGCAATCCATGGATAACGTCAACAAAGTGTTTCCGCATCTGGAAACCGTGCCGATTCCGGTCGTTATCCTGATTGTTTGTGTGATTGGTGCCGTTATTGGTCTGGTGAATGGTGTCATTATTGCCTATCTGAAAGTGACGCCTTTTATCACTACGTTGGGTACCATGATCATCGTTTATGGCATTAACTCACTGTATTACGACTTCGTTGGGGCCTCACCGATTGCGGGCTTCTATGATGGCTTCTCAACTTTCACACAAGGCTTCCTTCGTTTCGGTGATTTCAAACTGTCTTACATCACCTTCTATGCAGCGATTGCTGTCGTGTTTGTCTGGATTCTGTGGAACAAAACGCGCTTTGGTAAAAACATTTTTGCTATCGGGGGTAACCCGGAAGCGGCAAAAGTGTCAGGTGTGAACGTTAACCTGAACCTGATCCTGATTTATGCCTTGTCAGGCGTGTTTTATGCCTTCGGCGGTATGCTGGAAGCGGGTCGTATCGGCTCAGCCACGAATAACCTCGGTTTCATGTATGAACTGGATGCTATCGCAGCCTGCGTAGTCGGTGGCGTGTCCTTTGCCGGTGGTGTCGGTACGGTGGCCGGTGTGGTGACCGGGGTGCTGATCTTCACCGTCATCAACTACGGTTTGACCTATATCGGTATCAACCCTTACTGGCAGTACATCATCAAGGGCGGCATCATTATCTTCGCTGTGGCGCTCGACTCGTTGAAGTACTCGCGTAAAAAATAACAGCAGTGGCAATGATGTAAGCGGCCTCAGGGCCGCTTTTTTTGCGCCCTTTTACGCGGTTTGTGGGGTTCGCTCATCGTCGGGGCGCTGTTTCTTTCATGGCACCGGCGCAACGTCACGGGTGCGCAACCCTGAATTGGCTGGCGGACGTCGCCGCAGCCTTCCCGTTTCATTTCTGACAGCAGCATCAGGCGGGCAAGGGGGGGGAGCCATAAGCCATTCCGGGCTTATCTGTTACTAAAACGCGGGTAAACGGGGTGAATTACTGGCGGCGTTTCTGTTCCAGTTCCAGTAGCTGTTCTGGCGTCACGGCAGGATAGCTCTGTGCATCTTCAGGAACTTCATGTACAGCCGGGATCGGCACCAGCGGGCCAAGGAAACGCGGTTCGCGCTTCAGTAAAAACAGATCGGCCAGCGCACCCAGCCGCGCACCGACTTCACGCATTCGTACGCTGAGCATATTTTTAGGAGACGGAACCGCATAGCACTGCGCCTGGATCCCCAGGTGCAGGGCAATAAACAGCGCCCGTTCGCAGTGAAAACGTTGGGTAATGATAATAAAGTCGTTGGTATCGAATACCTTACGCGTACGGACGATAGAATCCAGCGTACGGAAGCCCGCATAGTCCAGCACAATATCAGCAGGATCGACGCCACCTTTGATGAGATCGCGCCGCATAGTCATGGGTTCGTTGTAGCTTTGCTGCGCATTGTCCCCGCTCAGCAGCAGGTAGTTCACCTTTCCACTGTTATAGGCGTTAAGCGCGCCCTGCATGCGGTACAGGTAATACTGGTTAATCACGCCGGTGCGATAATATTTGGCCGTGCCCAGTACCACCCCGACCTGACGGTGGGGAAGGGATGCAAGGTTGTCATAGATATAGGGTGCCGTTTTCCAGCTGATCCAGCGGTCCAGGCCGAGCGCCGTCGCCACCATCGTTAAGATGATGAAAAGCAGAGCAATGAAAACGCGTTTCAACATGCGCCTGAGCACTCGAGATCCGAAGTTTGGGTGGGACAAGGCTACTTGAGCGTCACCCGCTAAGCAAGTTTACCCCGTCTGGCTGGTGTAAATTTAAGCAGCGCTGGATCCGCAGGGATCCAGCGCCGAGTTTTTAGATAGAGGTACGGCGGTAGTGGCGGTATTGAGGCAGCCAGAAATTATTGGCGATAGACTGTGAGAGCACGTCTTCTGAAGTCACCACCGCGACGCCCGCGAGCTGGGCAGCTTTGCCCACTTCCATCGCGATAATCTTCGACACGCCCTGAATATCTTTAATTTCAGGCAGAACCGGGCCTTCACCATCGTTCACCAGCGGTGAACAATCCGCAAGAGCACGGCTGGCCGTCATCAGCATGGTATCGGTGACACGCGATGCGCCAGACGCAATCACGCCCAGGCCAATGCCAGGGAAGATGTAGGAGTTATTACACTGCGCGATCGGGTAGGTCTTACCGTTCCACGAAACCGGTGAGAACGGACTACCGGTAGCGACCAGGGCGGCACCATCGGTCCAGGCAATAATGTCTGCCGGCGTGGCCTCAACGCGAGACGTTGGGTTAGAAAGCGGCATCACGATTGGACGTTTGCAGTGCTTGTGCATCTCACGGATGATCTCTTCTGTGAACAGCCCAGGCTGACCTGACACACCGATTAAGATGTCTGGCTGTGCGTTACGCACCACGTCCAGCAGTGAGATCGCATCATTTGAGGTATCCCAGTCTTTCAGGTTGTCGCTTTTCTGCACCAGCTTGCTCTGGAAATCGAGCAGGTTAGGCAGTTTGTCGGTCAGCAAACCAAAGCGATCCACCATCATGACGCGACGACGGGCTTCGTCGTCGCTCAGACCTTCCGATTTCATCTGTGCGATGATCTGTTCGGCAATACCACAACCGGCTGAACCCGCGCCCAGGAAGACAACCTTCTGCTCGCACAGGCGGCTGCCTGCTGCACGGCTCGCGGCAATCAGGGTGCCAACGGTGACCGCAGCGGTACCCTGAATGTCATCATTGAAGCAGCACACTTCGTCACGATAGCGCTCCAGCAGTGGCATGGCGTTTTTCTGTGCAAAATCTTCGAACTGCAACAGCACTTTTGGCCAGCGGCGTTTCACGGCCTGAATAAACTCGTTTACAAACTCGTCATATTCTTCGCCCGTGATACGGGGATGGCGCCAGCCCATGTACAGCGGATCGTTGAGCAGCTGCTGGTTATTGGTGCCCACATCCAGCACCACCGGCAGGGTATAAGCCGGGCTGATGCCGCCACAGGCGGTGTACAGTGACAGCTTACCGATTGGAATGCCCATGCCACCGATGCCCTGATCGCCCAGGCCAAGGATGCGCTCACCGTCAGTGACCACAATCACTTTCACATTTTGTTTGGTGGCGTTTTGCAGCATGTCTTCGATGTGCGCACGGTTGGGATAGGAGATGAACACGCCACGCGCGCGGCGATAAATTTCTGAGAAGTGTTCGCAGGCGGCACCGACGGTTGGCGTGTAGATAATCGGCATCATCTCTTCGAGATGGTTGTCCAGCAAACGATAAAACAGCGTTTCGTTGGTATCCTGAATGTTGCGCAGGTAGACATGTTTATCGTTGTTGTTTTTGAAGTCCTGAAACTGACGCCATGCGCGTTTTGCCTGCTCTTCGATGGATTCTACCGCTTCTGGCAGTAAGCCATTGAGGTTAAATTCATTGCGCTCTTCGATGCTGAAGGCACTGCCTTTATTCAGCAGCGGAAATTCCAGCAATATAGGGCCAGCATAAGGAATATATAGCGGGCGTTTACTTTCGTATTCGAGTTCCATGCAGTCATGCTCCGGTTGCAAGTTTTCCTGGCGCAATAATCAAAGAGTAGGGTGACGCCAGTTTTATTGTGATGACGAAGACCTGGCGCCAGATCCTATGAAATTTCTGGCCGATGTACAGCTTTTGTAAATAAAAGATTTAGAAACTGTTTAAAACCGTGCCTCACCTTACGCTTTTGCCAGCGTAAGGTGCGTCAGGTTATCGCAACCCAGGGCGTGCAGGGTGGCCTGAGTTGCAGAGAACTGATCCAGGGCTGGCTGCGGCGTCTGGGCTAATGCGGCGGCCTGAATATCGTGGCAGGATTCCCCCGCCATATTCAGTAGAATCAGCGCGGCCTGCAAAGGGGGCAGGCTGGGATTGAAGGCGGCGTTTTCTGCATAGCGTCCGCTGAAAATCCGGCCGGAGGCGGTCTGTAACGCCACCCCGCTGAACGCCCGACTGTAAGGCGCATGGCTGCGATTAGCCGCCTTAACGGCGGCCTGAGACAGCGCATCGCCCGTTGCAACATAACCCTGGTCCACATCATCCATCAGGCGTTCGGTGATATTCAGATCGCCTGGGCCGAATGCGTCAGGCAGATAGTGCGCCAACGTATGCACCGCGCGCTGCGGCAGGCTAATGCGAATATCTGTGCCGCTGTTAAGTTCATTCATAAACTGGCGACAGTGACCGCAGGGGGTGTAATTGACAGTAATGGTCTCCAGACGGGATTCACCGCGCAGCCAGGCATGGGTGACGGCGCTCTGTTCAGCATGAACGGTTTGCTGCATGGTCGCGCCGGCAAATTCCATATTGGCGCCGAAATACCAGTTGCCGCTGACGCCGCGCGCAATCGCGCCGACGTTAAAATGTGAAAGCGTGGCAACCGCGCAGGCAGCGGCAACCGGCAGAAGCGCCAGCGCCAGCGCATCGGCATCCAGTTGAGTTTGCTCTTGCAACAAGGTGACTTGATCGGCCTGCAGCATCGCGTCAAATCCCGGCTCGCTCAGCACCGGACGCAGCGCGGTTTGCAGAGTGGCTGGAAGTACTTCAAAAGCAGAGTGGAAACGTGGATGCATGGAAGCCTCATTCAATCATCAGGGCAATGTGCCAGACATCGGTTTATATGTGATCTCTGTCTCTCTGACAATGCAACATGTCTTACAGTTTTCAACTTTGCGAGATCTCTCCCAAAGTTTTAGCCAAACCAGTGCAGCAGCAGCGGGAAAATAAAGGGGGCGAGCAACGACGTGATGATGCCGCAGATCACCAGCGCCAGCGAGCTGAAGGCACCTTCCTGAAAATCAAGTTCCGCTGCCCTGGCCGTGCCCAACGCATGCGAGGCATTGCCAATCGCCAGCCCGCGTGCGGCTTTGCTTTTCACTCCCAGCAGATTAAGCAACATATGACCAAACACGGCGCCCAGTACGCCCGCAATCAGGACACAAATTGCGCTGATGGCGGGAATGCCGTGCAGTGAGGCTGAAACCGCCATGGCGATCGGCGTGGTAACCGATTTCGGCAAAATCGTGGCGGCGATTTCTGGTGTGGCGCCCATCCACAGCGCGATGGCGGTGCCTGAAATCATCGCCGTCAGGCTGCCAATCATGCAGACGCCAATAATGGATTTCCAGCGAGCGCGAATTTGATGCATCTGCTCATACAGCGGCAGCGCCAGGGCCACGACGGCGGGCTGCAACAGTTGATTCAGTATCTCGCTGCCTGCGAAGTAGCGGGCATAAGGCATGTGCAGTAACAGCAGAAGGGGAATAATCACCGCCATGGAGACCAGAAGTGGGTTCAGCAAGGGAATTTTCAGCGTTGCCGCCAGCTTGCGCGCCAGCAAAAAAGCCCCGACAGTGAGGGGCAACGACCACCAGATATCACTCATCGTTGCCCCCTTTGATCACGGGGCGCGAATGCAGCTTATGCGCGCTTAACCCTACAATGGCCAGGACAGCGAAGGTACTGACAAGACAGGAGACCACAACAGGACCGAACTGCGCGGTAAGAATATCGGTGTAATTCATGACGCCAACGCTGATGGGCACAAACAGCAGCGCCATATAGCGAATAATCAGATGGCAACCCGGTTTGACCCAACGCACGGGCAGGATTTGCGACGCAAGCAGTGCAAACAGAATCAGCATGCCAATAATGCTGCCGGGCAGGGTGATGGGCAGCAGCAGGGCCACGCCGTTTCCGGCATATAAGCAAAGATAGATAATGATAAAAGCGCGCAGATAACGCCAACTCATCGTTAGCACGGTGTGCATGACAGGCTCCTGTTTTTAACGGGGTTTATCATACGCACTAACGGTCAGGCCCGCCAGCAATCAGCGGTGTGGCTGAAGCGCCATCCCCGGCGGTAAACCGCAGAGGATGGCCAACGGACTATTTCACCGGCATGCCGGGCACCGCGCCGCTGTCTACGGACAGGACAAACAGATCTTTGCCGCCGGGACCGGCAGACAGCACCATGCCTTCTGACACGCCAAACCGCATTTTACGCGGCGCAAGGTTGGCCACGATAATGGTCATTTTGCCAACCAGTACCGCCGGATCGGGATAGGCCGCACGAATACCGGAGAAAATCTGGCGCTTCTCGCCGCTCAGATCCAGTTCAAGACGCAGCAGCTTGTCCGAGCCTTCGACGAATTCCGCTTTCTCAATCAGCGCCACGCGCATATCGACTTTGGCAAAATCATCAATGGTAATGGTATCGCCAATCGGCGCATCGGCCAGCGGGCCGGTCGCCGCGGGTTTATTGGCGTCTGCCGCATCCGCTTTTGACGCCTCAATCAGGCCGTCGACCTTCGCCATTTCGATTCGGCCATACAGGGCCTTGAACGGCGCAACCTGATGGTTCAGCAGCGGTTGCTGAATGGCATCCCAGTGCAGCTCAGTGTTCAGGAACGCTTCGGCGCGCGCGCTCAGCGACGGCATGACCGGTTTCAGCCAGGTCATCAGCACCCGGAACAGGTTAATGCCCATCGAGCAAATGGCCTGCAGGTCTGCATCGCGGCCTTCCTGCTTCGCCACCACCCACGGCGCCTGCTCATCCACATAGCGGTTAGCCAGATCGGCCAGCGCCATGATTTCACGAATGGCACGGCCAAATTCACGGCTGGCCCAGGCCTCACCAATCTTCTCAGATGCGTCCAGGAAGGTTTGATACAGCGCCGGATCGGCCAGCTCAGCTGACAGCTTGCCGTCAAAGCGTTTGGTGATAAAACCGGCATTACGTGAGGCCAGGTTCACTACTTTGTTAACGATATCGGCGTTAACGCGCTGAACAAAATCTTCCAGATTCAGGTCGATGTCATCAATGCGCGAAGAGAGCTTGGCCGCATAGTAGTAGCGCAGGCTGTCGGCATCCAGGTGCTGTAACCAGGTGCTGGCTTTGATAAAGGTTCCACGCGACTTCGACATTTTTGCACCGTTGACGGTGACGTAGCCGTGCACGAACAGGTTAGTCGGCTTGCGGAAACCGCTGCCTTCCAGCATGGCCGGCCAGAACAGGCTGTGGAAGTAGACAATGTCTTTACCGATGAAGTGATACAGCTCCGTGGTGGAATCCTGCTGCCAGAATTCGTCAAAGTTAATATCGCCACGTTTATCACACAGGTTCTTAAAGGATCCCATGTAGCCGATAGGCGCATCCAGCCAGACGTAGAAATATTTGCCCGGCGCGCCAGGGATTTCGAAGCCAAAATATGGCGCATCGCGCGAGATATCCCACTGTTGTAGACCGGATTCGAACCACTCCTGCATTTTGTTCGCGACCTGCTCCTGCAGTGCGCCAGAACGGGTCCAGGCACGCAACATCTCACTGAACGAGGGGAGATCGAAGAAGAAATGCTCGGAATCACGCAGCACGGGTGTTGCACCCGACACCACAGATTTCGGATCGATCAGTTCAGTCGGGCTGTAGGTCGCGCTGCACACTTCGCAGTTATCGCCGTACTGGTCAGGTGACTTACATTTTGGGCAGGTTCCCTTAACAAAACGGTCAGGCAGGAACATGCCTTTTTCCGGATCGTACAGCTGAGAGATGGTCCGGTTTTTAATGAAACCGTTCTCTTTCAGGCGGCCGTAAATCAGCCCGGCGAGCTCACGGTTCTCATCGCCATGCGTGGAATGGTAATTGTCATAGCTGATGTTGAAACCGGCGAAATCTGTTTCATGCTCCTGCTTCATTTCAGCAATCATCTGCTCCGGCGCAATACCCAACTGCTGGGCTTTCAGCATGATCGGCGTACCGTGAGCGTCATCGGCGCAGATGAAATAAACCTGATTGCCACGCATTCGCTGATAACGCACCCAAATGTCCGCCTGGATATGCTCGAGCATGTGGCCGAGATGAATTGAGCCGTTTGCGTAAGGCAGGGCGCAGGTTACCAGAATTTTTTTAGCGACTTGAGTCATAGTTTGCGTAGCTTTCAGTTAAGTAAAAAAACGGGCTTAGATGGTAACCGATGGGCACAGCCGCGTAAACATAAGGGATTTCCCGTGCGCGACAGCCCGCGAAACGATCGGCATCTGATAGTATTGTTAGTACATCGCTGAAACACAGCGCAGGCCTAGCAGAAAAAGGAGTGGGGATGACAGCGCAATCCCGGGAACCGCATACACCAGAAGCTTTACGCGCCGTTGTGGCCGGCGTACTGAGCGGCTTTGAACATCCGACGCTTCAACGTAACCTCATTGCACTCAAGGCGTTACACCACGTAGCCCTGTTGGACGGCACGCTGCACATTGAACTGCTGATGCCGTTCGCCTGGAACGGGGCGTTTGAAGAGGTGAAAGCAGAAACCAGTGCTGAGCTGCTGCGCCTCAGTGGCGCGCAGGCTATCGACTGGCGTCTCAGTCATGATATCGCCACCCTGAAGCGGGTTAAAAATCATCCCGGCGTTAACGGCGTGAAGAACATTATTGCCGTCAGCTCTGGCAAAGGCGGCGTGGGTAAATCGAGCACGGCAGTTAATCTGGCCCTGGCGTTAATCGCAGAAGGGGCACGCGTAGGCATTCTGGACGCCGACATTTATGGCCCGTCCGTGCCCAACATGCTGGGGTGTGAAAAAGAGCGGCCAACGTCGCCAGACGGTAAGCATATGGCCCCTGTTATGTCGCACGGGCTGGCAACCAACTCCATCGGTTATCTGGTAACAGATGATAATGCGATGGTCTGGCGCGGCCCGATGGCCAGTAAAGCGCTCATGCAGCTGCTTACCGAAACCCAGTGGCCAGAGCTGGATTATCTGGTGCTGGATATGCCGCCGGGCACCGGCGACATTCAGCTTACGCTGGCGCAAAGCGTACCGGTCACCGGCGCGCTGGTGGTCACCACGCCGCAGGATATTGCGCTTATCGACGCGCGTAAGGGGATGGTAATGTTTGAGAAGGTGAACGTGCCGGTACTGGGCGTTGTGGAAAATATGAGTATTCATATTTGCAGCGAGTGCGGCCATCACGAGCCAATCTTTGGCACCGGCGGCGCGCAACGGCTGGTGGATGACTATGGTACCCGGCTGCTGGCGCAGCTACCGTTGCATATTCACCTGCGTGAAGACCTCGACGATGGCGAACCCACTGTGATCCGTCGTCCACACAGCGAGTTCGCGGCACTTTATCGCCAGCTTGCCGGCCGGGTGGCGGCTCAGCTCTACTGGCAGGGCGAGGTGATTCCGGGCGATATCGCGTTTCGCGCGCTTTAACGCCCGCTGGCCTCGCTGGTGTAGAGCGATGGCTGAGGATAGTGCATCAGCACATAATTCCCCTGTTCGCTCTCACCCTGAGAAATGATTTTCCAGCCGCGCTGCAAATAAAATGTTTGTGCGGCTTTGTTCATTTCCAGGCACTTTAGCGCGCCCGTTGAGGTGAAGCGCCCCTGAACCTCATTAAGCAGCGCGCTGCCTACGCCACGGCCCTGATAAGCCGGATCGACATACAGGCTGTGCAGAAAATTATCGTTTTCCATCAGCCCGGCAAACCCCACCCGATGACCGTCCAGTTCTGCAACCAGAATCGTCTCGCCGGGGATGATCTGATCGAAATCTTCAAGCTGCCAGTCCTCGTTTTCAATCCAGTCCCAGTTATGGCGGCGTGCCGCCAGATACAAGGTTCGCAGAAAAGGGCGGTCAGCCTCAGTAAACGGTCGAATATGCACATCGCGCTCCATTAATCCTTTTTAACAAACATGGCAGGGATTGCCAAAAAAGCAAAAGCAGAACAAATGTCATCTCTTTCACTGTACACTGCTGGGCGGTGCCTTTCGGGGAGACAGGAACGGGTGGTGAATTTCAGGCGCTGGATTTCACGCATAAGCAAGTAAAACGTGATTTCGCAGCGAGCGTTGCCGCCGTAAAGTCGGTTTTTTCCCTGAAAGATCAAGACGATCGGCGTTTGATAGCTTTCGTTTATTTTATTGATAACGAGGGCTTATTAGATGTTGGCCCGAAAAATTTGTAATCTGCATCACATATTCTAAAGGAGGCCATCACATGTCCATTATCAATACCAAAATTAAGCCGTTCAAAAACAGCGCATTCAAAAACGGCGAATTCATTGATGTAACCGAGAAAGACGTTGAAGGTAAATGGAGTGTTTTCTTCTTCTATCCTGCTGACTTCACTTTCGTTTGCCCAACCGAACTGGGCGACGTAGCGGATTACTACGAAGAGTTCCAGAAAATGGGCGTGGACATCTATTCCGTGTCTACCGATACCCACTTTACCCACAAAGCCTGGCACGGTTCTTCCGACACCATCGCGAAAATCAAATATGCGATGATTGGTGACCCAACTGGCGCGCTGACCCGCAACTTCGACATCATGCGCGAAGACGAAGGTCTGGCGGATCGTGGTACGTTTATCGTTGATCCACAGGGCGTGATCCAGGCAGTAGAAATCACTGCTGAAGGTATCGGCCGTGACGCCTCTGATCTGCTGCGCAAAGTGAAAGCGGCACAGTATGTGGCGTCTCACCCAGGTGAAGTGTGCCCGGCGAAATGGAAAGAAGGTGATGCCACTCTGGCACCGTCTCTGGACCTGGTTGGCAAAATCTAATTTCGCATCGATACGTCGATCATTTTCTCATCGGGTGCTGCGGCACCCGATTTTTTGACCAGGAACTCACTATGCTTGATACTAATTTAAAAACACAGCTCAAAGCCTATCTTGAGAAACTCACCAAGCCTGTGGAGTTGATTGCGACGCTGGATGATGGCGCGAAATCAACGGAGATTCGCAATTTGTTGGTCGATATCGCGAGCCTGTCAGACAAGGTCAGCTTTCGTGAAGAGAACGATCGTCAGGTGCGTAAGCCCTCGTTTTTAATTACTAACCCAGGCGCTGATCAGGGGCCGCGTTTTGCCGGTTCGCCGCTGGGTCATGAATTTACCTCACTGGTACTGGCACTGCTACAGACCGGTGGGCATCCCTCTAAAGAAGCGCAAAGCCTGCTCGACCAGATTGCGGCGCTGGATGGGGATTTCCATTTCGAAACCTATTATTCACTGTCGTGCCACAACTGTCCGGATGTGGTGCAGGCATTAAACCTGATGGCGGTGTTAAACCCACGTATCAGTCACACCGCCATTGACGGTGGCCTGTTCCAGAATGAAATTCAGGAACGCAATGTGATGGGCGTGCCCGCTGTCTATCTGAATGGCAAAGAATTCGGTCAGGGCCGCATGAGCCTGGCGGAGATTGTCAGCAAAGTCGACACCAATGCAGATAAGCGTGCCGCAGAAGAGCTGAACAAGCGTGAGGCTTACGAGGTTCTGATCGTGGGCAGCGGTCCGGCGGGCGCCGCCGCGGCTATCTACTCCGCACGTAAAGGGATTCGCACCGCGTTACTGGGCGAGCGCTTTGGTGGACAGGTGTTGGATACAGTCGATATTGAAAACTACATTTCCGTACAGAAAACGGAAGGGCCCAAACTGGCCGGTGCCCTGCGCGCTCACGTGGATGATTACAACGTTGACATCATTGACAGCCAGAGCGCGATTAAACTGATTCCCTCAGCGGTGAAAGGCGGCCTGCACGCTATTGAAACGGCCTCCGGCGCGGTGCTGAAATCGCGCAGTATCATTCTTGCCACCGGTGCGCGCTGGCGCAACATGGGCGTGCCTGGCGAAGAGCAATATCGCACCAAAGGCGTGACGTACTGCCCACACTGCGACGGCCCGCTGTTTAAAGGCAAACGCACGGCGGTCATTGGCGGCGGTAACTCCGGCGTAGAAGCCGCAATCGATCTGGCGGGCATTGTTGAACACGTGACGCTGCTGGAGTTCGCCAGTGAAATGCGTGCAGATAAAGTGCTGCAGGACAAACTGCGCAGCCTGAAAAACGTGGATGTGATTCTGAATGCACAAACCACGGAAGTGAAAGGCGATGGCAGTAAGGTGACGGGCCTGCAATATCTGGATCGCACTAACCAGACTACTCATGAGCTGGCGCTGTCGGGCATTTTCGTGCAGATCGGTCTGCTGCCTAACACCAACTGGCTGGAAGGTGCGGTTGAGCGCAACAAGATGGGCGAAATCATGATCGATGCGAAATGCGAAACCAGCCTGAAAGGCGTTTTCGCCGCAGGGGACTGCACCACCGTTCCTTATAAGCAGATCATCATCGCCAGCGGTGAAGGATCAAAAGCCTCACTGAGCGCGTTTGATTACCTGATTCGCACCCAGCCTGCGCACTAAGTTTTACGCGTAAGACGAAAGCCCTGTAACCTGTGTTGCGGGGCTTTTTAATATCCGGCCAGCGTCATCAGCATCATCCATAATGGTGTAGTTATGGCAGCAAAAAGCGTGGAAAACAGCATGCTCGCGGCCGTCGGTCCGGTTATCACATTAAATTTCTGCGACATCAGATAGACGTTCACGCCCACCGCCATGGATCCCAGCAGCACTACCACTTTGCTTTCCAGCGCGGGTAACCCGGTCAGCCAGGCAATAGCCCAGACGCACAGCGGTTGCAGAATCAGTTTCAACGCACAGATGGTGTAACTCTCTTTTAAGCCTTCCCGAATCCGGTAGTGCGCCAGGCTCATGCCAAGGGTGATCAGGGACAGAGGCGCGGCAATCGATGCCAGCATGCGTAAGGGTTCAGCGGCAATAACGGGAAGCGGCCGCTGTAGCAGACTCCAGGTCGTGCCGGACAAAATACCGATGATTAATGGGTTCTTCAGCACGCTGATCAAGGTTCGTTTAAAACCCCCCAGTGAGAAACTGCCCTGTTTGGACCACTCCACCGATACCGTCAGCAAGGTCCAGAGAATCAGGCTGTTAAACACCAGCACCAGCGCGACGGAGGGGAGTGCCGCTTGACCAAGCAGGACGGTAGCAACCGGAATCCCCAGCATCACGTTGTTCGAGAACACGCCGCCCAGGGCAAAAACCGATCCGGCTACGCCATCCAACTGAAACAGGTGCGATGCGACAATCCGTCCCACAATGAAGACCAACAGGCAACTGCCAAAAAACGCCAGCAGCAGGCGTACATCGACCGGTGGACTGTTATAAAAATCACTCATGATGCGAAACAGCATGCAGGGCAGGGCGACATTGAACACAAAACGGTTCATGCCTTCGCTGACGGTAACGGGCCATCTGCCAAACCGGATAAGGCAGAATCCCAGAAAAATCAGGATAAATAGCGGGGCGGAAAGGTAGATCTGGTGTCCTAGTGTATCCAGCAGGAATGGCATAAGTGTAAGCAATCCAGTGACTCAGTAACCGCAAGACTATCAAATTGCTTCAACCACGTAACCTGGCAAAACAGGGCGCGCGGTCAGCCAGATCATCCCAGCCAGCGACGCGCCTGATCATCACTGATATCGCGGTAATAAACCCGATGGATAACCGTATCGCAACGTTGGCAGCGGGCAGAAAGATAGGTGGAATAATAATATCGGCCAGAAGGAGAAACCGCACCCTGACGGGTGATGCTAATGTCGGTCCATCGGTGACGATGAGGAATAAGCGCTAAGAATCGCATCATGCTTCCTGTAAAGGATGAAGTGTTCTGGTAATTTTTAACTATATTATTTGAATACTTATTGTTGCGATGTTGTAGGCAGGCTTGTTAACTTCCGGGCGATGTAATAATGGTGAAAAATATTACTTAATAGTGTTAATAACTCTACTGCTATTACTTGAGAATTTTTAGCCCGCAGCATTAAGCCTTTTTTTGTAGGGAAGGGAGTTGATCCAGATCATGCAAAAGGTTGCGAAGAATTTTTCATATCAACGCAAAGCTTTGCAGAGAGAAACCATAAGGTGATGACGACCTTGATCAGTTGAACAGGCGTTAACGCCACAACGTATCCTGAAGATAGAAGTGGCCAATCAACGGTTGGGTCACGATACTAAGCTCGGGATCACGTTTTTTTGAACAGCGGTCAAAAATGCACTCGGCTTGCCACTGACTTTCAGGTGCATAGACGAGATCGGTAAATCCCTCATTAAACTCATCCCATTTTATGATGACTGGCTGATGAGTGTAGTATTGTGCAATATCAAAAAGGGGATAATAACTAGGGTAAATCAAAAATAACTTGATATAGTTAAATTCTGTGACAGAAAGGAACACTAAGCCAGCGAAAATGAATGGCAGGGAAATAACTTTCGCGACATCTTTCCAACGGCGTTCCCAAATAGATGTAACAAGTTCGCATATTAACCACATTGCCCAACTTATTAATATTAAAGTGCCCCCTATTAAAGAAAAGATAAATGTACCAGAAGACAAAGATTTATAAGCCATAATCATCAGAAGTGCAATAATCACAATCAGCGGTAAGCTAATTAAGCCTTTGATATTAGATGGTGCTTCATCGTCTTTTTGCATTTTTTATTACTCATCATCGGTAATGTTATTCAGCAGGATCGTGATTGAACGTCTGGCTTCGCTATTCGCCGTATCCGCCGGCATGTTAAACGCATGTTGGTAGTAGTGTGCCAGCTCAATAAGGCTATTCTGGTAGCCTTCAGTATGCTGCTTGATAAACTGCTGTGCGTCGTCAGATAAGCTATTTTTTCCGTATTGGATGGACTTTAAATACTTCATGCTGTGACTTAACGTGGCCGACATTTCCGCCCGCGTAATGGCATAAATTGTAAAACGAATGGTCCCTGTGCTAACAGGGGTGGCATCTTCCGCCAGATGAATAAATTGCTTAAACAACGGCAGTGTGGGCTGAGTTTGTTCGCAGTCACTGATGGGGGTTCGGCTGTCAATTGCACCACCGGCCAGCGGTTCCAGCCAGACGATATTTTGTGGATGCCGTAAAAATGCCTCGCAGGGGATAATAAGTGATTCTGGATTATTTTTGGCAATGAGCCAGAGAAACATGCCGAAGTTGTTGGTATTTTCTGCTGCGCTTTCTGCATCAGGAATTTTATCTTCGAATATATGGTTATCTGTTACTTCGAAAGCGGGTCGAATGAGTTCGGTGACCTTATTATGCCGGGTTGAACCTGCTGGAAGAGAAGTAAACTGATAAATCGCTTCGTATATGTTTACTAACTCGGGATGTGTTTTACGGATTTGCTTAATGGCTTCGCCATGATGGGTATAAAGAATCATGACAGCGAGTTCAAAAAGCCGATGATCGTAATATCCTTCAATGCATTTTTCTTGAGGATCTGTGAGACACATTTTAGTCAGGTTTTTTAACCATTGCCGTTGTGCGGTAATGAGCCCCGAAGGTCCGGCCGTGGCGTTTTTTTTCGCGAGATCAAAAAAATGCGCCATTAACCGATCTTTTGCCGATAACGTCTGGCTCTGACAAATCACCTTTTCGATTGTGCTGGGATGCGCACATGAAAAACTGGGGGCGGCACTCGCCTGAAATGCCAGCATCAATCCTGACATGAGTAACGCCAGCTTTATAAAATATGCGACCAGGCTGAGGCCAGTTTTCATCAGGATACTCTGAGTAAATAATTGTTATCTCGAGAATAAGCCCAAGAAGGCGTGTTGAATATAAACCCGGATTAAACGATCTGATTTGATGCGGGCAAGGTTGCTTTGCCAGTGGCGCAACCTTATGCTGATAACGGGTAAAGTGAATTTACCTGACGACTCGGGGTGCCCTTCTTTGTGAAGGCTGAGAAAAACCCGTATTACCTGATCTGGATAATGCCAGCGTAGCCATGGCAATTATTCAGATAAAAATCAAATGATTACTTTCAATGCCTGTCCCGTTTTGTTCAGCCGTATCTCAAAGAGGCTCACCAAATGGGACACAAGACTATTCGTCACACCATCACACGCAACGGGATTTACTACGTCCGTTTTCGCCTGCCGGGCAATACATATTTTCGTAAGTCACTGGAAACAGACAGTCACACCCAAGCTCATTTGATAATGTCGTTTGCTTCCCCTGTAATTCACATGGTGCAGAGCGGTGCAATCCAGCCGGATCAATTTGCTGCTCGTCTTTCAAACTTATCCAAACGCCTGAAACAGCAAACCGATCAATGGATAGCTCATCAATTTTTCGATGATGATCACCGTCTTGCTCAAACTCAGCCAATAGAACTGCATGAACGCCGAGATACTGTCACTCCCCTGGTAGTTGCGAAACAAAAACAAGTTACCGAATCAGCAGAAGTTTTAACTTTGGCTGGAGCATGGAACATGTACAGATGTGAGAAGGAACGTAACTGGACTAAAGCAATCGCCCAAGCCAACGAGCGTTTTATGGAAGTGTTGCTTGTTGTCTTAGGAGGGGAAACTGATGTTACGGGAATCGCCAAGCAGGACATAAAGCAAGTGATGGAAATTGTAGAAAATCTGCCGAAGCGAGTTGTTCAGCCATATCGTTCAATGACCATTCAGCATTTGATCGAATGTGATGATGTTCCAGCGGAAGATTTGGTGGGAACTGAGGCTATTCATAAACATCTCAAAATCTACAAATCTTTGTTCAAAACCTTTCTCACTGACAGCAAAGACATCCTAAAAAAATCGCCAACAGATGGAGTTGTTGCAGCACCAACAAAGGCAAGATTCGGAGCGTACAGTGCGGCAGAAATGCGTAAATTTGTGGGTTGGGCGCTTGAGCAGTCTGATGGATGGGAGAAGTGGATCACTTTACTGCTCGCTTATACCGGAGCTAGAAGAGGAGAAATAGCCAAACTTGAGAAGTCACAAGTCAAATTTGACGAAGATAGCCAGCGGCACTATCTGCTGATA
Source organism: Pantoea ananatis LMG 2665 (assembly GCF_000710035.2). GTDB lineage: Bacteria > Pseudomonadota > Gammaproteobacteria > Enterobacterales > Enterobacteriaceae > Pantoea > Pantoea ananatis. The sequence goes on along the minus strand of NZ_JMJJ01000005.1, from coordinate 576,759 downwards.
GCAGAAGGAGGGCAGGGTAAAACTGAAAATGCTACAAGGCAGGTTGCGACTCATCCCAAGTTAATTGAATGGGGTTTCCTCGATTTTGTGAATCGTCAGTGGAAAGAAAAAATCTTCTCGCCAGTGGCGGGGAAGAACATGCCGAAGATTGGCAAGGTATTAGTTGATGTCCGAGATCAACTTGGGATTCCGTACCTTGACGACTTTGGGCAACGTAGACTTGTGCATAGCTTCCGTCATTCTGTTTGCTCCGCTGCAATGGCTGGATGGGTTGAAAATATTTTCCATTTGCAACAAACCGTAGGCCACGAGAAAAGCGGGTCGGGGATTACAAGACGCTATTTACATACGTTCCCATTATCTTCTGTATGCTACGTGATCGATGGTTTAGGCTGGTACTAATTTTAACTTCTCAAGCTGAATCTGCGAAGTTGGTGGATAACTAACCTCGTATCGTGGTTTAGCGAGGTTCATCATGAGGGCAAAGCTATTGCTGAGGCAGTCACCTTTGTTCTACCCATTCTTCCGCATCCGCGCTTATGTCCTTCCACACACTAATGTTTTTCACCCAATCCTATCTTTACTGAATGAACCCTAATGCAGATTGGGAAATGTTGCTTTATAGAATTGTTAGCTAAATTACTAATCATTAGATTGATCACTTTTTCCGATTGATTTATAAAATATTGATCGTTTTTACCGATCAATAAAGTGGCTCCCAACTCGAAGTTTTAAAATTTACTTTTAGTGAAAGATTTTTTTGATGTTAAAAATCATTGCCTTAAACATTATATTTTGCTCTTTTGCTCTTTTGCTCTTTTGCTCTTTTGCTGTTTTCGCCGCAAGTGAAAATGTGGCAGTAACAGAGGCTAAAAAAGTTCAAGATGAAATCCGATATGCTGGTTACGGATGTGAGCGGGTAGATGGTATTGAAACGGAAGGGTTCTTTGGAACGATAGTAAAGGTTACATGCGACAGGGTTTTTAGATTTGAATTACGATATGAACGGGGAGGTGTTAGCGTAGAGGTAGTAAATCTTTAAAGAGAGTTGGCTAACTACCAAGTATTAATTAAATTGTATTCTTGTGGCTAATGCACTATTGATAAAACGATGGTTTTTAAATGTGCTTTATCTTTCAATATTTATTTATGTCATGTTTTTGTGTAAAAAATTTAAAAAATGACGCCTTCAATTAAGGCGTCATTTTTTATTTAAATAGTAAATGCCTTTTTAGCGACTCTAAGTCTATTGAACTCAGTAATCTCTTCTACTACATAACTTATATGGTGGTTTGTGTCGTAGCTGATCCATTCAGTGTTACCACCCAGTATCTCTTTTTTACTACATGCGAGAATGCATTCATCACCCCAACTAAACTCTGGGCCTAAATAGTGAGAGGATTTAACTACTTTTTCAGATAAATCATGGAGTTGCTTATATTTCTCGTCTTTGTTTTTAGCGTAACCACGAACAACAAAGAATTTGTCTTCGATAGTATATCGTATTTTACCATTTGCATTTGGTGCTATAATATCATCTTCTGCCTTGGGGTTTCTGATACCATAATCAGAGAAAATGAGCGGTAGCTTTGAATCATCAACGAAAGATTTCCAAACGTGAATCTCGCGTCTCGTTACATAATCAGATGAGTTCTCATCTTTAACCGCTTTGTTTATGAACGCAGGGAAAGAACCGCCTGAAATAATAATGCACGAAAAATCATAATCGGACAGAATATTTAAGACATGCTTGACATGAGCATTTAACGACTCAACCGATTTGTTTGTGACGTCATCAAAGTCAAGCATTATCATAACTTCTTTGCTTGATAATCCAAGCTCTTCAATGATTGTTTCAAGAGTCTCAGTGAAGTAATCGACATCGTAAGAATCTTCAATAATTGAAGAGGAATCAATTCTAATGCAATAATTATTACCATCAGGGATATTTAAATCTTTCAATGCTATTTGGTAGTCTAAAATATCCCATCTATCGAATCCCACAACAGGATGAATAATCGCGCCGCTTTTGGAAAGTTCTCTGTAAAGATAGCTTAGTACATGCTCACCAGTTTCAATGTAGCAGTCGGCTTTCCATTGTGTGATGTCAAAGAAAAAAGCATTAGATTGACATGAAGCTACGACCTTTTTTGCCGTTCTTTGAAGGTGATCAGTTAAAGGCTGTGTTGATTCCATAAGCCATTTTGGTTCTTTTTCTTTTCTAACTAAAATAGGAATTTCAAAAAAAGGTGCTATTTTTTCAGAGTGTGCAGCCTTCAGTTTTTTTAAAGCGGCGAATTCACCTGCTTTTGCTTTGAGAATAGGTACATATGTAGGGTACATAATAACTCTCCTGCGTTTAGTTATCGAAGGCCGGAACCAATAATGCTTTTACTTCACCTTGACCAATTAGGTCGTTAAAAATTCTATAATTTCCGCTTTCACGCCGTATCCGACCTGCAATAATCGCAGGTGTGATTTTTAATTCTCTTGAGAGACTGTCAATTGCCTCTTTAGATGGGGATGAATAAACTTGGCTTCTCTTCCATATTGACCTTGGTATAAATGCTTCTCTGGCAAGTCTATTTGCTTCTGACTCCTGTCTATCATCGGTATTTGAGTCAAGGTCGTCCAAGAAAATTTCATTAGAATCAATATGCTTCCATATATGTGCTACTTCATGCAGCAAGGTAAACCAAAAGTTATCTAAGCGGTCATACCTTAACGTCAAACCTATTATAGGTAGCCCATCGATATCTTTTAAAGCCGCACCATCAATTCTTGTGCCTTTTAAACATGGTTCAATCACGATGGCGATGCCATGCTTTTCAAGAAATTCAATAGCCAATAATGGGCCTTTTTCAAACCAGCTTAATTGTGCTAAATCACGTAAGAAATTGGCAGACAAAACTTCATGGTTGAACAGGCCTAAATTTTTTTTCCGCGTGCGTGCTTGCTGAACTACTCTGCTGACCCATGCAAAAAGAGCATATTTTGTTGCAGGTGAATACGCATCGCCCGAGAGCGTTCTCTTAAAAGAAACATTGCTGCTTGCTTGCCAGCCAACCTGATCGATAAATCCTTTAATTAATTCTTCTGTTGTTTTTTTTGCTTTATCCGCTAAATCTGGAAGCCACCCTCTTCTAATCATTTCCTTTACTGGGAATTTTGACCAGTCAATATTGTCATCTGAGGAAGGCGGCCCATCTGAATTTAGGCCAACTAATGTATCGGTTGAAATACCAAGACCAATTGAAAGCGCCTTGATCATAGAGACGGTTAGGGGTCTCTTACGAGAAAGAATCTCAGAAACTCTACTTCGTGTTCCCAAATAGGGTACAAGATCAACCTGCTTGAGTCCTTTCTCATGCATTCTAAAAAGGATTGCATCGATAGGATCTGGTGGTTCAATTGGATATTTGGCGTTTTCGTAAGCCTCAACAATCGTGATGAGCAACTCAAGTTCTTCATACTCTTTTGAATGCATTGGAGGCATAGCAAGCATGAGAGAATGGATCTGCTTTAAGTACTCCTGATGCTGTTGCTCTGTTTTTATGACTTTAATATCCATTACATTACCTTTGTTGAGGTAACAAGCACCACTAACAAGTTGAAATCAATGATGGTTTCAATTACTGCATTACACCCATCAACTTTGAATATGAAGGAACGTCCATCAGCACTGTAAGCACTGGGATAATGATTTTTAACTTCATGGATAGATTTCCACATCACAGAATCTAAATCTGCTAACCATGAATTTATCCAAGCAACGCTTGATGGACTGGACAGCTTTAATGCATCCAAATGGTTTCTTCCACACAATCGCATATTTGTTCCTAATCTGGGAACATCATAGTGTTCTCTGTCTGCTGTGTCAAATTGTTCCCAAATGTGGAACGTGAAGTTGTGAGATTATATTTTACACGGTTACAGTAATTATTTTTATGGGTTCAATCAACTAAGTAAGCCAATTCACTGCCTTAACAGGAGTTTAGCTAACTAAGCATATGGGCTAATTTGTTAGGCTGTTTAAAGTATGAGGTGGGTTAAAATGTTATTTTTGATAAATATCAGTGATTTACCTTTCGGGTTTCTTCCCGGTTTCGTGTCGTCATGAAGTTGGACGCGCAGCGGTGCATAATGCCCACGCCAAGCGCACTGCGGCACGGCTTCACATCAGCTTGTAATGAGCGCTTATAGCATCGGCAGAGCATGAACACAGACCCCTGGCAGAGCGACACCAACAGCAGGAAAAATTACTCAGCCGCCCGGTAAATCGGGCTAAATCGGCAGTCGTTTAACATAATAGATGTTACCATAACCACACTGTTTGTGTGTTTTTGTCTGTGCGGGCCTTTCAAGACAAGGTGACACGATGACGCTTATTTCCACACATGTTCGCCACTGGTAGCGCCACTTTGCTGGCAAGAAAACCTTTTCAGTAATTTTGCACAACTTTTGGCGCATGGCACCGAATATCGGGTTTCAGTACGTTGATTGTCTCCAGGCGTCAGGCGGCACATTTCCATTACTTCATTTTTAGGCAGCGGCTGCATGAAGTCATCAACAAAGAGATCAACGGTTCGCGGTTCGGCTGCTGGTCATTTCGGTTATCGGTTGTGCGGTATGTCGTCGCTATCTTCACGGTTCGCCGTATCCGGGCGCTCCCATCTACTAAGAGTGTCGCCAAAAACGGTGATCACTCCAGACACCATTATCATAGGCCGTCAGGCTTCACATAAGCCATCATAGCGAGGCGATTACCAACAATTCAAGGCGATACAATCATAGAAATCAGCGAGTCTCTGTATGGCTGGCAGGCCGTCAGGTGAGGGGGCCAGCCAGAAAAATTTTTTTTCGTGCTTGGCGTAATCCATCCGGGACGCGGAAAACGTTCCCGGTCAAGCAACGCATCAGAACATCATTGATTTAATGTTTTTCATTGCGTGGCGATAGTTTTAACGCCTCCTTTGCTGGCGCGGGTTAGAGGCCTGTTTGTGCTTATTCTTAGCAGGTTTGGTTGTTGATTTTCACTGTAGGCGGTGAGCCGGGCGCATGGTCTGACACATGGCGAGATAGCTGAAAAGGGTGTATATCTATGCCTATTCGGCTCATTAAACCGTTAATTTTCGGAATTAAATGCTATTGCTTGGTGTTGGCTCTGTGCCAGTTCTGACCATGCCGCTCAAAGGCGACGATCATTCAATCATCAACCTTTCGGCACTTGCACGTTGGCTTGATATGAAACGAACAACGCTGTTTGACCATATCCAGGCTAAAGGGCTGGAGACAGCGATCAGAGAAGCCGTGACAGCAAAGCGAATGAAGAGGTTAGAGAGTTAAGCTGGCGACAGGATTAGGCAGCAGACAATGTTAATTATGTCTACTGCCCGGACTGATTACGATCAAGATGGTTTATTCGCTTGAAGCTGAGAAAATAATGACAACATTTGCTGATTCAGTAGCTGTGACTGCTGGAGCTGCATCTGTGACTGTTGAAGCTGTACTTGATAGCTGCTAATCACGGGTTGCAAAGAAGCTACGCCCAACCCGAATCCAATAGAAACAACACCGTTGTTCCCACCGTACATAGCGGTTCTTACATTTCGTGCTGCACCGCCATAACACCAAATTCCAGTTACTGGGTGCTGAATAGGTTTTGTCCAGCCATCTTGATAATCCTGTTCATTAAACATCGCAATTTCCTATTAAAAAAGGTTTATTTTTCATAGCTATCCCTTAGTTTTTCCAACTTAGTATTGCCGTGAACAGAGGCATTACCATCACCAGAAACCACGCTGTATGACAGGTTAAAGCCATCCAATGTGGAGTCTATCCGGTTGGCTAAAAAGTCACTTAATCGCGTACTATCGGAGGCTTGCCTTTTGTAGTCATAATCAGGAAGATCAATGCCATTCCCATTAGACCGGATTACAATACGAATACCTTCCTTTTCAAATATTTGGCGTTCATAGTCATAAACTGATGTCACTTAATACTGTCTCCAATAGTGCCGCGTTGTGGTTAGCTTGAAATGATAATAGTGAGTAAATTAGGCCTTAATCAACAGTTATTTTCAATAGGCGGCATAAACGCGGACAGATTGCAGATAAAAGCTGGTCAAAGAGCTGTGCTGGATATGTGGGAAGAGGACGGATTGAGATGAAGTGAAGCAAGGCACCGCAGCGGATCGCTGGTTCTTGGGCAGGTCTGCCCCTCCTGGCCTTCGACACTGAATGAAGGTAACAATCAGTGCGATCTTGCTCTAACCAACACGGCAGAAATTAATCTCAAAATTCATGGCTGGGTAACCCGGCCTTTTTTACGTCAGGATTATATCCAATTGGGCCACAATGTGGGTCACAAGCTGGGACACATTGTGTGTTTTATGGGTTGTGTCTTTGACTTCCCGCTGGCATTATCCGGATCAGGGATTAACGGGACGTTAATCGCAAGTAGTTGATTTTGATTTTAAATGACTCGGGGTGCCCTGTAATACAGGGCTGAGATACACCCGCTGACCTGATCTGGATAATGCCAGCGTAGGGAAGTCTGATGCCTGACCGCATTCGCCTTCTTGTCCGCCGGTTGGGAGTTATGATGACACATCAACCGCAACACCTTTCTGATGCGCAATGCGCGCCCATTCTGCAACAATTTCGCCGTCAGTCACCGCTGGTGCACTGTATGACCAACGATGTGGTGCAAACGCTAACGGCTAACGTTTTACTCGCCCTTAATGCCTCTCCGGCCATGGTCATCGACGCTGACGAAGCGGCGCAGTTTAGCGCGCTTGCCGATGCGCTGCTTATCAATGTCGGTACGCTAACCCACGATCGTAAGCAAGCGATGCAGGCTGCGGTGCTTGCAGCAAACCAGGCGGGCACGCCATGGACACTGGATCCGGTGGCGGTCGGCGCGCTGACGCTGCGCACCGCGTTTTGCAAGCAGCTACTCGCGCAGTCGCCTGCAGTGGTTCGCGGCAATGCCTCAGAGATTCTGGCGCTGGCGCAGCAGGCAGAAGGCGGACGCGGTGTTGACAGCCTGCATTCGGCCGAAGCCGCGCTGCAGGCTGCCCAACAGCTGGCAAAAGCTTTTGATACCTGTGTCGTCGTAACCGGCGAAGTAGACTATGTCACCGATGGACAGCGAACCTGGGCGATTACGGGCGGCTCGCCGTTAATGACGCGGGTGGTCGGCACCGGCTGTGCGCTTTCAGCGGTGGTTGCGGCCTTTGCCTGTTTGCCAGGTGACCGACTGATCAACATCGCCTGCGCCTGTCGGGTGATGGCGCTGGCTGGAGAAAAGGCCGCGCAGGATGCAGATGGACCGGGTAGCTTTGCGCCTGCTTTCCTTGATGCACTCTGGACGCTGGAGGCACCTGATGAAACGCATTAATGCCCTGACGATTGCAGGGACCGATCCCAGCGGCGGGGCCGGTATCCAGGCCGATCTGAAAACCTTCTCTGCACTGGGCGCGTACGGTACCAGTGTGATCACGGCGCTGGTGGCGCAGAATACCTGCGGCGTGCAGTCGGTATACCCTGTTGCGCCAGAGTTTGTGACCGCCCAGCTGGACTCGGTGCTGGATGATGTGCGCATCGACAGTGCGAAGATTGGCATGCTGTCTGAAACAGAAATTGTCGAGCGGGTGGCCCATGGCCTGCAGCGGCGGGAAATTCCCTTTGTGGTGCTGGATACGGTGATGGTGGCTAAAAGCGGCGATGCCCTGCTGAATCCGGATGCGATTGCCTGTGTGCGAGATCGTTTATTGCCACTGGTGTCATTGATTACGCCAAACCTGCCCGAAGCCGCTGCACTGCTGGGATGCCAGGTTGCCCTCAATGAAGATGAGATGCTCACCCAGGGCGAAGCGCTACTGGCGCTGGGCTGCCAGGCAGTGCTGATGAAAGGCGGTCATCTCGATGGTGATGAAAGCCCGGACTGGCTGCTGACCCGGGCAGGGCGTCAGCGCTTTAGCAGCGTGCGGGTAAACACGCGTCATACGCACGGCACTGGCTGTACGCTGTCCGCCGCACTCGCGGCCTTACGTCCCCGGCATGACAGCTGGGAAGCGACGATCAGTGAAGCGAAAGCCTGGCTGCAGCAGGCATTACTGGCGGCAGATTCGCTGGAAGTGGGCAACGGGATTGGGCCGGTGCACCATTTCCATCAGTGGTGGTAGCCCATCGTGTTTCGCCTTGCAGACTGGCAAGGCGTTAATCCTCTTCAAACCAGGCGCTGTTTTGCTTGATGACTGGGGTGATCGAAAACATCATGGCCTGCAAATGATGGCGCAACGCCGCCTCAGCCTTGCCGGGATCGTTTGCCTTCAGCGCCGCAAAAATAGCATCATGCTGTTCTATCAGGGTTTCGGCGGGTGCAACGTCATTCAGGGTTAAATAGCGTACCCGGTCCATGGTGGCTTTGATGTTTTCAACCGTTTCCCACGCCAGTGGACAGCCGATGCTCTCAGCGATGAGGCGATGAAACTCATCGTCCAGGCTTAAGAACATCTGGCTATCGCCACGGGCAGCGGTGATGCGTTGCAGTTGCAGGTTATGCTCCAGCGCCATCAGCCCTGACTCTGCGATTTCCTCAGCAGCGCGACGGACCACGGCAATCTCCACGGCCTCACGAATGAAACGACCATCTTCGACCCGTTTAGCCGAGATCCTGCGCACAAAGGTGCCGCGCTGCGGCAGGATCTGAACCAGACCGGCCTCCGCGAGCTTGATAAAGGCTTCCCGCACCGGCTGACGTGAGAGGTTGAACCGGGCGGAAACCTCTTTTTCCGAGAGCAGTGCGCCCGGCTGAATTACGCACGTCACGATATCGCGGCGCAGATAGCGGTAAACCTGCTGATTCACAGGTTCGCTGGTGGTAATGGTGTAAGAAAGTGTCATATCGCTGTCCGTTTTATCTTCGGCCTGGGCATCAGGCGATCGCATCAGACCTCAGGACCGGCAATGGCTTGCTGGACGCTGGCACGGGCTCCCTGAGCGGCAAGCTGCAGGTAACAGGCGGTAAGTTGTTGCACCAGTGCATCGTTTTTAGCAAGATCGTCGCCAAATACCCTGCTGATGTTGAGTAACGCCCGCACGCGAGCTTCACCGTCATCACTTTCCGCTACGCAAGTGGCCAGTTGTGCGTTCAGCGGATCGCGGATCTCGATGGGCTCGCCTTTTTCGTCCACTGCGCTGACATAGCGCATCCAGGCCGCGATGCCCAGCAGCAGCAAGGGACACGGCGTGCCGTGGTCCAGATGCCAACGCAGGCTGTCGAGAAAGCGCTGGGGCAGCTTCTGGGTCCCGTCGGTCGCAATCTGATAAGTCCGATGCTTAATCGCCCGATTGGCAAAGCGGGCGATAAGCGCATCGGCATAGGCGGATAAATCGACATCCTGAATGGTCAGCGTAGGTGCCTGCTCATTGACCATCAGCGCCCGTGCCGCTGCGCGAAACGCGTCATCAGCCATACAGTCGCTGATGTGTTCGTAACCGGCAAGATAGCCAAGGTAAGCTAAAAACGAATGGCTGCCATTGAGCATGCGCAACTTCATCTGCTCAAACGGCAGAACATCCTGCACCAGTTGAGCGCCCGCTTTATCCCAGTCCGGTCGGCCGCTGACAAAATGGTCCTCGATCACCCACTGGAAAAAAGGTTCAGCTTCAACGGCGACCGGATCCCGTGAACCGATGCGCTGTTGCAGGGCGTCAAATGCCGCGTCATTCATGGCGGGCACGATACGATCCACCATGGTGGAGGGAAAGGTGAGGTTCTGTTGGATATAGTCAGCCAGGGAGGCATCGTAGTGCCGGGCCAGCTGCATCACGACATTACGGGTTACGCGGCCGTTTTCTGGCATATTGTCGCAGGACATCACGCTAAATGGCGCGACTCCCCGTTCACGGCGGCGGCGGATTGCCGCGACAATCAGACCCGGCAGAGAGTGCGGCTGGTCCGGCTGCGCCAGATCGTGCTGAATATCCGCGTGCTGAACGTCAAGGTCGCCGCTGGCGGGCAGATGACAGTAGCCTTTCTCTGTCACGGTCATTGATACAATCGCCACGTCAGGCTGACACAGCGCCTCAATGACGGCCTCGATACCGTCCGTTTTGCCATGCAACGCGGACGTGATAATGCCGATTACACGGGTTTCTACAGCATCGTCGCTCTTTTCTGTCAGCGTGTAGAGCAGGTCCTGTTCCCGCAGCGCCTGAATAAGAGCGCCGCTGTTCAAATTCACCTCGCAGTAACCCCAGTCGCTGCCCAATTCAGCCAGCTTATCGCTACATAACGCCTGGTGGGCGCGATGAAAGGCACCAAACCCGATGTGTATCATTCGGGTCTTAAGCTGGCTACGGTCGTAGGCGGGGCGCTTAACATCAGCGGGAAGGTGGTCAGTTTGCAGCATCATGCATCCTTGTGGCGGAGGGAGCGACAGGCCATTCCGGCGGTAAGGATGAAAAATTACGCGCCCCGCGACTACCATACAAGTTGGCGTGACGAAATTGTGAATGCAATCACGAACTGTTTACATCTAAGCCGGGAGTCTTCACTCCCGGTTAACTTAGCTCAGCAACGCGCACTGCGGTGGCAGGCGACAGCTTAGCGCACCTGGCATAACATCAATCGTAAACTCCTGTCCGGACAGGGGTTCGCCATCCAGATTAAACGTCATCTCATGCGATGAGCGGATCGTCAGGGACGATAGACGGGTGGAAATAATGCTGGGATTGTCCTCATCGCCGCCGGTCAGTGAGTGCAGCAGGGTAGGCAGTAACTCCTGCGCGGTGACCACGCTGATGTCGAGCAGGCCGTCGTTGATCAACGCAGCGGGACACAAACGCTGACCGCCGCCAGCCTGACGGCCGTTACCAATGCCAATGACCAGCGCATCACCCTGCCAGCTAAAATCAGGTCCGGTGATTTCACAGCTGTCGGGCTTGAGCGTGTCCATGCGCATCAGCCCGTGAATGAAGTAAGAAACGCCACCCAAGGCCGACTTCAGTTTTTCCGGCGTTTCAGTGGTAATACGTGTACCGAAGCCGCCGGTCGCCATATTGATAAAGTAGTGATGCTGATTTACCCGGGCCAGGTCGATATCGTAGGCTTTGCCCTGAATCGCCAGACGCAGCGCAGGCTCGATTTCTTCAGGAATGCCGACGCTGGTCGCAAAATCGTTGGCCGTCCCCAGGGGAATAATGCCTAAGACAGGACGGTCGGCGACGTTGACGGACGCCAGGGCGGTGGCGATTTCATTGACGGTGCCATCGCCGCCGCCTGCCACCACGGTTTCAGCCTGTAATTCCAGGGCTTCTTCGACGTAGCGCTCGCCGTCGCCTTTTTCATACGTCACGCGCACGGCAATGTTGTAGCCCTCATCGCGTAGCTTAGTGACCGCTTCACGTAGATCATCATTGCCTGCGCCTTTACCGTTCAGGATCAGCAGCGTAAGCGATTGTTTGTCCATTATCTGTTCCTTGGAGATCTAAAGCGTAGTGAGTGGTTATAGCATAGCCGGAGAAGAAAAATGATTGGCGAAAAGGAGAAAAAAGAAAACCCGCACGGGGGAGCCGGGCGGGTGAATGAGGTGGATCCAGTTACAGCTGCTGATAATTGTTACTCATTGGTAGCAGGCAGCACTATAGAACAGCAAAATTAAGCCGTCTGTGATCCTACTCTTGCTTTTGTCAAAATGTGTCAAGCTGGCACGCGCGTGGCGTGCGGATCGCGTGTATCCTGACCCGCAGTAAAGTTGCGCAGCAGCAACGCAAATTGCAGGTCAACATCAGGCGGCACCTTCATCCAGACGCGATGTCCGTCTCCCGGCGCCACCTCCGTCGGCTCGCCCCGGCTGTTTTGCAGGGCATCCAGCGTACAAATCAGGTTGCCGGCGGGCGTCATGATCTCCAGGCTGTCGTGCAGGGCAAATTTATTTTTCACCACCACTTCCGCCCAGCCATCACGCAGCTCGCCGCTGAATTCGCCGACAAACTGCTGACGTTCCGAGATGGAATAGCCGTTCTGGTAATTCTGGTAGCTGTCATGGGTATGACGGCGTAAAAAGCCTTCGGTGTAGCCGCGATGCGCCAGGCCCTCCAGCGTTTCCAGCAGAGCGGGATTAAAGGGTTTGCCCTCGGCGGCATCGTCAATGGCTTTGCGATAGACCTGAGCGGTGCGAGCGCAGTAATAGTAGGATTTGGTCCGGCCTTCAATTTTTAATGAGTGAACGCCCATCTGGCTGAGCCGTTCAACATGCGCCACGGCACGCAAGTCTTTCGAATTCATAATGTAGGTGCCGTGCTCATCCTCAAAGGCACTCATCATCTCACCGGGTTTCATCTTCTCTTCCAGCAGAAACACCTTGTCGCTGGGTTGGCCGATGCCCAGGGTTGGCGTGACGTCCTGCACGGTAACCGGCTGATGGATTTCAACAATATTCCCCACGTCATCCTGCTTAGCCTCCTGCAACTGGTATTCCCAGCGGCAGGCATTGGTGCAGGTTCCCTGGTTAGGATCGCGCTTATTCATGTAACCGGAAAGCAGGCAGCGCCCGGAATAGGCCATACACAGCGCACCGTGTACGAACACTTCCAGCTCCATTTCAGGCACCTGCTGGCGAATCTCGGCGATCTCTTCCAGCGACAGTTCACGTGACAAAATCACCCGACTTAGCCCCATTTGCTGCCAGAACTTCACCGTTGCCCAGTTAACGGCATTGGCCTGAACGGATAAGTGAATGGGCATGGACGGAAACGCCTCACGCACCAGCATGATTAATCCGGGATCGGACATAATCAACGCGTCCGGCTGCATCTCAATCACCGGCGTTAAGTCGCGGATAAAGGTTTTCAGCTTGGCGTTATGCGGGGCAATATTCACAACGACGTAAAACTTTTTACCCAGTTCATGGGCTTCATTGATGCCCTTCGCCAGGTTTTCATGGCTGAACTCGTTGTTACGCACGCGCAGGCTGTAGCGCGGCTGGCCGGCATACACGGCGTCCGCGCCGTAGGCAAAGGCGTAACGCATATTCTTCAGCGTTCCGGCTGGAGAAAGCAATTCTGGTTTCATGATGAACTCACTGATATCAGGTCAGCATGCCGCCTGGGCGGCACGTGCAGGGCTAAACCCTGCAAAAGATGCGGAATTGTAGGCAGTGAGAAAAAGGAAGTAAATTGATCTGAATCAATCTAAATCAAATGACAGATATCGGCTTCCCAGCGATAGCCCATGCCGTACACGGCGCGGATAAAGGGCTGCTCGCTGTCCAGATTTTCCAGCTTCCTGCGCAGGTTCTTGATATGGCTGTCGATGGTGCGGTCGGTGACCACGCGATAATCATCATAAAGATGGTTTAACAGTTGCTCACGGGAAAAGACTTTCCCCGGCTCAAGGGACAGCGTTTTTAACAAACGAAATTCCGCAGGGGTTAAATCGAGCGGCTCATCGCGCCAGCTGGCCTGAAAGCGGCTTTCGTGCACTTTCAGCAGCGATGCGACCGGCGCGTCTTCTGGCGAGCGTTTGACGCGACGCAAAATGGTTTTGACGCGCGCAACCACTTCCCGCGGGCTGAAAGGCTTACAGACATAGTCGTCTGCGCCAATTTCAAGGCCGAGCAGGCGATCGATCTCTTCCGTACGCGCGGTCACCATAATAATCGGCAGTTCAGAGTCGCGCCGGATTTCACGGCACAGCGTCAGCCCGTCTTTACCTGGCAGCATCAAATCCAGCAGGATAAGATCGGGCGGCGTCTGGTTAACATAATCCAGTACTTCATTGCCGTGCGCCAGGTGATGAGTCCGGTAGTTAGATGCCTGTAAATAATCAATCATCAGTTGTGCCAGCTTGGGTTCATCTTCAACCACAAGGATCAGCGGATATGCGTTTTCCTGATTCATAGTCTTCTAAACGGGAGGAACATAACGCAATTGTAGCGCGATTTTCAGTCCACCTAAATCAGCGTGCGTCGCGGTTATCGTGCCGCCATGCGCATCAACGATGTTTTTACAGATAGCCAGGCCCAGCCCCGAGCCGCCGCTGGCGCGATTGCGTGAACCTTCGGTACGGAAAAAACGCTCAAAAATTTTGGCCTGCTGCTCGCCATCCACCCCGGGTGCGCTGTCTTCAATGATGACTCGCCAGTCGGGCGCGTCATACCAAAGACGTACCCGGACCTCGCCACCGGCATCGGTGTAACGCAGGCTGTTTTCCAGCAGGTTGATAAACAACTGCATCAGGCGATCGGGATCGCCAAAGAAAGGGGCTTCTTCAGGCATGTCCAGATGCAGCGTTAAATCATGAGCCCGGTAGCGCTCAGTAAAGTTGCCTGCGCTGACCTCAATAAGCTGCACCAGATCCGTCGCCTGCTTGCGGTAGGCCAGCGCGCCGACGTCAGAAAGAGAAAGCTGATGTAAATCGTCAACCAGCTTGGTTAACAGGGCAACCTCACTTTGCAATGAGGTAATGGCGTCGGGCGTCAGCTTACGAACGCCATCCTGCATGGCTTCCAGTTCACCGCGTAAAATAGCCAGCGGCGTGCGTAACTCATGGGAGATATCGGCCATAAATGCCCGGCGCATACTTTCATTTTTTTCCAGCGAACGGGCTAACAGGTTAAAGTCATGGGCCAACTGACCCAGCTCATCCTGACTGCTGACCTCAACCCGGGTGGCTAAATTCCCTTCGGCAAGATGATGGGTGCCGTCCACCAGCCTTTTGACCGGCGCCAGTAGGCCCCGCGCCATCAGCCAGGTCACCAGCGCGGCAAGCAGGGTAGAGAGGCCAACGATATACCAACTGGTTCGTCGCTGTTGCTGATCAAAATTAATATCGGTACTGCGCGTCAGGCGTTCAGGCGGGGAGCTGATTATCCAGCCCACGATTTTGCCGTTGCTGGTGGTGATGTTATGACGTATGCCTTCTGGCGGCACCTGTGAACGTGGGCCTACCATCACTTTGTACTGCTGATCGAGCACCCAGAACTGGGTTCGCCAGCCGTGCGGCGGAAGCTGATTACTGCTGTCGGGATTTTGTTCCAGCGATCGCAGCATGGTAAAAATCAGTCGGTCATTATTACGCAGAAAGTCCCAGTTGCCATGCTGCTCGTACTGATCGGCCAGCGCTGCACCCAGCAAATTCAGTCGCTGTTCGTTACCACGTTTAATGTAGTCGACGAAGCCATGCTCAAAACTCAGCCTGACGCCCCAGTGCATGGTGATCAGCACCAGCATGCAGGTGGAGAAAATAGCCATAAACAGCTTGGCACCAATGCCAACGCGCAGAAACGATCTCATTCACTTCTCCGGCGCCGCAGATCGACGCTTTTACTCTCTTCTTTCGGAACGCGCCAGAACACCAGCGCAGGCAGAATAATAATCAGGGCCATACAGAGATAAACGTAGATAAAGGCCTGATGGCTTAGCCCGTGGTGCCCCAGCGCCGACTGGCCGAAGGCGCCCAGCAGCAGGCCCGCAACGGTAACGCCGATACTCATGGATAGCTGCATGATCATGGATAACAGACTGTTGCCGCTGGAGGCCAGTTCGTCCGGCAGCTCCTTTAGCGTCAGCGTATTCATTGAGGAGAAGCGAATGGCATTCACCATGCCCTGCAGAAACAACACCAGCGGCAACATGGCCGTCCAGCCCAGCATCGCCACCAGCGGAAACAGTAAGACCACCAGCGCCAGGCCCACCGTCGATCCCACCAGCACGTTGCGGTAGCCAAACAGGTTAACGATACGGACCACGATGCGTTTCATGCCCATATTCCCCAGCACCATCGCAATCATCATCAAACCGGCATGAAACGGGCTGAAACCCATGCCGATCTGTAAAAAAAGCGGCGTCATAAACGGCAACATTCCGCTGCCGATGCGGCCCGCCAGGCTACCGAGTAAGCCAATAGAGAACACCCGATTATCAAACAGCTTCAGGCTAAACAGCGCATCGTCGTTATGGCGCGCATGTAACAGGTAAAACAGCAGTGACCCCATTCCTGTCAGAATCATCGCCGCCAGCAACAGCGCAGAGCCGCCGCTGCTGCGCTGACCATCAAGGGCCAGCGTCAGGGTTGCCATACCGACTGCCAGCAGGATAAAACCCAGAAAATCGAAGCGTCGTGGCGGCATGGCGTAGTTGGGTAACAGCTTTAAGGTGGCGATGGCGCCGATCACACCAACCGGGATGTTAATCAGGAAAATCCAGTGCCAGCTGGCATATTCCACCAGCACTCCGCCAAGCGCCGGACCCAGTAGCGGACCCACCTGGCCGGGCAGGGTGACGAATGTCATTGCAGACATATATTGATCGCGCGGCACAATGCGCATCACCGTCAGGCGACCCACCGGCACCATCATGGCGCCGCCGATGCCCTGCAGTACCCGCGCGACGAGCAGCTGATCCAGCGTGTTCGATAACCCACACATCAGCGACCCCAGGCTAAACAGAACGATGGCGCTAAAGAAGATATTTCTGACGCCAAACCGATCGGCCAGCCAGCCGCTCAGCGGCAGCGTCACCGCCACCGTTAACACATACGCGACAATGACCGAATGCATATGCAGCGGGCTCACGCCCAGATCCTGAGCCATTGACGGGATCGCCGTGTTGACGATCGTGGTATCCAGCGCCTGCATAAAGAAGCCAAAGGCGACAATCCATAACTGCCAACGGACAGTTACGCTCTGCATGATAGTGACCCCTTAATGCTGAGTGGCATTGATCGTCTGGGTGCGCTTTTTACGACGCAGTTTATCCATCATTAAGTACACCACCGGCGTGGTATACAAGGTGAGCAACTGACTCATGATCAGGCCACCCGCAATAGTAATGCCTAACGGCTGGCGCAGTTCCGCGCCATCTCCGCTGGTCAGCACCAGCGGGAGTGCGCCAAACAACGCTGCCAGAGTGGTCATTAAAATAGGGCGGAAACGCAGCAGGCAGGCCTGAAAAATGGCATCGCGCGGACTCAGGTTACCGTTGCGCTCTGCCTCAAGAGCAAAGTCCACCATCATGATGGCGTTCTTTTTCACGATCCCGATTAATAACAGAATACCGATCAGGGCAATCAGGCTGAACGGCGTATCAAACAGCGCCAGCGCCAGCAGCGCACCGACGCCCGCCGAAGGCAGCGTGGAAAGAATGGTTAACGGGTGCACATAGCTTTCATAAAGAATGCCCAGCACAATGTAGACCGCCGCAATGGCGGCCAGCATCAGCCACAGCTGGCTGCTCTGTGACTGCTGGAAAGCCTGCGCGGTACCAGCGAAGCTGCCCCGCACGCTGGAGGGTACGCCCAGCGCGGTCATGGTGCGCTCAATGGCCTCCGACGCCTGCGACAGCGACACGCCTTCTGGCAGGTTAAAGGAAATGGTCGATGCGGCTGACAGCCCCTCGTGGTTGACCGACAAAGGTGCGTTAGCCGGTTGCCATTTGGCGAACCAGGCGAGCGGAATCGGTTTGCCCTCGCTGTTGATCACAAACATCTGATTCAGGGCGCTAATGTCCTGGGTGTAACGGGGATCCACTTCCATGACGACCTTGTACTGGTTCAGCGGCTGATAAATAGTGGAAATCTGCCGCTGCCCAAAGGCATCATTTAACAGGGCGTTGGCTTCTGAAACGTTGATCCCCAGCCGGGCCATGCTGGCGCGGTCATAGGTCAGGGCCATTTCACTGCCCTTATCCTGTTGGTCGGAGTTGACGTCAGCCAGTTCCGGCAGGGCAGTAAAGGCCTGACGGATTTTAGGTTCCCAGGTGCGCAGCGCAGCAAGGTCGTCTGACAGCAGCGAGTACTGATAGCTGGCATTGGCTTCGCGACCGCCCACCCGGATATCCTGCACCGCATTAAGATACAGATTGGCACCGGGTTCGTTCGCCAGTTTGGCACGCAGGCGGGCAATCACCGCCTGCGCCGTGTCTTTCCGTTCAGACAGGGGTTTCAGAGAAATAAACATCAACCCCATGTTGGTGCGCATGCCGCCGGTAAAGCCTACCACGCTGGAAACGTCCGGATCGGCGCCAACAATTTTCATGAAATCTTCCAGCTTGCCGCGCATCGCCTGGAACGAAATACTTTGGTCGGCCGAAATAAAGCCAGACAGGCGGCCGGTGTCCTGCTCGGGCAGGAAGGTTTTGGGAATACTGATAAACAGCCATACCGTCAGAGCCACGGTGCCCAGCAGCAGGAGCAGTACCCAGCGGGCATGATTGAGCACAACGGTCAGCGAGCGGGCATAACCGCGCTGAACCGCCAGCAGCAGCCGTCCAACGCCCCGTCGCTGAGGTTGACTGCGCGGCGCGTGGGGTTTGAGCAGATAAGCACACATCATTGGCGTGAGCGTGACCGAGACAAACAGGGAAATCAGAATGGCGACCGACAGGGTGATTGAGAATTCGGCAAAAAAGCGACCAATCAATCCGCCTGTCATGAGCAGCGGCAGGAAGACCGCGATTAAGGAGAGGCTCATCGACAGCACGGTAAAGCCGACTTCACGCACCCCTTTCAGTGCGGCCGCCATCGGTTTCATCCCGGCTTCCACATGGCGGGCGATGTTTTCCAGCACCACAATCGCATCATCCACCACAAAACCCGTGGCGATCGTCAGGGCCATCAGCGACAGGTTATTCAGGCTAAAGCCGCACAAATACATTGCGGCGAAGGTGCCGATCAGGGATACCGGCACGGCAACGGCGGGGATCAGCGTGGCGCGGCCGGAGCGTAAAAACACGAACACCACCAGAATGACCAACGCAACGGCAATCATCAGCGACTGCTCCACTTCCTCAAGAGAGGCGCGGATGGTAGGGGAGCGGTCCTGAGCCACCTCAAGGTTGATGGCAGCCGGAATGATCTCGTGCAGTTCGGGCAGTTCGGCACGAATGCGATCCACCGTTTCAATCACGTTCGCATCGGCGGTTTTTCGTATCACCAGTAACACTGCCGGTTTACCGCGCGACATCCCGGCGTTGCGCACGTCCTGGACTGAATCCTGCACCGTGGCAACATCCGACAGGCGCACCGCCGCGCCGTTGTTGTAGTGCACCACCAGCGGCTGATATTCACTGGCAGTTTGTAGCGCATCGTTAGTGCGCAGCTGCCAGCGCTGCTGGCCGTCTTCCACCGCGCCCTGTGGGCGGCGCTGGTTGGCGTTGGAAATCGTCTGCCGTACTGCATCCAGCGAAACGCCCTGGTTAAACAGCGCCTGCGGATTCAACGCCACGCGCACCGCGGGCAAAGAGCTGCCGCCCACGGTCACATCGCCCACGCCGTTAATCTGCGACAGCTTCTGCGCCAGCTGTGTGGACGCGTAATCGTAAAGCTGAGCCGGGCTGTACAGATCTGAGGTCAGCGTCATGATCATGATCGGTGCATCAGACGGGTTCGCTTTGCGGTAGGTCGGGCGCGAAGGCATTCCCGTGGGAAGCAGACTCTGCGCGGCATTGATCGCCGCCTGCACATCCCGCGCCGCGCCGTTGATGTCACGATCGAAATCGAAAACCATAATGATGCGGGTCGATCCCAGGGAGCTGGTGGAGGTCATCTCACTCACGCCCGCGATGCGGCCCAGCGAGCGCTCCAGCGGCGTGGCAACCGAGGAGGCCATGGTTTCCGGCGAGGCACCGGGCAGAGAAGCCGACACCATTATGACCGGAAAATCCACCTGCGGCAGCGGCGCGACCGGCAGCAGGCGGAACCCCAGTATCCCCGCCAGCGCAATCGCCAGCGTGAGCAGCGTGGTGGCTACCGGCCGATGGATGAACAGCGCAAAGAACTTCACGACGGTTCCTCCGTGTGACCGATGCGGCGACGCAGATTGTGCGCCAGACGGTCAAACAGCAGATAAATCACCGGTGTGGTAAACAGGGTCAGAACCTGGCTCAGTATCAGGCCGCCGACCATGGCAATCCCCAGTGGTTGCCGTAATTCTGCGCCAACGCCGGTGCTGAGCATCAGCGGTAACGCCCCCAGCAGCGCCGCCAGGGTGGTCATCAGAATGGGGCGGAAGCGCAGCAAACAGGCCTGGTAAATGGCGTCATAGGGCTTCATGCCCTGTTCCCGCTCGGCGGCCAGGGCGAAGTCAATCATCATGATGGCGTTCTTTTTCACGATACCAATCAGCAAAATGATGCCGATGATCGCCACAATATCCAGCTCGTTACCGCTTATCATCAGGGCCAGCAGCGCACCTACGCCCGCAGTAGGTAGCGTTGAAAGAATGGTAATGGGATGGATAAAACTCTCATACAGGACGCCCAGGACGATGTACATCGCCACGACCGCCGCCACAATCAGCCATACCGTGCTGGTCAATGCGGCCTCAAAGGCCAGCGTGCTGCCCTGGAACTGGGTCATCACCTCTGACGGCATGCCAAGCTGTTCCTCGGCCTGGATGATGGCTTTTGTTGCGTCTTCCAGAGAGTAGCCTTTTGCCACATCAAACGAGAAAGTGGCAGACGGAAACTGGCTCAGGTGATTGATCGTTAAGGGCGCATGGCGTTGCTCAATACTGGCGATAGCATTAAGGGGAACGCTGCCGCCATCGGTACTGGTCAGGCGAATGCCATCCAGACTTTGCAGGCCCTGGATCGCGCTGTTGTCCTGTTCCAACACCACGCGGTACTGATTTGCCTGGGTATAAATGGTGGAGATCAGCCGCTGACCAAAGGCGTCGTAGAGCGCATTGTCCACATCTGCCATGCTGATGCCCAACCGGCTGGCGCTGTCGCGATCGACCTTGATATAGGCTTCCAGGCCCTGATCCTGCCAGTCGCTGCTGACATCACGCAGCGCGGGCAGTTTCTGCAAGGCACTTACCAGCGCGGGCACCCAGGTGCTGAGTGAGTCCAGCGACCCGGACTGCAGCGTGAACTGATAGGGCGTTCGGCTGGCCTGGGTATCGATTGTCAAATCCTGAACCGCCTGCAGCCATAACGTCACGCCGGGGATCTTGCTGACTTGCTGTTGCAGGCGTTGCTGAATCTCAGGAATACGTTCGCTGCGCGCATCCAGCGGTTTAAGGTTTATCTGCAACCGGGCACTGTTAAGGGATGGATTGGTGCCGTCTACGCCCACAAACGAGGTGAGACTTTGCACCGCCGGATCTTTCATAATCACCGAGGCGACGTCGCGGGTGCGTTCCGCCATACTGGCATAGGACACCGACTGCGGAGCCTGCAGGGTGCCCTGAATAATGCCGTTGTCCTGCTGCGGGAAAAACCCTTTGGGAATGGCGATCCATAACAGCACGGTAAGCAGCAGGGTCCCCAGCGCCACGGACAGCGTCAGCCAGGGATGATTGAGCACCCGGCTTAGCCCCCGGCCGTAAACCGCGATGATACGATCAAACATCGCTTCGCTGGCGCGGGAAAAGCGGTTCTGCCTGCGCAGTGATTCGGCGCTGAGCATGCGTGCACACATCATCGGCGTCAGGGTGAGCGACACCACGGCCGAAATCAGAATCGCCACCGCCAGCGTGACCGCAAACTCCCGGAACAGACGACCAATCACATCGCCCATAAACAGTAACGGGATCAATACCGCAATCAGTGAAAAGGTCAGCGAGATAATGGTAAAGCCGATTTCGCCGGCGCCCTTCAGGGCGGCGGTCATGGGTTTTTCGCCTTTCTCGATATAGCGTGAGATGTTCTCGATCACGACGATGGCATCATCCACCACAAAGCCTGTGGCGATGGTGAGCGCCATCAGCGTCAGGTTGTTGATCGAAAACCCCAGGAAGTACATCGCGGCGAAGGTGCCGATCAGCGACAGCGGCACCGCCACGGCCGGAATAATGGTTGCAGGGACGTTGCGAAGAAACAGGTAGATGATCATCACCACCAGCCCCATCGCCAGCATCAGTTCATGCTGTGTGTCAGTGACCGACGCGCGAATATTGGTGGTGCGGTCTGTCACCAGCTTCACGTCTACGGATTTAGGCAGGCTGGCAATCAGCGACGGCAGCATGGCACGAATGTTATCGGCCGTGGCAATAATGTTGGCACCGGGTTGGCGCTGCACATTCAGCACGATAGCCGGTTCACGATTAGACCAGGCTCCCAGCCAGCTGTTTTCTGCGCCCTGATCGATGGTCGCCACGTCGGCCAGCCGCACCGGGGCGCCATTTTTATAACTGACGATCAGCTGGCGATAATCCTCCACGGATTTCATCTGATCATTGGCGGAAAGGGTGACCGAGCGGGTAGGGCCATCCAGGCTGCCTTTCGCGGAGTTAACGTTAGCATTCGTGATGGCCGTACGTACCGCTTCACTGGTCAGCCCCATAGCGGCCAGCGCCTGGGTGTTCATTTTCACGCGTACGGCGGGACGTTGACCGCCCGTCAGCGTGACCAGACCAACGCCCGTGACCTGGGATATTTTCTGTGCCACGCGCGTTTCCACCATATCCTGCACCTGGGTTAACGGCATGCTGGTGGTGGTGACGGCCAGGGTCATGATCGGCGGATCGGCCGGATTCACTTTGCTGTAAACCGGCGGGTTAGGCAGATCGTTGGGCAGCAGGTTGCTGGCGGAGTTGATCGCCGCCTGCACTTCCTGCTCTGCCACGTCGAGCGGCAGGGTCAGCTGAAACTGCAGAGTAACGATGGAGGCGCCGCCAGAACTTTGTGATGCCATCTGCTTGAGTCCGGACATCTGGCCGAACTGACGTTCAAGGGGCGCGGTAATCGAAGAGGTCACCACATCCGGGCTGGCCCCGGGATAGAGGGTAACGACCTGAATGGTGGGATAGTCCACTTCCGGCAGGGCGGAGACCGGCAAAAAGCGGTAACCCAAAATCCCAGCCAGAAGAATGGCGATCATCAGTAAGGTCGTTGCGACCGGACGCAGGATAAACTGGCGTGACGGCCCTCCGCTGTGGTCAGGAGGCATAACCTGCATTACTCAGATTCCCCTTTTGACGGCAAGCTGGCACGGGTCTCTTTTGTGGCGCGACTCTGCGCGGCAACCACTTCGACTTTTGCCCCTTCCGTCAGGCGGTCCAGCCCGTCGGTAACAACGCGGTCGCCTGCGTTGAGTCCGGCGCTGATCACCACTTTTTGGCTGTCCTGCAGTCCGGCGGTTACGCTTTTCTTACTGACCTTGTCTTCATTGTTGATCACCCAGACAAAGTGGCCTTCATTGCCCATTTGCAGTGCGGCGGCAGGAATAACCACTGCATCCTGCAAGGTATTCACCTTCAGCCGGGCGTTGACGAACTGGTTCGGGAAGAGCAGGTCATCCTGATTATCAAAGCGCGCTTTGATTTTGATCGTACCGGTCGTGGCGTCGATCTGGTTATCCAGACTGAGCAGCTTACCGCGGGTGATTAAATGTTGATTGCTGCGATCCCAGGCTTCTACCAGCAAGGGTTCACCACTTTTCTGCGCCTGCATGATCTGACTAATATTATTCTCAGCGACGCTGAACACCACGTCCACCGGATGCGTTTGCGTAATCACCACTAAGCCATTGGTATCGCCGCTGGTAATGTAGTTGCCAATATCAACCTGCTTCAGGCCTACACGGCCATCAATCGGCGAGGTGATGCGGCTGTAAGTCAGATTCAGTTGGGCGCTGGCAACACTGCCTTCGTCGGCTTTAATGGTGCCCAGGGTTTCACTGACCAGGGCGTTCTGCGTGTCCAGATCCTGCTGAGACACCAGCGACGTTTTCGCCAGTTTTTGATAACGGGCTAAATCGCGGCGAGCGTTAGCCAGAGTTGCCTGATCGCGTGCCAGCTGGCCCTGTGCCTGCATGAGCGCAACCTGATAGGGGCGCGGGTCAATCTCCGCTAACAACTGCCCGGCTTTGACCTGCTGACCTTCCGTGAAGTGGATAGACATCAGGTTTCCATCAACCCTGCTGCGGACCGTCACGGTATTGGCGGCCGTCACGGTGCCTAACCCGTTAAGGTATTGCGGCACACTTTCTGTCACCGCGCTGGCCGCCTGAACGGGAGCCAGCGGTTTGTGCGCGCCATTGCCTCTTTTGCCATGTGCTGACTGACCAGACAGGTCACCGTCGCTGCTGGGCTGTGCCGGATGTTTCCACCAGTAAAAGCCGCCTGCGGCTACGGCAATGACCACCAGCACAATCAGACCTTTTTTCATAACAGGGTATCGGTTGTTCATTGTTGTTGTTGCTCTCCAGCTATGTCTTTCCAGGGCGCGGGCTTAAACGGTAGCCTGCAAACCACGAATTGTAGTCGTCCCTGCCGGTAAAAATTTGAAGGAATTAAGGATATCTGTCAGCACAGCGTAATTATGTTCTTTTTCTGAACAGACGTGGCCGTTTAATTGCCGCCCGTCACCAGAACGCGTTTCATAAAGTTTGCCACAGGATAACGGGTGATGAGCCGCTGTTGTCAGGAAATAACACGTTGAAATTTGATCAATGGCAACACGGGTAAAAGCCAGAGAGTCAATGTTCGCCGTTCGCCAGGCGATAGTGATGCGCGGGGGCATCCGCTGGCAGTTGCCCGCAGGGAGGCGGGCAAAAGGCATGGCTGGCACAGGACGGTTCCGCCTGTGCCGGTAGGTCAGGCAAACATAACCTCTGCCCAGCGCGCCAGGCCAGCGGTCACTGAGGCAAAGTCGTCTCCTCCCGCTATCGGTGTGTCTGGCAGGGCCTGCTGGAGCGCCGCGCGCAAAAGTGGGGAACGGGCACTGCCGCCGGTGAGATAAATCACCTCGGGTTTGATATGGCTGGTCGCCAGCGCCAGATGAACCTGCTCCAGAATCTTCTCCAGCGGCTGGACGATCGCCTCCTGCAGGGTCGCAACGCTGATCTCGGCCTGTAAGCCGGAGGTAACAAAATCCAGTGACGCCGCAAACGCAGGGCGCTCAGACAGCGCGATCTTGCTCTCTTCCGCCGTACGGACCAGGCGATAACTCAGCTTCTGTTGCCAGACTTTAAGCAGGTGAGCCACGGCGGCAGGATTTTCTGCATCGCGCACTAAATCACGCAGCAGCTTGCCGCAGGCGGCGCTGTAGAAATCGCTTTGTGCCGGCACGTCGTTCACCGCCACCGCATTCCACCAGGGCAGGGCAGGCAGGGCGGTGCCTTTTTGAGTGTTGCCGCCCGCGCCGAGCAGGGGCATCAGGGCTTTAAACGCCAGCATAATATCTAAATCGTTACCGCCAACGCGGCAGCCGCTGTGACCCAGCAGGCTTTCACGCCGGTCTGACAGGTTGCGCCATTGCGGGCCCATCAGCAGCATTGAGCAGTCGGTGGTGCCCCCGCCAATATCGACAACCAGTACGCGGGTCTCTTTTTCCAGTGTCGCTTCAAAATCCAGGCCCGCCGCGACCGGCTCGAACTGAAATTCGACATCCCGAAAGCCGGCGCGTTTGGCCGCGCGAAGCAGAATGCCCTGTGCCTGTTGATTCGCGTCTTCGCTGCCTAATCCCTGAAAGTTGACCGGGCGGCCGATGACCGCCTGGTCGATAGGCTGCTGGGTCTGCGCTTCACCCTGCTGGCGAATGTGCAGCATCATGGCGCACACCAGATCCTCAAAAAAGGCAATCTGCTGCGGTTTCAGGCCGGTTGCGCCCAGAAAGGATTTGGGGGATTTAACAAACCAGACATCTTCTGGATCGACCATGTAATGCTGAAGTGCGGTCAGGCCGAACTGCACGCTGTCAGGTAAGACATCAATATCTTCTTCACGGTTGTAGCGCAGGGCCCGCTGCAGCAGCGCGGTGCTTTCCTGTTCCGGTGTTGCAACCTGATGATGGCGGTGAAGCCATTCCGTCACCGCTTCACGCGTTGGGGAGCAAATCATGGACGGCAGCAGGCGTTGGCCATTCTCCAGCGTTAACAAACGCGGCGCGCCTTTTTCACTGACTGCAATTGAGCAGTTAGCCGTACCGTAATCAAATCCAATGAACATTTTTCGCCCCCAGGCCGGAAAAAAGGGGGCGACTTTAGCGCAGCTGATCGGTCGTGGCAAGCGGTGAGCGGCAGAATTAGCGAATAGCGAAAAGGGGGGCTTCCGCAAGTCTGCTCATTGGCTGGCGTTCCGCAACGGCACTGCCCCAAACGCCGTCCACTTCAAGGCTGATCAGCGTGGTGAGCACCGCGGGAACGGACACCGGGCCGGCAAGCAGGGTAATATCACGCTGGCTGGTCTGGCTCTGAATAATGGAGATTAGCATCTCATCCATCAAATTGTTGTGCAGGTTAGCCACCAGTTCCGGGGACAGGATCAGGCAGTCCACCACTTTACCGGTCAACTGGTTAAAGGCATCCAGATTGCGGCCGAAATGCTGCAACACGATGCGGCAGCCCGCCTGGCGCAGTTTCATCAATGCACCGATCAGGCCATCGCCGCTGGAAAGCACGCTGGAGGCGTTAAGCGCGATCCCGCTATGGCTGCGGGCAAGACCGGATTCGGCGAAGCGCAGGCAGAGATTGTCAACGAAAGCCGGATCGTACAGTGCGTGCACATCGAGAGGCAAAATTAGTGCGATACCTTTTTGGCTCATCGTTGCAATCTGCTGGCGGAAGAAGGCATTAACAATATTGTCTTCAAGCCGGCGTTTCAGCATATCGTCAGTCAGGTTATTACGTAGCAGATGCTCATCAATGAGTAACCCTTCTGGCGAAAATAGCTGAACCTCAACCAGCCAGACGCTGGCGGAATGCGGCTTGCCAGGCGGCGCAACGGCCCATACCTGCATGTCCACTTGTAAGACATCCAGGGTCGCGAGATCCACGGAGTGATGGCTTCCCATGAGCGCCAGCGCATGCTGCTCATACACCTTATACCGACCCCGCCCACTCCGCTTGGCGTTGTAACAGGCAATATCTGCCTGAGACAGCACATCGCTACTCTGACAGTTCTGCGCGTTGATTTGGGTTATGCCTGCGCTGGCACCGACCTGATAGGCGCGCCCCAGCCATTCAAAACAGTAGTCACCGACCGCGCGAACGATGTCCTGCACCACGTCGCGAGCCTGATCCAACGAACATTCGGGCATCAACACGGCAAATTCATCCCCGCCCAGGCGGGCCAGGAAATCGCTCCCGCGCAGGCGATGGCGCATTAAATCCGACAGTTCGCTCAACAGGGCGTCCCCGGCTGCGTGGCCAGCGCTGTCGTTCACCGCCTTAAATTTATCCAGATCGATAAAGACCAGAACGTGCTGATTCTGATGCTCGACGGCGTCGGACAGTAACCGCTTGAGCTGCAGTTCAAAGCTGGCACGATTAGGTAACCGGGTCAGCGTATCGTGCAGTGCGCTGTAGCTCAGACGCTTCATCACTTTACGTGACTCACTGACGTCCTGAATCACCATCACCGCTCCACGCTCGGTACCTGATTCAGATTTCAGCGGCGTTATACTGTAATGAATATCAATATGCTCGCCATTGAGCGTGTGCAGCACCCACTCCTCAGAGAGATAGGGCGCGGTTTTTTCAGACGGCACATGGCACAGCAGCAGATTATCGACTTCAGGGCCATGACGACCGTGCGTGATATGCAGCAGTTCGTTTACCGGTTTGCCCGCCGCCGCCTCTTGTGACCAGCCTGTCATTTTTTCCGCGACCGGGTTCATAAAGGTCACGCACATGTCCTGATCGGTACTGATAACGGCCTCTCCGATCGAGTCGAGCGTGATCATCATGCGCTCTTTTTCCTGAAACAGCGCCTCATTCAGGTTCCGTAATGAGGTGATGTCCTGAGAGATCCCCAAAATGCGTTCGATACGGCCTTCTTTACTTAGCAGGCGGTTTGCCTGAGAACGGATCCAGTGCTGCCCGTCCTCCCGTACCACCCGGTACTCCATCTGGAAGGAACTGCTTTTCTCAATGGCACCCTGAATGGTGAGCACACAACGTTCGCGATCGTCGGGATGAACCAGCGTGACCCACAGATCGTAGCTGGGCAGTTCATGGGGCTTCATGCCAAACAGCGCATACATGCGTTTATCCCACAGAACTTCGCCGCTGGTCAGATTCCATTCCCATACGCCGATGCCGCCCGCCTCATTCGCAAGGGTAATGCGTTCCATCAGGCGTTTGTTCACCTGCTCACTCTGTTTCAGCTCAGAAATATCAATAATCTGCGCGATAAAATAGAGTGGTTGCTGCGCCTGATCGCGCACCAGGGAAAGCGTTAGCCGTACCCAGACGATTTCGCCGTCTTTGCGGAAATAACGTTTTTCCAGCGTATAAGAGTAAATCTCGCCCTGCAGCAGCTTTTCCAGTCGGCCCTGGACGTCGTAAAGATCATCCGGATGAGTGATTTGCTGGAACGTCAGTTGAGTCAGTTCATGTTCCGGATAGCCCAGCGTGTCACACAGGGATTTATTAACCTGAAGCCATCGGCCTTCAGCAGAAACCAGCGCCATGCCAATCGCGGAATACTCCATGGCATGACGGAAACGGGTTTCGCTCTCACTGATATGGCGCTTCTCATGCCGAAAGGCATCCATCACTAATGCCATGATATGACAGGGAATTAAGACCATCAAAAACGGAAGCCAGCTGCTTATCACCGCATAGGTGCTGGCGGCCGTTGGCGTGACGTTAATCCAGCCCAGTGACAGCAGCAGTGCCATAAAGCTGGCGTTAACAAAAAACAGCACAAAGGCTTCCACCTTCGGCAACCGCACGGCACACCAGAACAGCACTACTAAAATAAAAGTAAAAGGCCAGGGTAAAAACCGCAGTGACAGGTAGCTGGCGGTAAGCGTCAGGGCCAGCGTGATGAGCGTCTCCACCAGAGACGCGCGTTTCAGGCCATTCTGCGACAGCGGCCAGGTCAGCAACAGTAAAACCGGCCCGAGCGCTAACATGCCGATAATTTCCGAAATGACCCAGGTGTAAAAGAAAGCAAATGAGGCCTGATCTCCAACCTGCAGTATCCACAGCGCGAGTACGCCGCCAACCAGGGGCGAAATCAGGCCGGTAGCGATAACAAAGCGGATCCAGTCATTGAGCGAAACCAGCGGCGCCTCACGGTCAAGCAACGCGCGCAATAACAGCCCGCCCAGTATGGCCTGCAGCAGATTAAGCAGGGCAAATTTTAAATTAGAGAGGGCGGGACCGATAATGAAGGCATTCGCCAGTGCCGTACCGATAAGGCAGGCGATGAGTAACAGGGGGAGCTGGCGAGACGTGCTGCGAAACACCACGATGGTCATCAGTGCCGTCGAGAACCAGAGCGGTGAAATTTTACCGCTAACCACAATCAGCTCAAGGCAAAATAGCGTCAGGACGAAGGAAGCCAGGCCAAGCCAGCAGGCGTTTAGCCACTTTTTAGGTGATTTATCTGACGAGGCCAGTGTCTCAACGATCATTAATCGATCCAGCAGAGGGCAAAATAGTGCAATGGCATGCGCTGCATCGCCATTGTCATTCGAAGAATGCTAGCACATTTGATAGAAAAAACAGGGGGGAAATCATTAAATTGCGTTATTCGTTGGATTGAATGGCTCGCGGAAGCACGAGCCACCATGTGCATTATTCCCGGAAAAGATCGGCCCGGGTGTAAGGTTTTTCCATGCCAGCCAGACGGGCAGAAAACTGCGCCAGGAACTGTTGTGTGGTGGCAATCCGACCGTGACCCAGCAGCAGAACCGGCACCAGCAGCGCAGCGGCGATTTGCGGCAAGCTGAACCCTTTAAGTGCCGTCTCGCGCTGGGAAAGTAAAAACGCGGTACTCAGCGTAAAGCCCAGCAGCAGACCGGTAATGACCTCGCTGACGGAATGCGCATGGATAACCAGGCGCGAAACGCCAACCATTAAGGGAATCACATAGCCCACGCCAATCGCCAGGCCGCGCCACAGGCTTGAGCAGCGCCCTGAAATTAACCAAAGCATAACCGGCCACAGGGTCGCTGACATCGCGCTGTGGCCGCTAAATCCCGTGAAGTTAAAGCGTGCGCTGCCAATACCAAAGCCAAGAAACAGTATTTTTGACACGCTGACCACCAGCCCGGCCAGGCCAAAGGCCAGAAGCCAGTACCACAGGGCGCGATGGTTATCGCTTTTCCACGGTAAAATCAGGGCAATAATCACCGCCGTGGGAATCAATAACATGCTGTCACCAAAATAGGTGAGGGTCTTCCAGAGCATAATCTTCCTTTCTTCTTCTTGAGCAAAATGCCCTTATTCATCGGCTATACCGAGCCCGACAGGTGCTGTGCGGCGTTGTTCTGTGTGAAGCGGCTAGTTTATCGGTGAAACCTTTCAGGTTAAAAGGGGAAAGTCTGAAAAGGGGGGCGGTGCCATTTCTCTGGCATCAAAAGGCCGAAATCCCTATACTGAGCGCCAACTCACCCTCTCCGTTCAGCCCCATTAACTGGGTGCGCAGTTTGCGTACAGTTTCTGGCTCCAGTATCAGGTTTTTAAAAGTATGACTGACAAGTCCCATCAGTGCGTGATCGTTGGCATTGCAGGTGCATCTGCATCCGGTAAAAGTTTAATCGCCAGTACGCTCTATCGTGAAATTCGCGACCAGGTCGGCGATGAGCACATCGGCGTTATCCCTGAAGATGCCTATTACAAAGATCAAAGTCACCTCACCATGGAAGAGAGGGTTAAAACCAATTATGACCATCCCAGCGCGATGGATCATGATTTGTTATTGCAGCACTTACGTGCGGTAAAGGCAGGGCAGGACATTGAGTTGCCCGTTTACAGCTATGTTGAGCACACGCGTACTCAGGAAACGCTGCAAATTAAGCCTAAAAAAGTCATTATTCTTGAAGGCATTCTCCTGTTAACCGATGCGCGTCTGCGCCAGGAACTGAACTTCTCCATCTTCGTGGACACGCCGCTCGACATTTGCCTGATGCGACGTATGAAACGTGATGTCAATGAACGGGGGCGTTCAATGGATTCCGTCATGAGTCAGTATCAGAAAACGGTCCGCCCCATGTTTTTGCAGTTCATTGAACCCTCTAAACAGTACGCAGATATCATTGTGCCGCGCGGTGGTAAAAACCGTATTGCTATTGATATTCTTAAAGCCAAAATTAACCAGTTCTTCGAGTAGTTTACGTCTCAAAGGACGTGACGCGAGCAGGTTAAAAGCACAGATGCCGCCTGTTCGCTACACTTACTTCATGGAGTTACCGTAATGAGATTATGCGACCGCGATATTGAAGCCTGGCTGGATAGCGGGAAACTGGCGATCACGCCACGGCCACCGGTGGAACGGATCAACGGTGCAACGGTCGACGTACGTTTAGGCAATCAGTTCCGGACATTCAGCGGACATACCGCCGCGTTTATTGATCTGAGCGGGCCGAAGCACGAAGTGAGCGCGGCCCTGGATCGCGTGATGAGTGATGAGATCGTTCTCCCCGAGGGAGAAGCATTCTTTCTCCATCCCGGCGAGCTGGCCCTGGCGGTAACGCTGGAATCTGTGACCATTCCCGACGATCTGGTTGGCTGGCTGGACGGGCGCTCCTCGCTTGCCCGCCTGGGCCTGATGGTCCACGTGACCGCGCATCGTATCGATCCGGGCTGGCAGGGCCGTATCGTGCTGGAGTTCTATAATTCTGGCAAACTGCCTCTGGCACTGCGCCCGGGAATGCTGATTGGTGCGCTAAGCTTTGAACCGCTTTCGGGACCTGCCGCGCGTCCTTATAATCGCCGTGAAAATGCTAAATATCGTGGCCAGCAGGGTGCTGATGCCAGTCGTATCGACAAAGATTAATTCATGAGGATGTGATGAGAAGAGTGATAACCACGCTGGCCATCTTACTGGTGGTGGTCGTAGCGGGATTAACAGCCCTGGTTATGCTGGTCAACCCCAACGACTTTCGCAGCTATATGGTGCAACAGGTCGAACAGCGCAGCGGTTATCAACTCACTATCAATGGCGATTTGCGTTGGCACGTCTGGCCTAAACTCAGCATTCTGGCCGGGCGCATGAGCCTGACCGCGCCCGGTGCAGCCCAGCCCGTGGTCTCTGCAGACAATATGCGGCTGGATGTGAATCTTCTGCCCTTGCTATCACATCAGCTGAGCGTGAGCCAGGTGATGCTGAAAAACGCGGTGGTGCGGGTCACGCCAGACAGCACGGCGCAGGTACCGCAAAATGCCCCGCGCGGTCCGCACAACAGCGAGCCTGCATCTTCAGACCGATGGTCTTTCGATATCGGCAAACTCCAGCTGATGGACAGCCTGTTTATCTGGCAACAGCCTGGCGGCGATGCGTTCACCTTCCGTAATCTCAACCTGAATATGGAGCAGGATCAGTCGAGCCTGGCAACTGTCAATCTCAGCACCAGCCTGACACGCAACCAGCGCACGGCGATGATCAATCTGAAGGGGCAATTTGATAAATCGCAGTATCCCCATCAGCTCAGTGGTCAGCTCGAACAACTGGATTACGCGTTGTCCGGGGCCAGCCTGCCACCGCAGGGCATTAAAGGTACGCTGAGCTTCCAGGGAAACTGGAATGGCGACAGAAATACCGTTGCCCTGTCCGATCTTAAGCTTAACGCCAACGACAGTGTTCTCAGCGGCAGCGCGCAGGGCGATCTTACGGCTCCGCAAAAGCTGTCTCTGGATCTTCATGCGACCTCACTGGATATGGATAACCTGCTTTTTATCTCTTCGTTAACTCAGCAGGTGAGTGGACAAAGCAGCCAGATTGCCCCTGCGCCGGTGATTGCAGACCAGCGCGAACCCACCAATGCGGACTCGCCGCTCAACGATATCGATCTGGACATAAAACTGCAGGCGGACAGCGCGGTCTGGCGAGGTCTTACGCTCTCAAAACTGGCTGTGGATGCGGTCAACCAACAGGGACTGATGACATTTAATACCTTGTCAGGAACGGTGGGGCAGGGGCGTTTCTCCGTTCCCGGCAGCATTGATATTCGTCAGCCCGTTACGCACGTCAGTTTCAAACCCGTGTTGAGTCAGGTTGATCTCCAGCCATTACTGAAGGCGTTGGCCCTGCCTCAGTCGCTGCAGGGAACTCTTGATCTTAACGGCGAGTTGGCCGGTGATAACCTCACCCTTGAGGACGCGAAACAGAGCTGGCAGGGCAAGGCGGATGTCCGTGTGAGCCATCTGAAACTGGCGCAAATTGACTTACAGCAGATGGTCCGTCGCGCGGTGGCGCGCGTGAGCGATCGCGTCAGCAGCGACGATCAGGTATTGGGACAGGGAATCGATCACATCAGCGGTCAGCTTGCGCTGAAGAACGGCCTCCTGTCCTTTAACCATCTCAGCGGCGAAAGCAAGCAGCTGACGTTACGTGGCGATGGGAGCGTCAACATGGTGCAGCAGCAGTTAGACGTTACATTGGGCCTGACGCTGAGCGGCTGGCACGGGGATGAAAAACTGGTTGCGGCCTTATCCGATCAGGTGATCCCGTTTCGTCTTTACGGCAGCTGGGAGAATCCGCAATATACGCTGCCGGTTGACGATATGCTGCGCGAGAAGCTGCAGAATGAGGCGAAATCGCGCCTGAATCAGTGGCTTGATCGTCAGCAATTAAAAGGAAATAACGCCACGCAGCCAGATTCGGCACGCCCTTAAGGCGCGGCATGCTGTTGCATGTCAGGCTGCGGCAGAATTTCAACCTTCTGAACCCGGTGCTGTTCAACCTGCAGAGTACGTAAGCGGTAATCCCCAAGGAGGATCTCTTCACCTTCCTGGGGAATATTCTGCAGGCGATCCATCACTAATCCGGCCAGCGTATGATAATTACGCTTCTCATCCAGCGGTAACGTCACGTACATCGCCAGATCCTCCAGCGGCATTTGGCCATTGGCAATCCAGCCACCCGACCCGTTAGGCTGGATATCATAGCGGGCATCGGTTTCGCCTGCTTCATTTGGCAGATTTCCCGCAATGGTTTCCATTAAGTCGCTCAACGTGACCACGCCCTCTACCGAACCAAACTCATCGACCACAAATGCAAAATGTGTGTGACCCTGACGAAACAGCTCCAGCGCTTGTAACAAGGTGATGTGCTCGTGGAACACCAGGGGCTGACGAATCAGGCTGCGTAAATCAAGGGAGTGGTGATGCAGTGACTGATGGAGCAGATCGTTAACATGCACAATGCCGAGCGGCTCTTTGCTGTTGTCCGTAACAACGATGCGCGTATGCTGATTACGATCAAGGTTAGCCATGATCTCCGCCGGATCGTCGCTTAAATCAATGTGCTGAACATCGTGACGCGTCGTCATGATGGTGTTGACATGACGCTGCCCAAGCCCCATCACTCTGGCGATCATCACGCGCTCCTGGCGATTAAACAGCGCGACAGCCTCTCCATCGGCAATCATTGACGAAGTTTTTGCATCCAGTTCCGCCTGTTCGGCTTCGCCACGTAACAGACGTAATACCGCTTCGGCAGTGCGCTGGCGTAACGGACGACCCGCCGACAGCACCTTGCGCCGGTTAAACTGTGCCAGCTGGTTCAGGGCTTCGATTAGCACGGAGAAACCGATCGCCGCATAGAGATAGCCTTTAGGAATAACAAAGCCAAAGCCTTCAGCCACCAGACTAAAGCCAATCATCAGTAAAAAGCTCAGGCACAGAATAACGATGGTCGGGTGACTGTTGACGAAACGGGTAAGGGGTTTACTGGCGAGCAGCATCAATAAAATCGCCACGGTAACCGCCACCATCATGACCGGCAGGTCGTTTACCATACCGACGGCAGTAATCACCGCATCCAGCGAAAAAATCGCGTCCAACACCACGATTTGCGCCACGACAGGCCAGAATTTAGCGCCGCCTTTTTGTTGAGCGTTCTCCTCGTCCTCCCCTTCGAGCCGTTCGTTCAATTCGGTTGTCGCTTTGAACAGCAAAAACAGTCCGCCAAACAGCAGCAGCAGGTCGCGCGCGCTGAAGGCGTGATTAGCCAGCGTAATCAATGGCTGCGTCAGCGTGACCAGCCAGGACAGGGAGGCTAACAGCAGCAGTCGGCACACCAGCGCCATCAGCAGGCCAATCACCCGCGCGCGGTCGCGTGCGGCTGCCGGCAGCTTCTCGACCAGAATAGCGATAAAGACCAGGTTATCGATACCCAGTACCAGTTCAAGAACGATTAGCGTTACTAATCCTGCCCATAGCGAGGGATCGGCCAATACCTCCAGCATGCTTTATTCACCTGAATGTCTAAAAATAAGCTTTGTCTGATGATAGTGGAGAGATGGCCTTGGGACAAATAGCGAGCTTACAGGGTCTTTACGATTTAATTGAATAGCCCATACATTAATTACAGGATAATTCTTCAGCAGATTGATTAATGCGGCGGTGAAGGTAGCGCATAAAGGTTGCAGATTAATGTCACCGTATTTCTCATTCAGAGGAATTTCTTATGCGATTATTCCTGGTGCGAACATGGAATAAATCTGATTTTTTCCTACCTGAAAGCTGAAAATGAGCGGCTTCAATACTTATTACTGGTAGTCTTTTTCCTAAAATAGTCCGGGGATGGCGGGGTCTACTTGTAAACATGCCAGTAATAACTAGTATAGCAACGAGTTAGACAACGCCTGCGCCCGAATCTGTAATTTGCGCAATCAACCGCCTCGGTACGCAGCAGAATGTCAACGCATTCTGCACAAGGACGCTTTGTGCGCAATCGCGCGCGGCGCAGGGAGAAACAGAGGTTATCAGGGCGGTATTGGCAGCGACAGCCAAGGGCGGTAGCGTGTCTGCGTCACCGCTTCGGTTTGATATTTAATCAGCACATTGCTGATAAAGTCAGAGTAATCTGTTGGTATTGTGCACGGTATTATTGGTTTCATAGTCAATGGCAATGGCGTAAATGCCGCAGGAGCTCCCCTCAGAAACGCTCGGGCTTAAGAGACAATGCTGGTCACTTAAGCGTCTGGTGTGGTGGGTTAAGGAAATAAAATAAAGAGTTAAATATGCGCGATAATGAATTTACGTTTAAAAGTCTTATCACCAAATTATTATTGGCTTGTTCTGATTTAATATGTTTCAACGCGGCATTATTTATCGCGATGATGCTAATTAATATGACATCTCCTTCACTGTTATCGGATATGTCTGATCGGGAATTTAATTTAAAAGTTGCTACACACATCTGTCTGTCAGTAATTTGCGTGGGCTGGTTTTGGGTCAGACTGCGCCATTACACCTACCGCAAACCGTTTTGGTTCGAATTAAAAGAAATTTTTCGTACCATTCTCATTTTTTCCGTCATTGAACTGTCGATCACGGCCCTGTCTCAATGGCAGATGTCGCGCTTTGTCTGGCTGTTAACGTGGCTTATCGCCCTGGTGGCAATGCCGGTGTGCCGCGCACTGTCCAAACGCCTGCTGAATAAATACGGCCTGTGGAAGAAGCAGACCATCATTATTGGCAGCAATAAAAATGCCCAGGAAGCGTGGGAGGCTCTGCAAAGCGAAGAGGTTATGGGCTTTGAGGTTATTGCCTTCTATGACGTGGACGGATCCTGCCCACAAGAGCTGATTTCGGGTATTCCGGTGCTGCGCGACGAGCAGGCGCTGTGGAGGCTCACTAACAGTGAAACCCAGTTCATTGTGGCGGTTGAGTTTGAGCAAAGTCAGTATCGTGACATGTGGCTGAAATCGCTGGCGATGCATAACTGCCGCTCTGTTTCAGTGATTCCTACCTTACGTGGGGTGCCGCTGTACGGCACTGACATGGCTTATATCTTCAGCCATGAAGTCATGATCCTGCGTGTTCAGAATAACCTGGCCAAACGTACCTCACGCTTCCTGAAGCGCACGTTCGATATCTTCGGGGCACTCTCCATCATTTTGATGCTGTTACCGGCGCTGCTAGTGCTGGGATTCCTGGTGGGACGTGATGGCGGGCCGCCTATTTATGGTCACGAACGCGTCGGCCTGAACGGGCGTAAATTTAAATGCCTTAAGTTCCGTTCAATGGTGATCAACTCGAAAGAAGTGCTTGAGGAAGTCTTGCGAACCGATCCGGTTGCCCGTGCTGAATGGGATAAAGATTTTAAACTCAAAAACGATCCCCGTATTACTAAAGTCGGTCACTTTATTCGTAAAACCAGCCTTGATGAGCTGCCGCAGTTGTGGAACGTCGTACGCGGCGACATGAGCCTGGTCGGGCCGCGCCCGGTTATTGAAGACGAACTGGCGCGTTATGCGGGCGATGTCGATTACTACCTGATGGCAAAACCGGGTATGACCGGATTGTGGCAGGTGAGCGGCCGTAACGATGTGGATTATGAAACGCGCGTCTACTTCGACTCATGGTATGTAAAAAACTGGTCGCTGTGGAACGACATTGCAATTTTGTTCAAAACCGTGGGTGTGGTTTTGAAACGTGATGGTGCTTATTAGCCGCAAAAGAGCCTCTGTCAGCCGCGCGCCGAAGTGCCACTTCAGGTTCCGGCGGGCAGATTTCTCTAAAAAAAAGCGGTACGGCATTGATAAACCGAAATGTTCTGCTTTGCTTTATTCCGTTCCGGGTAAAGCGCGTGATGGGTACAAGACAGGAGCTAAGAATAATGAACGACATGTTCAGGGCCTGAGTCAGGATAGCTTACTTTTTTCGAGCGCTTACACAGCGGCGTATTCGCCTCTATCAAACATTAACTGATAGCGAAGATCTAAATGATTACAATGAAAATGAAGATGATACCTGTTCTGGTATCTGCAACTTTTATGGCCGGGTGTACTGTCGTGCCGGGGCAAAATTTATCCACTTCGGGAAAAGATGTCATTGAGCAGCAGGACAGCAATTTTGACATCGACAAGTACGTTAACGTTTATCCGTTAACGCCAGGCCTGGTGGAGAAAATGCGTCCTAAGCCACTTGTGGCACAGGCTAATCCGTCGTTACAAACCGAAATTCAGAACTACGAATACCGCATCGGCATTGGTGATGTTCTCACCGTCACCGTGTGGGATCACCCCGAACTCACCACGCCTGCCGGTCAGTACCGTAGCGCCAGTGACACCGGTAACTGGGTCCATTCCGACGGCACGATTTTCTATCCTTACATCGGCCGCGTCCGTGTTGCTGGCCGTACCGTAGGTGACGTGCGTAATGAAGTGGCGCGTCGTCTGGCGCAGTACATCGAAAGCCCTCAGGTTGACGTCAGCATTGCCTCGTTTAAGTCACAGAAGACTTACGTGACCGGTGCCGTGACGACCTCAGGCCAGCAGCCTATCACCAACGTACCGCTGACTATCCTGGATGCGATTAACGCAGCGGGCGGCTTAGCGGCGGACGCAGACTGGCGCAACGTTATCCTGACCCACAACGGCCGTGAGCAGCGCGTGTCACTGCAGGCCCTGATGCAGAACGGCGATCTGAGCCAGAATCACCTGCTTTATCCGGGTGACATCCTGTATGTGCCGCGTAACGACGACCTGAAAGTGTTTGTCATGGGCGAAGTGAAACAGCAGGCCACCCTGAAAATGGACCGCAGCGGTATGACCCTGGCTGAAGCGCTGGGTAATGCGGCAGGCATGGATCAAACCACGTCCGACGCGACCGGGGTCTTTGTTATCCGACCGACGCGCGGCTCCGATCGCAGCAAAATCGCCAATATCTACCAGCTGAATACCAAAGATGCGGCATCCATGGTGATGGGTACCGAATTCCAACTTGAACCTTACGATATCGTCTACGTGACATCGACGCCGCTGACGCGTTGGAACCGCGTGATATCGCAGTTGATACCAACCATAGCCGGTGTTAACGATGCGACGCAGGCTGCACAGCGCATCCGCAACTGGTCGAACTAAGGTTTCGCCATGATTAAGTCCGTGTTAGTCGTCTGCGTAGGCAACATCTGCCGCTCTCCTACGGGAGAGCGCCTGTTCAAACGCGCGCTGCCGCACCTGCCTGTGGCCTCCGCCGGACTCGGCGCCCTGGTTGGGCACGCGGCGGATAAAACGGCGACGGAGGTGGCAGCCGAAAAAGGCTTATCGCTGGAAGGTCATGAGGCTCAGCAGCTAACGGCCAGCCTGTGCCGGGAGTATGACCTGATTCTGGTGATGGAAAAGCGCCACATTGAACAGGTAAACCGCATCGATCCGGCTGCACGCGGCAAAACGATGCTGCTTGGGCACTGGCTCAATCAGAAGGAAATTGCGGATCCGTACAGAAAAAGCCGTGAGGCCTTTGAAGAGGTTTACGGGTTACTGGAACACGCCACTCAGAAATGGGTCAGCGTACTAAGCCGATAGTTGGGATTATCCATGAATATAAAAAACAAAGTCATGACCGCGCCGCGCGAGGAATCGAATGGGTGGGATCTGGCGCATCTTGTGGGACAGCTTATTGATCACCGTTGGGTTATCGTCGCTGTCACCGCTTTTTTCATGCTGGTAGCAACGCTCTACACACTGTTTGCGACGCCTATTTACAGCGCCGATGCCATGGTTCAGGTGGAGCAGAAGAATACCAGCACCGTCCTGAATGAATTACAGACGCTGATGCCCACGACGCCAGCATCGGATACCGAAATCCAGATTCTTGAATCACGCATGGTGCTGGGAAAAACCGTTCAGGATCTTGGCCTGGATGCAGTGGTTTCACAGAACTATTTCCCGGTTATCGGCAAAGGTCTGTCGCGCCTGATGGGCAACAAGCCTGGCAATGTTGCGATCTCCCGTCTGGAGATTCCGCGTACGATCGAGAAGCGCAGTGTTGAGCTCGAGGTTACGGGTAAAGACAGCTATACCGTTTCTGCCGATGGCGATGAGCTGTTCAAAGGCAAAGTGGGGCAGTTCGAAAAACACGGCGATGTGAGCATGCTGGTCAGCGATATCAATGCGGAGCCGGGGACCACGTTTACCGTCACCAAACTCAACGATCTGCAGGCAATTAACAGCATCCTGTCTAACCTGACCGTTGCAGACAAAGGGAAAGACACCGGCGTACTGGGACTGCAGTATGTGGGTGAAGATCAGGAGCAGATCAGCAAAGTTCTGAACCAGATCGTGAATAACTACCTGTTACAGAACGTGCAGCGTAAATCCGAACAGGCCGAGAAAAGCCTGGAGTTCCTGAAACAGCAACTACCGGAAGTGCGTGGCAAACTGGATCAGGCGGAAGACAAACTTAACGCCTTCCGCCGTGAGAATGAGTCCGTTGACCTGTCGCTTGAAGCCAAGTCTGCGCTGGATTCATCCGTTAGCGTGCAGAGCCAGCTTAACGAGCTGACGTTCCGCGAGGCCGAAGTTTCGCAGCTGTTCACCAAAGATCACCCTACCTATCGGGCACTGTTGGAAAAGCGTAAAACGCTGGAAGATGAGCAGGCGCAGCTGAACAAGAAAATTGCGCAGATGCCGAAAACTCAGCAGGAGATTCTGCGTCTGACCCGCGATGTGCAGTCAGGCCAGGAAATCTACATGCAGTTACTGAACCGCCAGCAAGAGCTGAGCATCAGTAAGGCCAGCACCGTGGGTGATGTTCGCATCATCGATCAGGCCGCCACGGCAAACTCGCCGGTTGCGCCGAAAAAGCTGCTGATCATCGCAGCCAGCCTGATTCTGGGGCTGATGGTGTCCGTCGGTGTGGTTCTGCTTAAAGCGCTGTTGCATCACGGTATCGAGAACCCGGAACAGCTGGAAGAGCTGGGCATGAACGTCTATGCCAGCGTACCGCTCTCTGAGTGGCAGCGTAAGAAGGATACCGAAGCACTGGCGCGTCGCGGTCACAAAGGCAAAACCGATCCGCATGAGACGCTGTTGGCTCTGGGTAATCCAACCGACCTCTCTATTGAAGCGATTCGTAGCCTGCGTACCAGCCTGCACTTCGCCATGATGGAAGCGAAAAACAACATTCTGATGATCACCGGCGCCAGCCCGGGTATTGGTAAAACCTTTATCTGCGTTAACCTCGCTACCCTGGTGGCCAAGGCCGGTCAGAAGGTGTTGTTTATCGATGGTGACATGCGCCGCGGTTACACTCACGAACTGCTGGGTGCGGACAATAAATCCGGTCTGTCTAACGTCCTGTCTGGCAAAACCGAGTTTACGCCGACCATGATTCAGCAAGGGCCATACGGTTTTGATTTCCTGCCGCGCGGACAGGTTCCACCGAACCCGTCAGAGCTGTTGATGCACCGCCGCATGGGTGAGCTGCTGGAGTGGGCAAGCAAAAACTATGATTTAGTCCTGATTGATACACCGCCGATTCTGGCCGTAACGGATGCGTCCATCATCGGTAAGCTGGCCGGTACCTCGCTGATGGTGGCGCGTTTTGAAACCAACACCACAAAAGAAGTGGATGTCAGCTTCAAACGCTTCGCGCAGAACGGTATCGAAATCAAAGGGGTTATCCTGAACGCCGTGGTACGTAAAGCGGCTAACTCGTACGGTTATGGTTATGACTACTACGACTACGAGTACGGTAAACCAACGAAAAGCTAAGAGCTGAAAGAAAAGGGGCGGGTTTGACCGCCCCTTTTGATCCCTGGCTCAAGATAACGACACGTAACGATTTGCACAGGTGATTCTGGATACAACGCACAATAAGCGACGATCTAACGTCAATCATCAGAATTCATCATCAACACGCTTTTGTCTGTCGCGATGTCGGCGCAGACCTGCTGAGAGATCAACCCGGAAGGTAATCAGCACTGGCCACTGTTGGCATGAGAACTTGTGGATTTAAGGAATCACACCATGGCTCCATATTGGTATATATCAGGGTTTTTGCTGCTGATTTCGCTGTTCGAAATCCTGGTGAAAAAAGACGAACGCACAAATTATATTTTGACCTGGCTGCTGTGCTTTGCGGCCATTATTCTGATCGTATTCGGGGGGATTCGTGGCCTCGGCACCGGCATGGATGACTTCCAGTACCGCAGTTTCTTTGAGGACTTTGTACGGCGCATTCAGATCAACGGTTTTTTCAATACCGTCGCGTTTTTCCGCTACGAACCGCTGATTTTTGCGATGGCGTGGATAACGAGTCTGTTTTCGCATAACGCCAGCGTGTTTCTGTTCGTCTTCTGTGCGATTGCGGTATCCATTAACGCCTTCTTTTTCAGAAAGATGTCGCCTTATCCGGTACTGGCGCTGGCGCTGTATTCGGCGCACATCTTTATTAACAAAGACATCAACCAGATACGTTTTGGCTTAAGCTCCGCCCTGTTCCTCGGCGTGCTGTGGACGATCTACCTGAAGCGTTACTGGTGGGCGTTTACCTTTTTTATCCTGTCGTTCATGAGTCACAACACCGCCGTTATGGTGATAACGCTGGTGCCTTTCCTGTTTATTCGTGACTGGCGCTGGTGGCCGGTGGTGATCATCGTTGTCAGCCTGCCGCTCTCGGTCGTCGGGGGTTCAAGCTTCATCGCCCTGATTGCCGGACACCTCGGATCGCTGGGGGAAAGGGCATCGGGCTATAACAACGATCCCTCCTATGCAATGGATGGCAGCATCCTGTCAGTCTCGAACCTGAAGAACATTATGCTGGTGTTTATTTTCTTCTATTTCATGCTCACTGAAGAACTGAAGCGTGAAAACTATGCCCAGTATCGTCTGAACTACTTGCTGATTTTAAGTTTTGCTATCGGCGGGGCGATCCGCATCTTCCTGTATAACTTCCCGTCAGGTTCGCGTCTTTCCAACTATTTGCAACAGGTTGAACCCATCATTCTGACCTCGCTTATCTATCAGGCCAGACGCGTCTGGAAGCCGGCGCTGTTTGGCATGCTGTTTTTTTTCCTGCTCTATTACCTCTACTACAACACCATCTCAACCAAGCAGGCGGTTGTAGGGTACGAAGTGGCCCAGGAGTTCTGGCTGATTCGGTAACGGACCCGGCGGCGCGCCCCCAGTGAACGGCTTCACTTCGCGGGGCGGTCGCCTGTAACAACACAGGTTTTTCTTCGGCGTTTGTCGATTGAATTGTTTATTTTTGAATACTTTAATGAGGTGCTGGCAATGAAGGACATTCGTTTCTCCATCGTAATTCCGGCTTATAACGCGTCAGAATCGATTGTCACGACGCTGGATTGCGTTAAAGCACAAACGTATCGCCATTTCGAAGTCATCATCGTGGATGACAAATCTGCCGATGCCGCCGCGCTGGCGGAAGTGGTGCGCAGTGAGCGCTATCAGGACCTGGACATCAATCTGGTCTTGTCTGAGGTGAAACTCAACGGTGCCGGCGCGCGTAACAAAGGCATTGAGTTGGCAACGGGCGACTATGTCAGTTTTCTGGATGCCGATGACGAGTGGCATGCCGACAAACTTCTGCAGGTCAGTGAAAAGATTGCGGAGCTAGAGGCGCAGGGTCAGCACAATACCATTATCTACAGCCAGGTAAATATCTATCAGGACGGTGCGTTCCTGAAGGTTATGCCGATGCAGCCTCCGGCAAAAAATGAAACTGTCGCAGAGTATCTGTTTGGCTGTTATGGCTTTATTCAAACCAGCACCATCGTGCTGAAGCGTGAAGATGCCGCTAAAATTCAGTTCGATGCGCGTTTTATCCGCCATCAGGACTATGACTTCTGCATCCGTGCCGACCGCATGGGTTACCGGTTTGAAATGATCGCCGCCCCGCTGGCCAACTACCACCTGGTGACGAAGTTTGGCTCCAAACACAAAGGTGAATCGGTCAAGTACTCCCTGTTCTGGCTGGATACGATGAAACCGCACCTTACCGCACGAGATATTCACACCTACAAAGCATTCAAGCTGCCCCTGCGCTACAAAATGGACGGTAACTCGCTGATGGCGAGCGTCAGCTTCGCGCGCTACTTCCTGCTCACCAATAAAGATAATCGCACCTACTTCCTGAACCGCGTGAAAGACAAACTGAAAGCGCGGTTGGGTGGCGAAAAGGCACTCTCCTGATTCTATTGAATGTCGTGACGTTTTAACGCTACCGGAAGGTT
Source organism: Pantoea ananatis LMG 2665 (assembly GCF_000710035.2). GTDB lineage: Bacteria > Pseudomonadota > Gammaproteobacteria > Enterobacterales > Enterobacteriaceae > Pantoea > Pantoea ananatis. The sequence goes on along the minus strand of NZ_JMJJ01000005.1, from coordinate 532,925 downwards.
ATCTGGTGGCCCCGTCTATTTTATTTATTCAGGTATGAAAATGAATAATCACTCTGGTACCGTCGGCATTGTCATGCCTATGTATAATGCCCGCGAGACGGTATTACGCGCTGTACAGTCCGTCATCAATCAAACCTATCAGGACTGGCACCTGTATCTGATCAACGATAAATCCACCGATGATTCACTCGCGTGGGTGCGCGAGCAGTGCCAGGACCCGCGTATTACGATTCTCGACAATGCGGTCAATATGGGCGCGGCCGAAACCCGCAATGTTGGATTACGTGCTTCGCAAGAAGAGGTGATCGCTTTTCTTGACAGCGATGACGAATGGCACAGCGATAAGCTTCGCCAGCAGATGCAGGCTATCGCCGACGGGGACAATCTGGTCATCACGGAATACCATTACAAAACCCGCAAAGCTGACCACGATATTCGCTATACAAAGCCTTACCTTAAGCAGGACAGCTATGTCAAAAAGCAGTATCGGGTGTGCTTCTCATCCGTCTGTTTCCGCCGTCCGCCAGGCGGGATTTTATTTGAGCGAAAAGGTCACGAAGACTTCCTTTTCCTCTACGAACTCTTTAATCGCTACAAACAGGCCCGCGTAATTCAGAGTATTCTGGTGAATTATTACGAGTTAGGAAATTCCCTGTCGCGTAATAAAAACAAAGCCGCCAAATGGCACCTCGAACTATTAAGAATTATCTATAAAAACAATCCGTTAAAAATCTATTACTATTACGCTTGGTATATGGTGAATGGTGTGCTGTTTAGCCTGAAACACCGTTAAGCCGATCGGCAGGATTGTGTATAAATTTGAGGTGGATAACGTTTCATGAAAAAAATCGTCCTGGTGATCAAAGACGCTTACTCGTATGCGGGCACCGAAAATATCTGTAACTTTATGTCGGAATGTCTTGGTGATGCGCATGAGGTCACCATCTACTCACTGGAGGGGCACGGCGAACCCTTTTACCCTTTCGATAAGGTCAAGCAGATCGTCAGCTTCGAAGGTGAAAGTAACCCCATCAAACGTGCCGTGGCGCGTATTCAGCAGGAAGGCTTCGACACCGTGTTTTTAATCAGCATGGGCCGTCTGAGCGTGATGTTTGCTTTCTGGAACCTGATGACGCTGAAAAAGAAGCGCTTCAAGGCCTATGCCTGCGAGCACGTTGCCATCAACTCCTTCAGTAAACCCATTAAGTTTCTCAAGTTCCTGCTACTGCGCTTCTACGACCGCGTCATTGTCCTGACGGATAAAGATCATCAGGTCTTTCAGCGCTGGCACATCCCCAGTCAGGCCATTCCTAACCCGGTGGTGTACAAATCCTGGCACCGTACCACGCGCCATCGTCAGGCGCTGGCGGTCGGCCGTCTGGACAATCAGAAAGGGTTCGACCTGTTACTGGATATCTGGCGTGACTTTTCCAGAGCGCATCCTGACTGGACGTTGGTGATTGCCGGCGACGGTGAACTGCGCCAGCAACTACAGGATCAGGCAGCCGTGCTGGGCATTACCTCCAGCGTGAAGTTTGTCGGTAAGGTCAGCAATATCAACGATTACTACCGCGACAGTGATATGGCGCTGATGACCTCCCGTTATGAAGGTTTGCCGCTGGTGCTGCTGGAAGCCAAATCCTGGTCGCTGCCGGTGGTGGCCTATGACTGTCCGACAGGTCCACAGGAGATTATTAATCACGGCGAAGACGGTTTCCTGGTGCCGATGAACAAGAAAAGCGAATTTCTGGCGCGGATGGAACAACTGGCCAGCGACGATGCACTGTTCTATGCCATGAGCGAAAAAACCCAGCAAACCGCGCTGAAGTTTGACGGTAAACAGATTAAACAAAGCTGGCTGGCGTTGGTGTAAGGGCTGAAGACGCTCACTTTTGATGTGCCTCATGGGACACCTTTTATGGCTGAGTTTACGGCCTTCATGACGACGGGATTAATTGCATGAAAAGAAGAGAAGTCTTGCAAACCGCAGCCTCCGCCCTTGTCGGCGCGCTCTCCGTGAGCACCTTTTCCAGCTACGCGGCCAAAAACACTGGCCTGGCGCTCAAGTCGGTTGATGCAAGCGCGGTACCCAAAGGCGATGTTCCGATTCTGACGCCTGAAAATGTCTACGCGATGCCGCCGCAGTTCTGGCAAAACTTCCAGGGAAAACTGTGGATCGGTAAGTCGGGAAGCGATGCCAGCCAGGCGGGTAACCAGATCCCCGTGTTCCTGCGCGATGCCAGCGGCAAGCTGGCACAAATCACCCAGCCGATTACCCTGAATAAGGGAAATTTTGACCAGTTTGTAAAGGATAATGCGGCGCTGATCGCGAATCCGTCTCACTCTATGGCGCTGGAAGACAGCAACGGGCAGATGGTCTTTAACATCCCGGATGTCAGCCAGCCGGGCCAGGCTGCCTTTAGTCAGCGTCTGGCACAGCCTGCGGGTTATCAGCTAATCGGTGAGATCCCCTCGGTGGACGATCTGCGCAAGACGCGACCGCTGTTTGAAGGCGCGAAGATCAAGCTCAAAAGCTGGCACCCCGGCCTGGAAGTGGGGGGCGGCGAATTCGTCGGCAGTTTCCAGCCGGCGCAGGACGATCAGGGGGTGATTTTCAGCGGCGACGGCTTTCACTGGCGTCGCGTAGTCGATGACTATAACCGACTCTCGCTGTTTGACTTTGGCGCTATCGCCGACGGCAAAACCGACAGTGCGCCCGCGATTAAAGCGATGTACCAGTGGTCGCAGCAGAGCGATCAGCCTATCTGCGTACAGTTCCCTGCGGGCACGTTCTTCGTTTCCGCCTGTAACTTCGGTGAGGAGCAGCGCCGTTTCTTCCGCATCTCCGGTGCGATGGTCAACTTTGGGTATTTCCCGGCGACCAGCATCGTCTCCGACGGCAAATCGCCGTTTGTTTTCGAGGTCAGCGCCCGCTGGGTGGAAATCTCTAACCTGATTTTTAACGGCAATACGGATACGCATCCCAATAAGCAGGGATTGTTCCGTAATACCTGCCCGGGCGGACAGTTTTTCCGTGGGGCCTGCCTGCGCTTCAACCAGGTTGGCGGCACCGCGCTCAGCCTGCTGGATACGCTGGATTGTAAGATTGACCAGTGGTACGCCTCAGCCTGTACGGGCGACGTGATTCAGGCCGGCTGGTCTGGTCAGAAAAAGGGGAACTGGGACCACAGTACCGCGATTGAGCTGTCAAACTTTAACGCCCAGCACTGTAAAGGCGGCAAAGTTCTCAACCTGCCGCGCTGCAGCCAGTCGCTGATTCACAACGGCTGGATTGAGCACTGTGATAATCCCGGCGATATCTCAAACGGTCAATGGATTATCGATGCCTTAAGCCTTGAGGACTGCAAGAACCCGCTGATTGCCTGGCACTCCCGCCTGAATACGCGTCAGACCAACCTGCAATCCGGCAGCTGGATTGACAACTCAGAGCAGGGCGATCGTTGGCTAAGCGCCTGGGAAATGGGATCGACCCGCGTTGAGTCCTACGGCGTCGCGATCGATGGCAGCCTGAAATATAACTATCTGACCTCACGCTGGCTGTTGGAAAACAACACCAATCAGGCCGTGTGGTTTGAACTGGGCAATCTTTATTCCCCCACCGTTGGCGACTCGTGGGAAATCGAAATTTTTGGACAGTCGCAGTTCAATAACGGCACGGACGGTGAGCCGCTGATGAACCTCATCAGTGGGAAAAACACCGGCGGCCGGGCGGTTATTCACGTTCAACGTAAGAAAGACCATGCTGAAGCCAGCTGGTCGGCGGAAGGCAGCAGTCCGGTGGTGGATGTGCGCTACGTCGCTAAAACCGATACCGACACGCAGGTTTTCATCAGGCTGGCAGGCTGGACGCCTTCGGCAGCGGTGATGATCAAGAGCACGGCGAAAGATCGCTTTGTCACCGGCCGCTGTGCGCGGGTCGATGCCAAAATGGCGAAGGCTACGCCGGACAGCGGCAGTCATGCCGCGCCGCAGCGCTTTAGCCTGCATAACGGTAAAGCGGGCGTGGGCGCGAATGAGCAGGGGGATTTATTGCTGGCCTCCCGCGCGTTGTCTGATGACAAGGTGGATACCAGCAAACCTGAAGGATTCGTGTCTGTCGTTATTAACGGTAAGCAGGTTGCCTTACCGTATTTTGCGATTAAATCGTAGTCAGAGAGGGCTGCCCTGATACGGCAGGCCACACCAACAGCATCTGGGATGTTGGTGCAGGATTTTTATTTGCTGTTTTTCTCCCTATTCATTTTGCCCGTTTCGGAACTGGGCGGTTGGTAGAATTAGAAAAAATTATTCGGAGTTTTTATGAAGATTTTATTGGTGGGTAACCATACCTGTGGGAATCGTGGGGATGGCGCGATTCTGCGTGGACTGATTGATTCAATTCAGGCCGCGCGCAACGATGTGGATATTGATGTGATAAGCCGTTATCCAACCAGCTCCGGTTATCTGCTTCAGCAACATATTCAGCAGGATAAGCTATTCCTGCACAACAACTCCTCGGGTAAGGGCCTGATTGGCTCTGTTAAACGCAAAGTCGCTAACCGACTGATGCCGAATATCATGATGGCGCATCTGGGCAAGGGTGGACCCTACAAATCCTTCTCCGTGCCGCCACACCTCAAAGCCTTCACGGAAAGTCTGGCGCAGTACGATGCGGTCATTCAGGTGGGCGGTTCATTCTTTGTCGATCTGTATGGCGTGACCCAGTTTGACCATGCGCTCTGCGCGCTACTGGCTAAGAAGCCGCTTTACCTGATTGGCCACTCCGTTGGACCTTTCCAGAACGCCCGCACTAATCAACTGGCCAACTTCGTGTTTGACCGGGTTGACCGCCTTATCTTGCGTGAGTCCGTTAGCCTTGACCTGATGAAGCGCGATGGCGTGACCAGCTCAAAGGTGATGCCCGGTGTGGATACGGCCTTCCTGGTACGTGCCCGTCACGTTGAAAACCCCAGCCACAGTCTGCAGCACTGGCAGAGCGTGATTCGCACCCGCAAAACCATCGCGATTACGGTCCGTGAACTGGCGCCGTTTGATAAGCGTCTGGGCGTCACGCAGCAGGAATACGAAGCCGCCTTTGGTCGCGTGATCAACGCCATGATCGCCAGCGGTTATCAGGTCGTCGCCTTATCTACCTGTACGGGCATCGACAGCTACGCCAAAGATGACCGTATGGTGGCGCTCACTTTGCGCGATCGCGTTGAGCAGCCAGAGCACTACCACGTTGTAATGGATGAATTTAATGACCTCGAATTAGGTGTCCTCCTCAGCGAGTGTCACCTGACCATCGGAACCCGTCTGCACTCTGCCATCATCTCAATGAACTTTGGTACGCCAGCGGTCGCCATCAACTATGAACACAAATCCATGGGCGTCATGAATCAGCTAGGTCTGCCGCAAATGGCTACCGATGTTCAGAGCCTGATGGACGGTTCGCTGATTGATAAAGTTCAGGCTATCCTGGCCGACTACGACACGATCAAGCAAAACGTCGAAACCGCCGTGGCGCATGAAAGGGAAGTAGGTAACAGAATCACTGAAGAGATTCTAAACGTAATAGGATGATGTGATGAAACTGACTTTTTTCACGATGCGTTTCCCGGTTGCCTCTGAAACTTTTGTTCTCAACCAGGTCACTCATTTTATTGATGCCGGTTACGACGTTGAGATTATCTCGGTATTTCCGGGAGACCTGGTCAACCGCCACGGCGCATTTGACGAATATGGTCTGGCGGCAAAGACGCATTACCTGTTACCCGAAGAAAAAATTTCCCTGACGGACAAGCTGGGACAGCGGCTGAAACTGGTTCTGCCCAAAATCACCAAAGTGTCGTTACTCCGTTCCCTTAACGTGCGCCGCTATGGCGCACAGTCCAGTAAGCTGCTGCTGCCGGCGATCGTTGCCAATGCGCGTCAGACCTATGTCGCGGATGTTTTCCTGGTGCATTTCGGCTATGCCGGGGCGCTGGCGAATAAACTGCGTGAACTGGGTATCCTGAAAGGCAAACAGGCAACGGTGTTTCACGGGGCGGATATCTCTCGTCGTCACATCCTCGACGAGCATAAGCAGGATTACCGTAATCTGTTTCAGCAGAGTGAGCTGATGTTGCCCATCAGCCATCTTTGGCAGAACAAGCTGATTGAAATGGGCTGCCCGCCTGAAAAAATTCACGTTACCCGCATGGGAATTGAACCTGAAAAATTCAATTTCCAGCCGCGTGATGCCTTCCATACACCGTTGCGCATTGTTTCCGTTGCCCGTCTGACCGAAAAGAAAGGACTGGATGTAGCGGTGAAAGCCAGCGCCATTCTGAAACAGCGCGGTGGCCAGTTCCAGTACACCATCATTGGCAATGGCGATCAGGATCAGATGATGCGTGACTTTATTGCGCGCGAAGAGATGGACGACTGCGTGACGATGCCGGGTTTCAAACCTCAGGAAGAGATCCGTCAGGCCCTCAACGAAGCGGATATATTTCTGCTGCCCTCTAAAACGGCCGCAGATGGCGACATGGAAGGCATTCCGGTTGCGCTGATGGAGGCGATGGCGGTAGGGCTGCCAGTGGTCTCCACCTTCCACAGCGGCATTCCGGAACTGATCGAAAATAACGTTTCTGGCTGGTTAGTGAAGGAAGATGACGCCGAGGCGCTGGCCGAGACGCTGCTGAAATTGTCAGAAGGCGCGGTGGACGTGGCACCGGTTGTTGCCGCAGCCAGACATAAAGTTGAAACCGAGTTTAATCAGCACATCGCGTATCGCGAGCTGGCACAGATTCTGGAGCAAATGGTTTGAGTGGAATAAAGTCACAGGCGATTTGGTTGTTTGGCAGTACCTGTTTCTCTGCTGTATTACAGGTTGCTCAACTGAGTATTCTCGCCCGTAAACTCGAAACCCATGAGCTGGGGCTGTTGGCGATCATCAACGCTATTTTAGCGGTGGCGGGCGTGCTGCAGGACATGGGCATGAGCAGTTATCTGGTCCATCGCCAGAATATTACCCGACGCGAACAGAGCACCATCTATTGGGTCAACGTCTCGCTCAGCTTATGTACCGGCGTTGTCATGCTGCTGATTGCCTGGCCTGTTGCCTGGTTCTATCATCTGCCGGAACTGGTAGGGTTGATTATGCTGACGAGCCTGAACTTTCTGGTGCTGGGGCATCTTTCGCAATATCAGGCCCACTACATTAAAACCAAACGCATGGTGTCGCTGGCGAAGATCGAAATGGGCACCAAACTGTTTGCCTTCCTGTGCGTGGTGGCGATGCTGGAGTTTACCTCGCTGACGGTGGCCGCCGCGATTCTGGGGCTGTTTATTAACGCCTTTACCCGCATCCTGTGCATGATCGCGCTGGGTGAGAAGTCATGGCGTCCCACATGGGAGTTCGATAAACAGACTTTCTTTAGTGCGATTCGTTACGGTATCTATCAACTGGGTTCGCAGACCATTAACCAGCTTCGTACTCAGGCCGATGCGCTGGTGGTAGGTAAAGTGATGGGGGCAGAAATGCTCGGCGTCTATTCTCTGGCGAAAGAGCTGGTACTGCAGCCCCTGAAGTTGGTTTCGCCGGTGATTAACCGTCTGGCGCTACCGCGCTTCGCGGAAAAACAGCAGGATCCCGAGCAGTTGAAGAAGCTGTTCCTGAAAGGCACGCTGGTGATTATGCTCTTCAGCAGTGCCATGTACCTTGCTATCGGTATCTTGTCTCCTGTCATCGTACGCATTCTGTATGGTGCGTCTCACGAGCAGGTTTATCATCTTATCCCGCTGATGCTGCTGTTTGGCATGCTGCGTCCGATGGGTGGACTAACTGGCGCCATTTCACAGGCAAATGGCCGAACCAACGTGGAGTTCTACTGGAACATCGTGGCCAGCCTGGTCGTCATGGCTGTGCTTGCGACCACCTTTATCTGGCCAAACGTGCTTTACGTCGCGCTGACGTTGTCGATCTCACAGGTACTGATTTCAGCGCTGGCGCATCCGTTCTTTATCAAGCCGGTTATTGGTATTCGCTTCATCCCTTATGCCCGACAGTGGGTATCTGTATCGGTCCTGTTTGTGGGGCTGATGCTGCTGGTAAATCACTTTGACCTTTTCGTGATGCCAGAATGGTTTGAACAGTGGCTGTGATGCCAATAACAACGGGCGACTTAGGTCGCCCGTTTCTTTTTATGGCTGGCACCAAAAACGGCGACGTCAATTTCTCTGCCGCTCATGTGGCCGGTCTTTACTGTTTGTGTTAACTCAGTTTATGGGGATGTTTACTCTAGGTAAAATCCCGAATTTGTAAGATTTCACAGCGAGTTAGTGTCGGCTTTTCAGATAAAGATTATACTTCCTTTTCCGGTCCATCCGGCATAATTGACGCATGTCTTCACTTCATTAGATGGAATAACTATGACCAAGCTTAAAGCAGTAATCCCGGTTGCGGGTCTCGGTATGCATATGCTTCCGGCGACTAAAGCCATTCCGAAAGAGATGCTGCCTGTCGTGGACAAGCCAATGATTCAATACATCATTGATGAGTGTGTTGCAGCAGGGATCAAAGAGATTGTGCTGGTCACCCATGCGTCCAAGAATGCGGTAGAAAACCACTTCGATACCACCTATGAACTCGAAGCCCTGCTGGAAGCACGCGTTAAACGCCAGCTGCTGAGTGAAGTCCAGTCAATCTGCCCGCCGGGCGTGACCATCATGAACGTGCGTCAGGCGCAGCCACTGGGCCTGGGGCATTCTATTCTCTGCGCGCGTCCAATGATCGGCGACAATCCTTTTGTGGTTGTCCTGCCTGACGTGCTGTTGGACGATTCCACCGCTGACCATTTACGATATAATCTGGCGGCGATGGTTGCGCGTTTTGAAGAGACTGGTCACAGCCAGGTGCTGGCAAAACACCTCACCGACTACGATCTGTCTGAATACTCAGTGATCACGACTGAGCAGCCGCTGGAAAACCCAGGTGATGTCAGCACGATTACTGACTTCGTTGAGAAACCTGAGCATCCGGCCGAGTTAAACTCAGACCTGGCAGCGGTGGGACGCTACGTGCTTTCAGCCGATATCTGGGCTGAGCTGGAGCGTACCGAACCGGGCGCATGGGGCCGTATTCAGTTAACGGATGCTATCGCCAGCCTGAGTAAGAAGAAAACGGTCGATGTCTCACTCATGACGGGTCACAGTTTCGACTGCGGACGTAAAATGGGTTACATGCAGGCATTTGTCTCCTACGGTCTGCGCAATAACGCTCAGGGCCGCGACTTCCGCGAAGCGATCGAGAAAATTCTGGCGAAGTAATCAACTATCATTCGCCGCGGCTAACGCGGCAGAAAGGGAGAAGAGATGGCTATTTTGGTAACGGGCGGGGCAGGTTATATCGGCTCCCACACAGTGCTGGCACTGCTTGAGCGCGGTGATGATGTGGTGGTACTGGATAATCTGTGCAATGCCTCGCGTGAGGCCATCAATCGGGTTGAGAAACTCGCCGGCAAGAAAGCAACGTTTATCGAAGGCGACGTTCTTGACCGCGCCTGCCTGCGTGACCTGTTTGCCTCCCACAGCATTTCTGCCGTGATTCACTTCGCCGCACTTAAAGCGGTGGGTGAATCCACGCGTATGCCTCTGGAATACTACGAAAATAACGTATCCGGTACGGTCGTACTGCTTGAAGAGATGCGCAACGCGGGCGTATGGAACTTCATTTTTAGTTCTTCCGCTACTGTTTATGGTGCCAATGCCCCGGTGCCTTACGTGGAAACCACACCGATTGGCGGCACAACCAGCCCATATGGCACCTCTAAGCTCATGGTCGAATTTATCATTCGGGATTTCGCCAAAGCTGAGCCGAAGTTCAAAACCATTGCACTGCGTTACTTTAACCCGGTCGGTGCGCATGAGTCGGGCGAGATTGGCGAAGACCCAACCGGTATCCCTAACAACCTGCTGCCTTACATTGCACAGGTTGCCATCGGTCGTCTGGATAAACTCGGCGTGTTTGGTGGTGACTACGATACGCCAGACGGCACCTGTCTGCGTGACTACATCCATGTCGTTGACCTTGCTGAAGGCCACCTGAAAGCGCTGGACCACCTCGATAAAATTGAAGGCTATAAAGCCTATAATCTGGGTGGTGGGAAAGGCTTCTCGGTGCTGGAAATGATCAAGGCGTTTGAGCAAGCCTCAGGCAAGCCCATTCCGTTTGAAATCAAGCCGCGTCGTGACGGTGATCTTCCGGCATTCTGGGCCGATGCGTCACTGGCCAACCAGGAACTGGACTGGCGGGTTTCGCGTGGTATCGATGCGATGATGCGTGATACGTGGAACTGGCAGTCGAAGAATCCGGAAGGGTTTAATTAAATACCCAAAAAACCCGCATACTTGCGGGTTTTTTTTAGGTTTTAAATTTGAATTTTTGATTTTTCGGGAAATTTAGATTAGATTTAAATGCTTATATTATTTATTTTATTTAAAATATTATATTTAATAAATCCTTTTTACTTTTTATTTATAAACTTACATTACAAATTATTAAGAGTAAATAAAGTTGGTTAAAATAAATAAGTAAAAGAGGGTTTTTACATTGCTGATAACATATGTGTAATTTAGTTAAAGTATTTGTTTTTTAAGGCTCTCATCCTCATACGTCCGAACTTTAAAAGATACTTTATTGGTCTTTTCTTGATACGAGCCTGAACTATAGGATGATAACGATCTATAATATCGAGAATCATTAGGTCAGTTACTGTAGTAATAGTTCCTGCATCAGATCTTACAATTTCGTAAGGCCAGTCATCAGTGTATTTAACCTTAAGCCCTCCACATGCAACTAAATGAAAATATAGAAGTGTTTCTGGTGTCAACGGAACTTTCTGAGTTATATAATCTTTTAAGTTCGGCAAAAAAGATTCAATAAGTTCTGATGAGTTTCTGGAAAATACTAGTAACTGATCATTGAAACCTACGTTTGTAGGAATCATTTTTCCAGTAGAGCGATTTCTGTATGCAAGAACTTTCGCCAATCCATGATTTCTGTTCCCAGTATGCTGGCAAAAGTCTACTCCTGAAGGGATATATACAAAACCTTCTCGAATATTTTTAAGATTAAATTTAGAGTAAAATGATAGATCAGGGCGAGTAATTATGACTTTATCATATTTAAAATCGTTCTGAGATTCAAACTCTTTCATGAGCTTGAAGACTCCGTGAATATTGTAGAACATACTAAAAAATCTTGCAGGATTTAAACTAAAAAGCCATTGGTTTTTATCAATGAATGATGCCTCATTATTGAAATGATCAAAATTCCTGTCGTGAAGTTTATAAGAAGTTAAGTGACGACCGTAATTTTTTTCTAATCTTGTTGCAACTCCTCCAGCAACCTCATGAGCATCATTTTTAGGATTAATTTTAAGGAAACCAGATTTATCCAAGATACCTTGATGTATTTTTAAGGGGCTGTCAGATGAGTCAGGACCGAAATAGAAAATGTCAGCATTATTAGGGATTACTATATTGTTTAGTAATGATCCTGCAGTTATTTCAGCAGTCCGTAAGAAGCCATATAATAATACTGCAACCTTTTGCTCTTTATCCATTTTATTTCCTGTCTATAAAGTTATATATAATCTTTTCTCGGGGCTTAAGTTTTTAAGTACCTTGTCTAATACGGTTCTGTAACTTAATAATAGGGTGTTTAAATTCTTCCATCATAAAAATTTTCTTTAAACTTATTTATTTTATATCTAACTTTCAAAAGACGTGTGAAATAGCTAGATGCAGTGCCTTTTCAATTATCTCCTGTGCAAGCGTGATAGTATTTATATGACAACTAAATTCAATAAGTGTAAGATAAGCGAATTATATACGTGGTTATGCATGTTAATAGGGCGTTTCAAAACTAAAGTTTATAGGCAAAACGTATGAATGAAACATCAAAAATAAGTGTAGTGATTGCTGGTACGCAATATAGCGAGTTTGATATTAAATATACAGTCAGCATGCTGAGAGATTGTTTTGACAATCCAGAAATCATTTTATCCACAAACGATACCTCATTTGCAGAATCTTGCAATAAAACTAACTACTTTAACAAGGTTATTTTATGCAAAAATGAGGGTGAGTTACCATCATTAAAATTTCCTCAAACATTAATTTCACCTATTGTTAATAATAATATTAATAAGCAAATTGCTTGCTCTTATTCTGGAGTCAAAGCTGCATCCAACTCATTAGTAATGAAATTACGCACTGATCAAATTATTGTCAATAACAACGTACTAACACTTTGGTCTTTAATAAATGAAATCCCTCAACTCTCTGGAGTTGAGAATAAAAGAATTATAACTTCGAGTGTGTTTTCAATAAACCCAAGGTTTAGCGAAAGGATGCCTTTTCATATTGGTGATATGTTTCAGTTCGGATATAAACAAGATATTTTAGATTACTATTCCGCTCCAGAATATCCATTCTCGTACTCCATTTGGTATGAAAATCATTTTCATAGTGTAGGAAGTAATAAAAATGAAAAGGCTTTTAGGTCAAAATATGCTGTTGAGCAATGGTTAGCCTTGCACTATATCTATAAGAAAGAAAAAAAATTCCCCATAAAATATCATAATGACTGTTCTGAAAAAATTATTGCAGAATTCGAGAGTGTTTTTCCAGAGCATTTTATTATTGCACACCCGGATGATATCGGTCTTCGTGTATCTAAATTTGAGAGCGCAAGAAGTTACTTTAACACGCAATGCTACTCAACATATGAGTCGATAGAGTTACTAAAGAAAATGCATTCTAACATTACAATACACAATTTTTACAAACCTAAAGGGATAAGTAAAAATAAATTTATTTACCTCATGGCTTTATTAAATAATAATATTGTACAAGTTTTAATTAAAAAAATGCCATTGGAGCTTAAAGAATGGTTAAAAAAAATGATTTCCTAGCGTAGTATTTTGTAAATAATTTTAGATAAAGCGATTGGCATTATCCTGATTGCGAAATGCGCAAAACTATATGTGACATTTCGCAATAAGTTATTTTGGCTGTGCCTTATATAATTAATCCGGCACAGCATTTCCGAATATGCCTTCTTTATCCCCGTTCTGCGGTGCAGTGTAGCGTTGTTGAGTCTGTAGAATAAGACAATGTCAGGTATATTGTGAAATATGTAACCTGAAAGAGCAAGGTCAAGCCAAAATGCTAAATCTTCCGAAAGATGTGTCTTAACCGGATAGCGTTTACCTTTAACAAAAACTCTTTTTCTAAAAACAACTGTAGGGTGAATAAAGGGAGTAAGCTTTATAATATTATGCTTTATTTTAAAATCGGAACCAGATTTTATTATGGTTTTATAAAAAATACCGAATTCTTTGCAACTCCCACCTAAAACATCAATATTCTCATTCTTAATAAGAAAAGATCTTTGTAAGTCAATTCTTTTTAATGCGCTAATGTCATCAGCGTCCATCCTAAAGAAAAATTCTATATTAGGATGGTTGTATAGTAAGTGATCAATTGATTCATTGAGAGAAGTTGCCAGCCCTCTGTTAATATCAGAATTAATAACTCTGATGAAACTAAAATTTTCTAAAAAGAAATTTACAACTACTTTCAATGCATTTGAAATGTTACCGTCTATAAAAATCAGAACAACAAATCCGTCAGCGGTTTGATTTACTAAGCTCCAGAGGCTGCAATAAAGCTGAAAAGGTTTATCTTTATAATATACTGACATTATTACAGCAGCATCTGCTTCATCAAAATTGCGATGTATCATCAGGTTTTGTTTATCTTAGTTAACTTGTTACGCGTGAGTGTGCATAAAAATCGTAAGCATCATCAACTGAACCGTTAAAAACAATTTTTCCAGCATCTAAGACAACCCCTTTTGTACAGAATGATTTAACATCAGCTTCAGAGTGCGAAGAGAACACTAAAATACCGACGGATTCAATCAAATTCAAGATGCGTTTACGTGCTTTATCCATGAAATTAGCATCACCCGCTCCGATGACTTCGTCTAATAATAAGATATCAGGTTTCACAGCAGTCGATATAGCAAATGCAAGACGTACTGACATACCCGATGAATAAGTTCTTACTGGGAGATCAATAAAATCTGCCAAATCTGTGAAATCAATAATCTCATCTATTGTTTCATTTATTTGGCGTTTGGACATACCTAAAAGCATACCACGAGAATAAATATTTTCACGGCCGGACGATTCGGGATTAACCCCCAAATTAATATCGAGTAAGCTCGCAATGCTCCCTTTGCTTTCTATTTCACCCTGTGTAGGCTCGTAAATTCCTGCCATTGTTTTAAGTAGAGTCGATTTTCCTGCACCATTATGGCCGATCAAGGCTAATCTATCACCATGTTCTAATTTCAAATTGATGTTTTTTAATGCATCAACCGTGACTTGTCTGGAGTTTGATGATATGACGCCTCCAGTAGTTAATCTCACAAAGTTTGCTTTAAGAGAACGTGATTTAACGTCAAAGATTGGATAGCTGACGGCAACATTGTCAAGTTTCAAATAAGAGGACATGATTAAACCCAATAAGATATTTTCTTGCGAGAACAGCTGAAAGTATAAAAGCTGACAATCACATTAATAATTGTAAAAACCAATATATATTTAATGCTAGGATGCATAACTGCCGGAGGGAAGTCTGCGGGTAGCAACGAGTACCTTATAAAATCAATAAAATGATAAATAGGGTTCCATTCTAAAAGATATGCTTTGGTTCGCATTGACTCAGTCGGTATCCACATAACAGGAGTAACTAAAAAACCTATTTGCAGAATAGATGCAACTATCTGGCGCAGGTCCATGAATCGTGTACATACGCATGCGAGTGTTAGAGACATAAAGAAAATATTAAACGTTAGAATACATAATCCAAACAACGCCTTACCAATGGTGTAGAAAGTCAATGTACTGTCGAAAAAAATTAAACATATGACCAATATAATGGCATTATGCAAGAAAAAGTAAAAGTTCCTTGCAACAGATTGGTAAATAAAAACGCTTCTTTCAATTTTTATTTGTTTTATAAATCCTGCGCAGGCAATGAAAGAATCGGCGGATTCAATAATGGTTTGGTTGATGTAATTCCAAACGAGGATACCAAGTGACATATATAGCAAATAATGCTTTATATCTTGATTGAATAGTGTTGAAAATACTGTTGATATTGAAATAACATATATAGCTGTGCTTGCAGTGATCCAAAATGGTCCCAAAATACTTCTGCGATAGCGAATGACAATCTCCTGCCATGCCATATAGCTCCAAAACTGATACTTCTTGAATCCATCAAATATATCTTTCAACGCCAGTTTAAACATTATCAGTGCCCAAAAAATCAGTATATTCCGTAGGTGTGCCCATAAAGATATGTTTCTCAATAGACGTCAATTTATAGTGAACGCTCATTTTCTTATCAATGATAAAGTTAAACATTGGAGCTATATAGAGTTCACCCATACTTTCACGTTGCATTTCGATATACGCATTAATATAAATCTCTTTACTTTTAAAACCGTATACTCCGTTTGAGCACAGATCTGAAATGCGTACTTTTTCCGTCGTTTTCAGTACTTTTGATGTGTTGCCGTCGGGGAGGGCAAAAGACCAGTGTTCACCTTCACCTTTAAAGACTTCCAAATAAGCATCATTTTGAGTCTCAAAAAATTTAAATTCTTTTTCGTAGGTATCGATGTTAAAAACTACAAAAGGTAGATCATTCGGCACTTTGTCTAAACTTAAAAAAACCGTTTCAGCCTGGCCGCGAGTTTCAGAGCTCAAAACTACGATTTCAAAATCTTTGATACCAATTTTATTTATTTCAGAAGCCACGAAGGAGGGCGTGTCGTAGACATCGCGACAAATAAATATAAATTTTTCGGAGTCATAGTAATCTTCAAATGTTTTGACTGACCATTCAAATAGAGTTTTTCCATGAGCTTCAAGTTTGTACTTAGGTTGAGTATAGCCTGCTTTGAAGAAACGGCTGCTGAGGCCAGCCATAGGAATAATGATCATTGTTTTACTTCCTTATAAAGATTTATAGCTGTTGCTACAAATGCTGCCTGCCGATCCGGCCTGTCATAATGTAAAGGTAACATTGATAAGAACAATGTTGTCGTAATCGCGAGAATTTCTTTATAAGAAAAAGCTGATTTTTCGAATTGTTTTTTTACTAAATCGCTAAGATCAGCGCTGCTATCAGGGATAGTTAATTCAAGTGTTACACCATCATCATTAACAATAAACCTGTCAGAAATTATGTAATCGTATTTACCAATTGCTGAGTGTAATATTTTAGCAAGATCATAACGAATGTCACCATAGATACTTATTATCCCATTAAAGTCGATTCCTCTGGGATCAATAACTTTAATGTCGTTTTTCTTGAAATCGTACAAAATATTACTGAAACAAAAATCACCATGGATGAAAGTACTTTTTGATTCTTTACTAATTAGATCATGCATCTCATAAAGCATTTTTTTAAGCTCAAACTTATTTCCTTCAGAGTCTTGAATGATCTTTTTGTAGCGAGGATTGTCTTTAGTAAATTCGTCAAGGCGGTCTTCATTCTTAGATACTAATGATGTGTAGAAATCTTCATTAACAGAACTCGCAGGAATTTCATAACATTTTTCTATAAAGTTAAAGCAAGACGTTATGATGTGAGCCCAGATAGCCTTGGGATGGTTACCATAAACAAATAATTCGGTGAGAGTAGGAGAATAAAGGTATTCAAGCTTATATTTATAAACTTCGTTTTCATCACCATGACTTATCAGCATCGGAGCGTAATAAGCCATTTCTTCTGGGATTTTACTAAACCAATTAGCTTCCGCCTGAAGCTTTCCTTTCTTAGCCGAGCGTTTTTCTACGTAATACTTGTTTATAGTCAGTTCATTGAACGCTCTTGCTGTAGAAACAATTGTCTTGGAGTCATAAAAAGTATTTAGATGACCGAAATCGAGCCAGTCTTCGCGATATTGTTGGCTAAAAGGTGTTGTTTCGTGATATTTTACCAAACTTTCTGCGAGTTCAAATTTAGAGCTTATTAAGTTGCGGATTAACAGTTGTGGTTTAGATATAGCCAAAATGCCGCAAAATACGGATTCATTACTTTCAAACGCATTATTCATGACCATCCATGAATAATTGAAGTCTGAGTGTGCAGTAAATATAACATCTTTATTTTTTTCATCAATATTTAAAGGTGAACGTAATAAGGTATCACCGTAATAAATAACAACGTGCTCATCTTCGGCACTACAACTCGAAGCCAAGCTAAAAGCAATGCTTTGACCAAGAGAAAAATTTTCATCAATACGAATTATTTCCACAGATAATTCGGATAAAACCTTTTCATCCCATGAAGACATATTATAACTCTTGGGTAGCGTTAAAAATATCTTCTCATCTTTACTTTCTTCACGGATGTGTTTTATTTGATAAGTGTATAGTCTTTTATTTCCTACGGGAAGAAAAGCTGGGGGGAGTTGTCCAAACTCGGCACGTAGATCCTGATCAACATACTGAGCTGATAATATGATAATCATTTTTCTTTCCTTAGCAGCTCAATTATCTCATCATAAGACATATTAATAAATTCACTCGGGCGAACAGCCTTATCATCTATATAGAATCCTTCATGACCGCACCATGGTTTTCCGACATAGATTTCGTCGTAAGGTATCTCATTTTCTTCTAACCACTTAATGATAACCGGTAATGTATTCTTGTTAATAAGCCCTACATTGTTATTAAACGAATTCATATTTCTACTTGTGTTTAAGACTATAGTAAAACCCAGGGCCTTGTATTCTCTGATTTTTTCTAGCAAGTCCCTGTTGACAATGGCATCTTCATATCCATTTTCACCTTTACCTTTTGTCAGGGTCATATCAATGTCAACAATCAGTTTTTTCATGGTATATGTTTCTTTAAGTTGTCGATTATGCAGAATTTAACGATAGTCCTGAGTACAATCATTGGAATACCGACATAGCATTTTATTTTTCTATATAAGTATACTTGTTGCTTGATTATTTCAAAGATGCTGAGCGTATTTAAATAGGCTCTTTTTTTCTCGTTTAATTTGTAAAAAGGTGATTTTATAAATTTAATTTTAAAACCTGATTCCATTAAGTTATATATCATTAATTGGTCGCTAACATAACCATACTTTTCTTTGAAATATATCTTATGGATAGTCTTTTTAGAGAATATTATTTTTTGTAAGGGCGCAAGGAGCGGTCTGCCTTTAATAAAGTTTGTTTTTATAATCTGCTCTGCGGATTTAATATTTAATTCTTTTTCAGAAGTATTTTCTTTTAATTTCATCCAACTATTTATGAAATAGTCATTTATATATAAATCACTGTCCATTTCTAGAGAAGGAAAGTTCTCAAGTAATAAATCATCTCCACAAAAGTAGAACGAAAATGTCTTAAAGTTAAAGTTTCTTGTTGCGTTATCGACTAAAAACTTCCAGTGAGCGGTTCTGTCAAGTTGAGAATCTGGATGAATAATGAGCACGTTTTCATTTTTGTCGAAAAACGATCTACAAAAATCAGCACTTTTTTTGTTAGGTAGGCTGATAAGAAAGCTCAATCTTCTTGACTTTTCGCAATATAGATCACTCACTTTATTTATCAATTCAATATCTACGTCTTTCATTGGAATAAGAAAGAGATGATCATACGTATCAAGCATTAGGGTGACCGTTTGATTTGGTATCGTTGTAGCCTACTGATTTTATTGGTTTCTTGAAGGCACGCTACCGCCCCAGGCTTTACAGCTACCAGTGCACTAGGTTGAAGTCTTCAAATTTTTTTTTCAAAAGCTTTGCTACAACAAAAGCTTATGCTGCAGTTTTTGGGCTATTTTTACAAGTTGGCGCATGCCATTCGCATTTTAATTCCCTTAAAAAACAGCAAGTTGAGGTGATTGTCAAGCAATCATAAAATAATTTATACGCATAAATTTAAATGAAAACTAGTAAGAACTTTCTGTAATGCAGTTGGCATTCTCATGTTTGTCTAGGTTTCACCTTTTATGCTAAATCTCCATAACTATACGCTTTTCCGCATAAATTCACCAACTCCACCAATACTGTTTGGTTTTTTTATATACTATTTATATGGTTATTTTTACATACTCTTACGCTTGTGCAACTCTCACTGCCTAAGTGATAGCTAATCTTACCTTTGATCGAACTTACAAGGGCTTAACTAACTCTTAAGTCTATAAATCTATGGGGTTTTAATAACCTTTGGTGTTTTCTAAATCGCATCAATCACTACCTCTTTTGAACCAGAGTGAGTTAACATGTCCCTCACTTTTGTTCATACACAGTTGTGTGTGATGTGACCCTTCAGACAGGAGTAAAAAATGTCCAAGCAACAAATCGGTGTTGTCGGTATGGCAGTCATGGGCCGCAACCTGGCTCTTAACATTGAGAGCCGCGGTTACACCGTTTCTGTCTTCAACCGCTCGCGCGAGAAGACCGATGAAGTGATTGCTGAGAATCCAGGTAAGAAGCTTGCGCCGTTCTACACCGTTGAAGAGTTTGTTGATTCACTGGAAAAACCACGCCGCATTCTGCTGATGGTGCAAGCAGGTGAAGCGACTGACAAGACTATCGCCTCACTCACCCCGCATCTTGATAAAGGCGATATCCTGATTGATGGTGGTAATACCTTCTACAAAGATACCATTCGTCGCAACAAAGAACTTTCTGATCAGGGCTTTAACTTTATCGGCACCGGCGTTTCCGGTGGCGAGGAGGGCGCTCTGAAAGGTCCATCTATCATGCCCGGCGGTCAGAAAGAAGCGTACGAGCTGGTTGCCCCTATTCTTGATAAGATTGCTGCTCGTGCTGAAGATGGTGAAGCTTGTGTTTCCTATATCGGGCCGGACGGTGCGGGTCACTATGTGAAGATGGTTCACAACGGTATCGAATACGGTGACATGCAGCTTATCGCAGAAGCGTATGCGCTGCTAAAAGGTGCATTGGGTCTGAATAACGAAGAGCTGGCCGCGACCTTTACTGACTGGAACAATGGTGAACTAAGCAGTTACCTCATCGATATCACCAAAGATATCTTCACCAAAAAAGATGAAGATGGTCATTATCTGGTTGATGTTATCCTTGATGAAGCCGCCAACAAAGGTACGGGTAAGTGGACCAGCCAGAGTTCTCTGGATCTCGGTGAACCACTGTCACTGATTACCGAATCTGTATTTGCGCGCTATCTGTCTTCACTCAAGACTCAGCGTGTAGCGGCTTCAAAAGTTCTGAGCGGTCCCCAGGCCAAAGCCTTTACGGGTGATAAAGCGGAATTCGTTGAAAAAGTACGCCGTGCGCTCTATCTGGGCAAGATTGTTTCTTACGCTCAGGGTTTCTCACAGCTGCGTGCTGCGTCAGAAGAGAATAACTGGGATCTGCACTACGGTGAAATCGCTAAGATTTTTCGTGCTGGCTGCATCATCCGTGCTCAGTTCCTGCAGAAGATTACTGATGCTTATGCAGCAGATGCGGGTATCGCTAATCTGTTACTGGCACCTTACTTCAAAGATATTGCTGATCAGTATCAACAGGCGCTGCGTGATGTGGTTGCTTATGCTGTACAGAACGGTATCCCAACGCCGACGTTCTCAGCAGCCATTGCGTACTACGATAGCTACCGTTCAGAAGTGCTGCCCGCTAATCTGATCCAGGCACAACGTGACTATTTTGGTGCTCACACCTATAAGCGTATTGATAAAGACGGTGTGTTCCACACTGAGTGGTTAGATTGATCATCTGACATCAAAGCACTATAAGGCTTCCCTCGGG
Organism: Pantoea ananatis LMG 2665; assembly: GCF_000710035.2. Classification (GTDB taxonomy): domain Bacteria; phylum Pseudomonadota; class Gammaproteobacteria; order Enterobacterales; family Enterobacteriaceae; genus Pantoea; species Pantoea ananatis. Next base: position 512,036 of record NZ_JMJJ01000005.1, on the reverse strand, counting down.
AAGCCTTTTTTTACCCCACCAACAAATCCCCACTCCGCACCGACTTCTCTCCCGCCAGCCTCAACACCAGCATCCCTGCCGTGGCAAATCTGGCCCAGTGCCGGGCATAAAGTATCCCGCCAAACTCCGCCACCAGTGGCGTGATATGGTCCGTTACCGGATCGACAATCTCCGCCACCACTTCACCTGGCCTGATAAGGGCGCCCAGCGGTTTACGATGCAGAATCAGTCCCGAGACGGGCGAGTGAACGTATTCGCAACCGGCAAGCGGGGTGGGCGGATTTTTCAGCGCAGGTGATGATGCTGACGTACCCTCGGTGTGACGCTGCTTAATAATCCTGCTTTCATCGGCAGCCTGAGCAAGACCCGGAGCCCCGAGTCCTGTACCGCTCTCATCAACGCCGACTAAATCTTCGCCTCCGCTGGCGACGGATACCAGCTCATCCCCGCCAATCACCGGTGCCGCGACCTCGACAGAAACGGCAGCCTCATCGGCGGTAATGTAGCCCGATTCCTGCAGCGCGCTGATAATCGCATCGGCATCCTGTTCCGCCTGCTCTGGCGACACGTCGCGTACGCCACGGAGTTCAAGGGTTACGGGTAATAAACCCTGCGGCATGGGGAACTGTTCGGCAAAACGTTCTGCCAGCGTCAGCCAGGGCTCACAACAGGCTTCATCAAATGGCTCCCCGCCGGAAACTTGTGCCAGCAGCTGAACTTCACTACCTAACCAGCGTGCCAGCGGTTCGACCGCAGGCCATGCGTGCGGTGTGGTATAGAGGTGCGGCAGGGCTTCCCAGTCGCAGTGTAGATCGATCATTAAATCCGCCTGGCTCGCCATGCGCATGAGCGTGAACCGCTGCGCTTCCAGCTCCGTTTTCGGTACGGTATCGCGGTAGTAGCGATCGATTGCATCACGAATCAGTCGCTTGTTTTGGGTTTCGTTTGGCGTCAGTACGCCAGCCAGATCGTTAGCCAGCGTGGTGCCGAGTGATGGAAACTTACGGTTAAAGTCTTGTCCAGTCTGCGTATGGAAGCGTCCCAAATGGGTGCCATGCCAGTGCTGGCCTAGCGCAATAGGATTTGAAACCGGGATCAGGGTGAAAGAGGCTTTTAACCGTCCGGCTGACTCCAGCGTTTGCAGACGTTGTTTCAGGTACCACGCAACCGCCATGCCAGGTATTTCATCGCCGTGTAAGGCAGCCTGGATATAAACCTGTCGCGTAGCGTCATCGCCAAAATGAAAACTGATAATTTCACGCTGGGTGCCGAGAGAGGCGCTTAACAAGGGGTGATGTTGTTGGTACATACCGTGTTAATGTCCTTTTGTCGGTTCAGGGCGACAAGGGCCGCCCATAAAGTCATTGAGTATAGCCCTGCACAGGCAGGAGAGCGAAAAAGCCCGCCATGACGTTACTTCTGAATCGAAATATCGGTTGAGAAATAGCGCTTCTGAATCTTATCAAAGGTGCCATTTTTCTTAATTTCATCAAAGGCTGTATCCAGCGCGGTCTTCAGCTCGGCATCCCCTTTACGCAGACCAATCGCCGTGCCCGGTCCAATAATCGGATCCTGAACAATCGGGCCTGCCAGCGCAAAATCTTTGCCCTGCGGCTGTTTCAGAAAACCATTGGCGGCCTGCGCCGCGTCGGTAAAGACCGCGTCAAGGCGTCCGGCCACTAAATCGCTTTCCACCTGAGCCTGATCGCCGTAAGGCACCACAGTCACGCCATGCGGCTGCCATTTTGCGCGGGCATAACGTTCCTGCACCGTGCCCTGTTCAACACCCACCGTTTTCCCTTTCAGCGACTCTGGCGTCGGTAACAGGCCAGACCCTTTGCGTGCGATAAGCTGAGCGTGGGTATCGTAAAGCGGCTGGGTAAAGTCTATTTGCTTCAAACGCTCTTCTGTAATGCCCATGTCAGACAGGATGGCATCGAATTTACGGGCTTTAAGTGCCGGGATCATGCCGTCGAACTGACTTTCCACCCACACGCACTTCGCCTGCATTTGTGCACACAGGGCGTTGCCTAAGTCGATATCGAACCCCACCAGTTTGCCCTGCGGTGTTTTTGATTCGAAAGGCGGATAGGTGGGATCGACGGCGAAGCGGACCTGTTCGATTTTTGCCTGTGCGCCGAATGCGCAACCAGCAAGCACGGCCAGTGCCAGCGCAGCGCGCAGGCGAATTTTGAGGGTTTTCATTGCCATAGTTCAGATCTTCTGTTGTCGTAATGTTGTATCACGCAGAGTACCTTTCGACCGGGGTGATGGCAATTAGAGGATGATTTTCACAGTGTTAGCCCCACAAAGTGCACGGTAATCCTGGATGTTCAGGATCACTGAGTGGTCCAGCACGCCCGCATTAAACGCAATCTCATCGTAACGTTCAAACAGCAGCGGATCGACTATCGGCAGCAAATCAGGATGAAAACTGAACGGGGGAATCGCACCAAATACACAGCCCGTCAGCGCATCGACCTCCGCAGGTGAGGCAAGGGATGCCCGACGTCCTCCCACCGCTAAGGCCACTTTACTGAGATCGGCCTGCTGGTCGGCGGGCAGTACCGCCAGAACATGCTGTTTGATCCCATTGCCTTTCACATGGCACACCAACGCCTTTGCACCCTGACCGATTTCCGTGCCACGAATCGTTGCCACCGCTTCACATTTGCCGGTCGCTTCGTGCTGCATCAGGCGATAACGTGCGCGATTTTGGTCGAGTAGGGCAATTAATTTTTCATGAGTAGTCACGGTTCTCTCCCTGAGCAGTGAGTTGCAGCATCAGTGTCTGCAGCATATGTGGTTGACGCGGTAGCACGCCAGTTTTCAGACCCAGCGGTCTTAAGGCCCGGTTGAGCGTACTCAGGGTCGTATTTTCTCTGTCCTGCTCGATATCTGATAGTGTCCGGCGGCTAATCCCTGCCAGCGCTGCATAGCGTTCCTGTGAAAATCCCAGCACGTTTTTGCGAAGCTGCATCAGGAGTTCACCCTGTGACAATTTTTCTTCAAGAAACTGCTGAAGAAGGTTTAGCAGCATTGCCTCGCGTTCAAACGGTGACAGCGTTTTCTTCATAGTTGCCAGCCTTCAATACGCTGATCCAGATAATCAAAGCCAAGAGCCGGCATAGTCAGAATCGATGCTGGTATACCTCGCTGAAGCAGACGCTCTTTGAGTCCGATAAGCTGTCGGGCCAGTACGGCCAGCTCAGCCAGTAATCTGTCCGATGGCACCAGGTCATCCAATGCGGCAGCAATCTTTTGCCATTGATATTGTCCCCCCTCCTCAAAAGGCGCCCCCCATTGCGTCGTGCGTACCACGCCTTCAGGATCCGCTTTCATCGGCGCAAAATCATAGATGGGTGCAAGCCACATGCCGGTGTCCTTTTTCAGAATCGCGCTGTTACGACCATGATTATCAGAATTGCCAAACGCAATATTCAGCATGTCACGTTTTACCCACTCAATGACGAACGCCTCTTGCGCGCGTCTGTCAGGATTAAGGTGTGTAATCAGCGTGCTAATTACCTCAAAATGATTGAGATAGCTGCCTGGCGGTTTTCGCATTATTGAATAGACAGATTCCAGACCATACATCACTTTTTCGCCCGCGATGTAAGACACATCAAAGCGGGGTAACCATAAGGAAGGATAACGGCTACCTTCACACAACTTCATTTTTTCACAGGGAATGGTGTCGAAACCCATCGACGCTAATTCATGATAGTAGTGGTATTCGGCGCGAAGTATGTCGCAATCGATCGCGCTGCGCGCACCGCGCGGATACTTCACCAGATAATGCGCATCCTGATTGTGTACATCGTCCTGCCAAGTATCTATCCATACCTCATCCTGTGGCGTATAGCGCAATAAGAGTTTTGGCGCTTCACCGCCAGCCCCGGTCGCTCCACCGCTGGCTGCACCCATTTGCTGAGCGTACGCCAGAAAATCACTGTCACGTTCGATGGCCCATTCAGACGGAAAACGTCGGTCACGTAGCTGACTTTGCGCGGGTAACGCGGGTATCGACTCTTTGATGCGCTGGTTTCCCACTGGTGCAATTGTGCCAGATTTCAGCAACCAGAAATCCTGCTCAGCGGCAGACTTTCCCTGTAACCCAAGCTGCTGAATCCAGTAACGTCTACTGGCACCTGCAGGCATAATGTCATCCAGAAAGGTAAACCACGGACGAGCCGCATAGCTGCCAATAAGCATGACCGGGTAATTCAGACTGCAGCTGGCATAATCATTCCGATCAAGATATTCAACAGCGTAGTCAAAGTTATAGGCGAGTAAAGCGGGACTTTCACGTCCCTGGTGGGGATGTTGGATATTGAGCTGGGCAGCATCATGCCAGCGGCCCTTAATAAACAGCTGGAGTGTGAGCATGACAACTCCTGTTGAGCAACATTATGCTCAATAATAGCGTTTAATTAATTTTTTGAGAAGGATACTGCTCAGAATCCGCATAAAAGTGGAATTCTGAGCAGTATATTGCACCGTTATTTATGACGGGCGCGCAGATTACTGATGATCGTGCTGAGATCTAAATCCTGGTCCTGCAGCAGAACCAGCAGATGATAGATCAGATCCGAGGCTTCGTTAGTCAGCTCTTCGCGATCGTTCACCGTCGCCGCCAGTGCGGTCTCCACGCCTTCTTCACCGACTTTCTGCGCGATGCGCTTGGTGCCGCTGGCATAGAGTTTCGCGGTGTAAGAGCTGTCCGGATCGGCGCTTTTACGTGACGCCAGCAGTTGTTCCAGCTGATAAAGGAACGTCCAGTCCGGTGCAGCAGGCGAGAAGCAGCTGGAGGTGCCTAAGTGGCAGGTTGGGCCAATCGGGTTCGCCAGCACCAGCAACGTGTCGTTGTCGCAGTCCGGCGTGATGCTGACGACCTGCAAAAAGTGGCCTGAGGTTTCACCCTTTGTCCACAAGCGGTTTTTGGTGCGTGAGAAAAACGTCACGTTACCGTCCTGCAGGGTTTTATTCAGCGCATCCTGATTCATATAACCGTGCATCAGAACTTCACCCGACACGTTGTGCTGGACGATAACCGGCATCATGCCTTGGGTCTTTTCCCAGTCTAACCGGGACAGCTGTTGTTCAGTTAACACGCGCGAATCTCCACACCGTTGTCGATCAGAAAGCGTTTCAGCTCGCCGATATTAATAATCTGTTTGTGAAACACCGAGGCCGCAAGAGCACCGTCAACGTTGGCCTGCTCAAAGGCCTCAAGGAAGTGGACCATGGTACCGGCTCCGCCAGAAGCAATCAGCGGCACCTTGCACACGTCACGGACTTTCTTGAGCTGCACCAGGTCATAGCCGTTGCGTACGCCGTCCTGATTCATCATATTCAGGACAATTTCGCCTGCGCCCAGCTTTTGCACTTCCTGTACCCAGTCCAGCGTTTCCCATTGGGTGACGCGCGTCCGGGATTCATCGCCCGTATACTGGTTAACGTGATATTTACCGCTGGCATCATCGAACCAGGTATCAATGCCCACCACAATGCACTGCACGCCAAAGCGGTCAGCCAGGCGGGTAATCAACGAAGGATCGGCCAGGGCAGGGGAGTTAATGGAGATTTTATCCGCGCCAAACTCCAGAATCCGGGCCGCATCTTCCGGGGTTTTAATGCCGCCGGCCACACAGAAAGGAATGTCGATAACCTCCGCCACGCGTGAAACCCAGCTTTTGTCTACAACGCGGTCGTCCGATGAGGCGGTGATATCATAAAACACCAGTTCATCGGCACCTTCCTCCGCATAGCGCTGCGCCAGCGGCACGATGTCGCCAATAATTTCATGGTTGCGAAACTGAACGCCCTTAACCACCTGACCGTCGCGTACATCAAGACAGGGAATTATCCGTTTTGCCAGCATGCTATTGCCTCCGAAACTGTAAATTTACCTTCCAGCAGCGCACGTCCGACAATCACGCCCTGAACGCCGCTACCGCGTAAGGCGGCAATATCACTGAGTTCACCAATACCGCCCGAAGACTGAAACGCAATCTGTGGAAAACGTGCGGTCACTTCTTTATACAGGTCGACGTTAGAACCGCTGAGCGTACCGTCACGGGAAATATCTGTGCACAGAACATGCTTCAGGCCAACGGGCTGAAACTGTTCGATGACCTCTTCCAGCGTGATACCGGACGCTTCCTGCCAGCCGCTGATGGCGACCTCTTTGCGGTTCGCCGCATCGATGCGCACGTCCAGCGCCAGCACGATGGCGTCCGGGCCAAATTCGTTAAACCAGGCTTTGACTTCCTCAGGCTGTTTGACGGCAGTCGAACCGACCACCACCCGGCTGGCACCGGCATCCAGCAACGCTTTTACGTCATCCCGGTTACGGATACCGCCGCCAACCTGCACGACCGCCTCAACGCCGTTGAGCAGCTTCTTCAGTAAGGCAATCTGGCGTTTAGCCGGATCTTTGGCACCGGTCAGATCAACAAGGTGCAATACCGTTGCCCCCTGGCCGGCGTAGTCCTGCAACCGGGGCAGCGGATCGCTGCCGTAATCACGCTGTTGCGCATAATCACCCTGATGGAGGCGCACGACCTTGCCATCGATTAAATCTAAAGCGGGGATAATCATCACATCTCCAGGAAGTTTTTCAGCAACTGTGCGCCCACTTTGCCAGAGCGTTCCGGGTGGAACTGCACGCCAAAGAAGTTATCTTTCTGCACTGCGGCGGTAAAGGCCTGGCCATAGTGGCACTGGGCAATGGTGCTGGCATTCACCGGCATGGCATAGCTGTGGACGAAATAGAAATAGCTGCCTTCGTCGATGCCGCGAAACAGATGATTGCCCGCCTGAGCGGTAATCTGGTTCCAGCCCATGTGGGGAAGCGGTAATCCCTGTGTATCCATCAGCGAGACAGGATGGTCGATAATGCCCAGCGTCGGCACGCCACCGTTCTCTCCACTGTGGCTGCCCAGCAGTTGCATACCCAGACAAATACCCAATACCGGTTGCGTACAGGCCTTGACCAGCTCAATCAGCTCGCGCTCCAGCAGCTGGTTCATCGCGGCCTGCGCGGTTCCCACGCCCGGCAAAAACAGCTTATCGGCGCGCAGCACCACGTCAGGATGACGGCTGACTTCCGGCGCGTAGCCCAGACGCTCAACAGCCCATTTTACCGACGACAGGTTGGCACAGCCCGTATCCAGGATCACCACGTTCATCAGAGCACTCCTTTCGAGCTCGGCAGGGTATTTCCCTCAACGCGAATGGCCTGGCGCAGCGTGCGGCCAAAGGCTTTAAACAAGCTCTCTACGCGGTGATGGTCGTTTTTACCTTTCGTCTTGAGATGCAGGGTACTCATCATGGCGTAGGACAGCGAACTGAAGAAATGTTCCACCATCTCCGTGCTGAGATCGCCCACGCGCTGGTAGCTGAATTCGGCTTTGAATTCGATATGTGGACGACCAGAGATATCCAGCGCGCAGCGCGCCAGGCACTCGTCCATTGGCAGCACAAAACCAAAACGGCCAATGCCGCGCTTGTCGCCAAGGGCTTTCAGCAATGCCTCGCCCAGCGCCAGACCGGTATCTTCAACCGTGTGGTGGTCGTCGATATACAGATCGCCTTTCACTTCGATATTCATACGAAAGCCGCCGTGCACCGCAATCTGATCCAGCATGTGATCAAAGAAGCCCACACCGGTGTTAATCTTGCTGCCGCCTTCGCGATCCAGCCACAGTTCAACGCGAACCTGGGTTTCTTTGGTGTTGCGCTGCACCAGTGCGTAACGATCGCGTTGCGTCAGCTGCTGCTGAATGGCCTTCCAGTCCTGACCTTCTGCACCATAGCGAATACCCTGAATGCCCATATTCTCGGCCAGCTGAATATCGGTCTGACGGTCGCCAATCACATAGCTCTGAGCCGTGTCGAGAGCGCCCTCTGCCAGCCAGGCTTCCACCATTTTGGTTTTTGGCTTGCGGCAGTCGCAGTCATCTTCTGGCTTATGGGGACAGATCAAAATATCGCTAAAGCGAATGCCCTGGGAAGCCAGAATCTGCATCATCAGATTATGCGGGCCATCAAAATCGGCCTGAGGAAAACTGTCCGTGCCCAGGCCGTCCTGATTGGTGATCATGACCAGCTGATAGCCCGCGTCCTGTAATGCCAGTAAGGCGGGGACAACATCAGGTTCGAACGCCAGCTTATCCATCCGATCTACCTGAAAATCCTGCGGAGGTTCAGAGATAATCGTGCCGTCGCGGTCAATAAAAAGGGTCTTCTGACTCATGCTTACTCCAGAGATAAGGCTTGCAGCGCGGCGATCAGGCGCTCGCACTCTGTTCGGGTTCCTACAGAGATACGCAGACAGCCTGCAAGGCCGGGGTTCTTGTTTTGGTCACGCAAAATAATGCCCTGATCCCACAAGGTTTTAAATACCCTGGGCGAGTCAGTAAAGCGCACCAAAATATAGTTGGTTTCGCTGGGAAATACCTGCTCGACCGCGCGAATCCGCGGTAACTGCTCAAACAGCCAGCTGCGATTGGCATTCAGCTCGGCTACGTGCTGACGCATCAGGGCAATGCCTTCTTCGCTCAGTGCCTGGCCTGCCACGTCGGCGACCGGGGTGGCAAGCGGATAGGGCGCAATAACTTTCATCAGCAGATCGATAACCGTCTTATTGGCCAGCGTAAAGCCACAGCGCAGGCCCGCCAGCGCGAAGGCTTTTGATAACGTACGCAGGATCACCAGGTGCGGGTAATCCTTTAACCAGCCCGCCAGCGTCGCCTCGGGACAGAATTCAATATAGGCTTCATCCGCCACCACCAGCGCTTTTCCGGCGGTCATAGCCAGCAGCTGACGGATAGCGTCCTGATCGATCAGGTTACCGGTGGGATTATTCGGGCTGCACATATAGACGACTTTCACGCCGTCCAGCTGTTCGGCGATGGCGGGCAGGTTTAACTGCCAGTCTTCCCGCGCCGGAACGGTACGGTATTCAATGCCGATGGTTTCGGCACTGACGCTGTACATGCCGTAGGTCGGCGGGCAGAAAAGAATGGCATCTTTGCCCGGCTCGCAGAAGGCACGCATCAGCAGCTCAATGCCTTCATCTGCGCCACGGCTGACCAGTACCTGCTCTGGCGTAAGCCCGGCATAGGCCGCATAGCGGGTGATAACCTGTTTCGGCTGGCACTCCGGGTAGCGATTCAGGGTTTGCTGCGACAGCTCGAAGGGCACCGGCAGCGGGAATTCGTTGGCATTCAGCCAGACATCGCCATTGCCCCCCAGGCGGCGAGCTGACTGATAGGGCGTCAGCGCACGCACGTTGGCGCGTGCCAGCTGTTCAATTTCCTGACTCATGCTTGCTCCTTGAGTGCGGCAACGCGCAACGTGACGGCATTTTTGTGGGCGTGCAGCTGTTCAGCGGCCGCCAGGGTTTCGATGGTCGCCGCCAGGTTCAGGAAGCCCTGCGGCGTCAGCTCCTGTACCGTCATGCGTTTCTGAAAGTCGGCCAGGCCCAGGCTGGAGCATGTCGCGGTATAGCCGTAGGTCGGCAGCACGTGGTTGGTGCCCGAAGCATAATCTCCTGCGGATTCCGGTGACCAGTCGCCCAGGAAAACCGAACCGGCGCTGGTAATCTGTTCCACCAGATCCCGTGGCGTGCGGGTTTGCAGAATCAGGTGCTCCGGACCATAGCGGTTGGAGATCGCAATGCATTGCTGCATATCCCGAGCGACGATCAGGCGGCTGCTTTCCAGTGCCTGGCGGGCTGTCGCCGCACGTGGCAACTGGGCCAGCTGATCCTCCACCGCCTCGGCGACGCGCTCGGCCAGCGCCAGCGAAGGCGTCAGTAAAATCACCTGCGAGTCAGGGCCGTGTTCCGCCTGCGACAGCAGATCAGAGGCAACGAAGGCCGGTGTGGCACCTTCATCGGCAATCACCAGCACTTCCGACGGGCCAGCGGGCATATCAATCGCCGCGCCATCAAGGCACTGGCTGACCTGACGTTTGGCTTCGGTAACCCACGCGTTGCCCGGACCAAAAATTTTATCTACCTTAGGGATGCTTTCGGTGCCAAAGGCCAGGGCGGCAATCGCCTGTGATCCACCCACCTGGAACACTTCTTCCACACCGCAAAGTTTGGCCGCGTAGAGAATTTCATCAGCAATCGGCGGGGGCGAGCACAGCACCACGCGACCACAGCCCGCAATCCGCGCCGGGGTAGCCAGCATCAGAACGGTAGAAAACAGCGGGGCAGAACCGCCCGGAATATACAAGCCCACCGATTTCATCGGGCGCGTAATTTGCTGACAGCGCACGCCGGGCTGCGTTTCCACATCCACCGGCGGCAGGATCTGCGCACGGTGAAAGGTTTCAATATTGCCAATGGCCACGGCCATCGCCTGTTTCAGCTCGTCACCAAGGCGATCGCTGGCCGCCTGCATCTGCTGTGGCGTAACGCGCAGGTCGTCTGTTTCAACCTTGTCAAAGCGCGCGCTGAATTCTCGTAAAGCCGCATCGCCTTCCTCTTTCACTCTGACCAACACATCGCGCACGATCTGGCTGATGCTGTCAGACGAGGCGAGCGCAGGGCGTGCCAACAGCGCCTGCTGCGCCTCGCTGCTGCAGGCTTCCCAGTTCACGGGCGTCATGATTCTGCTCATCGTTTACTCCAGCATTTTTTCGATTGGCAACACCAGAATTGAACTGGCACCCAGCGCTTTGAGTTTTTCCATGGTTTCCCAGAACAGCGTTTCACTGCTTACCATGTGCATCGCCACGCGGCTGACATCGCCGGCCAGCGGCAGAACGGTAGGGCGCTCGGCGCCAGGCAACAGGCTGATCACGTCTTCCAGACGCTCACTCGGCGCGTGCAGCATGATGTATTTGGATTCGCGCGCTTTAATCACGCCCTGAATACGGGTCATCATTTTATCAATCAGCTCCTGCTTGGCCGCTGGCATCTCGCCGTCGCGCTGAATCAGCACGGCTTTCGAGCGATAGATGACTTCGACTTCGCGCAGGCCGTTCGCTTCCAGCGTCGCGCCGGTGGACACCAGATCACAGATGGCGTCGGCCAGACCGGCACGCGGGGCTACTTCGACCGAGCCGTTTAATAAACAGGATTTAAAATTGATGCCTTGCTTGTCGAGGTACTGCTTTAACAGGTGAGGATAGGAGGTGGCGATACGGGCGTTATTCAGGCACTGTGGGCCGGTATATTCGTCATCAACCGGCATTGCCAGCGACAGGCGGCAGCCGCCAAAATCCAGGCGACGTAGCGTGAAGTAACGCGGGTCTTCGCCCTGCGCGCGGCGGTCCAGCATCTCTTCTTCCAGCACGTTCTCGCCGATAATGCCCAGATCCACTACGCCGTCCATCACCAGTCCCGGAATATCGTCATCGCGCACCCGCAGGATATCAATAGGCATATTTTCCGCAAAGGCGATCAGACGCTGTTGCTGAAGATTAATTTTGATACCACAGCGCGCCAGGAGCTCGCGTGAATCATCGCTTAATCGACCTGATTTCTGCATAGCTATGCGTAAACGGCTATTGTCTAACATTGTTCCTGTCCCCTTGATTGACCTGTCCTGAATGATTGATTTGCGTCAGCCCATAAAAAAACCCCCGGAAGACGATCTTCCGGGGGTTCTCTTGCGTTCGCACCACTGGAAGATCCTAGACGTCTTCCAGCACACATCGCCTGAAAGACTAGTCAGGGTGATGGTGGTGATGATGGTTGAACTGAACGCGTGTCATAAAATTCTCGATTAATGAAATCTTATTCATTTGTGTGGAATTAACCTAACGAAGATAGTTGAAATTGGCAACTCTTTTTTAATGTTGATATTCGCAAAGCGCCGAAACACTTTGAACTGGTTTGCAACTCAGGGGGAGCTTAAGATGGAAGAATCTTTGAGTCTGCAGCAGGAGACAACATGAAAAAGGTCGCAATAGTAGGACTGGGTTGGCTGGGCATGCCGTTAGCCATGGCGTTGAGCGCCCGAGGCTGGCAGGTGACCGGCAGCAAAACCACGCCGGATGGCGTTGAAGCGGCCCGTCGCTGCGGGTTAGACGCGTTTCAACTGGAACTGACGCCCGACCTTATCTGCGATGCTGAAGATCTGGATGTGCTGTTCGACGTTGACGCCCTGGTCGTTACCTTACCCGCCAGTCGCACGGCAGAGGGCGGGGACGCCTACGTCCAGGCGGTACAAAACGTGGTAGACACGGCGTTGGCCCATAGCGTACCGCGCATTATTTTCACCAGCTCAACCTCCGTGTACGGCGGCAGTTCGGGGATCAAAACGGAAAAAAGCCTGCTGCAGCCGGAAACTACAGCGGGCAAAACGCTGGTGGATCTGGAAAACTGGCTGCACGATCTGCCCGGTACCAGCGTGGATGTTCTGCGTCTGGCGGGGCTGGTGGGGCCTAAGCGTCATCCGGGACGTTTTTTGGCCGGTAAGCAGGCGCTACCCAACGGTTCCCACGGGGTCAATCTGGTTCACCTTGATGATGTGGTGGAAGCGATCATGCTGCTGCTGCAAACGCCCAGGGGCGGCCGGACCTTTAACCTGTGCTCTCTGAAACATCCGTCCCGCGCGCACTTTTATCCCGGCGTGTCACGCCAGCTCGGCATGACGCCGCCGACTTTCGCCGCCGAGGCGAGTGACGACAGCGGTAAGCTGATAGACGGTTCGCGTATCTGTCATGAGCTGGGTTTTGAGTACCGCTACGACGATCCCCAAAAAATGCCGCTGGAATAACGCTGGCGCTGCCCTGCACGCGCAACCCGGTATTTACACGCCGAGCCTGTCGCGCAGCGCATACCATGCGGCGCCCATCGCCGTCAGTGGCACTTTAAACCGCCGTCCGCCAGGGAAGGGCAGATGCGGAAGCTTCGCAAAGGCGTCGAAGCGCTCCGCATCGCCGCGCAGCACTTCGCTGATAAGCTTGCCGGAAAGGTGAGTACAGGTGACGCCGTGACCGCTGTCGCCCTGCATAAAATAAACGTTGTTTTCCAGCCGACCAAACTGCGGCATGCGCGACAGCGTCAGCAAAAAATTGCCGCTCCAGGCGAAATCAATTTTTACGTTGTGCAACTGCGGAAAGGTGCGCAGCATCTTGGGACGGATCATTTTCTCCACGTCGCCAGGTTCCCGCGCGCCGTAAACGACGCCGCCGCCGTATAGCAGGCGGTTATCTGCGGTCAGGCGGAAATAATCCAGCAGATAGTTACAGTCCTCGACCGAATAGTTATTGGGTAACAGCGCAAGCGCCCGATCGCGCGACAGCGGTTCGGTCGCGATAATCTGCGAGCCGCACGGCATGCTTTTCCGGCTCAGGCGTGGTTCCAGCTCCGAAGGTAAATAGGCGTTACCCGCGAAGATCAGAAAAGTGGCACGCACTTCACCTTGTGCTGTTTTCACCCGGTTTGGCGCACCATAGTCAACGCTTAACGCAGCAGAATGCTCATAAATGCGTCCGCCGTGACGACGAATCGCTTCGGCTTCGCCCAGCGCCAGATTCAGTGGATGCAGATGCGCACCACGTTTGTCGAGTAATCCGCCGACATAGCGTTCTGTCGCGACTTCCCGCCGAATGCCCCGTTCGTCCAGCAGTTCCAGCTCATGATTGCCATAGCGCGCCCAGGCCGCTTTTTGTTTCGCCAGATGCGCCATCTGACGAGAATTAAAGGCGGCAAAAATGCCACCCGGGCGGTAGTCGCAGGCGATCGCATAACGATCGATACGATCGCGGATAATATCCCCGCCTTCAAACATCATGCTGCCCAGCATTTTCGCGGTGTCTTTGCCATAACGCTGTTCAATCACATCTACATCCCGGCTGTAGGAGTTCACTGCCTGTCCGCCGTTGCGACCGCTGGCACCAAAACCGACCCGTGCGGCTTCAAGCAGTACCACATCATAGCCCGCCTCGGTTAAAAACAAACCGGCTGACAGGCCAGTAAAGCCCGCGCCGATAATGCAGACGTCACACTGAATGCTTTCCTGTAATACTGGCCAGGGCGCATGTGGATTCATTGTTGCGGTGTAGTAATTTTCCACATAATTCATATTTAGCTCCTTGGCAGACGGCCCCCATCAAAAATTGGCGGGCGTATGGGCACTGACGATGCGGCAGGGCACATCGGCAAGGTTGGTAAAGCTGTGCGGCAGGCCGGTATCAATGACGTAACTCTCACCGGCAGACAGGTGAAATTGCTGGCCGTTTATCTCCAGAACGATCTGACCTTCCAGCAGCGTACCGGTTTCTTCGCCCGCGTGGTGCAGTTTTTCCCCGGTACTGGCACCGGGAAGATAGGTCTCCAGCAGCATGCCCAGGGCGCGCTTTGGGGTGCCGTTATCAATCAGCTTCAGTGAAACGCCCCGGCTGCCGATCTCCAGCAGATCCTCGGGCCGGACAACCACGTTGGGCGCATCCTGGCTGTGAGGTTCGGAGAAAAATTCCGACAGCGACAGACCATAAACTTTCAACAGTTTTTGTAGCGTGCTGACCGCCGGGCTGACCTTGTCCTGCTCAATGGTGCTGATGGCACTGTGCGTCAGGCCAGCCAGTTCAGCGACGCGCCGTTGAGATAATCCCATCGCCTGGCGAATTTGCGACAGCCGACGTCCGGGAGCCTGATTCGCATCATTCATTGCTGCTTTTCCCGTTGATAATGACGCGCGGCCTGAATAAAGCCGTTAAACAGCGCAAAGGACGGCGTTGCGGGTTTCAACTGCCACTCGGGATGCCACTGTACTGCCAACGCAAAAGGATGCCGGCTGAGGCTGACCGCCTCAATCAGGCCATCTGGCGCCCGGGCTTCAATGCGCAGCTGTGGCCCGGTTTCGCGTATCCCCTGATGATGAACGGAATTCACGATTAACGGCGCCGGGCCGAGCAGCGCGGCCAGTAGCCCTCCGGGTTCAATATTCACATCATGGGCAGGTGCGTACTGTTGCGACAGCGGGGCAGCGTCATCGTCGTGATGGCGCTGAAACTGTGGATGCTGATTAAGATGACGGTAAAGTGCGCCGCCGTTGGCTACCACCAGCTCCTGCATGCCGCGGCAGATGCCAAAGAGCGGGAGTTGCTTACCCACGGCGTGTGTGATCAGATTAAAGGCCAGCCTGTCCCGTCCGACATCCGCGTCGGGTTCTTCGCCTGCTTCACCATACAGCCAGGGTTCAAGGTTGCTGGGGCTGCCGGTCAGTAAAATTCCGTCCAGCGCAGCCATAGCGTTTTCTGATAGATGAGGGGCAGCCATAAGCTGATGAGGCAGCGCAAGCGGCACGCCACCGGCGGTAACGACGGCATCAAGATATTTATTGTGCACCGACTGAACCGGATGCCCGTGATGATGCGTCTGACACATCACTACGCCGATCAACGGCTTGTCAAAAATAATGCCCATCTTTCCCCCTCAACAGCTGTTCGAAATATTTGACGAAAAGGGCATATCTGATGGTTAAGTGTGCAATATTTTGTCAATCTAGCAACCCACTGCCGGATCTTCAAACAGATTTGTTACATTTGCACACTTTTTGTGTTAGCGCTATGTTAGAGGTGTGGCGGTTTTTTTGAGCATTACGCACTCCCATTTTGTGGTTAAAGGCGGATGAAATCATGACTAACCTGGTAGAAGTAGAAGACTTCACGTTGCACAGTGAAGAGAGACGAACCAGCGCGTTCCAGCAAGAGGTTAAAAACTGGCTGGAGCGCCACCCTGAAACCCAGTACGTTGATATTTTACTTAGTGATTTAAATGGTGTTTTTCGCGGTAAGCGTATTCCCGTCTCCGCGCTGGCTAAGCTGGAAAAGGGCTGCTACTTTCCCGCCTCGGTCTTTGCCATGGATATTCTTGGCAACACCGTTGAAGAGGCCGGACTGGGACAATCCCTCGGTGAGCCCGATAATCTTTGCCTTCCCGTTCCCGGCACGCTCGTTCCCTCCGCCGCCGATCCGCAACACATTGCACAACTGCTGCTAACCATGTGCAACCAAGATGGCACTCCCTTTGACGTTGAACCCCGAAATGTCCTGAACCGGCTGTGGCAACAGCTGCGTAACCGTGGACTGTTTCCGGTGGTAGCGGTAGAGCTGGAGTTCTATCTGGTCGATAAAAAGCGCGACGCGGAAGGTTTTATTCAGCCGCCCTGCGCACCGGGCAGCGACGATCGCAATATGCAGAGCCAGGTCTATTCCCTGGACAATCTTGATCACTTCTCTGAAGTCTTACGGGATATCGATACCCTGGCCCGCCTGCAGGGCATTCCTGCCGACGGCGCGCTGGCGGAAGCGTCACCGGGGCAGTTTGAAATTAACCTGCATCACACCCGGGATGTCCTGAGCGCCTGCGATCATGCCATTCAGCTTAAGCGCCTTATCCGGCAGGTGGCTGAGAATCACGGTATGACCGCTACCTTTATGGCGAAGCCCTATGAAGACTATGCGGGCAGTGGGATGCACGTACACATCAGTATGCTGGACGCGGCCGATCACAACGCCTTTGCCTGCGACGACGGCAGCGACTCTCCGCTGCTGAAGCGCACCCTGGCCGGTATGATCGATTTAATGCCGGCCTCCATGGCGTTGCTGGCCCCTAACGTCAATGCCTTCCGCCGTTTTGTCCCGGAGGCGTACGTGCCGTTGCAGGCCTCGTGGGGCCATAACAACCGCACGGTGGCGTTGCGCATTCCCTGTGGGGATATTGAAAGCCGCCGAATCGAGTATCGAGTGGCGGGAGCGGATGCTAACCCCTATCTGGTGATGTCCGCGATTTTAGCTGGCATGTTGCACGGTCTGGATACGCAACTGCCTTTGCCGCAGCCGGTTAAAGGCAATGGTCACGAGGCGGAAGGGTTAGCGTTACCCATCCGTCAAAGTGATGCCCTTACCGAGTTTGAAAGCAGCTATCCTTTACAAAAATTACTGGGTGAGAAATTTGCCAAAGTGTGGTTTAGCTGTAAAAATTATGAGCTAATGCAGTTTGAAAGGTTAATCACTGCCACAGAAATCGACTGGATGTTAAAGAATGCCTGATTAATTTTTTGCATTCTCTGCGACAACGTCTTGAAATAATGCGTTGGGTTGGGGCAAAATACGCCTCCTGCAAATTCAGAACATAACCGACGCTCACCGCGTCGGTTATTTTTTTGCATGTTACAACAGAGTGAATTTTCACTGACACAAACGAGGCCGGGCGCGTACCCGGATAGATAAACACTGAAAACACGCACCCGCGTGAGATTGAGGATGTAAAGATGGGGTTGTTTAACACACTGCCAGCGCAGGCTGGTACACGTTTTCGTGATGACTACGGCGCCGCTGCCGCAAACCTTACTCCCTGTCGCTTAATGCGCAGTATCCTTGTGAATCAACCCAGTCAGGTTGCTGCGCAAGGAGGACTGAAGCATGTCGCTTAATACCTCTGCTGCACCACAACGTGCTCAACTGAAAAAAACGCTGACTTTACTTCCGGTCGTCATGATGGGCTTAGCCTACATGCAGCCTATGACCCTGTTCGATACCTTTGGTATTGTGTCGGGCCTGACCGATGGTCACGTTGCCACCGCCTATGCTTTCGCCCTGATTGCGATTCTGTTCACTGCCGTGAGTTACGGTAAGCTGGTACGCCGCTTCCCATCTGCGGGCTCCGCTTATACCTACGCTCAAAAGGCAATCAGTCCGCACGTCGGTTTTATGGTGGGCTGGTCATCGCTGCTGGACTACCTGTTCATGCCGATGATCAACATCCTGCTGGCAAAAAACTATTTTGAAACCCTGGTACCAGGCATCCCCTCGTGGATTTTCGTGGTGCTGCTGGTGGGCTTTATGACGCTCTCCAACCTTAAGGGAATCAAAACCGTCGCCAACTTCAACAGCGTGATCGTGATCCTGCAGGTTGTGGTGATGGTCGGTATTACTGCCATGGTGATCTACGGTGTGGCGCACGGTGAAGGTGCAGGAACAGTGGTAAGCAGCAAACCGTTCTGGTCGGAAAACGCCCACGTGGTGCCGATGATTACGGGAGCGACCATCCTGTGTTTCTCTTTCCTGGGTTTTGACGGCATCAGTTCGCTGTCGGAAGAAACGAAAGATGCAGAACGTACCATTCCGCGTGCGATTTTCCTGACCGCGCTGATTGGTGGCCTGATGTTTATCGTGGCCTCGTACTTCCTGCAGCTGTACTTCCCGGACATCTCGCGCTTTAAAGAGCCGGATTCCTCACAGCCGGAGATCATGCTCTACGTCGCGGGCAAAGCGTTGCAGGTCGGTATCCTGATCTTCTCCGTGGTCACCGTACTGGCTTCCGGCATGGCGGCGCACGCGGGCGTATCACGTCTGATGTACGTAATGGGCCGTGATGGCGTATTCCCGGAGCGTTTCTTCGGCTATATCCATCCGAAATGGCGCACGCCGTCACTGAACGTGATTCTGGTCGGTGCCGTCGCGCTGATGGCCATCAACTTCGATCTGGTTACCGCGACTGCGCTGATTAACTTTGGTGCGCTGGTGGCGTTTACCTTCGTTAACCTGTCGGTGATTGCGCAGTACTGGGGACGTGAAAAACGTAACAAAACCCTGAAAGATCACTTCCAGTATCTGGTTCTGCCGATGCTGGGCGCGCTGACCGTTGGTGCGCTGTGGGTTAACCTGGAGCAGAGCTCGATGGTTCTGGGCTTGATCTGGGCCGCCATTGGTATTCTCTACCTGGCCTTTGTGACCCGCAGTTTCCGCAATCCGGTTCCCCAGTTTAGCGAAGAAGTGTAATCCCCCTGGTCCTGCTCTGTGCCCAATAACGGGACAGAGCAGGGCTGTTCTTATTCGCTTTTTCCGGCCATCATCAGTTCCCAACTTCCTGCCTGTAACGCATTTCGTCCTGCGGTATTCAATTGATCATCCGTCACGATCACATCAAACTTCTCCAACGGTAAGGCCAGCCACGTCGCGATTTTATCGTACTTAGAGCTGTCGCTTAGCAGGATGCGTTTGCTGCTGACCTCGCACACGGCCTGTTTAACCGCCACCTTGTCTTCATCCGGCGTAAACAATCCGCGCAGCCCCCAGCTTGAGGTGGACACAAAGGCGATATCTATCGCAAGTTGACGCAGGTGGCGTGCCGCCGCATCGCCAATGCAGGAGCGGTTATCCCGGCACACCGTACCGCCGGTGTGAATCACCCGACAGCGACTCGCCTCCATCAGCAGATTGGTCACCATAAAATCATTAGTGACGACCAGCAGATCCTCCCGATCGGCAATTTCCCGCGCCAGCGCCAGCGTGGTGGTGCCGGCATCCAGATAGATGCAGCTGTCAGGCGGAATAAGCTGAGCGGCTAACTTGCCAATGGCTTTTTTTTCTTCATTGAACAGGGCCGTTTTGGTCAGATGTGAGGGCTCGCTCGCCAGCCTGTTAGCGGAACGAACACCGCCCGACACCGAGAGTACCGCGCCCTGTTCTTCCAGCTTTTGCACATCCCGGCGAATAGTCATATGTGACACGCCAAAACGCTCCGTAAGCTCGTTAATGCTCATTACGCCGCGCTCTGCCACCAGAGCCAGAATCTGTTGATGACGCTCAACCGGAATCATAACCACCTCGTTTTATCATTTTTTCACATTGTAGAGCATCGTCATGTGAAGAAACATGGAAATTTTGACTCCATTTTTCTTGAAAAACCGCGCATTAACCGCCCGTGAGTGGGAGTAGCAAGCGGTGAGTGATGTGAAAAAATGTTTTACAGCGGCCTCTGTGAGTTAATTTATGTGAATAAGAACACGTTTTTGCGCGTCGTTTATTGGCACTATTAACAACAGAAATCAAAAATTCACTTAAATTAACAATGGAGGCCAGCGATGCCAGTTTCACATATTTGTGTCATAGGCTTAGGCTCAATGGGAATGGGCGCCGCGCAGTCCTGCATTCGTGCCGGGCTGTCAACCTGGGGCGTGGATCTGAATCCGCAGGCGCTGGATGCGCTGCGTCAGGCGGGCGCGCGCGATGCTCAGACGTCGGCGCATGCCTTTGCCAGCCAGCTTGATGCTGTGCTGCTGCTCGTGGTGAATGCCAAACAGGTTAACACGATCCTGTTTGGCGAGCAGGGGCTGGCCGCCAGGCTGAAGCCAGGCACGGCGGTAATGGTTTCTTCCACCTTGTCCGCGCAGGATGCACAGCAGATCGCCGCAAAACTGGCGGACTATCACCTCCTGATGCTGGATGCACCGGTATCCGGCGGGGCGGCCAAAGCCGCCAGCGGCGAGATGACCGTGATGGCGTCCGGCAGCGACGAGGCGTTTGCTGCCCTGCAACCGGTACTGGATGCGGTGGCCGCGAAGGTTTATCGCGTCGGCACGGAAATCGGTCAGGGATCGACGGTCAAGATTATTCATCAGCTGCTGGCTGGCGTGCACATTGCCGTCGGGGCCGAAGCCATGGCGCTGGCCGCCCGCGCCGGGATCCCGCTGGAGACGATGTATGAGGTGGTGACCAATGCGGCCGGCAACTCGTGGATGTTCGAAAACCGTATGCGCCATGTCGTCGATGGCGACTACCGACCGACATCCGCGGTAGATATCTTTGTCAAAGATCTCAACCTGGTCGCCGAGACGGCGAAAGCCCTGCATTTCCCGCTGCCGCTGGCCTCCACCGCACTGAATATGTTCACCGAGGCCAGCAATGCCGGTTATGGCCGTGAGGATGACAGTGCGGTCATTAAAATCTTCAGCGGCATTACGCTGCCTCAACGCGAGGGGGAAATCTGATGCGGTTAGGGGTCATTGCCGACGATTTTACCGGCGCAACCGACATTGCCAGCTTTCTGGTACAGAACGGGCTTTCTACCCTTCAGTTTAACGGCATCCCGAAACAGGCCGCTGTGCCGGATGCACAGGCCATTGTGGTCAGCCTGAAATCGCGGTCCTGCCCGCCCGCGCAGGCCGTCAGCCAGTCGCTTGACGCGCTGCGCTGGCTGCAGGCGCAAGGCTGTGAGCGCTTTTATTTTAAATACTGCTCCACGTTCGACAGCACCTCCGCGGGCAATATCGGTCCGGTGACGGATGCGCTCATGGCCGCACTGGATGAGACGCTGACGGTGATCTGCCCGGCGTTGCCGGTGAACGGGCGCACCGTTTATCAGGGTTATCTGTTTGTGGGTGAACAGCTGCTGTCGGATTCCGGCATGCGCCATCATCCGGTCACGCCAATGACCGACAGTAACCTGCTACGGCTGATGGAGAGCCAGAGCACGGGAAAAGCCGGGCTCATCTCTGCGACCACGATAGAGCAGGGTGCAGGCGCGATATCACGGCAACTTGAGCAGCTGCGTGCTCAGGGGGTGAATTACGCGGTGCTTGATACGCTTACTGAGCAACATCTGCTGAACCAGGGCGAAGCACTCACCTCGATGCGGCTGGTCACGGGCGGCTCCGGGCTGGCGATTGGCCTGGCGCGCCAGTGGTCAACGACCCACCGCGATGACCCGCAAGCACAGCGCGCGGGTTACCCACAGGGCCAACGGGCGGTAGTGCTCTCGGGCTCCTGCTCACAAATGACCAACCGCCAGGTCAATGCCTATCGCCAGCAGGCATCCGCCCAGGAGATCAGCGTGTCGCGCTGCCTCAGCGACGAAAAGTACGCCGAGGCGTTATGCGACTGGGTCGCAGAGCATGCTGATGAGCCCCTCGCACCCATGCTCTATGCCACAGCGGATGCGCAACAGCTGCAGTCGATTCAACAGCACTATGGCGCACAGCGCAGCAGTGAGGCGGTGGAGCAGCTGTTTGCCCAGATAGCTCGCACGCTGAAGTCCCGGGGCTGGCAGCGCTTTATCGTCGCAGGCGGCGAAACCTCTGGCGTGGTCGCCCAAAGCCTGGGCGTGACTGCATTCCATATTGGTCCGGTGATTTCGCCCGGCGTGCCCTGGGTGAGAGATATCGGGCAGCCGTTGTCACTCGCGCTGAAGTCAGGCAATTTTGGTGATGAACAGTTTTTCCGCCGCGCACAAACGGAGTTTTCCCATGACTGAACAACAGGCCCGTGAAGAGATGGTCAGGCTGGGCGCATCTTTCTTCCAGCGCGGTTATGCCACAGGATCGGCCGGTAATCTTTCGCTGCTGCTGGACGATGGCACCCTGCTGGCGACGCCCACCGGCTCCTGCCTGGGCGAACTGGATGCCCAGCGCCTGTCTAAAGTGACGTTACAGGGGGAGTGGATAGCCGGGGATAAACCCTCAAAAGAGATCGCCTTTCACCGGGCGCTCTACCTGAATAACCCCGACTGCCGGGCAGTGGTTCATCTGCACAGCCACTATCTGACCGCGCTCTCATGCCTGCAAAATCTGGACAGCCAGAACTGCATCCGCCCGTTTACGCCCTACGTGGTAATGCGGGTGGGCGATGTGCCGGTGGTGCCCTACTATAAACCCGGCGACGCGCGACTGGCGGAAGATCTGGCTCTTCTGGCGCCGCGCTACCGTGCTTTCCTGCTGGCGAACCATGGTCCGGTGGTGGTGGGCAAATCCCTGCAGGAAGCCGCGGACAATACCGAAGAGTTGGAAGAAACCGCACGCCTGATGTTTACCCTGGGCGACCGGGCCATTCGCTATCTTACCGCCGACGAAGTCGCCGAACTCAGGAGCCGATAATGCCAACGTTTGCAGCTAACTTATCTACCCAGTTCAATGAGGTGCCCTTTCTGCAGCGCTTTGCCGCCGCTGCACAGGCGGGCTTTGACGCGGTTGAATTTCTGTTTCCTTACGACTATCCGGCTGAGCAACTGAAAACGCTGCTCGATGACAACGGGCTTAAACTGGTGCTGTTCAATACCGCACCGGGCAACGTGGCTGCGGGGGAATGGGGGGTTTCAGCCATTCCCGGCCGGGAAGCGGAGGCAAGAGCCGATATCGACAGGGCTCTGGACTACGCGCTGGCGCTGGATTGCCCACAGGTGCACATCATGGCGGCAACCGTCCCTTCCGGTGCCGATCGCCAGCAGTATGTTGAGACGTTCATCGGTAATATGCGTTATGCAGCAGAACGCTTCGCCCCACACAACATCCGGTTGTTAATCGAAGCGTTAAATCCCACCACTAAACCCCATTATCTCTATGCCAGCCAGTATCAGACGCTGGAGATGGTTGAGCTCATCGATCGTCCCAACGTCTTTACCCAACTGGATCTGTTCCATGCCCAGATGGTGGACGGCAATCTCAGCCACCTCATTCGCCACTACGCCGGGCGTTATCAGCATGTGCAAATCGCCGCCGCGCCCAGTCGTCATGAACCTGACGAGGGCGAGATCAACTATCCCTGGCTGTTCAGCCTGCTTGATGAGGTGGGTTACGAGGGCTGGATCGGCTGCGAATATTTCCCGCGCGGGGACACCGTGGAAGGGCTGAGCTGGCTGGCGCCCTGGGCGAAACACCGCTGAGTTAAGGTTAAAAAATCACACCGGTGCTGCGGCAGCGGTGCAGTTCTGGTCGTCTTTAAAACGGACCAGCACCAGGTAGAGCTGTAGCCAAAAAACGCTAAAAAAGATAACTATTCCAGAGGTTTACTATGACGACTGCGTTGCTGTTAGCCATTGCGACCGCCAGCATTGTGATTTTGCTGTTGCTGGTCATTAAAGCCAAAGTCCATCCCTTTGTCGCCCTGTTGATTGTCAGCCTGCTGGTGGCGATCGCCACCGGTATTCCGGCTGAAAAAATCATGGAAACCATCATCAGCGGTATGGGTGGACTGCTGGGGCACATCACCATCATTATCGTGCTGGGAGCCATGCTCGGGGCGATTATCGAAGCCTCGGGCGGCGCCGAGTCGCTGGCGCAGCGCTTCAGCAAAACGCTGGGCCTGAAACGCACTGTCGCTGCACTGACCATGGCCGCCTTTATTCTGGGCATCCCGGTGTTTTTTGAAGTGGGTTTTATCATTGTTATCCCGCTGATCTACGGCTTTACCAAAGTGGCGCGGGTTTCTCCCCTGAAGTTTGGCCTGCCAATGGCCGGTGTGATGTTAACGGTACACGTGGCGCTGCCCACCCATCCGGGTGCCGCGGCCGCTGCGGCCATTTTGCACACCGATATGGGCTGGCTGATGATGTTGGGGATTCTGGTCTCGGTGCCGGTCGGCATTTTAGGTTATTACGTCGCAAAGGTGATGAACCGTCGCCAGTATCATCTGTCGGTCGAGGTGCTGGAGCAGCTGCAGATGGCGAAGCCGGAAGGCGCGCAGAAGAAAAATGAACCTGCACCGCCGGGTGCGCTGACCATAAGCGGTTTGATTGTGGTGCCGATTGTGCTGATTGTATTAGGTACGCTGTCTCACTCGCTGCTGGCGCAGGACAGCCTGCCAGGTAAAATCATGACGGTTATTGGCACACCGCCCATAGCGCTGCTGATTGCGTTGGGCCTGGCCGCCTGGCTACTGGGCATCCGCCGTGGCTGGAGCAAAGATAAGCTGGAAGATCTGACCGGCCGGGCCATTCCGGGATCGGCGAGCGTGATTCTGGTGGCGGGCGCGGGTGGGGCCTTTGGGAAGGTGCTGGTGGAGTCCGGCGTCGGTAAAGCGCTGGCGCTGGCGCTGGAAACGCTGCACCTGCCGTTAATCCCCGCGGCCTTTATTCTGTCGCTGGCGCTGCGCGCCTCGCAGGGATCGGCTACCGTCGCGATTCTTACCACCAGCGGCCTACTGACGCAGGCCGTGACCGGCATTGATGATATGCACCGTGTTCTGGTCACGCTGGCAGTGTGCTTTGGCGGGCTAGGGCTGTCTCATGTCAACGATGCGGGCTTCTGGGTGGTGACGCGCTATCTGGGCCTGTCGGTAGCGGATGGATTAAAAACCTGGACGGTACTGACAACCCTGATGGGGATGACCGGTTTTGTTCTGACGTGGGCGCTGTGGTTTGTGATTTGATATGTTGGCCGGGAAAGGCGATTCGCGTTTTCCGGCCAGTCTGAGCGTCAGGACACCAGTTCCTGCGCATACAGATACAGCGCTTTTAACTGGGCCAGCTTTTCCTGATCGCTTTCATGCAGGCTGGCCAGCGATTCCAGCTCCATCAGAAACGACTGCACCTTATCCGGATTCAGTACTTCGCGACGGTGCTGCAGCCAGCGCTGTTGTTCAGCATCATCCAGGGTGCCGGGGAAGTTCCGCGCCCGATAACGAAACAGCAGCTTCGCCACGCGCGGACTGTCAAACGTCAGATCCAGCGCGGGCAGGTTAGCCGGCGCCGTCTGGCGAATAATGTTCATGCCCGCCCGATCGGCATCGCTAAAGAAGCCATCGTAGAGCTGGGTATCCACATCATCCGACGGCGTAAAGGGTTCCGCATCGGCAAATATCGCCACCAGCTTTTCACGTATTTCAGGATGCTGACGCAGCGTCGCCAGATTATCCAGACAAGACTTGCGATCGATGCCCAACCGCCCGGCATCTTCAGGCCGCAGGGTATTCGCCGGAGCCAGCACGGGGCACTTATTGATGTGCACCAGCTTAACGGGAATGGCTGATTGATCGCCCAACTCGCTTTTGCGCGTGTAGAGACGTTCGCGCAGGCTGTCGGTATCCAGTGTTAAAAGCGGCGTCATATCGCCGGCCAGGTCGACCACGATCAGCGCATTGCGGTTATCCGGATGCCAGGCAAGCGGCACCACCCAACTGGTATTGCCGCGTGCTGCGCCAAACATGCCGGAAACGTGCACCAGCGGCTTCATCTGTGGAATATCGATCAGGGTCATGAGTTTGTTTTTGTTGCGATGCGTAAACAAAAACTCGAACAGCTTAGGCTGTTTCTCTTTCACCAGTTTCGCCATTGCGAGTGTGGCATAGACATCCGACATCGCATCGTGGGCGTTTTCATGGGCTACGCCGTTGGCTTTGGTCAGGTGCTCCAGCCGGAAGCTGGGAAAACCGTCTTCATTTTCGGGCCAGTTGATGCCTTCGGGCCGCAGCGCATAGCAGGCACGCATCACGTCCAGCAAATCCCAGCGAGAGTTACCGTTTTGCCAGCTCCAACCGTAGGGATCGTAGAAGTTGCGGTAGAAAATATTGCGTGTCACTTCATCGTCGAAGCGCACGTTGTTGTAGCCCACCACGCAGGTTTGTTCGGCGGTGAACAGGGCATGAATGCGGGCGGCAAACTCGGCCTCGCTGACGCCCCGCGAGGCGGCAATTTGCGGCGTAATACCGGTAATCATTACCGCTTCAGGCTGGGGCAGATAGTCGTCCGGCGGACGGCAGTAAAACACCTCTGGCTCGCCAACCGGATTAAAGTTGCTGTCGGTACGTAACCCGGCAAACTGCGCCGGACGATCCCGTGACGGACTGGTGCCGAAGGTTTCGTAATCATGGAATAAGAAAGTGAATTCAGAGGCGGGCACGTCGCTGTCCTGTCTGCAAAAAAATCAACGTTCAGGATAGTCTTCTGCGCTCGCCAGCACAACCGTACTGACCAAAGCTGCGTGGTGGCACCCGGCAGTTCATATTTTTTTTCAATTTAATTAAACCTTCTTAAGGCTTTTGCCGTAAAACGTCCGGCTGTTCCCGTCTGTTTTATTTGTGCAACTAAGGATGAAGTGTTGAAAAGGCGTCTGTTAATTACCGTAACTGTTTTTTGGGCTTCGCTGGCACAGGCCGACGATATGCCGTTTCCCGTGACGCCACCGGCGATCGATGCCGCATCATGGGTGCTAAT
Source organism: Pantoea ananatis LMG 2665 (assembly GCF_000710035.2). Classification (GTDB taxonomy): domain Bacteria; phylum Pseudomonadota; class Gammaproteobacteria; order Enterobacterales; family Enterobacteriaceae; genus Pantoea; species Pantoea ananatis. The sequence goes on along the minus strand of NZ_JMJJ01000005.1, from coordinate 485,356 downwards.
GGATGCCACCACGGGGCAGGTGCTTACGGCGGGCAATCCCGACGAACGCCGCAATCCGGCCAGCCTGACCAAGTTAATGACGGGCTATGTCGTTGACCGCGCCATCGATCAAAAGAAAATTACGCGCGACGATATGGTCACCGTGGGGAAAGACGCCTGGGCCGCAGGCAATCCGGTCTTTAAAGGTTCATCGCTCATGTTCCTGAAACCAGGCGATAAGCTGAGCGTGCGCGACTTAAGCCGCGGTGTCATTATCGATTCGGGTAACGATGCCTGCGTGGCGCTGGCCGATTATGTCGCGGGCAGCCAGGACAACTTTGTGAAGTTGATGAATCATTACGTGGAGAAACTGGGCCTGACCAATACCCATTTCGAAACCGTCCACGGTCTGGATGCGCCAGGACAGTTCTCCAGTGCGCTGGACATGGCAAAGCTGTCTCGCGCCATCATCGACGGCGAGCCGGATTTCTATGCCATGTACCGTGAGAAAACCCTGACCTGGAATGGCATCACTCAGAACAACCGCAATGGTCTGCTGTGGGATAACAGTCTTCACGTGGATGGTCTGAAAACAGGTCATACCGAAACCGCAGGATTTAATATCATCGCCTCAAATGTGGTCGGTCAGCATCGCCTGATTGCCGTGGTGATGGGCGGTAAAAGCGCGAAAGGGCGCGAAGAGCAGGCGCGTAAACTGCTGGTCTGGGGCCAGAATACGTTCGACACGGTCCAACTGTTCCATGCGGGCAAGAAGATCGGCAGCGAACACGTGTGGTACGGCAATCCGCATCAGGTTGAGGTGGGCACGGCAAATGATGTTTACCTGTCGCTCCCGCGCAGTGAAATTCCGAACGTGAAAGCCAAATACGTGATTAACCGTAGCGATCTGGAAGCACCGCTGAAAGCCAATGAGAACATTGGTGAGATTCAGGTCATGGATAAAGACAAGCAGATTGCCAGTTATCCGCTGGTGGCGCTCAGTGCCGTTAACGAAGCCGGCATGTTTAGCCGCCTCTCCGACTATCTGAAACGTAAGTTTTAATCTCAGGCCACGCGCACCTGCCTGCCGGGCAGGTGCCGCGAGGGCTCGCATCGCAGGACCCTATTGCCACCTGAACGTTTTATTTTGCTGATTTACCGCCACAGGTTGGTGATAATGGCCCAATGTGTCACGTATTGACTAAAATATTGACGGCGCGCCAGGACTCACACGGTGCATCGCGTAGAATCACCTCTTTACCCGCGGACAGCTATCTTGCGCTCTGATAAGCCCATCTCTAATCTGGAATTCTGGTTATATCGCCATTACCGTAGCGTGCACGGCTTGCGCATCGCGGTGGCGTTTCTTTTTGCCTTTTTGTTTGTGCGGATGACCGGCATTCCCGAAGGCACCTGGCCGCTGATTACGCTGGTGGTGGTGATGGGGCCGATCTCCACGTGGGGCAATGTGTTTCCCCGCGCCATTCAGCGCATTGGCGGCACGATTGCCGGGTCAATTTCGGGATTGATTGCGCTCAAGCTGGAGATGATTTCGCTACCGGGCATGCTGGCCTGGTGCGCGCTGATCATGTTTATCAGCGGCTATCTGACCCTGGGAAAGCATCCCTATATGGCGCTGTTGATTGGCATTACGCTCTGCGTAGTGGTCGGCGCGCCAATGGGGGATTTCACCGTCGCCATGTGGCGTGGCGGCGATGTGATTTTAGGCTCGCTGCTGGCGCTGATATTTACCGCTGTCTGGGCACAGCGCGCCTACATTCACTGGCGTATCCAGCTTTCGGATACGCTGGGCGAGATGGCAAAAATCTATCATGCAGGGTTTTCCGCTAACCTGGTGGAAAAGCCGCGACTGAATAAGCCCTTTGGGAAGTTGCTCTCCAGCGTCATCAAAATGCGCGCGCTGCTGGAGCCGTCCAGCAAAGAAACGCGTATTCCTAAATCGGTATTTGAAGCGATTCAGACCATAAACCGTAATATGGTGTACACCATTGAGATGCAAATTAATGCCTGGTGGGCATCGCGGGAAAGCCATCTGATTATGCTGAATGCGCCGACGCTGCGCCGTACCCAGCAGATGACGGAAAACGCGCTACGAACGTTGTCGGAGATGGCGGTGAAAGGGGAAACCTATGACATCATCGCGGCCAACCATGAGTTAACGGAAATCGTCAATGAACTTAAGCAGTTGATCGCCAGCGGCAGTGACCGTCTGGAGGAGACGCCAATTTATGGCTATGTCTGGTTGAGTCTGGAGCTGGCGAAGCAACTGGAGCGCATGACGGACTTACTGCGTCTGGCGCTGCGTAAATAATCACCTCAGACAATGACTTAATGCGAAACCCGGTTTTTTTGCGCTAAGATAAGAGCCAGTCCGAATTTAGCTGTGAGAATTGCCCTTAAGGCTGGCTAGCCGCTAAGCTGATCGTTTTGACTCTCTCCCTGCTTTAGCAGGCTTAAAGAAAGGTGCCATCATGGAAAATGCCAAGCAATCATTTCAGGACGTACTTGAGTTTGTCCGTACGTTTCGCCGCAAGAACAAACTGCAGCGTGAAATTGTCGATAATGAGAAGAAAATTCGTGACAACCAAAAGCGTGTTCTGCTGCTGGACAACCTGAGCGAATACATTAAACCCGGCATGAGCGTGGAAGCGATTCAGGAAATCATCGCCAGCATGCGTGCGGACTATGAAGATCGCGTGGATGAATACATCATCAAAAACGCCGACCTCTCGAAAGAGCGCCGTGAGCTGTCTAAAAAGCTCAAGACCATGGGCGTGGGTGAAACCAAAGCGCCGTAAGGGTGCGCGAATAACGGAAACCCTTCGCTGCTGATAACCGGCCCGCGCAACCTTCAGGTTGGGCGGGCTTTTTTTATGGCTGAGAGACGTCGGTGAAGACTTAGCGGGTCAACCTACGTGCAATCTGCTGGAGTTGACGCGCCAGATCCGATAAGTCCAGGTTTTGGCTGGCGGGCGCTGCGGTGGTTTCTCTGATCACCAGCATCGGCTCCAGGGTACGTGACGCCACCGCTTCACCCCGCAGTTCGGCCAGCACCTGATCCACGCTGTGGGTGCCGAGCTGCTGAAGATCCTGGCGAATGGTGGTCAGTGGCGGCTGGTACCAGGCGCTTTCTGCCGTGTCATCGTAGCCGACAAGAGAAATATCGCCCGGAATCGCCACGCCGTGCTGATGTAGCGCCCGCATCGCGCCCAGCGCCATCTCATCATTCGCCACTAAAAGCGCCTGGGGCAGGGCATTCGGGAGTTGCGCCAGCATCGCCTGATAGCCGGATTTGGCGCTCCAGTCGCCGCGCAGGACGCAGCAGGGAGATAACTGATGCTCTGCCAGCGCCTGACGCCAGACCGCTTCGCGCTGACGAGCCGACACTGAGCGCACCGGGCCATTCAGCAGGCCAATTTGCCGGTGCCCGAGCGCAATCAGATGTGCAACGGCGGCACGCGCCCCTTGTTCGTTTGAATACTGGCAATGAGATACGAGAGCATGGGGATCGGCATCCAGAAACAGCACCGGCTTTTTACCGCACATCACGCGGATTTTTTCCGCCTCGGCCGCCTCTAACGGCATATTGATCAGCACCGCATCCACGCGCTGGGCCATCAGTTCATTCACTGTCGCTTCCGCATTATCCTCACTGTCCATCGCGATCACCAGGTGATAACCGGCGCTGGCGGCGCGCTGCTGAATGGCCGAAGCAATCTGCGCCGGGGCCATCAGGGCCAGGTTACTGGTTGCAAGGCCTAAGGTTCGGGTCGCTTTTCCCGCCAGCTGCTGTGCGACCCGATTGGGCACATAGTTAAGCTGCTGCATCGCCGCTTCAACTTTTTCACGGGTGCGGGGGGAAACCTGCTCAGAGCGGTTAAGCACGCGAGAAACCGTTTGATAGGAAACGCCAGCCAGTTGGGCAACATCATCAAGGGTCACAGAGCGGGACGTCATTATTCCTCCAAAAGATGAGGCAGCGAGTGTAACAAAATTCCGTTACTCGCGCGTCCTGCGACGACGCGGCTGCTTTCCCATCACATCCGTGTTTAACGGTTCTGTTGATAGATTTGCAGGTTAACATTCACCGCATTCAACAGTGGCACAGTCATACCATGACGACTGGCTCGTAGCAGCAGGTCGCCAATGATCGTATCGGCTTCAATAGCAAAACCCTGGGTCAAATCACGATACATGGAGGAGGTCATCGGCGTCGACGGATCGTTCAGCAATTCATAAATTTTTGCGGTAACGGCAGGGCGGGGCTGATAGCCCTCCGCGCAGATAACCTGAAGCACCTCGCTGTAAATGCCCTGAAGCAGCATCTCGCCACCGGCCTGGGCCAGTATCTGTTGCGTGTTCCCCCGCGCCAGACAACACACCGCGCCGAGCGTGCTTAACAGCAGCCATTTTTCCCATAACTCACCGATAATATTGTCGGAAAAAAACGTTTCCACGGCACTACCACGTAGCGCGGCATCGACCTGCTGCAGTCGGTCATCGTTGTTGCCATCCAGTGCGCCGTAATAGATCTGGTGTAAGGGCGTCAACTGCACCACATGGCCTTTATCGTTCAACGTGGCGTTGATTTTGCACAAGCCACCGATCACCCGATCGGCACCGAAGTGGGTGAGCAAGGTGTCAATATGCCGCATGCCATTCAGAATCGGCATGATCAGGGTTTGTGGCCCGACAGCCGGCTGGATGTCGTGAATCGCCTGCGCCAGGCCGGTACTTTTAACCGTTAAGATGATTAAGTCGTAATGCGCGTCAAGCCTGGCGGCGGTGACCAACTGGGGTTCAAGCGTTTCCTGCCCTGAGCGGGTCTGCAACACCAGGCCGGTTTGTTGTAACTGATTAAAACGGCCTTCACGGACCAGGAAGGTCACATTCTGCCCGGCCTGTATCAGCCGTGCGCCAAAATAGCCGCCGGTTGCCCCCGCACCTACAATCAAAATACGCATCCCTTCTTCCTCCATTGAACGCATCTGCCCAGATGCAGGGCAGTGATTTACGTTATGCGTTAAAACCCAATCTGCCCGCAAGCATTATTACAATCTGCACCCACACAGAATAGTGCACTGACCGCAGTCAGGTCAGCGCAAGCTATGTCAAAATTCTTGAATGTAGCGCTTAAGGATATTCACTATCCGTCACGGCGCGGCTGGCGTAACCTTATTTCATTGAGGTTTATCACGCGAAAGCATTGTTCTTTCGTCAGGAGACGTTACAGATGAAAAAGATTGGTTTTCTCTCATTCGGCCACTGGACGCCATCATCGCAGTCCGCCACGCGTTCTGCTCAGGACGTGTTGCTGCAGTCTATAGATTTAGCGGTAGCGGCAGAAGAACTCGGGGCCGATGGTGCCTATTTCCGTGTGCATCACTTCGCCCGCCAACTTAGCTCGCCGTTTCCACTGCTGGCAGCGGTCGGCGCTCGCACCAAAAAAATTGAAATAGGTACTGGCGTTATCGATATGCGCTATGAAAATCCGCTCTATATGGTGGAGGATGCCAGCGCTGCCGATCTGATTTCCAACGGTCGCCTGCAGTTGGGCCTGAGCCGCGGCTCGCCAGAGCAGGTGATTGAGGGCTGGCGCTATTTTGGTTATGCGCCGCAGGAAGGCGAGACGGATGCGGACATGGGCCGTCGCCACACAGAAGTTTTCCTTGATGCGCTGCGTGGCGAAGGTTTTGCCAAACCGAATCCACAGCCGATGTTCCCGAATCCACCGGGCCTGCTGCGTCTTGAGCCGCTGTCTGAAGGCCTGCGCGATCGCATCTGGTGGGGTTCGGGCTCCAACGCCACGTCAGTATGGGCGGCGAAGATGGGCATGAACCTGCAAAGCTCGACGCTCAAAGATGATGAAACCGGCGAGCCGTTCCACATCCAGCAGGCAAAACAGATCCGCGCCTACCGTGAAGCATGGGAAGCGGCGGGGCACTCGCGTAAGCCACGGGTTTCCGTCAGTCGCAGTATTTTTGCGCTGGTGAACGATATGGATCGGGCTTACTTTGGCCGCAGTGGACAGGATCAGGATTCAGTCGGTTTTCTGGATGAGAAAACCCGTGCCATCTTTGGTCGCAGCTATGCCGCCGAGCCGGAAAAACTGATCAAACTGTTGGCAGAGGATGAGGCGATTGCTGAAGCGGATACACTGCTGCTCACTGTACCGAATCAGTTGGGCGTGGACTACAACGCACACGTCATTGAATCGATTCTGAAGCACGTGGCACCGGAGCTGGGCTGGCGTTAAGCCTGCTTGATCTTGCCAGATTAACAACCCCACACAGTCATCGCTGCGTGGGGTTTTTACTAAAATAATAATGCCTCTTCTACTGTAATATTTCTCACATTCCCCGCCGATAATATTGCTGGCCAGTGCAGCGAGATGTTTAGCGTTATTAACCTCTGAAACTATCAGCCGCTGAAAACATCAGCTTTCAGATTTATCTCAATAATACATTGTTAGTTGTAAATTAATTGACATGAAGTTGTGTTAATTTTATTAATGTATAAAGGCCTTCAAGGTTAACTGTATTCTGTTTACCTGACATATTCATATTTACTGAGAAAACTCTCAGGCGTTACTATTTCTGTTAGCACGATGCAACAGCATTGACATGCTGCTGCCTGTTTCTTAATGCAAATGGCTCTAAATTCTGTCTGAACCTGCCGAATATAACGGATTGCAACACCCGTTTCATCATTATCACAGCGTAATCGGAAAAAATTAATGGCGATTGATATTTATTTGAAAGTTGAAGGGACTACTGGAGAATCACAGGACAGCAATCATAAAGGATGGACCGACGTGCTCTCATTTAACTGGGGGGCTTCGCAACCCGGTAATATGGCGGTAGGTGGCGGTGGCGGCTCAGGAAAAGTGAATTTCAACGATCTGCGTGTTAAAGCGTTAATCGACAAATCCACTGCTGCCATTCTTAAATACTGCTCCAGCGGAAAGCATGTTTCAAAGATAGAACTGTCGGTTTGCAAAGCCGGTGGCAACCAAATTGAGTACACGAAGATTGTGCTGGAAGATGTACTGGTTACGGCAACGGATTTTAACGGAGTAGGGCAAGGTGACACCATTGTGGTGGACTACGCCTTTCAGGCATCCAAAGTGTCTACCAGCTACTGGGAACAAAGTGCCAGCGGTACCAAAGGGGCGGAAAGCAAAGCTGGTTGGGATATTAAACAAAATAAAGAGAGCTGAGTTAATCCGCCCTTAAAATAAAGGTGAAAAATGGCTATTGATATCTTTTTGAAAATAGATGGAATTGAAGGTGAGTCGCAAAATGCAAACCATAAAAAATGGATAGATGTTCTGTCATTTAACTGGGGCGCGCAGCAACCAGGTAATATGTCCGTTGGCGGTGGTGGCGGTGCGGGAAAAGTGAATTATCGCGATTTAAGCGTTGAGGCATTGATCGATAAGGCCACACCGGCGTTAGTGAAATATTGTGCCAGTGGTAAACATCTGCCAAAAATTCAGCTGTCTGTTTGCAAGGCAGGCGGGCAGGAAGTGGAATATACTCGCATCACGCTTGAAGATGTGCTGGTTACGCAGACTGACTTTACCGGCATTGGTCACGCGTCCACGCTGGGTATGCAGTATTCCTTTCAAGCCAGCAAGGTTGCGCTGGAATACTGGGAACAGGCTTCTCAGGGAACGAAAGCCGCTTCTGTGCAGATGGGTTGGGATATCAAGAAAAATAAAGAAAGCTAATCAAAGGAACTGTTACATCTTAAAAAGAGGTTATTATGGCATTTCCAGGCATACATGTGATTGAGGGACTCACGACGAATCCCAGTTTAAATTCTGATACTTCAGGCAGCTTTTTACCCTCTGAAATTCTCAAAGAATCATTGATTCTGATGAGTTCGCTTGAGCCGATGGAAATTGCCAGTCTTTCTAAAAGGGAAACCAGTGTTATTGCCAGTGCGTTGAACGATTATAAAAATAACAGTAACAGTCGTTTTAAAAATCCTCCCACAGAGCAGGCTACAGGGCGGCGGCCGAATGGTGAGATAAAGCATATTAACAATCGCATACTCGGCATTCCTGTACAGCATTATAATACCACTTCAATGGGAGCCGTTGCGTTAAGTTCAGCCACCTTATTGGCAATCTTTTGGACCTCAACTGCAGGTTTATTTAGCATCGTTGGACGAAGTATCGTCCCTGCTGTGGCGAGTCTTGGCGGAATTGGTTTATCGTACCATTCAAATAACCGCACCCTGTCAATTAATCAATTAGCTGCGCATTTGAAAAATCTGGCAGACAATTTTAACAGCGCGCATGATGCGCTCGTTGCTTTTTCTCAGAAGGCAAAGTTGAAAAAACATAATTTTAAACCCTCCAAAGACACAGAGCCGACTTTTGCAGGGGAGGTCATATCTAAAAACCCTATTCCAGCAGCACACCGTGAAAGAATGTCGTATATTTTAAATCAATTTACTTTTACAGAGTATCAGCGCGTCGAGCTCATTGGTGATAGTGCGAATTTTGTGAAGCTGTTTTTTAATCAGAATGAGCAATTGACTTTAACAAAGATTGAATATGGCTACCTGACTGCGATGGATATTCCCTAATTCCGCGCCCGTCAATCTAAACCTCCAGATGGTGCATTTTAACGCTTCGGCAACCCAGATGAATGATCCTTGATAAAAGGGGCATAAGTCAAATTGTGCGAGCCGGGTTCCAGCACCTGGCTTGTTATCATCTACTTCAGGCGCTATGTTTTATCTGCTTTGTAAAAGCAGATAACGGGACGCTAAAAACGCTACTGGCCAGACAGCCAGCATAAATTTTTAACAGATATGCTTTTAATTTTTTACAGCCATGGCTGGCGCATTGTGTAAATACACCATCATCAAATAAGGGAGATTATTCAATGTCTGTTACCACGCTTAATCTTGTTCAGAAACCGTCTTCCGCGATTTCAAAAACTCAGCGCCGGTACAAAGTCGGCTACGTACCTAATTTTGGCGACACCAGCACGCCTGCGCTGAATATCAGCGGCAAATGGTTGCGTGAAGCCGGATTTGATACCGGCACGCGGGTCTCGGCAGAAATTAGCGAAGGATGCATTGTGCTGCGGGTCGATAAGTCATAAAACGGAAAGGTGTGATTGATTGCTCACTTCTCAAAGGCAGCGTTGCGGGTTGCCCCTTGAATTCAGGTCAGGTGAGCATAAAACCGCCTGGCCTACTTTATTGGCAGAACAAACAGATAACGCGGTTTCCTTCACCGCGTGAATTCAGTTGCCAATAAGGAAATGCCATCCGTTTAACCTCCTCAGGGTGCGACCCGGCAGGGCCGCAAACCGCCGTCGTTAACACTACAAATACACAACATGCGTTTGCAGATATTCCTCGAGCCCATGGCGACCATCAGCACCGCCGATGCCCGACTTGCGCCAGCCGGCATGGAATCCCTGCATGGCTTCAAAATTCTCGCGGTTAACGTAGGTTTCACCAAACTTCAGCTGACGCAGGGCGGTCATCGTGGTGGTCAGGTTCTGAGTGTAGATTGAGGAAGTCAGGCCGTACTCACAGTCATTGGCCAGTGCGATAGCTTCTTCGAGCGTTTTAAAGGTCATTACAGGAAGCACCGGGCCAAAAATTTCCTCACGCATAATCTCCATCTCTTGGCGTACGCCGGTAATAATCGTGGGCTCGAAGTAAAAGCCCTTGCGGCCCGCCCGTTTACCGCCCAATACAACCCTGCCGCCTTCTTCTACTGCCCTGGCAACTTTTTGCTCAACCCGCGCCAGCGCGGCGGCGGTGATCAGTGGCCCCATATCGATATCGTTTTTTTCAGCCGGATTGCCAAACGTCACGTGTTGCATCGCCTCTGTCAGTGCGCTGATAAAGCGGTCATAAATCCCTTCCTGTACATAAACCCGCTCTGCGCAGTTGCAGACCTGACCTGTATTAATGACGCGTGAGCTGACAATGGCCTTTACTGCCAGATCGAGGTCGGCATCATCCATTACAATGGCCGGCGCTTTACCCCCCAGCTCCAGAGAGACTTTGGTAACGTTTTTTGCTGCCGCTTCCATGGCGGCAATCCCGGCATTAACGCTGCCCGTCAGGCTTACCAACCCCACTTTTTCGTTGCCAGCCAGCTCCTGACCGATCTCAGGGCCGTAGCCGTAAACAACATTGAACACACCTTTTGGAAGGCCGATATCCGCAACGATCTGTGCAAACAGGGCCGCGTTATTGGGCGTCAACTCACTCGGTTTTATCGCAATCGTATTGCCGGTAATCAGTGCCGGCGCCGCTTTACGCGCAATCAAAAAAAACGGGAAGTTCCACGGTAAGATGCCGGTAGTAACGCCAATCGCTTTTTTAAAGACGAAAATATTTTCATTAGGACGATCGCTGTTCACAATCTCACCTTCGTAGCGTCGCGCCCATTCGGACATGTAGTCCAGGTAATCAGCAGTAAAAAGCACTTCGGTTTTTGCCAGCCCCTGGGTTTTACCGCCTTCTGCCACGATAGTGGCGCTGAGTTCGGGTTCACGCTGACGAATGGCTGTGGCAATTTTACGCAGCCAGCTGCCGCGCTCCACGGCCGGTAAGGCTTCCCAGCCCGGCTGCGCGGCATCGGCAGCGGCGATAGCGTCTGCGGCGTCCTGACGCGTGCCTTGAGGAATGCGTGACAGTAGCGCTTCGGTAGCAGGATTAATCACTTCAATCCACTTATCGCTGTGATTAGGCACAAAAACACCATTAATGAAATGTTGATGATGTGTTGTCATATGCAGGGCTCCGCTTTTAACTCGTTAACGTTATGTGAAAACAGAGTGAAACAGATTACGACGATACACCTTTTTATCTTTGCCAAAGCCACACTGCAGATGGCAGGGAAGGGAAGAAAGACACGACGAAGCCAGCATTTCCACGGCGTGTTTTGTTATCTGAGCGGTCAGCGTCTTATAAAAAGGGTCGACGGGCTGGAACCCTGTATTCGCCAGCAAATGCCGGAACGCCTGGGATGGCGATAAGCCCGTGCCTGCCCGCGCAGTCAATGACGAAGCGGTAGGCTTTTTACGGGAGGCATCCCCGGCCAATTGTCCTTTCGGTTTGCCCTGCCACGCAAACGTCTCATTGCGTGACTGCAGTTAATAACATGCGCAGCGACTACTGCGCTGAATCGTAGAGTGCTTATCCAACATCATGCGATCTCCCGCTGATCACAGTATCCCCACTAGCCTTGATTCATATCACAAACCTTTTCTGCCGACCGTTTTCCCTCTTCGTCCGCCAAACCATCTTTGCAGCGAACCCGCAGCTCAACTTTATGTCATTGCCACGTTAATAAGCGTGCTGGCAGTAAGATTAAAACTGTGCCGATCAACACAACAAACAACAAAAATATCTCGAATAATAAGCGGTTTAGGTAAAACGTCCGGTTACTGTCCTTAAATGTGAATTTGTGATCTTTATGTTGAAAATTCACCGGATTTTGCCAGCGACCTGTGTTTTCCGGCAGCCATTCAAAGGCTGAGTGAAAGCAGCTCCCACTAGACTGCTGCTTATCAGGAAACGTCGGTTTCCTGTTTGGCCTCAACCTTGCGAAGGAATAACAATGAACAGTGCCATTATTGCCGGTATTTTCTGGCATCTGGTGGGTGCCGCCAGTGCCGCATGTTTTTATGCGCCGTTTAAACAGGTCAAAAAATGGTCATGGGAAACCATGTGGGCAGTAGGTGGCTTGATGTCGTGGCTGATTTTGCCATGGGCAGTCAGTGCCGTGCTGCTGCCGAATTTCTGGGCGTACTACAGTAGTTTCAGTCTGTCACAGCTGCTACCTGTGTTTTTGTTTGGTGCAATGTGGGGCATCGGCAATATTAACTACGGCCTGACCATGCGCTATCTCGGCATGTCGTTAGGCATCGGTATTGCTATCGGCATTACGTTAGTCGTCGGGACACTCATGACGCCGTTGCTGCAGGGCCGTTTTGTCGCACTCTTTAGCTCGGCTGGTGGCCGTATGACGCTGCTTGGCGTTCTGGTCGCGCTGATTGGCGTGGCAATTGTATCGCGAGCCGGTTTGCTGAAAGAGCGCGCGCTGGGCATTAACGCCGAAGAATTTAATCTGAAGAAAGGGCTGATACTGGCGGTTATCTGCGGTATTTTCTCGGCCGGCATGTCCTTCGCTATGGATGCCGCAAAGCCGATGCATGTTGCGGCAGCTAATCTGGGTATTAATCCGCTGTACGTGGCGCTACCCAGCTATGTGGTGATTATGGGCGGTGGTGCGCTGATTAACCTGGCGTACTGCTTTATCCGCCTGGCGGTTAAGCCGGAGCTCTCCCTCCGCCGGGACTTCTCCGTGGCAAAACCGCTGTTAATTGCCAATATCGCTTTCGCTATTCTTGGCGGCACCATGTGGTATCTGCAGTTCTTTTTCTATGCATGGGGCCATGCCAAAATTCCACCGCAATATGACTTTGTCAGTTGGATGCTGCACATGAGTCTGTATGTGCTGTGTGGTGGTCTGGTCGGACTGATGCTGAAAGAGTGGAAATCTGTCGGGCGTCGTCCGGTTAGCGTCCTGTCGATTGGCTGCATAGTCATTATCATCGCTGCCAATATTGTCGGGCTTGGCATGGCTGCCTGACTCCGCAGAGATAAAAGCCTGATGCGTTAACGCGTATCAGGCTTTTGCGTTATCAGTTAGCGTGGCGCATTGCGGTACAAAACGTTGCCGCCAGGCACTGGGCGTCATGCCGGTTTCACGCGTAAACACCACCGAAAAATAGTTACTGTCATCAAAGCCGCAGCGTGAAGCAATCTCGCTGATTAAACTTTCCTGGGTGCGCAGTAAGTATTTTGCCTGACAGAGTTGAAGCTGACGCAAATAGTGGCCAATTGTCATGCCGGTTTGCTGGCGAAACAGCTGTTTAAGCGCTCGCTCGCTGAGTTGGTGCTGCTCGCAAAAGTGGGCGAGGTCAAACGGACGGCTGATATCGGCCAGCAGCGACGACATCAGCAGATCAAGCTGTTCGCCTTCCGGTAGCGCCCAGGAACGATCGGCCGCGTAACCGTGGCGGCGCAGAATCAGCGCCAGCTGTAAAAACAAGGCTTCAGAAAGCTGAATGGACAAGGGATCGTTTTTGCGGCTTTCCCGCTCCAGTTGGCTGATGACGCCACGCGCCAGGGCCATACCGTGGGTGGTTAATCGCCAACCGGACTGAGCATTCTCTTCCTGAGGCGGTATAAGCTGGCTCCAGTCAAGATCGAGCCGAAAGCGATCGCGGCAATAAAGAATGTTGTCGAGCGCCAGGTCATGGACGCTGTCATAGCTATGGCAGTCGCTGTCGCGAATATAAAACACATCGCCGCAGGTAATCAGCCAGGGGCGATCGTTGAGGATGTGCAGCCCGTTGCCGCGCCAGACAATTACAATCTCGCTAAACCTGTGTTGATGAGGCGGGAAAGAGGGTTGTGGCATACGTTCGGCCACTGCAATGGGCAGGTTTCTGGCAGGAAAGTAGTCCTCGCGCGACAGAATTAGCGACATATTAAAAGCTCCAGTTACCACATCTGTTGACGCTCCATGCGGGGCGCGTAGCCAAATTCACGCCGGAACAGCGTGGAGAAGTGGTTGCTGTCACCAAACCCACACTGATAGGCGATGTCCGTTATACGCATATCGCTGTGGCGAAGCAGATGACGCGCCTGCAATAACCGCAGCCGATTCAAATAACGCTGTGGCGTACTGCCTGTCTGCTGCTTCATCTGGCGGTGCAGCGTACGCAGCGACAGTGAAAAGCTGTCGGCCAGCGCCTCCCATACGATCTCTTCACTGTAATGCTCATTCAGCCAGTCAAGCAATCGGTGCAGTCTGGCTTCCTGGTCCTGCGCGTTGTCATTGCGAGCGGCCTCACGTAGCAACACCAGCATTTGCAGAAAGAGTTGCTCCTGATGTGCCTGACGTTCGAGTGACCACAGAGGTTGCTGCTTCATCTGTGTCACCAACTGCAAAGCGTGCCCCATCACTTTTTGATTAATGCGCCAGTGCGACGCGTACCGGCCGTCCTCTTCACGCGGCAATAGTGCCTGCAGCCCGGAAAGAAAGCGGAACGCCCCCGGGCTTCGGTACAGCACATTGGTCAGGCAAAGGTTGTCGGTTTTTTCATACAGATGGCGATCGTGGTCGCGTACAAAGCACACGCAACCGGCACTCAACGCCTGCGGCTGACCATTAAACACATGAATACCTGATCCCTGTTCAACCAGCACAATTTCATGGAAATCATGGTGATGCTCTGGAAAAGCCTGCTGTGGCACGCGTGGCTCGATGGCAATGGCGTAATTTCCGGCGGGAAAGAAATCCGCGCTATGCAGAACGGTCATGGCTTGCTCTCCGTTAACAATGTTGCAACTGAGTCTACGCAGGCGCTGCGGACATCACCTTGAATTTTGAACGGGGCGGCGCAAGAAAATGGCGAATTATTTAAGATCGCCTAAGTGATTGATAGAAATGCGGCAAAGCTCACAACTCTATCGTCACGCGGTTCTGTGAGCTGTCTCACGAACACCTTTGCAAACCTGCCAGCGAAGATCCTCTGCTGGCACTGCGCCTAAGGTGGCAGGCCTGCAGGCTTTTTATTCTGTAGCCATGTCATTTCAGGAAAACATGCCATGAATATGCGTAACATCGTTGCCATTGATTTAGGCGCATCCAGCGGGCGCGTGATGCTTGCGCAGTGGACGTCGGACAACCAGCAAATCGCTCTGCGTGAAGTCCGTCGTTTCGCGAATCAGCGGGTTCAGCGCAGCGGCTATGACTGCTGGGATCTGGATCGTCTGGAGCAGGACATTCGCGCCGGACTGCAGCAACTGGATGATGAAGGCATCGTGCCGGACAGCATGGGTATTGATACCTGGGGCGTTGATTTGGTACTGCTGGACGCAGACGGACATCGCGTTGGCGAAGCCGTGAGCTACCGTGACAAACGCACCGAGGGCCTGATGGCCCGGGCGATTGACGATCTCGGCCAGCAGGCGATATACCAGCGCACCGGCATTCAGTTTCTGCCATTTAACACCCTATATCAGCTGCGCGCGCTACATCTGCAGCAGCCGGACTGGCAGGCGAGGGTGAAATATGCGCTGATGATTCCAGACTATCTGCACTATCGCCTCACCGGCAAAATGAACTGGGAATACACCAACG
This sequence comes from Pantoea ananatis LMG 2665, assembly GCF_000710035.2. Lineage (GTDB taxonomy): Bacteria > Pseudomonadota > Gammaproteobacteria > Enterobacterales > Enterobacteriaceae > Pantoea > Pantoea ananatis. Next base: position 470,154 of record NZ_JMJJ01000005.1, on the reverse strand, counting down.
CCACCACCACGCAGTTACTGAATATTCAAAGTGGTGAGTGGGATCGTGACTTGCTGGACTGGGCTGGCGTCGACTCCGCCTGGTTCGGCACACCGCATGCACCGGGCAATAACGTGGGTTACTGGGCCAGCGCCAGCGGCAAGCGGATCCCGGTGATTGCCGTAGCCACGCACGATACGGCCAGCGCGGTGCTGGCCACGCCACTGATGCACGACGATGCAGCCTATCTCAGTTCAGGTACCTGGTCGCTAATGGGGATTGAAAGTCTCCAACCCTATGTGAATGCGACTGCTTTACAGGCCAACATAACCAATGAAGGCGGCGCGGAAGGTTACCGGGTGCTGAAAAACATTATGGGGCTATGGCTTTTACAGCGCGTCTGTAGCGAACTGAACATCCGCGACTTGCCCCTGCTTATTGCGGATGCCGCAAAGCAGCCAGCCTGCCGCTCGCTCATTGATCCTAACCACCCTCGCTTTATTAACCCAGACAACATGGTGCAGGCAATCCAACATGCCTGTGCTGAACAGGCGATGCCGATACCGCACACTGCGGCCGCACTGGCACGCACCCTCTTTGACAGTCTGGCGCTCTTATATCGCCAGACAATGCTGGAACTCGGCCAGCTACGCGGCACACCGCTACGGCAGCTGCATATCGTGGGCGGCGGCAGCCAGAATCCTTTACTCAACCAGCTGTGTGCCGATGCCTGTCAACTGCCGGTGATTGCCGGTCCGGTAGAAGCCTCCACGCTGGGAAATGTGGGTTGCCAGCTCATCGCGCTAGGTGAACTGCGTGACGTCGCGGATTTGCGCCGCTGCATCAGCCGTAATTTCCCGTCAGACATCTTTGAACCGCTCGACAACAGCGCGTTTGCGGCCCATCAGGCGCGCTTCACCGCGCTGCTCCAACCTGCTAAGGAACTTGCATATGACAAAGCTGATTGAACAGGCCTTTGACCTGGCGAAACAACGTTATGCTGAGAATGGCGTTGATGTGGACCTTGTGATGGCGCAACTGGATGAGATCCCGGTCTCGATGCACTGTTGGCAGGGTGATGACGTGCGCGGTTTTGAAAATCCCAACGGGCAACTCACCGGCGGTATTCAGGCCACCGGCAACTATCCGGGACGGGCACGCAACGCCGACGAATTGCGCGCCGACATTGAAAAAGCCATATCGCTAATCCCGGGCGCAATGCGCCTTAATCTGCACGCGATCTATCTTGAAAGCAGCCAACCCGTTGAGCGCGATGCCATCGAGCCGAAACACTTCAGCAACTGGGTAGCGTGGGCAAAAAGCAACAGGCTGGGGCTGGATTTCAATCCCACCTGCTTTTCACATGCAAAGAGTGCCGATGGCTTTACGCTGTCGCACGCCGATTCAGGTATTCGCCAGTTTTGGATCGACCACTGTAAAGCCAGTCGCCATATTTCGGCTTACTTTGGTGAACAGCTCGGTACGCCTTCCGTGATGAACATTTGGGTGCCGGATGGCATGAAAGATCTCACCATCGACCGCTTTGCGCCGCGCCAGCGCCTTGCCAGCGCGCTTGACGCGATCATCAGTGAGCAACTCAACCCGCAACACCATATTGATGCTGTGGAAAGCAAACTATTCGGGATTGGTGCGGAAAGCTACACCGTGGGTTCCAACGAATTCTGCCTTGGCTACGCCAGCAGCCGGCAGATTGCGTTGACGCTGGACGCCGGGCATTTCCACCCGACTGAAGTGATCTCCGACAAAATCTCTACCGCGATGCTGTACGTGCCGCGCCTGCTGCTGCATGTGAGCCGTCCGGTGCGTTGGGACAGCGATCATGTGGTGCTGCTCGATGATGAAACCCAGGCGATTGCCCATGAGATCGCCCGCCAGAAACTCTTCGACAAGGTGCATATCGGTCTCGACTTTTTTGATGCCTCAATCAACCGCATTGCCGCCTGGGTCATTGGTACGCGTAACGCCAAAAAAGCGTTGCTGCGGGCGCTGCTGGAGCCCAGCGATCGGCTGCGTAGGCTGGAGAGTGAAGGGGATTTCACTGCACGGTTGGCCCTGCTGGAAGAGCAAAAGTCGCTGCCGTGGCAGGCGGTGTGGGAAGCATGGTGCCTGCGCCATGACGTTCCTGCCGATGCCAGCTGGCTGAGCGACGTCCGTCATTACGAACAACATACTTTGCGTCAACGTTAAGGGATAAACCATGCAAAACATTCTGACATCCTGGTTCGTGCAGGGGATGGTAAAAGCCACCAGCGATATGTGGTTGAAAGGCTGGGATGAGCGTAACGGCGGTAACGTTAGCCTGCGCCTGCTTCCCGAAGAAGTGCAGGACTTCGCCAGCGACTTTTATGCCGAACCGCGCTGCATTGAACTGAGTAAACCGGCACCGGCGTTAGCTAACGACTGGTTTTTAGTGACCGGGTCTGGCAAGTTTTTTCGTAACGTACAGCTCGACCCGGCAGACAGTCTGGTGCTGCTGCAGGTGGATGACCAGGGGTTGTCGTATAAAATTCACTGGGGATTAAGCAACGGTGGGCTGCCGACCTCTGAACTGGCGGCGCATTTCCAGTCGCACAGCGTACGTAAGCAGGTGACTCAGGGAAGCGATCGGGTGATTATGCACTGCCATGCTACCCACTTTATGGCGCTGAGCTATGTTGTAAATCTGGATTCGGCACGCTTTACGCGCCTGTTGTGGGAAGGCAGCACAGAGTGTCTGGTGGTGTTCCCGGACGGGGTGGGCATTTTGCCATGGATGGTGCCGGGCACTGACGGTATCGGCCAGGCTACGGCTGATGAGATGGAGATCCACAGCCTGGTCATGTGGCCCTTCCACGGCATCTTTGGCGCGGGTCCTAATCTTGATGAGACCTTTGGCCTGATCGACACCGCTGAAAAATCATCGGAGGTTGTCGTAAAAGCCCTATCTATGGGCGGTATTCGTCAGAGCATCACCACCGCGCAGCTGATCGCGCTGGGTGAACGCTTTAACGTTAAACCCTGGCAGGCAGCACTGGATGCGGAGCGCAGCGATGTTACGTAAAGCTTTTGTCATGCAGGTGCATGCTCACTGCCACGATGAATACCTGCGTCGCCATTCACCCATCTGGCCGGAACTCGAACAGACGCTAAAAGCGCATGGTGCCCATCACTATGCTATCTGGCTGGATGCCGATCGTGACCTGCTGTTCGCCAGCGTTGAGATTGAATCAGAAGCCCGCTGGCTCGCGGTGGCGCAAACCGAGGTGTGCCAGCGCTGGTGGGCATCGATGAAAGATTTAATGCCGTCTAATGCGGATAACAGTCCGATAAGTGCAGAGCTCAAACCGATGTTTTTTCTGCCTTAGGGAGCTGATGGACAGAACGACACAATCCCGAACCGCGCATAACCAAACCCGCTAGCCATAGCGCGGCAGGCCGAATGGCAAAAAACATAAAGCCCGCTCGGGTTTCCCTGAGCGGGTTTATAGATACAGATCGTAAAACGCTAAATGTCCTCGTAGCCATTCACTGAAACAACCGAATGCGCCTTCAGCTTTGCAGCAATACCGTATGAACCCCTCATTCCTTCGCGCCATACTTCTCTTTATCGCTTTACACCTATATAGCATTTAACCTATATCCCGGGGTTGTGTGGCCGATTAAAACAACGGATACGTTTGACTGCTGGTTTACCTCGCTTAGCGATATCGACAGGGCTGACGTGCTTGCAGCATTGTTGGTCCTGCGGGAGAAGGGGCCGGGTTTGTCCAGACCTTATGCCGATACGCTCAAAGGCTCCCGCTATAGCAACATGAAAGAACAACGTATCCAGAGCCGGGACGATCCTTTACGGGCATTTTTTGCCTTTGACCCGGCCCGAACCGGCATTGTGCTTTGTGCTGGAAATAAGGTCGGCAATGAAAAACGTTTTTACGACGCGATGCTCCCGGTTGCTGACCGGGAATTTACGCACTGACTTAACGCATTAAAAAATAAGGAGTAACGCGATGGGCAGAACGCTGGAACAGCTTATTGCGGATGAAAAAAATGACGTCGTGGATGAAGCTCAGGCGATGGCGACGGACATCCTGCTCAATATTCACCTTGCCGAACTGCGTGAGAAAGTACAAAAAACGCAGGTAGAAATGGCGCAGGCGCTGGGCATCAAACAACCTACCGTTGCAGGAATGGAAAAACCGGGGCGCGACCTGAAGCTGTCCACGCTCAAACGCTATGTTGAAGCGACCGGTGGCAAGCTTCGCCTTGATGTTGAACTGCCGGATGGTTCTCACTACGGTTTTGTGTTTTAACCCGCAGGGCCGTTCAACGTAGCCAGCCGATCGTTTCTTAGGGTTTTGCACGATGCCTGCGCGACGGCCTCAACGCATTTACCGTTCGCGCGGCGACGCTTTCAGCCAGGTGTTGCTGCGCGAGACAGCTGTTCTTTGTCAGTCGTTAACGGATAAACTCGCGCTGCTGGCGGGCATCGGAAACAAAGTAAAACCTGCGGACGGGCACCCGCACGATATAGGGTTCTTTTCGGATGAAGCGATAGTTGAATACCAAAGACGTGAATCGCCTGAATCAACAAGCAGAGACGGACCATAAGAATCGGTCAGTTCAGGGGGTTTGCAAGACGTGATAATACGGATTTTCAGGGCTGACAGGGTGCAGGTTTGTCATGCCATTATCGAACTGAAATAAAAGGAATCGTACAACTCAATTCGCCGGACGCGCAGGGTAGGTCAATACGCGTCGGGGAACATTTTCACGCTAACTTACGGCAACCTGGCTGAGCAGGTACGTATCAGTAGGCCTGAAAACAGGAAGATGGCTCCTCTGACTGGACTCGAACCAGTGACATACGGATTAACAGTCCGCCGTTCTACCGACTGAACTACAGAGGAATCGTTTGAACGGGGCGCATATTATCGACGTCCCGCAAGCTTGTCAAAGCTCTTTTTCACAAAACTGTCTAATTGCTGAAATACTCGCCAACTCCCGCGTTTTAACCGTTTCGCTTAGCGTACTGACGCAATCGAATAGCTGTAATTTTGCACCTTTTATTCAGTAAACAGAATCTCCGTTTCATTTTTATAAAGCTTTGCACGACATTCCCTCACGAATGTTCTTTATGTTCGTCACATTTATTTCATTTTTAATTTGAAATACTCCTAAATGGAATTTAAATTTCATTTAATCCTTTCTCTGTCAGCCCGGAGTTAAAATGAACAAAGTCAGAATCGGCATGATCGGTAGCGGCTATATCGGTCGTTGCCACGCGATTGCCTATGCCCAGGCACCCGCGGTGTTTGCGTTAAAAGGAGAGATCGTGCATGAAATGCTGGCAGAGGTTAATCCCGAACTGGCCGCAAAGCAGGCTGCCACCTTTGGTTTTTCACGCTCTACGGGCAACTGGCGCGAGCTGGTGAGCGACCCGAATATTGATGTTGTGGACATCTGCGCGCCCAATTTCCTGCATAAAGAGATGGCGCTGGCCGCCATTGCTAACGGCAAACACGTGTATTCCGAGAAGCCGTTATCCCTGACGGTGGCCGATGCGCGGGAAATGGTTGAAGCGGCCAATAGAGCAGGGATTAAAACCCTGGTGGGCTTCAACTATATGAAGAATCCGACCAGTCAGCTGGCAAAAGAGATCATCGCGCGCGGTGAAATTGGCGAGGTGGTGCACTTTTACGGCACGCACAACGAAGACTATCTGGCGAAACCGGAAACGCCACTCGACTGGCACTGTCAGAAAGCGCTGGCCGGGTTAGGTGCGCTGGGCGATCTGGCGGCGCACATCGTCAATATGGCGCACTACCTGGTGGGCAATATTGCGGAAGTCAGTGGGGACATGATGACGGTGATTGCCACCCGTCCTGACCCAAAGGATCTCAGCCGTCAGTTACCGGTTGAAAATGAAGATCAGGCCAGCGCCTTGCTGCGCTTTCACAACGGTGCGCACGGTGTGATTGAAACCTCGCGTATCGCCTGTGGGGCTAAAATGGGGTTGACCTATGTCGTGACCGGCACCAAAGGTACTCTGCGTTACACTCAGGAGCGCATGGCCGAGCTGGAACTGTATATCCATGATGAACCGACGGGGCGGCAGGGCTTTAAAACCCTGCTGACCGGCCCTGCGCATCCGGACTATGCTAACTTCTGCGTCTCTGCAGGTCATGGTATTGGCTTTAACGATCAGAAAACGGTAGAAATTCGCGATCTCATTAATGGCATTGCCGCTGGCGACCCTATGTGGCCTGATTTTGCAGAAGGATTGCAGGTGCAGAAGGTGCTTGAGGCCATCGCGCTGTCGGCGGCAGAAAGGCGCTGGATGGCGGTATAGCCTTTTAGTGACATTATACAAAACCAGTCCATGATCCGGATGTGGCCCCGGGCTTAGTGCCGGGGCCGGTTGATGCTGATCAGGCTGAGACTTTATCCCACCACAGTTTATCCATCGCATAATAGCGATCACGCTGACTAACAGGCTGAGACAAATCGCGCTGCCACGGCTTATCCAGAATGTAATGCAGGTTCTTCACCTCTTCACATTCCCACAGCTTATCGTGCTGGAAACGCAGCGTTTTTAGGGCATTGTAGACATAGGAGAGCGGCAGCCACTGGCCTTTAAAAGCCTCGTTCAGCAAATCCTGCTCTGAAAAGGCGTACTGGCTCAGGTCCTCTATAGCGGCAATGCGCGCTTCAAGTTTTTCAAAAACGGCGTTATCAGGCTCCAGCACCAGAAAGCCGCCGTTGAGGTAATAATCCACATGTGCGGGCGGCGACTCCTCACGTTCCTGCCAGGTGTAGTGGCAGAACTCGGGCTGCCAGCTGTCGGGATAGGCCTCGATCTGATTCGGATTGCAGCGGCAGGCGTGGCAGGCGGCCAGCGCATGGTCACCCAGATCCAGCGAGAACAGCTCATCCATGTTCTGAAGTACCAGCATATCGGCATCCAGAAAGACCACCCGCTGATAATCGGTCAACTGCCAGGCGCGCAGTTTGGTCCAGACTTCACCAAAACGTTCAGATGCATACTGCGGGTTCAAATCGCTGTGCGGATAAAGCCCCTCCACACGTTGGATTACGCAGCCTTCCTCTTCCAGGATCGCGCAGTCTTGCTCATCAATGGCAGCGGTTGCCATCACGACCAGGGGCCAACGCGTTTGACTTTGAGTGAGTGAACGGTGCAGCGCTTTTACGCCGACCAGATAATCCGGTTGCGTCAGTAAGGTTACCCAGGCAAACATATCATCCCTTATCGAATTGATTAAACAGTGCAGCGGTGTAGTCGTTGCTCAGACGGCCTTGCGGATCGAACTGCTCACGCAGAGCACGGAAGGACGCCCAGTGCGGGTAGAGATCCTGCCAGCGGTACAGCGAGGCGTCGTAATACTTGCCCCAGTGAGGGCGACCGCCTTCTTCTGCCAGAAGCTTCTCCACCTCACTTAAAAAGTGCAGGCCCGCTTCTGAAAGGGAGCCGTCGTCGGCGTAATACACCACAAAGCCAAAGAAGCAGGTGGGCTGGTCAAAGGCCGGGCTGAGCCATGCCGATGACGCACCTGTACAACGCAGGATGATGGGATAGTGCATATGCGGGCGATTGTCGGCGTACCAGCGTTTAATCTTGCTGATGACTGCTGGCGTTTTTTCCAGCGGTACGCCAATTTCGACGTTGATCTGCGGCACGGCGATACCGCGACAGAACAGCTGATAGATGTCGCCTGTCACATCGGTAAAATCCCGAAAGCGCGTTACGGTACGGAACTGTTTGCCGCCCTTGCCGTGAATTTGGGTGTCGCGATGCATGTGTTCCAGCGTCTGATCGATCGTGTCGTTGAGGCTGTCGTCGCCTTCATCGGCGTGTTCCACCACCTCACGATCGTTCTGCGCATAATGGTGGCTCTCCTCCTCGCTGGCCTGATGTGCATTCCAGACGTGGATAAAATTGTCATCCACAAACCACCAGGCTTTGCTGAGTTCGTATTCATCATTCCAGCGCAGCAAATCACTTTCCAGGCTGTCCGCCGACACCGCATTTTTATGGCAGGTGAAAATACGAAACGGCTGCGTGCGCAGGGTCACTTCGGTCACAATACCCAGCACGCCCAGCGACACCAGTGCGGCAGGAAAATCTGCATCGCCACGTGACAGCTCACGGACCGAGCCGTCGCTCAGCACCATGCGAATGTGCTCAGCCTCATCGGCAATGGAACTCTGGTGCAGGCCCTGACCGTGAGTGCCGGTAGCCATCGCGCCAGCCAGCGTCTGAACCGAAATCACGCCGGGTGAGGAGGCGAGCATACGATCCATTTCCGTTAAGGTACTGTAGATTTGTTCCAGCGGGGTCGCGCCGGCGAACGTGACGCTGTGTGCATCACTGCGGATCAGGCCGGACAGTGCACTCAGATCCAGCAGCAAATCATCGGGGTGCACGGCCAGCATTCTGCCTGGGGAGTAGGTTTTACCGGTTACGCGCACTTTGCCGCTTGACTCACGCAGTAACTGCCGGAGTGCGGCCTCGTCAGCAGGGCGTTTAACCTGCTGCTGCGTACCAATCTGCGCGTTTTGCGCCCAGTTCCAGACTGCATCATCTTGTGGATCAAGGTGGGTCTGGCGAAGCGGATAAAGGTTGGCGTCTTTGCTCAAACTGCTTTCCTTACTTAAGTGATATTAAGAATACCCCTTAAGCATAGACTATCGCTTTCAACGCCCTGTGAGCCTACTGATGCCGACAGATATAACGCAGCGTGGCCGTCACCGCTAACTGGCGATTGCGGCTGATAATATCCTCTTCACTTTTGTCCGGACTGAACAGCGTATTAAACGTGAACCGGTTAGAAACCTGATGTACGCAGATACTACTGATAAGGCGATGTACATCCAGCGTGTCCAGCGGCTGAATAAACAGCCCCTGCTGCTGACCGCGCGTCAGGATGTCATCCAGCAGATCCAGCGCGCTGCGGTTAAGCTGGCTCAGCCGCACGGATTGTGAGATGTAGCGTCCGCGAGAGAGGTTCTCCATGCAGATCAGCCGAATAAAATCAGGATGCGAAACGTGATAATCGAAGCTGGCCTCAACCAGTTTCGTAATGGCCTGTCCGGGTTCCATTGCCGCCAGATTCAGGCCGGTTTCATGTTCCCTGATCTGCTGATAAACCTGCTCCAGCACATCAATATAGAGCTGCTCTTTATTGCCAAAGTGATAGACCACCATGCGTTTCGTCGTCTGAGCACTCTCGGCGATCTGCTCCAGCCGGGCGCCCTGCATGCCGAACTCAGCAAAGATTTTGAGTGCGCCAGCCAGAATGCGTTTTTTAAGCCCTTCAGGATCGTTTTTGCGTTTTGTCGTGTCCGTCATAGTGCTCAGTGGGTTGCCAGGTAACGAGAAGGTAAGGGGGCGATATTACCACAGCGTAACCATGCGGGTGGGGATACAGCAGTAAAATCCCCTTTAAGCAGGATGAATCAGCCTGTTCTGAAGCCCCGTTATCCACAAGGCAGCCGTCACCTACCTGTTATTTCGCCGAGTTACAGCGTTTTAACAATCATACCCATGGCGGCCAGCAGCATCATCACGCCCACGACCCGGTACATGATCCGCAGCGAGCGCGGGCGGGTCAGAAACACGCGGACTTTCACCGCCGCCAAAATAAACATCGCGCCCACGGCCAGTAATACGGCAGCGGTAACGGGAACCAGTACGGCGCCCCAGAATTTCAGTGAAATTGCCTCCAGGGAAATAACGAGCGGCAGTATTGCCAGATAAAAGGCAATCGTTTTGGGGTTGCCCAGCGTAATACTCAGCCCCGACAGCCAGGCGGAGACCAGTTGCTGACGGGTAACCTTCTGGTCAATGCTGATAGCACGGGGTTGATAAGACCAGAACTGCCAGGCCAGATAGCCCAAATAAAGCGCCGCCGCCCAGTTAATCAACGTAAAGAGCGCGGTATAGGTCTTGGCCACAATGCCCAGACCAAATACGGCCAGGGTTAAATAAAACACATCGCCCATTATCACGCCGATAAGCGCAGCAAAGCCTGCCAGTGAACCCCCATTGATGCTACGCGCAACGATCGTCGTCATCCCAGGGCCCGGAATCGCGGCGGCCAGTCCCAGCGCCAAAATATAAGGCAGTAATTCAGTATGAAGCGACATGATGTTTCCTTCATTCAATAGGGATAAGAACGTTGTTTACAGGCGTGATTGCGTTAACAGAGCGTGCATTCTGGAAAGAATGCGATGCCGCTTGCTCATCCCGCTTCTGAGCATAAGAACCTGCTCTGTGCCGTTTAATGCCATTCCTCTGCTGCGCAATACAGCCTGATTAAAGTATGCCTGAGCTGGGCAGAAATACGTTGTCTGAATCTCGCTTCTGTGCCGTAATTATGGCAATAATTTGCCTGTAAAATAGGTTAAACAGAAAGGATACGACTGATATGCCGCTTGATAAGACAGAGGTGAAAATTTTAAGCATCTTGCAGGATAATGCCCGGATGACCAATCAGGAGCTTGCCGATAAGATCGGTATGTCTGCCTCGCCCTGCTGGCGCAAAGTCCGCAAACTGGAAGAGCAGGGCGTGATCAAGGGCTATCGGGCAGTGCTGGACCGTAAGAAAACCGGCTCGGGCGTTATGGTTTTTATTCGGGTGGTCATTGACTGCCACAGCGAAGCTGAAGCGGAAAAGTTTGAGCAGCAGGTGACCGCGCTAGAGGATGTTGTGGCCTGCTACAGCATTGGGGGCGACGCCGACTTTCTCTTACAGGTGGTAGCGAGCGATCTTGACTCGTACGCGGAGTTCGCCATGTCGGTGGTACGCAGGCTGCCGCGCATTAAAGAGATGCAAAGTATGTTTGTTTTGAAAGAGATTAAACCGCTGACATCTTTCCCCGTTAAAAATCTGGGTTGAAACGCCTGACTCATCTCTGGCCGAGGATAATATATTGGGTCACGATGGTCGTGTCGTTGACGTTCTTTTTCATCCGGCTCGCAGGCGGGACGAGCAAACCGATGCCGCAATTTCACGTAATTTTACCTGCATATTTCGCTTTTGTATTTGTAAACGGCTGGTTAACTATGGCTGCCAGTAATAAGTAATGCTACTAGGTATGGGAGAGGAGTGTGCTTACTCATCCCTGTCTGTTTGCTGCCTGAAACCACAGGAAAAGGCAGGTAAAAGTGAATTATGGCAGTGCGTTAAGTTTATCATCTCTTCGCTTTTTGTGTCTTACGGGTCTGCTTTTTTGCCAGTTACCCGCACAGGCAGACGATCCTCTATTAATCAATCCGGCTAACCTCACGCTGCAGCCTCCGGTAATCAATATGTTTAACGGTATGCCCGTGCAGTCCGGTCAGGCTGGCGACGTGCTTAACCGGAAGCAGCCGAACGAGGGATTCAACCCACGCTGACAGGGTGGCTGTGTATCGCTGGCGCTCAGGCAGCCAGTCGATTTTTTCGGTCATAATGCCGCATGATGAGCAGCGCAGACGGCGGACGGGAACATCAAGCCAGACCTTCCGGTCAGGCAGTTCACGCTATCTGACGCGTCGCAGGGAAGTGTCGTGAATATGGGGAGTACTGCGGTTACACCCGCGGCAACATGGCGCCCGGGAAGCCGCGGACTGAAGACGGATGAGCAATGTGTCGTGGGAAATTTCAGTGTATGAAGAGACACTGAATCCTTCATAACAACGGCGGCTTTGAAGGTTCAGGGTGTGTTTTGGCAAATACAAACCTAAACGTTCTGGCTGCCATTTTCTATTGGTTCACGCTAACCTGCGATGAACCGAAAAAAAGCCCGGTACAACATACCGGGCTGCGCAATGTGCTAACGAGAGCAAACAAAAAGCCCGCTCAGGTTTCCCTGAGCGGGCTTCTTTTAATCTGGCTCCTCTGACTGGACTCGAACCAGTGACATACGGATTAACAGTCCGCCGTTCTACCGACTGAACTACAGAGGAATCGTGCTACAGGGCGCATAGTAATGGAGTCGGCATGCTGAGTCAAAGCGGTTTTACCCGCTTTCGGATCGTTTGCTGAATGATTCAGCAGCCTGGTTGTTTCATCCACAGTTTACCGCATGGCAGGGCCGTTCAAATTGTCAGGAAAGGCCAGTTTAAGACGCCGAAACAGTCTTATAGAGATCATGTTTTCTGCAGGTTAGCCACTGTGTCGCAGCGCCGCAATGTGCCGCCTGTTCCGTGATAAACGGCTATGGTTAAAGAGAGCAAACCCAACCATGGAGATGCGAATGAACGAGCAACTGAAAGCGCAGATAGCCTCAAGGCTGGAGATTACGGCCGGGCAAAGGCAGCAGACGCGCACTGCGCTCAGCCAGGGCCAGCAGGCGGAAACGGACTCACGACGAGCGCAGCGCTATGCGTTTCAACAGCGGGCCCGCCAGAGCGTCATTATGGGCGCTAACGACTTGCTGCCGGTGTCATTTTTACAGCAGGGGTTACGCGCAGCCCGCGCCGTCGCGCTGGTCAGAGAAGATGGCATACCTAAGGGAAGTGGATTTCTGACCTATGGCAACCTCTTCGTCACGAATCATCACGTGCTGCCTGAAGCCGCCATTTCGGGGCGCATCACGCTGCAGTTCGGTTATCGCCAGGGCGAATCCGGCGAAATTCTTCCAGGACGTCTCTATGCGGTGGATGCTGAGAGCTTCTGGCTTTCCAGCCCAACGGAGGCGTTCGACTGTACGTTAATAGCGCTTGGCGAGGCGCTTACCGACAGCGGTGAGCAACCGCTGCCGCTGGCACTTAACGATCGTAATGATAAACATGCGCTGGGCATCAGCCTCAATCTCATCCATCATCCGGGTGGTGCGCCACAGCAAATCACGCTGCGCAACAATGCCCTGTTAGCACGTCACGAACAGTTTCTGCACTATGAGGCCGACAGTGAAGGCGGCTCGTCAGGTGCACCGGTCTTCAACGACGGCTGGCAGCTGGTGGCCCTTCATCATGGCGCCACAGAAGACAGCGGAAAATGGGTTAACGAAGGCATTCGCATGAGTGCGCTCACCGACTGGCTGAAGGGCGAGTTGCCAGCGCTGTCCCCGCATGGGCAGGCAATCCTGATGCAGGCGCTCACGGCCGATAATGCACCGCTACTGCCTGAGTCCAGTGCCGCCGCGCCAGATGAAAACTACGCTAATCGCGACGGTTTTCAGACAGACTTTCTGGCGGACAATCCTGTCGATCTGGCACAGATTATCGCGCCGCGTGCAGGGGAAGTCGCCCCTCTGCGTGACGGGCGCAACGGCGCTGATGCCAGGCTGAATTACGAGCACTTTTCTCTGCTGATGAATGCCGAACGACGGCTGGCTTTTTTTACCGCCACCAATATCGATGGGGCACGCTATATCAACATTGACCGCGGCAGTGGGCAACCTTCGCTGTTGCCCGAAGGTGACCGCTGGTATGAAGACAGCCGCATCGACAGCCGCTATGTTACTGGTCAGTCGTTTTATAGCGCGTTCAGTCGCTGGTTCGATCGCGGTCATCTCACCCGCCGCAGCGATCCCACCTGGGGCACGGCGGCCGAGGCGGTGCGCGCCAATAAAGACACGTTCCACTTCACTAATTGTTCCCCGCAGCATTTTCGCTTTAACCAGAGCGTGCAGTATTGGCAAGGGGTTGAGCGCTATATCCTGGAATACGGCGTGTTAAAAACCAAACAGCAAATTAGTGTACTGACCGGCCCGGTACTGAACGATCAACATCGGCAGTACGGGGATTTGCAGGTCCCGCTGCTGTTCTGGAAGGTCGTTCTGCGCATCGGTCCACAGGGCACGCCGCAGGCCACCGCACTGCTGGTCAGTCAGGATAAGCTGCTGGATGAGCCTCGCCGCGTATTGCCGCTTTTACAACCGGAAGCGGTGCCGCAGGTGGATGAATATCGCGTGGCGGTTCGTTCACTGGAAACCCTGACCGGGCTTGATTTCAGCGCATTTCGCGACTGGGACAGCTGGCAGCCCGATCCCAGCCTGCTGGCCGAGCCTGTGCAGGCAAAGCTGATTATGACGTGGCCGGAGCTATTGTAAACGCGAAGAAAACGTCACTGGCTGACGCCTCAAGCTGGGGCTGCATATTCCCAAGGCGTGCGGTATGGGGATCTGCGGCACCTGCAAGGTGAAATGCCTGGAAGGGGAAGTGGAGATGAACCACAACGGCGGCATCACCGATGAGGACGTGGAAGAGGGCTATATTTTGTCGTGCTGTAGCATTCCCAAAGGCAATATTGTCGTCGAGTTTTAAACCCATGCAGACGAAGGCTTGCGGGGAGCATCCTCTTTTTTCCGACGTTGAGGCGTCAGTGAACAGCGAACCTCATCGAGATTCGCTGTGTAATGCCATTGTAAAAAACAGGCGGGAGCGCGTGAAAGGGGGGCTACTCCGGGTGTGGCGATTGTTGTCATACGTGCGCAACAACGGCAGCAATGCCAGCCTAAACCCTGTGATTTTCTGTGCTGTGGATCAGGGCTTTATTCCTGTGCCGTCACCCGTTGAACCGGGATGCGCTACGAAAACAGAAAATATGCTTCACCATGAACCCACAACCCGTTTTCAGACATGAAACGCCGCTACCATACCGCGCAGCGCCTGCGCCTGTTCAGACAGCGAACGCGAGGCTGAAGACGACTCCTCGACCAGCGCCGCATTGTTCTGCGTCACGCCGTCCATCTGACTCACCGCCACGTTGACCTGTGAAATCCCCTGCATCTGCTCGGAGGACGCCAGAGAGAGGGAGTCCATGGCCTCCGCCAGCTCGCCGACCATCCCGACAATTTTGATGATGCTCTGCCCGGTCGAGGAGGCCACGGCAACGCCACTTTCCACTTGCTCAACGGCCTGTTCAATCAGGACTTTGATATCGCGGGCCGCCGTGGCGCTACGCTGCGCCAGCGTCCGCACCTCACCGGCCACCACGGCAAAACCGCGGCCTTCCTCGCCGGCGCGCGCCGCCTCCACCGCGGCGTTCAGGGCCAGGATGTTGGTCTGAAACGCGATGCTTTCAATGACCGAGGTAATGTCCCGGACTTTAGCGGCACTGACGGAAATATCCTGCATTGTGCCAGACATCCGCTGCACGTCGGCCTCACCCGAACGGGCCAGGCGGGCCGTATCGCGGGCCGATTCAGCGGTTTGCTGCGCGCCAGCGGTGTTGCTCTTCACCGTGGCGGTCAGCTGCTCCATGCTGGCAGCGGTTTCCTGCAGGGCGGCCGCCTGCTGCTCGGTTCGTGACGACAGCTCGGTGTTGCCCTGGGCGATTTCGTCGGCCGCCAGCGCCACGGAAGTGGAAGCATCCTTTATCTGCGATACCAGGCCGCGCAGCCTGGCCTGCATGCTGTCCAGTGAGGCGAGCAGGCTGCTGGTGTCGTTGCGACGCAGCAGCACGGTGGAGGTGAGGTCCCCGGAAGCGATGGTCGCGGCCAGCGCCTGAGCCTGTGCAGGTTCACCGCCCAGTTGGCGCATCAGCTTCCTGCTGATGACGAGACAAATCAGGGCGCCGGAAATGACGGTTGCAATGATGAGAACAATAAAGGTTTTGATAACGCGGCTGGCGGATGCGTTACTTTCCACGGCGGTGTTTTCAGCAAAGGCACGCTGCATGTCCGTGAGTTCGTTGAGACTGGAGATAAGGATTTGCTGAGGGGGACGAACAACGTTGGTCAGATAATCTGCGAGGCCATTCAGTTGTCTCTGCCTGCCCATGTTTGCCGCCGTCGCGAGTGTCGTGAGCGCGGCCTGTTCATTCTGCTGTACTTTCCTGAGTAGACCAATTTCCTGCTGGTTGTGGTCGCGTTCGATCATGGATGCAAGCTCAGTGCGTTTCTGGGTATAAACCCCTTTCTGAGTTTCAAAGCGCCCCCACTCATTCTCAATTGCTTTTTGATCAGAGAAGAGCGCCATGTTTCTCACCTCAACAAGCATGTTTCTCAGCGCCGTACCTGCATCATTAGACAAAGTCACTTTTTTAAGGTTGGTGTTGACGATCTCATCAATATTCTGACGCGTCTCAAGCAGATTGCTGATTGCAACCGCTGAACTGATGACGAAAAGCAGTATCAAAAAAGCAAAGCCAGCAGACAGTCGTGTCGATACCTTCATCATTCTCTCCGGTTATGGTGTTGTCGTACCCATGTTGTTTTCGGCAAAGAACGAGTGAACCTAAGTGTCCTTTTCAGAAACCGCAGAACGACGCTTTTTTAAGACGGAGGGGATATCGGTAGGGGCTGACGCCATAAAAGCCATTATTTTTATATCAACACATGACTCAAGACTTCTGTTGCCTGTAAACATACCTGACCACGCCAGCGCTATGGGCAGCGCTTCCTTGCCCAATGCTGTCGCGGACAGCGCCACGCTTCACAAACAGAAAGCCTTGGCCGTGTAGACGTTAGCCAAACCGGGCGCAGAACAGCGCGGAAGAACCTAGCTTTCAACAGGATACCTCCTGTTACTGCGCCAGCCTGCAGGTCGGAATCTGAACCGACTTTTCCAGTTCTGTGCGGTTATGCGGGATTGACCTTCTTTTTCAGCCATTTACGCATAGCGTCGCGCGGATGGCAGACGGAGTCAGTGACGGGCACCTGATGCAATGCGGGATTCTTTTTGGTCGAGGCGCTATCGGAGAGGACAGCGGCGTGAACCGTTCGGATGGACAAGCAGAGAAAGACGCTGTGAATCAGTCAGTATAAAAGGCAATTACAAGGGGGGATGCTGGGGCTTTTCACGTACGGCTGGGGAACAGATTTATGACGCTATTATCGAGCGGGAATGATGCCAATCAGACTTGCTGTTTTGCCGAATGCGCAGGTTAGCCCCACTACGCATCGGAAAAACTTCTCACGCAGACGTAATAAAACCGGATTGAAAGGCTTTAAAGCATGCCTGAAAACAAGAATTTGGCTCCTCTGACTGGACTCGAACCAGTGACATACGGATTAACAGTCCGCCGTTCTACCGACTGAACTACAGAGGAATTGTCAGAACGGGGCGAATAGTAGCGGCGCCGGTTAGGGATGTCAAAGCCCTCTTTCATGGTTTGCGTTTAAGTGCTCGTAAAAGCAGCGCATTGGTGAATATCAGACACATTCGCTTGCTTTTCAAACTGCTAACAGGATCTCACTTTAACGCCATTTCTCAGTAGATGTTAGACGCATGTCAAAGTTTTGTTATTTGACGATATCAAAACGCTTGTTTCAGTGCTTTTATGATAAAAATTTCAAAAAAGAAATATATGGAATAAACAAACTGCTTGGCGCCTGAAAGTGGGATGGACGTACCAGCGTCAGGACAATACCGTCAGCATGTTAAGTAAAATCATGCGGATAAGAAAAGCAGTGGTGATTTTAGCAAAAGCATCAACGTAGTCGTCTTACCTCAAATTTTCCATAAAAACGCCGGCGAGGCAGTGTGAATGTAAAAGATATTTTTCATTCGAAACGTAAATCGCTAGCAAGTTAACAAATAAGAAGGGTCCCTATGAACATCAAAAAAACGATTGTTGCCTCACTGTTAGCCTGCATGTTGCCCGCCGCTGCGATGGCGAAAGATATTTCCGTGGGTGTTTCTATGGCGGTGTTTGATGACAACTTTCTGACGATTGTGCGTAACGCTGTACAAAATGAGATGAAAAAAGATGGCGTCAAAGGCCAGATCGAAGATGCCAAAGGCGATGTGGCCCAGCAGCTCCAGCAGGTACAGAACTTTATTGGACAGGGCGTTGACGCCATCATTGTTAACCCCGTCGACACTGACGCCGTAAAACCCATTATCGATCAGGCGTCCAAGGCCGGTGTGGCGTTGGTATTTGTTAACCGTAAACCCCAGGCCCAGCTAGGCGACAAAATGGCGTTTGTGGGCTCTGACTCTGAACTGGCGGGCCGTCTGCAGATGGAAGCTCTGGCGAAGGCGATGAACGGCAAGGGCAACGTTGCCATTTTATTAGGTGATCTGGCTAACGAATCGACCCGCGAACGCACCAAAGGCGTGGAAGCCGTAGTGGCGAAATACCCGAATATTAAAGTGGTGCAAAAGCAGACGGCGAAATTCAGCCGCAACGATGCGGTAGATGTCGTGAGCAACTGGATGACCGCTGGCGATGATATCAATGCCATCGCGTCAAACAATGATGAAATGGCGATTGGTGCCATTCAGGCATTAGGCAAGAACGATAAACACATTCTGGTGGCAGGCGTGGATGGCACACCGGATGCGTTGCAGATGATCAAGAACGGCAAGATGGTGGCCAGCGTATTCCAGGATGCAAAAGGGCAGGGTGAAGGCGCTGTTCAGACCGCAATCAAACTGGCAAACGGTGAAAAAGTGCAGAAGATTGTTGATATCCCATTCCAGCTGATCACCAAAGACAACTACACCAAATATACCAGCATGAACCAAAAATAAACGTCTGAACCCGCAGTACGGAGGTGATGTATGACCGCTTTTGCGCTTGAAGCCGAAGGCATCAGCAAGTTCTTTCCGGGTGTGAAGGCACTGGACAATGTGTCGCTGCGCGTCCGCTCTGGAACGGTACATGCTTTGATGGGTGAAAATGGCGCGGGCAAATCCACTTTAATGAAGTGCCTGATCGGGATTTACCGTCCCGATCAGGGCACCATCAAGATTAAAGGGGAGCCAGTGCAGTTCAGGGACACCATGGATGCGTTACGTTCGGGTGTGTCAATGATCCACCAGGAGCTGAATCTGGTGCCGCACATGACCGTGGCCGAGAATATCTGGCTGGGGCGGGAGCCGATGAAATTTGGTTTTGTCGATCATGCCCGGCTAAATAAAGACACGCAGGCGCTGCTTAACCGGCTCAATATCAAACTGAAAGCCGACCGCATGGTAGGCGAACTGAGCATCGCCTCACAGCAGATGGTGGAAATCGCCAAAGCGGTGTCCTGGGATGCCGACATTGTTATTATGGATGAGCCCACCTCCGCGTTGACGGAAACCGAAGTCGCACATTTGTTTACCATCATTCGCGATCTGCGCGAACAGGGTAAAGCCATCGTTTATATCAGTCACAAAATGGATGAGATCTTTTCCATCACGGATGAGATCAGCGTGTTTCGTGACGGCAGTTGGGTGGGCAGCGACAGCACCAGTGCGTTCACGCGCCAGTCTCTGATCACTAAAATGGTCGGGCGTGAGCTGACACAGCTTTTCCCTAAATTCAACAATGCCATCGGGGAAGAGGTGCTGACCGTTCGTCATCTGAGCTGCAAAGACCGCTTCACCGACGTCAGTTTCGGTGTGCGCCGGGGAGAAATTCTCGGTGTGGCAGGCCTGGTCGGAGCCGGGCGCAGTGAAGTGATGGAAAGCCTGTTTGGCATGACGCATTTTGACAGCGGCGAAATTCTGATTGACGGCATCCCGGCGAATATTGACTCACCGTCGGTCGCCATCGAAAAGGGCATGGCATTTTTGACTGAAGATCGTAAAAAGTCAGGATTGTTTTTGGTGTTGTCGGTGCTGGAGAACATGAGCATTGTCAACATGCCGGAATACAGCGGCAAAAGCGGCTTTGTCAGCCATGTCAAAATGGCTCAGGACTGCATGGATCAAATTCGCCGTCTGAATATTAAAACCCCTACCATGGATCAAATCATCAATAACCTGAGCGGCGGCAATCAGCAGAAAGTGCTTATCGCCCGCTGGCTATTGGCTCAACCGAAAATCCTGATCCTGGATGAGCCGACGCGCGGCATTGATGTTGGGGCAAAAGCAGAAATTTATCGTTTGATTAGTGAGCTTGCCAACCGTGGCGTTGCCATCATTATGGTGTCCTCAGAGCTGCCTGAAATTCTGGGCATGAGTGACCGCATCATGGTGATGCATGGTGGGCGCATTACCGGCATCCTCGATAAAGAAGAGGCCGATCAGGAAACTATTTTGTCGTTAGCATCCGAATGAGGCGCGAAACCACGATGAGTAATATGAAAGCCACGGCCGCTCAGGCTTCTCAGCAACAACCCTCTTTCCTGGCAAGCCTGCGTCACCGGGTTCCAAAGGATACCGGCATCTTTGTGGTAATGGTGGGGATTGCCTTAATTTTTGAAATTTTTGGCTGGTATGTTCGCGATCAGTCGTTCCTGATGAACACGAACCGCCTGATTTTAATCGTATTGCAGGTCGCTATCATCGGTATCATCGCCGTCGGTGTAACCCAGGTGATCATTACGACCGGTATCGATCTCTCTTCCGGTTCGGTGATTGCGTTGACTGCGGTGGTGGCTGCCAGCCTGGCGCAAACCTCAGATACGCTGACGCCGATGTTTCCATCCCTGGTGAATATGCCTGCGGCCGTGCCGATTGCTGCCGGTATTGGCGTCGGTTTACTGTGCGGGTTGATCAATGGCGTATTGATTACCCGCACCGGCATCCCACCTTTTATTGCCACACTGGGCATGATGGTTTCTGCGCGCGGTCTGGCGCAGTATTACACCCAGGGTAACCCCATCAGTTTTCTGTCCGATGGATTCACCTCTATTGGTCAGGGTGCCATGCCGGTGGTGATTTTTCTGGTTGTGGCGCTGGTGTTTCACGTTGCGCTGAAACATACCCGTTATGGCAAATATGTTTATGCCATCGGCGGCAATATGACGTCGGCCAAAGTGTCCGGCATTAACGTCAACAAATACCTGATCATCGTTTACACCATTGCGGGTGCGCTGTCAGGCCTGGCAGGCGTAGTGCTGGCGGCACGCGTCAGCAGCGGCCAGTCAAGCATGGGCGTGGGCTACGAACTGGATGCGATTGCCGCAGCGGTGATCGGCGGCAGCAGCCTGATGGGTGGAGTGGGCCGTATTACCGGCACGCTGATTGGTGCGGTAATTCTTGGTCTGATTAAAAGCGGATTCACCTTTGTTGGGGTGGATGCCTATATCCAGGACATCATCAAAGGCATCATCATCGTCGCCGCAGTTACCATCGATATGCGACGTAATCGCGCTAAACGCTAAAATACGCTGCCGCCTTTGCGCCGTAGCGGCGTTGGCGCCAGGCGCTTATCCCAGTCACATAGTTTACTATGCTCCTGGGCCTAAGCGCCTGGCGCCGCCTTGCTACAACATAAATGCGTTTGCGTATTCGCACTTCGCTGGCTGGGGTGAACAAAAGACAGCAAAACCAAAAAGCGTTTAAACGGAATCCCGTGGGGGTTTTCTCTGGTGCCAGAGAATCGCCGCCTTGCATCAACACAAATGTGTTTGCGTGTTCGCCTTTCTGACGTTTTAAAAAAACATGAGCGTATTGAGCGTTACAGGTGGGAAGACGTTTCGAATCGATCAACCGCTCAGGCAATAAACCTGTTTCTCCTCAGCCAACAGTCTTAGACTTTTACGCAGCCACGCAGCCACGCAGCCACGCAGCCACGCAGCCACGCAGCCACGCAGCCACGCATCTCACTCTCTTTCTGCTTTTTCTCCTGCATAACCGGGCCGGACGCTGGCACGTCGATAACCTTTGCTGGCACAGGGCCGACGCTGCACGCTGGTTTGACATGTTTCGCACTATTGAGGTGCAGCTCACCCTGTGTCGCCGCCTGAATGCGGCGGTCCTCCCCGACTTACCTCTTTGGAGGTACAGAGAAATGCTGTTTATTCTGATGCTTAGCAATTATTTCCCGACATGTTTCGCGATCTGAATAAACCTGGTCTGCATATTGCAATTCATCTGTATACAGGCTGGTTGATACGGATCAGCCAGAAACCTTGACGTAGCAACGGAGGCAAGATGAATTTAAGACGGCTGAAATACTTTGTGAAAATCGTCGATATC
Source organism: Pantoea ananatis LMG 2665 (assembly GCF_000710035.2). Taxonomy (GTDB): domain Bacteria; phylum Pseudomonadota; class Gammaproteobacteria; order Enterobacterales; family Enterobacteriaceae; genus Pantoea; species Pantoea ananatis. The sequence goes on along the minus strand of NZ_JMJJ01000005.1, from coordinate 448,367 downwards.
GGTAGCCTGACGCGGGCAGCAGAAGTGCTGCATATTGCCCAGCCTGCGTTAAGCCAGCAGGTTGCTACGCTTGAAGGTGAGCTGGAGCAGCAGCTTCTGAATCGCACCAAACGCGGCGTAACACCTACGGAAGCCGGAAAATTACTCTACAGCCATGCGCGCGTTATTCTGCGACAGTGTGAGCTGGCACAGTCAGCGGTGATGAATGCCGGTGAAGTGGTGAAAGGGCAGGTTTCCATTGGACTGGCTCCCGGAACGGCCGCCTCCTCGCTGACGATGCCATTGCTGCAAACGGTACGGGAACAGTATCCGGATATCATTGTTTACCTGCATGAAAACAGCAGCAGCGCCCTGAATGAAAACATTATTAGCGGGCAGCTGGATATGGCCGTGCTGTATGACCGTGCGCCGACGGCAGGGATCAACAGTCTACCGCTGCTCAAAGAAGATCTGTATCTGGTCGGCACCACTGCCTGTCCGGGTACCAATGTGGATCTGGCTGAAGTGGCACAGATGAGCCTGTTTTTGCCACGCGATTACAGTGCCGTGCGTCAGCGCGTTGACGAGGCATTTTCACTGCGCCGCCTGAGTGCGCGTATTATTGGTGAAATAGAGTCGCTTTCCACGCTGACCGCCGCGATATCCAGCGGGATGGGCGTCACTGTATTGCCGGAATCCGCCGCCCGGGCGCTGGTGGGTTCCACCCAGGCATGGATGGCGCGTATTACCAGCCCGACGATCAGCCTGCCGTTATCGCTTAACCTTTCACATCGGTTACCTTTATCGCCCCCGGCGCAGGCCGTTAAAAATATCCTGCTGTCGCTGCTGAACAAACCGCTGACGGAAAAACGGGAACTCACCCTGGTCAGCTAGAACGCCTGTCCTGACCCACTTTCTCTGAAGCAGGGCGCGTAGATATCGCGCCGCTGCCCTTTCTGTGATTGTCCATCAGAATGCAGCTCAACGTCTCCCGCCCTGTTCTATATGCTTCAAATGCATAAATAAAACTTTTTTAGTATTTCCAGTTATCGAAAATCCTTTTTACCCTCTGTTTATCAGATTGTGTAAAGAGAGGTAAATAGTGTGAATTTCCAGCAACTTAAAATTATCCGCGAAGCGGCACGACGGGAGTTCAACCTTACAGAGGTCGCAAGCACGCTATTTACTTCGCAATCGGGCGTCAGTCGCCATATTCGCGATCTTGAAGATGAGCTTGGGGTTGAAATCTTTATCCGACGCGGCAAGCGGCTGCTTGGCATGACAGAGCCCGGGAAAGCGCTATTAACCATTGCGGAGCGCATTTTGGACGAAGCCGGTAAAGTCCGCCGTCTGGCTGACGTGTTTACCAATGAATCCAGCGGTATCCTTTCCATCGCCACCACGCATACGCAGGCGCGTTACAGTCTGCCGCCCGTCATCAAGGCGTTTCGCCAGCTTTATCCCAACGTCAGGCTTGAACTGAACCAGGGCTCACCGCAGGAAATTGTGAACATGCTGCTGGCAGGCGAGGTGGATGTCGGAATTGCCAGTGAGATGCTGGTGAATAACAGCAGCCTGGCGGCGTTTCCGTGGTTTAGCTGGCATCATGCCCTGCTGGTGCCGCACGATCACGAGCTGGTGCAGCAACAGCCGGTATCGCTCAATGCGCTCAGTCACCATCCGCTCATTACTTATCGCCAGGGGATTACCGGGCGTTCACGTGTGGACCGGGCCTTCCAGGGGGCAGGCTTAAAGCCGGACATCGTGCTCAGCGCACAGGATTCCGATGTGGTGAAAACCTATGTCAAACTTGGCCTTGGTGTCGGTATTCTGGCCGATCAGGCCTGTGAAACCGAACCGGGCGGTGAGCTGGTCAGGCTGGATGCCACGCATCTGTTTGAGGCTAATACCGTGTGGCTGGGGCTGAAGCGGGGCCAACTGCAGCGCAACTATGTCTGGCAATTTCTGGAGCTGTGCAACGCCAACTTATCGCTTGAAGAGATTAAAGAGCAGGCACTGTCCTCCTCGGGTGACGATGAGCCGGTTATCGATTTTCAGATTTAGCGACCCTGAACATCCAGCGCCCTGGCACAACGGCATAAAATTTTTTTTCTGCCGTAAATCCTCACAGCGAACGCTTTCTGGCCGGCAATAACAACATCCTGCGCTTCTCCCCTCCCGATAAAGTGGAAAGATCTGAACAAAGGGGGATGCGATGTCACGTATACAACTAAAAGATCACACGCTGTTGCGTCAGCAGGCGCTGTTTGCGGGTCAATGGCAGAACGGTTATCAGGGCGAAACGCTGCCGGTTATCGATCCGGCAACCGGTGAGACGCTGGCGACGGTTCCGGCGCTGGGGCTGAAGGAAACCGAGGCGGCGATCGATCATGCGGAGTCGGTACGCCATGACTGGGCTAAAACACCCAACGCCACACGCGCCGCACTGCTGGAAAAGTGGTATCAGTTGATTGTCGATAACGCCGACGATCTTGCCATCATCATGACGGCCGAGCAGGGCAAACCGCTGGCGGAAGCCAGAGGCGAAGTCCTTTACGGAGCCAGTTTCGTTAAGTGGTTTGCCGAAGAGGCGCGTCGCATTTACGGCGATACCATTCCCGCGCCCACGTCCGACCGCAGAATCATCGTGTTAAAACAGCCGGTCGGCGTAGCGGCAGCCATTACGCCGTGGAATTTTCCCATTGCCATGATTACCCGCAAGGTGGCGCCTGCGCTGGCGGCGGGTTGTCCGATTATCGTTAAACCTTCTGACCTGACGCCGCTGTCTGCCCTGGCGCTGGCGGTTCTGGCAGAGCGCGCCGGCTTTCCGTCCGGTGTTTTGCAGGTGGTCACCGGTATGCCGACGGAAATTGGCGCCGCACTGACCGAAAGCCGCCTGGTGCGTAAAATTTCATTCACCGGCTCAACCCGTGTGGGTCAGTTACTGATGAAACAATGTGCCGACAGCGTAAAACGGTTGAGTCTGGAACTGGGCGGCAACGCGCCGTTAATCGTTTTCGATGACGCCGATATTGAGATCGCGGTGGCTGGCGTCATGACCAGCAAATTCCGTAACGCCGGGCAAACCTGTGTCTGCGCCAACCGGATTCTGGTACAGCGCAACATCTATGAACGCTTTTCCGCCCGCTTACTGGAAGCCGTGGCCACCCTCAAGGTGGGCGACGGATTTGCGGCCGGTAGCACCCTCGGGCCCCTGATCAATACCGCCGCGGTTGAAAAGGTCAATGCACATATCGACGATGCCTTACAGAAAGGGGCGACGCTGTTAACGGGCGGCATCAGCAGCGGAGCGGGAACCTGGGTTCAGCCTACCGTTCTGGGGCAGGTGACGAGTGAGATGCGCATTGCGCAGGAAGAGACCTTTGGCCCGGTGGCACCACTGTTTGTGTTTGACGATGAGGCGCAGGCATTGGCGATGGCGAACGACACGCCTTATGGCCTGGGCGCGTATTTCTTCACGGAGAATATTCGACGCGCCTGGCGGGTAGCGGAAGCGCTGGAATTTGGCATGGTAGGATTTAATACGGGCGTAATCTCTTTAGAAGTGGCGCCCTTTGGCGGCGTTAAATTATCGGGAATCGGTCGTGAAGGTTCACGTTACGGAATTGATGAATATCTGGAACAAAAAACATTCCATCTCGGCAGTTTGTAATTTAAGACGTAATAACTGAATTCAGGCGCCAGCATAATCGTTATGCTGGCGCTTTTTTTTGTGCGTCAGATCTGGTTTTTGCGCCTTTTCTCCTTTTTAGTGCAAGTTTCATGCGCAATGCACCAAAGCAAGGCGGGTTTTTTGTGAGGTAAATCATCTGTTTAACGCTTCGGCAATTCCGCAATAAATCCGTCATTAATACGGCAGAAAAATTTTTTTGCGTCGTTTTAAACGCATTTTTATTTTTTTAACGGCTGGCATACTTTCTGCATTACCTAATTACTTATTCAGAAAAGCATTGCCGAAATTTAACCAATCCAGAGTGTGATGGGTGTAACAAATAAGGATTCTTCCATGTTGAGTTTCGACCCGGAAAGCGTGCCACTCCCGTTAGGCCATTATATCGGCGGGAAACATGTGCAAACACAAGGCGAATCTTTTGCCGTTAAACGCCCCTCAGATGGTCGTGTTTTTGCCACCCTGCATGAAGCGCAGGCGGAAGATGTTGATCGTGCCGTGATGACGGCGCATCAGGCACTAAAAACCAGCGGCTGGTCAGGTTGTTCCCCCCGTGAACGCGGTCGGGTTTTGCGCCGCTGGGCGGACTTAATCGAACAGGATCTGCTGCTGGCCCAGCTTGAAGCACTTGGCTCAACGCGTCCGATCGCCGACGTGGTACAGCATGAAATTCCCTTCACCGCCGAAGCCATTCGTTTCTATGCCGAATGTGCTGACAAATACAGCGGTGACCTGTTTCCCACGCGGGATAGCAGCCTGGGAATGCTGATTGCCGAACCCTATGGCGTGATCGGGGCGATTACGCCCTGGAATTTCCCCCTGTCGATGGCCTCGTGGAAATGCGGGCCGGCCCTGGCAGCAGGAAATGCGGTGGTGCTGAAACCCTCTGAACTCACCCCGCTTTCTACCGTGCGCATGGCAGAGCTGGCGGTTCAGGCTGGTTTACCCGCTGGCATCCTGAATATCGTGCAGGGCAGCGGGGCGGTAACGGGCAGCGCGCTCGTCAGACATCCGCGAGTGCGCAAAGTGTCTTTCACCGGTTCCACCCTGACCGGAGCGCGCATCATGAGCGATGCCGCACAGTTTGGCATGAAGCCCGTTACGCTGGAACTGGGCGGTAAAAGCCCCCAACTGGTTTTCGATGATGCAGGGGATATTGAGGTGCTGGCGCAGCGTATTCTGCGCGGCTTCACCGCAAATGGCGGCCAGGCCTGCGTTGCGGGTACGCGCTTAATCGTGCAGCGCGGCATTGCCGATGCGCTGACGGAACGGCTGGCGGCGTTATGTCGTGAGGCCAGGCCAGGCGTTACATGGCAGGACACCTCGCGTTATGCACCGCTGATTGATGCGCGCCAGGGCAATAAAGTGCGTTCGGTCATTGAAGATGCCAAAGCGCAGGGCGCTGAGGTGCTGGTAGGCGGCGAACGCTTCGCGGACACCGATGAGGGCTGGTTCTGGCAACCCACGCTGTTAAGCCAGGTGAAGCAGGATAATCCGGCGGTACAGCAGGAAATTTTTGGTCCGGTACTGACCATTCAGACCTTCGACGATGAAGAGCAGGGGCTGGCGCTGGCAGCACATGATACGTACGGCCTGTGTGCCGGTGTGCATACGCTGAGCCTGCCACGGGCCATGCGGGCGATACGGGCGATTGACGCCGGTACCGTGTGGGTCAATCGCTATGGACGCTCCGGCGATTTCATCATTCCAACCGGCGGTTTTCTGGGCTCGGGTATTGGTAAAGATTTGGGACGCCAGGCGTTCCAGGCCTGCCAGCGCCAGAAAAGCGTACTTATCGATTTTTAAGCACCACACCTGACAATAACGAGGTTAATTCCATGGCACTGTTTAAACCCAAATTCATCACTTTTGATTGTTACGGCACGCTGATCTTTTTTGATATGGCAGGTGCAGCAAAGCGCTGTTTTGCGGAGCGGGTGGACGCGAATGCCATGGATGCCTTTGTCGCTGACTTTTCGGGCTATCGTCTGGATGAGGTGCTGGGTGCCTGGAAGCCTTATTACGACGTGGTGAGCAATGCGATTCAGCGCACCTGTAAAAAATGGGGCGTGAAATGGGAGCAGGCAGACAGTGATTTTATCTACACCGACTGCGCCACCTGGGGACCGCATCCGGATGTGCCCGCCGGATTAGCCAAAGTGGCGAAAGAATTTCCGCTGGTGCTGCTGACCAACTCAATGAACGACCTGATTCCGCATCACATTCCTCGTCTTGGCGCGCCTGTGCATATGGCGATTACGGCGGAAGAGGCCGGTGCCTATAAACCTCAGATGAAAGGCTTTGAATACATGCTGGAAAAACTGGACTGCCGTCCGGACGAAATTCTGCATGTGTCATCCAGTTTCCGTTATGACCTGATGACCGCGCACGACCTGGGCATTAAGCATAAGGTCTGGGTCAATCGCGGGCATGAACCGGCCAATCCCTATTATCAATACACCGAAATTAAAGATATTGGCGGCCTGCCTGGCGTCGTCGGTCTTTGAGGACACCGTCATGAAACTGGAATCGTACTGGCAAGCCACCGCCCCGTCGTTCAGCGCCGCCGCTAAAGCCCCCTTACCGGCACAGGCCGATGTGGTCGTGATTGGGGCGGGTTTTACCGGTGTGTCCGCAGCGCTGACGCTGGCGCGTAGCGGAATTAATGTGGTGGTGCTGGACAGCGAAGAGGTGATGAGTCAGGCCTCGTCACGCAACGGCGGCCATTGCAACACCGGCGTGGCGCAAAACTTTGCCTCGCTGGTTGGCAGCCACGGACTTGACCAGGCCAGTCGCTTCTACAAGGCATTTGACGATGCGGTGACCTATGTTGAGCAGTTAATTAAGCAAGAGCAGATCGACTGCGATTTTCGTCTGTGCGGCAAGCTCAAACTGGCCAGCAAGGCATCCCACTTCTCCGGCCTGCAGGACGCCTGGACACTGATGCGCCGCACCGTGGATCCCGATATCCAGTTACTGAGCAAAGATGAGGTTCAGCGTGAAATTGGCGGTGGCGACTTCCATGGTGGACTCTTGCAACAGCATGGCGGCCAGATGCACATGGGCAAGTTTGGTGTGGGCCTGGCCGAAGCTGCGGTGCGCAGTGGCGCAAAAATCTATACCCATCATCACGTCACTCAGCTGGTACGGCTCGACGGCTATCGTCACCGGGTGGTCACCAGCCAGGGCGAAATCCTGGCCGACAAAGTGCTGATGGCAACCGGCTGCTCCAGCGAAGGCCCGTTCCCGTGGTTTCAGCGTCGTATTGTGCCGGTGGGCAGTTTTATTGTCGTCACTGAGCCACTGGATAACACGCTGCTTCATGCGCTGCTGCCCGAAAACCGCAACTACGTGACCTCGATGAACATCGGTAACTACTTCCGTACCACGGCGGATAGCCGTCTGGTGTTTGGTGGCAGGGCGCGCTTCGCCATCAGCAATCCAACGTCGGATTCACGCAGCGGCGACATCCTGCATGCGGCAATGGCGAAAATGTTCCCCCAACTGGCTAACACGAAGATCGACTACTGCTGGGGCGGCATGGTGGATATGAGTGCCGATCGTCTGCCACATGCCGGTGAACAGGACGGGGTGTTTTATTCGCTGGGTTACAGCGGGCATGGCACGCAGATGTCGGTATGGATGGGCCGGGTGATGGCCGATCTGATAAGTGAGAAATCTCGCGATAACCCCTGGCAGCGCGAGGCATGGCCTGCACTACCGGGCTATCACGGAAAACCGTGGTTTTTGCCGCTCGCCGGGCTCTACTACAAAGCAAAGGATCGCCTTTCATAAATTCACACTGTTTTTCAGGCCGCTCTGGGCGCGCAGTGAATGACGACTCGCCAGCCCGGCAGCGGAACGGCCAGCCAGCATGCGCCGTCTGAATGACGCAGGGGATGTTTCCATGTTCTCTCGAACACGTAATGAGGGTGTACAGATGAGTAAAATTGATAATAAAGAATCTGACGTAACCAATCCTGCTCTGACGCGGATGATCACGGAGGGCACGCTGTCCCGTCGCAGTTTAATGAAGCTGCTTTCCGCCGGTGCAGTGATGAGCACCGGACTGATCGGCTTTCCCGGCGTGGCGCTGGCAGAAAGCAAACCGGTTCAGGGCGGAAAAATACGTGTTGGCATGTCTAACGCGTCTGCGACTGATACGCTTGATCCGGCAAAAGGCAGCAACAGCGCCGACTACACGCGCCAGTTTATGTTTTACAGCTGTCTGACAGAGGTCGACAAGTCAATGTCGGTTAAGCCCGGTCTGGCTGAGTCGGTGGATTCGGACGACGGTATCACCTGGAGCATCAAACTGCGCAAAGGCGTCACGTTCCACGACGGTAAGCCCTTTACCGCGAAAGACGTGATTTTCTCGCTTAACCGCCATAAAGATCCCGCCGTGGCCTCAAGTGCATTCAAGCTTGCCGAACAGTTCAAGACCCTTACAGCTGTGAACGACAATGAAGTTCAGCTTGTTCTCGTGGCACCCAACTTTGACCTTCCTTACATGCTGACGACATCTCCCTTCCTGATCGTTCAGGATGGCACCAAAGATTTCAGCAAAGGGATCGGCACCGGCCCCTTCGTGTGCAAAAGCTTCACGCCCGGGGTCAATACCGTGGGCACCAAAAACCCCAACTACTTTAAACCGGGGCTACCGCATCTGGATGAAGTGGAACTGTTGGGTGTGACCGATCAGGCCGCCCGCGTCAACGCGCTGCTGTCGGGCGATATCCAGGTGGCCTCGGGCCTGAAAGCGCCGGACAGTATGCGCATCAGCCGTACGCCGGACCATGCGGTGCTTGAAACCAAAGGTGGCATGTACACCAACCTGATTATCCGCACCGATATCAAACCCGGCAGCAACCCGGATTTCGTGCTGGCGATGAAATATCTGCAGCCCAGAGAAATCATCGTGAAAACCGTGCTGCAGGGCTTTGGCGACGTGAGTAATGACACGCCGGTTCCACCCTGGCATCCGCTGTTTAACGCCGACCTTAAACCGCGTCCGCTCGATCCCGAAAAAGCCAAATTTTATATCAACAAAGCGGGCATGACCGGGCAGACCATTGAGATTGTGACCTCTCCGCCGCTGGAAGGCGCAACGGAAGGGGCACAGCTGATTCAGCAGGTAGGACGCAATGCAGGCCTGAACGTCAACGTGCGTCGCGTGCCTTATGAAGGCTACTGGGGCACCCACTGGATGAAAGATCCGGTGGGCTACGGCTCGATCAACCCGCGCCCGACGCTCGATATGCTGTTCTCACAGTTCTACCTGTCAAGCTCATCCACCAACGAGAGCGGCTGGAAAAACCCTCAGTTCGATCAGTTGGTGATTGCGGCACGTGGCGAACGTGATAAAGCCAAACGCAAGCAGATGTACGGCGATATGCAAACCCTGATCTATGACCACTGCGGAACGCTCATCCCGGCATTTATCAGTTCCATGGACGGTTACAGCAAGAAGGTTAACGGACTTGAAGCCTGGCCATCGGGCATGCTGATGGGCTATCGCTTCCATGAGTTCGCCTGGCTTTCAGCCTGATAATCGTCTGAAGAAGGAGTTCGCCGATGAACCGATACATGATGTTCCTGATTGCCCGGCGCATTGGCGCTGGCATCCTGACCTTGCTTATCGTCTCGGCGGTGGTGTTTTTTATCACCAGCCTGCTGCCGGGCGATGCGGCGCAAATGATCCTGGGGCAAAACGCCACGCCGGAAACCGTGGCGGCCCTGCGCCAGCAGTTGGGCTTAGATCAGCCCCTGCTGGTGCGCTATTTCACCTGGCTTGGCGGTATGCTGACAGGGAATTTTGGCACCTCATTTGCCAGTCATCTGCCGGTAGCACAGCTGGTGGCGCAGCGCTTGCCTGCCACCTTTGAACTGGCTGCCACCACCACGGCGATTTGTGTCCCGCTGGCGCTGATTATTGGCATCGCGGCGGCCATGAATCGTGGCTCAAAACTCGATCGTGCCCTGGTGATTGGCACCATGGCAACGGTTGCGGTACCGGAGTTTCTGGTTGCAACCGTCGCGGTCCTGATTTTTGCAGTGAAGCTGCACTGGGTTTCGGCCATGTCGCTGGGCAGCCCCAATATGGACTTCGCCAGCTACCTTAAAGCCTATGCGCTGCCGGTGATGACGTTATGCTGCGGCCTGGTGGCACAAATGGCGCGCATGACCCGCGCGGCCATTATTAACCAGCTCGACAGCCCTTATCTGGAAATGGCCTTGCTGAAAGGCGTTTCCCCGATGCGGGCGGTGCTCCGTCATGCCTTACCGAATGCCGTTGGCCCTATCGCTAACGCCATTTCCCTCAGTCTTTCTTACCTGTTTGGTGGGGTCATCATTATCGAAACCATCTTCAGCTATCCCGGCCTGGCCAGTCAGATGGTCGATGCGGTCAGCAACCGCGATCTGCCGGTAGTTCAACTCTGTGTGATGCTGTTTGCCAGCTGCTATCTGCTTCTGCTGCTGGCGGCCGATATCCTGACTATCGCCTTTAACCCGAAATGGAGGAGCTGATGAAAATATTGCTTCCCTGGCGCATTTTTCAGTCACTGTCTTTATCGGGCCAGTTAGGCCTGGTGGTGACCTTGTTCTGGCTAATTATCGCGCTCTTCGGCACCTGGTGGGCGCCCCACAATCTCGACGACATTGGTGCGGGCCCGTTAATGGGGGGATTTACGCATGAAAACCTGCTGGGTACGGATTACCTGGGGCGGGATATGCTCAGCCGCATTATGTACGGGGCGAAATTTTCCCTTGGCCTGGCGCTGGGCGCTGCGGTGCTGGCCAGCCTGATTGGCACCCTGCTGGCGCTGTTAGCGGCGGTGACCGGACGCTGGCTGGAAGAGCTGCTGGGCCGTATCAACGACGCCATGCTGGTGTTACCGGGGAAAATCCTGGCGCTGATGATCGTGGCAGTGTTCGGATCTTCATTGCCGATGCTGCTGATTACTGCGGTATTCACCTACTGGCCCGGCGCATTTCGTATCGCCTTTGCCCTGGCCAGCAACTTGCGCAATATGGATTATGTCCGCGCCTCCCGACTGCGGGGAGAAAGCCGCTGGTACATCGCCATCCACGATATTCTGCCCAATATGGTGCACCCGGTCCTGGCCGATTTTGGCCTGCGTTTTGTGTATATCGTTTTACTGCTGAGCGGGCTGAGCTTCCTTGGCCTGGGCGTTCAGCCACCTTATGCCGACTGGGGAACATTAGTGCGTGAAAATATTCAGGGGCTGTTTGATGGTTCACCGGCCGTGTTGATGCCCGCGGTGGCCATTGCCAGCCTGACCATCGCCGTTAACCTGTTTATTGACAGCTTGCAAAGCATGCGTCCGTTGACGCTGGCAAAGGAGGGGGCATGAACGTGACGCAACATACGGCAATGCCTGTGATATCTGTCGATAACCTGCGCGTAACGGCGCATAACGACAACGGGGATGAGCTGGATATCGTGTCCGATATTCGCTTCACGGTGCAAAAGGGCGAAGTGCTGGCGCTGATTGGCGAATCCGGCTCGGGTAAAACCACTATTGCGATGGCGCTCATGGGCTATGCACGCCACGGCTGTAAAATAGCCGAGGGCAATATTCATGTTGCGGGGACCAACATCATGAATCTTACCCCCGCACAGTTGCGCGTTTTTCGCGGCAACAAAGTCGCCTACATTGCCCAGAGTGCGGCTGCCTCTTTTAACCCCGGCATGAAAATTATCGATCAGGTCATTGAACCGGTCGTGATTCACGGCACCATGACGCGCAAGGCGGCGAAGGCCAAAGCGCTGGCGTTGTTTCGTGAGCTGGCGTTACCCAACCCGGATACGATTGGCGATCGCTTCCCCCATCAGGTCTCGGGCGGGCAGTTACAGCGTTTGATGACGGCGATGGCGCTGATCAGCGATCCGGACGTGGTGATTCTGGATGAACCCACGACGGCGCTGGATGTCACCACCCAGGTTGAAGTGTTGAAAGCCTTTCGTCGGGTGGTCAAACAGCGCGGCGTAACGGCAATTTATGTCAGTCATGACCTGGCCGTGGTGGCACAAATGGCCGATCGCATCCTTGTTCTGCTGCAAGGTAAAATCGCTGAGTATGGCACCACTGCGCACCTGATTGGCGCACCGCAAGCGGACTATACGCGCCTGTTGATGGATGCGGCTCAGCAGAAAGAGCGGCCCAGCCACTGGTGCCCGGCGAAAGCCGGTGAACTGCCGCTACTGGAAGTGCGCGATCTGTCTGCCGGTTACGGCCCGAAAGGCAGCGATGGTTTACCCAAAGTGCGCATTCTGGAAAACATCAATCTGACGCTCTGGAAAGGTCAGGCCATCGGCATTATTGGTGAATCCGGATCGGGCAAAACCACCCTGGCTCACGCTATCGCTGGCCTCAATCCGGCCTGCCAGGGGCAAATCTTGTTTAATGGCTACACGGTGGCCGATCAGATGCAAAAGCGCACGGATAACGAGCTGCGCCGTATTCAGTATGTTTTCCAGATGGCGGATACGGCGCTCAATCCGGCGCACAGCGTGGAGCGGATTCTGTCACGTCCCCTGACGCTGTTTCATGGTCTGAGCGGCATCGCCCGGCAGAACCGGCTGTATCAACTTCTGGATCTGGTGAAGTTGCCGCGCACGGTACTCTCGCGCCGTCCCTGGTCGTTGTCCGGTGGGCAAAAGCAGCGTGTGAATCTGGCACGTGCCCTGGCGGCAGAACCGGATGTCATTCTCTGTGATGAGGTGACCTCGGCGCTCGATACCGTAGTGGCCTCGGCGGTGCTGGATCTGATCAGTGAACTGCGCCGTGAGCTGGGATTGTCGGTAATGTTTATCAGCCACGATATGCACGCCGTGCGTGCCGTGTGTGACGAGATCGTTGTGATGCGCAATGGTGCTATCGTGACCCAGCTGGCACGCGGTAACTACGATCAACCGACCAGTGAGCTCTATTTCGAACGCCTGAAACGTGCGGTTCCTGAGCTACGTCAGGGCTGGCTGGACGAGCATGAAGAGATTCTGAAAGCCGAATAACCGGCACCGCCATTTTGGCAAGCAAAACTCATTTTGGGGCAGCTGAACCAGGGTCATTCTGCCCCAATACACGACGAGGTTGTGACGTCATGCCTGCACCGATTCGTTATGTACAGGACAGCCCGGACTTCCCGGATGCCGCTGATGTGGTGGTGATTGGTGCTGGTATCGCCGGTGCCGCTGCCACCTGGTATCTGGCAAAGCAGGGCCTGAAGGTGGTGCTGATTGAGAAGGGCCTGGTCGGGGCTGAACAATCCAGTCGCAACTGGGGCTGGTGCCGTCAGCAGAATCGCGATGAACGTGAACTGCCGCTGGTGATTGAAGCCTTACGAGGCTGGGAAGAACTCAGTGTGGAAACCGGTGAAGAGCTGGGTTTTCGCCGCAGCGGACTGGTTTACGCCACCCGCAGTGAAGCGGACATCGCCGCCTGGGATATATGGGGCCAGATGGCCAAACAGTACGGCGTACGCAGCGACATATTAAATGCGCAGCAGGCGAAAGCCCTGACGCCGGGCAGCACTACAAACTGGCTGGCGGCGTTTCGGCCCCCACCGACGGTGCAGCAGAGCCCAGACTGGCCGCGCCGGGTATAGTGATTGGCGCACAGAAAAAAGGGGCGCTGGTGTTTCAGCAATGTGCGGTGCGCGGGCTGGATATTTCAGCAGGACGCGTCAGCGGCGTAATAACCGAACGGGGAGTCGTCAAAGCCCCCCGCGTGATCTGCGCCGCGGGTGCATGGACCTCGATGTTTTGCCGTCGGCACGGCATCGATCTGCCGCTGGGGAATGTGATTGGCACCGCCTTTCGGACTCAGCCCATCGAGCAGGCCATTGCCGTTCCTTTTTATACCGAAAGCTTTGCCTGTCGGCCGCAGCTGGATGGCAGCTATACCGTTTCCGTATCGGGCCGTGGACGGCTGGAGCCCGGTGCTCAGGGCTTGCGATATCTGCGTCAGTTTTATCCCACGTTCAAAAGTCGTCGTAAAAATCTTACCCTGAATCTGGGGGTGAAGCCGTTCTTTCACGGCCCTGAGGCGATGGGGCGCTGGGATCTGGATGCCGTTTCGCCTTTCGAGCGGATGCGTATTCTGGATCCGGCTGCCGATGCCTGGGTCGTGGAAAGCGGACTGGCCGCCATGCGCCGCGAATTTCCTGCCCTGGCGAATCTCAAAGTCGCCCAGGCCTGGGGGGGAATGATTGACAGTACGCCGGATGCCATTCCGGTTATTTCAACGGTGGCAAAACTGCCTGGCCTGGTGCTGTCGGCGGGGTTCAGCGCACACGGTTTTGGTATTGGCCCCGGCGCGGGCCGCCTCGCCGCTGAACTGGCGACGGACGCGACGCCGGTGGTGGATCCCACCCCTTATCGTTACAGCCGTTTTATTGACGGCAGCGAACTTGATGCACCTGGCATGATGTAAGGAAAGCAAAATGACATTTGATATTCGTAGCATGACGACCGAAGACATTCCGCAGGTTTATGCGATGAGCCAGGCGCTAAACTGGCCGCACCGCCATGAAGACTGGGCGATCGGCATTGAGCTTGGCGAAGGCGTGGTGATTGAAGATCAGGGTGAAGTGATTGGCAGCGCGATTCTCTGGCGCTGGGGCGACAAAGCCGCCACCATCGGTCTGGTCATTGTCGCAAACTCACATCAGGGGCGCGGGCTGGGCAAGCAGCTGATGCTGGCCTTGTTAGAGAAAGTTCCCGGCTACAATGTGCGTCTGCACGCCACCGAGATGGGGAAAGGCCTGTATGAAAAGCTCGGCTTCGTTGCCTGCGGTAAGATCCTTCAGTACCAGACGCCATCCCTGACGACGCTGCCCAGGGTCGCGATCCCGGCTGGGTTGACGTTGCGCAGCGCCACCCTTGACGACCGGGATGCGCTGGTAAACATGGACCAGGCCGCCCACGGGCTTTTCCGCCCGGCGCTGGTGGCGCATCTGATTACCGACAATCAGACCGTGATATTGCAGGATGATGAGCAACGCCTTAAGGGCTTTGCCAGCCTGCGCCGTTTTGGCCGTGGCTGGGTCATTGGTCCCGTTATTGCAGAAGATTTTCCGGTTGCGCAGGCGCTGACGGCTGCGCTGATGCAGGGCATGAAGGGCGAGTATTTGCGCATGGATACGGATGCGGCTTTACCGCTGGCTCCCTGGCTGGAGAGCCTGGGCCTCACGAATGTTGATGCGCCCGTCACGATGGTGCGCGGTGAGGTCTGGGTAGCGCAAGGGATGCAGGCGTTTGGTCTGACCACGCAGGCCATGGCCTGATGCACGTTGTCTATAAATCTGAACCCCAGCGCGGCCTCTACTGGCAGCGTTGGCTGGCTGAACACGCGCCCGATATCCACTTACATCTCTGGCCGGAAACCGGTGATGCGGCTCAGGTTGATGCCCTGGTCGCCTGGTTGCCGCCGGATGACCTTATGGCCTGTTTTCCCAATCTGAAAGTCCTGTTTTCTGTGGGCGCAGGGGCTGAGCAGTTTGATCTGTCCACGCTGCCTGGCTACATCCCGCTGGTCAGAACGATTGAACCTGGCCTGACGCAGGGCATGGTGGAATACGTCACCTTTGCGGTGCTGGGGCTGCATCGCGACATGCCACGCTATTTCCAGCAGCAACGCCACCAGCAGTGGCAGGCGCATCTGGCGATGCCCGCCAGTCAGCGTCGCATCGGCATTATGGGCCTGGGCGAACTGGGCCGCGCGGCGCTGGCGCAGCTTCAGTCGATGGGATTTGACTGCGGCGGCTGGAGCCGTACGCCGCACCATATTGCGGGCGTGCCGTGCTGGCATGGTGACGATCAGCTGTCCGACTTTCTGGCGCGCAGCGATATTCTGGTGTGCCTGCTGCCGCTAACGTCCAGCACCCAGGGACGCCTGAATGCCGGGCTGTTCGGCCAGTTGCCTGCGGGAGCCGCACTGGTTCAGGTGGGACGCGGCCCTCAGCTAAATCATCAGGACCTGTTGGATGCGCTCGACAGCGGCCAGTTACGGGCTGCGGTGATCGATGTCACCGATCCCGAACCTTTGCCTGCCGGTCACGCATTTTGGACGCACCCGGCTGTGTGGTTGACGCCGCACATCGCCAGCCAGACGCAGAATGACAGCGCGATTAAGGCGCTTCTGGCTAACCTGCGTCGCTTTCAGCGCGGCGAGCCGCTGGTCGGCGTCGTTGATCGTTCACGAGGATATTGAAATGGACCCTTTAGTGGCATTGCGCCGTGATCTGCACCGTCATCCGGAGCTGGGCTTTCATGAAGCGCGGACCAGCGATATTGTCGCGCGGTTTTTAGAGGATTTCGGCATTGAGGTGCATCGCGGCATCGGTAAAACGGGCGTGGTGGGCGTACTGAAAAAAGGCAGCGGTTCACGCATGATTGGACTGCGGGCTGATATGGATGCGCTGCCCATGCAGGACAACGGCGAGGTGCCCTGGACCAGCCAGACGCCGAACTGCAGCCACGCCTGCGGTCACGATGGCCACACCATTATGCTGCTTGGCGCGGCAGCAAAGCTGACGCGCGAGGTCGAGTTTACCGGCACGGTCTGCTTTATTTTTCAGCCAGCAGAAGAGGGCCTGGCGGGCGCGAAGGCCATGATTGACGACGGTCTGTTCCAGCGCTTCCCCTGCGATGCGGTGTTTGCCCTGCATAACTGGCCTGAATTACCCTTGGGTGAAATTCAGACTCGCCCCGGTGCCATCATGGCCGCGGCAGACCGATTTGATATCACCCTTAAAGGGCCTGGCGGCCATGCCGCACAGCCTCATCTCACGCACGATACGCTGCTTGCCCTCAGTGAACTGGTGGTGCAGTTAAACACTCTGGTGCCCCGGGCGCTTGATCCCTGCGAACCGGCGTTGCTGACCGTGACGCGCATGCAGGGCGGATTTTCTCACAATATGATCCCTGCGGAAGCCAATATCACCGGCACGGTACGCACGTTCAACCCAGCGGCACAGGACATCATCGAATCACGTCTGCGGCACATGGCCGGGCACATCGCGGCGGCGCATGGATTGGACGCCGAGGTGAATTATTCGCGTTATTACCCGGCCACCATCAACAGCGAGTCTGAGGCAAGTCAGGCCCTCGCGGCCTTGCAGGCGGCAGGCATGACAGCCCGGCTGGCCCCTCAGCCTGCGCTGACCTCAGAAGATTTTGCTTTTATGTTACAGGCAAAGCCTGGTGCTTATTTGTGGATAGGATCGGCACCCAGCAAGCCGCTCCATCACGCCGCCTATGATTTTAACGATGCGCTCATACCCTACGGAATCCAGGCCTTTGTCACGCTGGCCTGTTATGCAACAGGGGCAACATTTCCCGGCTGAAATCCGTGGGATTTTGACACGAAATGCCGCGGCTGACGGAATTACGGCAGCGTCATTGACCAACAGATTGCGATACTTAAGCCAACCGAACACGACGTGGATGAGGTATAAAAATGCAGAATGTCCTGGCAGAGCAGCAAACCTATGCGGACAACAGCCAGTTGCTGGATGTCCGAGATCACAATGTGCCGCGTGGCATTATTACCGCTCATCCGCTGGTGATTGAGCGAGCCAAAGGCAGCGAAGTATGGGATGTGGAAGGCAACCGCTATCTGGATTTTGTGGGCGGTATTGGCGTCCTTAACGTAGGCCACAACCATCCGGCCGTGGTTAACGCCGTCACCCGCCAACTGGGCATGGTGTCCCATGCCTGTTTTCAGGTGGCGGCCTATCCGGGATACATTGAGCTGGCCCAGCGTCTGAATAAGCTGGTGGGCGGTGACGAGCACTATAAAAGCGTGTTTTTCACCAGCGGTGCAGAAGCGGTAGAGAACGCGGTGAAAATCGCCCGTTCTTATACGCAACGGCCGGGCATCATTGCGTTTGACGGGGCTTTCCACGGACGTACCCTGCTTGGCGTGACGCTGACGGGCATGTCTGCGCCATACAAACAGAATTTTGGTCCGTTCCCGGGGGATGTTTATCGCCTGCCGTTCCCGAATCCGTTGCACGGTGTGACTGAGGCAGACTGTCTGAAGGCACTTGATCAGCTGTTTTCTGTGCAGATTTTGCCGGAGCGCGTCGCCGCGATTATCATTGAACCCGTTCAGGGCGATGGCGGCTTCTTACCTGCAGGCCCGGCATTTATGCAGGCGCTGCGTCGTATTACTACCCAGCACGGCATTATGCTGATCTGTGATGAAATTCAGAGCGGCTTTGGCCGTACCGGTACCATGTTTGCCTTCCAGCAACTCGGCATCAAACCCGACATGATCACCACGGCGAAGAGCCTGGCCGGTGGCTTGCCGATTTCCGGCGTGGTGGGCAAAGCCGAGATCATGGACAGTCCGGCCCCGGGCGGGTTGGGCGGCACCTATGGTGGTAATGCGCTGGCCTGTGCGGCGGCACTGGCTGTACTGGATATCTTCGAGCAGGAAAACCTGCTGGCGCGCTCCTGCCAGTTGGGCGAGCAGTTAAACCAGCGTCTGCGCCAGCTTGCGGATAAATATGCCTGCATCGGCGATGTACGCGGCGTGGGCTTTATGCAGGCAGTAGAAATTCTGGATGTGGATACCCATAAACCCGACAGCGCGCTGACACAAAAGATCCTCGACAGCGCCTGTCAGGAAGGCCTGCTGCTGATCAAATGTGGTTTGCATCGCAACACCATCCGCTTCCTTGCACCGTTAGTGACCACCGATTCGCAACTCGAAGAAGCGCTGCATATCTTTGATATTGCGCTGGCGCGTGCGACCGGACGCTTAGGATAGCCGCTCTCTCTCATTGGAAAGGCATCATCCCGGCAGTGCCGCCAGCGTGCGCGCAGCCGGGGTCAACGCTGGCGCATTTTTTGCAAAGCGTGACAGGCCGGGAATTTTTTGTGTTACAAAAAAGTGGCGTACTTGTTATTTTAAAGTGGCGTATTTTAAGTATTGCTAAAAGTGCGCTTTACGCTCGTGTACGCAGATTATCGCCGGGTAGGAGCGAACATCCAGTACAGCTGTAAACAATGAGGGGTGCTATGAACGGCTTAATGAAACTCGACCGCATCGATATCAATATTCTGGTGCAACTCCAAAAAGATGGCCGTATCAGCAACGTCAATCTCGCCGATGCAGTGGGGCTGTCCCCGAGTCCCTGCCTGCAGCGGGTAAAACGGCTGGAGCAGGCCGGCTTTATTACCGGCTACGAAGCGCACGTTAATCTCACCAAAATTACCGATTCTGTCACCGTGTTTACCGAAGTCACCCTGAACGGACATCGTCGCGAAGACTTTATGAAGTTCGAAGCTGCGATGCGTGAAGTTGATGAACTGATGGAGTGCCACTTGATTACCGGCGGCTACGATTACCTGTTGCGCTTTATTACCCGCAGCATTGAGCATTATCAGGATGTGATTGAGAAGATGCTGGATGCGCAAATTGGTATCGATAAGTACTTCAGCTATATCGTGATTAAATCACCCGTCATGAAAAGCAGCGTGCCGCTGCGCTCACTGATTAGCAAGCATAACCCGATGGAGTTCGGCGTCTGACTTTTGGTTAAGCGCGCAGGAATCTGACAACCTCATTCCCTGCGCGCGCCTTGCCAGGGCTTATCAGGTTCAGAGCAGCTTAATACTGAGTCGTGTCGCGCTGCTGACAGGTCGAGCCTGATAGCCTTCGACAACGATGCGACCAAAGTGCGCCGCAAGTGAGCCTGCCTGCATCAACGGGATCAGATCGCCCGCTTCGGGACGATAGCCTTTGACAAACTTCACCAGCAGCGTCCCCCCCGCCACTAAAGGCCCGTTCACGATGAGACGGCCACCGCCCTGACCATCAATATCCAGTTCAAGACTGGCTTCGGGCAGCGCCGTGTAGCTTTTCACCTGTACCGGCGACAGGGCAGCAATGCGCACGCGGCCCTGATTGCCCACATAGAGATCACCCACGCCAAAGGCGCGGGCTGAACCGGCTTCCAGCACGCCACCCTGAACCTCCGTACCGCCGCTGTAGCGGTTCGCGCCAGTCAGCCTCAGGGTGCCTGAACCCTGTAAGGTCAGCTTTCCCTGACCGCCGATCGCATTCCGCCAGCTGTCGGACTGATTAAAACCGCCTTTAGCGGCGTCCATTGCTACTTTAACGTTGCCGGTAAACTGACCATATCCGTCGGCGGCGGCCACAATGTTCAGGCGTCCCCAGCCCTCAGCATCGTCCATGATCGGGTAGCCTGAGGCCAATGCGGTAGTTTTTAATACCACGCGCCGTTGCAGGGCGCTCAGATAGGGAAACCGGGTTTCCAGCAAAATCTCGGCCCCTTTGGGCACCACGGGGGGACGGTGGCGAGGGCCGATGGGGGCGAAACCAAAGGTCATGCGCCGCAGCGCCTGAAGGCGGTTAAGGGTGGGATCGGCGAAGCGATCGGCGATCGGCGGCGCGGCATGGGCATAGGCAAAGAAGGTGGCCGGTTGCGTCGCGGTGCGTTGCCATAATGCCTGATGCGCCTGGGTGAAGGCACGCCTGGCATCCTCATGATAAGCCGTCAGATTTGCGGTGGTCACCGCCAGTGCCAGCATGCGCCCGCCGATGACGTCCAGAGGCGAGTGCATTCCGGCCACGATCCGGTTTTCGCCCAGCTCCATACCGCGGCTGACCATCTCCTGATAGCGCTCCGGCACCAGCCACGCCATGGTAAGGGCATCTCTGACAGCTTCCGCCGTGTGGCCGCTGATAAATCCGCCGTCGGTGGCGGGCTGTGGATTCTCCGCAGGCACAAGGGCAGGAACAACCTCCACCGCCGAACGCCAGCGATACGGACGCGCATATTTATAGAAGCGCTTCACCGGTTCGGTCGAGGCGTTGTTGCCCATTTCATTGAGAAAATCCACCACCAGACCGAAGTCGCGATTGCCTTCCTGACTGCCCACGCCGGTATTGTTGCCCTTATCCACGTACAGCACGGTGGTGGCATCAGCCGGAATGCGTGTCAGGGTTGTGACCTGCTGGGCCGCACTGCGCCATGCGCCCGTCAGTGGCCCCATGCCATCTGTGACGCTGTAGCCTTTGCCACGACGGTCATCGTAATAGGCCGCCTCAGCCTGGGCTGCCGTGCGGCGTCGTGTCGTTGTCACCACATACTGAACATTCGCGGCAAGGACGTGAGAATTAAGGATTGTGCCGCATACGGGGGCTTTGTCAGGCAGTCCCGTACAGTCAGAAGGCGTAATGGCTGCAAAACCCTCACGGGCCGGCGCGGTAACTCCCGCATCGACCTTCAGCGTGCGTGGGCGCCACAGGGCAAGAAAGCCGGATACCACGCGCACGCCGGCATTGGTGTCGAGCGTCGCAAACCGGGCATCACCACGTTGGTTCGTGGCGATATTGTCGATAAAAGCGGGCACGTCTGCCGCAGGCGCGCTGTCGGTGAAGCCCGGATCCCTCGGCGGGACAGGCCGTGCGGTAGCGGACCGATCATGACCCAAAACAGGCGTCGAAACCATGCCAGAAAACAGCGCCAGATAAATGCCAAAACGAACAGCAGCAGACATGATGAAAACCTTCAGGGCGAATGATGGCCCGGTATTGTGGCCGCAAAGCGTTAATGACACATGACAATCCCGTGACGATCTGACGTGAAAATTGCTTTCCAGATGGAGTTATAAAGTTTCCCATTTGTTGTGCAGTCTGCCCCACAAGCGTGCCCTGAACCACCGTGACGCTGCCGGGGGTTCAGCGCGTCTTATCATAAGAATTCGATCTTGTATCCAAGGCCGTATCCCGACAGGCATTCACGCCCCATGACGTCGCGGTGGCGATTCCTGGCATGCTTCATGCAGTTTCTGTCCGGTAAGCCCTATCCAGTAGAACACAGGCGTGGAAAACGGATTAACACCTCGGCAAGGCGGCACATCAACGCCACGCAATGCACACATGTCGGCGGCGATACGGCACGTTTTTCGTCATAACGATGGCGAGTACAGGATGAAAAACAGTGCCCCAACGCGGCTACCCGTGGACTGACATTGACCAGGAACTGACAAATGAAAAAACAGGCTTCCCCAACGTTAGAACAGGAGTTTGAGCACGAACCCGTGCCGCTCTCACATCGCCATCCGACCCGGTCGGTTTCGGCCGTCTGGTTTGGTTTTCCTATGATCCTCACGAATGCGCTGTTTGGCGGCATCATCACCTGGCACCTTGGCTTCTGGCCTGCGCTGCTGGCGATTGTGATGGGCAATCTGGTGCTGTTTGCCTACGTCGGTGCGCTGAGCTGGTTTGCCGGTAATACCGGTATGAACTTTGCCCTGCAGGCGAAAAGAACCTTTGGCAGCAAAGGTTACATCCTCGTGTCGGGCTTCCTCTCGACCGTGGTGATTGGCTGGTACGCCTTTCAGACCGGACTGACCGGCACGGTGATTCATGAGACCTTCGGCTGGAATGCCCTGTCGGTGACGGCATTTGCCATGGTGCTGTTTACGGCCGTGACCTTCCTGGGCGTGCGCGCCTTGTCGGTGTTGGGCATGATTGCTGCGCCGATGTTTGTGATTCTGGGGTTTGTCGCGCTGTACTTCGTGGGGCAGACGCATGAATTTTCCAGCATGTTTCACTGGAAAGGCAGCCCGGCGGTGGCGGGGGCCATGAGCATGGGCACGGCGGTCACCATGGTGGTGGCGGGTTTTGCCGATTCCGGCACCATGACCGCCGATTTCACCCGCTGGTCGAAGAGTGGACGTGCTGCGGTCATTGCCGCCTTTTCGGCCTTTCCGGTCGCGAATTTGATCGCCTATCTGTTTGGCGTGATTATCGTCTCGGTTGGCGCGGCGGTCGATCCGCTGACCAACGGCGGCAACTTTCTGCCCATGCTGATGGGCCATGGTGATGTCCTGACCCTGGTGGCTTTCCTGTTTGTGTTTATCAACCTTGGCTCGGTATGTACGCACTGTCTTTATAACGGTGCAGTCGGGTTTAGCCATCTCTTTAACAGCAAGATGCGCCGCTGGACCCTGATTCTTGGCGCCATCGGCGGTCTGCTGGCACTGGCAGGCGTCTGGTCATATTTTCTCGAGTGGCTGAGTCTGCTGGGCGTGGTGGTGCCGCCGTTTGGTGCGGTCATGATTGTTGATCTGATTTTTATGGCAAAGCTGAGTGAACAGCGCCCGGCGCAACGCTTCCATGGCGCGGCTTTCGCGGCCTGGGCGCTGGGAAGCCTGTGCGCGGTCGTCGCGCATCTGGCGTTCCCCCAGTTTGGCGAAGCGGTCATCGGTCTGGTGACGGCCGCACTCAGCTACACCCTGATTATTAAATTACGTTCCCCCACGCCGCGACTGGAGAAGAACAATGCCTGAGTACAGTGTGAATTCCACCCCTTATGCCTGGCCGTTTGATGGCCATTTTAGTCCGGCCGACACGGCTCTCCTCGTCATTGATATGCAAACCGATTTTTGCGGCCCGGGGGGGTACGTTGACAGGATGGGCTACGACATTGGCCTGACGCGTGCGCCTGTCGAACCCCTTAAAGTGTTACTGGCACGTATGCGGGCGCTTCAGTTTCCCATCATTCACACCCGGGAAGGGCATCGCGCGGACCTGAGTGACTTACCGGCAAACAAGCGCTGGCGTTCGGCCAGGATGCAGGCGGAGATCGGCAGTGCAGGGCCGTGCGGCCGTATCCTGGTGCGCGGTGAGCCGGGCTGGGAGATTATCCCCGAGCTCGCCCCCTTAGCAGGAGAAGTGATCATTGATAAGCCCGGTAAAGGATCCTTTTATGCCACAGACCTTGAGCTGGTCTTACGCAGTCGCGGCATTCGGAATTTAATTATTACCGGTATCACGACGGATGTATGTGTTCATACGACGCTGAGAGAGGCCAACGATCGCGGATATGAGTGCCTGGTTTTGTCCGACTGTTGTGCCGCCACAGAGCAACGCCATCATGAAGCCGCGCTGAGCATGATCCACATGCAGGGCGGCATCTTTGGTGCCGTTGCCACCTCTGCCGCGCTGCTGGACACGCTCGGTCAGCCTTAACGGGCTGTTCTGCCAGCCTGTCGCCCTGAGCGGGACAGGCTGGCGCAAATTCATTTTTACGTCACCGTCTCGTCACCTCGCTGTCATCTGATCCCGTCACTCTGTTTCCATCCCGCAGCATCTTCGCTGTGAAATCCCTCTACTGATGTGAGGATTTAATTGTGATGGAGTTATCCAGACATCCGACCACTGTCTATCAGGCTGTTGCCGCGCAACTGGAGCAGGCTGTTCAGGAACGTTACCGCAGCGGTGACTATTTACCCTCTGAGCAGCAGCTGGCCGATCACTATGCGGTGAACCGCCACACGCTGCGTCGGGCGGTAGACGAACTGGTGAACAAGGGCCTGCTGCAGCGTCGCCATGGCGTCGGCATTTTAGTGCTGATGCGCCCCTACGACTATCCGTTACACGCTCAGGCTCGCTTCAGCCAGAACCTGATGGAGCAGGGCAGCGATCCCACCAGTGAACGTCTGCTGGCGGTGCTGCGCCCGGCCAGTGCCGACGTGGCCGCCGCGCTTGGCGTCAGTGAAGGCGATAACGTTATTCACCTGCGAACCCTGCGCCGTGTAAATGGCCTGCCGGTCTGCCTGATCAACCACTTCCTTGCCGATCTCAGCTGGTGGCCACAGCTGCAGCGCTTTAACAGCGGCTCACTTCATGACTATCTGCAGCTGCACACCGGTAAGCAGCTGGTACGCAGCCAGACGCGCATCAGCACCCGCCGGGCCCAGGCCAAAGAGTGTAAGCAACTGGAAATCGCGCTGCACTCTCCACTGTTGTGCGTGCGGACGCTGAATAAAACCACCGATGGCGCGATGGCGGAATACTCCGTCAGCCTCACGCGTGGCGACATGATCGAACTCACTCTGGAGCATTAATGAAACAGCAAACGGCCCGCCAGCACTGGCTTTCGGTGTTGGCACACAGCAGCGCAGCCGAGCTTGACGCGTACTGGCAGCCGCTCAACCTCAAGCCCGAATTTACCCTGATTCGCCCGGCCGAGATTGGCCTGACGCGTCTGCAGGCCCGCATGGGCGCCACCGGCAAACGCTTTGTGGTGGGCGATGCCACCGTGACGCGTGCGGTGGTGCGGCTGAACGACGGCACCCTGGGTTACAGCTATCTGCTCGGCCGGGATAAAGCCCATGCCGAACGCTGCGCCCTGATGGATGCCCTGTTGCAACAGGCCGACACCGCTGAACTGCTGCAGGAAAAAATGATTATCCCGCTGGCGGCCTCACGTGAAGAGCAGCGTCAGCTGCGCGCACGTGAAATCGCCAGCAGCAAAGTGGACTTCTTTACGCTGGTACGCGGAGACAATGAATGACTTTACTGGCAAGTTTTAATCACCCGGTTGCGGATGCGCAGCACGCCTTCCGCCGCATCCTGAAAGCCATGAGCGAGCCTGGCGTGATGGTTTCCCTGCCGCTGGAACAGGGCTGGGGCGCACTTTCCCCTGCCGCCACCGCCGTGCTGCTGACGCTGGTGGATCAGGAGAGCCCGCTGTGGCTGGATCCCCAGGTCGATAATCAGGAACTGCGCGATAACCTGCGTTTCCATACTGGTGCGCCCCTTACCGACAGCAATGACGCAGCCTTTGCGCTCAGCCACGCGACCGCTCAGCCCAATCCTGCCGACTTCGCCGCAGGCGACAATCTGGCACCGGAAAAAAGCACCACGTTGATTATTGAGGTGCCCGCACTGAACGGTGGGCTGGCGCTACGGTTGTCTGGCCCGGGCCTGCGTGAAGCGCGCGCCATTGCGCCCCAGTTGCCGGAAAGCGTGCTCGAATACCTGCGTGCCCGACCGCATCCGTTCCCTCAGGGCGTGGATCTCATCTTTACCTGTGGCGAAGCGATGATGGCGGTGCCACGGACAACTCATGTTGAGGTGTGCTCATGTACGTAGCGGTTAAAGGGGGCGAAAAAGCCATTGCCAATGCCCATCATCTTCAGGCCGATCTGCGTCGGGGCGACCGTGCGGTCGCGGAGTTATCCTGCGATCAGATCGCGCAGCAGCTTGGCCTGGCGGTAGATCGTGTGATGACCGAAGGCGGCATTTACGATCCCGCGCTGGCGGCGTTAGCCATTAAACAGGCCAGCGGCGATCTGGTTGAGGCCATTTTTTTACTGCGCGCCTATCGCACAACCTTGCCTCGCCTGGCGCAAAGCACGCCGCTGGACACCGGCAACATGCGGATCGAGCGGCGTATCTCCGCGGTTTATAAGGATTTGCCTGGCGGTCAGGTTTTAGGCCCAACCTATGACTACAGCCACCGGCTGCTGGACTTTACCCTGATGGCTAACGGGGAAACGCCTCTGCCGCCGCGCAGCGAGCAGGCGCTGCCCGAACACTGCCCGCACATGTTCAGCATGATGAGCGACGAAGGCTTAGCAGAGCGTGAAAGCGACGACGGCAGCGAACCCACCGACATCACCCGAGAGCCGATGGGCTTTCCCGCCTCACGTGCCGCACGACTGCAACAGCTGGTACGCGGCGATGAAGGTTTTCTGCTGTCGCTGGGCTATTCCACCCAGCGCGGCTATGGCCGCACCCATCCGTTTGCCGGAGAAATCCGGACCGGTTATGTCAGCGTCAGCGTTTGCCCGGAAGAACTGGGATTTGAGCTGGAAATTGGGGAAATGCTGCTGACCGAGTGTGAAATGGTCAACGGCTTTACCCACGATGGGGAAAGCGCACCGCACTTCACGCGCGGCTATGGACTGGTCTTTGGTCGGGCAGAGCGTAAAGCCATGTCAATGGCGCTGGTGGATCGCGCCTTACAGACGCGCGAGCACAATGAACGTATCACCAGCCCGGCGCAGGATGAGGAATTTGTTCTGTCGCATGCGGATAACGTTGAAGCCGCAGGCTTTGTTTCCCACTTAAAACTGCCGCACTACGTCGATTTCCAGGCGGAACTGGAACTGCTGAAACGTCTGCGTCAGGACTATCAGGAGCAGCAAAATGGCTGAACTCAGCGGCTATAACAACGGCTACCTTGACGAGCAAACCAAACGCACGATCCGGCGCGCCATCTTAAAAGCGGTGGCGATTCCCGGCTATCAGGTGCCCTTTGCCGGACGCGAAATGCCGATGCCTTACGGCTGGGGCACCGGCGGGATTCAAATCACCGCCAGCGTCATTGGCGACAAAGACGTTCTGAAAGTCATCGACCAGGGCGCGGACGATACGACCAACGCCGTCTCCATCCGTCGTTTCTTCCAGCGAGTGAGCGGCGCGGCCACCACGGAACGCACGGTGGATGCCACGCTGATTCAGACGCGTCACCGTATTCCGGAAACCCCGCTGGAAGAAGATCAGATCCTGATTTTTCAGGTGCCGATTCCCGAGCCGCTGCGCTTTATTGAGCCGCGCGAGACGGAAACCCGCACCATGCATGCGCTGGAAGAGTACGGCATCATGCAGGTCAAACTGTACGAAGATATCGCCCGTTTCGGCCACATCGCCACCACCTATGCCTATCCGGTGAAGGTCAACGATCGCTATGTGATGGATCCGTCGCCGATTCCCAAATTCGATAACCCGAAGATGCACATGATGCCCGCCCTGCAGCTGTTTGGTGCCGGACGCGAGAAGCGCATCTATGCCTTGCCGCCTTACACCAAAGTTGAAAGCCTCGACTTCGACGATCATCCCTTCACCGTGCAGCAGTGGGACGAACCCTGTGCGCTGTGCGGATCGCGTCACAGCTATCTGGACGAGGTAGTGATGGACGATCAGGGAACGCGCATGTTTGTGTGCTCAGATACCGATTTTTGCCACCAGCAGCAGGAACAACAACATGCACAGTGAACAACCGCTACTCGCGGTCAATAACCTCACGCACCTTTACGCACCGGGCAAAGGTTTCGAAGAGGTCAGCTTTGATCTCTACCCGGGCGAGGTGCTGGGGATTGTGGGAGAGTCCGGTTCGGGTAAAACCACGTTGCTGCGGAGCCTGTCTGCCCGGCTGGCCCCGCAGGCAGGCGCAATTCATTACCTGCAGCGCGATCTTTACCAGATGAGCGAAAGCGACCGTCGCCGCTTACTGCGCACGGAGTGGGGCGTGGTACACCAGCATCCGCTGGAAGGACTGCGTCCTCAGGTCACGGCGGGCGGCAATATCGGTGAACGTTTAATGGCCGTCGGCCATCGTCACTATGGCGAGATCCGCGCCGAGGCGAGTCACTGGCTGCAGGCGGTGGAAATCGCAGCGAACCGTATCGATGACCTGCCGACGACGTTTTCCGGCGGCATGCAGCAGCGTCTGCAAATCGCCCGCAATTTAGTGACCCAGCCGAAACTGGTGTTTATGGATGAACCCACAGGCGGGCTGGACGTCTCGGTGCAGGCGCGACTGCTGGACCTGCTGCGTACGCTGGTGCGCGAACTGAATCTGGCGGTGATCATTGTGACCCACGATCTGGACGTGGCGCGCCTGCTGGCGCATCGGCTGCTGGTCATGAAGCAGGGCCGGGTCGTGGAAAGTGGTTTAACGGACCGCGTGCTGGATGATCCGCATCATCCTTATACGCAACTGCTGGTTTCATCGGTGCTTAACTAATGGCGACAGCGACTATGAAGACGCAACTGCGCGTGGAAAATTTGTGCAAAACCTTTGTGCTGCACAATCAGAACGGGGCGGCTCTGCCGGTGCTGCAGGATGCCAGCCTGGAAGTCAGTGAGGGCGAATGCGTGGTGCTGCACGGGCATTCGGGCAGCGGAAAATCGACTCTGCTCCGTGCCCTGTATGGCAACTATCAGGCCAACAGCGGCAGTATCTGGGTGCAGCATCTGGGCGAATGGGTCGATATGGCACAGGCACCCGCCCGCCAGATTATTGCCATTCGCCGGGATACCATCGGCTGGGTCAGTCAGTTTCTGCGGGTCATCCCGCGCGTGCCGACCCTGGAGATCGTCATGCAGCCGTTACTGGAACGCGGCGTTGAGCGCAGCTTCTGCGAAGCGCGCGCCAAAGATCTGCTGACCCGGCTCAATGTCCCGCAACGCCTCTGGTCCCTGGCACCCTCGACGTTCTCCGGTGGAGAGCAGCAGCGCGTCAACATCGCCCGTGGCTTTATTGCCGATTATCCCGTGCTGCTGCTGGATGAGCCTACGGCATCGCTCGACAGCGTTAACAGCGCCGCAGTCGTGAGTTTGATTGAACAGGCGCGCGCGCGTGGCGCGGCCATTGTCGGTATTTTTCATGATGAAGCGGTGCGGGAGCGTGTGGCCGATCGCCTGCACGTGATGCAGCCCTTCAAAACAGGGGCAGAAGCATGATCATCAATAATGTAAAGCTGGTGCTGGAAAACGAAGTGGTAGAGGGATCGCTGGAGTTTCGTGAAGACCGCATTACGAACTTTAGCGAAACCGCCAGCCAGCTCGCCGGCGCGCTGGACGGAGAGGGCGCGTTTCTGTTGCCCGGCCTGGTCGAGCTGCACACGGACAACCTGGATAAGTTCTTCACCCCGCGGCCTAAGGTTGACTGGCCGGCCCATTCCGCCATGAGCAGCCACGATGCGCTGATGGTGGCCAGCGGCATCACCACCGTGCTGGATGCCATCGGTGTAGGTGATGTACGCGATGGGGGGCACCGGCTGGAAAATCTCAGCAAAATGATTGGCGCGATTCGTGACAGTAACCGCAAGGGGCTCAACCGCGCCGAGCATTTATTACATCTGCGCTGCGAACTGCCGCATCACACCACGCTGCCGCTGTTTGAGGCGCTCATCTCCTCACCAGAGCTGTCGCTGGTCTCGCTGATGGACCATTCACCCGGGCAGCGCCAGTACGCATCGCTGGAAAAGTATCGCGAGTACTATCAGGGAAAATATCAGCTCAATGACGAGCAGATGGACGAGTTTGAGCGCGATCAGCTGGCGCTGGCCAGAGAGTGGTCACAGCCCAACCGCCTGGCGATTGCCGCGCTGTGCCGGGATCATGGTATTGCGATTGCCAGCCACGATGATGCGACCGAAGCGCACGTGGAAGAGTCGCACGGCGTGGGCAGCGCGATAGCTGAATTCCCCACCACGCTGGAGGCGGCGAAGGCGTCACGTTATTGCAATATGCAGGTGTTAATGGGCGCACCGAATATTGTTCGCGGTGGCTCGCACTCCGGTAACGTAGCCGCCTGGGAGCTGGCATCACACGGAATGCTGGATATTCTGTCATCGGACTATTATCCCGGCAGCCTGTTGGATGCGGCCTTCCGCTTAGCGGCGGATGAGCGAAACACGCTGTCACTGTCCCAGTCTGTTGCGCTGGTCACCTGTAATCCGGCGCGCGCGTTGGGGCTGGAGGATCGTGGCGTGATTACGGAAGGCTGCCGTGCCGACCTGGTACTGGCGCATACCCAACATGGTCATCCCCACATCCGCCATGTCTGGAGCAAAGGCCGGCAGGTGTACTGATGGCCCGGCTTATCTGGCTCATCGGCCCGTCCGGCTCAGGAAAGGACAGCCTGCTGGACCTGCTGCGCGAGGCGCCGCCTGACGGCCTGCTGATTGCGCACCGCTATATCACCCGCCCTCACGATGTGGGGGGCGAAAACCACGTGGCCCTGACGGAAGCGGAGTTTATCCGGCGCAAGGCGCTGGGGTTATTTGCGGTCAGCTGGCAGGCCCACGGTTTTCATTACGGTATCGGGAGTGAAATCGATGGCTGGCTGGCGTGCGGGCAGAACGTGCTGGTAAACGGCTCCCGTCAGCATCTGGAACAGGTTCGTGCGCGTTACGGCGCACGGCTGTTGCCGCTGTGCATTGAGGTTTCGCCATTGGTGCTGGCCGCGCGTTTACGACAGCGGGGACGTGAGAGTGAAGAGGAGATCGTTCAACGACTGGCGCGCGCGGCGCAACATCAGCCAGAGGGCTGCCTGCGGCTGAACAATGATGGTGCGCTGGTGGATACGGTACAACAGTTACGACAGTTGCTAGCGGAATTCCCATGAAACTGACCTTGCTTGGTACCGGCGGTGTGACAGGCGCGCCGGTGTTCGGTTGTGACTGTCATGCCTGTTTGCGCGCCCGCGACGCTTCCCGCTATCGCCGCGCGCCTACCAGCGCGTTAATTGAGGCCGGACGCGAACGTATTTTACTGGATGCCGGTTTGCCATTGCTGGCCGAGCGCTTTCAGCCTGGCGAAATTAACCGAATTTTGCTGACTCATTATCATATGGACCATGTGCAGGGGCTGTTCACTCTGCGCTGGGGTGAGGGCGAATCTATTCCTGTGTGGGGACCGCCGGACGACAAGGGCTGCGATGACCTGTTTAAGCATCCCGGACTGCTGGATTTCCGCCCCGCTTTAACGCCTTACGTGGCACATCAGTTCGGTGAATTACAGGTGACACCACTGCCGCTTCAACATTCACGACTGACTCACGGCTATCTGTTTGACTGGCATGGATCGCGTCTGGCCTGGCTGTGCGATACCTGCGGTCTGCCGCCGGACACCGCCGATTTCCTGCGTGGACAACGGCTGGATCACCTGCTGGTAGACTGTAACGATCCCCCCGGGCAGGGCGGACGCAATCATAACGATTTGACCGCCGCGCTAAACATCATTGATGAACTGAAACCGCACCAGGCCTGGCTGATTCATCTGAGCCATCACATGGATAACTGGCTGGCAGAGCACGCCTTACCCGATGGGGTTCGGGCAGCCTGTGACGGCTTGTCGCTGTCTCTGGGTGCCGATTTGCCTGTCACAGTTTAATCATCTAACCGTAATACAGCCTTCATCCCCCGTGTTCTTAATATAGCGGTCTCTCGTCAGGTTCCGGCGGCGTGAGCCACAAACGCAAGATAATGACTCACGCCAGACAGTACCGACCAGATGGGTTAATGGGGCGCGGGTACAGAACGTAAACTGCAATAACGGAGAACATCATGGCACAGGCACTGCTTAAAACGGTGGTCGATAACGTCTCGTCATTGACCCAGTCAGGCGGGCAAAAAGTGTTATCTGTTCAGGGACTGAGCAAAGCTTACGGTAACAACAAAGTCCTCGATAATGTCAGTTTCGATTTGCATGCGGGTGAACTGGTGGCGGTAATCGGCCGCTCTGGCGCAGGCAAATCGACGCTGCTGCACATGCTGAATGGCACAATCTCCGCCTCACAGGGCGCCATCGTCAGCCTGCACCACGGCGAAGCCGATCGCGATGTGGTGAATCTCAGCAGCCGCCAGATGCGTGAATGGCGCACCCAGTGCGGCATGATCTTTCAGGATTTCTGCCTGGTGCCTCGCCTTGATGTGCTGACCAACGTGCTGTTGGGGCGTCTCAGCCAGACCTCTACGCTGAAATCGTTTTTCAAAGTGTTCTCTGACACCGATCGCGCCCGCGCCATTCAACTGCTTGAGTGGATGAACATGCTACCGCAGGCGTTACAGCGCGCCGAAAACCTCTCCGGCGGTCAGATGCAGCGCGTGGCGATTTGTCGGGCGCTGATGCAGAACCCCAAAATTCTGTTAGCGGATGAACCCGTTGCCTCGCTCGATCCTAAAAATACCACCCGTATTATGGATGTATTGCGTCAGGTCAGCGATCAGGGCATCAGCGTGATGGTGAATCTGCACTCGATTGAATTAGTAAAAAGTTACTGCACGCGCGTGATAGGTATTCAGCGCGGTGTGGTGCTGTTCGACGGTCATCCTTCCGCACTTACCGACGGCTTGCTGCATCAGCTGTACGGCGACGAATTTAACCAGATCCACTAACTATCACAGCAAGAGAACAAGGCTAATGAAAATGAAAGCTTTCGCGTTATTGACTACAGCATTGCTTACCTTTGGCGTTAACGCAGCGGACGCACCAAAAGAGCTGAATCTGGGTATTTTAGGCGGTCAGAACGCGACTCAGCAGATTGGTGATAACCAGTGTGTGAAAACGTTCTTTGATAAAGAACTGAACGTGGATACCAAAATCCGCAACTCTTCAGACTATTCCGGCGTGATTCAGGGGCTGCTGGGCGGTAAAGTGGATCTGGTATTGAGTATGTCTCCCTCCTCGTATGCGTCCGTGTATATTCAGGATCCCAAGGCCGTCGATTTAGTGGGCATTGTGGTGGATGACAAAGATCAGTCTCGCGGTTATCACTCCGTGGTGATTGTGAAAGCCGACAGCCCTTATAAGAAGCTGGAAGATCTGAAAGGCAAATCTTTTGGTATGGCGGATCCCGATTCCACATCCGGTTTCCTCGTGCCAAACCAGGCGTTTAAGAAAATGTTTGGCGGCAACATCGACAATAAATACAACAACTTCTTTTCAAGCGTGACCTTTTCAGGTGGTCATGAGCAGGACATCCTGGGCGTGCTGAATAATCAGTTCGACGGCGCGGTGACCTGGACCTCTATGGTCGGTGATTACAACACGGGCTACACCTCGGGTGCCTTTGGCCGCCTGATCCGCATGGACCATCCGGACCTGATGAAACAGATTCGGATTATCTGGCAGTCGCCGTTAATTCCTAACGGTCCTATCCTGGTGAGCAATAAACTGCCAGCGGATTTCAAAGCGAAAGTCATCGCCGCGATCAAAAAACTGGATAAAGACGATCACGCCTGTTTCACCAAAGCCGTAGGGGGCCAGCAGCACATTGGCAAGACCTCGGTAGCGGACTTCCAGAACATCATCGATATGAAACGCGAGCTGATGAAAGGCGCGCGCGGCTAACGGCAGGGCAGTTTGCTTGCAGCCATCGTGCCGCCCTGAATAAGGGGGCGGCACGACCTCACCGGCGGGCTAGTCTGCGCGTCAACCTTGCCTGGATGGCTTTGTAACACATCAATCTGAGACACCTCACGTGACCGACTTCGAACGCTATTATCAACGTATCCGCCGCCAACAGAAGCGTGACTCGCTTATCTGGTCTTTGGTGCTGGTCGTGATTTATCTGGCGGCGGCCAATATGGCAGAGTTCAATCTGGTGACCATCTGGCAGTCGTTGCCGCACTTTTTTGATTATATCCGTGAAATCATGCCCGTTTTGCATCTGCCGCTCCTGTTTGCCGATGGCAAAACGGAAGGGTCGCTGGCCTACTGGGGCTATCGTCTGAATATTCAGCTACCGCTGATCTGGGAAACCCTGCAGCTGGCGCTGGCCTCCACGCTGGTTGCCGTGGTGATTGCCGGTATCCTGGCGTTTTTTGCGGCCGATAATACGCAAACGCCCGCCAGCCTGCGCATGGGCATTCGCGCCTTTGTCGCATTTTTACGCACCATGCCTGAACTGGCCTGGGCGGTAATGTTTGTGATGGCGTTTGGCATCGGGGCGATTCCCGGCTTTCTGGCGCTGGCCCTGCATACTATCGGTAGCCTGACCAAACTGTTTTATGAAGCCATCGAATCGGCGTCGGATAAGCCGGTACGCGGGCTGGCGGCCTGCGGAGCCAGCAAGCTGCAACGGATGCGCTTTGCGTTCTGGCCCCAGGTCAAACCCACCTTTTTGTCTTACAGCTTTATGCGCCTGGAGGTTAACTTCCGCTCATCGACCATTCTGGGGCTGGTCGGGGCAGGCGGGATCGGCCAGGAGTTAATGACCAACATTAAGCTGGATCGCTTCGATCAGGTCAGCATGACGCTGCTGTTGATTCTGATTGTGGTGTCGTTACTGGATACGGTTTCTGGCCGCCTGCGCCGCCGTGTCGTGGAGGAATAAATATGGTTACTCTCGCGCCGGATATCACGGCGATGAAGCAGCAGCATCATGAACTCTTCGCTGCGCAGCACCGCTATCTGCGCCGTCTGGCCATGCTGGCGCTGGCGCTGGTGCTTTATTACGTCTTTTTCTTTATGGTCTACGGTATCGAGTGGGGCCGCCTGCTGGTTGGCTGCCAGCAGCTGGGACGCTATTTTTTGCGTATGTTTGTCTGGCAAGACTTTGCCAACTGGCCCTTTGGCTACTATTTCTCTCAGGTCGGGATTACGCTGGCGATCGTGTTTGCCGGCACGATAACCGCCACGCTGCTGGCGCTGCCGCTGTCCTTTCTGGCGGCGCGTAATGTGATGCACGATAAAGTTGCCAGACCGATTGCTTTCCTGATGCGCCGCCTGTTCGACATGCTGCGCGGCATTGATATGGCGATCTGGGGCCTGATCTTTGTGCGTGCCGTCGGCATGGGGCCGTTAGCCGGGGTGCTGGCGATTATCCTGCAGGACGTTGGCCTGTTAGGTAAGCTCTATTCGGAAGGACATGAAGCGGTGGAGCGTTCCCCGAGTCGTGGGCTGGGTGCACTGGGGGCGAACAGCCTGCAGAAACACCGTTTCGGCATCTTCACCCAGTCGTTTCCGCAGTTTCTGGCGCTCAGCCTTTACCAAATCGAGTCGAATACTCGCTCAGCAGCGGTGCTCGGCTTTGTTGGCGCAGGCGGTGTCGGCCTGGTTTATGCTGAGAATATGCGTCTGTGGAACTGGGATGTGGTGATGTTCCTGACGTTGATTCTGGTGGTCGTGGTGATGATCATGGATGCCATCTCAAGCCGCCTGCGTAAGCGTTATATCATTGGGAAACCGGTGCCGTTGTGGCAGCCTGGCGGGCACGATTAAGCCTTGCACTCCGCTGCCAGGCGCGCTGCAGCGCCTCCACCAACTGTGCCGCCTGCCAGGGTTTCGCCAGCCGCTCACACAGCGGCAGCGTAACGGGCTGGTGGCGCAGGTCCTGGCCGCTGATCAGCAAGGTTGCCAGCTGTGGCCACTTTTGCTGCGCCTGACGAATGACCTCTGCGCCGTTTATCTCACCGGGCAACATCAAATCGCTGATTAACAGATCGATATCGGGTGTCTGGTGCAACAGCGCCAGCGCCTCTTCGCCGGTCGCGCACTCCAGCGTCAGATAGCCGAGTTGATGCAGGTGCTCGCACAGGGTTTGCCGCACCGCCGGTTCATCATCCAGTACCAGAATCAGACGATCGTCTGCAGCCGCGGGGTGAGACGGGGCAGGGACGGGGGGCCGGGCGGCTGCGGCATCGGGCGCGCGCGGCAGCAACAGCCGCACCGTTGTGCCCTGACCGGGGGCCGTTTCCAGCTCCACCTGTCCACCCGACTGGCGGACAAAGCCGTACACCATCGACAGTCCCAGCCCGCTCCCGGTTCCGGTGGTCTTAGTGGTGAAGAAGGGTTCGAACACCTGAGCACGCACCTCGTCGGACATGCCGCAGCCGTGATCGATCACTTCGATGGTCACCCGGTCACGTTTTTCCCCTTGCTCGCTTCGCCGCTGATTCCAGATGCGCAGGCGGATTTCGCCGCTTTGGCCACCCATCGCATCCCTGGCATTGACCACCAGATTCATCACCGCATTCTCCAGCTGGCTGGCATCTATCCAGGCCGGCCAGCCGGGGCGCTGGGCATCGATGATCAGATGCTGACCGGGCAGCAGCGAATGCTGAAGCAGCCCCTGTAGATTCTCGATCAATGTCACCACGGAAACCGCGTGGGGATTCAGGGTTTGTTTGCGTGAAAAGGCCAGCAGCCGTTGGGTCAGAAGCGCCGCTCTGTCCGCCGCCTGGCGGGCTCGTTCAATCCGGCTGGCGACGGGGCCGGGTGCCAGTTGCCCCTCGGTCAACGCCAGGCTGCCGATGATAACGGCCAGCAGGTTATTAAAATCATGGGCGATGCCGCCGGTCAACTGGCCCACCGCTTTCATTTTCTGACTGTGCACCAGCGCCTCTTCCAGCACCTTACGCGAAGTGCGCTCCAGCACCGTATTGACCATTCCGCGCCGTGGTACCGGGCTGAAACGCAGTTCCAGCGTGCGGCCGTCTGCCAGCCTCACTTCCTGGGGTTCCGCTAAATCGTGCAACTGCACATTAAGCGGCGCCAGCAAGTGCTGATAGTGCAAACCGCGATGCAGATCGCGGGGAGCGATGCCCAGCAGCGCCGGATACTGCGCATTCCATACCACGAGTTCTCCGCTGTTATCAAACAGGGCAAAACCGTCACGCATGGCCAGGAAGGTTGACTCCAGTTGGGTGCTTTTTTCTTTTAGCAGGCGAGAAGTCTGGGCCAAAGAGGCGGTATTTCGCGCAAAAACGTTAAACGCGCGCGCCAGTTCACCCAGTTCGTCCCGACGCTGTAATCCCGGCACGCTGACGTTCTGCTCTCCCTGTGCCAGCCGGGTCATCGCACCGGCAATGGCGGTAAGACTGGAGCCCAGATTGCGGTAAATGTAGTACCCGGTATAGAGGGTTATGGCCAGCGCCAGCAGGGCAGACAGCATGATAAAGCTGCTAACCGAGTCGAGTTGATGATGGGTGGTGATGTTACGCCTTTCCGTTTGCTGCGCGACCTGCTGGACGTAAGCGGTAATGTCATCATTCAGCGCCGCCACCAGCGCCTTGATACGGTAAGTCGCATAGGCAATCGCCAGGTCACTCTCCTCCAGCTCTGCGGCCAACGGGACCAGGCCGCGCTGTGTTTCCAGCAACTGCTGTACATTGTCGCCCAGTGCACCTGGCGCGACCACGCTGCGCCATTGCATCATCACCTGTTGCAGGTGCTCGATGACCGCCGTCGATGACGGCGTGCGAATCGCGATATCCAGTAGCCTGCCGGTTTGCTGGCGCAGCGTTAAATCGGGTGCGTTGATGCCGTCGCGCTGTGTCAGATCATTAATGCGTTCAAGCAGCAGTTGTGACTGCCACAAGCCGCTTAGCACCCTGTTGCGCTGTAAATGGCGTTCATGGCCTTGACGCAACAGCATACTCACCGACTGCTCAAGCATCAGGCTACGCGCACGCAGGCGCGCCACGCGTTCAGGCTCACGCGCGGCAAGTGGCGTGCTCGCCAGTATAGAGAGTGAGTGCTGTAGGGCCTGTTGGTTCTGCTGTAAACGTCGTGATTCGCTCTGATACTCAAGCGCACCGACCACCTGGGACAACCGCACTGCCGTGATGGCCACATTGGAGGTATCGCGCGCCAGGGCAAGGCTGCCGTTCATATCAGCCAGCGTTTGCGCCTGGGCCTGGGCCTGAATGGTGCCCGCATGGCGAAAACTGGTCACCGCCACCACGCTCACCATTAAGGTGACGCACACCACCAATAAATGAGACAGCAACAGGCGACCGCGCGCCCCGACCTGCCACGGTGAACTGCGTTGCATAAAGACTCTCCGCTCGTGCGACGATGAGCCGAGTATAGGAGTGAGGGCGAGGCGAAATATGACAAATATGAATGGCCTCTGACATTTTCCATTTATCTGACACTGCTTAACTCGCTGCTATCCATAACCAGCAGGAGCGGGTAGATGACAGCAAAGCCGATACTCGAAATGCGCGAGATCACCCGACGCTTTGGTAATTTTTACGCCTTGAAAGGGGTGGATCTCACGGTGTATCCCGGTGAGGTCCATGCCCTGATGGGCGAAAATGGCGCGGGTAAAAGCACCCTGATGAAGATCCTGGCGGGGGCCTATGCGGCCAGCAGCGGCGAGGTGCTAATTGATGGCAAACCCTGGCAGCTGAAAGGCCCTAAAGAGGCGTTAGCCGCCGGAATCACGCTGATCTATCAGGAAATCAATCTGGCGCCCAATCTTACCGTGGCGGAAAACATCTTTCTGGGCAGTGAAATTACCCGTGCAGGCATGGTGAAACGTCATCAGATGGCGGATGAGGCGCAGCAGGTGATCAACCGGTTGGGCGCGCAGTTTAGCGCCACCGACAAAGTCAGCAGGCTGAGTATTGCTGAGCAGCAGCAGGTGGAAATTGCGCGCGCCTTACACCGTAACAGCCGGATTCTGGTGATGGATGAGCCGACTGCCGCACTCTCGAACCGTGAAACCGAACAACTGTTTGCCCTGATCAAGCGCCTGCGTAGCGAAGGCATGGCCATTATTTACATCAGTCATCGTATGGCGGAAGTGTATGAGCTGTCAGATCGCGTCAGCGTGCTGCGTGACGGGCAGTATGTCGGCAGCCTGACGCGCGACAATCTGAATGCCAGCGAGCTGGTGCGCATGATGGTGGGGCGGCCGCTCAGCGACTTGTTCAATAAAGATCGCACGATAGCGCGCGGGGCCGTCCGGCTGGCTGTCAATCATCTGTCCGACGGCGACAAAGTGCATCCCAGCAGCCTTGAGGTTCGGGCGGGCGAAATCGTCGGCCTGGCCGGCCTGGTGGGCGCGGGACGGAGCGAGCTGGCGCAGCTGATTTTTGGCGTGCACCGGCTTCAACAGGGCGACGTCTGGATCGATGGTCAGAAGGTGGATATTCACTCGCCACGTGAGGCGATTGCGCACGGCATTGGTTTTCTTACCGAGAACCGTAAAGAGCAGGGGCTGTTTCTGGAGATGGCCGCGCAGGAAAACATCGTCATGGCCACGCTGGAGCGTGATGCCCGCTACGGCATGCTTAATCGCGGTAAATCGCGGAAAATTGCCAGCGAAGCGATCTCCTCGCTCAATATTCGCGTGCCCCACGCGCTGGTGCGTGCGGGGGGCCTGTCGGGCGGCAACCAGCAAAAGCTGCTGATTTCCCGCTGGATCGCCATCGGCCCCCGTATTTTGATTCTGGATGAGCCAACGCGCGGCGTTGACGTCGGCGCGAAAAGCGAAATTTATCGCATGATGCAGGAAATGGCGCGTCAGGGCGTAGCCATTCTCATGATCTCCAGCGAATTACCGGAGGTTGTTGGCATGAGCGATCGGGTTTATGTGATGCATGAGGGGGCCATCGCCGGAGAGCTGGCGGGCGATACGATCACTCAGGAAAACATCATGACGCTGGCAACCGGTGCGCACAGCGCATCACCGCTTGAAGTATGAGGATAAAACAATGACACAAACGGCACGTGTTAATCCACCGACGGCCAAACGCGCTCTGATGGGCGACATCATGCAGACCGTGGGCATTTTACCGATTTTGATTTTAATCGTGGCGGTCTTTGGTTTTGTCACGCCTAACTTCTTTACCGAAGCCAATTTGCTCAACATTACGCGTCAGGCCTCCATCAATATCGTGCTGGCCGCAGGCATGACCTTTGTCATCCTGACGGGCGGTATCGATTTGTCCGTGGGCTCGATGCTGGGCACCACGGCGGTGGTGGCGCTGCTGACGTCGCTGGACCCGATGCTGGCGTCGCTTACTATTCCGATGGCGCTGGGCGCCGGGCTGGTGATGGGATTGTTTAACGGCATTCTCGTGGCCTGGGCCGGACTGCCTCCGTTTATCGTCACGCTCGGCACCTATACCGCACTGCGCGGGGCGGCCTATCTGCTGGCCAACGGCACCACGGTGATCAATTCCGATATTAACTTTGAGTGGATAGGCAATGGCTACCTGGGGCCGGTGCCCTGGCTGATCGTCATCGCGTTCGCCGTCATCGCGATTTGCTGGTTCATTCTGCGTCGCACCACGCTGGGCGTTCATATCTATGCGGTGGGCGGCAATATTCAGGCCGCGCGACTGACCGGCATCAAAGTGGGCCTGGTGCTGATATTTGTGTACGGCATGAGCGGATTGCTGTCGGGGTTGGGCGGGCTGATGAGTGCTTCACGCCTCTACAGCGCCAACGGCAATCTGGGCGTGGGTTATGAGCTGGATGCCATTGCCGCGGTGATTCTGGGCGGCACCAGTTTCGTCGGCGGCATCGGCACCATCACCGGCACGCTGATTGGGGCGTTGATTATCGCCACGCTGAATAACGGCATGACATTAATGGGCGTCTCCTACTTCTGGCAGTTGGTTATTAAAGGTGCGGTCATCATCATCGCCGTCCTGATCGATAAATATCGTACTCGTCATCATGTGGGCTGACAGCCCCCATGCGCAGAGCAAACAAAGCGCCATTCAGCAGTTGGCAGATAAATCACAGCAGGAGAAGATCTATGCGTTTTAATCCGATTGTAACCGGGCTGCTGGCGGCAACGCTGCTCAGTGCCGGTGTGGCTCAGGCAAAAGAACTGAAATCGATTGGCGTAACGGTAGGCGACCTCGCTAACCCATTCTTTGTGCAGATCACCAAAGGTGCAGAGATGAAGGCGCGTCAGCTGGCCGGGGATAACGTAAAAGTCACGCTGGTGTCGAGTGGCTACGATCTCGGGCAGCAGGTGGGACAGATTGATAACTTCATTGCGGCAAAAGTGGACATGATTATCCTGAATGCCGCCGACTCAAAAGGGATTGCCCCTGCGGTCAAGCGCGCGCGTGATGCGGGTATCGTTGTGGTTGCGGTCGACGTCGCCGCAGATGGCGCTAACGCCACCATCACCTCTGATAACACCCAGGCGGGTGAAATGGCCTGTAAATACATCGCCGATCGCCTGAAAGACAAAGGCAATGTGGTGATTATTAACGGCCCGCCGGTCTCTGCCGTACAAAACCGCGTGGAAGGCTGCATGACCGAACTGAAACGCCATCCGGATATTAAGCTGCTTTCCTCTAATCAGAACGCCAAAGGCAGCCGTGAAGGCGGGCTGGAAGTGATGACCGGCCTGCTGTCAGCCAATCCAAAAATCGACGCGGTTTTTGCGATTAACGATCCGACCGCGATCGGTGCCGATTTGGCGGCAAAACAGGCCCAGCGTAACGAGTTCTTTATCGTCGGCGTGGATGGTTCGCCGGATGGTGAGGAAGCGCTGAAACGTAAGAACTCGCTGTTCGCCGCTACGCCAGCCCAGGATCCGCAGGTGATGGCAGCCAAAGCCGTCGAGATTGGTTACGACATCCTTCAGGGCAAACCGGCACCGGATAAACCCGTGCTGATCCCGGTTAAATTAATCGATCGCAATAACGTCAGCAGCTACAAGGGCTGGACAGTGAAATAAAACCGGCGCGCGGCATCGTCGGGTGCCGCTTTAACGGGAGAGCTGACGATGCAACGCTCCGAAGTGAATGTGTTTTTGCAAAACACGCGGGACTTTTTTACACGCCAGGATATCCATCTGCCGCCCTGGGCTGATTACGACCTCAGTCAGTGGCGTCAGCAGCAGGGCGACATTGAGGAAATTATCGCGTTACGGCTGGGCTGGGACCTCACCAGCTTTGGCGCCGATGATTTTCTGCAAACCGGCCTGACGCTCTTTACGCTGCGCAACGGCTCGCCGGGCGGCAAGCCCTGGCACAAACCTTATGCTGAAAAAGTCATGCACGTGCGTGAAGGGCAGGTCACGCCGATGCATTATCATCCCCGCAAAATGGAAGACATCATCAACCGCGGGGGCGGCAATCTGATCGTCGAACTGTATAACCGTGAAGGCAACGAGAAGGCGAACTCGCCGGTGACGGTATCGCTGGATGGCATCACACAAACCCATGCGGCCGGTTCGCAACTCAGGCTGTCTCCGGGCGAAAGCGTGACGTTAATCGCCGGCGTCTGGCACAGCTTCTGGGGCGAAAACGGCTTTGGCGATGTGCTGGTTGGCGAAGTCTCGATGCCTAACGATGATGACAACGATAACGTATTTTTGACGCCGCTGGCGCGCTTTAACGCCCTTGATGAGGATCAGGAACCGCACCGGCTGCTCTGTAACGACTATTCCCACTGGCTCAATCTGAGGAGTGAATAATGGCTTTGATCTCTCTGGCACAGGGGCTGGCCCATGCGCAGAAGCAGGGGTACGCGCTGGGCGCCTTTAACGTTCTGGACACGCATTTTCTGCGCGCGCTGTTTGCGGCCGCAGAGCAGCAACGCTCGCCTTTTATCATCAATATTGCGGAAGTGCATTTTAAATACGTCACGCTCGACCAGCTGGTTGAGGCGATAAAGTTTGAAGCGGTGAAGCACGCGATTCCGGTGGTGCTCAACCTGGATCACGGTTTGCACTTTGAGGCGGTGATGCAGGCGATTCGTCTGGGATTCACCTCGGTAATGTTCGATGGCTCAACGCTGAGTTATGAAGAGAATATTCGCCAGACGCGTGAAGTGGTCAAAGCGGCACATGCCGTCGGCGTGTCGGTTGAGGCAGAACTGGGCGCGGTGGGCGGAGACGAAGGGGGCGCGTTATTTGGCGAAGCCGACAGCGAAAAATTTACCGATCCACGGCTGGCTGCTGAGTTTGTGCGTGAAACCGGCATTGATACGCTGGCGGTGGCTATCGGTAACGCCCACGGGAAATACAAAGGGGAGCCTAAACTCGACTTTGACCGGCTGGCGGCTATTCGCGAGCAAACCGGCGTACCACTGGTGCTGCACGGTGGCTCAGGCATCAGCGACGCGGATTTCCGGCGGGCGATCTCACTCGGCATCCATAAAATCAACTTCTATACCGGCATGTCGCAGGCGGCACT
Source organism: Pantoea ananatis LMG 2665 (assembly GCF_000710035.2). Taxonomy (GTDB): domain Bacteria; phylum Pseudomonadota; class Gammaproteobacteria; order Enterobacterales; family Enterobacteriaceae; genus Pantoea; species Pantoea ananatis. The sequence continues at coordinate 405,429 of NZ_JMJJ01000005.1, read as the reverse complement.
CGACGCGGTGGAACGCAGTCTGGCCTCACGCAACACCCGCTATGACGAGTTTGCCGAACTGCTGATGGCGGTGGAGAACGCAATTTGTGAAACCGTGATGCAGCAGATGAAGATTTTCGGCAGCGTAGGGCAGGCGTAAATGGAGGCGCGGCGCGGCATTCTGGCCGCTGGCGTGATGCTGGTGGATTACGTTCATCGTATTAGCCACTGGCCGGAACAGGGCTGGCTGGCAGAGGTTCAGCATAGCGAAAAGGCGGCAGGCGGCGCACCGCTGAATGTTTTACTTACTCTTTCGCGCATGCAGTGTCAGCTTCCGCTGGTGGCGATTGGCCTGCTAGGCAATGACGCCGACGGTGATTACCTGCTGGCTATCATGCAGGCGTCGCAGATCGATCATCGCTGGGTTCAACGTACCTGCGATAAACCCACAGCGATGACGCAGGTGATGACCGCACCGGACGGGCAACGAACGTTTTTCTTTTCCCCTGGCGCAAATGCCCTGCTGGACAGAACGCATTTCGCCGCTGTAGACGATGCGCAGCGCATCTTTCATCTGGGCTATTTACTGTTGCTTGAAACGCTGGACGGCGCGGACAGCGAATTCGGCACGCGCAGCGCCCGTTTGCTGGCCCAGATGCAGCAGCGTGGCTATTTTACCTCGCTCGACCTGGCGTCCCGGGCCGGGGATTACCGACCACAGGTATTGCCTGCGTTGCGCTGGTTAGATTACCTGGTTATTAACGAACTGGAAGCCCAGGCGTTGTCTGGCGTCGTTTTGCGGGATGATAACGGTATTCAGCCACCCGCAGCCTTTTCCCTGGCTGCGCAGTGGCTGGCCGGGCAGGGGGTGCGTCAGCGCGTGGTGATACACGCGCCCGAAGGCGCATGGGGGCAGGAAGTCGGCGGCGAGGGCATCTGGCAGCCTGCGTGGCAGCTGGCACCCAACGAGATTGTGGGCAGCGTTGGCGCAGGTGATGCATTTTGTGCGGGTGTACTCTATGCCAGCCATGAAGGGGATGACATGCTGTCAACGCTGCAACTTGCGCACACCTGCGCCCGGTTTAATTTGCGCGCGGCCAATGCAATCGACGGTATTCGCCCGTTGACCGACATGCGGCAGTGGATGGCTCAGGCCGTTTGCGTCGAGAGCCGCAAACCTTCAGGTTTGACCACGTCCGCCGAGAAAACATAACCCAGCCCACGAATCGTGCGGATCAGGCCGGGCTGATGGGGGTTTGCTTCGATTTTGCGCCGCAACCGCATAATCAGCACATCGATGGTGCGGTCAAACACGTCCATCGTTTCGCTGTGGGTGAGTTCCAGCAACTGGTCACGCGTCAGGACCTTACGCGCGTGCCGCACCATCGCGCGCAGCAAGGTATATTCACCCTGCGTTAACGGCACGGTTTCTCGCTGCGGATTAAGCAACTGGCAGCGCGTTTCATCAAGCAGCCAGCCATTAAAGCGCCATCCCTCATGGTCAGTTTCCGGCAACACCACGCGCCCGCTGCGCCGGAGAGCCGCCCGCGCCCGCGCAACCACAACGCGTGGATTAAAGGGCTTGGCGATATAATCATCCGCCCCCATCTCCAGGCCTACCACCATTTCCGCTTCCGAACCCATACCGGTCAACATAATCACGAGAATATCAGGCCGCAGTCGCTGCAGCTGCTGCAAAACCAGTAAACCGTTGGTGTCGGGCAACATCATATCGAGCATAACCAGGGAAATATCCGGATGTTCGCACACCATCGTCAGGGCATCTTTCCCTTGATGGCAGCGATAAACCAACAACGCATGTTCACTGAGTGCGTCCTGCAACAAATCGCAGACGGCATGGTCGTCATCCACCACCAAAATTGCTGGCTTCATCGTGTGACCTCAATGTTACTGAAGGGTTAAATGCGAGTTTACACATTCCAGCATGGCCTGCTGATTGATGCAGCTGAAACGTGACCAGCGTCGCCTGACAAATTGCTGAAGCGTGCGGAAACGCATAATTTTGCCGGGCAGGGAGGTAAAAGGAAAACGATTGCGCATTTAGGGGGCAATGCACCATAATCGCGCCCTGATCTGGTTCAGAATTATCTTAAGGCTCGCTGACGCGTATCCAGGTAATCGATTGCGTATCGGGCTGGCACAGCAATTGCTTTAGCCTTTGCAATTGCTCATGTGACAAAGGAAAGCGAAAACCGTATTTCGGGTGGTCGGGCTGGCATGCGACAGCACTGGCGGCCCCTCAGTATCACAACAAACAGCATGACCATAACCTTGGCAAGAGAACGCGCACCTGAGTGACGTCTCTATCATCGAGAGATAATGATGTTAGAAAAACTATTTAAATTAAAAGCGCACAACACAACTGTACGCACTGAAGTCATCGCCGGTATCACCACCTTCCTGGCGATGGCCTACATTCTGTTTGTTAACCCCAGTATTTTGGGTGCAACCGGCATGGATAAAGGGGCTGTTTTTGTCGCGACCTGTCTGGCAGCCGCAATTGGTTCGGTGTTAATGGGACTGATTGCCAACTACCCGATTGCGCTGGCACCGGGCATGGGGCTGAATGCTTTTTTCACCTATACCGTTGTCTTGCACATGGGCTACAGCTGGCAGATTGCGCTGGGCGCGGTATTCCTGTCCGCAGTGATTTTTTTCGCCTTATCGATATTTAAGATTCGCGAGTGGATTATCAAGAGCATTCCGCTGCCGCTGCGCGCCGGTATTGCCGCAGGGATCGGTCTCTTCCTGGCGATTATCGCGTTGGAAGGCGCGGGTATCGTTGTGGATAATCCGGCTACCCTGGTGGGGATTGGCGATCTGACGAAGCCGGGCCCCTTACTGGCGATGTTAGGGTTTATCATCATCGTGGTACTGGAAGCGCGTCGCGTCACGGGCGCGGTCTTAATAGGCATTCTGATCATCACCTTTATCTCGATGGGAATTGGTCTGACGAAATTTGGCGGTGTATTTTCTGCACCGCCTTCAATCGCACCAACGTTCATGCAGTTGGATATTGCGGGTGCATTTAACGTCGGCTTAATTAGCGTGATTTTCGCGTTCTTGTTCGTGGATGTGTTTGATAACACCGGCACGCTATTGGGTGTAACCAAACGCGCCGGGCTGGCTGACGAGCAGGGCAATGTGCCCAAAATGGGACGCGCGCTGGTTGCGGACAGTGCGGCTGCGCTGTTTGGTTCGCTGCTGGGCACCTCTACGACCACCAGTTATGTCGAGTCTGCCGCCGGAGTGAGCGCAGGCGGCCGTACCGGCCTGACGGCGATTGTGGTTGCGGTGCTTTTCCTGCTTGCGCTGTTCTTTTCTCCTCTGGCGTCAAGCGTGCCGGTTTATGCCACCGCGCCAGCATTGCTGTTTGTTGCGGTTTTGATGACGTCCGGGCTGGCCGAAATTGACTGGAAAGACATCACCACTGCTGCCCCGGTAACCGTGACCGCGCTGACGATGCCGCTGACCTACTCCATTGCTAACGGTATTGCCTTTGGCTTTATTACCTGGACCGTGGTGAAGTTGCTCAGCGGACGCACCAAAGAGATTAATGCGGCACTGATTGTTCTGTCTGTATTATTTGTGATTAAACTCGGCTGGCTGAGCGCCTGATTAATCCAACCGTTACAGCATATTGAATATGCTGTAACGGTTTTAACATTAGAACTCAAAAAGCGTTTGCGGTTGTTTTCTCTGTTATTTTCCATCATTGTGCGCATCCTTCCAGAATATCGATCTACGCCCTTTTCTTCGCGCGGCCGTGCTTTTATTCTTTGACTCAACATTGTGAATAAAGGAAAAGAACAATTCCCATTTTATTTTTCCTTTTTATTCAATCAGGTAATGTTTATTGCGCAAGACTTTGCTTCAATAATGCTGAAGCAGGTTGCGACTTACGTTAATGGATTAAGTTAATCCGCCTGTCAGGAAAAGCTCATGGGCAATCTGTATGGAAAACGGAATCGCGGTAATCCGCATTTGACCCTCAGTCATCGCTGGACAGGAGGCAAAAAAATGGAAAATTTTGAGATGCGCTTTGAGCGGCTTGAAGAAGACAACCATCAAATAAAAATCGACCTGGCGCTTTTTAGCGGGCAGGCTATGGCGTTTGCGACCAAAGCCGATCTTGAGCTTCTGCGTGCGGAACAGGCGGTGTTTCATGTTGAAAGGGTTCAGCGATTTACGCTGCTTGAAGAGAAAGTCCAACAGTTTAGCATCCGGTTTGACGATGTTGATGGCAGGCTGGTCAGCATCGAAGGCAAACTTTCAGCAATCGATGGCATCTTATTCAATTTTGCTAATAAATTTAATGCTATCGAGGTAAGTTTTAACATTATCAATGCGAAGTTTGATGATGTTTACAAAGAATTCGCTGCTAATGAGGTGAGATTTAACGGCATTGACGCTCGGCTCGACGCAATGGATATACGGTTTGATGGCATCGATAAGAGACTCGACGGCATCGACAAGAGACTGGACGGCATTGATATGAGACTGAATGGTATTGATATCAGGCTTGATGGTATCGATCGGCGACTGGATGCGATGGACCGGAGAATGGATGCCATGGACCAGCGATTCGACAGGATTGATGAACGATTCGATAAACTGGATTTACGCTTTGAAAGCCTTAATAACCGCCTTATCTGGACGCTCATGGTACCGGCTATTCTTGCGGTGTTTGCCTGGTTCATCAATACCGCCGTTCTGAACGCGGCCTGATTCGGAATATCGTCTTAATTAACGAGACGGTATTAACGGGAAGGATTTTCGCATTAATACCGTCTTTTTCATTCATTATTGTTTAACGGAAAGGCGGTTCGTTAAACGTACGTAACTTACGTGAATGCAACTTATCACCTTCGGCGCGCAATAATTCAACCGCGCGAATACCAATCTGTAAATGCTCTGAAATCGCGCCGTCGTAAAAGCGGTTTGCCTGGCCCGGCAGTTTGATTTCACCGTGCAGCGGCTTGTCCGAAACACACAGCAATGTGCCATAAGGCACCCTGAAACGGTATCCCTGAGCAGCAATCGTTGCACTTTCCATATCGACAGCCACGGCCCGGCTCAGATTAAAACGCAGGGCAGAGGCTGAATAGCGCAGCTCCCAGTTACGATCGTCTGTTGTCACAACGGTTCCGGTGCGTAGCCGTTCTTTTACCTCCTCGCCTGGCATACCGCTCACGGACTTGGTTGCGTCATACAAAGCCCGCTGAACTTCGGCAATGCTTGGAATCGGAATGTCGGGCGGCAGAACGCTGTCCAGCACGTGGTCGTCGCGCAGGTATGCATGAGCCAGCACGTAGTCACCAATGCGCTGACTCTCGCGCAGGCCGCCACAGTGCCCTATCATCAGCCAGGCGTGAGGACGAATGACCGCCAGATGATCGCAGATTGTTTTAGCATTGGACGGGCCCACGCCGATATTGATCAATGTAATTCCCCGGCGATTGGGTGAGGTCAGGTGCCAGGCTGGCATCTGATGCTTTTTCCAGGCCAGATCAGACAGCATGGCTTCATTGTCTTCTGTACTCGCCGTCAGAACGACATCGCCCGCACACACAAGGCTGTCGAAAGGGGTTGAAGGATCGCGAACCTGTTCAATGGCCCAGCGTACGAATTCGTCTACGTAGCGCGTGTAGTTGGTAAACAGGACAAAGGGTTGAAAATGCTCAACCGCCGTGCCGGTATAGTGGCGCAGGCGGGCAAGCGAAAAATCTGTGCGCAACGCGTCAAAGTGAGACAGAGGAAAGGTCGCATCGGCATGAAATAAACCATCTGCCGTTTCATCACCAATCTGCGACAGTTCAGTCGTTGGAAAGTGACGCGCAATCCCCGCACTCATGGTGCGATCCAGCGACAGATCGGACCCGTCTATGACGTAAGGATAGGGAATTTCCTGACGCGAAGGACCGACGTCGATCGTCACCTCATACTCTTTTTCCAGCATGGCCAGCTGTTCAGAGATGTAATGGCGCAGCAGAGCAGGGCGCGTCACCGTGGTGCTGTAACTGCCAGTATGGGTAAAGCGGCCCCAGGCTCGGGTGCGATTCTGCTGAGGCCCGTCGCCCTGCCACGTAATGCGTAGTTCAGGATAAACAAACAGACCTTGCGCGCGGGCAACGGGATCGGGTAGCGAGCCTTCTTCCGTATAGGCCTTAATTGATGCGCGCAGAGCGTTGACGGCTTCATCATACATCTGCTCAAGCGTATCAAGAGCCTGCTGGCGTGTCAGATTTTTCCGTTGGGCTGGCATAACCTCTCCTTTAACGTTCTTACGACAATTTCCCCAAGCTTAGCGGGTTTAACGCAGGATTTGGTGAAGAATCTATGATCAAGCGCATTTTGCTGCCGCCAGTTATGGGCGAGGCTTAGCGCTGGTGCGTGGGTTTGCATCAAAATGCAGATAAACCTGACGCCTGCCTCCGCTTTTTGGTAAAGAAGAGGGCCGTTTCCGGGCATGATCGTGCGATGACATCGGCAACGCGATGATTCAACGAGGTGAGGAAAAAGGTAAAAAAAGTGTGTAACGATGATTTAACAGGAATGCAAAACGTTTTGCATATTTGCCCGCAGGCTACCATCATTAGAGTTCTTTCCCCGACTTCTTCATATTTGGTACTCCTTTGCAAAATCCCGGCGTAGCAGTGGTGCAGGCGATTAAGCGCACGGCGTGGTATCCCAAACGTCGTTCTTACCGCACGCTGTACTGGCGTGAAATTTCGCCTCTTGCAGTCCCGATCTTTTTTGAAAATGCCTGCGTGCTGTTAATGGGCGTGCTCAGTACCTTCCTGGTCAGCTGGCTGGGTAAAGAGGCGATGGCAGGCGTTGGCCTGGCTGACAGTTTTAATATGGTCATCATCTCCTTTTTTGCCGCCATCGATCTGGGCACCACGGTGGTGGTCGCTTTCAGTCTGGCAAGGCGTAATGGTAAACGGGCGCGTGCCGCTACGCGGCAGTCGCTGGCGATGATGACCATTTTGGCGCTAATTCTGGTCATTGCGATTGAGTTCTGGGGCCATCTGATTATTGACGCCATTGCCGGCGCTGCCGAACCGAAAGTAAAAGCGCTGGCGCTGAGCTATCTCCAGGTTTCGGCATGGAGCTATCCGGCAGCGGCCATCACGCTAATCGGCAGTGGCGCGCTGCGTGGGGCAGGGAATACCAAGATCCCGATGCTGATTAATGGCGGGATGAACATCCTCAATATCATGATCAGCAGCGTACTTATTTACGGCTGCTTTTCATGGGATGGATTAGGGTTTGTCGGGGCTGGCCTGGGGTTAACCATTACCCGTTATATCGGCGCTTTCGCCATTATTTATGTGTTAATGATTGGATTTAACGCCTCGCTTAAAATCACGCTGTCCAGCTATTTTCGTCGCTGGAACAGCAGCATACTTTATGAGGTACTGAGCATTGGCGTGCCTGCCAGTATCGAATCTGTGCTGTTTAACGGCGGTAAATTGCTGACCCAGGTATTTGTGGCTGGCATGGGCACCAATGAGATCGCGGGTAACTTTATTGCGTTTTCTGTTGCCTCGCTGATTAACCTGCCGGGTAACGCGCTTGGATCGGCTTCAACCATCATCACCGGAAAGCGGCTGGGTAAATACCAGGTATTTCAGGCTGAACGACAGGCGAAGCATGTTTTTTGGCTGGCAACCATTTGCCTGTCGTGCGTTGCGGCCCTGACCGTTCCGCTGGCGGGCTTGTTGGCACGTTTCTATACCAGCGATCCTGAAGTGATAAATGTCACGAAACACCTCATCTGGCTCAATGCCTTGTTTATGCCGATTTGGGCAGCGTCGTGGGTTTTACCGGCTGGGCTGAAAGGCGCGCGTGACGCACGTTACACGATGTACGTCTCTATGTTTAGTATGTGGTGTGCAAGGGTCGTGGCTGGCTATTTGCTGGGCATTGAACTGGGAATGGGCGTCATCGGCGTCTGGCTTGGCATGTTCCTCGACTGGACAGTGAGAGGGCTGTTTTTCTGGGGAAGGTTCACCAGCGGTAAATGGCTGAATAATTACCGTAAAATGATCGCGAAAGCCGGGCCATCCTAATTCCTTTTCCTGATTTGTTATCTCTGTCGCCGCTTTAACCCGGGTGGCGACGATAAATACTGCCATTCAATGCCTGAGTGATTTCAGCCCATACCGCTGTTCACATCGGGCCATTGGCACGTCCTGCGCTTGTGCAATCCACCGCGGCTTAGTCTCTGGCTGTATTAAAATCACTCACATTGCCTTTTATTGATCCAGCTTGCGGCTAAAACCAACACTGCTCCCCGATATATTACTTAAGATAATTCTTAATTTAGCAATACTTAAAATATTTAACTTTTTGTATTTATTGGTTTTTTAATAAATGACACGCTTCGTGTTTTCTAAAAATTTGACTTAATTACGATCTCAGACTTAAGAAAATCAGCTTCAGGGCGCTTCGCTGGCCGTTTTATCCCTTTTTACCATGATTAAATATTCATACTACTAATGTTTAATTATCTAAACGAAGCGGCTGACAGGGCTAAATCGCGGTTTTTTATCGCCTCGATAGCATTTGGTTAACAAGTGCCTGAAGTTTGAGATAATACTATACATTAATATTTTTACTATTTAAGCTCGCTCGGGGCTGTGTTGAATTTTTTAAGGCATTATGTAAAGCTGTGTAAGATGTTAAGAAATGGAAAAGAACTTTACACAGGCGAGCAGGATGTTGAGGCTCGTGCGGTAGCTATGGTGTTGCAGTTTAATTTGTAAGCCATTGATTTATTGCTATTTGTGTGAGATCGACTGGAATTTAAGCAGGATGTTGCCATTCTCCCCACACTTATAACGATTAATCAGCCTTATTAAACTTAACGATTCAGCTTTATGAATCGTTTTTGCGCAACGCTTAACCAGGCTGCCTTAATGACGTTTGCGTTTAGGAATTTGTCAGTTTGCTGAATGTTTAACCGCGAATTCAGCCGTCTTGTTCCGGTCATCAGGTTTCATGGGCAGTTTCACACCTGCTCACTCTCATCGAATAGAAAATTTTAAACTCACTACCTCATCTCATTCAGGCAAATTGTGTTGTTAATCAGTGTATTGGCTCCAGATGGCAGCCAGCATCGCTCGTTCTGCAACAGGGTTTGCTTAACACCGGCCAATGGCCACTTGTTTGGGTATTAATGGAACTAAATATGAAGAAAATGGTGAACTTTCGAATTGCATTAAGCCTGATGTTTGTCTTTGCTGTTGCAGGCTGTAAAACACCGCCAAAAATGACTGATGACACAATGGTGAGCAGCACCGTTGATGGCACAACCCTGATCCATCGTCATGCCGTTGCTGCGCCGGCGCAGTTCTCCGCATTAAATGAATCCTATCGCGCCTTATATCCTGCATCGGTGATGACGCGTCCGGACTTCGGCGGCAAAGTCGTCGAAACCCTGAAAACAGGTGAAACCTACACCGTTGTGGGTCAGGTTGAAAATAACTGGCTGGCATTAGGTGAAGAAGCGCAGGCTGAAGCGCCACCAGCAGCCAGCGATGCCAAAGCCACTGACAGCAAAGCGGCACCGGCTCAGGCCACAACCAGCGCGATAAAAGTTGTTGGTTATGTGCCTTTCCGCGCCGTGGTGAAAAGCGATTTGTACGATCAGACCGTTAAAGCCGATCAGCCGAAACGTCGTGCGCGTGCCGCCGCCAAGAAAAAAACCTGTGTTTCTGTAGATGGAAACAGCCAGGCGTGCCAGAACAAGAATAACGGTACCTGGATCATTAACTAAGTCAGGGGCAGGGAGGGACAGAAATGGCACAAACTTACTTTCGCGTTGGCCTGGCAAAATGGATCTGGCCCTTCCTGCTGCTTCTGCTAACGGCATGCAGTAGCAGTAAGCCTGATATTGCGCGATACAACCTGCACTTCCAGGCACATCCTTCCATCAATTCGGGCGCACCTCTCAAAGTCCGGGTGATGTTGCTGACGTCTGATGCAGAATTTATGTCCGCCGACTTCTTCACTCTGCAGAATCAACCCGCTACCGCACTGGGAAATACGCTGCTCAACAATCAGCAGTTTTTCCTGATGTCAGGTCAGCTCAGTAAAACGCTGAGTGCCAAAAGCCTCCCCGACGCGCGCTTTATCGGCATCATGGCGGAATATCAAAAGCTGGATGGCAAGGTGTGGCGACTTGCGCTGCCTTTCCCAGACAGTGACAGCAGCTCGTTCTGGCAGTTCTGGAAAAGCAATGATGGTGAGTTAAACGCCAACATTATCGTTGACGATGCCGGCATGCGTCCCGTTAAGCAATAAAACCGTCTTCAAAGGATGATTATGAACAGAGCCGAAAAGGTTGTTTGGGCGGAAGGGATGTTTTTACGTCCTCACCATTTCCAGCAGGCAGAAAACTTTCTGCAAAGCTCGCTGCGTGAATGGGGCCAGTCGCAACGCCCTTATGTTTGGGGATTTTTCGATCTCGAATTTGATGAAGCGCTGTTGCGGCAGGGTAAACTGGCACTGAGCGCCGCCAGTGGATGCCTGCCGGATGGAACGTTTTTTGCCTTCAGTCAGCCACAACACGGCCCTGCGCCGCTGGACGTTCCCAGCAATACCGACCGCGCCAAAGTGGTTTTGGCCATTCCCGCTCGCCGCAATGGTCGCGAGGCGGTGACGTTTCAGGACGCGCCTGATTCGCTGGCTCGCTATCTGGCCTGGGAAGCGGAAGTTGAAGATGACAATGCGCAGGCTGTCGGAACGGCCACCGTTCAGTTTGGCAAGCTACGCCTCCGCTTGATGCTGGAGCAGGATCTCACGGCGGAATGGACGGCGATGGGCGTTGCTCAGATCGTTGAAAAGCGCAGCGACAACCATATCCGTTTAGACAATGATTATATCCCTCCCACGTTAACCCTTGCTGGCAGTCGTCCGCTTCAGAGCATGATGACCGACCTGCACGGCATGATTCAACAACGTAGCCAGCAGCTGAGCCAGCGCGCACCCGGAACGGGCCGCTTTAACAGCGCGGATATGGTTGATTTTATGCTGCTGGCGTTGCTTAACCGCCAGTTGGGCCTTCATGCGCATCTGCAGCATCTGCCGTTATTACATCCCGAAACCCTCTACAGCCACTGGCTGCAGCTGGCTGCTGAGCTGGCAACGTGGACAGAGGCGCGTACGCCGGATGCTTTCCCTCTCTATGACCACGACGACCTGCAGGGCTGCTTCTCGCGCCTGACGCTATTGCTTCGTCAGGGCCTGTCGCAGGTGATGGAAGAGAGCGCCATTCAGTTGCCGCTGACGCAACGCTCACACGGCCTGAATGTGGCGACCGTGCCGGATAACAGCATGGTGCGTGAATTCGGTTTTGTGCTGGCCGTAAAAGCAAACGTCCCGGCCGACGCGCTGAAAACGCATTTCCCGGCGCAGATGAAAGTCGCCCCCGTCACCAAAATTCGCGATCTCGTCCAACTGCAGCTACCAGGCCTTGCCCTGAAAGCCATGCCGGGGGCGCCACCGCAGATCCCATGGCACGCAGGATACAGCTATTTTGAGCTGGATAAGAACAGCGAGCTATGGCAGGAGATGGAGCGATCGGGTGCCTTCGCGCTGCACCTTGCCGGTGAGTTTCCGGGCCTGAACATGGAGTTCTGGGCCATTCGCAGTCAGTCAGAATAATTCAAACTGAGCAGGCATGATGCAGGAACAAAATAAACCGAACAGTGATGCTTTTCAGCAGGATCTTAGCCACCAGAATAGTTTGGTGGCTGCAGCGAATCCGCTGATTAACGCGATTCCACAGATTCGTCACTCCGTCTCCCATGACGATCCCGCACGTTTACGTCAACAGCTGATTGACCAGATCCGCCGTTTCGAGCTGGCCTGCCAGCAGTCCGGACTGAGCTATGAGGTGATCGTTGGCGCGCGCTATTGTCTGTGTACGGCGCTTGATGAAGCCGCAGCACTGACGCCCTGGGGAAGCCGTGGCGTGTGGACCAGTAATGGCTTACTGGTAACCTTCCACAACGAAACCTGGGGCGGGGAGAAATTCTTCCAACTGCTGGCGAAACTGTCGCAAAACCCGCGTCAGCACATCCTGTTACTGGAGCTGATCTATTTCTGCTTACTGCTTGGTTTTGAAGGGCGCTATCGGGTTCTGGATAATGGACGCTCGCAACTGGATACGATTAAACAGCGTCTGTTGCAGATGATCAGGAGCGTCAGGGGCAGCTTTGCCGCCGCCTTGTCGCCGCATCCGACCGATCAGCCGGTTCTGCGTAAACTCTGGCGCCCCATGATTCCGCTGTGGGCCTGTGCGGCTCTGGCGGGCCTGGCTGCCTGCCTGTTCTATATCGTGCTGAACTGGCGTCTGGGGGATTACACCTCGCCCGTGCTGGCCAAAATCTACCAAACGACGCTGCCAGAAGTGCAGATTCGTAATCCGGCACCGCCGCCGCCGCCGTCACTGAACCTGAAGTCATTCCTGAAACCTGAAATCGACGAAGGCCTGGTGGCCGTGCGCGATGAGGCAGATCAAAGTGTGGTGACGCTGAAAGGCGATGGCTTGTTCGCATCCGGTTCGACAGAGGTTCGCGGACGTTATGATGCCGTTATCCAGCGTGTAGCTGAAGCCATGAATAACGTCAGCGGGAAAATCCTGGTGGTGGGCTACAGCGATAACGTACCGATTCGCAGTGCCCGATTTGCCTCCAACTATGAGCTGTCTCTGGCCCGTGCCCAGTCTGTTCAGACGCTGTTACAAAAACAGCTGGCAAAACCATCACGCGTTAAAGCGGAAGGGCGGGGTGAAACGCATCCGTTGGTGCCGAATACCAGTGCAGAAAATCGCGCGCGTAATCGTCGTGTTGAAATTACGCTGCAGGTTGCACCTGATACGACGCAAGCTGAAGTTAACGGCCTGGCGAGAGGGAACTAATCCATGCTGAATGTACTATTTGCGGTACTGACCAGCCGTCTGGCCTGGGGCTTTGTCGGTATCACCGCACTTTCGTTTATTATCTGGGTCATTGGCCCGGTGTTCTCGATTGTGGACTCCCGTCCGTTGGAGTCAGAACAGAACCGCGTAATCAGTATTGCGCTGCTCTATGTTGTCTGGGGCCTGAGCCAGGCGATTCCGCGTGTCTATAACTACTGGCTCAACCGTAAGCTGATGTCCAGCCTGGAAACCAGCAAATCGGATACGCCGGAAGAAGACCGCAAGCGACTGACCAGTGAAGATCAGGTGCTGGCCAGCCGCTTCTCTGAAGCGACTGAGATGCTGAAAAAAGCACACTTCCAGCGGCAGAGCAGCAAAGGTGCGCCTTTCTGGGCGCAGCGCTTCAGTCATCAATATCTCTATCAACTGCCTTGGTACATGATCATCGGCGCGCCAGGTGCCGGTAAAACCACCGCTCTGGTGAATTCTGGCTTGCAGTTCCCACTGGCGGACAAGTTCGGTAAGGCTGCGCTACGTGGGATCGGCGGGACGCGTAACTGTGACTGGTGGTTTACTAACGAAGCCGTGCTGCTGGATACGGCGGGGCGCTATACCACGCAGGAGAGCCAGCAGGAGCGCGATGCCGGCGAATGGCATCAGTTTCTCGAACTCCTGCGTAAATACCGTGGCCGTCAGCCGGTTAACGGCGTCATCGTCACCTTGAGCGTGGCAGACCTGTTATCACAGTCGCCCGAGGCCATGCGCAATCAGGCCGTGGCGCTGCGCCAGCGTCTGATGGAGTTACACGATCGGCTCGGTATTCGCTTTCCGGTGTATGTCCTGGTCACCAAAACCGACCTGTTAAAGGGGTTCCGCAGCTATTTTGCCAGCCTGGATAAGGCACAGCGCGAGCAGATTTGGGGTTTTACCTTTCCGTGGGCCAAAGCATCAACGGCTGAATTTGAACTCAGCAGCCAGTTTCAGCAGGAATATTCGCTGCTGCAGCAGCGCCTGGATGCCGGACTGGCCGATGTACTGCTGGCGGAAAGTGATGCCCAGGCACGTGCCGAAAGCTACCTGTTTCCACAGGAGTTTGCGGCATTGCGCCCTCAGTTGGCTGAGGCGCTGGATATTCTGTTTGCGCGTTCCGATTTCGAAACGCAGTTCGCCCCGCGCGGCATCTACTTTGCCAGCGGTACGCAGGAAGGCTTACCCTTTGACCGCGTAATGGGTGAACTCACGCGCGCCCTGCATCTGCCAGGCCAGCAGCAGAGTGAGTCGGGCAGTTGGGACAAAGTGGATAAAGACGCGCCGATCCCTCAAAACAAAGGGCAGAGCTTTTTCCTTAAGGGCGTGCTGGAAAATGTCATCTTCCAGGAGTCCGGTCTGGCCGGCAGTAACCGCTGGTGGGAGCTACGTAACCGCGTGGGCCTGTGGTCGGGTTATCTGGCGTTACTGGTTATCGTACTCATTGCCGGTGCACTGTGGCTGGTGAGCTATAACAAAAACAAAACCTACCTGCAGGAGATGGCGGCGAAAAGCCCCCAGGTCGAGCAGCTCGGTGACAAGTTACAAAAAGAGGTGAACGGCAACCTCTTTGCACTGGTGCCTTACCTCAATACGCTGCTGCACCTGCCTGAAAGCGCCTCCTTTTCTCTGGAGCATCCGCCGCTCACGCGCCGGATGGGGCTGTATCGCGGAACGGAAGTCAGTGATGCGACCCAGGCCTTGTACGAAAGGGCGCTGAAACAGCTGCTGATGCCGCAGGTTGCGCAGAATATCACCCGCTGGTTACGCAATGATACGGGAAGTGACGCTGACTACAGCTATGAGGCGCTTAAGGCTTATCAGATGCTGTACCAGCCAAAACACTATGACGGTAAGTTTCTTCAGGCGTGGATGATGTTAAACATCTCACGTGAATTGCCGCAGGACGTGACTCAGGCTGAGGTGAAACAGCTGGCGTGGCACCTGCAACAGCTACTGGAAACGCAGATTCAGTCCTCGCCCTATGCGAAGGATGATGCGCTGGTAAAGCGCGAGCAGGCGCTGATTAGTCAGATGCCGCTGTCACAGCGCGTTTACGGACGCCTGAAACGCCTGCTGGAACGCGATGGCTCAATGTCACCGGTTACCTTGTCCGCGCTGGGTGGACCGCAAAGTGAACTGGTGTTTTCCCGTAAAAGCGGTAAGTCTGTCAATGAAGGTGTTTCCGGGCTCTTTACGCCAGACGGCTACTGGAACCATGTGGATAAACAGATCGCGCCGGTCACGGATGCGCTCTACAAAGACGATATCTGGGTGCTGGGTGCAGAGACGGCCCATGAAGACGGCAAACAAACCGACCTTGCGGTGCGCCAGCTCTATATTCAGGATTACATCCGCCAGTGGGAGCAGTTTCTCAGCGATATTCAACTCAACAGCAGCGCCGATTTGACCCAACGTATTAATACGGCGCGCCTGCTGTCAGGGAATCATTCGCCGCTGCGGCAGTTAGTGATTAACCTGAGCAAACAGCTCACGCTCACCCGGGCGCAGCCTGAAGACAAGAATGCCAAAGATACGGCCGCGTCATCGGATAACAGCGCCACACGAACGCTGCAGGCACTGTTTACCTCGCCGCGCGCAAACGGCGAGCAGGCGGTGGTGCAGCAAACGCCCGAGCAGGCGGTGACCGCGCACTTTGCACCTGTCATCGAGCTGGCACAGCCGTTACAGCAGGGCAGTAAGGTCCTGGCCGTTGATGATTTTCTTAAGCAGATCGACGATCTCTATCGCTATCTCACTGCCGTGCAGGATGCCGCGAATAGCGGTATGCCACCGCCGGCGAGTGATGCCATTAGCCGTTTGCAGGCCAGCGCCGGACGTTTGCCCGGTTCACTGCAAAATATGGTGTCAGGCATGGCAGTGGGCGCCAGCAGCGATGCACAGCGTCGCGACATGGATAACGTTCGCAAGCGCATCACCATGGAAGTCGGCAGCTTCTGCCGTCAGGCGATAGCAGGCCGTTACCCGCTGGTCCGGAATGCACGCAGCGAAGTCACGCCTGATGACCTGGCGCGCATGTTTGCGCCGGGAACCGGACTGATGGACAGCTTCTTCCGCGATAATCTGGCCAGCAAAGTGGATACCACGCGCGCGGCATGGCGCTTCACGCCCGGCATTGATGGCAAAACCTTGCCAGGTGGCGAAGCCTTGCTGCGTCCTTTCCAGCAGGCGCAGTCGATTCGCGACGCCTTCTTTGCCAATGGGGCCACTACGCCATCCTTCCGCGTCACGTTACGGACGGTGAAGATGGATAACGATATCCTGAATATGACGCTGGATGTCGATGGACAGATTTTGCGCTACAGTCATGGACCACAGGCAGTGCAGTTAGTGAGTTGGCCCGGACCAGGTGGAACCAGTCAGGTGCGCATGCAACTGGGGCTAACGAACGGCACGACCTCAACCCTGACCACCAGCGGCCCATGGGCGCTTAATCGCTTCTTTGATCGCGCACGGGTGACGTCGGTAGGTGGACTGACTCGCGAAGCCAGCTTTAGTGTGGACGGCCATAATGTGACGCTGTCATTCACGCCAGGCAGCATTCGTAATCCTTTCCAGCTACCCGCATTTAGCTGTCCCTGAAACAGGACCTGACTATGACCCATTACGCAGCACCTGGCTGGTACGGCAAACTGCCTAGTTCGGGTGATTTTGTTAAACGACGCTTTCCCGATACCTTGCAGCGCCAGTGGTCTAACTGGTTTCAGGTGGGATTGCACCACTGGAAGACCAGTGCTGAAGGCGAAAATGCGCCTTCTCGGGCTTTTCTTAAAGCCCCGGTGTGGAATTTTGTGGTACCACCGATGTTGGGTACGCAGCTGATTCAAATGGGCTGTCTGACGGCCGCACGCGATAGCGTGGGTCGCCATTATCCCCTCTGTGCCCTCCGCTATTTTACCCCAGCGGAGTGGATGCCTTTGTTGCTGACGCGTTCAGGCGACTGGTATCACCAGATGGGAAATACCTTATTGCGGGCGGTTCAGGATGGCGGTACGCCCGAACAGTTTGATCAGGCGTTGTTGAGCATTCCACTGCCGCAGCCTCAGCAGGATGAGGCGTCATCAGATATTCTGGCGGTGATCGGCAACGGTGAACAGGATTCAACACTGAGCTGGCATCTGCCGTCTCAAAGCTTTGATCCGCAGTTCCAGACCAGTTTCTGGTGGACGAATCAGAGCGACGGTTTTCCGCTTTATACCCATGTCCACAGTGGAAACTTAACCGCGCAGTTATTTTCCCTGTTGTTTGATCCGGCAGGCGGTGCAAAGCCGGGACGAAACGGACTTTATCCCCCGATGTTTGAATCCTGAGGCGAAGCGGATGAGTATTGATATTGACACGTTGCTGATACCGGTAAGCCATGATAATCCGTGCGGTGAAAACCTGGAGTACGACGCGGACTTTCAGGCGATGGAGCAGGCCAGCGTGGGAAAAGCCGAACAGCAGTTCGGTAACACCATTATTCCGGCTGAGCCAGCGGACTGGAACAAAGTTGAAAAGCTTGCACTGGAACTGATGAGCCGCAGCAAAGACCTGCGTGTCATGCTGACCCTGACACATGCCTGGACGCGCCTGAAAGGGTTACCGGGCTATGCACAGGGCCTGCAACTGATTGAACAGGCGATGTTGCAGTTCTGGGAACCGCTCTGGCCTCGCCTTGAAGAAGACGGCGAGCACGATCCGTTTTACCGCATCAACGCGCTGGCTGTGCTGGGCGACCAGTCGGCACTCACGGCCGCCGTTCGTCAGTCATGGCTCATGCGCTATGCGTCCGACGGTATTACGCTGCGTGATGCTTCGGCGCTGTGTGACGGCAGTAAAACAGAGGTGCCAGATTATCCGGGTGGACTGCCGCGTCTGAATGACGAACTGGCACGAGGGGAACAACTGGGCATCGCAGCGATTCAAAACATTGCCGAGCGTTTGCAAAATATTCGCCGCATCGTGATTGAAAAGCTGGATGAAACGGCCTTGCCGGATATGAGCCAGCTGCAACGCAGCATGGCAATGCTGAATGAGCGCTGTCAGGCCACGGATATGGAATCGTTACACTCCCTGGCGGCGGCGATGCAATCCGCACCCGCAACTGAGCAGCAGCCCAGCGTCGCTGCACCACGTGCGGCTACCGACTGGCGCAGTGCCCAACTGAATTCGCGGGCAGAAGCCCAACTTATGCTGGAAAAAGTCAAACAGTACTTTAGTCAGCATGAGCCGAGCCACCCGGCACCGCTGATGATTGACCGGGTACAGCGCCTTATCGAACTCGATTTTATGGACATCATTCGCGATCTCGCGCCCGATGGTGTGCATCAGTTAGAAAACATTTTTGGACGCCGCGACTAAGCTAACAGTCAAGCCTTTACGCAGCGAGACCTGCGCGCCTCCTGCGAGCCTATACCCGCGCATTATTTATGGAGAGAACCATGCCAACAATGAAGTCCAGTGGGCAGAAATTTATCGCCCGCAATCGCGCGCCACGCGTTCAGATTGAATATGACGTGGAAGTCTATGGCGCAGAACGTAAAATTCAGCTGCCATTCATCATGGGTGTTTTGGCCGATTTAGCCGGTAAACCGCTGGAGCCGCAGGCCAGCGTTGACGACCGTAAATTCATGGAAATCGACATCGACAATTTCGATGAGCGTATGAAAGCCATGAAGCCACGTGCGGCATTCCAGGTAGACAATACGTTGAACGGTGACGGCAAACTGAACATCGATCTGACCTTCGAAAGCATGGACGATTTTTCTCCTGATGCCATTGCCCGCAAAGTCGATCCACTAAACAGCCTGCTTGAAGCACGTACCCAGCTCTCCAACCTGCTGACCTATATGGACGGCAAAAACGGCGCCGAAGAGCTGATCGGCAAGATTTTACAGGATCCGACACTGCTGCAGGCACTGTCACACGTGCCTAAGCAAACGGATACCCCTGAAGGTAAGGAGGAGCAGTAATGAACCAGACTTCTCAACAACCACAATCGCAGGGCGGTGCCAGCTTTAGTCAGGATGAATTCAGCGCGTTACTGAACAAAGAATTTCGTCCTAAAAGCGACCAGGCACGCGAAGCTGTAGAAAGCGCGGTAAAAACCCTGGCGCAGCAGGCGCTGGAAAACACCGTGACCATGTCCAGCGATGCCTACCGCACCATTCAGGCGCTGATCGCTGAGATTGACGAAAAGCTGTCTCAGCAGGTTAACCAGATTATTCATCACGAAGAGTTTCAGAAGCTGGAAAGCGCCTGGCGTGGTCTGAGCTATCTGGTGAATAACACCGAAACTGATGAGATGCTCAAGATTCGCTTTATGAGCATCTCCAAGCAGGAGCTGAGCCGCATCCTGAAACGCTATAAAGGTGTGGGCTGGGATCAGAGCCCGCTGTTCAAGAAAATCTACGAGCAGGAATATGGCCAGTTTGGTGGTGAACCTTTTGGCTGCCTGGTGGGCGACTACTATTTCGATCACAGCCCGCAGGACGTCGAGCTGCTGGGCGAAATGGCGCGTATCGGTGCTGCAGCACACTGTCCGTTTATCACCGGGACAGCCCCAAGCGTAATGCAGATGGAATCCTGGCAGGAACTGGCGAATCCACGCGATCTGACCAAAATCTTCCAGAATACCGAATATGCTGCCTGGCGCAGCCTGCGCGAGTCTGAGGACGCCCGCTATCTGGGCCTGGTGATGCCGCGCTTCCTTTCTCGTCTGCCTTACGGTATTCGCACCAACCCCGTGGACAGCTTTGATTTTGAAGAGCAGACCGACGGTTCCGACCACAGCAACTACAGCTGGACCAACGCGGCTTATGCCATGGCGGCCAACATCAACCGTTCGTTCAAAGAATACGGCTGGTGTACATCCATTCGCGGCGTGGAGTCGGGTGGGGCGGTTGAAGATCTGCCTTGCCACACGTTCCCAAGCGATGACGGCGGCGTAGACATGAAATGCCCAACGGAAATCGCCATCAGCGATCGCCGCGAAGCCGAGCTCGCGAAGAATGGCTTTATGCCGTTAGTTCACCGCAAAAACTCTGACTTTGCCGCCTTTATCGGCGCCCAGTCGCTGCAAAAACCTGCGGAGTACCACGATGCTGACGCCACCGCCAATGCGCGTCTGGCAGCGCGACTGCCTTATCTGTTCGCCTGCTGCCGTTTCGCTCACTACCTGAAGTGTATTGTGCGCGACAAGATCGGTTCGTTCCGCGAGCGCGACGAAATGGAACGCTGGCTGAATGACTGGGTCATGAACTATGTTGATGGTGACCCGGCTAACTCTTCTCAGGAAACCAAATCACGCAAGCCACTGGCTGCGGCTGAGGTGAATGTGGAAGAGCAGGAAGACAACCCAGGTTATTACGCCGCGAAATTCTTCCTGCGTCCGCATTACCAGCTGGAAGGGTTAACCGTTTCGCTGCGTCTGGTATCGAAACTGCCTTCGCTGAAGTCGAACGAAAACTAATCGTTGAAACGCTAAGCACGCTCTTCGGAGCGTGCTTCTTGCGAGCAACTGCACTAAAGCATGAAAACATGCCGTATGTAAAAAAATGGCTGATGTATGTCGTCCCTCATACTTTGATTATGCTGATGAAGCGGAATAAACCTTTTCCTAAAGTGATGCCTTTGGCGAATGGCTGGAAGCTTTCATCATACATTTATCAGTATAATGATCGACCTGTGTTTAAAATATAAAAATGTCGGCTTTGGCGAGCTGAAAATTATTTGGGCTTCTTTAATCGTTTTTTTTGACTTTGTTCCAGCAGAGTAATTTTCTTGAAACAAAGTGCGCAACATAATCGGGTTGCCCCATAATTGTCATGGCTTTTTGCACAATGACATTAATTTGAAATACGAATACAGCAAAAAAATCTCCTGCTATAGCGGTTAATTGTGGTGGGATACTTCGGAGAGCCTGTAGCAACCTCCCGAGTCGAGGCAAAAGTAAAATATGGACTGTTTTATTCAGCCCCATGCTTTTCTCTTTGCCATATAGATGCTTTTTCGAAAGCGACAACTTTTTCCATAACGAAGAGTAAATATTATGGCTATTGATATGTATTTGAAGGTAGACGGTATTACTGGTGAATCTAAAGATTCAAACCATACCGGCTGGATTGATATTACCTCTTTCTCCTGGGGAGCTAATCAGCCGGGTAATATGAGCGTGGGCGGCGGCGGCGGTGCTGGTAAAGTAAACTTCAACGACCTGCATATTAATGCCAAAATCGACAAGGCTGTCACTGCGCTGTTGAAAAACTGTGCCAGTGGTAAGCACGTCACTAAGGTTGAAGTTTCAGTTTGCAAGGCTGGCGGTACGCAAATCGAGTACACCCGCATCACCCTGGAAGATGTGCTGGTTACCAACGTACAGTTCGTGGGCTCTGAGCACGACGATACCCTGGGCGTGACCTATGCATTCCAGGCTGCGAAAGTGAAACAGCAGTACTGGGAGCAGAGTTCTTCCGGTGGCAAAGGCGCAGAAAGCAGCGCTGGCTGGAATATCAAAGAGAACAAAGAAGCGTAATATATTTCAAAGCGGCCTTAGGGCCGCTTCATTCAATAGATTTCTAATAAGCCGATTCAACTATTATCATTGATATCAACCTATATCAAAGCTAACGCGTTCGTGGGGTTTATATGGCAGGAAAAAGCAATGTCGAGCCTGGCTTTTGCGTAGTTCAACGTCCCGGTAGCTTGACTGAGCAAGCAATGTTCTTATTTGGTAATCGTAATCTTTCAGCAAAAAATTATTTTTTGCAATTGAACGCAGACATCGTGTGGGCAAAGCCTGGCCAGATGCTTATAGTTGCAGATCCCAACGGGAAAAATAATCCAGCAGTAATTAATTCTCTCAATGCTGCAAAAAAGCATACTAATAATAGCCTGGCTACCATGTCTGTAGAGGATGCAAATTTTTTTCACCGCCATTATGATTCAATTGCTGCAATAACGAATTTTATGGATAAGGGCGTAGGATTAATCGGTGATGCCGGTGAAAAATATTTTTCAGAGATAGGTAATAAGTTGAAAGCTATTGAAAATGCCTATCGGAATCAGTACCTAACAGCAGGGACACTTATTGGCGAGCAATTTTTCATCGAACGACGTCGCCTTTTCAATGAATTAGAAGTTCTACTTAATCGCTTTTCTCGATTAGCATTGCGATTACAGCCTTATGAACAATTAAAACATGCATTAAATCTTTCAAGTTCATCAATAGTGCATGACTGGCAAACGGCAGGTGTAGGTGCTATTCGAGGATACTCAACCTACGTTGATGCAGCTGCTAAGGCCGCAAAATTCATGAAGTATGGAGGCTGGGTTGCTATCGGTTTTAGTGCATTGAACACAACTAATGATGTATATAAAGGATGCACAATTGACCGCGAGAATGAGTGTACTAAAGTTGCTGTAAAAGAATATTCGAAGTTTGCAGGAAGTACACTGGCTGGTTTTTATGGTGGGGCTTTGTCAGCTTCACTTGCTACAGGCGCATGCGTTGCGCTGGGAGTCGCAACCGGTGGAGTTGGAGCCTTGGCTTGTGGCATAGTTGGTGGTGCCGCAGGTGGATATGGTTTTGGTGAGGCCGGTGGAAAAGCTGTAGACTTAATCATGGATAAGATTTTATGACATTATATGACATCACCATGTATACGATTGTTTTTTTATTCTTCCTTATTGGTTTTTTACATGTTTTCGCATCTCTTTTTTTTAAAAAAAATAGTGCTAAATACACAAAAATAATCCGTGAATTTAATAGCGCAGGTCTTCAGCTCGATACTAGTACCAAATTTGCGAGCAACTTGGGTTTTTATGCAAATTATCAAAAGCTCTCATATTTACATCGCCTTCAAAAAGGTGTGAAAATGAAATTCAGACAAAATGAAGATGTAAGAGAAAACGCTTATGTTTTTATCCAGTCGCAACCAGAGGAATTGACAAGATGGATAGCTTCTTTGGTTTTTCTTTATAGAGTTATATTTATACTCACTGCGGTTTTTGGTTTTCTTTTGTTTTCCTTTGTTTATGCACTTAATTAGTATGGTCAATGAATAAAATGAAAATAATAACTTTTGGGCTGGCAATTATGCTCTCTAGTTTTTTAAGTTTTGCTGGCTTAACAATTTCACCCTTTAGGTCACTTCCGGATGAGAGTCTTCTCATTGAGCAAATTGAAACTCCTGACCTGAAACGTGCTGAAATTAACCATAGTCAAACATTCCATCTTTATAATGGCAATAAAGAAGTGGGAGCCTTGATTCAGGGAAGAGCGTGGATTAATACGACGCAACCTGTTTGTTTCATCGCCTGGTCTAGAAATGGCAAAGTTATAGACCAGTTTATTGAAACGATAGGTCATGGGGATTGGGAGACAGTAGGCTGCCATGAGATTTATGCGGTAGGTGTCATTTCTCAGCAGAATGAAGATCATGTTAAAATTGCAACTATTTACCAAATCGAATTGCCTGCTAATCACAACGACGGTTATGGTATTGATTATTATGTGCTCGATTTTAATCTCTCAACAGGAAAGATCATTTTCGACAAAGGTTTAACCGAGAAATTTCAAAACTCTGGAATAAAGTCAATCGCTGAAATGAGAGTGATGCTGAAAAAATAAAATATTTCTCCAGGCTTTGTTTTTTGATTTTGAACAGAGCAAACAGACAGGTATAAAAATGAAAACATTATTTTTGAGTGTCATAACTTTATTTTTTTATACCAATGCATCAGCTTCAGAAAAAGTTGCCTGTATTGATAATAATGTTGTACAAGAAACCTACGAATGTATTAATAATGAAGTGAACGTCGTTGAGTTGTCTTTAAATAAAGAATATCAGGCGGCAAAAAAAAGAATTAATGATGTTTACAGTGGTTCCGTTAAAGACAGAGATGAGTATTTGCGAGTTTTTACTGAATCACAGCGCTCTTGGCTTAAATACCGTGATGGCGATTGTGAGTTAGCTTCAATGGCAGCGGAAAAAAATTCGGACGCAAGTATGGCATACAGAAGAATCTGTGTAGCAGATCTGGATAGAGAAAGAATCACTAAAATTAAAAAAGTCCCTTACGGCTAATTATTGAATTAAAAGTAAGCTTCATTGCGTTATTTCACTTCCAGGCGAGCATTATGCTGAGAATCAGTTTTTTATTCGTTTTTATCGCTTCGCTGGTTATGCCGTTACTGTGTTCTGCTGAACAGGGACGTGTTTTAAAACTTGATGGTAATTGGAAAGTTGAACATGTTTATGTTAACGAAGATTCCACTTCTACAAACCTGATGGCGCTAATTTCTGATGACCCGACGCTGAGAGAACGTATTTTTGAATTCACTCCGGATATAATAAAAACGTCAATACCAACAGCTAGTCACTGTGACTTGCCAGATTATGATTCCATGGACGTGACATCAATAAACTCTTTGATGAGCAGGACGACAGAAGGGCAGCTCTCCGATCCGGCTAAAAGCTATGCTCTTCCCATCAAAGGAACGTTAGAAATTCGTCCTTATCGCATTCATTGTCAGAATGGAAAAATCACCCTGTCGGGTGAAAATAGCGAACACTGGCTTGTAAAACTTGATGAAGAGTCAATATTCCTGAACTGGGATAACCAGTCTTATCTTTTACTAAAAAAACTCGCTAACAATGCCAAATTGCAACCTTCGTTCGCCTGCGCAAGAGCTACAAACGACAGTGAAAAATCCATCTGTCATGATTCGGATCTGTCCTCCTGGGATGTAAGCGTGGCCGAGGCATACAATGTGGCGTTAAAGCAAATTGTGAATACAGGGGTTGATGTCAAATCACGTTCAGTCGAGCTCCGTCAAACACAGAAACGCTGGCTTGACGAAAGAAATGCGTGTTCTGTTAATCCAGCATGTCTTAAGAAAAAAATGCAAGATCGTGTTGATGAACTCGTTGAGTTGGCAAAGCAATGAAATGATCAGTGCCTGTTTAAGTGAGTCTTTTAAGATAAGCGAGCGCGCTTTCTTTACCTTAATACGCTTGTTGATGAGATGAGATCTGTAACTTTCGGAGTCGAGTGAGTAATGAAAATTTACGCAGCGTTTTTCGTGGCTTCAATCGCTGTTTTTTCAGCTTCCTGCTTCGCAGAAACACCGTGTTCTAAAACAAGTAATGATGTCGAGCTATATCAATGTTCTGTTAAATACAAAAGCCAGGCTGAAAAAGAGTTAAATCACGAATAGGGTCTTGCAAGAGAGCGCATTGTAAAAATGTACGGCTCTCAAAAAAACTGGGTGAGCAGTATGCCGGGATTGTGGTTGATACGCAGCGTAATTGGCTTAAATTCAGGGATGGTCAATGTCATCTTGAAGCTTTTGCTGCAGAAGAAGGCAGTAATCCATATGCTGTCACAACGAATCTCTGCATTTATCGAATGGATACTGAGCGTACGGCCGTACTTAAACTGCTGCCATACTGATTTTTTAACAGGCTGATATGACGTTATAGTGGTGCAATGATATTTTCACCATTCAAGTGGTCATTACGTCAATGGATACATAAAATATTATGCGCTATGTACTAATGTTTTTATCGCTGTTAACCCCTTTTCACGTATTGGCTGCGCTTTCCCTTGCTCCTATAGCGGATGCGCCCTATCAGAAAAGTATTTATAAATTATCGTCTGATAAAGGCATTCAGGGCGGTTCTCCAGTTCCACACCAAAGTTTTCATCTGGTTAATGAAGGCAAAGTTCTGGGCAGTTTTATTGCCGGGCAGGGTTTCGACTCACAAGATAAGGACGTGTGTTTTGTCGCCTGGTCAAACAACGCTCATCAGGCAGAGCGTGTTTTACCAACAATTGGATTCGGTGACTGGGAAGCGGAAACATGTCATGCGACTCGCTCTGTCGGCATGCTCGATGAAAAAGATAATAAAGTCATCATCGCGGTGATATATGACGTTGCGTCTCCCAATACGACAGCACAGGAAGCCATCATCGTTTCTGTCGACCTGACCAATCACTCGATCACTATCAATGAGCCGCTGACGAGGAAAATTGGAGCTTCAGGAGCAAAATCGATCAAGGAACTGCGAACCCTTTACAGGACAATGCCCTGAGTTGCGCCTTGCCCTGATAGGCGAGTTCCTCACCGTAGTCTGACATCAGTTAAACAATGCGCTTTTACATCTGTAAAACAGGTCAATATAAAAAATGAAGATATCTTTTTTGGGATGTGCGACTTTTATCATGTTTGGTTTTTCTTCCGCCGTTTACGCCCTTGATGACTGCGCTAAAAAGACCAGTGATGCCGATGTGTTTAGCTGTGCCGAGAATAACCGGGCACATGCAGAAGACGATTTAAATCAGGCCTACGGGGCGACGAAAAAACGTATCGAACATGTTTTTCAAAGTGAACCTCAAGCTAAAAAGAACTACCAGAACCTGTTTATTCAATCCCAGCGTCACTGGTTAGCCTACCGTGACGAGCAGTGCCAGTTATATGCGCATCCCGCAGATAAAGGCAGCAATGCGCACACCGTATTTAATAACGAGTGCGTCGCCAGGCTTGATGAGTTACGCACGAAAGAATTATCAGAAATGCCCTACGATTAACTTTCACGGATGGCTATCTGCAACATTAGGGTTGCGTTTATCTTCCGTACCATTGACTACGCTTCTATATCCCGCCTTTCTCCCCGAGAGACGCGCGATATAGATGTCGAACAGCTAACCGCAGGAATCCGTGATGCGCTTTACGATAATAACCGCTAAACCCGGCCATGAACCGCCGCAAATCAGTTTCGATTTTCTTCCTCCAGGCGGCACTATCGGTCGAGGCGTGGATAATAATCTGATATTGCCCGACGACGATCGCACTATTTCTCGCCTGCAGGCTATCGTGCATATTACTGCAGAGGGCGAATGTCGCCTGACCAACCGCGGTAACGTTACGCGCGTGCTGCTGAATGACATCCCGCTTGAGCGTGGACGTCAGGTGGAGTTGCAGGACGGAGATATTCTCGGCATCGACGACTATCGCCTGCTGGTTAACGATCTTAATGGCGAGCAGCAATCGCAGCAGCCTCCGTTGACCGCTGCAGCCGCACCTAAGCCGCAGCCCGTACCCAATGCGGTCCCTGTACAGGCGCCGGCTGCCAGCACGGCTGCCATTCCCAGCGAGATCTGGGACAGCCTTGCCAAAGAGTTTTCAATTTCTGATGACTTATCGAAACGTAAAAGTGCTGCGCCAGAAATGCCGGAGGCAAATCCGTTAACCTCTACAGCGGCAAACCGTAATCCCGAAGATCCGCTGGCTCAGTTAATGAGCGATAAACCGCTGGATATCGGTCAGCAACCTAAGACAAGCAGCCTGTTTGATGAAGAGGATGCGCTGTTTGCTCAGGAAAGCATTTTTGATGACCGCACGCCCAGCACCTTGTCGGCAAAACAAAATGCGCAAGGGCAGCCCAAAATAGAGGAAACCTCCACGGACGTGGACCCGTTAAATCTGTTTGGCAGCCAGGCCACGCCGGACCCGCGTCATCATGACGATCCGCTGGGGTTAATGATGAGCGGTGCAGTGCCGCTGGCTCAGCCAGATATGCCGGTTTCGCAACCTATGGCTGCGCCATCGCAGCCGAAAGAAAACCATCAGTCTGCACCCTTGCAGCAGAAAGAGCTCCATCAAGCGGCGCCATTACAGCCGCAAGAAAATCACCAGCCGATGCCAGATATCCTGGATACTGCACCGGTTGAGTTGGCTGATTTAAGCAGTTCACCGCTGTTTGATCACACTGAAACACAGGCCACTCACGATCCCGCTTTCGATCCTCAACCGCAGCCTGCCCAGCCTGAAGGAGCGCAAAGCCCGATTGATTACGGCGGCATTACCTTGCCAACACCGCAGGCGGTGCAACGCACGCCTTCGCCCACGCCAAAAGGGCGGCTGCGCATCGATCCGGTTGCCTCGCACAATAACAGCGGTGGGACCGAGCAGAGTGGCAATGCCAGTAGCGGTGATGCCTTAAAGGGCGAGTTACTGGATGCACTGCTGGAAGGTATGGGCCTGCAGGATCTGCAACCGACACCGCAGTTCGATCGCGAGCAGATGCGGCAGTTCGGCCAGATGCTCAGCATGTTCTCGCAGGGAACGGTGGCACTGCTATCTTCCCGGTCGATTTTAAAACGCGGTGTAAAAGCCGACATGACCGTGATCCTGGATGATGCTAACAACCCTTTTAAGCTGCTGCCGTCAGGTAAAACCGTATTGATGCAGATGTTTGGCAGCCGTATGCCAGGTTTTATGCCGCCACGCCAGGCCGTGCGTGACGCACTGATTGACCTCCAGGCGCACCAGTTAGGGATGATTGCCGGTATTCGCGCCATTATTGCTTCCATGCTGCAGTCCTTTAACCCCGATCAGCTCGAAGAAGAAGCGCGTCAAAACGGTTCCGTATCGCGCATTGGACTACCCGGCAGCCGTAAAGCCGCGCTGTGGGAGCATTTTATCCAGCGCTATGGCGAAACTGCCGGTGAAATTGAAGATGACTTCCATACCTTGTTTGGCGAAGCCTTCTTGCACGCGTACGACATGGAAGTAAATCAGTATAAAGACTCACAAACCCACACGGATGACGCATGAATATCTCTACTGCTTCCACGTCGAATCAGGGCGACCGCGCCAGCAATCAGGATCAAACCGGTGAGAGCATCGGCGAGCGTTCGGCTTGCTTTGTGGTGTGTGATGGTGTGGCAGGGTTTCCCGGCGGTGACGTGGCAGCAAAAATTGCACGCAGTAGCCTGATGGAAGCCTTTGATGGCAATGCGCATCTCGATGCGCAAACCATTCGCGATTACGTGAATTATGCCAATGGCGCCATTCGGCAACAGCAAAAGGCAAACAGTCAGCACAGCCGGATGGGCACCACGCTGGTGAGTTTGTTTATCGACAGAGACTATGAACTGGCCTACTGGGCGCATGCAGGCGACAGTCGGCTTTACCTGTTTCGTCGGGGCTATCTCTACCACGTGACCACAGACCACAGCCTGATTCAGCAAATGAAAGATGCCGGGCACCAGACAGAAGGCATTAACAGTAACCTGCTCTATTTTGCATTAGGCATGGGCGATGAACAGCGGGATGCCAGTTACAGCGATGTGGTGCCTATTGAGGATGGGGATGCCTTTTTGCTGTGTACGGATGGTTTCTGGCATGGCGTGACGCTGGAACAAATGCAGCAATCATTGCATATGGTGAATACGCCAGAAGAGTGGCTGACCCTGATGCAACAAATTATCAAAAACAGCCAACCGCAGGGGGGTCAACAGGACAACTTCAGCGCCATGGCTGTGTGGGTAGGTTCACCAGAAGACACCACCTTATTGCACTCGCTGTCTGATGCGGCGCAGTTTTTCCCTCTTCGAGATTGAGAACGCCAACATGAAATATGGATTAGTGGGCCTGACTGCATTGCTGTTGAGTACACATGCCTTTGCAGAGAACTATCGCATTGTGCAGTCGCCAACTCAGAAACTGGATGTCTGGATTGATGATGTAAAAGATAACCAGCTGTCGAGCTGGTGTAAGAGCACCGTAAACCTGCGCATTGTGACGCATGGCGATAAAGATGCGTCGGTGCTGAGTGATTTCCTACCGCGCGTTGCGGGCTTGATGGCCTCACAATGTAAGCCGTTACAGCAGCTGCGCTGGCAATTAACCGATACCGAGGGCGGCGCACTGGCCAATGGTACGGCCGCGAAAGCGCAGCAGTGGAAATCGGTGGTGACTCCGCCTGCCGCTGCACAGCCCGTTCAACCGGCTCAGCCCGCCCAACAGGCGCCGGTGCAGCAGGCGCCCGTCAGCCCGCCCGCCGCGCCTGTCGTGCTGAATTCGCCAGCGGCGGATACCACACCGTGGCTTCAGTTTAGCTTGCTGGACGGTTGTCATTTCCGCACCTGGTGGCATCAGCCCTCGCAGGCCAGCGCCCTGTTTGTGCCGGCTAAACAGGGCGTCACCTGTGGCAAAGATGGTTGGTTAAGCGGGCACAGCACGCTGACCCAGACGGGCAAAGACGCGACCAAATCCGTTTCCGTGAGTTTTCTGCAGGGGTTCCCGGTTGCGGGCCTGAACGATAAACAGCAGGTTGATGAACTGACCATTACCACGGTTAACAGCGAACGCATGGTGCTGAGTGATGAAAAGTCACCCGACAGCTGGCTGGTGTTGCCATTTAGCCAGCAGTTTAACGGCTGGCAGGCGATAAACCAGGTGGTGGTTGAGATGCCCGCCAGTGAAGCGGCAGACGAAAATGCGCTGCGTGCGCGCCTGCAGGAAGTGCGTAAGATCTGGTCACCCTGGTTAAGCAGCCCTGCATCCATTAAGGTGCAGTTGGTGGAAAAACTGCATCCGGAACTCAAAGATCCGGCCGCAGCCGTGTATCGCACCATCAACTAAGGCATAAGGAGTTTGAATGGACTCATTACAACAGCGACTGGCCAATGCTACCCTGGCGGAAAACCTGTCCAGCATCACTGCACAAATCCAGGCGAATCCGGCTGATGCGGATTTACGGGCGGCATTTGTGCAACTCCTGTGCCTTGACGGTAACTGGAGCAGGGCGCAGACACAGCTGAAATCCTGGCTGGCCATGCTGCCTCAGGCGCAGCCCACCGTGACCTTGCTGCAACAGGCTATTGAGGGCGAACAGAAACGTGCAGCGGTTTTGCGCGGTGAAGCCGAGCCGCAACTGCCAGGAAGCGCCTGGCCGTGGTGCCAGGTCTTACTGGCCGCGCTGAAAGCGGACATAGCGGGCGATAAGGCCGTCGGTGCGGCACTGCGTGCTCAGGCGCTGGAAAGCGCAGAGGCGAGCGCCGGTACGGCCACAACCCAGGAGGGGGAAAGCCCGTTCGCCTGGATAATGGACGGTGACAGCCGCTTCGGACCGGTCTGTGAAGCCATCGCCAATGGACACTATTACTGGATCCCGTTTGCTGCCATCAGCGAAATAGAGTTTCAGGCTCCGGCAAGCGTCACGGATCTGGTCTGGCGCCATACTCGCCTGCAGCTGGTGGACGGAAGTGAGCAAATTTGTCAGATTCCGGTGCGCTACCCGCTTCAGGACAAGGCTGATGAACGCTTCCTGCGGGCAAGCGTAACGGAGTGGCAGGAATCAGGCAGCGATGACGGTCAGTTTATCGGTCACGGGCAAAAGATGTGGCTCAGCGATGAAGCAGATTATCCCTTACTGACGCTGCAGCAGCTTATTTTCAACGAAACTGAGTTACCTCATGAGTCGTAATGACAATTCGTCCGGTGACGGCTATTCGCAGCTGCATGGCGGCTATCGTGCGCGCAAAAATCGCGACACGCTGACGGCGCGTGACAAACTGCAGTCGTCCCTGCTGGACAGGCTGACAGACGACGCGCCAGATAAAACCACCGAGTCAGGCAACAGTTCGATTATTACCCACAGTACGCTGCGACGTAATGTTCTGCGCGATCTCCAGTGGTTATTCAACACCATCAATAACGAGGCGCAGCACGATCTGAGCGACCTGACGGAGGTCCAGCGTTCCGTGCTGAATTTTGGCGTGGCCCCCCTGGCCGGACAGAATATCTCGGACATCGAGTGGCAGGATATGCAACGGAAAATGACCGATGCCATTCTGCACTTTGAGCCACGCATTTTACCCCAGGGCTTACAGGTTCGCTGCGTAAGCGACCTGACCTCTCTGAGTCTGCACAACGTACTATCGATTGAGATTAAAGGCCGGTTATGGTGTGTGCCGTACCCGCTGGAGTTTCTGTTCCGCACTCAGGTTGATTTAGAGAGCGGCCATTTTGAACTACAGGATGCAGGTTAATCATGGACAGCAAGCTGCTTGATTACTACAACCGTGAACTGGCCTATCTGCGCGAGATGGGCGCGGAGTTTGCTGCCCAGTATCCTAAGGTCGCCGGGCGGCTTGGTATGCGCGGCATTGACGTCGCCGATCCTTATGTCGAAAGACTTATGGAGGGTTTCGCGTTTCTGACCTCACGCGTACAGTTAAAGATGGATGCCGAGTTTCCACGCTTTTCTCAGCGGATGCTGGAAATGGTGGCACCGGGCTACCTTTCACCTACGCCGTCGATGGCCATCGCCCAGCTCACGCCAGACAGCCGCAAAGGCGATATCAGCAACGGTTTCCTGGTGCCGCGCGGCACAATGATGGAAAGCCAGAACCTGAAAAAAACGGGCGTCACCTGCAGCTATACCACCGCGCACGATGTGATGTTACAGCCCCTGCGCATCAGCGATGTGTCATTAGGTGGCGTGCCGGCGGATATCCCGTTAGGCGAGTTGAAAGCGGGCGGTTCGACGGCGGCGTCCAGCGCCCTCCGTATCCGCATCACCTGCGAAGGCATTTCATCGTTAAGCCAGCTCAGTCTCGATGACGTGATGTTTTTCCTGAGCGGACCCGATATTCAGGCCCTGAAACTGATGGAGCTGCTGATGCAGCATCGCGTCGGAATCATCCTGCAGTCCGTGGAAGCAAAACCGCAACGTCAGATTCTGCCGGATGACGCGCTTCAGCAGGAAGGCTTTTCGACTGAGCAGGCCCTGCTGCCCGACGATCTGCGTAATTTTGACGGCTACCGCCTGCTGCAGGAGTATTTTGCATTCCCGGCACGCTTCCAGTTTATCAGCCTGCGTCAGCTGTCGCCTTTCCTGCAGCGCTGCGATAACGCCCTGTCGTTTGACATCGTCATCTTGCTGGATAAGGCCGATGCGGCGCTGGAAAGCGTTGTCGACATCGCCCATCTGGCCCTGCACTGCACGCCGGTCATTAACCTGTTCCCGAAAACCGCCGAGCGGCTTAAGGTCAGCGACAGTCAGCACGAGTATCACCTGGTGGTCGATAATATTCGTCCGCTGGACTATGAGATCCATTCGGTGAAGCGCTTGTTTGCCTCTGTCGAAGGACAGCGCGAAGAGCAGATCTTCCGGCCGTTCTGGAGCACCTTCAGCCATGACGGCGGGGATTATGGCGCGTATTTCTCCCTGCGTCGTGAACAGCGCACGCTCTCTGAGCACGCGTTGCGCTATGGCACCCGAACAGGCTATATCGGTTCTGAAGTGTTTCTCTCCCTGGTGGATCAAAATCATACGCCGTGGAACAGCGATATCCGCTACTTGTCTGCGGAAGTGATGTGCACCAGCCGTGACCTGCCTTTAATGCTGCTACAGCAAGAGCAGGCCAACTTTGTAATGCCGGATTCCATTCCTGTCGGGCAACTTAAATTGTGCAAAGGCCCGACGCCACCGCGTCCGGCGCTGGCTGAAGGGCTTTCAGCATGGCGACTCATCAGTCATCTTCAGATGAACTATCTGAGCCTGATGGACAGCAGCGATGGCGAAGGGGCTGCGGCACTGCGCCAGATGCTGAGCCTGTATGCCAGCCTGGCCGAAACGCCGCTAACGCGTCAGATTGACGGAATTCGGCACTGCAACCTCAAAGCCGTTCACCGCCGGGTGCCAGAGCCGGGCCCCGTGGTGTTTGCGCGCGGGGTCAGCATTGCGCTTGAGGTAGATGAGCAGGCGTTTTCCGGTGCCAGCCCCTGGCTGTTCGGCAGCGTGCTGGAGCGGGTCTTTTCTCGCCTTGTGGCGCTTAACAGCTTTACCGAATTCACCCTGAGCAGCCAGCAGCGCGGCGAAGTGGGCTACTGGCCGCCGCGCATGGGCAAAAAGGCGCTGCTATGAGTGAGACGGCGCACGTTATTCCCCTACAGCGGGCGGTGCGTCTGCCTGACGGTTTCTGGCAGGCCGTGATGGCCGCACCCTGGCGCTATGATCTGTTTCAGCTGTTACGCAAGCTCGACGCCCAGAGTGGGCAGCGTTATGCCTTAGGTAAAGCGCCACTGCCCAAATTTGAGGCCGTGCGTATCGGGCAAAAGCCATCTCTGGCCTTTGCACCATCGACCGTGTCACAGGTTAAAGCGCGTGAGCATGACGAACGCTACGACGTCTCCATTTACAGCTTTGGGCTGTTTGGTCCTAACGGTCCTCTCCCTACGCACCTGACGGAATATGTGCGCGGACGTATCGATCACCATCAGGATCACAGCCTGAGCGCTTTCGCCGATCTGTTTCATCATCGTGCCACGCTGTTGTTCTATCGTGCCTGGGCTAATTCACAGCCAACCAGCTCTCTGGATCGCCGCGACGATCGGCGCTTCCAGGATTACCTGGCCTGCGTGGCCGGTATTGGGTTACCGGCCCAGCAGAAAGCCAGTTCGCTGAGCCTGCATGCGCGCCTCATGCTGTCAGGGCATCTCAGCCGCCACGGTCACGATGCCGAAGGGCTGGTACGCATTTTGCGTCACTACTTTGCGGTTCCGGTTAAGCTGCAACAGAACGTGCCGCAGTGGTTATCCCTGGACAGCCGCGATCAGGCCCGTCTGTCGGCCGGTCGCCATATGCCGCGCCTGGGTGAATCGGCCTTTCTCGGCGTAGCCGTTCGTGATGTACAGCATCGTTTTCGTCTGCGCATCGGTCCACTGAGCGCCGAGCAGTACGAACGTTTTTTACCCAACGCGCAAGGCGCTTGCGAAGTGCGTGACTGGGTGCGCCACTATCTGGGTATTGAGATGCAGTGGGATCTCAGCCTGATTCTGGCAGCCGATGCCGTTAAGGGCGTTACCCTTGGCGGTCAGGCGCGGCTGGGCTACACCAGTTGGCTTGGACAGCAACCGCAGCCTGTCGATCGTGAAGATTTTGCCTTTGAGGTTGAAGCTACGCCGTCATAGCCCAACCGCTTTCCCCGATAGTTAGCCCGCTTCTTTCAATAAAGAGAACCGATATGTCAGAGATCAGCCGTGCCGTGCTATTCGGCAAACTGGATACGCTGTTATTTACCTCGCTTGAGAGTGCGACCGCCTTTTGTAAACTGCGTGGCAACCCCTACGTTGAACTGGTGCACTGGTTGCATCAGCTCATGCAGCAGCAGGATGGCGATCTTCAGCAGGTGATTAAGCATTTTTCACTGGATGAAAACGCGCTGACGCGGGATATCGTCGCTGCACTGGACCGCCTGCCGCGCGGTGCGGGTGCGGTGTCCGATCTCGCAGAACACATCGACAGCGCCGTTGAGCGCGCCTGGGTTTATGCATCACTCAAATACGGTGCGACCCGCATTCGCGGTGGTCACCTGCTGATAGGTATGCTGAAGACCTTTACGCTCGCCAGCGTCCTGAAAGGCATTTCACCTCAGTTTTCACGCGTGAACGCCGATGCTTTACTGGAGCAGTTCGATACCTTACTGGCGCACAGTAAAGAAGTTCAGCAGGCGCTGGTTCAGCCCGCAGGCGATGCTGCCGCCCCTCCGGCGGCGGGCGACAGCACGTTAGCGCAGTATGCGCAGGATCTGACCGCGCGAGCGCGCGACGGCAAGATCGACCCGGTTGCGGGCCGTGATGAAGAGATCCGCCAGATGGTGGATATCCTGATGCGCCGTCGCCAGAACAATCCGTTACTCACCGGTGAAGCTGGCGTGGGTAAAACGGCAGTGGTAGAAGGGCTGGCGCTACGCATTGCCGCCGGTGATGTGCCGGCACCGCTGCGTGATGTGCAACTGTGGCTGCTGGATATTGGCATGTTGCAGGCAGGCGCCGGCATGAAAGGCGAATTCGAAGCGCGTTTACAGGCCCTGATTAACGAAGTGCAATCCAGCCCTACGCCGATTGTGTTATTCATTGATGAAATTCATACCCTGGTCGGTGCAGGCGGTCAGCAGGGCACAGGCGATGCCGCCAACCTGTTAAAGCCGGCCCTGGCGCGCGGACAGTTGCGCACGATTGGCGCAACGACCTGGGCGGAATACAAGAAATACATCGAAAAAGATCCTGCATTGACCCGCCGCTTCCAGACCGTTCAGGTGCAGGAGCCGGATGAAGCAAAAGCGATTCTGATGCTGCGCAGCACCGTGAGCGCGCTGGAAAAACACCATCAGGTGCTGTTACTGGATGAAGCCGTCAGCGCCGCCGTTAAGCTCTCTCACCGTTACATTCCTGCCCGCCAGCTGCCGGATAAAGCCGTAGCCTTACTGGATACCGCCTGTGCACGCGTTGCCGTCAGCCAGGGCGCACAGCCTGCCGCGCTGGAAGACTGCCTGCACCGTCTGGCCGCGCTGGAAATCGAAGCGGAGATCGCCGAACGTGAAGTCAAAGTGGGGCTGGGTGATGAAACCCGCCAGGCCACGATTGCCGCCCAGCGCGCTGCCCTGGAAGCAGAGCGCGATGCGCTGGACGCCCGCTGGCAGCAGGAGCGTGAGCTGGTCGAACAGCTGATTGCCCTGCGCGCGCGTTGCGTGACCGAAGGCGAAACTTCCCTGCGCGAGCAGCTCGATGAAACCCGACAGAAGTTGCATGCGGTTCAGGGTGAAGCCCCGTTACTGTTTGCTGCCGTTGACGCCAGCGTCGTTGCCGCAGTGGTATCCGACTGGACCGGCATTCCGCTGGGCCGGATGGTGAAAAACGAAATTGACGCCGTGCTTAACCTCGCGGACACGTTGAATCAGCGCGTAATTGGGCAGCGTCATGGGCTGGATCTGATTGCCAAACGCGTTCGCACCTCACGCGCCCGACTGGACAATCCCAATAAACCGGTCGGTGTGTTTATGCTCTGTGGCCCGTCAGGCGTCGGGAAAACCGAAACCGCGCTGGCGCTGGCCGAATCGCTTTATGGTGGAGAGCAAAACATCATCACCATCAACATGAGCGAGTTCCAGGAAGCGCACACCGTTTCAACGCTGAAAGGTGCCCCTCCAGGCTATGTAGGTTACGGTGAAGGCGGTGTGCTGACGGAGGCCGTGCGTCGTCGTCCTTACAGCGTCGTGCTGCTGGATGAGATTGAAAAAGCGCATCCTGATGTGCATGAGCTGTTTTTCCAGGTATTCGACAAAGGCTGGATGGAAGATGGAGAAGGGCGCCACATTGATTTCCGCAATACCATTATCATCCTCACCTCTAACGTCGGTACGCAACTGATCAGTGCGCTCTGTGCCGATCCGGAACTCATGCCGGATCCCGACGCGCTCAGCACCGCTTTACGTAAACCCTTACTGGAGGTGTTCCCGCCTGCACTGCTGGGCCGTCTGCTGGTGGTGCCTTACTATCCCCTCAGTGACGAGATGCTGGCAGAGATTGTTAAGCTGCAACTGGGGCGCATTGTACGCCGCCTGGAAGAGAACCACGGTATTGAAGCCATTATTGACGATTCGGTCGTCAGCCAGATCGTGCAGCGTTGTACGGAAGTGGAGTCTGGAGGTCGCATGGTCGATGCCATCCTGACAAATACCCTGTTGCCGCAGATGAGCCAGATACTGCTCAGCGCCCATGCTCGTGATGAACGTTATCGTCGTGTGCAGGTCAGCTGTGATCAGGGCGAGTTTGTTTGCCAGTTTGCTGTCTAAAGCCGTTTGTTATCAGAGAGCTTTCGAATATGTCGGAAAATGATAATCACCAGAATGTACCCAATGCCCTCCCGATTGGTTACCGGTTTAATGAGTTTGAAATCAAAGATGTCATCGGCGGTGGCGGTTTCGGCATTGTCTATCGTGCCTGGGATCACCAACTGGAGCGCGATATCGCGATTAAAGAGTTTATGCCCGCGTCGCTGGCCGTGCGCAGCGACGACCTGAACCTGGTATTGCGAAGTGAGCGATTCAGTAAAACTTTCCATGCGGGCCTGAACAGCTTTATTCAGGAAGCCCGTCTGCTGGCACGTTTTAATCATCCGAACCTGCTTCACGTTCTGCGCTTTTGGGTGCAAAACGATACGGCCTATATGGGCACGGTGTTTTACAGCGGCACCACGTTGTCTAACATGCGTGAACGCCATCCCCATTTGATTGATGAGAACTGGATCCGTCGCCTGCTGCCACCGCTGCTGGGTGCCATCAAGACCATTCATGATGCGGGCTATCTGCACCGCGACATCTCGCTGGATAATATTCAAATCCAGAGCAATGGCGATCCGGTATTACTGGATTTCGGCTCCGCGCGCAAAACCATCGGTAACCTTTCTGATGAAAGTGAAACCATGCTGCGTCCGGGCTATGCGCCGATTGAACAGTACAGCGATAACGATGAAAGCGAACAGGGCGCGTGGACGGACATTTACGCGCTGGGTGCCGTGCTGCACACGTTAATCACCGGCGCACCGCCGCCGGTCAGCGTGGTGCGCAGTATTGAAGATAATTATCAACCGCTCGTGCAACGCGCACCTGCGGGTTACAGCGCAACGCTGCTGGCAGCGGTCGATAGCGCCTTGTCCCTTAAGCCGGAAGATCGCCCGCAGAGCATTGATGCGTTTGCCGCCTCGATGGTACTGCCTGAAAAAGCACCTGAACCGCTGCCTGAAGTGAAGCACAGTGGGCCGGGTACGATGCTGGTACCAATTCAGGAAGAGGATAAGGCGGCTGCCGCTGCAGCAACACCGCTGAAAAAGCTGATGCGTAACCGCTTTGTACTGCCTGGTTTGGTCGCTGCGGGCGTGCTGGTGGGTGTTTGTGTCGGTTTGCTGATGGCGGGCGGCGACAAAGAAGGTGATGCACCTGCCAATGTCGCACAGACCGAAACGGCCCCAGCCACTCAGGCACCGGCTGAACAACCTGCTGCAACGCCTGTGCAAACCCAGACTGCCCAGGCCGAGCCGGAAAAACCTCAGGAGCCGGTTGCACCACCGCCTGAACCTGTGGCGCAGGTTTATATTAAGCTCCAGCCCGGCGAGCGTGTTCAGGTGAATGGCAAGCCTCAGGCAGTGGTTCCGGCAGCCAATGGTTTTGCGGCGCTGCAGCTGGCACCCGGCAACTACACGTTTTCTGTGACAGGCCAGCGTGGCGAACGTGAACAAACGTTGACCATTAATCAGGAAGGCGTCTGGTTACTTGATCCCCATATTTAACAGGTATGTCTATGTTCTCACGTATTACTGTACAACTTCCCGCACAAGGACTGCTGTTCCGACGTCTGAGCGGCAGCGAAGCGCTGTCCCAGTCGTTCGTGCTGCAAGCGGAGCTGCTCTCCACCGACGCGCGCATTGATCGTAAGTCGTTGCTGGGCAAGCCGGTCACTTTCACGCTGCCGACGGACGGTCTGCTGAGCGCGGTGAACCCGCGCTACATCAACGGCAAAATTACGCAGATAGGCGTGCGCAGTGAGGAGCTGGGCGGCGTGCGTTACGCGGTGTACGGGCTGACGGTGGAGTCGGATCTGTGGCCGATGAAGCGCGACCGCAACCTGCGCATCT
Organism: Pantoea ananatis LMG 2665; assembly: GCF_000710035.2. Lineage (GTDB taxonomy): Bacteria > Pseudomonadota > Gammaproteobacteria > Enterobacterales > Enterobacteriaceae > Pantoea > Pantoea ananatis. The sequence continues at coordinate 366,198 of NZ_JMJJ01000005.1, read as the reverse complement.
TCCAGAGCCAGACGGTGCCGCAGATTGTGCAGACGCTGCTGAAGGAGTACGGAGTGAACGTGGAAACGCGCCTGGCGGGAAGCTACCGGGTGTGGGAATACTGCGTGCAGTATCAGGAGAGCAGCTTCGACTTTATCAGCCGGCTGATGGAGCTGGAGGGGATGTACTACTTCTTCCGGCACGAGGCGGACAAGCACACGCTGGTGCTGTGCGACGCCCCGGACCAGCACCAGCCGTTCCCGGGTTACGAGACGATAGCCTACCACGTGACGCCGTCGGGCGGCAGCGTGACGGAAGAGGGCGTGAGCCAGTGGGCGCTGTCGGAAAGCGTGACGCCGGGGATGTACAGCACGGACGACTACGACTTCCGCAAGCCGAACGCGTGGATGCTGCAGGCGCGGCAGAACCCGGTGTCGCCGACCCCGGGGTCGGTGGACGTGTACGACTGGCCGGGTCGCTTCGTGGAGCACGGTCACGGCGAATACTACGCGCGTATCCGCCAGGAGGTGTGGCAGGTCGAGCACCACATGGTGAGCGGGAGCGGCACGGCGACGGGCATCGCGCCGGGGTACACCTTTTCGCTGCTGAACGCGCCGCACTTCAGCGACAACGGCAAATACCTGGTGACGTCGGCGCACTACGACTTTGAAGAGAACAGCTACGCGAGCGGCGACGCGGGCGCCACGCGGCACAACATCGACTTCACGGTGCTGCCGGCGGCGGTTACTTACCGTGCGAAGCCGGAGACGCCGTGGCCGAGGACGCACGGCCCGCAGACGGCGAAGGTGGTGGGGCCGAAAGGCGAGAGCATCTGGACGGACAAATACGGCCGGGTGAAGGTGAAGTTCCACTGGGACCGTCTGGCGAAGGGCGACGACACGAGTTCGTGCTGGGTGCGCGTATCGAGCGCCTGGGCGGGCCAGGGCTTCGGCGGGGTGCAGATCCCGCGCGTGGGCGATGAAGTCGTCGTCGATTTTATCAACGGCGATCCAGACCGGCCAATTATTACTGGCCGTGTCTACAACGAAGCCAGCATGCCACCCTGGGATCTCCCCGGCGATGCTACACGAATGGGCTTTATGACACGGAGTAAAGACGGACATCAGGCCAATGCCAGCTATCTGTTCTTTGAAGATAAGCCGGGCGGTGAACTGCTGAATATGCATGCTGAGAAAGACATGAATATTTCGGTGGAGAATGATAAGAACGTTAATATTGATGGCAATCGTAATACTATTATAGGTAAAGAACAGAAACATGAAGTTAAAGGTGATGCATCTTTCCACTACAAGCAAAAAAGGACAACAGTGGTAGACGGATCTGAGACTAAGAACTTCAACGATGGCGAGTTTTCCAAGGTAACTAATGGTCGTAGCATGGATATTGTCAGTGGTGGGGAGAAAATAAAAATAAAAGGTGATCAAGATATTAGAATCGCTGGTGATAAAAATTACAATCAAATCGGCAATCAAAATTCCACAGTTGAAGGTAATGTCAAGGAAGATGTTCATGGTAGTTGGGAGAAGAATGTTTTAGGAGGTAAGATTAATATTTTTAGCCCCAATGAAATCAGTATAAAAAGTAATACAAAGGTAAGCATTGAAGCCCCTTCAAGTTGGGTGAAAACTGCAGTTCATTCCTTTTCTATCACTGCATTCAATGAAAGTGTCACAGGGAATAATGCTTCTATTACCGGGAATAGTGTGACGGGTACTGGTATGAGTACTGCATTCACAACAGTAAGTAATAGCCTGACCGCATTGAGTAATACAAGTACACTAGTTAGTTACTCTACTAAAACTATTGATAATAAGCGTTCTCTAACGAAAATTGAGAACTCTCTCCAAAATTTAGTAATTAGTGCAATTCATTTATTTATATGAAGGTGAAAATGGGATTTCTAACTGAGGCGCCATTCATAATTGGCATTGTCGTTACAATCTGTGCTGTTGTTTTTTCTCTATCTATGTTAAAACCCAATAAAGCTCAATTAACCGGGATTAAAGACTGGACTACTCGTGATAGTTGGGCAGGGGAAGTAATAGTTGTTCCAGTAGAAAGTTGGTATCAAAATGATTCAAAATATGGGAATGATTATTTTTATGATTTTTGTTTTTATGCAAAAATCAACGGTGTTGAAAAGAAATATTGCGCGAAAGGTGTTGTGAGGCCTGATGATATACATAAAATAAAAAAAGGAATTAACGTGGCTGTAAAATATAGCAAAGATACACCACCTAAAATGGCCGTACTGAGCATAAGTATTTAGAGAGAAATATGTTATCCCCTTTCTATTAAGTGATTACCTCGGGAGCGCTACACTGGAAATCTAAAGCACTTACCTTATTTCTTTAATTAAGAGATTGATAATGGATTTTTTAACCAGTAAGTGGTTTTATATTTCTCTCACAATATCCGTTGTGGTCTTTTTCGCTATTGCCAAAAATTTCAGCAATAACTTTCTTCCGCTTATAAAAGATGTTTTTTCAAAGTGCTGTTTTAAAAAATGGTATTGCAGTCAATGCTGATATTGTTTCAGCCCAGCAGACTACCATGTGGGGGGGTAATAAACCGATTTATAAAATGACTTCCAGGTTTAAAACACAACAGAATCAAGAAGTAGAAGCCAGTATTCTGAAAGATCTTAGTTTTGAGGAAATTGAACGTTTTAAACCACGGAATGGAGCAATAATTAAGTACGACCCTAAAGATCCTCAGCGTATTACTTTGTATGACAACCCCCTCATTCTGGAACGATAATGTTTTTTTATTGGCTCACCTTTGTTTATCGGTGTCATTCTATCTTAAATAGCTGCGATAACAGCTTTTCCATGTTTAAAGGCTTAACAAGAATGGGGAACTATCAATAAATCGTGAGCCCGGTGCCGCTATTGGTCTGCTTTACATGTTTATAAAAAGAGATTTTTGAGAATGATTCCTGATAATTTGTCTTTGTTAGCCATTGGTGTGACTGTGTTGCTTATTGTTGTCTCACTAAAGGGAATTAAAGGGCAAAAAGAAGATTCTTTAGAAGTTAAATACTGGTTGTCCAGAAATTCATGGCAAGGAGAGTTAGAGAAAGGAACATTACAGTCATGGAGACAGACATCTATAGTTAATAACTATGATCATTATTATTTGCTTGCTTTTGAAGCTGATATCGGTGGGTCTCAAGGAATTTACAAGGCTGCTACTGTATTAAACGCATCAGAGGTAAGTCAATTGAGAAAAGGTCTCAGTTTGACTTTTAAGTACCAAGGAGTGCCACCTAAAAAAATTGCAGTTATTGATATTTATTTTGAAGGTTGATTTTTAGAGTGAAAATTGAATTTTTTGCATTTAATAAATATTGTTGAGAGCGCATATATACAGAAAGAACTTTTTCTCTTCATGTTATTTAATAAAGTTAATTTATGTCAATATTAAGTGTTCTAAATGTCGTTTTAACTGTTTTAATTATTTGTGCATCTTATTATTTTGCGAATAAAATAGTACGAGGCTCTCATCAGCTTGAAAAAGCTGTCATCGAGAATGGCAGTGACGTGCAGATAACTATATTGTCAATGAAGCAAAATGGTCTTTTTCTCAATAATAATCCAGTAGTGGAAATGAGCTTGAGAGTAACGGACTCACATGGGAAAAGTTGGTTAGTCGAAAAACACGAAGAAACAGTATTGCTAATTGCGCTTGATAAATATCAGGTTGGCGATGTGTATGACGGTAAGTTCGATATAAAAACCAGTAGCATTTTATTTGTTAAAGATGAGAGCGGGAAACCAATAAGGGCTAAATAATAATATTAGGCTCTGGTTTTATTGATGCCTTTGTATCTTTACCTGGTCATGTATAAAAGCAGATTATGACTGCTTTTATATGATTTTGCGCTGATGTCTTTAATTTTTAAATGTTATAATCATATTGATTTTTGTTTTTAGTGAATTATACCTTTTGATTAACGTAACGCTCATAATGGCTGAACTAATCAGGTTGTATATATGACTTTTTAACTGAGGCCCCTTTTTTGATTGGCGTTATCATTACGCTTTGTGCGATTGCGATATCATTCTCTGTGTTGAAGCCTGATAAATCACAATTGAAAGGGATTAAAGAGTGGGTTACTCGTGACGATTGGTCAGGTGACGTGATCATCGTATCTGCGTTAAATTGGTGTCAAAATGATACCAAGTACGGCGATGATTATTTTTATACTTTTTATTTTAATGCTACCATTTATGGTGTTAAGAAAAGATATTCTGCTATGTGTGCCGTTAAATCCAGTCAAATACATAAAATAAAAAAAGGAATTAAGCTTTCTGTGAAGTACAGTTGTGGTGATCCACCTAAAATGGCTGTGGTTAATCTCGAATAAGATTCATTGCCCTATAATTTTGACAGCCTTCAAGAATAACCTTCATGCGGTGAATGACTATGTTTGGGTATGAAAATATGCTTCAGAGGTTGTATGAGTGCATCAGAGAAGGGATGGATAATTTTTGCTGCAGCCGTTTCAGTCGTTGTTCTGTTTCGTATGGTAAACGTTTTCACCAGAAGTTTTTTGCCGCTTATTAAAAATGGTTTCGTGCAAGCTAATATTATCAAAACAGGTATTGCCGCTGATGCTGATATTATTTCCATACAACAGACTACAGTTTGGAGTGGTGGTCAACCTGTTTATACAATTTGTGTTAAATTTAGAACCTTAGAAAACAAACAGATTGAGGCCAGTATAATGCGGAACTTAACGTTTGAAGAGATTGAACGGTTTAAACCTGGAAATGGTACGACCATAAAATATGATGCTAAAAATCCCAAGCGAATTGCGCTCTAGGATAAACCTCTCATATTGGAAAGGTAACTTTCATCAGGTTTTAAGAATTTTTTGTAATTCAAAAGTCGCGTTTTTCTCCTAACTTTATAGCATGCTGTGGGATTGGCGTAAATTATGCAAAGACGCATAATGTTAGTGCGAGTTTGCCTTAGGTATAGGAAGTCGTGTTATTTGAGTGGAAAACTAACCGCTATAAAAATTCGGTAATGAATTTAGCCTCATTGTAATGAAAAACAGCCAGGCATCATCAAACTGAATACCGTCGGTTTAACAGAGTAACAAAAATATCTTGATTAGTTTTTGACTGACATCTCGTCCTGTTCTTTGACTGAAATCTTGGCTGGGATAGCCGGGTCTTAGTTCTACACGCTTTATATAAAGGAACCCCAGGCATGAAAATTATTAAACCTCTCCGCCTGAGCGTACTTAATCGTCCTTTTCGCTGGCAGGGTAAAAACCATCTTGGCGTCACCGTGCTGGCATTAGCCGATATGAGTGACAATCCTAAACTCCGCCCGGAAATGGAACTGTGGCAACTCGCCGCCAGCGAATTACACACCAGCGGCGGCGTCCTCGATTTAGCCATGCCAAAAGTGTGCGCCGAATTTCTGGCGACCGGCCATGCCTACACGCATCATCAAAGCGATAAAACCGCGTGTGCAGCAAAGATTGAAGTCGATACGCTAAGCAAGTCGCTGGCGGTATTTGGCGATCGCTACTGGGTTGGCAATAACATCACAGCGCCGCAGCCCTTTGAAGAAATGCGACTGGACTGGAGCCGGGCTTTTGGCGGCGAAGGGCACGATGAAAATCCCTATGGCATTGGCATTCATCCCGAAATACATCAGGGCCATGAGTTCGTCCGCCTACCTAACATCGAAGCGATGAGCGGACGTCTTACGCAGCCTAAACAAAAGCCTGAACCTGCTGGATTTGGTCCGCTGGATATTAGCTGGCCACGACGTTTTAGTCGTATGGGAAAAAAATACGATTCCAGTTGGTTACAAAATGATTTTCCCGGTTTTGCGCGCGATATCGACTGGAAAGTCTTTAATGCTGCCAGTCCTGATCAATGGTGGGCAGATCGCGATACCTTACCTGAACAAGCCGCCTGGCGAATCTGGAATATGCATCCGCAAAAGCCGGTGCAGGAGGGTAAACTCCCTCCCTGGCAGGCACGCTGCTTTATTAATCGTCAGCGCGAAGATGAAACACTGTTTGAGGAAATTTCACTGCGGGCAACCACGGTGTGGTTCTTTCCTCATCTGGAGCAAATGGTTCTGTTATGGCAAGGGAACACGCGCATCAATGAAGATGACGCAGCTGATGTCTTGCAGTTGATGCCCGCGCTGGAAAAACGGGGTTCGCCGCGCTCGGTCAACCATTACCGCAAGGTGCTCACGCAACGCCTGGACAAGGAAAGCGGGGCGCTCTTTTCATTCCGCGAAAAGGATCTTATTCCAGATGACACGATCGGCCCCTGGATTGATAACCAGGTTGAGCAAACACCCAGTCCGATGCGGGATAATATGCAAACGCGGGCAAAACTTCTTCGTGAGCAGCACCGTGCGCGTATTGAGGCATCCGGTGGAGATATAGGTGACTTACTCAACGAACCCGATGAGCCCGAACTGCCGAAGCTGGAAGACCTGCCGGAGTTTATCGAAAAAATGGAGCGCCAGGCCGAGGAGATGAAGGCACAGGCAGAGCAACGTAAACGCGATATTGAGGCTCGTTATCCGCAAAATGAAGGTGACGAACATCAGCCGCGTGGTCCGGAAACGCTTTTTCGTATGCAGGAAATGCTCCAGCGCAACAAAGCGAGCTTAAGTGAGAAAAAGCTTGCACAGATGCGTGATGCTCTTCATCAAATGTACCTCATGTCCGTCAACAGTCAGCCACCCGCCCTGCGCCTGAAGGGCGACCTGGCACAGATCATTCGTCAACGTGCGGAAAGGACGCTTGCTCAGGGTGGAAACTTTAGCGGCATGGATCTGACCGGCGCGGACTTTTCGGGTATGGATCTTCGCGGTGCCGACTTTAGTAAGACGCTGCTGGAATGTGCCGATTTAAGTCACTGCCAACTGGACGGGGCCAATTTCAACAGCGCAATGTTGGCGCGAACCGAATTGCACCATAGTTCGCTACGCAACTGTAATTTTGAACGTGCCAGCTTTGCTTTAGCCCAGTGTTGCCAAAGTGATTTCTCGGGATCGTACTTTAAAGATACACAGTTGCAAGAAACGCTTTTCGATAACTGTACCTTTAATGAAGCGACCTTCTGTGAATTATTGTTCCGGGAAACCTGGTTTACCCAATGCCGTTTTCAGCGCGCCATCCTTCAGGCTTGCGTGTTTATGGAACTCGATTTGCCGGGTCTTGATTTTACAGAGGCGAAACTCAGTAAAACGACATTTATAAAATCCACACTGGAACAGGCTGTTTTTAACCGTGCTGAATTAGAGAGCTGCTCATGGGTGGAAACGCAGGCTGACCATGCAACTTTCAGCGGCTCAATATGGTTGACCTGTGCGGTGGCTTCCGGCAGTTCCCTTAATGATGCAGATTTCACGCACGCCACGCTGCGGCAAAGTAATCTGCGCCAGACACCGCTTAACGCCGCAGTGTTTACCCAGGCAAAACTGGAGAACAGTGATTTGAGTGAGGCAAGCTGTAAAGGGGCTAATTTTCAGCAAGCGAACCTGGCAGGCAGCCTGTTTGTGCGCACGGATTTTCGCGATGCAGACTTCACTGATGCCAATCTGATGGGCGCGATATTGCAAAAAAGCCAGTTAGGTGGGGCATGTTTCCGGGGCACGACGCTTTTTCGCGCCGATCTGTCTCAGGCTTTTACCAGCGAAACCACGGAACTTGATGGCGCTTTTACAAAGCGTATCAAAACGTTGCCGAAGCGTGATGGAGAAATTGTATGACAGCGCTCACTCCAGCGGAGCTGCATCGGCGAATCAAACAAGGTGAGGTCGTCAGCGAGTTAAACCTGAATGGCCTCAATCTGCAGGGATATGATCTTTCTGGTGGAATTTTTCAGGACGTGTCCTTAACAGGGGCGAATCTGCAGGGTGCCAATTTAAAAGAAACGATTTTTACTGAATGTCAGCTTGACCAGGCTGATTTGCGCAAGGCAATAATTGAGCAGAGTGTCTTTAACCAGAGTGAAATGTCGGGGTTAATGGCAGATGAGACAAGCCTGAGCGAAACCGTATTTAACCAGTGTACGCTTACCAATAGCAGTTTTGCGCGTAGCAACTTGATGAGCACGCAGTTTATGCAATGCCCGCTCGCGCAAGCTCAGTTTAAACAGGCTCAGTTTGATCGCTGCGTCTTTTTTGAATCAGTGCTGGATGGAACAGACTTTGAGGGCTGCAAAAGTCTGCTGACGACCTTTTACAGCATTGACCTACGCCAGACAGTCCTGAGTGCGGGTGAGTTTGAACGCACGGTGTTTTTTAAATGCGACCAACGCGAAAAGAATTATGCACAGCAACGGTTTATTGGTTGCCAGTTCATGGACTGCGCGCTGGATAAAGTGCTGTTTAATGGTGCTCAACTTTCGCAATGCAATTTTAAAGGCGCTTCGCTTAAAGCCGCTCAGCTTAATCAGGTAAACGCCAGCCAGGCGCTGTTCATGGAAGCCGATCTCACTGGAGCACAATGCAAAGGAAGCCTGTTTGATCAGGCCATTTTCGTTGATGCCATGCTTGAGCGCACTGATTTTACAGGCAGCCGTTTTTTCCAGAGCATCCTGCACCAGGTAAAGGCCTCTCAGGCGCTCTTCATTCGCTGCGACCTGACATACAGCGACTTTACCGCAGCCGATATCAGCATGGCAGACCTACGCGGTGCAACCTTTTCCCGAACGCGCATGCACCGGGCGCGCCAGGAGAACGCGCAGTTCTCTGGTCGTCAGGGCATTCTTGAATTTGATGAAGAATTACTGGCAGCTGAAGCCTGGAGCGCGCAGCGCCAGAGCCGCAGTTGAGGAGATCAAGCAATGAATAATGTCAATCATACGCTGGCAAAAGCCATTTTACCGCCAGTGCAGGCCGCGGGTGTTGTCACGCACTGCTTCGTCGATGGTAGCCTGACAGTTGAATGTGAAGGGCGAGGCTGGCATTGTCGCCGGGCAGCAAGTTGCGTCATTGTGCCACAAATGGGTGACACAGTATTAGTCACCAGCGTCGAAAACCAGATTTGGCTACTGGCCGTGCTGGAGCGTAGCGATCCGCAAAAGGCCGAACTCAGCGTACCGGGCGATTTACATATCAATAGCGCCGGTGAGCTGAGCTTAAGCAGTGCCGCGCTGCGCGTCAGCGCTGAGCAAGGGGATTGCCATATCAACGAGATGAATTACAGTGGTGACAAACTGTCTGCCTGGGTCAGTCTTTCACGTATCGTGGGCAAACGTGCAGAATCCGTATGGCAAACCATCACGCAGATTAGCCATAACCTGCTGCGTACCACGCATAACACAGAGCAGGTCCGTGCCGGGCAACTGGATATGAAAGCCGAGGATTACGCGCGTTTGCACGCTCACAATACGGTAATCACCTCGAAAGCGATAACCAAAGTGGATTCTGAACAGATTCATATGGGTTAAGGAGAAACGATGTTTGCAAACTGTCAGCTTTTTGGTGTGGATCTGGCTTTCCCGGATGTGTGCCTGACGCCGACGCCCGCACCGGTGCCGATTCCTTATCCCGATATTGCGCTGGGGCCGACGGCAATCCCAAATGCGCTAAATATCCTTTTCATGGGAATGCCTGCGCATAATATGGCAACCGTAACGCCACTCACCAACGGCGATAACCCTGGCGTCGCAACCGGTGTGGCATCGGGAACGGTCATGGGACCTTCGCGTCACCTTACCGGTTCATTCACGGTGTTATTGAAAGGCACGCCGGCAACGCGGCTTACGAGCATGAGTCTGCAAAATTCAACGAATGCGATCGGCATGCGTATTGTTCCCAGCCAGTTCAAAGTATTGATGCTTGCGCCTTAACGCGTTAACCCTTTTTACCAACCCCTTTTCTGACAGGGATGAATTTTATGTTTTCACGTATTACAGTCCAGTTACCCGCACAAGGACTGCTGTTCCGACGTCTGAGCGGCAGCGAAGCGCTGTCCCAGTCGTTCGTGCTGCAAGCGGAGCTGCTCTCCACCGACGCGCGCATTGATCGTAAGTCGTTGCTGGGCAAGCCGGTCACGTTCACGCTGCCGACGGACGGTCTGCTGAGCGCGGTGAATCCGCGCTACATCAACGGCAAAATTACGCAGATAGGCGTGCGCAGCGAGGAGCTGGGCGGCGTGCGCTACGCCGTTTACGGGCTGACGGTGGAGTCGGATCTGTGGCCGATGAAGCGCGACCGCAACCTGCGCATCTTCCAGAGCCAGACGGTGCCGCAGATTGTGCAGACGCTGCTGAAAGAGTACGGAGTGAACGTGGAAACGCGCCTGGCGGGAAGCTACCGGGTGTGGGAATACTGCGTGCAGTATCAGGAGAGCAGCTTCGACTTTATCAGCCGGCTGATGGAGCTGGAGGGGATGTACTACTTCTTCCGTCACGAGGCGGACAAGCACACGCTGGTGCTGTGCGACGCGCCGGACCAGCACCAGGCGTTCCCGGGCTACGAAACGATAGCCTACCACGTGACGCCGTCGGGCGGCAGCGTGACGGAAGAGGGCGTGAGCCAGTGGGCGCTGTCGGAAAGCGTGACGCCGGGGATGTACAGCACGGACGACTACGACTTCCGCAAGCCGAACGCGTGGATGCTGCAGGCGCGGCAGAACCCGGTGTCGCCGACCCCGGGCTCGGTGGACGTGTACGACTGGCCGGGTCGCTTCGTGGAGCACGGTCACGGCGAGTACTACGCGCGTATCCGCCAGGAGGTGTGGCAGGTCGAGCACCACATGGTGAGCGGCAGCGGCACGGCGACGGGCATCGCGCCGGGCTACACTTTTTCGCTGCTGAACGCGCCGCACTTCAGCGACAACGGCAAATACCTGGTGACGTCGGCGCACTACGACTTTGAAGAGAACAGCTACGCGAGCGGCGACGTGGGCGCCACGCGGCACAACATCGACTTCACGGTGCTGCCGGCGGCGGTGACGTACCGTGCGAAGCCGGAGACGCCATGGCCGAAGACACACGGCCCGCAGACGGCGAAGGTGGTGGGGCCGAAAGGCGAGAGCATCTGGACGGACAAATACGGCCGGGTGAAGGTGAAGTTCCACTGGGACCGTCTGGCGAAGGGTGACGACACCAGTTCGTGCTGGGTGCGCGTATCGAGTGCCTGGGCGGGTCAGGGCTTCGGCGGGGTGCAGATCCCGCGCGTCAACGATGAGGTCGTCGTGGACTTCATCAACGGCGATCCAGACCGTCCGTTGATCATTGGCCGCGTTTATAACGAAGCCAGTATGCCGCCATGGGCACTACCGGCTGCCGCCACACAAATGGGCTTTCTGAGTCGCTCGAAAGACGGCACTGCGGATACCGCGAACGCATTACGCTTTGAGGATAAGGCGGGCGAGGAGCATTTGTGGATCCAGGCGCAGAAGAACATGGATACGCATGTTAAAAATGATTCCAGCCATTCCGTTGCCAACAACCACAGCCACTATGCAGGCGGTAACGAACTCTATCGGGTTGAAACCAACCGCGTGCATGGTGTTAAAGGTGGCGAAGAGCGTTTAACGGGACAAGGAAAAATCGACAACGTTGTCGAAACCTACGTTCTTGGGTCAGGAACTAAGTTACGCCTTGAATGCGGCGAAAGTGCTATCGAACTCAATGCTAATGGTCATATCAATATTGTCGGTAAGGGCTTCAATCTTTTTGTTAACGGTGATGGACACATCACTACATCAGGCGGAAAACTCAATTTAAATACATCCGGTGCGCAGCCGGGTACGGGGGCACCTGGTGCTGGCCACAAAGGCAACATCAATCAGGCCGTTGTGAATCTTTTCCCCCCAAAGCAAAAGGGGCAGGCGGCCCCGGCAGCACCTAAAGCTGCGGCAGCACCTGCAAAAGCAACCGCTGCACCGTTAGCAAATTCTGGGGACAAGAAGAGTAAATATAACTACACGGTTGATGAGATGGTTAAAAAACAAAAGGGGCTGAAAGCAAAGCCAGTTAAATGGGATAACGCGACGAAAGGTTTTGTACCCGCAACAGAGGAAGATATTAAGAAATATGTCGATCCTGCTAACCATATGGAAGGTAAAGACAAATATCAATTTGTTGATCTTTCTTCCTCATCTGGGATTAGTAAAGATGAGATGAGCAACTTTCTTAAAGATAAGGGCACGCTTGCTGGTCAGGAACAGACTTACCTGGATGCGGCAAAAAAATACAATGTCAATGAGGCTTACCTCGCAGCGCATTCCGCGCTGGAGACGGGAAATGGCACCAGTGAGTTGGCCAAAGGCGTGATGGTCAATGGAACTAAAGTTTATAATATGTATGGCATTGGAGCGCTGGATGGAAATGCTGTACAAACCGGTGCTAACTATGCCTACAAACAAGGGTGGACAACTCCGGCGAAGGCCATTGATGGCGGCGCAAAATGGATATCTGATAAGTTTGTTGGCTCTGGCCAGAATACTTTGTATAAAATGCGCTGGAATCCGGCCTCACCGGGAACGCACCAGTATGCCACAGATGTCAACTGGGCAACGGCTCAGACAACCAGCATGAAAAAAATGTTCGACAGCTTTCCAAATGCGAATCTTTCTTATGACGTGCCTGAGTATAATTAAAGGATTGATAAATATGATTTTTTCTCTCAAGAAAGCAGCGTTTTTATTTGTTCTGCTATTCCCTGCCACTCAGGTTAATATGGCTGTTGCGGCAGCGACCCTCGCAGCTCCTGCTAAAATCAGTGCAAGTGATTTTAGTGTCAAAATTAACAATCACCTTTTTTCATTAGGTGAAAAATGGAGCGATCAGGTCAAGAAGCAGGCAGGCGAGCAGCTTAGCGAAAATTTTGTAGGCGATGTGCCAGCTGGAGACATGAGCTATAAGTACTATCAGCATCAATTTGACGGTTTTGAAATCTACACTGCGAATCTGTTCTGGCAACAGGAAAAGCGCGACATTGACAGCTACCTTATTGCGCAGATAAGCATTAACACTCCCGCAATTGAAACAGCCAGGGGCATCAAGATTGGCGACACCCAGGCTACGCTGATCAGCAAGTATGGCCAAGGTACAACGGCTGACAGTGATAATCAGCATTGGTTATATTATGATGCTGATAATAAGCGCATCTCTTTTCAGCTTGAACATGAAAAAATCAGTCATGTTATGATGACACTTAACACTGATAACTAAATAAAAGCCTTTATAATTCTTTACGCAGAATTAAATCAGGCAGCTAAGATGATTATTGGTAGCGGGCTGTTAAGCCCGCTACCAAGTTTCTATTCTTTATAAATTTCTTAGTATAAGGCATGTCACCAAAAAAAGAGTTGCTTTCAATTGCTATCAAAGCGCCCTTGGAGAACAACATGCTGCGTAGTCTGGTAAGTTACTATTCAAAAGAATTTTTCAGCCTTAAAGGAAAGTGTCGATGAATATTTAACCGTAAAGTAAATAGAGATGAAGTTATTTATTAATTTGATAATCTTGATGATGTTTACATGTGATGCAGTATGCATTGTAATAGGTTCAGTTGTACAAATACATTCGTCTCATAAGAATAAATTAGATAGCGTTTCAACATTCTTTAACCACCAGATGATTTTCTCAAGCTTAAGATTTTTTAGGTAATGGTTATATTATCTTTAGCGACATTTATATATTATCTCTTACTTGTTCGTTTCTTGATTAAAAGCCTGGAGATGTTGTGGTAATAGTGAAAGTGTCACCACAAAAAAACAGTGCGCAATGGCTTTATATAGACTGCACCAAAATAATTGGTCAGTACAACATTAGAGCAATAGTGTTGCTGTTAAGTGTTTTGGTAAGTGGAGTGGCTGATGCCAGAATACAAGCAAGAGATGTATGGCATTTTATCCCGCAGATGAATCCTGTAGTAAAAAAACTCACTGTAGATGATGTTAATCGTGCGCCGCTAGCGTTCAAATTAATAAATCAGAACGAATACATCAATTTTTATCAGGTTCGCGAAAAAGTAAAGCTTGAAGATGCATCGACCATAACCGATATTGAATTGCGTCTCAGTAAATCGTCGGGAGGTATGGCACCTTTTCTGCGCTTCTCACTTAATGGAAGGTGCTTCACGCTCAGTGATGTCAAGAAGCATTACCATGATGCTAAGTTATCAAATTACCCGCGTGGGGATTCTGAAAATGAGACAACCAGCTATACGAGTTTTTCTGATATGGATAAAAATGAGATCACATTTTCATTTAATCAGAAAAAACCTATTTGCCTGACTAACGTTACTATTACTACCATTCAATAATTAACATAATTATAAGAGAGAAGGTAATTGTCAAAGATAAGCCGTATTGACAACTAAAACCTCCATTGAAGGGTTCTTGTGGAGTGATTAAATAATTAACCAAATGGCAATTATTTTTTGTCTTAAAGTAATTTAATAATCAATTTACTTTTTTAATATGCTTTAATCAATTTCTTGTCCATTATATACATCTTTCTTCATTTCAGCTTTGGTTGAGCCTGGCCGAACAGTTCATTAGTGTAAATTAATTCTATTGTTTAGTGCGTGTTGTTAAAGCTTAGGGTAGGTATGATTAAGATATTAATAATGGTTTTTTTGGTGCTGCCGTGTAAGGTTTTGGCAAATGATTTTTGTGCGGACCTTGATAAACTTGCAAATGCTAAAGGCATAAGTTTTGATAATACTGATAATGTTTTCAAAGTAGGTGGGCAAGGCCGGTTACAGTTTTACTCTGCTCCAGATAAGAAATGTTTGGAAAAAGGGGTTTTCGTCATTCCGGGTAATAGCCTTTATGCCTACGTTGAATACCATGGTTATTACAGTGTCATGTATCTTTCTGATGACGGTGACCAAATTACTGGTTGGGTTGAAAAAGAAAGATTAATTGATATGCATAAAGGCATTGCTCCAGACTACAATCAGGATGCTCAGAAAAAAAAGAGTAATTAGCTGTAATTTAATAAACAAGGGTGCTTAAAGTTTAGTACCTTTGTTTTCTTGTTTGATTTGCTGTAATGATGCTTTTTGATTAATATGAATTTTTATACTTATAAGGATTTAAGCTTTTCATTGATTAATGAAGGTGTTAGGTTTTATGTGACTGGCACGAACGTGTAGTAATCTGTTTAAAATTAAATAATGATTTTTTTTGCTGCTTCAAGCTCTAATAATTCTCAACTTATACGGTGTGTCTTGATAATGACTCGTTTTTCTTTAATTCTTATTTTTTCTTTATCTTTTTTTCTAATAAGTTGCACCAGCAAGGCTGATGAAAAAAATCATGTCGTACTTAATGATGAAGGGCGGAGTTTCTTGGTCTGCTTAAGTAAAAGTAGCGCAACGAATGAGAAATTAAGTAATTGCTACCGCAACGAAATCAAGCGTCAGGATGCGCGGCTGAACCAAAACTATCAACATTTTTTGGCAACGCGCCGTGAAGATGCGAGGCAGCGTTATGTGGAGGCGCAGCGTCAATGGATTAAATTTCGTGATACTAACTGCAACGCGCAAATTGCTAACGCAGTAAATGAGGATGCTGAATTGATTGCAGGCGATCGCTGTTATTTAAAAATGACAATTAATCGTGCAGATGAGTTAGCTTCTTCAACACCTTTAACGGGCAGTTGGTATGGAGAGAGCGAAAAGAACGGTACGCTTAATGTGACGTTGGTACAGCATGGCGATGATGTTACCGGCACCTACTGTTATATGAATGGTACTGAGCAGATAGATTGTCCTGATGATAATCCCCATACATTGCACGGACGCGTAAGCGGTAACACTGTTTTGCTTTCATTCCCTTCCTCGTCAGGTGAACCCGACCGCAGGAAAGCCAGAGTCACCCTAAAAGGGGCAAATCTTTCGTGGCAACTTGTTGAAGATCCTGATGGTAGCCTAATGCCAACACCAGTTTCATTTGATACTCTCCTGCCTTTACCCTGATTAAAAAACACCATGTTCATAAATCGTCTTTTCGGCAGCGTTTTTTTTGTGCCTGTCGTTATGTTTGTATCATGTATGGCCAGGGCTGAATCCAGCACGGGCATCTCAGTTGCAGCTCTTAATGAGGGAGATTTTTCCGTTCTGCTCAACGACTACGCTTTCACCCCCGGCGACGCATGGAACAACCAAAACTTCATACGCGCAGGCAAAGCCCTGAGTTCCGTTGTGGCCGGAGAAGTCGTCATCAATGAGCAGCGGTACAACTATTACCAACATACCTATGACGGCTTTGAGTTATTCAGCGCGACGGCGGTAGGAAACGCCAGCCATGCAATTCTGGCAGAGATCCTATTGGACGGTGCCAGCGTGCCGACGGCTCGTAACATCATCGTCGGCGATAGCGTGGAACAGGTTGAGAAAGCCTATGGGCCCGGAAAAGAAGATAACAGTGATAATCAGCACTGGCTTATCTATAAGATGGGTGAGAAGCAGTTGATGTTCGAAATTGACCAGCAAAAAGTCAGTCACATCATGTTGAATACCACCATGAGTGCAGAGCAACATGAAATCAGCGCTGATCAGGCTATCGCCTTAGCGACGAACGCGATTCATACTTATCACCTCACCGCGCTTGATGATCAATGTCTGAGATACGACCTGGATGACACCAGTGAGAAGGCGTTCTACATCATTACGGTTCGTGAAGACAACCATGACGTCAGTTGCGGCGGGGACCCGGATATTTCTCCCCGTCTTTTTGATATCAAAGTTGCTCGTGACAACACACAGTTACTCACAAATGCCGATAACGCGGATGGCGATTATCGTAGCCTGGTTCCACCCGCCACAAACAATCAATAAAACGGACATCCTATGAATTATCAGTTTAATGAAGGCGCTTTTGCGCTGTTTCCTGCTGCCTGGCAGGACACGACTATGAATATTTTGCGGGATGACGCCAGCGGACTGGCATTAGTGGTGAGCCGAGGCGTGATTCCTGAAGACAGCGATGCGGAAAAAGAGTTTCAGCGCCAGTGGGACACGTTGCGCAGCCAGATGGGCCATATTCAGCAGACGGAGTTTGTTCGGGTTACGGCTGGTGCGGATAACGCTTTGCGTGCGGTAGAAGTTGAAACCGCATTCGATCGTAACGGACAAGCCGTGTGGCAGCGACAGTTGGCGACCCGGGTTCCGGATAGCAACATCTTGATGATTTTTACCCTCTCCGCGATGCGCGCTTTCAATGAAGAAGACGGACAGCGTTGGAGTGCATTCAAACAAAGCCTGAGTCTTAACAACCCACAGAAAGCATAAGCTATGGATAACCGTGCGGCCCGCGTGGGCGATGAGATCATTCACTCCAGTATTTTCGCTGATATCACCAGTATTGTCGCTGAGGGCGCAGCCTACGCGGTGATCGGTGCGGCGGTCGGTGCGGCGGCTACAGCAGCAGCACCATTGCTGGGGGCAGGAATGGCTGCGGCAGGCGTCGCAGCCATTGGTTCCAGCTGTCTGCTCAGCGGCATTATTGGCGGTGTATTAGCGAATGCTGCGGGCATTTCGGATGACATCACTAAAGCGGCCGATGGGCTGGGAGACATGATATTCCCGCCTTCTCCAGCCGGTGTGATCGCCAGCGGATCAGAGAATGTTCACGTGAATGGTCTTTTAGCTGCACGCGCGGCCGGGATGCTTACGCCCGGAGATACGCCGCCACCGGAACCGCAATCGCCCAAGAGTTTCGCAGACTATGGCGGCATGCTGCTCTCTGCGGTGGGTCAGTTTGGCAGTGCAATGTGGCAACCCACGGTAGCTTCCGCCGACGCTGGCACCTCTCCGCTTGAACAGGACAAAGTGGCCTGTGAAAAGCACAGCGCACCGCAATATCTGGCGCAGGGATCGAAAAGCGTCTTTATCAATGGCCAGCCTGCGGTGCGCGCAAAGGATAAAACCACCTGTGATGCCACCGTGAGTGACGATGTTTCCCCCAATGTCATCATTGGTGGTGAAACCGTCACTGTAAGAGAGATTAAAAGTGGCAAGGTGCCAGGTCTGGCCGTGATGATGATCGGCCTTTCCCTGATTCGTGGTCGCCCCAGCCAGATTCTGAAAAACATGCCCTGTGCGCTGGCGAGCGCCGTGGGCGGGATGATGGCGGATATGGCCATCAACGCCGCCTTCTCATCGCTGTTTCCGGTTCATGCCTCCACCGGCGTCAAAGTGCTTAACGATGATGCCGAGCGCGATTTCTCCCTTCCTGGTCGCTTCCCGCTCAGTTTCCAGCGTAGCTATAACAGCCTGACCCAGCGCAGCGGATTATTTGGTCTGGGCTGGGCGACGGTGTTTGACAGCTATATAAAGCTGGATGGCAATCAGGCGACCTGGTTTGATGACAACGGGCGCGAACTGAGCTTTGCGGTTCCCGGTGAAAAAGAGGTGCTCTATAGCATCAGCGAAGGGCTGATGGTAAGGCGCAATGAACTGGGTGATATCGCCATTGCCGACGACGACGGTGCGGTATGGCGTCTGTACAGACGTACGGCCGCTGATCCGCAAGTGCTGCGGCTGGCTTCACTGAGCGACGAATACGGCAATGCGCTGGAGATGGGCTGGGACGAACAGGCTCGCCTGGTGCGCATTCATGACGCGCCGCTGGCCATTGACGTTACCCTGCATTACGACGACAAACAGCATGCACAGCGCCCGACCTCGGCCAGTCACTTTGATGGTGAGCAGCACTGGCCATTAACGCTCTGGACTTACAATGAACAGGGCCAGCTTGCCAGCGTCACCGATGCCGCAGGCGTTGTCTCGCGGCGCTTCCGTTACAACGATGACGGGTTAATGATCTGGCATCAACTGCCGGGCGGGCTGGAAAGCGAATATCGCTGGCAGAAGCTGGATCACTGGCGCGTCGTTGAAAACCGCACCAATACCGGTGACGGCTGTCACATGCATTATGATCTTGATGCTGGCATCACGCGCGTATCGACCTATGACGGTCAGCAGCGCGAACATCACTGGAATGCTGCAGGGCTTATCACCTGCTTTATTGATGAGCGGGGCGAGACCTGGCGCTATGAGTGGGATGAAAACGAACTCCTGACGCGCCGTATCGATCCGCTGGGTAATGCGGTGAGCTTCACCTATGACGATCTCGGCAACCGTGTAGAAGAGAAAGATGCGGACGGCGGTGTACAGGCGGTGCAATGGCTGTCACACCGTTCTCTGCCCACGGTCGTTGCCGGGGCTGACGGTGCCACCACGAAATACTATTACGATCCCCATCATGGCCTTGAGCGCGTGGTTGATGCGCTCGGGCAGAGTACCTTCTATAAGCGGGATGAGTTTGGGCTGGTTGTCGAAGAGATTGACGCGGCAGGCAACAGCTACCGTCGTGAATTCAATGATGCCGGCCAGGTTATCCGCGAAACAGACTGTTCAGGACTGACGACGCGCTACCGCTATCATCCCCTTGGCTGGCTCAGCTGTGTGACTGCGCCGGATGGTGAAGAAACCCGGTATCACTATGATGCAGCGGGCCGTCCTGTTCTGCTGGAGCGGGCAGAGGGCTGGGAAGAGCGATTGCGCTGGAGCGACAACGGCCTGCCACTGGCCCACGAGTCAGCGGATGGTAAACGTAGTGAATTCCGCTACGACAACGTCGGACGCTTAATCGCCAACCGTAATGCCCAGGGCGAGACGGTTCAGCGCAGCTGGGACAGCCGTGGTCGGTTGACAGCGCTGCAAAACGAGAACGGCGAGCAGTATCAGTTCGAGTGGGGCGCAGATTCCCTGTTGCTGGCCCAGGTTGGGCTGGATGGCGTTGCCACGCGATATGACTATGATGCGGCGGGCCGTACGGTATCACGCACCTTTGCCGCCGGACATCCTCAGTCCATTACCCATCGCTATCACTGGAGCCGGGCGGGACAACTGCTGGCGCGGACCACGCCGGAAGGCCAGACGCGCTATCACTACAGCGGTGGTGGGCAGTTAAGTAAAGTGTCGCAGCATCTGCCGCTGTCTGACACCGAGTGGAGCCAGCAGGCCGAGCAGGAGATTGCGTTTACCTATGATGCGCTGGGCCGCATCCTAGGTGAGCAGGGTGAACAGGGCGCGCTGGCCTGGGATTACGACGCGCTGGGTAACTGCACGGCCTTAACCCTGCCGGATGGTCGCAACCTGAAGCAGCTTTACTACGGCAGCGGCCATTTACTGAGCATCGCGCTGGACAACCTGCCGGTCACCGAATTTACCCGTGACACATTGCATCGGGAACTCAGCCGCACGCAGGGCGGCCTGACCACGCGCAGTGAGTATGACCGGTTGGGCAGGCTGCGCCGCCGTGACGTTTTCAAAGGTGAAGCACAGCGTCCTGCGCCGCGCGTCTGGTCCCGCCGGCGGGACTTCGATTACGGCAACAACCTGATCCGTGAAGAGCGCGACGATAACCCGTTCAGCCAGACATTATGGCACTACGATAACGCCGGTCGGCTGCTGTCTCAGGAAGGCGCGCAGCCGGGTAATGAGCAGTGGCGCTGGGATGGCGCAGGCAACCCGCTGGATCGCCATGCCGCTTCCCACATCATGCATAACCGCGTCACTGAACTGAATGGTATCCGCTGGCAGTACGACATTCATGGACGCACCACCGAAAAGGATGACGGCCAGACCCGCTGGCGCTACCGTTACGATGGTGAGCACCGCCTGACGGATGTCATCAGCGAACCGCGGGACCGCAATAAGCCACGTACTAAGGTGAGCTTCCGCTACGATCCGCTGGGGCGACGCATCAGTAAAACCCGCCATCAACTGTTACAGGGGAAACCATCTGGCAACGCCGTCACAACGCGCTTTGTCTGGGAGGGCTATCGTCTGCTGCAGGAGATCCACGACGATACTCCGCTTACCTATGTCTACAGCGACAGCCAGAGCTATGAGCCGCTGGCCCGTATTGATGGCGTGGAAAGCCCGGAGATATTCTGGTTCCACTGCGCCGCGAATGGTACGCCAGAGCTGCTGACCGACGTTGAAGGGCAGAAAGCCTGGGAAGGTGTGAACAGCCCATGGGGCAAACTGCTGCGCGAGTCTAACCAGCGAATTCCGGTGGTGGAGCAGAATCTGCGTATGCAGGGCCAGTACCTGGATCGTGAAACCGGGCTGCACTATAATTTGTTCCGTTATTATGATCCGGACAGCGGCCGGTTTACGCAGCATGACCCGATAAGGGCTGGCGGGCGGGATCAACCTTTACCAGTATGCGCCGAATGCGCTGGGCTGGGTGGATCCGTGGGGGTTGAGTAGGTGTAAAAACGAATGGAATGAGTTTCAGAAAAAATCGAACAATAATCAATTTACTTCAAGGAAACAAGCATCCAAAGCATATGCTTTATGGAAAAAACAAGACTGGGCAGCGTTAGAACAATTTATGGGTGAAGGTGCTTGGCCACCTAATCGCGGTTTCGTAAAAGCAACAAGAACAACTCTTCAACCCGGCACTTTAGTTGATCGATATGGTGGTTGGATCGATGAAAAAGGATTCCATGATACTGGTACTTTTATTTCTCCAGTAGGTTCATCATTTGAGGGCAGGGCTTTACAATCGAGTACACTGGATAAACCTTATTCAATTTATGAGGTATTGAAGCCATTGCCGGTTGATACTGGACCAGCTATACCATGGTTTGGACAGCCAGGCTACGGAACGCAACATGAAACCTTTTTGAAAATTGATAAACTAATCGAGAAAGGCTATTTGAGGAAAGTATGAAAATAATTAATCATCAGAAAAAAAAGGTATTAATTCACGACGGGTTAGAAGATGCATTCCTTAAGAATGACAAGCTAATTTCTTGCCCTCGCTGTGATGGTATGGCTTATTATGGCTTGTACAATTCTACAGATTTAGATATGTATGATGAAAAGAAAATAAAAGCTATAGTTGGCAGTATTAAGGGGTTGGAGTTTGTTGGAGGCGAAATTCAAGAATATAGATATAAAAATAGCTCATTGAGAGTTTCAGAAACAAAATGTTCTAATGGGCATGATATTTTGGTTGTGTTTACTTACAAGGAGTTACAGCCTGCTCGTTATGGATCCTATCTTGTAGGGGTATTTGACAATAATACTTTCAATGAAGAGTGCTGATAATTATAGACATTGTCATTTTTAATGGGAATTTTTTTCTTTATGACGTTTTTAATGGAAGGCCTGGTGGATAAATCCAATTAGACACCCTGCTGATCCTAATAGTATTAGTAGGTGGTTTAAAATTATCAATAATTATCAATAATTATCAATAAAATCAATGCACTTGAATGGGTTGATAAGTTAAGTTTGAATGCGTGTTAAAAAAAGAAAAATAAAGTAAGTGCTGCGACCCAGAATAAGCACGTGCATACCTTGCTTATGAGTTACCTGGTAACTTTCGCAATTGTTAAGGAACGGCATAGATGAATAGAGATGGAGTGGCATATATCAATGAATTGAAAAATGATAATTCAGCTTATACATATCAAGATAATGAGCCTGGACATATACGAATTAAAATTATCTGCAGAGGCGAACGAATGTATCTTCAAGTGGAAGATAGAGCCACAATATGTGTAATCTCTGCTAGAGATTACACATTAAGTAAGAAAAGTTAAGTGAAATGGGACTCCGGCGATAAAATAAGTATTGATGAAGTCGATTTACTTTGTGAAAAAATAAAAAATATTATGCTAAATCATATTCATAAGAGTTGATTGTGGTTTAGTAACCCTATGTTTATACTTGATTTTTTCGTATTTTCGATATCTGTACTTTGTATATTGCGAATTGCAGTAGCGTTTTACTTTGTTACGATATCAGAAAAAATGCTCAGCAGCAGAGTATGGAAAAGTCTATAACGTTCAGTAAGCTTGTTTTAACTGCCTACCCAATCTATTTCTCTCATAATACCAAACCATATTTTATTAAATCATAATACTCATACAAAGCAAAATGCAGACGCGAGTTGCTACGCACGCGAAAGCTACGACCCGCTGGACAGACGCACCACCAAAATAAGTTGAACAGATGTTACAGGGTAAAGCCGTCGGGTAACGCCGTCACAACGCGCTTTGTCTGGGAAGGCTATCGTCTGCTGCAGGAGATACACGACGATACTCCACTTACCTATGTCTACAGCGACAGCCAGAGCTATGAGCCGCTGGCCCGTATTGATGGCGTGGAAAGCACGGAGATATTCTGGTTCCACTGCGCGGCAAACGGCGCGCCGGAACTGCTGACTGACGTCGAAGGGCAGAAAACCTGGGAAGGTGTGAACAGCCCATGGGGCAAATTGCTGTGCGAGTCTAACCAGCGAATTCCGGTGGTGGAGCAGAACCTGCGTATGCAGGGCCAGTATCTGGATCGTGAAACCGGGCTGCACTATAATTTGTTCCGTTATTATGATCCGGACAGCGGCCGGTTTACGCAGCATGACCCGATAGGTCTGGCTGGCGGGATAAACCTTTACCAGTATGCCCCGAATGCGCTGGGCTTGGGGTTGAGCTGTAAGAACAAATGGAATGATTTTGAACGGAAGACGAAAGGTGCATTCTCTACAAGGAAACAGGCTGGTCGAGCATACAATGCTACAAAAGGGATTGTTAAACCAGAAAAATTCCCTGATCCAGTCACTTACTTAGATTCTAATAAAATTAAAGCTCATCTAAGTCAGTTTGAAGGTGGAGTGTCAAAAATTGCGTGGGGTGTTAATCCAGAATATTCCGAAATTGGGCCGCCAGGTAGACATTTTGTTATGCCTAAGTCAGTCGCTGATGATGTGATCGGTAGATCAGGCGGTGATGTTCGCACAATTGAGAAATTGTTAGGATTGTCGAAAGGAGATCTAGGTGACGCACCTGTAAGAATTGAGATACCCAATCCAACTGGATTGCGGATGCCATCTGATAATGAGGCTGGAGCAAATAAATTTTGGCTTCCCGGAGGATATACATCGGGAAGGATTCCGGAAGCAGCTATAGATCCGACTCCCTTAAATCAAGCTATTATCAATAAAATTTAAAGTAAGGAGAATATAATGGGAAAGGCTATATTTAGTGGCTATGGCATGTTCATTACTCAAGAAGATGGCAAATACTATATCAATTATGACGCTGGTGGGATTACTAATAGAGATGTTAAATCTGAGATAAGCGAAGAAGAGTTTAATAAAGCAAAGTTAAGCGAACAAGATGCATATGAGGTAATAATAAGCACTCAAGTTAGAGATAAAATAAATTGTTGATATTGGGTTTATTAATCTGCACTTGCATTTCGTAGTCTTACACTCTGCCAAAGCATCTACTTTGGCGTTTTATCAAAATGACAATTTTAGTGCTAGTTTGGTATATTATTTTACTATGATGATAGCTCGGGGAGTTTTGCTTAAATCAGGGTTATTACCTTGAAAATAAAGTAGCAAGGTTTTTTATTTCTAGAGTTGTGACTCTTGAGGGCGCTAATTTAAAAGCTGGTTCCAGTCAAATTAAATGCCAAGAAGGTTTGGAGTCAAGGGCTGTTTGAAATTTAGGATTGGTAAATATTAGATATATCTAAACATAAGTATTCACAAGATAGTCTTTTTTATGATTATTGTTTCCAACTCTGGTTTATGCTTTATGGATATTTAAGGGGTATGCTTTCATCCTGTTTTCCCAATATTGCCGTACACAATGCTTCGCTAACATCGCCCGGCAGCGTCGCATGAAATAAACTATGCAGCTCTTCATTACTGTTTTCGCAGAACACCCATTCCGCGACTCTCGTCATACCATCCACTTTTCTCTCAAACCTTCCGCCCGCTGCAGAAAATACATGACGATACTCCGCTTACCTATGTCTACAGCGACAGCCAGAGCTATGAGCCTTTGGTCCGTATTGATGGCGTGGAAAGCCCGGAAATATTCTGGTTCCACTGCGCGGCTAACGGCACGCCAGAACTGCTGACCGACGCTGAAGGTCAAAAGACCAGGGAAGGTGTGAACAGCCCATGGGGCAAATTGCTGTGCGAGTCTAACCAGCGAATTCCGGTGGTGGAGCAGAACCTGCGTATGCAGGGCAAGTATCTGGACAGGGATTAATTTGCTTAAGCAAATTTGAATATCGCTTCAGTGATGGCCCCAAGGGATGAGGCACCGCAGGTGCCGATTTCAAGGAGTTTACATTTTATTTTTTGATATTAATCTACAAATCATAGAGTTATATCAGATTTAGGGGGGTGATACGTTGCAATTTTTTGGAAACGGCGTGCCACAAGTGCGTCATCCTCGAATGTTTGGTGATAGAGAGGGAGCCCCTCTTGACCATTCATCTAAGCCTCCCCCCAGAATATGGTGCTGGAGAAATCAAAAAATGCATGCTAATTCAAGTGTAATAGAGTTCGATAAAGTTGATATTTTATAGGGGAGAGAATGATAGATTTATTTTCCTATAATGAAGTTTTAGATTTTCTTGAGGTCTTTTTCCAAATAATGATTAAAGATGAAGAATATCGCGATAAGATGAAATTTATCATTGATGGGAGCCGCAAGAATAAAACAGTTTCAATTCGGGCCATTGACGTTTGTTTCATGAGTTATCGCAAGTTTACTGGCGATTATAGTCTTGCTACAGATGAAGAGATGGAAATCTGGAAACAGTTATTTAATATTTGGCAGTGAAACTTGAATTAATTAAATTTAATTTTAATTATGCATTGATTTTACGGTAGATATTATGACGAACTTAATAAAGGCAAAAAGTATGGGAAGGTGTTAAGAGCCCGTGGGGCAAATTGCTGTGCGAGTCTAACCAGCGAATTCCGGTGGTAGAGCAGAACCTGGGCATGTAGGGCAATTACCTAATTTTCTTAAGCAAATTTGAACATCGCTTTAGCGATAGCTCAAGGGGTGAGGCACCACAGGTGCCGAATTAACCGGGCTGTACTACAATCTGTTTGGCTGCTATGACCCGGACAGCGGCCGGTTTACCCAGCATGACCCGATAGGGCTGGCGGGTGGGATAAACCGTTCAAAAAAATTCGACATTAATAATAGCAGCGAGCTCAAATTTCTGGTTTATATGAGCATTAAGGTCTGTGGTTATTTGGCGGTTTATTATCAATAACAATGGAATGTTAAATTCTAAATGGCGATTAAGAAAGTCAGTAGAGAGTAGCGAATAAACTTCACAGTTGATGAGTATTAAAGAGGCACCAAAAACGCCATGAGTATAGATAAAACTAGTTTGAAAATATACGAAGCATTGATGTTTGCTTCTTATGTAGATGAAGCGAATGAAATAAAAAGTCTAATGGGTAAGGTATTGACATTAAGTAAAAGCGACTCTGAGAGGTTGAGCGCTATCGAAAGTTTACATTCACGTTGTCATCCAAAATGGTTGGGTGATTGTTATGTTAAAAATAATTCATATAACGAATGGATGGAGTTGATAGCAAAGTTTAAAAAGGAGTTATCTAAGCTTAAGTAAATATTGGTGAAAATAAGCTGGTTGAGATTATTTAAGGAGTGAAATGTTAAAGGCTATTGTTGTGACTATATTGGAAGATAAAATAGTTGTGATTAAATCAGTAGGTTGCGGTCATGACATTTCTATTTTATCGATGCGTAGTTATCTTGAGGCGGGGTGTTCTTACTGTGTTAATTTTAAAGATGGAAATGATAAGGTTACTGTATTGAAAAAACTTATTGAGATGGGCGCGTTGTTTTCATACGGACAGGGGTGGGCTCCATCTCAGGTTATGGATTACCTTAAGGAAAGAGGTGAAATTAATATGCCTTATAAGGAGATAGCCTGGAATGGCCCGGGAGATTTCGTAGTAAGGGAAAGGTAAGAATTCAGTTGCCAACTTTTTATAGCGCTACTTTAATTGAATTTTTTGAAGGGGTTTTTGAAATATCGTTTTTCCTAGAGGTTATTAGCGCACTTTCAAGTGGTGTGCGAAGAGGTTAATTGCAGGTGCTGTGGTTTTAATAGCTAAATAATTATGGATTTTCCGGTTGTATCAGGAAGTTAGAGTGTATGCTCTCTAATGATAATTTCAAGAAAGAATCTATAAAGTTGGTATTTAAGACTTCTTTATCTATAAAGGGTTTCAATCAATCTTGATTGTAAGTGCTACTTCAATTTTGTATTACCTTTCAGGGGGGCTACATAAGATTATTTAACATATAAAAAAATACCATTCCCTCTTGACATAATCACTCAGCTGACTTCTTTTATTCCCTCCAATCCCCTTTTCAAACATCCCTATTCTTTACCACCTTACAAACACCTCTAAAACCTGTCCTTATTCCTCCACGTGATCCATATCTCAAAGAAAGTTATTATTTAGACCTGCCTCCCATTTCTGGCCCGCTCTGCCGCAGACATCTTCCGCACCATGCCGGAAACCGCTTGTGTTTACATACCTTAGGTTTCCGTTAGGATTTTCATCAAGGTACGGAATAATCCGGCAAGAGGGAAAACATGCTTATTGATCGCGAAAGCATATTCTTAAATAAAGCATTTACCAGCAAAGACGAGGTCTTTGATTTTATTGCTTCGCACGCGGTTGCACAGGGATGGGCGCTGAGTGCAGATGACATTAAAACGGATCTCTGGCAGCGCGAGCATGAATATTCCACGGGTTTTGAAAGTCAAATCGCCATGCCTCATGCCAAAACGGACAACGTAATAAAAGCCGGCGTGATTTTTATTCGGCTGAATGACGCAATTGAATGGCAAAGTCTGGATGGCGAACCCATCAAAATAATCTTCGCACTTTTGGTACCAAAATCTGGCGCCAGTCTTCTGCATTTAAAAATCATTAACGCGCTGGCAAGCCAGATTGTTGATGATGATTTCAGGCGAGCCTTATTTACGCTCGAAAACAGGGATGCCCTGTTCCAGTTTATGGTGCAACGAATCCAGTTTAAGGAGGAAGCATGAATATCGTAGGCGTCACGTCCTGTATTGCGGGCTTAGCCCATACGCCAATGGCAGCCAAATCGCTTGAGAAAGAGGGAAGAAAGCTGGGCCATCAGGTGCATATCGAACAGCAAGGGGCGATGGGGATGATCGATAAATTAACCCCGCAACATATTGCTGAAGCGGACTTTGTGCTGATTGCCGCCGATCGCTCGATTGAAGAAGAAGAGCGCTTTGCCGGTAAGACAGTCATTAGGGTGAAAATCAGTCAGTGCGTCGGACATGCAGCCGAGGTCATTGCAAAATGCGTGGCGGCTGTCGAGGCGCGCCGTAACCCGTGATATTGGTGACACTATGAAAAAAACTATGGTCAATATCAAAAACCATTTAATGACAGGGATCTCTTTTGCGCTGCCCGTCATTATTGCCGGCTCGTTAGTCGTCGCCGTGGCCAAGATTATCGGCATCATCCTGGGTGAACCCAATCTGGACAGCTTTGCCCACAGTAGCGGGCTGGAAAAATGGCTGTATCTTGCCCAGGATATCGGCTTCAAAATCATTGGATTAATGAATTACGTATTAGGTGCTTACGTTGCCTATTCAATAGCCGAGAAAAAAGGGCTGGCGCCAGGTTTTGCGGCGGGGCTGATTGCCTCTGTTACCGGATCCGGTTTTCTGGGAGCGGTACTGGGCGGCTTACTGGCGGGTTATTCTGCGGAATGGGTATCACGAAAAATCCGCATCACCGGTTCTGCCGCTTCGTCCGTGCCCCTAATTATCCTGCCGTTTATTACCGTTGGGCTGCAGGTTGTCGTGATGCTGTTGCTGCTGGGCGATGTCCTGCACTGGCTCAACAGTTCGCTGATGGCCTGGGTGCAGCGCATGACCGAAGACGGCACCAATACCGTTGTGCTGGCGGCGGTACTGGGTGGGATGATCTGTTTTGACCTTGGCGGGCCGGTTAATAAAGCAGCATGGGGCACGGGAAATGTGTTGTTTATGAGTGGCGTTTATTTACCGGCTATTTTGGTCAATGTCGCGATTATTATTCCGCCATTAGGCTATGCCGCTGCCCGCTTTATCCGGCCACGTAACTTCAGTGAAACCCTAAAAGAAGCCGGTAATGGCTCGGTGATTATGGGCATTCTGGGAATATCCGAAGGGGCAATACCGTTTACGTTAAAAAATCCCGCGCGATTAATTCCGTTAAACATACTGGCGGGCGCTATGGGCTCAATGACGGTGGCGCTGTTTAAAGCCTATCCCATTATGCCGCCGTTGGGGGGCTTGTACGGTGGTTTTACCGTCGGGAATCCGTGGGCCTATTTTCTTGGCGCGCTGGTGGGCACCTTGGTGATCGCAATAGGCGCTAACGTTTTAGTGAATTTTAATGAGACGGATGCGAACAGCGAGAGCATCAATACTTCCCCAGACGATATTGAAATTAAATTCGACTAAAGCGGTTTTTAGTAAGGTTAATAATATGAAAAAGCGGACAGTTCATCTCTATACGCACACGCACTGGGATCAGGAGTGGTATTTTACGTCTTCACGCTCGCGGATTTACCTGTACAACCATATTAAAAATCTTATTCAGGTACTGGAAACCCATCCTGAGTTTCCCTGCTATTTATTAGACGCACAAAGCTCACTTATCGAAAGCTATCTTCAGTGGGCTCCTGAGGATCGAGCCAGACTCACGAAACTGATCGCCGATGAACGTTTGCTGACGGGGCCGTGGTTTACCCAAACGGATCAGTTGGTGATTCATCAGGAGTCTGTTGTCAGGAATTTGTTTTACGGTATGGAAGTGGCTCAACGCCATGGCAACGTAATGAAGCTAGGCTATGTTCCGGACTGTTTTGGCCAGGGCGGCAATATGCCGCAACTCTATCGCCAGTTCGGTATCCATCATGCCTTATTCTGGCGCGGCATTGCCGATAATACGCTGCACGAAACAGAATTTTTCTGGCAGGGTGATAACGGTGACCGGGTTTTTGCCCTGCAGATGCCGTGGGGTTATCACTACGGCGGCTTGCTGGATGAAACGCCTGAAACCATGAAAGCCTTTCTTGATGAGAAGATGGCTGCAATAGAAGCGCGCAGTCATCGCCAGCACCTGCTGTTTCCTCATGGCTTCGACCAGGCTCCCGTGCGCCGCAATTTGCCAGAATTAGTCGAGCAGTTTAATGCCCGTGATGATAGTCGCGAGTACCTCATCAGCAATCCGCTGACTGTCGTTAAGATGCTGGAACAGGAAGCCGGTACAGAGGCTCGAACGCTAAAGGGTGAACTGACCGAAGCTAAGCATTCGCGCGTGCACAAAACGATCTTCTCCTGTCGTGCCGACCTGAAACTGTTAAACAATGAAGTTGAATCGCTGCTGGTGAATACGCTTGAGCCTGTGCTGGCGATAAGTCAGAGCTTGGGCAATGCCTATCCCAAACATATTGTCGCAACGATATGGAAACTGATGTTTTACAACGCCGCCCATGACAGCATCGGCGGATGTAACAGCGATGATACCAATCAGGATGTCTTCTTCCGCTATAAAGAAGCCAAAGGGCTGGCGCAGAATTTACTGGAGTTACATACCCGACTGATCACACAGCGCATTCCGCGCCAGCATGATTTTACCTTCACCGTATTCAATCCACTGCCGTGGAGTGTTGCTCCAGACATAACCTTTGAGGCCTGGCTGCCGGGGCTGCCGTTTACCTTGCGTGACGGCAACGACAAAGCAATCCCCTGTGTTATCGAGTCTGAAGAAGATCTGACGCAATACGTACTTAATCAGACGATTCGCCTCGATCCGGGTAAAGCCTGGCATAAACCTGAACAAGTCTGCCGTACGCGTCTGACCGTTAAAAGCCCGGTATTACCGGCACTGGGCTATGACCGCTGGTACATTGATTTCAGCGAGGATAACGCCGCGAGGCCAGCGCTGAGCCAGGAGACAACGGCTGAAAATGACGTTTACCATATTCAGGCGGAAGCCGATGGCCTGTTAACCATTACCGATAAACGGAGCGGTAAACGCTATCCGCGGCAAATGCTGTTTGTGGAAAACGGTGATGATGGGGATTCATACAATTATTCGCCGCCTCGGGCCGACTGGATGATTACGTCTGAGGGCGCCATGACGACCGTTCAGAAACAAAAGAGTACCGTCAGTAAGGGCCTGATACTTCGCTACGCGCTCAAGGTCCCGGCTGATTTAGCCGAAAGGGCGGCAGGCACTGCCACGACAACCCTGAACCTCAAGGTAAAAGTTGTTCTGCAGAATGACGATCTTATTCGCTTTAATGTGGAAGTGGATAACAACGTTCTGAGTCATCGTCTTTGTGTGCACTTTGCCACTGATATTGCGGCCCGGGTTTCCTGTGCCGATCAGCTGTTTGGCGCGGTAACCCGACAGGTGCAACTTGGCAAGGCGCTGCAGTGCTGGGAAGAAGAGCGCTGGCAGGAAAAACCGATCTCGATTGAACCGATGCAAAGCTACGTCAATCTCCACGATGAGCAGCACGGCTTTACGCTGCACACCAATGGTGTGCGTGAATACGAAATCGTCGGGGATGATTTCAATACGCTCTCGCTGACGCTGTTCCGCACATTTGGCTTTATGGGTAAAGAAAATCTGCTTTATCGGCCGGGCCGCGCGTCCGGTGAAAGTATCGTAGAAACGCCTGATGCCCAGCTGTTGAAAACTATGACCTTCTCATTTGGCTGGCGAACTTACCGCGGCACATTCGATGAGGCCCAACATGCGCGCGTGTCGAAAACCTGGCTGACCGAGTTTCCCGTTTATCAGGACAGCGACTTCCTGAACGGACGACTGCGTTTTTGTCTGAATGACGAGGTGCGGGATTATCCCGAAACTTACAGCGCGCTAAACCTGCCAGCAACACACCGCGATGCCCTGGTCAGTGCGGTGAAATGTGCGGAAGACCACAGCGGAATCATCGTCAGATTTTATAATCCCCATCTGGAAACCGATGTCGTGATTCCGCCTCTGCAGGACGCGCGCTGCGTAATGCTCGATGAGATGACGCCCATGCAGGCACGGCAGACGCTCAAGCCTAACGACGTGCAGACGGTGCTGATTAAACGGATATAACCATGAGACTGTTCACCAGCAAACGGGTCAGGGACATCTTCATGACACTCGCGCAGGGCGATATCACCCAGGCCGCCCTGGCAAAAGAGATGAAGGTGTCAACAAGAACCATCCGTACTGACCTCAAAGAAGTGGGTGACATCGTCAGCCAGTCTGGTAACCGTCTTATCTATTCGCGAAAAAACGGCTTCTCATTACAGATTAGCGAGCCTGAGGCTCTGCAGGTTTTACTCAATCAGTGCCAGCGGCCATGGAATGAAACACGTTCGGGGGCACAACGTCGCGCTGCCATGCTGGAGGCACTGCTATTTGATGAGCAGGGCGTGAGGCTTGCTGAGCGGGAAGCCGAGTGGTTTATCAGTATCTACAGCTTAAGAAATGATATTACGTTGCTGAAGCGTCACGTCTCTCTCTATCAATTGCGTATTGTGTCGGAGGGTGAGGACATCGTTACGCTTAAAGGCAGCGAAATTGCCTTTCGGCGTTGCATCTACGACCACCGACTGCGCCTGACTCAGGCCACTGACGATGACAGTTATGTCGGCCCGGTTACGGCATACCCGGACTGCAAAAACGCATTGAGCCACTGCCTTGCAGAGAAAAGGATCGCGATAAGTGACGCGAATCTTCGCTTTTTAAGCCTGATCACAGGGATTGCGCAAGAGAGGATGGCGCGAGGCAAATGGCTACGGGATTTTGAATTTTGCGATGCGGAACCTGGCTGGAAAACGCTGGCTGAAGCCGTACTCCAGTCTTTATGCGCTAACCCGGCGATGCCGTTTTCGCAAAGTGAAATTGACTTCATGGCCATGAATCTTGTCGCCTTTTGTACCACAACCTCCAGCCACAATCTGGTCTCTGAACAATACTCTGTTGAACGCACGATAATGAATCACTTCCTGAGCTACGTGAGTACATCGTGGTTTATTCATGTGAATTATGACGCGCTGTCCCAGGCGACGCTGCTAAGCCATATCAGAGCCATGCGCATTCGCGTCAACAACGCGATTACCATTGTTAATCCTTTACTGGAACAAATAAAACGCCACTATCCGTTAATGTATGAATTAACGCTTAGTGCATTCAGCGAACTGGATCAGTTCTTCAAGGCGACCGTCAGTGCCGATGAAATCGGTTATCTGGTCATGCATATTGGCGCCATTCTGGAAGACAGTATCAGCCATCAGAGTGGTCAGGGGATGCGGGCGCTGGTGGTTAGCGATCAGGGGATGGCCTCGACGCGAGTCGTCTGTCAAAAAATCCTTAGCATGTACCCGGGGTTAGATATCGTCAGGCAGATCTCCGTTGAGCAATATAGTCTGCTGCCTGAGGTTGACGAAGATATTGTCATCAGCCTGGTCAATATCGTTGAGAAGAATAAACGTATTATTTTATTGCCCCCGTTTCCAGAGAGAGGGCAGCTCGAAAATATAAAATATTATTTGGTGTCTGAAACACAGCCTGTCAACGCGATGCTAACGTATTTTTCTGCTGATAATTTTTTTGTATTAAATGCGGGAGATTATACCCGTTCATCATTAATTACGTTTCTTTGCGACAGGTTAACCGCGCAAGGGCGGGTTAACGATCATTTCTTATCGTCGGTATTAGATCGTGAAGCGCGGGCGTCAACGCTGCTGGATGATAAAATCGCCATCCCGCATCCGTTAGGGCCTGTTGCGGTACGCACCGCAGTCTCTGTCGCCATCTTTCCCGAGGGCATTGAGTGGGATAGCGGTAAACAGGTAAAACTTGTTTTTATGTTGGCCATCAGTGAGGACCAGTTCATTGACAGTATGCTGATATATGACTTCCTCACCAATATTCTGGATGACGATATTATAGAAAAAATAAGTCAGTGTAAAAATTATAACGAATTTATTACAGCCTCAAAAAAGTACTTCCTTTAAGAAATTTATTCACTCAGGGTTATTTAGCATAAGGAGTTGGTTATGAAATACCGGCATTATGTCTGGGGACTGGTTTTTATCTCTTCCGCTTCATTTTCCTCGATAACGTTTGATACAGAACAAGGCGCGCTGAAACTCTATGGTGATGTTGAGTTCAATCTCGATGGTGCAAGCAGAACGGGCCAAATTACCTCATTAAAAACCCGTGCTGATAAAAACTGGAAGGCAGGAGAAGCGGAACGCTGGGACGTCAATGGCCGAATTTTAATCGGGCTGGACGGTTACCGAAGCATGGCGGATCAATCCTTTGCAGGCTTTACCGTGCAACCGCTTGCCGATCTCTCTGGCGGACTTGAATTAGACGACGCGGCTTTCTTCTTTGGTCAGGAAAAAGACTGGAAAGTGCAAGTAGGCCGCTATGAAGCCTTCGATATGTTTCCGCTCAATCAGGACACGCTTATCGAATATTCCGGCAACACGGCCAACGATCTCTACGAAGATGGCTATGGCTATATCTACATGATGAAAGAGGCGCGCGGACGGGGATCGGCGGGGGCTATTCAGCTAAGTAAAACATGGCAACGTTTTTATTTTGAATTAAATGCCATGGCGAATGACGGCACGAGGTTGTTCCAGAATGGGGAATACCATGGGAATACACTGGAGCATAAAAAGAATGTTATTTATTTGCGCCCGGTTATCGCCTGGCGCCATAGCGACGTCACGGCGGCTGTCGGCATGGAAAGCAACGTGGTGAACAATGCCTATGGTTATACCGATAACCGGGGGCAGTTTAAGGATCAGTCTAAGCGCAATGGATATGGCGCCACGCTGAGCTGGGACGGGCAACGTGCGAATCCAGATTCAGGGGCGGTCATCAATCTCAGCACGGCCTATATGGATGCGACGGAAGAACAAAACTTCAGTGCTGGGCTGAATGGACTATGGCGCGACTTTCAGCTTGGCTATATCTACGCGCGTAACGATGTGAAAGCCTTTACGATGCAGTATATCAGCGGGGCCAGCCTGAGTGACTTCATCTTAGGCAAGTATGATATCCATACCATCCACTCCTCTTACCGTTTTCGCAATGTCATGAAGATGCAAAATTTCGATATTTACCTTGGCGCTTACTGGTCGCAGATTAATGCCGAACGGCACAGTGGCGATAACGAACGTTACGGGGCACGCGTCCGGTTTAAATACCATTTCTGATAGGCAATAAGCCGCTCCCGGTTGAGATGACATGGCATGTTTACAGGGCGCGGCGCGTCACTCAACATCGTCAAAAAGGCACCAGGTTCTGGCCTGCCAGCTGCCAAAAAAATTTCATTTTCATCCCTTGAAATCATCCAAAAAGATCCTATAAATTTTGTGAGCAACGGGGAGGGTCCCCACTCAGATGAGCTTTTGAATGAACGATTAATTCAGGAGGTTATCACCATGGCATTACGTAATTTTCCACTGTTTCCTTCTGTTGCAGATTCTGTATTCTCAGACCGGTTCAACCGTATCGATCGGCTTTTCAGCCAGTTGACCGGTGATGCGCCCGTGTCGGTTTCACCCTCTTATGACCTCAGACAAACGGATAATGAGCACTATGAGCTCACCGTCAGTGTCCCCGGCTGGCAAGAACACGAGCTGGAGATCGAGGTGGCGGGCGGTCGCCTGACGGTTACCGGCCAAAAAGAGGTGGTTACAGATAAAGAGGCGGACAAAGAAGGCCAGAACAGCGGCTGGCTGCATCGGGGCATCAGTCGTTCAGACTTCCGTCTGAGCTACAGCGTGCCTGAACATATGAAAGTCACCACCGCACGGCTTCAGGATGGACTGCTGCGTGTCGGTTTGCATCATGAGGTGCCAGAAAGCGAGAAACCTCGCCGCATTCCGATTGAACACCGCACCTCAGAGGCGATTGAACATCAGGCTTAATGGCAGTTTGACCCGACAGCGGGGAGCGTGAACAGCGCTCTCCGCACTATGTTATCAAGCGGAGAATCAGGAGGCTGTTATGAGAGTCATCAGCGTGCCCGAAGATCGTAGCCTGTATCCTAAACTGGTCGGCGAGACCGTCATGGCTGCCAAACTGCAGCTGGGCAGGACCCGCTTGTCGGTGAATTACAATAAAGTGCCAGGCGGAATTCTGCCTGTGCTGGTGGTGGATTTTTACAACGAGAAGGGCAAGCTCTACACCCTGCGCTACAACCTGCCACCGGATACCCCAGAGCGTACCGATCGCCGGGTATCGTTGCTGATGCGCTTGATTGAGAAAGAGGCCAACGAGGAAAAGTTGGCTGAGGCAGTGTAACCGCTCAGGACAGCGGTAAACGTGAGGAAGTCGTTATGTTGAATACATTGATGCTGCATAGCGCTCTGGGGGCAGGCATGTTAGCGATGACGGCCAGCCTGTTGCATAACCGATTTAAATAGCCTGTTCCGTCATTCGTTATCCCTGTCGTTAAGTGCCGCGTCGTCGGCACTTTTTTTCATGTTACCTGGGCGCTTGTTATTTCACTCTGCCATTGTTATGTTATAACGTAACATAAATGAATAGGGTGATATGATGCAGCCAGAGACATTATATGCCAGTGAATCGATATTGCGGGTGAACATTGGGGCGCTGCACAAACCCGATGGCGGCTGCCTGCTCAATGACATCACATTCGGCATCGGGACAGGGGAGCGCCTGGCGATTATTGGGCCGAACGGCAGCGGCAAAACCTCATTGCTGCGGGCGATGAGCCGTGAGCTGGCGGTACAGAAGGATGAGATAACGCTAAACGGTCGCTGCATCAAAACTTACACACGGCAGGAGTTAGCCACATGTATCGCCGTCATGGCGCAAAACGACGTGCCTGACCTGAGGCTGGCGGTTGAGGATTACGTTGCACTGGGTCGTCTTCCTCATGTGCGCGCCTGTCCACATTCTGTCAATCAGCGCGTTGTCAGTGAGGCGCTAGAGGAAACAGGGCTGGCGGCGTTACGGCGACGTTCACTAGATGCGTTATCAGGCGGTGAACGGCAAAGAGCGGCCCTGGCGCGCGTTCTGGCCCAAAAGCCACAGCTGATTCTGCTGGATGAACCGACCAATCATCTTGATCCCCTTGGACGACATGCGCTGCTGACGTTAATCAAAAACAAAGGCATCACGGCCGTGGCGGTCTTGCACGATTTATCACTGATAGATACGTTTGCCGACCGCGTGCTGATTCTGTCACAGGGGGAGCAGGTAGTATGTGATGCGCCTGCTCGCGCCCTGTCATCCCGCTATCTCCGGCCGGTATTCGGTTTAAACAGTTTTACCGTAGCGCATCCCGCGAACGGGAGTCATTTACGCATTTTCGAGGTGCCAGACTGTGCCTGATTCGTTGTTAAGGCTCTGCTGCGCGGCATGGCTGGCGAGCATTCCTGTTGGACAAACCCTCGCGGCCGATTTCCCGGTCACCATTGAGAGCTGCGGTCAGCCGGTTACCTTTAATGCACCGCCTGAGCGGGCGGTCATTAACGACCTCAATATGTCAGAAATGGCCTTTGCGCTTCATTTGCAGGATCGCATCGTCGGGCTGACGGGCATCAGTGGCTGGTACAAGATGACACCGGAATTTAAGCAGGAGATGGGGGCCATTCCTGAGCTGGCGCCTAAGTATCCCTCTCTGGAAACGCTGGTGGCGGTGAATCCTGACTTCTTTTTTGCCGGCTGGAATTATGGCATGAAGGTGGGCGGCGACGTGACGCCAGCCTCGTTAAGTCAGTACGGCATTAAGACGCTGGTGCTGAGTGAAAGCTGCGTTTTTACCCAAAAAGAAAAGCATAAAGCCAGCATGGATCTGCTTTATCACGATGAGCTGACGTTAGGTAAAATCTTTGGCAAACAGGCTGAGGCGCAGGCTTTAGTTAATCACTGGAAGGAGCGCCTGAGAATGATTCCTCAACGGCCCAGCGCGGTCCGGCCGTTAAAGGTCTTTGTCTACGACTCCGGGGAAGATAAGCCGTTTACTAGCGGAAAATATGCCATGCCAACCGCCATCATTGAAGCCGCCGGCGGAACCAATGCGCTGGAGGGGCTGGATATCAGTTGGGGCACCACGTCATGGGAAAGTGTGGCGGCAACCGAACCTGATTTCATTATCTTACTGGATTATCAAACCGGCGGCGGGGCGGATGCCCTTCGGCATTTCCTGGAAAGTCATCCGCTGATGAAACTCACGCCAGCCGTCAAACATCATCGTTATCTGAAGCTGCAGTATGCTGAGCTGACGCCAGGCCCGGCTAATATTGCCGCGGTGGAGAAACTGGCGCGCGCCCTGTATTCAGGAACCGCGCCGTGAATGCTACACCTTACCGTTTTTATTGCATCTTGTGCTTTTGCGTCCTTCTGCTGGCAGTGCTGATGTTAATCAGCGTTGCCAAAGGCACGGTCGCGTTATCCCTGACGCAGGTGTTGGGCGCACTGGAACTGATCGCCATGCCTCAGTCTGAAATGATCAGCCGGATTGTGATCGATCTCCGCCTGCCGCGCACGTTGCTTGCAGCCTTGACCGGTGCCGGGCTGGCGATGGTGGGAGCGCTGCTGCAAACCACCACCCGCAACGATCTGGCCGATCCTTTTCTTTTTGGTCTCTCTTCCGGTGCTTCGGCAGGTGCGGTGCTGGTCATCACCCGTTTTGGTAACGGGTTAGGTGAGCTGACCTTGCCGGTTGCCGCCTTTGCGGGCGGGCTCTGTTCTGCCGCTGCGGTCATGTTGCTTTTCTACTTCAAAAAACTGCGCAGCCCAGCACACCTGATCATCTGTGGGCTGGCTGTGTCTTTTCTGTTTGGCGCGCTCACCAGCTATTTTATTTTCTCGGGCGATCAGCGAGCGGCCAGTTCGGTGATGTTCTGGTCGCTGGGTGGCCTGGGGCTGGCCAGCTGGCAGAATCTGCCTGTTGCGCTTGCCGGTGTTGTTCTGCTGAGTGGCTTTGCTCTGATGCGTCATCCGCTCGCTGGACGGTCTGCTGGCGGGCGAACAAACGGCGCTGTCGCTGGGGATTAACGTCAGTCGTTTGCGGATTGAAGTCTTTCTTTGTTGCGCGCTGACGACCTCAATGCTGGTCGCCCTAACCGGGGTGATTGGTTTTGTCGGCCTGATGGTACCGCACCTGTGTCGACCGGTCACAGGGGTAAAGCACCGTCTGCTGTTACCGCTGTGTGGCCTGGGCGGCGCGGTTTTGCTTTGTGGCGGGGATATCATCAGCCGCACGCTGCTGGCACCGCAGGAGCTGCCGATCGGGATTATTACGGCAGGCATCGGGGGGATTTTTGTGATTCTGCTGCTGACCCGTGCATCGAATACCTGAAGCAAAACGAGGCCAGTTCAGCCCGGAACATACGGATGCTCACCGCCTGTCACTAAGTAGCAAAATTTCACTCTTCTCTCAGGTGTGACAATTGGTCCCTTTACGGTATTAAATGAATTAAAGGCTGTGAACCTCTTCGAATCAAAGATAACGAATACTGATATGTCTTATTCGAAAGTATCAGGAAGTATTAATAATAGTATTCTGACAAATGTAGACTTTGAAAACGCGTGTTTAGATAGCGCTCTTTTATGCAAAGCAGAAATAAAAAGATGCAATTTTTCAAAAAGTAAACCAGTAATCAATGTGGATGATGCAGTGTGTGAAGCGAGTCATTTTGTCAAAGCAAAGTTTGTGGCTGGATCCTCCGGAATTGAGTACGGTGGTCGTCGCGTAAGATTTGTAGACTGTGACTTTACCGGCACTGTTTTTGATCGAGTTGAGTTTAGAGCAACGAAATATATTAATTGCACCTTTACTGATGCGAAATTAAAAAAATGTGACTTTCGTGGAGTTAAGTTTGAGGGTGGTATTTTACCAATAATAACCCAGTTTGATAATATGGATATACCTTCTCAGTTTATTTGATTTCGCAAATAAAGCCGAGAAAGAGAACTCAGCCTTACTCGGTT
This sequence comes from Pantoea ananatis LMG 2665, assembly GCF_000710035.2. Taxonomy (GTDB): domain Bacteria; phylum Pseudomonadota; class Gammaproteobacteria; order Enterobacterales; family Enterobacteriaceae; genus Pantoea; species Pantoea ananatis. The sequence continues at coordinate 326,324 of NZ_JMJJ01000005.1, read as the reverse complement.
TTATTATTCAGTGTGGTTGGATCCTTTGAATATACCTGCACTTAATCTACTTAATCTACTTAATCATCTGCTTAGTAAAATTAAAATACTCGCGCACTTCGTTGTTATCTGTCACTACGCAGTGTATCTGCTAATATTTTAGCCGTACTTGCGGTTGGGCTATAGCGATAAAGCCTGCAGCATTCAATGTTGCAGCCAGGCTTTGCCAGTCAATAAGCGCATCTCTCAGTGCTGCAGCCTTCAACATCGCAATTACTCCACCGTTTCATTCTCAAGCTTCTGCCTTTTGCGCAGATTCGGAAACAGCGTCATCCAGAGCCCGACCACCACCAGCGTCCCGATGCCGCCAATCACCGCGGCAGGCACCGCGCCCATCCATGCCGCGAGCAGCCCAGATTCAAACTCACCCAACTGGTTTGAGGTATTGATAAAGATGGCGTTAACCGCATTGACGCGGCCGCGCATCGTATCCGGTGTATCCAGTTGAACCAGCGCGCCGCGAATTACCATGCTCACCATATCGAAACCGCCCAGCGCCGCCAGCGCCAGCAGTGAAAGCCACAGTTTGGTGGAAAGGGCAAACAGCAGCGTCGCCAGGCCAAAACCCGCAACGGAGCCAAACATAATCATGCCGACGTGCTTTTCCAGCTTGTTGCGGCTCAGCCAGACGCCGACCAACAGCGCCCCTACCGACGGCGCACCCCGCAACAGGCCAAGGCCCCATGGCCCGGTGTGCAGAATATCCTGGGCGAAGATAGGGAGCAGTGCGGTAGCACCGCCCAGTAGCACGGCAAACAGGTCGAGCGATATCACGCCGAGCACGTCTTTGCGTTCGCGAATAAAGCGCACGCCCATAAACATGTTCGACAGGGTCATCGGCATACGTTCCTGAGGAGGACGTTCGTAACGTAGGCGACTGACTAAGATTAGCGACAGCAAATAAAAGAGCGCTGAAACCCCGTAAACAACCTCGGGACCGGCCACGTAAAGCAGTCCGCCTAACGTCGGCCCGACAATCACCGCGGCCTGACCGCCGACGGAACTGGCCGCCATGGCGCGCGCCAGAATCGATGGCGGGACCAGCGCAGGTAGCATTGAGGTAATAGCAGGCCACTCAAGTGCTTTAGCCAGGGCAATCAGGAAGACCAAACCCCAAATTTCAATCTTATCTGCCCAGTGCATTAGCGTCAGCGCCACCAGGGCGAGCAGCGCGGCCCATTCAATGAGTTGCCCAATCACCACGATACGACGACGGTCGAATTGATCTGCCAGATGCCCTGCGGGCAAGGCTAACAGCACCGAAGGCAGAAACTGCATCAGGCCAATCATGCCCAGTGCCATGGCGCTGTGGGTAATCGCATAGATTTGCCAGCTGACGGCCACGGAAAACATCTGAAAGCCAAACGAAGAACAGGTACGGGCCAGCCAGAAGGCCACAAATGACCTGTGTTGCAGCAACGCATCTTCGCCTGTAGAAACCCCTTTATGCATAATGATTCCTGTCCAGGACCGCCTGTTGGCGAAAGTGGTTGCATCAGTCTGATTCATGACCGTATTCGGTCTTATTTTGTCCTGGCTGAAGCACAGTGAGTGTGCTGCATGATCCGACTCGCTCGCCAGACCTTTCTGAACTTAAGCGGAATCGGGCAGCACGAGCATAGACGTCTAAATATTAGCATGCTCAATATTCACTTTGATAAACCGAAATATCGACAAGATGTGATAGTTCCCCCTGAATAGTCAGGGGATTATCCGATCGTCTTGTCATCAGTTATGGCGATAAAAAGCACGAACCGGCCTGGAGGGCGACAGGACTTATCAGAGCTATTGGTCGTTTGCCAGCAGGGCGATGGTAAGATACGACCCACTGTTTTTGACTCCTCAGATAACGCAGAGTTAAAAACTAAAAGGGGCGGTGTTGCTGCGCGTGGTGGTATTCACTGCCTGAAAATGTATTGAAGCGCGGCGAGCCAGATTTACTTTTTTGCAAACTGTCAGGTGCGCTTGCGTGTTTTCATTGATGGTCTGTACCGACAGCCCGGGGCATATGGCCGTGTCGGAGACAGCAAAGGGCGTTGAACGTTGACTCAGCGGTCGGTGCCGATCCGAAGGGTGAGTTAACCCGGTTTTCGTTTCGCCTCCGCACACGCCAGCGGCAAGGGCGGAGGTGATGATGTCCTTGAGTGTGCTACAGTGTTCAGGCACTTTTTTTCCATGGGTTTTCAGAGGTCCCAGCTAATGACGAATAAACAGGGTGTTTTAATTGTTAACCTTGGAACACCAAAAGAACCCACAACTGCTGCGGTTAAAACGTTTTTATCTAAATTTTTGCACGACTACAGAGTGGTCGATTTACCCAGGATCCTGTGGTGTCCAATCCTGCATGGCGTGATTATTCCGCTGCGCGCCAAACGCGTGGCCAAACTGTACTCCTCTATCTGGATGGACGAAGGTTCACCGCTGATGGTTTACAGCGTTCGCCAGGCTCGCGCACTTGAAGCGCTGACGGGCATGCCTGTCGAGTTAGGAATGAGCTATGGCGAGCCCAGCATTGGCGGCGCCATTGACAGACTGCTGGCGAAAGGTGTCGATAAAATTATTGTCATCCCGTTGTATCCACAGTTTTCCTCGTCCACCGTCTCTTCCGTCTGGGACAGCGTCAGCCGTCACCTGCAGACGATGAAAAACCGTTACACGCCGGCGATCAACTTCATAAACGATTATGCCGATCATCCTGCCTACATCGAGGCGTTAAAAGCCTCTGTGCTGGAATCATTCGAGGCCAATGGCGTGCCGGATACGCTACTGGTCTCCTACCATGGCATACCGGTCAGGTTTTCTAACGAAGGGGATAAGTACCAGGATCGCTGTGCGTTGACCACCAAATTGCTCACCGAAGCCCTTAACATGCCATCGTTGAAGATTGTGATGACCTTCCAGTCACGATTTGGCAGAGAGCCCTGGTTAACGCCGTACACCGATGAAACCATCAAAAATCTTCCTGCGGAAGGCGTAAAAAGCCTGCAGGTGATTAGCCCGGGTTTTGCGGCAGACTGCCTGGAAACGCTGGAAGAACTGGATGAGCAGAACAGAGAAATCTTCATGCATGCAGGGGGAACGTCCTTTACCTATATCCCTGCGCTCAACGATAAGCCTGTTCATATTGAGATGCTGCAACAGCTGGCAGAGGGCGCGAAATAGCCTCCGGCGCGTGCTGACATAAGCCCTCCGGCTCATAACGCCAGCCGTGACGGGGCCAGAATGTGTGCATTCTGGCCCCGTTTTTTAGACGCGCAATGCTGACCGGATGCAGGCCGCCGGTTCGCACCGGAAATGCAGTGCTGGACGGTTCGTAACAAACCAGAACTTGAGTTTAGTGCGTAACGTTTCTACCGGTATTTTTTGTATAAGTGTTTTATAACGCGTGGCAAAACCTTCGATGGTTTTTTGTAACTGGTTGAAAGCCTGACCGTTGACACTCTCCCTGCGACCACTCCCCGTTTCGAGCCTTAATGTACGGAGCTTTGTCGTTACTGCCTTGCTATCACGCAAACTCTGTCGGGGCTGGGATTTGCCTCTGAAACGGAGAAGCACCTTAGCTGCCTGCTGTATGAACTGATCAACTATTTCGCTGCCGAAATGGAAGCCCCGCGCTGGCTCCGCACAGCCGACGGCGTGAAGTTTATCGGCGAGGTGACGGCATGACACAACAGGACTGGCATCCCGCCGACATTATTGCGGCCCTGAAAAACGGGAAACGTCGCTGGCGGCGGTTTCCCGTCAGGCAGGGCTAGCGTCCTCCACACTGGCTAATGCGCTTACCCGCCGCTGGCCCAAAGGCGAAAGATTGATTGCTGAAACGTTAGACGTCGAGCCTGAAAAAATCTGGCCTTCGCGCTATCGCTGATGTTCCTCCGGCGCAGCCCGGATACGGAAGCTGCGCCGCATTTCGTTTATCTGATCCGTCATAATCCTTTGAACCGCAAAAACAGTTTTCTATTATCGGCCTTCTTACCACGAACTAAGTTCCTGACTGCACGAAGTGCTTCATGATCTGAAAGAAGCACCTGATGTATCAGGATGGTCGCCGTTTTACCGGCAATGCCGCCTTTGAAAACTGCCGGATCTGTCCTCTGATGGATTAAGGTTTTCTTCACGCTTTATTACGTTAAGGAAATCACAATGAATTTGATGAATAATTGTGCATCGCCTGCCGCAAATGTTATATTAAAATATAATATTCGGAGGTGCTCTATGTATACCACTCGTCTGAAAAAGGTTGGCGGATCTGTCATGCTGGCGGTCCCTCCCGCCGTGCTGAAAACGCTGGGGCTGTCGACGGACAGCGAAGTGGGCATGACCATTGATAGTGGCTGCCTCATAATTGAACCTCAAAAACGTCCCCGCTATTCACTCGAAGAACTACTGGCGCAGTGCGATCCGCACGCTGAAATAAGCGAAGAGGGTCGGGAATGGATTGATGCGCCTACGGTGGGCAAGGAGCTCCTGTAGATGGACAGAGGGGAAATCTGGCTCGTTTCACTAGATCCGAATGCCGGGCATGAACAAAGCGGAAGGCGTCCAGTACTGATTGTTTCTCCGGCGTCCTTTAATCAGTTTACGCGGCTACCTGTGGTTGTTCCCGTGACCAACGGCGGAAACTTTGCCCGCGCAGCGGGGTTTACTGTTTCACTGGATGGCGCAGGAACGAAAACAACGGGGGTAATTCGTTGTGACCAGCCCAGAACCATTGATATGGAAGCCCGGAACGGCAAATATCTTGAACGAATACCTGAAGTTATTGTGAATGAAGTGGTGGCCAGACTGGAGGCCATTCTGAGCTGAGATTTTAGATGTAAAAGGTAAACGCAGAAAAGCAAAAAACCTGCTCAGTTTCCTAAGCAGGCTTCTTAAATCTGGCTCCTCTGACTGGACTCGAACCAGTGACATACGGATTAACAGTCCGCCGTTCTACCGACTGAACTACAGAGGAATCGTGTGAACGAGGCGAATAGTAACGAGGTCGCCTCAAGGTGTCAACTGTAAAAAAGCGTTTAGCATTCAACTGGCTAGCTTTAATGCAAAGCGTTCGCGAAGTAAACAAATCACCGATCAGTCATCTGGATTCTGCTTAACGGATCCTGCTGGTAAAATTGCTGGAGATGCCCATACATCGCGGGAAAGCGTTCAGCTAACAGAACCGGCGCGGTAAAAAAATACTCGGATAACACCGCGAAGCATTCCGCAGGATCGCTGGCGGCATAAGGATCGATACTGGCGGCCTGTTCCCCGACCAGCTCAACCTCATTTTCAACCTCAGCCATGGCCTCACGCAGGTCTTTTTCCCACTGGGCGACGCCACGCAGAGGAATCAGTGGAACGCCGCTGGTGTAGCCGCTACCGCGGGCATCCAGCTTGTGTGCCACTTCATGAATGACCAGGTTATACCCTGACAGATCGAAGGAATCCTGAATATCCAGCCAGTTAAGGATCACCGGGCCCTGCGTCCAGCTCTGGCCCGCATGAACGGCAGGCGCGTGATGCACAAGGCCGTTTTCATCCTGCCACTCATCCGCCACATTAAAGGGCTCAGGATAGATGAGCACTTCATGAAAGCCATCCAGCCAGTCGAGACCCAGTTTCAACACGGGTAAGCAGAACAGCAGGGCAATACGCACGCTACGCAGCGCATCAAGTTGGCAGCCTTCAAGCGGAACCAGCTTTTTTTGCTGCAGAAAGCGCTGGGCCAGTTCTGTCAGCGACTGCTGTTCATCCTGTGTGAGAAGGGTAAAGATGGGCTGTGCCAGACCGGCCTGCCAGGGCAATTCGGTGACGGCGGTATCGCTATGCGTTTTCCATGGCCATTTTAACATCGTAAGTTCCGCACTGAATGCTGCTGTCGCAGAATCCTGAGAGACCAGACAGGAAAATGCCAGCATCGAAACGTCATGCTGGCATTGTCGGGCTTCAGGGATGAAGACGGTATATTCAACCCGTTAGCGAGGAGATTGTCTGTGATTTAGCCCGCAAAGCGCAGGCTAAATTTACTCACGCCCGGCGCGCTCAAACTCAATGACCCACACCCACGGGTTTACCTGCCAGCTGGTTGCACCGTACTGTTTCTGCCATGCCTTGCGATAGGCTTCTTTTGGCATTTCTGAATTCACATTCATGGTGAAAAAGTTATTCAGAAAGTGCGAGTCGGTTTGGACCCCTTCAGCCATGATGTCATCTTCACTGATATCCTGAATCTGCTCCACACGCACATCGGTAATGAGCAGATTGATACGGCTGGCCCAGCGCGGCATATGAATGGCCGTCTGCCAGCCAAACTGCTCGTCATCCGGGCCGCTCAGCGTATGCTGACCCAGTTCATTGCTGTCAGCACGGTACTGGCAAAATTCCGGCGTGCGGAACGGTACGGGATCGCGCTCGTAATCCGCCAGGGCATCCTGCGGCACAATCGGCCCACGCCAGGTTTCGCGCACCCAAAGCACGTCGCCCGGCATACCGTACGGGCAGTGATAGCGAATGTCATTCATCGACATCATTTTATCGCCATGCAGGTGGTTAGCCTGAACGTCAAAAGCATGAACCCCTTCGTGGTGATCCTGCCCCGGGCCAAAAGCCTGCGTTTTCATTATGCGCCGGGTTTGCGTTTGTTGGCCAACTAACAGGGCACGAACCCGCTGTTCGGAAAAAAGAATCGGCCGCTCTTTCATGGATTACCTCTTTTTATTAGTAGAACCCGGTTACTGCTAAAACAACAAGGGCATCTAAATGGTGGCAATATCATAAAAACTATAAATCATTACCCTTAACAATTTGCCGTCTCATAGTCATCTGAGCATTGGTGATTTTTGTCCCGAAAAACGGGGGCGGATAAAAAATCAACAATGCTGTTGTCAATGCGCGTTCCGGGACATCTGATAGTGAGAATACAGTACGTTATATCGGCAAAAATAGGAACCTTTTCAGATTTATCTGTGTGTAACTTTTGCCGATTTTAATGATAAGTGCGAACAGGTTATGTCATGTTTTTTGTTACTCCCCGAGAAAATGCCTATCATTAATCATTACATTTATTAAACTAATTAACCTGCCCGCAATTAAATCAGTCAAGGCTGAAAAAGCAGCAAACTGACGTTTTAATTACGGCAAAATGCTATAAAAATGATCAGCGTCGCATTTTTTTTCGAAATTATCCTGGGGCAAGGGCGATATTCCTCTGCTGTGTAAAGAAAATGTCATTAGCCATTCGCTATGATGGTCGGGCCTGAGCGCGTAATTCATCGTCAGTCAGGACGGACGTCAACCCAACAGGAAAGAGAATATGTCACTTACGCTTTGGCAGGCTCGCTATGAGACCTGGTTTGAAAACAACTGGATTCATGATGATGGCGCGCACGATATCGCACATTTACGCCGCGTATGGATGAGCGCTCAACGCATTATGGCCGGCACCCAGGCCGATCCGCTGGTGGTCCTGACCGCGTGTTATTTTCACGATGTGGTGAATTTACCGAAAAACCACCCTGAGCGTCACAAGGCATCCACCTATGCCGCCAGTGAAACGCAGCGCATTTTACAACAGGATTTCATCGATTTTCCTGAGGAATTGATGGAGCAGGTCATGCATGCGGTACAGGCGCACAGCTTCAGTGCCGCCATTACGCCAAAAACGCTGGAGGCAAAAATTGTGCAGGATGCCGACAGGCTGGAATCGCTCGGTGCTATCGGTCTGGCGCGGGTGTTTTATACGGCAGGTTCCATGAATCGCCCCTTGTTTAACAGCGAGGATCCGCTCGGTAAAGATCGGGAACTCAATGATGTTAAGTGGACGCTGGATCACTTTCAGACCAAGCTACTGCGGTTGCCAGAAACCATGCAAACCGAAGCAGGGCGCAGGCTGGCAGAACACAATGCGGACTTTCTGGTGCACTATATGGCCAAGCTGTGTGCGGAACTGCAAGGCAACTTAGTCAGTCTGGATGAGTCAGTACTCCACGGCTTTAGCCCTATACACGCTGAATATTAAATTTTTATGACAGTATAGGAATCGATACAGTCATCCGGTAGCGTGGCAGTAATAACAATAAAGGAGTGATGAAATGACCGAAACTGTTAATTTAACGATTAAAATTGATCCTGCACTGAAAGAACACATCAAACAGTTGGCGCTTGAAAATCAGGTGTCAATGAGTCAGGAAATCGTGCAACGGCTTCAGTCCAGCCTCAATGCGCCTGCTCAGCCTGTCATTGACAGCCAGAATACAGAGGAAGACACATCGGATGCATTAAGCTCCAGCGAAATCAAGCAGCTGCGCACGCTGCTAAAGAAGCAGAGCAAGAAAAAGAAATCGTAAAATTCGGTGTTTGTCCCCGCAAAACGATCAAAAGCCGCCTTTAACACTGGCGGCTTTTTTACATCCAAAGCTTAACGGCTACAGGGTGATACGGAACTGCTGCACGCTTTCGGCCAGGCGCGCGGCCTGCTGCTGTAGCGTATCGACCGTGCGGCCCTGGCGGGCGGTGAGGCTTTCGTTCGTCTGAAGCTGTTTATCCAGCGCCACCACTTCTGCAGCAATGCCCGTCACGCGGCGGCTTTGTGCGGTGGCGTTTTCCTGCAGCTCTTGCAACTGTGTCACAACGGCGCTGACCGACTGGCTTATCTGGTTAAACAGCGCCTCAAGCGATTTCACCTTATTGAAGCCCTCTGAAATGTGCAGTTGCGTATGATTAACGAGACCGTTGATCTGCTGCGCCGATTCGCCACTCTTGTTTGACAGGTTGCCCATCTCTTTCGCGACCACGCCAAAACTTCGTCCATACACGCCCGCATGAGCGGATTCGATGGCGGCATTGAGCGCCAGCAAACGCGTTTGCAGTGACAGGCCGTCCAGCATCTCAACGATACCCGCGATTTCGCCGGAGGAGGCGACGATATGGCGCATCTGAACCTCCATCTCATCCACCTGAAGCGTACATTGCTGCATCAGATCGTCGGCGAAATGCGCCTGTTCAGAGGCCTGCTGAGAAAACAGGGTGCTGTTTTCGACTTCTTCAGACACGCGATGCAGGCGCTGGGAAATATGGCTAAAGCTGCTGTTTTGCGCTTGATACTGTTCGCTGACCTGCTCATTAGTATGCTGCATTTCACGCGTACCTTCGGCCACGCTTGCCGCAATCGTGTTAATTTCAGCCACGATGGTGCGCAGCCCCTGGCGCATCTCCGCCACTGCGTTGAAGAGTCTGGACGTTTCCAGCGATTGCAAACGCGGTGGAACCGGGCAGTTGATTAAATCACCGGTTGCGATGTCCTGTAACTGTCGACTGGCCAGACGTAAGGGGACGATCACACCACGCAGCAGCAATATGCCGCCGGTCAGCAGCAGGACAAACAGCAGTCCTGTCACCATTAGCGCCAGGTTGCGGCTTTCCATGAGTGTCTGAAGGGTCAGGCTGTTAACCGCAGTGAGCTGTTTATTGGTCTGCGTAATCTCGTTAAACCAGGCGCTATTGAACTGCTGCTGGTAAGCCTGCATCGGTACCATAAAGAAGGCGTCAATGTTATTCCCCTCCAGACCTTTTAGCTGCTCCTCCAGTCCCTGTTTCAGCAACGTAAAGCCCTGCTGCAGTTCGCCGCCGGGTGCGGCGTGATAGCGAGCAAAAAGCTGTTCAGCATGAAGCAAAGACGATTTGGCTGTTTCTGCCAGACTTTTCCAGCTGTCAACCGATCCACTTTTCTGATCTTCCATTAAATACAGCCCGGCGCGGTGGCTGTTATCACTGGCCGTAAGCAGCTCGACGCGTGCGCGGTCCAGCAAGGCCAGCCGGTCACGCATGGCGCTGGCCTGGGTGAGGTTGACTTTGTTCTGGCTCACCTGAGCGGTCAGCAGAACAATCCCGATGGACTGCAGCAAACAAAACAGCACCACGAACAAAATAAAGTTCCCGCGCAGGCTGGTTAGCCAGGTGGGGATCGCCGGAAACCTAAAGCGGGAACGTCTTTTCAGCACGTGCCGCGACAACAAAGTGAGAGGTGACATCATTCTACCCATCCATTGAAAAAGCAGCAGTATTCTGGGCTTGCATGACGGCGTTGTGACAATCCCGCCGGACGGCAGGAAAAGAGAGGAATTGTTGCGCCTAAGCGCAACTTTTAGCGGAAATTATGCGTTCAACTGGCGGATATAGGGCGAAAGCAACTGTGCCACGGCGGCAAACACCGGTACCACCACCGAATTGCCAAACTGTTTATAGGCCTGCGTATCGGATACCGGGATGCGGAAGGGATGGCTGTCTGCACTATCAAATCCCATCAGTCGCGCGCATTCTCGCGGCGTTAACCGACGGGGGCGCCGCGCCATATTGGCGGCATCAAGAAAATCGGCTTCCCCTTTTTCCCGATCCCAACCGCGATCGATTAAAATTTCTGAGCCATCTTTATAGTATCGGGCTGACAGGGTGCGCACGCAGCAATGCACATTGTGTGGATCATTCAGGCCAAAGCCGAACCCGTTACCCCGTGCTTTATGCTTCTTAGCGTACTGGTAGAGGTAACGCCACAATACGGGCGACAGGATGTATTTGTCGTCGGGCTGCGGCTCCAGCAGGCTCTGTAGGCTGGGCACCTGGGCGGGGAAAAATTGGCGAATGTCGCGCAGGCTAAACTGCGCTGAGCCAGCAATATCCCGCCGGATGCCGACCAGAACGATACGTTCACGATGCTGCGGCAAAAAAAAGCGTGCATCAATCACCTTCGGATCGGGCGCGCCAGCCTGGGCATCCGCCACGTCATAGCCCAGCTCGTCCAGGGTTTCCATAATCACCGCAAACGTCCGGCCTTTATCATGGCTTTTGAGATTCTTCACGTTTTCCAGGACGAAGAATGGCGGTTTCTTTGCCGCCAGAATGCGGGCGACGTCAAAAAACAGTGTGCCCTGCGCCTGACATTCAAAGCCATGAGCCCGGCCCAGCGCATTTTTTTTACTGACGCCCGCCAGAGAAAAGGGCTGGCAGGGAAAGCCCGCCAGCAGCACCTGATGGTCGGGAATGGCCGCATCAATCGACTGATAGATCGCCTGTTCGTCAGTAAGGCCGGCTGGCTGCGTGACCTGGCGAATATCCCTATTAAAGTGGTGCTCTGCCGGATCGCTGTAGTGATTCGCCCGATAGGTGCGAATCGCCTCTTTATTCCACTCACTGGTAAATACACATTTACCGCCGATGCGCTCGAAGCCACGTCGAATACCGCCGATGCCGGCAAACAGATCGATAAAGCGGAAATCGGGAGAATCATAATGGGCAGGACGTGCAGGCAACAAATCCTGCAACAGCGACAGTTCTGCGGCGGCCAGCGAGGGTAACGCGCGCTTGCCCTGACGAATAGCGTTCAGCAGTGGCGGCGTCCAGTGCGGAAAGCCTGCCTGATGCAAACGTGCGACAACGTCCTTAACGGAATAGATCGACAGCACCTGTTGTAACATGTTCAGTTCATCGGAATGCAGAACAGCAGGGAGAAGAGGTTCAGCGGTTGCGACAGCGTGCATGCAAATATCCTTAACAGTGAAGCGCGTATGCTAACACTCCTTGCCCGAGGAGGAAATCTGCGGGCGCAGGTCAGAATAGTGTTTCAGTGTGCGCCAGCGTCAAAAAGGCACAATTGCCCGGGTCAGATCTAAACGGCGCGGTCTGGCGGTGAAAATATTTTCTCTGCTTTTATCTGGCCGACTTTCACTTTTCAGGGTGACGACTAAAGTTGAATAAGTCGCTATTAAGGAGGTGCTATGGCCGACGTTCACTCCAGCGAAACGCGCAGTAAAAATATGCGCGCAATTCGTCAACAGGACACTGCCATAGAGCAGCGAATCGCCTTGCTGCTCAAAGATCGTGGATTCAGCTATCGGGTACAGGACAAAAACCTGCCAGGCCGCCCTGACTTTGTCGTGACCTCGCATCAGGCGATTATCTTTGTGCATGGCTGCTTCTGGCACCGCCACCACTGTTATTTGTTTAAGATCCCCGCCACGCGCACCGAGTTCTGGACGGGCAAAATAAACAGTAATGTAGAACGGGATCGGCGTTATGTCCGGCAGCTGCGGGAGAATGGCTGGAAGGTGCTGATTATCTGGGAATGCGCGCTACGCGGTAAACTCAAACTGGACGATGAAGCCCTGCTTGAACGTCTCGAAGAGTGGCTGCTGGCGATGAATGACAGCGCTGAAATCGATCATCAGGGAATTCATCATTACCGAGAGGATGAATGATCCCACCTTGCTAATCAGTAACATAAAATGTTAGATAGACGCTTTTCCGTGACCGGGAGCCCGCAATGAGCAGCATAAAACTGACGGTTAAACGCCTGTATCAGATTCGTGATGAGCGCATGGTGAATACCAAAGCGACCGCCAGAATCTATGCTGGGGAAACGCTGGTGGCCACGGAAGAGATAACCGGCATGACGGAAAGCCCGGTCAGTAAATATCTGCACATGGATGGACTCGCAGGACAAGCGGTGCGCGTCGAATGGGATTGTGAGGGCATCGCTGATATGAACGTGACAGAAATTGAACGATGCCCATGTTGTCAACATAACGAACCGGAATAGGCACGACGGGCTGCACTGTCACGCGCTTCGTCGAGGATGACGCGTTGCGGCTGATGCAGACATAACCCGTTGCCGATGACCGAATAAGGGAAATACTTTGGCAGGAACCAGTTTATTAACGTTGCTCGATGATATCGCCACGCTGCTGGACGATATCTCGGTAATGGGAAAAGTCGCCGCGAAGAAGACGGCAGGCGTGCTGGGTGACGATTTGTCACTGAATGCGCAGCAGGTGAGTGGCGTGAAAGCCAATCGCGAACTGCCGGTCGTATGGGGCGTAGCCAAAGGCTCGTTCCTCAACAAACTGATACTCGTGCCGCTGGCATTGATTATCTCTACGTTTGCCCCCTGGCTGATTACGCCACTGTTAATGATTGGCGGTGCGTACCTCTGTTATGAAGGGGTGGAAAAGGTCCTGCACAGTCTGCAGCATGATAAACAGCAGAACTCGCCAGAGGCGCGTCAGCAACGCCTGGATAAGCTGTCAAAACAGGACCCGCGCGATTTCGAAAAGAAAAAGATCAAAGGCGCAGTGCGCACCGATTTTATTCTGTCGGCTGAAATCGTGGCCATTACCCTCGGTATCGTCTCCGAAGCGCCCTTGCTGAATCAGGTGCTGATCCTGTCAGGTATTGCGATTCTGGTCACGATTGGCGTATACGGCATTGTCGCCGGCATCGTTAAAATCGATGATTTAGGGTTCTGGCTACGTGATAAATCGTCACGCGTGGCCCAGGCGCTGGGCGCAGTATTACTGGCCGCAGCCCCCGTATTGATGAAAGTGTTGACCGTTGTCGGTACGCTGGCCATGTTCCTGGTCGGGGGCGGCATTATCGTCCACGGCCTGACGCCGTTGCATCATCTGATTGAAAATGCGATCGCACCCTTCAGCGGCCTGGTTGCTGGCCTGCTGAGCAACGGCGCAAACCTGGTGATTGGTTTTATCATTGGGTCGATCGTGCTGTTAGTGGTTAACCTTATTGCCAAACTGCGTGAGTAATCGGTATAAAAGCGCATTCTTTAACGCGTTCAGGGGAGAAAACGATGAGCGATGACATGTTTGAATTTGATATTGATGCTCAGTTAGAGCAGGCCGAAGCGAAGGCAGAAAAAAAGGCGGGCGAAGTGCCAGAAGACCTGATTGATGATGCCGATTGTGAAGGCTGCAAAATCTAATCCACTCAGCGCCCCAGGCGGATAATTCTTATCCGCCTGATTTGTTTTCGACATATCTCTCTACGTTATTCTGAATTCGCCATTTTTATGCGCGTCTTAACAGCAGCAACTCTTTTACCATGCTATAAAGAAATGGTTTCAATGACAGTCATTTCTCAAAGAGGGCGCAACATGGTTTTTGCAATCAGTGATGAAGTACAGCATAAGGAAGGCGGGCAAACGATGGTGGTGACCGGACATGCCAGCGGCATGGTTGAATGTCGATGGTACGATGGTTATGCGGTCAGGAATGAGGCTTTTCGCACCGATGAGCTCAGCCATTCCAGCGAATCGCAGCCCCAGTTTACTTCCTGATTTCTGTCAGTCAGGCCGTAAACGACGGCGGCCTGACTGGATTTATCACACTCTCCATCCTCACTGGCGCGATGCCTGCAGCGTTATACGTTGCCGTCGTTGTCCTCTTCTACCGCTTTATAAATACGCTGCAGGATATCCGGAAAAGCCGACTGAACCCGACTCCAGCTGGGAATAAACGGCTTGTCGTTCGGGCGCTCGATAAAGGACTGACCGGCATCCAGAATCGACTGGGTGAACATTTCGACGGCCGCTTCTTCAACATGCTGGTCGAATTTCAGGCCGTTCATTGCCGCCTCATGGTTATAGATTTCCATCATATCCAGCGCATTACGGTAATAGGTCGCTTTCAGTACCCGGAATGAGTCACTGGTCAGCGGCACGCCCATGGTTGCCAGCTTACGCAGCAGCGACTGGACAATATCGTTGCTCATGCGCTTAAGGCCACCGGTGCCATCATCTTCTGCCAGCGGCTGATGCTTGTGATCATAGTGATCTGCAATCTCGACCTGACACGACTGGCGCGTGGTGTAGTTACGGTAAATTTCAGAGAGCACGCCAATTTCCAGTCCCCAGTCGCCGGGGATTTTAATGCCGTTGAGCACGTGCGTGCGCATCGCAAACTCGCCCGAGAGCGGATAACGGAAGCTGGAAAGGTAATCAAGGTATTCGGAGTGGCCATAGACTTTTTGTAACGAGCGCAGCAGCGGGCCTACCAGCAGGCGGCCCACGCGGCCATTGAGTTTACCGTCAGCGACGCGTGCGTAAAACCCTTTGCAGAATTCATACTGAAAAGCGGGGTTAGCCAGCGGATAAAGCAGGCGTGCCAGCATGCCGCGTTCGTAGGTGACAATATCGCAGTCGTGCAGTGCAACACAGCTGGTGCGATCCGAGGCCAGCGTATAACCGGTACAAAACCACACGTTGCGTCCTTTGCCCGGATGGGTGGGCGACAACCCCTCTTTATCCAGTTCCGCGTCAATGGCTTTGAGTCTGGGGCCGTCATTCCACAGGATGCGGTGCCGTTGCGGCAGTCGGGAAAAAAACTCGCGGGCATGCAGAAACTGGTCACGGTCAGCCCGATCTAACCCGATAACGATTTCATCCAGATAGGGGACCTTAGCCAGTTCATCAACAATTTTTGTCAACGCCGGACCTTCCAGCTCGGAAAAGAGGGAAGGCAGGATCAATCCCATTTTGCGCTTACGGGCAAAACGCACCATTTCTTTTTCCAGCGACTCAACGCTGCGGTGCGTAAGATTATGAAAGTTAGTAATTACGCCATTCTGAAAGAAATCACTCATTGCATCATCCTTATGGTTTTGCGAGAGGAACAACAGCCTTTCATGGCTGAGTCAAAAAATGGTCCAGCCCTTCACGCCAGCCTTCAGGGCCGTGATGTGTCGTGCGGAATACGTTGGCATCCTCCGCGCGCTGTAAGGTAACCGGTGTTTTACTGAAGCCTTTGATCACCACGGCATAGTCAACCGCATCCAGCATCGGGGCATCGTTCGGGCCATCGCCCAGGCCAAGGGTGGTAACGCCTTCCCGGTCGGTGTGAGACAGCAGCCAGCGCAAGGCTTCTCCTTTGCCGCTTCTGGCAGGCATGACATGCCAGAAGCGGCCGCCCTGCGTCAGGGAAAGATGATAGTCGGCCAGTGCCTTGCGAAAGCGGTCAAAGGCCTCATCGGTATCCCGCCAGACAATCACCTCTGAAGCATCACGCTGACGGGCGAGGGCGGCATCCGCTTCACTCAGGCCGGTCATGGCGGAAACATCGACATCGCTGAAGTCATGGAAGCCGGTAAAGCGAAACTGCTGTTGTAACGCTGCCAGCACCCGGCAGATTGCGGCATAGTTCATCTTGTCGTCCGGAATGCGCACGCTTTTACTCTCGTTGAGGTACAGCACGGCGCCGTTTTCAGCAATAAAGGCGGTGCCGGCAATACCGAGCTTACGCTGCAGTGGCAGAATCTCAGCGGCGGTTTTGCTGGAGCAAATAATTAAGGGAATGGCGTGCGCGTTGAGTGTATCAAGCCAGTCTGCTGCGGCATCCCAGTTATAGTCGTGGTGGTCAAGCAGCGATCCATCGAGGTCGGTCACTATCATTAGCGATTCATTCAGATTCGGCATCCTGATCTCCTTCACTCCAGTTCGACATTAGTTTTAGTGTAGTTGAGTCTACAGCAGGCTTAGCATTGCGCACCGCAACCCCTATAACCAGGAGGATTCCTAAAACCCGAAGGATAAAATCGGCGATGCCGTCATTTCGTGCAGCGAATATCGCTGAAATAACAAGGCTCAGGGTGAAAGTGGTCAGTTTGAGTTAGGGCGAAATGAGTGAAACGCGCACGGGAAAGGCTTGTTTTGGCGAACGGGAAGCGTACTCTGAACGAGTAATATGAATTCCCTGGTGTAACGAATTGACTGCTTACCTGGCTCGCGCCGGGTATTTTTTTGCGCCGAATTCAGTGCGGCTGCGCTGCCTATCGGTTTATCTCTGTATAACGACAATCATGAATATCCATTTCACACTGCTCCGCAGGTTCACGGCACAGCCCTGGCCGAGGGGCATCCGCCCCCGTCACTGACTGCGAGTGTGGGGAAAAGTAGTCCTGCAGTTCACCGGTGCTACCGGGTTCAATAGCCTGCAGCAGGGCGTCCATTTCTTTATCCCGCTCATGCTTTTCGGCTGGGTGGGGAAGCGACATCGCAAACCTCCATCGGCTGGATTGGGTAATAAATATACAATTTAGCGGAAAATGAGAGGGCGGGACAGAAAAAAAAAGCCCGCGCTGCGCGGGCAAATGATCCTTGTTACTTTGGGTGTGTTGTATTTCCTGGGGAGGAAAGCAACGAAAAAAAGTTTACCTGCTGTTCCTGTTAAACGTCTCGCAGTGAAGTGTCAGGAAACTGAAAATGCGTATTACTCAGATTTACCTGACTTTCTCAGTAATCTGCTAAAAAGTGACTATATTTGATAACAAAACGGTTTTTTATCAATACCTAAAGGAATGGTTATGGACTTACTTCGAATTCTAATCGCAATCTTACTCCCCCCACTTGGTGTTTTTATGCAGGTAGGTTTTGGGGGAGCATTCTGGCTTAACATCCTGCTGACCCTGTGTGGATACATTCCAGGCATCATTCACGCCGTGTGGGTCATCGCGCGTCGCTAACGCCTGCATTACCCAGGCTCTTCGATTAAACTGTTAACAGGAATGTATCGGGAGAGTGGTAAATGAAGGTAGACGATCGCGTCAGTGTGAAAACGGATGGTGGGCCCCGTCGTACAGGCACCATCCTGGCTGTTGAGCCATTTAGTGAAGGCACCATGTTTCTGGTGGCCCTGGAAGATTACCCGCAGGGCATCTGGTTCTTTAACGAGAGCGGTCATCAGGACGGTGTGTTTGTCGAGCCTTATCCTGCCGACTGACCTTGATATTTAACTGCCAGACCATCACAAAATCGCCCTCTGGCCTGTTCGGCTCAGAGGGCGAGTGTTACTGACAGCGCCGTCAGGCAACGCGCTTCAGCGACGTCGCTGACTCACCGGTCTGCTTTGGCTAAAACGTTTCCCAGTTCTCATTGCCGCTTGTGGCGGCAGCGGGGCGCAAGACAGGCGCAGGCGCCTTAGGTGCGCTATCGGACTGATGAACAGGTTTTGCTGCTGGCGTATCCTGCAAACGGAAAGCCGCAACCGCCTTGGTCAACTTACCAGCCTGATCTTCCAGAGAGGCAGCCGCAGCCGAGGCTTCCTCAACCAGTGAGGCGTTTTGCTGCGTCACGTTATCCATCTCTGTAACGGCCTGGCTGACCTGCTGGATACCGCGGCTTTGTTCGTCGGACGCGGCGGCAATTTCCGACATGATATCGGTCACGCGACGCACGGCCTCAACAATTTCGCTCATGGTCGTCCCGGCTTCACCTACCTGTTGTGAACCGCTGCTGACTAACTTCACTGATTCAGCAATCAGCGATTCAATTTCTTTTGCCGCCTGCGCACTGCGCTGAGCCAGGTTACGGACTTCGCTGGCGACCACGGCAAAACCGCGGCCCTGTTCGCCCGCGCGGGCAGCCTCGACGGCGGCATTCAGCGCCAGAATGTTCGTCTGGAAGGCAATACTGTTGATCACGTTAGTGATCTCAGCAATTTTCTTCGAACTACCGGAAATATCGTTCATGGTTTTCACCACGCCGCTTACCATATCGCCGCCGCTGCGCGCCTTGCCGGACGCATCTGCTGCCAGTTGGCTGGCGTGATGGGCGTTATCTGCGTTCTGTTTCACCGTCGCGGTGAGCTGTTCCATGCTGGCCGCAGTCTGCTCAAGCGCGGCTGCCTGTTGCTCGGTACGCGATGACAGGTCGGTGTTACCCGCAGAAATCTCACTTGATCCCTGGTAAATGGCGATAGCCCCTTCGCGGACGGTACCTACCGTTTTGATTAGCGACTGCTGCATACGTTGCAGGTTGTCGAGCAACAGACCTATTTCGTTACGGCCGTGCGGGACAGTGGGTGCCGTTAAATCCCCTTGAGCAATACGTTCTATGTGCGCCACTGAATTGCGCAGTGGGTTAATGACGACACGACGTAAAAACACAAAGGTGAGCAGCACCAGCACAAGAGCGGCAACAAACGCGGAGCCCATTGCGATAAATCCAATCCGTGACTGCTCTGCCGCCTGATCGTTGATCTGAGCGGAGCGAACATCACGAAGCTTAATCGCCTCCACCAGAACGGCTTTATAGGCGTTATCCAGTTTGCGTGTCGTATCGGTTTCCTGAGCAATAATGCTTTCGAAGCTGCCCTGTTTACCCGATTCGATCATCGGCATCAAACCCTTCGTCACATACTCTTTGAAACGCGCCTGTAACTGCTCATCCAGCTTGATGTCTTCTGGTGTTTTGTTTTTACGATTCAGATAGATTTTAAGGCCGGCTTCAGCCTGTTTGATACGATCGGCCGTAGCCGCAAGATTAGCGTTGAATTCATCCATCTCACCGATACGCGCGGCGGCGCCTGCCTGAATGATATTCAAACGGGCAGAGCGCATATGCGATGAGCTGTCGATAAGCCCGTTTCTAACCTGGATCTCATCGGTAGCATCTTTAAGAGACTGATTACTGAGAATAAGAAAGTAGCTTGAGATAGCAATACAGAGTGCGAACAGAAACAATATCCCGCCGAATATTAAACTAAACAGAGGAACGAGGCGGATGTTTTGCCAAAGACTAAGTTTGGAATGCCCTTCATTAACCAGCGTTGTGTTCATTTCCTTGCTCTCTTAGGAGGTTATTCTGTTGAACAAAACATCGGCAAAAGAAGAGAAAGGTTTACACCCGAAAGTGAGATCTGGATCGCTAATCCATAAAAAAACCGGCCTTTTGGGCCAGTTCTTAGAGGGGAGGAGGTTACCTTACGTTGACATAGATACCGGACGTCACGTTATCGGTTAAACGCACCACATGATAGATCACTTGCTTGTTATGCGTTTTAATTTTTCGCTTTATATTGCCTTTATGCGAAGAAACGGTTTTCGCTTTGATTTGCATTTTATCTGATATCTGGATGGTATCATGGCCTGACATCCACATTTTCAGCATATTTGACTCTGTCTGGCTTAGCGTAAGAGGGTGGACATCAAGACCCGAAGAAATACGCGGCGACATATTGAGTTTTTTCTGCAAATAAGTACTTAACAATGAATCCAGCGTCGAAGGCTTAATTGCTTTGGATGTAATAATCAAATTTTTCCGAACATACAAATATTCTTCAAAATGAATATTACTAATGGCCATAAAAATAAAAAACAATGTTTCGGGATGCTGGTTAATAACGCTGCGAATGCGCTCGCTGGAGTCGGTTTCATGAATGAAACAGTCTTCGTTAATAAAGACGACGCCAGGTTTTAACTGCTCACATCTTTGCTGTAATTGCTCAATGTCAGATACAGAAGTAATATTTTTCTTCTTAACTCCCTTAGAAGACATATAATCTGATAATCCCAGGCGTGTGTAGTTGCAGGAATCCATAATAATCGTTGGCATGTTAGCGACCCTCACCAATTTGTTATCCGTTTAAATCAACGATGAATTACGCGTTGCGGTACGAGAAGATTTCCAAAGCGCTTTTTTTTATTCTGCTGATGCAGCGTGGCAATGGGCAATAGCCCATAAAAGTCCTCTTCCCTGACCCGGTCTGCAAAAAATTTGTGTTGCTCTGACCTCACACCTGACCTGATATCAACATGATAAGTCGATACAAAGTCGGACTGAGCGAAATGCAGTTTTTTGGGAGCGCTGTCACTATCGCTGAAAACCCAGAGTTTTCTGATAGGACAAATCTTAAAAACATTTATTTCACGAAAGTGTGAAGTCGGTTAGCGAGTTGACAATGCCGGAAAAAACATTTTCTGACAAGAAAAATCACATAAAAATTTTTCTTTAGTAATTTCAACGCATTGCCGATTTTGTCACCAAAACAATCTTGTTGATGACTCGGTTAACCGCCTGACTAAAATACGCGAAGCGCGGTTTAATAAGAATAATTTTAAGACTTTCCGCACGTTTATCAGAATATCCTTAGTTGATTTCTGGGAAATGTGGTTTGAAAAATGTGCGGATAGTTATGCGTTTCTTAAGTATCAAATCAGGATAATAGTTAGATACTTAATGTTCAGACAGGGGACAGTTCTGTCAGGAACTGGGCCAGAAGATCGAATATTTCGCCGAACAGGTGCTCGCAGAAGGGGGCAAGGAGAGGCATCAGCAGGCTGATGGTCAGAATGCCTACTGATAAGGTAATCGGGAAGCCGATCGCGAAGATTGATAACTGTGGTGAAAGACGGTTTAACAAACCCAGGACCATATTTATCGTGAGTAGCAAAACGATCAACGGCAGCGCTAACATCATGCCATTAAGGAAAATCATGCTGCCGGATTTCACCAAAGCCATAAAGGCATTTGCCTGAAGAGGCTCGCCGCCGATAGGCAACGTATGAAAACTGTCCGACAGCAGGGAAATAAGCCACAGGTGACCGTTGAAAGTCAAAAATAAAAGCATCGCCAGCATGTCGAGAAAGCGCGCAAGAACGGGCATATTCAGTCGACTGGCGGGATCGAAAAAGGTGGCGAAAGACAGACCCATCTGCAATCCAATCAGTTCACCGGCGGTACGAACCGCGGCAAAGGCGAACTGCATGGTAAAACCAATGGCAATCCCAATCAGCATCTGCTGAATCAGCAGCATAAAGCCGGCAGGTGAAAACAGCGTCACGTTCACCGGGGGTAAATTTGGGATCAGTATCCAGGTGATCATGGCGGCAAGACCAATCTTCACGCGTTTACTCACCGCTTTTTCACTCAGTACCGGCGCGGTAGCAAGCAGTGCCAGAATACGCACCAGTGGCCAGAAAAACTGACTGACCCAGTGTACGAGTTGGCTACTGTCGAGAGTGATCATCAGCCGATGATATAAGGCAGATTAGAAAAGACGGTGCGGATGTAATCCAACAGCACGTTCAGCATCCAGGGGCCGGCAATGATACCCGTGGTGGCCACTGCAATAATTTTTGGAATGAAAGACAGCGTTTGTTCGTTAATCTGGGTCGCTGCTTGCAGCAAACTCACCAGTAAACCGCTGACCAGCGCGGCCAGAAGCATAGGGGCAGCCAGCAGCAGGGCAACGCGCATGGCTTCCTGTCCCATTACCATTACCGATTCAGGTGTCATGAATTTCTCCTGTGCAATAGAGAGGTCAGGAATAGAAACTTTGCGCCAGCGAGCCAACCAGCAATTGCCAGCCGTCCACCAGAACAAACAACATTAATTTGAACGGCAGCGCAATTGTTGCCGGGGGAACCATCATCATCCCGAGTGCCATTAACACGCTGGCAACCACCAGGTCGATAATTAAAAAAGGAATAAATACGGTAAAGCCAATCTGGAATGCGGTTTTTAATTCACTGGTCACGTAAGCCGGCAACAGAATACGCATAGGTACGGCTTCCGGACCCGCAATCGGCGCTGTATTTGCCAGGCGGGCAAATAACGCTAAGTCAGCCTCACGGGTTTGCCGCAGCATAAACTCCCGCAGCGGCTGTGCGCCTTTATCGATCGCCACATCCATGCTGATTTTATCCTGGCTAAATGGCAGGTAGGCATCCTGATAAATTTTATCGAAGGTCGGTGCCATAATAAAAAACGTTAAAAATAAGGTCAGGCCAAGTAATACCTGGTTAGGCGGCGCGGAAGGCGTGCCCAGCGCATTACGTAGCAGGCCGAAAACAATAATGATGCGGGTAAAGCTGGTCATCATTAACAGAATGGCTGGCAGGAATGTTAACGAAGTAATAAAAACCAGCGTTTGTACCGGCAGTGACCAGCTTTGGCCACCGTTAGCTAATGGCTGACTAACCAGGCCCGGCAACTGGGCATGGGCAACCGGTGCCAGCAACAGCAGCGGCAGAAGAGGGAGCAGTCGACGCATCATGGATTTTTTCCGGGACGTTTAACCAGATTTTGTAATAGCTGACGAAAATCCTGCGGCGCAGCTTTTACCGGTGCGGTTTCATCAGGTGCACCTGGCGGCAACGTATGCAGGTGAGTAATTTGTTGAGCTGTCACGCCCAGCACCAAACGCGCATCCGGCGTATCAACAATCACAACGCGTTCGCGCTGGCCGACCTGCACACTGGCCGTGAGTGTCAGCTCACGGCTGCCCACTTTCTTAGGGGCAAAACCCATGCGGCGTGCCAGCCAGGCACATGCCAGAATCAACAGAATAATGACGACCAATACGCCACTGACCTGGGTCAATACTGAACCTGCCGAAATGGGCGGTGCCTGAGGTGTGGCAGGTTGCAGCGTATGATTCTGGTTATTCATCTTAACGGCTCAGACGACGCATACGCTCTGACGGCGTAATGATATCGGTGATGCGAACGCCATATTTATCGTTGACCACGACGACTTCACCCTGTGCGATCAAATAACCGTTGATCAGGATGTCCAGCGGTTCACCCGCCAGCCCATCCAGGGAAACAACGGAGCCCTGCGTCAGACGCAGCAGTTCTTTAATGGTCATTTTGGTGCGGCCAAGCTCGACGGTGAGCTTCACCGGGATATCCATAATCAGGTCGATATCCTGCAACGAACCTGACGCATTACTCGTTTCAAAGCTTTTAAAAACGTCATCACTCTGTGAGGCAGTCGTAGCGGAGCCAACCTGCTCATTCATTGCTTCAGCCCACAGATCGTCCGCAGAGATAGTATCATCGGACGGTTTCTTGCTGTCAGTCATGGGGCTGTTCCTCGTTAAGCGAATTCAAAATCGGGTTAATCAAATGTTCAACACGCAGGGCATACTGGCCGTTAAGCGTGCCATACTGACTGGTTAAAACGGGCACACCGTCCACATGGGCAATAATGCGCTCTGGCTTTTCAATCGGCAGGACATCACCGGGTTTCAGCTGTAAAACGCGCGACAGGCGCAGCGACGTTTCGGCGAAATGGGCAATCAGTTCCAGCTCAGAGTGCTGAACCTGCTTCACCAGATTGTCGCGCCAGTGTGTATCTTCTGACCGCGAGTTTTCCAGCGGTGGATTCACCAGCATTTCACGCAGCGGTTCAATCATCGAAAACGGAATACAGATGTTGAACTCACCCACAAGGTTACCGATTTCAACCTGGAAAGGCGTATTCACAACAATATCGTTAGGTGATGTGGTGATGTTGGTGAATTTCACCTGCATTTCCGAACGCACATACTCCACATCCAACGGATAAATGGCTTTCCACGCATCGCTGTATCCGTCAAGCGCCAGCTTCAGCATGCGGCGAATGACACGTTGCTCGGTATGGGTAAACTCCCGTCCTTCAACTTTAGTCGGAAAGCGGCCATCACCGCCAAAAAGGTTATCGACCGCAATAAACACCAGGCTTGGCGAAAACACGACTAATGCCGTACCGCGCAGGGGCTTCAGATGGATCAGGTTCAGGTTGGTTGGCACCGGCAGATTGCGTGCAAACTCATGGTAAGGCTGAATCTTGATCGCGCCTACGCTGATATCCGGGCTACGACGCAGCAGGTTAAACAGCGCCATACGGAAACTACGGGCAAAACGCTCGTTAATAATTTCCAGCGCCTGCAGACGCTCGCGCACCACGCGACGCTGGGTATTCGGATCATAAGGGCGAATATCGCCCTCAGGTCCGTTTTGTTTCTTTTCTTCTTCCGCGCTGCCGCTGTCGCCGTTAAGTAGCGCGTCAATTTCAGCCTGGGAGAGAATGCTGTCGCCCATTGATTCACCTCAAAATGAAGGCAGTAAACAGTACGTCGTCTACGACCTGCGGAGGTTGACCTTTTACCAGTGGTGGTGCCAGCGCCTGTTTGATTTGATCAACAAGCGCTTGCTTTCCTTGCTCCGTCGCCAGTGCAGCTGCGTTCTGACGAGACAGCAGCAGTAACAGACGACTGCGAACCTCAGGCAGGTAGTCACTCATCCGACGACGCGTTTCTTCATCCGGCAGACGTAGCGTAAAGCCTACGTACAGTACGCGGTCTGGGTCGTTGTCGGGATTGACCAGGTTAACCGTAAATGTATCAAGTGCAAAAAAGACCGGGGCGGGAGGCGGTTCAACTTTCGCGACCTCCGGCTTATCACCCTCATGTTTATTCATCATTCGCCAGACTGCATAGCCTGCCACGCTGCAAGCGGCCAGCGCGACAATCAGTAACACTGGTATTAAAAGTTTTCGTTTGCGGCCTTTGGCTTTCGCGTTATCAGACATTTTTGCAGTAACTTCCTGTGAATTATGGGCAAGCCTCTCGGCTTGCCTGAACAGATTATCGCGTGTCTTAAGTCAAACAATGGCAAGAAAAGACACGGGTTTTACGCTTACCTTCAGCGTTTGTCGCTGTCAGGCAAATGTGTCGACTGCGCCTTTGCCGGTTAACCGGGCCTGAAGAGACTGCGGTACGGCAATGGGTGTAATGTCGCTATCACTGTCCTGGGTGAGGGAGAAGCTGCCGTGCTGTCCGTCGCGACGCGCCTCCTGTTGCTGCTGGAAGCTCTGTCCCTGCGAGAAACTCTCACTGCTTACCTGACTCTCACCCAGGTTAATCCCGCTTTCCGCCAGGGCATGACGCAACTGGGGAAGCGCAGCTTCCAGCGCGGCCCTGACATGGCTATGGCTGGAAACCATATTTAACTGTGCCTGATCGTTATTCAGTTTCAGGCTGATCTGAATCGCCCCCAGGTCTTCAGGATGCAATCGCAGCTCTGCATTCTGCTGGCCATTACGGCTGAACATCACAATTTGCTGCCCCAGTGCCTGCTGCCATTCGTTGCTGCCCAGGTGGGCATTCAGCGTCGGCGTTGACGGTGAGTTCATCGTCGCTGAGGCGCCAGATGACTGCAGCAAGCTACTGGTACTGCTCACCGGCGCGCTGAGAATGGCCTGGTTATCGCTGGCTGCCGCTAACGGACGATCGTCCTGCTTACTGACGCTGCTCAGTATCTGCTGAAAACTGCCGTCGGTGGTCAGAGCCGCAGGCGTCACCGCGGTGTTATGACTTGTCGCGGCGGTTGGGCCGGTCACGCTCTGGCTAACCAGACTGGCTTTATTGGCCAGGTTGCCGTCCTGCACCTTCGTGTTTTGGCTCTCTTTGCCATCACCTGTTAGTGCCGTAGTGACCGCCTGCGTCAGCGCTGACAGCGCTGAACGGGGCGCATCCCCTTGCAAATCCGCACCACGGTTCGCTGCGTTGTCTTTCACCGCCTGCTGCAGTCCCGTCGCGGGTAGCATGGCAAAGAGCGCCTGTATATTCTGCATGTCGCTATTGTTAAGGGCGGTGGCTGTCAGCTCATCTTTATCATCGGCTGATTTTGTGCCGGCTTTAATCTTTTCCGGTGTAAACAACGCACTAAGCGCAGTCGGCGTTTCCAGCGAAGAGAGTAATGCATTCAACGAGGTGGCCGTTTTATGCTCCGTCTCTGTTGTGACATTTTTATCTGTAGCCGCAGGGGTTTTACCGTGCAGCTTCGCCAGGGAAAGCAGCTGATTTCCCAGGGCGGTGATAAAGTCCTGTGGCAGCGTCTCACCACTGCTTAACAGGTCTGTGGTGCCTGATGTGTCAGCAGTGCCGATGGCTTTCGTCGTCAACGCGGTGTTTGGCAGCGTAATCATTCGCCTTTCCTCAGTGCGGCCCGTTGGGCAAATTCATCCATCCGTTTCTGGTCGAGACGGTTTTCTTGTCGTAATGCATTTTCCTCTGCCCGGGTGATCAGAGTTTGATAGGCGTTCAGGCGCTGCTGTTTCTCACGCCAGTTGACCAGCGCCTGTTCCAGCCGTTGGTTCCATTGCTGTAGCTGGCTGCGGTGTTGCTCAATCGCCTTCTCCAGCGTCTGGATAAACTGGTGATAGTTGGTCCAGCGATTGCTGGCAATTCCGCTGGACATGTCACTGTTCAGCTTATTGCGGTACTCGTCCTGGTAATCGAGCAACATGGAGAGCTGCTCGTTAGCCGCCTGCTGACCCCGGCGCATATCGCCCAACAACACGGCGGCGCGCTCCAGGTCCTGCTCCGCTAAATCGCGAAGCGTGTCAATAGCATTGGCTGTTTTCATTACGATGTCCTCGTATCAAACGCGCTGACTAGCCAAACAAGGCGTGCAAATGCAGGCAGGCGTCGTCGTACTCACTGCGTTCAAAAATGCCTTGTTGCAGGAAGGCTTCCATCTGCGGGTAAAGCTGAATAGCTTTGTCCAGCATGGGATCGCTGCCTGCGGCATAGGCGCCGACGCTGACCAGGTCACGGTTGCGCTGAAAACTTGAAAGCAACTGCTTGAACTGGCGTACGCGTGCATAGTGATTTTCATCAATCAGTGATGTCATGGCACGACTGATTGACGCTTCAATATCAATAGCCGGATAGTGTCCGGCCTCCGCGAGGCGACGTGACAACACGATGTGTCCGTCGAGGATTGCGCGGGCAGAGTCTGCAATCGGATCCTGCTGGTCGTCGCCTTCGGTCAGAACGGTATAAAAAGCCGTAATGGAGCCGCCGCCATCGATACCGTTACCGGCGCGCTCAACCAGGGCCGGGAGCTTAGCGAAAACAGACGGTGGATAACCTTTAGTGGCCGGTGGCTCACCGATTGCCAGGGCAATCTCACGCTGGGCCATGGCGTAACGCGTCAGGGAGTCCATGATTAACAGGACGTGCTTACCGCGATCGCGGAAGTCTTCTGCAATACGTGTGGCATAGGCTGCGCCCTGAAGACGCAACAGCGGGGAGACATCGGCCGGCGCCGCAATCACCACGGAACGGGCACGGCCTTCCGCGCCTAAAATGTTTTCAATAAAGTCTTTAACTTCACGACCACGCTCACCGATTAACCCGACAACGATCACATCGGCCTGGGTGTAACGCGCCATCATGCCGAGCAGCACGCTTTTACCCACGCCTGAACCGGCAAACAGGCCCATACGTTGACCACGGCCAACGGTGAGCAGGGCGTTGATAGCCCGAACGCCCGTATCCAGGACATCAGTGATGGGCGTGCGCTGTAAGGGGTTAAACGGCGGAGTATTTAGTGCCGCACGGTAGCCAGTTTCCGGTGACGGTAAGCCATCGAGCGGCCTTCCGCTGCCGTCAAGGACACGGCCCAGCAGTTGTGGTCCGAGTAAAAGCTGCTTTCCGGCCTGCGGGTTTTCACCGGTAGCCCGGGCATAAACGCGCGCCCCCGGCAGAATGCCGTCCACTTCTTCCAGCGGCATCATCAGCAGTTTCTGACCGTTGAAACCGACGACTTCACTTTCGATTTCGCTGATGCTCTTACCGTCGTTGCGCTCAATCACACAGGTTGAACCCAGGGGCAGCTGCAGGCCGGTCGCCTCCAGTACCAGGCCGGTGGCACGGGTCAAACGCCCATAACGACGAATCGGTTGTACCTGAGAAATACGACTCTCAAAGGCATCAAGCGAGCCAAGCCAGCGGTTCAGACGTGTGGTCATTAAAATTCTCCCGGCGCCGCCAGGCGACACAGTTCCTGCCAGCGAGTGGCGACGCTGGCGTCGAGATCGCCATCTTCGGCGCTGAGCTTGCAGCCGCCAGGGTGCAACGTGTTATCTGCCAGTAAACGCCAGCCGTGAAGATCGAGCGTCGGACCTAAGGTTTGTTCGATTCTCAGCAGATCGTCCGGATGAACGCGCAGTTGAGGTTTACCGCTAAACATCGGCTCCTGCTGAAGCAGGCCCTGGATCTGCCGAAGCAGGGCGCTGCCATCCACCGTTGTTGCCTGCCCAATGACTGAGCGCGCGGCTTCCAGCGCCAGCTGCATCAGACGGGCGGCGATCACGCTGTCCAAAGATTCCAGCGTGTTCTGGAATTCGGTGACCAACTGCTGCATGCGTGCCTGTAAAGGCGCCTGCTGCTGCTGTGCATCGGCCAGACCTTGCTGAAAACCCGCGTCGTAACCGGCCTTCTGGCCTTCAGCAAACCCCTGCAGATGACCTTCGCTATAGCCTTGCCCGTGCGCCTCTTTACGCAACTGCTGCTGCATATGTTCAAACTGCTGCTGTTGCTCATCTTCTTCAGATTCAAAGATGGTAACCTCGGCTGGCTCTGCTGACATGGCAACGGGCTCTTCTGGACGCCCCAGCTCAACCGGCTGCCACAGCTGCCATGGACGGGCAGAAAATGCATCAGACATAGGTTTCCTCGCCACCACCGATTACCATCTCGCCGGACTCTGCCAGGCGACGAACCACCAGCAGGATCGCTTTCTGTTCGTTCTCGACCGCAGACATACGCACCGGGCCACGGTTGGCAAGATCGTCGCGCAGAATATCTGCTGCACGTGCCGACATGTTTTTGAGGAACTTCTCGCGCAGAGGCTGCTCTGCACCTTTCAGGGCGATCAGCAACTGCTCGGACTCCACTTCCTGCAACAGACGCTGGATACTGCGATCGTCCACTTCCACCAGATTTTCGAACAGGAACATCTCGTCGATGATTTTCTGTGCCAGCTCGCCGTCGAAGTCGCGAACCGCTTCGATGACCGCTTCTTCCTGCTGCGTTTTCATCAGGTTGATGATTTCTGCCGCCGTTCTTACGCCGCCCATCTTCGCGCGCTTGAGGTTGGTGCCGTCGAGCAGGCTGTTCAGCACTTCGGTCAGTTCTGCCAGTGCGGCAGGCTGTACGCCACCAAAGGTCGCAATACGCAGCATGACGTCATGACGCAGGCGTTCATCAAACAGCGCCAGGATATCTGCAGCCTGACCGCGTTTGAGGTGTACCAGAATGGTCGCGATAATCTGGGGATGCTCGTCGCGAATAAGGTCGGCAGCCGCCTGCGGCTCCATGAAGTTGAGCGTTTCCATCCCGCTGGTGGTATCACGGGTTTCAAGGATATCTTCCAGCAGGCTTGAAGCACGTTCTTCACCCAGCGCACGGGTCAACACGGAGCGCAGGTAGTCGTTGGAGTTCAGGCTCAGCGCCGCGAACTGCTCGGCATCGGCTTCGAACTCTCGCAGCACTTCAGTCAGCTGCTTATGGGATACCTGACGCATGCTGGCCATTGCCGAGCTCAAATGCTGCACTTCGCGTTGGTTCAGATGCTTAAACACTTCCGCCGCGCGTTCTTCGCCAATGGTCATCATCAGAATGGCGCTTTTTTCAGTACCGGTCAGACTCATAGTTCGTTACCCATCCATTCACGAATAACCAGCGCCACGACGCGCGGATCGTTTTCAGACATGTCGCGGATACGCTGGCTCATGACTTCAGCGCTCATGCGGTTATTAGTTTTGCGTTCCTGCTCCATCTCATCTTTGCTGAGCTGGACGCTGTAAGCTTCCTGATCGTTTTGCTGTGCAGCACGGGCAGCCATCGCTTCTGCAGCCGCTTTCTCAGCTTCTTTCTTACGCAGTACGTGTGGACGAACCGTTTTGCGGTACAGGATGAAGGCAACCAGTGCCACCAGCAGCCACTTACCTGCACTTATCAGCTGGTCAAAGAAGGACTGCTGTTGCCAGAAGGGCAGTTCGCTGACAGTAGGTTCGGTGGTATTGAACTGCGAGTTCACCACGTTGACGCTGTCACCACGTTGTTGTGAATAGCCCATGGCTTCACGCGTCAGGTCTTCAATCTGCTTCAGCTGCTGCTCGTTAAGTGCAAGCGCTTTGCCTTTATCATCTTCGCGATAGTTCACCACCACGGCGACGGACAGACGCTGCACATCTCCCACATTCATTTTGGTATGGCGAATGGTGCGATCCAGCTCATAGTTCACTGTGTCATCGCGGCGAGAGTTGGTTGGCACGCTGCTGGCCGAGGCGGTACTGGTACGCTGGCCATTCGCGGCATTGTTCTGGCCATTCGCATTCTGCCCGTTGGCCGCGTTGGTGTTCGGCGCATTGACCGGCGCAGTATTCGCGGGCGCTGGCTGATTAGACAGCGCGCCAGGCACGCCGCCAGGATAAGGGCTGCCAGACTGCTCGCTGGTGCTTGTCTGCTGTGAGCGGATTGACGCATTTTTGGGGTCGCCATTTGGCTGATACTTCTCGTCTGTCTGCTCGCTGGTATCAAAGTTAATCTGCGCGGTAACCTGTGCATGCACGTTGCCCTGGCCCAGAATCGGATTCAGGATAGCTTCAATGCGTTGCTGATAACGGGCTTCCACTTCGGCAGCATATTTAAGTTGTGCGTCATTCAGGTCACGACCCACCGCATCAGAACGCGTTAACAGATGACCGCTCTGATCCACGACGGTGACGTTGCCCGGAGGTAAACCCGCCACGCTGCTGGAAACCATGTGGGTAATCGCCTGAATCTGACCCTCGTCCAGTGCGCGACCCGGTTGCAGCGTTAAGGTTACGGACGCAGAAGGGGCCTTTTGCTCACGCACAAACAGAGTAGGTTTAGGCATGGCCAGATGCACGCGTGCGGTTTTAACCGGTCCCAGTGATTCGATGGTACGTGCCAGCTCGCCTTCGAGGGCGCGCTGGTAGTTAACCTGCTCACTGAACTGGCTGATACCGAACTTCTCTTTATCCAGCAGCTCAAAGCCGACGTTGCCACCCTTAGGCAGGCCCTGTTCAGCCAGACGCAGACGCAGTTCATGCACTTTGTCTTCAGGGACCATCAATGCGCCACCGTTATCGGCAAAACGATAAGGTACATTCATCTGCGTCAACTGCGTGACAATGGCGCCGCCATCCTCGTTTGAGAGATTGCTGAACAGCACGCTGTAGTTAGGTGTCTTGGCCCAAAGGACCAATGCAAACACCACTGCAATAGCAGCGGCGGCGGCGACGATTAAAGGTATGCGTGGATTAGCACGCAGGCGAGCGAGAAGGTCACCGAAGCCTTTCTTGTCTTGATCTTGTGTGGCGGCTGCACTCGCATTCATGACCGATTCCTGCCTGACGTAATTGACCGGGTTAGTTGTGATGGCAAAACAGACTCCCTGACCTGCATAAATAAAATTTCCACTTCAATGCCTGGCATTATTTGATGAAACGCAAAATTCGATGGGTGAATAAGCCACGGTTTTTAGCGCCATTTAGGGGCTTTGTCTTATTGACAATGTGTTAACTTCTCCGCACATCAAAAATCTTCATCTCTTTTCAGTGAGGTAACAGCCATGTCAGTGCAGGCAATCGAGGGTGTTTTACAGCAGTTACAGATGACGTCGCTCCAGGCCAACAACAAGAGTAACGACGTCACCAGCCATATCGACTTCGGTGCGACCATGAAGGCCGCGCTGGATAAAATCAGCGAAACGCAGACTTCTGCACGCACCCAGGCGCAGGATTTCGAAATGGGTAAGCCCGGGATCGCGCTGAATGATGTGATGGTCGATCTGCAAAAATCATCCATCTCAATGCAGATGGGAATTCAGGTCAGGAACAAGCTGGTTTCGGCTTATACCGACATCATGAATATGCAGGTGTAGTCACGTCACTGACGGGGGAATATCAGGTTCGTGCAAGGTGGACTTTGGGTTGTGGTAGAGCCAGGGCAGAGTGCGTGTTTGTGATAGGGCATCCAGCGCTGCTTTTTCTTATCCTTATTCCTTATCCACGCCGTCATACACCTGATAACCCCTCAGTGAAGGAGTTTGCCGCGGCTGACTGGCCAACAAATTCAAAAGTGTAAAGCGATAAAAACAGACTGACCGACCCCTATACTGGCCACTAAGCCGGTTAACTCACGTCTGACAACCCGCCAAACGTACGCCTTAAAATTTATTGCCTCCGTAAGAAATAACCTTTATTTACATCACCCGTGTTATCGCAAAAAAAAGAATTTTTATCCTGACTGGAATTAACGCGCCTGAGTGAAAATAATTATCCTTCACAGGGTTTTGTTTAACTTTCATTTAAGTTACAAGCTATTTTTCAAGAGTGTCGCCGCGGTGTCTCGAACAGCAATATAAGGTTTGCTTCAGTTTTAATCCGATGGCATCGCTGAGAACAGAAAGATATTTTTCGATAATAAATAAGAAGGGTCGCGGCGGTACGAATGAAAAATGGCTTGGTTTATTTAAACTCCTTTCGATAAAAACGCCGTGTTAATGTGGGTGGCGGTATAGAGGTAAGGCTGTGAACATGTTGCCGCATCCCGCGGTGAAGGCACCTCTGGCAGGGCGTGATCAGCAAGCCAGACACGGCCTGTCAGCATAAAGTGAGAATGAGCAGGTTTATAAGAAATAATATCTGATTAAAAGATTTAACTTTATAAAAAAAGTGCTCCGCGTTAATGTAATATCCTTGTTCACCCATCCTTTGGTTAAAATGAAATACTTAATTCAAACTCTGCTCGCTAACTCAAATAGCGGGGAGCAGATTAAATATGAGATTTATTCTGACGTTCAAGGCTCTGACTCTTTAAGCAAGATCCCTGAAGGCACATGCAGGGTGATTTCATATAAGCTGGTCAAGGGCTCTATTCAGTTACTGGATGACGATCTGGATTTGCAGGCGTTATTTGATGCTAACCGACCGGCGCAGGGCGTGTTTTATCCAGATGGGCCTCACCGGGTTAATCTTGAAATGTTGGTGGACTACCTTCATAAACAATCCTGAGTGACGGCGAGCCGTATTTACTTAAAAAGGCGTGATGGCATGCTAACGGGATGTAAACACATCGTTGCGCTGTTTTTTGGCTTTGCAATCTAAATTGCATGCCTCACTCTTCGTGCATTTCCTGGCGATAAGGATTACGTCAGGCGAAGTTAAAAATGATACAGGTCTGTTACTGCAGGGACGATACGGATGTAAATACAGGGTATTCGATGACGTGCTTTTTAATGATGAGGCATTGATTGAGCAGGTAAAAGCATGCCCCGGCGCGGAACATGCTCGCGATAAAACCACTCAGGACGCTTTAAAAGGGTCTTTTTTATCATCCTGACTGTCATCATTTTTTCTCGGGACTTCCCCGTGATCTTTAGGTGCATCCTTAGCGGGATGATCGTCTTCCTCATAGGCATTGCCTGCATTAGGTGCCGCTTCGGGTAAACCTTTGCTGACATCGCCCTCATGTTTACGCTGTTCGTTACTGTGATGTGTATGCATGCTTCGCTCCTTTTTGAGTCTGTTAAGTCTAGTCCAGCTAAACCAGACCGTCACAATTCCCCTCAATCAGTGGGGCTCGCTCAAAAATGGGCACCCTTACTGATAGCGACTAAGCTTACGCATTGACGCTTTGCTTTCATGGTGCTTACTCATCCTACCGTTTTCCGCTCATGTCACTCACGCTAGTGAGTTCCGATTATTCCTAATGCAAAGTCGCTATATTGTTCTACCTTTAAATCTCCAGGCGACATTTTCATTGGATAAACAACCATAAGGAAACACAGCATGACTGATTCAATCGAAACCAAAAGCAAAACAGATTATCTGCGTGACGTGGCATCTCAGCTGAAAGAAATGCGTCACTATGCACAGACGAACACTGAGACGCTTTCTGCACATTGGTTAGCCTTTGACGCCGGCGAGTATAAAGATGAAGGAAACGCAGCCCGCATTGACGCGCTGCTGAACAAACAGGGTACGTTACTGGAAGATCTGGAGACGGCCATTCAGGATATCGAAATCGAAATTAACCACAGCGAGCAGGAGAGTTAAGCGATCTCCCGCTGACTGAGGCGGTGGCGGTTAACGGATTAATCAGCCACCAGCCAGAATTCTGCTTCATCAAACATCTCTTCCACGAGGCGCGCTATTGTCGCCTTCTCGTTCTTACTGAGATCGGTCTCTATCGCATTCCGCTCCATAGGCTTGACCTTAACCTCGATGTCAGGGAACACGCGATGCACCCGTTTCTCTAATTCTGCTAAAATCATCTCACGCGCTCCTGGCAGGCCCGCGACATTACGTTTATCGTAAATTAACTCTACAAACATGTTAACAATCCCTTAAGGGCAAAATCGCCTCGCCATTTTACTGTAAATAAAAACAGTATCAAGCTGATGTTTATCTTAATTCGTTTTTTCCGCGTCGCGTAGAAAAGCACCGTCATCTGGTTTACTCTGAGTGCGTTCACAACACTAAGTGCGCTCACTCACCAGGAGAAGTGCAATGCGACAATTGGTTATAGATATTCTGCTCAAACTAGCAAAAATGGATGTCGACGCTAAGGAACTGACTGCGCAGATAGAAGCACAGTCATTGTTGGTGGCAGCTTTATTGGTCCAGGCGAAACAAGATAACGCATTAACCATCTCCGAAACGGTTCAGGATGCGATAGTGACGGCTTCACGTTCATCATCTGAATTTATGCAGTCGGATATTGATTTACTGCTTACTCACATTAACCGGCTGCTGGCCGTCGCTAAGTATGTTGAAGTGAGAGGCAAAATGGCGCAGGAAGAGTAATGGCAAACGCTGGCGATAAGTGCGTTGTCTGTCGCCAGCGACGCCGGAAAAAAGGAGAGGCTCAGCGAACCCATCCTGATGGTTAACAGGGAGATGACATCAGCGGTATTTTCATTGTCCCGCTAAGACCTGCTCACTACAGTTCATTTTTAATACAGAATTCTTCCCAGCTCATTCCCAGTGATTCCGCATGCGATCTGAGATAACGTTCTATGGCCTCGGCAGCGACGGCTTTATCCGGCTCAGCCAGCTGGATCGAGAAAATCATACCATCAAGGTTCTTCTGGCGTAAAAAAGCCGCGTAGATGCGTTCAGCATGCCATTCACGTAGTTCACGCAGTGACATATTGGCGGCGCGGGCATCGCTCTCGGTGAGTTCGTCTAATGCTGCCTGGAAATCCGCGTGGGCGGTAAAAAACAGGGCGCGAGCCTCGGCGTAATAAGCTTCTGGAGTTTTCATTGCAGGTTTCCTGATAGGTAGTGCAGGGCGACAGTGTAGCCTGTTGCGTCTGGCTTGTCAGGCTAAGCGGTGCAGGATGAAAAACGGTCAGTTCGCGGTACTGATATTGATAAATGTTGCCCGTGCGCGATGAAAGCGTCAGAAAATGCAGTTTTACGCTTAGGGCAGCATTCAGATAGCTTGCGCACCTTACCGTAAAAATTATAACGTAGCCGCCATTGACCGGATTTTAGGGATTAAAAAATGAAAAACTGGATGCTGATTGCCACTCTGGCGCTGAGTGGCTGCGCACAAATCAATAGTTATGAGAGTGCGGTGCAAACGCCTGCTCCGGCAAATTTGCAGGGTAACTGGCAGACAGTAGGGCCACAAAGCGATCTGATTAGCGATAAGGCGATTGCCAGTCTGATCGTCAATGCCGATGGCAGCACTCTGGATTGCCGCCAGTGGCAGCGTGTCATTGCAAAACCAGGCAAGCTGACCCAACTCAATGGCGATTATGTCAATGTGACGCGTCAGGTGCGGGTGATGACGCTGGACGTCGATAACGGTGAGCTGGAATACGATGGTCTTACCCTGCGCAAGGTCGAAAAGCCGACCGTTGAATGCCAGAAAGCAGAGCAGGAAGTGGCAAAACAGCCTAATGCCGACGTTATTCAAAATATCGAGCCTGAAATTATGCGGCCGGCATTAGCAAAATAATTGGCTGAATGCGGTCCAGAGACCGCACTCAGCATAGTCACACGGGTGAATCAGTCAATCTGGTGGCGTTGGCAACCTCTGTTTATGCTTCAACAACCCAGACGCTCACGCTGCCACCATTACA
This sequence comes from Pantoea ananatis LMG 2665, assembly GCF_000710035.2. GTDB lineage: Bacteria > Pseudomonadota > Gammaproteobacteria > Enterobacterales > Enterobacteriaceae > Pantoea > Pantoea ananatis. Next base: position 290,009 of record NZ_JMJJ01000005.1, on the reverse strand, counting down.
GCTAAACAGCGCGCTGCCATTATCATCGGTGGTAATGGTCTCTGACTTATGCCCAAGATAGTCACGCCACACTTTTCCGGCATAGCCTTCACCCATCGCAATGTGTTTTTCTCCCGCCTCACCGTTTGACATGATCACCACGCAACCGGGCTTTTCCGCCGTGCCGCTTCGGCTAAAGGCTACACAGTTTGGATGATCGAAATAATCGGTTTGTGCGCCCCAGCCAAATAGCTGGCGGGCTCGGATCAGACCTTCGAGTTCGGGAATAACGGGCATATCGACCTGGTGAACGTCGCCATCACCGCCCTCATCCTGATAGCTGGCACCGAAAAGATCGGGATAGAACACTGTCGGTACACCTTGCTCACGTAACAGAATAAGCGCGTAAGCGAGCGGTTTAAACCAGGCTTCAACAGGGGCTTCCAGCGACTGTAACGGTTGCGTATCGTGGTTTGCGACGATGGTTACGGCATGCCAGGGATCGGCCAGAACCAGTGAGTTATCAAAGATTTTGCTCAAGTCGTAGGCGCTGCCCGCTTTGGAGGCCTGATGAAAGTTCATATGCAGGGGTGCATCAAAGAGCATCGTTTTGCCGTCAACCTGGTGGATATATTCCTGCAGTTTGTCGGTTTCAAAAGACCAGTATTCCGCCACGATAAATAAAGGTTCGTTGGCGACTTCCTGAACGTGGTCGATCCACGCTTTATAAAACCACGCCGGGATATGTTTTACGGCATCCAGTCGGAATCCGGTGCAGGGCACCTGTTCCATCACCCAGCGCGCCCAGTATTTAAGCTCTTCGCTCACAGCATTATTACGGAAGTCAATATTGGCACCCATCAGGTAATCGAAATTACCGAGCTCGCTGTCTACCTGGTCGTTCCAGCCCTCTGCGGTGTAATCGTTGATGATCTTAAAAACGCCATTTTCATCGGGGTTTTCAATATGATCGACACCGCTGAAACATTTATAGTCCCAGATGAATTTAGAATACTGTCCTGCCCGGGCAGGGAAGTTAAATCGTGTCCAGGCTTCACACTCTATAACATCAGGGTATATTTCATCGCGATTATCGGGATTAACCCGATTGACCCGAATCTGCTCTTTTTCGTCAGCGCCCATTTTATGGTTCACCACAACATCCAGCAGTACGCCGATATCGTGACTGCGTAACGCATTTACCGCATCCAGTAATTGCTGTTTATCACCGTATTTTGTGGCTTTACTGCCTTTTTGTTCGAACTCGCCTAAATCGAACAAATCATAGCTGTCATAACCCACCGAATAGCCACCGGATTCACCCTTATAACAGGGGGGGAGCCATACCATGTTGATGCCTATATCATTGAGCAGTGAGGCTTTTTCCGTAACTTCCGGCCACAGTTTGCTGCCATCGGGATAATACCAGTGGAAAAACTGCAATAGGGTTGGGTTGTGCATGACGCGTTTCCAGTCAGAGGAGAGGGAACTGGAAGTATGGGATAAGAGTGGAGAAATTACGCGGGTGAATTAAAAATATAGTTTCCACCCGCTAAAGCCGGGCTTTACTGCTCTTTAGGATAAAGAATATTGCCTGCCATATTACCGTAAGAGGTCATAATGTTCTGTTGCTGCGTTGACGTCGTGACCAGAGAGCGCAGCTCTTGCATGCGCTCACCTAATAAGGTTTTCAGCGTAGTTTCGTTATTGAGAATTTGCTCAAGTACGGGGCGAATCTGTGCCCGTTGTAACGCCGAAAGCACACCGGCATCGTTATCACGAGCCACACGCTCGACGCTGCTAACATAGGTGGATTCACAACTCAGTAATGCCTCCCATTGCCCTTGTCTGGCATTTTCCAGCATAGCATTACTGAGCGTGAGTAATTCCTGATACTCTTTTAGCAGCGCGAGTGGGTGACTCATTAAAACGTATCCTGCTGTGGCTGATAGTTAGGACCAATCTGTTTCCAGGCATCGGCGATGTTATTCAGCAAGCCTTCGACTTCTGCAATGGCTTCAACGTCATTATTGAGGTTGGCCTGTAACAAACGGCGGGTCATATATTCATACAGGTTATCAAGGTTGGCAGAAATCTCACCGCCTACTTCATGATTCAGGCCTGCACGTAAGCCATTAGTGATGATATTAATGGCTTTAGATAAGGCGTTTCCTTTACCCGGGATATCGCCTTGCTCAATTAAGATAGCTGCTTTTTTCATGGCGCTCAGCGCGCCATCAAACAGCATCACAACCAGCTGGTGCGGGCTGGCGCTTAACACCGCGCTCTCCACGCCGACCTGGGCATAGGCCTGGGTACCGGACTTAGCGTACATGCTTACCACTCCTGTTATAGTTTAGCGAACTGCTGGGTCAGATAGTTGCCGGTCTGCGTCATAGAGCTGACGAGCGTTGACAGGCTGGTGAACTGCGTTTTATAACGCGCCATCGTTGCAGCGATTTGGCTGTTCACATTGTCATATTGATCCGACAGCTTTTTCAGTGACGTATTAATGCCGTTGGTGGCATTTTGTACCTGTCCGTCGCTGGCCAGAATTTGTGTCAGCTTGTTATTGGTTTGGGTTGCAAAACCGGTGGTTTTACCGTCACCCGTCAAAAAGTTCAGAACATCTGTCGGCTGATTGGTCAGGGCGTTATTCAGCTTGGTGCTGTCTACGGTCAGCTTGCCGTTGACATCCTGCGTGATGCCGAGCTGTGACAGGGTGGTCAGGCTGCCGCCAGACTGTGCGCTGGATAACTGACTGCGCAGGCTGGTCTGAATATTACGCAGCGTGTTATCCCCTAACAAATCCCCATTGCCCGTACTCTGCGACTCACCCGCTTTAACGGCAGTGTATTTCGTTTGATTACCGATCGTGGTCTGCAGCGAATTGTACGCATCAACGTAGGCCTGAATCGCCGCGGTCATGGGCTGATTATCCGTGGCCACCGTTAAGGTTTCTGGCGTATTTGCTGCGGTGGTTTTCGTCAGGTTGAGCGTGACGCCTTCGGGGGCATCAGTAATGGTATTGCTGCTGCGTGTGATCGACACGCCGTTAATCTTTAACTGTGCATCTTTTGCGGCAACCTGTTCGGTCATCGCGTTACTGCTGCCGCCCTGACTGTAATTAATATACTGCGACAGACTGCCATCATTTGAGCTTACCGTCATGGCATTCGCCGTGCCGCTGTCACGCGCAGTCAGGGACAGATAATAGGTATTATCATCGGCTTTAATGATGCTCGCGTTGACGCTGCCTTGCTGCTTATTAATCGCATCGCGAATATCAGCCAGGCTGGTTTGATCCTTGGTCAGTGTCACGGTTAGCGGTGATTTTTGACCGGACTGCGAGATGGTAATGGTGCGTGAAGCCAGGCTCTGATCGCCCAGATCGGTATCTTTACTGGTGGCAGCTTTAGACAGCAGGGACTGAGAAGAGGCCAACTGGCTCACTTCTACAGAATAGTTACCTGCGGAGGCTTTACTCGCCAGCGTGGCAGTAAACGCGGTGTTTGTGCTGGTCACTTTAGTGGCGGCAATAGTCGATGCATTTTGCAATGCCGCAGCAGCAGTCTGGAATTTTGACAGGCCTGTTTTCACCACGCCCCAGGCGGTAAGCTGGGCATTGTAAGAGGACTGTTGCTTAGTAATTGGCGTCAGCTTAGTCTGTTCAGCTGTTTCCAGACTCGTGTACAGAGTATTGAGATCGAGGTTAGTACCAGCACCGAGTGAACTTATACTTGCCATGGGTTAATCCTTTACGGGTTATACGCTAAGTAGATTGGGTATCGGCAGCGAGTGGCAAAAGATTAGCCTGTTTTTGATAAATTTAATGCGCCAATAAAGGACGCTTCTTTAATTGTCTTCGCGGGTTTGCCTGCCAGAAAATTCCTGAAATTTTTCCCTAAAGGTTGCTCAGAGGCTGACGATAATCAGGTTGTCGGTGAGCAAACCGAATTCAGACGCCTTAATCTGGCTCAATTTTTAAAGGAAAAACATCATGGCAGTGATTAACACTAACACCCTGTCTCTGGTTACTCAGAACAACCTGAGCAAATCTCAGTCTTCACTGGGTACTGCGATTGAGCGCCTGTCTTCCGGCCTGCGCATCAACAGCGCGAAAGACGATGCAGCCGGTGAAGCGATCGCTAACCGCTTTACGTCTAACATCAACGGCCTGACCGTTGCTGCCCGCAACGCCAACGACGGTATCTCTCTGTCGCAGACCGCTGAAGGCGCGCTGACCGAAGTCAACAACAACCTGCAGCGCGTACGTGACCTGACCGTTCAGGCGCAGAACAGCTCTAACTCAGCGTCTGACATCGACTCGATTCAGGCTGAAGTTAACCAGCGTATGCAGGAAATCGACCGCGTCACCAAGCAGACCGACTTCAACGGCATCAAAGTACTGAACACCGGTTCAGGCAGCAGCACCTACAACTTCCAGGTTGGCGCCAAAGACGGTGAAACTATCGGTATCACCATCAGCGCAAGCGACGGTTTTGACCTGGCCGCTGCCGGTCAGTCTGGTACTACTCAGAACACCAGCGTGACGACTGGCCAGACCGTAAACGGTAACGCGCGTACCACTTCAGCGATCGGTTTCGACGTGCTGAAAGGTGCCGTCACCGGTGGTACTGGTGGTACTGCAGCAGGCACCACGCCGCTGGCCGACATTGATAAAGCGATCAAAGCGGTCGACAACCAGCGCAGCCTGCTGGGTGCGTCTCAGAACCGTTTTGAGTCCACCATCAGCAACCTGAACAACACCGTAACCAACCTGACCGCGGCCCGCAGCCGTATCCAGGATGCGGATTACGCAACGGAAGTGTCGAACATGTCCCGCGCGCAGATCCTGCAGCAGGCCGGTTCTTCTGTACTGGCCCAGGCCAACCAGGTTCCACAGACCATGCTGTCTCTGCTGCGTTAATCGCCGCAAAACCTGTATTAATAAAAACGCCCTCAGCAATGAGGGCGTTTTTTTTATTGCCGCGGCAGGTTGATCACAACCTCAACGGATTTAGGCGCGCGGTAAGGTATTGAACAGCGTTTTGAGGCTCTTTTTGTACGAAGCGATGTCCGCTTTAGCAGCACAGGCTTAGGTTTTTACGGCAAAGTAATAAAAAAACGACACGAAGAATTAAAGTTTCAACCAGAGCGGGCGATAACAATATTGAAGGCGACAAAGCCGCAGGCCAAATACCTGACCCTGACTTTCTTATTAAAGGACATTCATCATGGCAGTCATTAATACCAATACCCTGTCTCTGGTTACTCAGAACAACCTGAGCAAATCTCAGTCTTCACTGGGTACTGCGATTGAGCGTCTGTCTTCCGGCCTGCGTATTAACAGCGCAAAAGACGATGCAGCCGGCGAAGCGATCGCTAACCGCTTCAGCTCTAACATCAACGGCCTGACCGTTGCTGCCCGCAACGCCAACGACGGTATCTCTCTGTCGCAGACCGCTGAAGGCGCGCTGACCGAAGTCAACAACAACCTGCAGCGCGTACGTGACCTGACCGTTCAGGCACAGAACAGCTCTAACTCAGCGTCTGACATCGACTCGATTCAGGCTGAAGTTAACCAGCGTATGCAGGAAATCGACCGCGTCACCAAGCAGACCGACTTCAACGGCATCAAAGTGCTGAACACCGGTTCAGGCAGCAGCACCTACAACTTCCAGGTTGGCGCGAAAGACGGTGAAACCATCGGTATCACCATCAGCGCAAGCGACGGTTTTGACCTGGCCTCAGCCGGTCAGACTGGTACCACCCAGAACACCCGCGCAATGACCACGGGCGACACTGTAAACGGCAACGCGCGTACCACTTCAGCGATCGGTTTCGACGTGCTGAAAGGTGCCGTCACCGGTGGTACCGGTGGTGCAGCAGCAGGCACCACGCCGCTGGCCGACATTGATAAAGCGATCAAAGCGGTCGACAACCAGCGCAGCCTGCTGGGTGCGTCTCAGAACCGTTTTGAGTCCACCATCAGCAACCTGAACAACACCGTAACCAACCTGACCGCGGCCCGCAGCCGTATCCAGGATGCGGATTATGCAACGGAAGTGTCGAACATGTCCCGCGCGCAGATCCTGCAGCAGGCTGGTTCTTCTGTACTGGCCCAGGCCAACCAGGTTCCACAGACCATGCTGTCTCTGCTGCGTTAATCGCCGCAAAACCTGTATTAACAAAAACGCCTTCAGTTATGAAGGCGTTTTTCATTTGTGTCATATAAATATTCTTCTCAAACGTGTTTGCTCCCGTTTTGCTTTTCCCTCATCCATTGCTTTTTGTGTCGGACATTCATAGCCCAATGCGAAACAGCGCAATGGCCTTTATGTTGCTGATGAGGTTATTCAGCTACGCCTGAGATTCCATCTGAACAGGTTTTCCAACAGACGATTAAAAAAAACCGTGTCCTGCGTAAAGTTTTGCTCATGACGGGCGATAACAATATTGAAGGTGATGAAGCCGCAGGCCGAATCCAAACCCTGTAATTTTTATATAAAGGATAATTATTATGGCAGTTATTAATACCAATACCCTGTCTCTGGTTACTCAGAACAACCTGAGCAAATCTCAGTCTTCACTGGGTACTGCGATTGAGCGCCTGTCTTCCGGCCTGCGCATCAACAGCGCAAAAGACGATGCAGCCGGCGAAGCGATCGCTAACCGCTTCAGCTCTAACATCAACGGCCTGACCGTCGCTGCCCGCAACGCCAACGACGGTATCTCTCTGTCGCAGACCGCTGAAGGCGCGCTGACCGAAGTCAACAACAACCTGCAGCGCGTACGTGACCTGACCGTTCAGGCGCAGAACAGCTCTAACTCAGCGTCTGACATCGACTCGATTCAGGCTGAAGTTAACCAGCGTATGCAGGAAATCGACCGCGTCACCAAGCAGACCGACTTCAACGGCATCAAAGTGCTGAACACCGGTTCAGGCAGCAGCACCTACAACTTCCAGGTTGGCGCCAAAGACGGTGAAACCATCGGTATCACCATCAGCGCAAGCGACGGTTTTGACCTGGCCTCAGCCGGTCAGACTGGTACCACCCAGAACACCCGCGCAATGACCACGGGCGACACTGTAAACGGCAACGCGCGTACCACTTCAGCGATCGGTTTCGACGTACTGAAAGGTGCCGTTACCGGTGGTACTGGTGGTGCAGCAGCAGGCACCACGCCGCTGGCCGACATTGATAAAGCGATCAAAGCGGTCGACAACCAGCGCAGCCTGCTGGGTGCGTCTCAGAACCGTTTTGAGTCCACCATCAGCAACCTGAACAACACCGTAACCAACCTGACCGCGGCCCGCAGCCGTATCCAGGATGCGGATTACGCAACGGAAGTGTCGAACATGTCCCGCGCGCAGATCCTGCAGCAGGCCGGATCTTCTGTACTGGCCCAGGCCAACCAGGTTCCACAGACCATGCTGTCTCTGCTGCGTTAATCGCCGCAAAACCTGTATTAATAAAAACGCCCTCAGTGATGAGGGCGTTTTTTTATTGCCTGAAAACATGATGTCTTCATGGCTGTGGGTGAAAAAGTGAAACGCTTGCTTGAATGTTAGAGGGATTCATACGGCATTTCACGTCGGTGAGTCTCTGGCAGGTCAGCTCACAGCGTTGAGTATCGAACGCTGACGTAAGGGAATAGACAGAAATATGCTGCGTTGAGGGCCTGGGCTAAAACAGGTGCATATCCTGATGCTGATTCGTTCCTGAAAGTGGTTCTGGCAGGCACGGCTATGACATCTTGCGTTATATCCGTTCATGTTCAGGCCGACTGGCTTTTAAAAGGGAAGCGGTTTGACATGAGATGATGAATAGTAATTATTAACGCAATGTTATTATCACGCCTTTCTGGGAATGGATTATTGAAGATGGAATGCTGAAACAGGTTGCCCGAACAGGCACTGAGATATCACGATGTTTCTTTATTGCAGAAATAACATTTTGTCTCGGTGGTGGCATCATATTAAAGCGGAGACACTTTTCAATAAAACCAGTAAGTGAAAGGTTTTAATACGGAATAAATAGGCGAAAAAATATAACCGCCTATTTAATAACGTTTTTTAATACAGGGGAAAGTGAGCAGGGGAGCGCCTGCTGCCAGGAATACGGTAAGTTTACGCTTCAGTACGTCCCGACCTTGACCTGGGAAGCCTTTTGTAAACAAATTTCAGTTGTCCTCTTTGGTAAAAAAAAAGACTAAAGCATAAAGTTTTAAGCTAGGAGGGCGATAACAATATTGAAGGCGATGAAGCCGCAGGCCAAATCCGAACCCTATAATTCTTTTATGAAGGATAATTATTATGGCAGTTATTAATACCAATACCCTGTCTCTGGTTACGCAGAATAACCTGACCAAATCTCAGTCATCACTGGGTACTGCGATTGAGCGCCTGTCTTCCGGCCTGCGCATCAACAGTGCAAAAGATGACGCAGCGGGTCAGGCGATTGCCAACCGCTTCAGCTCTAACATCAACGGCCTGACCGTTGCTGCCCGCAACGCCAACGACGGTATCTCTCTGTCGCAGACCGCTGAAGGCGCGCTGACCGAAGTCAACAACAACCTGCAGCGCGTACGTGACCTGACCGTTCAGGCGCAGAACAGCTCTAACTCAGCGTCTGACATCGACTCGATTCAGGCTGAAGTTAACCAGCGTATGGAAGAGATCAACCGCGTTACCAAGCAGACCGACTTCAACGGCATCAAAGTGCTGAACACCGGTTCAGGCAGCAGCACCTACAACTTCCAGGTTGGCGCCAAAGACGGTGAAACCATCGGTATCACCATCAGCGCAAGTAACGGTTTCAACCTGTTCAATACCTCTGGTGCGACGTCTCAGACTACAGGTCAGACTATCAATGGCAACGCCCGTACTACCGCTGCAGAAGGCTTTGACGTACTGAGCGGTACCGTAACAAGCGGTGGCAGCACTGATGGTGCGCCGCTGGCCGATATTGATGCTGCCATTAAAGCAGTCGATAACCAGCGCAGCCTGCTGGGTGCGTCTCAGAACCGTTTTGAGTCCACCATCAGCAACCTGAACAACACCGTAACCAACCTGACCGCGGCCCGCAGCCGTATCCAGGATGCGGATTACGCAACGGAAGTGTCGAACATGTCCCGCGCGCAGATCCTGCAGCAGGCTGGTTCTTCTGTACTGGCCCAGGCCAACCAGGTTCCACAGACCATGCTGTCTCTGCTGCGTTAATCGCCGCAAAACCTGTATTAATAAAAACGCCCTCATTTCTGAGGGCGTTTTTTTGCTTAATCGCTTTAATTAGCCCGGTTTACTGTAGCTAATGTCCCGCTAAGTTAGTCGCTTACACTTCTACAATAGTCTGATATGGGTGATCTATGTGCGTGCAGATTTTGCTGATGCACAACCAGAGGATATCAGATGAGCAGGCTTTTAATTAGCATCGACAGATTCGAGCACTTTTCCATTCACGTTAATGAAGCGCTCGATATCATTGATGTTTTTTTGTCCTTAGGATGGCAGGTTGACGTCGTTACCAGTACGTACGGTAAGACGGTGTCATTTGAACTGGAAAGGCTCAGACAGAATCCAGACTTTCGCATCATCAGCGAAAAGCTGGGCACTTTGGCCGATGAGTATGGGCTTATCCTGGTTTACAAAGGTTTTTTTAGCCAGAAACTCCTGTCTTCTGTTGGGTTATTTTCCAGAACCGCGCCCGTTATTTTCCGGCATTTTTACGACTATCACGATGTTTATATGCCATGGGGCGTTGAGCTTGAGAATCAGCTTGCTTCACTCTCTCTCAGCCTGTCGCCGGCGATCTCTGAGCGATTACTCCAGAACGGCCTTCTACCCGGTCAGGTAGAGGTTTTACCCTATACTTTCTCCCCTGCATTCAATGCATTCGGGCAGCGTAGGATTCGCACAGAATTGAAAAAGGTGCTTTATTTTGCGCCTGATATTTCTGCCGAAATGTATGAACTGCAGCAGCAGCTCAAAGCACAAGCAATCAGCCTGGAATGGTTCGATTGCAGCCAGCCTGTTAGCCGTATTGAGCCTGAGTGGCTCAATAATTATGATGCCGTTATCGGTAGTGATGAGATTGTGGCGAAATCACTCATCCTCGGTATTCCTGTGTTTCTCGCCTCTACAAATTATGTTGAAGGCTATTTAGGCGAGCATAATTTTAGTGAGTTCGATAAATCACATTTTACTGTCGTTAACCTGCAGTTTTGTCCTGATGCGGATGAATGGATTGAATTACTCAAACGTGGCTTCAAGGATGCACTGCAGTGGACGCTTGCAAATGAAGACCGCTTCCGGAATCAGTGGGACCTGTCTTGTGCCATCGACAAAATCATTAGCCTGCCACTTGTAGCCAAAAAATGGTCCATGGATGAACGCGCGCATCACGCTTTGCGTTTCCATAGCCAGTCAGTGTTGTCATGGGTAGACAAAAACTATTCTATAGAGCAGTGGCTTAAAGAGAGGCGTATTACGGACGCCCGTCGGGCAGCATTACTCTCGTTTATTGGAGCCGTTCCAGAAAGTGGTCACATCGGCGTCGTCATCGTTAATGAAAAAGGCAACGCAGCTGACTGCAAACGTTCTCTGGCTGCGGTCAGGGAGCAAACACTGCCGCCCTCGACAATAAGCTTATTAAGCGATGATGATGTCGTTTTAGATGAAGGAACTTTTGCGCGATGTGAAAAGGGCTGGCTGGCTGAACTTAACCACTTGCTCAAAGACACAAGCGCGCCTTCCGCATTTATTGTTGTCATGGCGGGAGATGAGCTTTTACCGGATGCCTTGTTGCTCATGGCTGAACACCGTTTGCGCTATCCGGATACCGCCTTCTGGTATTGCGATGAGAGCTTTAACGATGAAAACAATGAACCCGGCGTCATACTGCGACCCGCGCCTAATATCGATCTGTTAAGAAGCACGCCTTACGTGGGCCGCACGCTGATGTTTGACAAACATAAGGCGCAGGCAGCAGGGGGGATCACCGATGAAATGAATCCCCTCGGACTTTATCAACTGCTTTGGCAATGCATTGAACAGCAAGGGCCGGGTGCACTTGGTCATCTGTCAGAAGTGGTGGTAAAGAGCAGTAAAGATAACGGCCGCTGGTTCGAGGAAAGCCATTACAGCGCAGCCTATCAGGACGTTGTTAAAGCACATTTACAACGTTTAGGGATTACGGCATCACTTGACGCCGGGATGAATCTGGGCACGATGCGGGTGCGTTATCACTGGGATGCTAAACCGCTGGTTTCAATTATTATTCCCACCCGCGACCACGCCGCCTTATTACGCACCTGTATTGATACGTTGATGGAGAAAACGCGCTATCCCTATTATGAATTGCTGATTGTTGATAACCAGTCAGTGGACGAACAGGCGTGTGCATTTCTTAACGATCTTGAAAAATTAAATATCGAACAAATCAAGGTCCTACGCTACGACGCGCCGTTCAACTTTGCAGCCATAAATAATCGTGCTGCGGAACAGGCACGAGGCGACATACTGCTGTTTCTCAATAACGACTGCCAAATTACCCATCCGGACTGGCTTGATGCACTGCTCGAACATGCCTTGCGTCCGGAAATTGCCTTGGCGGGCGCTCGTCTGGAGTATCAGGATGGCCGGATACAGCATGGCGGCTTTCTGCTCGGCGTACAGAATGGTGTAGACAGCCCCTGGGATGGTGTTGATGGTGAAGCCAGAGGCTTCCAGCGTTATCTGCAAACTGAGCACAATCTCGCCGCGGTAAGCGCATCTTGCATGATGGTTCGCAAATCGGTCTTTTTTAGTCTGGGTGGATTTGCTGAACAAGAGTATCCCCTGTATTTCGCGGATGTTGATCTGGGCTTACGCGCTTTACAGCAAGGTTACCTGAACGTCTGGACACCATGGTCGCGCGTTCGTCATATGGGCGGAGCAACCCGACTGATGACGGAAAAATTCCATGTGCAGGAAAGACCTTTTCTTCACGATTACAGCAAGCTTCGCAGCCAATGGCGATCGATGCTCTTGCGGGATCCCAGCAATAATCAACAAATGCAGCGGGCAGGTAAAGCGTTCACGCTTGGCGCAGGAACGGCGCGTTTCCAGCAGCCGTTACCGGGGCGCCCCTTGCCGGTTGTGTTAGCGCATCACGTTGACTGGCAGGGATGTGGCAATCACCGTATCGTCCAGCCATTTAAAGCGCTGGAAAGTAATCTGCTGTTAGAAGGCGGTATGACCCAGCAGATTCCCGGCGTCATGGAAGTGGCGCTTCTGCAACCAGACATCATTTTGCTGGAGTCATTAAGTGGAAGCCGCTTCCCTTCAATTATGAAGCAGTATCGGGACGTCAGCGACGCGAAGATCGTGGTGGAATATGATGATTTCCTGCTGAACGTGCCGTTAAAAAATGGCAACCGCAACCACTTTCCCCAGCAGATCGTCAAAAATCTTCGCAAAGTGATGGAGTCCGCAGACTGGGTTGTCGTTTCCACGGCGCCACTGGCTGAGGCTTACAGCCGCTTTCACGCCGATATACGGATCGCGCAAAACCGACTGGCGGAAGCACAGTGGGGGCACTTATTGAGTCAACGTGGTGTCGGGCGTAAGGTGCGTATCGGCTGGGCAGGCGGCAGCACGCACACGGGCGATCTGCAAATTTTATTGCCAATTATCAAGGAGCTGGAAGATAAGGTTGAATGGGTGTTCATGGGGATGAAGCCCCGGGGCGTTCACTGCGAATTCCATCCAGGCGTGCCTTTTGAGATGTATCCAGAAAAACTCGCCAGCCTCAACCTGGATCTGGCGCTGGTTCCTCTTGAAATCAACCAGTTTAATGAATGCAAAAGTAACCTTAGGCTGCTGGAGATTGGCACCTGCGGCGTGCCCATTATCGCGACCAGTATCGAGCCTTATCGCTGTGGATTGCCTGTGACCCTGGTTGAAAACCGGTTTAAAGACTGGATGGGCGCTATCCGCTCGCACTTAGGCGACATGGAGGCCACTTATCATCTGGGCGATCAACTTCGCGCGGCGGTCCATCAGGACTGGTATCTGCGAGAGCATGGACTGAATGAATGGCAAAAGGGTTGGTTAACGCAGTAGCGTTTTAACATCCGAATAAACAGGCACCGCGTTATCGCCAATGACAGAGTCAGCAAGCGTCATTGTGCTTTAGGTGCCTTCAATATCGTTAACAGTGTTACCGCGCCGTACAGGTTGAAACCAGAATGGATAAATTTACCTACCCTTACTTGTTATTGTCCCCTGATTATCGTGAATCTTCACTGGGTATTCAGGTCATGCATCGACTCTGTCATATGATAAATGAGCAAGGCGGTAAAGCCTGGATGGTGAACTGTGAAGTTAATCCTGAATGGAATACGCCGCGCCTGGACGAAAAACAATGGAATGATATTCAGAATAGTGGCCAACCCTGGATAGCCGTTTATCCAGAAGTTACCTCCGGAAATCCGTTATCTGCCCCAGTTAGTGTTCGTTATATGCTGAACAGGGAAGGGATCATCATGAAAAACAGGCTGGAAGCCGGCCCAGACGATCTTTTTTTCTGGTATCGCAGTGAATTTGCAGAGAAAGCCGTTAATCCTGAAATTCTGTGTCTTGAAGCTTACGATCTTGATGTGTTCCGTGACGATAATCCGCATAAAGATTTGCACGTTCTTTATTTGAATCGCATCCCGAAATCGGCTGTTAATTTCAGCCAGCTTCCAGCAGACATACAGATTTTGTCAATGGAAAATCCGCTCACCCTGCCGGAACTTGCACAGTTACTAAAACGGACCAACGTTCTCTACTCTTATGAGTCGTCTGGAACCTGTGCGCTGGCGATTTTGTGCGGAAGCCCTGTTGTAGCACTGAGGGCTGCAGGCTATGAGCACCTTGCTATCAATACGATCACGATACGTGATAATGATGGTGCTGGTATCACGCTAGAAAACTCAGCGGAAGGGATTGCCCGTGCGCGTCAAACCCTCGGCAAAATGCGGGAAAATATATTGGCGCGCCGGGAGACGGGGCAGCGTCAGTTTGAGCGTTTCGTCGCATTGACGCAACAGCAGGCCGCGCAAAAGGATGCAGAAAAACAGCAACACAGTTTGACCCACTGGTTACAGCATCGCAGCGTGCCGCAAACATTATGGCCGGCAACACCTGAGAACATCCCCCGCTTACTGATTGTTATACAGCAGCATGAGGGCGGTGACATACAGCAAACACTTAATACTTTGCTGCCTCAATTTGAACACGCTATTGGCAGTCAGATAGTGATAGTTTCCTCTGATTCAGCTAATACTAAACCGAACTCGCCCTTAAATTATTGCCCTCCTGAACGTTTACTGTCCGTCGTTAACAGCCTGGCAGAGCAAAACGCATTTGACTGGGTTCAGTTCATTCCCGCGGGATGTGATTACAGTGCTCAGGGTATAAGACTGGCTATTGATGCATTACAGGATATCCATCATCTGGCCCTGGTCTATGCCGACGAAGCGATTAAAGAAGTCAATGGTGTGCTGAGCCCGCACTTTAAACCTGCTTTCAATCTGGATCTTTTTTTAAGCGCCCCACATCTCTATTTGCAACGCGGCTTCTTTCATCGTGAAGCCCTTATGGCCATTGGCGGTCTGGACACCGACTATCAGCGTTGTTTTGAACTTGATGCGATTTTAAAGCTACTCATTCGGTTTGATATTGGCGCTATCGGACATTTATCGGATGTCATAGCGCTGATACCGAAAGAGGTCTGCACTGCTACTGCGTCTCAAGAGCAACAGCAACTGCTTCAGCGTTACCTTTTGCAGAGAGGATTTGATCAGGGAAGTGCTACTGCTCAGCCAGGCAAACCGTGGCAGATACAATATGGTAGGAACATCACGCTCTCACTGTCAGTGATTTTGGTAGCGGGAGATAATTTGCCCGCTCTCCAGCGCTGCTTCACTACACTTTATCAGCAAATGCCAACCCAGGCATTTGAGATGCGCGTTGTCGTTCAACCGCACACGTCTGATGAGATTCGAGCCTGGCTCGACTGGCTGGTAAAAAACAATACGGCCGTAATCCACATTGTTGAAAGCCATGAAAGGTCAGACATGATGGCGATTAACAGGGCGAGTCAGCATGCAACGAGTGAATACCTGCTCTTGCTCAATGCCAATACCGCCTTCGTCAGCAGTACCTGGTTTACGGGACTGGTAAACCACGCTCTTCGTCCAGAAGTCGGTTGCGTGGCGCCACAACTGATCAATTTTGATAATCAGATAGTCTGTGCGGGTTATCTTTTAGGGATAAATGGCCTTGCTTTTCCGATGGGATATGGTGAGAACTGGGGCCGTGCAGGTAACCTTTCGCGGCTGCTCAGCGATTGCGATTATTCGGCACTGAGTAAAGATTGTTTACTGATCCGCAACAGCCTGTGGCAACAAACTGGCGGATTTGACACACAGTTTACTCAGCCCTTGTTAGCCAGTCTTGACTTAGGGCTGCGCATTCGCGAAACCGGGCATCTATCGATCTGTACGCCTTACAGTGTGGTAGCAAAAGATCATGTCATCACAGGCTATCCGTCCGAGTGTTTGCCTCAACCTTCATCAGAACTCACTCTTTTTTACCAACGCTGGTTGGCGGTTATTGCCCAGGATCCCGTTTACAGCCTTGGGTACAGCTTGAGTCAACGGCTCTTTCAGCCAGATACAACGTTGAGTGCCAGCTGGAATCCGTTGCATCACCACGGCGTACCTAATGTGGTCTTGATTGTCGGTGGGCAACAAGATGCTACTGTGCAACGTCTGATTTTAACGCTGGAAATGCTTGCGTCAGCGTGCGCACTTCATTTATTACTGCTTGAACGTGTTCCAACGGCACCTGAGTTGTACAGATTAAAGCCCGATGTGCTGCTGATCGCGGGAGAAGTGAATAACGATCTTTGCCAGTGCGTAAAACAGTTCAAACAGCATAGCGCCTGCCAGATAAGCTATGCCCTCAGTGATGACATCAACAGATTTAATCTCAAAATTCTATTTGAAAATGAACTCATCAGCACCTGGCTGACGTCAAGTAGCGCTTATGTCAATTGGCTCAAAAAGCGGCATAAAATGGCCGTTATTCTGCCTAATATTCTTTCAGAGCAATGTCATGATAGAGAAAACCAGCAACATAGCGCAAAACCGCGTGTGCTTTGTATCACCCATTATCTGGAAGAAAAAGATTGCCAGCTGCTTGATGCTGCGATTGTAAGTTATTCAGACCAACTTGACTGGATAATACTGGGCGACTCGCCCAAGGCGTGGTTGCCCTATATTGCTGAAACACATCGTTATTTTGATGAGCGTCGTCTGGTTAAGCAACTGGCATCGCTTTCGATTGATTTCGCTGTCGTACCGCGAAGTAGCATTGATGAAAACCGTTTTAAAGATAATTTTTGCCTGATGCAGTTAGCCGCGTGCTCAATTCCAGCTGTAAGCAGTGATGTGCCTTCTTTAGCGTGTTCACTACCGGGCTGGAAAGTTAAAAACAATGCAGATGCCTGGAAAAAGGCGATTCATTTGCGATGTGAGGCGCCAGACGAAACCATACAGACTGCAAGCCAGTTACAGGCCTCACTTTCTGCGCTTATCGACAGCGAGGACGCTAAAGCGTGCTGGTTTAAAGCATTAGGGTTGAGCAAAAAATAACGGATAACAAGAACCTGTGCCACAGCGGTAAGTCAGCGAGGCGGGTTCTTTATATGAAGCAAAATTAACAGCGGGTGCTTACAGTATGCAAAATAATGGCCAATCGAAAAATGTACTCGTAACAAGCCCGCTTTTGCCGCCGCTTGAAGAGTTTTTACCCTATCTGGAACAAATTTGGCAGAGCAAACAGCTAACGAATGGGGGGCCTTACCATCAGGAGTTAGAAAAAGCGCTCGCCGAGTATCTGGGTGTTGAACATATTTGCCTGTTTGCTAACGGTACACTTGCGCTGGTCACCGCCTTACAGGCGTTACGTGTGACGGGGGAAGTGATTACGACACCCTATTCGTTTGTTGCGACATCACACTCGCTTTTGTGGAACGGCATTAAGCCCATTTTTGTCGATATTGATCCTGTCACCTGCAACATGGACCCGGCAAAAATTGAGGCCGCCATTACACCTAATACCAGTGCGATTCTTCCCGTTCACTGCTATGGCATTCCTTGCGATGTAGAAGGTATTCAGCGTATCGCGGACAATTATGGCTTGAAGGTGATCTACGATGCTGCTCACTGTTTTGGCGTTAAGCAGGATGGAGTAAGCGTTCTGAATCATGGTGATTTATCTATCCTTAGTTTCCATGCCACTAAAGTATTTAACACATTTGAAGGTGGGGCGATCGTTTGCCCTAATGCAAGTGTTAAACGCCGCATCGATTTTCTTAAAAATTTCGGTTTCGCTGACGAAACTACGGTAGTGGCTCCGGGTATAAACGGCAAAATGAATGAAGTTCAGGCCGCATTTGGGTTGTTACAGCTCAAGCATCTTGATAATGCATTTGCTCGTCGGGCTGATGTTTACGAAAAATATGTCGCGGCATTGGGTTCGGTGGAAGGGCTGTCGTTCAGTCATCTTCCGCAAGGATTAACATGGAACTACTCATACTGTGCCGTGTTTATCGACGAGCAGTATTTTCCAATGAGCCGCGATGCGCTGTATCAATTATTTAAGCAACAAGATATTTATGTTCGTCGCTATTTCTACCCACTCATTTCAGAATTTCCAATGTATAAAAGTTATGCTTCATCACATCCTGGCAATCTGCCTGAGGCAACGCGCCTGTCTCATCAGGTGCTTTGTTTGCCGATACATCCGAGCCTCAGTGTCGACGATCAAAACAAAATTATTGAGATCATCCTGTCTGTTAGCCAGATGAAAACGGTGGCCTGATTCAGCAGCAGTTATGGATGTTAATAAATAAACATGCCAGAGGTGCGCGTATCTGGCATGTTTGTCTCCTTTACCCCAACTGAGCAACAGGGCCGGCTGGAGATTAGATACCTACGTCCAGACTATTTTTAAAGGGGACAGACAGAACGTTGACCCTCTTTCTCACATGCCAGATGCGACAGCACAACACCATTTTCTGAGCAGCACGATCATTCTGTTCAGCATCACAGCACTCTTTCCCCAGCCTTGTCAGCAAAGCCATGCATTGAGTACCTGCTTTTCACTGCCTCCTGAATTATTCAATGTCTTAATTAACGACAGAAAACGTACGGTATTCCCAGCCAGAAACTTGAATCTGGTCTGGTAAATTAGTGCTATTCAGTTTGAGTTAGGTAAAGCAGACAGTGAAATTAGCGATCTATGGTGCGGGTGGACTGGGAAGAGAAGTCTTACTTCTTGCTCAGCAGATTGAAAAACAGGCTCATCGTTGGGATGGTCTGATTTTCATTGATGATATTTCGCCCAATCGTGATGTTAAAGGTATCCCGGTTGTTAGTTTTGACCAGGCGCTGACGCAGCACATTGAAGTGGTTATTGCGGTGGGCGAGCCGTCACTCCGTGCGCAACTCGCTGATAAAACTGCCTCTCATCACCTGGCACTTGCCACGCTTATTCATCCCGATGTTACCGTTACCGAATGTACCCGCGTTGGGCCTGGTTGTGTGCTCGCAAAAGGCGTTTATCTTTCCTGTGATGTGACGCTTGGCAGTAACGTTTATATGCAACCTAACGCCAGCGTGGGGCACGACGCTCAGGTGGGCGATCACGTTGTGATATCTACGTTTGTTACGACTGGTGGCAATGTCGTGATCGGCGATCGCGTATTTATTGGCATGAGTGCGGTCTTACAGCAGAAAATTACTGTAGGCAATGACGCTATTATCGGTATGGGTGCCGTCGTCTTTAACGATATCCGTGAAGAAGGTATTGCGTTGGGGAATCCAGCTCGGGTGATGCGCAATAATGATGAAAAGCGGGTTTTTAAATCACTGTGAACTGCGCTACAGACTCTGAGGTAAGAATGAATTTTTTGTCAGAAATTACAGAACGAGAACACTATTTTTTATCTGCTATCGCGCGGTTCCGCAAAAATGGCCTTCCTGTTGTGCTTTGCGGTAATGGGTATGTCGCCAATGTTTTTAAGAAATTTTTAGATAAGCAGGGTGTGAGTTTATATTGCTCAGCGCTAACGCTTGAGTATATGCCTAACGAAAAACATGAACACATTGAAGTCCGCGCTATTGAAGAGCTGGTTGACCTACCCCAGCGATTTAATTATATAATTGGTTTTCAGACCTGTACTGATTTTTTGATAGAAAAGCTACAAAAAAATGCTGAAGAATTGATAATTTGTGATCCTTCTTCAATCGAAATGTTCAGTGCAGGCATGATTGATTACGATTTTTGTTTTGATAATCGTGACAGCCTTCAGGCTTTATACGACTCGTTCGGTGATGATTTTTCACGGAAAACATTTACAGCTTACCTTAATCAAAGAATTTGCGGTCAGGTTGGTCATCTGCTCCCTTATCATAGCGATAATGCTTACTTTAATGATGAACTCGTGACACTTGGGAACGATGAGATTTTTGTTGACTGCGGTGCTTATGATGGCGATACAGTCCTTTCGTTTGTAAAGAATTTACGCGAACTCAACCTTGCACCAGCGAGAAAAATTTATGCATTTGAACCTGACTCAAAAAACTTTAAGAAATTGGTGAGCAATACTAATCATCTGTCAAATGTTTCGTGTATTCATTCTGGCGTGTGGTCGAAGAATGACGAACTGAGTTTTAATGAAAGTGGTGACCAGAATTCAGGGATTGTTGAAGGGGGCAGTCATCATAAAATTTCAGTCTCGAGTATTGACCGTGTTGTAAATGATGAACCTGTTACATTTATAAAGATGGATATTGAGGGTGCTGAACAGCAAGCGCTTAAAGGTGCCGAGGCCACGATTTTAAAGCATAAACCATTACTTGCACTTAGCTTTTATCATCGGCTGGACGACTTGTTTATTATCCCGTCCTACATTAAAGCTTTGCATGACGACTATCGTTTTTGTTTGCGTTGGCATCACCGTAAATATGCATATGACCTTGTTCTTTACGCCTTGCCATATTAACAAAGTACGCTAAAAAGATAATGAGAGAAATACTATGTCTAATATCGAACGTTACAATGCTATTTTTGTAGAAACCTTTGAAGTCGATGCATCCATCCTGCCGGATTACAAATATCAGGATACACCATCCTGGGATTCCGTTGGGCACATGAGCATGATCGCCGCACTCGAAGATACCTTCGATATCATGCTGGATACCGAAGATATTATTGCCTTCTCTTCCTGGTCTGAAGGCAAAGAAATCCTGAAAAAATACGACGTAGAATTATAGGAGTTATTATGCTTCTTGCTGGAAAATGGGCAGTCATAACGGGATGTCTGCAAGGTATCGGCAAGGCAACGCTTGCGACGTTCGCCGCGTCAGGCGCATCAGTTTTTGCCTGTTGCCAGCATGAAGATCCTGATTTCATGTTTTTCATCAAGCAGTTAATGGATGAAAACGACGTTGAGATTGTCCCTGTTTATTTTGATTTACTGAGTGATGAGTCGGTTAAGGCCGCGGCACAACAGATTCAGAAAGCCAAAAAGCCTGTTGAAATATTAATTAATATTGCCGGTGCTAATTTTGATGCGCTTTTTCCCATGATGACGAACGAGCAACTTCATAAAACATTTAGCATCAATTTGTTTTCTCAGCTTGTGTTTACCCAATACATCACGCGTCTGATGCTGCGTAATAAAAAAGGCAGCATCGTTAATATTTCCAGCATTTCAGCACTTGATGGAAATGTCGGCCAGTTGGCGTATTCCGCTTCAAAAGCGGCGTGGTTAGCAGCAACGAAAACACTCTCGGCGGAGCTTGGTCCACAGGGTATAAGAGTGAATGCCATTGCGCCGGGCGTCATCAGCACGCAAATGACGTCAACATTACCGACAGAGGTCATGGCGCGTCAGATGGCCCGCTGCGAATTAAAACGTCCCGGACTGCCTGACGAAGTTGCCAATACATTGCTATGGCTTGCATCCGATAATGCAAGCTATGTAACAGGACAGGTCATTCGTGTCGACGGCGGAATGGGTTGAGGGCACTAGCATGTTGATGAAAAATAAAACGGTATTAATTACCGGCTGCCGTCGCGGTATGGGACGTGCAATGGTTGAAATTTTTGCGGCCAATGGCGCAGACATTTATGCGCATGCCAGAGCAGAAACGGCTGAGTTTCTGGCTGACATGGCGCAATTAGCCGAGAAGTATCAGGTGAACATATGGCCATTATGTTTTGATATGACAGACCATGTCGCAATGAAGCTAGCTGTAAAGCGGCTGATTGCTGATAAATGCTGCCTGGATGCCGTGATTAACAATGCCGGTATTACCCATAACAGCCTTTTTCAAATGACAACTGAAGCACAGTTACGCCAGCAGTTTGAAGTTAACTTCTTTGCGGTGTATTTGTTCAGCCAGTTTATGGTCAAGCTGATGATGCGCCATAAAAAAGGCAGTCTGGTGAATATCGCGTCTACGGCCGGGGAAGATGGCAACCCAGGCAAGTCAGCCTATGGCGCCTCTAAAGCGGCATTGATCGCGATGACAAAATCTGTGGCCGCCGAATTGGGTGAGCATGGCATTCGCGCGAATGCTATCGCGCCCGGTATCACCGATACCGACATGCTGCTAACCATGCCCGAACATATCGTTGAAGCAGCACGTCAAAGCACCGATTTACGCCGGCAAGGGTTGCCTGCCGAAATCGCTGAAACGGCGTTGTTCCTCGCTTCCGATTTATCCAGCTATATCACCGGGCAAACGCTTCGCGTTGATGGCGGTCTGAAATGAATATGTCCATCCAGCAGCTAAAAAAAACCGCGACGGCTACCCGCATTACTATTCTTAAAGCCGCGTATCAGGCACCAAGTGATGGCGTACATATTTCCCCAGCGCTGTCTATGACGGACGTGCTCACCGTGCTGTTTAGCACTGTTATGCGCTATCAACCCGATCGAATCACAGATAAACAACGCGACACCTTTATTTTGAGTAAAGGCCATGCCGCACTTGGGCTCTATGCCACTTTGCACCATCATAAAATCATTACTGAACAGCAGCTGAATAGCTTTGAAATCAATGGTTCCGTGTTACAGGTCCATCCTACCCGGCATGCAGCCTTTGGTATTGATTTTTCAGCCGGCAGCCTGGCGCAGGGAATGAGTTTTGCTATAGGTTTGGCGTTAAGTCGTCGCTTGCAACAGCAGCCGTGGCAGACGTTCGTCGTCGTGGGGGATGGTGAGTGCAATGAAGGGGCGATTTGGGAAGGCGCTTTCATGGCTGCACAGCAAAAGCTGGATAATCTGACGGTCGTTGTTGATCAAAATGGCCTGCAGTCAGATGGATTCACTGCGGATATTATGCGAATGAACCTTCCTGCCTTGTGGTCCGCCTGCGGCTGGCAAACGCTGGAATGTGATGGTCATGATTATCAGGCGCTTATTGATGCTTTTAATGCTCCTCATGAAGGTAAGCCCAAAGTGATTATTGCCCGAACACTGAAGGGTAAGGGCGTTTCATTTATGGAAAATAATAAAGACTTTCATCGCAACCGTTTAAATGAGCAACAAATGCAGCAGGCATTAAGCGAACTTGAACAGGAGGCACCATGCTGAACATTAAACCCGTCTCAGTGCGTTCATGGGCCATGCTAGGTTCCCGCGGTACCTTTGGTCTTGCTCTGCTTGAACTGGCAGCCGACCATCCTAAAATCGTCGCATTATCAGGCGATCTCTGCAAATCGTCTGGGCTTGATCGTTTTGCAAATACCTATCCTGACCGTTTCTTTAATGCCGGCATCGCTGAGCAAAATATGGTTGGTGTGGCGGGTGGACTTGCTGCGGGTGGATACGTACCTTTTGTCACCTCATTTGCGAACTTCCTGACTTTTCGTGCCGCTGAACAAGTGCGACTGAATCTTGGCTACATGGAAGAGAATGTCAAACTGGTCGGACTGGCCTCAGGCCTGGCGACAGGTATGTTCGGAGCCACGCATCATGGTATAGAAGATCTGGCGGCTCTACGCGCTGTCTCAAATATCACCATTCTGTCACCTGCTGACTGTACTGCAACCGCGAAAATGACGGAAGCCGCTTTGCACCATCCGGGCCCTGTCTATCTCCGACTGACCGGCAATATGCGTGCACCTATTGTTTATAAAGAAAATTTTGACCTGAAGATTGGGCGCGCCATTACCTTAAAAATGGGTGATGAGGTAGCGCTGGTTGCCACGGGCACGATGGTGAGTGTTGCCTTGCAGGTTGCAGATGAACTGCAAGCGAAAGGGATTAATACGGCCGTTATTGACATGCATACCATCAAGCCGTTGGATACTGAAACACTTGATCATTTATTGAATAACAAGCTTGTTGTTACCCTTGAAGAGCACAGTGAAATTGGCGGTTTAGGCAGTGCCGTTGCTGAATATTTCGCACCTAAAAGCACGAAACCCGCTCAACTTATTATCGGTATACCGCAGGGTTATCCACATGCAGGGGATTACAACTGGATGCTTGAGCAGGCCGGACTGACGGCAGCACAGATCACTGACCGTATTCAGACGGAACTGAGGTAAGCCAATGTCTTTCTGGCGTATTGAACAACATGATCCCCGGCAACTCGCTGTGATTGACGATAGCGGTTTACGCTGGCGTTACGCTGAGCTGTTAACGGAAGTGACGCAAATGGAAGGCAGACTTAAGTCTGGACTGCTGATATTCATTCTGTGTCGGAATACCACTGCAACGCTTATTGGCTATCTGGCTTGTCTGCGATGTGGGGCGGTTCCTTTACTGCTTGATGCGGACCTGGATAGCACGCATCTTGCTGAGTTGATTACCACTTACCGGCCGGCGTTTCTTTGGGCTCCCACTGGTCAAGTTCAGGGTGAAAGCCATTATCAAACGCTGGATTATCAGCTCACTGCGACAGGTAAGGCCCCTCAGCAATTACATCCTCAACTCGCCCTGTTGGTTACGACCTCAGGCTCAACAGGAAGCCCTAAACTGGTTCGTCTGAGTCAGCAAAACCTGCAAAGCAACGCCACCAGTATCAGTGAATACCTGGCACTGGATGAAACTGAAAAGCCTCTGGTCCATTTGCCGCTCAATTACGTATTTGGTTTATCTGTTGTTAATAGTCATTTACTGGTGGGAGCGACGCTGATACTGACGCGCTATGGTCTTATGCAGCGTGAGTTTTGGCAGCAGATGGCGTCTGAAAACGTGACTTCTTTGTCAGGGGTTCCCTATACGTTTGAAATGCTGCATCGCTTGCGCTTTTCGCGTATGTCGTTTCCTGCCTTACGCACGCTGACTCAGGCAGGTGGTAAGCTTTCAACTGCGATGCATCAATTTTTTGCCGATTATGCACAGCAGCACAGTAAAAAGTTTGTCGTGATGTATGGCGCGGCAGAAGCGACAGCGCGTATGGCATGGTTGCCTGCTGAGCTTGCACAGTCAAAATGTGGCTCAATTGGTCTTGCCATCCCGGGAGGGAAATTAACACTTCATCGCGAAGATGGGAGTCTGATTACCACTATGGGTGAACAAGGTGAGCTTTATTACCATGGCGATAATGTGATGATGGGATATGCTTCGGACGGAGACGACCTTCACCGAGGTGATGATCTCAACGGGCTGTTAATCACAGGTGATATTGCCACCCAGCACGCGGATGGTTGCTTTTATATTGTGGGGCGAAAAAAACGGTTCCTGAAAATATTTGGTAATCGCGTTGGCTTAGATGAGATGGAGCAGCTCCTCAAAACGCATTTTATTGGACTTGATTGCGCCTGCGTGGGACGTGACGATCAACTTACCGTTTTCATTACCCAACCCGATTTGGCAGATGAAGTAAAACGTTTTGCCTCACAGGTGACAAAACTTCATACCTCTGCCTTCAAAATCAATGTCGTCGACACCCTGGTAAAAACATCCTCAGGTAAAACCCATTACGAGAGGCTCATGGCTGATGAAACCGGGATTTGAAGAGGGATTTATCCCTGCGCCGTTTTCATTACCCAAAGCGGAGAAAAAGGCGTTACTCTTTAAGCGACTGCATGAACTAAGCGTCCATCATCAACGAGATTGTCTGGCCTATCAGCGCATCCTGGCCGCGCAGCAGTGCGATCTCGCATCATTATCTGAACCCGATGCTTTGCCTTTTTTACCCGTTTCACTCTTCAAACAACTTACTCTGAGTAGCGTGCCAGAGGACCATATCGTTAAAACGATGACCTCTTCTGGAACCAGTGGCCAGCAAGTATCACGCATCTATCTCGATAAAAGCACGGCGGCACTTCAACAGAAGGTGTTGATAAAGATTGTCAGTGATTTCATTGGCGCCGCCCGTTTACCGATGCTGATAATTGACTCACCTGCTGTGATGAAAGATCGCGCCATGTTCTCGGCTCGAGGGGCCGGCATTCTGGGGTTTTCCATGTTTGGAGCAGACAGGGCCTACGCGCTGGATGAAGAGATGAATCTCAATCACGATGTGCTGGCTACCTTTCTGCAGAAGCATGCCGGTAAGCCGTTGTTGCTGTTTGGCTTCACGTTTATGATCTGGCAGCATTTTTATAAAGCGCTTGAGGCCTGCGCTGGCCGTTATGATTTATCTCAGGCCACACTTATACACGGTGGGGGATGGAAAAAGCTACAGGCCCAGGCCATTTCTGCGTCCGCGTTTGCGCAGCGCTTAAATTCAGTGTGCGGCATTACCCGCGTTAGTGACTATTACGGCATGGTTGAGCAAACAGGCTGTATCTATATGCAGTGTGAATACGGTCATCTTCATGCCAGCCTTTTTTCCGACGTTATTATTCGCGATCCGCAGGATTTTTCAGTGTGTCCTGTTGGGCAGGCAGGCATTATTCAGGTTCTGTCTGCGCTGCCCGAGTCCTACCCGGGACACTCTTTGCTTACGGAAGATGAAGGCATTTTGCTGGGCGAGGATGATTGTTCCTGTGGTCGTATGGGGAAATATTTTCAGGTATTAGGGCGTCTTAAAAATGCTGAGATCAGAGGATGCAGTGATACCTATGGCGGATAAATTCGAACAGGTCACATTCCTGATTGGCGATGCCCAGCGGTTGGCAATGCTTAATAAAGTGCCGGCCTATAAGCCATTCGCGCCAGAAATTATGGGGTTTATTGACACCTTCTCTCAATATCTTTTTCAGTTACCGGACGTTAAGCAATGGAGTGATGTCGCAAGCCTGGCATTCTGGTGTCGACCGGCCTCGCTACGTCAAATGCAATCCCGCTATGCCGGCCTTGAGCACCGGTTAGGCAGAGGGGCGGCATTTCACATCGCGCCGGCGAATGTTGCAGTGAATTTTGCTTATTCACTGCTTGTGGGCTTACTGGCGGGAAACGCCAATGTCGTTCGTCTACCAGGTAAAGATTTTGTCCAGATTTCGATGATCTGCACGGCCCTCAGGCAGGCGCTAAATGACCATCCCCATATTGCCCCCTATATCGTGCTGGTGCGCTACGATAAACAGAAAGACGTGAATGATGCGCTTTCACTGCTCTGTCAGACAAGGTTAATTTGGGGAGGGGATAATACGATAGCGATGCTGCGTCAGTCCCCTTTAGGCCCAAGAGCGCTGGACATCACTTTCGCCAATCGACACTCGTTTTGTGTTATTGGAGCTCAGGGGTATCTTGATGCTGTCAATAAAGAACGCATTGCTAGTGATTTTTACAATGACACATTACACAGCGATCAAAATGCCTGCTCTTCACCTGGATTAGTCGTCTGGCTGGGTGAGAATGCAGAGATTCGCGAGCAAGCTCAACGTATATTCTGGAAACATTTTGACCGAATAGTACAAGAGCGATACACATTGCAAGCGGCGAGTGCAGTTCAGAAGTTGACGCAATTCTGCCTGCTCAGCGCGCAAGTTGACGGGGTAAAACGCTACCCGTTGAGCCATAATCGGTTGATGCGTGTTGAGCTTCCTGCGTTGTCTTCAGAAAGTTTATCTCACAGCGGGACGTGCGGCTATTTTCTTGAATATCAAATTAACACGTTGTGCGAGATTTTACCGTTGTGTAGCGGGACCTGCCAGACGCTGTCATATTATGGAATGGAATCTGCAGCACTGGCTGAATTTATCATGGCGTACAGGCCAGCAGGCGTAGATCGCCTTGTCGAAATAGGTCAGGCTCTTCAATTCACCTTGCAGTGGGATGGCTTTGATTTAATCTATATGCTTACACGCATTGTTAATGTTTGAATCTTTTATATTGTGGGTTCATTCATAACGTACGTAGCCAGATGACAAGACTGCGCGGGTTGTATGATAAAAAGGTGCTAATAAAGCACCTTTTATATTATTAACAATGGCGTGTTGTAGTTACCCATATTTTTTGAATCTGTTGTTACTCAGAGGGCGATTATTCAATTCGCCCCAGGGCAGATATTCTTATGCAATGGCCTGTAGTGTGCAACACGCGAACTACGCTAAAACATTATCGAATCAGGGCAAGCCGTAATTAAATATTCTGGAATTCAGCCTGTAATCCCTGGTAATAGGCAGACTTCAGCAAAGATTTTTTCAATATCTCATCGTTTTGGGAAGAGAAAAATGAGTAGTTGATTTTACCCGCCAGAGAAAGTCCTGTGTCGCGCATCATCAGATAACTCTGGTCACCACTTCCAATCTCAGGGGCATAATAATTATTGAGTAAATCGTTACCATTGAGATCAAAGTTTTTATTTTCTTTGAAAAGATCATAAAAGATAGCACTCAAAAAAACGCTCAGATGCTTATTGTTTGGATGACTAACGGTACTATAGCACTGCTTATTTTTAAGCATTGATTCCTGATAAAAGTGGGAATAGTCAAATGCGACTTTCTCTTCCTGAAAAAGTTTGTGATAACGCTTTGCGTCTTCAATGACCATATTATGCTGCTTCTGATTATCATAACTCACTTTATGATATTGAGAAACTGCATCCCCGTGCTGATGGCCTGTTAAATAAAGATGCAGGAAGCGATAATCTACATAGACCATTAACTCCGGGACAGGCGCAGGAAAATAACCTAGTTGAGGGGTGGATACACGGGACTCCATCGTCGGCAGAATACGGATGTCGAAATACGCTGCCAGCTTATCAGTTGAAAGCATCCCCCAGCGTTCTGAGTGATACTGCATATAGATATGATCACAACTTTCAAGTTCATGCATAAGATTGATAACATCCCGTTGCGCATCAAGCTTATAAATGGGCGTATTTACCACCTGCTTAATGGCACCGCGATGAAGATCAGAATAATTACTTAGCAACTGGCCGACAATTTCAAGTTGGCAGTTGCCAATGGTGGCGACTTTCATTGGCTTTAATCCTTACAAAATGCTGGCATATGAAAAAGGAGTTGACTGAGGTTTTAAACAGGTTATCAGTTGCTCCTGCCAGTCGGATGCAGTTATTCCTGCAGAGGTAATATGTTCTGTGTTCAATATACTCCGTGCGGGCCGCGTTGCTGCGGAAGGATATTGTGAACTGGTTATTCCGCGTACGTTAACCTCTTTTTCTGCCGCAACAAAGATGGCTTGAGCAAATTCACACCAGCTCACCGCAATATCGCCACAGTAATGATAAATACCCATATTTTCTGGCGAACCAGCAAGGTGAATCATCGCCTCCGCTAAATCACCCGCGTAGGTCGGACAGCCATACTGATCGTTCACCACATGTAACTCGGAACGCGTCTGCGCCAGACGAAGCATGGTACTGACGAAGTTATTGCCATACTCGCTGAACATCCATGAGGTTCTAATCACAATGGCTTCTGGCAATACCTCAAACACACGCTTTTCACCTTCCCACTTGCTTAAGCCATAGAAATTAATCGGGCAGGGCGGATCATTTTCGCTATAAGTCGTTTTCTTTAACCCATCAAAAACATAGTCAGTCGATATATGAATCAGGCGTGCGTTGACCAGTTTTGCTGCTTGTGCCAGATTTTCAGGACCAATCGCATTCACCTTCAGCGCGCGGGTACGATCGGTTTCTGCTTTATCGACGGCCGTGTAGGCCGCAGCATTCATGATGACATCAGGTTTGAATTTTTTGACGACGCGCATAACCGCACAGCGGTCAGTAATATCCAGCTCTGCCGAACCACACGCCAGCGTGATCCAGTCGGCGGGAAAACGATCCAGCAAGCAACGCCCTAATTGGCCATAAGCCCCTGTAAGTAAAACGCGCATTACACCAACTCCTGCAGTGATAGTCCTTGTTGATCTTTTACCGACAATATCGGCTGTTCTACAGGCCATTGAATTGCAACATCAGGGTCATTCCACATCAGGCAGGCTTCATCCTTAGGGTTGTAATATTGAGTACATTTGTATTCAAAGTCAGCGACGTCCGAAAGGACGACAAAACCGTGCGCGAGTCCGGGGGGAATCCACAGCTGCGTTTTATTTTCTTCAGAAAGCAGAATACTCTCCCACTGACCAAAGGTCGGAGAACCGGGACGGATGTCGACTGCAACATCGAATACTTCGCCCCGCACGACGCGCACCAGCTTGCCCTGGGGCTCTGTTTTCTGAAAATGTAAGCCGCGTAATACATGTCGGCCTGAGCGCGAATAGTTGTCTTGCACAAATTCGAGGTGGGTTTCAAGTAACTCCTGATAGCGACGTTTTTCAAACGTTTCCAGGAAAAAACCACGATCGTCACCATAAACCGCTGGCTGGATGATTTTAACATCGGCAATTTTAGTGGCTTTGACCTTCACGCTATTCCTCCACCAACATTTTTAAATACTGGCCATACTGCGTTTTCCCAAGATATTGGGCGCGTTTTAACAGGGCTTTGTGATCTGTCCAGCCTTTACGCCAGGCAATTTCCTCAAGACAGGCAATTTTAAAGCCCTGACGCTTTTCAATGGTGTGGATGAAGTGTGACGCTTCAAGCAAGCTTTCATGCGTGCCGGTATCCAGCCAGGCAAAACCACGGCCCAGTATTTCGACGTTTAATAATCCATCGTCGAGGTACATTTGGTTTAGCGTAGTGATTTCCAGTTCGCCGCGTTCAGAAGGGCGAACCTGTCGGGCCATGGCGCTCACATTGCTGTCGTAAAAATACAGGCCCGTCACCGCATAGTTTGATTTTGGCGTTGTGGGCTTTTCTTCAATAGAAAGTGCACGGAATTGTTTGTCAAATTCGACAACACCAAAACGCTCAGGGTCCATTACCTGATAACCAAATACGGTGGCACCAAGCTCACGAGTAACAACATCTTCTAGCTTTTTACCGAAGCTTTGACCAAAGAAAATGTTATCGCCCAACACGAGTGCGCAGCGTTCTCCAGCGATAAACGACTCACCAATAATAAAGGCCTGCGCCAGACCGTCTGGCGATGGCTGCACAGCATACTGAAGATTGACGCCAAAATGTGAGCCATCACCGAGTAAGCGTTGAAACCCTGCGAGGTCTTCTGGAGTGGTAATGACCAGGATATCTCTAATCCCTGCGAGCATAAGCACCGAGAGCGGGTAATAGATCATGGGCTTATCGTAGACGGGGAGTAACTGTTTGGAGACGCCGCAGGTTACAGGATGTAATCGAGAACCTGTTCCACCAGCCAGCACTATGCCTTTCATCATTCACTTCCTCTATACCCGATCTGCATCTGCAGAGTGATGGTGAAAGAATACGAGTGTGCAAGTGAAATTAATGGCAAGAATAACCGATAAAAAAGCAGGTAAAGTAAAGGATAAGAACGCCGCGCGCCCCTGAACAGAGAGGGAGATAAAATAAACAGGCGTGTTTTGTGTTGCACTAATGCAAATGTTGCAGAGCAAAACGAACGGATTTTGGTCTGGGCCGTAAACAATAAAAAAGTGAACTCAGCGTTACAGTTCATCTCCGCTATGCCGATAATTCCCTTCAGAATGGCTCTAATTTTGATATTAATTTTCATGTTCTGGGGTGGTTATGCGCTTTAACTATGACCTGCTACCGGGCGAACGTCTCTCATTTGAAGAGATCGCCCTACGTTATGCACAACAATACCCTGATGAGAAAGAACTGACCGCGCGTGCGTTGCTGAGTCCTTCAACCAGCTATCGGACGTTAAAAATTCGCGCTGTCTTTGCTCAGGAAGAGAGTAACAGTCCGCTGGAAGACCTGTTGTTCATTGCCAACGATAACGAACGAAAAAATTATCTGCGCCGTTTTGAGCACTATCTGAAACAGCAGCAGCCTTTTCACTATTTTCGTCGGGGACACGAGGATAAAGAGAACAACCGGTGGAAAGTGATTGGGCAGAGCTACGTCTATGCGATGGTCGATCCGCACTCCGCTCAGGCGCAAAACCTGATCAACAGCCGGGGCTATAAGCTGGTTCTGATGCGCGAGGACGAAGAGGATGCCTGGTGGCAGCTGTTCAACGTTCAGTCTAATCCTTGCTTTCCACAGTCACGCCGTATCCAGTTTATTGTGGTACTAAGCACGCCTGAGCACAGAACGCCCGCTGCAGTTATGCCTGGTACGGAAGTCGGGCGGCGGGTGAAAGCCAAAGTGTTGCAGAAGGCCAGCCAGTCAGAGTTTATGGCGGCGGTTAAGGCGCGCTATGGGGCCTGTATCATTACCGGAACCAGCCTTCTCGATCAGCATCAATGGCCCTGGGTCGAAGCCTGCCATATCGATACGCGCGAAAACGAAGAGGGATTTCTCGCAGACAATAGCGTGGATAATGGGCTGTTCCTGCGCAGCGACTTACAGCGGCTTTTCATCAACAGAATGATTAGTATCGATGGTGATTCCGGGCAGGTCCGTTTTCACACGGATGATAAAACACGTGAAAGCATTAGCCCGTTTTATCAGGAGATGGAAGGCCGGGTTTGCGCGCTATGGGAAAACGTCCCCGTAGCCACACGGCAGCGTTTGCTGACATTACGTTAGCCTTCCTGTTCAGAGCGGAGACTTCCGCTCTGAAACATCACAAATTTGAAATAACCTCGGTTTATCCCGCCTATTCTGCCAATCAAAAGCCCTACAGAATTGCATAATCATGCCGATAACTTCATTAACGCAGGGTAGTCAACGTGAACGATCTCTATACCGCCGAAGGCGTGATGGACAAACATTCGCTCTGGCAGCGCTACGTACCACTGGTACGTCATGAAGCACTGCGCTTGCAGGTCCGCCTGCCAGCCAGTGTTGAACTTGACGATCTGCTTCAAGCCGGGGGCATTGGTCTGTTGAATGCGGTGGAGCGCTATGACGCACTCCAGGGTACCGCCTTTACCACGTATGCAGTACAGCGCATCCGTGGAGCCATGCTTGATGAGCTTCGCAGCAGGGACTGGGCACCACGTAGCGTCAGACGAAATGCTCGCGAGGTTGCGGGAGCCATGCATCAGGTTGAACAGATGCTGGGCCGCGCTGCCTCTGAGCAGGAAGTCGCGCAACAGTTGAATGTTTCGATAGAAGAGTACCGGCAGATTCTGTTGGATACCAACAACAGCCAACTCTTTTCGTACGACGAGTATCGGGAAGAACACGGTGACAGTGCGGAACTGGTGACGGAAGGGCACGAAGAGGCCAATCCACTTCATCAGTTGATGGAAGGGAGTCTGCGTGAACGCGTCATTGAAGCGATCGAGGCCTTGCCCGAACGCGAAAAGATGGTGCTGACACTGTACTACCAGGAAGAACTGAATCTGAAAGAGATTGGCGCGGTTCTTGACGTGGGGGAATCCCGAGTCAGCCAACTGCACAGTCAGGCGATAAAACGCTTGCGTGCCCGACTTACGGGAGCGCGCTAGAAGGCTCAGTTCCTGGCGATCTATAAATAATAAGAAATCGGGGACTCAACAGTGGGAGCCAAAACCAAAGCCAGACCTTTAAGTCGTTATCTTAAAGACTACAAACACAGCCAAACCAATTGTTCACACTGTGGCAAAGTTTTAGATCGTATGGCGCTGGTCTTCCGAGGTCAGATCATCAATAAAGAGGCCATCGCACGCATGGACCAAATGATTGATGAGCCGCTTTGGCTAAAACTTCAGCCTGAATTAACGGCGCTTTGCCGTTTTTGCAGCGATATTTTTTGTAATACACATCCTAACTACTTTGACATTATGGCGTTTAAACAATATCTGTTCGAACAGACGGAAATGAGCCCGAGCACGATTCGTGAATACGTGGTTCGCTTACGTCGGCTTGACGATATGCTGAAAGCCAGAAACTTTCCGGCTGAAAAACTGACAGGCAATAGCTGGCATCAATGCCTGGAAGAAGACTTACCTGATGCTGGCAATAATAATTATCGTATTGCGCTGCGAAAGTACGACCAGTTTTTAGGCTGGCAGCAACGTTAAGGGACACAGTGAAATGTCAGAGAGCGTTGCCACTGACATGATGTCTCCCACCCCCATTTTTCCCACTTCGCGGGGGAAAATGGGGATGTTGCGCTGCAGCAGGCTGACCTCTCTTTTCCCCCGCATTTGAATTCAGGATGATCCTTTCCGCATCTTCTGTAACACTGTAAAGATCACTGCCTTGTGCCCAACGGGAGGCCGCATTGTCCTTACATCTTATCCATCAGTTTCCTCGTATCGAACTTCTGGGCGCGCCCACGCCGCTGGAATATCTGCCCCGTTTATCTGACTATCTTGGTCGTGACATCTTTATCAAACGTGATGACGTGACACCGCTGGCTATGGGCGGTAACAAGCTGCGCAAGCTGGAGTTTTTAGCCGCGGATGCCCTTCGTGAAGGCGCTGACGTGCTGCTGACCGCCGGCGCCATTCAGTCTAACCATGTGCGTCAAACGGCGGCCGTTGCAGCCAAACTCGGCCTGAAATGTGTGGCCTTGCTGGAGAACCCGATAGCAACGCACAGTGAAAACTACCTGACCAATGGCAACCGCCTGATGCTGGATCTCATGGATGTCGAGGTGGTGATGGTCGATGCGCTGACCCAACCTGCCGTGCAACTGGCGGAACAGGCGGAGCGGCTTGAAGCGCAGGGCTTCCGGCCTTACATTCTGCCGGTGGGCGGTTCGAATGCGCTGGGGGCGCTGGGCTATGTGGAATGTGCCCAGGAGATTGCTCATCAGAGCGAAGGGGGGGTGGATTTTGCGGCAGTCCTGGTTGCATCAGGCAGTGCCGGAACGCATGCCGGTCTGGCGGTTGGGCTGGAACAGCTGCTGCCGGAAACTGAGCTGGTTGGCGTAACCGTATCGCGTAACGTCGCTGAGCAACGGCCTAAGGTTGACGCACTACGCCAGGCCCTGGCAACGCAGTTAGCCGTAGAGGCGAAGGCACCGGTCACGCTATGGGATGACTATTTTGCTCCGCGCTACGGCCAGCCGAATGAAGAAGGCATGGAGGCGATCAAACTGCTTGCGCGTCTTGAAGGGATTTTTCTCGATCCTGTTTATACTGGTAAAGCCATGGCGGGCCTGATCGATGGTATCAACCAGAATCGTTTTCGCCGGGAAGGGCCGCTGTTGTTTGTGCATACAGGCGGCGCGCCCGCGTTATTTGCTTATCACCCTTCGGTCTGAGACGCAGCGCAAAAAAGGGTTATAATTCAGCCGTTATTTTAACGCCTTAGGTAAAATAACGCCCATAATGACAGAGCGGCAGGCCGTGATGCGCCGCTCAACAGCTCACTTACAAATAATAAACGGGGTAAACATGGCTTTCTCACAGATTCGTCGCCAGGTGGTGACGGGAATGATGGCGGTTGCGCTGGTGGCAGGCTTCAGCGTTAAAACGTTTGCGGCAGACGATTTACTGGCGCAGGTTAAAAGCAAAGGCGAGCTGCGCGTCGGTCTGGAAGGCACCTATCCTCCTTTCAGTTTTCAGGATGAAAAGGGCAAGCTGACGGGCTTTGAAGTGGAGTTTGCTCAGGATCTGGCCAAACACATGGGGGTTAAAGCCGTCCTGAAGCCAACCAAGTGGGATGGCATGTTAGCGGCGCTGGATTCGAAACGCATCGATGTGGTCATCAATCAGGTGACGATCTCCGATGAGCGTAAAAAGAAATATGATTTCTCTACGCCGTATACGATTTCTGGCGTGCAGGCGCTGACGCTGAAGAAAAACGCGGGCAGCATCACTAAGCCAGAAGACCTCGCAGGGAAGAAAGTCGGTGTGGGCCTGGGGACCAACTACGAGCAGTGGCTGCGCGCGAACGTAAAAGGTGTGGATATCCGCACTTATGATGATGACCCAACCAAATATCAGGATCTGCGTTCTGGTCGCGTTGACGCGATTCTGGTGGATCGCCTGGCTGCTCTGGATCTGGTGAAGAAAACGGGCGATACCATGGCGGTAGCCGGTCCGGCATTCTCGCGTCTGGAAGCGGGCGTTGCGCTGCGTAAGGGCAACGAAGATTTACTGAAGGCGATCGATCAGGCCATTGCGGAAATGCAGAAAGACGGCACCCTTAAAAAGCTGTCAGAAAAATGGTTTGGCGCGGACGTTACTAAATAATGCAGGAAAGTTTACAACTGGTGCTGGACTCAGCACCCTTTCTTCTTAAGGGCGCGCTGTTCACGCTGCAGCTCAGTATTGGCGGTATGTTTTTCGGGCTGATACTGGGCTTTTTGCTGGCCCTGATGCGCCTGTCCCGCTTCTGGCCCGTGAACTGGCTGGCGCGTATCTACGTGTCCATCTTTCGTGGCACGCCGCTTATCGCCCAGCTGTTTATGATCTACTACGGTCTGCCGCAGTTTGGCATTGAGCTGGATCCCATTCCCTCGGCGATGATTGGGCTGTCGCTTAACATGGCGGCCTATGCCTCAGAATCGCTGCGCGGCGCGATTGCGGCCATCGAGCGCGGCCAGTGGGAAGCGGCGGCCAGTATCGGCATGACGCCGTGGCAAACGCTGCGTCGGGTTGTTTTACCGCAGGCCGCCCGTACCGCACTCCCGCCTTTGGGTAACAGCTTTATCAGTCTGGTAAAAGATACTTCGCTGGCTGCCACGATCCAGGTTCCGGAATTGTTTCGTCAGGCGCAGCTGATTACCTCACGCACGTTGGAGGTGTTCACCATGTATCTGGCGGCTTCGCTGATCTATTGGGTGATGGCAACCGTACTGTCAGCATTGCAGAACCGACTGGAAGCGCACGTTAATCGTCAGGATCAGGAGGCGAAATGAGTGCTATTGAAGTTCGCCAGTTGGTGAAAAAGTTTAACGGACAAACGGTACTGCACGGCATCGATCTTGATGTCGCCCCGGGCGAAATCGTCGCGATAATCGGCCCCAGTGGCTCAGGTAAAACCACGCTGTTGCGCAGCATCAACCTCCTTGAGGTCCCGGATGCTGGCCGCATTAAAGTGGGTGATATCACCATTGACGCCAGCCTGGGCATGAACAGACAGAAAGAGCGGGTGCGGCTGTTGCGTCAGCAGGTGGGTTTTGTCTTTCAAAACTTCAATTTATTTCCGCATCGTTCGGTGCTGGAAAATATTATTGAAGGTCCGGTGATTGTGAAGCGGGAAGCGAAAGCGGACGCGGTTGCCCGCGCGCGCAGCCTGCTTGAAAAAGTTGGACTCAATGGCAAGGAAGACAGCTACCCACGGCGCCTGTCCGGTGGTCAGCAGCAGCGTGTCGCCATTGCCCGCGCGTTGGCGATGCAGCCAGAAGTCATTTTGTTTGATGAACCGACCTCTGCGCTGGATCCGGAACTGGTGGGTGAAGTACTGAACACCATTCGCGCACTGGCTCAGGAAAAACGCACCATGGTTATCGTGACGCACGAAATGAGCTTTGCCCGCGACGTCGCCGACCGCGCCATTTTTATGGATCAGGGCCGTGTTGTTGAACAGGGCCCTGCTAAGGCACTCTTCAGCGATCCTCAGGAGCCGCGTACCCGGCAGTTTCTGAATAAATTTCTTAATCAATAAACCCGGTGCCGCCAGAAGTTGGCGGCGCTTATTGCGCTGTCTCCCACCTTTATTCTTCTCAGTTTCTTCCGAAAATTTACATTTTGCATAGATTTAATTAACTGATTTTAAAGGTGATTTGTCATCATCTCGCGTCCTGAGGTAACAGATTGTAACTTTTAAGAGCCGCCTGATTGAGACTTCCCGCTAAATATTAATAATTCTTCACAAATTCATTGCACGATCGGGAAGACATAATGAACCAACCCAGGAAGGAAATCCTCTGGATCAATACCCTAAAAGGGGGATGCATTTTACTTGTGGTACTGCATCACTCCATCATTACAACCTTCGCGCCAGCGCTTCATCATTTGACAGCCGGTATCGTACCGGCTCATGCGTGGGTGGCGTTTAATACCTGGCTTTCCCCCTTACGGATGCCGGCATTTTTCTTTGTATCCGGCCTGCTGGCCAGTAACTCGGTGATCAATAAACGCTGGAAAGCGGTCTTCACTAAAAAGTTCAGCAACATCGTTTACCTGTATCTGCTGTGGGGCGTAATCCAGTGGCTGAGTATCCACTACATTTCAACCCACCTGGGCGAGCGGCTGTCCAGCAGCAAAAACGCCGCCTATGCGGATTCGCCAATGGAGTTTATTAAACTGCTGATGCTGTCGATGACCAGCCTGTGGTACCTGTATGCTCTGGCGGGGTTTTTTCTGGTCACTAAACTTTTCCATCGGCAGAAGATGCTGCTGGTGGCTGCGGCAATAGCGGCAAACTACGCCGCGCAGTTTAGCCTGATCCCCGGATGGGGCCCGGCCAGCGTGGCACAGAACTATCTCTATTTCTTACTGGGCGTATTTTTTAGCGCAACGTTAATCGAACTGAGCGGTTTAAAAGGTCGTCACTGGCTCTGGTTGGGCGCAATCGCGGCGATCGGCATTGCCCATCATCTGGGCGGCATATATAAAAACCCGTTCTACAGCCTGCTGACCATCGTCTTTGGTATTGTGCTGTGCCGTTTTCTTAATGCGCATTTCAATATGGCGTGGCTGAACTATATAGGGCGTAACACGCTGCAGATTTATGTTTTGCACCGTATCTTTATCGAACTGGTGGGGCTGAGCGCCATCTCACTGGCGCTGCACTACGGCTGGTTTGGCAACGCGGGTTTTAGCTGGGCATGGGCGTTGCTGATGCCGTTAACCGGAGTGGCAGTCTGCACGATCCTGTCTTTGATGGTCTGGTCGCTGCTGAACCGGGGGCCGGGACGGATGCTGTTTATTCATCCACGTTTAATCAGTAAACGGCAGCCAGAAACCCAAGCCTCATGATCCTGACGTACCGGGCCAGCATGCTGGCCCGTTTCGTATCCTTTCTCTGGCGGGCACCGCAGGGAGTAAGCATTTCTCCCCGGTTAGCCTGTTCCTGTCGCGTCAGCTGACAGGGCGAGAAGCATCAGTCGCCTCTGGTCGGGGAAGGGACACTTCATGTTGAGGCTGCTCTTTGCGTGCCGTGTTATGCCGGGAGACAAATGCCTTTGATGACCAGGTGCTGAATCAGAATAATGGTTTTCGCGTCAATGATGATGCCGGCATCAATCATCGCAAGCGCCTCTTGAATCGGCACCTCAATGACTTTGATATCTTCACCTTCAGCAGCAAGGCCTCCGCCCTCGTTAATCCGCATTTCGCGGGTAAAAGGGGCGATGAAAAAGTGCAGACGCTCAGTGACGGAACCCGGGCTCATGAATATCTCGCCAATCTTAGTGACCTCATTCAGCTTATATCCGGTCTCTTCTTCGGCTTCACTTCTTATTGCCTGAATCGGGTCCCGCTCATCAAGCAAACCGGCGCAGGCTTCAATCAGTTCATAGTGATGACCGATCAAAAACGCAGGCAGCCGGAACTGGCTGGTAAGGATGACCGTTCTGTCATCGCGGTTGTAGAGCAGAATAGTCGCACCGTGGCCGCGATCGTAAGCTTCACGCGTGAAACGCTGTTCTGTCCCATCGGAACGGACATAGGTCATATCGTATTTGGTCAGGGTGCCCCAGTCGTTTGCCAGTATCTGCTGGTTGTTAACGGTCGCGGTGGTGGAAACGGGCGTATAATGCGCATGCTTCATATTGAGATTCCATTGGTAAGTAAGTCTGGAAGAGCCATTCAGACACAGCGTGCCGAGTGGACATTAAAAAAATCACCCCTAAACCTAAACCTAAACCTAAAAATGCACTTTTCACCTGTCAGCGATATTTCCGAAAGGAACACCTAAGCGAATAACGTTTAGCGGTGTTTTATCCACGCCCTGTCTTTTTTAAGGTGATATTCGAACCTGAAATAAAGATACAGGCAATAATGCAGGGAAAAATTTAGCCGAAAAGGGCATAAACGAACGATTTTACCTGGCTGAATAAGCCACTCGCGCTAATCAAATACACACAGTAACGTTACCTGTACTTAAGATGAGTCACCTGAGCTAACATAAAGCCAGAAATAAGGTTAAGCAAGCGTTGAGTGTGAAAATTCGCCGGGACGTCATCGTGCGGTGAGGCATCGCGCGATGAAACGTTTATCTGTTGCCGCAACGATAAAGTCATGGCACTGCTGGGGCAGGATACGCGCGGCCTTGGGGCCTTTGCGGCAGGATGCCTGCATAGCGCGGCACGGCTTTTGCAGCGCGCGTTCACGCAACAGCGTAGGGCCAGGGAATAAAATACCTCGCCTGTCCTGCGCGACCCAGGCCAACTGATTTAATAACTGACCTGATTATTAACGGGCAGCAACACCTGGATATTTCTTATTTATTCAGATAAGAACACCTTATTTATTCCGTCGTCTGACAACAATTCCCTGCGTTGAAATTAAATCCGGGATAAATGTCAGAAAACATCCTGTATTGTAAAGTACGGTTTTAAACCCTTCCGGGAGGGGGACTTTAAGACTTTCGCTACATTCAGGAGTGCGAGCATAGGGAATACTTTTCGTATAACGATAACGTCGGCAGTTCGAATAACTTGTTTGTACATGACACAGCGACGGAAAAAGCCTGATGACGAAAAATGAAGAAAAAGATATTGCATGGATTAATACCCTAAAGGGAATCTGTATCCTGCTGGTCGTCCTGTATCACACGGTGTTACCCGGTTTTGAAAGTCGGGTGAAAGATCTGGCCGCAGGTGAATGGGTGGCAGAGATGTGGGTGCAGTTTAATACGTTATTATCGCCGCTGCGCATGCCCGCGTTTTTCTTTGTGTCGGGTTTACTGGCCAGAAATGCCATCATTGATCGCCCCTGGAAACGTATCGCGACCAGCCGGATGACAAATCTGTTTTATCTCTATCTGCTGTGGGGAGCCATTCAGTGGGGGGCCATCACGGGCATTTCAACGGAAATTACCGGGCAGCGTATTTCACAAAATATCAATGCGGCCTATGCGGGAACCTTTTCTGAGTTCCTGACGCTGACGTTTCTGGCGATGAGCACCTCATGGTATTTATATGCCCTGGGGATCTACTTTCTTCTTGCCAAACTTTTTCAACGTTACAACCTGCCTTTATTGCTTATGGCCGCAGTGCTTAATTATCTGGCGGTTGAAAAAATCATTCCCTACTGGGGCCCGCAGAGTCTGGCGCAGTATTTTGTTTTCTTCATGCTCGGCACGTTCTGGTGTTCGCAGATATTGCGTTTAAGCGAGTGGCGAAGGCAAAACGGACTGCCGTGGTTGTTACTGCTGCTGCTGCTGGCGGGCCTGCCCGCTCTGTTCGATTTCGACAGAAGCCTCTTCTTATCTGTTCTTGCCATCCTCATCAGCGTAGCGGCCTGTCGCGGGTTAAATCAGGTCAGTAGCATGGCGTGGCTCAACTGGATTGGCCGTCACACCTTGCCTATTTACGTCCTGCATCGCATCTTTATTGAGTATTTCGGCATGACGGCCATTTTGTTTGCGCAGCGCCACCAGCTCTTTGCGCTGGCATGGTTTTCGTGGCTGTGGGCCTGCCTCTATCCGCTGGTCATTGTCGCCCTCTGCTCACTGGCGTCCGTTGCCGTCTGGTCGCTGACAAATCATGGCGTCGGGCGCGCGTTGTTTCGCTTCCCGACGCTGATAAAACGGCCTGTGTACCCGGCGGCGTAACCGGGGCAGGTGGCGCAGGATGCGGGAACAGAAAAAGGCGTGGTG
The DNA here is from genome assembly GCF_000710035.2 of Pantoea ananatis LMG 2665. Taxonomy (GTDB): domain Bacteria; phylum Pseudomonadota; class Gammaproteobacteria; order Enterobacterales; family Enterobacteriaceae; genus Pantoea; species Pantoea ananatis. The sequence continues at coordinate 248,888 of NZ_JMJJ01000005.1, read as the reverse complement.
TAAAAAGCGCAATGAAGCCGGCCGCTGATAGCGGGCCGGATTGCGGTCAGGCTTAGTTACGCGCGCGCATCACCTGATAGCGGCGCGTGAAATACTCGACCGGCGCGCTCCAGATGTGCACAAGGCGGGTAAACGGAAACACCAGAAAAATCGTCACTCCCAGAATCAGGTGAATACGATCAATCCCTTCCACCCCGTCAAGCCAGCGTCAGACGTTGCTCCGCAACGTGATCACCGCCTGTGCCCAGCCGACCTGTTTCATCATGCCAGGGCCATCCATATATCGCCCAACGCTCAGCGCAAAAAAAAGGTTCATGCCCGGGCATGAACCTTTAACGTAAGCGATCGGTCTGAAGGACGTTACCCGATTGTCATCAGGCTGGCATTGCCGCCCGCGGCTGCGGTGTTAACGCTGAGCGAACGTTCAATCAGCAGACGTTCCAGCAGCAGATTAGTTTCGCCGCGCGCAAAACCCTGCACCGACACGATGGCACCTTCGCGCGCCGCAACCTGTTCGCACAGGTTGCGGAGCTGGTCGGCATCACCGTGATAGATAACAGCGTCAAAATGCGCAGACAGGGGATCGTTGGAGAGCGTAATGCGGCTTTTCACCGTCGCCGGTAAGTTGCCCAGCAGTGCGCGGTGCAGCTCATCGTCCTGCCACAGTGCCTGGCTGCCTACGCTGGTGACCGCCGCCAGTTGAATCAGAGCATCCTGCTCGTTATCCGCCAGACAGAGTACCTGCTCACGCGGCAGCAACAGGAAGGTATTGCGTTCGCCTGTTGGTCCGGGCAGCAGGCGTACCGTGCCTGCCTGAGCCAGCTCGGCATAATGCTGGCACAGTGAAGACAGCTGAGGCTTATCTTTTGCCCACTCGCTCAATGCCTGATGCGCTGCCAGCAGCAGCTGACGCTGGGCATGGTCGGCCGGGCGCTCAGCATCCTGACGGGCGAGGGTGGTGCTGAGTGCGTTGTCCGGGCGATTCGCCAGCAGGCGATACAGATAAAGCGGGCCCCCCGCTTTCGGACCGGTACCGGATAACCCCTCGCCGCCGAATGGTTGCACGCCCACCACCGCGCCAACCATGTTGCGGTTAACGTACAGATTGCCCACTTTGGCCGCTGCGGTGACCTGCATGATGGTTTCGTCAATGCGGGTATGGACGCCTAACGTCAGCCCATAGCCCGAGGCGTTAATCTGTTCGATCAACTGCGGCAGGCCACTGCGGGTGAAGCGCACAACGTGCAACACCGGACCAAATACCTCTTGCGTCAGATCGCTAACCTTATCCAGTTCAATCAGCGTCGGTTTCACAAAGGTTCCGGTTGCCCACTCTTTGCTGTCCTGTGGATGATCCTGCGCCGTTTGAAACACCTTAAAGCCTTTATTGCGCATGGCCTGAATATGGCGCTCAATGTTGGCTTTGGCCTCTTTATCGATCACCGGGCCGATATCGGTGGACAGGCGCTCCGGATTGCCCATACGGCACTCCGCCATCGCGCCACGCAGCATTTTCAACGTATGTTCCGCGACGTCCTCCTGAACGCACAGCAGACGCAGCGCAGAGCAGCGTTGACCCGCGCTGTCAAAGGCCGAGGCGACGATATCGATCACCACCTGTTCTGTCAGGGCGGATGAATCGACAATCATGGCATTCATGCCGCCGGTTTCAGCAATCAGCGGAGTGGGGCGGCCTTGGGGATCCAGCCGGCCTGCCAGATTACGTTGTAACAGGGTGGCGACCGCCGTGGAGCCGGTGAACATCACGCCACGAATGCGTTCGTCTCCGGTGAGCTGTGCGCCCACGGTTTCACCGAGGCCCGGCAGCAGTTGCACGACGCCAGCCGGGACACCGGCACTCAGTAAGATCTCAACGGCCTGCGCGGCAATCAGCGGCGTCTGCTCGGCAGGCTTCGCCAGCACGCTGTTTCCGGCCGCCAGCGCGGCTGCGACCTGACCGGTAAAAATGGCCAGCGGAAAGTTCCACGGGCTGATACAGACCACAGGTCCCAGTGGGCGGTGCGTTTCGTTGTCAAAATCAAGGCGGACGATGCCAGCGTAGTAATAGAGGAAGTCCACGGCCTCACGCACTTCGGCAATGGCGTTGCTGTAGGTTTTACCGGCTTCGCGCACCAGAATGCCCAGCAACTGCTGTAGCTGACCTTCCATTAACTGTGCTGCACGCTCAAGGATGGCCGCGCGCTCCTGAGGCGGAGTGGCAAACCAGATAGGACCGGCATTGACCGCCGCCTCAATGGCCTGGGAAACCTCCTGTTCTGAGGCATGGCGAACGGTACCGACGACGTCCGACGGCGCGGCCGGATTCACCACATTCTGGCTTTCTCCGCTACCAGCAGGGCCGTCAATAAGCGGTTGTGCCAGATAAGGCTCACTCGCGCCGCTCAGCAGAGCACTGGACAGGGAAGCAAGGCGGTGCTCGTTAGCCATATCCAGACCCGCAGAGTTAACCCGGTCGCTGCCATATAAGTCTCGCGGCAGCGGGATCTTTGGATGTGGCAGGCCCAGGGTGCCTTCGCTGGCACCCAGTTTTTCAATTTCACTCACCGGATCGGCGACCAGCTCGTCTATCGGCATGGACGTGTCGGCAATACGGTTAACAAAGGAGGTATTCGCACCGTTTTCCAGTAGGCGACGCACCAGGTAAGCCAGCAGGGTTTCATGTGTACCTACGGGGGCATAGATACGGCAGGGACGATTGAGCTTGCCGTCTGCCACTTTGCCTACCACCTGATCGTAGAGCGGTTCACCCATGCCATGCAGGCACTGGAACTCATACTGTCCGGGATAATAGTTATTGCCCGCCAGTTGATAGATCGCGGCCAGCGTGTGCGCGTTATGTGTGGCAAACTGCGGATAGATTAGATTGGGCACTGCCAGCAGTTTACGGGCGCAGGCCAGATAAGAAATGTCGGTGTACACCTTACGGGTATAAACCGGATAGCCTTCCAGCCCTTCCACCTGGGCGCGTTTGATCTCGCTGTCCCAGTAAGCGCCTTTCACCAGGCGAATCATGAGACGACGACGGCTGCGTTGGGCCAGATCTGTCAGCTCATCAATCACAAACGGGCAACGCTTCATATAAGCCTGAATCACGAAACCTATGCCGTTCCAGCCTTCAAGCTCGGGTTCAAAACACAACCGCTCCAGCATATCGAGAGACAGCTCTAAACGATCGGCCTCTTCCGCATCAATGTTAATGCCGATGTCGTAAGAGCGGGCTAACAGGGTCAGCGACTTCAGAATTGGATACAGCTCATCCATCACCCGATCATACTGCGCGCGGCTGTAGCGCGGATGGAGTGCGGACAGCTTGATAGAAATGCCCGGGCCTTCATAGATGCCCCGACCGTTTGAGGCTTTACCAATGGCGTGAATCGCCTGCTGATAAGAAACCAGATAGGCTTTGGCATCGCTGGCCGTCAGGGCGGCTTCACCCAGCATATCGTAGGAGTAACGGAAGCCTTTTTCTTCAAGCTTGCGGGCGTTGGCCAGGGCTTCGGCGATGGTTTCACCGGTCACGAACTGTTCGCCCATCAGGCGCATCGCCATATCCACGCCTTTCCGGATGAGCGGCTCGCCGCTCTTGCCAATAATTCGGTTGAGCGAGCGCGACAGGTTGACTTCATTGTGCGTTGAGACCAGACGGCCCGTAAACAGTAATCCCCACGTCGCGGCGTTCACAAACAGTGACGGGCTGCGGCCAAGATGTGACTGCCAGTTACCGTTGCTGATCTTGTCGCGGATCAGCGCATCGCGGGTGGGCTTATCCGGGATACGCAACAAAGCCTCGGCCAGGCACATTAATGCCACACCTTCCTGAGAGGAGAGTGAAAACTCCTGCAGCAGGCTTTGCACCATGCCGGCACGGCCGGTCGCCCCTTTTTGGTGCCTCAGCTTGTCGGCCAGCTGGTGCGCCAGCTGCTGCGTTTTTTCTGCCAGGGCGGCGGGAAGGCGCGCTTGCTCAAGCAACATGGGAACAGCATCAGTTTCAGGACGGCGCCAGGCGGCTGTCACCGCAGAGCGGGCGACCGACTGCGGCAAAATGTTTTCGGCGAATTCAAGGAAGGGCTGAACCATCTCTTCCGGGGCAAGCTCATCGGACGCTGAGTCGTTAAGCTGCAGGGGGATCTCATCCACCGTTTCACCCGCATCTAACTGGGTCAGATAATTAAAGATCGCCTGTTTGATCAGCCAGTGTGGCGTGCGATCGAGTTTCTGCGCCGCCAGTTTAATACGGTTGCGGGTGGCTTCATCCAGCTTCACCCCCATGGTTGTTGTTCCCATGATTTTCTCTTCCTTAAAACGGTTTTGACCAGAGCATGGGCTGCACTATTACCCATGTTGCAACTTTGTGCAACCAGGTTAAATGTGACCTCGGTTGCACACTTTGAAACCCCTTTTTTAATTAACATTTAAAAGCGGCACAAATCTTGCTGCAAAAAACTCGCCAAAGTTGCAACCTCATTCAATTTAAAGGGTGAAATCATTGCAAAGGTGCAACTTTATTGTGAGCGGGCGCAACCTGTGAGCATTAAAAAGGGATTGAGAGGTGAAACTGATGTGACGGATGTGTTAAATGCATTGTGTGCGCCGTGCCTTTACGGCAGGATACCGCGCCTTAAGGGAAATCGCTTTCTCTTGATGCGGTAACAGCCTGACGCCTTCACGTTCCGAGGGGGGCAGGAAAAAGATTTCTCTCAAGAGATCGGATAATAACGGAGAAACAAATGACAGTAAGTACGCCAATGTTGGTGACCTTTTTAATTTATATCCTTGGGATGGTGCTTATCGGTTTTATTGCCTGGCGCTCAACGAAAAACTTCGACGACTATATTCTGGGCGGACGCAGCCTGGGCAGTGTCGTGACTGCGCTGTCCGCTGGAGCCTCCGATATGAGTGGATGGTTGCTAATGGGATTGCCGGGTGCCATTTTTCTCTCCGGTATCTCTGAAAGCTGGATCGCCATTGGCCTGATTATTGGTGCATGGTTTAACTGGAAGATTGTCGCGGGGCGCTTACGGGTTCAGACGGAACATCATGATAACGCCCTGACGCTGCCTGACTTCTTTACCAGCCGCTTTGAAGATCGCAGCAAAATCTTGCGGGTCATTTCTGCCGTGGTGATTCTGGTGTTTTTCACTATCTACTGCGCATCAGGCGTGGTAGCGGGCGCGCGTCTGTTTGAAAGCACCTTTGGTATGGATTACTCCACCGCCCTCTGGGCCGGTGCCGCCGCCACCATTCTGTATACCCTGGTGGGCGGATTCCTGGCGGTGAGCTGGACGGATACCGTTCAGGCCAGCCTGATGATCTTCGCGCTGATCCTGACGCCAGTCATCGTGGTTATCGCCGTGGGTGGCTGGAGCGATTCGATGGCGGTGATTGAGGCCAAAAATGCTGAAAACGTGGATATGTTCAAAGGCCTGAATTTCGTGGCCGTGCTGTCACTGCTGGGCTGGGGACTGGGCTATTTCGGTCAGCCTCATATCCTGGCACGTTTTATGGCGGCGGATTCACATCGTTCCATTCGTACCGCGCGCCGTATCGGCATGGCGTGGATGATTCTCTGTCTGGCGGGCGCGGTGGCCGTGGGCTTCTTTGGGATCGCCTATTTCCACAATAATCCTTCTCTGGCTGCGGGCGTTTCACAGAATGGAGAGCGCGTCTTTATTGAGCTGGCACGTATTCTGTTTAATCCGTGGATTGCCGGTATTTTACTGTCTGCCATTCTGGCGGCGGTCATGTCCACGCTCAGCTGCCAGCTGCTGGTCTGCTCCAGTGCGCTGACGGAAGATTTGTACAAAGGCTTTTTACGCAAGAATGCCAGCCAGAAAGAACTGGTTTGGGTAGGGCGCCTCATGGTGCTGCTGGTAGCGTTAGTGGCCATCGCGCTGGCGTCGAATCCCGAAAACCGGGTGTTAGGTCTGGTCAGCTATGCATGGGCCGGTTTTGGCGCGGCATTTGGACCGGTAGTCCTGTTTGGCGTGTGCTGGAAACGCATGAACCGCAACGGTGCGCTGGCGGGAATGATTGTCGGTGCGGTCACGGTACTGGTATGGAAACAGTATGGCTGGCTCGGCCTGTATGAAATCATTCCGGGCTTTATTTTTGCCAGTATCGCCATTGTGGTCTTCAGCCTGGCAGGCCGGGAACCTTCTGCAGCTGCCATTGAACGCTTTGATGCTGCCGAGGCAGAATTCCAGACTAAATAAGGCGTGAACGTGTTGAAAAGCCTGCCCTGTAAAGGGCGGGCTTTTTTTTGACCTGCGTCTGGCACAGACAGTTACGAAATTATTTCACGGAGGAACTTGTTTTTTTCTGAGTGGTAATGATAATCGGTATCGTTCGTTTTTACGTAAATTTACGTCCCATTTACGCTGCTTAACATTCAAGAGGTCGGCGATGTTTGTTCCCTTTCTCATCATGCTGCGTGAAGGCCTGGAGGCAGCGCTCATCGTGAGCCTTATTGCCAGCTACCTGAAAAGGACGCAGCGCACACAATGGTTCCCTGCCATGTGGGCGGGCGTGTTTATTGCCGCTGCGCTTTGCCTTGCGCTGGGCATCGTCATTAACCAGACCACAGGGGAGTTTCCTCAGAAGCAGCAAGAGCTTTTTGAAGGCATTGTTGCGGTGGTCGCGGTCGTCATCCTGACCTCAATGGTGTTCTGGATGCGCCGGGTGGCGCGCAATATCAAGCTGGAACTGGAGCAGGCGGTCGATCAGGCTTTACAGAAATCAGCCGGGGGCGGCCTGGCCCTGGTCCTGATGGTGTTTCTTGCCGTCGCCCGGGAAGGGCTGGAGTCAGTGTTCTTTTTACTGGCCGCCTTCACTCAGGACGTCGGTTATGCGCCGCCGCTGGGTGCCGTGCTTGGCCTGGCGACGGCCGTTGTGCTGGGCATGTTGATCTACTGGGGCGGGGTTCGTCTGAATATGGCGCACTTTTTCCGCTGGACCAGCCTTTTTATTCTTCTGGTGGCCGCGGGGCTGGCAGCTGGCGCTATCCGTGCCTTTCATGAAGCCGGGCTGTGGAACCATTTTCAGCAGGTGGCGTTCGATATGAGTAACACCTTATCGACCCATTCACTGTTTGGCACGCTGCTTGAAGGCATTCTGGGTTATCAGGAAGCCCCCAGCGTAAGTGAAGTGGCCGTCTGGCTGCTTTATTTGATTCCGGCATTATTACTGTTTGTTATGCCTGCACGTGCTGGAACCTCAGCCGCTGCGCGCTAACGCGTTTACCAGGCGCGTCAGGCGCGCCTCTGACTGAATAGGGAAAAATATGAAGAAGCGTTTTCGTCGTCACGCGGTGCTGGCTTCGCTGCTGGCGGTTTCCGGCTCCACACTGGCTGCAGCCATTCCACAGGTTAGCGTGAGTGTCACGGACAAGCAGTGTGAACCGATGTCACTGACGGTTCAGGCGGGCAAGACTCAGTTTCTGATCAAAAACAACAGCCAAAAGGCGCTGGAATGGGAAATCCTGAAAGGGGTGATGGTGGTTGAGGAGCGCGAAAATATTGCGCCCGGCTTCAGTCAAAAACTGACCGCCAACCTTGAAGCGGGCGAATATGAAATGACCTGCGGCCTGCTGACGAATCCGAAAGGCAAGCTGATTGTCCAGGGCGGCGCGGGCAAAAACGTGCAGAAAGGTAAAACAGAACTGATGCAGCTGGCGGGGCCAATCAACGCCTACAAAGCCTACGTGACGGACGAAGTCAACCAGCTGGTGGCGGGAACCCAGGCCTTTACGGATGCGGTGAAAGCCGGAGATATCGAAAAAGCCAAAGCGCTGTTTGCCCCCACGCGCCAGCATTACGAACGTATAGAGCCGATAGCTGAGCTGTTCTCCGATCTGGATGGTCGCATTGACGCCCGTGAAGATGATTATGAGAAAAAGGCTGAAGACCCGAAATTCACCGGTTTTCACCGGCTTGAGAAAGCGTTGTTTGCCGATAATAGCACCAAAGATATGGCGGGCTATGCCGAGCAGTTAAACAACGACGTGCGCGATTTGCAGAAACGCGTTAGCGAGCTGGCGTTCCCCCCGGCCAAGGTCGTAGGCGGCGCCGCAGGGCTGATCGAAGAAGTGGCTTCCAGTAAAATCTCCGGCGAAGAAGATCGTTACAGCCGTACCGACCTGTGGGATTTCCGGGCGAACGTGGATGGCGCGCAAAAAATTGTCGAGCTGTTGCGCCCAGTCCTGAAGCAGGCAAATCCAGCGCTTCTGGCAAAAGTGGATGCCAATTTCGCGAAAGTTGACGCGATTCTGGATAAATACCGCAGCGGTCAGGGTTATGAATCGTATGAAAAACTGACGCCAGCCGATCGAACCGCGCTGAAAGGGCCGATTACTGCCCTGGCGGAAGATCTTTCTCTGCTGCGTGGCACCTTAGGCCTGGATTGATGATGGATAAGGATAAGGCGTTAAGCCAGCCATCGCGCCGCCGTTTATTGAAAGGACTGGGGATGCTGGGCGGCGCGGCGGCCGTCAGCGGTGGGTGTCCGTTTCATGCCGCGGCCGCCGAAAACCCGGACAGCTTTTCGCCCGGTACGGTAACGCCGAACGCGCGTCAGCAAGTGCAGCCCTTTTATGGCGTGCATCAATCCGGCATTACGACGCCACAGCAGGCGTCAATGATGCTGGTGGCGTTCGATGTGCTGACCCGCGATAAGCAGGAACTGCAGCGTTTGTTCAAACTGCTTACGCAGCGCATCGCGTTTCTGACCCGGGGCGGGATGGCGCCCGCGGTGACCAACCCACAGCTGCCGCCGCTGGATTCAGGCATTCTGGGGGCCGAGATTGCCCCGGACAACCTGACGATGACGGTTTCCGTCGGTCATTCCCTGTTTGATTCGCGCTTTGGTCTGGCGGCGCTTAAGCCGGCTAAACTGCAGGCCATGAGCCGTTTCCCTAACGACTCTCTGGATGCAAATCAGTGCCACGGCGATCTGCTGTTGCAAATCTGTGCTAACACGCAGGACACGGTGATTCATGCACTCCGTGATGTGGTGAAACATACGCCCGATTTGCTCGGCATTCGCTGGCGACGGGAAGGTTTTATTTCCGATCATGCCGCGCGCAGCGCGGGAAAAGAAACGCCCATTAATCTGCTGGGTTTTAAAGACGGTACGGCCAATCCCGATACGCATAACATGGCGTTGATGGATAAGCTGCTGTGGGTAACGGAAGAGCAGGCGGAACCCGCGTGGGCCCGTCACGGCAGTTATCAGGCAGTAAGGTTGATCCGTTTTCATGTGGAAATGTGGGATCGCACGCCATTGGGTGAGCAACAAACGATCTTTGGTCGCGAGAAATTAAGCGGCGCACCACTGGGCATGAAAAACGAGCACGACGTGCCGGATTATCGCCAGGATCCTGATGGCGATGTCATTGCGTTGGATGCGCATATTCGGCTGGCGAACCCGCGCACGCCTGCGACCGAAAGCAGCCTGATGCTGCGCCGGGGCTACAGTTATTCGGCGGGTATTTCAGCGTCAGGCCAGTTGGAAATGGGCTTGTTGTTTGTTTGTTATCAACATGATTTAGAATTGGGTTTTCTGACCGTACAAAACCGTCTGAATGGTGAAGCGCTGGAAGAGTATATACGTCCCTTTGGCGGCGGATACTTTTTTGTATTACCCGGCGTTATCAATGAAAATCATTATTTGGGCCAGTCCTTACTTGAAAGCTGATTAAATTTTAATCACGGCATTCTGTGCCTGACCGCCCAGCGTGCCGTATTTCTGTCTCAGGTTTTTTATCCTCCGCCTGTTTTTTCGCGCTCCGTTTTAAACCGTTGATGCTGCATTGAAAAATAAACTAACTCTCTGTAATACTTGCGTAATTTAATTTAAGTAAGGTTGGCGTTAACGCATGGTTGAATATTTATTTTTCAATAAAGTGAAAATACTGTTGCAAAATACCAATAAGATGGTTCACTTTACTATGAAAGCGTAATCGGGCGTGTTGATGTCTCACACTGGAGTTCGCGCATGGATAGATGTTTTTACAGCCGTTCAGCAGTAAAAAATATCGCATTTACCCGTGAGGAGGTTTCTTCCTCAACCGCTTTTACACCGCAATGTGTTTTCTCTTTTCAACCTCACTCCTTTTTTACCGGTATACGGCCTGGCTGTTTTGCTGCCGGATATCAATCGTCATGGCCTGTCACGGCTCTAAAGGAAGCCAACTGAAACCTCTAAAGCGTTCACGTAATCGCATCGGGCTTGTTGCCTGAGCGGGAAATGAAACCAACTGTAAGGTGCCACTATGGGAAGACAGAAAGCAGTGATCAAAGCGCGTCGAGAAGCAAGACGAGTGCTTCGCAATGACTCCCGCAGTCATCGTCAGCGTGAAGAAGAATCGGTCACTTCGCTGGTGCAAATGGGTGGGCTGGACTCGATTGGCATGGCGCGCGATGTGCGCGATCGTGCTCCGATTGAAGCCCGCAATGAAGCTCAGGCGCACTATCTCAACGCCATAGAATCAAAACAGCTTATCTTCGCTACCGGCGAGGCAGGCTGCGGCAAAACCTGGATTAGTGCTGCGAAAGCGGCAGAGGCCCTGATTCATAAGGATATCGACAGGATTATCGTTACGCGCCCGGTGCTGCAGGCGGATGAAGATCTGGGATTCCTTCCCGGGGATATCTCAGAAAAATTCGCCCCGTATTTCCGCCCGGTTTACGACATTCTGGTTAAACGTCTTGGCGCATCCTTTATGCAATATTGTCTGCGTCCCGAAATTGGCAAAGTTGAAATCGCGCCCTTTGCTTATATGCGCGGTCGTACCTTTGAAAATGCAGTGGTGATTCTCGATGAAGCGCAGAACGTTACCGCTGCGCAAATGAAAATGTTTCTGACCCGCCTTGGCGAAAACGTCACGGTGATTGTTAACGGCGATATAACCCAGTGCGATTTGCCCGCTGGGGTGCCTTCTGGTCTCGCGGACGCGCTGGCGCGTTTTGAAGAGGACGAGATGGTGGGCATTGTCCGTTTTGGCAAAGAGGATTGCGTGCGTTCCGCGCTGTGTCAGCGCACTTTGCATGCTTACAGCTAGCGTTCGATTGAGTCATGTAGCGACCAAAACCCGGCTTCGGCCGGGTTTTTTATCTCCGTGATGGGGCGCTATTCGCCGCTGCCGATTTGCCAGATAAAGGTAGGATCGCGCCCGTTGACTTCCCAGTCGCCCACGTTACGGCTTTTATAGATCACCGGATTGTGCGAGCCAATCGTTCGGGCATTGCGCCAGTGACGGTCCAGCGCTTTACTCACTCGCGTATCTGACGCGCCAAGCGCGTTAAACAGCTCACTGGCCGCACGCGTCACCCAATCCACGGCCACGACCTGCGCCTTCGCAGCCTCCACTTCTGCCTGGACGTTGGCGGCATGAATCTGCGTTTCATCTTGTCCCTGAACGTGCGTATCAAAAGCCTGTTGCAGCGCGTGCGTGGCCCGCTGCACGGCGGCATCGGTTGCCCATATCCAACTGCTGATCTGTCCCACCACCTGTAAGACCTGCACGTCCTGGCTGACCTGACGGGCATTACCGTGGCTGTAGATTCGTTTTCGGTTTGCTACGCCCTGTGACACGTCCCGCACGATAGCCCTGCCTATCCCGGCCAGCGTCGCCAGTAAGACATGCTGATAGAAGGCGGTTTGATATCGGAAGCGCTCGCTGAAATCATAGACATGGGCAGGTTCCACAACGGCCTGATGAAAACGCGTGGTTCCGCTACCGGTAAGACGTTGACCAAATCCGTCCCAGTCATCCTCTCGCACTACCGCATCCTGATGTGTACTGACCACCGCAATGACATCGCGCTGGTTGTCCGTACGCTTAGCGTAAACATCAATCCAGTCGGCATACAGCGTGCCGGTGCTGTAAAATTTTTCGCCCTCAAGCCGCCAGCCGTTGGCGGCGGGCGACACCTGCGTATTCACGTCTCCTAATCGAACGCTGCCTGTTTCACTCCAGCCGCTCCCGACAATATCACCGTCGATAAACCGATTAAACCAGCGCTGGCGCGCCTCACTGTCGGGCTGGTTAAGACGATCCTCGACAAAGGCCATGTGCGCGCGCAGCGCCTGAGGCAGGTTAGAATCCGCTTCTGCCAGCTCGGTCAGTAAGCGGAACAGTTGTGGCAGCGAGGCACCCAATCCGCCGTTTGCTTGTGGAATACGCAGCGTGCCAAAACCCGCCGCCTTCAGCCAGCGAACCGGCTCGTGAAGCAGGGTACGATTCCGTTCGCGATCGGCAGCGCCTTCGGCGATGCGGGCAAAGATGGGGCGGAAACGCGCCGCCAGTGAGGTGTAATCGGGCTCAGACATGGTGTTCTCCGTGTGTTGACTGGTCATCGATATCGTGACGAGTGGGTTCAAACCGGACGACTAACAGGAAAATGATGGGAATAAGGGCGGCCAGTGACACGATCCAGAATATATTGGTGCCATAAGCCGCCTGCAATATGGGCAGAATGAACAGCGCCAGCGCGCTCCCGATGCCTGAGACGGAACGACTAAAACCGACGCCGGTGGCCCGAATGTGCGTGGGATAGGAGAGGGCGGGATAGATCATTAACTGCGCTCCTGGCCCAAAGCCCTCAGCAAACAACCACAGCCCCAGCAGTAAAATGGCAAATACGACGCCGTAGGTTGCAACAGGATGGCCAATCAGAGCCAGTGAGATCAGCGCAATAAACTGCAGGGCAAATCCGGCAATCGCAACATGGCGTGACGGAAATCGCCAGGCCAGACGCATGCCAAGCAGGCCGCCGGTAAAGGCGAACAGCGCGTTAAGTCCTAGCGAGGCGGAGATCGTTTCAAAGACGCCCGCCCCCAGAAACTGCGCCAGGATAGAGGGCAGGAAAAAGGCGATCGCCGTATATTCGAATGAAATACAGGCGTTCATCACCGCCGCCACAACGGTGCGCTCCCGGTAAGGTTTTTGAAACAAGACGCGAAAACTGACCGCCTGGGCGACGGGTTTGGCCGCCGGCTCAGCGCGCTTATCTTCGTGCGCGTGAATGCCGTACGAATCGCGCAGGATTCGCGCTGCGCCGCTTAAATCCCCCTGGTTTGCGGCCCACAGCGGAGACTCATTCATAAACCTGCTGCGCACAGCAATGATGAGCAGGGCAGGCACTGCGCCAAACAGCAATGAAGCGCGCCACAGCCAGTCGAGGTGCTCTGCAGGCAGCAGAAAGTAAAGGCCAAAAATAATCAGAAAGCACACCGAAGACGCGGCATACCACATGGGGCACCAGGCGGCGAGCCGCGACGCTTTATTCCCCTTTCCGGAGAATTTCGAAAATTCGGCCAGATAGGCCATCGCGACAGGCAAATCGATGCCCACACCAACGCCCATCAAAAAGCGCGCGCCAATCAGTACCCAGACGTTCGGCGCCAGGCCGGCCGCAATAGCGGACACCACAAAAAAAAGCATGTCCGCCATAAAGACGGAATAGCGGCCATATTTATCCGTCAGCCAGCCCCCGACCAGATTACCGACAATGGTGCCAATCATAATGGATGAGGTGACCAGTCCGGTTAATGTGGGCGTTAAGCTGAATGTTTTCACGACATCATCAATGCCGTAAGACAGGGTGGTCAGGTCGTAGGCATCCAGAAATACGCCGCCTAACGCCAGAAACACGATCCAGCGTGCGTAGCTGTTTTTCTCACTTTGCGTATTAATCAACTTTGCAACGTCGCTGACGGAGCGAATGGGCGTTGAGTGAGGTAAGGGGATCGCGGCATCGTCATCGATATTTAATGTGCTCATTTTATCCTCGTTATTGTCTGTACAGGTGACGCCTTTATATGCAGGAATCGCGATGTAAACAAACAACAAAAAGTGATAACTATTACTTTAATTTCAATAAGTTAATTTGATTTTTGTAGATAAGGGAAATACCGGGTGCGCTGTGACGCATCCGGTAAAATTAGCGGGCAAGGGGACGTGATGTCAGTCTGCTCAGCGGCAGACGGGCTATCCGAACAGATCGTTAAATCCCCTCATGATGCCTCCGCAGGCACAACCCGGCCTGATACCGAGGTTGTGCGTCGATATCCTGCGCCGGGATGAGGATGCTCAAGGCGGGCGCCCTTAGCAAACAGCTTCTCTCTCAGCGTACCGGGTTGGTAATCCTGTTTATAAACGCCACGTTTTTGCAGTTCCGGCACCAGCAGATCGACGACATCAGCAAAGGTTTCATGCGTGAGGGCATAGGCCAGATTAAAGCCATCCACGTCCGTCTCCTCCACCCAGCTTTGCAGTTCATCGGCAACGGTTTCTGTGCTGCCCACCAGCAGGGGGCCAAAGCCGCCAATGCCCACCCAGTCGGCCATGTTTTGCACCGTCCATTCACGCTGCGGATCGGCTGTGGAGAAGCTCTCTACAACAGACTGAATGGCATCGGTATGCAGATGCTTAAAAACCTGATCGGGTTGGTACTGACTGAAATCGATGCCGGTCCAGCCGGAGATCAGCGCCAGTGCGCCTTCATGGCTGACATAGCGTTTGTAATCCTGCCACTTGGCCTGGGCCGCTTTATCGGTTTCCCCCACAATGACCGTTTGCATATTGAAAATCAGAATACTGCGCGGATCGCGACCGGCCTCCTCTGCACGACGACGTATATCAGCCACGGTTTTCTTCAACAGCACTTTAGACGGCGCGGCAACAAATACGCACTCGGCGTGTTGTGCGGCGAAGGCTTTACCGCGGCTGGATGCGCCTGCCTGATACAGCACAGGCGTGCGCTGGGGCGAAGGCTCACACAGATGAATGCCCGGTACCTGGAAAAACGTTCCCTGATGATTAATGGGATGCACCTTATTGGGATCGCTGAAAATATGACGCTGGCGATCGCGTATCACGGCATCATCCTCCCAACTGCCTTCCAGCAGCTTGTATACCACCTGCAGATATTCGTCGGCGTAGTCATAACGCGCATCGTGGCTGGTTTGGCTGACCTGTCCCAGATTGCGGGCTCCGCTTTCCAGATAGGAGGTAACGATATTCCAGCCGATCCGACCTTTGGTCAGATGATCCAGCGTCGACATGCGCCGGGCAAACGGATAGGGATGCTCAAAAGAGAGTGATGCGGTCAGGCCAAAACCGAGGTGCTTTGTCACCATCGCCATCGGCGTAATCAGAGCCAGCGGGTCATTGACCGGTACCTGGGCGGCACTGCGAAGAGCAGCATCATTATTCCCGTTGAAAACATCGTAAATCCCCAAGACGTCGGCGATAAACAGGCCGTCGAACTTACCGCGTTCCAACAGGACCGCCAAATCTGTCCAGTATTCCAGATCTTTGTATTGCCACGAGCGGTCGCGAGGGTGCGCCCACAGGCCAGGTGACTGGTGACCCACACAGTTCATATCAAACGCATTAAGGCGGATTTCACGTTGTTTAGGCATAGCAAACTCCTGAGCGGATGCGGCACTGTCGGGCCGCCCACTTCGTTGGGATGAAAAAGGGGGGTAAATTAATTAGTCAGAGAAAGGGGACATCGCTCATGACGCGTGTCATCAGTGAGGTTGAGCAACTGGCGTGCGACGGCCTCAGCATGTGTGGCAACCTGCGGCAGGCCCATTAATTCACCAAAACGTCCGCGCGCCGCAGGCCCGACCACATACAGATGAGGATTCGCCTGGCCCTTGGGGTTTAGCGTCTGTGACCGGGCATTGACATGAATTCCCAGCGCCAGCGGATCGGACTGAATAACGCCATCCTGAGCCAGCTGGTTGAGTAACGCATCGCGCTCAATCAACGCGCCATGCGCAGGACCGGTGGTGACGATGATCTTGTCCACCTCCAGCGCCTGTACGCCGCCGAAACGCGGCTGCAGGCTGAGCCTGACGGCAGAGGGCAACGCCGCCGCCGCGGTCAGTCGTGCGGCGAGCACGCGGAGTGTGCCGCTGCGTTGGTGGTGCTTTAACACCTGCCCAACCTGGGGGGCAATCCGATAACGGTGAACGTCCCACCATGGCCGCAGATGCCGCAGGAAACGCCGTTGTTCATCCAGCGACAGGCTTTGCCAAATCGCCTGACCGTTGTGACGGACCTCATCGAACACCACCTGCCACGGGATGTGCCTGGCCGCCGCCTGGCGAATTTCCTGTCTGATCCGGCGTAGCCAGGCGCGAACACCCAGAGGTTTGCTGAAATCAATACCAAGATGCCAGCTGAAATTGTCCTCAGTGAGGCTGGAACGCGGAAGCTGACCGCGTCGGGAAAAGACGGTGACTGGCCCGCGATGTCCCTGACGGTCCAGGGTCGCAACCATGTCTGACATGGTTAAGCCGGTACCCACAATGGCAACCCGGTCGTCAGGCGCAATCTGTGACAGGGCACCTTCCCGCCAGGGATCGGCAATCAGTGCCGGGTGAGGTGCCAGCGAGGCCAGGGCTGAGGGAAGTTGAGGCGCGGGATGGCTGATGGCCAGTACCACGATATCAGCATCGAGATGTGCGCCGGATGCGGTGCTGACCGTACCTTGTCGCAGCGCAACGGCGCGGTCCTGCACATGCAACAGCTCAACAGGGGAATGCTGTTTTACTGCACTAAACTGTTCACTGACCCACTGGCCAAACTGCCTACGCTGCGGAAAAACCGTGCCGTCGTGCCATTCAGCCGCCGCATCCCTGGCAAATGCGGCAGAGGCACGGAACCAGCGCTCAAAGCTGCCTTCCTCGTCGCCGGCGAGTTGCATACGCGAGGCGGGGACGTTGGTGCGATGCGCCGGATCGGTGGTCGAGTAAGCTACGCCCTGGGCCAGCTGCGCGCGGGGTTCGATGACCGTGACGCGCAGGCCCGGGCCGCCCAGACGACCAAGATGAACGGCCAGCGCCGTTCCGCTGAATCCTCCACCCACAATGACAATATGCTGCTCGGACATACACTGCCTCTCTGATTAGCTTGCACTGGCCTGTTTTTCGGGACGACGGTCGCCTCCGATGGTTTCGCCAAAAGGACCGGTATTAACCGTGCGCTGTTTATTTCCCGCAGGGGTTGAAAGCGGCAACAGCGGCATCAGCAAATCGGCAACCCGGTGTGCTTCTTCGAGATGCGGATAACCGGACAGAATAAAGTTATCAATGCCCAGCGCCTGGTATTCCCGAATCCGTTCCGCGACCTGCTGCGGATTTCCCACCAACGCGGTACCCGCGCCGCCGCGTACCAGACCGACGCCAGCCCATAAGTTGGGACCGATGCGCAGTCCATCACGCGAGCCACCGTGGAGTGCGCTCATGCGAGCCTGTCCGGTCGAATCCATTCTGGCAAAGATTTTCTGGGCGGCGGCGATGGTGTCTTCATCCAGATGTGCGATCAGCTTATCCGCCGCGGCCCAGGCTTCTTCCTCGGTTTCCCGCACGATGACGTGCAGACGAATACCGTAGGAAAGCGTCCTGCCGCGTTCCTCTGCGCGCTTCCGCACCCCTTCAAGTTTAGCGGCAACCTGCGCTAAGGGTTCGCCCCAGGTCAGATAGGTATCAACCTGACGGGCTGCAACGTCAACCGCTTCATCGGATGAGCCACCGAAATAAAGCGGTGGACCTTCGGCCTGTACCGGTGGAAAGAGGATCTCAGCCCCTTCCACGTGAATATGTTCCCCGTGATAGTCCACTTTCTCTCCTTTAAGCAGGCGGGAATAGACATCAAGAAACTCACGGGTGACCTGATAACGTTCAGCGTGGCTGAGAAAAATGCCGTCGCCCTTGTTTTCAACCGGATCGCCGCCGGTCACCACATTGATCAGCAAACGTCCTTCAGACAGACGATCCAGCGTAGCCGCCATGCGCGCCGCCAGGCTGGGTGGCTGCAATCCCGGCCGGACGGCTACCAGATAGCGAAGCTGTTTAGTAATCGGCACCAGCGCAGAGGCTACCAGCCAGGCATCTTCGCAGCTTTTTCCAGTGGGAATTAAAACGCCATAGAAACCCAGATTATCGGCGGCAAGGGCTACCTGTTGCAGATAGGGCAGGTCTACCGCTCTGCCGCCCTGGGTGGTTCCCAAATAACGCCCGTCACCATGTGTCGGTAAGAACCAAAAAAGATTGATGTTTTTTTCAGCGGTATCAGGCATTAGCAGATTCCTTTATAACGATATTTGAAATTGGCAATTAGAAAATTCATTTTCAGTTATATAGCTCTAAGCAGGATACGTGCCAACAGGTTAAGTGTTTTTTATTTATTAATATCAATAAGATAGGTTTTTATTGCGGCGGCGGCGGCTGCTGCAAATGCAGCAATATGTGAAGGATACTGCTGTATTTGCAGCAAATCACGCTGGGCAGCGGCTCGTTTCTGGCCGCAACAAGGGATATCTTTAGCGCTCTCTCACTCACTCAGCAGGAACGCGCTATGCAACACGCTGGCCCCGATTTAATTGACCCTGCTTCCCTGGCGTTCAGGCATATTCTGGATCAGCTGGCGCCCACGGACGCGACCGTATTAATCATTGGTGAAACCGGCACTGGCAAAGAGGTGATGGCGCGCTATCTGCATCATCACAGCCCGCGCCGCCATGCGCCCTTTATGGCAGTGAACTGCGGTGCGCTAACGGAGAGCCTGGCAGAATCAGAACTCTTTGGTCATGAGAAGGGGGCATTTACCGGCGCGACCGACCGTCATCGTGGCTGGTTTGAGGCCGCGCAGGGCGGGACGTTACTGCTGGATGAAATCGGCGAGCTGAGCCTGCCCCTTCAGGTCAAACTGCTTCGCGTACTGCAGGAAAGGGAAATTACCCGCGTGGGATCTTCTCGCGCAGTAAAGGTTGACGTCCGGGTAATTGCCGCGACGAACCGCGATCTGACGACTGCGATAGCCGAGCGGCGGTTTCGCGAGGATCTCTACTACCGGCTAAACGTCGCCAGCGTTGCCTTGCCGCCGCTGCGCCAGCGGTGTGAGGATATCCCGGTTCTGGCTAACTATTTTCTGCAAAGCTATGCGCGCCGACTGGGGCGACCGCAGCTGCGCCTAAGCGACGAGGCAATGGAAACGCTCAAGGCCCATTCCTGGCCAGGGAATATACGGGAACTGGAAAATACATTACACAACGCGGTGCTGCTCAGTGAAACACCGCAGGTAGAACCACAACAGCTGCGGCTGGGCACGGTGACGGGCACGGGGCGGGTACAAAAGCAGGATGCGCTTGATGATTTTATTCGCCAGCAGATCCAGTGCAGTGACACGCCACTTTATCCCCGCGTCATTGAGGCACTGGTGAGAAATGCCTATGAACTAAGCCAGGGCAACCAGTTACAGGCCGCGGCGTTGCTGGGGATTAGCCGTAACAGCCTGCGTACGCATCTTGGCCATTACGGCATCATCAAGCCGCGTCGCAGCCTGACTTCAACCCTTCGCACCGCGTCAACAACGGGCGCGCAGGAGCGCGAGTTGCGCATTGGTTATCAAAAGTTTGGCAACCTTGGCATCCTCAAAGCGCGCCAGCAGCTTGAACAGCAGCTGGCCGGGCAAAACGTCAGCATCCTGTGGAGCGAATTTCCCGCCGGGCCTCAGCTGCTGCACGCGCTGAGCCATCGGGAAATTGATTTTGGCACCACCGGCGAAGTGCCGCCTTTATTTGCCCAGGCCAGTCACTGTTCTCTGGTGTACGTCGCCTGGGAGCCGCCCGCGCCACAGAGCGTGGCGCTGCTGGTGGCTAAGCACAGTCAGATAAACCAGATGGCAGACTTAAGAGGCAAACGTATTGCCGTAAATAAAGGTTCCAACGTGCATTTTCTGCTGCTGCAAATCCTTGATGAGGCGGGGATGACGCCAGAGGACGTGCGGATTGTGTACGCGCCGCCTAAATACCCGCTCACGCCCAGCGATCTGAATGCCGTTGATGCATGGATGATGTGGGATCCTCTGCTGAGCGAGGCAGAAAAAGGGGAACAGCTCCGGGTCATTGCCGACGGCGTAGGACGGGTGAATAACCATCAGTTCTACCTTGCCGATCGCCACTTCGCGAACCAGTCTCCAGACCTTTTAGAAATACTGGTAACCGCGCTGGAGCAGACGGGGCGCTACATTGATGCCCATCCTAAAGAGGCCGCCGGGCTGCTGGCCGGGGAGCTGGGGATGTCTGATCGCGCGCTGCGCCTGGCGCTGGCCCGGCGGAGCCACCAGACGCAACCAATGAATCTGGCGATCATTCGTGAGCAGCAAAGAATCGCGGATCGTTTCTACGCGCTGGGCCTCTTTCCCCGCGCGATTAACGTACGTGACGCGGTGTGGTCGCAATGACGTTTTATGACTAAAGATAGAAGTTTTATGCATTAAGGCGTTGAGGCCTGATTTGCTATGTTGCGCTGACGACAACACCACTCAGGAAAGAGACATGAAAAAAATCATATTCAGCGCACTGCTTGCGGTCGCGCACATTAGCAGCATCGTGACGGCACACGCAGAAGAGAAACCCAGGGTAGTGAATATCGGTTTTCAGAAAGCCAACATTTTTGCCTTACTGAAATACCGGGGCACGCTCGACAGTGAATTCAAAAAGCAGGGGATTGCCGTGCACTGGGTGGAATTTCCGGCGGGACCGCAAATGCTGGAAGGGCTCAACATAGGCAGCATCGATCTGGCCGCAACGGGCGATGCGCCGCCAACTTTTGCGCAAGCCGCGCAGGCTGACCTGGTTTATCTGGGCCATTCACCGGCAAATCCACAAACCGAAGCCATAGTGGTGCCTGCGGATTCGACGATAAAAAGTGTCAAGGATTTAAAAGGCAAGCGCGTCGCCCTGAACAAGGGATCGGATGTGAATTATCTTCTGGTATCAGCCCTTGAGCAGGCGGGGCTAAAATACAAGGATATCACGCCGGTTTATCTTCCTCCTGCTGATGCGCGAGCGGCTTTCCAGCGAGGCGCTGTAGATGCATGGGTCATCTGGGACCCTTACCTGGCGGAAGTAGAAACCACCGCCGGCGCGCGGCTGCTTAAAAATGCCGAGGGGCTGGTACCGCACTACACCTTTTATCTGGCCAGCCGCAAATTTGCGGAAGGTCATCCAGACGAGGCCAAAGAGGTTCTTTCAGAGCTGCAAAAGCTGAGCAGCTGGGCGAATAAAAACCAGGGCGAAGCCGCTAAAATTCTGTCTGGCTCGACTGGCCTGCCCGAACCTATCTGGCAGCGCGCGCTGGCAAGAATGCCCTTAGGGGCCGAGCGGATGACGCCGGATGTTTTCAAAGAGCAGCAGGCACTGGCAGATAAATTTACACAAATTGGTTTATTGCCGGTGAAGGTCGATGTCCGCAGCGCGACATGGTCGCTGGATAAAAAGTAACAGGTGAATGTGTTAAAGGGCCTGCCGGGTAGACCGGTAGGCCTTTTGTATTGGTAGGGAATACATTTCGTAGCGCGTAATTTTTTGGGGAGCGGCTCGCACTTCGCGTACGCAAGGCGTGAACAGGTGAGTGGGTAATCTGAATCGCTGATAGTGTGGGCGGGTGTTATTCATGGCCAGCGGTAATGGCGATGCGCACCGATTGGATTTCTTGCTTTTTACAAATAGCTTCAGACCCATTTGGACGTAAGACCAGGGGCCTTTGGCTTGTGAAGTGTAGTAATCATTACTATAATTCTCGCCATAACGAAAAGGGACTTTTCATGGGTTTTACGCTTTATGTTCATAAACGTTTTGACAGAGTGTTTAAAAAAACGCGTCTGACAGACAGCGTCCTGTGTTACGCAGCAGGTGACGTTATTACTGGCGTGTTTGAGGCTGACTTAGGCGGTGGCGTTATTAAAAAGCGTCTTGCTCTTCACCAAGGCAAGCGTGGCGGCGTGCGAACGGTCATCTTCTTCAGACAAGGCACCAACCTGGTTTATTACGATGGATGGGTTAAAAACTTGTCGAGGAAATATGCCAGGGAAATCGATGAAGATCAGCTGGATACCTACAGGGATGTGGCAAGAATGTTTTTCCGTGCAAATAGTGAAGTGATGAGCCTGCTCGTCAGAAGCGGAATGGTCAGAGAGGTTAAATGTAATGAAAACTGAACCCGCCGAATTGAGTGAACTACTTGAAGATGCGAAAGCGTTTCACGCGTTAGGACTGGCAACAGATGAAGAAGTGGAGTCCATAGCAAAGCGCGCAAAAAATCGTGAACTCCGTGCCCGTATTGCATCAGTAAAGCCCATGACAGCAACTGAAATCAAAGACGTGCGCATGCGTTGGGGAATGTCGCAATCGCTTGTGGCGCTCTCATTTGGCATGACGGTCGATAGCGTATCGAAATGGGAGCGAGGTGAAATCACACCGAGCCCACCGGTGATGCGGATGCTGCAACTCCTTCGCGATAACGGCCCTGAACTCTTTACCTCTAAGCATCAAGGTATCTAGACGCCGAACCCCGGTCGGGGCTTCTCATCCCCCTCGGCGGAGAATATGCAAAAAAAAAAAGTCCAGAGGTTAGTCTGGACTCTTCTTTGAATGTGGCGGTGAGAGGGGGATTCACTCGCTGCGCTCGCCCTTCGGGTGGCCTGACGGCCATGCAAAACGGCGGGCCGTTTTGTCGAACCCCGGTCGGGGCTTCTCATCCCCCTCGGCGCAGAATATGCAAAAAAAAAAGTCCAGAGGTTAGTCTGGACTCTTCTTTGAATGTGGCGGTGAGAGGGGGATTCGAACCCCCGATACGTTGCCGTATACACACTTTCCAGGCGTGCTCCTTCAGCCACTCGGACACCTCACCGCAAATTGTTGCTGACCGCGCTGGGTCAACGGGGCGCTACTATAGGGAGTCGGCCTGAAACGGTCAAGCACTATTTTTCTCTTTTTTTCTATTCGCTTAAGCTCTGAACGAATCGCGTTAAGGCTGCGCAAATCGCGGTTTTTTGGCGCCAAAAACGCGATATTGCACAGCGTAACAGAAGGGGGAGATTCGCTGGGTTGCCTGAGCTTACGGCGCGCTTTTTACGCGGTTGGCAAAACTCTTGCGCAGCTTTTGCAGTTTGGGGGGAATCACCGCCATGCAGTAACCGTTGCGCTGACCGGCGCCTTCCCAGTAATCCTGATGATAACCTTCAGCGGGATACCAGGCTTTTAACGGTTCAATGGTGGTCACAACAGGCTCAGCATGATCCTGTTGGGCACGCGCGATGGCCGCTTTGGCTTCGGCTTCCTGCTCCGGCGTCTCAACAAAAATCGCGGAACGATACTGTGTACCGATGTCATTGCCCTGACGATTGAGCTGGGTCGGATCGTGGGTCGCAAAGCTGATGTCCAGCAAATCGCCATAGCTGATCTTTTCAGCATCAAAACCAATACGAATGGCTTCGGCATGACCGGTTGCGCCGCTGCACACCTGCTCGTAGGTGGGATTAGGGCGCGCACCGCCGGTATAACCACTTTCCACTGACTCAACGCCGATCACATCTTTAAAGACCGCTTCTGTACACCAGAAACAGCCGCCTGCGATCACTGCATATTGGATAGCCATAAAATTACTCCTGTCTGGTCTGAAGGAAAGAGGTGGGGATGAGATCGATCGTTTTCAACGTCACACAAGGCATTTCAGGCCGTTGCCAGGTTTTAGCGGGGTGATGGCATGGTGTGAGACGAATGATTTAGCGTAGCAGGGATCGATCGCCCGCGCCTGGCGGGCAGCCTGAAGGCGCGGCAGGTTAATGTTTCCTTAATATAAGGAAGCGATACTGCATAAAACATCACTGGAGAGATCGATGAAAACCCCCACCGTATCCGTCAGTTCTGTTCCGTCTCGCAGCCTCAGCGAATATCTTGCCGTGCTTATTGCCGTCGGCACAGTGATTGCGTTTCTGGTCTGCTGGTTCAACGGCTAAATCACGCAGTAGCAAAGTTTACCCTGGCGCGGCAGCCTGAACGATCTGGGCGATTTTCCAGCAGGAATTGTCCGCCATGGAGCTGGACAATCCGGCTGACAATGCTCAACCCCAGGCCAATGCCGCCGTAGCCGGTATCCATGCGTACAAAGGCTTTACTGAGTTCACCGCGCATACTTTCATCAATGCCGTTCCCTTCATCCTCAATGATGAGCGACAGCCCGGCTGTTGCCTCAATGCGCACCGTAATGTTTCCGCCCGATGGACTGTAGCGATGAGCATTCTCTACCAGGTTACGCAGTAGCATTCTCAGCAAGATGGCATCGCCCTTCACCCGGAACATGTCCTCGACCTCCAGGGTCAGAGTCTGCTCGCGCGTCTCCAGCATTGCACTCAACTCAGCCTCCATCGGCAGGATGACTTCCTCTACTATCTCAACATTCTGATAACTGCCAGAGGTGAACTGCTGACCTGCACGCGTGAGTTGCAACAGTTGAGAGACATTGCCAGACATCTGATCAAGCCGCTGTAATAACGGTTGTGTATCGACGGCCTGGTTGCGCTGTAACAGTTCAAGATGTAAACGCAGCGCAGCGAGCGGCGTACGCAGTTCATGAGCAACATCGGCAGTAAAGAGGCGTTCGCGTTCAAGACTGGCGGTCAACCGCGCAACAAGTCGGTTAATGGACTGCGTGACGGCATCAATCTCCTGAACGGAGCCTTCAAAGATAATCGGCTCGAGGTTCACCTCACTCCGGCTTTCCAGCTCATGCTGCAGTTGATAAAGCGGGCGAGTGATCCATCTTACCGCCTGATAGCACAGCAGTAGCGTCAGGCTAATCATGACCAGGCTGGGCAGCGCCAGGCTCAGGATGGCTTCACGGACCTCTTTATCCACGTGCTTATCCATGTTGCGGTTAAGCAGGTTGGCTTCCACCAAAAACTGCACCTGCTCTTTACTCTCATGCCAGAGCCAGGCCACGCTGATCAACTGAAAAAACAGCATGATCATGCCAATCGTGAGCATCAGCCGGAAACGCATGGTATTGCCAGAACGGTAGGGATTCATTCGGGTGATGACTCGTTTTCTGCGCGCGGCTGAGATAAGGCATAGCCAAAACCGCGAACCGTTCGGATCGTGGCTTTGCCCACCTTGTCGCGCAGGTTATGAATATGGACTTCCAGCGTATTGGTGGAGGGCTCATTATCAAAGTTGTAGATGTCCTGATACAGCAACTCACGGTGAACCGGATGGCCTGCTTTCAACATCAACCGGGACAGAATGGAAAACTCTTTGGGCGTCAGGTCGAGCAGCACGTCATCCAGATGAATCTGGCGGTGGGTCATATCCAGTGACAGATTACCCACTTCGAGGCGGGAATCGCCCTGGTTGACGTGACGCCTGATCAGCGCGCGAATCCGTGCCAGCAACTCATCCAGCGCAAAAGGCTTAATCAAATAGTCATCAGCGCCGGCATCGAGTCCGGCTATGCGCTCTTCAATGGTATCGCGTGCGGTCAGGATTAAAACGGGCTGCATCTGCTTTTGACGACGCAGGCGTTGCAGTAAATGCAGGCCGTCTTCGTCCGGCAGGCCGATATCCAGCAGCACCAGGCTGTAAAGTCCGCTGGCAAGGTGGGCTTCGGCAGAACGGACCGTTGAAACACCATCGCACACGTAGCCTGCACCTTCCAGCGCCAGTACCAGCCCCTGAAGTAGCAGGGCATCGTCTTCAACAATCAATATTTTCATAAGTTCTGAAACCCTTTACGAATCGGCGCTGGCAGTGAGAAAGGCAGATAAAGCGTGTTTGAGTCCCCATCGCGGGGGTGAACAGGACAAGCGCCCCGGCTATTGTGACCGAAAGCAACGTAAACGCCTATTGCGTCAGGGAATCTCACCCTATTAATCGATGGCAAACGACGCGTAACCTTTACCGAATGCCGCGATAACGCTGAGAGACTGCCTGACGCAATGCCACATTCAGACGAATGGCAACGCCGTATGACGAAAACCTTGCCAGGGCAATAAAGCTGTCGCGATATAGCAAAACATAAAATGCCGCATTGCCAAAAGGACGTAATCAGTAATATGGGAAAGCGACGCCCAAAAAATGATTTCATACGGAAAGGAATTATTAATCCAGGACGGATGGAAAGTCATTAATTACTATTATCACCGATTAAAAAGCGTTCATGAAACCAACAAAATACCGCCCATCCGTGTACGCGCGAATGAGTTGACAATAATTTTAAACAGTCTGCTGATTAAAGATTAAGAAAACCTTAAACAGGGCCATTTATTACACTTTTATTTCACTGTTGAGCGCTTGATAAAAAGACGGTATGCGCTCAGGGATCGGTCCGGGCCAGTCCAGGGCATTGGAAAGCGAGACGGCTGGCACAGGAAATGCACATTCCTGGCAGAACGAAATTTAGCGACTACACTTTATGGGGCGACAATAGCAGCCAGCGGATTTATCAGCATCAAAACACATTTGTTTTTTGAAAAAGGGTTGTTGAATTGCAGGGTTTTACCACGCAGTATCCTTACTTCACATGGCCTTGAGCCAACCTCTTGCTGAAACGTCCTCTGCTGTGATGTCCTGATGATGAACCTATTTACAGGAGAAGACACGTGACCCAGATGGCAGATAGTGATGCCTCATTTCCGTCATTGAGCGGCGGTCTGTATGCCTTCTTTTTTGATGTCGATGGCACGCTGGCAGCGATTCAGTCCCAGCCCGATGCTGTATTCATTCCAGAAAATGTCGTCGCAGAACTGCAACGGCTCTCATCGTTATGCCATGGCGCAGTGGCGCTGGTTTCTGGCCGACCTGTCGAACAACTGGATGCGCTGGCGGCGCCTATGCGGGCACCGGCAGCAGGCGTGCATGGTGCTGAACGGCGTGATGCGACAGGCGAACTGCATCGGGTGACTTTGCCAGATGATGTTGAACGTCCGCTCAAACGCCTGCTTGAGGAGGCGATGGAGCAGTGGCCGGGTACGCAGTTAGAAGCCAAAGGCATGGCTTTCGCGCTTCATTACCGTCGCGCGCCGCAGCACGAACAGGATGTCATGCAACTGGCTCAGGCTGCGGTGGCGCGTTTTAACGGCCTTGCGCTGCAACCCGGCAAATGCGTTGTAGAAATCAAACCCACCGGGATTGATAAAGGCGCAGCCGTCCATAAATTTATGCAGGAAGCCCCATTCTCAGGCCGTATCCCGGTGTTTATCGGGGATGACCTGACCGATGAAAAAGGATTCGCTGCGGTGAATGCCCTGCAGGGAATCTCTATAAAAGTGGGGGAAGGCCCCAGTCAGGCGCATTATCGTTTACATGACGTTACGGATGTCTATGCCTGGCTTGAAACAACACGATTACAATTAGAGCAAGACAACATTGGTAAGGAGTGTAGGTTATGAGTCGTTTAGTGGTTGTATCTAACCGTATCGCCATGCCAAATGGGAACAAAACCGGTGCTGGCGGCCTGGCCGTCGGCATTCTGGACGCGCTGAAGAGCACGGGCGGACTCTGGTTTGGCTGGAACGGTGAGATCAGTGAGTTTTCAGGTGAAGAAGAAAATCCGGTATCGGTAATGGAACATGACGGTATTGAATATGCCTCTTTCCCTCTGAGCCAGAACGAATACGATCTTTACTACTGCCAGTTTTCAAACACCGTTATCTGGCCCGCCTTTCACTACCGGTTAGACTTAGTTCAGTTCCAGCGCGAAGCCTGGGAAGGCTACTGTGAGGTCAATGATGCGGTCGCGCAGCGATTAAAGCCGCTGATTAAGCCGGATGACATTCTGTGGATCCACGATTACCACTTTTTACCTTTTGCCGCTGCATTGCGTCGGGCTGGCATTAACAACCGTATCGGCTTCTTCCTGCATATTCCTTTCCCTACGCCGGAAATTTTCAACGCGCTGCCTCCTCATAAGGAACTGCTGGAGATGCTGTGCGAATACGATCTGCTGGGCTTCCAGACAGAATCAGATCGTGTGGCTTTCCTCGACAGTGTCAGCCAGTTGACCCAGTTGCAGAATAAGGGTGACAAGAAACACCGCGCCTATGGCAATACCTTTATGACAGAGGTCTACCCGATAGGGATTGAACCCGACAGCATTAAAGAGATGGCTGAAGGGCCGTTGCCACCGAAGATGGCCGCGATGAAAAAAGAGCTGGGCGATGCCCGCAACATCATCGCCTGTGAGCGTCTGGACTACTCCAAGGGGTTACCAGAACGTTTCCTGGCTTACGAGGCGCTGCTGGAAAACTTCCCTCAGCATCACGGCAAAATTCGCTATTCTCAGATTGCGCCCACGTCACGCGGTGATGTGCAGGCTTACCAGGATATTCGTCATCAGCTTGAAACCGAAGCAGGGCGCATTAACGGTAAATATGGGACGCTGGGCTGGACGCCGCTGTACTACCTTAACCAGCACTTTGACCGTCGTCTGTTGATGAAAATCTTCCGTCTTACCGACGTGGGGCTGGTGACGCCGTTACGTGATGGGATGAACCTGGTTGCGAAAGAGTATGTTGCGGCACAGGACCCGGATGACCCGGGCGTACTGGTACTGTCCCGCTTTGCCGGTGCGGCGAATGAGCTGACCTCGGCATTGATCGTGAATCCCTATGACCGGGATGAGGTGGCCGCTGCGCTGGACAAAGCCATTACTATGCCGCGCACGGAAAGAATTTCTCGCTATAACGATATGATGGCGGTTCTGCGTAAGAACGACATCACCGCATGGCGCGAAAGCTTCCTACGCGATCTCGAAAAGATTGCGCCACGTAGCGCCGATCATGGAATGGCGAATAAAGTGGCCACATTTCCAAAACTCGCCTGATGCCGCAGCAAGCCAGGGATGGCTTGCTGTTTGTCGTATTTGACCCTCGCTTGCCGTCTGCAAACGCTCCTTATGTTTTAATCAGTTACCCTTAACTCAAAGGCGGTCCCGTACCGCGGCAGGACACTATTCCGGCACTTTTGCTGTCAAAATGACCCATTAAAATGTCAAAACACTATTTTTACCTGGTTAAGCTAAAGTTTTGAAGATCCGGGCCGATACTCTTAGTGCATAAAACTATCTTGCCTGCAATTCATTTACGTTATTAATGTAACTCCTTGTTACATCGACGATCACCCTCTAAACACCTTGCTGTCACCCTTTACAACGGATTGCCAGAACGCGCCTAATCCCCATCGCCTGCCGGACATGGCTGTTGCCCCTTACTCTGCAGTAAAACGCTAACTGACTAATTTAAAAACAAATAATTGTTTCTGCTGGCAGCACATTCCACTGCTTTTATGGTTTTGAATGGTTCTAAATAGGGTACAAATTGCATTCGTGAACATAAACCTGACCTCAACGGTCTGATTTGGCTTTTGCGGCCGTTTTGTTGCTAATTAAGTCCTGGTTAGGACAAATCCATACAAAAAAAACGTAATTTCGCTCAAAAAACACACAGTCAAAATGTGATCATAAAGTATTTCTGAAGAAAAAAGGCTCAAAAGTGTGACCTGTGTCACACTTTATCCAAAATTTCACTGAACTGTCGTTGTATGTGAGGATCAGACGATATAGATTTGCCTTGTTTTCGGATTAGTCTTAAAAAATGTATGAAGGCCTCACGGAAGAAGGTTGAAGACTTAAGAATAAGGTGGACTGAAAAAATTGACTTCTGACCCAAAACACAGGGTCGTAAAAAGAAGCAGCACTCAGAACCATTTGCCTTTTATGTTTAATTATTTTTGCCATCTTTAGATTTACCAACCAGCAGCTCGATACGCAGAGATGTTATCTGCGGTAAGTTACGTCGCGTCTCTCAGGATGGAAAAATGGGTACATCTGAATTACTAAAACATATTTACGATATCAACTTGTCATATTTACTGCTCGCGCAGCGATTAATTAACCAGGAAAAAGCTTCGGCAATGTTTCGCCTCGGGATCGATGAAAAGATGGCAGATGCGTTGTCAGAATTAACCTTACCTGAAATGGTAAAATTAGCTGAGACCAATCAACTTGTGTGTCAGTTTCGTTTTACCGATAGCACCGTTATTAATCGCCTGACGCAGGAATCTCGCGTGGATGATTTGCAACAGATCCACACCGGGATTTTGTTATCCAGCCGTTTATTACGCAGCGCGTCTAAAGACGCCGCGCCTACTAAAAAGAGGGCGGTATAATGGGTGAAAAAAGTATTGTTCAGGAAGCGCGCGATATTCAGCTCGCCATGGAGCTGATTACCCTGGGTGCGCGGTTACAAATGCTTGAAAGCGAAACGCAGCTGAGCCGCGGTCGCCTGATTAAACTGTATAAAGAGTTGCGTGGTAGTCCACCACCTAAAGGCATGTTGCCTTTCTCTACTGACTGGTTCATGACGTGGGAACAAAATATTCATGCTTCCATGTTCTGTAACGCCTGGACTTTCTTACTGAAAACCGGTTTGAGCAAAGGTATTGATGCGGTAATCAAAGCCTACCGCCTCTATCTTGAGCAGTGCCCGCAATCGGACGAGGGCCCGCTGTTGGCGCTGACACGCGCCTGGACCCTGGTGCGATTCGTCGAAAGCGGTATGCTGGAATTATCGGATTGTAAAAGCTGCAACGGCAGCTTTATTAATCATGCACATCAGCCTGTTGGCAGCTTTGTCTGCAGCCTGTGCCAGCCACCATCACGTGCCGTAAAAAGACGTAAACTTTCTGCAGATACTGCCGATATCTTTCCACAACTGCTGGATGAACAGGTTAAACACGCCGTTTAAATTTGTTCGCAATGTGGAAGTCATCCAGCAGCGGTTAATCCCGCTGCTTTTTTTTTGCCTCCACGTGGTGAACATCACCTGGGTTTCTGGCTTAACGTCGACCAACACGTTACGGACGTAAGGATTTTTTGTGCTGATAATTTTAGGTTACATCGTTGTATTAGGTTCCGTGTTGGGCGGATACGCTTTAGTGGGCGGCCATCTTGGCGCGCTTTACCAGCCTGCAGAACTGCTGATGATCGCCGGGGCGGGCGTCGGTGCGTTTCTGGTGGGCAACAACGGTAAATCGATCAAGAAGACCCTGAAGGCCCTGCCGCTCCTGTTTCGTGGCTCGAAATACAACAAAGCGGTCTATATGGATTTGATGGCGCTGCTGTATCGCCTGATGGCGAAATCACGCCAGCAAGGCATGTTGTCACTGGAGCGCGATATTGAAGATCCCGCTCAGAGCGAAATTTTTGCTAATTATCCCCGCATCTTAGCCGATAAACAGTTAGTAGATTTCATCACTGACTATTTACGCCTTATGGTCAGTGGCAACATGAATGCCTTCGAAATCGAAGCATTGATGGATGAAGAGATTGAAACCTACGAACACGAGTGTGAAGTTCCTGCGCAAAGTATCGCAGCAGTGGGCGATGGCCTGCCGGCTTTCGGTATCGTCGCCGCGGTGATGGGCGTAGTGCATGCCCTGGCGTCAGCCGACCGCCCAGCCGCAGAGTTAGGTGCGCTGGTTGCCCATGCAATGGTGGGAACCTTCCTCGGGATTTTACTGGCATACGGTTTTATTTCGCCGCTGGCGTCAGTGTTACGTCAGAAATGTGCAGAAACAACCAAGATGATGCAGTGCGTAAAAGTGACGCTGCTTTCAAGCCTGAACGGCTATGCGCCACAAATCGCCGTCGAGTTTGGCCGTAAAACGCTTTACTCCGCCGAGCGTCCTTCGTTCAGTGAACTGGAAGAGCACGTACGCAACGCGAAGAACCCGGCTAAACAGACTTCGGATCAGACCTCATGAAACATGGCAATCGCCCAATTGTGCTGATTAGAAAGCGCAAACATAAGAAACATGAAGGAGGGCATGGTTCATGGAAAATCGCTTATGCCGACTTCATGACGGCGATGATGGCATTTTTTATGGTGATGTGGCTGCTGTCGATCGCCAGCCCACAGCAGTTGATTCAGATAGCGGAATATTTTCAGACGCCCTTAAAAGTGGCGCTGACGGGTGGACAACGCAGCAGCGACAGCAGCAGCCCTATCCCGGGTGGCGGTGACGACCCAACGAAGAAAGAGGGTGAAGTTAAGAAGGTTGTGGATATGGATGCGCAGAAACGCAAGCTGGATGAGATTCGCCTCAACCGGTTACGTGAAAAGCTCGACCAGCTGATTGAAGCCGACCCGCGCCTGAAAGCACTGCGTCCGCATTTGATCATCAACATGGTGGAAGAGGGGCTGCGTATTCAGATTATCGACAGTCAGAATCGCCCAATGTTTAAAACCGGCAGCGCAGAAGTTGAACCTTATATGCGCGACATTTTGCGCGCGATTGCCCCGGTTCTGAACGACATTCCAAACCGAATCAGTATCGCGGGGCATACGGATGATATTCAGTACGCCGGTGGTGATAAAGGCTACAGCAACTGGGAGCTCTCTGCTGACCGCGCCAATGCGTCACGTCGGGAACTGGTGATTGGCGGGCTGGATGGTGGAAAGATTCTTCGTATTGTCGGCATGGCTGACACGATGAAACTGAAAAACCGCGGGGGGGATGATGCCGTGAACCGCCGTATTAGTTTGCTGGTGTTGAACCACGATACCGAAGCCGCCATTGAGAAAGAGAATGCTGAAAGTGATGCCGTGCAGGTTAGCGATCCGGCTGCGTTTGAGAAAGTTACCGAACCTTCAGCCTCCATCGGTACAGCAGCAGATAAAGCGGGTGCAGTGAAAACCGCAACCTCAGCACCGTCCGCCTCGGCAGGCGGTGCGATGAAAACGACAGCGTCTTCGCCGTCCGCCCCGGCGAACGGCACAGTGAAAACAGGCACTTCCACGCAGCCCGCGTCTTCAGCGGGTGCGGTGAAAACAGCAACGTCCGCACAACCAGCGTCTTCGACTGGTGCGGTAACAACCGTATCTCCCGCGCCGTCAGCCTTATCGACGGGTACGGTGATAACAGTAACCTCTGCACCGCCAGCGTCATCGGCTGGTGCGGTTAAAACAACCTCCGCGCCGTCAGCTTCGTCGGCTGGTGCGGTCACTACAGCAGCCCCCTCACAGCAGAGGTGATTCCCGTGAGCATGGACATCAGCGATTTTTACCAGACGTTTTTTGATGAAGCCGATGAGCTGTTAGCGGATATGGAGCAACACCTGTTGGGACTCGATCCCCAGG
Source organism: Pantoea ananatis LMG 2665 (assembly GCF_000710035.2). Classification (GTDB taxonomy): domain Bacteria; phylum Pseudomonadota; class Gammaproteobacteria; order Enterobacterales; family Enterobacteriaceae; genus Pantoea; species Pantoea ananatis. The sequence goes on along the minus strand of NZ_JMJJ01000005.1, from coordinate 215,878 downwards.
AACCTGACTCTGAACAGCTTAACGCCATCTTCCGCGCCGCCCACTCCATTAAAGGCGGGGCAGGAACCTTTGGTTTTACGGTTTTACAGGAAACAACCCATATCCTGGAAAACATTCTGGATGGTGCTCGTCGCGGCGAAATGCAGCTCAGCACCGACATCATCAATCTGTTTTTGGAAACTAAAGATATTATGCAGGAACAGCTCGATGCTTATAAAACCGCGCAAGAGCCTAACGCGGAAAGCTTCAAGTATATCTGTGAAGCATTACGCCAGCTGGCGTTAGAGGCTAAAGGTCTGCCGGTTGAAGCGCCGGTGGTGGTTGCCCTTGATGCACCGGTCAGTCAGGCAGAGTCCGCGCAAGCAGGCGCCGATGGCGTTCATCTGCAACTGGTCGATCTGAAAGAAAAAGACATTGATTTGATGCTGGAAGAGCTGGGTAACCTCGGCACAATCAGCGATGTCAAGAAAGGCAGCAACTCGCTTGAGTGCCACATTACGGGCGTTGGCAAAGACGATATCGTCGCCGTGCTCTGTTTTGTGATTGATGAATCCCAGATTCGCTTCCCGGAGGAGGGCGACGCAGCCCCAGCCGAGACAGCGCGCGCCGCTGAGCCTGAGGTGGCCGAAGTACAGACCGCGACCGTTACCGAATTGCCCGTTGCCGCAGCCAAACGCGAAAGCAAGCGCGTTGCCGCACCGGCGAAGACCAGCGAATCCAGCAGCATCCGTGTTGCCGTTGAGAAGGTCGATCAGCTGATTAACCTGGTGGGTGAGCTGGTAATCACGCAGTCAATGCTGGCACAGCGCTCTGGCGAACTGGATCCGGTGGCGCACGGCGAGTTGCTGAACAGCATGGGCCAGCTGGAGCGTAATGCGCGTGACCTGCAAGAGTCGGTGATGTCGATTCGTATGATGCCGATGGAATACGTATTCAGCCGCTTCCCGCGTCTGGTTCGCGATCTGGCCAGTAAACTGGGCAAAGAAGTCGAACTGACCTTACTCGGCAGCTCGACCGAACTGGATAAGAGCCTGATTGAACGCATTATCGATCCGTTAACGCACCTGGTGCGTAACAGCCTGGACCACGGCATTGAATCGCCTGATAAGCGTATTGCCGCAGGAAAAGTCGCGACGGGCAACCTGACGCTGTCCGCAGAACATCAGGGCGGCAACATCTGTATCGAAGTCTCCGATGACGGTGCGGGCCTCAACCGTGAGCGTATTCTTGCTAAAGCACTGTCATCCGGTCTACCGGTTCATGAAAACATGAGCGACGAAGAAGTCGGCATGTTGATTTTCGCGCCAGGCTTCTCCACCGCAGAACAGGTCACGGATGTGTCCGGCCGCGGCGTGGGCATGGACGTTGTGAAACGGAATATCCAGGAAATGGGTGGTCATGTCGAAATTGCCTCTAAACAGGGCAAAGGCACCACAATCCGTATCCTGCTGCCGCTGACGCTGGCCATCCTTGATGGCATGTCTGTACGCGTCGCGGATGAAGTCTTTATTCTGCCGCTGAATGCGGTGATGGAATCATTGCAGCCTCGCGCAGAAGAGTTGAAACCGCTGGCGGGTGGCGAATGTGTTCTGGAAGTCCGTGGCGAATATCTGCCGCTGGTTGAACTGTGGAACGTCTTTGATGTGAAAGATGCCAAAACAGAAGCGACACAGGGCATCGTGGTCATTTTGCAAAGCGCGGGCAAACGCTACGCCCTGTTGGTAGACCAGTTAATTGGTCAGCATCAGGTTGTTGTTAAAAACCTGGAAAGCAACTATCGCAAAGTACCAGGGATTTCAGCCGCCACCATCCTCGGCGATGGCAGCGTGGCGCTGATTGTTGACGTTTCGGCGTTGCAGTCACTTAACCGTGAAAAACGTGTGGCCGGCGCTGCCGCCTGATTGATAACGAAAGGGTAAATAACATGAGTGGAATGGCAACCGTGACAAAAATTGCTGGCGAAACCGTGGGCCAGGAGTTCCTGGTGTTCACGCTGGGTGATGAAGAGTACGGCATCGATATTCTTAAGGTTCAGGAAATTCGTGGTTACGATCAGGTAACCCGCATTGCCAACACGCCGGATTTTATTCGCGGCGTAACGAACCTGCGTGGCGTGATTGTGCCTATCATCGATTTGCGTGTGAAATTTGCACAGGCAGACGTTGAGTACAATGAGAATACGGTCGTAATCGTTCTTAATCTGGAAAACCGCGTCGTCGGTATCGTGGTTGATGGCGTGTCTGACGTGCTGTCGTTGACGCAGGAACAGATCCGTCCTTCACCTGAGTTTGCCGTGACAATGTCCACCGAGTACCTCACCGGTCTGGGGGCGCTCGGCGACCGCATGTTGATTCTGGTTGACATCGAGAAGCTGCTGAGCAGCGAAGAGATGGCGCTGGTCGACAACCTGCGTACGGCATAAGCCTTCTTCACGGGTCAGCCCAGGCTGGCCCGTGAGGTTCTGTGTCTTGTGTGCAGCCTGAATCAGTGTGATCCGCTTAACCCATACATCGCTTTCACCTCTCATTTTTCCCCCTGTTGTCTGTGACCTGAGCCACTAAAAAACACCCTCAGTTGATATCAATAATTACAAAAGCCCTAATTGCCACTTTTTTGCTGAAGCTGACTAAACCCTCTCTCTTTCCCGCCGATACAGCCCCTGCACTTTACTTATTATGCTCGGGGAAAAAGATGTTAAAACGAATAAAAGTCGTGACCAGTCTTATCGCGGTACTGATGCTTTTCGGTGCCATGCAGCTGCTGTCAGGCAGCCTGTTCTGGTCAGCGCTGAATAATGATAAAGAGGCCTTTGCGCTGTCACAAATTTCCACCCGGAACGTTGCGGCGATGACCGATGCCTATATGGCGCTGAACCAGTCTCGTACCACCCTCAACCGCGCAATGTTGCGCCTGCAAACCAGCCTGGCGTCTCAAATGAACGGCGGCCAGCTGGACAGCCTGACAGAGAAAGCCGTTAACGAGGCGAATAAAGGTGAGCAGTATCTGGCAGAATTTAACGCGATTCCGGAAACGCCGGGCGCAGATACGGAAATGCGCGATCGACTGCAAAACGATTTTAAGGCCTATCTGACCGGTCTGCGCGGCATGATCGCCAGCCTGAAAGCGAAAGATCTGGAAGGCATGTTTAAACAAAATATTGAACAGAAGCAGCAGGCGATGCAGGCCACCTATTCCGCATGGCGCCTGAAGCAAAGCGAACTGTCCGCACACGGCGCAGAGCAGAATCAACAGGCCTTCACGCAGATGATGTGGATGCTCGGCATGGTGGGCGTGCTGGTGATTGTGGTTATTCTGGGCTGCTGGTTTGGACTGCGTCAGCTCTTGATTCAACCGCTTCAACGTCTGCTGGTGGATATTCGCACCATTGCTTCTGGCGACCTGACGCAACCCATTCTGGTGGAAGGCCGCAATGAGATGAGCCAACTGGCCGCCGGTATCCACGAGATGCAGCATTCGTTGGTATCGACCGTGGGTGAGGTTCGCAGCGGGTGTGATGCCATTTTCACCGGCGCCAGTGAAATCGCGGCCGGGAATAACGATCTGTCTGCGCGTACGGAAGAGCAGGCAGCTTCGCTTGAACAAACGGCAGCCAGCATGGAGCAGTTAACGGCGACGGTAAAACAGAACGCAGATAACGCACGTCAGGCTTCTCAACTGGCACAAACCGCATCCGAAACCGCGCTGCAGGGCGGTAAAGTGGTGGATGGCGTGGTGACCACCATGCAGGAAATTGCCGGCAGTTCGAAGAAAATCGCAGACATTATCAGCGTTATCGACGGCATTGCTTTCCAGACCAATATTCTGGCGCTTAACGCTGCCGTAGAAGCGGCGCGTGCCGGTGAGCAGGGCCGTGGCTTTGCCGTGGTGGCGGGTGAAGTCCGCAGTCTGGCACAGCGCAGTGCTCAGGCAGCAAAAGAGATCAAAGGGTTAATCGAAGATTCAGTGGCGCGCGTTAACAGCGGCTCGCTTCAGGTTGAAAGCGCGGGCAGCACTATGAATAACATCGTGGGCGCGGTAACACGCGTGACCGATATCATGGGCGAAATCGCTTCTGCATCTGACGAGCAAAGTCGCGGCATCGATCAGGTGGGCCAGGCCGTAACAGAAATGGATCGTGTGACACAGCAGAACGCCTCTCTGGTCGAAGAGTCAGCCGCCGCGGCCGCCGCGCTGGAGCAACAGGCCAGCGCCCTGTCCCAGGCCGTATCTGTCTTTAAAATCTCGCGCGTTTAAGTTTCCCCAACCTCTTTTTACGGCCAGCGTGAACCTGTCTTCACGCTGGCCGTAAAGTTCCGCACGTCCGGGCCGATAAACAGAATCGAATTGCTAATGAATGAGGTTTCTATGTTTAGTCGAGTACGTGTTGTCTCCGGTCTTCTCTGTGTATTGGCACTGTTCGCGCTACTGCAAATTTTTTCGGGTGGCGTGTTCTATAAGACGGTGACAGAAGATAAAGAAAATTTTGCCTATAACCAACGTCTGAGTACGCTTCAACGCGCCATGGGCACCTCTTGGGTCGCACTGGTACAGGCGCGAAATACCTTAAACCGCGCCGGGATCCGTTATTTGCAGGATGGGCAAATGGCCGGCTCAGGTGCCACCGTTAAAGAGCTGGTGGCGCTGGCAGATAGTGAATTAAAGCGTGCGGAAGAAGGCTATGCCATGTTCAATGCCAATCTTTCTGAGAAAGGCAAAAGTGCAGAAAACGTACTGACGCTGCAGGCAAACTATAAGCAATTCCATGACGGACTCGCGGAACTGATCGTATTTCTTGGCAACGGTAACTTTAAAGGGTTTGTAGACCAGCCGACGCAGAGCTATCAGGACAAATTCCAGAAAGACTACGATGCCTGGCTTAACTACAACCTTCAACTCAGTCAGCAGGGCGTGGATGCCAACAATGCCGCCTATCAACGCATGATTATGCTGGTTGTAGGGACGCTGTTGGTCACGCTGTTGGTGATTGTGCTGGTCTGGAATCTGATGCGCAGCCTGCTTATTCGACCGCTCAAAGAGAGCATTGAACATATTCAGCACATCGCAGGCGGCGATCTCACGCAGCCCATCAACATTAGCGTACGTAATGAAATTGGCGATCTGCTGACCTCGCTGCAGGACATGCAACGTTCTCTGGTGCGCACCGTCAGCACCGTGCGAGACGGCGCAGATGCAATTTATACCGGGGCCAGCGAAATCGCCGTCGGTAATAACGATCTTTCTTCACGAACCGAACAGCAGGCGGCATCGCTGGAGCAAACGGCGGCCAGCATGGAAGAACTTACCGCGACCGTAAAACAAAATGCGGAAAATGCCCGTCAGGCTTCAAAGCTGGCGCTGAATGCCTCTGAAACCGCGCAGCAGGGTGGCAAAGTCGTTGATGGCGTGGTCACGACCATGAAAGAAATTGCCGGCAGCTCACGGAAAATTGCGGACATTATCAGCGTCATTGATGGTATCGCTTTCCAGACCAACATCCTGGCGTTGAACGCAGCGGTTGAAGCCGCGCGAGCTGGCGAACAGGGACGAGGCTTTGCCGTGGTAGCCGGTGAGGTTCGTAACCTGGCCCAGCGCAGCGCACAGGCGGCAAAAGAGATTAAAGGCCTGATTGAAGACTCCGTTGGTCGCGTTAACACCGGCTCAGTGCTGGTTGAGAGCGCGGGCGATACCATGAATGAGATCGTCAGTGCGGTGACGCGCGTGACCGACATCATGGGTGAAATTGCCTCTGCATCCGACGAACAGAGCCGTGGTATCGACCAGGTCGGTCAGGCAGTGACGGAGATGGATCGCGTAACACAACAGAACGCCTCGCTGGTGGAAGAGTCTGCTGCAGCCGCTGCGGCGCTGGAAGATCAGGCCAGTAACTTAAAACAAGCGGTTTCTGCCTTCAATATTGGTAAAGAAATTGTCACGCAGGCCGTTAACAAGACTACGGCGGCAAAAAATTTACGTTTAGAAAGTCCGTCAGAAGGCATTCGCCAGCCATCACCGCGCGGTGATGAGAACTGGGAAACCTTTTAATTGCCTGGATGGCCCAGCCGCTGAGACGCGGTTGGGCGTAGCAGCAGATGTTCAACAGGTTTAGTTCAGGCCAGGTGCAAAGATGAAGAAATCGACGTTATTAGATCAACCGGAAGCGACGACGCTGCTGTCACAAATGGTGCAGCGTCTGCCCCTGTCCGATACCCATTTTCGCCGTATCAGCCAGCTCATCTATCAGCGTGCGGGTATCGTGCTGGCCGATCACAAGCGCGAGATGGTTTACAACCGTCTGGTTCGTCGTCTGCGCACGCTGAATATCGATGATTTTGGTCGCTATCTGGCCCTGCTGGAAAATGATCCAAACAGTGCTGAGTGGCAGGCGTTTATTAATGCGTTAACCACTAACCTGACAGCGTTTTTCCGCGAGGCGCATCATTTTCCAATCCTTGCGGAGCATGCACGTAAACGTCAGGGAAATTTTAGCGTCTGGAGTACGGCAGCGTCCACCGGCGAAGAACCTTACTCTATCGCGATTACGTTGGCTGAAACCTTAGGCATGGGACCGGGTAAATTCCAGGTACATGCCAGCGATATCGATACCCAGGTTTTGGAGAAAGCCGTGGCGGGCGTTTACCGTCAGGAAGAGCTGCGTACGCTGTCGCCCGCGCAGTTACAGCGTTTCTTTTTACGCGGTACAGGTCCACATGCTGGCATGGTTCGTGTCCGTTCCGAACTGGCGAACATGGTGAACTATACCCAGCTTAACCTGCTGGCAAATGACTGGGCCTTACCGGGACCGTTCGATGCGATCTTCTGCCGCAACGTAATGATCTATTTCGATAAAGAAACACAAGAAAAAATTCTACGTCGTTTTGTTCCTCTGCTTAAGCCCGGCGGCATTCTCTTTGCCGGACACTCAGAGAACTTCAGCCAGATTAGTAAAGAGTTTTGGCTGCGTGGGCAAACCGTGTATGGACTGACGAAGGAAAGATGATGAGCAAAATTACCGTGATGTGCGTAGACGACTCTGCGCTGATGCGGCAACTGATGACCGAAATCATCAACAGTCATCCTGATATGGAAATGGTGGCTACGGCCCCGGATCCGTTAGTGGCACGCGATCTGATTAAACAGTTTAATCCGCAGGTGTTAACGCTGGATGTTGAAATGCCGCGCATGGACGGCCTGGACTTTCTTGAAAAACTGATGCGTTTACGGCCCATGCCCGTGGTCATGGTGTCATCCCTGACCGGACAGGGCTCAGAAATCACGCTGCGCGCGCTGGAGTTAGGTGCGATCGATTTCGTGACGAAGCCGCAGCTAGGCATTCGTGAAGGCATGCTGGCCTACAGCCAGATGATTGGCGACAAAATTCGCGCGGCGGCCCGGGCGCGCCTGCATGTTCGTAACGTTATGCCCGCGCCGGTCACGCTGAAAGCCGGCCCGTTGCTGAGTAGTGAAAAGTTGATTGCCATTGGTTCATCAACCGGTGGCACAGAGGCGATTCGCCACGTTTTACAGCCGTTACCGGCCACCAGTCCGGCACTGCTGATTACGCAACATATGCCACCGGGCTTTACCCGATCTTTTGCCGAGCGGCTGAACAAGCTGTGTCAGATCACGGTGAAAGAAGCGGAAGATGGCGAGCGTATTCTTCCCGGCCATGCCTACATTGCGCCTGGCGCAATGCACATGGAACTGGGGCGCAGCGGAGCGAACTACGTGGTGAAGCTGAATGAAGGCCCCCCGGTTAACCGGCATAAACCTTCAGTGGATGTCTTGTTTAAATCGGTTGCGATTAACGCCGGGCGTAATGCCGTCGGCGTCATCCTGACCGGTATGGGTAACGATGGGGCAGCAGGCATGCTGGAAATGCATCGTGCCGGCGCCTGGACCATCGCGCAAAATGAAGCAAGTTGTGTCGTTTTTGGCATGCCACGCGAGGCGATAGCCAGCGGCGGCGTGAGCGAAGTAGTAGATTTAAGCAACATCAGCCAGCACATGCTGGCGAAAATTAGCGCCGGACAGGCATTGCGTATATAACCAGGCCCGTCCTGCCGGGCGAGATAACACAGGAGTAGATATGGCTGATAAAAACATGCGCTTTTTGGTAGTGGACGACTTCAATACGATGCGTCGTATTGTACGTAACCTGCTGAAAGAGCTTGGTTTCAATAACGTAGAAGAAGCGGAAGACGGCGTTGATGCGCTAGGCAAACTGAAAGCAGGTGGTTTCGATTTCGTTATCTCTGACTGGAATATGCCAAATATGGATGGCCTGCAACTGCTGCAGACTATTCGTGCCGATGCTGCCATGGCGAGCCTGCCAGTTTTAATGGTGACGGCAGAAGCGAAGAAAGAAAACATTATTGCTGCCGCTCAGGCGGGTGCAAGCGGCTATGTAGTCAAGCCGTTTACTGCAGCCACGCTTGAAGAAAAGCTGGGCAAAATTTTCGAAAAACTGGGTATGTAAGGAGATGTGATGAGCGACCTTCCGAAATCAGCTGAGCAAGCCGCGGCACACGATATCATTTCCCGCATCGGTTCACTGACCCGCATGCTGCGTGACAGTCTGCGTGAGCTGGGGCTGGATCAGGCCATTGCAGAAGCTGCTGAAGCCATTCCTGACGCCCGCGACCGTCTGGACTATGTAGTGCAAAAGACCGCTCAGGCGGCCGACAGGGCGCTGAACAGCGTCGAAGCAGCGCAACCGCACCAGGACAAAATGGAAGCGGGCGCGATTGCGCTGAAAGGACGCTGGGATGCGTGGTTTGAAAATCCAATTGAACTTGCCGACGCGCGCGAGCTGGTGACGGATACGCGTGAGTATTTAGGGGAAGTGCCTACGCACACCTCTTTTACTAACAAGCAGTTGCTCGACATCATGATGGCGCAGGATTTCCAGGACCTTACTGGTCAGGTCATCAAGCGCATGATGGATGTGATCCAGGAAATCGAGCGCCAGCTGTTGATGGTGCTGCTGGAAAACATGCCAGAAGTGAGCGCCGAGAAACGTCAGGTTGGCACAACGCTGCTCAATGGCCCGCAGGTAAACGCTGCTGCGCCAGGCGTCGTGGCGAATCAGGACCAGGTTGATGACCTGCTGGACAGCCTGGGTTTCTAACCGCGAGTCTGTCTGGTCATCGCCGATCCGTTAACGGTTGGCGATTGCCGCCCCTTCTAAGATGGCCTGTTTCTGACAGGCCACTTCTCTTTTCTCTTTTGCCATCCGTGAAAGAGCGCGCATTTTTCACGTTTTATCCACGCTTTAACCAAACCCAAATTTGGCATTCTATGCTCAGAATTCCTGCCAACCGAGGTTTGTGGTGTCAGAAAATAGCGACGAAGAAAAAACAGAATCGCCCACGGCCCACCGACTTGAGAAAGCACGTGAAGAAGGCCAGATTCCGCGTTCGCGCGAGTTGACCTCATTACTGATGCTGTTAGCCGGCATCATGATTTTATGGGTCGGCGGTGCCATGATGGCCCACCGGCTGGCCGCGATGGTGTCAACCGGATTACGATTTGACCATGCCATGGTGACCGATGACAAAATCATCATTGCGCATGTGGGCAATCTGATTATGCAGGCCATTGCGGCGCTGCTCCCGCTGCTGGGCGGGCTGGTTCTGGTCGCGATTGCCTCGCCAATGCTGCTGGGCGGCGTGGTGATCAGTGGAAAATCCATTAAGGTCGATTTTGGCAAACTGAACCCGCTGTCTGGTTTAAAGCGCATGTTTGCCGCTCAGGCCTGGACCGAACTGTTTAAAGGCATCCTGAAGACTATTCTGGTCGGGTGTGTTGCAGGCTGGTACGTCTGGAGCCATTGGCCCGATATGCTGCGTCTGATTGCCGAATCACCGACAACGGCACTGATTCACGGCATGGATATGATTGCCATCTGCTGCTCGCTGGTCATGCTCGGGTTGATCCCCATGGTGGGCTATGACGTTTTCTGGCAACTGTACAGCCATTTTAAAAAGCTGCGCATGTCGCGTCAGGAAATTCGTGATGAACACAAACAGCAAGAGGGTGATCCGCACGTGAAAGGGCGCATCCGCCAGCAGATGCGCGCAGCCGCCCGACGTCGCATGATGGCCGATGTTCCCAAAGCCGATGTTATCGTCACCAACCCAACGCACTACTCGGTTGCCTTGCAATATAACGAGAAAAAGATGAGCGCGCCGAAGGTCATCGCCAAGGGCGCAGGGGATATTGCCTTACGCATTCGTGAACTGGGCGCGGAACACCGTATTCCGGTTCTGGAAGCGCCGCCACTGGCGCGTGCGCTGTACCGACATACTGAAATTGGACAACACATTCCGGGTGCGCTCTATGGCGCCGTCGCGGAAGTGCTGGCCTGGGTCTGGCAGCTACGTCGCTGGAAGCGCGAAGGCGGCCTGATCCCGGTAAAACCTAAAGACCTGCCGGTCCCGGCAGAGATGGACTTTGCAGGAGAGAACACAAACGATGGCTAATCTGGCCGCTAAATTACGCCTACCGGGCAACTTCAAAGATATGCAGTGGCAGGTGCTTGCTGGCCCGGTACTGATCATCATGATTTTATCGATGATGGTTCTGCCGTTACCGCCATTCATCCTTGATCTGTTGTTCACCTTCAACATCGCCTTGTCGATCATGGTGCTGCTGGTGGCGATGTTTACCCAGCGCACGCTGGAGTTTGCGGCGTTTCCAACCATCCTGCTGTTTTCGACCTTGCTGCGCCTGGCGCTCAACGTTGCCTCAACCCGTATCATTTTACTGGACGGCCACACCGGGGCCGCCGCCGCCGGACGGGTGGTGGAAGCCTTTGGCCACTTCCTGGTCGGGGGCAACTTTGCCATCGGTATTGTGGTGTTTATCATCCTGGTGATTATCAACTTTATGGTTATCACCAAAGGTGCCGGCCGTATCGCTGAAGTGGGCGCGCGCTTTGTTCTTGACGGGATGCCCGGTAAGCAGATGGCCATCGACGCCGACCTGAATGCCGGTCTGATTGGTGAAGATGAAGCGAAACGCCGCCGTGCTGAAGTCACCCAGGAAGCCGACTTCTACGGTTCAATGGACGGTGCCAGTAAGTTCGTACGTGGTGATGCCATCGCGGGCATTTTGATCATGGTAATCAACGTGATTGGCGGGCTGTTGGTCGGTATCGTGCAGCACGGCATGGATGCAGGACATGCGGCAGAAACCTATACGTTGCTGACTATCGGTGATGGTCTGGTTGCTCAGATCCCGGCGCTGGTTATCTCGACTGCGGCGGGTGTTATTGTGACGCGCGTGGCAACCGATCAGGACGTCGGCGAGCAGATGGTTGGCCAGCTGTTTAAAGATCCTCGCGTACTGATGCTGAGCGGCGGCGTAATCGGTTTGCTGGGCCTGGTGCCGGGCATGCCGAACTTCGTTTTCCTGCTGTTTACGGCGGCCTTACTGGGGCTGGCATGGTGGTTACGTGGCCGCGAAATGCAGCCGAAAAAGAGTGTCGAATCACCCAGCAGCCTCACCAAATCTATGGAAACACCCGCATCGGCCGAGGCGTCCTGGACCGATGTACAACTGGAAGATACCCTGGGAATGGAAGTGGGCTATCGCCTGATTCCGATGGTCGATCATAATCAAAACGGTGAACTGCTGGGGCGTATCCGCAGTATCCGTAAGAAGGTGGCGCAGGACGTCGGCTTCCTGCCACCGGTGGTGCATATCCGTGACAATATGGAATTACCGCCGGCCCGCTATCGCATTTTGATGAAGGGCGTAGAAATTGGCAGTGGTGACGCGTATCCGGGGCGCTGGATGGCGATTAACCCCGGCACCGCAGCGGGCACCTTGCCGGGTGAAGCCACCGTCGATCCGGCGTTTGGCCTGGCGGCCGTGTGGATTGATGGCGCGCTGAAAGAGCAGGCCCAGATCCAGGGCTTTACCGTGGTCGAAGCCAGTACGGTGGTGGCAACCCATCTTAATCATCTGATTGGTCAGTATGCCAGCGAGCTGTTTGGTCGCCAGGAGGCGCAACAGCTGCTGGATCGCGTCTCGTCTGAAATGCCTAAACTGACTGAAGATCTGGTGCCGGGCGTCATTACCCTGACAACCTTGCATAAAGTGCTGCAAAACCTGCTGGTGGAGCGCGTCTCTATTCGCGACATGCGCACCATCATTGAAACGCTGGCAGAGCACGCGCCGGTTCAAAGCGATCCGCAGGAGTTGACCAGCGTGGTGCGTGTCGCGTTGGGTCGTGCAATCACCCAACAGTGGTTCCCGGGCAACGGTGAAGTTCAGGTTATTGGCCTGGATGCTACGCTGGAACGCCTGTTACTGCAGGCTCTGCAGGGCGGTGGTGGGCTGGAGCCGGGGCTTGCCGATCGTCTGCTGGCCCAGACGCAGGAAGCCTTACAGCGTCAGGAGATGATGGGCGCGCCGCCGGTCTTACTGGTAAACCATCCGTTACGTGCGTTACTGGCGCGCTTCCTGCGTCGCAACATGCCGCAGCTGGTGGTGCTGTCCAACATGGAATTAAGCGACAATCGTCAGATTCGCATGACCGCCACCATCGGAGGCAAACAATGAGATCGATGATGCTGTTTGCACTGCTCCTGCCGCTGTCTGCCCAGGCCGCTGACGGCGCCTGGAGCGCCAGCGCGGCGGGCCCGCTGATGGCCAATCGCGGTAGCTGGCAATCCTCACAGCCCTTAACGCCGCCGGGCGACGTAAAAGGGGCAATGACCGTGGTGAACTGGCGCTATCAGCTCACCCGGCCTGCGCCATCGGGCCTGCAGGTCCGGCTTTGTGCGGCACAGCGCTGTACCGAACTGGACGGTGCCAACGGCGCGACGCGGGGTCTGACCGGCGTGACCGCGGATGAAACATTGCATATGGTGTTTGGTTTCGCTGGAAGCGGCAGCTTACCGCCCGGGCTGAAAGTGGTCAGTACAGACGTGACGGTTAATTACCAGTAAGCCTGATTATTTCATTGTTAAGACAGACCGGCAGCGATCGTGCAGGCGTGCACGATCGCTGCCGGTCTGCAAAATGAAGTCATTTTCGCATTAAATCAGTCTGTGCTTAGCAGCAGAAAACGAGAGATCAATCCGCCAGCCACACCGCCCACCATCGGCACCAGCCAAAACACCCACAGCTGCTGCAAGGCCCAGGTTCCCTGGAACAGCGCCATCGCCGTACTGCGCGCCGGGTTTACCGACGTATTGGTCACGGGGATGCTAATTAAATGAATAAGCGTTAAGGCCAGGCCAATGGCGATGGGCGCGAAACCCGCGGGCGCGCGTTTATCGGTCGCCCCCTGAATAATGATCAGGAAAAAGGCGCTGAGTACCAGTTCAGTGACCACTGCTGCACAAAGGCTGTAGCCCCCGGGGGAGTGTTCGCCAAAGCCGTTAGCCGCGAACCCGCTGGTGGTGGCATCAAAATCAGACTGACCACTTGCAATCACATACAGCACGGCCGCCGCCGCGATACCGCCCGCGACCTGCATAATGATATAGGGCAAAATGGCCTGATATCCGATACGGCCGCCCGCCCATAAACCCAGCGTGACGGCAGGATTAAAATGGCCGCCCGAAAGATGACCCACAGCAAAAGCCATCGTCAGCACGGCAAGGCCGAAAGCCAGAGCCACTCCGGCAAAGCCAATCCCGGTTTGCGGAAAGGTTGCCGCCAGCAGGGCGCTTCCACAACCCGCCAAGACTAACCAGAATGTCCCGATGAATTCGGCAAACGCTTTTTTAATCATCAACTTAGTTTCCTTTCTCGTTAACAGGTCAAGACCTGATGAAATGCGGGCTTATAGTAGAGCGCGCGCATCAGAAAGGAATAACCCCATGATCTTACGCAGATAAACAGGACATTATGGCTGCATGGGCCAGTTTGTCCGTTGCTATGCATCATGATGTCTGGTTTTCAGGCGATAGCGGGCCGATTCATATCGTGGGCAGAGCAGGCAGCGAAAACAGCGGTCGCGGAAATCATGACGCGGCGGCGGGGAAGGCAGGGAAGGCAGGCGCCGGGCCACGGTGGGCACTCAGCGCCTGAAGAGGTTACATGCGATCGACGGTTTTGATACCCAGCGTGTCCAGCCCCAGTTTCAGGGTTTTGGCGGTCAGGGCAGCAATCTGTAACCGGCTCTGACGGGTCGCTTCATCTTCGGCCGCCAGAATCGGGCAATGCTCGTAGAAGCCGGAGAACAGGCCAGCCACGTCATAGAGGTACGCACACATCACATGCGGCGTGCCGTCACGGGCAACCTGAGTAATGACTTCTTCAAACTGCAGTAGGCGTGTAGCCAGCAGGGCTTCACGATCGTCCGTCAGGGTGATGTCGGCCTGAATCGCGTCGGCTTCAATACCGGCCTTACGGAATACCGACAGGACACGCGTGTAAGCGTACTGCATATAAGGCGCGGTGTTACCTTCAAACGCCAGCATGTTGTCCCAGTCAAAGATATAATCCGTGGTGCGGCTCTTTGACAGATCGGCATATTTTACAGCGCTGACGCCGACGACTTCCGCAAGTGCACGCCGCTCTTCTTCGCTCATCTCCGGGTTTTTTTCGCTGACCAGCGAGTAAGCACGATCGTAAGCTTCATCCAGTAGATCCGAAAGTTTGATGGTGCCGCCGCTGCGGGTCTTAAACGGACGACCGTCTTTACCCAGCATCATGCCAAATGCATGGTGCTCAAGCGGCACAGATTCAGGCACATAACCGGCTTTACGCACGATGGTCCACGCCTGCTGTAAATGCTGATGCTGGCGCGAGTCGATGTAATAAATCACCCGATCGGCATGCAGCGTTTCGTAGCGGTATTTGGCGCAGGCAATATCGGTAGTGGTGTAAAGATAGCCGCCGTCTTTCTTCTGAATGATGACGCCCATAGGCTCACCTTCTTTATTCTGGTATTCATCCAGAAAGACCACGGTCGCACCTTCGCTCTCAACGGCTAACCCTTTCGCTTTCAGGTCGGCAACAATACCCGGCAGCATGTCGTTGTAAAGGCTCTCGCCCATGACATCTTTGCGGGTCAGCGTGACGTTAAGGCGGTCATAGATATGCTGGTTCTGGCTCATGGTGATATCAACCAGCTTTTTCCACATCTGTCGGCAGTAGTCATCGCCGCCTTGTAACTTCACCACGTAGCGACGTGCGCGCTCTGCAAATTCCGGATCTTCATCGTAGGTGCGCTTGGCTTCACGGTAAAACCCTTCTAAGTCAGCCAGCGCCATTTCGGCATGGTTTTCGTTCTGCTGTTTCTCAAGGAAAGCTATCAGCATACCGAACTGCGTTCCCCAGTCGCCAACGTGGTTGGCACGGATGACGTTATGGCCCAGAAACGCCAGAGTGCGGACAGCGGCATCACCAATAATGGTGGAGCGGACGTGGCCGACGTGCATTTCTTTCGCGACGTTCGGGGCAGAGTAATCTACGACGATAGTCTGAGGTTCAACGCGGGCGACGCCGAGTCGCGGATGCTGCAGGGCATTCCTGGCATGTTCTGCCAGCCAGCCACGATCGAGAAAGATGTTAATAAACCCGGGTCCGGCAATCTCAACCTTGCTGGCAATACCGGTAAGATCCAGATGTTGAATAACAGTTTCAGCTAATTGTCGCGGCGCCTGGCCCAGTTTTTTAGCCACGGCCATGATGCCGTTTGCCTGATAATCACCAAACTGAACTTTGGCCGACTGGCGAACCTGAGGTTCGCAATCGGAGGGAGCACCAGCCAGCACCATAGCCTGACTGACTTTTGCGGAAAGAAGCGCCTGAATATTCACCGGGTTACCTTACATATGCTAAGAAAAGCACGCTGACAGCGCAGCGCGCTTCATCCTCATTCTGCCGGAGGCGATAACCAGAGTCATCACCAGGCAGAACGGAAAAAAATGAGGGGAAAAGTATACGTGAATTGTCAGCTTGAGTCAGTAACTGGATAAACGCGGAGAAACAGAGCTGAGAATGTTTCCCAAAGGATTAGCGGCGGCGCGCGCGGCGCGCATTTTTAACGCTTTTGTCTTCTCGCACCTTCCAGTGGCGCGCAAGGGCAAATCCCATCAGTGCGATCAATGTTGCCACTACGATGAGCATAGTCATAAAAACTTTCCTTATAATGGTATTGATGCAAATTTATAAGAAAGGTGACGCGGCTGCAATCATGTTGGCGGTAAATGGGAATTGTCTTATGGCATTAATTAACGTCAATTTAAACAGATGGTTAGGTGGTTTTTGTCAACTTAAGGGTGGATCTAAAAAGAAGATAAGTCTGAATTGAAAGCGTAATTTATCTGCTTTAATGGAAAAGAATCACGTAAATAAGATGAATCTCACCATTATGTCGTTTAGGATTTAATGCTAACAATGAGTTACGATATTTAAGTCTGTAAACTTTAGAGGGGCAGAGGCAACCGTGAGCACCACCTTTCCATCAGAACTGGACGATTTACGCGAAGATTTGGCCGCTTTCGAACAACGGTTACAAAGTTTTTCACAGCGACTCGGATTAGATAATGCCGGACTCGATGTCGATCATGTCGCGGTTCGCTGTCACCAGAACACCACCGCCGAACGTTGGCAGCAGGGTCTGGCGAAAATGGGCCAGCAATTTTCGGCAGCGATGATCAATGGTCGTCCTGTCTGCCTGTTCAAACTGCATCAGCCGCTCCAGATTGCCGGCTGGCATATCGACGTGGTGGAGTTACCCTGGCCCGGCGAGAAACGCTATCGCCATGAAGGCTGGGAGCATGTGGAAGTGGTATTAAGGGGCGAGCCAGAAACGCTTGGGATGCGGGCAATGGCGTTGCTGTCCGACCATGCGCTGTCCCAACCCGGTATTTCGTTCAAGACCAGCTCGCCAAAAGGGGAAAATGAACGTTTGCCTAATCCTACCCTCGCAGTAACCGACGGGGAAACCACGATAAAGTTTCACCCGTGGAGCCTGGAAGAGATCGTGGCCAGTGAGCAGTCCTAACCCAGGGCGTCAACCGCGCGTTTAAGCCGCTTTGCCGCTTCTTCCAGCAGTGCGCGTGGACAACCGAAGTTGATACGCACGAAACGATCATCGCCAAAATCGCGACCCGGTGAGAAACCCAGCCCGTACTTTTCAAAATAGAGTGCCGGGCTGGCAACCGGCAATGCGCTGGCATCAATCCAGCCGAGATAGCTGCCTTCTGGTGACACCATCGAGAGTCCGGGGAGCGCATTGACCTGTTCAACCAGCCAGTCACGATTACCGCGCAGATAGTCCAGCTGTGCATCAAGCCAGTCATCATTGTCGCGCCAGGCAACCTCTGCGGCCACCAGTGCCAGAATATCAACCGAGGGAACGATGCCCTGGCGGACGGCGTTGAAACGTTCACGCAGTACCGGGTCAGGGATGATGGCGACGGATGCGCCCAGGCCTGCGATGTTAAAGGTTTTCGAGGGCGAAAGCAGCGTGACGCTGCGCCGGGCGGCATCGTCGCTCAGGGAGGCGAACGGGATGTGTTGCAGGCCCTCTGTTAACAGCAGGTCGCAATGGATTTCGTCAGAACAGACAATCAGGTCGTGCTGCTGGGCAAACGCCAGTTGGGCCTCCAGCTCTTCCCGGCGATAAACCGTACCGCCAGGATTCTGGGGATTGCACAGCATCAACAGCTTTTTGTCCTGCATTTTCCCTTCGGCCGCGCTCAGGTCCATGACCCAGCGCCCATCCTGTAATATTAATGGCAGACTCAGCTGGTCGCGTTCCGCCAGTTTAGCGGCAGAGCGAAAAGGGGGATAAATCGGTAAGGGTGCCACGGTACCTTGCGGTGGCTGAGTAAAGGCGCGGACCGACAGATTTAAGCCGCAGACAACGCCGGGCAAGACAACAACCCATTCGGGATCGACCTGCCAGTGATAACGTGATGCACAGCGGGCGATAAGGGCCGCAATCAACCCCTGGGGCTTATCGCCATAGCCGAAAACGCCGTGGTCAACGCGGGCTTTAATGGCTTCAATGATACGCTCAGGCGATCGGAAATCCGTATCGGCGACCCACAGTGGCAGAATATCCTGACCCGCATATTTGTGCCATTTAAGACTATCACTGTGACGGCGGTCTATCCGTTGGTCAAAATTGAATGTCATAGTTAGTTTTCCACGTAAACTGTTCTAAGGGATAAGCGTACCTGACGAATTTGGCGTGAACAGGAAGCCATGTAAAGGAGAAGACAATGACGACACTGGAAATTTGTTGCTATGGGGTGGATTGTGCATTAACCGCCCAGCAGGCGGGAGCCGATCGCATAGAGCTTTGCGCCGCGCCGCGTGAAGGCGGGCTGACGCCTTCTGCAGGCATGCTGGAGGTCGCCCGTCGTGACATTTCAGTTCCGGTGCATCCTATTGTTCGCCCTCGCGGTGGCGACTTTTGCTATTCCAGCCGTGAATTTGAAACGATGAAGTCAGACGTGGCGCGTATCCGTGAGCTGGGTTTTCCCGGCATCGTTCTGGGCATGCTGGATGAAGATGCCAATATCCATGCCAGTCAGATGCGACAAATCATGGCCCTGTGCGACGGGATGGCGGTGACTTTTCACCGCGCCTTCGATCTGTGCCATCGGCCCAAGCGTTCGCTTGATGTGCTGACGGATTTTGGCGTCAGGCGCATCCTGACATCTGGCCAGCAACAAAGCGCGGAAAACGGAATTGCATTATTGAGGGAACTTAATGAATACAGCGCAGGTCCAATCATTATGGCCGGTGCTGGCGTTCGCCTCAGCAACCTGCAAAAGTTTCTGGATGCGGATATTCGCGAGGTACACAGCTCGGCCAGCCACCTTGTGGCATCCCCGATGCGCTACCGTAAAGTGGGTGTTTCCATGTGTTCCGAAGCCGAAATTGATGAGTTCAGCCGCTACTGCGTCGATGGCGATGTCGTTGAGGCAATGAAAAGTGTGATGCAAATGAATACCGCCCGGGTGGCTTGACTCATGACCAGTTTTGCCGCGCAGCACGCCGATTGATGACGTGATGTTTGCAAGTACCAAACCCCAGTAAATTTGCTGGGGTATTTTTTGCCCAAAATTCCTTCAGCGCCCTTTATCGTCGTGCCCGCGAGGCTGAATTCAGTCGCTGCTGGCGCTGAGAGAAGAATTCCGCTTTCCATCATCCGTCGGTTCCTGCTATTTAGGGTAAACCGTTTACGACATTGACGTCCGAGGTGCACACCATGCGATGCGTTCTGCTGTCCGCTGTGATTACGTTATTCTCCTTTCCCACCGCATGGGCCGCAGCCTCATGTCAGCCATACAGTAAAGCGGTGACCAACAGCAATAACTGGATCCTGCTGGGCGGCAGTGCCAAAGGTCAGGTGCGTCAGGTGATCGCCGGCGAGTTTGGTAAAGACGTCAACTCACAGAAACGGGTACTGGGGCAGTTTGATCGCTGTGGCGATCTGCTGGTGGCGGACATCAGCTATGACAAAAATGAGCGTAACGTCATCCTGAGCATGGAACAGCACCTGGTTCGGGTTCAGGACGGCTGGGTTGCGGAATATGCCTATCTGGTTAAAGTCATCAAGCAGGGCAGTGAAGTGGTGGTCGATAACCGTCAGGGCACCATTCAGTGGCAGAAGGGCAAAAACGGCAACATCATCAGCGCATCGGATAAATTTATCAGCATGGGTAAAGACGGGTTTACGGATACGACTTACCGTTATGATAAACGTTTCCACTTACTAAAAAGTATTGCGCGAGGTACCGATCCCGTCAGCAACGGGGAATACCGTTATGAGTGGAATCCACAAGGCCTGGTCACCCGTTCGACCTCTGCCCGCCGCAAAGATACCTACACCTATGATAACCAGTGGCGGGAACGGCGCCTGAATGGCACCGCAACGACAGACGTCAGCACATTGCGCACCGTGGATGAATGCCAGTTCTGGGATGAGAAGGGCAACTGCACGCTGAGTTATCTGAATGAAACGGAAGTGTTCGAGAAAGGGACGATTCAACGCCACCTCAGCGCAGTCTATAAATACCAGTACTGGGATAAACCCGCTGAGGTGACGGAATAGCCGTTATTTTACCGTTTGACTGAACGCATCCAGCCCCAGCAGCGCATGGGCAATTTGCTCCGGTGCCAGGTTGGGGTTAAGGTTTTTCAGCGTATCGCCTTCACTGTTTGCCAGTGCGCCTATTTTCACCAGATTTTCCCAGCTTTCGCCCTCCAGATGCATCTCTTTCAGGGTGGTGGGCATCTTGATCGAGCGATAGAAACGGATGTAGCGTGCGATCTCCTCGTCCGGACGCTGCTCCAGCACCATCTGGGTTAAGGTACCGTAGGCCACTTTCTCGCCGTGGGTGAGATGATGGATATCGCCTTCAATAGCAGTAAAACCATTGTGAATGGCGTGCGCAGCTGCCAGGCCGGCATTTTCGAATCCCAGGCCCGACAGCAAGGTATTCGCTTCCACCACAGCTTCCACCGCCGGCGTCACGCGTTTTTCCGAAACGGCAACATAGGCACTGTAACCCCAGGTCAGCAGGGTTTCCTCACAGGCACGGGCGATGGCCAGCCCGGCAATGGTCGGATCGCCATTGACCATCGATTTGGCATGGCTGCGGGCTACCGCCTGGGCTTCCACCCAGGTTGCGAGGCCATCCGCAATGCCCGAGGCAAACAGGCGGGCAGGCGCAGCGGCACAGACGGCGGTATCCACCAGCACCAGATCGGGGTTCTTATTGTAGAAGCGGTAGCTCTCAAACACGCCGCTGTCAGAATAGATAACGGAGAGTGCGCTACAGGGCGCATCGGTAGAGGCAATCGTGGGAACGATCACCACCGGTTGTTGGATCTCATCAGCCACTGCCTTAACGGTATCCAGCGTTTTACCGCCGCCCAGCCCGATGACCACGTTGCAGTTCTGCTGTTGCGCCTTCTGGCTCAACCGGGTGATTTCATTACTGGACGCCTCGCCGTTGAACTGCTGGCGCACCACGTTCATGCCCGCCTTTGTGAGCGTGGCCTGAGCCCGTTCACCGATCAGTCCCCAGACGACATCGTCCGCGACCACAAAAGCCTGAGTACCCAGTTCGGTGACGTAGCTCCCCAGTTCATCGAGTACGCCTGCACCTTGCACATATTTGCGCGGTGACGAGAAAATAAATTTCATAAACGTTGCTCCTGATTGCATAAATCATGGCCGTGACCGGCCCGTTGATAAAGCCCTTAAAAGGGTAGCAGCTAATGGGGTTTTGCTGGCTGTACAGACAAAAAACCGCTTGTTATTGTGAGCGGATGTTTACCGGGGATACGCTTATGACGGCTTCGTTGCTCTCTTTCCTGCTGGCTATTATTATTTTGACCCTGACGCCGGGCTTTGATACGGCGTTGATCCTGCGATCGGCCGCCGCACAGGGCTGGCAGCGTGCCAGTGCCACGGCGCTGGGCGTGGCAACCGGCTGGTTTGCTCTGGGGCATTGCGGTAGGGCTGGGATTAGGCGCGCTGCTGCTGGCGTCGGAGATGGCTTATAACCTGCTGAAGTGGGCTGGCGCCGCTTACCTCCTCTATCTGGGCATTAAGCTGCTGTGGCATCCGCGCGCCCAAAACGTGTCAATGCATGCCGAGGCCGCGGCTCAGCAACGTCATCTTGCCTGCTTCACGCGTGGATTATTGGGGAATCTGCTGAATCCCAAGGTGGGCGTTTTCTATGTGACTTTTTTGCCCCAGTTCATTCCGCAGGGCGCCTCTGTCCCGATCTGGTGCAGCCTGATGGCGTTGACGCACATGCTGGTGGGGTTGGCCTGGAGCACGGTGCTGATCGGCAGCAGCCACTATTTTGCTGAGCAGTTAAAACGGCCACGAATAGTCAAAATCATGGACCGTTTAACGGGCTGCGTCTTTATTGGTTTTGCGGCGAAACTGGCGCTGTCTCGCCGCTGAGGGTCAGGGTTTGGTGGCAACCAGAACGGCGCGCAGCGGTGCGGGATAACCTTCAACGGTTTTGCTGCTGTCGTCGGGATCCAGAAACTCGGCCAGTGATTCACTGGTCATCCAGCTGGTACGACGTTGCTCTTCCGTCGAGGTCAGGGCAAAGTCGACAATGCGCACGTTAACAAAGCCACACTTCTCCAGCCAGCTTTTCAGCGCCTCGGCAGAGGGAATAAAATAGACGTTGCGCATCTGCGCATAGCGTTCGCCCGGCACCAGCACCTGGTTCACATCGCCTTCGATCACCAGCGTTTCCAGTACCAGCTCGCCGCCGCTGACCAACTGATTTTTTAGCTGAAGGAGGTGGTCAAGGGGGGAACGGCGATGATACAGCACACCCATCGAAAAGACCGTGTCGAACGCCTGGAGCGCCGGCAGTTGTTCAATGCCCAGCGGCAGTAAATGGGCGCGACGGTCATCATTCAACAGCTTACGCACGGCTTCGAACTGGCATAAAAACAGCTGCATGGGATCGATACCGACAACCAGATGCGCACCCGCACCGATCATCCGCCACATGTGGTAGCCGCTGCCGCAGCCGACATCCAGCACGGTTCGTCCGGCCAGCGAGGAAATATGAGGCAGCACGCGCTCCCATTTCCAGTCAGAACGCCATTCGGTGTTAATCTCCGTTCCGTACAGGGAATAAGGGCCTTTGCGCCACGGCATCAAATTGCGTAGTAGCTTCTCAATGCCCTGACGATGACGATCGCTGATGTCATCCCGATCGGCGCTTACGCTGTTCAGCAGGTCCAGCCGCTGGGGTTCCAGCAGCGGTAAGTATTCCAGCGACTTGTACCAGTCACGGAAGTGCCCGTGCAGATTCTCCCGCTGCCAGTCGCTAATCTGTGCAGGCAGCACGTCAAGCCATTTTGCCAGGGGGCCAACGGCGATTTGCTGATAAAAACGGCCAAAGTCGATCATTTTAATGCCACCAACGAACCAAAATTAAAGCACTGAAACCATAATTCAGCGTGCGAAAAGCCCGCCTGCTTAAGACGAGCCTTATGCGCTTCCACACTGTCGGTCAGCATGACGTTTTCCAGCATGCTGCGCTTCTGGCTAATCTCCAGTTCGCTGTAGCCGTTGGCGCGCTTAAAGTCATGATGCATGTTAAACAGCAGTTCGCCGACATCACGATCTTCAAAGCTGAACTTCTCCGAGAGAACGAGGGCTCCGCCGGGATTCAGCCCCTGCCAGATTTTACTGAGCAGCGTAAGACGGGCAGGCGGCTCAAGAAACTGCAGGGTGAAATTGAGCACCACCAGAGAGGCATTTTCAATCTCAATGTCACAGATGTCCGCTTCCACCACGGTAACCGGCGTGTCGGCGCGAAAGGCATCGATATGGCGGCGGCAACGTTCGACCATGGCCGGAGAGTTGTCTACGGCGATAATCTGGCAGCCTGGCACGTGAATATTACGACGCACCGAAAGTGTGGCGGCACCGAGTGAGCAGCCCAGGTCAAACACCTGGCTGTTGGGCTGGACGAAGCGTTCTGCCAGCATGCCAATCATCGAAATGATATTGGAATAGCCGGGCACCGAGCGCTGAATCATGTCGGGAAACACTTCAGCGACACGTTCGTCAAAGGTCCAGTCGCCCAGTTTTTCAATGGGCGCAGAAAAGAGTTGATCGCGATCAGACATATCGAAAATCCGAAGAGACGGCGGAAAGGGCGCTATTCTGGCAGAAACTGCCGCGGCCTGCACCCTTTAAGCCGCAACATTAATGCAGGCTGAGCACCAGTTGCCAGGGGAGATAGATGAGGTTAAAAATCACCATTCCACTCAGGCCAAACAGGGTCAGCATCATGCCGTATTTGCGTCCACTCATCACGTCATTACGCAGGCCATAAGCATGCAAAAAACGGCCAACAAAAAACACGATGCCCGTCAGGTGAACCATCCAGACATCCGCCCCGTTCATCTCAAGCGTTATCAGCAGCAGCAGCGCCAGGGGAATGGTTTCAACGGCATTGCCATGAATGCGGATGGCCCTGTTCAGGTCGTGATGACCGCCATCCCCAAAAGCAACGTGATGTTGACGCCGAAAGCGGACGACATTGAGGGTGAACTTCATTATCAGTAATGCACCGATAACCACATATAACGCGCTAATCATCATTGATTCCTTTTTTATTCATATCACCAGAGGGGGCGAGGCTGCCCATCGCTATCAGAATAGCGAATCCTGTTGCGGCCAGTCAGGTCCGGGACCGATGCTGGCATCAATTTTTTGTAATGCCGGCCAGAGCGCCTGCACCAGCGGAAACACCTGTCCCATATCGGGCGTGTGGATAAACACCAGAGGGTCACTTTGCGTGTGCCATTCGGCCAGCTTGGCCAGCCAGATTTGAAACAGTGGCAGGCTTTCTTCCAGGTTGTCACTGCCGACAAAACGGATCATGGGGCGCGAACCGGTCAACAGTGCATGGGGCGGAACGCGAGGCTTTTGCTGGCGGGCGTGAAGTGCCGCCGGGCTTTGCGAGGTTGAGGCATGAACCGGACGGCTGTCCAGCACCACACGATTGACGCCGCGCTGCAGCAGGCCGCGATTCAGCGCGCGCTCAGCCTCGCCTTTGGCAAAAAAGGCGGCATGGCGGACTTCGACGCCGTAGGAGAAATGGGTGGGCAGGCTGTCCAGAAAGCGCCAGAGATCGTTCAGTTGCGCAGGGGAAAAGCTGGCGGGCAGCTGTAGCCAGTACTGACCCATGCGGTCGGCGAGCGGTGCCATCAGGCGAAAAAAATCCGTTACTAAGTCGTCGGTATTTTGCAGGGCGGCCTGATGGCTGATGCTGCTGGGAAATTTAAAACAGAAACGAAACTGGTCATGCGTCATATCCCGCCAGCGCAGGACCGTTTCCGCATCAGGCAGCGCATACAATGTGGTATTGCCTTCCACCGTGCCGAAATAACGCGCATAGTCAGCCAGGGTTTCGATTCCCCATCGCTTCCAGTGCGCGTGATGCCATTGTGGCAAACCAATACGAAGTGTCACGCCTGATTCCCGCCTTTGAGTGTGATGGTAATTATCCTGTAACGCAGTATATTGACGCAAACAGGTGAAAAGCGAACAGGAAATGCCGCGCTTTAACGTGGCTCCACTTATCCTGTTTGCCTTTTTCCATTATAATAGCGGCCTTTTTTGCGACAGCACCCCACAAGGTGACGCGGCCTGGTGCTGTCAGCTGCAGCGGCGAAGTTAAAAGGATAGTGTTATGCGTACAGAGTATTGTGGACAGCTCAATCTGTCTCATGTAGGTCAGCAAGTCACGCTTTGCGGCTGGGTCAACCGTCGTCGCGATCTGGGAAGCCTGATTTTTATCGATATGCGTGACCGTGAAGGCATCGCACAGGTTTTTTTCGATGCCGATCATCAAGACGCTTTCCAACTGGCATCTGAACTGCGTAACGAATTCTGTATCCAGATTACCGGCACCGTGCGTGCCCGTGACGAAAAAAACAGAAACAGCGACATGGCCACGGGTGACGTAGAAGTCTTTGCCCACGCGCTGAACATCATCAATCGTGCTGAACCGCTGCCTCTGGATTCTAACCAGACCAACAGCGAAGAAGCACGTCTGAAGTACCGTTATCTGGATCTGCGTCGTCCTGAAATGGTTGAGCGCTTAAAGACTCGCGCTAAGATCACCAGTTTTGTCCGTCGTTTTATGGATGACGCTGGCTTCCTGGATATCGAAACGCCGATGCTGACGAAAGCCACCCCGGAAGGCGCGCGCGATTACCTGGTGCCGAGCCGCGTGCACAAAGGCAAATTTTATGCGCTGCCTCAGTCACCGCAGCTGTTTAAACAGTTGCTCATGATGTCGGGTTTCGATCGCTATTATCAGATTGTTAAATGTTTCCGTGATGAAGACCTACGCGCAGACCGTCAGCCCGAATTTACGCAGATCGATGTGGAAACTTCCTTCCTGACCGCACCTCAGGTGCGTGAAATTATGGAGCGCATGATTCGCGAACTCTGGCAGAGCGTGAAGGGCGTGGATCTGAGTGAGTTTCCGCAGATGACCTTTGCCGAAGCCATGCATCGCTACGGTTCAGACAAACCCGACCTGCGTAATCCCATGGAGCTGGTGGACGTGGGTGATCTGCTGAAAACCGTTGAGTTCCAGGTGTTTTCTGGCCCGGCTAACGACGAGAAAGGCCGTGTTGCCGCGCTGCGTGTTCCCGGCGGCGCGCAGCTGAGCCGTAAGCAGATTGATGAATACGGCAAATTTGTTGAGATTTACGGTGCCAAAGGCCTGGCCTGGATGAAGGTCAACGAACGTGCGAAGGGCCTGGAGGGCGTACAGAGTCCGGTGGCGAAATTCCTTAATGCCGATATCGTTGAAACCCTTCTCAGCCGCACGAGCGCGCAGGATGGGGATATCATCTTCTTTGGTGCCGACCGTGCCAAAGTGGTGGCCGATGCGCTGGGCGCACTGCGCCTGAAAGTGGGACGTGACCTGCAAATCACCGACGACAAAGCCTGGGCGCCGCTGTGGGTTGTCGACTTCCCGATGTTTGAAGAAGATGACGAAGGTGGGCTGGCTGCCATGCACCATCCGTTTACGGCACCGAAAGAGATGAGTGCGGAACAGCTGGCAGCCGATCCGACCCAGGCCGTAGCGAATGCTTACGACATGGTGATCAACGGTTATGAAGTCGGCGGCGGATCTGTGCGTATCCACAACGGTAACATGCAGCAGACCGTGTTTAGCATTCTGGGCATTGAAGAGCATGAACAGCGTGAGAAGTTCGGCTTCCTGCTGGATGCACTGAAGTACGGCACGCCGCCGCATGCAGGCCTGGCATTTGGTCTGGATCGCCTGACGATGCTGTTAACCGGTACCGACAATATTCGTGACGTTATCGCGTTCCCGAAAACCACGGCAGCGGCCTGCATGATGACGGAAGCACCAAGCGAAGCGAATCCGGCGTCACTGCTTGAGTTAGGCATTCAGGTCGTCAAGAAAGACAAGTCTGAGACGAAGTAATGCCGTATAAACATCCGGTTTCTGTGTTAGTGGTGATTGTGGCGCAGGACAGTGGCCGGGTGTTAATGCTGCAGCGCCGTGATGACCCGGATTTCTGGCAATCGGTCACCGGCAGCCTGGAAGCGGATGAGTGTCCGCTGCAGGCGGCCGAGCGAGAAGTCGGTGAGGAGCTGGGGATTGATGTAAAGGCCGAGCAGCTAACGATTGAAGACTGTCAGCGTGAAATCGACTTTGAGATTTTCCCGCACTATCGTCATCGTTATGCGCCGGGCACGACGCACAACCGTGAACACTGGTTCAGGCTGGCCTTGCCTACAGAGCGTGATCTGTTGCTCACCGAGCATCTTGCCGCGCGCTGGCTCGATCCCGCCGCCGCCGCTGCCCTCACGAAATCCTGGAGTAATCGCCAGGCGATTGAAGAATTTATCTGAATGCTCGCCGCTGCGCGTTTTTCCCGTGGCGAAGGCATTAGGTTTTATGAATCGGGTGGGTTTTCAATGAACGCACCGAACAATATCGACAGTCAGGCGTAATCGGCGCCGCGAGGGTGTCCACCGCCAGCGCACCGCAACGGATCGTACTTCTGTACGTGGGAATTGCGGGTACGGCCTGGGGACACGTTCGCACGTAAGATAGCCTGCACCCAGTAAAAGATCGGAGAAAATGCAACATGGCTGGACACAGTAAATGGGCGAATACCAAGCACCGTAAGGCCGCTCAGGACGCCAAGCGCGGTAAAATCTTTACGAAGATCATTCGTGAGCTGGTCACGGCTGCCAAACTGGGCGGCGGCGATCCGGGCTCCAACCCGCGCCTGCGTGCGGCAATGGATAAAGCGCTGTCTAATAACATGACGCGCGATACCATGAACCGTGCCATTGCACGCGGCGTAGGTGGCGAAGATGACTCCAACATGGAAACCATCATTTATGAAGGTTACGGTCCGGGCGGATCGGCCATTATGATTGAGTGCCTGAGCGACAACCGCAACCGTACCGTGGGCGAAGTGCGTCACGCCTTCACCAAAACGGGTGGCAACCTGGGTACCGATGGCTCCGTCGCCTATCTGTTCAGCAAAAAAGGCGTAATCTCCTTCGCACCCGGTCATGACGAAGATGCGGTGATGGAAGCGGCGCTGGAAGCGGGCGCAGAAGACGTGGTCGGTTACGATGACGGCGCGATTGACGTGTTTACCGCATGGGAAGAGATGGGCACGGTGCGCGATGCGCTGGAAGCGGCGGGCTTTAAAGCCGACTCCGCGGAAGTGGCCATGATCCCCTCGACCAAAGCCGAAATGGATGCGGAAACCGCGCCTAAACTGCTGCGCCTGATCGATATGCTGGAAGACTGTGACGACGTGCAGGAGGTTTACCATAACGGCGAAATCTCCGACGAGGTGGCGGAAACGCTTTAATGCTGTACCGCTACACGCTCAGGCTGGAGACGCGTCATGTCGATTATTTTAGGGATTGACCCTGGCTCACGCGTGACCGGTTATGGGGTGATTCGTCAGACTGGCCGCCAGCTCACTTATCTGGGCAGCGGCTGTATTCGTACCAACACAACAGAGTTGCCTGCGCGTCTGAAGCTGATCTATGCCGGAGTATGCGAAATCATTACGCAGTTCTCGCCGGATTTTTTTGCTATCGAGCAGGTGTTTATGGCGAAGAATGCCGATTCTGCCCTGAAACTGGGGCAGGCGCGGGGGGCCGCGATTGTGGCGGCGGTTAACCATGATCTGCCGGTGTTTGAATATGCCGCGCGCCAGGTCAAGCAAACGGTCGTTGGCACCGGTGGCGCAGAAAAAAGTCAGGTGCAACACATGGTGAAATCGCTGCTGAAACTGGCGGCGAATCCCCAGGCCGATGCCGCCGATGCGCTGGCTATCGCCATCACGCACTGTCACGTGGCCCAAAACGCGGCGCGCATGAGTGACAGCAAGCTGGTGCTGACCCGCGGCCGGTTGCGTCAGAGTTAACAACCCTTACGTCGTCATCGCTATCAGGCTGGATATTCATCCAGCCTTTTTTATGGTATAAATTCCGCCACATACTTTGGATAAGGAAGGCTTCAGGTGATTGGTCGTTTACGGGGCATTATTCTGGAAAAGCAGCCACCGCTGGTGCTGCTGGAGGCGCACGGTGTCGGCTATGAAGTCCATATGCCAATGACCTGTTTTTATGAGCTGCCCGATCTTAATCACGAGGCGGTGATCTTTACTCAGTTTGTGGTGCGCGAAGATGCACAGTTGCTGTTTGGCTTTAACAGCAAGCAGGAACGTGCACTGTTCCGTGAGTTGATTAAAGTCAATGGCGTTGGGCCTAAGCTGGCGCTGGCCATTCTGTCGGGCATGTCGGCACAGCAGTTTGTGACGGCGGTTGAAAAGGAAGAGATTGCCGCGCTGGTTAAACTGCCGGGCGTGGGCAAGAAAACCGCTGAACGTCTGGTGGTGGAAATGAAAGACCGCTTTAAAGGCATGCATGGCGATCTGTTTGGCGGCGATTCGGCCTTTACGCTGACCACGCCGGGCCCGGAGCCAGAGACCAACGATGCAGAATCGGAAGCGGTTGCAGCGCTGGTGTCGCTGGGGTATAAACCGCAGGAAGCGAGCCGCATGATCAGCAAAGTTGGCCGTCCTGACGCGGATTGCGAAACGTTGATCCGTGAAGCGCTCCGCGCCGCTATTTGAGGTAATTCATGATTGAAGCCGATCGCCTGATCTCCGCTGCCAGCATTAACGAAGAAGAGGGCCTCGACCGCGCCATTCGTCCTAAGATGCTGACCGAATATGTGGGCCAGCCGCAGGTGCGTGAGCAGATGGAAATTTTCATCAAGGCGGCACAACTGCGTGGTGATGCGCTGGATCATTTATTGATTTTTGGCCCTCCCGGGCTGGGCAAAACGACGCTGGCCAACATTGTGGCCAACGAGATGGGCGTTAATCTGCGCACGACCTCCGGCCCGGTGCTGGAAAAAGCGGGCGACCTGGCCGCGATGCTGACCAACCTCGAACCTCACGATGTGCTGTTCATTGATGAAATCCATCGTCTTTCGCCGGTCGTGGAAGAGGTACTTTATCCGGCTATGGAAGACTATCAGCTGGATATTATGATTGGTGAAGGCCCGGCTGCGCGTTCCATCAAACTGGATCTGCCGCCCTTCACGCTGATTGGCGCCACCACGCGGGCAGGCTCGCTGACGTCCCCCCTGCGCGATCGCTTCGGCATCGTGCAGCGTCTGGAGTTTTATCAGGTAAAAGATTTACAGCACATTGTGGGACGCAGCGCCGCCTGCCTTGGTCTGGCACTCAGTGAAGAAGCCGCCCTGGAAATCGCCCGCCGGTCACGCGGAACGCCACGTATTGCCAATCGCCTGTTACGTCGGGTAAGGGATTTTGCTGAGGTGCGCGCGAACGGTGTACTGAGTGGTGATGTCTCGGTGACGGCGCTGGATATGCTGAACGTGGACAGCGAAGGCTTCGATTATATGGATCGAAAACTGTTGCTGGCCATTATCGATAAATTCACCGGTGGGCCGGTCGGGTTGGACAACCTGGCGGCAGCGATTGGCGAAGAGCGGGAAACCATCGAAGACGTGATTGAGCCGTTTTTAATTCAGCAGGGCTTTATTCAGCGCACGCCGCGCGGCCGGATGGCCACGCAGCATGCCTATCGCCACTTTGGTATCACCAAAGAAGCCTGATCACAGCGCCGGTTTGCGCACCATGCTGAAGAGAAAAAGGATGGCGGCGCACAGCACGACGGAAGGGCCGGCGGGCGTGTCATAAAACGCCGAGAAGGTTAAGCCGCCGGTCACGGCAATCACGCCAATCAGTACGGCCACCGCCGCCATCATTTCGGGTGAACGCGCAAAGCGCCTGGCGGTGGCAGCCGGAATGATCAGCAGCGATGTGATGATCAGCGCACCAACAAACTTCATCGCCACACCAATCGTCAGTGCGGTTACCAGCATCAGCATCAGCCGGGTGCGTTGAATATTCACGCCGTCAACCTGTGCCAGTTCAGGGCTGATTGTCATCGACAGCAGTGCGCGCCACTGCCAGGCCATAACGGCCAGCACGAATATCACACCTGCAGCCATGGCCCAGAGATCGCTGGGCGTTACCGCCAGCAAATCGCCAAACAGGTAGGCCATCAAATCCACCCGGACGTTCGACATCAGGCTTACCACGACCAGTCCGAGCGAAAGCGCACTGTGCGCCATGATGCCCAGCAGCGTATCTATCGCCAGATGCGGGCGACGCTCAAGCCAGACCAGACCCAGTGCCAGACAGACCGTGACCAGGATCACGGCATAGTAAGGGTTGACGTTGAGCAGCAAACCAAAGGCGACGCCGAGCAGTGAGGCATGCGCCAGCGTGTCGCCGAAATACGACATCTTGCGCCAGACGACAAAAGAGCCCAGGGGGCCCGCCGCCAGCGCCAGCATCACGCCGCCCAGCCAGCCCGGAAGCAGTAATTCAATCATAATGGACCCGGTCCTTTGCGTAATACGATACGTCCCTGAAGGTCGTGACGGTGATTATGGTGATGACGATAGATAGCCAGTTCCTGCGCACCGCGCGGGCCGAACATGGCAATGAATTCGGGATGCTGCGACACCGCCTCAGGCGTACCTGAACAGCAAATGTGATGGTTAAGGCACAGCACCTCATCCGTTTTCGCCATGACTAAATGCAAATCATGGGAAACCATGAGCACGGCGCAGTTCAGCTCGTGTCGCAGTTGATTGATCAGATCGTAAAGCGCGACCTGCCCGTTGACATCCACACCCTGCGTCGGTTCATCAAGCACCAGCAACTGAGGCTGATTGAGCAAGGCGCGAGCCAGTAACACGCGCTGCGTTTCGCCGCCCGACAGTTTCTGCAACGGCGAGGTCAACAGGTGACCCGCCTGAACGCGTTTCAGGGCAGGCAAAATATCCTGATTGCGCGCACCGCGCGACAGGCGCATAAAACGTTCGACCGTGACCGGCAGCGTGGGATCGATATGCAGCTTCTGTGGCACGTAGCCGATGCGTAAGCCCGCACTGCGACTGACCCGACCGGAGGAGGGCGCAAGGAGGCCAAGCACCACCCGGACCAGCGTCGATTTGCCCGCGCCGTTAGGACCGAGCAGGGTTAAAATTTTACCAGGATGGAGTTCCAGACTCACGCCAGATAAGACCTGACGTTGATCAAAACTGATGGATACGTTTTCAAGTGTGACAAGTGATGGCATAAGATTTACAGGTTGCACAGAATTTCGAATGTTATAATATCACATCCAATCTATTGATGACGAAGGAATGACGCATTATGTTACATAATAAAAAAGGGGGCTTTTTGACCCTGACGGCGATGGCTTTCGCCACCTCTGCTGCCTTGCCCGCTCACGCCGATATTGTGGCCTCCATTAAGCCCGTTGGGTTTATCGCCTCGGCCATTGCTGACGGCGTCACACCCGTGGAGGTTTTGCTGCCGGATGGCGCATCCGAACACGATTATGCCCTGCGCCCCTCTGATGTAAAACGCTTACAAAACGCGGACTTAGTTGTTTGGGTTGGCCCTGAAATGGAAGCCTTCATGACGAAATCTGCGGCGTCTCTGCCGGAAAAAAAGAATCTTGAGATCGTGCAAATTTCCGGCGTAAAACCCTTGCTACTGCGTGGAGGTGAAGACGATGATCATCACGACCATGATGACGCAGAGCACGATCATGATGAAGCGCATCATCACCATCATGGTGAGTTTAATATGCACTTGTGGATGTCACCAGAGATAGCGAAAAAAACCGCGGTTGCAATCCACGGAAAATTATTGGAACTTATGCCGCAGGATAAAGCCAAACTTGACGCCAACCTGCAGCATTTTGAGGCAGAATTAGCGGACACAGATAAGCGCATTATCTCACAGCTTGCCCCCGTTAAAGATAAAGGGTATTTCGTTTTTCACGACGCTTACACGTACTTTGAAAAACACTACGGTCTCTCGCCCACCGGGCATTTTACCGTTAACCCTGAGATTCAGCCGGGTGCACAGCGCTTACATCAAATTCGAACACAGTTGGTTGAGAAAAAGGCCGTTTGCGTCTTTGCTGAGCCACAATTCAGGCCGGCGGTCATCGATGCTGTTGCCCGTGGAACCCAGGTGCGCAAAGGCACGCTTGATCCGCTGGGTACAGACATCAGCTTAGGAAAAGACAGCTATGTGAAATTCCTCTCACAGCTGTCGAGCCAGTATGAGACCTGCCTGAAAGGAGCATAGAGGAATAGTTCAACGTGCAGCAGATAGCCCGCTCTGTCGCCCTCGCATTTAATAATTTGCCGCGCCCCCACCGCGTTATGCTGGGATCGTTAACCGTAGTGACTCTGGCCGTCGCCGTCTGGCGGCCTTACGTCTACCATCCCAGTAATGATGTGACGCCCATCGTCAAAACCATCGAACTGGACAAAAACGAATTTCGTACACTGCTTCCCGAAGCCAGTGAACCCATCGACCAAAGTACCCCAGAGCCGGATGAAGAACTCCCTGCAGATGATGTCGATCAGGACGTCGCCGACAGTGCCGGCACGCATGAATACACGGTTTCTTCTGGCGATACCCTGAGCAGTGCACTTAATCAGTACGGCATTGATATGGGGGACATTAACGCCCTGGTCTCCAGCGATCGCGATCTGCGGAATTTGCAGGTCGGGCAGCAGCTCAGCTGGACATTAAACGATGACGGCGCGCTGAACACCTTTAGCTGGGAAATTTCGCGTCGTGAAACCCGCACCTATACGCGCACGGATAGCGGCGGCTTCAAAATGCAGTCGCAGATGCAGCAGGGCGAATGGCGCAACAGCGTGATGCAGGGTGAGATACATGGCAGCTTTGCCGCCAGTGCCCGTCGGGCCGGTTTAACCAGTGGCGAAGCCAGCAGCGTGATCAAAGCGATGCAGTGGCAGATGGATTTCCGTAAGCTGCGGGCAGGCGATAAGTTTAGCGTGCTGATGTCGCGTGAAATGATGGACGGCAAGAGCGCACAAAGCCAGTTGCTGGGGGTGCGTTTGCGCAGTGGCGGTAAAGATTATTACGCCTTCCGTGCTGATGACGGCAAGTTCTATGACCGCAGCGGCGCAGGACTGGCGCGCGGCTTTATGCGCTTCCCCACCGTCAAACAGTATCGGGTGTCCTCTAACTTTAATCCCCGCCGCCTTAATCCTGTGACGGGTCGCATTGCGCCGCACAAAGGCGTTGATTTCGCCTTACCGATCGGTACGCCTGTGCTGGCGGTCGGTGATGGTGAGGTCGTGGTGGCGAAAAACGGCGGCGCCGCCGGAAACTATGTGGCTATCCGGCATGGTCGTCAGTACATGACGCGCTACATGCACCTGAAGAAAGTGTTGGTGAAGCCAGGTGAAAAAGTGAAGCGTGGCGACCGCATTGCGCTGTCAGGCAACACAGGCCGTTCTACTGGCCCGCACCTGCACTTTGAGATCTGGATTAATAACCAGGCGGTCAATCCCTTAACGGCTAAGCTACCGCGTATGGAAGGCCTGACCGGTAAAGAACGGACGCAGTACCTTACCCAGGTGAAAGGCTGGTTACCTCAGCTGGGGCTGAAGTAAGTTTTTCGCTAAAATCGACGGCATTGCCGTCGATTTTTTTATCTCTGGCGCAGGATGATTGCAAATTTACTCGTCGCCACTATCATTAGCCCGTCATTGATTGAGGCGAGTGCATGGAAACCCGTAAAAAAAATAACAGCGAATTTATTCCCGTTTTTGAACGATCTTTTTTAAAGCCTAAATACTGGGGCAGCTGGTTGGGTATTGGTGCACTGGCAGGCATCGCCCTGATGCCTGCCACCGTGCGCGATCCGCTTCTGGGGCGGCTGGGCAAAATGGCCGGAAAGCTGGCGAAAGGCGCGCGTCGTCGTGCGCTGATTAATCTCTATTATTGCCTGCCTGAATTAAGCGAATCTCAACGCGATGCGATCGTTGATCAGATGTTTGCCACTGCGCCACAGGCGATGGCCATGATGGCTGAGTTAGGGATGCGCGATCCGGCACAAATTCGTCAGCGCGTTGAGTGGCACGGTCGGGAAATTATTGACCAGTTGCAGGCCGACAAGCAGAACGTTATTTTTCTGGTACCGCATGGCTGGGCTGTCGATATTCCTGCTATGCTGCTGGCCTCAGAGGGCCAAAAGATGGCAGCCATGTTCCACAATCAGAGCGATCCGCTGGTGGACTATGTCTGGAACCGTGTCCGTCGCCGCTTTGGTGGCCGTATGCATGCGCGCAATGATGGCATCAAGCCGTTTATCAGTTCGGTTCGTCAGGGCTACTGGGGCTATTATCTGCCTGACCAGGATCACGGTCCGGAGCACAGCGAGTTTGTCGATTTCTTTGCGACCTATAAAGCCACTTTGCCCGCGGTGGGGCGACTAATGAAAGTCTGCCGTGCCCGCGTTGTACCACTGTTTCCGGTCTATAACGGTGAAAGTCACAAACTGGAAATTTATGTTCGCCCCCCGATGGACGACTTACTTGACGCGGATGACCGCCAACTGGCGCGCAGGATGAATGAGGAGGTGGAGGTGTTTGTGCGTCCGCATCCGGAACAATATACCTGGATACTCAAGCTGCTGAAAACTCGCAAAGAAGGTGATATCGAACCCTACTCGCGCGACGAGCTTTATCCACGTAAATAATCATCAGGCCGCATTGCGGCCTGAAAGCTTCAGAGAGGCGTTACTTTGGCGTGACGTTTACGTTCACGCAGGAACATCAGCACCAGCCCAAACCACATCACGCCGCTGATAAAGTTGATTAGGCTAAACCAGATGACCCCACCGTTGAAATAGAAGTGCTTCGCTAACTCAATGCCGATAGCCAGGGTCAGAATACTGACCATGCCCAGCATGGCCGCCACGCTGCCTTTTCCTTCATCACTGGCATACAGTGTCAGACGATAAAGTCCTGCATTGACCATGCCGCCGCCAAAGGCATACAAACTTAGTCCCGCCGTGATAAAGAGATAGCTGTGCGCGTCAATCAGGGTAGCTGACAGGGCAAGGCTCAGGCCCAGCAGTATCGGCCATGCCGCAAACTTTACTGGCTGCTCTATCGGCATGCGGCCTACCACCTTACTCAGCGTCACATTGCCC
Organism: Pantoea ananatis LMG 2665; assembly: GCF_000710035.2. Taxonomy (GTDB): domain Bacteria; phylum Pseudomonadota; class Gammaproteobacteria; order Enterobacterales; family Enterobacteriaceae; genus Pantoea; species Pantoea ananatis. Next base: position 179,769 of record NZ_JMJJ01000005.1, on the reverse strand, counting down.
GCAATCATCGCCAGAAAAACCGGAAGCTGGAGCAGGGCATACTGCATGCGGGAAAGGCCCTCATCGCGCATTAAAATCACGGGTGACAAGGCAACCCAGGTCAGAATGGGAATGAATACCAGCCCGATAGCAAAGGAGCCATACATCACCTGACGATCTTTCAAAAGACGGCCGTAATTACGTGCGAGCACGGGCAGCGCAACAGACTGAGTGCGATCGCCTGCGGTTTCAGGCATCACCCGCCATAAAACGAGAAAAGCCACGGCGCTGCAGGCGGCAAATAGCCAAAACATACTGCGCCAGCTGCCTACGGTTAGCCAGGCTGCACCCGCCAGCGGTCCGGCGAGCGGGGCGAGCAGGGCCACATTCGCCATGAGCGCCATAATCCGCACCGCTAAGGCTTCTTCAAACGCTTCCTGAATGGCGGCATAGCCCACCGCGCCGATGAAGCACAGACTGATGCCCTGCACAAAACGCAGGCTGACAAACTGCTGAATATCACTTACCCAGGTTGTGAGAATGCAGGCGGACGCAAAAAAGAGAATGCCGAATAGCAACACGGGCCTGCGGCCATATTTATCCGACAGCGGGCCGAGTAACCACTGGAGCACGACGCCGCCCAGTAAGTAGGCCGTCAGAGAGGTTGATACCCATTCTGCGCCAACGTTGAATTCGGCGGTGACCAGTAACATGCCGGGTTGGATCATGTCGTGCGCAATATAGGTTGCAAACTCGTAGAGCACCATAGCCAGTGGGAACAGCATTATGCGCCCCGTAAGCTGGCTGATGGGTTGGTAACGGGCCATCTGGCCTCCTTGTGAAAAAACAAAAACGCGACTGCAGGGCAGTCGCGTTTCCAATGGTAATACAGGTGATGAGAAAAAGGCGGAATTAATCGACGCGCAGCACACGACCTGTGTTGGTTGTTCCGGTTGCGCCCATCACGTCACCCTGGGTGACCACGACAAGGTCACCCGACAGCAGAAAGCCTTTATCACGCAGCAGATTAACCGCGTCGTGCGCGTTTGCTACGCCCTCATTATTGCTGTCGAAGAATACCGGCGTCACGCCACGGAACAGCGCCGTGATGTTCAGCGTGCGCTCGTGGCGCGACATGGCGAAAATCGGCAGGCCAGAGGTGATGCGCGAGGTCATCAACGGCGTACGGCCTGATTCCGTCATCGTAATAATGGCGGTCACGCCCTGCAGATGGTTGGCCGTGTACATGGCTGACATCGCGATGGCTTCTTCGATGTTGTCAAACTGCACGTCAAGGCGGTGTTTAGAGACGTTCACGCTGGGGATTTTTTCTGCACCCAGACACACTTTTGCCATCGCCGCGACCGTTTCAGCCGGGTACTGGCCTGCGGCGGTTTCAGCAGAGAGCATCACGGCATCGGTGCCGTCCAGCACGGCGTTGGCAACGTCCATGACTTCAGCGCGGGTGGGCATTGGATTGGTAATCATGGATTCCATCATCTGGGTTGCCGTGATGATGGTACGGTTAAGCTGACGGGCGCGGCGGATAAGCGCCTTCTGAATACCCACCAGTTCCGGATCGCCGATTTCAACGCCAAGATCGCCACGGGCCACCATGACCACGTCTGAGGCCAGAATGATGTCGTCCATCGCCTCCTGCGAGGCAACGGCTTCAGCACGTTCTACCTTCGCCACCATCAGCGCATCACAGCCTGCGTCGCGCGCCAGACGGCGCGCATAGTGCATGTCTTCACCACAGCGCGGGAAAGAAACGGCCAGGTAATCCACATTGATTTTGGCTGCGGTGATGATGTCTGCTTTGTCTTTTTCGGTCAGGGCTTCGGCTGATAACCCGCCGCCCAGTTTGTTGATCCCTTTATTGTTGGAGAGCGGGCCGCCGACCGTAACTTCAGTAAAGACTTTTACGCCCTGAACTTCCAGCACCTTTAACTGTACGCGACCATCATCCAGCAACAGAATATCGCCAGGCACCACGTCTTCAGGCAGACCTTTATAGTCGATGCCCACGCGCTCTTTGTCGCCTTCGCCTTTACCCATCGCCGCGTCCAGCAGGAAACGATCGCCGACGTTCAGAAACACTTTGCCTTCTTTGAAGGTCGAGACACGGATCTTAGGGCCTTGCAAATCGCCCAGAATGGCAACATGACGTCCCAGTTTTGCGGCAATCTGACGGACTTTATCAGCACGCAACTGATGATCTTCAGCCGTGCCGTGAGAAAAGTTAAGACGCACGACGTTGGCGCCAGCTGCAATGATTTTTTCGAGGTTGTTGTCGCGGTCAGTGGCTGGGCCGAGGGTAGTTACGATCTTGGTTCTTCTTAAACGTCGAGACATAGGGATTCCTTTGGAGTTTGGAACTGAGCTGAATCGTTACATTTTAAGGTGTTAGCCCATCAGGTACTGCTTACCACACAGAGGTATTATTATACATTCGAGTGTGTCAGAACTGTGGCACTGCGCCATAACCCTGTCGAGAAAGGGCGATTTTGTTAGATACAATACTGAGACTCATCAAGGAAGTCATCCCCCTCACGGCATTAGCGAAAGCTTAATTGACCAGGCGCATATGATGTCACTTTTCCGATCGCTTTTACGCGGTATCGGGAAAATGAACCCAGGGCACAGAGATCAGACGCTATCGTTATCGGCAATGGCGGGTTTGTCGTAACGAGATGACTTTAGCGCCTCTTTTACCCGCTTCAGGTTCTGCCTGAAAGCGGGCCCCCGTTCCAGGGTAAAACCGGTCGCCAGCAGGTCGATCACGGTGAGTTGAGCCAGCCTGGACACCATCGGCAGATAGATATCGGTATCCTCGGGCACATCGACGAGCAGCGCCAGCGAGGCTTCATGGGCAAGTGGCGATCCGGCTGAGGTAATGGCGATAACGGTCGAGCCGTTGGCCTTTGCCATCTGCGCTAGCTCAACCATGTTGCGGGTACGGCCGGTATGAGAGATCAAAACAAACACCTCTTTGTCGCGGCTGTTGATACAGCTCATTCGCTGCATCACCACATCATCTGACCAGATAACCGGCAGGTTGAAGCGTAAAAACTTGTTGAAGGCGTCGTGTGCCACCACAGCGGAGGCACCTAAACCAAAAAAAGTGATTTTATCGGTATGCGTCAGATGGCTCACGGCCTGCTGCAGCGCGGCAAGATCGAGATGCTCCCGCACCCGCTGAAGCCCGGCCAGGGCAGAATCGAATATTTTCTCACTGTAACGCTCAACGCTGTCATCTTCCTGCACGTCCCGACTGAGCCAGTTAGGGGACTTGACCAGCGCCTGAGCAAGTTGAAGCTTGAAGTCGGGAAAACCCGCCGTGCCAAGATGGCGGCAAAACCGGTTGACGGTGGGCTCACTCACTTCCGCCGCCCGTGCCAGCGTAGCAATACTGGAATGTATCGCCTGCTCCGGAGAAGCAAGGATATGTTGTGCCACTTTACGCTCTGACTTACTGAGCGCACTCATCTGCACCCGAATTTTATCCAACATAGTCCTGACCTGATAAGCGTGGAATATCTGTTAATATGAATAATTACTGTTGTTACAGGAAATTAACGGAGAATATACCCCGCCTGACCGAGGTGGGCGCAAGGTCTGATAAGTCTGCGGCCCTTTTTTTTGCGATAATCAGGCCCGTACTGGATTTTAGCCAGACAATATTTGACACAGAAAAATAACTGAAAGCGCACGTGTCAACATACCCCAGACGCTAATTGGGTGCAGAGTTAGCGTCGTGACGCCGCAGGCTGGTTTACCTGGCCTGGGGAAAAAAGTACATTGTGCTGAAAGAAAATGACAACTTGGACCCGGTGCTCAGGACGCAACGCCACCGGGACAATCCTGCAACGAGGAGAGGAAAATGGCGGTAACACAAATAGCCCAGGCATGCGATCTGGTAATTTTCGGCGCCAAAGGCGATCTCGCCCGTCGTAAACTGTTGCCCTCGCTGTATCAGTTAGAGAAAGCGGGCCAGATTCATGAAGAAACCCGCATCATCGGCGTGGGCCGTGCCGAGTGGGATAAAGCCGAATACACCAAAGTGGTGCGTGAGGCGTTAGAAACCTTCATGAAGGAAAAGATCGATGAAGCACTCTGGGACAAGCTCAGCAACCGTCTCGATTTCTGTAACCTTGATGTAAACGATACGTCGCACTTCCCACGCCTGGGTAAGATGCTGGACCAGAAAAGCCGTACCACCATTAACTATTTTGCCATGCCGCCCAGCACCTTCGGTGCGATCTGTCAGGGACTGGGCACGGCAAAGCTGAACGCTAAACCCGCGCGTGTTGTCATGGAAAAACCGCTCGGTACCTCGCTGGAAACCTCAAAAGAAATTAACGACAGCGTGGGTGAGTACTTTGATGAGAGTCAGGTTTTCCGTATTGACCACTATCTGGGCAAAGAAACGGTTCTTAACCTGTTAGCGCTGCGCTTTGCTAATGCCATTTTTGTTAATAACTGGGATAACCGCACGATCGATCACGTGCAGATTACCGTGGCGGAAGAAGTGGGTATTGAAGGACGCTGGGGCTACTTTGATAAAGCGGGCCAGATGCGCGATATGATTCAGAACCATCTGTTACAGGTTCTGACGATGATCGCCATGTCACCGCCTTCCGATCTCAGCGCCGACAGTATTCGTGATGAAAAAGTGAAAGTGCTGCGCTCGCTGCGTCCTATCGATCAAACCAACGTCCGCGAAAAAACGGTACGTGGTCAGTACACCTCTGGCTTCGTTCAGGGCAAGAAAGTGCCAGGCTATCTGGAAGAAGAGGGTGCCAATAAGACCAGCGCCACCGAAACCTTTGTGGCTATTCGCGTGGACATCGATAACTGGCGTTGGGCAGGCGTGCCGTTCTACCTGCGTACCGGTAAACGTCTTCCGACCAAATGCTCAGAAGTCGTGGTGTATTTCAAAAACCCGGAGATGAACCTGTTTAAGGATTCCTACTCCCAGTTGCCGCAGAACAAACTCACTATTCGCCTGCAGCCTGATGAAGGCGTGGATATTGAGATCCTGAACAAAGTGCCGGGTCTTGATCATAAACACAAACTGCAAACCACCAAGCTGGATCTGAGCTACTCAGAAACCTTCAATCAGTCTCATCTGGCCGATGCTTATGAGCGCTTATTGCTGGAATCCATGCGCGGTATTCAGGCGCTGTTTGTGCGTCGCGATGAAGTGGAAGCGGCATGGACCTATGTGGATTCCATCATCGATGCCTGGGCAGCCGACGGCGACTCATCCAAGCCTTATCAGGCGGGAACATGGGGGCCGGTGGCCTCTGTGGCAATGATTACGCGTGATGGCCGCTCCTGGAACGAATTTGAATAACCACCCAGCCCGCCGCGAGCGGGCTTTTTTTTGCACCAACTCTCAAAAATGAACTGCCGTTTTAAAAATCCTTCCCGGTCATAGACGGGCAAACGGCGGATCCTGTATGGTAGTAGCGCTGTTAACCGGGCTGGCCTGGCGATGTCCTCGCCGTGCTGCTCCCAATGTTATCCATCAGGGGACGTGATGAAAAACTGGAAAACGAGTGCCGAACAGATTCTGAAAACCGGACCGGTCGTACCGGTGATTGTGGTTAACAAGCTGGAACATGCCGTTCCCATGGCTCAGGCCCTGGTCGCCGGTGGCGTCAAGGTACTTGAGGTCACGTTGCGCACCCCTGTGGCGATGGATGCCCTGCGCGCCATCATTAAAAACGTACCTGACGCCATTGTGGGAGCCGGCACCGTGCTTAACACCCAACAGCTGCAGGAAGTCACGCAGGCGGGTGCCCAGTTCGTCATTAGCCCGGGGATTACCGAGTCTCTGCTTAAGGCCGCCGTTGAAGGCCCGATTCCGCTGATTCCCGGCATTAGCACCGTGTCAGAATTGATGACCGGCATGGACTATGGTTTGCGGGAATTCAAGTTTTTCCCTGCGGAAGCGAACGGTGGAGTAAAAGCGTTGCAGGCCATCGGCGGGCCTTTCCCTCAGGTACGCTTCTGCCCGACGGGCGGTATCTCACCGACAAATTACCGCGACTATCTGGCTCTCAAAAGCGTGCTCTGTATCGGCGGTTCCTGGCTGGTGCCAAACGATGCACTGGAAGCGGGCGACTGGCAGCGAATCACGCAACTGGCGCGCGACGCTGTCGCTGGCGCGGAGTAATCTCCGGCGGGAAGTCAAACGCGAGCGGTGAGTCACTGACTCACCGCAATGGCACTATCCCTGAACGCTGACAGCCGCCGCGCTGGCAACGGCACGCGCAACGGCTTCTTCAGTTGTATCCGCACTGGCCAGGGCAACACCTAAACGGCGCTGACCGTCGATTTCAGGTTTGCCAAACAGGCGCAGCTGCAAACCTGAACCCAATGCCGCCTCCACATTGACGAACTGCACGTTCTGACTGGTCAACTGCGGCAGGATAACAGCTGACGCGGAAGGACCATACTGGCGAACGGCGCCAATCGGCAGGCCAAGGAACGCACGCACATGAAGCGCGAATTCAGACAGATCTTGTGAAATCAGCGTCACCATACCGGTATCGTGCGGGCGAGGGGAGACTTCGCTGAACACCACTTCGTCGCCGCAGACAAACAGCTCTACGCCAAACAGCCCATAGCCACCCAGCGCTTTCACCACGGTTTCCGCAATGTGCTGCGCACGCTGCAGCGCCAGCTCACTCATTTGCTGAGGTTGCCATGATTCACGGTAATCCCCGTCTTCCTGGCGATGACCAATGGGGGCACAGAAATGAATGCCGTCAACGGCACTGATCGTTAACAGGGTGATTTCAAAATCAAACTTCACCACGCCTTCCACGATAACGCGCCCGGCACCCGCACGGCCGCCCTGCTGCGCATAGTCCCAGGCTTTTTCCAGCTGGCTGGCATCCCGGATAAAGCTCTGACCTTTACCTGAAGAGCTCATCACTGGCTTCACGATGCACGGAAAACCAATTTCGGCGGCGGCAGACACGAAATTATCTTTGCTGTCGGCAAAACGGTAGTGGGAAGTGGGAAGCGCGAGCTCTTCTGCTGCCAGACGGCGAATGCCCTCTCGGTTCATGGTCAGGCGCGCCGCGCGGGCGGTCGGCACAACGTGCTGGCCTTGCTGTTCCAGCTCCAGGAGTTTTTCAGTCGCAATAGCTTCAATTTCGGGTACGACGAAGTGAGGCTTTTCCTGCGCAATCACCGCGGCCAGCGCGTCACCATCCAGCATATTAATCACGTGGCTGCGATGAGCAACATGCATGGCAGGTGCATCAGCGTAGCGGTCAACGGCAATCACTTCCACACCCAGGCGCTGACATTCCAGCGCAACTTCTTTCCCCAGCTCACCGGAGCCCAACAGCATTACGCGCGTTGCACCAGGGCGCAGCGCAGTTCCAAGAGTCGTCATAAATTCCCCTAAAATCGAAGCAGTCAAAATGCGCGCGCAGTATATACGAAAACGTTTGCGTTCTCACCCTTCAGCTTGTTTGCCTGGGTTTGCGCTACTTTTCCTGCTCTGACGTTTCCTGACATCTTTTTGGTAATGATGTTGTTTCTGAATGGTAAAGGGAGATGATGATGAATAACTGGCTGCAACAGATTCAATCGGTACTGGCTAAAAAAAGCAGCGAGGGTAAATCCAGCGGAGGATTAAGCGATATGCTGGCGCCGGGGGCTTTAGGCGGGCTGGCAGCCATGCTGGTGGCCAGTAAGTCATCCCGAAAGTTGTTAACGAAATATGGCGGTCAGGCTTTGATTATCGGCGGCGGGGCCGCGGCGGGTGCCGTGCTGTGGAACAAATATAAGCAGCGGGTACGCGAAACGCATCAAAACGATCCCGGCTTTGGTGAGTTGCAAACGCCAGTGGATCAGCGGGCGGAGCGGCTGGTGACCGCGCTGGTTTTTGCTGCTAAAAGCGATGGCCATATTGACGATCGGGAACGCGCGGCGATTGAGCATAATATTCACGAGGCTGGCTATGGTCAGGATGCCGAAAAACTCATCCAGCAGGCCATGCAGCGACCGCTGGACCCCGAGTGGCTCGCGGCGGACGTCAAAAATGAAGAAGAGGCGCTTGAACTCTATTTTCTGAGCTGCGCCGCCATTGATGTGGACCACTTCATGGAGCGCAGCTATCTTTCCGCCCTGGGCGATGCGCTAAAAATCCCGCAGGATGTGCGTGACGGCATTCAGCAGGATATCCTGCAGCAGAAAGCGGGCTAACCGCACAGGGCCAGCGATATGGCCCTGCACAACCTCACATTACCTTCACTTTACTTGGCATCTCTTTACATTAGTGCCACGCTTAGTGTTCATTACATTCAGCGGGACGGATGACATGAAAGCACCGAGCGCAAAAAAAATCCCTTACGAATTATCGCTGCATGGCGAAACGCGCATCGACAATTATTACTGGCTACGTGACGACAGGCGTGAAAACAGCGAGGTGCTGGACTATTTACGCGCTGAGAACAATTACGGCCAGAAAATCATGGGCTCACAACAGCCCTTACAGAATCGCATTCTGCATGAGATTATCGATCGCCTGCCGCCGCAGGACCACTCAGTACCCTATGTGAAAAATGGTTATCGCTATCAAAGCCGGTATGAAAGCGGCAATGAATATGCCGCCTATTACCGACAGCCCGCTGACAGCGATGAGAGCGACCCGTGGACACTGCTGCTGGATGCGAATCAGCGCGCATCACACAGTGATTTTTATACTATGGGCGCACTGCACATCAGCCCGGATAACCGGGTGCTGGCAGTGGCAGAGGACTTCCTTTCCCGGCGGCAGTACGGCATTCGTTTTCGCAATCTGGACAGTGGGAGTTGGTATCCGGAAGTGCTTAACGATGCCTCGTCCAGCTTTGCGTGGGCGAATGATTCACGCACCCTCTATTACGTTCGTAAACATCCGCAAACCCTGTTGCCTTATCAGCTATGGCGGCATGAGTTGGGTACGCCCCAGCACGACGATCGGCTCGTGTACGAAGAAAAAGACGATACCTATCACCTCAGCATTCATAAAACCACGTCGAAACAGTTCATCCTGATCGTGCTATACAGCACCAGCAGCAGCGAGATTCAGCTGATCGATGCGGATTTCCCGGACGCCCTTCCGCAGGTTTTTTTGCCCCGGCGGCGCGATCATGAATACAGTCTTGATCATTATGATCACACGTTCTTCATCCGCTCGAATCGCGAGGGTAAAAATTTCGGACTCTACCGTAGCCATTATCTGGATGAAGCGCGCTGGCAAACCGTGATCCCCGCGCGCGACCATATCGTAATGGAGGATTTCCAGCTTTTTCGTGACTGGCTGGTGGTAGAGGAGCGCCAGCGTGGGCTGACCAGCCTGCGGCAAATCAACTGGGAGACGGGAGAAACCAGCGGCATTGCGTTTGACGATCCCACTTACGTTACCTGGCTGGCTTACAATCCTACGCCGCGCACCAGTAAGCTGCGCTATGGCTATTCGTCCATGACCACGCCCGCCACGCTGTTTGAACTGGATATGGATACGGGGGAACGTCGCATCTTAAAACAAAGTGCGGTCAAAGACTTCAATCCGGATGAGTACAAAAGCGAGCACCATTGGATCACCGTTTCTGACGGCACAGAAGTGCCGGTCTCGCTGGTGTACCACCGCACCCATTTTCAGAAAGGGCAGAACCCCATGCTGGTGTATGGCTATGGCGCCTATGGCAGTAGCATGGACGCTGACTTTAGCGTCAGTCGGCTCAGCCTGCTGGACCGCGGGTTCATCTATGCGCTGGTGCATGTGCGAGGCGGCGGGGAGATGGGGCAGCAGTGGTATGACGGTGGCCGCCTGCTCAATAAGATGAACAGCTTCACCGATTTTATCGACGTGACAAACGGGCTCGTGGCGCGTGGATTCGGGCACCCGGACCGGCTCTATGCGATGGGAGGAAGTGCAGGGGGATTGCTGATGGGCGCAGTCATGAATCTGGCGCCCACGCGCTATCACGGTGTGGTTGCGCAGGTGCCTTTTGTTGATGTGCTCACCACGATGCTTGATGAGTCTATTCCACTGACGACCGGGGAATATGACGAGTGGGGTAATCCGAATGACGCGGAGTACTATCGCTATATCCGGCAATACAGCCCATATGACAACGTTGCGGCGAAAACCTGCCCCCACCTGCTGGTGACAACCGGCCTGCATGATTCACAGGTACAATACTGGGAACCGGCAAAATGGGTGGCTAAGCTGCGTGAATATAAAACCGATGATAACCTGCTGCTGCTCTGCACCGATATGGACTCGGGGCATGGCGGTAAGTCTGGGCGCTACAAGGCCTATGAAGGCGTTGCCCTGGAGCTCACCTTCATCATCGCCCTTGCTCAGGGCAGTTTGCCTCCGGCCGCGCTTACGGAAGCTGACTAAGACACTTGCGCAGCGCCTGCCGTAACGGTGGGCGCAAATCTTTCACGTTATCCAGCATCCATTTCAGGTAACCCGGATCTTTTCGGGCCACCACGGCCAGCGCCTGACCACGATATTTACCAAACGGCAGCACATCATCACGCTGCGCGGCAGGCTGCGAGCGCAGACTCATTTCGTCCGCACGCCAGCCGGACAGTTCCATAATTCGAATGAGCAGCGCGGCCGTCACGTAGCAGTCGTACAGCGCCCGGTGAGCATGCAAATCCGCTGGCGGCGTCACATCCAGCTTGAGGCTGTGCCGGAGCGCCTGATTACCGTATTTAATGCCGGGCCATAGCTGACGAGCCAGCGTCATGGTACAGATCCACTCGCCGTGCATTTCCGGCAACATCCGGCGGTCAAAGCTGGCGTTGTGGGCCACGTAAAAGGGACTGCCGTGGTAGCGCAGGATGGCCTCTTCAATGGGCGGTTTGCCCATCACCATGGCTTCAGTAATGCGGTGCACGGCCATGGCCTGACGACTGATGGGGCGATCGGGTGAGACAAGATCGCTCATTGGATTGACGATTTGGCCGTCGATCACATCTACCGATGCAACCTCAACCACGCCGCCCTGCAGTCCGCAGGTTTCCGTATCGATAACGCGTAGCATCATTATTTCTGTTTAGGCTCGTAGGGCAGGCGTGACAGGTTGAGAGAGGCCTGGCGGTAATGCATTAAACGCTGACGAAACCAGTCCCGCAGGGCTTCAGGTTGTTCGTTGGCGACCATTTCTGCCACGACAGGCATGTTGTAGCGCTCTTTAAAAGCAACGCCTGCTGCAGCCAGATCGACATTGACTTTGTCTTTCTCTTCCTGCGACAGCAAGGCAAGGTTGTGACTCATGATATTCTCCCGATAAGCGTGACCAAAAGTAATGTTTTCCTCCTCCTGGCGCAAGGGACAGGATAGCATTGCTGGCCTCGACAGTTAAATTTCAGCGGCGTATTCTTGCGCCACGTTCGTGGCCTTTGCCGCCGTTAACAGGATGAAGAGATGAAAAAAACCGCGATTTCACGTGGGGTGCTGGCTCTGATCGCCACCGGCACAATGGTGTTTAGTCAGCTTGCACTGGCGCACGCCCATTTAGCGTCGTCGGTGCCGGCAGCCAACGCGGCGGTAACGCCTACGCCGCAACACATTACGCTGAGCTTCACCGAAGACGTTGAAGCCGCATTCAGTGGCGTTGACGTCATGAATGCACAGCATAAAGCCGTGGGTGAAAAGGCCCGGCTGGATGGCAAGCAGCACGACCGCCTGCGGGTTGATTTTGCCCAGCCGCTGGCGCAGGGCGCTTATCAGGTAAACTGGCACGTGCTGTCCGTTGACGGGCACAAAACGCACGGAAGCTATATCTTCACCGTGAAATAAAACCGTGACCCTGTTGTGGCTGGTGCTGCGCGCACTGCATTTCACGGCATTAATGTTGCTGGTTGGCAGTGCCTTTTACAGCAGGTTGCTGGCACCGGTTGCCTTTCGAACCTCGCTGGCCGCGCGATTATTTCCGCTAATGAAGTGGAGTACATGGCTGGCCCTGCTGTCGGCACTGGCGATGCTGGCCACACAAAATGTGTTGATGAGTGGTGACTGGCACAATTTGTCAGAGACGGCTGTGTGGCTGGCGGTATTTTCAACCCGCTGGGGCTCCGTGTGGCAATGGCAGCTCCTCTTTTCGCTGTGTAGCGTGGCTGCGATTGTCATGCGTGACCGCCCCCGTCAGCAGGTTTGGCTGTTAACTGGCCTGCTACAGACAGGCTGTCTGGCGCTAACGGGCCATGCCGCCATGCGCGAGGGTATCGCCGGGCTCCTGCAACAAAGTAACCAGGCCTTACATCTTCTCTCCGCCGCCTTTTGGGCGGGCGGGTTAGTGCCTGTGTTGGTGTTGATGCGCATGGCGCGTAACATCGAATACCGGACAGCCGCAATCCGCACCATGATGCGTTTTTCCCGTTATGGTCACGTTGCCGTCGCCTTAACGATAATTACCGGTATCGTTAACAGCCTGCTGATTGCCGGGGCGCCAGCAAACTGGCATCTCAACGATTATGTTGTACTGTTGTTGTGCAAGGCAGGGCTGGTCATGCTTATGGTGCTGATTGCGCTCTGGAATCGTTACTGGCTGGTGCCGCGCTTTCACATCGCGGGCCTTGCCGCACAACGACTGTTTATTCGCATGACCCAGCTGGAAATTGTGCTGGCATGCGGCGTAGTGGGGTTGGTCAGCGTGTTTGCTACGTTGTCACCAACCTGAATGATGAAAACCCCATAAAGGTAAGTTATGTTGCTGAAGAAAGCGATCCCCACACTGCTGTTATTAACGCTGGCTGGTCAGGCAGCAGCGGCACAAATCATCACCGTCAGCCGTTTCGAAATTGGTAAAGACAAGTGGCCGTTTAATCGTGAAGAGGTGATGCTGACCTGTGAGAAAGATGGATCGCTGTTTGCCATCAATCCCAGCACGCTGATGCAGTACCCGCTTAATGAGAAGGCGGAGGCTCAGGTCAACGCTAAGCGGGTGAAGGCACAGCCCATCAGCGTGATTCAGGCGCCGGATAAAGCGCATCCGGATCGGATGATGAGTCTGCAACCTGTCGTGGACCGTGCACAGGCGCTGTGCACAAAATAAGACGACGCAGGCAAGAGTGCGCAAATTTGTCTTACGGGTCACAAACCTGTCGGGTTTATGGTCTGAGCCGCGGCGCTGGCTGGAAAATCTGGCGCGTTGTCCTACGCTTTAGAAGCAAGGCGAAAGCCTCTATTAATGCCAACTTTTAGCGCACGGCTCCTTGAGAGCCATTTCCCTGGACCGAATACAGGAATCGTGTTCGGTCTTTTTTTGCCTTTCAACGCTCACCATGACGGCCCAGACAGCGGGGATGGTGTTCACCAGGCCGCACGCTACTGGCCCGGCTCACGCAACAGGATGGCAGAAACGAAACCGGCGCGATCGCGTTTCTCCCTCCTGTGCGAAAGGGCGTTTACACCCGGAACGCTTCTACCATACCGCGCAGCGCGTGTGCCTGCTCAGAAAGGGATTGTGAAGCGGACGATGATTCCTCAACCAGTGCGGCGTTGTTCTGAGTAACGCTGTCCATCTGGCCCACGGCGACGCTCACCTGAGAAATCCCCTGCATCTGTTCGGAAGAGGCCAGCGAGATCTCATCCATAGCCGTTGCCAGTTCACCCACCATGTTAACGATTTTCAGTATACTTTGACCGGTTCCACTCGCGACGGTTACGCCGGTTTCAACCTGCTGAACGGCCTGTTCAATCAAGGTTTTAATTTCCTTCGCGGCGGTAGCACTGCGCTGGGCCAGATTTCTGACTTCGCCAGCCACCACGGCAAACCCGCGCCCTTGCTCACCAGCACGCGCGGCCTCAACGGCAGCATTGAGCGCCAGAATGTTGGTCTGAAAAGCAATGCCTTCAATCACGCCGGTTATATCACGAATCTTCGCAGCACTGTCTGAAATGTCTTTCATGGTTGCCGACATCCGCTGCATATCTGCTTCGCCGCGTTGAGCCAGATTGGCCGTTTCGCGAGCTGATGTGGCTGTATGCTGTGCCCCGGAGGCATTACTCTTCACCGTCGCGGTTAACTGTTCCATGCTGGCAGCGGTTTCCTGAAGCGCGGCAGCCTGCTCTTCAGTACGGGACGATAATTCGGTATTTCCTTGCGCGATTTCATCGGCGGCAAGCGCAACGTTAGCTGAAGAATCTTTGATTTCGACAACCAGGCCGCGAAGTTTAGCCTGCATTCCGTCAAGGGATGCCAGCAGACTTGACGTATCCTTAGGACGCAGGTGCACCGCCGAGGTCAGATCGCCGTTAGCAATGGCCGCCGCAATGGTTTGGGCCTGAGCAGGCTCGCCCCCTAACTGGCGCATCAGTAAACGGGTAATCATCCATCCGGTGGCGACAGAAAAAACGACGGAAAGCAGGCCCAGGATAACCAAAACGAGTGTTGAGGTTCGGGTTGAACGATTATTTTCTTCCACCGCGTTGCGACTGTTATTCAACTGAACGTTGGTCATTTCACCAAGTGAACTGAGTAACGCACGCTGAGCAGGTCGCACCGTCACCATCAGATAATTTGTGGCTTCCTGAGGACGGTTATCCAGGCCAAACTGACCGGCCTTTTCCAGACCGGAAATCACCTGCGCTTCATTGGCTTGAAGTTTTTCCAGCGCAGCACGTCCGGCGGGCGTGGAATCCTTACGCATGATTGTTTCAAGCGCTTCACGATTTTTTAAGTAAGCTGCTTTTTGCAGTTTCAGCCTCTCCCACTCTGGCTGCATGGCTTTCGCATCGCTGAGAAGCGCGAGGTTTCTCGCGGCAATCGCCATGTCTCTCAGTTCATCTCGCATATCAACGGCGAGCTGATATTTTCGCATCTTAACATTGACCGCATCATCCATACCGGTGCTGGCGGAATGCAGTGCTTTAAAAGAAATAGTAATACAGATAATAAAAAGCAGAATTAACAGGCCAAAACCGATTGCCAGACGCGTGGAGATTTTCATCTTAGAATTCCTGAAAGTTAAGTTCAGCGTTCTTATCGGCAAAAGACGTGTAAAAAATTAATAAAATAGACATATTTCTGAAACAGTAAATTCCGCAAGCAGGGTGGAAGTTTCCAGAGTAATGGTCCTTTAAAAGGACTTATAAGTTCAATTAATCAATTGAGTGCAGGTAATCAGGAGAGGGTAATTGATATTTAAAATGCTTTTAGTAAACACAGCAGCGCGCTGGCGCGATATATGAACGGCGAGGGCAGCACTGCGCTGACCTTGATTTGAAATAATTCTTGTCATTTTCCTAATGTGTGGCGTTTTTCGTAAATGCACAGATAAGACGACACGTTCACCTGTCCCCAATAAATATAGCCCCCTGCTGCAGGGTGTGAGCCAGATTCACTCTCACGCAAGGCACCTGTGATTCGAACGGGCGATTATATTACACCTGAGAGGCGCTCTGGCGCATTGATGAAGCGTACTGACATCTCTGATCACTCAACCCGTGCGTCGTAAATGGTAGTTAACCTGATAATCGTGGGTGTTTCTGTACATCACGGCGTAGTTGATAAATGAGCCCGTATTGCTGTATGAAAGCGAATCGACTCTGAGTAGGAGGGTTTTTTCAGCGATATCCATCAGGTGCGACAGGCGCTTATCGGATAAAACCGGTCTTAATGACTCATAATTGCCCTCTAAAACAATGCCACACTCCTGCTCGATATAGTCAAATTTAGATTTTTCCAAATGGGCCAGGCTAAGGTCAGGGAATATTTTCACTGGCATATAACTTTCTTCGAGCATCAGCAGCTTTTCATCAACATAACGTAACCGACGTGAGAAAAAGAGGCGTTCACCACTGTTTATGCGTAACTGATCGGCTATGGCGGGAGGCGCGGCGATTAACTCGAACGCCAGTACCTTACTGATCACCTCTTTTCCCTGCAGACGTAAGACTTCTGCCAGCCCGGTGAGCGAACTGGTTTCATGACTGATATCCTTTGCGGACACGTAGGTTCCGCTGCCATGCCGTCGCTCCAGCAACCCCTCTCTGACCAGTAAATCTATTGCCTTACGCAAGGTCATTCTCGCCACGCCAAACTCTGTGGCGAGCACTTTTTCAGCCGGAATAGCACTCCCGACCGCGACAAAGGGCGAATTTAGCCGGAGACGCAGTTTGTCAGCGATAAATTTATAGATCACTTTTGTACCTCCTGAGAGGGAGACATAACCGTCAACAGGCCTGGCATAAAGTTAATGCGTGCAGGGGGATAAATAAATAGATTTTTTATTTCCTATAGCCGCGCTGTGAGATGTCTAGTTATTGCCATGAAAATAGACGTCATGATGAAAATTAAAACCATGAGGGCGCTCACGAAGTCGTTAATGTCTCACTCTGCCAGAGGCGTGACTGCCTTATTTTGGCTGCGTTTACATTGACTTTAACGATATATCCTTATAATCGTTACGTGAGGAACTTAAATGCTCAGTCAAATACAGCGCTTTGGCGGCGCCATGTTTACGCCGGTATTATTATTTCCCTTCGCCGGTATCATCGTTGGTCTTTCCATTATGTTACGCAACCCTTTATTTGTAGGGGAAGCATTAACGCATCCAGAGAGTTTATTTAATCAAATTGTCTTCATTATTGAAGAGGGCGGATGGACGGTTTTTAGAAACATGCCGTTAATATTCGCGGTTGGCCTCCCGGTGGGGTTGGCAAAACAGGCTCAGGGGCGAGCATGTCTGGCCGTTGTCGTCAGTTTTTTAACCTGGAATTATTTAATTAATGCCATGGGCAGCACCTGGGGCGATTTTTTTGCCGTCGATTTTTCCAAAGGAACAGAAGCCGGAAGCGGACTGGCCATGATCGCGGGGATAAAAACACTGGATACCAGCATCATCGGTGCCATCGTCATTGCCGGTCTGGTGACGGCTCTGCACAATCGTTATTTTGAAAAACCGCTTCCGGTTTTTCTGGGTATTTTTCAGGGCTCATCTTTTGTCGTCATTGTTGCCTTCTTAGCGATGATCCCCTGTGCCTGGTTAACGCTGTTTGGCTGGCCCAAAATTCAAATGGGCATCGAGTCGCTTCAACAGTTTTTACGCGATGCGGGCGCGGTTGGCGTGTGGGTTTATACCTTTCTGGAACGTATCCTGATCCCGACAGGACTGCACCACTTTATTTATGGGCCTTTTATCTTTGGCCCGGCAGTGGTTGAAGGCGGCATCCAGGTTTACTGGGCAGAGCATCTGCAGGCCTTCAGCCAGAGTACGCAACCACTCAAACAACTGTTTCCTGAGGGCGGTTTCGCGCTTCATGGCAACGCAAAAGTCTTCGGCGCAGTGGGGATTGCGTTGGCGCTCTATTCGACAGCCTCAGCGCGTCACCGGGTCAAAGTCGCAGGGTTGTTAATTCCGGCCACGTTGACAGCCGTTCTGGTCGGCATCACTGAACCCCTGGAGTTTACCTTCCTGTTTATTTCGCCTCTGCTGTTTGCGGTGCACGCTGTGCTGGCCGCCAGCATGGCGACAGCAATGTATATGTGCGGTGTGGTGGGGAACTACGGTGGCGGCTTACTGGACCAGTTTCTGCCGCAAAACTGGATCCCAATGTTCCCTAACCATGCCGGCATGATCTTTACCCAAATCGGTATAGGCCTGGTTTTCACGGGGCTCTACTTCGTGGTTTTTCACCAACTCATCCTGCGGCTGAACCTGAAAACACCCGGTCGGGAGGACAGTGACGTCAGGCTTTACAACAAGGCCGACTATCGGGCAGCGCGAGCAGCGCCAGCTTCCCCGGGCGGGCATAACCCGCAACGCGATCAGGCTTGGGGTTTTCTGAATGCGCTGGGTGGGGCCAGCAATATAGCCAGCATCAACAACTGCGCCACGCGCCTGCGGATAACACTGGTCGATGAGGCCAAAACGCAGAACGATGCCGCGTTTATGGCGCTGGGCGCCCACGGTGTCGTCCGGCGTGGCAACAGTATTCAGGTCATTGTGGGCTTACAGGTCCCCCAGGTGCGCGAGCAACTTGAAAGCCAAATGAAAGACCCGGCCCGGTCTGAAGCAACACTTACCATGGAGAAACCTTTATGAAGACATTCTCAGTTTTAATTGCGGGCGGCGGTAGCACCTTTACGCCGGGTATTGTGCTAATGCTCCTGGCGAACCGGCACCGCTTTCCTTTACGCCAGCTGAAGTTTTACGACAATGACGCGGCCCGTCAGGAAACCATTGCCCGGGCCTGTAAGATTATCTTGCAGGAACAGGCAGCTGACATTGTGTTCAGCTATACCACCGATCCGCAGGAAGCATTCAGTGACGTCGATTTTGTCATGGCGCATATTCGGGTGGGTAAATATCCCATGCGTGAGCAAGATGAAAAAATCCCCTTGCGTCATGGTGTTCTGGGCCAGGAAACCTGTGGGCCGGGTGGTATTGCCTATGGCATGCGCTCAATCGGCGGCGTCCTTGAGCTTGTCGATTATATGCAACAGTACTCACCCGACGCCTGGATGCTGAATTATTCCAACCCGGCCGCCATCGTGGCTGAGGCAACGCGACGCCTGCGACCTGAGGCTAAAATCCTGAATATTTGTGACATGCCGATTGGTATTGAAAGTCGGATGGCAAAAATTGTCGGTCTGCAAGACCGCAAGCAAATGCGGGTGCGCTACTACGGGCTCAATCATTTTGGCTGGTGGACCGCTGTTGAAGATTTGAAGGGGAATGATTTAATGCCACAGCTGCGTGAGTACGTGGCAAAGTACGGCTATGTTCCGCCCTCTGGATCGTCATCAGTGGAGTCCAGCTGGAAGGATACTTTCCTGAAGGCGCGCGATGTGCAAGCGCTGGATCCCCAGACGTTGCCCAATACCTATCTGAAATATTATTTGTTCCCAGATTATGTGGTCGCGCATTCCAACCCTGAACGCACCCGCGCTAATGAGGTCATGGAGCATCGTGAAAAGCAGGTGTTCAGCGCCTGCAGGGCAATCACCGATGCCGGGCATTCATCCGCCGGAGAGTTGGAAATAGACGAACATGCTTCCTATATTGTCGATCTGGCGACCGCGATCGCCTTCAATACCCAAGAGCGTATGCTGCTCATTGTGCCTAATCAGGGCGCTATCCCCAACTTTGATGCGGACGCTATGGTGGAAATTCCCTGTCTGGTTGGGCGCAACGGTGCGGAACCCCTTCAGGTTGGCGACATTCCGACTTTCCAGAAGGGGTTAATGAGTCAGCAGGTTGCGGTCGAAAAGCTCGTGGTGGAGGCATGGGACCAGCGCTCCCGGCATAAGTTATGGCAGGCCATTACCTTATCTAAAACGGTACCAAGTGCCACCGTTGCAAAAGCGATTCTCGACGATCTTATCGAGGCAAATAAAGCCTTCTGGCCGCCGTTGAGCTAGAGCGCCCGTCAGCCAGCCTGGGTTCGCGTTCAAGCTGGCTGTCTTTAGCGCAGACAGGGCAAACCAGG
The DNA here is from genome assembly GCF_000710035.2 of Pantoea ananatis LMG 2665. Classification (GTDB taxonomy): domain Bacteria; phylum Pseudomonadota; class Gammaproteobacteria; order Enterobacterales; family Enterobacteriaceae; genus Pantoea; species Pantoea ananatis. The sequence goes on along the minus strand of NZ_JMJJ01000005.1, from coordinate 160,325 downwards.
AGAATCGAATGCCGTGAGGGATAACCCTGTGGATCGCGCGAGAGAGTCGTCAATATTCTAGTGTGCACTGCCGCGTCATGCCTCTCCACCGTTGCGCGTGCTTGATTTTCAGCGCGCATCCCGCCACATTAGCTCCTCGTATCCTGCCGCTTGCAAAGGAGATGATCGTGTCGACTGTACCCCCACTGACCTTACTGAAGCGTATTGATGAACGCTACCGATCGCTCACCGGACATGGGCTTTACTGTCCTCATGATATCGATGACCGTTATCAGTGGCTGCATGAACAGGCGCCGTTCAGCATTCTTGCCCACAGTACCGCAGCCGATCCCGTGTTTGTCTATGCCAATCGTTGTGCTCTGAACTGCTTCAAATACAGTGCGGAAGAGATACGGCAACTGCCGTCACGACTCAGTGCCGGGCCTTTCGACAGGGAAGCACGACAGCGCCTGCTGGATATTGTCAGACGCGATGGCATTGCCACCGGCTACAGCGGACCGCGTGTCGATAAGCAGGGCAAAAGCTTCATTATCTACGATGGCGAAGTCTGGCAGTCAGACGGACGCGATGAGGCGGGATGGGGCCAGGCCGCACTGTTCTGGCCCAGCCCCCGTCACGCGTTGGCAGCGTTCTGATCGGCGCGACGACGCCTTTCTGCCGTGTGCTGACAGGCTTATACCCGGAACGCTTCTACCATGCCGCGTAATGCGTGCGCCTGTTCAGAAAGAGACTGAGAAGCAGAGGATGACTCTTCAACCAGCGCCGCGTTGTTCTGGGTGACGCTGTCCATCTGGCTGACGGCGACGCTCACCTGAGAAATGCCCTGCATTTGTTCGGAGGAGGCCAGTGAGATCTCATCCATCGCGCTGGCCAGGTCGCCGACCATGCTGACGATTTTGAGGATGCTTTCACCTGTACCGTTGGCGACTTTGACGCCGCTGCCAACCTGTTCAACCGCTTGCTCAATCAGCGACTTAATCTCTTTTGCTGCGGTCGCGCTGCGCTGGGCCAGGGTGCGGACTTCACCTGCGACAACGGCAAAACCCCGGCCCTGTTCGCCAGCACGCGCGGCCTCTACTGCGGCATTGAGGGCCAGGATATTGGTCTGGAAGGCGATGCCCTCAATAACGCCGGTGATATCGCGAATTTTAGACGCGCTCAGCGAAATGTCGTTCATGGTTTCCGACATCCGGTGTACGTCGCTTTCGCCACTGCGCGCCAGCACGGCGGTCTCACGGGCAGTTGATGCAGTGCTTTGCGCACCGGCGGCGTTACTTTTCACCGTGGCGGTGAGCTGTTCCATGCTGGCTGCGGTTTCCTGCAGGGCGGCGGCCTGCTGTTCGGTCCGTGAGGACAGCTCCGTGTTCCCCTGGGCGATCTCTTCCGCTGCCAGCGCAACGTTACCCGAGGTCTGTTTGATCTCTGACACCAGAGCACGCAGTTTAGCCTGCATACCATCCAGTGAAGCCAGCAGGCTGGTGGAATCATTACGGCGGAGCGTGACGCTGGCGGTCAAATCGCCCGAGGCAATCGCGGCCGCCAGTTCCTGGGCCTGGGCAGGCTCACCACCCAACTGGCGCATTAACACCCGGGTGATGACATAGCCGGTGGCGAGGGAGAACAGCACGGAAAGCACGGATAAAAACACCAGCGTCAAGGACGCCCGGCTGGTTGCCACGCTGTTAACTTCCACCGCGTTGCGGCTGTTATGCATGAGAATGTCTGTGGTTTTGTTTAGCGCATCCAGCATATTGCGTTGCAAGGGGCGCAAGGTCTCCATGAGATAACGCGTCGCTTCATCTCGCTCATTCTTCAGCCCCAGTTGCCCGGCAGCTTCGAAAGCGCTCATCACCGTGCCTTCCAGTTCTTTAATGTGGTTTAAGGCAGCCTGTTCTTCAGCCGTGGACTGGCTTTGCATGATCACCTCAAGCGTTTCACGGTTTTCCGCGAACAGTTTTTTTTGCGCTTCAAGACGCTCCCATTCAGGCTGCATTTCCTTAACGTCGCTCAACAAGGCCAGATTTCGCACGGCTATCGCCAAATCCCTGAGTTCGCCGCGCATATCAAGAATCAACTGGTACTTCCGCATTTTGACATTCACGACCTCATCCATTCCGGTTTTAGCGTTATGCAGCGAGTTAAGTGAGACAGAGGTGCAGATAATGGAAAGCAAAATTAACAAACCGAAACCGGTTGCAAGACGAGTGGAGATTTTCATAAATATGTTCCCGATGGATTGCTGTTTTGTTCACTATCGGCACGCGTCAGGAAAATGATTAACAAAAAGGCCAAAATTTACATAAGTATCGTTAATATTATTATTTTGAATTTAAAAAATGATATTAATCAATAGATGACGATATTTTTGTTATGTCTTGAATATCGTAAGGTAATGGCCGAAAAATATGCAATGGGTTGATGTATTGAGTCAGGTTGAGGGGGCGTTTTTTATTAAATCATAAATTTAAATGGTGGTTGCCGCTAACCCGGATCGACGGGCAGCGAAGGGCAGACATGACCTCGTAGCGGGCCTGGATCTGCGCTCGCCACTCTGTTGCTCATCAGTGATCCCGTCACGCTACCCAACAGATCAAACTCTGAAGTGACGGCGTTGGGTAAGGTGTGCCTGTGCGACGAACACAGCGCGTATACGTCCGATAAATATGTGATCGGGGTAACAATCTTGACATGAATTTTAAGTTTATCAGACAGTTCATTACGCCAGTTTCTTCACTATAGCGACTCCATTCACAGCATGGGAAAGCACAATGAGGAAACCGTTAGCAGTGGCCTGGTTGTTTTTGATCATTTCATTCGGCGCAACGGCGCAAAGTCTGACGCACAGCAGGGCCGATCCCGCCCATTATGCGGGATTAAAGACGCACAGCAGCATCGCAGATACGCCGGAATCACCGGATGAGCATGTGAGGGAGAGGCAGCACGACGTGGGTAAAGCATTGTGAAGTAAAAAGATGGCTCGCCAGTGCGAGCCATCTTTTCATCAGCGTGCAGGCCTGGGCGCCAGAAACTTCTTGCCCAGTTTTATTCCCGGTTTTTCCACACAGTTAAACAGTAATGATGCCAGCGCGTAGGTCACCGGAATCGATACGGCACAAACAATCAAAAAACGCGTCAGATCATTTTGATACTCAATGTCCGTTTGATTGAGCAACAGCGCAATGGCCGGGATCACGATCAGCAGATGCAGCAAGTAGACCGAAAACGACACATCGCCCAGCCATGTACTCAGACGGTTGTTTAACACCTTACGCGGAACGCGGATCAGTTTTGCCATCAGGCTGCTTTCCTGATACTGCCAGAGCACGGCCGCCATACCGATAATCATAAAGGCTTCCAGCATCACCTGCAGCTTAATGGCACCCAGCCCAATCAGCACGCTTACGGCCGGTCCGGCAAGGGCAAACAGCACGTACAGCAGGGATTTACGGCGTACCGCTTCAGCCAGCAGCATGCCTGAAATAAACATATTCAGTTTAATCAGAATCATTGACGGCATTTCAAAGGCTTCATAGTAGTCGGGCAGCAGGTAACGGCCTGCGCAACTCAGCGCCATCATGCTTAGCAGGGCGGTCGCGTAACCGAAGCGCATCACCGCCAGCATCATAAACGGAAACAGCAGATAGAACTGCATTTCCAGCCCAATGCTCCAGTCGGGCAGCGTGGTATTGAATCCATAGGCGGGCAGCACGCCAAACAGGAATGACAGATGCGTCAGCACGTTCATGAACGACTGATCCGCATAGCGTGAGGATTCTGTTGCGGTCCCGGAATAAAACTGGGCAATGGTATCGCGCATCTCACCAAACCAGGGGCCATAGATCAGGGCAACCGCCAGCAGCAGATAATAAAGCGGGGCAATGCGGAAAAAACGGCGTAACCAGAATTTTTTAATGGTTTCCGCGCGTTGCCAGGGCTCCTTGTGCTGGCGTTCCACATAGTTTTTTGCCATCAGATAGCCCGAAAGCAGGATAAAGAGATCCACGCCAATGCCGGGTGAGGAGATCAAGGTAATATGGCAATGGATAAGCAGACTTATGTGTCCCAGCAGTACCCAAAGAGAAGCGATGCCGCGTAACCCCTCCAGTTCCGTGGACCAACCTCGTGTCGCAGACATGGTAAAACCCCGTTAATCAGTTAGTTATACTTGCACTAAGGCGGTAACTAAGCCCTAACGTGGTGGTTAAGTCCACCCGTTGAGAAAAAAGTGAGAGGATTCTGACGCTGTGGTTAATAATTAATCGGCGAGATAATGCGCTCGCTGATTATTTATGGCGGTTCAAACGGGAGCACGCAAGATGAATAAGCACGGCAATACATTGTTGATCACCGGTGGGGGAACGGGCATTGGGCGCGCACTGGCGCATCGCTGGCATGACGCCGGGAACAAGGTGATTATTACCGGACGTCGTCAGGACGCGCTGGACGACGCGGCGGCCGGACGAGAAGGCATAGCGACCTGGGTTTTAGATGTCACCGATGCGGATGACGTCAGTCACGCCATTCCTCTGCTGCTCCAGACGTATCCGCACCTGAATGTTTTAGTCAACAATGCTGGCGTCTTTAGCCCTGAGGACATCACTTCACGCCGCGACCTGAGCGATGTTGTGAGAATGACCGAAACCAATTTTATTGCGCCCGTCAGGCTCACTGATGCGCTAATCGATCACCTGAGTGCTCAGCCCGCTGCGGCTATTATTAACGTGTCGTCCGGGCTGGCATTTGTCCCTTTCCCTGCGTCGCCGACCTACAGCGCCACTAAAGCGGCACTTCACTCCTATACCGCAGCCCTTCGGCCGCTGTTAAAAGGGAAGGTTGAGGTGATTGAGATTATCCCGCCACAGGTGCAAACCGAGTTAGCGCCCGGGCAGTCTCAGGATCCTGACAGCATGCCGCTTGATGCCTTCGCCGATGAGGTTATGACCTTATTGCACAGCGGCACAACGCCCACCGAAGTCTGTGTGGAACGCGTGCGCTACTTTCGCGAGGCCGAAGCGAAAGGGCAGTTTGATGAGGCATTGCAGATGCTGGTGCAATACAGCTAAGCCCCGGCCAGGCGCGAGGCGACAACGCGAGCGACGATTACGCTGTTCCACTGATTTCGTGCAGCCAGTCTGTGAGGTCGCGCTCAAGCGTTCCTGCCTTTGCGACCTCAGGCGAGAACAGGCAATACTCTGAGCCATCTTCCACAAACCCCATTGGTGCGGCCAGTATGCCGCTTTGAATATCATCTTTAACGAGCGGCCAGGGTCCAATGGCTACGCCGATCCCGGCTACCGCCGCCTGCAGGCTAAAATAAAAATGTTCGAAACACTGCTGCACGTTAACGGGAGCCGGTATCTGCATCGCCGTCGCCCAGACCTGCCACGCCTCCGGGCGGCTTCTGGAGAGCAGTAAAGGCGCGTCCGGATTCAAACCCGGACGCTCGCTGTCGAACCAGACCGTGACGCGATCGGGGCGGCATACCGGTCCCACCTTTTCCCTGAACAAGTGTTCGATATGGCAGGGCGATACGTGAGTAAAATCATTGCGGCGCAGCGCAAAATCAATCCCCTGATCAAACGAGAATGCGCCACTGGCCGCGACCAGATGGATTTCATTTTTACCGAAGCGCGCCTCAAAATCGCCCCAGCGTGGAATCAGCCAGCGCATTAATAACGTGGGCTCACATGACAGCACGCGCTGGCGCGTTCCCGCGCGTAAGCGGTTTACGCTGCGGGAGATCATGGCGAAGCCGTGACTGACCGCGTCAGCCAGCTGTTCGCCTGCTTCTGTCAGACAGACTTTCCGGTTACGACGCGCAAACAGCGCAACACCTAAATCCTCTTCAAGTACGCGCACCGCCCGGCTGACAGCACCGGGCGTAAGATGCAGTTCGTCTGCTGCACGGGCAAAACTTTCGAAACGCGCCGCCGCTTCAAAACAGCGCAGCGCCATTAACGAGGGCAGGCGGTTGCCTGCTACAGGTGAGTTTAACTCACCGTTTGGCGCAGAAATCATCGTTATATCTCGCGTTTTTTCACCATTAATATCAATCAAACCGAGAAGGGTTGGATATTTATATTACCAGGGGGTCAGTAACGTGGACTATATCATTCGGGAAGAAATACCGTCTGTAGAAACCTATCGCCACATCAGAGTGAGCGCAGGATTAAGTGACAAAACGGAACAGGCCGCAAAGACGGGGTTAAGAAACGGTTTGTACAGCGTGGTGGTTTGCCATCAGGACGCGCCGGTTGGCATGGGAAGAGTGATTGGCGACGGAGGCTGCTTTTTTGTCATTACCGATATTGCTGTGCTGCCACAACATCATAAAAAGGGGGTGGGCGATCGTATTATGACGGCGTTAATGGCCTGGATAGCGCGCCATGCGCCGCCCTCCGCCTACATCAGTTTGATTGCCAGTCATGGCTCGCCGGGTTTTTATGCCCGTTATGGTTTCGAACCGGCATTGCTGCCAGAACGTGCGGGCATGTTTTTGCGAATCCAGGGATAAAGATGAAAAAGGGGACATCAGCGTCCCCCTGTTATCAGGCCAGTTTCAGAATGATCATGCCCAGCAATAACAGCACAAGCCCCGCCCAGCCCTTGAGGTTGAGCCGCTGACCAAACAGTATCCATCCTGCTGCCACGGTCGCGACGATACCAAAGCCGCCCCACAGGGCGTAAGCAACCGACAGATCGATGCCTTTAACCGCCTGAGACAGCGCGCTAAACGCCAGCAGCACGCAGGCCAGAGACAGCATTCCCGGGAGGATTTTTTTAAAGCCGTTGCTGTACTTAAGCAAAATATTTGCGGCTATCTCCAGCAGGACCGCCAGTGCCAGCCAGGCAAAATGGATCACATCAGGCAGGATCATGTTCTGCCTCCTTCACCTCACCGCTGCCGACTTTAATGAGCAGAATGCCCGTCATCAGCGTGATCAAACCGCAGATTTTCATTAACGACAGGGTTTCATCAAAAAGCTGCACGCTAAATAAGGTGATCAGCAGAATGCCAATGCCCTCCCAGAGCGCGTAAGCCACACCCAGCGCAATGCGCTTGATGGCGAAACTCAAAAAAAAATAAGAACAGGCAATCATCCCCAGCATGACCACATAACCCAGCTGACTCTGATTCAGGCTGGACCATTTCATGGTCAGGGTACCTATAATTTCCGTAACAATAGCGAGTACTAATAATCCCCAGGCGCGCATGGGTTTTCTCCATCAATCGACGTCATGATTTACCGTGATGCGTAACGCAACGGCAGAAAAGAAGTTGGCTGGCAGAAAGGGGACTAAAGGGCGCTGCGCCAGTGCTGATCGACGGCGTTAACGCTGACAGGTGCGAGGGTAAAAAGGGGGGTAAAAAGAGTAATGAACATCCTGCTCATAATTAAACAATGCATCCACGTTGTTGCTTCTCTTCAGTGGACGGGGAAAGCCTCCGGTAATGAACACAGTAGCGTTATATCATTAAAACCGCCCCAGGCACAGCCTGTTTGTTCGGGTTTTTGACAAATATCAGGTCAATATTGCTGGGGTTTAGGCACGGTTGCGTTTCGGCAAAAAAAAAGCCGGACAGCAGTCCGGCTTTGATGTCGTAGAAAACCTTACGCTGGGCGCGCGGGTTCCGTACGAACGGGCGCTTCGCCCGCCACATAGTAGTCAGCCGTGCTGCGTGGCAGAGCATCAAGTCCACGAATGCAGTCGGCAATTTTTTCACCGATCATAATGGTGGTCGCATTCAGGTTACCGGTAATGATCAGCGGCATAATTGAGGCATCGACAACGCGTAATCCCTGGAGTCCGTGAACGCGGCCTTCACCGTCAACGACCGACATCTCGTCATTGCCCATTTTACAGGTGCCGCAGGGATGATAGGCCGTTTCGCCGTGATTACGGACAAACTCATCCAGTTCTTCATCGGTCTGGCATTCAATGCCCGGACTGATTTCACGTCCGCGGTATTTATCCAGGGCCGGCTGATTAATGATCTCACGCGTAATGCGGATGGCATCGCGGAATTCGTGCCAGTCCTGCTCATGTGACATATAGTTGAACAGGATCGCAGGATGGCGACGTGGATCGCGCGATTTCAGGCGCACATGACCCCGGCTCGGCGACCGCATAGAGCCAACGTGACACTGGAAACCGTGCGCATCTACCGCATTTGACCCGTTATAGTTAATCGCGACCGGCAGAAAATGGTACTGAATATTCGGCCAGCTAAACTCTTCGCGGCTGCGAATAAATCCGCCTGCCTCAAACTGGTTGCTTGCCCCGACGCCGGTGCCGTTAAACAGCCATTCCGCGCCAATCTTAGGCTGGTTCCACCATTTCAACGCCGGATAGAGCGAGACCGGCTCTTTGCACTCGTACTGCAGGTACATTTCCAGGTGATCCTGCAGATTTTCACCCACGCCTGGCAGGTCATGTACCACCGGAATATCGAACTGGTTCAGCAACTCGGCTGGACCCACGCCGGAACGCTGCAGGATCTGAGGGGAGGCAATGGCCCCTGCACACAGCAAGACTTCACGGCGGGCGTGAACCGTATGCAGCGTATTGCTGTCGCCGATCAGGTACTCGACACCTATTGCACGCTTGCCTTCAAACAAAATGCGATCGGTCGTGGCATGCGTAACGATTTTCAGGTTGGCACGATTTTTCGCCCTGTCCAGATAGCCGCGCGCGGTGCTTGAACGACGACCTTCAGGCGTGACAAAGCGGTCCATTGGACCAAAGCCTTCCTGCTGATAGCCGTTAAGGTCATCGGTACGCGGATAGCCAGCCTGAACGCCTGCCTGAATCATCGCCTCAAACAGAACGTTATTGCCTTTCTTCGGCGTGGTCACGCTGACCGGACCCTCTCCGCCGTGGTAATCGTTGGCGCCCGTATCACGGGTTTCTGATTTACGGTAGTAGGGCAGACAGTCCAGGTAGCTCCAGTTTTCCAGACCGGGCATGGTCGCCCAGTTGTCCAGATCCATGGCGTTACCGCGGATGTAACACATGCCGTTGATCAGTGATGAACCGCCCAGGCCTTTGCCTCGGCCACACTCCATCCGGCGGTTGTTCATGTAAGGCTCAGGTTCCGTTTCGTAGGCCCAGTTGTAACGTTTTCCCTGCAAAGGGTAAGCCAGTGCCGCAGGCATCTGGGTTCGGAAATCAAAACGATAGTCGGGGCCGCCCGCTTCCAGCAGTAAGACATTCACATTGCTGTCTTCGGTCAGTCGGGTAGCCAGGACATTCCCTGCGGATCCGGCTCCAATGATAATGTAATCAAATTCCATTCGTCGCTCCTCAGGTAGGGGGATTAAAATACAGACTGAAAACGCGTCAGTTCTACCTGAACCGACTTCACCTGGGTGTAATTTTGCAGCGTCATCAGGCCGTTTTCACGTCCCACGCCAGAGTGCTTATAGCCACCAACCGGCATTTCGGCGGCAGATTCACCCCAGGTGTTAATCCAGCAAATACCGGCTTCAATCTGATGGATCACGCGGTGCGCGCGGTTAAGGTCTTGCGTGACCAGGCCGGCAGCCAGACCGAATTCGGTGTCATTGGCCCGACATATCACTTCGTCTTCAGAGGTGTAGCTCAGAATTGACATCACAGGACCAAAGATCTCCTCACGGACAATCTTCATCTCGTCACGGCAGTCGCTGAATACGGTGGGTTCAACCCAGGCGCCCTGATCAAAGCCTTCGCCCGTTAAGCGTTTTCCGCCACACAGCACACGTGCGCCTTCTTCAACGCCAGAGGCGATAAAGCGCATGACGTTGTCGCGGTGGCTAAAGCTGACCAACGGACCAAAGTTAGTCTCAGGATCGCGCAGGTCGCCCGCTTTGATGCGCGCAACGCGCTCAAGAATTTTGGCTTCAAACGCCGACTGCAGCGCGGCGGGAATAAACACGCGCGTGCCGTTAGTACACACCTGGCCTGAACTGTAAAAGTTAGCCATCATGGCGATATCCGCGGCGAGATCGAGATCGGCATCATCAAAGATGATCAGCGGTGACTTACCGCCCAGCTCCATCGTAACGTCTTTCAGCGTAGAACCTGCCGCGTTCGCCATTACCTTCTTACCGCTGACGACGCCGCCGGTGAACGAGACTTTATCAATGCCGGGATGTTCGGTCAGCAGCTGACCGGTCACCGCGCCGGTTCCCGGCAGCACGTTGAACACGCCATCCGGCACGCCCGCTTCCGTGTAGATTTCAGCCAGTTTCAGGGCCGTCAGTGGCGTGACTTCACTGGGCTTGAAGATCATGGCGTTGCCGGCGGCCAGAGCAGGCGCTGACTTCCACAGCGCGATCTGGATTGGATAGTTCCAGGCACCGATGCCCGCAACAACGCCCAGCGGTTCGCGGCGGGTATAAACAAACGAGGTATCACGCAGCGGAATTTGCTGGCCTTCCAGCGCAGGGATCAGCCCAGCGTAATATTCCAGTACGTCGGCACCGGTCACGATGTCCACGCTGGAGGTTTCACTGAACGGCTTACCGGTATCAAGCATTTCCAGCTCAGCCAGCTCATCATTGCGCTCGCGCAGGATATCAACCGCACGACGCAGAATGCGTGAACGTTCCATTGCGGTCATCGCTGCCCAGATCTTTTGTCCTTTTCTGGCAGCGGCGACGGCACGATCGACATCCTCGCGTCCGGCGATCTGAACATCAGCCAGAACCTCACCGTTGACCGGATTGATGCTCTGGAAGGTTTCTCCAGAGGTGGCGGCAACGTAGGTACCATTGATGTAGAGTTGTTGCTCGTTGAATCGGGACATAATTTCTCCTGGTTCCGTTACTCGTGTTCGCCAGCTAACTGCTGACGAATGAATTGGGTGGTCAGTGTTCGGGCGGTGGCGGCGTCAAACGGCTTGCCACTCAACGCGGCGCGTAACCACAGACCGTCGATCATGGCCGCCAGCCCGTACGCGGCAAGACGGGCCTTTTCCTTTGGTAACTGGCGGCGAAATTCAACCGCTAAAGAGGAAAACAACCGCCGGTGGCTGACCCGTTCCAGACGTTTGAGCTGCGGCTGATGCATGCTGCTCGACCAGAAATCAAGCCAGGCTTTCATTACCGCACGTTCGATCTGACTTTCGTCGAAGTTGCCGTCAACGATAGCGCGCAGCCGCACCTCTGCTGAGGCCTCTGTCAGGGACGCCAGTCGACTCGCGACCGCCTCACGTAGCTGACGCGTCACATCGCGCATGGTGGCTTCCAGCAGGCCGTTCTTATCCTTGAAGTAATGACTGATGATGCCCGTTGAAACCCCTGCGCGCCGTGCAATCTGGGCAATGGTGGCATCATTAATACCCACCTCATTAATTGTTCCCAGCGTTGCATCGATCAGCTGCCGACGTCGTATTGGCTGCATCCCTACCTTTGGCATGACTCTCACTCCAGCCTGAAACCGAACCCCTATTTAAACTTTTTTTGATTGGATGTTCAATATAAATAGAATCCTTGTTAGGATGATGTGTCCTAAAAGTTGAGTAAGTGAAGCGGTAAGTGTGGCAGATTTGCTAGTTTTGACCAGAATGTAACAGCAGGAAACGAAGCGTAAAAACACACGACGCCGGGACGCCGGATTATCCAAACAGGATGATCCCTTGCAAAATTTACACGCCAACAACCAGAGGTAAACGATGACGAGTCCACCTAGTAGTGAAAAAGACAGAATCAATCCTGTAGTGTTTTATACATCGGCGGGATTGATTCTGACCTTTTCACTCATCACCATTTTGTTCAGTAACGAAGCCGCAGGCTGGATCCTCAAGGCAGTCAACTGGGTATCTTCCGCGTTCGGCTGGTATTACATGCTGGCGGCCACGCTCTACATTGTGTTTGTGATTTACATGGCCTGTTCCCGTTTCGGCTCAATCAAGCTGGGGCCGGAGCAGTCAAAGCCAGAGTTTAGTGTACTGAGCTGGTCGGCGATGCTGTTTGCTGCCGGTATCGGTATCGACCTGATGTTTTTCTCGGTAGCCGAACCTGTTTCGCAATATATGCAGCCGCCGGAAGGTGCAGGGCAGACCATGGAGGCGGCCCGCCAGGCGATGGTCTGGACGCTTTTCCATTACGGCTTAACCGGGTGGTCAATGTATGCCCTGATGGGGATTGCGCTCGGCTACTTCAGCTACCGGTATAATCTGCCGCTCACCATTCGTTCGGCGCTGTATCCCATTTTTGGCAAGCGCATCAACGGGCCGATTGGGCACACGGTTGATATCGCCGCCGTTATCGGCACGATTTTCGGTATCGCCACCACGCTTGGCATCGGTGTTGTGCAGCTCAATTACGGGCTGAAAGTGTTGTTTGATATTCCGGAAGGGTTAACTGCCCAGACCGCGCTGATCATTTTATCGGTGGTTATCGCCACCATTTCAGTGACCTCCGGTGTGGACAAAGGTATCCGTATTCTGTCGGAACTGAATGTCGCCCTGGCGCTCTGCCTGATTCTGTTTGTTCTGTTTGCAGGCAACACCAGTTTCCTGCTGAATGCGCTGGTGCTTAACGTGGGAGACTACATCAACCGCTTTATGGGCATGACGCTGAACACCTTTGCCTTTGACCGGCCAACGCAGTGGATGAACAGCTGGACGCTGTTTTTCTGGGCCTGGTGGGTTGCCTGGTCTCCGTTCGTCGGCCTGTTCCTGGCGCGTATCTCTCGCGGCCGTACCATCCGTGAATTCGTTCTGGGTACGCTGGTGATTCCTTTTACCTTTACGCTGCTGTGGCTGTCCGTATTCGGTAACGCGGCCCTGTATGAAATTATTCACGGCGACGCCGGTTTTGCACAGGAAGTCATGACGCACGCCGAACGTGGCTTCTACAGCCTGCTGGCGCAGTATCCGGCGTTTAAGCTGAGCGCATCGGTCGCCACCATTACCGGCATGTTGTTCTACGTCACCTCTGCGGATTCCGGATCGCTGGTGTTAGGTAACTTCACCTCAAAGTTGAAAGACATTAACAGTGATGCCCCCAACTGGCTGCGTATTTTCTGGTCGGTAGCCATCGGTGTCCTGACGTTAAGTATGCTGATGACCAACGGCATTACCGCGTTGCAAAACACGACGGTTATCATGGGGCTGCCATTTAGCTTCGTGATCTTCTTTGTGATGGCGGGGTTGTATAAATCACTTAAGGTTGAAGATTACCGCCGCGCCAGTGCTTCACGGGAAACTGCACCCTATCTGGCCCATGCGACCGATCGTCTGACCTGGAAAAAACGCCTGTCGCGCCTGATGAACTATCCTGGCTCGCGTTACACGCTGAAGATGATGGAAGAAACTCTCTTCCCCGCCATGCAGGAAGTGGCGAAAGAGCTGGAGCTGCGCGGGGCTAAGGTTACGCTGGACAGGGTTGCGGCCAATGACGAACATCCCCTGGGTTATCTGGACCTGCGGGTGCAGCTGGGCGAGGAGCAGGATTTCCTCTATCAGGTCTGGCCTCAGCAGTACTCTATACCGGGCTTTACCTACCGCGCGCGTAGCGGAAAATCGACCTATTACCGGCTGGAAACCTTCCTGCTGGAAGGCAGTCAGGGCAATGACCTGATGGACTACAGCAAAGAACAGGTGATTATTGATATCCTCGATCAATACGAACGCCATCTTAACTTTATCCATCTTCATCGTGAGGCACCGGGAAACAGTATTACCTTCCCCAACGCCTGAGTCAGCAGCCCGTAAGCCAGGTGGTTTACGGGCTTTTTTTATAGTCGGAATTGTCCCGACCTAAACCGTGGCAAAATCAACTATGGTTAACTCTGACAGGACACCGACCAACGGGGTAGACAGGGAGTCGTATGCGAAAAATACTCAGAACATTTCTGCCGCTTTATACCACGACGCTGTTAATGCTGCTGGGTTCGGGCCTGCTGACCACCTATGTGTCACTTCGCCTGGCGCATGAAGCGGTAAACGGAGCCCTAATCGGCGCGATTATTGCCGCCTATTACATTGGCCTGGTGATTGGTGGAAAAGTGGGACACAACCTGATTGCCCGCGTCGGCCATATTCGCGCTTACGTCGCCTGCGCCGGGATTATCACCGCCTCGGTAATAGGGCACGGGCTGACGGACTTTATACCGCTGTGGGTTTTCCTGCGTCTGATTATTGGCCTGTGCATGATGTGTCAGTACATGGTGCTGGAGAGCTGGCTCAATGACCAGGCGGAATCTTCCCAGCGCGGCCTGATTTTTGGCTTCTATATGGTGGCGACCTACCTTGGCTTAAGCAGCGGTCAGGTGGTGCTGACGCTGCAAAGCGGGTTTGGTATTAACACGCTCCTGATCGTGGCGCTCTGCTTTGCGCTTTGTCTGGTGCCCATTGCGCTGACGACGCGCACGCACGTCCGGCCCATGTCGCCTGCACCGATGGAGCTGGGCTATTTTATTCGCACCATTCCTAAGTTGCTCAGTACCACCCTGTTAACCGGCATGGTTGTCGGCGCGTTCTATGGTCTGGCGCCGGTCTATGCCAGCAGCAAAGGGTTCAGCGACGCGCAGACCGGTATCTTTATGAGCCTGACCATCTTCGCCGGACTCGTCTCGCAGTTTCCGCTCAGTTGGCTGTCCGATCGCTATGACCGCCAGCGGCTGCTGTTTTATATCTCACTGGTTTTGATGCTGGCCTGTTTGCCGCTGGTCTTGCTGCCAAATCTTCCCTTTAACTGGGTACTGGGTATCGCGTTTGTCGCCAGCATGGTGCAGTTTGCGCTTTATCCTTTACAGGTTGCCCTGGCTAACGATCAGGTGGCTGCCGAGCAGCGCGTTTCCCTGACGGCCTGTTTGCTGATGGCATTTGGCATCGGGGCCAGCATCGGTCCCTTGTTGGTGGGTACATTGATGCAGCCCTTCGGCAGCAACCTGCTCTATCTGTTCTTCACCCTGTGTACGCTGCTGATTGCCGCACTGAGCTTCATGAAAACGCCGCAGCCGTTACCCACCACCGAAGTACCCCTGCCGCACGTGGTGTTGCCAGACAGCCTGGCGACATCGCCCTTAGGCGCGGCGCTTAATCCGGTGCTGGAAGACGAGGCGATTCAGGCGGCGATGGTCAACAGTGATGAGATAAACGAGGACGAGGAAGGCGGCGAAGATGATGGCGGGGACGAGAATGATGACGACCCTGGCACGAATAAGACGCTGACTCAGTCATCTCCGCCCCGATGAACAACGGCCCTGAACGTGCCGCTGGCACGATGAAAATCCTCGACAAGGTGCGCGGGTTTTGTCACGCTGAAAGCCGAAATCGCCGAGGAAGATGCCATGCTGGAACTGCGCCCTAACTGTGAACGCTGTGATATTGATTTGCCTGCGGCATCCCACGATGCGCGCATCTGTTCGTTCGAGTGCACGTTTTGCGCCGCCTGCGCTGAGCAGCACCTTAAAGGGCGGTGTCCGAACTGTGGCGGTGAACTGGTCCGGCGTCCTGTCCGGCCTGCCGCTAAGCTGCTGACGCACCCGGCCAAAACGCGTCCCGCCTGAGGTCGTGACATCACAACGCCGGCTTCTGCCGGCGTTCTTCCGTTCTCATTACCGGCTGTCTTGCCCGCTAACCTCCCCGAATCACCCCCTTTGCAAGGTGAAAATGGGATCATTTGGTGACAGTGTCACAAAAGGCGAGTGGGGCGATTACCGGAACAGCCTGCCGTCGCGTACCAGCTCGCGGGGATAGCTGTTTTTAATACGGCTGCCAACACGTTTAGCCAGCCCGAGCGGCTGATCCTGATAGGTCACTATCATTTCATCCCGCGAGGGGGCGCTTTCAGGATAAATATCGCGACCGCGATACCACTCTTCGGCTTCAGCTTCGTTTAGCGCAAACGTCTGGTCGGGGCGCGGGGACGCAAGGGCAATGACGGCCTCGTGTTGCCAGCGATAGCCTTTTGCAAAGGTTTCGGCCAGCTTCAGGCCAATCCGCGAAAAACGGACCTTACCTAACAGCGGTGTCACACCAGCCGGGAACAGCCAGATCTCCTTATCGCGCTGCCAGAGCTGAAGGTTGTCATCCCACTGAATCGCCACCTGCGCCGCCGACTGTACAATCTCGCTTTCCAGTTTGCGACTGACGTGGCTGAACGGCAGCTTACCGACTTTATAGGTCGGTTCAGGTAGCCGTGTGACAGAGGCCGTTTTACGCAAGCAGGCGACAAAGAACCCTTCGCTGTCGAACAGGTGCGGGAAAACGTGAAGATAACCTTCAGGCGTCGCGGCCCGCTCCGCCCCGGCAAACAACCCATTCAACGGGGCGATTTCAACGGCGTCCGGATAGCGCGCCAGCAGCCAGGCGACAACCTGTTGGTTCTCAATCTGATTAAGCGTACAGGTAGAGTAAACCAGCGTACCGCCGGGCTTGAGTGCGTGGAACGCGCTTTCGATAAGGTCGCGCTGAGTCTGCGCGATAGTCTGCGTGCTGGTCAGCGACCAGTTTTTCAGGGCATCAGCATCTTTACGCATGACGCCTTCACCCGAGCAGGGCGCGTCCAGCAAAATGGCATCAAACTGTTCCGGCAGCGCAGGCCCAAAGACGCGGGCATCAAAGTGGGTCAGGGCGCTGTTGGTTACGCCGCAACGGGTTATGTTGGCATGAAGCACTTTGACCCGGCTGGCGGAAAACTCGTTGGCCAGAATAACGCCCCGGTTGTGCATGCAGGCGGCAATCTGGGTGGTCTTGGAACCGGGGGCAGCAGCCATATCCATGACGCTCATGGCATCGGGCTGGGCCGCAAACAGTGCTGTCACCGGCAGCATTGAGCTGGCTTCCTGGATATAAAACAGGCCGCTCAGATGCTCCGCAACGCTGCCCAGCGGCAGGCTTTCGTCCTCGCGATTTATCCAGAATCCTTCCGCACACCAGGGAACCGGCGTCAACTGCCAGCCGTAATGCGCGGTTTGTGTCAGAAAGTCACTAACGCCGATCTTTAAGGTGTTAACGCGCAGGCTGCGACGTAATGGCTGCAGGCTGATGTCAATAAACTGCTGCAGGTCAGTATCATCGGGCAAGCTCTGGCGTATCAGATCGAGGAATTCGGCAGGGAAGCGTGAGGCGGAGTCGGACACGGATAAGTTCTCTTTGAGGCAAAGGCGGCAGTGTAGCACGCCAAAAGAAAACGGGCAGCCTGGGCTGCCCGTATGGCTTAAGGTTGATTCGGGTCGGGGATCGCCGTTCCCCAGTTACGCCAGTCTTTAGGCGGTTCATCCTGCAGCAGGAAGTGTTTGTTTGACGTTGCCTGAGGTGCCAGCGGCACGGTCGGCGGCGTAGCAAACTGAATACCGCCACGGATAAACTGCTGGAAGGTGCCGGTTTTCACCACGCCGCCAATCAGGCCAAAGTCCAGGTTATAGCCCGAGGCCAGCCAGAACACCGAATTGTTGCGGACCAGATGCTGGTATTTCTTACTGATACGCAGCGCGATTTGTACACGGTCTGCCATATTCCCCAGCGATGTACCGGTCACCGTGCCCACTTCTACCCCGCGGAACAGCACCGGCGTACCCAGCGACAGGGAACCCGCTTCGGTCGCATCCACATAGATGTTCAGGCCGTTAAGGTAACGTGAATCCGTGATGGTGCTTTCCTGCAGCTCAAAGGTGCGCGCGCCACGGCCTTTGCCCGGATCGACGTTGACATAAGGCTGGAGGATCGTTTCCAGATGATTTACACCTGCGGCAGAAATTTCTGGCGATACCACCGAGAAACGGCTGTCGACGCGGGCAAAACTCTGCACATATTCAGGGTAAAGTACGGCCTTCGCCACCACCTGATTGTTGTCATCGCTCAGCGACAGCGACTCGATTTGTCCCACATTGATACCGAGGTAACGAATTGGCATGCCGGCGGACAGCTTGCTGGCGTCATAGGTATGTAACGTAATCTGGCTGCCCACGGCCCGTGCAGCCGTTTCAGACGGATAAAGCACGCGCTTCGCGCCTTTATCAATTTTCGCGCCCGTCAGGTTGTCGAAGCTAATGGCGCCTTTCAACGCCCGGTTTAGCGGCGAGGCCTGCACGGTTAACCCACTGCCGTTAAGCTGAACGCGTGCGCCGCCTTCTGCCCAGAACACACTTTCAGCAGAGAGCAGTTTGCGGTATTCCGGTTTGATGTGGACCGCGATATCAAACGCATCAGCGCGCGGGGTGACTTGCGTAATTTCACCGACCTGGAATTTACGATAGAGCACAATTGAGCCGGCCTGAACGTCTGGCAGGCTTTTCGCCGTCAGCATCAGCGTGGTGGATGGGCCATCGCCGGTAATGCCTTCTTCCGCGCGTTCAGCATCGGCAAAGAGGGGATAGGCCGTCTTAGGTGCGCCTTGTTTACCCGGCTCCAGACGAATACCGCCATCGACCCACTCGCGGGCGCTGGCGCCCAGCACCTGCATGCCATCCAGGCCGAATTTCACGTCAAGGCGACTGTTCACAATGAATTTACTGTCGCCGTGGACCAGTTGGCGCTGGTCAGGATTGACCGCGACAACAAAATTAACGCCGTTTGCATCCAGATCCCGGGAAATTACCTGACCAATTTTTAGTCCGTGCAACATCAGGGGTTGGCCGGCATCGATGCCGTAGCTTTCGGGGGCGCTCAGTTTCACGGTGAGAACATTGGGTTGCTGCAGCAGCGTTTTATTGGGTGCGACCACCGTAAAATGCTGCTGCGGTGCACCATCGCCAGGCACCAGCTCAAAGGTGTTACCGGTCAGCAGGCTGCTCAGGCTGGTATCCGTGAGGCTGAGTTTGGGGCTGCGCATCTCAATACGCGTGCCTTCACGCATCAGTCCCACGACAGAGGGATCGATCGTCATCTCACCGGTCACTTTACCGCCATCCTGCAGATTCAGTTTGGTCAGGGTGCCGACTTCTAAGCCCTGATACATCAGCGGCGTACGGTTGGCTGAGAGATTATTCCCGCTGGGCAGATCCAGCGATATCAGCACGCCACGCTGGCTGTGAGCCAGGTCGGGATAGAGCTGATAGTTCTGATCGGTTTTGGCGGCTTCCGCGCCCTCAGGCGAGTCAAAGGCGATAGCGCCGTTGACTAAGGCTGACAGGCTTTCTAGCTGTACTCTGGCCCCGCTCAGGCTGACGTCTGCATTCATTCCTGACACATTCCAGAAGCGGCTGCTGGTTTTCACCAGGTTCACGAAGCGCCGCTCAATCAGGACGTCAATCGACACGCCGTTGTTCTGATTGTTAATGCTGTAATCGTAGACACGGCCCACCGGGATTTTGCGGTAATACACTAACGAGCCAGTGTTCAGCGAGCCGAGGTCGGATGAATGCAGGTGAATCATGAGCTCACCGGTATTCACGCGGTATTTCGGTTGGGTATCCAGCGCGGTAAAGGTGTCACTTTCTTTACCATCGCCTGGCATCATGCCGATGTAGTTCCCCCCCACCAGCGCATCCAGACCGGAAACCCCCGCCAGTGAGGCTTTTGGCGTGACCAGCCAGAACTGCGTATTTTCACGCAGCGCATCGCGCATGTCGCTCTTAATGCTGGCCTTGATCTGAATCTTTTTGTAGTCGTCGCTAAGATTGATGCCCTGCACAGTACCGACTTCCACGCCCTGATAGCGGATAGGCGTGCGGCCGGGCACGATGCCATCGGCCGTCTGGAAATTGATGGTGATGGTCGTGCCGCGCTCTTGAAAATTGGTCCAAAGCAGCCAGCCCGCAATCAGCATTGCGATAATGGGCAGAAGCCAAAAAGGTGAAATTTTACGCTTGTTGCGCAGCGTAGCATTAGTCGGTGTAGTCGGCGTTTCCTGTTGCATGTGCATCCCAGAGCAGGCGGCTATCCAGCCACTCAACGGCCATAATGGTCAGGATCACTGCCGCGCCAAAATAAAACGCAGCGGGTCCCATGGTAAAAGCCAGTAGTTGATCGCGATTGACCAACGACATGGTTAGTGAAATGACAAACAGATCCAGCATAGACCAGCGTCCAACCCAAGTCACAAAACGTAGCAGACGAATGCGGGTTTTCAGGCCTTGTTCGCAGCGGAAATGGATACTGAGCAGGAGCGCCAGCATCACCAGCACTTTGGTGAAGGGAACCAGAATACTGGCGATAAACACCACGGCTGCGACGGGCACGTTACCGGATGCCAGAGACAGGATGCCGGAGAAGATCGTGTCTTCACGGCGCGATCCGTTCAGGTACACCACCGAAATCGGCAACAGATTGGCGGGAATCAGCAGCACAATTGACGCGATAAGGGCGGCCCAGGACTTTTGTAAGCTGTGGCGGCGTCGAAAATCAAGCGGCGTATGACAGCGCGCGCAGCGGCCGCGGGCGTCAGGAATATCGGTGTAGTGGCAGTTAAGGCAGACCTGAAGATCGTCACGCCGCGTCACCTGGTGCGACTGGGGATAAAAGTGCTCCCAAAGCTGCTCCATGTTCAGATGAATCAACGTAATGACGCTCAGCACGGTTA
Source organism: Pantoea ananatis LMG 2665 (assembly GCF_000710035.2). Classification (GTDB taxonomy): domain Bacteria; phylum Pseudomonadota; class Gammaproteobacteria; order Enterobacterales; family Enterobacteriaceae; genus Pantoea; species Pantoea ananatis. Next base: position 139,866 of record NZ_JMJJ01000005.1, on the reverse strand, counting down.
GCGCCACATAGGCGACCAGCCCATAGCCTAATTCGAGGTCGGCGTAATCCTGGACTTTTATGGAGGCGACGGCGATGCCAATCAAAAAAATATCCAGCATCACCCACTCTTTGAGCTTATCGAGCATCAGCAGCACCGGGCGCAGATTCATCCCTAAACGCTCACCCAGGGCCAGATAGCCAATGCCTGCCACCAGCGTCACCGGCGCGCCGATAGTACAGAACGCCACCATCGAGGCGGTCAGGACATTGCCCTGTAGCGTCATCTGAACGATACCTTCCAGTACGCTGGCGTCAATGCGCATGCCCAGCAGGCGAATGTCGATAAGCGGCATGCTAAAAGCAAAAGGCATCAGCACCAGCATCGTGGCCGCCATCGCCAGCAGACGTGTCATTGACCAGTCGCGGCCGCTCACAATTTGCGCGTTGCAGCGGGGACAGTGGGCTGACTGATACGATTTCACATCTGGTAAGGAAAAAAGGGTATCGCATTGCGGACAACGCTGATAACGTGCCTGAGGCAATGTCTGGCTGATAGCGTGAATTTTCATAAATTAGTGCATGTTTCGCTTATTGTGATTAACGCAAAGGGTCAGTAAGACATCGCCTGGGTACCTGTCTCGGGTATCACGCTTCGATCCACAGAATGTTAAGGTTATAGTAACTAACGCTATGATTCACCTTATGGCTATGGATTTTTAGTGCTTATTTTTAACAAGCGGAGTGGTTAGCCGCTCGGATGTCACTGGTAACGGTTGAATAATGAACAAAACTGCCTTTTACGCCGATTTAGATCGCGATATGCGCGCCTTACTGGCGGGAGAAACGGCGTTCCTCGCTGCAATGGGTAATTTTAGCGCGCTGTTGTATGAACGTCTCGAAGGCGTGAACTGGGCAGGTTTCTACCTGCTAACGGAAGCCGATACGCTAGTTCTGGGCCCTTTCCAGGGGAAAATCGCCTGCGTGCGCATTCCCGTGGGCAAAGGGGTTTGCGGCACCGCACTGGCGCAACAACAGGTGCAGCGTGTTGATGATGTCCATGCTTTCCCTGGCCATATCGCCTGCGATGCCGCCAGTAATGCAGAAATTGTGATTCCTCTGAAAATAAACGGTCAGGTTGTCGGCGTACTGGATATCGACAGTGTGGAATACAATCGCTTTGATAGTGAAGATGAAAAAGGGCTGGTCGCCTTGACTAACGGGCTTTGCGACGTGCTCGCGAACAGTGACTTAGAAAAATATTTGCAGCTGACGCGTAGCTAATCGACTGGATTGCATGGCATTTGGCGATGTTGTCATTATAATGTCGCCTGTTCATGCCTGCTCTGGTCGGCAAACCCGTAGTAATCAGGAAATTTCATGGAAAATCAACCTAAGTTGAATAGCAGTAAAGAAGTCATTAGCTTTCTGGCGGAGCGCTTTCCGCACTGCTTTAGCGCTGAAGGCGAAGCGCGTCCGCTCAAAATCGGTATCTTTCAGGATCTGGTAGAGCGCGTTCAGGGCGAAATGAACCTGAGCAAGACGCAGTTGCGTTCGGCCTTGCGTCTTTATACCTCTAGCTGGCGCTATCTGTACGGTATCAAAGCGGGTGCCACCCGTGTGGATCTCGATGGAAACCCCTGTGGTGTTCTTGATGAGCAGCACGTGGAGCATGCCCGTAAGCAACTCGAAGATGCCAAAGCGCGTGTTCAGGCACAGCGCGACCAGCAGCGAGCCGCTCGTCGCGAAGCCGGTGAAGGCGAAGAGGGTGCCAGCGCACCACGTCGCCCACGCAAGCCTGCTCCGCGTAAACCGGCAGAAGGTGAGGCCGCGCGTAAGCCGCGTCCACAGTCTGCTGAGCGTCCTACTGCATCGCAGAATCGCAAACCGGCACCACGCCCGGAGCAGCAGGCTAAACCCATCACTGATACCTCAACTTTGCAACCCGGCCAGAGTATTAAAGTTAAAGCAGGCAAAAGTGCGATGGACGCAACCGTTCTGGAAGTGTCGAAAGACGGCGTCCGGGTACAGCTCGCTTCCGGCATGGCAATGATTGTGCGCGCAGAACATTTGCAGTTCTGAAACGGAGGCTGACCCCGGCATGAACACCCTTTTAAAAGTTGGATTGATTGCGGGCCTGCTGTTGTCAGGCCCTTCCTTTGCGGCCGAGAACATTACACGTGCCGATCAAATTCCACAGCTGCATGAAGATCCGCAGGATGCGACGGTAAGCGAGCGCGTGACGTCGCGTTTTACCCGTTCTCACTATCGTCAGTTCGATCTTGACGGCGCCTTCTCGGCCAAGATTTTTGACCGCTATCTCAATATGCTCGACTACAGCCACAACGTGTTGCTGGCGTCGGACGTTGCACAGTTTGCCAGCAAGAAGACCCAACTGGGTGATGAGCTGCGTAGCGGTAAGCTGGATATTTTTTACGATCTTTATAATCTGGCGCAAAAACGCCGCTTTGAGCGCTATCAGTATGCGCTTACGGTGCTGGCGCGTCCGATGAACTTTACCGGCAATGACACCATCGATATTGACCGTTCTAAAGCGCCCTGGCCGAAAGACCAGAGTGAGTTGAATGCGCTGTGGGACGCCAAGGTCAAATACGATGAGCTGAGCCTTAAACTCGCCGGTAAAGACGAAAAAGAAATCCGTGAAGTGCTGACCAAACGTTATAACTTTGCCATCCGTCGTCTGGCGCAAAGCAACAGTGAAGATGTATTCCAGCTGGCAATGAACGCTTTTGCCCACGAAATCGATCCGCACACCAACTACCTTTCACCGCGTAATACGGAGCAGTTCAACACCGAAATGAGCCTGTCGCTCGAAGGGATTGGTGCCGTGTTGCAGATGGATGATGACTATACCGTTATCAACTCTATGGTGGCCGGTGGTCCGGCGGCGAAAAGTAAAGCGATCACCGTTGGCGACCGCATCGTCGGCGTCGGTGAGCCTGGCAAGCCAATGGAAGACGTTATCGGCTGGCGCCTGGATGATGTGGTCGCCAAAATCAAAGGGCCGAAAGGCAGCAAGGTTCGCCTTGAGATTCTGCCTGCTGGCAAAGGCACTAAGACCCGTATTGTGACCTTAACGCGTGAGAAAATCCGTCTGGAAGATCGCGCGGTTAAAATGAGTATTCACACTGTCGGTAAAGAAAAAGTCGGCGTGCTCGATATTCCTGGCTTCTACGTTGGCCTGACCGATGATGTCAAAGTGCAGTTGCAGAAGCTGCAAAAGCAGAACGTTGACAGCATCGTCATCGATCTGCGCACCAACGGCGGCGGCGCACTGACCGAGGCGGTTTCGCTTTCTGGCTTGTTTATTCCAAGTGGCCCGGTTGTTCAGGTCCGTGATAACAATGGCCACGTGCGTCAGGATAGCGACAACGACGGCATCGTTTATTATAAAGGCCCGCTGGTAGTGCTGGTTGACCGCTTCAGTGCTTCTGCATCAGAAATTTTTGCAGCGGCAATGCAGGATTATGGTCGTGCGCTGATCGTCGGCGAGCCCACCTTTGGTAAAGGCACCGTTCAACAGTACCGGTCACTGAACCGCATTTACGATCAGATGCTGCGTCCGGAATGGCCTGCGCTGGGTTCGGTGCAGTATACGATTCAGAAGTTTTATCGTATCAATGGCGGCAGTACGCAGCGCAAAGGCGTGACGCCGGACCTGTTGATGCCAACTGGTGTTGAAGCGGCGGAAACGGGCGAGAAGTTCGAGGACAATGCGTTACCGTGGGACAGCATTACGGCCGCGACGTACACCCGCACAGGTGATGTCAAGGCGCTGGCACCACAGCTGACCAAAGAGCACGATGAGCGCATCGCTAAGGATCGCGAGTTCCAGTACATCATGAAGGACATCGCCCGCTTTAACGCCATGAAAGACAAGCGCAACATTGTGTCGCTCAATCTTGCCCAGCGCGAGAAAGAGAACCACGAGGAAGATGCGCTACGTCTGGAACGCATTAACGCGCGCTATCAGGCTGAAGGTAAAAAGCCGCTGAAGAGCCTTGATGATTTGCCGAAAGACTATAAAGAGCCCGATCCTTATCTGGATGAAACGGTAAAAATTGCCAATGACCTGGCGCAGCTGGAAAAATCCTCACCTGAGGCACCGGCAGCCAAAACTAACTAACGGCATAACCCGGGTTACCCAAGCACCGCCCAGCGCGGTGCTTTTTTTTATCATTAATTTGGCAGTGATAAGCGTCGTTAATGTGTTCGTCTGAGCGGTTTCCGACAGGTTGCGCGAAAGGTTGTGTCATATTGTAAAGTTATGTCTTTTTAGACACTTAAACGTTAAGGTCGCTTGAAAACCCGCACAATGCTCATAGGATATGTATCCGCGCATGAGCGCATGAACTACTGAGGAAGATTAACCGTTATGATGCGTATTGCTCTTTTCCTGCTGACCAACCTGGCTGTGATGTTGGTATTCGGGCTGATTCTCAGCCTGACAGGAATCCAGTCAAGCAGTGTTCAGGGCCTGATGATAATGGCAGGCTTGTTTGGCTTCGGCGGTGCGTTTGTCTCACTGTTGATGTCGAAGTGGATGGCGCTACGTTCAGTTGGCGGTGAAGTGATTGAGCAACCGCGCAACGAAACCGAGCGCTGGTTAATTGACACGATTGGCCGACAGGCACAGCAGGTCGGTATTGCTATGCCCCAGGTCGCTATCTATCACGCGCCGGATATCAACGCGTTTGCAACCGGTGCGCGACGTAATGCCTCGCTGGTGGCGGTTTCTACTGGCCTGCTACAAAACATGAGTCGTGATGAAGCGGAGGCGGTGCTGGCGCACGAGGTGGCGCACATTGCGAATGGCGACATGATCACCATGACGCTGATTCAGGGTGTGGTGAACACCTTTGTTATCTTTGTGTCGCGTATCCTGGCACAGATTGCGGCGGGCTTTATGTCCGGCAACCGTGATGGCGAGGAGAGCAGCAACGGAAATCCGCTGGTCTACTTTGCTGTCTCGATGGTGCTTGAACTGGTATTCGGTATTCTGGCCAGCATCATCACGATGTGGTTTTCACGTCATCGTGAATTCCATGCCGATGCCGGCTCGGCCAAACTGGTGGGCCGCGAAAAAATGATTGCGGCTTTGCAGCGTCTGAAAACCAGCTATGAGCCGCAGGAACCCAGCAGCATGATGGCGTTTTGTATTAACGGAAAAGGAAAATCATTTAGCGAACTCTTTATGTCGCATCCACCGTTAGATAAACGTATCGAAGCGCTGCGCAGCGGTGAATACCTGAAGTAACCCTCACGAAAAAGGCGACGGCAACGTCGCCTTTTTTTATCGCTGAACTCAGGCTTTCATTCGTGACAGGCTGAGAAGGGCAGCGACGGTAGAGAATCCTCCCGCTAATAACAGCGAGGCATGGGTTCCACCATTTCCCATCAGATTGAACATCAGCGCGACCAGCGCCGCGCCGCTGCTCTGGCCCAGTAATCGCGCCGTGCCTAACATACCGCTGGCACCGCCGCTGCGGTTGCGCGGCGCAGCAGTGACGATTGTATGGTTGTTTGGCGACTGAAACAGGCCAAAACCGGCTCCGCACAGCATCATGCGCCAGATAATATCCATGTCGTCAGGTTGGGCAGGCAGCCGGGCCAGCAGTAACAGCCCGCTGGCAAACAGTGCCAGACCAATGCCGCCGAGCAGACCGGCATGGACCCGCTCAATCAAACGGCCCGCAATGGGTGAAAGCAGCATGGTAGCAAGAGGCCAGGGCGTCAGCAGCAGCCCTGTTGCGACTTCATCGCGACCCAGTACGCTTTGCAGATAAAAAGGCAGAGAGACCATCGCCAGCATTTGTGCACAGAAAGAGCAGACGGAAGTGCAGATCGACAGCGCGAAAATGGGAATACGCAGCAAGTCAACCGGCAGCAGCGGCACCTCCATCCTTAACTGACGACGGATAAAGAAATAACCGACCAGGATGATCACCACAATTTCGCTGGCGATCAGCCAGTGGGGCTGTCCCTGCGCAAATCCCCCCAGAGCCGAAATCAACAGCCCGAAAAAAAGCGCATTCATCACCGCACTGGTGATATCGAACTTCTGGGTTTTTGCCCGTTGTGGGTTATCGGGCAGATAACGCAACGCCAACCAGAGTGTCACTGCACCCAGCGGCAGGTTAATCAGAAATAACCAACGCCAGCTGGCAACAGAAAGAATGGCTGCCGCGACGGTGGGACCGGCAGCGGTTGAGATCGCCACCAGCAGTGCATTGATGGCAATGCCCCGACCCAGATAGCGAGGAGGATAGATAATGCGTATCAGCGCTGTATTAACGCTCATGACCGCAGCACCGCCAAGCCCCTGCAAGACACGCGCAACGGTCAGCATCGTCAGCGTGGATGACAGCGCGCAGAACACCGATGTCGCGGCAAAGACCACCAGGCCGAACTGATAAACGCGGCGGTATCCAACGATATCGCCCAAAAAGGACAGCGACAGCAGTGAAGCCACAATCGCGATTTGATAGGCGTTAATGACCCAGACCGACTGGGCCGGGCTGGCCTGCAGCTCACGTGAAATGGTTGGGAGAGCCACATTGGCAATTGAGCCGTCTAACACCGCCATGATGAGGCCAATGGCGATTGTCAGAATAGCCCAGTACCGTTGTGGCACAGGAAGTCCGCCGTCAGAAGAAGAGAGTGACATAGAGGCTAATATTAAAGAGTGTGAATATCATCATGCTAATCAATTGGCGGACAAAATGCACCGCGCCGGAATGAAAAATATATTTTACAGATGTTACAGACCTTGAAAGTTTGCCGGAGCGAGGCGCCGCAATCTATACTGCAACCCCGTTCCGTTTTTTTTGAAACACGTATTCAAGGTGAGCAATGGTTCCTGATTCAAAGGACAAACAACCTGATTCTGTCTCTTCGGTGCAAAAGGTGTTTGGCATTTTGCAGGCCTTAAGCGAAGAGCGCGATCACGGTATTACCGAACTGGCTCAGCGGCTGATGATGTCTAAAAGCACCGTTTACCGTTTCCTGCAAACCATGAAATCACTGGGCTATGTCGCCCAGGAAGGGGAAAGCGAAAAATACTCACTGACGTTAAAACTGTTTGAGGTGGGATCGAAAGCGCTGCAGAACATTGACCTGATCCGCAGTGCCGATGTGCAGATGCGTGAACTGTCCCGGTTAACCAAAGAAACGATCCATCTGGGCGCGCTGGACGAGGACAGTATTGTCTATGTCCATAAGATCGATTCGCTGTATAACCTGCGCATGTCGTCACGTATTGGCCGCCGCAATCCGCTGCACTCAACCGCGCTGGGTAAAGTGTTACTGGCGTGGCGCAGTCGGGAAGACATTAACGACATTTTGCAGCGGATAACCTTTACCATTAATACCGCGAATACGCTTTCTGACGCCGGCGCGCTTATTGACGTCCTGAGTCAGGTCAGGAAGCAGGGTTATGGTGAGGATAATGAAGAGCAGGAAGAGGGCGTTTGCTGCATCGCCGTGCCCATTTTCGATCGTTTCGGCGTGGCCGTCGCGGGGCTGAGTATCTCTTTTCCTACGCTGCGCTTCCCGGCATCGAACAAGCACACTTACGTGGCAATGCTGCATGAGGCGGGACGCCGTCTTTCCGCTGAGCTTGGTTACCACGATTACCCTTTAAACTGAAAAAGCGGGCCGTGGCCCGCTTCAGTGCGATCAGTTATCAATCACGTCGCCACTCTTTTTCAACAGCGGGCAGTCGGTAACGCCCACGACGCCGCTGTCGGTGTGCAGATATTGTGCCGTGATCATGCCCCGTGCGGTCAGGTAGTTACACTTCAGGCCCAGACCTGCGGCATTCTTGTTACTTCCGGCCAGCACGCCATATCCGGTAAACAGCATGGCCAGCCAGATGATTCCCACAACAACAATTGCCCGAATGAACAGTTTCATTGTATCTCCTTATGATACCCAACGCAGTGTTCCAGTGACTGCTGCTTAACATGATGTACAGGGGCAGCATGCCTCGCTTTTAAAAGGGATGCGATCAGAGATAACTGAAAGAAGCAGATTGATACACATCATTTACGTCACCATTATCTTTTACTGCGCCACAGGGTAGAATGGCGGGTCGTCCCCTTTATTGTGATTTCACCTGGTATCTTGAGGCAGTTATGAATGAGTTAGCCGCTAATGCGGGTCCTGTGGTCAGCTTTGGCGTGATGGGAATCGTGCTGATTGTGGCATTGATGCTATGGTTCTATGTTAACCGCGCCAGCGTTCGGGCAAATGAACAGATTGCGTTGCTGGCGTCACTGTTAGAAGAGCAAAAGAAACAAAACGCGCTGCTTAAGCGGCTGATCGAGAAGCAAACGGGTGCCGCCGAGCAAAAAGCGGAAGAGCAGGCGGAAAGCAATGATTTTATTCGCCTGATCCCGGAACGTTAAATCCTGCATGGAGGCCGGATGGCCTGGAAAAATCCCTGGTATGACAGCAGTAAACCCCATCATACGCCGGAGGGGTTTCGCAACCCTGAACCTGATATGCGCCAACAGGGTGACCTGAAGCGCTGGCGTAAGGAACGTAAAGCGCAGGGATTACCGCATCCGCCTCAGCAGGGCTATGATGGTTTTAGGGCGCAGTGGTGGCAACCCGCCGACCTGAGCGGTGACGACGATCGCATCTGGTGGCTGGGCCATGCTGCGCTGCTGTTGCGGCTGAATCAACGCTATATTCTGATTGACCCCGCACTTTCCCGGCGGGCATCGCCATTGCCGTTTCTGGGGCCGGAACGCAAAACCCCTTCGCCGCTGACGATCGACCAGTTGCCACATCTGGATTACGTGTTGATCTCCCACAGCCATTACGATCATCTGGATAAGCCGACCATCAAGCAGATCGTACGCCACTTTCCAGAGGCGGTTTTTGTGGTTCCGCTGGGTCTGGCTGACTGGTGTCAACGCCGTGGCGTGAAGCAGGTACATCAGCTTGACTGGTGGCAGCAGAAAGCCTTCGAGGGTATTCAGTTTCATGCGGTTCCGGCCCGCCACTGGAGTATGCGCACGTTAACTGACCGCAACCGGTCATTGTGGTGCGGCTGGGTCATCCACACTGCGTCGCTGCGCTTTTGGTTCTCGGGGGACAGTGGCTACACTGAAAACCTTCATGCCATTGCCGCGCGTCTCGGGCCGTTTAATCTTGCCGCGCTGCCCGTCGGTGCCTATGAACCCCGCTGGTTTATGGCGGGGCAACATATGGATCCTCAACAGGCGGTGTCGCTCTGGCATGCAATAGGGCAGCCTCTCACGATCCCTGTTCACTGGGGCGTCTTTGAACTTGCTGATGAATCGCTCGATGCGCCCCCGGCAGAATTGCTGCGGGTCTTACAACAACGTGGGGAAGCAAGCAGGCATTTTACGCCCTGGCAGATAGGCGAGAGCCGCAGCCTGAGCTATATCGACCAGGCGTAGTCAGAGGTAATAACCTTTCCTTCTGACGTCACGGGATTCTGGCTGAAATCAATATTCCTTCACGGCCCCCGGCAGGCGTAATTCAAAAAACGCCTGCATGCAAGCTGTAAGTGATTGCGTTAACGCTCAACTTATGATTTTACTGGAAATAAAATTTATATTTGTACGAAATAGAATTTATTGTACAAGCCTGCTGCAATAGTTTACCCGCGCTTCACTTATCGGCTCCTTTATTTGGTGCAACTTTGCCATATTAGTGCAATGTTATTTTTTTAATGTTATCCCTCTGGCTGGACGGCCGAGACGGCGTCAGATATCACCCTGTCTGGGCAGAAAAGCATTATATTATAGGGTTGTTGTGACTATTAGTGGCGTTCAGTACACAGGCTTATGTACCAGAAAGTACATTCTCTGGGAGCTGTCTTGCAAATATGTGAAAAGCGCCGACCGTGTTTATAAAAATGGCTTGCCATTATTTAGCGGATATGTGATAACAATTCGTGGGTTAAACGAGGTACAGTTCTGTTTATGTATGGCATCTTCAGTAAAGAAGTTACGAGTAAAGACGTTGACGTTGAATACCGCTTCCTTGCCGAACTTTAATCAGTGCCTCATTCAGTAATGTCTCTGTTTTATCTGTAGGTTAGCCTCCGGGCAAAATAAACACTTTAAGGAATTAGTAAAATGGCAAAGATTAAAGGTCAGGTTAAGTGGTTCAACGAGTCTAAAGGCTTCGGTTTTATCACTCCAGCTGACGGTAGCAAAGATGTATTCGTACACTTCTCTGCTATTCAGGGCAACGGCTTCAAAACGCTGGCCGAAGGCCAAAACGTTGAGTTCGAAATCCAGGACGGCCAGAAAGGCCCAGCAGCGGTTAACGTTACTGCTATCTGATTTCGCCTCAGACGGGTGCCATGCACCACAGTCTCAGATATTAAAGCCTTGGCCAACTGGCCGAGGCTTTTTTTACGCTTTCGCTATTGTTTCCCGTCAAGTACACTTCCGCGCGTTAATCTTTGCCGGAGCGCCTGATGTCTTTGAACTGCCCACTTTGTCACTTCCCCCTGACCCTGACTGACCGCAGCTGGCGCTGTGAAAATCGCCATCAGTTCGATCAGGCGAAAGAGGGCTACGTCAATTTGCTGCCCGTTCAACATAAAGGTTCACGTGAACCGGGCGACAGTGCAGACATGATGCAGGCGCGACGTGCGTTTCTGCAGGCCGGTCACTACCAGCCTTTGCGGGACAACGTGGTTGCTGTCCTTAACCAGCATCTGAACCAACCGGCTGCGCAGATTCTGGATATCGGCTGTGGAGAAGGCTACTACACGGGCGCACTGGCCAGCGAGCTCGCGCCTGAGGGTCAGGTTTATGGTCTGGATGTGGCGAAGATGGCCGTCAGGCTGGCGGCAAAGCGTTACGCCCAGGTTTTATTTTGCGTGGCATCAAGCCACCGCCTGCCGTTTGGTGATGCTTCGCTGGATGCGGTGGTCCGCATTTATGCGCCCTGTAACGAGACTGAGCTCAGCCGGGTCATTAAACCGGGAGGCTTTTTACTCACGGTCACGCCCGGGCCTCATCATCTTCAGCAGCTTAAGGCGCTGATATACCGCGACGTTCAACTCCACGCCTCGGAAGAGAAAAGCTACCAGGGATTTCGTCAACTCGCCCAGCATCGTTTAACGTATCCAATGGCGTTGAGCGGGCAGTCTGCCACCACCTTGTTGCAGATGACGCCCTTTGCCTGGCGCGCGCGACCTGATGTGTGGCAGAGCTTAGCGGAACGTACGCAGTTTCCCTGCGACGCAGACTTTATGATCACCCTGTGGCAACGCGATTAGCGTGCCTCCACCAGGGTCTGGTAAATGCGTTCCAGATCGTCAAGCTGTTGCACGGCGATAAGCAACCGCCGCTGCTCAAGCTGCATCACCAAAATACCGTCCTCGGAAAGATTGATGCTCTGTATCTGTGGATACGTTGTCCATCTGCCGGCATAAAACAGCCCCTGACTTTTCATCAGCAATTTGGGGCGGCGCACCCAGAAAAGCCAGAACGATAAAAAGCACAGCACCATCAAAAGCGTGGTTGTGAGTTTCGGCCCCTGATGGGTCAGATTGTTCCACAACAGAATGAGCAGTAAGCCAATAAAAATCAGGCTGTCTGCTTTGTGTTGGCGTTGGAGCGGGACACGTAAAAGCGCAGGGCCATGACGACGTGGCAGCACGGCTTCAACGTAAATAGCCAATAACAGAAGGGCAGCGATGCAGAGGGCGATGACGATGTCGGTCAATGACATTCTTCTTCCTTTACTGATTAAAGCCGGGCGTGAGTCACGCGACCACAATCTGAAAACATCGGGAGCCGCAGCTCCCGATGTGATGCCGGTTACAGCCCGAGCAAACCAATCCAGTAGCCAAAAATACCGATAGCAAAAAAGCCCACAATGATCCACAGGGCATTGACCTTACGGCGCAGCAGCCACATACAGGCGAAGGTCAGCAGGAGCGGTACGATCCCCGGCATCAGCTGATCCAGAATCGACTGCACGGTTGTCACCGTGGTTTTTCCGGTTTGATCGGTGATGCGTGAAACCACCAACGGAATGTTGACGTGCGTCCACTTATTGACCAGCGCCCCCATGACAAACAGGCCGAGTATGGATGCCCCCTCGGTCAGTTTTTGCAGGAAGCCACCGCCCATATCGCTGACGATATCAATCCCCTTACGGTAACCATAAGCGACGCCGTAATAACGGGTTAACAGACGCGCCAGGTTAAACAGGATAAAGAACAGCAGCGGACCGAGCAGACTGCCGCTCATTGCAATCCCCGCGCCTAATGCCGCAAATACGGGACGAACGGTTCCCCAGAAAATCGGGTCACCTACGCCAGCCAGCGGGCCCATCAGGCCCACTTTGATGCCGTTGATGGCACCGTCATCAATCGCGGCACCGTTGGCGCGCTGCTCTTCCATTGCCATCGTCACGCCCAGCACAGGCGCGGCGACGTAAGGATGTGTATTAAAAAACTCCAGATGGCGTTTGATCGCCTGCTTACGATCGTCATTGTTTTCAGGATAAAGACGGCGAATGACCGGCACCATTGAGAAACAGAACCCCAGCGCCTGCATACGTTCAAAGTTCCAGGAGCCCTGAAACAGGTTTGAGCGTAAAAACACAGCGCGTACGTCACCCGGCGTCAGTTTCTTTTCGACTTTTGTTATATCAACCATGTTGTCACCTGTTCCTTAATCGAGTTCGTTGTCGAGGTCGTTAGCTGACGGTGATGCCGCAGGCGCACCGGCTGCGCGGTTATATTTCGGGCTGAGCTGGATATAGAGCACCGCCATCACCACGCCAATCACGCCCAGTGCCACCAGGTTAAAGCTGGTAAACGCGGCAGTAACGAAACCCAGATAGAAGAACGGCATCAGGTAGCCTGCGCGCATCATGTTAATAACCATGGCATAACCCACCACCACGATCATGCCACCCGCGATGTTCAGGCCGTTGGTGACCACCTCCGGAATAGAGCTGAGCAGGGAGTGAACCGCATCCGTTCCTACCGAGATAGCCACAATCAGCGCCGGAATCGCGATGCGCATGGCCTGAAGCAGTAAGGCGGAAACGTGGATCCATGAGATGGCCGTGAGGTTGCCTTTCTCCGCCGCTTTGTCAGCGGCATGCTGGAAGGCTACGGTCAGCGTACGCACGATGATAGTCAGCACCTGACCGGCTGCCGCCAGCGGAATAGCCAGGGCGATACCGGCACCGACGCTCTGTCCACCGGCAATAACCAGAATGGTGGAGATAATCGAGGCCAGCGCAGCGTCCGGGGCAACCGCAGCACCGATGTTCATCCAGCCCAGCGCAATCATCTCCAGCGTACCGCCGATGATGATGCCCGTTTTCATATCACCCAGCACAATGCCAATCAGCGTACAGGCGACTAACGGACGGTGAAACTGGAACTCATCCAGGATCGAACCCATCCCGGCAATACAGGCAATGATAAAGATTAATACAATTTGAAGTGTGGTTATTTCCATCATACTGCTTGTCCTCTACAGGATAGAAAAAGACGGCTGGCGCGTTATGCGCTCACCTTTGCCACCAGATCCATCATTTTTAGTTTTGGATCGCCCGAAACTTTACGCACCTCAAGTTCGATGTTGCGTGCGTTAAGTTGGCGAAATGCGGCGATATCTTTTTCATCGACCGAGACGGCATTGTTGACCTGGGTTTTACCCTGGCGAAAAGCCATGCCGCCAATGTTAACGCTCTTGATATCAACCCCTTGCTCAACAATCCGCAGGACATCCGTCGGGTTGGTAAACAGCAGCATGACCCGATCCCGGGCATATTTGGGGTTATTCCAGACGCGCACCATCTTATCGACGCCCACCACATGCGCGGTGACGCCCGGCGGTGCCACCTGGGTTAACAGCGTTTTGCGCACGTTGTCGTTGGCCACTTCGTCGCTGACAACGATGATGCGGCTGACGTTGGTTTCCTTGGTCCAGCGTGTAGCGACCTGCCCATGAATCAGGCGGTCGTCGATGCGCGCCAGGCAAATATTCATATGGTCGTCGGGGGTGAGAGGGCGACTGGCATGCGGGGCGCTGGCCGGGGCGGAGGGCGAGGCGGCAACCGCTGCGGGTTTTTCTTCAGGTTGTGCTTTTAAGGCTCTGACGCCTTCGCGACCGGTTTCTACCGCAATGGCCACCAGTTCGTCAAAAGAGGGGTTATCATCCCGCGCCATCAGGGTTTCCACCAACATGGGAATGTTTACCCCGGCGACCACCTCATAATGTGTTTTATCAACGACCAGCCGGCTGGCTGCATTGAAAGGGCTGCCGCCCCAGGTATCAACCAGAAAAAGCACGCCCTGTGAGGTGTCCAGTTCTGTCAGTCTTGCCTGATATTTCTCAATCAGCGTGTCCGCGTTTTCTCCCGGGACAAAATCAATCCATCCCACATTTTCCTGTTCGCCTAAAAGCATCTCTGCCGTTTTTAGCAGCTGCTCCGCTGCCCAGCCGTGTGTACCAATTACAAGAGCAATGGTCACGTGCTACCTCCGTTCGCTTGTTAGTTCCTCAGAACCTGAGGAACCGTTAAGAATTATCGCGTTAACAATATCCAAATCTTGTTAATGTGATTTAACCTGACTTCAACATTGCAGGGATAACTAACTCACTACGTGATGCCGGATTTATTTTAGTGCCCGAAAAAATAAATTTTGTGACATTGGTTGGTTATTTGCAGCATGAAAGAGGGAAGTTGAGTTTTAAGTCACTCAATGCCGTCTGGCGTAAATGTAAAAACAGGAAAATTTTTTGACCTCGTTGTACGAACTGATACATTAGCGATCTGTTTATTATTCAGGAGTAGCGGGCAGCAGCCCACCCTTATGGATCGTCACCGACGTTGCTTAACCTTGTCTCTGCGCTCTTCAGCGCGCCAATTTACGCCAGACCGCGTTTTCTCTGCTTTTCCGGGCTTCTCTCTGTCACGTCCTTCGACGCGGGCATGCGTTAGCGTAATCACATCCTTTTTCTGGAGTCACTAATGGAATTTCTGTTCGACCCCTCAATTTGGGCGGGATTGCTCACGCTCATCGTGCTGGAAATCGTACTCGGCATTGATAACCTGGTCTTTATTGCCATTCTTGCGGATAAGCTGCCTCCTAAGCAGCGGGATAAAGCGCGGTTAATTGGTCTTTCTCTGGCACTGGTGATGCGCCTGGGGCTGTTGTCACTTATCTCCTGGATGGTAACCCTGACACGCCCTCTGTTCAGCGTGGGGGATTTTAGCTTTGCCGGACGCGATCTGATTTTGCTGGCGGGCGGGATATTCCTGTTGTTTAAGGCCACCATGGAACTGCATGAGCGGCTGGAAAACCGTCAGCTGGAAAACAGCGGTAACCGTAGCTACGCCAGCTTTTGGGCGGTGGTGACCCAGATTGTCATACTGGATGCGGTATTCTCACTGGATGCCGTGATAACGGCGGTAGGGATGGTGAATAACCTGCCGGTCATGATGACTGCGGTCGTGATTGCGATGGTGGTGATGCTGCTGGCTTCCAAGCCGCTAACCAAATTCGTTAACGCGCATCCTACTGTTGTGGTGCTGTGTCTGAGTTTCCTGTTGATGATCGGCCTGTCACTGGTGGCTGAAGGCTTTGGCTTTCATATTCCGAAAGGCTATCTGTATGCGGCGATTGGTTTCTCGATTCTTATCGAGTTGTTCAATCAGATTGCCCGTCGCAACTTCATTCGTCATCAGTCCCATCGTCCGATGCGTGAGCGCACCGCCGAGGCCATTCTGCGGTTGATGGGGGGACGTAACCGGGTGCAGAGCGCACCTGCGAGCACTGAAGAGCAGGCGATTGCCGTCGCGATGCCGCAGGAAGCGTTTAAAGATGAAGAGCGCTACATGATTAACGGCGTACTGACGCTGGCGTCACGTTCCATCCGCAGCATTATGACACCGCGCGGCGATATTTCGTGGGTGGATGCCAACCGTCCTGTGGATGAAATTCGTATTCAACTTCTGGATACGCCGCACAGCCTGTTCCCGGTGTGTCGGGGGGAACTGGATGAGATCATCGGCGTGGTCAGGGCCAAAGAGCTGCTGGTGGCGCTGGATCACGGCGTTGACGTTGCGACCTTTGCCGCCAGCACACCGACGATTATTGTGCCGGAAACGCTTGACCCGATTAACCTGCTCGGCGTGCTGCGTCGTGCCAAAGGTAGCTTCGTGATCGTGACTAACGAGTTTGGTGTGGTGCAGGGCTTAATTACGCCGCTGGACGTGCTGGAAGCGATTGCCGGTGAATTCCCGGATGAAGATGAAACGCCGGATATCATCATGGATGGCGACGGCTGGTTAGTAAAAGGCGGCACTGACCTGCATTCTCTGCAGCAGCTTCTGGACTTCCATGAGCTGGTGAAGCCGGAGGAAGATCATGCTTCGCTGGCTGGCTTGTTGATTGCGCAAAAAGGGCAGTTACCTAAGCCCGGCGACGTGATCGATATCGAACCGCTGCACTTCCAGATTATTGACGCGACGGAGTACCGCATTGATCTGGTCCGGGTAACCAAAGATCAGCGTGACGACGACGAAGAAGAAGGTTAAGGCCACGCCTGAAGATAAAACGCATCACGGAGTGATGCGTTTTTTTTGCGCGGAATAAACGCGATGGCACACTTTTAACGCATTACAGACCGAGGGTAAGCTGGTGCTGACGCAACCATTCCGGAAAGTCCTCCAGCGGCATGGGGCGGGCAAAGTAATAGCCCTGTAAATGTTCCACGCCCCGATCCCGCAGGTAGTGGGCCTGTTCCTCGGTTTCAACGCCTTCCGCAACCAGACTGATGTTCAGGCGCTGTGCCAGAGAAATCACCATATCCGTCACGGTGGCGTTGATGGCATCTGTGCCAATTGACGCGGTAAAAATTTTATCCAGCTTTAACACGTCCGGCTGCAAATCTTTCAGGTAGGACAACGAGCTGTGCCCGGTGCCGAAATCATCAATCGCCAGACGCACCCCAATGTCGTGCAGTTGAGAAATTACGGCCTGATCGACGACGGGCAGTGCATCACGTTCAGTTAATTCAACAACCAGCGTGGGAACGGGCTCGGCGGGCCACCAAAGCGTTTGCAGGTCTTCCAGAATGGCGCGGTCGCGGAAGTGGCTGGCAGCCACGTTAATGGCAATGTGAAAATGAGGGCTATGCGGAAGGTCGGGTAAGGCTTCGACAACGCGGTTCAGTACAAAGCGGGTTAACGGCTTAATCAGGTTCTGACGCTCAACAAGAGGGATAAAGACGTCAGGCGGAATCCAGCCCTGTCGAGGATTGTGCCAACGCAACAGTAGCTCAATGCCTTCACACTCAGACGTACGGGCATTGATCAACGGCTGGCAGTAAACCATAAACTCCCTGGCCGTAATGCCGTAACTAATCTGCCAGCTCAGACTCATACGATTGGCGGTCGCCAGCCAGACCACGTAGCCAATCAGTAAACTCAGCATCAGCGCCAGCGGCAACTGCGAGGGTAAAGATTCCAGCGCCAGGCGGGAAGGTGACGGACCATAGAGCGTCACGGTGTAAGGATAACGCAGTGAAGCCTCGGTATAGGTGACTTCATCCTCAGAAGGCTGCGTGGACTCAATCAACGGATTACCGTATTCCAGGCTTTTACCGTTGACGTTGAAAATGGCCCGTTCAACCCAGGGTGCCTGCGGCTCCAGCAGGTAGCTGCTCATTAATTCAATATTAATGGCCTGAAGAATGCCAGAACGATTATCCAGCGTCGTTGGCGTCCACAGTAATAAAACGGGTGAACCTTTAAGCAGATACTCATCCGTGGATAACACCATGCGCCGATCGTTAAGGGCCAGTTCGGGGTAGGTCTGACTAAATGAGATGTCCCGGGTGCCAAAAATACTGGAACAGTAGAGCGTGTCCCCATCGACCAACAGAACAGCGCGCACCGTTTGTAGTGACGAAATCTTTTCAATTAATGGAAAACGGGCATCCTGGCAGGGCATACCCACCAGGCCCAGCATGTTGTTCGCTGAGACGTCGAGAGGAGAAAATATGCGATCGAAACGCGTGATCGCCGTGTCGGCAAAGCTAATTGCTCGCTTTTGAATACGTGATTTTTCTTCAAAATAGCGAAAAGCCAGCGTTAATGTAAGAACAATCGAAGCAATCACCAGCGCAATAAGCAATCGCTTACGTCTGTATTGTCCACCATATTGCTGGGCCATGAACATCAAGAATCACCTTCCCAAAACCAGAAAATAGATATAGCTGGGTTGTTATCGGCACGGCCCGAAGCAAATTTAGGACCTGAGCGTAAAATGAAAGGTCATAAAAAAAGGAGAGCGACCCGAAGGTCGCTTTAACATTGTTAATATTTATAGCAGGCAGGACTGACTAATGCACTGGTTAAAAAGCAGAAAGTTAGAAACAAATCTCAAAAAATATTAGTCACACTGAACTTTTATCGCCAGTCCGCCGCGGGAGGTCTCGCGATATTTGGCATTCATGTCTTTTCCTGTCTCGTACATGGTTTCAATGACCTTATCCAGCGAAACGCGCGGCTCGCTGGTGCGGCGCAGGGCCATACGTGCAGCGTTGATGGCCTTCACGGAGGCAATGGCATTGCGTTCAATGCAGGGCACCTGGACCTGACCCGCCACGGGATCGCAGGTCAGACCCAGATTGTGCTCCATGCCGATCTCCGCAGCGACACAGACCTGCTCTGGACTGGCACCTAACAGTTCCGCCAGACCGGCTGCAGCCATAGAACAGGCAACGCCCACTTCGCCCTGACAGCCCACTTCGGCACCGGAGATAGAGGCATTCATTTTATAAAGAATGCCGATCGCGCCGGAGGCGAGAAAATAGCGAATAAAGATATCGGGCGTGACCGGTTCGATAAAGTGGTCGTAGTAGGCCAGCACGGCTGGCACGATGCCGCAGGCACCGTTGGTTGGTGCGGTGACCACGCGCCCCCCGGCGGCATTCTCTTCATTTACCGCCAGAGCAAACATGTTAATCCAGTCAATAACGACCATGGGATCGTTAGAGTGCTTGGCAGAGGAGATCAGCAGGCGGCGCAGTGACGCGGCGCGGCGCGGCACGCGCAAGGGACCGGGCAGCACGCCTTCGGTATTCAGGCCGCGATCGATACAGGCCTGCATGGTTTGCCAGATTGTTGCGAAATAGGCGTTAATGTCGTCACGCGAATGCAGTGCCAGTTCATTTTTCATCACCAGCCCTGACAGGGAAAGCCCGGTTTCACGGCAGTGTGACAACAACTCTTTTGCCGAGTGGAAAGGCCAGGGAACCGAAACTTCATCCAGCGCAGACTGACCAAAATGCTCTTCATCGACAATGAAGCCGCCGCCAACGGAGTAATAGGTCTTTGACAACACCAGCAGATCGCCCGAAAACGCCAGCAGGCGCAGGCCATTTTCATGCAGAGAAAGGTTCTCGCTGCGGAAGACCATGCCGCCTTCGCGAGGAAAATCGACTTCATGCGCGCCTTTCGCAACCAGCAGACGTTCCCGCTGCTGCACGTCTTTGATAAAGGCAGGAATGGAATCAATGTCTACGCTGTCAGGTGACTCACCCGCCAGGCCCATGATGATAGCGATATCGGTATGGTGACCTTTACCGGTCAATGACAGGGAACCATAGACATCGACGGCGATGCGTGTCACCTCATGCAGTTTGCCCTGTTCAGACAACAGATCCACAAACTGCTTACCCGCTTTCATCGGACCGACCGTATGAGAACTGGATGGGCCAATGCCCACTTTAAACATGTCAAAAACCGAAATCATGGGTGACACTCCTCACAAAAAAAACTTACCCTGCCGTGGCAGTTTATGGCGCTAATAGTAAACGGCGAAGCAGGATGAACGCGCTGCTTTTCGCATGAAATAAACTAATTAAAACCACGAAAAAAAATTATAGTGTGAGATCGCGCGGAAGCCCGTAAACAGGGTTAAAAATGAAAGCTGCGTCAACTAAAACGCAATTTGCTGACTCAGTGAACGAATAATGCCTGCTGTCATGCCCCAGACCAGGTAATCCTGATAGCGCGACAGCCACACAGGATGGCGAATACCGGCGCGGTAGTAGTCAAGCTCTGCGTAGCGGCTGAGGCGCAACGCTTCGGTCAGGGGCATTTCAAAAGTACTCACCACTTCATCGGGGTTGATGCGCAGCGCCAGGCGGTCCGGGATGATGCCTAACACAGGCGTGACCTGAAATCCTGTGCTGCTGGTCACCGCAGGCAGGCAGCCCAAAACCTCCACCTGAGCGGGTGAAATGCCCACCTCTTCCTGCGCCTCCCGCAAAGCGGTAGCGACCAGCGAACCATCTTCGGGGTCCTGCATGCCACCGGGAAAGGCCACCTGACCGGCGTGCTTACGCAGCCCGTGTGAACGCTGGGTCAGTAGAAGACCGGGCTGCTGACGTGCAACAATGGGAATTAACACCGCCGCATGGCGCCCAGAAAGCGGCTGCGTAGGTTGCTGAGGGGGCTGCAGCAGAAAGCGGGTGCGGAAATCCGCCAGGGTCAACGCCATTCAGGCCCCTTTTTCCAGCGCGGGCAAAATGCGGCTGACCTTATCCAGGGTTTCCTGATATTCCGATTCCAGCTCGCTGTCGGCCACTAAACCGCCGCCAGCCGAACAGTAGAGGTGATGATCTTCGGCAATCAACGTACGAATCGTAATACTGGTGTCCATCCGACCACACACACTCAGATATCCGATGCTGCCACACCAGGCGTTACGGCGTTGCGGTTCCAGTTCATCGATAATTTCCATTGCACGAATTTTCGGCGCACCCGTAATCGAACCGCCGGGAAAGCAGGCGCGTAACAGATCGCAGGCCTGCAGATTTTCGGGCAGCGTGGCGCGAACGGTGCTGACCAGATGATGCACTGCCGGAAAGGGCTCCACCACAAACAGTTCGGGTACGCTTACGGAACCGGCCACGGCGACCCGGCCTATATCATTACGCAGCAGATCGACAATCATCAGATTCTCTGCCCGGTCTTTGGCGGACGTCCGCAGACTTTCGGCCTGGGCGGCGTCCCGCAGCGGATCGCTGTCACGCGGGCGCGTACCTTTAATCGGGCGGGTCGTAATGACGTGTTGATCCAGCGCCATAAAGCGCTCGGGGGAAAGGCTGAGAATGGCGCTCTCCGGCAGGCGTAAAAAAGCGCTGAAAGGCGCGCGATTAGCCTGATTCAGCAAGCAGAACGCACGCCATTCGTCACCCTGATAACCGGCCTTGAAGCGCTGTGACAGGTTGACCTGATAGCAGTCACCCGCCTGGATATAGGCCTGGACCTTGCGAAAACGTTCCGCGTAGTCATCAACGCTGAGGTTAGCGGACCATTCGCTGGTCAGTGAAAACGGCGCGCTTTCGCGTGTGGGCCAGCCTTCCAGCCAACTGAGCCGCTGCGCAACATCCTCTACAGCAACCAGGGTCAATGTCTGACGATGATGATCGGCAATTAACGCCCAGTTGTAGATGCCCACCGCCATATCCGGCGTCTGCAGATCGGCGGTGGCGATCTGAGGTAACTGCTCAAAGCGCCGTCCCAGGTCATAGCCAAACAGCCCCAGCGCGCCGCCCACAAAGGGTAAATCCGGATGGCGTGTTGGGGAGATGCCCAACGCGTTGCAGTAGTGCTGCACGAGAGAGAGAGGATCGTCCTCACTGTTTTCATGGCCATGTGCATGGCGAATTTCTGTTATCCTGCCACGCGTCGTCAGTGTGGTAAGGGGATCGGCGGTCAGGATATCAAAACGGTTATCGCTGTGATCGGCGTGCCCTGACGACAGCAGCATCGCCCATGGCAGATGCGCAATACGGGAAAAATAGTGCGTAAGGGCGTCAGGAGAATAACGTAGGTTATGAGTTTGAACGTTCATTGAGCACAAAATCTGACATCAGAAATGCCGTTAGACTGACATATTTTTTCCTGACTGGCACCTGTTTGTTCCCCATGAAATAATGGCAGCCCTAAAGCAGGAGTGAAACATGATTACAGGATTACCCGCACTTTCACACGACCAGCAGCAACGCGCGGTAGAACGCATTCAACAGTTAATGGCAGAGGGCATGTCCAGCGGCGAGGCGATAACCCTGGTGGCGCAGGAAATTCGTGAAAGTCACACCGGAGAACTGATTCGGGCGCGCTTCGAAGATGAAGACGACGAAGGCTGACGCCCGGAACCGGGGTTAACGCGCGGCGATAATTTTTATTTCGACTTTATACTTCGGATTCATTAAGGCTGCCTGAACCGTGCAGCGCACTGGGGCATTGCCGGGTGAAACCCAGGCGTCCCAGGCGCGGTTCATTGCCGCAAAATCAGCTTTATCGACCAGAAAAATGGTGGCATCCAGGATTTTGCTTTTGTCACTGCCCACGCGTGTAAGCAGGGCGTCAATCACCGCCAGCGCATTGGCGGTTTGCGCTTCGGCATCCGCATCAAGGTTTTCAGGCACGCTGGTATAATAAATCGTGTCGTTATGAACAACCGCTTCGGACATACGATGTTCGGGATCAATGCGCGTAATGCTCATCATCTTCTCCTTATTTTTTGGACGCCTAGCCTGACATATTCCCGATGCCATTGTCATCCATTGCAAATGCCTGCGGGCGTCGGTCGCGCATCGTGGCCGGAAAAATGGTATAAAACGTCGCTTATCAGTTCAGGACTCCTAGGAAGAAGGCATGGCGAATACGCAATATCTGTTTTGGGTGATGTTTGGCGCACTGGCGCTGCTGTCTGTGGTGGTGTCAACTTTTGTGGGCATGTCGCGTACGGCCAGACAGGGGTTTATCACGCTGGCGGTTTTATGGGTGATCCTGGCGGCGGGTGCGCTTTATATCAGTCATTAGCGGCATTCCCTGCATCCAGCTAGCATAATGGAGACGCCCGCGTCAGCAATTTCCTTAAGGCGGGAAAGACTGACATAATATACAGTGTTTTTTGCCGGAATTGAGAGGATACGTGGCAGACGATTTTGCATCAGATGGCGCGCTGGCAAAGCGTATTACGGGGTTCAAACCGCGTGAAGCACAGCGTGAAATGGCCCAGGCTGTCACCGAGGCCGTGCAGAGCAGCGGTGAGCTGGTTGTTGAAGCGGGCACGGGGACGGGCAAGACCTATGCCTACCTGGCACCGGCGTTACGCGCCAATAAAAAAGTGATTGTTTCCACGGGCTCAAAAGCCTTGCAGGATCAGCTTTATGCTCGCGATTTGCCCACCATCGCTAACGCGCTAAAATTTACCGGTAAAACGGCGCTGCTTAAAGGGCGATCTAACTACCTGTGCCTGGAGCGGATGGATCAGCAGTCTGCCACCGGCGGCGATCTGAGCGTTCAGTCGCTTACCGACCTGGTGACGCTGCGCGCCTGGGCCTCACATACCGTCGACGGCGATATCAGCGCCTGTGCAGACGTGACGGAAGACAGTCCGATATGGCCGCTGGTGACCAGTACCAACGACAACTGTCTGGGAAGCGATTGCCCGCAGTATAAAGCGTGTTTTGTCGTCAAAGCGCGCAAGAAAGCTATGGATGCCGATGTCGTCGTCGTCAATCATCATCTTTTTCTTGCCGATCTGGTGGTGAAAGAGGGGGGCTTCGGTGAGCTGATCCCTGAAGCGGACGTCATGATTTTTGACGAAGCCCATCAGTTACCGGATATCGCCAGCCAGTATTTCGGTCAGCAGATCTCCAGCCGTCAGTTAGCCGATCTGGCGAAAGACATCATTATTGCCTATCGCACCGAAGTGCGTGACGTTCAGCAGCTGCAAAAATCGGCCGACAGGCTGGCTCAGTGCGCTCAGGATTTTCGGCTGGCGCTGGGCGAACCCGGCTATCGCGGAAATCTGCGGGACTTGCTCAGTGATAACAACATCATGCGCATGTTCACGCTGCTCGATGATGCCCTGGAACTGTGCTATGACGTCATTAAACTCTCACTCGGGCGTTCTGCGCTGCTTGATGCGGCCTTTGAACGCGCAGCGCTTTACCGTACGCGACTGAAGCGCATACGATCCATCAGCGAACCGGGATTCAGTTACTGGTATGAATGCACATCGCGGCACTTTGTGCTGGCGCTAACGCCGTTATCCGTGGCCGAACGCTTCCGGGAAATGATGGATGACCGCAAAGCGGCATGGATTTTCACCTCAGCGACCCTGGCCGTCGATGAAAAGATGGACCATTTCGCCGAACGGTTAGGCGTGAGCAAGGCGAAGAGTTTGATTCTCAGCAGTCCGTTTGACTACTCACAGCAGGCATTACTGTGCGTTCCCCGCAATCTGCCGGAACCGAATCGTCCTGGCGGCGCACGTCAGCTGGCTAAAATGATGAAGCCCTTGATCGATGCAAATAAAGGCCGCTGCTTCTTCTTATGTACCTCACATCTGATGATGCGTGAGCTGGCGGCCGAGTTCCGCGCCTCCATGACGTTGCCGGTGTTGGTGCAGGGCGAAACCAGTAAAGGGCAACTGCTGAAACAGTTTATCGAAAAGGGCAATGCTCTGCTGGTGGCTACCAGCAGCTTCTGGGAAGGGGTGGACGTACGTGGCGATGCGCTGTCGCTGGTCATCATCGACAAGCTGCCGTTTACCTCACCGGAGGATCCGCTGTTAAAAGCCCGCATGGAAGACTGCCGTTTGCGGGGAGGCGATCCCTTCAGTGACGTGCAACTGCCCGACGCCGTGATTACGTTGAAACAAGGCGTTGGCCGTTTGATTCGCGATACTGACGATCGTGGCGTGCTGGTGATTTGCGACCAGCGTCTGGTATCCCGGCCTTATGGCGCGCTGTTTCTTAACAGCCTGCCGCCCACTCCACGCACGCGGGATATCGCGCAGGCTATTGCCTTTATTCGTCAGCAACCTGACGCGTAATTTTATGCTAAGATGCGCGCCGTTTTTGAATCCTCTGAGGTCGTTATGTCGGTCCGAATTTTAGCGCTGGATACAGCGACAGAAGCCTGTTCTGCAGCCCTGCTCAACGGGCAGCAGATTGATGCGCGCTTTGAGATCGCGCCGCGCGATCACACCCAACGAATTTTACCCTTAGTGGCAGAACTGCTGCAGTCTCAGCAGTTGGAACTAACACAACTTGATGCGCTGGCATTTGGCCGCGGTCCGGGCAGCTTCACCGGCGTGCGTATTGGTATCGGGATCGCTCAGGGGCTGGCACTGGGCGCTGCGTTGCCCATGGCGGGCATCTCTACGCTGGCCACGCTGGCGCAGGGCGCCTGGCGGCTGCACGGCGCCACGCGGGTATTAACCGCGATAGATGCTCGTATGGGCGAAGTCTACTGGGCCGAGTATCAGCGTGATGAGCAGGGTCACTGGCAGGGTGAAGCGAGCGAGAGCGTACTGTCGCCCGCCGCGGCCTTGACGCGGATGCAGGCGCTGGAGGGAGAATGGTTTACTGCCGGAACCGGCTGGCAGGCCTGGCCAGATCTGCAGCAGGGCCATGCCCTTCAGCTGGTTAACAGCCATGTGGAACTGCCTGCGGCAGAAGATATGTTGCCGCTGGCCGTCGCCGCTTTGCAGCAGGGCGCGACGGTATTGCCTGAAAACGCAGAACCCACCTATCTGAGAAACGAGGTGGCCTGGAAAAAACTGCCTGGACGCTGAAACGAGACGCAACTTATTGTTATCGGAGCACTCTAAACAGCAACTTTCAGGAGAATACCCATGTCAATTCGTCGTCACGGTGTTGCCGGTCTGCTACTGGCCTGCGCCTTGGTTTTAAGTGGTTGTGTTTCAGTGCCGGATAATATTAAGGGCAATTCCGCCATGCCCCAGCAGGACTTATTGCGGGTGATGAAAGATCCGGCCATCTATGTCGGTCAGGAATCGCGCTTTGGCGGCAAGGTGGTTAACGTGTTCAACCGTAACGGCAAAACCCGGTTGGAAATAGCGACGCAGCCGCTGGATGAGGGCGCGCGTCCCGTACTGGGCGCCAGCTCTGTGGGTCGCATCTATGCCGACATTCCCGGCTTCGTCGATCCGACGGATGTCAAAGATCAGTACGTTACGGTGCTCGGTACGATTAAGGGCACGGAGCAGGGCAAAATTGGCGAGGCCACCTATCAGTTTGTGGTCATCGACGTTCGTGGCTATCAGCGCTGGCATCTGACGCGCCAGATTGTTGCGCCTCCACAGCCCATTGACCCGTGGATTTGGTATGGCCCGACGCGCCATCGTGGGGGCTACTGGGGACCTAACCCGTACTGGGGAATGTATAACAGCGGGCCCGCACAGGTTGAAACTATCCTGACACAGTAAGCATTACCTGTTTTATTCAGCCCGGTAGCGGTGCTCGCTGCCGGGCTTTTTATTTGTATTGTCTGCAAAGACGAAATTTAGTGATGGACTTCGCAACCTCAACATGACAAGAAGAGCAAACTGGTACAATCAGTTAAAATATTGTTAACAAATGCGATTGTCGAGGCGGCGATGAGTACACAACAAGATTATCGGGGTGAATCCTTGAATAAGGTTTGGCTAAAACGCTACCCGGCAGACGTCCCTGCCGAAATTAATGCTGATCGTTACCGCTCTCTGGTTGATCTGTTTGAGCAGGCCGTTTCCCGTTACGCCGGGCAACCTGCTTTTTACAACATGGGTCAAAAGATGACCTATCGCCAACTGGACGAAAAAAGTCGGGCCTTTGCCGCCTATCTGCAACATGAGTTGAAACTGAAACAGGGCGACCGAGTTGCCCTGATGATGCCTAATCTGCTGCAATATCCGGTTGCGCTCTTTGGCGTTTTGCGGGCCGGAATGGTCGTGGTCAACGTCAACCCACTCTATACGCCGCGCGAATTAAAACACCAACTTAATGACAGCGGTGCCAGCGCGATCGTTATTGTCTCTAACTTTGCGCATACGTTAGAAAAAGTCGTCAGCGAGACCGCGATCAAACACGTTGTTCTGACCCGCATGGGCGACCAGCTTGCACCGGTCAAAGCCACCCTTGTGAACTTTGTGGTGAAGTATGTGAAGCGACTGGTACCAAAGTACCATTTGCCGGGTGCGATAGCGTTTCGCCACGTACTGGAAGCCGGAGAGAAAATGCCGTATCAGCGCCCGGATGTCAGTAATGAGGATCTGGCGTTTCTGCAATACACGGGCGGCACGACAGGCGTGGCGAAAGGTGCCATGCTGACGCACCGGAATATGCAGGCAAACCTTGAACAGACGAAAGCCACCTACGGCAAGCTGTTACGGGATGGCAAGGAGTGCGTTGTCACAGCGTTACCGCTTTACCATATCTTTGCGCTGACCGTTAACGGCTTGCTGTTTGTTGAGCTGGGTGGGCAGAATCTGCTGATCACCAATCCGCGTGATATTCCCGGTTTTGTTAAAGAGATCGCCAAATATCCGTTTACCGCCATTACCGGCGTAAATACGTTGTTCAACGCGCTGCTTAATGACGATGGCTTTACCAAACTCGATTTTTCTACCCTGCGCCTCTCTGCCGGGGGCGGCATGGCGGTGCAAAAGGCGGTCGCTGAGCGCTGGGAAAAACTCACCGGCCACTATTTACTGGAAGGCTACGGTCTGACCGAGTGCTCTCCGCTGGTCTCCGTCAATCCTTATGACATCAGCTGCCACACGGGCAGTATTGGCTTACCGGTGCCCTCTACGGACGTGATCATTCTGGATGAAAACGGCAATGAAGTGCCAACCGGAGAGCCCGGCGAATTGTGTATCCGGGGTCCGCAGGTGATGCATGGCTACTGGCAGCATCCGGAGGCCACGGCAGAAGTCCTGAAAAATGGCTGGCTCCACAGCGGGGATATTGTTACCGTTGACCACGAAGGATTTATCCGTATCGTGGACCGCAAAAAGGATATGATTCTGGTGTCAGGTTTTAACGTCTATCCGAATGAAATTGAAGACGTTCTGATGCAGCATCCCAAAGTGCGCGAAGCGGCTGCGATTGGCGTGCCCAGCGAACTGTCGGGCGAGGCGGTGAAGGTCTGTGTGGTGAAGAAAGATCCCTCGCTGACCAAAGAAGAGTTGCTCGATCACTGTCGTCGTCAGCTCACCGGCTACAAAGTGCCGAAAATCGTTGAGTTCCGCGATGAACTACCCAAAACGAATGTAGGAAAAATTCTGCGTCGTGAACTGCGCGACGAGGTGAAAACCCACACGGGTTGATTCACCGTCAGGATTCAGGTTGAACGCCGGCTCTGTCCGGCGTTTTTATTGCTTTTAACATGGAGCACCGCACGTTGTCGGCTGCGGTGAAAACTGAACGTGAACTATTCCCTGATCGATAACGATGATCGCCTGGCCGAGGTGTGCAACAAAGCACGCCAGCATACGGCCGTCGCCCTGGATACGGAATTTGTCCGTACCCGTACCTACTATCCACAGCTGGGACTGATTCAGCTGTTTGATGGCGAACAGCTGGTGTTGATCGATCCGTTACCTGTCCGTGACTGGTCACCGTTTATCGAACTGTTAACGGATACCCGCGTCACGAAATTTTTGCACGCGGGCGGCGAAGATTTGGAAGTCTTCCTGCACCGTTTTGCGGTACTGCCACAGCCGATGATTGATACACAGATTCTGGCGGCCTTTAGCGGTCAACCGCTTTCCTGGGGATTTGCCTCCATGGTGGCGCACTTTACCCAGGTCGAATTAGATAAGAGTGAGGCGCGCACGGACTGGCTGGCGCGTCCGCTGACGGAACGGCAGTGCCAGTATGCCGCTGCCGACGTGCATTACCTGTTGCCGATTGCTCATCAACTCATGCAACAGGTTGAGCAGGCAGGGAACATGGCGGCGGCGCTGAGCGAATGTGAAAACCTGTGCCAGCGTCGGCTGGATAGCTTAGCGCCGGAAGATGCCTGGCGCGATATCACCAATGCCTGGCAGCTGCGTCCGCGCCAGCTGGCGGCGCTGCAACGTCTGGCGGCCTGGCGGCTCAAGGTTGCCCGAGAAAAAGACATGGCAGTGAATTTTGTGGTGCGGGAAGAGAATCTGTGGAAAGTCGCCCGTTTCATGCCGGGCTCGCAGGGTGAGTTAGATCACCTGGGCTTATCTGGCCATGAGATTCGTTTTCACGGCAGGGCGATGCTGGCGCAGGTCGCAGACGCAGCCGGACTGGCTGAAAGCGAGCTGCCGCCGCCGTTAAGCAATCTGGTCGATCATGTGAACTATAAGCGGGCGTTTAAAGCGATCAAAGCACTGGTGCAGCAGGTAAGTGAGCAGAGCGGGTTTAGTCAGGAGCTGCTGGCATCGCGCCGACAGATCAATCAGGTACTGAGTCAGCACTGGGGGCTGAAGCCACAAAACCGCGAACCTGAACTGTTAACAGGCTGGCGAGGCGACGTGCTGAAACCCGGCATTATGACCATCCTTGCCGAGATGTAAGAAATTTCCCCTGCCAGTACAGCGCAGGGGAAAATCAGGAAACGGTCGACGTCATTTAGGCACGTCTTCCGTTTCAGGTAGCGTGACGTTCAGTTCCAGAATGGAGATATCATCCCCTTTCTGGTCGAGTTGAACCGTCACCATGTCCGGATCAATCTTCACGTACTTGCAAATCACTTCGAGAATGTCGCGCTTAAGTTGCGGAAGATAGTGGGGCTCACTGTCGCCCCTTCTCCGTTCTGCCACAATAATCTGTAGCCTTTCCTTGGCTATGTTGGCAGTGTTCTTCTTCCGGGATAAAAAGAAATCAAGTAATGCCATGGTTTATCCCCCGAACAGGCGTTTCAGGAAACCCTTCTTCTCTTCTTCAATAAAGCGGAAGGGGCGACTTTCACCGAGTAACCGGTCAACGGTATCGGCATAGGCTTTACCAGCATCAGACTCACCATCGAGAATTACCGGCTCACCCTGGTTAGAGGCACGAAGAACCGACTGGTCTTCCGGGATGACGCCGACCAGAGGAATACGCAGGATTTCCAGAACATCTTCCATGCTCAGCATATCGCCACGATTCACGCGGCCAGGATTGTAACGGG
This sequence comes from Pantoea ananatis LMG 2665, assembly GCF_000710035.2. Taxonomy (GTDB): domain Bacteria; phylum Pseudomonadota; class Gammaproteobacteria; order Enterobacterales; family Enterobacteriaceae; genus Pantoea; species Pantoea ananatis. The sequence goes on along the minus strand of NZ_JMJJ01000005.1, from coordinate 109,876 downwards.
TCAGCAGCAGATGCTCTTTAACCGGTTCCTGGCTGGTTTCCGCACGGCGGGATTTGGAAGAAATAATACCGAGAATACGGTCAGAGTCGCGTACAGAGGAAACTTCCGGGTTCGTGGTGATGATGGCTTCGTCGGCAAAATAGAGCGCCATTAACGCACCGGTTTCGATGCCGGCCGGCGAGTCACAAACGATGAAGTCAAACGCCATCTCTGCCAGATCGTTCAGCACCTTCTCAACACCTTCGCGGGTAAGGGCGTCTTTGTCGCGGGTCTGCGAGGCAGGCAGAATATAAAGTTGTTCTGTGCGCTTATCACGAATCAATGCCTGGTTCAGCGTGGCATCACCCTGAATGACATTAACAAAATCATAAACCACACGGCGTTCGCAGCCCATGATTAAATCAAGGTTACGCAGGCCGATATCAAAGTCGATGACAACCGTTTTTTTGCCTTTCTGCGCTAAACCGGTGGCGATGGCCGCGCTTGACGTGGTCTTACCAACGCCCCCTTTACCGGATGTAACTACAATAATGCGTGCCATAAATGTTGATTTCCTTAACGAAAGAAAAGGGGCCTAATTAAGTGTCTGGATAGTCAGCGCGCCGTCCTGAAGGCAGAGGCGTGCCGCTTTAGCAAAAAACGCTTCGGGGATTTGATCCATGATCCAGTACTCCCCGGCGATAGAAACCAACTCTGCTGCCAGGTTGGTGCAAAAAATCTGGCAATCTCTGTCACCGCTGGCACCCGCCAGCGCGCGGCCGCGCATCATGCCATAGATATGAATATTGCCATCGGCAACCAGTTCCGCGCCGGCGCTGACGCTGCTGGTGACAATCAAATCCGCATTGCGGGCATAGATTTGCTGACCAGAACGCACCGGCGTGTTAACGATGCGTGTTTTCGCCACCAGCGCTTCCGTCGCAACGGGTTTTGACTCCGGCTCCGGCGCTTCGCGCTTGTGGCTCTCTTTACCTTCGGCCAGCACCGGAAGACCGACGCGGGCGATCATTTTTTTCAGCGCCTCGTCTTTGCATCCACTGACGCCGACGATACGGAGCCCCGTTGCGCTGACGGCCTGCTGCATCTGTTTCCAGTTTACGGCCGCATCAAGGGCCGCAACATTCAGCACCACGGGTGCGTTTTTCAGGAAATCTGGAGCCTGGTCAATTTTGTCCTGTAGCGCTTTGCGGATCACCTCTGGCTCATGGTGATGCAAATGAACAACGGACAAGGTAAAACTGCTTCCCTTAAATTCGATTGGCGATTGCGGCATCTGTCCCGACTCAGTCCTGTTTTACTACCCTGTGCTAAGCGATCATAAAAGCATCGTTAAAGCGCGATCGGCGAATATTCGAAGTACTGCAAGCATGTTATAGTTACCGCTATATTCAAACAAGCCTCACGGCTGGTTAATTCGAGTAAAAAATATGTTTTGTGTGATCTACAGAAGTCCCGTCCGCGACCAGACTTATCTCTACGTTGAAAAAAAAGACGATTTTTCGCGCGTTCCTGAGGCCCTGCTAAAAGGCTTTGGTAAGCCTCAGTTAGCGATGGTGGTGAACCTGGCCCAGCGCGACAAACTGGCCAATGCGGACATCAATAAAGTGAAGCAGGGGTTAAGCGAGCAGGGATATTATTTGCAAATTCCACCACCCATCGAAAGTTTGTTAAAAACGCATCTCGAACTGGATAGAAAAGATTAACTCGGATTGTTCCTTTAATATAAATTTTGCAGGGCCGTCATCAGCAAATTTATATTCCCGTGAGGCTGAATAATAATTGCACAGTCGCGCCGCTGCGGCGCGCTGTTTGCAACCTGACCGGTCAGATGAAGGCGGCGACGCACAAATAGCCTGGCTGACTTATTGACAATTCTCGCGCATCTGTCAGGTTTATGCATCTCAGTGATAGCTGGCAGGCTGGCTTTAGGTGTTGTCTGTCAGTAACGTCAATCCGCCGACATGACTGGCATTTCGGCACTCTAAGCAGGGGATTAGCATGTATCAGCATCGTAACTGGCAAGGCGCTTTGTTAGATTATCCCGTGAGCAAAGTGGTTTGCGTGGGCAGCAACTATGCGAAACACATCAAAGAAATGGGCAGTGCGACACCGACCGAGCCGGTTATTTTTATTAAGCCGCAAACGGCCTTGTGCGATCTGCGCCAGCCTTTATCTGTTCCCGATGCGTTTGGTGAAGTGCACCACGAAGTTGAGCTGGCCGTACTGATAGGCACCACCCTGAAGCAGGCTTCAGAAGCGCACGTGGCGCAAGCGATCGCCGGTTACGGTGTGGCGCTGGATTTAACCCTGCGTGACCTGCAGGCAGGCTTAAAAAAAGCCGGGCAGCCGTGGGAAAAAGCGAAAGCCTTTGATAACGCCTGTCCGGTGTCGGGATTTATTCCGGTCGCTGAGTTCTCAGGCGACCCGCAGAATACCGAGCTGAAGCTGGTGGTCAACGGTGAGGTTCGCCAGCAGGGCAACACCGCCGATATGATCCACAAAATTCTGCCACTGATTGCACATATGAGTCAGTATTTTACCCTGCATGCGGGTGATGTCATCCTGACCGGCACGCCTGAAGGCGTGGGGCCGATGCGCTCGGGCGATACGCTTGAGGTTTCTGTTGCGGGCCACGGCATCAGCACGCGCGTACTCTAAAACTTGCATCATCGCGTCAATATCTTTATAAGGTGCGGTTTAGGCTAAATCTGGACAATCATCATGACTGAAACCCCTTTCTGGCAACATAAGCGCCTGGCACAAATGAGCGATGAGGAATGGGAATCCTTGTGTGATGGTTGTGGCCAGTGCTGCCTGAACAAATTACAGGACGCCGATACGGATGAAATCTATTTCACCAACGTCGCCTGTAATCAGCTCAATATAAAGACCTGTCAGTGTCGCAATTACGAACGTCGGTTTGAATTTGAAGAAGACTGTATCAAGCTGACGCGCGAAAACCTGACCACCTTCAACTGGCTGCCCCGTACCTGCGCCTACCGGCTGCTGGGCGAGGGGAAGCCGCTCCCGGCCTGGCATCCGCTGCGCGCGGGCTCCAAAACCGAGATGCATGCTCAACGTATTTCGGTGCGTTATATTGCGGTGCGGGAAAGCGAAGTGCGTGACTGGGAAGATCACATTATTGATCGGCCGGATCGTAACGGCTGATGCACATACATTAAAGGCTGCCAGTGGCAGCCTTTTTAACGTTAGCGGCCAAATAGATCCCGGCGCTTAGGTTTTAACGGCTGCGCGATCAGAACCAAAATGCCGACCAACAGATAGGCAGCGAAAACACCGATCATCCACTGTGGCATGCTGAGCGACAGGAATTCCCACCCACGATCTGAGCAGTCTCCGCTGGCGACGAACACCGACGGTAGCCATTTATCCAGCGGCAGCCACGTTGGAAAACGGGCCGCAAAATCACAGGTCACAAAAGGATTGGGATGCAGCAGGATCATCGTGTGTTCGTAAGACAGCCGCAGGCCTTCCCAGGCGCTGTAGATCCAGACCAGAATGGCCACCAGCCGTAACAGTGAACGTGGTAGAAGTAACCCGATAAGCCCTGCAGCCACTACGCCAAACAGCGCACAGCGCACATAAATACACATTACACAGGGTTTGAAGCCCAAACCATACTGGAACCACAACGCCGTAAGCTCCAAGGCCAGTGCAGAGAGGGCCAGTAATAACCAGGCCCCGCGACCACGCGAACATTGGTTTAAATATCGCAACATATTGCATTCCCTGTAAACGTTAATGCCCCGCAGTGTAAACCAAAAGTCGCTGCGCGCCATCCTGCGTTGGGTAAAAATTATGTACAAACATGACCTGGCACTGATCCAGATTAATGACTTAACAAAAATTCTGATAACCGCGTGATATTGATGTTCTTTTGCGCGTCACATCCCGCAAGCAAGGGAACCGCGTGGTGGCAATGCGCCCGCCCAAAACGCTGAGGTAAGGCTGGCGTAAATACGGCCATAATGATCGCGGTAATCTGTCTTAATTTTGTGCTAAACCGCGCTTTTAATCGTTGTGCAGTCTGTATCCGCTATAGGGCGTCTGGTATGATGAGTCCCCATTACGATCCAGAAAGCAATGAGAACACACAGTTATGGTTATTAAGGCGCAGAGTCCAGCCGGATTTGCTGAAGAGTATATAATTGAAAGCATCTGGAACAGCCGTTTTCCGCCTGGATCTATTCTTCCTGCTGAACGTGAGCTTTCTGAACTGATTGGTGTAACACGTACCACATTGCGCGAAGTGCTGCAGCGTCTGGCGCGTGACGGCTGGCTGACGATTCAGCACGGCAAACCTACTCGCGTGAATAATTTTTGGGAAACCTCGGGTCTTAATATTCTTGAAACCCTGGCGCGTCTCGATCATGACAGCGTACCCGCCCTGATCGATAACCTGTTATCTGTCCGAACCAATATTTCTTCGATCTTTATCAGTCGCGCCTTACGCCATTATCCAGAGAAGGCACGCGAGGTGCTGGAAGCCGTAAACAGTGCTGAAGACCAGGTAGACAGCTATACCGAACTGGATTACCGGGTGTTTCGCGGGCTGGCGTTCGCATCAGGCAACCCAATTTATGGCCTGATCCTGAATGGGCTGAAAGGGCTTTACACCCGCGTTGGACGCCACTACTTTTCTAACCCGGAAGCGCGTAAGGTGGCACGCGATTTTTATCAAACGCTGCTCAACCTGTGTGACAAAGAGCCTACCCAGGACGAAATCGTTGAATGTGTCCGTCGCTATGGTCGTCAGAGTGGCGATATCTGGCATTCGATGCAAAAAACGTTGCCGGACGATTTAGGCAGCAAACGTTAATAAAAAACCGGACATGGCGTCCGGTTTTTTTTATTCCGCTTAAAGCGGGGCGTTGCGCGGTGGATTACGGTCCAGTAGCTCAACGCTCCCGTCTTCGTTTTGCTGTTCCAGAATAACGTCAAATCCCCATAGTCGTTGCACGTGTTTAAGCACTTCCCGGCGGCTTTTGTCCAGCGGCGCACGGCTCTGCGGGACATAGCGCAGCGTCAGGGAACGATCGCCGCGCAGGTCGACGTTGTAAACCTGAATGTTGGGCTCCAGGTTACTCAGGTTGTACTGAGCGGAGAGCTGTTGACGAATCGCACGGTAGCCCGCCTCATCGTGGATGGCAGCGATCTCCAGAAAGTTATTACGATCGTCATCCAGTACGGTAAACAGGCGGAAATCGCGCATAACCTTTGGCGACAGGAACTGACTGATAAAACTTTCATCCTTGAATTCCCGCATCGCGAAATGCAGGGTTTTTAGCCAGTCAGAACCGGCAATATCCGGGAACCAGTAACGATCTTCTTCGGTTGGCGACTGGCAAATGCGCTTGATGTCCTGGAACATCGCAAAACCTAATGCATAGGGGTTAATCCCGCTATACCACTGGCTGTTATACGGTGGCTGATAGATGACGTTGGTATGGCTGTGGAGAAACTCCATCATGAAGCGCTCGGACACTTTGCCTTCATCGTACAGGTGGTTCAGGATGGTGTAGTGCCAGAAGGTGGCCCAGCCTTCATTCATGACCTGGGTTTGTTTCTGGGGATAGAAATACTGGCTCACTTTACGCACTATGCGCAGAATCTCCCGCTGCCAGGATTCGAGCAGGGGTGCGTTCTTTTCCATAAAGTAGAGCAGGTTTTCCTGCGGCTCTGAAGGGTAACGCGCGGCCTCAACCAGCGTGGCTTCTTTCTCTTTGCGCGGCAGCGTACGCCAGAGCGTGTTCACCTGACTCTGCAGATACTCTTCACGGCTTTTTTGCCGCGCTTTCTCTTCCTGCAACGAAATTTTCTGGGGACGCTTGTAGCGATCAACGCCGTAGTTCATCAACGCGTGGCAGGAATCAAGCAGGCGTTCCACTTCTTCAACCCCGTAACGCTCCTCGCAGTCAGAAATATAATTCTTTGCAAACAACAGATAATCCACGATGGAGCTGGCATCGGTCCAGCTACGAAACAGGTAGTTATTCTTGAAGAAGGAGTTGTGCCCGTAGCAGGCGTGCGCCATCACCAGCGCCTGCATGGTCATCGTGTTCTCTTCCATCAGATAGGCGATGCAGGGATTGGAATTGATCACGATTTCGTAAGCCAGGCCCTGCTGGCCGTGCTTGTAGCGCTGCTCGGTCTCAATAAATTTTTTGCCAAAAGACCAGTGCGAGTAGTTAATGGGCATCCCTACGCTTGAGTAGGCGTCCATCATTTGCTCTGAGGTGATCACTTCTATTTGGTGCGGGTAGGTATCCAGACCGTAGTGTTTGGCTACGCGGTCGATTTCAGCGAGATAGACATCGAGCAGGTCGAAGGTCCAGTCGGGTCCATCGCTGATGCGTTTGCTGTCCATGAGTGAATCGTCAAAGATTGTTGTCATAGCGCACCTCTGTTTTGGCGAACGGGCTCACGCGGTGGGGTTGCCCGTTGCGATTTATTTAAGGCTCTTCCTGAGAAAGGGAACCCAAAAAAACTGAGTGAACATATCAATGATAGTTCACTGTCGCTTATCCGATCCGGGAACTCAAACGAATTCTTTGGCAGAAAAATCATTTCAGGTTTAAGGGGTTGGGATTAAATAGCTCTACCGACTACATTGCAGGTATTTATTAGCACAATATTCTGGAATTGGGCCAAAAGGCGCGCTTTGAATGATTCTCCTGAAAGTGGTGGAATTAACTATAGACAATGTCATTTATGCCTGCTTTTTTCACTATTGGCGCATAACTCTCTGAATTTAAGTGGGTCAAATGATTTTAGTTACCTACGGATGAAAAAAGAGGTGAAATAGTTGAATTGTTTAGAGGATGTTTCCACTTTGTGATCACACTGAATGTAAACCATTGCACAGTGGATTATGCTTTTTAATTTCGCGGGGGACTTATGCACGTAGTGATTCTTGGGAGTGGCGTAGTAGGGGTAACGAGCGCATGGTATCTGGCGCGTGCCGGACACCAGGTCACCGTGATCGATCGTCAGCCTCAGCCTGCGATGGAAACCAGTGCCGCCAATGCCGGGCAAATCTCCCCAGGTTATGCTGCCCCCTGGGCGGCGCCGGGCGTGCCGCTTAAAGCGATGAAGTGGATGTTTCAGCGCCATGCGCCGCTGGCTATCCGTCTGGACGGCAGTCGCTTCCAGCTCGAATGGATGTGGAACATGCTGCGCAATTGCGATATGCGTCACTACCAGCAAAACAAAAGCCGTATGGTCCGCCTGGCCGAATACAGCCGTGACTGTCTCAAAGCGTTGCGTGCGGAAACCGGCATCGCCTATGAAGGTCGTCAGGGCGGCACGCTGCAGCTGTTTCGAACCCAGCAGCAGTTCGACAGCGCCAGCAAAGATATTGCGGTGCTACGTGAGGCCGGTGTGCCCTATGAATTGCTGGAGGCGCACCAGCTGGCCAGCGTGGAACCGGCACTGGCAGCAACACAGCATAAACTCACTGGCGGCTTGCGCCTGCCTAACGATGAAACCGGCGATTGCCAGCTTTTCACGCAGCGTCTGGCCAAAATGGCTGAAGAGGCTGGCGTTGTCTTCCGGTTTAATACGCCGATCGATCAGCTCCTGCGTGACGGTAATCGTATTTATGGGGTGAAGTGCGGTGAGGAAGTGATCAAAGGTGACAGCTATGTGGTCGCGCTGGGAGCCTACTCAACCTCATTGATGAAAAACATCGTCGATATTCCTGTTTACCCGCTCAAAGGCTATTCCCTGACCATACCGGTGACCAATCCCGATGCCGCCCCGGTTTCAACGATCCTCGATGAAACCTATAAAGTGGCGGTGACACGCTTCGATAACCGTATTCGCGTCGGCGGTATGGCGGAGATTGTGGGTTTTAACACCAAACTGCTTGAGGCGCGTCGCGAAACGCTGGAGATGGTGGTCACAGATCTCTATCCTGAGGGGGGAGATGTCGGTCAGGCCAGCTTCTGGACCGGTCTGCGTCCCATGACGCCAGACGGGACGCCGGTGGTCGGTGCCACGCCGCTTTCGAATCTTTTCCTGAATACCGGCCACGGCACCTTGGGATGGACAATGGCGTGCGGCTCCGGTCAGTTACTGGCTGACGTCATATCCGGTACCTCATCCGCGATAGCCGCGGACGATCTTACCGTCTTTCGTTATTTACCCGGTTTTGCGGCGACCCGATCGCCGCTTCATAACGTTAACGCAGTACGTTAAGCCTTCAGGGAGAGGAATATGTCACGTCCAATTGTCGCGACCATCGATCAACAGGCGTTGCGACATAATCTGGCGATTGTGCGCCGGGCGGCCCCGACGTCACGCGTCTGGTCAGTGGTGAAAGCCAACGCTTACGGTCACGGCATCGCCCGCGTATGGGAAAGCCTGTCCGCCACGGATGGTTTCGCGCTACTCAACATGGAAGAGGCCATTTTGCTGCGCGAGCAGGGCTGGAAGAAGCCGATATTGCTGCTTGAAGGCTTTTTTCACCCTGACGATCTGGCATTGATTGATCGCTACCGGCTGACGACCAGCGTGCACAGCAACTGGCAAATTCACGCCCTGGCAAACGCCACGCTCTCTGCGCCCGTTGATCTCTATCTCAAGATCAACAGCGGCATGAACCGGCTGGGGTTTCGTCCTGAACAGGTCAACGGAATCTGGCATAAGCTGCGTGCGCTCGAAAATGTCGGAGACATTACCCTGATGGCGCACTTTGCCGATGCGGAAAATCCTGACGGAATCGTCGAGCCGCTTAAACGCATCGCACAGGCTACGGAAGGGCTGGACAGTCCGGTGTCATTATCCAATTCGGCCTGCACGTTGTGGCATCCTGAAGCGCATTACGACTGGGTACGTCCGGGCATCATCTTGTATGGCGCTTCGCCAAGCGGGAACTGGCAGGATATCGCCAGCAGCGGACTAAAACCGGTCATGACACTGAGCAGCGAGATTATCGGCGTACAGCAGCTGCAGGCCGGTGATGGCGTCGGCTATGGTTATCGCTATCATGCAACCCAGCCGCAGCGTATCGGCGTGGTTGCCTGCGGTTATGCGGACGGCTATCCACGTCATGCGCCGACAGGAACACCTGTTGCCGTTGACGGGATAATGACGCAGGTTGTCGGCGCGGTTTCGATGGATATGATAACGGTGGATCTCACGCCGTGCCCGCAGGCTGGCATTGGCTCGTCCGTGGAGTTATGGGGGGAAAATGTCAAAATCGATCAGGTGGCGAAAGCAGCCGGAACGGTGGGCTATGAGCTGATGTGCGCGCTGGCCCCACGCGTTCCGGTTAAAATCAGTTAACGGCGGTAATCCGGCTTTGCATTTTCTTACTGCAGCGCCAGGCCAGGAAGGCCAGCGCTGCGCCCAGCAGCATCATCAACGTTAATGACAGTTTCTCCGCTACCGGCAGAGCCACCACGATCAGGCTGCCTGCTGCGCCTCCCGCCATCTGGATAAATCCCTGCAGCGCCGAGGCCACGCCTGCCTGCTGCTGATAGGGTTCCAGCGCATAGCTGGTGGCTGGCCCAACGGTGAAAGCCAGCCCGGCTACGGCGACCGCCACCGGGAACATATACAGCGCCCAATGGAACTGCAGGCTGTCAGGCAACAAGGTCATTCCCGCCACAAGCAGAACGGCACCCGTCAACATGGTGATAAAACCGATGGCAAGGCAAAATGGTCGGCCCGCTTTGCGAATCGCTTTATTCACCACCACGCTGACCAGCATGATCCAAAAACCATTTGCACCAAAGGCAAACGAGAAGGCCAGAGGCGAAAGTCCCCCTTCGGTCATTAATACCTGCGGGGCCAGCGAGACATAGGTCAGCACCATCCCCAGCGCGCCGGCATTGGCAAAGGCAAACGCCAAAAAGCGCGGCTGGCGGAGAATCGCGGCGTACTGGTTTATCGGAAGGCCCTTCACGCGCAGCGTATCCGCCGGACGCGTTTCAGGCAGCCAGATGATGACCATTAGCATCACGACTGCCGCATAGGCACACAGGAACCAGAACGGCGCGCGCCAGTCGAAGGCGCTGGCCAGAATGCCACCCAGCAACGGCGCCAGAGCAGGCACAATATTCAGTGCCCCGTTCAGGAAGCCGTAAGCCCGGGCGGCGTCATCACCACTGAGTCGGTCACGCACGCCGCTAAAAGCCACCACCGCGCTGCAGCAGACCGCGCAGCCCTGAACCAGTCGGGCAATTAAAAATAGCGGGAAAGTGGTCGCCGTCGCGGCAATGACGCTGCCGGCGATGTACAGCGCCAGGCCCAGTAAGGCGATGGGCTTACGGCCATAGTTGTCCACCAGCGGGCCACTGACCAACTGTCCCAGCCCCATAATCAGTAAGAAAAGCGGGATCGTGGTTTGTACCAGGGCGACGGGCGTCGATAAGCCTTCAGCAATCTGCGGCAGCGTGGGTAAATAGAGATCAATGCCTAAAGGTGCCAGCAGCACCAGGCTCAATAGCAATAAGGTATATTTTTGCATAGCAACCAGAGGGTAAACGTTCGATAAAGCGAGGAAAGAGGGTAATGATTAACAGCGAAAAAGGAAAGCAAATTACCGGGAGAAATGGCGATGCCTGCTGAAACAGGCATCGCATGCTAAATCAGTAGGCGCCGTCGCGGCGGAAAACCACACCGGCCGTTTTAAACAGGATGGCGATGTCTGTCCATAACGCCCAGTTTTTAACATACCAGGAGTCGAAATAGACGCGGGTATCGTAATCAATATCGTTACGTCCGCTGACCTGCCATAGCCCAGTCATTCCCGGTTTCGCCATCAGGTAGTAATCCACATCGCCGGCGTAGCGCTCAAGCTCAGCCTCAATCACCGGACGCGGCCCCACCAGGCTCATCTCCCCGCGGATCACGTTCCACAGCTGCGGCAGCTCATCCAGGCTGGTTTTACGCAGGAAGCCGCCGATGCGGGTAATACGCGGATCCTTCTTGAGCTTAAAGTCTTTGTCCCATTCCCGACGCGCTTCTTCACTGGTTGCCAGCAAGCTTTCCAGCACCTCTTTGGAATTGGTCACCATTGAGCGGAACTTCAGACACTTGAACTTTCTGCCATCCTGCCCGATACGTTCGTGACCATAGATGGCATTGCCCCCATCACGCTTGACCATATAGCAGAGCAGGGCAAAGACCGGTGCCAGGAACAGCAGCAGTAACGACGCCACAACAATATCGAAACTGCGCTTAAGGAAACGTGACGAATGCTTTGCCAGGTTATTACTGACGCGCAAAATCATCACTTCATGGCTAAAGATAAACGACATGTCCGTGCCGTAAAGCGGGACGCCACGCAGGGTTGGGATCACCGACACTGACCGGCAGTTCATTTTTGACAAAAACTTCAACCAGCGATCGCGCTCCGGCTGCTGCTCGTACTCCATCGCGACAATAAACTGCACGTTGTCGCGATCGATGGTGCTCCAGTTAATATCGTTGGCAGAAATGACCGGTACGCCATTCACGCTCTGCTGCAGCGGCGCATCTTCTACGGAAATAAATGCCTGAACGTTATATCCCAGGATTTCTTCACTTTGTAAGGCCGCATAGGCTTCGGTAGCGTTACGGCCAGAGCCAATAATGATGGTTTCTTTTTGCCACTGACCGGCTTTATTAATGGCACTTTTAACGCCTGCGCGCAGCAGCGGCAGCAGCAGCAGCTCATAGCTCCAGCTGAACACCCACACCATGCGGGAGAAGTCCCATTTAGAAAACGCGATTAATGCCAGATCGAGCAGGGAGAAAACAACCAGTGTTTTCACAATTTCTTTCAGTTCGAACCAAAAGGGTTTGCGGTAGGTGTAGTGACGCAGGCGCATCCAAAACCAGCCGGTACATAATACCGACATAATAAACTGCGCAATAAAACGGTTTTCAATTTGATGCGGCGGAATAAACGCATCCAAATCTCCCCAAATACCCTGCACGGTAGCGGCAGAGAGAAACAGCGCCAGGTTCAGCGCAATAAGGTCTGAAAAACTCAGTGCAAACTTTACCAGAATATTCTTACGAAGACCGCTCCATGAGCGACTCGCATTGTTTATTACCATTGTACTTGCCATAAAACCTGCTCTCTTAATTAAGTAAAAGATGGCCTGACCAGAATCAAGTACGCGTTCAGGGGTTAACGACTGAAAACCCGAAACCGGGATGTTTTCAGTTTGTTACAGTCATTAGAGCCATTGATGCTACAAATAAACCGTTACTAAGCGTGATTTGAGTCACGTAAAATTGCAGCACTGAAAGAGAGTATGCAGGAGATATTTGACGGAGTTAATACGGAAGAATTCTTAAAAAACCAGGTGAAAATTGCGCAGAATTGGCTTAAATGGCTGATTTGGAAAATAATATTTTAAAAGTATAACCTATAAGCCGTGCGGCCAGGGCCACTTTTTAGGAATTACCGCCAAATCAACTGACTGGCGGTAATACTCAGGCTCAGGCCGGTTCTTTTAATACCCACCGGTCTTGCTGCTTATCGTAGTGAGCGATATGTAAAATGACCTCTTTATCGTCGATCCATGCCGGAACGCTGGTGTCGTGATCCCAGCCGTCGAGCTGATAGCTCAGTCCGGGGTTGGTGTGGCAGGGAATACTCACTGTCAGCGGTTTTTCGCTGCTGAATTCTGCATCGACAATTTCGTAGCGACCAATTTTAACCACGTGACCCATGGATAACTCCCGTTTTCACTGAATGTTATAAAAGCGTAGTGCAATTCAGCCCATTTAACGCGCCAGCGAAGTAAGATTATTCTTTGTCTTCACTTGGGCGCACACCAATTTTCACAATCTGATTATCTTCTTTTTCCGCCACGGTCCAGGTCAGTTGATTCCATTCAACCTGATCGCCCACGACGGGCGTGCCACCCAGCATGCCAAGCATCAGCTGCCCGAGCGATTGTTGAGCATTGGTCTGTTCGTCCAGTTCAAGGCCGTAAATTTGCGCCACGTCGTTCAGGCGCGCGTCGGCATCCAGAATAAAGTCACCAAAGAAACGCTGGTCCAGCGCGACGGGCGGCGACTGACTGAACATTTTTCCTAGCGCAGGCAGGTCACGCTCACGTCCAATCACGCAGATAACGTCGTTTTCTTTTAATCGTGTCGCCCCGTTGGGATGCATCAGCACATTATCCCGAAACAGGGCAGCAATGCGGGTTTCACGCGGCATCTGTAAATCACGCAGCGCAGCGCCCACGCACCATTTGTCGGCACTGAGCTGGTAAACAAACTGCTCCCAGGGATTTTCCGGGTGGATATCTAAGCCAATTCGGCTGACAGGCGATGCCGTGGGAGGTACCACCACTTTGGCTTTTTTTGCCGCATAGCCCAGCGAGGTGCCCTGCAGCATCAGGGAGACCAGCACGACAAAGAAGGCGATGTTGAAATAGAGTGATGCGTTTTCAAGTCCGGCCATCATCGGGAATACCGCCAGGATGATCGGAACCGCGCCCCGCAGGCCGACCCAGCTGATAAAAATCCGTTCACGGCCTGTAAAACCGCGGAAGGGCAACAGGCCGATAAACACGGAGAGGGGGCGCGCAACCAAAATCAACCACAGGGAGAGGATCATTGCCGGAACCGCAATATGCCAGAGATCGGAAGGTGTGACCAACAGGCCCAGCACGATAAACATCCCTATCTGACTGAGCCACGCCATACCGTCAAAGGTTTGCAGAATGCCAAATCGGTTACGGATGGGGCTGTTACCCAGTAAAAAGCCGCACAGATACACGGCCAGAATGCCGCTGCCTTCCAGCACCGTTGTCAGGGCGAACACCAGAATCCCACCGCTGAGTGCCAACAAGGGATACAGGCCGGGTGCCAGGTTGATGCGGTTTATGAGCTGCTGCAGGGCCCAGCCGCCGCCCAGTCCAAGTACGATGCCCAGGCCGAACTGTTGGATGAGATGCACGAGAAACATCCAGTCAAGACCGGTTTTGCCCTGCTCGATCATTTCAATCAGCGTGATAGTGAGAAACACGGCCATGGGATCGTTGCTGCCTGACTCAATTTCCAGCGTTGAGCTGACGCGTTCGTTCAGGCCTTTATCCCCAAGCAGTGAAAAAACGGCTGCCGCATCGGTAGAGCCAATAATGGCACCGATCAGAAAGCCCTGCATCATATCCAGCCTGAAGAGCCAGGCCGCGGCCACGCCGGTCAGGCCAGCCGTAATCATTACGCCTACCGTTGCCAGTGACAGGGCCGGCCCCAGCGCCACCTTGAAGGAGCTGGCTTTGGTACGCATCCCACCGTCCAGCAGGATAATCGCCAGGGCAAGGTTAGAGATAAGGTAAGCGGCGGGATAGTTATCGAAGGCGATGCCGCCAATGCCATCCACGCCGGCCAGCATGCCCAGTGCCAGAAATATCACCAGAATAGGAATGCCAAGACGGGATGAAAAAGAGCTGAGTAAGATACTCGACGCAACCAGCACGGAGCCAATAATAAAAAGACTATAAACAATAGTGTGGTTCAAACGCGGTCTCCTGAGATTCGGCAGTCAATGTCAGCTAATGTGTAGAAACATCCATGCTATCTCTGCAAGATAATGTTTTATCAATGAGTTGTCATGGTCATTTTGCAATTTATATCAATTGCTAATGCCTTGGTTAATCCGGTTAAACGATATTAATAGAGGAGTTGGAGGAGTTGTTGCAGGAAAGGCCATGTTTTAACAGGTTATTACGCAAAAAAAAAGCCGACAGAGCGTCGGCTTGATGTGTCAGGCTTCCATCGCCTGCTTGTGAAACAGTTCACGGAAGACCGGATAGATATCCTCCGGCTCGCGAATGTGCTGGATCGCAAAGTTATCAAATACAGACTGCAGATGTTCATATTCGCGCCACAGTGTCTGATGCGCGCGACGCGTGATTTCAATGTAGGTGTAGTAACGGACGACCGGTAAAATGTTCTTTGCCAGAATTTCGTGGCACAGGGGGGAATCGTCGGCCCAGTTGTCGCCATCAGAGGCCTGCGCGGCATAGATATTCCACTGTGCCGGATCGTAACGTTCTTTCACCACGTCATCCATGAGCTTAAGGGCACTCGACACGATAGTGCCGCCGGTTTCCTGTGAGTAGAAAAACTCCTGCTCATCAACTTCTTTCGCCTGAGTATGGTGGCGAATGTAGACCACCTCGACATTTTTATAGGTTCGACTCAGGAACAGATAGAGCAAAATATAAAAACGTTTTGCCATGTCCTTGGTGGCCTGGTCCATTGAACCCGAAACGTCCATCAGACAGAACATCACGGCCTGGCTGGACGGTTCAGGGCGTTTTTCAAAATTTTTATAGCGTAAATCAAACGTATCAATGAAGGGCACCCGATCGATACGTGCTCGCAGCTCGGCAATTTCTTTGCGTAAGCGCTCCTCTTCGAGCAACTGAGCCGGTTCAGATTTTTCAACCGTCGTCAGCGCATCCTCAAGCTCATGCAACTGGCGGCGCTTACCTGCGGTCATCGCCGTACGGCGCGCCAGCGAGTTCTGTAGCGAGCGTACCACGCTGATGTTGGCCGGTACGCCATTAGACGTAAAACCGGCGCGGTGGGTTTTATACTCATTCAGCTGGCGATGCTGGTTTTTACGCAGGTTGGGCAGGGCCAGGTCTTCAAACAGCAGGTCCAGATATTCGTCTTTAGAAATCTGAAAAACAAACTCATCCTGACCTTCACCGTCCTGACCGGCGTTGCCCTGGCCTGAACCGCTGCCACCGCCGCCCTGCGGCCGCTCCACGCGGTCATTTTGCACAAAGTGATCGTTACCGGGATGGACGCGGTGGCGCTGCCCGCCGCGTCCCTGATGGAAAATCGGTTCGTTGATGTCATCAATCGGAATAGAAACGGATTCGCCACTGCTGACGTCGGTGACCGAGCGTTTGTTAATGGCCTCGGAGATCGACTGCTTAATCTGAGACTTGTAACGACGCAAGAAGCGCTGGCGGTTGACCGCGCTCTTGTTTTTACCGTTTAGTCGGCGATCGATAAAATAGGCCATGATGTTCCCCCAAACTACATTGCAAGCAGGCCGGGTTGTCCCGACCTTAAGAGACCGGTGCTATCCCGCACCGGTTTGCTTACAGACTCTGATCAGGACGATTTACGCACGCGCAGATACCATTCACACAGCAGGCGAACCTGTTTGCGGGTATAGCCTTTTTCCATCATGCGATCGACAAAATCATCGTGTTTCTTCTGCTCATCCGTAGAGGTTTTCGTGTTAAACGAAATAACCGGCAACAGCTCCTCGGTATTCGAGAACATTTTTTTCTCAATCACCGTACGCAGTTTCTCATAACTGGTCCAGTTTGGATTGCGACCGTTATTGTGCGCACGCGCACGCAGCACAAAATTGACAATTTCATTACGGAAGTCTTTAGGATTACTAATCCCGGCAGGCTTCTCGATTTTCTCCAGTTCCGCATTGAGCGACTCACGGTCAAAAAGCTGTCCGGTGTCAGGGTCACGATATTCCTGATCCTGGATCCAGAAGTCGGCATAGGTAACATAGCGATCGAAAATATTCTGACCATATTCGGAATAGGATTCCAGATAAGCCGTCTGAATCTCTTTGCCAATAAACTCAGCGTATTTCGGAATTAAATAACCTTTAAGGTGCTCAAGGTATTTTTCCGCCTGCTCCTGTGGGAACTGCTCGCGTTCAATTTGCTGCTCCAGCACATAAAACAGGTGAACAGGGTTGGCTGCCACTTCAGTGTGATCGAAGTTGAAGACGCGGGACAGAATCTTAAAGGCGAAACGCGTTGACAGCCCGTTCATCCCTTCGTCAACGCCGGCGTAATCATGATACTCCTGCCAGGACTTCGCCTTAGGATCGGTATCTTTCAGGCTTTCACCGTCATACACACGCATTTTTGAGTAGATACTGGAGTTATCCGGGTCCTTAAGTCGCGAAAGGATGGAGAATCTCGCCAGCGTTTCCAGGGTGCCGGGTGCGCAAGGCGCGGTAGACAGCTCACTGTGGTTCAGCAGCTTCTCATAAATCTTAATCTCTTCGGACACGCGCAGGCAGTAAGGCACCTTAACAATATACACACGGTCAAGGAACGCCTCGTTGTTTTTGTTGTTGCGGAACGTTACCCACTCAGATTCGTTCGAGTGGGCCAGAATGATACCGTTAAACGGCAGGGCGGAAATGCCTTCGGTACCGTTGTAGTTACCTTCCTGGGTGGCGGTCAACAGGGGATGTAGCACTTTAATCGGTGCTTTAAACATCTCCACAAATTCCATGATGCCTTGGTTAGCCCGGCACAGCGCGCCCGAGTAGCCGTAAGCATCGGGATCGTTCTGCGCATGGTTTTCCAGTTTACGAATGTCCACCTTACCGACCAGCGCGGAGATATCCTGGTTGTTTTCGTCGCCCGGCTCTGTTTTAGCAATGGCTAACTGCTCCAGAATCGACGGCCACACTTTCACCACTTTAAAGCGGGTGATATCCCCGCCGAAATCATGGAGGCGTTTAGCCGCCCATGGCGACATAATGGTGCCAAGGTAGCGGCGCGGCACGCCGTACTCTTTCTCCAGAATATTGGCGTCTTCCTGAGGATTGAACAGGCACAGTGGATGATCGTTAACCGGGCTCCGTTCGCCATCGGCGCTCAACACATAGATAGGAACGCGTTGCATCAGGGATTTGAGACGTTCCGCCAGCGAGGATTTACCGCCCCCGACCGGACCCAGCAGATAGAGAATTTGTTTCTTCTCTTCAAGGCCTTGTGCCGCGTGTTTCAAATAAGAGACGATCTGTTCAATCGCTTCTTCCATACCGTAAAACTCTTCGAACGCCGGGTAACGGCCCATTACCCGGTTAGAAAAGATTCTGGAAAGACGTGGCTCCTGAGCGGTGTCCACCATCACGGGTTCACCGATTGCCATTAACAGTCGCTCTGCGGCGTTGGCGTATGCACTGCGATCCTGTTTACAGATTGTCAGAAATTCCTGCAGTGTGAACTCTTCGTCCTTGGCAGCTTCATAACGCTGACGATAATGATCGAATATATTCATAGCGATGCCCGTCCTTTCGTTTTTAGCACAGGTAAAGGAGCAATAATCAGTGCTCGTACAGCTCCCGGAAGATATTATCTGTTAGTACAGCAACCCTTATGCCAACCTGATCATTGTTATCGGGATGCACAACATTTATGGCGACACTCTTGCAACAAAACCTCGGGTATTAAGTTTAACTGTAGAAGGCATTCAGAAAATTTCATCATAGATTTTTGATTAGTGAGCCACATATCAATAACAAAATCATTTTGTTGCGAAACCTTTTTGACAGGGTAATGGCGAATTTGTGATGCCTCCAACCCGGTTATGCCACATTCCGCCATAAATGCGGTAGATGATTTTCATATAAGGTTAATTCAGTCTGTAAAAAGCGTTAGACTGTATGAGTGATTGTTATATTTATGGAATGAATAAATTGTGAACCAATTCAAACTTAACACGCTTATCGCGCTTATCCCTTGTTATTTTCTGGGGCATTCAGTACAGGCCGCACCTTTATCGCTTGGCGCATCAGTGATTTATGCCCAGTCGCCTTACCGGGGTGGGCAGGACCGCTATTTGCCGGTGCCCATCATCAATTATGAAGGAGAAAACTTCTGGTTTAACACGCTGCAGGGCGGCTATTACCTGTGGAAAGACCCGCAGGATCAGCTGTCTCTGACCCTGCTCGGCTCGCCCCAGGAGTATGACCCCGGTGATAACGATCTGGGGGATATGAAAGGGCTGGATAAGCGCCGTATGACGCTGATGGGCGGGGCAACCTACCGACATACTGCAGACTGGGGGATTATCCGTACCTCACTGCTGGGCGACCTGCTCAACAACAGCAACGGGATCATCTGGGACCTGACCTATCTCTACCGCTTCAACTTCGGTGACTTTACCCTGACACCGGGCATCGGGGCGATGTGGAACAGCGCGAACCAAAACCGCTACTACTATGGTGTTTCCGGCAATGAGAGCGATCGCACCGGCATCAGCCGCTACCATCCTGATGACAGCTGGTCGCCCTATGCTGAGCTGAACGCCAGCTACAGTATTACGCCGCAGTGGAATGCCAACCTGTCCGGTCGCTATACGCGTTTTGCCAGTGAAATCAAAGACAGCCCTATGGTCGATAAAAGTGGGCAGTTCACAATCTGGACCGGTGTCAGTTACAGCTTCTGATTTGCACCCTAAGAGGGCAGGCGTTGCCCTCTGATCGTTTGTCTGCTCTACAACAGTGCAGGAGAGTCAAATGGCACAACGTCTCGATGTTGCGGGTCACCAGGGCATCCCGGCTATTGGCCTCGGAACCTGGTACATGGGCGAGGACAGCGCTCGCCGTCAGCAGGAAGTCACAGCGCTTCAGGCGGGTCTGGATGCAGGCCTGAAAATTATCGATACGGCAGAAATGTATGCCGATGGCAGAGCGGAAGAGGTGGTCGGCGAGGCATTAAAAGGGCGCCGCGATAGCGCGCTGCTGGTATCGAAAGTCTACCCATGGAATGCCGGTGAAGATGATGCGATAGCGGCCTGCGAAGCCAGCCTGCGCCGTTTGCAAACCGACCGTATTGATCTCTATCTGCTGCACTGGCGCGGCAGCGTCCCGTTGGAAGAGACGATTCGCGCCATGCAAAGGCTTCAACAGCAGGGGAAGATTGTTCACTGGGGCGTTTCAAATTTTGACAGCGATGATATGGACGAGCTCTGGGCCGAACCCGGGGGCGAAGCATGTGCGACGAATCAGGTCCTTTACCATCTCGCCTCTCGCGGTATTGAGTACGACCTGTTACCGCAGTGTCAGCAGCGTGCTGTGCCGATCATGGCATACTGTCCGTTGGCACAGGCAGGGCGGCTGCGCAGCCATTTGTTTTCTGAGCCCACGCTGGTCGCTTTGGCTCAGCAGAAAGGCGTGACGGTTGCACAGCTGCTTCTGGCGTGGGTAATCCGCGCTCCCGGCGTGATGGCTATTCCTAAAGCCAGTTCCCTTGAGCACGTCCGGGAAAATGCCGCGGCACTGGATATCACCCTGAGTGATGAGGCGTGTTTCCTGATCGACAAGGCTTTCCCGCCACCGCGGCATAAAATGCCCCTGGACGTGGTGTGAATTAAGCGTTAATTCACTTTCCCTTTCAGACGGATCGTGGTGGCCAGCCGGGCCGGTTTTTCGCCCGCGCTGCGTAACGGTTTGCTGATTCGCGCCGTTTCCACGCACACCATGGTTTTATACCCTTCGTTGGGCATGTCCGTCATACTGCAGGAGAGTTCGACGCCGGGGTTCCACGTGACAACGTCACTATGATGGTGGTGATAGACTTCAATCTGGCGCTTTCCAGCCTGATCGTTAATCACCGAACAGTCATTGGCCGAGGTGAAAATACGGTCAACCCGGGTGGTAAAGCGCTGTTTGCCGTCGCCCGTGCCTGGCTGATTGTCGTTAACCTTGTCGATATAGTGCTCACCCAGACCCGACACCTCTACGCCGTTGATATCCGCCACGTTAAAGTAGCTGTGCAGGGCGGCGGTGGACATGTAGTCGCCATAGGCTTCCAGTTCGATCTCACAGTGCTGCCCCAGGCGGAAACGGGCGATTAACGTGAATTCATGTGGCCACAGCTTTAAGGTTTGCGGATTACTTTCCAGCACCAGCGTCAAGATAACGCCATCTTCGTTTTCGTCATGGGCGGACAGCGTCCACGACTGGTTACGGGCAAAACCGTGTGCGGGTTCACCTGCGGGGCCAAACCAGGGCCAGCAAATGGGAATGCCGCCTCGAATCGCTTTGCCTGGTGAGAAGGGGCTTTTGTCACTTAGCCACAGGACAGGTTTCTCCCCGCTGGGCTGCCAGGCGATGAGATGCGCGCCCTGTAACGTGATAGCTGCGCGCACGCGGGGATGACTGACGACGATAGTCGGAAGTTCGCCCACCTGACGCTGTGACAGGTAAGGCGTAATCTGTTTAATGACGGGAAGAGAAAAAAGTTTGTCTTGCATGCCCGACTCCTTACGAAAGGGATCAAAAAAAGGGTGACCGAAGTCACCCTTATTCTTTAGTGTCTGGCTGCCTTATTTAGCAGAAACCAGCGCAATCAGGTCGAGAACTTTGTTTGAATAACCGGTTTCGTTATCGTACCAGGAAACCAGTTTAACGAAGTTGTCATTCAGCGCGATACCCGCTTTCGCATCAAATACTGAAGTCAGCACTTCGCCGTTGAAGTCGGTAGAAACCACGTCGTCTTCAACGTAGCCCAGCACGTCTTTCATTTCGCCTTCTGCTGCTGCTTTGATCGCTGCACAGATTTCTTTGTAAGATGCGGCTTTTTCCAGACGAACGGTCAGGTCAACAACAGAAACGTTTGGCGTCGGAACGCGGAACGCCATACCTGTCAGCTTGCCATTCAGTTCTGGCAGCACTTTACCTACGGCTTTGGCCGCACCGGTAGATGAAGGGATGATGTTCTGAGACGCGCCACGACCGCCACGCCAGTCTTTGTGAGACGGGCCATCAACGGTTTTCTGCGTTGCAGTCGTTGCGTGAACGGTGGTCATCAGACCTTCCACGATACCGAACTTGTCATTGATCACTTTAGCCAGTGGTGCCAGGCAGTTAGTGGTACAAGAGGCGTTAGACACGATGTCCTGGCCCTGGTATTTGTCGAAGTTTGCACCACGAACAAACATTGGGGTGTCATCTTTAGACGGACCGGTCAGAACGACTTTCTTAGCACCCGCAGTGATGTGCTTACGTGCCGTTTCGTCGGTCAGGAAGATACCGGTTGCTTCAGCAACAACGTCAACGCCGACTTCATCCCACTTCAGGTTAGCCGGATCTCTCTCAGCAGTAACGCGGATTTTCTTACCGTTAACAACCAGAGCGCCGTCCTGTACTTCAACGGTGCCGTCGAAGCGGCCGTGAGTAGAGTCGTACTTCAGCATGTACGCCATGTAATCAGCGTCCAGCAGGTCGTTGATAGCAACGATTTCGATGTCAGAGCGCTGTTGAGCAGCACGGAAAACGATGCGACCGATACGGCCAAAACCGTTGATACCTACTTTGATAGTCATATATTCCACCAGCTAGTTGTTAGTGAATAAAAGGTTGGCTGTAAAATTACAAAAACCTTACCAGGCGTCAAGCGGAATCGTGTCAATTGTTGCGACAGGTCAATCCACCAGACAGGAATTATTGGGGCCGCAACCGCTTGCGCTCAGCGGTAAACGGCGTGCTCTGTTGAATCCTTCGCCGAATATATAGGGATATGCCAGAGAAAAGGTGATCGAGTTCACAAATCCACCTTGTGAGATACTGACTGAAGGGTTGAGCACAAAAAAAGACCCGATTAATGTTGATCGTTTGTTAGAATACTAGTCGATTTTTACAGAATGACATCCCGGAATTGCTCAAATGCCTAAAGAAACCGCACCCGAAGCAAAAATTGCCCAACTGACTGAGATGCAACGCTATGTGACTCAACAGCGAGGAACGGAGCCGCCTTACAGCGGTGCCCTGCTGCATAACAAGCAGGAAGGAATTTATCACTGCCTGGTCTGCAATGCGCCGTTGTTTTTGTCTGATACCAAGTACGATTCAGGTTGTGGCTGGCCGAGTTTTTATCAGCCAGTAAGCGATGAGGCCATTCGCTATCTGGAAGATAATTCCCATGGTATGCAGCGCATCGAAATCCGCTGTGGCAGCTGTGATGCGCACCTGGGGCATGTTTTCCCGGATGGCCCCCAGCCGACAGGCGAGCGTTACTGCGTCAATTCTGCCTCGCTGAACTTTACAGATCAGCAAGGTGAGGAGACCCAAGGATAATCATGAAACAGCAACTTGAAGCCATGCTTGAAGCCCTGACGCCTGAAATTTATGAGCGTCTGGTTGTGGCCGTTGAAACCGGAAAATGGCCGGACGGCGTAGCGCTTACCCAGCAGCAGCGTGATAACAGCCTGCAACTGGTGATGATGTGGCAGGCACGTCATAACGATGCACCTCAGCATATGACCATCGGAAAAGACGGTGAGATGGTCACCAAATCGAAAAGGCAGCTGAAAGAAGAGTTTGGTATCGAACCAGATGTCACGCGTATCAACCTGCATTAAGTCTGATAAGGTGCTTCTGTCAGGGTGCTGACAGAAGCGTTTAGCGTGGATGACGGGCTGGCACGCTGCCAGCCCGGAGCACGTCAGACAATGACCGCACCCTGGGCGGCCATCTGGGCCAGTGCGATGTCGCTGTCTTCAGGATTCAAATTCACCCCGCGGCAGCCTTCGGCGACCACGTCCACCTGATAGCCCAGTTCCAGTGCATCCAGAACGCTGTATTTCACACAGTAATCGGTTGCCAGCCCCAGCATAACCAGATGGCTGATGCCGCGTTCACGTAACCAGCTGTCCAGCTCCGTTTTACGGCGATGGCCGTTATCAAAAAAAGCGCTGTAGCTGTCGACATCCTGATCCTGGCCCTTGTGAAAAACAGCATCAAACAGGCTGCGATCGAGACCAGGATGAAAATCAGCGCCCGCCGAATGCTGAACACCATGATCGGGCCACCAGATTTGAGGCAAACCGTTGAGCTCACCCAGGGTATAAACCGGCTCGCCCGAGACAGAAGCAAAGCTGCCATGATTGGCCGGGTGCCAGTCCTGCAAGGCCACTACGCATTCGCCTTTCTCATGAAAGGCACGGGCATAGCGATTTGCTACCGCGACGGTGTGATCGCCTTCTCTCACGGCCATTGGGCCGCCGGGGCAGAAGTCGTTCTGAATATCGATAATGATCAGTGCCCGTTTCATTCCCGTTTGCTCCGTTTTAGTCTTCTGTCAGTTCGCCACGCAGGTTTTGCTGCATTTTGGCACGGATTTGCTCGCTTGAAAGATCCTGACTTAACAGATAGTGAAGTTTGGTCAGGGCCGCTTCTACCGTCAGATCAAAACCGCTGATCACGCCTGCATGCTCCAGCGCATTGCCCGTCGCGTAGCCGCCCATGTTAACTTTGCCGGAAATACACTGCGTCAGGTTAACGACCACAATGCCGCGCTCGCTGGCCTGCTGCAGTTCAGAGAGAAACTCAGCGTTCTGCGGCGCATTACCCACGCCATAAGAGCGCAGAATAAGGGCTTTAACCGGCTGGCGCAGGAAGTTGCGCACCACATCGGCGGAAATACCGGGGTAAATGGTAACCACGCCAATAGGCTGTGGCGTAATGGTATGAACGATGAGTTCACCTTTCCCCTGTGGCGCGGGTGGCGTGTTCAGACGACGAATGTGGATGCCAGCTTCCAGCAGCGCAGAAAGGTTGGGTGAGGCAAAGGCATTAAACCCGTCAGCATGCGCTTTTGTGGTGCGGTTACCGCGATAGAGCGTGTTATTGAAAAACAGCGTCACTTCATTAACCGGATAGTTAGCGGCGACATAGAGTGAATTCAGCAGGTTTTGCTGACCGTCCGAGCGCAGTTCTGCCAGGGGGATTTGCGAGCCGGTTACGATGACAGGCTTGGCCAGGTTCTCCAACATAAACGACAGGGCGGAGGCGGTAAAAGCCATGGTATCTGTGCCATGCAGAATCACAAAACCGTCGTAGCGATCGTAATTACGCCGGATATCTTCGGCAATTGACTGCCAGTCCTGAGGCGTCATATCGGACGAGTCGATCAGGGGCTGATATTCGTGAATCGTAAAGTCAGGCATTTCCGGGCGATGGAATTCCGGCATTTTTGCCAGCTCTTGCTGCAGGTGACCTGAAACCGGAATATAACCTTGAGCGGAACGTTGCATACCGATAGTACCGCCCGTATAGGCAACGTAAATGTTTTTCTTTTGCATAGGTGTACTCAGACTTGCCGTAAAACGCGCAGTATAAGGGCAATGGCAGGGAAAAGCAGCCCGACCAGCGGTCGGGCTGAGAGGTTTATCGCACTTCGCCGCAGGTCAGGCAGAAGGCATAGCGGTTTTGTGGATCGTTAAGATGGTCGAACAGGCCAGGCTGACGTCGCATTGCACTCATTACGTCGAACATCGGCGCAGGCAGCCAGGCTTTGATCGGGTCAGGCAGAACAGCCTGCACGGAGGCATTCATTTGATTTAGCATCAAATCAATAAAGCCGGGATCTTCCTGGTACCAGTCAAGCTGCGGCTGGGAAACCTTCGCCAGTTCAGCGGCTTTTTTCACTGCGTCATCAAAATCCCCCAGCGCATCGACCAGGCCATTAGCTTTCGCATCACTGCCGGTCCACACATGTCCCTGGGCGATGGCGTCAATTTGCTCCGGCGTTTTGTGACGCGAGGCGGCAACCAGACCAACAAAGTTGTGATAGCCGTTTTCGATGGTCAACTGCATAAGCTGTTGAACCTCGGGGGGCAGCGCCTTAGTGCTGGCGACGTCCGCCAGAGGCGATGTCGCCACGCCGTCCGTGTGCACACCAATACTGGCCAGACTGTTCTCCAGGGTATTAATTACGCCGAAGATGCCAATAGAGCCGGTCAGGGTACTCGGGCTGGCGATGATGTAGCTGGCTGGCGTTGAAATCCAGTATCCACCGGATGCCGCCATGCCGCCCATTGACACCACTATCGGTTTCCCGGCCGCTTTCGCTGCAGCCAGTTCGGCACGGATGGCCTCCGAGGCCGTCACGCTACCGCCCGGGCTGTTGACCCGAAGAATGATCGCTTTGATTTTCGGATCCAGGCGTGCATCACGAATCTGCGCCGCCGTGGTATCGCCACCGACGTTGCCCGGCGTTTCATCGCCATCCATGATGGCGCCGCTGGCCATGATCACGGCAATATTGCCTTTCTGCTGAGTGGCGTCCGGTTTCACGTTGTAGTCATAAATACTGACGCTGCGATAATCGCTACTCTGCTTATCGAAACCAAAGGTCTTGATTAACATCTGATCGGCATCGGCCCGTGAACCCAGAACGTCGACCAGTTTGTTATCCAGCGCGTATTGACCCGTATCACCTTTAACAGCCTGTAGGCCGGCGATAATGGCCGTTGCACCAGGGAACAGCTGCTCAGGCGTAATCTGACGGTTAGCCGATACGGTGTTCAGGTAATTTTGCCAGAGTTGGCCAACCCAACGGGTATCCGCATCGCGCGCTGCAGGTGACATATCGTCGCGCAGGAAAGGCTCAACGGCAGACTTATAGGTTCCAACACGGAAGACGTGTGAATTGACTTTCAGCTTTTCAAGCAGCGTTTTGTAGTACAACCCGTTGGTGGCGAAACCATGCAGGTCAACCGTACCCTGAGGCGAGAGGTAGATTTTAGTTGCATAGCTTGCAAGGTAGTACTGAGCCTGGCTGTAGCTGTCGCCCAACGCATAAATCGGCTTACCGCTTTCCCTGAATTCGCGCAGCGCTTTGCCCACATACTGCAGCGAGGGCTGATCGCCACCGGCAAAGTCACGCAGGTCCAGCACCATGCCTTTGATATTACTGTCATCCTTTGCCTGACGAATCGCATCGACCACGTCAAACAGGGAGTTTTCCTGCAGTCGGTCACTGCTGGTGCCTAACAGCTGACGGCCAATTTTGCTCAGGCGATTACTGACGGAAGGCTTATCGACCAGCACACCGGTCAGGTCAACTTTTAACGCACCTTGCTGTATGGGAGCAGAATGACTGCCTGAACCACTTACCTGAAGCCAGATCCCGACACACACGACAATTAAAAAAATCAGGAACAAATTAAGAATTAATTCCCTGATAAAGTTCAGCACTCGCCAGATCCCGCGGAACAGGCCAGCAATTATTCGCCACAATGTGCGCATCACACTCTCCATATTGATATAACCGGAAATCGCCGCTTAGCGGTCCAGGTCTCCGTTGACGACCTCATCCTAAAGAGCGGCGAAACAAAAGTCAGCAGGAAATCACCCTGGACTGTTACAAAAAATCCACCTGTGCCAGGATTACGCATGCTTTTACCCCACTGGAGAAAAACATGGATGCACTTGAATTACTGGTTAATCGCCGTTCGGCTTCCCGTCTGGCGGATCCGGCTCCCGGCGGCGAGGCGCTGGATAACATTCTGCGCGCAGCCATGCGCGCGCCCGATCACGGCACCTTACAACCGTGGCGCTTTATCATAGTTGAAAACAGTGGACGCGATCGCTTAAGCCAGCTTCTGGAAAAAGCGGCACGTGACAATCAACTGGATGACAAGGCCATCAATAAAGCCAGCCAGGCCCCATATCGTGCCCCAATGATCATTACGGTTGTGGCCCATTGTGAACTGAATCACAAGGTGCCACGCTGGGAGCAAATTGCATCTGCAAGCTGTGCCGTGATGGCTATGCAAATGGCCGCGGTCGCACAGGGATTTAATGGTATCTGGCGAAGTGGGGCCTGGACTGACGATCCCCAGGTGCGCGAGGCCTTTGGCTGCCGTGAGCAGGACGCTATTGTGGGCTTTCTCTATTTAGGCACGCCCCAGCTGAAATCCAACACCACCGTGATACATCCCGACACTGCGCCGTTTGTGCGCTATTTCTGATCGCCCCTGAGCGGGTTTGCGCGGTTATTGTGCGAACAGTTCAGCATTGAACCCGGCGCGCTTATCAGCCGCGCGCCGCCAGGCTACCATAGCGCTGCTTCATCTGGCAGCGCATACTCTCTTCCAGCCTGTGCGCATGATGTAACCGTTCTTTGGACTGAGGCGCAGGCATCATGTTGCCGACTGTTTGTTGACCGGTAGTGCGTTGTCATCATTGTTGTTTGCTGACGTTAAGGATTACCCGATTTAATGCGTTTGTTTATTGCAGAGAAACCCAGCCTTGGACGGGCCATTGCCGATGTACTGCCTAAACCGCACCGGCGTGGTGAGGGCTTTATCGCCTGCGGCAATGACCAGATTGTCACCTGGTGCGTGGGGCATTTACTAGAGCAGGCGCAGCCTGATGTGTACGACAGCCGCTATGCGCGCTGGTCGCTGGTCGATCTGCCGATTATTCCTGAAAAATGGCGTTTGCAGCCGCGTCCTTCGGTGGCAAAACAACTCAAAGTGGTGGAAGGCTTACTCGCCCAGGCCGATGAAGTGGTGCACGCCGGCGACCCGGACAGGGAAGGCCAGCTGCTTGTGGATGAAGTGCTGGATTACCTTCAGCTTCCCGCTGAGAAACGCAGTAAAGTGCAGCGCTGTCTGATTAACGATCTCAACCCACAGGCTGTGGAGCGGGCTATCAACCGGCTGCGCGAGAATCGCGAATTTATTCCCCTCTGCGTGTCCGCGCTAGCGCGAGCACGTGCCGACTGGCTTTACGGTATTAATATGACCCGCGCCTGGACGCTGCTGGGCCGGAATGCGGGCTATGATGGCGTGTTGTCCGTTGGACGAGTACAAACGCCGGTGTTGGGGCTGGTGGTGCGACGGGATGAAGAGATCGCGAATTTCGTCCCGAAGGATTACTTTGAAGTGAAAGCGCACATCGTCACGCCGGATGAGAGCCGGTTTACCGCCAACTGGATCCCCAGTGAAGCCTGTGAACCCTGGCAGGATGAAGAAGGTCGCCTGCTGAAACGCTCACTGGCGGAACATGTGGTGGCGCGCATCAGCGGTCAGCCCGCTATCGTTACCGCCTACAGTGACAAGCGAGAAAACGACATTGCGCCGTTGCCGTTTTCACTCTCCAGCCTGCAAATCGAGGCGGCAAAGCGCTTTGGTTTGAGTGCACAGGCGGTGCTGGACATCTGCCAGCGGTTATATGAAACCCACAAGCTGATCACCTATCCACGTTCTGATAGCCGCTACTTACCCGATGAGCATTTTGCCGGCCGTCATGCGGTGCTCAATGCGATCCAGTCCCATCAACCCGATCTTACTCCACCAGCAGACTTTGATGCAGATCGAAAAAATCGCTGTTGGGATGACAAAAAAGTGGATGCGCACCACGCCATTATTCCTACCGCGCGCGCCAGCGCAGTGAAACTTAACGAAAACGAACAGCAGATTTATGGACTGGTTGCGCGTCAGTATTTGATGCAGTTTTGTCCGGATGCCGTGTTCCGCAAATGCACCATCGATCTGGATATCGCGGGCGGTAAATTCGTGGCTAAAG
The DNA here is from genome assembly GCF_000710035.2 of Pantoea ananatis LMG 2665. Classification (GTDB taxonomy): domain Bacteria; phylum Pseudomonadota; class Gammaproteobacteria; order Enterobacterales; family Enterobacteriaceae; genus Pantoea; species Pantoea ananatis. The sequence goes on along the minus strand of NZ_JMJJ01000005.1, from coordinate 80,790 downwards.
CGCGCTTTCTGGCGGAGGCGGGCTGGCGTGCGCTGTTGGGTGGCAAAGAGCGCGATGAAGAAAACGATGGCATGCCGCTGCCTGTTGTAGCGAAAGACGATGAGCTGCTGTGCGAGCGGGGTGAGGTGCTGGCGAAACAGACACAACCGCCACGCCACTTTACCGACGCGACCTTGCTTTCGGCCATGACCGGCATTGCGCGCTTTGTGCAGGATAAAGAATTAAAGAAAGTGCTGCGTGCGACCGATGGTTTAGGAACGGAAGCCACGCGCGCAGGCATTATTGAATTACTGTTCCGTCGTTCGTTTTTGCATAAGAAAGGGCGCTATATTCATTCTACTGATGCAGGCAAAGCGCTGATCCACTCGCTACCGGATCTCGCCGCCAGGCCGGACATGACGGCGCAATGGGAATCAACCCTGACGCGTATCAGTGAAAAGGCCTGTCGCTATGATGAATTTATGCAACCCCTGGTGCAGACGCTGAGCGGGCTTATTCAGCAGGCGCGACAGCAGCCCTCGGGACAGGCGTTTCGTGGTTTACCGTCCACCGGCCAAAAACGTCCACCGCGTAAAGCAGGGCGTAAAACGAAGGAAACTGAATAATGAGTAAATCAGCCTGGCTAATTCTGGTTGCAATGGCTGCCTGCAGCCCCGCGCATGCTAACTATCATCAGCAGGGCGCGGCAGGTGGCACCAATACCGATGTGATCGTGGATATGCCACCGGAAGTCTGGACGCAGGGGCAAAACCGTCAGCAAAACTGTCTGCAGTGCTGTATTTTTGAAAACCGAAATTACACAGAAGGCGCTGTGGTGAAATCGGAAGGTGTCCTGCTACAGTGCGCGCGCGATGAGAAGTCGTTGGGAACCAATAATCTGATTTGGAAAATAGTGAAATAAGGACGCGTGGCATTTCACCACGCGTCAGGATCCTGTCAGAAGTGGAAGGTTGACCAGACCGGCGCATGATCGGACGGTTTTTCCATACCGCGAATCTCGTAATCGATGCCTGTTTCAATACAGTGTGAGGCCAGCCCGGTGCTGGCCAGCAGCAAATCGATACGCAGACCGCGATTGTCATCAAAGCCTTTTGAACGGTAGTCGAACCACGAAAAGCGATCGTTAATCTCAGGGTTTTGTGCCCGCCAGGTATCAACAAGGCCCCAGCTGAGCAGGCGATCCATCCATTCACGTTCTTCCGGCAGGAAAGAGCATTTACCGGTACGCAACCAGCGCTTGCGACTGTCTTCTCCAATACCGATATCGAGATCGGTGCTGCTGATATTCATATCACCCATGATCAGCACCGGCTTATCGGCCGCCAGGCTGTCGCTCAGGTAGCTTTGCAAATCGCGATAAAACTTCTCTTTCGCCGGAAATTTTGTCGGATGGTCACGGCTCTCGCCTTGGGGGAAATAGCCGTTAATTACCGTAATATCGCCAATCGGGCTGGGGATCTCCGCCATGATTAACCGACGCTGAGCATCGTCGTCATCGCCCGGGAAGCCGCGTCGCACGGATACCGGCTGGACTTTTGTCAGCAGCGCCACGCCGTAGTGCCCTTTTTGACCATGGTAAAACACGTTGTAGCCCAGCTTAGCCACGTCTTCTAAGGGGAACATATCGTCATGAACTTTGGTCTCCTGCAGTCCGATGACGTCCGGCTGATGTTTTTCTACCAGCGCTTCAAGTTGGTGAGGGCGAGCCCGCAAGCCGTTAATGTTGAATGAAATAAATTTCATGAGATGACCTTCAGCGAATGATAGGCAGGATGGTAGCGATTTTTACAGGAAAAGTCATGGCAGAGCAGGGCAATTTCAGCGAGTGGTGGACAGGCTCAGTCAGAAAGCGGGAAGCGGGTTCAAGAGGATGATTTCACCCTGCGGGCCGCGCTGATGCGTTGTCTCGCGATGCTCGACCCGAACCTTAGTCGAAGGTTCTCATCCCTCTCCCCGAAGAAGATGGTAATAAATGTCTTTATTTGGGAGGGCGTGCAATATACGAGATGGTGGTGGGAGAAGGATTATTCGGCGCGTTGCGCCTCACCCTGCGGGCCGCGCTGACGCGCGTTGTCTCGCGCTGCTCGACCCGAACCTTGATCGAAGGTTCTCATCCCTCTCCCCAGATAACTATGATGGTTTGGTTTTTTTGGGCAGAAAGGCAGAATTTTCGTGATGGTGGTGGGAGAAGGATTATTCGGCGCGTTGCGCCTCACCCTGCGGGCCGCGCTGACGCGCGTTGTCTCGCGATGCTCGACCCGAACCTTAGTCGAAGGTTCTCATCCCTCTCCCCGAAGAAGATGGTGATTGAGATTATCTTGGGCAGATCAGGAGAATATTTAAGATGGTGGTGGGAGAAGGATTCGAACCTTCGAAGTCTGTGACGGCAGATTTACAGTCTGCTCCCTTTGGCCGCTCGGGAATCCCACCGGGGATGATATGTGTGTTCAGGCAGCAGGTTCAGATGGTGGTGGGAGAAGGATTCGAACCTTCGAAGTCTGTGACGGCAGATTTACAGTCTGCTCCCTTTGGCCGCTCGGGAATCCCACCAGGGACTGAATTGTTGTGCTCTGAAGCGGGGCGCATCATACCAAATGCGCCATGACTGTAAAGCGACGACTGGCAAAAGGTGAATCGTTTGCCCACTTTTTGCCCGTAGCGCTGGAATGTCAGCCAATCCAGCGCCGTTTACGCTTAAAGAATAATCGTGCGGTTACCATAAACAAAAACACGCTGGCCCAATACTTTATCCAGCGCGCGGCTCAGCACGTTTTTTTCGACGTCGCGTCCGGCCCGCATCATCTCTTCGGCGGTGTAACTGTGATCGACATTAATCACGTCCTGCATGATGATCGGACCTTCATCAAGGTTATCGTTAACGTAGTGTGCCGTTGCACCAATGATTTTCACACCACGTTCGTAAGCCTGATGGTAAGGCCGTGCGCCGATAAAGGCCGGCAGGAAAGAGTGGTGAATGTTAATAATCTGATTTGGGTAGCGCTGCACAAAGCCCGGCGTCAGCACGCGCATGTATTTGGCAAGCACCACATAATCGGGCTGATAACGATCAATCTCGTCCGCCATGCGGTTGTCATGCTCTTCGCGCGACAAGCCTTCGTGGCTGACCAGAACAAACGGAATATCGAAACGCTCTACCAGCGAACGCAACGTGTCGTGATTACCTATAACGGCGGCGATTTCCATATCGAGGCCGCCAAACGCACTCTTCATCAGCAGGTCGCCAAGGCAGTGTGCTTCTTTGGTAATGAGAATAACAACACGGCGACGGCCTGCGCTATGCAGTTCACGCACGGAACCTTGCGGAAGGGCACTATCGAGATCGGCCAGCAGGGTGGTGTCGTTAAAAATCCCCTCCAGCTCTGTGCGCATAAAAAAACGCCCGGTGCGATGGTCAACAAACTCATTGTTTTGCACGATATTCAGTTCGTGCTTGTAACAAATATTGGTGATTTTGGCGATCAGACCTTTTGCATCGGGACAAATGGTTCGTAAAACTTTTCTTTGCATGGTTTGCGCTTGCATCTCAATCAGAGTCCTGTCAAAGCATTAAGGGTAAAACCGTTACGCAGGCAACTGCCTTAGCCGCAACATTTTTTGTATTTTTTATCGGCGCCACAAGGACAGCGATCGTTACGCCCAATAGCGGGCGTCACTCCGTCTACATAGTACCAGCGTTGATCCTCGCGAAGAAAGCGTGAACGTTCGTACATTGCCCGATCGGCGCCGTTTTCACGATAACGGGCGAAAAAAGTCACAAACGATTCGTCATCATCGCGCCCCGGTTCACGCTGCGTGATGTTCAGGCTCAGCCATTCAGTACCAGCAAAACTTTCAGACAACAGTCCCGCAAGTGCCGGATCGCGCCGGGTAGGATGCCAGGTAGACACCAGGTAGTTGACGTCATGTTTGACATAAGCGCAGTAGCGAGAGCGCATAAGTTGTTCAGCTGATAAGGGAATTTCTGCTCCTTTAACAAAGGGCTGACAACATAGGCTATACTGCTTGCCGCTACAGCAAGGGCAAGATTCGGACACACTTTCTCCTGTTAATCACAGTCGTTGTTGATGATATCGTTTACTTTATCTGACCCATGCTTATGACGCTACGTATTGACGCCAGGAACCGAGCAAGATGAGAAAGCAAAAGATTGGATTGGCTCTGGGTTCCGGTGCCGCCAAAGGATGGGCGCATATCGGCGTCATCGAAGCGTTGGAAAGCGCAGGCATTGAAATTGATGTAGTCGCCGGGTGTTCAATCGGTGCCCTGGTCGGTGCGGCTTATGTCAATCACCGGTTGCCCCACATGAAAAAATGGGTCAGCGCTTTTAGCTACTGGGATGTGATCCGCCTGATGGATCTCTCCTGGCAGCGCGGCGGACTCCTGCGCGGTGAACGCGTATTTAACCATGTCCGCCAGCTCATCACGAATGATGCGCTTGAGTCATGCCATAAGCCCTTTGGCGTAGTGGCGACCAACCTGAGCACCGGGCGTGAATTATGGCTCACTGAGGGAGAATTGCATCAGGCGGTTCGCGCTTCCTGCAGTATGCCAGGTTTATTACCACCGGTCGGCTACAATGGATATTGGCTGGTAGACGGTGCCGTGGTGAATCCGGTGCCGGTTTCGCTAACGCGCGCACTGGGCGCTGATGTGGTTATTGCCGTCGATCTTCAACACGATGCGCACCTGATGCAGCCTGATTCAATGGTGCTGACGCCGCAGAGTTCTGAAGAACATGCCGCGGCTGTCGCACTGAATCTTGACTGGCGCGGAAAGCTGCGCCAGAGGCTGGTCAGTTTTACCCAGCGACGGGCATCACAAGTGCCGGGCGCGATGGAGATCATGGCAACATCCATTCAGGTCCTGGAAAATCGCCTGAAGCGAAACAGGATGGCAGGCGATCCGCCCGATGTGCTCATCCAGCCGTTTTGTCCACAAATATCCACGTTGGATTTTCATCGTGCAGAAGAAGCTATTGCGGCTGGGAAGGTTGCCGTTGAGAAACAAATGGATGAATTATTACCGCTGGTCCGTAGAAGATAATCTGGTTGTTCACGCACAGATGTTACTTCGGTCTATTCTGAAAGGCGCAACTGCGTTTTATGAACCACTATTGAATTATCGGGTACGCAGGGGGATGGAATGGAAAAACCACTGATCGGCAAAAAGATACTCATTGTCGAAGATGAGGCCGTTTTCCGTTCGCTTTTAAACCAATTTCTGTCATCAATGGGGGCTGTCACAGTTGAGGCAGAAGATGGCCTCGAGGCTATTGAGCAACTGAAGCAGCATGCCGTGGAGCTGGTGATTTGTGATCTTGAGATGCCGCGCATGAGCGGTATCGAATTCGTTGAACATGTGCGCAGCCGCGGTAACAGCGTCCCGATTTTGATTATTTCCGCCACAGAAAATATGTCCGATATTGCTCAGGTTTTGCGTCTTGGCGTACAGGATGTGCTGCTTAAGCCGCTAAAAAACTTTGAGCGTTTTCGTGAAGCGGTTTACGAATGCCTCTATCCCTCCATGTTTACCTCAAAGGTGGAGGAAGACGAGCAGCTGTTTCAGGACTGGGACGCTCTGGTTCGCGATCCCTCTGCGGCGGCAAAACTCCTTAAAGAACTTCAGCCACCCGTACAACAACGCATTGCTAATTGTCGGATCAACTATCGGCAACTGACGATGGCCGAGCAGCCGGGTCTGGTGCTGGATATCGCGGCGCTTTCAGACAAAGATCTCGCCTTTTATTGTCTTGACGTTACTCGCGCTGGCGACAACGGCGTACTGGCCGCCTTGCTTTTGCGCGCCTTATTTAACGGACTCCTTCAGGAACAGTTATCTGGCCAAAAACAACGCTTACCTGAGCTGAGCAGTCTGCTCAGACAGGTTAATTTGCTGCTGCGCCAGGCAAATCTGACCGGTCAGTTCCCGTTGCTGGTGGGCTACTATCACCGCGGATTAAAAAATCTGGTACTGGTTTCAGCCGGATTAAATGCAACGCTGCACGTTCAGGCCCATCAAATACAACTCAGTAACGGTGTGCCACTTGGCACTATGGGCAGTACACATACTAACCAAATAAGCCAGCGCGCTGATGACTGGCAATGCCATATTTGGGGGGCCGGAGGCCGCATACGACTGATGTTATCGTCTGACCAGTAAACCCGAATGGATAGTTTATTATCTGATGGGAGACAGGGCCAGAAGTTAGCTTTACACTTGGGTAATAGTCTTAAATTCTACGGATAGCGGTCTTCCAGGATAAATCCGTTCACGACTAACTGATATACTCATTTCCGAATTTAAACCGACATATCAAGCATTAAAACTTGAACGGCCTATAAGAGAGGTATTTTGATGTCTGCCTATAAGACCAAAGTAAAAAAAGCGGTAATTCCAGTAGCGGGTTTGGGTACACGTATGTTGCCTGCTACCAAAGCGATTCCAAAAGAAATGTTGCCGCTGGTTGATAAGCCGTTAATTCAGTATGTCGTTAACGAGTGTATTGCTGCGGGTATTAATGAGATTGTGCTGGTTACTCACTCCTCTAAAAACGCCATTGAGAACCATTTTGATACCAGTTTTGAACTGGAGTCTATGCTGGAAAAACGCGTCAAGCGCCAGCTGCTGGACGAAATTCAGTCCATCTGTCCTCCTCACGTGACCATCATGCAGGTCCGTCAGGGCATCGCGAAAGGTCTGGGCCATGCGGTCATGTGTGCACATCCTCTGGTCGGCGATGAACCTGTTGCGGTCATCCTGCCTGACGTGATCATCGACGAATACGAATCTAACCCAACCAAAGATAACCTGGCAGAAATGCTGAGCCGTTACGAAGAGTCTGGCCGTAGTCAGATCATGGTTGAGCCCGTCAGCGATGTGACGGCATACGGTGTTGTCGATTGTCAGGGTGCAGAACTGAATCCTGGTGACAGCGCGCCTATGGTCGGGGTTGTTGAGAAACCTAAAGCGTCTGAAGCGCCATCCAACCTTGCGGTTGTCGGTCGTTACGTTCTGTCTGCGGATATCTGGCCACTGCTGGCGAAAACGCCTCCAGGTGCCGGTGGCGAAGTTCAGCTCACCGACTCCATTGCCATGCTGATGGATAAAGAAACCGTCGAAGCCTATCACCTGAAAGGGGTAAGCCACGACTGTGGTAATAAACTGGGTTATATGCAGGCTTTCGTTGAATATGGTGTCCGCCATCCGGTATTGGGTAAAGAGTTCACTGAATGGCTCAACAATACTGTTAGCGATAAAAAGTAATTTTAAACACAGGATAGCTCAATGAAAGTCACTGTATTTGGTATCGGCTATGTCGGTCTGGTTCAGGCTGCGGTGTTGGCCGAAGTCGGACATGACGTTCTCTGCATTGATGTGGATGAAAACAAGGTCGAGAACCTTAAAAAAGGCAAGATCCCAATTTTTGAGCCGGGTCTGACGCCGCTGGTTATGTCGAATTACGAATCGGGTCGCCTGAAGTTCAGCACTGATGCTGCTCAGGGCGTGAACCACGGTGTAATGCAGTTTATCGCCGTCGGCACGCCGCCTGATGAGGACGGCTCGGCCGATCTGAAATATGTTACTGCCGTAGCGCGTACCATTGCTCAGCACATGACCGATCACAAAGTCGTGATTGATAAGTCAACGGTACCGGTCGGAACGGCTGACAGAGTCCGTGCTGTCATGACAGAAACGCTGCAGGCGCGCGATGCCAACATCAGCTTTGATGTGGTATCCAACCCAGAGTTCCTGAAAGAAGGCGCGGCCGTTAACGACTGTATGCGCCCTGAGCGTATCGTTGTCGGCACCGACAATGATGACGTGGTGGAGCTGTTGCGTGAGCTGTATGAGCCATTCAACCGTAACCACGATCGTATGATTTTGATGGATATTCGCAGTGCAGAACTGACGAAGTACGCCGCTAACTGCATGCTGGCGACGAAAATCAGCTTTATGAACGAAATTTCCAATCTCGCAGAACGTTTAGGTGCGGATATCGAAAAAGTGCGCCAGGGGATTGGTTCTGACTCACGTATCGGCTATCACTTTATCTACCCAGGCTGCGGCTATGGCGGTTCCTGCTTCCCGAAAGACGTTCAGGCGCTGATCCGCACAGCGGAGTCTATTGGTTATACACCGCGCCTGTTGAAGGCGGTGGAAGACGTCAACGACAGCCAAAAGACAAAGCTGCCCACCTTCATTAAACGCCACTTCGGTGACGATCTGAAAGGTAAAACGTTTGCGCTGTGGGGCCTGTCATTCAAGCCCAACACAGATGATATGCGCGAAGCATCCAGTCGCGTGTTGATGGAAACGTTATGGGAAGCGGGTGCCTCTGTTCAGGCGTTCGATCCGGAAGCCATGGACGAAGCGCAGCGCATCTATGGTCATCGCGACGATCTGAAGCTGATGGGAACCAAAGAAGCGGCGCTGCACGGTGCAGACGGCCTGGTGATTTGTACGGAATGGCAAAATTTCCGTGCACCTGACTTTGACGTGATTAAGAGCGCACTGAAAGAACCCGTGATTTTTGATGGACGTAACCTGTATGATCCAGAGCGTATCAGCAAACGCGGCTTCGTTTATTATGCAATCGGCCGCGGAGCATCTATCCAGGCTGTGTGATTAACGAGGGATTTATGAATTTTCTGGTAACCGGCGCAGCAGGCTTTATTGGCTTTCATGTCAGTCAACGCCTGCTGGCCGCCGGTCACCAGGTTGTCGGTCTTGACAACCTGAATGACTACTATGATGTAAACCTTAAACAAGCTCGCCTTGATATCATCGGTGACAATCCATCCTTTACCTTTATTAAAGCCAATTTGGCCGATCGTCAGGCTATTGCCACACTTTTTGAACAGCACAATTTTCAGCGCGTTATTCATCTGGCCGCTCAGGCAGGGGTGCGTTACTCACTCGAAAACCCCCATGCGTATGCCGATGCAAACGTCATTGGGCACCTGAATATTCTTGAAGGCTGCCGCCACCATAAAATCGAGCATCTGCTTTATGCTTCATCCAGTTCGGTTTATGGCCTGAATAACAAGATGCCATTTTCAACAGAAGACAGCGTCGATCATCCCGTGTCATTGTATGCCGCGACGAAAAAAGCCAATGAGCTGATGTCGCATACCTATTCACATCTCTATCAATTGCCTACCACTGGCTTACGTTTTTTCACGGTCTATGGCCCGTGGGGACGTCCGGACATGGCGTTGTTTAAATTCACCCGCGCAATGCTTGCAGGCGAGGCGATAGATGTTTATAACCAGGGGCAAATGAAGCGCGACTTTACTTATATCGATGATGTTGCAGAGGCGGTTATTCGCTTGCAGGATGTTATCCCGCAGGCGGACGCAGACTGGACCGTGGAAACGGGTTCTGCCGCGTCAAGCTCTGCCCCTTATCGCATATATAACCTTGGCAATAGCCAGCCGGTGAGCCTGATTCACTATATTGAAGCGATTGAGAAAGCGTTGGGTGTGAAGGCAAATAAAAATCTGATGCCCATGCAACCGGGGGACGTGCTGGCAACCAGCGCGGACACAACCGCATTATTTAATACCATTGGATTTAAACCCCAAACCGGTGTTGATGAAGGCGTAAGGCGCTTTGTAGACTGGTATCGAAATTTCTATTCAATCTGAAAATAAAAAAAGGAAGCGATCGCTTCCTTTTTTTTCTGGTGCGGATAATCGTAAAACTAAAGTAAAGCCAACAATAAGCGAAACAGGCTATGCATTACAGCAGGAAGTCGTCTAACTGCTTACCTTGTTCTTCCATGGCTTTCTTGATTGCTGCTGGCGTACGGCCCTGACCCGTCCAGGTTTTGGTTTCGCCATTTTCATCTACAAACTGATATTTAGCCGGGCGGGCAGCACGTTTGGCTTTGCCAGCCGTTTTTGATTCTGACAGGGTATTGAATAATTCGTTGGGATCGATACCATCCGCTAACAGCATCTCGCGATATTGCTCAAGTTTACGCGCACGCTCTTCGTTTTCAGCTTTAGAGTTTGACTCTTCGTCGCGACGTTCATTTACCACGACGTCCAGTTTTTCCAGCATTTCTTCCAGCGTTTCCAAAGAACACTCTCTGGCCTGGGCACGCAGCGTGCGGATATTATTAAGATTTTTAAGTGCTTCGCTCATTGTCCTGATCTCTGAATAATTAATAGGAGAGTTGTTCTGCCCGCTAATAGTAGTGGTGGAGAAAAATAAGTTCAACATTAAATTAATTTTTAGCTTAAAAAGAGTAAGCGAGGAATTTAATAAATTATTAATTCACCCCGATGAAGTGTGATGTCAGGTGGGTTGAATCAATGAAAAGATTAAGATCTTAGCTGAAAATGCGCTGATACATTATCGGTATAAAAATAATGTTTAATCACACATGTGCTTTAATATTTATCCTGACTTGAAGACCCAATGCCGCATCATATTAACCGCTGCATCATCAATGAGTGATGCTAATCTGAACAGCATAAGGTGAAAATCCCCCCAGCAGCAACCTGTAGATATGATAAAATCGGCCCTGTTTTTTCATCGTATCCGAGAATCGGCGCAAATGGCTCAACTCTATTTCTACTATTCGGCAATGAACGCCGGTAAATCAACCGCATTATTGCAGTCATCCTACAATTATCAGGAACGCGGGATGCGCACGCTCGTCTATACCGCTGAGATCGACAATCGCTTCGGCGCAGGCAAGGTGAGCTCGCGTATTGGATTATCTTCTCCTGCGGTGCTTTATAATGCAGCCAGCCAGCTTGATGTGGAAATTGCCCAGGAACATGCGCGACAACCCGTTCACTGTGTACTGGTGGACGAAAGCCAGTTTCTGACGCGTGAGCAGGTTAAGGCCTTGTCTGACGTGGTAGATAATCTGGATATTCCCGTACTCTGCTACGGGCTGCGTACCGATTTTCTTGGTGAACTCTTCACCGGTAGCCAGTATCTTCTGGCATGGGCGGATAAGCTGGTAGAGCTGAAAACGGTCTGTCATTGTGGACGTAAAGCGGGCATGGTGCTGCGTCTGGACAGTGACGGTAAACCTTTCAGAGAGGGGGAGCAGGTCGTCATCGGCGGCAACGAACGTTATATCTCCGTATGCCGTAAGCATTATAAAAAGGCGATAGAGCAGGGTTGTTTGCAGGCCATCCATGGGGCGCAAACCCCCGTGGGGGACTAAATAGCCCTCAACCAGCGCCAGGCTGCTTTTCCATGGCGCTCGTTAAGGGCGCAAGGCGATGTGATCACGGACTTTATCCCTTTTCCCGTCCGGCTCAGGTCGATATTCTCTTCACTACGCTGATGCACCAGGCAGCAGTGTTTATCAAAGCGATAAATCCGCCATAAAAAACCCCTTGAGGCACGGGCCAGACAAGGGGTTTCGGCAGCCCGTTCATCGGGCGCGGAGCGGATTAGGCTTTTTTAGCTTTCTTCGCCGCTTTGCTGTCACTGACAGGCTGAGCCTGGGCAGCCTCGGCGGCACTGGCGAACGGCTCGACAAATTTGCGTCCGTAGTAGCTGTCCAGCATCAGCTGTTTGAGTTCGGCAATCAGCGGATAACGTGGATTCGCGCCAGTACACTGGTCATCAAAGGCATCATCCGCCAGTTTATCGACTTTCGCCAGGAAGTCAGCCTCCTGCACACCGGCTTCACGAATTGAGGCCGGAATACCCAGTTCCGTTTTGATTTCATCCAGCCATACCAGCAGCTTCTCAATTTTCTGGGCAGTGCGGTCGCCCGGCGCGGTGAGACCAAGATGATCCGCAATTTCAGCATAACGACGCCGCGCCTGGGGACGATCGTACTGGCTGAATGCGGTTTGCTTAGTAGGGTTGTCATTGGCGTTATAGCGAATAACGTTGGAAATCAGCAGCGAGTTAGCCAGTCCATGAGGAATATGGAACTCAGAGCCAAGCTTATGCGCCATTGAGTGACAAACCCCGAGGAAGGCGTTCGCAAAGGCGATACCGGCGATGGTGGCGGCATTATGTACACGTTCACGGGCAACCGGATTTTTTGCACCTTCTGCATAGCTCGCCGGTAAGTTCTCTTTAAGCAGCTTAAGCGCCTGCAGGGCCTGACCATCGGAGTATTCATTGGCCAGGACCGACACATAGGCTTCCAGCGCGTGCGTCACCGCATCCAGACCGCCGAAAGCACAAAGTGAACGTGGCATATCCATGACCAGGTTGGCATCAACGATAGCCATATCCGGCGTCAGCGCATAATCGGCCAGCGGGTATTTCTGTCCGGTCGCGTCATCCGTTACCACGGCAAAAGGCGTCACTTCTGAACCTGTGCCTGAGGTTGTCGTAATGGCCACCATGCGCGCTTTCACGCCCATTTTAGGGAACTTATAGATACGTTTGCGAATATCCATAAACCGCAGTGCCAGCTCTTCAAAATGGGTTTCTGGATGCTCATACATGACCCACATGATTTTGGCTGCATCCATCGGCGAACCGCCGCCCAGGGCGATGATCACGTCTGGCTTAAAGCTGTTCATCTGTTCTGCACCTTTACGCACGATGCTTAAGGTGGGATCCGCTTCAACCTCAAAGAAAACTTCGGTTTCGATGCCGTGAGATTTTAAAACGCGGGTGACCTGATCGGCATAACCGTTGTTAAACAGGAAGCGGTCAGTCACCACAAACGCGCGTTTGGCACCGTCAGTGGCGATCTCTTCAAGCGCAATGGGTAAAGAGCCGCGACGGAAGTAAATGGACTTCGGAAGTTTATGCCACAACATATTTTCAGCTCGCTTAGCGACGGTTTTCTTGTTGATGAGATGTTTGGGCCCCACGTTTTCAGAAATGGAGTTACCGCCCCAGGAACCACAACCCAGTGTCAGAGAAGGGGCGAGTTTGAAGTTATATAAATCACCAATACCGCCCTGAGAAGCTGGCGTGTTGATCAGAATGCGGGCTGTTTTCATCTTGTCGCCAAAATAGTGCACGCGCGCTGTCTGATTGTCCTGGTCGGTATACAGGCATGACGTATGACCAATACCGCCCATCGCCACCAGTTTCTCCGCTTTGCTGACGGCATCCTGATAATCTTTAGCACGGTACATCGCCAGTGTCGGCGACAGTTTTTCATGAGCGAAAGGCTCTGATTCATCGACCCGTTCAACTTCGCCAATCAGGATTTTGGTTTCACCAGGTACGCTGATGCCGGCCATCTCCGCAATCTTCACCGCAGGCTGGCCCACAATGGCGGCGTTAAGCCCACCGTTTTTTAGAATGATATTTTGTACCGCACTCAGCTCCTGTCCTTGAAGCAGATAGCCACCATGGCTGGCGAAGCGCTCGCGCACGGCGTCGTAGACGGCATCTACCACGATAACCGACTGTTCAGAGGCACAGATCACACCGTTATCAAACGTTTTTGACATCAGGATGGAGGCAACGGCGCGTTTAACATCAGCTGTTTCATCGATGACAACGGGCGTGTTACCGGCCCCCACGCCAATCGCCGGCTTACCTGAGCTGTAGGCGGCTTTGACCATGCCGGGGCCACCCGTCGCCAGAATCAGGTTAATATCAGGATGGTGCATCAACTGATTGGACAGTTCCACAGAAGGTGCATCAATCCAGCCTATAATGTCTTTGGGCGCGCCAGCGGCAATCGCTGCCTGCAGGACAATATCCGCCGCTTTGTTCGTCGCATCTTTGGCTCGAGGATGGGGGGAGAAGATAATCCCGTTGCGGGTTTTAAGGCTGATAAGTGCCTTGAAAATCGCGGTGGAGGTAGGGTTAGTGGTGGGGACGATACCGCAAATCAGGCCGATGGGTTCAGCGATTGTGATGGTGCCAAACGTATCATCGGTGTCCAGTACGCCGCAGGTTTTCTCATCCTTATAGGCGTTGTAGATGTATTCAGAAGCGAAGTGATTTTTAATGACTTTGTCTTCAACAATGCCCATGCCCGATTCTGCCACCGCCATTTTAGCGAGTGGAATTCGGGCATCCGCGGCGGCCAGTGCGGCTGCGCGGAAGATGGCATCGACCTGTTGTTGAGAAAAATTGGCGAATTCTTGCTGGGCTTTTTTTACACGTTCAACCAGTGCATTGAGTTCAGCGACATTAGTAACGGCCATTGTGCTCTCCTGAGGAAGTTAAACTTTTTTTAGTAAACAAGCCTGAATCCCTGAGTATAGCCATGGTGCAAACGGCACGGTTTACGGGAATAAAGCAGCGGTTTTTCAATTGTTTACTAAAAGAGCTTCTCTCTGTTTCGAAATAATGAGACCTGCGTTACTGACAGAGAAAGAGTATCGGGTTTGGGAGAGAACAATGATGATTTAGATCAATTTAAACCCAAGCTGACTCCTTTCAGCTCTGCATTCAGGGGGGCCGGGCTGGGGGATAATAAACGGGGCGTAAAAGTAACATCTTCCACAAGATAGTTAATGCGTGGTTAAAGCCACTAAATTGTAAGTAAAATAACAGCATAAATAACTGCTTAGGCATCTGGCGCCCACGGCTTTTTTCACTTACATTAGGCGCGTTTTTCATCTGGGATGGGGAGTTAACCGTGAATCCTGCGTTATTAGATCTGTCTGGCTATATCAAGTTTTTCGTAGGCCTGTTTGCACTGGTTAATCCCATCGGCATCATTCCGGTATTTATTAGCATGACCCGCTATCAGGGCGTGGCAGAACGCAATAAAACCAACCTGACGGCCAACCTCGCGGTGGCGATTATTCTCTGGACCTCGCTGTTTCTGGGCGATGCAATCCTGCATGTCTTCGGTATCTCTATTGACTCGTTTCGCATTGCGGGCGGGATTCTGGTGGTGACCATCGCTATGTCGATGATTAGCGGCAAGCTGGGCGAGGATAAGCAAAATAAGCAGGAAAAAACGGAAACGGCAATTCGGGAAAGTATTGGCGTGGTTCCCCTTGCGCTGCCGCTCATGGCGGGTCCAGGCGCCATCAGTTCGACTATCGTCTGGAGCACACGTTATAACAACTGGCTCAACCTTTTGGGTTTTACCGTTGCGATTGCTGTTTTTGCCTTTAGCTGTTGGCTGCTGTTCCGCGCTGCGCCTTTAATGGTCAGGCTGTTAGGGCAGACAGGGATTAACGTGATTACCCGTATCATGGGATTGCTGTTAATGGCGCTAGGTATTGAATTTGTGGTGACCGGCATCAAGGCAATTTTTCCCGGTCTGGTTGGGTAAACCGACTTATTTAATCGCATTTAACAAGAAATGAACCAATAAGGTGCAAAAGACGATTTTTTTGCACCGTATTGATGCAATTATTTATCTCTCTTCACATCCTTCTTCAGTTATCACTTCCGCTAATAACCTTCGCTGCAGCGCCAGTGCTGGCATCGCGGCATGTCACTATATTCACACTATATTCTGCTTTCGCAGCGGAAGTTGGCATGATTAATGCTGGTCTACGTCGCTTAAACCGTTTTTTAAATGATGTGACGGTGTGTATTCACACTACAACAACGCAACGCCAGGGTATAAATGTTGTTTTTTGGTTAAATTGACATCAATGTGATGAGATTGTTTATTAATCAGTCTGTTAAGCTATTTTTAGGGCAAAAATTAACACTTCCACTGGGAAAAATCTCATGATAAAAGAGAAACAGGTAACATTTTAGCGATTTAGTTTTGGCGCCCCTCTGCAGCATCTGCTAATTTTCGGCGCATTAATAATGTTTTCCCAAACGTCAAAAGCAAAAGATTTATTCCTTATTGATGCTGGGATATCAGAATAAAAATTGGCATTTAACAAGGGTGTGGGAAATGAACGCGCAGCACTACCTGGCTTGTCTGGCACTAACCTTAACCGCATTGCCCACCTGTGCTGCTACCGTGCCATCAGACGTGACGCTCTCCGCCGTCCAGCAAATCGTGATTAATAACGGTTCGGAAGTTGCCTCGCTCGATCCGCATAAAGTCGAAGGTGTACCGGAGTCAAACATCATCCTCAACCTGCTGGATGGGCTGGTTAACACGGACAATAACGGTAATGTGGTGCCGGGTGTGGCTGAGCGCTGGGAAAACCAGCAAGGTAAAATCTGGACATTCACCCTGCGCGACAATGCCAAATGGAGCAATGGGGAGCCGGTTACGGCACAGGACTTCGTTTACAGCTGGCGTCGTCTTGCCGATCCTAAAACTGCGTCGCCCTATGCCAGCTATCTGCAGGCTGCCCATATTGCGAATGTCGATGCGATTCTTGCCGGTAAAGTTGCCCCCGATCAACTGGGCGTGAAAGCCCTGGACAATCGCCATCTGCAAATTACCCTGACCGAACCGGTGCCTTATTTAGTGGCCATGCTGGCGCACACCGCGATGAAACCCGTTTACGCACCTGCCATCGAAAAGTGGGGTGAGGGCTGGACCCAACCCGGTCACTATATCGGTAACGGCGCCTATACGCTGAATGACTGGGTGGTGAATGAGAAAATTGTTCTGAAGCGTAATCCTCTTTACTGGAACAATGCTCAGACCGTTATTGAGCAGGGAACGTTTCTGGCCATCAGCTCGGAAAACAGTGATATCAATCGCTATCGCAGCGGTGGCATTGATATGACCAACAGCGCGGTTCCGCCCGACTTGTTTGCTAAATTGCGCAAAGATATGGGTGATGAGGTTAAAGTCAGTCCGCTGCTCTGCACCTTCTATTACGAAATTAATAACAAAAAACCGCCGTTCACCGATGCCCGCGTGCGCGCTGCGATCAAAATGACGCTGGATCGCGATATCATCGCTCGTAAGATCATGGGGCAAGGGCAAATTCCGGCCTACAGCTTTACGCCGCCTTACATCGCAGGCGCTGCGTTATCTTCCCCAGACTGGATGGCGTGGACACAGCCGCAGCGAAACGCGGCTGCGAAAAAACTGCTGGCCGAGGCGGGTTACAACGATAAAAATCCGCTGCGCTTTACGCTGCTCTATAACACATCCGATCAAAACAAAACCCAGGCCATCGCCGCCGCGTCCATGTGGCAACGCAATTTGGGCGCGCTGGTTACGTTGCAGAATCAGGAATGGAAAACCCTGCTGGAAACCCGGCATCAGGCACAATATGACGTTGTGCGCGCCACCTGGTGTGCGGATTACAATGAGCCCTCAACATTCCTGAATATGTTCCAGAGCCAGTCGTCGACCAATACCGCGTTTTACCACAGTGCGGAATACGACCGTCTGTTAGCCGCAACATTAACGGCTGAAAATGAAGCGGACCGCGCATCATTGTATCAGCAGGCAGAAACACAACTCGACAAAGACTCAGCAATTGTGCCAGTTTACTATCGCGTCAGCGTGCGGCTGGTTAAACCCTGGGTTGGCGGTTTTACTGGCCACGATCCGCAGGACATGACAGACCTGAAATACTATTTCATTAAAAAACACTGAGTCACGCGCTTAACCGGCGGCACAGTCGGGAAGGGCGTGGCCGTGCAGACCACACAACAGGGTCAATACGCCCCAGGTGGCAAACACCGGGGACCCGAATACGGGGAACGCTGAGGTCGCAAACACCCTCAGTGAAAATAAAAAACTGGAGTTAAGAATGAACAACATCACGAAAAAAACCTTGATTGCTGCCAGCGTCTTTGCAGCGATGAGTGCGCTCGCAGCGAACAGCGTTATGGCAGCCACAGTACCTGCCGGCGTAGAACTGGCCGCGAAGCAGGAGCTGGTTAAAGGAAACGGTAGCGAGGTTCAGTCACTGGATCCGCATAAAATCGAAGGCGTTCCGGAATCTAACGTGAGTCGTGATCTGCTGGAAGGTCTGGTCATCAGCGATACGGATGGTCATCCCATTCCTGGTGTGGCTGAAAGCTGGGATAACAAAGACTTTAAAGTCTGGACTTTCCACTTGCGTAAAAATGCAAAATGGTCAAATGGTGAACCTGTCACTGCTCAGGATTTCGTCTACAGCTGGGAGCGTTTGGCCGATCCGAAAACCGCATCGCCTTATGCCAGCTATCTGCAATACGGCCATCTGGCTAACGTTGATGATATTATCGCTGGCAAGAAGCCGCCTACAGACCTGGGCGTAAAGGCGATTGACGATCATACACTGCAAGTGACCTTAAGCGAGCCGGTGCCTTATTTCTATAAATTACTCATTCACCCCTCAATGTCGCCAGTTAATAAAGCTGCAATCGAAAAATTCGGTGACAAGTGGACTCAGCCAGAAAACTGGGTGGGTAACGGTGCGTTTAAGTTGGAATCACATGTCATCAACGAACGTATCACCGTTGTGCGTAACCCTGAATACTGGGATAACGCGCATACCGTGCTGAACAAAGTCACTTTCCTGCCAATCTCGTCGGAAGTCAGCGATGTAAACCGTTACTTCTCTGATAACGGCAGTGACATGACCTATAACAACCTGCCTATTGAGCTGTTTAAAAAATTGCAGCGTGACAACGGTAAAGAGCTGCATGTTGACCCGTATCTGTGTACCTACTACTACGAAATCAACAACCAGAAAGCGCCATTTAACGATCCGCGCGTTCGCGCTGCGCTTAAACTCGGCATCGATCGCGACATTATCGTAGACAAAGTCCTGGCGCAGGGCCAGAAACCGGCTTACAGCTACACGCCGCCAGCGACAGATGGAATGGAATTGGTGAAGCCTGAGTGGTTTACCTGGTCACAGGAAAAACGTAATGCCGAAGCGAAAAAGCTGCTGGCTGAAGCCGGTTATACGCCAGAAAAACCGCTGACCTTTAATCTGCTGTACAACACCTCTGACCTGCATAAGAAACTGGCCATTGCCGCGTCATCTATCTGGACGAAAAACCTGGGTGTGAAAGTGAAGCTGGAGAACCAGGAGTGGAAAACCTTCCTGGATACCCGCCACCAGGGCAACTTTGACGTTGCGCGTGCAGGCTGGTGTGCAGACTACAACGAACCGACATCGTTCCTGAATACCATGCTGTCTGACAGCAGCAACAATACCGCGCACTATAAGAGCCCAGCTTTCGACAAGCTGATGAAAGATGCGTTGGCCACTACAGATGATAAAGCGCGTTCGGCTGATTACGAGAAGGCAGAGCAGCAGCTGGATAAAGACTCTGTGATCGTGCCGCTTTACTACTACGTTAACACGCGCCTGGTGAAACCTTATGTTGGCGGTTATACCGGTAAGGATCCGCTGGATAACGTAGCAGACAGAAACCTGTACATCATCAAGCACTAATAAAACACCAAGAACAGCGGCGGCGCGTTACGCGCCGCCAGTACTTTTTTTAATGCAATGTGAAGCACCAGCCTGGTAGGTACGGCAATGTTAAAATTCATTCTGCGTCGGTTGCTTGAAGCAATTCCGACGCTTTTCGTTCTGATTACCATTTCCTTCTTTATGATGCGACTGGCGCCCGGCAGCCCTTTTACCAGCGAGCGCACCCTGTCGCCAGAGGTCATGGCAAATATCGAGGCGAAATATCACCTCAACGATCCTATCGGTAAGCAATACGTTGATTATCTGATTCAACTGGCGCATGGCGATTTCGGGCCCTCGTTCAAGTACAAAGACTATTCGGTCAATTACCTGGTCGGCCATGCCTTCCCGGTTTCAGCCAAACTCGGCCTTGCTGCCTTTATCCTGGCGGTGGTTCTGGGCGTCACGGCGGGCGTTATCGCGGCGCTGAAGCAGAACAGCCTGTGGGATTACGTTGTGATGGGGGTGGCAATGACCGGCGTGGTGATACCGAGTTTTGTGGTAGCGCCGCTATTGGTTCTGGTGTTCGCAATCACGCTTAAGTGGCTGCCGGGTGGCGGCTGGAATGGCGGTCAATGGAATTACATGCTGCTGCCGATGGTGGCGCTCTCACTGGCCTACATTGCCAGTATTGCGCGCATCACCCGCGGCTCGATGATTGAAGTTATGCACTCCAACTTTATCCGTACCGCGCGAGCGAAAGGGCTGCCGCTGCGTCGTATCGTGTTACGTCATGCACTGAAGCCTGCGCTGCTGCCGGTCATTTCCTATATGGGGCCGGCCTTTGTGGGCATCATTACCGGTTCTATGGTCATCGAGTCGATTTACGGACTGCCGGGTATTGGTCAGCTGTTCGTGAACGGTGCACTTAACCGTGACTATTCACTGGTGCTGAGCCTGACCATCCTGGTGGGGCTGTTGACCATCCTGTTTAATGCGATCGTCGATGTGCTGTATGCCGTTATCGACCCGAAAATCCGCTACTGATTCTGGAGTTCGCCATGATGTTAAGTAAGAAAAATAGCGAAGCTCTTGATGCATTCAGTGAAAAACTGGAAGTCGAAGGGCGAAGCCTGTGGCAGGATGCCCGTCGTCGTTTCATTCATAACCGCGCCGCATTAATCAGCTTGATGGTGCTGATGCTTATCACGCTGTTTGTGATTTTCGCGCCTATGCTGTCGCAATTCTCCTATTTCGATACCGACTGGGGAATGATGTCATCACCGCCCGATACCACCTCGGGACACTGGTTTGGCACCGACTCCTCGGGGCGCGATTTGCTGGTGCGCGTAGCCATTGGCGGGCGCATTTCACTGATGGTCGGGATTGCTGCCGCGCTGATCGCCGTGATCGTGGGGACCTTGTACGGTTCAATCGCGGGTTATCTGGGCGGGAAAACCGATTCCGTGATGATGCGTATTCTGGAAATCCTTAACTCCTTCCCGTTTATGTTCTTCGTTATCCTGCTGGTGACCTTCTTTGGCCGCAATATTCTGCTGATCTTTGCCGCTATCGGCATGGTGTCCTGGCTGGACATGGCGCGTATCGTGCGCGGGCAGACATTAAGCCTGAAGCGCAAAGAGTTTATCGAAGCTGCACACGTTGGCGGTGTTTCCACCTGGAAAATTGTGACGCGCCATATCGTCCCCAACGTTCTGGGCGTCGTGGTGGTTTACGCTTCGCTGCTGGTGCCCAGTATGATTCTGTTTGAATCTTTCCTGAGCTTTCTGGGGCTGGGAACGCAGGAGCCACTGAGTAGCTGGGGCGCACTGCTCAGCGATGGTGCGAACTCCATGGAAGTCTCGCCGTGGCTGTTACTGTTTCCGGCGACGTTCCTGGTCGTCACCTTGTTTTGTTTCAACTTTATTGGCGATGGCCTGCGTGATGCCCTCGACCCCAAAGATCGTTAAGGAGTTTCCCGATGACTATTCATGAATTTCAGCCTGCTCAGGCTGCGCGCGCGGGAAGCGAACTGCTGCTTGAAGTGAAAGATTTACGCGTAACCTTTGGCACGCACGACGGTGACGTCACCGCCGTTAACGATCTCAACTTTTCACTGCGGGCAGGTGAAACCTTAGGGATTGTGGGCGAGTCGGGTTCGGGTAAATCCCAGACCGCCTTTGCGTTAATGGGGCTGCTGGCCAGCAACGGGCGCATCGGTGGTTCGGCGTTATTCAACGGTAAAGAGATCCTGAATCTGCCCGAGAAACAGCTGAACCGACTGCGTGCCGAGCAAATCGCCATGATCTTCCAGGATCCCATGACGTCACTGAACCCCTATATGCGGGTCGGCGAGCAACTGATGGAAGTGCTGAAGCTGCATAAAGGGATGAGCAATGCACAGGCATTTGAAGAGTCAGTAAGAATGCTGGATGCGGTTAAAATGCCGGAAGCGCGTAAACGTATGAAAATGTATCCCCACGAGTTTTCGGGTGGGATGCGTCAACGTGTGATGATTGCGATGGCCCTGATGTGTCGGCCTAAGCTGCTGATTGCCGATGAGCCGACAACCGCACTGGACGTCACGGTTCAGGCGCAGATCATGACCTTGCTGAATGAGCTTAAGCGCGAGTTTAACACCGCGATCATTATGATCACCCACGATTTGGGTGTGGTTGCGGGCATTTGCGATAAAGTTCTGGTGATGTATGCCGGACGCACCATGGAGTATGGCCGCGCCCGTGATGTGTTTTATCAGCCCGCACATCCCTATTCTATTGGTTTACTGAACGCTGTACCCAGACTGGATGCGGAAGGGGAAAGTCTGACGACGATACCGGGTAATCCGCCTAACCTGCTGCGTTTGCCGCAGGGTTGTCCTTTCCAGCCGCGCTGCCCTCACGCCATGGATATCTGCTCCAACGCACCGCCGCTGTTACCTTTTGCAGAAGGGCGTTTGCGCGCCTGCTTTAAGCCGGTGGAGGAACTCGTATGAGCAGCCTGGCAGAAAAGAAAGTGTTACTCGAAATCGCCGATCTGAAAGTCCATTTTGATATCAGGGATGGCAAGCAGTGGTTCTGGCAGCCGCCAAAATCTCTCAAGGCGGTGGACGGTGTCAGCCTGCGCCTGTATGAAGGTGAAACCCTGGGCGTCGTCGGGGAATCCGGCTGCGGCAAGTCTACGCTGGCGCGGGCCATTATTGGCCTGGTAAAAGCCACCGAGGGCCGCGTTTCATGGCTCGGGCGTAACCTGCTGGGGCAGAGTGAAGAAGAGTGGCGTAAGGCGCGAAGCGATATCCAGATGATTTTCCAGGATCCGCTGGCCTCGCTGAATCCGCGTATGACAATCGGCGACATCATTGCAGAGCCGTTACGCACTTATCATCCGGAGCTGTCGCGTCAGGATGTCAAAGATCGCGTCAAGACCATGATGATGAAGGTAGGGCTCCTGCCTAACCTGATCAACCGCTATCCACACGAGTTCTCGGGTGGACAGTGCCAGCGTATCGGTATTGCGCGCGCATTGATACTTGAGCCTAAGCTGATTATCTGCGACGAGCCGGTGTCGGCCCTGGACGTGTCCATTCAGGCTCAGGTCGTGAACTTGCTGCAGCAACTGCAACGTGAAATGGGCCTGTCGCTGATTTTTATCGCCCATGACCTCGCGGTGGTTAAACACATTTCCGACCGCGTGCTGGTGATGTATCTGGGGCACGCCGTGGAGCTGGGCACCTACGACGAGGTGTATACCAATCCGCAGCATCCCTATACCAAAGCGCTGATGTCGGCGGTGCCGATTCCCGATCCGGACCTGGAGAAGAATAAGCAAATCCAGCTCCTGGAAGGGGAATTACCCTCACCGATTAATCCGCCCTCCGGCTGTGTGTTCCGGACGCGCTGTCCGATTGCCGGCCCTGAGTGTGCGAAAACCCGACCGCTGCTTGAAGGCAGTTTCCGCCATGCGGTGTCCTGCCTGAAGGTGGATCCGCTGTAAAACAAAAAGCCGGGCAATCGCCCGGCTTTATATTCATGGTGTTACGCTATTCACGCCACAAAATATGGCACAGCTTGTGATCTTTTTCGCGACACAACAGCACGCGCGCAAAAACATCAGTAATAGGTTCGCCATCCGCTTCGCCCAGACCGATCACCACTTCTGAGAAAAAATCTGGATTCAAATCGAAATCCACATGATCCTGCCAGTCATCGGAAGGGTCAAACAGCTCTGCGCCACCACGCTCTTCAAACTGCAGGTTGAAAAGAATGATATCGGCCGGATCAAGATTATCGCCAGCCAGTTCAAGAAAAATGTCATAGGCCTGTTCCAGCGTTTCGTCTTCTGTCAGGCGGTTATTCAGATCCATGCTCAGTCCCGTTTATCTAAGGGCAGTTCGTAATTTCGCTCGTTTTACAGTAAAGGGCTGAAGAAGTAAAACAGTCGTTCGACAATCCGCTGCCACCAGGCACGTTTTGCCCAGCGTTTGGGATCGAGCAGACGCGAACGGGCAATATAGTCATCCTGCACGCAGGCCAAATCGCTGCCGAATCCGGCATCATCGACAGCCAGGGTAATTTCGAAATTCAGCCACAGGCTACGCATGTCCAGGTTAACGGTTCCCACCAGGCTCAGTTGACCGTCCACCAGCACGCTTTTGGTATGCAGCAGGCCATCTTCAAACTGGTAGATTTTTACTCCTGCCTCAAGCAGCTCGCCAAAGAAGGAGCGGCTGGCCCAGCCGACCAGCAAAGAGTCATTGTGAAGGGGAACCACAAGACTCACGTTAACGCCCCGCATGGCCGCCGTGCAAATGGCATGAAGCAGATCGTCACTCGGCACCAGATAGGGCGTGGTCATGATAAGCTGCTCACGCGCTGAATACACCGCCGTGAGCAGGGCCTGATGAATCAAATCCTCCGGAAAACCGGGACCGGAGGCGATAACCTGCACCGTGTGCCCACTTTCCTGTTCAAACGGCATGATATTGCGGTCTGGCGGCGGCGGCAAAATACGCTTACCGGTCTCAATTTCCCAGTCACAGCTGTAGACAATTCCCATGGCGGTGGAAACCGGACCTTCCATGCGCGCCATCAGGTCAACCCACTGGCCTACGCCGGCCTCTTGTTTAAAAAAGCGCGGATCAACCAGGTTCATGCTGCCGGTGTAGGCAATATAGTTGTCGATCAGCACCATTTTACGATGTTGACGCAGGTCCATACGGCGCAAGAATACGCGCAGCAGGCTCACCTGGAGCGCCTCAACGACGTCAATGCCTGCATTGCGCATCATGCCCACCCAGGGGCTTCTGAAAAACGCCACGCTGCCCGCTGAATCCAGCATGAGGCGGCAGTGAACGCCGCGGCGTGACGCGGCCATTAACGACTCGGCGACCTCATCCGCCAGACCGCCCGGATTCCAGATATAGAACACCATCTCGACATTGTGGCGAGCCAGCTGGATATCGCGAATCAAGGCTTTCATGACGTCATCAGAGCTGGTCAGAAGCTGCAACTGATTGCCTTTTACGCCCGCAATG
The DNA here is from genome assembly GCF_000710035.2 of Pantoea ananatis LMG 2665. Classification (GTDB taxonomy): domain Bacteria; phylum Pseudomonadota; class Gammaproteobacteria; order Enterobacterales; family Enterobacteriaceae; genus Pantoea; species Pantoea ananatis. Next base: position 56,085 of record NZ_JMJJ01000005.1, on the reverse strand, counting down.
CCCTGGCGGTTGTTGCACAGTTGAAACAGCGATCGTGCGACGTCGCTGTAATCTGTCGCAAAAATTTCGCTGCGTTTCTTTAAATCATTTAACCAGCGAGCGGTGGAAGGCCACATGGTACGTGCGCGTTCAGCGCGGCGCTTACCCAAATGTAATTCGCCAAAGGACAAGTACGCGATGATGCCAACCAGCGGCAGAATAAAGATAATCAGCAGCCATGCCATCGCTGAGGTAACGGCCCGTCGCTTCATCAGGATGCGCAGCGTGATCCCGGCAATCAGTAACCAGTAACCAAACAACAGCAACCAACTGATAAGCGTGTAAAACGTGGTCATTAAGTGGACATCCTGTTCGCGCTTGAGTCAGAGAAGTTTACGTGGAGATGAGGGGGAGCGAAACCCTTAATAATAGCGGCGTTTCGATGAGAGATCCGATTTGGCATTCGCTCAGAGATCTTTATAATGCGTGCGCGTGAGTTTGATGCCAGAGAGGAAGTGATGAGACGAAGCAGAAACGAAGTGGCCCGCTGGAGAATGTTACGTCAGGTACAGCGCAGACGTTCACGCTGGCTCGAGGGGCAGTCACGTCGCTATAAACGGATTCACGGAATTCGTCATCAACTGGCGCAGCAGCAGCGTCGTTCGATTCTGTTTATCACACAAAATCTGTAATCGATCAGCCGCCCGGCGCGGCTGAGACATTAATGCCCGGTCATCAATAACTTGACGTTCACCAGCTGTACCGCAGCGGCCAGGACGATCAGCATGACGATCAGGTGCTTTTTATTCCGCCAGCCGTGTTTTCGCCACAGATAAAGCGCCGCACCTACTAACAGCATAATCACCAGCAACAGGGTGATAATAATCGATTGCATAAAATATCATCTCGAAAAAAAAGCTTCTGAGCGGCTGCCCGGAAGCTCTTTTTTGGCTGCGGAGTTAAATCAGAAGACGCGCTTAAACGGCTTAACGCTAACCTGCTTGTAAACACCGGCGGCGATGTAGGGATCGTCTGCAGCCCAGGCCTGCGCCGTTTCCAGCGACGGGAATTCGGCGACGACGGTGGAACCGGTAAAGCCCGCAACGCCCGGATCGTTACTGTCGACCGCAGGCATAGGACCGGCGACGATTAACCGACCTTCTTCATGTAACAGCTTCAGACGTGCCAGGTGAGCGGGGCGCACGGCGTTGCGTTTTTCCAGAGAATCGGCGTTATCTTCAGCATAAATGACGTAAAGCAATTGGGCGCTCCCATTAACTCTTAAATTTGGCAACACGGTAAGGGATAGTTAAGTAGAGTGCAAACGAAACCTTGCGTCAATGGCCTCTGCAGCATATTGGGCTAAACAGGCTTTTTTAGCCGCAAAACAAGGAGGTTATTGAAACTGATTGCTATTTGCATTTAAAATCGTGACTTGATTTCACTACTGCGATTGCTATGACCACGCTGACTATGCCCTTACCGAAACGCACGCCTGTCGCCATGATCTTGTCTGTTGCACTGCACGGTGCAGTCATTGCGGGTGTTCTTTATGCGTCTTTTCATCAGACCATTGAGTTACCTAAAGCATCACAGCCGATTAGCGTGACGATGGTTGCACCGGCCGTTCAGCCAGAACCTGCAATCGCCCAACCCGCGCCGCAACCGACGCCTCAGCCAGAACCGGAACCCTTACCGGAGCCTCAACCTGCGCCAGAGCCGCCAAAAGCCGAACCGGTGCCGATCCCCAAACCTGAACCTAAGCCTAAGCCAAAGCCCCGTCACGAGCCTAAGCGTGAACAACCCAAGCGCGAGGTGAAACCGCGTCAGGACGTGAAACCGCAGGCAAATCCGTTCAGCCATGATACGGCCGCCACCCAAAGCAAGCCTGCGACCGCGCCAAAAAGTACGCCGTCGGCAGCACCCACGCAAAGTGTTTCCTCCGGGCCCAAAGCGCTTAATATCAGCAAGCCGTCTTATCCGCCACGGGCGGCGGCCTTGCGCGTTGAAGGACGCGTCAGGGTAAAATTTGACGTAGACAGCGACGGCCGGGTCGATAATATCGAAATCCTTTCTGCCGAACCGCGCAATATGTTCGAACGTACCGTTAAGCAGGCCATGCGAACGTGGCGTTATCAGAGTGGAAAACCGGGCAGCGGCCTGACGATGAATATCGTATTCAAAATTAACGGCGGGGCCAGCATCGAATAGCCGGAGAAAGGCTGTCTGAAGGGCGCTTGTGGCGCCGTGAGCGATCGCAACCTGCGCTTCGCTCACGGCAACAGGGAATTATCTGCAGGGCAGATTCAGCACCGAAAACCTGTTATCAGGCAGGGTAGGACTGGTTATCCCGTCCTGCTGGCAGTTGGCGAGGATGCCCCTCGTTGTCCACCGCGACGTAAATAAACACGGCTTCGGTAGCACAATATGTCTGCCCGATAGGTTCAGATGACACCTTCTTGATCCATACCTGAACGTTAATCGTCATCGAGCTGTTGCCGGTGCGGATACAATGCGCATAGCAACTGACGACATCGCCCACTGCGACGGGTTTTAAGAAGGTCATACCATCAACGCGTACGGTGACGACGCGGCCTTCAGCAATCTCTTTAGCCTGGATCGCGCCACCCATATCCATTTGTGACATTAACCAGCCACCGAAGATATCGCCGTTAGCATTTGTATCCGCTGGCATCGCCAGGGTGCGCATCACCATTTCGCCCTTGGGCAATTTATGTTTATCGTCCATTGCTCTGGTTTCTTAAGTCTGAGAGAGACGTTGCCCGCCTGAGCGGACAACAGGTTTATTTTTGTTCTTGTTGCGGCATCTTACGCCAGATATAGACGCCGCTCAGCAGCGTAAACAGCAGCGTAAGGCCGGTCAGTCCAAACACTTTGAAGTTAACCCAGACTGACTGAGGTAACCAAAACGCAACATATATGTTTGCCAGGCCACAAATCAAGAAAAACAGCGCCCAGGCGATGTTGAGATTTCGCCAGACGTGGTCAGGCAGTTCCAGCTCTTTACCCAGCATGGTCTGTATTAACGGCTGTTTCATGAACCACTGGCTGAACAGTAACGCCAGGGCAAACAGGGTATAGATGACGGTGACTTTCCACTTAATAAATTCATCATTATGGAAAACCAGCGTCAGCGTGCCGAAGACCGCCACCAGAACGAAGGTGAAAATCGTCATTTTCTCAAGCTTGCGATACAGCACCCAGCTCGCGACCAGCGCCAGTCCGGTCGCGACAACCAGCGCGCCCGACGCCACAAAAATGTCGTACAACTTATAAAAAATAAAGAAAACAACAAGGGGGAGAAAGTCGAGTAGCTGCTTCATAGTCATTCCAGTTAAGGCTGCATGGCCTGCCAGTGCGCCGGAAGGCGCACGGACAATCAACGTAACAGCATATAAAGCCGGTACAAATAAATCACCAACAGGGTCGAAACCAGGTTACCAATGGCGGTGAAAATCACCGTTGAAACATTCATGGGCAACAGGGTTAATGAGGTAAAGAAAAACATCACGGCGAGCTTAGCCAGTAACCATACGATAATGGCAGGGGCAATCAGCTTCACGTTTTTCCATGCCATTCGCATGCTGGCGCGCATTGCGGCGATAACGCCGAGTTTTTCACTCGCCAGAATGATTGGCGACAGCGACAGCACAATGGTCAGCAATACGCCCGGAACCACCAGTACCATAAAGCCCAGCTGCGCCACCAGGGTAACGAGAAACGTCAGCAGTAGTAGCTTTGGCAGCAAGGGTGCAGAGGCGCCAATCGCTCGCAGCGCACTTACGCGTTGGCCTGACGAAACCAACGGAATCAGGCACAGCATACCGCCCAACAGCAGCGTATTCCCCACCAGCCCCGCAAACGTTCCCGCTGCAGAAGCGCGCAGCAGCACCTGTTGCTGTTCGGGTGACATGCTCTGCACCATATCGAACAGCGAGGTACTGCTAATTTCGCCTTGCTGCAATATCGCCATTTGATCGTCACCGGGCGTCAGAACGTGTAACAGCATGACCGTGACAAACGCGGTCAGCAGCGACATCAGCACCAGGGTGAACAATTGATGACGAAAAAAATTTCCAGTGTCACGGTATAACGAGCTTGCCGTGATAGACATGTACTCTCCTTGAAAGAACCGGGTTAATTAACCCGGCGATTGTACATGTTCTGACGGCTCGCTGGCACCCGCAACCCGATAACTTTCTGTCATATCAGGTAAAGATGGGTGAAAAAGTGCGGGAAGGCCAAAGCGCGCTCTGGCCCGGTCGCAGCCTTCGTTCCAAATCCCCTGTTCTCCAGACATCTCAAACTCACGGCAGGGCGAAGGCCGGTTTTCATAGATACTGCACGAAACACAGCCGCCAATATCGCCCTTGAGCGCGACACAGCGCGGTGTGCGATCGTTCGTCCCGCGCATATTCCGCATTAACAGACTCAGGGGCTCCGTTAATTCCGTGGGCACCAGCCCCCCGGCGTCATCGGCTTCTGCCCAGTAAAAAGAGACGCGAAAGTGGGCACAACAGGCACCACAGCTAATACAAGGGTTGAGAGTATCGCTCATTTGATCGCCCGCCACCTCTGAGGCATCGAAGCAAAACAGTCTGGGGAGATCAGCAAAGTAATGCGGCGTTACGGTTTCGGCAAGGGATATTTAGCGACCACCAGAGCACGCAAAATTGATTTGAATCAATTCATTGTTTTTTAAATCATTTTTCCGGGTTGATTTAGATGCAATTGACAATGAATCGCGCTAAATCTGTGCGGACAAAAAAATGATTCAGTGCAGGCATTCAATTTCTCACAGGAGTGAATATGAAACTGGCTAAATGCGCCATGCTGCTGGCGCTTGCATTACCGCAATTTGCGTTGGCTCACCAGGCGGGCGATTTCTTTGTCCGTGCAGGAAGTGCCACAGTCCGACCCACCGAAGGCTCAGACAATGTGCTGGGAATGGGGTCATTTAGCGCAAGCAACGACACTCAGCTGGGCTTAACCTTTACCTATATGGCCACTGATAATATCGGGGTTGAGCTTCTGGCCGCCACGCCGTTTCGTCATAAAGTCGGGCTGGGCCCAACCGGCACCCTGGCGACGGTACGTCAGCTGCCGCCCACGCTGATGGCACAGTACTACTTTTTTGACAGCCAGAGTCAGGTGCGTCCCTATGTGGGCATCGGCGTTAACTACACCACCTTCTATGATGCCGATTTTAACCAGACCGGACGGGATGCGGGCTTGAGCGATCTCAGCCTGAAGGATTCGTGGGGCGTTGCCGGGCAGGTGGGGCTGGATTACCAGATCAACCGCGACTGGATGCTGAACGCTTCCCTGTGGTACATGGATATTGATACGCAGGTGAAATTCAAAGCGGGCGATCAGCAGCAGAATATCCATATGCGCGTGGATCCTTGGGTGTTCTTCTTTGGCGCAGGTTACCGTTTCTGATAAAAAAAAGGGCCACGTCAACGTGGCCCTAGATTTTTTAACCGACGTTATTTAATTTGCATGTTATTAACGACGGATCTTACGCCTGCCACGCTGCGGGTAACCTGTACGGCATGGTTAGCCATCTGCGGCGAGCTGACAAAACCGCTGAGCTGCACTTTACCCTTAAAGGTTTCAACGTTGATTTCAGTCGATTTCAGCGACTCATCTTTTAACAGTTCTGCTTTTACTTTCGTGGTGATGACGGTGTCATCAATGTAACCGCCGGTGCCTTCTTTAGTTGGCGTTGGCGCACAGGCGCTCAGTGTTAATGCAACAACAGCCGCGACCATGGCACTTGCCAGCACTTTAAACCATTTCATTGCTTCTCTCCCTGTCACAAATTGGATGCGACGTTACCATAACGGCGCCTGTTAATTGTGGTGCAGAAAATCCGAAATTAGCAAACCGGGAATGAAAAAAAACAGGGAAATCATGCCTTACCGGGCGGTAAGGCATGTGGGGAATTAGCGGGTGGCGGCTTTGAGGTTACCAATAAAGGTTCTCAGGGCATCCAGCATCACTTCGGGTTCTGCCTGATGTTGTGCAATGATTTTAACCACGGCCGAACCTGAGATCGCACCGGCGGAGCCCGCACCGAGAGATTCTCTAACCTGCGAGGGTTCAGAAATGCCAAAGCCCTGCAGCGGCGGCGCTGCATGATATTCCCGTAATTTTGTAATCAGGTGGTCCAGCGGCAGGCTGGCCCGCTTCTCGGTACCGGTCACCCCAGCGCGTGACAACAGATAGGTATAACCGCGGCCGTGAGAGGCAATTTCACGGAGTAGTTCATCGCTGGCGTTGGGGGGGCAAATGAAAATGGGCGCAATCCCGTGACGCATAGCGGCCTGACGGAACGGCGCGGATTCTTCCACGGGCACATCTGCCACGAGAACCGAATCAACCCCGGCCTGGGCACAGCGGGCATAAAATTCATCAATGCCGTTGCTGAACACAAGGTTGGCGTACATGAGTAAGCCAACAGGTAATTCAGGGTACTTATGACGGATGGCAGCAAGCATTTCAAAGCACTGTGCTGTGGTGGTGCCCGCAGCAAAGGCGCGCAGCGTTGCGCTTTGAATTGTCGGACCATCCGCTAGCGGATCTGAAAAGGGAATACCCAGTTCAAGCGCATCTGCACCACCTTCCACCAGCGCATCAATAATTCGTAATGACATTTCGGGTGACGGATCGCCCAGCGTAACGAAAGGCACCAGTGCACCTTCTTTCTTCTCTGCCAGACGTGAAAACAGTCGATCGTAACGTTCCATCAGATTTCTCCCTGCGCAGTCAGAATATCGTGGACGGTGAAGATATCTTTATCACCGCGACCCGAAAGGTTGACGACAATCAACTGCTCTTTCTCGGGTTCTGCCTTAATCATTCTCAGCGCGTGGGCCAGCGCGTGCGCCGACTCCAGGGCAGGAATGATACCTTCGGCGCGGCACAGCGTTTTAAAGGCAGCAAGCGCTTCATTGTCGGTTACCGAAACATAGTCAGCCCGACCAATACTGTTGAGGTGAGCGTGCTGAGGACCGACAGAAGGAAAGTCGAGTCCGGCTGAAATTGAGTATGACTCTTCAATCTGCCCTTCGTCAGTCTGCATCATCGGGGCTTTCATACCGAAGTAAATGCCGACGCGGCCGTGCTTCAGTGGCGCACCGTGTTCGCCGGTTTCAATCCCGTGTCCGGCCGGTTCAACACCAATCAGCTTCACCTTCTCTTCGTCGATAAAGTCGGCAAACATACCGATGGCGTTGGAGCCCCCGCCGACGCAGGCGATCACTGCATCCGGCAGGCGACCTTCCTTTTCCAGAATCTGCTTTTTGGTCTCTTCACCAATCATGCGCTGAAACTCACGCACAATCGTCGGGAACGGGTGCGGACCCGCCGCGGTGCCCAGCATATAGTGAGCGGTTTCATAACTGCCTGACCAGTCGCGCAGCGCTTCGTTGCAGGCATCTTTCAGCGTGGCAGAGCCGCTGTGCACCGGGATGACCTCGGCGCCCATCAGGCGCATACGAAAGACGTTCGGCGACTGCCGCTCTACGTCTTTGGCGCCCATATAGATGCGACATTTCATGCCCAGCAGCGCGCAGGCAAGGGCAGAGGCGACGCCATGCTGGCCTGCACCGGTTTCGGCAATGATTTCGTTTTTGCCCATGCGCTTAGCCAGCAGAGCCTGCCCTAACACCTGGTTGGTCTTGTGCGCGCCGCCGTGCAACAGGTCTTCGCGCTTTAAGTACAGGCGGGTTTTCGACCCTTTGGTCAGATTACTGCACAGGGTTAAGGCTGTGGGACGGCCAGCATAATTTTTCAGCAGATCGGTAAATTCAGCCTGGAATTCCGGATCTTTTTGCGCGCTGACAAAAGCTTCTTCTAGCTGTTTCAAGGCCGGCATCAAAATCTGCGGCACATACATGCCGCCGAAGTCGCCAAAATAGGGATTAAGTAAGGTCATGTTTTGCTATCCTTTTTTTTGGCCCGTCAACACACGGGCCAGGTCAATCAGTAGGCGCGAAGCGTCCGGAATACCGAGGCAATTTTGCTGGCGTCTTTAATACCCGGCTCGCTTTCCACGCCCGAATTGAAATCCAGCCCTGCACAGCCTAACTGAGCGGCTTCGACGCAGTTGTCAGCGCTCAGTCCTCCTGCCAGCAGAACATTCTTCAGGTCCTGTCCTTTTAGCAGCGACCAGTCAAATGTCTGGCCCGAGCCTCCGTTGCCGTTATCGAAGACATAGCGGTCAACATGGGGCCAGCGACGTTCGGGCAGGGCCGTCTGGATGCTGAGCGCTTTCCAGATTTGCACGTTTTCTGGCAGCGCCTGATAAAGCTCAGCCACATAGGCCGGGTCTTCATCGCCATGCAGTTGCACGGCACTCAGCTGTAACGCCTCTGTTTTGGTGACAATGTCACTTATAGCGGCATCACGGAACACGCCAACATACTTTAGCGGTGCGCCAGCCATGACCGCGCGTGCACGCTCGGTATCAACCTGACGCGGTGAACCTTCAACAAAGATCAAACCACCAAAAATGGCACCTGCCTCGCAGGCCGCGCAGGCGTCTTCAGGACGGGTCAGACCGCAGACTTTATTGCTGCCCAGGGTGACGCGGCGCACGGCGGCATGAAGATCCTCTTCTTCCATTAGCGCAGAGCCGATGAGGAAACCATTCGCAAAATGGCTTAACTCGCGGACATCCCGATAGTTGTTGATGCCCGACTCGCTGATCACGGTGACGCCAGGGCCCAGGCGCGGGGCCAGTACACGGGTCCGGTTAAGGTCGATGGAGAGATCGCGTAAGTCACGGTTGTTGATGCCGACCACTTTGGCTTCCAGCGCAATCGCGCGTTCCAGCTCCTGCTCGTTACTGACTTCAGTCAGGACGCCCATCTGCAGGCTGTGCGCAATGGCGGCCAGCTGGCGATACTGCTCGTCGTCAACCACAGAGAGCATCAGCAGGATGGCATCCGCCTGGTAGTAACGCGCCAGGTAAATTTGATACGGATCGATAATAAAATCTTTGCACAGGACCGGCTGCGTAATGGCCGCGCTGACGACGGGCAAAAAGGCGAAGTCACCCTGAAAGTATTTCTCGTCCGTTAATACGGAAACGGCAGAGGCATAGTGGCGATAAACCCCGGCTATCATCTCAGGATCAAAATCATCACGAATAAGCCCTTTGGATGGAGAGGCTTTTTTGCATTCCAGAATAAAGGCAGTGCGGGTGCCCTGCAGTGCGTCATAAAAACTACGGCTGGAAAGCGCCACTCGCTGCTGGAAACTCTCCAGAGGTTGCTGCTGCTTACGCGCCTCAACCCAAACGGCTTTGTCTTTCACGATTTTATCTAACACTGTACCCTGCATGATTATCCTCTTGCTGCCAGAGCCACCACGCGCTCATAAGCCTGACCGCTACGGATGGCATTGAGCGCACGCTGTGCATTTTCACGGAGATCTTCATTACCAAACACTTTGAGCAGCATCGCCACGTTGACGGCAACCGCCTCCTCGTGGGCCTGCTCGCCATTACCCTGGAGTAAACGTGTCAGAATGTCACGGTTTTCTTCGGGCGTGCCGCCGGCCAGCGCCTCTTTAGGATGGAAGCCAAAGCCGAAATCCTCTGGCGCCAGCTGATAGCGGGTAATCTCACCTTCACGCAGCTCCGCTACATGGGTGACATCGTGAAGGGCCACCTCATCCATGCCGCCCCCGTGTACCACTGCCGCGCGCTGGTAACCCAGAACTTTTAGCGTCTGCGCGATGGGCAACACCAGCTCGGGGCTGTAAACCCCAATCACGGCCAGCGGGGGACGTGCAGGATTAATCAGTGGCCCCAGCACGTTAAACAGCGTGCGGGTTTTCAGCTGTTGGCGCACCGGCATGGCATGACGAAAGCCCGTATGGTACTGGGGGGCAAACAGGAAGCAGACATTAAGATCGTCCAGCGCTTTGCGTGCCCGCGCCGCAGGCATATCAAGATCGATGCCGAACGCCGCCAGCAGATCGGAAGAACCTGATTTGCTGGATACGCTGCGATTTCCGTGTTTCGCCACCTTCAGGCCGCAGGTTGCTGCGACAAACGCGCTGGCGGTGGAAATGTTAATGCTGTTACTGCCATCGCCACCGGTGCCGACAATATCGGCAAAGGCATAATCCGGGCGAGGAAAGGGTTTAGCATCTTCCAGTAAGGCACAGGCCGCCCCGGCAATCTCCTCGGGGTTTTCGCCACGCACCTTCATAGCAATCAGCGCGGCGGCCAGTTGAGTAGGTTCAAGCTGACCGGTGATGATGGCGCTAAACAACTGATGACTCTCGTCTTGCGTCAGGATGTGCGACTGGTAAAGTTTTTCCAGAATCGTGTTCATACCTTGCTCCCTGTTACTTCGCCAGCGCCCAGGCCAGCGTCTGTTCAAGCAGACGTGCGCCCTGCGTGGTTAAAATGGATTCCGGATGAAACTGGAACCCGCAAACGCGATCTTTCTCGTGACGGACCGCCATTACCATGCCGTTGTAGCTGGCATTCACCGTTAACTCGTCGGGTGTATTACTGCCAACCAGTGAGTGATAACGGGCGACGGGAAGAGGATTGCTGAGCCCGGCAAACATCGCTTCACCGTCATGACTGATGGCAGAGGCTTTACCATGCAGAATTTCGCCCGCCTGGCCTACGTGGCCGCCGTAGGTTTCCACGATTGCCTGATGCCCAAGGCAGATACCAATAACCGGCAGCTTTCCGCGAACCTCGCGCAGCAACGCTGGCATACAGCCCGCATCTTTCGGTGCGCCGGGTCCGGGAGAGAGCATCAGCACCGGATTATTCATGCTGTGCAGTCGGTCGAGCAACAACGACGCCGGCATCGTATTGCGATAAACCACCACGTTATGCCCGAAGGTGCGCAGCTGATCGACGAGGTTGTAGGTAAAAGAGTCGATGTTATCCAGCAGCAGGATGTCAGCCATCAGAAAATCTCCTTGCAGTGATGAGCAGTGGCAATTGCGCGCAACACCGCGCGGGCTTTATTACGGCTTTCGTCCGCTTCGGCCTGTGGGTTCGAATCCAGTACCACACCGGCCCCGGCCTGCACCGTTGCCACGCCGTCTTCCACATAGGCTGAGCGGATCACGATGCAGGTGTCTAAATCACCGTTAGCGGTGAAATAGCCTACTGCGCCGCCGTAGATGCCGCGACGGGTGCCCTCAGCTTCGGCAATCAACTGCATCGCTCTGACCTTTGGCGCACCACTAAGGGTGCCCATGTTCATGCAGGCGCGATAGGCATGCAGCACATCAAGATCATCGCGCAGCGTGCCGACGACGCGTGAGACCAGATGCATAACAAAAGAGTAGCGGTCCACTTTGGTCAGATCGGCAACATAGCGGCTGCCGGGGCGACAGATACGGGCTAAGTCATTGCGCGCCAGATCGACCAGCATCAGGTGCTCTGCCAGCTCTTTGTGGTCCGTGCGCATTTCCAGCTCAATGCGGCTGTCGAGATCGCGATCCAGGGAGCCGTCGGCGTGACGACCACGTGGACGCGTACCGGCTATGGGGTAAATTTCAATCTGACGTGAAGTGGCATCGTACTTCAGTGAACTTTCAGGCGAGGCACCAAACAGTGAAAAGTCCTGGTCCTGCATAAAGAACATATAAGGACTTGGATTACTGCGTTTCAGCGTGTCGTAAGCCGCCAGCGCAGATGGGCAGGGCAGTGAAAAGCGGCGTGAGGGCACAACCTGGAAGATTTCGCCAACGCGAATGGCTTCCTGCATTTTTCGCACCACCTCACAATACTCATCATCACTCTGGCTGGTGGTCAGCGTCATGGTTTCGACAGGCTGAACCGGCAATACCGGCGCAGGCTGTAACATCTGCCCATGCAGTTGCTCAATACGGCGCTGCAGACGCTGAAATTCAGAGGTGGAAGCGCTGAACAGACTGGCCTGCAGGCGTGCGCTGCGCGCCTGGTGATCCAGCACCAGTAGCGTTTCCGCCAGATAGAAGCAGTAGTCGGGGCAACGTTGCTCGCTGCTGAGCTCGGGTAAATCTTCGAAGCCTGCGACCAGGTCATAGGCGAACAGCCCGCCAACAAACACGGCTTCACGCTCTTCACTGGGTGAATTCACCAACTGCGGGATCAGACGCAGGGCATCAAATACCGACAGGGCGCGCAAGCGGGAATCTTCATCCTGCTGATCCTGAGGCGCAGGAAAGGTCAGAACACGGCCGTCAGGACGCGGCTCATTCAGAATGTCAGAGGGTAACGCGTCATCCAGCAGCGGCAGCAGTGCCCGACCATTGTCAGACAGCGCCTGAAAGGTGACGCGATTGCCCAACGCGCTAATGCGCAGGGCGCTGTCGACAATCATCAGGCTTTGTAAGTTTTCTTTGCTGTCAATGTCCGCCGATTCGAGTAACAGGGTGGCCGGACGCGCACCGCATAACTGGTGAAACACCGCGGCAGGATCTTCCCGATAGGGCGCGCTGCCGGTAATTAACTTCACTGTAGGTTTTGCATTGAGCATGATGATTTCTCTGAATATCGTCCAAAAAAAAGCCCGCTCGGTGGCGGGCTCAGGTATCTGCACAGTGTTTACGCTAGGTGTGCACGACAACGTCGCCCGTACTGGGAAACATTGCGCCACCAACCCATCAAAAGCGTAATAACAGTTTTCATGATCAAATACCCGTTTGCGGTGAACTTGTGTACTAGTTAACTGGTTCGCGACAAAAATGTCAATACACTTTTTCAGTGACCGATAAAATCGTTATTATGCTGACCCGAGCAGTAGCCAGCAGGAGTTGTTTTGAGCGATATCGCCCGTTTTCCGCTTTACGATCTTCATAGTCACACACGGGCTTCAGACGGATTACTGTCGCCGCAGGCGCTGGTTGAGCGCGCGGTCGACATGCGCGTCGGGGTGCTGGCCATTACCGATCACGACACCGTTGCGGGCGTAACCGAGGCGCAGCAGACCGTACGGGATCAGCAACTGCCCATTAGCGTTTTAGCCGGTGTTGAAATTTCCACGCTGTGGGAAAACCATGAGATTCATATCGTCGGCCTCAATATTGATATTCAGCATCCGGTCATGACTCAGTTCCTTGCCGGTCAGTATGCGACGCGGCTGGAACGCGCGCATCGCATTGCTGAACGGCTTGAAAAGGCCCAGATCCCGGATGCGCTGGCAGGGGCTATGCGTTTGGCTGATGGCGGAATGATTACGCGTGGCCATTTTGCCCGCTACCTGGTTGAGGTGGGAAAGGCCAACAATATGGCCCAGGTGTTTAAAAATTATCTGGCACGAGGCAAAACCGGCTACGTCCCGCCCCTATGGTGTACAATTAATCAAGCTATTGATGCTATTCACCATTCTGGTGGATGTGCCGTGCTGGCACATCCGGGACGGTATGGATTATCGGCAAAATGGCTAAAGCGCCTGGTCGCGTTTTTTAGCGCCGCGGGGGGCGATGCTATCGAAGTGGCGCAGTGCCAGCAGGCACCTGATGAGCGTACGACGTTAGCGCAATATGCCCGAGATAACGGCCTGGCAGCATCGCAAGGTTCTGATTTTCATCAACCCTGCCCGTGGATCGAACTTGGCCGCAAATTGTGGCTGCCCGCGGGGGTTGAACCGGTGTGGGAACGTTTTCCCGCGCTGGCACCCGCAGTCGAATGTACGGAAAGGGGATAAGAGGTTTCTATGAGTCAACTGTTTCATATTCATCCAGATAATCCGCAACCGCGCCTGATTAATCAGGCGGTAGAGTACCTGAATAAAGGTAGCGTTATTGTCTACCCGACGGATTCGGGTTATGCCCTGGGGTGTCGGCTGGAAGAGAAAGGGGCGATGGAGCGAATTTGCCGGATCCGTCAGCTGGACGGCCATCACAACTTCACCCTGATGTGCCGTGATTTATCTGAGCTGTCAGTCTATTCTCAGGTCGGTAATAGCGCCTTCCGGCTGCTTAAAAATAACACGCCAGGTAATTACACCTTTATTCTCAAGGCGACCAAAGAAGTGCCGCGTCGTCTGATGAATGATAAGCGTAAAACGATTGGATTACGCGTACCTTCAAATCCGGTCGCGCTTGCGCTGCTTGAGGCGCTAAACGAGCCAATGATGTCCACCTCGTTAATTCTGCCGGGTAATGACTTTACTGAATCCGATCCGGAAGATATTCAACACAGTATTGGCAAACTGGTCGATTTGATTATTGACGGTGGCACGCTAGGACAGCAGCCCACCACCGTCATCGATCTGACCAGCGATGCACCTGAAGTCGTCCGTGAAGGTGTGGGGGATGTTACGCCTTTTCTGTAATGCACTCAGGTTTTACGGGTGGCCGGAAGGGTCGCCTGTAACCAGTTTTTAAACTGGCCGTAAGGGATATACAGTGACACGTCTTTTAAAATCACTTTTCCGCTGCGGCCATTTTTAATGGCATCTGAATAACCTACGATAACCCCGCCCAGCGTATCATCACTGTTGTAAACACCGCCGCCGGACATGCCCTGAACCACACCGGCGTTAGACGCCATCGCGATACAAGGGCTTTTATTCCAGGTATTACGAATGGCTGTGCGCGCCAAGTTTACCCCTTTCGACTCCACCGGCATGGCGGAGATATAGCTGTATCCGTACATTTTCACCGCATCACCAATATCGGTGCTGCGGAACTGGGTTAGCGTATTAGGGGGATTCTTGTGATAAATAATCGCAAGGTCGCAATAAGGGTGGTAGGACTTCACGCGCTGCACGGCAAATTTAGCCACGTGCGCGGCAGTCAGGCTGTAGTCAGGCGTCAGAGGAATGCTGGTGCCCAGCGTCCCTAAACCGAGAATGGTAGGGATGCCTGTCACACTCATATCCACGTGTTGCATTGCCGTACGGCTGTACTCAGTGTGACCCACAGAACAACCGCTTAGCGCCAGCGTCATAAGCGCCGGGCATAAAAACTGTTTTTGCATAATGATGTCTTCAGGTGAGCATGTCAGTAAAATCCCTGGTGAAGATTCAAGACATGCAAATTAAAGCTCATCGTGAGCTGTATTAACGCAATATTCCTGATGCGCCGGTTTATAAATATTCAATAACAACCAGTTAGCTGTCTTTTCATACTGCCGCGATAAAGATACCGAAGCCTGTAAGGTTCTCAGAATTAGACGGCCAGAAAGGTCGTATAAGGGTTATCGGCTAAAATTCGTATTAGCCCAATTTTTTTAATTAACTTTTGCTTTATTGACAGAACGACTACATGAGCAGCAGGCCAACCCAATCAGGTCAGCACAAGGGTATTATCGGACAATAATTAAAATTGTACAATTTTTTTATCTTTGTATAGCTTTGTCATGCGATTACTGTTGTTTTACAAGGTAAAAAACGCAGCTGTCCAGCGTGAAAGGGTTGGGTTTCGCGCATTCCTGTACAGGCTAAATGGCCACGCGTTTATTTGAGTTAAGTGAAATTTTGCCCGATTTTTATTTAACTCAAATTAAATGGGGTGCGCTAAATAACCTTCCTCATGGAACTTTTGTTGTCACCGCAGAAGCCGTGAGCGAACCGCTTAAATTGTTTGACGGTAAATCTATAGTACAGAAATCATTAAATACAAATCTGTTTTATAGCCATTTTTAAAAACAGATGACGCGTAAAGTTTTATAGTCGCTCATCTGAGAAACATTAGATAAAATTAAGTAACAAGGCGTTACATTTTGCGTTGAGGACAAATAAATCTCTGCCGGGAACCTGTTACAGAAAAGAGCGCGGACAGCCGTGAATCCAGACGACAGTATGCTGAGGATCTGAGGAGGCGCCTTTCTGATAATTATGCAGACAAGGCGTGGCGCGAGCCCGGCTTCAAAGACGACGTTTTCATTATTACAATAAAGAGCAGGCTTCGCTTTCCTTGCCTTCAGCCGCGTTGATGCGTAACAGACGAGCGGTGGGTTTCATCTGTTTTCATGCTGATTTTTACTTACCTGCGGCGCGCATCAGGGCAATGCCATAATACGGGTTACATTAAGAGGGACATCCTGTATAATGGGGCCAACAGGAAAATATAAGCCATTGATTTTTAAGGTTAAATTCCTAATCCATCCGACGCCTGGGAAGGCGACAATGAGGTAGCTCCATGAGCGAAAAGTTACAAAAAGTCTTAGCGCGTGCCGGTCATGGCTCGCGTCGTGAAATTGAAGCGATGATTGCTGCCGGGCGCGTGAGCGTTGACGGCAAGCTGGCCACTCTCGGCGATCGTATCGAAAACAGCAAGGCCCTGAAGATCCGTATTGACGGTCATCTGGTGTCGATTGCTGAATCAGCAACAGAAGTCTGCCGTGTTCTGGCCTATTACAAACCTGAAGGTGAGCTTTGTACCCGCAGCGATCCGGAAGGGCGCCCTACAGTCTTTGACCGACTGCCGCGCCTGCGCGGTTCGCGCTGGATCGCCGTGGGCCGCCTTGACGTCAATACCTGTGGATTGATGCTGTTCACAACCGATGGTGAACTGGCTAACCGCCTGATGCACCCCAGCCGTGAAGTTGAACGTGAATATGCGGTGCGCGTGTTTGGTCAGGTTGATGACGACAAAATTCGTCAGCTCAGTAAAGGTGTGCAGCTTGAAGATGGCCCCGCGGCATTTAAAACACTGCGCTTTGCCGGGGGGGAAGGGATTAACCAGTGGTATAACGTAACCCTGACCGAAGGACGTAACCGGGAGGTTCGTCGTTTGTGGGAAGCGGTGGGCGTTCAGGTGAGTCGACTGATGCGTGTTCGCTATGGCGATATCACGTTGCCAAAAGGCGTACCACGCGGTGGCTGGATGGAGCTTGATCTCCCTGCTGTTAACTATCTGCGCAATATGGTGGGAATGGACGATGAGACCGTCACCAAGCTGGCTGTCGAAAAAGATCGCCGCCGCACCAAAGCCAACCAGATCCGTCGTGCCGTTAAACGCCACAGCCAGACCAGTGGCAGACCTGCGCGTCGTAATCCGGGCAGCAAACGCAACGCGACCTGATATCAGGCTGAGCTGAAGCGCCGGATTAATAAAAAAGCCGCAACGTGATCGTTGCGGCTTTTTGCTGTCAGGGAGAGGTGATCTGAGCCGGTTTAGCGGTGGAACAGTGGAAACGCGCCGGTAATTAATCCCCCGGCCATTAGCACCAGACTGATTAAAATGCCCCACTTAATGGCAAAACGCTGGTGGTCACCAATATCGACTTTCGCCAGACCGACCAAGAGATAAACCGATGGAACCAGCGGGCTGAGCAGGTGGAAAGGCTGACCCACAATCGAAGCGCGGGCAATTTCCTCAGCAGAAATCCCATAGCTGGCCGCCGTTTGGGCAATGACCGGCAGGATGCCAAAGTAGAAGGCATCGTTGGACATAAAAAAGGTAAAAGGCAGGCTGATTAATGCGGTGAATACCGCGAGATAGGGGCCAAAGCTGTGGGGGATAAACGCCAACAGGCTCTTCGCCATGGCATCCACCATGCCGGTTCCGGAAAGGATGCCGGTAAAAATACCTGCGGCAAAAATCAGGGCTGTGACGGCCAGCACATTACTGGCATGGGAACCAATACGCGCCTTTTGCTCTTCCAGCGTAGGGTAATTCAGCATTACCGCAATCGCGAAGGCCAGCATAAACAGAATCTGGATAGGCATCGCGCCAATAACCAACAAAACCAGCAGCACCGTGGTAAGAATAAAGTTTGGCCAGAACATTTTAGGTCGACGATTCGCCGCGCACTCTTCCGCATCGCCCAGGCCCAGCTCAATATTATCCAGATGGTGATCGTTGATGCTCATGACCCCCAGGCGCTTACGTTCCTGCAGGCCAAACAGAAACGCCAGGCCGACAAGGGCCACGCAGGCGATAAAAATGGCCGGCAGCATGGGAATAAAAATGTCCAGCGCGTCAATGCGCAATGCCGCCGCCGCACGGGCCGTCGGGCCGCCCCAGGGAGAAAGGTTCATGATACCGCTTGCAAGGTTAACCAGACAGGTCATTGCCAGCACGTTCATACCCAGCTTGCGGTAAAGAGGAAGAAACGCGGCAATCGCGATCATGTAAGTTGTTGAGCTGTCACCATCCAGTGAGACCAGCAACGTTAACACGGCCGTTCCGACGAGAACCTTAAGCGGATCGCCACGTACGATTTTCAAAATAAACCGCACCAAGGGGTCAAACAGACCCGCATCGATCATCAGGCCGAAGTAGAGGATAGAGAAGGTGAGCATCACGCCCGTAGGAGCCAGCGTTTTCACACCATCGAGCATCATGGCGCCCAGACCCTGGTAAAATCCCCCTATCAGGGCGAACAGTGTGGGAATAAGAATTAGCGCTATCAGCGCTGACATGCGTTTGGTCATGATTAAATACATGAAACAAACAACCATCGTAAAACCCAGTATGGTCAGCAAAATAACAGCCCTCTTATTGGCAAAAAGTTATTCAATTGTGAGTAAGCAAGGTAATAATTTATGGAATTACTTAGCGTGTTAATAGTTAACCTGTTGTTTTGATTAACCATGCACATAGAGATGATATTAAAGCTAAATTATTTTTATCATTTCTTTAACATAAAAGGGTGATCCCGATCGGTTTCCGGCCCGGCTGGCCCGGCACAATGTGACTGTGATCAATGAATGCTGGCGCGGGAAAGGGTTAATTTCAGGCATCATTAACTGGAAAGGGCGCGTAAAACCTAAGCGAAAAAATGACATTGATCGCCAGTTGAATGGGGTAAGGCCGTGAGCAGCCTGCCCAAATTGCCCCGACAGCCTTAACGCGACACCGGGAAGGGCGCGTGGTGGGTCATCTCGCGTTTGAGCAAGGGATGGGGATGACAGCTATAGCAAAGTGATAACAGATTGATAATTTGATTGAGACAAAAAAGAGGCGGGTCAGACGGATTCACGCCTGACCTTTATGGCATTGTGTTAATTAACGCTACCAGTCTATGCCCTGTTGGGCCTGGATACCGGCGTCAAAAGCGTGCCTGACGGGGCGCATTTCCGTTACCGTATCGGCCATATCCAGCAGCGTGCGATGGCAGCCCCGGCCAGTAACGATCACGCTCTGATGCACCGGTCGCTGTTTCAGGGCCGTTACCACCGCCTCAAGCGGAAGATAATCCATGCTGACCATATAGGTGATTTCATCAAGTATCACCAGGTCCAGCCGGGGATCGGCCAGCATGCGCTGAGCATGTTGCCACACGGCAAGGCAGGCATCGGTATCGGTCTGGCGATTCTGCGTTTCCCAGGTGAAGCCGGTAGCCATCACCTGAAACTCCACGCCATGCTGTTCCAGCAGATTGCGCTCGCCGTTTGGCCACTCGCCTTTGATAAACTGAATGGCTGCGGCACGCTTACCATGCCCGCAGGCGCGGAGCGCGGTGCCAAACGCCGCCGTGGTCTTACCTTTGCCATTGCCGGTAAACACCATCAGGATGCCCCTGACTTCACTGGCTGCGGCAATGCGGGCATCGACGTGTTCTTTCAAACGCTGCTGTCGCTGTTGGTGGCGTTCATCCGTCATTACTCGGCCGCTCCGGGTTTTCTGCCAGGCTGGGCATCAAAGCTGATACCGGTTTTGCGACGACTGTCGTCGCCCATCAAATACAGGTAGAGCGGCATGATATCGGCGGGGGTTTTAAGTTTGCTGGCATCTTCCTGCGGAAACGCACTGGCACGCATTTTAGTCCGCGTACCGCCGGGATTGATACAGTTGACCCGCAACCCATGATTTTTATACTCATCTGCCAGCACCTGCATCATGCCTTCGGTGGCAAATTTCGATACCGCATAGGCTCCCCAGCCTGCCCGGCCGGTGCGGCCTACGCTAGACGTGGTGAAGACCAGCGAGCCGCTATCTGATTTTAACAACAGCGGCAGCAGGGCCTGGGTGAGGAAGAAAGTCGCATCAACGTTAATCTTCATCACCTGTTGCCACACCAGGGGATCAAGCTCGGCCAGCGGCGTGATGTCACCCAGAATACTGGCGTTATGTAAGACGCCATCCAGGTGTGAAAACCGTTGTGCCAGTTGCCCGGCCAGCTGGTGGCAATGCGCCGGCGTGGCCTCAGACAGATCAAATACGACCGAGTGTGCCGGACATTTGTTTAACTGATTAATCGCCTCTTCTGTCTGCTGCAGCTTTTCGGCGCTGCGCCCCAGTAAGATGACTTCCGCACCAAAGCGGGCATAGGTTAACGCGGCTTCCCGTCCAATGCCGTCAGAGGCACCGGTCACGAGAATCAGGCGATTCGCAAGTAAATCATTTTTGGGTTGGTAATGCATGTTGGGAGCCTCCCGCAACGTGAGGGTTTCACGCTTTATGCCTCAATTCAGGGCATGACGCAATTAGCAACAGGTACATTCTGTGCCAGGTGCTGGCATTTCAGGCGACGAGCCAAAATAAACCAGTTAAACTAACCCTTTGTCAGTAATCCTCTGTTTAATAAGGCGACACGATGGAACTTCTTTTGAATTATGGACTGTTTTTAGCAAAAGCGGTGACGGTGGTGATTGCCATTGCAGCGATCGTCATGATCGTTGTGAACGCCGCACAGCGCAAACGTCACCAGGGTGGGCAACTCCGTTTAACCCACCTCGGTGATGACTACAGCAAAATGAAAGAGGATCTGCAGCTTGAGAAAATGAAACCTCAGGCACAAAAGCTGTGGTTAAAAAATAATAAGAAAGCCGAGAAACAAAAGGCTAAAGCAGAGAAACGCGCAGTGAAGCAGGGCAGCCTGGAGACCGCCAGGCCCACGCTTTATGTGCTCGACTTTAACGGCAGCATAGATGCCAGCGAAGTGAAATCATTGCGTGAAGAAGTCTCTGCCGTACTGGCAGTGGCCCAGCCCGGTGACGAAGTCCTGCTGCGGTTGGAAAGCCCGGGTGGCATGGTGCACGGCTATGGTCTCGCCGCCTCTCAGTTGCAGCGCCTGCGTGACGCCGGATTAACACTTACGGCTGCCGTTGATAAGGTCGCGGCCAGCGGCGGTTACATGATGGCCTGTGTTGCCAGCCAGATCGTGGCGGCGCCCTTTGCGGTTATAGGTTCAATTGGCGTTGTCGCGCAAATTCCTAACTTCAATCGTCTGCTCAAGCGCAACGATATCGATGTTGAACTGCACACGGCGGGCCAGTACAAACGCACCCTGACACTGTTTGGTGAAAACACGGAGGAAGGGCGTGAGAAATTCCAGCAGGATCTGAATGAAACACATCTGTTGTTTAAGCAGTTCGTTCACGAAATGCGCCCGTCACTGGACATCGACCGTGTCGCCACCGGTGAGCACTGGTACGGACGCCAGGCCCTGACGTTAGGCCTGATCGATCGTATTTCAACCAGTGACGATCTGATTATTCAGCACATGGATAAATTTACCGTGCTGGGCGTGAACTACGTGCGTCGCCGTTCAAGAATCGATCGCCTGACCCACAGTTCAGGACAGGTATTTGAACGCCTGCTGCTAAAGTGGTGGCAACGCGGTGATAAACCGATGTTATGAGTACAAACCCGGCTTCGGCCGGGTTTGTTGTTATTGCAGGTGGTAGCGGGGAGACAGCTCAACCGCCAGGTGTTTAAAGAGATTGAAGACCGCGGTGGTTTTTGCCGTTGGCAACCCTTCTTCATCCAAAAAAAGCGGGCCACGGAAGACCAGCACATCACCCTGCTGACTGACCGCCTCCACCGCGACACCGGCTAAATAATCATCATGTTGCCTGAGAAGAGCATTGGCAATCTCCAGTAGTGCCTGGGGCGAAATACCCTGAGTCGGGTTGTGCATGTGTCGGCTCCTTTTTGACAGTCTGACAATTCTTTCTATATTACTTGCGTATCGCATCGTTCGACAAACGGCTGCAGGGGTAAAAAGGGGCTTTACTCACAACAGATGCTAATTAAGTTGCGTAACAGATTTTATCAGGTACAGTGTGGGCGTTTCAGATTCCAGGGATATTGCACCGGGAAGTGCGATTAAGTCAGGCAGAAAAAGCGATTTTTATCATAAAGTTGCATTGGACTGTAATCACTGACCAGAGATTGAGCCCCTCGTCCTGAAATAAAAAACAGGCGTAGCAATATTGAACCCCGTGGGTTTTTGGGCATCCAATCCTCTCCCGTAGAGCAGGACGTATTCATTAGGTAAAGGTAAATATGGGTAAAGCACTCGTTATTGTTGAGTCCCCGGCAAAGGCCAAAACAATCAATAAATACCTGGGCAGTGGCTACGTGGTGAAATCCAGCGTGGGCCATATCCGGGATCTGCCGACCAGTGGTTCAACCGCCAAAAAAAGTGCTGAAACCTCGACAGATAAAAAAGTCAAAAAAGTAAAGAAGGACGAGAAGGCCGCGCTGGTCAGCCGTATGGGCGTTGATCCCTATCATGGCTGGGAAGCGGACTACCAAATCCTGCCAAATAAAGAGAAGGTGGTCGCTGAACTCAAAGCCTTGGCTGAAAACGCTGACCACATTTATCTCGCAACCGACCTTGACCGCGAAGGGGAAGCCATTGCCTGGCACCTGCGGGAAGTCATCGGCGGCGACGACAAACGCTTTAGCCGCGTGGTGTTTAACGAAATCACCAAAAATGCGATCCGTCAGGCGTTTGATACGCCGGGCGAACTGAATATTGACCGCGTTAATGCGCAACAGGCACGCCGCTTTATGGACCGTGTTGTGGGCTACATGGTTTCGCCGCTGTTGTGGAAAAAAGTCGCGCGGGGATTATCCGCGGGCCGCGTACAGTCGGTTGCCGTGCGGTTAGTGGTTGAGCGTGAGCGCGAGATCAAAGCGTTTGTTCCTGAAGAGTATTGGGAACTCAGCGCTAACCTGACCACGCCGAAGGGCGATGACCTGGCGATGGACGTGACTCACGCGGGTGATAAACCTTTCCGTCCGGTCAATCACGAACAGACGCATGCCGCCCTGGCGCTGCTTGAAAAAGCCCGCTTTGCCGTTACCGATCGCGAAGATAAGCCAACCAGCAGTAAACCCGGTGCGCCATTTATTACGTCTACGCTGCAGCAGGCCGCGAGTACCCGCCTGGGCTTTGGCGTCAAAAAAACCATGATGATGGCACAGCGACTTTATGAAGCGGGTCATATCACCTATATGCGTACCGACTCGACCAATCTGAGTCAGGACGCGGTTTCCATGGTGCGCGGCTATATCGAAGGGAATTTCGGTAAAAAGTATCTGCCAGACAACGCCAATACCTTTGCCAGCAAAGAGAATTCACAGGAAGCGCACGAAGCGATTCGTCCTTCTGACGTGGATGTGGTGGCTGAGCAGCTCAAAGATATGGAAGCGGATGCACAAAAGCTGTATCAGCTCATCTGGCGTCAGTTTGTTGCCTGCCAGATGACACCTGCTCAGTATGATTCAACCACGCTGACGGTAACAGCGGGGGATTACAAACTGAAGGCCAAAGGGCGCACGCTGCGTTTTGACGGCTGGACTAAGGTCATGCCCGCCCTGCGCAAGAACGATGAAGATCGCACCTTGCCGCCGGTGAACGTGGGTGACGAACTGAGCCTGCAGGCATTGCTGCCAAGCCAGCACTTTACCAAGCCACCGGCTCGCTTCAGCGAAGCCTCGCTGGTGCGCGAACTGGAAAAACGTGGAATTGGCCGGCCTTCGACCTATGCCGCTATTATCTCCACCATTCAGGACCGGGGCTATGTCCGGGTTGAGAATCGCCGTTTTTATGCCGAAAAAATGGGTGAAATCGTCACCGATCGCCTGGAAGAAAATTTCCGCGAACTGATGAATTACGATTTCACCGCGCATATGGAAAGCAGCCTCGACCAGGTTGCCAACAATCAGGCGGAATGGAAAGCGGTGCTTGATCGCTTCTTCTCAGACTTCAGCCAGCAGCTGGAACAGGCGGAGAAAGATCCGGAAGAAGGCGGCATGCAGCCAAACCAGATGGTGTTAACCACCATTGACTGCCCCACCTGCGGCCGCAAAATGGGCATTCGCACGGCCAGTACCGGCGTTTTCCTGGGATGTTCAGGTTACGCACTGCCGCCGAAAGAGCGCTGTAAGCAAACCATTAACCTGATTCCAGAAAATGAAGTGCTGAATATTCTGGAAGGGGACGATGCTGAAACCAATGCGTTACGCGCACGTCGTCGTTGCCAGAAGTGCGGCACGGCAATGGACAGCTACCTGATTGATAACGGACGCAAACTGCACGTGTGTGGTAACAACCCTGAATGCGATGGCTATGAAATCGAAGAGGGCGAGTTCCGAATCAAGGGTTACGACGGTCCGGTGGTTGAGTGCGAAAAGTGCGGGTCTGAAATGCACCTGAAGATGGGGCGTTTCGGTAAGTACATGGCCTGTACCAACGATGACTGCAAGAATACACGTAAAATTTTGCGTAATGGCGATGTGGCACCACCGAAAGAAGATCCGGTGCCGCTGCCAGAACTGCCGTGTGAAAAGTCAGATGCCTACTTTGTGCTGCGCGACGGTGCGGCGGGTGTGTTCCTGGCCGCTAACACCTTTCCAAAGTCACGTGAAACCCGTGCACCGCTGGTGGAGGAACTGCAACGTTTCCACGATCGCCTGCCTGAGAAGTTGAAATACCTGGCCGAAGCGCCAGCAACCGATCCGGAAGGCAATAAAACGTTGGTGCGCTTTAGCCGTAAAACGAAACAACAGTACGTTGCCTCTGAAAAAGAGGGTAAAGCGACGGGCTGGTCAGCGTTTTACATTGACGGCAAGTGGCAGGAAGCGAAAAAGTAATCCTCAGAGGCCAGCACACGCTGGCCTTTTTTCTCGCCTTATATCAATCCGTTCTACATTGTTTCTTAAAATGCTATAGTGGTTATAGCATTTCCGAACCCTTCTTGCTGCTCAGCACTCCTCCACCGGCCGGGGCGACAGTACGTCATCCGGGGATGCGACTCTGTAACCGACCAGGATAAAAAAAGATATGAAATTACAGCAGTTGCGCTATATCGTAGAAGTCGTGAACCACAATCTTAATGTCTCTTCGACAGCGGAAGGTCTTTATACCTCGCAGCCTGGCATAAGCAAACAGGTGCGTATGTTAGAAGACGAACTGGGCGTGCAGATTTTTGCCCGCAGCGGTAAACATCTCACCCAGGTGACGCCGGCCGGTGAAGAAATCATTCGTATTGCCCGCGAAGTCCTCTCTAAAGTCGACGCAATCAAGTCTGTCGCCGGTGAACATACCTGGCCAGATAAGGGCTCCCTGTATGTGGCGACTACCCATACTCAGGCTCGCTATGCCCTCCCGGGCGTGATCAAAGGATTTATCGAGCGCTATCCCCGTGTTTCACTGCATATGCATCAGGGCTCCCCAACGCAGATTGCCGAGGCGGTCTCCAAGGGAAATGCGGATTTTGCCATTGCTACGGAAGCGCTGCATCTGTACGACGACCTGATCATGCTGCCGTGCTATCACTGGAACCGCGCCATCGTTGTCACGCCCGATCATCCTCTGGCAGGTAAAGCGCAGGTAACGATTGAGGAGCTGGCCGATTTTCCGCTGGTCACTTATACCTTTGGTTTCACCGGTCGCTCGGAGCTGGATACCGCGTTTATGCGGGCAGGATTAACGCCGCGTATCGTTTTTACCGCGACGGATGCGGACGTTATCAAAACCTATGTCCGACTGGGGTTAGGGGTTGGCGTTATCGCCAGCATGGCCGTCGATCCCGTTGCCGATCCCGACCTGGTCAGAATCGAAGCCTCTGAAATTTTCACCAACAGCACGACCAAGATTGGCTTTCGTCGCAGCACCTTCCTGCGTAGCTACATGTATGACTTTATCCAGCGCTTTGCGCCTCATCTGACGCGAGATGTCGTTGATACGGCTGTCGCGCTACGCTCAAACGAAGATATTGAAGCCATGTTTAAAGATATCAAACTGCCGTTTAAGTAACAGAGATGTCCAATCCCTTAGTCTCAGGCTGCCTTGTGCAGCCTTTTTTTTGTTTGAATGTTAGCGCCATGCTTAGGTTGATAAGTTTTATTATTTTTTTGTTAATGCTGCGTCGATCACATGTTTAATGTTTGCTGTATCTTAAATGCGAAACACAACACATTTTTGACGCGATATCTTTGCGGGCTGCCAGGATAATTCCCATACTCCAGTTAAGCCTTGATGGAGAAGCGTTAATTATGGGGTGATTAAAAGACGGGTTTAGTAATGACTGGATCTAAAGTTAAATTAACTCAAATTTTTGTCACTGCCGTTTACGTTTATTTGGAATAAGGCATTAATCATCACTTAAGTAATTTTTACCATTTTGATAAATTGCGTTAATCGTTTTGTGCAATAAAAATTACTGGATTTTTGGCCTTAACGGGTTTAGGATTCGTCCTAAATCTTAATCGATGTTATCAATCGTTTTGTTGAGAGTGATTATCAAAAACTATGACTACGAGACTGACTGTAGACCCGGGTTTCCCGGCTAAAAGCACCAAGGTTAAGCGCTCCGGTAACACTCGTCGCAACGCCTGGTTAACTGTATTTGCTGCCTCAGCGCTGTTTTGGGTTGTTGTAGCGTTAATGATTTGGCGCATCTGGGGTTAAGCCATGTGGGCAAACGCACTCTGCCATAAGCACACAATGACCACTCGTCAGCATCGCCTCTCTGGCTACAAAGCTAAAGAGCCCGTTGCAAAGGCGGAAAAAGTGTCTATCCCGGAAAGCTGGGATCTCAACGAACATCAACGCAATTTCATCGAGTCGTTTCTGGACCCGAAAGTAAAATAATTAATTATCGTTCTTTTCTTTTCGACACATCTTCTGTCATTCGGCTGCTTAAAAAAGCCTTTCACACGTAGCATAAAAGATGTCATCCGTTAAAACGGTTGGTAGTGCGGCTTTCTATTGCCCATTCGGCGCAGGAGTGATCTTATGAATATGATTAAAATGACCTGGTTCAGTGCCTATGCTTTCTCTTTTAGCGTGTGGATGGCAGCACTTTGGGCAGCCTTGTAATATATCGTTTCCTGTTAATAAATAATGCCTCGTAATTTTACGGGGCATTTTTGTTTGCGTCAGATTGTAGCAATTGATGTTGTAATCAAAACGTTAACAGAAAAGTGGTCTATCTTTAAGCTAAACCTTGTTGTCTCTGAGGTTTAAAGACCATGATTATTAAGGAGGAGCTATGTCGTCAACCCTACGCGAGCAGAGTCAGGAAACACTGCAGGTAGATAATCAAAACTATCACATCTTCAGTCTACCTCGCGCATCACAACATCTCGGCAACATTGATCGTTTGCCAAAATCCATGAAAGTTCTGCTGGAAAACCTGCTGCGCTGGCAGGACGGTGATTCAGTCACGGAAGAGGATATCCAGGCACTGGTCGACTGGCAGAAAACGGCCCATGGCGATAGGGAAATTGCCTATCGCCCTGCGCGTGTATTAATGCAGGACTTCACTGGCGTGCCTGCCGTGGTGGATTTGGCCGCCATGCGTGAGGCGGTGAGTCGTCTTGGCGGCGACGTCGCCAAAGTGAATCCTCTGTCGCCGGTCGATCTGGTTATCGACCACTCTGTCACGGTTGACCATTTCGGTGACGATAACGCATTTGAAGAAAACGTGCGGCTGGAAATGGAGCGCAACCATGAACGCTACGTTTTTCTGCGCTGGGGCCAAAAGGCTTTTGATCAGTTTCGGGTGGTACCGCCAGGCACAGGTATCTGTCATCAGGTGAACCTGGAATACCTGGGCAAAGCGATCTGGCAGCAGAACATTAACGGTGAACGTTACGCCTGGCCCGATACGTTAGTCGGAACCGATTCTCATACCACCATGATCAATGCCCTGGGTGTACTCGGCTGGGGCGTGGGCGGGATTGAGGCAGAGGCCGCCATGCTTGGCCAGCCGGTTTCTATGCTGATCCCCGACGTCGTGGGTTTCAAGCTAACCGGGAAACTGCGTGCGGGCATCACCGCAACCGACCTTGTACTTACCGTCACGCAAATGCTGCGTAAGCACGGCGTTGTCGGGAAGTTTGTCGAGTTCTATGGCGATGGCCTGGCTGATCTGCCGCTGGCCGACCGTGCCACCATTGCTAATATGGCACCAGAATATGGCGCAACCTGCGGATTTTTCCCGGTTGATGAAGTTACACTCAGCTATATGACGCTAACCGGACGCGATGCCGAGCAGGTGGCACTGGTGGAACACTATGCTAAGCGACAGGGCCTGTGGCGTAATGCGGGCGATGAACCGATTTTCACCAGTAGCCTTGCGCTCGATATGAATGAAGTCGAGTCGAGCCTGGCCGGACCGAAACGTCCGCAGGATCGCGTCTCGCTGGGGGATGTGCCCGCCGCTTTCGATGCCAGCAATGAGCTGGAAGTGAACCATGCACAGAAACCGCATAAGCAGGTCGACTATACCGACAGCGAGACCGGCCTGAGCCACACGCTGACCGATGGCGCGGTGGCGATTGCGGCGATTACCTCCTGTACCAACACCTCTAACCCCAGCGTGCTGATGGCCGCAGGGTTACTGGCGAAAAAAGCGGTTGAGCGGGGATTAAAACGCCAGCCGTGGGTCAAAGCGTCGCTGGCTCCGGGTTCTAAAGTGGTCTCCGACTATCTCGCGGTCGCGCAGCTGACACCTCATCTCGATAAACTGGGTTTTAACCTTGTGGGCTACGGTTGTACGACCTGTATCGGTAACTCGGGTCCGCTGCCGGATGAGATTGAATCGGCCATCAAAGAAGGGGATTTAACGGTAGGGGCCGTCCTGTCCGGTAACCGCAACTTCGAGGGCCGTATTCATCCGCTGATTAAAACCAACTGGCTGGCATCGCCACCGCTGGTCGTCGCCTATGCGCTGGCAGGTAATATGAAAATCAACCTGCAAACCGACCCGCTCGGTCACGATCATCAGGGAAAGCCGGTATTTCTGAAAGACATCTGGCCTTCACCTGAAGAGATTGCGACCGCCGTCCAGCAGGTCACCAGCGATATGTATCACAAAGAGTACGCTGAGGTATTTAACGGCACGCCAGAGTGGCAGGCCATTAAGGTAAGTGAAGCGGCTACCTACGACTGGGATGAAGGATCAACCTACATTCGCCTGTCGCCCTTCTTTGACGACATGGAAAAAGAACCTAAGCCGGTTCAGGATATTCATGGCGCGCGCCTGCTGGCGATTCTTGGCGATTCGGTCACCACTGACCACATCTCGCCTGCCGGTAGCATCAAAGCGGAAAGTCCGGCCGGTCGCTATCTGCTGTCCCACGGCGTGAAGCGGAATGATTTTAACTCCTACGGTTCACGGCGCGGCAACCACGAAGTGATGATGCGCGGGACCTTTGCGAATATCCGTATTCGAAATGAAATGGTGCCCGGCGTGGAAGGGGGTTACACCAAACACTACCCCAGCGGTGAGCAGTTGGCCATTTATGACGCGGCGATGAAATATCAGGCTGACGGCATTCCCCTGGCGGTGATTGCGGGTAAAGAGTACGGTTCAGGATCGAGCCGTGACTGGGCGGCGAAAGGGCCGCGTTTGCAAGGCGTCCGCGTGGTAATTGCGGAATCCTTCGAACGTATTCACCGTTCCAACCTGATTGGTATGGGGATTTTGCCGCTGGAGTTCCCTCAGGGCGTAACGCGTAAAACGTTAGGTCTGAAAGGGGATGAGGCGATAGATGTGGAAAACCTGGCGCAGCTTAAACCCGGATGCACCGTTTCTGTCACGCTAACGCGCGCAGATGGCAGTCAGGAGAAGCTGGATACGCGTTGCCGTATTGATACCGGTAATGAACTGACCTATTACCGAAACGACGGTATTCTGCACTACGTGATTCGTAACATGCTGAACTGATAAATCAGCCGGGGAAACCCGGCTGTTTCATTCAGGACTTCGGCAGAAGATGACCCATTTTTTCTGCCTTGGTATCAAGATAG
The DNA here is from genome assembly GCF_000710035.2 of Pantoea ananatis LMG 2665. Classification (GTDB taxonomy): domain Bacteria; phylum Pseudomonadota; class Gammaproteobacteria; order Enterobacterales; family Enterobacteriaceae; genus Pantoea; species Pantoea ananatis. The sequence goes on along the minus strand of NZ_JMJJ01000005.1, from coordinate 26,162 downwards.
TGCGCATTCTCAGGATTGCGCCCGACAACCAACGGCACCCGCTCAACAATATTGATCCCGGCTTCACCCAGAATTTCCACTTTCCGTGGATTGTTAGTGAGCAGCCGAACTTCATTTACGCCCAGTAATTTAAACATATCGGCACACAGCGTGAAGTCACGTTCGTCAGCGGCAAAGCCCAACTGATGATTGGCTTCAACGGTGTCGTAGCCTTTATCCTGCAACGCATAGGCACGAATCTTGTTCAGCAGGCCGATGTTACGACCTTCCTGGCGGTGATAGAGCAGTACACCGCGGCCTTCTTCAGCAATGGCATTCAGGGCCGCTTCAAGTTGGAAGCCGCAGTCGCAACGCAGGCTGAACAGCGCATCGCCAGTCAGACACTCGGAATGAACACGAGCCAGGACTGGTTGATTATCGTTAATATCGCCAAAGACCAGGGCAACATGGTCATGACCGGTTGCCAGTTCTTCAAAACCTACCATCAGGAAATCTCCCCATGGCGTGGGCAGTTTGGCTTCTGCCACCCGTTTAAGCTGCATGTGACTCTCCAGAACCCTCAAAGGATGCACTATCATCATAATAGTGCACAGGCCGATGCGGCCCGACAAACGTGGAATATTGTGCCACAACCGCGAGGCAGGCTGTTAATCTGTGTAAACGATTGTTGTGATAAAGCACGATTATCTAATCTTAAAAGGTTATGTTATTCTTTTTTAAGCTAAAGTTATGCTTTCGCAACAGGTTTTTACCGGGAAAAAGGAAAAGGGATGATTAAAATCTTTCAACGGACGCTGGCGGGAATGCTGCTGCTGCTTATTATGCCGGTTGCAGTATGGTTGTCCGGTTGGCAATGGCAGCCTGGCGAAAGTAATACCTTTCTTAAGGTCTTGTTCTGGATGACCGAAACGGTCACACGGCCGTGGGGAATGCTGACCAGCCTGATTTTAAGCGCGTGGGTGCTGTGGTGCCTGCGTTTCAGGCTCAAACCGGCGCTGCTGCTCCTGGTGATCATGAATGCCACCATCCTGGCCGGTCAATACACAAAATCCTTTATCAAAGAGCAGGTGCAGGAACCCCGGCCCTATGTCGTCTGGCTGGAGAAAACCCACGGGCTGGACGACAAGACCTTTTACCAACTGAATCGTGAGCAACGTGGCCAGCGCGTTACGGCGCTGATTGCGGATGAATCCCATATTCCGGGCTGGTTGAAAAAGCACTGGGCCTTTGAAACAGGGTTTGCCTTCCCGTCGGGACACACGATGTTTGCCGCCAGTTGGGCCTTACTGGTCATCGGTTTACTTTGGCCACGCCGGCATTACAAAACGATTGTGCTTGTCGGACTCTGGGCGACAGGCGTCATGGGCAGTCGCCTGCTGCTGGGCATGCACTGGCCGCGCGATCTGGCCGTGGCAACATTCATTTCCTGGGTGTTTGTCGTGGTGGCAACCTGGCTTGCTCAACGCTTCTGTGGGCCGCTCAGCCTGCCACCGGAAGAGAAGCAGGAGGTGGCTGAACGGGAACAAGGATTGTAATTGCGCCGTTCAGCACCATATCTTTATCTTGAAACTGAGCAAAAGCTCTTCGTCTGATGCGGCCGGGAGCAGTATTTTTGCCGTAATTTTGGCATAATTCTATTCGACAACCTCACAACGGGATGCACTGTGAAATATTTGCTGATTTTTTTAGTGGTTTTGGTCATTTTTATCATTTCCGTGACCCTTGGCGCGCACAACGACCAGGTTATCACCTTTAACTATCTGCTGGCGCAGGGTGAATTCCGTATCTCTACGTTACTGGCAACGCTTTTCGGCGTCGGTTTTTTGCTGGGATGGGTTATCTGCGGACTCTTCTGGTTACGTCTTCGGGTCTCTCTGGCCAATGCACAACGTAAAGTTAAGCGCCTGCAGACACAGATTGATCAGAGCACGCCAGCGCCTGTCGGTAAACCGCTACCGCCGGCCGCGCAGGAATAAGTCTCCATGTTAGAGCTGCTGTTTCTGTTACTTCCTGTCGCCGCTGCCTATGGTTGGTACATGGGCCGCCGAAGCGCGCAGCAGGATAAGCAACAGGAATCAAACCGCCTGTCTCGTGACTACGTCGCAGGGGTAAACTTTTTACTCTCCAACCAGCAGGATAAAGCGGTCGATCTGTTTCTTGACATGCTCAAGGAAGACAGCGGCACGGTTGAAGCACACCTGACCCTTGGCAACCTGTTCCGTTCGCGCGGTGAGGTTGACCGCGCCATTCGAATTCATCAGTCTTTAATGGAAAGCGCGTCGCTAAGCTACGAACAACGCTTGCTGGCCATCCAGCAACTGGGGCGTGACTATATGGCAGCAGGTCTTTATGACCGCGCCGAAGACATGTTCAAACAGCTGACGGATGAGACAGATTTCAGGATCGGTGCACTGCAACAGCTGTTGCTTATTCATCAGGCAACCAGCGACTGGGTTCAGGCTATCGAGGTGGCTGAGCGGCTGGTTAAACTGGGCAAAGACAAGCAGAAGGGTGAGATTGCCCATTTTTATTGCGAACTCGCGCTGCAGGCAATGAGCAGCGACGATCTCGACAGGGCGATGACCCTGTTGAAAAAGGGGGAGTCAGCCGATCGTCAGAGCGCACGCGTCTCGATTATGATGGGGCGCATCCTGATGGAGAAAGGGGAGCACGCCAAAGCTATCGAGCATTTGCAGCGTGTTCTGGATCAGGATAAAGAGCTGGTCAGTGAAACGCTGCCGATGTTGGAAACCTGTTTTCAGCGTCTTAATCAGCCCGACGCCTGGGCCGCATTTCTTAAACGCTGTGTGGAAGAGAACACCGGCGCCGCGGCGGAACTGTATCTTTCCGCGATTCTGGAGCAGGAGCAGGGCGCGGAAGCGGCGCAAAACTACATCAATAACCAGTTACAGCGTCACCCCAACATGCGCGTATTCCATCGTCTGATGGAGTTTCACCTGCATGAAGCGGAGGATGGTCGTGCTAAAGAGAGCCTGATGGTGCTGCGCGATCTGGTCGGCGAGCAAATCCGCACGAAACCACGTTATCGCTGCCAGAAATGCGGCTTTACGGCTCATGCGCTCTACTGGCACTGTCCGTCATGCCGGACCTGGTCATCAGTCAAACCGATTCGCGGACTGGATGGGCAATAACCTGTTGGTTATTGTCTTCGGTTTTCAATGCTTTTTAGTTACAACATACTAGAATTGTTAATTGCAGAAATTGCCTGACCTCCGTGCGTTTATCGCCTGGCAGCGCAACAGGGATTGTGATGCGAAAAGCGGGCAGGTAGAATGCGTGCCGTTTGTCTAACGCGCCAGCAGGTGCCTACCGCAGAGGAAATAGCATGGCCTTATCCCAGACTTCACCGGTGTTAGTGGCGCTTGATTACCACGATATGAAAAGCGCACTGCATTTTGTCGATCAGATAGAGCCGGGCAGCTGCCGCCTGAAAGTGGGCAAAGAAATGTTCACATTGTTCGGCCCAACGCTGGTAAAAACCCTGCAACAGCGTGGGTTTGACATCTTTCTCGACCTGAAATTTCATGATATCCCTAATACCACCGCCCGCGCGGTCGCTGCTGCCGCCGATCTTGGCGTCTGGATGGTGAACGTTCATGCGAGCGGCGGAGCACGCATGATGAATGCCGCCCGTGAAGCGCTTCTTCCCTATGGTGAGCAGGCGCCGTTACTGATTGCCGTCACCGTGCTGACCAGCATGGATGCCGAAGATTTACTTGGCCTGGGCATCACGCTGTCTCCTGCAGAGCAGGCTGAACGCCTGGCAAAACTCACGCGCGAATGCGGTCTTGATGGGGTTGTCTGCTCCGCACATGAAGCCGCGCGGTTCAAACAGGCGATCGGTCATGATTTTAAGCTGGTTACTCCCGGCATTAGGCCTCAGGGAAGCGACGCGGGCGATCAGCGCCGCGTTATGACGCCACAGCAGGCCCGCCTTGCTGGCGTCGATTATATGGTAATAGGACGTCCCATTACGCAGTCAGCGGACCCCGCAGCGACGCTTAAGGCGCTGTTGCAGGATTTGGAGAGCGTAAAATGAGTCGCGATAATCCCTTGGTGTATTCAACCGACGCTGGCCGTATCACTCAGCCCGAACAAAAGGCGGAACGGCCCAAAGGCGACGGCATTGTTCGCATTCAGCGCCAGACCAGCGGACGCAAAGGCAAAGGTGTCTGCCTGATTTCTGGCGTCGATATGGATGAGGCAGCACTGAACCAGCTGGCCGCTGAACTGAAGAAAAAATGCGGTTGTGGCGGGTCGGTGAAAGAGGGCGTGATCGAAATCCAGGGCGACAAGCGCGATTTATTAAAAAGCCTGCTGGAGGCCAAAGGGATGAAGGTAAAACTGGCTGGGGGTTGAAAGAAGAAACCGGACTACAAGGTAGTCCGGTTTTTTATTATGTAGATGCGCTGCGTAGCCGTGATTTATTGTTATAGCGTGCTTAGTGAACCTGGTGACCGATAATACCACCCACAGCTGCACCACCCACGGTACCCAGCGCGCTGCCGTTGGTTAATACAGAGCCACCAATTGCGCCGGCACCTGCGCCAATCGCAGTGTTACGGTCGCGTTTAGACCAGTTCGAACAGCCGCTCAACGCCACAACCAGCGTGGTCGCCAGGACAGCGGCGGTCACTTTTTTCATTGTAATTGTCATGAACTTCTCCTTTATTGTGTATGCAGATGCAACACAGTAAGTATAGCTGTGAAATTTTTTCAGGCCGCCTGTGAGGCATGATTACCGCATCCTTTCAGTATAAAAATGCCAGACACCATGGACAATCTGCTTGTAGCGGCTGAAAAGCATCATTAACAGATGGACCTGTCTGATGCCTGACAGAATTCTATTCATTTTGCAGAATTTCCGAAGATGGAAAATTCTTAATTCGCGACACAATTTTTCATTCACAGCCATTTTCCGCTGCTTTTTAGCTATTTGCTCCATAACGTTTTTTCTGCCTGCTCCGCACACTATGAAAACCCTTCTCAGCAGGAGAAAAAAATGCTGGAGCACCTTAAACAACAGGTCCTGGAAGCCAACCTGGATCTCCCCAAATACAACCTTGTCACCTTCACGTGGGGAAACGTCAGCGCGATTGACCGTGAGCAAGGTCTGTTAGTGATTAAACCTTCTGGCGTCAGTTACGATGTCATGAAAGTGGAGGACATGGTGGTGGTCAACCTGGCGACCGGCGATGTGGTGGAAGGCGAAAAACGGCCTTCATCCGATACGGCTACGCACCGGGCACTCTACCTGGCCTGGCCTGATGTTGGCGGAATCGTCCATACGCATTCACGTCATGCCACCATCTGGGCGCAGGCCGGACGTGCCATCCCCGCGTGGGGCACCACCCACGCGGACGACTTTTACGGTGAGATTCCCTGCACCCGAGCCATGCGCGATGAAGAAATCAAAAATCAGTATGAGTGGAATACGGGGGAGGTGATCATTGAAACCTTCGCCGAGCGCGGACTTTCTCCTTCGGCCATTCCTGCCGTGCTGGTGAATTCTCACGGGCCTTTCGCCTGGGGCAAAGACGCACATGCGGCCGTCCACAGTGCAGTGGTACTGGAAGAAGTGGCTTACATGGGATTGTTTAGCCAGCAGCTCACGGCCGGGCTGCCTCCCATTCAGCAGACCCTGCTTGATCTGCACTATTTGCGCAAACACGGTGAAAATGCCTGGTACGGCCAGAAATAATGCCTGGGGCGCAGCGGTGCCTGCGTCCCGAAATGGCTCGTGATGAGCGAGCCTTAAGGGAAGGACAGTCTCATCAATGCCGGTTATCGGTTCGCGCCTTTCTGTGGTAAAGGCTGGGGATATCAAGAAAGTCTACTAATCATTTAAAGGTGGTGCATCGGGGATCACTCTGGAATTTATGTTGTAAATCAATCTCTCATTTGGTCTGGCCTCACTCTGGATTAGGCTGATGTGGCGCAATTAGCGCATCAAAATAATAGAGGATGAGACAATGACCGTGATTAACCAACCCACATGCAGACTGTTTTCCGAAGCCGGACAAACCACGCAGTTAGTTGCCTATTACGAGGAAGGACGTCGCACCATGTGGATGATGTTGCGCGCCCAGCCACGACCCAGTTTTAATCATGAGTTGATTGAAGAGATCATGAATCTGAGTTACACGGCGCAGCGATCGGGCTTACCTATCGACTTCTGGGTCACCGGCTCGTTAGTCCCACAAATGTTTAATGCCGGTGGCGATCTGCGCTTTTTTGTGGAATGTATCCGCAACAACCGGCGCGAAGCGTTACGTGCTTATGCCCGTGCCTGCGTTGACTGCATCCACTCGGCGGCACGTGGATTTGACACCGGCGCGGTAACGCTGGCGATGATTGAAGGCAGTGCGTTAGGCGGCGGTTTTGAAGCCGCGCTGGCCCATCACTTTATTCTGGCGCAAAACAATGCGCGGATGGGGTTTCCGGAAATCGCCTTTAACCTGTTTCCCGGAATGGGCGGCTACTCATTAGTCGCGCGGCGTTCGGGCATGAAACTGGCTGAAGAGCTGATTATGGAAGGCGAATCGCACAGTGCCGAATGGTATGAAACCCGTGGTCTGGTCGATAAGGTTTTCCAGCCGGGCGACAGCTACCGCGCCACCCGCACCTTTATCGATACGCTGCGACCTAAGCTCAATGGCGTACGCGCCATGCTAAAGGCGCGCCAGCGGGTACTGCAGCTGTCACGCGCGGAACTGATGGATATCACCGAGGACTGGGTAGATTATGCATTCACGCTTGAAGCGAAGGATATTGCCTATATGGAACGTTTAGTCCAGTTACAAAACCGCCACAGCGCATCACTGCGTAAAGCGGGTTAGATAATTACACGCGGGCAGGATGCTGAGCCAGCCAGTGCCCAAACTGATCGGCGGGCATTGGTTTTGCGTAAAAATAGCCTTGCCGCCCATCGACGCCGCTTTTTAACACAAAGGCTTCTTCATCGACGGTTTCAATACCTTCGGCAATCACCTGCAAATCAAGCGCCTTCGCTACCGCAACAATCGCCCTGACGAGTGACTGAGAAACGGGACGTTTATTCACATTACGGATAAAGCTTTGATCCAGTTTGATGGCATTAATAGGGACGCGCGCCAGCTGTGAAAGGGAGGAATAACCGGTGCCAAAGTCATCAAGGTGAATCTGGGCACCCAGTTCCTGAAATTTACGCATCAGCTTGAGCGCTTCGGCTTCATTCTCAATCAGGCAACTTTCCGTCAGTTCGATATCCACCGGGCACTCGGTTAAACCGGCATCCGTCAGGGCTTGTTTCAGGTCACTGTAGATTGTCTGGTCGAGTAACTGGCGCGCCGAGACATTAACCGCGACGCGCAGATAAATATTCTGCTCCCGCCAGGCAATAATTTGCTTCAGCACGTTAAGCATGACCCAGCGACCCAGTGGCACGATCAGCCCGGATTCTTCCGCGTAGGGAATAAATTCCCCGGGTGAAACCAGCCCGCGCTCGGGTGAGTTCCAGCGAACCAGCGCTTCCGCACTGCGCACTTTACCGTCAGCATCCACTTTGGGCTGGTAGTGCACTAATAAATGGTCCTGCTCCAGCGCTTTACGCAGGTTGGTGTCGAGCCAGAGATATTCAAAAACCCGGCGGTTCATCTCTTCGGCAAAAACACAATAGCTGCCACGGTTGTTCTCTTTGGCGTGATACATCGCCGTATCAGCGTTACGAATCAGACACTCACGGTCCTCTCCGTGTAGCGGAGCCAGGGCAATCCCGACGGAGCAGCCGCTGTAAACCTCGATGAGGCCGATGCGGAAAGGCTGACGCAGGCGATCGAGAATGCGCGTAGCCATTGCTTCCAGCGCAGCCTGACTGGTGTGCTCAGCCAGCACCACAAACTCGTCACCGCCCAGCCGTCCAAGCGTCTGGTTCTTGCTCAGACAGCTCAGAATCGCCAGGGAAACGGCCTGCAACAGTTGATCGCCGAACATATGACCGTAGGCATCATTCACTTTTTTGAAATTATCTAAATCCAGGTAGACCACGCCGGTTTCACTGCCCTCAGCCCGCTCCAGCGCATGGCTGATTTGCTGGTGAATCGCGTGGCGATTGGGCAGGCCAGTGATGCCATCGGTGTTGGCCATCACGCGCAGGCGCTCCTGCGCACGGCGTTCTTCCGTAATATCCGTTCCTGAACAGATGAGGAAAATTTCATTTTTACCGCTGCCACTGTGAACGAACTTATTACGAAAAAGAAACAGTCGCTGTCCTTTCATCGTCTTGATCCAGCGTTCCACTTCGTAGGAATTTCCATCGCGAAAGAACCCTGCGATGTTCCTGCGTGAGGCCGCGGCTTCCTGTTTTGTCATAAACAGCTGGAAAACATTACGGCCGATCACATCCTGTTCATACAGGCCGGTATACTCTTCGCTGAGGCGGTTAAAGCGTTGAATGTTGCCGCGCTGATCAAGGATAACGATGACCGAGTTGGCCTCCGACACGACCTGTTCAGCAAATGACAGGCCCAGCGTCAGGTCGCGCGCCACCGCCGACGTATCGCCCCATGCCGAAGCGGTGCCCGCCCACACGGACTGGTTGATCCGCCGGCCAACAAAATGCATGGCGACCTGCTCGCCGTGAATCGTTAACGTCAGATTAATACTGGAAGTAATAACGGGCATCGCGCGCAATAAACTGCACTGGCCGGGCGTCAGTGGCACAGCAACGCTGGTGTTCGATGATTCATCTAAGGCAAAAAGCAGCGCATCACTGTCTGCGGTTAATCGCCAATGAGGGCTGGTTGTACCAAACAAGGTATACAACAACGATTGCCCTTGTTCATCGGTCATGGTCACTCCCTCCAGGAAGTACATTGCTGGCGTTATCTCGTTATTTTAGCAACAGTATTCATCAACTGACGCCAGCACAAGACGAAACTGTATTTATTTTGCTTTCCAGAAAAAACGGGCAGAAAAAAACCCGCCGAAGCGGGGCACACTTTCTGTTCAGCACGGACATTTTCCCAGCTTTCCGGCCTGGCTGGGGAAGCGGGCATCCAGACAATAACGATGAAAGTCCCGCTCGCTCATCGGCGTAATGTCAGGATGATGTTGCCGCATATGCTGCAGATATTTCGGGTAATCCTGCACGCCGACCATCAAACGAAAACTTTGCTGAAGTCCCTGCCACAGCGCTCGCCAGCGAAAACCCACGGGTTTTGGCCTGGAAAGCAACGTGCAGCGCATTATATGCCAGCGACCCTGTGGGCGCGCTACGCGATGGATGCTGTCAACCATGACGAAGCTCCTTACGTAAGGATATGTCTGACTCATGCGTAGTGGGCACATCGCTACGCAGCGCGCGACGAATGACAAAGAAGGCCGCAATCAGCATCGTAACGGCAACCAGCATAAAGAACCCGCACAGGGCAGCATTAATCTGGTTACTGAATACGATGGTTTGCATATCGGCCACGGTTTTCGCGGGGGCGATGATCACGCCATCATCCAGGCCTTTGCGGAATTTATTGGCCTGAGCAAGAAAACCAATTGACGGTTTTTCGTGGAAAATTTTTTGCCAACCCGCTGTCATCGACGTAATAAACAGCCAGATAGTGGGCAGAATCGTCACCCACGCATAGCGCTGCTTTTTCATCTTAAACAGCACGACCGTGCCCAGAATCAGCGCCATCGATGCCAGCATCTGATTACCAATACCAAACAGTGGCCACAACGTGTTAATCCCGCCCAGAGGATCGATCACGCCCTGATAAACGAAGAAACCCCAACCTGCAACGGCCACGGTCGTGCCGGAAAGGTTGCCGACCCATGAGCGGTTATTGGCCAGTGAAGGCACAACCGTACCGACCAGATCCTGCACCATAAACCGGCAAGCGCGCGTACCGGCATCCACGGCGGTTAAGATAAACAAGGCTTCAAATAAGATGGCAAAGTGATACCAGAAGGCCATCATCGCGCGGCTGTTGAACACCTCCGTAATGATGTGCGCCATGCCGACCGCAAAGGTTGGCGCGCCCCCGGCGCGTGACAGAATTGAGGTTTCTCCCACGTCTCTGGCGATACCGCTTAACATTTCAGGTGTGACGACAAAGCCCCAGCCGTTAATCACCTGAGCGGCATTTTCTACCGTAGTGCCAATCAGTGCAGCAGGGGCGTTCATCGCAAAGTAAACGCCTGGGTCCAGCACGGAGGCGCATATCAGCGCCATGATTGCCACAAACGACTCCATCAGCATCGCGCCGTAACCGATAAAGCGAATATGGCTTTCACGCTCAATCAGCTTCGGCGTGGTGCCGCTGGAGACCAGCGCATGGAAGCCGGAGATGGCGCCACAGGCAATGGTGATAAACAGGAACGGGAACAGGGCGCCGGAAAAAACCGGGCCTGAGCCATCAATAAATTTGGTCACAGCGGGCATTTTCAGTTCTGGCATGGCAAAGACGATGCCAACGGCCAGCCCGACAATTACGCCGATTTTCAGGAAAGTAGACAGGTAATCTCTGGGAGCCAGCAGCAGCCAGACCGGCAGCACCGAGGCGATAAAACCATAGATGACCAGTACCCAGGTCAGAGAGGTGCCTTTCAGTGTGAAGAACGGGCCCCAGTAAGGATGCTGAGCCACATCACCACCGTAGATAATGGCCGCCATCATCAGCACAAAACCGATCAAGGAGACTTCGGCGATCTTACCCGGGCGCAGAAAGCGCATGTAAATGCCCATAAACAGGGCGATAGGAATCGTTGCTGCAATGGTGAACAGCCCCCACGGGCTGTTCGCAAGGGCTTTAACCACCACCAGCGCCAGCGCGGAGAGAATGATGATCATCACGCCCAGCGCACCCAGCATGGTAATAACCCCGGCAAAGGCGCCCAGCTCCTGACGGGCCATTTCACCTAAGGAACGGCCGTCACGTCGCGTAGAGATAAACAGGATCAGAAAGTCCTGCACCGCGCCCGCCATCATAACCCCAATCAGGATCCAGATCGTGCCTGGCAGAAAGCCCATCTGGGCCGCCAGAATAGGGCCGACCAGCGGCCCGGCGCCCGCGATCGCCGCAAAGTGGTGACCGAACAGCACCCACTTATTGGTGGGCACATAGTCAAGACCATCGCTGAGGCGCTCGGCGGGGGTAAGACGGCGATCGTCCAGTTCAAAAATGTTGCGGGCAATAAACAGGCTGTAAAAACGATAAGCGATGCTGTAACAGGCTACGGCGGCAATCACCAGCCAGACTGCGTTGACGTGCTCGCCGCGGTTAAGCGCCAGCATCGCGAACGCACCCGCGCCAATTAACGCCACTGCCAGCCAGAGCACGCCGTTTTTGACGTTCTTCATAACTCACTCCTTGTAGAGACCGAATGGAAGGCGATCGGATACAACGAGCTAACGTTAATGTAATGTAATGTAAGTGGAAGTTAATAAAGATAAAACTGTGAAGCGTGGAGCAAATTTAACGCGAAGATACAGGGGCAGGCGGAGGAAAAAAGACCGTCGGAGCAGGCTGTGCTGTTCCGACGGTGGTGTCTTAGGCGGCAGGGCGTGCAACAACGCTGCGTGTTTCCATGCGAACTTCCGCAATGGTCACGTCAATCACGTCGGATACGCGGTAAACCACGTCACCTTTAATCTGTACCGTACCGCTTTCCTGGCTGCACACCAGCTCATCGCGCACGGCATGCAGGAACGGCGCAGGAATAAACGCGACGGCGCCATTTTCCAGCAGACGGACGCGCATGCCACCACGCGATACATCAATGATTTCTGCGCTAAACTTGCGGTCAGTTGCGGCAAACGGCGACAGATAGCGGGCATAGAGCCAGTCACCCACGTCGCGCTCGGCCATGCGGTTTAGACGACGACGCTCGCTCATGGTGACTGTCAGCGCATCGTCCGGACGGCCGATGGGTTCGCCGCGCACGATCGCCTTCAGCAGACGATGGTTGATCATATCGCCAAACTTACGAATCGGTGAGGTCCAGGTGGCATAGGCTTCCAGTCCCAAACCAAAGTGCGGGCCCGGCTCGGTGGTGATCTCTGCATAGGTCTGGAAACGACGAATGCGGCTGTCAAGGAACTGAGTAGGCTGCGCATCCAGCTCACGACGCAGTACGCGGAAACCGTCGAGCGTGGTGATCGCCTGCGGATCGGCCGTGATGCCGTGAGTTGCCAGGACAGCGGCGGCCTGTTCGGCGTTTGCTGCGTCAAAACCGGCATGGACGTTGTAAATACCAAAGCCCAGCTTTTCGCGCAGGACGTTGGCGGCACAGATGTTCGCCAGAATCATCGCTTCTTCAACAATCCGGTTCGCTATGCGGCGCGGTTCGGCGACGATTTCCAGCACTTCGCCTTTTTCGCCCAGCAGGAAACGATAGTCCGGGCGATCTTTAAACACCAGCGCGTGGTTTTGACGCCACTCGGCGCGTGACAGGCACAGGCGGTGCAGCAGACGAATCTGGTCAGCAATCGCGTCGCTCTGTGGTTGCCATTCGTCACTGTTTTCCAGCCAGTCTGAAACCTCGTCGTACACCAGTTTGGCTTTGGACTCGATCCAGGCCGCAAAGAACTGCACATCGTCCGCCAGGCTTCCATCCTGAGCCACGGTCACGCGGCAGGCCAGAACCGGCCGACGCACGTCAGGGCGCAGCGAGCAGACATCGTCAGACAGCTCGCGCGGCAGCATGGGAATATTGAAGCCCGGCAGGTAGTTGGTAAAGGCACGCTGCGCCGCCAGCTTATCCAGCTCGCTGCCTTCGGCAACATAAGCGGTCGGATCGGCAATGGCGATAGTCAGACGCAGGGCGCCATCGTCCAGCGCTTCAGCATACAGCGCATCGTCCATATCTTCCGTGCTGGCGCTGTCGATGGTCACAAAATCCAGCGCGGTCAGGTCTTCACGCGTCAGGCTTTCGTCCAGCATCTCGCCAAAGCCGATTTCTGGCGCTTCACGCTCCAGATTATGACGTGACAGTGTCACCCACCACGGTGCAAGGTGGTCGTCGGCTTTAACGATAAATTCGGTGAGTTCGGCATAAAAGCCACGGTCGCCTTTTAAGGGATGGCGACGCATTTCTGCCACGGCCCAGTCGCCATTCTGGAAATCATGGCTCAGTCCACGGACCGGACGACACTGAATCGCGTCTTTGAGCAGAGGATGATCGGGCACGATAGAAAGGCGGTCATCTTTTTTCTGCACGCGGCCAACAAAACGGCTCAGAAAGGGCTCGACCAGCGTTTCAGGCTCGGCACTTTCGCGATCTTTATCGCTGTGGACGATGGCAACGATACGGTCGCCATGCATCACTTTTTTCATCTGTGGCGGCGGGATGAAATAACTTTTCTGTGCATCGACTTCCAGAAAGCCGAATCCCTTTTCGGTGCCTTTAACAACGCCTTCTGCACGAGGCGTTTGCGAGTGAAGCTTCTCTTTAAGCTGCGCAAGCAGCGGATTATCCTGGAACATGATTTTTACGTTTCGTGGCCTAATAGCGGCTGACAGTTTTACGCGAATCGGGGTCTCGCGGCAAGGCAAAAAGCCGGACGAACCGGCTTTTTGCCTGGAGAAAAGCCTGAATCAGGCGATGCGTTGGGTTGCCAGCGCCTGCGTCAGTTCGAGCTTAACCGGCACGGATTTTGAGGTGGGCGTGCCGCTGATATCACCGAAGCTGTTTAACGGAACCAGCGGGTTGGTTTCAGGATAGTAGGCGGCCAGGTTGCCGCGAGGAATGTTATAAGGCACCAGCTTGAAGCCGCTGACGCGACGCGTGACGCCATCATTCCACAGCGTTTCAATATCCACATTCTGCCCTTCGCTGAACCCTAATTCAGCCATGTCATCGGGGTTGATGAAGACGACTTCGCGCTGACCGTAAACGCCGCGATAGCGGTCGTCGAGACCGTAGATCGTCGTGTTGTACTGATCGTGCGAACGCAGCGTTTGCAGCGTGAAGGGCACGTCCTGATCCAACTGCGGAAACAGCGAGTGGGGCAGCGCAGCAGGGCTAAACTCAGCCTTGCCGGTCGGCGTATTAAAACGCAGTTCTGCCGCCGCGTTGCCAAGATAGAACCCGCCAGGCTGATCGCATTTGGTATTGAAGTCGGCAAAACCCGGAATCGTTGCCGCGATATGATCGCGAATCAGGTTGTAATCCGCCGCCAGATCTAACCACTTCACCTTGTCATCACCGAGAACCGCGTGAGCAATACTCGCCACAATTGAGGTTTCAGAACGCTGCGTCTCCGCCAACGGAATCCCCACGCCTTCAGAGGCATGAACCATGCTGAAGGAGTCTTCGACCGTAATGAACTGGTTACCCGTAGCCTGCAGATCGCGCTCGGTGCGGCCCAGCGTAGGCAGAATCAGTCCTTCATGACCCGGCACGAGGTGGCTGCGGTTAAGCTTGGTGCTGATGTGCACCGTCAGACCACAACGGGACAAGGCTTCTTCGGTACGCGGAGAATCCGGTGCCGCCGCTGCGAGGTTGCCCCCGAGCGCGATAAGCACTTTGATTTCATCACGCAGCATGGCGTTGAGCGCTTCAACAGTATTGTGGCCTGCAGCACGCGGGGGTTCGAAGCCAAAGTGCTGACCCAGCGCGTCGAGGAAAGGCTTAGCCGGTTTTTCATCAATGCCCATGGTGCGGTTACCCTGAACATTACTGTGACCGCGAACAGGGCACAGGCCCGCCCCTTTTTTGCCTAACTGCCCAAACAGCAGCTGCAGGTTGGTGATTTCACGCACGGTATCAACCGAATGCTTGTGTTGGGTGATGCCCATCGCCCAGGTGCAAATAACCCGATCGGCACTCTGATAAATTGCCGCCGCTTCGCGGATTTGCGCCTCTGTCAGGCCGGACTGCGCCACAATCTGCATCCAGTCGGTGTTATCAACTGCTTCAAAATAGGCCTCAACGCCATGGGTTTTGGCATTCAGGAAAGCCTGGTCGAACAGGCCGCTTTCGCCCGCCGCAAGGCGTGCACGATGCGTTTCCAGCAGGGCTTTCACCATGCCGCGAACGGCAGCCATATCACCGCCCAGATGCGGCTGGTAATAGGCAGAGCTGATGGTGCCCGCTTTAGACGTGACAATTTCCAGCGGCTTTTGCGGATCGGCAAAACGTTCCAGACCGCGCTCGCGTAGCGTGTTAAAGGTCACGATTTTTGCGCCATGGTCGGCGGCGTGACGCAGGCTGTGCAGCATGCGCGGATGGTTTGTCCCTGGATTTTGGCCAAAGACAAAAATGGCATCGGCATGGTCAAAATCGTCAAGACGGATGGTGCCTTTACCCACGCCGATGCTGCGTTTCAGGCCCGCACCGCTTGCCTCGTGACACATATTGGAGCAGTCCGGGAAGTTATTGGTGCCCAACATGCGGCCGAACAGCTGATAAAGCCAGGAGGCTTCATTACTGGCGCGACCAGAGGTGTATAGCTCCATCTGATCCGGGTTATCCATCGCTTTAATATGTTGTGCGATGAGCGCAAGGGCATCATCCCAGCTGATGGGTTCGTAATGATCGCTTTCGGCGTTGTAGCGCAACGGATGTGTCAGGCGGCCCTGATATTCCAGAAAATAGTCGCTTTGTGCATACAGGGTTGCCACGCTGTGTTTGGCAAAAAAGTCGGTATCAACAACGCGGCGCGTGGCTTCCCAGGTGACGGCTTTCGCACCGTTTTCGCAGAAGCTAAAGGTACTTTTATTGTCATCGCCCCAGGCACAGCCCGGGCAGTCGAAGCCGCGTGCTTTGTTCATGCGCATGAGGTTACGCAAATTTTTCAGCGCAGCTTTACTGTCGAAAACAAAACGTGTGGTGGCTTCCAGTGAACCCCAGCCGCCCGCTGCGGCACGGTATGGCTTAATTTGACGCTTAAATTTCATCATGTGTGCAGGCTTATTTTTATGTTGGACGAATGTTGCAAGGATATATCCTGATGGTAAAGATTAGTGTGCTATTCACGACAAAGCTTGTCTAATTGATTGGCTTAATGGTGCGATAGCTGGCGTTTATCGTGGGGCACGCCAAGTGTGATGGTGTTCATGTTTTACCTTTTCGTAACCTTGCCATAACGGGTGTTATCGGCACATCGCGCTAATACTTGCTGTTTAATACAGAAAAGGGCGCGACACCATGAAACAACTGACCAGCCAGATCCATGCGTTTGGCAAGGCGTTGATGATGCCGATTTCGGTGATTGCGGCGGCCGGCATCTTTCTGGGGCTGGCAGCCGCCATGCAGAATCCCGCCGTCACCGGTGAAGCCTTCGCACAGATGCAGGTTGCCCAGCTTATCATCGGGTTTATTCGCAAAGTCGCAGGCGCGCTCTTTGCTAATCTGCCGCTGTTCTTTGCCGTGGCCAGCGCCATCGGGCTGGCAAAAGCGGAAAAGCCGACGGCAGCCTTTGCCGCAGTTATCGGCTATATCGCCATGAATGTCGGCATTAACGCCACGCTGGCCGCCAGGGGCATTACCGCCGCCACGACCACACCTCAGGCGCTGCAGCAGGCCGGAATGGATCAAACCACGGCCATGATGACCTCGGCGGAATATATCCAGATGCTGGGCATTTTCACCTATAACATGAGCGTGCTGGGCGGCGTGATTGCCGGACTGCTTACCGTCATGTTGCATAACCGCTTTTATACGCAGCAGCTCCCCACAGCGATCAGTTTCTTTGGCGGACGCCGTTTTGTGCCCATCGTGACGGTGGTTTTCCTGCCGCTGATCGGCGTGCTTCTGGCGCTCGTCTGGCCCACTATCGGTGAAGGTATTGCCTGGGTAGGACAGATGATCGGTCGGAGCGGGCAGTATGGTGCGTTCCTGCTGGGCGCTTCAGAACGTATTCTGATCCCGACGGGCCTGCATCACATCCTGAATGAAACCGTGCGCTTTACGCCCATCGGCGGTATGGCCATCGTGGACGGGCAGACGATTGTTGGTGCGTTGAATATCTTCAATACCTCGCTGACCCATCCCGGGATGATTCCTGATGCGACGCTCCGCACCGCCACGCAGTTTCTGGCGCAGGGAAAAATACCGGTCATGATGTTTGGCCTGCCGGCCGCGGCCCTGGCGATCTATCACACCGCAAGGCCTGAGCATAAACAGCGCGTTAAGGCGCTGGTCATGGCCGGCGCGCTGACGTCCTTTACCACCGGGATCACCGAACCGCTGGAGTTCTGCTTTATTTTTGTTTCGCCGGTGCTCTATCTGCTGCATGCATTTCTAACGGGCCTGTCATTTATGCTGATGTCGATGCTACATCTGATGATTGGTAATGTGCAGGGCGGCATTATCGATCTGGTGGTCTTCGGCGTGCTGGGTGGCAGTAAAACCCACTGGTGGTGGACGCTGGTGCTTGGGGCAATCTACGCACCGGTTTATTACTACGCGTTTCGTTATGTGATTACGCGCATGCATGTCGAAACGCCCGGGCGGGAAACGGACGATGAAAAACCCCAGCTTGTTGAAGCCAGCGAGCGCACTAACGTGATCATCAGCGGACTGGGCGGGGCGGCCAATATAGAGGATGTCGATTGCTGCTTCACGCGTTTGCGGGTTCGCGTCAAAGACATGAAAGAAGTGGTGGATCAGACGTTAATGCGTACCGGCGCGAATGGTATTAACCGCGTGAGCGAACAGGATGTGCAGGTGATTTATGGCCCACAGGTTGAGAAAATCGCACAAGAGGTGAAATCAGCGTTGGGCGTCGGATAATCCCCCTTCACCCGGCAAAGGTGCGAGCACGGTGCCTTTGCCGTTTGTCACTCCTGTGCATTGCCCGCCTTCCTGCTCAGTGTCCATTGTCCCCTTAAAGCGCGCCTCCGCGACAATCCGTACGCTTGTAACAAACTGGTCACAATATATAAGCATGGCTTTATGTTTCATTTTGTGAACGGGGCTTGTACTTTACCGGTAACACTCTAAGGTAAGAGGTGAAGGTCAAATACACGCAATCAAAAGGGGGTTATTAATGGCTAAACACAGTCTGATTAAAATCGTTGAAATATCAGCAATTATATTCTTTGCGTTGGTGGTGATTTATTTACTGGCTACCGGCGTCCTGTCTTCCACAGGGATTGATCACGCCTGGCCGTATCCCACGAAGTGAGTGTCGCAATACCAGGGAAACACCAATAAAAATTACAAATAATACAATGTTAAGATCAACAATAACCCCAATCTATTGCCCACATGGGGCGTTCTCCACTTGATTGTCTGATGTACCGCCGTCTTAATAGCGCTTCCACACTACGCCGCATGCACGAAACCGCAAGCGCCCGCGATCTCTTTACCACAATGCTATCTCCGACTGGCAATC
Organism: Pantoea ananatis LMG 2665; assembly: GCF_000710035.2. Taxonomy (GTDB): domain Bacteria; phylum Pseudomonadota; class Gammaproteobacteria; order Enterobacterales; family Enterobacteriaceae; genus Pantoea; species Pantoea ananatis. Next base: position 7,825 of record NZ_JMJJ01000005.1, on the reverse strand, counting down.
TGTTAACCCATCGGCACATAATAGGTGTTCATTAGAACGGTGTGACGGCGGGTAAAAGAAAATCGATATCAAGCAACTCATCTATCTCTGAAATCAGTGCGTAAATAACGCCTCATCCTTCTCCATCCCGACACATCCTTTAATTTCCCCGCAGCAAAACACTCAACAACGTATTTCAATCCTGCATACTCTCAATCAGTCACTAAACATCCCGATAGGGCCCTGTGATTTATGTACATGTGTTAGTACAAAAAATCGGTTAGTCTGCGACCCACTCCGCAATCTCTACGAACTCATCGACACCATCCACGACACCAACCCTACACCAGAGCAGAAGCGCATCACTGATGAGGCTTTAGTGTTGGTGCAGAAAATGATTGATAACAGAGAGTCAGAAATGAAACCTCCGAAAAAAACTGGAGCTTCGATAGCGACATATTAAACAATTCTGCGCCGACAAAAGGGTTTGAACATTATGGAGAAGATGACCTTCCTGTTGCGTAACAGCAGCATCCAACAGAACTGCATCAGCGCCATTCAGCAACTCCCCACCGACACCGACAAGCCTCTGCAAGTAACCATCCAGGAAGATACCCGCAGCCTTGCGCAAAACCGCATGCTATGGGCCTGCCTGCATGACGTTTCTAGTCAGGTCGTCTGGTATGGCAAGAAGCTGGATAGCGAATCGTGGAAGCATATCTTCAGCGCCAGCCTGAAAGGGCAGGAGACAGTGCCTGGAATTAACGGCGGGTTCGTTGTTCTAGGCCAGTCAACAAGCAAGATGCGCGTCAGCGAGATGCGGGACTTAATCACATTGATACATGCCTTCGGTGCCGAGCGTGGCGTCAGGTTCAGTGATGAATCGGCGCAGGCGGCAGAATGGGCTAACAGATTCGGGAGTGCAGCATGAACGCACTGATAAAAACCATTCCTGAGCTACTGGTGACCACCAGAGGCAATCAGACAAAAGTTGGCGAAATACTTGGCATAAGCAGGCATACCGTCCGCGAATACGCCAGAGACTTCGAAGCCAAAAAGCATATAGTCATCAACGGGGTTCTGATGGTGGCGCAAGGTAATCGCGGCATCAGAAGCAAAGGTGAAGAAATTGAAAATCACACCCTTTGTGCATGACCCTTGTGATACAGCCACCGCTGACGAACTCCTCTCCCGATACAAACTCCGAAACATCCAGGCAACCAAGACTCTAGCATTCGATCCGCGCCTGTGGATTGTCACTGCGTTGTTGCCAGAGTATAGGGAGGAGCCAATACCAACCAGGCAGTATAAAAACCCAATGTGGAGCAGGTTATGAATTATAGCGAGATGAGTGATTTTGAAATCAATAAGCGAGTGCTGGAAATTAAATCCGGAATTCGTCCTATCGGTTACGCGCACCATGCTGATAAGAGATCAGCTGCAATTGTTGATGTGAACAATAATTATCACTGGTATGACTTCTGCAATTCATGGGCTGATGCCGGGCCGATTATTCAAAAAAATAACATATCAATTCTTATTGACGACACAACCCAAAAATGGTCATCAGCGTCGGTTCAGGATTTCACAAATGTGAGTGCATATAAATTTGGCAACTGTCATGAAAATCCGCTCCGGGCCGCAATGATTGTCTTCCTGATGATGCGAGATGCAGGCAATGCATGACCGCTGCTGCCGATGCCACACCATCCTCACCTCAGAGGAAAAGTATCACTACGGAGCTAACTGTGAGTACTGCGAGTGCGATATCGAATGGGAGAACCATGAGCGACACAACCCAATCAAGTCAGCCTACTGGCGATGGCGCGCAATCTGCTACTGCCTGCGTTGGCTGTGGAACAAGCCTCAAACCATTCGAGGTCTACGCCTGCACCGACTGCCTCAACTTCTGGCTGATATCAGATCCAAACGGGCCAATGGGAGACGATGATGAGTAAATTACGTAATGAAGCGCGGGGCAGGGAATGCCAGGTCAGGTTGCCAGGCGTTTGCAATGGCAATCCTGAAACAGTAGTGCTCGCGCATTACCGCATGGTTGGTATTTGCGGAACCGGAATGAAGCCAGACGATTTATTCGGCGCATGGGCCTGTTCATCATGCCATGACGAGATAGACCGACGCACAAGGCGCTGCGAAGTAACAGAAGCGCGCATAGCTCATCTGGAAGGTGTTATTCGCACACAAGATGCCCTGTTGCGGGAAGGAAAGGTGAAGCGATGAATGAATATCGAATAGAGCTACCATGGCCGCCCGGAAACAATCACCTCTTCTCAGTGTTTCGCGGTAGAAAGATAAAAAGCAAAAAGGGAAGGGAATACACCTCAGTAGTAGCCAGACAAATCGCAGAATCAAACCAGCAATACAATCTCTCCGGCAAGCTCAAAGTAAAAATCAACGCATATCCACCTACACGCGCCAGGCGTGACCTAGACAACCTATTCAAAGCACCTCTCGACTCATTAACCCAGGCAGGCGTCATTGCAGACGACAGCCTGATTGATGACGTGCGTATGGTTCGCTGCGAAGTTGTTAAAGGTGGGCGGCTGGAAGTGATCATTACTGAAATGGAGGCATCATGAAGTGCAAAGTTGATGGATGCGATCGTGAGTGTAAACACTACCCGGGGAAGGGAATATGTCAGATGCATTACTTCAGAATGATGCGCTATGGCACATACGAACTAACTACTATAGGCAAGCGTAAGCTCAAAACACGCAATTCTAAAGGGTATCAAATGCTTTTCCTTCCCGACCATCCGCTAGCAATGGCTAATGGAATGGTATACGAGCATCGAAAGGTGGTTTATGACCGTCACGGTGAAAACCTCCCGCCATGTGAGTTGTGTGCAAAGGAAGTGAATTGGAAAACAGTTCATATCGACCATATTGATGAATCGGTAGATAAAAACGAACCAGAAAACCTCAGGGTTTTATGTCGAGCATGCAACACCATGAGGGCGCGAGTTCACATACCACAGCACACGGTAAAGCGCAGGCATGCCATCACGTTCGGCGGGGAGACAAAAACTCCAACTGAATGGGCGAGAGATCCCAGGGTGCGCGTATCTAACTCAACCATAATTCAACGCATCAAAAGAGGTATGACAGTTGAAGAAGCCCTATTCTCCGAGAAAGTGACGCACCGATCTACTAAGGCAAAGGCGCGTCAACCAGCTTATGGAGAGTATCAAGGGCCAAAGAAAGACCATACCGCATCAACCTCATAGCAAAAATCGGCATTCAGCGCGTCGAGGCGCTCGAATCAGACAACAACCCTCACCGATACACCAGAGAAGAACTGGAACGCATACGTGCGCGTTACAGGGTTTTACTCCGGGCGTTGGTTAAGCAGAGAGAAGCAGCATGACCGAATACCTCAAAGCCAAATGGCGACGGCTTCGCATAATGAAAATGCGCGGCATGGCGGAGATTAACTACCGGATTATCCGGCTGGAAATGAAGATTAGAGGAGCTAATCATGGGGCTTGAATCAACTGTTAAATACCATTATGCCAAGACGCAGAACTTTAGCGGGATGTCACCTCAGACGTCACCAGACACGCTTACAGGCACGGACTACATCGCGAGTATGGGTATGGCTATGTCACGGGCTCAGATGGGTTACTGCGCATTTATGGGGAAGGTTGGGATAAGTGAGAACGACGCCGCACGCGCCGTATCCCTGTTAACTGATTATGCTCTTCAAAGCTGCGATAAGGTGGCCGCCTTACGCAAGCTCGATAAGGATATTAAGCGACAGGTAATGCAAACGCTCGCAAGTTTTGCATTTCTCGATTACTGCCAGAGCGCTTCAAGCAAGAAGCCGTGTAAATGCTGTAATGCCACTGGCTTCATCGACGCAGAAGTATTCACCATGAAATCACGCTTTGGCACGCAAAGGCCTGGTGCGGTGACGGAGATTAAGCGCGTTGCTGAGTCTCTTCCTGAAAATACGGCTTATCAGGTGCGTGATGTTGAGCGCGTTCTTTGTCCTGAGTGCAAAGGGAAGTGCGTGGTGTCATCAGCCTGCCGCGATTGCAAGGGGAGGGGTAAGGCGATGATGGAAGCGGATAGCAAGCGGCAGGGCGTGCCGGTTATTGGTGACTGCAAACGATGCAGTGGCCGAGGGTTCGAGAGAATACCTTCTACAGACGCCTATAATGCAATCTGTGATTTTACCGAATCGATCAGCCTGGATACATGGAAGAAAAGCGTCAAACTGTTTTATGACAGACTTATCGTCAAGCTTGAGATTGAAGAGTCTTGGGCTAATGCTGCATTGAATAAAGTTACCGCTTAAAGTCAGAAGCCCACCTAGGTGGGCTTTTTGCTATTAGTTATCAAGCATTGGGGAGGCTAGGCCACTTCTTGTAAGCGAAGAGATAAAGAGTAAAAAAGTGCAATCCGGGAAAAGACAGCAGTAGTGCCATTTTCCATCCGAATCCGGCCTTCTGAGCCATGCGCAAGCATGGGATGAACATGAAGAACCAAATTATGAATGTTATTGCTGCTAGAGGGTTTGTGTTTTCCATCTTTGCTTCTCCTGATAAGTTTGGCATGTGATATCGGCAAACTCCTGTAATAATTTAGGAAAATAACCACTTGCACCACCTCTCACCCAATTCATGCTACGATTTGCGCTCTGTTACTTCTGGGAATATGGGCATGAAATTAGCTTTAGCTGTGATGGGATTGCTGGTGTGCTCCGCGGCGCACTCTGATACACAGAGTGCTGCAGAAAATCTAAGCGACTGCGTAACCCATTATGCGGACAGTCAAATCAAAACCACCAAGTCGGCTGGTGACATCTCTAATGAATCTTTTGATAAATGTAGCGCAGAGCTCTCTGAATACCATGCCTCAATAGGCCCTGATAAAGCGCAATGGTCTGGTTTAAGTGCACAACAAAAAGAAGCTATTTCAAAAATTAGAGACCAGACAACCTCCAGGGTTCGTGAGAGTTTATCTTCACAGATTGTCACCTTTATCACAGAATCGCGCAAGAAATCCTAACGCACTTTTGCGGGTTTATGTTGTGCAATCAGAAATAGCTCATTATTTTATCGTGGGCTATTTACTTTTCCCGAAACTGGGGATACTGTTTATAACAGTTGAAGTTCCGTCTGGTTGTTTTCAGGCAGAAATCAGTTCCAAATTTGTGATAGTCAAAACGCCCTGCGGTCTCACCAACTGCAAGGGCGTTTTTGTTTCCTACTATCAGATAAAGAATTCTGAGCCACCGAGTTGTTTAAAAGTATCTTTTGTAGGCGGGTTAAGCCGGAAATCACTCTCCAAGGCTGACAAATTTACATTTGTGCTTTTAATAAAATAAACCTTAACGTTTTGGTTGATATAAATGCTGTAATTTCCGGTCGCGCCTTCACTTACAACCATTGTTGCGTTGACCAATTGATGTCTACTTAATTGATAATGGAAATACGCATCGCTAGATGATTGAACACGATAAACTGCAAACATAACTCCTCCTTGGTTTACAACTTTATCGGCAAAACTACAGATAAATTTATAGGTAACTGCTAAGGCGGTTCCTTTTTTTCGTTTTCGCCCATTGCCAATCATGCGAACTCACGGATTTCCCTAAGTGGCAAGCGGGCGTTCTTTTCAGGCATAAAAAATCCGCACTAAGGCGGATTAATTTAATTGCTACCCAAAGGCGCAAGGCGGAACTCTTCTCTACACAAGACTGAGTTTACCCGGGCTTGTCCTGCTCATCATCTAGACAAATCCTAATTGGACAAGCCCCGAAGCGGGGGTGGAAATGAAACGTATGCCTTACAAATCCGATCCAGGCTTAATTGCCATGCTGATTGCGCTGGGCATGACTGTGCTCGGGGCGGTGGCAGCATATGCCTATAAAGTTCTTAGTGGTGACACATTCAGTTGGCGCACTCTGTGCCTACAGCTAATCGTATCCATATTTGCCGGTTTCCTGATGATGCTTCTCGCCACCTACTGGCAATGGCCTCAGGAGGTAACTGGTGCAATTTGTGGCATGGCTGGCTGGTCTGGCTCATCTCTTATTAAAGCACTGGAAAAGCGCTTTCTTCAAAAAGCCGCCGGTGATGCTGGAGTATCAGGAAATGAATAAAGACCAGTTCCGGCAGGCGGCTAACATTTCTCCGCAGTTGGCGGATAAATGGTTTCAGCCTTTAACTACTGCCATGGATGAATTCGGTATAGACACGCCAAAGCGTCAGGCTTATTTCATCGCTCAGATCGGAACAGAGTCGGCTGGCTTCACATCGGTAGCGGAAAGCCTGAATTATTCGATTGCGGGGCTGGCTATATTCGGATCAAGACTGACTCAGGCTCAGCGCGAGCAGCTTGGTCGCAAGCCTGGAGAGACTGCATTGTCATCTGTGCGTCAGGCTGCAATCGCCAATCTCGTTTATGGCGGTCGCTATGGTAACAACCTGAATGGAGATGGCTGGAAATATCGCGGTCGTGGATTAAAGCAAGTCACGTTCCACGACAATTATGCAGCGTGCGAAAAGGCGCTGCGCATCCCCCTGACAGACAACCCTGACCTGTTGTTACAGGACGACAATGCAGCACGCTCTGCCGGTTGGTTCTGGCGGGAAAATAACTGCAACAAGTTCGCTGACGCAGGTGATGTTGTCGGGCTCACAAAAAGAATTAATGGCGGTACCAATGGGCTGGATGATCGAATCGCCAGAACAAAAATCGCGGAGAGCGTGTTATGCCAATCCTGAGCACCATGAAGATTCTTATCCCGGCCATATTCGTTGTCATCATCATCGGGTTTATTGCGAAGCTGGGTTATGACAACCAGTTATTAAATCACCGCAATGAGCGCCTGAGGTCGCAAAACTCTGAGCTGATGTCAAAGAACGGCGATCTGGCGGCCACAATAAAAAGCCTTGCTGACAGGGTAGGTGAGCAAAACAAAATCGTTGCTGATGAGACAAGGCGTCGCGCTGCAGCAGAGTTAAAACAGCAAGGGTTACAGAATGAAGTCAAACAAGCGCTGCGTGAGAGTAAGCCAAGCGTTGTGCTTGTGCCTGATGACGTTGTTGACCGGCTGCGCGAACAAGCAGATTCAGTACGCAACGGTAAAGCAGCCCTACCTGCCGATACCAGCAAGCCTGTTAAGTGAGTGCCCGGTTCCTGATATACAAAAGGGCATGACCTACGGCGACAGTGTGCTACTCAACTTCCAGTTACTGGATTCGCTTGATGAATGCAACGGCAAGCTGAGGGCAATTAGCAAGATTGATAACTCTAACGCCTCGCAATAGCGGGGCTTTTTTATGCGCCTCGCACGCGCAAATATTAACCCAGAGCCTATAGAAAGCGAGCCTGAGAGAAACCCGTATAGGTGCGGACCTCTCTGGGGCGAGTTTCTCTGTGCGACAGGCTCACTTTCTATAGGACTACCGCATGAACATTGTCCCATTGAACTACAAAGGCGAAGCTGTCCGCTTCAATACCGAAGGGTGGATTAATGCCACGGATATCGCTGCGCGCTTCGGGAAACGCTTAGATCACTGGCTATCAAGCGCGGAAACTCTGGAGTACGTGAGAGCGCTAGATGAAGTTTATTCCGGCGTGCCATCTCAGATTCTACATACCCGTGATTCCGGGTATGTAAAAACAAGCCGCGCTCGCAAGGACAGAGGTGGCGGTACATGGCTTCACCCTAAGCTTTCGGTAGCCTTCGCGCGCTGGTGTGATCCGAAGTTCTCCGTGTGGTGCGACCTGCACATAGACAGCCTTCTTCGTGGTGAGCTTACAGAGCAGCAGAAATTCGAACAGGCTTGTCGTGACCTGCTCCCCATTGATTA
>NZ_JMJJ01000004.1 GCF_000710035.2 Pantoea ananatis LMG 2665 | reverse complement strand
TCTAATACTGGGGGCTGGTCAGTCGGATTCGCGACGATCGGAAATCCAAAGCCAGCAATGGAGCTAGGGAAATGGCTCGCTGGAGGTGGGATAAGCCAGTTATTGAGGCTAATGTCGAATTCTGGCGAGAGCAGCTTCAACTGACACTGGACATTGCCAGCTAACCGCCGTGCGTATATGCACTGTGAGAGCCTCTTTCACAACGGCTCTTAAAGAATCTCTCCGACAAGGGATAACGGTTAGCCACGCTGTGAAGCGTTGCGAAGCTGGGTTAGTATGACATTTCACTTCATTGAGGGAATATCATGACTAAACAAGAATTGTTTTTATGGGGTGTTCAGACAATGGTGTTGAGCAACAACGGCAATGTAATGAGGAGTGATCCCGAAGGCAAGAAAGCGCATATTTATAGCGCGACAGGAATCTACAGCATTGTGCAGGACGCCATTTATGCTAGCGAAAGAATTCCTGAGAAAATGTCAGCAGAGGATGCCATTCATGATTTCTGCTTTTACATGCTAGAAAATCTTCGGCGTGATAATAAATGCCCTCATTGGTTCACAAGAATGTAGAAATAAGCCGCCTCCGGGCGGTTTTTTATTGCCACATGAATCGTGTCGTTTGTGTGGTAAAGATTATAGTGGCTTCACGCCAGTTTTCTTCGTTAAGAATTTTCTCTATGCAGTGTGTGGCGTAAAGGTCATCTGGTGGAGTGAAAGACATATATTCACTTTCGCTGGTTAACTTGAAGTCATGTATAGCTGCAATTGCTATGCGTCCTTCACTATCGATGTTACGGAAGCAAGAAATTCTCGCCTCATAAAATTCATCTGGCAAACCTTCTAACATGCAACCGGTGGCCCACTGCAAAAGCTGTTCATCTGAATACTCTGGCTCAGCGGTCAGCGCCGTCTGCTGCTTGCTTATGAGCCGCTTGAATGTGTTGAGAAAGGAAAACATACCACCTCCTTGGTTTTGCCAAAGTTAACATAGTATTGCCATCACCATGTGCAGTCTCGTCGTAATGGCAAGATCCACACATGCGGATAAAGAGGCTCTCAATGTCCGACATCTACCGCATCACAGTAACCACTAAATCCGGTGAAACGCATGAAGGCCTGATGAACAGGTCACAGCCTTAAATCGTCAACGGCTTCATTGGTGTAGAAAAAGAAGATGGCGATGGGTATATCTAGCTCCTGATGACGTGCTTAAGATGGAGTATGTTCCGATTCATCCGGACTGACTACTACTGAGGCATCCTCAGAGTTGCTGGCTTGGCTATAACTCTCATCGAGAAGAGCGATAACATCCTCTATTTTATGATTAAAACCAGCAAACTTAATGGTTCTTTGCGTCATTTTACGTCCTTCCCCATGAGCGCCAACCTGTAAGGCAGTATCGTCTTTACGTATGCCCGCGTTACCTTGACCAGAAGCCTCATAAATTTCAGTTATCTCTACTGATTCAGCAATAAGAATTCTTCTTGCTATAGCGAGTTCCTGTTGAGCTTTCGCCTGAATGTCAACGATTGAATTCGCCGCATCAACTGTTTCTGCCTTCTCTTCCGGGGTAACTATTGAGCCGCCAGAGCTGTTTTTATAAAGGTCATAAATTGACTTAATTGCCAATTCAACGAGGGTCGGAGCAAAAAATAGGCCCATTATGTATATATCCTTTTTATAAAAATTCTTGATGACTTATCGGCTTTTTTAGAAAAAACATTAAAGGTTTAATATGGCGACCAAAACTAAAAATGGCCGTCCTTCTGATTATTTACCAGAGGTGGCTGCTGACATCTGTTCACTGCTTGCCGATGGCGAAAGCCTTCGCAAGGTTTGTGAGCGTCCGGGAATGCCTGATAAGGCGACCGTGTTTAGATGGCTGGCTAAACACGATGAGTTTCGCGACCAGTACGCGAAAGCCACTGAGATTCGCGCAGATGCAATTTTCGAAGAGATGTTCGACATAGCCGACAGCGTTGCAGAAGAGGCCGCAGCAGTAGGTAAAGCACGACTGCGCATCGACACTCGCAAGTGGGCATTAGCACGGATGAACCCAAAGAAGTACGGCGACAAAGTCAGTCAGGAAATCGACCACAAGTCTTCCGATGGCAGCATGACGAACAAGCCAACGACAATAAGATTGGTAGGAGTAGAGCCAACTAATGGAAAATCAGGTTGATCTCCCTATCCCCGCCAAGCTAGTTCCTGTATTTGCAACACCCGACATCCGCTATCGCGGCGCACATGGTGGTCGCGGTTCTGCAAAGACCAGAACTTTTGCCCTGATGAGTGCAGTTAAAGCATACGAAGCTGCCGAGAGCGGAAGGAGTGGTGTCATCCTCTGCGGGCGAGAGTACATGAACTCGCTCGAAGAATCCTCAATGGAGGAGGTTAAGCAGGCGATACGCTCCGTGCCATGGCTGGATGACTATTTCGAAATCGGCGAGAAGTATATCCGAACCAAAAATCGCCGAGTAAGTTACGTATTCTGTGGTCTGCGCCATAATCTCGACAGCATAAAATCCAAAGCGCGCATTTTAGTTGCCTGGGTTGATGAAGCCGAATCCGTATCATCTACCGCCTGGAAGAAACTTCGCCCAACGGTGCGCGAAAAAGGCTCTGAAATCTGGGTTACATGGAACCCTGAGAAGGACGGCAGCGCAACCGACAAGATGTTCAGGAAGAACCCGCCAAAAAGCTCAATGATTGTTGAGATGAATTATGGCGATAACCCATGGTTCCCTGATGTTCTTGAAGAAGAGCGCCTTGAGGATTTAGCTAACCTCGATTACGCCGATTATGCGTGGATCTGGGAGGGCGCTTACCTTGAGAACTCCGACAAGCAGGTGCTTGCCAACCGCTATGTGGTGCAGGACTTCGCATCAGACTTGTGGCAAAAGGCTGAAAGGCTGCTGTTCGGCGCTGACTTCGGCTTTGCTAAAGACCCAAGCACGCTGCTGCGCATGTTCATCCTCGATAATTGTCTCTACATAGAGCATGAGGCCTACGGAACTGGCGTAGAGCTTGATGACATGTGGAAGTTTTACGCTGGCAAAGATGAGGCCAAGCCAAAGCAGCTTGAAGAGTGGAAGGTTACGGATGATGCAAAATATCCCGGTGTCCCTCAGTCTCGCAAATGGCCCATTAAGGCTGATAACTCTCGACCAGAAACGATTAGCCATATCAAAAATCAGGGCTTCAACATCTCAGCTGCGCAAAAGTGGCAGGGAAGTGTTGAGGACGGCATTACTTGCCTGCGTGGCTTCAAGAAAATAGTTATCCATTCTCGCTGCAAAGAAACAGCCAAAGAGGCTCGTCTTTATTCCTACAAAATAGACCGTGTCACTGGTGAAGTGCTTCCGGTCATTGAGGATAAGCATAACCACTGCTGGGATGCGGCACGTTATGGCCTTGATGGCTACATCAAGCACAAACAGACCGGCGCGATCTTCTTCTAAGGAGCTCATCAGTGAGTGAACAAAGCAACGAGGTCACATTCCTCGTTAATGCCCTTGCTGATGCTATGGGCCGACAGCGCATGCTGTATGCTGGTCGTCAGGGCAACACCAAACGAACGAAGCTGTACGAAGAGTTTGGTTATCCGAACGAACTGGATTTTGACCGCTACTACCGCGCCTACGAGCGCAACCCTGTGGCATATGCTGCCGTGCACAAGCTTCTGGATTCGTGCTGGGTAGATAAACCGACCATCATTGATGGTGATGAAAACAAGGAATCTACCACCACGACGCCATGGGAGACTGCTGCGACCAAGCTCCTGGCGCGACACTGGCCGAAGATTAAAGACGCTGACCGACGCAATCTTGTCGGTAAATACTCCGCACTGCTGATTCAATTCCGCGATGGGCGTGAGTGGAAAGAGCCTGTAGACAGCGCTGTCATTAAGCGGTTAGGCGATCGGGCGGTTGTTAAGCTCATCCCTGCATGGGAATCGCAGATAAAGCTTGGCAACTTTGATACCGACACTATGTCGGAAACCTACGGTGATCCGGTTAATTATCAATTCAACGAACAACCTGTTGGCGACGATGGAACATACGGGCCAGTTCGCAACGTTACAGTGCATCCGGACCGCGTCATTATCCTGTGCGAAGGCTCTGAGGATGAGAACATGCTTTCCGGCGTTCCTTTTCTTCGCGCCGGCTACAACAAGCTCCTGGACCTTGAGAAGATATCAGGCGGCAGCGCTGAGGGCTTCCTTAAGAACGCCAGCCGGCAGCTTGGCATTGCATTTGACGCTCAGACCGACATGGTGACAATCGCTGCTCAGGCAAAAGAAGCAGGTTACGCCAACATCGGCGAGGCCATGAACGACAAAATCGCCAGGATGAATCGCGGCACTGATGCGGCGCTGGTTATGCAGGCCGGAACACCATCGGTTCTGTCTGTTGCAGCGGCTGACCCATCACCGTCATGGATGGTTGCCGCCAACGAATTCTCATCATCAATTCAATGCCCGTTCACCATTCTTTTTGGGCAGCAAACCGGCCGCCTGGCATCTGACGAAGATAAAACGGACTGGGCCAAACGCTGCAATGGTCGCCGCTGGGGATTCATGACAGCGGTGATTAAAGCGATTCTGGAGCGGTTCTGGATTCTTGGTGTGATTGATGCGCCTCGGTCGGGTGAAGTTTCGCTGGCATGGTCTGACCTACTCGCACCGAGCGAGAAAGAGAAAATTGCCAACATGCAGGCACTGGCGGACGTGGCGCAGAAAACGCAGGCTGCTTATGGCACGCCGGCCATTGAGCAGAACGAGATTCGCGCTGCAGGTGAGCTTGAACCGATTGCTGAAACCGAGCCGCCTCCAGTCGTACCACCCGGAGACCCGCTAAGTGATAACGCAGAAGTTAATCCGGACGCCGGTAATTCCCCGCAACAAAGCTGACCCGACACAGTCAGCCCGCCCCGTTAATCGAATGTTTCGCGACATTGAAGGGCGTTACTACCGCATTAAGGTGGCGCTGAAGCAGCTATTCGATGAGAAACTTACGGGGCGAGAGCGAGCCAGTAATCAGCAATCTCACGCAGTGCACGGCAATATCATCTATCAGGTGAATGCTGGCGCGTACATCTACGACATGACAGCAACGCAACTGGCTGACCTGCTGCAGCGTATGCAGATCATCCTGGATTACGCGTTAATGGAAGGTGGAAGCGACAACCTGTGGGCGCTGAGATATGTCTCTGACGAGTAAGAGCGCGGCACACATCAGGCATTCACAAATCTTTCAGTGCAATCGCCGATATACGAGCAGCAGACAACACTGGCGCAACTGCTGAGCAGCCCGGCATATCAGAATCAGGTGGCGGCAGCCTACGTATCAACGTACAGCGACTGGCTGCTTGAATCTGACCGTGCTCGCGGTGATCTGGGTAACGTGATTTCAGATGCAATTGGTCGCGGCATAAACCCGCGAGAAACGGCTCGGATAATTAGTCAGCGGCTGGATGTGTCTATGGCTCGCGCCAAGAACATGGCACAGACGGAGCAAGTTGGCGCGCTTCGAAAAGCGCAGTGGCAGGAAACGGATTGGGCACGAGAAAGGTTAGGGCTGAACACTGCAGTACTCTGGCTCTCTGCGCTGAAGCCGACAACACGATCGTGGCACGCAGCCAGGCATGGCAGGACCTACACCACTGAAGAGGTTGAAGCTTTCTATGCCGACAATGGCAACCGCTATCACTGCTACTGTAGCCAAATACCGGTCATTCTTGATGATAGTGGCAAGGTAGTTAATACGGGCTTGGTTGATAGGCTTATTCAAGAACGTAAAGAATGGTTAAAGTAGATTCTTATATTGCCGATGATAATGGAAATTTTACATCGGAGGTAAGAATGCAGTCATCCAAAGTTAAAAAGATAAGTTTTGATTGGAAAGAATTGAGCAAAAGCGATGCTTTTTCTGTTTTCAGAGTAAGCTGTAAGGTGACAACTGCTGAAGGATTAGAAATAGAAGGCTCTGATTTTTATCAGTGGAATAAAGCTTTTATGCTGGACTTTCAAGGCCAGCAAAATGCAGAAAATAACGCTCTAAACAACGCGATAGATCGAGTTAAACAGACCCTAAACTTTGAGATAACAGCATACTAGCTTCTCAAGAAGGCCGCATTAGCGGCCTTTTTAATGCCTCCAATATACCTATGAGGACACAGCATGAAACGCAATCGCGTTAACGTGCTGTCCGTTGTCAACTCAGCGTCAAACATCTCAACCGAAATCATCAACGGTAGTCGTGACGGAAGAAGGTGAGACGATTGACGGGGAATCACTGGAGGGTGTGGTGATGCTTGGCGTGGTGACGCACGAAATCCTGTCGGTGTATGAGGCTGACTGGATGCCGGTTTGAAGCGGTCGGAGATTCGGCTTATGATGAATCGCTGAAACGGCCAAAAACTCAGGGTGAAATTTTATTTAGTACAGGGGTTAGTACATAAAATTTTATCCGGATAAAATAATTAACCGTAAGTCATTGGTGGTAAAAGAAAATCGATATCAAGCAACTCATCTATCTCTGCAATCTCGAACGCGAACGCCATTTTGGTCGTGCCGCCGAAGCCAGCTTTGTCAGCCAGCCAACCTTATCGATGCGGTTAAAAAACCTGGAGCGTGAACTGGGCCTGTCGCTGATCAACCGCAGTAACAACTTTGCCGGTTTCACGCCGGAGGGCGACAGGGTGCTGGCATGGGCACGGGAAATCGTTTCGGTTTATCAGGGGCTGAAGCTGGAGGTCGAGTCGTTAAAACACGGCGTGAACGGTACGCTTCGCCTCGGTGTGGTCCCGCAGTGCAGCGTTTCGTTGGCAGAGCTGTTAAAAGCGGTGCAGGCTCGCTATCCGCAGCTGGATTACCGCATTGCCGTGTTAAGTGCCGATCAACTGCTGGACGCGCTGAACAGCCACACGGTTGATGTCGGCATTGGCTTTTTTGAAATGGCGACGCTGCGGGAACTGCATTTTCAGGCATCGCTGCTGGCGGATAGCGGCGTTGAGGCGGTTTTTCATCCCGCCCATTTCCCCCCGTTATGCGCCCATGAAACGCTTGACCTGCCAACGCTGGCGCAGCAGCCGCTGTGTCTGGGGGAGCCAACCCGTTATTTTCGCCGCTATCTGGATATGACGTTTCGCGATGCTGCGCTGGTGCCGCGCGTGGTGGTTGAAAGCGCCTCTGTCATGCAGCTGTTGCAGTGTACCCAGGTCGGTCTGGGTGTTCTGATCTCGCCACGGGGCCATTTGCTGCCTGAATCCTTACACGGCCTGGAAAAGCGCACTATTTCGATGCCAAAAATGGCGCGTCAGGCCGCGCTGGTGATCGCCGAGCCTGGCCGGGCCACGCCGCTCGCACAGCATTTTTATGACGAAGCGCGAAGCTATCTTGCCAGCTAGCTGGCTTCACCGCAGGCATAAAACAAACGGCTGTTCCAGTTGGCCAGCGCGATAGCCTGTATCACGCTGAACTGCCTGGCATGCGACCAGCCAGCTTGCGCCAGCGGTTGCAGATCGAGCGCACTGACGCGCTCTGGCTGGCGGGTGAGCTGAGCGGTTAGTGTAATGAGAGCCTGCTGCTCACTGTCGGTTTTCGCCTCGTCCGCCTGACTCATTCGCTTCTCTGCATCTGCAGCATGCTGCCAGATCCAGCGGCTGCCCAGTATCCGGGCGGCGGTCGCCTCCACGCTTGCGCTTGCGCCATCTTGCAGCTGTTGACGCAGGGCAAACCAGCTTTGCAGCAGCGCAGGCGCGTGAGCCAGCAGCCAGACTGTATCTTTAAGCACCGGCGCATGCTGACACGCGGCGACAGCGGCATGTTGCGCCTCGCTGGCATAGCGCGGCTCCAGCGGCGTCAGCACAGGCTGCCACGCGCAGGGCTGGGCAAACGTCGCCACATCGGCGTCAGGAGCCGGTGACATACCCGGCATCCAGCGCACCGGCCGTTCCAGCAGAGCATGAATCCCGGCGATGACGCGCGCCTGATAGCAGACAAAGCCCACTACATGGTTAAGTGTGACGATATCGGCTTCGCTCAGCCCTACCGCATGCAGCGCGCGGATGCTCTCCGCCGTAATTAATGCGGGCTGCATCGCCAGCAGGCGGGCATATTGCGTAATTTGCGTCAGGCGATTGTTGCTTTCACGAGAGGAATCAGGACCCGGCAGGGGATTGAGGCGGGCGGAATAGTGGTTACACAGGCGTTGAATGCCTGCCACCTGAGCCACCGTCAAGGCGGTGCTTAGCCGGTCATACAGCGTAAGCGTATGGGTCAGTGTGGTTTCAATCTGGTCGGGAAACAGATGGTCAACAACGTGATGGGCGATCTGTATGGCGGGCTGGTCTGCCTGAAGTAAAGGCTGAATAACGGAAGCGTCCTGTGCTAACCCCAGCAAAAACCGGTCATCGACATGGGCGGCTTCTGGAAAAAGCGGGGCAGCCTGTACGCTGCGCGGACTGGTCTGACTTTCATAAAACCAGTGGTCCTGGCCGGGATAGCGGCGTTGTTGCATCATCAGTCCTTTTGCAAAATCTGATGCGGCGCATGCGGTGATTCAGTCGCAGGCCGCAGGGCTGACTTATCGTCGCCCACGGGCAGGTCAGGGCAAAAGACCAATCGGTGATAATTAATAGCGATAAGGAATAACGCGGGGATCGGGCAGGGGGCGCGCAGGGCGAGCAACGCTCGCCCGTGAGGAAACTTATTTCAGTTCCAGTTCATTCATCGCAGCGATGCTGAAACCGCCGTCAACGTGAACGATTTCACCGGTGATCCCACCCGCAAGGTCGGAACACAGGAAGGCCGCAGAGTTACCTACGTCTTCAATGGTGACGGTACGACGAATCGGGGTGACCGCTTCACAGTGGGCCAGCATCTTACGGAAATCTTTGATGCCCGATGCCGCCAGGGTACGAATTGGACCCGCAGACACGGCGTTAACACGCACGCCTTCAGGACCCATCGCGTTCGCCATGTAACGGACGTTTGCTTCAAGGGACGCTTTCGCCAGGCCCATTACGTTGTAGTTAGGGATAGCGCGCTCTGCACCCAGGTAAGACAGCGTCAGCAGGGCGGAGTTAGGGTTCAGCATCGCACGGCACTCTTTTGCCATTGCAACAAAGCTGTAGGCGCTGATGTCATGTGCGATTTTGAAACCTTCGCGGGTTACGGCATTGACGTAATCGCCATCCAGCTGGTCGCCAGGGGCGAAGCCAATGGAGTGCACGAAACCGTCAAATTTCGGCCAGGTTTTTGCCAGCTCAACGAACAGGGATTTGATGCTTTCATCTTCTGCAACATCACATGGCAGCACAATGTCAGAACCCAAATCTTTGGCAAACTCTTCCACACGACCTTTCAGTTTGTCGTTTTGGTAGGTGAAAGCCAGTTCTGCGCCCTGTTTGCGCATCGCCTGTGCAATACCGTAGGCGATGGAAAGTTTACTGGCAACACCAGTAATCAGAATGCGCTTACCGGAAAGAAAACCCATAGCTGTAATCCTTATGGTCATGGTAGTTGGCGGTCGCGTTGTTTAAATAATAGACGACCGACGTTAATCGACGTGCGGATTCTAGCACGTCTGCTTGAAATCAGGAAAACCGCTCAGCGTTTTCCACAATATGCCGCAAAATCAACGCTCACGCCGCCAGGCTTCGGCGGTCAGCGCCTCGCCAAAATGGCTGTTGATCAGGCGTTTGGTCATCTCGTGCAGCGGCGAGGCGAGCACGTCTGCCGTTCCGCCGCGTTCCACCACTTCACCGTGATGCATGACGAGTACTTTATCGCTGATGTGCTTCATCATGCCAAGATGCTGGGTCACATAAATATAAGCAATGCCGTGTTTTTCCTGGAGTTCCAGCATCAGATTGACCAGTTGAGAGCGCATGGTCATATCCAGAGAGGCCAGCGCCTCGTCGGCCACAATCACTTTGGGCTGCAGGATCAAGGCCCGTGCCAGCCCAAGGCGCTGCTTTTGGCCCGGTGCCAGCATGTGGGGATAGTAACCCGCGTGATCGCGCAGCAATCCCACCTGACGCAGCGTTGCAATGATGCGTTTTTCCCGTTCCTCAGCATCCAGCCCGGTATTCAGGCGCAGCGGCAGATCCAGAATCTGGCTCACGCGCTGGCGCGGGTTGAGCGACGTTGACGGATCCTGAAAAATCATGCGAATGCGTTGGCTACGATAGCCGTAATCACCAAAGCTGAGCGGATGATCGTCAATGATGATCTCCCCGTCGCTGGGGGCAACGGTGCCGCTAAGCATTTTCGCCAGGGTCGATTTACCCGATCCGTTCTCGCCGATAATCGCCAGGGTCTGCTTTTCACGCAGCGTAAAGCTGACGGATTTAACGGCTTCAACGTGCTGGCGGCGAAACAGGCCGGTGCGGTAGCGAAAGGTTTTGCTGAGATTGCGGACTTCCAGCAACGTTTCCATGTTATTGGCCCTCAACGTTAAGCGGGAAGTGGCAGGCGTACAGGTGCGAGCGGGTGCCCGTCAGCCGCGGCGTTTCAATGCACTTACGCTGCGCGTAGGGACAGCGTGGTCCCAGGCGACAGCCAATCGGCAGGCTCTCCAGCGACGGAATCGCGCCGGATAAGGTGTTCAGCCGGCTTTTGTGCGGCAGCGGACGACCAAAATCAGGCATGGCGCGAATCAAAGCCTGAGTATAGGGATGATGCGGGGTCGTCATCAGGTCTTCGCTTTGCGCCGTTTCGACCGTCTGGCCGCAGTACATGACGTTAATGCGGTCAGCCCACTGGCTCATCGTGCGCAGATCGTGGCTGATCAATAAAATGGTGGTGTTATTGTTCTGGTTAAGACGGCTCAGCAGGCGGAATATCTGCGCCTGGGTTGTAGGCTCCATCGCATTCGTTGGCTCATCCGCAATCAGCAGGCGGGGCTGATTCGCCAGCGCGATGGCGATCATAACTTTCTGGCACTCGCCCTCGGTTAACTCATAGGGAAAGCTGCGCATGATGTCTTTATGATCCTTAATGCCCACCCGATGCAGCAGTTCAATCGCCCGGGTTTTACGCCAGAACCAAAAACGCTTCATCCACGGGCCTTTATAGGTCCAGCGCGGAATCGCCTGCATCAGCTGACGCCCGACACTTTCAGAGGGATCGAGACAGGATTGCGGCTCCTGAAAAATCATCGATACGTTATGACCCACGATGCGGCGGCGCTCACGGGCAGACAGACGCAGCAGATCAACGTCATCAAAGACCATGCGGTCTGCGGTAACGCGCCAGTTGTCGTTAGTCACGCCGCAAATCGCCTTGGCCACCAGGCTCTTGCCCGAACCGGACTCCCCGACCAGACCGCGAATTTCGCCTTCACTGAGGGACAAATTAACGCGATCGACCGCTTTAACCGGCCCGTCCGCGGTTATAAATTCAATCGTCAGATTACGAATATCCAGTAACGGCATTATTCCACTCCCGCCTCGACGGCCCGACGAATGCCATCACCGAGCAGGTTAACCACTAATACGC
This sequence comes from Pantoea ananatis LMG 2665, assembly GCF_000710035.2. Lineage (GTDB taxonomy): Bacteria > Pseudomonadota > Gammaproteobacteria > Enterobacterales > Enterobacteriaceae > Pantoea > Pantoea ananatis. The sequence continues at coordinate 1,292,085 of NZ_JMJJ01000004.1, read as the reverse complement.
TTAGCATCAGCGCCGCACCGGGCAACATCACGGTCCAGGGGGCCACGTAGACCAGCTCCAGGGAATCGCCCAGCATCGCGCCCCATTCCGGAGAGGGCAACTGCGCGCCAAGGTCGAGAAATCCCAGGGCGGCAATATCAAGAATGGCCATGGAGAGCGCACGCGTAATTTCGCTGATCAGCATCGGTAACACGTTAGGGAGAATCGCATGCCACATAATATTAATGCTGGTCGCCCCATCGAGACGCGCCGCCACCACATACTCTTTTTCCAGTTCATCATGAACGGCGCTGTAAATTTCCCGCACCAGCCGTGGCATGAGCGCCAGCCAGACCGCCAGCAACGCATGTTCAAGGCGTGGGCCGAGAAAGGCCACCACGATGATGGCCAGCAGGAGAGAAGGAATTGACAGTAACGTGTCCAGCACGTGATTCAGCACGGCAGAGCGCACGCCGTGCGTCATGCCCGCCACGATACCAAGTACCAGTGCCCAGAAAGTGGCAAACAGCGTAACGACAATGGCTGAACCTACTGTCGGGGCCACGCCATTGAGCAGACGGCTGAGTAAATCACGCCCTAAATCGTCTGTTCCAAGGAAGAACGACACTTCACCGTAGCGCGACCAGGAGGGCGGTAACAGCTGGTAGCCCAAAAACTGCTGGTCGATGGGATAAGGTGCCAGAAAATGCCCAAACAGACAGAGCAGCAGCAGTGCGCCAAAGCCGTACAGGCCTATCATCGCAGGCATGTCGCTATAAAAATGGTGCCAGCTCTGACGAAATGCGCTCGGCAGGCGTTTTTCGGCGTAGATGTTATCGTAGGGCATACCATTCCTTATGTTTCAGCGGATTCAGCGCCGCACCGACAATGTCAGAGAGCACATTCACCACAATCACCACGCCGCCGGTCACCATCACACCGGCCGATATCGCCGCATAATCCTGCTGGCGGATAGCGTTAATCAGCCAGCGCCCCAGACCGGGCCAGTTGAAGACCATTTCCGTGATCATCGCCAGCGTTAACATGCTGGAAAACTGCAGACCCAGGCGAGGAATGACGGGCGGAAGGGCATTATGCAGAACGTGGCGGCGAATCACGGTAAAACGGGATAACCCACGGGTGGCGGCCGCCTTCACATAGCTTTTATCCACGACATCAATGGTGCTGATGCGCAATAAACGCACGATCTCGGTCGTTGGCGCCATGGCCAGAACGGTCACCGGCAAAATCAGATGCATCAGCACGCTAATCATCATTTCATGCCGCCACGGCGAGGGGCTGAGCCAGGCATCGATCAAGGCAAAGCCGGTAATGTTCTGGACCGGATAGAGCAAATCGTAGCGGCCGGAAACCGGCAGCCAGCCCAGCGTCAACGAAAAAAACAGCGTAAATAGCAGGGCAAGCCAGAACACAGGAATCGAGAACCCTAACAGGGCGAGAGCGCTGATCAGTTTATCCTGCCATTTATGCCGCATCGCACCGGCGCAAATGCCCAGCGGAATCCCGACGATCAGCGCTAAGCTAAAGGCCATCAGGCACAGCTCCATCGTAGCGGGAAACACCTCACGCAGCTGTACGCCAATTTCCTGGCCATTGGTGCTGGAAACCCCAAAGTCCAGCTGCAGCATGCCTTTAAACCAGAACCACCAGGCATCGAACAGCGATGCGCCTTCCAGGGGCGCGTTAGGGGTGAAATAGCTCAGGCTGAAACTCACCAGCGAAAGAAAAAACAAGGTAATCACCAGCAATACCAGGCGACGCAGGATATAGATGACCACTTAACGTTCCTCTCGCTCATCACGATACACGCCGGCAAATGACGCATTGCCAAACGGACTCAAAACCAGACCTTTAATATCATGCCGATAGGCTTGCAGACGCAAAGATGAAGCCAGCGGCAGAACGGGCAGCTCGCGCGCCAGAATCTGCTGGGCTTTATCATAATTTTCAATACGCCCCGACAGCTGCTGTGACAACAGGGCATTTTTCAGCGTGTCGTCAAACGTGGGTGAACACCAGTGAGCATAGTTGGTCTGCGAACTGATGGCGGCGCAGCTGAGCAGCGGACGAAAGAAGCTGTCGGGATCGTTACTGTCAGTTGCCCAGCCCGCCAGCGTCAGATCGTGGTTCATTGCCATCAGCTGTGCCTCCTGAAAACGCCCCTCAACCGGCACGATGGTGACCTGTACGCCAATTTGCGCAAGATCAGCCTGGATAAGCTCTGCCGTTTTCAGCGGTGCAGGGTTCCAGGACTGCGAGGCCGCGGGCACGACCAGGCGCAGATGAAGATCGTGGACGCCAGCGGCTTCCAGCGCTTCTTTGGCCTTTTTGGGATCGTAAGGGGTAATGCTGGCATCGGTATCGTAAGCCCAGGACGCGCGAGGCAGTATGGATGCAGCCGTCTCGGCAGTGCCGTAATAGATAGATTCCATCAGACGCTCATTATTCATCGCCAGCGCCAGTGCGTGACGGACTTCCGGCCTGTCGAGCGGCGGTTTTCGGGTATTAAATGCTAAATAGGCGATGTTCATCCCGGGCCGCAGCGTCATGCGCAGTCGGGGATCGTCACGCAGAATGGATATTTGGCTGGCGGCAGGATAGGCGAGCACGTCGCATTCGCCCGTAAGCAGCTTCGATAAACGGCCTGTTCCGCCGGCTCCGAGGTCGATAACCACCTGCTGCAGGCGCGGCACGCCTTTCCAGTAATGCGGGTTACGCGCCAGACGAATATATTGCCCGCTGCGGTATTCGCTCAACTGGAAAGGACCGGTGCCGACAGGTAAACGATCCAGCTCTTCCTGGCGGCCCACTTTATCCAGGCTGTCAGCATACTCTTTCGACAAAACGGGCGCGTAGTGCGTCGCCAGGTGCCAGAGAAAAGAGGCGTCCGGACTATTCAGACGGAATTCGACGGTATCGTTATCGATTTTTTTAATGCTCTGAACGGAATCGGCGAACTGCAGGCTGTCGAAATAGGGGTAATAGCCACCGTTGACGTTATGCCAGGGATGTTTGCGATCGAACATGCGGGCAAAGCTGAATACCACGTCATCCGCATTCATGGCGCGGGTGGGTTTAAAGGTTGCGGTGTGCTGGAACTGCACCCCATGACGCAGGTGAAAACGGTAGGTGGCACCGTTATCACGCACGTCCCAACTGGCAGCCAGATCGGACTGCAACCGGTAGGTATAAGGATCCACATCTAACAGGCGGTCGTACAGCTGCGCAGCCAGCGTATCCACCGTTAAACCACTGCTGGCCATCTGCGGATTGAAGGTATTCAGCGTGCCGTTAACGCAATAGACGAATCCGCTTTGACGGATATCACCCGCCAGCGTCGGCGCAGACCACACAGGCGCGCTCAACACGCTGAGACTCAGTAACAGCGAAGGAATTAGTTTTAACATAGAACTCAACGATTCTCAGGCATTAGGCAGAGTGTATCGCAAAGCGGGCCTGGCCCCAAATACGCATCAGCGATTGCCAGCTCTTTGCGCGCGCACCAGCGTAAAAGTGGGATTGGCTGGTGCCGATCGCGATCAGTTTTTACCCAGGCAGAACCTGTTTGTGTCGATGGCACAGGAGGAAAGCACCCATGACTATCGATGAAGTGACGGAAAATAAAAAAATCTACCTGCCGCTATTGCTGTTGGCCGATGAACAGGAAGATATGATTGACCGCTATCTTGCCAGCGGACGCATGTTCAGGCTGTGGGATAACGGAGTGAAGTGCATTGCCGTGGTGACGCGTTTAAACGAGACGGAATGCGAGCTTAAAAATATGGCGACCTGCCCGGCAGATCAGGGTAACTATGGCCGCACGATGCTGGCTTATCTTGCAGAGACGTTTTTAAAAGCGTGTAAGACGATGTACGTCGGCACCGGGGACGTGCCAGGCATACTCCGTTTTTATCATAAAAGCGGTTTCCGCGAGTCACACCGGGTCAAGGATTTTTTCACGGACAATGATGACAAACCGATTATCGAAGAGGGCGTACAGTTACATGACATGGTCTATTTACGCAGAGACGCAAATGACGCGTAAGCACGCGGAGTTGCGTGAAAAATAAAGGCATAGCGTTGATGTGGAAATGAGAAAAGTTCTCAATAAGGCTTTACAGATGCGAACAGGAATGATTATTATTCAGTTGCGCTTCGACGGTGGCTCTACCGAAGAAGAGCACGACATTGCTCACATTGCTTCCAGTTGCCCGCTTCGGCGGGCCCTTTTTTAGGCTCCCGCCCGCTTTCTGTCTCACCCTCTTGTCTCAGTCGTATCGAAGAATCGCCCACGGCAAATGCCGCAGAAAAACAATGCCTTGCCACGTATCGGAACCGGCCAGATCCTTTATGCTTGTCCGTCTCGCGCCTGAATCCCGTGCTTTTTCATCATCGCTCTGAGCTGGTGGTAGGTCACACCCAGTAAGCTGGCGGCACGACGTTGATTGTACTTCGCCTGTTGTAAGCTGATTTCTACCACATCGTACTCCTGCTGATTCTGCCACTGACGCAGGTCAAGCGGTAAAGAAGGCAGGGCCGATGCCGCATCCGGCACCAGGGCAGGCGGCGGGGCATCTTCGGGGGCGGTGCGTCGTTCAAACGGGTTGATAATGATGTTATCCAGAGGTTCATCGCTGGTGTTATGGCGATAGACCGACCGCTCAACGACGTTTTTTAGCTCACGCACGTTACCCGGCCACGGGTGTTCCAGTAAGGTTTGCTGAGCCTGCCGAGTAAAACCGGGAAACAGGGGCAAGGTCAACTCCCGGCACATCTGGATGGCGAAATGGTCCGCCATCACCAGAATATCGCTACGGCGCTCGCGGAGCGGCGGCAGTTGAACCACATCGAACGCCAGACGATCGAGCAGATCGGCACGAAACTTCCCGGCGGCGGCCAGCGCGGGCAGGTCTTCATTGGTGGCGCAAATCAGGCGCACATTCACCTGAAAAACGTGATTCCCGCCTACGCGTTCAAGCTGACCGTATTCAATAACCCGCAGGAGTTTTTCCTGAACCAGCATCGGGGCGGTTGCCAGCTCATCAAGGAACAGCGTGCCGCCGTCTGCCCGTTCAAAACGGCCCAGGTGACGCTTTTGCGCGCCGGTAAAGGCGCCTGCCTCATGTCCAAACAGCTCCGAATCCAGCAGGTTTTCATTTAGCGCGGCACAGTTGAGCGAGATAAAAGGGCCCTGCCAGCGATCGGACAGATAGTGCAGACGACTGGCGATCAGCTCTTTACCGGTACCGCGTTCGCCCACGACCAAAACCGGTTTTTCCAGCGGTGCGAGTTTCGATACCTGCTCCAGCACTTCCAGAAAGTTATTCGATTCGCCCAGCAGGTTATCGTTGTTAGGAGACATGATGAATTTCGCCACTGATTAATCAATTTAACTATCTTAGAACAGATAAAAAAAACTGCAAAGCCAGCAATGCAATAAAAATCAATAAGATAAAAGTTGGCACGCATCTTGAATTAACCCGTACAGCAAGTTGAAACTATGACAATCAAGAGGAACATCATTATGGGTATTTTTTCGCGTTTCGCTGACATCGTTAATGCCAACATTAATTCCCTGCTGGAGCGTGCAGAAGATCCGCAGAAGCTGGTGCGCCTGATGATTCAGGAAATGGAAGATACGCTGGTTGAAGTCCGCTCCACCTCTGCGCGCGCCCTGGCAGAGAAGAAACAGCTGGCACGGCGGATTGAGCAGGCAGAGCTTCAGCAGGCCGAATGGCAGGACAAGGCTGAACTGGCTCTGCGTAAAGACAAAGAGGATCTGGCCCGCTCCGCGCTGATTGAAAAACAGAAACTCACCGATCTGATCGCCACCCTGAAACAGGAAGTTGACCAGGTTGAAGAGACGCTGGCTCGCATGAAAGGCGAAATCACCGAGCTGGAGAAAAAGCTGAGCGAAACCCGCGCACGCCAGCAGGCTCTTACGCTGCGCCACCAGGCGGCATCGTCTTCACGCGATGTCCGCCGTCAGCTGGACGGCGGTAAAATTGATGAAGCGATGGCGCGTTTTGAATCCTTTGAGCGTCGCATCGATCACATGGAAGCAGAAGCAGAGAGCCACGGTTTTGGCAAACCGAAAACCCTAGATCAGCAGTTTACCGATCTGAAAGCGGATGACGAAATCAGTCAGCAACTGAACGCGCTGAAAGCCAAAATGAACCGCAGCGAATAAGACGCCGCTTTCTGCTGGACAGGATTAAGGAGAGTCAATGAGCGCATTATTTTTAGCCATTCCATTAACGATATTTGTGCTGTTTGTGGCACCCGTCTGGCTATGGCTACACTACAGTAACAAACGCAACGGGGGCACCGATCTGTCGCAGAGTCAGATGCAGCGTCTGCAACAGGTAACCAAAGATGCCCAGCGCATGCGGGAGCGCATTGAAGCGCTTGAAGCCATCCTCGATGCTGAACATCCTAACTGGAGGCAGCCATGATGAAAGGCCGCAAGTTATGGCGTAAGCCTGACGAAGGGAAGCTGATGGGCGTGTGTGCCGGTTTAGCCGAATACCTTGACGTTCCGGTACGACTGCTTCGCATCATCGTCGTCTTGTCACTGTTCTTTGGTCTGTTTGTGTTTACCGTGATCGCCTATTTCGTGTTGGGTTTTGTGCTGGACGTTAAACCGGCCGGCGTGGATAACGGAGAATACGCGCCCAGCGCCGGTGAACTGCTGGACCAACTGGAAACGACACTGCAACAGGATGAGCGTAATGTTCGGGATATTGAACGTTACGTCACCTCTGAAACCTTCAGCGTGCGCAGTCGTTTCCGTCAGATTTAATCGTTGTTCTGCAGCGGGCCAGTGTCTGGCCCGTTTGTGAACCGTTTGGAGGAAGTGATGACTGTTTCACGCACTGCGGCTTTTCGTCATCGTGCAACACCTGCGTTGAAGTCCGCCGCTAAATTTATCATTATCAATGCGATAACTTATGGTCCTGCGGGCGTGACCGGCTGGGCGGTGAAATCGGTGGCGCGTCGTCCGTTGCGTATTCTGTTAGGACTGGCGCTTGAGCCACTGCTGAAACGCGTGATGAACACTGTGGCATCACGCTTCATCAAGGAGAAAGATGAAAAGACTGCAAACTGAATTGCTGGCATTGATGAACCGCGGCGTCGATCGCCATCTTCGTCTGGCGGTAACCGGATTAAGCCGCAGTGGTAAAACGGCCTTCATTACCTCGCTGGTTAACCAGCTCCTGTCTGTTCACAGCGGTGCCCGGCTGCCGCTGTTTTCCGTGGTGCGCGATGAGCGCCTGCTGGGCGTGAAACGCGTCCCCCAGCGGGACATGGGCACGGCGCGTTTTACCTACGATGAGGGGCTGGCGCAGCTTTACAACACACCGCCCGCCTGGCCAACCCCGACGCGAGGCGTGAGTGAAATGCGCCTGGCACTGCGTTATCGCCCCAACGATTCGTTACTCCGCCATCTCAAAGACACCGCCACGCTCTATCTTGAAATCGTCGATTACCCGGGTGAGTGGCTGCTCGATCTGCCTATGCTGGCACAGGATTATCTGACCTGGTCGCGGCAGATGAACGGCTTATTACAGGGCGATCGCGCCAACTGGGCCGCGCCATGGCGTGCACTGAGTCAAACGCTTGATCCTTTTGCTCCGGCGGATGAGAACCGCCTGGCCGACATCGCTGCGGCCTGGACTGACTACCTGCATCAGTGTAAAGCGGAAGGGCTGCACTTCATTCAGCCGGGACGTTTTGTTCTGCCTGGCGATATGGCCGGTGCGCCAGCGCTACAGTTTTTTCCCTGGCCAGCTGACGATGAAGCTCAGGCGGCGAAGCTGGCGCAGGCCGATAAAGGCAGTAACTTTGCCATGCTGCAGCAGCGATTCAATTACTACTGCCAGCATGTCGTAAAAAACTTCTATAAAAATCATTTTCTGCGCTTTGATCGCCAGATCGTGCTGGTGGACTGCCTGCAACCGCTCAACAGCGGGCCGCAGGCGTTTAATGATATGCGGCTGGCATTAACGCAACTGATGCAGAGCTTTCATTATGGGCAGCGTACGCTGTTCCGACGACTGTTTTCACCCGTCATCGATAAGCTGTTATTTGCTGCGACCAAAGCCGATCACATCACCAGCGACCAGCACGGCAATATGGTCTCTCTGCTGCAGCAGCTTGTGCAGGACGCCTGGCAAAACGCCGCGTTCGAAGGCATCAGCATGGACTGTATTGGCCTGGCCTCGGTTCAGGCCACACAAAGCGGGCTGGTCGATCACCGTGGCGAAAAAATCCCGGCACTTCGCGGTCATCGCCTGCAGGATGGCGAGGCATTAACCGTTTATCCGGGTGACGTTCCGCCCCGGCTACCGGGCAGCGCGTTCTGGCAGCAGCAAGGCTTTCAGTTTGAGCAGTTTCGCCCACAGCAGCTGGATATCGATCGCCCACTGCCGCATATCCGCATGGATGCGGCGCTGGAATTTTTACTGGGAGATAAATTGCGATGAGCGATCCGTTAAAACCGCGTATCGATTTTGCCCACCCGCTGGAGGATAAGCCCGAAAGTGTGCTGCGGCCTGCTCAAACGTTTGAAGACGATGCCCAGGCCGCTTTTTTGGCTGTGCAAGACAGCGACGCGACGGTTGAAGAAGAAAGCGCAGGGGAAAGAGCCGTCGAGGCTGCGCTGAAACCTAAACGCAGCCTGTGGCGCAAAATGGTGGGCGCAGGCCTGGCGCTGTTTGGCGTCAGTGTTGTGGCGCAGGGCGTGCAGTGGAGCCACAATGCCTGGCTGGCGCAGGACTGGTTTGCGCTGGGCAGCGGCGTCGCCGGCGGACTGATTGTTCTGGCCGGTGTGGGCGCGCTGACCCAGGAATGGCGCCGCTTATATCAACTGCGGCAGCGTGCGGAAGAGCGCGATCGGGGCCGGGAACTGCTCAACAGCCACGGCGTGGGCCAGGGGCGGGCTTTTTGTGAAAAACTGGCGCGTCAGGCCGAACTGGATCAGGCTCATCCAGCGCTGCAACGCTGGCATGCCTCGCTTCACGAAACCCACAATGATGGTGAAACGGTCCGGCTCTATGCCCAACTGGTGCAGCCGGTTCTTGATCGCCAGGCCCGGCGGGAAATCAGCCGCCATGCTGCCGAATCGGCGCTGATGATCGCCGTCAGCCCGTTGGCACTGGTCGATATGGCCTTTATCGCCTGGCGTAACCTGCGGCTGGTCAACCGCATTGCGGCCATTTACGGTATTGAGCTGGGCTATTTTAGTCGACTGCGCCTGTTCCGACTGGTGCTGCTTAACATGGCGTTTGCCGGGGCCTCAGAGCTGGTGCGCGAGGTCGGAATGGACTGGATGTCGCAGGACATCGCGGCCCGCCTGTCGACGCGTGCCGCGCAGGGCATTGGTGCGGGGCTGCTCACCGCCCGGCTGGGTATCAAAGCGATGGAGCTGTGTCGGCCTTTACCCTGGCTGGAAAATGATAAACCTCGTCTCGGCGATTACCGCCGGGAGCTGTTAGGGCAATTGAAAGACGCGCTACAAAAGGGCGGGAATAAACATCCGCAAAACTGACTTTAGATGGGGCCGTTATTTAACGTCCCCTGTTTAGCGCGCCAAACCTGCGGGGGACCGTTCCGGGATACTGGGAAGATTAACTGCGAAAGACGTCGAAAACTCAAGGTGTTATGGCGCGCTGCGCGCGACGGACGTTTAAAAAAAACGCGCTTGCGTTAACGCTGTCAACTTTTCCTGACAGCCCCCTTTCTGCGGACGGGCTGTTTAGCGTATTATCGCGACATATCAAACGGATTAAGGCCCACGCAATGCGTTTAGAAGTGTTTTGTCAGGACCGTATCGGACTGGCGCGTGAATTGCTCGACCTGTTGGTGGCGCGCAGTATCGATCTCCGCGGCATTGAAGTCGCCGCCTCAGGCCGTATCTATCTCAATTTCTCCACGCTTGAATTCGAACAGTTCAGTAATCTGATGGCGGAAATCCGTCGTACACCCGGCGTCACCGATGTCCGCACGGTCCCCTATATGCCGTCTGAACGTGAACATCGGGTACTCAGCGCCTTGCTGGTTGCCATGCCAGAGCCGGTATTTTCGGTTGATTTGAGAACGAAGGTTGAGCTGGCGAACCCGGCGGCGCAAAACCTGTTTAATCTTGATGAAAACAAGATCCGCAATTTTACCGCCGACCACCTGATTAACGGTTTTAATTTTGCGCGCTGGCTGGAGAGCGAACGCGTTCAGGCGCAGGCGCAACATGTGGTGATAGAAGGGCGCGACTTCCTGATGGAAGCACACCCGATTTACCTGTCAGAGGACAACGACCAGGCCGACCAGCTCGTCGGCGCAATGGTGATGCTGAAGTCTACTGCCCGTATGGGGCGACAACTGCAGAACCTGGTGGTGACTGATGAAACCGAGTTCGATCATATTGTCGCCGTTACGCCCAGGATGCGGCAGGTCGTGGAACAGGCGCGCAAGCTCGCGATGCACGATGCACCGCTGCTGATTATCGGCGACACCGGCACGGGCAAAGACATGCTGGCGCGGGCCTGTCATTTACGCAGCGCACGCGGAAAGATGCCTTTTCTGGCGCTTAACTGTGCATCGCTGCCGGATGACGTAGCGGAAAGTGAGCTTTTTGGTCACGCAGCCGGGGCCTATCCCAATGCGCTGGAGGGCAAAAAAGGCTTTTTCGAACAGGCAAACGGTGGCTCGGTGCTGCTGGATGAAATTGGCGAGATGTCACCCACCATGCAGACGAAGCTGCTGCGTTTTCTGAACGATGGCACCTTCCGCCGCGTCGGTGAGGAGCATGAGGTACACGTGAATGTCCGCGTGATCTGCGCCACCCAGAAGAACCTGTTTGAGCTGGTTCAGCGCGGCGAGTTCAGGGAAGACCTTTTCTATCGCCTGAATGTGCTTACGCTGAATCTGCCGCCGCTGCGCGAGCGCGTTCAGGACATTATGCCGCTGACGGAAATGTTCGTGGCGCGTTTCGCCGATGAACAGGGCATTCCACGGCCGCGTCTTTCCTCACAGCTGAATGCTTTTCTGATGCGCTATAACTGGCCCGGAAACGTGCGGCAGCTTAAAAATGCCTTGTATCGTGCATTAACCCAGTTGGAAGGCCATGAGTTACGGCCGCAGGATATCGTCTTGCCGGAACAGGCGCTGGATGTGTCACTGGGGGAAGAAGCGATGGAAGGCACGCTGGATCAGATCACCAGCCGCTTTGAACGATCTATTTTGACGCGGTTATATTTGTCTTATCCGAGCACGCGCAAACTGGCAAAACGACTGGGGGTTTCCCATACCGCCATTGCCAATAAACTGCGGGAGTACGGTCTGGGGCAGAAGCGCGGCGACAACGAATAAAACGCAGCGGATAAGTCTGGCTTATCCGCTGTGGCCATTATTTCAGCGCAGCGAGTGCGGCATCATAATCGGGTTCAGTGGTGATCTCATTCACCAGCTGGCTGTAAAGCACTTTGTCATGCTCATCCAGTACGATAACGGCACGGGCCGTCAGACCCTGAAGGGCACCATCAGCAATTTCCACGCCAAAATCTTTTTTGAATTCCCCGCCGCGCAGCGTTGACAGCGTAACCACGTTGTTGAGGTTGTCTGCGCCACAAAAACGCGATTGAGCAAAGGGCAGGTCGGCGGAAATACATAACACCACCGTGTTATTCAGTTCGCCCGCTAACTGGTTAAACTTGCGCACCGAAGAGGCGCACACGCCGGTATCGACGCTGGGAAAAATATTCAGAATCTTGCGTTTTCCTGCATACTCAGAGAGTGAAACGTTAGACAGGTTTTTCGCCACGAGGGTAAAAGCGTTAACGCTATCGCCCGGCTGCGGGAACTGACCTGCAACCGCTACAGGGTTGCCCTGAAAGTGAACAGTCTGAGACATAAGAATTCCTTCTAATGATGTTATCTGACAGAAAAGAAAGCGTCAGTACAGGTATAGCCATTGTTTATGACATAAATTTTAAGGGTTTACGAGAGCATTTGTTGCCTAAAGTTAAATGGCGATGATGAATCCCAGAGAAAAGGAGAGGTAATGAGAACGGTAAAATGTTATCCCGAAGCATGGCCGCTGCATACGCCGTTTGTCATTGCTCGTGGCAGTCGCACCGAAGCCAAGGTCGTTGTCGTCGAAATCGAAGAAGAGGGCGTGAAAGGGATCGGCGAGGCCACGCCTTACACGCGCTACGGCGAAAGCGAAGCCCTGGTGCTGGAACAAATTGCGACCGTTATGCCTCAACTACAGCAAGGGCTGTCGCGTGAAGCCTTGCAGAGCCTGTTGCCTGCCGGTGCGGCAAGAAACGCCATCGACAGTGCTCTCTGGGACCTTGCCGCTCGCCAGCAGCATGTGACGCTGGAGCAGTTAGTGGGCGCGGAACCGACCCAGTCTGTTGTGACTGCACACACGGTGAGCATCGATACGCCGGAAGCGATGGCCAGCAGCGCGCAGGCGTTGTGGCAACATGGCGCAACCCTGCTCAAAATCAAAATGGACAATAACTTTATTACCGAGCGCCTGATGGCGATTCGCGCTGCTGTTCCCGACGCGACATTACTTGTGGATGCGAATGAATCCTGGCATGCCGAAGGGCTGGCAGCCCGTTGCCAGCTGTTAGCCGATCTGGACGTGGCCATGCTGGAACAGCCGTTACCGGCAGGTGAAGACGCGGCGCTGGCGAACTTTATCCATCCTCTTCCGATCTGCGCCGATGAAAGCTGCCACACGCGGGAAAGTTTGCCTGCCCTCCGTGGACGCTATGAGATGGTGAATATCAAGCTTGATAAAGCGGGTGGACTCACTGAAGCGCTTGCCCTGGCACATGCTGCGCTGCAGCAGGGCTTTACGCTGATGTCCGGCTGTATGATCTGTACCTCAAGAGCGATTCGCGCGGCGCTGCCGCTGGTGCCGCTGGTGCGTTTTGCCGATCTTGATGGCGCAACGTGGCTGGCCGTGGATGTTGAACCGGCGCTTAAGGTACATGACGGGGCGTTAATGACGGCTGCCAGCGCAGCAGAGTAAGCATCGTCTCCAGATACGTTTCTGTGGCTTCGTCCACCGAGATAGCCGGCATCTCGGCAGTGACGCAGGGCAGACTCAGGTCGTGGCACCAACTGCCAAAGGAGCCCGGCGTGGCATAGCCCACGCTGCTCACCCGCGGTAATTGGGTCTGCGCCGCCAGCCAGGCGCCAACGTCTGTCTGTTCGGGGTCATCAATGCAGGCCAGAGGCTCGTGCCACGAGACGACCCAGGCCGGTTTAAGCTGATGAATGAGCGCGCACAGCGCCTGGGTTTCCGGCTCCGATGCCGGATGTGTCCCCGTTGACAGCTTAACGTCCCGCGCGTCTGCCGCGCTGTTCCAGCGGTAAACCGTTTCGCCCGACTGCCAGTTGGCGGCCGGAAAGTTTCGGTTCAGATCCACGCCATTCGCATTGGCACGCAGGCCCAGCTGACAGCCGTCGGGGTTCATCGCCAACACCACATGATGCCGACGCTGTGCCTCCGGCAAGGTCCGCAGCGCAGCGGAAAGGGCGGCTATCGCCGCGTTTTCATCACCGTGAGTGCCGGCCAGAATCAGGCCACTGTCGCCGTCCGCCTGCACGGCGGGAAACCAGAGTAGCGGGGCGCCCAGAACAGAGCGGCCATACTGCTGCCAGGAAATAGCCAGTTTGCCGCGCAGCGGTCGCGGATGAATGGATGACATAGTGACGTTCTCCTGAGTTTATTTAAAAGTAGCGGAAAAGCCGGTCGGGGAAAATAGCTATTTATCAATCAGCAATTTGCGATAAAGTGGCCGTTAACAGGCTGAGTCAGTAATGCGCTGATCCAGCGCGTCTTTATTGCAAAGGGGTGATAATGGTAATCCGCTTTTCATTAACGCTAACGGCCCTGAGCCTGCTTAACGCGTTTGTGCCCGCGTTGGCCGCCGAGGTTCCTGCCGGTGCACAGCTCGCCGCGAAACAAGAGATTGTCCGCCATATCAAAGATGAACCCGCTTCCCTCGATCCGGCCAAAGCCGTGGGCCTGCCTGAAATCCAGGTGATGCGCGATTTGTATGAAGGGCTGACCAGTCAGGATGCCCACAGCAAAATTGTGCCCGGTGTCGCGCAGAGCTGGAGCAGCAGTGACAATAAGGTCTGGATACTTACTTTACGTAATAATGCCCGTTGGTCTGATGGCAAACCGGTGACCGCGCAGGATTTTGTGTACAGCTGGCAGCGCGTTGTCGATCCTAAAACCTCATCGCCCCAGGCCTCCTTTATCGCACTGAGCGGCATGAGCAACGCGGGCGCGATTACCAAAGGCGAAATGACACCGGATAAGCTGGGCGTCACCGCCCTGGACAAGAATCGCCTGAAGATTACGCTGACCCGTCCGGTTCCCTGGTTTCCTGCGATGCTCTCTAACGTCGCGTTCTATCCAGTACCGCAGGGCGTGGTTGAAAACGCAGGTGCAGACTGGACCCAGCCGGGCAAACTGGTGGGCAATGGGGCTTATCAACTCAGCCAACGCGTCGTGAATGAAAAAATCGTTCTGGTGCGCAATCCCCATTACTGGGACAACGCCCACTCCGTTTTAACCAAAGTGACCTTTGTGCCCATCAACGAAGAATCGAGCGCAACTAAGCGCTACCGCGCTAACGATGTGGATATCACCGAATCTTTCCCCAAAAACATGTATGCGTTGCTGAAGAAAACGCTGCCCGGCCAGGTTTATACGCCGGATCAGCTCGGCACCTACTATTACGCGTTTAATACCCAGAAAGGGCCAACGGCCGACGTACGCGTGCGCAAGGCGCTGTCGTGGAGTATCGATCGCGCCGTTATCGCCGAAAAAGTCCTGGGCACAGGGGAAAAACCGGCATGGCATTTTACCCCTGACGTCACGGCCGGGTTCACACCGCTGCCCGCCCTACAGCAACAGCACAATCAAAAAGAGATGGATGCGCAGGCCAGAGCCCTGTTGGCAGCCGCAGGTTACAGCCCCGCTAAGCCGTTGAAGCTGACGTTGCTGTACAACACTTCTGAAAGCCATCAGAAAATCGCGATTGCGGTGGCGTCGATGTGGAAGAAAAACCTTGGTGTGGATGTGAAACTGGAAAACCAGGAGTGGAAAACCTATATAGACAGCCGAAACAGTGGCAACTTTGACGTTATCCGCGCCTCCTGGGTAGGGGATTACAACGAACCCTCGACGTTCCTGAATCTGCTCACCTCAGGCAACAGCAGCAACATTCCGCGCTTCAGTAATGCCGAATACGATGCCGTCATTGCCAAGGCAAGTATGGAAACCAGCGATAAGGCGCGCAATGCGGATTATAACCGGGCAGAGCAGATTATCGCTGACCAGGTCCCAATCGCGCCCCTTTATCAGTACACCAATGGCCGGCTCATTAAGCCGTGGGTCAAAGGTTACCCGATTACTAACCCCGAAGACGTTGCCTACAGCCGGGAATTGTGGATTGAGAAACACTAAGTCACAGCGGCCTGACATCAGGCCGTCTTTTGACATCTTTGTACACAGGCTAAGGATTGCAACTCAACAGCGCCACGCTAGACTGTATCGTATTGATTTTGATAGCGGGGTAACGGTGTGGACGGTGTAAAAGGAAAAGCGCTTCAGGTGACAGATGCCATTATTTCCTGCCAGTTGGATGGCAAGGGTGGCATGATCCCCATTGATGAAACGCAGGTGCTGCACGACGAGCATCCCTGCTGGTTGCATCTTAATTATACCCATCCTCGCAGCGCCGAATGGCTGCAGTCTACGCCTCAAATTCCGGATGCCGTGCGCGATGCGCTGGCTGGTGAAAGCATGCGTCCCCGTGTTTCCCGGCTGGGGGACGGTTTTATGATTGTCCTGCGCAGCGTCAACCATAACAGCGATGCACGTCCTGACCAGCTGGTGGCAATGCGGGTGTTCATTAACGATCAGCTCATTGTCTCCACGCGCCGACGCAAAGTGTTTGCCGTGGATGAAGTGCTGACCGATCTCGAAAACGGCAACGGTCCGGTGAACTGTGGCAGCTGGCTGGTTGAAGTCTGCGATGCCTTAACCGGGCACACCAGCGAATTTATCGAAGACCTACACGATAAAATCATTGAGCTGGAAGATGCCTTACTTGATCAACGTATTCCGCCGCGAGGTGAGCTGGGACTGTTACGCAAACAGCTGATCGTAATGCGCCGTTATATGGCACCGCAGCGCGATGTCTTCTCGCGCCTGGCGAGTGAAAAATTGCCGTGGATGGACGACAGCGAGCGCCGCCGTATGCAGGAAATTGCTGACAGACTGGGCCGCGGCCTGGACGATCTGGACGCCGGCGTAGCCAGAACCGCCGTGCTGGCAGACGAAGTGGCCTCGGTCATGGCGGAATCCATGAACCGCCGAACCTACACGATGTCGCTTATGGCCATGATCTTTCTGCCAGCGACCTTTTTGACTGGCCTGTTTGGCGTCAATCTGGGCGGGATCCCCGGCGGCGCATGGCGCTATGGCTTTAGCGTCTTTTGTCTTTTACTCGTGGTACTGGCGTTAGGCGTGGCTGGTTATCTGCGCAAGCGACGCTGGCTGTAAGGCATGGGAGAGGAGCAGGGCGTCAGTCAGGAAAATTCCATTAACAGGACTAAAGCTGATCGACGTCAATATCTTCCAGACGCAAACCGCGCAAAATCTCTCTCGCAGGTGAATGCAACGTCAAGCGATGGGCGTTGCGCTCCATATTGTCTTACTTCCTTTTTTGAATTATTGCATAGCATATTTAATTCGAAATACGCCGGCTAACTAGCCGGCTTTTTTTTTGCCCGCTGGCTGAGATGTCAATTCTTTCCTAAGCTTAAAATCCATTCGCATAAGAGGAGAACGGCATGATGGCGATTCACAACAGCGAGCCCATTCCAACGGATCCGCCCCCCATTCCGCAGCCGCAGCCCGATCCGCCACCGGAACCGGAGTTTCCGCCGGTAATGGATCCGCCCCATCACCGCAACGTATAAAAAAAGGGCACGCGAGTTAATGCGTGCCCTTTACTTTCATCGAACAGATAAGCGTTACTTAATTTCCAGCACGTTAAGACGTTCGCTGAGGTCAGGCGTTTCTTCTTCCTCGGCGCGCCAGCCAACCGGTGTGACCGGCAGCGTTTCGCGATCAAAGGCCAGATCGCCGCCATCGACCACGGCATCACCGTGTTGAATACCTTTAAAATCAAAGAGTTTGATATCTGCCATGTGAGAGGGCACGACGTTTTGCATGGCGCTGAACATGGTTTCAATACGGCCAGGATAACGTTTATCCCAGTCGCGCAACATGTCTGCGACGACCTGACGTTGCAGATTCGGCTGAGAACCACACAGGTTGCACGGGATAATCGGAAACTGACGGGCTTCTGAGAAACGAATAATATCTTTCTCGCGGCAGTAAGCCAGAGGACGGATCACGATGTGTTTACCATCGTCACTCATCAGCTTGGGCGGCATGCCTTTCATCTTGCCACCGTAAAACATATTCAAAAACAACGTTTGCAGAATATCATCACGATGGTGGCCAAGGGCGATTTTCGTACAGCCCAGCTCCGTAGCGGTGCGATACAAAATTCCCCGACGCAGACGTGAGCACAGAGAGCAGGTCGTTTTACCTTCGGGAATTTTATCTTTAACGATTGAGTAGGTGTCTTCTTCAACGATTTTGTACTCAACACCCTGAGCATCAAGATATTCAGGCAGAATGTGTCCCGGGAATCCCGGCTGTTTCTGGTCAAGATTCACCGCCACCAGGCTGAATGACACCGGCGCGCTTTTTTGCAGGCTACGCAGGATTTCCAGCATGGTATAGCTGTCTTTGCCGCCTGACAGGCAAACCATAATGCGGTCGCCTTCCTCAATCATATTAAAATCGGCGATAGCCTCGCCAACGTTACGGCGTAAACGCTTCTGAAGCTTGTTGAGGTTGTACTGCTCTTTCTTGCTCGTTTCTTGATTTTGTTGCATTACGCGGTTTCTCAGTCATCAAAAGGGAAGTTCACAGAGTCAGTGTGCGGGTTAACCCGGCCCTGGCCCCGTGGGTCAATGCGCACAAACCTTTTACGCACTGCCGCGCCCCTTTGATTGGCTCTCTATGACGGCTTGTCGCCGGCAGTAAAAACCAGCGGACAAAAGTATGCCGCGTATGGTACGGATTACGCGTTCAATTTCCAATATCAATTTCTGCGTGCAGCAGAAAGTTCAAGGCTAACGATTCAGCCACGACAGGTCCGTTAGCCCTGTCTGGCGATAACGATAAACAGGAAGACCTGGCTATTCTGCCTGCAAAGGTCAGGCCACCATCCAGAGGTCTGTCAGGCCTCTGTCATTTTCGATGCTGGCGCGGTTCATCATTCGCCCGGCAGGGCATCTTTATTCCCATAGCGTCCCGTTTATTCAGGCCCTGATCACATCATTTCCAGCGACTGCACGCCTTTGACTTCCATGATTTTGTCATACAGGTGCGCATCGCTGGATTTGCGCGATAAGGTAACCTGCACGCTTAATTCACACTGGCCGCTTTCTTCATCCCGGTTAATCACCGAAATATTGCCGTAGCGGATGCCTTCACGTTGCATCACCAGTAACACCAGCGGCACGCTCTTGGCTTTGAGGTAAACAATCAGCGTATGATGTTTACCAATTAATAAATGGCTCAGGCGGCGGAACACCTCCAGCACCACCAGTGCCAGCACCGTGCCGTAAATCCCAATCTCATACATACCGCTCCCGATCACCAGCCCGATAGCGGCGGTAACCCAGAGTCCGGCCGCCGTGGTCAGGCCTTTTACCACCTGCTTTTGAATCAGGATGGTGCCGGCACCCAGAAAGCCCATGCCGCTTACCACCTGCGCCGCAACGCGGCTGGGATCGAGCGCCACATGATCTTTCATCAGCATGTCGGCAAAACCGTATTTCGAAACCAGCATAAACATGGCGCTGCCGATACCGACCAGGATATGGGTACGTAACCCGGCTTCTTTGGCACGCATCTGGCGTTCCAGGCCAATCAGCCCGCCTAAAATGCCGGCCAGCGCGATACGAATCAGCATATCCATTAACATTGTTTTTCTCCGGTAATCATCATGTTCAGATAAGTGCAGTTACGTGACAGTGTGATAACAGGATAATTCTGCTTGCAATTAGCTGTGAGGTTTTTTGTAAAAAGCTGTTTCTTCTATCGACCCCGCGTCAGGGCTGACATATTCTTGCTAAGCCTTTAACTCACCTTCCCGGAGTCTGATTGATGAAAGCCGCTACTTTTCTGCTGGCTGGTGCCGCGTTGATACTGTCTGCCTGCAGTAGTAACAGCGATGACAACGAGCCACCACAACAAGCTACTGCCGCCCATGTTCAGCCACACGTGGTGATGTCGTCAATGGCAGAGGCAAACTGTGCCAATGCAGGAGGGACACTGGCGTTCTCAAGTCAGCTGGACGGATCGCGCATCGGGATGTGCCAGTTAGTTAACGGCCGCCGCTGCAGCGAACAAGCGCTAATCGGCGGTAACTGCGCACGCTAACGGGTTCAGGCCGGATAACACCGGCCGGATACGTCAGGCGGTAACCCGATTTTGACAGGTTTCGCCGCGGTTTAGCTGGCTGAGGTTTTCCAGCGTGGTGTCTGATATCGCCGTCAGGGCTTCGGCGGTGAGAAACGCCTGATGACCGGTAAACAGCACGTTATGACAGGCTGACAGGCGGCGGAATACATCATCCTGAATCACATCATTAGATTTGTCTTCAAAGAACAGATCCCGCTCGTTTTCATAAACGTCCATGCCCAGCGCGCCTATTTTTTGCTGCTTCAACGCATCAATCGCAGCCTGAGAATCAATTAATCCGCCCCGACTGGTATTAATGATCATGACGCCGTCACGCATCTGCGAAAAAGCCTGTGCGTTGAGTAAATGATGGTTCTCCGCCGTCAGTGGACAGTGCAGACTGATGACGTGCGACTCGGCAAACAGGGTTTTCAGATCGACATACTCCGCGCCGAGCGCTAAAGCCTGCTCGCTGGGATAAGGATCAAACGCCAGTAAACGCATTCCGAACCCTTTTAATATGCGCAGCGTGGCGATGCCGATTTTGCCGGTGCCAATGATACCGGCCGTTTTGTTATGCATGTTAAAACCGGTCAGGCCGTCCAGCGAAAAATTGGCGTCGCGGGTGCGCTGGTAAGCGCGATGAATCCGGCGGTTCAGCGTCATCATCAGCCCCACCGCATGCTCGGCAACGGCCTCCGGGGAGTAGGCAGGCACGCGGACGACCTGAAGCCCCAGCTCGGCTGCCGCGTCGAGATCGACATTGTTAAATCCCGCACAGCGCAGGGCAATGTAGCGGACGCCCAGCCCCGCCAGCTCTTCGAGCACCGGGCGGCTGCCGTCATCATTCACAAAGATACATACCGCATCGCAGTCTACCGCCGTCTTCGCCGTGCTTTCGCTGAGTAAAAAATCAAAAAAGACCAGTTCGAAACCATACTGTTGGTTGACCTGTTCAAGGTACTTCTGGTCATAGTGTTTAGTACTGTATACGGCGATTTTCATCGTTGTGCTCCTGAAAAGGGAATGCAACAAGAATAACGTTTTCTGTTGCTTTTTGCTGGTCGCTGTTTACCTTTCGCGGTGAAACCTTCACCTTCCGGACGTTACGTGCCATCATTATTCTCAGGATAGTGAGAAAAAAAGGATGCTTGTTTTCATGCCGCGGATTTTCCGTCGACGTCTCGCCGCTGTTCTGGCGCTGATTTTATTGCTGCTGGGATTACTACTGACGATCACACAGTGGCTGCCGCGCCTGGTGGGCATTTGGCTGCCTGCAGGTACGCGCGTCGAGCTGGAGGGCGCGCCACGCTGGCGGAACGCGCAGGTGCTGTTTCCCAACATCCATTACCTGGCGGATGACTGTCGTCTGGCGAGTTTCAAAAACGCCGCGCTGGGTTGGCATCACGCGCGCTGGGCGCTCAATGCGGATCAGGTCACGCTGGAAACTGAATGTCTGCAACAGCTACCTGAAACGCAAAACGATACGGCCGCGCCCAAAACTCTGGCCCAGTGGCAGGCAATGTTGCCGGGCGCCGACATTCACATTGGTAAACTGACCGTTTCCCCCTGGCAGGATTATGCTGGCGGGCTGGATCTGACGCTGGATAAATCGCGACAGCAGTTACACTACCGCGGTGATAACCTGCAGCTCGACGCCACATTACAAGGACAGCAGCTCAATATTAGTCAACTGACGGTGACGCATCCCGCTTTACCCGAACCGCTCAGCCTTAATGGCCACTTCGAACTGCCCAAATATGCCAACGGCTTGCCGGTGAACGGTGAAATTACCGGCACGCTGGCGCTGGCGGCATTCCCGCAACCTGTGGACGCTGCGCTCAGTTGGGCGCATCAACGTGGTCTGCTTAATGTCACCACGGGGGGCAGCGATCGTCCTTTACTCCATCTTCCCTGGCAGGCCAGCCGAACCCGTATTGATATCGAAAAAGGTGAATATTACTGGCCACTGGCCTCGCAGCCGCTGTCGGGTTTCGTCAATCTGACGCTGAATAACTGGCAGGACGGGCTGGAGGCGACCCAAATCGTCGGTCGTCTCAATATGCTCACGCAGGGCCGGGGCGGTAAAGGTAACGTGGTGCTGGGGATGGGGCCGGGTCACCTCAGCCTTACGCAAAGCCAGCTGCCTTTGCAACTGACGGGCGAAAGCAAATTCGCGGCGATGCAGCTTTACGGCAGCATTCCCGGCGAGCTGAACGGCTCGTTGCTCAATCCGCAACTGACGATAAAACCCAAAGCACTTTTGCGCCTGCGCGGGCGTTTGCTCTCCACGCTGGAAGTCGATGAAGCGCGCTGGCCGCTGGCCGGCGTGCGCTTATCTTCGCAAGGCATCTCCGGACGCCTGCAGGCCATTCTCCGCGCTCACGATCCCAGCTTTGGCCGCTTTACGCTGCACCTGGATGGCGGCGCGCATAACTTCTGGCCGGATTCAGGCGTCTGGAACTGGCGTTACTGGGGCGAGGGAGAAATGCGTCCCTTACAGGCAAAGTGGGACGTCAATGGCACGGGCGGCTGGCGCGATACGCTGATTCATCTGGATAGCCTGTCTACAGGTTTCAATCAGCTGGAATACGGCAGCGTTCGGGTAGAGAAGCCGCGCTTAACGCTAACGGCGCCGGTGAACTGGCAGCGTGATGCGCACCACCCGTCATTTACCGGCCAGTTCCAGATGCAGGCAGGAGAAACGCGCTTCAGCTACGGGGGCAGGCTGGCGGCCTCAACGCTGGACTTCGGTGCGACGGGCAGCGATCCCGGGCATTTCGTCTGGGGCGGACAGCTGAACGCGGGCAAGGTGGGGCCGGTACGTGTTAACGGCCGATGGGACGGCGAGCGTTTACGCGGACAGGCCTGGTGGCCAACGCAGTCGCTGACGGTATTCCAGCCGCTCCTCAGCCCTGAACTTAAAATGAAGATTCAGTCAGGTGAGTTACGCGCTCAGGTGGCTTTTTCTGCCGCCGCCAGACAGGGCTTTCAGGCTGGCGGTCACTGGACGGTGAAAAACGGCAGCGTCTGGACGCCGGACAGCCAGGTCAACGGGGTGGATTTTTCGCTGCCATTCCGACTGCAAAATCAACAGTGGCATTTCGGGTTACGCGGGCCGGTTTCGTTACGTATCGCCGAGATTAAAAATCAGTTTGCGATGCAGAACATTCGGGCCGACCTGCAGGGCGCTTATCCCTGGCGTGAAAACGATCCGCTGTGGTTACAGGATGTCAGTATGGATCTGCTGGGCGGACACATTACCCTGCCATCCCTGCGCCTGCCTCAGCACAGCCCGGCGCGCGTTTCGCTCCGTGACATCAGCCTGAGCAAGCTCGTCAGCGCCATTAAACCCAAACAGTTTGCCATGTCTGGAAACGTGAATGGCGAGTTACCGCTGTGGATCAGTAATCCCCACTGGATTATTGAAAATGGCTGGATTGCCAACAGCGGGCCGCTGACTTTCCGTATGGATAAAGATATGGCCGATGCCATTACCCGCAACAATGTCGCCGCCGGTGCGGCGATGGACTGGCTGCGCTACATGGAGATTTCGCGGTCATGGGCCACGCTTAATCTGGACAATCTCGGGGAGCTGACGATGGAAGCCCAGGTAAAAGGCACCAGCCGCTTCAGTAATCGTAATCAGACCGTTAATTTAAATTATCGTCATCAGGAAAACCTGTTCCAGCTGTGGCGCAGCCTGCGCTTTGGCGATAATTTGCAATCCTGGGTGGAGCAAAATGCCACCTTGCCGTCAAAAAAGGATCAATCACCATGAGCCTCAGGGCCTTACTGCTGATGGTAGCCTGGCTACCGCTGATGGGTTGTGTGCCACGCATCGAAGTGGCTGCGCCAAAAGACCCCATTACCATTAATATGAATGTGAAAATTGAGCATGAGATCCACATTAAAGTGGACAAGGATGTCGAAGCCTTACTGAAAAACCAGAGCGGCCTGTTCTGAGGAGAGCCAGCATGAAACGCATTGGTCTTGCACTTTTACTGGCGACGACGATGAGCCAGCCGGCCTGGGCTCTGACGCTTGATGAGGCCCGTCAGTCGGGCCGGGTCGGCGAAACCCTGTCCGGTTATATTGCCCCTCGATCAGACGACAGCGAAACCCTCGCACTGGTTAAACGCATCAATGACGGACGGCGCGCAGAGTACCAGCGTCTTGCCGGGCAGAACAACCTGAAAACCGATGAGGTGGCCCGCATCGCTGGACAAAAGCTGGTCACGCGGGCGGGGACGGGGGAATACGTTCAGGGCATTAACGGGCAGTGGTTGCAGAAATAGCCCTATTGAGCAGGGCGATGCAGGCATAAAAAAACCGGGCTGATGCCCGGTTCCGCGTCAAACAGCATTATCACGCAGTAGCAATCTGCTTAATCGCGTCTTTGGCTTCGCTGGTTGCTTTCGTGGCTACTTCCGGGCCGTAAGCGATGCCTTCAGCCAACACGAACTCAACGTCGGTGATGCCGATAAAGCCCAGGAACAGCTTGACGTAAGGGGTCAGCAGGTCAGAAGGGCTGTCTTTATGAATGCCACCACGGCTCGACAGAATCACCGCACGTTTACCTTTCACCAGGCCTTCCGGGCCCGCTTCGGTATAACGGAAGGTCACGCCAGCACGCGCGATCAGGTCGAAATAGTTCTTCAGCTGAGTCGGGATATTGAAGTTGTACATTGGGGCCGCCATGACGATAACGTCGTGCGCCTGCAGCTCAGCAATCAGTTCATCAGACAGTGCCAGCGCTTCCTGCTGACGCGGTGACAGTGGCGCATCAGAAGGGCGCAGTGCGCCAACTAACTCACCGTCCAGTACCGGAACCGGGTTAGCAGCCAGATCGCGCACGGTGATCTGGTCGCCCTTAGCCTGTGCCTGCTCGATATAGAAGTCTGCCAGCTGGCTTGACTGAGAATAACCCGCAAGAATGCTTGATTTCAGAACGAGTACTTTGCTCATAGTAGTTTCCTGTCTGTTATGCGGAAGGCTTTCCGCTCAATGGTTTACACTTTACAAACATCGGCCTTAGGGTGAAAGCGCAATATTTCGAGAGCTATATTCGAATTAATTGAACAAGCCGGTTTTGCCAACCATCACGGCGTAAAAGGGAATGTGCTATGCTAGGCGCAATTATTAGCGTTAATCAGCGGGTTATCTTAGCACTGTACGCTGAATCCACACCGTCTGAGTAAGGTACGTCACTACTATGTCTTCTCCGGTTTCATCCCCATTAACGCCGCTCTGGTCGCGGCTTGATGCGTTAATGCTGCGTGACCGTCAACGCTTGCAGCGTCGGTTACATGGCGCCAAAAAAATCAAAAATCCCGACGCTCAGCAAAGCATCGCCGCCGAGCTTGAGCAGGATATCATTGTTGCAGAGCGCCGCGTTGCACAACGTGTTGCGGCGACGCCGCGCATCACGTTTCCGGAAAATCTGCCAGTCAGCCAGAAGCAGCAGGTCATCGCAGAGGCGATTCGTGAACACCAGGTGGTTATCGTCGCGGGTGAAACCGGATCGGGCAAAACCACCCAGTTGCCCAAAATTTGCCTGACGCTGGGTCGCGGTATTACCGGCTTAATTGGTCACACTCAGCCGCGTCGGCTGGCGGCACGTACCGTTGCCAACCGCATCGCCGACGAGCTGGAAACTTCGCTCGGTGGCTGTGTGGGTTACAAAGTGCGGTTTAACGATCAGGTCAGCGAAACGACCCAGATTAAACTCATGACAGACGGAATTCTGCTGGCGGAAATCCAGCAGGACCGCATGCTAATGCAGTATGACACCATCATCATTGATGAGGCTCATGAACGCAGCCTAAATATCGACTTCCTGCTGGGCTACCTGCGGGAGTTACTGCCGCGTCGTCCCGATCTGAAAGTGATTATTACGTCAGCAACCATCGATCCCCAGCGCTTCTCTCGTCATTTCAACAACGCGCCGGTGATTGAGGTGTCGGGCCGCACCTATCCGGTAGAAGTGCGCTACCGTCCGGTGGTGGAAGAGGCGGAGGATGTTGACCGCGATCAACTTCAGGCCATCTTCGACGCGGTCGATGAGCTGGGGCGTGAAGGCCGGGGCGACATCCTGATTTTTATGAGCGGTGAGCGCGAAATTCGCGATACCGCCGACGCGCTGATGAAGCGCGATCTGCCCCATACCGAAGTGTTGCCGCTCTATGCCCGTCTGTCTAACAGCGAGCAGAACCGGGTATTTCAGTCGCACAGCGGGCGGCGTATCGTGCTGGCAACCAACGTCGCCGAAACGTCGCTGACCGTACCGGGCATCAAATACGTTATCGATCCCGGCACGGCGCGTATCAGCCGCTACAGCTATCGCACGAAAGTGCAGCGCCTGCCGATAGAGCCGATTTCGCAGGCCTCCGCGAATCAGCGTAAAGGACGTTGCGGGCGCGTGTCGGAAGGGATCTGCATACGGCTCTATGCCGAAGACGATTTCCTGAGCCGTCCTGCCTTTACCGATCCTGAAATCCTGCGTACCAATCTGGCCTCGGTTATTCTGCAGATGACCGCGCTGGGGCTGGGCGATATCGCGGCCTTCCCGTTCGTGGAAGCACCGGATAAACGTCACATTCAGGATGGCGTAAGGCTCCTGGAGGAGCTGGGGGCATTAACCCTCAATGACGACGGACATTACTCACTCACCGGCTCCGGCCGCCAGCTGGCGCAGTTGCCTGTCGATCCGCGCCTGGCGCGCATGGTGCTGGCAGCACAGCAGTACGGCTGCGTGCGGGAAGTGATGATCATCGCTGCCGGCTTATCGATTCAGGACCCGCGCGAACGTCCCGCCGACAAAAAGCAGGCCTCGGATGAAAAACACCGACGCTTTGCGGATAAAGAGTCAGATTTTGTGGCATTTGTGAACCTGTGGAACTACCTGGGCGAACAGCAGAAAGCGCTGTCCGGTAACCTGTTCCGCCGTCAGTGTAAAACAGACTATTTAAACTATCTGCGCGTGCGCGAATGGCAGGATATCTATACTCAGCTCCGTCAGGTGGTGCGCGAACTGGGCATTCCCGTTAACAGCGAGCCAGCGGAGTACAGAGAGATTCACTGTGCCTTGCTGACCGGCTTACTGTCACATATCGGTCAGAAAGACGCCGATAAACAAGAGTTTACCGGCGCACGCAACGCCCGTTTTGCTATCTTTCCCGGCTCTGGACTGTTTAAAAAGCCGCCTAAATGGACAATGGTCGCTGAACTGGTGGAAACCAGCCGGCTGTGGGGCCGCATGGCGGCGCGCATCGATCCCGAGTGGATTGAGCCGCTGGCGCAGCACCTGATCAAACGCAGCTACAGCGAACCGCACTGGGAGAAATCGCAGGGCGCGGTGATGGCCAGTGAGAAAGTGACTCTTTACGGTCTGCCGATTGTGGCTGCGCGCAAGGTGAATTACGGCACCATCGATCCCACGCTCAGCCGCGAGCTGTTTATTCGCCATGCGCTGGTTGAGGGCGACTGGCAGACGCGTCATGCGTTTTTCCGCGCCAATCAGAAACTGCGCAGCGAAGTCGAAGATCTGGAACATAAATCGCGCCGCCGCGATATTCTCGTGGATGATGAAACGCTGTTTGCTTTCTACGACCGGCGCGTGGGCAAGGATGTCGTTTCAGCCCGCCATTTTGACACGTGGTGGAAGCAGGCCAGCAAAACCAATGCTGAACTGCTGAACTTTGATAAGCAGATGCTGATCAAAGAGGGCGCGGATAAAGTCAGCCAGCTCGACTATCCCAACGTCTGGCATCAGGGAAACCTTAAACTCAAGCTGAGTTATCAGTTTGAACCCGGTGCGGATGCCGATGGCGTGACGGTCCATATACCTTTACCGCTGCTTAACCAGGTGGAGGAAGCGGGTTTTGAATGGCAGATCCCCGGCGTGCGGCGTGAGCTGATCATCGCCCTGATTAAATCGTTACCTAAGCCACTGCGCCGCAACCTGGTGCCTGCTCCTAACTATGCTGAAGCATTCTTAGGCCGTGTTACCGCCATGGAGATGCCATTGCTGGATGCGCTGTCGCGGGAATTCCGCCGGATGACTGGCGTGACGCTGGAGCGAGACAACTGGCAGTGGGAACAGGTGCCCGATCATCTGAAAATGACGTTTCGGGTTGTCGATGAGCACAACCGCAAACTTCAGGAAGGTAAAGATCTTGCTGCGCTGAAACGCCTGTTAAAAGGAAAGGTGCAGGAAACGCTCTCTAACGTGGCGGACGATGGCCTGGAGCAGAGCGGTTTGCACCTCTGGAGCTTTGGCGATTTACCGCGCAGTTACCAGCAAAAACGCGGCAGCTATGAGGTAAAAGCCTGGCCTGCTCTGGTTGACGAGAAGGACAGCGTGGGCATCCGCTTGTTTGACAGCGAGCATGAGCAGCAGAAAATGATGTGGCGCGGTCAGCGTCGCCTGTTGTTGCTGAATATCCCGTCCCCCGTGAAGTATCTGCATGAAAAGTTGCCGAACAAAGCCAAGCTGGGGCTGTATTTTAACCCTTACGGCAAGGTCATGGAGCTGATTGATGACTGCATTGCCTGCGGCGTTGACAAGTTAATCGCAGAAGCCGGTGGCCCGGCATGGGAGCAAACGCAGTTCGAAGCGCTAAGGGAAAAAGTGCGCGCCGAACTCAATGATACCGTGGTAGAGATCGCAAAGCAGGTTGAGCAGATTCTGACAGCGGTATTTTCGATTAACAAACGTCTGAAAGGGCGGGTAGATATGACGCTGGCGCTGGCACTGGCGGATATCAAAGCGCAGATGAACGGCCTGGTTTACCGGGGTTTTGTCACCCAGAATGGCTGGCAGCATCTGGCAGATACGCTGCGTTATCTGCACGGCATTGAGCGACGGCTGGAGAAGTTGCCGGTCGATCCTCATAGCGATCGCGCCCGAATGCTCAAAGTGCAGGCCGTCGAGCAAGCGAGGCAGGCATGGTGGAATAAATTGCCGCCGCAGCGTCAGGATGACGCGGACGTGCAGCATATCCGCTGGATGATTGAAGAGCTACGAATCAGCCAGTTTGCGCAACAGCTGGGAACGCCTTATCCGATCTCGGATAAACGCATCCTGCAGGCGATGGAGCAAATCGCAGGCTAGTTGCCGAGACAGCTCGCGTAAAAAAAAGCCCGCACCTTGATGGATGCGGGCTTTTTTATGTGTTCAGATCGTGTAACCCTTCAGGCAACCTACTGGGCCAGCGCTTCAAGCCGGTCTTTAAAGGAGGTCACGGCAATCGCCCGGTTATCCGCAAGATAGCGATCTTTTGCGGCAGGTGCCGAACTCTGCACGGCAATCAGCTGCCAGCCTTTATCGCCTTTCAACAGTAGCGGCGAACCGCTGTCACCCGGCAGCGTATCACACTGGTGCGATAACACGGCACGCTGCGCCCAGCCGGTGATCAGGCAGTCGCTGTGTGAATACAGGCTGTCAAGATGATCGGCAGGGTAGCCAGCCTGAGTCACTTTACGTCCGGCTTCTTTAAGCGCGTCCGTTAAATCACTGCGTGAACCATCAAACAGCGGAATCGGCGTAATGGCAGAAGGGGGATTACGTAAAATAACCAGACCATAGTCGAACGGTGCTGCGCTGCTGGGGACGATCCATCCTTCGCCATCGGCTTTTAGCCTGTGGACCAGAGAAGGTTCAACGCGGGCATCAATGTCGTGGATCTCGTAGCGCCAGCCTTTTTTGGTCGACATAAAGCGCAGCGCGACCGGTTTATCAAACTTGCCCGGTGGCGTCAGTAAACAGTGGCCTGCGGTCAGTGCCAGATGTGGTGAAATAAGCGTTGCGGTGCACAGGTTACCACTTTCGGTTTCCAGTTGACCTATCGCATCCCAGGGCGCGTCGCTGACGTCGGTAATCGCCTGACGATGATCCTTACCAAAAAACAGCATTTTTATTTCGGCAGGCGTCGGTGAATCATCATTATCATCGGCATGAACAACGGCGGTGAAACTGAAAAGTCCAACGATTAACAGGGTAGCCAGGCGCATAGAACTCTCAATAGCGAGAAAAAGAAAACGTTTTTGTTATTACTGAAGTGACATAACTATAGTCAGTGAGCGGTAAAAAAGGGAGTCTTTTCAGTTAATCAGTACGCGACAGCGACTAAATAAAAAAACTGGCCGCGATAACGCCACATAAGATCATCACAATCAGAATAATTTCGAAGCGATAGCGACGGACCATATTAGCCACTCCAGTAAAGAAACACCCGGCAGAACCGGGTGTTTTAATTATTAACGCTTACTCGGAACCCTAAAGGGTGACCTTATTTTTTAGCGGCTTTTTTGTGGTGCTTTTTAGCAGCCTGGGCTTTCTGAGCTGGTTTAGCTTTGTGGTGTTTTTTAGCGGCCTGGGCTTTCTGGGCTGCTTTAGCTTTGTGGTGTTTTTTAGCAGCCTGAGCTTTCTGGGCTGGTTTAGCTTTGTGATGCTTTTTAGCGGCCTGCGCTTTCTGAGCGGTATCTTTCTTAGCGACTTTCTTTTTAGCCGCCTGAGCTTTCTGCGCGGTGTCTTTCTTCACTGCTTTTTTCTTAGCAGCCTGAGCTTTCTGTGCAGCTTTATGGTGCTTCTTGTGAGCGGCAGCTTTGTGTTCGGTCTTAGCAGGTGCAGCGGTAGTAGTAGTGGTAGCAGCAGCGGCTGGAGCAGCAGTTGTCTCGGCAGCGAAAGCAACTGAAGACAGACCCATGGCAGCGGCGATTACCAGTGCAAATAATTTTTTCATTGCAAAACCCTCGGACTATTTTTTCATGTGTAGCCCACTGCGGGGCCGGTGAAATGACTATATGAGAAAATAACAGGCGCGTCCGTGGGTCATTGGTATCGCCGTGTAACCGATTGTACAAAGTGGGCGGGGGGAAGTGAAAGGCGGCCTTCAGGCCGCCTGCTACCTTAACTGTTCAGGTAACGCTGCTCAAGATGTTTGCGGAAATAGTCCGGGTTCAGCGCCTCTCCCGTGGCATTAAGCATCAGCTGATCGGTAGAGAAACGGCTGCCGTGTTGCCAGATATTCTGTTGGAGCCAGTCAAAAACGGGCTGCAGTTCGCCATGCAAAATCAGCTCTGCCGACTGTGGAATCGCTTTTTGCAAAGCCTGGAACAACTGAGCCGCGTACATCGCGCCCAACGTATAGGTCGGGAAATAGCCGAACGCGCCATCGGTCCAGTGAATATCCTGCATGCAGCCGTTGCGGTAATTCCCGCGCGTATTAATGCCCAGAGACTGCTGCATTTTCTCATCCCAGAGTGCGGGGATATCCTCGACCTCAATCTCACCTTCGATGAGCGCACGTTCAATTTCATAACGCAGAATCACGTGGGCCGGATAGCTCAGCTCGTCGGCATCCACGCGAATCAATCCGGGTTTTACCTGCTGAGCTAAACGCACAAAGTTATCAGCCTGCAGTGCCGGTTGCGCCCCCATCTTAGCGATCACCTGCGGCAGGATGCGTTGCAGGAACTGCGCGCTGCGGCCCAACTGCATTTCCATAAACAGACTTTGTGATTCATGAATGGCGGTGGAGCGCGCCAGTGCCACCGGCTGGCCCCGCCACTGTTTGGGCAGGTTTTGCTCGTAACGGGCATGGCCGGTTTCATGGATCACGCCCATCATGGCACTCAGAAATTCATCCTGATTGTAACGGGTGGTGATGCGCACATCGTCGGGGACACCGCCGCAGAAAGGATGCGCACTGATATCCAGCCGACCATGGTTAAAATCAAAGCCCAGCTCGGCCATAATGCTCAGCCCCAGCTCGCGCTGCGCCTCAATGGGGAATGGCCCCTGAGGGGGTAACTTGGGTTCTTGCGCCTGTTTTTCCACCACCTGTTGCAACAGCGCCGGTAGCCAGGTTTTTAACTGTCCAAACGTCTCATCCAGTCGGGCGCTGGTCATCCCCGGCTCAAAAACATCGAGCAGGGCATCGTAACGGGAACAGCCATTGGCTTGCGCGCGCAGTTGCGCTTCCTCACGACTTAAGCGCACCACCTCTTTCAAATTTGTGGCAAAGCCCTGCCAGTCATTGGCGGGACGCTGGCTGCGCCAGGCATGTTCACAGCGCGAACCCGCAATGGATTTTGCTTCGACCAGTTCGGCAGGCAGTAAGGTCGCCTGGGTCCAGGCGCGACGCATCTCGAGCAGGTTGGCGCGCTCTACATCATTGAGAGACTGCTGTTCTGCCTGCTCAAGCCAGTCACCCAGGCGCTTGTCTGTCAGGATCTGGTGCTGCAAAACACTCATCTCCGCCAGCGCTTCACCCCGCGCCGCACTGCCTCCTGGTGGCATCGTGGTCTGCATATCCCATCCGGCAATGGCGCTGACGTGGCTGAAACGCGACAGGCGCTGAAAAGTGGCACAAAGTTGTTGATAAGCTGAAGTCACATAATGCTCCTGAATGAGTTAACGTCGGGGCAGTTCCCGAAAGGGAAGATCCAGCGGCCAGCAAAAGCGAACGCTGGCCCCGCCTAGCGGGCTGGTTTCAATAGAAACCCGGCCACTTAATGCATGGGCAATAGAGTGAACGATGGCAAGGCCAAGCCCACAGCCCCCGGTGGCGCGGTCACGGCTTGGGTCGAGTCGTACAAAAGGTTCAAATACGCGTTCACGTTCATCAAGGGGAATGCCCGGGCCATCATCTTCGACCTGCAGGTTCCCCAGCGCACCATCAAACCACAGGCTGACCCGCAGGCGCTGACCGGCATAACGCAGTGCGTTATTGACCAGGTTATCCAGTACGCGCTCCATCAGTCGGGTATCTGAAATCCCGTAGTTTTCACGCTGGGGTAAATCAAGATCGATCTGTGTCTCCGGGTTTATCGCCCGGAAATCTTCCATGCGCTCACGTAACCAGTTCGCCAGATCCAGCGACTGCAAATTAAGATCGACGCGGGGCCGGTCGAGACGGGCATAGGTCAGCAGCTCTTCAATCAGGCTTTCTAACTGGCTGACATCGCGGTTTAATGCCGCTGACTCCGCTTCGGTCAGGTTGTCGCTCATCTCCAGACGATAGCGCAAACGTACCAGCGGCGTTCGCAGTTCGTGGGCGATGCCGTCAATCAGCTGTTTTTTACTGGCGACCAGCGTATTAATGTTTTCCGCCATTTGGTTAAAAGCCACGCCGACCCTGAACAGGCTAGAGGTGCTGTCGAAGTGCGTGCGGACATCAAGCTGTCCCTGACCAAAACGCTGAGCCGCGTGCTCCAGCCGCAGCATCTCTTTCCAGTGCGGACGTAGCCAGATAAAAACCGGCAACCCCAGCGACATCCCGATAAACACCACCAGGGCCATATCCAGCAGGCGCATCTGGTGCAGATAAAACAGGTAAGGGATTGGCCCAACGGTCAGAACGTAGTGGCTGCGGGGAATGTGCTGCAGGAAAGTGTATTTATCATCCAGCGCCACGATTTCGCCTGCGCGCAGCCGGCGCAGTTCATTTTCATCCAGTTCAAACTTACTCATTGGCTCAATATGCAGCTCAAACGACAAGCCGAGATCGAGACTCTTAATCGTCTTATTCCAGTCCCGTGGCGGGATCTCACGCAGTTCGCTGCGGATCAGATAGAGCGAACTGGCCATCAGGTCGTTCATTGACTGGCGACCGGCACGCTCGGCGGTAAATTTGTAAACCAGCCCGACCATTAGCGACATCACCAGGAAACAGACAAACAGCAGCAGGTAGAACTGAATAAAAAGTTTTTTCATACCGAACGCGTGTCCCAGGCCTGTGGCGCAAACAGATAGCCTTTATTACGGATGGTTTTAATACGAAATGGCTCGGTGGCGCTGTCGTGCAGCTTTTTGCGCAGGCGCGAAATCGCTACGTCAATGCTGCGATCCATCCCGTCGTAGCTGACGCCGCGCAGCGTTTTTAGCAGCGCGTCACGGTTCAGAATTTGCCCGGCATGGCTCGCCAGCACCCAGAGCAAATCGAAATCTGCCGTAGACAGGGCAATGTTTTCGTCAAACAGCACGACCTGACGATTGAGCGCATCAATCGTCAGAGAGCCAAAGCGTAACATGCGATTGTTTTTCGCTGGCGCCGGGGCTTCTTCGCTCTGGCCCTGCTGGGACTGGCGCAGATGCAGGCGCAGTCGGGCCAGCAACACCGCAGGGGGCGCCGTTTTCAGGATATAATCCTGGGCGCCCATCTCCAGCGCCAGGATATGGTTCATGTCGCTGTCGAGAGACGTGAGCAGGACAATCGGTCCCTGCCAGTTCGCGCGTAAGTCACGACAGATTGACATACCGTCTTTGCCTGGCAGCATGATATCCAGCATGACCAGGTCGGGCTGCTGCTCGACAATAGTGGCTTCCGCCCGATCGCCGCGCGTCTCCACAATCACTTCAATATCATGTCGTCCAAGGTAAGCGGCAATCAGCGAGCCCACTTCCGGTTCATCTTCAACGTAAACGATTTTGTGCATGATGCTTTCTAACGTAAAAAGGAGGGGTAAAGCATAACTTTTCCTGACGCAGAGCTCTATGCAATCACACGAAATATCCTTGAGTAACTGGGATATATTCCGCAAAATAGACAGTCATTAACCCTGCGTTTAACGTGTGTTCCGGATTCATTGTGATCACCTTGAGGAGCCAAAGTGTTTGATAAAGAGCTGGCATCAGCGGTATACCGCGATCGCATCTGCTTTAATTACAGTGATTTCCTGTCGGCATCCTGTAAAAAACGATGGAGCTTTGTGGATGCAATCTACGGCGTACTGCCTATATTTGGCATGGTGACACGCAAATCTGCGCACAGCTTACAGGCGAGTGAAGATCATCTTAAAGAATTAGCATTACAAATCATTTCAACGCAGGTCAGCGATGAAATCAACATAGCCCGTTTGATCACGCTTGCCGAGCAGCAACACATTTCTCGCTTCGATATTCAGCTTCCATACCCGCTGTCAGACAAGCAGCTTGAGGCTATTCATGAAGAATACCCTAAGCCTGTAGCACTGACACAGCAGGATGACCTGCTGTGTGTCGTACTGGATCAGGCGCACTAGGCAAGCAGTTCCCACATCGCAGGAAGGGTTGCCGCCACGATCAGCATCATGGCAACCCGTTCGACCGGTTTCAATGCCACCTCATGCCCGCGACGGCGCGCAAAAATAAACAGTAAAATACCCGGCGCATAGAGCACCACTGACGTAAACAG
Source organism: Pantoea ananatis LMG 2665 (assembly GCF_000710035.2). Classification (GTDB taxonomy): domain Bacteria; phylum Pseudomonadota; class Gammaproteobacteria; order Enterobacterales; family Enterobacteriaceae; genus Pantoea; species Pantoea ananatis. The sequence goes on along the minus strand of NZ_JMJJ01000004.1, from coordinate 1,257,324 downwards.
ATGCAGCGGGCCTGACGCATACAACAGCCAGATGCCATACAGGCTGGCGCCCACACCGACGGCCAGCGCCCAGGGTTTTTGCTGTCCTTTCACCACTTTAATCAGATAAAGTCCGACCAGCAGGTAGGGCACCAGAATCATTTCAGAGGCAATGGTGAGCAGCGTGTTGTAATCTGCGCCGGTCAGGGCAATGAGGATCAGGCAAACCTGAATACTGCCGTTTGTCAGCCATAACGAGGCGGCAGGCGCGTTGCGGGCGTTCTGCCGGGCAATACTGCGTGGAAACGCACCCTGCTGTGCGGCAATAAAGGGCACTTCAGCCGCCATGATCGTCCAGCTCAGGTAAGCCCCGCACACGGAAATAATCAGGCCCACCACAATAATGGCGTTACCCCAGCTCCCCGTCAGGCGCGTCATCAGGCCCGCCATGGAAGGATTCCGCATTTCCGCCAGCTCCGCACGGGGAACGATGCCCAGTGACAGCAGCGTCACCAGCAAATAGACCAGCAGGGCAGCCAGCACCGCCAACAGCGTCGCGCGTCCGACATCCTTTTTATGCTTTGCACGAGAGGATACAACCACCGCGCCTTCCACGCCGATAAACACCCACAGCGTGATCAGCATGGTCTGCTTGACCTGTTCCCACAAGGGGACGCCCAAACTGAGTCCGGAAAAATCGAAGTGAAACCGGTCATAATTGAAGGCCAGTACGGCCAGCACAACAAACAGCAACAGTGGAACCAGTTTGCCAAGGGTTGCCAGCAGGTTGATGCTGGCAGCGGTTTGCACCCCGCGCAGCACCAGCCAGTGAACCAGCCACAGCAGCACCGATGCGCCCAGCATCGCCTGCCAGGTGTTACCGTTGCCAAAAATGATCCGATCAGGCGTATCCGTAAAGAAGCTCAGCGCAGAAAAAACGATAACCAGGTAGGAGACGTTAGCGATAACCGCACACAGCCAGTAACCCCACGCGGAACAAAATCCGGTCAGTTCGCCAAATCCGGCGCGGGCATAGGTAAAAATCCCGCCGTCCAGTTCAGGTTTCAGCCGCGTCAGTAACAGCATCGCCAGCGAGAGGAAGATAATCCCCGCGCCCGTGATCAGCCAGCCGATCAACAGCGCCGCCGGACCGGCGACCGCCGCCATATTTTGCGGCAAGCTGAAAACACCTGCGCCCAGCATAGAGCTGAGAACCAGCGCTGTCAGGGCACTGAGGCCTAATTTTTTCTCCAAAACGTTCTTCCTGCTAGCATAAGTGGCTGGATGACCAGCATAAACACAACGTTATATCGTCATTGTGTTACGTATAGCGCGTTAAATACTCTGAAAAACAGGCGGAGGATTTTACGGAGTGCGGTGAAGGATGGCAATGCGTGGCTATGCAAAATCGGGCAGGAATTATGCAAACAGACAACAGGGCGGCGGGCGCCGCCCTGCGGTATTTTATTTGAACAGATCGGCTGTCACGGTCAGGTTGCCACCGCTCTGGTTCTGCCACTGACGCGTCACATGGTAGAATTTAGCCCCTTTCTCGGCAGCGCGTTTCGCGGTTTCCTGTGAAACCTCGGTTGGCGTACCAAAATGTCCGCTAAAGGTTACGGTATCAAACGGCTGCATCTGTGCTGCCGTGACCGCATTCACTTCCTGGATCTCTTTGCCGTCCGGCAAGGTCACCGTATAGCGTTTACCGGTTGAGCTCTGCGTTTCAAAGAAGCGGCCTACCGTGTTGCTAGGGGTTTCTGAAGAGGCGACGCCGGGGATTTCCACTTTCTTAGCGGCTGCACCGCCTGCCGCCAGCGCTGCTTTGCCCGCCTGAGAGTCTGCCGGGATGGTGTCCGGACTCTGCACCACGCGCTGTTTCGCATCGGCCTTATAGATGTACGCGGTAATGAACTGGTTGCCGCCGGTATTGGCATCAACCTGACGCACGATAAAGAAGGAGGCTGCGCCTTTTTCTTTTGCGGCTTTGGAGATCGCGTCATTCACATCAGGCTGGCTCGGGAAGAAGCCGTTGACGGTCACGGTATCGAAGGGTTCCAGGCGATAAGCCTCTGCCTTGGGCAGCTCTTTCAGGCCATTGAACATCCGGTATTCAGTTTCCTGACTGGCTTTAGGCGCGTTGGCCTTGTACAGGTCTGCGGTCACGCGCCAGTTGCCGCTGTTACCGTTGCTGTCGTTAATGCCTTGAATGTAATAAGAATCTGCATTCAGTTCATCAGCACGTTTTGAAACGGCATCGGCCGCATCGCCAATTGCATTGAAACGACCGGTGATATTAATACGTTCGAATGGCTTCAACGCGGCCGCTTGTTCTGGCGTCAGCTCTTTAGCCGCAAATGCATTTGCCGCCAGCAGAGATAACAGGGTAGATGCCAGAATAGTGTTCTTCAGCTTCATAAAAATGATCCTTCGCCTTACGCAAAATGAGTACGAAAACGTGCTGGACTCTTGATGTATAACAGATTAGCCGCTGATTATTACATGTTATAAACACGCTGTCGCAGCCATTTTTTGCGATATATCTCTTGTTGTGAGCCAGATTATTCAATCCTGACCGCGCGCCGCGCGATTTTGCCTTACGCTTAAGACAATAAGATGAAATGCGCTGTGATAACAGTACGAAAATAGTTAATGCATTGTTAATTTTAGCTTTTTTTAAAAGGAATATCAGGGTGAAGCGCGCAACAGTCAGCAGATTGTTTGCTGCTAATGTCCCTATACAGTGAGGTTATGCGGAATTGTGTCACTCCGGCTGGATATTACGGCGAATGTGACATAACTGCGCCTGTGCAGTAGATCGTCCGTAACAATTTCAGTAGCTTTAGAAACGATTAGGTTATTGCTTTTTATCACATTGCCTGATGGTTGGTATCGGCACGGCAATGTGTACCGCAAGGATCATCCTCCTTTAATCGATGAAAGGGAAAACTATGTTAATTGGAATACCCAAAGAGCGATTGGCTAACGAGTCACGTGTGGCTGCAACGCCCAAGACCGTTGAACAGCTAATCAAGCTGGGTTTCAGCGTGGCTGTAGAGCATGATGCAGGTAAGCGCGCCAGCTTTGATGATGACAGCTATCTTGCCGCGGGTGCCTCGCTGACTGACCGCCAGCAGGTCTGGCAGGCCGATATCGTGCTGAAGGTGAACGCACCCGATGATGACGAGACAGGTCTGACCCGCGAGGGCAGCACGCTGGTGAGCTTTATCTGGCCCGCTCAGCATCCCGAACTGCTTGCAAAGCTCGCCGCGCGACATGTCACGGTGATGGCCATGGACGCCGTTCCCCGTATTTCCCGCGCCCAGTCGCTCGACGCGCTCAGTTCCATGGCGAACATTGCCGGTTATCGTGCGATCGTCGAGGCCGCACATGAGTTTGGCCGCTTCTTTACCGGGCAGATCACCGCGGCGGGTAAAGTGCCACCGGCAAAAGTCATGGTCATTGGTGCCGGCGTGGCTGGCCTGGCGGCGATTGGTGCAGCCGGCAGCCTTGGCGCCATTGTGCGCGCTTTTGATACGCGTCCTGAGGTCAAAGAGCAGGTCCAGAGTATGGGCGCGGAATTCCTTGAACTCGATTTTGCAGAGGACGCGGGCAGCGGCGATGGGTACGCCAAAGTGATGTCCGATGCCTTTATTCAAGCTGAAATGGCGCTGTTTGCTCAGCAGGCACAAGAGGTCGATATCATCGTCACCACGGCGCTGATTCCGGGAAAACCCGCGCCAACGCTCATCACCGAAGAGATGGTGGCCAGCATGAAGCCGGGCAGCGTTATTGTGGACCTCGCGGCGCAAACCGGCGGCAACTGTGCGCTGACGGTTGCCGATCAGGTTACCGTCACCGCCAACGGCGTGAAAATCATTGGCTACACCGATTTACCGAGCCGTTTACCCACCCAGTCTTCACAACTTTACGGCACTAACCTCGTTAATCTGATGAAGTTGCTGTGCAAAGAGAAAAACGGTGAAATTGCTATCGATTTCGCCGATGTTGTCATCCGTGGCGTTACCGTCGTGCGCGATGGCGAGGTGACCTGGCCTGCGCCACCGATTCAGGTCTCGGCTGCACCTAAAGCCACAACCACGTCTGCACCGGTGCAGAAAAAGAGTGAGGTTGCGACGGGATCGCCACGACGCAGCTATCTGCTGCTGGCGCTGGCCATCGTGCTTTTTGCCTGCCTGGCGAACGTCGCACCCCGTGAATTCCTGTCACATTTCACCGTCTTCGCGCTCGCCTGCGTAGTGGGTTACTACGTGGTGTGGAACGTGAGCCATGCGTTGCATACACCGCTGATGTCTGTCACCAATGCCATTTCCGGCATTATCGTGGTAGGCGCTGTGCTGCAAATGGGACATGGCGGTTGGGTCAGCTTCCTGTCTTTTATTGCCGTATTGATCGCCAGCATCAATATTTTCGGTGGCTTCACCGTCACGCAGCGCATGCTGAAAATGTTTCGTAAGGGGTAACACATGTCTGGCGGATTAGTGACAGCAGCATACATTGTTGCCGCAATACTTTTTATTATGAGCCTTGCCGGGCTTTCTAAACATGAAAGCTCAAGACAAGGGAATCTCTTTGGCATCAGCGGCATGGCAATTGCGCTCATCGCCTCCATTTTTGGTCCCGATAGCAGCAATGTCGTCTGGATTTTGCTGGCGATGGTGATCGGCGGGGCCATCGGCATCCGGTTAGCCAGACGGGTTGAAATGACAGAAATGCCCGAGCTGGTTGCCATTCTGCACAGCTTTGTCGGGCTGGCTGCAGTATTGGTGGGGATCAACAGCTATATCGATCATGCCCCCGGACTGCCCGCAGTCATGGAAAATATCCATCTCAGCGAAGTGTTTATCGGTATCTTTATTGGTGCGGTCACCTTTACAGGATCGCTGGTTGCGTTTGGTAAGCTGTGCGGAAAACTGTCGTCCAGACCGCTGATGTTGCCTCACCGGCACAAGCTGAATCTGCTGGCGCTGATCGTGTCATTCCTGCTGTTGCTGTGGTTCGTCAACACAGACAGTAGCGGCGCGCAGGGATTTGCCCTGTTTGTCATGATGGTCATTGCACTGGCTTTCGGCTGGCATCTGGTTGCCTCCATCGGCGGGGCAGACATGCCTGTCGTCGTTTCTATGCTGAACTCCTATTCAGGCTGGGCGGCGGCGGCGGCAGGCTTCATGCTCAGCAACGATCTGCTTATCGTAACCGGCGCGCTGGTGGGGTCATCTGGTGCCATCCTCTCCTACATTATGTGTAAGGCGATGAACCGTTCGTTTATCAGCGTCATTGCCGGCGGCTTTGGCAGCGACAGCAGCGCGGTAACGGACAGCGAAGAGGCTGGCGAATACCGCGAGATCAGTGCGGAAGACACCGCAGAAATGCTGAAGTCATCCACGAGCGTCATTATCACTCCCGGCTACGGAATGGCGGTGGCACAGGCACAGTATCCGGTGGCCGAGATCACCGAAAAACTGCGCGCCCGTGGCATAAAGGTACGCTTCGGTATTCATCCGGTCGCTGGGCGTTTACCCGGCCATATGAACGTCCTGCTGGCTGAGGCAAAAGTGCCTTATGACGTGGTACTGGAGATGGACGAAATTAACGATGACTTCAGCGACACGGATACGGTGCTGGTGATCGGTGCCAACGATACGGTCAATCCCGCCGCTCAGGACGATCCCGGCAGCCCAATTGCCGGTATGCCGGTGCTGGAAGTGTGGAAGGCGCAAAACGTGATTGTGTTTAAGCGGTCAATGAATACCGGCTATGCCGGTGTGCAAAACCCGCTGTTCTTCAAAGAAAACACCCAAATGCTGTTTGGTGATGCCAAAGCCAGCGTGGAAAATATTCTTAAAGCGCTGTAATAAACAAGGGCGACACATTGTGTCGCCCTTTTTGCGAACCTCGCCTGATTAGTCGTGCTCGTCATCCTCTTCAAGCGTAATCGGCGAAACAAAGTCATCCGGTTTTATCGCCAGTAGATCGCAGCGCAGGTGATCGATCACCTGTTCCGCCGTGTTGCCCAGGAAAGCGGCCGACAGTCCGGTTCGGCCAATAGTCCCTAATACCACAATCCCCGCGCCCAGATGCCCTGAAAGTTCGGGTATGACTTCTTCCGGTAAACCTTTCTCGACATGGGTGAACTCTTCACTGATAGAGAACTTCTGCCGTAGCGCTTTCATCGCCACCAGGTGCTGGCCACGAATCGCGTCGTTGTACACACTGGGATCAAAGTCGGGCAGTTCAATGGCAATATTGATCGGTGTGATGGGATAGGCGCCCACCAGATGAACTTCGGTATGGTTTACGCTTTCTGCCAGTTTAACGGTTTCACGAATAAGTTTCTGATTCAGGGCATCGTGGTGAGGTTCTTCGCTGGCGAGGTTAACCGCCACCAGGGCTTTGCCACCTTCGGGCCAGGGCTGATCTTTGACCATCCATACCGGACAAGGACATTTACGCAACAGATGCCAGTCCGTCGGCGTAAAGATCACCGCTTCCAGCCGATCGTGCTGGTGCGCCATCTTAAGCACCAAATCATGCTGATGAGCCAGCACTTCCTGAATGATGGCTTCGTAAGGACGGTTATGCCAGATCACTTTGATATCGATATCCACGCCTGCATCCAGATAGGCCTGGGCCTGTTCGCGTATCCACTCTGAGCGCTGAGAGATCACGCCCTGACGCATTGAGGTGCGCTCATCCGGTGAGAGCAGGGTGGTCATCTCATATGAGAAGTCGTAGATAGGCAGAAAAGCTTTGATTTTGCCGCCGATAAGCTGGTTGAGATATACCGCACGTCGCAGCGCGGGCTGGTCATCCTGTTGAGGATCGATGGCGACCAGAATATTTTGATACTGGGACATAGGCTACTCTCCTTAAACCAAAGCGACTGGATTAAAGATAGCCTATGTTCAACGCAGTAAGAAAGTGAAAAAGATGTAGCCGGATCAATAAAATAACATTTATTAACCCGGCTTAACCATCAGGCTGCCTGATGGCTCTGGCCCGCCAGACCTTCCAGCATGGCGTGGTTCTCAATAGTGATGTATTTCCCTTTCACCGCCAGCATGCCTGATTTCTGAAAACGCCCCAGCAAACGGCTAATGGTTTCAACGGTTAATCCCAGATAGTTGCCGATGTCGCCACGCGTCATGGTCAAACGGAACTCACGCTGTGAGAACCCCCGCTGACCGTAACGGCGGGATAAGTTCCAGATAAAGGCCGCCAGCCGCTCTTCAGCGTTCTTCTTGGACAGCAACAGGATCATGTCCTGATCGCCTTTGATTTCGCCGCTCATCAGACGCATCATCTGCTGACGCAGGGCCGGCATTTTGCCCGATAAATCATCCAGCGTATCAAAGGGGATTTCACAGACCATCGCCGTTTCCAGCGCCTGGGCAAAGCTTGGATGGCTGGCATTCATGATGGCGTCAAAACCGACCAGATCACCCGCCAGATGGAACCCGGTAATTTGTTCATCGCCCTGTTCAGTGATGGTATAGCTTTTGATCGTGCCGGAACGGATAGCATAAAGGGAGCGGAGGTCGTCACCGGCTTTAAACAGCGTATGACCTTTCTGAATGGGTTTCTTTCGCTCAATAATGTTATCTAGCTGATCAAGCTCATGTTCGTTCAGTGTGAAAGGGATGCATAACTGGCTAATGCTGCAATCCTGGCAGTGAATCGCACAACCGCCTGACTGTATACGTTTTTCAGGGAACATAGTGGTTTGCTCGACGATAATTGACTGCGGTCAATTTTACCATTTTTCGCTCGCAAAGGAACTCATCCGAGCAGTTTTTAGGCATACAAAAAGTGTGGTCTGTTACACTTCGCTGAAGGCTGTTATTACTGGCTTTCTTGATGTCAAAGTGTAACGGCCGTCAATATATGTTTACGGTTTTATGATTTCAGACAGGATCTTTCTTTATCTTAAGACCGGGAATAAGGGTTAAAAACGGGGTTAGCGCAGACTTTCCCGATTTTGCTACTATTCGGGTTAAGCACTATTTTGCGTCATATCATTTTACAGGGGCGAGCGATGAACCTTGACGATGACAATCTGTTCCGTGACGCGATGAATGACGTTACGCCACTCAGAGATGCGGACAACACGCGGTGGAATCCTCTCTCCGCCAGTAAAAAAGCACGTCAACTGCCGCCAGAACAGGAAGATGAAAACATCTTAACGCGCGGTTATCTGGATATTATCCCGCTGGATCAGCCTCTGGAATACAAAGCAGAGGGCATTCAGCAGGGCGTGTTAGATAAGCTACGCAAGGGACAGTATACGCTGGACGCCAGCCTTAACTTACTGCGTCAGCCTGTAGAGGTCTGTCGCCAGAACCTGTTTAATTTCATTCGTGAGGTGCGGCAAGCCGGGTTTCGCAACCTGCTTATCATTCACGGTAAAGGGCGCGACAGTGAATCCCACGCCAACATCGTACGAAGTTATCTGGATCGTTGGCTACGGGAGCTGGATGAGGTGCAGACCTTCTGTGTGGCGCAAAAGCAGCACGGCGGGGCGGGCGCGCTTTACGTCGGATTACGTAAGACCGAGAAAGCGCGTCAGGACAACTGGGAGCGACATGCAAAACGCAGTCGCTAACTGTGAAATTTACGAATAGTACTCATCAGAACCTCAGCGCTCAGGCTTAAGGTATCGCCGGTCCGGGTGATAATACCGACCGGCTCGCCAGGGCCTGGAGAGGTAATGGGCAGCGAGAAGACGGCGTTGTGACTGAGATCTTCTTTAATGGCGCCTGAAGGCACAAACCAGATGTAGTCATAGCGTAGCGCCAGTTGGCGGGCCAGCGATGTGGAAGAGGTTTCAACGCAATGTGGCGGTAAACAGCAGCCCTGTTCGTCAAGCATCTGCTGGGCCAGGCGGCGCGGAGCCGTTCCTTCGGGGGAAATCACTACCGGCCACTGCATGGCGCGGGATAAGGTGACGTTGTCACTTAACAGGGGATGTTCCGGCCTGACAACCAGTTTTAATGATTCGAGGAACAGCAGTTCATAGGTTAAGCCGGTCATCATCTCTTTATCAGCCATACGACCAATGCCGATATCAAATTCGCCCGCGCGCAGTCCGGCCAGCAAGACATTGTTGTGCAACGTGGCAACCTGAATGGTGGTGTTAGGACGCAGTTGATGAAAGCGATCGAGAATCTGTGGCAACATGCCCATCGCGGCAGTCGTAAGCGCGCCAAGCCGAATCACGGCAGGACGCTCGTTGATCTGTTCGTTAAAACTCTGACCGGCATGGTTTAGTGCATCCAGCACCTTTACCGCATGCGTCAGAAACTGCTCTCCCATGGTGGTGAGCTGTGCGCCCAGTCGGCCGCGTTCGAACAGCCTGACGCCCGTCAGTTCCTCAAGTTCGTTAAGGGTTTTAGAGAGTGCAGGCTGGCTAAGACTTAACGTCTCGGCTGCACGCCCCAGCGTTCCCTGCTGCGCAACGGCAACAAAGGCATGTAAATGACGCAAGCGGATGCGCTGATTGAAAAGGATATTTTTTTCCATTTCCCAAACTTAATGACATTGCCAGGTAACTGGCAACTATTTAAGCTGGATTTTGTTAACTTTGCTGCAAATTTTTATTAACAATGTGTACTTTTTATCGGGTTTTCATTTAAGTTACTGATAAACAAAGCTTGAGGCGCTATCGTGGGATAACGCAGCCGCCAGTCGTGACTGAAAAATCATTAACTTAACTAACCATTTTTTGAATGATTATTATTCTCGTGTAAAATTCACGCGTTTTATCGTTAACGATCGGCTATCATAAGCGCCGTTTTTTTTACCAAAACTGATAGTTATTTCGTTAAGGAGAGTACGTCCGTGAGCAGCGTTGAGTCGGTAGACGTTCGCCGGTTAATCAATCAGGGTGCCCTGAGCGGTGGCCAAATTCGATTGATTGTACTCTGTTTTATCGTCGTGGCGCTTGATGGGATGGATATCGCCATCATGGGGTTTATCGCGCCCTCGCTGAAAGCGTCCTGGAACGTCACGAACCATCAGTTAGGCGTCGTCATCAGTGCGGCGCTTATTGGCCTGGCGCTGGGCGCCATGATCGCCGGTCCACTGGCCGACCGCTTTGGTCGTCGCTTAATGATTATATTCAGCGTGCTGTTTTTTGGCTTATGGACGCTGGTCACCGCGTTTTCGCACAGCATTGAGCAGATGATCCTGTTCCGCTTTTTGACCGGGCTCGGATTGGGCGCAGCCATGCCGAACGTCAGCACCCTGGTCGCAGAATATGCCCCCGAGCGCCGTCGCTCATTCATCATCACCGTGGTTTTCTGCGGCTTTACCTTTGGCGCAGCCAGCGGAGGCTTTGCGGCATCCTGGCTGTTACCGCGTTACGAATGGCATTCTGTTCTGTTGCTGGGCGGTATTTTACCGCTGCTGGTGCTCCCGGTGCTGATACGGCAACTGCCAGAATCAGTGCGTTTCTTAATTAGCCGTGGTGCGCCGGCAGAACGCATCCGAACCATTCTGGAGCGTATGATTCCGGGCAGTACGAACCCGCACAGTCAGTTTCAATCCTCCGAAGCGGACGCCACTCAGCCAGACAAAAACGCAATCGCCACGGTTATCTCTCCCCGCTACCGTACCGGCAGCCTGATGCTGTGGGGCGGCTATTTTATGGGGCTCTTTCTGGTTTATCTGATAGGTAGCTGGCTGCCTTCGCTGGTGAGTAAACAGGGGATGACCGTGACCCAGGCCGCCATTATCACCGCCATGTATCAGGCGGGCGGCACCCTGGGCTCGTTATTTGCCGGCTGGTTGATGGACAGATTTAATGCCAACCTGGCGTTGGCCGTCATCTACTTTTGTGGCGGGATTGCCATTGTGGCGTTGGGTTTCTCACCGGCGCAGGTCACCGTCATGAGCAGCATAGCCTTCTGTAGCGGCTTTTGCTTTAACGGTGCTAATACCGGCATGAATGCCTTATCAGCCAGCTATTATCCTACCCATGCCCGCGCGACCGGCTCCAGTTGGATGCATGGCGTGGGCCGAATCGGTGCCATCCTCAGCGCGTTTGTGGGAGCAGAAATGCTGTCGCTCGGCTGGTCTTTTAACCTGATCTTTTTGCTTCTGGCGATCCCGGCCGTCCTCACGACAGCGATGCTGGTGATTAAAAACCGTTATGGTTTTAAGCCGATCACAAATTCATGATTTTTTCCGCTGACGGCAACGCGTTGGATTACAGTAGCTGCAACGCTCATGCTTTCAGGTGGTGATTATGGATAACGTTATCAGTGCGGATGCCATCCGTACGGGCTTTTCAAAGGCAATGTCGGACATGTATCAGCAGGAAGTGCCGCTGTACGGCACGTTGATGCAGTTGGTCAAAGACGTTAATCAGGCCTCGCTGGCGGCGGACAGCGCCCTGCAGCAGCGCCTGGCGCAAGCCGATGAGCTGAGCCGTTTAAGCCTGGAACGCCACGGTGCAATCCGCGTTGGCAGCGCCGAAGAACTGGCCATGCTGCGTCAGATGTTCGCCGTTATGGGCATGTTCCCGGTCGGCTATTATGACCTTTCTCAGGCGGGCGTACCGGTACACTCAACCGCGTTTCGCCCTGTTGACGACGACGCGTTGCGTCGTAATCCGTTCCGTATTTTTACCTCATTACTGCGGCTTGAATTGATTGAAGACCCGGCGCTGCGCGATGAAGCTGCCGCAATCCTGGCCTCGCGGGACATTTTCACCGCAGGCTGTCGCGCATTAATTCAACAGCATCAACAGCAGGGCGGTCTGACTGAGACGCAGGCGCAGCGCTTTATTACCGAGGCGTTAGAAACCTTTCGCTGGCACTCGCATAGCCTCGTCGAAAGCCACACCTATCAGGCCCTTAATCAACAACACCGGCTGATTGCGGACGTCGTGTGTTTTCCTGCCTGTCATATCAACCACCTGACACCGAGAACCCTGGACATTGATCGCGTTCAGGCGTTAATGCCCGAACGTGGTATCGATCCCAAAAACGTTATTGAAGGCCCGCCTCGGCGCAAGGTGCCGATTTTATTACGCCAGACCAGTTTTAAAGCGCTGGAGGAACCTGTCGTTTTCAAAGATGGCTACCAGGGCACCCATACGGCAAGATTTGGTGAGATAGAACAGCGCGGCGCGGCCTTAACCCCAGAGGGGCGCGCGCTTTACGATCGGCTGCTGACTGAGGCCGGAAGCGGCGCTGACAATCAACAGCATCAGCAACGGTTGTCTGCTGTATTTCAGGCTTTTCCGGATAACGAAACCGATCTACGCCGGGAGGCTCTGGCCTGGTTTCATTATCGCCTGAGTGATAAAGGCCGGGCTGAACAGCCTCAGCCCGGTGAACCGCTGGACGCCCTGATCGAACAGGGCCGCATTCTGGCCGATCCCATTATTTATGAGGATTTTCTACCGGTCAGTGCGGCGGGGATTTTTCAGTCCAACCTCGGGGATCACACCCAGGCGCGCTCGTCAGGCCAGGCAAGCCGCAGCAGCTTTGAAGCCGCACTGGGCTGCGCAGTACTGGACGAAATGGCGCTGTATGCCCAGCGTCAGGAAGCCTCATTACAACGTTGCGGCCTGGCATGCTAACCCACCGGGGCGCGATTGCCCCGGATTGCGCGACTATTGCAGCCGTGAATCGCGTATCAGCGTGAATCTTCCCGCGCCCAGCAGCATGATCACCAGCGCGCCCAGCAGAAACAGCGCTTCGGTCTCCAGCGACCAGGCGCCCACGCCGGTGCGATGCCATAGTACCCCAGTTTTGACCAGCAGCGTTGCCACCACCATATTCACCGCCACAATGAACGCCGCAGGCCGCGTCATCAGCCCCACAATCAGCATCAGCGGGGCGATAATTTCCCCGATCCAGGCACCCCAGGCAAGAAATCCTGGCAGGCCGTGCTGGTGCAGCAGTTGGGAAATCCAGCCCACCCCGTGCACCAGCTTGAACTCACCGTGAAACAGCAGCAGTCCACCCAGTGTCAGACGCAATAACAGCTTGCCCAGGTCAGGATGATCGGTCATTCGAACAAAAAGCTGATTGATGCCACTGAACATTTTCTATTCCTCTCACGCGTTAAACGACATGCAGTACTAAAAACAGGTTCGCCGGGAGCGGTCAATCCCGGCGGACGTGCGCCGCACATTTTCGGTATTTTTACCCGCTGTGTTTCTGGACAAAGACAGATGGCCTGAAATAATGACCGCCTACGCAGACAAGGAATAATGCATGAAAAATGAGCACGGCCTGAAGATCGCTATCGCGGACGGTGAGCTGCAAGGCGGCATCGATGACGGGATCTTTGTGTTTAAAGGTATTCCTTATGCTGCGCCGCCGGTGGGGGACCAGCGCTGGCGCGCGCCCCAGCCCGTCATCCCCTGGCAGGGCGTGCGAAGCGCACTGCATTTTTCTGCCGCGAGCTGGCAGAACCGCGAATACTGCCTTGCGATTGGCGGCGGCGATCCCGGCGATTTCAGCGAGGACTGTCTTTATCTCAATGTCTGGACGCCTGAACTGCAGCCCGATAAGCCTCTGCCGGTGATGGTATGGCTGCACGGGGGCGGATTTACCCTCGGTTCCGGCGGGCTGGCTCCCTACAACGGCAAACCGCTGGCCTCACGCGGCGCGGTTATCGTCACGATTAACTATCGGCTGGGCCATCTGGGCTTTTTTGCGCATCCGGCCATGGAAAAAGAGCAGTCGGCGACCGGGACGCTTCACAATTTTGCCTTGCTGGATCAGATCGCGGCCTTACGCTGGGTTCAGCGCCATATTCACGCCTTCGGCGGCGATGCCCGTAACGTTACGCTGTTTGGCGAGTCATCTGGCGCACGTAGCCTGTTATCGCTGTGCTGTTCGCCCCTGTCAGCCGGTTTGTTCCACAAGGGAATTGTGCAGAGTGCCTATAGTCTGCCAGACGTGACGCGGACCACGGCGCTTGAGAAAGGCGTGCAGGTGGCCAGCCGTTTAGGTTTGCCCGCTGATGCCAGCATGGAACAGCTGCGCGCGCTGCCTGCTGAGGCCTTTTGGTCACTGGACAGCAGCTACGGGCTCGGTCCTGTTGCCATCGCGGGCGATGCGGTCCTTCCCGCGCCGGTACTGGAGACGTTTATGGCCGGACGTCAGCATCGTCTGCCGCTGATGGCCGGAAGCAACAGCGACGAAGCCAGCGTACTGGCGTATTTCAGTGTCGATGCCGCCACGGTGGTAGACCGGCTTCGTCGTCAAAACCGGTTCAGCTATCAGCTGTTGAAATGGATTTATCCGCTTGAGACGGATGCGTTGCTCGGACGTGCCGTGGCACGGGATATGACGTTTAGCCTGCTTCCCTGGCTGGTGATGCGGGCGCAGCAAAAAGTCGCTATGCCGGGCTGGCGCTACTGGTTTGATTACGTATCTGAACATTCGCGGGACCTTTTTCCGCACGGCACCTGGCACGGTAACGAAATCCCCTACGTCATGAATACTCTGCATAACCTGCCCGCTGTCAGCGACGATCGCCGCTTTACGGACGCCGATCACGCGTTTGCGCAGCAGGTCAGTGACTACTGGTTTCTCTTTGCCCGCGACGTGAACACCAGCACGACGCAACTGGACGGGATCTTGCCCTGGCCTGCCTGGCAGGCGAAGAATGACGTGACAATGTCACTCGGGTGCGAGGGGAAAGCGGGGCTCAGACTCATGCCGCGCTTTATGCGTCGGCGGCTGGCGCTGTTTCGCCTGATGATGTCGCGTATGGTTCGCTTGTAGTGCTCCCTCAGCCCTCGTGCCGGGTGCCATCCTGCGCGCCCTCCAGGCTGATTTTTGCTGAAACGGTGATCTGTCGCGGAGGCAGTGCACCAGCATAAAAAAGTTTAACAGCGCTGTTACATTTTCGGCCTTTATGCCGATATATACCATACGCCCGGTGTCACGGGTTAACGTTTAAGGGATTTCAGTATGGGTATGCTTAAAAATTTCACAATTCGCGCGGTAATGCTGACAATACTCGGGCTGTTTTGCCTGCTGTGGAGCGGAATCGGGCTGTTCAGTATTCATTCGCTCAATTCGTTGAGTGACGGCAACGATGTCGATCGCCATATCGTGGAACAGATGACCGCGTTGAGTAAGGGCAACGATCAGTACTTTCGTATGATTACGCGCCTGTCGCGCGTCATGGAGAAAAAAGCGGCAGGCACAGCGCAAAACGATGAGGCTTTCGCGCCCGTACAGCAGGCACTGGACAGTATGTCTCAGCAGCTGACCCTGTTCAAACAGCTCTCTCCCGGCCCAATGGATGCAGCCGTTGCCAATGACGTCATTGATAAATGGCAAAAACTGCTCGACCAGGGCGTGACGGTTCAGCTTCAGCGCGCCCGCCAGGATTCGCTGGACAGCTATCGCCAACAGGCAAATGACGTCACCCCTGCGCTGAGCCGTGCCTTTGGTGCCAGTACTGAAAACTTCAATAAAGTGGCAAGTGTCAAACTGGGTCAAACGCGGGTTGAAGTCGATCGTATGACCGCGATGACCAAAACCCTGATTTCAGTCACCGTGGTGATTGGCTTGCTGATTCTGCTGTTTACCGACCGTTATCTGGTAAAAATGTTGGTTAAGCCGCTGGAAAAAATTCGCGAACATTTTTCAGTCATCGCCAAAGGCGATCTCAGCAAGCCGGTTGAAGATATGGGCCGTAACTGCGTCGGCAAACTGGTGCCCTTACTGAGCGCCATGCAGGACAGCCTGCGCGAAGCCGTCAGTGCGATTCGCAGCGGCACGGAAAACATTTCACGCGGAGCCGCTGAGATTTCGATTGGTAATAACGATCTGTCTTCACGTACGGAAGAGCAGGCTGCCGCGCTGGAGCAAACCGCAGCCAGTATGGAACAACTGACGGCGACCGTGAAATTCAATGCGGAAAATGCGCGTCAGGCCAGTACCCTGACCGAAGCCGCAACGATCACGGCCAAACAGGGCGGTAGTCTTGTCGGTGAAGTGGTCACCACGATGAACGGAATCTCTGACAGTTCGAAGAAAATTGCAGAGATTACTAACGTCATCAACAGCATTGCGTTCCAGACCAATATCCTCGCGCTTAACGCCGCAGTAGAAGCCGCCCGCGCCGGGGAACAGGGCCGTGGCTTTGCCGTTGTGGCCAGTGAGGTCAGAAATCTGGCCCAGCGTAGTGCGGGTGCGGCAAAAGAGATCGCTGGCCTGATTGCGGATTCCGTTGAGCGCGTGGAAAAGGGGGCGCAACTGGTCAGCACGACCGGCGGCACCATGAGCGGTATTCTGAAATCGGTGCAGGATGTTGACGCGATCATGAAGCAAATCGCGGCCGCCTCAGAAGAACAAAGCAAAGGCATTTCGCAGGTTGGCACGGCGGTAACGGAAATGGACAGCGTAACCCAACAAAACGCCGCGCTGGTGGAAGAAGTCTCCGCCGCCGCCAGTGCGCTGGCGCTGCAGACGGAAGCCTTGCAGGCCTCTGTCGCACAGTTCCGCCTGTCCAGCGATGCGCCCCTGGCACCGACGTCAACGCGGAAGCCGCCCTCACAGCCGGCCAGCCCAACGACCTCATTCCAGCCTAAAGCCGCGTCGGCGGATAACGGCGATTGGGTAACTTTCTAAACCCGCATCTGACCACCGCCTTCATCGCGAAGGCGGTTTTTACTGCCTGTATCCCATCACTCCGCCGCCAGATAACACAGCTTCTCTGCCACCTGGTATGACTTCACAAAGGAGGTCACGGGCAGGAACTCAAAGCGCGAATGGAAGTTATGCGCGCCAGTAAAGAAGTTGGGTGTTAACAGACCTTTCGCCGACAAAGCCGCGCCATCGGTGCCGCCGCGCATGGGGATCACCTTAGGCGCAATATCCAGCGCTTGCAGGGCGGCGAAAATCAGATCAACCGCCCGACGATCTTCACCCATCGCATTGCTGATATTGCTGTAAATATCGCGAAGGGTTAGCTCAACTTTGCCCGTGGGATAGCGCGCGGCGATGATATCTCTGACCGCCTGCAACTGCTGTTTGCGTGCAGCAAAGCCTGCCAGATCAAAATCGCGAATCGAGGCGTTAAGCGTGGCAATGCTGGCGTTGGCCTGCATCTCGTTAAACCAGATATAGCCTTCGCGACCTTCGGTATGTTCCGGCGTCGCCTGCCGGTCGAAGTGGCTGATAAAATCGTGAGCCATCAGTAAGGGATTGACCAGCACGCCCTTGCCCGACATCGGATGCGCCGGCACACCGGTAAAGCGGATTTCCGCTGCGGCCGCGTTGAAGTTCTCATAAACGACTTCGCCCAGCTCGCAGCAATCAATCGTCCAGGCGAAATCCACATTAAAACGGGTTTCAAGATCCAGCGCTTTCGCGCCGCGCAGCCCGATCTCCTCATCCGGCACGAACGCCACCACGACGTCGCCGTGTTTGCCCTGCAAATTCTCCATCAGCGTCATGACGACGCTCACGGCCGCCTTGTTATCGGCGCCCAGCACGCTGGTGCCGTCGCTGAAAATAATCTGCTGGCCGATATAGGGCGCGATCTCCGGGTGCGCATCCCGACGTAACCAGATGTCCTGCTGTGGGTTCAGACAAAGGTCTTCACCCTGCCAGGTGAGGATCTGCGGGTGAATGTCAGGGGACAGCCCCACGTCAACCGTGTCGATATGGGTGATAAACCCCACGCGCGGCGCATCGGGGCAGTTTCCTCGTTTCAGCGCCGTTACCGTGGCATGTTCATCAATCACAACCTGCTCAAGGCCAAGGTCACGTAATTCGTCCGCCAGCAGCTGCGCCATCGCGTGCTGGCTGGGGGTGCTGGGTAAGGTGCTGGACTTTGCATCACTTTGGCTGCTTACCGCCAGGTAACGAAAAAAACGCGTAATGAGTTGCGCCTGAAGTTTGTCGGTCATCACTAATCCTTATTAGTTGACGTACTGCGGGGTTCGCTATGGTGGTGATTCATGCTATCTATCAAAGCGCTAAATCATTCATTTAGATATTCAGACTAACGGAAGTCAACAGAAAGCGAGGACAATAATGAGAAACAGGTTTACGACCCTGGCACTGCTTACTGCAGGTGTGGCTCTGGCGGGCGGCGTCCATGCAAAAACGCTGGTGTACTGCTCCGAAGGCTCCCCTGAAAATTTTAATCCGCAACTTTACACCTCGGGAACCAGCGTGGATGCCAGTGCTGTACCGGTATTCAATCGCCTGGTGGACTTCAAACCGGGCACGACCGAACTGATTCCCAGCCTGGCAGAACGTTGGGATATCAGCCCGGACGGCAAGGTTTATACCTTTTATCTTCGGCACAACGTCAAATTTCAGAGCAATAAGCAGTTTACGCCCAGCCGCGATTTCAACGCAGATGATGTGATCTTCTCGTTTATGCGGCAAATGGACAGCAAAAATCCCTATCATGCGGTCTCTGGTGGCAATTATTCCAACTTCGACAGCCTGCAGCTGGCGACGCTTATCACCCATATCGATCGCATCGACGATCACACCGTGCGCTTCACCCTGGCCCATCCGGAGTCGCCGTTTTTGGCCGACCTGGCCTGGTACTTTGCCTCTGTCCATTCAGCGGAATACGCGGACAAGATGCTAAAGGCCGGCACGCCAGAGAAGGTGGATATGGACCCGATAGGCACCGGACCTTTCCAGCTAGTGCAGTATCAAAAAGATTCACGCATTCTCTATAAGGCGTTTCCTGACTACTGGCAGGGGAAAGCCAAACTGGATCGGCTGATTTTCAGCATTACGCCGGATGCCGCCGTGCGCTACGCCAAACTGGAAAAAAATGAGTGTCAGGTGATGCCATTCCCTAATCCGGCCGACCTGGACAAAATGCGACAGAACAAGGCGATCACGCTCAAACAGGCAGCAGGGCTGAATACCGGTTTTCTGGCATTCAACACCACTAAAGCGCCCACTGATAATGTGAAAGTCCGTCAGGCGCTGGCCATGGCGATAAACAAACCCGCCATTATTGAGGCCATTTTTAAAGGCACGGGCACGGTCGCCAAAAATATTCTTCCGCCTGGCGTCTGGAGCGCAGACAAGGATCTCAAAGACTACGATTACGATCCGGAAAAGGCTAAAGCCCTGCTGGCCGAAGCGGGTGTGAAACCGGGAACGGAAATCGCGCTGTGGGCGATGCCGGTTCAGCGCCCCTATAATCCGAATGCGCGCCGGATGGCGGAGATGATCCAGGCCGACTGGGCAAAAGTCGGCATCAAGGCCAACATCGTGAGTTATGAATGGGGCGAATACCTCAAACGCGTGCGCAACGGTGAACATCAGGCTGCTCTGATGGGCTGGACAACGGCGACGGGCGATCCGGATAACTTTTTCGGACCGCTCTATACCTGCACCGCGGCGAAAGGCGGTTCAAACTCATCAAAGTGGTGCTATCAGCCGTTTGAAACCCTGATCACCCAAGCCCGGGCCGAACCGGATCAGCGCAAACGGACTCAAATGTACCTGCAGGCGCAGCAGATCATGCATGACCAGATGCCCGCCGTCATGATTGCCCACTCCACCATTTATGAACCGATACGCACGACGGTCAGCGGTTATGAAGTGGATCCCTTCGGCAAGCATATTTTTTATCAGGTCGATATCAAGCCGTAATCCATGATGCGGCGGCTCACAGGGACGTGTGCCGCCTTGCCTGCAAAATGTCAGATATGTTGTACAGTTAAGAGTGTGTTTGGTGTTCAGAAGGGAAATAACATGGCGAACGGTTGGGCTTCAGAAGGGGCGGTTCAGGAACAGATCGACAGTACCGTTAACGACGGGATCGAACGCGTGCGCCAGTCGATCGGTCAGGGCGAAAGCGCCACGGAATGTGAACTGTGCGGCGAACCGATACCGGCGGCGCGCCGTCAGGCACTGAAAGGCGTGCGCTACTGTGTCACCTGTCAGGAAAAAATCGATAAGCAGCAAAAAGAAACCAGCCTTTACAACCGTCGCGGCAGTAAAGACAGCCAGCTTCGCTGAATTATGATCCCGGCATGGCCAGGCCGCTGCCGATGAACCAGGCGAGAAAACCGATGCCGGCCACGATGATAGCAATGGGGAACAACAGACCAATTCTCATGTTTATCCTGTGAGTCTATTCAGGGATTAAGCCAGCCGTAACACGGCGTGATGGTTCTTCAGCAACGTAAACAGTTCAAACTGGGTCGCCTCATTTACCGCACGCCGTATCTCGCCTTTGGTGTAAATCATTGTGTGGATATGACCCAGTTGACGCCACACAACAATCGCCGAGGCCACAAGCGCGCAGGTATTCTCTGCCTGCACACATTCTACTGTGGCATGGCAGGCATCGTCTAAGTCATTGAGAAAAATTTTCACCCCATCAGTGGGCAAGATCGCCCGAATATCATCCAGCATGACCCGGCTGACGCTGCGTGACAAATATAGAGTTAACCACTTCCTCGTCATTATGACACCTGACGTTAACGATTTTCTCCGTTATACGGGGTAAACATAGGTAATGGAAGTGTTGAGAATAGGGTAATGATATTTAACGAACTTTTTTAGCTTATTAACGGCAGGCGAATTCCCAGACGTTTTATACCTTAACGATGCGGCTTAAATAACCAATTTACACGTGCCAATTTTATACCGGCCAATACGCTGTCTCAGGTTACGACGTTAAAAACGCGGGGTGCGGTGCGTATTCCGTTATTTAATGTTTAGGGTTGTCTGTGACCTTAATTCACTGACTCGTGCTGGCTAACGTCGGGCAGGCTGGTGACGCGGCGTGATCGATGACGCAGATAACCGCCAACGCGCGGCGGCATGATCCCGGTGCCGGTAGCCGAACGGCTGTTTTCACGCATTGTGTCTGTGAGGAATAAACCAGAGCAGGCTCCGTCATCACGAAGCCTGCTGTTGTCACCCGTTGGAACGCAGTTGCGGATAACGTTTGAAAATATAAATACACCATAACAGCGCCGCGAGTCCGATGATCGCTCCCACATTACCCACATCAGACAGGCTCATGTAAGCGCTGACCTGGCTGCCTAATAGCGCGCCCGCACCAATACCGATATTATAAATACCGGACATTAATGACATCGCGACGTCCGTCGCGTCCGAGGCTAAAGACAGCACGCGGATTTGCATCGCCAGGCCAATCATCATCATTGCCATTCCCCAGACCACGCACAGGGTAATGATTGCGCCGGGCCGGACTGCGGCGAAGATTAACAGTCCCATGCACAGCGTCACCAGCGCGATAGCGGCAATCAGCAACGCAGATGGGAATTTTTTCCCCAGCGAACTGAATAACAGGCTGCCAATAATGCCCGCCGAACCGAACAGCAGCAGCAGTAAGGTGGTGAACCCCTCGCTGGCATTAGCAACGAGCTGCATAAAAGGCTCAATATAGCTGTAGGCCGTATAGTGCGCGGTCACAATTAACGTCACCAGCAGATACATCCCGACAAGCGCCGGTCGGCGGAACAGCAGGGGAACGCTGCTAAGCGAACCCGTGTGCTCGCTGGGCAACCGTGGCAGGATACGCGCCAGCATAATCATCAGCACCAGGGCGGACAGCCCGATCACGCCAAACGTTGTGCGCCAGCCCAGCGCCTGACCGACCACGCGTCCAATCGGCACGCCCAAAACCATTGCCAGCGCGGTGCCGGTTGCCAGCATGCTGAGTGCCTGGGTTTTTTTACCTGCGGGGGCAACACGAATTGCCAGCGATGCTGTAATTGACCAAAACACCGCATGGGACAACGCAATTCCCACACGGGATACGATCAGGGAGGTAAAACTCCACGCAAACGTAGAAAGCACATGACTGGCAATAAAGACGATAAACAGAACCGTTAACAGGAGCCGGCGTTCAATATTCCGCGTCAGCAGCATCAAAGGCAGTGACAGTAAGGCCACCACCCAGGCATAGATCGTCAGCATAATGCCCACTTCAGACGTTTTCATCGAAAAGCCTGCGGCAATATCGGACAGTAAACCGACCGGCACAAATTCGGTGGTATTAAACACAAAAGCGGCGATGGCCAACAGCACCACGCGTAGCCAGGCCGTTTTACGGGAAACAGTTGTTAATGGCATGAGAAGTTAAATCAGTCTGTGCGTCAAAAAGGAGTCAGGGCGATCACCCCATGATAGTGACCTGCGTCACACTTTAGCGGTTATTGTGGAGGAATTACGCGCCGGGTGGAACCACCAGGCGCAGATTAAGATGAAATTTTTTTGCCCGATACGGCCGTATGGCGTTTACGGCCCGCGATGACGCTGTCCGGGCATCATCCGCAGCAGCGTATTGTCCTTCAGGGCGTAATGATGAAACAGCGCCGCCGCCACATGTAAGCCAATCAGCCAGTAGCCAAGTGGGGCCAGCGTTTCGTGCCAGTCGGTCAGCGTATCCGACAGATCAAAGTCAGGTTCGGCCGCCACCGGCATCGGTATACCAAATAACTGCCACTCGCGACCTTTCAGATAACGCGATGCCAGTCCCAGCACCGGAAGCGTGATGAAAAGCGCATAAATCAGCGTATGCGTCAGGTGAGCCAGCCCGGTTTGCCAGCGCGGCACCGGAGGAACAATGGCGGGACTACGATGACGGAGTTTCAGCAGTAATCGCGACAGCATCACCACCAGAATCGTCGCCCCGGCGCTGAAATGCGTCACCATCATCGCAAAGCGCTGCCAGGAACCCCGCTCGACATAGCCACGTAACTCCATCGTGGCATAGGCAATGATGAGCAGCAGAACAGTAAGCCAGTGAAGCGCAATTTGAGACGATGCGAATTTATTACGCATGGTAGAGCCCTGTATGAAAGTAAGGGTTCTAAGATAACGGAAAAAAATGAAAAAGCTTAACGAAATGACGACTCTGTGGGATGACAGACCAACCGCAGACAGCAGACTCGGGGGCAGAGAAGGCGAGGATAACCGGCATACGGGCTGGGCTGAGAATGGCGGCCAGCAACCGCCATACTGACGTCAAACGGGCGTTGCGTAATCAGGAATCCACGCCGTGCTTAAGCGCCACACTGTCCTGAGTGTGCACATTTTTACCCGGGGCAACCGGGCAACACGCATCGCACCCTAATGAACCGGGATAGTACTTACGGGCCTGCTGAATGGCTGCGGTTGCGGAATAAAATGTGCCGAGAAACAGCCGACCTTCCAAATCCGGAAGATATTTACAGCCGCTTGCATGAACCACGTGATTATCGTTGTAGCCTGATTGTTTGTTGACGTAATAGTATCGCGCCATTAGGTCTCCCCCTTGCTGTGAATTCAAAGATGACATTAATCTTTGGGATCAAACCGATTATAGCGGGGAAACGCGTGCTTTAGGCAATCATACTGATAATACGGACAATTCTTGTACGGGCCGCATTCCGGGCAGTCAAACACCCGGAATATTCATTAAGTTTTGCTAGAGTTTGCGGCGGTGCAGCTGCCAGGCAACCCACAACGCTAACAGCAGTAAAGCGGAGATAAACAGTGTCAGGCCGCCCCAGCCAAACTGATGCCAGAAAAAGCCGCCAGCCGTACCCGCCACGCTTGAGCCGACGTAATAGCTGAACAGATAGAGCGAAGAAGCCTGACCTTTTGCCCGACGAGCGCGTGGGCCAATCCAGCCGCTCGCCACGGAGTGCGCGGCGAAAAATCCTGCCGTAAACAGCATCATACCAATGAAGATCAGCACGATACCGTTAAATGCCGTCAGCAGTAACCCCATCAGCATAATAAAGGTCGAGCCAAACATAACCGGGCCGCGCCCAAACCGGCTGGTTAACGCGCCGGCTTTCGGGGAACTCCATGACCCGGTCAGATAAACCACCGACAGCAAGCCCACCACAGCCTGACTTAAATGCCACGGCGCGCCCAGCAGGCGATAGCCGATATAGTTGAACAGCGTCACAAAGGCGCCCATCAGCAGCAGGCCTTCGGCAAACAGCAGCGGCAATCCCGCATCGCGCCAGTGCAGACGGAAGTTAATGGTCAGATGGCGCGGGCGCAGCGAGGCCGGACGGAAATGGCGCGATTCCGGTAAGATTTTCCAGAACATCAGGGCAGCGGCGAGGGCAAAACAGCCAATGGCCGCAATGGCTATGCGCCATGAAAAGAAGTCGGTTAATACACCGCTTATCAGGCGGCCGCTCATGCTGCCAATCGAGTTTCCGCTGATGTACAGCCCCATCGAAAAGGCCACCACACTGGGATG
The DNA here is from genome assembly GCF_000710035.2 of Pantoea ananatis LMG 2665. Taxonomy (GTDB): domain Bacteria; phylum Pseudomonadota; class Gammaproteobacteria; order Enterobacterales; family Enterobacteriaceae; genus Pantoea; species Pantoea ananatis. Next base: position 1,233,123 of record NZ_JMJJ01000004.1, on the reverse strand, counting down.
AATCTCTTCACTCAGATAGGTCATGCCCACCGCGGCCACACCGCTCAGCGATAAGCCGATCAAGCCCCGCATCAGTAAAATGCCGTGCCAGCTGGTCATAGTGGCAGAGAGCAGGGTACAGATTGCGGCCAGCATGAGCGCCGTTACCATCACGGACTTCCGTCCTATGGCATCGGACAGCGGGCCTGTCACCAGTAATCCCAGGGCCATCATGGCGGTGGAAATGGAAAGCGAAATACTGCTCGCGGCGGGAGAAATGCCAAACTGTGCAGAGAGCACCGGCAGAATAGGCTGCACGCAATACAGCAGGGCAAAGGTGGCCAGCCCGGCAGAAAACAAGGCGAGCGTGACGCGCATAAAAGGCCGGGTGCCGCGCACAATCCAGTCAGACGAGGAAGCCTCAGACTGTGCAGGCATATCGCTGTCCAGCGGCACCGCAGGTGAAGAGCGATTCACAGGGGGATCCTTATGAGTAAAAACAGAGTGTTACTGTAGAAAAGGTCTATTAGGTTGTCTAATATATTAATCATCTTAAATAAGACGTTTAACCTATGAATATTGAGCTGCGTCACCTGCGCTATTTTATTGCCGTTGCGGAAGAGCTGCATTTTGGCCGCGCAGCCCAGCGCTTACACATCTCCCAGCCGCCGTTGAGTCAGCAAATCATGCAGCTTGAAGCGGAAACCGGCGCGCAGTTGTTTAACCGCACCAACCGTAGCGTGCAGCTTACGCCGGCCGGCGCGCAGTTTTTACAGGATGCGCGGGCAATCCTGTTACAGGTCGAGCAGGCAACCCAGCGCGCCGCGCGTCTGCATCGCGGTGAAGAAGGAGAGCTGCGCATTGGATTTACCTCCTCTGCGGCTTTTATTGGCGTGATGTCAGATGCGCTTTATGTGTTTCGCCAGCGCTGGCCCAACGTACATGTTCAGATGCAGGAAATTAACACCCGTCAGCAGCTGGCTCCGCTGCATGAGGGCAAGCTGGACCTCGGCGTCATGCGCAACACGCCGCTCCCCGCCGATTTGCATCATCAGCTTTTGCTGCGCGAGCCATTGTGCGCCGTGGTGCATAAAGCCCATCCGCTGGCGACGGCAGGGCGGATCACCTTGCAGGCGCTGGCGCGGGAACCCTTTGTGTTTTTTGATCCTCAGGTGGGAACGGCACTGTACAGCGAAATCCTGGATTTGCTTCAGCGCTATCAGATCCGGCCCTACATTACCCAGGAAGTGGGCGAGGCCATGACTATTCTCGGACTGGTCGCGACCGGGCTGGGTGTATCTATCTTGCCTGCCTCCTTCAGCCACGCGCGTCTGGCGAACGTGGTGTGGTTACCGCTGGAGGAGCCTGATGCGCAGTCGGAGATGTGGCTGGTCTGGTCGGGCGAACGCGAAATGAGTGCGCAGATGGCGCATATGATGGCGTTACTGCGCCGTGAGTGACAATTTATCCGCCAAAGCCGGAAAAATTATGTGTGTTAAATCACATATCTAAGCAAATATTTGCCGCAAAAAGTGAATCTGCCGCACCATAGCGGATATTTATTTAGAAGCGCGAAAATAACCGGAGCAGGGTGTGAGTTCGGACAGTCAACCTGGCCATATTGACCAAATTAAACAAATTAATGCTGGCGTCGTTTACCGGTTAATCGATCAGCATGGGCCAGTCTCGCGTATTGAACTGTCCAAACGGGCCCAGCTGGCGCCTGCCAGTATTACCAAAATCGTGCGGGAAATGCTGGATGCCCACCTGGTTCAGGAAACCGAGTTTCAGGAGCCGGGCGCTCGCGGCCGTCCGGCGATTGGTTTAATCCTTGATACGGACGCCTGGCACTATCTGGCGATTCGTCTGCACCGTGGCATATTGACGCTGACCTTGCGTGACCTCAGCAGCAGGGCGCTTGTCGAAGACAACCTGCCGCTCATTGATGACGCCACGGAGCCGCTGCTGACGCGTTTGACCGACCATGTTGACGCGTTTTTTATCCGTCATCAGAAACGGCTGGAAAGGCTGACCGCCATTGCCATCACCCTACCGGGGCTGATTAATGCCGCATCCGGTGTGGTGCACCGTTTACCCGGCTATACCTGCCATGATATGCCGTTGGGCAGCACCCTGGCGGCGCGGACCGGCCTGCCGGTATTTATCCAGCACGATATCTCCGCCTGGACGCTTGCCGAGTCGCTGTTTGGTGCGTCACGCGGTGCGCAGGACGTGATTCAGATTGTGATCGACGAAACGGTAGGGGCTGGCGTGATCACTGGCGGTCAGCTGTTGCACAAAAGCGGACGCGCGCTGGTGGAAGTCGGCCACACACAGGTCGATCCTTACGGCCAGCAATGCTACTGCGGCAATCACGGCTGTCTTGAAACAGTCGCCAGTACCGGCAGCCTGCTGGCGCTGATTGCGCACCGACTTCCGGGTCAGCCCGACAGCCTGTTACACCATCAGCCCTTAACGCTTTCTGCCGTTTGTGAGGCAGCACAGAGCGGCGACAGGCTGGCGCGGGATGCCATAGCGACAGTGGGGCATCATGTTGGCAGGATCCTCGGCATGATGGTCAATATCTTTAATCCTCAACAAATTCTTATCGGTTCTCCGCTAAATCAGGCGGCAGATGTTCTCTTTCCGGCAGTACAAAATACCATTCACCAGCAGTCTTTACCTGCATACAGCGCAGTGATTCAGCTTGCACCCACTGAATTTACTGAGCCAGGTACGCTGGGTGCGGCCGCGTTGATCAAGGATTCGCTTTACAGCGGCTACCTGTTAATTAAGTTACTGCAAGGTTAAGCAACACTAACCTTGCGCTAACGCAATCTGCTCCCCCTTTTCCTTCCTTAGAATGATCATTCGCATGAAAGCCGAATCGTCAGTGAGCTGACACCGCTTGTGAAGGAGAAGTAGAGTGAAAACGCTATTTATTACCGGAACCGATACCGAAGTGGGGAAAACCGTGGTCGCACGCGCCCTGCTGCAAAGTTTTACCCAGGCGAACGAGCGGGCTGCGGGCTACAAACCTGTTGCCCGCTGGGGCGTCAAAACAGAAGAGGGCCTGAGAAACAAGGATGGATTGTTTTTGCAGAGCGCCTCTTCCCTTGCGCTGCCTTATCAGGCAGTGAATCCGGTCATTTTTGAGAAAGAAGAAATCTGCGGCTATCCGCCCAATAAGGTCGATTATGCGAAAATCACGCAGGGGCTTCAGCATCTCAATCAGCTTGCCGATCGCGTGGTGGTCGAGGGCACCGGGGGCTGGCGCAGCCTGATGAACGATGCCCAGCCGCTGTCGGCCTGGGTGATCGAGCAGCAACTGCCCGTTATCTTAGTGGTCGGGATTAAGTTAGGTTGTATCAGCCATGCGCTACTGACCGCTCAGGCGATCCAGGCCGACGGATTGCCGCTGGCCGGATGGGTGGCTAATCGTATTAATCCGGGGCTGGCGCACTATGCCGATATCATTTCCGTCCTGCGTGAACAGATTACGGCACCGCTTCTCGGTGAGTTGCCTTATTTGCCCCGCGCAGAGCAGCGCGATCTGTCCCGTTATCTGGATATCTCCCTGCTGAATAGCAATAACCTGCACTACGCTCGGACAAAAACAGCCTGAGAGAACCAGAGCAGGATGGCGCCACGCGCGCGACGGTACCATTCATCAGAGATAACTGACCAACAGTGATACGGAATGAGAGGCAGGATTAAGTGGGCCGCAACCAACGTGCGGCCCTGATTCATTATGGATTCAGGCGGCGACGGGTACGCCCGGAGCTGAGATAATCAGCAATGTAGTCCTGGGAAATCTCGCCACTGTAACGGCCATCTTCGTCCACAATCGGCATCCAGACGGTGTTGTGTTCATAGAGTTTCGACAGAACCACACGCAGGTTTTCTTCTGCTTTGCCGGTCACTTTAAACGTATGCAGCATCTCTTCACAGCGCCCGCTCGCGTGACGCGCCTCACGGCGTTTCACAAATCCTAACGGCTTGCCGTCGTCGTCAACCACGGTGATGGAACGCATGTCGTTTTCGTCCATGGTGCCAAAAGCCTCCGGTAACGGCGTAGAGCGTTTTACCGTGATGGTGGGCTGTTGGTCGGTCACGTCGCCTGCCTGTACCAGCAGCAGACGTTTCAACGTACGGTCCTGGCCAACAAAGGAGCCGACAAAATCGTTAGCCGGCGTCGCCAGCAACTCATCGGGGCTGGCGCACTGGACAATTTTGCCCTGGCCGAAGACCGCGATGCGGTCGCCAAGTTTGAGTGCTTCATCAATGTCGTGGCTGACCAGCATCACCGTTTTCTTTAACTGACGCTGCATATCCAGAAACTCATTCTGAATAACTTCCCGGTTAATTGGGTCAACCGCGCCGAAAGGCTCATCCATCAGCAGTACCGGCGGATCAGCCGCCAGCGCGCGAATCACCCCAATGCGCTGCTGTTGTCCACCGGACATTTCACGCGGGTAGCGATGCAGAAACTTATTCGGATCCAACGCCACCATGCTCATTAACTCCGTTGCCCGCTCGCGGCACTGCTTTTTATCCCAGCCCAGCATGCGTGGCACCACGGTGATGTTCTCTTCAATCGTCATATTGGGGAACAGACCAATTTGCTGGATCACGTAACCAATATTGCGACGCAGGGTGGTGGTATCCTGAGTGCTGGTGTCTTCACCATTGATGAGAATCCGCCCGCTGGTAGAGGGAATTAAGCGGTTAATCATTTTCAGCGTGGTGGTTTTGCCACAGCCCGAAGGCCCAAGCAGCACGCACATCTCGCCAGCAGGAACCTCAAGACTCACATTGTCCACCGCTTTCATCAGCGTGCCGTTTTTCTGGCTGAAGGTTTTCGTCAGATTTTCAAGTTTTATCATTATCGAATTCCCTTAGGAGTCAGCGCCAGCTGCAAACGGTGCAGCAGCCAGTCAAGAACAATCGCCAGCAGGCAAATCATCAGCGCCCCGGCAATCAGCATACGAATATCACTGCCGCTAATGCCATCCAGCAGCAGCATGCCCAGCCCGCCAGCACCAATCACCGCCGCGATAGCCATCACGCCAACGTTCATGACCACGGCGGTGCGAATACCACCAAAAATCACCGGAAGCGCCATCGGGATCTCAACCCAACGCAGGCGTTGCCAGAACGTCATGCCAATGCCACGACCCGCTTCACGCAGGCCGTCCGGCAGATTTTCCAATGCGGTATGCGTGTTGCGCACAATCGGCAGTAATGAATACAGGAAGACCGCCGTGATAGCCGGTAGCGCACCAATCCCTTTCCCAATCAGCGAGAAAAGCGGAATCATCAGGCCAAACAACGCAATCGTCGGGATGGTCAGTACAACGGTGGCAATGCCGAGCACCGGCGTGGCCAGCCATTTAAAGCGCACAATTAAAATCCCAAGGGGTACGCCAATAACAATCGCGCATCCTACTGCAACCAGCACCAGCCAGGTATGTTGCCAGGTCAGCGTGAGCAGGTTATTCCAGTTATCAATGATGTAATGAAGGGTATCCACGATGCCTCCTTACAGCATGTTTTTGGATTGAAGGAAATCGCGCGCCACCTGTTCAGGCGACTGGTGATCGATGTCCACGCGCTTGTTCATCTCGGTAATGGCCTCATCGGTGATCAGCAGGGAAAGCTGATTCAGGGCGGCTTCAAGACCGGGATGGCTCGCCAGCACGTCTTGACGCACAACCGGCGTCACGTTGTAGCTGGGGAAAAAGTGTTTATCGTCTTCCAGCACCTTGAGATCGAAACCTTTCACGCGCCCGTCCGTGGTGTAGATCAGGCCGGCATCCACAAAACCATCGCGCACGGCGTTATAGACCAGCCCCGGATCCATCTGGCGAATCTGTGGCCTGTCGAGCGTCAGGTTGTAGGTTTTCTGCAGTGGCTTCATGCCGTCTGAACGGCCATAAAACTCCAGGTCCAGCCCGAGTCGCCAGTTATGTTTCGGATCTGTTTTACGCACCTGATCCATTTTGGCCACCAGTTGCGACAGCGTCGAAATACCTTCTTTTTCCGCGCGCGCGCGCTGCATGGCAAAGGCATAGGTGTTATTCATCGGGGCGGGATTGAGCCAGATAAGACCCAGTTTGCCGTCCAGATTTTTCACGGTTTTATAGGCGTCCTCGGAGGACATCGGTTTATTAATATGGTTAAAGATGATCAGTGAGGTACCGGTATATTCCCAGGTCATGTCGATCTGCTTGTTAATCATGGCATTACGACTGATGGTGGTGGCGATGTTGCGTTTCGGGATAACCTCAAAGCCTTTCTTTTGCAGCCACATAACCGTCATGGCTGAAAGAATATGTTGCTCGGTAAAGCTTTTTGTCGCGAGCACCAGCGGCGTGGCCGCCTGTACGCTTTGGCTGAGTGCCATTGAGGCCACCAGTGCCAGGGTAGAGCTCTTAATCCAGCGCGTTAGCATTACAAACCCCTTATCGTTATGCCGCAGCGTGCGGGCTAAGGTAGCGCCCTAATGACGCCAGTAGCATATCCAGCACCAGTGCAACCAGCGCCGTAGCAACGGCACCCAGGATAAGCACAGGGAAGTCATTAAGATAAATGCCGGGGAAAATCAGTTCGCCAAAGCTGCTGGCGCCAATCAGGAAGGCGAGCGGGGCGGTGCCCACGTTAATGGCGGTGGCAATGCGCACGCCCGCAAGAATAACCGGCAGGGCGTTAGGAATCTCAACCTGACGCAAGCGCTGCCATTTGGTCATGCCGATGCCGTTCGCGGCTTCGATCAACGAAGGCGGTACGGCGCTGAGTCCGGAGTAGGTGTTACGGACGACAGGCAACAGTGATGCCAGAAACAGCGCGACCAGGGCGGGCTTATCACCAATGCCAATGACAACCATCGCCAGCGCCAGAACGGCAAGAGGAGGCAGCGTATTGCCGACGTTAAAGATTTGCATGACATATTCCGCCCAGCGCCGGGCAAAAGGGCGGCTGAGTAGAATACCGCTGGGTATACCGACCAGCAGGGCGAACAGCATCGACCAAAACACCAGAAACAGGTGCTGCTGTCCAAGGTAAATCAGATCGTCTTTGCGGGCGACCAGCGTATCCCAGCCAAGCCCCCATACCAGCGCACCTGCCACTGCGACCACAGCCAGCAGTGCCAGACCGGCACGCCTGGCCAGTGAAGCGTTATGCATACGGTTTCTCCCTGTTTACGGATCTGTTGTTATAGCTACCTAAACCAGCATGACAAAAGTGGCTATCGTCAGCGCCCCTTCCAAAACCATGCCGGTCGCTAAATGCGGCAAACCGCAGTGAATTTCTGCGTAATTTCACAAAGTGCGGAAAATACCGCTTTATTTCTATAGCAGCGGTAAGCGGGGCGCGCCAGCTTTTATCGGAAAAATCAGGAAGATAGCATGAGCCAAAAAACGCCTCAGCCCTTACAGCAACAGGTTTCAGAGTGAAACGACCTGAAAAGGCCTTTTTTAAGTGACAGTGTCACAATTTGGATTGAATCGGTTCCCGTCTGGTGAAATATGCGCTAGCCTTAGGGAACAAAAAAGGGAGCATCATGACCAACAGCACCTCCGCACCACGCCGTCGCCACTGGATTCTCTTTGCCTGTATGCTCGCCATGTTTATGGCTGCGATTGAAGTCACGATTGTGGCGACCGCAATGCCCACCATTGTGGCCGATCTCGGCGGTTTTTCGCAGTTTGGCTGGGTTTTCTCTGTCTATCTCCTTACCCAGGCGGTGAGCGTGCCGCTCTATGGCAGGCTGGCGGACCTGTGGGGCCGCAAAAAAATGCTGTTTCTGGGCATCGCGATCTTCCTTACCGGGTCGGTGCTCTGCGGTTTCGCCCACACGATGCTCTGGCTGATTGTCTTCCGGGCATTTCAGGGGCTGGGGGCGGGCGCGATCATGCCGCTGAGTTCCACCATCGTGGCAGACATCTATTCCCCCCGGGAACGCGCCAGCGTGCAGGGCTGGTTGTCCAGCGTCTGGGGCGTTGCGGCGATTGTCGGTCCGCTGTCCGGTGCCTGGCTGGTCCAGCACTTTAGCTGGTCCGTCATCTTCTGGGTCAACGTACCGATCGGCATCGTCAGCATGCTGATGCTGGCAGCCTTGCTGCCTGCCTATACGCAGACACAACCCTCCCAGTCTTTGAATCTGACCGGGAGCGGCTGGCTCACGCTGTGTATCAGCGCCGTTCTGATTGCGCTGCTGCAGGCTGAACAGCTTGGCTACTGGCTGCTGCTGTTCTTAGCCATTGGCCTGGTGGCTGGCTGGCAGTTAACCCGTCATGAGCAGCGCACCCGCTCGCCGCTGTTCCCGCTCAGCCTGTGGAAAAGCCCACTGATTATCGCGGGCAATCTCGGCAACTTCATCATTGGTGCAACCATGATGGGCGTCAGCGCTTTTCTGCCGACCTGGATTCAGGGCGTAACCGGCGGATCGCCGCTTCAGGCCGGGACTGCGCTGGCCATGATGTCTGTTGGCTGGCCGCTGGCCAGTACGCTAAGTGGCCGTCTGATGCTGTTGACCTCCTACCGTTTTACCGCGCAGCTGGGCGCACTGTTATTAATCGGCGGCAGCGCCTTGCTACTGCTGTTGCACACAGAAAGCACGCTGTTCCAGGCGGGATTCACCGCCTTTGTCATCGGAACCGGCATGGGAATGACCAGCACGACATTTCTGGTATCTGTCCAGAATCATGCCGACTTTAACGTGCAAGGCATTTGTACAGCGTCGGTCATGTTTAGCCGTATGATTGGATCGGCGCTGGGGACAGCGGTGATGGGCGCGGTGCTTAACCTGAATCTGCAATGGCGGTTGCCCCATGCGCAGGATCCGGTTCAGCAAATCATGTCGCAGGAAACGCGCGACCGCCTGGCACCGGACGTCCTTCAGCCTATGCTGCAGGCAATAGCCGCATCGCTACATTGGGTCTTTATTGTGGCACTGGTCATTGCGTTCCTCACCCTGTGGGTAGCGTGGAAGATGCCGCGCCAGCAGCCGCAACAAACGGAATAGTGCGCTGAAACCTCAGGCGTGATGGGCAGAGAAGGGCCAGCAAAAGACAGGAAAAGACAGGAAAAGACAGGGCGACATCATCGTCGCCCTGAACATTATTGTGTAGAGGAGTCTTGCGAGCTGCCTGCGCTGTCGGGTACGGAGGTGCCCTCATCACGGCCCAGCTTTTTATAAACAATTTTCTGTGTGTCGTTATCGCAATGGCCGACGACCTGACCGCCAGCCTGATCAACCTGATCGTTGGCGACCACATCCAGGCTAAAGCCTGATTCAGGCACGCCGTTTTGAATGATTTTCTGGCTGATATCCGCTTTTACAGATTCGCAGGATGCCTGAGCCAGCAGGGGGAAGGCTAAAAACGTCGCTGTCAGTAATGCACTCTTGATCTTCATAACCCTTTCCTTTTGTCATGCGTCAGTCATTACTATAGCCGAAATTTACGGCAATACCGGGCGGCCCGTGCGGCGGTCTAAGCAGCGCAGCGTATTGGGTTCCCAATAGGCATTCAGATTAGCGCTCTGTTCACATTTGTCGCGCGTGTCGAATGCGCGATCGGCTTTATCGAATTCTTTCTCAACCCGGCTGTTCACTTTGTTGCGCAGCATGTGCGTATCATTCCACTGCTCTTTACTCTGACGTGCCGCTTCGTTGCTCAATGCGCTGCTGCCGTTTTCAATAATCACGTGTTCGGTGTTCGCACTGACACGCATCGCGGTGGCAGAAAGCAGGGCCACCATCAGAACCGGAACCAATTTTTTCATCGTAATATCCTTCGGTTAACACTGTTTTACTCTTGGGTAAAACTATTGCATCAAATGAGAATAGTATACCATTGCCGATTACTTGCTCACCAGCTGTGTGCATGTTGTTTACCTGTCAGAGAGATTATTGTGCTGCTTAAAACCACGCTGCTGTTTTTTATCACCGCGCTGGCGGAAATCATCGGCTGTTTTCTGCCGTGGCTGTGGCTAAAGAAGGGGGCGTCCATGTGGCTGTTGTTGCCTGCCGCATTGAGCCTCGGGTTATTTGTCTGGTTGCTGACCTTACATCCTGCGGCCAGCGGCCGGGTTTACGCGGCGTATGGCGGCGTCTATGTGCTGACGGCCATGCTTTGGCTGCGCGTGGTCGAAGGTGTCAAGCTGAGCGCATGGGACTGGAGTGGTGCGCTGATTGCGCTGAGCGGCATGCTGATTATCGTAGCGGGATGGGGCAAAGCGTAAAAGCCAGCCTTTGCGGCTGGCTTATCGGTCAGGGTTTATGCACTTTCAACCCTGCCAGCGTCTGGCTGACAGGCATCATCTCAAGCGTATTGATGTTGACGTGCTTCGGCAGCGTGGCCACCCAGTAAACGGCTTCGGTAACGTCTTCAGGCGTCAGGGCCGTGGCGCCCTCGTAGACCTGTTCGGCCTTGCCATCGTCCCCTTTAAAGCGCACGTTAGAAAACTCCGTGCCGCCGACCAGGCCCGGCTCAATATCGGTCACACGCAGGGCCGTACCGTGTAAATCGGTGCGTAAGTTAAGGCTGAACTGGCGCACAAAGGCTTTGGTGGCACCATAAACGTTGCCCCCGGCATAAGGCCAGCTGCCGGCAATCGAACCAATGTTAATAATGTGACCGACGTTACGCTCTACCATGGCAGGCAAAACCGCGCGCGTCATATAGACCAGCCCTTTGGTATTGGTGTCGATCATGTTTTCCCAGTCGTTCACATCTGCCCGGTGCGCGGGTTCGATGCCCAACGCCAGACCGGCGTTATTCACCAGGACATCAATATTGCGCCACTCGGCAGGCAGCTGTGTGATGGCCTCTTCAATCGATGCCCGGTTACGCACATCTAACTGTACGGTATACAGATTCTCACCCAACTCCGTTTTCAGCGCCTTCAGGCGTTCAGCACGACGTCCACTGGCAATCACCTTGTGACCTGTTTCGATGAATCGGCGGGTAATGCTTTGGCCAAAACCGGCTGTGGCCCCCGTAACAAAAATAATCATCTCACTTTTCCCTCTTCCAGTTTCGTGATGTCTCCTCACCTTATCACGGCATTTTAGCCTGTGTCCGCTGAATTCCGCGGGGAGGCGCTTTTGCGCGTTTTTAGCGCACGCTGCCCCGAAATCGTGCAGAGAACGGGGCAGCAAGGTAACGTGGCAGGGTGCATTTTTACTGGCAACCGATTGCGTTGGATGAGCAACCGATTGCGTGGCGATTTTGTCAGCGAAAGCGTTGCGCAACAGGATGATCTTAATAAGTCACTGATAATAAAGTAATTTATCAGGCGCTAATCTGGCATGCGTCTTGCAAAGTGTTTAAAGAGAGTACGAGATGAACAGGGCGACAACATCAGGCGCCCGGTAAGAGGAAACGATATGTCTACATGCCAGGACACGGCGATTCGTGCCAGTTTTTTTGATTTTGCCGCGGTGGCGAACGAGCCTGAGGCTATTCTGTCTCAGGCGCGTTATATCGAAGATGGTCTGCTCATTCTGCGTGAGGGCCGCGTAGTCGGTTTGCACCCCTGGTGTGATGTCAGCAGCAGTCAGGCAGCAGAGCGCGTTATCGATCTGCGCGGTAAGCTGATCCTGCCGGGTTTTGTCGACTGCCACATTCATTACCCGCAAACAGAAATGATCGGCGCCTATGGTGAGCAGCTTCTCGAATGGCTGAATCAGTATACGTTTCCGGTTGAGAGGCAGTACCGCTGTGCCGAGCATGCCGCGCAAATGTCAGCGTTTTTTCTCCATCAGCTACTGGCTAACGGCACCACCAGTGCGTTGGTTTTTGGCACGGTGCATCCGCAGTCGGTAGAGGCGCTTTTTAGCGCGGCCGAAGCGCTTGAGATGCGCATCATCGCCGGTAAAGTCATGATGGATCGCAATGCGCCTGATTACCTCACCGAAACGCCGGAGGAAAGCTATCAACATTCCCGCGATCTGATTGAGCGCTGGCACGGCCGCGGCCGACTGAGCTATGCCCTGACGCCGCGTTTTGCGCCCACCTCGTCACCAGACCTGTTAGAGAAAGTGCAGGCGCTGCGCACGGCTTACCCGGATGTCTGGCTCCACACGCACCTCAGCGAAAACCCACAGGAAGTAGCCTGGGTCAACGCGCTGTTTCCCGAACGCAATGGCTATCTGGACGTTTACCACCACTATCAGCTGACCGGCCGGCGAAGCGTCTTTGCACACTGCCTGCATCTGGAAAATCATGAATGGCAGTGTCTGCACGATACGGATTCCGCCATTGCCTTTTGCCCGACCTCAAACCTGTTTTTGGGAAGCGGCCTGTTTAATATCAAGCGCAGCTGGCAGCAGGGCATCAAAGTGGGCATCGGCACCGATGTTGGCGCCGGAACCACCTTCAATATGCTGCAAACGCTGGGCGAGGCTTACAAGGTCGGCCAGCTACAGCAATACAGGCTGAGTGCTGCAGAAGCCTTTTACCATGCCACGCTGGGCGGGGCCCGTGCGCTGGATCTTGACCAGCACATCGGTAATTTTGCACCAGGTAAAGAAGCTGACTTTGTCGTGCTGGATCCCGCCGTATCGGCGCTGCAAAAGCTGCGTATGGGGAACTGCAAGGATATCTGGGAAAAACTGTTCGTCTTGATGACGCTGGGTGATGACAGAAACATCGTAGAGACGTGGGTTAACGGCCGACCGGTCTGGCAATCCACCACAAAGGAGAATGCCGCATGATTCAGTTTCTGCTTAACGACCAGCTCGTCACAGAAGAACGTATCGATCCCAATCTGACGGTACTCTCTTATCTGCGCACGCATCAGCGTCGCTGTGGCACCAAGGAGGGCTGTGCGTCCGGCGACTGCGGTGCCTGCAGCGTCACGCTGGGGAGCGTGGTGGACGGCAGGTTGCACTATCAGACCGTTAACAGCTGCCTGATGCTGGTCAGTGGATTACAGGGCAGGCAGCTCATCACCGTCGAAGATTTACGTGAGGGGAAAACCCTGCATCCGGCTCAGCAGGCGATGGTGGACTGTCATGGCTCGCAGTGTGGCTTCTGCACGCCGGGCTTTGTGATGTCATTGTTCAGTCTGCAAAAAAATCACAGCGACTGGGACCGGCAGCAGGCAGAGCATGCGCTGGCCGGCAACCTGTGTCGCTGTACCGGTTATCGTTCCATTATGGCGGCGGCCGAACAGTTGGTGACGCAGGCACAGCCGGACAGCTTTGATCGCTGTGAGCAGGGCGTGGTTGAGCGCCTGCGCGCGCTGGAGAATCAGGAGGTCCGGGTAATTCAGGATAAAGGCCGTCACTGTTACCTTCCCACCACCGTCGCGCAGCTCGCTGCACTCTGTGTCGCGCACCCCGATGCCGCGTTACTGGCGGGCGGCACGGACCTGAGCCTGCTGATTACCCAACGCTACCAGGGCATTCCAGTGATGATTGCGCTGGGGCAGGTGGATGCACTGAAACACTGTTATGAGGACGACGCATCCTATCACTTAGGTGCCGCCGCCTCGCTCGACCAGATCGCAGCGTTTATGGCGACGCGCATTCCGGGAGTAACGGAGATGCTGACGCGTTTTGCCTCGCTGCAAATTCGCCAGCTTGGCACACTGGGCGGTAACCTTGCTAATGCTTCCCCGATTGGCGATGCATCGCCAACGCTGCTGGCATTAAACGCCTCTCTGCTGCTGCAGAAGGGCGACACGCAACGCACTTTGCCACTCAGCGCGTTTTTTACCGGCTACCGGCAGACCGTGCTGCAACCCGGTGAGTTTATCCATACCATCATTATTCCAAAAGTGACGGTGTCACCTGATTTTGTTGCCTGGAAGGTCTCGAAACGGCTGGATGACGACATTTCAGCCGTGTTTGCCGCTTTCAATATCCAAACCGATAACGGCATTGTGACAGCGGCACACATTGCCTTTGGCGGGATGGCGGCAACGCCGGTGCGCGCCACAGGCTGTGAGCAGGCCATGATTGGATCGGCCTTAACCGCACAAACGATAGCCACGGCCTGTCAGGCGCTGGAAGAGACCTTTGAGCCGCTCAGCGACTTTCGCGCCAGCGCCGGCTATCGCCTGCAGGTGGCGAGCAACCTGCTGCGCCGTTACTTTTACCGTCTCAACGGATTGTCCCTGACTGAGGTAAGCCGCTATGTCCCATAATCGTCCGGCTCTGCCCGATTCAGCATTACCCATTGCTCATGCACGCGACATCAGCAGCGGCGTGGGGCGCAGCAATAAGCATGAAAGCGCCGATAAACACGTGTCCGGCGAGGCGATATATATCGATGACAAAGCGGAGCAGCCCGGTCTGCTGCATCTCTGTCCTCGCCTGAGCGATCATGCCCATGCCCGTATCACTCACGTTGATGTCCAGCCGTGCTACGACGTTCCCGGTGTCGTCCGCGTCCTCACCTGGCAGGACGTGCCCGGCGTCAACGATGTCGGCCCGCTGCAGCCCGGCGACCCGCTGCTGGCTCAGGACTGCGTCGAATATGTTGGGCAAATTATTATTGCCGTGCTGGCCGACTCGCCGGATGCGGCCCGACAGGGCGCGATGGCGGCGGTGATCGAGTATGAGGTATTGCCCGCGCTGCTGGATGTAGAACAGGCTCTGCTGCAGGGCAGTTTTGTGCAGGAGCCCCATATCCACCAGCGCGGCGACGTCGAGGCGGCGCTGGCCCGTGCGCCGCACCGCATACAGGGCGCGTTTCATATTGGCGGGCAGGAACACTTCTATCTGGAAACCCAGACGGCCATGGTGATCCCGGGTGAGGACGACGCGCTGCAGGTGTTCTGCTCCACGCAAAACCCCACGGAGGTCCAAAAGCTGGTGGCAGAGGTCATGGGCATCAGCATGAACAAGGTCACGATTGATATGCGCCGAATGGGTGGCGGTTTTGGCGGTAAAGAAACCCAGGCGGCGGGCGTGGCCTGCCTGTGCGCCGTCGCGGCAGGCCTGACCGGCCGGGCGGTTAAAATGCGCCTGGCCCGACGCGATGACATGCGGATAACCGGCAAGCGACATCCTTTTTATGTCCGCTATGATGTGGGCGTTGAAGACGATGGCCGATTGTGTGGGGTAAAAATCGATCTTGCCGGTAACTGCGGCTACTCGCTCGATCTGAGCGGATCGATAGTGGATCGGGCCATGTTTCATGCCGATAACGCCTACTATCTGGGTGATGCGCGCATCACCGGCTACCGCTGTCGCACCAATACCGCGTCAAATACCGCTTTTCGCGGCTTTGGCGGGCCGCAGGGCATGGTGGCGATTGAGCAGATTATGGATCACATCGCCCGCGAGCGCGGTCTGGATCCGCTTACGCTGCGAAAACGCAACTACTACGGCAAGAACGAACGCAATATCACCCATTACCATCAGCAGGTAAAAGACAACCTGCTGGATGAGATTACGGCGCAACTGCAAACCAGCAGTGACTATGATGCGCGCCGCGCGGCGATCGCAGCCTTCAATGCCAGCAGTCCCGTACTGAAACGTGGACTGGCGCTGACGCCGGTTAAATTTGGCATTTCATTTACCTCCAGCTTCCTCAATCAGGCCGGGGCGCTGATTCTGATCTACACCGACGGCACGGTGCAGCTCAACCACGGCGGAACGGAAATGGGCCAGGGGCTTAACACCAAGGTGGCGCAGATTGTGGCGCAGGTGCTGCAAATCGAGGTCGATCGTATTCAGATCACCGCCACCGATACCGGGAAAGTCCCTAACACTTCGCCCACGGCGGCGTCCAGTGGCACAGATCTCAACGGCAAAGCGGCACAAAATGCCGCCGAGATATTGCGTGAGCGCATGACGACCATGCTGTGTACGCTGCACGGATGCGGGCCAGAGGCGGTGATGTTCAGTAACGGTATCGTTCGGGCTGCCGAGCACTATTACACCTTCGCCCAGGTCGCGCAGCTTGCCTGGCTGAATCAGGTACCGCTATCGGCGACGGGCTATTATCGCGTCCCCGGCATCCATTACGACCGTCAGGCCGGTCGCGGCGAACCTTTTTACTACTTCGCCTATGGCGCGGCCTGTTGTGAAGTCATTGTGGACACGCTGACGGGCGAATACCGGCTGCTGCGTGCGGATATTCTACACGACGTGGGCGCGTCGCTGAATCCGGCCATCGATATTGGCCAGGTAGAGGGCGGCTTTGTCCAGGGGCTGGGCTGGCTGACCTGTGAAGAACTGGTCTGGAATGACAAGGGCCAGTTGATGACCGACGGCCCCGCCAGCTACAAAATCCCGGCGATCGCTGACGTACCGGCCGATATGCGGGTTACGCTGGTGGAAAACCGCAAAAATCCGCAGGACACGGTGTTCCATTCCAAAGCCGTGGGTGAACCGCCGTTTATGCTGGGGATAGCCGCCTGGTGTGCGTTACAGGATGCGGTAGCCAGCGTCGCCGACTATCGTCTGCATCCCGCGCTGGACGCGCCCGCTACGCCGGAGCGAGTATTCTGGGGCGTCCAGCGCATGGCGGGAGGCACCCATGATTTATCATGACTGGATAGCGATTTTGCACGACCTGCGCCAGAAGCGGCAACACTGCGTGCTGGTCACCGTGTTGCGCGATCGGGGTTCAGTCCCGCGTGACGGTGGCGCGAAGATGGTGGTGACGGCCAACGAAAGTTTTCTGACCATCGGTGGCGGCCATCTTGAGTTTCAGTGCATTGCGCAGGCGCGCGCGCTGTTGGAAAGTGGAGAGCGTCGTCCTCATACCGAAGACTACAGCCTGGGCGCCCGGTTAGGCCAGTGCTGCGGCGGGATGACCACCATTCTGTTTGAACCGTTGATGCAGGCGCAGCCGGAAATCCTGGTTTTTGGCGCGGGCCACATCGGTCAGGCGCTGGTCAGCCTGCTGTCTACGTTACCCTGTCACGTTAACTGGATTGACGGTCGGGACAATCAGTTTGCCTCTGTGCCACCCGGCGTCAGCGTGCAACAGCCCGACGATCCCCTGGACTGCGTGGCCGCGGCGGCGGCGGGGAGCTATTATATTGTGATGACGCACCATCAT
This sequence comes from Pantoea ananatis LMG 2665, assembly GCF_000710035.2. Lineage (GTDB taxonomy): Bacteria > Pseudomonadota > Gammaproteobacteria > Enterobacterales > Enterobacteriaceae > Pantoea > Pantoea ananatis. The sequence continues at coordinate 1,216,114 of NZ_JMJJ01000004.1, read as the reverse complement.
CCGCTGGATCTTGCGCTGTGTGAGGCTATTCTGCGGCGCGGTGATTTCCGCTACGTGGGCGTGATCGGTTCGCAAACGAAAAGTCAGCGTTTTCGCTACCGGCTGGAAGGCAAAGGCATTGCCGAAGACCGGCTGGCGCGATTACGCTGCCCCATGGGCCTGCCCGATGTAAAAGGGAAACTGCCTGCCGAAATCGCCGTTGCGATTGCCGGGGAAATCATTGCGGTGTATCAGCAACAACGCGGTCAGGTTGTTCTGTAAGAGGCAACCTGCCACTATGAGACTCTGTGTTGTTCACCAGGAGCGCCTATGAACGCCCGTCAAAATCCTTTTTTTAACGTCAGCAGCTTGCCTTATCACACGCCACCTTTTGATCAGATTCAGGAAACCGACTTTCTGCCCGCGCTTCAGGCCGGAATGGAAGAAAAGCGCCAGGAAGTCCTGGCCATCGCCACCAATCCGGAAGCGGCAACCTTTTTGAATACCTGCGAGGCCCTGGAAAAAAGCGGTCAACTGTTGACCCGTGTGAGCCTGGTGTTCAATGCCATGACCTCCGCCCACACCAGCCCCTATTTACAGCAGGTTGACGAGGATATTGCGCCACAGCTCACCGCGCTTAACGACGAAATAATGTTGAACCGGCCGCTGTTTTCACGCATCGACCAGGTCTATTTGCAGCGCAACTCGCTTGATGCTGAATCGAAACGCCTGGTCGAGGTGCTGTGGCAGCGCTTTCAACTGGCGGGTGCCAACCTGCCGGAAACACAGAAGCAGCAGTTAAAGGCGCTGAATCAGGAGGCTGCACGACTGAGTACGCAGTTTACTAATAAGCTGCTTGCTGCAACCAAGGCGGGCGGTTTAGTGGTCAATGACGTGCAGCAGTTAGCGGGGCTGAGCCCGTCTGATCTGGCCGTTGCTCAAGCGGCGGCGGCGGCACGAGGCCTGGAGAATGCCTGGCTGCTGGTGCTGCAAAACACCACGCAGCAGCCTGCACTGCAGTCTCTGGAAGATCGCCCGACGCGCCAGGCGCTGTTCCAGGCCGCCATGACGCGCAGTGAGAAAAACGATGACAACGACACGCGAGCGTTAGTGCTGCGCCTGGCACAGGTGCGGGCAGAGCAGGCGAAGCTGTTAGGGTTTGCCAGCTTTGCCGCCTGGCAGCTACAGGATCAGATGGCGAAAACCCCCGATGCCGCCTTTGCGTTTATGCGCAATATCGTTCCTGCGGCCCGTGCGCGGGCCGAGCGGGAAGCCGCGGCCATTCAGCAAACCATCGACAGCCAGCAGGGGAATTTTACCCTTGGCGCGTGGGACTGGAACTTTTACGCGGAGCAGGTTCGGCGGGCGCAGTACGATCTCGATGAAAGCCAGATTAAACCCTATTTCGAACTGAACAGCGTGCTGGAAAAGGGCGTATTCTGGGCCGCGACTCAACTTTATGGCATCCAGTTTACCCAACGTCACGACCTGCCGGTTTATCACCCCGATGTCCAGGTGTACGAAATCTTTGATACCGACGGCAGCGGAATGGCGCTGTTCTATACCGATTTTTTCAAGCGCGACAGCAAAGGCGGCGGCGCATGGATGAGCAACTTTGTTAACCAGTCCACGCTGCTGGACGAGAAACCGGTGATTTACAACGTCTGTAATTACACCAAACCCGCCAACGGCGAGCCTGCACTGCTGAGCTGGGATGACGTAATTACGCTGTTCCATGAGTTTGGCCATACGTTGCATGGCTTGTTTGCCAGCCAGCGCTATCCCAGCCTCTCCGGCACGGAAACGCCACGTGATTTTGTTGAGTTTCCATCGCAGATCAACGAGCACTGGGCCAGTGAGCCACAGGTGTTTCGTCATTTCGCCCGTCATTATCAGACCGGGGAGGCCATGCCAGCGGCGCTGCATGAAAAAATCATCAGAGCAGGCAAGTTCAATAAAGGTTATGAGATGACCGAGCTGCTGGCGGCCGCGTTACTGGATCTCCACTGGCATAGCCTGGAGGGGAAAACCCCGGTGCAGTCGGTCGACGCGTTCGAACAGCAGGCTTTACGCAGCGATGATATTGATCTGGCCGCAGTTCCACCGCGCTACCGTTCCAGCTATTTTCAGCATATCTGGGGCGGGGGGTATTCTGCCGGCTATTATGCCTATATCTGGACCCAGATGCTGGCCGACGATGGCTACCAGTGGTTTGTCGAACACGGCGGATTAACCCGGGAAAATGGCGACATCTTTCGGCAAAAAATCCTGTCGCGTGGCAACAGCAGCGATCTTAAAGCGTTGTATGAGTCCTGGCGCGGCGGAGCGCCTCAACTGGAGCCGATGCTAAAAAATCGCGGCTTAGCCGAATAAGCGAAAGGGCGGTGATACCGCCCTTTTTGACTATCCCAGCGGTCCACCTTCAATGGTTTCGCACAGTCCCGCCAGCACCCGTTCACCCGTTTCCGTTTTCAGCGACTGATACCATGCCGATGTCAGATGGGGATCTTTAGCATGCGTGATGTCGCAGCGTTTACGCGCTTTCAACACCAGATCCTTAACGCGTTCAACGCGGCGCATCTGGTAACGTAACAGCGCATCCTCAATGCCAAGCGAATGTGCAGACAATGCCGAGGCCAGTACAATCCCGTCTTCCATTGCCGCGCAACCGCCCTGACCAATATCCGGCGTGGTGCTGTGTGCTGCGTCGCCCAGTAAGACCACCCGGCCTTTTACAAAGCGGTGAAAAGGCTCGATGTCGTGAATCTCCACGCGGTTAGTGGTTTCCACATCAATTGCCGCGATGAGCTTCTGAACCGGTTCAGACCAGCCGCTGAAGTAGTGCTGCAAATCGTGCCGCATCGTTGATCGATCCTGCTCCAGCCCGGCGGGCAGCGGCACATCGAAAAAGAAGTAGAAGCGGTTGCCGCTGACCGGCATGAGAGAGACGCGTTTACCCTCGCCCACAAAGGTTGTCCATTGATCGGCAGGCGCGATGGACTCATCAACGCTGACCAGGCCGTTCCAGTTCACATAGCCTGCGTAGCGACGGGGCAGTTTTTCCCCCAGTACGTAATCACGAATAACCGAATGCGTTCCATCGGCCGCAACCAGAAAGTCACCCTGGGCCTGACTGTTATCTTCGAAGGTCGCGATCACGCCGCTGGCATATTGCTCCACCTGCACGATACGCTTGCCAAAATTCACCCGATGGCGGCCGTAAGCATCCAGCAGCATGGCCTGAAGCTCGGCGCGGGCAATGGGATAGGGAAACTCGCCCACCTGCTGCACCAGGGGGGAAAGGCTGAAACGGGTGAGGGTTTCACCCGAAAAGGCCTCTTTATAGGCCATATAGGCCATGTTGCCGCCCAGGGCGCGCACTTTTTCTCTCAGTCCCAATGCATTAAGGCATTTCACCCCGTTAGGCCAGACGGAAATGGCCGCACCCACGGGACGTATCGTTTTGACCGCCTCAAAAACCTCAGTGTCGAAACCTGCCTGTTCCAGAGCCAGCGCGGCGGTCATGCCACCCATCCCGCCACCAATGACGATCGCTTTCATATGTTATCTCCTGTGCACATATCAGTTATTTGCAACTTTTGTACCAGAAGCGCGACGCGCGGAGTGCGCGTCTGAATGGGGGCATGAAGGGTGAAAATGGCGCAGATGCACGGTCGCTGTGCAACAGGCTGCACCTGTCGGGTGCAGAGAAATCTGTAAACCACAGTAATCACATGTTTTTAAGATGTTACCTATGATCTGTTTCATATTCAGCGTGATATAGATCACGTTCGCACTCACTACGACTTCGGAACCCTTCATGAAAATCGGCATAAGTAATAATCACTATCCGGAGCAGCGCAATATTTTGGTCAATCCGGAAAACGACTACATTAACCTGAAAAAACGTAACGTTTTCTATTTCCTCAATCCGCTGCGTACGCGTTTACTGAAAAAAAATAAACGTTTCGTCTTCTTACCTGTCCCGTTTGCAATGGGGCAGAAGCCCGACATACTCCATCTGTTCAATGAAGTGGCAATAACGCAAATGAACTGGGTCGCGACGTTTGAAACCGAGCTGCCGCGCGTTCTGCCGGTAGCAGGCGTGGCCAAACACGACAATCCAGAGCTGAAACAGCTGATCCCTTATTTGCTGAAAGATAACTGTTTCGGTCTGATTGCTATTTCAGAGGCGACGCTGCACATCCAGATGAAGCTGTTTAAACCGGATGTGGCGGCAAAAATTCGGGCTAAAACGCTGGTGATGCATCCGCCACAAACGCTGTTTACCCCGCAGAAAAGCGCATGTCACAGCGACAAAATCCGTCTGGTCTTTGTCGGCAATGAGTTTTATCGCAAGGGCGGGGCCGAAATTGTGCTGGCGCTGAGTGAGCTTGTCGAAGCGGGTCAGATCGATGCATCCCAGCTTGACGTGCAGCTTATCGGCGATTTGACTAAGCGTCATAACGTGGCACACCGTAAATTCCAGGACGACGAGGCTTTTTACCGGAATATCCAGGATCGTATCTCCCGCCTGAGCTTCGTCACCCATCATGCGCAGATGGCAAACTCGGCACTCCTGAAACTGTTCCAGAACAGTGACCTCGGTTTGTTACCGACCTGGCAGGAAACCTACGGGTTTTCCGTGCTGGAGATGCAGGCGAGCGGCTGTCCGGTGTTAACCAGTAATGTGCGTGCTCTGCCGGAAATCAACCCGGCCAGTGCAGGCTGGACGATCGGCGGCGAGCTGAATGACGATCGTGAATATCAGGTCAACAGCGAAGCCGATAAAGATCGCCTGCGCCGGGCGCTGATCGACGGCATAAAATCGACCCTGCTGGACATTCTGGCACACCCGGCCTGCCTGACGGAAAAGGGAGAAGGGTCAATTTTACGCATTAAACAGCAGCATGACCCGCGTCAGTACGGCGTCCGACTTAACGATATTTATCGTCGCGGCGTTGTGGAATGTGTTGAACATCCGCCCGCGCTCTCAATTTAACAAGATTTATCAGACGTTACGCGTCAGAGTTACCATACTTAACGGACGCGTATCTCTGGAGATCGGTTATGAAATGTCTTTTTGCTTTGCTGCTGTCCTGCCTGACGGCCAGCAGCGCACTGGCACAACCCGCACACAGCTTTCCGGCGCGCGCGCCGCTTCCTCAACTGATGCCCATCGCCGCAAAATGTGATCTCTCCAGCTGTCAGACTCGCTGTTATGTTGAGCAATCTCATTGTAATACGCGTAATTCCGGTGCCTGTAGTACCCAGGCGCAGCTTTGCGTGCAATCATGCGCTGCTCAGTGTCATTGACGGCTCCCCGCCCTGGGCGAGGATTCCCACTTCACCGAGCCGAACCTAAGCCGCGTTAAGCGATTTGGAATTTACAGGCTCTCCGTGAGCTAACACTGCCAGCCCGGCAGCTTTACCATTACGGGCCGCATTAATGTCGCGATCATGGTCGCGCGATTATATCTCCGCCCGATTGGGCGAAGTCTTACGCGCAAACTGATGAACTGTCACCTGAATGAGTGCTGATGAAAATATATTTTACTGCATTACTCTTCGCCCTTAGCGCCAGCAGCAGCGCGACGGATTTATCCTCACAGGAGATTGCCTCGCGGGTTAAGGACGTGATTACGCCATTAATGGCGGAGCAGGGGATTCCTGGCATGTCCGTCGCGGTCCTGTATAAAGGCCGCCCGCAGTACCTGAACTTTGGCGTAGCGGATACCGCAACCGATCGACGGGTGACGGAAAATACGCTGTTCGAACTTGGTTCCGTCAGCAAAACCTTTACCGGCGTACTGGCTGGCGTGATGATACGTAACAGCGAACTTCGCCTGAACGATCCGGTACAAAAGTACTGGCCCGCGCTAAAAGGCCCGCAGTGGCAGGCGATCAGGATGGTGCACCTCGCCACCTACAGCGCAGGTGGCATGCCGTTACAGCTTCCTGCCAGCGTGGTCGATCAGGATTCCTTACTCCGTTACGCGCAGCAGTGGCAGCCCGGTGTCGCGCCGGGCATTCAGCGGCAATATTCCAATGTCAGCCTCGGCCTGCTGGGTTATCTCATGGTAAAGGGCGAGTTTGAAGAAGCCATGCAGAAGAACGTCTTTACACCGTTGCGGCTCACGCGCACTTTTTATACCGTTCCGGCGTCCATGATGTTCGACTATGCGTGGGGTTATAAAGACGGCCAGCCCGTGAGCGTCTCTCCCGGAATGCTGTCGGCAGAAACCTATGGAGTGAAGTCCACCGCGCGCGACATGATGACCTTTATGCAGGCCAATGCGAATCCCAACGGGTTATCGTCCGGCAATACGGTTTTACGCAACGGCATACTCACCGCACAGTCGCACTATTTAACGGCAGGTCAACTTTCTCAGGGGCTGGGATGGGAAATCTATCCATGGCCGGTGAAGGAGCAAACGCTCATCGACGCCAGCGACACGAAAACCGCGCTGGAGGCTCAGCCTGCCACGCTGGTGAACCCGGTAAAAGCCGCGGACCGCGCCAGCTGGATCCACAAAACCGGCTCCACAAACGGGTTTGGGGCCTACATTGCCTTTGTCCCTCAGCTCAACAGCGGCATCGTTATGCTGGCGAATAAAAACTATCCCAATCCGGAACGCATTAAGGCGGCCGTGGCGATTCTCGACGCGTTACAGTAATGCCGAAAAGCAGGCAAAAAAATGGCCGCGCAGTGCGGCCATGGCGTATTAAAAACGCTTACAACGTTCCGGTTCCCCCGTCAGAGCACCATACCTGCCCAGAGGCAAAGCTGCACTCGTCCGACGCAAGGGTGACGTAAAGTGGGGCGATCTCTACGGGTTGACCGGGGCGGCCCAGCGGCGCGTCTGCGCCAAACTGTTCCACTTTCTCCTGCGGCTGACCGCCGCTCGGCTGCAGTGGCGTCCAGTACGGACCCGGTGCGACCGCGTTCACGCGAATCCCTTCCGGGCCGAGCTGTTTAGCCAGTGCTTTGGTAAAGGCGACGTTGCAGGCTTTAGTCTGCGCGTAGTCCAGCAGGATATCGCTGGGTTTAAAGGCCTGCACGGAAGAGGTGTTAATGATACAGGCCCCGCGCGGCAAATACGCCAGCGCGGCTTTCGTTACCCAGAATGGCGCATAGACATTGGTTTTAAAGGTGGCATCGAAATCTTCTGTGCTCAGCGTACGGATGGATTCATTAAACTGCTGACGTCCGGCGTTATTGACAAGAATATCCAGCCCGCCCAGCTTCTCGGCCGCTTCGTTAACCAGCGTCTGGCAAAAGGTTTCAGAACGCAGATCGCCGGGGATGGCCACAGCTTTGCGCCCTTCGGCTTCAATCAGTTTAATCACTTCAACCGCATCGGACTCTTCTTCCGGCAGATAGTTAATGGCCACATCTGCACCTTCACGCGCATAGGCGATTGCAACCGCACGGCCAATACCCGAGTCGCCGCCGGTGATCAGCGCTTTACGGCCGGTAAGGCGACCATGTCCACGATAGCTTTTTTCACCATGATCGGGAGCAGGATCCATCTCACTGGCTAATCCGGGTGCCTGCTGCGGCTGCTGCCTGAACGGCGGCTTCGGAAAGCGATCCGGGTCTTGAATGTGGTTATTTGACGTCGTCATAGTGAACTCCTTGAACAGGGTGGTCAGAGAGTTTAAGCCTGGCACAGATGTGATATTTGTCACATTCAAATGCTTATTTAATCCGTATTGGTAGATGAAAACAGGCTTTATGACGAGGGTTTGCCGACGATATTGCAGATAAGCGCAGCGGAAGTAGCAGAATATGTTGATTTTTCCTTAAGGGGGAGCGCCATTAGGCCAAAAAGAGCGCATCCTCTTTCCTGGCGACACGCACAGGTGAAGGCTAACGCATTGAATAAAAGGCGCTTATGGCATGAAAGAAGAGGGGAGATCATTGCATATGATAAAGGAGGACAATCAGGTGTGGGAAAGCGAAGGTAAATGTTTGTACAAATGTTTCTGAGATGTTACTCTGAGTGTCCCGGCCAGCATCACTTTATAGTTTGTGAAGTCTGGCCGGAAAGTTTTTCCCTGGTGTTGGCTGTTTCAGCGACCTGGCCTTGCAGGTCAGGTTTTTTTTTACCGCTAAACAACTCGAACCCATTGTAACCTCTGGCTGAATCATTGTAAGTTATTCTTAAGTATTATCTTACCTGTACTAAAGTGCAGGTTATGTCATCGTTAAGTAAAAGAAGCAGCATGGAGCCTGAATGTTTTCTTTTTTTCTTGAAAATCAAACAATAACGGATACGCTTCAGACTTACATACAGAGAAAGTTATCTTCGTTTGGCAGTCCTGAGTACGCTTACACTGTTGTGAGCAAAAAAAATCCTTCAAATGTTCTGATTATTTCCAGTTATCCTGACGAATGGGTCAGGTTATACCGCGCCAATAATTTTCAGTTAACCGATCCGGTTATCCTTACCGCCTTTAAACGCACCTCACCCTTTGCCTGGGACGAGAACATCACTTTGATGTCCGATCTCCGGTTTACTAAAATTTTCTCATTATCGAAGCAATACAACATCGTTAATGGCTTTACCTACGTGCTCCACGACCATATGAACAACCTGGCGTTGCTATCGGTCATCATTAAAGGCAACGACCAGGCCGCACTGGAACAGCGTCTTGCCTCAGAGCAGGGCACGATGCAGATGTTGCTGATCGATTTTAATGAGCAGATGTATCGACTGGCTGGCGCAGAAGCGGAAAGAGCACCGACGGTGAATCAAAACGCCGATAAAACCATCTTTTCTTCGCGTGAGAATGAGGTGTTGTACTGGGCGAGTATGGGGAAAACCTACTCTGAGATTGCCGCCATTACCGGTATTTCTGTCAGCACTGTAAAATTTCACATCAAAAATGTGGTGGTTAAACTGGGCGTCAGTAACGCCCGACAGGCTATCAGACTGGGTGTTGAGTTAGATCTTATCAGACCGGCAGCGTCAGCGGCCAGGTAGTTACGGCGACGGGCGCGCAGCCCGTACGTGCAACAATATCCCCACCCAACTGCTGTTTATCGGTTTCCCCGGCTGGCAGCGTCAGCAGATAAATACGCTCTTTTTCCGTCAGAAAAGCTTCTTTGACCACGCTGATTTGCCATCCGGACCGTTTCAGTATTTTCAGCATTGCCCGGCTGACTATCGTGTAGATATGCGTATAAGCATTGTTCTGCGCCCAGTTAACCATAGCCAAAAACAGTACCTGGCTGACAGGATAGTGCTCACCCAGCAGTTCGCGCGCGCGGGCTTTATCAACAAAAAAACGGCTGGACTCGGTGCCGTAAGCGGGCAGGGGAACGTCGTCAAAACAGTGACGAAAGGTGTGGGTAATCATATTGGGGCGATCCAGGCAGGTAAAGCGGACACTGCACACTAACTGCCCTTCGCAGATACCCAGAATATAACGCGTCCCTGGGCCATCAAACTCATCCGACTCCATGCCCTGACTGCACACGACTTCCCATCCCAGGCGGTCGCTAAAAGTTTTTTTTCTGAGCTTATAAAGTTCTTCTGAACGTGTGGTTTGCAGCTCTTCATAACTGACGTCAAACAGTTCAAGCATTCCATTTCCTCTAAAAGTTACTGCAGCCCTCACGGCTATCCTGTACTGATTTTACTAACTTTTCACTCTGACGTTCAGCTAAATAACATTTTATTCATCTGAAAATAGGGCTGCTCAGTCGTTCAGTGGGCAGGATAACGCATCTCGGGCGGTAAAATTCTCCCTGAAGAGATATTATTTGCCATAACGCAACAGAAAACAATACAAATAGTAACAAGGCTATACTATTTCAAGCGTGCATATTCGCCATGTCATAGCGATTTTATATGAGAACATTACTGGCTTATAACAAAGTAACCCCACCTGGTGTCAAAAATATTTCGTCAAAAATGTATTGATCGATAAGTTATCAATATGCACTGCATCACAAACCCGCAAAAAAACTAAATATCATAAATTGGCTGGTAATTTCTGGAATTGTTGCTACTCCTCCAGACTACTAATACTTGAGCCTGGCCTGCCTGTACAGGCAGAGCGTGGAAAGCTGACTGAACAGGTTTTTCACCTAATTATAAGGCTCATAACAATGACTATATCCTCTGTATCCTCTGTGCTCACGACAAAAGATAAAATGGGTTACGGCATCGGTGATGCCGCCAGTTCAATGGTGTGGCAAACCGCCACCTTGTTCCTCGCCTACTTTTATACAGATGTGTTTGGGTTACCGGCCGCCATTATGGGGACGATGTTTTTGGTGGTTCGTCTGGCCGATGCCTTTGTCGATCCCTGTATTGGCGCGCTGGTCGATCGCACCCGAACGAAGCACGGTCGTTTTCGGCCCTGGCTGATGTGGTTTGCGATTCCGTTTGGCGTCAGTTGTCTCATTACCTTTTATGTTCCGGATGTCGGCCCCACGGCGAAGATCGTCTATGCCTGTGTCACTTACACGATTCTCAGCTTTATTTACTCTGCGGTAAACGTCCCTTACTGCGCCATGCCCGGTGCACTGACGCTCGATCCCCGCGAACGCCATTCTTTGCAATCCTGGCGGTTTGCCTGCGCGTTTATCGGCGGGCTGGTGGTGACCGTCATCGGGCTGCCGCTGGTGGATCTGTTAGGTCAGGGTGACAAGGCAAAAGGCTACCTTTTTGCCATGGGCTTCATGGGGTTCTTAGGGGTGGTTTTAATCTACTGCTGCTTCTTTATGACCCGGGAACGTTATTTACCCCGCAGTGACAGCGCAAACTCGATGTGGTCCGACCTCAAGGCGCTGAGTAAAAACAGCCAGTGGTGCATCATTGTTATTTTTAACATCCTGCTGCTCACGGCGGTGGTAACCCGTGGCTCCTCCACCATTTATTACATGAACTACGTTTTATTGCGTCCTGACCTCGTATTCACTTTTATAATTACCGGCATGATAGCGGCATTGTGCGGGGCCTTTTTTTCAGAGCGGTTATTGGGAAAATTTGATCGCGTGCGCACTTATCAGATTTGCCTTGCCAGTTTTGTTTTTTTTGTCACCACGATTTATTTTATTCCGCCTTCTCAGGTCTGGCTGATCATTGCCGTGAATATTGTTTTTGGTTTTGTTCAGAACCTGACCACGCCCATTCAATGGAACATGTTCTCGGATGTGGTGGACTTTGAAGAACAGCGCAGCGGAAGACGACTGGACGGCCTCGTATTTTCAACGGCGCTGTTTGCCATCAAATTTGGCCTTGCCATGGGCGGGGCTGTCGTGGGCTGGATTCTGGGACTGGTTCATTACCAGCCCGGCGTGGCCGCACAAACACCTCGCATCATCACCACCATCAACCTGATGCACAACATTATTCCCGGCGTTCTGTTTACCTGCATGTTGCTGCTGCTTTTTCTCTACAAACTGAACAGCGCGCGGGTGAATGCTATCGCCCTTGAGCTGGCCGCGAAGCGCGCCGCTGAAGAGAAAATGGACGCCAGCAAGACTATCTGAAATCTGCATAAAGGAGTGAAACATGACTGCAATCTATAAGGATCCTCATCGTCCGGTCGCTGAACGCGTCGCGGATCTGCTGCCGCGCATGACGGCGGAAGAAAAGTTCGCGCAGATGCATGCTTACTGGCTCATTCTGGATGAAGAGGGCAATCACCAGGAACGCACAGATTTAAGCGATGAGTTTACTGGCGTCAGTGCCCAGACAGCACTGAAAGAAAGATTAACCCGCGGTATAGGTCAGATTACCCGTCCGCTGGGAACGCATATCGTTGACGCGCTGACTGGCGTCCGAGCGGCGAATCGCCTGCAGCGCGACGTGACTGAAGGCTCACGCCTGGGCATCCCGGCGCTGCTGCATGAAGAGTGCCTGGTCGGTTTGCTCTGCAAAGGCGCCACGTTGTTTCCCTCATCGCTCAACTATGGATCGACCTGGGATCCTGAACTCATCAGGCGGGCGGCACAGCGCATTGGCACAGAGGCGCGTTCTGTTGGCTGTAAGCAGGGGCTGGCGCCGGTACTGGATGTGTCCCGCGATGTCCGCTGGGGCCGGACGGAAGAAACCTTCGGGGAAGATCCCTGGCTGGTGGGCGTCATGGCCACCGTCTACGTCGAGGGCCTGCAGGGGGACACGCGCGATCTGTTAGCCACGCTGAAGCACTACGTCGGCCACTCATTCAGTGAGGGCGCCCGTAATCACGCGCCGGTACACCTGGGTTTCAGCGAGTTAAACGATATCTTCTTACTGCCGTTTGAAATGGCGGTCAAGCTGGCGAATGCGGGTTCAGTCATGCCGGCATACCATGACATCGATAATCAACCCGGTCACAGCGATCGTTTTTTATTGACGGAGGTCTTGCGGGAGCAGTGGGGATTCGACGGCATTGTCGTCGCTGACTACGGCGGCGTCAGCCTGCTTCATCAGCATCATGGCGTGGCGCAGGATGCGGCAGAATCTGCCGCGCTGGCTTTTAACGCCGGGCTGGACGTCGAACTGCCCAAAGATGACTGCGCTCGCCATCTGGCGGACGCCGTATCACGTAATCTGCTGTCGATGGAGAAGGTGGATGAAATTGTTGGCCGCATCTTAACCGAAAAGTTTCGTCTGGGCCTGTTCGAGCAGCCCTACATTAATGAAGAGACGATTTCACTGCAGGACGAGGAAACCCGTCAGGTCGCCCGGGAGGTTGCCACGCGGTCGATCACGCTACTGGAAAACAACGGCATTCTGCCGCTGCAACAAGCCAGTCGCGTTGCGGTTGTGGGCCCCTGTGCAGACGATCCACTCGCGCTACTGAGTGGCTACAGTTTTCCTGTTCACCTGATCATTAGCGATATGCTGGAGGAAACCTCGCAGGTAACGACGCCGCTCGCCGCCCTGCGCCATACGCTGGGGCAGCAAAACGTCAGCTATGCCAAAGGCTGCCATATTATTGAGAAACGCGCGGCAGGCGCTCCCGTTTTCCCCGGAGACAGCGGGGCGAAACCTGTGCAGCAGTCGCCTGTTTCACAGGATACGCATCTGATTGCGGAGGCGGTTCGCGTGGCACAAGAAAGCGATGTCGTTGTTGCCTGCGTAGGCGATCTGGCGGGCCTGTTCCAGAGCGGCACCGTAGGAGAAGGTTCTGATACCGACAGCCTGAATCTGCCAGGCGTGCAGCAGTTATTGCTGGAGGCCCTTGTGGACACCGGAAAACCGGTGATCGCGGTCATGACCGGTGGGCGACCTTATAACCTGCAGGGCCTGGAGAACAAGGTCGCCGCCTTTCTGCTGGCCTGGGCACCGGGACAGGAGGGCGGCTGGGCGATAGCAGATATCCTCACCGGCCGCGCAGAGCCGCAGGGCCGCCTGGTGGTGAGCGTTCCGAAGAACGTCGGTGCGATGCCGTTCTATTACAACCACAAACTGAAAAGCGGCGGCACGCCAATCGCCTTCCATTTTGGCGCACGCTATCCGTTTGGCTACGGTCTGAGCGGGACAACGTTTAGTTGGGGGACGCTCCAGTCCGAGCAGGACAGCGTCGCTATTGACGGCGAAATCCGCCTCAGAATGACGCTAACCAATAGCGGCCAACGGCAGGGCAGTGAAGTGGTTCAGCTTTATATCCGGGACAAGGTCGCCAGCATGGTGCGCCCGCTCCAGGAGCTCAAAGCTTTTCAGCGCGTCACGTTACAACCGGGTGAAACGGCTGAGCTGTGCTTTACGCTTCCCGTTGATATGCTTAACTTTACCCGTCGCGATGGCAAGCGCATTGTTGAGCCGGGCGAGTTTGAACTCCAGGTCGGATCGTCCTGTCGCGATATTCATGGCGTCAGCACGGTAACGGTAAGAGGCGAAACGCGTGTTCTGCCTTGCCACTGGCGCATGTTAAGCGACTGCAAGGTCAATATCATCTGATGCCTTAACCCTGTCCATTGAGAGATGGACAGGGGCAACCCTTGCGTTTTTGCAGCGTGAAGATCAGCGCGCTGCGCTTAACGCTTTCGTCAGATAATGACGTTGCATGCCCGGTTGAGGGAAATCCGTTAACGACATCTGCCGGGCATAACCCTGCTTCTGGTAGAAGGGCAGCGCCTGGAAACTAAAGGTATCCACCAGGGCACTGTGGCAACCCGCCGTGACAGCATCCTGTTCGGCTGCATGAACCAGCTGCTGGCCAAGGCCTGAACCGCGCACGGATTCACTCACCCAGAGAAACTCAATACAAAGCCAGTGCCCTTTTTGGCTACCAATCAGTCCGCCCAGCAATTTTCCCTGCGGATCACGACAAAATACCGCCAGCGGCCCCCATGTCGAAGTATCGATGAACGCGTTGTTATAGGCGCGCAGCCCGACCAGTAAATCCTGCTTATCATTCTCGGTGTAAGACCGCGTGACGGCCAGAGGAAAGTTACATTTGGTCATTGTACCTCCAAAATATCCGCTATCGGGGATAATTAAGTTATCAGGCGAAAGAGCAGCAAGTCTGATAATATCCTCTAACGGGGATAAATCCTCACTTATCAGGGAGCATACCGCATGATTTACAGTCCCCGCCAGTTGGCAAATCAGGTCAGGCTACTGCGGCAGCAAAACGGCTGGACCCAGGTCGAACTGGCGAAAAAAGTGGGCCTGAAACAGGCAACCCTGTCTCACTTCGAAAATGCCCCGGATACAACCTCACTGGCAACGTTGTTCAAAATCTTACAGGCGCTCGATCTTGCTCTGTTGCTTCATGAAAACAGCGCATCCTCAGCCCCGGCTGAGGATGCCTGGTAATGGCAAAGCTCATTGCCTGGATAAACGGCGAGCGTACGGGAACGCTGACGCTGCATCACAACGGCGCGCTGCATTTCCAGTATGACGCCAACTGGCTTCAGCATCCGCTTGCCAGACCTCTCTCGCTTTCGTTGCCCTTACAGCGCGCCGCGATGCATTCTGAGAAAGTCGTGCACTTTTTCGAAAACCTTCTCTATCCCAGCGCGTTGATCGAAAAGGATTTTTACCCGACTCACCCGATAAAATCCTGTGAGGTCTTTGCAACATTGCAGAAAGTGGGACACACATTACCCGGGGCGCTCAGTCTGCTGCCGGCAAAGCGGCAGCCCGTCGCGCCGGACCAGGCAACGCACAGCATCTTCACCCCCGCCGATGAGGCACAGCAGTTCGATATCGATAATGCGTATCTGTGTCTGTCCCTGGCCCGGGAGCTGACTATCCCGGTGCCGGATGCCGTGTTAGTTCATGAGAACGGCATCCGTAAATTGAGAACAGAACGATACGATCGCCGTTGGCGTCACGACGGACAACACCTTTATCATCTTCCTGAAGAAGACGTGTGTCAGGCGCTCGGCGTGCCGCTCTCTGGCCGCGATGAGCAGCAGGGCGGTCCGGGAATTGATGACATCATGGCCTTGCTGATGGGCTCAAGCTCCGCCATGAAAGACCGTGAGGATCTGATGCGCTGTCTGGTATTTCAGTGGCTGACGGGCATCACGCGCGTCAACGCTAAACATCTCTCGCTGCTGATTGCTCGCGGTGGCAGCTTCCGGCTCGCGCCTTTTAAGCATCTCCTTTCCGCCTGCCCGGGCCTTTCTCTACGCACAACAGACAGACGGGATTTCCAGCTGGGGATGGGCGTGACAGGCCCTGAGGGCAAACAGCATCACATTGACGCGATTGGGCCCGCGCATTTTCTTGCCCTTGCGGGGAGCGTGGGGTTCAGTCAGGCAGCGATGCGGCAGATACTGGCGGCCTTTATTCCGGGCTTGCCTGCCGCGATTGTTAAGGTGCGGGACAGCCTGCCCGATGATTATCCCCTGACGCTCGCCGATGCGGTTTTCAGCCACGCAATGATGATGCTGGAAAGGGTGCGCCAGGCGATCTGAGGTTAATGGCCTTCTGGTGCCCGGCGTCAGGGTTTTACTGCAACATAGTTAAGATGGCCGACTACGCCGCCTTTGCCGCCATCCCGGGGATGATTATTGCCATCTGTGACGGGCACGGAGGCGAAATCGAAAGGCGAAACGCCCGTCAGACAGGCGGCATTCACGCCGTACTGTTCAGGATTGGACCGGCTTTGATGAAACGTGTAGATGCCACAAATGGAACAGAAGTAGTGGACTGCCTCACCCGAATTAAAACGGTACTCGCTTAGCGTCTCTTTGCCTTTCACCACCTCAAGCCCCGAGACGGGCGCAAACACCACGACCGCGCCGCGCATACGGCAGAAAGAGCAGTTACAGCGCCGGGCCGTGTTCAGGCCATCCAGCAGTTTTACGTTAAACGCTACAGCGCCACAGTGGCACTGAGCCGATGTCGCATCAGACATGATTTGCTCCTTTTTTCATCCTGCAACCTCTGGGGAGGTGACAGGGATGAAGCGTTGGTGGCACAGGTAAAACAGGGGATCCCGGCTGGTATTGTGACGGGTTAAGGTCAAAGACACCAGACGGGATCCCGCAGCCTACAGATTTTTCTTCAGCATCCTGCGTTTGGTGCGCTGATGAGGGCCGTTCTGCAAGTCAGCGTTGAGTTCAACGGGCACTATTGACGGGATAACGCGGCAGGCGGTACTTGCGCCACAGCGGCGCCTGCTGTCCCGTTATGCCTGTATGAGCATACATTTTGCCTGGCAAAGCCTGACGAGATCCAGGAGACGCGTGAAGAAGGCCGTTACGACGGGTGGTGAAAGGGTGCAGAACGCGAGCGGGGAACACGCGGGCATCCTGACAAAAGAAAACGGCAGAGCCCGTGACGCGCTCTGCCGCAAACGCCCTTATCAGAACTCTTTTTGCCCGCCCAGTTCGATCACCCGGTTAGCCGGGATTCTGAACTGCTCATGTGCGCGTAGTGCATTGCGCTGGAAGAAGTGGAAGATAACGCCTTTGGCATGGGCCAGACCGCGGCGCTTTTTCATCACCAGCGTGTCGTGCGAGGTAAAAAACGACGCTTCATTTAACGTACAGCCAAAGCCTTCCAGCCCACAAAGATGCAGGACATCCTGCATCGACGGACGCTCATGCCAGCCATAGGTGGCCGTCACCTGCCAGAACGACGGGGACATCTGGCGCAACGCAATGCGCTGCTGATTGTGTACGCGGGGCAGATCGACCGTTTTGATATGCAGTAAGACAGTGCGCTCATGCAGTACCCGGTTATGTTTCAGGTTATGCAGCAGCGCCTGCGGAATTTCATACTCTTTACGCGTCAGGAAGATAGCCGTTCCCCCCACCCGCATCGGCGGAGAGGCTTCCAGGGAGCTAATCAGCGCTTTCAGCCGCACCGGATCGTCAGTGAGACGGCGGATAAGCCGGGAACGCTCACTGCTCCAGATAAGCATCAGCACCAGCATGGTCATCGCCAGCAGCACCGGCACCCAGCCGCCAGACAGGAGTTTCATCAGATTGGCGGCAAACAGCGGCACATCAATTAACAGCATGCAGAGCAGAAAAACCAACGCCACCGGCAATGGCCACTTCCAGTTTTTAAACGCCACAATACCGGCCAGACAGGCCGTCAGCACCATCGTGCCCGTCACCACAATACCGTAAGCGGATGAGAGCGCTGAGGACTGGCGGAAAGCCAGGATTACGACAGTTACCGCGGCAAACAGCAGCCAGTTTACGACCGGGATGTAGATTTGCCCTGATTCCGTAGCAGACGTAAAGATCACTCGCATCGGCGGCAGAAACCCCTGGCGAATGGCCTGATGCGTCAGCGTGTAAACGCCGCTGATGATTGACTGGGCAGCAATGACCGTGGCCAGGGTTGACAGGACAATCAGCGGGATCTGTGCCCAGACGGGCGCCAGAATATAAAACGGATTTTGCACGGCGCTGGGTTCGGCGAGCACCAGGGCGCCCTGACCAAAATAGTTCAGCACCAGAGCGGGCAGGGCAATGATCAACCAGGCCAGCCTGATGGGGGTTTTGCCCAGATGTCCCATATCCGCATACAGGGCTTCAGCACCGGTGACGGCCAGCACCACCATGCCGAGCGCGGCAAATGACAGGGCTTCATGATGAAGCAAAAAGGTCAGGGCAAAGGCCGGATTGAGCGCATGTAAAACGTGCGGATTCATGGCGATGCCGCGCACACCGAGTATCGCCAGGGTAATAAACCACACCAGCATGATCGGGCCAAAAACGCGGCTGACGCGCTCGGTGCCGTGCTTCTGGATCACAAAGAGTACCGCCAGTATGACCATGGCCAGCGGCACAATAAAGCGATCCAGCGCCGGGGCCACGACTTCAATCCCCTCAACGGCGGAAAGCACCGAGATTGCCGGGGTGATAATGCCGTCACCGTAAAAGAAGGCTCCTCCTGTGAGGCCTGCCAGTACGATGATGCGGCTGAGCCGCGCGCCGACATTTTGCCGGGCCAGGGACATCAGCGTCAGTATTCCGCCTTCGCCATCATGATCTGCACGCATGATAAAGATGACGTATTTCACCGTCACAATCAGCGTCAGTCCCCAGAATATCAGAGAAAGAAACCCCATGACCGCCTCTTCGGTCACCGCCCCAGAGGGAAGAATAGACAGACACTCTTTTAAGGTATAGAGCGGGCTGGTGCCGATATCACCAAATACGATCCCCGCTGCCGCCAGCATGCCTGCAGGAAGAGACTGTTTTTCAGACTGCGCCATTTAATATCCTGTTTTGCTTCACGTAATTATCCACCTTCGCCGGAAAGGTTATCCGGTCAGCGATCAGCACGAGATTACGCGGTTTAGCGTGAGTTAGGGAGTAGGTGGTTAAGTTATGAACTGCATTTTTACAGGTTTGTACCTTTTTTTTACGACATTTTTACACGACTGTCGATTAACTCAGCAGTTATTTCGCGCGAGAAGTGGCGTAAATCCGCCGTCACGACCAGGCTGTTTAAAACCGGTTTAGTCAGCGTGTTGCATTAAGCCAAATTATGTCTTTTGCTTTGTCAGCCATGCCGACCCGCGGCGTGAATGCGGCGAATGACAAGGCTGTGTCGCGGCGGAGACAGGGAAGCCAGCGCTATGCGGGTTTTTAACGCCCGGCCCGAACGAACGGAGAAGAACGTCCCGGCGTTAACAAAAAAATAAAAAAATTTTTAAAATAGTCCTTACTTATGATTAATTCGTTCGCGTTTGTTGCAGCGTTAATTTATTTCAAAAACGGCGGCATTAAACAACGGCGCAGCCGGTATATTCAGGCACAATTTTAAGCTGGCTTTAAGCGAAATTTTATTAATTAAACGCGCGCGCCATTTTGAATAAAGATTATTTCCCTCCTCTTAAATAAAAATTGACTTTCCTCCACCCATTAATTCCATTTGTATTTCCTGAGTCATAAAACCCTGCATCTTTATTTATGCATTCAACGGGCTAATGCTTTTTAACGGTAATGCCGCGTCCGCCCCCATTATTCAGCGGATTTACTATTCAGCGCATTAATGCTCATTCACGCCCTGTCGATATCTTTATGGCTAGCGCGCTTCAGCATAACGTAATGAATAACGAACATAGTATTCGGGGAATTTAATATGACTATTACTCAGCGGCTTTTCCTGACGTTTTCACTGCTCTCGGCATCGATGATTGCCATGGTGGTGATCGTCATCATGGTATTGAGCGGCTTCCAGTCGCGCTTTCAATACGTACAAACCAATACGCTGCCTTCACTGGTTGACCTGGATAAAATGGTCAATGGCAGTAACCGGCTTAACGTCTCGCTTTACCGACATTTGAGTGCAAAAGATCAAGGCAAACAGGCCGAGTTCGAAAAGGAAATAACAACGCGGCTGGATACCGTTAAAGCGCTGACTGAATTTTATTTGAAAAATGAAACCACTAACGATCAGGACATCAGGCTGAGTCAGCATGCCTTAGCGCTGATTAAGCAGATGGAAGACCGTTTGCCCGGTTTTATGGCGAATTCCCGTCTGCATGACGACGCTGCGCTGGCCGATCTGCAGGGCAATAGCGGGGTCGGGCAGTCTATTCGCGATTTAATTGAAAGTTACCAGAAACAGTTACAGTTTAATGTGGAGGTAGGGGCGGCATTTGAAAAAGATAACAACCGGGTTTACCGGCAAACGCTGGTGTGGTTAATTGCCGGTTCGGCCGCCATCATTCTGCTGCTGGGCGCGTTCTCCGTCAGAACGATTCTGGGGATCCGCAGGCACCTTAACGGTATGCGAATCACCATGGAACGTGCCAGCGAGCGGCTGGATCTTACCCTGCGTGCGGATGACTCCCGTCAGGATGAAATTGGTCTTACGGCCAAAGCGTTTAACAACCTTATCGGGAATGTGGCCCACTCGCTGTCGTCCGTTGAACGTTCGGCCCATTCTGTCAGTTCTGCCACCTCGCAAATTTCGGCCGGCAACGAAGATCTCTCTTCACGCACCGAGCAGCAGGCGGCCTCGCTGGAACAGACGGCTGCCAGTATGTCAGAGCTGAGTGAAACCGTGCGCCAGACGGCTGAAAACACCCGACTGGCCAGCCAGCTGTCGAAAAACGCCCGGGACATTTCGGACGACAGCGCCACGAAAGTTCACACCATGCTCGGCACCATGACCGACATTAAACAGAGTTCTGAAAAAATCACCGCCATTATTAGCCTGATCGAAGGCGTGGCTTTCCAGACCAATATTCTGGCCCTCAACGCTGCCGTTGAAGCCGCCCGGGCCGGCGAGCAGGGACGAGGTTTTGCCGTTGTCGCCGGTGAGGTGCGTAACCTGGCGCAGCGTTCTTCGGCTTCAGCGCGCGAGATTAAAGAACTTATCGAATCCTCGATGCGCTATGTGGAAACCGGCGTTAATCAGGCTGAACAGGTGGGTGACAATATCGGACGAATGAAGGACGCGGTGCGACAGGTAACCGACCTCGTTGACGAAATTGCCGTCGCGTCTCAGGAGCAGTCATTGGGGATTGGTCAGGTGCATCAGGCCGTCAATCAGATGGATGACGTGACACAGCAGAATGCGGCGCTGGTGGAGGAAGCCTCATCGGCATCCCGCTCGCTCATGGATCAGGCCTCAGCACTGAATCAGCTCGTCGCCACGTTCGTGCTGACCGATGCCGCGCCTGTTGCCCAATCCAGCCCCGCACGGGTTTCTTCCGCCTTTGTTCAGGCTCGTGCGGCCTATGCTAAGCAGGAAGATAACTGGCAACGTTTTTAGGGTTGTGCGGCGGGTGGGGCGATAACACGGGATAAAGGCATGCCATCGTCCTACCCGCTCAACCCGCCGCCCGAATGGTTTTATCCTGTCCTGCCACTGTAAAGCACCGGGCCGGTAGGCTGCCCGGTGGGTGAACCGCCCTGGGGCTCAAGGCTGACCGCAATCACCGCGTTTTTCAGCGTATCACGCGCGGCAAGTTTGAGCTGCGTGGTCTCCTGGGCATTCAGCAGCCCCAAGGAAACGGGCTGTTGACCGGCAGGGATGAGCCACAGTTGCAGGCTGTTGTTTGCGCCAATAGCGACCGGCTGCAACGGTGTTACACGCAGCTGCGTCAACGCCTTATCTGCACTGACCACCCATTGCCCCTGTTGCTCCGCGCCCCGCATTACGGTCAGCGGGGTAAAGTCGGGCGTCCTGATAACCTGATACGACACCAGCGTCAGCGCGGCAAGGGCAGCGGCAACCAGCCAGCCTACATAACCGCGCCTGACGCGCGGCGTTATCTTTGTTGGCAGACTTAGCGTAATTTTTTTCCAGACGTATTCCGGTGGAATCTGAGGCATCAGACTACGATCCAGTCCGGCAAGCAGGGTTTGCCATTTGGCTACCTGCTCAGTCAGTTCCGGCTCACTCTGTAGACGCTTCTGAAAGCGTAACCGCGCATTGCCGCGCAGCGTACCCAGCGCGTATTCCGCAGAGAGCGCGTCGTCACGTTGGCGTTTATTCATAGTCCGACACACTCCCGAAGGTGCGCCATCGCCCGGCGGATCCAGCTTTTCACCGATCCAACCGGCTGCTGGAGCCAGTGAGCAATATCGCCGTGGGACATGCCCTGATAGTAGGCCAGCGTGATGCTCTGGCGCTGCTCACTGCTGAGGTTTCCCAGACAGCGCTGTAAGCGTGCGGCTTGTGCATCATCCTGTCTGTTATGCAGTTCGTCATGTTCAGCGGCCAGTAGGTCATCGTTATGGGCTTCTTCCGCACTGGCAAGGCGTGCCTGTCCGCTGCGGAGCCAGTCGATACACCGATTACGAACAATGTGGGTCATCCAGGTCAACGGGGAGCTCAGCGCGGCATTATAGGTTTCCGCCTTGCTCCAGATGGTGATGTAGCAATCATGCAGCACCTCCTCAGCCCAGGGGCGATGCTGCAACATGCGCAACGCGATGGCAAAAAGGTGAGGCGATGTCAGCCGGTAAAGTTGTTCAAATGCCTGACGATCGCCGTCGGCGATTGCCTGCATCAATTTCACCTGCTCCACTGCCTGCACCTTGTCCATAAGCGTCCCGAATGATCTGTTTCCGTTCGAGTATAAATTATTACTTCGGCATTAATACGGTATCAATCACATCTATCACGCCATTTTTTTGGTTGACGTCATAGGTACTGATATTCGCGACGTTGCCCTGGCCATCTTTCAGCTGAATATTGTGGGGGCCATTGTTCATAATCCATAACGGCTGACCGTTAACGGTCTTCAGCTCGGCATGACCGCCACCTTGTTTGATTTTGGCTTCCAGCGCCTTCATATCGTACTTACCGGCAACCACGTGATAGGTGAGTACGCTGGTCAGTTTCGCTTTATTTTCCGGTTTGAGCAGACTGTCTACGGTGCCTGCAGGGAGCTTAGCGAAAGCCGCGTTAGTTGGAGCAAACACGGTAAAAGGGCCTTTACCTTGTAAGGTATCAACCAAACCGGCTGCTTTTACCGCAGCCACCAGGGTGGTGTGATCTTTTGAGTTAACCGCATTTTCAACAATATTTTTTTGCGGGAACATGGCGGCACCGCCTACCATGACAGAACCCGACTCCATAGCGGCAAGAGAGGCAGTGGTAAACAGTAATGCACTTGATACAACGGTAACAGCGATTAGCTTTTTCATCGTAAATCCTCATTAGAGCGTGGAGTAAGTGGCTTTCAATGAGATATACGAGTAGGGGGACGAAAGTGGATGCAGAAAAAATTAAATATTTTTAACTCTGCGCTTAGCCTGCCCAATTCATCAGCCTGCGCGTGTTTTTCGGCCATGTGCGCACAGGCAAGCAGCGGCCAGAATGAGAGACGTCCGTCCCTGTCCTCTGTCACACGACATCAAAGGTAAGCCGATAATGAAAATCATCAAAAATGCCGCCGTTCCCTCAGCGAAAGGTCCTGAGGCGTATTTTACCGGCCAGGTCCGCATTGATTCGCCTTTCAGCACAGCGGCCCCGGCACGGGTTGGCGGCGCTATCGTCACCTTTGAGCCCGGTGCCCGTACGGCCTGGCATACGCATCCACTGGGGCAGACGCTGATCGTCACCGCCGGTCAGGGATGGATTCAGTGTGAAGGCGAAGAGAAGCAGACGATTAATCAGGGCGATATCGTCTGGATACCGGAGGATGTTCGTCACTGGCACGGCGCCACCGCCAGCCATGCAATGACGCATATTGCCATCGCGGAATCCCTTAACGGCAGTCCGGTGACCTGGCTTGAGAAGGTCACAGAGCACGAATTTTTATCGTAAGCAACGCCTGTTCAGCCGGTGCAACACCAGGGAGGCCTAATCGATCTCCCACTGCGGTGCGCTGAAGGTGTGTTTCATCAGGTCGATAAAGCCCTGAGTGCGGGGAAGGCGCTTTTTTTCCTGCAGGCTCGTCAGGGCGACGATATCGGCAGACGGCAGGGTAAACGCGGGCAGCAAGGGAACAAGAAGGCCCTGGCGGATCTCGCGGCTGACATCCCAGGCGGAGCGCACCATAATCCCTTTACCGCTCAGCGCCCATTTTTTAATGATACGACCATCATTGCTGGCGAGACGTGGCGTAATCCTTACGGTCGTTTCGTCCCCGTTGTGGCTGAATGTCCAGCGCGTCACATCTTCCGCATTTTCCCGGATCACCAGACAGTGATGGTGCTGCAGCGCATCAGGATGCGTCGGCGTACCCTGCTGCTGCAGATAAGCCGGCGAGGCGCAGAGTAAACGCGGATTGGCGGCGAGCCGGGTGCTGTAGAGCGTGGAGTCGCGCAGATGGCCGATATAGATCACCACATCCCACTTATCGGCCTGCATCCAGTCGGGGTTATCAGAGAGGGTGAGATCAATACTGAGATCGGCATGGCTGTCGACGTACTCCGCCAGCAGCGGGGCAATGTGTTCGGAACCAAAGCCCAACGGGGCCAGCACTCTCAGCGTTCCGCTGATGCGATTTCGTGTCTGATCGATCACATCCTGCAACTGGTCTATCTCATGCAAAATCACCCGGGCGCGACCCAGCAGAGCTTCGCCTTCATCGGTCAGAATGATGCGTTTTGCCGGACGCAGGATCAGCTTCACCCCGATCTTTTGTTCAATACTTTGCAGGCGCTGCGTCACGGAAGGCGGCGTGATATCCAGATGGCGCGCCGCCGCCGCCAGCGTCGGATGCAGGGCAATGACCTGAAAAAAACGTAAATCTTCGCTGTTGATCATTAGGTTCAAACCTAATCATTAATTGGGCCTGACGGCATTTTAAACAGATTTAAACGATGAGAGCATCAATAAAACCTTACAGGAATTCGACGATGCTCAATCACTTAACCATAACCACGCCTTATCTGCTGTTAGATAAAGTTAAGTTTGAACGCAATATCAACCGCTTGTATCAGCGAATCGAAGGGCAACGCTGTCAGATTCGCCCGCATCTGAAAACGCTTCGCACTCTCCAGTCTGCGCCTTATCTGCTCAAAGCATCCTCTTCACCTGCCACCGTTTCTACCCTGGCAGAGGCCGAAGCCTTTGTCGCCGCTGGCTTCAGCAATGTGCTTTACGCCGTGGGGATTGCGCCCGCTAAATTGCCGCGTATTGCCGCCCTGCGGTGCAGCGGCAAACAGGTGCATGTGTTGCTGGACAGCATGGCGCAGGCACAGGCCATCAGCGATTACGCTTTACAGCATCAGGTGACGTTTTCCGTTTTCATTGAGATCGACTGCGATGGCCATCGCGGCGGCATTCGACCTGAAGACGAGACGTTGGCCGAGATTGCCGGTCATCTGCATCAGCACGGGATGGTAGTGGAAGGGGTGATGACCCACGCGGGCGAGTCCTACCATTGCCGCACGCCGCAAGACATTCAGCGGGCGGCGCAGCAAGAGTGCCAGGCTGCCATTACCGCTGCCCAGCATATCCGTGCCGCAGGGATCCCGTGCCCGGTCGTCAGCGTTGGCTCTACGCCCACGGCGCATGCGGCTAAGGACCTCACGGGCGTAACCGAGGTGAGGGCCGGGGTGTTTTCCACCTTCGATCTGTTTATGCACAATCTGGGCGTCTGCACCCAGGACGACATTGCGCTTTCGGTGGTGACAACGGTGATCGGCCACAACCACGACAAGGGCTGGGTTTTTGTTGATGCCGGCTGGATGGCTATGTCACGCGATCGCGGCACCGCCTCACAGGATACCGATTATGGCTACGGGCTGGTGTGCGACGACGCGGGTTGTCCGTTGGGATTGCTGCTGACAACCACCAATCAGGAGCACGGAATTATTGCGTTGCCGCGCGACAGTGCGTATTCCACCGGAGATTTTCCACTGGGTACCCTGCTGCGTATTCTGCCCAACCACGCCTGCGCGACCGCCGCGATGCATACGCACTATCAGGTGATCGACACCCGAAACGGCGAACATGAGGTCTGGCAACGCATCGTTGGCTGGTAGCGTTTTTTCCATTCATTGTGAGAGGACATCATGTCAGATTTTGATCCCGATAAGGTCCGTCTTTCGACCGGGCATTTTATCAACGGCCAGTTTGTTTCGGCATCCGGCAAAACAATGGGGATTAAACGTCCCTCGGATGGCCAGTATTATGCCGACATCAACGAAGCGGGCGCAGAAACGGTTGGCGAGGCGGTAAGCCTCGCGGAAGACGCGCGCATTCGCAGCGGCTGGTCAAGCTGCTCGCCACGCGAACGTGGCGCGGCCATTTCCCGCTGGGCGGATTTGATCGATGCCGACAAAGATTATCTGGCGCAGCTTGAGGCGGTGGGCTCCACGCGTCCGATAACGGACACGATCAATATTGAAGTGCCTTTCACCGCCGCTGCTCTGCGTTTTTATGCAGAATGCGCAGACAAGTACAGCGGAGATGTGTTTCCAACCCAGAACAGTAGCCTGGGGATGCTGGTGCCGGAACCTTATGGCGTGATCGGCGCGATCACGCCGTGGAATTTCCCGCTGTCGATGGCGTCATGGAAGTGCGGCCCGGCGCTGGCTGCGGGAAACGCGGTGGTGCTCAAGCCCTCTGAGCTGACGCCATTTTCCACCGCGCGGCTGGCTGAGCTGGCCGTGCAGGCCGGTATTCCGCCCGGCGTGCTCAACGTCGTTCAGGGCGGCGGACAGGTCACCGGCAATGCACTGGTGACCCATCCTCTGGTCAGAAAGGTGTCCTTTACCGGTTCAACCGCGACCGGGGCGGCGATCATGAGCCAGGCCGCGTTACAGGGTACCAAGCCCGTGACGCTGGAACTGGGCGGAAAAAGCCCGCAGCTGGTTTTTGACGATGCAGGCGATGCGGATGAAATCGCCGAGCGCCTGTTTCTGGGCTTCACCGTCAACGCCGGTCAGGCCTGTGTTTCAGGGACGCGTCTGATCATTCAGCAAGGTATCGCGGAACGGGTCATCGAAAAGCTTATCGCCCTGTGCAAAACACCGCTGCCCGGTATGACCTGGCAGGCCGCCACGCGTTACTGTCCGCTGATTGATCAACGTCAGGGGGAAAAAGTCGCGACGATTATCGCGCAGTCCGTGGCGCAGGGGGCCAGCATTCTGGCCGGCGGCCAGCGTTACGAAAACACCGCGCAGGGCTGGTTCTGGCAACCGACGCTGTTAGCCAATGTGAATCAGGATAACGTCGCGATTCAGGAGGAGATCTTCGGACCGGTGCTGACCATCCAGACGTTTAGCGATGAAGAAGAAGCCCTGGCGCTCGCACAGCATCGCGTTTTTGGCTTATGTGCAGGCGTGCATACGCTCAACATGCCACGTGCGATGCGGCTGATGAAAGCCCTGGACAGCGGTACGGTCTGGATCAACCGCTATCGTCGAACCTGGGACTTTATCATTCCAACCGGCGGCTTTCAGGGGTCCGGTTTTGGCAAAGATCTTGGGCGCCAGGCCTTTGAGTCATGTCAGCGCTACAAGAGTGTCTTAATCGATTTTTAACACCTTTACTGGAGATCACAGACGATGCCCGCACCGCTCAGGCTTGTTCAGGACAGTACGCATTTCCCCGATTCGGTGGATGTGGTGATTATCGGTGCCGGGATTGCAGGTGCAGCGACCTGTTGGGAGCTGACCAAAAAAGGCTATCGGGTTGCCGTGATCGAAAAGGGCCTTGTCGGCGCAGAGCAGTCCAGCCGTAACTGGGGCTGGTGCCGTCAGCTTAACCGCGACGAGCGGGAAATTCCGCTTATTCTGCACGCCCTGCAACGCTGGCATGCGCTGAGCGACGACATCGGGATGGACGTAGGGTTTCGCGCCAGCGGGCTGGTCTATGCCACGCGAACGGAGAAGGATATTCGCAACTGGGATAACTGGGGCAAGATGGCAAAGCAGTACGGCATTCGCAGTCGAATGCTGAGTGCCGCCGAGGCCAAAACGATGACGCCGGGCAGTACCACAAACTGGCATGGCGGCGTACATTCCCCTGAAGACGGTTATGCCGACCCGGCTTTAGCCGCGCCAGGGCTGATGGAAGCCGCGGTGAAAAAGGGCGCGTTTCTGTTTCAGCGCTGTGCGGTTCGCGGGCTGGATATCTCGGCAGGACAGGTCAGTGGGGTGATAACCGAACGCGGCCTGATCAAAACCGCCCGGGTCGTATGCGCCACGGGCGCCTGGACATCGCTGTTTTGCCGCCGCCACGGCATCGATCTGCCCGCCGGTAACGTCATTGGCAGTGCGTTTCGTACCCATCCTGCGGAGCAGCCGCTCACTCTGCCTTTCTATACGGATGCCTTTGCCTGTCGTCCACGCCAGGACGGAGGTTATACCATTGCGCTGTCTGGAACCGGACGGCTGGAGCCGGGGTTCCAGGGCTTACGCTATGCCCGAGAGTTTTTCCCCTTATACAAAGCCCGCCGGTTAAATCTGGAAACCAAAATCCGGTTCTCATCGTTTTTGCAAGGCCCTGAATCCCGGGCAAGCTGGTCTATGGATGGCCTTTCACCCTTCGAGAAACTTCGGGTGCTGGATCCTCAGGTTTCAGACGGCATCGTTGAAAAGGGGCTGGCGGCGATAGGCAGGGAGTTTCCGGCGCTGGCCGGGCTGCGGGTGACTCAGGCCTGGGGCGGCGTGATTGACTGCATGCCGGACGACATTCCGGTCATTTCTGCCGTACCGCAGCTTCCGGGGCTGATCCTGTCTTGCGGCTACAGCGGCCATGGATTTGGTATTGGCCCCGGTGCGGGACGTCTCACGGCGGACCTGGTCACCGGGGATGCGCCGATTGTCGATCCCACCGCGTTCCGCTATTCGCGTTTCCGCGACGGCACAACGCTGAAAAAGCCGGGCATGATGTAAAGAGGTGAAGATGCAACCATTAATACACACGCGCGATATACAGGACACACCGCATCCGGGCCACTATTCGCACTATGCTCTGGGCTCGGGATTGATGTTTATCTCCGGCCTGTTGCCGGTCACGCCAGCCGGAGAAATGCGCAGCACGGCCTCCTTTGCTGAGCAGACGTCGCAGGTGTTGGCCAATCTGGAGGCCTGCCTGCAGCAGGAAGGCCTCAATAAGCATCATCTGGTGATGGTGAGGGTTTATCTGGTGGATGTCGGGCTGTGGGCAGAATTTAACAGGCTATATGCACAATGGCTCGG
Source organism: Pantoea ananatis LMG 2665 (assembly GCF_000710035.2). Classification (GTDB taxonomy): domain Bacteria; phylum Pseudomonadota; class Gammaproteobacteria; order Enterobacterales; family Enterobacteriaceae; genus Pantoea; species Pantoea ananatis. The sequence goes on along the minus strand of NZ_JMJJ01000004.1, from coordinate 1,187,145 downwards.
CGAGTGGAAACCCGCCAGAGCTATCGTGCCGGTGCCGGAACTCCACTACGGCGTGCTGCTGGAGGTTGAAGCAACGGCGGCAACGGGCCGCTAAAACGCCGGACGTGAGCCTGTCCGGCAGCCGTGGTGCGTAAAAAATAAAAACCGTCGCAGGCGCGCCCGCGACGGCAGAGGTCAGGCCGTGCCTTGCGGGGTTTCCGGCTGCACCTGTTCTTTCAGCGCCCGCACCGTCTGGTGGCGATGCCAGTAATAGTTGAGCGTGTATTTAACGTGTTCAATCTCTTTTTTCAGACCGGGCAGGCGGATTTTGCTGCGCTTTTTGCCCTGTGCATTGGGCTGAACATGCTGCACATACACACTGTCTCTGCCGAACTGACGCAGCACGTTAATATTTTTGACGTTATACCACTCAAGCAAACCGGCTGAATGCGGCTGCACGATGCCTTGCCAGGTAATGATCATCTGCGAACCATCTTTAAGTGTAAAAGGCACATCCGGAAAATACTTTAAGACCAGCGCGGTCTCTTCTTCACCCGTCGGTTGGTAACGCCAGGCCAGGCTCTCTTCATGTTGCGAGGTGAAGTCTCGCTCATATTTTTGCCAGAGCCGCTGCTCAATCTGATCGGCGACCGGGATTACATCGACCCAGCTGTCCGCCGGTGATGTCGCGGCGATGACGGCGTAATCCGCCTCTTCCACGGCATAGTTAACGTTGCGCATTCTTTCAGACAGTGGGGGATGAGAATCAAAGGGATGGGGGATATTCTGTTCACGCATCGTGCTGACAAAGTCTGCTGAACTCACGTGTTGCGGCAGGCCAACGGCGATGGCCTGACTGATCCCGGGTGCATTTTCATACAGCGTTTTATTTGCAAAAAGCTTACGCTCAACTTCGTAACGATAGCTGGCATAGGCTGAGATTTTGATTAACGATTCAATAATCGCCGCAGAGGAGACCCGCGCGGCGGCGTTCCGGTCGGCGATAAATTCGCGTTCACGGCTGTTACGCTGCCACGCGAGTTCGAAGAACAGGCGATAAAGATAGAGCGGATAAAAGACAATAAGCGTGGACAGATTCTCGCTCATTAACTGCGTATACATATCGAACCGATGGAGCTTTGGACCCAGCAAGGCACCCGATGCCGTATCGCCTTCGTGCAGGTGTGTCAGTTCATGCACCATCACGCTGTCAGCCTGCGCGGTACTCAGCTGACGCAGCAGGGGAATACTGACATACAGTTTTCGGCCTTGCAGTGGCTGGTCGTTCACGCTCAGCGGTGCTTCTGTCACGAAGAAGTTGGTATCGATACCGGCGATGATGTGATCCGGCGGGATAGTGCCCACGCTGGCCGCCAGCGCGTCAACACGCGCCCAGAGTGCCGGGGCTGCTTCGCGGCTGACCACGTCGCCTTCAATGCTCTCCTCCGGCGGCAGCTTTTTAAAGATGCCTTTGATCATGTAATACATCGCAGCCAACACCAGCAGCGCGACCAGGATCACCAGCTTTGGATAGTATTTTTGCGTGAAAAAGGCGGTGCCCCAGAAAGAAAGCCACACCAACATGGCGCCCTGTACCAGCACCTGCAGCGAGCACGCCAGCATTAAAAAGGGACGCGCCAGGCGGAGGCTGAGTAACTGCCCCCGTCGGCTTTTAAATGCCAGCGCACTGAACAGAAGGATCATCAGCAGAATGACGCCGCTGAAAACCATCGTCCATAGAGCGACTTTGCCGATGAGATAAAATTGCGACAGTTCGGAACCCGGTCCACAGACGGCATTTTTATAGTCAATCAAATTATCGGCGACCGGTCCGCAGACGCTGGAAGGCGGATTGGCTTGCAGAAACTGCATTAATTTACCCAGACTTTGATTCTGCGCACGCGCATTATCGATAAAAATCTGGGTGTATTCCTGATCGAGTTCGTGACTGCCGTAGTGAGCAAAAACCAATGTAATCGCAGGGGTTAAAAACAGCGTGAGCAAAAGCCATAAGAAAACTTTTGCATATCCTTTTTTCAATGCCGTTAATTTATTCACAATAATTCGCTCGCTCATTGTCGGTGGGGGGACAAGCTGTTTATTATCTGGCGATACTGACAGGGCGTTTCCGACATCAGGAAAATGGCGTGAGATCCGTCTCAGCATGCTTCAGCTTTGTGCGTGTCTTATTTGTGCGTATCTTAGAAGAGCAAGATGGATTATATGCCAGCAATTACTTTACGTCTTCTTAACACTCGTGGCGTTCAGCGGCAGACAGCCGATCTGTCAATGCGAGAGGCTCGCGGCGGGGCTCACAGGAAAGCGATCCTGCGGCAGGCTGGCCGCATGCTCATCAGTCACGCGATTTTCGTCTGATAATTTATGATTAAACCTGATTAATGCGGCGCGTTTCGTTTTAGATTTTTTCGCTGGAAGGGCTTACTGACGCTCCATAAAGACCGGCAATTCAGGCACCGGTAACACGGATAAGACTTTCAGGCGCTGTAATGTTCTGACCTGCGCCCGCTCAAGGTGATCGCGCATACAGGCGGCCGCCAGTTCCCAGTTCCTTTTCAGTAAAAATTCATAGACCAGGCTGTGTTCATCCAGCATTGCGCTGTCGACAGGGATGCTGAGCCGCTCGTAGAAGATTCGGGTGACGATAAACGGCGATTGATTTTGCCGTAAAATTTGCATCATCAGCTTATTGCCCGCAGGCTCCAGGCTGCGAATGTGCAGATCTTCTTCCAGCATTTCGAGTTCCGCGGCATTAAGCTGTTTGCCCCGGCAGGTTTGCACGTTATCCAGCCGCGCGTTAAGCCAGGCAACACTTAACCGTTCGCCGGCTTTTCGTAATGCGGCCGGCTCCAGATGCGCCCTGATTTCAAAATGGTCAGCCAGTTCGCGCGCGGTTAACGGGCCTGTCAGCCACTGAGAATAGGGCTCTTTTTCTACCAGCCCCTTGTCGCGCAGGCGCATCAGGCTCTCGCGTATCACCGCGCGGCTGGTGTTATAGTGCTTCGCCGCGCCCGTTTCATCCACCTGGTAGCAGCCGAATACCATCGCGGTAGACAGGATCCCCTGCAGGTTTTCCAGCACTTTTTCACCCGTGCTGCGCGTATCAACCAGCCCGTCGCGCTGTTCAAGGCCGAACAGCTCGCGCGTCAGCGCAATGCGAACCGGCTCAACGTCCTCATTATCGCGCGCAACGATAAATCCCCGACCTTCAAAACGGGCAATCCAGCCTTCATCATGCAGCATGCTTAACGCCCGCCGGACGGGAACACGACTGGTGCCAAACAGCTGCGCCAGCGGACCCTCCAGCAGCACCAGCCCCGCAGGCACGCTATTCTGCTGAAAAACCTTCAGTAAAACCTGGCGAATACTTTCGTAACGCGCAGAGCCTGCATCGTCCATGTCCGTTCCCGTAACCTTGTTTTGCATTGTTTCATCTTCTGCTCTCCGTCCTGCCAGCCACATTAGCATATCTGACAGCACTCCCGGTGCAGGCTATCAACAGCACTGATGTAGTGCACCTTGCCCAATAATGGATCACTTTTAAATTAATACATTTAATGTCTGCGCGCAATTTCATCTGTGACGTGACGAAATACTCGAAAATGCGGCAAATAACCCCTTGATAACTCATCAAATTTAATTATAAGGATCGACATGATCACAATTATGCAACTTAACAGTGCTTTTTATGGCACCGTTATTGCTATCTTCAAATGTACATTGAAACGTAATATACATTTAAAGGTGATGCTGTGCAGGCCGAAAATGTTCGTCAGTTATTCATGGCTGGTCAGATTGATGCGCTGGGAATCAGTGCGCTCTATGCACAACAGCGCCTGTCGCCGCTGGCCTTTACCACAGCCTGTCTAAAAGCGGCTGAAAACGCGCCTTCCGTTTTCATCTCAATGACCGCCGCCCGTGCCCGCGAAGAGGCCGAAGCCTCAACGCTGCGCTGGCAAGCGTGCCGCCCGCTGAGCCCACTGGATGGTATTCCGGTGGCCTGGAAAGATCTGTTCGATATTCAGTCAAGCCAGACCTCCGCCGGGTCGGCTACGCGAAGCAATGTCCCTGTCGCACCACAGGATGCCGCGCTGGTGGCAAAGTGTTCGGCAGCAGGACTGGTGACGCTGGGTAAAACCAACCTGAGTGAATTCGCGTTTTCCGGCCTTGGACTCAATCCCAGTTTTGGTACGCCGGCCATCCGGGGCACTACGTCGCAGCTTTTTGCACCCGGAGGATCGTCCAGCGGCGCGGGACGGGCAATTGCAGAAGGTCTCGCCTGTATCGCCTTTGGCACCGACACTCGGCGGCTCAATACGGATTCCTGCCGCATTCAGCGGCACGATTGGCTATCGCGCCAGTCGCCAGCGCTATGTGACAACGGGCGTCTATCCTCTGGCGCACTCGCTGGACACGGTGGGGCCGCTATGCCGAAGCGTACGTGATGCTATTGCCCTGGATGACATTCTGTGCGGCGCGCAAAAAATGCGCTTTCCTGCGCCGCACTTTCGTGTCGACGAGGCCTTACTGGCCGCGTGCCAGCCGGCCGTGCGTGAGAACGCTTGTCGCCGAATAGCCCAGTTGACGGCCGCCGGGTTCAGAATTGATCACGCGCCACTTCAGGCCTTTAACCAGGCACTGGCCTGGATTGCCGATAAGGACTGGCCGGGTGGACGTGAGGCCTGGCTGCTGCATCGCGAACTGTTAGCCTCGCCTGACGCGGCATTGATGGATGCGCGCGTACGGGAACGCCTGCTTGCCGCCAGCCATCAGGATCCAGCGGTGCTTGAAACGTTTCTGGCGCAACGCAAGTCGTGGCAACAGGCACTGGCGGCAGAACTGGACGGGGCGGTGCTGATTACGCCTACCGTTGCCCACACCGCACCGGAACTGGCCCCCTTGATGCAAGACGACGATCTGTTTGTCCAGACCAATCTTGCCACGCTGCGGTTAACCATGCCAGGCAGTCTGCTGGATATGCCGGGAATCGCTTTGCCGACCGGCAAAGACGCAAACGGGCTGTATACCAGCCTGCTTTTTTCCCTTCCTGCTGGCGAGGATCGCCGGCTTCTTCACGCTGCCAGCACGGTCGCAGGCACGTTTACGGCAGACCATTCCGTCTGCGCTTAACTCCTTAGAGGAAAGACTCATGGCTAAAGAAATTTTGTGTGCATTTGGTGTTGATGTGGATGCGGTTGCGGGCTGGCTGGGTTCTTACGGCGGGGAAGACTCGCCGGATGATATCTCACGCGGACTGTTTGCCGGGGAGGTGGGTGCACCGCGCCTGCTGAAAATGTTTGCGGAACACCAGTTGCGTACAACCTGGTTTATCCCCGGTCACTCCATTGAAACCTTTCCTGAGCAGATGAAAGCGGTGGTGGACGCAGGGCATGAAATTGGCGTTCACGGTTACAGCCATGAAAACCCCATCGCCATGACACCCGCGCAGGAAGAAGCCGTACTGGACCGCAGCATTGAGCTGGTCACCCAGCTGTCCGGAAAACGTCCGACAGGCTATGTGGCGCCCTGGTGGGAATTCAGCAACGTGACCAACGAGCTGCTGCTGAAAAAGGGCATCAAATACGATCACAGTCTGATGCACAACGACTTTCATCCTTACTACGTTCGCGTCGGCGACAGCTGGACCAAAATTGATTACAGCCAGCATCCCGACAGCTGGATGAAGCCGCTGACGCGTGGTGAAGAGACTGATTTGGTCGAGATCCCCGCTAACTGGTATCTCGATGACCTGCCGCCAATGATGTTTATCAAAAAATCGCCAAACAGCCACGGCTTTGTGAACCCCCGTCATCTGGAAGAGATCTGGCGCGACCAGTTCGACTGGGTCTACCGCGAAAATGACTACGCCGTGTTTACCATGACCATCCATCCCGACGTTTCAGGTCGTCCGCAGGTGCTGCTGATGCTGGAACGTCTGATCAAGTACATCCAGAGCCACCAGGGTGTGCGATTTGTCACCTTCGACGAAATCGCAGATGACTTCTTAGCGCGCAAACCGCGTTAAGTTTCTTTCCTTTATCTTGCAGAGCGATCACGACATGAGCATCTACAAAAAAAAATCCGTTAACGGCTGGCAGCCACAGCAGTTAACCATCAGGGATGTGAAATTCGCCACATGGATTGCCTTCTTCGCCTGGATTTTTGCCGTTTACGACTTCATTCTTTTCGGCACGTTACTGCCTGAAATCGGCGGCCATTTTGGCTGGAGTGAAGTTGAGCAGTCGGAGATTGCCACCTGGGTCGCTTTCGGCGGGGCGGTCATCGCCCTGGCCATTGGGCCACTGGTCGACCGGCTGGGGCGTCGCATGGGCATCGTGATTACGGTGGGCGGCGCGGCGCTGTGCTCGCTGCTGACCGCAATCGGCGGCCTGTGGGGCAAGGGCGCGTTAACCGCTATTCGCTCCGTCGCTGGCCTGGGCTATGCAGAGCAGACGGTAAACGCCACCTATTTATCTGAGCTTTATACCGCACTCGACGATCCTAAACTCAACAAGCGCAAGGGCTTCGTTTACAGCCTGGTGCAGGGCGGATGGCCGGTGGGTGCGCTGGTCGCATCAGCCCTGACCGCGATTCTGCTGCCGATCATTGGCTGGCAGGGGAGCTTTATCTTCGCCGCGTTCCCCTCGCTGGTCATTGCGCTGCTGGCGCTCAGACTCAAAGAAACGCCACAGTTTGAAGTGCAGAAAAAAATCAAAACGCTGCGCGAGCAGGGCAAAGACAAGGATGCCCGTCAGGTGGCTGCCGACTATCTGGTGCCGTATGAAGATCAGCCTAAATCGGGTTTTGCTTCGGCGTTTCGTGGCACCGCCCTGCGTTCGACCTTAGTGCTCGGCATTGCCATTCTGCTGAACTGGTTCGCAATCCAGATCTTTAGCGTGCTGGGCACGACGGTCATCACCAAAACCCACGATGTGTCGTTCAATAACTCGCTGCTGATCCTGATTCTGTCGAATCTGGTGGGTTACTGCGGTTACCTGGCGCACGGCTGGCTCGGCGATCGGATTGGCCGCCGCAACACCATTGCCGGAGGCTGGATGCTGGGCGGTATTGCCTTTGCCGCCATGCTGTTCTGTCCGGACAACTTTGCCATCATCGTTGCGCTGTACAGCGTGGGTCTGTTCTTCCTGATCGGACCCTATGCCGCTGCCCTGTTTTTTATCAGTGAAAGCTTTCCTACCGCAATCCGCGCGACGGCGGGTGCCCTCATCATGGCGATGGGACCGGTCGGTGCCATCGTAGCCGGTATTGGTACTACCTCGGTGCTGAGTCAGGGCGGCCACTGGCAGGAAGCCGCTCTCTGGTTCGGTGCCGTACCCTGTTTTGTCTCCGGCATCATTATTCTGTTTGCACGACCGGCGGCGCAACTGGATACCCAGGTCAACGCCACCTCGACCCAGCCTCAGGCTTAAGGACAGCATATGCAGAATGAAAACGGAACGCCGGTCGCCGCTATCAGCGGTGCCGCCAGCGGCATTGGTCTGGCACTGGCCACGCTGTATGCGCAGCGTGGCGTGCGGGTGATTGCGGGTTATTACCCGCAGGATCCGCACGATCCGGCGCTGGCGTCAGCACAGGTTGAAGCCGCGGGCGGAGAGGCACTCTGGCTGCCGCTCAACGTTGGCTCCACCGCCTCCGTCGATGCATTTATCGCCCAGGGCGTTCAGCACTTTGGTCGGCTTGACTACGTGGTGGCTAACGCCGGCATTCTGCGCCGCGCAGGCATTGATGAGATGAGCGATTCGCGCTGGGATGAGATGCTGAATGTCGATCTGACGGGCGTGATGCGGCTGTTCCGCGCTGCCGCCGCGCATCTGCATTCCGGGGCCAGCCTGGTTGCCGTGTCATCGATTGCAGGCGGGGTTTATGGCTGGCAGGACCATGCTCATTACGCGGCGGCGAAAGCCGCCGTACCGGGCATTTGCCGGTCGCTGGCGGTGGAGCTGGCACCGCGCGGCGTCCGCTGTAACGCCATTATTCCCGGCCTGATCGAAACGCCGCAGTCGCTGGATAAACACAACTCGCTTGGCCCGGAAGGGCTGGCGAAAGCGGCGCACGCGATTCCCCTTGGGCGAGTCGGCCGGGCGGACGAGGTGGCAAAAACAATCGCGTTTCTCACCAGCGAAGAAAGCAGTTATCTCACCGGGCAAAGCCTGATTGTCGACGGCGGGCTGACCGTCCGCTGGCCTGATTAAGGAGAGAGTATGCAGTTAGCAAGCAAACGCTGCGTTGTCAGCGGGGCGGCCAGCGGAATCGGGGCCGCCATCGCTACGCTGTTCGCCCGCGAGGGCGCGCACCTGATACTGACCGATCGGAACAGTGAGCATCTGGAGGCCATGGTGACACGCTGTCGCGCCTTAGGTGTGCCCTGTTTTGGTGTGGTAGCGGATGTCGGGGAGGTCGACGGGGCCACGGCGGGCGTGGATGCCTGCCTGGAACGGTTCGATGGGATTGATATTCTGGTTAACAATGCCGGCCTGCTCACGCAGGCCCGCTGCACGGATATCACGCTGGCCATGTGGGAGCAGATGATGGCGGTGGATTTACGCAGCGTCTTTCTCGCCACCCAACGTGCGCTGCCTTCCATGCTGGCGCAGCGCTGGGGAAGGGTGATCAATATCGCCTCGCAACTGGGAATAAAGGGCGGCGCAGAACTGAGCCATTATGCCGCCGCCAAAGCGGGTGTGATTGGTTTTACCAAGTCTCTGGCGCTGGAAGTCTCTGCCGATAACGTGCTGGTGAACGCGATCGCGCCGGGGCCAATTGAAACCCCGCTGATCGATGGCATCAATCAGGCGTGGAAAACCGCCAAGGCCGCTGAGCTACCGCTGGGGCGTTTCGGCCGGGCAGAAGAAGTGGCACCGGTTGCGCTGCTGTTGGCCAGTGAGCCGGGCGGCAACTTGTTTGTCGGTCAGACGCTGGGGCCGAATTCTGGCGATGTAATGCCCTAAGGAGCACGCGATGTGTGGAATTTGCGGATTGCTGGATAATGGGCCGCAGTGGAGCGATGCGCTGGAAAACAATCTGCCCCAGCGTCAGCTCCGCCTGCAGCAGCTGGCGCTGCTTAACCGGGCGCTTAAGCCCTGGCGACTGAGCTTAACCGAGTTTCACACCAGTTGGGTGCTGTCCAGTCCGACGGGGCAGCAGGTCATGGTGAGCTCGCTGGACCTGCTGTGGAAAGAAGCCGAGAAGATGACCCGACGCACTCTCGATCCGCTGGATGAGACCTGGCTGGCGGCGCTTTGATGGCGAGTAACGGAGAGTCCGCGATGCGAAATGAAAAACTGCCGCTGCATATCCTGAGCGGCTTTCTCGGCAGTGGTAAAACCACGTTGCTGAAGGGCTGGCTGACGCACCAGAATCTTAACGATGTTGCGCTGCTGGTGAATGAGTTTGGCGAAGTCGGGATTGATCACCATCTGTTAAATGAAGTGGCACCGGATACGGTGCTGTTACCCAGCGGCTGCGTATGCTGCCAGATTCGCGGTGAACTGAAAACGGCGCTACTGGACCTCTACGAACGCCGTACGCGCGGCGAGCTACCACCGTTTAGTCAAGTGATACTCGAAACCACCGGGCTGGCCGATCCTGCGCCCATTCTGTCAACCTTGCTGCACGATCCGCAGCTTAAACACCATTTCAGTCAGGGCACGCTGGTGACGCTGGTCGATGCAGAGCACGCCCGTTTACAGTCGGCCCATCAGCCCGAATGGTTAGCCCAGGTGAGCGCGGCTGACAAACTGCTGCTCAGCAAATGCGATCGGATCGATCACGACGGTTTGCTCGCCCTCCAGACATGGCTTGGCGGTTTAAACCCCCTAGCGGAGCTGAGCGATACGCAACATGCGCTGGCCGAACCCGGGCAGTTATTCGCGCTTCGCCTCGCCAAAGGAACGCACGCACAGCGGTTTCGCTGGCTTGGTGCCGTGGGCGATGCCCGCTACAATCTGACTCCCGGACAAAAAACGCATCATCACCCTCTAACCCAGACCTGCGTGATCACTCTGGAAGACGAACTGAACTGGCCCGCGTTTGCTATCTGGCTGTCAATGCTGTTACATAGCCATGGGCAATCGGTCTTGAGAATGAAGGGCATTCTGCGTTTTAGCGGCACCAGTGCGCCGGTGGTGATTCACGGCGTTCAGCATACCTTGCATCCGCCCATACATATGAACGACTGGCCGGGGGATTTAGACACTTCCAAACTGGTTTTTATTCTGCGCGGACTCGACGCAGAGCGGCTGAAACAGGGATTTAACCGCTTCCAGCAGGCGTTAAAGGACAGGTAAAACGATGAATTCTGCAGCGAAGGTCAACGATCAACTCACTTTACGCGTGCTCGGGACCTCCGTCACGTTGCTCGAAATGCTACGCGTCAGCGCCGAGAAAGATCTGGGCATTCGCATTGAATATTTGCTGCACAGTGTGGAAGATGCGCAGCGCATTGCCGTCATGCAGCCTGAGAGCTATGACCTTTACGATCAGTGGTTTCACAATATTGATTTTGTCTGGCCCGCGCAGGCCATTCAGCCGCTGGAGATTAAACGACTCAAATACTGGGACGAGATCACCCCGCTGGCTAAAACCGGCAGGCTGCGTCCGGATCTGCCGCACGCTGACGGCAGCGTGCCCTCTGAACGGCTTTATGTGCAGCGCGACAGGCATCTGGGCAGCCATGCCAGCGATCACATCAGCATGTTGCCGCTGACGCACAACGTTGACAGCTTTGCCTATCACGCCGACAGGCTCCCGGCCGCGTTACAGCAGCAGGAGGAAAGCTGGGGATGGTTGTTGCATCCTTCACTAACGGGCCAGGTTGCCTTACAGGAAGATGCGGCAATGGGCGGCATCGATGCGGCGCTTGCCATGCAGGGCGCAGGTCTGGCGCGCTTTGCCAACACGGGCAATCTGACGCTCGAAGAGATCGACCTGCTGACGCAGCAACTGGCGCGCCTCAATCGTAACGGACATTTTGCGGCATTCTGGGCCTCCCAGGATGAAGCCTGCGATCTCATTGCCAATCAGCAGGTGGAAGTGCAGAGCCTGTGGGCGCCCATCTATTTCCGTCATCACTTTCATCAACGTGGCTATAAAATGGCACGTCCGCGTGAAGGCTACCGCGCCTGGTACGGCGGCATGTCGCTTTCGCGCTGCGCGACCGGCAGAATCAAAGACGCGGCCTACGACTATTTAAACTGGTGGCAGTCCGGCTGGCCTGGCGCAGTGATGGCGCGGCAGGGTTACTATATTTCCAACGCGGAACGCAGCCGGGCGCATCTGTCAGCTGCAGAGTGGGATTTCTGGTACGGCGGCCAGCCTGCGAGAGAGGTGCTACTGGATGCCTGGGGCGCACCGCTGATCCCCCAGGGTGAAGTGCGCGACGGTGGTAGCTACGACGCGCGCATGAGCCATATTGCCGTCTGGAACGCCGTCATGGATGAACATAACTACCTGACGCGCCGCTGGCAGGATTTTTTACGGGCCAGTTGAAGGACTGCGCCAAGCTAAAACAGAAGGAAGAAGGCATGCGTACGCGCCGCTCGGCCCGACTACTGATCCTCAATGCTTCGCATAACCTGTTGTTGTTTCGTTTTGTGCATACACAGGATGCACTCGCAGGCCATGCTTACTGGGCAACGCCGGGCGGCGGCGTAGAGGAGGGCGAATCCTTCGAGCAGGCGGCGCTCAGAGAACTTTATGAAGAAACCGGTATTCGCCGGAACGATCCTGGCCCGTCCCGAAGAGAGCGATGCTTTGTCATGACGCTGCCCTCGGGCGAACGCGTTCAGGCACATGAGCGTTTTTTTATCATTAATGTCTCGGGAGACGAGATTGATACCCTGGGTTGGAGTGAAAACGAAAAGTCGGTTATTGCCAGCTATCACTGGTGGTCGATTAGTGCACTTAATGCCACAACCGAAACGGTATATCCAGGCAATCTCGTAGAAATGTTGACCAGCATTGATTCAGATTCATCTGGGAAGTAGATTGATGTTTGTATTTGGTAGTTATACTTAAGATAAATTTATATGATGCCAGCCAGCCATCGAATGCAAAGCAATCAATTTCAGGACGAGTATGCTCAAATCAAAAGATTATTCCAAGGCAGAAGGTTACGCCAGCTTGGCCAAAGCTTTGGGAAACACCGCCACTAATGAACTGGTTTCCCACACTGTTAAGACTTCATCAGTCAACGATTTAGAGATGCCGGGAAATCTGTTAAAGCTCGAATGTGAAAATTCTGTGGAAAATTTGGCAACCTGGTGCACTAACTTTCATTTGGCAGCGTCAGTTTGGTTTGCAGGTAATCATGCAGCCCATGCAGCCTTATAAAAAAATTAAGATGCGACATGCCGGGACTCTGTGCATCTTCCATAAACACGCTTTCTCTATGCTAAGTGAATCTCGACAGAGCAGAGATGCTGATGCGCATTTCGAACCATGAACATGCGTCGCAAAAGTTCATCATCATTTAATCTCACTGAGTAAAGAGGAAAGTCGCAAAACGACAAAGCAGTTTTTTCGATTGTGGCCTGATGACGAAATGAATGAGATGTAGGTCATCAGGCAAACTTAAAGCCAGGGCGTAAAGAGACAGTAATGGCTTGGTATGCGAAAAAGACGGGCTAAACGGCCATATCAAAGTCTACCTGCAAAAGTGCGCATAATGTATATTATGTTAAATAAGGCATCCCGACACGTACCCGGTTACGCACCCGGCACCTCACCTGCGTCCCCTCTGGACCTGAAGCCCGTTAATCACCGGGCGCGCTACGTGAAAACTGGCGCACAGAACCCCTGCGGGTTATACAGAATTCACGTAGCGTTGCCTGTCAGGATCTGACAATTGCCCACTTTTAGCTGCACGGCAGCGTCATCACACTCTGTTGTTTACGCGTCATGCGCTTTGACCGTTCAGGCTGCTCTCGCGCGTACTCATCAGCAAGCAATCATAACAATGCGATAAGAATAATCATCCGCACGCAAACTGCCGCTGCACAGATTTCAGCACTGCGTTTTCAGCACTACAGCAGCACATTTTCCAGTTACGCTTAAGCCAGCAAATCGCTTTGCGTTCTTCGCGTCAACTTGTTCGGTTCAACGTCACCTGCGCGCCGTATTCACGCGTCAGCCGGCGCGACTGGTAATAAACGGATTTCCAGTATGGGTTATCCAGTGACGAACGAATCACGCCTTTGCTGGCCGAGGCATGAATAAACTGATGGTCTGTGTCATAGAAGCCGACATGCATACCACCGCCGATACGGAAAAACACCAAATCGCCCGGCTGTAAATGTTCCGGTGCTACGCGTACGCCCATATGCAGCAGATCGGCGGTAGTCACGCGGTCCATCGGCAGATTAAAGCGGTCATGCAAAGTACGCCAGACGTAACCAGAGCAGTCCACGCCCGACAGCTGCGTGCCGCCCCATTGGTATGGCGTATCATGCCAGGTGTGCATTTGGTCGTGAAGTGCAGCAACAATGGGAATTAAATCAGGATTTTGAGCTGAATCCGATGCGGAAACGTCCTCTGGAGCTTCGGGACGAGGATGATGGCTGCAGCCGGAAATCAGCAATATAAGGCCGGAAAGTAAAAAGAAAGATGTTCTACGCTTCATCGAGTGATCCGCACAGTAAAGATAAAGAGTCAGCAAAGTTAAGGGCTTTTATAACCTATTCAGAATCTTATAGAAACAACAGTAGTCTGGTTTACTGAAACTTACAATAGCAGGCTGCTTAGATTTTACTCATACTTTGATAGTTACATTTCCTCACATTCCGTTGCAGTTGTTCTTTGATTATTTACCTACCATACCCGCTGTTTATCTGAATACACATAATTAAAATAATAGACTCCAGGCCATAATATTTATAATCATCTAATAAGCGACTCTGCGACCTTAATAAATTCCTTTTTTAATTATTTAAACCAAGTACACCCAGTTTTCCGGCAAGTTCGAGCCTGCTGTAACGCCAGTCAGTCAGAGCCTGGATCTGCTGCTTCTCTGCATCAGCAAGAGATTTCTGGGCATTGAGCAATTCAATGATATTACCCACGCCATTCTCATAGCGATATTCTGCTACTGAATAGGACTTTCTGGTGTTATCGAAGAGGCTTTCAATTAATGGTAAATTATTTGTGTTAGCTTTAAGAGACTGAAAACTTTTCCATACATCAAGTTCAACGTTATGTCTTACTTCGGAGACAGCCCCCTGCTTCTGCTCAGCCTGAGCAAGACCTTCCTGGATTTTATATTCCCGAGTGAATCCCTCAAACAAAGGGACCGAGACCTGAATGCCTATGTATCTGTCATTGTGAGAGGAGTCAAGATAGGGTTGGCCTATTCCTGCGCTGACTTTCTGATTATCGCGGCTGGCTTTCCCTATGAGACTTAAAGTGGGCATTCCCTCAGCCCTCGTTTGATCGACCTCAGCTTCTGCTGCCTGTAACTGAGCCTGAGCCGCAAGCAGCGCCGGATGTATTTTAATTGCCTCATCGATTAATGCTGAAACTGATTCCTTAAATCTAAAATCAGGTTTTAGACCTTCCTGGACATTTGCCAGATTTATGTAACTGTCTGGGCGTAACCCCATATCGATAGCAATAACACCTAAATCATTCTCAAGCGTATTTTCTGCTTTCTCTTTCTCAGTTTTAGCCTGCAGCCAGGCCGTTCTTGCTTGTAATTCATCACCGACTGAAGCAGCACCATGCCCTTCTTTAGTTACAACCACCTCTACGCTCTTTGAGGCTATTCTTTCCATATCAGCCGCAGCAGCCAGGTTTCCAGCAGCAGCCTGTGCTGCATAATAATCTTTGGCGGTGGCTATCATCACAGACTGCAGAGTTTCCATATGACTGGCTTCAGCAGCAACGAGAAGAGCTTTCGCTTTGTGCAGAGCTGCTGAGCGGGCTCCAAAATCATAGAGCACCCAGTTTAAACTAAAGTCTGCAGAATAATTTGGCGATGAATTGACTGAGCCAAACTCCGGGTGCCCGGCAACATTTGTTTCAGAACGTTCGCTGATTTCTCTTCCGGACAAGGAGAAAGTTGGCAGGTATGCACCTTTAGCTGTGCCGACAGCGGCGCTTTCTGCCTTTATTTCAGCCCAGCTTTGTGCCGTTTTGGGGTTATTACATAAACTGCGCTCCAGTGCATCATTCAAAGCCAGTGGGCTTGGCAATGGACCAAACTCGCATATTGAGTTTCCATATACCGGTGCGGCCTGTGAGGAAGGAACATCAGCTTCAGTGTCAAATATATCAGAAGCATGATTTTTCACTGTATACAGGCCTGAGAGTATTAAGGCCATCACAGGCAATATTTTATTATCTTTCATGCAGACTCTCATTGCTCATTCTGATAAGCGGGTCGAAAAAGTATTGCCAGACATTTCTTTTTCCAGTTTTAATCTCAGCGGACACGGTCATGCCCGGCGTCAGTTTAATCCATCTACCTCCTGCCTCAATGCCACTTTTATCAAGGTGTACCCTGGCAGTAAAATTCAAGCCATGATTACGGTCCTGAACGGCGTCATTTGATACTGAAATTACATTCCCTTTGATATAGCCATAGTACGTGTAGGGAAAAGCATCAATTTTAACTGTGGCATTCTGCCCCTCTTTTATAAAACCAATGTCTTTATTCGCTATGTTAACTTCAACTTCCATCGCATCATCAGGTACGATTTCCATCACTTTCTGAGCACTGGTGACCACACCGCCTATCGTATGAACACTGAGTTGCTGAACTGTTCCACTTACAGGCGACACGAGATTGAGCAATTGCTTGCGTGTTTTAGCCTTAACTTCATCTTCGACGCTTTGTTTTAATTTTTGCTCAGCCTGTTCCAGAGCATCGAGCTGTTCCCGTCGGAATTGTGAACCTACTGAGGCTTTTTCTGCAATCTGCGCATCAATAGCAGCTTTGAGTTCATTAGCGTGACTGCGTTTGGCCGTAAGGTCATGCTCCTGCCCCAGCGCCGTCTGCTCTTTGTCAAGGTAGTCATTTCTTGCGACATAATGATCTTTGGCAAGCAGCTTATAACTGTTCGCCTGCTCTCTTGCCAACGGTGCCGTAGATTTTAAGCGTTCAATGTCCTGTAAAGTCGTGGCCAGTTCATCACGATGCTGTGTAAGCTCAGCATCCGCACGGTTAAGCTTATCTTTGTACTCCATGAAAATACCGTCAGCAAAACGGCTCGTGGCGTTAACATCGGCTTGTGAGAGTCCATCACTGACTTTCATCTCAGGGACATGACCAGAGATTTGCGCATCCAGTAAAGCTTTTGCCCTGATTATCGCCAGCATGGACTCCGCTCTTGACGCCTCGGTTTTAGTTAAATCGGCTTCTGCCTGTGTGGAATCCAGAACCATCAAAACGTTACCAGCATTTACACGTTGCCCGTCATCAACGTAAATATGGCGCACCACCCCCGTGATGGCAGGCTGAATTTCTTTTACTCTTGCATCCGGAATAACTTTACCCTTAGCCACAACGACAATATCTAACCTGCCAAAAAGCGAGATGCTGATAAGAACAAGTGTCAAAATAACGATGATCCTCATCGTCCAGTAGGGTGCCGGGTGAACAGGTGCTTCTGCCAGTTCTATATTTGCCGGCAAAAATGCAAGCTCATAAGACTGTCTTTCATAAGCGTTCAGTTGCTTACGCATTTTCCAGTTGGCAAGGAATACATCCTTGTAACGACGCAGCAACTCAGTTAAAGCTATTATCTTCAACATTGAATGTTCCTTTTAAGCATGCTGAAGGGAAACCAAGTGACTGTACAGACCGTTTTCTTCAATTAGTTGAGAATGGTTGCCCTGCTCTACTATCAGGCCTTTCTCCATAACTAAAATGGTGTCAGAATTTCTTACTGCAGTCAGTCGGTGAGCGATGATAATAACTGTTCGGCCCTGACATATGGCCTGCATGTTTTTGTGAATCACCCGTTCTGTTTCAAAATCGAGAGCGCTCGTTGCCTCATCGAAGATGAGAATTCGTGGGTTCGTAATCAACGCGCGTGCAATAGCAATACGCTGACGCTGGCCTCCTGACAGCCCACTTCCGTGTTCTCCGATTCGTGTGTCATAACCCTCAGACATTTCACTGATAAAATCATGAGCGCCAGCAAGTTTGGCGGCGTTTATAACTGATTCTAAAGATATGCCAGGATCAGCCAGCGCTATATTTTCACGAATTGATCTACCAAAAAGTATGTTTTCCTGAAGGACCACTCCAATTTGTCTGCGTAACCATGAGGGGTCAGCCAGGGCTACGTCGGTTCCATCGATCCAGACACGGCCAGATTCGGGAAGATAGAGACGCTGAATTAATTTAGTGAGCGTACTTTTTCCTGATCCTGAACGTCCGACAACGCCAATAACTTTTCCTGGCTCAATATCAAAAGAGATATTATTCAGAACTGCAGGTGCTTCAGGTTTATATCTGAACCTTACATTCTCAAAACGAATGGCACCCTTCAGAGAGGGCTGAGAATTCCGGCCTTGTAAGTTTTCTGTACGGGTATTGAGAATATCACCTAACCGTTGCATCGAAATGCCTACCTGCTGAAAATCCTGCCATAGCTGTGCCAGGCGCAGAATCGGCGCAGAGACGCGTTGAGACATCATATTGAAAGCTATCAGAGCGCCTACGGATAGTGCGCCCGATATGACCAGTTTCGCTCCTAAGAAAAGGGTTAAAATAGTGACTATTTTCCCAACAAACTGAACTAACTGCTGCCCAATATTTCCTAAATTACTGACACGAAATGATGCAGCAACATAACCAGCCAGTAAATTATCCCACTGACGAATAAACAAAGGCTCAACTGCAGATGATTTGACAGTTTCTATTGCGGAAACGGTTTCAACTAAAAATGACTGGTTATCAGCCCCACGCGCGTATTTTTCATTAAGACGTCGTCTGAAAGCCGGGATGATAACTGTTGTAATAATGACATAGACAGGTAAAGACAGCAGCACAATGAGTGTAAGCTTTATGCTGTAAAGGCACATCACGGCGACAAAAACCACCGAAAATATGCTGTCTATTATCGCTGTAAGGGCCTGACCGGTCAGGAAATTGCGGATATTCTCAAGCTCTTTTACGCGTGCGACAGTGTCACCAACCCGGCGCGTTGCGTAATACCCGACAGGTAACGCAAGTATATGTCGGAAAATACGCGAACCCAGTTCAACATCCATGCGGTTAGTGGTATGTGAGAAAACATAATTCCGCAGGCCAGTCAGTAAAACTTCAGCGATACCGCTGACCAACAGCCCTATACAGACCACATTAAGCGTTGAGAGAGCATTATTTACCAGCACTTTATCCATTACAACCTGGAACATAAGTGGTGATACAAGACCAAAGAGTTGTATGAGCGCAGAAACAAAAAAGACTTCTAATAAAATTTTCCTGTACTTGACTATCGCAGGCATAAACCACGTAAAATCGAATTTCGCCAGTTCACCCGTTAAAGATGCTCTGGAAGCAAACAGAAGAAAATCGCCATTGCAGCGCTGCCAGAGCACTTCTGAAAGGATGACTGTAGGTTTTCCAGCATCAGGCTCCAAAACCAATACCCTGTCCCCATCGCATGCCGTAACAATAAAATGGCGACCAAGCCGATCCAGAGCCAGTGCAGGAAAAGGTGTTTTAGCTAAACGTTCAGGCCGCACGGTAACTTTACGGGATTTAAGCCCCATTGTTCGCGCGGCAAGAATGAGGTCACCATCGGTAAGCTGTTTTTTACCTGAACCTGATAAATGTCTGATTTGTTGTGAATCAGCAGCGATTTTATGATACCTGGCTATTAAAACTAAAGCTTCGACACCCGAATCTTGTTCTACTTCTTTTTCCGTATAATGGTTTTCATTCATTTTTTTATTTGAGCTATAAGAGGAACTCATGGAATTACCTGAGTAATTTTACACTGTTGCAATCATATAAAGGCAGGCCTCTACCTGAGTAAAAGCCTGCAGCTAAACGTTAATTCCAGGCTGCGTCTAAGCTTGGTTTTAATTGCGTCATCTGATCCTGGCTAAGTGTCGTCTGACCCATTGCAGGTGGTGTCATCGTCGCCATTGCGTTAATTAAATTATCAAGCTGTGAATTAACCAGTGCATGGCCGTCGCCTGACTTTATTTGTAGTTGATTTGTTCCGCCTTCGAACCAGTTGTTAACATCAATTTCCTGGTGCGTACCTATAACGGATGCCACCAGGGTATTTCCACTCTGGCTGAACCAGAGCTGATCGGTACTTATACCATTCATGAACTGCAAGGCATCGTCCTGTGTTGCGTTTGCAATATTAAGTGACAGCGTACCTGTATTGTTCATGGAAACAATATCAGCCGACCCTGTTATTGTCAGCGAGTCACCATTACCGCTTACTGTCACAGTGTCCCCGCTCCCCTGAACGGATGTCTGTATCTGGTTGCCAGCCAGTGAAACAGCCGTCACCCCGCTGGTGACGATACTTGAATTATCACCCGTTACGATAATGCTATTGTTTTGACCGGATACGGATATCAACTGATTTTTACCATCAAGCATGACAGCATTGGAATCTCCTTTGATGACAACAGTATTGCTGTCACCCTCAAGTTTAATAACCGACTGGTTACCGGTGTAAGCCAGGGCGTTATTGTTGCTCTGGGTGTTAACAGCCATTGCTGTTCCTGACACCATAAGGGCCGAGTTATCATTACTGAGCGTAACAGAGGTAGCTGTACCGGCCTGCAGGACGTTACCTTTGCCACTCACATCAACGTTGTCAGTTGTTCCGTTTAACGTAACCAAATCATTGCCCGTCATGGTAACTGTATCCGTGTTTCCGTTAACGGTTAATGTGTCACCCAGTCCCATAAGCACGGAGTTGAAGTCACCATTAAGAATATTGCTGCTGGCAGCGGTCGCTGTTGAGCTTCCACCGTACCAGTGGTCGACAACATTCTGCGCAGGTTTCCCCTGGACGCTGAAATCATCTGCGGCTACACCTGACGGATTGGCTTCCCAGTTCCACAGATAAGCCCCCTCCATCCAGCTGCCTTGCCCACTCCATGCCTCAAAAAAGGCTTCAAGAGCACGTGTCTGTTGCTGGAAATCAACCCAGTGGAAGCCACTCCAGTCACCGTTTAAAGTATTTGTTCCATTTACGCTGCGATAACCGACTTCAGTAAGAAGAACAGGCTTTCCATAAGCAGTCGACAGCGAATGGTAAAAATCAATCGGAGACAAATTATTGAATAGTGATGCTGTAGAGCTATCGCCTGAAACACTGTTCCAGCCGGCAACCATTTGCGCCACGGTGGGATCGGTGATATCGGTCGGGGCCTCATAGGCATTCGCCCCAATAACGTCTACTTTGTTCCAGAAGCTGACACTACCGGTTTCATTCCATGCGGAAGCATAGGTAATGGGTCCGGTATAAACCTGCCGTACGGCGGATATAATATCATCCCAGTAATTTGTATAAGCACTTCCACTCATTGATGTCAGCTCTGTGCCTACACTGAACATACCCACGTGCGTTGCCTGTGCAATCGCCGCGTAGTGCAGAATAAACGTTTTGTAACTGGCAAAAAAATCGTCAACATTGGAAGGTTTCAGTAATGCCCTCCAGGTACCATCTTCAATATCGATATGCGGCTTCAGAAGCACCGACATCCCATCCGCCTGAGCCTGTCCGATTGCGAGCTCAAGATTGGCGTCGGATTCTGTCGCCGCAGTGGCTGCAATGCTGTCGCTTGTCACAGAATCCAGATACTGAGTCACCACAATTTGTGTTGAGTTAGCGCCGGTCTGTTGCATGGCTTTAAGTGATTCAGATGCATTGGCATACTGACCATTTGCAGAGGAGGTAAAACCAAATCCTTTAACCTGGAAACCACTGTTCACATTACTGTTTGACGAAACACTGTCCAGCGTAAGAGACGAGCTGGTCATCTGTAACACGTTACCCGTGCCGGAAATATCCAGTGAACCGTTCGAAGCCGCAGTAACAGTATTGTTGTTACCCGAGAGATTCAGGCTTGCTCCTGCCTCTAAAACAGCATTACCGCTGTTCATCAGAGCATACTGACCATTACCATCAACGGTAAGTTGCCCGCCATTACCGTTAAAGCCGACACCATTTTCACTACCTTTCAGCAAGACTGTGTCTGTTGACTGCGCATTAACCCAGTTATCTCCGCCATCGACTTCAACATTAGCAACTTTGCCCGCGGTGACTATGTTGCCATGGCCCTGAAGAATGAGTTGCGCATCGGCAGCAGCTATTACACTGCCATTTTCCATGACGACCGTCTGGCCCGTTCCCGTTAAGCTGACTTCTCCACCCGTTCCGTTAACGCTGACATTGTTGCCATTTCCGTTCATCTGGATACTGTCGCTGTTGCCGTTAGCCGTAAACGTATTGCCTGAGCCATTCAGCGTTATGTTACTCCAGTCTCCCTGAAGCGAAGCACTACTCCCTGCTCCGTTGAAATTTAATGAATAACCGCTGCCATTGATTGATATATTATCATTGTCACTCAGGACGACTTTATTTCCCCCGCCATTTAACCATGCCTGGGTATTGTTTTTAACTGATACAGCATTCCCGCTCGTATGGAGGTCGTCCTGGCTGCCATCCAGTGAAATTTCATCCCCCGAACCATTGGCATAAATAACGTTCTGCTGCCCATGAATATCAATATTATTCATATCACCATTGGCCGTGATGCTGTCGTTATTTCCTGAAACAACATTAAAAGAATGTCCGCCATTGGTCGTAAACGTATTTTGATTGCCTTTAACGGTGACTACCTCACGATCACCGTTAGCGACAACAGTGGACTGCTGTCCAGTGAGGTTAATGACAAAGTCACCGCCATTAATGGTGTCGTTATCTCTGTTTCCAAGCGTGACACTGTCATCGACGCCTGACAAGGTTGCCTGAGTATCATCAGAGACAGCAACAGTACCGTCTCCGATTGTCAGTTTACTGTTTTCACCCTGTAACAGGACAATATCACCTGGCCCGTTTGCCACAATATCGTCGTTTTCACCCTGCATCTGAATCCAGGTGGAAGGACCATTCGCTGTCAGCATATTGTTGTTGCCGACAACAGTAACAACAGCTTTTGCACCGTTCAGTGTGATGGTGTTATTTACACCTTTAACGATAGCCACTTCTTTATCACCATTGGCAGTGATATATGATGCGCTTCCTTCTGCAAGCAATGTTGAGCCGCCACCGTTAACAGTGATTAAGTCTGCATTACCAATATGAACAGCATCATTATTGCCGTTGAGAGTGAGCTGGCTGGCATCAGACAAAACTATTTGTGCACCGCCTGTAGCCAGGCTGTCATTCTGTCCGGATATTTCCACATTGCTGTGTTGTCCATTTGCAGTAAAGTTATCATTATTTCCTGATACAAATACTGTTTCGTTGTCGCCGTTACTCGTGACAGACGAATTATCTGCCTGCAGATAGAAATTGTATTCACCGCCGTTTGCTGTGAGTGTTTCATTATTACCTATAGCAACCGTATCATTACCACCATTGATGATCAGTGAATCATTGTCTGCGAGTATGGCAGTACCGCCGGACAGCGTTACGTCCTCTCCCTGGCCTTTAATATAGACAGTGTCTCCCTTTCCGTTCGCAGCAAGTGTGTTGCTGTTTCCTTCAACGAAAAATTTCGCGTTGTCACCATTAACGGTTAAGCTGTTGGTATCACCTTCCGTTGTCATCACAGCTCTTCCGCCATTCATGACAAGGGTGTTTTTACTGCCTTTGGTGATGATGTTGTTTCCATCACCATTAGCAATAATTTGGGAGGCAGTCCCGTTTGTGGTGATCGAAAAGCCGCTTCCGTTTACCTGCAGGTTTTCATTACTGCCTGCACGGACAACACCCACACTGCCTTTGACTGTACCCTGACTGTCATTTGCAAAAAATACGCTGCCACCACCAACATTAGCCGTGTCAGCCTGACCATCCATAACGACCACGTCACCACTGCCGTTCGCCCATACGGTATCGTTATTTCCGGTAATCAGAATCTGATTGTTGTTACCATTTGCTGTAAGCGTTGATGAATTACCCTGTATAGCAGAAGTGAAACTGTTGCCGTTCGTTGTGACATTATCATTGTTTCCAAGGCCAACAATATTTGACAGCCCGTTGACCACAGCCTGAGTACTGTTTGCTGTCAGTAATGTACTGTTACTGGTAGTGGCACTGTTATTTGCTCCGTTAATAACAATAATATTTTTATCACCATTAGCAGTAATACTGTTCCCGGATCCCCCTATCGTGACAACTTCAGTGTTGCCATTGGTGGTAATTGCAGAGCCATTACCTTCGAAAGCTAATGCAAAATTTCCACCATTAATTGTACCGCTGTCGCTGTTATGGACAGTTACTGAATTATTGGTACCATTGATATTTACTTTAGTATTGTCATTCAAAACGATACCATTATGCCTTGAGTCGGCGGAAATTCGCGACATAATTGCCGTGTTATCATTACTGGCAACCTGCTGAATCTGACTGGGAGTGCTTGACGCATTAGCGCCGTCTGGCAAGCTTCCGTTATCAATCACGCTATATGCAGAGCTGTTAAACGCCCCATCGATCATGTTCAGAATCTGTTGCCAGACGGGATTGACGGTACCGTTCCATCCTGGCGTAGCGTTACTGCTACCCTGAGCGAAGTTTACGTTTTCAATCGGTTCGATACTGCCATTGCTGAATATCACCGTCGCGACACCAGATACCTGATTGCCTTGCGCATTGACTGACAGTGTTTCGTTTTGCAGACGAATAGACTGAATTCCAAGCTGTGAAAGTGTGTAAGCCTGTGCCTGAGCACTGCCGTTACCTGTCGGATCAGCAAGCACGCGCAACTGGTTAAAGACCACATCAGAGGCATCAATCACGCCGTCTTTGTTAAGGTCATAGCTGGCCAATACTGCCATTGCATCCCCGGCACCGTTAACCAGGGAAGGATTAATTATTTGTGTTCCAGCCGACGTCACGATTGCGAGAACGCCGGTGTCCGAGCCGATCCAGCCCGAAGTTGACGACTGACCAGCAATGTTTACGACTGCATGCGACAGGTTTAGCGGGATAAGCTGTATCGGATGCCCGTCAAGACTCATGACTAATGGATCGCCACCACCACCACCACCGCCGTCACCACCATCACCACCGCCGTCACTACCGCCGTCGCTACTACCACCGTCGCCATCGTCACCACCACTGCTGTGGTTGTAATTATCGCTACCTGAATCTCCATTATCTCCTGTATCGCCGTTATCTCCACTGTCTCCAGCTGAGGTATCGCCATTACCATCGTCTCCTGAACCGTCTCCTGAACCATCCGCGCTCCCGTCATCGTCGCCATCATCGCCTGGGTCACCCGCCAGACCGCCATAAAGATCACTTGTTACCACATCTGGTATTTGCGCATCGAAGGAATATTGCGAAGCGTCAGAAATCCAGTTTCCAACGGCCAGGCTTTCAGTTTGAAGTGAGTCAGCAGTAAAGTTAGTGAAGGAGTCTGATGTTGCTGCGCCATTGAGTAAGGTATCTGAAAAAGAAGGCACTGAAACAAAGCTAGGAACAGTAAGATTTGCGGTGTCAAAATTAAGCTGGGCTCCTGCTGCCCCCCAACTATCTCCACTGGGAGTATAAGAGGAGCTGCCCAGGCCTGTGGGTGCTGTATCAAGTAGCGTTAAATTCAATGCACCGGCCGCATTCCAGCTAGCGAACCTGTCTGTCTCAGAAGTCCAGCTTAAATCAAATTCTTTATCATAATTAACTTGTTCGGAAGTACCATCTGAATAATTGAATTCTGTTTTAGTTAATTCTCCAGTTCCAAAGGCCTGGGAGAAAGTTTCTGTCATTGAAACAACATTGCCTCCAGGTGAACCATAGAGTGTATTACTGGAGGTACCATCTACATTATTAACAAGAGACGACGTTAGGTGTCCTGTGTCATTCAGACCACTATACTGGTTCATCACCATAGTCCAGTTCCCTTCGGTTCTGTCAATAACAGTATCCTCCGAAGTACCGTCCGGGTTATTAACCAGCGATTCGGTTAAATTTCCTTGTGCGTTAAGACCCAAATAACTATTCGTTGTGGTGGTATTACCACTGTAATTTGTTTCTGTAGATGTGCCATCCAGATTATTTGTCAATGTACTAAGGAGAGTGCCCGTTTCGTTTTCACCACTATATTTACTGGTCACGGTGCTCCAGTTACCAGTGGATTCGTTATAGACGGTCGTTTCCGATGTGCCGTCGAAGTTGTTTATTTTTGTTTCTGTGATCTGATTGGTATTATTAGCATCACCGTAAATATTAAATTTATTAGTATCAGTCCCTGTTATACTGTTCCCCGTTCCGACAATTGTTCCTGTGGAGTCATCGCCCATGAAAGCACTGTTGTTATTTCCAAAGACTGAAACGTTATCTGATGAACCACCTGTTATTACATTGCCGTTACCTATAATGTTGACTTCAGCATCAGATTCTAGATTAATAACAGAGTTATTAGCTGTAATATCAAGCCTTCCAGATGAGGATGAGATAGTAGCTGCCGAATTATTACCAACCAAAGTTGCAAAGCTTGTATTTCCATCCGAAGTAGAATAAGAGTATGTATTGCTTTTTTCGGATGTCATTGAGGTATTTACACTACTGCCATTTCCGAGATTAAATGTATCGTTACCAGTTTCTCCAGTAATGTTAACAGTTATACCACTGTCAACATTAAGCTGAACGTTTTTTAATTCACTAAATGCCGCTATTGTTGCATCATCTCCATCACCTTTTGTAATATTTATAATGGTTTCAGGGAGAGATTCTTTGGACACGGTATTATTGAAGGCATCACTGCGCGTTGCATCGCCCGGATCTGCCGCTGAAAACCAGTTTTCCATGTTCTCAGAAGCAGTTAAAGAATCACTCCATGTAAGTGAAATACCGTTAGTTACGATTGATTGTCCCGATAAGAAACCTCCGAATTGGCGTAATAGGCTGGTACCAAACTGATTTGCGATGTCGTAAATACGCTGTATAGATTCAGGTTCTGAAGCTATTTGCGAATAAATATCGTCATTAGTAATATCAAGGAGATTGGTAGTTGTGTGAACTAATTGCGCTTCATAATTGTTAAGCAAATTATCCATGATCTGCTTACCAGCAGTAGTTGCCAGAGCAGCTTGTAGCTGTTCGCTTAATGCTGTTTTAACGTCATTACCAAGAGTACCTCTTTGGGATAGTTGGTCAATTTGAGTGTCAGTAAAGCCCATGGACCTTAGCGCGTCCTCTGCAAGATCATTGTTTCTAACATCAAATTGATACAATCCGAAAGAATAAGAACTATATCCACCTGCCCAGTTAAACTCGTTTAAGACTGATGGTCTCGAACCATCTTCTGTAGCAAAAGCCGTCGTTCGATATTGTTTGAGTTGGTCAATGAGAGTTTGTTTATCAATAAATTCACTTGCAGACATGATCGTTTCCTTATATTAAAGTAATGATAATTTATTTTGGCCAGGAGTCCCACAAGTCACCGATTTTTTCATTATAAATTATACTGTTATTTTTTTGTTGTTCTTTAAGTAATGGGGCTAACTTAAGCTGCCAGATATTTACTATTTCATCTTTCCCTTGTGCCGATTTAACAATATTAGTGGGAGTTCTATATGCTTCCTGATTGTGAACACATTCAAAACTTACCTTTCCGTTCATAGTGACTGCGCTTGGATTGTCATTAATATTTTCATCGAAATATAGACGAAATAAACCTTTTTTTGTTTCAGCCTGCAATATTGTTGATGCACCGCTTTTTGGGATATTAACAATTTGTTTTATTTTATCTAGTTTCAGGTTTTTAATATTTAAATTTTCTTGGTATGCAAAAAACATTTGTTTATTTGCACTATTCATGCAAATAGCTATAGTTTCTTTCGATTTGCTCGGGCATGAGAAAATCTCTATTTGTTCTTTATTGCATATTGTTGGATAGGATGTTTCTGGGGTTTGCACCCATGCCTTTACATCAATATTATCAGAAGCATATACTTTTATGATTGCCAGATTTGAAATTAAAATACAATTAATTAAGAGAATACTAAAGAAATTGAACATTTTAGTTCCTTTTGAAATCCCAGGTTTTTTCTGAAGGTTTAAATTAGAAAAAAGAGCACAAAGAGATTGGGAAGCTAACAGATAGAATTATTTTAAAGAAATAAATATCTTAAGTAAGTCCCTTATAATATTAAGCTTACAGTAGAAATATAAAAAATTCTCGCCAATATCATATATTGTCAACATGGAAAAATAACTTCACCCATTCATGGGTTATTATATCATCTTGTCATTTCTAGACTATTTATATTTATGGGTGGTTATTAATCATCCTGAAGCTAAAATTAATTTTTATTTCTTCACACCGCCTGACAATTTAAAACACCTTAAGTGCAATGGAGATTTTTCGCCACTTGTTTTTAATTTATTTATGCATTGTTTAAACTTCATTTAATCATAAGTATAGTGCTAGAAGCATAAATATTTACACATATAATGATAAACAAAATAAAATTATCTTACACATAGACACAAAAATAGTTTAAGCAAAGGTTTTTTCTTTTTTACAGCTAGTACTTTTTATAAATAACTTAAAAGTAGGGGGGGTGATTTTTTAAGTAGTGGCAGATGAAAATTCTAATTTAATTTTTAAATTAAGTTTCTTATAAACCTTAAAGAAAAATAAACAGGCTAAAAATGAAGTGATCTGTAAATGACATGTGATTAATCTGACACAACTATCATTTCTTATGGGGTATTAATTTAGGCAATGACTGTAGTGTCTGACATGAACGATGTGAAAATTTATTCAGTGGTCAGGCTATGTCATTAAGATGATAACCACTATGCTGTGCAAAATCTGACGCATAACTCTCCTGCTTTTTTGCCAGAATTAATGAAACTACGTCTGTTTTTTATCCTGTTCATTCTCGCTCGGACCCAGTCCTTCATCCTTTAAGTGTAATGAACTGTCACCTTTCACACAGCTGATGCTCCTCAATATACTTTCCAGCTATCAGGTCATAGGGAGCAGCTCACTTGGCGTATTGATGCGGAACGAACACGACCGTTTTGATGACCACTATAATACTGACATTATTCCACAACTCCGTTCCTGACCAGGTATTCATACCAGAGTACCTGGACGCCTTCGCCCTGCCCGGCTTTTTCATTTTCTTCATTATCACCAGAGGGTTAGCATCACTGAGAGTGCGTGAAACTGCGCCGGGAGCCTGCTTTTTATTTCCGTCTGACCAGGTTATTCTCCATATACGGGAGAAAAGCCGGGAAACCGATCCAGAAAGGATCCGTTGCGGATCGATTTATTCTCATCGAAAACCCTTTACAGATGCGCGAAAATACGTTCCACACCGGCTGATAACGGAGATTAAAAGTTTGGGTACTTTGCCCCGCGAAATGACGCAGATTTCACACAGCGACGCCAGTGGTCACAATGTGAACACTTCCGGCGCTGCACGCTATTTTGACTATGAAAGTGCGGTCGCGCTGCGAAACCTGGCCGCCGCCTACGGCACCGACATGCCACGCTACCTGCTCGCCCCCGAGGTGGCCGTGCTGCTGTCAAAGGTGACCGATCTCCGCAAACGCCTGTTTATCGATACGCTGTTGAACACCGGCGGCCGGCTCAATGAAATACTGCCGCTGACCAAGGGGGATTTTGTGCTGGACGATCCGCTGAGCGCGGCTCCGCTCGTCTCGCCGTTTGTGGTGCTGCGCACGCTCAAGCAGCGCAGGCTGGAGGAATCTGCCGGCAGCCGGTCCCGTCGCCGCGGGCGCCCGACAAAAGAAGAACAGCAGGCTGAGCAGGAGGCGCAGGCAGAGATACGCGATAACCCGCCGCGCGCCGTGCCGCTCACCGATCCGGCCTTCGTCCAGCGGCTCAGGGAATGGTTTGCGATCGCACAGCCCGCCCCGGGCGCACGGCTCTGGGATATCCGGAGCGAAGACACCGCCCGCAGCTGGATAAGTCAGGCAGTTGAAGCCGCAAAGCGTGACGGCGTCACGTTCTCCATCCGGCCGGTCACGCCCAAAACGTTCCGGGATTCGTTTGCGATGCACCTGGTTCAGCACCAGGTACCCCAGAAGGTCATTCAGACCCTGATGGGCCACAAGGACGCGAAGTCGACCGAATGGTATACGCGGGTGTTTGCGCTGGACGTGACACGCCAGCTCGGCGTGCGGTTCAGCATGGATGCAGCTCGGGCAAGGGACCTTCTCGGGCAATGATCTGCGCGAATCACTGACACTGCCGCCACGGAAAGGCTTTTACGCAACAGTTATTTTCGGTTTTGTAATGCTGTCGCCCGGACAGTTGCAGTAATGTTTAGCCTCGCAAAGAATAAGAGACGGTGACTTATCCCTCATCAGACGGTTAAGAGGATATTTTTGCAGAACCAACAGGCGCCAGTTAATCTGGTAATTTAACTTAGCTTAACCAGAGTGAAAAGACATCCTGGCCTCGTTGTCAGTCAAGATGCGTGGCCAGACTACAAAGTGCGTAATAGTCACGCATGATCATTCCAGTCTCCAGATGTCTCAGTATCAGTATCTGAAAAGCTTCGTGATGATGTTTATTGCTATCCAGGTCTCCGTGGACTGATGTAGTAGTGGGTGGTCGTCCCTGACTGTAATTATCAAAACTTTTTTTCAAAAATTGAATTGCAGCCTCTGACCAGCCCCCAGTATTAGATACAACCTTCAGTTAGTAATGTCGGTGGGTTTTTCTTCATGTTTCCCGTTTCGCCAGCCTGCTGCAAATTCAGATGGCGTCTGATAATTCAGCGATGAATGAGGTCTGGACTCGTTATAGTCCTGCCGCCAGTCATTAATGATTTTCCGGGCATGAAGAACATCGCTGAACCAGTGCTCATTCAGGCATTCATCCCGAAAGCGACCGTTAAAACTCTCAATAAATCCGTTTTGAGTTGGCTTGCCTGGCTGGATTAAGCGCAGCTCAACACTATGTTCAAAGGCCCATTGATCCAGCGCGCGGCAGGTAAATTCCGGACCATGATCGGTTCTTATTGTCGCAGGATATCCACGAAACAGCGCAATGCTGTCCAGAATCCGCCGTGACCTGAACACCTGAAATCCCGAAAGCGGCTGTGATCGTCAGACACTCTTTCGTGAAATCATCTACGCAGGTCAGGCACTTAATCCGGCGGCCGCTGGCAAGTGCATCCATGACAAAATCCATTGACCATGTCATGTTCGGCGCATCCGGGCGGAGAAGCGGAAGCCGTTCAGTCGCCAGACCCTTACGGCGGCGCCTGCGTTTTACACACAGACCGTTAAGGTGATAGATGCGGTAAACCCGCTTATGGTTGACGTGAAGGCCCTCCCGGCGCAATAACTGCCAGATCCGCCGGTAACCAAATCGCCGGCGTTCAAGTGCCAGCTCTGTGATCCGTAGAGACAGTTGCGCGTCAGCAGCAGGACGCTGGGCCGAATAACGGCAGGTTGAAAGTGACAGACCAGCCAGACTGCAGGCACGGCGTTGCGACAGACCCATTGCCTCACACATGACCTCCACGGCTTCCCGCTTCTGGTCTGTCGTCAGTACTTTCGCCCCAGAGCCACCTGAAGTGCCTCCTTATCCAGCATGGCTTCGGCAAGGAGCTTCTTGAGGCGGGCGTTCTCCTCTTCAAGCGACTTGAGCCGCTTCACTTCGGGAACTTCCATGCCGCCGAACTTCTTGCGCCAGGAGTAAAAGGTGGCATCTGAAATGGCATGCTTGCGACAGAGTTCCCGGGCCGAAACCCCGGCTTCTGCCTCGCGGAGAATACTGATGATCTGTTCGTCGGAAAATCGCTTCTTCATGGGGATGTCCTCATGTGGCTTATGAAGACATTACTAACATCACGGTGTATTAATCAACGGGGAGCAGGTCATATCAACTATGTAATGTGCGTCTACAACTGGATGTCCTACATTGTTAGCATCGAAGCCTGACACTGTAAAAATTGATGTGGCACCTAGTTTTTCCATTATTTTTCCTTAAGATTGCTGTTAATTTTTTATTTTATGGCGCAGTGATAGCTGGGGTAATAATTGAAATTTTTATCAAACAAATCATATTCAACAGCGTAAAAAGAATGACCAACATCAGATGTTTTAAAGAGTATTGAAGGCATACTTATTTCTTTAGCAACACCGTAGAGTATGCTGTCATTCTTTTCTCTGGCAATTGAGTACCAGGCTTTATACCACGAGCAAGAACGACTATCTTCCGGTAACATCAATTCTCCACCAGTATCATAAAAAACATCATAATTCCCCCCCTCTATTTCAGGGTATGTTCTAAAACAATAGGCGAGTGTTTGCTCCTGATTTTTACCATAATGTTCCAGAGCACAGTGTGATAAGTTTTTATAAAACTGACCTCTAAGTGTATAAAATCCTTTATGAATAATTAAATCTTTCAAACCTGAATAAGGATAAATAACGACCATGGTAACTGACAACACAAGAACAAATAAATAATGCCACTTCCTTTTTATTAAGCTAAAAAAGAAAATCAGTACATATAAAATAATAATAATGAATTCTATTGTTGAGTTTAAATGGCCAAGAGCGCTGTATTTTGTGAAGTCAAAATATATATAAGCACCAGGAAGTGACAGGAGTAAAACCAATGTAAACATAGTTGGCTTTACTTTTTTTCTGAATTTATAATTACTTTCTTTTTTTTCCTTACAAAACCCCATTTTTTCCTCATCATTGACTTAACGGCATAATCGGTTTAAGTAATCTTTAATTCACTCTTAATTTAAAATGCACTCGCTTACAAATTAAATGATTACTCCGGCCATGATCCCCATAGATCATACATTTTATCTTCATGTAATTCTGGATTATCTTTTTGTTCTTTTTCAAAAAAAGCATTGAATTTAATATGCCAGAGATTTACCAGATCATCTTCACCTTGTTTCGATTTAATAATATATGTAGGGGTTCGATATGTTCTCTGGTCGTGGATGCATGCGAAAGCGACCTTTCCGTTCAGAGTCACCACTCCTGGATAATTTTCATCTGAATCTGAAGAATTTTCATCAAGATAAAATCGAAATAAGCCTTTTCCTGTTTCAGCTTGCAATATGGTAGATGGTCCATTTGACGGGCTATCCATAGCCCGTTGGATGCTGTTCAGCTGAATGCTTTTCTTTATTCGATGCTGCCGGTAGACAAAGCTTATCAATTCATCTTTTCTAGTCATGCACAATGCAATAGTGTGCCGTGATTTATCAGGGCATGAGAATAATTCAATCTGATGTTTATCACAGAGCGTTGGATAGGCAGTTTCCTTTGTCTCTCTCCACGCTGAGGCGCTGATATGATCAGAGGAATAGGCTTTGGTAGCCAGAGTACTCAATGCGAATGTAGAACAGAAAATGAATGAATGTATAAAGTGCGACATTCCGTATCCTTTATAATGATGAAGCCGTGGCGGAAAAACTTCCTTTTTTTAACATAAAACCTATAATTTATTAAAAATATAAACCGCTCATGAGTCGTAAATTTAAAACGCTCAAAAACTTGACTGGTAAATGTTAAACTAAAACATGGTTAATTTGAGCATGTTCAAAATAAATAAAATCATAATGAATTTCTTATTAGATAATTTTTTTTCCTACCCTTTGTTTACACTCTGTTTAAATACGGAAATCCATTAGCCTCCTGAATTGAATTGCGCAATTACACCCCAATGACGGAAATTTATTGACACAACATCCAACATTAAAATATAAAAATATACATCTAGTAACACAAACACATCTCTTTAATGTATTAAGAAAGAAAAACATTAGCGAGATTAACATCCCCCCCGAGGGTGTTAACTCTTTATTTTATGTTCAGATATCTCATGCCAAAATAAGATATACTTAAAGGCGTTTTCCTCAGCATTTTATTTTACATAAAAATTAAATTTTGGATGTTTTTAGCTAAGTATTTTAAAAGCAGGATAACAACGCTACGCCAATTCTGACCCATAACTTCCCCTGCCCGTTCCTCAGAATTCACGTAGCGACGCCTGTTTTTTGTTCTATCCGTTTTCACTCGGATCCAACCCGCACACCTGCCAGCGCACGGAACTGACACCTTTCTCCAGGCTGATGCGGCTCACCAAACTTTCCAGCTGTCCGGTCATGCTGGGCTGTCCCATCACTTCAGCATTCACTTCCATACGATGTGGCGGATCCATATCTTCGCTATGGAGCGACTGCAGGCGCAAGCCGCTGTTGCCCAGGCTGTGCAGCATCAGGCTGCGTACCTGAACTTCATCCTGAGCCAGACAGACAATTTGCACTTTATAATGTTGCACCGCTTCGTCGGCGGAGACGATGGACTGACGATTAATGCCCAGCGCCAGCTCGCGCAGCAGGATATTGGCGCACAGAATCACCATGCAGCCAATCGCGGCTTCAAGCAATAATCCCATGCTGCACAGCACCCCAACGGCCGCGGTACACCACAAGGTGGCGGCAGTGTTCAGGCCACGAACGTTTAATCCGTCGCGCATAATCACCCCGCCGCCGAGAAAACCAATACCAGAAACCACATAGGCGGCAACGCGCGTCGCGTCGCTGGCAATGCCCGGCACAGATTGAGTCATAAGAACGAACAAGCAGGCGCCGGTGCTCACCAGCGCATTCGTACGCAAGCCGGTCATACGTTGGCGCAGCTGGCGTTCGCAGCCAATCAGCGCGCCAAGAATTAGCGCAGCCGACACGCGCAGTAAAAAGATTTTCCAGTCCATGATAAACCTCTCTCCGCTACGCACGTATGCGCAGTACGGAAAAATAAAGATGAATAAAATGGATTACAGCGGGCGCTGATGCACAGAGCACATCACGTTATGGAGGGAAGATTGAGCCGCCATCTTAACGCGCAGTTAAGACAGCCAGAAGACTATCTTACTGCAGAAGCCAGGTGTAATCGTTCGGGACTTGTGTCCAAGGTTGATTGCCTCATGAGTAAAATTCCCGGCGATTATAGCCATCTGAGTAGAGATTTCCACTCAGATGGCCGTTCGTTAAGGTTTGGTTTAGACCAGCAGAAAACCGTTAGCGGCGCGTTGCGCTATCCGCCGGCGCCTCTGTCTGGGCCAGTTCCATCATTACCGGGGTGCTTTTATAGGAAGGAATACCGCTTTTCGTGTCGTAGCTGTCCAGCGGTATGAGTACGTTGGCCTCGGGATAATAAGCTGCGACCGAACCTTCAGCCATGTCATGTACGGCAATGGTGAGATTATCAATACGACGATGCGTTGGGTTTCCGTCAGGATCCAGCGCAATCACATTCACCCGATCGCCCATGCGGACACCGTTTTTTTCCGCCTCATTTTCACTGATAAACAACACATCACGGCGTCCTTTGATTCCGCGATAGCGGTCGTCAAGGCCGTACAGCGTGGTGTTATATTGGTCGTGGCTGCGCAATGTCGTCAACACCAGGTCGTGGCACTTCAGCGAGCGCGGATCTTCATTGATGCCTTCCATGACCAGGAACTGCGCTTTGCCCGACGACGTGTGCCAGACTCGCTCGGAGGCGCCGTTGGGTAAACGAAACCCGCCAGGCTGCTGGAGGCGCTCATTAAAGTTTTCAAAGCCCGGCACCACTTTCTCGATGGCATCGCGAATGAGGCTGTAATCGGCGATCATGCTGTCCCAGTCCACTACCGTGCCCGGCAGTGTGGCTTTCGCCAGGCCTGCAACCAGCGCGGGTTCGGATTTCAGATGCGGTGAGGCAGGATCAAGGGTACCGCGTGATGCGTGCACCATCGACATGGAGTCTTCAACCGTGACGCTCTGCGCGCCGGATTGCTGCCGATCGATCTCTGTGCGGCCTAACACCGGGAACAGATAGCTGTGTTTTGCCAGAAGCAAATGCGACCGGTTCAGCTTGGTGGCCATATGCACGACCATGTCCAGCTTGCGCATGGCAGGAAACGTCACCTGAGGATCAGACATCGCTTCGGCCAGGTTACCGCCGAGGCAGAGCAACGCGTTGATTTTGCCATCCCGTATCGCCTGAACGGCCTGTACCGCACTGTGACCATGTTTGGCCGGTGGCTTAAAGCCAAAGACCTTTTCGAGGCTGTTCAACAGGCTTTCGGAGGGAATCTCAGTGATGCCAACGGTACGATCGCCCTGCACGTTAGAGTGACCGCGTAAAGGGCAGATTCCTGCGCCCTTCTTGCCCATATTGCCGCGCAACAGTAGCAGATTGGCAATCTGCTGAACATTTTGCGTTCCATACTGGTGCTGGGTAATCCCCATGCCGTAGCAAATGATTGTGCGTTCAGCATTGGCATAAAGGTGAGCAATATGCTGGATTTGCTCGCGCGTCATACCGGACACTTTCAGGATATGATCCCAGTCTGTCGCAGCCAAATCGGCCTTTAACGCGTCAATGCCTTGCGTATGTTGTTCAATAAAGGTGTCATCGAAGATGCCAGGGTTGCCGTTCGCTTTAGCTTCATCATCCATCGCCAACAAACATTTCATCACGCCTTTCAGCATCGCGGCATCGCCGCCTACCCGAATTTTATAATAGGTTGAGGCGAGTTCCGTTGAGCTGAGGGTTATCATCTGAACCGGACTCTGTGGCGCGGTAAAACGTTCAAGACCGCGCTCGCGCAGTGGGTTGATGGCGACGATTTTGGCACCGCGTTTTGACACCTCCTGCAGGGTTGCCAGCATGCGGGGATGGTTGGTTCCAGGATTGTGACCGATGCAAATCACCAGATCACAGTGGTCAAAATCATCCAGCTCCACCGTGCCTTTGCCGATGCCAATGGATTCGGGTAAGCCTACGCTGGTTGGCTCATGGCACATGTTTGAGCAGTCGGGGAAATTGTTGGTCCCAAACTCGCGGGCAAACAGCTGCCAGAGAAACGCCGCTTCGTTAGAGGCGCGGCCGGAGGTGTAAAACTCCACGCTGTCGGGATCCTGATAACTCCGCAGTCGCTCGCCAATTTCGTTAAAGGCCGTTTCCCATGCAATGGGCTGATAGGTATCGCTGGCGGGATCATACTTCATCGGATGCGTCAGTCTGCCCTCGCCTTCAAGCTCATGGGCATTGCGCCCCCATAGCTCGGTAACGGTATGCGCCGCAAAAAATTCAGGTGTGGTGCGTTTGCTGGTTGCTTCCCAGGAAACCGCTTTTGCGCCGTTTTCACAGAACTCAAACGATGAAGTATGCTTGGGATCGGGCCAGGCGCAGCCCGGACAGTCAAACCCTTCAGGTTGGTTGACCTTGAACAGCGCAATGACATCCTGGGTTACCGCCATCTGTCCGCGAATGGCACCGGCCACTGCTTTTAACGCGCCCCAGCCGCCCGCCGCACCGTCATAGGTATGAATGCCTGATGTGCTCTCTTGCTCTTTCATATTGCTCCACAATCACTGTTATTGGCTTTTCTTTAAGCCTGGTACAGTAATTGCGTTGGTGCGTGGGAACAGTGATGTAAAAGCCAGGATAACTTTTGCTAAATGTTACATGGCAGGTTATTGCAGGCAAAAACACCCGCTTTCTACCGGCTTTCAGGCATCTGCATTAGTGGCTCGCCGCTGCCGACGGCACCGCTCGGAGCAATATTGCACCTCTTCCCAGCACTTTTCCCACTTTTTGCGCCAGGTCATCGGTTTCTGACACTGTTTGCAATAGCGAACCGGCAATGACTGTTTATTGCCTTTAAATGTTTTCATTTATCGCTCCTTTGCTCAGGTTACGCCTCAGCATAAAAAGTTCAGGCGCCGGGTAAGGCAAACTGCGTGACCTGATGCTGGCAGGGTTGATTGACTTTGCGGCAAATAGGATCAGAATAGCCTGCATCAAGGACTGCGCTACACGGAGTTTATCATCATCAGCCTTCGCAATCTTTTCCGCCTTAACGCGGCGGTAAAACCCGGCCTGTTAGCCTCGGCTTTACTGCTGGTCAGCTGCGCCTCGACGCCGCCTAAGTCACTGGTTACGCCTTTTCCGCCCGCCAGCAAACCTGCGCCGCCTTCTCAACCGGTGCCGCATAACGCCCCCATGCGCGGCGTCTGGCTCACAACCGTTTCACGCCTCGACTGGCCGCCGCTCGCCTCGGTGAATATCAGCAGCGACGACGGGCGCATCCGGGTGCAGAAAAAAGCGTTGACGGATAAGCTGGATAAACTGAAAAGTCTGGGAATCAACACGGTGTTCTTCCAGGTTAAACCTGACGGAACCGCGCTCTGGGACTCAAAAATCCTGCCCTGGTCAGACATGATGACCGGGAAAATTGGGCAGAATCCGGGCTTTGACCCGCTGCAGTTCATGCTCGATGAAGCGCACCGGCGCGGTATGCGGGTACATGCCTGGTTCAATCCCTACCGTGTATCGGTGAATACCAAACCTTCAACAGTAGCCGAGCTAAACCGCACGCTGTCGCAACATCCTGCCAGCGTATTTGTGCTCCATCGTGACTGGATTCGTACCGCGGGGGATCGCTATGTGCTCGATCCGGGCATTCCTGATGCCCGTGACTGGATAACCAGTATTGTGGCTGAGGTGGTCAAGCGTTATGACATCGATGGTGTGCAGTTTGACGATTACTTCTATGCCGAGTCTCCCGGCTCTGCCCTGAACGACAGCCAGACCTTTATTAAATACGGTCAGGGCTTTGCGTCCAAAGCAGACTGGCGCAGACATAATACACAGTTGTTAATCGAGCAGGTTTCCCACACCATCAAGCAGCTCAAGCCGAATGTAGAATTTGGCGTCAGCCCTGCGGGCGTCTGGCGCAACCGCTCACATGATGCGGCAGGCTCAGACACGCGCGGCGCGGCCGCTTACGATGAATCTTACGCGGATACGCGCCGTTGGGTGCAGGAAGGGTTGCTGGACTATATCGCGCCGCAAATCTACTGGCCCTTCTCGCGCAGCGCTGCCCGCTATGATGTGCTGGCAAACTGGTGGGCTAACGTGGTCAAGCCGACCAAAACTCGCCTGTATATCGGTATCGCCTTATACAAGGTTGGCGTGCCGGCGAAAAATGAGCCGGAATGGACAATTAACGGTGGCGTGCCGGAGCTGAAAAGACAGCTGGATCTTAACGATTCCCTCCCGCAGATTGATGGCACCATCTTGTTTCGTGAAGATTTCCTGAATCAGCCGCAAACGCAGGATGCCGTGAATTATCTGCGCAGCCGTTGGGGGCAGACTCCATGATACATACCGACATCGTCCCCGGCAGCGCACCCGCGCTAAAGACGCTGACGGCCCGCCTGTCAGCCGAGCTGTTGGCAATAACCGGCGACAACGGAACCCATCACTTTACGCCATCAGACGGGGCGCTGTGGATACTTGCCACCGATGAAGTGGGTAACGCTCTTGGCTGCGGCGCACTCGTGCATGTTTCCGCTGAAACCGCCGAACTGAAACGCATGTTTTCAACCCGACAGCACGCGGGAACCGGCGCGGCGCTGCTGTCAGCCCTAGAGCAGCTTGCCCGGGCGCGCGGCTACAAGGCAATTCGCCTTTCTACCCGCGTCGTTAATACCCGTGCGGTAGCGTTTTATCAGCGTCACGGCTATCAACAAACCGCGCGCTATGGTGTGTACAAGGATAAGCCTGTGTCGGTTTGTCTGAGTAAAACGTTATGAGCATTAACAATTATTTTACTAATTTGCCATAAATAGCACGTTTGTCAGCACCGCCATTTTTTCGTGGAGTAAGATACGTCAATAAACGTAAAGCCTTAAGCGGAAATCTTCATGTCTGATTACACCAGTGACGTAAAATCAAGCCAGCCGGATCTGCCCCCCACCGTTGACGACAGCCAGAAGATTCTGGTGTCGATTCTTGGCGCGGTCGCATTTTCCCACTGCTGTAACGATTTTATCCAGGCCATGCTGCCATCGATTTATCCCTTGCTGAAAACCAACTTTACGCTGAGCTACGCGCAGATTGGTTTGATCACGCTGATCTATCAGATGACGGCGTCGCTGTTGCAGCCCTGGATCGGCCTGTACACCGACAAACATCCCAAACCCTGGCTGCTGCCGTCTGGCATGGTTTCGACCCTGATTGGCATCGGACTCCTGGCGATGGCCCCGCACTTCTCCGTGGTGTTGGTTGCTTCGGCGCTGATTGGCGTTGGCTCTGCAACCTTTCACCCGGAAGCCTCGCGGGTTGCAAGAATGGCATCGGGCGGCCGCTTTGGTACGGCACAGTCAACGTTTCAGGTCGGCGGTTATATTGGCACGGCGTTTGCGCCTATAGTGGCGGCGATGCTGATTATTCCGCATGGACAGATAGCGGTTGGCTGGCTGATGATCATTGCGCTGTTTGCGGTCATTATTCTTTCCGGCATCAGCCGCTGGACGGTGATACACGGCCATGCGCACATGAAAAAACACAACCTTCAGGCGCTGCGGTCGCTTTCATCAAGGGACGTCAAAGTGGCGTTGTCCGTGGTTGGCGTGCTGCTGCTGGCAAAATTTACCTATATTGCCTCAATCAGTAACTACTACATTTTTTACCTGGTTGAGCGCTTTCAGCTCCCGATTCCGCAGGCGCAGATCTACCTGTTTACCTTTCTGGCCGCCGTCGCGGTTGGCACGCTGGCCGGCGGACCGATTGGCGATCGCATTGGCCGCAAAGCGGTTGTCTGGATCTCGTTTCTGGGTGTTATCCCGTTCTCGCTGCTGATGCCGCATGCCAATTTGTTCTGGACCGTGGTGCTGACCGTTTGTATCGGCCTGGTCTTTTCATCGGCATTTGCCGCGCTGGTCGTGTACGCGCAGGAAGTGTTGCCCGGCCGTACCGGGATGGTCGCCGGGATTATGTTCGGCACCATGTTTGGCATTGGCGGTATCGCCGCGGCGGCGCTGGGGAAACTGGCTGACGGGTACGGTATCACTACCGTGTATAACGCCTGTGGCTTTCTTCCGCTGCTGGGATTTGCCACGCTACTGATGCCTGATACACGTCGGGTTAACTAAACCGCGCGAACAGGCAGCGCGTCGCTGCCTGTTGCCTTTCTCAGACGTAACCCATCATTTTCAGCATCGACTGCGCCTGAGTCATCGCCTCAGCCCGATGCGTAATCCCCAGCTTCTGATAAAGATTCCGGATATGGGTTTTGATCGTGGTTGAGGCTACGTCCAGCTCCGCCGCAATCTGCTCGTTGCTGTAGCCGGAATAGATCAGCCCCAGCACCTGCCATTCACGCTGCGTTAGCGGACTGGTACGAATCAGCTCGGGCACGTCAGGATGATTCAGCAAACGGCTGACAAAGCTTTCATCAAAATGGGCAAATTTGTGACGATGATACTTATTGATCTCGTTAAGGATGCGGCGCGCCCGGTGGTTATCCAGCTCATCAAGGGTATTCAACTGCAATAACTGACGCAGCTGTTGCGCCATGGATTCGCCCTGCACCACAAAGTGGCTAATGAACCCCGTGCTGCGGGCCAGCCGGAGCGCATCCAGCAACGCATGCTGCGCTTTTGCACGCTGATCGGTTTCCCAGTAAATCTGGTTCAGCAGCAGTACATTACGGTTGAGATCGCTCATCAACTGCAAGGGCCGCGCATTTTCATTAAGCTCGTCGAGAATCACTTCTGCCTGCGTGTAATACCCGAGCAAAATCTGTGCCCGTGCCACGTTTCGCCACTGGCCCTGCAAAAAATGGTTATTGGCGCAGGCCGGTTTAGGTGTCTGACGCAGCCACTCACTGGCGCTTTGCGTATCGCCAGTCATTTGCCAGTACAGCACTCTGACCTTATCGGCATTGGCGAGCCAGTCATTGTGCCAGCGGCCGTTGTTTAGCAGGTTTTCCAGCCGGTTCAACAGGCTGCGTGCGTTGTCCAGGTTGCCCCGGGCAATTGCGCTTTGCACTAATAAGCCCAGGCACTGTATTTGCTGCTGAGGCTGATAACCCTGCAGCACTTTCATGCCCTCGCGTGCCGCCTGCTCGGCTTCATCCAGCCTGCCCCAGGCCCACAGCAGCTGGGCGCGGATACGCAACAGAAACTCATGCAGCGGAAAGTGCGAAAGATGCTGCTTTTTGACCAGCACGAAGGCCCGCTCCTGAGTCTCGTACGCCGTTTGCAGGAAGCCTTGAGCAAACAAAATTTCGCTTTGCTGGATCAGGCTCCAGAGCACATAGTGCCAGGCTTCATCCCGCCGCGCCATTTGCTCTGTCTGGCGCATCAACTCCAGCGAGTTACTCAGCTCGCCTTTACAGTGCATGACTTCGCCATGTACCGAGGTTGCCACGATACGGCTGTAGTGGCGGCTCTCAGGCAGCGTATTCAGCGCCAGCATCGCCAGGCGTTCCGCCTCATCGGCATTGCCATCGTTAATGGCGACCTGCGCCAGTAACGCGTTAAATTCACCGCGTAATACCGCATCAATTTCGCACTGGCTTTCCTGCTCAAATCGGGCCAGCAGGCTGTTCACCTCTGCGTAGCGGTGTTGGCTTTGCATCAGCCAGGCCTGTAACAACACCAGGCTGGGATTATCGAGCCGCATCGCCCAAGGCAGTGCATTCAGCGAGGACTCCAGTAAAGGCAGCTCGCTTTGATTAAACAGCGACCATGCGTGCTCGGTTAACACATCACGCAGCATCTCCGCGTCACCGGAAGCACGCGCATGATGAATCGCCTCGCTCGGGAAGCCCTGCGCCATCCAGCTGGTTGCCGCCGCCCGATGCAGCGCCGGAAGTTCAGCAGCCAGTTCCCACTGGCAACGCTGTTGCAGGAAACTGCCAAACAGAGGGTGATAGCTAAACCACTGGCCGGAGTCATCCATCCGCTGCAGAAACAGCCCCTGCCGCTCAATGTCTTCCAGCCAGCACTGGCCGTTATCCTCGCCTGTCACCTGGGTAATCAGCGGCGCGTTAAGTGAACGCAGCAGCGAACTTTTCAGCAGAAAATGGCGCGTGGTCAGACTGACGTTATCCAGCACTTCCTCAACCAGATAATCGGTTAAGTGGCTGGCATTGATCCCTGACAGGCGACGCGCGGAGTGCTGGGCCGCGCCCGCCCCCTGTCGGGCCGAGAGCGCGATAAGCTGCAGCGCCGTGGCCCAGCCTGCAACGTCATCACACAGGCGTCCCGCATCTTCGGACTCCAGCGGCGCAGGCAGGCGGGCATCGAAAAACTGCTGCGCCTCCTGATGGGTAAACGCCAGTTGCTGACTGCTCAACTCTATCAACTGCTCGCGAACGCGCAGGTTGGCGATCCCCAACTGGGGAAGATTACGCGAAAGCACCACCAGGGTAACGTTTTCAGGTTGATGGCGTAAAAAGAAACGCATCGCTTCATGAATCACCGGATTGGTGATGTGATGGTAATCATCGATAATCAGCCACAGCGGTTGATGCCAGGCATGAAGCTCATTGAAAATCTGCGTAAACAGCGCATTCAGATTCACGTACTGCCGTTTGTTTGCCAGCGCTTCGCTCCGGCTACAGCTGCCGTGCGTGGCCTGCTGCAGGGCGGCAATTAAATAGTCCGCAAAACGCTCTGGCTGATTGTCACTTTCATCCAGGGAGTACCAGCCCAAATCGGCTTTGTCTGCAGCCCACTGCGATATCAGGGTGGTTTTGCCATAGCCTGCAGGACTGGTTACCAGCACCAGGCGGTAGTTACCTGCAGCGGAAAGTTTTCGTATCAGCCGCTCCCGTTTCACCGTGGCTTCATGGCGGACAGGACGGCTGAGTTTAGAGGGGGTTAACATGTACGCACGCTTCTCCGTTAACGTCTGGCGCATCATTTTTTTACGCTTCGTAATTATTCCTCACACGTTCAGCTATCCCTCCTGATAAAGCAAGCGGACGCTTTAGCGAATCTTCACAAAAGCGAGTCTAATCACACTTAAGTGAAATTTTCAGACTTGCCTCAACGTCTCCTCCCTTGCCCTCATCCTGACGGAACTTTTGCCAGGAGGATGAGCGATTCCGCGCGCAAGGGCAGACTCATCCTCATTCCCATTCTTTGTCGACAGGACACCCGGCTATGACACAGCACCCTTTTGATCGTTCCCGTTTTGACGCTGCGCTGACGCGCCAGTGGCAACGCTTTGGCCTGCATGATGCAGGAGAAATGACGCCATATCAGTGGTGGCAGGCTCTGAGCGGCGCGCTGGCAGAAATGCTCAACGCGCTGCCCGCCCGCCCGGCACCCGGTGATTTGCGCCATGTGAATTACCTCTCTATGGAGTTTCTCACCGGGCGGCTGACCGGCAACAACCTGCTCAACTTAGGGTGGTTCGACGGCGTTAATACGGCCCTGAAGCAGTGGGATGTTTCGCTGAGCGAGGTGCTGGAAAGCGAGAGCGATCCGGCGCTGGGCAATGGCGGACTGGGCAGGCTGGCGGCCTGTTTTCTGGACGCGATGGCCACGGTGGGTCAGCCCGCAACGGGCTATGGCCTGAACTACCAATATGGCCTGTTTCGTCA
Organism: Pantoea ananatis LMG 2665; assembly: GCF_000710035.2. Classification (GTDB taxonomy): domain Bacteria; phylum Pseudomonadota; class Gammaproteobacteria; order Enterobacterales; family Enterobacteriaceae; genus Pantoea; species Pantoea ananatis. The sequence continues at coordinate 1,143,561 of NZ_JMJJ01000004.1, read as the reverse complement.
GCGCTTTGTCGAAGGTGAACAGGATGAACTGCCCGACGACTGGCAGCGCGACCGCTACCCCTGGTTTACACATAATGCTGCGCTAACGGTGCAGGTAGGCCTGGGCGGCAAAGTCGTCGCAGAGAATGGCAAAGCGCACTGGCAGCCTGCGTTTCAACTGGAGGGCGAAGCCTGGGATCTGCCGGTCGTGGGCTTTGAGAATGGCCTCACGCAGCCTCTGCGGCTGTGGCAGGCAAAACATGCGCACCCTTTCGATCTCAAAACGTTTAACGGCGGCGCTTTTTTACGGGCGGAAAAGCAAGGCATTAATGCGGAAAAACTGACCAAAGTGCTTTACCCCAACGACAACCATCAGGCAGGAAAAAAACTGCGCCTGATGCAGCAGTATTTTCAGTGCGCCTGTTCGCTGGCAGACATCCTTCGTCGTCACCGTCTGGCGGGCCGTGCCATTGAAACCCTACCAGATCATGAGGTGATCCAGCTGAATGATACGCACCCAACGCTGGCTATTCCTGAACTGATGCGGCTATTGCTGGATGACCATCAGCTCAGTTGGCAGGACGCCTGGCACCTTACCCAGCGCACCTTTGCCTACACCAACCATACGCTGATGCCGGAAGCGCTGGAGTGTTGGGATACTCACATCGTGCGCAGCCTGCTTCCGCGGCACATGGAGATTGTTAACGCCATCAATACCCAGCTCAAAGAGGCGGTTAACCGGCAGTGGCCTGGGAACAAGGCCGTCTGGTCGAAACTGGCCATCGTGCACGGTAAGCAGCTGCGCATGGCCAATTTATGCGTGGTGACCTGCTTTGCGGTAAACGGCGTGGCCGCCCTGCACTCGCGGCTGGTAAAAGACGATCTGTTCCCGGAATACGTCACCCTGTGGCCGGAAAAATTCCACAACGTCACCAATGGCATCACACCGCGCCGCTGGATTCATCAGTGTAATCCCCGACTGGCGGCGCTTATCGGAAAAACGCTTAATCAGCCCTGGCTCAACGATTTGGATGCGCTTCAGGGGCTGGAAAAACAGGTGGATAATCCGGGGTTTTGCACGGCGTACAGCGAGATTAAACAGCGCAATAAAGTGGATTTGGCCTGCTGGATTGCGCAACGCACCGGGATTAAGGTTAATCCCGAGGCCCTGTTTGATGTGCAAATCAAACGGCTGCACGAGTACAAACGTCAGCATCTCAGCCTGCTGCATACCATCGCCTTATGGCAAACCCTGGTGAGCGATCCTCAGGCGAACCGCTGTCCTCGCGTCGTGATCTTCGGCGCGAAAGCGGCACCGGGCTATGCGTTGGCTAAAAATATCATTTTTGCCATCAACAAGGTGGCCGACGTCATCAACACCGATCCGCGCGTGGCCGATCGCCTCAAAGTGGTGTTTATTCCCGACTATAACGTCTCTGTGGCAGAACGGCTTATCCCGGCAGCAGACCTGTCAGAGCAGATTTCACTGGCGGGCAAAGAGGCCTCGGGCACCGGCAACATGAAGCTGGCCCTGAACGGCGCGCTGACCATTGGCACGCTCGATGGTGCGAACGTGGAGATTTCTGAACAGGTCGGCGAGGAGAATATCTTTATTTTTGGTCATACGGTAGAACAGGTTAACGCCCTCAAGGCCGCTGGCTATGCCCCTGGAAAATGGCGCGAAAAAGACGCCCAGCTCGACCAGGCGCTGACGTCACTGGAGGATGGTACGTTCAGCGCAGGCGACCGGCACGCTTTTGATCTGCTGTTGCACAGTCTGGGGGCTAAAAACGGCGATCCTTATCTGGTGCTGGCCGACTTCCGGCATTACCTCAACGCTCAGCAGCGCGTTGAAGCACTGTGGTCTGATAAAGCGGCCTGGACGCGCGCCACGATACTCAACACCGCTCGCTGCGGCATGTTCAGCGCCGACCGGTCGATTCGTCACTATCAGCAACGTATCTGGCAGCGTAAACGCTAAGGATCAGCATGAAACCACTTCATTATCCGGCCGGGATCGGCAGGGTAGCCACTGAATATGTTGATGCGCATGGGGCGGTCCGGCAGGTTTCTGCATCGACCCGCGATCGCTTGCTGGCGGCGATGCAGCCAGGCCCTGGCCCTGGCGTTATCCCACCGGTCGCCGTCTTTACCCAGGGTTTGCCCATCCGTTTAACGCCCTCTCTGGCTGGCCCGGCACGCTGGCACCTGGAGGGCGAATCGGGTGAACGCTGGTCAGGGCACTGCGAGCCTGAGGCGTCTTTGACGCTCCCGGCGCTGCCTGAAGGTTACCATCTTCTGACGATAAACGCGGATGCACAGCAATCGAGGTGCCAGATAATAGTGACACCGTCACGTTGCTATGAGCCGGAGGCCTTGCTACGGGGCGAGAGACGCTGGGGAACCTGTGTCCAGCTCTACGCTTTACGATCGGATCAGAACTGGGGAATCGGCGATTTTGCTGACCTGCGGGACATGGTGAAGGCGGTTGGCATGCGCGGCGGCGCTTTTGTGGGGCTGAATCCCCTGCATGCGCTTTTTCCTGCGTTACCTGATGATGCCAGCCCCTATAGCCCGTCTTCCCGGCGCTGGCTCAACGTGCTCTATATCAGCGTTCCTGAGGTTGAGGACTTTAACCTGAGTGCCGCTGCGCAGTGCTGGTGGCAGTCGGATGAAACGCAACACAGGCTGCACCAGGCGCGTCACGCGCCCTGGGTCGATTATTCGACGGTGGCATCACTTAAGCTGGATGCCCTGCGGTTTGCCTGGCAGCAGTTTATGCAGCGTGAGAAAGAGGATAGTCAGGCCGAGGCATTTGAGGCGTTTGTGGCTGAGGGCGGTGAAAGTCTGCTGCATCAGGGATTGTTCGATGCCCTGCAGGCCTGGCTTCGCGAAGAAGATCCCCTGCGTCACGGCTGGCAAACGTGGCCCACTGCCTATCAACAACCCGATACGGCCGCCGTACACGCGTTTCGGATTGAACATGGCGATGAGATTCGTTTCTATCTCTGGCTGCAATGGCTGGCGGCGCGTCAGTTTGCCGCCTGTTGGCACCTGTGCCAGCAGCACCAGATGGCACCTGGACTTTATCGCGATTTGGCCGTTGGCGTCGCCGCAGGGGGATCGGAAACCTGGAGCCAACGCGGGCTTTACTGTTTAGCGGCCAGCACAGGCGCCCCGCCGGATATTCTGGGCCCGCTTGGCCAGAACTGGGGGCTGCCGCCAATGGACCCGCAATCTTTGTATGATCGGGCATATGAACCCTGGATTACGTTGCTGCGTGCGAATATGCGCGATTGTGGGGCGTTACGTATCGATCATGTCATGGCTTTGCTGCGACTGTGGTGGATTCCGCAAGGAGAAACGGCCGCCGCAGGCGCGTATGTCGCCTATCCCATTGACGATCTGCTCGCTATTCTGGCGCTGGAAAGTCAGCGCCAGCGCTGCATGGTGATTGGTGAGGATTTAGGCACGGTACCGGAGGCGATTGTCGATAAACTCCACAATGCTGGCGTCTACTCGTATAAGGTGCTCTATTTTGAGCAAAACTCGCACAAGGGCTTTCGCCCGCCTGCGGCATGGCGCGTCAGGCAATGGCTGTAGCCACCACTCACGATATGCCAACGCTCCGTGGCTGGTGGCAAAGTGACGATCTGACACTGGGGAGTCAACTGGGGTTGTATCCTGATAAAGCGGTGCTTGCCGGGCTGTATCATCAGCGCCGGGCAGCCCGATCGGCGTTGCTTCAGACCCTGACGCGCCACGGTTACCTCAAGCCCAAAGGGCGGGTTCAGGCAAACAGTCCGCGCATGAGCCTGTTACTTAACCAGGTTATCCATCAGTATCTCGCGGACTGCACCAGCGCCCTGCTGGGTTTACAACCCGAAGACTGGCTGGATATGGCCTCGCCGGTTAATGTGCCGGGCACGGTAGAGGCTTATCCGAACTGGCGGCGTAAGCTAAACCTGTCGCTGGAGGCGATGTTTGCAGATAAGCGTATCACGGCATTGCTGGAGGAGATTTCCCGGCGTTGTTCGTGATTTATCAGGCGATCCAGGGATAAGTTTCAGGCGTGGTCCCGGATCGCTGAAATCGTTGTCGCAGAGGCTGTTCAATGCGCCCAGCATGAAGAGCGGTACACCAAAATCGACTGGCGTGAGAAAACACAGGCAGAGTATAAGGTTTGCGTTTAGCTATCGATTCGTGTTTTTTACTCTGTAAAATGGATGCCATTCTGGCTTTTGAGTTAGCGTATGTTTTCGATTCCCTTTCCTGCTTTGACGTTATTTGCACTACTGATATTAATGATGATGCTCATTCGTTCTGGTAAGCGCGAATACCGTGGGGCGATGATGTTTATTGCAGCGTCGGCATGATTAATATCCTTGAGTATGATCAGATGGGAATGGCATTTCTCTCTTCTTAAACCCCTGCAGGCTATACTGGCAACACTTTTACCCGCAGTGGCCTGGTCGTGCTTCAGCGGCCTTTCGCATCAATCCCGTGCGCGTCGCCTGAAGCTGGCAGTTATTCCTGTTTATACTGCCATCATCATCCAGCTGTGTCTGCCCGTCCTGACAGATGCTCTGTTGTTTCTGATTTATGCAGGTTATGGCATCGCACTACTACGTGCAGCAACAAACGGAGCTGATTTTTTTGTCGAATCACGCTTCAGAGAAGCTTCCATAACGCAGAAAATGACCTTTTTTGCGGGATGTTTTCTTTGCTTCTCGGCACTCACCGACGCGGTTATCAGCAGCATGATGAATATTGCCCCGCAATTAATTGCCCTGTTTCAGGGAATGACACTACCGTTACTTTGTATTGCCATTGTCCGGGCAGTAAAGAGCGTTCCTGCGGGTGAACCTCACGCCGAAGAAACGTCATCCCTTACCGACGATGAGGTAAAGAATGCGACGCTTGAGCCCTTATGCCTGCACATCGAAAACCTTGTCCGCGCACACGCTTACTATCTTGATACCGATCTTACGCTGAACAAGCTTGCACGCAAACTCGAAATTCCAGCACGGCATATTTCTCGCGCGGTAAACGCTACACGGCAGTGCAACGTTTCGCAGTGGCTCAATGGGTTTCGTATAGAAAAGGCGCAGGACATGCTGCGCCAGCCACAGCTAAAAATTACCGACATCATGCTTGAAACCGGGTTTATCAGTAAGTCGAACTTCAACCGGGAATTTATGCGCATTACGGGGAAAACCCCCACCGCATTTCGTCAGGCTACGGATGATAGTGCAGCGCGGTGTTGAGATACGCACTGATTTTACCGATCAACATGTTATGAAGTGCGTTTCTGTTCACGCCCTGTCCATCCCGGCAGACTTCCCCTTCGCCCGGCGCGCTTTGCTCAATCAGCGCCTCCCCCTGCGGTTTGCATTGCTGCATAAAGCTAAAATGGGTCGCGCCGGGGATAACACCATAAGTGACAATGTCACTTGATAATGCCTTTGCCAGATACTTCGATTCAAGCGAGGCAGGCAGCGCCGGCGAATCTACACCTGCCGCTAAGATCAGCACGGGCAGCCGAATATGCCCCAGACTCTGCGTCGTGAGTCCGCGAGCTAACCCTAAATCCAGCGCCACTACCGCCTTAATGCGCGGGTCTTGCAGGTCTGAGCTCAGGTGGCTGGCCCCTTGCCTGTTATCAAGGCCCAGTGTTGTCATTAGCCGACAGCTGGACAACTCAGCATGTTGGATGCAGTCATGAGCAAATTGTTGAGGATTAAAACGCGCCCCCGCTAATTCCATTACCGTCCAGCCGCCAAGAGAATGCCCGACAGCGGCGATTCGTTTAACGTCAGCACGCCCTGCCAGCAGGGGATCGTTCAGAATCCGCTCCAGTGCCATGATTAAATCCTGAGGACGCCGCCAGAGCTGTCTGGCGTGTGCCGATGTTAAATCCGACGTCGTGGTACCGGGATGATTGGTCGCAATCACGATATATCCCTGTTCAGCCATCGCGTCGGCCAGCCATGCAAGGTTGCGCCAACTCCCGCCATAACCATGAGATAACAGTAATACAGGATGTAAGCCGGGCAAGGGTTTAGCATTTCGCACCACGCTGACACCTGTAAACGCGGGATTATCCGCAATGTTTTCCTTGGGCGAAGACGCTGCACTGGGATACCACACGGCAACTTCAACCGGGCGTTGCTGCTCGCCTGCTATGAACTGGCGAAAGCCGTTGCTGGCCATCGCAGAATGACTAAATACGATGAGGGAAAAAGAGATAATCAGACGTATTAACATGATGAAGGCTCCAGTTGTGATAGAGCCTTTTTTGTATCAGTGCCGAAGGTTACGCGCGTCCTGGAACACGATCGGGTACCTCAATAACATCATTTAGGCTGAGGATTGCGCAAAGCCTGACCAAAAGTATCAGCCTCTTTGAAAGAGAAAGACGCGAATTTACGCCAGAACGGAACAGGTTAAGCGCGAGGGACAGGTCACTGACCTCATAAAAAAGGTGCACCTCAGCGCACCAGATGGAACAAATCAGCACTGCCGGAGTGATTACCCCTTGCCTTTAACACTGCTGATAAAGGTTTGCCGCGCAGACGTCGAGCCGAGCCGTTCGGCCTCATCCAGCAGTCTGAGCGCTTTATCAATATTGCCCTGCGCCGACGCCTGGCGAATGGCATCGTTAAAATAGCCTTCGGTATCCTGAACAATAGGCTGTGTTTTCGCTACAGGAGCCGCAGTGGGCGCACGACTGACTGCCGCCGGTTGACTGTTTCCGACCGTAACCGGAGCCGGGCCAGAGGATCCAAACAGCGGCCCGACCAGTATTGAGGAATCCGAGCGGGTACTCAGTTTTATTTTTACTGTGCCAGATGTTGTATGACGGGCAACCGGATCGGGAATATCGGGAACGGCATGGCCGGTGCCTTTGGCATAGGCTTTTGCCGGATCAAGCAGCGTTGTGGTCTGAGCAAGATCCGTCTCTGTGGTGAATACCAACAGATAAATTTTTTGCTGTCCGGGAACCGGGGTCAACTTCATCACGCCTTCCAACCGGTCAGCGGCCATCACGCCAGGTTGCTGATAAGAAAACCAGCGGCTGGGGAACCAGGCGGCCGGACGCAGGTTTTCGTCCAGAATGAGCACGTTGGGCGCAAAGACCTGGTTCTGCTGTACCTCACTGCTTAAGGTGATTGTCAGCTCGCCCAGCGTGGCAGGCAGGCTGTAAGCGGCGACCGGCCCAGTGATACCGGCAACGTTTAACGGACTGTGCCCGGCCGTTAACGTCGTTACCTGCGGCCGTGCGGTATCCAGGGGTTGCCAGTGCATGCTCTGCAGGCTGGTAAGCGGAATGGCGGGCGCTGCAGAGACATCCTGCGGCATCAGATTGATCGCGGCCCGTGCAGGCAGACTGTGTCCTGCCAGCAGGAGCGCGCTCAGGCAAAGTGCGGTGAATGTTTTATACGTTTTCATTTTTAACCTCGAGAAACGGGCAGGCCGCGGCAACGCAGGCAATAGCCGCCGCGGCCTGAAACACAGTGCGAAACGGTCTACAGCGGTTTATCCAGAAAAGGGATCACCACCAGATTTCCATTTGCGCGCCAAAGGTCCACTCATCATTGTTGCCGCGGCTGTTGGTAAACAGGCCGTTTCCTGTGCTGTCCTGTGACGCGAAGGTGGTGATATCACCGGCCGCGTCTTTGTTATAACCCCACTTCTCATCCCATTTGGCATAGGTCGCGAAGAGCCGCAGCGCAGGACGTGACCAGATGCTGTCTCCCGCCTGCCACTGCTGCGCCAGCGTGATTTTGTACTGACCATTGCGTTTGCCGACCTGCTGTGACTTCACATTGTCATAGCCCACTTCCAACAGGGTGCTCATGATCGGCGTCCATTTGTACATGGGCCGCACGCCAACGGTGTACCACTCATTACCCCGGTTGTTATCCAGATCGGTGTTTTGGTACATCGCGACGTACATCATGTCCCAGCGTTCCGCCAGGCTGATCGCCCCGTGGTCCAGAACCCGATACATCTTGCCGTTGTTATTGATATTCGTGCCCTGTGCCAGCCCTTTCCCCTGGGACGTCAACGCATCGGTCGCGTACTGCAGCACAAATTTGTTGTAGCCTTTGAGCATGCTCTGCGTATGCTCGGCGGTGAACAGCCAGCCGTCTCGGGATGCGCCATCTTCTAGGCGGTAGCCATCACGCGCATTGGCACGGCCGTAATCCACACCCAGCTCCAGAACGCCATTTGGGTTGGTTTCCAGCCCTGCCAGACGGAGGTCAAACACATCATCTGCGGTACTGGTGGCGTAATTGCGAATGCGATCGTTAGAAAAGGTGTAAGAGCCGCCCGCTTCCGATGAACGCGTTGCGGCAAACGACAGCTTACCAAATCCCAGATCGACATCTTCCAGACCCGCACCCGGGCCGGAAATATCCCAGTAGTAGAAATCGATCATGTGAACGTCATGGCGCTGGTAGAAACGTTTACCGGCCCAGATAGTGGAACCCGGCAGGGCGTCGATCAGGTTTTTACCCTTGACGTTGGCTTCACGAAAAGCCGGTGAAGTGGATTCCCAGTCGTTTTGCTGAGAAACCGAGTACGCCACGTTGGTGTCAAAGTAGAAGCTCTTGTCGCCCTCTTTCCACACTTCCTGACCCAGCTTAAGTTCAGCATAGGTTTCGCACTCGTTACCCAGACGGTATTTACTTTGAGCACCGGTTGCCTGGAAGCATTGCTGCTCGCCGCCGCTGCCCGTCCAGCCAATGCCGGAGCGAGCATAACCGGTAAAATCCACCGCCATCAGCGGTGAAGACAGCGTGCCTGTCGCCACCGCTACGGCAAGGGAAAGTTTGCGCAGAGTTAACATTTTCTATCTCCTGAGGTCATTGCTTTTATTGTTTTGCTGGATTAAACGCCGGGCTCCTGATGCAGCCTGCGACACGCGCTTCCGTCCTCTCGGAACAGATGACAACGCTCGGGTGGCAAGCCAATGCCCATCATGGCGCCCTCTTTTACCAACACCACGTCCTCCTGGCGGTACACCAGGTTTTGACGGATGGCGGGGATTTGGATGTGGATTTGAGTTTCGTGTCCCAGTTGCTCAACGACCTGCACTTCCCCCTCAAGGGTGACGTCAGCGATATCACTGGACAGCAGATGTTCCGGCCGGATACCCAACGACATATTGCTGCCGACCTGCACGTTGGCGCTGTCTACCGGTAGCCAGACCAGCTGATTATTGGGCAGGCGTACCTGCACCTGTTCAATCGCGGTGGCGGTGACCTTAACGGGGAGGAAGTTCATTTTTGGCGAGCCAATAAAGCCTGCAACAAAGCGGTTTGCCGGATAGTGATAGAGCTCCAGCGGCCGCCCAACCTGCGCCACACGACCGGCGTCCAGTACCACAATTTTATCGGCCAGGGTCATGGCTTCGATCTGGTCGTGGGTTACGTAGATCATGGTGCGCCTGAGTCGCTTATGCAGGCGGGAGATCTCGATGCGCATCTGCACCCGCAGTGCGGCATCGAGATTAGAAAGGGGTTCGTCCAGCAGGAAGACTCGGGGTTCGGCGACCAGCGTGCGGCCGATGGCAACGCGCTGGCGCTGTCCGCCAGAGAGCGCCTTTGGGCGGCGATCAAGCAGATGCGCCAGCTGTAGCACCTCAGCAACCTGGGTTACGCGCTGCTCTCTTTCCGCTTTTTTAACGCCGGCCAGCTTCAGGCCAAAAGACATGTTTTCTGCCACCGAGAGATGGGGATAAAGCGCGTAAGACTGAAATACCATGCCAATGCCGCGTTCGGCAGGCGGCACCTCATTCATCCGTTTATCGCCAATCAACAATTCACCGCGGGTAATCGTCTCCAGGCCAGCAATCATCCGCAGCAGCGTTGATTTACCGCATCCAGAAGGCCCGACAAATACGACAAACTCGCCTTCACCAATCTCCAGATTGATATCGTTCGACACGACCGTGTCGCCCCAGGCTTTGGTGACATTGCGTAACACGACGCTCGCCATAGTACTTTCCTCTCCACTCGCTAATGCGGCCCGCACGTCAGCGGACAAATTCTGGCGTTCACTATGCGTAGCGTGATTCGTCGCCACATCCTCCACCGACGCGCTTTATCTGGGGGAGGAGACGGGAGGAGGAGAAAACATCAGCACACGAGAGCGGTCGCGCGCTGCGCTGATTTTTGTGATCGGTAACGCAGTCTGGCACCCACCTTAGTGTGAGCCAGACCGTGATAATCCTGTCACTTTGTAACAGCGATCACACCTCGACGGCGGCAGGCGTAGAGGCCAGGAGGATGAGAAGCCGGTAAGAACACGCAGAATGTGCGGCAAGCAACATGTTCGTTTCCGCTAACAGGATGGAGTGTTAAAGATGAAAACTGGCGCAAAAATTTTGGCTCTGTCAGCCCTCTCGGCGGTGCTGTTCTCCGCTTCCGCAGTCGCAAAGATTGAAGAAGGAAAACTGGTTATCTGGATCAACGGTGACAAAGGCTATAACGGTCTGGCCGAGGTGGGTAAAAAGTTTGAACAGGAAACCGGTATTCACGTTACGGTCGAGCACCCGGATAAAATGGAAGAGAAATACTCGCAGGTGGCCGCGACCGGTGACGGTCCGGACATTATCTTCTGGGCGCACGACCGTTTTGGCGGTTACGCCCAGTCCGGCCTGTTAGCCGAGGTGTCACCGGACAGCAGTTTCCAGCAAAAAATCTTTCCTTTCACCTGGGACGCCGTGCGCTTCGACGGCAAGCTCATTGGCTATCCGGTTTCGGTTGAGTCGCTATCGCTAATCTACAACAAAGACCTGCTCCCCACGCCGCCGAAAACGTGGGAAGAGATGGCCGCCCTGGATAAGTCGCTGCGCGAGAAAGGCAAAAGCGCCATCATGTTTAATCTGCAGGAGCCCTACTTTACCTGGCCGCTGCTAGCAGCCGGCGGCGCTTATGCCTATCAGTTGACGGACGGACACTATGATGTCAAAAACACCGGCGTTGATAATGCCGGAGCCAAAGCCGGCATGCAGTTCCTGGTCGATCAGGTCAAAGCTAAGGTCCTGAACGCCGATACGGATTACTCCATTGCCGAAGCCGCTTTTAATAAAGGCCAGACGGCGATGACCATTAACGGCCCCTGGGCCTGGAGCAATATCGATAAGAGCGGTATTCACTACGGCGTCGCGCCGCTGCCGACGTTAAACGGCAAGCCCACCAAACCTTTTGTTGGCGTACTCAGCGCCGGGATCAATGCGGCCAGCCCGAACAAAGAGCTGGCTAAAGAGTTTCTGGAAAACTATCTGTTAACGGATGCCGGCCTTGAGGCCGTGAACAAAGATAAACCGCTGGGTGCGGTGGCGCTGAAGTCCTTCCAGCAAAAGCTGGAGAAAGACTCGCGTATTGCCGCCACCATGAACAATGCACAACGCGGTGACATTATGCCCAACATCCCACAGATGGCCGCGTTCTGGTACGCCATGCGCACCGCCACCCTTAACGCGCTGAGCGGCCGTCAGTCCGTTGATGCCGCGCTCAAGGATGCGCAGTCACGTTTAAGCAAGTAAATCGTTCAGCGCAGGCCAGTTTGCTGGCCTGCAACCTGCCGTTAAGGAAATCGGGTCATGTCAGAAAAACCGCAAACGGGACGGCATCGTTCTGTGTTGAAAGGCGCACTGGTGGGCATCTGTTGTTTGCTGGTCGGTTATTTACTGGTGCTGATGTATGCTCAGGGGGAATACCTGTTTGCCCTGCTGGCGCTGGTCATAAGCGGGCTCGGCATCGGGATTTATGCCAATCGCAGGGCCTACGCCTGGCGTTATGTTTATCCCGGCATGGCCGGCATGATGTTATTTGTCTTGTTCCCTCTGGCCTGTACCGTGGGCATTGCCTTTACCAACTACAGCAGCACCAATCAGTTGACCCAGGAGCGTGCGCAGCAGGTTTTACTCAGCAGACAATATCAGGACGGTGCAGGCCTGAATTTCAGCCTGCTTCCCGAAGGCGATCGCTGGCGGCTGGTGCTTAGCGAGGGATCGAACAGTCAGACCTGGGTGTCACCGCTCTTCTCCTTCGACACTGCGGGCCCATTAAAGATGGTGAGCGCACCTGCTCCAGAGGGAGAACGGGCAAACTTACGCGTCATCACCACACATCGCCAGGCACTGGCAAAACTCCGCGCCGTGCTGCCTGACGGACGTGAACTGGTCATGAGTTCCTTGCGTCAGTTTTCAGGGACGCGCCCGCTCTATGTGGTAACGGATCATCAGACGTTAAGAAACCAGCAAAGCGGCGTGAGCTATCGCGCCAATCCGGATACCGGCTTTTATCAGGTGATTGACGCAAAGGGCCAGTGGGGAGAAGAACGTCTGAGTCCCGGATTTACCGTGGGCGCGGGCTGGCAGAACTTTATTCGCGTGTTCACCGACGAGGGGATTCAAAAGCCGTTCCTGGCCATCTTTGGCTGGACGATGATTTTCTCTTTGCTGACCGTAGTGTTAACGGTGGCGGTGGGCATGGTGCTGGCCTGCCTGGTGCAGTGGGAGGCGTTAAAAGGCAAAGCCGTTTACCGGGTAATGCTGATCCTGCCTTATGCCGTGCCCGCCTTTATCTCCATCTTGATCTTCAAGGGATTATTCAACCAGAGCTTTGGCGAAATCAACGTCATGCTCAACGCCCTGTTTGGCAGTAAACCGGCGTGGTTCAGCGATCCTACGCTGGCGCGTGCCATGCTGATCATCGTGAATACCTGGCTGGGTTATCCCTACATGATGATTTTGTGCATGGGGCTGCTGAAAGCGATTCCCGAGGATTTGTACGAAGCCTCTGCGATGGACGGTGCCGGGCCGCTACAAAACTTTTTCCTGATTACGGTACCCCTGCTGTTAAAACCGCTGACGCCGCTGATGATTGCCAGTTTTGCCTTCAATTTTAATAACTTTGTGCTGGTGCAGCTACTGACGAATGGTGCACCCGACAGGCTCGGCACGACCACGCCTGCGGGTTATACCGACCTGCTGGTGAACTACACCTGGCGTATTGCTTTTGAAGGCGGTGGCGGGCAGGACTTTGGTCTGGCAGCGGCTATCGCCACGCTGATTTTCCTGCTGGTTGGCGCACTGGCGGTGATCAATCTGAAAGCCGTGCGGATGAAATTCGACTAAGGAGTCATGATGGCGATGGTACAACCCAAATCGCAGAAGTTACGTCTGTTTATGACGCATCTGCTGCTGCTGGCGTTTATTGCGGCAATACTGTTTCCCTTACTGATGGTAGTGGCGATTTCGCTGCGCGCGGGAAATTTTGCCACCGGCAGTATTATTCCGGAACATATCTCCTGGGAACACTGGCGGCTGGCGCTGGGCTTCAGCGTTCAGCATGCTGACGGCTCAGTCACGCCGCCGCCCTTTCCTGTTTTGCTGTGGCTGTGGAACTCGGTCAAGATCGCGGCTATCAGCGCAATGGGCATTGTGGCGCTGTCCACCACCTGCGCCTATGCCTTTGCCCGGATGCGCTTTAAAGGGCGTGAGAGCCTGTTAAAAGGGATGCTGATTTTTCAGATGTTCCCGGCGGTGCTGTCGCTGGTTGCGCTTTATGCCCTGTTCGACCGTCTCGGGCAATATCTGCCGTTTGTGGGTTTAAATACCCATGGCGGCGTGATCTTCGCCTATCTTGGCGGTATCGCGCTGCATGTCTGGACGATAAAAGGCTATTTCGAAACCATTGATAGCTCGCTGGAGGAAGCGGCGGCGCTGGATGGCGCAACGCCCTGGCAGGCTTTCCGGCTGGTTTTACTCCCGTTATCGGTGCCCATTTTAGCCGTGGTGTTTATTTTGGCGTTTATCGCTGCAGTAACGGAAGTCCCGGTGGCCTCACTGCTGCTGCGTGACGTCAACAGTTACACGCTGGCCGTGGGCATGCAGCAATATCTTAATCCGCAAAACTATCTGTGGGGCGATTTTGCCGCACCCGCCGTTCTCTCTGCCATTCCTATTACCCTGGTGTTCCTGCTGGCGCAACGCTGGCTGGTTAACGGCCTGACCGCCGGCGGCGTGAAGGGCTGATCGCGTCATCCTTCCCCTTTCAAGGTGATAATGCGAACATTGGCGGCCCGTCATGGCCGCCTTTTTTCAATCTTCACTGACCAGATCGTCGTAGACCGCCCGCAAGCGCATGCGTAGATACAGTACGGCTTTATGCTTGCGCGACAGCAAGGTCTGAACACTGACGCCGGTTAATTCTGACAGCGCTTTATAGCTGATTCCCTGCAGCTCTGTTTGGTCAAACACCTCATACTGCGCGGGCGGAAGTTCGGCTAGCGCCGCTTCCAGCGCCTCCCAGAGTAGCGCCCTGAGGTAATCATCTTCAGGGGTTTGCGGAATGCCAAACAGGGTTTCAGCCAGTTCGCTTTCAACCCCATCCTCCTCGTCGTTTTTCATGTAGCTGGCAAGTGGCAACTCCCGCTTCTTACGCGCCCGATCCGTCATTTCATTACGTGCCGTCCGAAACAGCCAGGCGGAGATATTCTCAACCGGCTGTTCCACGCCGATCAACTGACAGGTAATTTCCTGCAAAATATCGTCAGCGTCCTCCCGTGCTGGGGTACGGGCACGAATAAATCGCTGGAGTTTCGTTCTGCAGAGCGTAAGCGCTTTGACCCACGATGAGGCTTGCGATGCGCTGGCCTTCATCGTCTACTCAGTCCGGGCTGCATGATTGTCATCTGACGACGGAGGCTGTTCGTCCCGGCGTTTATCACGGCAGTGTTGCCCCCGATGGCCAAAACCTTCCCGACGTTGCTTCATAAATGCGTCTCGTTGTTCCGGTGTCATCTGCATCCAGCGTTCATGCATACGACGCCGGGCATGGCCAAACATTCCCGGCCTGATACCCAGGCCGCCAAACAGAATCCGGCACAGTAGCAACAACCCTGCGGCCTGCCAGAAACCGATCGTTTTAACCCCGATAGGCGCGGGCAGCAAGGCATTCCACAGTGACATGACCAGCAGACACAGTGCGACGATAAAAACGGCGCCCACTATCAACGGCTTCGCCAGTCGGTTTCTGCCCCTGGCACGGGCATGGCGGAACGAAGGGTGATCAAAATCTCTCATATCAGGATGACCTCATCAGTGATAAACACACGTTTGTGATGAGGTAGACGAATGAGCCAGCAGAATATTGCTGACGGCGGAAAAAAAAGAGAAGGCATCGACGTGTTGTGCGGGTGACGGAGATAACACAGCGGTGCCGGTGAGCGAATATTCACCGGCACCGCGTACCTGATGCGGTCAGGAAGGCATCACGCGCCCTCTTTATTGTGACTTTGTCACGTCAGGATTTACTGGCCTGCCCGGGCATAATTTTTTCAACGGCCTTTCCCTCCAGCGCGGCCTTTACAACGGTGAAAACGTCGGTATTATCAATGTAATCACCCTGATTGTAACCGACATATTTGGCATAGCCCGCGTCGTTACCGCGCACGCGTTCGGCGAAGGCTTCAGCGCCCACACCTTTTGCCCACAGCGGAACCAACGCGTTAGCGTGATTGCCGGTGGGACGGAAAGACACGCCCGGCATGGCGCCTTTGCCGTTATTGATGACGGGTTCAAATGCGCGAGTCTGCGCATCCGGCCCCATCGGCATGCCGTTATCATGATCCGTGGTAACAATCAGCAAGGTCTCGTTCCAGTTGCTGTTTGTCTCGACCCATTCAATGACAGAGGCCACGGCGTGATTAAAATCGGCGCTTTCTTCAATCAGACGGCCGTATTCAACGCCCACGCAGTTGGGGTTATACGTGTTGCCCCAGTCTCCTTTACCACTGCAGGCATTGCTGGTATGGGCAGACCAGTCGGTTGCCCCACCTTCGACCATCATAAAGAAGCCGTTCGGATTTTTGCTCAGATGCTGAATCGCGCCACGGGTCATCAGGTTCAGCGTTGGCACCGTGGTAATAAATGCATCGCCTGATGGATTCGCCGCATCTTTACCAACAAATTCACCCTGCCGGCCCTGCTGTAACGTTCCGTTGGGGGCGACGTTGGGCGATCCCAGCAGCGGGCCATCATAGTTCAGCGAGCCGTTAGCCAACTGGGTAAACGCCTCCGTGCTGCGCACAATTTTCCACGGCTGACCGCCCGCTGGCGCCAGCTTACCCGCGCGGAGTAAATCCCATTCGGTTTGCGCCAGATAAAGGTTCGCATCTTTGCCACAGCCGGCGGTGGACTCATTTTTCGCCAGATGCTGACAATCCGTTCCATTCACGTTGAAGCCCGGCAGTCCGGTTCCCATAATCACGTCGAGCTTACCGGCGGTGAGCATTTGTCTGGCGATCGCGTGATAATCGTTACGGGAAGCATTCTGCGCACCAAAGGCCGCTGGCGTGGCGTGCGAGAACGGCACACTGGTGACGACGCCCGTGGCCTTCCCCTGTGCCCTGGCTGTCAGAGTAATGAAGTCGACCGGTTTACCCATGTTATCGACGTTGATGGCATTGTTATAGGTTTTTACCCCGGATGCCAGCGCGGTGCCCGCCGCCGCACTGTCAGTAGGATTTATGGCCAGATATTCGTAACCCTTAAAGGGCAGTTCTTTGCTCTGGGTTTTTGTCGTGTCCCAGGCTTTCTGCGCGTCATAATTAACAAGGGATTCATTGCTGTGTGTGGCTTTTTTCGAGGCGTTGAGTGGATAGGTTGTCATGGCATACTTTACCGGGAATCCAGCATAAGGCGTTTTATCGCGCCCACCGTACTGCCAGTATGCGGTGGCATCCCATGTTCCCCAGCCTGCACCATCGTTAATCATGACAATGACGTTTTTCGCTTTGATGGCGTCGGCAAACGCAGAGGCACTGAGGGTCAGACCGCCCAGAGCCAGCAGGCACAGAGGAAGTTGACGCAGGGAAAACACAGTAGAGGAAGGGTCAAGACGAGGTTGACGTGGCATAAAACTCTCCATAATGATGACAGCGACCGCCTGAACAAAGAAACAGGTTTCAAAGAATGTCGAAAGATGTCTTTTTGTTACTCCGTGGCTGTGCAGTATTGGGATGCGTTGTGACAGTTTTATGAAAATCCTGTGCCGATGGACGAGAGAATTCCCTAAGGCAAATTTCATCACGGGTAAGCCTGTTACTTATCAACCTGTTACCTGAACAATGCGGCTGATTTCAATTTTTTCAATTAATGTAAACGTCTGTCAGCCCAACGCCGCGCGCCCTTTTATCCCACTGTGCTGTTCTTGCTGGCTTGATTGTTAAGTTCGTGTTGGCATTTTGTATCCAGATTTCACAACCTGTAAGCAGACACAAAAAACCTTCCATATTTCAGCTCAAGTGTGGCTGAAGCTTTCATAAGCATCTGATTAGCAAGAAAAGCCAAATTCGTTAACCGGAAAAGGTATTTTATAACTTTTGCCGACAGTCCTTAACATGACCGCGTTAATCGAACTCATGGCGAATGAATTAAAAAATCGATGGCGCTCAACAGGCGCGTGATGCCGTAATTTCAGATACTCAGGAGCACGAAAATGAAAGCACTTGTTCAGGATATTTTGTCTATCTTCTCTCCTCAGACCGTTAGCCCTGTGTTTATCCGTACAGGTTTGTCTCAGGATGAAAAAAATGCCATCAAGCCGATGGGCGTGACAACCGTCACCTGGGCGACATCGATGGAAGAAATCACGGATGCCCTGCTGCGCAAAGCAACGGAGGCCGGTGCTGTGGGCTATCACATTACCCACGTTGATTCCCATAAACCGGGTAACGATCAGCAGCATATTCTGGAAGCCACCGCGACGCTGTATGCGCTTGACGAGAAGGCGTTGCAGAGAGCCTGATTGTGACCGATCACTCTTCGCAATGCGTTATTAGCCACTCTGAACCCTGCTGTTATCTTCGGCAATAACAGCAGGGGTTCCCGTTTTCCCCTGCTTACGCAACGTTATCTCATTTTTTTCAGGCCGTGAACGCTTTACATATTCTGCCTGATCTTCACGTTTCTTATGTATGCTGTAACTAAATAAGACTGTTCAATAAATTGTTACGCTGCCAGAAGTACGCGTTTGCTCATCAGCCACTATAGTTTTCAACACACTTTCCCCCTGCGCCGACAATGAGGTTTTTATGAGCAAGCTCTTTTCCCCTTTCTCTCTGGGTGAGTTAACCCTGGATAACAGGATAGTCATTGCGCCAATGTGTCAGTATTCGGCTGATGAAGGCAGTGCGACCGCCTGGCATCGTATTCATCTGGGCCACCTTGCCTTATCGGGTGCAGGCTTGTTGATTATTGAAGCTACCGCCGTTGAGGACATCGGCCGGATCACCTATGGCGATTTAGGCTTATGGGACGATGAAACAGAAACGGCGCTGAGCGAGGTTCTGCAGGATATTCGTCAGTACTCCGATATGCCGATCGGCATTCAGCTCGGCCATGCCGGGCGTAAAGCATCCTGCACCGTTCCCTGGGAAGGTGGCGAACAGATTGCGCCTCAGGATGGCGGCTGGCAAACCCAGGCCCCTTCTGCCCTGTCGTTCAGTGATGGCGAGCATCCTCCGCTGGAGATGCAGGCCAGCGATCTCGAGCGCGTTAAAAATGCTTTTGTCGCAACGGCAAAACGCGCGGTTCGTCTGGGAATAGAATTAATTGAAGTTCACGCCGCGCATGGCTACCTGCTCCACCAGTTTCTCTCTCCCTTATCCAACAAGCGAAGTGATGAATACGGCGGCTCGCTGGAAAACAGAATGCGTTATCCACTGGAAGTGTTTCATGCGGTACGTGAAGCCGTACCCGCAGAGATTCCGGTTGGGGTGCGTATTTCGGCCAGCGACTGGGTAGAAGGCGGATGGGATGTCGGCCAGTCCATTGCCTTCTCTAAGCAGCTTGAATCCCTGAACTGTGCCTACATCCACGTATCCAGCGGCGGATTGTCGGAACAACAGCAGATTAAGGTCGGGCCAAATTACCAGGTTCCTTTTGCACGCGACATCCGCCAGCAGATTGGCATTCCGGTGATTGCGGTAGGCTTAATTACCGAGCCACAGCAGGCTGAAGATATTTTGCAACAGGAGGAAGCCGACCTGGTCGCCCTGGCGCGCGGCATGTTGTATAACCCACGCTGGCCATGGCACGCCGCGGCCGAATTCAATGCCAATGTCAAAGCACCGCCGCAGTATCTGCGCTCAGAACCCCATGGCGCGAAAGGAACGCTGACGCAGGACGAATAACTGACCCTGGCCGCAACCAGGTTGCGGCCTTAACGGTTAGCCTGCTGGTGACACTGCAGCAGCGCCAGATGCGGACCGGACAGGGGCTGACGTTCAGGCGGAAACTGCTGCGCAACCGGTGCCATCGAACTCTGTGCCAATACCACCCGCTCTGCGCCCTGCTGCCAGGCATGTTCCACCGCTGTACGTACGCAGTGAAAATATCCCGCTCCATCTCCCGCTTTAAAGCGTTGCCAGGCTTCGGGAATCAGGCGGATCTCCGGCGTTTGCCCGTCGGTACAGAACAGCGCACGCGTTGCGCCAAGCGTGGATTCTGCCGCACAGAGCACTACCGTTTTCTTTGCGCTCTGATGCACGGCTTTTGCCAACATGCCGTCGGTACGCCAGACAGCACAAGGTTGTCGGGATGAGGTAAAGGCTTCGGAAACCGGCCCTAATGTCGAGCAGGTGATCAGAATGACATCGAAGTGCGGTTGCAGATCCCGTAACAGAGCAACCAGCCGCTCGTGCAGTCCTGCGGTCAGGCCGCCGCTGGCTTCAGCTTCAGCCAGCAGGTGCGGCATGACCAGATGGCTAAGCTGCAGATGGTTCAGCTCAAGCTGACGGGCAGCATCGTCAAAAATGGCGATATTGCTGGCGGCGGTATGTAAGCAGGCAATATTGATCACGTGTTGGCTCTTAGGCTGAAAGATGTCCCTCATCATGCCACGCGTTTCCCCGGCCACCAAGCCCTTGCCCGCCTCACATATTTGGCGGTTTTGCTTCAGTCGTTCACGTTAACCGCACGCTTATTACTTGCCCCCTGTGACGTCAGGCAGGTTCAAGGGATGAGGCTGAAAAAGAGGACTACAATCGCCAGGTGCCGTGCTGAAGCACCGTACGATAACCGTCTTTATCCTGGAAGGTAGCGCCGTTTTCAGCCCAGTAGGGATTAAACGATGTTACGCGCGTAAAACCTGCGCGGGTCAGGCTGAGGCAGCGTTGCTGCCAGTCCGCTTCATTGGGCAAATACAGCACCAGAAGATCCTCGGCTGTTGAAGCCGGTTTGACGGGATGATGATGGCATTGGGTAAATTCCAGATGCCAGGACAGGGTTTCGTCGCCCAGCATCACCCCACTAAATCCCTCGTGATCGGTGAATTCCCCAATGGGCATCAGGCCCAGGCCCGAACAGTACATTGCGCTGCTCTCGGCTAAATCCGTAACGGGTCGGGCAATACGCAATTGCTGAATCGTCATCTCTTTTCCTCGTCGGGTAAACGCGCTATTAATATGCCATTCAGATGGCCTTACACTGAGGTTTATAGTGCATCTTCAGACCCCGCGTTTATTGCTCAGAGCTATGCGCCCTTCCGATGACAAGGATCTGTTCAGGATTTACGGTGATCCCGCGACCAATACGTTTAACCCGGCAGGCCCTTATCCTGACCTGGCTCACGCGCAAAAGGTGCTGGCCGACAGACTGCGATCGTACCAGCGTTATGGCTATGACAGCTGGGCGATAGCAACCCAGGATGCACCGGATACCCTTATCGGTTTCGGTGGGCTGAGCGTTCGCATTCACGGTGACGAAACCATTCATAATCTTGGCTATCGGTTTGCCACCAGCGCATGGGGTAAGGGCTACGCTACGGAGCTGTCGCGCTTCGCGCTGGAGTATGGTTTTCGCGAACTGGGGTTGGATACGATATCAGCCCGGGTAAGAAGCCATCATCACGCCTCTATCCGCGTGCTGGAAAAAACCGGGTTGCGATTTCTTAAAGAGATTCATGATGTGGATAATGCGCCGCCCAGCCTGTTTTATTCGATCACACAACAAGCATGGCAGGCGCTGGTGGCAGCAGATAATGCGGCTGATATTCACGCTCGTTGCCTATGCAATGACGCACAGCGCCTTCCCTGACCATCAGGCTCAAAGCGGCCCGTCCTGATAAAGCCTTTCTTTTTGTTAAAGGCAACCGCCTGATGATTCTGTTCATCAACATCAAGTTGATGAACGTCCTGATCATGAATGGCCTTTGCAGGAGTAATGTGGCTCTCCCCCGCGGGATGGCATCGACAAAGCGCATCTCTGTAAAATTTCCACTGGCTCTGGTAAACCCGATGATTGAGCCGTCATGACTACAGACGGAATACTCACTGACCCGAACCATAAAGGACTGGCTGGACAGAACGACAGATATGAAGTGGGCCAGTACAGATGCGGAGCGGCAGGTATCGTGCTGATAAAGCCGAAGGAAAACGCAGGATGATTAAATCTCGCTAATTATTATTAAGCATACCTTAACTTTCACGGCCCTTAGTGCCCTTTTATATGGAATTTCGCGCCGGAACTCCATATAATTTATTAATAATAGTTAAGTATAAGTGTCTCTGATGCAACTTATAAAAACTGAATACTCTCTCAATTCCGGTTATCCGATTGTCAGGCGCACGCTGGAGGACAAAAAGAAACGAGTGGAACAACCTGGTTTCGGTCCTGAGTCTTGCTGTGCAGTAGTCGAGTACAGGCTTCGGGGGAATATTCGTTATGCGTTCGGAAACAGTCGGATGCAGGTAAGCATGCCACCAGGAATCTATACCCATAACTGGGTCAGGCTACATGGCGAAATGGCGGCGCTAGTTGCCGCGATAGACCGCATCGAGCGCTATTCCACCGATGATGTAATACCCATCACGGCTGCCTATATTGAATTGCGGCCCTGCGAGGCCAATTGTATGCAGGCACTGCGTAATATTCTGCCTGAGGATGCTCGCGTCTATTACTCTTTTGAACATCCCGCTCAGGTTGACGAATGGAAAGTAAGTGCCAACGAGCTCTGTCGCGTTTGAAATTTTCCACCAAAACATTTTCCGGGCAAATCAGAAACGATATCCCCAAAATTTAGGTGATGTGCTGGGTGAATGAAAACGCAGACATTTCCATTAAGAGCTACCCCGCTGGTTGCTCTCAGCCAAAATTGCACTGAATTCATGTCCGCTCTGTGTCAAAAGCGGACATGACTAAAATCGCGATGTATTGATCAATGAGAGTAGGTCACGACCGCCATATTAAGTCAGCTGGTTTCTTTTAGAAAATCACGCCAGCGACGTAGTAACGACCTGTTATTATACAAAGTGCCAATTAACACAGCGCCATTGACCTGTTTGGAAACCTTGTCCTTTACTTAGTACAGTGTTTTATTTTCTCTAGCGAATAATATAATTCTTTCTCTTTCATATTAATTACCTTCAAATTCCTCAAGACCAAGAAAACAATTTAACCCCATAATATTAAAATAAAAAATAAAATGGTCCCATTTTTTTATTGGATACAAATTGTTAAAAATGAAAGTTAGTGAAACAGATTTTTACATTTATCCCTCCGGACTCGACGAATAAAGAATCACTTATTCAATGTATTTCGCCGAAGTTTCCGTCCACACTGTTGCATCATTAGCAATTTGAACGGCACGTCATATACTTTATGCATATTCTCATTCGGAATATAAAACAATTTCAATTTATGGCAGCGCAAACGGCCCTGTGAGGGCGTCTGTGCAAGGAGAAAGTATTATGGATCAAACCGCATTTTTGATCGGGTTTTCGGTCATGGCACTTGCGTCATTGGTGATTTATGCCTCAGGCAAAAAAATATTCCCCCTCCGGCATCATACGTTAATGCATGCCTCGGTCCCTTTTATTGCGGCAACCGCTTATCTGGCAATGGCATTTGGTTTCGGTAATCTGGCGACCGAAAGTGGCAGCATCGTTTATCTCGCCCGCTATGCTGACTGGTCCGTCACTACACCTGTATTACTGGCGGGGCTGGTTATGGTCGCCTTTCATGAACAGAGTAAACCGGGTGAGATGGGTGGTTTTTTAACGGCTATCATCATTCTGGATGTGATGATGATTATTACCGGTCTGGTCTCTGCACTGGCGACAACGTTCGCCGCAAAATGGGTGTGGTATCTCTGGTCCTGTGCTGCGTTTCTTGGCGTGGTTTACCTCCTGTGGGGACCGCTGCGTACGATTGCCGCTGGGCGCGGCAGGGCGATGGCGGTCGCTTACAACAAAAACGTCGCATTGCTGACGGTGGTCTGGTTTATCTACCCTATCGTTTTCCTTGTCGGTCCGGAAGGATTAAAAGTCATCACCGACCCTGCGTCCGTATGGGCATTCCTGGTTCTTGATATCATCGCCAAGGTGTTTTACGCCTTTTACGCTGCATCCAGTCTTGAAAAAGCGCTGCGCCATTCCACATCAGATGGTGCTGTGCGGGTATGAGTCTGCGGCAAACTGCCAGCTGGACAGGACTGTGGGGGGCAGCGCTGGCTGCCTCTTTCAGTCCGCTGCGCGTACAGTTAATGTTTGCCATAGTAGCAATAGGTGTGATTGGCATGGCACACGGTGCCAGCGATCTGGCAATAGTAAAACGCGGGCGTAAGTTGCCATTCCTGGCGGCTTATGGCGTGATCATCCTGCTTTGCCTGTTCTGGTGGCACTGGTCGCCGGCACTGGCATTACCCGGTTTCTTGCTGGCATCTGCGCTGCATTTTGCCCTTGAGGATGCGCCAAAGGGAGGGATGTCAGAGCGCCTTGCCAGAGGAGTCAGCATGATAGCGACCCCAGCCTTCTTCCACCTGCGAGAATACAACATCATCCTTCACCAGGCAGGACTGACACCCTCACTGCTCAGTTCCGTGACGTTTTTCATGGCTAACGCGGGCGCACTTTGTACCCTTAGCCTGGTTATCACCGGATTGATTCGTCACGATGTGCGGCTCATTACCGGAACGCTGGCCTTGCTGATCCTTCCACCTTTTGTCGGCTTTTCCATGGGTTTTTTAATTCTGCATGCCCTGCCGCAAACCCGGTTACGTCGAATTCAGTTGGGTTATGCTCATTACACAGGTTACCTTTATGCGACCTGGCCGGTGCTTTTAGCGGCAATTCTGCTGGCGGCCGTGACAACCTGTATCATGTACCCCTCTAGTGACGCAGACATTAAATCGCTATTTGCTGCGCTCGCTTCTCTCGCTATTCCTCATATGCTGATTACTCCGTACTTTGAGCCAGGTAACAGTGAATAATCTCAGAAGTAACAGGTACGCTTCGCAGTAAGCAGAGAGTTAACTGGCGTCAGCATATAAATGTCCGGTTTTGAGACATGATAACCAGGGGGTATCACTTTTCGATGTAACCACTGCGCGCGTTTCAGCGTTCCCCTGAATATCTCCAGGCCACGGCTCTGAACGTGTGCGTAATGACGGCGTAAGATTATGCCTCAGGAATTATGCAGCGGCAAAAGCGGTCAACGTGAGGGAGATGAGTGGGAAAAACGAGTATTGGGGTTCAGCCTGGCAGTCGTAGGGCATCAGTTCCCGGCTTTAGGGCCGAATAAAATACGAAGGAGTTCACAGTAGTGCTGCTCTTCTTCTGCACTTCCTGCCAGTTCCAGGCGACGGACAAGCTTGCTACAAATGGCCGTGCGGTTCAGGCTTTTTCCTACGCGAAGGATTTCTGACGCAATGCTTCCCAGCGTTTCCTGCTGAGTAGGCAGTGACGCACTGTCGAAGTAGCGTGCAATGGCGCTCATGGCGTCGGGCTTGGAGGCGTTTTTGTACAATATCAGCTCTGGGAACGCGATTTAAGGGTTTACTGTTACTTGTTTATAAAGTTGTAGGTTTGATATCAGCTGTTGAAGTGTATTTTAGGAAACGATCGTTCTCTTTAGCAAAACGTGCCTTTACGCAATATGATTTAATCCCCTTTACCGAATCGTAAATGATCCCTGGCTTTACTGTGCAGGTAAACCCTGGACGGAATATCCGAAGATGAGCCATGAGTGAGTCAATACATATGAATTAGCAAATATGTTATTGACTCGCCGTAGACAGACAGCAACAATGTCTTCTGTTTCGGAATCAGGAGTCAGCATGCCTCAACTTCAGCCTCTTCAGCTTTTCAAAAATTTTTCGGATGAAACACGCCTCACTCTGGTACTGCTGTTGCGTGAAAAAGGCGAGCTTTGCGTCTGTGAACTCACGTCAATCCTGAGGCAAAGTCAGCCTAAAATTTCACGGCATCTGGCACTGCTCAGAGAAAGTGGTCTGCTTATTGACAGGCGTGACGGCAAGTGGATTCATTATCGGTTGTCACCACACATGCCCGCATGGGCTGCTATGGTGATCGAGCAGGCTTACCTGTGTCAGCGTGATGACATCCTGCAACTCAGCCAGCAGGCTGAAAGGAATAACGCGACCACCAACGGCAAGCCTGTCTGCATTTAAAAATTTACTCAAACACATATGATTTTTCATATCTGTTTGCAGGGCTGTCTTACGTCCTGTTTACCAGACTTTGTATTAAAAGGAAAAAGTATGTTTCTGGCAGGCGCTATATTCGTCCTGACACTGGTACTGGTTATCTGGCAGCCAAAAGGGCTGAGTATTGGCTGGAGTGCTGTTATCGGGGCTGTGCTGGCCCTGCTGACGGGCGTAGTGCATTTCGGCGATATTACGGCCGTCTGGCAGATCGTTTGGAACGCGACGGCCACGTTTATCGCGGTGATTATCATCAGCCTGCTGCTCGATGAATCTGGTTTTTTTGAGTGGGCTGCCCTGCACGTTTCCCGATGGGGTGGCGGTAAAGGCAGGCTGCTGTTCACGTATAGTGTTCTGCTGGGTGCGGCAGTGGCGGCCTTGTTTGCCAATGACGGGGCGGCACTGATCCTGACGCCTGTTGTCATTGCCATGCTGCTGGCACTGGGCTTCAGCCCCGGCGCAACGCTGGCGTTTGTGATGGCGGCAGGTTTTATCGCTGACACATCCAGCCTGCCACTCATCGTGTCGAACCTGGTTAACATCGTGACGGCGGACTTTTTTAAGCTGGGATTCAGCGAATATGCGTCTGTCATGATGCCGGTCAACATGGCATCCGTGGCGGCCACGCTGGTTATGCTTCACTTCTTCTTCCGTAAAGACATCCCGGTCGCCTATGACATGGCAAAACTAAAGGTACCACGGGAAGCCATTCGTGACGTGCGAACCTTTAAAGCCGGATGGCTGGTTCTGTGTCTGTTGCTGACCGGTTTTTTTGCTCTGGAGCCGCTCGGCGTTCCGGTCAGTCTGGTTGCTGCGGTCGCGGCATTTATTCTGTGGCTGGTTGCCCGTAAAGGACAGGTGATTGATACCCGTAAAGTCCTGAAAGGCGCGCCCTGGCAGATCGTCACCTTCTCGCTGGGTATGTATCTGGTGGTTTATGGCCTGCGTAACGCCGGACTGACGGATTACCTCTCGTCCGCCCTGAACGGGTTTGCAGAGCATGGTGTATGGGGAGCCACATTCGCTACCGGTTTTCTGACGGCCTTTCTGTCATCGGTGATGAACAACATGCCTACCGTCCTGGTCGGTGCCCTTTCCATTGATGGCAGCACGGCTGAGGGTGTGGTGAAAGAGGCGATGATTTACGCCAATATCATCGGTTGCGATCTTGGTCCGAAAATCACCCCCATCGGCAGCCTGGCGACCCTGCTGTGGCTACACGTTCTGGCGCAGAAAAATATCACCATCAGCTGGAGCAACTACTTCCGCGTGGGCGTTGTGATGACCCTGCCGGTACTTTTTGTCACGCTGGCGGCGCTGGCCCTGCGTCTTTCTGTTTAACCTATACAACGTGACTGCGCCAGCGCAGCCCCGTAACGGAGTGCCATTTATGACTAACATCACCATTTACCACAACCCGGCCTGTGGGACGTCGCGTAACACCCTGGCGCTTATCCGCAACGGTGGCGTGGAGCCGACAGTGATTTTATATCTGGAGACGCCCCCCTCCCGCGACGAGCTTAAAAAACGGATAGCGGATATGGGGATCCGCGTGCGCGATCTGCTGCGCAAAAACACAGAGCCGTATGAACATCTGGGGCTGGCCGAAGATCGGTTCAATGATGATGAACTGCTGGATGCTATGCTGGCTCATCCTGTCCTCATCAACCGTCCGATAGTCGTGACGCCGCTCGGCACAAGGCTCTGTCGTCCGTCTGAGGCCGTTCTGGGCATTCTGCCTGAGCCACAGAAGGGAGCGTTTACGAAAGAGGATGGCGAAAAAGTTATTGATGAGTACGGCAACCGGATCGGTCACTGATTTTTCAGCGTTTTGCCGACAAGCAGCAAAAACATAGCCGACGCTTTGTCCCGTATTTACCCTGTGGCGCACGACAAAACAACCCGATTCGCCATTTCAGGCAGAGGCGTTCGGTTAGGCATTCGTCGCCATCTGTGCCACCAGCCCCATCCGGTAACCGATATCGCTAAAGAGAGTGAAATTGGCCCCCCGTGACGGTGACGGATACCGGTGCCCTCCTCCCCGCAGACGGCAAAGCCCGCCGAAAAGGAACGTTTACGCTTGGGTACAAGTCACAGGGCCACTCACCTGAAAAGGATGCCCATAGCGGCTTCACTATGATGGCCGAGAACGTCGAACAGCATTGTCGGCCCTCTCTTCTGCAATACTGATATCCGACGAGCTCGGCACGTCACTGTAACGCTGATGGTCAGCCCAGCACATCCTCCACACAGGCTTTAAACACTTTCACTCCCAGCGCCAACGCATCGCGGTCAAAATGCATCTCCGGATGATGCAGGCCGGGCGTCAGGTTGGCGCCCAGTCCCCAGAAGCCGCCTTTGATTTGAGGCCGAAGACGCAGATAGTGGAAGAAATCTTCACTGCCTGGTGTCGATTTAGCCGCGGTAAGGCCGGTTTCACCAAACACACTGCGGATAGCACGTGTGATGACCGCTGTTGCCTCGTCATGGATAATCGCGGCGGGCATCTCTTTCAGAATGCGAATTTCCGCGCGCGCACCATACGCGGCGGCGCTGCTCTCAATCGCGCGTATCACTTGGGGTTTGAGGCTATCCATCGCTTCGTTCTCTGCGGCGCGCAGATCCCAGCACACCTGCGCGCGATCAGGAATCGAGTTGGTCACGCCCGCATCGCAGAGAAAACGCGTCGCTTTCGCGCTCCATGTCAGCGAGGGCGCAAGATGAATGCCGTTTACCGCCTGCACCGCATGGGCGGCGGCATCCAACGCGTTAACGCCTAAGTGCGGGCGCGCAGCGTGCGCCGCTTTGCCATGAAACACCACTTCCACCGTGGCGGACGCGGAGTAGTACATTGCCGGCACGGCCTGGCCCATCGGGCACTCCTCCAGCGGGCGCAGATGAAAGCCAAGCAACATATCAACATCATCCAACACGCCGCCTTCGGTCAGGGCTATCGCGCCGGTGCCTAACTCCTCAGCAGGCTGGAAAATCAGCTTCAGCCTGCCCTTTTTCACCCGCTCCTCAGCCATCACCTCCTGGGCCGTGGTCAATACGACGGTGGAGTGACCATCGTGCCCGCAGGTGTGGCGCGCCACATGTTTGCCGTCAATGATATGCCCCAGCGCATCCATATCGGCGCGCAGCGCTAAGGTCGGGCCGGGCTTACCGCTGTCCAGCACCGCGACAATACCGGTGGTGTTATTAACCTGGCGCGTGACCTGGTAGCCTGCCGCCTCCAGCACGCCCGCGATGTAGGCGGACGTCTTGTACTCTTCGAACCCCAGTTCCGGGATCTGGTGCAGGTAATTAAAGTGCTCAAGTGTAGGTGACACGTCTTACTCCTTAATGCTCAGGCAATAACGCGCATAATCAACATGGCGATTACAGCATTGAGAATGCTGACCGCCATCAGTAGCGGCCAGTACTTTTTCGGTACATCGGCCACGCCCAGCAGGCGCCCCATGTACTGGAGTTGCGAACCCATCAAAAAGATGGCGGGCGCAAGAATCGTGATCTGCCCGATATCAAGCTGGCCTTTGCTTAGCAGGCTGATGGCAACGCCGGTTCCGGCAGATGACGAGAGCCAGGCGGTTAACAACACGGTGATCGCCTCACCGGGCAGGCCGAATAGCCCCATCAACGGTGCGCACACGTGGCCAATAATCTGCATCACCCCTAACAAATTAAGCATTTCGGCGATCACGTAGGCCATTAATACATTCGGCATCAAATTATTAATGGCAATATTAAAACCCTTGCGCGCACCAATTACGAAAATATCAAACGGATTACTGGAGACTTTTGCCTGATTACTCATTGTCGAAATCTCGCTTATAAACAGTATTTAATGCCAGTCGCACCACGGCTGCGCCAACGAATTTAAGCACAAACATTAAAACCAACGGAATAATAATCGGGATGGTGAGTGAAGCGAACATCGCCGAGCCGATAGAAAAATAGTTATTAATCAACCCGGCGCCGGAGTATTGCCAGGATCCCATAATCACCACGTCTTTGCGGGTGATCTTTTTGCTGTCATAGAGCTCTTTCGTTAATGCCGCGCCAGCATCGGTACTTTGCAGGTCGGTAATCAGCGCAAGGCCGGTATAACCCGGAAGGCCGAGCAGTGGTTTTAACAGCGGCGTGAGTAATTTATGCGCTGCGCGGATCGCGCCATAATGGGTGAAGATTTCCAGCAGGCCAAGTGCCAGCATCACCGTGGGCACCAGCGAAAGCGCGAAGAGGAAACCCGCTTTGGCACTGATGCCGCCGCTGCCGATAAAGGTGTTGGTTTCCGGCGTCTTCATGGTGCCGAACGCGCCGCCAAGCGTGGTGAAATCAAACGCGCCCAGCCATGCCATGCCGTCAACCTTGAAAAAGAAGCCTGAAAAGACAAGCAGCACAATGACCAGTGAGATCCACGCGCCGGGCCCGACGTTCCACGCCTCTGTGGCCTCTTTTTCTGGCTCATTCAGTGTTTTTGGTTCGCTCATATCATCTCTCTTTACATCTGTAAGGGAAAAGTCCTGATACTAAGCAGGATCCATGCCTGAATAGCCCAGCCGTAAAATAAATGCCTTTTATTAAGATTAATGGCGCAATAAAACCCCCTCACTAAAACTCGCGAGAAATTTATTTCTTTGCCGGAAATTGCTATTTCATTACGCCTGCATCGAATCGCAAAAAAGTATCCCCCCCATTTTGGGGCGCATTTTTGGTGCAATAAGAGCACTTTTACTTTTTTATTTACGCTCTCTCAACGCCTGGCCATTAATTTGATTATCACTATTTAAACGGCTTGATAAATAGCCATCAAATGATGTTATTGTTGCTCTCTGGTCAACAGTAACGAGGAAGTGTGGCAGATGTTCCAGGATAAACAGGTGGGTTATCTGTATGAAGTCGGTAACCAGGGCGGCATTCGCCGCGCGGCAGATATCCTCGGCGTTAACGCATCCGTGGTCAGCCGGCAGATTGCCCAGCTTGAACGTTCGCTGCAGCTTCCCCTGCTGGAACGGCGCGGGCGTAATGTGGTGTTGACCGAAGCGGGACGCCTGCTGGCGGCGGATTATTTTACCAGCCGTCAGCGGCGCGAAAAGCTGGAGAGTCAGCTTAAAGATCTGCGCCATATGCGCGGCGGGACGATTTCGGTGCGCATCGGCGGCGGATTGATCACGGCGTTTATTGAGGGCGTCATGCGTGAGTTTGCCCAGTGTTACCCGCAGGTGTTTGTCGATATTGTCGTGGGCAGCATGCAGGAGATGATGAACGAT
Source organism: Pantoea ananatis LMG 2665 (assembly GCF_000710035.2). Taxonomy (GTDB): domain Bacteria; phylum Pseudomonadota; class Gammaproteobacteria; order Enterobacterales; family Enterobacteriaceae; genus Pantoea; species Pantoea ananatis. The sequence continues at coordinate 1,112,783 of NZ_JMJJ01000004.1, read as the reverse complement.
ATCGTGAGCGGCGAAGCGGATATGGCGCTGGCCTTTGGCCCGATCGGCACACCGGAACTCAAGCGCCACAGCTTTCAGTGGGGGCCGATTTGTGCCGTCGTCGCGCCGCAGCACCCCATTGCCAATCGCGCCAGCATTACCATTGAAGAGTTGACCGCTCACCCGCTTATTGCCCTGACGGAGAACTTCGGCCTGCAGCGGCACATGAATGCGATGTTCAAAAGCCAGGGTTTGCAATTTCACCCGGCCTACCGATGCAACCTCTTCTCCACCGCCATGCACCTCAGCCAGGCGGGGCTCGGCGTCTCGTTTATGACGGCCTACGCCGCTGCCGATCCTATTCGCCAGGGCGCGCTTGTCGCCGTTCCACTCGACCACCCGATCGCCAGTAGCGCCCAGTGTCACCTGCTACGGAACTCGGACAGGCGCTTTACGCCAGCAGCTCATCATATGTGGCGACTTCTGCACAATGCGTTTCGTGACAAATAAATATTGAGATCCCTGTCTTTACTGAAGGCCACATTTTTTGAGATGCGTTCATGCTGATGGATGCCTGTTGATAACAGATAGGTGCGCTTAACACCCAGCATCCACAGCGTCAGATAACAGACTGAACGTTATCCTGGAAATGTTGCTCCCGAGGTATTGAATGAAAAGTGCACATGACAGTTAACCTCAGGCTTCAGTTTGGCGACGCTGTGGGTCTGATAGTTATTTCTGTTGTGTCAACGTTTTCAGGCGCTTCAATAATGTGCCTTACGGCACGGGCAATATCCGCGGGTTTAAGGGCAACAGAACGGTAAGCGTCCATTGCCGCCATCGTTTCCGCATGGGTAATCGTCGACGCCAGTTCACTTTCTACCACCCCTGGATTGACACAGGTCACGCGGATTTTTGAGCTTTCCTGCCGCAGGCCATCAGAAATAGCCCGTACGGCGAACTTGGAGGCACAGTAGACCGCGGCGGTGGGTACGACAGAAAGGGCGCCAATCGAGCCAATATTGATTATCTGTCCGGAACCCTGCGCTTCCATCAACGGAAGTACGGCACCCATTCCCCACAGCACGCCCTTGATATTGACGTCAATGATGCGTTCCCATTCGTCCTGTTTTCCGGCTGCAAGCGGTGAAAGCGGCATAACGCCCGCATTATTGATGAGAACATCAACCCTGCCCCAGTTATCCAGCGCGGCCTGAACAAAAGCGGCCATAGATACCCGGTCTGTGACATCCAACAAATGTGCTTGCGCGATACCGCCTGCGCTGCAGATTTCCGCTGCAATGGCTTCAATACGCGCCAGTCTGCGTGCTCCCAGTAACACCTTCGCGCCTGTCGCCCCTAACTCTCTGGCAATACCTTCCCCAATACCACTGGATGCGCCGGTAATTAATATAACCTTATTCATAACGTTCTCCTTCAAATGGGTTCGGAGAGAGAATAGGACGTTACGATAAGTTCAGGTATCCTGCTTTCAATGTACTCAGTGGTTAGCAGCATTAAACAATGAAAATCGATCTTAACCTTTTGCCCGTTTTTATCGCGGTAGCAGAAGAAGGTAATTTCAGTAAAGCCGCCGCACGGCTGGGTGTGACTCGTTCGGCGGTCAGTCAGGGAATGAGACGGCTTGAAGATACTTTCGGGACGATGCTTGTCATGCGCACCACCCGCGCGGTTAATTTAACGGAAGCGGGAGAACAACTGCATAAATCGCTGTCATTACCTTTAACCGGAATTAACGCTGCGTTCGAAGAGATCGTTTCTGACCCTGCGCCACGTGGACTTCTCAGAATCGCGGTGACATCGATAGCGGAAGAATTCCTGTCAGGTCCGTTGATCGCTTCGTTTGCAGCGGCCAATCCGGCCGTGACGCTCGATATTGTTGTGACGGACGAAGAGTTTGATATCGTGGCTGCAGGTTACGATGCCGGCGTAAGGCTTGGAGAAGTCATTGAAAAAGACATGATTGCGGTTCCCCTGACCGGTGAGCAACGCGAAATGGTGGTCGCATCCCCTTCCTACTTCACTGCCAACGGCCTGCCTGTTCATCCGCGCGATCTTGTACATCACCAGTGTATCGGCTGGCGCCAGTCCCCGCATATTCCGCCTTATCGCTGGCCATTTGAAGAGAACGGAAGCGCGTTCGACCTTGCGATTGAGCCGCAAATTACCACTAATGATCTGCGTCTGATGTTGAGGCTGGCTCTAACCGGCGGAGGCATCACACTGGCCACTCAGGAAACGTTCAGGCCCTATATTGAGAGCGGTGAGCTTGTATCCGTACTTGATGACTTTCTGCCAACATTTCCAGGCTTCTATCTGTATTTCCCTCAGCGTCGCAATATGGCCCCAAAGCTTCGCGCCCTGATTGACCACGTCAGGAAATGGCGGCAACAATCGACGTAAATTCCTGCACAGGTTCTGTTTCATATCAGACCCGCGTGTTGAAGAAGGGGCGGTGTTGGAGGTGGGTTGAATAACCCTTTACAGGGATGATGCTTCCGCAACGGCACCATAACAGGACGCAGTTTGTCCCATTCGAATATTTTCAGCGGCTCAAACCGGTCTTTAAGCTTGACCTAAACTTAACCTGAGCTTTTAGAATGCATGTTTTGCTACGCATTGGGCGGATTGGGTATATGAAAATAGTCGATGTTGGTTTTACGCACGTTGCATTCGCTGTCAGAGACTTAGATAAGAGCATTGCTTTTTATGAACGCTATGCCGGTATGGTTGTTGTCCACCGTCGCGAACCCAACGTTCCGGATGCACGTAAAGTGGCATGGCTCAGTGATCACAGCCGTCCATTTGCGCTGGTTTTGGTTCAGTCAGACAAGGTCACAGACACGCCCTTAGGTCACTTTGGGCATCTCGGCGTGGCATGTGCCAGCCGGGAAGAAATGGATAAGAAAATTAAAATGGCGCGCACTGAAGGTGTTTTGCGTAAAGAGCCTGAAAATGCGGGTGATCCTGTGGGTTATTACGTTTTCTTCGCTGATCCTGATGGCAATACGCTGGAGCTTTCTTACGGACAGCGAGTGGGGCTTGAGGCCATTGGCAGCATGGCTTCTGATTAAAAGCCCGTTAACAAAAGCGATATTATTTCAGCAGGATTCGTGCCACCAGCTGTCCGGTATCGTTCTCTGTCCACTAACGGTATTTGATGACCATGCTGAACGGATCATAAAGCCTGCATTCCCGGTGCTCAACATCGTTATTTTGCCAAAGAACGTCGCGCCATGATGTTTTGTGCATAACCTTCAATACCAATATGGTGATCATGACTGATCTGAGAGATAAAGCTCTGCAGGAATTCGGGTGTTGAGTGAAGCGTGTCGGCAACGAGGTTATCGAAATCGCGCTGGGTTAAGCGGTCATTTCCTTTTAGCGTCGAATGCTGAAGCACTGTATGCGCAGTAATTTCGAGAACGGCGCGTCGGTAATTATCAGTCAGCAGGACATCAAGATCTTCCCGCTTAATCTCAAATGCAAATTCATAGGTGATAAATCCCGAATCGACAGGGAGTGAGTAGACCAGTTTGCCCCCTTCCTGATCGACATGAGGTTCATAGCCTTCTCCCATAAGATGCACTGACTGCATATCTCGCTCCTTTTTTGTCCTAAAGTATTGAAGATGACTCGCTGAAATAACAACGCTTTTATGTCTTATCGGCTTGATGGCAGGCGGCAAGGTGCTCTGCATCCGTGCCCTTCACGCCCATAATGACACAGGTCTCCCGCAGCGTCGCGACACGAAGTCGCTACGCGTCATACGTCGAAGTGGAAACGGCTGTTGAGGCCTGCATTTACCCCTGCCCATGAGTATCAGCATCTCAAACGTAATGCATGACGTTGTTAATGATTAAAAGATTTCTTTGAATGAAATACCGATAAATGCACGGGAATTTAACGAAATGACTTTCGCACAATATATTGTGGATGGGGCATAGCATGTAGATTTTTAAGACGTTGCGGTGCAACGTTATATCATTGGTGCTGCCAGGGTAGCCCTTTCGTCCCTGAGGCAATAAAAATCGAATACACTTTCTTCTGGACAACGATCTTCAAAAAAATGATAAGGAAGCCGATGAACGATGTAACCTGTGTACCTGATGGTGATCTCTACGATGCCACTTACGATGAGCGCATTCTTCATCTCCGGGATCAGGCCAAGGCACTCTGTTATGACTATAACCTGAGTCGACCCGACAATAAGGAAGCGCGCCTGGCTATCCTGCAGCGGCTTCTTAAAAAGTGCGGCAACAACCCTGTTATTGAACCGCCTTTCTACTGTGACTATGGCGCTAACATCAGGGTTGGCGACAATTTTTATGCTAACCATCATCTTGTTATTCTTGATGGGGCGGACGTGGTGATCGGGGATAATGTTTTTCTCGCCCCAAACGTCGGTATTTATACCGCAGGCCATCCTCTGGATTCTGAACGCCGTAATCAGGGACTTGAATATGCGCTTCCCGTGACCATCGGCAATAATGTCTGGATCGGCGCAGGTGTCAGCATTGTTCCGGGCATTACCATCGGCAATGACGTTGTCATCGGGGCGGGAAGCGTCGTGGTCAAAGATATTCCGTCAGGCGTACTTGCTGCAGGCAACCCTTGTCGTATTATTCGCGAAATCAATGATGAAGACCGCGCCCGCACGGCATTTTGCCCCAGGAAAACCCCAAGGTGAGATCGGCATTTTGCGTGATCGAACAGGAAATATCGCTATGGCCGAACAGGTCAGGCAGGCCGTGAAGTCAAAACCGGGGCAGGCTATTGCCGGTATTGCACCAGCGTCCTGAGCAGCGACGCTGGAGAGGGCTTACTGGCGAGCCTGGGCCAGAAGATAAGCGAGGCTCCCGCAGTGCTTTCTGCACGCTGTGGCTATTCGCCACTCTGATTCAGGCCTGACCGCGTCGGGAAAGCGGCAACACCGGCGAGGAATAACGATGCGTTTGTGCCAGGCGCCGATGTTGAGGTAAATCACGCGATAAACCGCCCCAGGGGCGTGCAGTTTTTAATGATAACCGCCAGGTCACGGCCTGGCGGTATCAGCGCGCGGCTTGTTCTTGACCGGCGTACAAATCAGTCAGCGGCCCGTTTTTTACCAATGGAGCCTCTCACGACCATCCAGCTTTCAAATACAGGTAGTGCTCCGGCGGGTTGCTGTCGAATGTGGCAAATCAATCTTCGCGCAGCTTCCCTGCCCATCTCATAAACGGGCTGAGCCACGACCGTAAGTGCGGGCGTCATCAGTTCCGTCCAGGGAAAATCATCATACATGACGAAGGAGATATCCTCTGGCACGCGCAGCCCGCGCTTTGCCAAGCCGCGCAATATTCCCATGGCGATAAGATTGTCAGAAGCAATCAACGCGCTGGGCGGTTCAGGAAGGGCGAACAGCTCCGTTAATAGTTGCTCAATACCGTCGTTGTTAATGGCATTCAGGCGAACCAACGCCGGATCCAGAACTTTTCCGGCTTCATGATGCGCATCGATCATTCCTTTTACACGTTGCGCGACGGGCGTCGGCCCCAGCGGCACGCTGTGGGAGTAAGCTGTAGCGATGCGCATACTCGAAAGATAAGCAATACGCTGATGACCGGCGTTCAGTAGCAATTGCGTGGCCTCTTTCGCCACGGTCAAAAAGTTTGCCTGAATAGTTTCCACCTCCAGCCCTTCTACTGAGCGGTCAAACGTCATCAGTGCACGCCCTTCTGCCAGTACCTGCTTAAGATGGTCGTTGTCATGGGCCAGGGAGCTACAGGGGGCCACGATGATCCCATCGACCCGTTTATCCAGCATCACACGTACGGCTTCCCGCTCCTCTTCCACGGTTTCGTCGCTGTTACTCAGAAGCAAATGAAAACCCGCCTGGCGTGCAACGTCGGCCATACCGCGTAACGCCAGGCCAAAATGGGGGTTTTCGATATCGCCCACGATGACCCCAATCGTGTTTGAACGCCCGGTATTCATACTGCGCGCCAGCTCGTTTGGCCGGTAGCCCAGCGTTTCAGCCGCCTGGGTCACGCGGGTTTGCACCTCCTCGCTGACGGAACCGTAGCCCCCTAAGGCTCGCGCTGCCTGGGCTTTTGAAACGCCTGCCTGACGTGCGACATCCGCTACCGTCGCTCCCCGTAACGGGTTCTTTTTTGTTGTCATAATAAATTCGAATCACAAGTTGATAACATCTGGATTGACGCTGTTTAACGCGTGTGCTTAATATCATTGTATCCACTTGAGACCGGTCTCACAACATGTACCGGTCTTATTTCGCCCCTCACTGAGACCGGTCTCAAAATAACGTGACCGACTGAGTGGACTCTGAAGTTTCACCTGCAAAATTGGAAGAGCTTTATGACATCGCATAAACGTTTTCCCCCTCTACCCGCAGCCCTGTTCGGCATGGCGTTAACGCTCTTAGCCAGCTTCAGCGCCCACGCGGCAAGTGATAATAATCCCTATGGCCTGATCGAACCGGGACAGCTGCGAGTCGCCAGCCTGGGGGATGCTAAGCCCTATACCTTTACTGATAAAAACGGCAACTTCACTGGATTTGACGTCGAATTTTTTAGAAATGTCGCCCATCGGATCGGTATCGATAAAGTGGACTTTGTCGGACAGGATTTCTCGGCCATCCTCCCTGCCGTTGCCAACGGGCAATATGACGCAGGCGTAGCCGCAATTGGCATCACGCCCGCCCGTGAAAAGACGGTCGATTTCTCAACAGGTTATCTGGCGGGTTACCTGACGGTGTTAACGCGTAAGGATTCCGGCGTGAAAAACGTTGAGACGCTGGCCCACAAGCGCCTCGGCGTCATTCAGGGAACGCTGCAGGAAAGCTATGCACTGCAGCACTTTACACAAACCGATCTGGTTCGCTTTCCCGATAACAACGCTGCCGTATCTGCGCTCAATAACGGCACGCTTGACGCCATGTTCCTGGATTACGAGGCCGCCAAAGATTATGCCACGCGTTTTTCCCTGGTGACCGCCGCTGATATCCCCTCTTTTGATGCGCCTGCTGGCGTGGCGATTGCGAAAAACAAACCCGCCTTCAAAGCGGCTCTGGATAAAGCCATTAAAGACGCAATGCAGGATGGCACCTGGAAGCAGCTTTATGAGAAGTGGTTCCCGGGTTCGCCGATGCCAAAACAGTATCTGCCTCAGCATCAATAATCCCCGCGCATCCTGTGCGTGTGAATGCATCCGGTGATGGGCTCGGCCTGTCACCCGCAACAGAGAGTCGGCTATGGATCTGATCACTATTCTTTCGCGTACCTTCTTCGATATCCCTGCGATGATGGACGTTCTGCCGCAGCTGCTGGCAACAGGTCTGGTTAATACCCTTATCATCTCAGTCGCGGCCACGCTGCTTGGCACCTTGTTTGGTCTGATCCTGGCGCTGATGGGGATCTCACCGTCGCGCTGGCTGCGCATACCGGCCCGGCTTTATACCGATTTGTTTCGCGGCTTGCCCTCTATCCTCACCATTTTACTTATTGGTCAGGGGCTTGCGCGTTTCAGTTATCAGCTGTTCGGCCCCACGCCTTATCCACTCGGCATCTTTGCGCTGAGCCTGATCGCAAGTGCCTATATGGGCGAAATCTTTCGTTCAGGCATTCAGAGCATCGAACAGGGACAGATGGAAGCCTGTCGGGCGCTGGGGATGAGTTATGGCCGGGCAATGCGGCTGGTGATCATTCCACAGGGGATTCGGCGCGTACTGCCCGCCATCGTTAACCAGTTTATCGCCATCATCAAAGACTCTTCACTGGTCTATTTACTGGGGCTGATGAGCAGTCAGCGAGAGCTGTTCAGGGTTGGTCAGGACGCGGCAGTACTGAGCGGTAATCTTTCTCCCCTGATGCTGGCTGGCCTGTTTTATCTGGTGATTACTGTGCCACTCACCCATGCGGTAAACCATATTGATGTTCGTTACCGCACCGGACGCCGACGTGCTTCAGCTCCTCAGAGTGGTCTGAAGGAAATTGATGAAGTCGATGTGAAACGGGCGGTGGCACCCACGGCCTCGCTGACCAGCGGACAAGGACACTGATATGGCAACGTCTTCTGCTTTTCATGGTGCCAGCCTTGAGCTGCGTAACCTGACCCTGGCTTATGGCCCGATTGAAGTGCTACGCAATGTGTCGTTAACCGTCGCGCCCGGCACCACCACCTGCATCATCGGCCCTTCCGGGTCGGGAAAGTCAACCTTGCTGCGGGGCATTAACCGGCTGCACGAACCCAAGAGCGGCGATGTGTTGCTTGCCGGCCGTTCGGTATTAAAGGACAAACCCGATGCACTGCGTTTACGCATCGGCATGGTGTTTCAACACTTTAACCTGTTTCCCGATCACAGCGCGCTGGAAAACGTGGCGCTGGCCCCCTGGAAAGTACAAGGCCGCTCTAAAGCGGAGGCACAGGCTATTGCCCTGCAACGTCTGGCCGAAGTGGGATTAGCGCAACGTACCGATCATCGCCCCCGCGACCTTTCCGGTGGTCAGCAACAACGTGTGGCTATCGCGCGTGCATTGGCGATGGAGCCCGAAGTGATGCTGTTTGATGAAGCAACCTCGGCGCTCGATCCGGAGCTGGTGAAAGGCGTCCTGACGTTAATGGCCGAACTCTGCCAGCGCGGCATGACGATGGTGGTAGTCACCCATGAAATGGGATTTGCCCGTCGGGTTGCCGATCAGGTGGTGTTTATGGATGAAGGCGAAATTGTCGAAGCCGGCACGCCCGAGCAACTGTTCGAACGTCCGCAGTCTGCACGTTTACAGCGTTTTTTATCGGAGGTGCTCTAATGGCACATCATCACGTTTCAGGCCCCGTTCGCACGGCGCTGGTGGGTTTTGGTATTGCGGGGAGTGTTTTTCACGCCCCGCTGATTTCGCATAATGCAGATTACCGGCTTGTGGTCATCGTCAGCCAGGATCCCCAACGCGTGGCAGCGGCACAGCAGCGCTATCCGCAGGCAAGAATAGTGCCGGACTGGCCCTCACTGCTGCAGCTTATCGACAGCGGAGAAGTCGCCCTGGACCTTGTTGTGCTGGCCACGCCTCCCGCCCAGCATCGCGATCAGGCTTTAGCGGCGATCCGCCGCGGTCTGCATCTGGTGGTGGACAAGCCCTTCGCACCTGACGCGGCGGCGGCAGAGGCAATGATTGCCGCCGCCCGACAGGCCAATACGCGACTGACGGTCTTTCACAATCGCCGCTGGGATGGGGATTTTCTGACGCTTAAACATCTGGTGCAGGAAGCGGCATTTGGCACGGTTAGAAGTTTTGAGTCCCGCTTTGAGTGGTGGCGACCTGAAGGCTTTGGTAACTGGCGTGACAGCGTTTCACTTGAACAAGGTGGCGGCCTGCTGCTGGATTTGGGCAGTCATCTGATTGACCAGGCCATGCAGTTATTTGGCCCCGTACAGGAAGCCAGTGCCGAGCTGGCCCGCTATTCAGGGCAGCAGTCGGACAGCGATGAAGATTGCTTTGTCTCCTTACTGCATAAAAACGGCGTACGTTCACGGTTGTGGATGAATGGTCAGGCCGCACTGAATGCGCCGCGCTTCCATCTGCTGGGCAGCAAACGCGGTTTTACCCACTGGGGGCTGGATAATCAGGAACTCCAGCTTGCCGCGGGCTTGTCACCAACTGACAGCCAGTACGGCGTTACGCCGCCCGAAAAATCTGCCAGAGCAGGCACAGCGGGCGAAAGCGATGCCGTTGTCATGCAACGCGGTAACTATCCTGCATTTTATCAGCTGCTTGCCCGGGCACTTTTACATGGCGGCCCTCTGCCTGTTGAGACGGATGAGGCGCTTGCGGTACTGACGCTTATCGATCAACTCCATCGGCAAAACCACGTACGTTTGGCCTGACTGGCGAAACGTTTAACAGAAGGAATCAATGATGACTGAAAAATCTGAGGTCAAACGCGTTGTTGTGCTGGGCGGCGGTATCCTGGGTGTATCTGCGGCATGGCAACTGGTCAGCGCCGGGGCCAACGTCACGCTGGTCACCGAAGCCGAACTCTGTTCAGGTGCCTCGGGACGTTCACTGTCCTGGCTCAACTCTGCCGGTGAACGTTCGCAACCTTATCATGCGTTAAGAATGGCCGGTATTGATCGATACCGGACCCTGTTTGCGCGCTATCCCGATCGCGACTGGTTGCGTTTCGATGGCGCGCTGTTCTGGGCTGCAGACGATGATGCCGGGACAAAAGCACGCCATGATTATGAAAAAGCGCATGGCTACGCATCTCATCTTCTCGATCGAACCACAGTGAATCAGGTTGATCCTCAGGTGAACAGCACCGCGCTCGCCAGCGTAGCCATTGCTAATCCCGGTGAAGGTTGGGTCAGTCTGCCCCATCTTATGGACCATCTCATTGAGGCATTCAAGGCATCAGGAGGCGAAGTTATCGAGCACGCGGGAAAAGCAAGCGTGCTGACGGCCGCCGGACGGGCGACGGGCGTACGCAGCGAGAAACGGGGCGAATTCCATGCAGACCAGGTGCTCGTCGCCTGCGGCCCCTGGACACCAGAGGTCATTGCCCCGCTCGGGGTGCGTATTCCAAACGCGTCCCCTGTCTCCATGCTGGTCACCAGCACCGCACAGGATCATGCGCTGCAGGTGGTGATGAACACCCCACGTGCAGCAATACGGCCTAATCCGGGAAACACGCTGGCGGTCGATCATGACTGGTACGAAGAGGATATCGTTGCACATGCCGATGGTCAGTACAGTATTGATCAATCGGTTATCCGTGAGTTAATGACGGAGGCGGGGAAACTGATTGGCGATGGCGCATCGCTCGAAGCCAGAAGCTGGAAAATCGGGCTGAAGCCTGTTCCGGGTGATGGAGAACCCGTGGTGGGCGAATTAGAGAAAGTACCGGGATGTTTTGTCGCCTTCACCCATTCAGGCGCAACCCTGGCGCTGATCCTGGGCGAGCTTCTTACGGAAGAAATGCTCCACGGTGCGAAACATCCCATGCTTGCCGCTTTCCGCCCGGAAAGGTTCAGTTAAGCTTTCCGCCAGCGCCACGAAAGTTGTGGCGCTGCAGATCCCCTGCTCTCGCCGCTGTCGCTGATCATTCACCCCGGCACACGCGAAAGCCAATCCTGCAAAGGATGCGTTCGATGACGGCCGCCATCATCTCCTGCAAAAACAGCCGCCAACCGGCGCAGTGCACTCGCACCACCGCCTCCGCGCCGTGGATTCAGAGCAATCCGAATGCCCCGTAAAAGAGGCGCTGCGCTTAGTGGCGCGCCCTTCTGACCCTTTCCCGCCGGCAGGTTAACAGCCAGCAGGGTTAAGCATGCTTTTTTCACTCATCTACACTTTAGCCATTCATTCCCGGCAAGCCTCAGCGGTTTGCCCATGCAAAGGACGACACTATGACTGAACAATCGACAACAAATCACGCCTGGCTTTTGGCTTCACGCCCACAGGGTGAACCAACGGAAGATAATTTCCGTTATGTTGCGCAGCCAACGCCTGAGATCAAAGAGGGCGAGATCTTACTGCGGACGATTTATCTGTCACTCGACCCTTACATGCGTGGACGCATGGACGAGGGAAAATCTTACGCGCCACCGGCAGAGCTGGATCAGCCGATGGTAGGCGGTACGGTCTGTCAGGTCGTCGCATCAAAAAACGGTGAGTTTAAAGAAGGCGACTGGGTTCTTTCACAGAGCGGCTGGCAGGAATATGCCGTTTCCAGAGGTGACGATGTTGCCCGCCTTGATAACGATCTGCCCCATCCTTCCTGGGCGCTGGGTATTCTCGGTATGCCCGGCTTTACGGCCTATATGGGGTTAATGGATATCGGTCAGCCGAAAGAAGGTGAAACCCTTGTGGTTGCCGCCGCAACGGGTCCTGTGGGCGCCACCGTGGGCCAGTTAGGTAAAATGAAAGGCTGCCGCGTGGTAGGCGTGGCTGGTGGTGAAGAGAAATGCCGCCATGCCGTTGAAAATCTGGGGTTCGATGCCTGTATCGATCACCACAGTCAGGACTTCGAAGAGCAGCTGAAAAACGCCTGCCCGGACGGTATTGATATCTATTTCGAAAACGTGGGCGGTAAAGTATTCGATGCCGTGTTCCCGCTGTTGAACACTGCCGCGCGCGTGCCGGTCTGTGGGCTGGTTTCCGCCTACAGCCAGAAAGAGCTGCCTGCCGGTCCGGACAGAACCTCGCTGATTATGGCAGGCATTTTGAAACGCCGTATTCGCATGCAGGGTTTCATTATTTTCCAGGACTACGGCGATCGCTATCCGGAGTTCCTGAAAGCCATGACCCCGCTGGTGGAGAGCAAGAAAATTCAATATCGCGAGCACGTCATTGAGGGCCTGGAAAATGCCCCTAAAGCCTTTATTGATATGCTGAACGGCAAAAACTTTGGGAAAACGGTCGTTAAAGTGGCCTCGTAATCCCGCTCTGGCTGGCAAAATGCAACGTCACTGACGTTGCATTTTTTTTATCAGGCCGGGCGGGAAACGTGATCTGCCGCCGCATTGTTGGCTTTAGCGACCGCGCCCGCGAGTTTATCGCCAGCGTTAAGCGCCTGACACAGCACGCCCATGAAGCAGTCGCCCGCGCCATGGGTGCTGACCAGCGTGACCTGACGGGCAGGAAAAGCCTGCGTTTCCCCTGCTTCACTGAAGGCCACACCGTGCTCTCCGGCAGTCACCACCACGCGGTCAAAACACAGTGCCAGCTCTGCTGCAGCCTGCCTGGCTGAGGCCAGATCGGTCACCGCGATGCCAGTCATATCCCGGGCTTCAACCCCATTCACCACCAGCAAATCAATGCAGCGCGCGAATTCGGGAGAGAGTGGCCGGGCCGGTGCCGCATTAATGCACACCGGAATCTGCTGCTGCCGCGCCGCCTGCGCCGCGACCAGATTAATGGCTTCCGGCACCTCATTCTGCAGCACCAGCATGGACACATCCTGCCAGAAACCGGCCTGCATGAACGGCTCGGCAGCGATATGTTGATTGGCGTTGGACACCACCACCGCGCCGTAATCGCCTTCAGCATCGGTAATGGCAACGCTCATGCCAGACGCAATATCGTCAATCCTCGTGACCGCGTCGGTATTCACCCCTGCCTGGCGCAGCGTTTTCAGCAAAAACGCGCCCTGTTCATCGGCCCCTACCGCACCAATAAAACGGACATCTGCACCTGCTTTTGCGGCCGCTATCGCCTGATTGCCGCCCTTGCCCCCAAACTTGTAGTGGCAGGCGGTTCCCATAACCGTTTCGCCTTTTTCAGGCCGATGATGCGCATCCAGCATAATGTCGTAGTGAAGACTGCCGGTAACTGCAATTTTACTCATGCTCAGAATTCCCGCAGATCCTGAACCGCATGCTGGGTTTTCATCAGGTTTTTCTCCGCACGCGTTAAATCCTTTTTCGCGATGGCCACGAACAGCGCATCCAGTATATTCAGCTGGGCAATTCGTGATGCGGCATTTTCACCTAACAGATGCGATCCCTGAGAAGTTGAATTAAGTACCACATGCGCATGACGCGCAATAGGCGACTCGGCGTAATTCGTAATCACAATCACTCTGGCACCGTTACGTCCGGCTAATTTAACCGGATCGTTAACAGCACGCGTCGCACCGGAGTGACTAATCGCAATCACGACATCATCGTCAGATAACACGGCGGCAGACATCAGCATAATATGGGCGTCATCGTAGGCGGTGGACTTAATGCCGATCTTCAGCATCTTGTGGGAGAGATCGCGGGCAACCGTGGCCGATCCCCCTACCGCATAAAGATCAATATGACGCGCTTTAAAAATAATATCTGCTGCGCGGTTAAATTCAGATACATCTAAAATCGACAACGTTTCTTCAATAGCCTGAATAGATGTTCTGAAGACTTTTGCCAGTAATTGTTCCGATGAATCATCGGGCTCAATTTCCGCATGTAAACCTGCCACTTCAGAGGCGTTATAATAAATTAAACTGCTTCTGAAATTCCTGAACCCCGTGAAGTTAAGCTTTTTAGTGATCTTAACTATCATGGCTTCCGATACGCCGTTTTCCTGCGCAATCTCTTTTAAAGACGTGTGTTCGGTGATATCCGTTCTGGCAATGATTGCCTCAATGACTCGCCGTTCTAACGGCGTCAGTTGGGGTAATCGCATACGAATTTGAGCGCCAATGGCTCGCGGATCTTGCTTCATTACTTGCCTCGGGTCGCTCGGTCAATCAACATCGCTATGATAATAATAAGACCCGTAGCGAGCAATTGATAAAACGCCTGAATATTAAGCAAGGTCAGGCCGTTACGTAACGCCCCGAGAATAATCACGCCAATCAGGGTGCCAAAGATACTGCCTTTGCCGCCCATCAGTGACGCACCGCCGATGGCAGCGGCCGCAATGGCATCCAGCTCCCACAGGTTGCCGATGGTGGGTTCCGCCGCACCCAGACGGCCAATCAGAATCAGCGACGCCAGAGAGGCCAGCATGCCAGAGATCACGTAAACCGTGACTTTGGTACGTTTAACCGGCACACCTGCCACGCGGGCCGCTTCTTCATTACCGCCAATCGCCAGAATGTACTCTCCCAGCGGGGTTTTATTCATGACCGTCCAGAGGCACAGCGCAATCACGGCGACCACGACGATCGGCGTGGGCACGCCGAACACCGTGCTGTTGATCAGGCTACGGAACGACATGGGAATACCGAATACGGGATTACCGCCGGTGGAGATCAGCGCAATAGCACGAAACAGCGACAGGCCACCCAGCGTGACGATAAAGGGTTGCAGCCCGGCATAAGCGATAAGCGTCCCGCTAAATATCCCGCTGACTGCGCCGACGCAAAGCGTGGCCATGATGGCCAGCGGCACCGGCACGCCAGACACCATCAGCGTGGCGCCCAACACGGCAGAGAGCGCAGCCGTTGGCCCAACCGATAAATCAATTCCGCCTGAAATGATCACCAGCGTCATGCCCAGCGCAATTAAGGCATTAATGGAGGACTGCTGCAGAATATTGAGCAGATTCGGAACGGTAAAAAATACCGGCGACAGAAAAGAAAATGTCACCACAATAATCAGTAATCCAATTAACGTGCCGGCATCGCGCAGATTAAATTTTAACAGCGGAGAGGCGCGGCTCACCGGCTGCATGTTCGTTTCAGTCGTCATGGTTATCGCCTTTATATACAGGTATTAGATCAGGCAGTTTCAAGATCTTTAATGGCAAAACGGGCAATATTGTCTTCGGTGATAGCCTCGCCCTTTAACTCTTTGGTTATTTTCCCTTCGCGCATCACCAGTACACGATCGGAGATACGAATGATTTCCGTCATTTCCGATGAGACAACAATAATGGCTTTACCTGCCTTCGCCAGTCGTTCAATTAAATTATAGATTTCTGACTTGGCACCAATATCAATGCCGCGCGTGGGTTCATCGAATAAAAAGACTTTTGCGTCAGCGGCTACCCAGCGTCCGATAATGACTTTTTGTTGATTACCGCCACTGAGCGTACCGATGGTTTTCTCAATATCCATGGGGCGCAGTTTAAGATCGCTCATCACCTCATATGCTGCCCTGTTTAACCGCTGCTTATTGATTACGCCGCCCAGGGTGAACTGACGCATGGACGGCAGCGCCATATTCATTTTCACCGGGCGGGCTTTAATGATCCCCTCTTTTTTACGATCTTCCGGCACCAGACCAATCCCCGCTTTTATGGCCGCGCTGATATTATGGTTTGGAACGGAATACCCATTGACCTTCACCGTGCCGCTGCTGCGCCTGTCGATACCGGCAATCAGCTTAAGCAACTCGGTACGTCCTGCGCCGACCAGCCCCGCAATGCCCAACACTTCCCCGGCGTTGACGCTAAAATTAGCGGGCGATATTTCATTGCTACGCGCCAGATTTTCGACGCGTAATACTTCCTGAGCGGTGACAAAGGCGTTGTGATCGAGCCGTTCTATTTTGCGCCCGACCATTTTAGCCACGATGCTTTCTTCATCTTCATCGCAGATGTTCACCACCCCAACCTGTTTGCCATCGCGCATGATCGTCGCCCGGTCACAGACTCTGAAAATCTCGTTCATCTTATGTGATACATAGATTAAAGAGACGCCCAGCGATTTGAGGTCGGCGATCAGTTCAGCCAGCCGGTCAAACTCGCGCGGCGTCAGACTGGAAGTCGGCTCATCCATCGCGATGATTTTGGCGTCATCCAGCAACGCACGGGCTATTTCGACAATCTGCTGCTGCGAAACCTTAAGATGTTTAATCGGGCTGTTGGGATCGATCGTCGGATCGAGCCGTTTCAGAATCAGCGCGGCACGCGACAGCTGGGCTTTTTTATCCACCCACCAGCCTTTTGCTTTGGTCAGTGGGCGGCCCAGAAACATATTCTGCGCGACCGAGAGCTCTGGAACATGCTGCAGTTCCTGATGGATCATCGCGATCCCCGCATGACGCGCGCTGAGTGGGCTTTTCATCTGCACCGTCTGGCCGTTGACGCTGATTTCGCCACTGTCCGCGCCGCGCACGCCGGAGAGAATGTTTAGCAGCGTAGATTTGCCCGCGCCATTCTCACCGATCAAGGCATGCACTTCACCGGGCTTCACAAAAAAGTCGACATTTTGTAAAGCTGCGGCGCTGCCGTAGGTTTTGTTGATGCCGCGCATCATTAAACGATACTGTTCCATACGCTCTCCGCCAGGCTTACTGTTTAGCTAACAGTTGACGCAGCTTTTCCATGTCTTGAGTGGAAAACGCATCCGCATTCTCTTTGGTGATGAGCGCCTGCGGTGTGGACACCACGCGTGAGATTTTCTGGCCGTTAATCAAGCGCAGCATCACATCCATCGCCACTTCACCCGTCAGCACCGGGAAGCTGTCCACGGTACCGGTCAGTTCGCCGCGCTTGATGGAGGCATAGGCATCGGAGATCCCATCGGTTCCGAATACGGCCACCTGTTTGGCTTTGTCCATGGCGCGTACCGCTTCCACCACGCCCAGCGCCATCGTGTCGTTATTGGCATAAAAACCGATCAGGTCAGGATGCTGTTGCAGGATAGTGCTCGCCGCATTAAAGGCCTGCTCACGACTCCAGTTAGCCGGTACGCTGGCCACCACATTGAATTTGCCGTTGGCCTTGAGCGTTTCTTTAAAGCCGCTGGTGCGCTGACCGGCAGCATAGACGCCAGGCTGTCCTTCGATCACCGCAACCTTGCCGCCCTGCGGATGGTGCTCAATAAACCATTTCGCTACGCGCACGCCGTTGTCTTTCTGGACATTACCGACGTAGTGTTCCGCATTCGGCATCACCGCGTCATTGACGTTCACAACCGGGATTTTTTTACTGTTGGCGCTTTCCAGTGCAGGCTCAAGGTTAATGTCGGTTTGCGGAGAGACCAGCAGGCCGTTATAGCCCTGAGAAATCATGGTTTCGGCAATCGACAACTGGCCCAGTTGATCGTCTTCATTTGCCGCGGCCTGATAAGCAACGGTGATGCCATATTTTTTGGCGGCGTTCTGGTAGCCCTCGCCCAGCAAACGCCAGTATTCATTGGTCAGGGTTTTGGATACGCCACCGATTTTGAGCGATTTATCGACTTTCGGCATCGCGCCATAGCGACTGTCGAGCGTTGACCAGTCGGTGCGGTCCTGTTCCGTATCGGACTTAAGCGGTGCCAGATCGGCAGCATAAACGCTGGCACACAAGAGCGACGAAGCGATAACGGCGAGTAAACGTTTTTTCATTTTTTCAGCCTTTTATTCTGCGTTTGTAGGGTAAGAAATTGCTGTTCTGCAGCCGGCGTCGTGCGTTAACGCGCCAGCATAATGTCGTTGACGATTTGCTGTGAGGCGACCGCATCCTGACGGCTGATCGCCTCTGCCAGCGCCGGATTATCATTAAGCTGGTCGCAAAGCTTGAGTAATCGCGTCACGGTGGCAATGTTGGTTTCGGCTTCACGTACTGGATCCAGTCCGCTGGCATCCGGGAAGGTGTCAAAATAGTAGGCGCCCTGATAACCATCACGCTGCATCTGCCACAGAAACTCCAACGTGGCGCGCGGATTAACCGATGCCGCCATCAGTCCGTCGTCACGTTTGCCCCAGCCGTCGTTTAAATCCAGCCCCAGCAGCCGGGAACGACGCGCCACCATGGCCGCCGCCCAGGCAGGAATTTCATTGGCGAACAGGACATGGGCGAAATCCAGCGTGATGCCGAGGTTCGGGCTTCCGGCCTCTTCCACGGCCAGCAGGCAGGTGGTCACGTTGGGAAAAATGCTGTAGGCACGCGGCTCGTTGGGTTTGTATTCAATGCTCACATCCACGTCCGGCGCGTAGTCGGCGATTTCACGCACCGCGCTGACGGCGTCTTCCCAGATTTTTTTGTAATCGACCTGGAAGCAGTAGTCGAAACCGTCCTGACCCATCCATAACGTCATTAAGCGGGAGCCAAATTCCCGTCCGGTATCGATTCCCCGCTTGGTCAGGTCAATCGCCTCACGGCGAATTTTCGGATCCGGATGGGTAAATGCGCCAATTTTGAACTGCGGTGCATCCCACCGCATCTGCATGCCGTTGACCGCCAGCCCGGCATCCTCAATAGCCTGGCGCAGCGTTTTACTGTCACTGGTGAGGTGCTGGGGATAGTTGAGATCCAAATGCGTTAAGCCTTTAACCTTGCCCGCGCGCGCCACCATTTGCAGTACAGAGGGCTTGCCCTGCAAATCTGGCCAGTAGAGATGTGCCCCCGAAGCAAAGGAGTTAAGACGAGTAGCAAACTTTAAATCTGACATGAGGCTCAATCCTTAGTAACAGGGTTGTAATGTACTTTTCTTTTTCACAACTAACTGTGAAGTTATATTAGAATTTACGCTTCTGGCGTGAACACGCAATCCTTGTTGTCGCTGAAATAACCAAAATGCGAGAGCGGTCACGGATTAATCAGCGCGGGCAACGACCTGCGGGAGCAGCCAGTAAAACGTGGACGACTGCGCCAGGTCAGCCATGGCCGGCAGTAGTAAATGTGAAAACCTGGGAGGATTAGCCGATGCAATGGCCAGATATGCGCTACGCTTAATCCATGCATTACCCTTATAAAAATGGAGACTATTTCGATGAGTCATGATGAGCGTAAACCCACCACAACCGATGCCGGTATTCCGGTGGCCAGCGATGAGCATTCCCTTTCCGTCGGTCCCGATGGCCCCCTGGTGCTTCACGACCATTACCTGATTGAGCAGATGGCCAACTTCAACCGGGAACGCATTCCCGAGCGGCAGCCCCATGCGAAAGGAAGCGGCGCATTTGGCTTTTTTGAGGTGACTGAAGATGTGAGTCGCTACACCAAAGCCAACGTTTTTCAGCCGGGCACGAAAACTGACGTGGTGATGCGTTTTTCAACGGTGGCTGGCGAGCGCGGCAGCCCGGATACCTGGCGCGATCCGCGCGGATTTTCCATTAAGTTTTATACCCGCGAAGGCAATTACGACATGGTGGGCAACAATACACCGGTGTTCTTTATTCGCGATCCCATGAAGTTTCAGCACTTTATTCGCTCACAAAAGCGCCGCGCCGATAACAATCTGCGTGACAATGATATGCAGTGGGATTTCTGGACGCTGTCACCCGAATCCTCGCATCAGGTCACCTGGCTAATGGGCGACCGTGGGATTCCCAAAAACTGGCGTCATATGAATGGGTATTCCAGCCACACTTATATGTGGGTCAATGAACAGGGTGAAAAGTTCTGGGTGAAATACCATTTCCACACCGACCAGGGCATTGAATACCTGACGCAGGAGCAAGCCGATAAACTGGCAGGCGAAGATGGCGATTACCATACGCGTGACCTGTTTATGTCGATCAAAAACGGCCAATTCCCGAGCTGGACCCTGTACATGCAGATCATGCCGTTTGCTGAGGCTGACAGCTATCGTTTCAATCCTTTCGATTTGACCAAGGTGTGGCCGCACAGTGATTATCCACTGATCAAAGTTGGCAAGCTGACGCTGAACCGCAACCCGACGGACAACCATGCGCAGATTGAACAAGCCGCATTTGAACCGAATAATCTGGTCCCCGGCATCGGGCTCAGCCCGGATAAGATGCTGATTGGTCGCGTGTTTGCCTATGCGGACGCCCATCGCGCACGGCTTGGAGTGAACTATAAACAGATCCCGGTTAATGCCCCGCAGTCGCCGGTGAACAGCTACAGCAAAGACGGGGCGATGCGGATGAATCCGGTATCCGACCCGGTTTACGCCCCCAACAGCAAAGGCGGCCCGGTGGCAGATGGCGACCGCTATCCCACCGACTCGGTCTGGTCAGCCAGCGGCGACATGGTTCGTGCCCCTTACTCACTGCGTCAGGACGATGACGACGTGGGCCAGGCAAATACCCTGATCAACAAGGTAATGGATGATGCCGCGCGCGACAGGCTGGTCAACAACGTTAGCGGTCATCTGCTGAACGGGGTTGAAGAGCCGGTGCTTTCGCGAGCGTTTCAGTACTGGCGCAACATCGACCAAACCATTGGCGATCGTATCGCCAACAAGGTGCAGGAAGCACGCGCTAAGCGATAACCCGCACATCTGACGGTGGCGTAAGCCACCGTTACTCTTTTGCGCAAACGCGCTCAGCCATGTCTGGCACAAAACTGCTCAATATCCCCTGACTGAAAATCGGCCAGGTTAGCCATGATTTTTTCCAGCGGCCAGTTCCACCAGGCAATCTGCTGTAGCCGGATTGCAATCGCCGGATGAAAACGCACGCGGATCGGTTTAGCCGGCACGCCACCCACGACGGTATAGGGCGCCACATCTTTGGTCACCACCGCACCTGCCGCCAGCACCGCACCATCGCCTACCGTCACGCCGGGCAGGACAATCACGCCATGACCTATCCAGACATCGTTGCCAATGATCACCCGGTCTTCGCGGCGGGCGCTGAAAAAACCGTGGTCGCGCGTGGCCGTAGCATCGTAATACTCCGGACAATAGGTAAAGCGGTGTTGCGACGCCCGATCCATTGGATGGTTAGGTGCACCGATGCGTACCTGATTGGCAATGGCGGTGAAGCGGCCTATTGCGCTGTCAGCGATGCAGCAGTGTTCACCGACGTAAGAGAAGTCGCCAAGGGTGCTGTATTCAAGGTAACTGTGCGCCAGAATTTCACACTGTGAGCCAATCTGGGTTTCGCGCATACGTACGCTGGCGTCAATTTCGGTCTGCTGGAGTTTGGCGGGTTTGACAATGGCAAGTGACATGAAAAAGCTCCCGGAACTGGTCTGATGTCTGGATAAGTTGTGCCTTTCAGGCACCCGATTGCCGCGCCACTGTAGCCGGGAAAGATGACAGGCAATTGACAACGAAAAAGGCGGAGTGGTTAGCTCCGCCTTGGTCAAAGTTCCGGTTAATTTGCATGACCGGTCAGTTGCATAAGGGCAACGATGATCTGCAAGATGATCCGGATGATTTCCAGAATCAGCTTCGTCAGTTCCATCACTTTCCTTCTCCCGCAACAGGAGCGCGCTGTTCAGCAACCAGGGCCTTACCGTTACCCGCCAGGTGCCTGAGCACAACTTTGTGGAGAGGGCTGAGCGGCACTCGGGGTTTAAGCCACAGGTCAGCACCACCTGTTACCTGCCGGGATTTGCATTACCGAGCTCCCCTGGAAGCAATCAGTTAACCCTGCGGCGATACCCAACACTCAACACATGTATAAATATACAGTATTTTCGCCAAACTTGAAGTCTTGCGCAGCCCTCTTTACAATCAATTTGTGGAGAGTGCTGAGCACCTCGTTCGCCATCCGGTTACCCGCCGGGCAACGAATGCATAAAAAAAGGATTTGGCGTAATGCCAAATCCTTTTTTGTGTCTGCAGTTTAGCCTTAGTTCGCCGAACTGACGCGCCAGATCGTATCACCGGCGTCATCCGCAATGATCAGACCGCCCTGTTTGTCGCTGGCCAGACCGACCGGTAAGCCACGCACCTGTTTCTCGTCTTGGGTTAAGAAGCCGGATACCACGGTTTGCGGTTGCCCTACCGGTTTGCCGTTCTCAAACTTCACCCAAATCACTTTGTAACCGTTGAGGGGTTTGCGGTTCCAGCTGCCGTGCTCACTGATAAACGCGCCACCGCGATACTGCGGCATGTTCTCAGCGCCGTAGAACAGCAGTCCGAGCGGTGCGACATGCGAACTCAGCGCATAGTCAGGCTTAATCGCCTTTTCAACCAGGTCCGGCCGCTGTGGCTGCGCCCGCACGTCAACATGCTGGCCGAAATAGCTGTAAGGCCAGCCATAGAAGCCGTTCTCTTTAACCGAGGTCAGGTAATCAGGCACCAGGTCAGAGCCGATTTCATCACGCTCATTAATCACCGCCCATAGCTGCTTCGTCTGGGGTTCCCAGTCAAGGCCGGTGGGATTACGCAGCCCGCTAGCGTAGATCCGGCTGGCGCCGCTGGCGGCATCCACTTCCAGAATCGCGGCGCGGCGATATTCGGCGCCAATGCCGTTCTCGGTAATGTTGCTGTTGGAACCGACGCCGACATAGAGCTTGCTGCCGTCCGGGCTGGCCAACAGCGCTTTCGTCCAGTGGTGATTAATGGGCCCGCCAGGTAACTCGGTGACCCACTGGGGCGCGGTGCGAATTTCGGTTTGCCCTTCGCTGTAGGGGAATTTCACCAGACTGTCTGCGTTAGCCACGTACAGCGTGTTCCCCACCAGCTGCATACCAAAGGGGGCACTCAGGTTTTCAATAAAGCGATGCTGTTCCCATTTACCGTTTACGTTGCGCAGCAGCGTGATGCGGTTGCCGCCCTTGCCCCCTTTGCCCGAGGCATTTTTCACCAGCCCGGTGATCAGCTCTTTGGGCTTGGTGGTCGGTTTTGGCATGCCGTTCGATTCGGCGATCAGGATGTCGTTATTCGGCAGAACATAAACCTGACGCGGATGCTGAAGATGGTCGGCAATCTTTTCAATTTTCAGCCCCTGCGCCACCGTTGGCTTTTCACCGTTCTTCCAGGGTGCGCCTTCCGGTACCTGCATGGGCGGCACCATAAAGTTTTTGGCTTCCGGTAACTCGGGATTGGCACCGATTTGCTTTTGCGGATCGATTGTCGCCCCGGTATCACAACCCGCCAGCAGGGCCATCATCGTCAGCGCAATAAGGGATTGTTGCGGCATTTTCATTATGGCTTCTCCTTAAGCAGTACGTTGACGTAGCGCAAGTTGCACGTTCGCCAGCAGCAGCAGTATCACGACCAGGGTCGACAGAATCGCCGCCGTTGGCACCACCGCATACGCATCACGGCTGTGAATAAAGGCATTGGCAATGGCCAGAATGATGGCGACCAGAGAGAGCCAGAAATGGGTTTTCTCTGGCGCAGTGCTGCCGCGAAACATATAAATCAGACTAATTATTCTGGGCAGGATGGCAATCACAAGGCCAATGGCGATTAACCAGCTGGCACTGATTGACCAGAGAATGATAAAGGTTTTCATATAGATGATATCGAACAGCCAGGCCGCCACGAAAAAGCCAAGCGGTACAGGCTCCAGAAGAGCATACAGCGTCACGGCGACGGCCGAACGTCCAGAGGTATTGCGCATATTTTTCTCCATTTTGAATAATATTACAGCTCAAGCACAGCGCATTACTTTTCCATCACGCCGTAAACCTGCCTGTAAAATATTAGTAAATCTGAAGAAAAATGACGGTTTTAATTCACATTATCGCGGATTTAACCTAACCCGCACCGCTGTCAGGCGGCGATGAGAGAAAACGCCCCGGATAATCGGCCGTAATCGCCTGTTCCAGGGTATGGCGCCCGAACAGCCTGTAGCGGTTGAGCGCGATACCGTTGTAGAAAAAATTACTGATGGGGTCGGGAAACGCGCGCAGGACGCTCAGCGCCCGCCACGGCAGCGGTAACTGCTGCATCACCCGCAGCACCGCCTGGGCACGCAGCCAATGACCCTCGCTATGGATATAGACGATCGTATTGATATTATCCTCGGGCAGGCCGGCCCATTTCAGCAGCCCTTTGCCCTGTTCACTTTGCACGGAAGCAAAACGAACCTGCCGCGCCAGCCGATGGCGCAGCAGAAAACGCACCCAGCCCGTACAGAGTTTACATACGCCATCATAAAGCACGACGCTCTCGCCCGCTTGCAGATAGGGTGGCTGTGGCATGCTGCTCTTCCTCTGTTTCATCCTTAACAGAAGCAGTATAGCCTGCCCTCCTCAGATGTTGAGCCAGCCACTGGCCCACCGCGTGCTCGTCAATGGCACTGGCATTGACTTTCAACATCGGCCCCAGCGCCATCGGCTGCGCCTCCTCCGCCAGGCGACGCAGCTCGGGAAGGTACTCGGCGCCCGGATGGCCCGGCATGCGCTGCGTGAGCCGTGACTGATAGCGCGCGACGGCGGCGTCCGGCGCTATCTGCATCCAGACCTCCAGCACCTCGCTCACGCCAGCCCGCTTTAATCCCTGCTCCAGTACGCTTTTGGGCTGAAACCCAAACCATGCATCGATCAGGAAGACGCAATCAGCCGGGGACTGAGCGACAATGTTCCAGATAGCCTGGTACGCTGCACAGCCCAACTGCCGGTTACGCTGGCGATCGACCGGCGCAAAGCTGGACATAAAAGGCTCCTTCAGGCTGTCCAGCGTGAGAACCGGCAGGGAAAAACGCCGTGACAGCGCACGGGCCAGCGTGCTTTTGCCTGAGGCGGGAATGCCGTTAACCAACACCACCCGCTTGATGACAGTTTCACTGGTCATAGGATCTCCATCACTTCCGCGACGCTGCTGGCCTGACGTAACCTGACCAACGTTTCTTCATCCTCTAGCAGGGTGACAATCGCGCGAATCCCCTCTTCTATGTGGGCATTACTATCACGGGCACCAAACATGATCACAATATCCGCCTTGTCGCTGCCGTCAAACGAGACCGGCTCCGAAAGCAGGACCATGCTGAAACAGTCGCGAATAACGCCCGTTTCCGGGCGGGCATGCGGGATGGCGATACCTTCTTCAAACACGTAATAGGCACCGTGAGTCAGCGTATTCTCGATCACCGCCTGAGGATAAGAGGCCTGAATATAGCCGCCCTCCACCAGCGGCCTGGCCGCCATGGCGATAACCTGCTGCCAGTCCCTGGCGGCAATACCTACCTGAACAGCATTGGCTTCCTGTAATAACTGTTTAATGGTCATTACTGCTCCTTAAACTGATTTACGCACCAGATTGCGTAATTCATCAATTTTCACAAAAAGAGGATCAATGTCATCCCGGTAAAGGCGACTTTTCGCAAACAATGATAATGCACGGTTATATTCCAGCATTAATTGTTTTTGCGTTTCAGTGTCGCCTGAATTCGCTGCCAGCTTTGCTTCCAGCGCCGTTATTTTTTGACTGACCTGTTCTGCCTGACGATCGCGTTCTGCATCCTCTGAGGCCGTATTTTCCACTTTCTTTTTCATGAATCCAAACATAGCGTCTCCTGCCCCGAAAAGCGCCAGGGCACTTCAGGTTTATTCACGTCGGGATAATAAAAGTGCTTAACGGAACAGCTGCATTTTTTCTACTAATACATTGGTCACTGCATTATTCGCAGGCACGAGGAAATTACGCACGCTGTCGTTAACTTTGCCTTTTTCAAACGTTGCCTTGCATTGGGCAACCCACTGCACATTCATTTCCGTTCCCACGTTCACTTTTTCGATACCGCTGCCCACCGCCAGGCGCATGTCCTCGTCACTGACCCCGGTACCACCGTGCAGAACCAGCGGCGTAGCCGTGGCAGCCGTAATCTCCGCCAGCCGTTGATGCTGAATATGGGCTTTGCCGGTGTAGAGCCCGTGAACCGTGCCGATGGAAATGGCCAGCATATCCACGCCGGTTTCATTCACAAAACGTTTGGCATCCTCTACCGTGGTGAACGCAATATCGCTCATTTCCACACATTTCCCGTCTTCAGAGCCGCCAATTGCGCCCAGCTCCGCTTCCACAGAGACATTCACGGGGCGGGCCATATCAATCACCCTGCGGGTATTGGCAATATTCTCATCAAGCGGTAAATGTGACCCGTCATACATTACTGAACTAAATCCGGCTTGAATTGCCGTCTGAATCGCGTCTAAATCGGAACAGTGATCCAGGTGCAAACAGGTCGGAATATTTTTACTCTTTGACAGCGATTTAATTGCATCCACCAGTAATTCATGTCCCAAATATTTCGCTGTACCGGTTGAAATTTGAATCATTAATGGGCTGTTGGTATTTTCGGCGGCTTTAAAAAAAGCCGGTAACATTTCCAGACAGTGTAAATTAAATGACCCTACCGCTTTAAATTGGCGTTCTTTGGCAATTTTCAGCAATTCGGTAAAGTTATAAAGTTTCATGCACGTTTTCCTCACGGGGTTTAGTGGATTTTCCGTTAACAAACCAGGCGATAGCGGTAACAAAAGCAATGAACACGGCAACGAACAGCCAGTTATTCTGGAAAGCATGTCCCAGCACCAGGCCGGTACTGATGACGTCGGAATCGCTGAAGGTCACGCCGGTAAAACCGTAGCTTTCCAGCATCGGCACCAGAATGGCGGGCAGGAAAGTGATAAACAGGCCGTGGACGAATCCGCCGATCATCGCCCCGCGTCGTCCGCCCAGCGCGTTACCGAACACGCCTGCCGTTCCGCCGGCAAAAAAGTTAGTCAGCAGACCGGGCAAAATCATCGCCAGACCAAACATCGGGAAAACCAGCATCCCCACCACAGAGCCCAGCGTTGTCGCGAGAAAGCCGACAATGACCGCGTTTGGCGCATAAGGGAACATAACGGGACAGTCGAGGGCGGGTTTCGCATCCGGCACCAGTCGCATGGCAATACCGCGGAAAGCCGGCACCAGTTCGTTCAGCAGCAGTCGCACGCCGCTGTAGAGCACAAACACGCCTGCCACAAACTGGATGGATTGCATAAAGGCATACATCAGGTAGTTGGTGCCGCTACTGTACTGGGCGATAAAAGCCGGGCCTGCCGCCACGGCAGGAATCAGGTACATCGGCACCATCACCACCGCCATGGACAGATAGGTGTCCTGCAGAAACTTAAAGTTATCGGGCAGCTTTAAGTCTTCCGTCGAGCGTGAGCCTTTTCCGACCACCTTCGCCACTGCCGCAGTGAGCAGGTAACCAATGGTGCAGAAGTGACCGAGCGCGACATCGTCCGAGTCGGTGATACGACGCACCACCGGCTGCGCCAGCGCTGGCATCACAACAGCCATCACGCCGCCAAAAATACCACCGGTTAAAATGAGCGGTAATCCGGTGAGGCCGGCTTTATAGCCGATAACCGCGCCAATGGTGGCCATCCACAGTAGCGCCTGGCCAGTCAGGAAGATGTATTTAAACGGTGTCAGGCGGGCAATGATGATGTTGACGATGAAGATCACCAGCAGCGTCATGGCCACTTCCGATCCCAACTCGCGGTTTGCCAGTCCAGCAATCGCCGCCACGTCGGTGATGTAGCCCTGCATCCCAAAACCGTGGGTGAAGATGCTGTTAAGGAAGGTCAGCGCGCCCACGATGATGTTGATGCCGGCCATCATGATTAAGAACCCCAACAGGGTTTTAAACGTGCCTTCTACCACCTTGCCGGCAGATTTTTTTTGCAGGACCAGTCCGATTAGCGCAATAAACGCGATCAGAATGGATGCCTGCCCCAGTAAGTCTTTAACCAGAAAATTAATTACACTATTCATGATTAGCAACCTTCACATTACGCTCTTTTAAGAAAGCCACGATTTTTTGCTCAATTTCAGCTTTATCGGTGAGTTTATTTAATATAATTACGCGTTTAATCTGTTCTGGTGTGGCGTCGGCATTTAAGACATCCGCAAAGGCTTTTTGCGTCAGGATCATGTCGGATTTAAATGCGTTAGCTTCTGAAATCGTGGTGTGATCGATGTCGGCGTCAATCTCCAGTTTTTTTAAAACGGCTTTCGCACTCATTTCGATAGCGAAACTTGACCCCAGACCACAACCACAGACACATAAAATTTTCAGCATGTTTTCTCCTCACAATATATGCAGTTGTTTAGCGAGTTTATAATGATGCCCTTCTGTATCGACCAGGCGTTTTTTCATGCTTATTAAGTCAATCGGAATAGGCTTATTACTGCCGTTAATAATCACGGCTTTATTGCGCATTCCGGATTGAATACAACGAACCACTTCACTTGCCATAATGGTGCCCTGATAAATTTCCTCACAGGTGGGATCGCCATTTCGCAGTCCATAGCCGACGATCGTTTTGCGAATGCGCACGCCGATCAACGGTTCAAGCTGCTTAATTAATGTGTCAATCGCCCCCTGAAAGCCCGGTGAATATTCCCGTGTGTAACCTTCTGAGCAGAGGATTACCACGCTGTTTTGTTCGCTGAGGCGCTGAGTGATGCGTTCTGCCAGCACGTTTGTGGGGATCTGGCATTCCGGGATCAGCGCAAAGTCGGCGTTGGATTTGAGCGCTGACTGGAGCGTCAATTCGCCACAGTAGCCGCCGAGCAGTTCCACCATAAATACCCGGCCCGTTAATGCCCGACCGGTGTTTCTGAGCTTTGCCACCTCTTTTAATACCTGCTCACAGGCGGTGGAAAAGCCCACGGTGTAATCACTGCCGTAGACATCGTTGTCAATCGTCATGCCGATGCCAAAACAGTTCACACCAAATTCACTGAGCGTATGCAGAAATTGCAGCGATCCGTCGCCTCCAGCCAGAATTAATACGTCGATGCGTAATGCTTTTAACTGCCGGGCGATCGTTTCATATTCGCTACGAATTAATTTTCGCGCGGTTCGGCCTGACTGCATTACCGGAAGAGAAGTAATGGAAAAATCCACTAAATCGCGCTGAGAAATTTCCTGGCAGACATTATCCAGCAAGCCTGGAATGCCGCCGTTAAATAATATCATCTCCGCCTGCGTCATCCTGGCTATCTGGAAAATGAAATTATTAATGCCGGTGACGTCGCCGCCGCTAATGACCATTCCGATTCTCATCCTGACATCCTTCTGGCTTAATGCGTCTGAAGCTATTGTTTCGGGATATCAGCCTGGTATTTGCAAGTGAGATCACAAAAACGAGAGGAATTTATGCAGGCAATATATTGACAGCCCCTTGAACCAGCTTATTTATGTGAAACAAATCACATTTACTGATTCAGGAAAGACGATTAGCTTCACGTTATAAAACAACAGGTTAAATACAGGGATCGGAATAACTTTTCTGTCAATACGGCATCACGCCGTTGCCAATAAAATCTCGATGTGAATTTGTGATTCTGACCTCATTTTTTTAGGTTCGGCAGGCGATCTGTTATTTCCGAAACAGACGATGGCGTGGTGAATCCGCAGGAACACCATGATGAGATGCATTTTTTTGCTTGTACTGTCGCAGGGCGAAAGGATGCCGAGGGGTGAGTGGAAGGACGACGAATGGCGCTTAGCCTGGCCGGCGGCGGCGTAATCTGCTGCAAAAAAAAGCCCGACACCTGGGTGCCGGGCCGGAAAAGTAAACGGAATTTACTTGGCGTACGCTTCCGTAGAAATAGTCAGTGTCACGTCATCACTGACTGCTGGGACATATTTGTCCAGTTTGAAGTCAGAACGCTTAATGGTACCGGTGGCGTCAAAACCAATCGCCTGCTTCTTGACCATCGGATGCTCACCCTGCTTATTCAGCGTGGCATGCAGCGTCACAGGTTTGGTAATGCCTTTCAGAGTGAGGTTCCCTTCAACATCAAATTTGTTATCGCCTTTGGCAATAACTTTGGTGCTGCGGAAGGTTGCAGTGGGATACTTCGCCACGTCGAAATATTCCGCGCCTTTGAATTCCTTGGTCAGGGCAGGAACATGGCTGTCGATTTTGCTAACCGGTAACGTGACGTCAACGCGCGACTGCTCAGGCTTGCTGCTGTCAAAAACCAGAGAACCTGTCGTGTCTGGAATGTCAGCAGTCGGATGGGAGAAGCCGAAGTGCTCCCAACTTACCACAACAGAGGTATGTTGCGGGTCGAGTTGATAATGCATGGCTTCAGCCTGAGAAACCGGAACATACAGTGCAGCAGCTGCGAGCAGTGGCAGCGTGAAACGTTTTACATTCTTCACTTTTACTTCCTTATTTTATGACATCACCTTGAGTCTGAGCCATATAAGCAGGAAGTAAAAGTGAACAGATTTGGCGTAAACAATCAAAATTATTCAGCAATATCAGTGTGTGATTATTCTAATTCTTACCTTTAGCATACAGGATCTGCCAGCGGTGCCGATCGGTCAGTAACTGCTGCTGTAACTGCTTCACCTCTCCCTCAGTGAGTGCGGCTATCTTCTCCGCCTCCAGGTTTGGCAACCCATTCGCCTGGCGTAACGCCACTCCACGTGCATCTTCTTTCACCTGCAAAAGCGGCGTTTTGAGCGGATCGATTGCCTGCTGGGCAATGTAGATCGCTATGTCACGCAGAAAGTCTTCGCAGAATTGGATCAGGGTCGATGCCGGACAATCCGGTGACTGAAGCGCAAAGAGAAGACCATCACTATCCGTACTGCGATGGTAGCGGCAACTGACGACGTAGCCGATCGGCTGTTCTACCCGGTAGCGCTGATAAAAGCGTGGCTCACAGATCAGCGCCAGCGCGCGAAGTGCGGCCAGCTGCTGTGGGTCGCCCAGGGGAATAAACAGCAGAACGGCACTGTCATCGCTGGGATGGGGAATACAGGTTTCACCGCCTACGCAGCGGTACTCAGGGCGCGTAGGTGAATTCACCGTCAGCACACTCAACTGCCGGGACACGAGCCGATGCTGTTCGGCATTGCCCCCGAGCAGGACGGCACGCCAGCATTGCGGATTGAGTGACGTCGCCAGCCGGAGCGGCAGCTGGCGCAGCAGTTCGCGTATCGCAATGCCCGGTATCACCGGCGTGGATACGCTGTGTGTCTGCATCAGGCATTGCACAAGCTGCCCCAGTGCCGCACTGAGCAGCGTCTTGTCTGACGGCAGGCGCAGGGTGAGTTGCCAGACGCCCTGCACCTCACGCCACTCTCCGCTGCCGGAAAAATGCCGCAGCACCGCAAACACGGGGCGTAACTCAGGCTCGCAGGCCGCGCCGGCTGCCCATGTTGTATAAAGTTCAGGACGCAGCACCAGCGTGCCCTGCGTCTCATCCGGTGTGATATGGGGTAACACGGCCTGACCGGTCGGCTCTGCACGCAGCGGCAAGAGATTCGGCTGCGGGTAAAATGTCCACCTGACGGGCGGGCAATTCATCACGGGCTTTTGCCAGGCTGTCAGTGACAGGTCATAACCCTGAACCCTGTGCGTTTCACCTTTAACCTCGGCGGCGCTCATCAGCGTGGTCGCTGTGGCGGCGTGCATTTCGTTCAGTAAGGCGTCCAGGTCGGGACAGTCGCCCACGGCCGCAAAGCCCAGCGCGCGCGCCTGAAGTTGCTGCAGGGGGGACTGTGCGGCCAGGCGCTGCTGCGCCAACTGCCAGTAGTGCTGCCGCTGCACCGGCGTGGTATGGCGCAGCGCCTCAAGAAAGGACGCGATCAGGGGCGGAACAGCGGCCGGATCCTCCGTGACGAACGTGACCGCCACCCACATGTCCGCGTCCGACTGATAAAGCCATTTCACGTCAGGCTGGCTGGCCCGCGTGCGTGCATACAGCGTTTCCAGCAGCCCGCCTGGGGCATCATCAAGGAAAAACTCGCGCAGTAAAGTGACGCTGTCACGAAGTTGCGCGGGTAAAATCCAGCTTTGCCAGAGTGCTGATGGCCCTTCCTGCTGTAACGCCAGCGCCCTGTTGGGCGAAAGCATTACCGGGGCATCGGGCCGCCTGGCACTGTTGCGTGGCTGAAACGCAGCGGCAAACGCCTTCGCCAACGCGGTGAGCTGTTCCAGCGACTGTGGGCCCTGCAGCCACAGCGTCAGGTTGTCTGAGTGAAAGAAGCGCTGATGAAAAGCCCGCAGCGCCGCCTGCAAATTAGTGACGTTGTCACCGAACGACATCCTGTTCCCGACATGAAAGCGTTTAAACTGCGCCGGAGACGTCACTGGCGTAAACATGGCGGCTTCCGCGCGGGCCGCAGCATGGCGCTGCAGCAGGCGGTACTCTGCATCAATCACCGCGATTTCCTGGCTGATGGCCTCGCGGGTCAGGCTCGGCGCACTCAGCATATCCTGCAGGCGCAACAGGCCTTCACTGAAGTTGTTGGGGGTGACCTCAAAAAACCAGGCGCTTTCGCGTGCCTGGGTAGTAGCATTCACCTGTCCGCCGTTCGCCTGAACCCAACTCATCAGCCGCCCGTCATGCGGCCAGCGCTGACTGCCAGTAAAAAGCAGGTGCTCCAGCAAATGCGCGAGTCCAGGCCAGCGCTCTGGCTCGTCATGGCTGCCTGCCGCCACTTTGACCAGCGCCGCCGCCTGGGTGGCGTCAGGCTGGTGGCACAGCGTTACGTTCAGTCCATTGAGTTGCAGGCAGCGTGAATGCATTACAGAATCCGCGTTTTATAGATCAGCTGAGAATTGCTGCGATTGCGGAACTGAAGCTGACCAATTTTAATGTCGCTGCAGTCGGCTTCACGGCGGGCATCAAGGATTTTGCCATGGTGCGGCGATTTGCTGCAGACCGGATCGGCATTGTCTGCATCGCCGGTAAGCATAAAGGCCTGACAGCGACAGCCGCCAAAATCTTTCTCTTTTTCGTCACAGGAGCGACAGGGTTCCGGCATCCAGTCATAGCCGCGATAGCGGTTGAAGCCAAACGAGTGGTACCAGATATCCTCCAGGCTCTGTTCAAGCACAGAGGGGAAAGCCACCGGCAGCTGGCGTGCGCTGTGGCACGGAAGCGCGGTGCCATCGGGCGTGACGCTCAGGAAGATCGCGCCCCAACCGCCCATGCAGGGCTTGGGACGTTCTTCATAATAGTCAGGCGTCACGAACAGCAGATTGGTGAGGCTACCGCTGTCGCTCATGCGCGCACGGTACTGATTCACGATGCCTTCGGCCCGGGCGATCTGCTCACGGGTAGGCAGCAATCCCTCACGGTTTAACTGCGCCCAGCCGTAAAACTGACAGGTCGCCAGCTCCACATCATCGGCTTCAAGCTCGATGCACAGGTCGATAATCTTATCGATCTGATCGATATTGTGACGATGCAGCACGAAGTTCAGCACCATGGGATAGCCGTGGGCTTTGACCGCGCGCGCCATCTCCAGCTTCTGCTGAAACGCCTTCTTAGAGCCGGCCAGCGCCGCGTTAAGGGTTTCATCACTGGCCTGGAAACTGATCTGAATATGATCCAGTCCCGCGTCGCTGAAAGCCTCAAGCTTTTTCTCCGTCAGGCCAATCCCGGAGGTGATCAGATTGGTATAAAAACCTAAGTCACGTGCCGCTTTGATCAGGTCGGGCAGGTCTTTGCGCGTTAACGGCTCCCCGCCGGAAAAGCCGAGCTGAACGCTGCCCATGGCGCGTGCCTGGCGAAAGACGTCGATCCACTGTTCAGTGCTCAGCTCTTTTTCCTGCTGGGCAAAATCCAGTGGATTTGAGCAGTACGGGCACTGGAGCGGACAGCGGTACGTCAGCTCGGCCAGCAGCCACAGGGGCGGATTGACGCCGGGTTTATGCTGGTTCACGAAACTGTATCCACTTCTGTTCATAGGCTGACTGCAGGAATTCTTTGACATCCTCGCCCACACCGCCGGCCTCGGGGAAACGCGCATCCAGAATGGCAATGATCGCGGCGATATCCTGCTTGCCGTCAACCAGCTCCAGAATGGCGGCGGCGGTTTCATTGAGTTTCGCCATGCCTTCCGGGTAAAGCACGACGTGGCTGTCCTGTGCCGCTTCCCATTGCATACGGTAGCCCCGGCGAAAGGCGGCAATTGTGTGTTCGTTCATCGTTATACCAGTCGGGTTGTGTGCCAGGCCGCTTTATCCGTCACGCTATGATAAGGCGGGCGTTGAAGTTCGTAAGCCATGGTCATGGCATCCAGCATGGTCCACAGAATATCCAGCTTGAACTGCAGGATCTCCAGCATGCGGTTCTGTTTTTCCGCGGTGTCGCAAAACGCCAGCGCCAGCGCCAGGCCGTGCTCCACGTCGCGGTTGGCCTGACTCAGGCGGCTACGGAAATAGAAGTAACCTTCTTCTTTGATCCACGGATAGTGCTGCGGCCAGCTGTCGAGCCGCGACTGATGTATCTGAGGCGCAAACAGCTCGGTCAGCGAGCTGCAGGCCGCTTCCTGCCAGTTTGCGCGACGGGCAAAACTGACATAGGCATCAACCGCAAACCGGACGCCCGGCAGGACATGCTGCTCCGAGACCAGTTCATCCCGGCTTAAGCCCACCGCTTCGCCCAGGCGTAACCAGGCCTCAATGCCACCATCTTCGCCCTGGCTACCATCATGATCCAGGATGCGTTGTACCCATTTACGTCGGGTTGCCGGATCGGGGCAGTTGGCCATGATCGCCGCGTCTTTCAGCGGAATGCTGGTCTGGTAGTAAAAGCGATTCGCCACCCATCCCTGAATCTGCTCAGGCGTGGCCTGACCGTTATGCATCGCAATATGGTACGGGTGATGAATATGGTAGTAGGCGCCTTTATCACGCAGCGCCTGTTCAAAGGCCTGCGGCGACAGGGTTTCCGTAATCAGCATCGTTTAGTCCTGAAGATGTATCGCCATCCCGTCGTGACTCACCTCAATGCCCTGTTGTGTCAGGTACTGCCGCTGAGGTGACTGTTCGTTGAGAACGGGATTCGTGTTGTTAATATGGATTAAAATCTTTCGTTTTGCTGGCAGACGGGCGAGCAGTGCCATCAGCCCCTGCTCTTCGGCCAGCGCCAGGTGGCCCATGGCCTTGCCGGTATTTTTACCCACGCCCGCGGTCAGTAATTCATCATCCTGCCATACCGTACCATCAATCAGCAGGCAGTCGGCCTGCTCAAGCCAGGGCAGGATCACCGCATCCGGCTCCCCAAGCCCCGGGGCATACAGGAGCGTCTGGCCGTTGGCGCGGTTTTCAATAAACAGCGCGACGTTGTGGCCCGGTAACGGACGGTCACGGTAAGGTGAATACGGCGGTGCATTGCTGAGGATCGGGATAGCGGTAAACTGGAGATCCGGACACACATCCACGTTAAACGGCGTTAACGGACGAATGGGCCGGTGTTGAAGTCCGCCATTCCAGTGTTTCAGCATGGTAAACACCGGGAAACCGGTCGTCAGATCGTCATGCACTTCGGGTGTACACCACACCTGATGTGGGCAGCCCTCACGCAGGCTGAGCAGCCCGGTGGTGTGGTCAATCTGACTGTCGGTAAGAATAATGCCGCCGATCGCGGTCCCGCGCAGAACGCCCTTTTTCACTAATTCAGGCGTGTGCAGTATTTGCTGGCTGATGTCAGGTGAGGCATTGCAGAGAACCCAGTCTTCACCGTTATCACTGATGATGATGGAGGACTGGGTGCGCGGGCTGGCCTGCAGAGTCCCGTTACGCACACCATCACAGTTGGGGCAGTTGCAATTCCACTGAGGGAATCCACCGCCTGCAGCCGATCCAAGGACTTTAATAAACATGAAAGGAACCAGGTGTTGAAACAAAATGCCCGCACAGACGGCGGGCAAGTGATTAGCGGTTGGAGATGTACAGCGTCACTTCCAGACCGAGGCGCAGGTCAACAAACGTTGGTTTTTTCCACATAACTTTCTTCCTTATAGATTGAGATAAACAGACAAATGAATGACTGCAAGACAGCATTGTGACAGGGATTAAAATGCGAACCTTGTCACACTATTTTCACGCAGACGGCCAGGTGAAATCAATGAAAAGCCCGTAAGAAAACGTGTTAGTGCAGTCCGGTGTGTTGCAAAACCCGCAGCCAGTTTCCCCACGTTAATTTTTCCAGCATGCGTTGATCATAGCCCGAGTCGCGAAAAACGGCGAGCAATCGCGGCAGACCGCTGACGTCACCTAACGCCTCAGGCGGCGAGATCCCGTCAAAGTCTGAACCGAATGCCACGTGATCTTCGCCCATTATGTTAATTAAGTGATCGCAATGTTTGACGATTTCTGTCAGATCGGTATCGCTGTCGCGTTTTCCATCAGCACGAAGGAACGCATTGCCAAAGTTTATGCCAACCAGCCCACCGCTGGCATGGATCGCCTTAAGCTGGTTATCGGTCAGGTTGCGCGGCTGAGCACATAAAACGTGAGCATTAGAGTGGCTGGCCACCAGCGGCGCAGCGGAAAGCCGGGCCGTATCCCAGAAGGCTTTTTCATTCATATGCGACACATCAATCATCATGTTTAAGGCAGCGGCCTGCCTGATAAGCGCTTCCCCTTCTGCCGTCAGGCCTGGCCCCGTATCCGGCGAACCTGGAAAACTGCCGTTAACCCCTTCGCCGAAGCGATTTTTCAGATTCCAGAATGGGCCGATAGAGCGAACACCTGCCTGGTAGAAGGCGTTTAGCGTTTCGCCCTCCGCATCCAGCGCGTCGGCCCCTTCAATATGCGCCACCAGCGCCAGCACGCCCTCAGCACGGCAGGCTTCAATCTCTGCAGCGCTGTGGCATAGCCTGGCACGGCCCGCTGACTGCGCAGCGATCTGCTGCAGTATCGCCAGCTGCTGCCACATGATTGTCAGCGGATCATAGGGTTCTTGCGCGGCGCGAGCCGGGGCGACCTGAGCGAGATAGTCCTGCGGCGGCACAAAAACAGCAAACAGCCCACCGGCAAAACCGCCCTGCTGCATACGAGGAAAGTCGAGGTGACCTTTTGGCACGCCCGCATAGAAAGCCTCTGCGGGCGCATCGCGATGGTACAGCCACAGATTGAGTAACAGATCGTTGTGCCCGTCGAAAACCAGCATAGGGAAACCACCTTGAGAAGCATCAGGTTATGCTACCGCTCTCTTTCCCCTTCAGCAAACGCCTGCGCACTCAGCGCCACAAGGCGTCAACAAAATTGTCACTTTTGCGCTTCAGGTTGTCAGTTTTTCGCGCGCGGCGGGCGTAACGCCACGCCACACTGGATTAACACCTACAAGGAGATGACTATGTTGATGCATCCGGCTGAGAAATATCGTCCGTTCCCGTCCGTTGATCTGGCCTCTCGCCAGTGGCCTTCACAGCAGATCACCCGTGCGCCGCGCTGGCTGTCTACCGACCTGCGGGATGGCAATCAGGCCCTGGCAGAACCGATGAATCGTGCGCAGAAACTGCAGTTCTGGCAATTATTACTGGACTGCGGCGTTAAAGAGATTGAAGCCGCCTTTCCTTCTGCCTCGCAAACGGATTTTGACTTCGTGCGGGATCTTATCGAACAAAAGCGCATTCCTGATGACGTGACGTTGCAGGTGTTAACGCCAGCACGTCACGACCTGATTGACAGAACATTCTGCGCACTGGAGGGCGCACCGCGCGCCATTGTGCATTTGTATAATGCCACCGCCCCCTTATTTCGCGAACGCGTGTTTAATCAGAGTAAAACACAGATCGTGGCGCTGGCGACCACGAGCGCAAGACAGATTCGTGCTGCATGTGAGGCCGCGCCTGACACACAGTGGAGCTTTGAATATTCACCCGAAACCTTCTGTTTTACAGAGCCGGCCTTCGCGCTGGAGATATGTGAGGCGGTAGCAGAGGTCTGGCAACCCAGCCCGGAACGTCCCATGATCATCAACCTGCCCGCCACTGTTGAAGTGAATACGCCCAACGTCTATGCCGATCAGATAGAGTTTTTCTGCCGTCACTTTAGCCGACGCGACGCGGTATGTATCAGCGTTCATCCTCATAACGACAGAGGAACGGGCGTCGCCTGCGCGGAACTGGCCCTGCTGGCAGGCGCGGATCGGATTGAAGGCTGCCTGTTTGGCAATGGTGAACGTACAGGTAACGTTGATTTGGTGACGTTGGCGTTAAATCTTTATACCCAGGGCATTGCGCCGGGACTCGACTTTAGTGATATGGCGCGGGTTATTGAGGTGGTGACCGACTGCAATAAACTGCCGGTTCATCCCCGTCATCCCTATGCCGGGGAGCTGGTATTTACCGCTTTTTCCGGCTCGCATCAGGATGCGATCAAGAAGGGATTCGCTTACCGCCGCCAGCATAAGGAAACGCAGTGGCAGATCCCCTATTTGCCGCTCGATCCTGCCGATATCGGCTGCAGTTACGAAGCTGTGATTCGGGTAAACAGCCAGTCGGGTAAAAGCGGCGCCGCCTGGTTGCTGGAGCAAAATCATGGCCTGCAACTTCCCCGCCCTCTGCAGCAGGATTTCAGCCGTTGCGTTCAGCAGGAGAGCGATCTGCACGGTAAAGAAATGACGCAGCACGCTGTCTGGCAGCTTTTCTGCCGTCACTATCAGATTGAGCAGCCCGCTCTGCGCCTGATGGAAGCGCACAGTCAAAGCGAGTCGGGCGAGCAGACGCAACTGCGTGCCCACGTCCATCATCAGGGCCGCACTCTGCGTCTGACAGGCCGCGGTAATGGCCTGCTTTCCGCCGCTGTGACGGCACTCCGTCAGTCCCTCGACCTGGCGCTGACCATTGAAGATTATCATGAACATACGCTGGGAAAACGTAGCGACAGCCGCTCAGTTGCCTATGTCAGCTGCATCAACCTTCAGGGCGAACGCCACTGGGGCGTCAGCATCGATAATGATACGTCGCGCGCCGCACTGCAGGCGTTGCTTAACGCGGCAAGCCACTTTCTGCCGCAGGAAAATAGTCCGTTGGCGATACACCCAGCAGACGGCGAAACATGGCGCTAAAGGCACTCGGGCTTTCATAGCCCAGATCCAAAGCCACGCGCAATACGCTGTCGCCCTGCGCCAGACGCGTCAGGGCAACAGCCACGCGCGCCCGCCGGACCCAGTCACTGAACTGCAGGCCGGTTTCACGCACGAAATGGCGAGCCAGCGTCCGGCCAGACAGGTTGAGCCTGGCGCTGGCCGCCGCCAGAGACCAGTCGCCCGCCAGATCGGCCTGAATCTGCATGCACAGCGCCCGTAAACGTGGGCTCTGTGGCAGGGGCAACGCATAAGGCAGCGCATCCATGCCGCGAATTTCATCCAGAATCAATTCATAAATCCGTTCGCTACGGCTGGCTGGCGCATAGGACACGGGCAAATCGATGGCGTGGATGATCAGCTCGCGCAGCAGCGCTGAAATCTGCACGACCTGGCAGTTGGCGGGAAGATCGGCCCTGGCAAGGGGATCGATAAACAGCGTGCGTGCGGCGACTGCGCCGGTAATGTACAAGCGATGACGGGTTAAAGCGGGCAGCCAGACGCCACGACTTGGCGGTACGGTCCAACTGCCCTGTTCTGTTTCCACGCGCACGACGCCGCTCAGCGTATGAATAAGCTGCGCGCAGCTGTGATGGTGCCAGGGTTCTGTCGCACCATGCGAATAGTCGTGCGCCAGCGGCACCAGCGGGCGTGTGCTGAAATCAAAACTGACCC
This sequence comes from Pantoea ananatis LMG 2665, assembly GCF_000710035.2. Classification (GTDB taxonomy): domain Bacteria; phylum Pseudomonadota; class Gammaproteobacteria; order Enterobacterales; family Enterobacteriaceae; genus Pantoea; species Pantoea ananatis. The sequence continues at coordinate 1,073,252 of NZ_JMJJ01000004.1, read as the reverse complement.
TTGAACTCATTGCGACTTAAGATATTTATAGATCACGGCTAAGTCCTCTTCACCGTGCCCAGCTTCCACGGCCTGCTGCCAGACGCTGGCGATATTTTCCAGCGCGGGCAGTGAACTGTCTGAGGCGTCCAGTGCCAGCTTCGCGTCTTTAAGCGCCCATTGCAGATGCATCTGCGGGGTATAATCATCGCTGGCCATCATGCCCAGCTTCATTTTGGCATAAGGCGCCGCCAGCGGGCCACCGTCCAGCACCTGCCACAGATCGTCGGTTGAGAAACCAAACTGGTCGGCAAGCCGGGTACTTTCGGCCAGGCTCTGCATCAGACCAATCAGCCAGCTGTTGATGACTAGCTTCATGCGCGCGCTCTTGCCCGCCTCACCCAGCCACTGCGTTCCTTTACCTATCGCGTCGAAGACGGCCTCTGCGGCCTGAGCACGGGACCGATCGCCACTGGCCATCACCAGAATCTGGGCGTTCTCTGCGGGCGCCTTGGTACCGGAAACCGGCGCGTCGATAAACACCACATCGGGACGAGCCTGAGCAAAGAAAGTGATCAGCGCATCCGTTTTTTCAACGCCGATCGTGCCCATCTGGCACAGCGTTGCGCCCTGTTTCAGCGCCGCTTTCGCCTCGTGCAGGACCTGCTCTGTGGTCTCGCCGTCGGACAACATGGCAATTACCACGTCCGCCTTCTGAACGGCTTCCGCTGCGGAATCGGTTAACGTCAGCCCCGCCGCAATCAAATCTTCCCCCCGCGCACGGGTGCGGTTCCAGCCGTACACCCTGAACCCCTTTTTCAGTAAATTAGCGGCAAAGGCATGCCCCATCGCCCCTAATCCCAGTACTGCAACATCAGGTTGTTTCATGCTGATTTCCTTCGTTCTGATTATGGGTATCCGTCTTCTGTGTACCTGACGGCGCAGGCTCAAATGTAGCATCTGTTACCCGCCGCGTCCCGTCGGCACGCCGTGACCTGCGCGTAACGGGCCATGAAGACATCGTGGCCCGACAGGCCTCTTCGCGGCGTCAAGCCGGTCAGAGAATAACAAGGTTGGCGACGATGCGATCACATAAACCGGCCAATCATTTACGCTTTCCAAACCTCTGACAAAACCAGTAACATGTGTCGCGATTGTTCCAGTTGGTTCATTTAGTACCACCATTTTCGCGACCTGCCGATAGCCACCGTTGTTTTCGTCACTCTGGCAGGCGACATATACCCAGGGATCCACGCTTTCAGGCCAAATACAGATGAATATTAAGCGATCACGCCAGGCAAGCCTGCCGTTATTAGTGCTGCCTGCCCTCTTTCCGCTGCCGCTGTTTGCGGCAGATGGCGGTAATACCCTTGTTGTCAGCGCCGCGCCGCCAGCAAAAGGCCTTAATGAACTTGATACGCCTGCCGCCGTGAGCGTGGTAAACGGCGACGATATGCGTCAGGCCGCCCCGCGCGTTAACCTGTCAGAAAACCTGACCAGCGTACCGGGGTTGCAGATCCAAAACCGACAAAATTATGCACAGGACCTGCAGTTGTCCGTGCGCGGCTTTGGTTCCCGTTCGACTTACGGGGTCCGTGGCCTGCGCATTTATGTCGATGGCATTCCGGCCACCATGCCGGATGGTCAGGGACAAACGTCCAATATTGATATCGGTTCGGTCGATCGGGTGGAGGTGCTGCGTGGGCCGTTTTCTGCGCTGTATGGCAATGCCTCCGGCGGCGTCATTAACGTTACCACTCAGACCGGTCAGCAGCCCCCCACGCTTGAAGCAGGCAGTTGGTTTGGCAGCTACGGTAGCTGGCGCAACAGCGTGAAAGCCAGCGGCGCCACCGGCGACGGCACAAAAGCCGGCGATGTCAATTACACGCTTTCCGCCTCGCGCTTTACCACTCACGGTTATCGCGACCACAGCGCCGCGCAAAAAAATCTGGGTAACGCAAAGCTGGGCGTACGCATTGATGACGTCAGCACCCTGACCTTACTGTTTAACAGCGTACATATCGACGCGCAGGACCCGGGTGGGTTAACGCCTGACCAGTGGCGCGCGAATCCCCGTCAGGTTGTCAGTAATGTCTCACTTTACAACACCCGCAAAACCGTCGATCAAACCCAGGGCGGCCTGCACTATCAGCGTCGGATGAGCGAAAACGACGACCTGAGCGTGATGATATATGCCGGGATGCGTGAAACGACGCAGTTCCAGTCCATTCCTGCCAACTTTCAGCAAAGCCCATCGCATCCCGGCGGCGTGATCGCGTTGACCCGCCACTATCAGGGCATTGATACCCGCTGGACACACCGTGATGATCTGTTTTCGGTTCCGGTCACGCTGACTGCCGGGCTGGATTACGAAACCATGAGCGAACAGCGCAAAGGTTTTGAGAATTTCACTACGGCCAACGGCGTGACGCAGTTTGGTGAGCAGGGAAATATGCGGCGCAACGAACGTAACCTGATGTGGAATCTTGATCCCTATTTGCAGACCACCTGGCAGCTCAGTCAAAAATGGTCGCTGGATGCAGGCGTCCGTTTCAGTACGGTCAGTTTTGACTCCAACGACTTTTACATCACGCCAGGCAACGGCGATGACAGTGGCGATGCCCGTTATCACAAATGGCTGCCCGCCGCCGCGCTGAAGTATGCGTTTGACGACAGCTGGAATGCCTATTTATCTGCCGGCCGTGGATTTGAAACCCCGACGATTAATGAGCTGTCCTATCGTTCAGACGATCAGTCCGGCCTGAACCTGGGGCTGAAACCCGCGACCAGCGACACGGTTGAGTTAGGCAGCAAAAAACGTCTGGGCAATGGCCTGCTCAGCGCTGCCGTTTTCCAGACCGATACTCAGGATGAAATTGTTGTCGACAGCAGCAGCGGCGGACGCACCACTTACAAAAATGCCGGAGAAACCCGTCGGCGTGGCCTCGAACTGGCGTTCGATCAGCAGGTTAACTACGACTGGCGACTGAAAATGGCCTATACGCTGCTGGATGCGCGCTACCACAGTAATGCCTGCGGCAACGCCAGCTGCGACGGCAACCGTATTCCGGGCATTGCGCGCAATATGCTGTATACCGGGCTGGCTTATGCACCTGAAGAAGGCTTTTATGCTGGAGCGGAATGGCGTTATATGAGCAACATCGCAGCGGATGACAGCAATGCGGTCCGTGCGCCTTCCTATGCCATCACCTCGGTCAACAGCGGCTATAAGTGGCTTGTCGATGCCTGGACGCTGGATTTGTTTGGTCGGGTGGATAACCTGTTTGACCGCAACTACGTTGGCTCGGTGATCGTCAATGAAAGCAACGGTCGCTACTTTGAACCGGCTCCGGGGCGCAACTACAGCGTGGGCCTGACGGTCAGTTACGCTTTCCAGTAGTGAACATGGCCGCCGCGTGAGCACAACGCGGCGGCGCAGCGTGGCGACCTCTCAGGTTATTCTCATCGCGCCTGGCACAATCCCCTGACGCATTACCCTCTTTCGCCGTCAACGTCGGCCTCCAGAATACCTATTTGCGAAAGCACTCGAATTTTTGTTCAAAACTCGCTCAAACAAAGTCCACGCTCCTAAAATCCATGCAGTAACGTAACGACATCATAAGGAGCACGCACGTTGAGCAGCAAAATCTGTTTCAGTCGTGCCTTTAATCAGGATGTTACCAAGGCGAAAAAAGAGGCGGAGGAAGGTCCAGTGTACATCACCGATCACGCTAAACCGCTCATTTCCTGTTAACGGTTGAGGCATATCCGAGGTTAACGGGAGGTAAAAAAAACTGGCCATGACGCTGGCAATGCCTGAAACGGCAGATGTCGATTTCGCACCTGAACGGCCTGTCATCACCGGACGAGATGCCGGCTTCTGATGCGTTATCTGCTGGATAACCCGATCCTTTCTGGGTTGCGTAAGGCAGGCACGCCGCGTATTGATCCCCATGTCCTGGCAGGGCTAATGCTATTGACCTTGACAGCACGTTCATTTCAGCGCTGACGCGGCTGGAAACAAAGACAGGTATTTTGCGTCTTGAAGGGCTGAATGGGGAGCAGGCACAACGTTTGCGCCACGGGTATCAGACGCAGGAGCTTGGGGCGGATCGCCAGCGAAGGTTGCCGATTGATGGCCTGTTCGCAGGCCGGTGCGCCATGCTGCACCTGCCCGACTGACGTTCCGCAACCGATGCGCTGATTGCGGCAACGGCGCTACAGCACGATGTCATTCAGGTCACGCGTAACCTGAAGGATTTCCAGGGACCGGGCGTGATGCTGCTCAATCCCTGGCCTGCCTGACAGGGTTTACAGCGCGTTCAGTTTGGCAATCACATCATTATAGCTGCCCGTTTCACCCAGGCGGGGAAAAACGCGCGTGATGCTGTTTTCGTGCGTATCACTATTGAGATCGGTCATCGCATCCACTGCAAGCGTGACGTTGTAACCTGATGCGTACGCCTCACGCGCCGTAGATTCCACGCCAATACTGGTGGCAATGCCGCAAATGACCACCTGGGTAATGCCACGCTTTTGCAGTTCATCATGCAGCGCGGTGTCATGAAACGCGCCCCAGGTTTTTTTGGTGATGGTCAGATCGTTATGCTGCGGTGTCATGGCGGGCACCAGGGTCGCCCAGTTTGCAGGCAGCTCGCCTTCGTGACGCGGCTGTTCATTGCGACCAGGCGCACCGCCTGCCACGTTGACGAGCACGACGGGCAGATCCTTTTCACGAAAAGCGCTGGCAAGTCGCGCGCAGCGTTCAATCACCGGCTGTGGCTCGTGCACAACTGGCAGCGCAACAATCCCCTCTTGCAGATCGATGACGATCAGAGCGGTTTTCGCATCAAGTGTGGTTATAGCCATAGTCATTCCTCACAAATCGGTAACAGATAAAGCGTCAGTATGGCGCAGACGGCGGGCGTTGATACAGCCTGCAAAGCGCGCCATACAAGGGAAACGAAGTATACAAATGCCGGTCGGGCCTGAACAGACGCGGCTGGTTTCAATTTGTAAGCTCAGGTTCGGCCCAGATAGTGGATCAGGCTGTGAAACCGCAGTCGGCGGTCAAGGGGATTACGATAGCTGTGAGCGACGTCGGCCCGGAACTGAAAGGCTTCGCCCTGTTTAAGCCGTCGCCAGGTCTCTTCCACGCCTAACAACAGTTCCCCTTCCAGTACCACCACCTGCTCAATCACCCCTTTCTCATGGGCAGTGGAGTCGCTTTGCGCACCCGCTGCCAGCTCAACCGCCAGTAAATCAAAACGCAACCGGGCGTCGTAAGGCAGCAGCGGCGTAACCGCCATCTGCGCATTCTGCTGCCGGTAACCGGTCACCTCGCCTGCGGAATGTGTCCCGGAATGAACAAAAAATGAGAACGGAACGTTGAAGCCGGTCGCTATTTTCCACAAGGTCGCGACCGTGGGGCTGGACTCGCCGCGTTCAATCTGGCCCAGCATCGCCTTACTGACGCCCGTTTTTTCTGCGGTTAAGCTCAGGCTCCAGCCATTGGCCTGGCGCAATTGTTTTAGCCCATCGCCAAGATATTGATGCAAATTTTCCATGTTATCTCCTGCTTTACCGCTCTAGTGTAACACTTGTGCGTTATAACGCCCTGTGCGAGGATGTGCGCTATAACGCACAAGAGGGTTACACCATGTCAGCACGCCGCGCACCCTTTCCCGTTACCCTGCCCATGGCCGTTTCCGGCCTGGTGGCGGTATTAGTGGGCTACAGCAGTACCGGTGCGATTATCTATCAGGTTGCCCTGTCCGCGGGCGCCTCATCCGCGCAAATTGCCGGCTGGCTCTCCGTCATTGGCCTGGCGATGGGCATTGCTTCAGCGGGGCTCTCTCTGGCGTACCGGATGCCGATTTTAGCCGCCTGGTCCACGCCGGGCGCGGCATTACTCGCCACCAGCCTTCAGGGCGCATCGATACACGAAGCCGTCGGCGTGTTTGTTTTTGCCAATGCCCTGATTGTGTTGTGCGGGGTGACGGGCCTGTTTGCCCGACTAATGAACTACATCCCTGCCTCGCTGGCCGCCGCCATGCTGGCCGGGATTTTACTGCGCTTTGGCCTGCAGACGTTTAGCGATTTAGCGGTAAATTTTACCCTGGCGGGCGCAATGTGCTGTGTTTGGCTGCTGGCACGCCGGTGGTTGGCTCGCTACGCCATTCTGATCGCGCTGCTGGCAGGCCTGGCTGTCGCATACGGGCAAAACAGCCTTCATTTTCCCGTCCATGCGGCGAGTTTTAGCCTTCCCGGCCCTGTCTGGCCGACCTTTTCATGGCCTGTACTCATCGGTGTTGGCCTTCCCTATTTTCTGGTGACCATGGCGTCACAAAATGCACCTGGCATCGCCACATTGCACGCCCATGGCTACCGTCCCCCGGTCTCCGCGTTGATGAGCTGGACAGGACTGCTGGCCCTGGTCTTGTCACCGTTTGGCGGGTTTTCGGTCTGTGTGGCGGCGATTACGGCGGCCATTTGCATGGGAGAAGATGTGGATGTCGATCCCCGTCGCCGTTGGATAGCTGCCGCGCTGGCCGGTTTTTTTTATCTGCTGGCTGGCTTTTCCGGCGCGTTAATTGCCGTGTTATTCAGCGCACTGCCTGCGGTAATGGTGCAGGTGCTGGCGGGGCTGGCACTGCTTGCCACGCTCGGCGGCAGTCTGCAACGGGCGCTTGAGCAGCCCGAGGAGCGGGACAGCGCCCTGATAGCCTTTTTGATCACCGCATCCGGGGTAACGCTCTGCGGCATCGGCGCGGCGTTCTGGGGCCTGGTCGGCGGTGTGGTTGCACATCTGTTATTAAAGCGTAAAACAGCGTAACATCATCTGGGCATTGGTTATTTTCCCGCCAGCGGGTCAAAAAACCACGCATTTATCCCCTTTTTCAGCGGTTTGATTTGCCATTGTCCCACGTAAAATCACCGTAATCGACGATAACACGCGATCTTCTGCCTCAGACAACGACCGATAAGGGCTTAACAGGTGGCAAAAACTTTTCTGCGCAGCGGCAATCTGGATGCGGTTCTGGCTTTGGGCGAGAACGGCCAGCCTGTATATGCGTCCGCCCTGCAAATCCGTGAAACCCTGCGTTTGCGCCGTCAGAGCGCGCTGGCAAATTGCCTGGCGATTCCACAAACGAACGAACGTGGCGACCGGCTTGACTGGTACTCGCCCTTCCCGGGCAAGGTTAAGTCCTGGATGGGCGCCAGCGATTATGAACGCCGCCAGGCTTTACAACATCTCACAGCCTGTCAGCAGGATCTGCAAGCCATCAGCGCCAGCGCAAGCGGTGCGGCCAATCCGGCAATGCGCCTGTTCGGCGCGCTGTTAGGCAAAAGCTTGCAGTTTCCCAATCAGCAATATGTTTATCTGGTCAACGGCAAACCCGTCATAACCTTTTGGGGGTTTGTTGACGCGCAGGAGCGGAATCGCGACGATGCGCTGGCCTGCCTGCGAGACAGTCTTGAAGAGTCGCTGCCAACCGTGCTGGTTGAACCACCGCCCGAACCGGTGACGATCGCTGCCGCCTCTGAACCCGAACCTGTTGTCGCACCGGAGCCGGAGATCGTGACGCCGCCGGTCCAGGAAAGCGCGGTTCAGGCCCCAGAACCTACGCCCACGGCGACAGCGCGTCGTCGGCCTTTCCGCCTGTGGTATTTACTTCCAACCCTGGCGGTTGCCGCGGCAGCAGCGACCGCTGTGATCTTGCATATGCCTCAGTCAGAACCGGTGACGGTCACGCAACCGGTCGCGCAAAACACGCCGGCTCCCGCGCCGGTTACAGCCACTAAGCCACCGGCAGTCGTCGCGTCTGCTGAAAAACTGTCTGCCACGCTGCCGCAGAAACCGGCGGCGGTGGTCGCAAATGCATCAACTGCGGCTGCACCGACTTCCGCTGCGCCCGCGCCCTCATCAACCCTTTCAAATGTGGTGGTGCCTGCTGTGCCCGCCAAACCCGACGATCTGGTGGTGACGCCGGATGCCGTGCGCGATGGACAGGTACAGGTCATTGATGGCCGCTGGCGTGTGGATATTGAACAGATCAAAACCCCGACCGGTAAACCGCCGGTGATGCGTTTCCAGTTCAATAAAGGGAAAGGCAGCGTGCAGATCAGCCAGGGCAATACCACCTGTAAGGCCGACGTGACGGCCGCGATGACCAGCGCAGGAAACCTGGTGATTGAGAGCCGCTTTACTGCCCGGTGCGCGGACAAATCCCGTTACCGTATGCCATTGTTAGTGTGTCATTCCAGCATTGGCGCGGCCGTCTGTGAAGCGCAGTACAGTGCGGATCGTGTGTATCCCATTACGATTAAGCGTGAGAGTAAGTAACTATGTTGGCTCCCCTGATCGATGATAAGCAGAAAATTTCTCTGATTGAGAACAGCGGCGTGCAGTTCCTGGATTTTGGTCTGCAGCTTTCCGCGCCTCAAGCGCGTCGCCAGTTTGTGCGCCAGACGGCAAACGGCCCCTTGCTGCGACTGAACGTGGACGGCAACAGCGGCAAATTTTTACTTTACCCACAGGACGGTGGCGCGCCTGAAGTGGTTCGTCCTGAAACCGACATCGCCCTGTCAGACTCGCTGACGCTGCTGGAAGCCTGCTGGTTGCCCCTGCCGATGCTGCGTTGCGCATCGGGCCGCCGCTTTATTGGCGGCCCTGAAAACTGGGCGCGCATGCGTCTGGTGGCCCTGGATAAACCCGACAGCACCGGCAATACGCACCGCGTCACGCTGGCTTTCGATACCCGCTGCGTCGCTGATGAAGACGGCGGCGAGCAACTCGGACTCACGCCTTCCGATGCGCAGAACGGCGTGACCTTTGCGCTGGCCTGGCATAACTACGAGCTGGGCGAATTCCTTGACCATACCTGGGTTGATGGCTGGTTGCGTGAGTCCTTCACCGACCGCGTAGCCGATCGCCGGGAGCAGGCCATCAGCCAGGCACTGCGCGAGTTTGAATATCAGGCGCATTACCTTAACCTGCTGGAATTACTGGGCGAGCAGCTTAACCTGACCGAGATCCACATTCAGGCCGCCACGCTGCAAACCCCGGCGGTCAACGTCGATATTATTCTCGACGTAGGGAATTCCCACACCTGCGGCATTCTGGTGGAAGACCATCCGGAAGAGAGCAACGGCCTGAAGCAGACCTATGAACTGCAAATGCGCGACCTGTCTCAGCCGCATCGGGTGTATAACGAACTGTTCGACAGCCGGCTGGAATTTGCCGAAGCGCGTTTTGGTAAAGCCAATTTTTCACTGGAAAGCGGCCGCGAGCAGGCTTTTATGTGGCCCTCGTTAACCCGCGTCGGGCGTGAAGCCAGTCGCCTGGCCCTGCAACGCGCCGGTCTGGAAGGCAGTACCGGCCTGTCCAGTCCACGCCGTTACCTGTGGGATGAAGCACGCTATCAGCCGGGCTGGCGCTTTAATCAGCAGAGCCCGCAGGGGGAACCTCAGGCCTGCGCCGCGCCGTTTACCTCGTTAATGAATGATGAAGGTCAGCCGCTGTACGCCCTGCCCGTGGATGAGCGCTTACCGGTGTTCTCCGCCCACTACAGCCGCAGTTCGCTGATGACCTTTATGTTGTGTGAGTTGCTGGCTCAGGCGCTAATGCAAATGAACAGTGCGGCACAACGCCAACGTATGCCGCAAAGCCATGCCCCGCGTCAGCTGCGCCACGTTATTTTGACCCTGCCGTCTGCCATGCCAAAACCTGAACGGGAGATCTTCCGCCGCCGCATGCAGGAAGCCATCGCGCTGGTGTGGAAAGCCGAGGGCTGGCACCCGGCCGATGAGGATTTTACCGAGCAGAGCCAGGCCCAGAGCAGCAAGCCCGTTCCGGATGTGCAGATGGAGTGGGACGAAGCCACCTGTGGCCAGATGGTGTGGCTGTTTAATGAGACGCAGGTGAACTTTGCCGGACGGGCAGAAGATTTCTTTAGCAGCATGGCACGTCCCGACCGCCCGCGTGAGGCGGATGAACTGCCGGGTAAAAGCCTGCGTATTGCCTCTATTGATATAGGCGGTGGCACCACCGATTTAGCGATTACCCAGTATCGTCTTGACGACGGCCAGGGTAATAACGTCAAAATCACCCCACGCCTGCTGTTCCGTGAAGGTTTCAAAGTCGCCGGTGACGATATTCTGCTGGACGTGATCCAGCTGTGGATTTTACCCGCTCTGCAACAGAGCCTGCAAAAAGCCGGGCTAACCCTGGCTGAGCCGCTGATCAACAAGCTGTTTGGTCACGACAGCCGCATGGACGGACAGGCCACGTTACGCCAGCAGGCGACGCTGCAGCTGTTTATCCCGCTGGCTCAGGCGGTGCTGGAGCGCTACGAAAACTGGGATCCGCTGGAAAGCCACGCCGAGATCAATGCGCTGTTCGGCGAACTGGTCGATCAGCGCCCTGCCGATGCGGTGCTGGCGTTTGTTAACGGTGAAATACAGCGTGAACTCGGCGGCAACAGCCGCTTTGATCTGCTTGAGGTGCCGCTGGTGGTCAGCATGGCTCAGTTGCACGGTGAGTTTATGCAGCATCGCATGGCGATCATTCCGGCGCTGCGCTCTATGTGTGAAGTGGTGTCACTCTACCAGTGTGACGTCCTGTTGCTGACCGGACGTCCTTCGCGCTTCCCTGGCATTCAGGCGCTGGTACGTCATCTGCAGCCGCTGCCGGGCAGCCGTATTTTATCGCTTGAGGGCTATCACACCAGCGACTGGTATCCGTTTAATAAACATGGTCGCATTGATAACCCCAAATCGACCGCCGCGGTCGGCGCAATGCTGTGCCTGCTGGCGCTGGATTTGCGCCTGAGCAGCTTTTGGTTCCGTGCAGGCGACTTTGAGCCTTATTCAACCATTCGTTATCTCGGTATGCTGGACGAAAATCAGGCGCTGACGGACGAAAACCTGTGCTACAGCGAAATCGACCTCGACGATCAGCAGTTTTCGCTGGATCGCAAAACCAGCTTTCGTATTCGCGGCAACGTGTGCCTGGGATTCCGCCAGTTAGATAATGAGCGCTGGCCTGCCTCGCCACTCTACAGCCTGACGCTCAATGATGCAGCGCTGGCGCGTAAGGTTGCGGGGGAAAGTGTCCTGCGCGTCAAGCTCGCCGTGAAGGCCGGTCCGGGTGCGCCCGGCCCTGAAAATCTGGTGTTAAGCGAGGCTAAACTGGATGATGGCACGCGTGTTCCGCTTGAACATCTGAGCCTCAAACTCAATACTCTCTCCGCCACGGGCAATGCCAATGCGCAATACTGGATTGACAGCGGGAGTGTGTGTAAACGATGAGATCGGTAAAACCCCGCCAGCCGCAGACGCTGGCAAAACGCCTGAGTTTATTGCAGGACGCCCTGAACGGCAGCCTGGCCTGGATTGAGAATACCCGCGAGCAGTCGCCCCGTCTGGCTCTGGAAGCCGAAACCCTGACCCTGCAGCTACGGCAGGCTCGTGTACAGGCCCAGGCACTGGCGCAGCAGGTTGCGCGCCCGGTGACGCTGGCGCTGTTTGGCCAGTCCCAGGCGGGTAAAGCCTGGCTGTTGACGGAAATGGTGGCCGATGCACAGGGCCAGTTGATCACCGCGTTAAGTGATAAACCGGTGAATTATTTTCAGAATGTGAATCCCGGCAATCTCGACTTCGCCACCGCAACGCGTTTTACCCACCAGCGGGAACCCCTCTCTTCAGAGTGGCCCGTTGAGCTGACGCTGCTAAGCGAGGCCGACGTGCTGCGCCTGGCCATCTCCTGTGGTGGAGGTGTCACCCAGCCCGACACCGCGAAAATTGACAGCGTGTTGCAACGCCTGCAACGCCATCGCTTAACCACGCCACTGCCGGGCCTGGAGAGCGACGCGCTGGTCACGCTCTGGTCCTGGTGCCGTCGTCATCACCTGTATGATGCACAGCTTGATCGCCACTTCTGGCCACAGGCTGTTGAACTGGCACCCTGGCTGAGCGTTGACGACCGCGTGCAGCTGTTTTCACTGCTGTGGCCAGCCGAGCCCGCCCTGAATGAGCTGGTGCGGAGTTTACTGCATCTGCGCCATCAGCTTCGTAACAGCACCCGGGTACTGGCTCCGCTTAGCCTGCTGACGGATAACGCCCTGTTGCCCGCGGAGCAGCTGATTGTTCCCGCCAGCGAGCAGGATCAGTTGCTGCCGATCGAGGTTTGCCCGTTAAACGGTAATCGTCTGGGTAAACCGCAGAACGTGGCGTTGGGATTACTTGCCCTGCTCACGCTTGAGGTCACTATTCCCCTTAGCTCCACCCCGCGCACCGCGCTCTATGATGACGCAGACATGCTGGAGCTGCCCGCACCGGGTACGCCCAGCGATCCGGCCCTGCGTGAAGAGCGCCAGCGCCTGCAGCAGCAGGATGCATTACGCGCACGCCTGCTGGAGCACAAACGTACACTGATACCGGGCATTTATGCCGCCCGCCAGAGTATCGATTTGCTGTTAATCTGCACCGCCGCCAGCCAGCGTCAGGATGTTGACGTCGCCAGTCAGGCGTTACGGGAATGGCAGCGTCACCAGCCGGTCAATGAGGCGGGCGAGAAACCCCGTCTGATTTGGGCTATTACCCCTTACGATGCGCGGCATCAGCAGATCAACGTCGACGAGGCAGTGCAGCGTCAGGTGGGGCAGCCGGGTCAGCAATGGGGTTCCATGCTGGCACTGGATCGCGCAGGCGTGGACCGGATGTCTGATTGGCTACAGGAAGAAATGCAGCCTGAAGCCCGTCGCGATATGCTGATCGCCCAACTGGCACAAATTCAGCACACCGTTGTCGAGCGTCGCCTTCAGCCCTGGACGGAAGCGGGTGCATCGCCCGACCAGGCGGCACGCAAGCAAAGCATCGCCGATACACTGCTGAAGTGTTTACAACACCGCACCGGTTTACATGGCGAACTGCTTGAGCGCTTACAGCCCTCCCGCGAGGCCCTGCGTCAGCTCTGGCTCAACCAGTCCACCTCATCCGTTCCGGCGGCGACGTCCAGCATTCAGGCCCCGGAAAATCAGTTTGGTATTGGCTTTGAATTTGATTTGTTCAGCGATAACGAAGTTGAACAGCCCGCCCAGAAGCAGACCAGCTTCGGTCAGGGATCGGCACAGTTCCCGCGTCAGGTGTTTAGCCTGTGGCTTAACCACCTGCGTCAGCTGCCGGAAAATCAGAGCCTGCTGGCTTTACTGAATATTGATAAAGCCACGATGGAGTGGTTGATCGAAGAGTTGATCACGGCCAGCTTTCGTACCGGTATTCTGCAGTCCCTGCAGCAGGCGCTGCATGAACCCGATGCGCAGAGCATGACGCATGAATCACGTGCTGACCGTCAGGTCACGCGCGCGATGACGGTGCTGGGGGATTTTGTGGCCTGGCTGGGCTTCCTGCAGCGTCCGGAATCGGAACGTCCTGGCAGCCGGGTCAATCGCGGGCAGCCTGTTTTCTCGCGCCCGCCGGCACCCAGCGTTAATTTCAGTGCAGGACAGCGCCTGACGAAGCTTTCCGCCGCGCCAGCAAACCATACGGCCTATTATATTTACGACTGGCTGGTGGGGCTTAACACAGTGATTATCGAAAACAATGGCTATACCGGTGGGGGCGACCTGCCGGTGGCAGCGCGAGAGTCACTTACAGCCCTGCTTAAGCCACTGCGCCACTAACCGTAAATCAGGCGCAGCTCGCCCGCCAGCGACTGCGCCGCCTCTTCCAGCAACGCCACTACCGGGGCCAGTTCCTCATTGCGCCGTTCTACATGCAGCAGATGAATCGTGGCGGGCAACGCCATTCCTCCGGTCAGCCAGTCCCATAGCGCATCCAGATTATTGCCAAATCCGGCAGGACAATCGCTCTGCGCCGCAAACGCATGATAGAAAGCCTCGCGATCGATGAGCTGGCGCAGATCAAAGCTTAAGGTCAGCATGGTTACTGAACCGGCTTAAAGGTGCGATAGTGATCGGTCGAGAGGAAAACCAGACCATCAGAGGAGTAGACCAGCCTGTCAGCCTCACGGTGGCCGCAGCGGTAGTTCACATCCGCCTCGAACCATTGGCGATCGGCGCGTTCAGGCAATTTTCGTTCCCGGTTGGAAAAGCGATCGCCGCCGATGGCCCGCCCCGGCAACACCTCACACAAGTCCCCTTTCGCTGGATTCCAGCCAAGGCGACGCGCCTGCTTTTTGGTAATGTAGTAATCGGGCAATTGCTGATGCTGCAGCACCCAACGGGCGACCGTTCGCACATCCGTTAAGGCAGCGATATCCGAGGCCGACGTTTTGGCTGGTGCAGACGTCAGATAAGGTCTTAACCCCACCCAACAGAGAACAAGGATCAGAACCAGTCCAACCCACAGTTTTTTTGACATGATGGCATCCCTTTAAACAGGATGCAGATGATAACAGCTTTAGCGGGCGATAAAAAAGCGCGGGCCAGATTGCCTGGCCCTGGCGGTAAACTGCTTTTACTGCATGGCTGACTGCGAAGGCACAGTGTGACGGCGCCATGCACCCGGGGCAACACCGTACTGACGCTTAAAGCTGCGGTTAAAAGACTGTTGCGAGTCAAATCCCAGCGATATCGCTACATTCAGGATAGGCTCGTTGGTGCTGGTCAAACGGTCGGCCGATTTTTTCAATTTCTTCATGCGAATGTATTCACCCAGTGGATAGCCGGTGTGCTCTTTAAACATCCGTTGCAGGTGCCATTTAGAATAGCCAGCGCGCTCAGAAACGGTGTCGAGATCGAGACGTGCTTCGATATTGTTATCGATCCAGCTAATCAGGTCGTGAATAAAAGCGTTACTCATCATGTTTATTCTCCCGTCGCGGCGCGAACAGTATTAGTATCAGTTGCAGTTACACTTAAAGCGTGGCTGACAATGCCATTTAATGCAAGTTTAATTAATACATTAAATGCCGCACTTTTTATGGGGCTTATTTTTGGCTGCTGTCAGGCACCGATCGCGGCGTTGAAAACCGCACATAAAGTGTATCAGTAATTCTTGCAGTTCTTAGTCGCACAAGCCTACACTCCTCGCGATAAATTGCAACCATAGAAGTTGCAAATATTGGCCTTCGGGCCTTATTTCACTGTCATCGCGGGATCACAAAAATGATTACTCACTGGGTTCGTCAGGGATCTTCCCTGCTGGGAATGGGGCTGCTGGTTAGTCTGCTAAGCGGTTGTGACACGGGCCAGGCTAAAAATGCCCCGCCGCCGCCGCCCGACGTCAGCGTTGCGGATGTGTTGGTGAAGCCTGTCAGTCAATGGGACAGCTTCAACGGGCGCGTTGAAGCCGTAGAAAGCGTGCAGCTCCGGCCTCGCGTTTCGGGTTATATCGATAGCGTTAATTATCATGAAGGCGACGAGGTCAGGAAAGGTCAGGTCCTGTTTACCATCGACGATCGCAGCTACCGTGCCGCACTGGAACAGGCAAAAGCGACGCTGGCCCGCGCGCGCAGTCAGGCCAGCCTGACACGCAGCGAATCGGCACGCACCGAGAAGCTGGTGGGTACACAGGCGGTGTCACGCGAGATGTGGGAACAGCGACGTTCAACAGCCAGTCAGGCTCAGGCTGATGTCCTGGCCGCCGAATCCTCTGTCGACATGGCTCAACTCAATCTGGATTTCACCCGCGTCACCGCGCCGATCGACGGACGGGCCAGCCGGGCCATGATTACTGCCGGTAATCTTGTCACCGCTGGCGACAGCGCCAGCGTACTGACCACACTGGTTTCGCAGGACAAGATGTTTGTCTATTTCGACGTCGATGAGACCACCTTCCTGCACTATCAGGCTATGGCACGTCAGGGACAACAGCGGCATGCCCTGCCCGTTGAAATCGGCCTGGCCGGCGAACAAGGTTATCCACATCGCGGCAACGTCGATTTTCTTGATAACCAACTTAATGCCAGCACCGGTACGATCCGCATGCGCGCCCTTCTGGACAACCGCCAGCGCACCTATACGCCCGGCCTGTTTGCCCGCGTTCGCCTTCCCGGTAGCGCGCAGTTTAATGCCGTGTTAATCGACGACAAAGCCGTGCTGACCGATCAGGACCGCAAGTATGTCTATGTGGTCGATGCACAGGGTAAAGCCCAACGTCGTGATGTTCATCCCGGCGCGATGGCGGACGGATTACGCATCGTTACCACCGGTTTACAGGCGGGCGATCGGGTTATCGTTGCCGGCCTGCAAAAAGTGTTTATGCCTGGTATGCCGGTAACGGCAAAAACCGTCGATATGGCCGCGACTGCCGCGCGATAACCTGAGGTTGTTATGGATTTTTCCCGCTTTTTTATTGATCGGCCTATCTTTGCCGCCGTGCTGTCCGTCTTGATTTTTATGACCGGGCTGATCGCCATCCCGCTGCTGCCCATCAGTGAGTATCCGGACGTGGTGCCGCCCAGCGTGCAGGTGCGTGCCGAATATCCCGGTGCTAACCCGAAAGCCATCGCCGACTCCGTGGCAACGCCGCTGGAAGAGGCGATTAACGGCGTTGAAAACATGATGTACATGAAGTCCGTGGCCGGCTCTGACGGTGTGCTGGTGACCACCGTGACCTTCCGCCCGGGTACCGATCCGGATCAGGCCCAGGTTCAGGTGCAAAACCGCGTAGCCCAGGCCGAGGCGCGGTTGCCGGAGGACGTGCGACGTCTCGGGATCACGACGCAAAAAATGTCGCCGACCCTGACCTTAGTGGTGCATCTGTTTTCCCCTAATAACACCTACGATTCACTCTATCTGCGTAACTACGCCACGCTGAAAGTCAAAGATGAGCTGGCCCGTCTGCCGGGCGTGGGGCAAATCCAGATTTTTGGCGCGGGTGAATACGCGATGCGCGTCTGGCTCGATCCCAACAAAGTGGCGGCGCGCGGCTTAACCGCCTCGGACGTTGTGAAAGCGATGCAGGAGCAGAACGTACAGGTTTCTGCGGGGCAACTTGGGGCGGAACCGTTAAAAAAACAGAGCGATTTTCTGCTGTCCATTAATATGCAGGGACGGCTGGAAAACGAGCAGCAGTTTGGCGATATCATTCTGAAAACGTCAGAGGACGGCTCACTGGTCCGGCTGCGTGACGTGGCGCGCATTGAAATGGGTTCAGGCAGCTATGCCCTGCGTTCGCAGCTCAATAACAAAGACGCCGTCGGTATTGGTATTTTCCAGGCACCTGGCGCCAATGCTATCGATCTGTCAAACGCGGTGCGTGCCAAAATGGATGAACTGGCCACCCGTTTCCCGAACGATGTGAAGTGGGCTGCGCCTTACGATCCCACCGTGTTTGTTCGCGACTCCATTAAGGCTGTGGTGCAAACCCTGCTGGAAGCGGTGTTTTTAGTGGTGCTGGTGGTGATTTTGTTCCTGCAAACCTGGCGCGCTTCCATTATTCCCCTGCTGGCGGTTCCGGTATCCGTGGTCGGCACCTTTAGCGTGCTGTATCTGCTTGGGTTCTCGCTCAACACGCTAAGCCTGTTCGGACTGGTGCTGGCCATCGGTATCGTGGTGGACGATGCCATCGTGGTGGTGGAAAACGTTGAACGCAATATTGAGATGGGACTGTCACCCAAAGCCGCTGCCCATCAGGCGATGCGTGAGGTATCCGGCCCGATCATTGCCATCGCCCTCGTGCTGTGCGCGGTGTTCGTGCCCATGGCGTTTCTGTCGGGCGTGACCGGCCAGTTTTACAAACAGTTCGCCACCACGATTGCGATTTCAACCGTGATCTCCGCCATCAACTCACTGACCCTGTCTCCCGCACTGGCCGCGATGTTACTGAAGGATCATCAGGCCCCCAAAGATATGCCGACGCGCCTGATCGACAGGCTGTTTGGCTGGATTTTCCGCCCGTTTAACCGCTTCTTTCAGCGTAGCGCGCACGGCTATGAATCGATGGTGGGGAAAACCCTGCGTCGTCGCGGCGCGGTGTTTGGTGTTTACCTGGTGTTACTGGCTGGCGCGGGCTGGATGTTTCATGCGGTGCCGGGCGGGTTTATTCCCACTCAGGACAAGCTTTACCTGATCGGCGGCGTCAAAATGCCGGAAGGCTCGTCGCTGGCGCGCACCGATGAAGTGATTCGTCAGATGAGCGAAATCGGCCTGCAAACGGAAGGCGTGGCCTATGCGGTGGCCTTCCCCGGCCTGAACGCGTTGCAGTTTACCAATACGCCGAACAGCGGCACGGTCTTTTTTGGCCTGAAGCCGTTCAGCGAACGTAAACTAACGGCGGCGCAGATTAACGCGGAGATCAATGCGAAAATTTCCCGCATTCAACAGGGATTTGGCTTTTCAATTATGCCACCGCCTATCCTGGGACTAGGCCAGGGTTCGGGCTATTCCCTTTACGTTCAGGATCGGGCCGGACTGGGCTATGGCGCACTGCAGACCGCGATTAACACCCTCTCGGGCGCGGTTATGCAGACGCCGGGCATGCACTTCCCGATCTCCTCTTATCAGGCCAACGTGCCACAGCTGGAGGTGCAGGTAGACCGCGATAAGGCGAAAGCACAGGGCGTAGCGTTAACCGATCTGTTCAGTACGCTACAAACTTATCTGGGTTCATCCTACGTTAATGACTTTAACCGTTTTGGGCGCACCTGGCGCGTGATGGCGCAGGCCGACGGGGAATTCCGCGACAGCGTTGAGGACATCGCGAACCTGCGTACCCGTAACGACCGCGGTGAGATGGTGCCGATTGGCAGCATGGTGCATATCACCACGGCCTACGGCCCCGATCCGGTGATTCGTTATAACGGCTATCCGGCGGCTGACTTGATCGGCGATGCCGATCCACGCGTGCTCTCATCGGCCCAGGCGATGCGTCAACTTGAAACGATGTCGGGTCAGCTGCTGCCGAACGGCATGAATATCGAATGGACCGATCTCAGCTATCAGCAGGCGACGCAGGGTAATACGGCCCTGATTGTTTTCCCTGTCGCTGTCCTGTTGGCGTTTTTAGTGCTGGCTGCACTGTATGAGAGCTGGACGCTGCCGCTTGCGGTGATCCTGATTGTGCCGGTGACCATGCTGTCTGCCCTTGTGGGCGTCTGGTTAACCGGTGGGGATAACAACGTATTCGTGCAGGTTGGACTGGTCGTGCTGATGGGGCTGGCCTGTAAGAACGCCATTCTGATTGTGGAGTTCGCCCGCGAACTGGAGATTCAGGGCAAAGGCATTACAGAAGCGGCGCTGGAAGCCTGCCGTCTGCGCCTGCGTCCTATCGTAATGACCTCTATCGCCTTTATTGCCGGCACGATCCCCCTGATTCTGGGTGAAGGTGCGGGTGCTGAAGTGCGTGGCGTTACCGGCGTTACCGTGTTCTCCGGTATGTTAGGCGTTACGCTGTTTGGCCTGTTCCTGACGCCGGTGTTCTACGTGACGCTGCGCAAGCTGGTGACGCGTAAAGCCGCTCAGCAGCGCTTACAGAACGCACCATAACGGAGTCGACAGCAGGCGATGAAAAACCGCCTGCTGTCATCCCTCCGACTTCATGCTTTCCCACCTGCTTAGCGCACCGCTTTTGCTTTTAAAAATAAAACCCCGTTAATGGGCGAGGCAGAATTTCGCCGTCGCATGCATGACATAGTTATGGCTGATAATGTGACGGACGCGATATCCCGCATGATTGATAATCTGTCGCCCGCTCCTGTGACCTTCAAAAGCAAAAAGCAAAAGGAAATGTTCAGAATGCCGTTTCGTTTTCAGCGCAATATGATGATTCTGAGCCTGCTTGTGATTTCACTTCCTTCAATTAGCTTGCCCCTTTCGCAATACCAGCAATTTGATGGACTGATAAGAGCGCCCCTTACTCTTGAGGTGACGCTGAGCAATGGCCAGTTCGCTGAGCTTGATGCCTTTGTAACACGACCCAGCGGAACCGGTGCCGCACCGCTGGTCTTGATAACTAACGGAACTGAAGGCTCCCGGGCCTTTGATCGCGGCATCATGAATCCAAACCGTATGTCAGGCACGGCTCTGGCGTTTGCACGCCACGGCTATGCTGCAGTGGTGGTGTTACGCGAAGGCTATGGCCACTCAAGCGGAAACGCAGAATATGCGGGCGGTTCATGTGAGCAGCCGCGCCATCAGCTGGCCGGGCAGCGAGATCGGATGGATCTGCTGGCCGCGCTGGCTGTACTGCAAAGACAGCCCTGGGCATCGCGGGAAAACGCGATTCTGGCTGGCATGTCTTCCGGCGGCTTTGCCGTTCTGGCAACCAGCGCGGCGAATCCGCCTGGCGTTAGCGCGGTCATTAATTTTGACGGCGGCCGGGGCACGAATAAAGATAAATCGCTTTGTGATGGACCGGGTCTGCTTACCGCATTCGAACGCTACGGTGCAACGGCACGTCTCCCCTCGCTCTGGCTCTACTCTGCCAACGATCAGGATTTCTCGCCTGACATGGGAAGAACGTTTTATGACGCCTATCGACGTCAGGGCGGCAGCGCTGAATTTCGTGAAATGCCCCCCTTTGGTAAGAATGGGCATGTTTTCATGGATAGTGCGCCTGAAGCATTTTGGTGGCAGACGGTTTCCGCGTTTCTACAGGCGCATCATCTGCCTTACCAAGAGGTTGTCTCTCTTCCCGACACCACCTTGCCCGTGCCTGCGGCGTTAAATAAAGCCGGGGCGGAGGCGTTTAAACATTACACCTCGTCCCGTCTGTATGAAAAAGCCTTCGCGATCGGTCCGGAAGGCGCATGGGGAAGCGCCTATTGGGCCAGAACCGGCGACGATGCGGCCAGCATCGCCCTTGAATATTGCAATACCTTTAACCGTGGTGATAAAGGCAGTTGCAGGCTGTATGCCATCGGTGATGCGGTTGTTTTACGCTAAGCCTGCACGCTAAAAAAAATGATGGGCCGGGCAGAAAGGACAGTGCCCTGTAACAGGGGGATAATCATGGTGACGGGCAAAATGTGACGCGCGGCAAAGCGCTGTTTCCTTGAGGGACAATCAACACATAAAAAAAGCCGCATCAGCGGCTTTTTTTGCACTCGCTTTCAGGCTCTGCCACATCCGGTTCCGGTACGGCGGTGCAGTTGCTGGTATCGTGGGTTTTCAGCTCATTTAAGGCATCGGCCACCGTGCGTTTGGCCAGGACCGCGAGTGAGGCCTGCTCGGCTTCTTCTGCGATGGATTTAAAATACCAGCACAGGTTGGCGCTGACCAGGCAACGCGGCGCGACGTCCGGGCGCGCAGCCCAGAGTTTTTTATCATCAGTGACGGAAACATAAATATCACGCAGGGTGATGTCTGCCGCCGGTCGGCCAAGATGAATGGAGCCGGTGCGTCCCAGCGTAGACACAATAATGCCGTCACGCGTTAATGGCACCATCAACTTGCGGATAAAACTCGGGTTTGCTTCAAGCCCGTAAGCGAGAATCGCGCTGGTAGAGCGTTTTCCCATTTGCTCCGCCATCGCCACGCTCAGAACCATTTGCAAAGCTGTCGGGAAGCGATAATCAAGCATCTTTGTATCCTGAATTGCGGTGCGTTTTTGTTGTTGTATTGCCGCATGAGTGAACAATGAATCAGCTGTAAATATAACAAAGGCGGTGGGTTTTTAGAAGCAAGAGGCCCGCGACAAGGCACATATTCACCACACTGAAGCCGTCAACAGCACAAGGTGCTTACCGCCATTCTGCTTGCCGATTCGCTTAAGGCGCTGCGTTGACCTGTGCGGGAAGCCGTTTTTTTAACGCCACCACCAGCAGCAGGTTCAGCACGGCGAGCGTGCAAAGCAGCCATAAGGTGGCGTCTGCGCCCAGGGTGGCAAACACATAGCCAAATACCAGCGGCGTTATTGCCTGGCCCATTAGCGCCGGGCGCGCCATTCTGCCTGCGAGCACGGCATAGGCTTCCGGTTTGACCATCACCAATGGCAACGTGCCCCGCACAATCGCACGCAGGCCGTTGCCTGCACCGTAAAGGATCATGCTGAAGAACGCCGTTTGAGGAAACAGCGCCAGCAGCACCAGGCCCAACGCGACGAATCCAACAGAAAAAAACGTGGTCCAGATGGGGTGATTCCCTTTGAAAACCATATCGATAATCCGCGAAGCCACCTGGCACGGCCCCGGTATGGTGCTGATCGCCAGCGCCGAGGCCAGGCTGTAACCGCTCGCTTCCAGCAGGGTAATAAGCTGCACGGAGATGGCCGTCATGATGACCGATGCCAGGGTGAAAATGGCACACAGCAGGCGAAACAGTACCACAGGCAAATCGGCCTCAGCGGGAGGCAGGCTTTGACGTTTAACCGCTACGGGCAGACTGCTCTGCGGCAGTGCAAAGAGATAAACGGGCAGAACGCAAACCAGTAACAGTCCGGCGATGGCAAAACAGGCGCCGCGCCAGTCAAGCCAGTGGATCAGCAGTGCCGTTCCCGGCCAGACCAGGCTGGTGCAGAAACCGGAAATAAGCGTTATGCCGGTTATCGCGCTGCGCGCATGTCCGCCATAGCGAGTGCCCAGGGTGGCAAAGAGCGCATCGTACAGCCCCATCGCCATGCCCACGCCAATGATGACCCAGGCCAATAAAAACACAGGTAAATGATGGCTGAACCCCATGAGGATCAACCCTGCCGCCATCACAAAGCCATTTAACGCCAGCATCAAACGCCCGCCGGTCCGGGCAATCATGTGCCCACAGCGCGGAGCCAGTAGCCCGGAAACCAGAATGCCTAACGAGAGCCCACCATAAACCCACTGTTGCGACCAACCGGTCTCCGCCACGATGGGCGCGGCCATCACCGCCATCAGATAAAAGGATCCGCCCCAGGAGAGGATCTGAACCAGCCCCATAAGGACAATGCTGAATGAACCGGGCTTTTTGATTACGTCCATGTCGGGAATCCGTTAGCGAGCGAAGCGTTTTTATAACATGTTAATGCAATGGAAAAAACGGGGGCCACTTTTTCCTGCCTGCGCCGAATGGCGGCACGGTTTTAACAACATGACTAATAGTATGTTGTAACTACAGTCGCTATTGCAGCGCCTTGCGACTTCTGCCACATTGAGCATGTTGTAACTATGGAGAACAGAATGGCGCGCTACGATTTAGTGACTGATATGCAGCAATGCGTAAAAGATCTTGAGCAGGCGTTAGGTGCCTTGCGGCAGCAGATTGAGTCGCTACCGCTATTGATTGCCCGGGTCTTTCGTTTACCGCCCGTCGAAAAAGGTCATGAGCACGATCCTGTGACGCAACTTGCCGTTGAGCAGCTGCTTGGCATTCAGGCGCGAGACATGGCCATGAATCACTACTGCCGGCTGTTTATGCAACATCAGTCGGAAAAGCTCAGTACTAAAGCCGCCGTGCGCTTGCCAGGTGCGCTTTGTCTTGCGTGCAGCGAACAGGAAGAAACGGAGCTCACTGAGCGCATCGCGGGAATCAATCACCTTAAAGCCCGACTGGAGCACCTGATTACGGTGGAGTCCGGCCTGCCCTCTGAAGCCCGCTTTGAGTTTGTCCATCAGCATTTGCGAGGGCTAATCACCCTGAATGCCTACCGGACCATCACTGCGATCCCGGCACCGGAAAGTGTACGTTTTGGCTGGGCCAATAAGCAGGTGATTAAAAACGTGAAACGGGAAGAGATCGTTGCCCAACTGGAAAGAAGCCTGAAAGCAGGCCGCGCCCAGGCGCCCTGGACACGAGAACAGTGGGCAGAAAAGGTTCAACAGGAGCTGGCAGATGTCCGCGCCCTGCCCGCCTCAGCACGTCTCAAGATTAAACGCCCAGTGAAAGTGCAGCCTATTGCGCGTATCTGGCGCGCAGAAGAGAAAAAGCAAACCCAGCTGGCCTGCCCGTCACCGATTCTGGTGCTGTGCCGCGACCGCAGCCAGGTGCCGCAGTTGGGTGAGCTGCTGAATTATGATGCCGACAATATTACGCATCGCTATAAACCAGCCGCCGAACCGCTGTCTTTGCTGATCCCCCGGCTGCACTTATGGGTTGATTGTCTGGTGTGATATCAGGGCCGTGAAGGCCCTGACGTGCCTGACTCACTGCTTCATGCTGCCAACCATCTCTTCCGGGCGAACCCAGGCATCAAACTCGTCTTCAGTCAGATAACCCAGTTTCAGCGCCGAGGCTTTAAGCGTTAAGCCTTGCTTGTGAGCCTGCTTGGCAATTTCTGCCGCTTTGTCATAACCGATGTGGGTATTTAACGCGGTAACCAGCATAAGCGATTCGTTGAGTAACTGTTCAATTCGCTCACGCACCGGCTCAATACCGGTCGCGCAGTGGTGGTTAAAGCTGTCCATGCCGTCGGCCAGTAAACGAACCGATTGTAGGAAGTTATGAATAATCATCGGACGATAAACGTTCAGCTCGAAGTTGCCTGACGCACCGCCCATGTTAATCGCTACATCATTTCCCATCACCTGGCAGCACAACATTGTCAGGGCTTCACACTGGGTTGGATTTACTTTGCCCGGCATAATGGAGCTGCCCGGTTCATTTTCCGGAATAGCGATTTCACCGATACCACAACGTGGGCCCGATGACAGCCAGCGCACGTCGTTGGCAATCTTCATCAACGACGCCGCCAGCCCTTTAAGTGCGCCGTGCGCATGCACCAGCGCATCGCAGGTTGCCAGCGCTTCAAATTTGTTGGGCGCGGTCACGAAGGGTTGTCCGGTCAGGTCGGCCAGAGCTTTAGCCACGCGAACGGCATATTCAGGATGCGTATTCAACCCGGTTCCTACCGCCGTTCCACCCAGCGCCAGTTCTCCAAGGTGCGGAATGCTCTGTTCGATGTGCCTGAGGTTATGCTCAAGCATGGCAACCCAGCCCGAGATTTCCTGTCCCAGTGTTAACGGCGTGGCGTCCTGGAGATGGGTGCGGCCAATTTTAACGATGTCTTTAAACGCCTCAGATTTGGCGCTCAGCGTTTGTTTAAGCACGTTCAGCTGTGGGATCAGATGTTCACGCACCGCAATGACGGCCGCCACGTGCATGGCGGTGGGAAACACATCATTCGAACTCTGGCTCTTGTTAACATCGTCGTTAGGATGCACGAGGCGCGACATACCGCGCTCTCCGCCGAGCAGCTCACTGGCCCGGTTAGCCAACACTTCATTCATGTTCATGTTGGTCTGGGTACCTGAACCGGTCTGCCAGATTGCCAGGGGGAATTCGTCACTGTGCTTGTCCGCTAACACCTCATCGGCGGCGTTCACGATCGCTTCCGCCCGCTCGGCCGGTAATAAGCCCAGATCCCGGTTAACGCTCGCGGCGGCGCGCTTGGTCATTGCCAGCGCATGAACCAGCGCGACAGGCATTTTTTCTGTCGAGATGCGGAAGTGCTCCAGTGAGCGCTGTGTCTGAGCGCCCCAAAGTTTCTCAGCCGGTACATCAATTGGCCCCATTGAATCTTTTTCAACGCGATTGGCTGCCATGATTCTCTCCTTAGCACAGTTTTAGATAAGACTTAGCGTCATCGGTTGTCGATTAGCCCCTGTCTGACGCGGTTAAACTTACACAATTTTTTAACATCCTCCGAGCTTAGCATCCTTCTTGCGCGGGATATGTATTTTCCATGGCGGTTTCTGGTTTAATAAGCGCAGTCTTTTTCCGCCAGTAAGGCAATTAAAAAAATGAAAAAAATGATTAACTCCCTGCAAAATTATGCATGGGGCAGTAAAACCGCTTTAACCTCGCTGTATGGCATAGCCAATCCAAAGCAGTTACCGATGGCTGAATTGTGGATGGGTGCGCACCCTAAAAGCCCATCGACTGTGGAAGAACATGGCAAGCCCCGTTCGTTACGTGATGTGATTGCGGCCAATCCGCAGCAGATGCTGGGCGATGCCGTTGCTAAGCGCTTTGGTGAGCTGCCTTTTTTGTTTAAAGTGCTTTGTGCCGATCAGCCGCTGTCCATTCAGGTGCATCCCAGCAAACGCGCCGCCGAAGAGGGGTTTGCGCGTGAAAATGCCGCGTCAGTCCCTCTCAATTCCGCAGAACGCAATTATAAAGACGCTAACCACAAGCCCGAACTGGTCTATGCGCTGACGCCCTTCAAAGCCATCAACGGCTTTCGCGAACTGAACGAAATGGTTTCGCTGCTGAAGCCGGTAGCCGAGGCACATCCGCAGATCGCCCAGTTCCTGCGCCAGCCCACTTTGGCGAATCTTGCCCAGCTGTTTTCCTCCCTGCTTTCCCTTGAGGATGATGAAAAAACGCAGGCGTTGCGCGTACTGATGACCGCCGCACAGCAGCATCATGGCGAGCCATGGCAAACTATTAACGACATTGCGGAAGTGTATCCGCAAGACAGCGGCCTGTTTTCACCGCTGCTGCTTAACGTGATCACGCTGCAACCCGGCGAAGCTATGTTCCTGTTTGCCGAAACCCCGCACGCCTACCTGCACGGCGTCGCGCTGGAAGTCATGGCCAACTCTGATAACGTGTTACGTGCGGGCCTGACGCCGAAATATATCGATATCCCAGAATTGATGGCTAACCTTGCATTTAAAGAAAAGCCGGCCAGTCAACTGCTCACGCAACCCGAGCAGCACGAAAACAGCCTGCATTTCCCCGTACCCGTGGAGGATTTTTCGTTCTCTATTCATGCGCTTACTGATGAGCCGCTTTCTGTCCATCAGGACAGCGCTGCGTTGCTGTTTTGCGTTGAAGGCGAGGCGACGCTCGTCTGTGGTCAGCAGCAGCTGGTGCTCAAACCTGGCGAATCCTGTTTCGTGGCAGCCAGCGATCCGTCTCTGACCATTGCAGGTCACGGCCGTGTTGCACGCGTATTTAATGAGTTAAGCTGAGACGGCTGACGTCACCGCGCTTAACTGCTATTATTTCAATCTATTAGCTAAAAATGCCTGTGGGCGCTTTTTCATCCGCCGTTTGGCGCGGTCTGTCAGGCGGGTGAAATCAAGGATAAGGACGATTCAGCAATGAAAAAGACTCAAGTTGCCGTTGGTGTGGTAGTTGCTCTGGGCGTAGTCTGGACAGGTGCGGCATGGTTTACCGGCAAAAAGCTGGAAAGCAATATGGATCAGATGATCCAGAACGCCAATGCCCAGTTAACGGCGATAGCCCCGAACAGTCGTCTTAAAGTGAGCTATCAGGATTATCAACGCGGCATTTTCAGCAGTAAAATGAATGTGGTTATCCAGGCGAGCTCGCAGACGGAAGACAACCCGCTGCTAAAACCCGGCCAGAGCATCATTCTGAATGAACAGATCGATCACGGTCCTTTCCCGTTTGCCCAGCTGAAAAAATTCAACCTCATTCCCAGCATGGCCTCTGTTCACACCACGCTGGCAAACACCGATGCGGTAAAAAAACTGTTTGAGCTGACCAACAACCAGTCGTTTATCAATGCTGAAACGCGCGTGGGATACAGTGGAAGCACCGATACCGCGGTAAATATTCTGCCCATCGATTATCAAAATGCACAAACGGCGCAGCGCGCGGCCACCAGCGGCGGCACGGTGAATATCAGCGCAGATAACAAAGGCGATAAAGTTTCGCTGGACAGCGACATCGACAGTATTGCGATCACCAGCAAAAACCAGGTCGATCAGCCGGTCATGTTTACGTTAAACGGACTGAAGCTTAAAGCTGATACGCACCTGACCAGCGAAGGCGTTCGCATTGGCGATCAGTCAATCAGCGTGGATAAACTGGCTGCCGCCGTTAACGGACAGGACGCGGTGATCCTGAATAAGATGGTCGGTGATTCTGCTTTTGATAATAAAGCGGGCAAAATCAGTGGCGACATCAACTATAAAATTGATGGCGTGGAAGTGCAGAAACAAAATCTGGGCCAGTTCGCATTAAAAATGAAGCTGTCTCAGTTCGATGCGCAAAGCGTAAAAACCTTCTCTGACAACTACAACGCACAGCTGACCACGCTGATGAATCAGCCGGGCGTGGAAGATGATCCGGTTCGTTTCCAGAACGGTGTTCGTGCCATTCTGCTGAATAATCTGCCTACCCTGTTAAAAGGTGCGCCTACCGTTAGCGTTGCACCGCTGAGCTGGAAGAACGATAAAGGCGAAAGCACCTTTAATCTGAACGTTAATTTTAACGATCCGTCGACGGTAACGGGCGAGCCGCAGACGCTGGCCGCATCGGTTGATCGCGTGCTGAAAACGCTGGATTTAAAACTCTCTGTGAATATGCCAATGGCAACCGAAACCATGCGCCATATTGGCCTGGCTGAGGGCTATCAGGCGGACGACGCGCAGAAGCTGGCGGATCAGCAGGTCAAAGGCCTGGCAGCGATGGGACAGATGTTCCGTCTGACACAAACCCAGGACAACAATATCGTTACCAGCCTGCAGTATGCTAACGGCCAGGTAAATATGAACGGCGACAAAATGACGCTGGAACAGTTTATGTCGCGTTACATGCTGGGCGTGCCAACCAACGAAGGCATGCCAGAATAAGCGTTATCTTCTGGAATCAGGCGGCCTTTGGCCGCCTTTTTTATGCCAATGCCTGGCGGGTGTGCCGCTGCTGGTAAATTCATTCAGTGCCCATCACGCAACTTTGCGCAATTTATCAGCACCTGACTCACTTGTTGCGCAAATTGCTGGCGTTGTTGCGCAAGATATTTTTATAATGCTCTGCACTTTACAGATACTCGGACGAGTGCACTCCATGATTGATTCAAAACTTCCGCTTACCGACATTCATCGCCACCTTGATGGCAACATCCGTGCACAAACCATTCTTGATTTAGGCCGCCAGTTTAACCTGTCCTTGCCCGCCACTACGCTTGAAGCCCTGCGCCCGCATGTGCAGGTAACGGAAACACAGCCGGATCTGGTGAGCTTTCTGCAAAAGCTGGACTGGGGCGTAAAAGTGCTGGGCGATCTTGACGCCTGCCAGCGCGTGGCGCGGGAGAACGTGGAAGATGCCGCCAGAGCAGGCATTCATTACACCGAGCTGCGTTTCTCGCCGGGCTACATGGCGATGACCCATAATCTGCCGATTGCAGGCGTGGTCGAGGCGGTCATTGATGGCATAAAAGCCGGATGCCAGCAGCATGATATCGACGTGCGTTTAACCGGCATCATGAGCCGTACGTTTGGCGAACAGGCCTGTCTGGATGAGCTCAACGGTTTACTGGCCTTCCGCGACCATATCACCGCCGTCGACTTAGCCGGTGACGAGCTGGGTGCGCCGGGGAGTCAATTCCTCAGCCACTTTGCCCGCGCGCGTGATGCCGGTTTTCGCATTACGGTTCATGCTGGTGAAGCAGCAGGCCCGGAAAGCATCTGGCAAGCCATTCGCGAATTAGGCGCTGAACGTATCGGTCACGGCGTGAAAGCAATTGAAGATCGCGCGCTGATGGATTACCTGGCGGAGCACGCGATCGGCATCGAATCCTGCCTGACCTCCAATATTCAAACCAGTACCGTGTCCTCGCTGGCCCAGCACCCGCTGAAAGTCTTCCTGGAGCACGGCGTTCTGGCTACGATTAACACCGACGATCCTGCGGTACAAGGCATTGAGCTGGCCCATGAATACCTGCATGCCGCCCCGGCGGCAGGGTTAAGCCAGGCACAGATGCGACAGGCCCAGGAAAATGGCCTGACGATTGCCTTCCTGAATGAGGCGGAAAAAGCGGCCATTCGGGCGAAGGTGCAGTAAACAACAAGGCCGCTGATTCAGCGGCCTTTTTTTTGCGTATTGACTATTTTAAAGACAACGTCTGGCGTTTTTCTGCCGACTGTAGCCCTCGCTCAATCAGCTCCATCACCTGAATTGCCTCTTCAGCAGTGACCGGGTTCGCGCCTCGTCCGTTAATAGCATCACGGATCCCCGCATAGTAGGCCGGATAGTTGCCGGGCTGTGTCAGGCAGGTTTTCTCGGTCATGCTATCACCCTCAACCTGCGTTAGCGTGCCATCGCGCATGTCGTAGCCCCACTCTTCGCTCGGCGGAAAATCACCGGCTTTGAGACGATCTTCCTGCGGGTCCAGACCGTATTTCACGTAGCTACCTCGCGTACCGTGAACCGTATAGCGCGGTGACTCTGCCGCCGCTAACATGCTGGCATGGAGTACCACGCGTCGCTGCGGATAGGTTAACGTGGCGTGGAAGTAGTCGGTCGTTTGTGCGCCGGGACGCAGTTCAGCTAAATCCACATTGATCGCCACCGGTGGTCCAAACAGCTGCAGCGCCTGGTCCAACAGATGCGGGCCTAAATCGAACCAGATGCCGCTGCCCGGCCCTTTCATTTCACGCCAGCGTTGGCGAACCTCCAGCCGGAAGCGGTCAAAGTGCGATTCAAAATAGCGCACCTCCCCCAGCTCGCCCTCGGCAAGTAAGGCTTTTAGCGTCAGGAAATCGCTGTCCCAGCGGCGGTTGTGGAACACAGACAGCAACAACCCTTTGGCTTTGGCTAGCGCATCCAGCTCGCGCGCCTGTGACAACGTCACGGTAAAGGGCTTATCAACGACCACGTGCTTGCCCGCATTCAGTGCCGCTTTGGCCAGGGGAAAATGCGTATCGTTGGGGGTGGGGATGACAATCAGTTGTAGGGTGGGATCGTCCAACAGCGCCTGAGGATCGGCCACCACCTTTATGGAGGGCCAGTCGGCATTGACTTTGCTGGCATCGCTGCTGGAAATGGCTGCCAGCTCAACATCCGGCGTTCCCGCAATCAGCGGGGCATGAAATGTTTTACTGGCAAAGCCATATCCAATGAGTCCAACTCGCAGTTTCTCGCTCATTCCTTTTCCTCTCTATTCGCTAACCAGACTGATTTAAGACTAATAGTCTCGTCAGGACAAGGAGGATTCCCCTTAAAATCAGGAGACTGTGCTGCGGGCGACCGTCCAGGCGTGCTGACTGGCTAAATTATCGTGCACGTCCTGATTACGTCGACGAAAATCACTGGGGCTGACGCCCACACGTTTACGGAAGACGCGCGAGAAATAAAGCTGATCGTCATAGCCCACTTCGCGACCAATGCTGGCAATCGGCTCCTGCGTGGTCTGCAGCAGCAACTTGGCCCGTATCACCCGCTGATCTTCACGCCAGCGAAGCAAATTCACGCCCATCTGCTCACGGAACAGGTGCGCCAGCCGCGAAGGCGATAAGCAGACGTGGCGAGCCACTTCTTCAATTTTCACCTCGCTGGCGAGATGATTGTTCACATACTGGCAGGCTTCGATGATGCGCGGATCGCGAATTTGCTGGTGATTCCGCGGATCTTCCTCCACCGCACGCAGCAACAGGCGCTCCAGCAAATTCATCGCCAGTTCTTCGGCAAAGCGGCGTGAGGAGTTATGGGTTTGTTCAATGGTGGCAAACAGGCGATCGAATTCGCCACGCAGGGATTCGGGCAACCGCAGGCGCCCTACACCTTCCTGCTCATCCTGCCAGCGCAGCCAGTCATGCCAGTAAGCGCGCGGCCGGAAATAGACCCAGCGGTGAAACCACTGCGGGCTGTCGGGGGCACGACCGTAATAGTGGGCGGTTTTCGGCTGAAACAGCAGCATTTCACCGGGTTCACAATCAAAGGCTTTTTCGCCATCGAATACCCGGCCTTTGCCTTTGATGGTCAGGTTAAGAATATAGCCCTTCATGCCGTGCGGGCGATCGATAAAGAAATCCAGCGGACCATCCGCGGTGATAGGCGTTAACCCCGCCACCAGCCAGGCATTAAACGCGTATCCGGGCAGCAGGGGATTTTGCTGCTCTGCCGGTAATTCACGGTGATACATAATGTCCTCACTTCGTCGTTGAGTGATCACCCGCGGACGCCTTTCGCGTCCGCGGGAAGGTTTCACGCCAAATCAGACTTTATTTTTTTGTTTGTAGCGGTCAAATATCACCGCGGCTAACAGTATCAAACCACGCACAACATACTGTGAGAATGGCGAGATATTTAACAAATTCATCGCATTCTCGACGGTGCCAAGAATAAGCACGCCCGCCACCACGTAGGAAATTTTACCGATTCCGCCCTTAAGGGATACGCCGCCCAGGACGCAGGCAGAAATGACCACCAGCTCATAACCGATGGAGGTCATCGGCTGTCCGCTGGTCATACGGGACGCCAGAATGATGCCCGCCGCGGCGGAAACCAGACCTGAAAGGATAAAAATAATGATACGAGTCCGCACTACCGGTACGCCTGCCAGTCGCGCGGCTTCTTCATTGCCGCCGATAGCCAGCGTGTTGCGTCCAAACGTGGTTTTATTCAGCAGGAAGGCAAAAATCACCATGGTGGCCAGGGTGATCCAGATGGGGGCAGGCACGCCCAGCCAGTTGGCGAAGCCCAGCACAAAGAAGCGCTCGTCTTCGATGCCGACCGCTTTACCATCGGAGAAAATGTAGGCCAGACCACGCACGATCTGCATTGTCGCCAGGGTCGTAATCAGGGCGTTAATCTTCAGTCGTGCAATCACGAAACCGTTGATAAAGCCGGTCGCCATTCCAAGCAGCAGCCCGGCCCCCACGCCAATCCACAGGCTTTCGGTCATGTTAATGACCACCGCCGTTACTACGCCTGCACAGGCGATAACGGAGGCAACCGAGAGATCGAAATCGCCGGATGCCAGACAGAACAGCATGCCGCAGGCGACCATGCCGGACATCGACATGGCCAGCCCCAGGCCTTTCATATTGATAAAGGAGCCGAAGTTGGGCACAAACACAGCACAGGCAATAAACAGCAGTGCAAAGACCACCAGCATGCCGAAATTGTCCCAGATGCGACCAAAATGCAGACCACGGCGTGGCGCTGCTGGCGGCGTATTAGATGTCGTGGATGAAGTCACGGTACTCTCCTGTCAGGCCACGGCGGCCGCTTGTGTCGTTTTAGGCATAGCCAGGCTCAGCGTCTGCTGCTCCGTAGCCTCGTCATGCAGTATTTCTCCGGCGATAGCCCCTTCACGCATGACCACAATGCGATCAGCAAGGCCCATCACTTCCGGAAGATCGCTGGAAGCAAACAGCACCGCAATGCCCTTGTTTGCCAGCGCATAAATCAGGTTATAAATTTCGTGCTTGGCCCCAACGTCAATGCCGCGCGTGGGCTCATCCAGCAGGATCACTTTCATCTCCTCTGACAACCAGCGCCCCAGAATGGCTTTTTGCTGGTTGCCGCCAGAGAGGTTCATGATCAGCTGATCGGCACTCGGTGTTTTGATGTTGAGCGAACGAATATGACGGTCAGCGTTCGTGGCTTCCCAGCCGTTTTTAATCAGGCATCCGGCGGTCAGGTTATGGCGACGGGCGCTGATGTTGATATTGTCGCGGACCGAATGTACCGGAATGATGCCTTCGGCTTTGCGATCTTCCGGGCAGAGCATCACGCCAGCACGGATAGCATCGATTGGGGCACTGAGCTTCAGCGGTTTGCCATCCAGCAGCACCTGACCGCCACGCAGTCGCGTTGCGCCAAACAGCCCTTTCAGCAGCTCGCTGCGCCCTGCGCCAACGAGGCCAAATAAGCCGACAATTTCGCCCGCGTGCACATTGAGCGAAATCGGCGTTCTGACGCCCTTCGCTTCCACATTCTGCAGTTCGAGCCGCACGGCGCCTTTTTCACGCGGCGAATACCCATAAATGTCGCCCAGATTACGCCCGACCATCGCCTGAACCAGATCGTCGTGATGCGTGTTGGCCATGTCGGTAAAGGTTCGAACATAGCGGCCATCTTTAAAAACGGTGATGGCGTCGCTGAGGGCAAAGATCTCTTCCATACGATGCGAAACGTAGAGCACCACGCGCCCTTCTGCCCGCAGCTGACGGATAACCCGGAACAGGTTATCGATTTCCCGTGCAGACAGTGAACTGGTGGGCTCATCAAACGCGATGATGCGCGCATTGCGCGCCAGCGCTTTGGCAATTTCCACCATCTGCCATTGCCCCAGAGACAGGTATTTCAGCGGCATGTCGGGATCAACGTCCATGCCTAAGTTTTTCAGTTGCAGTCCGGCTTCGTAACGCAGCAGTTTTCGGTTGACCAGCCCGCGCTTGTGCGGCAACTGACCGAGATAAATATTTTCTGCCACGCTCATTTCGGGGACTAAATGCAGTTCCTGGTAGATAATCGCCACGCCCGCGTCCAGCGCGTCAGTGGTGTGCTGAAAATTAACCGGCTTTCCTTTGATACGAATTTCACCGCCGCTCGGCAGATAACTACCACTGAGGATTTTAAGCAGTGTCGATTTACCGGCACCGTTTTCTCCCATTAGCGCATGCACCTGACCACCGTGGCACTCAAAAGAGATGTCCTGTAACGCTTTGACGCCGGGAAAGGTTTTACTGATGCCATGAAACGACAGAAAGGCTGAATCAGTGTTCATGGTTTCTCCAAAAAATGGCGTTGATGATTCGGGCCACCGGCAGTTAAGGATTTATCCTGTTACCCCATTGGGTAACGCTGTAAAACCCCTGCTTTCTCTGTGGCCCGATAATGACTTTACCTGTGCTGCCTCAGCAGCCTGCTGTTACATCAACCCTTTCTTCGCCAGCTCGGCTTTAAAGTTGTCGCGGGTGATTAACACCACGTCGGTGACTTCAGTGAATTTCGGCGGTTCCTGACCTTTGCTCACCCAGTTGTAGAGCATCTGGCTGCTCTTATAACCGTGGATATCCGGGCTTGGCAGCAGAGATCCATAGAAGCCGGTTGCGTTGGCCTTCGACAGTTCACTCACCGCATCCACACCGTTAATACCGATACCGATGACGTCAGCGGCTTTAAAGCCCTGTCCTTCGGTTGCGCGCACGCCGCCCAGCACGGTGTTGTCGTTCATGCCGACAATCAACCAGTGTTTCACTTCCGGGTGCTGAACCAGCAGAGAGTTACCCGCATCGAATGCGCCAGGGATATCATTGGACTTGGTAGGCACCTGGTAGATCTGTTTTTCCGGGAATCCTGCGGCTTTTAGCGCATCCATCGACCCCCCGGTACGACGACGGGCGGTATCCAGCTCGTTCGCCGTAATCGCCATCACCGCCGTGTCTTTTGCGTCCCAGCCGCGTTTTTGCATTTCTTTATAGAGTTCCTGACCTTGACGCTCACCAATCTTGGTCGCCGCCATCATCACTAACGGCACGCTATCCATGGGTTTGCCTTTGGCGTTGACGAACTGGTCATCCACCGCAATCACTTTCAGTCCGTAGCCCCGTGCTTTTGCCATAATGGCCGAGCCCAGCTTGGGATCCGGTGTACAGATAACAAAACCTTTCGCGCCGCTTGCCGCAAGGCTGTCTATCGCATTGAGGGTTTTCTCACCGTCCGGAACGGCAATTTTGATGACCTCGAAGCCCAGATCTTTTCCGGCCTTATCGGCAAATTTCCATTCCGTCTGGAACCACGGCTCCTCGGGTTGCTTGACCAGAAAACCCAGCTTCATGGTCTCGGCGATAGCTGATTGTGACATAACCGCTGCCAGCCCAATGGCTGCCAACGCTTTAGTGAATTTATGCATGATGCTCTCCGGCGCTAGTTGTTTTATCGCTGTTAAAACCGAATTGGTGTAAACGCTACCAGTTAACTTTCTTTTAGGGGTACAGAAGTAAATCAGGACGTTAGCGCGAGCCGCGATGGTAGCCTGCTTAAACGTTGGCCTATTTTTAACGGGAATGGAGAAGAAAAATGTAGAGCGGTATCACATCTTAAAATCACGACAGAATGATCCATATATTCAGCGAATTTAACCGTCTCTTAACTTTTGCAATGGATCACAATTTCACTGCTGATGGCAGAAAAGTGCATATTCTCAGCCAGCCGTGACTAACCGTTATTTCTTACACATCACAGGATAAGGAGGTTTATTCATAACAGGAGATTCAAATGCGTACTGAAGCCATCACCCTGGGACTGGACTTTGGTAGTGATTCGGTGCGTGCGCTGGCGGTGGATTGTCACTCTGGTCAGGAGCTGCAAAGTGCCGTGGCAAACTATGCACGCTGGCAGCAAGGCCTTTACAGCGATCCTCACAGCAACCGCTTCCGTCACCATCCACAAGACTATATTGATGCCATGGAGCAGGCCATGCTCGAGGTGTTAAATGCGTTGAGTGAAGAACAACGCGCTGCCGTCGTCGGTATCGGCGTTGACAGTACCGGCTCCACACCCGCGCCTGTTGACCGTGACGGCAAGGTTCTGGCGCTGCGGCCTGAGTTTGCTGAAAACCCGAACGCGATGTTTGTGCTGTGGAAAGATCATACGGCAATTGAAGAAGCCGAAGAGATCAATCAGCTGTGCCGTAGCGGCCGCTTTACCGACTACAGCCGTTACATTGGCGGCATTTACTCTTCTGAATGGTTTTGGGCAAAAATCCTTCACGTGACGCGTCACGATGCAGCGGTGCGCGAGGCCGCAGTCTCCTGGGTTGAACTGTGCGACTGGGTACCGGCATTGCTCAGCGATACCGTTGCCCCAGAAAAACTGCGCCGTGGACGCTGCGCCGCCGGTCATAAAGCACTGTGGCACGGCGACTGGAACGGCTTGCCGGATGTGGAATTTCTGAATGCGCTCGATCCCCATCTTACTCAGCAGCTTGACTCTCCACTGTTTAAAGACACCTGGACCGCGGATTTGCCGGTGGGCACGTTGAGTCCCGAGTGGTCACAGCGCCTGGGGTTATCCCAGCAGGTGACGATTTCAGGCGGTGCCTTTGACTGTCATATGGGTGCAGTGGGCGCAGGCGCACGGCCCTACACGCTGGTGAAAGTGATTGGCACCTCCACCTGCGACATTCT
Source organism: Pantoea ananatis LMG 2665 (assembly GCF_000710035.2). Classification (GTDB taxonomy): domain Bacteria; phylum Pseudomonadota; class Gammaproteobacteria; order Enterobacterales; family Enterobacteriaceae; genus Pantoea; species Pantoea ananatis. The sequence continues at coordinate 1,036,561 of NZ_JMJJ01000004.1, read as the reverse complement.
GATTGCGGATACTGAGAAGGTGGGCGACCGCGCGATCAAAGGCATTTGCGGACAGGTCGATGGCAGCGTGGTGCCGGGCGCAATGGGTCTGGAAGCCGGACAGTCGGCGTTTGGCGATATTTATGCCTGGTTCAGTCGTCTGCTCGGCTGGCCGTTACAGCAGGCGGCGCAGCACCATCCTGAACTAAAACCGCAACTGGCAGAGATGCAAAAGTCGCTGATCAAAAACCTGACTGACGCCTGGGCCGCCAATCCGCAATTGGATCATCTGCCGGTGGTGCTGGACTGGTTCAATGGCCGCCGTACACCGAACGCCAATCAGCGCCTTAAAGGTGTGATCACCGACCTTAATCTCGGCACCGATGCGCCAGCCCTGTTTGGCGGCCTGATTGCGGCGACCGCATTTGGCGCCCGCGCCATCATGGAGTGCTTCGAGCAGCAGGATATTCCGGTTGAGAACATTTTGACCCTGGGCGGCATTGCCCGTAAGTCTCCCGCCATTATGCAGGCCTGCTGCGACGTGATGAATCGCCCGCTGGATATCGTCTCTTCAGATGAATGCTGCGCCCTGGGCGCCGCCATCTTCGCCGCCGTGGCCGCCGGTGTTCACCGCGACGTCGAGCAGGCACAGAACGTGATGGCCAGCCCGATTGACGTCACGCTGCAGCCCGATCCGCAGCGCGTCGCGCGCTATCAGGAACTTTATCAACGCTATCAACAATGGTGCGTGACGGCAGAACCTCATTATGCCGCACGTTCCGCTTCCGCTAAGTAAAGGAGTGGTTTATGCAACAGTTCAACGTGTGGTTTGTCATTGGTACACAGCACCTCTACGGAGCGGAAACGTTACGTCAGGTTGAGCAGAATGCCCGTCAGGTGGTGGAAGGTCTGAATCAGGCGGGGCTGCCTGTGCGCCTGGCACTCAAACCGCTGGTGAAATCGCCAGATGAAGCGCTGTCGCTGTGCCGTGACGCCAGTCACGATCAAAACTGTGTGGGCATCATTACCTGGCTTCATACTTTTTCGCCGGCCAAAATGTGGATCGGCGGTTTAAACGTATTAACGAAACCGTTATTGCAGTTTCATACCCAGTTCAATGCCGAAATTCCGTGGGACAGCATGGACATGGACTTCATGAACCTGAACCAGACCGCTCACGGCGGTCGTGAGTTTGGCTTTATCGGCGCACGTATGGGCCTGCAGCACAGCGTGGTGACCGGCCACTGGCAGGATAAACACAGCCAACAGCGCGTGGCCAACTGGATGCGCGCCGCGCTGGCCAAACAGGCCAGTCAGCACCTGAAAGTGGCCCGTTTCGGCGATAACATGCGTGAAGTGGCCGTAACGGAAGGCGATAAGGTCGCGGCACAAATCAAATTTGGCTATGCCGTTAACGGCTGGGGCGTGGGCGATTTGGTCGAAGTGATTAACGGCGTCAGCGATGGCGATGTTAATGCACTGGTCGATGAGTATGAGAGCCAGTACCGCTTTACCGATGTCGCCGCCGTCGGCGGTGAAAAGCGGCAAAACGTTCTGGATGCCGCGCGCATTGAGCTGGGCCTGAAGCGTTTTCTGGACGATGAAGGCTGTATGGCATTCACCACCAACTTCCAGACGCTGCATGGCATGACCCAGCTACCCGGCCTGGCGGTACAGCGCCTGATGGGCCAGGGCTATGGTTTTGCAGGCGAAGGCGACTGGAAAACGGCCGCCCTGCTGCGCATTTTCAAAGTGCTGGCGGGCGATCGTCCCGGCGGAACCTCCTTTATGGAGGATTACACTTACCACTTCTCACCGGGCAACGATTTAGTACTGGGTTCACATATGCTGGAGGTGTGCCCGTCCATCGCGCTGGAAGAGAAGCCGCTGATTGACGTTCAGTTCCTGGGCATTGGCAACAAAGCCGATCCGGCACGACTGATCTTCTCAACACCGGCAGGCCGTGCCATCAACGCCAGCGTGATCGATATGGGTGACCGCTTCCGTCTGCTGGTGAACGTAGTGGACGCCATCGAGCAGCCCAAACCTCTGCCAAAACTGCCCGTGGCCCGTGCGCTGTGGAAAGCTCAGCCATCGCTGGCAACGGCCTCTGAAGCCTGGATCCTGGCGGGCGGCGCGCACCATACCGTGTTCAGTCAGGCACTGAGCCTGGATGATATGTATCTGTACGGTGAGATGCACGGCATTGAGGTGCTGGTGATTGACGAACATACCCAGTTGCCTGCGTTTAAGGATGCCCTGCGCTGGAACGACGCTTACTACCATATGAAGCGTTAAGATTGCTGAGACGTTGCGAACGGGTCAGATTGCTGGCCCGTTTTTTTATGGCTTGCCGCCGACCTTATCAACTCAGGCGGTCAACCGTGAATCACCCGAGGTAATACAATCGGATCAGTACGCCTTGAGTCACGGCTTTGCTTCTTCTTTTTTATCTGTTTCGTTATGAGGTTCTGCGTCAATTCGAGCCTGTTTCTGTGCAGTCAGTAGGCTGATGCAAAAGGGTTATCTGGCAGCAGAAATTAACATACGGGCTAGACGTTCTTTGTACAAAGGGCACAGGCCTGGATCACTCATTGCCTGCCACGTTACAGCGGCAGGCAGATCTGGATTTATTTTTTCAATAAACGTGGCAGTTGATTATCAAGCTCAAGAACACAGGCATCCATCATCTTTTGCGTTTCCTGGGTCACTTTAGCGTAATTGTTGGCCTTCCAGTCACTGAGCGGTGCTGTCGCCGGTTTCGGTGCACACTCTGATACCACATAGGCGCTGAGAATATTGCCGCCTTCCGGACGTTTATAGAACAGCACGCGGTAAGTTAAATCGTAGTTGCTGTTATTGGCCGACATATCGCTATAAACCAGTGACCATTGCGCCGCGGCAATGAACAGCGGCTGTGTATAAGCATATCCGTTGCCATTTTTATCGAGCCAGCTTTTTATTTTCACTACGGCTTTTGGGGTAAAATAGTGCGCCGTAGGTTCGGGCAGCGCATCAACAGAGGTGCCTTTATAACTGTTTTTGTCAAAAGAGCCGGTGCTGATTCCCCCACCTAACACTGCCGTTAGCACAGACATTCCCACACCCGCACCGGTACTCACCGGTGTGACTTCGCGCAGTTTTACGTCTGAGTAATGATTGTTATTCATATCCACTGGCGCATAAATCGTCTCAACAGTCAGCGTGCTGCCGTTATCGGCCTTAACGACCTGAGCATTATTTTTACCTGCGCATCCCACCAGAAAGACTAATGACAACGTACCCGTTATTAATAACTTGCTCATATTTATCGCATTCCCTTTACGTAAAAAGCCCTTGTTTCCGATTGTCTCTTTAAGGATTTCCAACCGGATTCCAGCTTCTATAACGGGTAAAAGAGAAAAAGCTTTAGGATTTTTTCATTAATTTTTGATGAATACTCATGGCTTAGTGTCGGTCAAGCATGATGGTGCGCGGGAACCTTCAGGCAGCTGACGGGTACCTGTGGTTCAGCAAGCGCCCACGGATGCCCTCACAGAAGAGGCCTGAATATCACCCTTTCCATCACTGAATGGCGGTTTACCACGTCACCGGCTTGCCAAAGCGATCCAGATACTCCAGCCCCGGTCGGCCCCGCTTGTGCTCGATGACGTTCACGATATCAGGCAGGGTTTCCTCAAGGCTAAAGGCCCCCTGTTCACCGCCTAGAGCCGTGCGAATCCAGCCCGGTGCCAGCAGTAATAAAGCCCGGTCCGGATGAGAGCGCGCCTGCCGTGCCGCATAGCTTCGCATATATTGATTCAGCGCGGCTTTAGAGCCGCGATACACTTCTCTTCCCCCTTTCACATTATCCCCCACGCTACCTTGACCGGATGACATGACGCCAATCAGTCCGTTGGCTCTGACTCGATCCTGACAGGTTTCAACAACCCGCATTGGCGAAAGCGCATTCGTTACCATGACGTGAATAAAATCTTCGGTACTGACCTCTCCAATCGTCTCACTCTGGTTGGGATTCGCCGTGCCGGCATTCACAAAAAGCGCGTCATAGCAACGATGCTGCAACCGCGATTTAAGCTGAGCGATTTGATCGGTATCGTTGATGTCCAGTTGTTCAATGGTAAGTGCATGCGGATAACGTGCAGACAAATCCTGCATAGCCTCGGGATGGCTGTTACGCACCGTTGCCGTCACTTCCCAGCCGCGGCTGAGCAGCTCACTGGTCATGGCCAACCCGATACCTCGTGAGGCACCTATTAATAACATTTTGGGCTTGTCGGCCTGCGATGAATAAAGCGTCATAAGAGTTACTCCTGCTGGTTGCGGAAATAACGACTTTAATGCGCAAAGAACAGTTGAGCCAGACGCACAGGATGCAATAATAGATTGCGTCTGATGCAAGGGTCTGACTTTATGCCTGATATTGATCTGAATTTACTCACTGCGCTGGATGCTTTGCTGACAGAGTGCAGCGTGACACGCGCAGCGAAGCGGTTGGGGCTCAGTACCTCCGCCATGAGCCGCACGCTAGGCCGCTTACGCCTGGCGACCGGCGATCCGCTTCTGGTTCAGGCCGGGCATAATATGGTTCCAACGCCCTATGCCACTGAACTGGCCACGCGCGTCCATGAGACGACTATGGACGCGTTCGCCCTGCTGCGCCCCGCAGATAAACGCCTCGATCTTTCTACAACCGCGCGCAGCATCGTCATACGGGCGAATGAAGGATTTATCGATTTAACCGCCGCCGCGCTGCTTAACGAGCTTCGCCAGACCGCGCCCAGGCTACGACTCATTTTCGTCAATAAATCAGATAAAGCGCCGCAGGCGTTGCGTGAAGGCAAGATTGATCTTGAAATTGGTGTGCTGGGTACGGATGCGCCGGAACTCAAAACCAGGCTGCTATTCAGCGACCACTTTGTGGGCATCTGCCGACGCGATCATCCGCTGCTGGATAACCCAGGCGTGACGGCAGAGCGTTACGCCAGCTTTTCGCATATCGTCATGTCCAGAAATAATGCCCGCTCTGGGCCTGTTGACGCCGCGCTTGATGCGCTTCAACTGCGCCGGGACATTCTGATGTCCGTTCCGACTTACAGCAGCGCCATCAATATTGTTTGCCAGACAGACCTCATTGGGCTGGTACCCTCATCCGCGCTGGTCGGGCCCAACCGGCGCGCCGACCTGGTGCATTTCGATCTGCCTGTGGCTACACCGGTGATAAAGGTGCTGGCTATCTGGCATCCAAGACTGCACGCGGACCCGGTGCACCGCTGGCTTCGTGATACGATCGTCGCCGTTTGCCGCCGGGAACAGGGTAAAACCAAATGAATAGCGCGATGTGATACCGGGTCGACACAGAGACTCGCGATCTTGCAAGCCGGTATCAGACTTTTTTCCTTTCCGGGCTGACGCTTATAGCGCCCCATTCGCCTGGAGGGTGAAAATTCGTTATCATCAGCGCCTGTTCACGCCCCAGGCACACTGATGTCTACGATTGTTGATACTTTTATTGCCCCGCCGTGCCATGAGGAGATACGCATTCTCTATCAGGACGACCATCTGGTGCTGATCGACAAGCCCAGTGGGCTGTTGAGCCTGTCAGGCAAAAACCCCCAAAACCTGGACTCGGTACACTATCGCCTGGTGACGATCTTCCCCGGCTGCACACTGGTGCACCGGCTGGATTTTGGCACCTCCGGGTTGATGGTTGTGGCGCGTAACAAAACCATTAACGCGGCGCTCAGCCAGCAATTCAGCGCGCGCACGGTGGCTAAGCACTACAGCGCCCTGCTGTGCGGGCATTTACCGGATGAAGAAGGCATCATTGATGCTCCCATCGCGAAAGACCCAGCCCGGTTTCCACGGATGTCTATTTGCGCCGAATGGGGCAAGCCTGCCCGTTCCCGTTATCGGGTTGTTGAGCGTTTTAACCTTAAACGGGATGACGCCAGAGTGATTCCCCTGACGCGCGTGACGCTGATCCCAGAAACCGGTCGCACTCATCAGTTACGTATTCACTGCCAACTGCTGGGCCATCCGATTTTAGGCTGTGACCTCTACGGGGGGCTTTTGCTGCCGGGCATGGAACAGACGCCAAGGTTAATGCTTCATGCCAGTGAACTGCAGTTTATTCATCCCGTTACCGGTGAGCCCTTTCACATCGTCAGCCCCAGCCCGTTTTAACGCAACGCCTTTACATTGGCGCCAGGAACACGGCTGACATTGTTGTGCCGGGCCGCTCCAGCCCGCAAACGCCTCTTCTTGTCACGGCTCAAGGCACCAGTTTACTTCAGGTGCAGGTTGTTCAGAAAGTCGGTAATAGCCGCAGCGATCGCCAGACCGTGCGTTTCCAGCGCAAAGTGTCCGGTATCATAGAAGCGAATCTCCGCATCGGGCAGATCCCGTTTCCACGCCTCGGCACCAGCCGGCAGGAAGAAAGGATCGTTTTTTCCCCACACCGCCAGCAAGGGGGGCTGAAACTGACGGAAGTAGTTCTGAAAGACCGGATACAGCGCCACGTTTGATGCGTAATCCAGCAGCAAATCGAGTTGAATCTCCGCGTTACCTGGCCGAAGAATGTGCAAACCCTCAAGCGTGTAACCATCCGGTGAGACACGACTTTTATCGGGCACGCCCTCAAGATATTGCCATTTGATCGAAGCTGGCGTTGGGAAGTCTCTCAGCGCGTCACGGTTTTCCTGGCTGGGCTCCTGCCAGTAGCGCTGGATCGGTTTCCAGCCCTCACCCAGTCCTTCCTCATAGGCGTTACCGTTTTGAGAAATAATGGCCGTAATCCGTTCCGGATGACTGACGGCAAGCCGCCAGCCGACGGGGGCGCCATAGTCATGAACCATCAGCGCATAGCGCTCCAGCTTAAGCTGTTGCGTTAACTGTTCAATAGTGATTGCCAGCTGGCTGAAGGCGTAAACGTATTCGCCTCGTGCCGGAGATTCCGTGAAGCCAAACGCAGGCAGGTCGGGTGCAATCACGTGGTAGTGCCCGGCAAGATGCGGGATCAGGTCTCTGAACATAAATGAGGATCCCGCGAAGCCATGTAACAGCAGTATTGTCGGCCTGTTGGGATCGCCCGCTTCGCGGTAAAACACATTGACGTCGCCAACCTGTTCGTAGCGGTATTTTACGCCATCCCGTTGCTGTGCATCGTTAACGTCTTGCGTACGCAAACTGTCTGTCGTCGTAATGGATTTTGAAGCCGCCATGATGTTTCCTTATGATGTAACCGTTAAAGTTATTATTTGAAGGTTACGATCTGTTTTGCTAACCTGTCAAATATGTTTTTAACAGTTACAGGTAGCTATGAATCCCGATCTCAACACCCACGACTTCCTTTTCCTGGCGGATAACCTCGCACTGGACTTTATCAATAGTGAATACGGCGTGGACGAGCAGCGACATGACTGTTTCAGCGACGATCGACGCGTGATGCTCTGGCTGGAGATGGCAGGGATCTTGCCGGATGGCGCGCCTTTGCAGGCACCTGATGGGCTGTTACATGAAGCGCGGGCGCTGCGCGACAGTGCACGTGCACTAGTCGATGCTGCGATGAATGGCTTATCTGCGGATCTGACTGTTCTTAACAGGCTCTATAAGGACGGGCGCCCGACGAAGCGACTGGCGTGGGATGATGACGCGCAGCGATACCAGATCGCGGTTAGCCACGAGGAGATAAGCACAGCCATCCTGCTTTGGCCGGTGGTCAACGCACTGGTCGAGCTTGTTGTCAGTGACAGCTTTACGTACGTGCGCCAGTGTGAAGCACATGACTGTATCCTGCTTTTCCATGACCTCAGTAAATCGCACCGCCGCCGCTGGTGCAGCATGGCGACCTGTGGCAATCGCATGAAAGTCGCGGCGTTTCGATCCCGAAAGCGATCGGATCAGGTTTGATTATGGCTGCAAACGGCACGAGCCCTGCGGCGAGAGTGCGCAGCACTTTGCAGCAAGGCTCAGCGGTTATCCCGCCTGATTGCAATCATTACCACATCAAATCATCGGGTACTTTGAAATCGGCATAGGGATCGTCTTCATCCTGGGCTTCCTGACTCAGCGCACTGTTTAAGACAATACTGTTGGCATCACGTTGGGCAATTTTATCAGCAACGCTCGCGGGAATAATGGCGTAATGGCTCTCTTCGCTGTTATCCACCTGCAAACGTGCGATCGCCAGACGGCCGTTGATAAGTTGTGCCTGGGTGGGCTTATCCACCATGATTTTTTTAATCAGGTTGTTATCTGTGAAGTTAAAACCGATATCACCTCGGGAAATATCGATTTTGTTCATGTCAATCAGCTGCTTCACCTGCGCCTTGTACTCTTTTGAAAGCACAGCCTGCCGTTGTTGTTCATTGAGCTGCTTGTCACGCTCTTGCTGGGCTTTTTTGTTCTCTTCTACAGCTTCGCGCGCCTCGCGGGCCTGAACACGCGATTTTTTGGCCGTTCTCTGGACCTTGTCCATTTTCTTACTGGTGACTAATCCTGCTTTTAACAGCTGCTCTTGTAAGGTGAGTTTTGCCATCTTGTTCTCTGAATCTGATGAGGAATGGGCGGGATTATACCTGAGGCGATAGCAGATTGCAGACGCTGATGTGGTGCGCACTTAAGATTCGAGCGGACGTTGTATGTGCTAAGTCGTGAGGTTCCCCACGTCGGGTCCGGTATCCGTCAGTCGCTCATCCCAGGGTTAGCGTCCTGCAGATGCTGGCTGAGAGGGAGCCGGTGGTTCGCTAACGCAATCTCGGCTATGCGGAACAGAGACGACGTTGAAGGAAGTCTGTAAGCTCATCAAGAGGCGCACTGGAATATAACAAAACTGTTAGTCACAGGCGGGAAGGCGCGAAGAGAGATAAAAAGAAGGCATAAACGCCGCCAGCGCCCTGTCAGGCGAGGCACTGGCAGACAGGTCTGATGATGTCAGACCTTGAGCATTTTTACCGTGGCATCAATGTCTATCTCATCTTCAGAGAAGATTAAGGTTGCGCCCTGAAAGGTGGTGATGGCCAGTTTTTTCAACGTACGCATCTCATCGGCCTGGGCTGCGGATTTAGGTTTGATATTGTTCATCAAGATGCCCACAGACAGCACCGTATTTTCTTTATCAATACGGCTGCTGGCAGGCACTTCCTCGCTGAAGACCACATAAGACTTGATGGCAGTGAGCTTGATTCGCTCACCCGCGATAAAAATGTATTTGCTTTCGGGCAGGACTTTCACCGCAAAGGCCGACAGCCCTTTATTGTTGGTGGTGGGTTCAAACGTCACCGCCGCATCTTTCTTAATCAGATCAGGGTTGGCGACCTTAATCACGTGAAAATACCGGTTATCACCGTTTTCATCTTTGATAAAGCCAAAGCCTTTATCCTGAAACCAGGTTGTGATTGTTCCATTCATCGCCATTACCGCCTACCTAATCGTTTATCTACTCAATTTTTTCAGCGCGCAGTGTAAAACACAATGCGGGTGCAAACTACGTCTTTGGGCTAAGTGTGGCCGATAAATTTCTGCTCTGCACCTAAGCGTTACGGGCAGAGAAGTCGGGAAGACCATGAGGGCGTGGCTGGCGGCAGATAAATAATGCCGCCCTCCGCTGTGAATTGAGCAAAAACCACTCCGTTACCGGGTCAATAAGAAATTATCTGTTCGGTCACAGCGATATACTTCTTTAAAACAAATCAAAGAGGTTAATTGCATGATTTATCAGCCAAAATTTATCAGCTTCGACTGCTACGGAACGCTCATAAACTTTGAAATGGGGCCGACCGCTAAGGGGCTTTTTGCCGACCGGATTGCAGAACAGCGAATGCCTGCGTTTCTGGACAGCTTCCGTTTCTACCGGCTTGATGAAGTGCTGGGTGACTGGAAGCCGTTTTTTCAGGTCGTTGAAAACGCTATTCAGCGGGCCTGTAAAGCGCATGATGTGGAGTACCGCGATTCTGATGCACTCACTCTCTATAACGCGGTGCCGACCTGGCAGCCACATCCTCACGTTGTGGAAACGCTGGAATTGATCTCTCAACATATTCCGTTAGTGATTTTGTCGAATTCCATGGTGGATCTTATTCCCCACAGCGTCGCCCATCTTAAAGCGCCTTTTCATGCGGTCTACACCGCTGAAGCGGCTCAGGCTTATAAGCCGCGTGCACAGATTTTCGAATACATGTTTGACCAGTTGGGCTGCGGACCCGAGCAGATGATGCACTGCTCCTCCAGCTTCCGTTATGACCTGATGACGGCATCCGACCTTGGATTTATGGCCAAAGCGTTTATCGATCGTGGGCATGAACCCGCCTTAGAAGGTTATGGCGTTGATCGGCTCACCGACTTCCGCCAGCTTGCCGGCCTGCTTGGTCTTTAATGCGTCTCTGGGTGCGGAGAAACGAGGAAATATGATGCCTGATGAACAGAGGCCCAAGGCGGTCGCACTCAGCACAGCTGCGCCAGCGCTTTCGCTGCCGGCTATCCAATCTTTAGTGTCTGAAAAATATGGCATTGAGGGCACCGTCCTGCCGCTGGCCAGTGAGCGCGATCAGAACTGTTGCATCGAGCAGGCCGACGGCACGCGCTATGTGTTAAAGATCAGTAATCCCTCTGAAGCGCTGTCCATCGTGGATTTTCAGATTGCCGCGCTTAATCACATCGCCGAGTCCGCGCCCGGGCTGTCCACGCCGCGCATCGTGCGAACGCTAGAGGGCTCCCTGCGTGACAACGTCACTCTTGACGGAGGAGAAATAACGACCGTCAGAATGCTGACCTATCTAGACGGTATACAGGTTAAGGATACGGAGAGAACCCCAGCACAGCGTTGCGCGATGGGCACCTGCCTGGCCCGGCTTGACCTGGCTTTACAGGCATTCAGCCATCCCGCTGCCAGCCACGATCTTCTCTGGAACGTTTCAGCCGCGCATCGCCTGATGGATAAGCTGGAAGACCTTGTCGATCCCACCCGCCGCAGGCTGGCTGAAAAATTTATGACGCGTTTTATCACCCATATCCTGCCGCGCCTTCCGGCGCTGAGGGCACAGGTTATCCATAACGACTTCCATCTCTACAACGTGATGGTTGCGCCAGAGGCGCAGGATCGTATTACGGGCATTATCGATTTTGGCGACATGCTTTATGCCCCCCTGGTCGGCGAAGTCGCAACCGCGGCTGCCTTTCAGATGGCAGGCAGCGTCGATCCTTTTGCCGGCGCCGCCCAGTTTGTCGGCGCCTACCACCAGACGCTCCCGCTTACCGATCTGGAGCAGGCGGTCGTAACCGATCTGATGGCGACCCGTCATCTGATTACCGTTTTGATTACCGAGTGGCGCGCGGTTCGCTATCCACACAATCGCGCCTATATCATGCGGCACAATCCAGCCGCGTGGGAGGCGCTGTCTTTAATGGCGGATCTGTCTCGCGATACGGCACGTGACCGACTGCTGGCTAAACTCTGAAACCGGAGAATTGTATGAAAAGCACGACAGATCTCAATATGGTAAACGCCTATATCCCCGGCCAGGTCGACGTGGGGCCGGTCACCGCCGCGATGATTCAACGGCGCGATGCGCTGCTCGGCCCAGCCTATCGCCTGATGTACGAGCATCCCTTACATATCGTGCGCGGTGAAGGCGTGTGGCTCATCGATCCTGAGGGCCGTCGCTATCTGGATATTTATAATAATGTCACCTCGCTCGGGCACTGCCATCCTGCCGTCACCGAGGCCATCTGTCAGCAGGTTCAGACGCTGGCAACAAATACCCGCTACCTGCACGACACCATTCTGGAACTGGCCGAACGCCTGCTGGCCACCGTGCCGGAAACCGCGCTTGCGCATCTGATGCTGACCTGCACAGGCAGTGAGGCCAATGACCTGGCTTACCGTATTGCCAAAGTTCGTACCGGGGGCACCGGCATTATTGTGACCGAGACGGCCTATCACGGCATCACGGACGCGGTTTCTCAGTTTTCGCCCTCTTTAGGCACGTCGGTGGATCTTGGCGCCCATGTGCGCCTGATTCCTGCCCCACGGCTTTATCATGCTGAGGGAGCCGATCTTAGCGAGCGCTTCACGCGCGACGTGGAAAACGCAATCGCCGACCTGCAGCGTCACGGCATCAAACCCGCCGCGCTGATCGTCGATTCCTTGTTCACCAGCGATGGCATCTTGCCTGGTCCGGTGGGCTTTATGAAAGGTGCAGTTGAAACCATCAAGCGGGCCGGTGGCGTGTTTATTGCCGATGAAGTTCAGCCCGGCTTTGGGCGCACAGGCGAGACAATGTGGGGCTTCCAGCGCCACGGCATTATGCCGGACATGGTGACGCTGGGCAAGCCGATGGGCAACGGTCAGCCGATTGCCGGTCTGCTGGCCACCGCTGATGTGCTGGCGGAGTTTGGTCAACGCTCACGGTATTTCAATACTTTTGCGGGCAATACCGTTTCCTGCGCAGCCGCACTGGCCGTTCTGAAAACCATTGAAAGGGATGGCCTGGTTGCCCATGCGCGCGATGTAGGCAAACAGCTGCTTGATGGCATAACCGCGCTGGGTAAAAAGCATGAGGCGATCGGTGATGTTCGCGGTGCCGGCCTCTTCGTTGGCGTGGAACTGGTTTCCGATCGTCTGTCGCGCACCCCGGATCGCTGGCTGACCAGTCAGGTGGTGAACAGAATGCGTCAAAAAGGCGTGCTGCTGAGCGCATGCGCAATGGGCCACAACGTGCTGAAAATTCGCCCACCGCTGGTCTTGACGGCAGATCAGGCGGGAATGATAATCGATGTCCTCGATCAGTCGCTGACAGAAGCGACGGCCGCCAGGGCTTCCCAGTCTGTTCTGAGGTAATCACCTGACCATGACGCACATTAAACCCCTCGATCGTACCGATATCAGAATACTTGAGCATCTTCAGCGCGAGGGGCGGTGTTCGATAGTGGAACTGGCTGAGGCGATCAGCCTCAGCCCCAGTCCCTGCCTGGCGCGCACCCGACGCCTGGAGCAGAGCGGAATTATTTCGGGTTACGCCGCCAGGGTTACGCTGAACAAACTGGGTAATAACCTGGTTGTGTTCTCCGAAATCACCCTGAACAGTCATTACCCGTCCGATTTTATCAAATTCGAATCCGGCGCCTGTAAGTACCGGGAGATTGTAGAGTGCTACAACATCAGCGGAGGCTATGACTATCTGTTAAAAATCATCGCCCCGAATCTTCACAGGTTTCAGGACCTGATGGATCGTTTGCTGGACGATGAGATCGGTATTGCCAAATTCGCCAGCCGGGTCGTTCTTCGGCAACCCTGGCAGTGGCGCGAAGAGCCACTGAGCGAGATTGCAACCGGGCAGGCAAGCTGGTCGTAGGGACTTATGGAGGCTGACGGCACGTCAAATCACAGGAAATGCGCCTGACCGTTACCCGCCTGTCGATAAGACCCGAGCTCAGACCAAAAGCGCGATTTGCCCCTCATCAGGGGCTGACATTTCTGTGAGGGGTGCCGACTGTACTGGACGGTTGTTCCCACTTCCCGGTCCGGCTTTGAAAACATCCTGTTTGTCCACGTGCCCCTGGTGTAAGCCGACTGCCAGGCACTGCGAAACAGCGCGCCAGCAGCAGAACGGCGTTGCGACCTGTCCATGTGGTAATGCGATCAAAGACATTGCCGTACGGTGCCCTGAAGCATCCAAAAACACCACCCTGCAACGCATCTTTTCTGGCTGCACGCCATGCATCACACCGTCTCACGAGGCTTAAGGCCAGCATCGCCAACGGGATCACCGCGCCCGGTTTCTACGCCGTTTTTGGCTGATAAGAGGCCCTGTTGGAAGAGGGAGTGCAGTGCTATAGTGCCCTTTACGCTCAGCGCAGCAGAGACTGACGTAAAGGCGCTGATCGGCTTTCTGCACCCTGTTAACCCCGGCTTTTCGACCGTAGCTGAGGGTGACTTTAGGGATGAGCCTGATGCAGCGGTATTATCCGCAATAAACCAGGCCGAACGTTAAGGCTTTGAGCGGTGAAAATGATCATGCGATATCAGATGGCTGTCTTGTTGTTTGCAGGAACAACCGCTGCGCTGGCAGCGCCCCCCGTTGCCAATGTCTGGCAGATCTATCAGGCTGAACTCGCTCGCCAGTGCCCAGCTAAACATCTTGAATGGCTCGCACCGGCTGACATTCGTGATGCGCTTGATGACTATCAATCCCATCTGAGTACCGGTTTACAAAGTGCGATGACGACCGCCGAACGTCACAGCTGCCGCGATGTGTCGGCAGGTGTGACATGTGACAATGTCGGTGACCTGGATATTGCCTGGAAAAACGACTTAATGCCCGCTGTTGCGGCCTCTTTTTGTCGCCGTTTTACGATGTGCCGAAAACAGTCGGACTGCGACAACCTTGCTGCACCTTAGCGCTCGCCTACCCGCCACCGACGCGAAACCTAAGCCCATGCCGGAATCCGCAGAAGCCTTGCGATCCTTTTTAAGACAATCAATAACTGCGCGCAACGGCGCAGACATCAACCGGCGGGGAAAATAGCGCCAGGGGCAGGCAAAAAAGGCCCACCACGCGTCATGCAGCGGCATGAGTTCGCCTGTCTTAACGTGAGGCAGCCGTCCGTTTTCGAACGTCGCGGTCACGCCCTAGCCTTTTAGGGTCAGATCGCTCGCACCAGATACACCGTTAACCCCAATAAACAGTCAGGCGTCCGGGCGCATCCATGCGAACCGTTTCTCCGTTGCGCGCGAACGTGGGGAAATCCTAGATTGATGCCGCCTGCCCCGGCACCGCCATTCAACGCGGGGCGCACTGAGGTCAGGCAAGGATGACAACGTGAGATAACCCAACCGGCTCAGACAAAACGCCATTCAAAGCCGTTTGCCGTTTTATTGATATAACCGGCGGAACTTCGGGCAAAGTGAGCGCTGAACCATAGCGCCTGATTCTCGACAGCCCATTCCATCGCCCAGCGGCGTTGAACTTCAGCCTGCTCTGCATTGGCACAAAAGCGTGAGGCCAGATGAGGCTGCCTGACCTGAAGCTCATTATGCATCAGGTCACCGCTGAATAAGGCATATTCCCCCGCACTGTGCAGGATAATCGACGCATGATCGTGGCTGTGCCCCGGCGTCGGGACAACGCGTAACACTTCTGCGAAATGCGGCGTTTGACTCACATCGAACGTCTCAAGTAAACCGGCATCGATCACCGGGTTAAAGCTGTCTTCTAAAACCGTTTTTCTTGCCGGATCGTTTTGCCAGCTTTTCAGGCCAATAGCGGAACAGTGATAGCGCGCATTTTTGAAAAATGGCGTCCACTTGCCTTCAACCTGATGAGTATTCCAGCCAACATGGTCGCCATGCAGATGGGTGAGCAAAACGATGTCCACCTCATCGGGATCAATGCCTGTCTCGCGAAAACGTTGTTCATAAGGCGTATCCAGTTGGTGGGAAAGCGGAGAGCCGGGACGCTCACGTCCATTACCACTCGCTGTATCAATGACAATGACGTTATCCGGCGTCCGGACAATCCAGCTATGCACCGAAAGCGCGATATTTTCAGGAGAAAGGCCGTCCAGCTGCTGGTCTGGATACAGCATGCTCACAGATAATGACGCCTCAAGTTCCGAAACCTTGAAGACGTCACAGTCACCCACGCGATAGTTCGATTTCTGTTTCACAGTAGCCCCTAAGACAGGATGAAATGATGCTTTTGATGAATATGATTGAATCGTATCAGCTGGAAGAGGTTATCCCTGCAAAAATCTCATCGCCCCGCCCTCTGTGCTAATCAGTCACCAGCCGGGCTATGTTTTCGCCCAAATCTAAAAGAAAGGCCTCTCGCGACGGATGTGAATCGGTTACCTGCGGAGGCAAGGTATTCATGAAGGTAAAATGCCCGGCCTCTTCCATCACACAGAGATAAGTCTGCGTGTAACCCTCCAGTGCCTGTTTAAGAAAGCAGGCCTGGGACGGGGGCGTCAGGCTGTCCTTTTCACCTGCCCAGATGTGAACAGGTACGTTCACCGCTGCCAGCGCAGACGGAACCTGGAAAAAATCGGCGGGCGGTGCCAGTAAAATAAGTCGATGCAACATCCGGTCGCCTGCGAAAACAACCGATTCCCCAGCGCTTGTCATCGCTACAGCCCCGGCATTCAGCAATAAAATCACGCTACCCAGGGAGTGGCCAACACCGGTAACCGACGCATAACCGCTACAAAATTCATTCTGAGCCCGCGCAAGCCGCTGGCAGCGTTCCAGTAATTCAGCTCTGGTGGGCACGGGTGAGGTCAACCGTTCAAAGTGTGGCGCGACAACGGAAACGCCATGGCGGGCAAAGGTCTGGAGAAGTTCAAGATGGCGCAGCGGACTGCCGCCCAGCCCCGCAGCAAAAAGGATACAGCGCGTCGCCCCCTTAACCTGCAATAAGGTGACGTCAAACGCCTCTTCCCCATGTTTGATCCGAGACGTTTCAGTAAGATCACTTTTGTCCATCAAAACGCATCCCGCTTAACCGATTGTCAAAAATATTAACAGGCTCTCGCCACCTTTACGCGTTGGATGCCGTTCTGCCACACAGTAAACCCCGGCTTCGTGAATTATGACTGGTCAGGACATTGGGATGAAACGTCATTGAGCCCCTCTGCATCCTGAGTAAATGATTTGAAGTGCTGGCGATCGTCAATTTTTACCACATAAATTGAATCAAAATCCGCTGACGGCCAGTCAGGTACAAGCCCCGCATCTCCGCCCGTTTTTTCAACAAGTGTCCGGGCAGCAATGACCAGATTTTTATGCTCCCAGGCGATCATGGTCAGCGGAACGCGTTTCTCATTGAGAAGGTCAGAGACCAGTTTACGGGGTTTATCCGCGTGAAAGCGCAGTATTACAGGCCTGGAAACCTGCACCGCCAGAGGGATCAGCGTGGAGAGTGGCCGCAGCGAACTCCCTGTTTTATCCTCTTTCGGTGCAGAGGCGTAAAGCGCATCCGGGTTTCCATAGCGGCTCAGCAACACTGCAGGAAGTTTCAAGGCCCGATTAAGACCTTTGCAGGTCAGTTGACCACTTGCGTTGTCGGGTTTTTCGCCATGACGAAAAAAAACATAGGTACTGTCGGCCTCAGCACTCAAGGGGACAAGGGCAGTACACGCAAACATTAATGCCAAAAATTTCTTCATCATGACGTCCTGTGAGTCATAAATTCGCCAGTAAGGGCCTGATTTCAGAGCAGTTCACTAACAACAGATAAACGGTCGATGAACGAATGAATCCGCTGACTGGCTGCACAAGTGCGCCAGACACAGGCACAATAGCGCTTATGCCCCGTCCGGCGCATCTGTATTCTGTGCGCTGTCACCCAAGCGAACCCGGTTGCGACCTGGCCTCCTGGCCGTTCATCTCCGAATCGGTCAGCGTCGCTCTGACATGCGGCAAACTCTGCGGATAATGTTGCTGAATAAACTCAATCATTTTCTCACGTACGTAACAGCGTAAATCCCAGGCCGTGGGAGAGTTCTGTGCGGTCATTAACAACCTGATGGTCATGGTTTTTTCGCTGGTATCGGTGACCTGGAGCACCTGCGTCTGCTGATCCCAAAGCCTCGTTTCACTGAGTACTTTTTCAAAATGCTGGCGGAGAGGTTCCAGCGGCATGGAATAATCCACGTAAAGAAAAACCGAGCCGAGTATTTGCGCGTTATTCCGCGTCCAGTTCTGAAAGGCATTTTCGGTAAAGTAGGTAATGGGCAGAACCAGTCGGCGCAGGTCCCAGATACGCACGACAACGTAGGTCAGATTGATCTCCTCAATCCAGCCCCACTCTTTTTCCACGACCACGGCATCGTCAATTTTTATCGGTTGCGTGAAGGCAATTTGGATTCCGGCAAACAGATTCACCAGCGACTTCTGCAGTGCAAAGCCAATGATGATTCCGGCTACGCCAGCACCCGCCAGAATCGTCGTGCCAAATTTACGCACACCCGGAAAGCTCAGCAGAATCATGGACAGACAGAATAACACCAGGATGACGATGGCGACCTTTTTGACATACATTAATTGCGTACGAATCTTGCGGGCGCGAAGGTTATTCGACAGATTAATGTCATAACGGATGAAGAGCATATCCTGCGCCACATTCGTCAACCGAATTAATACCGAGCAGACGGACAGGATGATAAAAATATTGGCGGTGGCGGTGATAAAATTCAGGGATTTTGGGGGGATATTAATATAATTCACCCCGATATTGATGAGCAGTAGGGGAATAAAAAGAAACAGGGATCCACGTAGATGCTTTTCAAGCGATTTGAACAGTTTTCTGTCGCGATTTTGCCAGTAGCGAATAAACACAAAAAGAACAAATCGGGACAGAAAGCCCACAATTAACGAAAAGATAACCAGTAAAACCGCAGGCACCCAAGTTGGCACCCCAGAGAACTCATCAAAGATCAACGACATCATTTTCCCTTCTCAAGCAATCGACAGCCTTCGGCTGTATGAAAGGTCACTAAAATCAGTAACCGCTGTTTTCTCGGTTATCTGCGAACGACGTGATTACGTATAGTAGTCTATGAAAAATTTGACCCACTGCCTCTTTAATCGGATAAAAACCGCGTAAGGCGGCCATTTTTAGCGGCGTTGTGTTCATAACCGACTGAAAATAAGACTTATTTACTTTCGGGCAAGTAAGATATCGCCATCGGTTTCACTCAACCGACATGCTCTGCTGGTAGCGTGGGAAATACGCGAAAGCGCAGCAAGGCCTGGCAGGCCTGGCTTCGGTGCAAAACATGCCGAGCGAGACAGGCACGATTGCCGCATAACCGCCACGTCAAAGACAAAGCCGTCATCTTGCAGAAGGCACGCACTCCTACCCGTCAGTTGAAAAAGGGGTTTTCCCGGGGGAAAGCATACTCCCGGCGCATCACTCACGCCTGCGGTGGGCGACGGGCAGAACGATGTCGCTTTGGCGGGGCATATTACGTTGAGCAGGTCCACTTAGAGTGCAGCGGACCTGGCAGAGCAGTGTTGTTATCCCTTTAACGCAGACGAACCTGCTCAAGGTCAGCCAGTAAGCCGGGCCCCTGTGGTTTCCAGTCCAGATCCCTGCGGGTGATTGCAGCCGAAGCAGACATGTCCTCTGCAACAAATTTGCTCAACGCGCCAAAGTGTGCTGATGCTTCACTCGCCCCAATGCGTACCACCGGCACATTAAGCACCTGTCCAATCGTTTCGGCAATGCTGCGCAGGGGAATACCTTCTTCTGCTACGGCATGATAGCGCCTGCCCGCCAGATTTTTTTCAAGGGCGAGGACATAAAGCCGTGCAGCATCACTGATATGTACTGCCGACCAGCGGTTCTGACCCTCGCCCACCCAGGCCGAGACGCCCTTTTGCCGGGCCGTTTCAATCAATGAGGTCACTAGCCCTTGTTTCAAGGGATTATGCACCTGAGAGAGCCGGATGACGGCAACATTGATCCCTTTTTCTAAGACCGCCATTGCGCCCCGTTCTGTCGCCTTACGCGGATTGCGGTGTTCAACGTTAACGTGGTTTTCAACTGCCAGGCTGCCAGGCCCTGCAGAGCCCAGCGCGACGGCGGACGTGACGATCAGCGGCCGCTGCGTTCCCGCCAGGGCTTCACCCAGCGCCTCAACCACCAGCCTGTCTTTTTCGCATTGGGCGACAAACGTGGAAAAATCATGATTAAACGCTGTGTGAATAACCCCGTCGCTTAGTGACGCGCCGCGCCGCAGGCATTGAAGATCGTTAATGTCGCCCAAAAAGGGTTCGACACCCGCAGCAGCCAGCACTTCCGCGCCTTTTTGGCTTCGGGTCAGCCCTGCAACCTGGTAGCCGGAGGCAATAAGCTGAGCGGCAACCGCGGTGCCGATAAATCCCGTCGCGCCGGTAAGAAAAATTCGCATCCTGTTCGTCCTTACTGTGAATCAGCCATCATTTAACAACCCGATGCAGCTAATTTAGACGGGAGGCGTAATACATTCTATGCTGGAACGTCGCTGTTTTATGTCCGATCGTCCGGAGCAGACTATGGACCCGCTATCACAGTTGTTATCGCTACTCAAAACTGAAAGTTACGTTTCAGGCGGTGTTGTTCTTGATCCTGCACAGGCAGTCCAGTGGCCCGCTCATGACGGGGTCAAATGCTATGCCGTCGTGTTTGGATCCTGCTGGCTGTCCGTTGAGGGACTGGCAGAGCCCGTCAGGCTCACCGCTGGAGAGTGTTATCTTTTACCTCCCGGCCCCCCTTTCAGACTGGCAACAGACTTAACGCAAAAACCGGTCGATTTTCAGACCGTCCGGACTGAAATGATTTCCGATATCGCAACCAAAACGCACGAAACGTCAGGTTGTTTTCTGGTAGGCGGGCATTTTTTACTGGCTGGCCGCGCTGCACGCCTGCTTTTGCATTCCTTATCACCCGTGGTGCATGTTCACAGAGACGCAGATAAAAAGGCGATGTATTGGGCACTTGAACGGATGGCTCAGGAAGTGCGCGACCCTCAGCCGGGCAGCGAGCTTATCGTGCAGCAACTGGCTTTTATGCTGGTCATACAGGCCCTGCGATTGCACGCCGATGACAGCACAACTCCCCGCACTGGCTGGCTCTTTGCTCTCCGCGATAAAAAGCTGAGCGCGGCGATAGCCTGTATGCACGATGCCCCCGGACAGGGCTGGACAGTGGAAACGCTCGCCACGCAAGTGGGAATGTCACGTTCGGCGTTCGCACAACACTTTAGCCAAACCGTGGGTATGGCTCCTGCTGCCTATCTCACCCAGTGGCGAATGCTGTTGGCCTGCGACCGCTTACAACAGACTGATGACTCTGTACTGCATATTGCCACCTCGCTGGGATACGAGTCAGAAAGTGCATTCAGAAAAGCCTTTAAGCGCGTCATCGGCTGCACACCTGGAAAATTCCCCGCAGGGTAACAGGTTCAAGCCTGCCCTGGCAGACGGCAACAGACGGGAATGTTGGACATGATGCGAGACGATCGCCGCGGTTGGCGATCGTCTCGCGGTTATTTGGCCGGGCAGACAGACGCTTCAAGTTTGCCCCGCCGATCCCACCGGCAGGCAAGCAGCCACAGCAGCGCCGTCACAATCCAGCCGATGATCCACGAGATGTCGTTGCCGGCAAAGATCCAGGTCAGCGAACCATGATAAAGCGGGTTATCGATAAACGGCAGTTGCACCAGCACGCCCAGAAAGTAGACCGAAATACCGGCCCCGTTCCAGCGCCCATAGCGCCCGTCTGGCTGCGACAGCGCCGGGATATCTACTTTGCCATGGGTGATGAGATAAAAATCAGTCAGGCTTATCGCGCTCCAGGGCACAAAGAAAGCCAGCAGAAACAGCAGGAAGTGCGTAAAGGATTTCAGGAAAGCCGGTTCACTCAGCAGGGCAATAACGCAGGCCAGCGTCACCATTGAGGTGACAAACATAACGCGCCCCGCCCGACTGAGCGAGGTTTGCTGGCGAAAACCCGACACAATGGTCGTCAGAGACATAAAACTGCCATAGGCATTTAACGTGGTGAACGTAATTTTGCCAAAGCAGATGGCGAAATAGATCACCATCGCCATGGTGGCGCTGCTGCCCAGACTCACAATATAGCCAACCTCATTGCCTGAAAAGGCCTTACCGGCGATCGCGGCAACGATCACGCCCAGGGTCATTGATGCCTGGGTGCCGGTCATGCTGCCAAAGAACACCGAGCAGAACAGCGTCCTTGCGGAAACATCGGCGGGAAGATAGCGCGAATAGTCAGAGACATAGGGGCAAAACGCAATTTGCCAGGAGGAAGACAGCGAGATCGCCAGCAGAAAGTTAGCCAGCGTAAAATGGCGATTCTGCCATACCGCCGATAAATCGTGAGTGGAGAGCAGCGTGATGAATAAATAGGCAAAGGCCAGGACGCCGATCACGCTCGCCAGTTTCCCCAGTTGATGAATCACACGATAGCCCAGCACCGCAATCACCACAATAAGGGCGCTAAACACCACCATTCCGGTCGCGTTGCTGACGTGAATAAGCTTCGCCAGCGCCTGTCCCGCCAGCACCGTACCACTGGCAGAAAAGCCGACGTACATTATACAGACCAGCACCAGGGGAATGACCGCACCGAATACACCAAACTGCATGCGGCTGG
Source organism: Pantoea ananatis LMG 2665 (assembly GCF_000710035.2). GTDB lineage: Bacteria > Pseudomonadota > Gammaproteobacteria > Enterobacterales > Enterobacteriaceae > Pantoea > Pantoea ananatis. Next base: position 1,014,425 of record NZ_JMJJ01000004.1, on the reverse strand, counting down.
TGATCATCTGCGGTAACCCCAGGCGCGGGCCCTGAATGGCATGTAACGACATGATGCCCGCCCCGATGATTTGGCCGACCAGCAGCCCAACCAGCGACCACACCACATCGCCGCCCAGAACCACAGCCAGCGCGCCCGTGACAATGGCGGTGATTTGCAGATTACCGCCAAACCAGAGGGTAAACTGGCTGAAAGGCTGCCCGTGACGTTCGCGCGGCGGGATATAATCAATCGAACGGGTTTCTGACAGGCGCGGTTTCTCTGCGCCTGAATAATCTGCTGCAGGTGATTCAGCTGGCATAGTTTCCTCACTGGAACACAGCATACGCGGTGTGTTGAGACCTATTGTTGAACGGATGGATGCGTAAACGGTAGTACATGTATATACATGTAACGATACTGTCACGCGAGTTGAGAAGTTACAAGATGAGGCGTCATTGGAAAATGTGATGGTGCAGGCAAGCCTGACAGGTGACCACGCATCGCTTGCTAGCATGTCGGGCGTGAAAACGAACAATCGCGCTGGCTCCTGCCCTCAACCCGTCAGATTGACGTATTGAAGGCAAAGCCGAGTACAGGCGAAACGCGCCACATGCCTTACCAGGTGTTAAATCCACAACAGCCAACACGGTAAAATTGCGATATGAATCTCCGTCTGGCTCCGTTCACAAACTGACAGGAGCCCTTATAAGGAGTCAGCCTAAACATAACGTTTGCCCGTTAGCCGCCCACCCAGCACACCGCCTCTGCGTGACTGGCGTCCGTAACAGCCCGATGCTCAAAGTCGCTGCCTGGCCTTGAGTTGATGATCCCTTCAATCAATGGCCTTTGGGCGATACTGTTCGTTAAGCGCCTGAGCAATTGCCTCTGTTTCCGCATCAGGTATGCCGTTATCAAGCGCCGGTCTGAAGTGCATTTGAAACGCCTGAATGGTTTTTATAGTCTCCTCGTCCAGCACACCCGTTTGTGGAATAGCATCATATCCATAGGTTTTAAGTAGCACCTGCATTTTATGAACATTCACAGGTGCGGTTGGTAGACGACCGTTGAGATATTTTTTTATTTTCTCTGCTTCCGGCCAGGCCCCGATCCCCTGAGCAGCCAGTTGTTTCCAGGGAAACAGCTTACCGGGGTCTTGTTTTCGCAGGGGGGCGATATCACTATGACCGACTACGTTATCAGGGGTAATATTATAACGCTGGATAATACGCCTGGACAACGCGACAAGCGCCTTGATTTGTTTTTCATCGTAGGGATACCAGGTTTTATGTCCCAACATATTTTCTGAAAAACCACGATTAACAATCTCAATACCGACAGAAGAATCATTGAGATTGACACGCCCATTCCAGTTACTGACACCGGCGTGCCAGGCGCGCTTATCTTCATGGACCAGTTGATAGATGAGGGGTTTATCTGCTGTATTGTCAGGCGACTCAGGAATAAGGTAATGGGCGCTGACATTATTACCTGTAAGAAGTTTTAACGATGTCGCGTTATCAGCGGCCGTGTAATGAAAAACCAGGAAACGAATACGTTCGTTTTGGGCGAGTGAAGAATAATCATGGCTCAGCGTATAGTCTTGCCTGTTTGCTTTTGACGAAATGCTAGGGCTACAACCTGTAAGTGATAACAGTAAAAACAGGCTGGTAAGGATGCATCTTACATTCTTTTTAATTCCCATATCAATTAAATCCTTTTGCAACATTTACTTTATCCTGATCGCTCTTTTATTCTGACGGAGGATAGAAAATTCAATCTCGCTCCTCTGATAAGAAAGCCTGCTTTCCAAAAACCACATAATGAATTCATTATCATTCTTCACGCCGATTTTTTTCATCACTCTCCGTTTATAATAACTGACTGCTTTCTCCGGCAGATTCATCCATTCGGCTATTTGCCTTACTGTCATCCCGGTCATAAAAAACCAGGTAACCGCTACTTCATTTTCAGTAAATGTCAGACAACGTTTTGCATTATCCATAAAAGTCACAACCCCTCCACTGGAGCAATAATTTTTTATCTCTCCACAAATAACCAAAAAAAATATTTAATTAACAATTAACTTCAAATCCCAACCTGTCATTCATCATCCCAACGCCATATAAAAATGCCCCCTTCCCTAACCTGGTGGCATTCAGTGAACGACTAGCTAAGATAATTCCGGATTGTACGTACCGGATTAACATGCCCCGCTAAACCGGCATCATAATTTCTAAAAACGCCGCATTTAATTGATAGAAACCCTAAGCACGAAGCCACACAGAACAGATTTCCATTCTCAGAATATCGGATGTACTGTTTTTTATTAGCCTCTCGCTATTTTCATATTCAATAAAGCGTTCAGCTCAGAACATTGAGATAACAATTTTAGGACGTTACACAACCAGAAAGGGTATTATCTGCGCCTGTCTGTAACTCATCCCCCGCCAGTTACAGAAAGGCGCAGAATCCTCCGGCAATATCTTTCCCCCCTACAGCGGCCAAAAGCCCCCTTTTCCTCGCAACGTTTTGCCAGCACCGCCTCCAACGCCATAAACCTTCCCTGCACCTGCCCACATACATTGCGGAGAGGAAGGCATATCGCCGGCACAGTGCCGAGAGCGTTCGCCAAAATATTCAAACCACGTACACCCGATGGTTATTAATTGGATGAATCCTCGTTTTGCACTAACCCTCCCTCTCCTCAAGACTAAAAGAGGGACGGTTGGCGATGAACCAGAGAATAAGTTCCTTATTGTTTTTCACACCTAATTTACGCATCACCCTGCGTTTGTGGTAACGAATTTTCAGCACATCCATGCCTGTCCGGCACGCAATCTGCTGTAATTTCATTCCGGTCATGTAAAACCCTATTACGGCAATTTCTTTGTCCGTTAAAAAAACATTTTCTCCATGTTTCCCGATAACCCTAAGCACATGTTATCTCCATAGCGAATCAGTAAACCTCAAAGGCGCGCCTGCAATAAACTACAGGGTGACTTTGTTTGTTTTTAACTGATAATTATAATCACTGACGCTGGTGATGCTCAGATGCATACCCTTTGAAAGTGGATGAGAAGGTGTAGCGCACAACGTCTCCTGCGGAAGAACATAAGGCTTCGTAAAAGTGATTTTCGATCCGCCTTCATCTGTATTAACCAAAGGTGAGAAACGGAACACTTTAGCGCTGGGATTACTTATACAGAGATCGCCGCGGACTAACTGATATTGTACGCGCTGCCACATATCTTTTTGCTCGATATCTTTTCTGACGTTAACTACGACCGGCAGATCTTGCCCAATGAGAATTTTCACCTTTCCATCGCTGACCTCATCCTTAGGTGGTAATCCTGTAAATACGACGCGCGCGATATGCTCTTTTACATCCGGCGTATTGGTACGGTAAATTACCCGAATGCTCTGGATGTCGCCTGGACCTATTACAATAGCCTGAGGTTCAGTATACAGTGTGCCACCGGCAAGATTATCGTCTGGTAGACGCCGGATTTTGCTGTAAAGCAGCACACTTTTATCGCCATTATTCTTAATATCAATAGTCGACTCCTGCTTACCTGACTCGATCAACACCGCTGATGATGAAGGTAGAATTTCGGCACTGGCATCATGAATAAGACCTGTAAATATGAAAACACTCATAGAAACGTTACGAAGCATGGCAGTTGAAAATAACATTTTTAATACTCTCCTGTTGATTCAGACGACGAGATGAAAGTTTACATTGCATATTTAAATGCGTAGGTGACGACATACCTTCTGATTCCAGCTTTCCGATATCTTTTTCATCGATTAAAAGAATATCTTTGTCGATGAAACGGGCAATTAATTTTCCAGAACCGTCATAAAAAAGATCAATCTGATGAATGTCAGAAGGTTTGTGGCTCCATTTCAACAGCATTGAACGGTTATCCGCTATGCCAAATTTAAAGAACGGCACCGATCCACGAACAGCTGAAAAATCTCTGACGTTGTTTTTAATGATTACACCTGATGGCAGACCTTCCGGGCTAACGCGAATAAAATCATTTCGTCCTTCAGCGACAGGCGTAATTATGGCTTTTCCATCATGATTGGTGACCGCACTACTTTGTAATGAGGCGACATCAAGATAATGATGGACGCCTGTGTCGACCACCGCCCAGGTATTGCCAATACGGTTTGGTGAGAAAATAACGCCTTCTTTACTAATGGCAACAGCACCGGATAAATATGCCGCGGTGGTCTGCGATACGCCTCCGGCATCTCGTCCCTGGGAGAGCGAGACATCCGCAGTGGTGTAAGGTGTAATGACGGCATTATCCAGCGAGTAGCTTTCTGAACGACCCGCGCCCGACGTACGCATCTGGCTGGCAGTCACGGTATAGTTTTTAGATACCGGCGCACTGAGCGAATTCGACAGGCGCGCTCTGTTACCGTACGTGTAATACTGACTTCGCCAGTTAGCGCTGTGTTTGTTGAAACTTAGTGGAAGGCTCAAGAAAAGATTGAGGCTGATCTTATCTTTTTGCGTTTGTCCGGGGCTTAATGACATGTAGGAGACACCTACGCCCAACGAAGCTTTTCCCACAGGTAAGTTCAGACTGCCTGACAATGAATTGAAACCAGGCGCATCGTAGAAACGATAATGTGTTAACGAGATACTTCCTGTCACGCCATAGGAAAACTGCTGCGTCTGCGTTAAACCAATGCTGCTCCGCTGTGCATTGTAATTCCCGAGTCGTGCCTGGCCAATATAGCTAAAATGCCGGCTGTTACGACTAAAATTAAGGCTGGTATTTTTATAGCTGCCTGAAACATCCAAACTCAGGCCCTTCTGGTTTTTCTCATTTTGTACGCTTGTCAGGCTGGAGCGAAAGCGAAAATCTTTTTCGAAAGCCGTATTGCTGACCGTAAGCCCGCGATAGCCTGACGCAGTGACCATAGCGACCGATGGGGCGAAGATTGAATTTAGCGTTCTGGAGAAACCGGCGCCGCTTACCGTGCTTCTGCTGCCGCTAACGGTACGTCCCGTAAAAGCATAATAGCCCGCGTTACCATCCTGGTCAGAGGTGATTTGCGCGCGTGAGATGATGCGCGAGTCAACGATCTGCCCGTCTCGCTTAACCAATACCCTGACGTCATCACTAAAGCCAGCTACCGGAATATTACGCAGTTCCGCATGGCCTTTCTGAATGATTTGTTTCCAGAGAAGCAAGTTATTTTGCCAGAACTCGACAGTCAGCGTTTCTGCAGCTTCATAATTAAAGTTCACAAATGCCGTCGCGTTGCCGTTGGCGGAGGAGATGATGGCACCATCAATATAGCCAGTGCCAAACCCACCATCGCTAACGATTGTTCGTCCTGCGCGGACGCGAACATTTTGATAGTCTCGCTCAATATAGCCATCACGTATCGTGTTAACCGCCGTACGTGCGTTACGGCTGCTAAAGGAACTGTAGTAACCATGTGAGCGAATAATCGTATTGTTCATATTAATTCCGGCTTCATAATCTGTATTGATACTGTTGAGGGAGGTTTCTCCTCCTGAAAAGCGATAGGCATAGGTATTGTAATTTATAAATGCCCCGTTCCCGCCACTCAACCTTTGCTTCCCCTCTGGATTAATCAGATATTTTACAGGGACTAATAACCGTAAGGTATTATTAGCCCGATCAAATTTAGCCTGAATCTGTTTATCCAGATAAAAATATTTACTGCCATTTCTGGCTTTGTAGGGCGACCATGCTAACGCTTTTATTCCTGCTTTTAATTTTATGTCTTCCGAATAAACCGCTGCATTTTTAACCGAAAAAACCCTTCCTGATAAAATATATTTTCCATTGATGTAAATATCAGATTCCGTTTCTCGCTCTGGCATTACATGCTGATTAAGTGCATTATCAAGCTGCGCAGAAGTGATACCATTCGCAGCCATCAAATTAGAATCAAAATGTAGCGTTTCACTCCGCACTGGTGCTATAAAAATTAAAAAGAAAATAACAGTAACAACATAATATATTTTTTGCATGTCAAAATCAGGCACCTCATAGGGAGATGCCTGCTGTCGCTCTCAAAAAAATAAATTAGAAATAACGTACGTTAATCTGTGCAGTACCCTGCCAGTCAACCTGTTGTGCATTGGTTATCATATTTCCGGCGTTTAATTGCGGTTCGATGTCAAACACCCATGAAATAACTTTCCCTGAGGCTGGTGCACTAGTCGTTTCATCCCATGGTGTCCAGTCTTCCGTTTTCTTATAACTCCAATTGGCATTTAACACACGACCAAACGCAGTACCACTATGCGAACCACTATTCTGGTAACCGAAAGAGGTCGTATTGGTCACGCCGTCTACCGTTGATGAAACAGGGCTGATGGTAAAATTCCCCAATTTATTTCCCGTTACCGGATCCATCCCTAAACCAAAAATACGCGTACTATCTGCATGCCCACTTCTGTTATTGGTATTCACACCCACCATAGCACTGCTTTCATTGGGGTCGGTCGCCCAGAATGCCACTTTCTGCGCTGAGGGACAACTTACCTGTAATGTCACTTGTTTCGCTGCAAAGGTATTGACCGCGGTTTGATTAAGATCTTTGTGCTGAGTAATCCCCCAGTCAAGAGCCTCACCGCCTACAACATTTGCTGTACAGGCGTTCGGCGCAATGATGCCATGAACATTAATGTCGGTTCCCGCCATGGCTGAATGGCAAAATAATGCACTGGTGGTGAAACTCAACGCTAATACTGTTTTATTAAAAGACACGTTATTCTTCCTTATCTCTGTATAAAAAAATCGACACAAGCCGCTCAGGCTTAATGCGGTGAGAAATATAACGTTAAACATTGAAATCGCCATATGAATTAATCTCTTTTTTTATAAAATAATCTTTTGTTTTTTATTGTTAAAAATCAATAAGATAGACACATACCCTATGCCACATTTAAAGCAATGTTTTTTTGATTGATTTATAAATAAATTCAGAAAAGAACATACACATCAACTCCAAATATTTACTTATCACTGCGTGAAAACCCGTCTTTTAAAGATTGCAATGGACACCTGCCGGATTAGACTGCCCTTTCCAGTTCCTTTTCATACTTTTTTCTGTGTCGAAGCGTCAGTACACACAACGCCATGCCGTCACATCTGATTGACGCTGTTTCATTGCCCTACTAATCACGTTTAAAATAGACAAACGTTCAGCCTGACGCTGTCGTTAGTCACTCAATCTGAATGCATTACTTAAGATTTTTCATTCCTGACCATTTTCATTCCTTTAGTTCATTACTGGTTTACATTGACTCACAGCCATATCTTTTAGTCAGATAGTCGTACCAGAAAAGCTTACCGTTTTATCCTACCTTCCCGTTAAATCAGCAATATGTTTGAAAAAGAAAGTGCGGTGCAAACCGTGACGCTCTTAGAACATTGGGCCTCAGGCCTGGGTAGCGCACTTTTCGATACTTAACGTCAGGAGATCAGGAAACGACAGACATTCTGTCAGGTCGATGAGAGTGGTGTTTGTTACAGCGGGATATTGATTACATGATATCTACGATGCGTTGCTAAGCCATAATGTCGCAGGTATGGATAAATACAGCATGACACAGGTAAGTGAGGGCAGTTAAAAACATCATCAACGCCCCATTGAAATGCAATACCTTAACGTTAAACGAAGCAACGTAAGATTCTGTGATGCCCACCTTGAATTCTCGCGTGATTTACTTAAACCACGGCTGATGCGTGATCTCAGGCTGCAGTGACGATGAGTATCATTGAGGTAGAGGTTCTTTGAAAATGGAGGGTGTATTCGTTCCGCTCAGTCTGCAATCTGGGCTTAATCTGGTTGGTTTAACAACCCTGCACATTATTTTCTTGCAGATTTTATCCTCGCCCAACCCCCCTGGTCGCATGATGTCTGTCTGCGCGACCTGAGGATTGCGCGCATGCAGCTACGCCTACCTCTGATGTGGATAGCGCTGACGGCTTATTAAAGTATGTATGTGCGTTTTTCATATGAGTGCGTATGCTGACAACAACGTCTGTTTTGAATGATGCAGTGAACGGCAGCAAGCGCGTAAACCAATGAGAGTTCAAATGAATCTGACACCTGCCGTTGACCAGAACGCCTGACTGACAGGGCAAATGAGAATGTATATAATTACTATTAGAGAAATTTTTGAGAAGTTAATTGCGCGTTTTAACATCGTTATCTGCTGTCTTTCGCGTGCGACAGCGGGCTACATAAGAAGCCTAAACCCGCTTCAGGTTCCCTCTAAAAACATTACTATTTTTTATTAAATTAAATTTAAAATTATAAACAATAAAATCAATTACTTACAACTTAAATCATGTATTTTATATTCCACTTAAATTAAAAAAGCCAAAGGCATGCAAATAAAACTCTTTTATTTAATTTGATTTGGAAATTATTCAGCACTATGCTGATGTCGATTCAGATAACAAATTTTTATCTATTAATTCCTTTCAATAGATGGGTATTCATGTCCATTTCTTTTGGTACAGATGGAGAGCACTTTGAGCCGAAAGATTACACTTAATCACTTTCTGGTTTTTGAACCCGAGAAAAAAAGAATTACTGGCAGAGGCAATCCGGCGATCATTAGTGCTTCAGCATCACTATGCTTCGAGTTGCTCATTGAAAATGTCGGTGAGTTAGTCACTCATCAACAGTTTTTTGACTATGCATGGCGTCGTTTTGGCATGGAGCCGACCTCTACGTCCCTCTATCAGAATATATCCAGCCTCAGGCGCGCACTGAGTAAAGCCGGACTGCAGGAAGACATCATTCGAACGATGCCCCGGCGTGGTTTTATTCTGTCACCACAAACCGTGGTGATGAAAGAAAATACCGTTACAGCCTCTTCAGCAACTGTCTTGAGTGAGAAAAATTATGAACCTCTTTCGTCAGAAGAAAACACAGAATCGCACGAGGGAGCATCTCCAGCCGTGTTACAGCACGCAGATGTCGAGGATGATAAAGATGATAAGACGGTTTTACCCTCAACACGTCAACGTGATCACTCGCCATGGCTACCCACAACAGAAATGTTGTTAGCACGACTCTCTTTTAAAAATGTGTTTTTTACCGCCATCACTTTCGTTTCTTTTTGCTGTATTTTTATTTTTATCAAAGTCGAACCGCAATCGGCAGAGCCCGTTTTCGCTCACAGCATGGACTATAAAGGCTGCGTGATTTTTAATAACTCAGACGCCTGGCTCAATAGCGCTGAGTTAAAAAAACGCGTAGATGATTTGGATATCAATTGTAAAGACAGTCAATATATCTATATGACATCTTTTAAAAATGCTGACAGACTCTCTTACTTTCAATGCCAGCACCCCTTGCACGCTACAATTCGAGCAAACTGTCTCTCTCATTATTATGTTAAGAATTTCAATGATGAATAAAATTCTGGTTCTGACAGGGCTATGCTTTATCGCTCTTTTATTGTATCCATTTAGTGGAAACCGGGAACACCGTATATCATGTAAAGCGGATATTTCTTATCAGTGGCAAGATAGCACGCTAAATTTATTCATTTCTCAAAACATCCAGAATGGCAAAGGTATACTGGCTCTCTCTGGTACGCTTCATGAAAAAAATAAAGCCGATGGTTATTTAAGTAAAACCATATCTTTCTCCTATCGAGAACAGGGCTATTATTATCACCTTAACTCAGATTTGGTCATCAACTCGCCACAAATGACCATGAGCGTTCAGGATCAAAGAAAATGGTTACCTGATTTCTTTATTGAAAAAGGGAAGCCTCTGCTGCTGAAAATCAGGCCTTACGGTGATAAAGCCTGGCTTTTTTACTCTGAGACTACGCCACTTTTCGTCTGTGAAAGAAGTAGTTAGCTTTTTTAACGATTTTTCACCCTTGTCCACTGCACGACGCTGAGATCTCAATGTTGATAATCTTGACGTCGTGCAGTGCATTTTTTACGACGAAATCAGTTTACTTCTGGCAGAAACAACTCTGTTTCGCCCCTCATGCTTTGCCTGGTACAACCATTGGTCAACGGAAAGCAATGTTTCCTCAATATCGTTGTTATGGTGAGCTAAACTCTCCACGCCAGCTGATATTGTCATTTTTCCTATTTCGCTAAATTGCGCACATGCGATATGTTCACGGATACGATTTGCAATAGATTCAGCCTCTGAGATTTGTGTATTCGGAAAGAAAACAACAAATTCTTCGCCACCAAACCGACAAACAATATCGTTAGTGCGGCAGCCTTTTTTTAAAAACATCGCGACGGCAACTAACGTTTTATCACCGATATCATGCCCATAGTGATCATTAATGCGCTTAAAGTAATCGATATCGAAAGAGGCAAGACTATGTTCGTTTTTAGCAGAGAGGTAAGGCGCGGTAAGTTGCTCAAATCCACGTCGGTTATACAGTTTGGTCAGATGATCGGTTATTGCATCATCACGTAATATGGCCAACGTTTTATTAATTGTGTTCGAATAAGCCAAAAAAGATTTTTTCAGCCGGTCAGATTCTTTATACCACGTTTTTATACCCTTGATTTTGGGAGGCAAATCCTTCGTTGTAGTAGACCGGGTCAGGCCAGCGAGTCTTTCGAGCGGTTTGGAAATCTGCGTGGAAACAAAGATGCTCACACCGACCAATAGCAATGCTATCACCAGTCCATAAACCAACACATCTTTAGCGATAAGCGTGAGTGTCGTGCTGACCACGTCAGGCGAAACGCATACGAATACGTGCCAGTTGGTTTTGATAACGTCTGAATAGCCTAACAGGCAGTCGCGTTGTTCTAACGTTGTCTTTAATCCACCGCTGCTGGCCTGATTCAGCCGCGTCGTCAGGCTGGTAGTCAAAGGATTGTTTTTTCCTGTAAGCATCTCATCAGGTGAATAAATGACTTCTCCAGTATCTGAAACAATGCTGATCGTTGTTTTATCAGTGTAAAAATGATGGCTCATGAGGCGGCTTAAAATACTTTTTCTTTTCAGGTAGATAGATCCTGCAATATAACCCAGATACGCCCCCGAAGAGGAATAGATCGGGTTCGACAAAAAAATGAGATAGTTACCTGTGGAAGGTGTAAAGGGTTCTGATACGAACGCCCCCTTTTTTACCGCCATCAACTGCTCAGGGGCAACATTCAAAGACGTACCAACAGGCAGTAAACCTGGTGGAGAGGATGCCGCAACGTAACCGTCTGGCGTTAGCATCACGACTGAACTGAACATATCCGATTGCAGTCTTAATCTGTCAGCTTCTTGCTGTAGTGCCTGTTTGTCTTCAAAACGTTTAATCTGAGTGGCACTGTATGCAAGCTCTTTTTGTGCCGTTCTGAATGTACTGTCGGTCATATCAGCAAGCTTACGGGCATAGGCGGTGTTAGATTCAATAATTCTTTTTTCAGTCAGAACCTTAAGAACAACGCCCACCACCAATATCAGCATGAGTGCAGTAATGACTATGCAACCAACAGAATGCAGGCACAGAAGCCCTTTTAACGAGGGTTTATAGGTTTTATTCATTCCCACAGCAGGTCTCTGTTATTTGCCATCATTATTTCAAAGATATTAGCACTGCCTGGAAAAAACAAAGCGTTTCACGGCTAAACGTCACCCTCTTACTCTCGCTAATCAGCGACATCGCGCTGATAAAGGCGTAAATCCAGCGCTTGCCAGACTGGCAATCCGGTGACGCAGTTATACCGCTGGCACCCTCTTCTCCATCATTAACCTTATTCTGCCGTGAAAAAAGAGGCGGGCCGTCGTTAACGTCTTCTGAAACAGGCCAAATACGTACAGGACAGGCATTCATTGCAAATGCGTTATGACCTGCTAGCAATAATAAACCGACATAACGCAGAGGGAATGGACATGCTTTATCCGTGATTGAGAAAGCATGCAGGCTGGCATGATGTGATACAACGCATGCACCCACACGATGAATAATCCCTGTTCAGGCAATGCTTATTCACTCACGCTCTCTCACCTACCATTACCGATTATGGGTTGCGCCACCTGCTACTCAAAAAAGCGGCGCATCAGCGCCGCCCTTAGCTTATTGAATCAGCCGTTTCACCGGCGCGTTCCGTTGACGATCCCAAATTACCGTCAGCAGGCGCTGTAACGCGATAAACGCAAACAGCAAAATGCCAATAGCAATCTTGGTCCACCAGGAACTGAGCGTGCCGTCAAAGTTGATCCAGGTTTGAATAAGCCCCTGAATTAACACGCCGAACAAGGTGCCCAGCACCGTGCCTACGCCACCCGAGAGTAAGGTTCCGCCAATCACTACAGAGGCAATCGCATCCAGTTCCACGCCCAATCCAGCCAGGGCATAGCCCGCCGAGGTATAGATGGAAAACACAATGCCGGCCAGCGTCGCCAGGGTAGTCGACAGCATGTAGATCTTAATGGTGGTGGCGCGGGTTGAAACGCCCATGAGTTGCGCGGAGGTCAGGCTGCCGCCAATCGCATAAACCTGATTACCAAAGCGAGTGCGATGCGCCAGAATGATCCCGCCCGCCACCACCACCAGCATGATCAGCGCCAGCAAACTGAGCCGCCCGCCCCCCGGAACCTTCCATGCCATGCTGGACAGCGTGGCGTAAAGAGGATGATCGATCGGAATAGAATTCTCAGAGACCAGGTAACTGCAGCCGCGCAGAAAAAACATGCCCGCCAGGGTGATAATAAATGCGGGAATTTTCAGCGCATCAATCAGCCAGCCCATCATGGCACCAAACATCGCTCCCATACTCAGGATGAGGGCAAACGCCAGGACGGGGTTGAGGTGATAGTCACCGATAACCTTTGCCAAAAATACACCCGAAAACGCAATGACGGCCCCCACCGAAAGATCGATGCCGCCCGATAAAATCACAAAGGTCATACCGACAGCGATAATGCCGAGGAAGGCGTTATCCGTCAAAATGTTACAGATCACCCGCGTGGAAGCAAAGCCGGGAAACTGGCTCAGGCAAAACAGATAGCCCATGACGAACACCAGTAGGGTGATCATTAGAGGCAGATGACGTTTAATCATGATGGACGTCTCCGTTTAAACATCGCAATAAAGCGCGGGGATTGCAGAAGCAGAACGCACATGACCACTATCGCCTTCACCACCTGATTCAACTCTGGCGGAAAGCCAGAGAGTAGAATACCGGTGTTCATCGACTGAATAATCAGCGCACCTATCAATGACAGCACGATGTTAAACCGGCCGCCCATCAGGGATGCTCCGCCGATGACCACGGCGAGAATCGCATCCAGTTCCAGCCACAATCCGGCATTGTTAGCATCTGCGCCACGAATATCCGCCGCCACAATCAGGCCGGCTACCGCCGCGCAAAGGCCGCTGATGGCATAGGTGGACATCACCACCAGCCAGCCATTCACGCCTGCATTGCGCGCGGCGCGCAGGTTAATGCCCACGGCTTCGATAAACAGCCCCAGGGCGGTTTTACGCGCCAGTAGCCAGACCAGCAACGCAACCGCCACCGTTATCCAGACCGGCACCGGTAACAACCACAGCGCCCCATTCCCAAACCAGCCAAGGCTGTCATTATTAAAGGTTACGATTTGCCCCTGAGTAATAAGCTGAGCAATACCGCGTCCGGCGACCATTAAAATCAGCGTGGCAACAAACGGCTGGATACGGAGTAAGGCCACCAGAATGCCGTTCCATATGCCGCAGGCCAGACCGCTGGCCAGCGTCACCATAATGATAAAGGGTACACCGTGCCCGGCGACGGTCAGCGTAGCGGCGGTGGCGCCGGCAATCGCCATCACGGCGCCGACCGACAGGTCGATCCCGCCGGTGGCGATGACCAGCGTCATGCCGATGGCCAGTAAAGCAACGGGCGCGGCGCGGTTGATAATGTCGATCGGACTGCCAAACAGCCGTCCGTCCTGAAGATGAATCGCAAAAAAGTTATTCGCGACCAGGCTGTCAACTAACAGCACCAGCAACAGGGCAATAATCTGCGGCATGCCGGGCGGCAGCCTGAACTTGCGACGTTGAGGTTTGGTCGCGGTGACCGGGGATTCAAGCATGCTGCGTACCTCCGTCAGCAATAGCGTTAACGATTGCCGCCACTGAAAGCTGCTCCAGTGGAATTTCAGCCACCTGTTTCAGATCACGCATGATCAATACACGATCGGCGTAGCCGACCAGCTCTTCCAGCTCTGAAGAGATAACCAGCAGCGCCAGACCATCAGCACACAGCGACTCGATGAGGCGGATAATTTCCGCATGAGCGCCCACATCAATGCCGCGCGTCGGTTCATCCAGGATCAGGAACTGCGGTTTTGTCACCAGCCAGCGTGACAGCAGAACCTTTTGCTGATTGCCGCCCGATAACAGCTCAACGGGCTGCTCTGCATGCGGCGTGCGAATACCCAGACTTTTAATAAAACGTTCGGCAATCGCCTGCTGTTCCCGTTTTTTAATCGGCCGTAACCAGCCGCGCTGCGCCTGCAGGGCCAGAATAATGTTTTCCCGCACCGAGGCCGCACCAATGATACCGTCGGTTTTGCGGTCTTCCGGACAGAACCCCATGCCCAGGCGTGAGGCCTGTGCAGGCGTGCGAATGTGTTCAACTTTGCCTTTGATCTTTGCCGTACCGCGATCGGCGCGACGAATACCAAATAACACTTCGGCCGTTTCAGTGCGTCCGGACCCCAGCAGTCCGGCCAGCCCCACCACTTCGCCGGGCCTGACCTGCAGGCTGAAAGGCTCGATCGTGCCTTTCTTGCCGTAATCTTCAAAAGACACCACAGGCTGATTACTGCGTAGCGTGCTGCCCTGACGCTGCAGCGCGGTCGCCATCAGCTCACGGCCAATCATCAGTTTCACCAGATCAATCTGCGGCAGCGTTGCCGTGTCATGCGTGGCGATGAATTTACCATTGCGCAGTACGGTGATGCGGTCGGTGATGCGATAAACCTGATCCAGAAAATGCGTGACGAAAATCAGGCTCATGCCGCGATTTTTCAGCTGCGTCATGAGGGTAAACAGCATTTCAACCTCGCTGGCATCCAGGCTGGCAGTAGGTTCATCCAGAATCAGGACCTGCGCAGAAAGATCGACAGCCCGGCAGATGGCAATGATCTGCTGCATGGCGACTGAATAGTGGCCAAGGGGCCGGGTGACATCAAGGGCAAAACCGTAATTACGCATCAGGGCATCGGCATCGCGAACCATGCGCTTACGATCGATCATGCCAAAACGACGCGGTTCACGCCCGATATACAGGTTATCTGCCACCGACATGTTGGGCAGCAGGTTAACTTCCTGATAAACCGTACCGATACCGATATCCTGGGCTTCGGCGGTGCTGTGCGGCGAAATCGCCTGGCCGTTTAGCGTTACTGTGCCGCTGTCCCGGGTGTAAACGCCGGTCAGGACTTTTATGAGTGTGGATTTTCCGGCGCCGTTTTCACCTAACAGCGCCATGATCTCGCCTTTACGCAGGCTGAAAGACACATCGTCCAGCGCTTTGACGCCCGGGAAGCCTTTACTGACGCCGCTGATGGCTAAAAGAGGTTGTTCGTTGTGTGTGGTCATGCTGTCAACTCCGCCCTACATCATGGAAAACCGCCCCGAAGGGCGGCCTGCGGCTTAGTAACCCATGTTCTTTTTCTTATCTAACTCGGCCTGCGCGTCAGCAGGTAAAAAGAGTTTTGATTGCGTTCTGATAATTTTTGGCGGCAGCGTGCCGTCTTTTTTGAATTTTTCCAGCGCGTCAAACGCCGGGCCTGCCATGTTTGGCGTTAATTCCACGTTTGCGTTGGCTTCGCCTGCCAGCATGGCTTTATAGATATCAGGTACACCGTCAATCGAACCGGTCAGGATGTCTTTACCCGGTTTCAGGCCGGCCTCTTTGATGGCCTGAATGGCACCGATGGCCATGTCATCGTTATGGGCGTAAACCATGCAAATGTTTTTGCCGTTATTCTCTGCTTTGATAAAGCTTTCCATGACTTCTTTACCTTTACTGCGGGTGAAGTCGCCAGACTGAGAACGGATGATTTTGATATTAGGATGACCGCTAATCGCTTCGGCAAAGCCTTTTTTGCGGTCGATGGCGACGCTGGCGCCTACCGTGCCTTGAAGTTCAACGACGTTACACTTCTTGTCGCCCACCGTTTTCACCAGCCAGTCACCGATAAGCTTACCTTCCAGCACGTTATCTGCCGTTACGACAGCCTGGTACAGCGAGTTGTCTTTCACCACAATGGCGCGATCCAGCAGGTAAACCGGGATTTTCGCGTCTTTAGCTTCTTCTAATACCGGCTCCCAGCCCGTCTGAACCACTGGTGCGATAAAGATGGCATCAACGCCCTGCGCAATAAATGAACGCACGGCCTTGATTTGGTTCTCTTGTTTTTGTTGTCCATCGGCAATCTTCAGATTGATGCCGCGTTTTTTGGCTTCGCTTTTTGCCACATTGGTTTCAGCCGAGCGCCAGCCGGATTCCGAACCTACCTGTGAGAATCCCACTGTCATTTCCGCCGCTAACACTGAGCCACTTAATGCGGCGCTGACCAGCGTGGTCAGGAGTAAACGTTTCCACATAGTTTTTATTCCTCTGAAGGGCGTTTGCTGTATAGGGTAAAGTGCCCATTAAGACTGACGTAAAAAAAAGTAAATTAGGGCGACACGCTTCACAAAATCGAGCGATTTAAAGGAGTTACGCGTTTCATGAGGGGGCATTTCATCAGGGGTTATGGACAAAACGCCTGTGTGTTTTTTCAACATATGATAAATAAATGTAATAAACAGAATCGTTTAAGTGTGGCCCAGTTGAAAACGATTACAGGGAGGCGTACAGAATGAGTTACGGCAATTATTCGGCGACAAAAAGTGCATTTTGTGATTTCCAGCACATCCCTACAGGGCCCTGTATATCGAATGAAACGATTCCGCTATAAGCCTTTGTTGAGGGTTTACTGACGTTCTCTTCATCTGACGCGGGAAACGGGAATTAATGGCAGTCGATTCGTACATATAAACAAATAAAAAGTTACCTGGTCTGATCAACCCAAACAACATACGCCCTGTACAGCACCTGACCTGATAACGGCGGCGACGTTTACTGTGCAAGAAAATGATGAAAAGGGTTGTTTAGCGATCAATCTCTCGTGATTGTCTGATTTTTGCTTTTTTTAAGTGGCAGAACTGGACACGGCCGGGTGTCTCCCTATACTTGGCATTCTTTCCCATCCATCCGTTACGATAAAAATGACTGCGCACGATTATCTTTTAAAATTCCGTAAAGTGAATAACCTCGACAGTCTGGAAAAACTCTACGACCATCTGAATTATTCCCTTTCTGACAACACCGATATCATCAATATGTACCGGGCTGCAGATCATCGTCGCGCAGAGCTGGTATCCGGTGGTCGTCTGTTTGATCTGGGCTGCGTACCTAAATCGGTATGGCGCTACGTGGTATAATTCTAAGCTTCAGAATATTGTCTGAAAGCGCTTAGCCATAATGTTTCCCTTCTGTCTTAACATGCTATTCTGAGCCGCTTCTGACATTGAGACAGGATTAACCGCAATGAACACACAGGATGCCGCACCCCGAATTGGTGGCTGGCTTTTAGTGCCGCTGGCATGGTTGCTGATGACGCTGCTCACCACGGCGCTGGTGATGGCCATGTATCTGACACCGCTGTTTGATACACAATGGCGCGCCACCCTGTTTAATCACAGTTCGCTCGTCACCACCTACTGGGCCATTTCGCTTTTCACCGCCACCGCGCTGTGGGCTTACAGCATGTGGGTTGTGTGGATTTTCTTTAAGCGCTCTTCCCGGCTGCCCCGCCACTATATTGTCTGGTTGCTGATTACCGTGCTGCTGGCCCTGAAAACGTTTGCTTTTACGCCGGTTTCTGACGCCCGGGCGATTCAGACGTTACTGCTGTCTCTGGCGGCAGCGGCAATTTTTGTGCCTTATTTCAAGCGTTCAGCACGGGTAAAAGCGACGTTTACTCAGCGGTGAGGCCAAAATTATCGCTAACAGTTTAATCCTGAGTGCGGTTGTCCGTAGACAATGTTGTGTCACAGTTGTGATACAGCGTTTTATCAATGATAATAAGCCGCTTTCTGGTATTCAGGCGAAAAAATGACCGATTATCTCCTTCTCTTTGTGGGTACTGTGCTGGTGAATAACTTCGTTTTGGTGAAGTTCCTCGGCCTGTGTCCCTTTATGGGCGTTTCCAAAAAGCTGGAAACGGCGATTGGCATGGGCCTCGCCACCACATTTGTTATCACACTGGCCTCTATTTGTGCATGGCTGGTGAACCATCTTATTCTGGTGCCATTGGACTTAGTGTACCTGCGCACCATGGCCTATATTCTGGTGATCGCCGTGGTTGTGCAGTTCACCGAAATGGTGGTGCGCAAAACCAGCCCGTCGCTTTACCGACTGTTGGGTATTTTCCTGCCGCTGATTACCACCAACTGCGCGGTGCTGGGCGTTCCCTTGTTGAGTGTTAACCTCAACCACACCTTCCTGCAGGCGGCGCTGTATGGATTCAGCGCCTCGCTGGGCTTCTCGCTTGTCATGGTGCTGTTTGCCGGTATGCGTGAGCGCCTGGTTCTGGCAAACGTGCCTGCCCCGTTCAAAGGAAACTCGATTGCGCTGATCACCGCAGGCCTGATGGCACTGGCGTTTATGGGCTTTACCGGTTTGGTGAAATTCTGATGAGTGCGATTTGGATAGCGGTTGCGGTATTAAGCGCCCTGAGCCTTGTGTTTGGCGCCCTGCTGGGTTACGCCTCACGACGCTTTGAGGTTGAAGAAGATCCCATTGTTGAGCAGATCGACGCTGTTCTTCCGCAAAGCCAGTGCGGCCAGTGCGGTTATCCTGGCTGTCGTCCTTATGCCGATGCGGTGGGCAATAACGGTGAAGCCATCAACAAATGTGCGCCCGGTGGCGAACAGACCATGCTGAAGCTGGCAGCTCTGCTCAACGTTGAGCCGCAGCCGGTTGATGGCGACGAAGAAGCCAAAGCACCCGTGCGCACCGTGGCATGGATAGATGAAGCGAACTGTATTGGCTGCACGAAATGTATTCAGGCCTGCCCGGTTGATGCCATCGTTGGCGCAACACGCGCCATGCACACCGTGCTGAGCGACGTGTGTACGGGCTGCGACCTGTGTGTCGCGCCTTGTCCTACCGATTGTATTGAGATGCGTCCGGTTGCCACCACCACGGCCAACTGGAAATGGGATCTTGAAACCATTCCTGTTCGGGTGATCCCGGTAGAGAGTCATGCTTAATCTGCTAAATTTTTTTAAAAAAGAGAAAACCTGGGATTTTCAGGGCGGCATTCATCCGCCTGAAATGAAAACCCAGTCTAACGGTACGCCGCTGGCCGAGCTGCCGCTGCCGCACCGGTTTATTATTCCGCTGAAACAGCATATTGGTCATGAAGGTGAGATCTGCGTATCGCCGGGCGATCGCGTACTGCGCGGTCAGCCACTGACGTTTGGCCAGGGCAGAATGCTGCCGGTGCACGCACCGACGTCCGGCGTCATCGAGGATATTGCCCAGCACATGACGGCTCACCCTTCGGGCCTGTCAGAGCTGTGTATTTTCCTGACGCCGGATGGTGAGGACCGCTGGATGCCGCTGGAACCGCTGCCGGACTACCGTCAGCATGAACGAGCCGTCATCCTGAAACGCATTCACGATGCCGGCATCGCCGGCCTGGGCGGCGCAGGCTTCCCGACCGCCACTAAGCTGAAAGGCGGCCTGCGGGGCGTTAAAACGCTGATTATCAATGCCGCCGAGTGTGAGCCCTATATCACCGCTGACGATCGGCTGATGCAGGATTACGCAGCCGAAGTGCTGGAAGGCAGCCGGATTCTGGCCTGGGTCTTACAGGCAGATCGCGTTTTAATTGGCATCGAAGATAACAAACCTGAAGCCATCGCCGCTCTGAAGCAGGCGCTGGGCGGTGAGCGCGATCTCCAGATTCGCGTCATTCCCACCAAGTATCCTTCGGGCGGTGCCAAACAGCTCACCAAAATTCTTACCGGTATGGAAGTGCCGCACGGCGGACGCTCGACGGACATTGGCGTGCTGATGCAAAACGTCGGCACGGCCTGGGCGGTTAAGCGCGCCATCATTAATGGCGAGCCCATCACCGAGCGCGTGGTCACGCTGACAGGTGAAGCCATCGCCCAGCCACGTAATGTGTGGAGCCGGTTGGGTACGCCAATCAGTCATCTGCTTCATCAGGTCGGTTTTCATCCCTCGCCACGCCAGATGGTGATTATGGGCGGCCCGCTGATGGGCTTTACCCTGCCGTCACTGGATGTCCCGGTGGTTAAAATCACCAACTGTATTCTGGCACCGTCCAGCACGGAAATGGGCAACGACGAGCAGGAGCAGTCCTGTATTCGCTGCTCTGCCTGTGCTGATGCCTGCCCGGCTAAGCTGCTGCCGCAGCAGCTTTACTGGTACAGCAAGGGCGGCGATCATGATAAAGCCCGTGCGCACCATATTGATGACTGTATTGAATGCGGTGCCTGCGCCTATGTTTGTCCCAGCAACATCCCGCTGGTGCAGTATTACCGCCAGGAAAAAGCCGAGTTGCGGGCTATCGATCTGGAAGCCAAACGGACGCTGGAAGCGAAAGCACGGTTTGAAGCGCGTCAGGCACGACTCGAACGGGAAAAACAGGCACGTGAAGCACGCCATGCAGAGGCGAAGCAGCGCGTAGCGCGCAGCGACAGTGCTGAACTGGCTGCGGCTCAGGCACGTGCGAAAGCAAAATCTGGTGGAAACGAAGAGGCCGTCGCCGAGGCTCGCCATGCTCAGGCTCGCTTGCGCCAGGCTGAAGCCCAGTCGGAAACCCAGGCACTGAGCCGCCAGACGACCGATCCACGCAAAGCGGCGGTTGAAGCCGCTATTGCGCGTGCTAAAGCAAAAAAATCAGCCGTTCCGGACGCGTCTGAAGAGGTGGCGGAGGATCCACGCAAGGCCGCCGTAGCCGCCGCCGTGGAACGTGCCAGAGCGAAGAAAGCCGCGCAGGCCGCCAGCGCTGAAGGTACTGAGGATGTGCAGCCCGCCCCGCCGGAGGATCCACGCAAGGCCGCCGTGGCCGCCGCCGTGGAACGTGCCAGAGCGAAGAAAGCCGCGCAGGCCGCCAGCGCTGAAGGTACTGAGGATGTGCAGCCCGCCCCGCCGGAGGATCCACGCAAGGCCGCCGTGGCCGCCGCCGTGGAACGTGCCAGAGCGAAGAAAGCCGCGCAGGCCGCCAGCGCTGAAGGTACTGAGGATGTGCAGCCCGCCCCGCCGGAGGATCCACGCAAGGCCGCCGTGGCCGCCGCCGTGGAACGTGCCAGAGCGAAGAAAGCCGCGCAGGCCGCCAGCGCTGAAGGTACTGAGGATGTGCAGCCCGCCCCGCCGGAGGATCCACGCAAGGCCGCCGTGGCCGCCGCCGTGGAGCGTGCCAAAGCGAAGAAAGCCGCCGCCGCCCTGGCTCGCGCGGAGGACGCTTCCCGCGATGCTGCACTGGCTGCAACAGAGGCGCACCGTGACGTCGAGCAGGCGGAAATGGCGCAAGAACAAGCCAATAATGCGAATGCTGAAGCCGAACAGGCGCCGGAACTTGAGCACCCTACTGACGCGCGCAAAGCCGCTATTGCGGCTGCTATCGAACGTGCCAAAGCGCGTAAAGCGCAATCGACATTGACACCTGAGGACTAAATGGCTTTTCGTATAGCAAGTTCACCTTATACCCACAACCGGCGCAGCACCGGCAACATCATGATGCTGGTGGTGCTGGCTGCACTGCCGGGCTTTGCAGCGCAGTGTTATTTCTTTGGCGTGGGCACGCTGTTGCAGGTGATTCTGGCCTCGGTAACGGCGTTGCTTACCGAAGCGGCCATCCTGCGTTTACGCAAAAGCCCGGTTGCTGCCAATCTTGCGGATAATTCAGCCCTCTTGACGGCCATTCTGCTGGGAATCAGCATCCCCTCTCTGGCGCCCTGGTGGCTGGTAGTGATCGGTACAGTCTTTGCGATTGTGATCGCCAAGCAGCTTTACGGTGGACTGGGACAAAATCCCTTTAATCCGGCGATGGTAGGCTATGTGGTGCTACTGATCTCGTTTCCGGTACAGATGACCAGTTGGATGCCGCCGGACGCGTTACAGATGATTAAACCGGGGATGCTCGATTCACTCAGTATGATTTTTACCGGCCATACTCTTGCGGGCGACACGATGCAGCAGCTGCAGCTCGGTGCCGATGGCGTCAGCCAGGCCACGCCGCTCGATACATTCAAAACCGGCCTGCGCGCGGGCCACAGCGCCGCGCAACTTCTGGCACAGCCCATTTACAGTGGTGTGCTCGCGGGTCTCGGCTGGCAGTGGGTTAACCTGGGTTATCTGGTGGGCGGTCTGTTCCTGTTATGGAAAAACGCCATTCGCTGGCATATCCCGGCTGCCATTTTGCTGTCGCTGGCCTTCTGCGCAACGCTGGGCTGGCTGTTCTCGCCCGCTACGCTCAACAGCCCAGTGATTCATCTGTTCTCAGGTGCCACTATGCTTGGGGCATTTTTTATTGCTACCGATCCGGTCACCGCTTCGACGACCGACCGTGGTCGTTTACTCTACGGTGCGCTGATTGGGCTGCTGATCTGGTTAATTCGCAGCTTCGGCGGATATCCGGACGGCGTTGCTTTCGCTGTATTGCTGGCTAATATATGCGTACCGCTGATTGACTATTACACTCAGCCGCGTGTTTACGGCCATCAAAAGGATTAAATGATGCTGGACACGATACGCAAAAATGGCGTGACGCTGGCGCTGTTTGCCGCCATTACGACCGGCGTGACGGCTATAGTGAATACGGTCACTAAGCCAACCGTTGAGCATCAGACGCAACTGCAGCAGAAAAATTTGCTGGACCAGGTGGTGCCGACCGATATGTACGACAACCACATTCAGCAGGAATGTTACGTTGTCACTAATGCGGCGCTGGGTAACACCAATCCTCACCATCTTTATCTGGCACGTAAAGGCAACCAGCCTGTTGCCGCGGCGCTGGAAACGACGGCACCGGACGGCTATTCCGGCGCGATACAGATGCTGGTCGGGGCTGACTTTAACGGTAAGGTGCTGGGCGTCCGCGTGATTGAACATCATGAAACGCCCGGTTTAGGCGATAAAATAGAACTGCGCATTTCTGACTGGATTAACAGCTTTAATGGCAAAGTGGTAACAGGTCCGGATGATAAAGCGTTTGCCGTTAAAAAAGACGGTGGCGAATTCGATCAGTTCACTGGCGCCACGATTACCCCACGAGCCGTCGTGAATGCCACCAAACGTACGGCATTATTAATTGAATCCCTGAAAGGGAAACTCTCTTCGTTACCCGAATGTGGAGACGCAAATGAGTGAAGCTAAAAACCTGCTGGTAGGCGGGCTGTGGAAAAATAACTCGGCGCTGGTACAGCTGCTGGGCCTGTGTCCGCTGCTGGCGGTGACCGCCACCGCCACCAATGCGTTGGGGCTGGGGCTGGCCACCACGCTGGTGCTGACCCTGACCAACAGCTTTATTTCCGCCTCGCGCCGTTGGGTGCCCTCGGAGATTCGCATCCCCATTTACGTGATGATCATCGCGTCCGTGGTGAGCTGTGTACAGATGCTGATTAATGCTTATGCCTATGGCCTGTATCAGTCGTTGGGCATTTTTATTCCGCTTATCGTGACCAACTGTATCGTGGTAGGCCGTGCCGAGGCCGTCGCATCGAAAAGCAGCATCCCTCTTGCAGCCCTTGATGGTTTTGCCATTGGGATGGGCGCAACCTGCGCAATGGTGGTGTTGGGTTCCCTCCGTGAAATTATTGGCAGCGGGACGCTGTTTAACGGTGCAGACCAGCTGTTAGGCCCGTGGGCAAAAGCATTAAAAATTGAGGTGATTCATCTGGATTCACCGATGCTGCTGGCGATGTTACCACCAGGCGCCTTTATTGGTCTGGGCATGATGCTGGCGGGTAAATACCTGATCGATCAAAAAATGAAGCAGCGTGCTGTGCGCCGTGCTGAAGAGCAGGCGCTGGCTGCACCGCAAGGCAATACCGGAAAAGCCGTGTGAACCAGACAAAGCGTACCGAGATCCTCAGCCGTTTGCAGCAGGCTAATCCTCATCCTACGACCGAGCTGCAGTTTAGCTCGCCGTTTGAATTATTGATTGCGGTTCTGCTCTCTGCCCAGGCCACCGACGTCAGCGTGAATAAAGCCACCGCAAAGCTCTACCCGGTCGCGAATACGCCCGCTGCGATGCTGGCGCTGGGCGTGGACGGTGTGAAGGAATACATTAAAACGATCGGACTGTTCAACAGCAAGGCTGAGAATGTCATCAAAACCTGCCGCATTCTGCTGGAACAACACGGCGGAGTGGTGCCCGAAGATCGTGCAGCCCTGGAAGCGCTGCCCGGTGTGGGCCGTAAAACGGCAAACGTGGTGCTCAACACCGCCTTTGGCTGGCCCACCATCGCAGTGGATACCCATATTTTTCGCGTCTGCAACCGGACAAATTTCGCCCCCGGCAAGAATGTCGAGCAGGTCGAAGAAAAACTGTTAAAGGTTGTGCCTAAGGCATTCAAAGTGGACTGCCACCACTGGCTGATTCTGCACGGTCGCTATACCTGTGTGGCCCGTAAGCCGCGCTGTGGCGCCTGTCTGATTGAGGACCTGTGCGAATACCCGGATAAAGTGGAATAACGCGAAGGTGTTGTCTGATAAAGCCTGTGAACACACAGGCTTTTTATTTTCTGATCTAACGCTGATCCAGAGCCGCCTGCATCCAGGCAATCACCAGCGGAGAATCCTTATCCTGTAAGGCTGCACGCTCGGACTGGAAGAGCGTGGCGACGTAAAAAGGATGATCGGTCAGTTCTATGCCGCGTACATCGCCATTGAGATCCCAGGCGGTGATACGCAAATTGTTGCCTTCCAGCGCTGCACTGAAGTCCGGGTTAACGCCAAAGTTGCAGTGATAGCCTTCATCGCTGGAGAGGCTGTCGTAGGCGGTGGCAATACGTGAACCGGGTTCAAATGTCACCTCACCGCGCTGCTCCACCAGCGAGCAACTTAACGGCGCAATCACCATCCGCCCTTCATCGCTGGTTTCTGCATGATTCGCATCATGCCAGCCCAGTACGTGACGTGCATAGTCGATAACGGCATACTGAAAACCGCCACAGGAACCCAGAAAAGGTTTTTCCCCTTCCCGTACCCAGCGCAGCATACTGAAGACGCCCTCATCATTTTTATAGGGACTTCCCGGCACCAGCCATACGGCATGGCTTTGCCTGATGGCGGTTAAATCGCCCAGCTCAGGTGTTGGGATCCACTCAGGTTCAATATCGATAGCAAGATGGGCAGCGGCACGGGAAAGCGCCAGGGGAATAGCCTGATGCGCAACGGCTTCCGGACGATAGTCGCCGACTAACGCGAGACGTAAAGGTAACGGCATAGCAAAATTCCTCTTAACGAAATAAGGATGCTACGGCAGGGGGCAACGGATGTCGAGTCCCGAAGTGCGGCTCTGTCGTGTCTCCCACCCGATACAGCGAAGCGCTACGGGCACGCCGTACCCAGATAAGCTTTTTTCTC
The DNA here is from genome assembly GCF_000710035.2 of Pantoea ananatis LMG 2665. Lineage (GTDB taxonomy): Bacteria > Pseudomonadota > Gammaproteobacteria > Enterobacterales > Enterobacteriaceae > Pantoea > Pantoea ananatis. The sequence goes on along the minus strand of NZ_JMJJ01000004.1, from coordinate 988,773 downwards.
TGCCTGAATTAACAGGCAAAAATGTGACCTTAATCAATCTTTTTACGCCTTTGGTGGAGATTAACGTCATAATACGCAGACTATTTCATCAAATCGGCGTCAAAACCTGCTTTATAGCCAGATTGTCCTGAGAAAATATCACTTTCCGTTGTAAAGCTCGGCGTAACGCCGCTTTAGTAGTTAATGTCATTATTAACACTCCTGCAACCCCACCGCGACGTCATTACTTCACATAAACGCTTAAAATCAGAATTAAATTCCAACTAATAATATTTATTTAGGTTTTAACGCCACACGATCGCTTTCCGGCAGAAGGTAGAAAACGCTTGCCCTGTCGCCTTTATTCAGCCAAATTAGTCGCCGTTTTTCCCATCTAATAAAAATCTGGCCCATGGTCTGATCACATGGCGCGGACTTAATTCCTGTCGCGACACAGGATATGAAATAACAGAGGTACAAGTGTCAACTGCAAACAAACACACCGACGAGGCCGTCAGCCTTAACGCGTTCAAACAGCCCAAAGCGTTTTACCTGATCTTTTCTATCGAATTATGGGAACGTTTTGGTTACTACGGCCTGCAGGCCATTATGGCGGTTTACCTGGTGAGACAACTGGGGATGTCGGAGTCCGACTCTATTACCCTGTTCTCCTCATTTAGCGCCCTGGTATATGGCCTTGTCGCCATCGGTGGCTGGCTGGGTGACAAAGTCCTCGGGACCAAACGCGTCATCGTTCTTGGCGTGCTGGTTCTGGCAATAGGTTATGCCCTGGTGGCCTTCTCGGGCCACAACGTCAGCATCGTTTATGTTGGTATGGCGACCATTGCCGTGGGAAGTGGCTTGTTTAAAGCTAACCCCTCTTCGCTGCTCTCGACGTGCTATGACAAAGACGATCCCCGTATTGATGGGGCCTTCACCATGTTCTACATGTCCATCAATATCGGTTCGCTGTTTTCAATGATGCTGACTCCGTGGTTAGCGGAGAAGTACGGCTACAACGTGGCGTTTTCGCTCTCGGTTGTCGGCCTGGTCATCACGCTGCTTAACTTCCTGTTCTGCAAACGCCTGGTGAAAGACTTCGGCTCTAAACCGGACTTTGCCCCACTACAGTTCGGCAAACTGTTGATGACCCTGGTGGGAATCGTCGTCCTGGTCGCCCTGGCAAACTGGATGCTGCACCACCAGTCAATCGCCCGCATGCTGTTAGGCGTGATAGCGTTAGGTATCTTTGTCATCTTTGCCAAAGAAGCCTTTGCCCTTCACGGCGCAGCCCGTCGTCGTATGATTGTTGCGTTCCTGCTGATGGTGGAAGCCATCGTGTTCTTCGTGCTCTATATGCAGATGCCAACGTCGCTTAACTTCTTTGCGATTCGCAACGTTGAGCACAGCATTTTGGGTATCACCTTTGCCCCTGAGCAATTCCAGGCGCTGAACCCGTTCTGGATCATGCTTGCCAGCCCGATTCTCGCCGCCGTCTACAACAAGCTGGGCGATAAACTGCCCATGCCGCACAAGTTCGCCATCGGTATGGTGCTGTGTTCCGCAGCCTTCCTGGTGTTACCGGTCGGCGCGAAGTTTGCCAGCGATGCGGGGATTGTGTCTGTTAACTGGCTGATTCTCAGCTATGGCCTGCAGAGCATTGGTGAACTGATGATTTCCGGTCTTGGCCTGGCGATGGTGGCGCAGCTGGTTCCGCAGCGTCTTATGGGTTTTATCATGGGTTCATGGTTCCTGACGACGGCGGGCGCTGCGGTCATTGCCGGTAAAGTGGCAAACCTGATGGCCGTTCCTGAAAACGTTACCGATCCGCTGATCTCCCTGGCCACCTACGGCAGAGTTTTCCAGCAGATTGGTATCGCGACGGCGGTCATCGCCGTGCTGATGCTGATTACCGCCCCTCTGCTGAACCGCATGACTCAAGATACGGCAGCAGACAAAGCCTGACTGACGTCATGACTTTTCACGAAAACCGGGCCTGCCCGGTTTTTTTTGTTTTTGTCGCCGATCAATGCCTCGCACATTCCTGCGCCTTATTACTGGCAATTCCGCGCCATGAGATTACTATGCAAACACGATTCGCAACATGGTGGCCTCATTATGAAACTGTTTTGTAAAGCTGGTGCCTGTTCCCTTTCACCGCATATCGTCATGCGTGAATGTGGTCTGGACTTTACGCAGGTTAATGTTGATCTGCAGACTAAGCTCACCGAGCGCGGTGAAGATTTTCGCCAGATCAACCCCAAAGGTCAGGTGCCGGCCCTGCAGCTGAGCGATGGGAATGTATTAACGGAAGGCGCGGCGATTGTGCAGTATCTGGCCGATCTTAAACCCGATCGTCACCTCCTGGCCCCGGTGGGGAGCCTGACGCGTTATCACACCATTGAGTGGCTCGGCTATATCAGCAGCGAGTTACACAAAAGCTTCTCTCCCCTGTTTCGCAACGATGCGCCTGAGGAGTACAAAGCGTTGGTGCGCCGCCAGCTGGAGGCGAAATTTGCCTGGGTAAACGATGAGCTTAAAGACAAACAGTGGCTGATGGGCGTGCACTTCAGCGTCGCGGATGCCTATTTATTTGTGGTTACCCGCTGGGCAAAAGCGCTGAACCTGGATTTGGCCGCGCGGGACCACCTGCAACACTGGTTTGAACGCGTTGCAGAGCGGCCGTCGGTTCAGGCCGCGCTCAAAGCGGAAGGACTTAACTGATACGATGAGGGCCGTAACCGGCCCTTTTTTACAGCTTCTCAGCGGGGAAGACGTGCGTCGGTCGGACAATGGCATCCTGAGCGGCAACCAGTTGCAGTTCATACTCGCCCATCTCATGCGTTTTCAGCATCACTTCATAGACCGCAGCAGTGACGTGTTCCAGCGCCGCCTGCAGCGACAGCCCGTGCAGCAGATCGACCAGCAACAAGCCACTGGTCAGATCGCCCACGCCCACCGGTTGACGAACGCCAAAATCCACCAGCGGACGGCTGATGTGCCAGGCTTCACCGGCGGTCACCAGCAGCATCTCAAACCGATCGCTGCGGCGCCCTGCGCGCGCCAGGTGCTTAATCAGCACGACTTTCGGCCCCTGGCTAATCAGCATACGTGCCGCGTCAACCGCCGTTTCTACGCTGGTTACGCTGCGTTCGCTGAGCATTTCCAGCTCCAGCAGGTTGGGGGCGATGATATCGCTGGCGGGAAGCGCCAGTTTGCAGTGGAACTCCGCCACGCCGGGTGCAACGATGCAGCCCTTTTCCGGGTGCCCCATAACCGGATCGCAGAAATACCAGGCTTCCGGGTTCGCGGCTTTTACCTGGCGCACGATTTCCAGAATGTTTTCGCCCTGCTCGGCCGAGCCCAGATAACCGCTGAGTACCGCATCACAGGTTTTCAGGCGGTCAATATCGGCAATGCCTTTGACGATATCGGTTAAGTGCGTGGCCGGCATCACGGTACCGGTCCAGTGGCCATATTGCGTATGGTTAGAAAACTGCACGGTATTCAGCGGCCAGACGTTCACACCCATACGGCGCATCGGGAACTCTGCCGCCGCGTTGCCCGCGTGACCAAACACCACGTGCGACTGAATTGCTAAAACGTTTTTCACTTTTTTGCCCTGTAGTGCCTTGCCATAAAAAAGGGCCGGAAACCGGCCCTGAAAGGTTACTGCCAGTTAATCAGGCAGTAATGCTTTTTACCGCGACGCAGCAGCGTGAAGCGGTTGAACAGCTTATCGCTGTCACTGAAACGGTACTCAGCATCAGACTGCTTTTCACCGTTCAGCGACACGGCATTCGAACCAATCATGGTGCGAGCCTGACCACGTGAAGGCACCAGCTCAGCTTTGACCAGAGCCTGTTGCAGATCGTCTTCGGCACTTAGCGTGATGGTCGGCATACCATCCTGCGCCAACTGTTCGAAGTCGGCCTCTGTCATATCGCTCAGCGCGCCAGAGAACAGGCTCTCGGTGATTCGTTTCGCGGCAGCCAGCCCCTCTTCGCCGTGCACCAGGCGCGTGACCTGCTCGGCCAGCACGTACTGCGCGCGCGGCGCGGTTCCGCTGTTTTTATCTTCTTCTTCCAGGGCATGAATCTCTTCAATGCTCAGGAAAGTGAAGAACTTCAGGAAGCGGTAAACATCCGCATCTGCGGTGTTGATCCAGAACTGGTAGAACTTATAAGGACTGGTTTTCTTCGCATCCAGCCAGACCGCGCCGCCTTCGGTTTTACCGAACTTGGTGCCGTCCGATTTGGTGATCAGCGGAACGGTCAGACCAAATACCTGGTTCTGGTGCAGACGACGCGTCAGATCGATACCGGAGGTGATGTTACCCCACTGGTCAGATCCGCCAATCTGCAGGGACACGCCGTGCAGCGCATTCAGACAGGCGAAGTCGTAACCCTGCAGCAGGTTATAGGAGAATTCGGTGAACGAGATCCCCTGGTCGTCACGGTTTAGGCGCTGTTTAACGGCTTCCTTGTTGATCATCTGGTTAACAGAGAAGTGTTTACCGATGTCACGCAGGAAAGTCAGCACGTTCATATTGCCAAACCAGTCATAGTTATTGGCCGCAATCGCGCTGTTGGCGCCACAGTCAAAGTCCAGGAAGGGTGCGACCTGCGTCCGGATTTTTTCTACCCACTCACCGACGGTTTCGCTGGTGTTGAGTTTACGCTCTGCAGCTTTGAAACTGGGATCGCCAATTAAGCCCGTGGCGCCGCCTACCAGCGCAACCGGCTTGTGCCCGGCATCCTGAAAACGTTTGAGGCAGAGCAGTGGAACCAGATGGCCCAAATGCAAGCTGTCAGCAGTGGGGTCAAAGCCGCAATAGAGCGAAATTGGCCCTTGCGCCAGTTTCTCTACTAACGCGTCTTCGTCCGTCACCTGGGCGATCAGGCCCCTCTCTTGCAATTGTTGTATCAGGTTACTGCTGGTCATCACTGACTCCAAATTGATCAGGCTGCACCTATGCTGGTACACAGCTTTCCGCTGAGTTGCGGAAGGAAAAATTAAGGGCTATAGCATAAAGCGCTGACGCCTTCTGTGCCAGCGCTGATGAGGGGGAAAACGCAGTTTTACGGCGCGAGTCGGTCAATTTTCCAGCCGTCGTTATCTCGCTGATAGAGGAAACGATCGTGAAGACGATGTTCGCCCCCCTGCCAGAACTCCATCGTATTAAATTTCACCCGATAACCGCCCCAGAAACTGGGCAGCGGCACGTCACCCTGTTGAAATTTTTGCTTCAGCTCCAGAAACTTGCCTTCCAGAACGCCGCGGGCAGAGATCCGGCTCGACTGTCGGGAAACCCAGGCGCCAATCTGGCTGTCACGGGGACGGCTGCTGAAATATTTCAATACCTCCAGCGGCGACAGCTTCTCGACTTCGCCCAACACCATCACCTGACGCTCTAAAAAGTGCCAGGGAAAATGGAGGGAAATACGCGGGTTGTGACCCAGCTGCTGTGCTTTACGGCTGCCGAGGTTGGTGTAAAACACCATGCCCTGCTCATCGTAGTGCTTGAGCAGCACGATACGTTGATAAGGCTGCCCTTGCTCGTCCACCGTGGCCACCGTCATGGCGGTGGGATCGGGCAGTTGCGCCTCACAGGCCTGCTTTAGCCAGCTTTCGAACAGCGCCAGCGGATTATCGGGTAGATCCTTGCGACGCAGCCCACCTCGCGTATATTCACGGCGCAGATGGGCAATAGTTTGTAGCATGTCACTGTCACTCATGATGCACATTCACTCCGGTAACGTTAACGGGCAGGTTGCAACTCGCAATCGTTTACAACGATCTTATCATTGCGCTCAATAAAGGCGCCGTTTCCTTTGGACCAGAAAACATAGTGACCGTCGCTGTAGCGAGCGCCGGAAGCGGAAACCGTTTGTGTCAGGGTCAGCGGCTTGCCGTCCATGATAAAGCTTACCTGCTGTTTGGCATTATCCAGCGTCACGGTGAGCGGCAATGTGCCACAGCGGTAGTGTAACGTTTCTGGCGCGGGCGACGACTTGTGCATCAGGCTACAGCCCGACAGCACTAACACAGCAGCCACGGTTAATCCTTTTAACATCAGCGATTCTCCTGTACGGAAAGCAGGGCATGGGGCGTTCTGCTTGATTAGGTGTCATTGACCTTCGCCGGAGAGCCACGCGGGCGCACCGACCTGTCAGGGCAATTTAACCGATGATAGCCTGGGCATCAGCAAAAGTGTTTAAATAAGGCAGTGGAATAAAGACGAATACGGCGGGCGCGTTCCGCCACCCTGCAGGAGACGCAGGGCGGCAGGTAGAGGGTCAGCAGCGGCATGCTGCCTACGCGAAGTGCCCCTCACTGGGCCGGCAGTGACGCTGAGCAGTGACGCTGCCGGGTGAGATTAGTTACCGCGATAGGTTGAATAGCCGTAGGGACTCAGCAGTAACGGAATATGGTAATGAGGCTCGCTGCTTTCCATGTGGAATATCACCGGAATTTCCGGGAAAAAGGATTTGTGCTGAACTTTCTGGTAATAATCGCCTGTTTTAAAGACGACTTTGTAATCGCCTGTTTCAACTTTTTTCCCTGCGGGAAACAGCGCACTAATTCTGCCGTTTTTATCGGTAACACCGGAGGAAAGTTTTACCCACTTATCCTGCTCTTTATGTTCAAGGTCAACGGAAATACCCGGCGTTGGCGTGCCCGACTCCAGATTTAATACATGAACGCTCAGGGGATTTTTCATGCTGTCTGATTGTGCTGCATAAGCACTCACTGAACCCATTAATAACGCTGCGACTGCACTCATTTGCCATTTCATTGTCGATTCCTTTATTTAGTTAACCTGTTACCAAGGTTACAGAGCGCCCGATGAAATACCTAACGACAGGCGTTAAATGTGAATTTTCTGAGAGACAGGATGCTTTCCTGCTCTGTTTTAGCTATTCGCGCTATTTTCTTTTCATCATTTATGTCGTTTCGCGCTTTGGCCTGCAAAAATCTCAAAAGCGTCTATGCTGTTTAATTCAAGGTCCACTTCAAGGAGATGAAATGCATACTAAATCCTTCTCAGCCGCCGTTTTACTTGCTCTGTCCCTGGCAACGTTAGTAGGTTGCTCTTCAAACCAATCTATTAAAACATCAGACGGCCGCACGATAGTGACCGACGGTAAGCCTCAAATTGACAGCGATACGGGGCTGGTTTCTTATCGTGATGCACAAACAGGCAAAACCGAACAAATTAATCGCGATCAGATCAGCAACATGAGTGAACTTGATAACTAATTAATTCCATCATGGATATAAGGTGAAGACTATGAAGAAGACGCTGATTTTACCGCTGGCCGTTTTGATCGGCATGGCCGCATTAAGTGGCTGTACTCGTACCAGCTATGCCATTCACACTAACGATGGCCGTACCATTATTAGTGACGGCAAACCTTCTGAATCTGACGCCGGTTTACTGGGCTACACCGATGCAAACGGTGTGAAACAGCAGATTAATAAAACCGACGTTAAAGCCGTTTCAGAAGTTCCAAACTAATAAATGTGCCGCCCCGAACAGGGCGGCTTTTTTTATTGCCCGCAGCCCTGTTCTGTTTCCCCTCGCCTTATCGTCTCCCCTGCTCGTTAATACGCCGCTCACGCTCCGGTTTATTCTGATGTCAGAATCGAATGTAAACAGGGTGACGTCAGACCCGTTCTGTTTTCTGCTATCTGCTATCTGCTATCTGCTTCCAGCTTAAGGTGACTTTTCATCTTGCGTCTGACTTTTCGCCGGTCTGGCGATCTTTTTTTAACGCTTTTAGGGCCTCATAACAGGTTTATTTTACCTGCTACGATCCGAATAGTGCCGCAATTTCGGCCTTTAACTGTCAAGCACCTATCTTAATTTCAGGCCAATGACCGCGTATCTAGTGCTTTAATCACTTCAATTTCTTTCTGGAAAACCTCTCTGATTGCGCTTTTTCCCTGCTTTTTAAGAGCTTAGCGCGCTTATCACAAAGTTCACTTTTTTCACGGCTTTATTTGATAGGTAATGCCTAATGAAATTAAGCTTTCACTATGCATTTCTTTTACTAAACTAATTACTGGGTCGACGACATTCTCACTCACTCAGGAGGTGCATATGTATTTTCACGATGAAGCTACCGGCCATAAGATTATTGGTGAAGCTGCGTTGAACCTGGCCCTACAGGATGAGGAGATAACTGTGGTTTCGCTGATCCGTCAGCTGAGCGTTATGGCGGACAATGAAATCGACGACGAGCGGGTCATTCAAATCGCGGATGCCCGTAAATGGCTGAAGAGCTTTATTAACGTCGCGACACGGGAGCGGGCAGAGCTCAACTGGATGGCCGTTACTGGCCAGGTGCCTGCCAACCTGACCGAACACTAACCCTCCGGTCAGGGGTTATCCCTCTACGCGGGCGCGCTGTGCGTCCGCATTACCCCAGTCCGGCCCTGCTCTCTTCTTTGTTTTCCATTGTCAACGAGCTGTTGCAGCCTGCTTTTTCCCTCTCCGCCAGCAACCGTTCATTTTTACATCGAAATAGCTGTACAAGTTTTATTTTATTGTATAACTTTATGCTACTTTCAACTGACGACTTTTGGACCACTGCGAGAGCACCTATGCAACACAATCATCGCCTACCTCAGAGCGCCGACGATATCTCACGTTATTTTTCTGCGGCGAACCTGCCTTCACAGCAAGAGCTGCTGGGACAGATCGTTGTTGATATTTTACGCGCAGGTCAGAACGTAAACCGTAAATCTATCTGTACTAAACTGCTGCGCCGCCTTGAGCTGTCGGCAAGTCAGGAAGAAGAGCGTCTTTGTCGTGAATTGATTGGGTTGCTGTTTGGGCGGTGACACGGCAACTGACTGCCGTTATTCGGGCGGGTCATCTTTGTCAGAGCAGTAGCGGCATAACCGCTGTTACTGCTTCTGGTGCTGTTACTGTTTCTGTTGTTTCTACTACTTTTACTGTTTCTGTTGCTTCCGCTGCTTTGCAGAACCCTGTCCGGCAAATGATCCTCACACGCTAGTGAAGTTTATGCGCCAGGATGCGGATGGCCTGTTCGCAAGTCAGCCTGGTCTTTTCGCACGCCGTCTGAAGACTTTGCTGGTGCAGCGCGCTGATAATGTCCTGTACCGTCACCGCTTCTCCGGGCTGAAGAATACCTGACACAATCCTTCCTAAAAGCGCGTGTATTTCTTCACCGATCTCTGTCCTGTTTTGTTTCACGCATTTTCCTCAAACTTTACTTTTCATTTAATATTCATCCGCTTATCAAAATGGCGCTTTTCCATTCGTCCTGTTAGCGCATCAGATCTCATGCGTTAGCTGTCATCTTCGCGCTATAATTTAGGAAATATTCGCTTCCTAAATAGACAAATGTTAATCCAGTATTTTCAAGGCCAGGGCGATGGTCGCTTGCTCATTGGCAACATCGGCGACCTTGCCCGTGACGCGCATGCCAAATGCGATACGCAAAATCAGGCCTGCGGCCGTTTCAATATCAAGATCGGCGGATATTGAGCCATCGTGCTGCCCTTCTTCCAGTAATGACATCAGAAAGTGCTTATTGCGGTTGATCACCTGGGCAACCAACTGCGACAGCTCTGCGTCGAGCACCTGTAGCTCAATGGCACTGCCGACCACGAGACAGCCGGTGCGCCCTTCACCACCACGAGAGGAGTCCAGATAAAACTGCAACAGCTCGCTTAGCTTCGCGCGGCCGGTGGCGTATTGAGCCAGCCGCTCCCGCAAATCCGCATTGCGAACGGCGATATAGCGCTGAAAGACCAGCAAAAACAATGAACGCTTATCCTGGAAAGCCTTGTAGATGCTGCCGACAGAGAGGTTCATTGCTTCACCGAGATCGGCCAGCGATGCGGCATGATAGCCTTTTTGCCGAAACACAATCATTGCCTTGTCCAGAGCCTGTTCCATATTGAACTCTCTGGGCCGACCGCGTTCTCTGTGTTTACAGGCTGTAGATAGCTGGCTGTTCATGACGACCAATGTGAAAGGCGACATCTTCGGCACTGGCCGAAAACGATATGCACCCGTGATTGTATCTCAGGCGTGGATCACAAGTATACCCCGAATCCCAGCCCTGATGCAGAAGCCTGCACGAAGGCATTGCAGGCGACCGCTCAGGGCGCAGGTGCGAGCCTTTAGCGGTTAGCGTTAAGTAATGCTTCTGCAGCCAGTTTACCCAACGCATTGGCGGCAAACGGGCTGTCGCCGGTTAATACCCGACGGTCTTTATGTACGGTGCCTTTGATATCACTGTTGACCAGCGTGAGCCCCATTGCCTGAAGCTTCTCGCCAAAATACCAGGTTAAATGCCCCGGCATATAGCCGATATCGGGCGTTTGCTTATCCGCTGAATCCGGGAATGCGCAGATAGCGTAGCCGTTAAGCGGGTTTTCCCCTTTACCCAGCGCAAGAAACGCTGCCGGGCCATGGCATAGCGATATCAGATGACGATCGTTTGCCAGCGTCCAGCGAATCGCCTCTGCGACCGCCTCACTTTCTGGCAGCCCAATCAACGCACCGTGCCCCCCCGGAATAAACACACCGGCATAGTCTGAATGAGGCGTAAGTGATGCCACCACGTCGCTTAGCGTTAAAGGTGAACGGAACAGCGCCAGGCAATGGTTGTAAAATCCGACCACCACCTCATCCTGTTGGGGCATTGCCCAGTGTTCAAACTTCACCATCTGTCCGGACAGCGTGGCCACGTCAAACTGAAAGCCGGCCTGATACAGGTGGTACAGCGGCAGCAGGGTTTCAATGGGATGATTCCCGGTTGAAAACAGCGTGTCGTTATCCAGCGGCAGATAGCGCTCGTCAGCGCAGATGACCAGAATTTTTTTGTGCCCTGAGTACGGTTGCGCGTATTCAGCATCGCTCAGATCGGATTTAGGGCTGGTGAACTGGTCAAGAGAATAGGCTGACGGGAAAAACGCGTTATGTTCAGCCTGATCGGCCACTGGAGATTTACTGAGTTCTGACATGACAATGTTCTCCTTAAGGGCGAATGAATACCTGTTTCATCCTAGACCAGAAAGCCTGGTTTACGCAGAGCGGCAGCACAAAACGGACCCTTTATGAGAGCATTCCGTCTTATGACCGCGCCTGAAACCGATGTCACGACGGCCGCCGTCACTTCACCACGGGCAAATCGCTGAGGCGGGTGGTGTAAGCCGGCGACAGCATCTCGCGCTTCATGGCCCAGCGTTTTTCCGTCCCCTGCCCGGCAAACCACATCTTTCCTTTGCCCTCTTTGTGAATCAAATCGATCACCTGCATCAGATCGTTACGGCCGGGGTTAACCGAGCGTTCGTCGAACAGATCCAGCTGCGTTACGCCATGGTCGAAAAAATCACTCAGGACAATGCCGGCCTTGATATAGCGATGCCCTTCTATCCAGATATAGTCGAGCATCTCGGTCGCCACCCGGATGATGTCGCGCGTATCGTGAGACGGCGTCAGGAGTTGCCCCGTGGCCTGATTACCGTAAAAATTTTCGCCGGGCGCGTGTGGACTGGTGCGCAAAAACACACCGATTTGTCTGCAGTACTGTTTTTCTTTGCGGAGTTTTTCGGCCGCACGTTCGGCGTAGGTGCAGACGGCCTGCCGCACCTGCGTATAGTCTGACAGGCGACTGCTGAAGGAGCGTGAGCACATAATCTGTTGTTTGGTGGGTTCGAGCGCCTCCAGATCCTGACAGGGTTCGCCGCGCAACTCTCTTACGGTGCGCTCCAGCACCACGCTGAAATTTTTACGAATCAGGCTGGTGCTCTGGCAGGCTAAATCATCTGCCGTTTTAATCCCCATTTCCTCAAGTCGCTGGCTGAGCCGTCTGCCAACGCCCCATATATCGGCGACCGGCACAAGTGAAAGCAACTTTTTCTGTCGATCTCTGTTGGACAAATCCAGAACACCGCCTGTCTTACTCCACTTTTTTGCGGCATGGTTAGCCAGCTTTGCCAGCGTCTTGGTGGGGGCAATGCCGACGCACACATTGAGATGAACTTCTTTTTTTATTCGGGTTTTGATCTCGCGGCCGAAGGTGTCGAGCGACATACAGTGACTGACGCCCGTCAGATCCAGAAAGGCTTCGTCAATGGAATAAATCTCTACCGAGGGCGCCATTTCCTCCAGCAGCGTCATCACTCTGGTACTCATATCCGCATAAAGGGCGTAGTTGGAACTAAAAACCTGCACGTTGTGACGGGCAATAATCTCCCGCATTTTGAAAAAGGGCACGGCCATCGTAATGCCCAGGGCTTTTGCCTCCGCATTGCGTGCAATCACACAGCCATCGTTGTTAGATAACACAATAATGGGCTTTCCTTTTAGATCGGGCCGAAACACCGTTTCACAGGAGGCATAAAAGTTGTTCACGTCTACCAGCGCAAACATGATTAATAAACCGACTTGATCACATAGGTCACCACACCAAACACTTCCAGCGCATCCTCCGTGCTAATCGCAATCGGTTTAAACTGCCGGTTCATCGGCATCAGTTGCAGACAGGGCTGAAGCTGAAGACGCTTAACGGTAAATTCCCCCTCGACAGAGGCGACCACGATATCGCCATGCGAGGCTCTTAGCGCGCTGTCCACCACCAGCATATCGCCGTCATTAATGCCTGCGCCGGTCATCGACTCTCCACTTACCCGTACAAAGTAGGTCGAACTGGGGTGCTGAACGATCAGCTTGTTCAAATCAATACGTTGCTCTACGTAGTCCTGAGCCGGCGATGGAAAACCACATGGCACCCGCTCCATAAACAGCGGCAACGCGAGTAACTCACTGACGTTTGCTGGCCTGATAAGCTCCACATTTACCTCCCCTTTCAAAATAACTGTATATAATTACAGTAATCGCGATCAACGGGTTTGATCAAGTGAAATGGCAAGGGTTTATATGAAGCGGTTGATGTGGATACAGATTTTTTTGCAGCCGCGCCGGGCAGGTTTTACGCAACTGTTCAGCAATCCTGCATTCAGGTCATTCTTTCACCTGCAGCTTTCTCTGCGCCTGAACCTGTTTCGTTCGTGGCGCGCTTTTTGTCTGACGCCGTGGCTGCGTCATGTTCACGACCCTGAAACGGTCACACGCACGGTATTTCAGTGGGCCGTTCACCTGCATGTTTCCCGTTAATTAACGCGCTTTTCTGTCTGGTCCCGATGAACGGCAGCGTCAACATCGGCAGCATTTGTATTCTGGCGCTGACTGATTTAATTTTCTGCCAATAATAAACTGCAAATAATGATTGTCGTTATGCCTTATATTAATACCGACGTATCGCTATTCAGATAGCGATTTGATGAAAGACACAACATGAAAGACACAAGGCGCCGCCTGTTGCGTTAACCTCCGGCCGTTTTTATTATTCTTCCCGGCCTGATGCCAGGACAGGGTATTTATCCCCGCACGCACAGCACACCGTTCGATAAAGCGGAATCACAGAAACCTGGCCCGTCAGTGATAAGCCGTTTCAGCTGGCCCCCGGCGGGGCGCGCCCGGTATCGCGGTGCGGTAAGAGATGCTTTTCCTGACTGCTTCTGATCATGCCTGCGTAGATCAGATCTGATGAAGACATATAAACACCTGATTTAACTGTTAATATAATTATTAAGATAAGTAAAGAATACGTGAAGTGTTCTCACCGCCGCCCAGCGCTATGATGCGCCCTGACCTGACAGCCTTATAAGGGAAAGGAGCACAGCATGGAATTAAAAAACCGTCACGGACAGAAAGTATCTTTAACAACCGATGAAATTTCATTAACGTGGTTTTTTATGACGGGAATGGAAATGAATAAAATAGCAGACTGGATGGCGCTTCCCGTGCACGCTGCATATTATATTAAGCAACGTGTCATGAAAAAACTTGGCGTGAAAAATAACAGTGAGTTTATCATCTGGTTTCTTAATTACCGGGAAACCAGCGAAAATGAAAAAGCGGCGCAGAGCATTCCTGAACGCAGAGTGGGCATAATAAAATGAATCCCTGTTTTTTTACACCTGTGACGAAGGGGGCCAGTGAAAAAACCGCTGGCGGCTCACAGGCCGCCTTGCTCTCTTAATCCGGTTAACGCGGGTTACCTCGACCCGAGTAATGTTATTCACAACAGGCTGTCGGGCTTATCCGGCTATTCGCCTTCGCCTGTTGCCCGCCGCCCTATCCATTCACGGAATATTTCCATCGATGGCGTCATCTTCTTTGAACGGAGCCAGGTTAGCCAGTAGCTGCCGACATCAATCTCTAGCGCAAAAGGACGGGCCAGCGTACCGGCATCCAGTTCACGCTGGAACATGCACGCCGGCACCAGCGCAACGCCGCCCGTATGAAACGCGGCCTCAATCATCAGACGTGACGAGTCAAATACCGGGCCGGTGATCCTGGGCGGTGTGATCCCCGCTGCCGTAAACCAGCTGTCCCACTCATCAGCCCGGTAGGAACGTAACAGATTTTCCCGTAACAGGCAGGCGGGTTGTTGCAGGCGGCGGGCAACGTCGGGGCGACAAAGCACCGTAAGCGGAGCCGTAAACAGCCGTTCATTCTGCGTGGCGGGCCAGGCGCCAGAGCCAAACCGAATCGCATAGTCCACGCCCTCGCCCGCCAGGTTGACCACGTTATTGTTGGTGCGTACGTTCAGTTCCAGCGCCGGATGCTGCTGACGGAACGCCTCAAGCCGGGGTAACAGCCAGCCCAATGCAAAAGTCCCCACGCAGGCGACAGTCACTACCTCTCGGTACTCACCCCCTTCGAAACGACGCCAGGCGTTTTCAAGCTGCGTGAAGGCTTCTGACACTTCAGCAAACAGCAGCCTGGACTCATCCGTCATCTCCAGACCGCGCGGCAACCGGCGGAATAAGACGACGCCCAGTCGTTCTTCCAGCAGTCTGACCTGCTGACTGACGGCGGCCTGAGAGACAAACAGCTCCAGGCCCGCGCGGGTAAAATTCAGGTGGCGGGCGGAGGCTTCGAAAGCCCGAAGTGCGTTAAGCGGAACATCATGTTTCACATTTACCCCCAGAAATTCTTTTGGCTCCTCTCAAATTATCTCGCTTGTCGGAATTTTGAAATCCCCTACCATCTCCTCCGCTAACGCTTTTCTTCAGAAAAAACGTGCTATAGCAGGATGCAGGCCTCAGCGGACAGCTTCCCAGGCGCGAGACATCTTTTAAATCGACATAAGTTTAACGAGGGGCTGAAGGGCAACTTTTCGTTTAATCCTGACCGCGCAACGATGCGGCTAACCGTTATGCCTTGCCTCTGTTCAGCGAGGCGGGCATTCATCAGTGGAGATTGACTATGACTCATCTGTTCAGACGACGCGCCAGCACGGCCGTTACCCTGCTGGCACTCGCGATGCCGCTTGCCGCCCAGGCCGGCTTTGACGAGGCCGCACTGCAACGCGGCATCCAACAGCTGGAAAAAAACGCGGGCGGACGACTGGGTGTGGCGGTAACCGACACCACCGATGGCACCGTTTTCACCTACCGGGGAGATGCGCGCTTTCCGCTATGCAGCACCAGTAAAGTTTTCGCCGTTGCGGCCATCCTGAAAAAAAGCGAAAGCGCGGACGGCTTGATGAGTGAAAAAATCGCCATTCATAAAGCCGACCTGGTTAACTATAACCCCATCACTGAAAAACACGTCGGCGCCACCATGACGGTAGCAGAACTCAGCGCGGCGGCGCTGCAATACAGCGATAATACCGCTATGAACGCACTGCTGACCCGCCTGGGTGGCCCGCAGCAGGTCAATGCGTTTGCACGTAGCATTGGCGACAGCACCTTTCGGCTCGATCGCAAAGAACCGGAGCTGAATACCGCTATCCCGGGTGATAAGCGTGATACGACATCGCCTGATGCCATGATGCAAAGCCTGAAAAAGCTGGTGCTGGGCAAGGCGCTGGCACCCGCGCAACGTCAGCAACTGACCGACTGGATGAAAGGCAATACAACAGGTGCTAACAGCATACGCGCAGGCCTGCCCGCCAGCTGGACGGTTGCAGATAAAACCGGAAGCGGTGATTACGGCACCACCAATGATATTGCCGTCATCTGGCCACCGCATCATGCACCGCTGGTGCTGGTAACCTATTACACCCAGCCTGATAAGCACGCCGCTGCGCGTAAAGATGTGCTGGCGGGTGCAGCGAAAATTGTCGCCTCAGGGTACAACAAATAAGGGCGTTCAGCGCGCGACTGCGCACACCGCCACCCCGCTGGCGGCGGTGTGCTCAAGAGTCTCGTCGGCCAAAAGGGTTAGTGCGGGATAATCACCGCCCTGAATTGAGCAGTTGCTCAAGAACATCAGATTGCGGTATGTTGATGTCGGCCTGGCACGCTGCCTGAGCCAACCGGCTTTCCGTTGCGGCAGCGGCCGTTACGGAAATCTTCTCTTTCTTTGTCTGACAGGAAATGCAACATGCGCCTCGCTTCTGACGCATCACAACGTGTCCGCTATCGACGCGGGATTTTCACCGCGATGCTGTTTGCATTGAGCGTCGCATCCGGCGTTAGCCTGGCGGCACAAACTCCGCTAAACGTTGCCGTTTATCGCGGTGCGGCAGGCTGTGAGGGCTGTTCTGAAATGGTGGTGAAAGCGCTTCGTGGCGTCGCGATGCCACTCAGCATTGCCTATATCGGTGAGCACGAAAAACGAAAGCTGAATGCACAGAACCTGCGCCAGTTTGATCTTTATATCCAGCCCGGCGGCGGCCAGGACATCCCCGCTGCCTATGACGCGCTCGGTGATGAAGGGGCCCGTGCCGTGCGCGATTTTGTCCGCAGTGGCAAAGGCTATCTCGGTCTGTGCATGGGAGCCTACCTGGCGGACAGTAACTGGCTGGGGCTCATCGCCTCGCCCCTTGACTCTGAAGTGGGACGTCCGGGCTCACACATCGCGGATGAGGGTGATTACACGATCGCGGTGACCTGGGATCACAGACAAGAAACCTTTTATTATCAGGATGGCCCTTATCTTGTTGGTCAGACACAGCAGGACGGTTTTACACCTGTGGCTTTTTACCGTAATGGCGATGTGGCGATGGCGCGTTACGTCTACGGCAAAGGGACAGTTGTGTTAACCGGGCCGCATCCGGAAGCGGATGAGCGCTGGATGGGCGACGTCAGCGACAGTGGCGCAACTGACACCTCACCCCAGCAAAAGATGACGCGCCTGCTGGCTTATTTCTCCACACAACGCGCGGCGAAATAATGCGGATCGCCGTCAACGCCTGACGGGCTGCGCCGCCCGGACAACCTGAGCCCCGGCGGCTAATCCAGGGGCCGGACGCTGCCCTGACGACAGCGCACTGACACCGTTATACTTCGTTATCGGACTCCAGCGCGTCCTGAATCGCATCGGCCAGATTGGCGATTTCGTTTGCCACGGCCTGCAGATCCCACGCCGCTTTCGAGCCATTCGCAGACGTTGAAGCGCTGACGGACTCTTTTGCCACCGCCAGTGCCGCCGCAACCGCCACCGTACGTTTATGCTGTTCCTGTGTCATGCCTGCCGGCGGCAGCGAAAAATAGTCGTTAACCATTATCATTTCCTTCTGATTCGAGAGGCGTAAACCTTAACGCCCTGCGGGGGCAGAAGGAAGTGAATTATTGCAACGCCGCCCACAAAGCCAGCGTCAGGCCCCTGTAACGCACAAACAGGGTTGCTACTGCCCTCTTTCTGATTTCTGACGCGCATGCAACATGGACGTCATCTCTGACGCTATCTCGCCACCCGGCAGCGCAGCGCCATCCTGTCGCTTTGACAGATTATCGCACCTGCCAGCGGACAGGGATCGGGCTCAACGCGGCTTTATCAGCGTTATGTTGTACAGATTTTTCCTGGCGGGCAGCGTTTTGATGCCGTTTTATCCCAGGTTATACAGCTTGATCTGTACAACTTTGTACAGTCTTGTACAACAGCGAGGAGGAAACCGAAACGCGGAAAAATGAAAAAAACCCTTATAAATCAGAGTAAAATACCGAGCAGAGCCATTACACAGCGTTGCTGATGGTGAAAAAACTCCTCCGACCACCGATTTTTTTTCGCAAAAAATTGTACAAAGGTAATTTTTTTGTATAACTTTACGGCGTGATGTTAAGTCACTTGTAACGAAAGGTGCCTTGCACCGCATCTGAAGGTGAGTGGATTTCCACCTTCAGATGCAAAATTTTTCTCTGCCACGGGCAGAAACGGTTTCCACGATTTTGAGGCTACTATGCAAACGACAACCAATACCGAGTCTCAGATTTCTGAATATTTCATGAATGCGGGTGAGCATTTCACCAGTGAAAAAGATGTGATTGCAGAGACCTGGTCAGAACTCGCGGCCTTTAAAGCACACGTTTCTGAAAAAGATATGGTGCTGGGCTTAATCCATAAACTGGAAAGCGAAACCGACGCGACCAAACAGGATATCTATCGTCAGGCCCTGGAGATTGTGCTTCAGCGTACGCCGGGCGAGGCTCGTTTTTAATTTTGTTGTGATGACACGCTACTTAGCAAGGACGCTTTGCCTTCCCTAAAAATTTGCCCCTGATTCAGGGGCTTTTTTATGCCTGTCTGGCAATCTTTTCACGACAATAGTTGAGCAAGAGGGCGTGATAACCCTGCTCGTCGCGCGTTATCTTTCGCCCGTTTCTGTGAATTTTCCTGCCGTTGGGTTTAATTACGGCTGGGAGAAGCATGTTTCGTCACTCATCAAGCTGTACGAGGAGGAACCTCCCCCTTCGTTAGGCTGTCAGCAGGGAAACGCCAGCGAAGGACACACTCGCTGGCGGCAGAAACCCATCCCGGATCCTCTCATCGGCCCTGCCCGTCAAGGCGAACGGCAGGCCTTTTGATATGCGCCCTTAGCCAATGGGATCTGCTGGCAGAGGTTATCGCCGAAGCAACAGGTCAGGTGCTGGCTACGCGGCGTTATCCTCAGACAAAGGATACCGGCCTGAACGATTTTCTGGCATTCCCGATCGCGCTGCGACCGTCGCGATCAAAGCGCAACAGCCACTGCGGGCTGCTGGCCGGGTAAGCCGGTGCCCGCCGCTGACGTCACTTCAGACCCGCAACGGGCACGTCTCAGGTAATCAGGCTATTACGCCTGCCCCAGTCATACAGTTGTTCACGCGCCAGGTTTTTCATTTTTACCTCACACATGATATCGAAGTCGCCGAAGGACAAGGCCCAGCCGTTGAGCGTGGCATTGAAATAGTAATCAGAATGCGCACGCAGTTTGGTTTTCGGCACACTGAGATCCTGCTGGTCCGGAAAGCCTTCGGCCGGAATAATTCCCTCCTGCGAAATCGAGTAGTGCATCACCGGGCGTACGCCGCGCCAGGAGTCGATAATCTGCGCCATCCTTGCATCACTGGCCTGAATAAACTGATTCTCTTTAACCCAGTGATGATGAATATCCAGCACCACAGGGCAAAGCGACCGGGCCTGCAGCACATCATCCAGCGAACACGATATCTCATCGTTCTCCACCGTCAGCATCAACCGGGCTTCGGGGCTGAGCCGCTGAAATGCCTGCCTGAACCCTTCAAACCCGAGTTTGCCATTCATATGAATGTTGATTTTAAAATCCTGAAAGGTTTTGCCGTAGCCCATCAGGCAGGCACAGAGAGCATGATATTCCACATCCTCTAAGGCACGTGACACGACATCAGGATTATCCGACGCCAGCACGCTGTACTGTCCCGGGTGGAATGACAGCCGGATATGATGCGTCCGCGCCAGCTCGCCGCAGCGGGCGAACAGCGGATACAGCTCGGGTAAAAACGTTGCAAATAACGGCTTTGCCTGCGGCACCGTATACAGCGGCAGTAAATCACTGCCAATGCGCATCATCCTTAACGCCTCTGGCAGTGCCGCAATAGCTTCCAGCGTCAGATACAGGTTCTGCAAATTTGTCTTTGAAATCTCGTAAATCAGCGCGGTGCGCTGGGCCTCACCCAGACCGAGAAAACGGGTACGCGTGGTCGCGCGGAAGGGAAAATATTGCTTGCCCTGTTCGTTTAAGTACTTACATGCAAAGCCTAATTTCATAAACACTCCTGAACGGTATTCAGAAAGTGTAACAGCTAATTCAAATTTCGCCATTTAGAGCATAACTTTCAATAAGTTAATGCTTTATTTTACCAATAATTTCGCACTGACGGGCAGAGTGTAACGGATGACGTATAACAGCACATTGCGGCGCCCGACCTGTTTAGTCTGCGGGCAGAATTTATTCACTGATTTTACAAGTAAATACCCTTAGATTTCGACCAGGAACAAGGGATGACAAAGTGGCATAATTTCGTATCAGAACTAAACTTACCGCTGTGACTAGCTAGTCCTTCTTATCTAAGGAACCCTGATATGAGGTCTTGTCTATGACACAACAGAAATACAGAGGTGGTGCCGGTAATTTTGCCAACGATCCTGAGCGAGCCAGTGAAGCGGGCAGTGCAGGAGGCAAAGCCAGCGGAGGTAATTTCAAAAACGATCCTGAAAGAGCCAGGGAGGCCGGTCGGAAAGGAGGCAAAAACAGCCGTCGCACCTCTAAGTAGATCTGAGTAAGGCGCCTTAAGGAGGTAATACGCCATGGACTGGCGATTTTCACCCTTTCTCACCCCTGCCTGTTATTCCCGTTAAGGATAACGATCCCCATGTTTAAATACCGATTGCTCACGGATAATATCGGCTTCGCTTGCGCGTTAATAAGCGCAACGGAAAAAATAAAACTCAGCCGACTTTAGCGAAGCGTAACCGACTTAATCCCCGCATTTTCAGAAAAGGCCTGGTTTGATAAAACAGCTTCACGCCATCAATACACAATAACCTCCCCGACCAATAAATAACAAACCGATAAATATCAATATATTAAATCACCACCGCCACGCTTAAATAACCATTTGGTTTCATCATTAAATTATTTTCTCCTTTCTTAATATCTCCCTGATTTTGCGTTACGCCATCCGATAATTATTTTACCAGCACCATTAAACGCAATATTTATAAGCTTATTAATTAAGTTGTTCTATATTTACTGGCACCTCAAGTAGTAAAAAAAAGCTGGAGCAACGTGTCATGTCGAATGAGAAAAAGAATAATCCTCTGAATCACCCAGCCCCCACAACGGGTCCGGAATCCTCACAACCCGGACTGGGCTCGCTGGCACCTAAAGAGGGTTCACATCAACCCCCAGCCGAACCGACGCCGCCGGGTAAAAAACCCACCGCGCCGGGTAGCCTTAAAGCACCCGACACGCACAGCACGAAACTCGATCAACTGGAAGCGAACCGTAAAAACGGAACGGACAGCCCGCTGACGACCAATCAGGGCACCCGTATTGCAAATGATCAGAACACATTACGCGCCGGCTCACGTGGGCCGACGCTGCTTGAAGACTTCATCATGCGGGAGAAAATCACGCATTTTGACCATGAGCGCATTCCGGAGCGCATCGTGCATGCGCGCGGTTCAGCCGCCCACGGCTACTTTCAGCCCTACTGCTCACTAAAGGATGTAACTAAGGCGCACTTCCTGAGTGAGCCAGAGCAAATCACGCCGGTATTTGTGCGCTTCTCGACGGTCCAGGGCGGCGCGGGGTCAGCGGATACGGTGCGTGATATTCGCGGTTTTGCTACCAAGTTCTACACCGATGAAGGCGTTTTTGACCTGGTCGGTAACAACACACCGGTGTTCTTTATACAGGACGCCCACAAGTTTCCCGATTTTGTACATGCGGTAAAGCCTGAGCCGCATAATGAAATCCCTCAGGGACAGAGTGCTCACGACACGTTTTGGGACTATGTGTCGCTACAGCCTGAAACTCTGCACAACGTGATCTGGGCGATGTCTGACCGGGGTATTCCGCGCAGCTACCGCACGATGGAGGGGTTTGGTATTCACACCTTCCGCCTGATTAACGATGAAGGCAAAGCGACATTTGTTCGTTTCCACTGGAAACCGCTGGCAGGCAAAGCCTCGCTGCTGTGGGATGAATCCCAGAAGCTGACCGGTCGCGACCCCGACTTCCACCGCCGCGATCTGTGGGAAGCGATTGAAGCGGGAGATTTCCCGGAATTTGAGCTTGGCCTGCAGATGATCCCGGAAGAAGATGAGTTCCGGTTCGACTTCGATATTCTGGACGCCACCAAGCTGATTCCGGAAGCGCTGGTGCCCGTCGTGCGCGTCGGCAAAATGGTGCTGAACCGCAATCCGGATAACTTCTTTGCTGAAACGGAACAGGTTGCCTTTCATCCGGGGCATCTCGTACCGGGACTCGATTTTTCTAACGATCCGCTGTTACAGGGCCGTCTGTTCTCCTACACCGATACGCAAATCAGCCGCCTCGGTGGGCCAAACTTCCACGAAATCCCGATCAACCGCCCGGTTTGCCCGTACCACAATTTCCAGCGGCAGGGCATGCACCGGATGGATATTGATACGAATCCGGCCAACTACGAACCCAACTCTATCAACGACAACTGGCCACGGGAAACACCGCCTGCTGCAAAAGGGGGCGGTTTCGAAAGCTATCAGGAGCGCGTTGAAGGCCACAAAGTTCGCGAACGTAGCCCCTCGTTTGGTGAGTATTATGCCCAGCCGCGTTTGTTCTGGAACAGCCAGACTGACATTGAACAGCAGCACATCATTGCCGCCTACTCTTTTGAGCTGAGTAAGGTGGCCCGCCCTTACATCCGTGAACGCGTGGTGGACCATCTGTTGCGCATCAATGTCAAACTGGCCCAAGGGGTGGCCGCCAACCTCGGGATTGATCTCAGCGATGAGCAGCTCAACACCGCCCCGCCAAAAGACGTCAATGGCCTGCAGCGCGATGACAGCCTGAGCCTGTATGCCATTCCCGATGCCGACATCAAAGGCCGTCAGGTCGCGCTGCTGCTGAGCGAAGGCGTAAAAGCCGACGACGTATTGGCTATTCTGCAGCATCTCACCGCTGCTGGCGTGCACACCAAACTGCTGGCGGCGCATATGGGCCAGGTCAGCGCGGACGATGGTTCTTTGTTGCCGATCGATGCCACGTTTAACGGGCTACCTTCGCTGACCTTTGATGCGGTGATCGTCCCCGACGGTAACGTTGATGCCCTGCTGAAAAGCGGAGATGCACGCTACTTCCTGCTGGAGGCTTACAAACATTTGAAAGTCATTGGCCTGAGTGGTGAAGCACGCCGTTTCAAAGCGCAGTTTGATCTGGATGAAAATCAGCAGGAGGAAGGCATCGTGGAAGCCGATAATGCTGAAATCGCGCTGATGAATGATTTTACTGCTGCGATGGCAGAACACCGCGTCTGGTCGCGTAGCCAGAAGGCCGAATCCATTCCGGCCTGATGACAGTAGCAGCCCGCCCTGCCACGGGAGGGCTGACACCTTAAACGCACGCAGAATGGGCGTCCACCTGGTCTGTTTGCGTCAAAACCGCTGTTAAAGGCGGTTTTTTTCTGCCTGATGCCCGTGCTCTTTTTCTGATTTACCCTGTGCAGAGGCAAATGGAGGCCGGGCTCATCGGACAGCCCGGCCTCGCTGGGGGGAAAAGCCACAGGGTACATTGCGCGCGGCGGCAGTAAATGTTGGAACCTGGTCTATGATTATTTGTTGAGAGTGTTGTGTGAAGCAGGCACTGCCGGGTGCCTCATGCGGTATTACACATAACAATATCTGAATAATGGCACGGGGAAAGGCTGTTAAGGCGCACCGACCTCCCGGGCTCCTGATCTCGCTAACATCATTTTGCATTCGCATCATCGGCTTACCGATAGCGTGGTGGTGCTTATTGCGTACTTTCTGGTTAAAGAGGCAACGGAATGGTATCTACATCTTTTTTTAAGAGTTGGGGAAGCGAATATCTGGCCGATGGCAACGTGCGTTTCCGCGTCTGGGCAACGGGTCAACAGCAGGTTAGTTTACGACTTTCGGATAAAGATCTTGCCATGACGCCCGCCGGAGACGGCTGGTTTGAGCTGCAGGTCAGCGATGTACAGGCGGGGGCAACCTATAACTTTGTGCTGAACGATGGCACGGTGATTCCCGATCCCGCTTCACGCGCGCAACAGAATGACGTCAATGGCCCGTCTCTGGTCGTCGATCCTGCTCACTACCGCTGGCAGAACACCACCTGGCAAGGCCGCCCGTGGCAGGAAAGCGTGGTTTATGAAATGCATATGGGCACCTTCACCGAAGAAGGCACGCTCCAGGCTGCGATAAAGAAACTGCCTTATCTGGCGGAAACCGGCATTACCATGATTGAAGTCATGCCCGTTTCTCAGTTTGGCGGGCAGCGCGGTTGGGGCTACGATGGCGTGCTCCTGTACGCGCCACATGCCGCTTACGGAACGCCCGATGACTTTAAAGCGTTTATTGACGCGGCTCATGGCTATGGCATGGCGGTTGTTCTGGACATCGTGCTTAACCACTTCGGCCCGGAAGGGAATTATCTGCCCTTGCTGTCACCAGACTTCTTCCATAAAGACCGGATGACGCCATGGGGCGCCGGCATTGCCTATGATGTGGATGCGGTGCGACGTTATATTGTTGAAGCCCCGCTCTACTGGCTGCAGGAATACCACCTGGACGGCCTGCGCTTCGATGCCATCGACCAGATTGAAGACGTTTCCGACACGCCTGTTTTGATCGAAATCGCTGAACGCATTCGCGCAGATATTCCCGAGCGCCAGATCCATCTCACCACCGAAGACTGTCGCAACGTGATTTTCCTGCATCCCAGAGCGGAAGATGGCACCGCCCCACTGTTCACCGGCGAATGGAATGATGACTTTCATAATGCCGTTCATGTGTTTGCCACAGGTGAAACGCATGCCTATTACAAAGATTTTGCCGATCGGCCGGAAAAACGTGTGGCACGCGCGCTGGCTGAAGGGTTTGTCTACCAGGGCGAGGTCTCAGTGCAGTCTGGTGAAGCGCGCGGTGTTGACAGTACCGGACAGCCGCCGGTGGCCTTCGTGGACTTTATCCAGAACCACGATCAGACTGGCAACCGTGCGCAGGGAGAAAGGCTGATTTCTCTGGCCGGTGCCGAACGTACTCAGGTGCTGCTGGCAACGTTGCTGCTGTCGCCCCATATCCCTTTGTTGTTCATGGGGGAAGAGTACGGCGAAACCCATCCTTTCCTGTTCTTTACAGATTTCCATGGCGATCTGGCGAAAGCCGTGCGGGAAGGCCGGGCGAAAGAGTTTGAAGGACATGCCGGTCATGAGGGCGAGAGCGTTCCCGATCCTAACGATGAAGCGACCTTTACCCGTTCAAAACTGGACTGGAGCAAGCTGGAGAGCGAAGAAGGAAAACGCTGGCTGAAGCTGACCCGCTCACTGCTGGCACTCCGGCAGCAGCATATTGTGCCGCTGCTGGCGACGGCGGGTGGAAACAGCGGAAAGGTACTGGACACCGCAGAGGGATTTGTTGCCGTGAGCTGGCGTTTCCCGGCGGGCACGTTATCAATGGCATTCAACATCGGCGAACAGGATCGCGCCCTGCCGGCGATGCCGGGCGAGACAATCTTCGCCTGGCCAGAATCCACCGATGCGCTCCCTCAAAACGCGATCGTTGTTCGTCTGGCTGCCGGAGAACCTAAATGAGCATTCCAACCGCCACCTACCGTATTCAGTTCCGCAATGGCATGACCTTCGATCGCGCTGCAGCGCTGGTGCCCTATCTGAAAAAAATGGGGATCAGCCATCTCTATGCCTCACCGATCTTTACCGCCACCCGTGACTCCACTCACGGTTATGACGTGACCGATGTTAATGAAATCGACCCGGCGATTGGCGGACGCGCGGGGTTTGATCGTCTGGTCAGCACGTTAAAACAGGCCGGACTGGGGCTTATCATTGATATCGTCCCCAACCACATGGCGGCATCGCTGGAGAACGGCTGGTGGCACGACGTGCTTGAACACGGTAAAGACAGTCGCTATGCCGACTACTTCGACATCGACTGGTCACGCCGTCTGACGCTGCCGTTTCTGGGTGATGATATTGATACCGTTCTGGAGAATGGCGACCTTGCCGTTAAACGCGATCCCCAGACCGGCAAGCCTGCGCTGGCCTATTTTGAAAGTTACTATCCGCTTACGCCGGAAAGCTGGCAGGGACAGGAAGAAGCCGTGCTCCAGCTGCGCAGCAAAGCCGGGCTGGATGCATTGCATCAACAGCAGCCCTGGCGGCTGATGTCGTGGCGCGATGCCGCACGGGACCTCTCCTACCGCCGCTTTTTTGAGGTGACCGGGCTGGTTGGCGTACGGGTTGAAGATCCCACCGTCTTCAGGGATGCACACCGGCTTATTCTGGAACTGGTCCACAGCGGCGCGGTTGACGGCCTGCGCGTCGATCACGTTGACGGACTGGCCGATCCTAAAGGTTATCTGACGCAGTTGCGTCGCGAGGCCGGCGAGGCATGTTATATCACCGTTGAGAAAATCCTGGGTGAAGGCGAGCAGATCCCCAGCGACTGGCCAATTTCCGGCACCACAGGCTATGAGTTTATCGCCGCGCTGTCGCATGTGCTGGTTGATAATCACTCTCTCAACGCCCTCCGCCAGGCCTGTGAAAGCGTCAGCGGCCAGGTCGTGCAGATGGACGACGAACTTCGTAAGGCAAAATGCCTGATGGCAGATCGCAATTTTGCCGGGGAATTTTCGCGCCTGATGGACCTGGCCAGCGCCATTGCCGAGGGGGAACACATCGCGATTGATCCCGAGCGGCTCCGCAGCGCACTGCGCGAACTGCTGGTGGCGTTCCCGGTCTATCGAACCTACGGCAATGCGCACGGCCTGCCTGCCAACGACCAACAACGTCTTCAGGCCGTCGCTGACGGCGTCAGGGCGTCGGAACATGCACCTGACAGCCACATGCTCGATTTCCTGCTGCAGATCATGCAGGGCGACGTCGCCAGCCAGTCCACCGCGCTGGCGAACAGCTTCCGGACCCGCTTCCAGCAACTCACCGGTCCGCTGATGGCGAAATCCATCGAAGACACGCTGTTTTACCGACAGAACAGCGCGCTGGCGTTAAATGAGGTGGGCGCGGAACCCTTACAGACGCAGTTTTCCCCGCAGCAGTTTCACCATGAGATGGCAACGCGTCTTGCGCGTCAGCCGGACGCCCTTTCCGCCAGCTCGACGCATGATACCAAGCGAGGCGAAGACGCGCGCGCGCGGCTTTACACGTTGACGGAAGCCCCCCAGCGCTGGGCCGAGAACGTGGCGCGCTGGCGCGAACTCAATCGCCAGGCCGTGGGTGCCCTTGAGGACGGCCCTGCGCCGGAACCATCCGTGGAGTGGATGCTGTATCAGGCGCTCGCCGGTGTCTGGCCGCCCACCTTAGATCCCCGGGACAGTGCGGGGCTGGATGCCCTTGCCGAACGCTTCGCAGGCTATGTCGAAAAAGCCCTGCGTGAAGCCAAACTGCGCACTGACTGGACCGAGAACAACACCGCGTACGAGCAGGCCGTGCTGGGCTACGCGCGTCACCTGCTCTCACCTGCAAATCAGCCTTTCCTGCAGGATTTCGTTGAGGCGCTGCAACCCTTTATCCGTGCTGGCCTGGTGAACAGCCTGAGCCAGAGAGTCATTAAGCTGACCGCGCCCGGGGTGCCGGATGTGTATCAGGGAAGCGAAGCACTGGACTTCAGCCTGGTCGATCCTGATAACCGACGTGAACCGGATTATGCCGCCCTGGAAGCGATGTTACGTTCTGCGACGACGGCCCTGCCCGGTAGCCATGATAGCTGGCTCAGCGGTCAGGTTAACCAGCTTGCCACCCTGGCGCTGCTCAATTTACGCCGGGACAGGCCTGAACTCTTTGCCCGGGGCAGTTATCTGCCGCTTATGGCCGAGGGCGCGCAGTCCGACAGGCTGCTGGCGTTTGCGCGAACCCAGGGCAGTGAGGCCATTATTGTGGTGACATCCCGACTTGTGTTCGACGCGCAGCTCAAGCTGGAAGCGCCCCCAGCGACGCACTGGGCCGCCACCGAGATCGTGCTGCCGGATGAACTGGCACATCGCCGTTATCGCAATGTGCTGAGCGGCGAAACGATCAACCTGACCGACCGTATTTCGTTGGAAACGTTAAATAACTACTGGGCACTGGCATTGTTAGCTTGCTGAAAGCAGGTCAGTACATGGATTGAAACACCGTAACGGGGTTCGTTAATTGAGAGGGACAGATGTCAAATCATCGTTTTGAAATTACGTCGGGATCGGGCCAGCAACTTGGGGCGAACTTTGATGGCAAAGGCGTAAACTTTGCGCTGTTTTCTGCCCATGCAGAACGCGTGGAGCTGTGTCTTTATGACCCAAGCGGAAAAAATGAAATAGCCAGACTGGATTTGCCCGAGTTCACACATGAGATTTGGCACGGTTACGTGCCCGGCTTGCAGCCCGGCGCGCTCTATGGCTATCGCGTTTACGGTCCTTACGATCCGGAAAACGGCCATCGGTTTAACCCGAATAAACTCCTTGTCGATCCCTATGCCCGCGAACTGGCCGGGGACATCGCATGGAATGAGGCGCACTTCGCTTATGACCTGTATCACGAAGACAAAGATCTGACGTTCGACGATCGCGACAGCGCCCCCTTCACGCCAAAATGTCGCGTGATCGACCCCAACGAATTTGACTGGCAGGACCAAAACCGCCCGCAGGTTCCCTGGTCTGAAACGATCGTCTATGAAACGCATGTGAAAGGCTTTACCCAGTTGAACATGGCGCTGCCGCCTGAAATGCGCGGGACTTACGACGGCATGAGTCATCAGTCCACGGTGGGCTATATCAAGAGCCTGGGTATTACCTCCGTCGAACTGTTACCGGTGCACTGGTTTCCGGACGATCAGCACCTGCTGGATAAAGGACTGAAAAATTTCTGGGGTTATAACTCGCTGAACTTTTTTTCTCCGGCGACACGCTATTTTGGTCCGCGAGGCATTCAGGGTTTCCGGGATATGGTCCGCGCCTTCCACGACGCGGGCATTGAGGTGATCCTTGACGTGGTTTATAACCATACTGCGGAAGGCAATGAACTGGGGCCAACGCTGTCCTTTAAAGGTATTGATAACTTCTCTTATTACCGCACCTTACCCGATCAGCATCGCTATTACATTAACGATACCGGCACAGGAAACACCGTAAACACCTCTCATCCGCGTGTGTTACAGATGGTGACGGATTCACTGCGCTACTGGGCGGACTCCATGCATATCGATGGTTTCCGTTTCGATCTTGGCACCATTCTGGGCCGTGAACCAGAAGGCTTCGATCCCCGCGGCGGCTTCTTTGACGCCATTACGCAGGATCCCCTGCTTTCACGCTTAAAACTGATCGGTGAGCCCTGGGACATTGGCCCTGGTGGTTATCAGGTCGGCGGCTTTCCACCGGGCTGGGCGGAGTGGAACGATCAGTATCGCGATACCGTGCGCGATTACTGGAAAGGAAACAATGTCCCGACCGATTTTGCCGCCCGTCTGCTTGGCTCTGGCGATCTGTACGATCAGCGCGGACGTCGTCCCTGGGCCAGCGTTAACTTTATCACCGCGCACGATGGCTTTACGTTGAACGACCTGGTGTCTTACAACGAGAAGCACAACGCCGACAATGGTGAAGACAACAACGACGGTCACAACGATAACCGGTCTTATAACTATGGCGTGGAAGGCCCCACTGACGACGAAGGCATTAACGCCGTTCGCGAGCGCCAGAAACGTAACTTCCTGGCCACGCTGTTTTTCTCCCACGGAACCCCGATGCTGCTGGCAGGCGATGAGTTTGGCCGCAGCCAGATGGGAAATAACAACGGGTACTGCCAGGACAGTGAAATTTCATGGGTTCACTGGGATAACCTGCCCGCTTCGGCCGAAGCCCTGCGTGAATTCACCCGTCATGTGATTTCACTGCGCAAAACCCAGCCGCTGTTACGGCGTGAAAGCTGGCGCGACGGGATGGAAATCAAGTGGTTCAATGCCGGCGGCGGCCTGCAGCAGGCTGAGCAGTGGGACGAAGGTTCAACGCTCGGTGTCTACATCGGCCGACCCGATCTGCAACATCAGGATGGCGTCTGGTATGACGTGCTGATGCTCATCAACCCGTTTGAAGGTAATGTGCCCTTCCAGATCCCTCAGTTCGGTGAGGGCGGCTGGGTGCTGGAACTGACCACCAGCGATACCAGCAAACACGGGATGGTGATCACCAAAGAGAAGGACTTTGAACTGGAAGGCCGCAGTATGGCGCTGTTCAGAAGGCCTTAAGGACGCCCGGCGCGGCGCGAACCGGATGCGTAACGGTTAAACAATACGCATCCGGTACCGTTGCGCTTGACCTGGGCCGCAGGGCTGCCAGGCTGAACAGGGTTAAAACAGTAAGCGACGCCATTAAGGAGGCAAAATGTCCAGATTTACAGGTAAAATCGTTGTAGTGACAGGAGCCGGATCAGGAATTGGTGAAGCAAGCGCCAAACGCTTCGCACAAGAAGGCGCATCTGTCGTGTTGGTTGGCCGTAATCAGGATAAGCTGCAAAAAGTCCTGGCACAGTTGCCCGGCGATGGCCATATGGCAGCGGCCTGCGACGTGGCTGAGGCCGATCAGGTAAAAGCGCTGGCCGCCCGCGTTGAAGAAAAATATGGCCGCATGGACGTGCTGGTTAACAATGCCGGGATTATCGTTCAGGGACGCATCCACGAGATCGAACCCGCTGACTGGAAGAAGCTGATGAGCGTCGATCTCGACGGCGTATTCCACTGTGTGCACTTCTTTATGCCTGCCCTGCTGAAATCGAAAGGCAACGTAGTGAATATTTCGTCGGTATCAGGATTAGGTGGCGACTGGGGCATGAGCGTCTATAACGCGGCCAAAGGCGCCGTTACCAACTTCACCCGGTCACTGGCCATGGATTATGGCGCGGACGGCGTGAGAGTGAATGCGATTTGCCCGGGCTTTACCTTCACCGAGCTGACGGAAGCGGTGAAAAACGATCAGGCCCTGCTTGAGCGTTTCTATGACCGCATTCCGCTTAAACGCGCAGGTGAGCCTGAAGATATTGCTGATGCCATTGCCTTTATCGCCAGCGATGACGCACGTTATATTACCGGCGCAAATCTGCCGGTTGATGGCGGCCTGACCGCTTCGAACGGACAGCCTAAACAGGCGTAATCATCACAGCGCTGTAGTTTTCGGCGTTAAGCTGTAGTTTTCGGCGTTAATATTAACAGGCGTGAGCGTCACGCCTGTTAACCAGGTAATAATGTGCACCCTTCTTCGCGGTTATTATTATTTCACCTTCACACATTATTTCTTTATATCGCGCTCACGCCTCAGGCGCAGTAAACCGATATCTCCGCCGCGCGTAACGTCGGCGCTGACGTCCGTAATATTCAGGAAGACTTAGGTGTATGTCGCGTCGGCATGGCCCGATTGCGCGATGCCAGACTCCGCCCGGCAGTGGGACAGACGAAAGGGCTAAGGCAGGCGGTGCAGAGAATCGCATCCGGATGATGGATTTTCGCGACCGTTAAGGCCTGTTGCCGGGTGTAGAGTGAACCGATAAATTCACTTCCACGGCTGTTATCCAGCTGGCTACAACCTTCTTTATGAATTATCCATCCGCCTCGGGTAAAAGGACATACGTAATAGTAGCTTGATTTAAGCATAGGACTGCCCCTGCTGGTCGCTGTGTCAATCAGGACGATAAAAAGAGTGATGTAAGGTTTTATTTAATAATGTAGCGTTGTTAACCCTAGCTGAGAATTATCCCTAAAACCACAGGGATAATGACAAAACAGGGGTTTTGAGATTTATTCGCAGCGGGGTCACTGACTTACGTTAGCATCTTATCAGACTCTGGCTGCTGAAAAAGGCGCCAGGTGCAAGATCAGATTTGATACTTTAATCATTGTGTTTACCTCTCTTCTTCGACATTTTGGTTAAAAAAACATGCCAAATCAGGCTACTGCTGTTTTCTTTTCAAGGGCAGCAGTCAGGGAACCAGGATAATTTGATTACCCCAGGTAACCTGAGAATAATACTCATCGGTGTCATTTATTAACGGACCATAACCTGCAAAAAAGATACGTCTATTCAATACCTAACCACTGAAGTGCTGATATAATAGAAACAATGCGTAACACGCTGGTAATGAACAGAATAATAAAAAACCTGTTTGCCCCCGCCATGGTCTGTTATCCACCCCATGGATCGATCGTGTTAAACCTTCTGTGACAACGGAACATCACAGGTAAGCGCCCCCTGTGCCGTGCTGGAGAAATGCACGGCAAGGACACATTTTGCGATGGTAGTACAGCAGGATTAGGCTCCGCCTGATAAGCGATCTGGCAATGTGTGCGGTAAAAAAACAAGAATCTGGAAGACTTTATGTTGTCTACAATTATCTATCGCAGTCACATCGCTGACCATGTTCCGCTTAAGATGCTGGAGGGATTAGTCACCAAGGCTAACAAAATTAATGAATCATCCAGCGTCACCGGTATTTTATTGTTTAATGGCACCCACTTTTTTCAGCTCCTTGAAGGTCCTGAACGTGATGTGCTGGCGGTTTACGAACGTATTTGCCGCGATACCAGCCATCATAATATTGTGGAATTAATGCGCGATTATGCCCCTGCGCGACGTTTCGGCAACGTGGGCATGGAGCTGTTTGACCTGCGGCAATACGATAAAACCACGGTGCTTAATGCGGTGCTGGAAAAAGGCACCACCAAATACCAGCTGACCTATGAAGATCGGGCGCTTAAATTCTTGCGTACCTTTGTTGAAGCGCGCGAGAAAGAAAATTATTTTGAAATTCCCTCAGCAGACAGCTGGGATTTTATTCAGGATGAGGCCGAAACCCGCGAAGGTGATGTTGCCATGCTGAATCAGGAAGGCGTAAATTTTGCTTTTCAGGCCATTATTGATCCCTTTGCACGCAAAATTGTTTCCCTTGAAGCGCTGCTTCGCGGCAATCAGGGTGAAACGCAACAGCACTATTTTTCCCGCCTTGATCCGGATGATATCTACCGCAACGATTTGCACTCTAAACACACGGCCTTTGCACAGGCAAAGGCGCTCGGCCTGGATGATATGGTGCTGTCGATCAATCTGCTGCCGATGTCGCTGGTGCTTGTTCCCGACGCGGTCGACTTTCTGCTGACGGAAATTCATGCCCACCAGCTGGTGCCGGAGCAAATTGTCGTTGAGTTTACCGAGAATGAGATCATCTCTCGTCCTGACGAATTTGCCGCCGCGCTGAAACAGCTCAAAGCCGCCGGTATCAGCGTCGCGCTCGATGATTTTGGCGCGGGTTATGCCGGGTTATCACTGCTTACCCAGATCCAGCCCGATAAAATTAAAATCGACCGCAGTATTATTAGTAACGTGCACAAGAGTGGCCCGAAGCAGGCTATCGTCCACGCGATTTTAAAATGTTGTTCATCGCTGGAAATTACCGTGATTGCAGAAGGGATTGAACAGCCCGAAGAGTGGATGTGGCTGGAAGCCGCCGGCATTTCACAGTTTCAGGGATTCCTGTTTTCCTGGCCGAAATTAAATGGCGTATCTTCCGTTTCCTGGCCCGAGCTTAAATAAACCCTGGCTCCCGCAACACAATAAATTTTCATTCTCTCTTGCCGGACATAAAACGTGCTGCTAAATATTAGTAGCACGTTTCAGATTGTGTCATTGCGCTGCAATATTAGACGTGCACGCTGTTTTTTAAATTATCGATGATGTTAAGCAGTCAGATGTTCAGTGTTAAAGACCGACGCAACGCGCCCTGTTAAGGCGTGCCCCACAGGTATAGCATTTGAGGGACTGAATGAAGCAAATCATCCGCGGTGATAAAGAACCCGTCCATATCGTTGCCGCCTCGCGCGCGCTGGAAGCCCATATGTCTCGTTATGGTGAGGGAAATAAATACCATCCGGTTATCTATTCAATTGCCTATCGCAGCAAATACTACCAGGTTGAAGTCATTACCCGGCGTGAAACCATCGTGGCAACCGTCATCACGGGCGTGCGCAAGTTAACGCATCTGCCTGGCGTGGCCTGATTCGTTTTACGCTGTTCTAAAAGGGGACAGATTCAGTCCCCTTTCCCCTGTCGCATGAACAACGGATTGGCGGGATAAATGGCGCCAATCACGCTTTTTTCGCGTGCGCCGGTGACCGCAGGCAAATTTCCGGGCAGGCCGGACAGGGTGCGAAACGCCAGCCAGGCAAACGCCAGCGCTTCCATATCATCCCCGTTGATACCGATCGTGTCGGTTGTCGTCACTTCGGTACCCGCAAGATGCGAAGCCAGTCGCGCCATCAGTAACGGATTGCGGCTTCCCCCACCACAGGCCAGTAAACGATCGCATCCGTCATTGAGTTTCACCTGTTGCGCGATGCTGACGGCGGTAAATTCATTAAGCGTAGCCTGAACGTCCTGTGCGGCGATGCCAGGAAAATGACGCAGATGTTGTTCAAGCCAGCCCAGGTTAAACAGCTCCCGCCCGGTGCTTTTAGGCGGCGGCAACGCGAGCCAGGGCTCGCGCAGCAACGTATCAAGCAGGGCATGACTGACTTTGCCACTCAGCGCCCACTGGGCATCTTTATCGTAAGCTTTGCCCTGATTACGCCATATCCAGGCATCAAGCAGCATATTGCCAGGCCCGGTATCAAACCCGCGAACAGGCTGCCCCGGAATAAGTAAAGAGAGATTCGCAATCCCGCCTATGTTCAGCACCATGCGACGTTCGGTGGCATCCATCATCAAGGCCTGATGGAAGGCCGGCACCAGCGGTGCGCCCTGCCCGCCCAGCGCCATATCACGCCGCCTGAAATCCCCCACGACCGTAATGCCGGTCGCGGCAACTATCTGATTGTGATCGCCAATTTGCAGCGTATTCGGCGCTGCGCTCTGCGGCTCATGCCATACGGTTTGCCCGTGACAGCCGATCGCCGTGATATCGCCAACTTCAAGGGATTCACGGCGCATCAGGGTCAATACCGCCTCAGCAAACAGCTGCCCCAGCCGCGTATCAAGCTGCCCTAACTGCGACAGCGTCAGGGCCTGTCCCTGGCAAATGGCCAGAATAGCCTGACGCAAATCCGGTGGCATGGGATGACAGTAGCTGGCCTGCTGAGCCACCATATTTTCGTCAATGGCCGCCAGAACCACATCCACACCATCAAGACTGGTGCCCGACATCACGCCGATGTAGCGTCCTGATTTCATAGCCGTTCCTTTTCATTAAGGTGAAAATGGTGTTACGCGCGTTAAGCCTGACAAAAAATTGCGGTTAAATCCATGATTAATTTGTTTTTAATCAATAAATTGCCTGTGAGTTAACGCCTTAGAAATTTTTTTCTCATCGATTGAATCATTGTTAAAATTTAACGGTCTATGCTGGCGTCAGCCATGTTTTATACCGGCAAAGGTCAATTCTCCAGTTTTCTGTCTTATACTGTTTACAGGATTTCGCGAGAGATAGGCGCATTCTTGAATAAAGGAGTTTTCAAATGATTAAGCGTGTAATTGTGGTCGCTTTGACTGGAGTGATGCTTGCAGGTTGTAGCAATACCGATACGTTGTCGGGCGATACCTACAGCGCCAGTGAAGCCAAACAGGTCCAGAGCGTTTCATACGGTACCTTAGTGTCCGTACGTCCGGTTAAAATTCAGGGCGGCGATGACAGCAATATCATTGGCGCTATCGGTGGTGCCGTACTGGGTGGATTCCTGGGCAACACGATTGGCGGCGGTGCGGGACGCAGCCTGGCAGCAGCCGGCGGGGCCGTACTGGGTGGCGTTGCGGGCCAGGGCGTGCAAGGTGCGATGAACAAAACAGACGGTGTTGAACTGGAAATCCGCAAGGATGACGGCAACACCATTATGGTGGTGCAGAAACAGGCCGCCAGCCGTTACTCTGTAGGACAGCGCGTAGCGATGGCGACCGATGGCAGCCAGGTCACCGTTTCTCCACGCTAATACAGTCACCCACCGACGCCGGTGACGGGCACTGTGCGTCGGTATTACTTTTCTTTGTTCTGTAGTTCGAGAATATTCTTCTCAAGGCGCGCAATCAGCGACACCATCTGATTGATCTCATCGCGGCTGATACCGGTGAGAATATCGTCACGGGTAATGTCAATCACGTGTTCGACCTGCTGAATAACCGGCTCGGCCTGTTGTGTGAGCTTAATGCGTTTGGCTCGGCGGTCATGTGCGCAGGTGGTTCGGGTAATCAGCCCTTTTTCTTCAAGCTGATCTAAGGTTCTGACCAGCGAAGGTTGTTCGATACCGATGGCTTTGGCTAACTGAATTTGTGACTGCTCAGGCGGTAACTGATGGATATTGTGCAGCGTAACCCAATGCGTTTGGGTTAAATCGAGTGGCTTCAGGCGTTGATCGATCAGAGCCCGCCAGATGCGCACCAGTCTGGACAGGTCCGTTCCGAGTGGGGTATCCATGTTATCTCCTTATAATTAGTCGGCTAGCTATCAGGCTGCATTGTATAGTATTTTGCAAGCCGGAAGTTAAATTACTAATCACTAAGTAGACAGTTTCGGCTGAAAATATTTCACTAACCTGTTCCAGAGTGCATCCCCATAATGGATATCATCAGCAACGGATTTCTCAGTGTTCACCCACTTACGGAACTGATTTTCGGTGCGTCACTTTACTTTCCTCCCCTGTTTAAAGCGGTGCTGGCCGGTTTTTTTCTCTGGCTGCTGATTCACCCACTGCTGCGCGGCTGGCTCGCCTCTGGCGACGTCTGGCATCCCACACTGTTTGATCTTTCCTTATTTGTGCTGTGCGTGACGGCCTCACTCTGGCTGATGGATCACGGATGAAAACGATGAAATTTTCCGGATTAAAGTACTTTTCAACGCTGATTGTTTTTACCCTTGCGCTGCTCAGTGCCTGGTGGGCCTGGAATTACTACATGCAGTCGCCCTGGACACGAGATGGAAAAGTGCGTGCCGAGTTAGTGGATATCACGCCGCAGATTTCAGGACGCATTGTGGCATTGAAGGTGACAGATAATCAGTTTGTTCACAAAGGCGAAACGTTGTTGACGCTGGACCCCGTCCCCTGGCAAATCGATCTGAATAAAGCCGATGCGCAGCTTAGCCAGGCAAAAGCCGATCTCGCTAAAGCGCAAAACGAGTTCAGCAGGCGAAGCCGGCTGCCGCGCAATACCATTTCAGGTGAAGATCTGGATGTTGCCCGTCTGAACGCCGATGCCGCACTGGCCAGCGTGAAGGCGGCACAGGCACAGCGTGATCAGGCGCAATGGAACTTGCAGCAAACCACCCTCACCGCCCCCACGGACGGTTGGGTGAGTAATTTAACCCTGCGCCCTGGCAACTACGCCAGCGCCGGTACGCCGCTTTTTGCCCTGGTCGACAGCCACTCTTACTACGTCGTCGGCTACTTTGAAGAAACCAAGCTGCGCCACATTCATCCTGGCGCCGCTGCCAACGTGGTGCTTTACAGCAGCGGCGCGCAGTTGACCGGTCAGGTAGAAAGCATCGGGCGGGCTATCTACGATCAAAGCCTGGAGGCGGATAACGGTTTACTGCCGGATATTAAACCGAACGTGCCCTGGGTTCGTCTGGCGCAACGTGTCCCTGTCCGTATCCGCCTCACATCGCTTCCCGATCGCGCGCTGTTGATCGCCGGTACAACCTGCACGATTACGATAGCACCATGAATCTCAACGGGCTGGCCTGGGGAAACCTTCCCTGGGTAAAGGCGGATCGCAATCAATGGCGCTATGCGTTACGCAATGCAGGCGCGATGTGCCTTGCGCTGAGCATTGCCTATGGTTTGAACCTGGACGAGCCTTACTGGGCCATGACCTCAGCAGCAGTGGTAAGTTTTCCTACCCTTGGCGGCGTGATCAGTAAAAGCCTGGGCCGCATCGTGGGCAGCCTGTTGGGGGCGGCCGCTGCGCTGTTGATTGCCGGCCATACGTTAAACGAGCCTTGGCTGTTCACCCTGTATATTGCCGGCTGGCTGGCGCTGTGCACCTGGGTGGCAAACCACTATCAAAACAATGTGGCCTATGGTTTTTCGCTGGCGGGTTATACCGCAGCCATTATTGCCTTCAGCTGTGTCAACCTGACGGACATCACCAGCCTGTGGGAGATTGCTCAGGCGCGGGTATGTGAAGTGATTTCCGGGCTGCTGTGCGCGGGCTTTATGATGATGCTCTTACCCAGCACCTCTGACGGCGATGCACTCATCCACGCGCTAAAACAGATGCACGCCCGCCTGCTGGAACATGCCACGCGCCTGCTGCAGGACACCCGTAATGACGAGATACGCAGCGCCCATGAAACGGTGATTGG
The DNA here is from genome assembly GCF_000710035.2 of Pantoea ananatis LMG 2665. Taxonomy (GTDB): domain Bacteria; phylum Pseudomonadota; class Gammaproteobacteria; order Enterobacterales; family Enterobacteriaceae; genus Pantoea; species Pantoea ananatis. The sequence continues at coordinate 950,430 of NZ_JMJJ01000004.1, read as the reverse complement.
TCAGATCCTGACCATGAACTTATTACGCATCCAGGCCTTCTGGAGCCATTATCGCTTTCGCCGCCAGAATAACGTGCTGAATTACATCCTGCATCAGCAGCTGAGACTGACCAGCGTGCTGTCCAGTCTTCGTCGTATGCTGCTGAACTGGCCCGATGCACCTGAGGCGCTGTTTGAGGTACTGAAGGCTATCATGCAGGAACTGGCCAAACCCGACTGCAATAAGTATCGGCTCGCGGCGTTGTTGCGCACGATTACGCCTGCCAGCGAAGGGGATTATCGACAGCGGGCGTTCTGTCAGCGGCTGCGCTACTTCTGCTGGATGTACCTCAACGTATTGCGCTGGATACGACTGCTGGAGCACGCCGAGGCGGATACCCGCTTTCAACCACCGGCCGTATCGGCGCTGGCCAGTGAGAGCGATAGCGCAGAGGCAGGCTGGAGTGCACTGCGCACTTTTACTGTCGTGGTCGCGGGTTGCGCATTCTGGATTACGACGCAGTGGTCTTCGGGCGCATCGGCGCTCACCTTCACGGCGATCGCCTGCGTGCTTTACGCCTCGGCTCCCTCACCCACAGGCAGCATTACGTTATTACTGAAAACGCTGTTGTGGCTGTTTGCATTTAGCTTTGTGTTTAAATTCGGGCTGATGGTGCAGTTTAATCAACTATGGCAACTGCTGGCGGTGTTATTTCCGTTGTTGCTGACCCTGCAACTGTTCCGGGTGCAGCAGAAACAGCGGGCCGCCATGTGGGGACAGTTTATTGTTTTTCTGGGATCGTTTCTGGCCGTGACCAATCCACCAGACTGGGACTATCAAACGTTCTTTGACGGCAATATCGCCAAAATTTGCGGCGTACTGCTCGCCTGGCTGGCGTTTCAGCTGCTGCGCCCCAGTTCGGATAGCCGCCGCAGCCGACGCCATATTCAGTCTCTGCGCATGGCTTTTCTCGATCAGCTTCGCCCCCGGCCCCATTTGAGTCAAAACCGCTTCGAGTCGCTGATCTATCACAAGATCGGCCAGCTCAGCAGCAGTCGGGATGAAAAAGCGCGCGTCTGGCTACTGCGCTGGGGCGTGGTTTTGCTCAACTGCTCACACCTCGTCTGGCAGCTGCGCGACTGGCCCACCGAATCCGCAGTTCTGAATCAGTATCGCGAGCGTGCGATGCAGGATCTGCAACATGTGATGAGCCTTCGCGGTGTTCAGCACCGGCAACTTGATGCGGCACTGGATGCGCTACAGACGATGACAGATGAAACGATCAGGGAAAATACCCGGGAAGCCGAAACGCTTGCCGGATTGTTGTGGCGCTTACGTTGTTCGCTGGAACAGCTGAAACAGGCCATTCCCGACTGACTACTGACAGTACTGCTGATGCTGGCGGTTAAAATCATCCTGCAGTTGCTGTACCGTTTTTTGTCCTTCGAATCGCGTCTTATCCGCCTCAGAAACCGGCTCAATAACCAGCGCTTTTTCATCCGGGGAGAAAATAAAGCGCCGGGAAATGAAGGTGCCAGTGAAGCTTTTCCCCGTGATGCCGCCGCAAATCATCACCGTATTGTGGTGATAGATCGTGGTATCTGTGAAATTGGTTTCCGTGGCGCTACGCAGAACATTTTGGCAATGCGATGCTTCAAGTTTTTGCACCACGTCCCGACTCAGCCGCTCACGGCCTTTCGCGATATGTTCACACCGAATCCGTGCAGGATTGGTATCAATGGTACGCTGAAGCTCTCGCCCGGTTTCGGTTACCAACTGCGTATCATTGGGTTTATCACAGCCTGCCAGCAGCAGGCACAGTAACCATGCGCCCTTCCATTTCATTTACCCTGCTCCTCAGGTTGTCAGGCTTTATGACGGGAATCAGTATCATAGGGGGGAATGAAGGCATGATGCTACAACAAATCTTCAACGTACGAAAAGCCATGCTGGCGGCAACCGATGCCGCCAGACTATCTGATCAGATTACGCCGCAGGCAAAGCGTGCCCCGCCGCCGCCGAGCGGTTTCGGGTGATCCGCGTGATTATCGCCGCCCACGTGAACCATCAGTGCCTTGCCTTTTATCTCACTCAGGTTTTTGATCCGGGGTGCCAGCACGGGATAGCTGGCCTTGCCCTGGTCATCCACGTAGAGCGCTGGCAGGTCCCCTAAGTGACCTTCACCGTAGGGTCCGAGATGTTTACCGGTATTATCCGGGTCCAGATGACCACCCGCCGCGCCCGCGGCCACCGTTTTCCCCTCTGATTCACCTGGTTCACAGCTGCCTTTTGCATGGACATGGAAGCCGTGGATGCCCGGTTTTAGCCCCGCCAGCATGGGCGTAAACTGCAAACCATATTGCGTTTCTTCGATCTTCACCGTGCCAACAGATTTGCCGATACCCTGCGGCGACACCTCATGAATCGTCACCTCTTCACTGGCGGCCTGGGCTGCGCCGCAGGTTAACAGCGTCAACAACGCGATAGTTTTCACTTTCATTGTGGCTCCTTAGTGCTCTGGGTTCAGCTTAAGCCTGGCCTCAGTGCGCAAAGATTGCCGCAAATTGACGAATGTTTACGCTCAGGGTACGTCGTAGCCCAGCGCTGCTTTACGAATACGGAACCACTGTTGGCGACTGAGCGACAGATCCACGGCCCCCGCCGCCTCGGTGACGCGCTGGATTTTGCCGGAGCCGATGATAGGTAACGGCTTGCTCGGCAAGCGCATCACCCACGCGTAGACGACCTGTTCCAGACTGGATGCGCCTGTCTCCTCTCGGACCCGCGCCAGCTCGTCGCGCAACGGCTGGAAATGGGGATCGCTGAACAGACGTCCGCCCCCGAGACAGGACCATGCCATAGGGCGCAGGCGTTGCTGCTGGCAGTGATCCAGCGAACCATCCAGCAGCACGTTTTGCTGAACGGGAGAGATTTCAAGTTGATTAGTGACCAGGCTAAAAGGCAGACGCGACTGCAACAGGGCAAACTGCGCAGGTGTAAAATTGGACACGCCGAAATGAAGCACTTTACCGGCCTGATGCAGTTGAAGAAACGCCTCGGCAACGTCATCGGCGTCCATAAGGGGATCGGGCCGATGAATCAACAGGAGGTCGAGATAATCGGTGTGAAAAGCCTGCAGCGAACGCTCTGCGCTGGCAAGAATGTGTGCGGTATCGGTGATGTAATGGCCAATCTGATGTTCGGGTTTGGCGCGCGTCGCAATGCCGCATTTCGTGACAATCTGAAGCCGCTGGCGCAGCGAGGGTGCCTGTTTTAATGCTTCACCAAACGCCGCCTCGCAACGGTAATCACCATAAATATCGGCATGATCGACCGTGGAAATCCCCAGTGAAAGATGGTGTTCAATAAAGGCGACCCGTTGCTGTGGAGTCATGTCCCACTCCATCAGGCGCCAGTAGCCCATAATCAGCGGGGAAAAGTGAGGGCCCTGTGGCGCAATAGCTTGCGGTTGTAACATCGTGTTCTCCCTTTGACACAAAAGCGGCTGGTTGTCTGTCAGGGAGTATAACGGAAATCGTGCGGGGGTCAGAACAAGGTCGGTTGCTGGGGTTCCTGAGGCTCATCCTTATGCTGCTGACGCAGCATACGCAGGCGGCGCTGATGGCAAAGGCGCAGCACGTCACGTTTCTGGCTGTCGGTATAGCGCATCCAGTTAAAACGCTCGTCGCGGCTGCGCAGGCAACCGAGACAATAGCCACGTGAATCTGTCTGACAAATACTCCGGCATGGACTGGGAACCGGAAAAAACTCAAGCTGCTCTGCCACAACTGCCCCCGCTAAAACGTGCATCCCTCTATTGAAGACAGACTGGTGCGATTGTGCAAGAAATAATCACAACAAGGACGATTTATTCACTTTCAATACGTGATGATTTAACACTCTGTGCCTGTCCCGCGATTAAAATTTGCATTAGACCGATTGGTCTACCAGGATAAAGCCCATGAACAAGATGCCACAACGTCATGAAACACGTGAACACCTGCTGATAACGGGCGAGAAGCTTTGCCTGCAGCGCGGATTTACCGCCATGGGGCTGAGTCAGCTGCTGACACAGGCGGCCATTCCGAAAGGGTCGTTTTATTACTATTTCCCGTCAAAAGAAGCGTTTGGCGTTGCCCTGCTTGAGCGCTACTTTGTCCGCTACCTGCATGAGGTAGAGCAACAGTTGTCTCAGCCAGCGGGCACGGTGAGAGAACGATTGTTAGACCATTTCAGACATGCGCTTGCGGTGTTTGAACAACAGGGGCACATCGTCGGTTGTCTGAGTGTGAAACTGTCGGCTGAAGTTTGCGACCTGTCTGAACCCATGCGCGGTGCCCTGCAGCACGGTGCCAGTCATGTTATCGCGGCTTATAGCCGCGCCTTAACGACGGCACAGCAGGAAGAAGGACTGATATTGCCGCATCCGCCTGAACAGCTGGCAGAGCTACTCTATGTCTTGTGGCTCGGTGCCAGTTTGCAAAGCAAGCTTTCCCGTAAGGCACAGCCCCTGCGGCTGGCGTTTATTACCATCGAACAGTGGCTGAAAGCGCCACTGGTTTAAAAAAACCACAATTTGTAGACGACCGGTCTACTTAAAAGGAGTTGTTATGGCGAGTACTCAGCTGTTTCGTCCGCTAAAAGTTGGCGCAATTACCGTGCCTAATCGTGTCTTTATGGCCCCGCTGACGCGCTTGCGTAGCATTGAGCCAGGCGATATCCCGACGCCGTTGATGGCCGAATACTATCGTCAGCGCGCGGGGGCGGGCCTGATTATTACCGAAGCTACCCAGATTTCTTTCCAGGCCAAAGGTTATGCGGGTGCGCCGGGTTTACACACCCAGCCGCAAATCGCCGCGTGGAAAAATATTAACGAAGGTATCCACCAGGCAGGCGGACACAGTGCCGTACAGCTGTGGCACACCGGCCGTATTTCACATAACAGCGTCCAGCCGGAAGGTAAAGCGCCGGTTGCGCCTTCGGCGATTCCTGCAGGCACACGCACTTCCCTGCGTGCCGAAGACGGCAGCGTGTATCGCGAAGATACCTCAGTGCCGCGCGAACTGAGCATCAGTGAAATTCAGCAAATCGTTGCCGATTTTGGTCAGGCCGCTGCCAATGCGCGGGAAGCAGACTTCGACATGCTGGAACTGCACTCCGCTCACGGCTATCTGATGCACCAGTTCCTGTCACCGTCCTCGAATCAGCGTACCGATGAGTACGGCGGCAGCGTTGAGAAACGCGGACGTTTTGCGCTTGAAGTGGTCGATGCCGCGATTGCCAACTGGTCAGCGGATCGTGTTGGTATCCGTGTCTCTCCTGTCGGCAGCTTCCAGAACCTGGATAATGGCCCGAACGAAGAAGAAGATGCACTGTGGTACATCGCTGAACTGGCGAAACGCAAGATTGCCTATCTGCATATGTCAGAACCTGACTGGGCAGGCGGTACACCTTACAGCGACGCCTTCCGTCAGAAAGTCCGTGATACCTTCCCGGGCGTAATTATTGGCGCTGGCGCTTACACCGTTGAGAAAGCGGATGATCTTATCAGCCGCGGCTTGATCGATGCCGTTGCCTTTGGTCGGGATTACATCGCTAACCCGGATCTGGCCCAGCGTTTACAACAAGATGCACCACTGAATCCACAGCGTCCCGAATCCTTCTACGGTGGCGGCGCTGAAGGCTATACTGACTATCCTGCACTGTAAAACGCAGGCAGCCGTGAGTCTTTCACGGCTGCGGTTATTCTTTGGCGATTATCGTCGCTATACTGAGTGTTTGTGTCATCCGGGGATGACGTTTTTCAAAAGAGGAAGCTATGCGTTTACTTCATACCATGCTGCGCGTTGGCGATTTGCAACGCTCCATTGATTTTTACACTCGCGTGCTGGGCATGCGCCTGCTTCGCCAAAGCGAAAACGCTGAATATAAATATACCCTGGCGTTTGTGGGCTACACCGAAGAGAGCGAAGGTGCCGTTATTGAGCTGACCTACAACTGGGGCGTTGACAGCTACGATCTCGGTAACGCTTATGGTCACATCGCGTTGGGCGTTGATGATGTTGCCGCAACCTGCGAGCGCATCCGTAACGACGGCGGTAACGTGACGCGTGAAGCCGGCCCGGTCAAAGGTGGCACCACGATCATTGCCTTTGTTGAAGATCCAGACGGTTATAAAATCGAACTGATCGAAAATAAACATGCCGGACACGGCCTCGGCAGCTAAGCCGTCAACATCAGCCCGCGCAACGCGGGCTGATTCTCGCTTCCCTTACCTGTACCTGCTGCAGACGGGGCGCTTTTTTGGCATACTACGCGCTGCCCTTTTTCTGCAATGAGATCCTGATGTCTGAATCGTCTTCCCCCAACGCACTCAATCAACGCTTTCGTGGTTTCTATCCCGTGGTTATCGATGTGGAAACGGCGGGCTTCAATGCGCAAACCGATGCGCTGCTGGAAGTCGCGGCCATTACGCTGAAAATGGATGACGAGGGTTGGCTTCATCACGACCAGACACTGCATTTTCATGTTGAACCTTTTGTCGGCGCTCTGCTGCATCCGGAAGCCCTTGCCTTTACCGGCATCGATCCCAGCAATCCGTTACGGGGCGCGGTGAGCGAATACGAAGCCTTGCATGCCATTTTTAAACTGGTGCGCAAAGGCATTAAAGATACCGGGTGCAATCGAGCGATCATGGTGGCGCATAATGCGACCTTCGATCTTAATTTTATGAATGCCGCCGCCGAACGCGCCAGCCTGAAACGGAATCCGTTTCATCCTTTTGCCACTTTCGACACGGCCGCCCTGAGCGGGTTAGTGCTGGGTCAGACGGTACTGGCCAAAGCCTGCAAAGCGGCAGGGATGGAATTTGACAGCAGTCAGGCGCACTCTGCGCTGTATGACACGCAGCAAACGGCCACGCTGTTCTGCGAACTGGTCAATCGCTGGAAACGTCTGGGAGGCTGGCCGCTGGCTCTAGCGGAAGAGGCAACAGAATATCAGGGCGCGGCGGAGTAAACGCCCGTTAAACGAAGAAAAGGCCGACGATGTCGGCCTTTTTTATTATTCCGCTTCTTTAAACTTCTCTGCGGTTTCTTTGACCAGCGGTTGTAATTCGCCACGCTGGAACATCTCAACAATAATGTCGCAGCCGCCAACCAGTTCGCCATCGACCCACAGCTGAGGGAAGGTTGGCCAGTTAGCATACTTTGGCAGCTCTGCGCGAATATCCGGGTTCTGCAGAATATCCACGTAAGCGAAGCGCTCACCACAGGCAGACAGCGCCTGAACCGCCTGGGCAGAGAAACCGCAGCTTGGCAGTTTCGGCGAACCTTTCATGTACAGCAGGATCGGGTTTTCTGCGATCTGGCGCTGAATTTTTTCTACAGTACTCATTATTGCCTTCCTTAATTCGTCACTTCGTGTTTCTTTATTGTAGCGACTTCCCTTCAGGACTGAAAATGAGATTTTCTTCCCGTTAGGGCAAACCGCCATGTTTGTTAAGTCCGCTTGCGCGCTATCCACCCGCTCATCGGGACCCAAAAGGTGAATGCATTAATAATTTGCAATAATTTTGCTGAGTTAACCTGCTGAAATTACTTATTTATGCCTGCTTTTTACCCAAGTTATTAATTAATAAAAAAAGGACTTACTGTTTTAAAAAAAACTGGACTAGAATGTCTTCGGCGCTGATCGTTGATCAGATTTTTCTTAACCTTGTCAGATATCTGTTGAACCTGACAGCTTAACCAGTAAACGGACTATGCGTTCAATTATTACGCTTCTTATTCTGGCTTTTGCGCAACTGTTCTTTAACGTCGCCTCTGCATCACCGCAGGCGCCGGTTAAGGCCAGCTTGCATAAGGTAGAGAAAAAAAGTGCGCGCGAAGATGAGCGGCGCAAGCGACGCACGGTTAAAGCTTCGGCGAAAAAAAGCCGTTCCTCCGCAGAGCAGAAATCCAGCAAAACGCTTAAAACCAGTAAAAATCCCTCTCACGCGGTTGCCTCTCACAAAACCCTGACCAAAGCGACTGATTCACACAAGAAGCTCACAAAAAAAGTGGCGGCCAATGCCACCAGCAAGAAACGCTATGGTCATCAACGCGCGGTGAAGGTGGCGAAAGCGGACAGCAAGGATACCGGCACCATCAAAATGAGCAACGCACACCGTCAGCGCTATCAAAAAGCACGTGAAACGGCGATGGCGAAACTGATGGGACAGCTGGGCAAGCGCTACCAGTGGGGCGGAAAATCGCCGCATACCGGTTTCGACTGCAGCGGCCTGGTGTGGTACGCCTACAAAGATGTGGTGAAATTTAAAATTCCGCGTACTGCAAATGAAATGTATCACCTGCGGGATGCCGCGCCGGTGAATCGGGAAGCGCTGGAGAAAGGCGATCTGGTGTTTTTCCGCATCAACGGACGTGGCACGGCCGACCACGTGGGTGTTTACCTGGGTAACGGTAAATTTATTCAGTCACCGCGTACCGGAAAGGACATTCAAATCAGTGCGTTAAGCGAAGATTACTGGCAGCGCCACTATATTGGTGCGCGTCGCGTCATGACGCCAAAAACCGTTCGCTAAACGTCACTCCTCCGTCATACCGACGGAACGCAGCCGGGACAGGGAAACCTTCCCGGCTTTTTTATTAGTTCAGAATGGCGGTAAAGCTGAACGCAATAATCATCAACAGTGCAGCCGCCGTGGTCATCAATGACAGTTTCAGATCGGTACTCATCACAACTCCTTAGGCACAATTTTAGTAGGGGTTAAGCATTTTCCCACACGCGTGGGTAAAAATCTCGTTTTATCCGTGCAGCCTTGTTAGAATCCCCTCTTTGTTGCGCAACAGCGCGCAACATCGGTTGCGTCAGCACCCTTTTCAACCGTTATTTCCTGCCCCGATGCCCCATAACCGGTCAGAAAAACGATTTTTTTGCAGAAATAACCGTCCGCTGACGCAAACGTTTAACAACATGCTTATCAACAGGTTAGATAAGCCCGGGAGTTCGATTTTCATGGCAACAATTAAAGATGTGGCGAAACGTGCAGGCGTCTCTACCACAACCGTTTCTCACGTCATCAATAAGACGCGCTTTGTCGCAGAAGATACCCGCGAAGCGGTCTGGGAAGCGATTCGGGAATTACATTATTCACCCAGCGCCGTAGCACGCAGCCTGAAGGTGAATCACACCAAAACGCTGGGCCTTTTGGCCACCTCCAGCGAGGCGCCCTATTTCGCTGAAATTATTGAAGCCGTGGAGAATCACTGCTTTGATAAAGGCTACACCCTGATTTTAGGCAACGCGCATAACGACCTGCAAAAACAGCGTGCCTACCTCTCGATGATGGCGCAGAAGCGCGTCGATGGGCTGCTGGTCATGTGTTCTGAGTACCCGGATGATTTGCTGCAAATGCTGGAAGCCAACCGCAATATTCCCATGGTGGTCATGGACTGGGGCGAATCCCGTGCCGATTTTACTGACACGGTGCTGGATAATGCGTTTCAGGGCGGTTATCTGGCCGGCCGCTACCTCATCGAACGCGGGCATCGCGATATTGGCGCCATTCCAGGGCAAATGGAACGTAACACCGGTGGTGGCCGTCATGCCGGTTTCCTCAAGGCGCTGGAAGAAGCCGGTATTCAGCCGCGTTCAGAGTGGATTGTGCAGGGCGATTTCGAGCCTGAATCCGGGTATCAGGCTATGCAGCAAATTCTGTCGCAGAAGCAGCGCCCAAGCGCGGTGTTCTGCGGTGGCGATATTATGGCCATGGGCGCTATCTGTGCCGCCGATGAAATGGGCCTGCGCGTCCCGCAGGATATTTCGGTGATTGGCTACGATAATGTGCGCAACGCACGCTATTTCACGCCTGCACTCACTACCGTGCACCAGCCAAAAGCGCAACTGGGGGAGAAGGCTCTGGAGATGCTGCTGGACCGCATTACCAGCAAGCGTGAAGAGTCGCAAACCATCGAAGTGCATCCGACACTGATTGAGCGACGCTCTGTAGGCTACGGTCCCTATCGCGACTACCGTCGCTAATCCTCGCTCAACCACTCCTGATTGAGCGTTTGCGCATCACCCAGGTAATTGAGCAACCAGCCCAATGCCGGTGATGCGCGATCTTCCGCCCAACTGACGCAGCAGGGACTTTCTGGAAAAGGCTGGGGCAAGTTAAGTTCGGTCACTTCGCCGCTGTCCAGTAGCGGGCGGGCTAAGTGCCCCGGCACCATTGCGACGCACAGCCCGGACCGGACGCAGTCCAGCCCGGTCTGCCATTCAGGCACCACCAGTCGGCGTTGATTATCCAGAGCCCAGGTCATACGGCGCGGTAACGCACGCGAGGTGTCTTCCAGCACCAGCGAAGGCCAGTTGCGCAACGCCTCATCATCCAGCCGGGCGACCTGGGTTAACGGATGTTCCCGCGCGACGATGCAGCGCCAGTTCAGGGTTCCCATATCGCGGAAAGCAAACCGCCCGCCCACCGGAATCGCCTGAGTCGCGCCTATTGCGACCTCGACTCTTCCGTCAGCCAGCGCATCCCATACGCCGTTAAACACTTCATAACTGATGTGGAGCTCCATATCCGGAAAGTGGCGGTAGAAATCCCTGACGAACTGACGGGTTCGGTGCGGTTTCACAATGCAGTCCACCGCAATCGCGATTTGCCCTCGCCAGCCGTTGGCCAGTTGCTGGCACTGACGGCGCGTGGCATCCATTTTTTTGATGACGCTGCGGCCTTCTCGCACAAAATGTTCGCCCGCAGGTGTCAAAACAACCTCCCGGTGCTGCCGTTCAAACAGCGGTACCGCCAGCCAGGTTTCAAGCTGGCGAACGGTATAGCTGATGGCAGAAGGCACACGGTGCAACTCCTGGGCCGCAGCACTGAAACTGCCGCCACGCGCGACCGCATCAACCACTTCAAGCGCATATTCAGACCACATATCTTGCCTTTAAATTTTTTAACAGCAACAGGCAAATTTTACCGTTTCACAGTATGAAGTACAGCTTTTACACTGCCCCGCGTTTATCCTGCAAAAAATGAGAATCAGATGTCAGCTTCTAAAGGATTCATTCCCTATCTTGCCGTGCTAAGTATGCTGGGCTTTCTGGCCACCGATATGTACCTGCCCGCCTTCGGGGCCATGCAGCAAAGTTTTAACACCTCCGCCGGGATGATCAGCGCCAGTATGAGCCTGTTCCTGGCGGGTTTTGCCTGTGGTCAGCTGGTATGGGGACCGCTGTCAGATCGTATTGGCCGCAAACCGGTATTGCTGGCAGGACTGAGCCTGTTTGCGCTGGGTTGTGCGGGGATGCTGTGGGTGGACGACGTGGTACTGATGCTGGTGCTGCGCTTCATTCAGGCCATCGGCGTGTGCGCGGCTGCCGTGAGCTGGCAGGCCCTGGTGGTCGATCGCTATCCTCAGTCGCGCGCGAATAAAGTCTTTGCCACTATTATGCCGCTGGTCGCGCTGTCTCCTGCGCTGGCCCCGCTGCTGGGAGCCTGGCTGATTAGCCATTTTCACTGGCGCTCAATTTTTGTCGTTCTGACCGCGATTGCCGCAGCCCTGATCTTGATTACGCTGCGCCTGCCATCGGTACAAACAGCCCGCCGCCCGGCCCCGTCACAGCCCGGTTTTATGACGCTGCTGCGTTCACGCGTCTACAGCGGTAACGTCCTGATGTATTCTGCCTGCTCGGCCAGCTTTTTTGCCTGGTTGACCGGATCACCGTTTATTCTGGCAGCGATTGGCCTGTCGCCTGCTGATATCGGCTTAAGCTATATTCCGCAGACCATTGCTTTCTTAGTCGGCGGTTTTGGCTGCCGTGCGCTCCTTAACCGTTTCAAAGGGGCGCAGTTGCTGCCATGGCTGCTCATCGTCTATAGCCTTAGCGTACTGGCCCTGTTTGCCGTCGCCCTGTCAGGCTCGGTTTCACTCACCGCTTTGCTGGTGCCGTTTTGCGGCATGGCGCTGGCGAACGGGGCGATTTATCCCATCGTCGTATCCAGTGCACTTCTGCCCTTCCCCCATGCGACCGGCAGAGCCGCCGCCCTGCAGAACACGCTGCAGCTGGGCCTGTGCTTTGTCGCCAGCCTGGCCGTCTCGGCGGGCCTGACCCAGGCGCTGTTCACCACAACGCTCATCATGGCGGTGACGATTGTACTGGCGCTGGCAGGCTATCAGATGCAGCGCCGCACCGGCGCACAAACTGATATTGCCTCAACGGCACATCCCTGCCAGGATAATAACTGAGGCAACGACTTTTGTCGTCTGAGTGATCAACACGTGACGGGCCCGCCAGCGCCTCCTGTGCCGGGCCCTGATTCGCCGTACCATCATAATAACAATGTTTGACGCAGCCTCATCGCTGTGAAGGTGTCTTTGTGGGCAAATGCACTCTGCTGGCCCCTGCATTGCACCCTTTCTCTGTACGCTTAAGGTTGTCTGGCGCAAGGCGTCATCTGTGACTTTTCTCATAATCCTGAGAAACGGCTCCTGCTCTTTCTCAGGTTCTGACAGTTCTGGTGATGGAGTGGCTATGAGTTCAACATGTGTAGCAGAAGTGAATATCGAACGAAACCATTGGTACCGTATCGTTCATGAGTTATTGCAAAAAGCAGACATCGAAATCAACGGTTCCCGCCCATGGGACATTCAGGTTAAACATCCCGATTTTTTTAAACGCGTCCTGCAAAAGGGCTCCCTGGGGCTGGGCGAAAGTTATATGGACGGCTGGTGGGAGTGCGAAAGGCTGGATATGTTTTTTCATCGGGCGTTGAAACATAAGCTTGATGAGCAGCTTCCTCATCACGTGCAGGATATCGTGCGCATTGCGCTGGCCCGCCTGGTTAACCTGCAGTCGAAAAAACGGGCCTGGCAAGTCGGCAAAGCGCACTATGATCTGGGTAATGACCTTTTTACCCTGATGCTCGATCCTTACATGCAATACTCCTGTGGCTACTGGAAAGACGCCACTACGCTTGAGGCGGCACAGGAAGCCAAACTGGACATGATCTGTCGCAAGCTGCAACTGAAACCCGGTATGACCTTGCTGGATATTGGCTGTGGCTGGGGCGGTCTGGCGGCTTATGCAGCAAGAAACTATGGCGTCAGCGTACAAGGCGTGACGATCTCTGCAGAACAACAAAAGCTGGCGCAGCAACGCTGCGAAGGGCTGGATGTCACTATCCTGCTTCAGGATTATCGCGATCTGAATCAGCAGTTTGACCGCATCGTCTCGGTGGGGATGTTCGAACACGTGGGGCCGAAAAACTACCCAACCTACTTTGCCACGGTCAATCGCAACCTCAAGCCAGACGGAATTTTTCTGCTGCATACCATTGGCGCGCTCAAAACGGATATGCACGTCGATCCGTGGATCGGCAAGTATATTTTCCCGAATGGCTGCCTGCCTTCTTTACGCCATATTGCCGACGTCAGCGAACCGCATTTCATTATGGAAGACTGGCACAATTTCGGCGCTGACTACGACACCACGCTGATGGCCTGGCATGAGCGTTTCCAGCGAGCCTGGCCTGACCTGGCCGGACGTTACGAAGAACGTTTCCGACGCATGTTCTCCTACTACCTGAACGCCTGCGCCGGTGCGTTTCGCGCCCGTGAGATTCAGCTCTGGCAGGTTGTCTTCAGCCGTGGCGTTGAGGGGGGATTGCGGGTGGCGCGATGATTGCGCCCGTTTATGCGCCGTGGCAAGGTCAATACTGTCCGGACCGAACGCGGACGGCAGCCGGTAAGCCCGGTTGCCGCGTTATCTGCCTGCCCCCACCTTCGCAGACGGGAAAATGGCGATCTTAAACCGCAGTCCAGGGCAGCAGCACATTCACGCCGGGCGTTTTCGCCCGGGCAGTTGACACTGCACAGACGTCAGTCGTCCTGGAAAACAGCGGGCGACACGGCAACCTGCTGGCCTGTGGGCAACGCTTTGGTCACGGCTGGCGTTATTTACCGCTATTTACCGCTATTCATCCCGATCCGTTTCGGGCTGATCGGCCTGCTCTGCCAGTGCCCTGAGCGCGGCATCTTCACGCTGGGCGAGAACGCGCTCCACCGTGTCCACAATAGCCTGAGTATGGGGATCGATTTCGATGTTAACTCTGTCGCCGAAGGTTTTGGCGCCGAGAGTGGTTCGCTCCAGCGTCTCGGGGATAAGATAAACGCAGAATTTTGTTTTGGTCACGTCGCCTACGGTCAGACTGATACCGTCGATGCCCACAAATCCTTTGTGCAGGATATATTTCATCTGCAAAGGATCCTGAATTTTAAACCAGACTTCGCGGTTGTTTTCAGAGCGGACAATTTTGCAGATTTCAGCCGTGGTCATGATGTGGCCGGACATCAGGTGGCCGCCAATTTCATCGCTGAATTTTGCCGCCCGCTCGATATTCACCACATCGCCCTGCCTGAGATCACCAAGATTGGTCACGCGCAGAGTTTCTTTGATCAGGTCAAAACTCACCAGATCGCCGTTGATTTCGGTGACGGTCAGGCAGCAACCGTTATGGGCAACCGATGCGCCCAGCGCTAAACCCGGCAACAGGTCAGCAGGAAGCCTGGCCACATGGGTGCGAAACAGACCTTTATCTTCAATGGACACGATTTCTGCGGTGCCCTGCACAATACCGGTAAACATAGTCTTTGCCTCTACGAAATTTGTGCCAGTTTAACACAGCCATGCTTAAGTGTTAGGTTTCAACAGCCTGAGAGACAGGCGGCACAAGTCCAAAACGCATTGCGTGACAAAGATTGGAGAAATCGGTCGCGCCAGTTACACTAAGCCCTGCTTCGTCTGAAGCAGTCCTCATTTCTTTATTAATCAGATAAGTCAGGTGTTTACGTGCAGAAGTATTTAACAGAAGCGCGTCAATTGCTGGCCCTCGCGATCCCCGTTATCCTGGCTCAGGTGGCGCAAACCGCGATGGGATTTGTAGATACCATTATGGCCGGCGCCGTCAGCGCCACGGATATGGCCGCCGTTGCTGTTGGCACGTCCATTTGGCTTCCCGCCATCCTGTTTGGTCATGGTGTTTTACTGGCATTGACGCCCACCATTGCGCAACTTAATGGTTCAGGCCGCCGTGAGCGAATCGCTGAACAACTTCGTCAGGGCTTTTGGCTGGCGTTTTTCCTTTCTCTGCTCATCATGCTGGTGCTGTGGAATGCCGGGTATGTTATCCGCTCGATGCATGATATCGATCCGCTGCTGGCAGAAAAGGCCGAGGGCTATCTGCATGCCCTGCTGTTTGGCGCGCCAGGCTACCTGTTTTTTCAGGTTATGCGTAACCAGTGCGAGGGGCTCTCCAAAACCAAGCCCGCGATGGTGCTGGGTTTTCTTGGGCTGATGCTGAATATCCCGCTGAACTACATTTTTATCTACGGCCATTTCGGCATGCCGGCGCTGGGCGGCGTAGGCTGTGGCGTGGCGACGGCCTCGGTGTACTGGGCCATGTTCTTCTGCATGCGTTTTTGGGTACGACGAATGCGCAGTATGCGAGACATTCGCGTAGAGAGCCGCTGGTCAGCGCCTTCACGCGTTATCCTGCAACGTCTCACAGGGTTGGGTTTGCCGGTCGCGCTGGCGCTGTTTTTTGAAGTGACCCTGTTTGCCGTGGTGGCCCTGTTAGTCTCGCCGTTGGGGATTGTTAACGTCGCCGGGCACCAGATTGCCCTGAACTTCAGTTCGCTGATGTTTGTCCTGCCGCTGTCGATGGGCGTTGCCGCCACCATTCGCGTTGGCTATCGGCTGGGTCAGGGCTCGACAGAGCAGGCGCGGGTCGCCGCGTGGACCGCGCAGGGCGTTGGCGTAAGCATGGCGGTGATTACGGCCATTTTTACCGTGACCTTTCGCCATCAAATTGCCCAGCTTTATAACGACAATCCCGCGGTGGTCACGCTGGCTGCGCAACTGATGATGCTGGCTGCGATTTACCAGATTTCGGATTCTATTCAGGTGATCGGCAGCGGAATTTTGCGCGGTTATAAAGATACGCGATCGATTTTCTTCATTACCTTTATCGCTTACTGGTTGCTGGGTTTACCTTCTGGTTACATCCTGGCACTGACCGACTGGGTGGTGCCGCGCATGGGGCCTGCCGGCTTCTGGTGCGGTTTTATCGTTGGCCTGACGTCGGCCGCCGTCATGATGCTGTGGCGCGTGCGACGTTTGCAGCAGCTTCCTGCGGAATTAATTCTTACGCGCGCGTCTCGCTAACTCGCTGAACGGGCCCGAAAAGGCCCGTTACGTTCAAAAAAACGGCGCATCGCGCAGATGATGTTCATTGATTGGCAAATTTGCGTTTTTCCCCTTGCCAGCCTCTTACGCTGCCGTTAATATTCGTCCCCGCTGTCGCCCTGACAGCGTGTTGCGCTCTTAGCTCAGTTGGTTAGAGCACCACCTTGACATGGTGGGGGTCGGTGGTTCGAGTCCACTCGGACGCACCAAATTTGATATGCGCTCTTAGCTCAGTTGGTTAGAGCACCACCTTGACATGGTGGGGGTCGATGGTTCGAGTCCATTAGAGCGCACCACTCTTTTTACGTCCTTTCTTCTTTTGCGCAACAACCCTTTTCTTGATTTACATTACCTTTACGTACTGTTTTTCGATTGGTTTTCGCATACTTAGTGATTATACTGGCCGCGTTGTCCTACTTGAAAGGTTTCAGCGATTACGTGCTTATGACGATAATAAAGATTGTTTGCGCAACAACGTCCCGGTGGTTAACCAAGCTAACCACGCAACTTCCCTGCACGCCTGGCCTTCGTCACCTATTCTTATCCTGTACTGCCCTTTTCGATTTCAACCAGAGTTCTCATTTCGGTGCACTGTCATCGAAATCCTGTTTTTCATCCATCACAACTTACAGATAACCCGTCATGAAAAAGACTAAGATCGTTTGTACAATCGGCCCAAAAACCGAATCCGAAGAGATGCTGACTCAGCTGCTTGAAGCAGGCATGAACGTCATGCGTCTTAACTTCTCTCACGGTGACTATGCAGAACACGGTCAGCGTATTACCAACATGCGTGCCGTGACGAAAAAAACCGGCATTCCTGCGGCTATCCTGCTGGATACCAAAGGGCCGGAAATCCGCACCATGAAGCTGGAAGGTGGCAACGATGTGTCACTGAAAGCCGGTCAAACCTTTACCTTTACCACCGACCAGAGCGTGATTGGTAACAACGAGCGTGTTGCCGTGACCTACTCAGGCTTCGCGAACGATCTCAAAATTGGTAACACTGTACTGGTCGACGATGGTCTGATCGGCATGCAGGTCACCGAAGTCACTGAGAACAGCGTTGTGTGTGAAGTGCTGAACAACGGCGATCTGGGCGAAAACAAAGGCGTTAACCTGCCTGGCGTTTCCATTCAACTGCCTGCCCTGGCAGAGAAAGACAAGCGCGATCTGATTTTTGGTTGTGAGCAAGGCGTGGATTTTGTTGCAGCCTCGTTTATTCGTAAACGTTCAGACGTGCTGGAAATTCGTGAACACCTGAAGCAGCACGGTGGCGAAAACATTCAAATCATCTCCAAGATTGAAAACCAGGAAGGCCTGAATAACTTCGACGAAATCCTCGAAGCCTCGGACGGCATCATGGTTGCGCGTGGCGATCTGGGCGTTGAAATCCCGGTTGAAGAAGTGATCTTCGCGCAGAAGATGATGATTAAAAAATGTAATAAAGCCCGCAAAGTTGTCATCACCGCGACGCAGATGCTGGATTCCATGATCAAGAACCCGCGTCCAACCCGCGCTGAAGCTGGCGACGTGGCTAACGCCATTCTGGATGGAACAGATGCGGTGATGCTGTCTGGCGAGAGCGCGAAAGGCCGCTATCCGCTGGAGTCGGTCACCATCATGGCGACCATCTGTGAGCGTACCGACCGCGTGATGAAGCCACGCATCGACGGACAAAATGACAGCCGTAAGCTGCGCATTACCGAAGCCGTTTGCCGCGGTGCCGTTGAGACAGCCGAGAAACTGGAAGCACCACTGATTGTAGTCGCCACAGAAGGCGGTAAATCAGCCAAGGCCGTGCGTAAGTATTTCCCTAATGCAACCATCCTGGCACTGACCACCAACGCCACCACGGCGCGCCAGTTGATTCTGAGCAAAGGGATCGAGACCCGTATGGTCAGCGAAATCGCCTCTACCGATGATTTCTATCACCTGGGTAAAGAAGCGGCGCTGGAAAGCGGTTTTGCTCAGAAAGGTGATGTTGTTGTGCTGGTTTCAGGTGCGCTGGTACCCAGCGGAACGACCAATACGGCATCGGTACACGTTCTGTAATATCGCGTTTAACGCCTCTTTTTTAAAAAGCGCCTTCAAAGGCGCTTTTTTATTGTCTTCATAATACAGATTCAGGAAAAAGCCAGCGCGTAATGACAATAAAAATGCGCTGCAAATTAAGGTTAATCCGATTAAATCTCTCTGTTTTAGCTAAATTTTTTTATGTTGTTCTTCAATTCGCTGCTTCTTTGAGCGAACGATCATGTTTAAGCATGTTCTTATCAAAAAATTATTCTCAAGTTAAAAAGCTTTGTGTAATACTTGTAACGCTACATGGAGATTAACTCAATCTAGAGGGTATAAATAATGAATCGTACTAAACTGGTACTGGGCGCGGTAATCCTGGGTTCAACTCTGCTGGCTGGTTGCTCAAGCAACGCTAAAATCGACCAGCTGTCTTCAGACGTTCAGACTCTGAACGCTAAAGTTGACCAGCTGAGCAACGACGTGAACGCAGTGCGTTCTGACGTTCAGGCTGCTAAAGATGACGCAGCTCGCGCTAACCAGCGTCTGGACAACCAGGCTCACTCTTACCGTAAGTAAGAGTTCTGGTTTTAAAAATGGTGCCCTTGTGGCACCATTTTTTTTGTCTGCAGTTTGGGATAACGACGTCCGCCCTACTCGCCCACAGCGCGCTGGGATGACGCAGAGGCCGCAGCCTCATCCTGTATCGGCTCACCCGCACTGACCAGCACAGGCATGCCTGAGCGACGCGTCAGCGTGGCTTTAATCAACGCTCTGTCACTCTTCTCGCTCTTCATAAAGGATCTGAAGTCCGCACTGAGCGCTAACGGAGCCGTTTGCGGATCCTCCTTCTCATTACGTGACAGCGGCTGATGCACCTCAACGTAGCGCTTACCATCCGGTTCAACGCTGAACTTTACCGGTTGGTTAATAATCTGTACCCGCGTCCCTACCGGCACGCTATTGAACAGCGCTTCGATATCCTCGGTACGTAAACGAATACAGCCTGAACTGACGCGCATACCGATACCAAAATTGGCATTGGTGCCGTGGATAAGATACTGGCCTGTTCCACGCGCCATACGCAGCGCATGCAGCCCCATGGGGTTATCCGGGCCTGCTGGCACGACGGCGGGCAGCGTGATGCCCTCTTTGGCATAGCGCTTGCGGATATTCGCCGTGGGCGTCCACGTAGGATTGGGTATTTTCTGGCTGATGCTGGTCACCATGATGGGCGTGACGATCCCCATCTGACCAATGCCAATGGGATACACGATAACCTTGTCTTCGCCCTTTGGATAATAGTACAACCGCAGTTCGGCCAGGTTCACCACAATGCCTTCACGCGGCGTGTCCGGAAGAATCATCTGCAGAGGAATGGTCAACTGGGTGCCCGGTTTCGGTAACCAGGGATCGGTACCGGGATTCGCTTCCAACATGCCCAGCAGCCCGACCTGATAACGCGCAGCAATCTCTTCAAGAGGACGTTTGTTATCCGGTACCTGGGTCACCACATTCTCACCAATCAGGCGGCTGTCGGCGGTCGGTAACGGGTATTCCGTGGCAAAAACGGGTGCAGAGAGCCCAAAACAGGTCAGCAGCAATGCACCAGCTAAACGCAAAGCAGGTTTCATGCGGTTTTTCTCGTCAGAAAGTAAAAAGACGCCGGATGGCGTCTTTGAAGTGTATCTTAGCTGAGGTTCTGAGCGGTATGGCGAATTGACTTAATCATCGCTTCCAGCCCCTGCGAACGCGTTGGGGTGAGGTGCTGAACCAGGGCCAGTTCGCTGAACCAGTGGCGCACATCCAGCGCCACAATGTCAGCGGGCTGCAGGTTTTGATAGAGACTAAATACGATAGCTATCAATCCCTTAACAATGGCTGCATCACTGTCACCTTCAAAGCCGATGGTGCCATCTGCCTGCGGTGTCATCTTGATCCACACCTGGCTCTGGCAGCCCGTAATGGCATATTCGGGCTGATGCAGTGTTTCAGATGATTCCGGAAGTTTGGCACCCAATTCAATGATGTAGAGGTACTTCTCTTCCCAGTTGGCGCAACGGTTAAAGTTGCGCACCAGTTTCTCTTTTTCTGGCAACGTCGCCATTAATCACTCCGTTTACTCTGCTCAACCGCCCAGCAGACGATGAATACGCGTCAGCCCGGCCGCCAGGCGATCGACCTCTTCTTCACTGTTGTAGAAGGTGAAGGAAGCACGACACATCGCCGGCACCTGATAGTGGCGCAGTAACGGCATTGCGCAATGATGTCCGGTGCGAATCGCAATACCGTACTGATCAAGGAAGCTGCCGACGTCAAACGCGTGGTGTTTGCCAAGGTTAAAAGCAATCACGCCTGCGCGCTGCTGCGGACCGTAAATCTGAATATCAGGTACGGATGAGAGTTTATCAAGGGCATAGTTCATCAATGCGGTTTCACGCTGATGAATCGTATCCAGACCCAGCGCCTGCACATAGTCCAGCGCCGCACCCAGCCCAATAATGCCGCCCGTGTTTGGCGTACCGGCCTCAAAACGCCATGGCGCCGTATTCCAGGTGGTGCCGGTTGGCAGCAGGACCTCACCAATCATCGAGCCACCACCTTCCCACGGCGGCATGGCATCCAGAAGTGCCTTGCGGCCATAAAGCACGCCAATGCCGTTCGGGCCATAGAGCTTGTGGGCGGAGAAGACATAGAAGTCGCAGTCGATGTCCTGCACGTCAACGGTGTTATGCATCACAGCCTGAGCCCCGTCAATCAGCGTGACGACGCCAGCCGCTCTGGCCTGCGCGACGATCGCTTTCACCGGGTTAACCGTGCCCAGCACGTTTGAAACGTGCGTCACCGCCAGTAAGCGGGTCCGGCTGTCGATCAAACCAGCCAGTTGGTCCAGCGCCAGCTCACCGTTATCGGTCAGCGGCAGCACCCGGATCTCGGCACCGCAGCGCTCTGCCACCATCTGCCAGGGCACGATATTCGCATGGTGCTCCATCTGCGTGATAATCAGATTATCACCAGGCTGAAGCTGACTGCCGCCCCAGCTGTTGGCGACCAGATTGATCCCTTCCGTCGTACCCTTTACAAAAACAATCTCTTCCGACGACGATGCATTGAGAAAACGTGCCACCTGTTGGCGAACGTTTTCCATATCGCTGGTCGCCTGCTGGCTGAGCGTGTGAATACCGCGGTGCACGGCCGCGTAGCCGTGCTGGTAGAAATGACTTTCGGCATTGATGACCGACAGAGGACGCTGTGCGCTGGCGGCGCTGTCAAGGTAGGCCAGCGGATGACCGTTGACCTCACGCTTCAGGATGGGAAAATCCGCCCTGATACGCTCGAGATCGAAGTTCATCATGAGTCGCCTCCCGGGAAGCGCTGCGCGATGCGCTGCAGCACAGCCTGGCGCAGAATTGGGTTATCCAGCGTTTCGGTTAACTCGGCAGCAAAGGCATGGATGATCATGGTCTGCGCCGCGTCCTGTTCAATGCCGCGAGAACGCAGGTAGAACATCTGCTCGTCATCAATACGGCCTACGGTCGCCCCGTGGCTGCACTTCACGTCATCCGCGTAAATTTCCAGCTGCGGCTTGGTATCCACTTCCGCCAGACGGCCTAACAACAGGTTGTTATTGGTCATCTGTCCGTCAGTTTTGAGTGCGTGCTGCGCGACTTTGATGTGACCGTTAAACACCGCACGGCCTTTGTCACGCACAATGGTTTTATGCATCTGGCGACTCAGGCAGTGGCCTTTGTTGTGTTCAAGATAGGTGCGGGTATCCGCCACTTCCTGATTCACCGGCAGCACCAGGCTGTTCAGGGACAGCTGAGTATTTTCACCATTGAGCTGCGTACTGGTATTGTGACGGCTCAGGCCAGCACCCAGTAAGAAGCTGGTGCTGGTCACCTGCGCATCGCGGTTGATCACTATGTCGTTATGGGCAAAGTGATAGCTTTTGCTGCTCTCAAAAGCCAGCTTGGTGTGACGAAGCCTGGCATTGTCCGCAACGGCAAAGGTGAAACGGGCGCCGGTAAAATGCGCGCTGTCGTTTAGCGTGACAAAGTGCTCAATCACTTCCGCTTCTGCGCTTTCTTCCAGTTGCAGATGATGACGATGATGAACCGTGTTCATGCCGTCGTCTTTGCCGCTGGTGATATGCAGCAGATAAAGCGGACGTGCCGCCGCCTTGCCACGCGCCAGCCGAATATGCGTCACTTCTTCAGCCAGGCTTTCGGTCAGGTGCAGAAAAATCTCCGGCTGCACGGCGGCAGGCAGGTCGCGGCGCTCGGCCGCAACGCTGTGCTGAATCTCGAACAGTTCGGTATCGCTGCTACTCAGCGCAGGCTGGAATCTTCCGTCGACAAAAACCAGACGTACGGCATCCAGCGGGAGCGACAGTGCATCAACCTGCGTAGCGCTGAGCTCGTGCGCCTCAGGCAACACGAAGTGATGCGCCAGCAGGCCATCCAGCGGCGTGTATTTCCAGTTTTCATGTTTGCGGGTGGGCAAGCCCAAACGCATTAACTGCTGCCAGTGCTGCTGAGCCTGCATTGAACGCATTTCACCGCGTGATTCAAACAGGTGGTGCCACTGTTGCAGCGCGGTATCACTCTTCGTCGGTAAGCCAGCCATAGCCCTGCTCCTCCAACTGTTTCACCAGCGAGAAATCGCCTGATTTTACGATTTTACCCTGATACAGCACGTGTACGAAGTCTGGCTTGATGTAGTCCAGAATACGCTGATAGTGGGTTACGATGATAAATGCACGCTTTTCGTCACGCAGGCTGTTTACACCATTGGCGACGATTTTCAGGGCATCGATATCCAGACCGGAGTCGGTTTCATCCAGAATGCAGAGATCCGGCTCCAGCGCCGCCATCTGCAGAATATCGTTACGCTTCTTCTCACCACCGGAGAAGCCTACGTTAACGGAACGCGTCAGCAGATCTTCTGGCATCTTCAGCAGATCGATTTTTTCTTCAATGAAGTCCTGGAAATCAAAGCGATCCAGCTCGTCCTGCTGACGGTATTTGCGCACCGCATTCACGGAGGTCTGCAGGAAAAACTGGTTGCTGACGCCGGGGATTTCAACCGGGTACTGGAAAGCCATAAAGATGCCTTCGCCTGCACGTTCCTCAGGTTCCAGCTCCAGCAGATCCTTGCCCTTAAAGGTTACGGAACCGCCGGTGACTTCATAGTCTTCACGTCCGGCCAGGGTCGCAGACAGCGTACTCTTACCCGAACCGTTCGGTCCCATAATGGCATGAACTTCACCGGGCTTAATCTCAAGGTTCAGACCACGTAAAATCGCTTTGTCTTCAACGCTAACCTGTAAATCTTTAATACTTAACATGCTTATTCCTTCACATTGCTTCCGGCAACGCGTGTGACGGCGTCAATCAGCCCACACTGTGCTCAAGGCTGATGGCTAACAGTTTTTGCGCTTCCACTGCAAATTCCAGCGGCAGCTCAGAGAATACGTCTTTACAGAAACCGTTCACGATCATCGAAATCGCATCTTCTTCACTGATGCCGCGTTGCAGACAGTAGAACATCTGATCTTCGCCGATACGTGAGGTGGTGGCTTCGTGCTCCAGCTGAGCGGTATTGTTACGGGTTTCAACATACGGGAACGTATGCGCGCCACAATCCGGACCAATCAGCATGGAATCGCACTGCGTAAAGTTACGTGCGTTGGTGGCCGTGGGCATGATTTTTACCAGGCCACGGTAGGTATTCTGGCTTTTCCCGGCGGAAATACCTTTAGAGATAATCGTCGACTTCGTATTTTTGCCGATGTGGATCATCTTGGTACCGGTGTCCGCCTGCTGGCGTCCGCTGGTCAGTGCCACCGAGTAGAACTCGCCCACGGAGTGATCGCCACGCAGGATACAGCTTGGATATTTCCAGGTAATGGCCGAGCCGGTTTCCGACTGCGTCCACGACATTTTGCTGTAATCCCCTTCGCACAGGGCGCGCTTGGTGACGAAGTTGAGGATACCGCCCTCGCCTTCACCGCCCGGGAACCAGTTCTGAACGGTGGAATATTTCACTTCCGCGTTCTTATGAATGATGACCTCTACCACCGCAGCGTGCAGCTGGTAGGTGTCACGCACGGGCGCGGAACAGCCTTCGATGTAGCTCACGTAGCTGTCTTCATCTGCAATCAGAATCGTACGTTCGAACTGACCGGTTTTCGCAGCGTTAATGCGGAAATAGGTAGACAGCTCCATCGGGCAACGCACCCCTTTCGGGATGTAGACGAAAGTACCGTCGGAGGCTACCGCAGAGTTCAACGCGGCAAAAAAGTTATCATTGGGAGGCACCACGGTACCCAGGTACTTTTTCACCAGCTCTGGATGATCGTGGATCGCTTCGCCAAAGGAGCAAAAGATAATTCCCTGCTCGGCCAGCTTGCTGCGATAGGTCGTGGATACGGATACGGAGTCGAAGATGGCGTCAACGGCCACTTCTTTACCTTCACGTACCGGAACGCCCAACTGATTAAACGCGTTCTCAACTTCCTGCGTCAGATAATCACTGGCCGGGGCGCTGCCCGATGCCTGGGTCGCGCCCGGTTCAGACGCACAGGTGTCATCGCAGTTTCCGCACGATGGCGCGGAGTAGTAACTGTAGTCCTGATAATCCAGCTTTTCGTAATGCGCTTTCAGCCAGTGCGGCTCTTCCATTTCCAGCCAGGCACGAAAGGCTTTAAGACGAAACTCCAGCATCCACTCTGGCTCGTTACGCTTAGCCGAAATTGCCCGTACCACATCTTCATTGATGCCGTTGGCAAATTCTTCGGTTTGCAATTGGGTAAAGAAGCCCTCTTTGTAATTGAGCTTACCTTCCCACATTTGTACATCGTCAGATGTTTCGCTGTGTCGTGACATATTTCACTTACTCGACGCCAAAGCTTTCACCGCACCCGCAGGCGTGCTGAGCTTTAGGGTTATTGAATTTAAAAATCTGATTCAGGCCTTCGCGAACATAATCCACTTCGGTGCCATCGATAAACGGCATTGCCTGAAGCGGCACAAACAAGGTTGCGCCGTAGTAGCTAAACTGCAGATCATCGTCTTCTGGCTGCTTCACCAGATCCATTACATAACCAAAACCGGCACAGCCGGATTGTTTAATTGCTAAACGCAGGCCCTTGACTTCTGGGTTTTCTGCGGCCAGATTTAGAATTTGTTTCGCTGCGGTTTCAGTCAGCGTTAACCCTTTCCACACATACTCGTCGGGTGAGAAAGAGTCTGCATTCACGGATGACATGTTGATACCTCTTGAGTCCGGACCTTTTCAGGCTATCCCCCTATGGTAGTGATCTGACAAATCACTTCAACCTCTTGTTTTGCAGGGATAATCATAAGATGCTATTTTTACAGCTCATTTCTTAAGCATAGTCGCTGCAGCCAGGCTTGCATCGGCGAGCGTCCACTGAATTCGGGTTCTGTAACCTGTTAATAAATCGTAAATTTTTAAATGGCACCTTTACGATAATGCCTGTATTGATAGGTTACGCCTTTCTGGCATGTAAACAGATTGTTATTTCCGATTATACCGACAGGTGAGATAAATCGAAAAAAATTTCTTGCCGGGGAATTGCATTCCCGCTTCAGTTGAATATGATAATTATTATCATTCAACATTGAGGCGCGTTATGTCGTTATCGGTTTCAGCCTGGCTTCAACATAAACTCGATGAATACCGTTTTTCGGTTCGCGATCTCACCGTTGATTTTTACCTGGCACAGGCCAAACTCAACCGGGCTGAATGTACGATTCAGCAACTGCGTCAGTTTAACGATACCTGTTTAGACATGGCAGAGATCTGCCAGTTGAACGGCGATGACCTGAGTTATCTGCATGCCATGGGCAAACTTCACCACCGGCTGGTCGAGGAGATGCAAAACCCGGATCGTGACCGGCTGTTTCGCATCCAGGCTTACCAGTTGGCGCGACTCTCCCTGACTCAGCTGTGTCATCAACTCGCGATAACCGGTGAATGGGAACAAGCCACCGTATTGCAGAGTGAATTCGTCAGGCACGCAGGCTGGATATTCTAATCCAACCTGCGTCCGGCGTCGCCTCACCTTTTCAGATTAACTCAAGCAGTGCCTGAAGAGGATGACGCATGCCGTTGCCCTCCACGCGTTTGACCTGACTGCGGCAGGAAAAACCGGTTGCCAGGCAGCGCTGGCGCGGCAGTTTCTGCAATTGCGGATGCCATGACAGCGCATAAATTCCCAGGGAGTTCTCCAGGTTCTGGCTCTCATGACCGTACGTGCCGGCCATGCCGCAACAGCCCACATTGATATTTTCGAGCTTTGCGCCGAAGCGTGAGAAGATCGCCTGCCACTGACCGGGCGTGCCCGGCAGAGCGGTCACCTCGGTACAGTGAGCAAACAGATACCATGCTTCTCCGCTGGTGACCTGCACCTCACGTTCCTGCAGCGCCTGATGGAGCCACTCATGTACCAGAAGCACGTTGAAATCGCCACGGGCCTCGCCCAACATCTGGTGATACTCATCGCGGTAACAGAGCACCGTTGCCGGATCGATCCCCACCATCGGCATGCCCAGCTTTGCCACGCGATTCAGGAAATCGGCTGTTTTACTGGCCGTACGCGCAAAGCGTTGCAAAAAGCCTTTCACATGCTGCGCTTTGCCGTTGGGTGAGAACGGCAGCAGAACGGGCTGGTATCCCAGTTTCTCAATCAGTCGGATAAAATCATGTACCAGTTTGGCTTCATAGAAACTGGTAAAGGGATCCTGCACCACCAGCACTTTTTGGGCTCGCTGTGTTTCACTGAGCGCTTCGAGCTGCTCCAGCGTCATATTCATCGCCGGATGACCACTCAACTGCTGCTTGAGCGTAGGCGAGGACAATAAAGGCAGGTCGACCATGCCAATGTGTGTCTTACTGAATGAGGTCGCCCAGGGCTGTTTCAGGAAAAAGTTAAACACCCCCGGTGCTTTCGCCATCAGGGGCGCGTAGCTTTCTACGCCTGCCACCAGATGGTCGCTGAGCGGGCGCAAATAGCGTGTATGGTAAAGCTGTAAAAAACGCGAGCGGAAGGCCGGAACGTCAATTTTTATGGGGCACTGGGTCGAGCAGGCTTTACAGGCCAGGCAGCCGGACATCGCCTCTTTCACCTCATGCGAAAAATCATATTCCCCTTTATTGGCATACCAGGTATTGCGCATTCTGCTTATCAGCGCGCGAAGCGACAGGGAACTTTCCGGCAGCTTTTTCTCCAGCATCACCGGATCGGCGCCCTGCTCTGCCAGCAACCGAAGCCATTCCCGCGTTAAGGTCGCGCGCCCCTTCGGCGAGTGAATGCGGTTACGGGTGATTTTCATTGACGGGCACATCGGACTGCGGGCATCGAAGTTAAAGCACAATCCGTTACCGTTGCACTCAAGCGCACCGCGCCAGGTTTCTCGTACCTGAAGGGGGATCTGACGATCGTAGCTGCCCCGTTTCGTCGCATCTACCTGCATCATCGCCGCCTCGCTATCGAAAGGCGTACAAATCTTACCGGGATTGAGACGATTGTGGGGATCGAAGGCCGCTTTAATGCGGCGCAGCTCGTTAAACAGCGTTTCGCCAAAAAAGGCCGGACTGTACTGCGCGCGGAATCCCTTGCCATGTTCTCCCCACAGCAGGCCACCATAGCGTGCAGTTAAGGCAACCACCTCATCGGAAATTTGCTTCATCATCATTTCCTGATGGGGATCGCACATATCCAGGGCCGGACGGACATGCAGCACGCCGGCGTCCACGTGACCGAACATGCCATAACTCAGACCATGGCTGTCCAGAAGCGCGCGAAACTCAACAATATAGTCGGCAAGGTGTTCAGGTGGAACGGCGGTATCTTCAACAAAGGGGATCGGTTTGGCACGGCCTTTGGCATTACCGAGTAAGCCCACCGCCTTTTTACGCATGTTATAGATGCGTTCAATACCGTCCAGATCGTCACAGAGTTGATAGCCGATCACCCCGCCCTGCTGCTGCGTCATCAACGTATCCAGACGGGCGCAAAGCTGTGTGATCTGCCGATCGATTTGCCCGGCATCATCCCCGGCAAACTCAACGATATTCAGCCCTAACATTTCTTTATCCGGGATAGCCGTAATCAGCTCGCGCACGGAGTGCCAGACAATATCTTCCCGTGCCAGATTGAGCACTTTCGAGTCAACCGTTTCCACCGACAGCGCCTGCGCCTCGACCATCAGGGGGGCATTGCGAAGCGCAGAATCGAAGGCGTCATATTTAATATTAACCACGCGCCGGACTTTGGGCAGCGGCGTGATATCCAGACGAGCTTCGCTGATAAACGCCAGCGTTCCCTCTGCACCACACAGCAGCCGCGTCAGGTCAAAGGTCTGCATGTCATCGCTAAACACGTGGCGCAGGTCGTAACCGGTCAGGAAGCGGTTGAGCTTAGGAAACTTCTCCAGAATCAGTTCGCGATGCTCACGGCAGCGGGTGAGCACCTGCTGATAAATTCGGCCTTCAGGCGTGGGCGTTTGCGCCAGATTTTCAGCCAGCGCGGTAGGCACCGGTCGGGTATCCAGAATATCGCCGCCGAGCAGCACGGCCCTGAGCCCTAAAACATGGTCAGAGGTTTTACCGTAGACCAGCGAGCCCTGACCGGATGCATCCGTGTTAATCATGCCGCCCAGGGTGGCGCGGTTACTGGTGGAGAGCTCCGGTGAAAAGAAGAAACCAAAAGGTTTCAGGTACGCATTAAGTTGATCTTTGACTACCCCAGCCTCGACGCGCACCCAGCGTTGTTCGGTATTGATTTCCAGGATGCGGTTCATGTGGCGCGACATATCCACAATGATGCCTTGATTGAGCGACTGACCGTTGGTCCCGGTGCCGCCACCGCGCGGGGTGAAGACCAGACTGGAGAACGCCGCTTCACCCGCCAGTCGGGCTATCAGTGCCACGTCTGCCGTCGAGCGCGGGAAAAGCACCGCATCGGGCAGGAGTTGATAGATGCTGTTATCGGTTGAAAGCGAAAGTCTGTCGGCGTAGCTGGTGGCGGTATCGCCGGTGAAACCCTGCGCTTTGAGGGTTTCAAGAAACGTCAGCACCCGCTGGATAAGACCCGGTGCCTGAGAAATCTGTGGGATCATGGAGTATGTGACCAAAGATGTTGTGTAGGTTTGCGTCTGTATCTTGCTTTAATCCTCAGTTTTATCACATTTCCCACCGCGCTGTCGTTTTTTCAGGAAGGGCTGAAACCTTTTCTTTACAAGCCTGTTTAAACGCCCTGAAATAGCCCATGATTACGGGGCAGCGTCATCCCCTGAGTTGACGAATTCCAATGAGGTAACGCACAAGATGAAAAGCCTGGAACGGCAGATTGATCTTCCCCAGATGTTATTTACCCTGATTTTTATTTTACTCCTGATCGCCGCGTGCTTGTGGGTTGTCCAGCCATTCATATTGGGCTTCGCCTGGGCAAGCATGGTGGTTATTGCCACCTGGCCCCTGATGCTGAAGATACAGCGCCTGCTGTGGGGGCGGCGTTCGCTGGCGGTCATTGTGATGACTATCCTGCTGCTCCTGCTGTTTATCATCCCGGTTGCCCTGCTGGTTAACAGCCTGATAGATAACAGCGCACCGGTCATCGCCTGGGCGACTCAGGGACATATGTTACCCACTCTGAGCTGGCTCAACGATATTCCCATGGTGGGTGAGAAACTGTATGCCAGTTACCAGAAACTGGTGGCGGGCGGCGGCGCAGCGATCATGGCGAAGTTACAACCTTATGTTGGCCGTACCACCGGTTTTTTTGTGGCGCAGGCCGGGCACTTTGGCCGTTTTATGATTCACCTGGCCGTGATGCTGTTGTTCAGCGTCCTTCTCTACTGGCGCGGTGAGCAGGCGGCACAGGGCATCCGGCATTTTGCCTGGCGCATGGCTGGCCGACGCGGTGATGCTGCCGTATTGCTGGCCGGACAGGCAGTACGCGCGGTGGCGCTGGGCGTTGTCGTCACTGCGTTGGTGCAGGGCGTACTGGGCGGTATCGGGTTAGCCGTTTCCGGTATCCCCTACGCCACCTTGCTGACCGTATTGATGATCCTCTGCTGCCTGGTGCAGATCGGCCCGCTGCTGGTGCTGGTGCCCGCGATTGTTTATCTCTACTGGAGTGGAGACACCACCTGGGGCACGGTACTGCTGATCTGGAGCTGTGTTGTGGGCACGCTGGACAATATTTTGCGGCCGGTGCTGATTCGTATGGGCGCCGATCTGCCGCTGATTCTGATTCTGTCCGGCGTTATCGGGGGATTAATCGCGTTTGGTATGATCGGCCTGTTTATCGGGCCGGTTGTGCTGGCTGTCTCTTACCGACTGGTCTCTGTCTGGATGCATGAAGTGCCTGCGCCGCAGGCCGATCCGCTAAGCGTGGTAAGTGAATCACCGGAGCAAAAGCCCTGATCCCTCCTTTTATATGATTAGTACTCGTTAAGTGGGCTGGCTGATTAAGATATCGCCAGCCTTTTTTTCATTAGCGTACTTTAAGATAAAACGCATGTTTTACGCCTTTAGCCCCTCTCCCGCCTTAAAATGATTACTTTCTAAACATAATAACGGTCCGAAACGCTCTCCCTAGCCGTCAAAATATTATTTCCTTTAAACTAATAAGAGGATTCTTAAAGACGCCAGCGAGCCGTGTGAATACCATGTTTCCTATGTTGGAAATCAAGTTACTGATTTCTAAACGCCCTAATTTCCCCTGAGTAGCGTAAAGAATTGCTGTGTGTAGTCTTTGCCCATCCCCTGTGATGGGCTTTTTTTTGCCTGTCAAAAAGCAAAAAAAAAGCCAGCTTGCGCTGGCCTTCTGGCATCGGAGGTTATCCATCACCTCAGGCGGGTTTGTTTAGCGCCGCCAGGCTTAACCAGGTTTCCACCACGGTGTCCGGATTCAGAGACAGACTGTCGATGCCCTGCTCCATCAACCAGGCCGCGAAATCCTGATGATCTGACGGCCCCTGACCGCATATTCCTACGTATTTGCCCTGTTTTTTCGCCGCCTGAATCGCCATGGACAGCAGCGCTTTGACCGCCTCATTACGCTCATCAAACAAGGCCGATACCACGCCGGAGTCGCGATCCAGCCCCAGCGCCAGCTGAGTCATATCATTAGAGCCGATGGAGAAACCGTCAAAGTGTTGTAAAAACTGCTCGGCCAGCAGGGCATTCGAGGGGATTTCACACATCATAATGACCTTGAGCCCGTTCTCGCCGCGCTTCAGTCCCTGGCGACCCAATTCCTCTACCACCGCCTGAGCCTGATCGACCGTACGCACAAAGGGCACCATGATTTCCACGTTGGTCAGCCCCATCTCGTTGCGTACGCGCTTCACCGCTTCGCACTCCAGCGCGAAACAGTCGCGGAAACTCTCGGAGACATAGCGGCCTGCGCCACGGAACCCCAGCATCGGGTTTTCCTCTTCGGGTTCGTAACGTTCTCCACCCACCAGATTGGCATATTCGTTCGTTTTAAAATCCGACAGGCGGACAATAACGCGCTTCGGCGCGAACGCCGCGCCCAGCGTGGCGATCCCTTCGGTCAGACGGGCGATGTAAAACTCAACCGGATCGTCAAAACCTTTCATCATCTGACGAATCTGCTTCTGCAGTTCAGGGGTTTGCTGATCGAACTCCAGCAACGCTTTTGGATGCACGCCGATCATGCGGTTGATAATAAATTCCAGCCGCGCCAGACCAACCCCTTCGTTTGGCAAACAGGCGAAATCGAACGCGCGATCCGGGTTGCCCACGTTCATCATGATTTTAAGCGGCAGGTCCGGCATGGTATCAACCTGCGAACTGGTGACGTCGAAGTCGAGCAGTTCATCGTAGACATAGCCGGTATCGCCTTCAGCACAGGATACGGTAACGGTATGTCCCTCTTTCAGCCGCTCGGTGGCATCGCCACAGCCAACCACCGCCGGGATGCCCAGCTCACGCGCGATAATCGCGGCATGGCAGGTACGGCCGCCGCGGTTCGTCACAATGGCGGAGGCTTTTTTCATGATCGGTTCCCAGTCGGGATCGGTCATATCGGTCACCAGCACGTCACCTTTTTCGATGCGGTTCATTTCGCTGATATCGTGAATGACCTTGACGGTACCGGCGCCGATGCGGTGACCAATCGCACGGCCTTCAATCACCACCTTGCCCTGTCCCTGCAGGCTGTAACGCTCCATGACCTGACCGTTGGAACGCACGGTTTCAGGGCGCGCCTGGACAATAAATAACTTCCCGGTGTGGCCGTCTTTGGCCCACTCAATATCCATCGGGCGCTTGTAGTGTTGCTCAATCAGTACCGCCTGATGGGCCAACGCCTCCACTTCGGCATCGCTCAGACAGAAACGATCGCGCTCGGCTTCCGCCACATCTTCGATGCGCACCTGCTCGCCATGTTCACGCGAGTCGGCGTAAACCATCCGCACCTTTTTCGAGCCCATGTTGCGGCGAACGATAGCGGGACGTTTCGCGGCCAGCGTCGGCTTGTGCACATAAAACTCGTCCGGGTTCACCGCGCCCTGTACCACCATTTCACCCAGGCCCAACGCGGCGGTAATGAACACCACCTGATCAAAGCCCGATTCGGTATCAATGGTGAACATGACCCCTGAGGACGCCAGATCGGATCGCACCATGCGCTGAATTCCCGCCGACAGCGCCACGCCGCGATGGTCGTAACCCTGATGGACGCGATAGGAGATGGCGCGATCGTTAAACAGTGAGGCATAAACGTGTTTCACTGCCACCATGACTGACTCGATGCCCTGCACGTTCAGGAAAGTTTCCTGCTGGCCGGCAAAGGACGCGTCAGGCATATCTTCGGCGGTGGCGGATGAGCGCACGGCGAAGGATGCCTCAGCATCGTCGGCAGAGAGCTGCTCATAGGCCGAAAGAATCGCGGCTTCCAGTTCAGGCTGGAACGGGGTTTCGACTACCCACTGGCGTATCTGCTTACCCGCCTTCGCCAGTTGATCCACATCATCAATATTGGTGTCATCCAGCAAAGCATAAATACGCTGGTTCAGACCGCTCTGCTCAAGAAACTGATTAAAGGCCCAGGAGGTGGTCGCAAAACCGTTGGGAACGGAGACGCCCAGAGATGACAAATTGGTAATCATCTCACCCAGAGAAGCATTTTTGCCTCCCACCCGATCAACATCATGCATGCCAAGCTGGTTGTACCAAAGTACTAACGGCTGTTCGCCTTTATTGGACATTGAACTGATCCTTTATTAATGAATGGGCACATGGAAAATCCTGCTATTAACAAATCCAGCCTGGCATAACGTCTGATTAAACACGATCTGTTGAATCGTTAAAGCAGATTCTCATACACAGTTTCAGAATTGCGCCTGGTTTTTTTCAGCGTTGCGCAAGGCCCTTATTTTTTGCTAATACGCTGATAATTAGCTCATTATTTTTTTTACTGCCTGTTATGCGGCGTTTTTGTTGCGCAACAAACACAGGCGTTGTCTGTCACCTGAGGCGGTGTTGATGGCGCAAAAAAGAGTGAACAGGTGACGTCATGATGCAAAAGCGAGAGGGAAACGATGCCCCAGACTACACTTGCCCCTGAAGGCATGCTTATATTATCTCACTTGTTTTTACGACTTCCCTGCCCGAGGCACGACTTATGACCACCGACAGAAGCGTTTTCTACATTTCCGACGGGACAGCAATTACAGCCGAAGTATTAGGCCATGCCGTGTTATCTCAGTTTCCGGTTAACACCACGAGCGTGACCCTGCCGTTTGTTGAAAACGTCCAGCGTGCGCAGGCCGTTAAGGCGCAAATCAATGCGCTTTATCAGCAAAGCGGCGTGCGCCCACTGGTGTTTTTTTCCATCGTTACGCCTGAAGTCCGTGACATCATTGTGCAGAGCGAAGGCTTCTGCCAGGACATTGTGCAGGCACTGGTCGCGCCGCTTCAGCAGGAGTTGGGGTTGTCACCGGCACCGGTTGCGCACCGCACCCACGGGCTTGATGCCAGCAATCTCGGCAAATACGACGCCCGTATTGCGGCAATCGATTACACGCTGGCGCATGATGACGGCATCTCGTTGCGCGGCCTGGAGGATGCGCAGGTGATCCTGTTAGGCGTTTCGCGCTGCGGCAAAACACCCACCAGCCTGTATCTTGCCATGCAGTTCGGTATCCGTGCTGCTAACTATCCGTTTATCGCCGACGACATGGATAATCTGAAATTGCCTCCCGCCCTGCGTCAGCATCAGCACAAGCTGTTTGGCCTGACGATCGATCCGGAACGCCTGGCGGCCATTCGTCAGGAGCGCGCAGAAAATACCCGCTATGCCTCTATGCGCCAGTGTCGGCTGGAAGTGGGTGAAGTTGAAGCGCTGTTTCGCACTCACCAGATTCGCTACCTCAACAGTACCAACTACTCTGTGGAAGAGATTGCGACGAAAATCCTCGATATCATGGGCCTGACGCGCCGCATGTATTAGTCAATTGCCGACGGCGGCGCTGTAACGTCCCGCTGCCGTCATTTTGACTTTCATTATCATGTTGTCGCTTGAATTCGCAGGTTAATGGTTTATTGTGACCATCATCACTTCCCGGTATTTCACCGCTGCGAAGAAAAAGCTTAGAGAACACCATGAACAAAACTGATGAACTGCGCACCGCGCGCATTGGCAGCCTGATTTCCCCTGCCAGTCTGGCAGCTGAACACCCGCTTTCGACTACCATGGCCGATAACATCACCGCCGCACGCAAGCGCATTGCCCGCATTCTGACCGGAGAAGATCCCCGTCTGCTGGTGGTGATTGGCCCCTGTTCGCTGCATGACCCGGTCGCCGCGCTGGACTACGCTCAGCGTTTGGTCGCCCTGCGTGAGCGTTATCAGGATCGGCTGGAAATCGTGATGCGCACCTATTTCGAAAAACCACGCACGGTTGTGGGCTGGAAAGGCCTGATTTCCGATCCTGATCTGGACGGCAGCTTTGATGTTAATCGCGGCATCAGCATCGCCCGCAAGCTACTGATTGATATCAATGCGTTGGGTTTACCGACCGCCACCGAATTCCTGGATATGGTGATCGGCCAGTTTATTGCCGATCTGATTAGCTGGGGGGCAATTGGCGCCCGGACCACCGAAAGCCAGATCCATCGTGAAATGGCCTCGGCGCTCTCCTGCCCGGTCGGTTTTAAAAACGGAACAGATGGAAACGTCCGCATTGCCGTGGATGCCATTCGTGCATCCCGTGCCAGCCATATGTTTCTGTCGCCCGACAAACAAGGTCAGATGACGATTTACCAGACCAGCGGGAATCCGCACGGCCATGTGATTCTGCGTGGCGGCAAACAGCCTAATTATCATGCAGGCGACGTTGCCGAAGCCGCTGCCTGTTTAGCTGAGTTTGGTCTGCCGCAGCAGTTGGTGATTGATTTCAGCCACGGCAACTGCCTCAAGCAGCATCGCCGTCAGCGCGATGTTGCACTGGACGTCTCCGGGCAGATTAAAAGCGGCTCTCGCGCCGTTGCCGGGGTAATGATTGAAAGTTTTATTGAGGAAGGCAATCAAAAAGTGGTGAGCGGTGAACCCCTGACTTACGGTCAGTCGATCACCGATCCCTGCCTCAGCTGGCAGGACAGCGAAGAGGTCCTTGCGCTGTTAGCTGAGGCGGTTTCTCACCGTCTGTAAATCAGCTTGAGCAGCTGACCTCCAGTGTCTTGCCCCAGTCCGGTGGCCGTTGACGATATTCAGCGGCCGCCGCGTCACTAAAAGGCTGCTGAAGCGCCTGATGTAAACGCGCCAACGCGCCGCTCTCTCCCTTCTCCGCCTCGTCTATCACCTGTTGAGCAAGGTAGTTACGCAGCACCACGGCTGGATTGGCGGCTTTCATCACCTGCTGCCGTTCGGCATCGCCAACCTGCTCCTGCAGCAGGCGTTGACGGTAGCGCTGATACCAGCGATCAAAAGCAGAACGATCGATAAATTCATCCCGCAGTGGCGAACGGCTCTCCGCCTGCTGCGTATCACTTAACAGACGGAACGTGAGCGTATAGTCGCTGCGTTCCTGACTCATTAAGCTGAGTAATTCGGTAAGAATCTCATTATCCCCGGCATCGGCCGTCAGCAGGCCCAGCTTCGCCCGCATCCGCTCTCCCCAGACGCGCATAAGCGCATTCTCATAGCCGCTTAAGGCCTGTTTGAGCTGTTCGGTACTCATTAACCCCGATAACGCATGGGCCAGTCGGTTGAGGTTCCATAAGCCAATCATGGGCTGATTCTCGAAGCTGTAGCGGCCCTGATAATCGCTGTGATTGCAGATATAATCCGGCTGATAGTCATCCAGAAAACCATAGGGACCGTAATCGAGGGTCAGGCCGAGGATCGACATGTTGTCGGTATTCATTACGCCATGAGCGAAGCCCACGCTTTGCCACTGGGCGATCAGTCGCGCAGTGCGCAGCACGATATCGGCAAACCACAGCTGATAACGATCGGCCTCATCCACCAGCTGCGGCCAGTGGTGGCGAATGGCATAGTCTGCCAGCTGTTTGACCTGTTCCGGCTGCTGGCTGTAAAAAAAGTGTTCGAAATGCCCAAAGCGCAGGTGACTCGGTGCAATACGCATCAGCATCGCGCCACGTTCGGCGGTCTCGCGGTAAACGGGCTCGTCGCTAACGGCAAGGGTGAGTGCGCGCGTGGTGGGAATGCCTAAATGATGCAGCGCTTCAGAGGCGAGAAATTCACGCACCGTGGAGCGTACAACGGCACGACCGTCGCCCATCCGCGAATAAGGCGTTAGCCCGGCGCCTTTCAGGTGCCAGTCGAGCCTGCGACCGTCTTCCAGCCGCTGCTCGCCCAGCAGAATACCGCGGCCATCCCCCAACTGACCGGCCCAGACGCCGAACTGATGCCCACTGTAGACCTGGGCCAGCGGTGCCATGCCGGGTAATAACGCGGCACCATACCACACGCCATGGCCCTGCCCGGAAAACAATGCGCTGTCCAGTGCCATTGCCTTCGCCAGCGGCGCGTTGTGATACAGCAGTCGGCCGCCCGCAAGTGGCGTAGGGTTTAACGCGGTATAGCTGCCAGGAAGCTCACGAAACCAGCTGTTATCAAAGATCATCAATTCTCCCAACGACACCGGGTATCGTGTGATAAAACCCACAGTGTAGCGTTGATGACCAGGATTGGACAGGCGGCAGGCGTGCGAGTATCAGGGAGTGTGCAGGAATTGCTCAGAGTAGATTAACGTCTCAAAGGCGTCTGATTTAACCACTGGAAACAGCGCGCCCTGGAGGTGGACGTTACTGAGCTGGCTAACTTTATCCAGTAAAATTTCATCATCCACACCACAAATAATCATCCGATCGCAATGGCTGCGGAAATTATCGATGATGCTCTGCATAAATGGTAAAAAAGAAGCACGTTTAGACAGTGAGTGAATAAAGTGTTTATCCAGTCTGATACAGCTAAACAGATTATCGTAAACGGCTGTCGTGGAGGATTTCCCTGCGCCAAAATGGGACAGAGACAATTTAAACTCACGATTTAACGCGGCGATTAATGGGTTATTTTTTCCCAAATTCAGCGAGAGAAACGTTTCGCTGATATCCAGCATTATAAAAGGAAGCTGTTTTATTTTGCGCGTCAGAAACTCACTCTCGAGAATGGTGTTCGCCATGCCCTCATCGACAGGCATAAAAGCCAGCAGGTGATGGGTTTCAAAAAACGTCTGGTGTTTTTCCAGCAGCGAGATCTGGCGCTGCAGCAGGCGCAGGCGCTGTGTCTCATCAAGCTGAGGCAACAGAACATCCTGCGGCAACGTGATCGGCGCACTCTCGTGCACGAACTGCGTAGCCAGCTCAATGGCGGTTAAGTGCCCTTCCTGAGAACAGGCGGCATAAAACCAAATTTCCGACTGGTAGTCGGCAGACAGGTGAATTTTCATTTTACAGCCAGAATATGTGGCGATAGTGCATCGTATATGATTAAAAACATACTGGCAATAGTAGCAAAGGACTGATGAGATGGATATTTTTATCGCTTCATTACCGTTAGGCTAAAAAAATAAACTTTAAGCCAAATAATTCCAGGAACAATTCTGTTAACCGTGAAAAACATTCTTAGGTCCGGTGTTATAAATAAAACGAACCGGTTAAATCCGAATTAAGAATATTTTTCCAGGTCCGTTTTTTTTCTGATTTAATCCGCACAAATCCACTGGTTTTCCAGCGGAGAAATTAGATGCGGCGCGCCTGCCAAAAGACCTTCCGCCAGTAGACATTATCCAGCGAAGAGCGGATTACGCCCTGACTGGTGGACGCATGGATGAAAGCGTTATCCGTGTCATAAATGCCCACATGCAGGCCATTTTCACCACTCCCCGTTTTGAAGAACACCAGATCACCGGGCAAGAGATCGTCTTTGCTGATGCGGGTGCCAATATCGCTTTGTGCGGAAGTGGTGCGGGGAAGTTGCAGATCAAACCTGTCGCGAAACGTCAGGTAGACAAAGCCTGAACAGTCCACCCCGCCGCGGCTCATGCCACCATAACGGTAAGGCGTGCCCCGCCAGCTTCCCAGTTGATCTCTGAGTTGCGCTATCACGGTGATGGAGTCAGAGAGGCGACTGTTAATGGGCGGTGCATGATGGCTACAGCCCACCAGCAATAAAACGAATAACAGCAACCCCATGCGCATCACAGCTCATCCTTAATAAAGAGTAACGGGATTAATGTAGCGGCAAAGCGCGCCAGGTGGCAAGTCTCAGGGCAAAACGGTCAGCAGAGGCCGACCTTCTAAGATGAGCTGACGAAACGGAATGCCGTACAGGGGCGAAAGCTGTTCTGGCCGAAGGACATCCGCAGGCTCGCCCTGCAACACCACCTGGCCCTGATGTAACAGCCAGACCTGATTGGCATACCATAAGCTATGGTTAAGATCGTGACTGCTGGCGACAACGCAAACTCCTGCGGCACAGAGTTCACTAATCAGATCGTCCACCGCTTTTTGTTGAGCAACATCCAGCGCCGTCATGGGCTCATCCAGGATCAGTAATTGCCCTCTGGCGTTGATCTGCGGATCGATTTGCATCATTACCGCGCCAAGCCGCACCCGCTGCCACTCACCACCGGAGAGCTGGGTCAATGGCCAGGCTAATTTATCATCCAACTGCAACCGCGACAGTATCGTGGCGAGCCGGGCTTCATCTGGCGAGGTGGAAGACGAAAGATGCAGCCGCAGATAGTGGTAAACCGGCATCTGCCCCGGAGGAAGCTGTTGCTGAGGCAGCCAGCTGCGCACGCTGGCCAGCGCCGGGCCTGTCCAACTGGCGAGGGCGGTATTCAGTAGCGTGGCGCGGCCGGTGAAGGGTTCCAATCCCGCCAGGGCTGACAGCAGTGTGCTCTTCCCTGCGCCATTCGGCCCCACCAGATGCACCCGTTGCCCGGCCTGCATCGTGCCGCTCACCGGTTGCAGCCGTCCGGGGATGGCTGCATTTTCCAGGCTAAGCAACACTTACTTTGCCAGCGCCTGTTTGATCGTTTCCAGAATAATGGGATCTTCTGGCGACATGTCCGGTGAGAAACGCTGAATAACGCTGCCATCACGCCCTATCAGGAATTTTTCGAAGTTCCACAGAATATCGCCCGGCGCTTTGGGAGCCCGTCCTTTGCTGACCATGCGCTCATAAAAACCACTCTCTTCCGGACGCACGGCCTCGGGTTTCGCCGCGACCAGCTGTGCATAAAGCGGATGACGATGCTCACCATTGACCTCACACTTTTCGAACATAGGAAACGTCACACCGTAGGTCGTGCTGCAAAACGTTTTGATTTCTTCGCTACTGCCTGGCTCCTGCTCCAGAAACTGGTTGCAGGGGA
The DNA here is from genome assembly GCF_000710035.2 of Pantoea ananatis LMG 2665. Taxonomy (GTDB): domain Bacteria; phylum Pseudomonadota; class Gammaproteobacteria; order Enterobacterales; family Enterobacteriaceae; genus Pantoea; species Pantoea ananatis. The sequence goes on along the minus strand of NZ_JMJJ01000004.1, from coordinate 910,267 downwards.
AACCCAGCACGCTGAAGCCCTGCTCATGCCAGGCTTTATGAATATTTTCCAGCGCTTCATATTGTGGGGTTAAGCCGCATTTAGAGGCCACGTTGACCACCAGCAGCACCTGTCCCTGCCAGGAGGACAGCGCCGTTTTCTCACCATCCAGTGTAACCAGTTCAGTTTGATAAATGCTCATACGGAGTTCCTGTGGTTAATGCATGTATGTCAGCTAAAGCTGACGTGACGATTTGACTAACAAGATGATAAACAGCGGTGCGCCGAGCGTTGCCGTGACCACGCCGATGGGTAACTCAGCGGAGGCCAGCGCCAGGCGGGCAATAATATCCGCGCCAAGCAATACGCTGGCTCCCGCCAGCGCCGAAGCCGGCAGCAGCGCACGGTGGTCGTTCAGCCCCACCAGCCGCAGCAGGTGCGGAATCACCAGGCCCACAAAGCCAATTGCGCCAGCAAGCGCCACGCTGACGCCAACCAGCCATCCCGTGGCCAACACCAGCAGATTACGCCAGTAAAACAGTGACAACCCAAGCTGGCGGGCTGACGTTTCTCCCAGCGCCAGTAAGTTAAGCACCCTGCTCGCTGTGGTGAGCGCCAGGATAACCGGCAGCAGCGCCAGCATCATCCAGCCATAGCGCCAGTCGATACCGCTGAAGCCGCCCATCATCCAGTACATGAGTTGGCGCAGATCGAGGCTGCTGCTGAAATAGACGGCCCACGTCATGATCGCGCTGCAAATAATCCCCAGCGCAACGCCAGTGAGCAGCAAACGCGTGACGGATAAATGACGCCGGGCAAAATGCAACAGAATCAGGGTAACGACCAGCGCACCGGCCATTGCCGAAAAGCTGAGGCTCCATAGCGAACCGCTGCTCAACAGAACGCCCGCGACCAGGCCAATGCCGGCCCCGTTGGAAACGCCAAGCAGCCCGGGTTCGGCCAGTGGGTTGGTAAACAACGCCTGCATGACAACGCCGCTCAGAGCCAGCGCGCTCCCCACCAGGATAACCGCAAGGCTGCGCGGCAGGCGAAGCTGGCCGACAAAAAGCCTGCCGCTGTCGCTGTCGCTGAACCATTGTGTGGGGCTTATCCAGCGCTCACCCGCGCACAGGCTGAGGATAAATAACACCAGCAGCAGGCTGCCGAGACCCAAAAGCCAGGCTTTACTGCGGCGATCGCTGTGCAGAGCAAGTTGTTCAAGCTGGGACATAAGCAGAATTAGCCAGAATGACAGAGGATTGATTGTAAAAGGATTGCGAAAAAAAGAAATGAAAAAGGCCGCTTGCGCGGCCTTTTTGAAACACTGGGATCAGTCACTGTCTTTTGGTGTGGCGTTTTCAACGCGACTTTTAAGCTTCTGCCCTGGACGGAAGGTCACTACGCGACGCGCAGTAATGGGAATATCTTCTCCCGTTTTTGGGTTTCTGCCCGGACGTTGGTTTTTGTCACGCAGGTCAAAATTACCAAACCCCGACAGTTTAACCTGTTCTCCATTTTCCAACGCGCGGCGAACCTCTTCGAAAAACAACTCCACCAACTCTTTTGCGTCACGTTTGCTCAGCCCGAGTTTCTCAAACAGGTATTCTGACATCTCAGCTTTTGTAAGCGCCATAGGTTCAATCCCTCAAGGTTGCCTGGAATCGCTCTTTTAATGCCGCAACGCATTTGGCAACCGTCGCGGCAATCTCCTCTTCTTCGAGTGTCCGGCTGGTATCCTGCAAAATCAGGCTGATTGCGAGGCTCTTATAGCCCTCGGAAACACCCTTACCTCGGTACACGTCAAACAAGTTTACGCCAACTACCTGATTTACGCCAACTTTCTTACACTCTGCGATGATATCTGCTGCCGGCACATTTTCGGCCACAACAACGGCGATATCACGGCGGTTTGCCGGGAAGCGTGAAACCTCTTGCGCATCAGGCAGGACGCGGTCTGCGACCTTATTCCAAAGCAGTTCAAAGACTAAGGTACGACCGTTGAGATCCAGCTTACGTTCAAGCTCGGGATGAACCACTCCGATAAATCCGATTCGCTCATCCTGTAAATAAATTGCCGCACTTTGTCCAGGATGGAGCGCTGGATTCGCCTCTGCACGAAAGCTAATCGCATTCAACTTGCCGGTTAAATCCAGCAACGACTCTAAATCACCTTTCAAATCATAGAAGTCAACGGTCTGACGCGCCAGATCCCAGTGTTCTTCATAGCGGTTGCCACTCAGCACGCCTGCCAGCATCAGATCCTGACGAATACCGAGATCCGCCTGAGTATCAGGAACAAATCGCAGACCGCTCTCAAACAGACGCACGCGGCTCTGCTGACGGTTCTGGTTATAGACCACCGCGCTGAGTAAGCCAGTCCACAGTGACAAACGCATGGTGGACATGTCGCTGGAGATCGGGCTGGGCAGCAGCAGCGCCTCTTCACCCGGATGCAGCAACTGCTGTACTTTCGGGTCCACGAAGCTGTAGGTGATGGCTTCCTGGTAGCCTTTATCCACTAACAGCATTTTTGCACGCTTCAGCGACAGGTTAGCTTCACGGTGCTTTGTCATGACCAGACCGGCCTGAACCGGCACGTCCGGGATGTTGTTGTAACCATAAATGCGGGCGATCTCTTCTACCAGATCCTCTTCGATAGCCATATCGAAGCGCCACGCGGGGGCGACCGCCTGCCATTCCCCAGGGGTTACGCTGACCTGACAACCCAGGCGCGTCAGAATATCCGTGACCTGCTCATCGCTGACAACATGACCAATCAGCCGATCCAGCTTTTCACGACGCAGTGTGATCGTGGCCGGTTGCGGCAAGGCGTCCGCCGACGTCTGATCGATAACCGGGCCCGCTTCACCGCCGCAGATGCTCAGCAGCAGCTGAGTCGCGCGTTCCATCGCCTTGTGTTGCAGTGCAGAATCCACACCGCGCTCGTAGCGATGTGATGCATCGGTGTGCAAACCATGACGGCGTGCGCGGCCCGCAATCGCCAGCGGTTCGAACCAGGCACACTCCAGCAAAATATTTTGCGTTTCGCCGTTTACACCGGAATGTTCACCACCAAAAATGCCGCCCATCGCCAGGGCTTTCTGATGATCGGCAATCACCAGCGTATCGCTGCTGAGCTTCACCTCTGTGCCATCCAGTAGCGTGAGCGCCTCACCATCTTTCGCCATCCGCACGACGATACCGCCGTCAATGCGGTCCAGATCGAACGCGTGCATTGGCTGGCCCAGTTCGAGCAACACGTAGTTGGTGATATCAACGACCGGATCGATAGAGCGAATACCACAGCGACGCAGCTTCTCTTTCATCCACAGCGGCGTTGCTGCGCTGACGTTGATGCCTTTCACGACACGGCCCAGATAGCGTGGGCAGGCAGCGGTGGCTTCGACATTAATCGGTAACGTATCAGCAATCGTCGCCGCAACCGGCTCAATGACCGGCGCGTTAAGCGGCAGGCTGTTCAGCACCGCCACATCGCGGGCAATCCCGATAATGCCCAGGCAGTCTGCGCGGTTAGGCGTGACGCTGATTTCAATGGTGTTGTCGTCCAGCTGCAGGTAGTCACGGATATCCGTGCCAATCGGCGCATCGGCGGGCAGTTCGATAATGCCGCTGTGGTCGTCGGAAATCCCCAGCTCAGAGAACGAGCACAGCATGCCTTCGGACGGTTCGCCGCGCAGCTTAGCCGCTTTAATTTTAAAATCGCCCGGCAGCACGGCACCCACGGTGGCGACTGCGACTTTCAGGCCCTGACGGCAGTTTGGTGCGCCGCAGACGATGTCCAGCAGCCGATCGCCGCCGGTATTGATTTTGGTCACACGCAGTTTGTCGGCATTAGGGTGCTGACCGCATTCCACTACCTCACCGACCACGACGCCGTGAAACGCGCCCGCAACGGGCTCAACGCCGTCCACTTCCAGGCCGGCCATGGTGATTTGCTCAGATAAGGCCGCACTGTCAAGGGCTGGATTTACCCATTCGCGTAACCAGAGTTCACTGAATTTCATTGGATAACCTGCCCTTACTTAAATTGTTTGAGGAAACGTAAATCATTTTCGAAGAATGCGCGTAAATCGGTCACGCCGTAGCGCAGCATGGTCAGGCGCTCCATGCCCATGCCAAAGGCGAAGCCTGAATAGACTTCCGGATCGATACCGACATTGCGCAGAACATTGGGGTGCACCATGCCGCAGCCCAGCACTTCCAGCCACTTGCCGTTTTTACCCATCACATCCACTTCAGCGGACGGCTCGGTAAACGGGAAATAGGAAGGACGGAAGCGGATCTGCAAATCTTCCTCAAAGAAGTTGTTCAGGAAATCGTGCAGCGTGCCTTTCAGGTTGGTGAAGTTGATATTCTTATCGACGATCAGCCCTTCCATCTGGTGGAACATCGGCGTGTGCGTCTGATCGTAATCGTTACGGTACACGCGGCCCGGCGCAATAATGCGCAGAGGCGGCTGCTGGTTCTTCATGGTGCGAATTTGCACGCCTGAGGTTTGCGTGCGCAGCAGGCGCGTGGCATCAAACCAGAAAGTATCATGATCGGCACGCGCCGGGTGATGGCCCGGAATATTGAGCGCATCGAAGTTATGATAATCGTCTTCAATTTCCGGACCGGTCACTACCGCAAAGCCCAGCTCGCCAAAGAACGTTTCAATACGATCGATGGTGCGGGTCACCGGATGCAGGCCGCCGTTTTCGATACGGCGTCCCGGCAGGGAAACGTCGATGGTTTCTGCCGCCAGACGGGCATTAAGGACCGCAGACTCCATCTCCTCTTTACGCGCGTTCAGACGATCCGTTACCTGCTGTTTAGCCTCGTTAATCACCGCACCGGCCGCAGGACGCGCTTCCGCTGGCAATTCACGCAATGTGGTCATCTGTAATGTCAGATGCCCTTTCTTCCCCAGATATTCGACGCGCACCGCGTCAAGGGCGGCGATATCGGTCGCCCCGTCGATGGCCGCCGTGGCGTTCGCCACCAGTTCTGCTAGTTGGGACATGTTTTCCTCTTTTTCCAGTCAGGCTGGTTAGTACTTGTTGGGACCTGCCGGTCCAATATGCCAGCGCCAAAAACAAAAAAAGCCTCCACGTGGGAGGCTTTCAGCGCGATTTTTCGTTTCTTTTCTTATGCGCAAAAGCCCCTGATTGTCAGGCGCTAAAGTAAAAAAAGAAACGGAAAATAGCAGCATTCATGCTTGCGTTACCTTGTCATGATTTCCAACGGCACTATTGAAATGCGCAGCGGCGAAAAAGTCAATCTTTTGCTCAGGTTACAGGTAATAAAAAAGGGAGCAAGCTCCCTTTTTCAACTGACTTACGCCAGCGCTGATTTCGCTTTTTCTACCAGTGCAGTGAATGCCACTTTGTCGAATACGGCGATGTCGGCCAGGATTTTACGGTCAATTTCAATGGCTGCTTTTTTCAGACCATTGATGAAACGGCTGTAAGACATACCGTTCTGACGCGCTGCTGCGTTGATACGCGCGATCCACAGCTGACGGAACTGACGCTTACGTTGACGACGGTCGCGGTAAGCATACTGACCAGCTTTGATAACAGCCTGGAAGGCAACGCGGTAAACACGTGAACGTGCACCGTAGTAACCTTTAGCTTGTTTTAAGATTTTTTTGTGACGTGCGCGAGCAACTACACCACGTTTTACACGAGCCATTTAGCTCTCCTGTTTAATATTCTGAATTAATTAAAAAAATTTACTTATGCGTACGGCAGGCAGGCAATAACCAGACCCAGATCGCCTTTAGACACCATGCCTTTCGGACGCAGGTGACGTTTACGCTTAGTAGATTTCTTAGTCAGAATATGACGCAGGTTTGCGTGTTTACGCTTGAAGCCGCCAGAAGCGGTCTTCTTGAAGCGCTTAGCCGCGCCACGTACAGTTTTAATCTTTGGCATTTTAAAAAATATCCACTTCGCATTGTTGATAACATGACCCAGACAGGCGAACAACAAACCGCACAACGCAAGCGCTGCGCGGTCATTGCTACTTGAATGCCTACTGTTTCTTCTTAGGAGCGAGCACCATGATCATCTGGCGGCCTTCGATCTTCGAAGGGAAGGATTCGACAATGGCCAAATCCAGATCTTCACACAGGTCTTTACGGACGCGGTTAAGCACTTCCATACCGATCTGCTGGTGCGCCATCTCACGACCGCGGAAACGCAGCGTGATTTTGGCTTTATCGCCTTCTTCCAGAAAGCGAATCAGGTTGCGTAGTTTGACCTGATAGTCGCCATCATCGGTTCCAGGACGGAATTTGATTTCCTTAACCTGAATAACTTTTTGTTTCTTCTTCTGTTCCTTAGAAGATTTACTTTTTTCATAGAGGAACTTGCCGTAGTCCATGATGCGGCAAACCGGCGGTTCGGCGTTCGGGCTGATTTCAACTAAATCTACACCCGCTTCCTCAGCTTTTTCCAGAGCTTCGCGTAGACTTACAATACCAAGTTGCTCGCCTTCAACGCCTGTTAAGCGCACTTCTGTTGCGCGAATTTCACTGTTGATGCGATTCGGACGCGTAGGTTGTACTCGTTTTCCGCCTTTAATACTTTATTCCTCCAATTGGTGAAGATTGCGGCTGCGAATCTCTTGCTGCAGCTTCTCAACAAACACATCGACGTCCATCGACCCAAGGTCTTTACCACGGCGGGTGCGAACGGCCACTTTGCCAGCTTCCACCTCTTTATCACCACAGACCAACATATAAGGGACGCGACGTAATGTGTGCTCGCGGATTTTAAAGCCTATCTTCTCGTTTCTCAAGTCCGCTTTCACACGAATGCCAGCATTCTGCAATTTACGTGTCAAAGTCTCAACATATTCTGCCTGACCGTCGGTAATATTCATTACCACAGCCTGCATCGGCGCCAGCCAGCTTGGGAAGAAACCGGCGAACTCCTCGGTCAAAATACCGATGAAGCGCTCCATCGAACCCAGAATCGCACGGTGAATCATTACCGGCGTCTGACGATCGTTGTTTTCACCCACGTAGGTGGCATCCAGACGCTTAGGCAGGGAAAAGTCTAGCTGAACCGTTCCACACTGCCAGGCGCGGTCAAGGCAATCGTATAGTGTAAATTCAATTTTAGGGCCGTAGAACGCGCCCTCACCCGGCTGGTACTCAAACTCAATGTTGTTTTCATTGAGCGCCGCAGCCAGATCTTCTTCTGCACGATCCCAGGTTTCGTCAGAACCAATACGCTTTTCAGGACGGGTGGACAGTTTCACCACAATCTTTTCAAAGCCAAAGGTGCTGTACATGTCATAAACCATGCGGATACAGCTGTTCACTTCGGTACGCAGCTGATCTTCCGTACAGAAAATATGCGCATCATCCTGGGTAAAGCCCCGCACACGCATCAGGCCATGCAAAGCACCTGAAGGTTCATTACGGTGGCAGCTACCGAACTCAGCCATACGCAGCGGCAAATCGCGATACGATTTCAGCCCCTGGTTAAAAATTTGGACGTGCCCTGGGCAGTTCATCGGTTTGATGCAGTACTCACGGTTCTCAGAAGAGGTCGTGAACATCGCATCCTTATAGTTTTCCCAGTGGCCGGTCTTTTCCCACAGCACCCGATCCATCATGAACGGGCCTTTAACTTCCTGATACTGGTACTCTTTTAGCTTACTGCGGACGAACACTTCCAGCTCACGGAAAATTGTCCAGCCGTCATTATGCCAGAAAACCATGCCCGGCGCTTCTTCCTGCATATGATAGAGGTCGAGTTGCTTACCAATTTTACGGTGGTCGCGCTTCGCCGCCTCTTCCAGACGCTGTAAATAAGCCGCCAGCTGTTTCTTATCTGCCCATGCTGTACCGTAGATGCGCTGCAGCATTTTGTTGTCGCTGTCGCCGCGCCAGTATGCGCCGGAGATTTTCTGCAGTTTAAAATGGTGACAGAAACGCATGTTCGGTACGTGCGGACCGCGGCACATATCGACATATTCTTCATGATGATACAGCCCGGGGCGATCGTCATGACTGATGTTCTCATCCAGGATGGTGGTCTTGTAGACTTCACCTCGCGCCGCGAAGACATCGCGCGCTTCCTGCCAGCTGACTTTTTTCTTCACAACATCGTAGTTGGTCTCGGCCAACTGATGCATGCGTTTTTCCAGCAGCTCAATGTCTTCCTGGGTCAGGGTACGATCGATATCGACATCATAATAGAAGCCGTTGTCGATCACCGGACCGATCGCCATTTTGGTATCTGGCCACAGCTGCTTAATCGCATGGCCTAACAGATGCGCGCAGGAGTGGCGGATGATCTCCAGACCCGCTTCGTCTTTGGCAGTGATAATGGCAACAGACGCGTCGTCGGTGATGGGATCGACCGCATCAACCAGTTCACCGTTAACTCGTCCGGCGATGCAGGCTTTTGCCAGACCGGGACCAATATCAAGCGCGATATCCATGACGCTGACAGGGTGGTCGTATGAGCGCTGACTGCCATCAGGAAGCGTAATTACAGGCATAGAATGTCCTTAGTTGCAGTGGTAAGCCACACGAAAGCTTACATACAAAATTGAGTAGTTTTATTGACCTGGCGTTATGTCAGACCCACATTGTCGGAATGTCGCCAGGAGTGTAATGCGGGACGGATAATAGCAGTTTTCAGGCGCGAGCAAAACCCATGTATTTCTCGCTAAGCCTCAGAGAGATCAAAAAAAAGCGGCCAGGCACTGTGCCAGACCGCGCTTTTTCAGACATCCTGACGCCTGTTACATCGCGTAGGTCAGCATGACGGAAGTTCGGGTATCGGTACGGTCTGGTGCAGAAGCCGGTGGGTTGTTGTTCCAGGTCACGTTGTAGGCCAGCTTGAGGGCAAAGTGATCGTTAATAGCAACCTGTAAACCCGTTTCTGAGTTCACCGTGGTGTCTTCTCCCAGCGAGCTCAGCACGGAAACACCCTGAATGAACTTAGTGGTGTCGGTAAGTTGCCACTGATAGCTCACAGCGCCGTAAGCCAGTCCCTGCGTTTTATGATCGCCGTCGCGGTAATCGTCGTAACGCACACCCGGACCGAATTCAGCACGCAGTGAATGCACCGGGCCGTTCAGAATCTGGCGACCATAACCGGCGGTCAGCACATCACGAGAATCATAGCCGTTATAACGATCGCTCAACCAACTTGCCTGACCAAACAGGTAGTCGTAGGCGCTCATGTTGTAACGCGAACGGGCACCCAGGTTGTAGGTTTCCGAAGAACGCTCATCGTTGGCAGAGGTGTTTGCGGCGTTACCCCACAAGCTGTAGGCCATTGATTCTGTGTACCAGGTCATATTGGTTTGCGCGGTCAATGATGAACTGGTGGTGTTACCGGTTTGTGCCAGGTAACCCGCAGAAGCAGAACCTTCAAAAGGCTTTTTCGCCGTTGAAGGGTCATCCATTGCGGTAAAGACAGCATTATCGGCCAGCGCCTGGTGACAAAACGCTCCGGCAGAGAGCAAAAGAACAGCAGACAGCTTGTTAAAGGCTTTCATTAAATGTGATCCGTGCAGCAGTTTTAAAAACGAAGATTCTGAAGGGTTTCCCAATGCGATCAATGCAATTTACGGTAACTTTTGTAAAAAAACATGAATTCGCTCAGAATGGCATACTTTAGCGTAACGCCGCGTATTCACTAGGCGTTAACCTGATTTCGGCGCGCATTATAGAGCCATTTTTGGCAAATGGCATCTTTTCATTTACAAGATTTACACAGGATTTTGCCTGGAATATCAGCGAAATTTGCACACAGATTGATCTGATTTTACGCCTCATCTCCTTCATTATTCGCCTGTTTTTTCACCCTGTACTACGCTGTGTATTATTTGAGCATACCGAGGTGCAGAATGAGCAACGGGGATTTACACCGCTATGTCGTCACGTTTCATTACCGGGAAACCGGTCTCAGTGACGTGCTGACGTTAACCGGGGCGATGACCTCCGGCGGCTTTTCTACCACGCTGATGGATGACAAGGGAAACCCGCATGAGCTTGGCACCAACAGTTTCGGCATTGTGACTACGCTTACGCAGGAGGATTTGAAACAGCAGGTCATTGCCGCGGGCGAAAGCGCGCTGGGACAAACGCCCGACGTGACGCTCACCACGCTTGACGATTTTCTGCGCGACGCAGCACGTTCAACAGAGTAGTCTGTGCGCAGGCGCAGACTTTGCGCAGTGCTAACGCGTTACAATCGAATTCAGGCAGCGAATAAAGAGGATAACCCGATGTGGTCAGCCATTAGTCGTCTGTTAAGCGAGCAATTTGGTGACGCCGATATTACCCAACGCCACGAGCTCCCCGGTGGCGATGTGCATCCCGCCTGGCTGATTCGCTATGGTGAGCAGGATGTCTTTGTCAAATGCAACAGCCGCGATAAGGTTTCGCTGTTCAGTTGGGAAGCCGATCAACTCGCCCTGCTGCGCCGAACGCAGACCGTCCGCGTCCCTGAGGTTTACGGGGTGGGCAGCGATCGCGACTACAGCTTTCTGCTGCTGGAATACATCAAGCCTCAGCCTCTCGATGCGCACAGCGCACTGCAGCTGGGCCAGCAGCTGGCACATCTGCATCAGTGGAGCGAACAACCGCAGTTTGGTCTTGATTTCGATAACAACCTGACCACCACACCTCAGCCAAACAGTTGGCTACGGCGCTGGTCAGTCTTTTTTGCAGAGCAGCGTATCGGCTGGCAGCTGCAAATTGCCGCCGAGAAAGGCATTCTATACGGCAATGCCGAGCTGATTGTCGACTGTGTGCAGCGCACCCTGGCCTCCCATCACCCGCAACCTTCCCTGCTGCATGGCGATCTGTGGCCCGCCAACTGCGCAGCCAGCCAGAACGGGCCATGGATTTTTGATCCGGCCTGTTACTGGGGCGACAGAGAATGTGATCTGGCGATGCTGAGCTGGTTTAACGATCTGCCCAGAGAAATCTTCGACGGCTATAATCAGGTCTGGCCGCTGCCGGATGGCTTCTCACAGCGCCAGCCGGTTTATCAGCTTTATTATCTGCTAAACCGGGCCAACGTGTTCGGCGGCAACTGGCTGGGGGCCGCGCAGTTTGCCGTAGGTCAGTTACTGGACGACGACGCGCTGGCGGCCGGCCAGGCTAAACCGGCCTGACCGGTTAGAGAAAACCGAGTAACGAAAGCAGAAAATATCCGGCGATAACAATCACGATGGGCAAAATATAGAGCGGGAAAATCTGCAGAAAAATGGTGTGACGAGGAATGCGCACCTTCTCTTCCACCTGCTGACGCGTGCGCCCTTCGCTGCCTTTCGCCTTTTCGAGGATCATCTGGTCTTCAATGCCTTCGCGGACATGGCGAACCTGCCTCCCCATACGCGCACCTGACGCTTCCAGGGCCAGCCCGATGAAGATCAGAATATAGATTAGCCAGAACCCCAGGTTCATCTGGCCGTTAAACTCCGGCACGGGCGAGTTGTGCCAGAAAACGTTCAGAAACGGCGTGTTAAAACGAATCATATCGACCATGACATGAATAAAATCGAGCATCACGGCATCAATGCCGGGTTTCTTTTCACTGTGTTTAAAGAGAAAACTCAGCAGTGAGATGATCGTGGAGAGCAACGCCAGTAAAAAAACTATCCAGCCGACAACGCGTTTAAGGATGGCAATACGGCCAGCCTGTTGATAGGTCATGATATCTCCTGAACCCAAAATCCTGTTAGCCTTCAGTCTAACCTGCCCTTAGGGAATTTTCCCAAAAAAAAGAGCAGGCTGCGCCCGGCAAGGCTCTCGTTAACCCCCCGCCTGCGTTCGTGGTAAGGTAGCGGGATTATTTACAGGGGAGCGCCTTATGTCTTACCACCGCCCGGTTTACGCTGCTTTATTTGATATGGATGGATTACTGATTGATTCGGAACCGCTCTGGGATCGGGCCGAAATGGATATCTTTTCCACCCTGGACGTTGATTTAACGCGCCGTCATACGCTGCCCGACACGCTCGGGCTACGCATCGATCAAACCGTGCGCATGTGGTATGAAACGCTGCCCTGGACCGGTCCGTCGGAGCAGGAGATTACCCAGCGCATTATTACCCGCGTGATGGAACTGATTGCGACAGAACGTCCTCTGCTGCCCGGTGTTGAATCGGCCCTGAGGTTATGTAAGCAGCAGGGGCTAAAAACCGGCCTGGTCTCGGCCTCGCCGCTGTTTATGCTGGAAGCCGTGCTGGAGATGTTCAACCTGCGGCCCTGGTTTGACGTGCTGTCTTCGGCGGAGAACCTGCCTTACAGCAAGCCGCACCCTCAGGTGTACCTTAATGCGGCGGAGGCGCTGGGCATCGAACCGTTAAACTGCGTCGCGCTGGAAGACTCCGTTAACGGAATGGTGGCGAGCAAAGCGGCACGGATGCGCGCCATCGTCGTGCCGGCTGCCGTCCATCAGGAAGATGCTCGTTGGGCACTGGCCGATGTTAAACTCGGTAATCTGACACAGCTGATGCCCGCCCACTTACTGGGGTAATCGTGCCTGTGTTGTAACCTGTTGCACAGGCTTAAAAAATTAACGCTTCGTTACAGCGTCACAGGTTCTCATTTACTGGATAAATCCCTATACTGGATGCATCGACAGTTTTTGCAGCCAGGTTTTATCATGACGGCCGAGGGCCATATCTTTTTTGCGGTTGCCAGCGCTATTTTTGCCAAACGGGCCGAACTCACGCCGGTGATGGCGCACGCAGACTGGTGGCATTTGATCCCGGCCACGTTACTGACCTGCCTGCTTCCCGATATCGATCATCCCAAATCTCTGTTAGGACAGCGGCTTCGCTGGCTGTCCCACCCTATTGCGCGGGCCTTTGGTCATCGGGGATTTACCCACAGCCTGCTTGCGGTGGCGGCCAGCCTGTGGCTGTTTCAGATTAACGTCCCGAAAAGCTGGCCCCTCCCGGCCGATGTATTGCAGGGCATGACGCTCGGTTATCTGAGCCATATTGTGGCGGATATGCTCACTCCCGCTGGCGTTCCACTACTCTGGCCCTGCCGCTGGCGTTTTCGCCTGCCGGTACTGAACAACCAGAAAGGCAATCAACTGGAGCGAGCGCTCTGTTTATGCCTGATCGGTTACGCTCTGTGGTTCCCGGTAGGGATGCCTTCATTTGGCGAAAATGGCTGGCCCGCCCAGGTATTCGACACCTTACAAAATGGCGTTAGCCGTCTCATTTCTGCGCAATCTGAGCGTTAATTGCCCGGCAAAAAGGGTAAGGTTATAAGCTATTCCATTTGGATATAAGATTGCGCGATTTCTAACTGTTACCATTTCTGGATACGTATCTTTACGATCAAACCTCTGCTGCTCTCCTGACCAGGGAATGCTGCATTACATCGGAGTTGCTATGGATATTCCTCTTACGCTTAACGTCGTAGCATTTGTGCTGCTACTGCTTTTGCTGTCGCGCCTTGGCCGGGCAAACTGGAGCCTGTCGAAAAAGGTTCTGACTGGCCTGGTGCTGGGTGTAGTGTTTGGCCTCGCGCTCCAGCTGATTTATGGCGGCAACAGCGATATCGTTAAAGCCTCTATCGGCTGGTTTAACATCGTGGGTAACGGTTATGTTCAGCTGTTACAGATGATTGTGATGCCGCTGGTGTTCGTGTCGATTCTCAGCGCCGTGGCCCGCCTGCACAATGCCTCCTCACTGGGAAAAATCAGTTTTCTGACCATCGGCGTACTGCTGTTTACAACGGCAATTTCTGCCCTGATCGGCGTTTTTGTCACCGGCCTTTTTCACCTTAACGCGACCGGTCTGGTACAGGGCGCCCAGGAAACGGCTCGCCTGAGCGCGATTCAGAGCAACTACGTTGGTAAAGTCGCTGATTTGACAGTGCCTCAGTTAATCCTGTCATTCATTCCTAAAAACCCGTTTGCCGACTTAACCGGTGCCAGCCCAACGTCCATCATCAGCGTGGTCATCTTTGCCGCGTTCCTGGGTGTGGCTGCCCTGCAGTTGCACAAGGATGATGAGGTCAAAGGCCAGCGGGTACTGACCGCCATTGATACGCTGCAGTCGTGGGTGATGAAGCTGGTTCGCCTGATTATGAAGCTGACACCTTATGGTGTGCTGGCGCTGATGACCAAAGTCGTTGCCGGCTCCAACGTGCAGGACATCATCAAGCTGGGCAGCTTTGTTGTGGCATCCTATTTGGGCCTGACCCTTATGTTTGTGGTTCATGCGCTGCTCCTGTCGGTCAACGGCATCAATCCTATGCGCTTCTTCCGCAAAGTGTGGCCGGTATTGACCTTTGCCTTTACCAGCCGCTCCAGCGCCGCCAGCATTCCACTGAACGTGGAGGCGCAAACCCGCCGCCTTGGCGTACCTGAATCGATTGCCAGCTTCTCGGCCTCATTTGGTGCCACCATTGGACAGAACGGCTGTGCCGGTCTTTATCCGACGATGCTGGCAGTGATGGTCGCCCCAACGGTCGGCATCAATCCTTTTGATCCGCTGTGGATTGCCACGCTGGTCGGCATTGTGACATTGAGTTCAGCAGGCGTAGCCGGTGTCGGCGGCGGAGCGACCTTTGCCGCGCTGATCGTCCTGCCTGCGATGGGGCTGCCGGTCACGCTGGTCGCGCTGCTGATTTCCATTGAGCCTCTGATTGACATGGGACGAACCGCGTTAAACGTCAATGGCTCAATGACCGCAGGATCGCTCACCAGTCGCTGGCTGGGCCTGACCGATAAACGCGTTTTAGAGCGCAGCGAACACAGTGAATTAGAGCACAGCTAATCACGCCAGACCTGGCGTCCACCGCCAGGTCTTTCTCTCTGTTTTTGTCTTATCTTCTCCTTATTTCTTCATCATCATCCTGTTCCCGTTAAGAAAACGTTAAGCGTGGTAAACGGGCAATAATGCACAGCATTTCCCCTTGTCTTTACGCAGCAAAAAGAGAATTCTGCAGGTAATAACTGCAGGAGAATGCTCATGAAAACGGTTATCGCCTCATTACTGGCGCTAGCAATTGTCGCGCCCACTCACGCGTTTGCTCGTCCCGGCGACTGGGGCCCGGGTCCACACTGGCGACCCGGCCCAGGCTGGCATGGTCCGGCACCGCGCTGGCACGGCCCCGATCACTTCCATGTTCTGCCGCTGGCCGCAACGGCGGTATTGATTGGCGGATTAACGTATTACCTGCTTAACGGCAGTTATTATCAGCGTCACGGAGAAGAGTACGTGGTGGTTGAGCCGCCTGTGCAAACCTACGAAACGGGCATGAGAGTGCTGGATTTTAACGGCAGGCGCTTTTATGTGCAGGACGGGCACTACTATCAGCGGGAAATTAACGGCAGCTACATTGAAGTGCCCCGACCGGCAGGATTGTAGCTATAAAAAAAACGGCTCACCCAATGGCGAGCCGTTTCTTATTTAAAGCGGCTAATTACTGCTTAACCTGCGGGTCTGTGTCGTATTCAGCACAGCTCTGGAAGCCGTAGTTCATCACGCGGCCTACATCGTTGTAGCTGACGAAATAGGTTTGGGCTTTACCGTCACGCTCGCCGATAACGTAGGTCTGGCAGGTACCACGTGCATGCACCATGGTGATTTCAGTGGAAGCTGGGCCAGCAATCTGGCGTACCTGCTCGCGGGTCATGCCTTTTTTGACGTCCTTAACCACCGGCTTAGTCACGTAGCTTTCGGCACGATCGTAAGTCGTACAACCAGAGAGCGCAGCCAGCGTCAGCGCCGCAGCGATACATCCCATCACTTTATTCATCTTGTTGTTCCTCGTTTTTTGTCCATGTGCTGAAAAGCCTGGAACATAAAACGGTTTTTTTCAAGTTAATGACAGACTTAAACTCAACTCGCTCAGGATGCTTTGATAACATGCCCCGAGATGACCTTTGCGCAGCCGCCAATAAGTGAGACAGCACGCTTGCCGGGCCTGCCCTGGTAACAACCCTTAAAAGTGACAATGTCACATTTTTACCTACAGAGGATACATGAAGCTTTCATCACCAAACCGCCTGGTTTATGCCATTACACTGGGATTGCTCGCCGCGCTGGGGCCGTTGTGCATTGACCTGTACCTGCCCGCGCTGCCCCAGTTGGCAACGGATCTTCAGACATCGACCTCAACGGCACAGCTCAGCCTGACGGCCGGGCTGCTCGGTCTGGGAGCCGGGCAGCTGTTTTTCGGGCCGATGAGCGATAAATTTGGCCGCCTGCGCCCACTGACGTTGTCCCTGGTGCTGCTGTTTATTGCCTCGGTGGGCTGCGCGCTGGCGCAGGACATTAACCAGTTGCTACTGGCTCGCCTGTTTCAGGGACTGGCAGGCGCAGGCGGTGCGGTGCTCTCACGGGCAGTTGCTCGTGACATGTACAGTGGTCATGAACTTACCCGCTTTTTTGCCCTGTTAATGCTGGTAAACGGCCTGGCACCTGTCGCTGCGCCTGTACTGGGCGGCGCACTCATGACCTTTCTGAACTGGCGCGGTATCTTTGTGGTGCTGGGCTGTATCGCGGTTTTACTTATCCTGCTGGCGCGCGGGAAGCTGCATGAAAGTCTGCCCGCCGGGCGACGCAGTCAGGGATCGGTCTTTTCTGCCTATGCGGCGCTGGGCCAGGTTATTACCCATCGCCCTTTTATGGGATTTTGTCTGACGCAGGGGCTGATGATGTCGGGCATGTTTGCCTATATTGGCGCCTCGCCGTTTGTTCTGCAGGAACGTTATGGCCTGTCACCGCAGGCGTTCAGCCTTTGCTTTGCCGCAAACGGTTTCGGGCTAATCATCGCCTCTCAGACCAGCGCCCGGCTCTGTCCGCTGTGGGGGGAGTTTCGGGTGCTAAAAGGCGGGCTGACGTTGGCAGGCGTGGCATCCAGCCTGTTGCTGATCGCGGGAATAAGTCATGCTCCCCTGCCGCTGTTACTGCTGGCCCTGTTCTTTACCGTTGCCAGTAACGGCGTGATTTCCACGACGGCGGCCTCACTGGCGATGCAAAGCCAGGGGCAGCGCGCCGGTAGCGCTTCAGCCGTGATTGGCGTGACGATGTTTACCTTGGGGGCCATTGCCGTACCGGTGACGGGCATCGGAGGAACATCAGTAATCAGTATGACGCTGACCGTTTTTGGCTGCTACATGCTGGCTATACTGACGTTTATGGCTTTGGCGAAAAAACCGGCATCCGGTGCAAAAACCCTGTGATTCCGCCTGCCCTGATAAAAACAGCTGTCGCTTTGGCTTGTTGTTTACAGGGATGCGCGTTAGCGTTAAAACAGGCGTTGTATTGTGCCAACGAGCGACAGACTTGAGGAGATGTTGATGTCACTGCAGCAGGAAATCATTACCGCACTCGGCGTTAAGCCGACTATCGATCCACAACAGGAAATCCGCACTAGCGTTGATTTCCTAAAAGCGTACTTAACCCGTCACAGCGGTGTTAAGTCGTTGGTACTCGGTATCAGCGGCGGACAGGATTCAACCCTGACCGGCAAACTGGCCCAAATGGCAATAACGGAACTTCGGCAAGAAACGGGCGATAAAGACTATACCTTTATCGCGGTGCGCCTGCCTTATGGCGTGCAGGCCGATGAGCAGGACTGTCAGGATGCACTGGCCTTTATCCAGCCGGATCGCTCGCTGGTGGTCAACATTAAAGAAGCGGTGCTGGCCAGCGAGCGGGCGCTGAAAGACGCGGGCATCGTCCTGTCCGATTTTATCCGCGGTAATGAAAAAGCCCGCGAACGTATGAAAGCGCAGTACAGCATTGCCGGCATGACCAAAGGTGTGGTGGTCGGTACCGACCACGGCGCAGAAGCCGTTACCGGTTTCTTCACCAAATATGGCGACGGCGGGAGTGACATCAACCCAATCTTCCGCCTGAATAAACGTCAGGGGAAACAGTTGCTGAAAACCCTGGGCTGTCCCGAGCATCTCTATCTGAAAAAACCCACCGCCGACCTTGAAGACGATCGTCCTGGCCTGCAGGATGAAGTCGCGCTGGGTGTGACATACGACATGATCGATGACTATCTGCAAGGCAAAACCATTGCGCCGGAAAGCGCGAAGATCATTGAAGGCTGGTACCTGAAAACCGAGCACAAGCGTCGTCCGCCTGTGACCGTTTTCGACGATTTCTGGAAATAATCCCCCTCGTCTTTATCCGTTAACATCGCGCCCGGTCAGCTCAGTAGCCGGGCGCTGCCATGTAATAGGTTCCCGATTAAAAACGCTGCCAGTCAGCGTCACCCGCCGCTGCCATCGCGTTGCGGGCAGGAAGTGGCACGCGGTCTGCACGTCCGACCCTGCTGCTTTGGATCGGTGCCTGGCGCTGCGTTTTGGCGAGCGTGAAGGTAGCAACCAGCTGGTTGAGGGTTGAGGCCTGATCCATTAATGAACGGGATGCAGAAGACGCTTCTTCAACCAGAGAGGCATTTTGCTGCGTCACATCATCCATCTGGTTTACGGCCAGGTGCACCTGATTAATCCCTTGAGACTGTTCGTTTGCAGCAACCGAAATCTCATCGACTAAATCGGTCACCTGACGGACCGCGTCTGTCATGCGCGTAATATTGTTACCCACGCCTTCTGCCTGATTCGAGCCGGCTTCCACATGGAGCATAGAAGCTTCAATAAGCGCTTTGATCTCCCTGGCAGAAGAAGACGATCGCTGAGCCAGATTGCGCACTTCCCCTGCCACCACGGCAAAACCACGCCCCTGTTCGCCTGCCCGCGCCGCTTCAACCGCCGCGTTAAGCGCCAGGATATTGGTCTGGAATGCAATACCTTCAATCAACGCGATAATATCGGTAATTTTTGTCGAGCTCGTCCGGATATCGCCCATGGTCATCAGCATCGCCTTCACGCGTGACGCACTGTCTTCAGAGATATCACGCGCGTTTTGGGCAAGCTGGCTGGCAAGTCGTGTATTTTCTGCCGTCTGACGCACTGTTTCACTCAACTCAGACATGCTGGCAGCCGTCTGTTCCAGGGAGGCAGCCTGCTCTTCCGTACGGGAGGAGAGATCTTCGTTGCCCGCAGAAATTTGTGCGGAAGCCGTGCTGACCGACTGCGCCGCGCTTTCTACTGCGCTGAGGGACAGGGCAACGTTTTCCACCAAATGGTTAAATGCCTTTGCCGTCAGGCCGATTTCATCTCTGCGAGCGTCATCTGCACGTAATGTCAGATCCAGATTTTCGCTCGCGGCTTCCATTGTGTGGCGCATCGCGTTGAGCTGACGACGAATAGCAAAAATGGTTTTAAGCGTAAAAAAGCCCAAAAGCAGTATGGCTGAAGCTGAGCCGGCAATCAGAATGAGTAAAGTATGACGATAGGTGCTGTCATTTTCTTTACGGAGTTGATTACCAATATCCACATTGAGTTGCAGCTGTTTCTGATAATCGTTAATCAGCTGTCGGGTTACCGCACCGATACCGCTATTACCCTGCAGCATCGACAAAGAAACCGCATCGTTCTGTGCGCGTGAGGCGGTGAGAAAAGCAGGCAGATCCGCCTCAATTTTTTTAATGGTGACAAATGCCTTTTCGGTCATCTGTCGATCTTCCTCACTGGAAATATCGTTCTTAAGGTAATTCTGGTTGAGCAGCGAAATATGGTTTAAGACACCGTTGATTTCTTTCTCAATCTGCATCTGCTTAGCGGGATCGGTCATGCTCTGATGATGGTAGAGCGCGATGATAATGGCGTTGCTGCCGTCAACCATTTTGGCGATATCAGTAATAGAAGGAAGGGTATTTTCCTGCACATACTGGAAACGGTACTGAAAACCGTCCGCCACAGAAACCGCCACGATAACCATGGTTATCAGCGCCATGCAGAGAAGAGAAAAGGTCAGTAAAAGCCGCTGTGTTATAGTCATATTTTTCACCTGGTTGTAATTAAAACAGTTAATTCGTCTAAAAACTTCAGACGCAGACCTTAACTATCGACATAAAAAGGTGATAACAGCGCCCAAAACAGGCATTGTTTATTAAGCATTTAACGTGGATGAATTATTTTAAAAACAATAAGTTATTATTATGATGACGCATAAAAAAACACATCGTTACTCACTGTAATAAATCCTTAACCAATTCTTAACGCTCCACCCTGTTCTGGCGCTCGCGGACGGAAATCTATGAAACCTAATCCTGTGGTCATTCCCCTTTGCCTGCGCAGGGTTGATGCGCTTGCGAGGCTCGTCAATAGAGGGAAAGCCCCAACGGGTTGGATTGCGATCGGCAAAAGGCGTTATGCAACCTGTTAATCAGGCCATTCATGAAGGGCGTTGAGGGAAAAACGTTGCTCCGCACAGGGCCTGTTACAGGTTCCCGTGGGGGAATACCTTATGGACAGGCTACATGCTTACCGTTAGCATACTTCGCGCTCGCTGCCCGCTGGCGGCTCCTTTAAACGTTGAGTTTTATGCCTGCTAACTTATCACGCGCAACCTTAATCGGTTTGAGTGCGATTCTGCTCTGGAGCACCACCCTTGGCCTGTTGCGCAGCGTCAGTGAGGCGTTTGGCCCGACCGGCGGCGCCGCGCTGATTTATTCCACGACAGCGATTTTACTGTGCCTCACGCGCGGCATCCCCCATCCGCGCTCCCTGCCAGGGCGCTATCTGCTTGTGGGCGGCACCCTGTTTGTCGGCTATGAAATTTGCCTGGCGCTGGCGATTGGTCTCGCCAGCAACCGTCAACAGTCGCTGGAACTGGGGATGATCAACTATCTCTGGCCATGTCTGACCATCCTGCTGGCCATTCCGCTTAATCAACAGCGTTTTCGCCTGTGGCTGTGGCCCGGACTGCTGCTTTCCCTGTGCGGAATCATCTGGGTGATGAAGGGCGCCAACGAAGATGTACTGGGCCAGATGACGCAGAATATGACCCGGAATCCCACAGCCTACCTGCTGGCGTTTATTGCGGCATTAACGTGGGCACTCTACAACAACATCACGCGCCGCTTTGCACGTGGCAGCAACGGCGTCACCCTGTTTTTTGTGGTGACGGCTCTGGCGCTGTGGCTCAAATTCGCGTTGTTCACCCCTCAGGAAACCATGCAGTTTAGCCTGACGGCTGCTGCAGAAGTGCTGTTTATGGGCGCATCGACGGCGCTTGCCTATTCGGCCTGGAACTATGGTATCCAGCATGGCAACCTGACGCTGCTGGCGACCGCATCCTACTTCACGCCGGTGCTCTCGGCGCTGCTGGCCTCGCTGTGGCTGGACCTGGTGCCGGCGGTGAGTTTCTGGCAGGGCGTCGCCCTGATTACCGCCGGGTCGCTACTTTGCTGGCTGGCGACCCGACGTTTATAAATCTCAGACTGGCGAACGTTTAACCTGCCTGTTACACTGTATGGACAACCAGTACAGGAGTCCGTTTTGGTAAGACGTGCAGCGACCCATCGCCTCGAATTTGACGCGGCAACCATTTATGAATACCCGGAGCATTTGCGTGAATGGCTGGAAGGCCTGCCCAATCAGCCCGGCGTTTATACCTTTCATGGCGACAGCGAGACCTTGCCGTTGTACATCGGCAAAAGTGTGAATCTGCGTTCGCGTGTGATGTCCCATTTTCGTACGCCTGACGAAGCAAAGATGTTGCGACAGTCGCGGCGCGTCAGTTGGATCTCTACGGCGGGCGATCTCGGTGCGCTGTTGCTGGAAGCGCAGATGATCAAAACGCAGCAGCCCCTGTTTAATAAACGTCTGCGCAAAAACCGCCAGCTCTGTTCGCTGCGCATTACTCCAGAGGGTAAACCAGACGTCGTCTATGCCCGTGACGTCGATTTTAGTCAGTCACCGAATCTGTTTGGGCTTTACCGCAGTCGTTTTGCCGCGCTGGAACGCCTGAAACAGCTCGCCGATGAATATCAACTCTGCCACGGTTTACTCGGTCTGGAAGCGGTGAGTGCCAGCCGAGGCTGTTTCCGCTCTGCCCTGCGCCGTTGTGCCGGGGCCTGCTGTGGCAAGGAGCCCGTCAGCGATCATCAGGACAGGCTGCTGTCTGCGCTGGAGAGCGTGCGGGTATTCTGCTGGCCGTGGCAGGGTGCCGTGGCGCTGGTGGAGGAAGGCAAACACATGACGCAGATCCACGTTATCGATCACTGGTTTTATCTGGGCTCGGTAAACACGATCGAAGAGGCAAAAGCCCTTAAACGTGGCAAAGGTGGATTCGATCATGACGGCTACAAAATTCTCTGCAGCCCGGTGCTGTCTGGCAACTACCCTGTTATTCCCCTCTAACATAAAAAAAACCGCCGACACTGCCCACATCACGTGGACAAGGCCGGCGGTCTTCAACCGTGTTTACTGATTAACGTACAGCTTATTGCGCGGGTGCAGGTGCAGGTGCAGGCGCCAGTTTGCCGTGCATCGGACGTTTTTCAGTCAGGTGCTTTTCAAAATTGGCGTTGTACTGTTTTTTCTGCTCCGGCGTCAGCACGTTATACAGCTTATTCTGCGTTTCCATCATGGCAACCGCGTTTGCTTTCGCGTTGGCCGTCATTTTGTCTGCCTGGGCTTCAGCCTGGGCTTTATCAAAGCTGTCAGAGGCGATGATGGCATGGGTTGCACGACGCTCATCCAGTGACGGACGCTGCATTTCACCACGGCGCTCTTTCATAATTTCATGCATTTTGGTTTTTTGATCGGCGGTCAGATTCAGACCGCCGAACATCATATCCATACCGTGCCGCATTGGTTTATGCATCGGCTTTTCCGTGCCTGCCGGTGGCGGTGTCAGATTATCTGCCTCAGCATGAACAACCGATGCCGCGCCAAATGCCAGAGTAGAAGCCAGTAACAGAGAAGTTAATTTACGCATCACAGTGTCCTTTTTATTCACTTGTTCAGTTTCGTAACGACAGCACTCTGTCGCGTCTTCGGAAACAAGCATACGACGCTGAACGTCAATTACTGCGAGCGAGAGTAAAAGCGTGAAAGCGCAAAAGCCACAATTCAGGCAATCATGGAGGGATTAAGAAGAAAGCGGTGAGAAATTGAAAAAGAGTATGAATAATCAGGAGATTTCGGATAAATCGTGGAGAATTGTAATGCCTTTAGCAGTAAAGCGGAAGGTGTCTTCCGCCTTTTTATTTGGATAAGGTCAGAGAGGCAATGCCTGGGTTTGTTCGCTTTCTTCAATCAACATCAGGCCCGCCCGCAGCCCCAGCGCAACACGCGGGTTAGGAAACAACACATACTCCCGCGCCTGCTGCACGAAGTAGCGTTTTTCCCCGTCTTCAGCCAGTAAGGCCCCCTGCGGGAAGGCGGTGAAGTTTTTGGTGTCATCACTCATATGAAGCTGAAAGTTCTCGCTGTGGCGGGTGATCTGCTGGCTTACCCGATAGCGGCGCGGAACGGATTGCGCTTCCGGTAAGGTCTCGCCATACAACAATGCTGCCAGCGCCTGGGCAGCCGCGCTAAACTGGGTTAAATCGTTTTCGCCAAAGGGCCGGGCCTGCCCCAACTCCAGCGTACAGCTGGCTGCGCCGAAATGCTCACAGCTGAAATGGGTGAAGGTGCCCGCTGGCGAACGGTGGAAAACCAGCGCCTCCAGTCCGGCTACCGCCAGCCAGTGCAAAAACGCCGCCGGCCATGGCCGATCGTTCCTGGGCATTACGCCAAAACGCGTATGATAAGAACCGCGCAGGGCCGTATGCATGTCAAGGTGCCAGCGGGTTTCATCACACTCGCCCAGTTGCCAGAAATTCTCCAGCGTTTGTTCCAGCCGCAGCACTCGCCGTGCCTCATCCCCGTCATCAATCTGTTGCCAGCGTCCGCCGAACAGTCGGTTAATGTCGTAGGCCACATAGCGTTTTCCTGCGCGCAGCGCTGAGGGATTACCCAATACCACCAGCATGCGCTGCTGAAGCGGCTTCTCGCCCTGAAGTAAGGGCGTGATGAGCTGGTTAAGCATTTCTACAGGGGCAGTCTCATTGCCGTGAACCCCTGCAGAAAGCACCAGTGCCTGTTTAACCGGCGTTTTGGGCTCCATGAGAAGAATACCGTGATACAACCACTGCCAGCGAAGATGCGCCGTCTCACCTTTACGCTTACGCGGTGCTTCACCAGACAGCGTCTGCTGTAAAAAGTCCTGCATCGTTCCTCCTTAAAACCGGAAGCGGGCAGCCCTCATGGCAGCGCCTGCTTCACTGCTGAAATGCATACACATTTCCTAAGTCTAGCAGTCTGGTCAATTCATCAAGGGCAACCCGCCCTTCTTGCAGCAATTGCGGATCGGTTAAATCGCCTTGCGTTAGCCTGTCGCGGTAGTGACGGTCGACCCACTGGTTGAGCATGGTGAACAGGCGATCGTTCATCAGTACCGCAGGATTCACCGCCCGTTGCTCATCTGGCGTTAACACCACGCGCAGACGCAGGCAGGCCGGTCCACCGCCATTATGCATGCTTTCCCGCAAATCAAATACCTGTAATGACTGCAACGGTCCATCGCGTTCTACCTGCTCGCTCAGGTAGCGCCATACGCCAGGATGCTGGCGGGACTCTTCGGGCAGCACAAGCATCATGCTGCCGTCGGCACGGGTCAGAAGCTGGCTGTTAAACAGGTAGGTGCTCACCGCATCCTGCACGGAAACCCGGGAGGTTGGCACTTCAAGCGCGACAAACCCCGGAACACATTCGTGCAAGCGACGCAGCAAAGCGGGCTGATCGACAAATGCCTGCTGATGGCAGAACAGCATTTGCTGATTGCTGACCGCAATGACATCGTTGTGGAAAACGCCCTGATCGATGACCTCCGGATTTTGCTGAGCAAAGACCACCTTGTCGGAGGCAAGCTGATGAAGACGGGCGACGGCTTCGCTGGCCTCGCGGGTTTGTCGGGCAGGATAACGCTGCGGGGTCGAGCCAGACTGGTTATCACGACCGTAAATAAACAGTTGTACGCCAGCATCGCCATAATCGCCGCCCAGACGATTATGGTTGGCGGCGCCTTCATCGCCAAACAGCGCGACCTGAGGCAGCGCATCATGCACGGAAAAATGGGCCGGATCGCGAAATATGGCCCGCAACAGCGCCGCCGTTTCCGGGGCTTCAATCGCGCGATGAAATTTATTATTGAGGTTGGCAACGGTAAAATGCACACGACGATCGGCGCTGTCGGCAGAAGGCGAAACCGTGGCGGCATTTGCCACCCACATCGCCGAGGCTGAACTCGCTGCGGACAGCAGCGCCGGTGCGGTTTTCCCTGCTTTTTCCAGCACCTGTGCGTCGCTGCCGCTAAAGCCCAACTGACGCAGCACGGCGATATTAGGCCGCTCATGGGGCGGTATCACGCCCTGAACGAATCCCATATCGGCCAGGGCTTTCATTTTCAACAAGCCCTGCTTTGCCGCCAGGCGCGGGTACGACGGCTGTCGCTGGTGACGCGTGGAGGCTTCGTTGCCAAATGACAAGCCCGCATAATGGTGGGTCAGCCCGACCAGACCGTCGAAATTCGCTTCAATGGCTTTCATTAACGGGCTCCTTGCGGCGAAAAGTCGAGGCCCGGCGATAAGGCTTCAGGAAGGCTAAGCTCAGGTGATTCCAGCGAGGCCATCGGCCAGGCACAGTAATCCGCCGCATACCACGCGCTGGCACGGTGGTTGCCCGATGCACCAATACCGCCAAAAGGTGCCGTGCTGGCGGCGCCCGTCAGGGGTTTATTCCAGTTCACGATCCCGGCCCGCGCTTCCAGCAGCAGTTGTTCAAACTGTGCACGCGAGGGCGAAATCAAGCCGCATGACAGACCATAGCGCGTCTGGTTGGCCAGACGAATTGCCTGAGGATAATCGTCATAACGGATCACGCCCAGCAGCGGCCCGAACACTTCCTCATCAGGCAGACCGTCCACCGCCGTCAGATCAATAATCCCCGGGGTTAATAATGCCTGTTGGCGATCGGGCCAGCGCATCGTCAGCAGCACCTTGCCGCCCGCCGCGACGCGCTGCTGCCATTCGGCATAAATTTTTTCGGCGGCGGCGCAGGAGATGACGCTGCCCATAAAAGGTTGGGGACTGGCGTTCCAGGCGCCCGGCTGCAGCCTTCCTGCCACCTCGATCAGCCGCTGCAGGAAGGCATCGCCTGCGGCACCGCGCCTGACCAGCAAACGTCGGGCGCAGGTACAGCGCTGACCTGCGGTAATAAACGCCGACTGAATCGCAACATGCACCGCGCCCTCAATATCCGCTGGATCTTCAACGATCAGTGCATTGTTACCGCCCATTTCCAACGCCAGCATTTTTTCCGGCTGCCCGGCAAACTGGCGATGTAACTGATAACCGGTATGCGCGCTGCCGGTAAACAGCAGCCCGTCAATCTCCTGTTCCGCCGCCAGCGCCTGACCGGTTTCACGGCCGCCCTGGACCAGCCCGATGACGCCGGCAGGCACGCCCGCCGCCTGCCACAGCTGCACTGTTTTTTCTGCGGTCGCAGGCGTAAGTTCGCTGGGTTTAAACACGACACAGTTTCCCGCCAGCAAGGCCGGCACGATGTGCCCGTTGGGCAAATGTCCCGGAAAGTTATAGGGGCCAAATACCGCCAGCACGCCATGAGGACGATGACGCAAGGCGCTGTCGCCCTGCTGCTGTTCCCCGGTGCGCTGATGATAGGCCTTCACTGAAATACCAATTTTATTGATCATTGCGGTGACTTCGGTCAGGGCTTCCCAGCGCGGCTTGCCCGTTTCCTGCGCGATACACTCGGCCAGGGCCGTTTTATGTGCCTCAAGCTCTGCCGCAAAGCGTTCGACCAGGGCCTGACGCGCGGCAAACGGCTGTCTCGCCCATGCCGGAAATGCCGCCCGCGCCGCCTGGCAGGCCGCGCTCACCTGCGCAGTTGAGGCCGCTGAACCTTGCCACAGGATTTCACCGCTGACCGGATCCTGTTTGGAAAAATGCACTGACTCGCCATTGAGCCAGTGTCCGTTAATCAGGTGCGTCATGCTTTTTTCTCCTCGCTCCACAGCGTCACGACGCGCAGGCTGTCGCCCGGCTGGCAGTGTAACGCCTGCAGCTGTTCATCATTGAGCTGAACACTTTTCGCCATGGGTTCGACAGGTAAAAGTGCAACACGAAACTGGTGATAATCGCTATTCGCGACTAAACAGAGCGGCGCATCCTGTGGCGCATCCCCCCGTTGAGCCGTCAGTACCCGGCTTTCGCGCACCGCACGAATGTCGTCGATATCGCACTCCAGCGTGGGGCCACCATCGAAGATGTCGATATACTGGCGATAGCGAAAGCCTTCGGCTTCCAGCACCGCACGCGCGGGGGCCGTTTTGGGATGTACCTGACCAATAACGGCCTGCGCTTCTGGCGTCAGATAGTGCAGATAAAGCGGGTGCTTGGGCATCAGTTCGGCGATAAAGGCTTTTTGCCCGGTGCCACTCAGAAAATCAGCTTTGCGAAATTCCATTGAAAAGAAGTGAATGCCCACGCTGTCCCAGAACGGTGAATGCCCCTGCTCATCACTGACGCCGCGCATTTCGGCAACCACCCGCTCCATAAAGTATTCGCGGAAGTTCGCCATAAACAGAAAACGGGATTTCGACAGGAGATAACCGTTTTTGCCATCGCGGTAATCGGCATCCAGGAACAGCGTGCAGAGTTCGCTGCTGCCGGTATGATCGTTACTCAGCGATAAGGTCGGTAAGGCGGCGTAAACGTTCAGCTCTTTCGAGGCGTGCACCTGTGTTCCTACACGAAAGTTATACCAGGGTTCCTGCAGCCCAACCGCAACCTCAATGGCGCAGATCCCCACCGCACGATTATCCTGGCTGTCGGCCAGTACAAACACATAGCCCTGCTCGGCCCGCGGCAAACTGCCCTGCCAGGTTTGCAGCGATCGCTCAATTCGGGCCTGTAAGGTGGCGCTGTCAACCGGCAACGAGGTCAGCCCGCCGCCCGTTTTCGCCGCCAGTTCCATCAGTTGGCTGAGATCGTCCCGTTCGACCGGACGGATCACCATCATGATGTCTTTCCTTGTAGCAGGTGTTCACACGCCTGGGCAAAACGCGCCATGCCGGTCTTCACTTCCTGCTCGCTGATGTTGAGCGCAGGCGCGAAGCGCACCACGTTGGCTCCGGCAATCAGCACCATGACGCCATATTCCGCGGCGATAAGGTTGATCTGTTTCGCCTTGCCCGCAAAGTCGTCGCTGAGCACGGCACCGATCAGTAACCCCAGCCCGCGCACCTCTTTAAACAGGTGCAGACGCTGATTAAGGTCGTTTAGCGCCGCGACAATCCAGTCATGACGTTGCGTGACACCGGCCATCACTTCAGGCTGGTTAATCAGTTCCATGACTTTTCCGGCCACTGCGCCCGCCAGCGGATTGCCGCCATAGGTCGTTCCGTGGGTACCTACGCCCATGACCTGAGCCAGATCCTCGCGCGTCAGCATCGCCCCTATAGGAAACCCGCCGCCCAGCGCTTTAGCACTGGTTAGCACGTCCGGCGTCACGCCATAGTGCATATAAGCGTAAAGCGCGCCGGTCCGGCCCACGCCGCTCTGCACTTCGTCGAAAATTAACAGCGCGTCATGTTTATCGCACAGTTCACGCAGCCCACGCAGGAAGGCGGGTTCGGCGGGCACGACGCCGCCTTCCCCCTGAATGGGCTCGACAATCACGGCGCAGGTGCTGTCGTTGATCAGGTCTGCCGCAGAGGCAAGGTCATTAAAGGCGGCGTGCTGAATGTCCGCAGGGAGCGGCGCAAAATCCCGCGAATAGGCGGGCTGGCCACCCGCTGAGACCGTAAACAGCGTACGGCCATGAAAGGCATTCTTAAACGCCACGATGCCGCTTTTATGCTGCCCGACTCTGTCGTGTGCCACTTTACGGGCCAGCTTAAGCGCCGCCTCGTTAGCCTCGGCACCGGAGTTACAAAAGAAAACCCGATCGGCAAAGGTGGCATCAATCAACTGCTTCGCCAGGCGTAAAACGGGTTCATTGGTGTAGCCGTTGCCCGTGTGCCAGAGGCGTGAGGCTTGATCCTGAAGTGCCTGCTGGAGAGCGGGATGCGCATGCCCGAGCGCATTAACGGCAATGCCCCCGGCAAAATCGATATAGTCTTTTCCCTGCTGATCCCAGAGGGTTGAACCTTCAGCACGGACGGGTACAAAGCTGGCGGGTGCATAAACGGGCATCATCCATTGATCAAAATCCTGACGCGAAACCTGCAGTGACATAGCCCTTCTCCTGTTCCCCAGCGGGTAACGTATTTGTATGTTAATTGTTAAAAATATAATAAATCTCGCCCTACTCTAGTTTGCAGATAGCGTGCCAGCCAAGGACTAAAATGCATAAAACAAGCTGGGTTAAGGAATATCAATAGGTTACGAAAGGTCACTATTCACTTATTTTGCATAAAAAGTGAATAGTTATCTGATAAAGGCGGGATAGCAGAGCTTTTTAAAGCAGAATTATGCATTCGCGGGATGAAATATCGCTTTTGTGATCGCTGATAAACTATCTGCTCAAAATAGTGCAGCAACCGCCTTAAATCAGGGCAGTTGCACGGCTGTCGTGCAGAGGAGGATAAGTACCAGAGATAACGTTAATGCGACAGGCATGATTTTTATCGGCGTAATTTAAAAAGGTGATTTAAAAATACTCACCCTCTCAATTTAAATATATTTATATGAAACTGGTAATATTGTTTCGCAGGTTATCATCAGAGCGTTAATAAATTACCGATCGCCGATTTAATTATCACTAAGCAACCTAATGGTTAACCATCAAACCTGTTTTGTTCATTTATTGCACAATGCATGTTGATTATTTAGACAGAAAGGCTAGCAATATCATTTTTTTGCCATATTGCATTTCCCCTTTCTATAAAAATCACTAATCATCTGTTTTATATGCTTTTCTTGCATTTACATTGCTGGCAGGGTCATAAGAAAAAGCACTGACAGGTAGCACCATCGCCGCCAGACTGGCTTGGTTGGGATTTAGTTCCTTAAAATACACAATTAGTTACACTTATTGCGCTAGGCTGAATTAACAATTTGTGTCATTTTCTTTTCACCCCAACAGAGGGGAAATAATAATATAACCACAGGGTAAATAATAAATGATGAAGCGCACATTAGTGGCGGCATTAATGCCGTTACTGATCGGTCTGTCTACTGCTCAGGCCGCACAGATTTATAATAAAGACGGGAATAAGCTGGATTTACAGGGCAAGGTTAACGTTTCGCACTATTTTTCTGACGATCAGTCAAATAACGGCGATCTTACTTCCTATGCCCGTATCGGTTTTAAAGGTGAAACGGCCATTACCGACAAACTCACCGGTTACGGTTTCTGGCAGTACCAGTACAGCGTGAAAAACTCTGAAGGTAGTGATGCTAACAACGGCAACAAAACCCGTTTAGGTTATGCCGGTCTGAAATATGGCGAGCTGGGTTCACTGGACTACGGCCGTAACTACGGCCTGGTTTATGACGCATTAAGCTATACCGATATGTTGCCTGTCTGGGGCGGTGATTCTGCCTACAACGACGCCTTCCTGACCGCTCGTTCAGGTGGTGTGCTGACGTGGCGCAATAAAGACTTCTTTGGTCTGGTAAAAGGCTGGAACGTCGCGGCTCAGTACGAAGGCAAGAACGATCGTAGCTCAACCAACACTCCTGGTCTTCAGGTCAGCCGTGCGAATGGCGATGGCTTTGCGCTGTCTACCTCTTATGACTTTGATTTTGGTTTGAGTTTTGCGGGTGCTTACGCCAGCCTGCAACGTACCCAGGCACAAAACGCAGCGACCTTCGGCCGTGGCGACAAAGGTCAGGTATGGGCAACATCTGTCAAGTATGATGCAAACCAGATTTATCTGGCGGCGATGTACGGTGAAACGCTTAACGCCACCCCCATGCCATCAAGTGCAACTGGCTTTGCCAACAAAGCGCAGAACATGGAATTTGTTGCACAGTATCAGTTCCTGAACGGCTTGCGCCCTTCTGTAAGTTATGTGACCTCTAAAGGCAAAGATATTGAAGGGATCGGTGATGCCGACCTGTATAAATACTCTTCTGTGGGCGCGACTTACTACTTTAACAAAAACATGTCAGTGTACGGTGAATACCGTATCAACCTGCTTAAGAAAAATAATCCGTTGGGTCTGGCGACAGATGACATCACGGCAGTGGGTCTGGTCTACCAGTTCTAATCGTTTACCCTCATTGCAAAACGGCCCGGCCTGTGTCTGACGGGCCGTTTTTTCATCCGCCAGCCTAAGCCCGATCTTCCCACTCACACTTAAACCCCCTTTAGCAGCGCCAACGCTGGGAGTGAGAAATCACGTCGACGTTCAACAGCCTGCGGGTTCAATAATCACCCGCGCTGTCAGTTCGCGGATAAGATTTTCGATGATGTCAGCGCGTGCACTTCCGTCTGAAGATATCGCCACAATCCCGAACGGGATCGGTAAAAGACACAAAATGTCGCCTCGAGTCTGACCCGAGAAGGTGAATACGTCTGTGCATCCAGGCTGGCAGCAAGAAGCAAGGCCACCCATTAACCGCCATTTTTAAAAGATCGCAGGCACTTACCCGCACGACAACATACTCTCTCTCTCGCTCTGTAACCTTGCTTATTCGCTAAAACTCAGGCTGTTACTGGACGAGGGCATCTGGACAGCACCCTCAACCGCGGGCTCATCCATCGACAATGGCGCTTGCACTTTCAGGGTGATCCAGTTTGAAGTGACGCGCTGCTGTTTACTGTCTTCCACCGTGACCGACAGACGGTACTCATTGCTGGCGCCCGGCGTGCTGTCCCATGGGGGAACGATCACGCTCCAGCCATCAATGGCATTATTGTTCGGCGGTGATGTCAGGCTCAGTGCATGAGTATCGCCCTGCCAGCTCAGCGCCTTAATGCTATGACTGGCGCGCAGTTGCAGCTTGAGCGGTACGCTCTCACCGGGATTAAGCTGCCACGGCGGCGTCGCCAGGAATACAGACAGCGTTTTACGCTGCCTGTAGGCCATCACCGGGTTTTGGCTGCGCGTCACCGTGTCGTAGCGGCTGCCCCGTAAGGAGCGCGCTTCCGCGACGTTATTGGCATCCAGCTGCTTGCTCAGCGCGACCCCAAAGCGGTAATTGAGTTTAAGGCCAAGCTGATCCTGGCTCTCTCCGGCACTGCTGGTTTTATGGCTGGCCGAAATGGTCACCAGCGGCACGGGCGTATAAGACAGCCCCAGCGAGAGCGCCGCCGGGTTATGGTAACGGTTGCCGCTGTTAAACAGGTCAACCTTTTCCCCCAGATATTGCTGATAGCTGAATGATACGCCCAGCTGACGATAGAACGGCAAATAGCTTTGGGTGGTGATGTCGTAACCTTCGGCCATGCGGGACTGCTGGCTGTCACCACGATTACGCCATCCCGACAAGGGATGATAGTAGTTAGCAGAAAAGCGCAGATTGTTGCTCCAGGCCTCAGTGCCCACCGAGGCGCGCTGAAGTCCAGTGCGAAAGCTACGATCGATAAAACTGTTGTAACCCAACAGCCAGTTGCCTGCGTCCCAGCGCTGACCCAGCCCGGCATTACCTACCACGCCTTCAACAGAGTCGTGCAGCCCAAGCTGACTGAACGTAAGGTAGCGATTCTCATCAGCCAGCGGGCTGAACAGATTGCCGCCGGTGCCGTCAAAGTTGCCGGCCATGTCCACGTTTAAGTTGAACTCGGCGTTGCCATAAGGCGACAGTAAAGACTGCCCTTCACTCTCAACCCGCGTCGCCACTTCGTCGCGCAGTCGGTCAAAAGCCCACTGCCCGGCCTGCTCGCCCAGGGTCAGATCACTGCTACTTTCATTGGCTTCCGCAATACTTTTGGCCGCCTTCGCCAGCTTTTTACTCCAGTCATGGTTATCTTCGACGTTGCCAAGAGAAGGAAGATCGTCCAGTGACTGGCGAAAACGCGTGGGATCGCTAAAAGGGGTTTCCGACACCTGATGATCCGTTTGCAGCGCACCGGCGGGCAGCGCCAGAAGCGCTGTAAGAGCAGCGAGAGAGAAAGTCACAGGTCTAAACATCAAATCATTACGTCCGGGCATAAAAATCATCAGGTGGTTTCTCAATGAGAATGATAAAACCAGCGCTAATTATTTTAGCATAATGTGACCCAGATTCATGACTTAACTCGATATTTGTGCATCTGCGAGCCACCTGGCCGCATGTCGCGGCCAGACAACCCGCTTGTTTCAGGAAAAAATTAGCCCTCCATCAACATTAACGGTTTGTCCGGTAATGTAGCGCGCATCATCCGATGCCAGAAAGGCGACCAGCCCGGCAACGTCCTGTGGCTGCCCGGCCCGTTTAAGGGGAATGTTCTCTACCCATTCCGCCATCAGCTCGCCTTTACCATAGGTTTTTTGTTGCGTGCTCAGAATTTCGCCCCAGACGCGATCGTTGTAATCCCACATTTCGCTTTCGATGATGCCAGGGCAAAACGCATTAACCGTGATATTCCAGCGGGCCAGCTCCAGCGCCAGACTTTGCGTAATGCCAATGACGCCCATTTTGCTGGCAGCATAGTGCGGCGTGTAGATAAATCCTTTACGCCCCTGCCCTGAAGACGTGTTAATCAGGCTGCCGCCGTTTTGCTGCACCATGTATTTAGCGGCTTCACGACAGCACAGCCAGACGCCCGTGGTGTTCACCGCCAGCACCCGTTCGAAATCGCTTTTGGGCATATTCCCGAAGGTATCAATCGTGATAATGCCCGCGTTCTGAACCGAAACGTCAATGCGGCCAAAGCGCTCAAATGCCTGCTGATACACCTGCTGCACGTCGTTCTCATCGGTTACATCCGCCTGCAGGGCCAGAATCGCGTTGGCGATGGGCCGCAGGCTGTCCGCCGTAGCAAAAACACGTTCAGAATTGGATACCATCACCAGGTTTGCGCCGTCTTGGGCAAACCTGGCGGCAATGCCTGCGCCGATACCGCGACAGGCGCCGGTGATGACGACCGTTTTCCCACTAAAATCCCGGTTCATTGTGTTCTCCTGTTATCCATGACGAATGTCAGCATGGGGCACCGCCGGCGGCTGCTTATCATGGCGGCGCAGTAGTATCACTTTGCTTTGTAAACGCTGCTGGAACTGGTCAATCACCACGGCGGTGACAATCACCACGCCCTTGATCACCATCTGCCAGAAATCACTGACGCCCATCATCACCATGCCATCGGCCAGGAAAACAATCACGAAGGCACCGATAATGGAGCCCGACACGCGGCCACGGCCGCCTGCCAGCGCCGTGCCACCCAGCACCGTGGCACCGATGGCATCCATCTCAAACATGTTGCCTGTCATGGGGTGCGCGGTCTGCAGCTGAGAAGCCACCACCAGCCCGACTAATCCGGCACACAGCCCGGAAAAAGCGTAAACAAACACTTT
Source organism: Pantoea ananatis LMG 2665 (assembly GCF_000710035.2). GTDB lineage: Bacteria > Pseudomonadota > Gammaproteobacteria > Enterobacterales > Enterobacteriaceae > Pantoea > Pantoea ananatis. The sequence goes on along the minus strand of NZ_JMJJ01000004.1, from coordinate 875,896 downwards.
GACTTTGATGATGGGCACCCCCGCCAGCCGCGCCGCCGACTCATTGCCGCCGGTGGCATAGATATAGCGCCCAAGCGGCGTTTTCCGTGTCAGGTACAGGCCAAGGAGTAAAAAGCCGATCATCAGCCAGATGGGAATAAAAACCCCCAGTACGGTGCCGGAACCCAGCAGTGCGAAACCGGTATTGCCCAGCGCGGGCATGCCAACCAGATTGGCGTAGGTGGCGCCATCGTTAAACAGCAGCGCTGCGCCACGGGCCACATACATCATGCCCAGCGTACAGATAAAAGGGGCAACGCCGAGGCGAGTAATTATCGTGCCGTTGACGATGCCCACCAGCGTGCCAAACAGCGCGACCGTGAGGATCACCTCCGGCACATTAAGAAACAGTCGCGCGCCATTCCACAGCGGCACGCCCGACGTCAGTAACGCGCCCGCCACCATGCCGCAGATCCCGGCGACGGCACCGACAGACAGATCGATACCTCCGGTCAGGATCACCAGGGTCATGCCGATGGCCAGCAGCCCGGTAATCGCCACGTGCTGGGTCATAATCAGCATGTTCGACGGCGTCAGGAAATTAGGCACCATCACGCTAAAAAAGCCGACCACGATCAGCAGCGCAATAAAGGTACGCGCCTTGAGTAAGTACATGTACAGCAGATATTTTTGATTCATCTTATTCTCCGGCAACCTCAGGCTTGCGGGGTGGATGCACTAATCAGTTTTTCGCGCGTGGCAGCGGCACGGGGCAAATCGGCAGTAATACGGCCATCGGCCATGACCAGAATCCGATCGGCGAGCGCCATGACCTCATCCAGTTCGGACGACGAAAACATCACCGCCAGCCCCTGCTGCGCCAGTTTGCCAATCAGGTGATACACATCGGTTTTGGCCCCGACATCAATGCCGCGGGTGGGCTCATCCAGCAACACCACCGCAGGTCCGGTCATCAGCGCTTTTCCCAGCACCACCTTCTGCTGATTGCCGCCGCTTAACGCGCTGATAGGCAACTCGCTGTCGCTGACTTTAATCACCAGGTGCTGAATCATTTCATTGACACGCTGCCGTTCTTTGTCAGGGTGCACGATGCCCAGCGCCCGGCGAAAGCCGCGCAGGCTGAGATTCGACAAGGTCATATTGGCGCTAATCGACATCAGCTCGATCACGCCTTCACCTTTACGATCCTCCGGCACCAGCGTGATGCCGCGCTTCAGTCGCTGCTGGAAACTGCAGTTGTCCAGCCGCTGTCCACCTAACTGAATCTCCCCACGCTGACAAGGCAGTAACCCGGTTAATCCCTTAAACAGCTCTGTTCGTCCGGCGCCCAGCAGGCCATAAATACCAATCACTTCGCCTTTGCGCAGGCTGAAACTCACCGCATTGAGCCGGTAGCCACCGTTCTGATGCAGTGCGGTGAGCCCCGCCACCTGCAGCACCGTCTCCCCCTGCGGCGCGGGTTGATAGTCGAAGTGCTTTTTCTTGTCGCCAACCATTTGTTCAATGATCCAGGGCACGCTGACGTCGCGCACCTCACGCGCGGCGATGAAACGCCCGTCCCGGAAAACCGTAATGTGGTCGCCGATCTCCATTAGCTCTTCCAGCCGATGGGAGATATAGATAATGGTGACGCCGCGTCGCTTGAGCTGTTTAATGACGTTGAACAGCACTTTAACTTCCGACTGACTCAGGGCGCTGGTCGGTTCATCCATAATCAGCACGCGCGTATCCTTCGACAGCGCGCGGGCGATCTCGACCAGCTGTTGATGACCAATGCCCAGCGCATCCAGCGCAGCATAGGGATCGACGTCCAGTTCCAGCCGTTCCAGCAGTGCTTTGGCCAGCTGATACTGATACTTTTCGTTGATGACGCCGCGCTGGAAGAACTCATTGGCGATAAAGATGTTGTCCATCACGTTCATATTCGGGAACAGGTTCAGCTCCTGAAAGATAATGCTGATGCCCAATTTTTCGGCCTGTTGGGTGGAGTGAAGCGTCACAGGTTTGCCATCCAGCAGAATCTCGCCTGACGATGGGGATTCCACCCCGGCCAGCATCTTCATCATGGTGGATTTGCCGGCACCGTTTTCCCCGATGAGCACATTGACCTTGTTGCGATAAACCCGGTAGTTAACCTGATCCAGGGCGGTCACGCCGGGATAAACCCGCGACAGGCCGCGCGTCTCAATAATGACGTCGTCTTGCTGTTCAGTAACATGCATGATCACCTCCTCACTGACGCGTGATCTGGGCGGGCGTAATATCGGGTAGCGCGTGGGGAATGTCCCAGCTGCTAAAAACGCCGACCACGTCAACCCGGTCGCCCGGTTTTACGGCGGCGTTATGTATCATGGTGACCGCCTGCTGATTGATGGCTTTACCAAAGTCGCTAAACATCACCTGATCGTTAAAATCCTGATAGCTGGCCCCTTTGTAAGCATCCCGCAGCGCCGTCCCACGAATGATGGGCCCGATCTGAATAGTGACAGTGTCACCTGATGCTGCTTTAACTTTCATTTTGCCGTTGCGTGAGGTTGTATCCAGCGCCGTGACTTCCCCACTCACGCTGACGCTGAATATGCAGGGATTCTCGCTCTGCGCCCGGTAGCCCAGGGCGCGACAGGCGCTGTCCAGATCCTTCTCTGACTGCAGGCGCTGAGTGAGCTCGCCCAACGGCTTTGCCTGCGCCACGATCTGTGGCACCAGCTTCTGCTGCCAGAGTTGCCCGATATTGGCCATGTGAGGATTCGGGGGATTCTTGAGGTCGGCCAGTTCCTGCTGCGACACAATACGACAGCTACCCAGTGCCATCACGATCGGTATCAGCCAGAGTCGGTTGTACATGACATTCTCCCTGGCGCCCGTCAGTACGGGCGCGACAACAATGGATTACGACTTGTAGTTAAAGTCCTGTACGTTTTTTGCATTGTCCGGCGTGATCAAAATGCCGCGAAACATCACGCGCTGCTTCTCAGGCTTCACGCCTTTCTGAATGTAATTATCAAGATCGGTTACGCCCTGAGCGGCAATGGCCTGCGCCTGGAGCATCACGGTGGCTTTTAACGTTCCGGCCTGCACCGCATCGCGTTCATCGTTACTGCCATCAATGCCGACGACCACGACATCATTGCGTCCGGCTGCTTTCAGGGCGGCAATGGCGCCTAACGCCACCGGGCCGTTACCACAGATAACGCCTTTTACATCCGGGTGAGCCTGCAGAATACTGTCCATGATGCGCTTGCCGTCGATCAGCGTGCCTTTGGCATCCTGACGCGCGACGCTTTGCATATCCGGATACTGTTCCAGCACCTGATGGAAGGATTTCGAACGGGTGACGCAGTTATTGTCGGCGAGGTTGCAGGTCAGCTCGGCGTATTTCCCTTTTTCTCCCATTTTCTCAACAAACACGTTGGCCACATCAGAGCCCGCCTGGAAGTTATTGTGGGTAATCTGTTCCAGCGCCACGTCATCTACCGGAATTTCACGGTTGATCAGCACCACCGGAATACCGGCCTGTTTGGCTTTTTGGATGGCCGCCACGCTGGCCGTGGAATCCGCGTTGTCCAGGATAATGCCCTGCACTTTTTTGCCGATAGCCGCATCAATCAGCTCGTTCTGCTTCTTAACGTCTTCACCGTGAGAGAGCACCGAGGTTTTGTAGCCCAGCGCCTGAGCTTTCACGTTGGCGCCCTTGGCCTCCGAGGCGTAATAAGGGTTATCCAGTGAGTTAACCAAAATCATAATGGTGCCTTTCTCAACCGCCAGCGCGGTGTGAGAAAACAAACAGGCCGCAAGCGTGGTGCAGAGCAACGTCGTTTTTTTCATGGTGTGTCTCGCTATTAGGGTGTTGGCAGAGGAAAACGAAGCCTGGCGGTGGCCTTACCAGATGGTAAAGCCACCGTCGATCATCAGGTCGGCCCCGGTAATCATGTCGCTGCCGTTGCTGGCAAAAAACAGCACGGCGGCGGCGATCTCGTCGGTGTAGGCAAAGCGGCCTAACGGGATCAGTTTTTTCATTTCGGTGCCCTTCTCACCGCGCCAGGCTTTTTCCCCCATCGGGGTCAGCACCACAGTGGGCGACAGGGTGTTCACGTTAATGCGGTGCGGAGCAAACTCTTTCGCCATCACTTTGGTCATGCCCAGTAACCCGGCTTTGGCGGAGGTATAAGCGACGTGGTTGTCGATAGCGATGGACGCCGCCTGAGAGGCGATATTGATGATCTTGCCGCCGTTGCCCGCCTTGACCATCTGCTTGCCCGCAGCCTGTGAGCACAGAAAAGGCCCGGTCAGGTTCACGGCGATCTGCTTTTGCCACTCGGCAAAATCGGTTTCCAGCACGGGCTGAAGCATCACGTAGCCGGCACAGTTCACCAGAATGTCGATATGACCGTAGTGATCAACAATGGCGTCGAACGCCTGCTCAACGTCGGCAGGATCGGTTACATCGCAGCAAATAAACTGCACCTGTCCGGCCAGGGCTGCGCGCGCACTGTCGACCTTATCCGCTTCAAAGGGCGGATAAAGCAGCGCCAGGCTCGCCCCTTTCTCCAGCAGCATCTGATTACTGGCCATGGCAATACCGCCCAGCCCGCCCGTCACCACGGCCACTTTGCCGCTCAGATTCATTGTGGTGTCTACGCCATAGCGCAGGTTAACGTCATATTCACCGCTCATCCGACTGTCCTCTCTGGTATTTTATTTGCCGCATTCATTTTCGAACAAAAATATAAGCTATCGAATTGATGGTTAATGTGGCTAAGATCAAATTTCACAACACTGCGTGCCTGGCGGCGTGATTCGCTTCAAAGCGCGTGATCCCGGTTGCAAACTGCCTGAGTAATATGGATTGTGCTGCTGTCGCGAAGGCGAAAGGGATAAAGCATGGCGCATATTGACTTTCGAACGAAAATAAACATCTTTTCATGCTGACTCGCAAAGGCGAAATCTGCGGGTTAAACTCTGCGACAACGCGTTATCGCTATAAGCCCGATGCGATTAAAAGAGGGAGCGTTTCGATTGAAAAGCAAGACTGAGCAGCTAGCTGAAATGCAGCAGCGTCGTGACAAGATCCTGGAGATGATTCGGGAGGACGGGACGGTGACGGTGAAAGCGCTGACGAAAACGTTTGGGCTAACCGAGGCCACGCTGCGAACCGACCTGCGGATGTTGCAAAAACAGGGTTTCGTGCAGCGCTACCACGGCGGCGCGACCCTGATGACCGGCAAACAGAATACCGGCCTGCTGCAGCTGGAACGTCAGACCCACATGGAAGAAAAAGACGCGATTGGGCGCCTGGCTGCCCAGCATATCGAAAACGGTGATACGGTGATTTTCGATTCTGGCACCACCACCACGGCTATCGCGGATGCCATCAGCCACATCCGGCGTTTATCGGTAGTGACCACCGCCGTGAATATCGCCCTGAAGTTGGGTGGCGAGCCCGGGATCAATGTGCTGCTGACGGGCGGGACCTTTAAATTTCCGACGCTTTCAACGTCCGGAGACAAGGCCGCCAGCTTCTTTGAAAACGTGCTGTCAGAAAAACTGTTTCTCGCCACCGCCTGTATCTCGCCACGGCTCGGCCTGAGCTTTCCGAGCGAAACCGACATCAAAGTAAAAATGGCGATGATCAAATCCGCCAGCACCGTCTACGTCGTGGCCGACTCCAGCAAGATTGATAAGGTCTCGATGTTTGCGCTGCCCTGCGACTGGAGCCACATCCACTACCTGATTACCGACAGCGGGATCAGCCAGGCGCACATCTCTGCGTTTGAGGCATTAGGCGTTAAGGTGCTGGTTGCGCCCTTACCCGCTCGCCGCGCCCCCTGATGTTAACGCGTGGCCTTGGCGACATGATTATCACGCCTGGCAAATGGCCGCCTCTGCGCCCAGCCTGACAAGCAGGTCGGCTCGATAGTAGCGAACCACGTCTCCGACGATCAGCAACGACGGCGACACCGGTTTATGCTGCGCGATCGTCTCTGGCAGCCCTGCCAGCGTGGTCACTAACACCCGCTGATCCTGGCGCGTGCCGTTTTCGATAATGGCGACCGGCGTATCCTCCCTGCGGCCATACTCACGCAGACGGCTGCTAATGACGCTGCTCCAGCTCAGCCCCATGTAAAACACCAGCGTCTGATTACTGGCTGCCAGCGCGGCGGCATCCAACTGAGGCTCACCGCTGCGCCCGTGTCCGGTAATAAAGCGCAGGGACTGGGCGCAATCCCGGTGCGTCAGCGGAATCCCGCTTGCGGCGGCACAGCCGACGGCAGCCGTAATGCCGGGCACGACCTCACAGACAATGTCAGCCTGCTGCAGGCTCACCATCTCTTCGCCACCGCGACCAAAGATAAAGGGATCGCCGCCTTTCAGGCGCACGACGTTGCGCCCGCTGAGCGCCAGATCCACCAGCAGTTGATTGATCTGCGCCTGTTTCAGGCCGTGGTGACCGGGCCGTTTACCCACGTCGATGCAGAGCGCGCTGTCCGGCACTTCCGCCATGACCGCCTCACTCACCAGGCGATCGTAAACCACCACTTCAGCGCCGTGCAGTAAACGCAGCGCTTTTATCGTCAGCAGGTCGACATCGCCCGGCCCGGCGCCCACTAACCAGACGCGGCCGGGGCGGGACGCGTTTTCGGGCGCCAGCAGTTTATCTAAGGTGTGAATAGCCAGCGTCATAATTCCTCCGGGACAGAGACGGAAAGCAGAAGGTGTTTTAGCTCCGGCAGGCAGGAGCCACAGTTGGTGCCACATCTGAGCGCTTTGCCCAGTGCCTGGGTGCTGTGGCAGCCCTGACGAATAGCATCAAGAATCGTTTGTTCGCCCACGCCATAGCAGCTACAGATAATGCGTCCGGTCGCCGGGGCCTGCGCCGCCTGGCCTGCCAGCAGCGCGTGGCGTTCAGCGGCGTCCGCCGGTGCCTGACGAAAGGCCTGAGCGACCCTGTCGTGCTGGATTTCAGGTAAACGCTGGTCAGCATAAAAGGCCAGCTGCAGTTCACCGTCCCGCCATGCCAGGAGTCGATAGCTGTGGCCGCCATCGCTGGCGGTTTGCAGTTGCAATCCTTCAACGCTGAACTGAGACGCCAGCCAGCGCTGCGGCTGGTCCTCTCCGGCCAGCGCAAAGCGATGCGCGCCCTCATGCGGGGTGCGCGCCCAGTAACGCAGCCCGGCCGGTGGCGCACTGTTTCTCTGCCAGAGCCAGCCCTGCCAGCGGGGTTGTAATAACTGAATTCGCACCGCTGTCTGTTTAAAGGCGGGCTGAGCCGAAACCGGGCAGCGGGTCGCGGCCACTAAACCCCCGACGTTACCCTGCAGGCTGAACTGACGGTTCCAGTGCATCGGCACAAACAGCTCGCCGCGCCGCAGACCGCTGTCCAGCGTCACGCGCACCACCATCCATCCCCATTCAGACTGTACGCGCGCCAGCGCGCCGGCAAACAGGCCATAACGGCGCGCCTCTTCCGGATGCAAGGCGGCAAAAGGCTCGTCACAGTGCTGCATCAGGCGAGGCACCAGGCCGGTGCGCGTCATGGTGTGCCACTGATCGCGTACGCGCCCGCTGTTCATCAGTAAGGGATAACGGGCACTGCGCTCTAAAGGCGGCGGCGTGGCCGGTGGCAGCAGCCGTGCCTTGCCATCCGGATGATAAAAACGCCGGTCGCTGAACAGCCGGGCACAGCCTTGTGGGTGACGGGCATTGACGGGCCACTGAACAGGCGTCAGCGCATCCCACTCGGCATCGCTGAGCTGTGCCAGGCCGCTGATATCAAAAGCGCGTTCGCCCGCGTTCTCAAAGCCGGACAGCGCCGCATGCTCGCGGAAGATCGCCGCCGGATGGGTCCAGTTAAATGCCTGACCGAACCCCAGCCGCTGCGCCACCTGCGCCAGCAGCCACCAGTCGGGTTTGGCTTCCCCGGCGGGCGCAACAAACGCACGCTGACGGGAAATACGGCGTTCAGAATTGGTCACGGTGCCGTTTTTTTCGCCCCAGCCCTGGGCGGGGAGCAGAATATGGGCAAAGGCTGTGGTATCCGTGTGCGCCAGCACGTCGGAGACGATCACCAGCGGACAGTTGGCCAGCGCCCGGGCCACGCGATTGCCTTCCGGCATTGACACAGCCGGATTGGTGCCCATGATCCAGACGGCTTTAACCTCTCCCCGATCGATGGCGTCAAACAGCGCCACGGCGGTTAGTCCGGGCTGGCGGGCAATGGTCGGGCTGTGCCAGAAACGCTGTAAACGATCGCAGTCCGCTTCGTTAAAGCTCATGTGTGCCGCCAGCTGGTTGGCTAAGCCGCCCACTTCACGTCCGCCCATGGCATTGGGCTGGCCGGTGAGTGAAAACGGCCCACAGCCGGGACGGCCTATTTTTCCGCTGAGAAGATGCGCATTAATTATCGCATTATTGTTATCACTGCCGCTCTGTGACTGGTTGATGCCCATGCACCACAAGGTCAGGACCCGATCACGCTGGGCAAACAGCTGATAAAAGGCCACCACCTGCGCATCGCTGAGATCGCAGTGTTCCGCAACTTCAGCTATTCCCCACTGGCTGGCTGCCTGCAGGGTGGCTTCAACGCCGTCCAGGTGCGGCAGCATTGTCGCCTCAATGCCCTGATTCTGGGCCAGCCAGCGCAGCAGGCCTGAAAACAGAGCCGGATCGCTGCCCGGCCGCACCGCCAGGTGGAGATCGGCGATATCACAGCTGGCGGTGCGGCGCGGATCGATCACCACCACCTGCATCTCCGGCCGCTGCTGTTTCGCCTGTCTGAGTCGCTGAAAGATGACCGGATGGGCCCAGGCCGCGTTGGAGCCGACCATCACAATCAGATCCGCCTGCTCCAGATCCTCATAGCAGCAGGGTACCGCATCCGCCCCGAGCGCCCGCTTATAGCCCACCACCGCTGAAGCCATGCAGAGGCGCGAGTTGGTATCGATATTGGCGACGCCAAGAAAGCCTTTCATCAGCTTGTTGGCTACGTAGTAATCCTCCGTGAGCAACTGGCCTGAGCCATAAAAGGCCACGGCCTCAGGGCCGTGCTCTGCGATAATCTTTCGAAGCCCGTCAGCGGCGGCATCCAGCGCCGCCGCCATGCTGACCTGCTGTTGATGAATACAGGGATGCAGCAGGCGTCCCGTCCGGGTCAGTGTTTCCCCCAGCGCGGCCCCTTTAACGCACAGTCGCCCGCCGTTGGCCGGATGCAGCGGATCGCCATTCACCTGTGCAGATTCGCTGTGTTGCAGGGTCACCTCGACGCCACAGCCCACGCCGCAATAGGCACAGGTCGTTTTCATGATGCCTGCGCCATCAGGTTAATCGGACGGTTAGCGACCCAGACCTGGCCATCCTCCAGCTTCACCGGCCAGCAGCGCAGCTGATGCTGCGGATCATCCAGACTTTGGCCGTCGCGCAGGCGCACGCGCTGTTTGTAGAGCGGTGAAATAACGACGGGTTCACCGGCCACATCGCCGAGAATGCCCCGCGACAGCACGCTGGCGTCGCTGCCCGGCTCGCGATCTTCCAGTGCATAACAGTCGTCGCCGAAACGGAACAGCGCAATGCGCACGCTGCCGAGGCGCGCACCGATCCCCGCTTCGGCCGGAATGGCATCCAGCGAACAGACTTCGCTCCAGGTTTCGGCGGGCAGGTGCATCAGCGGAATACTGCTGGCGGCGTGCGGCTGACGCTGACCGCGTACGCGCGCATAGTGCAGCGTTTCATCCGGCTGATCGCTGTTCACGGTGGCGGTAAACAGCGCCCGGCGCGATGGCTCTGCCAGCGTGGTCTGCCATTCACACTGATACGTTTCCACAACCTGCTGCATTTCCTGCTCCAGCACTGCGGCAATACCGAGGCTGTCATTGATCACGACGTCGCGCAGGTAATCCAGGCCGCCTTCCATGTTATCCATCCAGACGCTGGTGCGCTGTAAGCGCTCCGCCGTGCGCACGTAGAACATCAGAATGCGATCGACATAGCGGATCAGGGTTTCATCATCCAGATCGCTGGCAAACAGCTCGGCATGGCGCGGTTTCATGCCGCCATTGCCGCACACGTACAGGTTCCAGCCCTTTTCTGTGGCGATCACCCCGATATCTTTGCTCTGCGCTTCCGCACATTCGCGGGTACAACCCGAGACGGCCATTTTGATTTTGTGCGGCGCGCGCAGGCCTTTGTAGCGATTCTCCAGATCGATGGCGAAGGCGGTGGAATCCTGCACGCCGTAGCGACACCAGGTCGAGCCCACACAGGATTTCACCGTACGCAGCGACTTTCCGTAGGCATGGCCGGTTTCAAAGCCTGCTGCCAGCAGGGTTTCCCAGATCTCAGGCAGTTGATCCAGCCGTGCGCCAAACAGGTCGATGCGCTGACCGCCGGTAATCTTGGTGTAGAGATCGTAACGTGCTGCCACTTCGCCAATGGCGATCAGCCCCTGCGGCGTGATCTCCCCGCCCGGCACGCGCGGCACGACGGAATAGGTGCCGTCTTTCTGGATATTGGCAAAGTAGCGATCGTTGGTATCCTGAAGCGGCAGATGGGCCGGTTTCAGCAAATAGTCATTCCAGCACGAGGCCAGCAGAGAACCGACCAGCGGTTTACAAATCTCGCAGCCGCAGCCGCGCCCGTGGCGCGCCAGCAGGTCATCAAAAGTTTTGATTTCATGGATGCGAATCAGGTGGTAGAGCGCCTGGCGTGAATAGGCAAAATGTTCGCAGATGTCTTTTTTCACCTCAACGCCCAGGTCTTCCAGCTGGAACTCCATCACCTGTTTTACCAGTGCCGAGCAGCCGCCACAGCCCGTCGCGGCTTTGGTGCAGCTTTTAATGCTGGCCATATCGCCACAGCCACTCTGCACCGCCTGGCAGATATCGCCTTTGCTGACGTTGTGGCAGGAGCAGATCTGGGCGCTGTCGGGCAGCATAGCAACGCCCAGACCTTTGGCTGGCGCACCCTGCAGCGCAGGCAGAATCAGCCCTTCCGGCGCCTCCGGCAGCGGCATCGCGTTTAACATCATCTGCAGCAGCGTGGCATAGTCGCTGCTGTCACCGACCAGCACGCCGCCCAGCAACCGCTTACCGTCAGCGCTGACCACAATTTTCTTATAAATGCCTTTCGGACCATCGGCCCAGTAGTAGCTCAGGCTGCCTGCCGTTTTCGCGTGCGCATCACCAAAAGAGGCCACTTCCACGCCCAGCAGCTTCAGTTTGGTGCTCATATCGGCCCCGCTGAACCGGGCTGGCTCGGCGGCCAGATGCCCGGCCAGCACGCGCGCCATCTGATAGCCCGGCGCCACCAGGCCAAAAATTTGTCCGTTCCACAGGGCACATTCGCCGATAGCGTAGATATCGTCATCGCTGGTCTGGCAGACGTCATTGATCGTAATGCCGCCGCGTGGGCCAACGCTGATATCGGCGGTGCGGGCCAGCTCGTCACGCGGCCGGATGCCCGCAGAGAACAGCACCAGATCGGTGGCCAGTTCGCCACCATCGGCAAAGTGCAGCACCAGGCTTCCATCTGGCTGGGTCGCAATCTGTTCAGTCTGCCTGGAGGTGTGAACCGTCACGCCCAGTGAATCAATTTTCTGCCGCAGCATCAGCGCGCCGCCCTCGTCCAGTTGCACGGCCATCAGGCGCGGCGCAAACTCAACGACGTGGGTTTCCAACCCCAACTGCTTCAGCGCATTGGCGGCTTCCAGCCCCAACAGACCACCGCCGATGACCACGCCGCGCTGGCTTTTACCGGCACAGGCGGCGATCGCATCCAGATCGTCCAGCGTGCGGTACACAAAGCAGCGTTCGCCCTCATGTCCCGGCACCGGAGGCACAAACGCGCGCGAACCGGTCGCCAGCACCAGTTTATCCCAGCACAGTGCTCTGCCGTCGCTGTCGCGCAGGCTACGCTGCTGACGATCGATCGCCTCCACCCGACAGCCGCTGCGCAGTTCAATGCCGTGTTGGGCAAAAAAGTCCTCACCAACCAGCGAGAGCTGCGCGGCCTCTTTGCCGGTGAAGTACTCAGACAGGTGCACGCGATCGTAGGCCGGATGGCGCTCTTCGCCGTACACCACGACGTGATACTGCTGATGCAGATCACGCGCTACCAGCTGTTCCAGAAAATGGTGGCTGACCATGCCGTGACCCACGACGGCTAATACAGGTTTAGAGTGATTCATCACGGGGTTTCCTGCAGCCTGCGGCTGCGTTTCAGGTTCATCAAGGCCAAACAGCGTATTGACAGAAACCTGCCTGGCGTTATGCAGTTGGTTCAGCAACGCGGCACCCTGCTGGCAGTCGCCATACAGCAGCACACCGTTGAGCCGCCCCTGTTTGAGAAAAAGACGTCGATAGTGACCGGAAAGCGGATCGAAACTGGTGACGGAAGGGGCTTCACGGATATCACCCGCGCTGAACAGCGCGATCCCGCTCACCTTAAGACGCGTGCCGGTAGCTTCACTGAAGAAATCAGCCTGAGGACATCCCGCCAGCTGGGCGGCCAGCACCGCCGCCTGCGCCAGGCAAGGCGCAACCAGGCCAAAGGTTTCTCCGCTGATTTCACAGCATTCGCCGACCGCATAAATCCCGGCATGGGCGGTGCGTAACTGCCGATCTACCAGAACGCCGCGCTGACAGGGAATGCCTGAGGCCTGGGCCAGGGCGATGTCTGGCTGCACGCCCGTTGCGATAACGACCTGCGCCGCCGCCAGCTTTCGGCCATCGTTGAGAGTCAGTGACTGCGGGCCGATTTCTGCGACGCTGCAATTCAGTTCACAGCGGATACCGCGTGCGCTGAGCTGGGCAAGCAGTAATTCCCCTGCCATGGCGTCCAGTTGCCGGTCCAGTAAGCGCGACTGACGATGTACCAGCGTGACATCGCGCCCTTGCGCCTGAAGGGCTGCCGCGGCCTCAATGCCCAGAAAACCGCCGCCGGCGACCACGACCGGCCCGCTACCGGCCAGCAGTAAATCCACATCCTCCAGCGTGCGGAAAGCCGTTACGTGCGGCAGATCGATGCCTGCCACCTGCGGCATGCGCGGTTGCGATCCGGTCGCCAGAATCAGACGATCCCAGTGCAGCAGGCGCTGGCAGGTGCGCAACGTGCGCGCCGCCACGTCGATCTGCTCAGCCGTTTCCCCGGCCAGCAAGGTGATGCCCTGGCGCGCGTACCAGTCACGATCGTGAATCTGGATTTGCTCCACGGTTTTTTCGCCAGCCAGCAGCGGCGACAACAGCACGCGGTTGTAGTTACCGTGTGGTTCACGGCCAATGACCGTAATGTCGTAACGCTCCGGCGCCAGCTGCAACAGCGTTTCCACGGTGTGCATGCCCGCCATCCCGTTACCGACCACCAGCAGCCGTTGTCTCATGGTGTTTTCCTTACGCCGCCGAGGTCTGTTTTTCGTAGAGAAAATGCAGCACTTTTTGGCGCAGCTGGTGATAGCGCGCATCCTCAGCCAGCGCCACGCGCGAACGCGGTCGGGGTAAATCGACGGTAAGTATGTCCCCCACCTGGGCGGCGGGGCCGTTGGTCATCATCAGGACCCGATCAGAAAGCAGCACGGCCTCATCCACGTCGTGGGTGATCAGCACAATGGTGGTATTTAACTCCTGCTGAATACGCATCACGCTGTCCTGCAGGTGCGCGCGGGTTAACGCATCCAGCGCGCCGAACGGCTCGTCGAGCAGTAAAACGCGCGGCTTCATTGCCAGGGCGCGGGCGATGCCGACGCGCTGCTTCATCCCACCAGAGATCTCGCCGGGACGCTTGTGCAGGGCATGGCTCATTTGCACCCGGTTGAGGTTGTGCTCGATCCAGTCGTGCATCTCCGCCTTGTTCATCTTGCCTTTAAAAACCTGCTGCACCGCCAGTTCGACATTCTGAAACGCCGTCAGCCACGGCAGCAGAGAGTGGTTTTGAAACACCACCGCCCGCTCAGGGCCGGGACCGGTGACCTCGCGGTTATCGCACAGCAGCACGCCGCTGGTGGGTCGGGTCAGGCCGGCAATCAGGTTAAGCAGCGTGGATTTACCGCAGCCGGAGTGACCGATCAGACTCAGGGTTTCGCCCTGATGAATATCGAAACTGACGTTGTCCAGCGCCAGAAAATCGCCGCCCGAGGTGGTAAAGCGCTGGCTGACCTGTTGTACGCGAATGATAGGTTGCATGATGTTCCCCTTATTTATCCCAGCTAAAACGACGCGCCAGCAGCATCAGTCCCTGCTCAAGCAGCAGGCCGACTACACCAATCAGCAGAATGGCAATCAGGATGTTTTCAACGTTCAGGTTGTTCCATTCGTTCCAGATCCAGAAGCCAATGCCCAGACCGCCCGTCAGCATCTCCGCCGCGACAATCACCAGCCAGGCGATGCCAATCGAGAGGCGCACCCCGGTGAGGACGGCAGGCAGCACGGCGGGAAACAGGATGCGGCGCATAATGGTCCATTCAGAGAGCTGCAGCACGCGCGCCACGTTGAGGTAATCCTGCGGGATGCGCTGTACGCCTTCTGCGGTGTTGATGATCATCGGCCAGATCGAACAGATAAAAATGGTCCAGCTAGAGGCCGGTTCCGCCCGCTGGAACAGCAGCAGACCGATAGGTAACCAGGCCAGCGGACTGACCGGACGCAGCAAGGCGATAATGGGATTGAACATGCGCGCCACAAAGGTGAAACGCCCCAACAGAAAACCGGCGGGAATGCCCACCAGCGCCGCCAGACCGAACCCGATGGCCACGCGCTGCAGCGAGGCCAGGACGTTCCAGCCAATGCCCTGATCGTTAGGGCCGTTGTTGTAAAACGGATCGGCAAACAGGACTTTCGCCGCCGCCCAGGTCGCGTAAGGCCCCGGAAAGCCCTGGCTGTACAGCGCCGCGATCTGCCATACCAGAAGCAGGAGCAGGACACCGCACAGCGCCGGAATACAGCGCTGTAGCAGCGGACGCAGGCGCGCAGGCGGGCGCACTTTTTTAGGCGTAACCTGGAGGGAAACCACCGTTGCCTGAGTGGGCGTATTGACCGGCTGCGCCAGTGGACGAGTCTGGGTTTTCATCAGGGCCTCTCTTAACGTTTGATCGCGAAGCTGGCGGCATAGGCGGCGGGATCGGTGCCATCCCATACTTTGCCGTCCAGTAAAGTGCTGCTGCGCATGTCGCTGCCGGGCAGCGTGACGTTGCCGACCGCGCTGGCAGCCTGTTTGTAGATATCAATACGGTTAATCTGCCTGGCGACTGCCAGATAATCGGGATCGCTGTTGAGCATGCCCCAACGCTTAAGCTGGGTCAGGAACCACATGCCATCGGAGAGATAAGGGAAGCTGACGCTGCCGTCGTGAAAGAAACGCATCGCATGGGGATCCTGCCATTTTTGACCCAGTCCGTTTTCGTACTGGCCCAGCATGCGCCCTTCCAGCGTCTCGGGTTTGGTGTTGATCCAGGCGCGTCCGGACAGTACCTGCGCCGTTTCACGTCGGTTATCGTCTGACGCATCGATCCAGCGCGCGGCTTCCAGCACCGCAGACGTGAGCGCGCGGGCCGTATTCGGGTTGTCTTTGACCCACTCTGCGCGGGTGCCCAGAATTTTTTCCGGATGATCCGGCCAAATCTGCTGGCTGGTGGCGGCGGTGAAACCAATATTGTCGCTGATCGCCCGCTGGTTCCACGGCTCTCCCACGCAGAAGCCGCTCATGTTACCAATCTTCATATTCATCACCATTTGCGGTGGCGGAACCACGACGGTGCGCACGTCCTCAAACGGGTTGATACCAGCGTTAGCCAGCCAGTAATAGAGCCACATGGCATGGGTGCTGGTCGGAAAGGTATGCGCGAAGGTCATGCTGCCCTTCGCCTGGCTGTCGATAGCCTTTTTCAGGCTGGCGCCATCGGTCACCTTCTGCGCCTTGAGCTGGTTTGACAGTGAGATGGCCTGACCGTTGTTGTTTAACGTCATCAGGTTCGCCATATCGTGCTGAGGACCGGCGACGCCCAGTTGAAGGCCATAGATCAGGCTGTAAAGTACGTGTGCTGCATCCAGTTCACCCGAGGTGAGTTTATCGCGTACCGCCGCCCAACTCGCTTCTTTGCTGGCCTGCAGCGTCAGGCCGTATTTCTTGTCAAACCCCTTTACCGAGGCCATAACCACCGGCGCGCAGTCGGTCAGTGGAATAAAGCCGACGCGCACGGTCGGTTTTTCTGGCGCGTCGGAACCTGCCGCCCATACCGCGTTGCGCAATCCCGGCAGCAGCCAGAGTCCACCGACGGCGGCGCCGGATAACAGCAGTTGACGACGAGAGAGTGAAACTGGCGATTTGCTCATCTTTACCACCCTGAAGAAATAAAAAAAGGCGTCCTCCCCACTGCTCTCGCAAGGGGACGGACGCCTTTATCCAAAGCACTCGCTCTACCGCCGTTGGCAAAGCAAATACGTACACTCTTTAAGGTAAAGCAAACCGCGTGCCAGAATTATTTGCCGTCACGTCTGCCCTGCGCGGCGAGAGGTGGCGGATTTTTAATCGTTTTTGCACGTTGGTGACGCAGGTCACGCACAAGCGTTGTGCAGCTAACCCTTTCGGGTTAGCGCTTCACTGTGGCCGCGACCGTCACGATCGCCTGGGCGATTTCCGGCAGCCGTTTGTTTTGATCCATCGCGCTTTTGCGCAGCGTCTGCCAGGCCTTTTCTTCGCTCAGGCCATGCTGCTGCATCAGCCAGTTTTTAGCCTGATCGAGCAGCTTGCGCTCTTCGAGCGTGGCGCGCATGGCGGCCAGCTCATTGGCCTGGCGCTGCAGATGCTGAGACTGCTCACCAATCAGCGACAGTAACGATCGCCCCAGCTGTGGGGCGAGGCCTTCGCTGTTAAGCGCGGTGGGCCGGGTAGCCAGCCAGTCTGCGCCAGACACATAGAGCGTGAAGTCACAGCCTGACGGCGCCACGCTCAGGGGCGCGCCAGCCTGATGCTGCGCCAGGGCGATAGCGTCCCGGCAGTGCGCCATCAGCACAGCAGACAGTTGGTCCTCCAGCGACTTCATTTGATCGATGCGCTCAGATAGCAGCGAGAACCAGTGCAGGGCCCCGCTGTCGTCGCGCCTGCCGTCGGTACAGGCGATGCGCCTCAGCCGCTCAATTTCCCGGCTGGGCTGCGCCAGCGGCTGCCAGTTGAGCAGCACGGTCTCATCGGCAAACTGCTGAAAGGTATTAAAGCTCTGTTCCTGCGCCTCAATAAGCGCCACCATCGTGCTGCGCTGTTCGGCCGTAAACTCCCCGGCCGCAAATCCGGCCGCGCCCTGGGCCCGCTCCTGTCCCGTCAGCTCTTTGCCCTGCATAAAGCTGAACAGGGCGATAAGTGCCCGGGTAATTTCCGGATGGCTGGCGGTGTCGGCCGCTTCAAACACCAGATTAAGCAGGCTACGAATAATCGCATTGAACGCCGCCATCGCCTGCGCATGTGTGACGTCCTGACGGGCGATCTTCTGGCGCAGAACCGGCAAGTCTGCCAGTGCCTGTAACGCTGTCGCGATCAGGTTGCAAAAGCGGCTGTATCCGGGTTGAGCCTCCGCTCTGGGTAATGCCCGGCTGAACGCAAGCTGGCTCCGGCTGACATCCTGCTCACTTGCACTGCGCTCCTCGCCATACAGCCGCCCTTGCGAACAGATCCACAGGTTGCTGGCCCCCCGTTCGCGCTGCAACTGATGAACCAGCTCGCTGACCGTAGTAATTAATTTACCGGTCTGCCGAAGTCGCTCCAGACTGGCAATATCGCTTTGCCGTGAGGCCTGCAACCAGCTCAGTGCGTCATCCATTGCTCAACCCTCTGAATGCAAAAAAAGAGTCAAGCAAAAGCCGTGCCGCTTCCGATCGCAGGGCCATAAGGATGAGGGTGCCTGAACAATGACCGCCAGGATCGCAGTCCAGGCAATGCGTGCTGTTAAATTGTTATTGGCGCTTAGGCTTTTTTTTGCCTGTCATCTGACTGTGCCACTATCCAGCCCGACGTGTCTGGCTGGCCTCGGCATGTCTGCTTTTCCCTGTGCGCGGCAAGGTGAAACCGACGCGACAACGCGGTGTGATAAGAAGGTGATGAACGCGCTTTACCATGCTATATCATTGGGTGCAATGGTTTGAATTCTCAAAAGTCTTAGGTAGACTGAGCGCTGTACAGGATAAATGTCATTTACCGCATTATCTTAACGGCTTACCTACCCGACTGCGCTTCCTCCCCAGTGAAGGTGAACAGCCGTGTTCTGATAAACAACATGCAGGTATATTGATAATATCGTGAGGAAAAAGGTGAAAAAAAATTTAGCGTTTATCCTGTTAGCGGGACTTTTATTGTCCGGCTGTAAAACGCCACCGCCTGCGGTGAATGATGACACCCTGGTCACCAGTGATGTGAACGGTGTGAAACTGGTACACCGTCATGCCGTGGCGGCACCAACAACCTTTACGCCCATAAATCAAACCTGGCGCGCCCTGTACAAGGCGTCGGTGATGACCCAACCCGATTACGGCGGCAAGGTTGTTCGTTACCTGGAGGCGGGAAAGTCTTTTGAGGTTCTTGGCAGCGTTGAGAACCACTGGCTGGCCATTGCTGATAAGCCGGATGGCATGTTAACCGGTTACGTGCCGCTGAAGGCGGGCGTAGAAAGTTATCGTTATGATGACACGTTACGCAATGACCGTCCGCGTCCGCGAAAAACTAAACAAGTGTGCGTTGACGTCGGAGGCGACAGCAAAGCCTGTCGTAATACCGCGACGGCGACCTGGATTCTGAACTAATGAAATTAACTACCTGCCGTGCTGGTCACGTTGCCAGAAACGCTATCTGTCGCGGGAAGAACACACAGTAATGAGCGTGGAATCCTCACCGCGAGAGGTCACGACCTCGGGTACCGAAAATCTTTTGCTTAAAGCGGCCGCGCCACTGCTGAATGCGGTGGTGCAGATTCGTCAGGCCGCCACGCACGACGATCCTGCGGGTTTACGTCAGTCACTGATTGATGAAGTGCGCGTCTTTGAACAGCGCTGCAAGCAGGCGGGTTTGCCGTTTGAAATGATCATTGGCGCACGTTACTGCGTCTGCAGCGCGCTGGATGAGGCGGCCGCGCAAACGCCCTGGGGCACGCGCGGCGTCTGGTCCGGTAACGGCATGCTGGTCACCTTTCACAATGAAAGCTGGGGCGGTGAAAAATTCTTTCAGCTGCTGTCTCGCATCTCGCAAAGCCCTCAGCAACATCTCTGGCTGCTGGAAATCATCCATTACTGTCTGTTACTGGGTTATGAAGGTCGTTATCGGGGCAGTGAAAAAGGCCGGGCGCAGTGCGACAGCCTGCGGGCACGACTCAAGGCCCTGATTGATGAAACCCGCGCTCAGCAAAGTACCGATTCCGCCCCGCTGGTGCAGGTGCATCCGCTGGTCAGCACGCTCGCGCGGCCGATGGTGCCGCTCTGGGCCTGTGCGATGCTCGTCGCCCTGATCGGCTGTCTGATTTACAGCGGGCTGAACTGGCGACTGGGCAATGCTGCCGAACCGCTGCTGCGCAGCCTCTACAACATGCCGCTGCCGCAAATCACGGTAAATCGCCGCCCTTCCTCGCCGCAGGCCCTGCTGGATTTACGCCAGCGGCTCAATGACGTGATCGCCGCCGGTCAGCTGGAGGTCAGTGATGGCGCGTTTGGCAGCAAGGTGATTATTCCTGCTGACAAGCTGTTTGCCGAGCAGGGAACGGTCATCAACCCGGTTGGACGGGCCATCCTGGCGCGGGTTTCCAGCGCGATGAAAGATGTGAAGGGCACGATTCTGGTGTCGGTGTTTACCGACGACAAGCCCGTGGACGGCAGCCGCTTTGCCTCCAGCTACGAATTTTCTTTTGCCCGGGCGCGTTCCGTCAGCCAACTGCTGCAGGTGCAGCTCGCTGACACCCACGTTATCCGCTCTGAAGGACGCGGTGACAGCGATCCCCTGCTGCCGAACGACAGCAGCGAGAACCGAACCCGCAACCGCCGTGTTGAAATTACGCTGTTCGCCGCACCTGAAACACTGAGCACTCACCAAGGAACACACTGATGCGCGCTTCTTTTCGCTTATTTTTAACGCATCGACTGCTGTGGAGCTTTATCGGTGTAACAGCACTGAGTTGCCTGTTGTGGATGCTGGGGCCGCTTATCACCTGGAATGAAACCCGTCCGCTTGAACCCGCCCTGCACCGCGAAATCGCCGTGAGCACGCTTTATCTGCTTTGGATCGTGCTTCAGTTAATCCCTGCGGCTTACCGTGCCTGGTATAACAGTCGTCTGCTGGATCGGCTGCAGGTGGTTGAAAGCGACGATCCCGCCGAGCGTCAGGCGACGGAAGCCCTGCTGAGTCAGCGTTTTAGCGAAGCGGCCATGCGCCTGAAACGCACCCATTTTGGCCGGCGTCAGGGCAGCCTGTGGGCACGCATCAACGCGAATTATCTCTACCAGCTTCCCTGGTACCTGATGATTGGCGCGCCGGGTGCCGGTAAAACCACCGCGTTGCTGAACGCCGGACTGAAGTTTCCCCTTACCGATACTTTTGGTAACGAGGCTGTGCGCGGCGTCGGCGGAACACGCAACTGCGACTGGTGGTTCACCGACAGTGCGGTATTGATCGACACAGCCGGACGTTATGCGTTACAGGAGAGTCAACGCGCCCGTGATGCCAGCGAGTGGCAGAGCTTTATTAATCTGCTGAAGCGCTATCGTGCCCGACAGCCGATCAATGGCGTTATCATGAGCATCAGCGTCGCAGATTTGCTGAGCGACTCGGCCGAGGCGCGTTTTGAGCAGGCTAACGCCCTGCGCGACCGCCTGAACGAACTGCATCAGCACACCGGTATTCACTTTCCCGTGTATATCATGGTGACCAAGACCGACCTGCTGAAAGGCTTTATGAGCTATCACGGCTCGCTGGATAAAGCCCGACGCGATGCCATCTGGGGATTCACCTTTCCCTGGGATGCCGGTAAACCCAATAAGCAGGACTGGCATCCGCACTTTGACCTGCAGTTTACCCAGTTAGAGCAGAAGCTGCAGCTACAGCTGGCCGATCAGATGACCCACGAGCGCGATCTCAATGAGCGGGCAGAGTGTTTCTTGTTTCCTCAGGAGTTCTCGTCTCTGCGCCCGCTGCTCAGCGAATACCTGGACATTGTGTTTTCACCCCGCGCTGAAACCGTCGCCTGGAATCCGCGCGGGCTGTTCTTTACCAGCGGCACCCAGGAGGGCTTACCTTTCGACAGAGTAATGGGTGAGCTCAGCCGCAAACTGCAACTGCGCCAGGCCGGTTCCCATTCGATTGCCGCCTGGGACCGCGTGAACCGCAGCAGCCCGATTCCCGGAAATAAAGGCCAGAGCTTTTTTATTCGCGATCTGCTGAGCAATCTGGTGTTCAGGGAGAGTGGTCTGGCGGGCAGCAACCGTCGCTGGGAGTACCGCAATCAGCTGCTGCACTGGATTGGCTACGGCATGCTGGCCGGCGCGCTGGTGATCATGAGCGGCTTATGGCTGACGAGTTACTATCAGAACCAACACTATCTGCAGCAGGTTACGGCGCGATTGCCGGTTATCTCACAACAAAGTCAGCAGGTGATACATCAGCCCGCTGATAATATTTTTGATCTGCTACCCTTTCTGAATAACCTGGTGAAGTTACCCGTGTCCGACCAGTTTTCTCTCGATAATCCGCCGCTTACTATGCGAGCCGGTTTATATCGTGGAAACCAGGTCAGCGATGCAGCCTGGGCGCTTTATCAAAATGCGCTTAAGTCTTTATTGCTGCCCCGCGTGGCGCAACAGATCACCAACCTGCTGCGTAATGACCCGGGGGATGATAACGAGTACAGCCGAAATGCGCTGCGTGCTTATCAGATGCTGTATCAGCCGAGAAATTATGATGGGGAATTCCTCCGCGCCTGGCTGCTGCAGAATCTGCAGCATTCGTTACCGGAGAAGGTCAGCGCCCGGGATTTGCAGCAGCTGGACTGGCACCTGAGTCAGCTGCTCGATCAGCAAATTCAGTCGTCACCCTATGCGCGCGACAATGCGCTGATGATGCGCAAGCTGGCTGATAACTTAAATAATGCGGGTCGCGACAGTACCCTGCTGGCCACTGCGCCGCGCAAAGCTCAGCGCCTGACGACGCATAACCCATAATAGCGAGGTGAACATGCCTGTCTCTCTGGCCCCTGGCTGGTACGGTAAATTACCCTCCACGGGGGACTTTTTGCATCATCGGTTAACCGAGCAGCTGATTGCGCCCTGGAACCACTGGTTTCAGCAAGGTCTGGTGCACTGGCATCATCAGGATGATGCGGTGAGCGCCGACTTCCTGCGCGCCCCGGTCTGGAATTTTGTGTTACCGATCACCCCAATACGCAATCAGGTGCAAATGGGTTGCCTGCTGCCCTCCTGCGATCGGGTAGGCCGTGCCTGGCCACTGCTGGCGCTGCTGAGTTTCCCCCTGGCCCAGTGGCATCCGGCACAGTTAACGATTTCGGGCGACTGGTATCGGGATCTGGGCGCGACACTGTTGAACGCCGTGACGCAGCAGCAGAGTCCGGCACAGCTGGAACAGGCGATCCAGACCATGACGCCGCTGATGATCCCGGTACAGCAGCACTCCGATATCATGGATGTAATCGGTTTCCAGGATTTACCTTGCACCCTGAGCTGGCAGGACGTTGCTGAACGTTTCGACCCTCAGCAACATATTAGTTACTGGTGGAGCAATCGCAGTGACGGTTTCGTTCATGCCACGCACAAGCATAGCGGCAACCTCACCCCCGAACTGTTCTCATTACTGTTTAATCCGGCGGCAGGTGCACAGCCGGGTCGCAATGGCCTCTATCCACCGATGTTTGAGTGAGGCGTTGCTACTGTCCTCACTGACGGGATAACTCATGCAATTTACCATCGTTCAATGCACGTCTGATGTTCCGGTGAAAACCGTCACCTTTCATCCCCCCGGCGGCACGATTGGCCGCAGCCAGGATAACGACCTGGTGCTACCGGATGAAGCCCGTTCTATTTCCCGCCTGCAGGCGCTGGTGCACCTGTCAGGCGAAGGCGAATGCCGTCTGACCAATCAAGGCAGCGTCACGCCTGTTGAACATAACGGTGTGGCGCTGAAGCGTGGCGTGCAGGTGCGCCTGAAGCACGGCGACGCCCTGCGCATTGGTGACTACGCCATCGACGTGCGCGATCCGGCAGTTCACGGCGTAAACAGCGATCCCCTGGCGTTTTTTACCGATGCCGCGACGCGAACGAATCCGCTGTATATTCCCGACCATGCCGACGTAGAGGAAGTGGTGGAAGAGCCTGTAGTGAAGCGGCCGGAACGGCGCGGCGACGCGAGGCTGGCCATTGATCCCCAGACCAGCGAAACTTTTCACGTACCCTTCGCCGCTGGAGTGGAGCAGGACAAACTGGTGGCGGCCCTGCTCGACGGCATGGGCCTTAATAACGGCCATAATACGGCTATCAGCGAAGAGCAAATGCGCACCACGGGCAGAATGTTGAGCCTGTTCTCGCAGGGGACGGTTGCCCTGCTGTCATCACGTTCCATTCTGAAACGTGGCGTGAAAGCCGAAATGACGATGATCCTGAACGAGGCAAATAATCCGTTCAAAATCCTGCCTTCAGGCAAAACGGTTCTGATGCAGATGTACCAGAGCCAGATGCCGGGTTTTATGCAGCCCGAGCAGGCCGTGCGCGATGCGCTGGTCGATCTGCAGGCGCACCAGCTGGGCATGATTGCCGGGATCCGCGCGATTATCGCCGCGATGCTGCAGTCGTTTAATCCTCAGGGACTGGAGGAGCAGGCGCGCGCTGACGGTGCCGTATCCAAAACCCCGTTCTCGTCCTTTAAGAAAGCCGCCCTGTGGGACTATTTTACTCGTCGCTACCAACGCACCGCTGGCGAGATCGAAGACGATTTTCATACGCTCTTTGGGGAAGCCTTCCTGCATGCCTACGACATGGAGGTCAATCAGTATAAAGACTCCCAGACGCGCACGGACGACGCATGAATATTGCCTTTGCCAGTCATTGTCAGCAGGGGCTGCGCGATGAGAATCAGGATCGAACCGGTGTGATACTGGATGCGCGCAAAGCCTGCTTTGTCGTGTGTGACGGCGTGGCTGGCCTGCCCGGCGGCGATCAGGCCGCACAGCTGGTATGCGATGTGCTGATTGAACAATTGCAGGATTGCGAGCAGGTTACCCCCGCCGTGACGCATCAGGCGGTGGAAAAGTGCCGTTCAATACTTGAAATGGCCCAGGGTAATAATCCGAATTTTTCCACCATGTGCACCACGCTTGCGGGCCTGTTTATCGACCGCACCCGACAGCGCGCATGGTGGGCGCACGCAGGTGACAGCAGGGTTTATCACTTTCGTCACGGGGTGCTGAATGAGGTGACCCGCGACCACAGCCTGGCGCAAAAGTTGAGCGATGCGGGCTATGAAAATACCGGAATTAACAGTAATTTACTCTATAATGCGCTCGGCATAGAACCCGCTCATCCCGTGACCTTCGCTGACGAAATTTTGCTGGAAGATGGGGATGCGTTTTTAGTCTGTAGCGACGGTTTCTGGCTGAATCTGACCACCACGGAAATGGAACAGGCTTTGCGCATGGTCAATGACTGTGATGAGTGGCTGACGTTAATGGCGCAGGCGGTGAGCCGAGACGTAAAAAAAGACAACCTCAGCGCCCTGGCGGTGTGGATTGGTGAGCCGCAGGATGCCACCCTGCTCTACACGCTGGCTGACTCAGCACGTTTTCTGCCCTCAGGCTATTGATTAAAGGAACTCTATGAAATTGTGGTTGCCCGCTATAGCCACGTTGTTTATGGCCTTTGCTGCGCAGGCGGAAAATTATCGTGTGGTGTATTCACCCAGTCTTGAACTGGAAGTGTACATTGACAATGTTGCGGGCAAAACGCCTGATGACTGGTGCCAGGAAACGCTACCGATCCGTATCGTATCGGGCAAAGACCAGGATTCAGCGATTTTAAAATCCTTTCTGCCGCGCGTGGGTACGCTATTAGCCAACCAGTGTAACGAACTGGACGTCTTGCCCTGGCAGATGATGAACGGCGAGGGCAAGGTGCTGGCGACCGGCAGCGCCAGCAAGCTGCAGAACTGGCGAATGATCGTGAATACCGATGCAGCCGCCCCGGCACCACGGGCCAGCGCAGCCAGTCCGTCGCGTCCGGCAGACAACACGCCGCTGCAGCATTTCGCTTTACCGAACGGCTGCCGTTTCCGCACCGCGTGGGACGAGCGTGGACTGTCGATATTTGTGCCCGAAAAAGGTAAACAGCAGTGCTCATCTGAGGGCTGGCTGGAAGGCAAAAGTGAAATAACCCTGAGCGGTGGCGCGCAGTCACAGACGGTTGCGGTCAGTTTTTACCAGGGTTATCCCCTTGCCAACCTGACGCTCACCGACCAACGCCTGCAAATTGTGGATGTGAATAAACAGCGTATGATTTTGGCCCGATCCGATGCGCCAGACAGCTGGATTGTATTGCCCTTTGATGAACAGCAGCATCTGTGGCGCTTTGACGGAACCTTATTGATCAAAGCCGATCAGGCGACGACACAGCAGGATACCACCGCGCTGGCCTCGCGCATCAGCACCCTGCGCAGCCGCTGGGCAACCGGTTTTACGTCGTCGCAAAAAGTGAATGTGTTACTTGTCGATGCCTTGCGCGCGGATCGGGTCGATCCTGGCGCAGGTGCATGGCGTAACATCAATTAATTACCGCGTAGCCTGACAAGCAGGCCCCGTTCAGAGAGTCTATTATGTCGGCTAATGACAGTCAGAAAACAATACCGAATGCCTTACCTGACGGATATCGTTTTAACGAGTTCGAAATTAAAGAGGTGATTGGCGGCGGCGGTTTCGGCATTGTTTATCGCGCATGGGATCATCAACTTGAACGCACCATTGCGATCAAAGAGTACATGCCTGTGTCGCTGGCGGTCAGAACACAAGACTTATCGCTGGAGCTGCGCGGTGAACGCTTTCAAAAGCTGTTTAACGCCGGTCTGAACAGTTTTATTCAGGAAGCCCGACTGCTGGCGCGCTTTAACCATCCCGGCCTGCTGCACGTTCTGCGTTTCTGGGAACAGAACGGCACCGCCTATATGGGAACGCTCTACTACAACGGCATGACGTTGAAAGAGTGGCAGATCACCAGCCATGAGGCGATTTCAGAAGCCTGGATTCGCCGCCTGCTGCCGCCGCTGTTAGGGGCGATTAACACCATTCATCAGGCTGGCTATCTGCATCGCGATATCTCGCTGGACAACATCCAGATTCAGGAAAATCAGCTGCCGGTCCTGCTCGACTTTGGCTCCGCCCGTAAAGAAATTGGCAACCTGTCCGACGAAACCGAAATCATGCTCAAGCCGGGGTTTGCACCGATTGAGCAGTACAGCGAAGAAGGTGAAAGCGAACAAGGGCCGTGGACGGATATTTATGCCCTGGGCGCCGTATTACATACGCTGATTACAGGTGCCCCGCCGCCGGTCAGCGTGGTGCGCTGCATTGAAGATAACTACCTGCCGCTGGTCACGCGCAAACCGGCAGGTTACTCGCTGCCGCTGCTG
The DNA here is from genome assembly GCF_000710035.2 of Pantoea ananatis LMG 2665. GTDB lineage: Bacteria > Pseudomonadota > Gammaproteobacteria > Enterobacterales > Enterobacteriaceae > Pantoea > Pantoea ananatis. The sequence continues at coordinate 849,268 of NZ_JMJJ01000004.1, read as the reverse complement.
CACGCGATTGACTGCGCGCTGATGATGAAGCCCCACGATCGCCCGCAGAATATCGATGAGTTTGCCGCGTTAATTGATTTGCCGGTTAGCGACGTTGAGGCGGTAGTGAACAGCCTGCAACAGCGTAACGACGAGCAGAATAACAGCGAGGCCGCCTCAGCCGATACCGCGCCACCGGTCGTGTTAGCAATGAATCATGGTGCCACGGCGGCAGAACCCGTGACCGGACGTAACGTCCGTCGTCTGTCGCCAGGATTAGTGGCACTGGCCGCTGTGGCGCTGATTGCCGTTGCGGTGGTGGTCTGGATTGAGAATTCGCGCGCGCCTGCGGCGTCCCTCGTCAATAAGGGCCCGTCATCATCGGGCGCCGTAACGGGCACTGTGCCTGCCGGGCTGGCGATGGTTTACCTTAAGCTCACCAACGACGAGCAGGTGGTACTGAACGGCCAGCCCGTTGCAGTACGTGCCAGCAGCAACGGTTTTGCGGTGCTAAACCTGGCCGCCGGGCAGTACCGCATTGACGTACGCGCCGGTAACAGGCTGCGCAGTCAGTCACTGGTGATCGATAAACCCGGCACCTGGCTGATTAATCCCACCAATTAGTGCGCGGCAATACAGGATAAGGGCAGCCTGGCTGCCCGTTTTGCTCAAGGATTTACTGTCTCAGGCCTGTTTCAGCCAGTCTTGTTGCAACGCACGTACCTGGTGCGCCAGACGGATCAGGTCTTCCTCCTCCATCCCGCGCCGGGTCAGCTCGGCTTCCAGCGAGAACAAGTACTGGGCATTCGACCCCAGCGGCCCGGTAGCCGCGGCAATCAATGGCGCAACGGCCTGCGGACAGGTGTCATCCTCATACAGCGGGTGACGCGGATCCATAATAAACACCAGCGCGGTCACGCGGCGGCCGTCTTCCAGTGAAAGTTCACACCAGGTCGGCAGGTAGCAGCCGGTAATCATTTCTCGCTTCCACAGCAGCGCCAGCTCGTCGTGCAGGCGCGCTTCCGGCAGACGAAAGGCCAGCCCTTGGGTCATTCCGCCCTCTTTCAGCGCCAGCATGCGGCCCGGATGTGCAGCCGTGCCGCGTCCTGCCGTGAGGCGTAAACAGAATGCCCGATGCCAGCCGTCCAGTGACGCCGATGCCACCTCGTCTGCCTCAAATACCGGGTTCCACATCAGCGAACCGTAGCCGAAGATCCATACCGGGCTGTGATCGGGCCGACACGCCAGGGTTGCTGCCAGCGATGCTGCACGCTGTTCACAACTCCACAGGAGTGTTTCCTCGATATCACCAAATGACGTTTTACAATCTGCTTTTAATAAGAATTCCCGGGTTAGCAATGCGACCTCCTCAACGTTCATCACATCCTGTGCAAGTGGCTCCTCTGCTCTGTGACGTTCAACATTCACTGATTCACGCTCTGTTCATTTAACTGACATTAATTATTAACACAATGAGTTGCAAGCAAGAGTCGGAGTAGAAAGTAAAAATCTACTTATATTGCGGTATTAAAAGAAAGGTTAATTACATACCAAAATCTTATTTTAAAAAAATGCTGAGATGTAACAGCTCGTTATCGTGGATTATGGACACGATAATAACGGCTTTTTATTAATAACAAATACGAAACAAATACGACAGTTCGTTAATATCGGATTGGGCTCATGAGGGACAACGGCGGAGGCTGCCGCGCCCGCGTTGGCAGGCGACATCATTATTGGGGCAGGCGTTGAAGCAGAAACACAGCATCCCGTTCGGGGCGGGATGGGTGAGCGCGTCGGCTGAGCGGATGTTATTTTTTAGGATGCCATTTATCATCATCCCCTTTTTGATATTCATGTTTCACCGCGGCCCAGGCCACCTTATGTGCAACCTCTTCACGGGATTCATCCCCACGGCGATCGTCAGGGTCTTTGTACTCTGTCCATGCGTGGTTAAAAGCCTGCTGGTAGATGTCCTGCGCGTGGGCAGGCAGAACACGTTTAACAGGCTCCGGAAGATCGCTTCGCTTATCGTAGGGCATAGCCACTCCTCAGTTAACAGGGGAATGAGTAAGTCTGGCGCAGATGGCCATAAATGCAAACCGGGTTTTATTGTGCCTTCCGCGATTTTTCTCTTCAATGGCAGGTTAATGTCCCCCTTTCACTACCTTTTATGGGGCTAAATGCCAGGATAACCCTGGTAATTGCATCTTCTTACGCCTGATTTCACAGAGGAAACGTGCGATAAGCGAAAGTTATTCGCCCTTCAAACAAAAAAAGCCTGAAAGTAAAAAGCGGTAAATTTTCACATTCATTGTGATTGAAAAGTTAAACTGCGTAACCTATAAGTTTCAATGTAATGATGGGTAAATGAATTACCCCTTTTATTCAGCAGAGAGGATGGTGAATGCCTTCACATGAAAAAACACGTCACAAAGAGTTTTCACTAATACTTCCCCTTATTGCCCTGGGCATACTCTATTTTTTTAGCGCACAAACCTCACTGCCTGTTGTGGTCGGTATTAACTTACTGGCGCTGTTGGCGATCCTCAGCAGCGCCTTCAGCGTCGTGCGCCATGCGGACGTTCTGGCTCACCGTCTGGGTGAACCCTATGGCTCGCTGATTCTCAGTCTTTCTGTGGTGATCCTCGAGGTCAGCCTGATTTCGGCGCTGATGGCCACCGGCGATGCGGCACCGGCGCTGATGCGCGATACGCTTTATTCCATCATCATGATTGTGACCGGCGGTCTGGTGGGCTTCGCGCTGTTGCTGGGTGGAAATAAATTTGCCACTCAGTATGTGAATCTGGCTGGGGTAAAACAGTATCTGATTGCCATTTTCCCGTTGGCGATTCTGGTTCTGGTGTTTCCGAATGCTCTGCCGGGTGGAAACTTCACTACGGCGCAGGCGCTGCTGATCGCTGCGATTTCTGCCGCAATGTATGGCGTTTTCTTGTTGATTCAGACCAAAACGCACCAGAGCCTGTTTATCTACGAGCACGAAGATGAAAGCGATGATGGCGATCCCCATCACGGTAAGCCTTCTGCCCACAGCAGCGTCTGGCACGCTATCTGGCTGATTATCCATCTGATTGCGGTCATTGCCGTAACCAAGATGAATGCCAACCCGCTGGAGCATTTGCTGAGCGAGATGAACGCACCTAAGCAGTTCACCGGTTTCCTGGTGGCCTTATTGATTCTTTCGCCGGAAGGGCTGGGCGCGATAAGGGCTGTATTGATGAATCAGGTTCAGCGCGCCATGAACCTGTTCTTTGGCTCGGTGCTGGCGACCATTTCACTGACGGTGCCCGCCGTCTCCATCATCGCCACCCTGACCGGACAGGAACTGATCTTTGGCCTGGAGCCGCCGCAGATGGTGATTATGATTGCGTCACTGATTCTGTGCCAGATCAGCTTCTCAACCGGCAGGACCAACGTACTGAATGGCGCGGCCCATCTGGCACTGTTTATTGGTTACCTGATGACGATAATGCTGTAATCCGCTGATCCAAGACAAAAAAAAGAGCGACTATTCGCTCTTTTTTCTTATCGGCAGCCGCTGGCTTAGTTGCTGGTATCCAGCGCCGGGAAGCTTTTGACCAAATCATCAATCGCTTTCATCTGCACCAGGAAAGGCTCCAGCTTGTCCAGTGGCAACGCCGACGGGCCATCGCACTTAGCACTGTTGGGTTCCGGATGCGCTTCGATAAACAGACCCGCAATGCCCACGGCCATACCGGCACGGGCCAGCTCTGCCACCTGAGCACGGCGCCCGCCCGAGGCGGCACCAAAAGGATCGCGGGTTTGCAGCGCGTGCGTCACGTCGAAAATGACCGGAGAGTTATTGGTCACCTTCTTCATCACGTTGAAACCCAGCATATCCACAACCAGGTTATCGTAGCCGAAGTTACTGCCGCGATCGCAGAGAATGACTTTGTCATTTCCGCCTTCGGCAAACTTATCCACGATATTGCCCATCTGGCCGGGGCTGACAAACTGCGGCTTCTTGACGTTAATCACCGCGCCGGTTTTTGCCATCGCTTCGACCAGATCGGTCTGACGCGCCAGGAAAGCCGGCAGCTGAATCACATCCACGACGTCGGCAACCGGCTGGGCCTGGGATGCTTCGTGAACGTCGGTAATGATTTTCACGCCAAACGCCTGCTTCAGCGCCTGAAAAATCTTCATGCCTTCTTCCAGGCCGGGACCACGGTAAGAGTGAATTGAGGAACGGTTGGCTTTGTCAAAAGACGCTTTGAACACGTAAGGAATGCCGAGTTTGTCGGTCACTTTTACATAGTGCTCGCAGATGCGCATGGCGAGATCGTAAGATTCCAGCACGTTCATGCCGCCGAAGAGAACAAATGGCAGATCGTTTGCGACCTTGATATCACCGATACTGACGACTTTCTGTGTCATGCCCTTTCCTTATCTGGGGTGACGCTTAATGCAGCGTCACGCGTTTTTGTTCGATTGCGTGAATCTGAACTTTGATCATCTCGCTGACCGGGTCTTCAGGACACTGTTCAACGAAGTAGGTTAAGTCATTTAACGCGATATGTTCGCACTCAAGCTGAGCGTAAATTAAACCACGATCGCGAATTTCATAGGGATCGTCCGGATCAATTCGCAGAAGTACCTGACTGACGTTCAGGGCCAGCTCCATCTGCTTCTCTTCCATCAGGGCCGCTTTCAGCGTATCCAGCATCTTGCGCATGACGCTCTCGGTTTTGGCTTCGTCCAGATCGTCATCATACAGACGCGCCAGCGGACTGATATTGCCCTTCAGCCACACTTCCAGCGTGTGCGTGTCCAGGGTTTCCCCGTTAAAGGGATTAATCAGCCACTTGTCGCCGTCGAGCCAGTCGGCGCGCAGAATCAGCTGCGTCGGGAAAATCACCGGCATCAGGGGTAATTCCAGTTCAGCCGCGATATGCAGCAGGATCACGCCCAGCGACACCGCCGTGCCCTGACGGGTTTTCAACACTTTATCCAGCCAGAGCGCATCTGACAGGTTATAGACGCCGCTGGCACCGCCAAATTTCCACTGCTTGTAAAACAGTTCCAGCAGCTTTTCGAGCTTTAAATCGGCATCCTGTTCATGACTGACGTAGTCACGGGCTTCAGCCACTAACGCAGCTAACTGTTCTTCAACTGACAACGCCGGGAAATCAGTGCGGATGGCCATCGTGGCACCAATCACTGCCTCACACAGCGGTGTCTCACTGTAATCGAGTTGTTCGGTGGAGCTCATACTATCCCCAGTAACGGCATTTTACTCAGTGCCAGCTTAATGATCGTCACCAGCGCAATCAATGCCACGATAAAGGCGATCCAGCGGGTGCGGTCAGAACGTGGGCGACGGCTTAACGCAACCGACCCAAGGGCAATATAGATAATAACGCCTAACAGCTTCTCAGTCAGCCAGCTTCCCTGAGGCGAAAACGGATAGAAATGGGTGATCATCACCAGCGATGCACCGCTCAGCAGCAACAGCGTGTCATTGACATGAGGCAGGATGCGTATCCAGCGGCGTTGCAGCATCGCAGAGCCTGTGCGCTGCCAGTAAAATCGCAGCAAAAACAGCAAAATAGTTACTGCCACGGTCAGCAGGTGCAGATTCTTGATTAGCGGATAGTAAGCAAACATCGTTCATCCATGTTGTTCTTGAGTATTCTTCAATAGCGCGCTCAGGCCGGGTGCGGGGCTGCCTGCCCAAACGTGACCCGGGGGTTACCGCCATAATCATTCGCCGTCGCCACCGACAGGTAATGATGCTGCTGCATCAAGTGGCGCACGGCTTCGTCCTGCTGCCAGCCATGCTCCAGCAGCAGCCAGCCGCCTGGCTGTAACCAGTTTATCGCCTGCTCGATCAGCAGCCGTAAATCCGCCAGGCCCGCCTCTTCCGCCACCAGCGCACTGCGTGGCTCAAAACGCACATCGCCCTCGTTAAGGTGGCGATCGTTCGCGTCGATATAGGGCGGATTACTGACAATCAGGTCGAATCTGGCTGGCGCAATCTGCGTAAACCAGTGGCTTTGTATGAAGGTGGCGTTAGGTATGGCCAGATGCGCGGCGTTGCGCTGAGCCAGCGCGACCGCAGCAGGAATGCGATCGACACCGATGACGTCGCAATCCGGACGTTCGCTGGCAATCGCCAGGGCTATCGCCCCGCTTCCGGTGCCCATATCCAGGACGCGTGATGGTGACTCAGGCAGATGCGCCAGCGCCTGCTCCACCAGCATTTCGGTGTCAGGACGGGGGATCAGCGTCGCGTCGTTCACCTGCAGCGGCAGCGACCAGAACTCCCGCTCGCCGATCAGATGCGCAACAGGTTCGCCCCGGGCGCGACGCGCCAGCAGCACGTCTAACTGTTGCAGCTGCGCTTCCGTCAGGAGAGTTTCATCAAACGCCACCAGCCAGCTGCGGGATTTGCCGGTCACAAACCCCAGCAAAATCTCTGCGTCTCGTTTCGGACTGTCGCCCCCACACAAGGTGGCGACCGCCTGTTTAAGCCAGTGACGGATATCCATCAATCCTGACCGGCCAGCGCGGCCAGTTGGTCAGCCTGATATTCCTGCACAATAGGTTCAATCAGACTGTCCAGCTTGCCTTCCATGGTTTCATCCAGACGGTAGATCGTCAGGTTGATACGATGGTCGGTGACGCGGCCCTGCGGGAAGTTATAGGTCCGAATACGGTCAGAACGGTCGCCGCTGCCCAGCAGGTTGCGGCGCGTACTGGCCTCAGCTTCGTGGCGTTTTGCCATTTCGGCCGCATGGATACGCGCGCCCAGTACGGACAGGGCTTTGGCTTTGTTTTTGTGCTGAGAACGTTCGTCCTGGCACTCCACCACAATACCGGTTGGCAGGTGGGTAATACGAATCGCAGAGTCGGTGGTGTTGACGTGCTGGCCACCGGCCCCTGAGGAGCGGAACGTATCAATTTTTAAATCAGACGGGTTGATCTCCGGCAGCTCGGCCTCCGGCAGTTCCGGCATCACCGCCACCGTACAGGCGGAAGTGTGGATGCGTCCCTGAGATTCGGTTTCTGGCACACGCTGAACGCGATGGCCGCCTGATTCGAATTTAAAGCGGCCGTAGGCGCCTTCACCCATCACGCGGGCGATCACTTCTTTGTAGCCGCCATGTTCTCCCTCGTTGGCGCTGACGATTTCGACGCGCCAGCGACGTGACTCGGCGTAACGGCTGTACATCCGGAACAGATCGCCGGCAAAAATTGCCGCTTCGTCGCCGCCGGTGCCGGCCCGCACTTCCACAAAGCAGTCGCGCTCATCGTCCGGATCTTTCGGCAACAGTAACAGCTGCAGCTGTTGCTCCAGGAACTCACTTTTTTCCCGTGCTTCCAGAAGCTCTTCCTGCGCCATATCGCGCATCTCAGGATCGTCGAGCAACATTTTGGCGGTTTCGATATCGTCCTGGTTCTGCTGCCAGTCGCGGAAGCAGCGCGTGACATCGGTCAACTGAGCATATTCACGCGACAAAGCACGAAAGCGGTCCTGATCGGCAATCACGCCGGCATCGCCCAGCATCGCTTCCACTTCTTCGTGGCGCTCCTGCAGCGCTTCCAGTTTAGCAACAATAGAGGTTTTCATTTAACTGTGGGATTCCCGTAACAGATGACGACAGCAGTGTGCCTAATCGAGACCCAGGCTGTCGCGTAAAATCTGCAGGCGTTCGCTATCGCCGTCGCGGGCGGCCTGCTGAAGAGATTTGGTTGGAGCATGAATCAAACGGTTGGTCAGCTTATGGGCCAGTTCCTGCATGACTTTCTGCGGATCTGCCCCCTGCTGTAGCGCCTGGAGCGCACGGCCTTCCAGCTCAGCGCGAATATCGTCTGCCTGCGAGCGGTACTCACGAATAGAGTTAACCGCGCCTTGCGAACGCAGCCAGGCCATAAAATCGCTGCATTCCTGCACCACAATGCTTTCGGCCTGCACCGCAGCGGCTTTGCGCTGGGCAAGGTTTTGCTCAATGATGGCCTGCAGATCGTCAACGCTGTAAAGATAGGCGTTGGCTAATTTGCCCACTTCCGGCTCCACATCGCGGGGAACCGCAATATCCACCAGCAGCATCGGCTGATTACGACGCGCTTTTAACGCGCGCTCCATCATGCCTTTACCGATGATCGGCAGCGGGCTGGAGGTGGAGGTAATCACGATGTCGGCATCGGCCAGACGGGAATCAATATCGGCCAGGCTAATCACTTCCGCACCGACTTCGTTAGCCAGCAGTTCCGCACGTTCACGGGTACGGTTCGCAATGATCAGCTTTTTCACCTGATGTTCGCTGAGATGACGGGCCACCAGTTCGATGGTTTCTCCCGCACCCACCAGCAGCACGTTCACCGTGGACAGCGACTCAAAGATTTGACGAGCCAGCGTACAGGCGGCAAAGGCCACGGAAACAGCATTGGCGCCAATATCGGTTTCGGTACGAACGCGTTTGGCCACCGAGAAGGTTTTCTGGAACATGCGTTCCAGCTCGCTGCTCAGCGCATGACCACGCTGAGAGTCGGCAAAGGCTTTTTTGACCTGCCCCAGAATCTGGGGTTCACCCAACACCAACGAGTCCAGCCCGCTGGCCACGCGCATGAGGTGGCTAACCGCCTCGTTATCCTGATGCCAGTAGAGGCTGTTGCGCACGTCCGCTTCATCAAGCTGATGGTATTCACACAGCCAGCGCACCAGACGTTCCTGAAGATCGACCTGTTGCTCTACACTGAGGTACAGCTCGGTTCGGTTACAGGTAGAGAGCACGACGCCGCTCTGCACCATAGGCTGGGATAACAGGCTGTTTAAGGCCTGCTCCAGCGACTCCGGCCCGAACGCAACGCGTTCGCGCAGAGCAATGGGTGCAGTTTTGTGATTGATTCCGAGTGCGAGCAGCGTCATAGCGTTTTAGGTTGGGTTATCCCAATAAATGTCAGGGTTTTGTGAAGCGCATTCTACAAGATGCAGCAGATCAAGAAAAGCCATACAAAGGCTATGACTGTAATAAGATTAAGCCGATCATAGCGTTTTTGCCGTATAAGAGCATTGACGGTTAAAACGCGGATGGTTAGCGTTACCTGTTATCAATTAAAAATGTGTCCGAGGAGATGACCACTTGATGCTGACTTCTACACGCAACCTGTTGCGCCTTTTACCCCTTGCCAGTGTTCTGCTGGCTGCCTGTAGCATCAATAAACCACAAGGTCCTGGCCCGAGCGTCACCGCGCCACAGTGGCAACAGCATCAGCAAGCCGTCAGCCACGTTACCCAGTATCAGACGCGCGGCGCGTTCGCCTATCTGTCGGATAAACAAAAAGTCTATGCCCGCTTTAACTGGCAGCAGACCGCGGCCGACCGCTATCGCCTGCTGTTAACCAACCCGTTAGGCAGCACCGAGCTTCAGCTGGATGCTCAGGGTTCAGTGGTGCAGATTGTGGACAACAAAGGCAAACGTTATGTCAGCAACGATGCGCAGAAGATGATCTCGCAGCTGACCGGCATGGATATCCCGCTGACCAACCTGCGCCAGTGGATGATGGGCCTGCCGGGCGATGCGACCGATTACCAGCTCAACGATCAGTACCAGCTAAGCAGCCTGACCTACAAGCATGACGGCCAGACCTGGCAGGTGACCATTGCTGACTATGACAACAAGGTCAATCCACCGCTTCCGGCCAGCCTGGAGTTAAAAGAAGGCGATCAGCGTATTAAATTACGTATGGATAACTGGACGCTGAAATGATGACCACCTGGCCTGCTCCGGCAAAACTGAATCTGTTTTTGTACATCACCGGTCGTCGGCCTGATGGTTACCATAATCTGCAAACCCTGTTTCAGTTTCTTGATTATGGCGACAGCCTGACAATCACGCCCGACACGAGCGATGAGATCAGGCTGTTAACGCCGGTGCCTGGCGTGCCGGATGCGCAAAACCTGATTGTCCGGGCGGCAGAGAGCCTCAAGTCGGCGGCGCGTGAAAACGGCAGCCTGCCTGCCAGGGCCGGTGCGCGCATTGCCATTGAAAAGCGTTTGCCCATGGGCGGCGGGCTGGGCGGCGGCTCGTCGAATGCCGCAACCGTGCTGGTTGCGCTAAACCACCTGTGGCAGACCGGCTTTTCCCCTGAGGCGCTGGCGGAGCTGGGCGTGAAACTGGGCGCCGACGTCCCGGTTTTTGTTAAAGGCTATGCCGCCTTTGCCGAAGGCGTCGGTGAGGTGCTTTCTCCAGCATCGCCTGCAGAAAAATGGTATCTTGTTGCTCATCCAGGCGTCAGCGTGGCCACGCCGGTGGTCTTCAACGATCCGGCGCTTACCCGTGACACGCCCGTGCGCAGTTTATCAGCACTTTTACAGGCTCCGTTCGTCAACGATTGCGAATCAGTAGTAAGAAAACGTTTTCGTGAGGTTGATGAGCTTGTTTCATGGCTGCTAGAATACGCGCCGTCGCGCCTGACGGGGACAGGTGCTTGTGTGTTTGCTGAATTTGACACCGAGCATGCTGCTCGCCAGGTGCTGGAACTTGCCCCACCATGGGTGCGCGGTTTTGTAGCTCGAGGCCTTAACGTCTCGCCGTTACAGCGTACTCTGCAAGGCGATTAGCGATAGCGTGACTGTGTCACCCTGTTCCAGACACAGCACGTTTCGCACTCACATACCCGTGTGAACGTTCACGACAGTATTCGCCGGTTACTGTCATGACGTTCATTCTCTGGACGCAAAGCCTGAGGTTCTTCTCGTGCCTGATATGAAGCTTTTTGCTGGTAACGCCACCCCGGAACTAGCACAACGTATTGCCAACCGCCTTTACACCAGCCTGGGAGACGCCGCCGTTGGCCGTTTCAGTGATGGCGAAGTAAGCGTACAGATTAATGAAAATGTACGCGGTGGTGATATTTTCATCATCCAGTCCACCTGTGCTCCCACCAATGATAATTTGATGGAACTGGTCGTGATGGTCGACGCGCTGCGTCGTGCTTCAGCTGGTCGTATTACCGCTGTTATCCCCTACTTTGGTTATGCCCGACAGGACCGCCGCGTGCGCTCCGCCCGCGTGCCTATTACGGCTAAAGTAGTGGCTGACTTCCTTTCCAGCGTCGGTGTTGACCGTGTTCTGACGGTTGACCTGCACGCCGAGCAGATCCAGGGCTTCTTTGACGTCCCGGTTGATAACGTATTCGGCAGCCCGATTCTGCTGGAAGATATGTTACAAATCGGTCTGGAAAACCCGATTGTTGTGTCTCCGGACATTGGTGGCGTAGTGCGCGCTCGTGCCATTGCCAAACTGCTGAACGACACCGATATGGCAATCATCGATAAACGTCGCCCGCGTGCGAACGTTTCTCAGGTCATGCATATCATTGGTGACGTTGCGGGCCGTGACTGTGTGCTGGTCGACGACATGATCGACACCGGCGGCACACTGTGCAAAGCCGCAGAAGCGTTAAAAGAGCGCGGTGCCAAGCGCGTGTTCGCTTACGCTACGCACCCTATCTTCTCTGGCAATGCGGTGGAAAACCTGCGTAAATCTGTTATCGATCAGGTTATCGTCTGTGACACCATCCCGTTATCAGAAGAGATGAAGTCGCTGCCAAACGTCCGTACCCTGACGCTGTCAGGTATGCTGGCCGAAGCGATTCGCCGCATCAGTAACGAAGAGTCCATTTCGGCAATGTTCGAACATTAATCTTCGCAGGCCGGGCATTATGCCCGGCCTTTTCTTTTGTCTCCTGTTTATTCCCTCCGACAAAGCTGCTTGGTTTTCAGAAATTTTCATTATGAGTGACCTCAGTTATTGTCACGATCACTACGAAAAACTCTTTCGCTGAAATTATGTTATCTGGCCTTTTGCCTTTTTGAGTTGAGTGGTAATTTGCCCGCACTTTTTATTGCGATCGCCGCCCACTATGAACCTCGACGTCTTTACGTTATTTATTTGCGAACTCTACGTACTGGGGTTTATGAGCCTGATTATGATCTTTGCCTGGGTCGGATCTCACTATGACCGCATTCTGGGCTATGTCTGTGTCGCCATCGTGCTCACGCTTGTTGCCTTTTTTCTCAGCAGCTTGCGCAGCAAGGGCGATCAGTTCTTACCGATAGCCGTAAGCAACGTATTAGTGATGCTGGCCTACGGGGGGTTATTTAGCGCTTTTCGCACATTCTGTGGTAAATCCCCAGGCATGACCGGCTTAGCAGGGGCGGCACTGTGGTCTCTGCTCTGCCTGTTTCCGACCTTTTATTACAGCTTATCACTGCGTGTTTTGGTGCTCTGCCTGCTTTGCATCGCCTATACCGCCGCACTCATTTATCTGCTCTGGCTGGCACGCCGTGATATGAATACCACCTTTTGGCCCGCACAATTATTGCTCTGGACTCACCTGCTTTTTCACGTCGCCCGGTTATTTCTGGATAACACCCGTCCTGTTGGTATACAGGGGGCGATCAGCGGTTCTGACTTTTCGATCTACGTGATTCTGGAATCCATGCTTTTCGTGATTGGCTTCACCGTCACCATATTAGCTATGGTGAATGAACGCACCCGTAATGCACTTAAGGACGCCTCGCTTCATGACCCGCTAACCAATATCTGGAATCGTCGTGCACTGTTTTCCGGGGCGGACGCTGTGATCCGGTTTTGCCTGAAGCAAAACAAAGCGCTGACGGTGGTGTTATTCGACCTTGATCATTTTAAAGGGATCAATGACCGCTACGGGCACCAGCAAGGGGATCGGGTGTTAATTGATTTTTGTAACAGGGTTTCGGGAACGCTGCCACAGGATGGCCGCTTTGCAAGACTGGGCGGTGAGGAGTTTGCAGCGCTGCTGCCGCTCAGCTTTGAGCAAGCCCGAGTGTGGTGCGAACAGGTACGCCAGACCGTTCAGCATTCGCGTCCCGGCCAGATCGCCTATTCAGTGAGTATCGGTTTTGCGACTGCAGATAACGGCGAAATAGATTTTGGTCAACTAATGGCTCTGGCGGATAAAGCACTCTATCGCGCCAAAGCCAAGGGCAGAAATCGGACAGAACCTTACCTGGTTATGTCAGAAAATCTAATGTGACGAATGATGGGTGCGGCGACAGCGTTTATCGCCATAATGGCGCACCCAGTAATAGCGATCTTCTACTTTTTCACGACCGCTAATACAGGCGCCTACCAGCCATAACAGTGCGCCAAAGAAAATGCCAAACATCGCGCCCTGAGCCAGCATCTGTGGTAAATCAAGCGAAGGCAGCTGGTTGATAATCGAAAAACCGATGCCGAGAAGCATGGTCACGAGTCCAATTCCCATCAAGGCATTACCTGCCATGCGTGAGTGATGACGTTTCATCTTTCACCTCCTTTATGCGCGGTCGGATGAGCGCACACAATGTTAAACTGATAGTAGTGTAGGCAATGCCCTCAGGCTAATTTGTGCACTAACTCACATAAAGGCCAGATGATTTGTGACCAATACGTTATTCCAGTTTATTGATTTAGATGAAAAATAATTAATCACTGACACTAATAATTTCCCCTGCGCGGTCTTTGTGATCCGCGTCGCGGCACAGTAAACTATCGCCCTTGAGTTATTACAGCAGGATATTCCTTGTGAGCAGCATAAAACTGATTGTGGGCCTGGCTAATCCCGGCGCGGAATATGCCGCCACGCGCCACAATGCGGGTGCCTGGTATCTGGACTTGCTGGCTGAGCGTCACAATCAGTCGTTGAAAGAAGAAGCCAAATTTTATGGCTATACGGCACGACTGGCTTTAGCCGGTGAAGACGTGCGCTTGCTGGTGCCGACCACGTTTATGAATCTCAGCGGCAAAGCCGTGGCAGCCATGGCGACCTTCTATCGCATCGCGCCGGAAGAGATCCTGGTGGCCCATGATGAACTGGACCTTCCCCCTGGCATCGCCAAATTTAAACAAGGCGGCGGACATGGCGGGCATAACGGCCTGAAAGACATTATCAGCAAGCTCGGCAACAACAATAACTTTCACCGCCTGCGGATTGGCATCGGCCATCCCGGCGATCGCAATAAGGTCACCGGCTTTGTTTTGGGCAAGCCCCCAGCCAGCGAGCAAAAACTGATTGATGATGCCATTGATGAGGCGGCGCGCTGCACCGAACTGTGGCTAAAGGAAGACCGCATCAAGGCGATGAACCGCCTGCATGCCTTTAAACCTGTCTAATCGCCCAGATTGTCGCGAATCTGTGTATAATGCGCGAAAATTATCTTACGTTTCCGGCGGAGCCTGCTAATGGCTCTGCCCATACAGCTATAAAGGGTACTAAACCATGGGATTCAAATGCGGTATCGTGGGCCTGCCAAATGTCGGTAAATCCACTCTTTTTAACGCGCTGACTAAAGCGGGTATTGAAGCGGCTAACTTCCCCTTCTGCACGATTGAACCCAATACTGGCGTCGTCCCTATGCCAGACCTGCGTCTGGATCAGCTGTCTGAGATCGTTAAGCCGCAGCGCGTAGTGCCCACAACTATGGAATTCGTTGATATCGCCGGTCTGGTGAAAGGCGCCTCCAAAGGTGAAGGCCTGGGCAACCAGTTCCTGACCAACATCCGTGAGACCGAAGCGATTGGTCACGTGGTGCGCTGCTTCGAGAACGACAATATCATTCACGTGAATAACAAAGTCGATCCGGCTGATGATATTGAAACTATCAACACCGAGCTGGCGCTGGCGGACCTGGACACCTGTGAACGTGCTCTGCAGCGCGTACAGAAGAAAGCCAAAGGCGGCGATAAAGACGCTAAAGCAGAACAGGCCGCACTGGAAAAATGCCTGCCGCATTTAGAAAATGCGGGCATGCTGCGCGCGCTGGATCTGACGGAAGAAGACAAGGCCGCCCTGCGTTACCTGAGTTTCCTGACGCTGAAGCCCACCATGTACATCGCCAACGTCAACGAAGACGGTTTTGAGAACAACCCCTACCTGGATAAAGTGCGCGAAATTGCGGCTAAAGAAGGTTCTGTTGTGGTGCCCGTCTGCGCCGCCGTTGAGTCCGACATCGCCGAGCTGGAAGATGAAGATCGTGATGAGTTTATGGCCGAGTTGGGCATTGAAGAGCCAGGCCTGAACCGCGTGATCCGCGCCGGTTACTCCCTGCTGAACCTGCAAACCTATTTCACCGCTGGCGTGAAAGAAGTTCGCGCATGGACTATCCCTGTCGGTGCCACCGCGCCACAGGCCGCCGGTAAAATTCATACCGACTTCGAGAAGGGCTTTATCCGTGCGCAGACCATCGCGTTCGAAGACTTTATTGCCTATAAGGGCGAGCAAGGCGCGAAAGAAGCCGGAAAAATGCGTTCAGAAGGTAAAGAATACATCGTTAAGGATGGCGACGTGATGAACTTCTTGTTTAACGTCTAAATAAAATTGGTTGTCTCATGAGATGTCAGAAAATCTCATGAAACTCTCAAAACCCTCTAAAATCCACGCAACTGCGTGGATTTTTCATGGTATCTTAAATTGATTTTACAAACGCATGATAAAGAAAAAGCGTAAGTAACTTCCTCCACACGATCTACCTCCTCCCAAGAGAAACACCGAAATGATAGCGACCGTAGCAAGTTATAAGTAAGCATTTATAGAAATCCTGAAAGGATTCTTTAAGGTGTAGAGTTCAATACGGTTGCTCCAATAAGAGAGGTCAGAAGTGGTATTCGCCATGCTGCTATCCTACTACGCTTAACGAATACGACTGTTTCTTCGCATTCGCAACAACCATCTGGCATTACTCAGCCTGGTAAAGACGTCCCTCGCCCGACCTCGCCTTCCGCCACACTTCATCATCCGTCAGTTCAGTCTGGATGAGTTCAATCGGCACGCCAGCATCGTTAATCATCGCAACAAAAAAGCCGTCGATCGGCTCATAGGGCCCAAGTATAACCTCCTCATCGCGAATGGCCTCCAGAAGATCGGCCACCTTAAATGCCACATGTGGCACAGTACGGATCAGATGATGCAAAGGTGAATCGGCTTCAAAACGGTGCCACTGCACCCGGAACTGGCCTGGGTTATCGGCGGTGTACATGCCGGCACGTTGACTGTAACTGCCGTCTTGCAGGCCATCACTGACCGGAATCCCTAAGTGGTGAAAATCATACTGCAGGTGTTTTTTCAACGTTGTACTCCTGAGGGTTAATGTCTGTCAGATGCATGGAGTAACAAGCCAGTAATGGTCACATGCATTTTCGCGCCATCAGACTCACCCGATGGCGCGTCAGCCACGTTTGATGAGGCAGAAGCCGAATCAAATCCCCATCACATACTGCGCGATTTTGAAATAAATGATGAGCCCTGTACCGTCGATGAAGGTGGCGATAAAGGGCGCTGAAACCACCGCCGGATCTACCCCCGCCTTTTTCAGTAACATCGGTATGATGGATGAAACAATCGCGCTCCACACAGTAATGGCCACCAGCGAAAGACTGACAACCAGCGTGACCTCTGCGCCAACGCCCATCATCCATGCCCGTATCCATGCCGCAAGGCCGATAGTGGCCGCGATCAGCAGGGACGTGGAGATTTCTTTGCGCAGCACTGCGCCAAGCCTTGCCAGACTAACCTCCCCTAACGCCATGGCCCGCACCAGGGTGGAGGTGATCTGTGTGCCGCTATTGCCGCCGGTGCCAATCAACAGAGGAATAAAAAAGGCGAGCGCAATTGCCGCCTCCAGCTGATCTTCAAAGGCTTTCAGGACATTGCCTGTATAGGCCTCAGCCACAAAAAGCATCAGCAACCAGACGGCTCTTTTTCGCCAGAGCGTCCACGGACTGGTTTCAAGATAAGGTTTGTCCAGCGGCAGACTGGCGCCCTGACGCTGTGCATCTGCGGTGTTCTCATCCGCAATCAGGCGTGCAATCTCCCGTTCACCCAGCACACCAACCAGCGTATGGTTGGCGACGACGGGAAGGATATCGATATTCTCCTCCATCAGAATATGGGCAATATCACCGCGACTGTCATCCGGCGTCACTTTCGTGAAAGCATGACGCATCATGACACCAACCGGTTTATCTTCATCATGACATTGCAATAATGTTTTAACCGCAAGCGTGCCGCGTAAATGGTAATCGCGCGCGGTAATAAAGACTAACGAGGGGATCTCATTTGTTTTTAACTGCGACAGAAAATAAAGCTTCGCTTCTTTTACCGTCAGTGTGTAGGGGAGCGTAATAAAATTCGGGTTCATATACTGCGCAACGGAGGCGTCATTTACGCCGTCAGCATTGAGGCGCGAACCGGTAGAAAGATGCTGTATTTTTTGCATTGAAGTGTCCCTATATCGGCTAAAACGTCATCAGCGAATCGTACAGGGGCGTAACCAAAGAGGGAGTGAACGTAGGCTATCTCCGCGTCCAGGTTTTAGCACTATACAACGTATCTGATTCATTAATCAGAAGTTACCTTGGGCTGAACCTTAATCCGATAAAGCCTGTCTTAACCTTGGGCATCTCTCGATGTCGTCAGATCAGTAACCTGTGTTTGTATAGGAGCCTCGCCAAACGAGATACTGTGTACTTAAAACGCGGCTAATATAGAGGGAGAATGCTGATATAAAAAGAAACAATCCATCCTTATTGAGAATACGTTTAAGGAATTACAAAAATATAAATAAAATTACTTTCCATTAATATTCTTGGTGGACAACCATAGAAATCACCCCTTTCTGAATCGTTCAGCGTAATCAGTGACGCTTCCTGTGCCACTTCATTTCCCAACCCAATGAACATTCGTCAATAATCGTTCGTAAAATGTGGGAGCCTGTACCTGTGTTTACCCAGATACTGTATTAGCCGTTTATCGGTGACGTCATTTAACGCATATAAGTCTCCATTCTGCAGGGATGAATCTTTGCTAAAAAGGCTCAGGAGACATTTCAGGTACACAGTCAGCTTTCAGACACAGTCGCTATGTTTAAGCCCGATCCCTTAACACCTGATAATGGGTACAGCCAGCCCATATCACCGCTTTTCCTTTGCATCCTTTTTACACCTCGCCATTTCTTTTTTACGCCACTTTTACACGCCGGGCGTTTTAATCAACGGCACCGGGTACTCATGGCCCATGCATAAGGAAGTCGTTGATGAAATGCGTTAATGCGCCCTTTTCTCTGCCTTTCAGTGGCGATGCCGCCTTAGTCGAGCTGGCTGAGCAGCAACGTCTTCGGCTGATGTCACCCCGTAAATGGTTCAGAGATGCGATTGAGGTCAACACCGATCCGACCAGGCTTAACCCCCGGCTGATTGCTCAATGGCTGGGGGCGACAATCCCCGATGCGCGCCTTCTGACGCTGGCGTTGAACAGCAGTCTCTGTTTTGGCGTCTACCGTAATGCACGACAAATCGGCTTTGCACGCGTCATAACCGATATGGCCGAAACCTGGGTAATCCAGGATCTGTTTATTTCGCCAGAATATCGGTTTATCGGTCTGGGATCCTGGCTATTGCGCTGCTGTCTGTCGCATCCAGGTGCCTGCGGCTGCCATCGTATTATCGCCCTGAGTGAATCCGCACCAGAGTTTCTTCAACACAACGGCTTCATCTGTCATCCCTCACTGCCGGGTATTTACGTGGCGCCGCCTCTGTATCACGGCGTTGACTACCCAGCAGACTCCGATATCACACGTAGACATTAAGCGACTATAACGATGAGCAGCCTGCTTCAGTTTCTCATTCGGCCTCAATTATCCAGCTGTTGGTCGTTAAGCAATGCGACTGACGAACCTCTGTCTCACAAGGAAAACACCATGTCAGGTCTTATCCTGGTATCACACAATCATTCTCAACGCTCCACGCTTACTGCGATTTATGAAGGCATTCTCGCCCATCAAGGTGGGCTCTGGGTGAGCTGGGATGGCCAGACCGCAGTTCTGCCATCGGATACGGCAAGACCTCTGTCATCTCAGCAGAAAGATCACTATGAAACCCTGACCTTTCCCCTGACACCCGGCGAGGCGAATGAGGGTTATCACAATTACGTTCATAAAGGACTCTGGCCTGTTTTCCACCAGCGCCCGGATCTGGCCCGTTTTTCCGCTGACGGCTATCGGGAATATAAAAATATTAATGAGGCTTATGCGCGTGCAATTTGTGAGCACGCCCTGCCCGAGGACAGAATCTGGATACAGGATTATCATCTGCTGGGTTGCGCCCGCTATCTTCGCGAAGCCGGTTTGACCAATCCAGTGGGCTTTTTTCTGCATCAGCCTTTCCCATCGGGCAAGATGTTTGAGGCCATTCCCGACTGGCGCTGGCTCACCGAATCCCTGCTGTGCTGTGACGTGATCGGTTTTCAAACGGTACAGGACATGAACAACTTTATTGTCTGGCTGGAAAGTGAATTCCGTACAGAGCGTTTGGCTGGCGACAGCTTTCGGGTACAAGGCCGTATTGTCCGGCTCGGCGTCTTTCCTGTGGGGATTGACCTTGACGATGCCCGCTGCCTGCGAGACAGCAATAGCTGTGCCTTCATGGAAATGCAGTGCCGCGAAAACTTGCCAGAAAATACCGTACTGAGTGGCGGCCATCTTGATGACAGTGCCGGACTGCCTTACCGAATCAGCGCCGTGGAAGTGCTGCTGCGCAAACATGCTGTTTACCAAAAAAATATTACCCTGTTGCAGCTGGCTCCGCCCTCTGCCGGGTATGCGCATCGCGCGCCGGAAATCAGTCACACCTTAGAAACCCTGTGCGGCGAGTTTAACGGCGTGCACGGCATGATGAACTGGTACCCGGTGAACTGTCTGACGCATGCTTACAGTCGGGAAGAGCAGGCGGGAATCTATCGCGCTTCCCGTGTTGCGCTGGTGACCCCACTGATGGCGGGCATGAGCCTGATGGCGAAGATGTATGTTGCACTTCAGGATCCCGATAACCCTGGCGTGCTGATCCTGTCGCAGTTTGCAGGCGCAGCAGAGCAAATGGACGGCGCGATAATCGTCAATCCTTACGATCCCGATGCGATGGCCGATGCCATTCATAGCGCACTGCTGATGCCGGTAAGGGAACGGCGTCATCTTCACGCGCGTCTGATGAAGGGATTGCATTTGCACAGCAGTCATCGCTGGTCTCAGGCATTTTTGTCCATGCTGAGCGATCAGCCCGTGATGCCCGGGCCGGTTGTCGCAACCGCCCCCTCTTTGCGTCTGAACAGTAGTCGGGCCCGATACTGACGTTCCCGTCCTCAGTAAGCGGCAGGTCTGCATCGCCTCTGCTTTGCGGACCGGGCTTTTGCTGCAAGACAACGGTGAAATAGCCTGAAAACGGCTCAGCCCTGAGCCATTTTCATCAAGCTATTGAATTGCAGCCGCTGGTACAGCGTGGTGATAACGGCTGAGGCGTGCGTTAACGAGAAGCCGAAAGGGTTTGCAGCACTTTCAGCTCGGCCACCGCTTCCTGCATGGCATCCATTCCCGCTGTTAAGGTGCGCAGGCTATCCAGCTGTTTCGCCATACCTGCCCGCTCATGGCGGGTGCGGTCGCTCATCGCCGCTATGGCATCGGCTGCGTGGATACTGCGCTCTGCCATGTCCGTGGCAGTTTGCACGGTGTTTGTCGCCACATTGCGAATGCGGGAAATCGTGCTGACCGCATCGTTGATATTGCTTGCCGTGGCTTCCGCCTGCTCTTTGGAGGATTGCGCCAGACGACGCACTTCTCCGGCGACAACCGCAAATCCCCTGCCCGCCTCACCCGCACGGGCGGCTTCAACAGCCGCATTAAGCGCCAGAATATTGGTCTGGAACGCGATATTGCTGATGCCATGCGTAATGACGTTGATGCCATTGGAGATCGCCTCCAGATCGTCCAACCCGTCGCCTAAGCGGCTCTGTGCCTGCTGGCTCTCTTTGGCGATATCGCTGATAGCGCGGATGCTGCTCTCGGCCATCGTCAACGCCTCGCTCTGGCTCTGGGTTGCCGCCTCAAGCACCGGCAGTGCCTGGACGATAGGCGCTAACTCCTGCTGATAATTCACCACGCGCGCCAGCACACCGGACTGCACCCTGTTCAGCGCCTCCCAGCGACGCAGGGCGCGCTGAGCGTAGTGAGCCGCATAGCTGGCATATTCCACCGGGAATTGCGCCATCGCATTGACGCTGTGATTAAAGAACACCAGCGCAGAGAGCGTCTGGTTGATCGGCACGCCGAGAATCTCACCAAAACTGGAGAAGCCGGCGGCCGGGATCCCTTTAAAGAAATGCGCATCGTGCAGCTTATCGGCATTCCCTACGCGACGCAGTATGCAATCGTTCATCAGAATCGCTGCCGGTTTGCCGTGGCGTTGGGTAAAGGCCTGCCAGTCACGCTGCGTGGCCTGTTTAAAATCGGTTTCACGCATTAAGTAAAGCCGATCGCCAAATTCCAGGTCGCAGAAAAACTGTACACTCTGGCTGTCCATTTTCGCCACGGAACGAATAAAGAAGGCTTCGCCTACCTTGACGGCAAATGTCAGACCTTTAAGCCGCTCGCTTAGCTGCTGTGCGTTGCAGCCAAGATGTTCGGCCAGCGCCTGGGTGAATGGCTGCTGCTGTCCCTGCGCGTTGAACACCGACGTCAACGTACGCTTCACCGGATCGGCC
Organism: Pantoea ananatis LMG 2665; assembly: GCF_000710035.2. Lineage (GTDB taxonomy): Bacteria > Pseudomonadota > Gammaproteobacteria > Enterobacterales > Enterobacteriaceae > Pantoea > Pantoea ananatis. The sequence goes on along the minus strand of NZ_JMJJ01000004.1, from coordinate 827,692 downwards.
TCTGCAATCAGCCAGCTTTTATTCAGCGGTTCGAAATTCTGGCTTTTGAAGGGTGCGAAGGATTTACCCGCTGCCATTTTGCAGAACACGATAACGGCCTTGCCCTGCAGCACACGACCGCCGATACCCATCCATGTGCCGTCAAAGGTTGCACGTCCTCCTGCGGAGCCACCAATCGCCAGGCATGGAAAGCGCCCGGTGTTATACCAGGCCTGCATCAGAAAGCCTTCTGATGCGGACAGTCCGTCGCAGTAAATCATAGCGAAGGTGCGATCGGCAGAAAGCGGCATGCGCAGCTTCAGTGCGGCCAGTTCATGCTGAATGGCGCTGATGCGATCGGTCGCCGTGTGCGTGTCGTGAAGATGCAAATCGACAATGTGCGTTTCATGCTCCGCTATCAGGTTGCGAGGCAGCCAGAGCCAGCTGCCCTCTTGTCCGTCTCCCTTGCAGTAAGTTGTCTGCTTGCCGCTGGCGCTGAGCGCCCCGTTCGAGGAGAGCGTAATGACGGTCAGATCCGCCGATGTTAAACGTTGCCATGCCTGACTGACCTTCTGAAAATCTGCCTCTGGCGGTACAAACGTCAGCAAAATACCCGCAGCACGTTTGCTTAGGCCTGCAGCAGAGAGCGATGCAGGTAAGCTTTCACAGTGAAAGATCCCATCGGCGGGCCGAGCGGCCCCTGCAAAACGGGAACCGGTTAAGCTTCTGGTCATTGTCTTAATGACAGACATATTGTTATTTCCATTGTAATTAAAAGGAATGCACGTACTGGTGTTGTAAAAAAGAGGGCCAAATGCTGCGCCGGTATGACCAGCACGCATGAGCCCTCTTCAGCCCCAAAAATGAGCTGAGCATGCGTTATCGACTCACGCGGCCATAGCTTCAGCGATTACCGGGATTATTATTAGCGATGCGTGCGGGTAAGCGTTTGCGTTTGATGTCCGTCAGGTACAGAGAAAGTTTGCGCCAGTTTAAAAGAATGAACGTCGGCTCAGAGCGAGAAGTGGTCTTTTGTTAATTTTCCAGAAATGAAGTGGGTATGCTTTGACTTTCCGCCTTGATGAACACCTTCACAACAGGATGGACAAGATGAAACAGGTCAGGATTTATACACTCAAAGACAGCCAGTCAGCAGAAATTTATTTTCACAAACACTGGCCCCGACACAGGATTTCTCTTTCTGCTTTTGATATTTATGTCAATGATGTCTATCTGGGAGAAAACTGTCAGGTCATTGCAACAGTGACCTATCAGGAGGGAGCCGATATACAGGCTATCAATCAGAAATACATGAGCAGCGAGGCGTTCATGTCAGATATGAAAGGTTTCGACATGTCTTCAATCCTCCGGGTGGACGAAATCACCATTAAAGAAACACTTTTCTGACCATGCGACGTTCACAGTCAACTGAGGCGTTCCCTTTTTAGCCTCTGAAATTTGTACACCGCAACTCAGTCGCCCTTATCGCGGTGTTCAGACAGAAAGCAATTGATCGGTTCACTTCTGGCTGTGAGTTCAATCAACGGATGAAACACATTGGTCAAAACGCTCTCCGGGGAATTCAGAGCCTGGCGCATTTCCCGGCCTTTCGCTGAGCTGCCTGACAACAGGGTTTAATCTTTGCCAGGGGGGAACAGATGCGTCGCTTCCTTTTGGAAAGTGTTGTCTGAGGGATCTGTTCGTCATTTCATTTGAGCCACATCGCGCGGGAGCTTAGGGATCACAGACCTAAATCTGGATGTCTGTTTCTACAGTAAATCGGGTGCGGCGGGTTGGTTCGGCGCGCCGCTCCCGTGTTTATGTTTTATAACGCTCGAAAGCTCATTTCCGGGCTTGTTTGATGAGGGCAGATATCACCGTTAAGGCCTTGTTGTCTCTGATACAGGTGGGGATTACTAAGCGGGAGTGGCGTTATGAGAGGGTAAGAATACTGGTGGTTTTAAGCCCTCACCCATTACCTGGCCACTTGCCACAGTGGCCAGGTACGTTAATGATTACTTAATATTGAAATCAATCCATTCACCGCCCGCATCAGCAGATTTGACGCAGTGCTCTACCCAGTTCACACCGATCTGACCGGCGTGCACATCGGGATACCAGAATGATTCCAGGAATTTCGCGTCGCCACGATCGGTTGCATCCATTGCAATCGCAAAGCGGCGATAAAGATTAGACCATGCTTCAAACAATCCTTCCGGGTGTCCACCCCCGATGCGATCGTCAGCCAGAGCCTGCGAACTGAGATAAGGCATTCCGCGCTCAAGGATCCGAACAGGCTCCCCCTGGATTTCATAGCGAAGCTGGTTAGGTTGCTCATCCCACCACTCCAGGCTTGCCTTCGAACCCACAACACGAATTTTCTGACCATGCATAGAACCGCAGTTCACCGCTGAGCACCACATAGAACCCACCGCACCGTTGTCATATTCCATCAGCACATAGGCGTTATCTTCCAGCGGTGCGCGGGATTTGACAAAGCTCTGCCGCGAGCACAGCAACCGTGTGATGCTCAATTGAGGCAGCATTGTTTCAGCCAGAAACAGCGGATGGGTAGCCAGATCGCCCAGAACATAACCTGGCCCGACATATTTAGGGTCCACGCGCCAGCGGGTGGAAGGATTGTCCAGTTCTACTGCTTCTGCATGAAAACCGTGCGCGAAGGACATGTTAATGATACGGATATCACCGAGCAGCCCTTCCTCGATCATCTGCCGCGCCTGCAAAATTAATTGATGCCCTGCATATCCATATGTGACACCAATGATTTTTGTATGGGTTCTGCATAACGCCGCAAGAATGCTTGCTTCCTCGCCGGTAAAACAGAGCGGCTTTTCGCAAATCACATGCAAACCGGCTTCCAGTGCAGCTTTGCATATAGCAAAGTGTGTATTGTTTGGGGTGGCAATTGAGACAGCTTCAATGCCATCTTCACGACTCGCCTCTTCCCGGAACAGGGTTGCATAATCGGGATAGCATCGATCTTCTGCAATACCGAGTTGAACACCAAAGGCTTTACCTCGTTCAGCATCAATATCTAATACGCCTGCCAGTAAAGTGAATGCGTTGTCTCTTAAGGCTGCAGAACGATGAATATAACCAATCTGGCTTGTGCCACCTCCCCCAACCATTCCCCAACGAACAGATCTGTTAAGCGGTTTTAGTCCGTTAATCATAATGTTATCTCCGGTTAGAAGCCGACTGATTTTAGCCACTTAAGACTTTCGGTCACATCGTGTAGACTGCCATCAGCCTGGCGTGGATCGCGTTCCTGCTCAATCGTGATCCAGCCTTGATAATTCAGGTCGTTAAGGAGTTTCTTAATTGCGGGATAATCAATTGCCCCTTTGCCAATGGGGCACATTACGCCTTCTGCACATGCGGCAAAGAAATCCAGTCCACGCTTGAGTACATCTTTATGGACACTTTCGTTCACATCTTTGAAATGAATATAATCAAGGCGATCGAAATAACTCTCAAGCCAGCTTACAGGGTCCATGCCAGAATAATAAAGGTGCCCTGTATCCAGACATAACCCAGCAACTGAATGCGGTATATCCTCAGCAATTTTGATAATTTCATCTGAGAACTCAATACATCCCCCCGCATGCGGATGAATTACCGGACGAACACCGTATTCACTCCAGGCCAGAGAACTTATTTCTTTAATATGTGAGACCATGCGCTGCCAGTCATCAGCACTCAGGCGAGGTGCTTTATCTGAATGTCCGGCATAACGAGCGCGTTCTTCATTACCAAAATCAATAATCACCAAATATGGCGCGGGATAATTAGAGCTGTGATCTTTCACCGCAGTGGGTATTTTAGAAAGATTTCGACACAGATTATGCGTCAACTCAATCATGTTATCAAAATTACTGTCACTGACTAAATCATCAAAAATTGTACCCGCCACGATTGAAAGCGAGGCCTTATTTAAGGCTTCCGTCAGTTTGACCGGATCCGTTGGTAAATATGTCCACGGTCCGAGTTCAATACTTTTATAACCCGCCTGATTTGCCTCACTGAGAACTTTTTGCCAGGGCGGCAGAAACGGATTTTTAGGATCATCAACTCCCCAACTGCAAGGTGCATTAGCAATATGAATAGTCATAATTACGTCCTTACTATATTAATTTTTTATATCACTGGTCGTGACGGATACAGAATTTTTATTGATAAGGGCATTCATGAGTTCTTCGACTTTCTCGAGTGCCACACCTTTTGTTTCCGGAATGTAGCGTTTTACGAACCACCAGGATATCAGGCAGGATACTGAGAACAGCAGCAGCGGGAATCCACCGTGGAATTTTTCACGCAGCCATGGATTATCATTGATAATCGGGAAAACCTGGCTAATGATAAAGTTGGATACCCACATTGAGGCATAAGCGATCCCCATGCCCATTGCGCGAAGGCGGTTAGGCAGAATTTCGCCCACCACGGTCCAGGCGATTTGCGACCATGTTAAGCCAAAGATGAACATGAAGCCTAACAGGCCGATGATTGAGGCATAGCCTTTAATACCAAAATAGAAAGTCAGGAAGGTAAGCGCCAGACAGATGAAGGTGCCGAAAGAGCCAGTCAGCAGTAAAATACGGCGTCCGACACGATCAACAAAGACAATACCGACAAGCACGCCCAGGAACTGCAACGCCGCTAGCCAGGTGACCATAAACATGGCTTCTTCCATGCTGCTTGTGACATTCATCAACAAGGTTGGCCCAAAGTACTGAATAACGTTGATGCCGGTGAACTGGTTGAATACGGCAATCATTGACGCAATGATGATGAACATCTTCGCGTTACGTGTTAACCCCTTTATCGAAGGTACATTTTTTACAGATGTCGTTACTGAATCAGTATTAAAAGATGCTTTAATTTCATTAAATAAATTCGAGGCATGCGTAGGGTTGGAGATGCGAGTCAAGGTTTTCATCGCTTCGGCATCACGATTTTTCATTATATTCCAGCGAGGAGACTCCGGAATAAAAGCCATAAACATTAAATACAGGAAGCAAGGAATAACACCAAATCCAAGCATATAACGCCAGCCAACCGTCACCAGCCAGGTTTCATCTGCTCCTTTGGCGATCAAATAATTGACGATCAGCACCAAAACCTGTCCACCAACGAAAAAGACCATATTCATTGCGACAACGCGGCCGCGATAATTCCTTGGTGCAACTTCCGTCATATAAATAGGTGACACAACCGATGCCAGTCCAATGCCGAATCCGCCCAGAATACGGAAGATAATAAACATCGTAAAGTCGGTGGCTAATGCCATGCCCGCTACAGAAACCAGCATAAAGAATACTGTTATAGTCAGGGCTTTTTTTCTGCCATAATTATCGGCAAGTTTACCGGCGAGCCATGCGCCTAATACGCAGCCGATAACGATACTTGATACCGCCCAACCGGTCTGCGATGGCGTTAAACTAAAATGTCTGTTGAGAGGCTCAATAACACCTGAAATAACGGAAGTATCATACCCTTGTAACAGGCCACCCAATGCTGCCACGGTGCAGATCGCCATAACATAGGCGAGATTATATTTCTTCTCTTTCGTACTCATACGGTTACCTTTGCGTTTAATTCACACAGTTTGACTGAGTGAAGTCATATAATGACTGTTTTGAATTTGCGTAGATAATGAAATAGAAACGTAAAAGACAAACAATGTTAAACTGTCATTCTTAATATGTAGCCTCCAGAAAATCAGGCATGGATACGCCGCACACAAAAAATCCCTCCGGCGCTGATGTCATCTTTATGATTGACCTAAAAGTTCTCTTTCGATAATCCTGCGCGTTTCGACGGCCTGTGAGTTCATTTTTTCCGGATATCATAATAGTGATGCGGTAATAATGGATTCACCGCCGACTTCGAATTTTCGATTTGCAAAATTCATTTCACGTAATACGCGAAAAATCCACTTCACCTTCGCCAATGCCCCTATGCTGGTGAATTGTGGCATTAACATCTGGCGGATTAACGATGAAGGAAGAGAGTGCCACCCCGTACTGATTCAGTGCACGTTTATACTCGCTCATCAACGCTCTGGAAGCTCGGGGATGTTTACAGAACGGGTTGATACGCGGATGCGGGGATTGTTCAATATATTTATAATCCCACTCAGAAACCTGACGAATCATGCCGGTTATTGATAAATGCTTAATGACGTCAACATCAAAAGCGACTTTCATTATCCCTTTCTCCTTCTGAATAAATCAGTAGTGACAGGCCTGGCCATTTCTTTTCGCCAGCATATCGGCAATAGCGCGAATGCTCTCTTTTGCGATACCCGGCTTGGGCACCAGCGACATGCCATCTCCTCTCTTTTCGTGACTGACAGACAGCGATGCCCCCTCGCTCTCCTCCAGGCGCCCGACCTGAACCCAACACATATCCCTGCCCAAAAATAGCGAAAATGCCTTTAACGAATGTCTTCGCGTTGCCATCTACTTCAATGTATTGATTATCAATGAGCTGAACGCATGCCTGGGCCATAGTCAATCTGATGGTTTCCATTCGATCCGCCTGCCAGTTTCAAGGTTGTTCACCAGCGAACGCAGATAAGGAATGGCATGCAGGTAATGGATTAACAGGATTATGAAACAAACAATCGAAACATCAACACATTTAAAATTCATCTTCCATTTTTGGGAAGACGATCTCAAAAAGGAATATTTAAGCCGTAAATGCTCTTTACATGAAATATTTATTTTGCAATCAAAAAAATTACATACGCATGATTTATAATGAATATAAACCAACAAAAAGGCAATCGCAGACGGGTAATGAGTGATTTCAATTACATGCAGCATTAAAATTTTAAATCCATTTAAGTTGAAAATGGAATTTTAAATCTCTAACATTCATGTTGAACATCGTGGTTTATCCCTCTTTTATACACAGTCGAAGGTATCCCGTTATGGTCAGGAGACCAAAAAAATCAGATGTCATTTACCCTGGCCGTATCGCTGTAGATCCCGACGGACAGCTAACTGGCGCTTGTCTGGAAGACATAAGTACATTCTCTAACGCTTCAGGTGGCTCTTCAGGCAACGCCGCCTATGGCACAGCGATTCAAGGGCTGCGCTCAGGCATGCAAGCGATCGCCCTGCGACTCACGCGTAAGCCTGTATTTGGCCCTGATCAACATTCAGGGCCATTCAGTAAAAAATCATTTTTCTGGTGAATGCCAATGCGTTTATCTACGGCTGTATTCAACGATCGCCAGTCAACCTTGCACGTGTTACGTATCAGTTTCGCCATGTTTTTTGCCTACATGACCATTGGGCTCTCCCTGACGGTCGTTCCTCTCTATGTCCATAATATTCTTGGTTACAGCGACACCCTGGTTGGATTAGTCATGGGATGTCAGTTTGTCGCAACGCTGCTGACGCGCGGGATCGCGGGACGTAATGCAGATGAACGTGGCGCAAAACAAGTGATGCATATGGGGTTGGCGGTTAGCACACTTTCCGGCCTTATGCTGCTTGTGGCGGACAGGGTCGCTCACTTTCCTTTCCTGACGTTATTCTTCCTTTTTGCCGCCCGGATACTGTTGGGCATCAGTGAAAGCCAGATCCTGACAGGGAACCTGGCATGGGGGCTGGGTTTGAGTGGCGACAAAAAAGGGGGGCGAGTCATGTCATGGAACGGGATAGCCACATATGGTGCTCTGGCAGCAGGCGCGCCTTTTGGCCTTTATCTCTTTCACTATTATGGATTTTGGGCAATTGGCCTTTGTACCGTCATGCTGCCTGTTATTGCCTTTACGCTGAATGCTGCCGTTCCCGCTGTCATCCCCTCACATGGCGTTCGCCTGCCTCTGTGGTCCGTTGTCGGCAAAATCTGGCGTCCAGGGCTGGCTCTTGCACTTCAGGGCATTGGTTTTGCTGTTCTCGGTACGTTTGTCTCCCTTCATTTTAACCAGCAGCACTGGGCGAACGCGGGACTGGCATTAACAGCGTTTGGCGCGATGTTTATCGCTGTACGCCTCATTTTTAGTCATTTCCCGGACCGGTTTGGCGGCAAAACTGTCGCAATTTTTTCGCTTTTAACTGAAAGCCTGGGGTTGCTGACATTGGGTACAGCATCCACACCAATGCTCGCTTTGATTGGAGCAGGCATGACCGGTGCCGGATGCTCTTTAATCTTTCCCTCGCTGGGTGTTATCGCCTTGCGTCATTCTCCTCCGCAAACAAGAGGAACGGCATTAGGTGGCTATGCCGCTTTTCAGGACATCGCCTATGGGCTTAGTGGCCCCCTTGCAGGTTTGATCGCGGTTGCAGCCGGTTATCCGATGGTCTTCCTGTTGGCGGGTGGATGTAGCATTGCGGGCGTCATTTTTGTAGCCCTTTTCATCAAGAATGAATGAGAAGCATGAAAATTTTTCTCATGACAGACCTGCTGTTCAGTAAGCAAAATCCAGGAGATCGGGGCATGTTTAACCTGTGACGCCAGAAAAGGCAGATTAGGTTTGATATTTGGCATCTCAAGGCAGGACGTTAACAATGTGATTTTTTAACGTGGCAAATCATGCATAGCGGGCCTGGCCTGGACCCGCCAGAAAGTAAGTTACTTAGCTAACAGAGGAGGGACAGACGGGACTTCCGGCGCATTATCAATATCACGTTGAGTCATCCGGAAGGCTTCAGGATAATGTTCCCGCTCCGTTCTTCGGGCTGGCTCTGTATTGCGCCATGTGTACAGGCAATGCTGACACTGATGCACCGTCCATATCCCCTCAACTGGGGATGTTGCCATGATTTCAATGTGTTCATCAGCACAACGTGGACAAATCATATTTTCTCCTTAACCGCGATTTGATAACAGGGACGTTAACTTCTCAACCCAGATTGAAGTTTCTGGCAGGTCTTTTACCGGCTGACTGTAGTGGCCGCGGGTATCCGGTGCCACGGGAGTCGTCGCATCGATCACAAGTTTATCCGTGATTCCCGCAGGGCTGGAACCCGGGTCCAGTTCCAGTACGGACATGTTTGGCAGTTGAACGAGATCGCCTTGCGGATTGACCTTTGAAGACAGCGCCCACATCACCTGAGGCAGGTTAAAGGGATCGACATCCTCATCGACCATGATCACCATCTTGACGTAGCCCAGACCATGCGGGGTTGTCATCGCCCGTACGCCTACAGCACGGGCAAATCCACCATAACGTTTCTTTGTAGAAATAATGGCCAGTAATCCGTGTGTATACATTGCATTTACAGCCTGCACCTCAGGGAAATCCGCTTTCAGCTGTTGATACAAAGGGACACAGGTTGCCGGGCCCATCAGATAATCAATTTCGGTCCAGGGCATTCCCAGATACAATGACTCGAATATTGGCTTAGTGCGGTAGGAGACCTTATCAATCCGTACAACGGTCATATTGCGACCGCCGGAATAATGGCCGGTGAATTCGCCAAACGGTCCTTCAATCTCACGTTTGCGCCCTTCTATCACGCCTTCAAGAATGACTTCCGATCCCCACGGCACATCAAAGCCGGTCAGAGGCGCGGAGGCGATGGGGTACGGGCTTTCACGCAGCGCACCTGCCATCTCATATTCTGACTGGTCGTATTTCAGCGGCGTGGCGCCCATCAATGTAATAATGGGGTCATTACCCAGCGTAATAGCCACTGGCAGATCGTCGCCGCGTTCTTCGGCCTTATGGAGATGAAGTGCAATGTCATGCATCGGCACGGGCTGTAGCCCGAGTTTACGTTTACCTTTCACCTCCATCCGGTAAATGCCGACGTTTTGCTTACCGAAATGTTCTGGATCAAGCGGGTCACGTGATACTACGCAGGCCTTATCAAGATAGAAACCGCCGTCGCCGTCGTTCAGGCGGAACAGGGGAAGGATGTCGAAGAGATTGATCTCTTCACCATCAACGGTATTTTCTGACCAGGGCGCATTGTCGCGCCGCTCTGTTGCCACAGGAAAAGTGTCCCAGCGACGAATGAATTCATCTATCTGCTGTTTCACTGGGGTATTCATTGGGAGGCCCAGTGAAATTGCATGGTTTTGCCAGGAACCAATAGTGTTCATCACAACATGAGCATGATTGAACCCCTTTATTTTTTTGAATGAGATTGCCGGTGCACCTTCACCAATTCGGCCTGTAGCATTAGCGGCCGCGCCAATATCAGGTTCGGGTAAAACCTCTTCATCAATCTCAAGAAGCTGCCCCTGCTCGTCCAGAGCCTTAAGGAAGCTACGTAGGTCATCAAAAGCCATTATTTACTCTCCATACTCAGGGATTTCTTAGAATTGTTCAGGCCTTTCCAGCGATTTGCCTTTGGCGAGGCAATCCCAAACTGGTCGAGAACACGAGAAACGACATGATCGATCACATCATCAATTACTGCGGGGTGGTTATAAAAAGCGGGCATGGGCGGAACCATGGATACGCCAAGACGGGAAAGGGCTAGCATATTTTCCAGGTGAATGGTGCTTAGAGGCGTCTCTCTGGGGACCAGCACAAGTTTTCTGCCTTCTTTAATGACGACATCAGCAGCCCGTCCAATAAGGCCTTCCGCGTATCCCATGCGAATTCCCGCTAAGGTTTTCATACTACAAGGAATAATGACCATCCCATCGGTGTGAAAAGAACCTGACGAGAGAGTAGCGGCCTGGTCGGACGGGCCATACACAACATCAGCCATGCTCATCACCTCACGCGATGAAAAAGGCGTTTCGAGTTCAATTGTGGTTTTAGCCCACTTGCTCAAAATCAGATGAGTTTCAACCTCTTTGATTTCCTGCAAAATGCTGAGCAGAGCCACCCCTAAAGGGGCACCTGTTGCTCCCGTCATACCGATTACAATTCTCATCTGACTTCCTTGCAAATAACGTTCGTGTACGAATGAAATTAACGGTAATCTACTCAAACCCATAAAGTCAATTGATTTCCATGGTTACTATTTTTAGTGTGACCTTTTGTATCTGGTGATAAAGAATGTTTAACGGTGGGATAATGATTTAACATTAACTAAATACGAGGATGACAGAGCCAGAGAAAAGTTAATATGAACAATGACTTGAGCAACCTTTTCTTCCATTTGACGAGGCAACTTCTACAGGAACATACCGCCCTGTGGCAGGAAGCGATGCCCTTTCTGACAAAGCAGCAGTATGCTGTTCTTTCAGCCGTTCATGCTAAACCGGGAATCGAACAACTGGAATTAACAGAGGCGGCGTTAAGTTCGAAGGCTACGCTGGCAGAATTGCTGGTTCGCATGGAACATAAAGGTCTGATACAACGTGAAGAAGGAAAAAAAGACAAACGTCGTAGATTTGTTACGCTTACCGATCAGGGTGAAGAGATGCTTAACACTGCATCACCGATTGCTGAAAGCGTTGATTCACATTTTCTGAACAGGTTAGAAGACCATGAGCAAAAGGAAATCATAAGCCTTCTTAAAATCATGTTAAAAAAACAGGCTTCCTGAAAGCATCCCGTTATTCTTCAGAAACAGATTTAATGGCAGGGTTGTGCCTTGATCGGGCATGATTCACGCAACGCTGAGTAAATCAAAGGTCGGCGGGTCACTGAAATGACAGAGAAAACAGCGCTGGTTGACGGGGCGAAGCAAGAAACCGTCTGAGTGCTCATCTTTGCCCTGACTAACACGCACTTTAAGGATTTCAGCATGACCACTTTTCATCAACTCAACGCCACCAGCCTGAATGGCCAGCACATCTCGATGGCCGACTATGCTGGCAAGCTGGTTCTGGTGGTGAATACCGCCAGCCATTGTGGATTCACTCCACAATATGCAGGTCTTGAAGCACTCTACAAAAAGTACGCTGCGCAGGGGCTGGTGGTACTGGGTTTCCCTTGCAACCAGTTCGGTAAGCAGGAACCGGGCAGTGCCGACGACATCGCGCAGACCTGTCACATTCACTACGGTGTGAGCTTCCCCATGTTCGAAAAAGTAGAGGTTAACGGCCCCGGAACGCATCCGCTATTTCGTTACCTGAAAGCGGAGTTACCCGGTGTGCTGGGTGAGCGGATTAAATGGAACTTCACTAAGTTTTTGATCGGACGCGACGGCAAACCACTCAAGCGTTTTGCACCCATCGCTACGCCGGAAAAAATGGAAGCCACCCTCCTGGCGGCACTTGAAAGCTAACCAGGGAGGTCAAATTTATCCTTGGCCATTTTCTACAAACTGATGCTATCCAGACTGGATTACCCTTTACTGATCGCTCGCAACGTCTTTTAACGCTATAACGTTGCTCATTACGCAAAGAGCCGGTCGCTTAATAAAAAGCATGCCCTTCTCTTGGGCAGGGATGGCAGGGATGTTGCTATATCCTGTCCTCAGCGCGCAAAACCGGTATCCATTCATTTTTAATGCCACTATCCAGCACTGAAGCGTAATCGGCCAGGCGCGACGATTTTCGCCTTTACCACGTGTTACTTGAGGCAAGCGGATGAACATTGACTGGCACAGCGCAGAACTGACGCGCATGACGATCGTGGATAAAAACTATAAAAATACGCAGAATGTGCGTCGCTTTATAGTTGCACAGTGCGGAGAACGTTTCCGGTTCGATCGGGATTTTATGGCCTGGATACGCAATGACATTCCCAAAAACCTGGGAGAGGTGGTGGATGAGTGGAAGCGCAGAAAGGCTGGCTGACACTCACAATCTGTTCATCCCCTCTCCTTTTTGCTTTCGGGCATCTGTCCGGGCACCGTTTACGTCCACACCTTATGCCAGCGCGTGAAAATAACGGCCAGCAGGCGTACGCGGCGGTTATTTTATTGCGGCTTTACAGAGCCAAGCCTGACTGGGTGACAAAAAAGGCCCGATCGCCGATCGGGCCTTTGCTCATACACAGGTCATTCACCGAATGTCTGACGCCGTTATTTCGACAGCAGTTCTTTACGGATGATTTCTGCACCGGCGCTGAGGGCACTCAGCTTGCCCCGGGCAACCTGACGGGATAACGGCGTCATGCCACAGTTGGTAGAGGGATAAAGCTTATCGGCATCCACAAACTGAAGGGCTTTACGCAGCGTATCGGCCACTTCTTCAGGGGTTTCGATCGCGTTGGTTGCCACATCAATGGCCCCGACCATCACTTTTTTACCGCGAATCAGTTCGATAAGATCCATCGGCACGCGAGAGTTTTGGCATTCCAGCGAGATGATATCGATGTTCGACTTCTGCAGCTTAGGGAAGACTTCTTCATACTGACGCCATTCGGTTCCGAGCGTCTTTTTCCAGTCGGTGTTGGCTTTGATGCCGTAACCGTAGCAAATGTGCACAGCGGTTTCGCACTTAAGCCCTTCAACGGCGCGTTCCAGGGCGGCAATGCCCCAGTCATTCACCTCATCGAAAAACACGTTAAATGCCGGTTCGTCAAACTGGATAATATCGACACCCGCCGCCTCAAGTTCCTTCGCTTCCTGGTTAAGAATTTTGGCAAATTCCCAGGCCAGTTTTTCGCGGCTCTTGTAATGGTTGTCATACAGCGTATCGATCATGGTCATGGGACCCGGCAGCGCCCATTTGATCTGTTTATTCGTCAGCTGACGTAAAAATTTGGCATCTTCAACGAAGACCGGCTTCTGACGGGCCACTTCACCCACCACACTCGGCACGCTGGCATCATAACGATTACGGATTTTGACGATCTCGCGTTTTTCAAAATCCACACCGCTTAGGTGTTCAATAAAGGTGGTCACAAAGTGTTGGCGCGTTTGCTCACCATCGCTGACGATATCGATACCGGCGCGATCCTGATCGTCCAGAATCAAACGCAGTGCGTCTTTCTTGCCATCGATTAATTCTTCATTTTCCAGTTTCCAAGGCGACCACAGTGTTTCAGGTTGCGCAAGCCAGGACGGTTTTGGCAGGCTTCCCGCCGTGGAAGTCGGTAACAAAGTTTTCATAACAGGTAACCTTATACTGAGTTAATCAAAGAACGTAATTAGCAGACCATTGCTCAAGAACATTTTTGTAGGGTTTGATGAAGTTCTTCTCGGTAAACTTCCCTTGTTCAATAGCCAGATGGCTACGCTCTTCTCGGTCGTAAACAATTTGCGTTAAAGAATAATCCCGATGGCTCAGGCTCGGTTGATATTCAATACCAGCCGGCGAGTTTGCATTATAGATCTCAGGGCGATAAATCTTCTGGAACGTTTCCATCGTACTGATGGTGCTGATGAGTTCGAGATTAGTGTAATCACGCAGCAAATCACCCGTAAAATAGAACGCCAGGGGCGCAACGCTGTTTTCAGGCATAAAATAGCGCGCATGTAATCCCATCTTGCTGAAGTATTTATCGGTCAGCGAGTATTCATCCTGCTGGTACTCAATGCCCAGTACCGGGTGACGGTTGCCGGTGCGGACATAGGTGTTTTTGCTTGAAACACTCAGGCAGATCACCGGTGACTTGCTAAAATTCGCCTTGTAAGCCTCTGATTGCAGGAAGCATTTGAAGATATTGCCATGCAGCTCGCCAAAGTTTTCCGGGATAGTAAACACCGGATTATTTTTGTTGTGCTCTGACAGCAAGACGCTGAAGTCATAGTCACGCACGTAAGAAGAGAAGTTGTTCCCCACAATGCCTTCAATACGTTCGTCGGTTTTTTTATCGACGATACTGGTTTTCAATATTTCGATAACCGGGAAAGCATCGCGATTATTTTCCACATTGATATTCATCTCAACGGAAATGATCTCAAGCTCGACAGAATAACGGTCCCCTTTCGGGTTATCCCAGTGCGCCAGGGAATTAAAACGATTATCCATCATCACCAGGGCGTTACGCAGGTTTTCCTGGCGGTTCTTGCCACGGGCCAGGTTAGCGAAGTTGGTCGTGATGCGGGTGTTTTCTGACGGATTGTAATTCTCATCAAAAACACTGCTCTTAATCGTAAAGGTGAAATTGTTATTCATCGTGTCTGGATCCTGAATTCTGATGTAAAAACTGCGTTATTTGCCAGACCGGCCTGCTTGTCTCGTCTGCTTCACAGTTTTTAACGCGCCTGCAATCAATAAGCATATTTTATGCCAGAGTCGTAACATGAGTGAAAGCGACTTAATTTCACATTAACATGAGCCTTCTTCATGGTGGTCCTTCCGTTGCTGTACGAACCCCTGCCCACACTGTGGCTGGTGGGCATGGGGAGCGCAACGTGCAGAGTAAAATAAGGCCTGCCGGGCTGACAGAACGCGGCTAACACTCGGCAGGACGCCTCTCTCCTGCCCTGTTCCAAACGCTGCCAGATGTCAGCACCTGCCATCGTCATGCATAAAGACAAGACGCAACAGGATGGCCAGCGGTTATTTCTTTTTGGTGAGCATCGACTTTAGATCGGCAAAGGGATTGTAGGTGGCGGCCCCCACATCATCCTGCGCATCCTCGCCAGCCACAACGGATTTGCCGTACTGATCGGCTTCCGTATACTTTGAGTGTTCGTGATCATGGCAGTACAGGCACAGCAGCTCCCAGTTACTGCCGTCTGGCGGATTATTGGTGTGGTCGTGATCGATGTGGTGAACCGTTAATTCCCGCAGGTTTGAATAAACAAACTCCCGCGAGCATCGCCCACAAACCCACGGATAGATTTTTAATGCTTTTTCACGATAGCCACTTTCCAGCCGCGAGTAGTTTTTGGGGATCAGAGCCATGACCGACGTTACCTGTATGATGAGATTTTTTCACTTGTGGTTGCAGCAGGCTAACCTGCTTATCGGATGACTTCAAGTTGTATGCTGGGTCCGTTTTTTGCCCGTTTTTCCCGCCGCCTACCTGTTCCGTTCAGCGCTAAAGCCAGAAGCACATTTCCTGTCTGTTGAGCAATGCCTGGGTGCGATAACGATATGCGTGCTGGATAAAGGTGACCGTCAGGAAAGCTTTATTGGTAATCAATGCGGCGGCAGAGTGTTCCTGTTCCTGCAGAGCAATGATTTCTGGCACGACTACCAAGCCATGAAAGCGAAAGGTGTGACGTTTTGTGAGGAACCACGAGAGGAAGAGTATGGGCTGGTTGTGGTATTTGAAGACCTCTATGGTAACCGTTGGGATCTTTACCAGAACAGGTAAACCAAAACGACAGGCCTGTAAAACAGGAAACAGAGGTTCACAAATAAGGGCTGCCATCTGGCCTTGTGATGTGATTACCCATACTCAATGCGGTGGTTCAGTTTCCTTAATCGCTGGACATCGATGACAGGGGCCATAAATATGGATGTCTTCTGATCCCAGAGCTTCAGCAGATAAAGGCATTATGGAAGAAAAGCTAAAATTTATGATGTTGGCGCTGGAGTACTCCCGCAAGGCATTACCCGAATGCAGACCCAATCCCTGTTGGATGCGTGATCGTTCATGACGGCGAGTTCGTTGCTAAGGGGTTTACACAACCGCCAGGCCAACACCATGCCGAGATCGACGCGATCGCAAAACTTACCTTCCCCATTAGCGAATGTGAAATATATGTCACGCTTGAGCCCTGCTCTTTTCAGGGCAGAACGCCTTCGTGTGCTTTAACAATTGCAGAGCTAAAGCCAAAACATATTTATATTGCCATGGACGATCCGCACCCGAAGAACAGGGGAGCGGGACGCACTATTTTAAAAAAGGCAGGCATCAGCTTTACATCAGGCATCGGAAAGCAGGCGGTCGAGAGGTTTATTTTTCCCTATCTGGACACGTCTTCGTCATAAACATCACTTTTATCGCCGCATTGGGATCTCAGCGGGACGTTATCCCATCATCATCCCGACATTTTCCTCGTGATGGCACTTACCGCATGGCCAGAACGGCCCGGCTTCGTCCCTAGCCAATAATCTGTTCTATGGGCACGCGCAGCTCACTCTGGTTAATGCATGAACGGACAAATAAGCGGATGCCCGCACGCTTGTTAATTTTCCCGCCCCCCGCCGCTGACTGGCAGAAAAATCGCGAGATGAATGTTATGATTAACCCATTCTATTCAGTCACAAAAGACACAGGTGCTAACCCTGAGGGCAAGATATGAACAACGAAGTCTCACTGAAATACTATGACATTGCCGATGAGTATTCGTCAGAAACGGAAACGCCGGTAAGCGAATCCGAGCGTGACGCCCTGGCACACTATTTCCAGTTGCTGATTGGCCGTTTAATGAATAACGAAGAAATCAGTGAAGAAGCGCAGAAAGAGATGGCCGTTGAAGCGGGCATTAATGAACAACGCATTGATGAGATCGCCACCTTCCTGAATCAGTGGGGCAACGAAGACTAATTCCGGTAAACGCTGCCGCTAAAGCACCTGTGCCGGAGCACAGGTGCAGGCGATAAACACTATACCGCGTGTTGGCTAAAGGATGCGGATTCCGCTTCCTCATCGGTAATGTTGGGTTGAGAAAAGCTCGCTTTAACGCCCCAAAAGTAGCAGGCCAGCGACGCGACAATAATGAGGATCATATCGAGTGGTGCGTCAATCATACCGCTTCCGCCGTAGGTACCCAGCATAGAAACCACCATGACCGCGATGTAATAAGCCAGCAGCCACCAGGCGCACTGCAAATCCTGACTGAACTGGTTGCTCTTTTTGCCAAAGATCGCGTAAGCGACCCAGGCAAAAATCAGAATCGGAATCAGGATCTCATTAACAGACCAGCCGCTCCAGTAAATCAAAAGCGTACTGGCAACAAACGCCAGCGGGCTGAGAACCGCCGCAACGGGCAGACGAAACGGACGCTGCATATCGGGCAGGTGTTGACGAAAAGCGCCCAGGGTTATCGGGCCGGGCATGTAAGTAAAAACGGTTGCCGACGTCACCGCGCCGATTAAGCCGCCCCAGACCTGAAACTCGGAAGGCAATGTCCAGGCGATGGCCAGCAGCAGCGACAGCCACAATGCACCGCGCGGTACGCCAGATTTTGCATCCACTTTGCCAAACACTTTAAACAGATGGCCATTACGCGCCCAGGCAAACAGCACGCGCGCGGCGCCGGCAAGGTAGATGTTGCCGGTCCCGGCCGGGGAAATCACCGCGTCGATAAGAATCAGGTTAATCAACCAGGTCAGCCCCAGGCTGCGGGCCAGATCGGCATAGGGAGACTGGAATATCTGCTTCAGCCCTGCCCAGCCATGTTGTGACAGCAAATCGGTCGGTACCGCCCCCATGAACGCATACTGCAGGGCAAGGTAAATCACGAAGCTGACAGCAATGGCAATACCGATTGCCAGCGGCACGTTGCGCTGTGGATTTTTAGCTTCACTGGCAAAATCAACCGCCTGACGAAAGCCAAGATAGGCAAAGACAATCCCTGCCCCCGTCAGTGAGCTGAAAACGCCATGAGCCCCACCCGGCGGAGAAGGTGGAACATCAAGGTTCGGCGCATGGAAGTAAAGCAGAAGTGTCACGATGGTCAGCAACGGCACGATAAATTTGAAGGTGGTGACAATCGTGTTCACCCGCCCAAAGAAGCTGACGCTCCAGTAGTTGAGCAGAAAAAACACCACCAGTAGCCCAATCTGCACGCCAAACCCTAACCCCGTTGGGCTGCCGTCCTCATGCCCCAGTGCGGGCCACCAGTAGATCGCATACTGACGAACGGCCTCAACTTCCACCCCTGCGGTGCTGGTATAGGCCAGCAGCGAGCTGACACCAATCACGAAACCAACGATGTTGCCGTGCGAATAATTGGGATAGCGAACAAAACCGCCGGCGCGCGGTAGCGCTGAGGACAGCTCGGCGTAAACCAGGCCAATCATCAGAACGATCACGGCACCCAGTACCCATGCCCAGCCGGTATGGCTGCCCGCATAGCCGGAACTGTTAAGGGCGGCATATAACCAGCCCGAACCGATCATTGAGCCGATGCCAAGTAATGACAGATCGACCAACCCTAATTTCTTTTTAAGTCCCGTAGATGCCATGCGATGCCCCTGTCTGATTATTGGATGTTGTAGGTGGGAATAAAGCATATTGTGTGCCAGCAATATTTTGCTGTCGTAATCGTTTATGTAAGAAACATTCCAGATCACATAACCTGCCAGATAAGGGTTTCAGGAATCCGTTTCAACAAAAATATAAAATATCCGTCGGCGTGAGTTGCGATGTTAAGCATGAGATCAGGGTGCAACGCGCACTGCAATGATCCAGAAAATATATAGCGACGCTATTTGAAACATTCCGTCACCAGTGCAAAAGTTGTGACATATATTCAGGGGAGAGGTCGTTAGCATCGCCTTTAGTCAGTTGAATGACGCCACGCAAAATAACGCGACGTGAGTTTCCCCGTCATCCCTTTGCTGTCAGGGCCTGCGTTGCAGTGATGGAGGAGCATCGAGGTGTCAAGCAGACTGCGTAAAAATGCGGATGAGGTTGGCCTTTTTCACCTGATACCCGATATTTCAATGCGTTTTCCCATCGGGTGTTTTATGAATAAAAAAGAAAGTTAAAAAAGAGAGGGGTCATCAGACATTCAGCGTAATGATGCTGCTGCGCCCTGTGTTAATGATTACGGCAATAAGAAATCATCGTCTGAAAAAGGTGCCCTCTGTCTCCTTGCTTTTTTTAGTCCAAGTATCAGCAGAAGCACCCTATATTCAACTTATGGCTATCCGTTGCGGTAACCGCTTTTTTATACTGCCATCAGTCCACAATAAACAGCGTCGCCCCTTCTCTGGTGGTTGATCGATGAGCTTCGGCATCGTCGGCAACCTGATAACTCACGCCCGGCGTTAATACAAACGTGCGTCCATCGTCCAGCTCTGTGACCATTTCGCCTTTCAGGCACAGAAGAATATGCCCTTTTATACACCAGTGATCGGCCACGTAGCCGGGGGAATACTCAACCATTCTGACTCTGATATCGCCAAACTTTGCCACGCGCCAGAGCGCAAACCCGCTATCACCCGGATGCCGTTCTGCCTCTATCTGTGCCCAGTCTGTTATCCCGAAAGGGATATTTTCCATTTTCATTTTTCAGGCCTTATTGTTGCGCTTCGCTGACAGTTAGGTGCGTGGGCGAGAAACGGCACGCCAATGTATTATTCCGGATCAGTAGACGTGATTTCGTTATTTAAGGCAACGGGCAACGTAAAATCGGGAGGTGTTAATCTGCGGCGTCAAAGGCCAATGTGATATTCGGTCAGAGAAGTCAAATTTTATCCGGGTAAAACACCGGCCCTTTTTAATTACAGGTCGCACACCCGAATACCTGTCCCCGCCGCACAGTCGAGGCACAGAATGTTCAGCTGAAGATGCGTCGGATAAAGCCATCGTTTTTAACCTGCGCCCGTTTATCACAGGAGCCGGCATTCGCGTCTGTTTCAGCCACCGCGTCCCGTAACCGAAAGTAAAAGGCTTGTGGGTTACGGCTAAGGCTTTTTCATCCGTTACCTTCCCTGTTACCTCCCTCACCTGTAACTTGCCCGGATGCACTCTCGCGCATCCGGATTATTACGCGCGGCGCTTAAGACATCGCCGTCCAACGCTTTTTAAGCAGAAAAGCGGAGGCCTTAGGTTTACGGTCTCGGGTAAATACGCCCTTTTTATTTCCCCCTACCCGAATAATGCCCTGCGAGGTGGCGAAGTCGGCAAAGTTCCACACGTGCTCCCCGACGACAAAGGGTAAGCGATCAAAGACCTTATGGTACATCTCAAGGAACGCGCACTGGTACTCTTCAGACCACATTTCGTTATAGACGGAATGAAGGCCCGACAGCGTATCAGTCCCGTATTCGGTGATGATGATGGGCTTTTGATGGCGATCGTGCCAGGCGGTAAGTTCCGCTTCCAACGTTTTCTCCGCTGCCGTCAGATCGGCGGGATTTTCATACCAGCCGTAATATCGGTTCAGGCAAAGTACGTCAAACAGATCGCTGATCTGGTCTTCATCCAGCGAGGATTTCGTAATATTAACGCAGCAAACCGGACGGCTGGGATCCCGTTGCTTTGTCGCCTCAACCAAAGGTAGAAAATAATTCCGGCTGGCGGGTTCACGTGCGTCCGGCTCATTCGCGATACTCCACATCACCACCGAAGGATGATTTTTATCCCGGTCAATCAGTTCATGTATTGCCTCAAGATGCGCCTGCTGCGTGACCTCGTTAAGCGCGTCGGCGCAAAACAGTTTTTCTGGCCGGGCAATGTTGCGAATCATCGGCAGCGAAACGTTAAATCCGACCGCCGGGGTTTCATTAATGACCACGATGCCGTGCTCATCCGCCCAATCGAGCATCTCTTCTGCATAGGGATAATGCGCGGTTCGGTAAGAGTTGGCTCCTGTCCAGGACATCAATGCATGGTCGTGCACCAGCAGCACATTGTCGAAGCCTTTGCCGCGGAGATCGGCATCTTCATGTCGGCCAAATCCCTTGAAGTAAAAGGGCTGGTTATTAATAAGAAAACGGTCGCCCTTCACCTGGACAGTCCGAATCCCCACCGGCAGTTCATAACAGTCGGTTTCGGCATTAACGATCAACCGGTACAGGTAGGCCTTACCGGGCTGCCAGAGCACGGGCCGACTCACCGCCAGACATCCTTCACGTCCCGAGCCTAGCGCAACCGGCGTTCCCTCATGATCGATTAACTGACAGGTCACATTACCCGGTGCGTCAATGCGGTAATGCACCGCGCCCGAAAGGAGATCGTCGGTGAAATCCGTATGTACCTCAATGTCCCGAATAAACTCGCGCGGCGTGGTATAAAGCCAGACGTGACGATGAATGCCCGCATAGTTAAAGAAATCGTGGAAATAGTGCTGCTTCAACCGCCCGTCCTGCTCGGCAACCACGCCCGGCGGAATGGTGTGCCACGACAGCTCGTTGTTTACACACACCGTGAGACGTACGACGCGTTTCGTCGCCACCTGGGCGGTAATATCGCATTCGAATGGCGTATAACCGCCCTGGTGGAACAGAATCTGTTCGTCGTCCAGCCATACCGTTCCACGATGCGTGACAGCGTCAAAACGCAGCACCACGCGCTGCTCATGCCAGCGATCGGGAATGCGGACCTCGGTCTGGTACCAGACATCGCCCACATGCGAGCGCACCTCCTCATCGGCGAACTGATCGTTATAGCTTCCGGGAACCGCCACTTTGCGGGCACCGTTGAGACGGCCTTTCCACCACTCATCGGTCAATCCGCGCCTGTCTGCATCACGTTTAAACGTCCATAAACCATCGAGTAATTTAGCTTCACGTGACGCCGTTTCAATAGGTTTTAACATCTGACCTCCCTTCTGTTCGTTAAAGCGCAAAAAATATTGGTTATTTCAACATAAAGTCGTACTGTATTCCGGCTTTGACATCCCAGTAATAGAGGTTATTACCCAGCGAACTGCCGTCCCTTTTTTCTTTAGCGACATCCGACGCCACATACATTTTCAATCCTGATAGCGGCCCTTCCTGTACGTTATAGAAAACACCGGCGAGAATGCCCCGTCCCTTCATCCGGATGGTTCGTCTTGTATCTTCATAACCGCGGGTAATCAGAGGGGCGAGCATGACGCTCAGGTTTGGCTGAAAGAAATAGTGTGCGCCGGCCTGTAGAGAAAACATATCTTCTTTATTTCTGTCGATACTCAGGGAGTTGGGATAGCCGATATCAGTATCAACATTCGAACCAATGCCGTTCATTGCATGAGTGACAATTCCTGCCGCGCCAAAAAAGCTTATTTTGGGCATGCTGTAGGTAACCTGACCTGAATAAACCTGAGTATTATTGTGATAGCTCTGAGTACGTGATACGCCATTTAACAACGCATGAAACGCCAGCAGTTCGACTTTAATTACGTTGTTATTTTCAAGGGGAAATTTCTTTTCAATCATGGCCTGATACTGAGAAGAAACATCCTCCTGCCACGCGCCGCCAAGAGCATAAAGGCTGTTTTCATCACGCCAGCTGCCGGCCAGAAATGAACGTGCCCGCCGGGTGTCGTAACGACCGGTGGCGGTGTTATAGATCCCTTCATTGCGGACCCCGACTGGCGCATCCGGCCAGAGAAAAACGCGTGTGCGATACATCGCCCACAGATCGATATTGTCGTCTGGCTGATAACGGCCCAGCACGCCTTCCGATAGCGTTGGCATGGTTCGGGTGGATCCAGAGGCAATCAGTGGAATGCGATATGGCAAACTGCCATAGCCGTTATCAGTACCGAAGCGACCTATTTTAAGGTGGATATTATCCTGAGGTTTTAACTTTACTGCCCCCGTCACCAGGCCAAAGCTGTCGTGGTCGGCAAGATAGCCGCGTGTACTCCATTGTTCTTTGGCACCAAGCTTATAAACATAATAAGCTCCGGCTTCGATACCAATTAAATCTGAATAATAGTGCGAGTTTGCATCAATCATGGCGCCCTGAACCCAGCCATAAATATTTTCTTCGTAATTACCTGCACTGGGTCGATCGGCGCGACGAAAATCATTTTTCAGTCGAATGCGTAACGCATCTTCATCATCGTTAATGTCTGCGGCCTGGAGTAAGGGTGAAGTGAATGCCAATAGTAATAACGCTATTGTGAGTTTTTTAGTTTTCATAATCATTTTCTTTTTAGAGAGCAGAGGTAGGGTTATGTTATTAATTAAATTATATCGGCAGGTTACTCCCGTTTATTTTTCTGTTCTGTTTACACCGGGCAGCCTCAGCAGACAACCACCCTCAGAATCTTATTTATCAGGCAAAATGTGCGTACGCATTAAACCGGTTTGCCTGCGCCCTCTTTTTCCAGCATATAAGACGCTGTATCTGCCCTTTTGAAAAAGGGATACCAGACAATTATCTGCACCGCGACCAGCGCAACCTGTAATACCGCAATCTTCCAGCTGCCTTCCATAATGCCGCTTAAGATAATGGGCATGCCCGTGATTGGTGTAATCCCGGCAACGCGAGGCACAAGACCGATATAGGTTGCTACATAGGCAATGACCAGGCTGATGGCGTTCATAAAGATAAAGGGAATAGCAAAACGGAAGTTAAATACCATCGGTGTGCCAAACACCAGGGGTTCACTGATGCCAAACAGCGCGGGAACCGTAGTGAGTTTGCCCAGGGTTTTATATTGCTGGCTTCGGGCAAAAAACAGCATGAGTAACGTCAGACCAATCGCACTGGCCGACATGGTATAGGTGCTGACAAAGGCCCGCCCGGTGATGTTCGGCAATGACTCACCGGCAGAGTACGCGGCCAGTTGCATTGCATCCATCGCGGTAAAAATTGGCAGCACGACGGAGTAGATGACCATGGTGCCGTGGATCCCGACAAACCACAGCAGCTGCGCCAGCGTCCAGAGCAGAATGATGGAGACAATATTTCCTCCCATGCCCTGAAGCGGAATTTGCAGGAAGGTATAGATAAACTGATGCATGTTTTTGAACGGCGTGGCCGTAAAAATGACCGACACGGCAGCAAACAAAATTAATGAGACGAAACCAGGGATCAGGCTACTAAAACTGCTGGACACCACCGGCGGCACGCTGGCAGGCATCTTAATAGTAAACCCTCTTTGTTTAATAAAAACGTAGACCCGGGTTGAAAGCAAGCTGACCACAATGGCGGTAAATATGCCCGTTCCACCTAACCATTGCATAGGAATAATGGGCATGCCGGTTTCGGCGAAGGCCACCGGCGTCACGATGAAGAAATTCAGCAACGCCAGGATTCCACAGAATAACGCATCTTCGTCATGTTGCCTGGCATAACTTCCCGCTATCGCGACCCCGAATATCACAGCAAGGAAGTTGGTGGTGAACATAATGATCGTTTTCAGTGCGGTGGCAATCCCTACACTGGCAATAAAGGCGCTATAGGCCGGAACGGGTAAATTCAGGAACAATGCGGCAAATGCACCCAGTATCGTTATCGGCATGGCACTCATCATGCCGCCTGTAATGCCGTTTACCAGTTTACTGCTCTGAATGGTATTAACTACAGGATTAATTTTATTGGTTATCGTCTTTCGGTCAAATTTAGGCATAATGATCCCCTGCCAAATTTATTTGGCTATGCACCTGATGTTTTATTCGTGGTTTACTTTAATAAAGCGATCGCGTCTGCCAGGACTTTTTCACCATTCATCATTCCGTAGTCCACCATATCGACCACGGCGACGCTAATGCCCTGAGGTTCATACTTTTCGCGCAGGTCATCTTCCAGATAGGATATTTGTGGCCCGAGAAGAAGTACGTCTGTCTTTCCGTTATGCGTTTTGAATTTTTCTTCTGGCATCGCAATAATGCTCACGTCGATTTGACGCTGTTTGGCACTTTGCTGCATTTTTGCCATCAACATAGAGGTGGACATTCCAGCCGCGCAAACTAATGTGATGTAGATCATATGTATTTCCTTATCGCTATTTATTGTGGATGAGTTTATACATTTCAATCATTTCGATGGCGATATCTCGTGTTGTCATCGCACTGATTAAATGATCCTGACCGTGGACCATAATAAGTGAAACGGCACAGGGGTTCTCTTCACGAGCCTCCGCCTGAATCATTTCCGTCTGAAAATGGTGAGCCTTCTGTAAAAATTCACTGGCTTCTTTTATCCGCAATTCTGCCATTTCAAAATCGCCCAATCTGGCCGCTTTAATGGCCTGCATGGCTTTACTTTTCGCGCTGCCGCCGTTGACAACTAACTCAGTGATAATATCCTCAAGACTAATTTCCATCACGTTACCGCTCCGTTTTCTGATGATTTACGTTCATCTTAATCCTCACCCTTTTCTCTCTCCAGCGGGAAATTTACCATATTGAACATGGTAAATTTTGCCTGTCGCTTACAGCGCGTCACTTCCTTTAAGCAGATCCATGATGACGTCAAAGGTTGGGTTATTAAGCAGTTGTTGTATCGCGGCAGAATCAAACAGCAACTTTGTTGTCAGTTGATAAAAATGGCCGACGTCGCTGTCTTCATCGGCAGAAATCGAGACAAGGAATACTACCTGTACATCGTTGTGGCCCCACCATACCGGGCGATCTAATATTCCGATGGCGACAAAGCTATTTGGCGTCATCACCTGGAAGGGATGCGGAATGGCCACAAGATTACCAAAGTCGGTTTGCCCTAATGCTTCCCTTTTCATCACCGCATCGTAAAAGCCGGCGGGCAGCGGAAAGGTTTTTTCCGTGTGCTGGCACAATATCCTCAGCACCTCTTCTTTTGTAGATGCGCTGATATTGGTCAAAAAAAGTTCGGGTCGATAGTATTTATATAAAAAAACATGATTATTGCTTTCAAATACTTCACTGCAGGTTGCGATATCTTTGCTTTCAAGAAATTGTGTGACTTCGAAGACGGGCACTGGCACCTCTGTATTCACGGGAACCGTTGTGAAAATGTAATCAATGTTCTTGCCGGCAAAGTCAAAGCTCCCCAGTTCCCAGGCGGTACATTCATAAATGTGCTCTACATAGTTTCCAAACGCCTGTCTGTATTTATACATGAATAACTGCGTTGTGCCTTTTCCCGACGCACATACGATGATGATATTTTTCTTCTCTATTTTTTTATCTTTTTTCATCCGCGCCAGTTCAAAGATGATGGCAAAATAAGCAATTTCATCGTCAGGAATCCGGGTGGCATAATGTTCAGACAGTGCAATACAGGCTGTGGCCGCCAGAGTATAGGCAAAGGCATATTCTTTTTTAATTTCATGCAGCAGTGGATTACTGAGTGGAATGTCGAACTGCATGCGGATGTCCAGCGGAACCAGATGTTGATTTAACGACATGCGCAGCTCAAGGTTATCCATGAAATCGATGTTGAAACTCTTGAGCAGAATTTCCAGCATTCGCCCGGTCAACTCGTCGATCTTGCGCGAGATAACGATATTGACGCCGGATTTTTTACCTGGTGTGGAAGAGAGCTTGGCGCCCATGTGCAGGGCAATATAAGAAAATTCGTTTTGATTCAGCGGGAGGCTTAGCGCTTCCTCAACCTGTTGCACGATCAGCCCTGTCGCCTCAATAACCTCAGGCTTGACCAACATGCCTATTCTTTGGTGATCGATGGAAACGGCATGACCGTGCTTTGTTCGGTACACCGCAATAAAAACATGTGAAACCAGATTTTCCAGTGAGACTTCGGAGATGCTTAAGCCACAGCGGTGCAGCACGGATAAAACAATTTTACCGATTATCTTCAATCCCTGCTCTTTCTCCCCCTCTACATTCATAAAATGATTAAACCGGATAAGGTTATTGGCTATACAAGTACGTTTATCAAATTCATTTCCCTGAACTGCAATACCATAGTTAGGCCGACGGTCGAGTATGAGTTGATGCAGATGAAGGATGTCCTCGACTTTTTTCAGGTCCGCAGTCATCGTATTGCGGGAAACGTAACAGGTTTCACACAGGTCATCTAATTTAATATAGTTCTCGCGGCTCAGCAGATTAGCCAGAATAAAAATCACTCTTTCATTTGAATTGGTCGGCCGCTGTGCGTTGCTGCCTTTTTCCAGCGAGGTTGTCAGGCTTTGAAAGTCTTCCTGGTTATAAACCACCAGCTGATAGCCCATGCTGGATTTGGAATGTATTGAGGCACCGCGCGAAGTCAGGATGTCATTTAACGCTTTTAACCGGGTCCGCACCGTTTTTTCACTCACATTCAGCCGACCCGCCAAATCGCGTGCTGTATGAAAATCCTGGTCAAGCATTTCATTAAAAAGGACCGATAATTTACTGTACATACCATCCCCTTTATAATAATTATCTGCATCCTGATAATTTTATCATCGCCGATTTGCCAACTCCACCCAGGTGGTCACCATTTGAATCTGGTAAGCAATTGGGTTAAAAGCCTTTTTTTAGATGCGAGTCACACATTTGCTATGCGTGCAGCAAAACATGGCATCGGTGAAGCCTGATTCTCACGCCTGTCATTATGCGGATTCAGCCTGAATCCCGGTGACAAACGCCCGGAAAGAGTTCAGCCAGAATACGCGAATTTGGCGTATGCTTTAATTTTGACGGACACAGAGGTTATTGTCGGAGAAGTGATAATCAGGATATTTAACCGTTTTATCTCATTATTTTTACTGCGGCCGCAACCCAATCGAGTCCGTTATTAAACAATTAAAAGAAAATAGTGCTTAAATATCGAATGCGTTCGATTTAAAATTAAAAATCTCGTATTTCAGTCACGTACGGATACCTGTTGACGAAACTGCCAGGATTTTTTTACGCCACCGCTCCGCTGGCGACGTGCATTACTAGCCTGGCCGCTATTCGCTGAAGGGCACCCTTAGCCGCGCAGGGTAAGCTTATTCCTGCGCCTCGGGATTTATTACATGGCTTCGGT
Source organism: Pantoea ananatis LMG 2665 (assembly GCF_000710035.2). Lineage (GTDB taxonomy): Bacteria > Pseudomonadota > Gammaproteobacteria > Enterobacterales > Enterobacteriaceae > Pantoea > Pantoea ananatis. Next base: position 799,410 of record NZ_JMJJ01000004.1, on the reverse strand, counting down.
CACCGTCGAAAAAGCGCACCACGTTTTCGAACGCGGTGCCGAAATACAGGCTGTAGCTGTCCTTCTCGACATAGCCAATGTGCGGCGTGCAGAGCACGTTGGGCAGTGATAACAGCGGATGCGCGGGATCGTATACCGGCTCCTGCTCATAAACGTCCAGAGCGGCAAAACCCGGGCGGCCCTGGCGCAGCGCACTCAGCAGCGCATCGGCAGCCACCAGCTCAGCCCGGCTGGTGTTGACGAACAATGCATCGGGCTTCATCTGCACCAGATCGTCGCGCGTGATATTGCCCTCGGTTGCTGCCACTAAGCGCTGATGAACGGTTATCACGTCGCTGGAGGCAAAAAATGCCTCACGGCTGGCTGGCACCATCACTCCCTCCTGCTGCGCTTCCTGCCTGGCGCGATCGCTTCCCCAGACCTGCACCCGCATACCAAATGCCTTTGCATAAGCCGCAATCCGCTTGCCAATTTTACCGTAGCCCAGGATCCCCAGCGTCTGGTTACTCACGCCCTGCCCCAGCTCTGCCTGCCAGTGACCGGCGCGCATGGCGTTAACGGCCTGAACGAACTTTCTGCGGGCTGCCATAATCAGCAGCCACGTCAGTTCAGCCGGTGCAACGGGCGAGCCGACGCCCTCGACAATCGCCACACCCGCCCGTGAGCAGGCCGCAATATCGATATTGCGGGCGACCTTACCGGTCTGACTGATGAGCTTTAGTTGCGGCGTGCGCTGTAAAAAGGCCTCGTCAATGGTGGTGCGCTCACGGATCAGGATCAAGGCCTGAGCCGTCGCCAGCGCCTGTTCTGCATCAGGATCGAGGCTGATATCCCCAACAGCGGTACAGGTAAATTGGGGATGGCATTGCAGGCAGTCGAGGCCTGCCGTGGCCTGATGATAATCGTCGGGAATACAAACCTGTATTGTCATGGGATCGCGCGCCTTAAGAATGGAGTTGGCTTGTTACCGTCGGCTGAATAACCGCCCTACATCATTAAAACAGCCTCTCGGTTACGTCAATGTCCTTGTGCAGAATGCGCGCCATGCCGCCCGAGGCAGTGCGAAGTTTGCGCCGGACGATGTCATTCGCACCTCAGCGATTGTTCACCCTTTCCCCGTCACTTATCTCGCTCTAAAACATCGCAAAAAAGTCGAATAAAAAAGTCGAATAAAAATCCGCATACGCACGTTCACTCATCATAAACCTGAAGGAGAGAACGAAAGCCATGATTCACACACAACCCAAGAAACCCCGACAGCGCTACGACGGAATGACCCTGGCGCTGCACTGGATTACCGCGACCAGCGTCATCTTTTTGTTTGCCAGTGCGCACATCTGGGAATGGCTGGAGCGCGGAACACCGCTCCGGAAAGGCTTACAGTCAGTGCATATTTCCTGCGGGATCGTGCTGGCGCTGGTCATGGTGATCCGTCCGGTCTGGCGGCTAATGAGCCAACGTTCGCCGCGTTACGCGATGCCCGCTGCCGCCGTTTCACGTCCGGCGAAATTCCTTTCTCACTGCGTTCACGGTGCGCTCTATCTGCTGCTGTTCACGCAAATTGTGCTGGGCTTTATGTTTCGCTGGGCGCAGCAGGAACCCTTTGGCTTTTTTGGCCTGTTCGATCTGAGCGGATGGGTGCATGTCGATCCTCTGCTCAAACATGCTCTGGGTGAATTACACAACAATGTCGCCTGGGCGCTGATTATTCTGGCCGCGTTCCATGCTCTGGCCGCCCTGTTCCATCACTATTTTCTCCGCGATAACGTGCTGCGCCGCATGCTGCCCGTTCGCCTCTTTCGTTAACTGGAGCACTACCATGAAAAACACCGCTTCACTGCTGCGTACCCCAGGCCGTAAGCTGCTGGTTCCGGCCCTGCTGTTCGTTATCCATGCCGCCCCGGCACTGGCCGCAGGCGATGACAGCACCAACAGTAAAATTCCGGACTGTCCGCGCGGGCAGGTTTACGACAGCAAGACCAAACAGTGTGTTCCCGACAAAACGGCGCGCCTGAGTGACGAAGACAAGACAAACTATGCCTATCATCTGGCGAAGAAAGGCGACTATCAGGCCGCGCTTACCCTGCTGGATAGTCTGAAACAGCCCGACACCGCAGAAGCCTGGAATTACCGGGGTTATGCCACCCGAAAACTCGGGCGTACCGACGAAGGGATCGGGTATTATCAACGCTCGCTGGCGCTTAACCCGCGCTATGCGAAAGTGCGCGAATACCTGGGCGAAGCGTGGCTGATTAAGGGCCGTCCCGACCTGGCAAAAGCGCAGTTGAAAACCATCGCCAGCCTGTGCGGTACAGGATGCGAAGAGTATCGTGATTTGCAGGCCGCCATTAATGGTCATCCGGAATCCTGATACCTACGATGAGGACAGTCACATCACGACCAGCGAAGTTCGCCAGCAGCTTGCTGCCCATCTGACGCGCCTGTGGCGCTACGGGCTGGTACTGTCCCGAAACCACGACGTTGCTGAAGAACTCGTGCAGTCTACCTGCGTACGCGCGCTCGAAAAGAGCGCGCAGTTTACGCCGGGTACCCGGATAGATCGCTGGCTGTTCTCGATCCTTCACTCTATCTGGATTTCCGACCTGCGCGCCCGCCGCGTGCGGTTAGGACAGGGCTTTGTTGAAAGTGAGGAACTGCTGGCGCCTGACACGCGGGAACGTGATGATGAACGCCTGCATTTTCAGAAAATCATGCAGCGCGTCAGCGCATTGCCAGAAGCCCAGCGCAATACCGTCTTTCTCGTCTATGTTGAAGGATTTACCTATCAGGAAGCCGCAGAGACGCTGGCCGTACCCATCGGCACCATTATGAGCCGGCTGGCAACCGCGCGTTCGGCGCTGGCAAAATCGTTTGATGCTCAGGCTTCTGCGCAGGAGAAACGCTCATGAACACGCTACGCTTTGCGCCCCCCTTCAGCGACGAAGCGCTGGTGGCCTGGCTGGATGGCGAAATGAACCCTGATGACGCACGCAGGCTCGAATTACTGCTGGAAACCGATGCTGAACTGGCTGAACGCATCGATGAACTGATGAAAAGCCAGCTCGACTTTGACACGGCCTTTGCGCCCTTACTGGATAAAGCCCCGGAAGCAAAAATGCAGCGCCGGCTCGACGCGTTGTTAAACGCGCCAACACAGGCACCCGCCGCCGATGTTGTCGCTACCGCGACATCGGGCATTAGCCGTCGTTCGCTGATTGCAGCCTCGCTGAGTTTTCTGATGATCGGTTCAGGCCTCGGCTACCTCGCCCGCCCGGCTAAAACCAGGCTGAGTGAGAGCGAGAAGATTCGCGATCTCGAAGCCCAGTACATGTCGCTTTACAGCGCAGAAACGCTGCTGGATGCGGATAACTCCCCTGCCGCATTACAGCATGGTCTGGCCCGCACCGCGCAGGATATTGGCCTGCATCTCAATACGCAGCAGCTTTCCCTGCCGGATGCAGAGTTGAAGATGGTGCGCATGTTGCGCTATGACAGCACATCTATCGCGCAAATTGCGTGGATCCATGCGGAATATGGCCCGATGGCGCTATGCATTTCGCCGGACGCCCAGCCTGCCTCAACCGGGCTTCAGCGCGAACAGCGCCATGATATGCGCCTGGTCTGGTGGCACCACGGCGGCTATCAGTTTGTCCTGATTGGCCGCAACCCGGACGAAGCACTGGCAAGCAGCGCCAGCGCCCTGAAAAACGCCCTTAGCGCTTAACGGCATGGGGCGCTTTCAAGGCACATGACTGGCCTCAGCCTGAATATCAATCTTGATCGTCACCGTATCATCCACCAACGCGGTGAAGCGATCCATATGGTAGGCCGAGCGGGAAATCGTGGTCATGGCATGTAGCACGATCCGTTCATCGCGTTGCGCCGTGCGGTCGTGCTCTTCCATCGTGGCTTCCAGAATGACCGGTCGCTGAACGTCTTTTACCGACAATGAGCCAAAAATCCTGAAATTGCCGTTGCCCTGCGCCACGATCCGGCTGCTGGTAAAGACGATATTGGGATAACGGGGAGCATCAAAAAACATGCTGCTTTTTAACTGATACGTCAGCAGGTTGTTGGACGCGATAAGCGTGGTGACCGGAATAGTGACCTTCACACGATTATCCATTTCATTTGCCGGATTCAGCGCAACCTCGCCGGTTACGCCCGTTAATTTCGCATGCGAAATACCGCCAAATGCGTGCCATGACAGCCCTATCGCGGTGTCAGGTGTGGAAATCGTGTAGTAAAGTGAAGCCGCGTGGGATAACGGATTCAGCAGCAGCCCAGCAACCAGAACAGATACAGCGCGCGTCATAACGGGATTCTCCAGTAAACAGACAACGCATTAACGCGCCAGGTAGCAACTTTATTCGATTAATACTTACAGTTATATAACATTTGAACGGATGTGGATCCCGCCTCATCGCTTTGATGTGGAAGCGGGTAGCTTGTGCGGCTCAGACAGACTCGGGATGCCGGGTGCAGATGATGTTTTGCGGGTGCGGCCTGATGACCGGCATTCTGCTTGTAGCGTTCTGGAAAACGGTTTTGTCTGCTGTCAGCCTTGAAATAAGACTGTCTGCTTCTGGCACAAAGCAGATCAGCATGTCGGGTCCGCAATAAGTGACAAGCAGACAATCACCGTTTTTTACACTAGATAACGGCTTGTACCTGGTCGCGTATTGTTCAACAGGGAGCAGGTAACCTGTACGGCTGTCGCTGTGGATGGCTCATAACGACATGATTCAGACCGCTCTCAGTTGTGCTTTTCCTTAACAAATCCCATCGCACTTACCGTGAAGCAATAAAGCAACAATTTTAGATAGTTAGGTGCTCAATTTTTGAAACCAGCAGGTAATGTCATGATCTTAAGTGCTAATCACGTCGGTTTTTCAGTCAAAAATATTCAAGACGCATTATTCGTCTGGACCCATATTCTTGGAGGGAAGTTATTACGCGAAGGGAAAATGTCTGGACCCATTATTGATGAAGTCACAGGCGCAAGGGGAGCGGATGTACAAATGGCTTTGCTTGAAGTGGCTGGTATGAACATTGAATTACTGCAATACAATAACATTGAACAGCCAGAAGCGCCTTCAGCACCCTATATCCCAGGCTACGCGCACCTGGCGTTTATGGTTAAGGATCTTGATACGCTCCTGAGCAAAGTATCGGACTATGGCTGGAAGACGCCAGGAAAACCCCAGACAGTCTCATCAGGCCCCATGCAGGGAACCAGAGTCATATATTTACAAAGCCCTGATGGTCAGACGCTTGAGTTGATGGAACGCAATCAATGAAGTCTACATGTCATGATCCACTACCTTCTTATCAGAGCGGTGATGTTTGCAACGTCCGCTTGGTGGCACAGAGCGGACTGACCTGCTCCCTGTAAACTAACCTACCATGATGCAAGCAGCGTCCGCTCCTGGCACTAAGCGGACGTTCCGTAGACCCGCTAAAAATTACATTTATGGTTTAATTAATTATTAGCGTACAAGCATGCGTACTTGCTTACCGCGATAGGTAACATAATCTTGAAACTGGAAACCAAAGCGCTCAGCCAGATGATTTGAACGTTTATTTTCTTCGTCAATAATGCAGCACAATGGGGAGGATAATGTCTGATCGGCCCATAGTAAAACTGCGGCCAGTGCTTCAGACGCATAACCTTTGCCTTGAACTTCAGGAATTAATGTCCATCCAGCTTCAGGGTATTTTAACTGAGGTGTGATATCACGATGAACATCCTGGAAACCAAACGAACCAGCATAACGGCCTGTAGTTTTCTCAAACACCGCCCAGTAGCCATACCCTAACGCTTGCCAGTGTCCGATATAACGTAATAAGCGGCTCCAAACACTTTCTGTCGTTGGTTTCTCACCGCCATTAATTTTAATCATTTCAGGCGTGCTCCAGCACGCCATAAGCGCTGGAAAATCGTCGAGCGTAAATTGCTTTAAAATTAGTCGTTCTGTCTCAAGTCGAGGCGCATCCTGAAATGTCATCACTTCTCCTGGTGTTAGCATATTTAAAGCGACTGCTTTACCAAAATGCACAATTCTTCTTTCAGGGACAATAAAATTTTGCCAATGCCCGCTTCTGGCACAAACCGGACAAGGTAACTAAGTTGAAGGTCCGCTATGAGAAAGCAGACATTAAGCGTTAAGCATGTCCTCAAAAGCGAGGCTCCACGATAAAACCTCAACCGATGCTCGTAAACCATGGATCCAAAAAGGGTCATCGGAAAATATGGATAAGGCTTCTTCTTCATGCTCAGCCTTAACTACCCATAGAGCTCCGACAGGTTGATCGTTATTTTTTTCACGTAATGAACCAGCAGCAAGAACCACACCTCGTTTTTGCTTTAACCAGTCCAAATGAGGATTAAGATATTGTTTTCTGACATTGTATTCACCTGGGTGATCCGTAAACCTTATTGCGAAAAGCATTCCTTCTCCCATTTTGCAGCATTTTGGATGCCGATTCCTGAATGTTAATAAGCACTAAAGATGACTTTTTATCAAGCGTTGACGTCCGTTTTTGGCACAAAGCGGACAGGCTGACTGAGCTGAAGGTCCGCTTTGAGCTGTGAATTCAACCGATGAACGCACACATGCATAACGCCTCTGATGAACAGAGCGCTGAACTGTGCTGAATTTATCAGGGTTCAGGAAGCAGACTGAAGATCACTGAAAAAGAGACGTCATTTTACTAAAAAAAGAGTCATTCGGCCTGCTCTCCCGAACTTAATCCTAATCCTAAATACGAGGTATCACATGTTCGTCAGGACGCCATGCCTTCCGCTTATTAATATTTACTTACCGTAATTAACTAAAGGCGTCATCAAACTGTCATCAAAAAATCTTTGAATAACCGAGGCGCATCTGGGTTTCACCTTCCAGGGAACCCGCTGTGTTCCTGCAAGTTTTTGTGATTACGTTTCTCAATTCGCTGAGCGCTGTCAGGGCAATCAGCCTTCTGTTTTCTTAAGCTGAGAGGAATCGTTATGCCTGTATCTGTTATAAAATACGCAGTTAAAACCGCCGCGTTAGCAGCGATCGTACTGGCTGGCCTGCAGGGCGTTTCGTTCGCAAATGATCTGCCTTCTCGCACGACTTTAGGGCCCGATTCAGTTAAAGAAATGTCCGCTCAAAAAGCAGACGCCTCCACTAATGAAAGCGCTACCAAACTGGCCGCGTGGCATCACCATCTGGAGATTAATCCGGGTTGTAATGATCCCTCTTCAGGTCTCGGTTGCACCGACGATGACAATGCATAACGCGTAAAAGCTGCAGGCACCGTTTACAGATGCGGTGTCTGCACTGAGAGGAAGAGATAAAAAGTACCGTCATCCAAACTGCTATTCATCCAGGCACTGGAGCATGAGGCATATAAAGCCTCTTACAAAGTAAAGGCTGGCGTCGCGTGCTGGTTACTGCCCTGCCGACCCGGCCATTCCTACCGGTTTCTTTACAGGGTCTTGCCAGATACCCGTTTACCTGTAGAGGGTCAGAGGTGTCGTGAGTTTGAACCTCCTCCGTTCACGGGAATTCGCGGAGAACAGATAAACCCGATGCGGTGTTATTCCTCTAAATATAAATATCCGGAGCTGCATAAACGAAAGACTGACCTTATTTAATGCGCCAGTCAGTTACGTTTTTTCAGAATTTTATCTCTCAGCTGCGGGTAGCAGACCTGCAAGCCTGTATCCCTCAATAAGCTCATCAAAAAGCTGAATATTGTTCCGGCTTCTGGCCATTAGCTGTGCGCCGGCGATGGCAGAAAAAATGGCACCGGCACGCATTCTGCTGTCTTCTGACGCAGTGATCCCCGCTTCCAGTAGCTGCCCTGCCAGCCAGTCGATATTGACGTCCGCAAACTTTTGCACCTCAACTTTGACAGGTTCAGGCAAATCATCATATTCCGCCGACATGAAACTTCCCATACAAAGTCGGTTTCCGCTTTCCAGCGAACGGCGAAATATTTTTGGATAGCGGCTCAGACTCCTGAGCGCATCGCCTTCCGCATCCCTCAGTACGTCCAGGTCACGCGCCGTATCCTCCCAATAACGCTGGGCCACCGCCGCACCCAGCTCGGCCTTGCTGGGGAAATGATAGTAAATGCTTGCCGCTTTAATCCCCACTTCATCTGCCAGTCCGCGGATATTCAAACCTGTATAACCATGCGCCTGCGCCGCCAGACGGGCTGCGTTCAGAATTTCGTCGCGGGATGTTTTGCTCATTATGTCACTCCTCCAGAAGCCAGAACCCCAATTCTAACATTTGTTAGGTAGGTATTGACAGCGTCATTTTACAGGACTAGAGTTTACCTACCAACTGTTAGGTAGGCTATTAACCAAGAGGATTTATCATGAGCAAAGAAATTTATTACTCAGACGCGACTCACCTGGCCAGCATGATCCGTAACCGCGACGTTTCTCCCGTTGAGGTGATGCAAGCGCATCTTGATCGGATTGCCGCCACTAACCCGGACGTCAATGCTGTTGTAACAGTGGCAGAGGATGCCCTGAAGCAGGCTGCCGCTGCCGAAGCCGCCGTGATGAAGGGTGAGAAACTGGGCCCGCTTCACGGCGTTCCTTTTACCGTAAAGGACTCCATTGATACGGCAGGTGTGCTGACTCAGCGTGGTTCACCTATTTTCAAAGGCCGTCGTCCTGACGAAGACGCAACCAGCGTGGCGCGTCTTAAAAAAGCAGGCGGCATCCTGCTGGCTAAGACGAACCTGCCGGAATTTTCATACTGGATTGAAAGCGACAACCTGCTGTCCGGGCGCTCTAATAACCCATGGGACCTGACCCGAACGCCCGGCGGCTCCAGTGGCGGTGAGTCTGCCGCGATTGCCGCAGGCATGTCTCCGCTGGGACTGGGCACGGATTTGGCCATCTCGGTACGAGGCCCTGCGGCGCAGACCGGCATCACTTCCATGAAAGCCACGCACGGCAGCGTGCCCATGACAGGCATCTGGCCGCGTGCGCCCCGCCGCTTCTGGCATGTTGGCCCTATGGCCCGCTCAGTTCGCGATATTGCCCTGGCATTCTCTCAGCTTTCGGGACCGGATGGTCACGACGCATTCTCCAGCGCTGCGCCCGTTCATTCTGACGGGCTGCCGTTTGTAGCATCGCGTCCGCTGCGAATTGGCTGGATGACCGGCCCGGGCTTTGGTCCGGTTGATCCGGACGTTAACGCCATCGTGAAGGCGGCTGCGGAAGCGCTAAAAGCACCGGGCGTCGTTGTGGAGCATGTCGGCATTCCTGCACTGGAGAAAGACTTTGCGCTGGATGTGTTTAACCGGCTCCACGTCATGGAAATGAAGCCCGCCTTTGCGGCGGCCACGGCCGGTCGCCAGCCTGATGAGATCTACAAAATGGCGAAAACCATGCTGTCGTTACCTGATACACCGATGTCTGCTTATATTGATGCAGAGCAGGCCGCCGAACGATTGCGTGACGGCTTCGCGGAATACTTTTCACGCTACGATGCGCTTATCACGCATGTACTCCCCATCCCGGCGCATAAACACGGCGTGGACAGGTTTGTTATTGACGGTCAGGACGTTGATGCCACTTATCTGCAAGGTGCCACGGTGCCGCTTAACGTCACAGGGTTGCCTGGCGTAGTGTTGCCGTTTGGTAAGAGTCGTGAAGGCTTGCCGGTTAACGTGCAGATCGTCGGCAAATGGCATGATGAGCACGTCATTCTCCATATTGCTTCTCTGCTGGAAGCAGTAAGCCCTGTGAAAGGTTCTCATCCGTCACTGTAACAAGGATCGTGCCCCACGAACCCCGTGGGGCATGTAAGATCGTCGCTCACGTCTCAGCATGGAGCTTAACCCGTTGCTCCACATTTCGTTCATGGCGCAGGCAATTACCGCTAATGACCGTCGGCAACCCACCCAGAAGCACTGTCGATCAACCGCTTCAGAGCTGGCGAAATGTTCTGCTGATTCCAGGCCACCCCGGTTTCAAGGTCAGGCACCTCGCCTTGTAACTGCAGGTAAAGCACGCCGTGACGTTGCAGGTTTCTTAGCGATGCAGGAACCAGCGCTATTCCCATCGCTGCTGAAACGAGGTCAGCATGGTCACTGCCTGACCATCACCGGTCGCAGCCTGGCAGAGGAGCTGGCGGATATTCCAGCACAACCGCAGCCTGATCAGAACGTCATCCTGCCGCTTCAGGCCCCCCTCTAAAAAGAAGGCCACCTGGCAATACTTAAGGGTAATCTGGCCCCTGACGGGGAGGTCGCAAAAATCAGCGGCCTGAAGATGCCCGCTATCACCGGTCCGGCACGCGTATTCGACGATGAAGCCAGCGCAAAGCAGGCGATCCTTGAGGATCGGATACAGCCTGGTGATGTGCTGGTGCTGGGATATTTAGGACCCAAAGGGAGGCCGGGGAAGCCCGAAATGCTCTCTCCGACAGCGGCCCTGGTGGGCAAAGGATTGGGAGAGAGCGTTGGCCTGATCACTGACGGCCGCTTCTCTGGTGGCACCTGGGGAATGGGGGTCGGTCATATCGCACCGGAAGCTTTTATAGACAGAACCCTTGCCTTGGTGGAGGAAGGCGACGCCATCACTATTGATGCCCATCGGCAACTGCTGCAACTGAATATCGATGAGGCGCTACTGCAGGAAAGAAGAAACCGCTGGAGCCCACCAGCGCCACGTTACACAAGAGGTGTGCTTGCGAAGTTTGCCCAACTGGCGATGCCGGCTTCCAGGGGCGCGTGTACCGGATAAACGTACCGGATAACGCTGTTTACTGACAATGGTCGAGGTATGTCAGTAAGCAGCAGTCCGGGGAGCCCTAGCCAGCCCCTGCTTTGATAGCGATGTTGTCGTCGTGGTCTCTTTTAATGGGATACTTTTCTGCTTTACCTAAAGCAATGTTTTTGCGGTTGCTAAAGCCTCTTCTTTAGAAGCAGCCATCAATAAAGGATAGCCCCAAAATTTTTCATAAATAATGGCGAAAGGTCTGGCTGCAGCCCTTTTTACAGTGTTGGGTTCAATCAGGATTGACGCTTTAACAAAGGTTTTTAATTCATTTTTATGCGCTTTCATCCAGCGGGTTGTCATCTTCATCTCATCGGCGGAATGCTCATGTTTGCTTTCTGTAAAGCCTTCACCGCTAAGCAGTACGAAGGGTGTTTTGCGGGCGAGTAACGCTTCGAATTCACTAAATGCGGGGGCAGCCGAATCCTTTCCAGGAGCATTCATTTTTATCCATACAACGGGAAAATCGGCATCGTCAATTTGCATAGTCATAATCCTGTGAATCGGTTGATTAAGATTTTCAGCTCTCCTGATGCAGCGCTGAAAAATGGCCGCTTCGGCAGCATGACGCGCAACGCACCAGGCAACCTCCACCCCTGTTAAATGAAATTATCTGAATCCCTTTTAGACTGCATTGCGAATGTTGGTCATAATATTATTCAAAATTGCCAAATGCTGCTTTCAAAACCAAGGTTGAATACATGTCCCGGCTATCTTCTCTGAATGCTGTTGCTTTGCCTGATATTGACAGTATCCCTCGCCCCATCTTTGCACTGAGCGCATCCATGATTTCAAATGGCTGGGAACATGAAACACACCAACATCGTAAGTCGCAATTGCTCTATTCAGTCCGTGGTGTGCTCAATTGTGAGGTCGACGAGGGGATGTGGATTGTTCCACCTCAATGTGCAGTCTGGATACCGGGCAACATGCCACATTCAGCACGGGGTTCTGGAAATACAGAATGTTACTGTCTGTTTATTGAACCTGAGGCGATACCCGCGCTTCCAAAAACCTGCTGTACACTCTCCGTAAACCCACTCCTGCGCGAGTTGTTGCTTAAAGCTGCGGGGTTACCGCGGCTTTATCCGACAGAAGGACCGGAAAGCCGCTTGATAGCAACCCTTCTTGATGAATTATCAGCGGCACCAGTAGAAGATTTGCATCTGCCAATGCCACGCGATCGAAGGCTGCGACAGCTTGCTGAAAAGCTACTGGCCGAACCTGCTGATAAATCCTCTTTGGGCGAATGGGCCCATCGCATCGGTATGAGTGAAAGAACCATGAGCCGGCTGATGCTGCAGGAGATCGGAATGAGTTTTGGTCATTGGCGTCGGCAGTTACATGTCATCCTTTCACTTCAACGGCTAACCCGTGGGGAGAGTGTTCAGACAGTCGCGCTGGAACTTGGCTATGAGAACGCCAGCGGATTCATCACCATGTTTCGAAAAGCAGTAGGCAAGCCGCCCGCTCGCTACCTTTTCGAAAGAACAGAGAAGGCAACAGGCGGAGCTTCGGGCATTATGCCCGGCAAAATTTATTTGGATTAAAGGCACTGCCGGATCCGTCATCCATTGCACGCTCTGTTCGTCGACGGTAAAGCCGTTACCCTTCTTTCTGCACTGACAGCGCTGCCTTGCGTTAACCGGTCATCCCCTGCGCGATGCTATCGGTATGAGGCGGGCGCTGACGGAAGACGCCGGGCAATAACAATCCATAATGCCAAGAAACATTCCTGCAGCATCTCTGACTTCTTTTTGAACATACCTCCCGTCGCAATTCAAGACAGTGTTGAGGCACCTAAGGGGAACGATTCTGGATGGGTATTGCTTATCATCCGGCAGCACGTAAGACGAAAAAGATTCGCACTGTCAGCGCCATTACCTTACCGACAGTGCGTAAAAGAACCGACTTTTCTGCAGCAACGTTAATATTCCCCCCTTTTAAACTGCCTGTCTGACAGGCACTCATCCCTTAATTGTCCGAAACGATTGCCCGAGTGCGCCCGCGTTTTCTGTCGTTAAATCTGTCTTTACCCTGATGTAAAGAAAACAGGCAACTTTTGGCTGAAATGAAAAATTTTATGTCTGTGTTTCGCTATCGGAAAAAAGATTTTCGCTGTTAAATGAGAATGATTTTTATTTTTAATTACATGAGTCTTATGTGATTGAAATGTCAGGAGTCAGCGTACTGCAGCGGCAACAGGTGCTGAATTCACTGCAGCGCAGGGTAAGTGGCATTGACTGATAACGAAGTCATGGAAGGCGTGGATACGACCATTCGGGTACGATTTAACGTTATGAAAAGCATACTGATGTTTAAAAAAACATCGTGAGCAACCTGGCTCTTATTCGTTTCAGTGAAATGTATTTTATTAAACCTAGACGAGTACATACAGACATGAAAGTTCGAAGAGCTCTGATTCCACGTTCTTGTGCAGTAATGCTTAGTGCATTAATGAGTTCACTGTCATTCCCTGCACTGTCAGCAGACAGCGCCGTGGCTGCGACTAAACAGAATACCCTCACTGTAACAAGCGAGGGGGAGACTCCCCCGGAAGAAAATGCCTGGGGGCCAGTAGGCTCTGTGGTGGCAAAGCGAAGCGCGACAGCGACTAAAACTGACACGCCACTCCGTAAAACGCCTCAGTCCATTACCGTTGTTACGCGTGAAGAGATGGATTTGCTGGACCCACCGACGCTGAAAGATGCTTTTCGTTACGCTGCAGATGTGATGGTTGACAGTCGGGGATCGGTAAGCGGCTTTAATTCAGTCAATATTCGGGGGTTCAGCCAGATCTCGGATAATATTTATCTGGACGGACTCAAACTTCAGGCCGACAGTTTTACTTCCTTCCAGGTCGATCCTTACATGCTTGAACGTGCTGAATTGCTGCGTGGCCCTGCATCTGTTCTGTATGGTCTGAGTGAGCCTGGCGGTGTTATCGCGCTGGTCAGTAAGCGCCCCACGCCGCAGACCATTCGCGAAGTGCAGTTTAAAACTGGCAACCATAATCTTTTCCAGACGGGCTTTGATTTTGGCGGCGCGGTTGATGATGACGAGAAATTAACCTACCGCCTGACAGGTGTAGCCAGCGATCAGGACCAGCAACAGACGGGTGAAAAAGCAAAGCGTTATTCATTAGCGCCTTCATTCACATGGCGCCCCGATGACAAAACTCAGTTTACTTTTTTAAGCAGTTTCCTCGATGAACCCAATATAGGATGGTTTGGCTATTTACCGAAAGACGGCACGGTAACCAGCGGTGCGGGTGGAAAATTACCCACAAGTTTTAATGATGGGGAACCGGGTTATAACAAAATTTCCCGTAAGCAGAAGTTAGTCGGTTATACCTTTGAGCATCAAATTAATGACAACTGGACTGTGCGTCAGAACTTGCGCTACGGAACGGTAGATATGGATTACCGAACCATCTATGGAAGCAGTGTTTCTCCGTTTGATCCTTCTTTTTTAACCCGGGGTGCACTTGCGGCCAAAGAGCATTTATCGAGCTTCGCGATGGATACTCAGGTGCAAAATAAATTTTCTACAGGTAACACAGACCATACCCTGCTTATGGGCATAGATTACCGGCGCACACGGAATGATGTCTGGCAGGCGCTCGGTCTGGCATCCAGTCTGAACCTGGTTAATCCTGTGTATGGTAATACCGCTGTACAATATTTCGGTTACAGGAGTCAGGTCGATCGTCTTGAACAGACTGGCCTCTATTTGCAGGATCAGGCTGAATGGAATCACTGGCTATTAACATTGGGTGGTCGTTATGACTGGTCTGAAGCAGACAGCGTCAATCGCCTTAATAACAATTCCGCCTCCAAACAGGACGATAATGAATTTACATGGCGAGGAGGTCTGAACTACCTGTTTGATAATGGTCTTTCACCTTTCATTAGCTACAGTGAATCCTTCCTGCCAACAGCAGGAGCGGATTATACAGGGAAAATGTTTCGGGCATCTCGCGCCAAACAGTATGAAGCCGGAATCAAATATATACCTGACGGTAAATTGATTTCCGCCACCTTATCGCTGTTCCAGATAACAAAAGATAAAAATCTGACGTCAGATCCTGAGCATATTTTATATTCAGTGCAAAATGGCGAGTTACGCTCCAGAGGCATAGAACTGGAGACGAAAGCAGCACTGACAGAAAATGTGGATATTATCGGCAGCTATTCCTACACGGATGCTGAATATACCAAAGACACCTCATACGAAGGTAATCGCCCAGATGAGATCCCTAAAAATATGGCGGCATTATGGGGAAACTACACTTTTCATGAAACGGCGTTAAGCGGATTGACGTTAGGGCTGGGAAGTCGCTATGTCGGGTCGACGGAAGGTGATAACGCTAACTCCTTTAAAGTGAAGCCCTACACGATCTGGAATGCCGTCATCCAGTACGATCTGAGCAGGTTCAATCTGCCGGGTTCATCAATTGGCTTAAATGTTAACAATCTTTTTGATAAGAACTACGTCGCAGGCTGTTACGCCACGACGGCGTGTTTTTACGGCGCGGAGCGACAAATTACGGCAACGGCTACGCTCAGGTTCTGATAATGCACGTCCTGAAATGAATGTTTCCCAGAATCAGACTGGCTTTTATCCTGCGAGTTCCACCGATGGATGCAACACATTAATTGAATCGCTCTGCGGGTGATTCAGGGTATGGCGGATTTCCCGGCCTCTCGTCGAGCGGCCGGGCGACGCCATAAACGCTTTACTGGCGGTAACCCGGTAAACAAGTGCCTGAGGGAAAATGTTGTCTGAGCACGCTGTTCGTATTTTCATTTAAGCCGCATTGCCTGGAAGATTGAGGAGCACAGAAATAAATCCGAATGTCTGTCGCTACAGTAAATTAGGTGTGACTGGTCCTTTCACCTCCCCGAATCCATGTTGATATTTTATAACGCTCAGCAGCTCATTCCAGGGCTTATGTGATGAGTGGAGGCATCACCCTTAGGATCTGCTGTCCCAGACTTTGGCCAGCCTAAGTAAGCCGGAATAGCATTCTGCAGAGTGACGATAACCCCTTTGATACCCTTAAATAAGGGGTCTGACGGTGGAATATCCTTCGCCTGGTAAAGTCGTCTGGTGCGATAATGTCGATTAACCAGCCGTCGCTGCAACGGGCGGCAGGGAATCAGAACGCGCTTAAGCGTTGAAGCTGAACACATGTGGTTTATTCTGGAAAGTCTGCCTCAGATGCCACCTGAGCAGCTTCATGACGCGGAGACGATGCTGACCGAAGGCCTGAAGAAATAAGGCCCGGCTGCAGTGTCACGTCACCCTCATCGGCGAATAACGCCTTCAACTCTGCTCTGGAGAAACTGAATGTTTACCGGTTTGTCTGCTTTCCCGTTAACACCTGTCACGGCGCGTGGTGTCGATGAAGAGGGATTGACTAAGATTCTGGCTCGCCTGACGGCAGCCGGTGTCGATTCGTTGGGTATTCTGGGTTCAACCGGCAGCTATGCCTATTTGAGCAGGGAACAGCGTAAACGCGTCGCAACGCTCGCCCGTCAGATTGCCGGGCAAATCCCCATGATGGTTTGCGTGGGTGCAATGAGCACCGATGCCGTGCTGCATCTGGCTGAAGATGCGCAGTCTGCAGGCGCTGATGCGTTGCTGCTTCCGGCGATGAGCTACCAGCCGCTGCGTAATGAAGAGGTTTATGCGTTTTATGAGACGGTTACCCGACATGTTTCAGTCCCGGTTTGTGTTTATGACAACCCACGGACCACGCATTTCACGTTCACAGATGAACTGCACGGGCAGCTGTCGTCACTGAAGGGCATTCGCTCAGTTAAAATTCCAGGCGTATCGGATCATCCCGTTGCTGCGGCTGAACGGGTCAATGCATTACGGCAACATCTTCGTCCTGGCATGACCATTGGTATCAGCGGTGACGCCAGTGCCGGTCTGGGGTTAAATGCCGGTTGTGAAGTCTGGTATTCCGTTTGCGGTGGTCTGTTTCCGGAAACCGCCAAACAAATTACGCAGGCCGCCGCAGTTAACGACCATGAACGCGTGACTGCCTTCACTACCCGTCTGGAACCTTTATGGGCGCTGTTTCGTAAACATGGGGGAAGCATCCGTGTAATCGCCGCTGCAGCAGGCATACTCGGGCTTACCGATCCAGACTGTCTGCCTCGTCCCCTGCTGCCGTTGTCGAAAGAAGATATTGCCGATGTCGCAGGTGTGATTGCAGATCTGGATCTTAAATAACGCGCCAACAGGATCGGTTATCCGCCGATCCTCAACATATCTGGCTGGAGCATAATCTTAATAATGCGCCTTATCATTATGAGCGCCGTTGGCCGGGCAGGTTTCAAGCACTCGTGCAGAGCGTGAGATCGCGTTGTCCGCTGCCCGGTTTAATGCGGGCGTTGCTGATGGACATGTCCGGTTTGTGCCAGGCGCGGGGAGTGAAAGTCGAAAAGGGAACTCCCCTCTTTCGCTAAGCCTTATTTCTGTAGTCTGGCTGCGGCTTTTAACGTCGCCTGTCGCCTCTTTTCAATAAATGGCGCTGTTTGTTCCCGCGCCTTTTTTAACTGCTCTTCAGATGCAGTTCGAGGCGAGCCACAGGTAAACGGCGGTGCGGGATCATATTCCATATGCAGTTGAATATTTTCAGCAATACTGCTCCCGTGCATTTCTGATACAACGGTGAGCGCAAAATCTATACCTGAAGTGACACCTGCGCCGGTTATACGGTTACGGTCACGGACGACGCGCTCATTAACCGGCTCCGCACCTAACAGAGCGAGTTGGTCCAGAGAAGCCCAGTGCGTCGTTGCTTTATATCCATCCAGAAGTCCTGCTGCGCCCAGAATCAGCGAACCAGTGCATACAGAAGTCACCAGCTTTGCTTCTTCACTTTGGAAACGGATAAATGAAAGAACGTCTTCATCATCCATTAGGTTTATCTGACCAGGCCCTCCGGGGATACAAATTACATCCAGTTGTGGGCATGTGTTAAAAGTGGTCGTTGGCTGTATAGCCATACCACGATCGGAAACAACAAGGTCCAGGTTTTTCCAGATGAGATGAACCTTTGTATTGGGTGCCCTGACGAAAACTTCATATGGCGCGGTAAGATCAAGCTGAGTAAGCGCTGGGAACAGGAGCAGCCCGATTGATTTGCTTGCAGAATCACGCATAGAAAATCCTTTAACCTAAAAAGATATAATGGCTTTTCCTTCACCAAAGGCAATCGTTGCGTAAAAACAGACGCGCGCCGAATGGATCTCATGTTTAACCCAGCTTTATTATCGTAGCGTTAAGCAATTTATGACCCACCCAAACGTCAGGATGATTTATGGGTAAAACATCCAATTCTCGCTCATCGCAGACATCACCTACGCATAGTCGCTTTGTGCCAGGAGCAGACATTGATATTTCAGCATTGCTGTGATTATTGGGGTGCAGGCCAGGCGGCCCCCCATCCCTTCGAGCTGCTGGCCACGCTGAAGCAGCGCGGCGAAAAGGCCGCCCAAAAACGTTATAAATCAACATATGCAACCTCAGAGCATGCCAATTAGTCTCTGAATTAATGGTATCCATCTAAGCAAGTCAACGTAAAAATCATAGATATATGAATGGCCAACGTCCGCTTTTCGCCCATGTTCTACTGATTGATACGTAAAGTTTGCACCTGGATGTTCCCTCTGAAACGCAACTTTGGTGTTAATAAAGGCTATTTGTGATTAACACCTTATTTACACGATTAACATTCTCTTTTTACTGGCTTGCCCTCAGGAAATGACTTTATAGTCGATTCATTCTGTAAAACACAGTTTTACCCTGTAAACCCTGAGTTGCATTCAGCCTGGCTTCTGAGCCCTGTGAGCAACGTCAAAACAGACGCGGTTAAAAAGCATAAGGGGAAGCGATGGAGACAGTTAATGCACCGCATTTGCCTGTCAGAGAAAACTGGCTGGCACTGCATCACGAAAAAGCGTTGATGCCCGATCTGGCGATAGTCGATGCTCATCATCACTTATGGGATCGCCAGTCAGGACGTTATCTGGTTCCTGATTTCAGCCACGATATTGAGCAGTCCGGACACCGGGTTCTGTCGACGGTTTATGTGCAGTGCCGTTCCATGCTGCGCCGTAACGGACCAGAAACCTTCAGGCCAGTCGGTGAGGTTGAGTTCGCGAGCGGCGCTGCCGCTATGTTTGACAGTGGCCATTATGGCAAGGCATCAGGCTGCGAAGCGATAGTGGGTGGTGTCAGTTTGCTGGCAGAGGATGACCTGCAACCCGTCATTGAACTCATGATGGCGCGCTCTGGTGGACGTTTACGAGGGCTGCGTAATCCGCTTGCCTGGCACAGTGATCCTCGCGTTGTATCAAGCCCTGTCACACCCCCTGCTGGCCTTGCCACCACTACCGCATTTCGCAAAGGCGCAGCCTGCCTTGTCCGGAACGGACTTTCGCTGGATGTCTGGGTTTACCACACCCAGCTTGATGACATTATTGCGCTGGCAGATGCGTTGCCCGATCTTCATATCATTGTGGACCACTGCGGCGGGCCGCTCGGCACGGGGCCTTATGCCAGCAAAAGGGATACCGCCTTTCAGGCGTGGCAAAAATCCATTACCGCTCTGGCTGAACGGCCAAACGTGAGCATGAAGATCAGCGGCTTTGGTATGACTGTCATGGGCTTTCCCTTCGCACAAAGCGCCACACCGCCAGACTCGCGGGCGCTGTGTCTCGCCTGGCGGCCACTGTTTGAAACGTTGGTCGAAACGTTCGGCGTCAGGCGCTGTATGTTTGCAAGCAATTTTCCGGTCGACAAAGGCATGTTCAGCTATGGCGTTTTCTGGAACGCCTGCAAACGGTTGGCGGAGCACGCGTCCGTCGAGGAAAAAGCACATCTTTTCTGGCGCACCGCAGCGTTAAGCTATCGCTTATCTTCCCTGGAGAATGCTGATGAATATCAAATCAAGACCGCATGAGGCTCATCCACTGGAACAGAATGAAGCCAACCTGACACTCTCTCAAACATCGGCAGAAAAACGAACGCTCGCGTTGGGTGGGCTCGGGTGGGCTTTTGAAAGCTATGACTCATTTTTGCTATCGCTTTTATTGCCTGTGCTTGGCGTGGTGTTTGCTGTCAGCAAAACTGAACTGGGTCTGTTTATCAGCACCACGGCTGGCGGACAGATCATTGGCGGCATTCTGTTCGGGATGGTCGCCGACAAAATCGGACGGGTCAGAACCGCTTTCATTTGTATTACGATCTATTCGCTTTTCTCAGGACTCCTGGCCTTTTCTCATCATCAACAAACCTTTGTTTTGTTGCGATTTTGCGGGGCACTGGGAATGGGTGGGATGTGGACCTCTGGCGCAGCACTCATCGCCGAAACATGGCGTCCTGAACGCCGTGCCCGGGGTGGTGCACTGATGCAAATGGGACTGCCGGTAGGGGCCATTTTAGCGATTGGGCTGACGGCACTGGTCACGGCGATGACAGGCAAACTGGAAAACGGCGGCTGGCGATACCTTTTCATGATTGGCGCCTTGCCGGTTTTTATCATGATGGTCATTGCCTATATCACGCCTGAATCGCCAGTGTGGCTGGCACGCCAGCGGGAACGGATTAACAGACCGACCCAAACGGCGCGGTCGGGCAAAACAAACCTCAAAGGACTGTTACTGGCCTTTACCTTTATCTTTTTCATTCAGTATCTGTTCTGGGGGGTTTTCACCTGGACGCCCACCTATCTTCGTGAAGTGAAGCATCTTGATTTCCTGCACAGCCTGAAATTTGTACTGGCCTTACAAACAGGTGCGATTGCCGGCTTCCTTGTGTTTTCACTCCTGGCAGATAAATGGGGACGCAGACCCATGTTTTTGATCTACCTGTTTATCGGCGCTGTGGCAGTCGGCCTGTATCTGGCGACAACTCAGCCATTGATTCTGATGGCCGCCATCTTTATGGCGGGGTTTGGTGTAAACGGCATCTTTGCCGGCTCCGGGCCGTTCCTTGCCGAAATGATTGGCGACACACAGTCACGCGGCTTTTTAATGGGTCTGGCTTATAACGGCGGTCGCTTAGGTGGGTTTATTGCGCCGCTACTCATTGGCTATGTTGCCAGCATAGGAGGATTTACCGCAGGGCTGGCGACTACCGTTGTGGCCTTTATCGCCGCGATGGTTGTCGTGTGGATGGCACCCGAAACGAAAGGCATTAAGCTGCAATAGCCCTTTTCCTTTAGCCTGATAAGGCACGGCTGTTTTGGTCGTGCTTTATTCAGTGGCGCGGAGAGACAACCGATGGTCAGTACAATGCTAACCCTCTTTCCGGGCCCACCGCTTCCGATCAATTCATCACCCTAATGACGTGCGACTCTTGCTGCCACAGGCCGATTGTCGGAAGATCGTTAATTCGGCTTTCGCTTTTTACTTTTCTTGCTGAAAATGATGTCCGCTTTGTGCCAGAAGCGGACTTAGCTGGGATCTGAATGCATTAATGACGTGTAATTTTGTCCGGTTAACATCTTTATGCCTCTGATATTTCTCCGGCGAGCCGGAGAAATTTAACCATTTTATCGAAAGCATTCAGTCTTAACTGCATCACGTCAGCAGCAGGCGTTGTACACCGATCAGAAATGCGTCCAGCTTCCGTCTTCGTCTTCCGCGCGGGTTTTTACAGCTGCGGTTTTAAAACCCGGCTTTACAACCGTGGCGGGCACATGAGCAACGGAAAGCGCAGAAGGGCCACTCAGACTGAACACAGACACAGCCTGTAGAAGCCGTTCCGCCTGCTCCCTGAGGCTTGAAGCAGCGGAGGCCGACTCTTCAACCAGTGCAGCATTCTGCTGTGTCGTCGTGTCCATCTCCGTAACGGCAATGCCTACCTGCTCAATCCCACGAGCCTGCTCGGCACTGGCGGAGTTGATTTCTTCAACAGTGTCTGTGAGCTTTCCTACGGCGGAGAGAATTCCTGACATCGTTTCAGACGCGTGAATCACCAGTGCATTACCCTGTCCCACAGTATCAGCATTGGCTGCAATCAGCTGCCGAATCTCACCCGCAGCCGAAGCGCTTCTCTGTGCCAGTGACCTGACCTCGCTTGCCACCACCGCAAATCCCCGGCCGTGCTCGCCGGCACGGGCCGCTTCCACTGCGGCGTTCAGCGCCAGAATGTTGGTCTGAAAAGCTATGCCGTCAATGACGGCGGTGATTTCAGCGATACGGCCGGAGCTTTCGCTGATAGATTTCATTGTGCCGGTAATGGCCGTGGTGGCCTCGTTGCCTTTATTTGCCACGTCCCGAACGCTTACAGCAAGCTGGCCGGCCTGACGGGCATTGTCTGCGTTGTTTTTTACCGTCACGCCGAGCTGCGTCATGGTCGCTGATGTTTGTTCAAGGGCACTGGCCTGCTCCTCGGTACGCTGCGACAGGTCTGTGTTGCCCTGGGCAATCTGGGTACTGGCGGATGCCACGCTTTCTGCATTGCTTCTCACGAGGCTGACCGTGTTAATCAGCGAAGCCTGCATGTCACTGATGGCAGACAGCAGTATGCCTGTTTCGTCTTTACGATCTGCAGTGACGGTACCAGTAAGGTCGCCGCGCGCCACCCGGCGGGCGGCCTCAACGGCCACATTAAGTGGCCGCGTGATACTCCGGGTGATAACCCAGGCAGATACCGCGGCCAGCAACAGCGCAACCACGCCGGCAACAACTAACATCATCAGCGCACCCGAACGGTCGGCGCGAGCCTGCGCAGCGGCAGAGCTCATTCGGGCCTCCTGGAAGGTCTGCATCTCTTTCAGCGACGCCATAAAGTCTCCCTGAGTCTGGTAACGGGGGCCAAACAGGAGTTGGGTGGCATCATCGCTTTTTCCCTGTTGGGCAAGTGCCACCACCTCATCAATGAAAGGCAGAAAAAGTTCTGCACGGGCCTTGAGGCGGGTGAAAATTTCGCTTCCCTGGGGCGTATTCACCTGCTTACCAATAAGACTGAGAAGACTGTCAACTTCATGTCTTTCGCCGCGATAATCGCTGATGGCTTTTTCCCTTTTTGCAACGTCTTTAAGGAGAATCGCATTACGCGCAAGCCGGCTCATATCTGATGTGTAGTAACGGATCGACAGAGAAGTGGAGGCTTTGGTGTAAAGACTTCCTGATATGTCATCATTGGCATTACCGAGAGCATTAATTTTTACGATGCCGATGAGCACCATAAACATAACAAGGAGCGCCATAAACCCGAAGGTGATACCGAGACGCACTCCGATTCTAAT
This sequence comes from Pantoea ananatis LMG 2665, assembly GCF_000710035.2. Taxonomy (GTDB): domain Bacteria; phylum Pseudomonadota; class Gammaproteobacteria; order Enterobacterales; family Enterobacteriaceae; genus Pantoea; species Pantoea ananatis. Next base: position 776,341 of record NZ_JMJJ01000004.1, on the reverse strand, counting down.
GTTGTTCATATTTATTCCTGGTGTAGGCGTCAGCATTCATGCATGGTGCTGACGAAATATACTTCCCTTAAAGGAAAGATAAGTAATGTGTACAGAGCCGCATGATTTGATTGCGGTGAATGTTTTATCGGCAATTTTCAGAAAAGGTTCATGAGGCAAGGTGGAGGTCAGATGAGTACATCAAGGAAGCAATCCACTCATTGCGAAGGGCAAGCACGGGGTTGTGCACTCCAACAGAAGCCTTCTCAAGAAGGAAACTTCAGAAAGAATAATACAGGCAGCTCAGATCCAACTCTCATTTTATTGGTGCAAGTCCTGCGTTTCCGTAAATGGATCACCTGCAGAGAGAAGTCTCATTTTTGGCAATGGGCTCTAAACTCTGGCCGTTGATCGGATAGCCTGAATGACCGTTTCTCGCTCATGAGGGACAGCCATACTCAGATCACCCACATTTCAGGAGATTTGAGTATGAACACATCACCGTGGAACAAAGACCGTATCATCGGCCAAAAAAGACCACTTCAGATATCTCATATCTGGGGGATCCGAATCAGGCTTGAACTGGAAGGTAAAACGCGCGATTTGGCTCTGTTCAATATGGCCCTGGATAGTAAGCTTCGAGGCTGTGATCTGGTAAAACTCAAAGTATCTGATGTTGCATATGGTAGCTCTGTTTCAAGCAGAGCTACGGTGCTACAACAGAAAACCGGCAGCCCTGTCCAATTTGAGATAACCAAAGGGACAAGAGAGGCTGTTTCTGCATTGATAAAGCTTGGCAATTTACGCAGTAAAGACTACCTGTTCCGATCTCGGGTCGGTATTAACCAACACATATCACCCCGGCAATACAACCGAATTTTTCATGGGTGGGTAGCAAAAATTGGTCTCGAAGATTCTCTTTACAGTACACATTCCATGAGAAGAACAAAACCTTACCTGATCTACAAGAAAACTAAGAATCTTCGTGTGATTCAACTCCTGTTAGGTCATAAGAAACTGGAAAGCACGGTCCGTTATCTGGGTATTGAAGTCGATGATGCGTTAGAGATTTCTGAATCGATTGAAGTCTAAGTTTGTCAGGGCTGCAACAGCAGCCCTGTGCCAGAAGCGGACATTTACGTATGAGGTAAGCATTCTGTCACCATGAGTTTTCCAGATTCATTTTCATCCTTGCGCAAGATGTGATGTATGGTTTGAACCTGGTAAGCTGATTTTCGACTGAATGTGATTTTGCTAACATGAAACGCCATTGCGTTTGTGAGAGGTAACAGTGATTCACTTAAGACAGGCTCAGCACAGTGATGCCGATGCAATAGCACATCTACACACCGCCGGATGGAGAGATACCTACACGAAAGTGATGTCTGCGGATTTCCTTGAAAATCAGGCGCAGAAAGATCGACTTTCACACTGGCGCTCAGCACTGAATCAGAGCAATGAAAGCGAAACAGTGTTTGTAGCTGAATATGATGGAAAGGTTGAAGGCTTCATATGTATTAAGCTCCACTATGACGCGCAGTGGGGCTGTTATATAGACAGCCTGCATGTAAGCTCTTCACTACGTGGTCACGGTGTAGGAAAACAACTTCTCTGTCGCGCAGCCGAATGGGTCAAGAGCAGGGATGATGAGTCACCGCTCTATTTATGGGTGTTTGAAGATAACACCCAGGCAACAGCTTTTTATCAGCGCCTCGGGGGCACCATTGTGGAGAGAACATTATCCGATATGCCTTCATCAGATCATGCCCCGGTATTCAGAATCAGCTGGAAAAATGCCGGTCAGCTTCTGGTATCTGCTTGCTGAAAAATTAGCCAATGCCTTTTCTCTCTAAAATCGACACCGCTTTCGGCCTGCTTACCGATTACCTGTTCAGTTAGTGTAAGGAACGAACGGGCAATTTTATGTCTTGATCGGTTCCCGTTAACCCCAACACGGCTGTGTAAGTAAAATTTCCACCTGCTGTGAACACCCCAAACGGCCGCTCCTCGCTCATAGCGGACCTTCAGCTCAGTCAGGCTGTCAAACTGATACGTACCGGATAATGAATCTAATGGAAACGTGAACCTGAAGACGTTATAACAAAAATTAAATTGTTGATTATCAGGTCTAAAATGTACATCAAATACCTTATGGATGACCCGGACTATCTTAATCAGACGACGGAGTTACTGTTTGATGAGTGGTCTCACCTGTCTTCATGGTCGGAATCCAGGCAGATACTTACGCGTCTTACCGAGCGTAATAGTTCAGACACAGAGCAGTTTACCCTGGTTGCCCTGGACGCTGAGAATAAGGTGACTGCTACTGGTAGCCTTATCCTTTATGAACTTATAGATAACCCCCAGCGCGTGTACTGGTTAGGCGAGGTTGTTACCCGGTCTACTCATCGTGGCAAGGGGATAGGCTCTGCATTAATAAAACGCATCGTTGAATTAGCTACTGAAAGAAATATTTCTGAACTCTGGCTCTATACGCCTGACAAGCAGGCGCTTTACCGGAATTTAGGCTGGAAAGAACGTGAACAACGTCTCGTAGCGGGTGAATCTGTTACGGTGATGGTTCTCAGCCTGCCCTGCCCGGACGCGGCCTGAAAGCGACAGGCAATATCGCGGGACGGTTAACGTTTTATCTGACCATACATTAAACGTTAACGGCCTGTATCCCCTGCTCTTCCGGCATCCATCCAGTCTACTGTGGGCGCTTTGTGAGCGTTTCTCCACGAGTCTGTGAGCGTTGCGCCGCAAGCGAAGGTGCGCATATGCGGGTGATTTTAATGTCTGATGCACTGCTTTAAGAGGGTCATTCCTCTTTGAGAAGCCGCCTACAGCTGCTGGAGAGACCTGATGATCGCCTCATTCATCTCGCATACCGCCTGTTCGCGTCGGCGATAGTAGGTCCATTTGCCTACCTTACTGGCCTCAAGCAGACCGGCATCATGCAGCGCTTTAAGACACAGTGAGGTAGCGGGCTGTGAAAGGCCCGCTTTGTCCTGAATAAGACTGGCACAGACACCGTACTGATCGAAGGGATAGAGCTGAGAATAATCAGCAAAGGCTTCGTCAGGGCTTTTAAGCCATTTGAGCACCGCAACCCGTGTCGGGTTGGCCAGTAATTTAATGGCATTTTCGGGTGTCATGCCGTCTTCAAACCTCAAGCAGAATAAAAAGGATAGTCAGTATAGCCTTTCTGGCTTCCACCATACAGTGAGGCGCTATCGACGTCGTTCAGCGGATAGCCCATTTTGAAACGCGCCGGTAAATCGGGGTTAGCGATAAATGTGCGCCCGAAGCCAAACAGATCTCCCCATCCCTTTTCCAGCATGCGCTCGGCTTTTTCTTTGGTGTAACGGCCCGAATACATAATGGGCGAACGGAAGGCTTCGCGAAGCGCTTTGCGAAAATCTTCAGGCATATCCGGGCTGTTGTCCCAGTCAGCTTCGGCGATGGAGAGATATCCCGTTTCGAGCGCGTTCAGCATCTGGGCCGCACGGAGGTAGGTAGCCTGCGGATCGCTCTCCACCAGCCCCAGATAAACGCGCTCTTCCTCTGTGTTTGAGAACAGCGGCGCGAAACGCACGCCGACACGATGACTGCCAAACACCGAACTCACGGCCTCGGTAACTTCACGCAGGAAGCGCAGGCGGTTATCAAGCGAACCGCCATATTCATCGGTGCGGAAGTTAGTATGTTCAGAAATAAACTGATTGATCAGATAACCATTGGCGGCATGCAGTTCGATACCGTCAAAGCCCGCTTTTTTAGCATTCTCCGCCGCCGTACGGTACATCGCCACAATCGCTTTCACTTCCGATGTGGTTAACTCGCGCGGCATGCTGGGTTCCGTCAGAATACCGGCACCAGGCCCGGTTTCGATAAACACCCGTACGCCGCTGGCGGCAACGGCTGAAGGTGCAACAGGTGGCTGCTTTCCGGGCTGCAGTTCATTGTGCGATACGCGACCAACGTGCCAGAGTTGGCAAAAGAGGATCCCACCTTCTGCATGAACGGCGTCGGTTACTTTTCGCCAACCCGCGATTTGTGCTTCGCTGTGAATGCCAGGTGTCCAGGCATATCCCTGTCCGCGTGGCTCAATTTGCGTCCCTTCGGTTACCATAAATCCCGCACTGGCACGCTGGCGATAGTAGTCCACCATCATTGTGCCGGGTACGTTGCCCGGCTGCTCACTGCGGCAACGGGTTAGCGGTGGGAGCGCAATACGGTTACGCAAGCTGAGATCACCCAGCGTCAGGGGCGCGAAGAGAGACGACATAACAATTATCCTGTGAGAAGAAAGAAAGACAACATTATATTTACACATTTAAATTTGTAAATGTGTAATTTGTGCGGTCATACCGCCCTGCTCCCTGTTAATGCGTCAGTGAAGACGCCAACAAAACCGCTATCCGCATCAGGAAAACGGTGGATGTCTCCTCCTCGCGCACAGCGAACACGATCCCGCGCGCATTCTTAAGCTGATGTCGTGCGGCGCAGGCGTTGCGCCTGGTGCGAAGTGATCGCCGATGCGTTGGTATCTACGACATCCACAGAAATTGCGCCCCCTGATGCTGATTATCCCGCACTCACGCAGCGTTGCAGGGCGCGGTTGATCTCTGCCGGGCGACTTAATCCAGCAGCCTGTATTTTTCGGTAAAATTCCTATCTGGGGCAGAAGGTCAGCAAGCCTGGATTGCGCGTCTCAAACACGACAGAGCATTGGGGCCGTTTGTCATCCCCCGTACATCGGCAGTGGCTGAAGATGTGTACCGGCACGGCATCCGTTATCTTCAGGGGCGGTAACAGCCATTTGCAGAGGCTGCCCTGAACAGGCAGCCGCTCGATTTCAAGCAAACGGCTCGGGGCGAATACGACCTCAGGTACGCTACAGGTCCAACGCGAGCCAGCATCCGCGCGCATAGCGCGCCAAACCTGCCGCCTCAAAGCGCCACAGATGGAGCCAGCCGCTATCCAGCAGTTGCCGGATGACCTCATGCTTTCCGATTACCGCTTCAATGGCCGTTTGCGGTGCGTCGATAACCACTGTCAGGCGCAGCGGCTCGTGCATCCAGTGCTCGCCGTTGTGGAGCGACTGGCGTGACAAGCCGATGCGCAGATCGCCGCCGTTGCCCTCAAAGACGCCGATGCGTCCACCCACCACGTTATGCAGCACCTTGTTGCCGCTGCCCAGTCGCTGCGGATCGCAAGTGGATGCGTGATACTGCCAGTTGATCCAGTGTGTAACCAGCATCGGAGCGGTCATTAAGCCCTCCAGCAGGCTACCGTCAACATCCTGACTGGCGTCGTAATCATGCAGAAAACTGCGCCCGCTCAGTACTACGCCGCGGCTACGGTGACGCGGCGCGATCAGAAAGGCAGCGTTGCCCGCGAGTCCCCATTCCGGTCGGGTTTGCGCGCCGTCGTTAGCGCGACGGCGTAACTGACCCAGTAACACATCCTCACGTGCTTGCGGGTCCAGTTGCAGACCGGGCGCTCGCTCACGGCGTACCTGATCGCAGGCTTGATGAAAAATCGGTTGTATCCTCTCACAGCGTGCACGCGCCGCCTGGGGCAGCAGGTCGAGATCGAACCACTCGATTTCATCGGTGGTCGTGTTGTGCAGCGCAGCCACGAACGCCGTTGAATCAGGAACGTCCACGCCTTGTAACTTCAGCCCCTGGCGAACCGCCGGTTCATTGAGCAACTGGGCCAGGCTGCGCGCATTCACTTCGCCGGTCTGGCCACAGCAGGCACCACAGTCCAGTGCCGCTGCGTGAGCATTGTTAGCTGACTGGCTGCCATGACCGACAAGGAGCACTGTCGGAGCCAGACGTTGCGCCAGGCCCATGGCATGAAGAACCCCCGCCGCCAGCTTAACTTTAGCCTCTGTATTCAGCCCAACCAACTGTGGACGGCAGATCGCACGGTAACGCGCAGCCAGGCCAGCCAGATCGTCCCTGGCACGTGCTTTTTTGCCCGGCAGTAACCCCTTCACCAGCTTGACGGAGTAGCCCAGTCCGACCGCTTCCACAAAGGAGAAGGCGGCACCGGGCCAGTGGCTAACGGCATTCCACTGGTCGGCCATGGCAAATCGGGCCTGACGCGATCTGCTGGCTGCGTTTTGCAGCGCTGTATCGGCCCGGGATGGCGTCGAATTCGCGCTCACAATTCGGTCGTTGACGTCGATGGAAGGCGCAAGTAAGCCGGGTAACTGGGGGCGCCGGGCTTGGGTAGCAAGAGGCGTGTACGCAACCGGAAGGCCGAAGAACCCCGCACAGCCGAGCGTCTGAACGCCAGGACTCGCGGCCTCCAGGGCGCGGCGCAACGGTTCACTGCGAACATCAATGCAGAAAGCGGCCTGGACTTCGATCGCCTCAGCGTCCACATCCTGCCCCTTAGCCGTGGCCAGCCGATGCGCCAACTCACGCTGATAGCCAATCTCCAGCGCCAGCTGCCACACTTCGTCAACCCGCAGCGCGTATTCGGTCTCCTCCAGCACGTGAGGAGCCTGAGCCCAGGCCTGCTGAAGGGAAGCAAATGCTTGCCGGGTGGCGGCATCATCTTTGCATTCTAAAAGGATGATGCCCCAGGCCAGACGAATAGCCAGTAACTCACGCAGGTGCGCATCCTTACCGCCCGCCAACCCTGCCTGCCAGCCGAGATACGCGCACCAGGAGGCCCAGCCATTAACGGTAAGCAGCACCGACTCCAGATAATCTGCCCACACGGTTTCAGGCAGGCCAAGCCGCTCAATGACCCAGCCTCCAGCGTCCACGGCGTTATCCGGTAACGTCTTGATAGCCTGCCTGATGTTCGGTAAGCCCATTAACAGACCAATGCCATGGTCGTGCTTCAGCGTGTCGAGCCAGAAGGCATATAAGCCCTGATGACGCTCGGGCTGCCAGCTCGCCTGATGTTCGTCGAAGTAAGCCGCACAGGTTTGGCTAACCTGATGCGTGATGGCTTGCCGCCAGGATAACCTTTTGTGGCGATGGGGATCGTTGTCGAGCACATCGATCAGCAGCGGTAACTGTACTTGCAGGCTACCTGCTTGCAGCGCCTGCGTGCACTGTTCAACCGTCAGGCCGGCCGCTTGCGCCTCAGGTAGCTGGTGCAGCGCCTGGGTGAGATCGGCAACGCTAATACGCCCCTCACGCCAGGCCTGCATCTGCCGATCGCGCGGAGGGAAAACCTGAATACCGCCGAGCGCAGCCATGCGTGCGGCCACCCTGCGCACCGGCATGCCAATACGCGCCCAATGAGGATTGACAGCGATGGCGCGATCCAGTGGCCATGCCGGTGCAATCGCCTGGCAGGCGCGGTGGCAAGCTTGCTCAATGGCGGCCTGCCGTGAATCTGCATTGCGTGCGGATTGCGTCAGGCTCGCCGACACGGATTTCTCTTTGTTGGTCAGTGTATCCATCAGGAAACGCTCCGGGTTGTCAGTGTTATTCAGCGCGGCCTGTCAGCAACAGGTGCATCAGGCATTTCAGGTTTAACGGGCGTGGCATTGCCGGATGCCCAGGTCGTTGGCCACAGGAGCAGCGTCAGGCGCGTATAGGCTTCGTCCAGGTAAAACCCCGCGTAGCTCCAGCGACGCCAGCGCGACAGGCGTTGTGGCTGCTTTTGCAGCAACACCTGGCACAGATACAAGGCCGCCATTCCTGTCAGCGCGATCAGGCCCAGACGTTCATCGGGGGCATCCTGCAGGCCGAGCGGCAGCGCATGCAGAAACAGGGCAATCATCGACAGGCCGATAACAGTGAAGAGCCCGAAAAGAAGCTGTGAGGCAGGTGAAGCGCCGTCGTCTTGCGCATCAGGCAACCACAGCAAGGGTGCCCACGCCATGCCCAACACCCCGCTCCACCACCAGGGCCAGGCGGCCAGATCTGCCAGCCTCAGCACCAGAAACACCGCTGAAATCGTCAGCACTGGGGCGAGCATCACACTCAGGGTGCCGGGCAACGAGGTCCGGTGCAGCGTCTGCTGGCGAGTTTGTCTTACGCTTTCTGAAGCGGACAGGAAAGCATGGGCTTTGTAGAGCGAATGGCCAATGAGATGCAGAGCTGCCAGGGTGTAAAGGCCGAGCGCGCACTCAAGCAGCATGAAGCCCATCTGCGCGACGGTGGACCAGGCCAGCCGTACTTTTACGCTGATGCGCGTCAACATGACAATGCCTGCCAGTACAGCGGTCGTCAGCGCGAAAACCAGTAACAACACGCGCGCAGCGCCTGCCTGTTCTAACATCGGGGCGAAGCGAATCAGGACAAAGCCGCCAAGATTAACGACGCCTGCATGCAAGAGTGCAGATACCGGCGTTGGGGCTTCCATCACCTGTATCAACCAGCCATGCACCGGCAGCAAGGCCGTGCGAAGAATAACAGCCATCACGAGCAAAACGGCGCTCGCCTGCAAGGGCACGGACGCTCCCTGCTGGGCAATCTGCGCCCACAAAGCTGACAGCGAGAAACTGCCCACTTCCCACCAGGCCAGCGCGGAAGCGCCGAGCAACATCACGTCTGCTATCCGGTCAGCAATATACTTTTTGTGTGCTGCAAACAGGGCAAAGGGGCGATCGGGATAGAAGCAAAGCAGCTGCTGTAGCGCCAGGCCTACAGCGGCCCAGGCGGCAATGAGTAGCAGCCAGTTATCGGCCAGCAGGAGCAGATGAACACTGCCCAGTACAGCGGACAGTGCGCCAATGTAGCGCCGCTGGTTCGCTTCGCCTTCAAGGTAACGCACAGAAAATGATGCGATGACTTTGCCAAGCAGTTGCACCAGCAAAGCCAGCACCAGGCCAAACGTCGTTGCTTTTACTAAACCAGGCCATTGCGCCCAGTTGGTGCCCGCGGCAAGGGACAGGCCTGCGAAGGCAATGGCGCCATACGACACAATCTGCAGCACACGCCACAGCGCCGTTGTAGACATCCCACTTAAACGTGTCAGCCCTGCTAAGCCCGCCATTAAAACAGCAGGTGCCAAAAAACAAACCAGGTATAAAACTTCAAGGATATTCATCGCATAGCCCTTATGAATGTGACTGAGCTTATGTTCCTTGACGGTTACTATTCTGTAAAATATATTTATTTGAATAAATTGATACCGAAAACAGAACAAATGAACCTCAATCAGCTGAACTTTCATCACCTTTTCTATTTTTGGCGAGTCGCCAGGCTCGGGCACCTGACGCGGGCGGCCGAAGAGCTGGCGACCTCACAATCAGCCGTTTCGGTGCAAATCCGACAGCTTGAGGACCGGCTGGGAGAAAGTTTGTTAATCCGTAAAGGCCGCCGCCTGATCCTGACGGACACAGGTCAGTTGGTCATGGCTTATGCCGATAACATCTTTGGGCTCAGTCAGGAGATGTTGGGACGCTTAAAAGGCCGGTCTGCCGGTGTTACACGGCTGCGCGTGGGCAGCGTGGCAACCCTGTCGCGCAATTATCAGGAAAACTGGATTCGACCTGCACTTGCCGATCCTGGTGTGGTGCTGACGCTGGAGTCCGGATTACTGGAAGGCCTGCTGGTCAGGTTGATGCAACATCAGCTCGATGTGGTGCTGGCCAATGAAACCGTTCCCGTGGATACCGATCGCCCTTTGCACTTCGTGTTTCTGGGCAGTCAGTCCATCTCTTTGGTCGGCCCGGCGAGCAAATGGGCATCGCGCAGTCTGCGCATCCCGGAAGATTTGGATGGCGTGGAGATTGCCCTGCCCGGCCCACGCCATGCCTTGCGCGCGCAGTTTGATGCGCTGTGTTCCACAGCGGGCGTAAGGCCCAGAGTGCGCGCTGAAGTCGATGACATGGCGATGCTGCGTCTGATCGCGCGTGACAGCGGCTGGCTCACCGTATTGCCCGAGGTCGTCGTTCAGGATGAACTGCGTAGCGGATTGCTCGTCACCGTCGGCCAGTCTGCGGATCTGCAGGAGCGCTTCTACGCCATTACGACGCCTCAACGGCATCGTATCGACGTGCTTGAACAACTTCTGACGGGCCAAAAACGCCCGGCGCACGATTAAGCATCACCGCTATCGCTCTTTGCCTGCTAACGGGCAAAGAGCGGGCAAATGCCACGATCGGCAGGTCAGTCTTATCGTATTTCTCTGCTGGCAGTTGTCTGTGTCTGCGTATTTGAAGTGGGATTCCCCGCTTGCGTAACCGTTTCCTGTATTACTTTTCGTAAAGCGGATCACAAATCGGCGCGCCGGATAACCCGCTGCACAATTTCGTATTGAATATCAATTTTCCTGGTGCCAGGATAAAACGGCATCACGCTTGTTACCGATTATCGGGCAAAACCTGAATGCAGGCTGGGGGAATTTCCCTTCAACGCTGTATTTATGTTTTGCCCGATGTTGTTTCAGGAGTGAGCGATGCTGGTCAGACAAATTCTGAATAATAATGTGGTCAGTGCCGTTGATGATAACGGCCTTGAAGTTATTTTAACCGGTCGCGGCCTGGGATTTAATACACACCACGGTGCCCGTATTCACCCCAGCGAAGCAGAAAAGATATTTCGTCTGGAAGATTCGTTGATCTCTGCGCGCTTTAAAGATCTGGTCAGTGAAGTGCCCATCGATATTCTTCAGCTTACCGCCGATATTGTCAGCCTGGCGCGCGAAAAGCTAAACCATAAATTAAGCGAAGGGTTGTATGTGACGCTGGCCGACCATCTTCACTTCGCGCTGCAACGCCATAAAAATAACGCGCCGCTTACTAATCCGCTGGAGTGGGAAGTGCGCCACTTTTATACCGCCGAGTACGCGATTGGCCGTCAGGCGTTGGGCATGGTGGTGGCCCGAACCGGTATGCTCTTACCGGACAGCGAAGCCTGTAGCATTGCGCTGCATATCGTCAACGCCGGGCTTCACGATACGCTGGGAAAAACCGCGAAAATTACCCAACTCCTCTATCAGCTACAGCACATCGTAAAATACTTTTTTACCCTGTCAATGGATGAGCACAGCCTGAATTATCAGCGCTTCATTACGCACCTGAAATTTTTTGCTCAGCGGGTCATCGATGGCGAGGTGTTAAATAACAACGATGAGGAATTTTTTGCGCTGGCGCAGCAGCGTTACGCCCGCACGCTCAAATGCGTTGAGGCCATCAATGAATTTGTCAAAAAGCATTACCACCACAGCATGAGTCATTCTGAAAAACTCTATTTGACAGTACACATCGAGAATATTGTGCAGCGCAGCACGCCCAGCGTTTTACCCCCGTAAAGAGTATTAAAAACAGGTTCCGGCTTGTCACTGTTCAATCAGGCAAACCCCAGAAAACGATCCAGCCGGTTAACGCCGGTCATTGTGGATGACGTCATATTGACTTCAGTCTGGAGGGATTTATGAATTATCACAAAACCGCTCAACGCATTATTACCCTGATTGGCGGAAAAGATAACGTCCTGTCTTTATTTCACTGTATTACCCGCCTGCGTTTTTTACTTAAAGATAACAGCCTGGCTGATCGTGGTGCGCTGGACGCGCTGGAGGGCGTTATTGGCGTAAATCTCTCTGGCGATCAGTTTCAGTTGATCATCGGCAATGAGGTCGAACCCTTGTACAAGGCGCTGATGAGCCAGCTATCGCTAAAAGAAACTCCGCCGCGCCCGACCTCACGCCGCAATCCGGTCTCGGCAGTGCTGGAAGGGTTATCCAGCATCTTTTCGCCCATTATTCCCGCCATTGCAGGCGCAGGGATTCTCAAGGGGATCCTGGCGCTGCTGGTGGCTTTTCAGTGGCTCGAACCACACAATCAGAGCTATCAGATCCTGCTGGCGATTAGCGATGGCGTATTTTACTTCCTGCCGCTGGCGCTGGCGTTCAGTGCGGCAACGCGGTTTGGTGCCAACCCTTACGTTGCCGTCGCGCTGGCGGCCTCGCTGTTTCACCCTGCTCTGCAAACCCTGTTCAACGCCGGTGAGCCGATCCACTTTCTGAGAATACCCGTGCCAGCGGTGAACTATGCCTCAACGGTAATTCCGGTGCTGCTGTCGATATGGCTACTGAGTTACGTGGAACGCCTGATCGATAGCGTGATGCCCGCCTCGCTGAAAACCATGTTTGTTCCTCTTCTGAGCCTGCTGATCGTCACGCCTGTCACGCTTATCGCCATCGGCCCGCTGGGGATCTTTGCCGGTAACGCGCTGACTGGCGGCATTATCTGGCTGGTTGAAAACATGGGGATGGTTGCGGGCATCGTGGTGGGCGGAACCCTGTCGCTGATTATTATTACCGGCATGCACTATGTGCTGGTGCCCGTGATGATCCACAACATCAGCCAGCTGGGTTTCGATCCGTTTAAAATCCTTTTCTATGTTGCGAATCTCGGCCAGGCCGGTGCGGCATTCGGCGTGTTCCTGCGGGCCAGAGAGAAAAAGCTTAAGTCACTGGCGCTCAGCACCAGCTTCAGCGCCGCGATGGGCATTACCGAACCCGCGATGTACGGCATCAACATCCGTTACAAACGCCCGTTTGCCGCCGCTCTGCTCGGCGGGGCCTGCGGCGGCGCATTCGCGATGGCGATGGGGGTAAAAACCTATGCGTTTGCGCTTAGCGGGCTGCCCGGCATCCCCGCGCTGGTCGGCCCGACCTTTATCTATGCCCTGCTCAGTCTGGCGATCGCCTTCGGCAGCGCTGCCCTGCTCACCGTGATGCTGGGCTTTGATGAATCTGCCCACTTGCCCGCCGCCGATGAGGCATCCGCATCCGGCGCCAGGCGCCACGAACCCGAGACGCTTTTTGCGCCTGCCAGTGGTGAGATCACACCGCTGAATACGCTGGCGGACCCGGTATTTGCCGATGAGATATTTGGCAAAGGGCTGGCTATTTATCCCTCTGGTGGCGAGCTACGTTCTCCCGTGGACGGCCACGTCGAGTCGCTGTTTGAAACTCACCATGCGCTGGGGCTCAGAAGCGATACCGGCGTGGAAATCCTGATCCACATTGGCATCGACAGCGTCAAACTCGGCGGCCGCCACTTCACCAGCCATATTCAGCCCGGGCAGTGGATCAGCACGGGCGATCTGTTAGTCACCTTCGATCTGGCCGCGCTTCAGGCGGAGAACATTGATCCGAGCGTGATCGTCATTGTGACCAACAGCGAGCGCTATGACGAGATTCGTCCGGTGAAAGCTACCGGGCATATCGCCAGTCGCGAGGCCTTTCTGACACTCACCGCCGCGGCGGTTTAAGGAGCAAAGCATGACGAGTTCAACGACCTTTCCAGCAGGATTTTTGTGGGGCGGTGCCACCGCCGCGAATCAGCTTGAAGGCGCATGGGATATCGGCGGCAAAGGGTTATCGGTGTCCGATGTTTATACCTTCGACGCGGCCACACCGCCCACGCAGTGGCTGGATCAGTGGCTTAGCATGACGCATGCGCAGGTTGAAGAGGCGCAGAACCCGGACAGTAAAAAGTATTATCCCAAGCGCAAAGGCAACGGCTTTTACACCCATTTCAGGGAGGATATCGCGCTGTTCGCCGGTATGGGATTTAAATGCTTCCGGATGTCGATAGCCTGGACGCGTATCTTTCCGCGCGGCGATGAAGCCGAACCTAACGAGGCAGGCCTGCAGTTTTATGATGAGGTGCTGGATGCGCTGCTAGCGCACGGAATCGAACCCATTGTCTCGCTGTCGCATTACGAGATACCGCTGGCGTTGGTGACGGATTACGGCGGCTGGCCAAATCGCCAGCTGGTGGATTTCTACGTGCGATTCGCCACCACGGTTTTTACCCGCTATCGCAACAAGGTGAAGTACTGGATGACCTTTAACGAGATTAACTGCGTGAAGCATCATCCTTACGTCAGCGTCGGCGTGATCGAGGAAGGTCATCCTCATCTGGAGCAGGATAAATATCAGGGCGCGCACCATCAGTTTATCGCCAGTGCGCTGGCCACTAAGGCCTGCCACGCGATAATTCCCGGTTCTCAGGTGGGCTGTATGATTAGCTATCAGATCCTCTATCCGCATACCTGTCATCCGGATGACGTACAGGCATGTGAAGAGATGCAGCGCGTTTCGCTGTTTTTTAGCGATGTGCAGGCGCGCGGCTACTATCCGGCTTATGCCCGCAGAATGCTGGCGGAGAAAGGCGTTCAGCTGACCAAAGCCGTGGGTGACGATGAGATCCTGCGGCAACATCCGGTAGACTTCGTTTCCTTCAGCTATTACATGTCCAGCACCGTCAGCGCCCATCCCGAAAAGCTGACCGGCGCGCAGGGCAACCTGATTACCGGCGGAATACGTAACCCGCACCTGGCAACCAGTGAATGGGGCTGGCAAATCGATCCTAAAGGGCTGCGGCTGGCGCTGAACCAGCTTTATGACCGTTATCAGAAGCCACTGTTTATTGCCGAAAACGGTCTGGGCGCGGTGGATACCGTTAAGGCCGACGGCAGCATTGATGATGATTACCGCATCGACTACCTGCGCCAGCATGTCGAACAGATGAAAGAAGCCATTGCCGACGGCGTCGCGCTCTTTGGCTATACCTGGTGGGGGCCGATCGACGTGGTGAGTGCCGGGACCGGTCAAATGTCTAAACGTTACGGTTTTATTTATGTGGATCAGGATGATATGGGCAACGGTAGTCAGAAACGTACCTTGAAAAAGAGCTATCACTGGTATAAAAAACTGATTGCCTCTAATGGCGAAGACCTCCGCCGCTAACCCGGTTAAACGTCACTGAGGTGACCTGCTGACAGGCGCTGTCAGCAGGTCAGTGTATTTCAATCTCTGTCGTCCATCCCGGCAGAGCGGCTCACTGCCACTTAAGCCTCAGGAGAGGAGTGATTTGAACACGCTGCATTTAGTCGATCCCGAGTTACTTCCCATTCTCGCAAACAGCGCGCCGCTGGCACTCACGCCTGAAACGATTGTGGCACTGCGCCAACAGCGTCAGGATGCTGCCGTTAAGCAGGTTCAGTCTTATGGCGACCTTGGGCTTCACATCCATGAGCAGCAGATTGATTTTCCCGATCGTCCCACCGTCAGAGTCTGTGTGATAACGCCCGTAACCGCCACCGGAAAGCGCATGGGCATTTTGCACATTCATGGCGGCGGTCACCTGTTCGGCAGCCCGGAGCAGTCGCTTTCACTGACCAGTGCCACGGCGCTGCGCCAGAACTGCGTGGTGGTCTCGGTGGACTATCGCCTGGCCCCGGAAACGGTGTTTCCCGGATCGCTGGAGGACGGCTATGCGGTGCTGAACTGGATGGTAAGCCAGGCCGACAGGCTGGGCATCGATCCGGCACATATCGGCTTAATGGGCGACAGCGCCGGTGCCGGGCTGGCCGCCTCGCTGGCGCTGCTGGCAAGGGATCGCAATGGCCCCAAACTGGCCTTCCAGAATCTGATGTTCCCGATGCTGGACGACCGCACGGTGACGGAAACACATCCCAATCCCGTGACCGGCGAGTTTGTCTGGACGCGAGAATACAATCGTATTGGCTGGACCGCCCTGCTGGGCGAGGAACCCGGCAGCGAAACGATCTCGCCTTATGCCGCACCGGCACGCGCCAGCAACCTTGCCGGGCTTCCCCCTGCCTGGATCGGCGTCGGCACGCTGGACCTGTTTCTGGATGAGAACCTCGATTATGCACAACGGCTGATCCGTGCCGGCGTTGCCGTCGAGCTGCACGTCTGGCCCGGTGCCTTTCATGGCTTCCATGCCAGCGACACGGCCGCCGTTTCCCTGCAGGCCAGGGAACTGCGTCAGTGCTGGCTGTCGCGCTTTAATCCCTGCCCGGCAGGTTGATGGGCGACGCATATCCTGCCAGGGTTGAGCAACGCCGTTAACGCACGGAGCTACGTGATGCAAACGCTCAACATTGTACCCCGCCTGATGACAGCGCTGCGGGCGGGCAAAAAACGCCATACGATTCGCTGGCAGGAACAGAAGATTACGCCGGGTCCACTTTGCTATGTCAGTAACGAGGATCCTGCGACCTGGGTGATCGTTGATGTAGCGCAGGTGGTGACCATGCCGCTGTCATCCGTCGCGCACTATCTGGGCAAAGGTGATGAATGGCCCGATGCGGTCTTGCTGGCCGGAATGCAGGAACATTATCCTGCGATTCAGCTCGATTCACAGGTTGAGGTGATTCACCACTCCGCGCCGCGTCAGGATGAGCGTGCGCTTCACCTCGCATTGCTGGCGGCCCTGACGGTGCTGGAATGCAGCCTGCATCATGAAAAGCGCCACGATCTGGCGTGGCTTGACCAGAGACTGCATCCCGAATTTAAAGAGATCACCCTTTCAGGCACGCTGCTGAACCGTGAGCAAATCATCGCGGCGCTAATGAATGAAGAGAACGCGCAGGCCATTATCAGCAGCGACTTTCAACTAATGGAGGTCGGAACCCAGCATGCCATTTTGCTTTACCGCACCGCGCAGCCAGACGGCAGCCGTGCCGCATTACGTTCGTCCCACTGGGTTTTATCCGCAGCGCATGGCTGGCAGATGATTTTTCATCAGGGCAGCACGGCAGCCGCCGGGTCATAGTCTGGGGTTTGGGGTTTGGGGTTTGGGGAAAAAGCGTGGGCTGTCCACGCAGCCGTAAAACAGACCCACAAGCTCTGACAATCATGGCCGACATGCGGCCATGAGCGTTATTTCACCACAGGGTTTTTCTGCAGCGACAGCGCATCCATAAAGGCATCATCAAGCTGCAGATGTTCTTTCACCAAATCGCGCGGCGTACCGGCCAGCCACTGATTCAGGGAAATATCAGCGTAATAATCACTTTTGAATAACTCCAGGAAACGCAGCGGCCCCTTACCGGTATTTTCAACATAGTGGCCCATCGCGAACGGCACATAGCCGACGTCCCCTGCCCGGTAGTCAAAGGTTCTGGCCTGCCCTGACGACGCAAACACGCCCATGCGCCCTTCACCTTCCAGGTAGTATTGCCACTCGTCGTTGTTCGGATGCCAGTGCAGCTCGCGCAATCCACCAGGTTCGATCTCCACCAGCGCGGCCGCGATGGTCTTTGAAACCTTAAAGGTCGAAGAGTCAGTGATTCTGACCGTGCCGCCCGGCGCCTTGATCGGTTCCTGCGCCAGCATGCGGTGCGTAAAGGTGCGTTTAGCTTGGGTTGCCCCTTTCACCGCCACGGATGAGAGGCTGCCGGGCACCGGCGCGGCGAAGATGTATTCATCTTCAGGCGAGGGCAGTTTGGCAAAGGTTGAGACCGGCACCTTGAAATTTTTGGCCAGAATCTCGGGCGGGATGTGTTTGAACCAGTCGGACAGCAGGAAGGTACTGTCTTCATCGAATCCGCCGTCATCAAAGGCCAGCAGAAACTCGCAGCCGTCCGGCCCCAGCCCCTGAATAGAGTGCGGAATGCCCGGCGGGAAATACCATAGATCACCCGCACCAATATCGTCCACGAACCAGGTGCCATCGGTATCAAATGCCGTGACGCGGGCATTGCCATAGGTCATATAGGCCCATTCGCCCTCTTTGTGCCAGTGCAGCTCGCGAATGCCACCGGCATTGAGACGCATATCCACGCCCGCGATGGTGGTGGAGACGCCGAGCTCACGTTGGGTGACCTGACGGGTCCATCCGCCGCTGCTTTTACGCACGTGCGCGTCGCTGAAGGAAAAGCGCAGGTTTGGCAAAGTGCCGCTGTCGGTAGGCGGAGGATTTACGATGTCAGGATTTTCCGCTTCGCGGATGGGATCGTGCGGGCCGGGATCTCTGCCAGCACCGGAAAAGGACTGAATGCTGTCATGTGCGTGAACCTGCCCGGCCGCCAGGGCGACCGTGCCGCCTGCCGCAAAGGCCATAAAGCTTCTTCGGGTTAATTTACTCATTAATAAAATACCTCGTTCCTTGCTGATAAATTCGACGACATGCGCTGTCATAAGAAATTTATAGTGGGCTAAGTTAAATTTTGTTTATGGGATATGTAAATTTTGATGACATCCGCATGGCCGAGTGGGTACGGAAATTATCAACCCGTGCTACCTTTTTATCGTTGATTGAGGAAGCGTTAACTTTTCTTATCGGTTCAATCTCATAACTGGCACGAAAGGATCATTTTCACGCGTAACGGCAATATCAATGCCGATCATACTTCGTTACAGGTTCAGGCTGAGGCGTTGTCTGTTGCAAGTCAGAAACAAACCGCTCTGATGAGGATAATTCCGTCGCAGCCAGCAGCGTTCGGGGCATGGCGCGCAGCGAGTGAAGCGGCAGGGGTTGTGAAGGGAAAGGCCTTAATGCGCACTGCGCGCCCGGCCGGCAAACACTGAGCAGGCCAGACGACAGGGTAATGCCGCTAGAAGAACCTATGCTGACCCGGACTGGCTTCGGCCTGAGGCGCGCGGGCTGAGGAGGCGGCACCTTCAGCCTGCAGCGGACAAAACGGGTAAGCCCGGTGGCGTTCGGGCAAATTAACAATGATGATGCTCTCTTCCGGTCCATCAAGCACATCATCCATCAGACTCAGATATTCATAAGGATTTTGCATAACTTGTCTCTGTTCCGTTATCCATAGTGAAGCAGGTCATACAGTCAACTCAGGTTCGGCATGTTCGCTGCGATAGATCGATAATAGCTGTTAACTAACCTGTCACAAGCAGATTACGCCTATATGACAGCCAACAGACGGAAAATAGCGGCGCGCGCAAGGCACGCCGCACAGGGTCAGAAGAAGCCAAGCGGCTGGATGCTGTAGCTCACTAACAGGTTTTTCGTCTGCTGATAGTGATCAAGCATCATCTTGTGCGTCTCGCGACCGATACCTGATTTTTTATAGCCACCGAAGGCCGCGTGAGCGGGATAAAGGTGATAGCAGTTCGTCCAGACACGTCCGGCTTTGATTGCCCGCCCGACGCGGTAGGCCCGGTTGATATCCCGCGTCCAGACGCCCGCACCCAGGCCGTAGATGGAGTCGTTGGCGATGGCGATGGCCTCTGCCTCATCTTTGAAGGTGGTGATACCCACCACCGGGCCAAAGATCTCTTCCTGAAATACACGCATGCTGTTGTTGCCTTTCAGCAGCGTCGGCTGAATGTAGTAGCCGCTGGCCAGCGTGTCATCGAGCGTCTCAACACCGCCGCCGATCAGCACCTCGGCCCCTTCCTGACGGGCGATCTCCAGATAGGAAAGAATTTTATCGAACTGCTGCTGAGAAGCCTGCGCGCCCACCATCGTTTCCGTATCCATGGGATCACCGCGCTTGATGGTTTTAATGCGTTTAAGCACTGCCGCCATAAAGGGCTCGTAAATGGACTCCTGCACCAGCGCCCGCGACGGACAGGTACAGACTTCACCCTGATTCAGGAAGCCAAGCACAACCCCTTCCGCCGCTTTTTCGATAAAGCTTTCTTCGGCCTGCATGATATCTTCGAAAAAGATGTTCGGCGATTTCCCGCCCAGTTCGACCGTAGACGGAATCAAGCTTTTCGCCGCCAGTTCCAGGATATGGCCGCCCGTCGCCGTCGATCCCGTAAATGCCACTTTGGCAATGCCCGGATGGGAGGCCAGCGCCTCACCCGCTTCTTTACCATAACCGTGGACCACGTTGACCACGCCGGGCGGCAGCAGATCTTTAATCAGGTCAACAAACAGGGTAATCGACAGCGGCGTTTGCTCCGCGGGCTTGAGCACCACGCAGTTCCCTGCCCCCAGGGCCGGCGCCAGCTTCCATGCCGCCATCAGCAGCGGAAAGTTCCACGGGATGATCTGCGCCACCACGCCCAGGGGTTCATGAAAGTGATAGGCGGCAGTAAATTCGTCGATCTCCGCCGCGCTGCCCTCCTGCGCCCTGACACAACCGGCAAAATAGCGGAAGTGATCCACCGCCAGCGGCATATCGGCGGCCAGCGTTTCACGAACCGGTTTACCGTTGTCCCAGGTTTCATTTACCGCCAGGTATTCCAGCTTATCTTCCAGCCGATCGGCGATTTTAAGCAGCACCAGGGCGCGCTGCTGAGGCGAGGTTTTTCCCCAGGCATCCGCCGCGGCAGCAGCGGCAGCGACCGCGTTATCGACGTCTGCCTTGTCTGAGCGGGGAAACGCCCCGGCATCTGAACCATTAACGGGCGAGGTATTGGTGAAGTAGTGGCCATTGACCGGCGCAACGAACTCCCCATTGATGAAATTACCATAGTGCTTTTGCAGCGTGATGAGAGAACCGGATTCTCCTGGAGCAGCATAGCGCATGTTGAATCTCCTTACGCAGTAAGATGTGAAACAACTATGAAACCTATTTTTAACATATTAGATCAGCGCCAGCCTGACAGGTTTGTTGTCCTTAAACTGTGACCGCGACGAAGGAAAATCCCCGCTGGGCCCACTACAGATAATTCCGACTTTTTGCCGCTTCGCCAGTTATCTGGAAACTTTTAGGCACGATGGGGTCAATATGGGGATATGTTTACTCTGGAGGTATGTCAGCATGTTAGCTTCGGCTTTCACCTTAATGCGCGCTAAAGCAGATTTCGTCCACCAGTTCATCCGTAATCCGCGCAAAATGGGCAGCATTACTCCTTCCTCTGATGCGCTGTGTCGCACCATGGTTGACTCGGTGGCGTGGAGCGGTCAGTTGCGGGTTGCCGAACTGGGCGCGGGCGATGGCGTTCTGACGCGTCGTCTGCTGGCGCAGATGGCACCGAACGCGACGCTGGACGTATTTGAAATCAGCAGCGCGCTGGCGCAGAAGTTAAGCGCGCTGAATGACGAGCGAATGACGGTGCGGACCTGTTCGGCCGAGTACCTGAACGGCAGCTATGATGCCATTTTCTCTGGCCTGCCGCTGCTGTCGCTGTCGCCGGAACTACGGGATGCCATCCTACAGGCGGTGTACCATGCCCTGGGGCCGAACGGCGTTTTTGTGCAGTTTCAGTACACGTCGCTCACCCAGCCCGATCTGTCTCGTTATTTTACCTGGGAGCGCCAGCGGGTGTTAAAAAACGTTCCGCCGGCCTGGGTTTATCGTTGTACCCGTCACTATGCGCCCTGAGCGCTTTTAACCGCCGGGCGCGTTTGCAACCAGAAATGGTATAAGAGGCTACGCGCCCAGTCCGCCCCCTGCAGTTCCGTCCCGTCATTTTCCTCATTTTCTGGCAGGCATGCATCCATAATGCGGCGATCAAACTCCGGGTGAAACTGCACCGACAGCGCACAGGCTGAATAGCGCAAGACCTGGCAGCCGTCCATGTCCGAAACGGCCAGCACGGTGGCGTGCGCGGGCGGCGTCATCACCGACTGGCGATGCGAAAGCCAGGCCTCGAAGGTTTCCGGCAACGTGGCCAGCAGCGGATCGTGGCGGGCCTGGGAAGTGGTGGTTAACGTCATCAGACCGCGTTCCCAGCCATTAGGGTTGTCACCCACTTTTCCCCCCAGTGCATAAGCCATCAGCTGGTGGCCGTAGCAGACGCCAAGCAGCGGCAGACGCGCCTCCATCGCTGCCCGAATCCAGGCCGCCGTGCGTTCACTCCAGTCAGCATGATCGGTCACCATTGCCCAGGAACCACTTAACACCGCACCGGAAATATCAGTAAACTGCGGCAGCGTTTCGCCCAGATGAGGACGGACAATAACGTAATCATCAGGCTGTAAATTCAGGGCATCAATAAACCATACCGGTTGTTCACCGATTTTCTCGACCACGTTGGCGGGGGGAACATCTAACTGAATCAAGGCAAGGGGCAATGCAGGCGCAGAAATCATACCGAATCGAATCCTCAAAAGGGTTGGCGTTTCGGAATATCAGTCTGACAGTAACTGTTGTAAATGTCTTATGAATTTTTTGAGCTTTATTTCCTGCTTAACTAAATAAAAAATGTTAATCATTGCCAGAACGTCGTGGGTTCGTGCCATGATTATCAGGTATCGGGTTTATTTTTAAAGGACAACATTGTGGCAGTGCGGCATTTCTTTATGGTTCTGATGGTGGTTTCTATCTGGGCCTTTAATAACGTGGCGGTAAAATGGGGTTTAGTTGAGTTACCGCCTTTGTTTCTTACGTGGATGCGTTTTGCGGTCGTGGCGATTGTGCTGGTGCCGTTTTGCCGCATTAACCGCCAGCAGTTTCCCTGGTTGCTACTGCTGGCCTTCACATTTGGGTTTATGCACTTCTCTCTCCTGTTCGTCGGTATGCGTTTTACCGATGCCGGAACGGGCGCGATTGTCGTGCAGTTGGGTACGCCGATTGCCATGCTGCTGGCGATGGTGGTGCTGAAAGAGAAGCTGCGGTTGATTCAGCTGATCGGCATTATGATCTCGCTAAGTGGTGTAGTGGTGCTGTCTGGTAGCCCCACCATTCCTGCCTGGTGGGTGCTGTGCATCCTGCTGTGCAGCGCCACGGGCTGGGCGATCAGCAACCTGATTGTGAAAAAATCGCCGCCGATTAAACCCCTGACGCTGACCGGCTGGATCGCCTTTCTGGCCCTGCCGATTGTGGGGGCCGCCAGCTTGATGCTGGAGTCTCATCAGCTCTATGCGCTGCAACATGCTGGCTGGCGCGGCTGGTTTGCCATTCTTTACAGTGCCATTGCCTCTTCCGTGGTGGCGTACACCTTATGGTATGCCCTACTGAAGAAATACAACGTCAACCTGATCATGCCCTACTCGCTGCTGACGCCGGTGCTGGCGGTCTTAATGGGAATCGTGGTGCTGGGCGACAGCCTGAACAGTTTCAAAATTATTGGCGCTTCGCTGGTCATTCTGGGCACGACGATTGCGGTGATTAACCTGCGCAATCTGCGCATGCACGCACGCTTTCCTCGCCTGCGACGCCGTTAAGGGCACATGCTATGCTTCAGGCATCGCCCTTATCAGGAGCCTGTTGCATGAATCATCTGGCTAACGCACTTTGGCAGCAGATGTGGCAGGGATTGCACGGCAATCATGCGCCACAAATGCTGCCTGTTTTTACCGACCACGCCACCTTTTCCTCCGCCTATGCCGTCAGTGAACTGGCGGCCACCAGCCTGGGTCTGGCGATGCAGGGCGTGGCCGACCTGCTTAATCTTCCTGCCCGTCCGCAGGTTAACGTCCGACTGGCCTCACGCTGGTTTCAGCACAGTTTTATGCCGCTTAATCGCGCTGCGCCCGCGCTGTGGGATCCCTTTGCCGGCGATTATGCCTGCCGCAACGGCTGGATCCGCCTGCACACCAATGCTCCGCACCATCGGCTGGCAATGGAACGCGTGCTTGGCCGTCACCCGGATCGCGCGGCACTGGCACGGGAAGTGGCGCAGTGGCAAGGCACGGAGCTGGAACAGGCGGTAATTGAGGCAGGCGGCTGCGCGGCAGAGATGCGCAGTGCCGAGGCATGGCAGCAGCATCCACAGGGGATGGCCGTCATACATGAACCGCTCTTCGCGCGACAAACCCTGGCCGACGGCCCCGCAGTCACGTGGGCGTTGCCCGCGGCGCGTCCGTTACTTGGCATCAAGGTTTTGGATCTGACCCGTATCATTGCAGGCCCGGTGGCGACGCGCTTTCTGGCCAGCCTGGGGGCAAACGTTTTACGAATCGATCCGCCCGGCTGGCAGGAACCCGGTGTGGACGAAGAGCTTGCCTGCGGCAAACGCCGTGCCGTGCTGGATTTAACACAGCCAGCCGACCGTGCCCAGTTTATCTGGTTACTGAAACAGGCCGATGTGATGGTGCACGGCTACCGCGCCGACGCACTGGAAAAGCTGGGATTTGATGCGGCATCGCTGCAGGCCCTGAGTCCCGGTCTGGTCGACGTCAGTTTAAATGCCTGGGGCTGGCAGGGACCGTGGCGCAACCGGCGCGGTTTCGACAGTCTGGTGCAGATGAGTTGCGGGATTGCCGAACAGGGAATGCGATGGAAGCAGCATGATGCGCCGGTACCGCTTCCGGTACAGGCGCTGGATCATGCCACTGGCTACCTGATGGCCGCCGCGGTTCTGGCAGGATTGCGTCAGCGCCTGCAGCACGGCTGCGGCAATCAGACGCGGCTGTCGCTGGCGCGTACCGCCTGGCTGCTTGAGCAACACCGTTATGGGTTGAATGAACAGCAGAGCGGCATTACGCCACGGCTCTGCGACAACCAGCCCTGCATTGAGCTTACGCCGTGGGGCATTGGCGTCCGGTTACGATCCGCCGCCTGGCTGCCCGGCACCACATTACAGTGCGCCACGCCCGGCACGCATCCGGCGCACTGGTGATTCAGGCGTCGTCGCCCTGCTCGCTGGCGCTTTCCACCAGCTCATCATACATGGCCTGAATCGCCTCACGACTCAGCACCGCCAGCGTACGATAAAACGCCGTGTTGGCATGGGCTTCAACTTTGCCGAGAAACGTGCCGCACCACGGCATCAGGTACACGTCAAACAGCGCCAGCTGCGCGGCGCTTTCATCGGCCGCAGACTGATCTTCCAGCCAGGATGCCGCCAGCAGCAGCCCACCGAAATGGTCGGCAGGCGCCTCGCCCAGCGGCATACCGCGCGCGGTCAAAAAGGCACGAATATCAGCTTCCGGCTTTCCTTCCGGCCAGCGTGACGCAAACGGCGATACCTTGCAGTCACTGCCGACAAACAGCGCATCGTAGTCTGCCGCCAGCGCCTGCGGATCGCTGTTTTGCTGCAGGCGCGTTAACAGCTCATCCTGCTCCAGCGGCCACTGTGCCGCCAGTTTACCTTCACGAATCAGCGTAAACAGCGGGGCCAGCAGCGCATCCTGCGGATGGCGGTTAAACAGCGAGCCAATAATACGGCACAGAATGGAAAACTCATTCATGCGTCAACATTCCTTGAAGGAGATAAATTAAAAGTCAGCCAGCTCGGCGATAGGTTTGCCGGTACGCAGTTCCAGAAAATCGAGCAGGCGACGCGGCGTGACATTTAACACGCGATCCTCGGGAAAATCCACTTCTCTGGCAATCCGCAGGCAGTGCTCGAAGTTGCCAAGGGTGAAAGCGGTGTGAGAATCGGAGCCGAAGGCCAGCCGCCCGCCCGCTTTGCCGACTGCTTCCGCAATCGCCCGGCAGTTGGGTTCACTGCCGGGTCGGGAATGGGTAAAGGAGGAGTTATTCAGCTCCAGCGCCACGTCGTAGTGCGCGGCGGCTTCAGTGATAGCGGGAATATCGACGGGATATTTTGGGTTGCCGGGATGGCTAATGATGTGAACCAGCCCGCCCGCCATGGCGGCAATCATCGCCTCGGTATTCTGTGTCAGATCGCGCGGCGCATAAACCGCTTCGTGAAAGCCCGCCACAATGAGATCCAGCGATTCCAGCATCGGCCCTGAGCAGTCGATTTCGCCCTGCTGGTTTTTAATATTGGCCTCGATACCGCGCAGAATCGCCACGCCATCAATGATCCGTGGCCAGATGCGCATATTAACGAAGTGCCAGTAATGCGGTGCATCGGCCATGTCCGGACCGTGATCGGTGATAGC
This sequence comes from Pantoea ananatis LMG 2665, assembly GCF_000710035.2. Lineage (GTDB taxonomy): Bacteria > Pseudomonadota > Gammaproteobacteria > Enterobacterales > Enterobacteriaceae > Pantoea > Pantoea ananatis. The sequence goes on along the minus strand of NZ_JMJJ01000004.1, from coordinate 750,951 downwards.
AAACAGCTTGAGGCCGTTCAGTTTTGCCTGCGCCACATAGTCGTGCAGCGTGCTGTAAGCGTGGGTACTGGCAACCGTGTGCATGTGAAGATCTACCGGATACATTGTCTGCTCCTGCAAAGGCCGGTTAAGGCATCAGTGATTAATAGCCGCGCTGACGATCGACGAGGCCCTGAGGATGTTCACCCCTTTCGAGCTGCCCGATAGCGTGGGCAATAAAGTCCATCGCCTCTTCTTTCAGGGTGACCGCCGCATTGTGAGGGGTAATTGTTACGCGCGGATGGAACCATAAGGGATGATCGGCAGGCAGCGGTTCAGTCTGAAACACATCCAGCGCGGCCCCCTTCAACTGTCCGCGATCAAGGGCAGCGAGTAAATCCGCTTCCACGACCTGATCGCCACGGGCGAGGTTAAGGAAAAAAGCCTCCTGCGGCAACTGCTGCAACAGTTTATGATCAATCAGATTGCGCGTTTCGGGCGTGCTGGGCAGCAGGTTAATCAGCACCCGGGTTTCGCGCAGGAAGTCATTCAGCGCCGCCGCGCCAGCGAAGCTGGTTACGCCGGGAATCTGCTTCGGAGAACGGCTCCAGACGCGCACCGGAAATCCCCGCGCCTTAAGCGTTTCGGCGACCTGCTGCCCGAGTACGCCTGCACCTAAAATGCCGATGTGGAAAGTTTCGCGCGGGTAAGAAGGCAGCGGCTGCCACTGGGCCGACTGCTGCTGCTGGAGATAGTCATCGAAGCGTCGGAACCAGCCCAGGACGCGGCACAGCGCATATTCCTGCATCTGCTGCGCCATGCCTGTGTCTTTCAGGCGATAGAGCGGAACGTTGTCCGTGAGCATATCCGGGTGCTGCGCCAGCTGCCGCAGGATTTCATCCACGCCTGCGCCCAGTGCAAATACGCCTTTTAACGCGTGGCGGCCACGAAGCATGTCAGGCGGTGGCGAACGCACCAGCGCATAGTCTGCGGGCGCGTTGTCGCCCGGTGCCCACGCGCGCACGCGGGCCTGGGGTAAACGCTGCTGCAGGCCATGTGTCCAGTCCGTGGCGCTCTGCGACGGATGAAACCATACAATCTCCATACTGCTCTCCTTTTATTCCCGCCTCGGGTAAACGTGCACAAGGGCAAGCGAAGCCCTGAAAAATGCCTTTTTTCTAACATACCGCAAATAAATAATTCATGCCGCTTCACATTTCCGCCGCACTTAAGGGTGAAAATTGTGGTTAAGGTCTAAAGTTGTTGGGTGGTCAATGCGTTACACAGGGCCGCATTTCGGACAAGGAGAAACACCGATGATGAACACTGAGGTAAAAACGAAAAAACGGCCTCAACGCCATGCGCCCATCCTGCTCAGCCTGTTGCTGAGCGCGAGCGTATTCAACAGCTGGGCGGCAGAGGAATCCCGATTACTGAACAATCCACCGCAGCCGCCGGATGTCCGCTTAGGGCCATTGTTTAATGCCGTTCAACAGGCGAAATTTTACCCCGATCAAAAAACGTTTGCCGATGCAGTACCAAAGTACGATCCTTCGTCAATTCTTGCCGACTGGCAGATGCAAAAAAATCAGCGCGGCTTTGATTTAAAACGGTTTGTTGCAGCGAATTTTACCCTGCCTGGCGACGGCGATAAATATGTGCCGCCTGCAGGCCAGAACCTGCGCGACCATATTAACGGCCTGTGGCCGGTGTTAACCCGCACCACCAACAGTGTGGGAAAATACGACTCGCTGCTGCCGCTGCCTAAGCCTTATGTCGTGCCGGGCGGACGTTTCCGTGAGGTTTATTACTGGGACAGCTATTTCACCATGTTGGGGCTGGCAGAGAGCGGCCATTGGGACAAAGTCCAGGACATGGTTGATAACTTTGCTTCCCTGCTGGATCGCTACGGCCACATTCCTAACGGTAACCGCACCTACTACCTGAGCCGGTCACAGCCGCCGTTCTTTAGCCTGATGGTCGATCTGCTGGCAACCCATGAAGGCGACAAAGCCTATACCCGCTATCTGCCGCAGCTGCAAAAAGAATACGACTACTGGATGGCAGACAGCGACAGCGTCGCAGCGGGCAGTGCCAGCAAACGGGTGATCAAGCTGGCCGACGGTACGTTGCTGAATCGCTACTGGGATGCGCGCGACGTGCCGCGTACAGAATCCTGGATGGATGATATTACGACGGCCAGTAAAGCGCCGCAGCGCAACAAGGCCGAGATGTACCGCGAGCTGCGTGCCGGAGCCGCCTCGGGCTGGGACTTCAGTTCGCGCTGGTTCACCGACGCTCATAATCTGGCTACCATCCGTACCACCCAACTGGCCCCGGTAGATCTGAACAGCCTGATGTTCCACCTGGAAAAAACCCTGTCTACCGCCTATCGCCTGAACAAACAGGACGATCGGGCAAAGGCCTTTGCAGACCGGGCAGAAAAACGTCAGGCGGCGGTTAACCGTTACCTGTGGGACAGCAAGCAGGGCTGGTACGCGGACTATGACTGGAAGAAACGCCAGATCCATCCGCAGCTCACCGCTGCCACGCTCTTTCCGCTCTATATGCAGATTGCCAGCGACAAACAGGCTGACAGCACCGCCAGCGCGGTGGAAAAACAGCTGCTCAAACCGGGCGGCCTGGTGACCACGACGGTGAACAATGGTCAACAGTGGGACGCCCCTAACGGCTGGGCACCGCTGCAGTGGGTCGCGGTAGAAGGCCTGGAGCACTACAAAAAACCTCAACTGGCGCAGCAGGTGGGCTTACGTTTCCTGCGTAACGTACAGCTGACCTACGACAAGGAGCATAAGCTGGTCGAAAAATATGTGGTGGAAGGTGCGAACCTGGGCGGCGGCGGCGGCGGTGAATACCCGCTGCAGGATGGCTTCGGCTGGACCAACGGCGTGACGCTGAAGCTGCTGGATAAATATTGCCCGAAAGAGAAAACCTGTAACAGCGCGCACGATATTCCCGAGGCGCAGAGCAGCGCACAATAACGGCAATGTCATTGCCAATATAAAAAGGGCCCGCAGTCACCTGCGGGCCCTTTTTTTACATCATGTTCTGCGTTAACTGCGTACTTTGCGGTAGATAAACAGCACGACAAGCGCACCGATGACCGCGACAACGAAGCTACCGAAGTTGAACCCGTCCACACGGCCAAAGCCGAAGAAGGTACTGATCCAACCACCGACTACGGCACCGATAATACCCAGAATCACGGTAATGATGAAACCACCACCATCTTTACCTGGCATGATCCATTTCGCCAGGATACCGGCGATTAAACCAAAGATGATCCATGAAATAATACCCATCCGTTACTCCTTCCTTTTGGTTAGTCAATGGCGATCGCCTGATTAATCAAGCGGTTCACTGCGCCAAGTATAGTCGCGTTTTTCCAAAAATGTAGCGCAAGCAGTTAATGATAGTGGTTATTGTGTTAAAGCTTTATTATTGTGCGCCGATAACGAACGGGTAGTAACAGGATAATTACGTGAAAAAACGTTGCTCATCTGGAGCCAGCAAGTGAAAGAAACCGATAAAGAACAGTATCTGAAACGTGGCACGCTGGCCGTGCTTGGCGTGATGAAGGACCTGCTTCAGTTACAAACACCTTTGCTGGTGAATTTTTCGCGCGGGCAGTTTATTAGCCGTATGCTGGCTGCCGATGAAACGCGCATTGTGTTTGATCTGGGAAGCAATAACCTCGATAACGACTACGCGCTGCACTGCAACGAAATCACGGTCTTCGCCGAAACCCACGGCGCCAAAATCGAATTTGCCCTTGGGGCACTGGAAAAAACCGACTTTGAGGGGTTACCTGCTTTTCAGGCCGCCCTGCCGGACGTACTGTGGCAAATCCAGCGTCGGGAATTTTTCCGCATCAGCGCCCCTATGGAGCCGCAGTTCTGGTGCCATTGCCAGTGGCCTGACGGCACGGCCGCGCGCCTGCGCTTACAGGATCTCTCCCTGGGCGGCATTGGTGTTCTGGTGGAAGAAGCGATGCCGGAAGGGCTGAAAAGCGGGGACGATTTCAACAGCCTGCAGGTCGAACTGGGGGAATTTGGCCAGTTCAACGTCAGCGCTAAGCTTATGCACATTGGCGAACGCAGCATTATCACCAATAAAAATGAGACGAAAGTGACGCCTCGCCTGAGCTTCCGTTTTACCGCACTTGAGCCCCATCAGGAGCGGCAGCTGCAGCAGATTATTTTTGCCTTGGAGCGCCAGGCGCGCGACAAAGCACAACGCTTCCAGTGATCCGCCCTTCATCCTGCGCCGCGCACCGGCGGCGCATCCAGGCTATGCTTTCCCTTGCTTTCACGTTTAACCGGAACCAGCAAGGAGAATCTCCCCAATGGAAAACTGGCTCAGTTCGCGTCATTTTCAGTCCATTTTTTTCAATCAAACACTCTGGATCAATAGCGCTATTGTTATCGTTGCTACCCTTGTCATTTACTGGCTGCTGCGCAGCCTGATTCGTTTTACCTCTAACCGCATTGCCCACTACAGCGAAGTTCGCTACGCCCGGTTTACCGGTATTCTGGTCGAGATCTTGCGCAGCACCAGCCAGCTTCTGCTGCTGATTTTTTCCTTTCTTATCGCCCTGCGCTTTATCGATCTCCCTGACGCCTGGCGCGCGACGATCTCGCACAGCTGGTTCCTGGCCCTGATTGTGCAGATTACGCTGTGGATCGATGGCGGCATCCGCCTGTGGTTAAAGAGCCTGCTGCGCGATCCGCAGCATGTTCGCAATCCTGTCACCACGGTGATTATGGGCATTTTACTGCGCGTGCTGGTTTGGGTCATGATGCTGCTGGCCATTTTATCGAACATGGGCATCGACATTACGGCGCTGGTTGCCAGCCTGGGCGTGGGCGGTATTGCCATCGCCCTCGCCATTCAGACGGTGCTGAGTGATGTGTTTGCCTCACTGGCGATTGGCTTTGATAAGCCTTTCGAACACGGTGATTTTATTGTCTTTGGCGACATCGCGGGGACCATCGAACATATCGGCCTGAAAACCACGCGCCTGCGCAGCCTGAGTGGTGAACAGATCGTCTGTTCCAACACCATTCTGCTGCAGCAAACGATTCACAACTACAAACGTATGCAGCAGCGCCGTATCGTGTTCAGGTTTGGTATCAGCTATGCCACACCTTCTGAGCAGGTACGCGAGATAAGTGAACAGGTGAAAACCATCATTCAGGGCATCGAGATGACCCGCTTTGACCGCGCCCATTTTCTGGCGTTCGATGATTCGAAGCTGACGTTTGAAGTGGTCTATTTTGTGTTGAGTGCCGACTACAACCAGTACATGGATATTCAACAGGAGATTAACCTGCAGCTGATGGCGGCACTGGAAGAACGCAATATACGCTTTGCCTTCCCGATCCGTCAGGTCGAATTCAGCGGGGGCAGTTTGCCGCCGGTCGATCTTAAGCCGGTTCCCGATGACGACGCGGCCCAGCTACGCCGCGCGAATCGTTAAGCGCCGGGACGAACGGAGGATCGCGGCACGCTGCCCGATCCTCTTGCAGCCCTTATGCGGGCTGATAGCGACAGCGGGCAACGGCGTTCAGCCAGCCCTGATAGCTGTCCTGCATTTTCTGCGCCAGCTGCCTGCGCGGCATCACGACGTTGCCGCCCTGAAGAGCCTGCATATCACTCCCCTGTTGCCACCATCCCAGCTGTTTACCTGCCAGCAGTGCCGCCCCCAGCGCGGAGGCTTCAGCGGTAGGCGCACAATGCAGCGGGCGCTGCAGGACGTCCGCCTGAAACTGCATCAGCCAGCGATTTTGTGTCGCACTGCCGTCAACGCACAGCGCAGGTAATGTGTCGCCGCTTGCCTGTTCCATAGCGAAAAAGACATCAGCAATTTGCCAGGTAATCGACTCCAGCGCGACCCGCGCCAGCACCGCCGGGGTGGCCGCATCGGTCAGGCCGCACAGCATGCCGCGGGCTTTTAAATCCCACCAGGGCGCGCCCAGTCCGGACAGGGCCGGGACAAAATAGCAGCCCTGATTGTCATCACAGCTTTCGGCCATTGCCGTCAGCTGCTGGGGATCGGTGACGCCGAGCATTTTTCCCAGCCAGGCCGCACCTGAACCGGTGTGGGTAATATTGCCTTCAAACGCAAAGCGCGGTTGACCGTCGTGCCACGCCACGGTGGTGCTGAGGCCATTGTCGGTCAGGATCGGCGTTACCATCGACATCATCAGCGAGGAGCCCGTGCCATAGGTTGCCTTAACCACTTCCGCCTCGTCACGGCGCTGGGCATAAAGCGCCGCATGGGAATCGCCAATGCGTGCCAGGATCGGGGTGCCAGGTGCCAGACCGGCAATATCAGTTAAGGCAACCACGCCCGCACAACCCGCTGAGGCGTTAATCTGCGGCAACGCAGCGCGCGGCAGGCTGAACAGGGACAGCAGTTCATCATCCCAGTCGTTGGTGTGCAGACTGTAAAGCTGCGTGCGTGCCGCATTGGCATGGTCGGTAACGAAGCACTCTCCCGCCGACAGTTGCCAGGTCAGCCAGCTGTCCACTGTACCAATACATAACTCCCCCGCCGCCGCTCTGGCAAAACCGTCAGGCAGTGACGCCAGCATGCCAGTCAGCTTGGCGGCAGGAAACATAGGATCGACCGCCAGCCCGGTTAGCGCCGTAATCTTCCCGGCCTGTCCAGACAGATGAAGATCGCGGCAAAACGATTCCGAACGGCGGTCCTGCCAGCTCACCAGCGGGGTGAGCGGCATGGCGTCCCGACGCTGCCATATCAAAACCGATTCACGCTGATTGCTGATCGCAACCGCCGCGACCGGTGCGTCGGCGCACTGGGCAAGACAGTCGGCTATCGCCTGCCTGACGGCCAGCCAGATGGCCATGGGGGCCTGCTCGGCCAGACCGGGTTGCGGATGCTGCAGCGTCAGGCCCTGACTGGCCCGCGCCACCACTTTTCCCTGACGATTTACGGCGACCGCTTTGGCGTTGGTGGTGCCTTCATCAATAGCCAGAATCACGGACTCATGCATCGTCAGCCTCCTGTGCAAAGGCGCAGCGCCTGGGCCGCCACGCTGCTGGCGTCAATGCCATGACAGGCCCGGGTAGAGGCGCGATCGCCGGCGATGGCGTACTCGCCATCCGCAATGCCCAGACGCAACAGCTTAACCGGCAAGCCGTTCTCGGCCAGGACCTCCGCCACCAGGCTGCCTACGCCACCATTGATGTTGTGCTCTTCAACCGTGATGACGCTACGGTAGTGACTCAGCAGATTATGCAATTGCTGAGTGTTACAGGGACGAAGAGAAGGCACGGCGATTACCGCGGCGGAAACCCCCTGCTTTTCCAACTGCTCTGCGGCGGTAACGGCCTCATGTACCGTTGAGCCCATGGCAACAAGCGCAATGTCATGGCCTTCGCGCAGCAGATCGATCGCCCCGGGTGTAAAGCGGTATTCGTCGTCATGCAACTGCGGCAACGCCTTGCCATCCAGCCGAATATAAACCGGCCCCACATGATCAAGGGCATAGTCGATGATTTGGCGGCACTCAAGGGGACAGGAAGGCGCGTAGATTTCAATATTGCCAAATCCACGCAGGATGGCGATGTCGTCAATGCTGTGGTGCGTGCTGGCGAGCGGGCCGTAGCTGGCTCCTGCATTCAGCCCAAACAGCTTAACGTTAGTATTGTTATAACAGACGTCGATTTTCACCTGCTCGTTAGCGCGGGAGATCAGAAAGGGTGCGGCGTTACAGGTTACAGCCACTTTTCCGCCCAGCGCCAGCCCGGCAGCCGTGCCCACCAGCGCCTGCTCGGCGATGCCCACGTTAATTAACCGGCCGGGAAACGCCTTAATAAACGGCGCGATTTTAGCAGTTGAGGTGGAGTCAGCCACCACCGGAACCACATCGATACCGCGATCAACCGCCGCCATCAATGCTTCTACCATGACCTCTGCCAGATGTTGTGCCTTACTCATCTTTTAACTCCTCCAGTGCCCGGTCGATTTCTTCACCCTTGGGCACCCGGTGGTGCCATTCCGCTTTGCCCTGGATAAAGGAGATACCAAACCCTTTTTCCGTGTGGGCGATAATCACCCGCGGTTTGCCGCTTACCGGCGGCTGTTCGAGTGCGCTGACCACCGATGCCATGTCATTGCCCTGGCATTCACTCACCGCCAGACCAAAGGCACGCCATTTCTCCGCCAGCGGATCGGTGTTCATAATGTCACGCGTCGATCCCGCCAGTTGGAGTTTGTTTTTGTCGTTAATCACAATCAGGTTATCCAGCCCGTAATGGGCTGCCACCAGCGCCGCTTCCCAGTTACTGCCTTCTGCCAGCTCGCCGTCACCGGTCACGACAAAAATGCGCCGCCGACTGTTGCTCTTCTTCGCCGCCAGCGCAATGCCCACCGCCACGGGCAATCCGTGCCCCAGCGCGCCCGTGTTCAGTTCGACGCCCGGCGTCTTTTGCCGCACCGGATGCCCCGGTAAAGCGGAGTGAGCATGCTGATAGGTCGCCAGCCACTCCAGCGGGAAATACCCGGCTTCCGCCAGCACACAGTAATATCCTCCCACGGCATGACCTTTTGACTGGATATAGATATCACGCTCGTCATCTGCCGTCCGGTCGGGCGCACAGTTGAGGATGCGGAAATAGAGCGCAGTCAGGATTTCAACCTGCGACAGGTCCGCGCCGGTGTGCCCTCCCGCCGGGCTGCCCGCGTTAAGCTGAATAATGCGGCGGCGCACTGACCGCGCTCGTTTTTCAAGCTCATTTACAGAAAGCATAAAAGGATTCATAGCTCACCTATTGAATTTTAAGTCCACACTGAATATATATTCAGGCTGGGTGTTATTGCCCCGTGCTGACAGGCAATGCGTGAAAGTCTCACACTTACATGTGCTGCCAGACCAAAGTCCTTTCCCTTTATGAATATATATTCAATAATGATTTTATATTCAAACCCACTATGCGCCTTGCGGATGACGCCGTCCAGACAGGAAGTGATAAAAAGCGAAAATGATCACAAATTGCCGTGGATTGTGATTTTTACGTGGGTGGTTAACAATGGCAGGCAGAACACGAGAGGAAAAAAACCAATGGCGAAGCAGGATGAACAGCGGCTCATGGTAAAAATTGCCACACTTTACTATGTCGAAGGCAGGAAGCAGTCCGATATTGCACAGCTACTCAAGCTGTCTCAGTCGTTCGTATCGCGTATTCTGAACCGCAGTGTGAAAGAAGGCGTGGTAAAAATCAGCGTGGTGCCGCCTGCTAATGTCTTTCCGGAACTGGAAAAAGCGCTTGAGCAACGCTATCAGCTGCCGCAGGCCATTGTGGTGGATGTGCCAGAACAGGCGTCCGCTGGCGAGATCAAACAGGCGATTGGCTCGGCGGCGGCGCACTATCTGGAAACCCGACTGCGCGCGGACGAACTTATTGGCATCTCCTCCTGGAGCGGCACCATTCGTGCAATGGTGGATGCCCTGCATCCTCTCAATAACGCCTGTAAAGGTGTGATTCAGCTGCTGGGCGGCGTGGGGGCCAACGGAAACGTCCAGGCTACGATACTGACGCAAAATCTTGCCGCGCTGTTGAATTGCCCCGCCTGGCTGCTGCCCTCTCAGTCCATTGAACACTCGGTCACGGATCGCCAGCGGCTGGCCGCCAATCCCGACGTCGCCGAAGTGCTGAATAAGTTTAATGAGGTGGACTTAGCCATTGTCGGCATTGGCGATCTTGAACCTTCTGCGCTGCTGCGCAATTCGGGTAACTACTACGACGCAACCATGTTACGCACCCTGGCCGGGCGCGGCGCGGTGGGGGATATTTGCCTGCACTATTTTGATGAACAGGGTCAACCCGTGCTGAACGCCGATGAGGATCCGGTCATTGGCATGGAACTGGAACAGGTGCGACAGTGTGCGCAGGTGGTGGCGCTGGCAGGCGGCAAAGAGAAAGCACAGGCGATTCGCGGGGCGCTGCGGGGTGGCTATGTGAATGTGCTGATTGTGGATTATCCCACGGCAAGGCTGCTGACCACTTAACTGTTCTCTCCTCACCTGCCAAAAAGGAAGGTGAGGAGAAAACATGAGGATCAGCTGTTAGCGCGGTAAGCCGTGGTGACTTTCCACAGGTAACGTGGCGCCTGGGCTGCAGGATGTTTGTTTTGTACGTGCTGATAGAACTCGTCCGGCGTCATGGCATTTATCATGGCAATGGCCCGATCGCGATTGCTGGAGAAGGTGCGCAGTAAAGCGCCAGCACCGTTTGCATAGGAAACAATGGTGGCGTAACGCAGCGTGAGGGGATCGCGGATGCCCGAAAGCTCAGACTGCTGCAGAATTTTGATGTACGCGGTACCAATATCTATATTTCTGGCCGGATCGCGCAGCTCTGCGTTGCTCGGCTGACCGTGGCGCCCCTGGGTGCGATACACTTCCCGGCCCGCGGTTGAGGCTTTGATCTGCATTAATCCCACCGCATTAGAACGGCTGACCACGCCAGGGTTCCCACCGGACTCCACATTGATAATGGCGCTGATCAGTTTTTCATCCACCCCATACTGGTTGGCGGCCGTTTCGGTAAAGAGTGACCAGGTTCCACTGATGCGTGAAGGCGGTGCCTGAGTTAACGGCGTATTCTTCTCTTTAACGTAAGTATGCGGCGGTTCACTGGCACAGCCCGTCAGCAGCAAGGCTGAAATGACAAAGTAGCGAATTTTTAGCAATTTTTTATCTCGTCGCAGAAGTGGCGGAAGCTATCATACCGAGCCGGCTGAATTGCAAAATTACCGTTTATCCTAATTACAGCAGTCTGATGACTTATTTACGGTTTTTCGTCATTATCGTGAAGTCTGTCACTGACTAATTTCAGGAATTTACTATGACGTCACGTTCCATCCGTCTTATTGCCCCTTCAGGTTATTGCCATAATCAACCTGCGGCCCTGCTCGGGGTTGAACGCCTGCGAGCGGAAGGACATCGCGTGGACAATGACGCCGTCATCGCGCGGCGCTTCCAGCGCTTTGCTGGCACCGACGAGGCGCGCTCAGGCGATATTAATGAACTGGCTGACTTAGCAACCCTACCCGATATTGTGCTGGCGGTGCGCGGCGGTTATGGCGCAACACGGCTGCTGCCGTCGGTGGATTATGCCGGCCTGAAGCGTCGTTTAGCGCACCAGCCGCTGGCCATCTGTGGGCACAGCGACTTCACCGTGTTGCAGTTAGCGCTGCTCCAACATGCCGGTTTGATTAGCTTCAGTGGACCGATGCTGGCGGGCAATTTTGGCGCTGAGGTTTTATCCGAATTTACCCTGCAGCACTTTTGGCATGCGCTGACATCACCTACAGTCATGGTGGCCTGGCAAAGTGAAACACCCGATAACCGGCCACTGGCAGGGGACGCTGTGGGGCGGCAACCTGGCGATGCTCTGCTCGCTAATCGGGACGCCATGGCTGCCGCAGATTGAGAACGGCATTCTGGTTATCGAAGATGTTAACGAGCATCCGTTCCGTATTGAACGTATGCTGCTGCAGTTGCACCAATGCGGCGTGCTGGCCAGACAGCAGGCAATTGTCACCGGCAGTTTCACCAGTACCGCTCTGTCGGAGTACGACAACGGATTTGATTTCCCTACGGTCTGGCAGCACATTCGCGAGGTCAGCGGTCTGCCGGTTATCAGCGACCTGGACTTCGGTCACGCTCCGGATACCGTCACCTTACCTCTGGGTGCAACGGCCACGCTGCAGGTGAATCAGGGTAAGGTTGTATTACAGGCGAGCGGACATCCCGTATTGCGCACATAGCTGAAGTTGCAGGAGATCGACATTGAAGCCGCTGTATGACGATTTGTGGATCTCAACGCCGGAGTTTCCGGCCGAAGGTACCGAAGACATTATGATGCATGGTTTTTTGCTGCGTCATCCGCGCGGCAATTTACTGATTGGACGGGTAGAAAACCCGCTGGATCATGAAGTGCTGGCGGATGATAACGGCGTAATCCGGCATTACCTGACCCACTGGCATGAATCCGCGCCCGGCGCGGCGCGTATCCAGCAGCGCTTTAACAGCGCGCTCTACTGCCACAGCCGCTCATTGGGGCAGATCAGCCGCTTTGTCGAACCTGACGATACCTTCACGCAGCAGGAAACGCATTTTTGTGATTTTCACCTGTTGCCGACGCCCGGCCACACGCCCGGCAGCTGCAGCTATCTTTACGCTTCCCCTAACGGCCTGACCTACTTGTTTGTCGGTGATACACTCACGCGTCAGCATGACCGCTGGATAACCGTGCTGGTGCCCGAGAGCAATCCTGCCGAACTGGCCGCTTCGCTGGAGCTCTACCGGACTCTGCGCCCTGACGTGGTGCTGATGAGCACCACGCGCGGCCATCTCTCATGGCAGAAAGTGACCCTGTCCGGCTGGCTGGCCGCTATCGACGAGGCAGAGCTGCACCCGCTGGATCTGCGCCAGCAGGCGGTGCTGTAGTTACAGGATTTTGGTCAGATAATGGCGCTGGTAATGGTGAATATAGTCGCCAAGCGTTAACCGGACGTGATAGCCCAACTTCTCGTAGAAGGGCCGAGCCTGAAAGCTGGCCGTATCGACCTGGGCAAAACGGCATCCTCGCTGGCGCGCCTCTTGTTCTGCCGCCAGCACCAACTGACTTCCCGTGCCCTGCCCCCGGAGCCTGTCGCTGACCCAAAGCAAATCGATGCGTAACCAGTTACCTGTCGTCGTACCGGTTAACCCTGCCAGCTTCTTCCCCTGAAAATCACAGATAAACAGCCCCAGCGGTTTAATCAGGTCCACGTCAAAAAATTTGCTGTTATGCGCATTCAGGCCTAGCCGGAGTTCATCCTGATCTTTACTGGTCACCTTATCAGTGAGGGTAATCTGCATTGGCATTCCTTATCGCGGCAAATCAGGAGTCGTTACGTTGTCTGTCGTCGTAGCGCTCAAGGCTCAGGACGTCCACGTCACGCTTCGCGCTGCGGCTGCAGGGCACCAGCGCGTCGCTGTCATGGTAGACAAAGAAGGTGTCGAGATTGCTTTTGTTGACGATCAGCTGATCGCCGTTGCGGAAGCGGGTAATGGCCACTTTGTCACCGCCCTCAATCTGCGTGTTCAGTTGCCCCGCCGCAATCTGGAAGTGCTGTTTGGGCCAGGAGAGCGTACTCAGGCCATATTCAGCGCGTGAAATGGTCATGGTAGGCCGACCGGGACAATGGATCTGGAATTCGCTTTCGCTCCACGCTGACGCGCTGTAACAGGCCAACAGGCACAGGGCAAGACGGACTGCTTTCATCTGATTTCCTCCGCTGAATACGTCATTTCCCATTGTCAGAGGAGTTTATCACAATAAAAGCCAGGCAGAGCAGGACGGGACAGGTTGCCGCAGGAATTCAGGCGTGCCGGAGAGACAGCCGCTCACCTGCCCTGCGCACCACCAGAAAACCGAACGGGCGAGATGGCATCGGGTAAACCACGGCTCAATTAGTCTGCAGCCACTTCCGCTGCGACCAACATTAACGCCAGGTCGGCGTGTTCGCTGTCGAAGCTGCTCATCACATCGCGAATTTCAGCGGCACAGGCAATGACCTGCTGCCTTTTTTCTGCATCCAGCGATTCGATGGCGTGGCGAATAATCATTAGGCTGGCTTCTTCTTCTTTCATCATTTATCCCTGAATTTGCTTAAGCGATGCGCAAAGATGGCAAGAATAACGTTTATTCCACCTCAAAGTCATCTTTTGCATTTCTGTTGCTTAACCTTTGAGCAAAGCACAAATCAGCCTGTGTCGCAGAACTGCTATGATCATGTTATTTGCGGCGCAACAGGATAGAATCGTTCACCGCTTTCATGGACTTGGGCAGGGACAGGATATGTTGCGATCGGTAGTTTTCATTTTTATGGCACTGCTTGCGGGCTGCTCATCGTCGCCGAAAGGCGTGGAATGCCCGGGCGAGGTCAGCACCCTTTACGGTCAGTCGCTGGGCCAGACCCAGGGGACGATTTTCGATCTGGTCACCTCATTTAGCGTCAGTCGGGACGGCGCAAGCGTGCAGAGCGGTCCGCTGCAGTCGCAGGATCGCTTCCAGTACATTCCTTCCGCCGTCACGCGTGAGGGTTATTATGCGCAACGCCTGTCGGACAAGCAGTTCCGGCTCATCAATCCCTATCAGGATACCCTGATCACCTGGACCTGCCCGTAGAGGGGTGAATCCGGGCGCAGAATGGTATAGTGTCAGGAAACGTCAAGAGACAGGTCATCCTTCACATGGAAAAGCGTCTGGATAACAACGGCTATATCGATTTTCCCTTCCCGGCGACCCGCAATGAAGACGGTACGGTCAATCCCTGCGGCATCGACTTAACGCTGGAAACAGAGCGCCTTGAAGAGGTTGCGGTGCTGCGCCACTCAGCAAACCTGCAGCGTCTGGTGGAAGAGGTGAATCTTCAGGACGGGCTGTTCATGACGCTGGCCTGCGACTGGCAACAGCAGGAAAACGCGGTGTGCGGGTTTATTGATATCGCCTTTCGTCCCGAGTTGCCTGGCCATTCACATGCTGAGACGCTGCAGCTGGAAACCGCGTTTTACACCTATCTCAAAGAGCAGGCCCAACAGCATGGGCTGGCAGCGGATGCGCTGGTCAACTATGCCCGTGCTGTACTCGACTGGGGCTGGTCGCCGCTGCAGCAACGTCAGCGCCGCTATGAAAAAATCACAATTCAGTACTACTGCCCTCAGTCGGAGGATGCGGAATGGTGCTTCGACCATATTCGCCACTTTCTGGTGAGCTGGTACCCTCAGTACGCCGCCGCTCCGGGCAATGCCGTTTTGTGAAACAGCTGGTAATGATTTTTCCCTGCACACATTAGCCACTGGCGAGTTGCCGCGTTTCCCCGCTTCACGCCCCTGCCTGCGCGCCTCTCAGGCCAGCGATATGACGCGGTGGCAGATATTTTCCCCTGACCTTTGCCTCCTGAACAGAAGATTAATGCGCCCTGGGGCAGCACGACGGCTAAGCTTTGCTACGCTTTAGGTGACTGTGATAACCAAGGAGATGAAGCATGTCAGGAAAAATTGAAGATGCAGTGAAAGAAGTCGCCGGTGCCGCAGAGCAACAATGGGGTGAAGTTACCGACTCCCCGCGTCACCGTGCCCGTGGTGCAGCACGCCGCTACACCAATCAGGCATCCTACGCCGCACGTGATGCCGCTGATTGCATCAAGGATCAGGTGCAGTCTAACCCGTTCGCGGGTCTGGCCGTAGCCGCTGGCGTTGGCGTGGTACTTGGCTTCCTGCTGGGCCGCAAATAAGTCTCAAAACGGGAGCGTTGGCTCCCGTTTTACCCTCATACCAGATCGCGCAGATGATCGTCTTTGTTTAACGTCATCAGTGCCGGTATTGTTACCAACGCCGTTGCCATCATGTACCACGCCGGAATATCCAGATTGCCCGTCTGCTTGACCAGCCCTGTAATAATCAACCCCGCACAGCCCGAGAAAACGGCATTCGATAGCGAATACGCCAGTCCCAGTCCGGTGTAGCGAACCCGTGTGGGAAACATTTCGGCCAGCATCGCCGGCCCCGGCCCTGCCAGTAAGCCCACCACACCGCCTGCAATAAACACCACCAGCGCTTTGCTGGGTAACGCCACCGTTTCCGCCTGCAGCACCTTCAGCAGCGGCATCGCCAGTAACAGCAACAGTACGCTGGCCACCACCATCACCCGGCGTCGCCCTATCCTGTCACTGAGTATCCCCGCCGGAATAATGGTCAAGGCAAACCCCAGATTGGAAATCACGGCGATCGCCAGCGCCTGGTGCAGTCCGGTGTGCAGGGCGGACTGAAGGTAGGCTGGCATAATGACCAGACAAGTGTAACCCGCCGCTGACCACAGCATCACGCGCGCCACGGCCAGCAGAATGGTTTTCAACGTCTGGAGCGGTGCGGCTTTGCCCCCCTTCTGCTGCTGTTGCTGACGGACAAAGCCGGGCGTTTCGTCCATTGCCAGCCGCAGCCAGAGCGCCACCATGCCCAGCGGTAATGCCAGGATAAACGGAATGCGCCAGCCCCAGGCCAGCATGGCTGGTGGGCTGAGCGTAAACGACAACAGCGCCACCAGCCCGACGCCAGCCAGCAGGCCCAGCGCCACCGTGAGCGACTGCCACGCGCCATACAGGCCGCGCTTGCCTCGCGGCGCAAATTCCGTCATCAGGGAGACCGCACCGCCGTATTCTCCTCCGGCAAACACCCCCTGCAGGATACGCAGCCCGGTCAGGATTAAGGGTGCTGCGATGCCCACTGAGGCATAGGTCGGCACCAGGCCAATCGCCGTGGTCGCCAGCGTCATGAACACCAGCACCATAATCAGCGTCGGTTTGCGGCCGATGCGATCGCCGATACGGCCAAACACCAGCGCACCCAGTGGCCGAAAGAAAAATGCGACGGCAAAGGAGGCCCAGGTGAGAATCAGCCCACTCAAGGCCGACTCGCCCTGTAACTGGAAAAAGTTCTGCGCAATCAGCGTGGCGAGAAAGCCGTAAATGGCGAACTCATACCACTCAATAAAGTTGCCAACCGAACCCGCAACCAGCGCACGTTTATGTTGCTTTACCTGGGGTGAATAGGTTTCCATTTGACTATCCTCAACTTGCAGCCTGCAAAAGCAGTACGGCGATAAGAGAGATAGTATAGAATTCCAGCAGATAAGGTTATGTATCCCAGACGAGAATAATGACATCACAGCATAATGCCCTTTTCAGTCATCTGAGCAGCGTGCTCAGCGCCGAGAGCAAAACCCCGCTCTATAAACGTTTCGTGCAGGTGATTAAAGACGCCGTGCGCGACGGCGTGCTGCGTCACGAAGAGGTGTTGCCCAGCGAGCGCGAATTTTCTCACTCTCTGGGGATCTCCCGCATCACGGTGCGTAAAGCGATGGATGCGCTCTCTCAGGAAGGGATTGTTCATCGCTCGCGTGGCTATGGCACGCAGATTTGTCGCGCACTGGAATACTCACTGAAAGAGCCGCAGGGATTTTCACAGCAGGTCGTATTACGGGGTAAAAAGCCCGATACGGAATGGCTGCAAAAACATCGTATCCGTTGCGAAGATGACATTGCGCAGAAGCTGCAGCTGCCCCCGGACAGTGAGGTCTATTTGCTGAAGCGCCTGCGTTATGTCGATCAACAGGCCGTGTCCGTGGAAACGTCCTGGGTGCCGTGCGATTTGATCAACGACGCCAGCGACATCGGTATTTCGCTGTACGACTATTTTCGCCGCCACCAGATCCAGCCGGTGAAAACGCAAAGTCGCGTCAGTGCGCAAATGCCAGATGCCGAATTACAGCGCCTCATTGCCCTGCCCGAGCGGATTCCCGTACTGGTGATTAAGCAGTTGGCGCTGGATGCGCGCGATCGTCCTCTGGAATACAGCATCAGCTACTGTCGCAGTGATTTGTACGTGTTTATTGCCGAGTAAGGCACTGCTGCCAGTGGCGAATCAGCGCTGCACGGTCGGGGGCGGTATCGCCTCCACGCTGCGCAACCACGAATGATGCGACGGCATTCCCCAGCGCCACTGCGTTATCAAGTGGCCAGCCAGATGCGAGCGCAGCCAGTAATCCTCCCGTGTGGCTGTCACCGGCCCCAATCGTATCGACCACCGCCGTCTTGAATGCTGCGATCCAGCCGTACTGTCCGTGATGGCTGAAGCCTGCGCCTTCGCTATCCAGCCTGACCACCAGCGGGCTGGCAAAATGTTTTGCCCACTGGGTAATCAGCGCCTGCGCGTTAAAAGACCCGTCCTGCTGCAAACGCTGGTGCCAGACGTGTTCGGCTTCCTGGCGATTAAGCGTAATCAACGGCTGCAGCGCCATCACGCGCTGCCAGTGATCCGGCGCGATCGCAGGCAGACGCGGCCCAAAATCGATCGCCAGCCGCGGCCTGTTTGCCAGCCCTTCCAGCCAGGACAGCAGTGTTTCCGCATTCTTGCCGATGAGCTGATAACCCGACAGATACAGCCAGCCTTCTGCGTGAAGCGGAACAGAGGCCAGCATCGCCTCATCCCACTGGTTCTCCACCCCGGCCACCGACAGGAACGTGCGTTCTCCGTCGGGTTCAACCAGCGCCAGGCACCAGCCGTTGTCGCCCTTGTGGGTTTCCGTGACGCTGGTCAGGCCACAGGCCGTAAGCTTTTGCCGGAGTAGCTCAGCCCAGACGCCCTGGCCGAGCGGTAACGCAGAAACGGCATCCATACCTAAGCGGTGCAGCGCCAGCGCCACGTTCAACGCACAGCCTCCCACGCTGATACTTTGCTGCTGCAGCGCGCTGTCGCCGCCGCGCTGGGGAAGCTGCTCGGCGCGGGCGATGACATCCACGACGGCGGCGCCCAGTACGACGATCGGGGCCCGGTTGCCTAATGTTGCCACGCTCTGGGAATCAACCATGCGCCGCCTCCCGCTTGAGGCGAAAAGCGGTAAACGCCCGGCCGTAGCTTTCAAAGTCCAGTTTATTTACGCTATCCAGCTGCTGTCGGAGCGCAGGGTCAATGGCATCAATACCGTTAAGCGCACCACAAATGGCAACCGCCATCGCACCAATGGTGTCCGTGTCGCCGCCCAGATTGGCGCAAAGAATGGCGCAGCGGTTGGGATCGGTTCCTGCCAGTTCAACCATCGCGATGGCGGCGGGCACGGACTCGATGGTGCTGGTGCCTGTTCCCACCAGGGCATAGATGTTCTCCATAGTGGATTCAACACCGCGCCCCTGTTCAACCACCGAAAATGCCAGCTCGAGGCGCGCAGACATGGCCGCACTAAAGGTGGTTATCTGCCGCTCCTGCGCCGCACGCGCGACGGCCGGCAGCGCGTCACGAATCTGTCTCCAGCCTGCGCCCTCTATCGCCTGGGAAACGGCCCAGGCAATCACGGTTGCCCCGGCAATCGCGACGTCGGCCTTATGGGTGGGGCTGGACGCCAGCGCAACCGCATCAATAAAACTGTGCAAATCTCGCGCGGGTAACAGGCAGCCCAGCGGGGCAATACGCATCGCCGCCCCATTAGTCAGGCCGTTGTTTTCCAGCGCGCTGATCGGCTGGCCGGCCTGTAGTGCGCGCAGCGCGATTTTTGATGTGGGCCCCAGAACATTTTTATTAAACGCGTCAAACCCTTCTGCCCAGCGCAGGATGTTAAGACCAATGGTTTCAGCGACGATCTCTCCGTCATGACGGATGATGGCATCGGCCAGCGCCAGCGCCATCGATGTATCGTCGGTGAACTCGGCGCGGCCGAAATAGCAGGCGGCGTTATTCTCTGCCGGGCCGGGCAGAAAACGATCAATCCAGCCAAAATGTGCTTTCACGCGGCTTCGCGGCCAGAGTTCTGACGGCATGCCCATGGCATCGCCAAGCGCCTGACCATAAAATGCGCCGGTGATCCTTTGTTGTACGGTAATCATCTTCTCTTCCTTATTTTTGGCTTTCCGTCGCGGCGGCAGGCTCAACCACGTTAAGCTCATCGCTGCGTTTTTTCGTATCGCGGAACAGCAGAATAAACGCCACGGTAATCAATATGATCATCACGCTGCCAAACAGCCACATTCCCGCCCAGTTGAACGTCAGGCCGTTGCGCGGTTGACCATAGGCAAACATCTC
Organism: Pantoea ananatis LMG 2665; assembly: GCF_000710035.2. Lineage (GTDB taxonomy): Bacteria > Pseudomonadota > Gammaproteobacteria > Enterobacterales > Enterobacteriaceae > Pantoea > Pantoea ananatis. Next base: position 731,299 of record NZ_JMJJ01000004.1, on the reverse strand, counting down.
CTGCATCAGATAGCCCCCCAGGCGATAACCTAACAGGCTGCCGATTCCCTGACAGGCCAGGGTAATTAATCCCTGCGCCGCATTGCGCATGCTCACAGGGGATTTTTTATCGACGTAGATGTAGGCAGTAATGAAGTAAAAGTCATAGCTGACGCCGTGCAGCAGAATGCCCATAAATAACAGGCCATAGGTGAGCAGGTTCTGATCGCTGCCAAAAACAAAAAACAGATAACGCAGCGCGGCCGTCACCAGGCCGAGCAGCAAGACCTTGCCGATACCAAAACGTTTGATAAAGAACGGCAGCGCCAGTAAAAACAGAATTTCGGACATCTGCCCTAACGTCATCCAGCCCGTGGCGTGCGCCAGGCCCACTTCGGTCAGGAAGCCCTCGGCAAAAATGTAATAGAACGCCAGCGGCATACTGAACAGGAAGGAACAGACAAAAAAGACCAGGAAGCTGCGATCTTTTAACAGATCCAGGGCATCCAGGCCCAGCGCGGTTCGCACACTAAAAGCGCCGGTACTTTTAGGCTCCGTGGCGGGCAGCATAAAGGCGAAGATACCCAGCAGCAGCGAGCTGGCGGCGGTAATCAGCAGCGGCACATTGCTGGCGGAGATGTCGCCAAAGCCCAGTAACGACGGCAGAAAACCGCAGACGATACCGGATGCGATCCAGCCGAGCGTACCCAGCACGCGGATACGCGGATAATCACGCTCCACGTCTGCTACATGCGAAAACGCAATGCTGTTGGTGAGGGCAATCGTGGGCATATAGGTCAGCGCATACAGCAGCAACAGGGGAAAGAAACCGCTGAAGTGCGTTTGCTGCGCCGCGAAGTACATCAGCCCGGCGCCCACGATCATCAGCACACCCAGCACTTTCTGGGCCTGAAAAAAGCGGTCTGCCAGCGATCCCACCAGAATGGGCGACAGAATGGCGGCGATGGAGGTACAGGCATAGCACCACGCAATCTCGACGGGCGTGAAACCATTTTTGCTAAGGAAGGCCCAGAGCGGGACAAACCACGCGCCCCAGATAAACCATTCCACAAACATCATCAATGACAGGCTGGCCGTTTTCGTTTTCATTATGGTGTGTTCCCCGGTGTTGGTAAGGCCAATCTAACACCACAAACATAACCTTTATAATACCTTTGGGTGGAATTTTGAGCTACCTCCCATTCTCGGTGAGAACGGTTTTATGCGCGCCACGGGAACCGGTGGCGTCTTCTGTCTGGTCTCACCCGACCGCCGGATGCGAGACGTTGAGCACTTAATGCTCTGGAAAGGCAGCGCGTCTTTGCAGGCGGTTCGGGCTTACAAACACGCCACCGGCCGCAGGCTTTGGGCTTCGGGCTTCGGGCTTTGGGCTTTGGGCTTTGGGCTTCGGGCTTCGGGCTTCGGGCTTCGGGCTTCGGGCTTCGGGCTTCGGGCTTCGGGCTTCGGGCTTCGGGCTTCGGGCTTCGGGCTTCGGGCTTCGGGCTTCAGGCTTCGGGCTTCGGGCTTCGGGCTTCGGGCTTCAGGCCGCAGGCAACCACAATGCGGCCCGCACGGCATCCTCTAACAACGTATGCGGTTCCTGGCCGAGAAAACTCACCCGTTGAGTATTTTCCATTCGGACAGGCCGCTGCCACAAATAACGCATCTCAAGCATTTCATGTAGCGTGGTATGAAATGGAGCCCGCGCAGAAACACGCCACCAGGCTGTAAGGCGGCGGAATTCGCTCGCCTTCAGGCTCATTCTCCAGGCGCGTCTCTGAACAATGCAGCCGCGCTGCTCATTTCTGGACATCCTTCTTTTCGCTTTGCTGACATACAGATTCTTGTGCATTTATTACACTGCGCGCTGAGAATGAACGTTCATTACAGGGTAATTCATGAAAACTTTTCAGCGCACTATGATCGTCGGGCTGGTCGTGATGATCGCGGGCTGCGATCAAAACAGTCCTCCCGCCGATGCCAACATGACCACCGAAGTCGGGGTAAAAACGTTGCAAAGCGCATCGGTGACACTGGACAGCCAGCTTGCCGGGCGCGTCACCGGCAGTATGACGTCTGATGTCAGGCCGCAGGTGGATGGGATCATTCAGAAACGTCTGTTCACCGAAGGCGATGAGGTGAAAGCCGGACAGGTGCTGTATCAGATCGATCCGGCCAGCTATCAGGCCAGCTACGATCAGGCCGTCGCACAACTTAAGAATGCGCAGGCTCTGGTGAAGAGCAGCAAACTGAAAGCCGAACGCTATGCCGCACTGGTGAAAGATAACGGCGTTTCACGTCAGGATGCGGATGATGCGCAGGCAACGTATCAACAGAACGTTGCTTCCGTGGATCAGTACCGTGCTGCCGTCGAAAGTGCGCGCATCAACCTGAATTACACCCAAATCAAAGCGCCGATTAGCGGTCGCATTGGGATTTCATCGGTTACGCCTGGCGCGCTGGTGACCGCCAGCCAGACCACCGCGCTGGCGACGATTCGCGCACTGGATCCCATCTATGTCGATCTCACGCAATCCAGCGTACAATTGCTCAAACTGAGACGCCAACAGGCGTCACTGCAGCAGAACAAAGATGACGTGCCCGTGACGGTGAAACTGGAAGATGGTACGACCTACGATCATCCCGGCAAGCTGGAACTGACCGAGGTCTCGGTGGATGAGGCGACGGGCACTGTGACGCTGCGTGCGATTTTCCCCAATCCCCAACATGAACTGTTGCCGGGCATGTACGTGCGCGCCAGCGTCACCAACGGCGTGAAAAGCGATGCCATTTTGGCGCCTCAGCAAGGCATCACCCGTGATGCGAAAGGCAATGCTACCGCGCTGGTGGTCGATAAAGAGAACAAAGTCGAAAGTCGCGACGTAGTGACCGACCGCGTAATCGGCAATAACTGGCTGATTACTTCCGGCCTAAACCAGGGTGACAAGCTGATTGTTGAAGGCACCGCAAAAGTTCAGGCGGGCATGCAGGTGAAAGCGGTAGACGTCTCTTCGGGCGATAACGCTCCGACCAGCGAGGGTCACTGATATGTTGGCGCAGTTCTTTATCCGTCGGCCGGTCTTTGCCTGGGTGATCGCCCTTTGCATCATGCTGTTCGGTATCCTGAGTATTCGCAGCCTGCCCGTGGCGCAGTATCCCGATGTGGCACCGCCACAAATCAGTGTTCAGGCCACCTATACGGGCGCATCGGCGGAAACGCTGGAAAGCAGCGTGACCCAGGTTATTGAGCAACAGCTCACCGGACTGGATGGACTGCTCTATTTCAGTTCGACCAGTACCGCATCCACCGGCCAGGTGAAAATCAATGTCACGTTTAAACAGGGCACCGATCCCGATATTGCTCAGGTCCAGGTGCAGAATAAGGTGCAGCAGGCCGAGAGCCGCTTGCCGAGCGCCGTGACCTCACAGGGCGTGACCGTGCAGAAAGCCCAGAGCGACTTTCTGCTGATTTTGGCGGTGTACGATAAAAGCAATAAAAGCAGCTCTTCCGATGTCGCCGACTATATGGTCAGCAACATGGAAGACACGCTGGCGCGCGTGACAGGCGTCGGTAACGTACAGGTTTTTGGCGCCGAGTACGCGATGCGTATCTGGCTCGATCCCAGCAAGCTGGCGTCGTATTCGCTGATGCCTTCTGATGTCACCACCGCTCTTGAGAGTCAAAATACCCAGGTGTCTTCCGGGCAGTTGGGCGCGCAACCGTCCAGCAACACACAACAACTGGTGGCGACGGTACGTTCGCGTTCACGCCTGCAAACCCCTGAGCAGTTCCGCAACATTGTGCTGAAAAGCCAGGCCGATGGTTCTGTGGTCCGTCTGAGCGATGTCGCACGCGTAGAAATGGGCGATGAAGACTACAGTGCCAATGTCATGGCGAACGGCCATCCGGCATCCGGTATGGCTATCCAACTGGCATCTGGCGCTAATGCACTCTCCACCGCCGAAAAGGTGAAATCCACCATTGACGAATTCCGGAGCAGCATGCCGGCGGGCTATGAAATAGCCTATCCGCTCGACAGCACTGACTTCGTTAAAATCTCGATTGAAGAAGTGGTGAAAACGCTGGTCGAAGCGGTCATTTTAGTGGTGATTGTGATGTTTGTGTTCCTGCAAAACATCCGCACCACGCTGATTCCCACGATTGCAGTTCCGGTCGTTCTCCTGGGCACCTTTGGTGTGCTGTCTTTCTTTGGTTATTCGATTAACACGCTTACCATGTTCGGCATGGTGCTCGCCATTGGTTTGCTCGTCGATGATGCCATCGTCGTGGTTGAAAACGTCGAACGCGTGATGCGCGAAGAGGGATTACCCCCGCGAGAAGCAACCGAGAAATCGATGAGGGAGATTACTGGTGCGTTGGTTGGCATCGCGCTGGTGCTCTCTGCCGTGTTCCTGCCGATGACCTTCTTTAGCGGTTCAACAGGCGTGATTTACCGTCAGTTCTCTATCACCATCGTCTCTTCCATGGTGCTGTCGGTGATTGTGGCGCTGACGCTGACGCCCGCCCTCTGTGCCACCTTGCTTAAACCGCACAATCACGACAGCGGTCGCAACGGTTTCTTTGGCTGGTTTAACCAGCGCTATGAAAACGTGCAGGCACGCTATCAACGTGGCGTCGGGAAGGTCATGCACCGTTCCGTGCGCTATCTGCTGCTGTACGGCGTGCTGTTGATCGGCTGTGCCGTGCTCTATATGCGCCTGCCAACCGGCTTTCTGCCGACCGAAGATCAGGGTTACATCATGGTGCAGTATCAGTTGGCACCGGGTGCGACGGAAAATCGCACCCGTGAAGTCCGTCGTCAGGTACAGCAGTATTTCGCCACCCAGGAGAAAGATAACGTTAACGTTAGCATGCTGGTAGACGGCTTCAGTTTTGCCGGTAACGGACAGAATGCGGGGGTCGGCTTTATCTCGCTTAAGAACTGGCGTGACCGTAAAGGCAGTGAGAACAGTGCTGATGCGATTGCAGGCCGCGCCATGGCGGCGCTGTCGCGGATTCGTGATGCCCAGATCTTTGTGCTGTCGCCGCCCGCCGTCTCCGGGCTGGGTCAATCCAACGGCTTCACGTTTGAGCTGCAAGCGCGTGGTGCTACCGCACGCGATCAACTGCTGAAAATGCGCGATCAGCTGATTGCAAAAGCGAATCAGGATACGGATCTCAGCGCTGTACGTGCCAACTCGCTGCCGGACCTGCCGCAACTGGATGTCAGTATCGATGATGCGAAAGCACAGTCACTGGGCCTGACCATCAGCGACATCAATAATACGCTCAGCGCAGCCATTGGCGGCAGTTATGTCAATGACTTCTCCGACCGCGGCCGCGTGAAGAAAGTCTATATGCAGGGCGATCAATCGTTCCGCAGCAAGCCAGAGGATATTGATCAATGGTATGTCCGCGGAACAGACAGCAGCAATAACACCACCATGGTGCCCTTCTCGTCCTTTGCCTCGTCGAAATGGTCCTATGGTCCGGATGTGCTTTCACGTTACAACGGCCTGGCATCCTATGAAATTCAGGGATCGGCCGCCGAAGGGAAAAGCTCCGGGGATGCCATCACCGCAATGGAAAAACTTGCTGCGACCTTGCCTGCGGGCACCACCTTCGCCTGGAGTGGGCTCTCTTATCAGGAAAAACTTTCCGGTAATCAGGCGCTGTCGCTGTATGGCATTTCACTGATTGTGGTGTTCCTGTGCCTGGCCGCCCTGTATGAGAGCTGGGCAGTGCCGCTTTCGGTGATGTTGGTGGTGCCGTTGGGCGTCATCGGCTCACTACTGGCGATTACGCTGCGTGGCCTGGAAAATGACGTTTACTTTCAGGTTGCGCTGCTCACGATCATTGGACTTTCCTCGAAGAATGCCATTCTGATTGTGGAGTTCGCTGAAGAGCACTACCGCAAGGGCGAGAGCCTGATAAACGCGGCGGTTCATGCGGCGACGATGCGCTTACGTCCCATCATCATGACCTCACTGGCCTTTACCGCAGGCGTACTGCCGCTGGCGATCTCCACGGGCGCGGGGGCCAACAGCCGTATCGCCATCGGTACCGGTATTATTGGCGGCACCTTAACCGCCACCCTGCTGGCTATTTTCTTTGTACCGCTGTTTTTTGTGCTGGTCCGCCGGGTCTTTCCGGCACAGCCGCATGACACGGCCCGGCCAACCGACTCAGCAGCGAAGGTGAAGGAATAATGACCATGACTGCAAAACTTTTCACCGTGTTTTTACCCTGCTTCCTTGCGGGCTGCGTGTCGCTGGATCCGCATTATGATCGTCCTGTGGATGCCGTGAAGGCGACAAACCCGACCGGGGAAGCCTACCCTAACCTGCAAGGGACTGCCGTCAATTATCGCGCTATCCGTTGGCAGGATTATGTGCTGGACAGCCAACTCAATCAGGTTGTCGGCATGGCGTTGGACAGTAGCCGCGACTTACGTGAAGCGGTGGCGAGTGTAAAATCCGCGCATGCGCAATACGCTGAGCAACGTGCCGATCTCTTCCCGTCATTGAGCGCCGGTGTCAGCGGGACGCGCTCACGTGCCCTGACGGGCGAAGGCAATCAAACGGCGCTGGGCAATTCTTACTCTGCCGAAGGCAGTGTCAGCGCATTTGAACTGGATTTATTTGGTAAGAATCAAAGCCTGTCGCGCCAGCAGTATGAAACCTACCTTGGTACCCTGGAGGGCGCGCGGAGTACGCGCCTGACGGTGCTGTATAACACCATTGATTACTGGCTTCAGTTGGCGGCGGATCGCAGCAATCTGGCCATTGCGAAAGAGACAGCTGAGAGTGCGCGGCAGTCACTGGACGTGACGCGCAAGCGCATGCAAAACGGTGTGGATTCGATGGTTGATGTGGCGTCTGCGGAAACCACCTATCAGTCTGCGCAGGCGGATGTGGCCAGCTATACTACCAGCGTGGCGCAGGATAAGAATGCGCTGGATCTGGTTGTTGGAAAACCTGTACCCGATACGTTGTTGCCGCAAAATCTTGAATCGATTGGCCATGCGTTGCGCGATGTGCCCGCAGGGATATCGTCGGATGTCCTCAATAATCGTCCTGATGTCTTGCAGGCTGAGCACAACCTGAAGGCGGCGAATGCCAACATCGGGGCAGCGCGGGCCAATTTCTTCCCCAGCATTTCACTGACCGCCAGCGGTGGCGTTGGCAGTGCCGATCTCGCCTCGCTGTTCAAAAACGGCGTGGGAATTTGGTCGTTTTCCCCCAGTATCTCGCTGCCTGTCTTCAAGGGCGGCTACAACGTGGCCTACCTGAATTACACCAAAGCGCAGAAGGAGTACTACGTGGCGGCGTACGAAAAGTCGGTGCAGACCGCTTTCCGCGAAGTCGCGGATGCCCTGGCGCGGCGCGGCACCATCAACGATCAATTGACCAGCCAGCGTAACAATGTGGCAGCCTCACAGATTTACGCGCATCTGGCCGATCTGCGTTATCAAAGCGGCGTGGATACCTGGCTGAATGCGTTAACCGCCCAGCGAACGCTCTACTCCGCCAGAACCCGTCTGGTCAGCGTGGAACAGGCGTACTACCAAAACCTAAATACATTCTACAAGGTGATGGGAGGCGGCTCGGCGCGACAGGCGTCTGAACAAACGGTAGATGTGCGTTGAACGCCCAAATGCGCAGGGATGCGCACCCGACAAACTGCGCGCAATAACATCGCGCGCTGCCCTCAATAGTGGAACAGGGCAAATCCCGATACACGGACATCAGGCCATTCTGTGTCAGAATGTGTGAAGGCGATTCCCTCGCCCCGGAGCCTCGCGTACCATGTCAGAATAAGTCAATAAAAAGGGCCGCATATCGGCCTGTATTCAGGAGAGTTTTTTGAGCAAGCCTGATAATGAAACGTTCTTTAAGCAGCGGCAGCAACTGATCATTTCAGCCGCGAAGAACTGCTTCAGCCGTTCCGGTTTTCACGGTGCAAGTATGGCCGATATCAGTCGTGAATCCGGTTTAGGTGCAGGTCAGCTTTATCGCTACTTTAACAGTAAAGAAGTGATTGTCAGTGAAACCATAAAAAGTATCGCAGAAAACTGGCGGACGTTTTTGCTGCATAGTTTGGCGCACGAAACGCACACCGCCAATATTATTGATACCGACTCGCCCTTTTGGCAGAACTGGTCTCCTGAGGACCGGTGTTTATTACTGGAAATGTATTCCGAAGCCTCACGTCATGAATCAGTGCGCTCAATGCTGGCCCGCGAGGAAGCCTTATTGGTCGCAGATCTGGACAGGCTATTCAGGCAGAAAATGCCGACAGAAAGTCCACTCCAGCGCAGCAACCGTATCCAGTTTTTGCTGATGCTGGTGGATGGCGTCGCCTGTCATGCATATGGAGATAAAAATGTGGATCAGCAGGAACTGAGCCGGATCAATGCTGTACTCGACCGTCACCTGTTTTGATGCGTTACTCAGCATCCGGTTGGTGGATGTCATGGCTAACCGCCTTAAAGAACGGCATAAAGCTGTCTTCTGTCTCGCGGCGTTTCATAAAACGGCGAATGATCATGCCGTCTATTACCAGGGAAACCACATGCAATCGTGCATGGATGATGTTCGCCTCCAGTGCCGGATTGAGCGCCTGTTGCTCAGTAATAAAATTCTTTTTTAAAACCTGCCAGGCATCGTGAAGAATCTGACGAATACGCGCATTACGCGTGGATTCGGATGATATCTCGATGAGCAACACAATGCTTTGTTCGACTTCTGGTGACGCCAAATCTCCCGGCAGATGCGTCACTCTCCCCGCGTTCGCCATTTTCTCGAAGTCGGCTTTCAGTAACACGATCATACGCTGCACCACTTTCGTGACCAGTGCTTCAACGATCGCTTCCTTATTTTTATAATATTTATAAATCAGCCCGATGCTGACATTTGCCTGACTGGCGATACTCTGAATGGAGGTTTGATAAAACCCTTTTTGTCGCATGCAGTATTCGGCTGCATCAAGAATTTCTTCGCTGCGATTCATCAGGATACTCAGAAGATAAAAGAAATGACTTTAGTGTCTGTCATTACCAATAGCTATGGCAAGTGGGTAAGGCATTTCACGTCCTGTCGTATTCGGCGTGATGAAACCACCCCCTTTCCTGCGTCCGTTTGCCTGACGGTTGTCTTCCATCAGGCGAACGGGCGTTGCTCAACGAACTGCGCGTGGCTTTTCCATACGAAATCCCATGCCGATGAGTCGGCCAAAAATAAAGCGTAAAAAGGGATATTTACGGATGATGCCGGGCATTTTGCTTTTGCCTTCCCCACCCGGTTTCTTTTTACTGCTCATTTTTATTTGCAGGAACTGCGTCGCAACGGTGGGAAACTGACGGCGCTGCTGTACTTTTTTCAGATCCCTGAACGTGACCTTCCTCTTTAACAAAGGCCGGGTAAGCAGATTCGCCGTGGCCACCGCATCCTGGATGGCAAGATTAACCCCCACTCCGCCAATGGGTGACATCGCATGAGCCGCATCACCGATGCAGAGCACGCCCGGTTTTGCCCACTGATTCAACCTGTCGATACGGATTGACAGCAGTTTGAAACTCTCCCAGCTGTCAATTTCCGCCAGCCGTTCGACGCTAAAAGGGGAGACGGTGGCAATGTTGTGTTTCATCGCGTCAAGCCCACGGGCCTGAATCGCATCAAACTGCCCTTTTTCAATCGTCAGTCCACACTGCCAGTAATCGCCCCTGTCGATCACGATAACGTTATTTCGCGGGCCGGTGTGACCCATCCCTGACTGCGGATCCTCTGGCTGTTTGTTCAGGCGAAACCACAAAACGTCGCGTGGTGAGCCAAAATGCTGGCTCACCAGTCCGGCCTGTGCGCGAACGGCAGAGTTGCGCCCGTCTGCCCCCACCACCAGGCGGGAACGTATCTCAACGGGCTGACCCGACTGTAAGGCCAGAACACCCCGAACCTCACCCTCTTCGATGATCAACTGGCTTAACGAGGTGGATTTTAGCAGGGTGAAGCCGGGAAACTGCGCGCTCTGTTCCGCCAGAAAATTCAGGAAATCCCACTGCGGCATGAAGGCGATAAAACGGCACTGCAGCGGCAAGCGCGAGAAATCGGCCATCGTGACCTCCTCGCCCCCCATTTCCGCCTGCAGCTTTTCCGCACGCTGATGAGGAAGTTTCAGCAGATCGTCCAGCAGGCCCAGCTGATGCATGACCTCCAGCGTAGAAGGATGGATCGTGTCACCACGAAAATCGCGGAGAAAATCGGCATGTTTTTCCAGCACGACAACCTGTAAACCGGCGCGGGCCAGTAGATAGCCCAGCATCAAACCGGCCGGGCCGCCGCCGACGATACAGCAGTCAGAGATAACGTGTTCAGTGGATGGCATAGCTTACCCCTCATAATATGCGTGGTAAGTGTATGCCACTGCGGATGATTTAAGTACCGAGGAACGACAGGGATAAGCGTTGTTGTCCCGGCCAGACCAGGTGCACCAGTGCAACAGCGTGGTCATCTGGCGTTCTCTTCTTTTATCTCTACCAGCACCAGCGGACATTTTCTGACCTGGCAGGCGTGATGATAGGCCATGGAGCATACTGAGCAATAATCGGCAGAATCTGACTGATACTCGTACTCCTGAAAATAGCGGAAGCCGCCGCTGTCAGCATCGGCGCGCGCGCTGTAGAAAGCATGGTCAGCAAGCTGCTCGTCCAGCTGCATGAACGTAAGTGCGGAGGGGTTGTGATAACCCACTTTAATGCGATATGTGGTCATAGTGACGAGTATTGCTATGCAAAGCTGCATTAGCCAGACATTTTGGGTGTTGACTGTGATAGTTAAAAATTATCAAAAACGTTGCTGACCTTAGTAAACCTCAGCGTCACTAAACCTTTCCTGCGCAAATAGGCATCGGTCTTTTTTTAAGCATGAGACACCTCTTTTGCCCGCTTGTCTGCACATATTCAGGCGCCTGGCGGGCGTTAAATCCTGTTCAGCCACCCTTTCTCTGAGTGCGTAATCGCCGACATAAAAAAGCCAGGCCGCTATATTTATACTATTTAACATCACCGTGATGATTCCCTGTGAAAACGTCGCTGGAAGACAAACAAATAAAATTGTCAAAACACTTAAACAACTATCATTTAACTGTAAAGGTACACTTTAGGATAAATATAAAAAATCAACTTTAGGTACTCTACATGTTGCACAATAAGGCACCGAAAACTCTACGCAAGGTAAAAAACAGCAGACTCAATTTAACAAAGAATTGTAATAATTTAATAAACATACCGAACAGAGCGTTTAGTTTTGCACAACGATAAACCTTAACTTTTTAATAAATGACGCAGAATTTATCATTTTGTGCTGTTTTTTTATTGATCCTTTTCCCTTGAGGACGGGAATAATCCTGGGCGACCGTAAATATTCTTAATATGGAAACTGTACAAAATAATCATTTAATCATCGTAATTTTAACATTCTCAGGAAAATTACCGCTTAATGAAGCATCACAATTGTGCGTAACCGACATCAGAATTTTCTTGGTTAAAGAAGCCGATCTTTCTTTTAACCCGTTGAAGGAAAAGGAAACCCACTGTTATGATAGGTCAACTTTCTTAACAAGCGGTAGAAATCGGCTGATGAGAAGGATAACCAAAGAGGATGTTCGCTGCTCAAGTTGTAAATATTGTTGCCAACTGACGAGCAATACCCAGGAAGAGATATTGCGATGCCCAATTCAAAAGATTGCCGTATGGCCAGGCAACAATCATTTTTTGATAAAAGGCGTTTTGTCGTTGGTCGCCGGAAGATACGAAAGCCTGTTCTGCAGAGGATGTATATTTGTTGACTTTTCGATTCATAACCTCCGTTATTTTACCAGCAAAAACTGGATGGATTATCTGCGAGGGACCGGCCTTGCCATTATTATCATCAGCGATCGCCGAATGGAATCTCTGGCGTCATTTTGGCGGAGACAGGAGCCCACGATAAATACTGTGATTTATGCGGACGGTAAAATTGAGGATATTAAAAAAGCGGTTAATGCCTGTTATTACGGATTAAAAGGAGGTGAAAGGAAACGCGTCAACGCCTTGACGCTGGAAGAAGTTAAATTTTTGGACCTTGCCAATTATGGCCATTCGCTGGGTGAAATTTCCAGCGAAATGAAACTTGGCGTTAAGAAGGTTTACATCATTAAAGACGCTGTCAGAAGGAAAACTGGAATCAATCTTAATCAGTTACTTTCCAGTTAATTGATCATAAAGGAAGATAAAATGACTTATCACACCAATAAATTTAGTTTGTCTCTGATTGTGAGTGCCTTTCTGCTGTCAGGATATGCACAAGCAGATTCTGCTAATACCATTAATTTTCAGGGCGAAGTCTCTGATGAAACCTGTTCAGTTGCCATTAACGGCAATGAGAGTTCACCCGTTGTACTGCTTCCTACCGTAAGTAAAGCGGATTTAGATACCAGTGGTAAGACGGCAGGTAAAACTGACTTTACCGTCGGTCTGACAGGCTGCAGCGGTTCAGCGACCACCACCCAAATCTCAACGGTATTCGTGGGCAATAACGTGAGCGCAGCAGGTAACCTGACGAACACCGGGTCGGCTGAAAATGTTGAGATTCAGATGCTGGATACGGCGGGTACGGTAATCAACCTGACGGGGGGCTTTACCGGTAGCGGCGACTTAAGTTTATCCGCGAATGAGACTGAAAAGTCAGCGACCTATGGCGCGCAATACTTTTCAACCGGGGTGGCAACATCCGGTACGGTCGCTGCCTCCATTCAGTATGCCATAACTTACCGTTAGTTCTGTTCGGGTGCGCCACGGTTATTATGGGGCGCACGTTTTTTTGAGGAATCAAATATGGAAAACCGCTGGCTGGTGTTTGCGCTAAAATTATTTTTCATTACTTTCCTGTTCTTACTTGCAGTAAATAACGCCAGAGCGAACGTGACTATTCTGGGTAGCCGTGTCATTTACCCTGCCAGTGCCAAAACCGTTGATGTGCAGTTAAAAAACAACGGTGATATCCCCTATGTTATTCAGGCCTGGTTTGATAACGGCGATGCCAATTCTCAACCTGAGCAAAGCAGTCAAACGCCCTTTATTGTGACACCACCCGTTTTTCGTATACAGCCCAAGACGGGCCAAATTGCACGAATTATATTCAACGGTAGCCTGCCTCTCCCTCAGGATCGGGAGTCTGTCTTTTGGTTTAACACATTGCAGATCCCCCCTGCGAATCTGAAAAATGAAAATAATCAAAATGCCATGATGGTCATGTTACGAAACCGCCTTAAAATCTTTTACCGTCCTGTTTCAGTGGGAAACCCGAATAACATATTAAAGAATATCTCGCTTAAATTCGTTCACGATAATCATAAAGGGCTAGGCATTGAAATCAATAACCCTCAACCCTGGCATGCTTCATTACTCGACATTTCATTTAAGGTGGCAAATCAAGACCTGCATTCCGATGCTGATATGATTCCGCCTTTTAGCAAAAAAACCTTTTGGTTCAGTGCGGATAAAAAACGTTTACAGGGCGTAAACATTGTCTCCGTTGCTGCAGTTAACGACCAGGGAGCCAGAATAAGTGAAAACTATAAGGTTGAAATTAATTAACTCAAAATTAATTGCATTCACCATTTCGATTTCCTTTTCTCAGCATGCTTACTGCGAAGATTATTATTTTGACTCAAGCCTGTTTAAAGGCTCGGCATTTGGACAGAACATTGAACAATTTAATCAGAACGCCACGCCTGCTGGCAATTATCTGGTCGATATTTATCTCAATAATAAACGGGTTACATCCGGTGTCAAAATCGCGTTTATCCAGTCTGACCTCCAACAGGATGCGGAACCTTGCCTTCCGTCAAAGGTTGTTGCCTTGCTGCAGCTAAAAGTGCCACCCACGCCTGAACCTGAAGAGCAGTGTCATCCACTGGGTTACTGGTCATCAGACAGTCATTGGCAATTTGATCCGGCATCACTGCAATTACAGCTCACGATCCCAAACTCAAGCCTCGATAAGAAGCCGAGAGGTTACATCCCTACATCTGAATGGGAAGAAGGTATTAGTGCAGTATTTTTACGGCACAACACCAATTACACCTGGACCGAAAACCGTACGTCTGATTATCGCTATCAATATTTATGGAGTGGGATCACCGCGGGTACCAATCTGATGAAGTGGCAGTTCCGTCATCAGGGTAATGCGCGCTATCTCAATGACAGTGCAGGCGGCAGTCGATACCGTTACAACACCGTGAAAAGCTGGGTACAACGCCCGCTGGAACAGCTTAACAGCATACTGTCTTTAGGTGACAATGCCACCGACAGTTCCCTGTTTGGCAGCCTGGCTTTTAACGGGATTAAATTGTCTACCGACCCACGGATGTGGCCACAAGGCAGGCGGGGTTATGCCCCTGAAGTCAGGGGCGTGGCAACCTCCAGCGCGCGGGTTGTCATTAAACAACTGGATAAAGTGATCTATGAAACCACAGTGCCACCAGGCCCTTTTGTCATTGATGACTTGTACAACACGCGCAATCAGGGTGACCTCGCTGTTGAGGTCATTGAAGCTAACGGTAAGCGTTCGACCTTTACCGTTCCTTATGCTTCCGTTCCAGACTCTGTGCGCCCGGGCAACTGGCAGTACTCGCTGGCGCTGGGACGGGTTCGCCAATATTACCGTGTCAATAACACCTTTTTTGAGGGCATTCTGCAACGGGGCATCAGTAATCGCCTGACGGCGACGGCGGGTACCCGGCAGGCAAACGATTATCAGGCGTGGCTGTTAGGTGGCGTGCTGGCAACAGAGATCGGCGCACTGGGAATGAACAGCACCTTTTCACATGCGCGGGTTGAACAGAACAAAACAGCGTCAGGCTGGCGCGCGGAGATCAACTACAGCAAGACGTTTGACACAGGCACCAACCTGGTTCTGGCTGCCTACCGGTATTCAACGAGTGGGTTCCGTGATTTGCAGGATGTTCTGGGCGTGAGACGTCAGCAAGACGCAGGCATTCAGTATTATTCTGATTCATTAAATCAGCGTAACCGTTTGACTGCCACACTGAGTCAGTCCATGGACAGATTCGGTTTGATCAGTTTGAGTGCCAGTACTGCTGATTATTACAATAACCAGTCGCGCATCACGCAATTGCAACTTGGCTATAGCAACACCTGGAAAACTATCAGCTACGGTATCAACATAGGTCGTCAGCGTACGGTCTGGTATAACAACCGCTATGATTCAGGTTTTTCCCTACAGCAGGATGACAGCCGCCAGCAAAAATACACCGAAAATACCTTTTCACTCAACGTATCCATTCCGCTTGACTGGGGTAAAAGCCTCTCGTCAGTCGCTTATAACGTTAACCAGTCCAGTCAAAATCGCAACACATCCCTGTCGCTGTCGGGAACGGCAGGCGATAACCGTGACTTATCTTATTCACTCTACTCTGGCCTCGATCAGAACCGGGATGGGCAGCGCAATCGTGCCCTGAGTTTCGGTGGCAATCTGCAACAAAATACCCGACTGGGTGCGGTACGCGCCAGTTATGGGCAGGCCGAGAGTTATCGCCAGGTCGGATTAGGCTCGTCAGGCACCCTGGTTGTGCATCGCGGTGGGGTGACGGTGGGCCCCTATACCAGTGATACGTTTGCGTTAATAAAAGCCGAGGGCGCGCAAGGCGCGACAGTGCGTAATGGTCAGGGTGCTGTTGTGGATGCGTTCGGCTATGCCATCTTACCTTCTCTGACCTCCTATCGTGAAAACACCGTCAGTCTGGACACGCTTAACATGCAGGCTGATGCGGAACTGAGCGGTGGAAGTCAACGCGTGGTGCCTTATGCCGGTGCGGTGGTGCAGGTGCATTTCGCCACGCTCAAAGGCAAAGCGGTCCTCATCAATCTGAAGACAGCCAACGGTGAGATGCCGCCCATGGGCGCTGAGGTCCGTGACGCAGAGAATACGGTAATCGGCGTGGTTGGCCAGGGGGGGCAGCTATATGCGCGCGTGCCTCATGACTCGGGGGTGCTGCGCGTAAGCTGGAATAACAACGGGCCGCAGCGCTGCCGGGTTAATTATCAGATTACCGGCCAGTTTGACAGCCAAATCATCCACCTCGACAGCCTGTGTAGCAAGGAGTGATGCAGTGTCTTTACATCGATCTTTTTTCTTCATCGCAATGCTGTGCGCAACGCCGCTGCCGCTGCTGGCAAACTGCAGCAAGGTAACGAGCGCATCTTCACTTTCAACGGAGGCGAAGGAGGCAGGTTATACGGCAAGTTCGTGGTCAGGTGCCTGCGATACCTGCTCAGGCAATGTGGGCCTGCCGTCGATCATCAGCATCAACTCGGGTAATACATTTCAACCCTCAGGTACGCTGCTGGCGAGTTCAGTGGGTAATTTTCTGACAGCATCCACTAACAAAGCCTACACGCCGAATCAGATTCTTTATCGGTGCGCGCAGGCCGATGCCGATAAGCTGTATGAAATGTACGCCACTAACGGTGATTCACCTTTTGCCGGGAAAAACAGCACCAGCGAAGTCGACGGTGCTTATTATGACTATGTGAAAAATGTTGCCGTTCGCCTGACTAATCTTGCCACAGGAGAATATTACAGCCGTTACTGGAAGAGCCGTAAACTTACCGCTGATGACTGGTATTCCGATGGACAGTATATTTATATCCCCGCCAGCGCTTTCAGTAATGTGCTTTATGAGATGTTTAAAATTGACTCTACCAGCTATTACGTAAACAGCGCTAATCGTTACGTCGATGGCCATGCACAACCACGGGGATATATCGCTTTTAAAGGACCAGGGTTAGATACAAATAACCTTGATGAAGGCAAAGACAGTAGCACTGTCTGGAATGGATTTTACAACAACTGGCCTGGCGGCTGGAGCACATATAAAAACGTCACCTATGTCCGCGGTGCAATCTGTGAAGTGAAAGATTACCCTTCCGTCGTATTGCTTCCTACCGTCAGCACCGCCACGCTGGCCGCAGGCGGTAGCAGCCAGGCGCCCTTTTCTGTCGCGCTTCAGTGCGAATCGGGCGCGATTTCCAGCATCAACGCGTCAACCAGCAGCGCAGCGAATGTCGCCATGGGCTTTCTGGTCAATCAACCCAATGCCGTGGCAAAGGCGAACAGCCTTGGCCTGACGACCAGCGGCGGCGGCTTAACCTGGCTACTGGACACCCGGTATGGCAATAGCGACGTTGCGTCAGGAGTGGGAATTAAAATCTACAACAGCAATGGAACAGCCATGAATTTATTACCGGATTTTACCAGCACCGGCTCAGGAAACAGTCGTGGATGGTATGCCTATAAAGACTTAACCTCACTGGTTTCCTCAAGTCATGGTGAAACCTATCAAGGAGACTTCACCGCCTCGCTTGAAGCCATTCCCGGACAGATCACTACTGCAGGAACCGTCAATGCTCAGTTACAGGTCGTTGTTAGTTTTCAGTAGATTCATGCTGCTGTTGATGTTTATGCTACCGGGCGTCAATCAGGCCGCCGTGAATATCGATAAAACACGGATTGTTTTTAACGCTGGGGACACTGCACAATCCGTCAACCTGATAAACAAGGCAGAAAGCCCTGCCATTGTGCAAATCTGGACGGATGAAGGTGATATCCATCTGTCGCCCGATAAAAGTAAAACACCTGTGATGGCTATGCCGCCGATATTTAACATGCAGCCCGGCGAAGTCCGTTCGGTGAAACTGATGCTGACCACACGTTCTGCGCTCGCCCCGGATAAAGAAACCTTATACTGGCTAAACCTTTATCAGATACCGGCGATCAAAAAATCCGATGGTCAGAACCCACGGAAGCTGATATTGCCACTGCGCCTGCGTTTGAAAGTGTTCGTACGGCCAACAGGGTTAAGAGCGCCTCAGCCAGAGGATGCAAAGAAGCTGAACTTTATCCTAAAGGGACAAGAGCTAAAAATAACAAATCCAACGCCCTGGTATATGAGCCTGAATGCGAAAGTGGATAATGCTGTGCTGAGGGATATTATGGTGCAACCGCATTCTTATGTTCTGCTTTCCCCTTCCACATCGCTTAATCCTGGCTCCATCGTGTCCTATGAAGTCATTAATCAGAATGGTAATGCTGAGAAGTATCACGGTACGCTTCTCGATACCGTCGTTCACTAGCTGAATGGAGCATATTCGGAACAGTGGATAAAATGCCCTCGCGCTGGAGTGTAGTAAATCTTCAATAAGGCGTTGAACATTGATGCCTCATCAATGATCTTCTGTTCAGACAGTAGAAAATTAACGCTTTCTGCTTTCGGCATTGTGAGAAGATGCAACATGACATATCAGATAACAGAAACAGAAACAGAAACAGAAACAGAAACAGATAAATTATAAAACACGCAGAGTTAGCAGCCAAAAAAAAAATTCAAAACACTATTTTTTCTTAGGCGATATTATATCAGCATTATAAACCCATTGTTTCAAGCCAAACAAAAATGAGAAGCCATAGAAAGATTATTTATAAAAATCCATTGAATTTATTTTTTATTTTCATGACGAGCTTACATTAGCTCCATTAAGTAAAAAATCGATAAAAGGAGGACGGCTTACCCCTTCCTCCTGAGATATTTTCAAGACAGATTTCGCGCTACCGCATCATATACATGAGTCCAGTTGATTCCACGCAATCCATTTTTTTCATCATCTGGATGTAAAACCTGATGGATACCTTTGTCTTGAAGGGGCGCGCCACCGTCTATCGTGCTCTGGTTAGGAAACAAGGCAACTGTCGGTGTCTTTACCGCGATAGCAAGATGTAAAGGGCCTGTATCTCCAACAATTAACGTCGTGAAACCACTTATTTTCTCAGCCAGTTGTATCAAATTTGTACTTCCTGCAACGTTGATCACCCTGTCACTTTGCGATTCCATTCCCTCAATGATGCGTTGATTTAGGGCTTTTTCTCCAGGAGCACCGATGAGTTCAATAACCAAATCGCTATACTCATTAATTAATTTACTGATTAACAGTGAGAAAGCAGATTCAGGCCAGCATCTTTCTGTACTGGATGCCCCAGCATGTATGCCAATAACTGTCTTATCATAGCGCTGAGGTTTATAGGGTGCGGGAATAAACATTGATTCAGACTTTACCATAATGCCTACTGATTCAAGCATTTCAGTTTTTTGGCGAATAAAGTGGATATTCCCTTTTTTTCTGTTATCGTAAAACGAAGACAAGCATGTTTTCAGAATAAAGTCTTTTCTGCCCTGATAATCAGTATAATAAACATCTTTAAAAATATAACGAGAACCTGCTAACGAAGCGGTAAGGATATCATAAGGCGTTCGCGAATGAAGGATGAACGTTGCCTCAACCTGATTTTTTCTTAATGATTTTATCAAAGAGAGCATACCTGAAACTTTTCCTCCCCAATATAAAACCTCATCAAAAATATTACTCCCTTCTACCAGGGGATGATTTCTCTTTAAGATGACCAGCGTAATTTTGGCATTTGGCCAGCGTTCTTTTATTGCACGAATAGAAGGCGTGTTAAATAAAAAATCACCCAAGGCCGTATTTGAAATAATAGCAATGCTTTTAAGATTATCATTTTCAGAAAAACGGGCAATTTTTCTTACGCGATAGCCGGTTACTTTCCACATGGAAAGAAATAATTTTGCAGCGAATTGTTTTGTGATTTTACTCATTTAAATTGTCCCGACTCAAGCCTTAACATCCTAAGGGTCTAACCATAAATAGCATTGCCGATGCAATTAATCTGCCAGACGCATCTTATGCACATTAACATTACGCCATCACTCAGGCCACAGTATATATTATAAATTATCCGGGACGAAGAAGTCGTTTACTCTGTTTAGATACACACTATGATGGTGAGACCATGACGCACTGTTCGGGTTCAGTCTTGTTCATTTTTAATCATTTTTCTTCGTTAAAAACAAAACCGTCAATGTCAAACCAATATCATCCTCCGGCCTGCTTCGCCAGAATACAGGGTTTGCCTGAGTCCTTTGTTCACTTTTTGCTCACCGCCACGTTACTGATGCAGCAAACTTCGGATGATATACAAAGAATATGTTGAAAACGTCAGAAATCATACCGACCTTTTTTGGCCAATTCAGAAAGCTCCGCATTTCGTGGGCAACGTTCACTTTTCGAAAAGTCTTACAAGGCTAATGGATTTAATACATAGAAATAAATCGATCACGCTTCACCTCCCTAGACGTCAAAATACCAAGATGATCGTGGAAAAGACTGGACGATTGTAGCCGCCTGAGCAGCATGTTTTACAATCAGTTTTGGGGAGGATTCGGGGAAAGGATTGGAGAAAAGAAAAGCCAGCATAAATTGAGATCTATGCTGGCTGGATCAGGCAAGGCTGGTGTTACATATTCGCGATAATCGCGTCACCAAACTCTGAGCATTTCAGCAGTTTAGCGCCATCCATCAGACGTTCGAAGTCATAGGTCACGGTCTTGGCAGCGATTGCGCCTTCCATGCCTTTAACAATCAGGTCTGCGGCTTCGAACCATTCCATATGACGCAGCATCATTTCAGCTGACAGGATGACGGAACCTGGGTTCACTTTATCCTGACCCGCATACTTCGGTGCTGTACCGTGGGTTGCTTCGAACAGGGCACATTCGTCACCGATGTTTGCGCCTGGTGCGATACCAATTCCGCCAACCTGCGCCGCAAGGGCGTCGGAGATGTAGTCGCCGTTCAGGTTCATACAGGCAATAACGTCGTATTCAGCCGGACGCAGCAGGATTTGCTGCAGGAAGGCATCCGCGATCACGTCTTTCACAACGATCTCTTTGCCGGTGTTTGGATTTTTAAACTTCATCCATGGACCACCATCGATCAGCTCGCCGCCGAACTCTTCTTTCACTAACTGGTAACCCCAGTCTTTGAATGAGCCTTCGGTGAACTTCATGATGTTGCCTTTGTGAACCAGAGTCAGTGAATCACGATCGTTAGTGATGGTGTATTCCACTGCCGCACGCACCAGGCGCTTGGTCCCCTCTTCCGAACAAGGCTTAACGCCGATGCCGCAGTTCTGTGGGAAGCGAATTTTCTTCACGCCCATTTCTTCGCGCAGGAATTTGATCACTTTGTCGGCTTCTGCCGTGCCCGCTTTCCACTCGATACCGGCATAGATATCTTCTGAGTTTTCACGGAAGATCACCATATCGGTATCTTCAGGACGTTTAACCGGGCTTGGTGTGCCGGTGTAGTAACGAACCGGACGCAGACAAACGTACAGATCAAGTTCCTGACGCAGCGCAACGTTCAGAGAACGGATGCCGCCGCCGACTGGCGTGGTCAGTGGACCTTTAATCGCTACGCGGTATTCTTTGATTAAATCGAGGGTTTCTTGCGGCAGCCAGACATCCTGACCGTAGAGTTCAACCGATTTTTCGCCGGTATAAATCTCCATCCAGGAGATTTTACGCTCGCCGTTGTAGGCTTTTTTCACAGCGGCATCAACCACTTTCAGCATCACTGGTGAAACATCAACACCGATACCATCCCCTTCGATATAAGGGATAACCGGGTTGTTTGGCACAACCAGTTTGCCTTGATTCAGGGTGATTTTCTGACCTTCCGCCGGAACAACTACTTTGCTTTCCATTAACCTCTCCTTCGAGCGATTTTTTGTTAATGATTTGTAAGATGCGCGTCAATACTACTTGAATATTGACGCCACGCCAATCACCGCAATTTCGCGTTATAATGCGCTGAATGTTTCAGACTGCAAAGCTTATGCGAAAAACTAATCAGACTTCTCAACCAAATAAACGATTCAGCCGACAAACTCGCCCCGTACAACGTAAAGCGGTAGCGCCGCCTGCCGTCAGGCGCGTGCTCCTGTTCAATAAACCCTTTGATGTGTTACCGCAGTTTACGGACGAAGCCGGCCGCCGGACGCTTAAAGATTTTATTGATGTGAGCGAGGTTTATGCCGCGGGTCGTCTTGACCGCGACAGTGAAGGACTGATGGTGCTGACCAACGATGGAGCCTTGCAGGCCGCGCTCACCCAGCCCGGCAAGCGTACCGGCAAGATTTATTATGTTCAGGTTGAAGGCGCGCCAGAAGAGCGCGATCTGCAGCCCCTACGGGATGGGGTTAATCTGAAAGACGGCCTTACTCTGCCAGCCGGTATCGAAAAAGTAGCAGAACCCGCGTGGTTGTGGGCACGTCAGCCGCCCATTCGTGAGCGAAAAGCGATACCCACGCAGTGGCTGAAAATCACCCTGTATGAAGGACGCAACCGCCAGGTCAGACGCATGACCGCCCATATTGGCTTCCCGACATTGCGCTTGGTGCGCTATGCGATGGGTGACTTTGAGCTGGAAAATCTGGCCCCCGGCGAATGGCGGGATATCAGCACCTTAGTCTGAATGCTGTTATCATTTCCATAACTTCAAGTTAACAATTCCGGAGGATTGATGTTTAAACCGCATGTCACCGTAGCCTGCCTGGTTCAGGCACAGGGAAAACTTCTGGTTGTGGAAGAACAGGTGAACGGTGTGGCAACCTGGAACCAGCCCGCCGGTCATCTTGAAGCCGACGAAACGCTCCTCGAAGCCGCCCAACGTGAACTGGTTGAAGAGACAGGAATTGACGCCGCGGTGCAGTATTTTATTGGAATCAACCAGTGGATAGCCCCCGATAATACGCCTTTTGTGCGGTTTCTGTTTGGTCTGGATCTGGATGCGCCACTGCCTACCGCTCCGCAGGACAGCGACATTGACCGCTGCTGGTGGCTGCCGCCAGAGCAGATACTGACGGCATCTAACCTGCGTTCGCCGCTGGTGGCAGAAAGCGTACGTCGATGGCAACAGGGGGTTCGCTACCCGTTAGACCTGATTAGCCCGTTCAACTGGCCGTTTCATGCAGGTGCGCACCCGACTTCAGCGTGATAGAATGCGCCGCCTGTTTTATTGTTTTGCGAGCTTGTGATGTCTGATAACTGCCAGAAAAAAGTGATCGTCGGGATGTCCGGCGGCGTCGATTCTTCCGTTTCCGCCTGGTTACTGCAACAGCAGGGCTATCAGGTTGAAGGCCTGTTCATGAAGAACTGGGAGGAAGACGATGGCGAGGAGTATTGTACCGCCGCTGACGATCTGGCGGATGCGCAAGCCGTGTGCGACAAACTGGGTATTAAACTGCACAAAGTGAATTTTGCGGCGGAATACTGGGATAACGTCTTTGAGCACTTCCTTGAAGAGTACAAGGCCGGTCGCACACCGAATCCCGATATCCTGTGTAATAAAGAAATTAAGTTCAAAGCGTTTCTGGAGTTTGCCGCTGAAGATCTGGGCGCAGACTTTATCGCAACCGGTCACTATGTCCGTCGTCAGGACAGTGACGGCCGCAGCCATCTGCTGCGCGGGCGTGATGGAAACAAAGACCAGAGCTACTTCCTTTATACGCTCAGCCATGAACAAATTGCCCAGAGCCTGTTTCCGGTCGGCGAGCTGGAAAAACCCGAAGTCCGCCGCATCGCTGAAGAGCTTGAATTAATCACGGCTAAGAAAAAAGATTCCACCGGCATTTGTTTCATCGGTGAACGCAAGTTCCGTGAATTCCTGGCGCGCTACCTGCCCGCTCAGCCCGGTGAAATCGAAACCGTTGATGGCCAGGTTGTCGGTGAGCATCAGGGGCTGATGTACCATACGCTGGGCCAGCGCAAAGGGCTGGGCATCGGCGGTATGAAAGAAAGCAAAGACGATCCCTGGTATGTGGTAGATAAAGACGTGGCGCGTAATCGTTTGATCGTGGCGCAGGGTGGCGATCACCCGCGTCTGATGTCGGTCGGCCTCATCGCCCAGCAACTGCACTGGGTCGATCGTCAGCCGCTCCGCGCCCCGCTGCGCTGTACGGTGAAAACCCGCTATCGCCAGACCGATATCCCCTGCGAAATCATTCCGCAAGGCGATGACAAAATTGAAGTCCGGTTCGACGAACCGGTTGCCGCGGTCACCCCGGGGCAGTCTGCGGTGTTCTACCTTGGCGATGTTTGCCTGGGTGGCGGCATCATTGAAGAGCGTTTGCCTTGGGTTGCCGCATAATACCGGCGCTAATAACGCGTAAACAGGAGTGACCGTGGCAAAAAACTATCAGGAAATCACCCTCGCGCTGGCGGGCATTTGCCAGGCTGCCCATCTGGTGCAGCAGTTAGCCAATCAGGGTCACTGTCAGCCTGAAGCGCTGACGGTATCCCTGCGCAGCGTGCTGGATCTCAACCCCACCTCCACGCTGGCGGTATTCGGCAACAATGAAGCCAACCTGCGCCTTGGGCTTGAAACCCTGATGGCGGTGCTGAACAGCAGCAACCGTAAAGGCGCCAGCGCAGAGCTGACCCGTTATACGCTGAGTCTGATGGTGCTGGAGCGCAAACTGAATGCTAACAATCAGGCCATGAATACGCTGGCCCAGCGCATCAGCCAGCTCGATCGCCAACTGGCGCACTACGAACTGGAATCGGACACGATTCTGAGCGCCATGGCCGGTATTTATGTGGATGTCATCAGCCCGCTCGGGCCGCGCATTCAGGTTACCGGTTCCCCGGCTGTCCTGCAGAATGCCCTGTTACAAAGTAAAGTTCGCGCCACGTTGCTGGCCGGTATTCGTGCCGCCGTACTCTGGCAGCAGGTCGGCGGAGGCCGACTGCAGCTGATGTTTTCGCGCCAGCGCCTGCTGCGCGAAGCCAAAGCCCTTTTATCCCGCCTGCCACTGGCTTACTGAGTCAGTGGGGCAAACACCGTAAATGAATCAGGAGTTGCACTGATGGAATTATCCTCTCTGACCGCCGTCTCACCTGTCGATGGTCGTTACGGCGATAAAGTCAGCCCGCTGCGCGCAATCTTCAGCGAATTTGGTTTGCTGAAGTTCCGCGTTGAGGTTGAAGTTCGCTGGTTACAAAAACTGGCTGCGACCGCAGAGATCAAGGAAGTTCCTGCATTTGATGCTGACGCAAACGCTTTCCTTGATAGGATTGTCACCAGTTTCAATGAAACGGACGCCGCGCGCATCAAAACGATTGAGCGCACCACTAACCATGACGTGAAAGCGGTTGAGTATTTCCTGAAAGAAAAAGTGGCTGACGTGCCTTCGCTGCACGCGGTGTCTGAGTTTATTCACTTCGCCTGTACCTCTGAAGACATCAATAACCTGTCTCACGCGTTAATGCTGGAAACGGCGCGTCGCGATGTCATTCTGCCTTACTGGCAGCAGCTGATTGCCGCGGTAAAAGGACTGGCGCAGGAATACCGTGACATTCCTCTGCTGTCACGTACTCACGGTCAGCCCGCAACGCCGTCCACCATGGGTAAAGAGATGGCCAACGTGGCCTACCGCATGGAACGTCAGCTACGCCAGCTGTCGCAGATTGAAGTGCTGGGCAAAATCAACGGTGCCGTGGGCAACTATAACGCGCACATTGCCGCTTACCCGGAAGCCGACTGGCACCAGTTAAGCGAAGAATTTGTGACCTCTCTGGGCATTACCTGGAATCCCTACACCACCCAGATCGAGCCACACGACTATATTGCTGAGCTGTTCGACTGCATCGCCCGCTTTAATACCATCCTGATCGATTTCGATCGCGATATCTGGGGCTATGTGGCGCTCAACCACTTCAAACAAAAAACCATCGCGGGCGAAATCGGCTCTTCCACCATGCCGCATAAAGTAAACCCGATTGACTTCGAAAACTCAGAAGGCAATCTGGGCCTGGCAAACGCGGTGATGCAGCACCTGGCCAGCAAACTGCCGGTTTCCCGCTGGCAGCGCGATCTGACCGACTCTACCGTGCTGCGTAACCTTGGCGTGGGCGTGGGTTATGCGCTGATCGCTTATCAGGCTACACTGAAAGGCATTTCCAAGCTGGAAGTGAACCGGGATCGTCTGCTTGACGAACTGGATCATAACTGGGAAGTGCTGGCAGAGCCGATCCAGACCGTTATGCGTCGCTACGGTATTGAAAAACCTTATGAGAAGTTGAAAGAACTGACCCGTGGCAAGCGCGTTGATGCGGCCGGTATGCAGGCCTTTATCGACAGCCTGGCGCTGCCGGAAGACGAAAAAGTTCGCTTAAAACAGATGACCCCGGCAAATTATATTGGTCGCGCGATTCAGATGGTTGATGACCTGAAATAAAATCCTGCCTGCAGACCGGTTGCCGCCGGTCTGCGTTAACCTGCTGTTTAGTTCATTTCGCTTATACTTGTTTAAATTCGTTTCGATCTGATGCTAAAGGAAATCCTATGCGTGTTCTGGTTGTGGAAGATAATGCCCTGCTGCGCCACCATCTTTCAGTACAACTGCGAGAAATGGGTCATCAGGTTGATGCTGCCGAAGATGCCAAAGAAGCCGATTATTTTCTCCAGGAACATCTGCCCGACATTGCGTTGGTCGATCTGGGATTACCGGACGAAGATGGCATGTCGTTAATTCGTCGCTGGCGTAATGACGCCGTGCGTCAGCCTATTTTGGTCCTGACCGCGCGCGAAGGCTGGCAGGCGAAAGTCGAAGCCCTGGAAGCCGGTGCGGATGATTATGTGACGAAGCCTTTTCATATTGAGGAAGTCGCCGCACGCCTGCAGGCATTAATGCGCCGCAACAGCGGTCATGCGTCGCAGATTATTGCCATGGCCCCCTTTCAGGTGGATTTATCCCGTCGCGAACTCACGATTCACGACCAGCCCGTTAAGCTGACCGCATTTGAATACACGATTGTGGAAACCCTTATTCGCAACGCTGGCAAAGTGGTGAGTAAAGACTCCTTAATGCTGCAGCTTTATCCCGATGCAGAATTACGTGAAAGTCACACGATCGATGTTTTAATGGGACGTCTGCGTAAAAAGATTCTTGCGCTGCATTCTGACGAAGTCATCGCTACCGTTCGCGGCCAGGGCTACCGCTTTGATCTCTGATGATGTCCTGGTTTAAACGCTATCGCCCTATTTCGCTGCGGACGCGCTTCTTACTGGCTTCCGCCGCTATTGTATTAATTCTTTCCCTTTCTTATGGCATGGTTGCGGTCATTGGCTATGTGGTAAGTTTTGATAAAAATACCTATCGCGTGATGCGGGGAGAAAGTAATTTATTTTTCACCCTTGCACAGTGGAAAGATAATAAGCTCACCATCGCCCAGCCTGAGCGCACGATGCTCAATTTCCCAACGCTGGTATTTATTTATGATGAACACGGCAAACTGCTCTGGCAGCAGCGCGACGTGCCGGAAATTCGTGAAAAGATCCAACCTGAATGGCTGTTGAAGCCGGACTTCTATGAGATAGATACCAACAACAGCACCAGCCGGGCTGCGATGGGCGATAACCTTACCGCTCAGCAGCAGCTCCACGCCTGGGATAATGACGATGACGATCAGGACACCTTTACCCACTCGGTAGCGGTAAACCGCTATGACGCGACAACCAATCTGCCCGCGCTGACCATTGTCGTGGTCGACACGATTCCGCAGGAGCTTCAGCATTCCGATGTGGTCTGGTCATGGTTCAGCTATGTGCTGGCGGCCAACCTGATTTTAATCGTTCCCTTGCTCTGGCTGGCGGCCCACTGGAGCCTGCGTCCAATCGGGCATTTAACGCTTCAGGTGCGCGAGCTGGAAACCGGACAGCGTGAAAACCTGGATGACAATCCGCCGCAGGAGTTACGCTCGCTGGTGCGTAACCTTAATCTGCTGCTGACCAACGAACGTCAGCGGTATACCCGCTACCGCACCACGCTTGCTGACCTGACCCATAGCCTGAAAACGCCGCTGGCGGTGCTGCAAACTACCCTGCGCTCTCTGCGCGGCGGTAAAGAGCTGACGGTGGAACAGGCCGAACCGATTATGCTGGAGCAGATCAGCCGCATTTCGCAGCAGGTGGGATATTACCTGCACCGCGCCAGCATGCAGGCCGATCACAATCCGCTACAGCGCGATCTGCATTCAGTGTCCGGTTTGCTGGACAGCTTGTGTTCAGCGCTGAATAAGGTTTATCAGCGCAAAGGCGTCGAAATCACGCTGGATATCTCACCGGAAACCACCTTCTTCGGCGATCAGAATGACTTTATGGAAGTGCTGGGTAACGTCCTGGATAACGCCTGTAAGTACTGTCTGGAATTTATTGAAGTCAGCGCCCATCAGACCGACCATGCCTTGCATCTTTATATCGATGATGACGGCCCGGGCATTCCTGAAAGCAAACGCGATATGATATTTGTGCGTGGGCAGCGCGCCGATACCTTACGTCCCGGTCAGGGGCTGGGGCTGGCGGTAGTTCGCGATATTCTCGAACAGTATGCCGGTAAGGTGATTGCCTCCAGTAGCCCGTTAGGCGGTGCGCGCATGGAAGTGGTGTTTGAGCGGCAGGAAATGGAACATCGCCGCGAGTAGTTCACGCCGCGGGCTGTTATACTTGCGGGTATTTACAGCCCTTAGCGGAATCTCTCTATGGATTATCAGCTCGATCTCAACTGGCCCGATTTTATTCAGCGTTACTGGCAAAAGCGCCCGGTGGTGCTGAAGCGTGGCTTCAAGAACTTTATCGATCCCATCTCGCCTGATGAACTGGCGGGATTAGCTATGGAAAATGAGGTCGACAGCCGTCTGGTCAGCCAGCAAAACGAAAAGTGGCAGGTCAGCCACGGTCCGTTTGAAAGTTATGATCACCTGGGTGAGAACAACTGGTCACTGCTGGTGCAGGCGGTGAACCACTGGCATGAGCCTTCCGCCGCGCTGATGCGCCCTTTCCGCTTTCTGCCGGACTGGCGCTTAGATGACCTGATGATCTCCTTTTCCGTACCCGGCGGAGGCGTTGGCCCGCACTTTGACCAGTATGATGTGTTTATCATTCAGGGCACCGGCCGTCGTCGCTGGCGCGTCGGGGAAAAAGTACCGCTGAAACAGCATTGTCCTCATCCTGACCTGCTTCAGGTCGAACCTTTCGACGCCATCATTGATGAAGAGATGGAGCCGGGCGATATTCTGTATATTCCACCCGGATTTCCGCACGAAGGATACTCGCTGGAAAATGCTCTGAACTACTCTGTGGGCTTCCGCGCGCCCAGCGGGCGTGAGCTGATTAGCGGCTTTGCCGATTACGCGCTGGCGAATGAGCTGGGTAGCCTGCGTTACAGCGATCCGGACGTGCCCGCGCGTGACTGCCCGTCGCTGATCCTGCCGCAGGAGGTCGAAGGCTTGCGCAAGGTGATGCTGGATGTGGTGAATCAGCCAGCGCATTTTGAACAGTGGCTGGGTGAGTTTATTTCGCAGTCCCGACATGAGCTCGACGTCGCGCCGCCGGAGCCGCCTTATCAGCCCGATGAAATCTACGATGCGCTGCAGCAGGGCGATGTGCTGTCGCGCCTTGGCGGCTTACGCGTCCTGACGCTGGGCAATGCCGTCTATATCAACGGCGAACGCGTTGAATGCGCGCACCCGGCGGTCATGGCTGTGCTGGCGCACAATCACGAAATCGCGCTTGAGGATTTGGGTGATGCGCTGGACGATCCCGCGGTACTGGCGCAGATTGCCGGGCTGGTCAACGCCGGTTACTGGTACTTTAGCGCGGAATAACGCCTTGCCGTTGCCACGGTTTTAACGGCCGCGTTGCCCTGTCGGGCAACGCGGCCTTTTATATTCAGGCTTTTCTCTGCCCCGCCAGCGCCGCCAGCGCCGCCAGACGGACGATAACCTCAACCGATTGCGCCATAATATTCAGCGACGCAAATTCATGTTTGCCGTGATAGTTATAGCCACCGGTAAACAGGTTAGGACAAGGGAGCCCTTTCCATGACAGCGACGAACCGTCCGTGCCGCCGCGAATCGGTTTCACCACCGGCTCGATGCCGCAGTCGCGCATCGCCTGCAGCGCCAGGTCGATAATATGCGGGAAAGGTTCGACTTTCTCACGCATGTTGCGATAGCTGTTGCTGATCTCCACGGTAACAGAGCAGTCCGGATGCAATCCCTTGTTGATCTCCTCCGCCACCTGCAGCAGCGTATTTTTCCGCTGTTCAAAGGCTGCCGTATCGAAATCACGGATGATGTAGTGCATCTCCGCATTTTCAACCGTGCCCTTCATCTGGTGAAGATGGAAGAAGCCTTCATAGCCGTCAGTGCACTCCGGTTTCTCTCCGGCAGGCAGCGCGGCGTTAAAGCGGGTGGCCAGTTCCAGCGCATTCACCATCACGTTTTTCGCGGAGCCGGGGTGAACGTTGTTACCCACCACCTTCACCAGCGCCGAAGCCGCATTGAAGTTTTCGTATTCGAATTCGCCCACATCGCTACCGTCAACGGTATAAGCCCAGTCGGCCGCAAAACCTTCAACATCGAAATGCGATGTGCCGCGGCCAATCTCTTCATCCGGGGTGAAGGCAACGCGAATCGCGCCGTGCGGAATATCGCCCTCTGCCAGCCGCGCCATCGCCGTCATGATTTCTGCTATACCGGCTTTGTCATCGGCACCCAGCAGGGTTTTTCCGTCGGTGGTGATCAGCGTGTGCCCCGTCAGCTTATGGAGCACCGGAAACATCACCGGTGACAGCACTTCATCCCCATTTCCCAGCGCAATATCTCCGCCCCGGTAGTTTTCGATGATCTGCGGATTGACATTTTTCGCAGTAAAATCCGGCGAGGTATCCATATGAGAAATAAAGCCAATAACCGGCGTTGGCCAGTCAACATTTGCCGGTAACGTGCCCATCACACAGCAGTGATCGCTGAGGCTGACATCAACAAAGCCCAACGCCAGCAGCTCTTCCTGCAGCTGGCGGGCCAGAATCCACTGCCCTTCACTGCTTGGCACCTGACGTGCCTGAGGTTTTGCCTGAGTTTCCACTGCCACATAACGCAAAAAGCGTTCGAGTAATTGCTTCATATGCCATCCTTAAAATTTGCCGCCCGTTATTATTAACAGACGAGCAAGCGGTCGCGTTGCGTCAAATCATTATCCTTCAGGTTAGTCCCTGTGCGGCAAATTAAGAATGGCGGATTGCATTAAAAAGCATGCAACTGCTGTTTTTTGCGGCGATTTTCGCACGCTTTTCACGGCCGTCGCCCGCAGCGTTAAAGCTGGGCCTGTTTTTGACCGCTGTGCGGGTCTGCGTGGGGCCGCTGGCAGCCTTCGGACAGGCGACACGCAATGGTTACCGGGCGGAAAAAATGGGTGCGGCGATCGCGCTGAAACGAAGGAGGACAGAAGGACGCTGGAAACGTGTCTGGATGAACAGCGGGCGAGTAGCCCGCGATTAATCCGGTGGCACAAGGCGTTATTTGTGTAGCGCGTGCAGCAGCTTATGCACAAAAGCAGGCACCACCTCGCTGGCCAGTCCATAGTGGCTTTCGGCAAACTCGTTACCAACCTGGCTCGGTTCAAGGTTCAGCTCTACCGTATGCGCCCCCTGCAGTTTTGCCTCATGGACGAATCCGGCGGCCGGATAAACATGGCCCGAGGTGCCAATGGCGATAAACAGATTCGCCTGCTCCAGCGCCTGGTAGATCTCTTCCATGCCGAGCGGCATTTCGCCGAACCAGACGACGTGCGGACGCAGCACCGAGGGGAACTGACAGCAGGTACAGCGATCTTCTGCCGTGACATCTTCATGCCAGTCGATAACCTGGCCGCTGTTGGCGCAGCGCACTTTTAACAGCTCGCCGTGCATGTGCAGCACGCGGCTGTTGCCCGCGCGTTCATGCAAATTATCGATATTCTGCGTGACCAACAGAAAGTTATCGCCCAATACCTGTTCAAGCTCCGCCAGGGCAAGATGTGCCGCGTTGGGCTGGATCTCCGGTTGCTGAAGCTGCTGGCGACGGGCGTTATAAAAACGCTGAACCAGCGCCGGGTCACGTCTGAAACCTTCTGGCGTCGCGACATCTTCTACCCGGTGCTCTTCCCATAATCCGTCAGCGGCACGAAAGGTGTTAATTCCCGATTCTGCGGATATCCCCGCACCCGTTAAGACAACGATTCTCGGCAACGGGTGCGCCGCCAGTTCGGCCTGACGATCGCGTTCGAAAATACGCTGGCGAAAGCGCTGATGCACTTTTCTGCGCGTTTTCTTCAGGCGGGCAAGTCGTAAACGGCGACGAGGTGTACGCATAAAGTCTCCTGGTGCGGTAGCGAAAGGCAGCTACCGCGGGTCAATATAAAGCGGGCGATGAGGCCCGGTGGTCGGTTTAAGGTTTACATCATCCTGCTGTCAGGCGCGTGCGCCTGAGCTGATTACTGGCCGCTCAGCACGCGAGCCGGATCGATACGACTGGCGCGCCGCGCCGGATACCAACTTGCCAGCAGGCTTAGCACAATAGCGGTAATCAATACCGAAAACACGTCCAGCCAGTGTAATTCAGACGGCAGGAAGTCAATGAAATAGATATCGCCCGCTAATAAATGGTGACCGGTCAGGGATTCCAGCCCTTTCATCAGCGAAGTGAGGTTGAGCGCCACCAGCACCCCAACCACTACGCCGCTGACGCTGCCCAGTAAGCCCGCCAGCAGGCCATACCAGATAAAGATGGCGCGGATCAGCCCGTCTTTCGCCCCCAGCGTGCGCAGTACCGCAATATCACTGCTCTTGTCTTTCACGGCCATCACCAGCGTGGAAACGATGTTGAAACAGGCCACGCCAATAACCAGCACCATCGCCAGATACATGATGGCGCGGATCATTTGAATATCGCGGTACATATAGCCGTAGGTGCCGATCCAGCTTTTGATATAGACGTAAGCGTGCGTGACTTCTCCGGCCGCCCGCACCAGTTTAGCCGCCTGGAACGGATCGTTCATTTTCAGCGCGATACCGGTGACGTTGTCGCCCATATCCAGATATTGCTGCGCATCCGCAAGCGGCACCAGCGCCAGGCTGTGATCCAGCATGCCGCTCAACTGAAGAATGCCGCTCACCTGCAAACGAATGCGTTTAGGTTGCAGTAGCTTATTTTCGCCATCATTGTTAGGGATCATGATGGTGATCCAGTCGCCCTGCTTCACGTTCAGCGCCTGAGCAATGCCGCCGCCGAGGATGATCTGACTTTTACCCGGCGCAAAGCTTGCCCAGGCGTTGTTTGTGACAAACTGCGGCAGCGCGCTTAGACGCGGTTCCTGCGCCGGATCCACGCCTTTAACCTGCAGCGCTTCCATCTTTGTGCCGCTTTCAATCAGTCCGGTAAAATTGATATAGGGAGCCGCAGCGGCGATACCCGGTACCTGCTCAATCGGCGCAATCATGGACTGCCAGTGCTGAAACGGCGGATTAACCGCTTCAATCTCCCCGTGCGGCACCACGGCCAGGATGCGCTTGTTCAGCTCACGTTCAAATCCGTTCATTGCGCTGAGGCCAATGATTAATACCGCCACGCCCAGGGCGATACCGATCGTGGAAATAACGGAGATCAGCGAAACCATTCCCCCCCGACGGCGACCGCGGCTAAAACGCAGCCCCAACAGCAGCGATAACGACGATCCCATCAGACCGCTCCCGCAAGAACGATGCGATCGCTTAACTGGCCGTCACGCATTTCCATCTGCCGCGACATGCGCTTAGCCAGATGCAGGTCGTGTGTCACCACCAGAAACGCGGTGCCCTGACGCACATTCAGTTCACCCAACAGTTCGAAAATCGCGTCGGCGTTGCGCGCATCCAGGTTACCCGTTGGCTCATCGGCCATGACCAGGCGCGGGCGGTTTACCAGCGCACGGGCGATAGCCACACGTTGACGTTCACCGCCAGAGAGTTCCGAGGGACGATGCGCCGCACGGTGTTCCAGCCCGACCGCCGCCAGCATTTCGCGCGCGCGGGTCTGCGCTTCGCCTTTAGCCACTTTGCCGATCAGTAACGGCATGGCGACATTTTCCAGCGCGGTGAAATCAGGCAGCAGATGGTGAAACTGATAGATAAAGCCGAGCTCACGATTACGTAACTCCGCTTTAGCAGAGGATGACATCCCGTTTAGCGAACGGCCATCAAACACCACTTCTCCCGAGGTGGGCGCATCCAGCCCGCCCAGCAGGTGCAACAGGGTACTTTTACCTGAACCCGAACTGCCAACAATCGCCATCAGTTCACCAGGTTGCACATCAAAGGTCACATTGCGCAGTACGTCGGTCTGGACGCTGCCTTCCTGATAGCGTTTGCACAGGTCACGGCACTGCAACAAAGGAGAGTTACTCATAGCGTAAAGCCTCAGCGGGTTGTACGGCGGCAGCGCGCCATGAAGGGTAAAGCGTGGAAAGCAGAGCAATAATCATTGCGCTGAAGGCGATAGTCACCACCTGCCACATATTAATATCGACGGGCAGCGCCGCGCCATCCAGGAACAGGCCGATAACCGGCATCAGGTTGTTAAGCTGGCTGGCTAACAGCACGCCCAGCAGTGCACCGAGCAGCGTGCCGATGATGCCGGCACTGGCGCCCTGTACCATAAAGACGGCGACAATCTGACGGCGGGTTAATCCCTGGGTTTGCAGAATAGCCACTTCGCCCTGCTTCTCCATGATCAACAGGCCCAGCGAGGTGATGATATTAAAGGCAGCGACGGCAATAATCAGGCTCAGCAGCAGCCCCATCATGTTCTTCTCCATGCGCACGGCCTGGAACAGGTCCCCTTTACGCTCGCGCCAGTCCTTCCATACCATCCCCGCCGGTAAGCGTTGCTGAGTGACGGTATCTACCTGCAGCGGTTTATCCAGCCACAGACGCCAGCCGGTGATATTCCCTGCCGGATAGCGCATTATCCGTGAGGCATCCTGTTGATTGACCAGGATCTGGTAGCCGTCCACCTCGCTGTTAGCCGCATAGGTTCCGGCGACGGTAAACAGACGCTGGCTCGGTACGCGGCCCATCGGGGTGAACTGGCTCACCGACGGCACCATTAATCGCAGCGTATCTCCGCGTTTGACGCCGAGTTGCGAGGCCAGTTGTTCACCCAGGATAACGTTGTACTGTCCCGGCTGCAGCACAGTCTGCTGGGTGTTAACGAGGTAGGGCGTAAGCGGGTCTTTTTCATCCGGCTGAATGCCTAACATCACCCCAACCGAAACGCTGTGTGGGCTTTGCAGCACGACGTTCGCGGTGGTTAACGGCGCAATGCGGTTAACGCCGTTCAGCTTAAGAGCGGATGCCGGGAATTGTTGAGGATTGATGCTGCCTTTGTCGCTGGTGACCAGCGCCTGCGGCATCAGGCCCAGGATGTTGCCCTCAAGCTCTCGCTCGAAACCATTCATCACAGACAGCACAGTAATCATTGCCAGCACGCCAAGCGTGATACCAATGGTGGAGAGCCAGGAGACAAAGCGACCGAAACGGTCTGCGGCTCTTCCGCGCATGTAGCGCAGACCGATAAATAGCGCGACAGGTTGATACATGGAATCCAATGTGCAGTTGCTGGAAAATAAGTAGAGAGGATGATAAAGGAGCGGCCCACTTTATGAAACCACTAACCCTCTGAGTCTGCTGCAAAGTTGTATCAGAATAGGTTAGGAAAGTGTTCGATGCACAGGATTAGGCTACAAAGAGGGGGTTAATCGTACGATTATTCAGCGCGGAAGCCGATATACTCCGTATCCTAAAGTGATGACGGCAATGAACGTCGCGCTGATGTACCCGTTTGACTTTCCTGCGGACCTTGTTCGCAAAAAAGATTTACACACAGCAACCCTTCAGCCACGCCTGCCTAAAGGCGAAGCGGTAGAAAAATTTACCGCAGAGGTGATCCCCATGGCGTATTATGGAATGATTACGCCCTGGTAAAAATGGAGCAACCTCGAGATCACATGTCCGAACCGACTCGCTATACCCTGCCCGTGAAATCTGGCGATCAACGCCAGCTCGGCCAGCTGACTGGCGCTGCGCACGCGGTTGAGTGTGCCAGCATTACCGAGCGTCATGCTGGTCCGGTGTTAATGATTACACCCGATACGCAAACCGCCCTGCGACTGCTGGACGAGATTCGTCAGTTTACCGATTTGCCTGTCACGCATCTCGCAGACTGGGAGACGCTGCCTTATGACAGTTTCTCACCGCATCAGGACATTATTTCGGCCCGTCTTTCCACCCTGTATCAACTGCCTACCTTGCAGCGCGGCATGCTGATTATGCCGGTCAACACGCTGATGCAGCGCGTTTGCCCGCACAGCTTCCTGCACGGCCATGCGCTGGTGATGCAGCAGGGTCAGAAACTGTCACGCGATCGCCTGCGCGATCAGCTTGAACAGGCGGGCTACCGCCATGTGGACCAGGTGATGGAGCACGGGGAATACGCGACCCGCGGCGCTCTGCTCGACCTGTTCCCGATGGGCAGCGAGCAACCTTACCGTATTGATTTTTTTGATGACGAGATCGACAGCCTGCGCCTGTTTGACGTCGACAGCCAGCGCACGCTGGAAGCCGTTCCCGCCATCAATCTGCTGCCGGCCCACGAGTTTCCCAGCGATAAAGCCGCTATAGAGCTCTTCCGCAGCCGCTGGCGTGAAATTTTTGATGTTCGCCGTGAAGCCGAGCATGTTTATCAGCAGGTGAGCAAAGGCACCCTGCCCGCCGGTATTGAATACTGGCAACCCTTGTTCTTTGAACAGCCGTTACCCTCGCTGTTCAGCTATCTGCCTGATAATACGCTGATTGTTAACTGCGGCGATCTGGAAGGCGGCGCAGACCGATTCTGGAATGATGCCAACGCGCGCTACGAAAATCGCCGTGTTGACCCGATGCGTCCGCTGCTTGAGCCCGCCACGCTGTGGCTGAGGCCGGATGCGTTGATGAGCGAGCTGAAAGCCTGGCCGCGCATCCGTATGTCCCATGACGTTTTGCCTGCCAAAGCGGCCAACACCAACCTGGGTTATGAATCTCTGCCGGACTTATCGGTTCAGGCCCAGGCGAAAGCCCCGCTGGATAACCTGCGTCAGTTTCTGGAGCAGTTCAGCGGCGGCGTCGTGTTCTCCGTGGAGAGCGAAGGCCGCCGTGAAAGCCTGCAAGAGCTGCTGGCGCGCATTAAAATTCGCCCTAAGGCTATTCATCATCTGCGCGAAGTCAGCGCCGGAGAGCATGCGCTAATGATCGGCGCCAGCGAGCGTGGCTTTGTGGATACGCAAGGCCATCGTGCGCTGATCTGTGAAAGCGATCTGCTGGGCGAGCGCATCAGCCGTCGCCGCCAGGATACGCGCCGTACCATTAATCCGGACATTCTGATCCGCAACCTGGCGGAATTGCATCCGGGGCAGCCGGTCGTGCATCTTGAACATGGTGTGGGCCGCTATATCGGCCTGACCACGCTTGAAGCCGGCGGCATCCAGGCCGAGTATCTGATGCTCTCTTATGCCAACGATGCCAAGCTGTACGTGCCGGTTTCCTCGCTTCATCTGATCAGCCGCTATGCGGGTGGCGCCGATGAAAACGCGCCGCTGCACAAGCTGGGCAGCGATGCCTGGTCACGCGCCCGTCAGAAAGCGGCCGAGAAAGTGCGCGACGTCGCCGCCGAGCTGCTGGATATCTATGCGCAGCGCGCGGCAAAAAGCGGCTATGCCTTTAAACACGACCGCGAGCAGTATCAGCTCTTCTGCGAAAGCTTCCCGTTTGAAACCACGCCCGATCAGGCTCAGGCTATCAATGCCGTGTTAAGCGATATGTGTCAGCCGCTGGCGATGGATCGTCTGGTCTGTGGCGATGTGGGCTTCGGTAAAACAGAAGTGGCGATGCGTGCCGCCTTCCTGGCGGTGGAAAACAATAAGCAGGTGGCGGTGCTGGTGCCGACCACGCTGCTGGCACAGCAGCACTATGATAACTTCCGCGATCGTTTCGCTAACTGGCCCGTGCGCATCGAAATGCTGTCCCGCTTCCGCAGCGCCAGGGAGCAAAACCAGATACTACAGGAAGCCAGCGAAGGCAAAATCGACATTCTGATTGGTACGCATAAGCTGTTGATGAGCGATATCAAATGGCACGATCTGGGCTTGCTGATTGTGGATGAAGAGCACCGGTTTGGCGTGCGTCATAAAGAGCGCATCAAAGCGATGCGTGCCGATGTCGATATTCTGACGCTGACCGCTACGCCGATCCCCCGCACTCTGAATATGGCCATGAGCGGAATGCGCGATCTCTCCATCATCGCCACGCCACCGGCGCGTCGACTCGCGGTAAAAACCTTTGTTCGGGAATTTGACGATCTGGTGATCCGCGAAGCGATTCTGCGCGAAATCCTGCGTGGGGGTCAGGTTTATTACCTGTACAACGATGTTGAGAACATTGAGAAAGCCGCTCAGCGCCTGACGGAACTGGTGCCAGAGGCGCGCGTCGCCATCGGCCACGGGCAAATGCGCGAGCGCGACCTTGAGCGGGTGATGAATGACTTCCATCATCAGCGTTTCAACGTTCTGGTCTGCACCACCATTATTGAAACCGGCATTGATATCCCAACGGCCAATACCATTATTATTGAGCGCGCCGACCACTTCGGGCTGGCGCAGCTGCACCAGCTGCGCGGACGCGTAGGCCGATCGCACCACCAGGCTTATGCCTGGCTGCTGACGCCGCACCCGAAAGCCATGACGACCGACGCGCAAAAACGCCTGGAAGCTATCGCCTCGCTGGAAGATCTGGGCGCAGGCTTTGCCCTGGCGACGCACGATCTGGAGATTCGTGGCGCGGGCGAACTGCTGGGTGAAGAACAAAGTGGTCAGATGGAAACGCTGGGCTTTTCACTCTACATGGAACTGCTGGAAAATGCGGTCGATGCCCTGAAAGCCGGTCGGGAACCTTCCCTCGAAGATCTCACCAGCAATCAAACTGAAGTCGAGTTACGTATGCCCGCCCTGCTGCCTGAGGCGTTTATTCCGGACGTGAATACGCGCCTGTCGCTGTATAAACGCATCGCCAGTGCCGAAGCAGAAGACGAGTTGCAGGAGCTGAAGGTGGAAATGATCGACCGCTTCGGTCTGTTACCCGATCCGGCCCGTAACCTGCTGGACATTGCCCTGTTGCGGATGAAGGCAAGAGCACTTGGCGTGCGTAAAATCGAAGCCAGCGATAAAGGTGGCTATTTTGATTTCGCGCCGCAAAACAGTGTGGATCCTGCCTGGCTAATCGGCCTGCTGCAAAAAGATGCGAAGCAGTGGAAGCTTGAAGGCCCGACGCGCCTGCGCTTTACCCGTGAACTGGCGGAAAGAAAGGTGCGTATGGAATGGGTGCAGTCGTTTATGGCGCAGCTCATGGAAAACCGGGTCGCCTCTTAACCCGCTCACCACCAGCATCAAGCC
Source organism: Pantoea ananatis LMG 2665 (assembly GCF_000710035.2). Taxonomy (GTDB): domain Bacteria; phylum Pseudomonadota; class Gammaproteobacteria; order Enterobacterales; family Enterobacteriaceae; genus Pantoea; species Pantoea ananatis. Next base: position 692,009 of record NZ_JMJJ01000004.1, on the reverse strand, counting down.
AAGCCGCCCCGCTCAGGGCGGCTTTTTTTATGCCTGCCTTCCGGCGGCCTCGTGAGCAAACAGGCTTATCCGGAACGGCGTGCCCTGTACTTATCTGGGCAGCGGCGGAGCAAACTGCAACGCACCTGCAATTCGGTTCCAGGCGTTGATCGCCCCAATTGCCGAGGTCAGGAAAATCATCTCCTGCGGCGTAAACAGGGTACTGACCTCATCATATAGCCCATCCGGAATCGGCTGCTGTGCCATCAGCGTAAGCGCCTCCGTCCATGCCAGAGCGGCCGCTTCACGCCCGGAATAAATGCCCGCGTCGCGCCAGGTCGCGACTAAATCGATTTTCGCTGAAGCCAGCCCGGCTTTACGCGCCACATTAAGATGAAACTGAAGGCAAAATGCACAGCCATTCAACTGCGATGCCCGGAGTTTGATCAGTTCGGTCAATGTTTTATCCAGGCCTGCGTAGTCAACCGCCTTGCCCAGCATGCCCAGCGCTGCAACGACCTCGGGCGCTGCCTGTTCAAATGTGGACCAGTCGCTTCGGTGGTGAGAATACGATGCCATAATCAATCCTGCCTGTTAATATAAGAACACGAACAACAATATAAGAGTTCTTACATTATGCGCAAGTCAGGATCGCACAATCTGTCGCTGCCCGGCCCTGGAGAAGGCATGCGCGGCACAAAAGGCCACATTGGCTATCTGCTTCGTCAGGCGCATGCCGTTCATAAGATGCGGATGGAACATGCCCTGAAAGCCACGGGCCTGACTCTGCCCCAGTTTTCCGTGCTGACGATGCTGGCAGCCTACCCTGGTGCATCGGGTGCCGAACTGGCCCGGCTGTCCTTGCTGACGCCACAAACCATGAGCGTGATTGTCAGCAACCTTGAGCGGGCAAGCCTGATCCACCGTCGCCCTCACGAGGAGCATGGTCGAATTCAGATTATTGGCCTGACGGATGAAGGACAGCAGGTTCTGACCCGGAGCAAAGCGGCCGTTAAGGCGGCCGAAGCGGGTCTGCTTGCCGATCTGTCTTCTGAGGATGAAGGCGCTGTGCGGCGATGGCTGGTGAAGGTGGCGACCTTACCGACTGACCCGGTCTGAGGGCGATGTTGTCTGGCGCGCACCGCTTTACCGCTCAGCAGAATAAGGTTTATCGCTGTGTTCGGCTCGCCCGGCGGCTTCATCGGGTCACGCAGGTTGGTAAAGCCTTCATGGTGACCCATAAAAAAAGCGCATCCGGAGATGCGCTTTCGTGTTTCATGGTGTGCTGTGTGACCGCAATGCGGCAAGCTTTGCCCTGGATCTTATGCTTTATCGCCGTTCAGGATTAACTGTCCGTTACGGTCAACCGGGATACGGGTACCGGGATCGTTTTCCATGCGGATTTTACCCTGCTGGTCGCCGATCTTATAGGTGACGTCATAACCCAGCATTTTTTCCTGCTTGTCGTACACGGTTTTACAACGCTGTTCAGAGGTGGTGTAGGTATCGCGATCCTGCATACCGCCCTGAACCTGGTTGCCCGCATAACCGCCCGCCAGCGCACCGGCTACCGTTGCGACGTCGCGTCCACGACCGCCGCCAAACTGGTGGCCGAGAACACCACCGGCTACCGCACCCAGTACTGAACCGGCGATACGGTTTTCATCCTGAACCGGACGACGGTGCGTCAGCGTCACGTTACGACACTCCTGACGCGGTTGTTTAATCGATTCTTTAATTGGGGTTGCTGACAGCACCTGTGCATATTGTGGACCGCGATCAAACACGTTAATGCTTGCTACGGCGGCTACACCCAGTGCCGCTGCCACGCCAATACCGATACCCGCTAACATTGATTTATTCACAGGAAGTTCCTCCTGAAAGTGTTACCGCGCATTCCTGCCGCTGGGAAATCCCTTACAGCTCTGGCAGAACCGACGTGCGCGACTCGCCGTTTGGTTGAGATAAGTTTTACAGATGTAAAGCTTTTGCAATATCAGACAATGGGAAGAAAAGCGTGCCTGAAGCGTTAGTGCCACGTTTTCGGAGAGTTCTGAGCGACGATGAGGGGGCCGGATACCGCGCTGACTTCACGGCATAACAGACAAGTTAGCAATGAAATCAGCGGGTTAAAAAAAAATCAGATGATGCGATTAGTGAAGCTTCAGACGGGGGCGGATGACCCGGTTGAGACTGCCCACGATCATCATTAGCCCGGTCTTAACATAACCGTGCAACGCGACCTGATGCATACGATACAGTGATATATAGACAAATCGGGCAATGCGCCCTTCTATCATCATCGATCCGCGCATCAGATTGCCCATCAGGCTTCCTACGGTGCTGAAGCGTGACAGAGAAACCAGTGAACCGTGGTCTTTATAAACATAGGCTTTGAGCGGCTTGCCCTGGTATTGCAACAGGATGTTATCCAGCGCACAGGATGCCATCTGGTGTGCGGACTGCGCGCGCGGGGGCACAAATCCACCGCCGGGTAAGGCGCAGGACGCGCAATCACCGATGGCATAGATGTCGTCATCCAGCGTGGTCTGGAGTGTCTCTTTCACCACCAGTTGGTTGATGCGATTGGTTTCCAGCCCGCCGATCGCTTTCATAAAGTCAGGCGCTTTAATCCCTGCCGCCCAGACCATTAAGTCGGCTTCAATAAACTCGCCACTTTTGGTATGCAGGCCCAGCTTGTCTGCGCTGGTCACCATCGTTTGTGTCAGAACGCGTACGCCAAGCTTGCTAAGCTCCTGATGGGCCGCAGAGGAGATACGTGGTGGTAGCGCAGGCAGAATACGTTCGCCCGCCTCCACCAGCGTGACGTTGAGTGCCTCGCTGCCCAGTGCTTTATACCCGTAGCTGTGTAGCTGCTTAACTGCATTGTGCAGTTCTGCCGACAGCTCAACACCCGTTGCACCGCCGCCGACGATAGCAATGTTCACCTTCTCCACCGCCCCTTCGCTGGCAGAGAATTTCAGGAACAGATTCAGCATTTCATTATGGAAACGACGCGCCTGCTGCGGATTGTCGAGGAAAATACAGTGATCTTTAACGCCTGGCGTGCCGAAATCGTTTGAGGTACTGCCCAGCGCCATGACCAGCGTGTCATAAGCCAGCTCGCGCTCGGGAACCAATACCTCCCCCTGCGAATTCACGACTTCAGCCAGTTGGATGACTTTTTTCTCACGGTTGATGTTCGTCAACGAGCCCAGCTGGAACTGAAAACCGTGGTTGCGGGCATGCGCCAGATAGCTGAGAGCGTCAATGCCTTCATCCATGGAGCCGGTGGCCACTTCATGCAGCAACGGCTTCCACAGATGGCTGTGGTTGCGGTCAACCAGGATAATCTCGGCTTTCTTCTTGCGACCCAGCTTATGGCCTAACTGCGTTGCCATCTCCAGCCCACCGGCGCCACCGCCGACGATGACAATTTTTTTAACAGATGTAGTCAACAAAAACCCCCTCAAATTGTGAACCAAAAGTTAATCAATGGTTAAATTAAACCTTAATAAACATAGGGTTGGCGACATAATTTCGCTATCTGGGGGCAGAATAGCATGGCGGGAAGCGATGGGCCTCAGAAAATTGATGTACATCAAATTTAGCAGACAGTTCCTGGCAACGCCGACAACACAATCAGGCACCGCATGGGCGCCCGGTTGCGTCAATCTGCCGTTTTAAAGGCGTTCAGTCGGTGAAGATGGGGGGAAAGATTGCGGAACTTGTGGCTTTCGCTTTCGTCCCAAACGATCGGGTAGTAGGGATCCAGCAGTGCGGCGCTGCGCTGGCTGTCGAGAATCTCATCGTGGCGGGATAAAAGGGTCAGGCAGCGGCCGCGGTTACGTTCGCGAAAATCGCTGACGCACTTGGTGGCAATGTCCAGGTACTCTTCAGGTCGATCTATCTTGCCTTCCATATTTTCGTACGGAAACAGGTTGGGATTGAAAATCGCCTGGCGGATCGCGCACAAGAAACCAATACGTTCTGACCAGTACCCGCCCAGCCCTACGCCGCAGATCAGCGGATGCGGATCGTCGCTCAGACTGAGCATTTTATCGGTTTCTTTGAGCAGAAACTGCATGTCATGTTTGGGATGGCGCGTGCTGTAGCTGATGAGCCTGACGTCAGGATCGATAAACTGCAGTTGCAGCACTTTTTCGTGGTTGCCCGGACTGGATGAATCGAAACCGTGAAGATAAATAATCATGTTTATCCTTGAAGATCATCACACCGGGCAACCCGTGATTACCACGTCGCTTTATGCGCCAGCCAGCGTTCCTGCAGCGCGCTTAACTGCTGCGCATTCTGTTTCCAGCGGCGACTGGCCTTCAGGCTGTCCCGGCTAAAGGTTCCCCGATGGTACAACTGCACCACCGGCTCTGCCTCGATCACGGTCAAATTATCGATCACGCTTACCGCGCCCTGACGGTCGTTACAGACCAGAATCATGTCGCATCCGGCAGACAGAGACTGTTGCGCACGCTCGGCATAGCTGCCCATCACCGCCGCGCCTTCCATTGAAAGATCGTCCGAGAAAATCACGCCCTTGAAACCCAGCTCCTGGCGTAACACCGTTTTCAGCCAGTAAGGTGAACCGCTGGCGGGGAGCGGATCGGCTTCCGTATAGATCACGTGTGCGGGCATAATAGCGTCGAGCGCCTGCTCGCCGATCAGCGTGCGGAATATCGCCATATCATGCTCGCGCAGTTCGGCTTCGCTGCGGCCATCACGCGGTGTCTCTTTGTGGGAGTCTGCACTGACCGCGCCGTGACCGGGGAAATGCTTACCGGTGGTTTTCATTCCGGCCTCATGCATGCCGGCAATAAAACGCCGCGCCATCGCCAGGGCAATCGCAGGGTCCTCATGGAACGCGCGATCGCCTATGGCCGCACTGATATGGCCGATATCCAGTACCGGCGCAAAGCTGATATCAATATCCAGCGCGATCATTTCGGCCGCCATCTGCCAGCCAGCCTGCTGCGCCAGCTCGCCTGCCGTTGTCATATCGTTGAGCGCGGCAAAAGACTGCATAGCGGGCAAATTCGTAAAGCCATCACGAAAACGCTGTACTCGCCCGCCCTCCTGATCCACCGCCACCACCAGGCGCGTAGGCGAGGCGGCACGAATCTGACGCACCAGCTCGGCCAGTTGAGCGGGGTCATGATAGTTGCGGGCGAAAAGGATTAATCCACCCACCAGCGGATGGCGCAGTATCTCACGCTCTTCCGCATCCAGTTCGAAACCTTCGACGTCCAGCATCAAGGGGCCGGGGAAACCTGTTGTCATAGCCTGAATCCTGTTTCTCGGCACAAAGCCGTTAAATCTGCTGCCAGCTCTGTTGAGCCAGCTGTTGTAAATGCGCATCGCCGCTCTGTTCGGCGCGCAGTTGATACCAACTGGCGACTAACAGATGCAGCCAGGGCTGCCAGCGCGAAACCTGGTGTTGCAATGATGTCAGCGGGATCTGCATGAGCGCGGCATAGTCACCTAGCCACTGCTCTTGCTGAGTGGGATCGGATAAACAGACGGCCGCCAGCTCAAGCGCCACGTCGCCGTCTGCGGCATATTCCCAGTCAATAAGGTGCAGCCCCTGTTCAGACTGAATCAGATTAGCGGGATGCACATCCATATGCAGCGGCGCAAGGCGTAACGGCCGCGGCTCGCCCTGTCTGGTTAGTCGTTGCAGCTGCTGCAACCAGCGGTGCTGTCGCTGCTGGCAACGCTGCCAGTACTGCCACAGCAGGGGCAAAAGGGATAAACGGTAACCGGTGAGCGGCTGCTGGTGTAGCCGTTGCAATAAGGCAAGTACCTGAGGCCGTGCAGCACGGAATCCGGCATCGCTCATCACCTCACCGTCCTGCCAGGGCAGGATAATGCCGTGCCGGTTACCCGCCAGCGGGCGCTGCACCAGGCCGCTCAGCCGCAATTTACGCAGCACGCGCCCTTCGCGCTGGCGATTGACGAAAGGTATCGCTGACTGTGGCGCCGGGCGGAGGAGAAGCCGTTCGTTTTGTGTGACGATCTGACAGCTCTGCCCGGTTAATCCTGCCAACGGTGTTACCGTTACCCGATGCCCGCCCGTTGTTGCCTTGATCAGTTGCAGAAGCGCCGCATTAATTTTGGGCGACACCGTTTCCAGACCAGATAATTTCACCCGTCTGCACCAGCATCAGCTGCATTTGTAAGGTCGGTGATTTTACATCGCCTTTGGCCGTGCTGTAGAGCACGTACTGCGCGTTGAGATTACGCGCCAGGCCAATCGCCTTGCTGCGCGAGTTCAGGCTGTCGTCTGGCGAAAGGCCAAGTGTTTGTTTCGCCTGCGCCAGCTGTTCTGACGACACCAGAGTGAACTTACCGTTGTTATTCAACGCGTTCTGAATAGCACTGGTCGCCTTTTCACCCTGTAGTGCGCCGTTAGTGCTGTTTTTAATGCGATCGACCAGCAACACGCTTCCCGGCGTCACCGTGGCGGCGCGCACCATTTGTGCGACCAAAGGTTCCACGCTGGCATCCCAGTTAATCGTCACCAGCTTAGGCGGTTGCGGAACAGGTTGAGGCTGGGGGATCGGTTGCTCTGGCTGAGGAACAGGCTGAACCGGCTCCACAGGCTGAGTCGGTTCGACCGGTGCTGGCTGCTGCTGTTTCATCACGCAGCCAGAAAGAATAAGCGCCATCATTAGCGCGCCAGTACGGTTAACACTGCGAATCACGTAACAGTCCTCAGAGATAGATATAGAGACGAACCTTGCTGGCCGTCAGATTACCCAGTTGCGACACCGCAGCGACGCTTCCGTTGGGGGGAACCGTGACAACCTGAGCCGGTTCACGCGGCGTTATTTCAAGCCCTTTGTCGTCGTACCAGTAGTAACGATAGTGCACAACCACCGGCGTTTCACGCTGATTGTAAAGTATGCTGCTGGCACGTTTCTGGCCGTCATGGTTATCCAGCGTTGGCTCGTCGGTAATAATACCCGCCGAGAGGACAGACGACTCCATGACCAGTGACTGCGATGTATTAATCATCGGTTTGTCGCTGCTGCAACCAGTAAGGCTCAGCAACGCCACGGGCAGACATATCAACCATGAACGCATAGCAAGGTTCCCTTCAGGGATCAGTGTGACAGCATCGGGCCAAGCGGCTTGCCGCCCACCAGATGCATATGGATATGATAAACTTCCTGACCGCCATGTTTATTGCAGTTAACAATCAGGCGATAGCCGTCTTCGTCAATGCCTTCTTCCCGCGCAATCTTTGCGGCGGCGGTGAACATCCGACCCAGCGCCTGCTCGTGCGCCGCCTCGACGTCATTGGCGGTTGGGATCAGGATATTGGGGATAATCAAAATATGCGTTGGCGCCTGGGGTGAAATATCGCGAAAAGCCGTTACCAGTTCGTCCTGATACACCACGTCGGCGGGGATCTCCCGACGGAGAATTTTACTGAAAATAGTTTCTTCAGCCATAAAGCAATTCCTTGAGCCTGAGGTAATACCTCAGTATGCGGGAGAAATTCGTTTTCTTTCAACCTCAGGCGACTTTTTCTTGTTATGACCGGCGGCGTTTAACGCATTTAACAGCGCCCGTATGCAAAAAACCGTCTCTCCTGTCTCTGCCCCCTTTGCGCTCGTCGCCCCCTTTATGTTGCCTGCGGCCAGACCTGACACACGCGCTTGCAGGGCTGCCCGACGGGAACCCCCGCTCCATTTGTTTCTACAGGAGACACCTGGACAAAAGTTGCAACAATTGATCAATAAACCACCAATGCTACCTGCCGAAACTATCAACAGCGTATCGGGTTAACCTGCTTTCTGTGATGCGCGACGCCTGACAGTCAAGAAAACGATTACATCAACGATTAAACAGGATGTTGAATATGAGCATTTTACAACGTGTCAAATTGTCACATCGCCTGATTTTTCTCATCGCTTTTTTCCTTCTCGCCATGGTTGTTATCGCTGTGATCTCTCTTCACTCACTTCGGTCGCTGGCTGCGTCAGAACAGCAGCTCTACGCTTCCCGGCTGGAGCCTGTGCAGATAATGAACGTTGCCGCCCGGGAGATGGCCACGCATTTTCGCCGTTCCTATGCTTACGTCTTTCCGGTTAGCTCCGCTACGCCCGTTGAATCACGCCAAACCACCTCTAAATTTAACCAGAAGTCTCAGCAAGCTGTGCAAAATGCGATTGATTTTCTTAAGCAATCTCAGGATCCGGCGCTGGTTGCTATCACGCAGAAAGTGTTGCAGGCCTGGCCTGACTACCTGGCGTCCATGCAACGCGTCTACGCCCTTGCCAACGAAAACAATGTGGCAGGAGCGCTAAAGGAAATCGCAACGACGACAGATCGTTTACATGTCGCGGTCCGGGATCCCCTGTTAGAAGCCGTAAAGATCTACAATGCGTCCGTCAGCCAGATCATTGACGACAACGTTTCCCATATTGACCGAACCTCCTTGATGTTGATTCTGTTAATTAGCCTGACCTTTATCGCCGGCTGCGCACTGGGCACGCTGATATTTTTTTCCGTTATGAAGCAGCTGGGTGCCGAGCCTGACGTTGCCGTCAGAGTGGCGGGCCTGATCGCCGACGGTCATCTTTATGAGCATAACGCCATTAAAGCCGGGGATACCTCCAGCCTGATTTACCAGTTATCCGTGATGCGCCAGCACATCCGCGACCTGATCAGTGAGGTCCAGGAAGCGGCGGAACAGGTAGCCAAATCCTCGACGGAAATCGCCCAGGGTACCCGCGATCTGTCACAACGAACGGAATCACAGGCTTCAGCGCTGGAAGAAACCAGTGCTTCGATGGAGCAGCTGTCCTCAGCCGTACAAAGCAATGCAGACAACGCCAGGATCGCGAACGACGTGGTCAGCAACGCCTTTCAGAAGGTGGCCAGCGGCGGTCAGTCAGTGTCTGACGTTGAGCAGACGATGCGCGCCATTCAGGACAGCAGTAGCAAAATCGGCGAAATCATCAGCGTCATTGACAGCATTGCTTTTCAAACCAATATTCTGGCGCTTAACGCGGCGGTGGAAGCGGCACGTGCCGGGGATGAAGGTCGGGGGTTTGCAGTGGTCGCGGGCGAAGTCAGAAACCTGGCGCAGCGCAGCGCCGTGGCAGCCCAGGAAATTAAAACGCTGATTACAGAAAGTCATTCACGTGTCGAAACCGGCGTGACCAATGTCAGCGTGGCAGGCGAAACCATGAAGGCGGTCATTAAAGAGATTCATCGCGTCAACGACCTGGTGGCTGAGATCAGCACGGGAAGTCATGAGCAAAGCACCGGTGTGAAACAGATCGGTATTGCCGTGGCGCAAATAGATACCGACACGCAGCAGAATGCGGCGCTGGTAGAAGAAACGGCGACCGCAACGGCACAGTTGCAACGGTTATCCGATCGACTGTTGCAGACCACCTCAAAATTTTTGACTCGCGAAGCAAACTGACAGGCTAAAGCGCGATGCCCTGTCAGCCTTAACTTCGGGCAAAAAAAACAGCGTTGAGCCGAGACTCAACGCTGTTTTCGCCGTGCCAGAACGGCATCAGACCTTATGACTTGTTACGGATGTAGTCATCCATATCTGTTTTCAGGTTATCGGATTTGGTGCCGAAAATCGCCTGAACGCCTGAACCGGCTACCACGACGCCACGTGCGCCCAGGTTTTTCAGTTCGGTTTGATCCACTTTGCTTACATCGGCCACGCTGACGCGCAGACGCGTGATACAGGCATCCAGGTTAGTGATGTTTTCTTTGCCACCAAATGCAGACACCAGTTTGCCCGCCATTTCACCGCCGGTCGCGGAAGAAGACTGTTCGCTTGCGCTGTCTTCACGGCCAGGGGTTTTCAGATCCAGCTTCACGATCAGGACGCGGAAAACGGTGTAGTAAACCGCGGCGTAGATCATACCGATAATCGGGAACAACCAGATTTTGCTGCTGTTACCACTCAGGACGATAAAGTCGATCAGGCCATGGGAGAAACTGGTACCGTCACGCATGCCCAGCAGGATACAGATTGGGAAAGCCAGACCGGCCAGAATGGCATGGATGACATACAGGATTGGCGCAACAAACATGAACGAGAACTCGATCGGCTCGGTAATACCGGTCAGGAACGAGGTCAACGCCGCAGAGATCATGATACCGCCCACTTTGGCACGGTTTTCAGGTTTTGCCGAATGCCAGATGGCAATCGCCGCGGCAGGCAGGCCATACATTTTGAACAGGAAGCCGCCAGAAAGTTTACCTGCGGTTGGGTCACCCGCCATGTAGCGAGGGATATCGCCGTGGAATACCTGACCTGCGGCATTGGTGTACTCACCAATCTGCATCTGGAAAGGAACGTTCCAGATGTGGTGCAGACCAAATGGCACCAGCGCACGTTCAACGACGCCGTAGATACCAAACGCCACCACCGGGTTTTGGTAGGCCGCCCACTGAGAGAAGTCCTGAATCGCTGAACCGACCGGTGGCCAGATAAACGACAGCACCAGCCCCATCGCGATAGCCGCCAGACCCGAGATAATCGGCACAAAGCGTTTACCGGCAAAGAAGCCCAGATATTCAGGCAGCTTAATGCGATAGAAGCGGTTAAACATATACGCGGCGATGGAGCCGGCAATAATACCGCCCAGCACCCCGGTATCGGCAAGGTGTTTTGCCTCAATTTCCGCTGCCGGCAGATGCAGGACTAAGGGAGCGACCACCGCCATGGTTTTCACCATGATGCCGTAAGCCACGACCGCTGCCAGTGCGGAAACACCGTCGTTATTGGTAAAGCCGAGTGCCACGCCAATGGCAAAAATCAGCGGCATATTGGCAAAGACCGATCCACCCGCTTCCGCCATTACATGCGATACCACCGCAGGTAACCAGCTAAAGTTCGCTGAACCAACACCTAATAAAATACCGGCAATCGGAAGAACCGATACCGGCAGCATGAGCGATTTACCAACCTTTTGTAAGTTGGCAAAAGCATTTTTGAACATAGCGTGAAACTCCTGAGTATGAGTGCGTTTTTCGCGCAGTGCGCGTGGTAAAGAGGGAGGTTCTTTACCGGTTGGCGTTATCCGCCTTTTTGATTTATTACGAAGGGTAAAATAAATTACCCTTCGTTACTTTGACGGCTATCACGTTTCGTCAATCACACGCCAGCAGCCGGCCACAACGGCGGTTTTTTTGCTGATTTTTCAGCCAATAAAAGTTGACCCTGTCGAATCACAACAGGGTCAACGAACATAATCTCGTATTTATTACAACGTCTGAAATAACTCTGAATCAGGCACCAAGACGGCTCATCGGCACATGAAACAGCGTAGAAAAGTTTTTTGTGGTGGCGGCGGCCAGCGTCTCAATATCTACGCCTTTCAGCACCGCAAGATAATCGGCAACGTCACGCGTGTAAGCAGGCTGGTTCTCTTTGCCCCGGTAAGGAACAGGCGCCAGATAAGGGGAGTCGGTTTCGACCAGAATGCGATCCAGCGGGACGTAGCGCGCCGCGTCACGAATCTGCTCTGCATTGCGGAAGGTGACGATGCCCGAGAATGAGATATAGAACCCCATATCCAGCAGTTTTGCTGCCGTCGCCTGATCTTCTGTAAAGCAGTGCAGTACGCCGCCACAGCGTTCAACCTGCTCTTCCTTGAGAATGGCCAGCGTGTCTTCACGTGCATCACGCGTATGCACGATAATCGGCTTATTCAGCGTAATTCCGCTACGGATATGTTCACGAAAAGAGTCCTGCTGCTGAGCTTTGGTTTCCTGCTGATAGTAGTAATCCAGCCCGGTCTCGCCCAGCGCGATCACCTGAGGATCGGCGGCCAGGCGGCGGAATAACTCAACATCATACGGCGCCTCCTGATTCAGCGGATGCACGCCACAGGAGAGCGCAATATTTTCACGATCGCCCACCAGCGTTTTCAGCGTACTAAAGCCGGGTAAGGTCGTGGCGATAGCCAGCATGAACCGGACGTCGCGCGCTGCCGCTTTGGCAATCACATCATCAAGATCGTGATGATTTTTCTCATAATTCAGGCCATCAAGATGGCAATGGGAATCAACAATAAACATATTTTTCTCAGTCATTTAGCCGGGTAACCTGGGCTTCAGGTTATCTGCCCAACTCAGTAATCGGTCAGTCAGGAGAAGTTCACGATTCACTGCCGCAACCTGTAATAACGATTCACGACAGCGCATCCAGTCTTGAGCGCTGTTATTGAGCGCCGTTTGCGAGAAGTGCTGCGCCAGCATGGCGACCACGTCCTGACGATCGACGTTAGTCAGCCACTGGGTTGCGCCCTGCTGCCATTTCATCGCATCCAGTATGAATGATAACAGCCAGCCAATCCGTGCCGCGCTGTTATCTGCGTTCAGCACGGGCAGGAGTTGCAGGATGTCCTGTTGCAACGCACCCGGCAGGGAATCGCACAGTTTTTGCCGGGCCTGCCACAGGCCATCATCCAACAGCGTCAGCGCCGCACCGGGCGCACCTGCACTGAGCCGCAGCGCGGCCAGTAGCGGGGCCTCATCATGTTGCCCCTGCTTTCTCAGCCAGGCCAGACTGTGATTTTCATCTGGTGGAGGTAACGTCAGCACCATGCAGCGACTACGCAGCGTTGCCAGCAGGCGGGAGGGCTCGCGACAGCTTAAAAAGAACCAACTGTTGGCTGGCGGCTCTTCCAGCGTTTTCAGTAAGGCATTAGCCGCCGCCTCGCTGAGCTGAGCCGCATCTGGCAGCCAGACCACCTTGGCACCGCCCTGCTGCGCATAGTGATACATTTTTTCCGTGACCTGACGCACGGCATCAATGCCCAGCGTCGTTTTGCCTTTTTCAGCTTCAAGCCGGTACCAGTCAGGGTGCGTATTTGCCTGCATCAGCTGGCAGCCATGGCAGTGACCACAGCTTTTTAATCCGTCGCGTTGCAGGCACATCAGCCAGCGGCTGATCCCCCACACCAGCGCATCATCGCCCATGCCGTCAAGAGAGGTGATCAACAACGCATGATGGGCACGGCCATCCTGATGCTGACCAATCACCTGGCGGTAAGGTTGATTGAGCCAGGGATACCAGTTCATGCGCGCTGTTCCGCCAGCCAGGCCGTCAGGGTGGCGTGCAGCGCGCTTGTAACCTGCTCAAGCGGCTGAGTGGCATCTATCGTCAGGATACTGTCATCGGCGGCAGCCAGCGCCAGATATCGCTCACGCGTGCGTTCAAAAAAGCGCAGCGACTCCTGCTCAATGCGGTCTAATTCTCCGCGGGCGCGGGCACGCTGTAACCCGGTTTCAGGCGTAACATCGAGGTACAGCGTCAGGTCAGGACGAAAGTCGCCCAGTACCGTATCCCGTAAGGTGCGCATCAGTTCGGCGTCCAGCCCGCGACCGCCGCCCTGATATGCCTGGGAGGAGAGATCGTGACGATCGCCTATCACCCAGGCCCCCCGCGCCAGCGCAGGCTTGATCACCGTTTCCACCAGTTGGACGCGCGCGGCATACAGCATTAACAGTTCCGCTTTATCGGTTACCTGCTCGCCCTCAATGCCCTGCTTGACCAGCACGCGGAGCTGCTCAGCCAGCGGTGTGCCGCCGGGTTCGCGGGTAAAGACAATATCGTCGATTCCACTGGCCCGCAGTGTTGCAACGACCGCATCGCGCGCCGTGGTTTTTCCTGCGCCTTCCAGGCCTTCAATAACAATAAACTTACTGTCCATTTTTTTCCTTTAACACCAGCCGGTAAGCCTGCACGGCCTTGTTGTGGCTGGCAAGATTGGTGGTGAAGGTATGTCCACCTTTGCCATCCGCCACGAAGTAGAGATAGTTGGTTTTTTCCGGATGCGCGGCCGCAATCAGTGAGGCTTTGCTCGGCATCGCAATTGGCCCCGGCGGCAGGCCGCTGATGATATAGGTATTATACGGCGACGGCGTTTCCAGATCTTTACGCGTCAGCGTGCCAGTATAGGCGTTACCCATGCCGTAGATCACGGTAGGATCGGTTTGCAGACGCATCCCCACGCGCAGGCGATTAATAAACACGGAAGCCACCTTAGCCCGCTCTTCACTCACACCGGTTTCTTTTTCGATGATCGACGCCATCGTGACCATTTCCTGCGGATCTTTATAGGGCAGGTTATCCATCCTGCCCTGCCAGACTTCATCGATGGTCTTTTTCATCCGCTGATGCGCGCGTTCCAGCAACGCGACATCGGTGGTGTTTGCGGTGTACAGATAAGTATCCGGAAAGAAACTGCCTTCCAGCGCCTTTTCGTCCAGCTTCAGCGTGCTGGCGACGGTCGCATAGCTGTCATCCGGCAGCGTATGTTTCACGTAGGGCGCTTTACGTAATTCGCTAAGCCACTCTTGCAGGCGTTGTCCTTCCACAAACCGCAGCGGGAATTGTGCCTCTTTGCCGCTGGCGAGCAATTCCAGCAAACTGCGGACCGTCATTGTCGGTTCAAGGCGATAGGTTCCGGCTTTGAATTTGGCCAGCTCAGGCTCCAGTTTAAGCAATGCGCCAAACCAGATGCTGTGAGGGATAATCTTTTGACTTTCCAACTGCGCTTCCAGTGCAACGCGACCGGTTCCTGCCGGCAGCGTGTAGATCGTTTCCTGGGAAAGGGTCAACCGGGTTGCTGCAAGTTGTTTAACCTGCCAGTAACTCACGGCTGCCGCGATGAGCAGGATGACCACAACGCTCACCCCTATTTTTTTGATTCGGCTCATGATGCTTCCATTATCTTTCTACAGCTCGCCTGTAGCTGGTTAAACAAGGTGCGCTGTTCAAACGACAGCGCATCAAGTTGTCGAACGGGTAATACGGGCATCAGCGCGTTGCATACCACAATCTCATCGGCTGCCTGGAGTTGCGCCAGTCCCGCCTGAACCACCTGACAAATCTGACCTGCGGCGCGCATTTCCGCTATCAGACTGCGCCGCATAATGCCGTCAACGCCCGCCTGATCCAGCGCCGGGGTAAAAACCGTGCCGCCGCTTCGCCAGAATAAATTGGCCGCACAGCATTCCACCACCCAACCGTCAGTGTCAAGCACCAGCGCCTCATCGGCGTCGGTCTGCTCAAGGTGGGCACGAATCATCACCTGTTCCAGCCGGTTCAGGTGCTTAAGGCCGGCAAACTGAGGCTGGCGCGCCAGGCGGACCGGGCTCACGGCCAGCCTGACGCCGGTTTGCTGTAGCGCCGCATAATGCGCAGGCCAGGGGGATACCGAAACGATTCGTGTGGTGCCGCTACAACCGCTGCGGCTGTAGCCCCGCCCGCCGCTGCCCGCGCTGATGATGACTTTAAGCACTGCCCTGTCATGTCCGCTGGCCGCGTGTTGCATCTCCTGCGCCAGCGCGGGCCAGTCAACGCCATTCAGCCACAGCCGTTCACAGCTTTGCTGCAATCGCTGCATGTGCCTGTCAAACAGCAGGATTTTGCCGTTGCCGATCGCGGCGGTCGTAAAGCAGCCATCGCCAAACTGTACGGCACGATCGGTGGCCGCCAGCTGGGATTGCTCAGTGCCGTTTATCCACATTGCCGTTTCTCCGGTATCAGAACGTTGCTCGACGATGGCCATGATTTTATCGGTTTCTTCGCGCCGCTGGATAGAAAAAAGGCCCGCATTGCGGGCCTTTACAGCAATCATAAACGGAATGTTTAGATTTTACGGAAAATCAGCGAGCCGTTGGTACCGCCGAAGCCGAAGGAGTTACACAGCGTGTATTCCAGCCCCGAAACCTGACGAGCGGTGTGCGGAACGAAATCAAGATCGCAACCTTCATCAGGATTATCCAGGTTCAGCGTCGGTGGAATCGCCTGGTCGCGCAGGGCCAGAATCGAATAGATCGACTCAACCGCGCCCGCCGCACCCAACAGATGGCCGGTCATGGATTTGGTGGAGCTGACCATTACCGTACTGGCTGCTGCACCAAAAACGGATTTCACCGCCTGGGCTTCCGCTTTATCGCCGGCTGGGGTTGAGGTACCGTGTGCATTGACGTAACCAATCTTATCTGGCGTCATCTGCGCATCACGCAGCGCGTTGATCATCGCAGCGGCTGCACCTGAACCGTCTTCCGGCGGTGAGGTCATGTGATAAGCATCGCTGCTCATCCCAAAGCCCACAATTTCCGCATAGATTTTTGCGCCACGTTTCTTAGCATGCTCATACTCTTCCAGTACGATAATGCCAGCGCCGTCGCCCAGTACAAATCCATCTCGGTCTTTATCCCATGGACGGCTTGCCGCCTGGGGGTTTTCGTTACGCGTCGACAGCGCACGTGCCGCGCCGAATCCGCCAACGCCAAGTGGCGTACTGGCTTTTTCCGCACCGCCCGCCAGCATCACGTCGGCATCGTTATAGGCGATGATACGTGCAGCATGACCGATATTGTGCACGCCAGACGTACAGGCGGTCGCAATGGAGATGCTGGGGCCTTTCAGGCCATACATGATGGTGAGATGCCCCGCCACCATATTGACGATTGTGGAAGGCACAAAGAATGGGCTAATTTTACGCGGGCCACCGTTCACCAGAGAGGTATGGTTGTCTTCAATAAGACCCAAGCCCCCGATGCCCGAACCAATTGCTGCGCCAACCCGGCCTGCATTTTCGTCGGTCACAACCAGACCGCTGTCCTGCATGGCCTGAATGCCTGCCACGATGCCGTACTGAATGAAGTCATCCATCTTGCGTTGATCTTTACGAGAGATAAAGTCATCGCAATTAAAATCTCTTACCAGACCTGCAAAACGTGTTGCATAGGCGCTGGTATCAAAATGGTCGATCAGGTTAATGCCGCTCTGACCGGCAAGGAGAGCACTCCAGGTAGACTCTACGGTATTGCCGACAGGAGACAACATGCCAAGACCAGTCACAACTACACGACGCTTAGACACGTTCGTCCTCCAGGGAGGGATAAAAATGACTATTGTGGGGCAAACATAAAACTCAGGCGGTCATATGACCGCCTGAAGATATTCATTAGCCTTTATGGCTATTGATATAGTCGATCGCTGCCTGAACGGTAGTGATTTTCTCAGCTTCTTCGTCTGGAATTTCAGTATCAAACTCTTCTTCCAGAGCCATTACCAGCTCAACGGTATCAAGAGAATCGGCACCCAGGTCTTCTACGAAAGATGCAGAGTTGGTCACTTCTTCCTCTTTCACACCCAGCTGCTCACTGATGATTTTCTTAACGCGTTGTTCGATATCGCTCATACTATTTAATTTCCTATCAAAACTCGCTTTCGCGATGGTTTTCGTAGTGTATAAAATGTTGAAAAAGATGCAACAAAATCCCGGCTGGTCGAACCACGATTTTACGCTATTGTGCGGTTTTATCCGCAAATAATGCAAATGATTTCGTGATTATCAGACCATATACATGCCGCCATTGACGTGCAGCGTCTCACCCGTGATGTAGGCTGCTTCGTCAGAGGCTAAGAATGCAACGGCATTAGCAATTTCCTGCGCTTCGCCTAAACGACCCGCTGGGACCTCCGCCAGAATACCGGAACGTTGATCTTCGTTCAGTGCCCGCGTCATGTCAGTCTCTATGAAGCCCGGAGCCACGACGTTGACGGTAATGCCACGTGACGCGATTTCGCGCGCCAGTGATTTGCTAAAGCCAATCAAACCTGCTTTTGCTGCAGCGTAGTTTGCCTGACCCGCATTGCCCATGGTTCCAACAACAGAACCGATGGTGATGATACGACCCATGCGCTTTTTCATCATGGCACGCATCACCGCCTTCGAAAGACGGAAAACCGATGTGAGGTTGGTATCCAGGATATCCTGCCACTCATCGTCCTTCATACGCATCAGTAGATTATCACGCGTAATGCCTGCATTATTGACTAAAATGTCCACTTCGCCAAATTCAGCGCGAATTTTCTCTAAAACGCTGTTTACAGAAGCGGCATCCGTCACGTTTAACAGCAGACCTTGTCCTTTATCGCCAAGGTAATCACTGATAGCATCGGCGCCACTTTGGCTGGTTGCAGTACCTACCACTTTCGCACCGCGTGCGGCCAGGGTTTCTGCAATCGCACGGCCGATGCCGCGGCTTGCGCCAGTTACCAGCGCTACTTTACCTTCAAAGCTCATGATTTTCCTCTTATTCCTGTGCAAGCGCCGCAGTCAATGACGCAGTATCGTTCACCGCTGCTGCGGACAGGCCGTCTACAATGCGTTTTGTCAGACCGGTAAGGACTTTACCCGGTCCCATTTCAATAAGTTGCGTGACGCCCTGCGCGGCCATAGCCTCAACGCTCTCGGTCCAGCGGACCGGGCTGTAAAGCTGACGAATCAGCGCATGTCGAATCGCGTCGGCGTCCGTTTCGGCTTTGACATCCACGTTGTTAATGACCGGCACAGCTGGCGCATTAAACGTGATGTTTTCCAGTGTTAATGCCAGCTTATCGGCAGCCGGTTTCATCAGCGCGCAGTGTGAAGGGACGCTTACCGGCAGCGGTAGCGCACGTTTTGCGCCTGCCGCTTTGCAGGCTGCACCCGCACGTTCAACCGCCTCTTTATTGCCGGCGATAACCACCTGGCCTGGCGAGTTGAAGTTAACCGGCGAAACCACTTGGCCCTGCGCACTTTCTTCACAGGCTTTAGCAATCGCAGCGTCATCAAGGCCGATAATTGCCTGCATCGCACCCGTGCCCTCAGGCACGGCTTCCTGCATCAGCTTACCGCGCAGTTCAACCAGCTTGATCGCGTCCGCAAAATTCAGCACACCTGCGCAGACCAGCGCGGAGTATTCTCCCAGGCTGTGACCTGCCATCAGGGCGGGTTGTTGACCGCCCTGCTGCTGCCAGACACGATAGATGGCTACCGAGGCAGCCAGCAAAGCAGGCTGCGTCTGCCAGGTTTTATTCAGCTCTTCAGCCGGCCCCTGGCTGACTAACTGCCACAGATCGTAACCGAGAACATCAGAAGCTTCACGAAACGTCGCTTCAACCGCCGGATAAGCAGCGGCCAGATCCGCTAACATGCCCACAGTCTGTGAACCCTGACCTGGGAAAACAAAAGCAAATTGCGTCATTTTCAATTCCTGTCAATCAAAAGCGAACCAGCGCAGAACCCCAGGTGAATCCACCACCAAAGGCTTCCAGCAAAATAAGTTGTCCGGGTTTGATGCGGCCATCGCGCACCGCCTCATCCAGCGCACTTGGCACGGATGCGGCAGAGGTATTTCCATGGCGATCCAGCGTCACGACCACTTTCTCCATGGTCATACCCAGTTTTTTCGCCGTGGCGCTGATAATACGCAGGTTAGCCTGATGCGGCACCAGCCAGTCCAGCTCTTCACGCGCAATGTTATTTGCCTGCAAGGTTTCGTCCACAATGTGGGCTAACTCGGTAACCGCCACTTTGAAGACTTCATTGCCTGCCATTGTCAAATAAGCGGGCTGATCCTGATTTTCGCGATCCTGATACGGCAGCGTCAACAGTTTCGCATAGCGACCGTCAGCGTGCAGGTGGGTTGAAATGATCCCCTGCTCTTCGCTCTGGCCCAGCACAACAGCGCCGGCACCATCACCAAACAGGATGATCGTCCCACGATCGTCTGGATTGAGCGTACGCGCGAGGACATCGGCACCGATGACTAACGCATGTTTAACGGCACCGTTTTTAATATATTGATCGGCCACGCTTAACGCATAGGTAAAGCCGGCACAGGCTGCTGCGAGGTCAAACGCCGCACAGTCTTTGATGTCAAGCATCTGCTGAATCAGGCAGGCAGAGCTTGGAAAGGCGTGACTGGACGAGGTGGTCGCAACGATGATCAGACCGATATCATTGGCGTCAACGCCTGCCATTTCCAGTGCACGTTGTGCAGCCTGATGTCCCATACTTGCGACAGTCTCATCCGGCGCAGCAATACGGCGCTCACGAATGCCGGTACGGGTAACAATCCACTCGTCCGAAGTCTCCACCATTTTTTCCAGATCGGCATTGGTGCGGATCTGGCTGGGCAAATAACTGCCCGTACCGATAATTTTGGTAAACATCTAGGCTTTGTCACTCCTGGCTAATACAGCGTCCAGACGGGCGGCAATGCGTTCAGGCACCTGCCGCCTCACCGTCTGCTCGGCCTGATTGATCGCCACGGCAAAAGCATGTTGATTTGCTGCACCATGGCTCTTTATCACTGTCCCGCGTAATCCTAACAGACAAGCGCCATTATACTGGTCGGGGTTGAGATGCCCGAAGCGCCTGACCAAACGCTTTTTCATCCAGCGCCCCAGCAACGTCAGCCACCACGACCGCTTCTTACCTTCCTCTGATGACTTGAACAGAGAAAGAAACATTCTTACTACGCCTTCCATTGTCTTCAGAGTGATGTTTCCTGCGAAACCATCACAGACCAGCACATCCGTTTTGCCAGTCAGTAAATCATTACCTTCAAGGTAACCAATGTAGTTAATCTGCGGCAATGCCTTGAGACTTAACGCCGCATCGCGGATGCTTTCAAGCCCTTTATGCTCTTCATGACCAATATTGAGAAGTGCCACACGGGGATTCGCAATCCCCAACACTTCTTCCGCCATCACTGAGCCCATTACCGCAAACTGCACCAGCATCGCACTGTCTGAGTCGACATTGGCACCTAAATCTAAAATGACCGTTTTTCCCTTCTGCTGATGGGGTAAAACGGTCATAAGCGCCGGACGTTTAATCCCGTCCAGCGGCTTCAGTAATAATGTCGCCAGCCCCATCAGCGCGCCCGTGTTGCCGCTGCTGACGCAGGCCTGAGCCCGCCCTTCTTTAACCAACTCTAACGCCACTCGCATAGAACTGCCGCGGCTGTTACGGATGGCTTGTGCGGGTCGCGCATCACTTGCAATAACTGATTCGGCAGGCACAACCTGCAGTCGCTCCAGCAAGGAGGAATCCGCTTTGGCAAGCAATGGCGTGAGAATGTCGGGATCTCCGACAAGAAGAAGGATAATTTCCGAATGAGAGGCCAGTGCCTGCAATGCTGCAGGCACCGTCACGCAGGGACCGAAGTCCCCGCCCATGGCATCGATAGCCAGGGTCAAACGTGCCAAGGTATCGCCTTGCTAAGCAAAGAACTTACTTAACGATAACCTTGCGACCGCGGTAGTAACCGTCCGCAGTGATGTGGTGACGCAGATGAGTTTCACCAGAAACTTTATCTACTGACAGAGTGGCAGTGGTCAGCGCATCGTGCGAACGACGCATACCACGCTTAGAACGGGTGGGTTTATTCTGTTGTACGGCCATGGACCTTACTCCTATTACTTACGCTTTAAACTGGCTAATACGGCAAATGGGTTTGGTTTTTCTGCCTCTGCAGGCAACTGACCAAAGACCATGTCCGCCTCGGACACTTCACAGTGTTCAGAATCGTGCACCGGAACCACAGGCAGCGCGAGAATAACTTCATCCTCGATAACTGCCAGCAGGTCGATCTCACCAAACTCGTTGACATCAACCGGCTCGTACGCTTCCGGCAACGCTTCGGCCTGCTCGTCAGACGACACAGGACTGAAGCAATAGCTTACGTGTACATGATGTGGAAAAACCTGGTTGCAGCGCTGACAACGTAGCGTAACCTGTACATCAGCAGTACCCGTCAGTACTGCCAGACGCTGGTTGTCAACCGCAAACGACATGACACAATCTACATCACTGTCCACACTGACGACCGACTCAGCAACACGCTCAACCTGTTGAGAGGTATAAACACCTTGATAATCCAGGCGTTTTTGAGCGGTGCGGACTGGGTCCAGCGTCAGGGGTAATTTTACCTTTTGCATAGGGCGCGCATATTAACTTTGTAATCACATAGAGTCAAAGAAAAAGGCCGTTTACCAGCATCTTTCAACCACTATTCGCATCCAGTGCGGCGCACAGTTTAAAATGACTGCCACCAATTCGCTATCAATATTGAAAAAAAATGACAGCATCGATTCTTTTAGCATCAACGTCGCCCTTTCGTCAGGCACTGTTAGCGCGGCTGGGCCTGCCTTTCACGGTCGATTCGCCGCAGACAGATGAAACGCCGTTAGCGCATGAAAGCGCGGAAGCGCTGGTCACCCGATTAGCCATCGCCAAGGCGCAGGCGCTGGCCGAACGTTATCCTGACCACTGGATTATTGGTTCTGACCAGGTCTGCGTGCTGAATGGCGTGATAACCGGGAAACCCCATACGGTTGAAAACGCGGAAGCACAGTTGCGGGCCGCCAGCGGCCAGCGCGTAACGTTTTATACCGGGCTGGCGCTATACCACCCTGCCAGCCAGCGCTTAATGCAATGCTGTGAGCCGTTTAGCGTCCATTTCCGCACGCTAACCGACGCCGAGATCCGTGCCTATATAAAGAAAGAGCAACCGCTGCAGTGCGCAGGGAGCTTTAAAAGCGAAGGGTTGGGGATTTGTTTATTCGATCGTCTTGAGGGACGCGATCCGAATACGCTGGTCGGTTTACCGCTTATCGCGCTCAGCACTATGCTGCGAGAAGCAGGCATCAACCCCCTGTCGGATTGATGCCCGGCGCGTCAGCTTTTCTGCTGGCGCAGCATCGTCAGGCAATGCTGCAACTTGTCATCCAGTGGCGCTTCCATGCGGAGCGTCTCACCCGTGTTGGGATGCGTAAAGGTCAGCGCGGCCGCATGCAGGAACAAGCGGTTAAGCCCCGTAGAGGACAGCTGGCTGTCAAACGCGCGATCGCCGTAGCGGTCGTCGAATGCAATAGGATGACCGGCATGCAGCGTATGCACACGAATCTGGTGGGTACGTCCGGTAACCGGGCTGGCTTTTACAAGGGTGGCGAAGTCGAAGCGCTCTTCCACTTTAAACCGGGTTTCTGAAGGCTTGCCGTCGCTGCTCACGCGTACCATGCGCTCACCGCTTTGCAGAATGTTTTTCAGCAACGGTGCCTGAACCACTTTCAGATGCGATGGCCAGTTACCCTGAACCAGCGCCAGATAGTCTTTCTGCATGCCTTTCTCACGCAGTTGTTCATGCAGCGAGCGCAAGGCTGAACGCTTTTTGGCCACCAGCAGCACGCCAGAGGTGTCACGATCCAGACGGTGCACCAGCTCCAGGAAACGAGCCTCAGGACGCAGGGCGCGCAAGCCTTCTATCACGCCAAAGCTCAGGCCGCTGCCACCGTGTACCGCTGTACCGGACGGCTTATTCAGCACCAGCAGGTGATCGTCTTCAAAGAGAATGGCATTGGCTAAAGAAGCCACTTTGGCCAGCTTGGGCGAAACGGCCTCTTCGTCCCGTTCGGCTACCCGGACGGGCGGGATACGCACCTCATCGCCCTCTTCCAGCTTATATTCTGGCTTGATGCGTTTCTTGTTAACCCGCACCTCGCCTTTACGCACGATGCGATAAATCATGCTTTTCGGCACGCCCTTTAACTGGGTGCGCAAAAAGTTGTCAATGCGTTGTCCGGCATTTTCAGCCGTGATGGCGACAAAGTGTACGCCTGGATTCTCTGTTTTCATGGCGGCGATTCTAAATAGTGTCCCCTGATAGCGCCACCCCTTTTTCTGTGCTTAACTCTTTGCGTCTCGTCAGGAAGCGTAATGTGATTGCTGTGATTTTCAGCAGCGCGGGTGCACTTCTTGTCGTAGGGTTCTTAAAATGTAAAGAAAATTGATCAGTGAGTTAAAGTCACCTTGCTATATGAAGGTTAGCAGTGGAATAATGCTTGGGTTTCTTAGCTGAAGATTCAGATAAGAAAAAAAACGAAATTAGTTATTTTGTCGGATTGAGCAGACACGCAGCAATGGCGTAAGACGTAATGCGAAATCAGACACTTAGCGGGCTGCGGGTTGCGGCCTGGACATGAGATGGAGTGCACGGGTTTACTGAATTATCTCTCGCATTTCCACTATCTGGTGCTGTTGTTCCTTATGAAAAACAGGCCACCGACGTTATTTGCGCCCCTCGCGCGGTCGATAACCGTGAGGTTGACGACATTGCACTAAGTCACGGGGCCATCGGTTGATACTCGTCCAGGGTAACTATGCCCGCAGCTTTAATCACTCATGAAAGAATAACGAGTACGTTACGATGAAAAGAATGTTAATCAACGCAACTCAGCAGGAGGAGTTGCGCGTTGCCCTGGTTGATGGTCAACGTCTGTACGATCTGGATATCGAAAGCCCAGGACACGAACAGAAAAAAGCCAATATCTACAAAGGTAAAATCACCCGTATCGAACCCAGCCTTGAAGCGGCCTTCGTCGATTACGGTGCAGAACGTCACGGTTTCCTCCCTCTGAAAGAAATTTCCCGCGAATACTTCCCTGCTAATTACAACTCACACGGTCGTCCGAACATTAAAGACGTGCTGCGTGAAGGTCAGGAAGTCATTGTTCAGATTGATAAAGAAGAACGCGGCAACAAAGGCGCTGCGCTCACTACCTTTATCTCTCTGGCCGGTAGCTATCTGGTATTAATGCCAAATAACCCGCGCGCGGGTGGGATTTCTCGTCGGATTGAAGGTGATGACCGTACCGAACTGAAAGAGGCGCTATCGGCGCTGGAACTCCCTGATGGCATGGGGCTGATTGTTCGCACGGCGGGCGTCGGTAAATCAGCCGAATCGCTGCAGTGGGACCTTAGCTTCCGTCTGAAGCATTGGGAAGCCATCAAAAAAGCGGCTGACAGCCGCGCGGCCCCGTTCCTGATCCATCAGGAAAGCAACGTGATCGTGCGCGCCTTCCGCGACTATCTGCGTCAGGATATCGGTGAGATTCTTATCGATAACCCGAAAGTGCTTGAGCTGGCACGTCAGCATATCGCCGCGCTGGGCCGTCCGGACTTTAGCAGCAAAATTAAGCTCTACACCGGTGAGATTCCGCTGTTCAGCCATTACCAAATCGAATCGCAAATCGAATCCGCTTTCCAGCGTGAAGTTCGCTTGCCGTCAGGCGGCTCAATCGTTATCGACAGTACCGAAGCGCTTACCGCCATCGATATCAACTCCGCCCGTGCCACGCGCGGTGGCGATATTGAAGAAACCGCCTTTAATACCAACCTGGAAGCGGCAGACGAAATTGCTCGCCAGCTGCGTCTGCGCGACCTGGGCGGCCTGATCGTTATCGACTTCATCGATATGACACCGGTTCGTCACCAGCGCGCGGTTGAAAACCGTCTGCGTGAAGCCGTCCGTCAGGATCGCGCCCGTATTCAAATCAGCCATATTTCACGTTTTGGCCTGCTGGAGATGTCCCGCCAGCGCCTCAGCCCGTCCCTGGGCGAGTCCAGCCACCACGTCTGTCCACGTTGTAGCGGCACCGGCACTATTCGTGATAACGAATCTCTGTCGCTGTCCATTCTGCGCCTGATTGAAGAAGAAGCGCTGAAAGACAACACCAAAGAAGTGCATGCTATCGTGCCGGTCCCGGTTGCCTCTTACCTGCTGAATGAAAAACGTGAAGCGGTAAATGCTATCGAGAAACGTCAGGGCGGCGTACGTGCGGTCATCGTGCCGGACGACCGGATGGAAACCCCGCACTACTCCGTTCTGCGCGTGCGCAAAGGCGAAGAAACGCAAACGCTGAGCTACCACCTGCCGAAACTGCATGAAGCCGAGATGGCGATGCCATCTGAAGAGGAGCATGCTGAGCGCCGCCGTCCAGAGCAGCCTGCTCTCGCAGCCTTTGTGATGCCCGATGCGCCGCCAGCACCGGCCGAAGCCTCACCGGAAGTGGCCACACCTTCAGCGACTGTGACGCAACCCGCACCAGCGGCCGCGCCGGCCAGTGAAGGTTTTGTCAGCCGTCTGCTGAGTGGATTGAAAAAACTGTTTGCTGGCGAACCTGCTCCGGCGGCTGTCGAGCCGGTTGCCGAGGTGACGGCCCCGCAGAAAACCAGCGAGGACGAGAACGGCAACCCGCGTGGCGATCGTCGTAATAATCGTCGCAACAATAACCGTCGCGAACGTACCCCGCGCAACGGTGATAACGCACAACAGCGCGAATCTCGCGATAACCGTGACGCTCGTGATAACCGTGATAACCGTGATAACCGTGGTGAGTCTCGAGATAATCGCGAGCCGCGTGAAGACAATCGTCGTAACAAGCGTCAGGCCCAGCCTAATGACGCGCGTGACGATCGTCCGGTACTGAGCGATGAAGCGCGCCAGCAGCGTGATGAGCAGCAGCAACAGCGCCGCGAACAACGTGCTGAACGTCAGCGTCGTCGTCAGGAAGAGAAACGTGCTCAGCAGGACGCTAACAGCGCGGTGGAACAAACCGCCGAAGCGGTCGCGCCTGCTGCTGTGGATGCGCAGGAAGACGAGCGCGTTCAGGTGATGCCACGCCGCAAACCGCGCCAGCTGACGCAGAAAGTCCGCGTTGGTGATAACAATGACCAGCCGCAGGCCGCCGCCGTTGAATCAGCCGAATCGGCTGACGTTCAAAAGGTGCAGCCTGTTGTCGAAACGTCACAGGTTGAAGAGACGGAGGAGAACGAAGGTCGCGATAATGCCAATATGCCACGTCGTTCACGCCGTTCACCTCGCCATCTGCGCGTAAGTGGTCAGCGTCGCCGTCGTTACCGTGATGAACGTTATCCGACCCAGTCCGCGATGCCTTTAGACGCCGCTGCGGCTTCGCCTGAGATGGCGTCCGGCAAAGTCTGGATTCGCTATCCGGTCGCGCAAGCGAATGAAGAGCAAATCGTTCAGGATGCGCCTCAATCGACACCGGACTACAGCCGTGAAGAGACTGCACCTGCTGTTGCCCTGCCTGTCGCCACCGAGGAAGCGCCGGCTTCACAGGCTGCGCCAGTACAAATCGCAGAGCCGCAGGCTGACGCCCCGGTTACCGTGGTGAATACTGACGATACTCAGGCCATTGAAGCCCCGGTTCATCATGAACCTTCGGTGATTCCAGCCGCCGCTGAAGCCAGTGCTGAAGCGATCGCGCAACAGGCTCAGCCTGCTGACGCTGTCGAAGCGCCGGAGGTGAAGGTGCCGGTTGTCGCAGAATCCGCGCCTGAAGAAACGGCGGATGAGCATGCGGGCACTGAAGTCAGCGCTGCGACCGAAGCGCAGGTGGCAGAGGTTTTACACGCGCCTGTTGCCGCTGAGGAAGCCATTACGCCGGTTAGTGAACCTCATGCACCTGTTGCCGCACGCGACATCCCTGTTGAGGCATTAAAAGCCAACGCCGAAACGCGCTGGAAGCACTTTGCTTCTGCACCGATGACCAAGGCGCCTGCGCCAGTGTGGCAACCCGAGCCTGCCCGTCAAAGTGACTGGCAACGTCCGGCCTTTAAATTTGAGGGCAGAGGTTCTGCTGGCGGCCACAGCGCCACCCATCAGGCTACTGCACCTGCCACCAAGCCGTAAGGCGCGCTAGCAGCACACATGAACCCGGCTCCGGCCGGGTTTTTTATTGCATGCTCGGCGTAACAGGCGATGGTTCGGGGATACGCAGCCCTTAACTGAATGCGGCTCTCAGACAGGGCAGCGTTACAGGGATAAAACCGCGCGCGAGTCACGCGTTAACGCATGCTTCTCAGAGTGGCCTTGTGGCAACGCACAGGCTGCAGGCAAAAAAAATCCCACCGTCCCTTATCAGGACGGTGGGAAAAACTAAGCGCACCCGGTTAAAGTACGCCCAAATTTTTTATGAATTTAACTGAAACAGCGACATCTGAGACATATCGGTAAAGGTCTTGTATGAAGCCTGCAGCGCCTGCTGTTGCATGGTGTAGCTGGAGATCGCCTGGGTGTAATCAACGTCCACCAGGCTGCTCATCTGGGAATCATAAATGACCTTGCGATCGTCCCCCTGCGCATTCAACGTATCTAACTCTTTCAACTGAGTACCGATCTCGGAACGGACGCTGAGCACATTGTTCAACGAGTTGCTCAAACCACGGCTGGTTTTATCCATTGCCGCAGAAAACGTGGCTTTCGTCGCATCGTCCGCGCCGTTTTGCGGCACTTTCAGCGCACTGATGGCGCTGTCCAGCATGTTAAACAAGTTCGTTTCACTGGTACCGCCGTTAGGCTCTTTCACCGCATTGCTGGTGATAGACATCACGATGCTGTTACCAGTATGACCGATGGTCATGGTACGGTCAGTGTCCACTTTTTGCGTAATGGCGTCGGTTCCGCCCTGATAGGTCACACCGCCCGCACCGTCCACAAACGGCGGGCTATCGGTTTTGTAACCCGCGAAAATATAGCGACCGTTGGCGTCTTTGCTGTTGACCTGGTTTAGTAACTGCGCACGCACGCCTTCCAGCTGAGTCGCATAGGAGGCGCGGTCATCATCGCTTAAGGAACCGTTTGCCGCGGCCACGATCATCGACTGCGCGCTCATGATGCTGTTCGTGACGCCGTTAAGGGTATTTTCTTCCAGCGATAATCCCTGGTCGGCAAAGGTACGCGCAACAGAATACTGGCTTGCCTGCGCCTGCGTTTGCGACAGCACGACCGCACGCGATGCGGCAATCGGGTCGTCTGAAGGATTAGACACTCTGAGTCCGGTGGAAAGCTGTTTTCCCGCGTTTAACCAGGAGGATTGCGCATCGCTAACGCCGCGAACCTGCTGGTCAAAAATCATATTTGTACTGAGTCGCATGATGTCCTCTGCTTTTAGTTGATGCTAAGCAGGGCGTCAAAAACGGTGCTGGCCGTTTTTAAAACCTGCGCATTCGCCATGTAATATTGTTGGTATTTCGTCAGGTTCGCGTACTCTTCATCCAGGTTCACGCCAGAAACAGACTGCTGGCGGTTGGTGAGCTGCGTCACCACGTTCTGCTGTGTCGTGCTGGCGGTTTTGAGTGCCTGGGTTTTATTGCCAACGGTACTCACCATCGCGCCGTAAGCCTGGGAAATCGTCGCGTTGCCGTTAACAATTTTGGCATCCTGCAACGCCAGCAGCTTTTGCGCATTGCGGTTATCACTTTCACCGCCGGTCGCGGCCGCTGCGGCGATTTGCGATCCGCTGGTAATAGCAACCGACATGCCGTTAACCACGTTCTGAACCGGTTTCACCAGGAAACTGTCTTTGGCGTTTGGCGTGCCGTTGACCGTCAGGCTCATCCCATCCAGATTAAGCGTCGTAACGCCGCCCGAGGTCGTGGGTGTAAGCGTGGTTTTGCTGTTATCTGACAAACGTGTCGCTGACCAGTTTGTTCCGTCATAGCTGACGGTATAGTTTGATGCCTGCAGGGCACTGGTGTTAGTCCACGCGGCCGTCAGGGTGGCAGAAGAGGTATTTTTGCTGTCCCCCTGCGCCGTAGGAGTGCCGATATTAAAGAAGTCGACGCCCTGATTACCGTTGCTGTCGAAGCCTTGCTTATGCACGGCGTTAAAACTGGTTGTAAAGGCCGCCGCTAACTGGCCCAGTTGGTTTTGTGCCAGGTCCAGATCCTGCGAACGAAAGTTCAGCATACCGCCCAGCGAACCCGTAGTTATAGATGATTCGGGAAGCTGCACGTTGCCAGCTTGTGGGTCAACATAACCCACTGTGGTGCGGGTCAGGTCACTGCTGGAGGGCATAGCCACCAGTTTGGTGGACTGAAAACCATTCACCAGCGAAAGGCCGTTAGCCATGGAAACGGTATAGCTTCCATCTTGTTGTGACACTGTCACACCAACGATATTATTCAGACCATTTACTAACTGATCGCGCTGATCCAGCAAATCATTCGGTGTTGCACCGTTAGCCGTGCTGAGTTTGGCAATTTGCTGGTTAAGATTCGAGATCTGCGTGGTGAAGGTATTAATCTGATCAACATTAGAGGCAATGTTGGTGTTCACGCTGTTTTGCATGTTGGTCAGGTACTGCGCCTGGGTCTGGAACTGGTTAACCAGCCCCTGGGAGTTGCTGAGCATCGACTGACGCGCCGCCGGATCGTTGGCGTTACTGACCACGTTCTGCATGTTGCTGAAGAAGCCCTGAATCGCCGTCGACAGGTTAGTGGTCGAGGTCGACATCAGATCGTCAATGTTCGATACCTGCGAATACTGTGTATTCGCTGCGTTATAGGTGGCTGACGAACCGCGCAGCTGAGCCGCGATAAAACTATCATATTCACGCTGAACGCCAGTGACGTTAACGCCGTTGCCGTAATAGCTTTTCCCCTGCAGGGTACTGTTTGCTTCGGCCAGAATGGTGGTCTGACGTGAGTAACCCGCGACAGTGTAGTTACTGATATTGTTACTGGTCGTGCTTAAGGCGGCCTGTGCGGCACTGAGCCCGCTCATTGCGGAATTAATTATGCTGGACATCTCGGTTCCTTACATTCCCCCGTTAACCGGGTTGCTGTCATCAGTGTGGTCGCCAACATGCGCTGGCGCGCCTGGCTCTTGCTGTTATTATCGGCATGCTTAAGTGAAACTTGAGGCGGAATAATCAGAACAGCGTACTTAAATCCTGGCTATAGGCTTTAACGACTTTCTCGCCCATGCTCTTGAATTGCTGGATCATTCCTACCAGTTTTTGTGCGTATTTCGGATCGGTCGCATAACCCGCGGCCTGTAATGCCTGCGCGCCCTGCTCGGCACTTTGCGCATTGGCCACGGCCGCATAACGCGGATTATTCGAAATCAGTTTGACGTAGTCGTTTAACGCTTCGAAATAGGATCCATAGACCCGGAATGTCGCGCGCACTTTTTTCGCTTCGCCATGCTCGTATTCGGTGGTCATGATATCGGTTGTTTCGCCCTTCCAGTTGCCGCTGGCTTTAATGCCGAAGACGTTGTAGCTCGGCTTGCCGTCACGGGTCAGGATTTGACGCTGCCCCCAGCCGGACTCCAGCGCGGCCTGCGCCAGAATCAGGTGGTGAGGAATACCGCTTTGCTGGCTGGCAGCCTGAGCAGGCTGCGTCAGTTGCGCAATAAAATCGCGGCTGTCACTGGGCAGACCGGTCGGTGATGGCGCGGGCAGGCGCGGCATCGCTTTACGCACCATCTGCTCCAGCGGCGTTGCCCCTATGCTGCTCATGATAAAGCTGTTATCCAGCTTCATCGGTACGGTTCCGGCGGTTTCGTCCGGTGCTTTGGCGGGTTCCATCTGTTTAACGATGATATCCGCCAGGCCCAGGCCACGTTTACCAATATCCTGCGCAATCTGCTGATCGTACATTGACGTGAAAAGTTTGGTCTGTTCATTGCTGAGTATGCCGTCCTGCGGTAGCGCCTCGCGCATACTCTTCAGCATCATCTGAACAAACATCCCTTCGACCTGCTGTGCCACCTGTAGCGCTTTTCCTTTCGGATCAACAGTCACCTGGCGTTTAAGGTCATTCAGTGAGCGGCTGTCGAAAGCCGCATTCATCAGCGATTGCGCATCGTTCATCAGATAATTTCCAGTTTAGCGCGCAGGCAACCCGCGCTTTGCATTGACTGCAAAATAGACATCAGTTCGATAGGCGATGCCCCCAGGGCATTGAGCGCGCGCACGACACTGTTCAGGTTGGCGCTGGAGTTAACCCGCTGGAGAGCGCCGCCGCTCTGACGCAGATCGATCTGCGTATTGGTGGTGGCCACGGTTTGTCCACCCGCCAGTGGCGTATTAGGCTGGCTCACGTTTTGCTGCTGATTGACCGTGACTGACAGGTTGCCCTGCGCGACGGCACAGGTATTCAGTTTCACTTCACGGTTCATGACGACAGAGCCGGTACGTGAGTTGATGATCACCTTGGCATCTTCTACAGGGACAGACACATCGATATTCTGTATCTCAGCCAGTAAGCGAACCTGTGCACCGTTATTCGGCGATACGCGGACCTGCACAGTACGCGCATCCAGCGGCTGAGCAGAACCGTATCCGCCACGGGCGTTAATGGCATCCGCAATACGCTGCGCCATAGAGAAATCTTCGGTGTTGAGCTGCAGGTTGATGGTGTTCTGCGAGCCAAAGTTGCTCTGCAGCTCACGTTCAACCGTGGCACCATCGGTAATACGTCCCCCGTTAAGCTGGTTGACCTGCACGCTGCTGCCGCCTGCTGCGGCACCCGCGCCGCCGACCAGGATGTTGCCCTGAGCCAGCGCATAGACCTGGTTATCGACACCTTTCATCGGCGTCATTAACAGCGTACCGCCGCGCAGACTTTTCGCATTACCCATGGACGAGACAACCACGTCCAGCGTCTGTCCCTGGCGGGCAAACGAAGGCAGTTTTGCCGTCACCATAACCGCCGCCACGTTTTTGAGCTGCATGTTGGTGCCAGGCGGGACGGTAATGCCCAGCTGAGACAGCATGTTACTCACGGTCTGCGTGGTAAAAGGCGTCTGGGTGGTCTGGTCACCGGTACCGTCAAGGCCAACCACCAGTCCGTAGCCCAGCAGTTGGTTATCACGCACGCCCTGGACGGTGGTTAAATCGCGAATCAGATCGGCACGGGCCATCAGGCTTACGCCTAACAGTAACCCCAGACCGACACGCCATAATGCTAACTTTTTCATTGCAACCTCTTAGAACGGCGAGATATTCAGGAAGAAGCGCTGCAACCAGCCCATATTCTGCGCTTCATTGATATAACCATTTCCGACGTACTCAATACGTGCATCGGCGACGGCCGTTGATAACACCGCGTTGCTGGCGCTGATGGTGCGTGGGTTAACCACGCCCGAGAAGCGAATAAACTCGGTGCCCTGGTTGATCTCAATCTGTTTTTCCCCGACCACGTGCAGGTTGCCATTCGACAGAACCTGATCCACCGTGACGGTGATGGTGCCGGTAAAGGTGTTATTGGCAGAAGCCCCGCCTTTACCTGCGAAATCATTTTTGCCACCCGCCGCAAAGTTGGCTTTCTCGCCCGACGCGCCGGCTAAACCGGCTAAACCGGTAGGAACGGCCGTGATGCCCAGACTGCCGCTGCCGTTACGGCTGGCATTCGAGGTTGAACTTTTGCTGGCGCTGACGTTTTCCTGCAAGGTGATGGTCAGCGTATCGCCGATATTACGTGGACGACGATCCTCAAACAGCGGCTGATAACCGTAGTTAAGCGGCGCGACGCCCTGAAAAATTGAACCGTTCACCACCGGTGGTGCAGATGGCAACGGCTGAGCCGTGGTCGCCCCTTGCACCAACGGCGTGCGCGGTACCAGTGCACAACCGTTAAGAGTGAGTAGCAGGCTTGCTACTAACCAATGTCCAGGCTTGAGAATATGTTGCATCGCCACGGAGTCACGACCTTATAAATGACTGTTCTTCAGGCCAGCCTGCGCCGGCCCTGTTCGTATTACAGCTGAGTTAACTTCGCCAGCATTTGATCGGAGGTGCTGATCGCTTTGCTGTTAATTTCATACGCGCGCTGCGTCTGGATCATGGTGACCAGCTCTTCCGCAACGTTAACGTTGGAGGTTTCGGCATAGCCCTGATACAGCAAACCTGCACCGTTCTGCCCCGGCGTACTGTCAGTCGGGGCACCGGATGCCTGGGTTTCTTTGTAGAGGTTTTCACCCACGCTATCGAGACCGGCATTGTTCATAAAGGTGCTCAGCGTTAACTGACCAACCTGGGCGGCCTGTGTCTGCCCCTGCTGGGTAACGCTCACCACACCATCGCGCGACACGGTAATGCTGGTGGCGTTAGCGGGAATCGTGATGCCAGGCTGAACCGGGAAACCGGAGTTGGTCACTAACTGACCATTCTGATCGACCTGAAACGAACCATCACGGGTGTAAGCAGACGTACCATCTGGCATCTGGATTTGGAAAAAACCCTGTCCGTTAATGGCGATATCTTTTGAGTTATTGGTCTGCGACAGGTTGCCCTGGGTATGCAGACGTTCGGTCGTCACCGGACGTACACCGGTACCAATTTGCAAACCTGACGGCAGCGTGGTTTGCTCAGATGACTGGGTACCCGGCTGGCGCATCGTCTGGTACATCAGGTCTTCAAATACCGCACGTGAACGTTTAAAGCCATTGGTACTGACGTTTGCCAGGTTGTTGGCGATCACGTCCATGTTCATCTGCTGGGCATCAAGACCGGTTTTCGCGATCCATAAAGAACGAATCATGTATTTATCCTCGTGCCTTAGCTGCCGATGCTCAGCAACTGATTGGCTTTTTGTTCGTTTTCGTTGACGTTTGAAATGACTTTCATCTGCATCTCAAAACGTCGGGCATTGGCGATCATATCGACCATGGTCTCAACCGGTTTGACGTTACTGCCTTCCAGAACGCCGGGCATCACCTGCATGGTCGGATCGGCCTGCAGTGCGGCACCGCGAGTCGCCTGCGTCGCGGCGGTCGGACGGAACATGCCATCGTCACCGCGCTGTAACTCTTTACCTGTTGCCTGAACCAGCTTCAGACGACCCAGTTGCACGGTGGCATTGGGTGAGTCGCCAGCGTTCAGTCCGGTAATCGAACCGTCAGCCGCAATCGTGATCTCTGAACCTTGTGGGATCACAATCGGGCCGCCCTCGCCCATGACGGGATTGCCCTGCACCGTCAGCGTGCCGTCCGAACGGATTTGCATGTTGCCGTTGCGGGTATAGGCTTCGCTGCCGTCTGCAGTACGCACTGCAAGCCAGCCATCCTGCTGCATCGCCACGTCCAGCGGACGTTCGGTGTAATCCATTGCACCCTGACTCATATCGGCACCCGGCGTGGATGCCGTTACCAGCGTACGCGTAGGCAGTGACCAGCCGTTAACCGGTACAGCACGCAACGCGTTCAACTGCGCCCGGAAACCGGGCGTTGAGGCGTTGGCGAGGTTGCTGGCGGTAACCGCCTGCTGATCCAGTGTCTGACTGGCCGCGCCCATCGCGGTATATATCGCGTGATCCATAGAGCAATCCCGTTAGCGAATTAACGTAAGTTGACCAGGGTGTTAAGGATCTGGTCCTGCGTTTTGATGGTCTGCGCGTTCGCCTGATAGTTGCGTTGCGCGACGATCATGTTGACCAGCTCTTTACTCATATCGACGTTCGAAGACTCCAGCGCACCTGCGGTCAGTGAACCAAATGTTCCGGTGTTCGCCAGGCCAACAGCGGCCTGTCCAGACGCATTGGTTTCTGCCCAGACGTTGTCGCCCTGAGATTTCAGACCTTCCGGGTTAGAGAAGCTGGCCAGTACGATCTGTCCCAGCAGCTGAGTGCGTTGGTTGGAGTAACTGCCGGTGATGGTACCGTCATTGTTGATGGCGTAGCTGGTCAGGTCGCCAGGCGCGTAGCCGTTTTGTGTGGCGTTACCAAACGTGGTGGCACCGGTGTTTTGCTGCAGGCTGCCCACAAAGTTCAAGGCGACGGTGGTACCGTTTGCGCCATTCACACCAGGAATGGTCACAGTAGCGGTGCTGGCCGTGGTTGAGCCCGCGACGACGTTGCCGGTCGCATCCAGTGAAGAAACGCCCGTCAGCTGACCGTTGGCATTGTAGCTCATCTGGTAATTACCCACGTTTGAGCCCGCAGTGGAGTCAATGCCGTGAATTTTCCAGGTGTTGTCTGCAGTTTTAACGAAGTACAGATCAAGCGAGTGCGAGTTACCCTGAGTGTCGTACATGGTGATGGTGTTTTTGGCACTGTACGTCGTTGGGTCAGTCGCCGAGAACTTGGTGTCATCCAGTGCTGCAGACGTGGAGTTCAGCTTCGCAACCTGATTCGCCGTGGTGGTGGCATTCGCCGGCATTTGCGTGGTAGGGATTTTAATCGCAACCGGGCTCGCACCGGTCTGGATTGTGGGTGGCACGCCTGACGCCGGATAGCCGGTCACATTCAGACCCTGGGTATTCACCAGGTTACGGTTCTGATCCAGCGTAAACTGGCCGTTACGGGAATAGGAAACCGCACCCGCCGAGTTGGTCAGACGGAAAAAACCGTTGCCGCTCAGCGCAACATCCAGCCCACGGCTGGTGGTGGTGGTAGAGCCATCGTTGAAGTTCTGGATAACGGCCGCAACTTTTGTACCCAAACCCACGTTAGAGCCGGCAAACATATCGGCAAACGCGATGGTACTGGATTTGAAGCCCGCTGTGGCGGAGTTAGCGATGTTGTTACCGATAACGTCCAGGTTACTTGAGGCAGCGCCGAGACCGCTGACCGCTTGTGAAAATGACATTTAAACCTCTCCTGTCTACAGGTGAATCAGAGAATCTGACGTACGTCGTCAAGGGTGGCGGAGCCCATGGTGCCGAGATCCAGTTTTGCGGTATTACCCGCCGTGCTTACGCCATTGACGTAGGCATAATTAAGTGGCTGAGCCACCTGTTGACCGCTGCTGTTACTGGCAGCAATCGCAACCTTGTATTTCCCGTCTGGCGCCACGCTGCCATCCGGTAATTTGCCGTCCCACGAGAACGTATGGACGCCGGCGCTCAGTGCGCCCAGATCCTGAGTGCTCACCACGTTGCCTTGCGCGTCGCTAATCGTCGCCGTGGCAGTAGTGGCCGCGTTGGTCAGCTCAACGCCGAATGGCGTCGTGGTGCCTTTGCCGACCAGAATCTGAGAGCCATTCACCATCACGCCATGCCCAATCAGCGTGGAGCTCTGCAGAGACTGGCTGGTGCTGATCTGGCCGGAAATGGATCCCAGCGTGGTATTGAGTTTTTCAATGCCGCTCAGGGTGTTGATCTGTGCCAGCTGCGTTGTCAGCTGGCTGTTATCCATCGGATTGGTCGGATCCTGGTTTTGCAGCTGCGTGACCAGCATGGTCAGGAACTGGTTTTGCAGGTCCTGAGAGCTGTTCCCCGTTCCGGTGCTGGATGAACTCAGTACCGTGGGGTCCAGCTTCTCGTTAACGCCTACCGAAATAGCCATTATTTTTCTCCGTTACTGACCCATCGTCAGCGTTTTCATCATCATCGACTTCACGGTATTCAGCACCTCGACGTTAGCCTGGTAGCTGCGTGACGCCGACATGGTGTTAACCGTTTCGGCTACCACGTCCACGTTAGGCATCTTCACGTACCCTTTGGCATCGGCCATGGGATTACCTGGGTCATACACCAGTTTTGCCGGGGTCGGATCGTCCACCACCTGCGCCACTTTCACTCCACCCGTTGCGGCGCCAGCGGCGGCATCGGTCTGAAAAACGACCTGTTTTGCCACGTAAGGCTGTCCGTCCGGACCGGTTACGCTGTCGGCGTTTGCCAGGTTACTGGCGCTGACGTTTAATCGCTGTGATTGCGCGGTCATCGCTGAACCGGCAATGTCAAAAATATTAAGCAAGGCCATAATTATTGCCCTTGTAACACGCTCATCATGCCCTTGATCTGGCTACTGATAAGCGTGAGGTCGGTTTGATATTTCAGGCTGTTATCCGCGAACTGCGTACGTTCACGGTCCATATCCACGGTGTTACCGTCGGCTGATGGCTGATCCGGAATGCGATACAGCAAGTCCATTGACGGTGCCGAATTCGTCTGCGCTTCAATGTGGCGCGCCGACGTGACTTTAAGCGCCAGGCTACTGCCTTCAGCACGTCCATTCGCCATTGCCCGATTCAGCTCGCTGGCAAAGTCGATATCCCTGGCCTGATAGCCCGGGGTGTCGGCGTTGGCAATGTTTGATGCCAGAATCTCCTGACGTTGAGCTCGCAGGTTAAGGGCTTCGGTACCGAAATGTAGCGCCGCATCGAGTTTGTCGAGCATGCTTCCTCCGCAAATGAGAATTTCGAGCTGGCAGCTTAATCGGGAAAAAGCAAGAGTCATCGTCTGAATAACGCCTCAAATCGTCGCTATTTTTGCTCTTGAGTTTTTTTTTATGCGCGTACACTCGTTGGCATCATCAGTGAGGAAAAGCACATGCGTGGATATTCAGCCCTGTTAGCAAGCCTGCTGGCCCTGATTGCCCTACCCGTAATGGCAGGCGATTTCAGCGCCCAACTGAGCCAGTTTTTTAAGGCACGCGATCCCCAGCACGCGGCCGGAATGAATGTGGTGATTCGTACGCCGCAGGCCCAGTGGCCAGAATGTGAGGCCCCGCAGTTTACCCTGCCGGGCAACAGCCGGGCCTGGGGCAACATGAGCGTGGCGGCTAACTGTGGTGAGAACCGTCGTTATATTCAGGTCCAGGTTCAGGTAACCGGTGACTATCTGGTCGCAACAAAATTAATTGCCCGTGGCAGCACCGTCAGTAAAGAGGATTTCCGTATTGAAAACGGACGTCTTGATAACCTGCCCCCGCGCACACTGTTCACCGATGAGTCCGTAGCGGATTCGGTGGTCCTGCGTGACATCCAGCCGGGACAACCCGTGAGTCAGTCCATGCTGCGCCAGCCGTGGCGCGTCAAAGCGGGTCAGGACGTGATGGTGGTGGCCAGCGGAGACGGATTTGACGCCAGCGGCGAAGGCAAAGCGTTAAACAACGGTACGATTTCACAGTGGGTTCGGGTGCGTATGGGAAATGGCCAGGTTGTAAGTGGCCGGGTGAGCGATGATGGGAAAATTCTTATAACACTATAAAACATTAAAGAAGCCTGTTTATCTGCCGATAGAAGAATCAGCTAAGCGATTACGCTATTATGATTCAGGTGGCAGACTCCCCTGACTTTACAGGAGCCCGAATATGAGCATCGACAGAACACAACCGACAAAGCCCGCCAGCACTGTGCAAACACGTGACAGCAGCGAGCAACAAACTACCCGCCTGCGTCAGAGCAGCACCACGACTGCTACAACGCCTGCGGCCGCTCAGGTCAGCCTGAGCAGCGCACAAGCACAGCTGATGCAGCCCGGCAGCCAGGACATTAACGTCCAGCGCGTAGAACAATTAAAAACCGCCATTCGCAATGGCGAGTTGAAGATGGATACCGGCAAAATCGCTGATGCGCTGATTGCCGACACTAAGGCGTATTTAGAGGGTAAATAATCCCCATGAGTAATTTGCTGACCACGTTAGATAAGATGCAGGAAGTGCTGGTGTCTCTGGCCATCGTTCTGGATGAAGAGCAACAGCAGCTGTCGTCTGGAATGATCAACAGCAACAACCTGCAGCGTATTACGGAAGACAAGAGCGCGCTGCTGAGTACGTTGAATTATTTAGACGAGATGCGTCGCAGCAACGAGAAAAGTCTGGGTACATCTGCACCTTATCGTGGTCAAAGTGACATGGCGCGCCGCTGGGAAGGTATTCAGCAGCATACGCGTCGGTTACATAACGCAAATACGCACAATGGTATTCTGTTGCAGCATCAAATTACCTTTACCCATGACGCGTTAGACATTTTGAAGCCGCATCAGACGCAGGCGTTTTATGGTCCGGATGGTAAAGGACAGGGCCAGGCAACGTTAAGTCGTAAAGTCTGACCTGTTTTCCTCCCTCCCGGTATCGCGGGCTGCCTCAGCGAATCTGATGCAGGCGTGACCCGGGCAGGCGTAAAAAGCCGTCATCTCGCTGAGAAGATGGCTTTTTTTGTATCCGCTCGCCGAAATTTCCCCTCCTCTGCGCCCTGCGTAACCCTTCTTCTCTCTGCTTCGCGCCTGACGGAATGACGCAATGCACTCACGGGTACGCCAGGCGCATCCCGCGATATTCTCCGCAAGACAGGCGATTCAGCCTGTTCGCCCAAAGGCCTACGGTTGAACGTCTCAGTTATTGCTGTACGACGCTGTGCAGAGTGCCGCCGGACGCGCGTTCACCAGACAGGTAAAACGCGCGCCTTAATCCTTTCCCGGCTTAAAATGCCTCCCAGTTTTCATGTCCACGTTCAGACGGAATGACGGGCGCCACAGCCGCTTTCAGGGTCGCAGGGAGAGTGGCGTTCGCATGTTTCAAAGGCGGGCTTTCAAGTTTGAAAACCGAAACGGCCTGGGTCAGTTTGTCAGCCTGCTCTTCAAGCGAGGCGGCTGCAGCCGAGGCCTGCTCAACCAACGACGCGTTCTGCTGTGTCACATCATCCATCTCGGTAACGGCCAGGCTGACCTGCTGAATGCCCCGGCTCTGCTCATCGGAAGCCGCCGCGATCTCCGAAATGATGTCATTTACCCGACGGAAAGCTTCTACCGTTTCCATCATGGTGCTACCCGCATTGCTGACAAGCGTGGTGCCGCCGTTGATGAGCCCGACCGAAGCAGAAATGAGCCCTTCGATCTCTTTGGCCGCCTGCGCGCTTCGCTGCGCCAGACTGCGCACTTCGCTGGCAACCACGGCGAATCCGCGGCCCTGTTCTCCTGCCCGCGCGGCTTCCACCGCCGCATTTAGCGCAAGAATGTTGGTCTGGAAGGCAATGCTGTTGATGACGCTGGTGATCTCGGCAATCTTTTTCGAACTGCCGGAGATATCGTCCATGGTTTTCACCACGCGATTAACGATGTTCCCGCCCGTATGGGCTTTGTCAGAAGCGTCAGAGGCCAGCTGACAGGCATGGTGAGCATTGTCAGCGTTCTGTTTCACCGTGGCGGTCAGTTGCTCCATGCTTGCCGCTGTCTGTTCCAGTGACGCCGCCTGTTGTTCTGTTCTTGACGAGAGATCGGTATTCCCGGAAGAAATTTCTCCCGCGCTCTGAAGAATGGCAATGGCACCATCGCGCACGGTTCCAACCGTACTCGACAGCGAGGACTGCATCAGTTGAAGACGCGAGAGCAGCAGGCCTGGCTCGTTTCGGCCACAAACGTCAGGCGGTAGCGTCAAGTCACCATGTGCAATCAGGTCGATACGCGAGAGGGATTGCCGTAACGGGGTGATAATGACCTTTTTCAACAGAACAAAAGCCAGGAGTACGATCGTCACCGATGCCACAAAAGCCGCCAGCATCGTGATATAGCCCGTATTCACCTGATCCACCGCATCCTGTTTTATCGCCTGCGACCGCTGATTGCGCATATCAATCGCTTTCATCAACACATCTTTATAAGCTTTATCGAGTCTGTCGGCTTCCGTTTCATCGGCGATGATTTCTTCAAAGCTCCCCTGTTTCGCCGCGTCAATCATCGGCAGCAAACCTTTACGAAGATAATCGCTGAAACGTGCCTGAAGCTGTGTATCAATATCCGCGCCTTCGGGCGATTTGACGGCGCGATGCAGATAAATGTTAAGCCCTTTCTCTGCCTTCTTTAGGCTGACATCTGTTGCAAGTAAATGCGCTTTATAGTTATCCGTGTCCGCAATGCGCGCGGCGGCACCCGCCTGAATAATTTGCAGCCGCGCCGAACGCATATGTGTCGAACTGTCGAGCAGCCCCTGGCGAACCGCAATCTCGTCAGTCGAATCATCCAGCGAGTGTTTGCTCTGGGCAAGAAACCAGGCCGAAAGGCCTATGCCAGAGACGAATAACAGTAAGATGCAGCCAAATACCAGGCTGAATAAAGGAACAAGCTTAAGGTTATGCCAGAGACTCAGCTTGACGTTGTCATTGGCTGTGATGTGCATTTTCGTCCTCTCCTTATGTGATGAACTGTTTATAGTCATCGGCAGGAAAAGGGCAGTTTTTACGATGAAATTGACCTCAGAATCAATTCCTTACAACATGTCATCATTCTCACGTGATGTTTTTAATAAAGCTAAATATCACGTCAACAGACCTGTTTTTTTAACGATTTTTTAGGAAAAAACATCTTACTGTCACAAAGACGTTCAACGTGAATGTCAGGCTGAGCGCGATATTCACGCAGCAGCTTATGACGTTCACTGTCGCCTTGGGTTAAACAACAAAAAGGCCGCAACGTGCGCCGTTGCGGCCTTGCTTACAGGTGACGCGCCGAATGAGGTTCAGCGCAGGTTGATATTCAGACGGTTGTGCGCCGTGCGTAATCCCGCAGGCGAAAACCCATCAGCCCCAGGGCCAGGAAGTAGGCTCCCCCGCCTACCGCACAGACTAATGCGAGTCGCAGCAGGCGCCAGAGCATATTCCCTTGTTCCCAGACGGGCATCCAGTACAGCATGCCAAACAGCGCGGCTGCCATTATCGCGACGGCCACCAGTAAGCGCAGCAGGAAACCCAGCCAGCCCGGCTGCGGCTGGAAGATCGCCTTTTTGCGCAACTGCCAGTAAAGCAGTGCAGCATTGAGGCAGGCCCCCAGACCAATCGAGAGCGCGAGGCCAGCATGCTTAAGGGGGCCGATAAAGGCCAGGTTCATGAGCTGAGTCACGATCAGCGTGATAATGGCAATTTTGACCGGGGTTTTAATGTCCTGGCGCGAATAAAATCCCGGTGCCAGGACTTTCACGACAATCAGCCCCATCAGCCCGACCGAATAGGCAACAAGCGCGCGCTGGGTCATGGCGGCATCGAACGCGGTGAATTTGCCATACTGGAACAGCGCGACAGTCAGGGGACCGGATAACATTCCCAAGGCTACCGCGCTGGGTAACGCCAGCAAAAAGCACAAACGCAGGCCCCAGTCCATTAAGCGTGAATACTCATCGTGATTGCCGCTGGAGAAGCTTTTCGCCAGCGACGGCAACAAGATGGTGCCCAGCGCCACGCCCAACACGCCGGAAGGAAACTCCATCAGACGATCGGCATAGTACATCCAGGAGACAGAGCCCGATACCAGGAAAGAGGCAAAAATGGTGTTGATAATCAGCGAGATTTGACTGACGGAGACGCCCAGGATGGCGGGCCCCATCTGACGCATGACGCGCCACACACCTGCATCACGCAGGTTAAGACGCGGCAGTACCAGCATGCCGAGTTTCTTGAGATGCGGTAACTGATAGCCTAACTGCAGCAGTCCACCCACGACGACGGCCCACGCCAGCGCCATCACTGGCGGATGGAAATGCGGCGCCGCAAACAGGGCAAAACCAATCATGCTGACGTTCAGCAGCGTGGGCGCAAAAGCCGGTACGGAAAAACGGTTCCAGGTGTTAAGTATTGCCCCGGCCAGGGAAGCAAGGGAGATCAACAGAATATAGGGAAAGGTGACGCGCAGCAGCGCGCTGGTCAGGGCGAATTTATCCGCCGTATCCGCGAATCCCGGCGCAGTGACCAGAATGACCCAGGGCGCGGCAACCATTCCCGCAACCGTCACAACAGCCAATGCCAGCGTCAGCAGCCCCGATACGTAGGCAACAAACAACCGCGTCGCCTCTTCTCCCTGCTTGCTCTTGTACTCGGCTAAAATAGGCACAAAAGCCTGCGAGAATGCGCCTTCCGCAAAAATGCGTCGCAGCAGATTCGGTAGTTTAAAGGCAACAAAGAAGGCATCGGTAGCCATACCGGCCCCGAATACGCGCGCCACAATGGCATCACGGGCGAAGCCCAGCACGCGGGAAAACAGCGTCATGGAACTGACCGCTGCCAGCGATTTCAACAAATTCATAATTGACGGGGCATCCTGAAAAAAATCGGCAAATGCGTGACTTAGCACGGGTTATGTCACATCTCGGCCGTTAGTCTACTGCCATCGCGCGAAATGACCAGTGCTGAGTGTTACAAGGCGTTATTCCCGTTCGGCATCGCGCCACATCGATTCGACCACGCGTTGCGCCAGCAGGGCCTGCTCGCCACTGGTCTCCGGCTTTGTCTGATTTTCGACACACTGGATAAAATGCTCTGCGGCCCCGACGAATCCGCGCTGGGCCAGATGGCTCTGCCAGGAGGGAGAAGGCGTGATCACCACCCCCGCCCCTCGCTCCACTTGCCCGTCGCGCATATCATGAATATCAATGCATTGGCCATCGCCTATGGCGCTGACGCGTTCGCGCTGGCTTCCTGCCCGACGATGCATGCTGGTTGTGACCTGCAACTGTCCGGCATTGAAATGGTGCTCCGCATACAGCATCTGTCCCTGCTCATTGGTCAAGATGTGCCCCTGACGCGGAAGCGAACGTCCCCCGGCCAGCCACAAGGCGGTGTCGACAACATGGAGATAATCATCCAGTAACGTGAAGCGCAGATCCTGTGGACCCACGCTGTCGCTGCGGTGTTTCTCAACACGCAGCGAAGCAACCGATGCCATCTCGTCTTTGAGCTGCTGATAGGCGGGCGCAAAACGGCGATTAAAGGCCACCATCAGTCGGCGCTGTTTCTTTTCGGCCAGCGTAACAAGCGCCTCGGCCTGACTCAGGT
Organism: Pantoea ananatis LMG 2665; assembly: GCF_000710035.2. Classification (GTDB taxonomy): domain Bacteria; phylum Pseudomonadota; class Gammaproteobacteria; order Enterobacterales; family Enterobacteriaceae; genus Pantoea; species Pantoea ananatis. The sequence continues at coordinate 648,104 of NZ_JMJJ01000004.1, read as the reverse complement.
TTTCTGCCAGCGGCTTATCGACACAGACGTCTTTTCCCGCCTGCAGCAGTGCATGCACGACCTCGTAATGACTGGCCGTACTGGTATGAACAAACACGGCATCACAGGCGGCCGCCAGGGCATTCAGCGTGCTGAAACAGGGGATCCGGTAACGTTCGCACACGACCTGCGCGTTCGCCTGGTTCGGCGAAAATGCCCCCACTAACTGCCAGGCACGCGCCTGCGATAATACGGGCAGCCAGGCCTTTTGCGCGATGCCGCCTAAGCCGACCACACCAATACGAATCGTCATTTAGTGTTCTCTTTCCTGTAGCAGCGCCAGCTGCGCCTGTAAGTCTGCCACCTGCTGCTCCAGCGCGACGACGCGTTCCAGTAGGGCGACATCATGTGTGACTGCGTCAACCTGCGTCGGTGCGGGCGCTACCTCGCCGGCCAACAAGTGCATAAAACGGCTTTCACGCTTGCCGGGCTCACGGGCCAGGCGTACAACCATCGGGCCGTCATCGCGTGACGCCAGCCCTTCCAGGGTCTGTTCGACTTCAGCCACGTCGGCAAACTCGTGCAGGCGTCCGCTTCGCGTGCGCAGTTCACCCGGCGTCTGCGCGCCGCGCAGGAACAGAAGCGTCAGAACGGCTACTTCTGCACGGCTGAGCTGCAGATGTCCAAATGCCGAATTGCAGAAGCGCTGCTCATATTTAACGACCCGCTGGCCGAAGCCACTGTTTGCCGTCACCAGGTGTTTTTTAACCAGCTGGTCGAGCTCATTCTGGACATCGCTTTCGCTCAGTTCCATCACCGGCTCGCGGTTTGACTTCTGATTGCAGGCGTTAACCACCGCGTTCAACGAAAGCGGGTACTGTTCCGGCGTGGTCACCTGTTTTTCCAGCAGGCAACCTAACACGCGCAGAGCCTGCACCGACAAGGCTATCTTCATTTACTACTCCTCGGGTTATCCACGACGGTTGGGCGTCCATTCTTTGCAGGTCAACGCCGTCAGGACATGATCCTGCCACTCGCCATTAATCATTAAATAATTTTTAGCATATCCCTCTTTTTCAAACCCGAGGCGCGCCAGCAGATCGCCACTACGCTGGTTGTGCGGCATATAGTTAGCCATGATGCGATGAATATACTGTTGCCGCTGCATATAACGAATCGCCGACTGCAGCGCCTCAAACATCATGCCCTGCCCCTGCCATTTTTCGCCGAGGGAATACCCAAGGTAACAGGCATGAAAGGCCCCGCGCAGGACATTGCTGAAGTTAGCCACGCCGCGTACCTCGGTTTCGTTGCTGTCCATCAGCACAAAATAGAAAGCCGATCCCTGTTTATGCATATCCGCAATCAGGCCGAGCCGCGCCTGCCAGCCAGAGGGATAACAATGGCTGTCATCGCGAACCGGTTCCCACGGCCTGAGAAAATCGCGATTTTCCGCATAGTAATCCGCTAACCGCCACGCATCGCGTTCGTGAACCAGTCTTACCACCAGCCGCTCGGTCGTGAGTCTCACCCTCAGCGCGGCAGAACGATAGCCAAACATCATCTCTCCTGAAATCCATGGCGGGAAGGAAATGCCAGTCTTTGATAACGTTCACTATAACCGTCGCCAGGTCTGCGGTAAAACGTTACGCGCGCAATCACAGACGGGCTGACCGTTTATGCTCCTGTGCGCTGACAGTGAAACCGCTCTTAACTGTTTCACTGCAGTCTGCGCGACACAAAAGACGCGTCGCGTCCCCTGTCCTGCACGTGAACAGTTGCCCTTGCTGGCATGGGTGGGTTAGCCGTCACTGATCACGATGCCTGACCTGCCGGACGAGGCCTGGCTGACCCGGCGATCGCCGGCGAAGGGCGGCCAGCCCTGCAGCGAAAGGCACGTTCGGTTACTCTAACTCAGCCCATTCCTGATGACAGACTGCACGCATTAGGGCAGGCTATGCCCTGATCTACTTTTTCATTTAAACGAGGGAATTATGAAGAAGGCTTTTCACGGGCTGATTGCCCTGTTTTTCGCGGTATTGCTGAGCGGCTGTAATCAGTTAACCCAGTACACCATCAGCGAGCAGGAGGTCAATCAGGCGCTGCAAAAACACAATAATTTCGAAAAAGACGTTGGCGTCTCAGGGCTGGTGAATGCCCATATTGTCCTGAATAACCTGACCAGTCAGATTGGTCGCGAAGAGCCGGGTAAAGTAACGTTATCAGGTAATGCGAAAATCAACGTGTCTTCGCTGTTTGGTCCACAACAGGCCGATATGCAGCTGAAGATGCGTGCGCAACCGGTGTTCGACAAACAGCAGGGTGCGATTTATCTGCGCGATATGGAAATTGTGGATGCACAGGTTCAGCCAGACAAGATGGCGTCCATCATGAAAACGCTGACGCCCTACCTGAATCAATCGCTGAAAAGCTATTTTGACCAGCAGCCTGCCTATGTGCTGAGTGCCGATCGCAGTAAAGCCGAATCGCTGGCGAAGAAATTTGCTAAAGGGTTGGAAGTGAAGCCAGGCGAGCTGGTGATCCCGTTCACCGATTAGCGCGTTCCGACAAATTTATCGCCTGCCTGATCCGCGCCTTTCGGCGCGGATTGCTTATCAGATGCAAAAACAGGTGCAAACGGTTGCCTGAGTCCTTATGCTTATAACCCGGCCTAAACACGCCATTCGTTTATCCTTCATGCCGGAGCCGTATTAATGACCGCACAACCTCAGCAACTTACTATCCGCCGCCCAGATGACTGGCATATCCATCTTCGTGATGACGAGATGCTTAAAACGGTGCTGCCCTACACCAGCGCGGTGAACGGTCGGGCTATCGTGATGCCCAACCTGGTTCCGCCGGTGGTCAGCGTCGCGGCGGGCGAAGCCTATCGCGACCGCATTCTGGCCGCGTTGCCTGACGGTCATGACTTTACCCCGCTGATGACCTGCTACCTGACCGACTCGTTAGACGCCGAAGAACTGGCGCGCGGTTACCACTCCGGCTTGTTCACTGCGGCCAAGCTCTATCCTGCCCATGCGACAACCAACTCCAGCCACGGCGTGACCAACATTGCGTCAATCGCGTCGGTGCTGGAGCGGATGCAAACGCTGGGCATGCCGCTGTTAGTGCATGGCGAGGTGACTGATTCACATATTGATATCTTTGACCGTGAAGCCCGCTTTATTGAAACGGTGATGGAACCGCTGCGTAAGCAATTCCCTGCGCTGAAAGTCGTGATGGAGCATATTACGACCAAAGATGCCGCAGACTATGTGGAAAGCGCCAATGAAAACCTGGCCGCTACCCTTACCCCCCAGCACCTGATGTTTAACCGCAACCATATGCTGGTGGGCGGAATTCGTCCGCACCTTTACTGCCTGCCCATTCTGAAGCGCAATACGCATCAGCAGGCGTTGCGCAAAGTGGTGGCCAGCGGTCATCCACGTTTCTTCCTGGGTACCGACACCGCGCCTCACCTGAGCCATCTGAAAGAGAGCAGCTGCGGCTGTGCTGGCGTATTCAATGCGCCTACCTCCCTGCCCGCTTATGCCACGGTGTTTGAGGAGATCGGTGCGCTGCCGCATTTTGAAGCGTTCTGTTCAGAGAACGGTCCCCGCTTCTATGGTCTGCCGCTGAACGAAGGCACCATCACGCTGGTGCGTGAGCCCTGGACAGTCGCAGAAACAATTGAAATGGGCTCACATCAGCTGGTGCCTTTCCTGGCCGGTGAAACGCTGAACTGGCGTGTAAAATAATTTCACTTGCCTCCGGCATATTTATACTGTATTTATATACAGTATCTTATACGGAGGCTTTTATGCGTGTTGAAATTACCGTTGCCAAGACCCAACCTCTACCCGCTGGTGCGATAGAAGCCCTGAGCCAGGAACTGTCGCGCCGTATCGATGAACAATTCCCGCAATTCACCAATCACGTCAAAGTGCGTTACGCCACGGCTAACCAGCTAAGCGTGATGGGCGGAGATAAAGAGACGCGTGAACAAATCAGCGAAATCCTGCAACAAACGTGGGAAAGCGCTGACGACTGGTTCATTACCGATTAACCGCCACTGTGCTGTTTTTTGCCGGGTTTCGCCACCCGGTTTTTTTATCTTCATTTAAAGTCTGCCTAACCCCTCTCCCCATCTGGACTCTGAATGATCAATGTCCTATGCTGGCGCTGATCATGCATAAAAGGAGTTGCATCCCATGACTACAGATAAACCCGAAGAAGCGATGACCTTTGGCGAGTTGTTAACGCTGATTGGTGAACAGCAGCGTCGTTTAACGGTGCTGGAAAATGCGTTCTCCAGCCTGATTTTCTGTCTTGATGACCGGGCCAGTCAGTTACTGGTGCATAATCTTTCTCTTGAAGCCCAGAATCAAAACCATGATGAGCAACTGCAGCAGCAGTTTGCGCGCCTGGCCGAAACGTTACAGAAGCGCAGTGGGACAACCGGCGCGGAGACCGCCCTAATCTGACGTGCGGTTAACGCCAGTGATGAACAACTTTTACTGTTTAAATAGGACGATTACCTACCTGTCATTCTGGTATTATATCTTCTCAGCTTTACCGTTTTAGAGACAAACATTCTGCTTTCAGGCGTTCCGTGATACGTTTTAATCAGTAAATCGCTATATTGCTGTTATAATTGTTTCGCAGTGGAAATAAAAAAGCCGCATTGAACCTCATCATGCACTTCGTTTAACGAGTAATAAGGAGGTTATAATGGACAGTCGCAAAGATGTAATTCAGACCCATCCACTGGTGGGCTGGGATATCAGTACTGTTGACAGCTATGATGCGATGATGATCCGCCTGCACTCCCTTTCGTCGCAAGATCAAACAGAAGAAGACGCAGACGTTGGCCCGACTTACTGGCTGACGACTGATGTAGCAAAGCAGTTCATCTCCATTCTTGAAGCCGGTATCGCCAAGATAGAATCTGCCGAGCAAGTAGAACGACTACTAAAGAAGCATTAATACTGCTGCATCAGCAAGGCACCCTCCAGGGTGCCTTTTTTATTGGGCTTTCTGGTATGCTGTTGATTATGTAACCCTTTCAGGAGTTCCATTTTCATGATTTACGATCTTATTGTGGTCGGGAGCGGCTCAGTCGGCGCAGCAGCAGGCTATTACGCCACGCAGGCCGGCCTCTCCGTACTGATGATTGACAGCGCCCATCCGCCTCATACTCAGGGCGCCCACCACGGCGAAAGCCGCCTGATTCGTCATGCTTACGGAGAAGGCGAGCGCTATGTGCCGCTGGTATTGCGTGCGCAGACGTTATGGGATGCGCTTGAGCAGCAGGCTGGCGAGCGCATTATGCACCGGTGCGGCGTCCTGAATATCGCCCCTGCTCACTCCGTGTTTATTCAAAACGTCATCAACAGCGCAAAAGCCTGGCAGCTTCCCGTCGAGATATTACAGGCCGCGGAGGTCAGAAAACGCTGGCCGCAGTTTAACGTCCCCGATGAGTACCTGGGCGTATTTGAGCCACAGTCCGGTTTTTTAAAAAGTGAACAGGCGGTGCGGAGCTGGATTCAGCTGGCGGAAAAACAGGGCTGTGCGCAGCTGTTTAACTGCCCCGTCACGCAAATCAGTCGTGAAGGCGATTTACAGCAGGTCACCACGATTGACGGCATTTACCGTGGGCGAAAAATGCTGGTGAGCGCCGGGACATGGGTCAGCAAACTGGTGCCGGATTTGCCGGTGGCACCAACGCGTAAGGTCTTTGCCTGGTATCAGGCTGATGGTCGTTACAGTGAAAACAATGCCTTTCCCGGATTCACCTGTGAAATGGCCGATGGCAGCCAGTATTATGGTTTCCCTGCCGATAACAACGCCCTGAAGTTAGGCCGCCATGATGGGGGCCAGTTGATGACCCAACCCGAAGATCGCAAACCCTTCGGTAGCCTGGCCGCCGATGGCAGCGAAACATTCCGCTTTTTGCGCCAGTTTTTACCCGGCGTTGGCGTGTGTTTGCACGGGGAAGCCTGCAGTTATGATGTCAGCCCCGATGAAGACTTTATTATCGATACCGTGCCGGGCGATCCTGACCGTCTGGTGATAACGGGCTTAAGCGGACACGGTTTCAAATTTGCCAGCGTTTTAGGCGAGCTTGCCAGTCAGTTTGCGCAGAATCAGCCTTTCAGTTTTGATCTCACACCGTTCAGGCTGTCACGCTTTCAGTAAATAGGGTGCGGCGGCCCGGTTTTACGCGGCGCCGCACTGACATATATTTACACTCCGGTTTTATCTGACGCCCTTCCTGCTGTTATATCCACGTAAACAGGCCCGTTTATCCACTTTTCCACGTCTCAGCGCCCGCGTAAAAAAGCCTTGTTCAATAATATTGTGCTTACGCGCACCGCTACGCGAGCCGATTTCATTAGTACAGGAGATATTTATAGAAAAGTAAGCATTATTGCTTTTGTGTTTCATTGTGTAGATTCTTATTTCTACATATTCTTAAGATACCGCTGCAAAAATGTTGCTAAGAAATTCACCCGGTCGTTATGGATGGCTCTCCATTTTCCTACACTGGTCAATGGCATTGGTTATCTATGCCATGTTCGCCCTGGGATTATGGATGGTTGGGCTGAGCTATTACGATACCTGGTATCACAATGCGCCAGAGATTCATAAGAGCATCGGGGTCATTCTGATGCTGGCCCTGATTATTCGCCTGATATGGCGCGTGGTTTCGCCGCCGCCTAAACCCCTGAGCAGTTATTCCCCTCTTGTGCGCATCACGGCTGTCGTGGCGCACGGATTACTCTATGGCCTGCTGATCGCCATCCTCTTCAGTGGCTATTTAATCTCTACCGCCGACGGCAAACCGGTTTCGGTGTTTGGCTGGTTCTCTCTGCCTGCTGTACTGACCGGCGCGGGCGAACAGGCAGATTTAGCGGGAGATATTCATTTATGGCTGGCCTGGAGCATCGTGATCCTGTCGGTGTTACATGGTCTGGCCGCACTAAAGCACCACTTTATCGATCGCGATATCACCCTGAAAAGGATGCTGGGTCTGGGCATCCGTTCACCCTCTGAAAAGGAAAAATAATATGTTCAAAAAAACGCTTCTGGCCATCACAGGTGCCGGCCTGCTGCTGGGTTCACTGACCGCCAGTGCCGCTGATTACAAAATTGATAAAGAGGGCCAGCACGCCTTTGTACAGTTTCGTATCAAGCACTTAGGCTACAGCTGGCTGTACGGCACCTTTAAAGATTTCGACGGTTCGTTCAGCTTCGATGCCAGTAATCCTTCAGCCGATAAAGTGGATGTGACCATCAACACCAACAGCGTGGACACCAATCATGCCGAGCGTGACAAGCATATTCGCGGTCCTGAATTCCTGAATGTGGCTAAACATCCCACTGCGACCTTTAAATCAACCTCGGTGAAGAAAGACGGCGATAAACTGGCCGTTACAGGGGATTTAACGCTGAATGGCGTGACGAAACCTGTGACGCTGGAAGCCAAAATGATGGGTGAAGGTAAGGATCCGTGGGGCGGCTATCGTGCCGGTTTTGAAGCGGAAGGCGAGATTGCGCTGAAAGACTTTAATATTACTCAGGATCTTGGGCCAGCCTCTCAGAACGTTGAGTTAATCATCTCAGTAGAAGGCGTACGTCAGTAATCTTAAGCCGCCTGAAGCCAGGCTTCAGGCGGCTCCGGCTATTTGCGGGTTGGCGCAGGAATGGTCATGTTCAGCAAGCCACGCGACTTGTTGAAAATTTTATTACCATTCTCACGTCCTGCCCGGCGAGCGCGTTGCTCTTCGGGTGACAGGCGGGCTTCCTCCTGACAGAGCGGGCTACAGCAGTGCTCGTACTTTTCGGCACAACGTTCACACTGGATAAACAGCAGGTGACAGCCGTCATTAACGCAGTTTACGTGGGTGTCACACGGCGTCCCGCACTGGTGGCAGTGGGATAACACATCATCCGAAATACGCTCGCCCATGCGTTCATCAAAGACAAAGTTCTTGCCTTTGAAACGCACCGGAAGATTTTGTTCCCGTGCGCGGCGCGCATACTCAATAATGCCGCCTTCGACGTGATAAACATCTTCGAACCCGTTATGGCGCATCCAGGCGCTGGCTTTTTCACAGCGAATCCCCCCGGTGCAGTACATGACGATTTTTTTATCCTTCTTATCCTTCAGCATGTCCACCGCCATCGGCAACTGGTCACGGAAGGTATCGGCAGGCACCTCAAGCGCATTATCAAAGCGCCCGACTTCATACTCGTAATGATTTCGCATATCCACGAATACCGCATCGGGATCGTCAAGCATAGCGTTCACTTCCGCCGCTTTCAGATAGTTGCCGACGTCGCTGGCATCAAAAGTTTCATCGTCGATGCCGTCCGCGACAATGCGGTCACGTACTTTCAGTCGCAATACCCAAAACGATTTGCCATCGTCGTCGAGCGCGATATTCATACGCAGATGATTTAACGCCGGATCAAAACCGTATAAATAGGCCTTCATCGCCTCGTACTGGCTGGCGGGCACGCTCAGTTGGGCGTTGATGCCTTCGTGCGCAACGTAAATACGCCCAAACACCTTCAATGCGGTTAACCCGAGATAGAGTTCGTCGCGAAACGCTTTTGGATCGGCAATAGTGAAATACTTGTAAAAAGAGACTGTGGTGCGCGGCTCGGTTTCCGCCAGCATGCGCGCCTTCAGCTCTTTATTGGAAACAAGGTTGTGTAACACTGGCATGGTGTTCGTTCCTGTTATCAATAGAAGAAATTTAGCGCGCACATGATACCTGAATTGAAAAAAATGCGAAGCGTATAAGAAAAATTGATAGTTTAACCTGTACATTTTCGCCGGTCCGGGTATTCATACTTCTCTTTTTGCTCCCGACAACAACCTGCGAAATGCTGTAACATTTCAGCAGTGGGAAAAAAATGGCACAATAACCGCAACTGACGAAAAACAGCACCGCTGGTGCACGACGCAGGATAATAATATTTAAGATGACCCAATTGCCCCAATTTTCACGCGCGCTTTTGCATCCCCGCTATTGGTTAACCTGGCTGGGCATAATTCTGTTGTATATCCTGGTATTGCTGCCCTATCCACTACTCTATGCACTTGGTTGCCGTATTGGTCGCCTTGGTATGCGCTTCATGAAGCGACGCGTGGCCATTGCGCGCCGTAATCTGGAGCTCAGCTTTCCCGAGATGCCGGAAGTCGATCGCGAAGCCATGATTAAGCATAACTTTGAATCGGTAGGGATGGGGCTGATTGAAACCGGCATGGCCTGGTTCTGGCCCGACTGGCGCATCCACAAATGGCACAAACCTTCTGGTCTGGAACATATTCAGCAGGCCCATGATAGCCAGCGCGGCGTGCTGTTAATTGGCATGCATTTCTTAACGCTGGAGATCGGTGCTCGCATGTTTGGCATCCATAATCCCGGCATTGGCGTCTACCGGCCTAACGACAATAAATTAATCGACTGGCTGCAGACGCGCGGTCGTATGCGCTCAAATAAAGGGATGTTAGATCGTAAAGATCTCAAAGGCATGATTCGGGCGTTAAAGCGCGGCGATATCATCTGGTACGCGCCCGACCATGATTATGGCCCGCGCAGCAGCGTATTTGTGCCCTTCTTTGGCGTGGAAAAGGCGGCAACAACCGTGGGTACGCATATGCTGATCCGCACCGGTAAACCCGCCGTCATCCCCTTTGTTCCACGTCGCCTGCCCGAAGGACGCGGCTACGAACTGATTATTCTGCCTGACGTCAGCGCGAATTTTCCCCTGACCAGCGACGAAGACACGGCTCTGCGCATGAACAAGGTAGTTGAAGAAGGCGTGCTCATCGCCCCTGAACAGTACATGTGGCTGCACCGCCGTTTCAAAACCCGGCCAGAAGGTGAGCCTTCACGCTATTAGATCCGCTGCTCAGCCGCTGTTCGCGTTTACTGCGAGCAGCGGCTGCCGGGCGATAACGGACTGAACAGTTCCAACGTAATCAGGCGATGAATATGATTATCCGAGGCGGCGATGTCCAGCCCTGGCATGTTGAGTATGCAAAGCCCGTCGAGCCCACAGACCAGACTAATTAGCCGCCAGGCAATATTGTCCGCTTTATCAAGTAGCCTGAACTCACCGGCTTCCTCCCCCGCCTTGATGACGGCGACGGTTTCCTGCTGCCACATCTCCATTGCAACGATATAGGCGCCGCGCATTTCTGCATCGCGTCCTGCCAGGATCTGGGCTTCGCGCCACAACCGAATGTAGGGCTCAAACCGGCCATCATCGCTACCCAGCATGGAGAAGAGTCGCTCACGCCAGCTGGCGTTTTCCGTTACGGTTTCGGTGTCCAGTATTCTTCGGCTCAGGCGAATAAACGCCTGGGACTTAAGCTCGCCAATGCCCGAGAAGTGATGGTGCACCTGACCGACGGCAACCTGCGCCTCTGCGGCGATACGTCTTACCGTCATGGCCGCATAGCCTTCCTGAAGGGCAACGGTCATTGCGGCCTGCAGTATGCCTTCCCGGCGCTCATCCCGACTTAAATAGTTCATCTCAACCTACCTGAAACGGTAAAGCAACGAGTCTAACAAAAAGCTGGACAAGCGTTCAACATTAAGTAGGATCCGTTTTGGACATGTGTTCAACTTTATTTCAAAGGGATTGTAATGCTTCGTCAGTGGGTCGCGTTGGTGATTATCGTCATGCTGTATATCCCGGTCGCAATCGATGCCACGGTGCTGCATGTTGCCGTACCGACGCTGAGCATGACGCTAAACGCCAGTGGCAACCAGCTGCTGTGGATCATTGATATCTACTCACTGGTCATGGCCGGTATGGTGTTACCTATGGGTGCACTGGGCGATCGTATCGGATTTAAACGCCTGCTGATAACGGGTAGCCTGCTGTTCGGCCTGTCATCGCTGGCGGCGGCGCTGGCCCCTTCGGCTGCGTGGCTGATAGCAACCCGCGCGTCACTGGCCATCGGGGCAGCCATGATAATCCCGGCAACGCTTGCCGGGATCCGGACACTGTTTGTTGAAGCGCGCGATCGCAATATTGCGCTGGGCGTCTGGGCCGCCGTCGGTTCCGGTGGTGCCGCGTTTGGCCCGCTGCTTGGCGGTGCCGTACTGGAACATTATGACTGGGGGGCGATTTTTTTCATTAACGTCCCGCTTGTCGTTGTGATGGTTGCGCTCGCCGTCTGGCTGATTCCGGGACAGCCGGGGCGACCGGAGCAAAAACTGAATCTGCCCCATGCGCTGCTGTTGATCGTCGCCATACTGCTGTTGGTCTACAGCGCCAAAACGGCGCTCAAGGGTGATGTATCGCCGTCGCAGATCACGGCAGCCCTGATCGCAGGCGCCGCGATGCTTGCCTTGTTTATCCGTCTTCAACGGCGAGCGGAACAGCCGATGATCGATTTGCAGCTGTTTTGCCATCGCATAATTTTGAGTGGTGTGGTGATGGCCCTGACCGCGATGATCGCATTGGTGGGGTTTGAACTGCTCATGGCGCAGGAGCTGCAGTTTGTTCATGGCTTTACGCCCTTCGAAGCCGGAAAATTTATGTTGCCGGTCATGATTGCCAGCGGCTTCAGCGGCCCCATCGCAGGGATACTGGTCGGCAAGCTGGGTCTGAGGCCGGTCGCAGTTGGCGGCATGGGATTCAGCGGTATCAGCTTTCTGGGGCTGTCGATGCTGGACTTCAGCACCCAGCAGTGGCAGGCCTGGAGCCTGATGGTGCTGCTCGGCTTTAGCGCATCCAGTGCCCTGCTGGCGTCGACCTCTGCCATTATGGCGGCCGCGCCAAAAGAAAAAGCCGCCGCAGCCGGCGCCATTGAAACCATGTCCTATGAGCTGGGTGCCGGACTGGGCATTGCCCTCTTTGGTCTGCTGCTGACCCGTAGCTTTACCGCTTCGATTGTGCTGCCCTCGGCACTGGACCCTGGGCTTGCAGAAAAAGCCTCATCCTCCATCGGTGAGGCCATTAAAGTGGCACAGACGCTGGAGCCTGCACTCGCCGGGGCAACGATTCAGGCGGCAAAAGCGGCCTTTATCACCTCTCACAGCGTGGCGCTGGTCAGCGCGGCTGTGCTGTTACTCCTGCTGGCTGCCGGTATTGGATTTAGCCTGGCAAAGAGCACCCAGAAGTAACCGATGCGTTGCCGCGAACCGGCGCTGCAACGGGAGAACGATCCCGCAGTAACGATCGTGATAATATTCGCGATCGTTACTGCCTGAAGCCCTGTGATCAGGCTGGCGATAGCGCCGCTGAGCGGCTCAACAACGGAAAAATCTATGCTCTGGCTTATCTCTAAATATGCGATAACTGCCCTGATGGTGGTGATTATTTCTGAAGCGGCTAAACGTAGCGATCGCCTGGGTGGGCTCCTGGCCGCCCTGCCGCTTGTCACCATCCTGGTGTTAATCTGGATGAAACTTGAAGGACAGAGCCAGACAAAGATCGCCGCCCATGCCTGGTATACATTCTGGTATGTGGTAACGACCCTGCCGATGTTTATACTCTTCCCGTTTTTGTACCAACGTACCGGCTTCTGGCTCACGCTGGGGCTGAGTTGCCTGATCACGATCGTCCTGTTCATGCTGTGGGCAGGTTTTCTGAAAAGGTTTGGTATTGACCTGTTGTAGGCCAGCAGGTGTTCACACAACACCGAGCTAGAGCAGCTAACGGATGCGATTCAGGACTGGCTGTATGTGCAGAACGTTCGTCCGCTAAAGTGGCCCGACTTTCCCTCCTGAGATTTTCGTCTATTCTTCACTGAAATCACGTTAATCAGGCAAGGAGAGAAGCATGAGTATGTTCACTACACTGGAAGAAGCGATTGATGCTGCGCGTGAAGAGTTTCTCGCCAGCCATCCGGATATTGAGCAAGACGATGCGGCCATCAACCAGTTTGGCCTGCAAAAATATGTGATGCAGGACGGTGACATCATGTGGCAGGCAGAGTTCTTCGAAGACGAAGGGGATTCGGGCGAGTGTTTGCCTGTGCGCAGCAATGAAGCCGCTCAGGCTATCTTTGACGGCGATTTTGATGAGATTGAACTGCGTCAGGAGTGGTTAGCAGAAAATACGCTGCACGAGTGGGATGACGGTGAGTTTCAACTTGAACCTCCGCTGGACAGCGAAGAAGGTAAAGCCGCGGCGCAGGAATGGGAAGACGATAACAGCGACTCTGACCGCAGTTACTCATAAGGTCCATGGCTGGCATCTACCGGAATCAGCAGCGTGTCGACCACCAGTGACAGCGGCAGGTCGAGAATGGTGATAACCCGCCATGCGCCATCACGGATATCCCACTTTACGCCGGGGTAAAACTGATTACCGTGTCCCTGCCCGGGCACGGTGCGGCTGATGATACTGCCACAGCCGCTCAGCGTAACGACGGCGAGGGATAACAGGATGACTTTAGCGAATGTATTCACAATAGCGACTCAGGTTAAACAGGCGCTATTTTAATCATGAGTTGAGCCGGGTTGCCATCCCCATTCGTGCAAAGTGCAAAATAATGTTGCCGTCTGTAACCGGCGACGGGCGTAAAAAAAGCGGCATTTCTGCCGCTTTCTTCGTTGCTACGCCTGATGCGGTAAGGCATCGGGGTTGAGAGGCATTTTTTGATAGCTCTCTACCCACTGATGATACTTTTCACCACTTTCCCACAGGCGAGTATGTACACGCGCCAGCACCACCGGATCGCTGATCAGCTGCAAGCGCTGCTCTCGATTCAGTTTTTCCGGCGCATCGCTCAGTGCCTGATCGACGCGGCGATCGCGCGCATGATCAAGTAACTGACTCTGCTTGTGGCGTGAGGTCGCAAGCGCGGTCGCCAGGGCGTTAAACGCAGGATGGAACAGCGCATGCATAAAGCCATTTTTCAGCACGCGCTGACGGTTGAGTTCCACATAGCGATCGGTATCCACCAGCTCTTTCGGCGGATCGTACTCTTCCGGGATCAGGAACAGCTTCGCTTTCTTACTCTTGATGCCGAGGCCAGAGCGGCTCGACATCACCGATACAAACGGCGACAGAATAAGCGAGAACACGATTGGCGCCAGCCACCACAGGAAGTTGAGATCCAGCCACCCCATCCCGGCAGCCCAGACAATGCCCAGGGCCATCTGCGAACCGTGACGCTTGAAGGCTTCGCTCCAGGGTGTGGCATCATCGTCACGCTGCGGTGAGTTCCAGACCACTTCCCAGCCCAGGAACGCGCTTACCACAAATACGGTGTGGAACAGCATACGCACCGGTGCCAGCAGCACCGAGAACAGCATCTCCAGCAGCAGCGAGACGAACAGACGTAGCGCACCGCCGTAGGGTTTCGCCCCCTTACACCAGATCAGCACGACGCTGAGCAGTTTCGGCAGGAACAGCAGCACCAGCGTGGTCGAGAACAGCGCAATCGCCAGTTCAGGACGCCACTGGGGCCAGACCGGGAACAGCTGCCTTGGCTGCAGGAAGTAAGTGGGCTCCATGAGCGTATGCACCACCTGTAACGCGGTGGACAGTGCCAGGAACAGGAACCACAGCGGTGCCGACAGATAAGACATCACGCCCGTCAGGAAGACGGCACGGTGCACCGGGTGCATCCCTTTCACCAGAAACAGGCGAAAGTTCATCAGGTTACCGTGACACCAGCGGCGATCGCGCTTAAGTTCGTCCAGCAGGTTTGGCGGGAGCTCCTCATAGGAACCCGGCAAATCATAGGCGATCCATACGCCCCAGCCAGCACGGCGCATCAGTGCCGCTTCCACGAAGTCATGCGACAGGATGGAACCGGCAAACGAGCCTTCACCCGGCAGCGGTGCCAGTGCGCAGTGCTCGATAAACGGCTTCACACGAATGATGGCGTTATGGCCCCAGTAGTGCGACTCACCCAACTGCCAGAAGTGCAGACCGGCGGTAAACAACGGGCCGTAAACGCGGGTCGCAAACTGCTGACAACGCGCATAAAGCGTGTCCATGCCCGAGGCTTTTGGCGAAGACTGGATGATACCGGCATTAGGGTTAGCATCCATCATGCGCACCAGGCCCGTCAGACATTCACCGCTCATGACGCTGTCGGCGTCCAGCACCACCATGTAGCTATAGTTGCTGCCCCAGCGACGGCAAAAGTCATCGATGTTGCCGCTTTTACGCTTCACACGGCGGCGACGACGGCGATAGAATATCTTGCCCGCGCCACCGACGTCACGTACCAGCTCCATCCAGGCTTTCTGCTCAGCGATAGCGATATCGGCATCGTAACTGTCACTCAGGATGTAAACATCAAAGTGCTCAGCATTTCCGGTACGCACCACTGATTCCCAGGTCGCCCGTAAACCAGCAAAAACGCGTCCTACATCTTCATTACAGATCGGCATGATCAGCGCGGTACGGTGCGCAGGATTAAGGGGTTCATCGCCGACGGTAGAATAGGAAATGCTGTATTTATCCCGACCAATCAGCAGTTGCAGGAAGCCCATCAACGCCGTCCAGAAACCCGCCGACACCCAGCAGAACAGGATCGCAAACAGGAACAGAATCCCGGTCTGCAACACATAAGGCAGAATCTGCATAACAGACTGCTGCCAGTTCTGGTTGATCATGTCCATGGGATCCAGCAGCGTCCAGCCCTGGTAAGGCAAAATGGTTTTCATGTACCACGTCGCCACCACGGTCTGCATAATCGTGAGGATCAACAGAATATAACGACGAATGGACCCCACGTGGCGCCACTTCTCTTCCGCGCGCTGCTCTTCGGCCGAAGCATAACGGGGAACAGACTTGTGTCCCCGTAGCGAGTCCCAGGCGCGAGCCAGCGGGTTAGTGCGCCAGGCTTCCGGGAACATCAATGAACGCTTCACTTTTGGCATCGCCTTTAACGTGGTGCGATCAAGATAGTCCTTGCCTAGCTGCTGTCCCCCGGCAAGTGAATCGGGCCAGGCCATTTCCACTCGCGACGACACCGATTTTAAAGGTGCATCCTCAGGGCGATCGCTGGCAGCCACATCCTGGCCCAGCGATTCGTGTAACTGGTGAAACGTCTGCGCATTTTGCAACGAAGCGGCCAGACGCGTTTTTCCTGCCGCATCCAGCGGCAGGGCTTCTACATAGCGTTGAGGTGTAAAAGTCAAATTATTCATTGGCAGGTAACTGATAGCTCCAGGTTTCCGTCAATGTCTTGTCACCGCTGACCAGCGCTGCACGCATCTCTGTCGCCTGCTTGTTATCTTTCACGCGCAGACGCAATACCAGACGCCAGCCTTTGGTGACCGGATTGTAGCGAACGCTTTGTTCGACCACTTCGGCGTTCTTGCCTACGCTGACCTGCGGCGCAACCTGACTGTCGGCAGGCATTTCACTCATGTCTTTGCCGACGAAATCGATGGTGAAGGCAACAGTGCCATCCGGTTGACGGACTAAATTCGACTGCTTCACATCGCCCGCTGAACGCAGCGTATCTTTCACCCAGGCAACATCGTCAGAATGCAGTTTGTTTTCATTACGGCCAAAGTGCAGACGGTATTTGAAATCCATCGCTTTACCCGGTTCCGGCAGGTTTTCCGGTGTCCAGAACGTCACGATGTTATCGTTCGTCTCATCTGCGGTAGGAATCTCAACCAGCTCAACGCGTCCTTTACCCCAGTCGCCGATTGGCTCAACCCAGCCGCTTGGACGCAGGTCGTAACGGTCATCCAGGTCCTGATAGTTATTGAAATCACGTCCGCGCTGTAACAGCCCGAAGCCTTTTGGATTTTCAATGGTATAGGTGCTGACGGCCAGGTGACGCGGGTTATTCAGCGGACGCCAAATCCACTCACCGTTGCCGCTGTGAATCGACAGACCGTCTGAATCATGCAGTTCAGGACGGAAATTAGACACTGGCGACGGCTGATTGCGACCAAACAGGAACATGCTGGTTAACGGTGCAATACCCAGTTTACCTACGTTGTCGCGTAAATAGAATTTGGTCTGCACATCAACCGTGGATTCCTGGCCTGGATGGATGGTAAAGCGATAAGCACCGGTCGCGCGTGGAGAATCCAGCAGTGCGTAGATCACCAGCTGTTTGTCCTGCGGTTTGGGTCGTTCAATCCAGAACTCTTTAAAACGCGGGAACTCTTCGCCTGATGGCAGCGCGGTGTCGATAGCCAGACCACGGGCAGACAGGCCATAAACCTGACCGGCACCGATCACGCGGAAATAGCTGGCACCGAGGAAGCTGGCGATTTCGTCATCTTTCTTGTTCTTGCTGTTCAACGGATACAGCACTTTAAAACCCGCAAAGCCGAGGTTTTTCACCGCATCGGCATCGTGTTTCACATTGCCGAAGTTGAAATAATCAGGACTGTATTTGATTTCGCGAACGGTATTGGCGGTGATCTCGTTAATTTTCACCGGCAGATCAAAGTACATCCCCTGATGGTAGAATTCGAGTTTGAACGGCGTACGCAGTTTGCCCCAATACGCTTTATCGTGGTTGAACTGAATCTGCTGGTAGTCAGCAAATTTCATATCACGAAATTGAGAGGGTAAATTGCTTTTTGGCGCTTCGAAGCTTTTTCCGGACAGATCTTTGGCTTGTTTTGCCACATCATCAAAATTAAACGCCCAACTGTTGTTGGCATACAAAGCCAGCAGGACTGCCGCGCCAATCCAGCGCATTTTCGTCAGCCCAACATTATTTTTTTCTTTAGTCAGCACATCCCCCCCTTTCGTGTGCTTAATACAAACCCGCTTATCTTAATGGATAATTCGGCTTTCCGACAGCACATGCACAACAATGTTCCCGATAATCCTCTGCTCGAGGGGTGATTTTAGGACAATTAAACGTTACGGGCTCAACTGAGATTCAACTGATAGTATACTCTGTTATCTGCAGCTAGAATTTCCTTCCGACATAATACGGTTTCAGGGCGAAACCGGCTAAAAACGTACTAACGAACTGGAACTTTATGAGTACAACAAAAACTGAGCGTGAGTATTTTCTCGACTCGATCCGGGCCTGTTTGATGTTATTGGGCGTGCCGTTTCACGTTTCCCTGATCTATTCGTCGCAGAAATGGGCCGTCAACAGCAGCGACGCTTCGTTATGGCTTACGACCCTGAATGATTTTATTCATGCGTTCCGCATGCAGGTGTTTTTTGTCATCTCCGGCTACTTCTCTTACATGCTCTATCTGCGCTATCAGCCCCGACGCTTTCTGAAAGTTCGTCTGGAGCGGGTCGGCATTCCGATGCTGACGGCGGTGCCCTTAATTACGCTGCCACAGTTCTTTATGCTGAAGGCATGGACAAGCAAATACGCGGACTGGAGCGCCCTGCCGCCCTACGCCAAATTCAACAACCTGATGTGGGAGCTGATCTCCCACCTGTGGTTTTTACTGGTGCTGTTAATTCTTACCACACTCGGCATGATCACGTTCCGCTGGTTGCGGGATCAAAAGCGTAACATTGATTATCAACGCGTGGGCTGGGGGAAACTGGCGCTTGGCCTGTTGATCTGGGGCCTGATGTGGGGCGCTTTTCGACGTGTTGTCTTTTACACGAATCCAACCCTTTTAAGCGATGCGCTGTTTAATTTCGTGGTGATGCAGTCCCTGTTCTACCTGCCCTTTTTTATGCTGGGCGCACTCAGTTGGAAACATCAGGCGCTGAAACAGCTGTTCGTGCGAGTGAATCCCGTGCTGTTCATTGGCGCAGTGCTGCTGCTGGTGGCATATATTGTCAATCAACGCACAAGCAGTGGTGAAGGCTGGTTGTATGAGCTGGACGCGTTAATCAGCAGCATGATGGGACTTTGCATGCTGAACGTCTGTTACAGTCTGGGACATAAACTGCTTAACTCACATTCGCCAGGCATTATGTATCTGGTTAACGCCTCGCTGTTTATTTATCTGGTGCACCATCCCCTGACGCTGCTGTACGGCATTTATGTGACGCCTGTACTGCATAACAATACGCTGGGCTTCCTGCTGGGTCTGGTCATGGTATTTGGCGTGTCATTCACGTTGTATGAGTTGCACCTGCGTATTCCTCTTCTGCGTTTTCTGTTTTCCGGTAAGCCGCAGAAGCGCTAATGATAAGGCGATCGCTGCCGATCGCCTTGCTTCAAAGCAGCCACTCAATAGGTAATCGCCACACCAGTCGAACCTGCAGACGCTGCCACCAGCTACAGCCGGGTTCATGCTTGTGAACAACTTGCTGCGCCTCGCCGGGATACTCCAGCCAGTTTACTCTTCCCCACTTGTCCAGCCGCAACGTCCAGGCCCGATCGCGCATCGAGTCGCTAAAACGCTGATGGGTTTCGGCGGCCAGTTTTTCACTTTCAATGACCAGCCCCATTTCGGTGTTGAGCACCGCCGAGCGTGGATCGAAGTTAAATGAGCCGATAAACAGGATTTTTTCATCCACTGAAAAGGTTTTCGCGTGCAAACTTGAGCCTGAATTACCGGTCAAGCCGCGATCGTGCGGCGTATCATTCAGGCCGGCCTGGGGTTTTAATTCGAAAAGCGAAATGCCGTGCCGCAACAGTTTTTTCCGCCATTTTGCATAGCCCGCATGCACAATGGACACATCGTTTGCCGCCAGCGAGTTCGTTAACACCGCGATCTTCACCCCTTTGCGCTTCATCGCCAGCAGTTGGGCAACGCCCGCGCGGGTCGGCACAAAGTAAGCGGAAATGATGTCGAACTGATGCTGAGGCGCACCGATCACTTCCATCATACGCTGAGGCAGAAGTGACTTGCGTCGGGCTTTTCCCAGGCCCTTGCGCGGATCGTCACTCAACAGGCGCGTTTTGGCCCAGACAAAAGGCAGATCGTCCTGAGTCAGTTGATCGATCAGCGAGGACTTATTCAGGCGCTGAAGATAATGCTGTACGGTCTCGCTTTCACGCCACTCCGGCGGTAACACCACATCCGGATGCGCCGACATCGGCTGATCCAGCACCTCGCTTAGCGGCGAAACGGGTTTACTGTTCCAGTAGCGTTCAAAATCTTCGGCCACTTCGTTAACCACCGAGCCGATAGCCAGCACGTCGAGATCGGCAAACAGGGGTTCGTTGCCCGTACCAAAATATTCGTCGCCAATGTTACGTCCACCGACTACCGTCGTGACGCCATCCGCCGTGAAGCTCTTATTATGCATCCGCCGGTTGAGGCGGGCGAAGTCGGTGAGATAGCCCAGCGCGCGCAGGGTACGAAAGGAGAACGGATTGAACAGCCTGACGGTAATGTTGGGATGGTGATTCAGCTGCGCCAGCGTATCATCCAGCCCTGGCGTATTGTTATCGTCCAGCAGCAGCCGTACGATCACCCCGCGATTGGCGGCCTCCAACATGGCACTGAACAGCAACCTGCCCGACATATCGTTTTGCCAGATATAGTATTGTATATCCAGAGTCTTCGCGGCTTTCTCCATCAGCAGGTAACGTGCGGCAAAAGCATCCAGCCCGTCACTGAGTGGATGAATGCCGCTCAACCCCGGATGGTGCAAACAAAGCGGAACCAGCCGCTCTTCAAGCCAGCTCTGCCGTGATGGGCTCTGGGGCAAATCAAACGCTTCGGTCATGGATATTCCCTGAATCATACTGTCATTTATTATTATTCCTCCGGGCGCCAGAGTATGCCAGCGCCGGTTGCACATCAGCCATGCTGATGGCACCGTTTTTTAGTCTAGACTTAGTCGAACGATCTGTGACTGTCATTTGCCCGGCAGGAGAGGAATATGAGTCAATCGCCCTTAACTGACGACCGTTTACGCCATCATCCCCGCCTGTTTCAGAGCTTTTTTCAGGGCAGCTTCCCCTGTTCCACCGCCTGCCGCACGCCGGGCAAACGGCTGGATATGGTGATCAGCAGCGGGCACGATATGCTGCTTAAAAAAGACTATGCGGCACTGGTCGATCTGCATCTGTTGACCGCGCGGGATGGTGCACGCTGGCACCTGATTGAAAAAACGCCTAACCAGTACGACTGGAGCAGTTTCCTGCCAATGGTCGAAGCGGCACGGGATAACCAGTTGCAGATCATCTGGGAACTGGCCCACTTTGGCTATCCCGATCATATTTCTGTCTGGAAAGCCGGGTTCGTCGACCACTTCGAACGTTATGCCCGGGAAATGGCGCGCATTATCCGCGATCAGGGCATTCAGCAGGCTTTTTTCACGCCCGTAAACCAGATCTCATTCTGGTCCTGGGCAGGTGCCGACGTGGCCTGGTTTAATCCCCATGCCAGTCAGCGTGGTAAAGAGCTTAAGCGGCAACTGGTTCGTGCTTCTCTGGCTGCCATGAAGGCAATTCGTGAGGTGATACCCGACGCCCGTTTTGTGCTGACCGATCCTTTGGTGCAGATTGCCCATCATCCCGATAACCCCGACAGTAAACCCGGGGCTGATGCACAGCATCAGGCGCAGTTTGAAGCCTGGGATATGTTAGCCGGACGTGTCGATAAAGAACTGGGCGGGCACGAAGATTTTCTGGATATTCTGGGCCTGAACTACTATCCGGATAACCACTGGTTCTTCCCCGATCGGCCAATGGACAGAGACGACCCGGTACGCGCCCCGCTCCATATTTTGCTGGCGCAATACTGGCAGCGTTACCAACGTCCCATGCTGATAGCCGAAACCGGTGCCGAAGGCGAAGCTCGCGCGCCCTGGCTACAGGAGGTCAGTGAAAACGTTGCCGTTGCCCTGGATCAGGGCATTGCGATGGAGGGCATTTCGCTCTATCCCGTGGTGGAGTACCCGGCATGGGCAGACGACAGGCGTTCTCCAGGGTCACTGCTGGGCCTCGCCGATCCCAATGGCAACCGCACCGTGCATGAGGACCTGGCACTGGTGCTGCGCAGTCAGCAGATAAAGTTCACTAAGCGCGATCAGAGCTGACGCGAGGGCGGTTTGGGATAACAGGTTTGCGTATCAAGGCGCTCCGGCGGCGAGGCAAGGCGGCTGTCGTTTAGCCACGTCACCACAAACAAGAAAGTGACACCGATCAGGCAAGCGGTCAGCAGGCCAATAATCGCAATCAGTTTATCATCTCTCGATTCCATCCCTCACTCCTTTCAGGTCCGGTTGATAAACACTAACTCATCCAAAGCGTGACGATCAAAACGAAAATAATCAGCGTGACCGAGGTTACTGCCAGCACCACAATCGCAAAGTGAGCATCGGCAAGGGGCTGAACCACAGGTTCATCGTGCTCTTCTGGTGGGCTGGGTAAAAGCATGCTCTTCCTGGTTAACGCGTGGCTCAAAGGTGCATTTGCGGGCTACAGTGTAGAGCAATCTTATTCAGGAATCCGTTATTTTACAAACCCGCCCTGATGGAGCGGCACGACCGGAATGTGCCGCCCTTCAGCCCCTGCCATACCGGCTAGTGCGGCGCTATTTCCCGGCAGACCAGCCGCCGCCCAGCGCGCGATACAGCTCAATTTGCGCCTGCAGTAGATTATTTTTGACCGTCACCAGGTTCAGTTGAGTCGCAAACAGGGTGCGCTGTGCATCCAGCTCGTCCAGATAAGAGGCATAACCGTTTTGGTAGCGTTCGGTCGCGATGCGCAACGCGTCGGCGACAAACTGTTCCTGTTGACGAAGCGCTTCCTGTTGCGCCTCGCCCTGGCGAATCGCATCCAGTGCATTATTCACCTCTGAAAAGGCGTTTCGCACCACTTTCTCATAGCTGTACAAAGCCTGATTACGCGAAGCCATGGAGACATCCACCTGCGCGGTTAACGCTTCACGATTGAGTAAGGGGGCCAGAATACTGCCGCCGACGCTCCACAGGCGGAAAGGATCGTCCACCAGCTGATGCAACACGGAACTCTGAAGCGTGCCTGAGGCAGTGAGGTTAATTCCCGGCAGCAGCTTCGCTTTGGATGACGCCAGCGTGGCATCGGCGGCCAGCAGTTGACGCTGTGCCTGCACGATATCAGGACGACGATTCAGCAGTGCAGACGGCAGTACGCCCGGCATAACCTGCGGCATGATAGCCGTGAACGCCCGATGGCGTGCGATTTCACGTGGATTCATCCCTACCAGGATGCTGAGCGCATTTTCCTGTTGCGCAATTTGATGCTGGAGTTGCGGAACCTGAGCTTTAGCGGACTGATACTCAGATGAAGCCTGCATCCACTCCAGCCGGGAGGTATATCCCGTTTCGAACTGGCGCTGCGCCAGTTTGAGCGAGTTGTGCCGCGTTGCCAGCGTAGCCTCGGTAACGCGCAGTTGCTCATCCAGCGCGCACAGCGTCATATAACCGGATGCCACCGAACTGGCGATGGTCAGCTCGGCTGCCGAGGCGGCGGCCTGCTGTGCCTCCAGCGTCGCCTGCGCCGCATCGATCGAACGGCTGCGCGCGCCCCACAAATCCACATTGTAGCTGGCCTGTAGCTGTCCCTGAAAAACCGAGGTGTCATTAGGCTGACCCGTCGCCGCGGATAATGCGCGCTGACGCGTCGCCGCGACGCCGCCGCTGAGCGTCGGAAAATTGTCCCCTTCCGTTGCACGTAGCTGGGCCCGATACTGATCAACCCGTGAACGGGCGATCAGGATATCCGGATTATTACGCAACGCCTGATCCACCAGGCGATTCAGATCGGCGTCGCCGAAGGCCTGCCACCATGCGGCTTCCGGTGGCGCAGAAGGCCCTACCCGATCGCGCCACTGTGGGGGAATGGGCAAGGCGGACGGGGCTTTGTCGACCTGGGTGCTGCACCCTGCCAGCACGACCGCCAGCAGGGCAGCGGCTATACGCAAGCCCTTCATGGCGTTTTCTCTCCCTCTCCGTCCACGTGTGCGGCCGTGTCAATGCTGACCTCAACCGACATCCCGGGACGCAGCTGTTGCTGGACCTCTGGCGCCACATCAATACGTACCGGAATACGCTGAGCGATTTTAACGAAGTTGCCGGTCGCATTGTCCGGCGATATGGCACTGAATTCTGAACCTGCAGCAGGTGAAAGATATTCAACGCGACCCTGGAAGGTTTTACCGTCCAGTGCATCCACACGAATCGTTACCGGCAGCCCCGGACGAATATGCGCCAGCTGCGTTTCTTTGTAGTTCGCGATAATCCACTTATGGTTGGGCACCACCGACGTCAGGCGCGTACCGGCCGTCACGTAGGCGCCTTTACGCACGGATAGCTGTCCGAGTTGCCCTTCGTCAGGTGAGGTAATGCGCGTGTTGGCCAGATCGATTTCCGCCAGTTCCAGAGCGGCCTTTGCACTGGCCACGTCCCCTTCAAGCGAGGCACGGTTAACAATGACCGTTTGCAAGTTTTGCTGGGCCACCGCAACCTGCGCTTCCGCCTGATGCAGCTGAGCCAGCCCCTGCGCATTCGCCGCGCGCGCCGCATCGCGTTCGCGCATCGAGAGCGAACCGTCTGCGGCCAGATTTTCAACACGTTTTAGATCCAGACCGCTTTTCACCGCCTGGGCTTTGGCGTTTTCCAGCGCCGCTTTATTACTCTGAATCGTGGCCTGCGCGCTGAGGCGCTGCTGCTGATTATTATTGAGTGCAGCCTGCTTCATGGCCAGCTGCGCCTGCGCCTGGTGCACGCGCTGACGATAGATACGATCGTCAATGGTCATCAGTAACTGACCTTTTTTAACCGGCTGCAGGTCAACCACATCCACCTGGGTCAGATAACCATTTACCTGCGGGCTGATAAACGTGACCTGCCCGCGGACATAAGCATTTTCCGTGCTCTGAACGGAACTGGTGAAAGGCCAAAGCTGCCAGGCATACAGAATAACCAGCACGCCTGTCACCACAATACCGCTGCCTAAGGCAATCGAGAGAATACGACGGCGGTTGGCCCGATCGCGCTCTGCTGCCTGAAGTTCATCCTGTTGACTCATTGTTGCTCCGTTCGTTCTTGTGCGGCGGCAAGCTGACGCTGCTCTGCCAGATTGAAGGTGGCCTGTCGCCAGTCGAGATAGCGCCGACGCGTTAAGCGCCACAGCACCCACATCAGGGTAATCAGCGCCAGAGCCGCCGTCAGCAGATAGGTATCGTTATAGGCCAGTACGTTGGCCTGCAAGGTTGCGACTGACTGAAGCTGGCTGGTGCTTTGTGCACTAAGCAGGGCGCTGTCGCTGATCTGACTGGTAAACAGGGCGCCATATTGGCTAAGCCGTTCACTGACGTTGGGATCCAGTAACGATAATTGATCGCCAAGAAGACTGGAGTGATATTTTTCACGCCAGGTTTGAAAGGTGCCCAGAATCGCCGAGCCGATTAAGCCGCCCAGATTTTGGCTCATGCCAAACAACACCACAAAACTGACCAGATTTTTCGGCTGGGTTACCACGCTACCAATGCCCATCAACATGGCGGGCGCCATAAAAAAGGCGCTGCCGAATCCCAGTAAAAACTGGCTTAAGTACATGTTGTTCGCGCGGGTAACCGGGCTGGATTGCGCGTCCATCAGTGAGGCGATGATCATCACGATGAGTGACACCACAATCGGCCAGTTGAGATGCGTTGGCTTAATGGTTAGCGCACTGGCTGCAATGCCGGCAATCACCCCGGCGATGATCGCCCAGGCTAAGCCGTGCAGTTGATCGTTTTGTAGGCCAATCTGCTGCAAAAAACCTATCGCACCGGTATTCTGCTCCGCCAGCACGATACGAATCATGATCATCACGATGCCCAGACGCACGATCATCCCGTTGCTGAGCCAGCGCGTATTGATCAGCGGATTGCGGCGGTTATGTTCAATCACGAAAGCCGTGACGATCAGCACCAGCGCCAGCGCAGCACAAACGCCGAGCCAGGGCGTGCTAAACCACCATTCAATTCGGCCGAGTGACAGTACGCCGCACAGCAGTGCCATGCCCGGTGCCAGCAGCATAAAGGTGACAAAATCCATCTTCTCAAACGCCTTAATACGATCGCCCGGCGGCAGCTTAACCACCAACACCGCGCCCAACGCAATCAGCGCTAACCCCAGTTCAAACAGATAAAGCCCGCGCCACTCCTCAAGCTGGAGCAACTCGCTGGAAAAGAGTCGGGCCAGCGGAATCGCCAACTGCGAAACGGTCAGGCCAATAACCAGGGCCTTCAGGCGATGTTTCGCCGGCCACGCCTGCACCTGATAATAGATCCCCAGCGAGCTCAGGGCAGCGCCCACCATGCCATGGGCGGTGCGTACGATAATCGCCGAACTGAGATCGTTGGCAAAGAGATGGAAAAAGGCGACTAAGACATAAAGCACCAGAAAGGCTTCGGTGAAAACCCGCAGTCCAAACTGCTGACGAAATTTCACCAGCAGCAGGTTGATGGAGATATTCCCCATCACATATACCGCCGGTAGCCAGGCGATTTCATTGGAGTAAGCGGCAAAGGTTCCTTGCAGATTCGTGAGGTTCGCACTGACCAGCGCGTTGCTCAGTGCACCGGTCAGGGAGATCAGCAGGCCAATCAGCCCAAACGCAATGCGTTTAGGCGTTGAGTGCAGCGGCGTCGAAGGCGACCCCGGCAGCATAGGTTTTTCATGTGGCAACCATTCACGCGCAGCGTAGGGATTGCGCCGGGCCATAATTACATCGTTCCCATTCGGGTCAGCAGTGTCTCTAAAATTCGCTCAACCACCGCGAGCTCCTGAGGATCGATATCAGCCAGCAGCTCAGCACGTAAGGCATCCGCGTGGGTTTTAACGTTGGCGAACGCGTCATTCCCTTTTTCGGTCAGCACCAGGTGACGTTTGCGGCGATCTTCGGCTGGCTGCACGCGCGTCAGTAAATCCTGCTTCACCAGACGATCCACCAGCGGCACCATACTGGCATCCTCCAGCCCCATCCGTTGCGCCAGTTCCGTTTGCGTAAGCCGCTGAGGTTCGCTGGCAATAAGCCCAATCGCCATCCAACTGCTGGTACTTAAGCCACTGTCTTTCAAATGACGATCGACGGCCAGACGCCAGGCATGAGCAGTAAGATGGAGCAAGTGCGTAAAGGTACGGGTAGATGACATTTAAATAGCAACCTAATGATTAGAGTTCTAATTAGTTGAATAAGTTATTATACGCAAAGCAAATTGCGAATGAAAAGTGTCTGCTCTGTTAAATACTGGATAATCGCGGCAGAATGTCCAGGTTGATACTGTCGTAAAAGTTTCGTGGAGTAAAATGCGTGTGAAAGACTCAACAGACAGCTGGGTGGATTTGCGTCGCGACCCAAACAGCGGTATTGAATCTCTGCGGGCGCATTTTACCGGTCATGCCTACGATCCTCACTGGCATGACAGCTATTTAATTGGCGTGACTGAGCAAGGCGTACAGCAGTTCCATTCCCGACGTCAGCGTCATCACAGCCGCCCCGGCACCGTCTTTATGTTAGAACCTGAAGAACTGCATGACGGCGATGCCGTTGATGCCCAGGGTTTTACCTACCGTATGCTGTATCTTTCGCCTCACCAGCTACATCAGCAGCTTGCGCCAGCCTGTCTTGATGGACTCCCCTGCGGAGAGCTACGCTTTGCCAGCACGCTGAAAGACGATGGTCAACTCTCCTGGGCGGTCTGGCACGCGTTTGACGCTTTCTGGCACGATCATCCCCAGCTCATTAAAGATGCAGCGCTGGATCGCTTATTCCAGCAACTCCGTTATTCTCCCGTCTTGCGCGGCGCCCGGGCAGAGACAGCACCGTCGCTGGCGCATCAGGCGCGCGACTGGTTGATGGCTTATCATGCGGAAAATCCCGGCATTGCCGAGCTGGCGCAGGCGCTCAACGTCGATCGGTTCCGCCTCTCCCGGCTGTTTCAAAAATAATGGGGCCTGCCGCCGCACGCCTGGTTAGTGCAGTGGCGCCTGAGCCAGGCGCGCCGTCGGCTGGCCATCGGTGAATCGCCCGCACAGGTTGCAGCCGAGCTGGGTTTCGCCGACCAGAGCCATCTGGGGCGCTGGTTCAAACGCGCCTGCCAACTGACGCCCGCGCGTTACCAGCAACTGTGCACAAATCTTCCAGACGCCTGAGCTGAGCCTTGCCACAATGGCTTTTTGCCTCAGGAGATGAAAATGACACAACCACGATGTGTAATGATATTGAACAGCGCGTTACCCGCTGGCAAAGCAACCAATGCCGCAGCCGTTATCGCCCTGACCGTGGGTCAGCGGCACCCTTCCCTTGCAGGCGAAGCCCTTGAGGATGCCGCCACCCGGCGCTTTCCCGGCCTGATTCCGGTAGGCATCCCCGTGCTAGCCGCTGATGCACAGCAGCTCAGCGCATTATGGCCGCAGGCTGAGCAGGCGGAATGCGATATTGTGGTGTTTCCGGAAGAAGGTCAGTCGACGACAGACTATGGCGCCTTTACTGCCGCCATGAAGACACAACCGGCAGCGGAATGGCGTCTGCTGGGCGTGGCTATCGTCGGGGACAAGAAGAAGGTCCGTAAACTCACCGCGAAACTTCACCTGTTTGCTTAATCTGCTGTGAATCGTGCTGCTCACGCGCCGATTTTTCAACTTGTACACATTTCCCTGTACAGATTAACGGCAAATAATTTACCTAAAATGCTGATTGTTAATCATTAGCATTTTTTGCTTAATAATTTACTTGTACAATCAAAGTTACATTGTATAACTTTACAGCCAACGAGTTGTGATCACGACTCTGTAACGAATGATGCATCTGCGTCGCCTCTGAAGGTGTAATGGATTTCCACCCTCAGAGGTTTCTTTTTTGATTATCTCGACCTGTTTACGGCGTTGGGTTCCATTGTATTTTATGCGATGGCTTTTAGGTCTGTTTGTCCTGCTGTCCGCCCGGGTAGCTGGCTATTTGAAAGGCTAACACATGCAAAACACACTGCCCCAAACTGATAAAGAGATTGCTGACTACTTTACCGTTGCTGGTAACAAGCCTGACAGTGATATGGAAATTCTTGGACTGGTGGTTGCAGAAATTCTGCAGTCAGGCATGGCTGTGAATAACAAAGCGATAATTTCTAAGCTGATTCATCGTCTTGAACTGGAAAGTGACGAAGTTTCACTGGATGTTTATCGTCACCTGCTGGAGATGGTGGTGTATAAAACCCCTGACGACTTAACGGTATAGTCCTTTCTCCATGGATGGAGTCATTTCGCTTTCTCTGGCTTCTTCTTTTATCCATCGGTAACATCTGCCCCTCACCATATCCAGTCCTCCTTGCCTTTCGCGCAAGATATGAATAAAAGAGCCTGCACAACATTATGATTCAACAAAACGATGTCGCCACGACCGCCGTTGTGGAAAACGATATCAGTGTGGGGCGCGTACTGCGCTCGCCTGCACTGCTTACCCGAGAATGTCTGGCTGGCGTCATTACGGCCCTGGCACTGATTCCTGAAGTGATCTCTTTCTCTGTTATCGCGGGCGTCGATCCCAAAGTCAGCCTGGTCGCCTCTGTTGTACTTTGCCTGACGCTGTCCATTCTTGGCGGACGGCCGGCCATGGTGACCGCGGCGGCGGGTTCGGTGGCGCTGGTGATTGGCCCGATGGTACATGCCCATGGCGTGGCCTACATTCTGCCTGCGGTCGTGATGGCCGGACTGATTCAGATTCTGTTTGGTGTCACCGGGATGTCACGGGCGATGCGCTATATCCCACGTTCGGTGATGATCGGCTTTGTGAATGCGCTTGGCGTGTTGATTTTCTTTGCTCAGGTTCCCCATGTCTGGGGTCAGTCGCCTGTAGTATGGGCTCTGTTCGCACTCACTCTGGCGATTGTGCTGCTGTTGCCCCGAGTGCTTAAAAGTGTTCCTTCCCCTCTGGTCGCCATTATCGTTGTGACCGGCGTGGCGCTGCTGATGGGTTACCGGGTACCGGATGTGGGGGATGAAGGCCCGATGAGTGCCGGCTTACCTGACTTTACGACCTTAGCCGTACCGCTCGATCGCCACACGCTGCAAATCGTCTGGCCCACGGCGCTCAGCATTGCGTTTGTCGGGCTGATGGAATCGCTGCTGACCGCCAAATTAGTTGATGATCTTACGGACACGCCTTCCAGCAAACGGCGCGAATCCTGGGGGCTGGGCATAGGCAATATTTTTGCTGGCTTTTACGGCGGCATCGCCGGCTGCGCCATGATTGGCCAGACCATTGTTAACGTAGAACTCGGCAAAGCGCGCAGTCGGGTATCAACGATTGCGGCGGGCCTGGTCCTGCTGCTTCTCGTCACCGGCCTGAGCCACATTATGGCGAAGATCCCTATGGTTGTTCTGGCCGGAATCATGATGGTGGTCGCCGTCAAGACGGTAAACTGGCACAGCCTGCAACCGGCAACCCTGAAACGGATGCCCTGGTCAGAAACGCTGGTGATGGTGCTGACGGTAGGCATTACGGTACTCACCGGTAATCTCGCGCTTGGGGTACTGTCCGGGGTTATCGTTGCGATGATGTTATTTGCACGCCGCGTTGCGCATGTCATTCATGCCGAAAGGCAGCTAAGTGAAGACGGGCAGTCGGTGCGTTACACCGTGCGCGGGCCGCTGTTTTTTGCCAGCAGCAACGATTTGTTTGAGCACTTTGATTACGCACAGGATCCGAAATCCGTCATTATCGACCTCACCCACGCGCAAATCTGGGATGCCTCCAGCGTCGCCGCGCTGGATGGAATCGAATATCGCTACCAGCGCTATGGCACGCACGTGACCATAGAAGGGCTGGATCTGCGCAGCAGTGATTTCCATCGCCGCTTGACCGGTAATCTGAGCTGAGTCACTGGCCTGCTGCCTGAGCGCAGCAGGCCGCAGTCAGGCTTGCTGGCGGCGGGCTTTGTAGCGGGCCACCATGGTGATGAGTGCCTGGTATAGCAACCCGGCATACAGGCTCATTAAAATGGCCAGTCCAATCTCTTTGCCCTGCGCCTGCCATGACATAAACCACATGAAGACGCCCCACAGAACCGAAAAAATCAGCCAGCCGCGGACGAATTTCAAAATGCCATTCATAACATTACTCCTCTACATTGATGCGCTACCTTAACCGGAGTGAAGACAAAAAGCCGAATCATCATCGTGAGATGAGAAGTATCTCAAAAAACAAACAAATGGCCTTCCTCGCTTCGCTTTTCCCCTTCGCCACCCTATTTTTAGTTACGGGTGTCTACAATTAGCTTACTGTTAATTTCATAAGGGAAATAGAATGAATCGTCGTCTGACCTTTTTAGCCGCTGCTTTTGTCGTTTCCACGCTCAGCGCCTGCGCACCGCCGCCGCCAGGTCCGGGTTGCGGCGCGCCACCGCCGCCGCCACGATCGTCGTCCACCACCACCGCCTCCACCGCCAGGACAGGCTTTAGCGCCTCCACCTCCTCGGGCTGACGCCCCTCCTCCGCCCCCTCCACCCGCAACCGGCGAACAACCGCCTCCGCCACCGGCTCGCACCTGGTAACGTTTTAGCAGCGATGTTAAGTCTGACCGCCTTACAGCCGGGCCGCAGAATAGCGGCCGGGCTGACTCATCTGAACCACCTGTCTCAGGCTGTCACCGCGAAGTGGCAGGGCGAGAGCGATAAACACGTTTGACATGAATAAGCTCTGCCAGGGTTATCGCCGGGCGTAACAGAAGTTGAAGGCTGCCGACCACAAATAACCAGGTACCGCCAGTCATTAGCGAATCAAAGAAAAAAAGAACGCTTCCTGTCAAAAACCATATCGCGATAAAGAGATCGTTCAGTGCCCCAAGGGCCCGGTAGCGGCGCGCTATGATGATGTGGTCTGAACCGAAATCGATTTCTGCTTGATGTCCGGGCACGGCTTGTCCTTGTCAGTTTGGTCGGTATGTATTGACAAGGTTAGTGCACTGAATGGGATAAGTACGCCTTTGTTGATTTAAGATCGCGATGACAGGAAAGCATCCTGTGCCAGAGCGAACAGTCGGCTGTTTTCATTTCGAAAGACGCGCGCCAACGCCACTTAACGGATCGCTGGCAACACTCTGGTTTAATGTTAAAAACAAGATTCGAAGCTTAGCTCGTTGTTTTAGCGAAGCGCGTAAATTCATGCTTGCGCTGTAAAGGCATCTGTTGAAACACTTTTGTATTTCACGGCGCAAGAGGCCGTGAAGGCATGGCAGGGATACGCATTCGGAAGAGAGATTTTGGGCACACCGATGGATGAAGAGGACGGGCGAAATCACTATCAGAAACAGGCTCTGCAAAGCGCGCAACTTAGAGAGCAAATGGTTGAAATATAAATATTTTATAAAATAATCTCGTCGACCTGGTTTTATTCTTACTCATGCCTGAAGGTTTCTTCTTTACGGCCGATAATCAAAATGTAATCGATAGTACCTTATCTTTATAGCCCTGTTCGCTATGCCCACATCCGAGTGGGCTTTTTTCTATCTGACACAGGCATATCGTGCCTTTTATCGATCAAATCTCATTCAGTTGTATCTAAAAAGCACGATCACTGTATGCTTCCACAGTCAGTCAAAATTGACTGCTGGATTTTCCCTTGTAACAGTTTCTGCCTGTGTAACGCAGGCCTTTTTAATTTACTGCCTTCCCTGCCCTGACAAACTCCGCCGCCATTCTGTAAACCTCCGCCTGAAGTGGATTCGTCTCCTCTTTCATCCAGTCTTCAAGTATTTCAGCAAGCTCTAAATCAAAAAAACCTTCTTTTACATCAAGCAGTTCCAGCACGGCTTTACCGATTGCGGTAAAGATAATATAGGGCCGTTCATCATCGTCGTCCATGTGAGCCTAAGTTGTGAAACGGAAATTCAGCATAGCACATAAAATGAGCAATTAATTTTATTCCTGCGGTTGAAGGCTTCCCTGCTCTTTTGGCTGTTGCCCATCAAGCTCAAACGCTAGCGCTGATGCCGCTGACTACAGCCTGCACGCATCTGTTTTCCTTTTCAGTTCGTGAACGACCTGGCCTTGAGTTTTCGACGCGGGCCTGAAGCTGAGGGATGCCAAAATGCAGGTTTATGCAAGGCAGGAGAGTACGAGGATAAGGATGGGCTGACGGTCCGTGATGAAAGGTGGCAGCAAAAAATGTCATCGCTAATTCATCGCCATTTCATCGCCACTGCCGAATGTCAGATACAAAAAAACCGCCCAAAGAGGCGGCTTAAACGACACTGCTACTACTTGATTTTATTGATGTTTCAATATGGTGCCCGGGGCGGGACTTGAACCCGCACGACCTTGCGATCGAGGGATTTTAAATCCCTTGTGTCTACCGATTTCACCACCCGGGCGAGGTATAACTGGAGGCGCGTCCCGGAGTCGAACCGAGGTACACGGATTTGCAATCCGCTGCATAGCCACTCTGCCAACGCGCCTTAAACTTGTCTGCTGCCAGGTTATCCTGGCCTGCTAATTTGGAGCGGGAAACGAGACTCGAACTCGCGACCCCGACCTTGGCAAGGTCGTGCTCTACCAACTGAGCTATTCCCGCATCATCTTACCGTTCAGTTTACTGCCTGCTGAAGGGCTCGATATTTAATGCACTTCATCGAACTTACTGATTTTTCTTAGCTTCTGCAGCTGTGCTGCCGTTCGATGCGATGCATTCTACTGAGATGACGCGATGAGTCAATAAAATTATCCCCACAATGCGTCCGTTTGCTGCTTTTTAAATCGTATCGATCACGGTTCGAGCAAATCCCCGCGCGCCGCGCTCAGATACTGAAACATCGACCAGAAAGTCAGCACTGCCGCAATGTATAACGCAACGACACCCACACCGACAACCATGCTGTCCGGACGCCACAACAAGGCAAAAAGTGAGAACATCTGTGCCGTTGTTTTTACCTTACCAATCCAGGAAACGGCAACGCTGCTGCGTTTGCCGATTTCAGCCATCCATTCGCGCAGCGCGGAGATAATAATTTCTCGTGCAATCATCGTTGCGGCTGGCAGCGTGATCCACCAGGCATGAAAGTACTCTGCAACCAATACCAGGGCAATTGCCACCATGACTTTATCGGCAACTGGATCGAGGAAAGCGCCAAAGCGGGTTGTCTGCTTCCAGCGACGCGCCAGAAAGCCGTCGAACCAGTCGGTCACGGCTGCCACAACAAAGATCAACGCGGTAACAAATGGCGCCCAGTGGAACGGCAGATAGAAAGCCAGCACAAAGAACGGAATAAGAACGACGCGAAACAGGGTAAGACAGGTCGGAATGTTAAATTGCATATGCTGGTAACTGTCTGGATTGGGTGGTGTTTAACGTATGTTCCTACATTGCCCACCCTGTTTCAATGCTAGTGTTTCAACGAGTAGTAGATTTTTTCCGCCAAAGCATGGGATATGCCAGGGACATTCGCGATCTCTTCCACCGATGCATTCATCAGCGGTTGCAGGCCCCCCATGTACTTAAGCAACTGCTGGCGTCGTTTTGGCCCCACACCTTCAATGCTTTCCAGAGCACTGGTATTTTTCACTTTGGCCCGCTTTTTACGGTGCCCTGAAATAGCATGATTGTGAGCATCATCACGAATATGCTGAATCACGTGCAGCGCTGGTGCATCAGGCGACAGGGAAATCCCCTCGCCCTCCGCCTCGAAAAACAGCGTTTCAAGACCGGCTTTGCGATCGGTGCCTTTTGCCACGCCCAGTAAAATGGGACGTGATTTATCCCAGCTCACGTCCAGTTCGGCAAAAACCTGCTTTGCCTGAGCCAGTTGGCCTTTACCGCCGTCGATCAAAATGACATCGGGGATCTTCTCTTCCTCAATCGCTTTTCCATAACGGCGACGCAGCACCTGATTCATCGCTGCATAATCATCACCAGGCGTGATGCCGGCAATGTTATAGCGGCGATAATCGGCACGGAGGGGACCGTTTTGATCGAACACGACACAGGACGCGATGGTCTGCTCTCCCATGGTATGGCTGATATCAAAACACTCCATCCGGGTGATTTTATCCAACTCCAGAAACTCGGCTAGCGCAGTGAGACGCTGATGAATGGTCGAGTGCTGAGACAGACGGGTTTTTAATGCCGAACCGGCATTGGTTCGTGCCAGTTTGAGATAGCGCGCGCGATCACCACGAGGTTTACTTTGAATATTCACCCGACGCCCGGCTAATTCGGTCAGCGACTCAGACAGCAGTTCGCGCTCAGGTAAGGTGAAATCCAGCAAAATTTCACCGGGCAGCGTCCGCATTTCGCTACCCTGCAAATAAAACTGCCCCACAAAGGTTTGCACGACTTCCGCCAGATCGGTATCGGCGGGCACCTTTGGAAAATAGCTTCGGCTTCCCAACACTTTACCCTGACGAATAAACAGCACGTGTAAACAGGCCATACCGGCATCGTAGGCCACGCCAATCACATCCAGGTCGTCGCCCTGATTAGACACAAACTGTTTTTCGGTGACGCGCCTGACGGCCTGGATCTGGTCGCGCAGGCGTGCCGCTTCTTCAAACCGCAGGGCATGGCTTGCATCTTCCATACGGCGGACCAGTAAATTCAGCACCTGATCATCCTTACCCGCCAGAAAAAGCCGCACGTAATCCGTTTGCTGTGCGTACTCTTCCTCACTCACCAGCCCGGCAACACAGGGACCAAGGCAGCGGCCAATCTGGTATTGCAGGCAGGGGCGCGTACGGTTGCGATACACGCTGTTCTCGCATTGACGGATAGGAAACACTTTTTGCAGCAGCGCCAGCGTTTCTCGTACCGCGTAGCCATTGGGGAACGGGCCGAAATATTCGCCTTTCGCGTGTTTCGCGCCCCGATGCATCGCCAGGCGAGGATGAACATCGCTGCTGAGAAAAATGTAGGGGTAGGATTTATCGTCGCGCAACAGAACGTTGTAGCGCGGTTGATAAAGCTTGATGTAATTGTGCTCAAGCAACAACGCTTCGGTTTCAGTATGGGTTACGGTGACATCGATGTGATGGATGTTACTCACCAGCGCTTCGGTTTTTCGGCTGCCAACGTTCGTACGAAAATAGCTCGTAAGCCGCTTTTTCAGATCTTTGGCTTTGCCGACATAGATAACCGTTCCGGAAGCGTCATACATCCGGTATACGCCGGGTTCACTGGTGACCGTACTCAGAAAGATTTTGGGATTAAAGAGGTCACTCACTACTTATTAACGGCTCCGCATTATACAGGCCATGTCTGATGGCCAGATGCGTTAACTCTACATCGCCACTGATATTCAGTTTGCTGAACATCCGGTAACGGTAGCTGTTAACGGTTTTAGGACTGAGATTAAGCTGCTCGGAAATTTCCGTCACCTTTTGCCCCTTGGTGATCATCAGCATAATCTGCAATTCCCTTTCCGACAAACAGCTGAAGGGAGATTCGGCTTTTTGTGGCTCAATCTGGCTAAGCGCCATTTGTTGAGCGATGTCCGATGCAATGTAGCGCTGCCCGGCGTTGACCGAGCGAATCGCGTTTACCACTTCCTGTGGCGCTGCGCCCTTACTGAGATAACCTGCGGCACAAGCCTGCATGACTTTTGCCGGCAGGGGGTTTTCAGTATGGATAGTCAGCATGATGATTTTGATATCAGGGTTGTAGCGCACGATTTTTCGCGTCGCCTCCAGCCCGCCGATGCCCGGCATGTTCATATCCATTAAAATGACATCAACCTGATTAGCACGGCACCACTTAACGGCATCTTCACCACAACAGGCTTCGCCAGCGATCACCAGACCTTTAATATCTTCGAGAATACGGCGGATACCGGCACGTACCAGTTCATGGTCATCGACAAGAAGGACAGTGATCAACGCGAAGCACTCCGCAGCTAATAAGAGGTAGCATTTAACGATTGCAAGCGGCAATCATACCCGTTTTTGCATTAAAAGCACATATACAAAGTCGTGGAAGGAGAGCTTTCAATGATTTATATCAATGCAAATCCTGGGTTATTGGAAAGCCCATCCCAAAAAACAGCTACTGCAATGGGATTTTTAAAAAAATAGTCTTTTCATGAAGTTAAAAAAAACATAACGTCTCAATTAATCATCTTCCTGACATTGCTGTCTGTTTTTTTGACCTGACCATTCCTGCACGTGATTAATAAATTTAACTGAACAAAGTCAGGCGGGAACGCCTGCTGTCGTGATGCACTCAGCAAGCGTAATCCCCTGTGGTATACTCTCGGATTGCTGTGCGTACCGAATAAGAGACGACGTTAACCACCAAGGAGAAATTCATGAGCGATGAAGATTTCGCGACCTCGCAGGAAACGCAAAAATTATCTGATGAAGTGGCTTGCCTGAAGATGATGATCACACTGATTCTGAAAGGAATGGGCCAGGCCGATGCGGGCAAAGTGATCATTAACATGGAACGCTACGTCAAAACCCTGGGCGACATGCCGCAGGCGGAAGTGTTCAGCAACACGATCAAGCAAATCAAAGCGGCTTATCGTCAGTAACGCTAAGATGCCCCCGTCACCGGGGGCATAAACTCAACCGTGCGGGTGCCAGTTAACCGAGACGCCCAATGAAGGCAGAACCTCCTCCGGGCTGAAGCGACGTGCACCACGGTATTTTTCTGCCAGTGCTGGCTGGCTGACGGGAATACGGATGGCAAACAGGTTATCTTCCGACTGAATCAGTCCGGGCGTTAAGGGCTGATAAACGACCTGATGCTGCTCGAACATCTTTTCCAGCATCGGCGTGGCCGAGCTGATAATAAATTCAATACCGCTAATTTCGGCCAGTTGAACAGCATGCCAGAGAATCGTAAGTGGCAACTCAGCATCGACCTCCAGCCGCGCTGAGAAACGCGACATTTCCCAGACTTTTTCGTGGTTGAACGGTAAAACGATACCTTCCGTTTGCTCGGGTTCAGTCCAGGGCATTAATCGCGCACAGCCACTGATACCATTGCGTACACTCCATGCGATCAACCAGGTTACATCAGAGCGATCAAAACGATCGTACTCTTGCCCAGGCGTGCTCAGACGCGGCGGAATCGACCAACCTTCACCCCGTGCAAACACGCTATAACGGTAACTGCCAAGCTCGGCAAGCAAGGAAGATGGCATATCCTTTAACTGCGTTTGAACTATTTTCATCATGCGCCTCTGACATCCCCATGTTTGCAATGATTTCTTTGCGCCTGCCCAGGAGCGCACTAGCGCAGGGTAGACAAGTGACCTCAACGAGGGAACTACTAAAGTTGGCAGTTGCTTTTCATTTAAATCAGTCCAATTGCTGCGGCGTAGCATGCAATTTGAGTTTTATTAGAAACATTAAAACGTTTTTTCATATTTTTTTGGTAAAAATTTACGGTGTGCTCAGAAATCGACAAAATAAGTGAAATTTCTTGTGACGTTTTGCCTTCAGCAGTCCATCTCAAAATTTCGAGCTCACGCTGACTAAAATCATTTCCCTGGACCATCAGTGCTTCATCATTCAGGCGTTCGAGTAAGGACAGGCTTTGCTCAGCCAAAAAATGCAGCTTTACCTCGAGCTCAACTCGCCGGCTGCCAGTAATAAAGGGACGCTTTGATCCTATAGATAATATACCAACGGCGCGATTTGATGCCATTGCAGAACACGAAAATCCGCTCAGGAGCCCAAAATTACACGCATCCTGCCACATTTCTTTTGCCGAGCTAAACAGCTCAGGCGTCCACTCAACCCCTTTTCCTGAGCGCAGGCAAAGCTGCAACACGGGATCGATCGCATAATAATTCTGCTCTTTATAACGTTTAATCCATAATTTAGGATAAGTGTCATGTAAATAAACACGTGGTCGGGTAAAAGGAACGCGGTGCTGGATAAAAAAAGCGAAATAATCGAAACCCAGTGACTGGATATAATCCTGCAGGAGCCCCTTTAATTGTTGGGTCGTCGCCAGTGCCTGAAAATGATTTTCAGTCTCAGTCCGCCAGGAAAAATAATCTTCACTTGTCATATTGCCTCAACTTCCACTACGTGCTTGATATCTTTGCATCAGAAATGAATTTACCCTGTGTCAGCACATCAAAAAAAGCTTTATTTTCATTTGGTTTTCAGGACCCGTTACGGGCAAAATGCCAAAACCAGGGATAAAAGAATGCTGCTGGCAATTCAGGCAACGCGTGATGGGCAGAATAATAGGATTTTTCTTATATTTTTTCAATCTTTAAACGCAGCCAGCATTGAAAAATAATACTAAAGAAGTTGCGGTCCGCAACTTATTATTTTCCTGGATGACCCATTTGATACCCGCAACGGGTCAATGTACACCTTTTATGCATCATCATTGCTGATTAAACGTTCAAGGCAAAGCCTAAAAAAGAACATGCTGCAGTATCGCTGACATCAAATGTGGCGTTATTCAAACCTCCGGGTAACATGATCTCTGCCGAAAACGCGTCCCTTACCGCGCCTGGCGCCCTACCCTTTTGGCTCTGCTCAAGCGTGATGCACGACCTTAAGTGAAACGCGT
The DNA here is from genome assembly GCF_000710035.2 of Pantoea ananatis LMG 2665. Lineage (GTDB taxonomy): Bacteria > Pseudomonadota > Gammaproteobacteria > Enterobacterales > Enterobacteriaceae > Pantoea > Pantoea ananatis. Next base: position 608,783 of record NZ_JMJJ01000004.1, on the reverse strand, counting down.
GACGCAAAGAGAATGTCTTTTCCCTGATAAGAAAGAAGCTGTTCATATTGTTGCCCCAGGATAAAATATCAGACATGAATTAACTTAACATATTGTCTGAGCGGGGGTAAAATACAGCCTGTAAAAAACAATCAATAACGTATTTAATAAGAAAAAAATATCACAATAAAATATCGGAATGTTAATAAAATTAAAACACGGCAACGACCTCAGAATTCATTATCCCACATGCATTAAATAACGTCTATTCGCTGCAAGGCACAACGCCACACATAAAAAAGGTTGCATACCCGGATATAATGTTAATAAAAAAATCGAAGCCTGAAAAACCGAAATAGTCGCATATTTTTTATGCTGGATAATAAGAAATAAAAACCCCGTAATTACCCTCAGCGCTGTCCTGTTACTATCTGCAATAACCTGCCCCACGCATGCCAAAATGAAAATGTGTTGCATGCGCAGTATTATAATCCGGCCCAAGCGCATTACCAAAAAAGTGACAACCTGTTCGCCACAATCCGTGAAGTAATAGCGCTTTCTCTTCAGGTTGCTGCCAGTGTTGACTGACCACCAGCCGCTGACCATTGGCCAGACGATAGGCCGTTATATCCCAGGCGTCAGCAGTGGCATGTTCGCTTAGTCGCCCCTGAGTTCGGTGATAGATATTACGACAGGCATAACTGCCAACATGCTCAATGCCCACCAGCCGGGTGCCCGACTGCTGAAGAATCTGCTGACTGCTGTGAACCACATACAGGGTGGCCGCAACGGCCATGGGACAGCTGGCCAGAAAGCTGCTGCTGAGTGATACTGCGCCCATTTTTTGCACTCTCAGCGGCTGAGCTAGCGGACACTGGCCGGCGATGGCTGGTTGCTGGCTGAAACTCACCCGTCCCGCCTGCTCTGCCCGACGCATGACGTCAAGACAGGCGGCAGGATCATTTTGCAGACGCTTGATTTTCAGCCGCGTCATCCAGCCTGGCGGATCGGTCACCGACAGAGGCGTGAACGGATTAAACTGCGGGGGTAAGTGCTGTTTCAGCCAGGGCAAACTCATCCACCCCAGTCCGGTCATGATAATAAGCAGGACAAGCGTGCGCATAATGCCTCTGATGTGAAACAACCAATAATGAGGAAGTGTAGAAGCGCCGTGCGTTGTCTGCCCCGGAGATAACACAAGGTGATGAAATATTACCTAATCTGACGTAAAAACCGCCTGCTGGAAGCAAAAATGCTCTTTTGATGAGTATGTTGTCTGATATTGTTAAAAAATGATTACCGTTTTTATCCTTACTTCCTCTATCTTATGCCCAATTGTTTCAGACACTCAGTCATCCTCAACAGCCATCAGAGCTGACACAACATCAAGACAGGAAAGACAATTTCATGGTTGATCACTCTCACCACACGCAGAGCCCGCAAGGCTCAGACACATTGCGGCGTAATCTGCATAACCGGCATATCCAGCTCATCGCTATCGGCGGCGCTATCGGAACGGGTCTGTTTATGGGCTCGGGAAAAACCATTAGTCTGGCCGGCCCGTCCATCATTTTCGTCTATATGATCATCGGCTTTATGCTGTTTTTCGTCATGCGCGCAATGGGCGAATTGCTGCTGTCGAATCTGGAATACAAATCCTTTAGCGATTTTGCGGCCGACTTACTTGGGCCGTGGGCGGGCTACTTCACTGGTTGGACATACTGGTTCTGTTGGGTGGTCACCGGTATCGCCGACGTGGTGGCTATCAGCGCCTACTTCCAGCTCTGGTTTCCAGGGTTCTCCATCTGGATGAGTGCGCTGTTGTGCGTCTTTGTCTTTTTGGCGTTGAATATCGCCACGGTGAAGATGTTTGGTGAGATGGAATTCTGGTTCGCCATCATCAAAATTGTGGCGATTGTCGCCTTAATTGTGACCGGAATCGTGTTGGTTTCACTCCACTATCCTTCTCCCGGTGGCGGTACCGCAGCCCTGAGTAATATCTGGGATCACGGCGGTATGTTTCCCAAAGGACTGAGCGGATTTTTTGCCGGGTTTCAGATCGCTGTGTTTGCCTTTGTCGGCATTGAGCTGGTCGGTACGGCCGCCGCCGAAACACAGGATCCGCACAAGGTCTTACCGCGCGCCATTAACGCGATTCCCTTGCGCGTCATTATGTTTTATGTCCTGGCACTGATGGTAATCATGTCTGTCACGCCCTGGACAGAAGTGATGGCCGATCGCAGTCCGTTCGTTGAGATGTTTGTTTTAATTGGTCTTCCGGCGGCGGCAAGTATCGTGAACTTCGTGGTATTAACATCTGCCGCCTCATCGGCTAACAGCGGCATTTTCTCGACTAGTCGCATGCTGTATGGCTTATCACAGCAGGGCGTTGCCAGTCGGGCTTTTGGGCGGTTATCTGCGCGCGCCGTTCCCACGACCGGCCTGTTCTTCTCCTGCTTCTGTTTGCTGTGCGGCGTAGCGCTGATTTACCTGATTCCGGATGTGATGACCGTCTTTACTCTGGTCACCACGGTTTCGGCCATTCTGTTTATGTTCGTCTGGACCATCATCCTGTGCAGCTATCTGGCCTATCGCAAAAAATTTCCGGAACGCCATGCGGCATCTAACTTTAAAATGCCGTTGGGTAAATTCATGTGTTGGGTTTGTATGGCCTTCTTCGTGTTTATTCTCGTCCTGCTCACGCTACAGGAGGATACACGTCAGGCATTAATGGTGACGCCATTATGGTTTATCCTGCTGGCCATCGGCTGGCAGCTGCGTAAACGCACGCGCCGTTAATCCCCAGCATGAAGAAAGCCCGACAAAAGTCGGGCTTTTTTTTATAACTGCTCAGCAATATGGCTGAACGTGCGCTTCAACGTGCGCCCGGCGGACGGGAGGCGCTGCGGCCGGGCATCCGGACGCTGTGCCGTTCCCAAACCAAAGGTGAAGGTGTAGCGGTCATCGTCGCCCATACGCAAATCGGCGATGGTGACCTGTCCATCGCGCTCACTCATGGCATAAAAGCCGTGGCTGAACCACGCAATGCGCTCGGCAAACCAGTTCCCCTTGAATGATGCAAATAATTCAGGATGACGGGGCCGCCAGGTCACCGTAACGGGACGCCGCGGCGACAGCAAAGACCAGTAAGCTTCCCCATAACGATCGGGCGTGATAATGACGCTACGCCAGACAAGGGTATTTAGCGCCGTGGGCGTGACCAGCACCTTGTTTGTTGCAATGCCCTGCTGTTCAAGTGACTGTTTGATCTGCCCGTCCGCGACCTGCTGAATCAGCACGCTCCAGACGAGATAGGCCGAGCTCAATGCCAGTCCCGCGCGGTTCCAGCGCAATCCCCGATCGCTGCGACGCCACAACGCCACCGCTAAGCCAACGAGCAGCGGTAAGGTATAAAGCGGATCGACAATATATATGCTGCCGATCGCGTAAGGATGATCGGTAAGCGGTAATCCCAGTTGCGTGCCATATACCGTCATCAGATCGAGAAGAGGATGGGTGATCAGCGCCAGCCAGATGGCGGGCCACCAGGCCGTCCATGCTGGCCCGGCACGACAAAGCCGTGCAACCAGCCAGGCCACTAAGGGGGAAAGCAGCGTCAGATAAAGCAGCGCATGGCTTTCGGTTCGGTGCAGCGTCATATTGCGGATAGCATCACCGTGATCGAGAAAGACATCAAGATCCGGCAACGTTCCACAGGCCGCGCCGATAATGGCGGCCTGCCAGGCCGGAACACGGCGGCCCATCACCGCCAGGGTTACTGACGCGCCCAGTACGCATTGTGAAACAGAATCCATCAGCCCGCTCCAGTGTTTATTCCTGTATTCAGTATGGCCTTGTTCTTTTAACGCACCCGAATACCTTCAATAATAATGCGCTGAACGTTCTCTACCGTTTCTTCAAAAAACAGCGGATTAGTGAGCCTGTTTCCCGTAATGGCTTCAACCTGACTGGCAAAATCGGCGTAGTGCTGCGTGGTTGCCCAGAGCATAAAAATCAGGTGTTGGGGCTGAATACCCGCCAGCCGTCCTTCGGCTATCCAGCGCTGTATAATCGCTGTTTTATCATCCATAAGTTGTTTTAAATCCCCCGCCAGTTCACCTTTCAACAGGGGCGCCCCCTGGAGCATTTCCAGGCAAAACAGCCTTGATGCCTGCGGATGGTCCCGCGAGACTTCAAGTTTTAGGCGGATATAGTGCCGAATGGCTCTCAAAGGATCCTGATCGTGGCTCAGTGCACGCAGGGGCGCCAGCCAGACATCCAGGATCTCTTTCAACACAGCAATATAGAGCGCTTCTTTGGAAGGATAGTAGTACAGCAAATTCGTTTTAGAGACACCGGCGCGGTCAGCGACTTTTTCCAGCCGCGTACCGTGGATGCCAAACTGGGAAAAAAAGCTCAGCGCGGCCTCCAGAATAGCAGCCCGTTTGGCAGCGACGGCCACTGAGCGGCGCGTGGGCACTGATTGTTCCTTTTTCATAGGGTTCCCCTCGCCTGACACTGTGTATCACAGCAAGCTCATGAATTTGCCACGTGATAACAGTGAAGGTTTAAACGCTGCGGTAATGTCAGTAACACGCACAACGACAACATCTCTCTCAGAACAGGCGCAATAACCGACTCGCGCCTTCGCGTCATCCTTTCGACCTTCATTCGTCCCGCGAAGAGGCTGAGGGTATCGCTTTGCGGCGCTTCAGACGCAGTTCACTGATAATCACGCCGCAGACGATAAAAGCGCCACCAAGTATCGCGGCTGCCGGCAAACGTTCGCCGGCGATGCGCCCGACCACGCCCGCCCATACCGGCTCTCCGGCGTAAATAACCGTTGCCCGCGTGGGCGACACGCTGCGTTGTGCCCAGTTCATCGTCACCTGGATAAGCGCACTGGCGGCACCCAGACCTAATGCGCTGAGCAATAACGGCGTCGACAGGGCAGGCAACGTTTCCCCGTTGGGAAGCATAAAGCAGAAGGCACAGAGTGAAGCGACGGTAAGCTGTATAAAGGTCACACGACGAACATCAACATGACCGGCAAAGCGGCTGATAAGAATAATTTCGCCCGCAATCGCCAGGGTACTGATAAGCGTGGCAATCTCACCCTGATTGAGCACCACCCTTCCGTCCTGCGGCCCCGCAACCAGTATTAAGCCGCAAAACGCCAGTAAGATACCCAGCCATGCCATTAACGGAGGTGGACGCCGCAGGAACAGCCATTGTAAAAGCGGCACAACCGGAACGTATAAGGCGGTCAGAAAGGCCGACTGGCTGCTGGAGATGGTCTGCATTCCCCATGTCTGCAGACCGTAACCCGCGGCAATGGTCAGGCCGATAAGCGTTCCCGCTTTTATTTCAGTCCAGCTGATTGCGGCAAGGTAACGGCGAAAAAAGAGCGCCAGCAGGATGGCCGCAGTGGCAAACCGCAACCCAACAAAGAAAAACGGGCCTGAGTGCTGCATCGCCCGATGTACCACTAAAAACGTCCCGCCCCAGATCATCGTAATGAAAATAAGTACCCATTCCTGACGCGTTATACGCACGGTCAGTCTGCGCGTCGTAGTCGACATAGTTCACCTGCCTGATTGATTCAGGCGCTATTGTGATCGGCGATGCCGGGTAATGCAATGTCACTCGCCGACGCGCTGACCCTGAAGACGAATAAAACGCGCTGCCGCCATCGGTAATGGGCCACTTTACCTTTCCGCACGAGATGAATCCGGTCAGGCGCGGCATCATGTCTTACCGCTTCCGTTGCACGCCGTAGCATCTTTCATTGAGCCGCCTTTGTAAACGGACAGGCTTTGATGAGTCATATTCCAGGAAGGATGCGCGACGACATGTTGCAACCCCCCGAATTAAATAACTTTCAGGCTTTCAGGGCTTTCAGGGCTTTCAGGCAGAAATTTACATTTAGAAACAGAGTAAACGCTAAGAATCGCCCTGGAATTAGAATATTAACCCCAACAAAACCCCATTCTCAGCGTTTTTTAAGCCGTTAGGCCGAGTGCGTGCCAGCAGTTGTTCAAAGCTCTTCTATACTTTTGGGTGTGTTGAATAACCCCCGGAGAGACCAATGGCCAAGATTCTGGTGCTGTACTATTCAATGTATGGACATGTTGAAACCATGGCTAACGCCGTGGCAGAGGGCGCCCGCAAGGTACCGGGTGCGCAGGTAGACGTGATGCGCATTCCTGAGACTATGGACGCTGACCGCTTTGCAGACGTTGGCGGTAAAACGCAACAGTCCGCGCCTGAAGCCACGCCTGAGATATTGCCGCAATACGATGCCATTATTGTCGGCACACCTACCCGTTTCGGTAATATGTCCGGTCAGATGCGTACGTTTTGGGACCGCACAGGCGGCCTGTGGGCATCCGGCGCGCTGTACGGCAAAATCGCCAGCGTCTTTGCCTCAACGGGTACAGGCGGCGGCCAGGAGCAAACCATTACCTCCGTCTGGACCACCCTCGCCCATCACGGCATGGTTATCGTTCCGATCGGCTACGGCACGAAAGAGATGTTTGACATTTCTCAGGTGCGGGGCGGCACGCCTTATGGCGCAACCACGCTGGCAGGAGGAGATGGCTCACGTCAGCCTACGGAAGAAGAATTGATCATCGCCCGTTTTCAGGGTGAACACGTTGCCGGACTGGCAGCAAAACTTAAGGATTAAACGCCCGGAAGGAGATCGTTATGTCGAATAGTCAGGCAAAAGCCCACCATGTTGGCGAATGGGCCAGCTTACGTCACACCTCACCTGAAATTGCCGAGGCCATTTTCGAAGTCGCCAATTATGACGAACGCCTTGCTGAAGAAATCTGGCGGCAACAGGGCAGTGACGACGTATTAATCCGTGCATTTGAAAAAACCAACCAGGATGTCCTTACCTGGGACGACAAAACGGTAGAACGAAAGAACGTTTAGCAGCATGGCGGGCTATCCCGCCATGCTTTTTTTATCGCTGACCAAGGAGCACTCTATGTCTTCCTATCAAAGCATCAACCCTGCAAACAACCAGTTAATGAAAAGCTGGCCTTCCCACGACAGCGCGGCGGTAAGTCATGCGCTGGAAACGGCCGACCGCCTCTATCATTCAGACTGGAGTAAAGGCGACATCCAGCCACGCCTCCAGGTGCTGAAAAAACTGGCTGATCTGATTGATGACCGTGCGGAAGAACTGGCTGCCATTGCCAGTAAAGAAATGGGCAAGCTAATAGGCCAAAGCCGCGGTGAAGTGCAGATCTGTTCCCAGATTGCGCGGTACTATGCCGAGCATGCGGAGCGCATTCTTAAGCCACAACCTTATGACAGTGAACTGGGCGAAGCCTGGGTTGAATATCATCCTATCGGTGTGCTGGTGGCGGTTGAGCCCTGGAACTTCCCGTATTATCAGCTAATGCGCGTGCTGGCACCCAACCTGGCGCTGGGAAACCCTGTACTGGCCAAGCATGCCAACATTGTCCCGCATTGTGCTGACGTATTCGAGAAGTTGGTCAGAGAAGCCGGCGCACCCGAAGGGGCCTGGACTAACCTGTTCATTTCTACCGATCAGGTGGCGGAACTGATTGCCGACGATCGTGTTCAGGGCGTAGCACTGACCGGATCCGAACGTGCCGGAAGTGCTGTCGCAGAACAGGCTGGTAAGCATCTGAAAAAATCGACGCTGGAACTGGGCGGCAACGATGTCTTCGTGGTAACTGAGGACGCCGACCTGGATGAAGCCGTACGCCAGGGCGTGCAGGCGCGTCTGAGCAACTGCGGTCAGGTTTGTACGGCCGCTAAGCGCTTTATCCTGAATGAGAAAATTGCGGATACCTTTATCGATAAGTTCAGCGCGGCAATGAATGCCGCAACGTTGGGCGATCCGCTGGATGAAAAAACCACGCTCGGTCCCCTTTCCTCCGCCGACGCACGCGATCGTCTGGTAAAACAGGTTGATGAGGCAGTGGCGAAAGGTGCCCGTCTGATCACCGGCGGTAAAGCCGTGGCAGGCGTGGGCTGCTTCTATCAGCCCACGGTCCTGACCCACATCACGCGCGACAATCCTGCTTACTTTGAGGAGTTCTTTGGCCCCGTCGCGCAAATGTACGTGGTGGCTAACGACGCAGAAGCGGTGGCGCTGGCCAATGATTCGCACTATGGGCTAGGCGGTTCGGTGTGGACACAGGACATTGCGCGTGGCCGCAAGCTGGCATCGGCGATCGAAACCGGCATGGTCTTTATTAACTCGCAAAGCGATACCTCGGCTGAGCTGCCGTTTGGCGGCGTTAAACGTTCGGGCTATGGACGTGAACTGTCCGATCTCGGCATTAAAGAGTTTGCTAACCAGAAGCTGGTGGTCGTTGCAGGCCAGGCCGGTTGATTCCGGCAATAAAAAAACCCCGTCTCGACGGGGTTTTTTCTTTTCAGGTACTGTGCAGGATCAGTTGGCGGTAGCGGGTTGCTTCGCCTCACCGGTTTCAGCTTTGGTCTGCGCATTACTGCCAGGCGCATTGCTGCTGCCAGCCGGGGCCGCACTGCTGTCGGCCTTAGCCTTCTCATCAGCCGCTTTTTGCGCGGCAGCCTTATCTGCTTTGGCCTTTTCGTCTGCGGCTTTCTGCGCAGCCGCCTTGTCAGCATTAGCCTTTTCTTCAACCGCTTTATCCGCTTTGGCCTTCTCATCAGCCGCTTTCTGCGCGGCGGCTTTGTCGGCGGCCGCCTTATCAGCATCCGCCTTTTGCGCCGCATCGCCCGCCGTGGCCGCTTTCGCGTCCTCAGGTTTCGCCGCAGTCGCAGGCTGTGCCGGCTGGGCTTCCGCAGCAGGTTGCAGCGCCGTACCCTGTAGTGCGCTGTTCAGCACCTGGGCAAACTGATCCCAGCTGCAGTATCCGTTAGCGTCTGTCGGGCAACCCGCCAGTTGAAGCGTAACGCGCTTAGGCGGCTTCTTAAGGCTCAGAACCTCTGCATCGCGCAGTTGATCGGCGGTCTGATAAACGTATTCGATTTTAAGCAGATCTTTATTGTTTTTCGCATCGTGCCAGCGTTCAAACACCACCTGACCGCCGATTGGCGTTTTTTCGTAGGTCTCAGGTAAGTCATAAGGCTTAACCTGTAACGCACTCAGCAGTGACGCAATGTTGGAGTCATGCCCGACCATCAGCGTAACTTTAGGTGAGTCTGACTTTTCCTGATCGATCAGCTGGCTGCGAATGTAGTCCACAAGTGGCGCGGCAACATCGCGTGCAACCTCAGGCGTGGTAAACAGCGTGTCCTGATAGCCATTTTTAATGGCGGATAGTGCCTGCCACTGTTCAGGGGTTTTGATTTGTCCCCAGGCGACCTGATCCAGCGGGAAGCCTTCATAATATTGCAGCGTAAAGGCATCCATTAGCGAATTGCCCACTTTTAGTGGCCCGTTCACGCCGGGTTCTTTACCGTTTTCAACGATAAAGGTGTTCTGGCCATTGCTCAAATCGCACTGCTTTTTGTTATTACAGGCAGGAGAGGATTTGTAGTCAACAATCTTCTCGAGCCGCTGAAAAGCGGGTTTCAGTGACAGCTTTTCGTTGGCAGCGGTCATTCCGGCCAGCGCTTTCTTGATGAATTCTTCGTTCCCGTCTGTAATAACCGGATTAAATACCGGATCCATGCTGCCCATTTCATCCTGGTGAGTCACAGCAATGTCACAGCCCGGGAAGGCACCATTTACGAAGAACTGAGCCGTTGCCACGGTACGCTGCAGGCTGTTGGCGTAGACAAAGACGCTGTTGCTGTCCGGACAAACGCCATTTTTTACCAGCCCCTGCTGAGCAAGCCACTGACGGGTATAGTTACCCATGTACACTTCCAGCACGCCGCCTTTAGTGGTCAGCTGTCCACCCGGCACATCCCACTCCGGCCAGGTTTTTTTGGTGGATTGCGCCAGCACGCTGCCGTTATCCGCAAGCGGTGCACGCAGGTTATGGCGGCTGAACATTAACACCTGCTGTAACTGCATATCGTTGTCAGCGGCCTGTGCCAGCGTTCCAATCGGTAATGCAGCAAGTACCGACAATGCGCAAAGACTCAGTTTCTTGATCATTGTGCCTATTCCATTCATTCAGTAAAAAAACACTCTGGCTATCAACCGATTAGCTCGCATCAGAGCGACGTGGCGAATAGTGTAACTCAGCTTGCCCCTGAAAAGCGCCAGGCAACAGCAAAAACAATTAATGGACTATAGCAGAGATGCCAGATGCCGTTCAAAACCGCGCAGTCCGCTGAAAAGCAGGAAGAATTTTAAACGGGCGTGAGAAGAGAAAACAAAACGAAACAGGCCAGCACACTGTGCTGGCCTGTAAAATGTGGCGGAGGAAGAGAGATTCGAACTCTCGGATGGTTTCCCATCGGCGGTTTTCAAGACCGCTGCCTTAAGCCGCTCGGCCATCCCTCCGGGTTGTAACACTACTGCAAAGGCAAGATGATATTATGCTGTCTTGCCTCTTCATGCCTGCTGGCAATGAAGTGGCGGAGGAGGAGAGATTCGAACTCTCGGATGGTTTCCCATCGGCGGTTTTCAAGACCGCTGCCTTAAGCCGCTCGGCCACCCCTCCGCAATGACGCGCACTATAAACATCCCCTCTGGAGATGTAAAGCCTGCGATAATCCGTTCGCGTGAAAAACAGCCAAATTCGCGTTATTCGTTGGCTAAATCGCCATTCTGCTCAAAGAATTAACACCTTAACGCGTAAAGAAGGGTAAAACGGCTTTTCCCTCTTTATAGGGCTGCGTATTCTCAGAGCATATTTGGTGTTCTGCCTTACAGGAGCGCAACATGGACAGAATAGTTTCTTCATCATCGCGACAGTCATTACTCAGCACGCACAAAGTGCTGCGTAACACCTATTTTCTGCTGGGCCTGACGCTCGCCTTCTCAGCGGTGACCGCCACGGCAAGTACACTTCTGGCATTACCGGCACCCGGTTTAATTTTGATGCTGGTGGGCTTCTACGGTCTGATGTTTCTGACCTATCGCCTGGCTGACAGCCCAATGGGGATTTTAGCCGCCTTCGCCTTTACGGGCTTTTTGGGTTACTGCCTGGGGCCAATCTTAAGTTCTTTCCTGACGGCAGGAATGGGCGATGTGATCGCGTTGGCGTTAGGCGGTACAGCGCTGGTGTTCTTCTGCTGCTCCGCCTATGTGCTGACAACAGGTCGTGACATGTCATTCCTGGGCGGCATGATGATGGCGGGCTTCGTGGTGTTACTGGTGGCCGTGGTGGCTAACCTGTTCCTGCAGTTGCCTGCTCTTCACCTGGCGATTAGCGCCCTGTTTATCCTGTTCTCTGCTGGCGCCATTCTGTGGGAAACCAGCAACATTATTCATGGCGGCGAAACTAACTATATTCGTGCCACAGTAAGCCTGTATGTTTCCCTGTATAACATCTTTGTTAGCCTGTTAAGCATCCTGGGTTTTTCCCGCAGTAATTAATCGACGCCGCTGGCGCGATACGAACCCCGCTCAGGCGGGGTTTTTGCTTTTTCTGCGGTGCCATTTTGCTAAACTGCAGCCCGAATGATAATGAGGACGCGTTATGAACTATAAGGGTGACGAAATAGCTGTGGATGCCGAAGGCTATTTGAAAAACCACCAGGACTGGAGCGAGGAGCTGGCACAGCAGATTGCTGACAACGAGGCCATCGTAATGACGGAAGCCCACTGGGAAGTCGTGCGCTTTGTCCGTGACTTTTACCTGGAATTTAATACTTCTCCCGCCGTACGTATGCTGGTGAAGGCGATGGCGAAAAAGTATGGCGAAGAGAAAGGTAACAGCCGCTACCTGTTTCGGCTGTTTCCTGAAGGGCCCGCCAAACAGGCGACAAAAATTGCTGGCCTGCCCAAGCCTGCCAAATGTCTTTAATTAACCGGTGGTAAAGCTGCGGGGGAAGTCGCCGGGCTGATGCGGCTCCAGCAGCACCTTTTCCACATGGGCCGTGCGCGGCCCACCGGCTTTTAACCATGCGATTAACGCCTCGACCTGCTCTGCCTCACCGCAGGCGAGCACCTCAACCCGGCCATCATCAAGATTACGCGCATAACCCTGCACACCGAGCGCGTTGGCTTTCGCCTGTGTGCTGTAGCGAAAACCCACGCCCTGCACGGTGCCCTGCACCAAGGCTTTGTAACACATGCTCGCCATGGTCCTCTCCCGCTGTTCGTTGCAATTTGCCGTTATCCACTGGACAATAGCGCCTCATTTTTTCAGGTAAGCATAGCAAACTATGACAGTTCGATTGATTCTCGCCAAGGGACGTGAAAAGTCCCTGCTCCGTCGTCATCCCTGGGTTTTCTCTGGGGCCGTCGCCCGCCTTGAAGGGAAAGCCCAACAAGGGGAAACCATTGATGTTTGTGACAGCAACGGTAAATGGCTGGCGCGTGCCGCTTATTCACCTCAGTCACAAATTCGCGCTCGCGTCTGGAGCTGGCAGCAGGACGAATCTGTCGATATCGCTTTTTTTGTCCGCCGTTTTCAGCAGGCACAAATCTGGCGCGACTGGCTGGCTGCACGCGACGGCCTGGACAGCTATCGTCTGATTGCCGGGGAGTCCGACGGCCTGCCAGGCGTGACTATCGATCGCTTTGGTCAGTTTCTGGTGCTGCAACTGCTGTCTGCCGGCGCGGAGTATCAGCGGCCCGCCATTATCTCCGCCTTGCAGCAGTGTTTTCCGGATTGCGCTATCTACGATCGCTCAGATGTCGCAGTACGTAAAAAAGAAGGTCTGGAACTGACCCAGGGAACCGTAACCGGTGAACAGCCTCCCGCGCTATTGCCGATCACAGAGCACGATATGAAGCTGCTGGTAGATATCCAGGGCGGACATAAAACGGGCTACTACCTTGATCAGCGAGACAGCCGCTATGCCACACGCCGCTATGCCAAAGACGCGCGCGTGCTGAACTGCTTTTCTTATACCGGAGGCTTTGCCGTTTCGGCATTGATCGGCGGCTGTAAAGAAGTGATTAGCGTTGATACGTCGCAGGATGCCCTGGATGTGGCACGTCAAAACGTCGAACTGAACGGTTTAGATCTGTCCCGTGCCCGGTTTCAGCGCGATGACGTCTTTAAGCTACTCCGCCGCTACCGCGATGAGGGTGAGAAATTCGATCTGATCATTATGGATCCGCCCAAATTTGTTGAGAACAAAAGCCAGCTGATGGGCGCCTGCCGTGGCTATAAAGACATTAACATGCTGGCCATTCAGTTGCTGAATCCAGGCGGGATGTTACTGACCTTCTCCTGTTCAGGCTTGATGGCAACAGACCTGTTCCAGAAAATTATTGCGGATGCCGCGCTGGATGCAGGCCGTGACGTCCAGTTCGTTGAGCAATTCCGCCAGGCTGCCGATCATCCTGTGATCGCCACCTACCCCGAAGGTCTTTACCTGAAAGGTTTTGCCTGTCGCGTCATGTAACTTGAAAAAACTGTCTTTGCCCCCATCTCTTATGCAGGACAGTTTTTTCGGAGGTCATCATGATTGCCAGTAAATTTGGTATTGGTCAGCAGGTTCGTCATCGGTTATCCGGCGTGCTGGGTGTGATTGTCGATGTCGATCCTGAATATGCGTTAGATGAGCCACAGCTGGACGAGATCGGGGCAACTGACACGTTGCGCAGCGCGCCCTGGTATCACGTGGTCATGGAAGATGAAGAAGGCAGTCAGGTCCATACCTACGTCGCCGAAATTCAACTTGCCGGTGAAACCAGCCCTGAACATCCAGAGCAACCCTCTATGGATGAACTGGCCGCATCGGTACGTCAGCAGCTCCAGGCACCGCATTTGCGTCACTAACAGTGGGCGGCAATCTGTTTGCCGCCGCTATTGTTATTGCCCCATTCCCAGTCGCGGGATTTCAATTTTCGGGCAGCGATCCATCACGACCGTCATGCCCGCATCCTGCGCCAGCACGGCAGCCTGCTCATTAATCACGCCCAACTGTAACCAGAGCGTATCCGCACCGACCGCAATGGCTTCCTGCGCGACGCCCCATGCCGCTTCCGAATTGCGGAACACATCGACCATGTCAATTTTTCCGGGGACTTCTGCCAGCGAACCATACGCGGTTTGTCCCAGCAGAGTCTGACCTGCAAGCTTAGGACTGACCGGAATCACTTCATAACCCTGATCGAGCAAATACTTCATTACCCCATAGCTGGGGCGTTCGGGGCGATCGCTGGCGCCTACCAACGCAATACGTTTTGTGCGGGTCAATACGTCGCGAATAGTCTGATCATTCATGGGCTTCTCCTTTCTGTCTGCTCTTCATTGTAGTTGAGCCTTTACACACTCGCGGGGCGTTGCAAATACATATTGTGCCGCTTCGCTGGAATAAATATGTATAATTGTAAACTTAATGCCATAATGTAAGAATTTGCTACATCCATTCATTTTTAACCGGAGTCGAAATGAAGCTGTCAATGGCTGTAACGGGGTTCATTGCTCTCCTCGTTTCGGCATCCTGCTCTGCTATTACCCTAAAGCTTGATCCTCAAATCACGTTGCTGGTTTTGGACGGTCGCAAGATCTCCGGCTCACTGCTGAAAGGGGCTGACAGTTTAGAGCTGGATCGGGGTCAACATCAGTTCCTGTTTCGGGTGGAACAACCGCCTGGTGACAGCAAAACTCCTTCTCAGTACTATCAGTCTGTGCCGATGATCGTGACATTCACCGCCAAAGCCAGGAGCATCGCTATCCGCCTGCCTCCGCTCAGCAATTCACGAGAAAGACATAACTTTGACCGTTCACTGGCGTTCAGGCTGGTTGATGAAAAGGGTAAAGAGGTCTTTAGCGTGCGCGATCGCCTGCCGGTTACGGCTGGTGCGGATGTTGAAAAAGCGATGGTCAGTTACAATCGTATGGGCTTAGCGGCTTCGGTGCCTCAGTTCGCCAATCTCACCACCCCTTCCCCATCAGCACAACTTACTGCCGATCTTGCCTGGTCGGTTGAAACTACTACGCCGTCAATTCAGCACTGGTTTCAGCGTTTCGATGAGGCCACTCGTCAACAGTTCATCAATCTGGTCAAAATGCTGCGGGCAAGTTGATAGTGTGAAATGGCGCAGGGTAAACTGCTGCAACGGGCGTTTTTGCTCCTTTGCATCAGGATGCTGTTATGGAATACACCTTACGTACGCTTGGAAAACAAAAACATATCGCGCTGGTCGCTCATGACCACTGCAAAGACTCTCTGCTGGATTGGGTGACGCGTAATCAACCCGCGCTGGAATCTCATATTCTTTATGCGACAGGCACGACAGGCAATCTCATCAATCGTCACACCGGCCTGAACGTAAATGCAATGCTGAGTGGCCCAATGGGCGGAGACCAACAGGTTGGTGCATTTATTGCCGAGGGCAAAATTGATGCGCTAATCTTTTTTTGGGATCCGCTAAATGCGGTTCCTCATGATCCTGACGTCAAAGCGCTGCTTCGTCTGGCGACGGTCTGGAATATCCCGGTCGCCACCAACCGGGCGACCGCCGATTTTATCATTCAGTCGCCGCTGTTTGATCAGCCCGTCGATGTCCGTATTCCGGATTATGCACGTTATCTTGCCGATCGCCTGAAATAACTCAGGCTTTACGCAGCACCGGCACGTCCAGCTCGCGGAAGGTCTCGACAAAGACCGAAGGTTGCTGCTTATCAAACAGCAACCAGACCTGCTGGCGTGCGCGGGTTAACGCAACATAGGCCAGCCGCCGCTCTTCCGCATCCGGAAACGCTTCGGGCTGAGGCAGCAAGCCTTCCTCAATGATGGACTCGCGCTGCGCCGCCGGAAAGCCTTCTTTACCTTGCTGAAGCCCCAGCAGAATGACGTAATCTGCCTGCTGGCCCTTACTGGCATGAATGGTCAGAAAATCGATGTTTAATTTTGGCCAGCGGGTTTTGGCTTTATCCAGCACGTCAGGACGCAAATAGTGGTAACGTGCCAGTATCAGCACCCGCTCGTGGGGTTTTGCGTAGCCACTCAGCTTATTCAGCAACGGCTCCAACTGATCCTGCGGTAACAGGGCAATGGATTTTTTATTGCCCTTAACCAGGCTGTTTAAGGGTTTGCGCAGCTGATGCGGATTCTGCTGGATGAAGCGATTTGCGACTTCACCAATCCGATCGTTAAAGCGATAGGTCGTGTCCAGCACGCAGCGATCGCCCTCACCAAAATAGTGATGAAATGCCGTTGTGAGGCTCATTTCAGCCCCGCTGAAGCGGTAGATCGCCTGCCAGTCATCGCCAACAGCAAACAGCGTAGTGCGCTTGTTTTGCTGGCGCAGGGCGCTGAGCAAGGCTGCACGCTGGGGCGAAATATCCTGAAATTCATCGACCAGAATATGCTTCCATGGGCTGATAAAACGCCCCTTTTCCAGGATCGCTACGGCCTGATGAATCAGCCCTGAAAAATCGACGGCGCCCTCTTCCTTGAGTGCGCTTTTCCAGGCCTTCAGCAGCGGTGCCATCAGCTTGATGCGTTTACTGAACAGCTCACGTAGCGCCTCAGGAACGCCGTCGATCATGGCGGCCTGTGCACCACCGTGCATGCGCATCAGGCTTAACCAGCGTTCAAGCCGCGGTGCCAGACGCTCAGCCAGGCGATCGTCCTGCCAGAAAGGCCCCTCGCCGACCTCCCACGCCAGTTCATCACGCAGCCATTGCCGCCAGCCATTCGCCTGGGCTTTCTTTTCATGGCATTGCTGACGCCAGTTGTCGATCAATAATGCCCGGCGCGCGGCGGCGTCGCTTTCCAGTTTACTGATGACAGGCTGTTTATTACTGCCTTCGCGGATAATGTGCAGGGCCAGAGAATGAAAAGTACGTGCCTGCATATCCGTTGCCTGTAGCCTGCTCTGGATACGGTCGTTCATCTCTTCAGCAGCATGACGGCCAAAGGCTAACAGCAGAATCTGATCGGCGCTGGCGAGTCGGCGTTGTAATAACCAGCCCGCCCGGGCGACCAGCACAGAGGTTTTGCCACTGCCCGCGCCCGCCAGTACCAGCACCGCATCCTCACCGTTTACCACGGCTTCAGCCTGAGATCCGTTAAGCGGCGTGGACTCAACCGTGGCGAAGAAATCCTGATAACGCGTGAGCATCGCAGCAGTCCAGTCGCGGTTACGCTGACGGATTGCGGCCTCGCCCTGTTGCAGCCAGTGTTGGCAAAATGCCCAATTTTCCCGACAGGACTCAAAATCGTTGATGCGTGACAGCGGGAGTGGCAAGGCATCAAACTGCTTGAGAATTTGATCGTTAATCGCCTGCAGCTCACTGCGTTTTAACCAGCGGTCCTGCTCACTGAACCCGTTAATTTCAGCACGAAGGCCCTGCAGAACCGAGGCACACACGTCACTCATCTCATGGCTCCAGTCCTGCCATGCCTGCATCAGATAATGATAAAAACGTTGTGTCTCCTGCCATTCAGTGCCATGCAAACGCACAACCTTATTGTCCGCCAGCAGAAACTCGAGCTCTCCCCAGACCATGCCACGCTTACAGGTAATGTCCGACAACTGGTTAAAGGGAATCAGATATTCGTGTTTATCACCACTGACTTCAACACCAGCGGTCAACAGGCGAACACGATTGTAAGGATGCTGGGCAAGCCGTTTGCCCATGGATGTTGCTTTAAGTTCCACGCCGACACCAACGACCGAGATAAAGAGTAATCGGAGTTTACCTGTCAGACTCTTGACGCTCCAGCCTTAAAACACGCTAAACTGCGACATATCTTGCGGAGTGCAAAAGGAAAAGCGGTTATGCGCACTGTTTTAAATATTCTTAATTTTGTATTGGGTGGCTTCTTCACCACGCTCAGTTGGCTGTTCGCGACACTGATCAGCATTGTGCTGATCTTTACCCTGCCGTTGACGCGTTCATGCTGGGAAATCACCAAACTCTCGTTTCTTCCGTTCGGCAATGAGGCGGTGCACGTGGATGTGCTGCGTCCCGACAGCAAAAGTCACATCATGAACACCGGCGGCACCTTCCTGAATATTTTCTGGCTGATTTTCTTCGGCTGGTGGCTCTGCCTGTCCCACATCTCTGTCGGTATTGTGCAGTGTGTCAGCATCATTGGTATTCCGGTGGGAATCGCGAATTTCAAGATTGCGGCTATTGCACTGTGGCCGGTCGGCCGTCGGGTTGTCTCTGTGGAAGAGGCGCGTGCCGCGCGTGATGCCAATGCCCGCCGCCGCTATTAGTATTCTGTCCGGATGGCGTAAGTATCTTTTTAACAGCACCTGGCGTTACCTGCTGCGGATTCTGTTCGCCTTAACCGGCTGTGCAGCAGTGCCCTGGGTGCTGCAGCAGATTGAATGGACCATTCCCCTCACGCTTGGGGTGGTCGCCGCCGCGCTGGCCGATCTGGATGATCGACTGGCGGGACGTTTAAAAAATCTGCTGATTACCCTGTTGTGTTTTTGCGTTGCGTCGGTTTCAGTGGAACTGCTCTTTCCCCATCCGCTGGCCTTTATTATCGGTTTAGCGATCTCCACCTGGGGTTTTATTTTGCTGGGCGCCCTCGGGCAGCGCTATGCGACCATTGCTTTCGGCGCCTTGCTGATTGCCGTTTACACCATGTTGGGCATCGGACTGTTTTCCCAGTGGTATCTGCAGCCCATCCTGCTGCTGGTCGGCGCGCTCTGGTATAACCTGCTGACGCTGTTGGGCCACGTCATGTTTCCCGTTCGCCCGGTTCAGGAGCAGCTGGCAGCCAGTTTCTCGCAGTTAGCGCAATACCTGGACGCCAAAGCTAACCTGTTTGATCCGGACGCCGATGCGCAGGATGATGCCACGTTTGTTGAGGCGGCAATGGTGAACAGCCAGCTGGTCGCCCAGCTTAATCTGACCAAAACCACACTGCAAAGCCGCTTACGCGGCGACAGGGGCTCACGTGGTACCCGACGCAGTCTGCACTACTATTTTGTTGCTCAGGATATCCACGAACGCGCCAGCTCTTCTCATCTCCAGTATCATTTACTGCGCGGCAACTGGCGCTATAACGAAATTCTGTTCCGCTTTCAGCGCCTGCTGAATATGCAGGCTCAGGCCTGTCGGCAACTGGCCCGGTCTGTTTTACTGCGCGAACGCTGGGAACATGACAGTCGTTTTGAGCGTGTTTTTGAACGCTTACATAATGCGATTCAACGCCTTGAAGATAGCCATCCGGATGCCACGCATACCCGGGCCCTGTTTTGGTTATTACGTAATCTGCAGGCGATTGATGCGCAACTGGCTTCTCTCGAATCTGAGCAGGCACTGGCCGACGATCCGCAGCACAGCGACAACATGCTGTCACGTGAAGAGATCAGCGGCTGGAGCGACATCAAGCTGCGCTTCAGCCGCCACCTGACGCCCTCTTCGGCCCTGTTCCGTCATGCTGTCAGAATGTCAGTGGTAATGTGCACCGGGTACGGATTCATTCAGGTTACCGGTCTGGAACGAGGCTACTGGATTCTGTTAACCAGCTTGTTCGTTTGCCAGCCCAACTACAGCGCGACCCAGCGCAGGCTGGCACTGCGCATCGGCGGCACGCTGGCTGGCATTGCCATTGGGTTGCCTCTGCTGTGGCTGGTGCCCTCAGTAGAAGGCCAGCTGTTTCTGATTGTCGTGACGGGCGTACTCTTCTTTGCTTTCCGCCAGGTGCAATACGCGCATGCCACCTTGTTTATCACCCTGCTGGTTCTGCTCTGTTTTAATCTGCTGGGTGAGGGATTTGAGGTCGCGCTGCCGCGGGTAGTGGACACCTTACTGGGCTGTGCGCTGGCCTGGCTCGCCGTGAGCTTTATCTGGCCTGACTGGCGTTTTCGTCAGCTTCCGGCCGTTGCCACTCGCACGCTTAATGCCAACTGCCGTTATCTTGATGCGATCATGGAGCAGTACCATCAGGGCAAAGACAATCGTCTTGCTTATCGTATTGCGCGACGTGACGCCCACAACGCCGATGCTGAGCTGGCATCGGTGGTATCAAATATGAGCAGCGAACCCCGTACCAGCACTAAGCTCAGGGAGTCGGCATTTCAGTTACTCTGCCTGAATCACTCCTTCCTGAGCTATATCTCCGCTCTGGGCGCTCATCGCGACAAAGTGACCCAACCAGCCCTGCTGGCCCTGCTCGACGATACAGTATGTTATGTTGAAGATGTGCTGCAGACGGATGTCGTCAGCGACAGCCGGGCAGAGAAAATGCGTATTGAGCTGGTGCAGCGCATCGCGCAACTGACCGCCGAGCCCGATCCGCGTGCGCCGCTGGTTTTGCAACAGTTGGGCTTGCTGGTTGCCCTGATGCCCGACATTGCGCGCCTGCGACGCTCGCTGGACAGGCGCTAACGGCCTTTTTCTTTACATTCCGGCGTACTGAGTGCGGCCTGATACCATTCGCCTAACTCGGTTTTAATGGTTTGTGGCAGCGCCGCATGATGATGGCCGGAAATCGCCCCTTCAAGCGCTAATAAGGTTTTAAGGCCGAGGTGTTGATTATTGCGCCGCAGCCTTAACCAGCACTGCCTGGCCCCCGTTTCACGCAGATGTTTGACGGTACAAATACCTATCTCATGCAGCATCATTTCCAGTCGCAGGCTGACGTTTGGTAAGTCTTTTAACCGCACCTTACCCAGCCGCTCATTGTGCTCACGTTGGGCGGTCTGCAGAGACGCAGCAGAAAGGCGAACCAGATGCTCCGGATGCGCCCACAGGCGATCGTCTACCTTAAAATAGTTGAGGCTTACCGCAATACCCCGCTTATGGAATGTCAAGGGTTCCAGCGGCTGCTTTGCCCCATATTCCCGTAATGCTTCACTGGCACGTAAGTAGAGTTCGTCTTCTTTTACCAGCGCAAAAACCACGCGCTCAACAGCCAGTGCGTAGCCACCGAACTGGGTACGGGATTCAATTTTGCCCAGCGGTGCCAACTGCTGTATTGAGCGTAAAATTATCCGCTTCTGTTTCTTCATTTCATCACCTCCTTGTAACAAAAGCCTGCTAAAAATCTTACTATTCAGGAAGTTAGAAGATAATTAAATTCAGTTAGAGGTTCAATGAATAAATCCGTTAAAAGACAAGCTGATGCAAATTTTGCGAGGCGTTTTCAGAAATTCAGGTTGATCTTTATCCAGGATGCCATTACTGTACATCCATACAGTCAACTGCTGAGTGATTAATTTATGCGCACCCAACATACCAGTAATGTATGCTCTGCTCACCGTTACGCTTCGTCCTCTGTTCCGGCTACTCATAAAGGCTGGATTACTGAATTACGCTATAGCGAACAACCCGGAATGATGCAGATGCTGCTGTTACCACTGCTTCAGCAATTAAGCCAGCAGTCTCGCTGGCAGCTGTGGTTAACCCCCGCGCACAAGTTGAGCCGGGTCTGGATGCAGGAAGCCGGTTTGCCACTTGAGAAAAGTATGCATATCGCCGATGCTGAACGTTACAATGCCGTTGAAGCGATGATCAAAGCGCTGCGCACAGGAAATTACAGCGTGGTTTTGGCCTGGATTCCTTATGAATTAGACGTGGACGAACGTCGTGAACTTGAACGTGCAGCAGCGGAAGGAAAGGCGTTGGGGCTGATTTTACGCTCGGGTGAAACCCTCAAAACGGCAGTAAGACCAGAAAACTCGCTAAAAATTCAGTCTGATTTGTTTCATTAAGTAAAAAATGAGATTTATCTCAAGCAGTTTTTTATCTCGCTTAAGGCTAAGGCACTGATTCTGCTCCCCCCAGCAATGACAACGGCTTAGCCCCCATTTTGTGGGGTAAGCACCTCACAGAAGTTCAGGGTAAATTGTTAGAATTTATGTATAAAACACTGTTTTTTTACATAAGTGCCTCACATCACACTTGTAAGTTTCCAATCTCGTTGTAGACTTTATCTCGCCAGGGTGCTCAATAACCTCCGTTTTTTGCGGTAGAGTCATAAGCGAGCGTTTTGACCCGGCGAAGGATTAAACCAAGAGCAACCTTTATGCTCATTGCCTATTTGGATGATAACGAGGCGCAAAATGAAAAAGACAGCTATCGCAATTGCAGTGGCACTGGCTGGCTTCGCTACCGTAGCGCAGGCCGCCCCAAAAGATAACACCTGGTACACCGGTGCTAAACTGGGCTGGTCTCAGTATCACGACACTGGCTACTACGGTCACAATTACCAAAACAACGACGGTCCAACTCATGAAAGCCAACTGGGCGCAGGCGCGTTCGCTGGTTACCAGGCTAACCCATACCTGGGTTTCGAACTGGGCTATGACTGGTTAGGCCGCATGCCTAATAAAGGCAACCAGATTAACGGCGCATTCAAAGCACAGGGCATCCAGCTGGCTGCTAAACTGAGCTACCCAATCGCAGACGATCTGGACATCTATACCCGCCTGGGTGGCATGGTATGGCGTGCAGACTCTACTCAGCAGAACCTGGCTACTGGCACTCGCATCAGCGACCACGACACCGGTGTTTCTCCACTGGCAGCCGTTGGTGTTGAATATGCTCTGACCAAAAACTGGGCAACCCGTCTGGATTACCAGTGGGTTAACAACATCGGTGATGCACAGACCGTTGGTGCTCGTCCAGACAACGGCATGCTGAGCCTGGGTGTTTCTTACCGCTTCGGTCAGGATGATGTTGCTGCGCCAGCTCCGGCTCCAGCACCAGCTCCAGCACCAGTGGTACAGACCAAGCGTTTCACTCTGAAATCAGACGTTCTGTTCACCTTCAACAAGTCAACCCTGAAGCCAGAAGGTCAGCAGGCTCTGGATCAGCTGTATAGCCAGCTGAGCTCCATGGATCCTAAAGACGGTTCAGTTGTTGTTCTGGGCTTCACCGATCGCATCGGTTCAGAGCAGTACAACCAGAAACTGTCTGAGAAACGTGCTCAGTCAGTAGTGGATTACCTGGTATCTAAAGGTATCCCTGCTAACAAGATCTCTGCTCGCGGCATGGGTGAATCTAACCCAGTAACTGGCAACACCTGTGACAGCGTGAAAGGTCGTAAGGCCCTGATCGACTGCCTGGCGCCAGACCGTCGTGTAGAAATCGACGTTAAAGGCATCAAAGACGTGGTAACTCAGCCACAGGCTTAAGTTATCCGTTATGAAAAAACCCCGCTTATGCGGGGTTTTTTTTGGCCTGAATTTATCAATGCTGCTCATCCCGTATCGCGGAGTCTGAATCCGTAATCTCTCGCGTGAACTCAGGACTCTTTTTCAGACCCTGGATGACCTAATATTGCCTGCAGATCCTGCTTTAACGTTGACATCTGACTGGCATACTTCTCTTTACGTTCGGCATCTTCAATAAGCTGTACGATGGTTTCAGACAGCGTATTGTTACGACGTTGCGCCAGCCCTGCCAGTCGCTGCCAGACCAGATATTCCAGATCGATTGATTTTTTTCGGGTGTGCTGGTGCTCAGCATTGAAGTGACGTTTACGCCGGGCGCGGATAGTTTGCTTAAGCCGGTTATCGAGGTCGGGGTGAATATGCTGGCTGATCCAGTTGTTTATCTCTACCGGATTATTTTCCATCACCAGTAATTTATCCACCGCGGCCTGCGCAGCGCTAAGTTCAAGGTGACGCGTGATCAGTTCACCCTCCCGATGTTTTTTCACCAGGTATTTCCACTTCCATCCACTTTCAAGATTTTCGAGCTGCTGGTATTTCATCGGAATCTCATCGTGATCGCGTAACAAACTAAGAATAACAGCTTTTTTACCGGATGCAGCAACGAAAAACATGCTGCCAGCGTCACAACATCTGAATGAACTCTGCAGTGCTTAAGCAGGGTGAATCCTGTATAATCTCGCTTTTCTCAAAACAGACAAATGCGATTATTTTGACCAGCACTCAACTTACGTGGCAAACCTTACAGCCGGATAGCACGCAATATCAATCCGTTTTCTCCCGAATCGCTGATGAAGAGACCGATGCCCTGGCAACGGTACAGCCCCGACTGCTGAACGCGCT
The DNA here is from genome assembly GCF_000710035.2 of Pantoea ananatis LMG 2665. Classification (GTDB taxonomy): domain Bacteria; phylum Pseudomonadota; class Gammaproteobacteria; order Enterobacterales; family Enterobacteriaceae; genus Pantoea; species Pantoea ananatis. The sequence goes on along the minus strand of NZ_JMJJ01000004.1, from coordinate 584,821 downwards.
GGCCCACTTACATCATCAAAGTCAGGGTCTTCCCCTGCTGCTGGTTCGCAGCCAGGAAAACCGTGAATACCTTGCGCTGATAGCAGAGGCGGCTCAACGCGTTATGGGTGAGTCATCAATCCTGTCAGGCGGTGACTACCATATTCTGGCCGACAACGTCACGTTGCAACCGCCTACCGACAGCCAGCGCCCTTTTACCAGCCAGGGCGGGATTCACTATGCTGACTGGATCGAGCAGGAGCAGCTGTTTGGCTGCGTGCGGATGCACAAAGATCGGATCCAACTTGAGCCAGGGCTGATCCATCGCGCCAATGGCGGAACGTTAGTCCTTTCACTTCGTGCTTTACTCACTCAGCCGCTGCTGTGGCTGCGTCTGAAAAAGAGCATTGAGCAAGGCTACATCGAGTGGCAATCCCAGGACGAACGTCGTCCCCTGCCGGTTTCCGTGCCTCCGCTCCCGCTCAAGCTTAATCTGGTGCTCTGTGGCGAGCGCGATACGCTGGCCGATTTTCAGGAGCTGGATGCTGAAGCGCATGAAATGGCGATCTACACCGAATTTGAAGAAAATATTCAGATTGTGGATGAAGACGACATGCTCGCATGGTGTCGCTGGACGGTCGATCTGGCCGGGCAGGCTGATATTGCTGCACCCGACGAAGACTTCTGGCCCGAACTCATCAAAGAAGGTGTACGTTACAGCGGCGATCAGGATACGCTTCCGCTCTGCCCTCGCTGGCTGCTGCGCCAACTGCGCGAGACCGCGTTGATGGGAGAGACGCTCAGTGCTGAAGCGCTGCGTGACGCCCTGGAAGCGCGCCTGTGGCGTGAAAACTACCTTAATGAACGTATGCGTGATGAAATCCTGCTACGACAGATTTTGGTTGAAACGGAAGGTGAGGTCGTCGGCCAGATAAACGGCCTGTCGGTTGTGGAATATCCCGGTCATCCGCGCGCCTGGGGCGATCCCTGCCGTATTACCTGTGTGGTGCATCCTGGCGACGGTGAATTCACCGACGTCGAACGCAAAGCGGAGTTAGGCGGCAATATTCATGCGAAAGGCATGATGATTATGCAGGCCTATTTAATTGCTGAACTGGAGCTGGATCAGCAACTGCCCTTTTCCGCTTCGCTGGTATTTGAACAATCCTATTCCGAAGTTGACGGCGACAGTGCATCGCTGGCAGAACTGTGCGCATTAATCAGCGCCCTTGCCGGTGCGCCACTGAATCAGCAGATTGCGGTTACGGGCTCGGTGGATCAGTTTGGTAATGTGCAACCGGTTGGTGGGCTGAATGAGAAGATTGAAGGATTCTTTGATATCTGCCATCAGCGCGAGTTAACCGGTCAGCAGGGAGTCATTATTCCCGCCTGTAACGTTCGTCACCTTAGCCTGAACCAACAGGTGGTGAGCGCGGTGGAAGAAGGACGCTTCCATATCTGGGCGATCGACAGTGCGGATGAAGCGCTGCCGCTGCTTACGGGGAAAATATGGAATACGGAAGACGGCGAAGGCGAATGCCTGCTGCGCACCATTCAGGAGCGCATCAGTCAGATGAATCAGCCTGAGCCCTCACCGCGATCCTGGCCGCTGCGCTGGCTTAACTGGTTTAACCACCGCTAATCCTGTTTGCTCAGCGTACAACTGTTCGCTAATATTCGTGATTCACTAAAAGAAGGCATATTAAGAACATGGTAGATAAACGCGAATCCTATACCAAAGAAGACCTGATTCTGTCCGGTCGCGGTGAACTGTTCGGCGAAAATGGTCCACCGCTTCCATCCGGCAATATGCTGATGATGGACCGCGTGGTCAAAATGACCGAAGACGGTGGTAAATACGATAAAGGCTTCGTAGAAGCTGAACTGGATATCAATCCGGACCTGTGGTTCTTTGGTTGCCACTTTATTGGCGATCCGGTGATGCCCGGCTGCCTGGGTCTTGATGCAATGTGGCAGTTGGTTGGCTTCTATCTCGGCTGGTTGGGCGGCGAAGGCAAAGGCCGTGCGCTGGGTGTGGGCGAGGTTAAATTCACTGGCCAGGTTCTGCCAGAGGCGAAAAAAGTCACCTACCGTATTCACTTCAAGCGTGTGATCAACCGTAAACTGGTGATGGGCGTTGCAGATGGTGAAGTGCTGGTTGATGGTAATCTGATTTACACCGCCAGCGATTTAAAAGTCGGTCTGTTTAAAGATACCGCAGCGTTCTAATCGTTCCCCAGAAACGAAAACCTCCGCTTAGTGCGGAGGTTATATCCCTTTTCAGTGACATCCGGCTAAGCAGCAGCCGACCTGTCCTCCATGGCTTGTCGCCAACCTCCCAACCAGTGAGACTTAGCATCTATCATTTGATACGGACACATCTCTTTAGAGCGTCCTGTAATACCTGCTTGATAACCACGTGAATGGGCGCGCTCAAGGCGGTCTCGTTTCTGTCTCTTCATACTCCGTGTCCCTCATGTAAGGTCTGTGGAATCTGGTGGAAAGAAAAAGGTGACTAATAAATGTTCAGCCACCCTTTTGTTTTACTCGCTCTGTATGAAAAGATCAATGCGCAATATTCACGCCAATGTCACAAATGTGACCTGAAGTGGACATGAATTTTCTGTTTCGTGATGTAAGCCTATTGCTTTATCCACATGATTTATATAGAAACCCGATGTTATGTCAGAAAATAAGCTCTAACCGAAACAACAGGTTGACTACAAGCGCGTTCCTGTCGAATTCTCAGAGGCCACATTGCGGGCAATCTGTTGCGCAATTTGCTGCCAGCCCTGAGCAAGGGTTTTGACAAGGGCATCATAGCCATCTTCCTGCTGTGGCAACACCAGGTTGAAAGCCTGCTTTGTGAAGCGTCCCTGATGTTCCAGCGTCCACTGCCCGCTAATGACCGCTTTGCCGTCATAGCGTCCCTGGAAATCGTTGACCGTAATGTTCAGGGTGTCATGTTCCTGCCCCATTAACGTCTGAGTCACCAGCCGACCCGGTAACGCTTTGGTGAGATTGGTTATCATCGTTTGCTGTAGCTGCTGATCGAGCGGGCTGGCCCACAAATTATTGGCGGCGATAACGTATTTAACATCGCTGGTTTGATATACCAGCCCATTACCCGCCAGATAGTCCGGAACCACAACCTGCTGTACCCATAAGGTCGGCTGTGCATTTGCCTCACTGCCGATCACCTGCATCGAGGCTGCCCCTGAGGGCAGCTGATAGTAAGTGGTATTCACCGTGCTGCTACAGGCACTCAGTGCGAGAGCGGCCAAAAAAACGAGTCCTTTTTTCATTGTTTCGCCCTCTTCGGCTGGGGATCCTGTCCCGGTTTTGCTTCAAACACTAACGCATTACTTTTGGCATTTAGCGTCTTCAGCACTGGCTGCAGTTCGCGCAGCACCTGATCAAGCCGTTGCATATCGCCCACCAGCTTGCTGTAGGCCGGTGAGCCAGGCTGCAGGCCTTTCATACTGCGGTTGAGCTCACGTAGCGTTTGCTGCGTCTCTTCCGGCAGCGTTTTCATCGCCGGACTGCTGGTTACGACGTTAATGTTGTCGATGGTACGTTGCAGATCGCGCAGGGTTTTCTGGCTCTCCTTCAGCGTTCCGGTGGCTTCCGACACCATATTGTTGAGCGGTAGACCGTTAATTTTATCCAGCGCAGCCATCAGTTTCTGCTGAATCTGGCTCAGGCCACCACTCACCGTCGGGATCACTTCATAACCCGCGACTTTATCTGGCCCTTTATAGGCAGGGGCATTGTCATAGAAGTCGATATCGACAAACAGCGCGCCAGACAACAGGTTGCCGGTTTTCAACGTTCCGCGCAGGCCACGTTTCTTACCGTCCTGCAGATGCTGCTCAAGATCGAAGTTTTCACCCAGACGGCTAATAAAGCGATCGGGTTCAATGCGAATCAACACCGGCACGCGGTAGTCATTATTCAGCGCCTGCGCAGTGCCCGCATTCATGAACGGCACCTCCGCAACGGTACCCAGACGAATGCCGCGAAATTCAACCGGCGCGCCCACCTGCAATCCACGAATCGAATCAGAGAAGAACATCAGATAGTCGATATGATTGGTATACAGTGAATCCTGAATACTGCGCTGATCGTCAAACAGGTGATATTCAGCCTGATTCTGCGCCGCCTTACCTAAATCCCAGCCGTCAGGCACGTCAAAGCTGACCCCGCCGCTAAACAGCGTGGTGAGCGACCCCATTTCAACCCGCATGCCTGATGCCGACATATCCACCGCGATGCCGCTGTCTTTCCAGAAACGCACATTCGTCGTCACCAGACGATCGTAGGGGGCGGCGACAAACAGCTGATAGGTCATCATGCGCTTATCGGTGTCGAAGCTGCTGGTTTCAACGGTGCCGACACGGTAGCCGCGAAACAGCACCGGATCGCCAGCGTTAAGCTGCCCCGCTTTTTTGCTGTCGAGTGTAATACGAATGCCCTTCGCATCAGGCGGCGCTAACGGCGGCGCATCCAGCAAGGTGTACTGATCCAGGGGAGCTTTTTTGGTACCAGGCTGCAGCTCGATATACGCACCAGACAGCAGCGTTCCTAAGCCCGTAATGCCTTCGCGACCGACCTGCGGCTTAACGACCCAAAATACGCTGTCGCTGTGCAACAGCTTTTCCATACCTGAATTCAGTCGGGCTTTAATCTCAACGTGATGGAGATCGTCTGTGAGGACGGCACTCTCGACCACACCGACATTGACGCTGCGGCTTTTGATGGTGGTTTTACCCGCTTCAATTCCCTCTGCGCTCTCGGTGATCAGCGTCACTTCCGGTCCCTGATGGCTAAAATGATAAAACAGAATCCAGCCGCCAATTAACAGCGTGACAATAGGGACGATCCATACCGGTGACCAGCGCTTAATCTGATCCACTTTGGCATGGCCGTGATTATTTTCCGTCAAGATGCGGCTCCTTCATATTTTTCTCACCAGCACGATCCCAAGTTAAGCGCGGGTCAAACGTCATTGCTGCAATCATGGTCAATATCACCACCAGCGCAAACAACACCGCTCCCCATGCCGGATACACTTTCATTAACTGTCCCATACGCACCAGCGCGGAGAGCACGGCAATCACAAAGACGTCGATCATTGACCAACGCCCAACAAACTCAACCACCTCATAGATCAGGTGCATTTTATGGCTGTCGCGCTGCCCGCGTCCGCTGGCATCCCAGCACAGCCAGCCAATCGCCAGCATCTTCAGAGACGGAACCATAATACTGGCGATAAAAATCACCAGCGCGACCGGATAAGATCCATCGCCCCAAAGTAAAATTACCCCGGCCATGATGTTCGAGGGCATCGCCGATCCCAGCGTTTCGGTAATCATAATCGGCAGCAGATTGGCGGGCACATAAAGCATAACGGAGGTTATCAGCAGCGCCAGTGTCCACTGCAGGCTGTGTTTACGGCGGGCATCGGCAACCACGCCGCAGCGCGGACATTCCCGCTGTGTCACAGGTAACACCGCAGTGCAGCACGGACAGGAGCGCAGGCCCTGGCTTAATCCGCTTACGCCTGCCTGGGGCGCATGGGGTAAAGACGGCATCGCTTCAATACGATCCCACAGCCAGCGGCGATCCAGGCACTGAAATGCGCGCAGTTGCAAAAGGCAAAACAGACACCAGGGCCAGAAGCTGGTTTCGAGGCCAATTTCGCCATAGGCCATGAGCTTGACGAAACTGACCAGCACCCCGGCCATGAAGATTTCTGCCATTCCCCAGTTGCGCATATGAAAAAGGATACGCGCCAGGCCCAGTTTCAGGCTGACGGGCATTTTCACCTGATTGACCAGCAGGACAATGGTGATCATACAAAAGGCGGGAATTCCCTGGACAAACAACAGGAACAGTGTGGCCAGGCTGGCGTAATCGTCGGCCACCATCACCCTGGGGATTTGCATCAGGCTGATCTGACTGGACAGCCCGGCGACTTTCATGGTGATAAACGGAAACAGATTGGCAAGCACCAGCATAAACAGCGCGGCCAGCGCGTAACCGGTCGGACGCTTACGCGGCTCCGACCAGTTGACGGTCAGGGAGGTATGGCAGCGCGGACAGGACGCTCGGCTGCCAACGGGAATGGCCGGCAGTTTTACCATTAAGTCGCACTGTGGACAGAGCATCCACGCGTTCGTTTTCTCTGCTGAACACATCCCCGCCCCTTAATGACTATGCGCCGTTTCTCATTGATTCCAGCTCTTCCCAACGCGCAAAGGCGGTTTCCAGCTGCTGTTCGACGTCAGCCAGTTCATCAAGCACCGGCTGCGTTTTATCGTGTGGCTGACTGAAAAAATCCGGATGACTCATTTTGGCCTGAAGCTCGCCAATACGCGCCTCTAACTGTTCCAGCTTTTGCGGTAACTGTTCCAGTTCACGCGTCAGGTTATAGCTTAGTTTGTTCGCGTTACGTTTGGCAGCGTCATTTTTCGCATCGGCAGGCTTGAGGGCACTATTTGTCCCCTTTGCTGAGCCCTGCACCTTTTGCTGTTTGTACGCTGCGCGCTGCTGCTGCGCATCGTGATAGCCGCCGACAAAGGTCCCTATCTCGCCGTTGCCTTCAAAAATCCAGCATTCGGTTACGGTGTTGTCAACGAACTGACGATCGTGACTGACCAGCAGCACGGTGCCCTGGTAACCGTCGATGAGCTCTTCCAGCAGCTCCAGCGTTTCCACATCAAGGTCATTGGTCGGTTCATCAAGGATCATCAGGTTACTGGGACGCAGGAACAGACGCGCCAGCAGCAGGCGGTTACGTTCCCCACCCGACAGCGCCCGGACCGGCGTCATCGCGCGTTTAGGATGGAACAGGAAATCCTGCAGATAGCCCAGCACGTGACGCGGTTTACCATTGACCAGCACCTCTTGTTTGCCTTCCGCCAGGTTGTCCATCACGGTCCGATCGGGATCGAGTTCCGCACGGTGCTGATCGAAATAGGCCACTTCAAGTTTGGTCCCGGAGTGCACACGACCGTGATCGGCCTTCAGCTGTTGCAGCATCAGACGCAGTAACGTGGTTTTACCACAGCCGTTCGGCCCAATCAGGGCGATCTTGTCCCCGCGCTGCACCTGGGCTGAGAAATCTTTCACCAGCTGCTTGCCGTCTACCGCGTAGTCCACGTTTTCCAGTTCAAAGACAATTTTGCCGGAGCGTGATGCTTCACCGACCTGCATATTGGCTTTGCCCATGACTTCACGGCGTTCTGAACGCTCGCGACGTAAGGCTTTTAACGCCCGAACGCGGCCTTCATTACGGGTTCGACGTGCTTTGATGCCCTGACGGATCCAGACTTCTTCCTGTGCCAGCTTGCGGTCAAACTCAGCATTTTGCATCTCTTCAACGCGCAGGGCTTCTTCTTTGCCTTCCAGATACGCGTCGTAGTTACCCGGCCAGGAAACCAGCTTGCCGCGGTCCAGATCCACAATACGGGTGGCCATATTACGGATAAAAGAACGGTCGTGAGAGATAAAGACGATACTGCCGCTGAAGCTTTTCAGGAAGGTCTCCAACCAGTCAATCGTTTCAATATCAAGGTGGTTGGTGGGCTCGTCCAGCATCAGTACGCGAGGATTACTGACCAGCGCACGCCCCAGCGCGGCTTTACGCAACCAGCCACCGGACAGAGACGACAGTTCTGTGTCCGGCGACAGACCAATCTGCTGCAGCACGTCCATGATACGACTTTCCAGCTGCCACAAATTGTGATGATCCAGGATGCCCTGCAGACGCGCCATCTCATTGAGATTTTTATCACTGGGATCGTCCATCACCTGGTGCGAGATCGCATGGTAGGCTTTAAGATGCTCCGCCTGCTCTTCGACGCCCTCTGCCACAAAATCATAAACTGATCCGGTGATATTGCGCGGCGGATCCTGCTGGAGCCGCGCCACGACCAGATCGGTTTCATAAATGATGCGTCCGTCATCCAGCGGCTGCTCGCCGTTGATGATTTTCATCAGTGTGGATTTGCCCGCCCCGTTTCGGCCAACCAGACACACGCGCTCATTTTCTTCGATATGCAGTTCGGTATTGTCTAACAGAGGCGCATCGCTAAAAGACAGATAAGCGCCGTGGATACTAATCAATGACATGAAACTTATTCCTTACCAGCATGAGTGATCAGCCAGCAGTTATGAATTTGGCGATTACGCGCAAAATCCTGTGACAGGGTTTTCTGAGTGATGTCCTGAGCCTGGAGCCCCAATGCGTTAAGGCCATCCAGATCCATTTTGAAACCACGTTTATTATTCGAGAACATGATAGTACCGCCTTTACGCAACAGCCGTTTCAGGTTACGCATCAGCATCATATGATCGCGCTGCACATCAAAACTCTCTTCCATACGTTTTGAGTTAGAGAACGTGGGCGGATCGATAAAGATCAGGTCGAAATTTTCGTCGCTCTCGTTCAGCCAGCTCAGGCAGTCGGCATGCAGCAGGCGATGCTGACGACCGGTGAGGCCGTTCAGCCGCAGGTTACGCTCTGCCCACTCCAGATAGGTACGCGACATATCCACGGTGGTGGTAGAGCGTGCGCCGCCCAGACCCGCATGCACGCTGGCAGAGCCGGTGTAAGCAAACAGGTTCAGGAAATCCTTGCCCTGACTCATCTGACCCAGCATCTTGCGGGCAATACGGTGATCGAGGAACAATCCCGTATCCAGATAGTCAGTCAGGTTCACCAGGAAACGGGCGTTAAATTCCTGCACTTCAAAATAGTCGCCCTTCTCACTCAGCTTTTGATACTGCGCTTTGCCCTTCTGACGTTCGCGCGTCTTGAGGATTAAGCGGTTTGACGGCAGCTCCAGCACGCTCAGCGTGGCACTAATCACGTCAAACAGGCGCTGACGGGCTTTATTCGCGTCGATGGTTTTGGGTGGCGCATATTCCTGCACCACCACCCAGTCCGCATAGCGATCCACGGCCACATTATAGTCCGGCAGATCGGCGTCATAAATGCGGTAGCACTCGATGCCTTCCTGGCGCGCCCACTTATCCAGCTTCTTGAGGTTTTTGCGCAAGCGGTTCGCGTAATCTTCAGCAATCTGATTACCGCGCTCAGCGCTGTTGGCCGACAGCTGATAGTTTTTCTGCACACAGTCCAGCGGGCCATTTTTGGCTTTGAACTGACGGTCGGCACGCAGTTGCAGACAGCTCAGTAGTTCGGGCGATGCGCTAAACAGCGACAGATTCCAGCCGGCGAAGTGCTGCTTCATCAACCGGCCAAGCTGGCTGTGCAGCGCAATAAGCGCAGGCTCACTTTCAAGACGTTCACCGTAAGGTGGGTTACTGAGCACCGTTCCCGTCACCTCAGTCTGAAGAGGATTCTGCAGCTTCAGCAAATCCTGTTGGCCAAAGGTGAACAGTTCAAAAACGCCGGCACGACGTGCATTCGCTTTTGCCCATTCCAGCACCCGTCCATTATTGTCATAACCAAAAAAGCGCGCCTGGCACGCCGCCGTCCCGGCACGGGCACGGGCCTGAGCATCGCTCTTGACCTCGCGCCACAGGCTTTCGTTAAAACCGGCCCATGCCGTGAAGCCCCATTGGTTACGCAGTAAACCCGGCGCGCGGTCGCAGGCCATCAGCGCAGCTTCGATCAGTAACGTGCCTGAACCACACATCGGATCGATGAGCGGCGTGGACGGCTGCCAGCCTGAACGCATCACAATCGCTGCGGCCAGGTTTTCTTTCAGCGGCGCCTGACCCGTTTGCTGACGATAGCCGCGCTGATGCAGGGCACTGCCGCTTAAGTCCAGAGCTATACTGGCGCGGTCGTCATCAAGCCAGACGTTAATACGAATATCGGCCTGTTCACGATCGACGTCCGGGCGTGCCAGGTTACGACGGGTAAAACTGTCGACAATCGCATCTTTGACGCGCAGCGCGCCAAACTGGCTGTTACGGATCTCATCGTTGGTGCCATTAAAGTGCACCACGAAGGTTTTGTCGCTACCGAACATGGCGGGCCAGTCAATGCCCTGCACGCCCAGATAGAGATCGAGATCGCTGTAAACGCCGACCTCGGTCAGAGGCAGCAAAATACGCGAAGCCAGACGACTCCACATCAGGCTTTGGTACATTACGCGGTCATCGGCCTTGAAGTGAACGCCTCCCTGTACCACTTGCAAATCCTGCGCGCCCAGCGCGTCCAGCTCATTTTTTAACAGCTCTTCGAGCCCACGCGCCGTGCTGGCAAACAGAGAATTCATATCGTCACTTTTTTACTCTTGAGAAAATTGTTGCGCATTATAGCGAATCGCAGACCTATGTCATAAAGTTAGCTTCTTTTGTCTTGCGCGCCCGCTTCTGGAGACTTTCATGATCACGCTTTCCCGCTTATTTATCCATCCCGTAAAATCCATGCGCGGGTTGCAGGTCTCACATGCCTGGGCTGCCAGTAGCGGGTTAACCTATGACCGTATCTTTATGGTGACCGAACCTGACGGAACCTTTATTACGGCGCGTCAGTTTCCGGAGATGGTGCAGTTCACGCCGGCGATTACGCCAGACGGTCTGTTCTTACAGGCCCCCGACGGCAGCCAGTCGCTCATTCGTTTTGCCGACTTTACCCATGCTGAGCAGCCCACGGAGGTCTGGGGCAATACGTTTACCTCACGAATCGCACCCGAGACGATCAACCAGTGGCTGAGTGCGTTCTTTCCACGACCGGTGCAGCTACGCTGGGTCGGACCGCAGCCTTCACGCCGCGTCAAACGTTTTACCGATGTGCCACTGGGCTTTGCCGATGGATATCCCTACCTGCTCGTGAACAGTGCTTCGCTGCAGGATTTACAGCAGCGCTGTCCCGCCAGCGTGCGAATCGAACAATTCAGGCCAAACCTGGTCGTGAGTGGCGCACCTGCGTGGGATGAAGACAGCTGGGCGGAGATCGCTATCGGTCAGGTTAATTTCGCCGTTCCAAAACCCTGTAGCCGCTGTGTTTTTACCACGATTGGCGTGGAAAGTGGTCAGAAGCATCCTGAGGGGCAACCTTTGACCACGCTGCAGGGCTTTCGTACGGCGCAGGACGGCAGCGGGGACATTGATTTTGGCCTGAATCTGATCGCGCTCAACAGCGGTATTATTCGCGCTGGCGACGCCGTCAGGATACTGAAACGCCAGTCGCCGCGCGCCTATGGTCCAGGAGAGGTGACTGAAACACTGAAACCGCAACGGCAACCCGCCGCGCAGGTAACCATCACCTGGCAGGGCCAGCGTTTCAGCGGTGATAATCAGCAGGTCTTACTTGAGCAGCTTGAAGCCCAGGGCTTTCGCATCCCCTATTCGTGTCGGGCGGGTCTGTGCGGCAGTTGTAAAATAACGCTGGTTGCGGGAAAGGTGAACGCCTTAAAGCAAAGCGCCATCCGTCACGATGGCACTATATTGAGTTGCAGCTGTATTCCTGCAAGCGATATCGAGGTGATCTGAATTACACCGCGCGCGCATAGCGCGTGGTTTTTTCCTGCTGGTGCGGTTGTAGCCGATCGTTCATCACTTTAATCGCATCGCCGAGCACCATCCCCTTGCCCGCCAGCGTCAGAGCGGGCTGTGCCAGTAAGCAGAGTGCGGCATTATCACCGTTTTCAACCACCAGCAGACGCGCCTGCTCGCCGCTGTCCGCCAGCGTCACCGCCACCATCTCACCCACCGCAGGCTGCATAGGCTGGCGGTGCGCGGAGAAATGCCAGCTTTTCGGCATCAGTGGCTTGAGGAAACGTGCGGCAACCAGCGCATTTAAAACCAGCTCGGCACGCTGGTCGCTGCTTAGCGGGCTTTGACGACACTTCTCTTCGAACGTGAAATAAAGAGCCGCATCGTCAACACAGAATCCGGATTCGGTGAAAGCATCGGGGGTCAGCATTTTACGTGCATAGCGGGAACGAAAAAGCATACCGTCAGCCAGATCGAGCATCATACGGTCGTGCTCTGCGTCGTAGAACCAACGCCATTTGTCATCGGGTTTAATTTTCATCATGTGCCCTGTATTTACCGCTGCGCTAAAGCTAAAAATCCATAAAATAAAAATGCATGCTGAAAAATCGTGCAACAGGACAAAATATAAACGAGCCGGAGGGATAAATAAACCCCCCGGCGCATTATTATGGCGAATGTCTTAGATATGGGTCACGATATCTTTAATTAAACCGGGTCCTTTATAAATAAAGCCAGAATAAATTTGAACCAACGTCGCGCCCGCTGCTATTTTTTCACGCGCAGCAGTAAGCGAATCAATACCGCCTACGCCAATAATGGGCAATCTTCCCTGTAACTCCTGCGACAGTCGCTGGATGACGGCGGTACTGCGCGACTGTACCGGACGACCACTTAATCCACCGATTTCTTCGCCATATTTCAGGCCCTTTACCAGAGAACGATCGAGCGTGGTATTGGTCGCAATGACACCATCAATTTGGTGACGTATTAAACTGTCGGCAACCTGGATCAATTCGTCTTCAGAAAGATCCGGCGCGATCTTAACAGCCACCGGCACATATTTGAGATGCCGTTTTTCCAGATCTTTCTGTTTGGCTTTTATGGAAATGAGCAGATCGTCCAGCGCCTCACCATATTGTAACGAGCGTAAACCCGGCGTATTGGGTGATGAAATATTGATCGCGATATAACCGGCGTGCGCGTACACCTTCTCCATACAGATCAGATAATCGTCTTTTCCCTGCTCCACGGGTGTGTCTTTATTTTTGCCAATATTGATCCCGAGTACGCCTTTAAAGCGGGATTTTTTTACGTTTTCAACCAGGTTATCAACGCCGAGATTATTAAATCCCATGCGGTTAATAATCCCTTCGGCTTCCACTAAGCGAAACATGCGTGGCTTGTCATTGCCCGCCTGCGCGCGCGGCGTGACTGTTCCGACCTCCACAAAGCCGAACCCCATTGCCCCAAATGCATCAATACACTCGGCGTTTTTATCCAGGCCCGCCGCCAGGCCAAGAGCATTGTCGAAGGTCAGCCCCATGCAGGTAACCGGACGCGAGGGTAAATGCTGGCGAATGATCATTTCCAGCGGCGTGCCGCTCATAAAGCGTAATTGCTGAAAGGTGAGATGGTGCGCACGTTCAGGATCGAGCCTGAACAACGCCGGTCGGACAATTGAGTAAAACATGCACTCTCCTGGAAGACGGAAGCGATGGTGAAAATCAGTGCACGGGAAATTGTGCGCCAGAATGGTAAGGTGCTCTGGCGCAAAAGTAAATCGCGGGGCGCTAAGTCGGGAGACTGTTTAAAGTTGTTTTGATCTTACACAACGGAATCGTTTGCTGTACGGGAATTTAGCCTGTCCGGGAAAGCATAGTCGCGCCAGATGTTATGCCGCACCATAATGCCGAAGATACCAATACAGACCAGCACCTCGGCCAGCACCATCGACCAGGCCGCACCGATGGCCCCAAACTTCCATGCCAGCAGACAGCACACCGGGACGTTAACCACCCCCGCAACCATCATTACCATCATACGTTGCCGCGCCAGTCCATGCGGAATCAAAATCTGCAGGCCCGCCGGATAGGCAATATTGCCAAACAGGAAGCAGAGTACAAAGACGCGCAGCACATCCGCTGACGGCAGGAAGTCTTTCCCTAACAGCAGTGCGACTACCTCATCGGCAAACAGCCAGGTGAAGATCACGATAGACAGGCTCAACGCAAATGACAGCATCAGGCTTTTGCGCGTCGCCGCCACTGCGGCGGCTTTATCACGCCCAAATAAGTGGCTTACGCGGGGGAAAAACGCGCTACCAATCTGCTCCGGCACCGAGTTGGCGGCCTTGCGCAGCCTGTCCGCACCGTTATAGATCCCCACCATATAGTGCGAGGTAAACGACGCCAGAATCACGACGTTTACGCTGTTAAACAGATTGGCACCTGCGATGGCAATAAAGACATCGGCACTGTCGGTAATGCGCTGTTTGATTTCGCGTGGTTCAAAGCGATACGCGCCAATCACCTTCATTTCCAGCACAAACTTCAGCGTAATGATGGCATTGATGATCGATACCGCGCCCGGTATCAACGCAGCCAGCCAGGTATCTTCCGGCGTTTTAACCAGTAGGAACGTGAGCGGAATGGCACAAAAGTTACCAAAAGTGGCAATCACTGCGGTTTTGCCCAGCTTTTCGAAGCCCTGCATTAACCAGCCAAACGAAAACAGTGAGCCGATTAAGGTGGTGCAGTTGGCCAGAATAATAAAGAACAGCGAATGCCAGGACGGATTAAACCACGTCGCAGTGAGTAACGTACCGCTGGTAACCAGTAACAGCATCAGCTTGGCGTTAAAGGTGGACCAAAAAAGCTGGGTAACACGTGCCTTATCGTCACGGTGATGGGCAATGTCCTTAGTGGTAAAAACATTGAATCCCCAGTCGGAGATGGTACTGCAGTAAAGGACGCAGGCAATCGCCAGCGCCAGAATCCCCATATGGTCCACCCCCAGCACGCGCGCCAGATAGGGGAGCGTCGCCAGCGGAAACAGGAACGAGGCTCCCCGGTACGCCAGCAAAGATAAGATATTCACTACTAAACTTTTATCGAGCACTTTTGCCATGTCGCAACAACCTTATACACATTGCATGTCTCACCTTCTCATTTCGCTCAGGTGCAAACAACATCAGGTCCCATTTTTAGGAATTACGGAACGCGTTTGAGTTCTTTCTTCACTTTATGGCTTTGCAATAAAATGAAGGTTTCCGGACGGTTAAGCAGCAGCCATTCTTTGAGGCTGCCGGCTTTAATTCGGCGCCCCAGATATCGAATCGCATTGAGCACATATTCCGGTACAGGCGTTTGATTGTAGAGCGACAGATAGATCATTAAACGGAAGGAGTGAATAAGGTAAGCTTTTTCCAGCGCCTTTTTTAATTCACTTTGGGTCTGCGCACAACATAAGGTGTCATAGGTAGCAATAAACGCATTGTAACGTTGGGCGAAAAAAGAAGGACTTTTACTGCTGTTAGTCAGTGATCCAACGCGGATACGCTGTTTGTAATACGTCTGGCGAGTGACCCATGCCTGTTGGCAATGCATAAATACCGATAAGGTAAATTTGTGATCTTCATGCACGCGATCGACGAAGCGCAAATGATGCTGCTGGATAACGGTTTTTCTTACCACATAATTCCAGGCCGCCGACGTATAGGAGCCATTATGCAGCAAACTTAGCAGGACATCCTGTGGCTTCTGAATGCCGGTCAGGTTATGCCTGACTTTAGGCCACGTCACGTCCGGTTTGTCTTCGCGGTAAGCGCTGGAATTAAAACAAAATAAATCGGTATCGGGATAATTGTCGACAACCTGGGCCAGCTCATTGACGAATCCTTCCAGCACCACATCATCCGGGTCGCAAAAGAAAACGAACTGCCCTTCAGCGAACTCAACGCCTTTATCACGCGCATTACCTGCGCCACCGTTGGCAATAGTGATCAGTTTCACCTGAGGAAGATGGCCATAGTGCTGTTCAATTAACGCCACGGTTCCATCGGTAGAACTGTCGTTAACAATGATAATTTCGTTTGGCGCGCTAATTTGTCTTAATAATGAATCCACACATTCGACAATATATTTTTCAACATTGTAAGTGGGAATAATGACCGATAACAGGATGTCAGACATACAGGTTTTCTCTGCTGTTAGAAAAGGACAAATAAATCCACCAGCCCGAGACAGGCACTGACCAAAGGCGAATAGTAATTTTAAAATAACAGGCGCTTACATTGAGCAGAGACATTTTACTGCCTGAATGACTAAAATGCCTGCCTCAATCTCAACAGGGTCCGAATGTGACAAAAACCATGGTTAGAAAATCTGAAGAATAGCTCGCTGATAATCATCTCCCCGTTGAGGAACCATTTAGGCACGGCCATCTGTTCAGGGGGGGTTCAGGCCGAACATCTGTAACTAAAAATGAATTGTTGTTAAAAACTTCGCCAGACTGCTGCACTTAACACGCACCGCCTGATGCAACTATTCCTAATCCCCTCTCGCCATCGCGTTAAATAACATTGAATTTTAATTCTTTTTTCTTTTTCCTTCCTCCTGTGAATTCAAAAAAGCGAAAGGCGTGTTTTTCGTTTTACCTGAATGTTTCACTTTTCTGATACTCAAGTAACCAAATGTACGGATTTCCGGGTTTAAACGAATTTTATTCACCCGGATTAATGTATCGACTCGCCCGTCCTGGCGTTTTTAAGATTTGTCGCATCAGGTCTTTCTCAGAGACGCGGCGGTCTCGCTTCAGGCCTTTTGCCGGTTTTCACCTTTAGATTGTCAGAAAAATCATTTAAGCCGTGCCGTCGCCTCTGCCAGGATGAAAGCATCAGTTCTCAACAAAAGATAATCAATAACTTTCAGTTATAAGGAGTCGTAATGAGAGTGCTCACCCTGGCAGGTAGTCCGAGATTTCCTTCACGGTCCACATCGTTATTAGCGCTGTGCCAGCGCAAACTGGAAGCATCCGGTGTTGAGGTTATTCCCTGGAATATTCATAACTTTCAGCCTGAGGATCTGATCAACGCCCGCTTCGATTCCCCGGCTATTCTCGCCCTGAGCGAAGACCTGGCTCAGGCTGATGGCCTGGTTATTGCCACGCCGGTTTATAAGGCGTCTTTCTCGGGCGCGCTAAAAACCGTTTTGGATCTGTTACCTGAACGCGCGCTGGCCCACAAAGTGGTGCTGCCGTTAGCCAGCGGGGGCAGCGCTGGCCATATGCTGGCCCTGGATTACGCACTCAAGCCCGTATTAAACGCCCTGAAAGCCGAAGAAGTGCTTCATGGTGTTTACGCCGAAGATAAACAAATTCATCACTATGATCGCCAGCCGGAACTGGATCCGGTACTGGCTACCCGTCTGGAGGAAGCGGTGCACACGTTCTGGCTGGCGCTGTCCCGACGTCATCAGCCCGTTGCCCTGGCTGTGTAAGGAAACAATGATGAAACGAATAATCAGCGCGTGGTTAATGGCAGGGATGTTCGTGGCAGGCGCACAGGTGAATGCCGCAGAACCCGCCCCTGCACAGGTTCGCATCGGCTATCAAAAAGGATCGGTCAGTATGGTGCTGGCCAAGGAGCATCAGCTGCTGGAGAAGCGTTTCCCTGCTACCCGTATTCAATGGATCGAATTCCCGGCCGGACCGCAAATGCTGGAAGCGCTGAACGTTAACAGTATTGATATTGGCAGCACCGGTGATATTCCGCCTATTTTCGCCCAGGCAGCCGGGGCGGATTTGCTGTATATCGGCTCAGAGCCGCCTAAGCCGAAAGCTGAGGTCATCCTGGTCAGCCAGAACAGTCCGTTGAAGTCGGTTGCCGATCTCAAAGGCAAAAAGGTGGCGTTCCAAAAGGGTTCCAGCTCGCACAATCTGCTGTTGCGTGCGCTGGAAGAAGCGGGTCTCAGTATCAAAGATATCCAGCCGGTTTATCTGACGCCAGCCGATGCGCGCGCCGCTTTCCAGCAGGGTAACGTTGACGCCTGGGCAATATGGGACCCCTACTATTCTGCCGTACTGCTTCAGGGCAATGTCCGCGTGTTGAAAGACGGCACCACGCTGAACCAGACGGGACCGTTCTACCTTGCAACCCGCCATTTTGCGCAGGAACACAATGACTTCGTCTTAGCGACGTTAAAAGCCTTTAGTGATGCCGAAGCCCTGACGCGTAGCGAACGTGACCAGAGTATTCATCTGCTTTCGACATCGATCGGTCTGCCTGAGGCCGTCATTGCCAGCAACCTGGACCACCGTCCACCCAGCCCGGTCAGTCCGGTCAGTGCGCGCACGGTTGCTATGCAGCAGAAAACCGCCGATCTGTTTTATGCCAATCATCTGATTCCCGTAAAAGTATCGATTGCCGAGCGCATCTGGCATCCCCAGGCCGTGACGCAATAAGGAGAGAAAAATGAGTGTTTCCGTATTCTGGTTCCTTCCAACCCATGGTGACGGCCATTATCTTGGCACGGCTGAGGGCGCGCGTCCGGTTGATCATGCCTATTTACAACAGGTTGCCCAGGCTGCCGATCGTCTGGGATTTGGCGGCGTACTGATCCCTACCGGGCGTTCCTGCGAGGATGCCTGGCTGGTGGCGGCATCGCTGATCCCCGTTACGCAGCGTCTGCGCTTCCTTGTCGCGCTGCGTCCTGGCGTGATTTCCCCCACCCAGGCGGCGCGTCAGGCTGCAACGCTCGATCGTCTTTCCAACGGACGCGCGTTGTTCAACCTGGTGACCGGGGGCGATCCCGAGGAACTGGCCGGTGATGGCGTCTTTCTTGACCACCGTGAGCGCTATGCAGAATCGGCCGAATTTACCCGCGTCTGGCGCCGCGTGCTGGAAGGCGAAACGGTGGATTACGAAGGCAAGCACGTGCATGTACGAGGTGCGCGTCTGATGTTTAAGCCGGTACAGCAGCCTCGTCCGCCGCTGTGGTTCGGGGGTTCGTCAGAGCCCGCTCAGGATCTGGCTGCCGAACAGGTTGATGTGTACCTCACTTGGGGCGAACCCCCTGCGCTGGTGAAAGAAAAAATTGAGCAGGTGCGGGCGAAAGCCGCAGCACAGGGCCGAAAAGTCCGGTTTGGCATCCGGCTGCATGTCATCGTGCGAGAAACCAATGAGGAAGCCTGGCAGGCAGCCGATAAGCTGATCGCGAATGTGGATGATGCCACCATCGCCAAAGCACAAAGTGCCTTCCAGCGCACCGACTCGGTAGGCCAACAGCGCATGGCCGCCCTGCACGGCGGACGCCGCGATAAACTGGAAATCAGCCCCAACCTTTGGGCTGGCGTTGGGCTGGTGCGCAGCGGGGCAGGCACCGCGCTGGTTGGCGATGCGCCTACCGTAGCGGCTCGCATGAAAGAGTACGAAGCCCTGGGCATTGAAACCTTTATTCTCTCAGGTTATCCGCATCTGGAAGAGGCTTATCGCGTCGGCGAGCTGCTGTTCCCCCATCTGGATCTGGCTATTCCCCAGATTCCCCAGCCTCGTGTCGTTCAGGCGCACGGTGAAGCGGTCGCCAATGATTTTACGCCTGAGAAAAAAGCCGCGCGGGCCTGAGGAGATAACGATGACCAGACTACGTCAATCCTTCTCAGCGGCGCTGGTGCCCTGGCTGCTGCCGGTGTTACTGGTGGTGGTCTGGCAAGTTGCGTCACAGACCGGCTGGTTGTC
This sequence comes from Pantoea ananatis LMG 2665, assembly GCF_000710035.2. Lineage (GTDB taxonomy): Bacteria > Pseudomonadota > Gammaproteobacteria > Enterobacterales > Enterobacteriaceae > Pantoea > Pantoea ananatis. The sequence continues at coordinate 565,629 of NZ_JMJJ01000004.1, read as the reverse complement.
CAGCCGTATCCTGCCAGCGCCGGAAAAGATTGTGACGACCTTTTGGCAGTTGGCTGTCAGCGGAGAGCTCTGGCAGCATCTCGCCATCAGCAGCTGGCGAGCGTTACTTGGCTTCAGCATTGGCGGATCGCTCGGCCTGGTACTGGGATTAATTACCGGCACTTCGCGACTGGGTGAGCGTTTGCTGGATACCTCGCTGCAAATGTTACGTAACGTGCCCCATCTTGCGCTGATCCCATTGGTCATTCTGTGGTTTGGCATTGATGAGTCAGCCAAAATTTTTCTGGTGGCGCTGGGTACGCTGTTTCCCATCTACCTGAATACCTATCACGGTATTCGTAATGTGGATCGTGGGCTGGTTGAGATGGCCCGTAGCTACGGCTTATCCGGCTGGAGCCTGTTTGTTCAGGTGATCTTACCGGGTGCGTTACCGAGCATCATGGTGGGCGTCCGCTTTGCTTTGGGGTTGATGTGGCTGACCCTGATCGTCGCCGAGACAATTTCGGCTAACGCAGGGATTGGCTATCTGGCCATGAATGCCCGTGAATTTCTGCAAACCGATGTGGTGATGGTCGCCATTATTCTTTATGCCCTGCTGGGAAAACTGGCTGATGTCAGCGCACTGCTGCTGGAACGCGTCTGGTTACGCTGGCATCCGGCCTATCAACGTCAGGAGAAAACAGCATGATAAACTCCGCCAGCCCGGCGCGTCTGAATGCGGGTACCCCCGTAGGTGTGAAGGGCGTCAGTAAAAAATACGGTGAGCGCACCATTCTGAATCATATCGATCTGCATATTCCTTCCGGCCAGTTTGTTGCCGTAGTGGGCCGCAGCGGCTGCGGTAAAAGCACCCTGTTGCGTCTGCTGGCCGGTCTGGAAAGCACGACCCAGGGCGAGTTGCTGGCAGGCAATGCGCCGCTGCAGACCGCACGTGAAGAAACCCGGTTAATGTTCCAGGATGCGCGACTGCTGCCGTGGAAAAAAGTGATTGATAACGTCGCTCTCGGCCTGCGTGGCAAGGCATGGCGTAAAGCCGCCCTGGAGGCGCTGGAAGCGGTAGGCCTGGCGGACAGAGCGCAAGACTGGCCTGCCGCTTTATCCGGTGGGCAGAAACAGCGCGTGGCACTGGCCCGGGCGTTAATTCACCGTCCCGGCCTGCTGCTGCTGGATGAGCCTCTGGGTGCACTGGACGCCTTAACGCGAATCGAGATGCAGGAGCTCATCGAATCGCTGTGGCAGCAGTACCACTTCACGGTTCTGTTGGTCACGCACGATGTCAGTGAAGCGGTCGCGATGGCTGATCGGGTATTACTGATAGAGGAAGGCCAGATAGGACTGGATTTGCAGGTCGATTTGCCCCGGCCACGGCGACGAGGATCGGCGCGTCTGGCAGAGCTGGAAGCCGAAGTGCTGGATCGGGTGATGCGCCGCGGCGCGGCAGAAAAGCCCCCCCGCTACGCGCAACAGCGTTAAAGAAACGGCGGGCATTTTGCCCGCCGTTTCTTATCAGGCATTCAGTGCCTTGGTGATTTTCTCGTACAGATCGCCCGACAGTTTATCCAGTCCTTGTAACTGTTCCAGCGCCTGGCGCATCAGCGCCTGACGGTGGGCATCGTAACGTTTCAGACGAATTAATGGCTCAATCATACGCGAAGCCACCTGCGGATTGCGGGTGTTCAGATCCGTCAGCATCTCCACCAGGAAACGATATCCGCTGCCGTCTTCGGCGTGGAAGGCGGAAGGATTACCCGAAGCAAAAGCGCCAATCAGTGAACGGATGCGATTCGGGTTGCCCATACTGAAGGAACGATGTGACAGTAAACGGCGCACGTTGAGTAAGGCATTCTGCGCCGGGCTGGTAGCCTGCAACATAAACCATTTGTCCATGACCAGGCCATCCTTGTGCCAGCGCTCATCATAGTCGGCTAACAGCGCATCACGGCAGGGTAACTGTGCCGCCACCGCAGCGGAGAGTGCCGCCAGGGAATCCGTCATGTTATTGGCATGGTGGTATTGCGCCTGCACCAGTTTATCCGCCAGATCCATATCACCAAACGCCAGATAGTACAGACAGATGTTCTTCAGCGAACGTTTGCCGATTTCCGCATGATCAACGTGGTACTCCGCCTGCTGATTGGCGTTGTAAACGGCAAAGAATTCATCTGCCAGTTCCCGCGCCAGGGTACGAACCAGAGCTTCGCGCACCAGTGCAATTGCCTGAGGATCGATAATCTCAAACAGTTCGGCGATTTCGTTTTCGCCAGGCAGCGACAGAATCAGAGCGGTCAGCGCCGGATCGCTGTTGGCATCCAGCAGCACCGTGCGAAAGGCATCAGCGACATGCAACGGCAGCGACAGATGCTGGCCCTGCTGATGGCGCGCGACATTGAGGCGCAGGTAGGTTGCCAACAGACTTTGCGCCGCGTCCCAACGTGAAAAATCGTTGCTTGCATGACGCATCAGGAACGTCAGCTGCGCGTCGCTCCACTTGTAGTCGAGCTTCACCGGCGCGGAAAACTCACGCAGCAGCGATGGCACCGGCTGGAAGTAAACGTTGTCAAAAATAAAGGTCTGGAACTCTTCCGTTACGTTCAACACGTTATGCACCGGATGACCGTTGTGCTGCAACGGAATGACCTTACCCTGTCCGTCATACAGTTCGATGTCCAGAGGGATATGCAGAGGCAGTTTCTCTTTCTGCTCGGTCGTCGGCGGCGTGTGCTGCGTCACGTGAAGCGTGTACTGCTCCAGTTCCGGATTGTAGTCATCACGTACCGAGAGCGTAGGTGTACCTGACTGACTGTACCAGCGACGGAACTGGGAAAGATCAACGTTAGACGCGTCTTCCATGGCCTGAACGAAATCATCACAGGTCGCCGCGCTACCGTCATGACGTTCGAAATAGAGCTGCATGCCCTTCTGGAAATTCGCTTCGCCCAGCAAGGTGTGCATCATACGGATCACTTCTGATCCCTTTTCATACACCGTCAAGGTGTAGAAGTTGTTCATCTCAATAACCTGATCCGGGCGGATCGGGTGCGCCATCGGGCTGGCGTCCTCGGCAAACTGCGCGCCGCGCATAATACGCACATTATCGATTCGGTTTACCGCACGCGATCCCAGGTCGGAACTGAACTCCTGATCGCGAAACACGGTCAGTCCCTCTTTCAGGCTCAGCTGGAACCAGTCGCGACAGGTCACACGGTTACCGGTCCAGTTGTGGAAATATTCATGACCGATGACCGCCTCAATCCCCAGATAATCTTTATCGGTGGCGGTTTCGGCTTTGGCCAGCACGTATTTGGAGTTAAAAACGTTAAGCCCTTTATTCTCCATGGCCCCCATGTTGAAGAAGTCCACCGCAACAATCATAAAGATGTCGAGGTCATACTCCAGGCCGAAACGCTCCTCATCCCACTTCATGCTGTTCTTTAATGACGTCATCGCCCAGTCGGCACGATCCAGATTGCCGCGATCGACGAAGATCTCCAACGCCACATTCCGACCCGAACGCGTAGTAAAGCTGTCACGCAGCACGTCAAAATCGCCCGCGACCAGCGCAAACAAATAACAGGGCTTAGGAAACGGATCCTGCCACTTCACCCAGTTACGGCCCTTGTCGTCCTGACCGCTGTCAATGCGATTTCCGTTAGACAGCAGGAAAGGATAACGGCTGCCGTCGGCAATGACGGTGGTCGTGAAGCGCGCCAGCACGTCGGGGCGATCTAAATACCAGGTAATATGCCGAAAGCCTTCGGCTTCACACTGGGTACAGAGCGCTTCACCGGATTTGTATAAGCCTTCAAGGGCACTGTTACGATCGGGATGAATGTCATTGACGATTTTCAGCGTAAAGCTGTCCGGTAACTGGCTGAGCACCAGGCAACCCGCCTCTTCACGCCAGGCCGCCCAGGCCTGTCCATCCACTTCCAGCGAGATCAGCGTCAGATCTTCGCCGTCCAGACGCAGTTCAGCCTGGCTGTCTCCCTGACGCTTAACCTGACTCACCGCCGTCACCCGCGTGGTGCTTTCATCGAGTTCAAAGGTTAAATCGATATCGGTGATGGTGTAGTCTGGTGCACGATAATCGTGTCGATATTTTATTTGTGGCTGCTGCGTCATATTCCGTCCCGCATTAAGTAGTTATTCATCAACGTCTTTGCATTATTCACTCAAGTATAAGCCCTACGCGTCAAACGTCTAAGCATGATGCGCCGAGCTTAGCATGCACAACGTGCACATCAGGTAAAATGGCTACAATTTGTTAACAATGACACATTTCGTCCTCGACTCGCTATCCTGAAATATGCTGTGATCGCTGTCTCTTAGTGATTTATACTTTTGCGTCTTTTACGACGTTTAATACACCGGGCTCTGCGCCACCGAACAGGATGCCGAAACGCGCCATGACAGGACATGCTTCCCCGATACTGACTTCGCTGCTGGATACGGATGCTTATAAGCTCCATATGCAGCAAGCCGTATTCCACCGTTACCATGATGTCACGGTGGCCGCGGAGTTTCGCTGCCGTAGCGACGAATTGCTGGGTTTTTATGCTGACGAGATCCGTGCAGCCATTGACGCCATGCAGGCACTGGCGCTGACCGATGCTGAATATGCCTGGTTATCTGATCTGCCCTTCTTTGCTGACGACTACCTTAACTGGCTGCGAAATTTTCGCTACGACCCGCAGCAGGTAGACGTTCGCAATCATCATGGCAAGCTGGCTATTCGTATCCAGGGCCCCTGGCGGGAAGTGATCATGTGGGAAGTCCCCCTGTTGGCCTTGATCAGTGAAGTGGTCCATCGCCACCGTACCCCAGCCATCAGCAGCCAGCAGGCCGTGGATTTTCTGCATCAGAAACTCGCTGCCTTTAAGACTGAGGTTGCCGACACTGACATGTCACGTTTTCGCCTGATGGATTTTGGTACCCGCCGCCGCTATTCCCAGGATGTGCAGGAATCGATCGTCAGCACGCTGAAACAGGATTTTCCCTGGCTGATGGGCACCAGTAACTACGATCTGGCCCGTCGCCTCGCACTCACGCCAGTGGGTACCCAGGCCCACGAGTGGTTCCAGGCTTTTCAGCAAATCAGTCCGGTACTGGCGAACAGTCAGCGCGCCGCCTTACAGGCCTGGCTGGATGAATATGACGACAAGCTGGGCATTGCACTCACAGACTGTATCGCCATGGATGCCTTCCTGCGCGATTTCGGCCCGGTGTTCGCCCGGCGTTACCAGGGGCTGCGTCACGATTCAGGTGACCCGGTTGAGTGGGGCGAAAAAGCGCTGGCCCACTATCAGCAGTTGGGTATCGATCCGCTCACGAAAATGCTGGTGTTCTCAGATAATCTCAATCTGGAAAAATCCCTGGCGCTGTATCGCCACTTTGGTCAGCGTACCAACGTCGTCTTCGGCATCGGCACGCGCCTGACTTGTGATATTCCTGGCGTTACGCCGCTCAATATCGTGATTAAGCTGGTGCAATGTAATGGTAAGCCGGTCGCCAAGCTTTCCGACAGCCCAGGTAAAACCATTTGTCAGGATAAAGCGTTCGTTAAGGCCCTGAGAAAAGCCTTTGATCTGCCACTGGTTAAAAAAGCCAGCTAGCGTCTTTGTTATCGGGGCGTTATCGCGCCCCGCCTTCCTGCAATAAATCGGTTATTCCCCTGAATTTTGCTTGTTTCCTGTTGACTCACAAGTAACATAGCTACACCCCAGTCTGGGGAATTCATTCACACACTTCTTCTATATAGAGAGATATTTATGAGCGTAGTGCCTGTAGCGGATGTACTGCACGGTCGCGTCGCGGTTGACAGTGAAGTCACCGTACGTGGTTGGGTGCGTACCCGAAGAGATTCCAAAGCCGGTCTTTCCTTTATCGCTGTCTATGACGGCTCCTGCTTTAATCCCGTTCAGGCTGTCGTCAATAATTCTCTGAATAATTATCAGGACGAAGTGCTGCACCTGACCACCGGCTGTTCCGTCATTGTCACCGGTAAGGTCGTTGCATCTCCGGGTCAGGGTCAGGCATTCGAAATTCAGGCGACAAAGCTGGAGGTCGTGGGCTGGGTAGAAGATCCCGACAGCTACCCAATGGCGGCAAAACGTCACAGTATCGAATACCTGCGTGAGGTAGCCCACCTGCGTCCGCGTACCAACCTGATTGGCGCCGTGGCGCGCGTTCGTCATACCCTGGCCCAGGCGCTGCACCGCTTCTTCCATGAGAACGGCTACTTTTGGGTTTCCACGCCGCTGATCACCGCCTCTGACACTGAAGGGGCCGGTGAGATGTTCCGCGTTTCGACGCTGGACATGGAAAACCTGCCGCGCAACGATCAGGGCAAAGTCGACTATTCGGAGGATTTCTTCGGGAAAGAGGCGTTCCTGACGGTTTCAGGGCAGTTGAACGGTGAAACCTACGCCAGCGCCTTGTCGAAAATCTACACCTTCGGCCCCACGTTCCGTGCGGAAAACTCCAATACCAGCCGCCATCTGGCAGAGTTCTGGATGCTGGAACCGGAAATCGCTTTCGCCTCATTAGACGATGCGGCAGCCCTGGCGGAAGCCATGCTCAAGTATGTCTTCAAAGCCGTGCTGGATGAGCGTGCAGACGATATGGCATTTTTTGCCGAGCGCGTAGACAACGATGCGATTAATCGCCTGGAGCGTTTTGTTACCACCGATTTCGCCCAGGTCGATTATACCGATGCCGTCGATATCCTGATGAACTGCGGGCAGACCTTTGAGAACCCAGTGTCATGGGGCATCGATCTGTCCTCTGAACACGAACGTTATCTTGCCGAGAAGCATTTCAAAGCGCCGGTGGTGGTGAAAAACTATCCGAAAGATATCAAGGCATTCTATATGCGCCTTAACGACGACGGGAAAACCGTGGCGGCGATGGATGTGTTAGCGCCGGGTATCGGTGAAATTATCGGCGGTTCTCAGCGTGAGGAACGTCTGGATGTGCTGGATGCGCGTCTGGAAGAGATGGGGCTGAAAAAAGAAGATTACTGGTGGTATCGCGATCTGCGTCGCTATGGCACCGTGCCACATTCAGGGTTTGGATTAGGTTTCGAACGTTTAATCGCCTATGTCACCGGCGTACAAAATGTAAGAGATGTTATCCCCTTCCCACGAACACCACGCAACGCGAGCTTCTGATTTTCAGCATTAAATATAAGAAATTCATATATATAAAGAGGTCGGCATCGCCGGCCTTTTTTTATTTTTGTAAATTTTGATATGACTCACAAAGTTCCGTTATTTTTACATTTTGTAATACATTTTTTATATTTGAAACAAGATTACGACTTTTGTAGCATTTTCGCAGTAGAATTACCCGATGGGGGATGGAAAGATGCGTGCAGACACAGGAGACACCAAACTTCTTTCAAGGTTCACGTAAAGTTTTCTTGACGGCAGTGGCAGGTGTCCAAATAACTCCAATGAGGGTAATAAATAATGATGAAGCGCAACATTCTGGCAGTGGTTATCCCTGCTCTGCTCGCCGCCGGCGCAGCCAACGCAGCAGAAGTTTATAACAAAGACGGCAACAAGCTGGACCTGTACGGTAAAGTGGATGCGCGTCACCAGTTCTCTGATAACTCAGGCGATGACGGCGACAAGAGTTACGCGCGTTTAGGTTTTAAAGGCGAAACTCAAATTAATGACCAGATGACCGGTTACGGTCAGTGGGAATACAATTTCCAGTTAAACAACCCTGAGTCATCAACAGATGCTGCGCAGAGTGGCAACAAAACCCGTCTGGGCTTTGCTGGTCTGAAATTTGGTGATGCGGGCTCAATCGACTACGGCCGTAACTACGGCGTGGTTTATGACGCGATCGGCTGGACAGATATGCTGCCAGTTTTCGGTGGTGACTCAGGTAATCCTGATAACTTTATGAACGGCCGTAGCACCGGTCTGCTGACCTATCGCAACAGCAACTTCTTTGGCCTGGTTGATGGCTGGAACTTCGCTGTTCAGTATCAGGGCAAGAACGAAAATTCTAACCGTAATGGCCAAACTGCCAACGGCGATGGCTGGGGTGTGTCTTCCTCCTACACCGCGCCAATCGGTGTCGGCATTGTTGGTGCCTATAGCAGCAGCGACCGTACTGACGCCCAAGCTCAGGGTGTTGTTGCAAATGGCAACGTGGTTGGCGCAGGCAAGCATGCAGAAAGCTGGGCAACCGCTCTGAAATATGATGCTAACAATGTTTATCTGGCAGCGATGTATGGTGAAATGCGTAATGCAGCACCAATTTCAATCGTTACTGGCCCAACAACTACCGCTGCTGCCTTTGCAAACAAAGCTCAAATCATTGAGATGGTTGCTCAGTATCAATTTGATTTCGGTCTGCGTCCATCTCTGGCCTACGTTCAGTCTAAAGGCAAAGACATCGAAGGTATCGGCGATGCGGACCTGTACAAATACTTCGATGTGGGCGCAACTTACTACTTCAACAAAAACATGGCCACCTACGTTGATTACAAAATCAACCAGCTGGACAAAAACAACCCACTCGGCATTCCTAACGATGACGTAGTTGGTGTTGGTCTGGTTTACCAGTTCTAAGTTTGTTGATGCAGTACAAAAAACGGAGCTTCGGCTCCGTTTTTTATTGCCGTTTCCTCGCACTAAGCCCCGCGCTATCCCACTGTTAACATTAGAACGGGTAATTCTGTCGCACAGACGATGAATTTTATCGCAAACGGTTGGCATTTCGCCGTGCTGACGTTAACCTGATGGTTCATTTGCTAAAGTTCACGCTACTGGACCCGACTCATGTTTGAATCGATCTCTGCTGCACCCGCTGACCCCATTCTTGGCCTGGCCGATCTCTTTCGTGCCGACGACCGCCCCAATAAAATCAATCTCGGTATTGGTGTTTACAAAGATGAAACCGGAAAAACCCCGGTGCTCACCAGCGTTAAGAAAGCAGAGCAGTACCTGCTTGAACACGAAACCAGCAAAAATTACCTGAGCATTGACGGTCTGCCAGATTTCGCGCACTGCACGCAGGAATTGTTATTTGGTCAAGGCAATGCCCTGATCGCGGCGGGCAGAGCCTGCACGGCACAGACGCCGGGCGGTACAGGCGCACTGCGCGTCGCCGCGGATTTCCTGTCTACTCAGACGTCCGTTAAGCGCGTGTGGGTGAGCAACCCGAGCTGGCCGAACCACAAAAACGTGTTTAATGCCGCCGGGCTTGAGGTATGCGAATACCAGTACTATGACGCAGCAAACCATACCCTGGATTTTGACGGCATGCTGGCCTCACTGAAAGAGGTGAAAGCCGGTGATGTGGTGCTGTTTCATGGCTGCTGCCATAACCCAACCGGTATCGATCCTACTGCAGAGCAGTGGCAACAGCTGGCACAGCTCTCTCTGGCTAACGGCTGGCTGCCCCTGTTTGACTTTGCCTACCAGGGCTTTGCCCGTGGTCTGGAAGAGGATGCTGAAGGTCTGCGCATTTTTGCGGCCAGCCATCAGGAACTGATTGTCGCCAGTTCTTATTCCAAGAACTTCGGCCTGTATAACGAACGTGTGGGTGCAATTACGCTGGTTGCGGGCGATGCCGCGACGGCCGACACCGCATTCAGCCAGGTGAAATACACCATCCGCGCCAACTATTCTAACCCGCCGTCACACGGTGCAGCCGTGGTGGCCACGATTCTGGGCAACGACGCGCTCCGCACTATCTGGCAGCAAGAGCTGTCTGATATGCGTCAGCGTATCCAGCGCATGCGCCAACTGTTTGTGAACACCCTGGCGGATAAAGGCGCGCAGCAGGACTTCAGCTTTATCATTAAGCAGAATGGCATGTTCTCGTTCAGTGGGCTGACCAAAGATCAGGTCATTCGCCTGCGCGAGGAGTTTGGGGTTTATGCCGTTAATTCAGGCCGCGTAAACGTTGCCGGTATGACACCAGATAATATGTCTGCACTGTGCGAGGCGATTGTCGCCGTACTCTAAGCGCATCGCGTATAAAAAAATGGGCCATTCTGGCCCATTTTTTATTGCAGGAAAGGATTGGTCAGACGTTCACGGCCCAGCGTTGACACAGGCCCGTGACCGGGTAAAAACGTCACATCGTCGCCGAGCGGCAGCAGCTTATTATTTATCGCATCGATAAGATGTTGATGATTACCCTGCGGGAAGTCGGTACGCCCGACGCCGCCGCTAAAGATCACATCACCTGAGACCAGTAAGCGGCCTTTGGCATCAAAAAATACAATGTGCCCCGGCGTATGTCCGGGACAGTGCAGCACATCAAGCGTGACCTGACCAACCTGAACGGTATCCCCCTCCTCCAGCCAGCGATCCGGCGTCAACGGGGCACAATATTCCAGCCCAAACATTTGGCTTTGAGTAGGTAGGGATTCCAGCCAGAAAGCATCCTGCTTTTGCGGGCCGACCAGCGGCACCTGCCAGAATGCAGCCAGTTCTGCCGCTGCCCCAACATGATCGAGGTGACCATGCGTAAGCAGAATCTGTGCAGGCTTCAAATCAAGCTGCGCCAGCGTTTGCCTGATGGTATCGGCATCGCCACCCGGGTCCACCAGGGCCGATTCACGCGTGGTTTCGCACCAGATAACCGAACAGTTCTGGGCGAAGGCGGTGACGGGGATAATGTGATAATTCATAACGCTCCATGGTCGGCACCCGCAGCGTTGCCGACGTTACTACCAGTGCCTGACGGGACCGGTATCAATATGTACAAAGTTGCTGCTGGGATAATATCCTACACCACCGGCACGCATTTTTAATGCGGCTTTGCGAACATTCGCCAGCGTCACCCCTTCAATGTGGAAATCCATCGCCTGGCCTTTGGTGTGATAACTGTGTTTTGCCACACCGGGCCCGGATTCCCGCAGCATATTGTTCGTCGCCAGTGAGCGATAGCCGGAGACGAGCTGGACGGGTTTGCGCGTTTCTAACAGCGCCTGAAGGCGATAGAGCTGGTCAAATAAGTGGGGATCGATACTTTTGGTTTTATTGGCACGGTAGTCGCGGAAAAAGTGGTTCAGGCGTGACAATTCACTTTTGTCGTAACTTTTACCGTTAAAGAATTCCGTTTTAAGGGTTTCACCAGTGTGAAGATTATTGAGCGTTAATATCCGCGGGCGTGAAGTGGAGAGTGATGCCATCGCGGTCTCTGGCAGTAAGGCCAGGCCGGCAGCGGCACTTCCGCAAAGCAGCAGTTTGCGACGTAAAGAATCGATTGTAGACATGGAGCGGTTTACCTGAAAGCAGAGTCAAAGACATGTGCAAAAAACGTACTGGCGAACCATAACTTTATGGCGGTAGCACGTCAACCCATTATGGGCAAGTTTGGAAGGCGGCTCCGGATAAAGCCGCCTGAATGACAGGACTGAATAACGGACATACCGTACGACTAACGATTGAAAATCAACTATTAGAGTAATAACTGCTGCGCACGGCTTAAGACCTGGCTCGCCGAACGCGCCGTATTATCATAATTGTAAATATCTGTACGGAACTGCGTTTTGCCGTCATCCGCAACCCAGGCCGTTAAATAATACAAGTTAACCGGGATGCGATGCCGAATGGGTACATAGCGCGTATCGCCCTGCTTGAGCGTGTCAGAGATACGCGCGTCATTCCAGCCGACATCCTGCAACAAAATACCGGCCAGTTCCGAAGCTTTATTCACGCGCACGCAGCCCGAGCTGAGCGCACGAATATCGCGCTGAAACAGATTGTGGTTCGGCGTGTCATGCAGATAAATCGCATCCGAGCTTGGCATATTAAACTTATAGCGACCGAGTGAATTGGTTTGCCCCGGTGCCTGACGTATGCGGTAAGGGAAGGATGAGGCTGACACCATACTCCAGTCAATCATGCTGGGATCGATGACTTCGGAATCGGCGCTCCAGCCAGACAGCAGCGTGTATCCATGTTTATACAGATAGGTTGGGTCCTGTTTCACCTTAGGAATAATGTCCTGACGCACCAGATTGGTCGGCACATTCCAGGGCGGATTCAACACCACATTATTTAGTGCGCTTCGCATCAACGGCGTTTTACGATCTGGTCGTCCCACGATGACCCGGGAGGACAGCACTTTAGTGCCGTTGTTGTAATAATTCAGCGAATAGTTGGGGATGTTCACCATAATGCCGTTGTGCATATCATCCGGCAGCAAACGCAGCCGCTGGATATTCAGCGCCAGCAAGGCCGCACGCTGTTGAGGAGAGACATTCAGCCATTCCCGTGTACGCAGGCCAATCGCCCCATCGGCGTCCAGCCCCTGCCACTGTTGAAAGCGTTTTACCGCCGCGACCAGCTCATCGTTATAAACATTCACACTGCCGGGCGCAGCGGGAGCATTCTGGACGTTACCCTGAACACCGGGTGCCGCAGCAGGTATATCGTTAACCGTGACGGCCGAAGGGCTGACGGCGACAGGCTGCTCGCTGTGGCTGACGGCAACGGGTGCGGTGGGAACGGCATCCTCATTGGGCGCGGGTGCGGTTACCTGTGCACTCAGCATGCCGCTGCGGCGAAGAATTTCCCGCAACGCCGGCACATCGTCACTGACCTGTCCAGGTCGTAGCGTGTCGCGATTTTTAATTTGTGGCCAGGGTTGTTTATCTTCAAGCAGGCTTTTCAGGGCCTTATGCATGAGTGGATACTGCGGATGCTGCGGCACCAGTGAATTAACAAACGCCGCCGAACTGCCCGCATTGACGGCATTTTGCCAGGCATTGATCACGGATACAGAAGGCACAGCCAGCTTGTAGGGCGTGGTGCTGTACAGCCAGGTTTCTCCCTGGGCAGGCACCGAGGAGACAAACTGCAAATAGCCCAGCATCGCATCAGACAACGTGACATCACGGGCAAAGCCTGTGATATCAGGATCGGTCAGGCGATCGACCCAGCGGGTAAACTGCGGCTGCACGCCGGAGAGGGCAACCTCCGCCAGCTGCTGCTGAAATTTCTGTACGGCTTCATGATCCTGCCAGATCGGCTGCATGTTACGCGCGGCGTAGAGCGCGGCCAGAGAAGCACCGTAAAAAGGCTGGCTGTCGCCTGAAAACGCCTGGCGAATCTTCTGCTGACTCTCACTGACGGATGTGGTGGCGTACGCCGCGTGCGTACCGGGCATCGCGGCGATGATCGCAGCCTGAGCCATTGCACAGGGAATGAGCGTGAGCGCTAGCGTCAGCCACGAACTAACCTGATGAATTTTGAAGCGTTTATACAGTAACATCCCTGCCCCCTTCATTGATCTACCGCGCAGCCTGTCAGGAAACAACTGCGATCGGGCTGTTACTCATATTATTGAGTATACAAATAAAAACGGCATTTGCCTCCTGTGACAAATGCCGTTACCAGATTAACTAATGGCGCTGTTTTTGACTATCTCTGCATCGTGAATATTATGTCGTGGTTTCGCTCGCCGGATCGGCTTCGCTGCTGCGTTTCACGGGCAGTGGATCGGCCGCGAAGCCCCGCAATCCTACCACGTGAACGTGCTCGGTGTTGTTAAACACTTTACGCATCAGTTTATAGGTGGTGCCCTTCTCCGGACTGATATTTTCTGGCGCCGCGATTACCAGTTGCATCTCCAGTCGCTCACAGAGTTCAAACAGGGTCGCGATTGAGCGCGCATCCAGACGTGCGGCTTCATCCAGGAACAGCAGACGGCAAGGCGAAATATCTTTACCGCGCAGGCGACGTGATTCCTCTTCCCAGCTCTGCACCACCATGACCAGAATTGACATCCCCGTACCAATGGCCTCACCAGTGGAAAGCGCGCCACTTTCGGCACGCAACCAACCATCTGAACCCCGGTTGACCTCGACTTCCATCTCAAGGTAGTTACGGTAATCCAGTAGCTCTTCACCGATGGTTTGTGGTGTACGCTGCCCCATATCAATATGCGGATTCAGACGCTGGTAGAGTTTAGCCAGCGCTTCCGAGAACGTGAGTCGGTTGCTGTTAAACAGATCCTGATGCTGTTCGTGCTCTTCAGACAAGGTGTCCAGCAGCATGGCATGCGTTTCGCGCACGTTGACGTTCAGCCGGACGCTGCGCACCTGACCAAAGCTCACGGTTTGCAGCCCCTGATTCAGCTGGCGGATACGGTTCTGTTCACGCTGAATCGTTTTACGAATAATATTCGCGACGCTGCGTGAACTGATAGCCAGGGTTTGCTCACGGGCCGTCAGCTCTTCCGTCAGTCGATTGAGTTCAATCTCCATCTGCTCGATGGCTTCAACCGGATCGTCCGTGCGAATGATATCCTGGCGGATACGTTCGCGCAGATGTTGATACACGGCGATGAAAAACTGAATCTTACGTTCCGGGCGTTTCGGATCTTCAGACAAACGCAGCACATCGCGCAGATGTTCGTTATCGGCCACCGCCAGGCGCAGTGCGCCCAGTGCCTTATCCGACATGGAACGCAGTTCATCGCCACTGAGATAAGCCAGTTCACGACGATGCAGACGACGTTCAACACCGTTATCTTTCACCAGACGCAGCACCAGGCACCAGCCCGCCTTAGCACTCACCACCTGTTCGCGGTTCTGGTGATAGTTACGTTCAAGCTGGCGCAGTTTTTTCTGCAGGTTGTCCATTTCTGCTTCGCAGAAAGTGAGCTGTTTCTCCAGCTGATTACGGCGGGCGCGGTTGTGACTTAACGCCGTATAAAGTTCATCGCGGCGGATACGCGCGCGTTCTTCCGCGCTGGCATCGGCCTGAACACCGATATCCTGCATTTCCTGCTGCAACTCTTTCAGCATATCGCGCTTGGCATCATAGGCGCTTTTAAGCGATGCCAGCACCTGAGAATATTGCGTCAGCTGCGACTGATGGCCGCGCAAACGCTCACGACAGCGGCTGCGCTCGGCTTCTGCCTGCTCCAGCCTTTGACGCAGTTTGTCGCTGAGATCGTTGTTGCCGCCCAGCATGCTGGCAGAGTCGTCATAGCCGAAATGCGCACGACGCTGCACCACTTCTGTCAAGGCAAACGCCTGCTGACGCGCGTTACGTTGCTGTTGCTGCGCCTGCTGGTAATCCGCCTGCAACTGCTCATGCTGTTCAGGATCGCTTTGCAGTACCGCAAGCATCGGCTCCAGTCTGGCCAGTTTTGCGCCATGTAAATGGAGGAAACGCGCGGCCTCCTGTGCCTCTTCAACCTGCTCGCGAATCTCCTCACAGCGATCCGCCAGCGTCTCATCCCGCAGCAGACTGATGCGCGGCAGCAGGCGGTTAAGCTGTGCAACGCCCTCTTTGGCCAGTTCATACTGCTGACGCTGTTGCTGATTATTACTTTCATGCTGATTGAGCGCACGTTCCAGCTCACCGCGACGGGCGCCGAGCTGACGGATTTGCGCTTCTGGGTCATCATCAAAGGCCACCGCAAGATGGCTGCCGATAAAGCGACTAAATGACTGATGCAGACGTTGCGTCTTCTGTACGTCAAACGACAAGGTGGCGTAACGTTCCGCCAGCCGGTCGCGCTCGTTATTGAGTAATTCAAGCTGGTTTTCGCGCGCCGCCCGACCAAACAGCGGGATTTTCGGGAAGCGGGAATAGCGCCACTGACGCTCGGCGACTTTTACCACGACGGCGTTCTGGAGCTCGTCTACGCTAAACACGCTGTCATCAAACGACTGCGGATCCCCTTCGATCAGGTACAGATCTTCCGGGCACTCTTCTAAGCCATCGAGTTGCTCGCGCACCAGCGACAGATCGGGTACGACAATGGCGTGGCGCGATGGGCCGTACAAGGCAGAAAAGTAAGGCGCATCGTCCAGCGTTACGTCATCATAAATTTCCGACAACAGTACGCCGCCAAATCGCTCAGCCAGCTGATTCAGGCGAGGATCTTCGGCACCGCCCGGTTGGCTGAGGCGTTCAATCTGCTGCTCAATTTCACGCTTGCGGGCTGCGACTTCGTCACGCTCAACGGTGGTTTCACGCTCGCGCTCCAGCAGCTGCTGCATGTATTCCGTCACATCCTGGCTGTTGGCCAGGTCCTGACCGGTTTGCTCACTGAGCTGAGTCAGGATTTCTTGCGCGGCCAGCCAGTGCGGCGCGCGCGCGGTCAGCGCGGTGATACGTTCGCGCAGTTGCTCAAGTTCCTGACGCATCATCATGCGCTGTTCGCCCGCGTCTGCCACGCTGCTGTTCAGCTGCTCGATTTGCGCTTCAAGCTCACGCTGAAGGCCTTCCAGCGCGTCAGGATCGTAGTGCTGCCCCTGACGTTTACAGAACTCTGCCAGCAGACGCTCGGCTTCCTGCTGCTCACGCAGGCGCTGTTCGAGTTCATTCAGGCGCAGGCGCAGGGAGGAAAGCTGATCGGCATGGTGACGTTGATTGCTGGCATCGCGCAGCAGATCGCGCCCGACCTGCCAGGCTTCTTTGCGGCTAACCTCACCGGCAATACTGGTGACCAGTGATAACGCCTGTTCAAACTGGCTGTGGGCGGCTTCTGCTACGCTCAGCTTCTGCTCCAGATTCAGCAGTTGCCCGGTGGCTTCTTCTTCTTTCGCCTGGAAACTGGCCTGCCATTCGGCGGCATTATCGATGGTTAAGTCTGGCAACTGACAGAGCGTGCGGGCGCGTTCCAGCGCCTGTAATGCCTGTTGATACTGAATAGCACGGGTTTGCTGCACATCCAGCGCCTGCTGAAAATCGGCCAACTGGCTCTTCAGCTCATCCACTTCCAGTTCTGCGGCTTCGGCACGGGCCTCATTTTCTTCCTGGATTTCACGCGCTTCAGCAACGACTTCGCTCTGCTCTTCCAGACGGATCGTAAGATCTTCAATATCGCTGTCATAGCGCGTGATTTTTTCCTGCTGGCGCATCGCCGTCTGCACCAGATTCAGGTGATCGCTCGCCGCCTGATAATCGACTTCGAGATCGTTTTCCGCCCCGCTGTGTTCGGCCAGCTCGCGCGCCATCTCTACATGGCGGTACTGTTCAGAAGCCAGCTGTTTGCGACCGCTGAGCAGCTCATTGCGCAGCTGTAAGGCGCTGTCGAGGTGGATGCGTCGCTCGTTGGCATGACGCATATAATCCGCCGACACATAGCTGGTGGCCTCAGAAATAAGGTGCTTAAACAGGTCACGATCCGACTGGGTGACGCGGATCGCTTCCAGCGTCATACGGTTCTCGCGCAGCGCCGCTTCCATATCCTGAAAGGCTTTACGCACGCCGCTGTTTTCCGGCAACAGATAATCACGTAGCGAGCGGGTAATCGCACTGGAGATACCGCCGTAAAGAGAGGCTTCAATCAGGCGGTAAAACTTGCTGCGATCGCTGGCCGAACGCAGACGACGCGGGACAACGCCGAGATCAAACATCATGGCGTGATAGTCGGTGACCGAGCTGTACTGACGGAACTGCACGCCTTCCAGCGCCTCAACGCGTTCTTTTACCTCATTAAGCGGTAACACGCGCGCCTGACGGCTGTTGAGGATTTCCGTCAGCATATCAGTAGGCAGCGTATCTGTAGGTAAACCATGAATACTGAAAGGTTTGATATCGACTTTCTTATCGCGTCCGGCGATCTGCTGCAGTCTGACGCCCGCCACCACGCGTTGGTGACGTGAATTGACGACGTCCAGCATGGCATAGCAAACACCGGCACGGAGTTTACCGTGCAGGCCTTTATCACGTGATCCTGAGGTCGCGCCCGCTTCGGTCGTGTTACGGAAGTGCAGCAGCGTTAAGTCAGGGATAAGCGCCGTTACAAAGGCCGCCATGGTGGTTGACTTGCCTGCCCCGTTACCGCCCGACAGCGTGGTGACCAGTTCATCGAGATCAAAGGTTCGGGCAAAAAAACCGTTCCAGTTGATCAGCGTTAGCGAACGAAATTTGCCGCGTTCAATCATGCCTGTTCTTCCTCCGCGATATCACCCGCATCGCTGTCATTCTCATCACTGTCATCAGCCTCAGTCGTGGCCGTGGCGTTATCCAGCAACATTGCCTCACCGTCACGAATCAGGCGCAGCTGCGCTTCCCGCGGATCGTCACCGCTGCGCACATCGGCGCCGAAGCGAAAAACGGACTCGATAATACGGAACTTGCTGCTGTCGTTGCCAAAAAACCACACCATGCCAAGACGGCGCAGGCGGCTTAAAGACGCACGCATTTTTTCCTGCAGCTTGGCGCGATCGAGATCTGAGCCGGTTGAGCGCTGATTAACCAGTTTCAGCAGTTTACTTTCATCCGCCAGGGACAGCAGCTCGTCATAAAGTTCCTGCTGGGTAAAAATGCCTTCATTCGCCAGGCGTTCCGGGCTGAGATAGAGATAGCAAAGGATTTTACCGACCATCATATCCAGCTCAGACAGGACAGAACGGGGAATGAGCGTGGTTGAACGCGGACGCAGATAGAAGAATCCCTCTGGCGCGCGAATCAGCTCAACGTTGTAGCGGGTGTAAAACTCTTCCAGATACTGCTGGTAATCCATCAGAAAAGCATGATTGTCCAGCTCTTCGATACCAATGTGGCGTCCGGCGCGTAACTGGCTGTCCAGCGCCGGAAAAATCGGATTTGCCAGTGCCTGTGCCAGTTTAACCGGCATCACTTGTTCAATATTTGTCGATGACATGTGCCTGCACCTTGGCTCCGTAATCATTAATGGCTTGCCATTCCACAGGCAAGCCGGCTAAATCGGCTTCCGCTACGCCGAGCCGCACGGCCTGATCCACCACAATACGCGCCAGGTCAAAGTGACGCGCGCGTGGATATTGAGCCAGATAGTCGCGCATCACAGCGGCGAGGTTGAGCGGTTTTTGCTGCGTTTTATAAATCTCTAAGGCTTCTTCAATCATGGCCGCCAGCTGCTCGCGAATTTCATTGAATTCTTCAAACTCCAGCTCGGCCGGCAATTCGCCCATAACTTCGTCATTGCGCAGCGTCAGTTCGTCGTCACGCATATCGTAAAGACGTTCGGCGTTGGCATAGGTGAGCGCCCAGGGCGCATCAAAATAGTTCTGCACAGAAACACGCAAACGCTGGGCGAAAACGCGGTTTTTGTCCATGTCGATGGCGGTACGAATGAATTTATGCACGTGGCGATCGTAGCCAATCCAGAGATCGATGGCCTGCTGCCCCCAACTGGTAATGCGATCGAGTTTGCTTTGCAAATCGAAAACCAGTTTGTCGACAAAACCCAGATCCGGGCTGTCCAGCGTGGCATCCTGAATGCGCAGCAGATTTTCCTGCAGCTTATCGCCCGCTGCCTCCAGCGTATCCTGCAGTTCACGCAGCGTACCTGAGGTTTCCGACAGCAACATTTCACAGCTCGAAATCGCGGCTCGCCAGTCTTTGTTCAGCAGTTCGGCAATATCCGTCTTAACCGCCTGCTGTTGCTCATCCATCAGGCGCTGCGTCATATCGATACTGTCGAAAATTTCGGCCACCGAATATTTCAGCGGCGCGAACACGTTGCGGTGCCAGTGAAATTCATCGCCGTTTTCCTGAGCCGCATCCGCGGCGCGCTTCAGCTCCGCCGCCACGATAGAAAGCTGCATTGACAGGCGCAGCGTGGAGAATTCCCGCTGGCGAATATAGTAATCAGTGATGCCAATGGCCAACGGGGTCAGGCGATAAATCGCATTGCCCTCGGTTAACTCACTGGTAAAGCGGTTTAACAGGCGCTGGCGCACCATATCGTTGATGGCGTTGTTGGCGCGTACCAACACCGTTTCACTGGTTTGCTCAAAGGCTTTGCTGACGTGACGAAACGCATCAATCAGGTCACCTTCGCTCATTTCACCGTCCATGCGTTCGCCATTTAGCGTGGCGATGGCCAGCAAAAAAGCCAGACGTTCAACTGGCAGCGCAAGCGAGAAGTCATTCTTGCGCGCCCAGGATACCAGCTCCGGTACCGTCTGGGAAAATTCACTCATAATTCGTCCTTCTGCCCGGGTTTGCGCGCGGTCACGTGGATGTAACGCCCTAAGCTTAAAAAGGGTTCCTGGCGGCAAAAGCGCCGCTCCATCTCAATAATTTCGTCGTCGCTCTTTGGCTCGCCTTTAGGCGGCTTCATATAATCGCTGAATACGCGAATCCCGGCACGCCGTTCAATCTGAAAACCACAGTTCTCCAGCCAACGATATACGTCATCGGGATCGCGGGGATAGTCCGGTGACAGCGTGCGCTTCTTGCGTTTGGTCAAGTTAGTGCGCAGATAACCAAAGTTGCCCAGCGTCAGGGTGCGTAATGTTAACCCATGCAGGTTGTAAAACATCAACGACAGCACGCCGCCGGGGCGCAGTGTATCAAACAAGGCTTTTAACACCGCTTCAGGTTCCGCAACCCACTCAAGCACAGCGTGAAACAATACCAGATCCACCGGCTTATCCAAATGTTCACCGACCTGCTGCGCGCTAATTTGTTTGAATTGCATGTTGTGGCTCACACCCAGCGCATCCGCATTTTCCTGGGCACGGCGTAACATCTCTCCGGAAAGATCGCACAGCAGTATCTGGTGGCCCCGCCCAGCCAGCCCGCTGGACATCTGACCGATGCCGCCGCCCGCATCCAGTACGTTCAGCGCGGAGGATGACAGGCTGGGAAGAATCGTTTCCAGCTCATCCCATAAGATGGCCTGACGCACCAGGCCTTTGGTTGTGCCGTAAATGTTTTGCGAAAATTTATCCGCGAGATCGTCAAAGTTACGATCCTGCATGGCGTGGGCTCCGGTATGCTGCGGTGAAACATATGCTATTTTGTCACAGGTACGGTAAGAATGAAGCTTTGATACCATTCTTGCGCTCTGGCTGCTGTTTTTTCGGACAACAAGAGGTTTTTTACATGGTTTTTATGCTGAAAAAGGCCGTCGGTAACCTGTTGCTGCCCTTGCCTTTTCTGCTTTTACTGATGGCGGCAGGCATTTTACTGCTTTGGTTCAGCCGCTGGCAGAAAAGCGGCAAAATACTCATCTCGGTGAGCTGGCTGATAATATTACTGATTAGCCTACAGCCTGTGGCAGACCGCCTGTTATTGCCGGTGGAGTCGCACTATTCAACATGGAATGGTAGCCAGAAAGTGGATTACATCGTGGTACTGGGTGGAGGCTATACCTACAATCCTGCCTGGGCACCCAGCTCAAACTTGTTGAATAACAGTTTGCCTCGCGTGACAGAGGGCGTGCGTCAGTGGCTGCGTAACCCGCAGGCAACGATGGTCTTTACCGGTGCTGCTGCAGGGCACAATCCCAAAAGTAATGCGTGGGTGGCCGCACAGGTCGCCGAAAGCCTTGGCGTACCTGACGCTCATATTCATATTCTGGATCAACCCAAGGATACTGAGCAGGAAGCGCGGGCGGTCAGCGCAGTGATCGGGCATCATTCCTTTTTGCTGGTCACATCAGCGAATCATATGCCGCGTGCCATGCGTTTCTTCCAGCAGGCAGGGCTTAACCCGATTGCCGCACCGTCGAACCAGTTGGCAATTACCTCCCCGCTCAACTGGTGGGAGCGGGCTTTTCCTTCTCCGCTGTGGATGGGCCACAGCGAACGCGCCATCTATGAAACGCTCGGCAGTGCATTGCAACGCATTAATCCCCCCGCCGAAACACCCGCTTCGTAACAGCGTTGGAGGATGCGCACGACGCCGCGCGCATCCTTCAATCGGGTAATCAGAAGCGCGGAGAGCCGTAGTCACGCCCTGAACCTGTCGGATGACCTCAGCCGCGCATGGCAGCGCGCACACGAATCAGGTCCTCTGGCGTATCGACCCCAACGCCCGGCACCGTTTTTGCTACGGCCACGTGAATCTTTTCGCCGTACCACAGCACCCGGAGCTGCTCGAGTAATTCAATCTGCTCAAGGGGACAAGGTGCCCAGTCGATGTAACGGCGAATAAAGCCTGCCCGGTAGGCGTAAATGCCAATGTGCCGGAGAAGCGTATCGCCGATGCGATCGCGTGATTCCGCATAGCGCTCGCGGTCCCAGGGAATGGTCGCACGAGAAAAATACAGCGCATAGCCTTTGGCATCCATAACGACTTTCACGGCGTTAGGATTAAAGGCTTCTTCTGCATCGGTAATGGGCACGGCCAGCGTCGCCATACCGGCCTCAGACTGCGCCAGATTATTCGCCACCTGGTGCACGATTTCGGCCGGGATCATAGGCTCATCGCCCTGAACATTGACGATAATTTGATCGTCTGCGAACTGATACTTCTCAATCACTTCGGCAAGGCGTTCTGTGCCTGAATGATGATCGGCGCGCGTCATGCAAACTTCGCCTCCCGACGCTTCCACTGCGCCGGCCACATCCGGGTGATCGGTCGCCACGATAACCCGGCTGGCACCGGATTCGCGCGCGCGTTCCATCACATGTACCACCATCGGCTTGCCATGAATATCGACCAAGGGTTTACCGGGTAGACGGGTTGAGGCATAACGAGCAGGAATGATGGCAATGAAACTCATGGATGGATCTCTTCAACCGACAACGTACGGGCTTCGTTTTCCAACAGGACCGGAATGCCATCGCGCACCGGAAAAGCCAGTGCATCGGGCTTGCAGATCAGTTCTTGCTGTTCGTTGTTGTAATACAGCTTGCCATTGCAAACCGGGCAGGCAACGATTTCGAGTAAACGGTGATCCATATATCCTCCATCACGGACCGATAGCGTAAGCGCTAAAGCATATCACAGCGTTGATAAGAGCGGGTAAACCACACCGGTTGTGGCATCACGAATTATCCAGCGGCCACAACCGCGGCCAGTGTGCCAGTAACGCCGGAGGAGCCTGCTGTAACACGACCGTCTCTGCACCCTGCCAGCGCGCGAAACGGGTAATTGCCCGTTGTGCATCCTGGAGAAAGGAGGTGGTGACAGAGACGTCGTGCTCCAGCCAGATATTTTTGATCTCCAACTGACGTGACGCGCGAATCATTCGTGCATCCAGCCGGGCTTTAAGCTGACCACGATGCAGCAAAGGTAAAACGAAGTAACCGTACCTGCGCTTTTCGGCAGGCGTGTAGCATTCGATACGGTAGTCAAAATCAAACAGTTCTCGCGCCCGCTTTCGATCCCAGACTACGGGATCAAATGGGGATAACAGCGCGGTGTGCGTCGCTTTCAAAGGCGTCGTTAATCCGGGCAGCGCGCTCTGGTGCAGCCACATCGCGCCCATCCCCTTGACCTCGACCGGAATAATGTCTCCCGCGACCTGCGCCGATTGGATAAAGGCTTTGATCGGTGCCTGTTTCAGCCGGTAATAATCGGCCAGCCATTCACTGCGAAAAATCCCCAGGCTGCGCGCACTGTTCATCAACATCAATTGGATCGCTTCATCCTCGCCGATCGCGTGGATCGCATCCTGCCAGTCCGGCATCACCCGGGTGCGTAAATCGTAGACTCGCTGAAAATTTCGGCGCTCTGCTACCATCAATTCACCTGCGCTAAACAGATTTTCGAGATGCCGCTTGTGCGGTTTCCACGCCCACCATCCCGGTTTATGATTTTTTTCGGTGGCAAAATCGGCCGATCTGACGGGGCCGTTATCGCGGATGTAGGTCAGTAAATCGGCCATCTCCTGCTGATACTCGGCAGCCCATTGCGCACTGTATTTCCAGCCCAGGCGTTCGGGCGAGAGCATGCGATGTCGCAGTAATTTGTAATCGTTGCGCGGAATAAAGCAGGCTTCGTGGGCCCAGTACTCAAAAATGTCCCCCTGAGCCAGGGATGTATCCAGCCAGGATTGAGGGTAATCCCCTAAACGACTAAACAGCACCAGATAAGGGCTTCGGGCAACCACATTGATGGTGTCGATTTGTAGTAAGGCCATTCGGGTAATACAGTCTGGAATGTCCTGCTGACGCGCCCGGCGGGCTGCCGGACGGAGCAGACCCTGAGCTGCGAGGTGGATGTTACGTGCCTGCTGTCGCGAAAGTGAATGTATGCTCATTCTCTTCCTTATCAGATGGGGAGGTTAGTACTTTGCCCGGTGTGCAGACGTACGGCAAAGGTTTTCTATATCCTCTAACAGCAAGGTGGCTGCCTCGGCGTGCAGTTGTGCATCAACCGGCAGATACCACCACGAGGGTTGTGCGAATGCCCGGCACTTAACCGCATCTTTTTCGGTCATCAACAGCATCTGCTCAGGCTGCAGCAGACGTGAAAGTTCTTCTTCGCTGTAAGCATGGTGGTCGGCAAAAGCGATTTCCGCTACAGGCGTTAACCCCTGCTGCTTTAAGGTATTAAAGAAGCGTGGCGGATGACCAATTCCCGCCATAGCAACAACGTTATGAAAGGTGCTGAGCGGGCGTTGTTCGCCGCTCAGCAGATGCGTCGCCTTGCCCGGGCGCAGTTGCATCGCAATTTCACCTGCCTGCGGTTCGCCGCCATTGACGATAACGGCATCCACCGTTTTGAGACGTGAAGCGCGTTCGCGCATTGGGCCAGCAGGTAACCACCAGCCGTTGCCGAAACGGCGCACGCCATCCACCACGACAATCTCCCGATCGCGCTGCAAGGCGTAATGCTGCAGACCATCGTCAGTCACAATCAGATCCAGCTCGTGATGCTTCAGGAGAAGGTCAATGGCCTCACGGCGGCGCGGCGCAACGGCCACGGGCGCAGCCGTGCGCTGGGCGATCAGAACGGGTTCGTCACCCGCCTGTTCAGTGGCGGTTGCGGCAGTGACCTGCAATGGATAATGGTCTGCTTTACCGCCATAGCCTCGTGAAATCACGCCAACACGCAGGCCGCGTTGTTGCAGGGCCTCTACCAGCCAAATCACCACCGGCGTTTTGCCGTTCCCGCCTGCGGTTAAATTCCCGACCACCACGACAGGCACGGGCGCACGCCAGCTTTTGCGCCAGCCGCGTTGAAAACTGAAGCGGATCAATGCCGTAATCGCCCCGTATAGCACACTAAGTGGCCATAGCAGTACCCATAAAGGCGATCGCCCGCTCCAGATGCGCTCAATCATTGGCCAAATTGCATTTTATGAAGTTGGGCATAGGCGCCTTTTTCCGCAAGGAGCACAGCATGCGTGCCGCGCTCGATAATTTTGCCCTCTTCCACGACCACAATTTCATCCGCTTTTTCGATAGTCGACAGGCGGTGTGCAATCACCAGGGAAGTACGGTTTTTCTGCAACTCATCCAGGGCTGACTGAATAGCACGCTCAGATTCCGTATCCAGCGCCGAAGTGGCCTCGTCAAGAATCAGGATAGGACAGTCGCGCAGTAACGCACGCGCAATGGCGATACGTTGACGCTGACCGCCAGACAACAGGACGC
The DNA here is from genome assembly GCF_000710035.2 of Pantoea ananatis LMG 2665. Lineage (GTDB taxonomy): Bacteria > Pseudomonadota > Gammaproteobacteria > Enterobacterales > Enterobacteriaceae > Pantoea > Pantoea ananatis. Next base: position 540,368 of record NZ_JMJJ01000004.1, on the reverse strand, counting down.
CGTTTTCGCCGATAACCGTATCCAGCCCTTTATCCATTTTATTGATAAAATCCATGGCATGAGCCATGGTCGCCGCTTTTTCAATCTCCTCACGGCTGTACTGCTCGCTGCGCGCATAGGCAATGTTATTGGCGACGGTATCATTAAACAGGTGCACATTTTGCGACACCAGCGCGACCTGATTACGCAATGACGATAAGGTGTACTCGCGCAAATCGTAGCCATCCAGCAAAATGTTGCCCTGCTGAATATCATAAAAACGGGTCAGCAGGCTTGCCATGGTCGATTTACCCGAGCCTGAACGCCCCACCAGGGCTACCGTTTTGCCTGCCGGCAGCGCCAGATTAATGTCTTTCAAGGCAGGCGTTTCACCGCCCGGATAGGTAAATGTCACATTACGGAACTCGACATCCCCTTTCGCGCGGGTAATTTCACGCTTACCGTTGTCAATTTCCTGCTCGCTGTCCAGAATGGAGAACAGCGTCTGGCAGGCCGCCATACCACGCTGGAACTGAGCATTCACGTTGGTCAGTGACTTAAGCGGGCGCATCAGCGCAATCATGGATGAGAACACCACAGTGATCGTACCGGCGGTCAAGGTATCCATCACGCTGGGGAAACTCGCCGCATAAAGCACAAACGCCAGCGCCAGCGAGGCAATCAGCTGAATAACCGGATCGGAGATCGAGGACGCTGACACCAGCTTCATACCCTGCTGGCGCATACGGTTGCTGACCTTGGCAAAACGCGCCGATTCGATTTCCTGTCCGCCAAAAATCAGCACTTCTTTATGCCCTTTCAGCATCTGCTCGGCACTGGTTGTCACCTGCCCCATGGTGTTTTGCATGGATTTGCTGATGTTGCGGAAGCGCTTCGACACCATACGAATGGCAAAGGAAACAATGGGGGCGAGCACGATGAGAATCAGCGACAGCTGCCAGCTGTAATAGAACATCATGATAAACAGGCCGATGATGGACGCGCCTTCGCGCACGACCGTGACCAGTGCGCCTGATGAAGACGATGCAACCTGCTCCGAGTCATAGGTGATACGCGAGAGGAGCGTACCCGTAGACTGCTGATCGAAGAAGGCCACCGGCATGCCCATCATATGACTGAACAGACGCCGGCGCATATTCATGACCACGTTCCCGGATACCCAGGAAATGCAGTAGCTGGAAATATAGCTACTTACGCCGCGAACCAGCATCAAGCCAATAACTGCCAACGGCATCCACAGCATCACGGACCTGTCCGCTTTACCAAAGCCGTCATCCAGCAAAGGCTTCAACAGGGAGAGCATTAACGTATCGCCTGCGGCATTAATAATCAGGGCCGTAGCCGCCACAATTAAGCCAGCTTTGTTGGGTGCGATCATCGGCCAGAGTCGACGGAATGTCTGCCACGTTGAGAGATCTTTATCTTGATGCATTATTTATTCACGTTGTTGGAAATAGCCGGCCATTCTACCTGGATTCGCGTTTGACGCCAAACCACTGATGATACCAACGGGGCATTAATTGTTCTCTGAGGGTAAAAACCTGCATTTTACCTTTACCAACTCTGATGCTTATCTGTCCAGATTGCCCTGTATCGAGCCAGTTATAGCCATATTCGTGGTAATTACGTAATACAGGTTTAGCCGGCATTCGCCATGCATTATAGCGCGCCAGAGAGGCAATCGCGGTGTGTCCGGCCACGCTACGAAGCAGTAATCGAGAGGATGACGTGCGGCTGCCATGATGGGGAACCTGCAAAATATCGGCTTTTAGCTGCTGCTTCTCCAGCCTGACCAACTGCTGCTCAGCCAGTTTTTCCAGATCGCCGGTCAGCAACAGCCGGACATTTCCGTCATCAACGCTCACCACGCAGGAGTCGTTATTTTCACCTTTATTGGGTGAACTGAGTGGCCAGAGCACGCTGAAATTTAGCTGCTTCCAACGCCATGTCGCTCCCCGAACGCAGGCCAAATGGTGCGTTCCCTCCAGGCTGCTGCGCACCTTTATCCCAGGCCAGCGTTGCAGAATGGCAGCGAGCCCGCCGGTATGATCGAGATGTCTGTGGCTCAGAATAACCTCCTGCAGTACCAGACCTTTATGTTGTAACCAGGGCGTAATCACGCGTGTTCCTGCATCACTGTGTTGCCAGCGTGGCCCCGTATCGTACAACACGGCCTCACGGCCCTGACTGATGACCACGCTCAAGCCATGCCCGACATCCAGCATATCAATGCGCCATTCCCTTTCCGGTTTATAGTGGCGGGAAAACACCATGGCCAGTGCGATAGCGCTGCAGCTCCACGGCAGGCTGAACAGTGCACCAGTGCGCCAGACCAGCAAGCCGCCCCACACCATGAGCATAAAAAAGGCTGCCCCCTGCAATGGCCACCAGCCCGGCGGCAACAGCGCCAGGCTGGTTAACAGAAAACGAAGAGAGCCATCTGCCGCCAGCCAAAACCAGGTGGAGAGTGCCGGCACCGGTAGCAGCATCGCAACCAGTATTAACGGCACCGTGACAAATGACACCACCGGGATGGCCAGCAGATTGGCTATCAGCGCCGTTATACTAATGCCGTTGAACAAGCCCGCCTGTAACGGCAGCATCAAAATCATCATGCCTGACTGCAGGTGGAGAAGCTGTATCGGTAACCAGCGGCGTGCGTGCCGAAAGCGCGCCGCCAGTGGGAACCAGTGGTACCAGGTCAACAGCATGCCCACCGCCAACACAGAAAGCCAGAAGCTGTCAGAGAGTACCGTAAGCGGGTCGACGGCAAGCAGTAAACCCACACACAGCGTCCAGACTTGCCAGCTACTCAACTGCACGCCAACGAAACGTGTTACAGCCCAGAGTGTCAGTGCCAGTAATGCCCGCTGCGCAGGTGCATGCGCCCCGGAAAGCCAGGTATACAGCGCGGCAAAAAGCCATCCCATAATGACAGGATACAGATAGCTGACAGCGCGGGCCGGAAACAGAATCTGGCTTCCTCGTGCCAGTAACCACCCTGTCCCTGCTGCCAAAGCAATGTGCATGCCTGAAATTGCCATAAGGTGCGCGGTACCGGTATCCCTTAACAGCTGTCGGATCGCCTCGCTGAGGTTGTCCCGGATGCCAAAGGCTAACGCTTCAAGCGTGGCTGAGGCAGGCAAGTGGCCGTTTTGCTGACGATGGTGAGTGATAAATCGCCAGCGCACGCTGCAGGAGGCGTGCGTGATGGTCTGGGAAACAATACGGCCCTGCACGGGTGCATGATTCGCCATGGCGAAGCGCTGCGCATCAAACGCCCCTTCGTTGAGCCTGGCATGCACCGCTCTCAGCCTGAGCATCATCTTTCCACGCTGACCGGGGCAATACTCACTGGCGTTATCCGGCAACGAAAGCCACGCAAAGCGCGGCGGAAAGAGAATGTGATCGTCCACTTTTAGCAATCTGACTCTGATGCGCGAATGCGTCTGATGGACGTCCTCAATTTGCACATCAAACTTCCCCGGGGCAGCAATCATCATTTCGGTGTCTTTTACCAGTGATTGTGCATTAAAAAGCCCCCAGGCCGTGAACAGGAGCGCCACGCCGGCGATGCGGATCCTGCGATGAGACAAGGCAATCACGCAGACACCACTCAACAGCAGCACCAATATGGTGAAAGGGGAAGGAAGCCCGGGTAACACCAGTAAGGGTAACGTCGTGATCGCGGCGATTCTTGCCAGTAAAATCCATGTCAACATAATGCATCCCGCTCCTGTCGTGCCACAAGTATGCCGCACGACTTCTCAGGATAAAGCGCATTCGTTGTTCACCAGGTGAAGGATCGCAGTAAAAATCGGCCGTTGCAGCGAAGAGACATTTTTCTGGAAGAGAGATCCATCGCAGGTGACAGGCAAAAAAAAACGACATCCGGAGATGTCGTTTAGGCGGTTCGGTATCGGCTTAGCCGTAAATGTTTGCACGGTCACGCAGTTCTTTGCCCGGCTTGAAGTGGGGAACGTATTTACCTTCCAGATCCACTTTGTCACCCGTTTTCGGGTTACGACCGGTGCGCGGAGCGCGATAATGCAACGAAAAGCTGCCGAATCCCCGGATTTCAATGCGTTCGCCCTGTGCCAGCGTCGTGGCCATGTGCTCCAGCATTTCTTTGACTGCATCCTCAACGACTTTCGCCGGTATATGAGTATGCTGTCCCGCCAGCCTTTCAATCAGTTCTGACTTGGTCATGTAACCTCCGGTTAATCCCTACAGGAATGTATGACAGCTTTTACCGAAACCGGGCGAATAAATCCGCCCGGTGCAAGGTCGATTACTCGCCTTTAGCCGCTTTGAACGCTTCAGCCATAGCGCTAGAGAAGTTGCCTTCTTCCTGTTTGGTGTTAACAGTATTGATGGCTTCTTTCTCGTCAGCCTGGTCTTTCGCACGAACAGACAGGCTAACAACGCGGTTTTTACGGTCAACGCCGGTGAATTTAGCTTCAACGTCGTCGCCTACGTTCAGAACCAGCGTAGCGTCTTCGATGCGGTCCAGTGAAGCTTCAGAAGCGCGCAGGTAACCTTCAACGCCGTCTGCTAATTCAACTGTAGCACCTTTAGCATCAACTGCAGTCACTTTACCGGTGACGATGGCACCTTTCTTGTTCAAAGTGATGTAGTTGTTGAACGGATCTTCTGCCAGCTGTTTAACGCCCAGAGAGATACGCTCGCGCTCTGCATCAACCTGCAGTACAACGGCAGCGATTTCGTCACCTTTTTTGTACTCACGAACGGCTTCTTCGCCAGTCGCGTTCCAGGAGATGTCAGACAGGTGAACCAGACCGTCGATGCCGCCGTCCAGGCCGATGAAGATACCGAAGTCAGTGATTGACTTGATTTTACCTTCAACGCGATCGCCTTTATTGTGAGTCTCGGCGAACTGCTGCCATGGGTTAGATTTACACTGCTTCAGACCCAGGGAGATACGACGACGCTCTTCATCGATGTCCAGAACCATTACTTCAACCACATCGCCTACGTTAACAACTTTAGACGGATGGATGTTTTTGTTGGTCCAGTCCATTTCTGAAACGTGTACCAGACCTTCAACGCCTTCTTCGATTTCTACGAAGCAGCCGTAATCAGTCAGGTTGGTCACACGACCAGTCAGCTTGGTGCCTTCTGGATAGCGCTTAGCGATAGCCACCCATGGATCTTCGCCCAGCTGCTTCAGACCCAGAGATACACGGGTACGCTCGCGGTCGAATTTCAGGACTTTAACGTTGATTTCATCGCCAACATTCACGATCTCGCTTGGATGCTTAACGCGCTTCCAGGCCATATCAGTGATGTGCAGCAGGCCGTCAACGCCGCCCAGATCAACGAACGCACCGTAGTCAGTCAGGTTCTTAACGATACCTTTGACTTCCATGCCTTCCTGCAGGTTTTCCAGCAGCTGATCGCGCTCTGCACTGTTCTCAGATTCGATAACCGCACGACGTGAAACCACGACGTTGTTGCGTTTCTGATCCAGCTTGATCACTTTGAATTCAAGCTCTTTGCCTTCCAGGTGCAGCGTGTCACGCACTGGACGCACATCTACCAGTGAACCTGGCAGGAACGCACGGATACCGTTCAGCTCAACTGTGAAGCCACCTTTGACTTTGCCGTTGATAATACCGGTAACAGTTTCAGCTTCTTCGTAAGCTTTTTCCAGCGTGATCCAAGCTTCATGACGCTTAGCTTTCTCACGGGACAGCAGAGTTTCACCGAAGCCGTCTTCCACTGCGTCCAGAGCAACGTCAACTTCGTCACCAACCTGGATTTCCAGTTCGCCGGCTGCGTTTTTGAACTGCTCTGCAGGAATTGCAGATTCAGATTTCAGGCCCGCATCAACCAGAACAACGTCTTTGTCGATAGAGACAACGACGCCACGAACGATGGAACCCGGGCGGGTTTCGATTTCTTTCAGGGATTCTTCAAATAGTTGAGCAAAAGATTCAGTCATATTGATAATCTTAGGATTCTTCAATTTAACGTCCATCTGACTTCATGTCGGATGGGGTTGTTTCACATGCCCTGCACCGGATCCCTGGCACAGGGTTAATACAATTCGTTTAAACCAAAATGTTAAATGCCCAGCGTTTTGCGGGCATAATCTAACGCTTTATCAATAACTTGCTCGATAGACATCTGTGTTGAATCCAACACTAACGCATCTTCAGCAGGCACTAATGGCGCTATAGCGCGGTTACGATCGCGGTCGTCGCGCTCTTTTATCTCGGCTAAAAGGCGATCAAAGTTAACATTAAAGCCCTTGTCCTGCAACTGTAGCATACGTCGTTCTGCACGGACTTCCGGGCTGGCATCAAGGAAAATCTTCACAGGCGCGTCGGGGAAAACAACGGTTCCCATATCACGCCCATCGGCAATCAGGCCGGGAGCCTCGCGAAAGGCGCGCTGGCGGCGTAACAGGGCTTCACGCACGCGAGGAAATGCCGCAACGCGCGACGCGGTATTGCTCACTTCCTGGGTGCGAATTTCGCTGGTGACTTCTTCGCCTTCAAGGATGACCTGCATCTCACCGTTCTGTGAGATGAAGCGCACATCAAGGTGAGCGGCAATCGGCACCAGTCCTTCTTCAGATTCGATATCAACCTGGTGATGTAATGCAGCTAACGCCAGAACACGGTAAATCGCGCCAGAGTCCAGTAAATGCCACTGCAATGCTTCCGCCATCGCTTTGCACAGGGTGCCCTTTCCCGCACCACTTGGCCCATCAATAGTTATGACCGGGGCAGTTGCTGTCATTATTCCCTCCTGTTGCTGCGCGCATTTTGGCCAGTTGGCCATCACAAATGTCGGGCATTATACGCTGCCCTGCGACACGGCGTTACCCTTAAGAGAGAAGGTTAGGCGAAATTTCGTCTGAAAAAGGGCTTTTTGACGCGAGAAATGAGACAGGGAAAACGGCCCGGTGAAATACTCACCGGGCACAGGACTCAGGCGTTATGGCTAATTTTTGCCAGTTGCTCAAAATAGTCAGGGAAGGTTTTAGCAGTACAGCCCGGGTCAAGAATTGTTACGGGCGTATCTGATAACGCCACCAGCGAAAAACACATAGCCATACGATGGTCGTTATAAGTTCCGATGTCAGCATGCATCAGCTTAGCCGGCGGGGTAACACGGATAAAGTCGTGCCCTTCTTCGACTTCAGCCCCAACTTTACGGAGTTCTGTTGCCATCGCCGTCAGGCGATCGGTTTCTTTAACCCGCCAGTTGTAGATATTGCGCAGTTGGGTCGTGCCTTCAGCAAACAGCGCGGCAGTGGCAATTGTCATCGCGGCATCGGGAATATGGTTCATATCCATATCAATAGCCTGCAGCTTGCCCGCCGTACAGGCAATGAAATCGTCACCCCACTCGATGGTGGCACCCATTTTTTCCAGCACGTCGGCAAAACGAATATCGCCTTGTACGCTATGACGACCGATACCGGTCACTCGCACAGTGCCGCCTTTAATCGCGGCCGCCGCCAGGAAATAGGACGCAGAAGACGCATCGCCCTCCACCAGATACTCCCCCGGTGACTGATACTGCTGTTTTCCCTGGATCAGGAAATGCTGGTAGTGCTGATTTTCAACCTCCACGCCAAAACAGCGCATCAGGTGCAGGGTAATGTCGATGTAGGGTTTCGAGACCAGATCGCCTTTAATCGTGATTCGCGTGTCTTCCTGAGCTAACGGCGCCGTCATCAGCAACGCGGTCAAAAACTGACTGGATACGCTACCGTCAACGGTGACCTCTCCGCCCGTAAAGCCGCCACGCAGACGAACAGGGGGATAATCCGTATTCTCAAGGTAATCGATTTGGGCGCCGCCCTGACGTAGCGCGTCAACCAGATGCCCTATCGGCCGCTCTTTCATCCGCGGTTCGCCCGTCAGCACCACATCCTGCTCGCCAAGGCACAGCGCCGCAGCCAGCGGACGCATAGCCGTACCAGCATTGCCCAGGAAGAGTTCAACGGGTTGTGACGCCTGAAGCGGTCCGCCCTTTCCGGTAACGTCGCAAACGGTACGATCGCTGGAAAGCGTGAAATCGACGCCCAGAGCCTTAAGCGCATTAAGCATGTGCTTAACATCATCACTGTCCAGCAGATTAGTGAGTCGGGTTTTGCCGTTCGCCAATGCGGCCAGCAGCAGCGCGCGGTTTGAAACACTCTTGGAGCCGGGCAAATTAACCGTGCCATTTACGCGAGCAATGGGCTGAAGGGTCAGGGAATCTTGCATGTGAAACTCTATCCTCAAAAAAACGACAACTCCGCCGTATGGCGGAGTCAGGTGTCAGCAGTCCCACTGACTGGGGAATAATCAGCCGTGGCGGCGTTCGAAATCGATCATGAAGTCTGTGAGGGCTTTAACACCTTCCAGCGGCATCGCATTGTAGATGGATGCACGCATGCCGCCAACAACGCGATGGCCTTTCAAGGCATGCAAACCTGCTTTAAATGACTCTTCCAGGAACAGGCTGTCGAGTGACGCATCCGCAAGTTGGAAAGGAATATTCATTCGCGAACGGTTCAGCAGAGCGACATCGTTACGGTAGAAATCACTCTTATCAATGAGGTCGTAAAGCAAGCCCGCTTTTGCCTGATTAATTTTTTCAATTTCACCGACGCCGCCTTTCTGCTTCAGCCACTTGAATACCAGACCGCTCAGGTACCAGGCGAACGTTGGCGGCGTGTTGAACATGGAGTCGTTTTCCGCCAGAACACTGTAATCCAGAATGGAAGGCACACTTTGATGCGCTTTACCTAACAGATCGTCCCGGACGATGACCAGGGTAATGCCCGCCGGACCAATATTTTTCTGGGCGCCCGCATAAATCACGCCATAGCGGCTGACATCAATAGAGCGGGATAAAATCGTGGAAGAGAGATCGGCAACGACGACCTTGTCGCCAAAATCAGGTTCTTCATCAATGGCAACGCCGTCAATGGTTTCATTCGGGCAGAAGTGCAAATAGGCTGCCGCATCGCTGACGTCCCACTCACGCATAGGCAGAATGGCGCGTTTTCCCTCAAGGGTCGTTTTGACATCCAGCGTGCGGGGCGAACAATATTTTGCCGCTTCTTTAATGGCGCTGTGCGCCCAGTAGCCGCCGTCGGCATAATCCGCACTGGTGGCGCTGCCCAGCAGGTTACCCGGTACCGCAGCAAACTGCGCACGTGCGCCGCCGTGGCAGAATAAAACTTTGTAATTAGAGGGGATTTTTAGCAGATCACGGAAGTCCGCTTCCGCTTCCTCGGCCACCTGAATAAACTCTTTACTGCGGTGACTGATCTCCATTACTGAAGTCCCCAGACCATGCCAGTTTGTCAATTCTTGTTCTGCACGGCGGAGCACTTCGCTCGGCAGCATCGCTGGCCCAGAGCTAAAATTATAAATTTGCGTCATTTCCCTCACCACTGTCATATCGAACGGTTATGAATAACGATTCGGTTTTATCACTGCATTCTGGTGGCTGCAATCATAAATCTAACACCGGTCACATTTTTTCAGCACGGCGCACCGGAGGTTATGTTACCAATGCAAGCCAACACAAAATATTGTGAGGGACGTTCCTTTCACTCGCTGCCGGTATTGGCAGACAAACCCTGACATGAGAAAACGTCCAGTAAAATTGCAGCGACTTGATAGCGAACAGGCGGTAAAAAACGTATCATTGCGCGCTTTAGGCACCCTATTCACAGAGAGAGCGGCACCATGACGCAAACTTTTATCCCGGGCAAAGATGCCGCCCTGGAAGACTCCATTACGCGTTTCCAGACCAAACTGCAGGATCTGGGCTTTAATATAGAAGAAGCTTCCTGGCTTAATCCCGTTCCACACGTCTGGTCTGTGCATATTCGCGACCGCGACTGTCCACTCTGCTTTACCAATGGCAAAGGTGCCAGCAAGAAAGCCGCCCTGGCTTCCGCATTGGGTGAATATTTTGAGCGCCTGTCCACGAACTACTTTTTTGCCGATTTCTGGCTGGGTAACCGCATCGCTCAAGGCGATTTTGTTCATTACCCCAATGAAAAATGGTTTGCGCTTCCGGAAGATGACAGCCTGCCAGAGGGGATCCTGGACTCACGCCTGCGTGCCTTTTACGATCCTGAAAATGCGGTGGCCGCATCAGACCTGATCGATCTCCAGTCGGGTAACAGCGAGCGCGGTATTTGCGCCCTGCCTTTTACCCGCCAGTCCGATCAGCAAACCGTCTATATCCCGATGAACATCATTGGCAACCTTTACGTATCGAACGGCATGTCGGCCGGCAATACGGCCAATGAAGCGCGGGTGCAGGGATTATCCGAGGTCTTTGAGCGCTACATTAAGAACCGTATCATTGCCGAATCGATCAGCCTCCCAGCCATCCCCGAGTCAGTGATGGCGCGCTACCCTTCCGTGGTCGAGGCCATTGCGCGCCTGGAAGCTGAAGGCTTCCCAATCTTTGCGTATGACGCGTCGCTGGGCGGTAAATATCCGGTTATCTGTGTGGTCCTGTTTAACCCTGCCAATGGCACCTGTTTCGCGTCCTTCGGTGCGCATCCGGACTTTGGCGTTGCGCTGGAGCGCACCGTTACTGAACTGCTCCAGGGCCGCAGCCTCAAGGATTTGGACGTCTTTACCCCACCCACCTTTGATGATGAAGAAGTGGCAGAGCACGCCAATCTGGAAACCCACTTTATTGATTCAAGCGGCCTGATTTCCTGGGATATGTTTAAAGAAACGGCCGATTATCCGTTTGTTGACTGGACGTTTGCTGGCACTACCGAGCAAGAGTTCAGCACGCTGATGGCCATTTTTGCTGCCGAAGATCAGGAAGTTTATATCGCGGACTACGAGCACTTAGGCGTTTATGCCTGCCGCATTATTGTGCCGGGCATGTCCGATATCTATCCGGCCGAAGACCTGCTGCTGGCAAATAACAGCATGGGCGCAGGCATTCGTGACACGCTGCTTGCCCTGCCCGGCAGCAACTGGAATCCAGAAGAGTACCTTGATCTCATTTCGCAGTTGGATGAAGAAGGTTTTGATGACTTCACCCGCGTCCGTGAGTTGCTTGGCCTGGCAACGGGTAAAGATAATGGCTGGTATACCTTACGCATCGGGGAGCTTAAAGCCATGCTTGCGCTGGCCGGCGGCGATCTGGATCAGGCATTGATCTGGACAGAATGGACCATGGAATTCAACGGCTCCGTGTTCAGCCCAGCGCGGGCAAATTATTATCGTTGCCTGCAAACTCTGCTACTTCTGGCCATGGAAGACGAGCGTAATCCACTGGAATATCACGCCGCCTTTGTCCGTATGTATGGCGCAGAGGCGGTAGAAGCGGCATCCGCAGCCATCAGTGGTGAAGCAGCCTTCAACGGTCTTCAGTCGGTAGACAGCGACCTGACCGCTTTCCCTGCTCATCAGGCGCTACTGGCGGCTTATGAAAAATTGCAGCGTGCCAAACGCCGCTACTGGGAAAATGCCTAAGCTGGCGTTGAACATTCACGCGGGTTAGTCTGACAATCATGCCTGAGGCACTGAACCTGTTCAGTGCCTTTTTATTGATCCTCATGTATTCCTGCCATTAATAGATTAATGGCATTATTTTTCTGCTAAATAGCGACACCGACAACCTATCTTATTAACAAATCTACAATATTTCAGCCTTGATTACGCCCTCTCGTTAAACAAAACCTGTATTATTTAAAATAAATTTATTCATTATTTTTCATGACGTTAGTTCCAAAAACCACCTTTCTTGTTAAACCTTTACCGTTGTTGCTCTGCTGGACATGATCTATATCAACTTTAATCACAGGTGCATTTGTTATTATTTTTTTCAGACAACTTTTGGAGTGAGTTAGTGTGAAAGCTGACAATCCTTTTAATCTGTTATTACCCGCCGCGATGGCAAAAGTGGCTGAAGACGCTGGCGTCTACAAAGCCACCAAGCATCCGCTGACGACAACCTTTCTCGCGTTTACCGCAGGCATGTTTATCTCCATCGCTTTCGTGTTTTACATCACAGCCACCACCGGCAGCGGTGAAATGGCTTACGGCATGGCTAAGCTCGTCGGGGGGATATGTTTCTCACTCGGGTTGATACTCGTTGTGGTATGTGGTGCCGACCTGTTTACCTCCACCGTGCTGATCGTCGTTGCGAAAGCGAGTGGCCGCATCACCTGGGGGCAACTGGCACGTAACTGGATCAACGTTTATGTTGGTAATCTGGTCGGTGCGCTGTTTTTTGTCGCGCTGATGTGGTTTTCCGGTGAGCATACGGTGGCCAACGGCGCATGGGGTTTAAACGTGTTGCAGACTGCCGACCATAAAATGCATCACACGTTTGTTGAAGCGGTCTCTCTGGGTATTCTGGCTAATTTGATGGTCTGTCTGGCGGTCTGGATGAGCTATTCAGGACGGACCTTAATGGATAAAAGCCTGATTATGATTTTGCCGGTGGCGATGTTTGTTGCCTGTGGTTTTGAACACAGTATCGCAAATATGTTTTTAATTCCTTTCGCCATCGTCATTCGCGATTTTTCTGGCCCGGAATTTTGGCATGCTGCGGGCGCGACGGCAGCACAGTTTCCGGCCCTTTCTGTGAAAAACTTTATTTTCGACAATCTGATTCCAGTCACGCTCGGCAACATTATCGGCGGTGGCGTGCTGGTCGGATTGACCTACTGGGTAATTTACTTACGCGGTGGACACGAAGCGCACTAATCCAGCCTCGAGGGTTCATCCCAACCGGATCGACCCAAGAGCAAAAGTCTCCTTAAATAAGGCAGGTATAATATGACCGAACTTAACGCAAAACTGGCCTCAGCCTGGCAGGGTTTTACTGAAGGCGAATGGCAGAACAGCGTCAACGTACGCGACTTCATCCAGAAAAACTATACGCCGTATGAAGGCGATGAATCTTTCCTCGCTGGCGCCACCGAAGCCACCACTAAACTGTGGGAAAGCGTGCTGGAAGGCATTAAAGTTGAAAACCGTACCCACGCACCCGTCGATTTTGATACCGATCTTGCTTCTACCATCACCTCGCACGATGCCGGCTATATCAATAAATCACTGGAAAAAGTTGTTGGCCTGCAAACGGAAGCGCCGCTGAAACGCGCCATTATTCCTTTTGGCGGCATTAAGATGGTCGAGGGTTCATGTAAAGTTTACGGGCGCGAACTCAATGCTTCACTGAAAAAAATCTTCACCGACTATCGTAAAACGCACAATCAGGGCGTGTTTGATGTTTATACCCCTGACATTTTACGCTGCCGTAAATCAGGTATATTAACCGGCCTGCCTGATGCCTATGGTCGTGGACGCATCATTGGTGACTACCGTCGTATCGCCTTATACGGCATTGACTACCTGATGGCCGATAAGTTTGCTCAGTTTGCGTCTCTGCAAAGCGATCTGGAAAATGGCGTCAACCTGGAAGCCACTATTCGTCTACGCGAAGAAATTGCTGACCAGCATCGGGCGCTTGGACAAATCAAAGAGATGGCAGCCAAATATGGTCACGATATCTCAGGTCCGGCGACCAATGCAGTCGAAGCCGTTCAGTGGACCTATTACGGCTATCTTGCCGCAGTAAAATCACAGAACGGTGCAGCCATGTCCTTTGGCCGTGTTTCAACCTTCCTGGACGTGTTCATTGAGCGCGATCTCAACGCCGGTAAGCTGAACGAAGCGCAGGCGCAGGAACTGATTGACCACCTGGTGATGAAACTGCGCATGGTCCGCTTCCTGCGCACGCCTGAGTACGATGAACTGTTCTCTGGCGACCCCATCTGGGCAACGGAATCGCTGGCCGGTATGGGCGTTGATGGGCGTACGCTGGTGAGTAAAACCACCTTCCGTTTCCTCAATACACTGTACACCATGGGCCCTTCACCTGAGCCTAATATGACCATTCTGTGGTCTGAGAAGCTGCCGGTTAACTTTAAAAAGTATGCGGCGAAAGTGTCTATTGATACGTCATCATTGCAGTATGAAAACGACGACCTGATGCGTCCCGATTTCGACAACGATGACTATGCAATTGCCTGCTGCGTCAGCCCGATGATCGTCGGTAAGCAAATGCAGTTCTTCGGTGCCCGCGCCAACCTGGCGAAAACCCTGCTCTACGCAATCAATGGCGGCGTGGACGAAAAACTGAAAATGCAGGTCGGACCAAAAGAAGCCAAGATTACCGATGAGGTGCTTGATTTTGACGTGGTAATGGCGCGTCTGGATCACTTTATGGACTGGCTGGCGAAACAGTACGTCACTGCACTGAACATCATCCACTTCATGCACGATAAATACAGCTATGAAGCCGCGCTGATGGCACTGCACGATCGTGACGTTTACCGCACCATGGCATGCGGTATCGCCGGACTCTCTGTCGCGGCCGACTCGCTGTCTGCCATCAAATACGCGAAGGTGAAACCGGTGCGTGATGAAGATGGCCTGGCCATCGATTTCGACATCGAAGGAGAGTATCCGCAGTTCGGGAATAACGATCCTCGCGTTGACGATCTGGCCTGCGACCTTGTTGAACGCTTTATGAAAAAGATTCAGCAACTCGAAACCTACCGCAACGCTGTACCGACCCAGTCTGTGCTGACCATTACCTCTAACGTGGTTTACGGCAAGAAAACCGGTAATACGCCAGACGGTCGCCGTGCAGGCGCGCCTTTTGGTCCGGGCGCTAACCCGATGCACGGTCGCGATCAGAAAGGTGCCGTAGCCTCGCTGACCTCGGTGGCGAAACTGCCCTTTGCTTACGCAAAAGACGGTATCTCCTACACTTTCTCTATCGTGCCTAATGCGTTAGGCAAAGATGACAACGTGCGTAAAACCAATCTGGCAGGCTTGATGGACGGTTACTTCCATCATGAGACCAGTATTGAAGGCGGTCAGCATCTTAATGTGAACGTAATGAACCGGGAGATGTTAATGGACGCGATGGATAATCCTGAAAAATATCCTCAGTTAACCATTCGCGTCTCCGGCTACGCCGTTCGCTTTAATTCGCTGACAAAAGAGCAGCAGCAGGACGTGATCACCCGTACCTTTACACAATCGCTGTAAGCGCTGTCGCCATCAGCCCTTTCTGAGGCTCCTTCATGGAGCCTCATATTCAAAGTCTGCTTTGGTCGTTGTCTGAGATACGGATAACCACCAAAATTGATTTCCTGTTCAGAGCACACCAGAGAGTGTGCCACCTGCTCCGCAGGCTTACCTGGAGAAACATCGCAATGTCAGCCATAGGTCGCATCCACTCATTCGAATCATGCGGAACCGTAGACGGTCCCGGCATCCGGTTTATTACCTTTTTCCAGGGTTGCCTGATGCGTTGCCTTTACTGCCACAACCGCGATACCTGGGACACGCACGCCGGTAAAGAAATCACCGTTGAGGCGCTGATGGCGGACGTTCTGTCCTACCGTCACTTTATGAATGCCTCTGGCGGTGGTGTCACCGCATCGGGTGGCGAAGCTATTCTTCAGGCTGAGTTTGTGCGTGACTGGTTTCGTGCCTGCAAGGCAGAAGGCATACATACCTGTCTGGATACCAATGGTTTTGTTCGCCGCTACGATCCGGTCATTGATGAGCTACTGGACGCAACAGATTTAGTGATGCTGGACCTTAAACAGATGAATGACGAGGTTCACCAGATTCTGGTTGGCGTATCTAACCATCGCACGCTTGATTTCGCTCGCTACCTACAGAAAAAAGGCAAACGGACATGGATCCGTTTTGTCGTCGTGCCTGGCTACTCAGATGACGACGATACCGTTCATCGCCTGGGAGCGTTTACCCAGGATATGGCGAACGTTGAAAAGATCGAGCTTCTGCCTTATCACGAACTGGGTAAACATAAGTGGATCGCGATGGGCGAAGAGTACAAGCTTGATGGCGTGAAACCGCCCACCAAAGAGACGATGGAACGGGTAAAAAACATTCTTCTCCGCTACGGACATGAAGTCATGTATTGAAAACGGGGCGGAGATCTCTACCGCCCCACAGGAACCTTTCAGGAAGGCGCACTGACCACCATGCAACAACGAGGCACAGTGCTGCCCTCTGCAGAAGGCATTCAGGCATGCGCCACGGGCGTGGCATGATGATCGGCTTTACGCAACAGCATCACCAGGTAAACCAGCGCCACTGCCGCAATCATAACGAACAGTAAACGGTCTGAGTAACTCTGCATCAGCATTGCTGTCATGCTCGGCCCCGCCAGACTGCCCAGCGTATAGCTCAGTAACAGCGCCTGATTCATGGCCACCAGTTCGTGATGCGCCACGGTTTCGCAGGCCCACGACATCGCCACAGGGTAAAGCGTAAAACCCGCCAGCCCCAGAACAAACAAGGCAGGTGCCATCGCGGCATTGGTTAGCATCGCAATCGCGCCCAGGATTACCACAAATACCTGCACACGTAGCACCATCATGCGGCCAAAGCGATCGGCAAGGCGCCCAATCGGCCACTGCCCGACAATACCTGAACTAACGAGTAACGCCATCCAGTAACCTACGTTTGCATCGCTCATGCCCTGATGGGAAAGATAGAGCGGCATCAAGCCATATAACGAACCTAAAACAATCCCGGAGATGATGCAGCCGTTGATGCCCAGGCGCGAACTGCGGCGGCGTAGCATGGGTAAGATACGGCCACCCGGCAAGGCTTCAGCCGGATCACGGCTGGCAGCAACCTGTGTGAAGATCAGCGGTAAAATGGCACAAATCACCGTCGCGGTTACCCAAGGGATCACACTTAACAGCTCTGTGGAAAGTTTGCTCACCAGTAGCTGCCCGGCAACCGTTCCCAGATAATAGACAATCATATAGGCAGCCAGGAGCTGCCCACGGTTACGCACCGTGCCGCTGCACAATAAAGCGCTTTCAACCACGACCCAGACTAAGGCGCAGCCGACACCCGCGCTAAAACGCAACAGCGTCCATGACCAGAAGCCTGCCAGCACCATCATACACAGGGTTGCCACCGCAAACAGGCCGGTTGCCAGATAATAACTACGGTTAAATCCATACTGTTTAATCAGCCAGCCCGCCAGCAACGTGCCAAGCAGATTGCCGGTGTAATACGACGAACTCACCACGCCCACCTGCCAGGTAGCCAGAGCATCATGCGTCAGCCAGAGAGGCACTAACGTATTCAGCACAGCAATTGAAACTGTCATTAACAGCAGGCCGCAAAGCAGCAGTATCACAGGACGTGACCAGGTCGACATAGGGAATTAAAACCAAAAGAAATGAAGGAAATTGCGCGCAGTTTGCCACTGCGTTATTTAAAGTCAACGGGGCCAAACGCACCGCAGCACATTTTGCTGCCCGACAATTTAATTTATTTATCTTCAGTAAGTTAGCGGCATATTTTACGTCAGGGAAAATAAAGCTATCTTACTGATAATGTAGATTTTTACGCTTTCGGCATCGGGATATATCGATAACGTTTATTTGTGATAAATTCTGATACCGTCCTTTGGCATCGATCCGTCTTTCGGACCAAAAAAAACCCAGCAGCCGCTGGGTTTTTCAGAGAATAACGGGCGATTAACCAATAAATTCCAGGCCCTTCATATAAGGACGTAACACTTCAGGCACGGCGATGCGGCCATCCTGCTGCTGGTAGTTTTCCAGCACCGCTACCAAGGTGCGGCCCACGGCCAGACCGGAACCATTTAATGTATGGACCAGACGCGGCTTTTTATCCTGCTTACTGCGGGTCCTTGCCTGCATACGGCGAGCCTGAAAATCACCCATGTTTGAACAAGAGGAGATTTCACGGTACGTATTCTGCGCCGGTAACCACACTTCTAAATCGTAGGTTTTGGTCGCACCAAAGCCCATATCGCCGGAGCACAACAGCACTTTACGATAAGGCAGATTCAGCAGCTGTAAGACTTTTTCGGCGTGGCCGACCAGCTCTTCCAGGGCATCCATTGAGGTTTCAGGCGCCACTATCTGTACCATCTCGACTTTATCGAACTGGTGCATACGAATAAGCCCGCGCGTGTCACGGCCATAGGAACCCGCTTCAGAGCGGAAGCATGGCGTGTGAGCCGTCAGCTTAAGCGGCAGGTTTTCTTCCTCGACGATTTCATCGCGTACCAGATTGGTCAGCGGCACTTCGGCAGTAGGAATCAACGCATAGTGGCTGCTTTCTGACTCTTCTTCCAGCGGCCGGGTGTGAAACAGATCTTCACCAAACTTTGGCAACTGTCCTGTTCCGTACAGGGTCGCATGGTTGACCAGATAAGGCACATAGGTTTCCAGATAGCCATGCTGCTCGGTATGCAAGTCAATCATAAACTGGCTGAGCGCCCGGTGCAGGCGGGCAATCTGGCCCTGCATCACGACAAAGCGTGAACCGGTGAGTTTGACCGCCGCAGCAAAATCCAGGCCTTTCGCGGCTTCGCCCAGCTCAACATGATCTTTCACCTGAAAATCAAACTGACGCGGCTCACCCCAGCGGCTGATTTCCAGGTTCTCGGTATCGTCTTTACCCAGCGGTACAACATCTGCAGGCAGATTCGGCAGCGCCAGGCTGAAGTCACGAATCTGATTTTGCAGTTCATCCAGTTCTGCTTTGGCAGCATCCAGGCGTTCGCCCAGGCTGTTCACTTCCTGACGCAGTGGCTCGATGTCTTCCCCACGTGCTTTGGCCTGACCGATGGATTTGGATCGGGAGTTACGCTCGGCCTGCAGATTTTCAGTTTCTACCTGCAAGACTTTGCGACGCTCTTCGAGCGAACGCAGCATTTCCACATCCAGTTTGAATCCTCGGCGTGCCAGTTTTTCTGCGACTGCGTCTGGCTCATTACGCAGCAGATTGGGATCGAGCATGCTTATCCTGTGTATTTATGAGTTGAAAGAAGGGACGCATTCCAGCTGGAATGCGTTGAAAACATTGACCACATTACCGCAACGTCTGTTTTAGCGGTAGCGTTTTGTCTGGCTATTTTGATCGAGTTCAGTAAGCCAGGCCAGCTTTTCGCCAATTTTGCCTTCAAGACCGCGTTGGGTGGGATGATAGTAACGTGTTTGTGCCATTTCCGGAGGGAAATAGACCTCACCAGCCGCATAGGCGTTGGCTTCATCATGGGCATAGCGATAGCTTTCACCCAGGCCCATTTCTTTCATCAGCTTAGTGGGGGCATTGCGCAGATGATCGGGAACATCAAAATCAGGGTGGTCGCGCGCATCGCGCATCGCCGCTTTAAAGGCGGTATAAACGGCATTACTTTTTGGCGCACAGGCGAGATACACGATGGCCTGAGCAATCGCCCGCTCCCCTTCTGCCGGACCCACGCGGGTGAAACAGTCCCACGCCGATATCGCCACCTGCATGCCGCGCGGATCGGCATTGCCCACGTCTTCAGAGGCAATGGCCAACAGACGACGCGCGACATACAGCGGATCGCCACCTGCGGTAATAATACGGGCGTACCAGTAGAGGGCAGCATCGGGTGCTGAACCGCGAACAGACTTATGTAACGCAGAAATAAGGTCGTAAAAGCGGTCACCCTTGTTATCAAACCGTGCAGATCGCTCCCCGGCAACTTCAGTCAGCAGTTGTGGCGTCAGTTCTCTTTTGCCTTGCGCGTTGGTTTCGGCCATATCGGCCATCATTTCCAGCGTGTTAAGCGCACGGCGCGCATCGCCGCTCACCAGCTCAGCGATCATGCGGCGCGTATTATTCGGTAACAGGATATCGCTGTTGCCATAGCCGCGATCGGCATCTTGCATGGCCTGGTCAAGCACCTGCTCAATGTCTTCTGTGGTCAGGGATTTCAGTAGATAAACGCGGGCGCGTGACAGCAGTGCGGAATTAAGCTCGAAACTGGGATTTTCAGTGGTGGCGCCAATGAAGGTAATGGTGCCGTCTTCAATATGGGGCAAGAAGGCATCCTGCTGACTTTTATTGAAACGGTGCACCTCATCCACGAAAAGGATGGTGCGCCGGCCGGCCTGCTTGCTCAAGCGCGCACGCTCTATCGCTTCACGAATTTCTTTGACGCCGGAGGTGACGGCAGAGATGCGTTCAACGTCCGCGTTACCGTAGTGCGCGATAATCTCGGCCAGCGTGGTTTTGCCTGTTCCCGGCGGCCCCCAGAGAATCATGGAATGCAAATGGCCAGCCTCAATGGCGCGCGGCAGCGGTTTCCCCGCAGCCAGCAGGTGCTGCTGACCAATATAGTGCTTCAGGGTTTCTGGCCGCATACGCGCGGCCAGAGGTTTAAAATCTTCGCTGGAGAAATCCAGAGACAGGTTGCCCACTGCCACCTCACTGACGTTGATCATCCACCGTGACGCCTTTCGGCGGGGTGAAAGTGAATTTATCCGGACTGATAGGGCCGTTTTTCTGGCTCTTCAGCTGGTAGTTACTGCGCTGTCCATCCTGCTCTACGGCGCTGAACTGATTAATCGTGCCATCTGGCGTTACGTCGATAGTGAACTGCTTGAGGTTGCCGTCGCTTTTCTTCGGCGTCAGTTCAAATTTATCGCCCTGCTGCTTAACGTTGTATTGCTGCCAGTCGCTGGACTGATTGCGGGCAATTAACATAAACGGCGTATTGCTGGTAGCATTCTTTAACAGACTTACCGTAGCCTGCTCTACAAACGGGTTGTAGAACCATAACGATTTTCCGTCAGAGACAATGACGCTCTCGTCAGGCGCGGTCATGTGCCAGTTAAACAGGCTTGGGCGCTTGACCCACAGTTCACCTTCTCCATCCTGCACGTTAGCACCGCTGCCATCGGTCACCTTTTGCGTAAAGCTGGCGTGGAAGCTGTTTACTTTATTCAAACGCTGTTGCAGGTCACTTGATGCATCAGCGAAAGCGCTGGCTGAACCCAAAGCGGCCAACAGGCCTAAGGCAATTACGCGTAATTTCATCTGCTTAAATCCTTATTAAATCGTTTCCCGTTGATAACGCTACTAAGCCTGGTCGCTGTCCTGCGTTTAATACAGGAGAAAAAACCGAAAGCCTAATCAACTATGGGGGTAAACGGCTAAAAAACAATGAGCCAGCAAGAACTGGCTCATTGATTTATGTTTCAAAGCTTATCGTTCAGGCTCTACATATCGTGGGGAGGCGGTGACAGCACTTCGCGGTTACCGTTATGTCCCGGTGCCGAAACGATGCCCTGGGCTTCCATCTGCTCAATGATGCGCGCGGCGCGGTTATAGCCAATACGGAACTGACGCTGAACGCCTGAAATCGAGGCGCGGCGCTTGTCCACCACGAAACCCACCGCCTGATCGAACAACGGATCCAGTTCTTCATCGCTGTCGATGCCGCCCGCACCTTCGCTCTCTTCGCCCGCTGTAATGCTTTCAATGTATTGCGGACGTCCACGCGCTTTCCAGTCCTGGACCACCGCATGCACTTCCTGATCGCGTACAAAGGCACCGTGAACACGAACCGGCATGGAGGAGTTTGGCGGCATATAGAGCATGTCACCCATGCCCAGCAACGACTCCGCGCCGCCCTGGTCGAGAATAGTACGCGAGTCAATTTTACTTGATACGGTAAAGGCGATACGGGTCGGGATGTTGGCCTTGATCAGGCCGGTAATCACATCCACCGAGGGACGCTGGGTGGCCAGCACCAGGTGGATACCGGCCGCACGCGCTTTCTGCGCCAGGCGGGCAATCAGCTCTTCCACTTTTTTACCCACGGCCATCATCAGGTCGGCGAACTCATCCACCATCACCACAATGTAAGGCAGTTTTTCCAGCACCGGCGGCGTCATGTCCATACTGTCGCCCGGTTTCCAGAACGGATCGGGGATTGGACGGCCCATCGCCTCAGCCTGCTCAACTTTCTCGTTGTAGCCCGCAAGATTACGCACGCCAAGTGCCGACATCAGTTTATAGCGGCGCTCCATCTCACCGACGCTCCAGCGCAGCGCATTCGCCGCATCTTTCATATCGGTGACGACTTCGGTGAGTAGATGCGGAATGCCTTCATAGACCGACAGCTCAAGCATTTTCGGGTCGATCATAATAAAGCGCACTTCTTCCGGCGTGGCTTTATACAACATGCTGAGAATCATGGCGTTTACGCCGACTGACTTACCCGAACCGGTGGTACCGGCAACCAGTAAGTGTGGCATCTTCGCCAAATCGGCCACTACCGGCTGACCGGCAATGTCTTTACCCAGTACCACGGCCAGAGGTGAAGGATTGTCACGGAATTTTGGACAATCCAGCACTTCACGTAAGTAAACGGTCTGACGGTGCTTATTTGGTAATTCCAGTCCGACATAGGGCTTACCCGGAATCACTTCAACAACGCGCACCGCCGTGGTGGACAGTGAACGGGCCAGATCGCGCGACAGGTTAGAAATACGCGCCGCTTTCACGCCCGGCGCCAGATCCAGTTCAAAGCGGGTAATGACCGGGCCGGGAGAGATGCCGACGACCTCAGCCTTAACACGATAATCGCCCAGGCGTGATTCAACCAGGCGCGCCGTCTGCTCAAGGGCAAACATGTCAACCGGCTCTTCTTCTGCAGGCGGTGCGGTTAACAGATCCAGAGAAGGCAACGGCGTAGAGGGTTTTTCCAGCGGCTGTTCATGACGCATCAGGAAAGGATGAATCAGGCTGTCATGCAACGACGGCTTCGCCTCTTCCACAGGTTCGGGCTGCTCGACAGGTGCCGCGAAGATATCCGACGCAACGTTCTGCGTCGGCATGCTTCTCTGCGCGTCCGCATGCGTCGGCGCAGCCTGTACTTGCTGCCACGGCTCATGTTTGGCCGCGACCTCATCCGTTTCCGGCGTTGCCGCAATGGTGAACAGCGGCTCAACCGGGCCGTCGTCAACCAGATCTTTCATCGGTGAGAAATCAAAGGCCGCAGACGTGTCCAGGTTGAATACCGGCGCATTGTTGGCAGGTTCGGTCTCATAACGCTGTTGCTGCTGCTCGGCGAACTGACGGGCCAGGGATGCCTGCTCTAGAGCCAGTTCATCGTCTTCACTCTGTTCATCCTGTTGCCAGCTCTCGCCATAACGCTGTTGCTGCTCAGACTGAAACGCCTGACGTAACTCAGCCTGTTGCAGAGCATCCTGCTCCTCCGCTGACCAGTCTGGATTATGCGGCTGATCGGCAGCCTGTGGAGCCGCCGGGGCTTCAGACAGTCTGGCTTTCTCTTCTGCCATGCGCTGGGAAGGAAGTTTAATTCCGTAAGAAGCCAGTTCGCGTCGGGTCGGTAATTTAACCGGGTTTGGCCGCGGTAACGCCGGACCTATCCCCTGCTTCACTTGTGGATTCGCCTGATTTTCAGGCACAGGTTCAAACAGCGGCGACATCGAGGCCGCGGCTTTTCCTGCCGCGCCTGCCGTTACCGCACTGCTCAGGGTTGCGGCAGAGGCTGCCTCGCGCCAGTTGCCCATCTTCGGCGCATCATCCTCATAGGCCGTAAAGGGTGCTGAGGATGCGGGTGTTTCATCCGGCATTTCAAACCGGTACAGAGGCGGTTCACTGACCGGTTTATCCTGCTGAACAGGTTCACGCGGTGCAAAATGACGCTCTGGAGCAGGATGAGGTACAGCCGCTTCCTGGGCGGGCGCGGCGACAGAATGCACGGGTGCAACCGCAGGCTGGGCTGCAGATGGGGCTGACGGCGGCACGGTAGCCGTGGTAAAGGTTGACGCCACGCTGGCTGCAGGTTGCTGGACGGGTGCCACCGGCATTTCAGCAGCGTCGGTGGTTGCCGCGACGGCAGCGCGGGTCGCTGTTGCCGCCTTAGCCAGCAGCGGATCGTGCTCGTCCAGATCGGGCTGCGCCTTACGGGGCGCAGAAAGCAGAACGTCATCGTCGTCATGGGGCTGCGCGTGAAGAACAGGCGCATCATCTTCATGATGTTCGGCCTCGTCCTCTTCCTGCCAGGGTTCGTCGTGACGTGAACGGTTGCTGGCAAATGTCAGCACGCCCATGACCACGCCACCGATTCGTTCTGCAATGGTCAACCACGACCAACCGGTATACAGCGTAATGCCCGCTGCCCAGATGCAAAGCAGAGTGAGGGTGCCACCAGCAGGACTAAACCAGGGTGAAATCGCATTGCTGACGAGGCTGCCGATCACGCCGCCTGAAGCAAAGTACCAGATGTCGTCAGCATTCAGTGCAGCCATGCCGCAGGTCGTCACGACCAGGGCCAGCACGCCAATTAAGCGCAAACCTACGGCGAAATAGTCGAAGTAGTCCTGATTATCGCGCTGGCGAAAGGCTATCCAGCACAATCCAAGGATCACCGGTGGAATGGCGTAAGCCATCACGCCAAAGATGAACAACAGCGTGTCAGCCAGCCATGCCCCTACCGTACCGCCGATATTATGGATAGGCTCGTGCCAGGCCGTCTGCGACCAGCTCGGGTCGGAAGGATTAAAACTGACCAGGGAAACCATCAGGTAGACGGCAAACAACGCCACCAGAATGAGCAACGCTTCCAGCAGACGGCGTCCACTGCTCAGCGACTGTAACGAAACGTCTTTATCTTCTGTGTATTCCTGGCTCAAGAGAACTCTCCAGGTGCCTGTAAAGTAAGAAACAACAGCGTCGGGCTCACCCGACGCTGGTCCTGTATGTATTCACAGGAGTGTACCGAAATTTCACAGGCTTTGCACCTGCCACGCATCAGCGCGTTTTGATCACCAGACGGTTACTCTGTTTGACCTCTTCCATCACCACGTAAGTACGCGTGTCGTTTACACCCGGCAGGCGCAGCAGGGTTTCCCCCAGCAGCTTGCGGTAGGCGGACATATCGGGCACGCGTGTTTTCAGCAGGTAGTCGAAATCACCAGAAACCAGGTGACACTCTTGAGTTTCCTCAAGTTTTTGCACAGCGGCGTTAAATTGCTCAAACACATCTGGTGCGCCACGATTCAGAGTAATCTCAACGAATACCAGTAATGAGGCGTCCAGGTAGTGAGGGTTAAGTTGCGCAGTGTAACCAAGGATGAATCCCTGGCGTTCAAGACGACGTACACGCTCAAGACAAGGTGTAGGCGATAATCCTACACGTTTGGAAAGTTCCACGTTTGAGATACGACCGTCTTTCTGCAATTCATTCAGAATATTTCTGTCGATCCTGTCGAGGTCTTTACCGGGGCGTTTCTTATTATCTACCATTATTATTGTCTCTCTTAATTCCTTCCCTTTACCTGCCATCCCCTGAAAACGCTCATTGTTCGGGGCATTTTTTGAAGTGAAATAACGGCGTCTCAGTGCGGTCGCACCTATGTGTATGACGCATGTTGTCTGTCCACATCATGCGTCATGACTCATATCAGACGACAAAATTCGTTCGGCACATTGCCCAAAACCCGGCGGCAAAACCCGTTTTGTTCCGAAGATGTCATTCGCTTCTCACACTGTTTTCGCAAATGCGCAGGCGATTGTCAAAGTAAAATGTCTAAATTCAGGACAAGATGCCAGACACATCGCTGGGTCCCTGTTTTTAAATGAGTATTTTCGGGCGATAAGGTGCAACAACGTGAATTTTTGCCCCCTTTTGGCGCAAACCGCAGGCAAAAAGTGCAATCATCGTCTACGCCGTTTGCAGTAATCGTTAACAAACGCGCGCAAGTGTTGTCAATGACACGGCTTATTCCCTACAATCGCAGGCTATGTCAGGCGAATGAAACTGAGGAACGCATGAGTACGGCTAAACACAGTAAGTTGCTCATTCTGGGCTCTGGTCCAGCAGGTTATACCGCAGCCGTTTATGCTGCACGCGCGAATCTGAATCCGGTGTTGATTACCGGTCTGGAAAAAGGCGGACAGCTGACGACCACGACGGAAGTGGAAAACTGGCCGGGCGACCCGCACGATCTGACAGGTCCATCGTTAATGGAACGCATGCATGAGCATGCCGAGAAATTTAACACTGAGATCATTTTTGACCACATCCATTCCGTGGATCTGCAGAATCGTCCGTTCCGTTTAACCGGTGACAGCGGCGAATACACCGCAGATGCCCTGATTATTGCCACAGGTGCATCGGCACGCTACCTCGGCCTGCCGTCAGAAGACGCGTTTAAAGGCAAAGGCGTTTCGGCCTGCGCTACCTGTGATGGTTTCTTTTACCGTAATCAGAAAGTCGCCGTGATCGGGGGCGGTAATACGGCGGTAGAAGAAGCACTTTATCTGGCCAATATCGCCGCTGAAGTGCATTTAATTCACCGTCGCGACAGCTTCCGCGCCGAGAAAATTTTGATCGATCGCCTGATGGAAAAAGTCAGCAACGGCAACATTGTGCTGCATACCCACCGTACGCTGGAAGAAGTGGTTGGCGATCAGATGGGCGTGACCGGACTGACGCTGCGTTCAACGCTGGACGACAAAACCGAGTCGCTGGAAGTCGCTGGCCTGTTTGTGGCGATTGGCCACAGCCCAAACACAGCGATTTTCGACGGCCAGTTAGCGCTGGAAAATGGCTATATCAAGGTTCAGTCTGGCCTGCACGGCAATGCAACCCAGACCAGCATTCCGGGTGTGTTTGCTGCAGGTGATGTGATGGACCATATCTATCGCCAGGCCATTACCTCTGCGGGCACCGGCTGCATGGCTGCTCTGGATGCAGAACGTTATCTTGATGGTCTGGTTAAGAACGATAAGTAAGTTGTTAATAACCTGATCTTAATTGTTTGAGGCGACTGTTTTTCAGTCGCCTTTTTTATTATCACCATGCTAAATTCATGCGCCAGGCGGGAGGGGCTCGCCTCTTTTCCTTTGTCTTCGCCACTGTGGGTTTCGCATGAACAAATCGCGGCAGCAGCACCTTACCCGTTGGCTTCGTCAACAGCGGCATCATGCCGGTCCCTGGTTACGGCTCGCCTCACTGTCGGGTTCCGCCAGTGCGTTGCTGATTATCCTGCAGGCCTGGCTGCTGGCGTCGTTGCTTCAGGCGTTGATTGTGGCGCATCAATCGCCCCCGTCGCTTCTTTCACAGTTTATGTTACTGCTGCTGTGCTTCGTGCTGCGGGCGATGCTGAACTATGCGCGCGAGCAGGCAGGATTCCGTGCCGGACAGGCTATTCGCCAGGCGCTGCGCAAACAGATTCTGGACCGTTTATCCGCGCTGGGCCCCGCCTGGATTCAGGGCAAACCGGCCGGCAGTTGGGCAACCTTGCTGCTGGAACAGACAGAAGATATGCAGGCGTACTATGCGCGCTACCTGCCGCAGATGACGCTGGCGACCGTCATCCCCTGCGCCATTTTGATTGCGCTGTTTCCGTTAAACTGGGCCGCCGGATTGATTCTGCTGGCTACGGCACCGTTGATTCCGCTGTTTATGGCGCTGGTGGGCATGGGCGCGGCCGATGCCAATCGGCGCAATTTTCTGGCCCTTGCGCGCCTGAGTGGTGACTTTCTTGATCGCCTGCGCGGCCGGGAGACGCTGAGGCTGTTTCATCGGGCCGAAGCAGAAAAACAGGCCATTGCCGCCACCACCACGGACTTTCGTCAACGCACCATGGACGTCTTACGGCTGGCTTTTCTCTCCTCCTCCGTTCTGGAGTTTTTTGCGTCATTAGCTATTGCTGTGGTCGCGGTTTATTTTGGTTTTTCCTACCTGGGTGAGTTGCACTTTGGCGATTATGGCAAGGGCGTTACGCTGTTTGCTGGTTTTCTGGTGTTGATTCTGGCCCCGGAATTCTTTCAGCCTTTGCGCGATCTCGGCACCTTCTACCATGCTAAAGCGCAGGCCATCGGCGGCGCCGATGCCATTGAGCGCTTTATGCAGGCGACGCCACAGTCAGAAGCGCGCAACGGCACTATCCCGTTTGCCGCCGCCGCACCGCTGGGGCTGGTTGCTGACAACCTGATGGTCTGCGCGCCCGGCGGTAAAATCCTGTGTGGTCCTTTACATTTCACTCTGCGCTCGGGCGGACGCATCGCGCTGGTCGGTAAAAGCGGCGCAGGCAAAACCGCGCTGTTGAATGCGCTGCTGGGATTTTTACCTTATCAGGGCTCGCTTAAAGCCAATGGGATTGAGTTACGCGATTTGGTTCAACGCGACTGGCATCGGCATCTTGCCTGGGTCGGACAAAATCCCCAGTTACCGGCAGAAACCTTACGTGAAAATATCCTGATGGGCGCGCCCCTCGACGCCGCACGTCTGGATGCCTTAATCGCGGCTTGTGGCATCCACGAGTTTCTCTCACGACTGCCTGAAGGGTTGAATACCGCACCGGGCGATGCCAGCAGCGCGCTGTCCGTTGGTCAGGCACAGCGCATTGCGGTTGCGCGGGCGCTGTACAAACCGGCTCAGCTATTGCTCCTTGATGAGCCTGCAGCCAGCCTGGATGCGCTGAGTGAACATCATGTCATGCAGGCACTTCATCAGGCCGCGCGACAGCAAACCACCCTGATGATTACGCATCAGATCGATTCGCTGCGCGACTGGGATGAAATCTGGCTCATGGAGGCGGGAAAACTGGTACAGCAAGGCAGTTGGCAGGCACTGACGGCCCAGCCCGGCCCTTTCCGTGCACTGCTGCAACATCGTCAACAGGAGTGCATCTGATGTCTGCTCTGCGTCCTTTTCTGCGGCTGTGGCTGCGTCATCCCTTTCGGCTGGTGCTGGGGATTATACTGGCGATAGTCACGTTGCTGGCCAGTATTGGCCTACTCACCCTGTCTGGCTGGTTTCTGGCGGCATCGTCCGTTGTTGGCATCGCGGGCCTGTACAGTTTTAACTATATGCTCCCGGCCGCCGGCGTGCGTGGCGCGGCCATTATACGTACCGCGGCACGTTACTTCGAACGGCTGGTCACGCACGATGCCACGTTCCGGGTGCTGCAGCATTTGCGCGTTTTCACCTTCAGCCGATTGATTTCACTGGCACCGGGTCAGCTTGCGGCCTTTCGCCAGGCGGATCTGTTAAACCGTTTTGTTGGGGATGTGGATACGCTGGATCATCTCTACCTGCGGGTAATATCGCCGCTGCTGGGCGCATTTATCGTTATTGTGGTGGTGACAGCCGGTTTAAGCCTGATTGATCCGCAGCTGGCACTCCTGCTGGGCGGTACCCTGCTTGCCCTGCTCTGTCTTTTTCCTCCCCTGTTTTACCACCTGGGCGCCCCGGCGGGCGTGGCGATAACCCGGCAGCGTTCGCACTGGCGCGTGCAGTTAATGCACTGGCTGGCGGGCCAGGCTGAACTGACGTTGTACGGTAACGCCTCCGCCTGGCGCGCGCGGCTGGACAGCAGCGAACAACAGTGGCAGGACGCGCAGCGCCAGCAGGCACGTTTAGAGGCACTGGCGCAGAGTCTGTTGCTGATGTGCAGCGGTATCACGGTGACCGCCTTGCTCTGGCTCAGCGCCGACAGCATTGCGCAGCAGCATCTTCCCGGTCCCTTTATTGCGCTGGTGGTATTTTGTGCCCTGGCCGCTTTTGAAGCGCTGGCCCCGGTCGCGGGTGCCTTTCTGCCCCTGTCTCAGGTGATCACCGCCGCCCAGCGCGTCAATGAGATCATCGAGCAAACGCCGGCGATCGTTTTCCCCTCCGCAGCCGCTGTCCCGCCCGGCGCGCTCAGCATGAGCGTGCAGGCGCTTGAATTCAGCTATCCCGGTAGGCCGGAAAACGTGTTAAACCAGTTTTCCCTGCACATTAAGGCAGGTGAACATGTCGCGCTACTCGGGCCTACCGGCTGCGGAAAATCCACCCTACTTGGCCTCCTGACGCGCGCCTGGGATGTTGAGCATGGCGAGATAGCGCTGAACAACGTCCCGCTTGCCGAGTGGGATGAAGCGCAACTCCGTCAGCGCATCAGCGTTGTCACCCAGCGCGTTCATCTTTTCAGCCAGACCCTGCGTGATAATTTATTGCTGGCCTGCCCCGATGCCAGTGATGAAACCCTTACCGTGGCGTTAATGCAGACCGGCCTGCAGAGTCTGCTGGATAATGAAGAAGGATTAAATGCCTGGCTGGGCGAAGGCGGCCGGCCGCTGTCGGGTGGCGAACTGCGACGCCTGGCGATTGCCCGTGCGCTGCTGCACAACGGCGACCTGTGGTTGCTGGATGAGCCGACAGAAGGGCTGGATGCCGCGACCGAGCAGCATATTCTGTCCCTGTTGCAGCAGCTGACAGCGGGCAAGACCGTGATTATGGTTACCCATCGTCTGACCGGACTGGCGCAGATGGATAAAATTTGCGTTATGGACGGCGGGAAGATCATTGAGCAGGGAAATCATTCCGAATTAGTCGCAAAAGGTGGACGTTACTGGCGTTTCCAGCAACGCTTTGCGTTATAGTTTTGTAAAAGCTGATGGATAACTTAACGCGATGAGACTGGTTCAACTGTCACGGGAATCGTTGCTGTTTCCTCCTCCGGAAACGGCGCTGCGTGAGCCCAATGGCCTGCTGGCTATGGGCGGTGATCTCTCGCCTGCGCGCCTGCTCAACGCCTATCAGCAGGGGATTTTCCCCTGGTTTTCCCCTGGCGATCCGATTCTGTGGTGGTCACCCGACCCTCGCGCGGTGTTACTCCCAGACCGTTTTCACCTCAGCCGCAGTATGAAGCGCTTTCACCAGCAATCACCTTATCGGGTGACGATGAATGAAGCCTTTTCCGACGTGGTCGAAGGCTGTGCGGCCGGTCGGGAAGAAGGGACATGGATTACTTTTGAAGTCAAACGCGCGTGGCTGAAGCTTTATGAGCTTGGTCATGCCCATTCCATTGAAGTCTGGCGCGAGCAAGACCTGGTGGGCGGCATGTATGGCCTGGCGCTGGGCCAGATATTTTGTGGCGAATCCATGTTCAGCCTGCAGACCAACGCCTCGAAAACCGCATTTTGGGTTTTCTGTCAGCATTTTATTAAGCACAAAGGACGCCTGGTGGATTGCCAGATACTGAATCCCCATACGGCTTCACTCGGCGCGGTCGATATTCCCCGCGAAGCTTACCTGGATGCGGTAAAAAACCTGTCCTCGCAGCCCGTTGACAGCGGCTGCTGGCGGAATCAAACCCTTTTTTAATCCGCGCGCAGATGTTTTGCACACATAAACCCGGTTAAGTGATATAATAGCGGCGTTTGGTATGTCGTCCGCGCTTGATTTTCAAGCCGGAATTGCCAGGCTGGGAATCTCATCGCACTCTCGGAACTGTTTCAATCGTGCGCGTGTTACCGGTTGATTCAGATTCTTAGCCCGCTAATCCCCCGCAGACGTCACATAAACACCCGAATTTAACCGACATGCTCGCGTTATAACGCGAAGCACGGCGATGCGTTGGCTTTATTGCCGACGGTTCTTTACATAACTTGTTGAATTGGGCATTATCTTGCCGGTTCAACTGAAAGGTAGTACACCCAGAGGATTCGATGGCCAAAGAAGACAATATTGAAATGCAAGGTACCGTACTGGATACGTTACCTAACACCATGTTCCGCGTAGAACTTGAGAACGGACACGTGGTTACCGCTCATATCTCCGGTAAAATGCGTAAAAACTACATCCGCATCCTGACGGGCGACAAAGTGACTGTCGAGCTGACCCCGTACGACCTGAGCAAAGGCCGCATTGTCTTCCGTAGTCGCTGAGTTGCGTTGATGCCGTTGCCTGCGCCTCGTGTGCGGGCAAACAAAAAAAGGCCGGATATTATCCGGCCTTTTCTCTTTCTGTCATACCGCGCTTAGTGCACGGTGCCTTCCGTTTTACGTTTTTGCGCACTCAGGAAGTGATAGGTCAGTTGCCCCTTCTCTTTATCCAGCGCAACAGAGACCGATCCACCGTCAACCAGCGAACCAAACAGCAGTTCGTTCGCCAGCGGTTTCTTCAGGCTCTCCTGAACGGTACGCGCCATCGGACGAGCGCCCATCGCTTTGTCATAGCCCTTCTCTGCCAGCCAGTCACGCGCTTCGTCACTGACCTCCAGTGAAACACCTTTCGCATCCAGCTGTGCCTGCAGTTCAACAATAAACTTGTCGACGACCTGATGAATAACGTCCGTTGACAGGTGGCTGAACCAGATAATGTTGTCCAGGCGGTTACGGAATTCAGGAGTAAAGATTTTCTTAATCTCTTCCATGGCATCCGTACTGTTGTCCTGATGGATCAGGCCAATGGATTTACGCTCGGTTTCACGCACGCCGGCGTTGGTGGTCATCACCAGCACCACGTTACGGAAGTCGGCCTTGCGGCCGTTGTTATCGGTCAGCATACCGTTGTCCATCACCTGCAGCAGCAGGTTGAACACATCCGGGTGCGCTTTCTCAATCTCATCCAGCAGCACAACGGCGTGAGGATGCTTGATTACCGCATCGGTCAGCAGGCCGCCCTGATCGAAACCCACATAGCCCGGAGGCGCACCGATCAAACGACTGACGGTATGGCGCTCCATGTACTCAGACATGTCGAAGCGCAGCAGCTCAATTCCCAGCGCTTTCGCCAGCTGAACGGTAACTTCGGTTTTACCGACGCCCGTTGGGCCAGCAAACAGGAACGATCCCACCGGCTTGCGATCCTGCCCCAGCCCTGCACGGCTCATCTTGATGGCTTCGGTCAGCGCTTCAATGGCGTTATCCTGACCAAACACCAGCATTTTCAGACGGTCGCCCAGGTTCTTGAGCGTATCGCGATCGGTTGCTGAAACACTCTGCTCTGGAATACGGGCAATACGCGCCACCACGGTTTCGATATCAGCCACGTTAACGGTTTTCTTACGTTTGCTCGCGGGCATCAGACGCGCACGGGCACCGGCCTCATCGATCACGTCGATGGCTTTATCCGGCAGATGGCGATCGTTAATGTATTTCACCGCCAGCTCAACGGCCGCACGCACGGCTTTGGCCGTATAGCGAACGTCATGGTGCGCTTCGTATTTGGTTTTCAGGCCGTTAAGAATCTGCACCGTTTCTTCCACCGACGGCTCGGTGATATCGATTTTCTGGAAACGACGCGCCAGCGCACGATCTTTTTCAAAGATGTTGCTGAATTCCTGATAGGTGGTAGAGCCCATCACGCGGATCTTACCGCTGGAGAGCAGCGGTTTGATCAGGTTTGCCGCATCGACCTGCCCACCCGATGCCGCACCCGCACCGATAATGGTATGAATCTCGTCAATAAACAGGATGCTGCTGTTATCCTGCTCCAGCTGTTTTAACAGCGCTTTGAAACGTTTCTCAAAGTCACCCCGGTATTTGGTGCCCGCCAGCAACGAGCCGATATCGAGAGAGTAAATCGTGCAGCCTTTCATCACTTCAGGCACGTCACCCTGCACAATGCGCCAGGCTAAGCCTTCCGCAATGGCGGTTTTCCCGACGCCGGATTCACCCACCAGCAGGGGATTGTTTTTACGGCGACGACACAGGACCTGAATAGTTCGTTCCAGCTCTTTGTCGCGACCGATCAGCGGGTCAATTCCGCCGACGCGAGCAAGCTGATTGAGATTGGTGGTGAAGTTTTCCATACGTTCCTCCCCGCCTGCTTGCTCTTCGTTAACCGGATTTTCAGCACCAGGTGCCTGGCCGGGTTCGTCTTTACGCGTGCCATGAGAGATGAAATTCACCACATCAAGGCGGCTGACTTCGTGTTTGCGCAGCAGATAAGCCGCCTGCGACTCTTGCTCGCTAAAGATGGCAACCAGCACGTTAGCGCCGGTAACTTCACTGCGTCCGGATGACTGAACATGGAAAACCGCACGCTGCAATACACGCTGGAAACTGAGCGTAGGTTGTGTGTCACGCTCTTCTTCGCTGGCTGGCAGCACAGGCGTGGTCTGTTCAATGAAGGCTTCGAGTTCCTGCCTTAGAGCCACAATGTCCACCGTACAGGCTTCCAGTGCCTCTCTGGCCGACGGGTTACTGAGCAACGCCAGTAACAGATGCTCGACGGTCATAAACTCATGACGGTGCTCACGCGCTCTGGCGAAAGCCATGTTTAAACTGAGTTCCAGTTCTTGATTGAGCATTAGGCACCTCCTCCAGTTAATCGCTCTGACCTGCTTCCTGTATGGAGAGAGGCTCAGGCTTTTTCAAGCGTACACAGCAACGGATGATGATTGTCCCGCGCGTAATTATTCACCTGCGCCGCTTTGGTCTCAGCGACCTCTGCGGTAAATACACCACAGATTGCTTTACCGTGGTAGTGAACTTTCAGCATCAGTTGCGTTGCACGTTCAATATCATAAGAAAAGAACTTTTGCAGAACGTCAATAACAAATTCCATAGGTGTATAATCGTCATTATTCAGAATGACTTTATACATGGAAGGCGGCTTTAACCCTTCGCGTACTTTATCGTCAGCTAATTGTTCAAAATTTAGCCAGTCATTTGTGTTTGCCATAGTGTTCCGTTGTGATTCTGTACATCGTCATAAACCCGGTTCATCTGTAGAGTTTAACACGTGTGTCAAGTGCACAGTCGCTAATGAATCATTCCGCTAAAAATGCCACACGCGACCTGTATCACAAAATTTCAAATAGCGTTAACTACCTCAAATTTTGATGATTTTTTCCCCGCCTTGCCCGGTGGTTTGCTTGACGACCACGCCAGTTTCTCTACATTCTACCTTCACAAGCTGATTGAGTTTTAATCAAACCCGACTCACGGCTTCAGTGACCTCACCTACTTATAAAATGTCTTGCGAGGGAAGTAAAAGCATGGAGACAGGTACCGTTAAATGGTTCAATAACGCCAAAGGTTTCGGCTTTATCTGTCCAATCGGGGGCGGAGAAGATATCTTCGCACACTACTCAACGATACAGATGGATGGTTACAGAACGCTAAAGGCGGGCCAGCAGGTCCATTTTGACGTTCATCAGGGCCCTAAGGGCAACCATGCCAGTCTGATAGTACCCGTTGAAGCGCAACAGGCTGTCGCCTGAGATCACCCCAACGTTGGACCGCTCCGTTGAAAATGCCAGCCTGCCGTGCTGGCATTTTTACTTGCGAATCGCTAACCCGCTTTACCCTGCGCCAGTCTGATAACGCGTGCAAACATGTCCCGCAGGCGTTCCGGTATGGCCTCGGTGCCGCGTTCGGCTGCCGCCATCGCGACCATAATGGCCAGTTCAGGTTTAGATGCACGATGAATCGCTTTGGTAATAATACGCCTGGGTTTCATCGGCACGTTTAACGGCAGGTGCGCTGCTTGTTGATAAATATCGCTAAAGCCATGCTGATAAAGGAAGTGCTCTATATCCGCCGCCGGTAGCGCCGTTAAGTGATGCTTCTCAACGTCAGGCGGCAGGAGCTGACTGCGCGCCGTGGCCGCGTATTTTTTCCCTGCCATATCGCCGTCAGTCAGCACATGCCAGGCAATGCCCATACGCCGGGCAAATTTTAACAGCGGTTTTAATCCTGACTGGGCGAATTCAATCACCTTTATGCCTTCCGCGGCAAAGTGAAAGCCGCATTGTCGCGCCATCTCGTTAATGATCCAGACTTCGGTTTCGCCTTCAACCAGGAGCCAGCAGCGGGCAAACAAGGCCGAAGGCCGGTTAACTTTAATATGGAAGCCGATTCGCCGGCTCTCTTCAGCACTCAGCCCTTCGGGACCGACGCGCCATGCGGCCACGCGCGCGGGCTCGCGAACCAGCCGGCAAACATGCTCGATCGCGACCTGAGAAAGCAGCTCTCCGGAATTGGTTGTCGCGATCTTCTGCAGCGGCAGCAGCGTCAGCAGATTCCACGCCACGGACAGCATAATGGGATGCAGGCGGGTCTCCGGATCCTCAATCAGCAGCAGCGGCCGTGCGCCCGGCGCCAGAGGTTCGCTTCCCCGTGCCTGCACCAGCAGGGTAAACATGCGCAACAAAATAAGCTGACGGCTGCGAACGTCGGTGGCGGCAATCAGATGATTGAGCTGATCCAGCGAATGCCAGCCCCGGGCACCTTCACGGGACTGCGGCTCAACGCGGTGCGGCTCGCTGCCCCGCTCAGGATGCTGGATCAGGAAATAGTGTTCTACGAGCTGCTGCATCGTCTGCAATCCTTGCCGCAGCATGGCATTACTCATCTGCTGCGGGTGCTGCTCCAGATCTCGCGTGAGGGTATCCAGCTCTTTCGCCAGTTGGTTTAAGGTAGAGAGGCGGGCATCAATACCGCTCTCAACCGGTCGGATGCGGCGGC
This sequence comes from Pantoea ananatis LMG 2665, assembly GCF_000710035.2. Classification (GTDB taxonomy): domain Bacteria; phylum Pseudomonadota; class Gammaproteobacteria; order Enterobacterales; family Enterobacteriaceae; genus Pantoea; species Pantoea ananatis. The sequence continues at coordinate 504,270 of NZ_JMJJ01000004.1, read as the reverse complement.
TGAAGCGGGCATCGCGCAGCCGTAATACCGGGTTCATGCGCAGCAGGTAATCTATCGCCGCCGCGCTTCCCGCTTCCGGTAATACCTGCCCATTCCCGTCGATAAAGCGGCGCGTCGAGGTAATCTGATCGTCACGCCGTCTGGCCTGCACGCTATAGCTCAGGCGGCGCTTTCCCTGCTCGCCGGGTTGCCAGAATGGCTGCAGCAGCTCGCTGGTGTCCGCTTCGTCATCCGCAAAGTGGAAAACAACCGACAACCGATGCATCCGATCCTTAACCTCACCCGGCGTAAAATGAAAATCATCAAGGGAGAACGCATAGTCGCGCGTGCGGGGAGAGAGCAGCAGGCTGAGCGCGTCGAGCAGGCTGGATTTCCCCCAGGCGTTTTCACCAATCAACAGGTTGATGCGCGTCAGCGGTAAAGAGAGTTGATTGATGCCGCGGAATCCCCGGATATCGATATGTTCCAGAATCATAGCGTTTTTATCCTCTTTGCTTTCCGAAGAATGGAGCGGCTTCATCAGGGGGTCAAGAGACTTTATGACAAAGGTTTACTCCCCTACGCTTTTTCGCTAGCGTGTCGTGACTTTCGACATGGACGAACCTTTCATTATGTATTCCGGACTCTTAATTATTCTTCTGCCTCTGCTGGCAGGCTGGCTGTTACCGCTTCGGCACGTTGCGTTCCTGAAGGCCGTAAACCGGCTGCTGGGTTGGATGGTCTACGTCATCCTGTTTTTTATGGGCATCAGCCTGGCCTTTCTCGATAATCTCAGCAGCAATCTGGTGACGGTGTTTTATACCGCCGCCGTGGCAACGGCTTGCATTCTACTGTGTAACCTGCTGGCGCTACGCTGGCTTGAGCATCGCCTGCCCTGGCAGCACAGTCACAAACAACAAAAGCTGCCCTCACGTTTGCATATGGCGCTGGAATCGCTGACGTTATGCGGCGTGGTGATCGCCGGCTTTGTGCTGGGCCTGACCCAGTGGCCCTGGCTGCATCATGCGTCAGCCGCCAGTGAATATGCATTACTCTTTTTGCTTCTGCTGGTGGGGATTCAGCTGCGCGGCAGTGGGATGACGCTGCGGCAGATTGTGTTAAACCGCCGTGGCATGATGGTGGCGGGCGCGGTGCTGTTGAGCGCGCTGCTGGGCGGAATGATCGCGGCGCTGATACTGGGGCTGCCGCTGAAAACCGGTCTGGCCTTAGCCAGCGGCTTCGGCTGGTACTCGCTTTCGGGGATTCTGATGACGGAAGCCTTTGGCCCAGTGATCGGCAGCGCGGCATTCTTTAACGATCTGTTGCGAGAGCTTATCGCCATCATGCTGGTGCCCGCGCTGATTGCCCGCCACCGCAGCACAGCGCTGGGCTTATGCGGCGCCACCTCGATGGATTTTACCTTACCGGTATTGCAACGGGCGGGCGGTTCAGAAATCGTTCCGGCTGCGATTGTGCACGGTTTTGTCATGAGCCTGCTTGCGCCGGTCTTGATCGCGCTGTTCTCTGCCTGATGGCTGAATTCAACTTTTGATGCAATTTTTTACGGTTGAGTTGAATCAGCGTCGTCTACGCTTCTTGTGAGCTGTTTGATTCTGCTATCCGGTGGATGGCGACGAATGACCAAGGAGAAGAAGATGAAACAAACCGTAGCGGCGCTGGTGGCCAAAACGCTGGAAAACGCCGGTGTAAAACGTATTTGGGGCGTCACGGGTGACTCATTAAACGGCCTGAGCGACAGCCTGAACCGAATGGGCACCATTGAGTGGATGCCCACTCGCCATGAAGAAGTGGCCGCCTTTTCTGCTGGTGCAGAAGCGCATGTCAGTGGGGAACTGGCAGTATGTGCGGGTTCATGCGGCCCCGGTAACCTGCACTTGATTAACGGCCTTTTTGACTGCCATCGCAATCGCGTGCCGGTCCTGGCGATTGCGGCCCATATTCCTTCCAGCGAAATCGGCAGTGGTTACTTTCAGGAAACCCATCCTCAGGAGCTGTTCCGCGAATGCAGCCACTACTGTGAGCTGGTATCGAACCCCGAGCAGTTGCCGCAGGTGCTGGGCATTGCGATGCGTAAAGCCATCCTGAATCGTGGCGTATCGGTGGTTGTCCTGCCGGGCGATGTCGCGCTGCAGGCCGCACCGGAATCCGCCCGCGCTGACTGGTATCCACCGCAGTTGCCGCTGGTGCTGCCGTCCGCCGATGAGCTGACCACCCTGGCGCAAACCCTGAACGACGCGAAAAATATTACGCTGATGTGCGGCAGCGGCTGCGCAGGCGCGCACCGGGAAGTCGTGGAGCTGGCGGCGACGCTGAAAGCGCCGGTGGTCCATGCCCTGCGCGGAAAAGAGCACATTGAATACGATAACCCGTACGATGTGGGCATGACCGGGCTGATCGGTTTTTCCTCGGGCTATCATGCCATGATGAATGCCGACACCCTGGTCCTGCTTGGCACCCAGTTCCCCTATCGCGCCTTCTACCCGGAAAAAGCGAAAATTATCCAACTCGACATTAATCCGGGCAGCCTGGGCTCGCACTGCCATGTAGATCAGGCTTATATTGGCGATGTCAAAACCACGCTGCGCGCGCTGCTGCCAAAGCTGCAGGTCAAAACCGAGCAGCGTCACCTGGACAGCGTACTGAAGCATTATGCCGAGGCGCGTAAAGATCTGGATTCGCTGGCAACCGCCAATGATAACCAGCCGATTCATCCGCAATATGTGGCCCAGCAAATCAGTCAACTTGCCGACGACGACGCGATCTTTACCTGCGACGTGGGCACGCCAACCGTCTGGGCGGCTCGCTACCTGAAAATGAACGGCCAGCGTCGCCTGCTTGGCTCCTTTAACCACGGTTCAATGGCGAACGCGATGCCGCAGGCCATGGGCGCGCAATCACTCAACCGTGACCGTCAGGTCGTGGCGCTATGCGGCGACGGCGGATTCAGTATGCTGATGGGCGATTTCCTGACCGTCGCCCAGCTGAAGCTGCCGGTAAAACTGGTGATTTTCAACAACAGCTCGCTGGGCTTTGTTGCCATGGAGATGAAGGCCGGCGGTTATCTCACCGACGGCACCGATCTGCACAATCCTGATTTTGCCGCCATTGCTCAGGCCTGTGGTGTTAAAGGCATTCGCGTTGAGAAAGCCTCTGAACTGAATGGCGCGCTTGAACAGGCCTTTGCCCATGATGGCCCGGTCCTGGTCGATGTGATTACCGCAAAAGAAGAACTGGCGATGCCGCCGGAAATTAAGCTGGAACAGGCCAAAGGCTTTAGCCTCTACATGCTACGCGCCGTTATTAACGGCCGCGGTGATGAAGTGCTTGAACTGGCAAAAACCAACTGGCTGCGGTAAAACAGACGGATGTTACAGGCGGGTTCTCCGCCCGCCTGGCATTTTGCTGCCCAGGAGCACAATGTGATTGATCTACGCAGTGATACCGTGACCCGTCCCAGTGCCGCCATGCTACAGGCGATGATGGCTGCTGAAACCGGGGATGATGTTTATCGGGACGATCCTACCGTTAACGCACTGGAAGCCGAAGCGGCGAGGCTGAGTGGTAAAGCCGCTGCGCTGTTTCTGCCCACTGGCACCCAGGCCAATCTGGTGGCGTTGCTGAGCCACTGTCAGCGTGGTGAAGAGTACATTGTGGGCCAGCAGGCGCATAACTATAAGTACGAAGCAGGCGGCGCGGCGGTACTGGGGAGCATCCAACCCCAGCCGATTCTGGCGGCGGCCGACGGCAGCCTGCCGCTGGATGTGGTGGCCGACTTCATCAAACCTGACGATATTCATTTCGCCCCGACCCGGCTCCTGAGCCTGGAGAATACCCATCATGGCAAAGTCCTGCCCGCGGGCTATCTGGAGCAGGCGTGGCATTTTACCCGCAAGCATAAGCTGGCGCTGCACATTGACGGCGCACGTATTTTTAATGCCGTCGTGGCGCAGCAAACCACGCTGGAAAACCTTGCCCGTTATTGCGATACCTTAACCATCTGCTTGTCAAAAGGACTGGGCGCGCCCGTGGGTTCACTGCTCTGCGGCGATACAGATTATATTGAACGCGCGCGTCGCTGGCGCAAGATGACTGGCGGCGGTATGCGTCAGGCGGGGGTGCTGGCAGCGGCGGGGCTATATGCGTTGCAACACAACGTCGCACGGTTACAGACCGATCACGAGAATGCGGCCTGGCTAGGAGAGGCGCTGCAGAAGATCGGCATTGAGGTCACGGAGCAGCAGACGAATATGCTGTTTGTGCGCGTCCCGGCAGACCAGGTTGACGCGCTGGGTCAGTGGATGAGATCCCATGATGTGCTGATGAGCGTGGGTCCCGTGACCCGAATCGTCACCCATCTGGATGCTGAGCGCCCGGCGCTGGAAAAGGTGCTGTCGCACTGGCGGGCGTTTTTGGCACAGCATCGTCCCGGAGCTCCCGTCACGCCGTCTTCCCTTGCCGCGTCACCTTACGCGAGTCGCTAGATGTTGAGCGCGGTAACCACCGGTTATTGCGCTTCCCCGTATTTTTCCAGCAGCGCCTCTGCAATCGCCAGGGTTTCAGCATCCGCTAAACCCTGATAATTCGCTGGACGGAAATGCATCTGAAACGCCGCAATCAAATTCCGTTGCTGGTTCGCGCTCATCCCTTCCGTGACCTCATAGCCGTAGCGCTGCAGGCGATCAAGCACTGTGGCAACCGGTACGGCGGCATCTCGATGCTGCCCGGCTAAGTGAAAAGCGACGCGCTGCGGATCGGGCCAGGCGCCAATGCCCTGCTCAGCCAGCTGCCGCCAAGGGAATCGCGGGCCAGGATCCTGTTTACGCTGAGGGGCGATATCGCTGTGGCCCACGATATTTTCCGGCGCGATACCATACCGGCGGGCGATATCCTTGATGAGGGCGCCGAGCACACGGATTTGTTCGGGAGGAAAAGGCTGCCATTCCAGGCCGGTCAGGGTACGGCGATAGCCGTTGTTCACCAGCTCAATGCCGACTGACGTATCGTTGATACGGGTTGCGCCGCGCCAGAAGCTCGGCCCGGCATGCCAGGCCAGATCCTGCTCCGGTACCAGTTGCCAGATAATGCCCTGCCCCTTGCGCTGCGGCGGCTGGCGAGGAATAAGATAATGGACGCTGACGTCACGATCGGTCAACGTGGCCAGGGAAGAGGAAAAGTCTTCTGCGGTATAGTGAATCACCACCACTTTTACGCGCGGTCGCGCGCCCTGAGCGGGATGACGCAGATCGACCCAATAACCCGGTCGTGATTCTATGCCCGACTGGCAGCCCACCAGCACCCAGAGCGCCAACAGCAGCAGAATACGTTTCAACGAATCACAACCGCCGTGCCGGTCACGCTCACCATCAGCATGCTGCTGTCTTTACCCACGGTTTCGTAATCGATATCAATGCCGACGACCGCATTGGCACCCAGCGCGCTGGCCTGCTCTTCCAGCTCTTTAAAGGCAATCTCGCGCGCTTTGCGCAGTTCCTTTTCATACGCGCCCGAGCGGCCACCGACAATATCGCGAATGCCGGCGAAAAAATCGCGGAAGATGTTGGCACCGAGAATGGCTTCCCCGGTGACCACGCCACAGTAATCCGTAATACTGTGTCCTTCCAGGGTTGGCGTCGTCGAAAATTTCATCGTTTTCTCCTGTTACGTAAACCGGCCAAAGGCTCTTTCACCTAAAAGCAGAACTATACTCTATGTTAAAAAGGCACCTTGCCAGAGAACAATAAGGAAATCGAGATGAGAAACAAAGGTTTTGCGCTTTTGCTCCCGGCCGCGCTACTGCTGAGTGCCTGTACGACAGTAGAGCCGGTAATTAAGGATAACGGCCCACGACTCGCCCCTTGCGTTGAAGGCGGCCCCGACACCGTGGCACAAAAGTTCTACGATATGCGGATCGCACATCCCACCGCCGGTCTGCCTGACACCACCACGCTGGCAAACTATCGTCCTTACCTGAGCGAAGGCCTCTATCACGCCCTTCAGGAAGCAAGCCAAAGCCAGAACGCAACACAATGGCACAGCGGCGATCTGTTCTCCAGCCTGGCACAGGGGCCAACTCAGGCTGATGTTGCTGATGCGTCGACCATTCCAAACCGGGATGCCCGCAATATCCCGCTGCGGGTAAACATGAGCCGTGACGATAAGCAGTGGCAGGATGAAGTGTTGATGATCCATCAGGGCAGTTGCTGGGTGGTGGACGATGTCCGCTACGTCGCAGACGTGCCTCACCCGGCAGGCGGTTCTCTGAGCCAGATGCTTGAAAAGGCGAAAAAATAAATAACCTTTACCTCCACGTCTGAACGCGCGGGCTTAACCGCCGGACGCGTTCAGACGGCATTCAGCCTGCCTTTCCAGAAATGCCCGCCGTTCGCCTCACAACATCTTGTGCTAATCTTTTGGGTGTTTACCGCTTATTCGTAAATTTTAAGCCACCTTAATTGCATAACTATTTTGGTGACGTTAAAATCCGCAAAACTAATAGCTATTCAAAATTGGCGCATGAGTATTCAACTAAACGCGATTAACTGTTTCTACGGTGCTCATCAGGCGCTGTTTGACATTAACCTGGAATGTCCGCAAGGCGAAACCCTGGTGCTGCTTGGCCCAAGCGGTGCAGGGAAAAGCTCGCTGTTGCGTGTGCTGAATCTGCTTGAGCACCCGCGCTCTGGTCAGTTGCACATTGCAGGTCACGATTTCGACTTCAGCAAAACGCCTTCGACGGCAGCAATACGCGAGCTGCGCCAAAACGTAGGCATGGTTTTTCAGCAGTACAATCTCTGGCCCCATCTGACGGTACTGCAAAACCTGATGGAAGCGCCCTGCCGTGTACTGGGCTTAAGCAAAGCCGATGCCCGGGCCCGAGCCGACAAGCTGCTCGATCGTCTGCGTCTCACCAGCTACAGCGACCGCTTTCCCCTGCACCTCTCTGGCGGACAGCAGCAACGTGTTGCGATTGCCCGCGCGCTGATGATGGAGCCGCAGATCCTGTTATTTGATGAACCGACCGCTGCGCTCGACCCCGAAATCACCGCACAGATTGTCAGTATCATTCGCGAACTGGCCCAGACCCAGATTACCCAGGTGATCGTGACCCATGAGGTGGAAGTGGCGCGTAAAACGGCCAGCCGTGTGGTGTACATGGAAAACGGTCATATTGTGGAACAGGGCGATGCCAGCCGCTTTACACAGCCGCAAACCGAGGCGTTTGCACATTATCTTTCGCACTAAGTCAGGATGCTAAAAATGAAAAAAGTCGTACTTGCTGCACTGCTTGCCGGATTAAGTCTGAGCGCTTCCGCTGCCGAAACCATTCGTATTGCTACTGAGGCTTCCTATCCTCCTTTTGAATTTGTTGATGCGAATAACAAAATTCAGGGCTTTGATGTCGATCTGGCTAATGCGCTGTGTAAAGAGATGGATGCGACCTGTAAATTCACCAACCAGGCCTTTGACAGCCTGATCCCCAGCCTGAAATTCCGCCGCTTTGATGCGGTGATGGCAGGCATGGACATCACCCCTGAACGTGAAAAGCAGGTCCTGTTCAGCAAACCTTACTATGACAACTCGGCGATCTTCGTTGCGCAGAAAGGCAAAGTGGCGAGCGTAGAGGCGCTGAAAGGCAAGCGCGTCGGCGTGCAGAATGGCACCACGCATCAAAAATACCTGACGGACAAGCACGCGGATATTACCGTGGTGCCTTACGACAGCTACCAGAATGCGGTACTGGATCTGAAAAATGGCCGCATCGATGCCGTCTTTGGTGACAGCGCCGTAGTCAACGAGTGGCTGAAGCAGAACGCTAACCTGGCCCCGGTGGGTGAGAAAGTAACGGATAAAGCGTATTTCGGTACCGGTCTGGGCATTGCTGTGCGTCAGGGAAATACCGAGCTGCAAAGCAAATTCAACACGGCCCTGGACAAAATCAAAGCCGATGGCACCTACAAAACCATCTACAGCAAATGGTTCCAGCAGTAATTTCTGATGAATGAAATAATCCCGCTTGCAAGCGCCGCCGGCATGACCGTCGGCCTTGCTGTTTGTGCCCTCATCGCTGGCCTGGTGCTGGCGATGATCTTTGCCGGCTGGGAGTCACTGCGACTGAAGCCGCTGGCGTGGATCGGAACCACGCTCGTCACGCTGATTCGCGGCCTGCCGGAAATCCTGGTCGTGCTGTTTATCTACTTCGGCGCCTCACAGCTGCTGCTGACCTTATCCGACGGCTTTACGCTGAACTTCGGCCTGTTTAGGCTGCCGGTTCAGATGCACATTGAAAACTTTGACGTTAGCCCGTTCCTCTGTGGTGTTATTGCTCTGGCCATGCTTTATGCGGCCTATGCTTCGCAAACCCTGCGCGGCGCGCTGAAAGCCGTCCCGATTGGACAGTGGGAATCCGGCCAGGCGCTCGGCATGAAAAAGTCAGCGATTTTTTTTCGTCTGATTATGCCGCAAATGTGGCGCCATGCCTTGCCAGGCCTGGGAAACCAGTGGCTGGTTTTGCTAAAGGATACGGCGCTGGTGTCGCTGATTAGCGTTAACGATCTTATGTTGCAGACGAAAAGTATCGCGACCCGCACCCAGGAGCCTTTCACCTGGTTTTTAGTGGCGGCGGCCATTTATCTGGCGATCACGCTTTTCAGTCAGGCCGTATTGCGCCGAATTGAACTGCGCACCACGCGTTTTGAGCGGGGGAACAGCTGATGCTGAGCTATCTACCCGAACTGCTTAAAGGGCTTAACACCAGCCTGAGCCTGACCGCGGCCTCGCTCGTAACCGCGCTGCTGCTGTCGCTGCTCTTTACCATCGTACTGGCCTTGAAAACCCCGCTGTTTTCTCCGCTGGTAAAAGGCTTTATTACCCTGTTTACCGGCACGCCGCTGCTGGTGCAGATCTTCCTGATCTACTACGGGCCGGGCCAGTTTCCCAGCCTGCAAACGCTGCCCTGGTTATGGCATCTGTTATCACAGCCCTGGCTCTGCGCCATGCTGGCCCTGTCGCTTAACAGCGCGGCCTACACGACTCAGCTGTTCTACGGCGCCGTTCGTGCCATTCCCGCTGGTCAGTGGCAGTCCTGTGAAGCCCTGGGCATGACGCCCCGGCAAACCCTGCGTATTTTGCTGCCTTATGCGTTTAAGCGCGCCCTGTCTTCTTACTCCAACGAAGTGGTGCTGGTGTTTAAGGGCACATCCCTGGCGTTTACCATTACGCTGATGGAGGTCATGGGCCATGGTCAACTGCTGTATGGCCGGACCTATGACGTCACGGTCTACGCGGCTGCCGGGCTGATTTACCTCTGTGTCAACGGGCTGCTCACCATTATGATGCGCCTGATCGAGAAACGCGCCCTGGCGTTCGAACGGCGAAATTAATCCGCAGGCAGGGCAACCTGCCTGATTAATTTTATAATCATATTTATTGCATAAAAATTCATTTACTGGCATCGTTTGGCGCATTCACTTGCTGTGTTATTGATGGCTAACGGGAGCCTGTAATGAAAAAATGGATGATTGCCGCTGCACTGGTAAGCCTGGCCGTAAGCGCTCAGGCTGCTGAGAAAATTCGCTTCGCGACCTCTGCCACCTACCCACCTTTCGAATCGCTGAACAGCGATAATCAGATTGTCGGTTTCGACATCGATCTGGCGAAAGCGCTGTGCGAACAGATGAAAGCGGAATGCTCGTTTACCAACACGGCCTTTGACAGCCTGATCCCCTCACTTAAGTTCCGCCGCTATGACGCCGTGATTGCCGGTATGGATATCACCGCTGAACGCAGTAAGCAGGTTGACTTCACTCAGCCCTATTACGCGAACTCCGCCATTGTGATTGCGCCTAAAGGGAAATTTACCGCTATTGATGCGCTGAAAGGCAAACGTATCGGCGTTGAGAACGGTACAACGCACCAGAAATATCTGCAGGACAAGCATCCGGAAATCAACGTCGTCGCGTATGACAGCTATCAGAATGCGATTCTGGACATGAAAAACGGACGTCTTGACGGCGTATTTGGCGACAGCGCAGTTGTCAATCAGTGGTTAAAAACCAACAACGATCTGGCCAGCGTCGGTGAACACGTTACGGACCCGGCGTACTTTGGTACCGGCCTGGGGATTGCGGTGCGCAAAGGTAACGCCCCACTGCGGGATAAATTTAATCAGGCGCTGGCGGCCCTGAAAGCCAACGGCAGTTGGCAGAAAATCAATCAGAAATGGTTCCCTGAATAACGCTCATGGGCCAGCGGCGTATCTGCTGATCGGTTCTGCACTCTTCTCCGTTCAGCAGAGGATCAGGCTGGCCCGCCTGACCGTTGACGCGTCAGTAGCGTCAGCACTTCAAAATGCGCCGTGTGCGGAAACATATCGAACAGCTGTACCTGGGTAACCTCGTAATCCTTCAGCCGGGCAATATCCTGTGCCATGGTCTGCGGATTGCAGCTTGAATAGAGCACATAGTCAGGCGCCATGGCGCTCAGATAATCACACAGCGCTTCCCCAATCCCGCGACGCGGCGGATTCACCAGCACCAGCTGTGGCACACTATCCCGCTCAGTGGCAAACGCGGTGGAATCCAGTGCGGCAAAACTGACGTTGTTCAGACCCAGCATCTGCGCAGAGCGCTGCGCGCACTGGATGGCTTCGGGACTGATCTCAATACCGGTAAGCGCTAACGTGGGTGAGGCACAATGCAGGCCAAATCCGCCCACGCCGCAAAACAGATCCCACATGCTGGTCACCGGCAGTTGACGTACCCAGTCGCGCGCCGTCGCATACAGCGCACTGGCGACCTGAGGATTGGTCTGGAAAAAGCTTTGTGGCCGAATCCACAACGGCACGCCGTTAAACTCGTCCGCCAGCGCCTGAGTGGATGTCAATGCGACCTCCTCGTCCCCTTCCAGAATAGCCATATGCACCGGCTGTATGTTGGCTGAAATGACCTTTAGCTGTGGGAGTTGCTGCTGTAGCCACGGCAGGGCGTTACGCAGCTGTGTCAGTTTGGTGTGCGACCGCAGGACAAAACGCAGCATCATGCCGCCCTGGGTACTTTCGGTGAGCAGCAAATACTTCAGTTCACCGCGCTGACGTTCAATGTTATACGGCGTTAAACCGGCACGCGCGATAAAGGGTTTTAAGGTCGCCAGTACCGGGGAAAAGCTGTCGGGATAGAGCGGACATGCGCAAAGATCTGTCGCCTCGCCGTTGCGCTGCACCATGCCGAAAACCGGACGCTCAACGCTGCCGCTTACCACCATCTTTGCTTTATTGCGGAACCCTTGCTGCGCTGAGGTTACCGGCGGCAGCCACTGTTTAACCGGAAACGCGGCCAGCAGTTGGTTCAGCCGGGCCCCTTTATCATCAAGCTGCTGGGGATAGGGTTTTTCAAGCCACTGGCAAGAGCGGCAACGGTGAGCGTCATAGAGCGCGCAGTGCATGGTAAAGCCTGTATTAACTGTCGGGAAGGTTGGCGGAGCGCGATTGTATCACCGCTTGCGGAAAAATGCGCGGCTGCTGGCGGGCAGAAAAAGCAGTAATAACACCATCAGATCGGGCAGTTTTTGCAGCAGCGTGCGGTGAATAATCTGCAGATTATTTTCACCTGCAATACTGTAGATTTCCGGATAGATCCCGCCTGTGGAGGCCATCAACATATATAACAGCACCACAATTTGCGCCGCCACGAATCCCCAGCGTCCCCGGTTGCTTCCGCGCATCAGCGTAAAGGCACAGCGCAATTCAAATAAGAAAATGACCTGGCTGGCGATGAAGATCAGCGTGGAATCCCATGACTGCGCACTGCGATGGACAAAGTTGGCCAGCTCGGTATAACCCAGTTCATTCGCCAGCATCAACACGCTCAGGCAGCGCGTCGCGATAATCGCCACGCCCGCCACCGTAACGGGGACCGGGGCAGCCGGTAAAACAGCGCCGTGTTTAAGCATTTCCGACATGTCTTTCACTCCACCATGACGATAAAAAGGCTGGATTAACCAGCCCTTCTATAGAATGGCAAAAGTCGGGGATTTCAGCCACGTTTCGCTTTCTGAATATCGCTTAAACGCTGTTTTTCTTCATGTGCCATGACGCGCCAGGCAATAAAGCCCACGATGCCCACAACGAACAGGATCAGGGAAGCCAGCGCGTTGATCTCCGGATTAACGCCACGTCGTACCGTGGCAAAAATCGCCATCGGTAAGGTGGTGGCACCCGGGCCGGTCACAAAGCTGGCAATCACCAGGTCATCCAGTGACAGGGTAAAGGCCAGCAGCCAGCCGGTCACGATGGCCGGCGCAATCATCGGCACCGTGATCACAAAGAAGACCTTCAACGGCGTCGCGCCAAGATCCATTGCGGCTTCCTCAATTGACCGGTCCAACTCGCGCAGGCGCGAATTGATCACCACCGCCACGTAAGCGGTACAGAAGGTCACGTGCGCCAGCCAGATGGTGAGCGTACCGCGTTCTGTCGGCCAGCCCAGCGCATTGCCGAGCCCGACAAACAGCAACAGCAGCGACAGGCCGGTAATCACATCGGGCATGACCAGCGGTGCAGTGAGCATAAAGGCAAAGCCGTTATGGCCGCGAAAACGCCCAAACCGCACGATGATCACCGCCGCCATGGTACCCAGCACCACCGCCATGGTGGCGGAAAGCGCGGCAATGGTGAGGCTCAGCAGCACCGCATCGATCATGGCATCGTCCTGAAACAGCACCTGATACCAGTGAAATGAAAACCCTTCCCAGACCGTAACCAGTTGGGAACTGTTAAAGGAGTAAACCACCAGCAGCAGCATGGGCGCGTACAGAAACATAAAGCAGCAGGCCAAAATCGCCGTGCGCCAGGGAGAGCGGATCGTTGGCAGATTATTCATCCCTTCTCTCCCATTTCTCGGTTTTGATGTTTATGGAACCAGATAATCGGCAGGATCAAAATCAGCAAAATGATCACCGCCAGCGCGGAGGCCACGGGCCAGTCGCGGTTGTTAAAGAACTCCTGCCAGAGAATACGGCCAATCATGATGCTGTCCGGTCCGCCCAGCAGTTCGGGAATCACGTACTCGCCGACCGCCGGGATAAACACCAGCATGGAACCGGCAATGATGCCGCCTTTGGTCAGAGGCACGATCACGCTGAAGAAGGTTTTCAGCGGGCGCGCGCCCAGGTCCAGCGAGGCTTCCACCAGCGAGTAATCGATACGCGTCAGCGCGGTATAGATGGGCAAGACCATAAACGGCAGATAGCAGTACACAATCCCGATATAGACCGCCGTATTGGTGTAGAGGATCACCAGTGGATGATCGATCACGCCTGTCCACATCAGAAAACGATTAAGAATACCGTTATTGTTCAGCAGCCCCATCCAGGCGTAAACCCGCACCAGGAACGACGTCCACGACGGCAATATGACCAGCAGCAGCAGGACAGACCGCATCGAGGACTTACTGTGCGCGACGGCCCAGGCCAGCGGATAACCAATCAGCAGACAGATGACAGTGGAGATCGCGGCCACTTTTAACGACTGCAAATAGGCGTCGATATACAGCGGATCCTCACTGAGCGTGACATAGTTGCCCAGATTCAACACCAGACTCAGCTGATCGTCAGCCCAGGTGACCAACTCGGTGTAAGGCGGAATGGCACGGGCAATATCCGCAAAGCTGATTTTTAAAACAATCAGGAACGGCAACAGAAAAAATAGAATCAGCCACAGGTAAGGCAATGCAATGACGAGCTTGCGCCCGTGCTGCATTTTTATGCGCGTTGCCCAGCGCTGCAACGGTGTACCGAGCAGCTTAGCCGGGGCTTTCGTGCGTTGAAAAATCTGGCTCATCGCGCCTCCTTAAACTGTCAAAACCACGCAGCTGTCACTGTCCCAGCACAGGCGCACCTGGTCGCCCCAGGTCGGCATACCTTTGCGGTAGCGATGTTCATTTTGCAGCTGGGCACTGAGCATCTGACCGCTGTGCAGGCGAACATGGTAAATGGAGAGATCGCCCAGATACGCGATGTGTACCACCTCACCGTCCGCGACGTTACAGCCATCGGCAGGAATCTCTTCACACAGCATCACCTTTTCCGGGCGCAGGGCAACGTGAACCGGCACGTTATCGACGACCGACACATCGGAATCCACTTTCAGAGGATGCTTGAGGCCCGGACTGTCAATCACCAGGCCGTCTTCCTGACGTTCACGCAGCAGACCGTCGAACACGTTGACTGAACCGATAAACTCGGCGCTGTAGCGGCTGGTAGGATGCTCGTAAATCTCTTCCGGCTCACCAATTTGCACGAATTTGCCCCGGTTCATGATGGCAATTCGCCCCGCCATCGTCATGGCCTCTTCCTGATCGTGCGTCACCATCACGCAGGTCGCCCCGACCCGCTCCAGAATATCGACCACTTCCAGTTGCATACGGTCGCGTAACTTTTTGTCCAGCGCCCCCATGGGTTCATCCAGCAGCAGCAGTTTAGGCCGCTTTGCCAGGCTACGCGCCAGCGCCACGCGCTGCCGTTGTCCCCCTGAAAGCTGGTGCGGCTTACGTTTGGCAAATTCCTGCATGTGCACCAGTGACAGCATTTCTTCCACGCGGCTGGCGATTTCGCCCTTTGCCAGTTTATCTTGCTTTAGGCCAAAGGCGATGTTCTGCTCCACCGTCATATGGGGGAACAGCGCATAGCTCTGAAACATCATATTGATCGGCCGCTGATAGGGCACGACATGGGAGAGATCGTGCCCATCCAGCACAATCTGGCCGCTGGTGGGCTGTTCAAAACCCGCCAGCATGCGTAACAGGGTAGATTTGCCACAGCCGGATGCGCCGAGCAGAGCGAAAATCTCCCCTTTGTAAATGGTCAGGCTGACATCATCCACGGCATGCTGGCCGTCAAACGATTTGGTCAGGTTGCGAATTTCCAGCAGCGGCGTTAACGCTTTTGCGGTTTTATTTTGCGGGCGAGGGATGGCATCGTTCACGAATGTAGTTCTCCGGAGCCAGGCGGAACAACGCGGCAAACAGTGCCGCTAAAAATGGCACAACAGAGGCCTGCACTGCGCCTCTGTTGCTGTCACAAAACATATGCTGTCGAATTACTTACCGCTTTTAACCTTAGTCCATGCACGCGTACGCACACGATCCAGTTTTGGATCCTGGACCTTCAGCACAAACAGTTTGGCCATGGCATCCGGCGTCGGATAAATACCCGGGTTATTACGGATATCGGCATTAATCAGCGGCAGTGACGCTTTATTGCCGTTGGCGTAATTCATTTTATTGGAGATGTCAGCAATCACTTTCGGATCCATGATGTAATTCAGCCAGGTGTAAGCGGCATCCACATCTTTCGCGTCTTTTGGAATCGCCATCATATCGAAGAAGGCCAGTGCGCCCTCTTTCGGTACGCTGTAACCAATGTTGACGCCATTCTTTGCTTTCTCCGCACGGTTTTTCGCCTGAAGAATATCGCCTGACCAGCCAATAGCCACACAGATATTGCCGTTCGCCAGATCGTTAATATATTGCGAAGAGTGGAAGTAACGAATATTCGGACGCAGCTTAAGTAGCAGATCCGTCGCGGCGCCAGAATAATCTTTTGCATCGCTGCTGTTAGGATCTTTGCCCAAATAATTAAGTACGGTTGCGAAGATCTCTTCAGGCGCATCCAGGAAAGACACGCCACAACTTTTCAGTTTTTCCAGGTTTTCCGGCTTCAAGACCAGATCCCAACTGTTTACCGGCGCATCCGCGCCCAGCGCAGCTTTCACTTTTTCGACGTTATAGCCAATGCCGGTGGTGCCCCACAAATAAGGAATCGCATATTTGTTACCCGGATCGTGTTGCGCCACTTTCGCCATTAACGCGGGATCCAGATTTTTATAGTTTGGCAGTTTGCTTTTATCTAGCGGCTGAAACACGCCGGACTGAAGCTGACGCGCCAGGAAACTGGAAGAAGGCACCACGACATCGTAACCCGTACTGCCGGCCATCAGTTTGCCTTCCAGCACTTCATTGGAATCAAACACGTCGTAGACGACTTTAATGCCGGTCTGCTTTTCGAAATTAGGCACGGTATCTGGCGAAATATAATCCGACCAGTTATAAACGTGCAGCGTCTTATCTTCCGCCATGGTACTGGCTGAAGCAGCCATCAGCACCCCAGCAACCACACCTGACAACCATTTTTGACGTTGGTTGAACATGCTTTTAATCCTCCTGAGCGGGTTATAACAACGCTGCACATCAGTGATTCAGTTTTGCGTTTTGTGATTAAAATTCAGTGACACAATGAATCATTATTCAGTGGACGTTTAATAGTAAAAACCTATACCTGCGCGGCAATCTAAGGCCTGTCGCCGCCCCGCAAGCATAGCCCCCCCGTTAAGGGTTCACCAGACCTCAGCGTAAAAAACGCCTGAACTCAATATTTTAGGCATGTTTAAGCTATGAGGTTCGGCTTTTATGGCATAAAGAACGTCATAAATCTGGCAATTAAGGGCTTAATGCAGAATAAAACATTACGGTTATAAATTAATCTATGTCGTTCACAATTGATAACATTAAGAATTACGCGTGCCGGAGACAGGGATCTTTGCGGCTGCATCGGCGGGGCGGGAAATAGTGCGGGTCAGCAAGTAGACATTCGCCGGGAATAAAAAAAGCCGTCACGGGTGACGGCTTAATCAGATCCTGTTCTTAGTGCAGAACAGAATGGATGCTGCTGCTTGAGACGTGCTCTTCGTCTTCACCTATCATCAGCAGATTATTGGCAAAGGCTTCCATAATGACCATGGAAATTTCTTCTTCGCTCTGCTTCATAAAATGTGCAAACTGCCCGAAGGTTAACCCGGCAGTGGTCATCATTGACTGACAAACAATAAGCTTAGGCAGGTTGTCATCCTGTATATCGATGAACGCCTTCACCGTGAGCGAACTGGCGTTAATTTGCGATAAGTCACCCACCAGCGGAATAAGCGCAGTCGGTTTTACTTCGGCCAGTGCCGAAAACAGAATGACGTTATCGACCAGGTCGATTTTAGCGTCAAACACCCCGTCGAAGTTTTGCATGTGCGGCAAATGAAGAGCCTGACAAGCATCACATTCAAACCAAGTGATATTTTGCTGATCCAGCCAACGACGCAGCAGGTCGATATCCGGAACGACAAGAGAATCCATTGTAAAATCCCATGGGGTGATAAATAAGCGACCTAGCTTACGGAAAAACGTGGTGAGATTCCACGAAAACCACTGAAAAGCGCGGGTCAACCCGTGGTTTTAGGACGGAGCCCGGGGGTAGCATGCCGTTCAATGTGGTCAATCATCATGCCGGCGATGTCAAGACCGCTTGTGGTTTCAATCCCTTCCAGACCTGGTGAAGCATTCACCTCCATCACCAGCGGGCCGCGCGCCGAGCGCAGAATATCCACCCCCGCGACGTCCAGCCCCAGTACCGCGGCGGCTTTGACTGCCATCTCGCGCTCCTGCTCGCTAATGTCAACCGTGCAGGCTTTGCCGCCGCGATGTAAATTCGAGCGAAAATCGCCCTCTTTCGCCTGGCGCTCAATGGCCGCCACGACCCGATCGCCAATGACCAGACAGCGCACATCGCGTCCGCGTGCTTCCTGAATAAACTCCTGCACTAAAATGTGTGCATTCAGCCCACGAAAGGCATCGATAACGCTTTCTGCCGCCTGGCGCGTCTCTGCCAACACCACGCCGATCCCCTGCGTGCCTTCGACCAGTTTCACCACCAGCGGCGCGCCGCCTACCATGGCGATCAGATCCTGCGTGTCGTCAGGAGAAGAAGCAAATCCTGTTACTGGCATATCAATCCCGTCCCGTGCCAACAGCTGCAGGGAACGCAATTTGTCACGCGCGCGGGTCACGGCGGCGGATTCATTTAAAGGATAACTGCCGCACATTTCGAACTGGCGTAGTACCGCCGTGCCGTAGAAGGTAATCCCGGTGCCAATGCGCGGAATAACGGCATCGAAGTGCCCCAGCGGCTCGCCACGGTAGTGAATACCGGGCGAGGCGGGGTTGATGTTCATGTAACACGAGAGCGGATCGATGATTTGAACAAAATGACCGCGCTGTTCGGCGACGTCACGTAAACGGCGACAGGAATAGAGCGTTCCATCGCGCGACAGAATGGCCATTTTCATCAATCAAAATCCTTGCGTTAAATTAGCGTGTTGCCCAGCCCTGCTGATGCAGGTAATCCAGCATAAACGGGCGCGTCTCTTTGATGATCAGGCGCTGAATCAACTGGCTCCAGGTTTCGCTACGCTGGTTGCTGTCGCGTTGTTCATAGTAGATCGCCGTGCGGCTATCGTAATCAGCCAGCACCGCAGGATCCACTGGTTGATAACGATTTTCGTGCACCAGCATCGACTGCGGGATGCGCGGTTTAACATCTGGTATGGATTCAGGATAGCCAAGACAGAAACCAAACAGCGGCAGCACAAATTTTGGCAGGCCCAGCAGTTCGGTAACCTGAGCGATATTATTACGAATGCCGCCAATAAAGACGCCGCCCAGCCCCAGGGATTCCGCTGCCACCATGGCATTTTGCGCCATCAGCGCCGTATCCACACAGCCCAGCAGCAGCTGTTCTGCCCGGCCTAACTGGGCATCAGGGCAGATTTGCAGGTGACGATTAAAGTCAGCGCAAAATACCCAAAACTCCGCCGCCTCGGCCACCCATGTCTGACCGCCCGTCAGGGTAACCAGTTGGTCACGTAACGCCGGATCGGTGATGCGTACAATAGATGAGCACTGCAAAAAGCTGGATGTGGACGCCGATTGGGCCGCAGCAATAATCGCCTCACGCTGTTCAGCACTCACCTTTTGATCCGTAAAAGAACGGATGGAACGGTGGCTGCATAATAAATCGATAGTCGGTGTCATAAAATCTCCAGCTAATTATCTTTTTTTTCAGAAAGGTTGAACAACTGCGGCGCAAGTGCTTTGGCACAGCGCCACATCAATAGCCAGGCGGCAGGTAACATCAGCAGAATGCCAATAATAAACAGTGCGGTCGCCAGGCGCGTGCTCCCGGCACCGGCAGGCAGTGCGGGTAACCACTGGTTAACGACCAGCAGCGCGCTCGCGATAAGTACGCCGCCCAGCGCCTCCAATGCCAGTATGGTCTTGGGCAATTTTGCGACATTCCGCATGGTTTCCTCCTGCCTCAGGGCTGACTGAGTCTCAATTATGGATAACATCCTTAAAATTGCCCATCAGCGGTTTCGGAGAGTGCCATTGCAGAGCACCGGGCCCGGCTTTGCGACGTCATAGGATGCGGGCATCAGACTAACAGGTAAATCCTGCTTTCTTTAAGCACGACGAGCGGGCATCATTACCGGCTTTCCAGACTTTGTCGTGTGATCGTCATCACACACTGACCTCGCAAGGAGTTCTCAATGATTGCTGTTATTTTTGGTCGTCCCGGCTGCCCTTACTGTGTTCGGGCGAAAGAACTGGCGGATAAGCTGCAGGCCGGGCGTGACGATTTCAATTACCAGTATGTTGATATTCAGGCGGAAGGCATCACAAAAGCCGATCTGGAAGCCAGTGCAGGTAAACCTGTCAGCACCGTACCGCAGATTTTTCTGGATGAGCAGCATATTGGTGGCTACACCGAATTCGCCGCCTGGACAAAAGAGAATCTGGGATTTGTTGCCTGAGCAACGGATGTATCAGAACTGACGTCCTGAAAAGTGCGCGCTGGCGTGATGCCAGCCGCGCCTTGATGATCGGTTAAGCCAGCCCCGCGTGCGTTAACGCGACAACGGCAGGATGCAGCTCAACACAGTCGCCTAACGCTTTGACGCCGCGATCAGTCGCAGCAACCGCACCAGCAATGCCCCGCATCCCGCCCAGAACATACCGCTCATGCTCCAGACAGCAATATAATTCCAGCTGGCACTCCCGGCAAACACGCTATGTAGCAGCAGCGCAGCCAGCACCGTTCCAGTAAACGCCATCACCAGCGTGCTTTTTAGCGGCGCCTCCCGCTGCATGAGCGCCATGACGGCACCCGGCAGTAAAAAAAGCAGCAATTCAGGCTGGCTGTGTAGCGTCTGCGTGCCTGACAGCCGGAAATCCTGGGTAAACATAAACACGACACAATAAAACACGCCACCTGATACGCAGGTTGCCCAGAAATAATAACGCTGCGGCATAACTCCCCACTCATTAAAAACATGCCAAAACTTCGCCTTTGACCTTGCCGAGCCTGGTGGAAATAAAAAGAAACAGTCGTTTTGAGAACGAATGAAAGTCGCCAATGGCTGAGAATGATTTTTCTGATTAGAATATTGGCCGCGTTACCTTTTCAGACATCAGTGATAGCTGGAGGTAATCTTACGGCCTGCTCAAGATAGCGAAAAACAGGCCTCTCTTCAATAGGTTACAAGTAAACAAGAAGTTAAAATGTTGAATGTTAACATCGCAGAATTGTTAAGAGGTAATGACATTCTGTTATTATTTTTCGTACTGGCACTGGGACTTTGCCTGGGGAAATTACGTTTTGGCTCGATACAACTCGGAAATTCCATTGGCGTATTAGTGGTTTCATTATTATTAGGTCAGCAACACTTCTCGATGAATACGGATGCCCTGAGCCTGGGTTTCATGTTGTTTATTTTCTGCGTCGGCATTGAAGCAGGCCCCAACTTTTTTTCCATTTTCTTTCGGGATGGCAAAAATTATTTCATGCTCGCCATTGTGATGGTGGTCAGCGCCCTGCTGCTGGCCCTGGGATTCGGCAAGCTCTTTGGCTGGGACATCGGCCTGACCGCAGGCGTACTGGCCGGCTCCATGACGTCCACGCCGGTCCTGGTTGGCGCGGGTGATACGCTGCGCCAGAGCATCAGCGATCCCAGACAGCTGGGCATCATGCAGGATCAACTCAGCCTGGGTTATGCCGTAACCTATCTTGTCGGGTTAGTCAGCCTGATTTTCGGCGCACGCTATCTGCCCCGTTTACAACATCAGGACTTACCCACCTGCGCCCAGCAGATTGCGCGCGAACGCGGTCTTGACGCTGACAGCCAGCGCAAAGTGTTTCTGCCGGTGATTCGCGCTTACCGCGTCGGCCCGGAACTGGTGGCGTGGAGCGGCGGCAAAAACTTGCGTGAGCTCGGTATATACCGGCAGACCGGCTGCTATATCGAACGAATTCGCCGCAATGGCATCCTTGCCAGCCCGGATGGTGATGCGGTGCTGCAACTGGGGGATGATATTTCCCTGGTGGGCTATCCGGATGCCCACGCGCGCCTGGATGCCAGCTTTCGTAACGGCAAAGAAGTTTTTGACCGCGATCTGCTGGATATGCGGATTGTGACGGAAGAGATCGTGGTGAAAAACCACAATGCCGTCAACAAACGGCTAAGCAAACTCAACCTTACCGATCACGGCTGCTTTCTCAACCGCGTGATTCGCAGCCAGATCGAGATGCCTATTGATGACAACATCATGCTGAACAAAGGTGATGTGTTGCAGGTCAGCGGCGAAGCACGACGGGTGAAGAGCGTAGCGGATCGCATCGGCTTTGTGGCGATTCACAGTCAGATGACCGACCTGCTGGCATTCTGTGCTTTTTTTATCATCGGTCTGATGGTCGGGTTAATTACGTTCCAGTTCAGCAACTTTAGCTTTGGCATCGGTAACGCCGCAGGGTTGTTGTTTGCCGGCATTATGCTGGGCTTCCTGCGCGCTAACCATCCTACCTTTGGCTATATTCCGCAGGGTGCGCTGACGATGGTGAAAGAGTTCGGGCTGATGGTATTCATGGCGGGCGTCGGGCTGAGCGCCGGCAGCGGTATCGACCACGGTATATCGGGTAACGGCGCGCTGATGCTCTTGTGCGGCCTGCTGGTCAGCCTTTTGCCGGTGGTGATTTGCTACCTGTTTGGCGCCTATGTTCTGCGCATGAACCGCGCGCTGCTGTTTGGCGCCATTATGGGTGCACGCACCTGCGCGCCAGCCATGGAGATAATCAGCGACACGGCTCGCAGTAACATCCCGGCACTCGGCTACGCCGGGACCTATGCTATCGCGAACGTTTTGCTGACGCTGGCGGGAACATTAATCGTTATTATCTGGCCGTTACTGCCCTTATAAAATTTTTTTACTGACGTCCAGAACTTTTTTTCCCGACCACAGTCTGAATAAGTGCCACTGCTTTTCTTTGAAATCCCCAAATTGTGGAGCCCGCTGGTCTTTTTCCCAGCGGGTTTTTTTATGCCTTTCTCCTGCCCGCCCTGCCTGGACACTAAAACATCATTAAACTTAAACCGTTTTGCAACCTTAACGCAGATTAAGAACCTTGTGATGGACTCTCCGACCGTCTGCACGCAGGATAGGCAGCTTATTTTGTTAGCAGTATGTGCTAGCAGATGCGACAGACTCAATCCGGTTTCGCTCGTTGGCTTAAGCCCTTTTTCCCGGATTGAGAGAATCTGAACATCAGTAAGAGGAACCGATCCCGTAATGGAAGAATTGAACCGCACCCTGTTTATGGCAATTAACGCAACACCGGATTCGCCTCACTGGTTATTGCAGCTTGCCATCTTCATCGCCAGAGACTTAATCGCCATCGTTCCGCTGCTGATTGTGGCACTGTGGCTGTGGGGACCGCGCGATCGGGTTGCCTCACAACGTGTGCTGGTATTAAAAACCGGCATTGCGCTGCTGTACGCGCTCGCCATCTCCTGGTGCGTTGGGCAGCTGTTACCGCATCCGCGCCCTTTCGCGATCAATTTTGGTCATCAGTTTCTTGCGCACGCGGCCGATGACTCCTATCCCAGCGATCACGGCACCACGATTTTCACCTTTGCGCTGGCTTTCCTGTTCTGGCATCGGCTCTGGTCGGGCATCATTCTGATGGTGGTCGCCACCGCAATCGCCTGGTCCCGTGTTTACCTTGGGGTTCACTGGCCAATGGATATGCTGGGCGGTTTTCTGGTGGGAATGCTGGGTTGCCTGGCGTCACACCTTGCCTGGCAACTGTATGGCGAACGCCTGCTCAATATCATCAACCCGCTCTATCGGGCGCTGTTCGCTTTACCGATTCGTAAAGGCTGGACACAAGGTTAAAAAAAAGGGACGCCACGGCGTCCCCTGTTTTTAGCTGAACCACTTCCCGAACCAGCCATTAAATTTCATCATGACGAAATCAATGATGCGGCTGAAGAAGCCGCCTTCCGGCACATCCTGCAGCACCACCAGCGGACGTTGTTCGATCGTTTTACCGTCCAGCTGAAAATCAATGGTGCCCACGACCTGATTTTTCTTCAACGGCGCCTCAAGCTGCGGCGATGTCAGGCTGTAGCTGGCTTTGAGGTTTTTCATCTGCCCTTTAGGAATGGTCAGTGCCGCGTCTTTTTCCACGCCCAGGTTGACCTGATTGTGTTCGCCAAACCAGACGCGCTGCTGGGCAAAAGGCGCACCCGCTTTAATTGGGGTCACGGTTTCAAAGAAGCGGAAGCCCCACGTCAGTAATTTTTCACTTTCCCGGAAGCGAATGGCATCGCTGGCGGTGCCCAGCACAACCGAGATCAGTCGCATATCGCCTTCGGTGGCTGAAGCGACCAGATTATTTCCCGCGCCAGAAGTGTGGCCGGTTTTAATCCCATCCACCTTCAGATTGCTGCTCCAGAGCAGACGGTTGCGGTTCATCTGACGAATATTGTTAAAGGTAAACTCTTTTTCCTTGTTCAGGGCGTACTCTTCCGGCACATCCCGAATCAGCGCCTGCCCAATCAGCGCCATGTCCCGCGCGGTGCTGTACTGTCCGTCGGCATCCAGACCATGCACCGTCATAAAGTGGGTGTTTTTCAGGCCAAGCGCTTTCACATAGTTATTCATCAGACCGATAAAGGAATCCTGACTGCCGGCAACATAGTCTGCCAGCGCGATGCAGGCATCGTTCCCGGACTGGATCACAATCCCTTTGTTCAGCTCATGCACCGGGATACGATCGCCGGGCTTCAGAAACATCAGAGAAGAGCCCCGCAGTTTAGGATTGCCGGTAGCCCAGGCATCCTGCCCCACTGTTACCATGTCGTCAGGTTTAATTTTGCCGGATTTGATTGCCTGGCCAACCACATAGCTGGTCATCATTTTTGTCAGGCTGGCGGGATCGAGTCGCTGATCGGCATTGGATTCGGTCAGCACTTTGCCGCTGGCGTAGTCAATTAAAATCCAGGCTTTGGCGTCAATTTGAGGGGCGGCCGGTGCCTGTTCCGCGAAAACAGCCATCGGCACAACGAGTAGCAAAGAGGTTGCAGCAATACGCCGCAGGTGAGATGAAAAGCAAGTATTTGTCATGGGCTTGGCCGGATTGTCCTTAGTAAAACGAGAGTCAAAGGCTTAACACCTTCTGTGAGAACGCTACCCGCTGGCGTCAATGAAAAAAACCGCTTAATCGTAAAGTTTTATAGATTTTAGTAGATTAACCCTGGCAAGCGTGCCGCGCGCGTGCCATTTTCCCTCACGAATGTCGCACATAAAAATGCGCTAAATTCTGATTTTTTAATCAGAAAGTTAAGGCCGTCACAAAACTGGGTTACCCTGACTTTATTCAATTGAGGAGAACCCCTATGGATCTAGCCCTGTTTGATCTGGACGAAACGCTGATTAGTGAGGACAGTACCGGCCTGTGGCTACGCTGGCTGGTCTCACAAGGCTTTGCCTCTAGTGACCTGATTGATGAAGAACAGGAATTAATGCGTCAATATTATGCCGGGACGCTGTCGATTGATGAGTACATGCATAAAACCCTTTCCCCGCTGACCGGCATGGCGACGATGACGGTGGAAGGATGGGTTCGACGCTTTATCCACCGTGATATCATGCCGCGCGTTTACCCGGAAGCCCGGGCGCGGCTTGACTGGCATCAGGCGCGCGGTGACAGAATTATCGTGATCTCCGCCAGCGGCGAACATCTGGTGAATCCTATCGCCAGCCAGCTCGGTGCCTGCGGGGCCCTGGCCATTGGTGTCGAAGTGGTGGACGAACGTTACAGCGGCAACACCTACGGCACCCTGACGTTTCAGCATGGCAAAGTGAAGCGGGTAGAAGAATGGAAAGCCGCGCGCCCTGCCGAAACCTACGCGCACACCTGGGCTTACAGTGATTCCATGAACGACCTGCCCATGCTGGCGCAGGCCGACTATGCACACGTAATTAATCCGGCGGAACCGCTGTTACAGGAAGCCGAAAAGCGCGGCTGGCAGGTCTGCCACTGGGCTCGCTGAGTTAACCGCGGGACGCGCTGGCGTCCTGCGTCAACCCAACCCTGAGCAATTTACCGTTAGCCTCATCCGTCAGTAAATAGAGATAGCCATCGGGCCCCTGACGGACATCGCGGATCCGCTCATTGCGCCCGTCCAGCAACCGTTGTTCTTCGACGACCTTCTCGCCGTTGATATGCAACCGAATCAGGTTCTTCTCTTTCAGCGCGCCAATAAACAGCGAATTTTTCCACTGTGGAAAACGTGCGCTGTTATAAAACGCCATACCGCTGATCGCTGGCGAGACTTTCCAGTAAAACGCCGGCTGTTCCGTGCCTGCCACATGCGTGCCTTTGGATTCCGGCACCTTACTGCCGTTGTAATCAATGCCGTAGGTTGCCAGCGGCCAGCCATAATTTTTGCCCTTCTGAATAATATTTACCTCATCGCCACCGCGGGGACCATGCTCACTTTCCCACATCACCTGAGTCCAGGGATTCAGTGCCAGCCCCTGAGGATTGCGTAAACCATAGGCCCAGATTTCGGGGCGCGTGCCGGGTTTATTGACGAAGGGATTATCGTTTGGCACGCTGCCGTCCGCGTTCAAACGCAGCAGCTTGCCCTGAAGTTTATCGAGGTCCTGTGCGGCACTGCTGACAAAGTTGTCGCCAAAGGCAATCCATAAAAAGCCCTGACGATCGAAGGCCAGCCGGGTGCCGATATTATTGCCACTTGAGAGGCGCGGCGTTTGCTGAATCACCTCATGAAAATCGGTTAACTGGCGGTTATCAGGGCTGAGTTTACCGTAGCCCACTACGGCGCCCGCCTTGACGTTGCTGTCCGCTTCGGTATAGCTGAGCCAGACGCGGCGGCTCTGGGCAAAATCGGGGGCCAGCACCACGTCCAGCAGTCCGCTCTGACGCTGCGCCCAGACCTTTGGCACGCCCTGAATCGGTTCGGACAAGCCGCTGTCAGGTCGCCAGCTGCGCAGTTGGCCGGATCGTTCAGTAATCAGCAACGTCTGATTATCGGGCAAAAACGCCACAGACCAGGGGTGATCCAGCTTATCCTGAAGCACCTCAACCTTAAGGTCACTCGCCCACAGCGGGCTGGAAAAGAGTAATGCGCCACTCAATAACAACGGGGTCGGAATACGAACCATAGTCTTCTCCTGACAGCGTGCAGTGCTGTTAAGCGTAGTCAGACCGTCTGGAATGCAGTAAAGGATTTACAAAAGATTAAACAAGGCGTTGGCAGCAGGATGGCTAATGGCATGCGCTGGGAAATCCGACCGAAAAGGGATCGTGAAGAGAAAAGAAGAGACCGCCCGAAAAGTGATCGTGAAGAGAAGAGACCGCCCGCAGTAAGATAGCGGGCGGAAGCGGTTATTCGAAACAGGTATCCGGATTTTCCGCCAGTGAGATAAACTCTTTACCGCCCGGCGTTAGCGCCAGAATCGTACCGCTTTCAATATCGTACACCCAGCCGTGCAGGCGTAGCTTGCCCTGACGTAACCCGACCGAGACTGACGGGTGGGTTTTCATGTTGTTCAGCTGGGCAATCACGTTTTCCTGCACCATTTCGTTGAGCTTCTTCTCAGGCGAATCGTATTCACGCTGCTCAACCACCGCTTTTGCCGCATCGGCATAACGCAGCCAGTGCTCGACGGCTGGCATAGAATCCATACAGGCACAGGAGGCGATGGCGTTCATCGCGCCACAGTTTGAGTGACCACAGATAATGATGTCAGAAACCCCCAGCGCCATTACGGCATACTCAATTGTCGCTGACACGCCGCCCGGTTCCGGACCAAAAGAGGGCACAATGTTGCCCGCATTACGGATGACGAACAGCTGTCCGGGTTCCTGCTGAGTAACGAGTTCCGGCACCAGACGGCTGTCTGAGCAAGAGATAAACAGCGCTTTTGGATTCTGATTAGATGCCAGACTTTTAAAAAGCGCCTTTCTTTCGGGAAAGACTGTCTGCTGAAAACTCAGAAACCCGTTGATGATCTCTTTCATTATTTTGCTCTCACATTGTCCACGTCATGATCTGAAGAAACGACGCCTTCAGTACTGGTTAAGCGATTCATTATTAATGAAAACAAGCAAATATCAACTTAGAATGTGACCAAAATCGCTGTCGTAAAGTTAAAGATGTTTAATATTTATCCACCTGATTATTCGGTGTTTATTAGAAATTCTTTTACACAACGGTGAGTTACTGACTTTCGGTTGCCCTCGTGTTCTGCCGTCCGACCCCGGGCGATGGGTGCAGACCTTTACGGGTTTTTGCGTTACTTTACGCTTAACTAATCCCTTACAGATAACGCTACAATTTTCATCACAACACAGGTAAAATCGCGCGCCATTGCTGTGCTGAACCGGAAACCACCTTATGTCCACTACCAATACATTGCCGCCGCGCGTCGGATTTGTCTCGCTCGGCTGTCCAAAAAACCTTGTTGACTCAGAGCGCATCCTGACGGAACTGCGCACCGAGGGTTATGAGGTGGTACCACGCTATGACGATGCTGAAATCGTTATTGTTAACACCTGCGGATTTATCGACAGCGCCGTCCAGGAATCTCTGGAAGCGATCGGTGAAGCCCTGAACGAAAACGGTAAGGTCATCGTGACCGGCTGTCTGGGCGCCAAAGTCGACCAGATTCGTGAGGTGCATCCGAAGGTGCTGGAGATTACGGGTCCACACAGCTATGAACAGGTGCTGTCGCACGTGCATCGCTACGTGCCTAAGCCGCAGCACAACCCGTTCCTGAGCCTTGTGCCGGAACAGGGCGTGAAGCTGACGCCGCGCCATTACGCCTACCTGAAGATTTCTGAAGGCTGTAACCATCGCTGCACCTTCTGCATTATTCCTTCGATGCGTGGCGATCTCGACAGCCGTGCCATTGGTGAAGTACTGGATGAAGCGAAACGTCTGGTTGAAGCCGGTGTGAAAGAGTTGCTGGTGATTTCACAGGATACCTCAGCCTACGGCGTGGACGTGAAGCACCGGACGGGCTTCTGGAACGGTGCGCCGGTAAAAACCAGCATGGTCAGCCTGTGTGAGCAGTTAGCCAAACTCGGCGTCTGGGTCCGCCTGCATTATGTCTATCCGTATCCCCACGTTGATGACGTTATTCCGCTGATGGCTGAAGGCAAAATTCTGCCGTATCTCGATATTCCGTTACAGCATGCCAGCCCACGCATTCTTAAACTGATGAAACGTCCTGGCGCAGTAGAACGGACGCTGGAGCGCATTAAGCGCTGGCGTGAAATCTGCCCTGAGTTAACCCTGCGCTCAACCTTTATCGTTGGCTTCCCCGGAGAAACCGAAGAAGACTTCCAGATGCTGCTGGACTTCATTAAAGAAGCCCGTCTGGATCGCGTAGGCTGTTTCCAGTACAGCCCGGTCGAAGGCGCAACGGCGAACCAGTTGCCCGATCCGGTTGATGAAGCTGTTAAGCAAGAGCGTTACGACCGCTTTATGCAGTTGCAGCAGCAGATCTCTGCTGAACGCCTGCAGGAAAAAGTGGGACGCGAGATTATGGTCATCATTGATGAGGTCGATGAAGAAGGAGCGATTGGTCGTAGCATGGCTGATGCGCCGGAAATCGACGGCGCCGTTTACCTGAACGGCGAGAGCAACGTTAAGCCGGGTGATGTCCTGCGCGTGAAGGTGGAACACGCAGACGAATACGATTTGTGGGCCAGCCGCGCTTAACCGTACTTCTGCTGGTGCGCTTTTTTGCGCGCCAGGTAGTCATCATCAGCACGTAGCTTGTCCCAGTATGCTTTGAAAATGGCCGCCGCAGCGGCCTTTTCTTCGTCCCTGCCCCAAGGCAATTCCTTGCCCTGGGCATCGTATTTCCGTCCGCCCTTGTGGTTGCTGTAGCGACGCGCGCGGGTATAACCCATCTGGATAAATTTGCGTGCCATGTCCATGCCGACAAAATCATCCTGCTGGCGATAGGCTTCGAACAGCGCCATGATTTCTTCTGCCGAAGCTTTGGCAACCTCAACGGTACGAAAACGCCAGTGCGGTAAGATCTCGCCCTTATAAGGCTGGACCATGAGCACGCCCTGCTCTCCGCGCCCCACCTGGTAACGCTCAGGCTGCTTGCGAAAATCGATGGTGCTGAAGTCCTGGTCATAATCAAAAGGTTTCATGTCTTAAGTTTAGGATCAAGTGCGTCACGTAGCCCGTCGCCAAGCAAATTAAAGGCTAAAACCGTAAAAAAAATGGCCAGCGCCGGAAAAATCGCCACATGCGGCGCAATGACCATATCGGCCCGCGCTTCGTTGAGCATGGCACCCCACTCCGGCGTGGGCGGTTGCGCGCCCAGTCCCAAAAATGACAGGCTTGCCGCCGTGATAATCGAGGTACCGATGCGCATAGTGAAGTACACCACAATGGACGATACCGTCCCTGGCAACAGGTGGCGCAGGATAATCGTCCAGTCGGATGCCCCGATGCTGCGTGCAGACTCGATATAGGTTTGATGTTTCAGCACCAGCGTATTGCCGCGCACCAGACGGGCAAACGCCGGAATACTGAAGATCGCCACGGCGATAATCACGTTGCTGATACCGGTGCCCATAATGGCCACCACGGCAATGGCGAGCAGAATACCGGGAAAGGCAAACAGGACGTCACAAACGCGCATGGTTATCCTGTCCCACCAGCCTTCGTAGTAGCCCGCCAGCAGGCCCGCCAGGGTGCCGATAAACGCGCCTATTGCCACGGAGACAAAACCGGCAATCAGCGAAATTCGGGTGCCCACGAGTACGCGGCTGAAAATATCGCGGCCCAGTGAGTCCACGCCAAACCAGTGCATCAGGGAAGGCCCGTCATTCAGGCGGTCATAGTCAAAATAATTTTCAGCGTCGAACGGCGCAATGGCCGGTGCCGTGAATGCCAACACAATCAGCACCAGCACGAAGAGA
Organism: Pantoea ananatis LMG 2665; assembly: GCF_000710035.2. GTDB lineage: Bacteria > Pseudomonadota > Gammaproteobacteria > Enterobacterales > Enterobacteriaceae > Pantoea > Pantoea ananatis. The sequence goes on along the minus strand of NZ_JMJJ01000004.1, from coordinate 474,081 downwards.
CCGGCCAGCAACGCCACGGGCTGATGGCGAAAGCGCCGCCAGAACTCGCGCCACGGTGTTCTCACCCGGTTGCCGTTTAACAGCGGCATACTTTTTAATGCCGCTTCCCGTCGCCAGTTTTTCATCAGGTGTCCTTAAAGCGAATCGCCGGGTTAATGACGGCATATAACATATCGACAAACAGGTTAATCAGGATAAACTCCAGCGAAAACAGCAGCACCTCCGCCTGAATGACCGGATAGTCACGCATCTGCACTGAATCCACCAGCAGACGCCCCAACCCCGGCCAGTTGAAAACCACCTCCACCACAATCGACCCGCCCAGCAGGAAACCAAACTGCAGGCCCATCATGGTCACTACCGGAATCATGGCATTCCGTAATCCGTGTTTAATCACCACGCCGGATTCACGCACCCCTTTCGCGCGCGCGGTGCGCATGTAATCTTCCTGCATCACCTCAACAAAAGAGGCCCGGGTAAAACGCGCCATGACGGCGGCGACGGCCGCCCCCAGGGTAACGGAAGGCAAAATGTAGTGCTGCCAGCTATCGGCTCCCCCCGTGGGTAGCCAGCCCAGCTGGACAGAAAACACCTGCATCAGCAGCATGCCAAGGGCAAACGCCGGAAAGGAAATGCCCGAAACCGCCAGCGTCATGCCCAGGCGGTCCGGCCAGCGATTGCGCCACACCGCAGAAACAATGCCAATCGCCATTCCCAGGATCACCGCCCATACCATACTAACTAAGGTCAGCCATAAGGTTGGCATAAAGCGGGTGGCGATTTCCTGTGAAACCGGCCGCCTCGACACCAGCGACTGGCCAAAATCCCCCTGTAGGGCATTGACGACAAAGTGCCAGAACTGCAGTGGCAACGGTTGATCCAGCCCCAACTCCTGGCGTACCAGCGCGACGACGGAGGCATCGGCTTCCTGGCCGGCAATCAGGCGTGCGGGATCCCCCGGCAGTAAGTGCACAAACATAAACACCAGCACCGCCACGATAAACAGCGTGGGAATCAGGCCCAGCAGTCGTTTCAGAAAATAGTTAAACATGTCAGATCCTACACAGCCGCCAGCCGTCGCGGCTGGCCTGCCCGCCCGCTTCAGCACACACGGCAAAAGCGGGCATTACACGGCCCGCTCAGGTTTGGCTGTGGGCCGTGCCCCCTCGCGTCAACCTGAACGGGTCCGCCGGGTTACTTCAGCTCGGCATCGTCAAAACTAAATGAGGTATCCGGCATCATATAAAAGCCACTCAGGTTTTTGCTGTGGGCTGAAACCAACTGCTCCACCACCAGTGGAATCCAGGGATGATCGTTCCAGATCGTATCCTGCGCATCTTTGTAGAGTTCGGCTTTTTGCTTGCTGTCGGTGGTTTTCAACGCATCGGCCAGATCCTTATCGACTTTCGGATTGCTGTAGAAGGCAGTATTAAAGATCGCTGGCGGCCAGGCGGTCGTGGCAAACAGCGGCGTTAATGCCCAGTCAGCTTCCCCGGTGGAGGCAGACCAGCCGGTATAAAACATGCGTACGCCGCTCTCTTTCTGACCTTTGCCCTCCACTTCCGCCGCGCGCTGTCCCGCATCCATGGCGGTAACCTTCACCTTAACGCCCACCTGTGCCAGCTGCTGCTGCACAAACTGCAGAACTTTCTGTGCCGTACTGTGGTTGTGAGAGGACCAGAGCGTGGTTTCAAACCCGTTCGGATAGCCGGCTTCTTTCAGCAACGCTTTTGCTTTGGCAGGATCATAGGGAATGGGCGGATAGGTTTGAGCGTACTCAATCGATGGCGGCACAATACCCGTAGCCGGTGTGGCATAACCGGCAAACGCGACTTTGACCAGGGCCTGACGATTAATCGCGTATTCCAGCGCCTCACGCACCTTGGGATTATCGAAAGGCTTTTGTGTCACGTTCAGGCTGATATAGCGCTGCATGATCGAGGGCGAGACCACCACGTCAAGCTTGCTGTTTTTCTCCAGCAGTTTGGCCTGCTCGTAGGGCACCGGGAAAGCAAAGTTCGCCTCGCCCGTTTGCAGCATGGCCGCACGGGTGTTGTTATCCACCACCGGACGCCACGTAATACTGTCGAGTTTTGGATAGCCCTTCTTCCAGTAGCCATCCCATTTTTTTACCTTAACGAAGTCGGTCTGGTTCCAGGTGACGAATTCAAACGGCCCGGTTCCCACCGGATGGAACCCAATCTCCTTACCATATTTTTTCAACGCAGCGGGCGAGATCATCGCGGCGGCCGGGTGCGCCAGAATATTGATAAAGGCCGAGAAAGGCTGTTTGAGCGTGATTTTCACCGTCACAGGATCGACGGCTTCCGTGCTGGCGATATATTTGAACAGGTTATAGCGTTTCAGATGATTATCGGGATTACTGGCACGGTCGAGGTTGGCCTTCACCGCCTCGGCATTAAAGTCGGTGCCATCCTGAAACTTCACGCCGGAGTGCAGTTTAATCGTATAGGTCAGACCATCCTCGCTCACCTGGTAGCTGTCCGCCAGGACGTTGATGCGCTTCATGTCTTTATCAAAGCCGAACAGCCCCTGATAGAACGACTTTGCGACCGCCTGCGACAGCGTATCGTTAGCGTCGTAGGGATCGAGGGTGGTGAAATTAGAGGCCACGGCAATGACTGCATCCTGTGCGGCCCAGGCGGGTAACGCCATTGCACTGCTGAGTACGCCCGCTGCCAGTAAGCCTTTTCGCATCGTTATCTGCATTGTCTTCTCCTTGTTATCCCTGTCTGATTTGTCGCCGTAGCGACGGCTTAGTTATTCAGGTCGCGCGCTTGCGTGACGTGCCACGAAATGGCCGGGCGCGACTTCCATCAGCGAAACCGTTTCGGGTTCGTCGCCCAGTGAACGAATTGGGCTGGGGATCTCATCGACCAATAAACTGCGCTCGCGCTGCCGCTGCGACGGATCGGCAATCGGCACGGCGGCCATAAGCTTTTTGGTGTAAGGATGCTGCGGGCGTTCAAACACCGCCTGACGCGGCCCCATCTCGACGATTTGTCCAAGATACATCACCGCAACACGATGGCTGATGCGCTCAACGACCGCCATGTCATGGGAAATAAACAAAAATGCGATGCCAAACTCGCGCTGTAAATCCAGCATCAGGTTAATAATCTGTGCCTGAATAGACACATCCAGCGCCGAAACCGACTCATCGGCAATCACCACTTTCGGGTTCAGCGCCAGCGCCCGCGCAATGCAAATACGCTGCCGCTGGCCGCCGGAGAACTCATGGGGATAGCGCCTTGCATGCTCCGGCAATAACCCGACCTTTTCCAGCAACCACGCGACGCGCTGCTCTGCTTCATGGCGCGGCATCACCTTGTGGACCAGCAGTGGCTCCATAACAGAGAAGCCGACGGTCAGGCGAGGGTCCAGCGACGCATAGGGATCCTGAAAAATAAACTGAATATCGCGCCGCAGATGGGCCAGGGCAGGACCGGAGAGATCGTTTATGCGCTGACCGTTAAAGGTGATACTGCCGCCCTGGCTGGCAACCAGCTTTAGCAGGGAGCGTCCAGTGGTGGATTTTCCGCATCCGGACTCCCCCACCAGCGCCAGCGTTTCACCTGCGTAGAGATCAAAACTGACATTCTCGACCGCATGTACCCGACTTTTCACCCGGTTAAATAACCCTGAGCGGATATCAAACCGCGTGACCAGATTGCGTACCTGTAAAATCGGTGGCCGATCGTGGCGTACGGTATTCTGTGGTACTGCCGGTTCGTCGCCGCTGCCAATCAGCGGGAACCTGGCGGGCAGCGGCTGGCCCCGCATGGCACCCAGCGCCGGTACGGCGGCCAGTAGGGCGCGCGTGTAAGCCTGGCAGGGCGCACTGAACAGCTGAGCCGTTTCGGCATTTTCCACCACTTCGCCACGGTACATCACCTGTACCCGGTCAGCCATTTCAGCCACCACGCCCATATCGTGAGTGATAAAAATCACCCCCATCCGCATCTCTTTTTGCAGTTCGCGAATCAGTTGCAGAATCTGCGCCTGAATCGTCACGTCAAGCGCGGTGGTGGGTTCATCTGCAATCAGCAGCGCAGGTTGACATGACAGCGCCATGGCAATCATTACGCGCTGACGCATGCCGCCCGAGAGCTGGTGGGGAAAGCGGCGCAGGATCTTTTGCGCATCGGGAATACGTACCCTGTCGAGCATGCGACGCGCTTCTGCCAGCGCCCCGGCGTGGGATTGGCCCTGATGAAGACGAATGGATTCGGCAATCTGCTCGCCAACCGAGAACACCGGATTAAGCGACGTCATGGGTTCCTGGAAGATCATCGCCATATCGGCCCCGCGCACCTGCCGCATCTGACCGCGCGGCATGCGCATCAGATCCCGTACCTCGCCGTTACGACCGCGCAACAGGATCTCGCCGCTGACGTCTCCGCCGGCCTGCTCAATCAGGCGCATCAACGCCAGCGAGGTCACTGACTTGCCCGAACCAGACTCGCCCACCAGGGCCAGGGTTTTACCCCGGTAGACGTCAAGGGAAAGATGGCGTACAGCCTGGGTGACTACGCCATCGTTTTCAAAACGCACGTTGAGATCGCGTACGGCCAGCACCTGCTCGTCGGTCAATACTGTTGTGCCAGACAGGCTGTTGTGGAGGGCCTCACGATTAGCTTTCACGGTAAATTGCCACCTCTGCGGCCTCATCTGTGCGGGCATAAGCCCGGTACATGCCTTCGCTGTTGAAAGGCAGCGCGACGTTGCCCTCACGATCAACCGCAATCAGCCCGCCGCTGCCGCCTAACTCCAGCACGCTGTCGTGAATAACATTTACGCTGGCCTGTTGTAACGTGCGTCCACCGTAGCGCATCTGCGCCGCCACATCGTAAGCGGCCAGCGTGCGGATAAACACTTCTCCGGTACCGGTACAGGACACCGCAACGCTGTCGTTGCTGGCATAGCAACCCGCACCGGGTAAGGGCGAGTCGCCAATGCGGCCAACCTGTTTATTGGTCATCCCGCCGGTAGAGGTGGCGGCGGCGAGATTGCCGTCGTTGTCCAGCGCAACCGCCCCCACCGTGCCGAACTTACGGTCCGGATCAAGGGGATCGCCGCCCTGGGCCGCACCATCATGGTCCAACAGCGCGGTATCGCTGCCGAGCGCGCGCTGCAGTTGCTCCCAACGTTCAGGCGTAGAAAAGAAATCAGGTTCAACCTGCTCAAGGCCTTGTGCCCGGGCAAACGCTTCAGCGCCCTCGCCCGCCAACAACACGTGCGGGCTGTTTTCCAACAGCGCGCGGGCCGCCAGCACCGGATTGCGTATACGCGATACGCCCGCCACTGCGCCGGCCTGTAACGTCCGGCCATCCATGATGCAGGCATCCAGTTCATGGGTGCCCTGCCGCGTAAACACCGCGCCTTTACCTGCATTGAATAACGGGCACTCCTCAAGCCTGCGCACCGCCTCAGTCACCGTATCCAGCGCAGAAGCCCCCTGAGCCAGCATGCTCTGCCCGTGCGTCACAATGTCGTAAAGCGCCTGTCGGTATGCCTGCTCTTTTTCTGCGCTCATGGCGGCACGGGTAATTGCCCCCGCACCGCCATGAATGGCGATCGCTGCTTTAGCCATACTGCGTTACCCTGTGGTTGCATCAGAAGGAAAAACACTGATTTTGAATGGTTTTAACTCGGTTTGGACCATTTTTGAATATAGAAAGCCCGCTATAGGTTGTAAAGCGGAAACTGACAATGCGCTAATAACCTTTCGTTGTGCCTTATGCCGATGTGACTCTGAAGGGAAAAGTCACCATAATAGACAGCCCTTGCAACAGACAAGCTGAGAATAGAATGGAAAGCTTTACTGCCGGACTGATTTCCCTTGAGGACGCGCAACAAAAGATGCTGGCGTCGCTAACGCCCATCACAGACTCGCTTGAGCTGAGCCTGCCAGACGCGGCCGGGCGCATTACTGCCTGCGCGGTCACGTCACCGATCGATGTTCCCCCTTTCAACAACTCGGCGATGGATGGTTACGCCGTCAGGCTGGCTGATATTGAGAGTAACCAGCCTCTGCGGGTTGCAGGTAAAGCCTTTGCCGGGGCCCCGTTTAGCGGTGAATGGCCGGCGGGTAGCGTGATCAGAATAATGACGGGCGCCCCTGTACCTGCCGGTTGTGACGCGGTCGTTATGCAGGAGGAAACCCGTCTGCAGGATGAGAAGGTGATTATCACCGCCCCGGTCAACGCCGGACAAAATATCCGGCTGACGGGTGACGATATTCGGGCTGGCCATCAGGTGCTGGCGGCGGGCGTGCGTCTGGGTGCTGCCGAACTGCCCTTACTGGCCTCGCTGGGGATCGCGACCGTGCGGGTGCTGCGTAAACTGCGCGTCGCGATTTTTTCCACCGGCGACGAACTTCAGCCTGTGGGACAGCCGTTAGCGGCGGGGCAAATCTATGACACCAACCGTTTTGCGATTTCGCTGATGCTGCACAAGCTGGGATGCGAGGTTATCGATCTGGGCATTATCAAAGACGATCCTGCTGCACTGCGTGCGGCCTTTACCGAAGCCGATCGCCAGGCTGATGTGGTCATCAGTACCGGCGGCGTTTCGGTGGGCGAAGCCGATTTCACCAAAACGATGCTGGAAGAACTCGGCGTGATTCGCTTCTGGAAGCTGGCGATGAAACCCGGTAAACCTTTTGCTTTTGGTCGTCTGGCGAACAGCTGGTTCTGCGGCTTACCCGGAAATCCGGTTTCTGCCGTAGTGACCTTCTATCAACTGGTGCAGCCGCTGCTGTCCACCCTGACGGGACAAACGGCTGCCGCGCTGCCGCCCCGCCAGCGCGTACGCACGGCAACCGCGTTGAAAAAATCGCCTGGCCGGCTGGATTTCCAGCGTGGCGTTCTGCGGCAAAACAGCCAGGGTGAACCAGAGGTTGTCAGCACCGGCGCGCAGGGATCCCATGTCTACAGCTCTTTTTCTCAGGCCAACTGCTTTATTGTGCTGGAACGCGATCGCGGCCCTGTTGAAGCAGGTGAATGGGTGGATGTCGAACCCTTTAATACGCTGCTGGAGGGGTAAATGCTGCCCGAACTGAGCCACGAAGAGATGCTGCGCTACAACCGACAGATTGTATTGCGTGGTTTTGACTTTGACGGTCAGGAACGATTAAAAGCCAGTCATGTGCTGATTGTCGGGCTGGGCGGTTTAGGCTGTGCGGCCTCGCCCTATCTGGCGGCAGCGGGCGTAGGCAATCTTACGCTAGTGGACTTTGATACGGTCTCACTTTCTAATCTGCAGCGACAGATTTTGCATTACGATGCCGATATTGGCCGCGCCAAGGTGGAATCCGCCCGGGAAACGCTGGCCGCCATTAATCCTCACTGCCAGTTACAGGCTGTGCAGGGTCAACTGGACGATGAGGCGCTCAACGCCCTGATTGCCCGGCAGCAGGTGGTGGTGGACTGCACGGACAATGTGGCGGTGCGCGAGCAAATTAACCGGTTATGCTACCAGTTGAAAGTGCCGCTGGTCTCAGGCGCGGCGATTCGTATGGAAGGCCAGCTCAGCGTATTTGACTGGCAACCCGATACGCCCTGTTATCGCTGCATCAGCCGGCTGTTTGGCGCCCAGGTTCTGAGCTGTGTGGAGGCCGGCGTAATGGCGCCGCTGGTGGGCGTGGTGGGTGCGATGCAGGCGATGGAAACCCTGAAGCTGCTGACGCACTTCGGCTCACCGGCGCGCTCACGTTTGCTGATGTACGATGCGCTGAGCGCGGAGTTTCGTACCCTGAAGGTCGCGCAGGATCCCCATTGTGAAGTCTGCGGACATCATGACTGAGCCGTTAATGGATAGGGTTCATGCGTAAAGCGGAGGGGGCTGCAGGTCAGGTAACGAAAGGATTTTAAGCCGGATCGTCGCAGGCAATCCACCCTGACGCACAGACCCAAACGATAACGGGGTAGCCATCGCTACCCCGTTCTTGTTAGACGATGCCCTGGCTGCGCAGGTAATCTTCGTAATTACCGGTGAAGTCCACAATGCGATCGGCTTTGATTTCCATCACTCGCGTCGCCAGTGAACTGACGAACTCACGGTCATGAGATACAAAAATCAGCGTACCTTCATACATTTCCAGCGCCATGTTTAATGACTCAATGGATTCCATATCAAGGTGGTTTGTCGGCTCATCCATAATCAGGATGTTGGGCTTTTCCATCATCAGCTTGCCAAACAGCATCCGACCTTTTTCCCCACCCGACAGCACCTTAGCCGGTTTTTTAATATCGTCCTGTGAAAACAGGAGGCGGCCAAGAATCCCACGCACGGCCTGTTCATCATCGCCCTGCTGTTTCCACTGGCTCATCCAGTCGAATACCGTCAGGTCGTTAGCAAAATCGTCTGCATGATCCTGGGCATAATAACCAATCTTCGCGTTTTCAGACCATTTAACGCTGCCGCTTTCCGGCGTCAGTTCACCGACAAGCGTTTTTAACAGCGTGGATTTACCAATACCGTTAGCGCCGAGGATCGCCAGCTTTTCGCCCACTTCCAGCAACAGATTTAAATTTTTAAACAGCGGACCGTTATCAAACCCTTTCGTCAACGCTTCGACTTCCAGTGCATTACGGAACAGTTTCTTATCCTGTTCGAATCGAATATATGGGTTCTGACGACTGGAGGCTTTTACCTCTTCCAGCTTTATTTTGTCCATCTGTTTCGCACGCGATGTCGCCTGACGTGATTTAGAGGCATTAGCACTAAAACGGCTGACAAAGGATTGCAGATCGGCAATTTGTGCTTTTTTCTTGGCGTTATCCGATAACAGTCGCTCACGCGCCTGGGTGGCAGCGGTCATATATTCATCATAATTACCAGAATAAACACGCAGTTCGCCGTAGTCCAAATCAGCCATGTGGGTACAGACCATATTGAGGAAGTGACGGTCGTGCGAAATGATAATCATGGTGCTGTCGCGTTCGTTGAGGACCTGCTCCAGCCAGCGAATAGTATCGATATCCAGGTTGTTAGTCGGTTCGTCCAGCAGCAAAATATCCGGGTTGGAAAACAATGCCTGAGCCAGGAGAACACGTAATTTAAAACCCGGGGCAATTTCGCTCATTGGGCCATAATGCTGCTCTACCGGAATACCGACGCCCAGTAATAATTCACCGGCGCGCGGTTCAGCGCTGTAGCCATCCATTTCACCATACAGCACTTCAAGGTCGGCCACTTTGTAGCCTTCCTCTTCTGTCATTTCAGGTAAGGAATAAATACGGTCACGTTCCTGCTTCACTTCCCATAATTCATGGTGCCCCATGATGACCGTATCTAACACGCTATATTCTTCGAAGGCGAACTGATCCTGACGTAATTTACCAATACGTTCATTAGGATCGTAAGAGACATTGCCGCCTGATGGCACCAAATCGCCACCCAAAATCTTCATGAAGGTGGATTTTCCGCTGCCGTTCGCACCGATTAAACCGTAACGATTACCGCCGCCAAATTTTACGGAGATATTTTCGAACAGTGGCTTGCTGCCAAACTGCATGGTGATATTGCTGCTAACTAACACGGCGTTGACCTTAGTGAAGAGAGTGGATGGAAAAACGGCGGCTATTATGCCAGATGTGACGTAGCGCACGCCAGTCTCCGGCAAGGATTGCCTTAGTGTCCCTTGAAAACGCGCAACTTTTAATTATCGTCCTGCACGGTTTCCTGCAGCTGGCGCGCAGGTCGCATCGGGTTGCCACGCATGCCACAGACGTTGCCGTCACGCACGACGAGATTAATTAACGTGTGGAGATCGTAAACAGGGAAACGGCACGCAGGGTTTTTTAAATAAAAAAAGCCGGGAACATAAATGCACCCGGCTACCGCTTACAAGGATTGTGTCGATTAATCGATCAGGAAACTGTCCAGGCTTTTACCTTCATCCAGCGCTTTTTTAATAGCTGCTGGGGTGCGGCCCTGGCCGGTCCATGATTTTTTCTCGCCGTTTTCGTCGGTGTAAGAATATTTAGCCGGACGCGGCGCACGCTTAGTGCGTTTTTTACCCTGCTCCAGGGCACCTAATAATTCATTAGGATCGATGCCGTCAGCCAGCAACATTTCGCGATATTTAGATAACTTCTCTTCTTTTTCACGATTCTGCTGCTCTTCAGCGTGAGCTTCTTCACGGCGTTCAGTCACAACGACGGTCAATTTCTCAAGAATCTCTTCCAGATCGCTCAGTGGCAGTTCACGAGCCTGGGCACGTAATGTGCGAATGTTGTTTAGAACTTTAAATGCGTCACTCATCACAATATCCTTGATTAAGGGGGTTTAATTAAACTGTAGCGACAAGACTACCTAATTCAAATAAAAAAATAAATTAATTTATTACTACAGATAATTCCGAGTGTTTTTTTAAATGGCCGTGAAGTATTCAGAATCCTTATGTGGAGAGATTATTAACCACGAATTAACACTAAACGCCTGCTATCCTTGCACAATGTAAACGATTTCATTGATTACGCACGCTGCATGAATCCACCCCAAAACTTTATAACGTTCCGGTCGATTATTTTATCGTCTTTAAAGAATTTGCATTAAATTCGCTGCCTTCCCGTCTGTTTTTCTCACCACGACCGCTCTGCCGCTCACAAAATTAACCTGCATATAACGGCAAAGTTATCCGGTTACCCGGGACAATATCGGGATGCTTTTTTATCATTCCGGCGTTTGTATCGCGCGTTCCTGCGTTTCTCTGACGTAAAAAAATACGCGCGCGTTTACAGACCCGGTGAGTGCTACTTCGGCGAGGACGTGATTCCTTCTCTTAACGTCGGGCGTAAAAGATAAATAGCGGAGCGTCGTTGGGCGGCGAGTTCGACAGAGTAACATGAGGCGTTTGATGATTTTTATTTGACGATAAAACGCATAAATAATAAATCATGGGTATCAGTAGAGCGGATTGTCAGGCCGCGCCCTTTTAACAGGGGGCACGGCCTGAACGCTTAGTTCACCTGCGTGGCGGGACCAAATACATCGTACTGCGGCAACTGCACGTTCTGGTAGGTCTCCCAGCCGCCCCCTAAGGCTTTATACAGGGCGACGAGATCCAGCCCGCTTTGCATGCGCGCCTGGGTCGCCTGTTCCCGGGCCTGCGCCAGCTGGCGCTGTGCATCCAGCACCTCGAGGAAAGTGGATAATCCCTGACGATAACTGTCACTGGCCAGATCGAAGGTACGCTGCAGCGCGCCAGTCGTTTCATCCAGTGCCGTTACCCGTTGCTGATCGGCACGGTAACTGACCAGGGCATTTTCCACATCCTGCAGGGCAGTCAGCACCGTCTGACGGTAGTTCAGTGCCGCGCTGGCCTGTTGCGCCCGCGCCAGCCTGACGCTGGAAACCAGCCTTCCCCCCTGGAAGATGGGAATAGATAACGACGGTCCCACGCTGTAGAAATGACTGCTCCAGTTATCAAGATAGCTGACGTCAGTGTTACGCACGCCCAACTGACCGGTCAGCGACAGGCTGGGGAACAGCTGCGCAACAGACACGCCAATCTCGGCGGTCTGTGCATGCAGTGTGGCTTCTGCCTGACGAATATCCGGACGACGTCGCGCCAGTGTGGAAGGAATGCCCACAGAAACAAACGCAGGCAGTGCAGGCAGTGCTTTCGGCTCGCTTAACTCGGCATCCAGCGCGCCCGGCGTTTTGCCCAACAGCACGGCCAGCCCGTTCATCGCCTGGCGCGTTTGTGCCTGATACTGCGGCAACTGCGCCTGCAGACTGCTTAACTGCGCGCGGGCATTTTCGACATTCGTGACTGGCGCTAAGCCGTTGCGCTGTTGGCTTTCCGTCAGTTGCCAGGTCTGATCCGCCACCGCAATCTGTTGTTGTAATGTTTTTACCGTTGCCTGCGCGCCACGCAGCTGTAACCACGCGCGCACCACTTCGGCCTCAAGCGACACCAGCGCGTCGTTGCGCTGCTCAATCGCCGCCTGCTGTTGGGCATTCGCTGACTCGATCTGGCGGCGCACCTTGCCCCATAGATCCAGTTCCCAACTGGCATCGAAACTGCCCTGATACAGCGTGACGGGCTGTGTCAGGCCGTTCAGCTGGCTGGCGACATTACTGTCGAGCTGGTCGGCACCGTTGGCTTTCAGTAGCCCTTCCAGGCCAAGCTGCTGACGGGTAACTTTGGCTGAACCGTTAAGGCTGGGAAACAACCCGCCCTGCGCCTGTGATAACTGCTCGCGCGCCCCGGCAATGCGCAATACAGCCTGTTGTAATGAGAGGTTACCTTCGATGGCGCGCGCAATCAGGCTATCGAGCTGAGGATCCCCGAAATTGCGCCACCAGCGCGAATCCACCGCTGACGTTTGCGGCCTTGAGGTTTCCTGTGAATCCAGCGCGTGATAGCTGCCCGGGAGCTGGGGCTTTGGCGCCTGGTAGTCCGGGCCAACGCTGCAGCCCGTCAGGGCGAACAACAGCATCAGGTTGAGTGGATTCAGGCGATGCGTAGTCATAACTTTCATGTCAGTGTGCTCCTGCACTGCCTTCGCTCTTGACAGGCGACAGCAGCCAACAAAATGGAATCAAAATCAGGGCAACGATACTCAAGCCTGAAAAGACGTCGATATAAGCCAGAATGCGGGACTGGACAATCATCTCTTTGTAGAGCTGACCCGTTGCCAACGTAACGGGATCGCCCACCGCAGAAGTGAAGTCGCGAATCGCCTGTGCCCAGTGCTGAACGGTGATGTTGAACTGTTCGTTCAGCGGCGTCATGTTGTGCACCATATGGGCCGAACGCGCCTGCTCCCGTTCAGTAATCGCCGCAGTGGACAACGAGATACCAATCGAACCCGCTACGTTACGGAACATGGTGAACAGGGCTGAGGCGTCCGCATTCAGGCGCTGGGGAATCGTAATAAAGGCAATGGTAGTCAACGGCACGAACAGGAAGCCCAGGCCAATTGACTGCGCACTGCGCATCATGACCAGCGTAGTGAAATCGACATTAGGCGTTAAGGACGCTGAATAGAAGAAGGCCAGCGCCAGGCAGCTAAAACCAAAGGCAATAATGTAGCGGGTCTGCACCACCGGCATCAGTTTCAAGACCAGCGGAATGGTCAAGACAATCAACACCGCGCCGGGAGACAGCACCAGTCCCGACCAGGTCGCCGTGTAGCCGAGATCCTGCTGCGCCAGCTGGGGCAGAACCACCGAGCTGCCGTAAAGTATCATCGCCATGCCGGCCATTAATAAACCGGCGACCCAGAAATTGCGATCTTTCATGACCAGAATGTCAACGACCGGTTTACGGGCATACATCAGCCAGTAAATGGCCCCCACGATCCCGACCAGCGCCAGCACGGCAAACAGGACGATAAAGTGCGAGGCGAACCAGTCTTCATCCTCGCCACGATCCAGCATGACCTGCAAACATCCCAGGCCGAGCGTAATCAGGCTGATGCCGATATAGTCGATCTTGAGTTTGCCCTTGGCCCATTTACGCTCCCACGGCGGATCTTCCAGCAAGGGTAAAATGGCCATGATGGTCAGCACGCCGACCGGGATATTAATAAAGAATACCCAGCGCCAGCTGTAATTATCGGTGATCCAGCCACCCAGCGTCGGGCCAATAACCGGCGCAACGATAATCGCGATGGAAGAAAGGCCAAACGCTTTGCCCCGATCTTCGGGTTTGAAGTAGTCGAGCAGCACCGACTGTTGTACCGGCTGCAGCCCGCCGCCAAAAAAGCCCTGCAGGACGCGAAACAGAATAATTTGCCAGAGTTCCGTGGCAATACCGCACAGGAAGGAGCAGATGGTAAACATCACAATGCAGATTAAAAAAAACTGTTTGCGGCCAAACAGACGGCTGAAAAAGGCAGAGATGGGCAGCACGATACCGTTCGCTACCAGATACGACGTCAATACCCAGGTTGATTCATCGTAACTGGAAGAGAGTGAACCCGCAATGTGCGGCAGGGCCACGTTAACGATGGTGGTATCCAGGATTTCCATAAATACCGCCAGCGTGACCGTAATGGCCACTAGCCAGGGGTTACTGGCGGGTTTCCAGCTCTGCGATTCGCTCATTCCACGGTTACCTTGGGTTCAACCGATAATCCCAGTGGCAGCGGTCGGTTTGGATCCAGCCCTTTATCAATCACGATTTTCACCGGAACACGCTGGACAATTTTCACGTAGTTACCCGTGGCATTCTCAGACGGGAAGGTGGAGAAACGCGATCCTGTGCCCATCTGAATACTGTCGACATGCCCTTCCAGCTTCATGTCTGGCCAGGCGTCTACGCTGATTGCCACTTTGTCACCGGGATTCATTCGCTCAAGCTGAGACTCTTTAAAGTTTGCGGTGATCCAGATGTCCGGAGAAACCAGCGAGAACAGAGCACTTCCCGCCTGGACCAGCGTGCCCATCTGGACATTGCGCTTCGTGACAAAGCCATCGTAAGGCGCACGAACCTGAGTGTAAGAGAGATTCAGCTCAGCCACGTTGAGCTGCGCTTTGGCCTGCTCAACCTGCTCCTGACGCGCTTCAACATTGGTTTCCTGCTGACGAATTTGCAGGGCAACCTGCGAGGCCACTTCCACCTGAGCTTTGGCACTTTGCAGCTGTGCCTGCGCAGAACGGAGCTGTGCAGATGCCGAGTCGATGTTTCGCTGGCTGGTGGCACGCGGATCGACGCCACGCTGGCGCCGGTAGTCCGCCTGGGCGTTCATGTAGTTGGCTTCGGCTTTCGCCTGGTCGGCCAGCGCCTGATCGCGCTGGGCCGGATACTGAACACGAGAGAGCGCTAACTGCGCCTGTGCCTGATGCAGCTGTGCCGTGGCCAGACCCAACTGGGCTTTAGCCTGAGCACGCTGGGCCTCATTGTCACTCGGATCGATTTCAACCAGCAGATCGCCCTTCCTGACGCGTTGGTTATCGTTAACCAGCAGTTTAACAACATAGCCGGACGCTTTTGCGGCAATGGTGACCGCATTGCCTTCGGTAAAGGCGTCGTCAGTGGTTTCTTCGTTACGGGTCGTAAACCAGAAGAAAAAGGCCACGATTAGCATGACCACCACGACAACGGCCAGGATGATTAACGGTTTTTTGCCGGGGCGTTTGCGCGGCTTTTCGTCGTCATGATCCTGATTGTCATGTGGCTGGCTGTTTTTATCTGGCGCGTTTTCTGCGTCTTCCTGATGTGAATCGCGGTTGTTGTTCTCGCTCATAGTGTCCGTCGCTGGCTAAGGCCCTCTGTCCTGGGCGTAGAAAGTCCACTAAACATTAGATCGAAAACTGACAAAATCCAGTACAACTTTACGTAACTTGAGAAAGGCAGCACATCCTGCACCGCGGCAGGATGTGTCTGAGTCAGGCGACCAGTTTCAGCAACAGCCACCCCGTGAGCATTGACCAGGCGAGTAAGGGCACGGAGAAGAGATGAAAACGCCACCAGATGGCGCGATCTTTGGCCATTCGTAGCGCAATAAGGTTAGCGAGCGAACCGGGAAGCAAACCAAAGCCACCAATATTGACCGCCCAGGCAAGCACTTCTGTCGGCTGCACTTTTTGCAGTAGCAGGATGGTGGCCGGCACATTACTGATGACCTGGGACAGACCGATGGCCAGCAGATAAAGCTCGCCTTTGCCCAGATGCGTAATGGCATCGAAATGCGCCTGAACGACCGGTAAACGCGTCAGCAAGAAGACATCCAGGAACATCACGATGAAGACCACCAGCAGGCTCCAGTCGATATTGAGCAAGACCTGACGCGCCATAATCAGGAAACACACCATAATCAGCAACAGGGCCCAACCGGTCACATGCCATTCCAGCGCGGCAATAAAAAGCAGATACAGCACGACACTGACGGCAAAAAGGGGTTTCTGCCAGCTGTGCTCTTCGCTGGTCTCGTGCTTGTCAATCGTGCGTTTGGCAAAGCTGAACCAGGTCACCACCATCAGGCTCAACAGCAGCCAGGCGGCCAGCGGCGTCATTTGCAAGATAAAACCGCCCACGCTCAAAGAGCCGTGGCTCCAGAGCAAAATATTTTGTGGATTGCCCACCGGGGTGAGTAGCGAACCGGCATTGACCGCCAGCGCTTCAAAGATAATCAGGCGCGAGATAGGTAAATGCGAAAATTTGCGTAACGTCAGCGTCAGCGGCACCAAAATAAACAGCGCCACATCGTTGGTTAAGAAGGTCGACAGCAGCGCCGCCGCCAGCACCATAAAGAGTGCCAGCGTGCGTTCGTGTTTGAAGCGCGCAATTAACCTGGCCCCGAGAACATCAAAATACCCGCTGGTTTCTAACCCTTTTGTGAGGATAAGTAATCCACTCAGGGTAATGATGGTATGCCAGTCCACCGCGGCGGGAAGATCCGGCCAGCGATAGTCAGCAAGAAACAGCAGAACAACCCCAACAACGACTAACAAGTGCAATATATGGTCATGCAAAAATGAGCGAAGCACGATGGGCATGATGTCCGGCGCCTTACCTGAGGGTTAATTGTTTTCGTAAAATTTCTGGAATACAGCCAGGGTTTCATCACTCACGTGATGTTCAATGCCTTCTGAATCGCGCCGTGCCGTCTCCGGACTGATGCCAAGCGCTAACAGAAAGGTTTCAACAATATGATGGCGGGCGCGGCTCTCTTCAGCCAGCTTTTCGCCTTCACGTGTCAAAAAGACACCACGATAAGGGACCTGCTCTACCAGCCCGGCGGTACCTAATCGCTTTAACATTTTTGCGACGGTGGGTTGCGAAACCCCCAGGCGCGCCGCCATATCGACCTGACGTGCTTCACCAAATTCACCAATTAAATCAGAGATTAGCTCAACATAATCATCAATCAGCTCACGGCGATGCGCCTCGCGCACCTGCCGAAACCCTTCGACATGCTCTTCAATATCTTTTAGTGGTCCTTGCGGGGCAGAAACCACGCTTTTGGCACGACGACTCATTCAGCTTCCTCTTTATTTTTTTCCACACCAGCCCTGCCGTATGGATTTAGCTGCGCTCATTGTAAACCAGGCGCAAATAAGCTCAAATTTTTCGTCGTTAGCCTTGGCTAAACGATATAGCCAATGCTATATTTGTTGATAATGTAAACAGAGTGGTGCATTAAAGCACGATTAGGCCAGTCTGCTTACCGTTGCGTTAAATTAATTGGGAGGTGATGTTATGAGCACCCTGAAAAGCTGCATCGACTGCGGCAAATGCTTTCAGGCAGAAAAATCTACATCAGGTATGAAATCCTGGTGGTGCCTGCTGACGCGTTCCCCTTTTACGCTGCGCCTGATGTTGATCAACAAACTCCTGGGTCACGAACCTGAAGAACGCCACTGCCAGAAACTGATCTGGCGCGGCTAATCGTTGATACCGCCTTCTGGCTGCAAGCCTGAAGGTGCCATCTTCAGGCTGCACGGCCTTCTTTTTCGCTGTCTGGCTGTGCCATTCGCGCACGTTTTGCCTTTTGCTGTCGCCCGTTTGCACGTCCAGCGCTTCTTACTTTTGCATCACCCTGTCTGTGGCAATCCCACGTTTATTTTGCAACCCACGACCACGTGGCTGTCTCCGGCATCGCCTGGCGGATCGCTTTTCTCATTGTGCAGCCGTCGTTTTCAGCACGAGCAAGCCGGTAAGCTCAGAGGGAGACAGGCTGCGGCGCCGCATCCGGCAGGGAGTCAGGGTAATGGACGATATTGGGAAGGCGTGAAGGCCAGGCTGACGCTCTCTGGCGGGCTGTTTTTTTGTCACCAATAAAAACGGCCCTTAACAGGGCCGTTTTTTTAAACTCGACTAAGATCACTTAGAAGCTGTAACCTACGCCAGCAATCCAGGTGCCAACGTCAACGCTACGGATGCGGCTCTGCTCATAGCCCACGTCCAGTGCAACGTTTTCCATTGGGTTGAACTGCATACCTGCGCCGTAAGAGAAACCGTAATCGCTGGTATCAGTTTTGCCGCGTGAAACAGTGTCGTTCTGCTGGTATTTACCGTAGCCAACACCGACTACACCATAGATGCTTGCCCAGTCATTCAGACGGAATGCTGGACCACCGGTGATGCCGTAGTACTGGCCTTTATTGTAAATGCCATCTTCGGTACGATCTTTCTCGGTGTAGGTGAATGAGCCGATCCAACCCAGTGGGTTAGAACCGTCTTCATAACGATATTTCAGGTTGAAGCCGTTTGCTTTGTTAGCAACGCCCTGGTAGTCGCTCTGTGCGTAGCCACCGGTTACAGTGCTTTGTGCCATGGCGGAACCTGTCGCTACTGCTAACACACAGGCTAATGCTGAAAGACATGCAATTTTTTTCATAACCACCTCAAATGTGAAAGTACTTCTCTCCTGACAACGCTAAAAATATAACAAAAATTAGCGAGAAACTCTGCCCGCATTTTGTTGTCTAACACATAGTTTGGTGTAACAGGAAGTTAATGAAGTTTCGTATGTCATTCTTTTTTCTTATAAAATACGTCATATGATTGCAACAAACCTGCTTAATAAATTTTCATGCTTTAAGTTAATTCCTAAAAAATCCTGACATTAATTTACTTTTGCAGCCGCAAATGTGCCTAAAATCCAGGCAAACAGACAAAATTAAAATCGGTTTACGTCCTCTTTTTGACCGCCACTTCCATTACACTGGTCATCTTTAGCTCATGTTTGGGAAGTGCCTACAGGATGTCAGCCACCTCATTAAAGTCCATTACACCCGTTTTTATTCCCGTTATTGTTCTGCTTGTCTCAATGTTGTCACTTCAGGGCGGTGCCTCGCTGGCGAAAACCCTGTTTCCCACCGTGGGCGCAACCGGCATTACTGCGCTGCGTCTGGGATTTGGCACCCTGATCCTGTGCATTATTTTCAAACCCTGGCGACTGCGTTTTAGCCGGGAACAACGTACGCCACTGCTGATTTATGGTTTGTCACTGGGCGCGATGAACTTCTTGTTCTACCTCTCCATCCGTACCGTGCCCTTAGGCATTGCGGTGGGCCTGGAGTTTGTCGGTCCACTGACGCTGGCGCTGCTCGGTTCGCGCCGCGCGCTGGACTTTGTCTGGGTCCTGCTTGCCGTGGCAGGGCTGTGGTTCCTGCTGCCGTTTAGCACCGGCATTGCCTCGGTGGATCCGGTCGGCGCGCTGTTCGCGCTGGGTGCCGGCGCCTGTTGGGCGATATATATCTTATCGGGCCAGCGCGCAGGGGCAGAACATGGTGCTGCGACCGTGGCCATCGGATCGCTTATTGCCTCGCTGGTTTTTGTTCCCGTGGGTCTGACGTTTGCCGCCAGTGGCATCTGGCAGTGGAGCGTGGTTCCCGTCGCGATTCTGGTGGCGTTTCTTTCTACAGCACTGCCCTACTCGCTGGAAATGGTGGCATTAACGCGCTTGCCGGCGCGCATCTTTGGCACATTGATGAGCCTTGAGCCTGCAGTGGCAGCTCTGTCGGGGATGATGTATCTGCATGAAAGCCTTTCGGGTAAGCAATGTCTGGCGTTGCTGGCCATCATTCTGGCTTCCGCAGGCGCCACCCTGACGATGCGTCCAAGAAAGAGTCAGTTAAATGAAGTTGAATTGACCGACAACGCAAAAAAATAATCCGCTTTAGCCTGTTGAAAAACAGGCTAAATAACAATAAAAATCATCTTGATAATTATTTCATTAGAAATGTCATTGAAAATTAATATTTTGAAACACACAGAATACCTTTCCAAAAGGTACACCTAACCAACTGATTTTTATTACCTTTGAAGCGCTGTTAAATTTAACATATTATTAACTCTTTTGGTATTTACGTCGTTAGAGCTAAGGCAGATGCTATTTCAGCCATTGATAAGGCCAATCCTGCAAATCCCGGAATCGCTGCTATACTAAGTTTCGTACTTGATTAGGACAACCATTGAATGAGAGGACTGAAACAATGAGTACCGCTAAACTGGTTAAAACAAAATCTTCTGATCTACTTTACACCCGTAATGATGTGGCAGATGACGAAAAGAGAGCCACCATTGAGGTGCTCAACCGCCTGGTAGTGGAGTTCATTGATCTGTCGTTGATCACCAAGCAAGCCCACTGGAACATGCGTGGTGCAAACTTCATCGGCGTGCATGAGATGCTGGATGGCTTCCGCACCGCGATTACCGATCACCAGGATACTATCGCAGAACGTGTTGTGCAGTTGGGCGGTGTGGCACTGGGTACCACCCAAGTTGTGAACGACAAGACTCCGCTGAAAAGCTATCCGTTAAATATTCACAGCGTACAAGATCATCTGAAAGCGCTGGCCGATCGTTACGGCATTGTCGCTAACGATACGCGTAAAGCGATTTCGGAAGTTAAAGACGAAGATACTGCAGATATTTTCACTGCCGCCTCGCGTGACCTTGATAAATTCCTGTGGTTTATCGAATCCAATATCGAATAATGCCAGACACTGAGGTGTCAACAGGCGGGGAAACCCGCCTTTTTTACGTCTGTGTAATTATAATTTTATGACTTTGTTAACAGTTCTTACTTCCTGCCCTTCCTGTTTTTCCCGTCTGATGCACACTACCTCTGCACCACCGCAGCACACCGCACCAACACAGAGCACCAAAACAGTGCACACCGTTTGACCTGTGCAGAATCGTGTCAGCGATTGTGTCACAGGCGGTGAATTCTGCGGTTTTTGCAAAGTTGGCATAATTTTTTCATATGATAGCCCGCAAACGATAGCTCGCAAACCTGGCTTTGAGCCCGGTCGTAAAAAGGAAAAATAATGAAATCGCTGTTTAACGTCTCTGTGGCCGCCCTGGCGCTGGCCTTCTCTCTCTCCGCTACCGCAGCCGAAAAGAAACTGATTGTCGCCACTGATACCGCCTTTGTCCCGTTTGAATTTAAACAGGGTGATAAGTACGTTGGGTTTGATGTGGATTTGTGGGACGCCATCGCCAAAGAATTAAAACTGGATTACACCCTGAAGCCAATGGATTTCAGTGGCATCATCCCTGCACTGCAAACGCGCAACGTTGACCTGGCCTTAGCCGGTATCACCATTACGGATGAACGTAAAAAAGCGATCGAATTTTCTGATGGCTATTACAAAAGTGGTCTGCTGGTGATGGTGCGTAATAACGAAAACGACATCAAAAGCATCAATGACCTTAACGGCAAAGTGGTCGCGGTGAAGAGCGGAACCGGCTCGGTGGATTACGCCAAGAGCCACATTAAAACCAAAGATCTGCGTCAGTTCCCTAACATCGACAACGCCTATATGGAACTGGGCACCAACCGTGCTGACGCCGTGCTGCACGATACGCCAAACATCCTCTACTTTATTAATACTGCGGGCAAAGGCCGCTTCAAGGCAGTCGGTGATTCCATTGAAGCACAACAGTACGGTATTGCCTTCCCGAAAGGCAGTGACGACCTGCGTGAAAAAGTGAATGGCGCCCTGAAAACGCTTAAAGAGAACGGTACGTATAACCAGCTCTACAAAAAATGGTTCGGCACCGATCCTAAATAATAACTGAAACGGTTTTACTTTTTTCAGCAGGGAAGATTTCCCTGCTTTTTTCCATCGCAACAACTGGAGTTTCACCATGGAGTTTGACTGGAGCGTCATTTGGCCAGCCATGCCCGCGCTGCTCGAAGGCGCAAAAATGACCTTAATTATTTCCATTATCGGCCTGGTGGGCGGTTTGATCATCGGGCTGGTCGCGGGTTTTGCGCGCGCTTACGGCGGCTGGATAAGCAATCATATTGCCCTGGTTTTTATTGAAATCATTCGTGGCACGCCTATCGTTGTGCAGGTCATGTTTATCTATTTCGCCCTGCCAATGGCTTTCCCGGATTTACGTATCGATCCTTTCACCGCTGCCGTGGTGACCATCATGATCAACTCGGGCGCTTATATTGCGGAAATCACGCGCGGCGCCGTGCTGTCAATTAATAAAGGTTTTCGCGAAGCCGGCCTGGCGCTGGGCCTGTCGAGCCGTGAAACCCTGCGCTATGTGATTATGCCGTTAGCGCTGCGCCGTATGCTCCCTCCGCTTGGTAACCAGTGGATCGTCAGTATCAAAGATACCTCTCTGTTTATCGTGATTGGCGTGGCCGAACTGACGCGTCAGGGCCAGGAAATTATTGCCGGTAACTTTCGCGCGCTGGAAATCTGGAGTGCGGTAGCGATTATCTATCTTGTGATTACGTTGGTGTTGAGCTTTGTGCTGCGCCGCATTGAGAAAAGGGTGAAAATCCTGTGATTGAATTTAAAGACGTCTCAAAGCATTTTGGCAAAACCCAGGTGCTACACAATATCGACCTGAAAATTAAGCAGGGAGAAGTGGTGGTAATTATTGGCCCATCCGGCTCCGGTAAATCCACACTGCTGCGCTGTATTAACAAGCTGGAAGAGATCACCAGCGGTGAGCTGATTGTCGATGGATTGAAAGTTAACGATCCGAAAGTCGACGATCGCCTGATTCGTCAGGAAGCGGGCATGGTGTTCCAGCAGTTTCACCTTTTCCCGCAGATGAGCGCCCTGGATAACGTGGCTTTTGGTCCGATTCGGGTACGGGGTGCCAGCAAAGAAGAGGCTCGTCAACTGGCGCAAAGCCTGCTGGCTAAAGTGGGCCTGGCCGAACGCGCCGGTCACTTTCCCTCTGAGCTGTCCGGCGGCCAGCAGCAGCGTGTCGCAATTGCCCGCGCGCTGGCGGTTAAGCCCAAGATGATGCTTTTCGATGAGCCGACCTCTGCGCTGGACCCGGAGCTTCGTCATGAAGTCTTGAAGGTGATGCAGGATCTGGCTGAAGAAGGCATGACGATGGTCATCGTCACCCATGAAGTCGGCTTTGCACAGAAAGTCGCATCGCGGCTGATCTTTATTGATAAAGGTCGCATTGCTGAAGACGGCGATCCTGATACGCTGATCAGCCATCCGCCAAGTGAACGTCTGCGCGAATTTTTACAGCACGTTTCCTGAGTGATTAACACAGCAGCCCATAACGGGCTGCTGTCTCATCGTGACAGACGCTGTGCGCGTTGGGCGGCGGACATAAAGCTCCACGCCAGAAAACGGCTCTGCTTCTGCCCCTGCGCCATATTGACGACCCGGACCACCGCGGTATCCAGTGCCTGTAACTGTTTTTCCAGCGCAGGCAAATGCTCTTTTCGCGATACCAGTGAGGTAAACCACACCACCTGACTTGCCAGGCCAGCGCTTTCCGCAATCATTTTCCCCACAAACGCTTTTTCACCGCCTTCGCACCAGAGCTCATTATGCTGACCGCCAAAGTTGAGCGGCGCCGACTGCTGTAAGCCCAGATTTCGTGATTTACGCTGTGAACCCGCCGCCGCCTCTGCAGCCGACGCATGAAATGGCGGATTGCAGATGACCGCATGGAAAAACGCACCTTTATTCACAACGCCGTTCAGCACCGCCTGAGGATTTTTTTGCCGACGTAAGCGGATCAGACGCGACATACCGGCGTTGGCGGCGACAATTTTACCTGCGGCTTTCAGGGCAGCGTCGTCGATTTCGGTTCCGGTGAAACGCCAGCCGTATTCTGCGGCTCCAATCAGGGGATAAATGCAGTTTGCCCCGCAGCCAATATCCAGCACGTCGGCCGAGGGAACCCTGCCCTGATTATCCAGCGCCAGGAGATCCGCCAGATAATGCAGGTAGTCGGCGCGCCCCGGCACGGGCGGACACAGCGATCCCGGCGCCAGCTGCCAGTCGAGTCCGTAGAAGAGTTTAAGCAGCGCCTGGTTAAGCAGCATCACGGCCTCGGGATCGGCAAAATCAACCGACATGACGCCATAACCATTGGGCCGGACCTTTGCTGCCAGCGGTGGATGCGCCGCCGTGAGGGCAGCAAAATCATATTCACCCTGATGGCGGTTTCGGGCGTGGAAGAGCGACGGGCTGGCAGACTTTTTCATACTTTCTCTCATGTTTTCAGGCGCGCGTACAATACGCTGTGACTGGCAGAAAATAAACAGCATTCTCGGCTGAAAGCAGACTTTATGGCGGGCAAGCCAGGTGATGTTATGCAGGCGAATCGCTGTTTAGGGTGTTTGGCAAAGCGAATAAAAGGCAGAAGAAGGGAAAAGCATGAGCGGAGAGCAAAATGCGCGCCGCCAGTCATCATGCTGGCGGCGCGACTCACGAATGCGGGATTATTTAAAATCGACGCGCATTAAATCCTGGATGGGCATCCCTTTCGTCGTTTCTACACAACGATCGATATAGCTGGTAAAGCCCGGGGGCGAACTCATTCCCAGACGCAGCAACTTATCATTAGAAAACACGACATTCAGACGGGCAAACTCGCCGTACAGACGCATCGCGCGCAGCATCAGGCGTTCGTTGCAAGGCCCGTAAATCTTTTTAAAGTTCTTACGCTCTTTAACGATTTCGCTGAAATCAACTTGCAGATAGTTAGGTGCCAGCGGTGCACTTTTTTCTGCGGTGGCAAAGGCCGAATCGATCTCAGAGAAGGTGTTGCTGCTGCGCTCACCGGCAGAAATATGGTAGACCATCTCTTTGGTGCAGCCGTGATCCATCAGGAATACCAGGGATTTTGCACAGTAGTCCACCGGGATAACATCGACACGATCATCAAGCGAGCAGAGGAATTTCTCCAGCTTCATCACCATTTTAAATACCCAGAAAATGCTGCCTGACGGCGTACAACCTTCCTGAGAATGGCCAACAACGATGGACGGACGGGCAATGACCAGCGGCAGGTGCGGTAACTCCTGCTTGATCTTGTTTTCGATATAAGATTTGGAATAGGTGTAATCGACAATGTGATCTTCACGTGACGACAGCACCAGGTCCTCTTTGACGACTTCACCCTGATCCGGCGCGGAAGACATTGCCGTGCCCACGTGAACAAATTTTACGAATTCTGGCAGCCCAGCCATTCTGGCAGCCAGCTTAAAGGTGCCTTCGACGTTGACGCGCCAGATATCGTTATTTTCACCAAATGACGCAATCGCTGCGCAGTTGATAACGTGGCTGACCTGATCGATACGCGCATCACCCAGAAAAAGTTCGGGTGCAAGGAGATCGCCGACCAGAATATGATCTGCGGTCAGGCGTTGAATCGCCTGTGCCGAACATGAAAACTTGGTTAAATTTTCTTTAACCCTCTCCAGTCCCTGGTTAGCATCGCTGGCTCTGACAAGCAGCAGCAACTCAACATCCTGGCGCATCAGCAATTCTGCCACAACTGCACCACCAACGAATCCAGAAGATCCTGTAACAAGAATTTTTTTCATATCGACCACGAGAACAATTGATGAGGTTGTATAGTGCACCTAATTCGTTAAACAAATACGAAACTTTGTTAGCACAAAATGTATAAAATGCAATCGTTTACTTTTCGTTTACTTTTGCACCATCTGTTTTCAGCAGTAAAATCGGAAAATAACACTTAACTAACTGATATAAATAAAAATTCATCCGTTAGCACAGAAAGTAACGGCTGTTATTATTCAGGAATAATCCGGTACCTGATCGAGACCTTTTTTACAGATTTGCCCCGCCAACAGCCATTTACCCACTACGCTTGAATCAGCTTTTACAGGGAGACAACCATGAACAAACGTTATTCATACCAGCCACGCGCCGGACACGGTCTGCCGCACGATCCACTCAATGCGATTATCGGCCCGCGCCCCATCGGCTGGATAAGCTCCACCAGCGCCAAAGGCATACGTAATCTTGCCCCTTACAGCTTTTTCAACTGTTTCAATTACCTGCCGCCGATCATTGGTTTTGCCAGTAGCGGCTGGAAAGACAGTGTGCAGAATATTGCTGAAACCAAAGAATTTGTCTGGAATCTGGCGACCCGTCCGCTGGCTGAGGCCATGAATGAAAGTTCGATTTCTGCGCCCGCCGATCAGGACGAGTTTGCCCTTGCCGGTTTAACGCCCCTGGCCGCCTCTCAGGTTAACGCCAGTCTGGTGCAGGAAAGCCCGGTGAATTTTGAATGTAAACTCACGCAGCTGATTCAGTTGCAGGATGCGCAGGGAAAAGCCATCGACAGCTGGCTGGTGTTAGGCGAAGCCGTCGCTATCCACATTGACGAAAGGCTACTGGAAAACGGGATTTATCAGACGGCAAAAGCCGAACCGATTCTGCGCGCGGGCGGCCCCAGTGCCTATTACGGGATCACTGAGGCGCAGCGGTTTGACCTGGTGCGTCCGGATGCGCGGCGGGGATAAATCTCAGAGCACCTCCGGCATCTGGGTTCGAAGGACCTGCACCGCGCGGGCAATCTCCGGTGCCAGCCAGCGATCCTCTTGCCAGCAGGGTACAATCTGACGCAGACGTCGCCAGGCGCGAAGGGTTCCACTTGCCAGTTGCGCCTCACCGTGGAACTCCAGCGCCTGGGCCGCCAGCAGGTATTCAATGGCGAGAATGTAATAGACGTTACTCACGGTTTTCAGCAATTTTAATGCCGCACCGGTTCCCAGACTGAGGTGGTCTTCCTGTAGCCCGGAGGTGATGTAGTTATCCAGCACCGCCGGCTGAGCCAACTGGCGATTCTCAGCACAGAGCGAGGCCGCCACGTATTGCGCAATCATCATGCCGGAGTTGACGCCGGGCTGGCCGACCAGGAAAGGCGGTAAGCCGCTGACCAACGGGTTGACCAGACGATCCAGACGCCGTTCGGCAATGCTCCCCAGTTCCGCCAGGGCAATGGCCAGCAGGTCGCAGGCCATCGCGACCGATTCACCGTGTGGATGCGCTTGTGAGACCACGCGCCAGGCCTGCGGTGTGCCCATTACCAGTGGATTATCGGTACAGGCGTTGAGTTCCGTTTCAATCTGACGCTCGGCATGTGCAAACTGATCGCGGCAGGCACCGTGCACCTGCGGCATGGATCGCAGGCTCAATGCATCCTGGGTCCGGATGCCGCTGCTTATCTTCAATAGCGGGCTGTCGCCCAGTAAACGCCGTAACCGCTCGCCGCTGCGCTGGATACCCGGGCTGGCTTTAAGGGACAACACCTCTTCGTCAAAGGCAACCAGCTGCCCACGCAAGGCTTCAAAACTCATGGCTCCGGTAACGTCTGCCCAGTCCAGCAAACGGCGGGCATCATCCAGCGCCAGGCAGGCCAGTCCGGTCATGCACGGCGTACCGTTTACCAGGCTAAGCCCCTCTTTTGCGCCGGGTCGATAGGGCGTGAGTCCGGTCCGCGCCAGCGCCTCACAGGCAGGCACAATCTGCCCATCAAATTCCGCCTCGCCCACGCCAATCAGCGTCAGGCTGATATGCGCCATGTGCGTCAAATACCCTACCGATCCCTGCGAAGGCACCTGAGGCGTAATGTGCTGGTTAAGCAGCACCAACAGGCGCCGAACCAGTTCGACCGACACGCCGGATTTCCCGTGACTGTAGTTCGCTATTGCGGTGCATAAGATAGCGCGCACCTCATGTTTTGCCAGCAGCGGCCCCACGCCACAGGCATGACTTAACAAGGTGTTACGCGACAGCTGACTCAGCTCTTCTTCCGCCAGCATAATATTGCACAGCGCCCCCAGCCCCGTGTTGATGCCATAGGCGATCTGACCACTCGCAACGATATTCGTTACGATTTCTCGCCCCCGGGCAATGCGCTGCCAGGCACTCTCGCTCAGCACCAGCTCGGCATCGTGGCGGGCGACCTCAACCACCTCCTGCCAGGCTACCGGCGCGTCTCCCCAGACAACAACGCGACTCATTACACAGACTCCGCTGCATGGTGGCTGGAGATAAACTGCCTGAAGCGCGCCGAGCCGCCCTCACCGAACATGTCATCCGGCGTTCCCTGACAGTCAATGGTGCCTTGATGCATAAATATCACCCGGTTTGATACGTGGCGGGCAAACCCCATTTCATGCGTCACCACTAACATGGTGCGCCCCTCTTCTGCCAGACTGCGCATGACCTTCAGCACTTCGCCGACCAGTTCAGGATCAAGTGCCGAGGTGGGCTCATCAAATAACATCACCTCCGGGTCCATGGCTAGCGCACGGGCAATGGCGACGCGCTGCTGTTGACCACCCGACAACTGGGCCGGATAAAAACCTTTGCGATTCAAAAGTCCGACCCGGTCCAGCAGCTGTTCTGCCTGCGCAATACAGGTTTTCTTATCGCGTTTCAGAACATATTGCGGCCCTTCAATGACGTTTTGCAGCACGGTCATATGGGACCAGAGATTGAAGCTCTGAAAAACCATCCCCAGGCGTGAGCGCAAACGTTCCACCTGTTTGGGATTCGCGGCCAGTTGATGCCCGCGGGCATGGCGTTTCATCTCAATGGTTTCCCCGCCGACGCTTACCACGCCGGAATCGGGTGTTTCCAGCAGGTTAATACAGCGCAGCAAGGTACTTTTGCCCGAGCCGCTGGCACCGAGGATCGAAATGACGTCACCTTTGTGGGCCTGTAATGAAATGCCTTTCAGCACTTCCATGGCGCCAAATGATTTATGGATATCGCTGGCGGACAGCGTTACGGCGGATGAATCCTGCATCTTAATCTCCCCCAGGGACGGGTTTAATGGCCGCTAGCGGCTTCTTTGCGGGCTGATGAACCGGCGTCAGTCGACGCTCAAGCAGGGCATACAGCTGCACGATGATGAAATTGAGGATCAGGTAAATGGCGGCGGCACACAGAAACACTTCCATCGTGCGGTAGGTACGCTGGATAATCTGCTGCGCGACGCCCGTGACATCCCACACGGTAACCAGGCTGGCGAGTGCGGTGGACTTCACCAGCAAAATGGCTTCGGTTGAATAGGCCGGCAAGGCATAGCGCAACATCACGGGCGCAATAATGCGCCGCAGCAGCAGCCAGCGCGACATACCGCACGCCATACCGGCTTCCACCTGCCCGGCGGGCACCGCCAGCAACGCACCACGCAGGATTTCTGCCGTATAGGCAGCGGTGCACAGGGACAGCGCCAGCACGGCACAGCTGAATGGCTCACGTAAAAACGGCCAGACAAAACTGTGGCGAATCACGCCAAACTGGCCCAGGCCGTAATAGATTAAAAACAGCTGGATCATCAGGGGAGAACCGCGAAACACCAGAATATAGCCACGGGCAAAACTGCTCAGTATGCGCCAGCGGCTCATGCGCAGCGCCAGAATGCCCACCGCCAGCACGCCGCCGCACAGGAATGAACTGATAAACAGGCCGAGCGTAACCGGCAGGGCGGCGCTTAACTTCAGGAAAGTATCAGCAAGAAAGGCAAAATCGATCATGGTGCGGTTCCTTAATGCTGTGCCGCCGTTCGGCTCTGCCAGGCGCGGCCCAGACGAGCTTCCACGCGCAGAAAAGCCCGATTCGACAGCACAGTTAACAACAGATAGCATCCGCCGCCGATCAGATAAAAGGTGAAGTAGTCCCGCGTAGAACCCGCCGCGACCTGACTGGCGCGCATCAGCTCCACGATGCCGGTGACCGAAACCAACGCAGAGTCTTTCAGGCTCATCTGCCAGACATTGGACAGGCCAGGCAGCGCGTAGCGCGCCACCTGAGGCAGCAGGATGCGCTGACGAATTCGCCAGCGCGACATGCCTGTTGCCACCGCCGCTTCCACTTCGCCCCGGGACAGCGCCAGCCGGGCAGCACGATAAACTTCAGCCTGGTAGGAGCCCGAAATCAGCCCGATCGCCAGCGCGCCGATCAGAAAAGGCGGCGCCTCGATAAATCCCTGCGCACCAAATATTTGACCGATCTGGGTGATCAGGCCTGAACCACCAAAGTAAAACAGGTAGATCACCAGTAGCTCCGGGATGCCGCGAAAAATCACCGAATAGCCCTCACCCAACCAGCGTAAGGGACGGTGAGAAGACAATTTCGCCGCGGCGATGCCTGAGCCCACGACGGCTCCTACCATCAGCGCGACCAGCGACAACAGCAATGTAGTAAGCGT
This sequence comes from Pantoea ananatis LMG 2665, assembly GCF_000710035.2. Taxonomy (GTDB): domain Bacteria; phylum Pseudomonadota; class Gammaproteobacteria; order Enterobacterales; family Enterobacteriaceae; genus Pantoea; species Pantoea ananatis. The sequence goes on along the minus strand of NZ_JMJJ01000004.1, from coordinate 444,167 downwards.
TGCGCTCACTATCAGCCGCCCCCAGCCATCTGCGCCAAAACCCAGCAGGCTTATCATGCTCGACCTCACTTATGGCGTAACGTCAGTTTTAAACCATTTCTCGCTGAGCTCTTTTACGGTGCCGTCAGCCAGCGCGGCCTTAATGGCATCGTCCAGTTTTGCTTTCAGATCGCCGTCTGCCATCCGCACGCCCATGGCTTCACCTTCGCCCCAGATCGGGCCGCCCAGTTGCGGACCGCTGAAGGCCAGGTTGCTGTTGTCTTTGCGCGTCAGCATTGATTTAGCAAAGGTCACATCGTCAAACACCGCATCAATACGTCCAGCCTGTAAATCCAGAATGGCATCGGCAGAGGTGGTGTATTCGCGTATGTCGGCCACGCCTTTGAAATATTTATCGATAAAAGGCGTGTATACCGTGCCGGAGGCAATACCGATGGTTTTTCCTTTCAGGGCCGCCTTTATCGGTGCCAGTGCGGCTTCAATCTCTTTTTCATCATCATGCAACTTCGTCACGCCCTTGCCCGGGGGGAGCAGCGTCCCTTTTACGGCAATAAAGGTGGCTGGCGTAGAGGCATAGGGAAGCGTAAAACTGACCACTTTTTTTCGCTCTGGCGTGATCACAATGGCGTCCATGATCACGTCGTATTTACCCGCATTCAGCCCGGCAATCATGCCATCCCAGTTCTGGACAACCAGTTTGCATTCCATGCCCATGCGCTTGCACAGGTTGGCCATGAGTTCCGGCTCAAATCCCCCGAGTTTGCCGCCGGGCAGCGTCAGGTTCCAGGGTTCATAGCTGCCTTCCGTCGCTATCGTGATCGATTTCCACTCTTTCGCCTGCACCGCAACGGTGCTGAGCAGCAGGCTGGAAAACAGGGTCGTAAGGCAAAAACGGCGAAACGCTTCGGGGTGCTTCATACGGCTTCTCCTGGATGAAAATGCGTTTTAAGAGTGTCAGTGTTGTTTTAACAAAAAGCTTACAAGATGATGAATCATGTATATACAAGCTAACATTGTCGAATTCATTGTCGGCTTGATCGTTTTGTGAGCCAGACACGATAAATAGCAACGGGATATCGAACAGAGCTAACTTGTACATACAACCTAGCAAAGGTCGTGCCAGTTCAGGACGCTCGGCAACCGCCGCCCCATTGCCCGGTGAAAGTGCTCTTACCAGGCCAATGCCCGTTTCAGGTGCAGCACTGCACACATTCAGCGCAAACTTGCGCGCAGTGCTGCGGCGGACAGAAACAGATCGGCAACCGATTATGTTATCGCCTGGCGGGGATCACGGATAAGCGCCCTGCATTTAGCCCCTCTCACTGGTCTGGCGAACATCATCGCTCAGCCTCTTCATGCCTGGCGCGCACCTGTAAATGCCTTGCCTGAACAGGCGAAAAGATGCTGAGAGTCGTGGGAGAAAGTCGTGCGCTATGCGGTAAAAGGAGGCAGCCGGGACCCAGCGTGGCGCCCGGCTGTGTGCTATTGTGCCAACGGGCGCTAAGTGGCCGAAGCCCATCAGGTCCGTTATTCTGCGCCGGCCAAAACCGCCAGCCGGGCCGCGGTGATTGGGTTACGCCTCAGCCCGTTTTTCCCTGTTCGAGAAAGCTATGCAGCAGCGGCTTTAACACCTTCTTCAACTGCGCAGCCCGCGCTTCATGCCAGGTAAACGGCGGCGTTTCATCCATATAGTTAATTTGCGACAGCTCCAGCTGCACAGCCTGAACCTGCTGCTGCGGCTGCCCGTAAGCACGCGTGATATAACCACCTTTGAAACGGCCGTTCACCACCCAGCTGTAGCGATCCTGCGCGCGGCACACCGAGGTGAGTCCGTTAATCACGGCACTGCTGCAGCTCGCCCCATCGTTGGTACCAATATTGAGATCCGGCAACCGCCCCTCAAACAGACGGGGAATTTCACTGGCAATAGAGTGCGCATCAAACAGCAAAGCGTAACCAAACTCCGCTTTCATTTGCGCCAGCGTCTGCTGAATCTGCTGATGGTAAGGTTGCCAGATAGCGTTGATGTAGCCCTGGCGCTGCGCATCCGTGGGCGTTTTGCCCTCGATAAAAGTCGGCGTGCCGTCAAACAGGGTTTCGGGGAACAGGCCGGTCGTGGCCGTGGTATAGAGCGGTTGATTATCCGACGGGCGATTCAGATCGATAACAAATCGTGAGTAGCGACCGATGATAATGCTCGCTCCCATATCACGCAGAAAATCATAAAGTTGTGGCAGGTGCCAGTCGGTGTCAGGTAAGTTGCGGGCGGCCTCGCTGAGTCCCTCCTCCACTTCCGGTGTCAACAGCGTACCGGCATGAGGGATACTGACCAGTAGGGGAATATTGCCCTGGGTGAAATGAAAAGGTGTCATTGTGCTTCTCCGCGATAGATGACCGTACAGGGCAGTTCACCGCCCAGCCAGTAAACCAGTTCCGCCGGGCGAGCCAGCGGCCAGTGGACAAAACTGGCAACTTTGCCAGCCTCAAGCGAGCCGTGGCTGGCTTCCAGCCCTAGCGCCTTCGCGCCCCACAGGGTGACGCCGGCCAGCGCCTCTTCCGGCGTCATGCCAAACAGCGTGCAGCCCATATTGAGCATTAACCGCAGTGACAGGGCCGGAGAGGTACCAGGGTTGGCATCACTCGCCAGCGCCATGGGCACGCCATAGCGGCGAAACAGAGCCACAGGTGGGCGCTGCGTTTCCCGTAACAGGTAAAATGCGCCAGGCAGCAGTACCGCGACCGTGCCGTGCCCGGCCATCGCCTGGACATCCTGCTCGGTAGCATATTCCAGGTGATCGGCTGAGAGCGCGTCATGGCGTGCTGCCAGCGCCGCACCACCCAGCGCAGACAACTGCTCTGCATGAAGTTTTACCGGCAGCCCCAGCGCCTTTGCCCGCTCAAACACCCGGGCCACCTGCTGAGGAGAAAAGGCCAGATGTTCACAGAAAGCATCAACCGCGTCAGCCAGCCCTTCGGCTTTGACCTGAGGCAGCAGGCGTTCGCAGATAATCGCTATCCAGCCCTCGGGATCCTGTTTAAATTCGGGCGGAAAAGCGTGCGCAGCAAGGCAGGTTGCCTGCACATCCGCAGCCACCTCTTTACCCAGTTGGCGGATGGCGCGCAGCATACGTAATTCGCTCTCTTCGTCCAGCCCGTAACCGGATTTGATCTCGACAGTCGTCACGCCTTCAGCCAGTAAACGATTCAGTCGCCAGCGGGCCGATGAAACCAGTGCCTGCTCGCTGGCCGCGCGCGTAGCCCGAACGGTAGAGAGGATCCCCCCGCCCTGTGCCGCTATGTCGGCATAACTGACCCCGTTGAGACGCTGTTCAAATTCCTGACTGCGATCCCCACCAAAAACCAGATGCGTATGACAATCGACCAGCCCTGGCGTGATAATCCCGCCCGGTAACTGATGATGTTTTTGTGCGCTAAAGGCAGGCATATCCGCGGCGGCGCCTACCCACACCAGCTTGTCTGCCTTCACCGCCAGCGCCCCCTGCTCAATCATCGCGTAGCGACCACCGCGCATGGTCACCACATCAGCACCGGTCCACACACTGTCTACCTGGAGTTCTTCTGCCATTCCTGCCTCTCGTTACTCTCGCCGTTTACAGCCCACTTTAAAGTATGTATATGTATATACAACCACATCCCTTGAGGATCAACTATGGCAATTTTTTTTGCGCCCCGCGCACTGCTGGCTGACGGCTGGTACAAACAGGTACGCATCCACGTCAGTCCGGCCGGAATCATTGAGGCCATCACGCCCAACAGTGATGACCGTCAGGCATGTCGCTTACCCGGCGAGGTCATTCCCGCTATCGCAAATCTGCACTCTCATGCTTTTCAGCGCGCCATGGCCGGTCTGGCCGAAGTGGCGGGCGATCCACAAGACAGCTTCTGGACCTGGCGCGACTTAATGTATCGCATGGTGCAGCGCCTGACGCCCCAGCAGGTGGGCGATATTGCCGCGTTGCTGTACATCGATATGTTAAAAGGTGGCTACTGCCAGGTTGCAGAATTCCATTATCTGCATCATGACGTTAACGGCGCGCCCTATGCCGATGATGCCATGCTGCAGCAGTTGATTGCCGCCGCCGAGACGGCAGGCATTGGTCAGACCCTGCTTCCGGTGCTTTACAGCTACAGCGGGTTTGGCGCGCAGCCGCCTGTGGCCGGGCAGAAACGCTTTATTCAGCAGACCGACAACTACCTGCAACAGCAGGCACGCCTGCAGGCGTGGGTGAAAGACAAGCCATTGCACAACGTAGGCCTGTGCTTTCACTCACTGCGTGCGGTGAGCGAAGTGCAAATGCACGAAGTGTTAGCCGCCAGCGATCGGTCGTTACCGGTGCACATCCACGTTGCCGAGCAGGAAAAAGAGGTGAACGACAGCCTGGCCTGGAGCGGCGAGCGCCCGGTGAGCTGGCTGATGAACCGCTTTGACGTTGACGCGCGCTGGTGCCTGATCCATGCCACACATCTTGATAACAGCGAGGTGACGCGCCTTGCCACCAGCGGCGCGGTTGCCGGGTTGTGTCCGACTACCGAAGCCAATCTTGGCGACGGCATTTTCCCGGCGGTGGACTATATCGCTCAGGGCGGTCGCTGGGGCATCGGCTCTGACAGCCATGTCTCATTGAGCGTTCAGGAAGAGCTGCGCTGGCTGGAATATGCTCAGCGTCTGCGCGACCGCCGTCGTAACCGTATCGCCCTGGCTCACCAGCCTTCCGTCGGCGACCTGCTGTGGCAGCAGGCAGCTGCAGGCGGCGCTCAGGCCTGTGGGATCAGGAGTGGTTCACTGGCCGTGGGGCAGCGCGCCGACTGGCTGGTACTGCGCGATCAGGCCTGGCTGGGCAGCGTGAATGACCACGCCCTGCTTAACCGTTGGCTGTTTGCGGGCCAGCGCGATCAGATTCGCGACGTGTATGTGGCGGGCAATCGGGTCATTAACGACGGGCATCATGCCGAAGAACACGCCTGCGCGGCGCGCTTCGCCCAGGCAATGGCGGCGCTGCAATGAGAACATTATTTTCTCTGGAAAACTTACCCGCTAGCCGCTGGCGCAACGGCGGAGGCGAAACACGCGAGATTATCAGCTTTCCGCCTGATGCCGACGATTTCGCCTGGCGAGCCAGTATTGCGACCATTGCTCAGGACGGCCCGTTTTCGACGTTCAACGGCATAGATCGCACGATTACTCTGCTGAACGGCAGCCCGGTGCTGCTGCGCGGTCCGGCAGGCGAGCACCGCTTACTGCCTGAAGTTCCCTGGGCTTTCGCGGGTGAATGGGCACTTGAAGCCAGTCTGGAAGGCAAAGAGGCCAGTCAGGATTTTAACGTCATGACGCGGCGTGACGCATGGCGGGCGCAGGCCGACGTCGTTACGCAAGCCGTCTGCAGCGAGCACGGCGTAGCGTGGGTGTTAGCCGGAGAATGGCGCATCGCGGATGACGCGCGGTTAGAGGCGCAGCAGGGGACATGGTGGGTAGATCACTCCACCCTGCTCTCGCCAGCCAGTCCGGAGGCAAGACTGCTGTTCGTGCGCCTTACCCGTGTCCTTTGAAGCGGCCCAGCAGCTTATAGCGCGAGCCCGGATAGAGTAATCGCGCATAGGTCACGATTTTATTGTCGCTCCAGGTCTGGCGGCGGATAAGCAGACAGGGCTCATGCTCATCGATCGCCAGATGTTTACGCTGACGCGCATCGGGCATCACCGCTTCAACGATGTGCTCACCTGCCGTTAACGGCGCCGCCCGCATCAGATAGGTATAAGGCGTGAGCGTATGGTAATCCTGAGTCAGATAGTCCGGAGCCAGCTGCGGATTCACCAGTCGGTCTTCAAGCTGCACCGGCAACTCGTTTTCATAATGCACAATCAGCGAATGAAACAGCGTTTGCCCGGTGGTCAGCCCCAGAACCGAAGCCTGCTCGGGATCGGCTTTGTTCTGACCCATCATCAGAATTTTGCAGCTGTGCTGGTGACCGCGCTGGGCAATTTCATCGGCGATGTTATGCACTTCGAGCATGGCCGTATAGCCTTTCATTTCGGCAACAAATGTTCCTACGCCCTGCATACGCACCAGAAACCCTTCGCTGGTCAGCTCGCGTAATGCACGATTGATGGTCATCCGGCTCACGCCTAGTTCATTGACCAGCTCGCTTTCGGAGGGCACGCGCTGATTTGCTTTCCAGTGTCCTTCACGAATCTGGCTGATGATAGCCTGCTTGACCCGTTGATAAATAGGCGCAGGTTCATCGCTCATGGCCGCCGCCAGTTGTGCAATTGCCGTATGCTCGGCCATAACGTTTTCCTTTCGCAGATAATGCGCAGAGTTTACTGCCTGCAGGGTTGGATGTATATACATTCAGACGCGGTTTCAGCACTTTAACCGTGCACCTGCTGCCTGATAAAGGTGCAGCAATACCGGTCGTTGCTCGCTCCCCCCTGCCCTGACGCCCGATCAATTTTGTGATCGGTTTGGCACGCTGATTGCAACTTGTATAGACAAGAATAGACACTTATGGTTCACTCGCGTTATTCAGTTGATCAGGGTCAATAAAGATGCCCTGCGGCAACCCAACCCTTGTATAGACAGGAGCAGGTTATGTCAGGTTCGACTCAGGTATTACACCTGGTGCCAGGTAATGTTGATCTCGCGACATTACGCGCAATTTACCAGGGTAACGTTACCCTCAGCCTCGACGATGGCGCCCGCCAGGCCGTCGCCGAGGCACAACGCACCGTTGACGCGATCGTCGCCTCCGGCAGCGTGGTTTACGGCATTAACACCGGTTTTGGCAAACTGGCCCAAACCCAGATCCCCGCCAGCCGTCTGGCGGATCTGCAACGTAATCTGGTGCTGTCCCACAGCGTCGGGTTAGGGAATTTACTGCCTGATAACGTCACGCGGCTGGTCGTCGCCAGCAAAGTGATCAGCCTTTCGCGGGGCCATTCGGGTGTACGCATCGAACTGATCGATGCCCTGCTGGCCCTGTTTAATGCCGGCATCATGCCGTGCATTCCGGAAAAAGGATCGGTGGGTGCCTCGGGCGATCTGGCGCCGCTGGCGCATATGTCGCTGATGCTGCTTGGTGAAGGTCAGGTCAGGTTCAAAGGGGAACTTATTGCGGCGACAGAAGGCCTGGCTAAAGTCGGGTTGACGCCCTTTGTTCTGGGCCCGAAAGAAGGTCTGGCATTGCTTAATGGCACCCAGGTTTCCACGGCGCTGGCGCTGCGTGGCCTGTTTGAAGCCGAAAACCTGTTTGCCGCAGGTTTACTGGCGGGCGCCCTGTCGTTAGAAGCGATCAAAGGTTCGTTAAAACCCTTCGATGCCCGTATCCATCAGGCGCGCGGTCAGCACGGGCAGATTGCCGTGGCCGCCGCGATTACCAGCCTGATTGAAGGAAGCGAAATCCTCGGTTCACATACCCACTGTGGCCGGGTACAGGATCCCTATTCTATCCGCTGCGTACCTCAGGTAATGGGCGCCTGCCTGGATAACCTCTCTCATGCCGCGCGCGTCCTGCAAATTGAAGCCAACGCCGCCTCTGATAATCCGCTGGTTTTCAGCGAAACCGGCGATGTGATCTCCGGCGGCAACTTCCATGCTGAACCGGTCGCCTTTGCAGCCGACATTATTGCGCTGGCCGTGGCTGAAGTGGGCGCTATCTCGGAACGTCGACTGGCCCTGCTGCTGGATACCGGCCTGTCCGGACTGCCACCTTTCCTGGTTCGCGACGGCGGCGTGAACTCCGGCTTTATGATTGCCCAGGTCACTGCGGCGGCGCTGGCATCAGAAAATAAATCGCTGGCCCATCCCGGCAGTGTAGACAGCTTACCGACCTCGGCTAACCAGGAAGATCACGTTTCCATGGCCACCTATGCCGCCCGCCGCCTGGGGGATATGTGCTTTAACAGCGCCGCCGTGGTGGGCATTGAAGCGATGGCCGCCGCCCAGGGCATTGAGTTTCATCGTCCCTTGCAAAGTTCTGCACCGATAGAGCAGGCCCTTGGCCGCATCCGCGAACGCGTTGCCTTCCTGGAAGAAGACCGCCTGCTGGCACCCGACATTGAGGCGATGCGTCAGTGGGCAAGCCGCTGCGACTGGCCAGAGGCACTCACCGCATTACTACCCAGCATGGGCACCTATTCAGTTAAATAAGGAATCCGTCATGAGCGAAACCCTGTCTAAAGCGGTAGCACGCGAGATCCGTGCGCCGCGTGGAAATGAACTGCACTGCGCTAACTGGTTAATTGAAGCAGCTTACCGCATGATTCAGAACAACCTGGATCCCGACGTGGCAGAACGTCCGGAAGATCTGGTGGTGTACGGCGGTATTGGTAAAGCCGCGCGCAACTGGGAATGTTTTGAGCAAATTTTACGATCGCTGCAGCTCCTGCAGCCGGACGAAACCCTGCTGATCCAGTCGGGCAAACCCGTCGGCGTGTTTCGTACCCATGCGGATGCCCCCCGCGTCCTGCTGGCCAACTCCAATCTGGTTCCTCACTGGGCTAACTGGGATCACTTCCACGAACTGGATAAAGCCGGGCTGATGATGTATGGCCAGATGACGGCCGGCTCATGGATTTACATTGGCGCCCAGGGAATCGTTCAGGGCACCTACGAGACGTTTGTCGAGGCCGGACGCCAGCACTATAACAATGATCTAAGCGGACGCTGGATCCTGACCGCCGGTTTAGGTGGCATGGGTGGTGCGCAACCCTTGGCAGGCGTGCTGGCGGGCGCCTGCGTACTGGCGATTGAGTGTCAGGAATCCCGTATCGATTTTCGTTTACGCACGCGTTATGTCGATTACAAAGCCACCTCGCTGGATGAAGCACTGGCCTTGATTGATGAGGCGACCAAAGCGAAGAAAGCCATTTCTGTCGGCCTGCTGGGCAACGCGGCGGAAATCCTGCCCGAGCTGGTTAAGCGCGCCAAAGCGGGTGGACCTAAGCCTGACATCGTCACCGACCAGACTTCGGCGCACGATCCCCTTAACGGCTATCTGCCCATTGACTGGGACGTCTCACGCTGGGAGCAGGAACGCAAGACACATCCTAAAGCCGTGGAGAAAGCTGCCCGTGCCTCTATGGCCGTCCACGTTCAGGCGATGCTCGACTTCTGTCATATGGGCATTCCTACCGTCGATTATGGCAACAACATTCGCCAGGTCGCACTGGATGAAGGCGTCAGCAATGCCTTTGATTTTCCCGGTTTTGTGCCAGCCTATATCCGTCCCCTGTTTTGCGAAGGTAAAGGTCCGTTCCGCTGGGTTGCCCTGTCTGGCGACCCCGAAGATATCTATAAAACGGATGCCAAACTCAAAGAACTTTTCCCGCAACATAAAACGCTGCATCGCTGGCTGGATATGGCGCAGGAACGCATCGCCTTCCAGGGCTTACCGGCGCGTATCTGCTGGCTGGGATTGGGTGAGCGCCATCTCGCGGCCCTCGCGTTCAATGAAATGGTACGCAACGGCGAGCTAAAAGCACCGATTGTGATCGGTCGCGATCACCTCGACTGCGGCTCTGTTGCCTCGCCAAACCGTGAAACCGAAGCGATGAAAGATGGGTCGGATGCGGTATCCGACTGGCCGCTGCTCAACGCCCTGCTGAATACGGCGGGCGGCGCGACCTGGGTGAGCCTGCATCATGGTGGTGGCGTGGGCATGGGCTTCTCCCAGCATTCTGGCGTGGTGATTGTGTGCGACGGCACGGAAGCGGCTGATGCCCGCTTGGGCCGCGTGCTGTGGAACGATCCTGCTACCGGCGTGATGCGTCATGCCGATGCGGGATACGAACAGGCACAGCAGTGTGCGACAAAACACGGTCTGAACTTACCGATGCAATAACCCGCAACGCCGATTTTATTGAGTCGCGTCATGCGGTAAAAAACGCTGTTCCGGGGAGTGCGGTTCCGGAACAGCGGCGCGAAATGCTCGCAACAGGCTTACTCAGGCTTCGTGGACGTCAGCGTAATCCGTTCCAAAGGCCCGACAATAAAGAGATACGAAATCAGGCCGAGCAGCCCCATCGATCCCACATATAAAATCGCATAATCAAATGATTGCGTATTCGCCAGAATGATCCCGATCACCAGCGGGGTAACGATACTGGCCATATTGCCGCACATGTTGAAAACGCCACCGGCAATGCCCAACACCTCTTTCGGCGATGTATCGCTCAGCACACACCAGCCCAGATTGCCAAAACCTTTGGCGAAAAAGGCAACGCTCATGGCCGCAACCACCACAATTTCCGAGGACGTGTAATTGGCGATAACAATGACACAGGAGAGCAGCATCCCACAGATGACGGGCAGTTTACGCGCAACCGTCAGGCTGTAACCGCGTTTGAGTAACGCATCAGAAAACACGCCGCCCAACAGGCCGCCCACAAAACCCGCGATGGCCGGTATACTGGCAATAAATCCCACTTTCAGAATCGACATGCCCTTGGCCTGATAGAGATAGGTAGGGAACCAGGTCAGGAAGAACCAGGTAATTGAGGTGACACAAAACTGGCCAATGTAGACACCAATCATCATGCGGTTAATACACACGCTTTTAAACTGCGCCAGTGTAATTTTCTCTTGCGCCTTTTTACTGCCTAATGCGGGTTCTCCACCGCCGTCACGAATATACTCGATTTCCTCCTGATTTACTTTGGGATGCTGTAAGGGATCTCTGACTTTAAACAGCCAGACGATCCCTAAAATAACGCCAATCGCGCCGATATAATAAAAAACATAGTGCCAACTTAAATTATGAAGAATAATTGTCATCAAAGGCGTAATAATTCCGAGCGAGATATATTGTGCTGACTGATAAATCGACGTCACAAATCCCCGCTCTTTGTTTGGAAACCACTGCACACTTAACCGACTGTTTGCCGGAAACGCTGGCGCTTCAATGGCCCCCATCAATAAACGCAAAATCACCAGAACGATAAGCGGACTGGCGTAGAGATAAATCGTGCCCTGCAGCATGGTCACCAGCGACCAGCCAATCAGCGCACAGCCGTATACCATGCGGGCACCATAGCGGTCCAGTAACCAGCCGCCGGGTAATTGCATAATGACATAGGCAATACCAAAGGCCGAAAAGGCCAGCCCCATCGCTTCAGGATCAAAGCCCAACTCCTGACTCATAAAAGGCGCGACGACAGATAACGTCGCACGATCGGCATAATTAAATACGGTGGCAAGAAACAGAAATAGCAAAATAGAATAACGTACCTTGGTACGTTTTATTATTGTATTCATCACCCACTCCTGGATATCGGGTTGAGAGAGATTTAAAAGGAGAGGTGGCGGGAGAGATTCCCGCCAAAAAGATTAGGGACGTTTGCCGAATTCACAGGTTAATTGAGTCCAGCTTCGTGCTTGTTCGCTGAGCGTAAAACCAAGTCCGTGGCGATCTGAAACAAACATCCGTCCGTCACGTAATTCCAGTTGCTCATTAAATAACGGGTTCAGCCATTCGAAATGCTCCAGCCAGGGCTCAAGCGGATAGGCCGCCGCCAGATGCAGGTGAACCTCCATGGCGAAATGTGGCGCAAGCTTACGACCGTGCTTCGCCGCCAGATCCATGATTTTCAGGAAAGGGGAAATGCCACCCACGCGCGGCGCATCCGGCTGAACGAAATCACTGGCGTTGCCCAAAATCAGTTGCTCATGCTCACGGAAGCTGGTGAGCATCTCACCGGTCGCAATGGGCGTGTCCAGCGCGGCGGCCAGTTGTGCATGGCCTTCCACATCGTAAGCATCCAGCGGTTCTTCAATCCAGATCAGATTGAACGGCTCCATTTTGCGGCCCATACGGATAGCGGTCTCACGATCCCACTGTTGGTTGGCATCAACCATCAACGGAAAATCGTCGCCCAGCGCTTCACGCACTGCCGTTAAGCGACGAATGTCTTCGGCACAGTTTGGCTGCCCCACTTTCAACTTGATCCCGCCGATGCCGTTTTCACGTGAAATCACCACGTTCTTTAATACCTGCTCCAGCGGTGTATGCAGGAAGCCGCCCGAGGTGTTGTAGCACTGTACGGAATCACGATGGGAACCTAACAGTTTTGCCAACGGCAGCCCGGCGCGTTTCGCTTTCATATCCCACAGCGCAATATCAATGGGAGAGATAGCCTGCACCGCCATGCCGCTTCGTCCTACCGATGCGCCCGCCCACAGCAGTTTGGTGTAGATTTTATCAATATCGTTTGGATCTTCCCCCAGCAGATTATCGGCAATCTCCTTAGCATGCGCGTAAATGCCCTGCCCGCCAGCGCGTTTGGAATAGCTGAATCCCACCCCTTCAAAACCCTCACGGCTACGAATTTCAGCAATGATAATGGCCACTTCGGTTAACGGCTTTTGGCGCCCTGTCAGCACCTTGGCATCGCTGACGGGCGTGGCCAGGGGTAAAATCGACAGGGAGAGTTTGACCCATTCAATACGATCACCGACGTCAGCCGCCGTTTTTGCGTTTACCGTTTTGGCATAGCTCACGGCATTAGAATTTGCGCTTACAGACATAGTTATCTCCTGTGGTCTAAAAATGATTGCGCTAACATTTTTATCTTTACATCCCGGCCTGCGGCAGAAAACCGCGTTGTGTTTATTTTGAACAACAGATCACATTTACCTTGCATAAAGGGAGCCATGCTGCCAGCGAGATCGCATTTATAACTTTTTCTTCGTGTTAAACAACATAATGATTGCGTTAACATCTATCGCGAATTTTTTTAGTCATGTCAGCGCATACTGCTTAATGCGTAACGCACCGGCTGGAAATGCTCAGGAACATGAAGAATAATGCCAGTGCGAATACCGCCGTCACCGTGAAATGGATTGCCGTGAAAAGTTCGAAACCGACCCATGCGCCCACGCTTGAAGATGTCGCCCGCCATGCCGGACTGTCACCGATGACCGTCAGCCGCGTGCTGAATGCCCCGCAGTTAGTGCGGCCTAAAACGGCAGAAAGAGTCATGGAGGCGGTGCGGGTGACGGGATACATTCCTAATGCGCTGGCGGGAAGCCTGGCTTCAAGGCGCAGTAAGCTCATCGCTGTCGTGGTGCCGCAAATCAACAACAACATGTTCGTGGATACCATTCAGTCGTTGAGTGATGAGCTGGGCTTGCGGGGTTATCATATCCTGCTGAGCGTGGCGGGCTATCGCACTGATACTGAAGCCGAACTGGTGGCAACACTGCTGTCACGACGTCCGGACGGGATTGTTCTGACCGGGATCCATCATTCGGCCGCCCTTAAAAAGGTGATCCTGAATGCCGCGATACCGGTCGTTGAAATCTGGGATCTGACGCCAACGCCGCTCGATATGCTGGTGGGATTCTCGCATCAACGCGTCGGTCAGGCCACGGCAGAATACCTGCTTGAACAAGGCTTCCGTCGGCCCGGCCTGGTGTGGACGTCAGACAAACGTGCCGGACAGCGTAAACAGGGATTATGTGACGTCTTCAGCCAGCAAGGAATTGACGCAATCCCACAGGCAGACGCGGCGCTCCCCGCCTCTCTGGCATCCGGACGCGCCGGTTTAACGCAGCTCTTCGATCAGGGTGAGTATGACGTCATCGTCTGCAGTTCAGACACGCTGGCACAGGGTGCGATTATGGAGGCAGAAAGCCGTGGCCTGCGCGTGCCTGAAGATATTGCGGTGATGGGCTTTGGCGATCTGGATTTTGCTGCCAGCAATCGCCCTGCCCTCACCACGGTCAGCGTCGATCGGGTCGCTATAGGTCAACGTGCCGCTACGCTGCTGGCCGATCGGATTGAACAGCGTCCCTGCGCAGAAAGCATTATTGATATCGGCTTCCATTTAATTAAGCGTGAGTCGGCATAACAGGCGATACGGTTGCACGCTTGTTTATTACTTATTCCATTTTGATTTAGCCCATTCGCTATTTTATCGCGCCTGGCGATAGACGCGCTCTCGCCCGGCCTCTAAAGTGAAGCTTCCTGAATGATATGGAGCGCGACATTGCATGACTCTTTCCTCTGACCTGCTTGATGATGCGCTGCGCTGGCGCCACCAGTTTCATCGCGAACCCGAACTCGGCTATGAGGAACATCGGACCAGCGATAAGGTTGCGCATGAACTTGAGCAGGCGGGCCTGCAGGTATTTCGTGGTCTTGCCGGGACGGGCGTGGTTGGCACCCTGAAAAATGGAAGCGGACCGGTCATCGGCCTGCGTGCCGATATGGACGCGCTGCCCATCAATGAAAAAGGCGAAACCGCCTGGCGCTCCAGTAAACCTGGTGTGATGCACGCCTGCGGCCATGATGGCCACACGGCGATTTTACTGGCGGCCGCCAGACAGCTTGCCGCCACGCGTCAGTTCAGCGGCACGGTGCATTTTATTTTTCAGCCTGCGGAAGAAAACCTCGGCGGCGCCCGGAAAATGGTGGAAGAGGGATTATTTACCCGTTTCCCCATGGATGCTGTCTATGCGATGCACAACTGGCCCGGCCTGCCGCTGGGATCGCTGGCGGTTAACGCCGGTGCGATGATGGCCTCACTGGATGCGTTTGAAATTACGCTGAGCGGTAAAAGCTGCCACGCGGCCATGCCGGAAAGCGGTGCCGACCCGATGGTGGTGGCAGCTGAACTGATTCTGGCCCTGCAAACGATCCCCTCACGTCGCCTTTCTCCCCTTTCCTCAGCCGTGGTGAGCGTCACGCAGATTCAGGGTGGTGAGGCAATTAACGTGATTCCCGAACAGATCGTTCTGCGCGGCACCGTGCGCTGCCTGCAAGACGATGTGCGCAAACGGGTTCATGCGCTTATTGATGATTTTGTCACTACGCTGCCGAAACCCTTTGGCGTCTGCGGCGCGATTCGCTGGCTACCTGGCTACCCGGTGACAACCAACCATACAGGCCCGGCCCGGCAGGTTCACGACGTTGCCGTCAGTACGCTGGGGGAAGAGCAGGTGCGGTGGCAGGTGAATCCCTCTATGGCCTCTGAAGATTTCGCCTGCATGCTGGAAGCCTGCCCGGGGGCCTATTTCTGGCTCGGTGCAGATGGTGCAACCCCATCCGCCCCCTTACATAATGCTCACTACGATTTCAACGATGCGCTCATCCCCACCGGTATCCGCTTCTGGCAAAACCTGGTTGAGCACGCCCTGCCACAGGCTCACCGTTAAAAACCGGCCGCCGCCAGTTTCTCAAGGCCGGCTTCCCGCGAGGCGCACTGACCGCTTGCGCGCAGGCAGCAGGCAATTTGCAGTCGCAGCGCCTCTGGTAGAGGGCGCTGGTGATTCAGCACCTCTTCCGTCCACCGCGCTGTCTCGGCGGCCGACTTGTCGGCGGGCAGCGGCACCGCTACCTCCGGCTGTCTCTCTACCCAGACCTCCGCCTGCTGTGCTGCACCGCCCACATAGCTGATGGCCGGGCAGCGCTGCGGATTGGCATAAACCTCACCTTCGGTCCCGTTCAGCAGAATCGCGGGGGCATCGATAGCGCTAAAAAAGGTCGCCACCCGTGGAACATACTCCGGGTGGGATACGCTTGACAGGCGCAGGGCCTCGCGCTCACCAAACGGCGTGGCCAGCTTCGCCAGCGTGTGGGCGCTGTTACGCACGCCCATGCGCCAGCGTAACGACAGCTGTTTTGCCATGGGTGGGCAGAGGTGATCGATGGTAATAAAGGCCAGCTCACCCCTGTCGAGCTTTGCCTGTGCCTGTTCGGCCGTAGTGACCGGCACGATCCCCAGCGCGGCAAAGACCGCTTCGCTGGTCACGCGCGTGGCATCGTCACTGACGCCGTGAACCAGCACGGGCAGACCGAGCCTGTTAAGCACCTGCGCCAGTAATGGGGTTAAATTTCCCTGACGGCGCGCACCGTTATAGCTGGGAATGACCACAGGCATGGGACGACCGCTCGGCGCCTGCAGGCGCATCACACGCGACTGCATCGCCTGATAGAAGCCGCGCATTTCTGCTTCGCCTTCACCTTTGATTCGCAGGGCGATTAAAATACTGCCCATTTCAAGATCCGGCACCTCGCCGTCCAGCATTGCGCCGTAGAGTGCCAGGGCACTGTCGAAATCGATATCGCGAGCATGGTTCTTACCGCGCCCGACTTCTTTGATAATTTTATTCAGTTCCATCACGCATTTCCGCTCAGTGGCAACGACTTAACGCCGCTTCGCACGCGGTTTGCGCGTGCCGGGATTGGGTTTGGTGTTTCTGGCCTCGGGTTCAGGCGTGACCGGCTGCTCAATTGAAAACACCGGCAGCGCCGCCAGCAGCCGACTGCCGTAAGCTTTACTCAACAGGCGGCGATCGTAAATAACAATCTCGCCAAAACACTGATGGCTGCGGATCAAACGCCCGACCTGCTGAATCAGCGTAAAAGAGGCGCTGGGTAAGCTCTGTACCTCAAACGGATAACGCCTGAGGCTCTTCAGCCATTCGCCCTCGGTTAAAATTACCGGACTGTCTATGGGCGGAAAAGCAATTTTATGGATATGTACCTGACTGAGCAGCTCACCTTTTAAATCCAGCCCTTCCGCAAACGACTGCAGGCCGATGAGAATACTGGTATCGCCCTGCTCTACCCGTTTGCGGTGCAGGGCGATCAGGCGACTGCGGGGCTGATCGCCCTGCACCAGCATCATCAGTCGTAATTCTGGCAGCGCCTCGACAAACTGTTGCATGGCGCGCCCGCTGGCAAATAACACCAGCACGCCTTTATGCTTTTCTGTCTGCATTTGCTGGCGGAAAAAGGCCGCCATCTCCGCGATGTGCTCAGCCTCATTCGCCATCAACGGTTCGTAGCGCATCTGCGGGATCACCAGCTTGCCCTGATCGACGTGGCTGAACGGCGACGCCAGTGCCACAAAACGGTCGCCCGCCTTTTCATTCAACCCCGACATTTCCTGCAGGCGGCTAAAGCTGTTCAATGAGCGCAAGGTCGCGGAGGTCACGACAACGTGAGGAATCTTGCGCCACAGCATTTTTTCCAGCTGATCGCAGACGCGAATTCCCGCGCAGTGGAAGAACAGGTGTGCCTGACCGTCGCGCAGTTCACGGGTTATCCATTTTGAAACGGGCGCACCAGAGGCTTTTTCCATCGCAGCCAGTCGCCACAGCTTGCTGACTGATTCAAACCAGCCAAAGTGGCGGTTGAGCTGCAATAAATTGCGGTGCAGACGCACGAGATCGACGCTTCCGGTTTGTTCACTCAAGGCGTTAATCAACCCTTCGCTGAGCCCACGTAGCCCGTCGCTCAGCTTGAACAGCCGGGCGCACAGCGCCAGCAGCTCGTCAGGTAAGGTGCCCAACACGAAACGAAACTCGCCGGGCTGATTGTGCGGCGGAAGCAATGGGCTTAATGCCTCACTTATGGTGGCAAGGCGTTCGCGCAGTTCATCACAGTGGGCTTTAAGACGTTCGGGATTAGCCAACGGCGGGGGTGATTTGGGCCGCATCTGGCTCATAATCGCCTCCACCAGCTTCACAAACAGATCGAGCTGCAGGCTGGTCCAGCCCGGCGTGATATCGGCGCTCATCTCCAGTGCATCACGCGCCACTTCAGGCAGGTGATGCCCTTCATCCAGCACCAGCATCAGATTTTTGGCCGGGGGCAGCACCGATTCGTTTTCCATGGCCGCCATCACCAGCGCGTGGTTGGCTACCACCACATCGACCTGCTCGATTTCCCGCCGGGCAACGAAAAACGGACATTCGCGGTACCAGCGGCAATGCACGCCAAGGCAACTGGCTTTGTCAGTAGACAGACGCTGCCACAGGCTGTCGCTGACGTTCTCCTCGCTGTGATCGCGCAGGCCATCCCACTGATAGCGATCCAGTGACTTTTGCAGCCGTCCGCACTGGATCTGCTCTTCTTTGGTGCTGCTGACCGCTTCGTCATCCAGGTAGAACAGCAAATCGGCCTGCTGATTATCGTCTGCGACCAGCGCGGCCAGATTGCGCGGACACACATAGCGCCCGCGTCCAAAGGCAGCAGTAAAGGTGAGATCCGGAATGATTTTTTTAAGCAATGGCAAATCTTTGCTGAAGATCTGATCCTGCAAGGCGACGTTGGCCGTGCTGATCACCAGCCGCTTCTCTTCCGCGCGGCTGACGGCGATGCCAGGAATAAGATACGAAAGGGTTTTGCCCACGCCAGTCGGCGCTTCTACAGCCAGGTGGCGACCGTCATCACCCGACAGACATTTCGCGACCTCCGCGATCATCTGCCGCTGGGCAGGACGGGGAATAAAGTCTGGCACCTGTTGCTGCAGCGCTTTATACCACTGTGCGATCTGGCTTTTTAATGCTGCTGTCAGGGCCATGTTAAGATTACCGCTTTACTCGATGGCCTGTATTTTTACACAGTATCGCAGTGACGTCAGCTTTCGGGTCTGTTTTTTCGTGCTGGCTTCAGAAAAGGCCTGCTCGTGCTGTCGGGTCAACAGCAGGCCACAGCCGCCGTGGCGCGTTGTCGCGTGTTGCGCAGGGATAAGGCGGCGGCCCGAAGGCCTGTACTTCAGCCGCCGTGCGAATCCAGCACCTTAAACATCACTGTGGTCGCGTCCAGTTTTCCCTCAATAGACTGCGCATAGGCAGGAATTTCACCCGCAACCTGCCAGTGCAGCGCGCGATAAAGATCGCTTGCCACGTCCCCGGATCGGGTGTCCAGCACCAGCAGGCGTTTTCCCTTCTGATGCGCCCGCTGTTCTGCCTGCTGCATTAACCTGCGCGCTATCCCCTGCCGCCGCGCCTGCGGATGCACGAGCAGCTTACTGACTTCGGCCCTATGGCTTCCATTGGGCATGGCGCTGTCATTGAGCATCACGGTGCCCACCACCCGGCCATGCTGGCGGGCAACCAGCAGTTCACTCTGGCCTTTTTCCAGCGCGGCAAGCTGATTTTGCCAAAAAAGGGTCATCACGCTGATGTTTTCAGGATCGATAAAACCGATGCTGGCACCCTCGGCCACACAGGCCTGTAAGACCTGGGCCAGTTCGGGTAAAACCTGTTGTGCCTCAGCGGCGCTGAGTTGTTGATACGTCATCATGATTTGCAGACCACCAGTAAGTAGCGGGCACCTTCAGTAAGATGTGCCTGAAAAGCGGACGCGCCGCTAAGATGAAAACGCAGGCTGTCGCCGGGTGCTAAGGTCCAGCTCTGCGCGCCCATGGTTATCGTCAGCTGTCCCTGTTGCATCCAGATATGTTGTTCCATGCCCTGTAGCGGTGGCGCGTCGTATTCGACGCGCGCGCCGGGCCGCAGTGTGCCTTCGATCAGCTCACAGCGGAAATTATGGGCGGGCGGTGAGACATTGCGGCGGCTAAATCCACTGGCTTCGTCGTTCCAGATCGGCTGGCGTTCGCGAGGGATCAGGAGATCGCTTTCCGCTTCCACTTCGCTCAGCAGGCGCGACATGGTCAGACTGTAAGCCACACACAAACGATTAAGCAGGGCAGCCGTTGGGCTGGTTTCAGCACGCTCAATACGCGATAATGTGGGCCGGCTAATGCCGGTGGCGGTTGAGAGTTCATCAAGTGACCAACCCTGCTTCATCCGTAATTCTGCAAGGCGGGCTGCTAAGCGTTGCTCCGTATTATCAAAAGACATGTTTCATCTCACTTATGAAAAATAAATCTCATAACTGAGATAGAACAACAATTAAGCGCAGCCGTCAAGTTGTACATCTAAAAATTGGTTGTACAACTTAACAGGCTTCGTTATGGTGTTTTAACTCAGGTCAGTTTAAAGAGGTAAATATGACCTTATACAGTATCGGCGATGTCGCCGAACGCTGTGGCATAAATCCGGTTACCTTACGCGCCTGGCAACGACGTTATGGATTATTGAAACCACAACGTACCGAAGGCGGTCATCGACAGTTCGATGAAGAAGATGTTCAGCGTATCCAGGAAATCATGCGCTGGATTGAAAGTGGAGTACCAGTAGGCAAGGTCAAAGCACTACTGGAAGGTGGAGATGTTGATTCCAACGATGGCTGGACCGCCATGCAGGACGAACTCATCAGCATACTGCGCCATGTAAGACCGGCTAAGCTACGCAACAAGATCGCTTTAATTGGTCGCGAACATGCGGTTGATGCCTTGATCGATCACGTTTTTATGCCCATAAGGCAGAAACTCAGCCTGGATCAGAATACAGCACGGACAATGTGCAGCCTGCTGGATGGCATCCTGATCGACTACGTGGCTTTTTGTCTGGCAAGCAGTCGCAAAAAAGCCGGTAAAGAAGCGCTGATTATTGGCTGGGGCATTGAAGATCGCACGCGCATCTGGCTGGAAGGATGGCGACTGTCGCAGCACGGCTGGCGCATCGACGTGCTTGCCGAACCGCTTGATGTTCCCCGGCCCGAGTTATTTCCGGGGCTGAATATGTTTGTTTTTACCGGTAAAAGACTGACGCGCCGTCAGCAGGAACAGCTGGCACACTGGCAGGAACAGGGATTCTCTGTACGTTTGCACGACGCACACTGAAATAAAAACGCACGCTCGGCACTATGACTGCTGCCTTGCGCGCGCTATTATCCCCGCCTTGACGTAAACACCCTCAGGTTAGTTATGAACTGGAAAAAAACATTTTTTGCCACGCTGTTTGCCATTATGGCTATCGGCGGCACCAGTGGACTTATGCTGGTTGGCTATTCACTTATCGTTCATTCACGCTAAGACGGCGCTGCAGCCGTTCAAACAGGCGATCGCTGACGATCGCTAACAGCCCGACCAGCAACGCGCCTTGTATGACACAGGCGGTATTAAAGCCGCTCAGGCCGATGATGATGGGCGATCCCAGGCTCTTTGCCCCGACGGTAGAGGCGATGGCCGCCGTGCCGATATTGATGATGACGGAGTTACGTATCCCGGCAATGATCACCGGTGCCGCCAGCGCAAGCTCAACCTGCCACAAACGCTGCCAGCCACTCATGCCGACACCCACGGCGATCTCACGACTGCTGGCCGGGACGCTGTCCAGCCCCGCCAGTGTGCCCTGTAAAATTGGCAGCAGCCCATAAAGCAGCAATGCCACCACGGCAGGCCACGCGCCGAATCCCATGACAGGCACGGCTATCGCCAGCACCGCCACCGGCGGGATCGTCTGACCGGCGGCGGCGATGGTTTCCAACAACGGGCGAAAAGCCCGTCCCGCAGGGCGAGTGACCAGCACGCCGCTGCCGACGCCGATAGCAACCGCCATCAGGCTGGCGGTTACCACCAGAAAAAGATGTGCCAGGGTGAGCTGCCAGAAACTGTCCTGCTGATAAAGCGGGCGGGCCAGATCGGGAAACCAGGCGGCAAACACGGGGCCGCTGTAGGGCATGGCCGCCAGCAGGCTGAGATAAAACAGGACCAGCCACAGCAGAGGATCGGCTAACCGTCGCATTGTTGAGCCTCTGCGTGATGAAGGAGATCGCTGAAGTAGAGCACGCCCAGCGGTTGCTGATGCGCATCTACGACGGGCAGTTTATCCGTGCCGCGGCTGATAAACTGTGACAACGCTTCGCGCAGGCTCAGCGTCGCCGCCAGCGGCTCGGCATCCAGCCATTCCCCACGACGTACTGCGCGTCCCACCTGGCCAAGCGCCAGCAGATGCAGCCCTATCTCGCTGCGCCCCAGAAAATCACGCACAAAGTCGTTGCCTGGCCGGGTCAGCAATTCAAGCGGTTTACCCTGCTGAACGATCTCACCGTCGTCCATGAGTACAATATTGTCGGCCAGCGTCAGGGCTTCATCAATATCGTGCGTGACCAGCACGATGGTGCACCCTGAAGCACGGTGAATGCGTAACATCTCCTGCTGAAGCGCAGTGCGCGTGACCGGGTCCAGTGCGCCAAAGGGTTCATCCATCAGCAGTACGTCAGGATCCGCCGCCAGCGCCCGCGCAACACCAACGCGCTGCTGTTGTCCCCCGGAGAGCTGATGTGGATAGCGGCGAAGTAATGCCGGATCCAAATTCAGCAGTGCGATCAACTCGTCAATACGTTCGCGCCTGCGCGCTTTTGACCAGCCCAGCAAGGCAGGGACGGTAGCCATGTTCTTTTCAATCGTCCAGTGCGGAAACAGACCAATCGACTGAATGGCATAGCCGGTACGGCGGCGCAGCGCCTGGGCATCCATCTGACGAATGGATTCGCCTGCAAAGCGGATTTCCCCTTCATCGTACTCCACCAGACGATTAATCATTTTAAGCGTGGTCGATTTACCTGAGCCCGAGGTGCCCAGCAGCACGGTAAAGGTTCCTTTTGCGATGGTCAGCGACAGGTTTTTAACCGCGGCTTTACCCGCAAAGAACCGGGTGACGCCATCAAACTGAATCATCTTTTCTCTCCAGCAGGGAAATCAACAAGCGGAATAACGCATCCAAAGTCACCGCCATCGCAATCACCGGGATCACGCCTAACAGCACTAAGTCCAGCGCGTTGCTCAGCAGCCCCTGGAAAATAATCGCGCCGAATCCGCCTGCGCCGATCAGCGCCGCCACCACGGCCATGCCCAGTGTCTGCACCACCACAACCCGTATGCCCGACAACCACACCGGCAAGGCCAGCGGCACCTCCACGGCGAAAAACTGCTGCCTGCCGCTCAGCCCCATGCCGCGCGCACTTTCGCGCACGTCTGGCGGCACCTGCTGCAGTCCGGTTACCACGCTGCGCACCAGCGGCAACAGGGCATACAACACCAGCGCGATCAGCGCGGGCGCCATGCCAATGCCGCTGATGCCCCATGCACCTGCCCAGGGAAAGCGTTTTGCCAGCCCCGCCAGTGGGGCAATGAGTAAGCCAAACAGCGCCACGGAGGGCACCGTCTGAACCACATTCAGCACGCCGAAGACGCTGCTTTGCCAGCCGGATCGCCGGTAAAGCACGATGCCCAGCGGGAAAGCAATCAGTAAAGCAGGCAGGACGGTGGCGGCCAGTAGCGTCAGATGACGCAATAAGGCCGCATCAAAGACCGACTGGCGGTTGGCATATTCTTTCAGTAACGACAGGTCGTCCAGCTGGCCGCTGAACAGCAGCCAGAGGGGAAGGATCCATACCAGCAGATTCAGCACCAGTTGCCACAGCCTGCGGCGGGTGAGCGCACGCGCGGTATCGGTGATCAACAGTAGCGTCAGCGCGCTGCCGCACCACATGCCGCTCGCAAAGCTGGTTCGCGCCAGTCGGCTGCCCTGCCCGGCCAGCACCCTGGCCTGGTCGCCGCTGAGCCAGATCATGACCGCCAGCACCAGCCCGGCGCTTATTAACTGCAACGCGCAGCGAAACCCCGTCGGTCTGGCCCACAGCAGTAACCACAGCAACGCCAGCGGGGGCAGAAGCGCCATGCCGTGCGCCATTTGCCAGAGCATCACCGGCTGGCCGGCAACCAGACGATTAGCCGCAAAGCTCACAAACGGCAGGCAGCCTGACGTCAGGCTCAGTAACATAATCAGTACCAGCGCCACCGGCTGCTGTCGAGGCCGGGATATCGCCTCCCGCGATAGCCACATCGGTTACAGCAGCTTTTTCTGTTCTAACCACGCTTTCGCCACGCTGCTGGCGTCCTGCCCTTCAACGGCAATTTTGGCGTTGAGCTGCTGCAATGTCTTTTCATCCAGCGCACTGAAAACGGGTTTAAGCCATGCAGCCATTTGCGGGTAAGCCTGGAGAACCGCTTCACGCACTACTGGCGCAGGCGCATAAATGGGCTGAACGCCTTTTGGGTCACTGAGCGTTTTCAGGCCCAACGCGGCAACCGGGCCATCCGTACCGTAAGCCATGGCGGCATTGACGCCTGACGTTTGCTGCGCGGCTGCGCCGATAGTCACGGCGGTATCGCCCCCGGCCAACGATAACAGCTGATCCTGTTTTAACGTAAAGCCATAGGCTTTTTCGAATGCGGGAAGCGCATCACTGCGTTCAATAAATTCCGCAGAGGCAGCCAGCTTGAACGTGCCCCCTTTTTTCAGATAGGCGCTGAGATCGTCAAGGGAGTTGAGGTGATTTTTCTCCGCGACGTCGTTACGGACCGCGATGGTCCAGGTGTTGTTCGCCGGGGCGGGCGTCAGCCACACGAGGTGATTTTTTTCGGCATCAAGTTTTTTCACTTTTTCATAGCCTTCGCGGGCATGCTTCCAGGCACTGTCTTTTTCATCATTAAAAAAGAAGGCTCCGTTGCCGGTGTATTCCGGGTAGATATCCAGTTCGCCCGCGGTGATGGCGCCCCGCACCACCTGGGTTGCCCCCAGCTGAATTTTGTTAACGGTCTTGACGCCGTGCTTTTCCAGCACCAGCAGGATGACATTGCCCAGCAGTGAGCCTTCAGTATCTATCTTGGAACCCACACGCACCGGGTCGGCCGCGTGTGCCATTCCCAGACTCAGCAGTAAAAGGCTGATGCCGGCCAAACCGCGAATGTTTGCCATGATGCTTTCCTTATTGATGTATTCATCTGGAAGTACGGTTGGCTGTAGGGATAACCTGCCAGGCACGCCCACCGTTTTAGAGGTTGCAATAAAAGCGTAGCCTGGCAATCGCATTCCGCGATCTGTTTTGTCCTGAAATCAGATGCGGCTAACCCTGACCGCATCGGCCAGGGCTCGGTGATTAAGCCGGGAAAGTGAAACTGTCGAGACAGGCTGGAATACGGGGAAAGGTATGAAGGAACCAGGGCGTAAACTGCTGGGGCTGCTGCTGCATTTGCTGGGCAATATCCTGCATTGAGCGGTAGTCAAATGCATCCGCCTCCTGCGGGTTAAGCACGGGCAGCGCGTCGCTCACGGCAAAAAAGACATGGCCGTACTCGTGCTCTGTCAGGCCATTACTGAGCGGCAGGTTATAGCTCAGTTCGAAGACAGGCGTCAGCGACAGGATCATGCCCATTTCTTCGCGCAGACGGCGTTCGGCCGCCTCTTTAGTCGATTCATGAGGATAAGGATGACCGCAGCAGGTATTGCTCCATAATCCGCCGCAGTGATATTTGTCACTGGCGCGACGCTGGAGCAGCAGCTCCTGCCGGGTGTTAAAAACGTACACCGTGACAGCGCGGTGCAGTAATCCTTTTTCATGCACTTCCAACTTTTCCATTTTGCCGGTGGGACGATCAAGATGGTCGACGAGGATAACTTCAATAGCAGACATGAGGATTCCTTGAGTGTATTCCTCATTATTCTGGCACAAGATTGGGGAGGTTGAGGGGATAAAATTGTGCTGTTTATGCACAAATCTGTCAGACGGCAATGGCGATCGTCGAAAACGTCAGGCCAGCGGGCGCTGGCCTGACTGTGAATTACAGTTTGAAGCTTTGTACAACCTGTTCCAGTTGCAGACTCTGGGCTTCCATCGCCTGCGCGGCAGAGGAGACCTCTTCCACTAAGACGGCGTTCTGCTGCGTGGTGCCGTCAAGCTGAGTAATGGCAACGTTAACCTGTTCGATGCCCATGCTCTGCTCACGACTGGCGGCCATGATCTCGCTCATTAGCGTAGTGACGCTGCTCACGCCCTGCACCAGCTCGTCCATGGTTTGTCCTGCCTGTTCGACCAGCTGACTGCCTGCATCGATATTCGCGACCGACTCTTCGATCAGTTTTTTGATTTCACGTGCGGAGTTGGCCGAACGCTGCGCCAGATTACGCACCTCCGAGGCGACCACGGCAAAACCACGGCCCTGCTCGCCAGCACGCGCGGCTTCAACGGCGGCGTTGAGTGCCAGGATATTGGTCTGGAAGGCAATGCTGTCGATCACGCTGATGATATCGACGACTTTACGCGAAGAGTGGTGAATTTCGCCCATCGTGCTCACCACCTGACGAACCACTTCCGTTCCGCGCGACGCCACTTTAGAAGCCTCACCCGCCAGCTGGTTCGCATGCGTTGCGTTGTCGGCGTTCTGGCGTACAGTGCCGGTCAGTTGCTCCATAGAAGCCGCCGTTTCAACAATCGAGCTGGCCTGCTCTTCCGTGCGCGAGGAGAGGTTGGTGTTGCCGCTGGCAATTTCACGCGACGCCGCAGAGATGGCCAGGGCGCTGCTGCCGACCTGCTGCATTAACCCCTGCAGATAGCTGATAAAGTGGTTAAAGCTCTGCGCAACGGCGTTAAATTCCGGGCTGTTACTGGCTGGCAGACGCTGCGTGAGATCCGCGCCCCCTGTCGACAGCGCTTCGATATTTTGGTTGAGCATGCTCAAACGCTTCATCATGGCGCGCATGAAACCCAGCATGACCAGCAACAGAATAATGGCCAGAGGGATCTGCACCAAACCCAGGCGCATCAGCATATTGTGGGACTGGGCTTTCAGCAGGCTGGACGGTACGCTACTGGCCAGATACCACGGGCTGCCCGGAATAGCCTGCAGAAACAGCGTTTGCTCGCCATCGTTGCTGCTATAGGTTGACTCTGCGGACTTTGTCCCCGCACTGGCAAGCATCGCTTTCAGCGGCGCAGCCATAGGATTTTGCAGATCGCTCAGGTTTTCGAGTTTCGGCGTGCCGTTAACCAGCGCCGCGTTACCCACGACTTTGCCGTCAGACTCAACGATCAGGACGTCTCCATGAATCGCCTCGCCCATCTTTTTAGCCAGTTGGTTGAAGAAACCCAGCGTAACGTCGATGGTGGAAACGCCCCAGACTGTCCCGTCGCGGTAGATTGCCATGGCACAGTTGGTACGCGGCTGTGGGCTGGCGGCATCCTGATAAGCTTTAGCCCATGCGCACTGCCCTTTCGGCGCGGCCATGCCGTCTTTATACCAGGGCTGCTCCCAGTATTTGTCCGCGGCTTCAGAGTTCCAGTAGGTGTTAACCTGAAGCTTGTTGCTGGCGTCACGTGCAAAAAAGCTGCTGTCTTTCTCTTTACCCGCCTCGCGACGATGGGGTAAAGGCCAGATACCGCCACCGAAAACGTTACTGTCCTGATACTGGTTGACCAGTGCAGGTAATAAGGTGTCGATGGCGGCGCTGTCGATGACCGAGGCGGCCTCGGTAATGGCACGTTGCTGTGCCTGAACACGGTTCATTTGCTCAACGATGCCGGTTGCCAGCGAATCCACCTGATAGCGAATCAGGCGGCTTTCATTGTCCACCAACTGAGGCGCGACAAACTGGTTGATCACCCAAATAGTGACCAACACTAGCGCAACAAAAAAACCGATAAGCGTTGCTGTGAAGCGGGATTGCGTGGTCTTTAACATCATTGTTCCCCTGGACCTTTTGTGGCGCTATTGCCTGATCGGGGTTAACGGCACGGCAAGGGGGAACTTGAGTAGACCAGATCACAAATTTAACAAGTCTTTTAACAATAAAGATATTTAGTTACGCCAGGTCAGTAACTTTTTCCACCAAGAGGAAAAATCGCGCTGTCTCCGGCGTTTATTCTGTGTTCACGACCTGTTCGCGCGGTCGAAATATGTGCGTATTTCCCCCGGCGGTGAGCCGTTCACGCAGATGCTGCCCGCCCTGGGCTTCGCTCTGGGCAAATTGCCGTTCCGCTTCGGTTACCGGCGTGGCCCACAGCAGCGTGGGTCTGTCGCCATCCTGCCTCGGCAGCGGGAACTGGGCCTGTTCCGGGGCCAGCTCGTTGGCTAACAGGTAGCTTTCGAATCCCACCGGTGCCACCTCTGAGGCCAGCGTATGGCCTTCACCCAGCCAGGTCAGCCGCGCCCACGGCAAATGGACAAATTCAGCCAGCGCGCTGGCCATCTGGACCGCATTGCTTTCTGTCATGACTTCGCCATCGACCGCCATCGCCAGCTCTGCCCGGCGGTACTGCGGGGCCAGCTCATCGAACAGAAAATCAACCTGCGGCATGGGGCGAATGCTCATGCCCAGGGTCAGAAAGTACCAGATGCCGTTATGGTAGTGCTGAGAGAGCGCCATGGGCGGCCAGTTGCCCTGATCGATCGCGTAGTATTTGACCGACTCGCCAAACTGCGCCTGATAACAGGCCAGCAAGTCCTGTTGCACCTTGTCCCATTGGCTGCCGTCATGCCATTCACGCCAGAACTGGCGCTGCTGTTCGGCAAGGGCATAGTAATGATTGGTCGAGGCTGAACCGAGCGGCGCGGTCAGACGGTTTTTTTTGATACAACCGGCGGAGAAACTGACCTGTTTATCCTGGTAAAGGCTCCAGCCAGGAATCACGGCAAGAAGTTGCCCGTAGTACCACAGTGCCGCTCCCGCATCTCCGGGTTCCCAGAGAATTTGCAGACCTGCGGGATCCAGCGGCGGTTCAGCTTCCAGATTACGGCAGTATTCTGCACTCAGCAGGGGGGCAATGCCCTGTTCCATCGCCTGGTGATCTTCCTGAACCGGCGCAGGGAGCAGGTTTCGTAACCAGCAGCCACGCACCGCAAACTGGCTACGAAACAGATCGGTTGGCCAGATATAGAAATAAGCAGTCCGCGCATCCTGTTCGACAATTGCCGTCAGGGTGCGCTGCTGATTGTGGACTTCAGCAATCAGTGATTGATACGTCATAGCGCCTCGACAGTACTTGAGGAATCCATTTTCCCCGAGGATAGAGCAGGATCACGTCTGCTGCCACGACAGGCAAGGGTAAAACTCTCAAAGTGAATCGATGAAGGCAGAAGGCAGGAACGGAGGATAAACCCGCCTCCCCGAACGGGGAAGCGGTGACATCGACAGGAACCTGCAACCAGGTCCGTCTGAGGTTTACTGATAGGTGAACTGGGTGTTTTGCGTGCGGACTGAGTCCAGACCAATCATGACGTTAAATTTACCCGGTTCGGCAACGTGCTTCATCTGCTGGTTCCAAAACTTCAGCGCATCCACATCAATCTTAAAGGTCACCTGCTGAGATTCACCGGCTTTGAGCATGATGCGCTTGAAGCCATGCAACTCTTTTACCGGACGGCTGATGCTGGCAACGGGATCGTTGAGATAGAGCTGTACCACCGTGGCACCGTCCACTTTGCCGCTGTTCGTTACGGTTACGCTGGCTTCGATACTGCCGTTGTGCGCCATCGTTTCTGATGAAAGCGTGACTGGCGACACGGTGAACGTGGTGTAGCTCAGGCCATAACCAAACGGATAAAGCGGGCCGTTTTCCGCATCGTAGTAGTGCGATGTGTACTTGTTGGGCTTGGCAAAATTGTACGGGCGGCCGGTCGGTAAATGGTTGTAATAGATGGGAATCTGACCCACGGAGCGGGGGAAAGACATCGGCAGTTTACCCGATGGGTTGTAATCGCCAAACAGCACATCCGCGATAGCATTGCCCCCTTCTGTTCCGCTGAACCAGGTTTCCAGCATGGCATCGGCCATTCTGTCTTCATCAACCAGCGTCAATGGGCGACCATTCATCAGCACAATCACCAGCGGCTTGCCTGTCGCTTTCAGCGCGGCTAACAGCTTCTGTTGCGAAGGCGGGATCATCAGATTACTGCGGCTGGACGCCTCGTGCGCCATGCCCTGCGCTTCCCCTACCGCCGCCACGATGACATCGGCCTGCTTCGCTTTCTCGACCGCCTCATCAATCATTGCCTGCGGCGAACGCGGATCGACCGCCACGGCCGGTTCATACATGTTGAGGAAGTCCTGAATGCCTTTGTTATCTGACACGTTCGCGCCTTTGGCGTACAGCAGCGTGGCTTTGCCTTCGGTGGCGTTTTTCATGCCCTGCAGCAGGGAAACCGACTGTTTGGCGACGCCCGCCGCCGACCAGCTGCCCATGACGTCACGCTGGCTGTCGGCAAGCGGTCCAATCAAGGCAATGGTGCCAGATTTCTTCAGCGGTAAGGTATCAAGGCGGTTTTTCAGCAGCACCATACTCTTGCGGGCCACATCGCGGGCTTCCGGGCGGTGTAAACGGCTTTCTGCGTTGGTATCCTTCGGATCGCTCTCTTTCGGGCCAAGATGACTGTAGGGATCGTTAAACAGCCCCATATCGTATTTCACATTGAGCACGTGCCGGGCCGCATCATCGATTTCGGCTTTGCTGACGATGCCGCGCTTCACCAGGTCGGGTAAATACTGGCTGTAGTATTCATCGCTCATACTCATATCTACGCCAGACTTAATGGCAATACGCACGGCATCCTGGGGATCGCTCGCCACACCGTGCTTGATCAGCTCTTTAATCGCCCCGTGATCGCTGATGGTTATTCCTTTGAATTTCCATTCATGACGCAGCAGATCTTTCAGCAGCCAGCTGTCGGCCGTCGCGGGCACGCCATTAATGGAATTCAGCGCGACCATTACGCCGCCGCTGCCGGCATCCAGCGAGGCTTTATACGGCGGCAGGTAGTCCTGGAACATGCGCTGTGGGCTCATATCCACGGTGTTGTAATCGCGTCCGCCTTCCACCGCGCCATAGAGCGCAAAGTGTTTCACGCTGGTCATAATGTTGTAGCGGTCTGCGGGGCTTTTGCCCTGCATCGCCTGCACCATGGTGCGTCCCATGGCAGAGGTTAAATAGGTGTCCTCGCCGAACCCTTCAGACACGCGGCCCCAGCGCGGTTCACGGCTGACGTCGACCATCGGTGCCCAGGTCATATTTAACCCATCGTCCGCCGCTTCATAGGCAGAAATGCGCCCCACTTCATTGACGGCGTCGAGATCCCAGCTGGATGCCAGCGCTAAGGGAATCGGGAAAATCGTTCGCTGCCCGTGTACCACGTCATAGGCAAAAAACAGCGGAATTTTCAGGCGGCTTAGCTGCATCACCTGGTCCTGCATCGCGCGAATATCCTGACGCGTCACGGTATTAAAAATGGCGCCAACCTGACCTTTGTGGATCATCTCACGTACGGCTTCTTTTGGCGTATCCGGGCCCACGCTGATTAAACGTAACTGGCCGATTTTCTCGTCCAGCGTCATTTTTTTCAGCAGGTTGTTCACGTAGGCATCACGCGCCTGTTCGGTCATGGGATGGTGAACGGTGGGCTCCCCGGCAAATGCAGGTTGCAGAGCAAGGGAAACAGCGAGGCTAACAGAGCAAATCCATTTCATCAGGTTGGGTTCTCTTAAGTAACTGCGCAATATCGACTAAATGCAGAATGCCATCTTCAGAGCATAGCATGTCACCTGCGGCTATCACACTGCGCCCGACGCAACTCACGTGCTACAGTAATGACGCATGCATAAGACAAGGGAATTGCCCATGATGACACCTTCTGCCCTGATCGCCGATCTCCGCCGCCAGGTCGGCTCTGGTAACGTACTGACCGAGGCCGCCCATACCGCCCGCTATCGTAAAGGCTTCCGTTCCGGTGAGGGAGACGCGCTGGCGGTCGTCTTTCCTGCGACGCTGCTGGAACTGTGGCGCGTCCTGCAAACGCTGGTGACTGCCGATGCCATTATTCTGATGCAGGCGGCGAACACCGGCCTCACCGAAGGCTCAACGCCGCAGGGTAACGACTACGATCGCCCGCTGGTCATTGTCAGTACCCTGAGGCTGGATAAGCTACAGCTGATCGACAACGGCAAACAGGCGCTGGCCTTTCCGGGGAGTACGCTGTATCAGCTGGAAAAAATCCTCGCGCCGCTGGGCCGCGAGCCGCATTCGGTTATTGGATCATCCTGCATTGGCGCGTCGGTGCTGGGTGGCATCTGCAACAACTCCGGCGGTTCACTGATTAAACGTGGCCCGGCCTACAGTGAGATGGCGTTGTTTGCCCAGATTGATGCCCAGGGACGGCTGAAGTTGGTTAACCACCTTGGTATTGAGCTTGGCACCACGCCAGAAGAGATTCTGGGGCGGCTGGATGATGATCGCTGGCAGCCCGGGGATGTGCTGCATGACGGCCGTCATGCCTCCGATCACGACTACGCCGAACGGGTGCGTGATGTTGATGCGGATACGCCCGCCCGTTTTAACGCCGATGCCCGCCGCCTGTTTGAAGCGTCGGGCTGCGCAGGCAAGCTGGCGGTATTTGCGGTGCGCCTGGATACGTTTGCGCGCGAACCGCAACAGCAAGTGTTTTATATCGGCACCAATGATGCCTCGGTACTGGGTGACCTGCGCTGCCATATGCTGGCGAATTTCAACAATCTGCCCGTGGCCGCGGAATATATGCATCGGGATATCTACGACATCGCCGAAGTCTATGGCAAAGACACCTTCCTGATGATCGACAAGCTTGGCACCGACAAGATGCCGCTGTTTTTCAGTCTCAAGGGCCGGGTCGATGGCTGGTTGAACAAACTGTCGTTTATCAAACCGCATCTGAGCGACCGGCTGCTGCAGCGCGTCAGTCGCCTCTTCCCCGCCCATCTTCCCAAACGCATGAAACAGTATCGTGATAAATACCAACACCATTTAATGCTGAAAATGTCGGGTGATGGCATTGCGGAGGCGCGTGACTATCTGCGTGAGTTTTTTCGTGAGGGCGGCGGCGAGTTTTTTGAATGCGAAGGAAAAGAAGGTGCGCATGCCTTTCTGCATCGCTTTGCGGCCGCGGGCGCGGCGGTGCGCTATCACGCCGTTCATGCGGATGAGGTAGAAGATATTCTGGCGCTGGATATTGCGTTGCGTCGCAATGATAAAGCGTGGTTTGAGAGCCTGCCTGATGAGATTACCCAGTCGATAAGCCATCGCCTTTATTACGGGCACTTCTTCTGCCATGTCTTCCATCAGGATTACATTGTGAAAAAAGGCGTGGATGTTCATGCGCTGAAAGAAAAGATGCTGGCGATTTTGCACAGCCGCGGGGCGGAATATCCGGCAGAGCATAATGTCGGGCATCTGTATCAGGCCCAGCCACAGCTCACCGCGTTTTACCGCAAGCTCGATCCCACCAACAGCTTTAATCCGGGCATCGGTAAAACCAGTAAGCTAAAAGGCTGGGCGGTAAAACAGCCCTGACTGGGCACGTCGCACCTGAACAGAGTAAAACGGGCGGCCAGCGAAAATGACCGCCCGTTTATTTAGCGAGGAGGTTCTTCGGTTACCGCATCAGAAGAAACCAGCTGACGGCGCTCAATAATCATGGTCTGCGGCGTGGACAGCACAATGCCCTCTTTACGCAAGCGGGTCAGAATATCGAACAGTAGATCGCTCTTCGCGCCCGCGATCTGGCGCTGACTGGCAACGTTGCCGGTGACGCTCAGCACGATGCCCTGGGCGGTAAGATCTTTAAAGGATACCGAGGGTTCCGGGTTCTCCAGAATACGCTCGTTTTCCTCATAGACCTTCAGCAAAATCTCCCGCACCTGTACCGGATCGATATCCAACGGAAACGTCAGGCTAATGGTCACCACGCCCTGCGCATTGCCCATTGTCGCATTACGTACGTTCTGAGAGATGAACTGAGAGTTAGGCACGATCACGGTGGATTTATCACCCAGCTGGATTTCCGTTGCGCGCACGTTGATGCGGCGAATATCCCCTTCAACGCCACTGATCGTCACCAAATCCCCGACTTTGACCGGACGTTCAGTCAGCAAAATCAGACCGGAAATAAAGTTTTTAACGATTTCCTGCAGGCCGAAACCGATACCGACCGACAGGGCGCTGACGATCCAGGCCAGCTTGTTCCACTGCAGCCCCATAATCGACAGCGTCAGCAAAATAATCAGGACATAGCCAACGTTGCTGAACAGCGTGACCAGCGACATGCGCATGCCGCTGTCCATGGTGGTCTTCGGCAGGAAATCGGTATCAAGCCAGCGACGTACCGAGCGCAGAATATAGATGCCCACAATCAGGCACAGCAGCGCGTTAACCAAGTGGGCAGGCACAATATTCAGGGATTCAAGGCCCTTACCGCCCCAGAACTCAATCGCCTTTTGCAGCAGCTCAATCGGTGTTGAAGAGGCAAAGGTGCCGTTAAGCAGTGCCAGCGCGACAAACATGATCAGCAAGGTTTTACCGATCGCCGCAAGAATGGTGGCGACCTGCTGCAGATGTCGCTCATCAATGTTTAGCGAGCCCTGAATACGCTTGCCCGTCGTATTATTGACAGAGAAAAGGCTTTCACAGCCGTCGTTAATCAAATGACTGAGTATGTAAAACGAACCAAACAAAATGCCACACCACACCAGCTCGTAGCTTAAAAAACGCGCCAGGGTGACGTAACCAATCACCAGCGAAGCCAGAATCGTCAGCGACGTCAGCGTCAGGGCCATCTGAATCAGCCCGACCAGCGTTGAGCGCGCTTCCGGCGGCGTGCCTTCCTGCGCCAGACGCCGACGAACGCGCTTGGTGCGCATGCTGATTGCCAGCGCCGTGCTGCCGATCAGCAATGCCGTCAGGCCGTTAGCAAAGATACTGGTATTCAGGCTGGTCCCGGCGGTGTAGTTAAAGGACTCTACCGTCTGGAAAATAAACACCAGCAAGGCGGTGATAGGTGGGAAAGGTTTCAGGGCCAGCGCCACCTCGTTCGAGATGGTGGGTAAACGCCAGCTTGGCCGACGCGTGGACAAAAATGCCCGCCCGAGCCCGGCAATCAAACCACAATAAACGCTTAATTCGACCAGACGATAAATAAAGTCCTGCACGTCGCTGGAAACTTCATCGCGGCGGGTAAAGGCCTGGGAAATAAAGGCAAAGGTCAACACCACCGCCACCAGGCTGGTCAGGGCCACGGCCGTCGCCAGAAAGCTGCGGCGCAGGCGTCCTTCCGGCAGTTTATTAATGCTGACCCAGGCTAAAAATTCTTCGCCATAGCGGCGTCCCAACGTCATCACCAGCACGGCGGCCAGCAACCAGCCTAGCGTACCCAGACGCCAGCCTGACTCCCAGGACAGCGCAGCGGTATCTTTCAGCTCGTTTAAGAAATCGCCAATCTTCTCATCGTCAAGATCCTGACTGCTGAATACCGGCGACCAGAAACGTGGCCCTAAAATGCTGCCAGAGTTAAGCGCCAGTTTGTTTTTCAACTGATCGCGACGCAGATTGACGATTTGCGATGACAGCATCAGGGCGCTGTTTTTAATGCCCTCCGCCTGCTTAATCTGATCGTCGAGCTTACTTTTCTGACTTTCCAGCGCGCTACGTTTGCGCGTGACGTCTGCCGTCTCTTTGACGCCGCTTTCCGGTTTGGGGGCTGGGCCAAGCACGGCCAGCTGGGCCTCAAGCTGCTGACGGTCAGGCTGCAACGCCTGGGCCAGCGTATCCGTATTGCCTGACAGCTCCAGCGCCATTTCATTCAGCCGACTCAGCTTATTTTCATCGCTTTCAACGGAAACCTGACTTTTAATTTTGTCGAGGATTTTCTGCATCTTGGGCAGCTCGACCGAGGCGTTCACTTTCGGCTTGTCGTCAGGCTGCTGGGTAGTGGTGGCCTGAGCCGGATCGTCTGCGGCGATGCTCAGGATGGGAACGGCGGTGAACAATGCTAAAAAAATCAGAACAATAAAGGATCGTAACGTGAGCATATGAATGAGATTCCGGCACAGTAATCAGGCGAATCACCCTCGCCATTTGCGGGTAGTTTAAGTTTTCGCCTGGCGTGAAACTATAGGAATACCGATCAATATTGGTCGGGCCGCCCGCGGCAGCCCGACGGGATATTACTCTACTTCAGAACCGCTGGCAGCGTTGCTGGCAACCTGACCTGCTTTCTGTTTTTTATAGGCCAGCGCGGCCGCCGGAACCGGCGCCGCTTTGCCCGTTTCCAGCCAGTCGCGCAGACGGTTAGCATCGGCAAAATGGGTATATTTACCAAATGCATCCAGCACCACCAGTGCCACCGGGCGGTTTTTAATCATGGTACGCATGACCAGGCAATGTCCCGCTTCATCGGTATAGCCCGTTTTGGTCAACTGAATGTGCCAGCCATTCTTATACACCAGATGATTGGTATTGCGGAACGGCAGCGCGTAGCTGGGATGGGTAAATACTGCGGTTTCTTCTTTGGTCGTGCTCAGCTCGCCCAACAGGGGATATTCGCGCGTGGCTTTTAACAGCTTCACCAAATCTTCTGCGCTGGAGACGTTCTGAATGGAGAGACCGGTAGGTTCAACGTAATGGGTATGGTTCATGCCCAGCGCACGCGCCTTAGCATTCATCGCCTTAATAAAGGCGTTATATCCACCGGGATACGCATGGGCCAGGCTGGCCGCCGCGCGGTTTTCAGATGACATCAGCGCCAGCATCAGCATGCTCCGACGGCTTATCTGGCTGTTAAGCTTCACGCGTGAAAACACGCCGCGCATCTCTGGCGTCTGACTGATATCAACCGTGACCATCTCGTTCATCGGCTGATGCGCATCCAGTACCACCATTGCCGTCATCAACTTGGTGATCGAGGCAATCGGCCGCACCCGGTCAGGGTGACTGGAAAATAACGTTTTCCCGCTCGTCAGATCGACGATCAGGGCGCTGCCTGAGGCAATTTGCGGCTGAGCAATGGGCGCCATTTGCGACAGCGTCGTGGTCGCCTGTGCTGGAAGGGAAACAACCTGCCCGGAAACGAGCAGCGCCAGCGTTAACAGTGAAAAGCGAATTTTTGCAGGCATCGTGAAAAAAAGACCCGGTTAAGATTGTGCGCTGTGTAAACACAGGCCGCCGACGACTGAGCAGGCAGAGCGCGGGCTGGCCGCAGCATCATACTCTGAAGCGGTAAAATTATCCTGGTGAGATTGTTTCTGAGCGTTAAAAAGATGTTGCCGCCCTGCAGGCGGCAACAGCACGTTAAAACAGGTGCGGGCCATAGCCCCACAGAATCACGGTTAAGGCCAGCAACACTTCAAATACCAGCACGCCGATGGCCAGAGTGGAACTGGAAAAACGCAGGCTTTCATCCCGGTCAATGTTCAGAAACAGCGGGATGCCCACGTACAGCAGATAGCCGGTATACAGCAGCGCCAGCGCACCCGCTAATACGCACAGCCATACCAGCGGATAAAGTGCCACGAGTCCGCTTAAAAACAGCGGCGTAGCCACATAGCCCGCAAACACCGTACAGCGTTCAACGCCAGGGCGCTGCGGGTAGTCACGCGCCATCCAGTGAATAACGCGTCCCATCACCGCCACGCCGCCCAGAATCAACAGATAAAACAGAATACCCAGGCCCAGTGCTGTCAGGAAATTCAATTGTACATACTGCCCTTCACCCAGATTCCAGCCTGAGTTCGTGGTGCCGATTATGGCGCAAATAACCGGAATGGCTGCCATCAGCAGAACGTGATGAGTGTAATGGTGCGAAACCGTTTCGTTCTCTTGCTTGATATTGCGCATTTCCTGATTAGGATGCGCTAACAAACCCCAGACATGGTTCATACGCTTACTCCTCTGATGCCGTTGGGCTACCCCGTTTTGATGCAGCATCCACGTAAGGGCAGCATTGCTTACAGTATAAACGGCAAGGCAACTTCTGTGGGGCCTGCGCAAAAAAACAGCGAAAAAGATCGCTGATTAACGCTTAAACGGATGGCTTAACGAATCAGGTATAAACTGAAAGAAATTTCTTCACACAGGAAGTGCACCTTGCATTTGGATATCAACGCATTAATTACGCAGTACGGCTATCTTGCACTGTTTATCGGCTGTATTGCCGAAGGGGAAACATTTCTGTTGCTGGGCGGCGTAGCCGCGCATGAAGGATTACTGCATTACGCGGGTGTGGTACTGGCGGCGATGGCAGGCGGCATTCTGGGCGACCAGCTGCTCTTCTGGATTGGCCGGCGCTTTGGTACAGGCATCCTGCGGCGGTTTAAAAAACATCAGGACAAAATTGTTAAAGCTAACCGCCTGATTAAGCGGCGTCCCAGCCTGTTCGTGATCGGCGCGCGCTTTATGTACGGCTTTCGCCTGATTGGTCCCATTATCATTGGGGCAAGCCGCCTCAATCCGCTGAAGTTTCTGGCGCTTAACATCATTGGGGCGGCATTATGGTCACTGCTGTTTGTGACACTCGGCTATTTTGCTGGCGGAATCATTGCCCCCTGGCTGCACAAGCTTGATCAGCACTTTAAACATCTGCTGTGGCTGGCTGCCGCCGTGCTCTTTGCCTTTGGGGTTCGCTGGGCCATTCGCCACTGGAATAACCGCCGGGCCGACGATCAGTAACCCTTGAACTGGGGATTTGCCAGCATAAAGCCGCCATCGATGATAAATGACTGGCCGGTGGTATAGGTGGCCCATTCAGAGCTCAGCCAGGCCACCATGCTGGCAATTTCGTGCGTATCTCCTGGACGACCCGCAGGGATCTCAGGCATTTTGACCTTGTGCGCATCGTCATCGGTCATTTTGTTCATCGGCGTGGCGATCGCGCCTGGCGCCACGGCATTCACCAGAATATTGTGGGGCAGCAAACTCAAGGCCATCGATTTAGTCAGCCCGCCTGCCGCATGTTTGGCCGCGGTGTAGGCAACGGAACCCGGCAGCGGAGTGTGTTCATGCACGGAGGTGATGTTGATGATACGTCCGCCCTGCCCCTGCTTGATCATGTTGCGTGCCGCAACCTGGCCGCAGATAAACACGCCATCCACATCTACGCTAAATGTCTTACGCCAGTCTTCCCAGGTCACGTCCATAAAGTCCGCTTTGAAATTCGCCCCGGCATTGTTGACCAGAACATCAATGCGGCCCAGCTTGTCTATAAGCTGCTGCAGAACCTTGCCCCCTGCGGGCGGATCGGCCAGGTCGAGCTGGATCGTCTCAGCTCGCTGCCCAATCTCCGCCACCCGTTTTGCCGTGCGCTGTGCGCCTTCCTCATCAGACCGCCAGGTGATGCCAATATCAAACCCCTGCTCTGCTAACATTTCAGCACAACGACTGCCAATGCCTGAATCCGACGCGGTAACGATTGCAACTTTTCGTTGTGGTGTAGTCATGACGGTCTCCTCTGGAAGTGTATGAAAAGTATATACCGCAATGAAAATTGTGCCGTTTGCGGACGGCCCGGCGCCCGGATTAACGATCTGTGTCAGAACACAGCGCGATGAAGGCACCTGGCTATAGTTAAGGCTGACACTGACAGGGAGAAACCGATGAGTAAGGTTAAACGTAAGATTGACGACCATGGCGTAATAGGCGATTTACGCACCTGCGCCCTGGTCGCAAACGATGGCACTATCGATTATCTCTGCTGGCCGGAACTGGACAGCCCATCGGTGTTTTCCGCCCTGCTGGACAGCGACGAGGCCGGCCTGTTTTCCCTGGCACCCGACTGGCAAAACGCCCGTCGCCAGCAAATCTATCTGCCTGATACCAACATCCTGCAGACCCGCTGGCTGGCCGAAGAAGGCGTCGCCGAGATCACCGACTACATGCCGATTTGCGACCGGCAGGATAAACTGCCGCGTATCATCCGTCAGGTAAAGATGGTTCGGGGCCGGGCACGCTTTAATATGGTGTGCTCCCCGCGCCATGATTACGCCCGGGCGGACACCCGCGCTGAGGTACAGCGGGGCTGTATTGATTTTCACGCCACCGATCAGCCCTCGCTGCGCCTGGCAGCAACGGTGGTGATGACGCTGGAGGGCAATCACGCCACCGCCAGTTTTGAGCTTAAAGCCGGTGAACATGCCGAATTCGAATTTGGCAGCGTACAGGATGCCCACATCGAAAAGCTGGCCACCGCCAACTGCTTTGAAGAAACGCTGAGCTACTGGCGGGAATGGAGCAGCCGCAGCACCTATCACGGTCGCTGGCAGGAGATGGTACAACGCTCTGCGCTGGTACTTAAGCTGCTGACCTCCTGGCAACACGGCTCCATCGCCGCGGCTGCCACCTTTGGCCTGCCCGAGGAGCTGGGCGGCGAACGCAACTGGGATTACCGCGCTTCGTGGATACGGGATGCCTCATTCAGCATGTACGCCCTGATGCGGCTGGGTTACGTGGACGAAGCCAAGCACTTTACGGAATGGGTCGGTCGCTGTGTAGAAAACAGCCACCATGATGAAATGCGGCTGCAGGTGATGTACCGCCTGGACAGCAGTACGGATCTTCAGGAGATGTCGCTGCTTAACCTCTCTGGCTATGCCAACTCCAGTCCGGTGCGCATTGGCAACGATGCCTGGCGGCAAAAACAGTTAGATATTTATGGCGAACTGATGGATGCCATCTACCTGTCCAACAAATACGGCGAGGCCATTTCTCAGCGGGGCTGGAATCATGTGTCAGAAATGCTGGACTGGCTGTGCGATAACTGGCATCAGCCCGATGCCGGCATCTGGGAAATGCGCGGCGAGCCGGAGCACTTCCTTCACTCACGTTTAATGTGTTGGGTCGCTCTGGATCGGGGCCTGCGGCTGGCAATGAAGCGTTCACTGCCGATGCCTTACGATCGCTGGGACAAAACCCGTCGCGAGATCCGCGATGATATCTGGAAGAATTTCTGGAACAGTGAACGCGGGCATTTTGTTTCGACCCGCCACGGTGAACACCTTGATGCCTCCATGCTGCTGATGCCGCTGGTGCGTTTTGTGGGCGCCACCGATCCGGACTGGATCGCCACGCTGGATGCCATCCAGGTGAACCTGGTGAGCGACGGCATGGTACGTCGTTATAACATTCACGAAACGCCAGCTGATGGGCTAACGGGCGCAGAGGGCTCCTTTGGTGCCTGCTCGTTCTGGTATGTGGAATGTCTGGCGCGTGCCGGACGCATTCGCGAGGCACATTTTGAGTTCGAGAAATTACTGAGCTACGCTAATCCGTTGGGTTTGTATGCGGAAGAGTTTGACAGTCATGGGCAGGCACTGGGAAATACGCCCCAGGCGTTGACGCATCTTGCGTTGATCAGCGCCGCGTTTTTCCTGAACCGTAAGCTAAACGGGGACGTCACGCTTTGGCAGCCATAATGGGCTGTTTTTCGCCCAAATTGGTAAAGAACAAAGGCAGATAACGCAGGCGAGTCAGGTAAAGTATTTTAAAGCGGTTAAAATCCTGATTCACAACATCAGTTTAATGAACATATAATGCGCAGCAGGTCATAGTGACCAGCATGGGTTCGATACATTGACAAGCCTGAAACATGGCGATAAAGACTTGTAAAATATGAAAAAAAGCATTCGCGCGTTCGCTTCACTTGCATTGGCTTTGGCGGCATTCAGTCAGTCAGCCCTTGCTGTTGTTTACCCGTTACCGCCGGCAAACAGCCGTCTGACCGGGCAAAATATTGAAATTACCATTCCCGAGGACAGCAAATTACCTCTGGAAGCTTTTGCAGCTCAGTTCCAAATGGGCCTCAGCAATATGCTGGAAGCCAACCCGGGCGTTGACGTTTATCTGCCAAAACCTGGCAGCAAACTGATTATCCCACAGCAGTTACTGTTACCTGACGCGCCGCGTGAAGGCATTGTGATCAACAGTGCTGAAATGCGTCTTTACTACTATCCGAAAGGCACCAAAACGGTGGTTGTACTGCCTATCGGTATCGGTGAACTGGGTAAAGACACGCCGCTGAACTGGACCACCACTGTTCAGCGTAAAAAAGATGGTCCGACGTGGACGCCAACGAAAGCGATGCACGCGGAGTACGCTTCACGTGGTGAAAACCTGCCTGCCGTCTTCCCGGCCGGTCCGGATAACCCGATGGGGCTGTATGCGCTCTATATCGGTCGTCTGTATGCCATTCACGGCACCAACGCTAACTTCGGTATTGGCCTGCGGGTCAGTCACGGTTGTGTGCGCTTACGTGCCGACGACATCAAATGGCTGTTCGATCATGTGCCGGTTGGCACGCGCGTGCAGTTTATCAACCAGCCGGTGAAAGCCTCGGTTGAGCCAGACGGTTCACGCTGGATGGAAGTGCACAATCCGCTCTCGACCACGGAAGAGCAGTTTAACTCTCGTGAGCTGGTGCCAATTACGCTGACCCAGGCCGTTGGCAAAGTTCTGGTAGACGGCAGCATCAACCAGTCTCAGGTTGATAAAGCGATTCAGAACCGCTCCGGTATGCCCGTGCAGGTTAACGCGCCAGAAAACAACGTGGTGCCCGCGCCTGTTCAGGTAACCGAAGGCGAAGATGCCGAGCCGAAGGAAGAGCCGATGACGCCGGTGATGTCACAG
This sequence comes from Pantoea ananatis LMG 2665, assembly GCF_000710035.2. Lineage (GTDB taxonomy): Bacteria > Pseudomonadota > Gammaproteobacteria > Enterobacterales > Enterobacteriaceae > Pantoea > Pantoea ananatis. The sequence goes on along the minus strand of NZ_JMJJ01000004.1, from coordinate 402,261 downwards.
CCAACGAATCCGGTCGCTGTGCAGCCTGAGCCTCAGCAGTCGCAACCGGCAGAACAGCAGCCGCAGGTTCAGCCTTCACAGCCTGTGCAGCCGTCACAGCCTGCGCCAGCAAGCAATGGTAATCTGTAAGGTCTGATCCTTCACTGGGTAAAAAGCCAGCGCCGGTTAACCGGGCTGGCTTTTTTTTTGTGCCCTTTACAGGCTTTGTCACCGGGCGCAGCCTCTACACGCTGGGCCTTCGCAAGGCCAGCCAGCCCGCCAGCAGGGTAAACGCGAGCACGATCAGCACCAGCAGTAAAAACCCGTGCGGATTCGCTGCCAGCGGAATACCGCCTACATTCATGCCAAAAAATCCCGCCACAATATTAATTGGCAGTGCCAGAACGGTTATCACGGTTAACAGGTAGAGCGTGCGGTTACTCTGTTCCATCAGACGCGCTGCAATCTCTTCCTGCAACAGCCGGATGCGCTCCATCAGGCTGGCGAGATCGTTGAGCACCACGCTGAACTCTTCGGTAAACGCCCGCAGCTCGCGGAGCGTGTCGTGGTTGAGCCAGGCCGGAGGTCGGTTGAGCAAGCGAAACAGCGCCGCCGGTTCAGGTGCCAGGAGGCGCTGAATCCGCAACAGCATGCGCCGATAGTGCCCCAGCTCGCTGCGATTAGCTTTAATGGCGGGGCTTAAGAGGCGCTCTTCAATGTTATCGACCACCTGACTGATGCGCCGCACGACCTGTTCCAGTTGCGACTCCTGCTCACCAAGCAGATAAAGCAACAAAGCCTCTGCACTGGGAAAGCTATGCCGGGCTAACCTCTGCTGCATCTTTTCAATCATCACTGACGGGCGATAACGTGCGCTGACCACCAGGTTACGCCGGCACCATATCCACAGCGTCGCATTTTGCGTACTGCGGTTCTCCTGGTTAAGCGTGACGTCGTTGAGTACCGCCAGCAACGCGCTACTTTGCTCCGCCAGCCGGGTTCGCGGCGAGGCCGAGTGAATTTCATCGAAGAAGTCATCATCCACCTGAAAATGACTCTGCACCCAGTGCTGCGCGCGGGCATGGTTCAGATTGATATGCAGCCAGAGAAAGCCGTCATCAGGAAGATGCTCACCGAGTTTAACTGCTTCACGGGCATTCAGGCGAACAGGAAGGGCATCGGGAGAAAAGAGATAACCATGAATGAGTCCTGCCACATCATCATCAAAATCACGTTTTTGTGGGGTAAGAACAACGTCTGTCGCCATGGCTATCCTGTCAGCATCATTAATAAAGAGGTTCAGCCTGCTGAAGTTTTGTTACAGCAAAATGACCTCTCACGGCGCAGATCATTTTTTTGTCACAAAAAGCGGGTATCACACAGCGTGAAACAGATGTAAATCCGCATCTGCATCCGCTATGAGGTTTTGCATGAGCGAAAACAGTTTACCCTCTTCAGGCCCGACTCATGGACGACCCGATTTCAATGGCAAAGGTAGCCGCTTCACAAAACCGATTTTCTTTCTTCTGCTGATCGCCGGTCTGGCCTTTGCCGGATTTAACCTGTTTCATGACGTAGAAAAAACCAACACGCCGGTCACCAGTTACTTACCCTTCTTTTTATTGGGCCTCGCGCTGCTGATTGCGCTGGGCTTTGAGTTTGTAAACGGTTTTCACGATACCGCAAATGCGGTCGCGACGGTCATCTATACACACTCTCTGACGCCCGGTGTTGCCGTGGTCTGGTCGGGATTCTGCAATTTCCTTGGCGTGATGCTCTCCAGCGGTGTGGTGGCGTTTGGGATTATTTCGTTGCTGCCCGTCGAACTGATATTGCAGGCCAGCAGCGGCAACGGTTTTGCCATGATTTATGCCCTGCTCTTCTCGGCCATTATCTGGAACCTGGGCACCTGGTATCTTGGCCTGCCCTCTTCCTCCTCGCACACCTTGATTGGCTCGATCATCGGAGTGGGCGTTGCCAATGCCATGCTGCACGGCCGCAGCGGGCTGAGCGGTGTGGACTGGGAGCAGGCGCTCAAAGTCGGTTATGCCCTTCTGCTGTCGCCGGTGGTGGGGTTTGTCTGCGCCGCCCTGCTACTGTGGACGATGAAGCTGTTTATTCGTAACCGTCAGCTTTATCAGGCCCCGCAGAGCAACGAGCCGCCGCCCGTCTGGATCCGTGGACTGCTGATTCTGACCTGTACCGGCGTCTCTTTTGCCCATGGATCGAATGACGGACAAAAAGGCATGGGGCTCATCATGCTGATCCTGGTCGGCACCATGCCGATCGCCTATGCCCTGAACCGTTCCCTGCCGCCCGATCAGATCCCGCGCGTGGCCGCCCTGACCGACGTCACGGCGCGCCAGCTCCTGCACATTCAGCCTGCCACCACGCCCGCACCGGCCCCACGGGACGTGTTAACCGCGTTTGTCAGCAGCGAAAAAATGAATGCCAACGTGCTGCCGGCCCTGGCGATGACGCTGCACGACGTGGGCGAACAGATCCGCCGCTACGGCTCGATGGAAAATATCCCGGCGCAATCCGTGAGCAACACGCGCAATCAAATGTACCTCGCGTCGGAGTCCATTAAACATTTGCAAAGCGCCCACGTTGCCCTGCCGGACGACACTGAACGCAATTTAACCGCCGTGAAAACCGAGCTGGACAGCGCTACGCGCTTTATTCCTGTCTGGGTGAAGGTGGTCGTGGCGATTGCACTGGGGCTGGGCACAATGGTGGGCTGGCGTCGCATTGTGGTCACCGTGGGGGAACGTATCGGTAAAACCCATCTGACCTATGCGCAGGGTGCCAGCGCCGAACTGGTGGCGATGGTGACCATCGGTGCGGCCGACGCATTCGGTTTGCCTGTGTCCACCACGCACGTTCTCTCCTCCGGTGTGGCAGGCACCATGGCGGCGAACCGATCGGGCCTGCAAATGTCCACGCTGCGGAATCTGGCAGTGGCCTGGATATTGACGCTGCCGGTTTCAGTCTTACTTTCTGCCCTGCTCTACGGGCTGTTTATCCACATCTGACCAGGTGATTCGTTATGGCAACACACGATAACAGCTTCAACCGGGATACATTTAATCAGCGTCTGTTACAGGAGTTCTACGACAGCTACGATGAAGAACTGGAGATGGAACTCGACGACCTGCGTTTTGGCGAGACCACGCCTGACGGGAATGATGAGAAGGCCTGGCGTCGTCGCTATTTTCGCGAACTGCTGCACCTGCAGGGCGAACTGGTTAAGCTTCAGGACTGGGTGATGCGCACCGGCCATCGGCTGGTCATTCTGTTCGAAGGCCGCGACGCCGCCGGTAAAGGCGGTGTTATCAAACGCATCACGCAACGCCTTAACCCGCGCACCTGCCGGGTTGCCGCCCTGCCAGCGCCTAACGACCGCGAAAAAACCCAGTGGTATTTCCAGCGTTACATTGCTCATCTGCCCGCCGCCGGGGAAATGGTGCTGTTCGACCGGAGCTGGTACAACCGGGCGGGCGTGGAACGGGTGATGGGCTTTTGCAGTGAGGCTGACGTCGAGGAGTTCTATCGTAGCGTGCCGGAATTTGAAAAAATGCTGACCCGTAGCGGTATTCAAATCGTCAAATACTGGTTTTCCATTACGGACGAGGAGCAGGAACTGCGCTTTTTGAGCCGTATTCACGATCCGCTGAAGCAGTGGAAACTCAGCCCGATGGACCTGGAAAGTCGCCGCCGCTGGGAAGATTATACCGAAGCCAAAGAAGAGATGCTGAGCCGGACCCATATCCCGGATGCGCCCTGGTGGGTCGTTCAGGGCGTGGATAAAAAGCGTGCGCGACTGAACTGCATCAGCCACCTCTTGCAACAGGTGCCTTATGAAGACGCTACGCATGATGAAATTATTTTGCCACCGCGTGAACGGTCGCAGGATTACCGCCGTAATGACGTGCCGGACACGATGATCGTGCCTGAAAAGTATTAATGGCAAGCCAAGCGCGGCAGGACGCTGCGCTAACTTGTTTTCACCACACTGAAGGCTTCAGAGCTGGCCTGCTCTTGCAACCGGGCATAACGGTCGATGGCCGTGGCGATATCCTGGGATGATTTTAACGCGCGAATTTCACCGAACAGCTCACCGGCTTCAACGTAGGCTTTACGTAAATACCCGAGCCACTGTTTGATACGGGCAACATGGTACATGCCGGTATCGCCCTGTTTTTCCAGCCGGGTATATTTCTGCAACAGCGCCACCACCTCCGGCCAGGACATGGGCGCGTCATTGTATTTGATGACCCGACTCAGGTTAGGCACGTTAAGCGCGCCTCGGCCAATCATCACGGCATCACAACCGGTGGTCCGCAGGCAGTCCTGGGCCGTTTGCCAGTCCCAGATCTCGCCATTCGCGATAACCGGAATACGCAGGCGCTGACGGATGTCGCCGATGGCCTGCCAGTTGATCGCCTCGGCACGATAACCGTCTTCTTTGGTTCGACCATGCACCACCAGCTCGCTGGCGCCGGCCTGCTGTACCGCATCCGCAATTTCCATACTGCGCGCGCTGGAATCCCATCCCAGCCGCACCTTCACCGTGACGGGCAACGAAGCCGGTACCGCTGCCCGCATGGCTTTTGCCGCGCGATAGATTAAATCGGGATCTTTTAACAGCGTGGCACCGCCGCCGCTGCCGTTGACCAGCTTTGATGGACAACCACAGTTCAGATCAACGCCCCAGGAGCCCAGAGTAACCGCTCGTGCGGCGTTTTCCGCCAGCCAGTCCGGATGCTGCCCCAGCAGTTGCAGCCGGACCAGCGTACCCGAGGGCGTGCGGCTGGCATGGTGCAGTTCAGGGCAGAGTCGATAAAAGGATTTTACCGGCAAGAGTTGATCCACGACGCGCAAAAATTCTGTAATGCACAGATCGTAGTCGTTGACCTCCGTTAACAGCTGGCGCACCAGAGAATCCAGTACGCCTTCCATCGGTGCCAGTAAAACCCGCATTGTCAGGCGTTTCCGCTACGCTTAGGCGCTGGGCGACGTGGACGCGCGGCTGGCTTGTCAGACGGGCCCGCTGCCGGTCCCTGACGACGGGGCTGTGAACGCTTGTCCCCTTGCGGACGCGCAGCGCCTGCACCCTGTCCGCCCTGGCTGCGACCACGGCCGCGTGGCTGCTGTGACTGACGGCCATTCACGATAGGTTCCGCTTTGATGCTTGGATCCGGCTCATAGCCCGGTACGGCCAGACGCGGAATTTCACGCTTAAGCAGACGTTCAATATCGCGCAGCAGTTTGTGTTCATCCACGCACACCAGTGACAGTGCGACGCCGGTTGCCGCCGCACGGCCGGTACGACCAATACGATGCACATAGTCTTCCGCTACGTTTGGCAGCTCATAGTTTACGACGTGTGGGAGTTCTTCAATATCCAGGCCACGGGCCGCGATATCGGTGGCCACCAGCACGCGAATTGCGCCGGATTTAAAATCAGCCAGTGCGCGCGTACGTGCACCCTGACTCTTATTGCCGTGAATCGCCGCAGCGGTAATACCGTCTTTACCCAACTGTTCTGCAAGGTGGTTAGCCCCATGCTTGGTTCGGGTAAACACCAGCACCTGCTGCCAGTTACCTTCGCCGATCAGCTGCGACAGCAGTTCCCGTTTGCGTTTCTTATCAACAAAATGCACCTGTTGAGAAACCTGCTCCGAAGCGGTGTTGCGGCGTGCCACTTCCACCTGCTCCGGGTTATGCAGCAGTTTTTCTGCCAGGGTTTTAATCTCGTCCGAGAAGGTGGCAGAGAACAGCAGGTTCTGACGTTTGGCAGGCAGTTTTGCCAGCACACGGCGAATATCGTGGATGAAGCCCATATCGAGCATACGATCGGCCTCATCCAGAACCAGCACTTCCACCTGAGAGAGGTCAACGGCGTTCTGATGGACCAGGTCCAGTAAACGGCCCGGTGTTGCCACCAGAATATCGACCCCGCCGCGCAGCTTCATCATCTGCGGGTTAATGCTGACACCACCAAACACCACCAGCGAACGAAGCGGTAAATACTTACTGTATTCAACAACGTTTTCCCCGACCTGAGCGGCCAGTTCACGGGTAGGCGTGAGGATCAGCGCACGCACCGGACGACGTCCACGTACTGCGCCGGTATTCGCCGACAGCTTCTGTAGTAAAGGCAGCGTGAATCCGGCCGTTTTGCCGGTGCCGGTCTGCGCACTTGCCAGCAGATCGCGGCCGGACAGCACCACAGGAATCGCCTGGCGCTGGATAGGAGTCGGTTCGCTGTAGCCTTGCTCAGCAACCGCACGCAAAATATCGGCACTCAGGCCGAGAGAGTCAAAAGACATGACGAGTATTACTCCGGTCCACTCTGACCGTGTTTCACGGTGTAGTTTTCAGAGGGATAGTGACGCCAGCTGACGCTGACGCGTGAAAAGGGTGCAAACTACGATGCATAAGCGGCGGAGTGTAACAGCTTTAACGTTCCTGTGCGAGATAGCTCACAATTGATTACAAACGGCCTAAACAACAAAGCCACCTTACGGTGGCTTTGGTTATCGGACGGTTCAGTTAACTGCGTTTTTTCTCAATGCGTCGTGCAGGCTCTTTGGCCAGCAGAGAAACCAGTGCCGGGCCCAGTAGCATAACCATGCCCAGGCTGGCCAGCAGCAGATTGTTGTGGAAAATGCGAGAGACCAGGAACAGCGTCATCATCGCAGCGCCGAAGTAGTAGGTGGTCGTCGCCTCTTCGAGGTAATCACCGAGGGTACGCAAACGGGCACTACGCTGCGTGATCAGCATGGCGATAAACACCCCTGCATACGTCACCACCAGGGTACTGCACACTTCGACCAGTGCTTTGTGTTTCCAGCCCCATACCAGCGCGGCAATCACCAGCAGGTGCATAGCGATATGGGCCCAGGTTTGACCGGTAATAATTTGAAAGCGATTAGACAATTTCATTTTTTCTCCTGCAGACCTGGCGGGTTGCCTGAATGCAACCGGATCCGGCCAGGGACGGTTTCATCAATGTAAAGCAAATATCAGATAACGCCTTATTTATTCCTCTTCTTCACCCTCCATTTGTGACAAAGACTACACTTTGTGGTTGATGAAGATGAAAAGGAGCGCGTCGCGAGTATGCCACAAATCCAGCAAGGATTTTCATTTAAAGTCCTGACGATCAATACCCATAAAGGTTTTGCCCCGTTTAACCGACGCTTCATCTTGCCAGAATTGCGCGAAGCCGTACGCGCAACGTCGGCAGATATCGTCTTGTTGCAGGAGGTGATGGGAACACATGACATCCATCCTCTGCAACATGAAAACTGGCCCAATACCTCACATTACGAGTTTCTGGCTGACACCATGTGGAATGATTTTGCCTATGGGCGTAACGCAGTCTATCCGGAAGGACACCACGGCAATGCCGTGCTGTCGCGCTTTCCCATTGCCGAATATCAGAACCGCGATGTCTCGGTGGCCGGTAGTGAAAACCGGGGCATGCTGCACTGCCAGATTACGCTCCCCGCGCCCTACGGTACGCTGCACGTTATCTGCGTTCACCTGGGTCTGAAAGCGGCCCACCGTCGCGCCCAAATGGCAATGCTGAACGAGATGGTGCTGGCCCTGCCGCCGGATGCGCCCGTGGTGGTGGCTGGCGATTTTAACGACTGGCAGGGACGCGCCAATAAAATCCTGCAAAAAGGGGCCGGGCTAAAAGAGGTATTCAGCATCAAACATGGGCGACCGGCACGCACCTTCCCGGCCCGCTTTCCTCTTCTAAGACTGGATCGTATTTATGTTCGCAACGCCACGGTGAGTCATCCCTGGGCGCTGCCGCGTAAACCCTGGTCACACCTTTCCGATCACGCGCCGCTGGCGGTGGAGATCCATCTATGAATTTTGACTGGCAAAACGGCAATAAACTGCGCCTGCTGGAAAATGGGGATACGTTTTTCCCCCGGGTTTTTGGCGCAATTCAGCGTGCCGAGCGCAGTGTGCTGTTGGAAACCTTTATCCTGTTTGAAGACGATGTCGGTAACGCTTTACACCGCGAGTTGCTGGCCGCAGCACAGCGCGGCGTCAAGGTTGAAATGATGGTGGATGGTTACGGATCGTCGGAGCTGTCAGACGACTTTGTGAACAGCCTTACCCAGGCGGGCGTCCGTTTTATTTACTACGATCCGCGTCCGCTGGTGATGGGCATGCGTACCAACGTCTTTCGCCGCCTGCATCGCAAAACCGTGGTGGTTGACGGGGTTATCGCCTTTGTCGGCGGGATTAATTTCTCCGCCGAGCACTACACCGACTATGGCCCTGAAGCCAAACAGGATTACACCGTTGAGGTGAAAGGACCGGTAGTGGCGGATATTACCCGCTACCTGCAAGAGGCAATCGGCAGTCAGGCCACCACCCGCCGCTGGTGGGGACAGCGTTCACATCGTCCGGCTAAGAACGCCCTGCCCGGCGACGCGCAGGTGCTCTTCGTGTATCGCGATAATGATGATCACCGGGACGATATTGAACAGCACTATCTGGATATGCTGCGCAGTGCCAAACAGGACGTGATTATCGCGAATGCCTATTTTTTCCCCGGCTACCGACTGTTGCGGGAAATGCGCAATGCGGCACAGCGCGGGGTTCGGGTGCGTTTGATTGTGCAGGGCGAGCCCGATATGCCGATTGTGAAAGTGGGCGCAGAGCTGCTCTATAACTATCTGGTGGATGCTGGCGTGGAGGTCTACGAATACTGCCGTCGTCCGCTGCACGGTAAAGTGGCGGTGAAAGATCAGCAGTGGGCGACGGTCGGCTCCAGCAACCTCGATCCCTTAAGTTTATCGCTAAACCTCGAAGCGAACCTGATCATTCACGATCGCCACTTTAATGAGACATTACGCGACAATCTTGAGCATTTACTGGCAGAAGATTGCCAGCGCGTTCAGGAGGATAAACTGCCGCCGCGTAACTGGTGGCAGTTGTCGAAAAGCGTCGTAGTGTTCCACTTCCTGCGCCACTTTCCTGCAATCGCCGGCTGGCTGCCGGCACACACGCCAAAACTGGCCCAGGTTGACCCGCCCGTGCAGCCTGAAATGGAGACGCAAGATCGCGTCGAAGCCAACAATGAAGGAGCGAAATCCTGATGGCAAACACGCATCCGCGCTGGAAACTGGCAAAAAAAATACTCACCGGCCTGTTCTTCGTGGCCGTCATTGTGCTGCTGGTCATCTATGCACGCATGGTGAACTGGGATGACGTCTATAAAGTTATCGTCAACTACAACCGTTTTGTGGTGCTGACCGCCGCAGGCCTGGTGATCGTCAGTTACCTCGTGTATGGCTGTTACGACCTGATCGGTCGCGCCTACTGCGGTCATAAACTGGCCAGGCGCCAGGTGATGCTGGTGTCGTTTATCTGCTATGCCTTTAACCTCACCCTCAGTACCTGGGTTGGCGGCGTGGCTATGCGCTATCGGCTGTACTCACGCCTTGGCCTGGACAGCGGTACCATTACGCGCATTTTCTCACTCAGCATTGCCACCAACTGGCTGGGCTATATCCTGCTGGCGGGCGTCGTTTTCAGCGCGGGCATGGTTTCCATTCCCAGCGGCTGGTTTATTGGCGAAACCACGCTACGGCTGATCGGGGTTGTCTTGCTGGTGCTGGTCGCCTTCTACCTCTGGTCCTGTGCCTTTTCAAAACGTCGCCGCTGGACGGTCAAAGGCCAGACGTTACAGCTGCCTTCATTACGTATGGCGCTGTTTCAGTTTGCCGTTTCCTGTGCCAACTGGATGGTGATGGGCACCATTATCTGGTTGCTACTGGGCCGGGATGTGGGCTATCCGATGGTGCTGGGGGTTTTATTGATCAGCAGTATCGCTGGCGTGATTATTCATATTCCGGCGGGGATTGGCGTGCTTGAGGCGGTGTTTTTAGCGCTGTTGAGCGGCGAAGATCTTTCTCACGGTACCATTATTGCCGCCCTGCTGGCCTACCGGGTGCTCTACTTTATTTTGCCCCTGCTGCTGGCGCTGGTGCTGTACCTGGGGCTGGAGAGTCGCGCTAAGCATATGCGGCATAAAAACGAACAGAAACTGCAGAAGTCGTAACCGGGGAGCGGCTGCTCTGGCAAACCAGAGCAGCCCGTTTTTTAGCGGCGATTGCCGAAAATACGCAGCAGCATCAGGAACAGGTTGATGAAGTCAAGGTAGAGCGTCAGCGCGCCCATGATCGAGTAGCGACGCAGGTTTTCCGTGTCGCGCGCATCAATCTGCTCGCCAATGTTTTTCAGTTTCTGCGTGTCATAGGCCGTCAGGCCCACAAACACCACCACGCCAATGTAGGTAATCGCCCACATCAACGCCGGGCTTTTCAGCCAGAAGTTCACCAGCGATGCCAGCAGAATACCGATCAGCGCCATAAACAGCAGGCTGCCCAGGCGGCTCAGATCGCGCTTGGTGGTGTAGCCATAGAAGCTCATGGCACCAAACATCCCCGCCGTGACAAAGAACGTACTGGCAATGGAGGAATAGGTGTACACCAGGAAGATGCTGGCCATGGTTAACCCGGTCAGGGCCGAATAGAGCATAAATAACCCTGTCGCTACGGCACCGCTCAGGCGATGGACCATGCCAGAGAGGAAGAACACCAGCGCCAGCTGCACAATAATCAGGCCGAAGAAGGTAATGCGGTTTGCAAACACCAGCTCCATCACCGCCGGCGTGCGGGCGGCAAACCAGGAGACAAACGCGGTGAGTAATAAACCACAGGTCATCCAGCCATAAACCTGTGCCATGTAAGCCTGCAACCCGCGAGATGCAGGCTGAACTATTGAATCATTCTGTGGATATCGGTCCATGATGCACCTCTTGTTGAACAAATGGGTTATTCCCCTGACAGGGGAGCCTGGTTAAGTGTGGCACAGCTCTGTTCAACTGCGCCACAACGCCGTGCTTATTGACGTGACATGCACTGCTGATAACGACCGTCCACGCGCTGAGCAAACCACGCGGTGGTTAAATTGCGGGTGATTTTAGGACTTTCAAGCTTAATGCCCGGCAACATTTCACGGGGCAGGCGCCGTCCGGCCATTTTATCTGCCAGCGCAAAGACCTGCTTCCACACGTCGCTGTTACTGAATTCGGCCTTTTCGCCCTGCTCAAGATCGTCGCGAATTTCGCTGTTGCTCATATCCAGGCGTTTCGCCAGGGTGCGCACCGCCAGCTCCGTCGATCCCGCCTTGTCTGAGCCGTACTGAATGAGATCGCCATCCAGCGCCAGTTTCATGCCTGTCGCACGAGAGACTGCCGCCTGGAAAGCGGCATTGCGGCTGGCGTACCAGCCCGCGTTATAGTCCGCAAAGCGGTAAAGTGGCTTGCTGTAATCGGTGGGATAACCGAGCAGGTGCATCGTGCCGAAATAAACGCCGCCATGGCGGGTGAAAACCTCACGGCGGATGGAGCCGTCAACCGGCCATGGGTAGCCTTTGGCATGGGCTTCGGCAAACGCGATGCTCACCTGCATCGGCCCGCCGGTATGCACAGGGTTAAGGTTGCCAAACAACGTCTGCCCCATGGGCACCATCTCGATAAAGTCATCGAAAATATCGCTCAGATCTTTTTCACTTTTGGCTTTATCCAGCCGCGCGGCATAGCTTTCGCCGTTGCTGGATTTGATGAGCAGCGCTGTGCGCACTAAAAACGCCGGCACGTGAACCTTCGCCGCGCGGCGGTCGATCTCGTCCCAGGCAATTTTTGACATGCCGGGCACGTTACCGCTGGCGTCAAAACCCGACTCCTGTCCCGCTACGGCAATGACCGCGCACAGGTTGCTGTCGCTGGCCTCAAGCCCCTGGGTGCGGAATGAGGTATAGATATCCTCCGCCCAGCCTGATTTGTTACTGACGTTGGCAGGCAGCAGGCGTTGGATCTGCGCTTTGACATCCTCAGGCTGCTTTGCAGGCGCTTCCGGCGTTTTTTTACTGCTACAGCCCGCCAGGATCAGCACGGCAAGCAGCGTCAGGCGTTTGGGTAAAGAAGTGAATGACATACCTGTCCTCTGAGGGGAAAAAGAGTAGCTTAACACTGCCCCGCTTCGCAGAGCAGGGTGGATTATCTGAACTCAGGTTATCGCTTTTCGCGCAACTGGCGGAAAAGGGATCTGTGATGTCAACGCGCTGGACGGTGACGTGATGCCGTTGCAACGCGACGAGGGCGGCGGCGAGCACGCGTAGGGAAAGATCCGGTTTGCCCCCGCAGCGCAACGCTCGCCCCTAATCCCAGCGCTGAGCGGCCTCATGATCGCTGTTGCGCGCATCCACCCAGCGGTCGCCCTGTTCGGTGGTTTCACGTTTCCAGAACGGAGCACGGGTTTTCAGGTAGTCCATAATAAACTCCGCGGCGGCAAACGCGCTGCTGCGGTGTGCGCTGGTGACGCCAACAAACACAATTTCATCGCCGGGGAAGAGTTCACCAATGCGGTGAATCACGGAAACCCGCTGCAGCGGCCAGCGCTGGCGTGCGTCATCAATGATTTCCTGCAGCGCCTTTTCCGTCATGCCGGGATAATGCTCCAGCGTCAGGGCCGCCACATCATCTCCCAGATTATGATTGCGCACTTTGCCGGTAAAGGTCACCACAGCGCCGTCTTCTGGACATCCTGCCAGCCACTGGTACTCCTGAGCCATATCAAAGGCAGCCGGGCCCACCCGAATTTGCGTGTCCATTTATCCTCCCGTCACCGGCGGAAAAAAGGCCACTTCATCGCCGTCCTGCAGGGGATGATGCAGTGCGGTGAGCGTCTGGTTAACTGCGGCGAGTAAACGTTCGCTGTCCAAGGCCAACGCCCAGCGTTCGCCCCGCTGCGCCAGAGCAGCCCGCAGCGCCGCCACATCGGGGTAATCCGGAGCCAGGGTGAGCGAATCGGTGCCCACCAGTTCCCGCACCTGAGCAAAAAACAGCACCTTAATCATGGGCAACCGCCTGAAAATCGCCGCTTTTGCCGCCGCTTTTGTGCAGCAGGCGCAGTTGGTCGATGACAATGTCTTTTTGTACCGCCTTGCACATGTCATAGATGGTCAGCGCGGCTACGGAGGCCGCCGTCAGGGCTTCCATTTCTACCCCGGTTTTCCCGGTGAGCCGACACAGTGACGTAATGCGCACCCGGTTCCACGCTGGCTCAGCCACCAGCGCGACTTCCACTTTGCTCAGCATCAGCGGATGGCAAAGGGGGATCAGCTCCCACGTGCGTTTTGCCGCCTGAATACCGGCGATGCGCGCCGTCGCGAACACGTCACCTTTGTGGTGACTGCCCTCAATAATCATCTGTAAGGTTTCCGGCTTCATCAGCACCAGCACTTCAGCCTGTGCCTCGCGCACGGTGTCGTTTTTAGCGGAAACATCCACCATATGGGCTTCGCCAGCGGCGTTAATGTGGGTAAGTTGTGACATGCTCAAAGCTTCTTTAAATGAGTAACAAAGTTGCAGGGACGCGTACGGGCATCCAGTTGCTCGGCGATGATGCGCTCCCAGGCGCTGGTACAGGCCGATGTCGAGCCGGGAACCGCGAAAATTAACGTCTGGTTTGCCAGACCGGCGACCGCGCGGGACTGTAACGTCGAACCGCCGATGTCTTCATAGGAAATCATGCGAAACAGCTCGCCAAAGCCTTCGATTTCCCGATCGAACAGCGGCAGGAGCGCCTCAGGGGTGCTGTTTTTCAGGTTCAAGCCGGTGCCGCCGTTGACGATAACCACCTGAACGTCTTCACTGGCAATCCAGCGTGAGACAATAGCCCGAATGCGGTAAAGATTGTCGGGCACGATGGCGTGGTCGATGACGCTGTGTCCGGCTTCGGCCGCGGCCTCACGCAGATAATCCCCGGACGTATCATTACTGGCATCACGGCTGTCTGAGACCGTCAGCGTGGCAAGCTGTAACGGTTGAAACGCGCTGGCTGGTTTACCCATATTTGCTCCTGCAATTAACCGCCAATGTAAGAAAGATTCTGTGTGATACCGGTATTCCCCTGCAACAGAAAATGCGTCTGTTTTTTCTGGCCCAGGCTGCTGGCGATGCGCGCCTGCAATTCATCTTGCTGATCGTCGGACGCCAGTAAATCACGCAGCGGAATACCGCCATCGCCAAACAGACACAGGTGCAGGTTACCCTGAGCGGAAACCCGCAGGCGGTTACAGCTGGCGCAAAAATCTTTGGAATACGGCATGATCAGTCCGATTTCACCCACGTAATCCGGATGATAAAACACCTGCGCCGGGCCATCGCTGCGGCCGCTGATACGGCGCTGCCAGCCCTGCGCGAGAAGTCGATCGCGGATCACCTCGCCCGACACGTGCTGCTCGCGAAACAGCGCACCGCCCTCACCGGTTTCCATCAGCTCAATAAAACGCAGTTGAATGGGGCGCGTACGGATCCAGTCAAGAAAGGTCGTGAGATTATGGCTGTTGACGTCGCGCATCAGCACGCTGTTCACTTTGACCTGGCTGAAGCCGGCCTCAAAGGCCGCATCGATCCCGGCCATCACCTGGTGGAATTTATCCTGACCGGTTATGGCATGAAACTGGCGTGCATCAAGGCTGTCCACGCTGACGTTCAGGGCGGTGAGTCCGGCATCGCGCCACTGCTTAACGTCACGCGCCAGCCGGTAACCATTGGTGGTGACGGCGATGTGGCGGATAGCCGCGTTTTCTCTGACCGCCGCAATGATGTCGGTAAAGTCGCGACGTAATGAGGGTTCACCGCCGGTCAGGCGCACTTTCTCCGTGCCCGCCGCCGCGAAGGCGCGCGTGACCCGACGAATTTCATCCAGCGAGAGAAAACTTTTATTGCGGATACCGTTTGGCTGATAGCCATCGGGCAGGCAATAGGTACAACGGAAGTTGCATACATCCGTGACCGACAGGCGCAAATAGTAAAATTTGCGCGCAAATGCATCAGTAAATTGTGACACCAGAACACCTTTCCAATTCGGGAGATGCAGTCATTTCTTCCTGCACCCTGGTAGCGCGTAGGCTACGGCCTGAATCCCCTATCCACCGACGTAGGCATTCAGGCTTGAGTGTACGTTAACCGGCTGGTCAACGCGGTATACAGATGGTAGCGCGATTAGTGGCGATGCGCCATCCACGGCTTTTACTCTGTGTGCTTCATAACGTTAACTTTCACCGTATTTCGCTCACAGGATAAGTTAAAATACCCGGTAAGCATTGACGTAAATTACCCCCCGTCTGCATCAACCGGGCCGCTGGCCGGCGCAGACGTGAAAAGGAGAAGTATGAATCGAACACTGGCGGACCTGGATCGCGTGGTGGCCTTAGGTGGCGGACACGGATTAGGACGCGTGATGTCGGCCCTGTCCCCTCTGGGTTCACGCCTCACAGGCATTGTGACCACGACAGACAACGGTGGCTCCACGGGCCGCATTCGTCGCGCAGAAGGTGGCATCGCCTGGGGCGACCTGCGTAACTGTATTAACCAGCTGATCACGGAGCCGAGCGTGGCCTCCGCCATGTTCGAATATCGCTTTACCGGCAACGGTGAACTGGCCGGACACAATCTGGGTAACCTGATACTGAAAGCGCTGGATCACCTTAGCGTGCGGCCGCTGGAAGTGGTCAACATCATCAGAAACCTGTTGAAAGTTGACGCCTTTTTAATCCCCATGTCAGAGCATCCGGTTGATTTAGTTGCAACCGATAGCGAGGGCAACGCGGTGTATGGGGAAACCGCTATCGACGCCATGCAGCTTCCACCGCAGGAACTGATGCTGCATCCTGCCGTGCTGCCCACCCGCGAGGCGCTCGATGCTGTTGCAGAAGCCGATCTCATTCTGATTGGACCGGGCAGCTTTTACACCAGCCTGATGCCCATTCTGCTCATGAAAGAGATGGCGCAGGCATTACGCCGGACGCCCGCTAACATGGTGTTTATCGGCAACCTGGGCCGCGAGTTGAGTCCTGCGGCGGCAACGCTTACCGTGGCCGACAAACTGGCGATGATGGAGCACTACATTGGCAAGCGGGTGATCGACGCGATCGTAGTTGGCCCGTCCACGGACGTCAGCCGGGTGGAAAACCGCCTGATTATTCGTGAACCGCTGGAGGCCGCCGATATCAAGTACCGCCACGACCGCCAACTGCTGCGCGCCGCGCTGGAGCACGCCGTTCAGGGATTTAACTGAATCAGGACACCGCAATAAACAATGTGCGCAATTCCTGCAGCTGATCGCGCAGGCCCGCCGCCTGTTCGAACTCCAGGTTTTGCGCATGTTGCTGCATCTGCCCTTCCAGCTCGTGGATCTTTTTCTGCAACGCCTGGGGGGACAACGCCAGGTAATCGGCGTCTGCCTCAGCGGCATTGCGCTTAGCGGGCTTGGCTTTACCACGCGTTTTCACCACGTTATTGCCCAGTTCCAGGATATCGGTGATTTTCTTGTTCAGGCCCTGAGGCACGATGCCGTTTTCTTCGTTATGCCGCTGCTGCTTCTCACGGCGGCGTTCCGTTTCTTCAATCGCTCTGGCCATTGAAGGCGTGATCTTGTCGCCATACAGAATCGCTTTACCGTTAATATTACGTGCCGCACGACCAATGGTTTGAATCAGCGAACGCTCCGAACGCAGGAAGCCCTCTTTGTCCGCATCCAGAATGGCCACCAGCGATACCTCAGGCATGTCCAGCCCTTCTCGCAACAGGTTGATCCCAACCAGTACGTCAAATTTGCCCAGGCGCAGGTCACGAATGATTTCCATTCTTTCCACCGTGTCGATATCCGAGTGCAGATAGCGCACCTTTTCACCGTGTTCTTCAAGGTACTCTGTCAGATCTTCCGCCATGCGTTTAGTCAGGACGGTCACCAGGACGCGCTCGTTGATCGTAACGCGCTGGCGGATCTCAGACAGTAAATCATCAACCTGCGTCGCCACGGGGCGGACCTCAAGAATCGGATCCAGCAGGCCGGTTGGACGCACCACCTGATCGATGACCTCGTCGCCGGATTTCTCCAGCTCATATTTGCCCGGCGTTGCCGACACATAGATCGTCTGAGGGGCCAGCGCTTCAAACTCTTCGAACTTCATCGGACGGTTATCAAGCGCCGAAGGCAGTCGGAAACCGTACTCTACCAACGTCTCTTTACGTGCACGGTCGCCACGATACATGCCGCCAATTTGGGGAATCGTGACGTGGGACTCATCCACCACCAGCAGGCCATCTGCGGGGAGATAGTCAAACAGCGTAGGCGGCGCCTCTCCCGGCCCACGGCCCGACAGGTAACGCGAGTAGTTTTCGATGCCGGAGCAGTAGCCCAGCTCGCCCATCATCTCCAGATCAAACTGGGTGCGCTGAGTGATGCGCTGCTCTTCCAGCAGTTTGTTGTTTTCCAGCAGGGTTTTACGCCGGTCGGCCAGTTCAACCTTGATGTCTTCCATGGCCTGCAGAATGCGCTCACGCGGCGTAACGTAGTGCGTTTTCGGATAGATGGTAAAACGCGGTACAACCGATTCAACCTGCCCGGTGAGCGGATCAAACAGGGACAGGCGCTCGACCTCTTCGTCAAATAACTCCACCCGCAGTGCCATATCATCGGACTCTGCCGGAAAAATATCGATGACCTCGCCACGCACCCGGAAGGTGCCGCGCTGAAACGCCTGGTCGTTGCGCGTGTACTGCAGCTCTGACAAGCGACGCAGAATGCTGCGCTGGTCGATGATCATACCGCGCGTCAGGTGCAGCATCATTTTCAGATAAAGATCGGGATCGCCCAGACCGTAAATGGCCGACACTGAGGCAACGACGATAACATCACGCCGCTCCAGTAATGCTTTAGTGGCGGAAAGACGCATCTGCTCGATGTGTTCGTTAACCGAGGCGTCTTTTTCGATAAAGGTGTCAGAGCTTGGGACATAGGCTTCAGGCTGGTAGTAATCGTAATAGGAGACAAAAAACTCCACCGCGTTGTCCGGGAAAAACTCCTTCATCTCACCATACAGCTGGGCCGCCAGCGTTTTGTTCGGTGCCAGCACCATGGTGGGCCGGTTAAGATCGGCGATCACGTTAGCCACGGTAAAGGTTTTACCCGATCCGGTAACGCCTAATAGCGTCTGGTGCGCCAGGCCATCTTCCAGTCCGGCTTCAAGACGACGGATCGCCTCTGGCTGATCGCCGGAAGGCTTGAAAGCGGAGTTCAGTTTAAAATCTTTACTCATGAATGCGGTTCCTGCAGATGAAAGACGGCGGGCAGCCCATTATTTTACTCTGCTATGGCGATTTTGCCAGAAAATAATACTGGATATAATAACAGTGTTGATGCACAGTAACGGCAACCACTTTACGCTTGACTCTTTGACATTATCGCGCGCGCTAACCGGATTCTGTTGCGCAAGGTTATCCCCAAGCCCGATATTGATTTAACATTTGTCAAGCATGTGTCATAAAATTGCAGTTTGATGAATCGGCCCCAATCCGGCAGGCTTGTTTTTTGCTAAGTCACTGAATTAATGTCGTTACTTTAAAAAGCCCAGATTCTCATCATCGGATTACCAGGCCCCGTATTTCCTCGCTTCCAACCTGTTTTCATTACCTAATACACAAGGTTATCCACAGGAATAGTGGATAACTAATGACAGCCCTTTGCACATCGGCTGTGTATAATTTTTTTCACTCTCCTTTGGGCGATAAAAAAATATTTTTTTTCGCTTATTTTCTGACGCTAACGGGTAGTGATTTAGCTATCAGCGCAATCCGTGCCTTGATCGGCGACAAGTGCGTCTCACTTTTCTTTTTTTCATTGCCCCATTAACGAGCAGGTGCACTTCCCGGCTTCATGAACCTGCACCAACGCTGTACCGCGTAAGCGTCCTGACATGGAATTGTTAACTTTTATTTATCTTTAAACAGGGTGATTTTCGCTGGTTAGCCCCGACTCCACTCGCCGTTGAGACTCTGGCCTGGTAATTGCATGCTCTCTCATCTGAGTGTTACAGGCAGTAGCCGCGTGAAATGCGCCGCTATCTCATTAGAGCGATTTACCAGAAATGAACGGCGAAAGCATTCAGGTTAATTATCTGGAAGGAGCGCGTCAGATGCTAAGTTTACGGTCGGTGAATCAGTTTTACGGTAAAAATCATATTCTCTGGAATGTGGATCTTGATCTGCCTCCCGGCACCTGCACCGGCATACTGGGACGCCCCGGTATGGGAAAAACCACGCTGGTGAACTGCATTATGGGCAAGCTACCGATTAACAGCGGGACGATCAGCTGGCAGCAGGATGGCTCGCCGCCGGAAGACCTGCTCTCGCAGCCTGCTGAGCTGCGGGCCCGACAGGGGATCGGGTTTGTTCCGCAGGGGCGCCACATTTTTACTCAGATGAGCGTTGAGGATAATTTACTGATTGCCTTACTGGCAGGTGCACAGGCGAATGACACTTATCGGGCGATCCCGGAAATGATCTTTGATCTGTTACCCGCGCTCTATTCGCTGCGTCAGCAGCGCAGCGGCGACCTGCCGGTCTATCAGCAGCAGCAGTTGGCACTGGCCCGTGCGCTGGTGCTGCAGCCCCGCCTGTTGATTCTGGATGAGCCCGCCGACGGCATGGCGCCCTGGCTGGAAGAAGAGATGGGGAATCTGATTCGTCGCCTTAATCGTGACTACGGCCTGACGATTCTGCTGCTTGAACAGCGCGTCTCGCTGATTCGCCGCGTGGCTGACAACTTTCTCCTGCTGCATCGCGGGCGCAATGTAGCACAGGGTAACGTCGCCCAGCTGGATGACGCGACCCTGGAGAAGTGGTTAACGGTGGCCTGATCGATCCGGCAGCGTCAGATAATGTCCACAGTTTGCCTGCTGGTCTTCCTGGGTTAGCCAGGGGATCACGCCCAGGCAAGGTGCAGGAAGCCGCTGCGTTAAGGCCGCCAGGTAGGCCTGATAACGCTGGCCGGGTGGCTGTACCGTATTGGCGATCCAGCCCGCCAGGTGCAGGCCGCGTGCGCGAATCGCATCGGCAGTCAGCATGGCATGATTGATACATCCCAGCTTGACGCCCACCACCAAAATGACCGGTAGCTGCTCCTCCTCGACCCAGTCTGCATAGGTTTGCGTCTCAGAAAGCGGCGTGTACCAGCCGCCCGCACCTTCCACCAAAATCCATTCTGCCAGCGGCTCAAGTTCCCGCAGCCCCGCCGACAGCGTGGCAAACTCAATCGGTCTGCCCTCATCCGCGCTGGCGATATGAGGTGAAGTCGGCTCCATAAACGCCAGTGGATTGACCTGTTCGTAGCGCAGCGGGACGTTGCTGTAACGCTGTAAGGTCAGCGCATCACTGTTGCGCACGCCTGCTGCGGTGAGCTCGCAGCCTGAGGCCACAGGTTTATAGCCCGCACTGCGGTAGCCTGCGGCGGTGGCAGCCTGCAGCAGCGCCGCACTGGCAACCGTTTTACCGACTTCGGTGTCGGTGCCGGTAACAAACCAGCGATTCAACATTGTGTCACTCCAAACATAAGATGGTAACTGAGGCGGAAACCCTGCTCATCCCGCGGCCAGTGGGCTTCGAGCTGAGCAAGACGCTGGCGCGTTAATACGCAGCCAGACCGTCCGGTATGCAGATGCGTTGCCCCGATGCCCTTCAGGGAGCGCATTGCACTCAGCGCATCGGGAAAATGCAGGGTAAGGGTTTGCGCATGGCAGCGCAGACGCTGTGTTTCACAGGCGGCAGCAATCTCCTGTGCAGGCAAAAAGCGGTTCGCATGGAGACGGCCATCCACCTGTGACCAGGCCTGATGCACTTCGTGCAGAGAGCCCGCGCTCAGGGTGGAAAACAGCAGGCAGCCGCCAGGCCTGAGTACCCGGTTAAACTGCATCAGCGCCGCCTGAAGATTCTCGCTCCACTGCACCACCAGATTGCTCCATACGAGGTCAACAGACTGGTCTGCCAGTGGCAGAGCATCAATATCGCCAGCCAGATAGTGATGCGCGGCCCCGTTTTGCCGGGCCTGTTGCAGCATCTGCGGGGAAAGATCCAGCGCCGTGACCTCTTTACCCCGATCGCGCCATATCCGGCTGTACCAGCCGGTTCCGCATCCGGCATCCAGCAGTTGCAAACCGCTGTGCGCTGGCACCTGCGCCAGTAGCGCGTCCCCGCTCAGCCGCTGGAGTTCAGCATAGTGATCATACTGAGATGCGGCGCGGCCAAATGCCCGTGCAACCGCGCCTTTATCAACCTGCAGCGTCATACAGCGCCTCCAGCAGGGCATCAATATCCTCTGGCTCATGGACGGCGGTAAGCGTGATGCGCAGACGGGCCGTGCCCGGCGGCACGGTCGGCGGACGGATCGCACTGACCCAGCAGCCCGCCCTGGCCAGGCGCGCAGACAGCGCCAGCGCCTCGCCGTTATCCCCGACGATTAATGGCTGAATGGCGCTGGACGACGCCATAAGTTGCCAGGGCAACGAGGCCGCGCCGTGCCGGAAATGGGCGATATTACGCGCGAGACGTTGACGGCGGTCATCACCCGCCTGCACCTGTTTCAGCGACGCTAACAGCGCACTGGCCTGGGCTGGCGGCATCGCCGTGGAGTAAATCAGATGACGGGAAAATTGCACAAAGTAATCGGCGGTCGCCTCATCACACAACAGCGCGGCCCCGCTTACGCCAAAGGCTTTGCCAAAGGTCACCACCAGCAGGTCGGGTTTCATGCCCTGTGCCCAACAGCTGCCACGTCCCTGCTCGCCCGTCACCCCTATGCCGTGCGCATCATCGACCAGCAAACAGGCACCGGCATGTTTCGCCCGGTCGGCGATCGCCTGAAGGGGCGCGCTGTCGCCGTCCATACTGAAAACCCCTTCGGTTACCACCAGCGTTTGCCCTTCGCAGGGCGCATCGAGGCGCTTAGCCAGACTGAGAGGATCGTTATGGGTAAAGCGGCGCAGCTGAGCAGGGCTTTGGCTGGCGGCCTCCAGCAGCGAAGCATGCGTCAGTTTGTCGGCCAGAATGCGGTCATTTTTCTCTGCCAGCAGGTGAATCACCGCCTGATTCGCTGCAAAGCCGGAAATAAACAGCAGCGCGCGCGAATAGCCCAGCCAGTCTGCCAGCTGTGCTTCCAGCTCGGCATGTAAACGATGAAAACCGGTTACATGGCCCGATGCACCCGCACCGGCACCGGCCTCGTCCACGCCTTGTTGCCAGCCCGCCATGACGGCGGGATGCTGGCTCAGCCCAAGATAATCGTTACTGGAGAAATGGCGAAAGGTCTGACCGGCATGGCGGATCAGGCGCGTCTGATTCTCTTCTATCACGCGCCGTTCGCGCCAGCCATCTTCAGCACGGCGCTGTATCAGCGCCTGCTGGATGCGTTGCTGCCAGCTCATTACAGCGCCGCGTTATAGAATGTTTCTGTATCGGCATGAAGCAGTTGCTCACTTAACTGCTGCTGCTGAGCATTGTCGCCGTTTGCGGTCTGCGTATGCTCAGGATTCAGCCCCAGCTTACGGAACAGCAACATATCTTTGTCTTCTTCCGGGTTCGGCGTCGTCAGCAGCTTGCAACCGTAAAAAATGGAGTTTGCCCCGGCCATAAAGCACATCGCCTGGGTTTGCTCGTTCATCTGCTCACGGCCTGCGGACAGGCGAACATGCGAGGTGGGCATCATGATGCGCGCCACGGCGATGGTGCGGATAAAGTCGAACGGTTCAACGTCATCATTGTCTGCCAGCGGCGTGCCTTTCACCTTCACCAGCATGTTGATGGGCACACTTTCAGGCGGCGTCGGCAGGTTAGCCAGCTGTACCAGCAGTCCGGCACGGTCGTTTACGGTTTCACCCAGGCCCACAATCCCGCCCGAACAGACCTTGATGCCGGCATCACGCACTTTCCCCAGCGTATCCAGTCGTTCCTGATAGCTGCGCGTGGTGATGATATTGCCGTAAAACTCCGGTGAGGTGTCCAGATTGTGATTATAGAAATCCAGTCCGGCACTGCCTAAACGCTGCGCCTGACTGTCGCTCAACGTGCCAAGCGTCATGCAGGTTTCCATGCCCATCGCTTTGACGCCTTCGACCATCTTTTCCAGGTAGGGCATATCGCGATCGCTGGGGTTTTTCCATGCCGCCCCCATGCAGAAGCGGCTGGAGCCTGCGGCTTTGGCTTTTTGCGCGGAACGCAGTACCTCATCCACTTCCATCAGTCGCTCAGATTCCAGGCCCGTCTTGTAGCGGGCGCTTTGCGGGCAATATTTGCAGTCTTCCGGGCAGGCACCGGTTTTAATCGACAGCAGTGTGCTGACCTGCACCTGACGTGGATCGAAGTGCTGGCGGTGCACCTGTTGCGCTTCAAACATCAGTTCAAGAAATGGCCGATCAAACAGCGCCTGGGCCTGAGCCAGAGTCCAACGTTGTGACATTACTTACTCCAAAAAAGGTGTCATCCCGACAGTTAACGTGGTTATACTTGTAAACTAAATCTTTTTATTTTGGTTTACAACTCCGATGTTTACTTCTCAGGACGCTGAATTTGATCGCCAGCATATCTGGCATCCCTACACCTCAATGCAGCAGCCGCTGCCCTGCTATCCGGTTGTTGCGGCACAGGATTATCATCTGCAGCTGGCAGATGGTCGTACCCTGGTGGACGGAATGTCGTCCTGGTGGGCGGCGATACATGGCTATAACCATCCGCGCCTGAATCGCGCCCTGCAACAGCAGATGGGGCAGATGTCCCACGTGATGTTTGGCGGCATTACCCATCCTGCCGCGGTGGCGTTGTGTCGTCAGCTGGTCTCGATGACGCCAGACGCGCTGGAATGTGTATTTCTGGCCGATTCCGGCTCGGTCGCCGTTGAAGTCGCGATGAAAATGGCGCTGCAATACTGGCTTGGGCGAGGCGAGACGCGTCAGCAATTTTTGACGCTCAAACGCGGTTATCACGGCGATACCTTTGCCGCGATGTCGGTATGCGATCCGGATAATTCCATGCACAGCCTGTGGCGCGGCTACCTGCCGGAACACCATTTCGCCGCGGCGCCGCAGTGCGGTTTTGATGACGAGTGGGATGCGCGTGATGCAGAGGATTTTATCCGGCTGATCCAGCAGCATCGGGGGCAGCTGGCCGCGGTGATTCTGGAACCCATCGTTCAGGGTGCCGGGGGAATGCGTTTTTACCATCCGCGCTATTTGCAGTGTGTACGAGAAGCCTGTGATCGCTACGGCATTCTGCTGATCGCCGATGAGATCGCAACCGGCTTTGGCCGCACCGGTACGCTGTTCGCCTGCGAACATGCGGCGATTTCACCGGACATCATGTGCGTAGGCAAAGCCCTGACCGGCGGCACGATGAGCCTCGCCGCTACCCTCACCACCCGTGACGTGGCCGATACCATCAGCCTCAGTCCGGCGGGCTGCTTTATGCACGGCCCCACCTTTATGGGCAATCCGCTGGCGTGCGCGGTGGCGTCAGAAAGCCTGGCGATGGTGCAGGAAGGTGACTGGCGTCAGCAGGTTGCGGCGATCGAGCGTCAGCTGCGTGGCGCGCTGCTGCCCCTGCGTCACGCGCCCGCGGTGGCTGACGTGCGCGTGCTGGGAGCCATTGGCGTGGTGGAAACGCATCAACCGGTCAATATGGCGGCGCTGCAACAGTTCTTTGTCAGTCAGGGCGTCTGGATTCGCCCTTTTGGCCGCCTGATTTATCTGATGCCGCCTTATATCATCTCCCCTGAGGCGCTGGATAAGCTGGTCAATGCGATTGGGGCGGCACTGGAGCAGCCCGCTCACTTTCTTTCTTAATGTTGCAACGGCTGGACGTAAACCGGCTTTTGGTTAAGATGAAAAGGCAGTGACCATTAACGCAAGGAGATGTAATGCGAGTTTACAGCCAGGATTTACACGACGGCGACAAGATGCCGGAGAAACACGTTTTTAACGGAATGGGTTATCAGGGCGATAATCTTTCCCCTCACCTTGCCTGGGAAGATGCGCCAGAAGGTACCAAAAGTTTTGTCATCACCTGCTTCGATCCGGATGCGCCTACCGGCTCAGGCTGGTGGCACTGGGTGGTGGCGAATATTCCGGCCGAGACCACATCGCTGCCGCAAGGTGCCGGTTCGGGTAAAGCCGCACTGCCTGCCGGGGCGCTACAAACACGCACGGATTTCGGTCAGGCCGGATACGGCGGCGCAGCACCGCCTGCCGGTGAAACCCATCGTTATATTTTCAGCGTTCATGCGCTGGATGTGGACAAAATCGACGTCGATGAGGGTGCCAGCGGCGCCATGGTCGGGTTTAACGTGCATTTTCACGTGCTAGCCAGCGCATCGCTGACCGTTCATTACGTCTGATCGCCGCATAAAAATGCCGCTTCCGGCCTGTCGAACGGTTCCGGAAGCGGCAATTTGCAGGTTATCCTGCCAGCTGATGTACCACTACCCACATAGGACCCTGTCCAACGGCGTAACGGCCCACCGGCTTCAGTAAGCCCTGTGGCTGAGTGATATTGTAGACTTCGATGTGGTGTGACTTCTGCCCCGCCGCCACCAGGAACTGACCCGCGTGATCGATATTGAATCCGCGCGGCTGCGTTTCGGTCGGCTGAAACCCTTCGACTGTCAGCACGGCACCGTCTTCGCTGACGCTAAAGACCGTTAAGGTGCTGCTGGTGCGATCGCAGGCATACAGGAAACGTCCGTCTGGCGTCAGATGAATATCGGCAGCCCAGCGGGTACCGGTAAAATCAGGCGGCATCATATCCAGCGTCTGTACCGACTCAACCTTGCCCTGCGCATTGTTCAGCGCCCAGACCTCGACCGTGCTGTTCAGCTCATTGACGCTGTAGGCGTACTGTCCGTTGGCATGAAACGCCATGTGGCGAGGCCCGGCGCCTTCCGCCGTGGTAACCTGCTCCTGTGAATGCGGGGTTAACTGACCGTCTGCGCCAAGGGTAAACAGGCAAATGCGATCCTGCTTCAGGGCAGGCACGTACAGCGTCCGATCGGCATTGTCGATATTGGCGGAGTGGCATCCCGCCAGGCCGTTAATGACCTGGCTCGGTGCCTGTGGCACGCCGTCATCCCCTATTGGGCTGATACTGACGCACGCATCGTTGTAAGAGCCGCAAAACAGGAAACGGCCGGCATGATCGGTGGAAATATGGGTCGGGCTGCCCGGCAGAAGCGCCTGTCCGGCTTCGGTCAAGGTGCCGTCTGAGGCGATGCGAAACGCCAGTACACGGAAGTCGGGGCGCACGCCTACATACAAGAAATCTTTTTTTGGACTCACCACCATAGGCTGAACCTGACCGGCGACGTCCGTAACCTGCAGGAGCGTCAAGGTGCCATCTTCATTCAACTGCCAGACATGGATTTGTTGACTCTCGGGACTGGCGGTGTAGACAACCTGCTTCATGTATTCTCCTTTTTCGCTGACTCATGTTGTTCTGAGGGTCACTGTAGCGCGTTTTTTTCTGTCTCGCTGGAATGATTTGTGCCCTGATTTTTGTTTCTGTACCACGGTCAGGTGTAGACTTACTGTTCTGCTAACCCATCCCGATGAGAGGATTAATGAGCTATCGTGTAATCGCCCTCGACCTTGACGGCACGCTGTTAACCCCGACGAAAACCATTCTGCCCCAATCCGTGGAAGCGATTACTCAAGCGCGTCAGGCTGGCGTCAAGGTGATTATCGTGACCGGCCGTCATCACTGCGCTATCCATCCTTTCTACCAGACGTTAGCCTTGGATACGCCTGCAATCTGCTGTAATGGTACCTATTTGTATGACTATCCGGCCCAAAAAGTGCTGGCCGCTGACCCGCTGGACGTCGGCAGCGCGGTGCGCGTCATTGAGATGCTGGACGAGCATCAGATTCACGGCCTGCTGTATGTAGACGATGCAATGCTGTATCAAACGCCAACCGGCCATGTGATTCGCACACTGAAGTGGAGTGAGTCGCTTCCGCCGCACCAGCGTCCTGTGTTTAAGCAGGTGGACAGCCTGGCGCAGGCGGCCAGAGAGGCCGGGTCGATCTGGAAGTTTGCCCTGTCTCATGAGAACACCACCGAACTGCAGCAGTTTGCGCAGCGCGCGGAAACCGAACTCGGGCTGGCCTGTGAATGGTCATGGCACGATCAGGTCGATGTAGCCCGCGGCGGCAACAGCAAAGGCAAGCGCCTGGCGCAGTGGGTAGAATCCGTGGGGCTGAGCCTGCAGGACGTCATTGCCTTTGGTGACAACTATAACGACCTGAGCATGCTGGAAACGGTGGGGCTGGGCGTGGCAATGGGGAATGCGGATGACGTGATTAAATCCCGGGCAAAAATGGTCACTGGCACCAACCTGGAAACCAGTATCGCCGACACGCTTTACCAGTACGTCCTGTAATCCAGCCCAACCCGGCAAGGCACACGCCAACCGGGTTCAGGCCGTCACCGACACGCTTTTAATCTGGGCATACAGCCACTGTGACGGCCGGATATTGAGCTCGTCGCGCGCCCAGGGCGAGATGCGCGCCCACAGTTCGCTTACGCCAATGCGCAACCTGACCTCAACCTGATCGCCCACCTCAATGAGTTCGACGACCTGCGCAGGCAGGATATTGCGGATAGAGCTGTGCTGAGCCGGTTGCAGCGTCAGGGAGACGTCCGCCGAGGCAATACGGATCCGCAATGCCGATTTAACGGGCAAATTCACCCGACTGACCCAAATATGTTGATCGCCCAGAGACAGCGCCGACATAGGATAATCAGGATGGTGCTCCAGCACCTGCACACGCAGCACGCTGGTCAGATCGCTGGCGGGCAGCCATGGCCGCATTGCGCTGCTGCTCCAGACGCGCTCCAGCGGGCCAAAGGCTTTAACCTTACCCTGATCCAGCACCAGCACGTTATCGGCCAGCTGCAGAATCTCCTCCAGGCTATGGGAGACGTACAACACGGGAATATCAACCTGCTTCGCCAGCTTCTGCAGATAAGGCATCAGCTCACGCTTGCGCGGTAAATCCAGCGACGCCAGCGGCTCATCCATTAACAGAATATCGGGCGCACTGAGCAGGGCGCGGCCAATAGCAACACGCTGCTTTTCTCCGCCCGACAGCGACAGCGGAAAACGATCCAGCAGCGGCTCAAGGCCCAGTAACGCCACCAGCGAATCAAACTGGCCCTTCATGCTGGCCGAGAGGCCGTAACGTAAATTCCCCCGAACCCGGTAGTGCGGAAACAGCCGTGCGTCCTGGAAAACGTAGCCGATGCGGCGCTTTTCCGGCGGCAAGGCGATCTGCTGATCGGCATCAAACAGTATTCGCTCATTCAGCTGAATGCGTCCGCGCTGAGGTTGGGTTAAGCCGCCAATGGCGTTAATCAGTGAGGTTTTGCCCGCGCCCGACACGCCGAATATCGCGGTGATACCGCTGGCGGGGATCGTCACATCAACCTCAAGCTGATGCTCGCCCAGGCGTTGAGCCATGTTCAGCGTCAGCATGAAGCCCCCATCCGTTTACGCCCCCACTGCGCCAGCCATTCAGACGCCAGTAAGGAAGCCAGTGCCAGAACGATCGCGATAACGCACAGACGTGCGGCGGCCCCTTCCGCCCCGGGCGTTTCAATCAACGTATACATCGCCAGAGGAATGGTGCGGGTTTCGCCGGGAATGTTGGAAACGAAGGTAATAGTGGCACCGAACTCGCCAAGGGAACGGGCAAAGGCCAGTACGGTGCCGACAATAATACCGGGCAGCGTTAACGGCAGCGTAATGGTAAAAAAGACCCGCCAGCGTCCGGCACCTAAGGTGCGCGCAGCCTGCTCCAGCCGGCTATCCACCGCCTCCAGCGCCAGACGAATGGCCCGCACCATCAGGGGAAAGGCGATAACCGCAGAGGCCAGCGCCGCGCCGCGCCAGCTAAAGGCGAAGCTGAAGCCAAACCATTCATACAGTTTTTCACCGATCATACCGCGCCGACCCAGGCCAATCAGCAACAGGTAACCCACCACCACCGGCGGCAGTACCAGAGGCAAGTGGATCACACTGTCGAGGATGGCTTTACCGGGGAAACGGCAACGTACCAGCACCCATGCCATCAGGATACCGAATGGCAGACTGCACAGTACGGCAATGCCTGACACCTGCAGGCTGAGCAGGACCGCCTGCCATTCAACATCACTGAGTATCATTTTTTAGGCGAGAATCCGTATTGTTTGAACACTGCGGCCGCTTCAGGCCCTTTCAGGTAGTTATAGAAAGCCTTAACGGCAGCGTTGTCGCGATCGTTAACGATTGCGACAGGATATTCGACCGGCTTGTGGCTGTCTTCCGGAAAGGTGCCCACCACCTGAACTTTTTTACTGGCTACAGCATCTGAGCCGTACACAATGCCATAAGGCGTTTCATTACGTTCCACCAGCGCCAGGGCGGCGCGCACATTACTGGCACGCGCCAGCGCCGGGGACACAGAAGACCAGGCACCCAGCTTTTGCAGCGCTTCTTTAGCATAGATGCCCGCCGGCACGTGATCGGGATCGCCCACGGCCAGACGTTCGCCCTTCAACAGGCTTTTCCAGTTGGTTTGATCGTTGATCGTCACCGGTTTGGCGCTGTCGCTGCGCGGTGCAATCAGCACCAGGTCATTGCCCAACAACGTATAGCGGGTGCTGTCGATCATACTTTTTTTAGCAACGGCATCGTCCATCCACTGTTGATCGGCTGAGATAAACAGATCGGCAGGTGCGCCCTGCTCAATCTGACGCGCCAGTACCGAGGACGACGCAAAGGATGATACAACGTCAGTGCCGTGCGTTTTTTTGTACTGTGCTGCAATCTCTTCCAGCGCGTTAGTGAGTGACGCCGCCGCAAACACGGTGACCTTATCGGCCGCCAGCGCCTGGCCTGCCAGTGAAACGCTCATTACCAGCGCAATGCTCAGACGACGAAAGGGTAAACGCATGATTTTTCTCCAGCGATCGTTATATATTGAATAATACAACGCATTATCTGACAACGGCGTCAAATTAGCAAAAAAGTAAAAAGAGGCGTTCAGGGCGAGGACAACGTCCGCACTGAGGCGGACGTTGTGTGGGGATTAGTTCTGTGAGCGGGCGTTGTTGTTATCGCGGCGACCCGTTTTAGAGATGAGGTTAAACACTTCACCCAGGCCGTAGATCAGGCCTAACATAATCGCCATTACCACAGGTACCATGATCACTGCCACGGCGAGGCTTTTGATGAGTTCCAGCATGAAGAGTCCCACTTTGCGTGTAAAAAAAGAGATTGTAACGGCTTAGTAAAACTTTGCGCAGACCTTTTCGTGCTTTTACTTTGAGGCTGAAAGCTCGTTATCATCTGCCTGATTACGCGATTCATTCTTTGCAGGAGCCACCATGCAAGCCGAACTCACCCTTCACATCCGCCTGCAGCAAAAGCTGTTTGCCGATCCACGCCGCATTGAACTGTTAAAGCGCGTGCAGCAAACCGGTTCGATTAGCCAGGGCGCGAAGCTGGCGGGCATCAGTTACAAAAGCGCCTGGGATGCCATCAACGAGATGAACCAGCTGGCTGAACAGGAAATGGTGACGCGGGCAACCGGTGGCAAAGGCGGCGGTGGCGCGCAGTTAACCCGCTATGGCGAACGTCTGGTACAGCTGTTCGGCCTGATGGAAAAGATTCAACAGCACGCCTTTGATGCTCTGCAACAGGACTCGCTGCCGCTGGACAGCCTGCTGGCCGCTATCGCCCGCTCTTCATTGCAAACCAGCGCACGTAATCAACTGTTCGGCACCGTGGTGGATAACGACGCGCAGCATATCCAGCAGCACCTGACCATTCTGCTCTCGGATGGCGTAACCCGGCTCAACGTCGCCCTGACCGCGCGCAGCGCAGAACGCCTGCATCTCAAGGCAGGCAAAGAGGTGCTGGTTCTGATTAAAGCCCCGTGGATCAGCCTTCATACGCATGCAACCGGGGCGGATAATCAGCTGGCCGCCACCATAAGCGCTATCGAAACCGGTGAGCAGGTCAGTGAAGTCCTGATGCGCCTGCCGGGCGGTGAAACGCTGTGTGCCACGCTGGAAAACGCGGAAATTGCGCGTCGGCAGTGGCAACCGGGTCACGCCGTGATCGCCAGCTTTAGCGCCAGCCACGCCATCGTCGCCGCTTTGCGTTGATTTATCATTCGGGTTTGACTTCGTTCGAAGCAGTGGCTACAACAACGGTTAACGCTGCAAAAAATGGAACGAATCATGGCTTCATTGCATATTTCGCAAGGCATATTTCATCTTAATGATGCGCGAGTGTTGTCGCTGACCGATGTACACCTTCAGCCCGGCGAGCGCTGGGCATTTGTCGGTGCCAACGGCAGTGGTAAATCCTCACTGGCGCGCGCCCTCTCGGGGGAACTGGCACCGCTGTCAGGTCAGGTAACCTGTGATTTTCAACGTCCCAGCCGCCTGTCGCTGGAGCAGTTGCAGAAGCTGGTCGCCGATGAGTGGCAACGGAATAACACCGACCTGCTGAGCGAAGGTGAGGATGATACCGGCCGCACAACGGCTGAAATCATTCAGGATGAGGTTAAAGACAGGGTGCGCTGCGAGCAGCTGGCCACGCAGTTTGGTATCACCGGCCTGCTTAACCGCCGTTTTAAATACCTCTCTACCGGTGAAACGCGCAAAACATTACTGTGCCAGGCGCTGATGAAGCAGCCCGACCTGCTGATTCTGGATGAGCCTTTCGACGGCCTGGATGTCGAATCGCGCGCGAATCTGACCGCCACGCTGCACCAGTTGCCGCAGGCGGATTTTACCCTGGTGCTGGTGCTGAACCGCTTTGATGATATTCCGGACTACGTTGACCGGGTCGGCGTACTGGCAGAATGCAGCCTGACGCATGTCGGACCCCGTGAGGAGATTCTGGCGCAGGCGCTGGTGGCCCAGCTGGCGCGCAGTGAGCAACTGGCTGGCATGGCGCTGCCGGAAGCCGACGTCCCGGATGCGCTACCGCCGCTGGCAGATGACGCGCCGCGAGTGCTTCTGCGTAACGGCATCGTATCCTATAACGACCAGCGTATTATCGACGGCCTCGACTGGCAGGTTAATACCGGGGAGCACTGGCATATTCTCGGGCCAAACGGCGCGGGCAAATCCACATTACTCAGCCTGGTCACGGGCGACCATCCCCAGGGCTACAGCAACGATTTAACCCTGTTTGGCCGGCGCCGTGGCAGCGGCGAAACCATCTGGGATATCAAACAGCATATTGGCTATGTCAGCAGCAGCCTGCATCTTGATTACCGCGTAAGCGTCAACGTCCGGACCGTGATCCTGTCCGGCTTTTTTGACTCGATTGGTCTTTATCAGGCCGTCTCCGATCGCCAAATGGCGCTGGCGCGTCAGTGGCTGGCGCTGCTGGGCATGGATAGCAGAATGGGGGATATGCCCTTTCACGGTTTATCCTGGGGCCAGCAACGGCTGGTGTTGATCGCCCGGGCGCTGGTTAAGCATCCTACGCTGTTGATACTGGATGAACCCTTGCAGGGGCTTGATCCACTCAACCGCCAGCTGGTAAGACGTTTCATCGATATTTTGATTGGTGAAGACCGTACTCAACTGCTGTTCGTTTCACATCATGCTGAGGACGCGCCCCAGTGTATTACCCATCGTCTGCATTTTGTGGCCCAGCCTGACGGCGGCTATCGCTACCAACAGGACAGGATTTGAGTGCCCTGACGCCGTGCCAGCGGCGTTGTTTACCACCAGATGTAAACGCTACCATTTAAACCTGTTTTTTAGCGATGCGATGTGCGGATCCGCCTTTAAATAAGAATATTCAGCTTGTGTAAACGATACCACTTATCCAGACTGGATCACGTTTTTGACTCACCCGATGTGCTATTTTTTCTTGATGACTTTTTAATTTTGACGCTTACCAGGATGCAACATGGAAAAATTTAACCCGGCCGATCATCCTCATCGCCGTTACAATCCCCTGACCGATCAGTGGATTTTGGTTTCTCCTCATCGTGCCAAACGTCCCTGGCAGGGGGCTCAGGAAACGCCCGCAGTGAATACGCTGCCGTCACACGATCCTGACTGTTTCCTGTGCGCAGGCAACACGCGCATCACGGGCGATGTGAATCCTGATTATCAAGGCACCTACGTTTTTACGAATGATTTTGCCGCGTTGATGA
This sequence comes from Pantoea ananatis LMG 2665, assembly GCF_000710035.2. Taxonomy (GTDB): domain Bacteria; phylum Pseudomonadota; class Gammaproteobacteria; order Enterobacterales; family Enterobacteriaceae; genus Pantoea; species Pantoea ananatis. Next base: position 369,132 of record NZ_JMJJ01000004.1, on the reverse strand, counting down.
CGGATACGCCCGACGCGCCTGAAAGTGATGACATGTTGATGCGTTGCGAAAGCGCGCGCGGTACCAGCCGCGTCATCTGTTTTTCGCCCGACCACAGTAAAACCCTGCCCGAAATGTCACTGAGCGCGTTACAGGACGTCGTCCGCACCTGGCAAGAACAGACAGCTGAACTGGGTCAGCACTATCCCTGGGTGCAGGTCTTTGAGAACAAGGGCGCCGCGATGGGCTGCTCTAATCCTCATCCCCATGGACAAGTGTGGGCCAACAGCTTTCTGCCTAATGAAGCCCAGCGCGAAGACGATCTGCAGCGCCGCTACTTTGCCCAAAAGGGCTCGCCGATGCTGGTGGATTACCTTGCGCGTGAACAGCAGGATGGCAGCCGCACCGTTGTTGAAACCGAACACTGGCTGGCCGTGGTGCCCTGGTGGGCGGCGTGGCCGTTTGAAACCCTGCTGCTGCCAAAAACCCATGTTAAGCGCCTGACCGATTTGACCGATGCGCAGCGTGACGATCTCGCTTGTGCCATCAAGCGCCTGACCAGCCGTTACGACAACCTGTTTCAGTGCTCTTTCCCCTACTCCATGGGCTGGCACGGCGCGCCGTTCAACGGTGACGACAATGAACACTGGCAGCTGCACGCCCACTTTTATCCGCCGCTGCTGCGTTCCGCAACGGTGCGCAAATTTATGGTCGGCTACGAGATGCTGGCTGAAACCCAACGCGATTTAACCGCAGAACAGGCAGCCGAACGCCTGCGTTCCGTGAGCGATATTCATTTCCGTGAGGCACAACAATGAGCTTAAAAACCATCACGCAGCAGGTGTTTACTGAGACCTTTGGCTATGCGCCTACCCACGCGATTCAGGCCCCAGGCCGCGTTAATTTGATTGGCGAGCACACCGATTACAACGACGGTTTCGTGCTGCCTTGCGCTATTGATTATCAAACGGTTATCGCCTGTGCAAAACGCGACGACCGCCAGGTACGCGTGGTTGCCGTGGATTACGATCAGGCGCAGGACATCTTTTCACTGGATGCCCCGATTACCAGCGTAAAAGAACCCATGTGGGCGAACTATGTGCGCGGCGTCGTCAAGCACCTTCAGCAACGCGCACCGGATTTTGGCGGCGTCGATATGGTGATTAGCGGCAACGTGCCTCAGGGCGCGGGCCTTAGCTCTTCCGCCTCGCTGGAAGTGGCGGTCGGAACGGTTTTCCAGCAGCTGTTTAACCTGGCACTGGACGGCGCCGCCATCGCGGTCAACGGTCAGGAAGCAGAAAACCAGTTCGTGGGCTGTAACTGCGGCATTATGGATCAGCTGATTTCCGCGCTGGGCCAGAAAGATCATGCCATGCTGCTGGACTGCCGGACGCTGGGCACGACACCGGTTTCGATGCCGGACGATATTGCCGTGGTCATCATCAATTCCAACTTCCGTCGCAGCCTGGTGGGAAGCGAATACAACGTTCGCCGTGAGCAGTGTGAAGCCGGCGCACGCTTCTTTAACAAAAAGGCGCTGCGGGATGTCGACCTGGCCGAGTTCAACGCGGCTGAGTCTCAGTTAGATCCGCAGGTTGCCAAACGCGTACGTCACGTTATCACTGAAAACGCCCGTACGCTGGAGGCCGCCGAGGCGCTGTCTCGCGGCGATTTAGCCCGCATGGGCGAACTGATGGCGGAATCTCACGCCTCAATGCGTGATGACTTCGAAATTACCGTGCCGCCGGTGGATACCCTGGTCGAGATTGTTAAAGCCGAGATCGGCGATCGTGGCGGTGTTCGCATGACCGGCGGTGGCTTCGGTGGCTGTATTGTCGCCCTGATGCCGCTTGATCTGGTGGATCGGGTTCAGGCCGCCGTCGCCAGCCAGTATGAAGCCAAAACGGGCATCAAGGAGACCTTCTACGTGTGCAAAGCATCAGAAGGAGCGGGCCAATGCTAAACGATGTGAACTCCCATGCGCCGGACGGTCAGCCGTGGCGCATCACCGTATTACGTAATGCCAATGGCATGATTGCCACCTTTATGGACTGGGGCGCAACCTGGCTGTCGGCGCGAGTCCCACTGCAGGACGGTCACGTGCGTGAAGCCCTGCTGGGCTGTGCAACCCCTTCCGACTATCTGCATCAGGATGCCTATCTGGGTGCCACGGTAGGCCGTTATGCAAACCGTATTGCCGGCGCAAAACTGAATAAAATCAGCCGCCCGTTGAGCGCCAATCAGGGCGAACATCAGTTACACGGCGGCCCAGGAGGGTTTGATAAACGCCGCTGGCAAATTGTCAGTCAGTCAGAAACGGAAGTGCATTATCGTCTTGATTCGCCCGATGGCGATCAGGGCTACCCGGGCAACCTTATTGCTGATTTACGCTATGCGCTGGATGACGATAACTGCCTGTCCATTCACTATCAGGCGCAGTGCGACCAGCCCTGCCCGGTCGGTCTCACCAACCATGCTTACTTTAATCTTGATGCGCATCATGGTGATGCGCGCCAGCATCGGTTACAACTGCACGCCGATCGTTACCTGCCCGTGGATAGCGAGGGGATTCCCAACGGCCCACTGAAGGCCGTGGACGGCACCAGCTTCGATTTCCGTCAGGCCAAACGCATTGAGCAGGATTTTCTTGCCGATGACGATCAGAAGGCAGTTAAGGGCTATGACCATGCTTTCCTGCTGAACAGTGCAGGCGATAGCAGCCAGCCTGCCGCTGAACTCTGGTCAGAGGACGGCAAGCTCCAGTTGAGCGTGACCACGTCAGCGCCCGCGTTACAGTTCTACAGCGGTAACTATCTGGCCGGCACGCGCGCCCGGGAGCAGGAAAGCTATACTGCTTTTCAGGGGATCGCGCTGGAGAGTGAATTTTTACCGGATTCGCCTAATCATCCCGAGTGGCCACAGGATGATTGCTGGCTGCAGCCGGGAGATCGTTGGGAATCCGTCACGCGCTATCGCTTTACACCACGCTGAGCCACCGTGTGAAAAACGCGCAGTGCGTCACAGACAGACTTACGCAGTGCGCCGTTTTCCGCTATGGTAGAACGCAATTGGTCAGCCAACGGGCTGGCGACAGCAGGTTTCCATTATCTCAGAAACATCAAGTATTAAGGAGTTAAGCTATGGCTGTAACTAAGCTGGTTCTGGTGCGACACGGCGAAAGCCAGTGGAACAACGAAAACCGCTTCACCGGATGGTATGATGTAGACCTTTCTGACAAGGGCCGTACCGAAGCTAAAGCAGCCGGACAGCTGCTGAAGAAAGAAGGTTTCGTGTTTGATTTCGCCTACACCTCTGTGCTGAAACGCGCCATTCACACCCTGTGGAATGTGCTGGATGAGCTGGATCAGGCCTGGCTGCCCGTTGAGAAATCCTGGCGTCTGAACGAACGTCACTATGGCGCGCTGCAGGGCCTGGACAAAGCTGAAACCGCCGCAAAATACGGCGACGAGCAGGTTAAACAGTGGCGTCGTGGCTTCGCGGTGACTCCGCCAGAGTTGGACCGCAGCGATGAGCGTTTTCCTGGACACGACCCGCGTTATGCTTCACTGAAGCCTGAGCAGCTGCCCACCACCGAAAGCCTGGCGCTGACCATCGAACGCGTGATCCCTTACTGGAACGAATCCATTCTGCCACGTATCAAAAGTGGTGAGAAAGTGATCGTGGCGGCCCACGGTAACTCACTGCGTGCGCTGGTGAAATACCTGGACAACATGAGCGAAGAAGAGATTCTTGAACTGAATATCCCGACCGGCGTTCCGCTGGTGTACGAGTTCGATGAAAACTTCAAACCGATCAAACATTACTACCTGGGTGATGCTGACGAGATCGCAGCGAAAGCCGCGGCCGTTGCCAATCAGGGTAAAGCGAAGTAATTTTGCTTCCGTGCAAAAAGGGCCAGACAATGTCTGGCCCTTTTTTATTGCGCCCTGCTTACCTGCGACGCTGTTTAACCGCATCGGACAGCTGATGCAGCACCTTTTCGGTATCGGCCCAGCCAATACAGGCATCCGTGACGCTCTTGCCGTAAACCAGCGGCTCGCCGCTTTCCAGGCTCTGATTCCCTTCAACCAAATGGCTTTCAATCATCACGCCGATAATACCGCGCTCACCGTTGATCATCTGCTGTGCCACATCGTCCGCCACCTGCATCTGCTTCTGAAACTGCTTGCTGCTGTTAGCATGGCTAAAGTCGATCATTACCTGCTGAGCCAACCCGGCTTTTTCCAGACCGGCTTTCACCGCGCTGACATGACTGGCGCTGTAGTTCGGCTCTTTACCGCCGCGCAGGATGATGTGGCAGTCGCCGTTACCGCGGGTTTCCACAATCGCGGAGTGACCGTATTTGGTCACCGACAGGAAACAGTGCGGTGAACCGGCTGCGTTGATGGCATCAATCGCCACTTTAATGGTGCCGTCCGTACCGTTTTTAAACCCTACCGGGCAGGAAAGGCCGGAAGCCAGCTCGCGGTGAACCTGTGACTCGGTGGTACGGGCACCGATGGCACCCCAGCTCATCAAATCCGCCACGTACTGCGGCGTAATCATATCCAGGAATTCGCCAGCGGCAGGCAGGCCGGAATCGTTGATCTCCAGCAGCAGCTTACGCGCCAGGCGCAGGCCGTCGTTTAGCTGAAAGGAGCCATCCATGTAAGGGTCGTTGATCAGCCCTTTCCAGCCAACGGTGGTACGCGGTTTTTCAAAATAAACGCGCATGACCACTTCCAGCTCGCCTTTAAGCTGCTCACGCAGGGTTAACAGGCGCGCCGCATACTCTTGTGCGGCTTCCGTATCGTGAATTGAGCAAGGCCCAATGACCACCAGCAGGCGATCGTCCTGGCCGGTCAGAATCTGGTGAATGGCCTGGCGAGCCTGAGACACGGTCTGCGCTGCACGTTCGGTGGCAGGAAATTTTTCCAGTAAGGCTACGGGGGGCAGGAGCTCTTTGATCTCTTTGATGCGTAAGTCATCGTTCTGGTAATTCATACTCATTCCATATAATTTCTGGCCCGGCGCCCGCCGGACACAACCCAGCCAATGTAGCCCGAAGCGCACAGGGTGTAAATTCCTGATGAGCGCATAATGTATGCGTGAAATTTGCATAAATGGGTTATGCGTCTAGACTTTTAAAGGTAATCACTGAGGAACGGTGGCTTACTTTTATTAACACCTGTCTTTAAGCTAACCAGCGAAATTTTATTTCGCTCAGGGCGCTTTTTCTCTGAACCTTATCTGGCAGCGGTTAGAGACAGCAAATATCATTTATTAACGGGAGCATAATGATGAATAAGTTTGCAATAATTTTTCTGACGGCAGCAATGACTCTGGGCAGTGGCGCAGCAATGGCTGCCAACGGAAACTCTAACCAGGCCGCAGCAGCAGGCGCAGTCGCCGGCGGCGCGAATGAGAATCTGCCACCGAACAAAGTGGATAACAGCAAAATTAATAACACCGGCACTGAGATGTCTTCTCCAACCCGAGACAGCACCTCCAGCAGCAAACACATGACTGCCGATGAAATTGACAAGAACACGCAGTGTAAAGATGGCAAATGCCCTGACATGAATAAAAAAGTGCATACCAAAAAAGGTGGCGGTCACGTTAATACCAAAACTGACGGCACCACGCAGTAATCACTGACTGTTGAGCTGATAAGGAGAGCCTGGCTCTCCTTTATTTTATCCCGCCGCAACTTCCGCTATGCTGAGCCTGTTAACTTGACAGGGAAATGTTCATGGCCTCACTGCTTCTGATAGACGATCATCCACTGGTTGAAGTAGCACTCGAAGCTGCATTGGCTAAATCCCCCATTCCTCTTCAACTTTATTCCGCCTGCAGCGAACAGTCTGCCCGCGCGTTTCTCTCGCTTCCGCCCGATATCGTCGTGCTGGACATCGGCTTGCCCGATGGTGATGGGCTGGAGATCCTGCGTCGCCTGAAGATCCATTTACCCGACTGCCCGGTGCTGATTTATTCTGCCCAGCAAACTAGCCACTACGTCAGGCGCGCTCAGGCCCTGGGCGCGGCAGGCTATGTGGTGAAGAGCCAACGCATGGAGCAGTTACTTAGCGCGATTCTGGCGGTACTCGGTGGACACGTCGCCTTCCCCGACTGTCCTGACGAGCCGGAACTGCCGTTGACCAGTAAAGAGCGCCAGATACTGGCTTTGCTGGCCAGTGGCTTATCCAATCTGCAAATTGCCGAGCGGCTGCATATCAGTAACAAAACCGTCAGCACCCACAAAAAGAATATTCTGGAAAAAACCGGCACCCGCTCCGTCGTTGAGCTGGCTGATTTATGGAAAGCACAGCAGTGAGACGCTGGCTTCTAATGTTCCTGCTGATGTTTACCGCGCTAGCGCAGGCCGATGTGCGCCCGGTCAGCAGCATCAGTCTACCCATGATGATGCCGGTCAAAGGCGCCGAGCTGATGCAGGGCAAAGTCTTGCGGGTCGGCCTGCTGGAGGAGAATAATGCGCCCTGGACAATGCGGGTGGGTAACGATCTCTACGGCATCGATGCCGATTACCTGGCCGCGTTGCACCAGTTAACCGGGGCGCAGTTCACGCTCAGTCTGTATGCCACTCAGGCTGACTTATTAGGCGCACTAACGGACGGCCGGATTGATTTTGCTTTGGGAATGATTGCCCCGCCCCTGCCAGCCAATACGGTCGCCAGCGACAGCTGGTTTAGCAGTCCGTTGCGTATTTATCGCAATCAGCAGAACCAGCGTGCCGTGATGTTCAATAGTCATAATGCTCAGTTGGCTATCAGTCATCTCACGCTGGCACAGCTGCCCCCGGCCCTGGCGGCCCGTCATCAGTGGCGAACCTACGGCAGCGATCTTCAGGCGCTCTATACGTTGTTGAATCAGCAGAACGATTACGTTGTGGCGGATGAAACCAGCGCGGGTTTTCTGTTGAGTCAGTTGCAACAGGGACAAATCTACCAAATCGCTTCCGGCATCGATGCCGGTCAGCTCAACCTGCGCGCCGTGGCACGCGATCCGGCGCTTATCGCGTGGCTGAACGAGAGTCTGCGCCAGCTTCCCGCCGAGCTGATGAGTACCCTGCAGGCGCGCTGGAGCAGCAGTCTTCCCCGCTATCAGGACACGCAGACGCTGATGCTTAGCGCCAGCGAGCGCGAGTGGATAACGGCCCACCCGGTTGTGGCCTACGCCGCTGAAGCGGATAACTATCCCTGGAGTTACCGTGACAGCAACGGCACCGCGCGAGGCTACGGTATTGATCTGCTCAACGCGGTGGCGCAAAGCACAGGATTACGTTTTACCCCGCGCTGGGTTAGTAACCCTCAGGAGGCCGCCAGTCTGATCGCTCAGCACCAGGTGATGTTACAGCTGATGCAGCCGCTTAACGGCGAAACGCAAAGTACCAGCCTGCCGGTCTGGCGCGCGCTGTGGGGCATTTATATCCGCCAGCCAGCTAACTGGTCGCACTGGAGCGATCTGGCAGGCAAGCGCATCGGAATTCTGCAGAATGACCTGGCGCAACGCCTTATTCCTGAGAACGCGCAGGTTCAACGCTACAGCGACCGAAACAGCCTGTACGATGCGCTGGCAACCGGGCAGATTGACGCCTTAGTGGATAACGTGTTGTCCGCGCGCTGGCGGATTGCCAGCCGCAACGATCCGCAGATTCATCTGGCTTTTGCCGCCAGCGATATTGCGTGGCCCATCGCGGTGGGCATCGCGCCCGATCGGCCCGAGCTGCGTTCCCTTCTGGATCGCGCATTGCAGCAGATCCCCGCCGATACGCAAAACCAGATGCGCGATCGCTGGTCGATGCCACCGCAACCTGGCAGCGTTGCGGCGATGCGCGTCCTGCCGGTGGCCGTATTGTTGACGGGCGGCGTCGCCATCGTGATTTTGCTGGTGCTGCTTGCCCGGCGTTACTGGCAACAGCGACGTGACCGTCAACAGCGTGAGCAGGCCGAACGCGCCAACGCGATGAAAAGCCAGTTTTTAGCGACGGTCAGTCACGAACTGCGCACGCCCATGCAGGCGATACTGGGCTTGCTGGAGCTGGAAAAACAGCAGCGTTCCAGTGACAACCTGCAACTGCTGCACCGCAGCGCGCAGTCACTGATGACGCTGCTTAACGATCTGCAGGATCATGCGCGAATTGAAAACAACAGTTTTGCCCTGTCGCCCCGTCCGCTGGCGCTAGCCCCCTGGCTGGCGCAGCAGCGCCATTTCTACCACCCGTTGATGCGCCCGGAGGGGCCGCGGCTGCAGGTTGAAGCCCTGACCCCGCTGCCTGACGCAATTATGATGGATGCCGATCGCCTGCAGCAGGTCGTGAATAATCTCATCACCAACGCGTTTAAATTTACCCGGCAGGGCCTGATTCGCCTGACGCTGTCGGCCACGGACAGGTTGCAGTTAACCGTGAGCGACAACGGCAGCGGCATCCCGGCAGAGGAGCAGCGTAAACTGTTCGATCCCTGGTACCAGGCACCGTCGGGAAAAGCCGTATCGGTCCAGGGCAGCGGACTGGGGTTGTTTATCTGTCGGGAGATGGTGCAGCGGATGGGCGGCGATATTGCACTCCATTCCGTACCCGGCAAAGGCACGGATGTCACGATCGTGCTGCCACTGATCCCCTGTGATCCCGTTCCTGACAGCGACCCGACGGCCCTGCCGGGCTTTCCAGGGCTGCGCGTGGCGGTGGTTGACGATCATCCCACCAACCTGATCGTCATGGAGCAGCAGCTTGCCCGCTTTGCTGTTCAGGCTGACTGTTTTGAGCATGGCCGCGATCTGCTGCTGGCCGATGCGCGCTGCCCTTACGACCTGCTGTTTATCGATCAGATGATGCCGCGTCCTGATGGCACGCTGCTGCTGCGCCTGTTACGCCGTCGGCAACGACAGCGTGGCGGCAGGCAGCGACGGGTGCTGTGTTCCGCCGATGCGCAGTTACTTAACGTGCAGCTGGCTGCGAACGAGCGCGTGCTGATTAAACCGGTTCAGCTACAGGATATCGGCGAGATACTGGCAGACTTCCGCGACGATCCGCTGGCGTCAGTGGAGGACAATCTGTGGCAGCTGGCACAGCAAAACGAGAAATTTCTTAACCGACTGGGTAAAACATTACGTGATACCCTGGAGAAAGATCGGGCACAGCTGTATGCCGCGCACCAGACCGGTGACGCGACGCAGCTGGCCGAGTCAGCACACCGTATGAAAGGAAGCTGGCTGTTGATTGGCATTGAAGAAGGGGCAAGGCTCTGTCAGCAGCTGTCTGACAAGGCGAAGCACCAGCAGGACAGCTCAGCAGAATGGCAATTGCTGATATCATTGACCGACAGGTTATTACTCAAACTGGATACTTATGGCACACACCCACTCTCATAGCGGTCAGGACACCAACCGTAAGCGCCTGATGGCGGCCTTTGCCGTGACGGCGCTCTTTATGGTCGCGGAAGTGATTGGCGGCTGGATTTCAGGCTCACTGGCCCTGCTGGCAGATGCAGGTCATATGCTGACCGACGCCGCCGCGCTGCTGATGGCATTACTGGCCGTACAGTTTGCCAAACGTAAACCCAACGATCGTCATACCTTTGGTTTGCTGCGGCTTACCACGCTGGCCGCCTTCGTTAACGCTATTGCCCTGATCCTGATTACCTTCCTGATTGTCTGGGAAGCCATTGAACGCTTCTCCCATCCGCAGCCCATCACCGGCGGCCTGATGCTGGGCATTGCTATTGGTGGGCTGCTGGCGAATATTCTCTCATTCTGGCTGCTGCACCACGGCAGTGAAGAGAAGAACCTCAACGTGCGGGCGGCCGCCTTGCATGTGATGGGCGACCTGCTGGGTTCTGTAGGTGCCATCGTCGCGGCGGTCATCATTCTGTTGACGAACTGGACGCCTGCTGACCCTATTTTGTCGATTCTGGTGTCACTGCTGATACTGCGTAACGCCTGGGCGCTGCTGCGGGAGAGTTTTCATGAGCTACTGGAAGGCGCGCCTGATTCGCTGGATGTGACGAAGCTCAGACGCGATCTGAAGCGTAATATTGCAGAGGTGCGCGATGTTCATCATGTGCATGTCTGGCAGGTGGGCGAGAAGCCGATTTTAACGCTGCATGTCCAGGTGATCCCGCCACGCGATCACGATGGTTTACTGCGCCGCATTCACACCTATCTGCACGACCATTATCAAATTGAACACGCGACGGTGCAGATGGAGTTTCAGCCCTGTGTGGGACCGGACTGCGCGCTTAACACGCCGGTGATTGAGGGTGCTCACCACCATCACGAGCACGGTGAGCACGCACATCATCACTGAGCAGACAGCGCACGAGAACCCTGTTTTCGTGCGCTGATTATCCACATCCTTGAGCCATTGAGCGCAATCAACGTCAAAATAGCGTACTCCAGCGCCATCGCGTAAACCCCCTGACGGGCAAATATCATCACGCTGATGACGTTGATAATCACCCAAAGCAGCCAGTTCTCGACGTACTTGCGCGTCATCAGCACCATGGCCACAATCGACAGCACCATCAGGCAGGCGTCCCAGAAGGGAAACGCATCCGGCTGCAGCGTCGGCATCGCCACGGCAAAGCCCGCCGCATTCATGAGGCTCACCGCCATTTGAGTGAGAAAGGCAAAGACCGGATCGATATACACCGTCATAAACGCAATCGCGATCACGCAGCCAGCCGCCCAGCCAATGGCTTTTGCGCGCGGTAACCAGCGTATGGTTAACTCGGCCTGATGATCAGACGTTTGCCGACTCCAGGCGTACCAGCCATAAACGTTAGCCGCAAAAAAGAACAGCTGTAACAGCAGGCTGGCATAAAGCTGAATTTGAAAAAAGATCACCGCAAACAACGTGACGTTTAGCAGACCAAACGCATAGTTGACGATCTTTTCCAGACTGGCGAGCCAGATACACAGCAGGCCCGCCAGTGTCCCAATGGCTTCAATCCATGAGAGATCGTAGCCCGTGGCCCCCAGGGGGATGTGCACTAAAATATTTTGTGTGCTAAAAAAATCCATATCAGCCACCTGTCAAAGACGCGCGTTACGCGTTTCCTTTCACGTTATGTTTGAGATTTGCAGCAAAGGATAGCATACGGTTCAGCGGTACCAGTGCGGCTTCACGCAGCGCCGCGTCCACGTGAATTTCATGTGCCTGCCCACCTGACTCCAGCGCCTCGGCAATGGCTTGCAGTCCGTTCATGGCCATCCAGGGGCAGTGCGCACAGCTTCGGCAGGTCGCACCTTCGCCTGCCGTCGGCGCTTCCAGCAATATTTTGTCGGGCACCGCCTGCTGCATCTTGTAAAAGATGCCGCGATCGGTCGCCACGATCATCTGCGGATGCGGCAGGCTTTTGGCAGCCTGAATCAGCTGGCTGGTCGAGCCTACCGCATCGGCCAGATCCACAATCGCCTGGGGCGATTCGGGATGAACCAGCACCGCCGCATCCGGATAAAGCGCCTTCATCCGCTGCAGTGCCTGGGTTTTGAACTCATCATGGACGATGCAGGCGCCCTGCCAGCACAACACATCGGCCCCGCTTTTTTGACTGACGTAGCGCCCCAGATGCCGATCGGGTGCCCAGATAATCTTCTCACCCAGGCTATCCAGATGCTCGATTAATTCCACCGCGATACTGGAGGTGACCACCCAGTCGGCGCGCGCTTTCACCGCCGCCGAGGTATTCGCGTAAACCACGACTGTACGATCGGGATGGGCATCGCAAAAGGCGTTAAATTCCTCAATCGGACAGCCCAGATCCAGCGAGCATTCGGCTTCAAGCGTGGGCATCAGGACGGTTTTTTCCGGGCTGAGGATTTTGGCCGTTTCCCCCATAAACCGGACGCCGGCCACCAGCAGCGTACCGGCCGCATGCTGGCTGCCGAAGCGCGCCATTTCAAGCGAGTCAGAGACGCAGCCACCGGTTTCTTCTGCCAGGGCCTGAATCTCAGGATCGGTGTAGTAATGCGCCACCATCACGGCATTGCGAGCCTTAAGCAGCGCTTTAATTTTTTCCCGATAAAAGGTTTTTTGCTCGTCGTTCAGCCGGGCAGGCTTCGGGGGAAAAGGGTAAACAGCATTTTCTGGATCAAAGATTGCGCTCATGACACCGCTCTCGTTCTGTAAAATTAACGAAAATCGCCATTTATGGCTCAACAGGACGTAAATATCGCCATCGTGTTTTATATGCTAAACACGATAGCGGAAAAGCGGCAGAGTGTCGTGTTTTATTTGTTCGCTACGATGAAGAGAGGCCGACAAGCCCCTGCTGGGGCGCTTCCAGCTTGAGTAAAAAGGCTTTGACCGCCAGCCCGCCCGCAAAGCCGGTCAGTTTGCCATTCGTCCCAATCACCCGATGACAGGGCGCCACAATCGACAGCGGGTTTCGGCCATTCGCCGCGCCCACCGCGCGCACCGCGGCAGGATGACCAATCGCCTCGGCAATTTGTCGATAACTGCGCGTTTCGCCAAAGGGAATGGTGAGCAGTGCCTGCCACACTTTTATCTGAAAGTCGGTTCCGGCGAAATCCAGCGGTAAGGTAAAACGCTGGCGCGTCCCCGCGAAATACTCGCCCAGCTGGGTTTCGGTTTCGCGCAGCACCGGATGGTTATCGTCGCGTTCTACCGGCGATAAGCGGGGATGTCTGCGCACTTCGTCCTGCCATAAAATGGCCGCCAGACCGCGATCGCTGGCGATAAGCGTGAGTTCGCCGACCGGGGTTGTCACAGGTTTGCAGTAATACATGCTGTTCCTCCCATCATCATTCTGTCGGGCATTATCGCACTTTTTTAGCGTCAAACTGGCTGCGGTCATTACAATAAACTGATGTGCTGTCCGAAAACAGCCAGTCAATCTCATCCGCCAGCGCTACGCTGTCGCTATTTGCCGGAGAGCAACCATGTTTGATCCAGATACGGCTTACCAGGCGTTAACGTCGCGGGATACGCGTTTTGACGGCGTGTTTTTTGTTGGCGTGACCTCAACCGGCATTTATTGTCGTCCGATATGTCCGGTTAAGCCGCCGATGCAAAAAAACTGCGTGTTCTTTAGCAGTGCTGAGGCCGCGGAGAAAGCACGTTTTCGCCCCTGCCTGCGCTGTCGTCCTGAACTGGCACCTGGTAATGCGCCCGTCGACAATGCCCACAGAGTCGCTGACCGTCTGGTGCAGCGCATTGAAGAGGGGTTGCTGGAAGAGCACGCAGGGCTGGACGACATCGCCACCGAGTTTGGCATGAGTGCCCGTCAGCTGCGGCGGATTGTGCAGCAGGAGTTAGGCGTCACCCCACTGGAGCTGAAACAGACACGCCGCATGTTGCTGGCCAAGCAGTTACTGACTGAAACCACGCTCCCGGTTACCGATGTTGCCTACGCCAGCGGCTTCGGCAGTTTACGGCGCTTTAATGACGTGTTCCAGGCCCGCTATCGCATGACACCCGGCGCCTTGCGAAAAACCGCGCCGCAAGCCACACAGCAGCCAGGCGATACCATGCAACTGCAGCTCAGCTATCGCCCGCCCTATGACTGGCAGGCGATGCTGGATTTTCTGCAGTTGCGGTTGATGAAAGAGATTGAAGCCGTTGAGGGCCAAACCTACCGCAGAACCGTGGCGCTGGGTCAGTATCGCGGCTGGGTCAGCGTTTCACCGCTCCCGGCCAGGCATGCGCTCCGCGTTGAGTTCACGCTTTCCCTGACGCCGGTATTACCTGCACTCCTGCGCCGCCTGCGCGATCTGTTCGACCTGAACGCGCAGCCGCAGCGAATTGCGGCTCACCTGCAGCAGGATCCTCTGCTGGCACAAAGCCTTCATGACGCTCCCGGCCTGCGCGTGCCTGGCGCGTTTGACAGCGTTGAAATGGGCGTCCGAGCCATTCTGGGTCAGCAGGTCACCGTGAAAGCGGCGACCACCCTCAGCAGCCGTTTTGCCCAGGCGTTTGGTGAGCCCTGCTCGACGCCATTCCCGGACCTGTCCCGCTATACTGTCCAGCCACAGCGCATCGCACAGGCGACGGTCGATGAGATCGCCAGCCTTGGGATTGTCAGCGCGCGAGCCAGAGCGATTCTGGCGTTTGCAGGTGCCTGTGTTGAGGGCAGCCTGCGTTTTAACGCTACGCTCACGCCTGATGAGATCATGACGCGGCTGGTCGCGCTGCCGGGCATTGGCCCCTGGACCGCACATTACATCGCCATGCGCGCACTGCGCTGGCCTGATGCTTTTCCCAAAGAGGATATTGCTATACGCAATAAGCTGGGAGGCCTGACGCCTAAGGCCGCAGAAGTTCGTTCGCAGCAGTGGCGCCCGTGGCGCAGCTATGCCGTGATGCATATCTGGAAAAGCCTGTAAGCCTTACGCGGCGCACTCATAATTTCAGCATTATCAAAAAAATAACCGCGTTCTTACTAAACTCCTGCCCTGTGCAACCGATAACCAATTTGGCTTAACATCGTTGACATGGGCAGGAGGCAGAAGTCATGGGGTTGCGGTTAGAAAATACAAAAATTGCGCACAAACTCAGTTTAGGATTTGGACTCGTTTTGTTGTTAGTGGTGGGCTCGGGCAGTATCAGCGTATTACGCTTTAAAAATATTCGTGATGTTTATGAACAAAGCACCCTGATTTACGATATCAACATTGATGTCTTTCAGGCCAAAGTCAACCGGCTCAAACTGCTGTATGGGGATGAAAAAGCCGGCAAAGTGATGGCAGATTACATTGCCCACGCCTCTCAGCTCACTCAGGATGCTCAGCAGTTCACATGGCAGCCTGAACAGCAGGCTGAACTTCAGGCTATCGCCAGTCAACTCAGTCACTTTCAAAGCAGCATCACCACCATGACCCAGGCAGTCCAGACGTTGGCCGCCACGGGTAAACAGCTCGATCAGCGCAACATGCAAAGCCAGTCAACCCTGTACGAAGCGTTAATTAAAACGCAGATGACCGATGCCAGCGTACTGTTCCAGCAGCTTCTCGCCATCAGCCAGCTACGCGATCAGCTTCAGTTACTGCGCTACGACCCGGTTAATGCCGCTACGCTTCAGGTGCAGCTTGAACAGCAAGCCAGGACGATTCAGTCCAGCCTCTCCGCCTTATTACCGCAGTTGCCCCCGGAGGCACAGACGCAGTTGAACGCACTGTGGAGCGCAACGCTTGACGTGAAACAACTCAGTGAGCATTACGCGGCAGGCTTCCGCGAACTCAGCGTTGCGGAAAGCGCCGTTAAAACGGACGGTGATAAAAGCAGTGCCATCATTAAAATGCTTCTGCAGCAGATGAAAGTGGAAAACAGCAACCTGACCCACGGTTCAATTAATCTGACGCTGCTGACGGTGAGCATTGCGGTTCTGCTGGGTATTCTCATCGCCTGGCTGATCAGCCGTCAGATCACCGCCCCTGTCCGAAACAACCTGCTGCTGGCCGAGCGCATCGCCAGCGGGGATTTAAGTGCCGATATCAAACCGGGCGGCCGTGATGAGCTTAGCAAGCTGGCCGGTGCAATGGGCGCAATGAATCACCGCCTGCGGACGATGATTCAGGAAGTCCGCGACAGCGTCTTCACCGTCTCCCAGGCGGCGAGCAGTATTAACAGCGACAACCACAACCTTTCCTCACGGACTGAGCAACAGGCAGCGGCTGTCGTGCAGACTGCTGCCAGCATGGAGCAGCTCACCGTGACGGTGAAGCACAACGCGGATAACGCTCGCCATGCCAGCCAGATAGCGGCGGAAGCCTCTTTGCAGGCTGAGCAAGGCGGTGCTGCGGTGAGTGAAGTGGTGCAAACCATGGGCGACATCTCTGCCAGTTCCAAAAAAATTGCCGAGATCACTGCCGTCATTAACAGCATCGCGTTTCAGACCAATATCCTGGCACTGAATGCGGCGGTTGAAGCGGCACGGGCGGGCGAACAGGGGCGCGGATTTGCGGTGGTCGCCAGCGAAGTGCGTAATCTGTCTCAGCGCAGCGCTCAGGCGGCGAAAGACATTGAGCAGCTCATCAGTGCGTCCGTTGGTCAGATTGCCGAAGGCAATAACCGCGTTGCGCGTGCGGGCGAGAGAATGGGACAGGTGGTGAATGCCATTTCCCGCGTCAATCATATTGTGGGTGAGATCTCTTCAGCTTCTGACGAGCAAAGCCGCGGTATTGAGCAGATCGCCCGGGCGGTATCGGAGCTGGACAGCACCACGCAGCAAAACGCCTCGCTGGTCTCCGCCTCTGCCCTGTCCGCCAATGCCCTGGAAGATCAGGCGCTGCGGCTCGAAACGCTGCTGAAACAGTTCAATCTCGAACCGGGCCAGACCGCCGCACGCTAATCCTGCTGACGTCTCACGCCACACAAGCGCCCACAGGGCGCTTTTTTTATGGCAGATGGCTAGCAAGGAGGCGGATGATTCAGTCGGCCTGTGGCGGGCGCTTATCGCACGTTTAACCGCACTGCACGCCTGACGAAATGCCCGGTGGGCGTGCTTTTCTGAATGGGTGGGTCGTGCAGGATTGCCTCAGCGGGCGGGCCTCGCCCTCCGGGTAATGCTGACGCATCAGCCTGAATCGCTGCGCGATTCAGTCGAACCTGCTGCAGGTTCTCATCCCGCACGTTTAACTACGCGGCGCGACAAACGAAAAGAGCGCCCACTGGGCGCTCTTTTCTGAATTGGTGGGTCGTGCAGGATTGCCTCGGCCGGCAGGCCTCGCCCTCCGGGTGATGCTGACGCATCAGCCTGAATCGCTGCGCGATTCAGTCGAACCTGCGGCAGGTTCTCATCCCGCACGTTTTACGCACAGCAAAAAGGCGCCTTTAGGGCGCCTTTCAACATTGGTGGGTCGTGCAGGATTGCCTCGGCCCGGCGGGCCTCGCCCTCCGGGTAATGCTGACGCATCAGCCTGAATCGCTCTGCGATTCAGTCGAACCTGCTGCAGGTTCTCATCCCACACGTTTAACTACGCGGCGCGACAAACGAAAAGAGCGCCCGGAGGGCGCTCTTTTCTGAATTGGTGGGTCGTGCAGGATTCGAACCTGCGACCAATTGATTAAAAGTCAACTGCTCTACCAACTGAGCTAACGACCCGCTCGGGGCTGACAACCGCTCAAACACATTCACCAATAATGCCTGAGGTTAAGATGGTGGGTCGTGCAGGATTCGAACCTGCGACCAATTGATTAAAAGTCAACTGCTCTACCAACTGAGCTAACGACCCATCTTAAGGTTGTGAAGCAATACTGAAGGTTCTCTTGGGGAACAACGTCCTGCGGGAGATGGTGGGTCGTGCAGGATTCGAACCTGCGACCAATTGATTAAAAGTCAACTGCTCTACCAACTGAGCTAACGACCCATCTTCAGGCTTGCCAGACACATCTGCAATGTGTCCCGGCAACGGCGGCATATATTACTGATTTACCGAGGTAGCGCAACCCTTATTTTCTGTTAAAGGGTTCAATTGCCTACCTTTCATGCGGCAAGACCAGAAATCACTCGATATCCGGTCAAACCTGCACAAATTACATACCAGACAACCGTTTTTGCGCCTGCTTAGCAGATTCGGTATCAGGATAAAGTTTGATCACCTGTTGATAAACGGCTTTGGCTTTCGCCGTGTCGTTTTTCTCCTGCATGATCACGCCAACCTTTAACAACGCTTCAGCAGCCTTGGGGGATTTTGGATACTGCTTCACCACCGTGGCGTAATAATACGCGGCGTCGTCTTTCTTGCCTTTGTTATAAAACAGCTGCCCCAGCCAGTAATTGGCATTCGGCTGATACGTCGAATCCGGATAGCGTTTCACCCACGCCTGTAGCGCAGCGATCGCCTGGTCATACTGTTTTTTCTCCAGAATGAGCGCGACAGCAGCATTGTAATCGCTGTTGGCATCGCCACTCTGTACCGGCGCACTGCCGCCGGCTGCAGCGGCACCGGAATCCGTGCCAGAGGCTGCTGCCGCGCCCGCACCGGTGCCATCACCGGCACCTGCGGCTGGCTGGCTGGCGTTGCTGTTATTGCTGCTCAGACTGTCGATCTGCTGATAGATCTGCTTCTGGCGCTCAACAACCTGGTTCAGCTGATAGGTATTTTGCTGGATTTCCCCACGCAACGAGTCGATATCCCGCTGGTTATCACTCATCTGCTGCTGCAGTTGCTGCATCAGCTGTGCCTGGGCGTTTGAGATTCTTTCTAGACTGGTGACGCGGTCTTCGACCGAGCCGGAGCCAACGCTACTGATTGACGCTTGGGCATTAGCGGCCCAGGGGGCCGCTACGCCAATCAGTAACGACAGACTCAACAGGTGATGTCTGAAGTTACTAACCATATGATTCTCTTAGTATACCAGTACGGCACGACGGTTTTTAGCGTAAGCCGCTTCGTCGTGGCCCAGAACGGCCGGCTTCTCTTTACCGTAAGAAACGATAGACATCTGGTCAGCTGACACGCCTTTACCTTGCAGATACATCTTAACGGCGTTAGCACGACGCTCGCCCAGGGCGATGTTGTATTCTGGCGTACCGCGCTCATCCGCATGACCTTCGATGGTCACTTTGTATGATGGATTGCTACGCAGGAAGTTAGCGTGCTGATCCAGCATCTGAGCGTAGTCAGACTGAACGTCATATTTGTCCAGACCGAAGTAAACGATGTTGTTCTGTTGCAGCTGTTGCATCTGCAGACGCGCCTGCTCATCAGAAGACATGTTACCGTTGCCGTTCATGCCAGAGTTAGCACCGTAAGCGCCATCAGCACCTGCGCCAGACTGGTCATTGTTGTTATTTTTGTGTGAGCTACACGCCGCAACTGCCATGATTGGCAGAGCCAGCATTAAACCCTTCAGTACTTTGTTCAGTTGCATTTGAAAATTCCCATTATTGTTTATTTTTTTGTAATGTCAGAAAGCTCAAACATTACAGGTACGGCGACCAGGCAGGAAATTTGACCTGTCCATCAGTTGCCGGAAGACGCGCTTTGAAACGACCGTCAGTCGAGACCAACTGCAACACGGAACCCATGCCCTGAGTAGAGCTGTAGATCACCATAGTGCCGTTTGGTGCCAGGCTCGGCGTTTCATCCAGGAACGTGTCCGTTAACGTTTGAACGGCTCCCGTTACCAGATCCTGTTTGGCGACGTGTTGAGCACCGCCACTGGTGCTAATCATCACCATTGATTTACCATCGCTGGCCACATCAGCATCCTGGTTCTGAGCCCCTTCCCAGGTAATACGCTGTGGTGAACCACCATTGATACCAATCTTATAAATTTGTGGTGCGCCAGCCTGGTCAGAGGTGTAAGCCAGCGTCTGGCTGTCCGGGAACCAGGTCGGTTCAGTACTGTTATAACGGCCGTCGGTGATCTGACGAATCTGACCAGAAGCCAGGTCCATTACGTACAGATTCAGGCTACCGGTTTTCGATAAGGCGAACGCCAGTTTGGTGCCGTCAGGCGAGAACGCCGGAGCACCGTTATGACGTGGGAATGAAGCCACCTGACGCACCGCGCCGTTCGAGAGCGTCTGAATAACCAGCGCCGACTTGCCGCTTTCAAAGGTCACGTAGGCCACTTTGCTGCCGTCTGGCGACCAGGCCGGTGACATCAGTGGCTGTGGTGAACGATGCACGACGAACTGGTTATAGCCGTCGTAGTCCGCCACGCGCAGTTCGTAAGGGAACTGACCGCCGTTGGTCTGCACCACATAGGCGATACGAGTACGGAATGCCCCTTTGATGCCCGTCAGTTTCTGGAACGCTTCATCACTCACGGTATGCGCCGCGTAACGCAGCCACTGTTTCGTGATTTTGTAAGAGTTCTGCGCCAGCACGGTACCCGGAGCACCTGCCGTATCGACCAGCTGGTAAGATACCTGATAGCTGCCGTCGGCGTTAGGCTGAATCTGTCCTACGACGACAGCATCAATGCCCAGTGCACTCCATGCAGCAGGCTGAACTTCCTGCGCGCTGGTCGGCTGCTGTGGCAGGCGAGAACGATCGAGCGGATTAAACTTACCGCTGTTACGCAGGTCAGCCGCGACGATGCCACCGATATCTTCCGGTGCCGCGCCAGGGCCTGCCCACTTGAACGGAACCACACCAATGGGACGCGCGCTGTTGACGCCCTGGGTGATTTCAATGCGAACCTCTGCGTGCAGCACTGCTGCCCACAACAGGATAAAAAAGCCTAACGTTACGCGAAGAGCTTGCTTCATTTTATCTCCCTTATCTGAACCTGAGTCCGCGATAATTGGCACTGTTCCTGAAAACCACGAGTACAACTAGAGTACGGCAAGCTAACCATAGATCAACCTGCCGCCGGTTACTGCATTATTGCGGTCTGAAACGCATCGGCGCGTTTTTAAACACTTCGTACACCGCTTGTGAAGGCGGTTTCGGAATACGTGCCTGCTTCGCTGCCGCGATGGCAGCCTGACAGAGCGCCGGATCGCCCCCTTCTGATTTCACATCAATCAGCATACCGTCAGGAGCAAGTTTAATACGTAAGTCACAGCTTTTGCCGCTATACAGGTCCGCATCGTAAAAACGGCTCTGGATAGCACTGGTAATCTGGCCAAGGTACGCGTTCACATCTGCGCCAGAGGCACCCGCTTTCTTCTGGTTGCCCTGCCCTGCAGCACCGCCAGAGGCGCCGCTTTTCGGTGCATTCTTACCGGACGCTAAGCCGCCCAGCAGATCGTCGACGTCGCTGTCGTTCGCTGCCTCAGCCGCCGCTTTCGCTTTTGCTTCCGCTTTTGCCTTCGCGTCTGCTTTGGCTTTTGCGGCAGCATCGGCCTTGGCTTTTGCTGCGGCTTCGGCTTTTTCTTTTGCGGCTTTCTCTTTGGCTTCAGCCGCAGCTTTCTCTTTAGCTTCCTGCGCGGCCGCGGCTTTAGCTTCGGCGGCGGCTTTCGCTTCTGCCGCTTTGGCTTCTTTAGCGGCTTCCGCTTTAGCCTGCTTCGCGGCTTCAGCCTTGGCCTGTTTCGCAGCCTCGGCAGCCTCGGCTTTCGCCTGTTGTTCAGCCTGTTTCTTTGCTTCGGCCGCGGCGGCTTTCGCCTGTTGCTCAGCCTGCTTCTTCGCCTCGGCCGCAGCCTGCTTCGCGTCTTCCTGAGCCTTTATTTTCGCGTCAGCGGCGGCTTTGGCCTGGGCATCGGCTTCCGCTTTAGCATCCGCTTTGGCTTTCGCGGCGGCCGCCTCGGCCGCTTTCTGCTGAGATTCAGCCTGTTTCGCCGCCGCTTCGGCTGCTTTCTGCTGTTCAGCCTGGGCTTTCGCCTGCTGCTTCGCGTCTTCCTGGGCCTGCAGGCGTTCTTTTTCCAGCTCTTTCAGCCGCTGTTGTTCAGCCGCCTGCTTCTGCTGGAGCTCTTCGGCCTGCTGTTGTGACTGTTTCTGGCGCTGCTGCTCGGCACGCTGACTGTCGCTTTGCTGATTCTGCTGACGATTATATTGCTCAACCACCGCACCGGGATCGACCATAACTGCCTCGATATCGCTCCCGCCGCCGCCGCCGCTGGCTTCAATGTGCTCATTAAATGAGCTCCATATCAGCAGCGCAATCAGCACGATATGCAGAATCACCGAAATGATTATCGCGCGCTTTAATTTTTCGTTTTGCTCGGTTGCCTTCGACACACTCGGTTCCCAAAAACGGTTCGACTTTAAATCGGCTGCGTCATCAAACCGACAGATTTAACTCCAGCCTGATGCAGCAGGTTCAGCGCCTTAATGATTTCATCATAAGGGACCTCTTTGGCACCGCCGATCAGAAAGACAGTTTTCGGATTGGCTTCCAGACGACGTTGCGCTTCGCTAATCACCTGTTCAGGGGGTAGCTGCGATAAACGATCGTGATCCACCACCATGCTGTATTGGCCCACACCGGACACTTCTACAATTACAGGCGGATTATCATCACTGGAAACCGTCTTCGAATCCGTCGCATCCGGCAAATCCACTTCCACGCTTTGGGTAATGATCGGGGCCGTCGCCATAAAAATCAGCAACAGCACCAGCAAGACGTCCAGCAGTGGAACAATGTTGATTTCCGACTTTAGCTCGCGGCGACCGCGACCACGCACTCGGGCCATCATTTACCTCTGTTTACTTAGCGCTGTCGCTGGAAAAAGCCTGACGATGCAGGATAGCCGTGAACTCTTCCATGAAGTTGTCATAGCCCTGTTCCAGTTTATTGACGCGCTGGTTCAGTCGGTTATAAGCCATTACCGCAGGAATTGCCGCGAATAAACCGATAGCGGTCGCGATCAACGCTTCTGCGATACCCGGCGCAACCATCTGTAGCGTGGCCTGCTTTACGGCGCCCAGGGCAATAAAGGCATGCATAATCCCCCACACCGTACCAAACAGACCAATATACGGGCTGATGGACCCTACGGTGCCAAGGAAGGGAATGTGATTTTCCAACGCTTCCAGCTCACGATTCATGGAAATGCGCATCGCCCTGCTCGCCCCTTCCACTGCCGCCTCAGGCGCATGGTTGTTGACCCGATGCAGACGTGCGAACTCTTTGAAGCCGGCGTAAAAGATTTGCTCCGAGCCTGCCAGCTCTTCGCGACGCGCCTGACTTTCCTGATACAGGCGAGAAAGCTCAACGCCGGACCAGAATTTGTCTTCAAAGGCATCAGCTTCCCTTCCCGCCGCATTCAGAATACGCGTGCGCTGGATAATGATTGCCCATGAAGCAATCGAAAAGCCGATCAAAATCAACATGATAAGTTTGACCAGAAGGCTCGCCTTCAGGAACAAATCAAGAACGTTCATGTCAGTCACTGCTTGAACTCCGCGACAATAGACTTGGGAAGCGCAATCGGCTTCATTAGGTGTGGGTTGATGCAGGCAATCAGGACTTCTGCCTCATTGAGCACTTTGCCTTCTGCATTCACGATACGCTGGGTAAATGTCATCGTCGCCCGGGTCATTGATGTCACTTCACTCTGAATTTCCAGAAGATCGTCAAGACGCGCCGCCGAAAGATAGTCCACCGTCATGCGCCGCACCACAAAAGCAATCTGCTGTTCTAACAGCGTCTGCTGATTGAAATGATGCTGACGCAACATTTCGGTACGTGCTCGTTCATAAAAAGCGATATAGCTGGCGTGATAAACCACACCACCGGCATCGGTATCTTCATAGTAGACCCGAACCGGCCAGCGAAACAGCGTTGTACTCACTCTACATCCCGGCCTCGTTTTAAACGTTGCTACTATACGCAAGACAATTGGGGTTGGGAATGGGCTGCCAGGGCCAGGAGAAAATAATTATCAGTTGGTTACAACCGGAAGGCTTTAGTGGAGGTTTCTTGACCAGACGCTGAAGTAAACTCACGCTTCAGCGTAAAATGCTGACGGGCTGTCAGAGATAAAACCGGCTTACGCCCCACAAGAGTATCACTAATGCGGGTAAAGGGGTAAACAGAGCACGCCAGCGTAATCGTCGCGGACGAAACCCAACACCGTAAATCACGCCGGTGCATACCGCCCAGATGAGCAACACGCCCTGCCACAGCAGAATGCCGCCAGCACCGCTGGCATAACGTGCGGGATTCCACAGCAGACATCCCGCCAGCCAGAGTGCCAGCACCAGTGAAAGGGCCCGGAACGGGCCCTTATCCATCAGACGACAGGTCGTCTGTAGCCATCCGCTCATCAGGATTGTCGATCCGATGCGGCGCTGTCTTCGATATGCTCTATGGCCAGCGCCGTGATGATACCAAAGGCGCAGGCCAGCAAGGTGCCAAGAATCCAGGCAAAATACCACATGTGTTGACTCCTTATCAGTACAGTGAGTTGCTGTTGCTCTCAACATGCTCTTTGGTGATACGGCCAAACATCTTCCAGTAACACCAGCTGGTGTAAAGCAGGATGATGGGCACAAAAATAATCGCGGCAAAGGTCATGGTTTTCAGCGTCAGCAGACTGGAGGTTGCATCCCACATGGTCAGACTGGTGCCCGGTACCGTGCTGGAAGGCATAATAAACGGAAACATGGCAATACCGGCCGTCATAATGACGCAGGCAAGCGTCAGTGAAGAGAACACAAACGCCCATGCGCTTTTGTGCATACGTGAGCACAGCACCGTCAGCAGAGGCAGCACAACGCCCAGCAGTGGGAATAACCACAGCACGGGATGCTGCTGGAAATTCACCATCCAGGCACCGGCTTCGCGCACCACGGTTTTACCCAGCGGATTCGAGGCCGCATAGTGATCAAGCGTACTGGTCACCACATAACCGTCAATGCCGTACTTCACCCACACGCCCGCCAGTGCGAAGCACACCATCATCACCAGCGTGGAAATCTGGGTCGTGGCGCGTGCGCGCAGGTACAATTCGCCGTTCGTGCGCATCTGCAGGTAGGTTGCGCCCTGCGCCAGTATCATGGCGACGCTCACCACCCCTGCCAGCAGGCCAAAGGGATTAAGTAACTGGAAGAAGTTACCGGTGTAATACAGGCGCATATACTCATCAGCATGAAACGGCACACCCTGGAGCAG
This sequence comes from Pantoea ananatis LMG 2665, assembly GCF_000710035.2. GTDB lineage: Bacteria > Pseudomonadota > Gammaproteobacteria > Enterobacterales > Enterobacteriaceae > Pantoea > Pantoea ananatis. The sequence continues at coordinate 344,663 of NZ_JMJJ01000004.1, read as the reverse complement.
GTTGCCAAAGGCCACGCCAATCACCAAAGGAGGGACGAAGCTGCCGATAAAAATGCCCCAGTCCCAGGCGCCGCGCCAGCGCTTGTCTTCAATCTTAGAGCGGTAATCAAAGCCCACCGGACGAAAGAACAGCGACGCCAGCACCAGAATCATTGCCACATAAAATCCTGAAAACGCTGCCGCATAAACCATCGGCCAGGCGGCAAACAGCGCACCACCCGCAGTAATTAACCAGACCTGGTTACCGTCCCAGTGCGGCGCAATGGTGTTAATCATTACCCGACGCTCGGTATCGGTGCGTCCCAGCAGGCGCGTCAGCATGCCCACGCCCATATCAAAGCCATCAGTGACGGCAAAGCCCACCAGCAAAATGCCGATCAGCAGCCACCAGACAAAGCGCAGAACTTCGTAATCAAACATGGCGGTTCTCCTTATCCACGTGCCGGCTGAACGGTTTTCGCCATCTGCTCATGGTGATAACGACCCGTTTTCAGGCTACTTGGACCCAACCGGGCAAATTTAAACATCAGGTACATCTCGGCGACCAGGAACAGGGTATACAGACCGCAGATCAGCCCCATGGAGAACAGGATATCCCCAACGGTGAGCGAGGAATTCGCCACGGCCGTAGGCAGCACTTCGCCTATCGCCCAGGGTTGACGGCCGTACTCCGCCACAAACCAGCCTGCTTCAACCGCAATCCACGGCAGCGGAATGCCATACAGCGCGGCCTTGAGTAACCAGCGATGTTTGCCGATACGATTACGAATGACGCTCCAGAAGGACAGAGTGATAACGCCGAGTAACAGCACGCCGCAGAGCACCATGATGCGGAAGGCAAAATACAGCGGCGCCACGCGTGGAATGGAATCCTGTGTTGCCTGCTTGATTTGCGCCTCGCTGGCATCTGAGACGTTTGGCGTATAGCGCTTCAACAACAGACCATAACCCAGATCTTTTTTGCTGTGATTAAAGGCATCACGCACGGCCGGATCGGTATTCCCGCTGCGCAGTTCATTTAACAGTGCGTAGGCTTTCATCCCGTTACGAATGCGAACTTCATGTTGGGTCATAAGCTCTTTCAGGCCCGTTACCGGCGTATCCGTAGAACGGGTGGCGATGAGTCCCAGCAGATAAGGAATTTGAATGGCGTAGTGGTTCTCTTGTGATGCCTGATCGGGTAGACCGAACAGCGTAAAGGCAGCCGGAGCAGGCTGGGTTTCCCATTCGGCTTCAATGGCCGCCAGCTTGGTTTTCTGCACATCGCCCATTTCGTAACCGGACTCGTCGCCCAACACGATGACTGACAATACAGCTGCCATACCGAAACTTGCCGCGATAGCAAAAGAGCGTTTGGCAAACGCCGTGTCGCGGCCTTTCAGTAAATACCAGGCGCTGATACCCAAAATAAACATGGCACCGGTGGTGTACCCTGCCGCGACGGTGTGAACAAATTTCACCTGGGCGACCGGATTTAAGACCAGCTCAGAGAAGCTCAGCATCTCCATGCGCATGGTTTCAAAGTTAAACTCAGAGGCAATTGGGTTTTGCATCCAGCCGTTTGCCACCAGAATCCACAGCGCCGACATATTGGATCCCAGCGCCACCAGCCAGGTCACGGCCAGGTGCTGAACTTTGCCCAGCCGATCCCAGCCGAAAAAGAACAGGCCAACAAAGGTGGACTCAAGAAAGAAAGCCATTAATCCTTCAATAGCTAACGGCGCGCCAAAAATATCGCCGACATAATGAGAATAGTAAGACCAGTTGGTGCCGAACTGAAACTCCATGGTCAGTCCGGTCGCCACGCCCAGCGCAAAGTTAATACCAAATAACTTGCCCCAGAATTTTGTCATATCCTTATAAACTTGTTTGCCGCTCAGCACATAGACCGTTTCCATTATCGCCAGCAAAAACGCCATACCGAGCGTTAAAGGTACGAAAAGGAAATGGTACATGGCTGTTAAGGCAAACTGTAAACGCGACAGCTCGACAATATCTAGCATAATGACTCCTTGCTCCTCACCTTAACTCTGTATCCGTACAGACTGAATAAGAGTCAGGAACGACTGATTATTGATTCCAGTTTTGTCATCGACAGGACAGTTCTGTGTGCGGCCTGGGATGAGGGCGTAACCGTTAGCGGTAACCTGTGAAACACCAATGCAGCCGCGTGGTTCAGACGTTTAACGGGGCATAATTTAAAAATTGATGCTTTCCCGTATTTGAATAAACGTTTGATTATTTTTTTAAAAGGCTGGATTGATGCAGCGCAATTTAAGCGCTTAACCGCGCCCTTTGCTAGCAGTAAAGTTTGTTATATATGGCGGGAAATTGATTTGGAATAAGGAAATAATGTGGGAAATATGTTTAAACGAAAGCTTTGTTAAAAATGTGTCACGGGACAATTTAATTTTATATAAATATTTAACTTTATAGCGTGTTTAATAACGCCCATTCTTTTTGCGCCCCAAAAGCCAGGTCAGATAAAGCATAGCAAACACCACGGAAATACTTAAGATTATTTTATGTTATTTAAGGCGCGACGCCAATCAGTTATGCGGCAAAAGGGCGTGCTCAGGTTTAAGCGATAAAAAAAAGCCACCCGAAGGTGGCTTAATGCATTCCGCTCAGACCGCTTATTTGGCTGGCAGAACCGCTTTCACGGCATCGCCGATGTCAGCCAGGCTGCGTACGGTTTTCACACCTGCGGCTTCCAGCGCAGCAAACTTCTCGTCTGCCGTTCCTTTACCACCGGCAATGATGGCGCCAGCGTGGCCCATACGTTTGCCCTTCGGTGCCGTTACGCCCGCAATGTAGCCGACAACCGGCTTGGTCACGTGCTCTTTGATGAACGCAGCAGCTTCTTCTTCCGCACTACCACCGATTTCACCGATCATGACGATCGCTTCAGTCTGCGGATCGTCCTGGAACATTTTCAGGATGTCGATGAAGTTTGAACCCGGGATCGGGTCGCCGCCGATGCCGACACAGGTAGACTGACCGTAACCGATATCGGTGGTTTGCTTAACGGCTTCATAGGTCAGGGTACCGGAACGCGAGACGATACCGACACGGCCAGGCTGGTGAATATGGCCCGGCATGATGCCGATCTTACATTCGCCAGGGGTGATTACACCCGGGCAGTTTGGCCCGATCATGCGCACGCCTGCTTCATCCAGCTTCATCTTCACGGTCAGCATATCCAGCGTTGGAATGCCTTCGGTGATGGTGATGATCAGCTTGATACCTGCATCGATAGCTTCCAGGATACCGTCTTTGCAGAACGGAGCTGGCACATAGATGACGGTTGCGGTCGCGCCTGTGGCTTCAACGGCTTCACGCACGGTGTTGAACACCGGCAGGCCCAGATGGGTCGTGCCGCCTTTGCCCGGTGTTACGCCGCCAACCAGCTGCGTGCCATATGCCAGCGCCTGCTCAGAGTGGAAAGTTCCCTGTCCGCCGGTGAATCCCTGGCAAATGACTTTGGTGTTTTTGTCGATCAAAATGGACATTATTTACCCTCCGCAGCAGCAACAACACGCTGTGCCGCGTCTGTCAGACTGGTTGCTGCAATGATGTTCAGACCACTGTCCGCCAGTTTCTTAGCGCCCAGTTCAGCGTTGTTACCTTCCAGACGTACCACGACCGGTACGTTAACACCGACTTCTGCTACTGCACCGATGATGCCGTCTGCGATCAGGTCGCAACGCACGATGCCGCCGAAGATGTTAACGAATACCGCTTTCACCGCGTCGTCAGACAGGATGATTTTAAAGGCTTCGGTTACGCGCTCTTTGGTCGCGCCGCCGCCGACATCCAGGAAGTTCGCTGGCTGGCCACCGTGGTGCTTAACGATGTCCATCGTACCCATCGCGAGGCCTGCGCCGTTAACCATACAACCGATGTTGCCTTCCAGCGCAACATAGTTCAGTTCCCACTGTGTCGCGTGCGCTTCACGAGGATCTTCCTGGCTTGGATCGCGCATTTCACGCAGCTCTGGCTGACGGAACAGGGCATTGCCATCGGCACCCAGTTTGCCATCCAGACAGATCAGGTCGCCCTGCTTGGTGATCACCAGCGGGTTGATCTCAACCATCGCCAGATCGCGCTCCAGGAACATGGTGGCCAGACCCATGAAAATTTTGGTGAACTGGCTGACTTGCTTACCGGTCAGGCCCAGTTTAAAGGCTAACTCACGGCCCTGATAAGGCTGTGGACCGGCCAGTGGATCAAGCGCCATTTTGTGGATCAGGTGTGGCGTTTCTTCTGCCACTTTCTCGATTTCCACGCCGCCTTCGGTCGATGCCATAAAGATGACGCGACGGGTTGCACGGTCAACCACGGCACCCAGGTACAGCTCCTGATCGATATCGGTTGCCGCTTCAACCAGAATCTGGTTTACCGGCTGACCATTGGCGTCAGTTTGGTAGGTCACCAGACGTTTGCCCAGCCAGTTTTCAGCGAAAGCACGGATGTCTTCTTTGCTGTTAACCACTTTCACACCGCCCGCTTTACCGCGGCCACCGGCATGAACCTGACATTTAACTACCCACGGGCCTGCACCGATTTTCGATGCCGCTTCTTCTGCTTCACGTGGTGTAGTACAGGCGTAGCCGGTCGGTGCTGGCATGCCATACCGTGCAAACAGCTGTTTAGCCTGGTATTCGTGTAAGTTCATGATGTTCTATCCATTCAGATCTGAAAAGAGTATTGAGATTGGGCACGCAACGCGTGCCCAGTGATGAATCAGACATCCAGCAGCAGACGCGCCGGATCTTCCAGCATCTCTTTCACCGCGACCAGATAGCCGACAGATTCACGACCATCGATTAAACGGTGATCGTAGGAGAGAGCCAGGTACATCATTGGCAGGATCACAACCTGACCATTGACCGCCATAGGACGATCTTTAATGGCGTGCATGCCCAGAATCGCGCTCTGTGGCGGGTTGATGATTGGCGTAGACATCAGCGAACCGAACACACCACCGTTGGTGATGGTAAAGTTACCGCCCGTCAGATCGTCAACCGTCAGCTTGCCGTCACGGCCTTTCACTGCCAGTTCTTTAATTTTCTTCTCGATGTCAGCCATGCTCAGCGCATCAACGTCACGCAGGACAGGCGTCACCAGTCCGCGTGGCGTAGAGACGGCAATACTCACATCGAAATAGTTGTGGTACACCACGTCTTCGCCATCGATAGAGGCGTTGACTTCTGGATAACGCTTCAGCGCTTCGACCACGGCCTTGATGTAGAAAGACATAAAGCCCAGACGCACACCATGACGCTTCTCGAACGCATCGCCGTACTGCTTACGCAGATCCATAATCGGCTTCATGTTGATTTCGTTGAAGGTCGTCAACATGGCGGTGCTGTTCTTGGCTTCCAGCAGACGCTCCGCGACGCGCTTACGTAGACGGGTCATCGGAACACGTTTTTCGCTGCGGTTGGCAACAGGCTGCTGAGCCGTTGCTGCACCCGCCGCTGGCGCGGCGGCTTTCTCAGCCTGCGGTTTGTTCGCCAGATGTTTTTCAACGTCTTCACGCGTTAAACGTCCGCCCACGCCGGTGCCTTTGATCTGCGCAGCGTCAAGATTATGCTCCGCAATCAGGCGACGGATCGCCGGGCTGAGCGCATCGCTGCTCTCTTCTTCAAGCGACGCTGTCTGACGCTGGGCTGGCGTGGTGTCATTGCTTTCCGCTTTGGCACTGCTTTCTTTACCCGCACTGTTGCCTTCTTTCAGGCGCCCCAGGATCTGGCGGGACGTAACGGTTGCCCCTTCGTCTTCCAGCACGGCTTCCAGCACGCCATCGGCAGATGCCGGCACTTCCAGCACGACTTTGTCAGTTTCAATTTCGACGATGACTTCATCGCGGCTGACTGCATCGCCTGGTTTCTTGTGCCAGGTTGCTACTGTGGCATCTGCAACCGATTCAGGCAGGTCGGGAACGAGAATATCTACGCTACTCATTATCTTTCCTTTTAATTAATTGACGTTCAGTGCGTCATTAACCAGGTCTTGCTGCTGTTGTTGGTGTACGGACATATAACCCACGGCCGGAGAAGCCGATGCCGGGCGACCTGCATAACGCAGGGTGGCACCAAACGGCACGACATCACGGAAATGATGCTGGCTACAGTACCAGGCGCCCTGGTTCAGAGGCTCTTCCTGGCACCAGACAAAGTCCTGTACGTGAGAATAGGCTTTCAATGCTTCCTGTACCGCCTGATGCGGGAACGGGTAAAGCTGTTCGATGCGCACGATGGCAACATCGGTTTTCTCGTCTTTACGACGCTGTTCCAGCAGATCGTAGTAAACCTTACCGGAGCACAGCACGACGCGTTTCACGCCCTGCGGATCCAGATCGTCGATCTCACCAATGGCCGGCTGAAAACTGCCGTTTGCCAGTTCATCCAGCGACGAGATCGCCAGCGGATGGCGCAACAGCGACTTCGGCGACATCACCACCAGCGGACGGCGCATCCCGCGCAGCGCCTGACGGCGCAGCATGTGATACACCTGAGCCGGCGTCGACGGGACGCAAACCTGCATGTTCTGCTCGGCGCAAAGTTGCAGATAGCGTTCCAGACGGGCAGAGGAGTGTTCCGGACCCTGACCTTCGTAGCCATGCGGCAGCAACATCACCAGGCCACACATACGGCCCCACTTCTGTTCGCCAGAGCTGATGAACTGGTCAATCACCACCTGAGCACCGTTGGCAAAGTCACCAAACTGCGCTTCCCAGATGGTCAGCACGCGCGGCTCAGCCGTGGCGTAACCGTATTCAAACGCCAGCACGGCTTCTTCAGACAGCACCGAATCCCAGACTTTGAACTCGCCCTGGCTGTTATGAATATGGTGCAGCGGCGTATAGGTTGAACCGTTAGCCTGGTTGTGCACGACCGCGTGGCGATGGAAGAAGGTTCCACGACCGGAGTCTTCACCCGAGAGGCGAACCGGAATACCTTCATCCACCAGCGTGGCGTACGCCAGATTCTCGGCACCGCCCCAGTCGAACGCTTTCTCGCCTTCGGCCATCAGCTTGCGATCGTTATAGATCTTGGCCACGCGCGACTGCACTTCAATCTGCTCAGGGACCTGGCTGATACGCAATGCCAGTTCCTTCAGGCGTTTCATGTCAACCTGTGCCGGATAAGGCTCATCCCATTCGTGGTTCAGATAAGGCGACCACGTGAAGGAGTGCAGGCTCATCGGACGCCATTCCGGCACCACGCATTCGCCCGCATCGAGCGCATCGCGGTAAAGGTTCACCATCTCGGTGGCATCTTCCTGCGACGCGACACCTTCGCCTTCCAGACGATCGGCGTAAATTTTACGCGGCGTCGGATGCTTTTTGATTTTCTGGTACATCAACGGCTGGGTAGCACTTGGCTCATCCGCCTCGTTGTGACCATGACGGCGATAGCACACCAGATCGATAAACACATCGCGTTTGAAGGTATTGCGATAGTCCAGCGCCAGGCGGGTAACAAAGGCTACCGCTTCCGGATCGTCAGCATTGACGTGGAAAATCGGTGCCAGCACCATCTTGCCGATGTCAGTACAGTACGGGGTTGAACGCGCATCTTTCGGGTTGGAGGTGGTAAAACCAACCTGGTTGTTAATGACGATACGTACCGTGCCGCCCACTTCGTAGCCGCGCGCCTGAGACATGTTCAGGGTTTCCTGAACCACGCCCTGACCAATCACCGCCGCATCACCGTGAATGGTGATAGGCAGCACTTTATTGCTGACCGGTTCGGCCAGACGATCGAGACGTGCACGTACCGATCCCATGACCACCGGGCTGACAATTTCCAGGTGAGACGGGTTAAACGCCAGCGCCAGATGCACCAGACCACCTTCAGTTTCGATATCCGAAGAGAAGCCCATGTGATACTTCACATCACCTGTGCCCAGATGCTCTTTGTGTTTACCGGAGAATTCGTCGAACAGATCCTGTGGCTTTTTACCCAGTACGTTAATCAGTACGTTAAGACGGCCACGGTGCGCCATCCCCAGTACCACTTCACGTGTGCCGCTTTTGCCCGCATGACGAATCATCTCGCGCAGCATCGGCACCAGCGCATCACCGCCTTCCAGCGAGAAGCGTTTTGCACCCGGGAATTTCGCGCCCAGATATTTTTCCAGCCCTTCTGCCGCGGTCAGCTCTTTCAGGAAACCTTTTTTCTCTTCGCCACTGAATGACGTCTGGCTCGCACCGGATTCGATACGCTGCTGGATCCAGCGTTTCTCTTCGGTGTTATTGATGTGCATATACTCTGCACCAATCGAGCCACAGTAGGTCTGCTTCAGCGCGTCGAACAGATCGGCCAGCTTCATGGTTTCTTTGCCAATGGCAAAAGAACCTACGTTAAAGCTTTCCTGAAAATCGGCGTCGGTCAGATCGTGAAAGGCAGGATCGAGATCGGCAACGCGGTCCTGTTTCCACAGGCCAAGCGGATCGAGATTTGCTTCCTGATGTCCGCGGAAACGAAACGCGTTGATCAGCTGCAGCACTTTCACTTGTTTGGAGTTGGTTGCCGGATCGGTAACTGAGGAGGTGTAACGAGATGCGTCTTTCGCCAGGCGACGGAAATATTCGCGAGTTGCGGAGTGGAACTGCTCAGGTTTCACTCCCGTGCCTGGTAACTGTTGGAACATCGAGCGCCACACTGCATCCACAGAGTCAGGATCGGTCAGGAAATCCTCATAGAGTTGCTCTATGTAAGACTGATTCGCGCCGGCCAGCCAGGAGGAGTCCAGCCAGGGCTTCATCGCGCTGTTCTGCATTGTGATCCCTTAAGCAATGTTATGCTTTTTTGAGGTTTCATTTGTTGCCGCTTTCGCGGTTTGCCGTAGTGAGTTCAGCGATACGAGCACTGTGCGCAGCGCGCGCCCGGCCCGTAAGGGAACCTTTGTAAACGTGGTCGGGACCGCGTTTACAGAGGCTTCCGTAAAATACCGGGAACCTGAGGTTCCCGGTGGTACAACTACGCGCTGCGTTGCAGCAGCATCGACTTAATGTGGCCGATAGCACGCGTCGGGTTTAGCCCTTTAGGACAAACACTTACACAGTTCATGATGCTGTGACAGCGGAAAACGCTGAATGCATCGCTCAGATTATCCAGACGCGCATCCGTTTCCGTATCACGGCTGTCAATCAGGAAGCGGTAAGCGGCCAGCAGGCCTGCAGGACCAATAAACTTGTCCGGGTTCCACCAGAACGACGGGCAAGAGGTTGAGCAACAGGCGCAGAGAATACACTCATACAATCCGTCCAGATGCTCACGCTCGCCCGGCGACTGCAGATGCTCACGCGCTGGCGGGTTTTCACCGTTATTCAATAAGAAAGGCTTAATTTTCTCATACTGGGCATAAAACTGGCCCATGTCCACCACCAGGTCGCGCACGACCGGCAGGCCCGGTAGAGGACGGATAACGATTTTCTGCTTGCCGTTGCCTAACGCCGAGACCGGCGTGATACAGGCCAGGCCGTTTTTCCCGTTCATGTTCAGGCCGTCTGAACCGCACACGCCTTCACGGCATGAGCGACGAAACGCCAAGGTAGGATCCTTCTCTTTCAGACGGATCAGCGCATCCAGCAGCATCATGTCACGGCCGTCTTCCGCTTCCAGGGTATAGTCCTGCATGCGCGGTTTGTCATCGACGTCCGGGTTGTAACGATAGATCGAAAATTCAAGTCTCATGATGATCTCCGCAATTAGTAGGTACGCGCTTTCGGCGGGAAGGCCGCACGCAGTTTCGGTTGCATGTTCACCTCACGGCGCGTCATGCTTTCCGTTTGCGGAACATAGAGGCTATGGCACAGCCAGTTGGCATCATCACGTTCCGGATAGTCGAAGCGACTGTGTGCGCCACGGCTCTCAGTGCGGTAGTTGGCCGCCACTGCGGTGGCATAAGCGGTTTCCATCAGGTTATCCAGCTCAAGGCACTCAATACGCTGTGTATTGAAGTCAGGTGAGCGGTCATCCAGGCGCGCGGACTTCAGACGCTCACGGATCTCTTTCAGTTCAGCAAGCCCTTCACGCATCGCATCGCCTTCACGGAATACCGAGAAGTTGTTCTGCATGCAGCGTTGCAACGCCTTGCGGATTTCAACCGGATCTTCACCCGTGGTGTTATTTTCCCAGCGGTTGAAACGCGCCATCGCGGCATCAATGTTTTCCTGGCTGGCTTCACGCAGTTCACCCTGCTCTTCCAGACATTCAAGCAGATGCACGCCAGCCGCGCGACCGAAGACCACCAGGTCCAGCAGCGAGTTGCCACCCAGACGGTTCGCCCCGTGTACCGATACGCAGGCGATTTCACCCACCGCGAACAGGCCAGGAATCACTTCGTCTTCGCCCTGCTCATTCACACGCAGCGCCTGACCGGTGACTTTGGTTGGCACGCCGCCCATCATGTAGTGACAGGTTGGGATAACCGGAATCGGCTCTTTAATCGGGTCAACGTGAGCAAAGGTACGGGACAGCTCAAGGATGCCCGGCAGGCGCGATTCCAGCACTTCCGCACCCAGGTGATCGAGTTTCAGCTTGATGTGCGGGCCCCATGGACCGTCGCAACCACGACCTTCACGGATCTCCACCATCATCGAACGGGCCACAACGTCACGACCGGCAAGGTCTTTGGCGTTAGGCGCATAGCGCTCCATGAAACGCTCACCGTGTTTGTTCAGCAGATAACCGCCTTCACCACGACAGCCTTCGGTGACCAGTACACCAGCACCGGCGATACCGGTTGGGTGGAACTGCCACATTTCCATATCCTGCACAGGCACGCCTGCGCGCAGCGCCATGCCAACACCGTCGCCGGTATTGATGTGGGCGTTCGTCGTGGACTGATAAATACGTCCTGCACCGCCCGTCGCCAGAATGGTGGCCTTGGCTTTGAAGTAAACCGTTTCGCCGGTTTCCATGCAGATTGCCGTACAGCCTACGATGGCACCGTCGTCATTTTTGACCAGATCCAGTGCATACCATTCGGAGAAGATAGTGGTTTTATTTTTCAGGTTCTGCTGATACAGCGTATGCAGCAGTGCGTGGCCGGTACGGTCGGCCGCTGCGGCAGTACGCGCCGCCTGCTCACCGCCGAAGTTTTTCGACTGACCACCAAACGGACGCTGATAAACGCGGCCGTCATCAAGACGGGAGAAGGGCAAGCCCATGTGCTCCAGTTCCAGAATCGCTTCCGGACCGACGTGACACATGTATTCAATCGCGTCCTGGTCACCGATGTAGTCGGAACCTTTGACGGTGTCATACATATGCCATTCCCAGTTATCGTCATGGGTGTTACCCAGCGCAACGGTGATTCCGCCCTGCGCGGAGACCGTATGGGAACGGGTCGGGAAGACTTTGGACAACAGGGCACAGGTCTGGCCCGACTGGGAGATTTGCAACGCCGCGCGCATACCCGCGCCGCCTGCGCCGATCACCACGGCATCAAATTCTCTTACTGGTAAACTCATTTACACACCCCACACCACAACAAATCCATAAATTGCATATGACAACAGCGCCACTACGATGACCAACTGCAACAGCAGACGCGTTGCCAGCGGTTTAACGTAGTCCGTTAAGACCTGCCACATACCGATCCAGCCGTGGATCAGAATGGAAAACAGCGTCAGGAGCGTGAACACTTTTGTAAATGCAGAAGCGAAGAAGCCACGCCAGATGTCATACGTCAGCGTGTCTGTCATCACCACGAAACCGAGGAGATAGATGATGTAAAGCGTGATGAGGATTGCCGTCGCGCGCAGCAGCAGCCAGTCCTGAATGCCATTGCGACCCAACGCGGATGCATTGCTTACCATACGAGGACTCCTGCTAAAATTGAAAGCACGACAGTAATACCAAACGTCACCTGCGCAGAACGCTTACCTGCTTCGAGCGTTTCGGCCAGATAACCAAAATCCATTAACATATGACGTATCCCGCCCACTGCATGATAGGCCAGCGCAGTCAAAATGCCCCACATGATGAACTTCGCAAAGAAGCCATTCATGACAGATGCAGCGTGCTGGAAACCTTCAGGAGAAGAGAGGGAAAGACCGAGAAGCCATAACAGGATGCCGAGAGCAACCAGGGTGATGACGCCGGAGACGCGGTGAAGAATGGACGATATTGCAGTAACGGGAAACCGGATCGTCGAGAGATCCAAGTTGACAGGTCTTTGTTTTTTCACGGTTTTGCCCACACAGCTCTTTTTTATTTTGCTTCCTCCGGACATAAGACCTGAACCCTAAACGTGTTCAGACTTTATCCGTCACCAAAATAGCAACATCCAGTGTTAAATGACGTGTTACAAACGCTGGGTGGCTCCTGGTGTCAGGGTATTCCGGAGACCTGGCCGGAAGTATAGGACGATCACATTCTGATTACAATTCCCCTACAAACTCTTTGGAGAATTTTGGGTGGAACAGTGATCATTCTCACGTTTTTCACAATTCATACAAATTTAATTATCTGATTTGACAATAGTTCAACAATTCAGTTACAAACTATCCCGATAAAATCCTATGATGCACAAAAGTTATGGGGATACACTTTCTCCTAAGCTCAAGTTATGTAACATTGCCACTAACAGCTTTTAAAACCATCAGGTTATTGGTTACAAAGAAGTTATGTCCTGACCGGATCTTTAACAACCGCGATATGCACATGTCACGGCTTTACATTTCCTGTGGAACGCGCCTCTCACTCTGTACCCTTCACTGCTTATAATGCAGAGTGACATCGTGAAGTACTGCCTAAATGCAACATGCGCGCGTTTCAGGTGTCGAAAGATCCTTACCTGCCCAAGGCGCTATGGAGACGAAAATGACAGATAAAAAAGTGACGCTAACCCTACCCGACGAAAAGCCTATTGAACTGAAAGTGCTGCAAGGCACGCTGGGCCAGGATGTCGTCGATGTCCGCGAACTGGGTTCTAACGGCCTGTTTACCTTCGATCCTGGTTTCACGTCTACCGCGTCCTGCGAGTCAAAAATCACCTTTATCGATGGCGATGAAGGTATCCTGCTTCACCGTGGTTTTCCCATCGATCAGTTGGCCACCCACTCTAACTACCTGGAAGTGTGCTATATCCTGCTGAATGGTGAAGCCCCGACTCAGAAACAGTTTGAAGAGTTCAAAGTCACCGTTACCCGCCACACCATGATTCATGAGCAGATCACGCGTCTGTTCCACGGCTTCCGTCGCGACTCACATCCAATGGCTGTGATGTGCGGCGTGACTGGCGCCCTGGCCGCGTTTTATCACGACTCGCTGGATGTGAACATTGAGCGCCATCGTGAAATCGCCGCTTTCCGCCTGCTGTCTAAAATGCCTACCATGGCAGCGATGTGTTACAAGTATTCAATCGGCCAGCCGTTCGTTTATCCACGTAACGACCTTTCCTACGCCGGTAACTTCCTGCACATGATGTTTGCAACGCCTTGTGAAGAATACAAGGTCAACCCTGTGCTTGAACGCGCCATGGATCGCATTCTGATTCTGCATGCCGATCACGAGCAGAACGCCTCAACCTCAACCGTCCGTACGGCAGGTTCATCAGGCGCTAACCCGTTTGCCTGTATCGCGGCCGGTATCGCCTCCTTGTGGGGACCGGCGCACGGTGGCGCAAACGAAGCCTGTCTGCGCATGCTGGAAGAGATCAGCACCGTTGAACACATTCCAGAATTCGTACGTCGTGCAAAAGACAAAAACGACTCCTTCCGCCTGATGGGCTTTGGTCATCGCGTTTACAAAAACTATGACCCACGCGCAACCGTCATGCGTGAAACCTGTCATGAAGTGCTGAACGAGCTGGGCATGAAAGATGACCTGCTGGAAGTGGCGCTGGAGCTGGAACACATTGCGCTGAACGACCCGTACTTCATCGAGCGTAAACTCTATCCAAACGTGGACTTCTACTCCGGTATTATCCTGAAAGCCATGGGCATTCCGTCTTCCATGTTTACCGTGATTTTTGCCATGGCACGTACCGTTGGCTGGATCGCCCACTGGAAAGAGATGCACGACGAAGGCATGAAAATTGCCCGTCCGCGTCAGCTGTATACCGGTTATACCGAGCGCGACTTTACGTCACAGCTGGATAAATAAGCCTGTCGCCTGGGCGAATATCGCACCGGGCCATCGACGACAAAACGGCTATGCTGACAAGGCATAGCCGTTTTTTTTGCCCGAAGGATGCCGGTTCCGTTGAGGCCGGACAGGTTTAACCTTATCGCTAAAGATGCTGTCGGATCACGGCAAAATGTTACTTTTTCGCGGCTGTTTCGCCAGCCTGAGCCGCTCTGAATTTGCGCCACTCATCCCGCGTCACCTCCCAGAGTTCAGAGTCATGTTCGCCTGAAACATAGCGTTGCTTTCCCGTTCTGATACAACGCATACCGCTTTTAACCGAGATAGCGACCGACCGCACGTTTGCTGCGGCTTTGGGCGTTCTTAATACCGGTTTATTCAGCACATTGAACCAGTAATCGGTAACGGCATTGCTGGCCTCCGACATGTAACCCTGCCCCTGCCAGTGGGGTACTAACCAGAAGCCGCGATGGTTGTCCGGCGTGTCCATCAGGCTGATGACCCCGATCAGCATCGTCTCCGCTTCCCTGCGCCGTATCGTCCAGTACCAGCCTTTTCCCGCCTCAACAGCGGGTAATGCCACGTTCGCAACAAAGTCTCTGGCGGCGCCGTCCGGATAGGGCCAGGGCACCGAATCGATCAGGTAACGGACAATTTCCCATTGGGGAAACGCCACCTGAATCGCATCCGCGTCCTGCAGGGTGAGCGGTTTTAAAACCAGCCGTTCGGTCAGGATTTCAGGCGTCATGATGATCTCCCTGCAGCAGAAAACGGAATGATTAACGGAGCCTTCCCGTCAGGCCCGCCTGTCTTTTTATACCTGACAGCCCGGACACCAGTAAAATGGCCGTGAGGATAAAACGCCCTTCTCAATCACCGTGCCGCAGCGCCGACACGTCTTGCCCTGACGATGAAAGACTTCAAAACGAAAGGCAGCTTCGCTGTGATACTTTTTCATCGTGCCACGCATGCGGTAGGCATGACGCGGTACGGACAGCAGCGCGTCGCTGAAGGCGTCAAGCTGTGACTCGCTCAGTGACTGCGCGTTATGGTGTGGAAGCAGCTGTGCCAGCCAGAGGATCTCCACGCGCAGATAGTTGCCTAATCCGGCCAGAAACGCCTGGTCCAGTAATAAACCGCTGAACTGGCGACGGCGGAAGCGCGCTGAGAGCAGGCGCTGCTTTACCTCCTCCGGCGTCAGCGCGTGGCTTAACACATCAGGCCCAATGCGATTCAGGAACGGATGACTGGCCAGGGTTTCCGCATTCAGCAATTCAATATCCGAAGCGCTGTAAAGCAGGATGGCCTGGTCTGCCGTTGCCAGGCGCACACGTAGCTGCCGTTTAGTCTCGGGCTGCACGTCTGGCGACACGATGCGCCAGACGCCGTAAAGTTGATTATGCGAATAGAGCGTCAGACCATTGCTGAAATGTGTCAGCAACGCTTTGCCGCGCGTTTCAATCGACTCTACCTTTTCCCCCACTAATGTGGGCTCGTAAGTTTTTAATGCAGGGAAAGCAAACCAGACGTCGGCCAAAGGCTGCCCGACAATGGCCATTTCAAGCTGATCCGCCACACGGCGAATCTCCGGTCCTTCTGGCATCTCTCGTCCTCTTAATGGGTTGCGCCACCCGCTTCCTTGAGATCGTTGGCGGTTTCCAGCGTGGTCTGCACCGCAATTTTCAGCGCCTCGATCACGGTTGCGGCGGGCATGCTGGGTGCGCCAGGATGGTGGACCGCCTGCTCTGGCAGGTAAGGGATATGAATAAATCCGCCACGCGCCGCGCTGTCATGTTGATGCAGCCAGTGCAGCAGACCATACATCACCCG
The DNA here is from genome assembly GCF_000710035.2 of Pantoea ananatis LMG 2665. Classification (GTDB taxonomy): domain Bacteria; phylum Pseudomonadota; class Gammaproteobacteria; order Enterobacterales; family Enterobacteriaceae; genus Pantoea; species Pantoea ananatis. The sequence continues at coordinate 328,722 of NZ_JMJJ01000004.1, read as the reverse complement.
GTTACAGGTAAAGGTGCCGGCGGTTTGCGACACCGAAGCCGGAATACCGGCTTTGCGCACGGCGGCCACAATGGCTTTGATCGGCAGGCGTGAAAAGTAAGCGGCCGGGCCATCCTGCGCAATCGGCTCATCCACGGGTTGATGGCCCGCGTTATCGGGAATGCGGGCGTCATCGACGTTAATGCCGATGCGCTCGACGGTGATATCGCTGCGCCCGCCCGCCTGCCCCACAGCAATAATGGCATCCGGCTTAATCTCTTCCAGCGCCTGATACAACACGTCCAGCACCTCGCTAAAGACCACCGGCAGTTGGCGCGTCACGATACGTGCCCCGCCAATCTGCTGGCCTTCAAGCGCGCTGACCGCCTGCCACGAGGGATTAATGGATTCGCCACCAAAGGGCTCAAACGCCGTCATCAATACCGTTTTCATGCTGCCTCACAGAAACATCAGGAAATAGAGTAAAAACACGTTAACAATTAACAGTAGCACACCGGTTGGGACCTGAGCTTTGATGACCGCGTTACGATCCGGCAACTCCAGCAGCGCGGCGGGCACGATATTAAAGTTCGCGGCCATTGGTGTCATTAAGGTTCCGCAGTAGCCGGAAAACATGCCGATTGCCGCCATGACAGCCGGATTACCACCATGTTGTAGCACCAGAATGGGAATGCCCACACCGGCGGTAATAATCGGGAAAGCGGCAAAGGCGTTGCCCATGACCATAGTTAACAGCGCCATGCCAACAGCGTAAACGGTCACGGCAATAAAGCGGTTATCGACCGCCAGATAATGTTCGGTCAGATGCGAGATGGCGCCGCCCACGCCCGCAGCGGTGAACAACAGCCCCAGCGTAGCCAGAATTTGCGGTAGCAGGAAAGCCCAGCCCACACAATCCAGCAGACGCCGGGTTTCCTGCATCGACTGAACCGGCTTCTCATGCGTCAGTTTCATGGCGATTAGCCAGCCCAGCAGGCAGCCCACCGTCATGGAAAACAGCGTGACCAGGGTGGAATGATTGCCGGGTCCAAATACCCCGTTCTGCAAACCGGGAATATTATTAAAGGCCAGAACGCCAACCACCGTTACGACAGGAATCGCTAACGCAGGCAGAAAGAGTTTATTTTTAAGGCGTTGTGCGCTGGCCTCTTTTTCCTCTTCGCTACGTTGATGGTAGCGACCAAGCTTTACGCCACCACAGCCGGCAATTAAGCCCATCAGCACAACTGCCACGCCCACGGTAATATGCAGGGTGCGCGTGCCGCTCTGTGTTGATCCCATCAGCTGTGACATCAGCTGCGTTGTCCAGTCCCCCACCAAAAAAATCAGACCGTATAAGCCCCAAAACAGGCCGGTGGTAAAGCGACGTGGGTTCCCGCTGTCACGCCAGGATAAAAAAGCCACGACCAGCAGAATCACGCCAGCCAGCCACATCAAATATTGTTGCTGGAACATTAGCGATCTCCTCTGGCGTTGATGGCCTGGCTGTTGATGGCACTCAGTTCACGCGCGAGCTGACGGTCCAGCCTTATCAGACGCGCGGAGTGAATCAGAAAAGCCGCAATGGCCGTTGGAATGCCCCACAGCGCGATATGCAGCGGCTCGGTCTGAATACCGGCGGACTCCTGCATAAAGTTGTGCATAAAGATGATGGCGCCAAAGGCGACAAAGATATCTTCGCCAAAGAACAGGCCGACGTTATCCGTCGCAGCGGACATGGCTCGCAGGCGATGGCGAATCTCAGGCGACAGTTCACCGTAACGGCTTTCGCTGGCCCCTTCGGCCATCGGTGCCAGCAGCGGTCGCACCATTTGCGGGTGACCACCCAGGCTGGTCAGCCCCAGCGCCGCAGTGATCTCGCGTACAAACAGGTAGATGATGAGCAGTCGCCCTGCCGTCGCCGTTTTAATCTGTGCGATCCACGTCTGGGCGCGCTGTTTCAGACCATGGCGCTCCAGCAGGCCAATGACCGCCAGCGGCAACAGCAAAATAAGCGGCAGATTGCGGGTATTCAGGAAGCCCTCGCCCAGTTTTTGCAGAATATCGCCCAGCGGCATCATGGCGGCAATCCCGGTGACGAAGCCCGCAACGATCACCACCAGTACCGGATTAAAGCGTAAAACGAAGCCTGCGACGATGGCAGCAATGCCCAGTAGTGGCCAGAGATTCACTACGCTGTCCATATTTTCCCCTTGTGATAGACCAAAAAAAGCCTGAGCTTATCAGCCCGGCGGTGCTGTTTTATTGACTGGTTACAGCAATATTGTTATTTGCGAAGCTGGCCCGTAATCGTTGAGCGAACTGCAGCGCGTGTGCGCCGTCACCATGCACGCAGACGGTCTGCGCGTTAACCGCTACCCACTCACCACTTACGCTTTTTACCCGCCCCTGCTGCACCATCATCAACGTCTGATCGATTGCCTGAGCTTCCTCTTCAATTAATGCGCCGGGTTGACCGCGGGGCACCAGAGCACCGCTGCTGAGATAACCGCGATCGGCAAAAACTTCCTCGCGGGTTTTCAGGCCATGGTGCGCCGCCGCACGAATCGATTCGCTGTTCGCCAGCCCCACGACGATCAGTCCGGCATCGACGGCCTTAACGGCACGCGCAATGGTGTCCGCCAGGCCCGCGTCGGCGGCAGCCTGGTTATACAACATCCCATGCGGCTTTACATGGACCAACGATTGCCCTTCGCTCTCCGCCAGGCTTTTCAATGCGCCGACCTGATAGATGATTTGTGCGTAAAGGGTTTCTGGCGGCAGTTGCATGGCGCTGCGACCAAAATTCTCCCGGTCAGGGAAGCTGGGATGCGCACCAATCGCCACACCGTACGCTTTGGCCCAGCGAACGGACTGCAGCATCATTTCTGCATCGCCCGCGTGAAACCCGCAGGCGATATTGGCGGAGCTTACCAGTTGCAATAGCGCACGATCGCTACTGCCGCCCTCGCCCAAATCGGCGTTTAAATCAATTTTCATTAGCCAGTCCCCATGCCATTTGATCCAGGGCGAGCTGTTGCTGCCGCTTTGCCGCCTGCGCTTCCTGAGCCGTGCAGAGAATAAAATGGATCGGTTCACCCAGACGAATCTGCGCCAGATGGTAGAGATCGCTCTCTATCACACAGGCGATGCGCGGATAGCCCCCGGTGGTTTGTGCATCCGCCAGCAATACAATGGGTTGTCCGTTTCCCGGCACCTGAATAACGCCGGGTACCAGTCCGTGAGATAACAGCTCGCGTGAGGCCTCACGCTGCAAGGTTGGCCCCTGCAAACGGTAGCCCATGCGGTTGCTTTGCGGATTGAGTGTCCATGCCGCTCGCCACAGCTTTTGCTGTGCCTCTTCACTAAACTCATGATATTCCGGCCCCGGCAGTGCCCTAATGCGATTGCCCCACAGCAACTGCTTCACCCCTTTCTTGTGCATAAAGGGCTGCCCCGGTTTGCCCAGAGGAATACGATCGCCATCCTGCAACGTGCGCCCCTGGAAGCCGCCAAACCCGGCTTTGATATCTGTGCTGCATGAGCCCAGTACCTCTGGGACTTCGAATCCTCCCTGTATCGCCAGATAACTGCGCATACCGTGAACCGGTTTCTTTAACACCAGCACCTGGCCTTTTTTAACCGGCAACCGCCAGCCGGTCCAGACGGGTTTCCCGTCCAGTTCGGCCTGACAGCCGGCGCCCGTCAGGGCGAACCAGCCATCGCGTCTGAACTCGGCTTTAAACTGGCCCAGGACAATTTCCAGAACGGCGCTGCCCGGCGGATTACCGACCAGTAAATTTGCCGTGATCATGGCAGGCTGATCCAGAACGCCACTGACGCCGATACCGTACTGACGCCAGCGGTTGCGGCCCAGATCCTGAATGCTGGTGGCCAGCCCCGCCCGAAGAATTGTTAACATATACCTTCCTTTTGCGGCACAAACCGGACTTTGTCGCCGGGTTGCAGCAACGTCGGTGGCTGCTGTTGCGGAGTGAAAAGCGCCACCGGGGTTTGACCAATCAACTGCCAGCCGCCTGGAGAAGCCAGCGGATACACGCCCGTCTGGCTCCCGCCTATCCCCACCGAACCTGCCGGTACGGCTACGCGCGGTTCCGCGCGGCGCGGCATGTGCAGGCGGGGATCAAGCCCGGCCAGATAGGGGAATCCCGGCTGAAAACCAATAAAAAAGACGTCGTACTCGCTACTGCTGTGTAACTCGACCACCTGCTTTGCTGACAGTCCAGCATGATCCGCCACCTGAAGCAGATCGGGGCCTGCTTCACCGCCGTAGATAACCGGCACTTTTACCAGACGAGATCCGGTTGCCTGCGCTTCGCTTTCCAGCCACCACTGCTGAAGCTGCGCTGTGGCCTGCTGCGCGTCAGAGGGCGCCTCCTCCAGCAACAACGTGAGGTTGTTCATGCCGGGAATCACGTCCCGTATCGCGCCATGTGACTGTAAGCGCTCGCTCAACTGCCATATTCGCTGCTGACTGGTGAGGGAAACCGGCGGAGCCAGCTCCAGCACCACCGCGCGTTCGCCCAGCATGTAACATCGTGTTTCTTGCAACGCGCACCTCCCGGTTAAAAAAATGGTTGCGCTCAGGCAGTATGCTGGCGTCCAAAAGCAGGCACTGGTATTGCGGCCTTAAGAAGGTAGTTATGCGAAAGTGACAGAGATGTGTCAATAGATTTGGGTTCTGCCGCGTGATACAGAACCCGGAGGATCAGGCAGGATTGGGGATATCAATAAAGGTCACATCAAGGCCATGCTCTGCTGCCAGCCACTCGCCCAGCGCCTGAATGCCGCAGCGTTCGGTGGCATGATGACCCGCAGCAAAAAAGTGCAGACCCTGCTCACGTGCGCTGTGAATCGTCTGCTCTGACACTTCGCCAGTAATAAAAGCGTCTACCCCAAAGCCAGCCGCAGCGTCGATAAATCCTTGCCCACCGCCGCTGCACCAGGCTACACGACGAATTGCAGCAGGTGCATTATCACCGCAGTGCAGCGGTTGGCGCCCTAATACCTCGGTAATACGCTGTGCCAGCTGCTCACCGGTAATGGGCTGAGCGAACTCGCCCCACGGCACCAGCGGCATGATCTCGCCTACCACATCGATCCCCAACAGCCTGGCCAGTTGCGCATTATTCCCTAACTGCGGGTGCGCATCGAGCGGCAGGTGCCAGCCATAGAGGTTAATATCGTTAGCCAACAGGGTGCGCAGCCGCTGGCGCTTCATCCCTTTAATGACCGCAGGCTCGCTTTTCCAGAAATAACCGTGATGGACCAGCACGGCATCGGCCTGGCGGGCCACCGCTTCATCCAGTAATGCCTGGCAGGCGGTCACGCCCGTAATCACCGTTTTTACCCTGGCGCGGCCTTCAACCTGAAGGCCGTTTGGCGCATAGTCGCTGAAGGCAGCGGTATTGAGCTGCTGGTTGACGATTTTTTCTAACTCGTAGTGATTCATTTCTGCTCCTTGCCGCCTCAGGCCGCGTTCTTCGCGCGCTCAAAGGCGTCGAGTGTCTTTTTACGTGCGTCCTTATGTTCCACGATTGGTGCCGGATAATCGAGTTTCTTGTTATTTTTCTGCGCCCATTGGTGAGGCTGATGGATATCGCTGTCAGGCACCTCTTTCAACTCTGGCAGATAGCGGCGAATAAACTCCCCCTCTTTATCGAAGCGCTCGCCCTGCGTGGTCGGGTTGAAGATGCGGAAATAAGGTGCGGCATCGGTGCCGGTTGACGCCGCCCATTGCCAGCCGCCATTGTTGGCAGCCAGGTCGCCATCGATCAACTGCTGCATGAAGTACCGCTCGCCTTCTCGCCAGTCGATAAGCAGGTCTTTCACCAGAAAGCTGGCGGTAATCATGCGAAGTCGGTTGTGCATCCAGCCGATGGTCTGCATCTGACGCATAGCGGCATCCACAATGGGATAACCGGTTTTCCCCGCCTTCCAGGCGTCGAAGTGCGCGCTGTTACGTTGCCACGCCACGTTGCGTGTCCAGTGAACAAAAGGCTGATGTTTGCACAGGCGCGGATGCGCCACGATGAGGTGACGGTAAAATTCACGCCATATCAGTTCGTTGATCCATACGGCAGCCGGACCGCTATCCAGCGCTTTGGGTTGTTCATGCAGGATTCGATGCAGGCATTGCCGCGGTGAGAGCACGCCGGTAGAGAGATAGACCGATAAACGACTGGTGCTGTCCAGCGCGGGCAAATCGCGCTGCTTTGCGTAATCGAGCACCGCCTGTTTGGCAAACTCACGTAACCGCTTAACGGCCGCCTGTTCACCGGGCGGAAACAGCGACGTGTCGATATCCGCTTTTGGATAATCAAAAGGCGGAAGGCTTTTTGGCTCTTTAAGCGGCGCACCTTCACGGGCTTTGGGAGCCGGCACACACTCGGGTAAACCCTGTTGTAGCCGCCGTAAGAAGGCCTTGCTGAACGGCGTAAACACTTTATACATCTCGCCATCGCCGGTTTGAATACTGCCCGGTGGCAGCAGCAGGCTGTCATCAAAGCCCTGGCAGACTACGTTCGCCTCATGCAGGCGTTTTTCTGCGCTGGCATCCCGTTCACGCTCATTGACTTCGTACTGGTAATTGTAGAAAAGCTTATCGACCTGCTGCTTTTGGCAGAAGCCGACCAGAAAATCGATGCTGGCCGCGAAATCATCACACTGATGAAAGTGAAGCGGAATGCCCCGCTCCGCGAGGGAGGACTGCAGCATATCCAGACTCTGATGAATAAATGCGACCTGGCGGGCCGCCATCTCATGTTGCTGCCACTGCCCGGGCGTTGCGATAAACAGCGCAATCACCCTGGCATCGGGTTGGGTGCAGGCCGCGTGCAGCGCCAGATTATCGTTAATACGCAGGTCGTTTCGCAGCCAGACTAAATGCGTGGTCATAGTACTCCTGAATCATTGTCCGTATCGCAGGCGCAGGGCTTCGGGGTAAGGATCGAAGTAACGCTGCTGCGTCAGCCAGGGGTGCGGATATTCCGCCATATAGTGCTTAAGAATCGTAATGGGTGCTAACAGCGGTTGCGTTCCCTGCCGGTAGCAGTCAATCAGCGACGTCAGCTCTTTACGCTGAGGAGAGCTTAACTGACTACGGAAATAACCCTGAACGTGCATCAAAACGTTAGTGTGATTCGTACGGGACGCGGGCTGTGACATCAAATCCATCAGTCGGCTGCGGTATTCAAAGGCAAAAGCCTCCAACGATTCCCACTGGTTCATTGAGGCAACAAACGGCCCCAGCTCACGGTATTTCTTCTGAGAATGCGCCAACAGCAGCAGCTTGTAGCGGCTGTGAAAAGCCATCAGGTTGTGACGAGTCAGGCCCTGTTTCCACATCTGATTAAACTCATGCAGGGCACAAATCCGGCCAATAAAATTTTCGCGCAGGGTGGGATCGTTAAGGCGACCATCTTCTTCAAGCGGTAGCCAGGGCATTTCACGCTGCAAAAAGGCGGTAAAAATGCCGGTGCCTGCTTTGCGGTTATTGTTGGTGGCGGGTTCATAAATCCTGACCCGTTCCATGCCGCAGCTGGGTGATTTTGCGCACAGGATGTAGCCACAAAGATGATGAAGGGATTTAACGCGGTTTTCGGACCAGTCGCGCATTTTATCGGTGATGTCCTCTCCGCCCTCTTTACTGAAACACAGGTGCAGAGCATCATCATCGCCCATTTTAACGAGGCGTAAGGCCGGGCGAGGCGTAGGAAGGCCAATCGCCATTTCGGGGCAGACAGGTTCAAAACGTACAAAAGGGGTGAGTTGATCAGTAGCGAAAGCCAGGCGCTTATGGCCGCCATCAAATCTGACGCTCTCACCAAGCAGACAAGCGCTGATTCCAACCGGAATTTTCTCACTCATACTTGTACAACCTCCGAAAACTTGTAGAGGTTTAAGTGTAGCGCAAAATAGTGGGGAAATCAGCCTGCGGGGCTTTGCAGATGACGATAATGCTCAAAAAAAGCCCGTTCCCCGTAATAAGATTCAGGGAACGGGCCAGAAATTCAGGGGCTGAGGCGGTTTAATGCAGTCTGATTACCAAAAGACACCGGCAGCGGCTTCAGACTGTGCCAACCAGACCGGCTTGGTGCTGGTTTTGCACCACATACGATGCAGATAGCTGTAAAAGCGGGCACGATCCTTGCGAAACAGCATGACCGGCAGAGCCAGCAGGCCCAACAGGATAACCAGCGTACGGCGCAAAATGATTTTATGACGAGAATAAGTCCGGTACATGGATTCCTCCTGACGAAAAGTCGGTTAAATGTGATCTGCGTCCAATATTACGCCTGATTGTGTAATTTTACTACTCATCTGACCACTAAATTTGACGCTTTTTTGCACTGTTAATGACAATCTGAAAATTAGTTACATTTTGGTTAAATAATGGTTTTGACGATGATCTTTAGCGCGATTCGATGGCAACACGGACGAAAGGCTGAAAAGTTGATACAGTGTGTTTTCCCTTTTCAGGCAATGGCAGGATTGGCGTGACCACGGTTTTAATCATTGAAGATGAGAAAGAAATTCGCCGCTTCGTGCGCATCGCGTTGGAAAGCGAAGGCCTGAAGGTTTTCGATGCCGAAACGCTACAACGTGGGTTGATTGAGGCGGCGACGCGAAAACCCGATCTGGTCATTCTCGATCTCGGCCTGCCCGATGGCGATGGCAAAACCTTTATTGGCGAGCTGCGTCAGTGGAGCACGCTGCCCGTGATTGTGCTGTCGGCCCGAATCGACGAACAGGATAAAATTGACGCGCTGGATGCAGGGGCCGACGACTACCTGACGAAACCCTTCGGTATTGGTGAACTGCTGGCACGCGTTCGCGTCGCCTTGCGCCGTCATGCCGGACAACATACCGATCCCAAGGTCAGCTTCGCCGACGTTACCGTGGATATTGCGGCCCGCAGAGTGCTGCGCGCTGGCGAGGAAGTGCACCTTACGCCGATAGAGTTTCGTTTGCTGACGACGCTGCTGAACAACGCGGGCAAAGTGCTGACCCAGCGGCAGCTGTTGAGCCAGGTGTGGGGACCAAACGCCGTTGAACACAGCCACTATCTGCGGATCTATATGGGGCACCTGCGGCAAAAGCTGGAGGCGAATCCTACCCAGCCGGTACATCTGCTCACGGAAACCGGCATCGGCTACCGATTTATGCCATAAAAAAAGCGCCACTTAGGCGCTTTTTTCATTTAACAGGCAAATCAGGCGTTTTTCAGCACTTCGCTGACAATCTCTACCGCTTCTTTTTCTATCTGCGCGCGGTGTTCTGCGCCCAGGAAACTTTCACAATAGATTTTGTATGCATCTTCGGTGCCTGAAGGACGGGCAGCAAACCAGCCGTTTTCCGTCATCACTTTCAGGCCGCCGATAGACGCGCCATTGCCCGGCGCAGCGGTCAGACGCGCGGTGATCGGATCGCCCGCCAGCGTGTCAGCACTCACCATTTCAGGTGACAGCTTAGACAGCGCCGCTTTCTGTGCGGAACTGGCTGACGCCTGCAGGCGATTGTAGCTGGGTGCACCAAAACGCGCGGCCAGCTCATCATAGTGCTCCTGCGGGTTCTTGCCGGTGACCGCGGTAATCTCCGCTGCCAGCAGACACATGATGATCCCGTCTTTATCGGTGGACCAGGGCGTACCGTCAAAGCGCAGGAATGAAGCGCCCGCACTCTCTTCCCCACCGAAGCCAAAGCTGCCGTCGAACAGGCCATCCACGAACCACTTAAAGCCCACCGGCACTTCCACTAGCTTGCGGCCGATGTCGTTAACGACGCGGTCAATCATGGCACTGGACACCAGGGTTTTCCCCACGGCAACGTCTTTGCCCCATTGTGGACGATGCTGGAACAGATAGTTGATAGCAACGGCCAGATAGTGGTTCGGGTTCATCAGGCCGGCAGGCGTGACGATACCGTGGCGGTCATAATCGGGATCGTTGCCAAACGCCAGGTCAAATTTGTCCTTATAGGCCAGCAGGCCCGCCATGGCAGATTCGGACGAGCAGTCCATGCGCACCACGCCGTCTTTATCCAGATGCATAAAGCGGAACGTCTGATCAACGGCGTCATTCACCAGGGTCAGATCGAGTTTGTAGTGCTCAGCAATGCGCTGCCAGTAAGCGATGCCGGAACCGCCAAGCGGATCGACGCCGATTTTCAGGCCCGCTTTTTGAATCGCCGGGAAATCGATGATCTGTGAAAGGCCTTCAACATAAGGCTGGATCAAATCTTTCTCAACCACGTGACCGCTGGCCCAGGCCTGGTCCAGTGGCAGACGCTTCACGCCTTTCAGGCCCTCTTTCAACAGCTGATTCGCGCGATCTTCAACCACTTTGGTGACGTTGGTATCGGCAGGGCCACCGTTCGGCGGATTGTATTTAATCCCGCCGTCTTCAGGTGGGTTGTGCGAAGGCGTAATAACGATGCCATCCGCCAGCTGATCGCCCGATTTATTGTGCTCAAGGATGGCGTTTGAAATCGCCGGCGTTGGCGTATAGCCATTGTCCTGTTGAACAATCACGTCAACGCCGTTTGCGGCCAGCACTTCCAGCACGGACAACAGCGCAGGTTCAGAAAGCGCATGCGTATCTTTACCTACGTAGCACGGACCGGTAATCCCGTTCTTTTTACGCTCTTCGGCAATCGCCTGAGCTATGGCCAGGATGTGCTTTTCGTTAAAGCTGTGGCGTCCTGCGCTACCGCGATGGCCTGATGTGCCAAATTTCACCGCATGTTCTGGGTTAGCCACATCGGGCTGCAGGACATAATATTGTGAAGTTAATTGTGCAACGTTAATCAAATCGCTCTGCTGGGCAGGCTGCCCGGCACGGGGGTGATTGGCCATTGGCGCTTCTCCCTGACGCTTCAGTTTAAATGGTGCCGCAAACTTTCTCTGCCAGTTCCGACGGGAACTGCATCGACAGCATAATGTGTTCAACCATGCTGCGTTTGCGACCGGTATTGGTATTGGTAATAACCCAGTACGGCGTGCCGGGAACGTGCTTCGGCTTGGTATGGGTACCGCTTTGCAGCAACGTATGTTCATCGCCCGCGAAATAGATGCGCGTGCGGCCCTGCAGCGACGTTGTCGCCTCGGCAAACGCTGCGGTATCCAGACGATAGAGCGTTGACAAGATTAGCATAAAGCGGTTAACCGCCCGCTTCTGCTCCGCATATTCATCCGACAGCATTAGCTCACGCACCGCGCGAACACGATCCTGAGGACGCGATTCATTACCTGCCGACGGTGCCGCTTTAGACGGGGCCGGTGCGGAGACGGGCTGCGTGTCATTGACCGCCGCGGGCTGACCGGCAGTAAACTTCAGCATACGGCGCAGAATATCGGATGCACTTTCGCCAATGTGTTGCGTGTGGCTGGCAATATAACGGTAGAGCTCTTCGTCAACTTCGATCGTTTTCATCTTATTCCGTACGGTTTTTTTACTCACGACAGAACCCGCGATTTTCTGAATACCCCGAGGTGCTGATCGGCATTTCAAAAAGGAGGCAGGTTCTAACATGAAGATTATAAAGTTAAATTCAGACAGGCTGATAGCATTCAAACGGTTTATGGGCAAAAGTCAGAATATGTCCTAATGCCGCCGGAAGCAGCGCGCCTGAAAAGGTGAAACCATGATAACCTAAGCTCAGGTATCACACTTAAGAACTTTGCTATGATTTTGAATGCGCGCCTGCAAACTGAACAATCTTCTTCTGATTCCACACCTGTCCTGCTGATTCATGGTCTGTTTGGCAGTCTTGATAACCTTGGCATTCTGGCCCGAGGGCTTAAAGACGATCGACCGCTTATTCAGGTTGATGTGCGCAACCACGGGCTATCGCCGCGCGCAGACGAGATGAACTACAGGGTGATGGCTCAGGACATGCTGGATACGCTGGATGCTCAGGGGATTGAGCGGATCGCGGTCATTGGTCATTCCATGGGCGGTAAGATCGCCATGACAATGAGCGCGCTGGCACCAGAACGTATCGAACAGATGGTGATGATCGACATCGCGCCCGTTGACTATCAGACACGTCGGCATGACGAGATTTTCGCCGCTATCCGGGCCGTCACGGCCGCTGGCGTCACCTTGCGCACTGAAGCCGCAGAGATCATGCGCAACCACATTGATGAGGACGGCGTCATTCAGTTCATCCTGAAATCATTCAGTCAGGGCGAATGGCGCTTTAATGTCCCGGTGTTATGGGACAACTATGCGCTGATCTCCGGCTGGCAGGAGGTGCCTGCCTGGCCACATCCCGCGCTGTTTATTCGCGGTGGCGACTCACCTTATCTGGATAATCAGTATCGTGACGCGTTACTCAGGCAGTTCCCGGCCGCGCATGCACATGTGATCGGTGGTGCTGGTCACTGGGTCCATGCTGAAAAACCTGATGCCGTTTTACGCAGTATTCGACGCTTTTTTGCGCTTTAAAACATCTTAACTGGCTGTAAAAGTTTAAGATTGGCGTCCGCGGTTAGCCTGGAGTATGATGGCGCGCTAAATTTTTGCCGTGGGCGCTGTTGCCCGCGGGAAGAGTCAATACTTTAATCTGCGCAGCGGAAACGTCTCGTTCGCGCCCACTCAGTTGTACTAAGTCATGGCAAAAGAACACACTGACCGTACGACGCTCGATCTGTTCGCTAACGAGCGTCGCCCGGGTCGCCCAAAAACCAGTCCGCTTACGCGTGATGAACAACTGCGTATCAACAAACGCAATCAACTGAAACGTGACAAAGGGCGCGGACTTCGTCGTGTCGAACTCAAAATGAACAGTGAAGCCGTTGAAGCGCTGAATATGCTGGCTGAGCAGCGCAATCTCAGCCGCAGCGAATTAATTGAACAAATGCTGCTGGCACAACTCAAACTGGACTCACGCGGGTAAACCGCACACAGAAACAAATGTCGCGGCTTTACACATTCCGCCCTTTTGCGCGGTCTGCTATCATTTGCTGAACAGGCTCCGGCATTCATTCTATCATCAGGATTTAAGAGGTTATTTTACCCATGGCAATCGTAGGCATCTTCTTTGGCAGCGATACCGGTAACACCGAAAACATTGCAAAAATGATCCAGAAACAACTGGGTAAAGACGTTGCAGAAGTTCACGACATCGCGAAAAGCACTAAAGAAGACTTAGAAGCCTTTGACATTCTGCTGCTGGGCATCCCCACCTGGTATTACGGTGAAGCCCAGTGCGACTGGGATGACTTCTTCCCGACGCTGGAAGAGATCGACTTTAACGGCAAGCTGGTTGCGCTGTTTGGCTGTGGCGATCAGGAAGATTACGCAGAGTACTTCTGTGATGCCATGGGAACCATTCGTGACATCATCGAACCTAACGGCGCCATCATCGTGGGCCACTGGCCGACCGAGGGTTACCACTTCGAAGCGTCAAAAGGCCTGGCTGATGACAACCACTTCCTGGGTCTGGCTATTGATGAAGATCGCCAGCCAGAGCTGACCAACGAACGCGTTGATAAATGGGTTAAGCAAATTTTTGATGAGCTGCAGCTCAAAGAAATCATTGAAGCCTGATCGCGCTGAGCTCAGTGTGGACGCAGGTTCACACTGGGCAAACGGCTTTTCCTATAAAAATAATAGCTACATTTTTGTAACTTTCCCCATTTAATCTGTAGAATACCCGCATCGATCATCTGCTTATTTCCCTGGAACTGAGATGACAAAACGCGAAATGCGACTCGTCCGCTTTCCATGCCATGCGCAGCGAACATCGCCGCTGGCGCATCGCAAGGACATCGGTTTTCATTTCAGCGCATCAGTTCTATAATGAGACGCAAATGAGAATGGCGGTCGATCGACATACAGGCTACGTGCCACAAGAGTGACTAAAGTAACAGGACAATATCCGCATGACTGACAACAATACCGCATTAAAGAAGGCTGGCCTGAAAGTCACATTGCCCAGACTCAAAATTCTGGAAGTGCTTCAGGAACCTGCATGCCATCACGTCAGCGCGGAAGATCTGTATAAACGCCTGATCGACATGGGCGAAGAGATTGGACTGGCCACGGTCTACCGTGTGCTTAACCAGTTCGACGATGCAGGCATCGTGACCCGCCACAACTTTGAAGGCGGTAAATCGGTGTTTGAGCTGACGCAGCAGCACCATCACGACCACCTGATCTGTCTGGATTGCGGTAAAGTGATTGAATTTAGTGACGAATCCATTGAGACGCGTCAACGTGAAATCGCGACCCGTCATGGTATTAAGCTCACCAACCACAGCCTGTACCTGTACGGTCACTGTGCACTGGGCGACTGCCGTGAAGACGAAACGCTGCACGACAAATAAGCGCTTTCGGGTATAAAGTAAAAAAGCCGATGTTCACATCGGCTTTTTTATTGCTGTCGCTCAGGTCACGAGCGTTTCCTGCAGGTAGCGCCAGCGTGGAACAGAGGTGGTGCAGTCCAGAATCGCCAGCGAAATACGGCTTTTATTTTCACCATTCATCATCTGCAGTTCGCGATACTGAATCGTCACTTCGTTCGCATGCTCAGAAAGAATTACATGCTCACTGGTCGCAATGCGCATCCCTTCCCTTGCCCCCTGCAGTCGTCGAAAAAGATCTTCAACCTGATCCAGATTCAGCTGTTTTCCCTGCGGCGTGACCATCTTAAAATCGGGATGAAAGTGCGAGAGCAGCAGATGAAAACTGTCGCCACCATCCCGACCATGATTAAAAATATGTTCAATAAGCTGATGTAACACGACAACGCTATGTTTGGCTTCCTGTGCAAAAAGTGTCATTTTTTCCTTTTAAACCCACAAACTGATACTTCAGAGGGTTAGCCTACCTGAAAAAAAAGAATTAACACTGGGAAATTTATTAAAAAAATTAAACTGAGAGCGGTTCCACAAAAATAAAATTAATACTCTGACTCTGCTCAGGAGAAACGTCGGTACTAAAAAAAATCGCCGCAATAAAAAAGGGCGATAACTCGCCCTTTCGATTACTCTGCGGTCAACATCACAGAGAAATTATTCGCCGATTTTCGCCCAGGTATCGCGTAAACCTACCGTGCGGTTAAACACTAACTGTGAAGGGGTTGAATAAACGCTGTCGGCACAGAAGTAGCCTTCGCGCTCAAACTGGTAGGGCGCGCTGACCACCGCATCACGCAGGCCAGGTTCAACAAAGCCCTGTTTGACTTCCAGCGAGTCGGGATTAATCGTGGTCAGGAAATCGTCTGCCGCGCCAGGATTGGGTACGCTAAACAGGCGATCGTAAAGACGGAACTCAGCGGGCAGTGCATGTTCAGCGGACACCCAGTGAATCACGCCTTTAACTTTACGGCCGTCAGCAGGATCTTTGCTCAGCGTATCCACATCACAGGTGCAGTAGATGCAGGTGATATTGCCTTCTTCATCCTTCGCGATACGCTCGGCTCGGATCACGTACGCATTACGCAGGCGCACCTCTTTACCCAGCACCAGGCGTTTATACTGCTTGTTAGCTTCTTCACGGAAATCGGCCCGATCGATCCAGATTTCGCGGCTGAACGGCACGTCGCGCGTCCCCATCTCCGGTTTGTTAGGATGGTTCGGCATGCTAAGCACTTCGTTATGGCCTGCCGGCAGGTTTTCCAGCACCAGCTTCACCGGATCCAACACCGCCATCGCGCGTGGCGCATTTTCGTTGAGATCGTCGCGGATACAAGACTCCAGCGAGGCCATTTCAACAATGTTGTCCTGCTTGGTGATACCAATACGCCGGCAAAACTCACGGATTGAGGCCGCGGTATAACCACGGCGACGCAGGCCGGACACGGTTAACATACGGGGATCGTCCCAGCCTTCCACATGCTTCTCACTGACCAGCTGCGTGAGTTTGCGTTTTGACATCACCGCATATTCAAGATTCAGGCGCGAAAATTCGTACTGACGTGGATGAACCGGAATCGTGATGTTGTCCAGCACCCAGTCATACAGACGGCGGTTATCCTGGAACTCCAGTGTACAGAGTGAATGCGTAATGCCTTCCAGCGCATCGGAAATGCAGTGGGTAAAATCGTACATCGGGTAGATGCACCATTTGTTGCCGGTTTGATGATGTTCAGCAAACTTAATGCGGTACAGCACCGGGTCGCGCATAACGATAAAGCTGGAAGCCATATCAATTTTTGCACGCAGACAGGCTTTACCTTCTGCAAATTCACCGTTGCGCATTTTTTCAAACAGGGCAAGGTTCTCTTCCACGCTGCGATCGCGGTATGGGCTGTTTTTACCCGGCGCGGTTAACGTTCCCCGGTATTCACGAATTTCTTCAGGGGTCAGTTCATCAACATAGGCAAGTCCCTTTCCGATCAGTTCAACCGCATACTGGTAAAGCTGATCAAAATAGTCAGATGAATAACGAACGTCGCCACTCCACGAAAAACCCAACCACTGCACATCACGCTTGATGGACTCAACAAATTCCATATCCTCTTTAACCGGATTGGTATCGTCAAAACGCAGATTGCACTCGCCCTGATAGTCTTGTGCAATACCAAAATTCAGGCAGATTGATTTAGCATGACCGATGTGCAGATAACCATTTGGCTCTGGGGGGAAACGGGTATGCACACTGCTGTGCTTCCCGCTCGCCAAATCCTCGTCAATAATCTGACGAATAAAGTTAGTTGGGCGGGCTTCAGCCTCACTCATCTCAAAATCCTCAACGCGTAGAAAGGGTGGTTTATACCACGTAATATCCGGGTATGATCCACAAAGCGTTGCAGAGAAACAACCGTTTGTTGGGCGTTTAAAATAAAAAAGGCAGGAATCGCTTCCTGCCTTTTGTTGTTGATACAGCGAATTAGCCTTTAATTTCATACAGCGGGGTTTCACCCGCGATCACCTGGCCCTGCGTCAACAGCGTTAATCCTGCGAAGTCTTCAATATTGCTGACCACCACCGGACTTATCATCGAGCGGGCATGGGCGTTGAGATAGTCAAGATCCATCTCCAGCACCGGCTGACCTGCCGTGACCTGAGCGCCCTCTTCCACTAAACGGGTAAAGCCCTGACCGCCCAGCGCCACGGTATCCAGCCCCATGTGCACCACGATCTCCACCCCGTTTTCACTTTCCAGGCAGAACGCATGGTTAGTGTTAAAGATTTTCACCACGGTGCCCGCAATGGGGGCCACAACGCGCTTGTCGCTGGGTTTGATTGCCACACCGTCGCCGACCGCTTTACTGGCAAAAGCCTCATCCGGTACGGCATCCAGCGGCACAATTTCACCGCTCACGGGCGCCACTAAAGTCGCGATAACGCGTTTTTCACTGTTTAACACAGCCTGAGGTTTCACGTCGCTGGCCGCAGCGGGTGCGCTGGCGGTGCTGGCGGTAGCGGCTGCAACCGGGCCTTTCACCAACACTTTTTTCATGGCCATGGCGATACTTTCAGCCTGTGTGCCGACGATTATCTGAACGCTCTGCTTGTTCAGGCGGATCACACCTGAGGCACCCAGGCGTTTCGCCACGCCTTCATTAACCTGCCCGGCATCCTTCACATTCAGACGCAGACGCGTAATGCAGGCATCGATCGCGGTTAAGTTGTCTGAACCGCCCACCGCGCCAATGTAACGACGCGCCAGAGATTCGGTCGCGCTCTCACCGTTGTCGGTAGTATCCACATTCACGTCATAACCATCGGTTTCATCGCCAGCAACCGCCAGTTCACGGCCCGGCGTCATCAGGTTGAATTTTTTGATGGTGAAACGGAACACAACATAGTAGATAACGAAGAACACCAGCCCTTGCGGAATCAGCATGTACCAGTGCGTCGCCAGGGGATTGCGGGATGAGAGCACCATGTCCACCAGCCCCGCGCTGAAACCAAAGCCGGCAATCCAATGCATGCTGGCAGCAATAAACACAGACAGACCGGTCAACACAGCATGGATGACATAAAGTACCGGTGCCACGAACATAAAGGAAAATTCCAGTGGTTCGGTAATGCCGGTAAAGAAGGCGGCAAAAGCCGCCGCCAACATGATCCCGCCGACCTTCGCCCGATTTTCAGGACGAGCACAATGGTAAATCGCCAGCGCTGCGCCGGGTAAACCGAACATCATGATAGGGAAGAAGCCCGCCTGATAACGGCCCGTGATGCCCGGAATAGCGGTGCCATTCGCCAGCGACTGCGCACCGCCGAGGAATTTAGGAATGTCGTTAATGCCCGCGACGTCGAACCAGAACACGGAGTTCAGCGCATGATGTAAGCCTACCGGAATAAGCAATCGGTTGAAGAAGGCATAGACGCCAGCCCCTACCGATCCCAGCTTCTGGATATGCTCACCAAAGCTCACCAGACCATTAAAGATGACTGGCCAGATATACATCAGGATGAACGCGACCAGAATCATCAGGAACGAGACCAGAATCGGGACCAGACGACGGCCGCTGAAGAACGAGAACGCTTTGGGCAGTTCAACATGGC
This sequence comes from Pantoea ananatis LMG 2665, assembly GCF_000710035.2. Taxonomy (GTDB): domain Bacteria; phylum Pseudomonadota; class Gammaproteobacteria; order Enterobacterales; family Enterobacteriaceae; genus Pantoea; species Pantoea ananatis. The sequence continues at coordinate 310,256 of NZ_JMJJ01000004.1, read as the reverse complement.
TAAAGCGGTTGTAGACTTCGGCTGACAGAACCCCAACCAGAATACCGACAAACTGATTGCTGATTTTCCCAAAGGCCGCAGGGACGTCAGCCACCGGTATTTTCTGAATCATCGCCACGGCGGCAGGCGAACACAACGTCGTCACGACCAGGAAACCAACGAAGCCGGTGAGTGCGGCCGCGCCGTCTTTATCTTTTGACATACCGTACGCCACGCCAATCGCGAACAGCACCGACATGTTTTCAATGATCGCGCCACCGGATTTAATCAGCAGGGCGGCAAAGGCATTGCCCGCGCCCCAGCTGTCCGGATCGATCCAGTAGCCGATCCCCATAAGTATTGCTGCAGCAGGCAAAGTGGCGACCGGCACCATCAGCGCCCGTCCCACTCGTTGTAAATAACTTAACATTGACCCTTCCCCCTATGAACTGACTCTGTAGCTATGCTGCCGCTTAATGTTGTTATGTCAGCAGCAAGCCTCTTACGGCATTACACTCAATGCTGTGGAGTGTAATAACAATTTAATTCGCTTCACAAATTAATAGCTACTATCTGTGACAATTATCACCATAAATCGATTTTTAAGGTCACTCTCACTGGCTATAAAGGCAAACTTATTTTATGATGCGAAATATCAAGATGTGCGCTTTCTAACACCCTTTGCGCCTGCCACTTCAGGCCTGACCCGCGTAATAGCTGCACGTCTGACCGTTAACTCACATTCGAGGTGCAATATGAGACTGATTCCTTTATCCACCCCAACTCAGGTCGGCAAATGGGCGGCACGCCATATCGTCAATCGCATCAATGCGTTTAATCCCCGTGCTGACAAGCCTTTTATCCTGGGACTGCCCACGGGCGGAACACCGCTGGAAGCCTATAAACACCTGATTGACATGCACAAAGCGGGCCAGGTCAGCTTTAAACATGTCGTGACCTTTAACATGGACGAATACGTTGGCTTGCCGAAAGAGCATCCGGAAAGCTATCACAGCTTTATGTACCGCAATTTCTTCGACCACGTTGATATCCAACCAGAAAATATCAATTTACTGAATGGTAATGCGCCAGATATTGACGCAGAATGTCGCCGTTATGAAGATAAAATTCGGACACTGGGTAAAATTCACCTGTTTATGGGCGGCGTTGGTAACGATGGGCATATCGCGTTTAATGAACCCGCCTCATCTCTGTCTTCACGCACCCGGATTAAAACCCTGACGCACGACACGCGCGTAGCGAACTCGCGTTTTTTCAACGGTGATGTGGATCAGGTACCCAAATACGCGCTGACAGTCGGTGTTGGTACGCTGCTGGATGCCGAAGAAGTCATGATCCTGGTCACCGGGCACGTAAAAGCCCAGGCGTTGCAGGCTGCTGTTGAAGGGAACGTGAACCATATGTGGACGATTAGCTGCCTGCAGCTTCATCCTAAATCCGTGGTGGTCTGTGATGAGCCTGCCACCATGGAGCTAAAAGTAAAAACGGTGAAATACTTCCGTGAAATGGAAGCGGAAAATATGCAGGGCGTTTAACACAATCATTTCGTCACCTGCGGTTAGACGCGTTAACGGCAGGCAAGCCGGGAGAACAAGATGTACGCATTAGTGAACGGCCGTATCTACAGCGGCGATGACATTTTCGATCATCATGCTGTCGTCATCGCTGACGGCAAAATTGAGCGGGTTTGCTCTCTGGCAGCCTTGCCGCCAGAAATAGAACAGCAGGATGTTGGGGGCGCGATTATCGCACCCGGCTTTATTGACCTGCAGCTTAACGGCTGTGGAGGCGTGCAGTTTAATGACGATATCCATGCCATCAGCGTGGAAACGCTGGAAACCATGCACCGCGCCAATGTTAAATCCGGCTGCACCAGCTTTCTGCCAACGCTGATTACCAGCAGTGACGAACTCATGGTGCGCGCCGTCGAAACAATGCGCGCCTTTTTGCAGAAGTATCCCCACTTTCTGCTGGGATTACATCTGGAAGGTCCGTGGCTGAACGTCGCCAAAAAAGGCACCCATAACCCTGCCCTTATTCGCCAGCCCGATCCGAAGATGGTCGATTTCCTGTGTGCGAATGCGGATGTGATTAGCAAGGTCACACTGGCGCCAGAAAGCGTCGGAAGCGCCGTGATTCGCCAACTCAGCGACGCCGGTATTGTGGTGTCTGCGGGTCATTCCAATGCCACTTTCGAAGAAGCCAAAGCGGGTTTTGCCGCCGGCATCACCTTTGCGACGCACCTTTATAATGCCATGCCGGCCTTTGCAGGGCGTGAGCCAGGCCTAATCGGTGCGCTGTTTGATGCGCCTGATGTATACTGCGGCATCATTGCGGATGGTTTACATGTTCATTACGCTAACGTTCGTAATGCCAAACGCATTAAGGGTGACAAGCTGGTCCTGGTAACCGATGCCACTGCGCCCGCAGGTGCCACAATCGATAAGTTTATTTTTGCTGGTAAAACAATATATTATCGTGATGGACTCTGTGTTGATGAACATGGCACGCTGAGCGGTTCAGCACTGACGATGATCGAAGCCGTGCAAAACAGCGTTGAACATGCAGGCATTCCACTGGATGAAGCGCTGCGCATGGCATCACTTTATCCGGCACGGGCAATGGGCGTAGAAAAACAGTCAGGCACTATCCAGGCAGGAAAACTCGCCAATCTGACCGTATTTACACGCGACTTTAAAATTATTAAGACGTTAGTCAATGGAGATAACGTCCTGAGCGAGTAAGCACTGAATGACTACTGGCGGCCAGACACAAATTGGAAATGTCGATCTTGTCAAACAACTGAACAGCGCAGCCGTCTACCGGTTAATCGACCAACAGGGACCGATTTCGCGCATTCAGATTGCGGATCTGAGCCAACTCGCGCCCGCCAGTGTGACCAAAATTACCCGCCAGCTTATTGAGCGCGGCCTGATCAAGGAGGTGGACCAGCAGGCGTCCACCGGCGGACGCCGCGCGATCTCCATCGTCACTGAAACCCGTCACTTTCACACTATCGGCGTGCGCCTCGGCCGCAACGATGCGACCTTAACGCTGTTCGATTTAAGCGGCAAATCACTGGCTCAGCAGGATTATCCCCTGCCGCAAACCACACAGGACACGCTGGAGCAGGCGCTGTTCGATGCCGTTGCGCATTTTATTCAGCAGAGCGAAGCGAAAATTCGTGAGCTGATAGCCATTTCGGTGATTCTGCCTGGCCTGGTCGATCCGCATAATGGCGTTATCCGTTATATGCCGCACATTACGGTGGACCAGTGGCCTCTGGTGGCCAACCTGAAAAAACGCTTTAAGGTGACCAGCTTTGTGGGTCATGACATTCGCAGTCTGGCGCTGGCAGAGCACTATTTTGGCGCAACCCGTGATTGTGCTGATTCCATATTAGTGCGACTGCATCGGGGAACGGGCGCAGGGATTATTGCCAACGGACAAATATTCCTGGGCAGTAATGGCAACGTGGGTGAAATCGGCCATATTCAGGTCGATCCGCTCGGGGAACGCTGCCATTGCGGTAACTTTGGCTGCCTTGAAACCATCGCGGCGAATGGCGCCATTGAACAGCGCGTCAGAGAGCTGTTGAATAAAGGCTACCCCAGCATATTGACTCAGGATGCCTGCCAGATGCCGCACATCTGTCAGGCGGCGAACCAGGGCGATGCGCTGGCAAGTGAAGTTGTCGAATACGTGGGTCGCTATCTGGGTAAAGCCATTGCTATCGCCATTAACCTGTTTAATCCGCAAAAAATTGTGTTGGCCGGCGAAATTACGGAAGCTGAACGCGTGTTGCTCCCGGCCATAGAAAGTTGCATTAATACCCAGGCGCTGGCGGCCTTCCGTAAACATCTGCCGGTGGTGCGTTCACAACTCGATCACCGCTCCGCGATTGGGGCCTTTGCCCTGGCAAAACGGGCGATGTTAAACGGCATTCTGCTGCAACATCTTTTGGAAGACTAAGCGCGGCCTTACTCAGCGCGGCGCGTATCGGAACCCCTTTATGACGATTAAAAATGTAATTTGTGATATCGATGGCGTGCTGATGCACGACAATACCGCAGTGCCCGGCGCGAAAGAATTTTTGCAGCGCATCCTGGCGAAAGACATGCCATTGGTGGTGCTGACCAATTATCCTTCACAAACGGCGCGTGATTTGGCAAACCGTTTTTCCTCAGCGGGAATCGACATACCGGATTCGGTGTTTTACACCTCAGCCATGGCCACCGCGGACTTTTTACGCCGCCAGGAAGGCAAAAAAGCCTATGTCATTGGCGAAGGTGCGCTGGTACACGAGCTGTATAAAGCCGGTTTTACCATCACTGACGTTAACCCGGATTTCGTTATCGTCGGGGAAACCCGCTCATTCAACTGGGACATGATGCACAAGGCCGCTTTCTTTGTGGCAAACGGCGCGCGGTTCATTGCAACCAATCCCGATACGCATGCCCGGGGCTTTGTGCCCGCCTGTGGCGCACTGTGTGCCGGTATTGAAAAGATTTCAGGTCGCAGGCCATTTTACGTTGGCAAGCCCAGCCCCTACATCATGCGCGCCGCGCTGAACAAGATGCAGGCCCATTCAGAGGAAACGGTTATCGTGGGCGATAATCTTCGTACCGATATCCTCGCTGGTTTTCAGGCCGGTCTGGAAACGATTCTGGTGCTTTCTGGCGTATCCACGCTTACCGACATTGATGCGATGCCTTTCCGTCCTGACTGGATTTTCCCGTCTGTTGCCGATATCGACCTCTTTTGATTCATTTCTCTTATGACGCACTGCCAGATTCTGTGGTGCGTCTCACCTTTATGGCTCTCTGCGCCCGTTATCCTCGCTCAAAAAGCGTGCTGAAATTTCATTTCATTGCCGATTCAACAATAAAAACCCAATTCTGTTAGATAAAATTCAATATACCTCGCCACACAACAACATTTTCATCAGCAAAATACGATTCCTCTTGCATTGGGGACCGTAAATAACGCATTTTCTTATACATCACGCAGCCACAGGCTGCCGGACAAACGTAAAATTACATCGCCGCAGGTGAGTTCAGGAGTCAGATATGTGTTCTATTTTTGGTGTGCTGGATCTGAAAAGCGATCCCGTTGAGTTACGTAAAAAAGCATTGGAAAGCTCACGTTTGATGCGTCACCGTGGGCCGGACTGGTCAGGCGTTTACGCCGATGACCACGCCATTCTTGCTCATGAGCGCCTCTCAATTGTTGACGTGAACAACGGTGCACAGCCGCTGTATAACGCTGACCACACCCACGTACTGGCAGTCAATGGTGAGATCTACAACCATCAGGCCCTGCGCGCAAAATTAAGCGATCGCTACGCGTTTCAGACCGGTTCTGACTGCGAAGTGATTCTGGCGCTGTACCAGGAGAAAGGTGTCGATTTTCTTGACGAACTGGAAGGCATGTTTGCCTTCATCCTGTATGACAGCGTCAAAGGCACCTATCTGATTGGCCGTGACCATATCGGTATCATCCCGCTGTATATGGGCAACGATGAGCACGGTAACCTGTTTGTCGCCTCAGAAATGAAAGCGCTGGTGCAAGTGTGCCGTTCAATCAAAGAATTCCCGCCGGGAAGCTACCTTTCCAGCACCGACGGTGAAATTCGTCGTTACTGGCAGCGTGACTGGATGGAATACCAGAACGTTGAGAACAACGTGACTGACGCAGCAGAACTGAAACATGCGCTGGAAGAGTCAGTAAAAAGCCACCTGATGTCCGATGTTCCGTATGGCGTGCTGCTGTCTGGTGGTCTGGACTCGTCAATTATTTCAGCGGTAACCAAACGTTTCGCGGCCAAACGCGTGGAAGATCAGGATAAAACTGATGCCTGGTGGCCACAGCTGCACTCGTTCGCGGTCGGTCTGGAAGGATCGCCGGATCTGAAAGCGGCCAAACTGGTGGCAGAGCATCTGGGTACGGTGCACCACGAAATTCACTTCACGGTGCAGGAAGGCCTGGATGCGATTCGTGACGTGATCTACCACATTGAAACCTATGATGTGACCACGATTCGCGCCTCCACACCGATGTACCTGATGTCGCGTAAGATTAAAGCCATGGGCATCAAAATGGTGCTGTCAGGCGAAGGGGCTGACGAAGTCTTTGGTGGTTATCTGTATTTCCATAAGGCGCCAAACGCGAAAGAGTTCCATGAGGAGAACGTTCGCAAACTGCTGGCCCTGCATATGTTTGACTGCGCACGCGCCAACAAAGCGATGTCTGCCTGGGGCGTTGAAGCACGCGTGCCGTTCCTGGATAAGAAATTCCTGGATGTCGCCATGCGTATCAACCCACAAGACAAGATGTGCGGCAGCAACGGTAAAATGGAAAAACACATTCTGCGTGAATGCTTCTCCTCTTACCTGCCCGAAAGCGTGGCCTGGCGCCAGAAAGAGCAGTTCTCTGACGGCGTGGGTTACAGCTGGATTGACACACTGAAAGAAGTCGCGGCCAAACAAATCAGCGATCAGCAACTGGCGACGGCGCACTTCCGTTTCCCGTATAACACGCCGGGGTCGAAAGAAGCGTACCTGTACCGTGAAATCTTTGAAGAACTCTTCCCACTGCCGAGCGCTGCCGAGTGCGTACCAGGCGGGCCGTCTGTTGCCTGTTCATCGGCAAAAGCCATCGAGTGGGACGAAGCCTTCAAAAACATGGATGACCCGTCAGGACGTGCCGTGGGTGTTCACCAGTCTGCCTACAAATAAGTGCTATACTGAGTGACAATATGGGCCGTATATGGCCCATCTTTTTTGTTATTGCCGTTGTATTCACTGAAAAATTGCCGAATAAAGCATCACCCTGGTTATAAGCCAGACAAACAGGCGTTTGAAGGCAAAAAACGGCAAAAAACTTGTTGACGCTGTGTAGTCAACTCCGCATAATGCGCCCCGCAACGCCGATGAAGGTTGCGCGAAAAAAAGATGGCTACGTAGCTCAGCTGGTTAGAGCACAGCACTCATAATGCTGGGGTCACAGGTTCGATTCCCGTCGTAGCCACCATCTTTTTTCTGCGGGAGTGGCGAAATTGGTAGACGCACCAGATTTAGGTTCTGGCGCCGCAAGGTGTGCGAGTTCAAGTCTCGCCTCCCGCACCATTTCATGATTCGGCAGCATGGATGGGGTATCGCCAAGCGGTAAGGCACCGGTTTTTGATACCGGCATTCCCTGGTTCGAATCCAGGTACCCCAGCCAATTTCGATGTATCTCGCGGCTGCGAGTGGACGAATGGGATATCGCCAAGCGGTAAGGCACCGGTTTTTGATACCGGCATTCCCTGGTTCGAATCCAGGTATCCCAGCCATCATCGAAAGGCAGTACAATTTGGCTACGTAGCTCAGCTGGTTAGAGCACAGCACTCATAATGCTGGGGTCACAGGTTCGATTCCCGTCGTAGCCACCATTTTCTTGGGGTGTCGCCAAGCGGTAAGGCACTGGTTTCTGATACCAGCATTCCGGGGTTCGAATCCCTGCACCCCAGCCATTTTTAGACAATTTGATTTGACACCATTGGGGTGTCGCCAAGCGGTAAGGCACTGGTTTCTGATACCAGCATTCCGGGGTTCGAATCCCTGCACCCCAGCCAAATTAAGCAACAAAGCCCGCTTCTGCGGGCTTTGTTGTTTTTGTCTTTCGGTCAAACCGGCCACGCATCACCTCAAGGCAACGCGCAGCCGATGCTTACAATCCTAGTGCGTATCGCAAAACCTGACGCTTCAGCACGCCTGAATGCTCAGCGGCAATGAGCCCCAGATTGCGCACCAGCTTTAGCGGCCCAACCTGGTTACTGAAGGTAAAATAGAACAGGTCCATGCCACTCTGCATCAGTAGGTTATCGTTGCGCCGCTGGCGTTGATAGCGCAGCAGTATGCGTTCGGATGACCAGTCCTCTGCTTTATCGCGCGCCTCAATCAATACGTCCATTAATGCATCGATATCCCGATAGCCCAGATTGACGCCCTGCCCCGCCAGAGGATTAATGGTGTGCGCGGCATCCCCCACCAGCGCCAGCCCTGGCATAACATAGCGCGAGGCGTGACGACGCACCAGCGGGAAGCCCCCGGCTGCATGGGCATGAAAGCGTCCCAGCCGTGCCGGGAAATGCCGGGCAATTTCTTTTTCCAGCTGCGCCATCGGCATAGTCTGTAGCTGACGAATGCGTGCAGCGGAGTCGTACCACACCAGAGAAGCATGGTTGCCAAACAGCGGCAGAAACGCACGCGGCCCCTGCGGCGTAAAATGCTGCCAGGTGGCATCGCCAGCGGGATGTTCACAGGTGACGCTGACCAGCAGACAGGACTGCGCGTAGCGCCAGCCACGAATGCCGATACCGGCCATTTGCCGCACCTGCGAGTTGGCACCATCGGCCCCCACGACTAATGCCGTGCTGATCGCAGTCCCATTGCTCAATGACAGCGTCCAGCCGCCATTGCAGGGCTGGAGGTCGTCCATCGTCGCCGGGCACAGCAGGGTGATGCCGCGCTGTTCCATCTCTTCCCACAGGGCGCGTTGCAACACATTATTTTCAACCATGTAACCGAGTTCAGGCAGCCCCAGCGATTCGGCGTCGAAATTGACCTGCGCCGTTTGCCACTCCCAGGTTTCAAGTTTGCGATAAGGCGCACAGCGCATCGCCTCAACACGTTGCCAGACGTTGAGCTGTTTCAGGAGTGCCACGGAAGAGGATCCGACCGCGGAAATACGCACATCGGGCAGGCTGTGTGGATCAAAAGGAGGTGGCGTTGCCCGCTCTACAACCGCCACACGAAACTGGTGCTGCGTCAGACCACATGCCAGCGCGGCGCCGACCATGCCACCGCCCACTATCACCACATCAAACCGGTTATCCTGCATAACTTTTTTCCCTCTTATCTGCCGTCACTTTTCAGCGCGGTTGTCTTACGGCAAAGTGTACCGGAAAAATCAGACACGATCAGAAAAGCCCTCAGGCTGGTCACATCCGCAGCAAAGCATTACAATACGCCCCCAGCACTTCACTGCACTGATTTAATGGCTAGCTCGATGACAAAAAAACTGCATATCAAAACCTGGGGATGTCAGATGAATGAGTACGATTCATCTAAGATGTCTGACCTACTGAACAGCACGCACGGCTATACCCTGACAGAGGAAGCCGAAGAGGCGGATATTCTGCTGCTCAACACCTGCTCTATCCGCGAGAAAGCGCAGGAGAAGGTCTTCCACCAGTTGGGGCGCTGGAAAAAACTGAAAGAGCGCAACCCGGATTTGATTATCGGTGTCGGCGGCTGCGTTGCGTCACAGGAAGGCGATCATATTCGCCAGCGTGCGCCATGCGTGGACATCGTCTTTGGTCCGCAAACCCTGCACCGTCTGCCCGAAATGATCAACACCGTGCGCGGCAGCAAAAGTCCGGTTGTGGATATCAGCTTCCCGGAAATCGAAAAGTTTGACCGTCTGCCTGAACCGCGTGCTGAAGGGCCAACCGCGTTTGTCTCCATCATGGAAGGCTGCAACAAATACTGTACGTTCTGCGTGGTGCCTTATACCCGCGGCGAGGAAGTCAGCCGTCCCTCAGATGATATTCTGCTGGAGATCGCCCAACTGGCTGCACAGGGGGTTCGCGAGGTCAACCTGCTCGGTCAGAACGTCAACGCCTATCGCGGCGCGACCTTCGATGGTGACGTTTGCACCTTTGCTGAGCTGTTGCGTCTGGTCGCGGCCATCGACGGCATTGACCGCATTCGTTTCACCACCAGCCACCCGATTGAATTCACTGATGACATCATTGAGGTCTATCGCGATACGCCAGAGTTGGTGAGCTTCCTGCATCTGCCCGTACAGAGCGGTGCCGACCGTATTCTGACGCTGATGAAGCGTGCGCATACCGCGCTGGAATACAAGGCCATCATTCGCAAACTGCGGGCGGCGCGTCCGGATATTGAAATCAGCTCTGACTTTATCATTGGCTTCCCGGGGGAAACCCAGCAGGACTTTGAACAGACCATGAAGCTGATTGGCGATATCAACTTTGATATGAGCTACAGCTTTATCTACTCCGCGCGTCCCGGTACACCGGCGGCAGACCTGCCTGATGACGTCAGCGAAGACGAGAAGAAACAGCGTCTCTATATTCTGCAGGAACGTATCAATCAGCAGGCGATGGCCATCAGCCGTCGTATGATGGGCAGCGTGCAGCGCATTCTGGTCGAGGGCATCTCACGTAAAAACGTGATGGAGCTGACTGGCCGCACCGAAAACAACCGTGTGGTCAACTTTGAAGGGCCCGTGGAGATGATTGGTAAATTTGCCGACGTGGAAATCGTGGACGTTTATACCAACTCACTGCGCGGCAAGCTGGTTCGTACAGAAGAGGAACTGGGCCTGCGTGTGGCGGAAAGCCCGGCGTCCGTTATCGCCCGTACCCGCAAGGAAAACGACATCGGCGTTGGCGTATTCCAGCCCTGATGCTTCGTTTTGTGCGGCGGCCCAGCATTCGCCGCCGCACATTCTGCTGTTTTGCACTTGGTTTATGCCAGTGCCGCCCAAATATCACTTCACAAGCTTGCGCCCCGGCGCTACCGCATAAATAATTTCGTTACGATGCATCCGTTTAACGCGTTTGATGCAGCAGCAAACCCTTTCAACTGGCCCTGAGTGACCCAAAGGATTCGTTTGAATATTGAAACCCGTGAAATCGCCCTTGAACCGGCTGATAACCGCCGTCTGATGAGCCTGTGTGGTCCGTTCGACGATAATGTGAAACAGCTGGAACGTCGTCTCGGCATTGAGATTAATCGCCGTGACAACCAGTTTAAACTGGTTGGTCGGGTGCTGTGTGTGAATGCCGCGGTTGATATCCTGAAAACGCTCTATGTCGATACTGCGCCAGTGCGCGGGGAGATCCCGGATATTGAGCCTGAACAGATTCACCTGGCGATTAAAGAGAGCCGGGTGCTGGAACAAACGGCGGAAAGCGTGCCGGACTATGGTAAGGCGGTCAACATTAAGACCAAACGTGGCGTCATTAAGCCACGTACGCCGAATCAGGCACAGTACATTGCAAATGTTCTCGACCATGACATCACCTTTGGCGTGGGTCCGGCCGGTACGGGTAAAACCTATCTGGCCGTGGCCGCCGCGGTCGATGCGCTGGAGCGTCAGGAGATTCGACGTATCCTGCTGACGCGTCCCGCGGTCGAAGCAGGGGAAAAACTGGGCTTTCTGCCGGGCGACCTGAGTCAGAAAGTGGACCCGTATCTGCGCCCTCTTTATGACGCCCTGTTTGAGATGTTGGGATTCGAGAAGGTCGAGAAACTCATGGAGCGCAACGTCATTGAAGTGGCCCCGCTGGCCTACATGCGCGGCCGTACGCTCAATGACGCCTTCATTATTCTTGATGAAAGTCAGAACACCACTATCGAGCAGATGAAGATGTTTCTGACCCGTATTGGCTTTAACTCTAAAGCGGTCATCACCGGTGACGTGACGCAGATTGACCTGCCGCGCCACACGAAATCCGGTTTACGTCACGCCATTGAGGTGCTGTCTGAAGTGGAAGAGATCAGCTTCAACTTCTTCCACAGCGAGGACGTTGTGCGTCATCCCGTAGTGGCACGCATTGTGACCGCTTATGAAGCCTGGGAAGAAGCCGATCAAAAACGCCGCGATCAGCAAGCGGAAGAGCGTAAACGTGATGCCCTTGCGGCCCAGCACAGCGCCCAGGAGAATTCATGAGCGACGTGATCCTCGATCTGCAGCTGGCCTGCGAGCAGACCGATAATTTACCGACTGAAAGCCAGTTTCAACGCTGGCTGGAAGCGGCGGTAACGCCCTTCCAGCCAGAAAGTGAAGTGACCATTCGTCTGGTGGATGAAGCCGAAAGTCATGAACTTAATCTGACCTATCGGGGCAAAGATAAACCGACCAATGTGCTGTCATTTCCCTTTGAAGCCCCGCCCGGCATTGAATTACCGCTGTTAGGCGATCTGATCATTTGTCGTCAGGTCGTTGAGCAGGAAGCGCAGGAGCAGGGAAAAACCCCAGAAGCCCACTGGGCGCACATGGTGATCCATGGCACGCTGCATCTGTTGGGTTATGATCACATTGAAGACAGTGAAGCCGAAGAGATGGAAGGTATTGAGACAGAGATAATGCTTGCTCTTGGTTATCCTGATCCGTACATTTCGGAGAAAGAAAACACCTGAGTATCTGATTCAGGCCACCCTGCTGCTGGTGAACAGGCCGGCAGCGTAATTTCCTTACCAGAGAGATCTTTAAAAACCGCCATGAGCGACGACCATTCTCAAAACAGCGATGCACCCAGTAGTAAAAAGGGATTTTTTTCCCTTCTAATCAACCAACTGTTCCACGGTGAACCTAAAAACCGTGACGAGCTACTGGGCCTGATCCGTGACTCCAATCAAAAAGATCTGATTGATCAGGATACCCGGGACATGCTCGAGGGCGTGCTGGATATTGCAGAACAGCGCGTGCGTGACATCATGATCCCCCGCTCCCAGATGATTACGCTGAAACGTAATCAGAACCTGGAAGAGTGCCTCAGCGTGATTATCGATTCCGCGCACTCCCGCTTTCCGGTCATCAGCGAAGACAAAGACCACGTTGAAGGGATCCTGATGGCGAAAGATCTGCTGCCGTTTATGAGCAGCGAATCTGAGCCTTTCAGCGTGGAAAAAGTCCTGCGTCCGGCGGTGGTGGTCCCTGAGAGCAAGCGCGTTGACCGCATGCTGAAAGAGTTTCGCTCACAGCGCTATCATATGGCGATTGTGATCGATGAGTTTGGTGGTGTGTCCGGGCTGGTCACGATTGAAGATATTCTGGAATTGATCGTGGGCGAAATCGAAGACGAATATGACGATGAAGAAGATCGTGATATCCGCCAGCTCAACCGTCAGACTTATACCGTTCGGGCACTTACCCCGATTGAAGATTTCAACGAGGTATTTGGCACCCAGTTCAGCGACGATGAAGTGGATACCATCGGTGGACTGGTGATGCAGGGCTTTGGTCACCTGCCGGCGCGCGGCGAAAGCATCGACATCGATGGTTACCAGTTCAAAGTTGCCATGGCTGACAGCCGTCGTATCATCCAGGTGCACGTAAAAATTCCGGAAAATTCGGCGCAACCTCAACTGGATGACGAATAAATTTATGGCATTAGCCTCACTTTACCAGCAGCAGCGGGTCCGTCTGCTGCTGGCTTTACTCAGCGGTGCCTGCGGCACGCTGGCGTTTTCCCCCTATGATTTTTGGCCTGCTGCCCTCGTCTCGCTGTGTGGGTTGCAAATCCTTACGTTAAACCGCACCAGCCCGCAGGCCAGCGCCATAGGTTTCATCTGGGGGTTTGGCCTTTTTGGCAGCGGGATTAACTGGGTCTATGTCAGTATCGCTACCTTTGGCGGAATGCCAGGCCCGGTTAACGTATTCCTGGTGGTTTTGCTCGCGGCTTATCTGGCCGTTTATCCGGCGCTGTTTGCCGGACTGCTCAACCGCATTTGGCCGCGAACTACCCTGTGGCGACTGGCCCTGGCCGCGCCGGCGCTGTGGCAGATCACCGAATTTTTACGCGGCTGGATATTAACCGGCTTTCCGTGGCTGCAGTTTGGCTATAGCCAGATTAACGGCCCGTTAAAAGGGATTGCGCCCCTGGCCGGTGTGGAAACCATCACCTTCCTGCTGATGATCGTTGCGGGCTTACTGGTTTATGCTCTGCAGCAACGCCATCTTAAAAGCCTGCTGGGCGCGTTGGCATTACTGGCGGTATGCTGGCCGTTACGCTATCTGCACTGGTATCAGGCGCTGCCGAAGCAGGCGGTAAACGTGGCGCTGGTACAGGGTGATATTCCCCAGTCAATGAAGTGGGATCCGCAGCAGCTGCTAAATACCCTGCGCATCTACAGCGATTTGAGTCAGCCGCTGATGGGCAAAGCCCCCATTATTATCTGGCCTGAGTCGGCCATTACCGATCTGGAAAGCAACCAGCAGCCTTTCCTGCGTTCGCTGGATAATGAACTGCGCGCGCGCGGCAGCTCGCTGGTAACCGGCATCGTCGATTCACGGCTGGAACAGAATCGTTACCACGACTACAACACGGTCATCGTGCTGGGCGGCCCGAAACCCTATAACTACTACAGCACTAACCGCTACCAAAAAAACCACCTGGTACCGTTTGGGGAATTCGTGCCCATGGCCGATCTGCTGCGTCCGCTGGCCCCTTTCTTTGATTTGCCGATGTCCGCCTTTAGCCGCGGCGCTTATCTGCAACCTCAGCTTAATGTGGCGAATTATCATCTGACCACGGCCATTTGCTATGAGATCGTGTTGGGTGAACAGGTGCGCGCTAACTTCCGTCCGGATACCAATTTCCTGTTAACCGTTTCTAACGACGCCTGGTTTGGTCACTCGATTGGCCCTTGGCAGCATTTCCAGATGGCGCGTATGCGAGCGCTGGAACTGGGCAGGCCACTTCTGCGCGGCACTAACAACGGCGTAACGGCCGTGGTGAATGCCGATGGCGATGTGGAGAAAGTGCTGCCCCAGTTCACCCGGGATGTTTTAGTGGATAACGTGACGCCCACCCGCGGTGAAACGCCCTATTCTAAAGCCGGCATCTGGCCGGTGTGGTTGGCCGCGCTGCTGAGCGGCGTCATTGCCTTTATCAGGCGTAACCGCTAATCCTCTGCGGCGAAGCGCTGTTTCGCCGCCTCTTCATCTGTCTGCCTCTGCCTCTGCCTCTGCAGTAAAACGGCCATTTCACCCAATTGTCATTTTGTTTTGGCACGATGATTGCAAAATATTTCTGTATTCATCGACATTCGGGCCAGTTAACGGACGAGACGCACTAAAAAGAGTCCAGATGCGCACCTTTTACGTGCAATGGCGATTATTTGCCTTTTTTTGGTGCGAATGACATCGCAAAAAAGAAACTTTTTTGTTTCATTGAGTTAACAATCCGCTATGTTAGTGAATATTCTTAGCGCAGTCGCGCGAAGGGATAACAAAAAAAGCAGCGCAAAATACACACAACATCACACAATCAGTACAGGGTAGATCCTGTGCACTTTCCACATGAAGGAGTTGGAACATGCAATTACGCAAAGTGGCATTATCTCTTCTGCTGTTAAGCGCAGCGGCGGGAGCGGCCCAGGCGGAAGATCTGAGCGGTACCCTGAAGAAAATCAATGACAATGGCGTCATTGTCATCGGGCATCGTGAATCATCAGTTCCCTTTTCTTATTACGACAACCAGCAAAAGGTCGTTGGCTATTCTCAGGCGTATTCAAACGCTATCGCAGAAGCCATTAAAGCCAAGTTAAATAAGCCCGATCTGCAAATCAAAATGATCCCGATCACCTCACAAAACCGTATTCCCCTGCTGCAAAACGGCACATACGATTACGAATGTGGCTCTACCACTAACAACCTTGAGCGCCAGAAACAGGCGGCGTTCTCCGATACCATTTTTGTTATCGGCACCCGTTTGCTGGTTAAGAAAGGCAGCCCGATCAAAGATTTTGACGATTTGAAAGGCAAAACCGTTGTAGTGACCTCGGGTACCACGTCAGAAGTGCTGCTGCACAAACTGAACGACGAGAAAAAGATGGATATGCGCATCATCAGCGCCAAAGACCATGGTGATTCATTCCGCACGCTGGAAACCGGTCGCGCCGTGGCCTTTATGATGGATGATGCCCTGCTGGCAGGCGAACGCGCCAAAGCGAAAAAGCCGGATGACTGGGTTATCATCGGTACGCCACAGTCTAAAGAAGCCTATGGCTGTATGCTGCGTAAAGACGATCCGCAGTTCAAAGCCCTGGTCGATGACACCATTGCCAAAGCCCAGACCTCCGGTCAGGCAGAGAAATGGTTCGACACCTGGTTTAAACAGCCTATTCCGCCAAAAAACCTGAACATGAACTTTGAACTGTCTGACGACATGAAAACGCTGTTCAAAACGCCGAATGACAAGGCACTGAATTAACAACGATAACAAGGGCGGCCTCGTCGCCCTCTCGATTGCTGAAACCGCGGCGTGGACAGACAGCCTGAACGGGTCGTTCCCCCGAATCAGGCGAAATTAGCCGCTCATCAATCTTCAGGGTAGCTCTGCTACCCTTTTTTACCGGAGCTCGTTATGGGTATCGATTGGAACTGGGGCATATTTCTCGAACAGGCCCCGTTCGGTAATACCACCTATCTCGGCTGGCTGTGGTCCGGTTTTCAGGTGACGATTGCCGTCTCCTGTTGTGCCTGGATTATTGCTTTCTGTGTGGGTTCATTTTTCGGCATTCTGCGTACTGTGCCTAATCGTCTGTTATCAACGATAGGAACCTGCTATGTCGAACTGTTTCGTAATATCCCCCTGATTGTTCAGTTCTTCTTCTGGTATCTGGTTGCGCCAGAGTTGGTAGGACAGGATCTGGGGATGTGGTTTAAGTCGGAGCTGGATCCCAATCTGCAATTCTTTATCTCCTCTGTTGTCTGTCTGGGACTGTTCACCGCTGCCCGTGTGTGCGAGCAGGTGCGTGCAGCCATTCAGTCTTTACCGCGTGGACAAAAGAATGCCGGGCTGGCCATGGGGCTGACGCTGCCCCAAACCTATCGCTATGTGCTGTTGCCCAATGCTTACCGGGTAATCGTGCCGCCAATGACGTCAGAAATGCTTAATCTGGTGAAAAACTCGGCTATTGCCTCGACGATCGGCCTGGTGGATATGGCGGCTCAGGCCGGCAAACTGCTGGACTATTCCTCGCACGCCTACGAATCCTTTACGGCGATTACCCTGGCTTACGTGGGAATTAACCTGGTGATTATGGTACTGATGGGCCTGGTCGAACGCAAAGTGCGCCTGCCTGGCAACGTGGGAGGCAAATAATGTACGCATTTGACTGGAGTTCGATTCCTCCCAGCCTGCCTTATCTGTTCAGTGGCCTGATGATCACCTTTAAGATCACCCTGACGGCCGTTGTGTTTGGCATCCTGTGGGGCACCCTGCTGGCGGTGATGCGCCTGTCCACTTTTAAACCTGTCAGTTGGTTTGCCAAACTGTATGTCAACCTGTTCCGTTCAGTGCCGCTGGTGATGGTGCTGCTGTGGTTTTATCTGGTCGTTCCCAGCTTTTTACAGCAGGTGCTGGGGATTTCGCCCAAGACCGACATCCGCCTGATCTCAGCAATGGTGGCCTTTTCCCTGTTTGAAGCCGCCTACTATTCTGAAATCATTCGTGCCGGGATTATCAGTATCGCGCGTGGGCAGTCCAGCGCTGCGCTGGCGCTGGGAATGACGCAGTGGCAGTCGATGAGGCTGGTTATTCTTCCTCAGGCGTTTCGCGCCATGGTGCCGCTGTTACTGACGCAGGGCATCGTCCTGTTTCAGGATACCTCGCTGGTTTATGTATTGAGTCTGGCTGACTTCTTCCGTACCGCTTCCACCATTGGCGAGCGTGACGGCACCCAGGTAGAAATGATTTTGTTTGCTGGTCTGGTCTACTTTGTGATCAGCCTGAGCGCGTCGCTGTTGGTCAGCTATCTAAAAAGAAAAAGGACGGTTTAAATGATTAACCTGAAAAACGTTTCCAAGTGGTATGGTCAATTTCAGGTGCTAACCGACTGCTCTACCGAGGTTCAGACCGGTGAAGTGGTGGTGGTATGTGGACCGTCAGGTTCCGGCAAATCAACCCTGATTAAAACCGTCAATGGCCTGGAGCCGATCCAGCAGGGCAGCATTACGGTAAACGGCACAGAGGTAAACAATAAAAAAACCAATCTGGCCACGCTGCGCAGCAAAGTCGGCATGGTGTTTCAGCATTTCGAACTGTTTCCTCACCTGAGCATTATCGACAATCTGGTACTGGCGCAGGTCAAAGTGCTGAAGCGTGATAAAGCCGCCGCCCGTGATAAAGGCCTCAAGCTTCTGACTCGCGTCGGTCTGTCTGCCCATGCGGAAAAGTTTCCCGGTCAGCTCTCTGGCGGTCAGCAGCAGCGTGTCGCCATCGCGCGTGCGCTGTGCATGGATCCCATTGCCATGTTGTTTGATGAACCCACATCGGCGCTCGATCCTGAAATGATCAACGAAGTGCTGGACGTGATGGTGGAACTGGCGCAGGAAGGCATGACCATGATGGTTGTTACGCACGAAATGGGCTTTGCCCGTAAGGTAGCCAACCGGGTCATCTTTATGGATGAAGGCAAAATTATTGAAGACACGAATAAAGACGACTTCTTTAATAATCCGCAGTCAGAACGGGCGAAGGATTTCCTGGCAAAAATTCTGCACTAAAAAACAGGCGGGCACCCTGCCCGCCTGCTTCTTTTACGGCTCAAAAGGCTGACGATAAAACTGATCGTGGTGACATTCCGGGCAGCGCGACAGGGTTTCTGGCGTATAAATCGCCCGGGTAAAATGGCATTTTTCGCAGACCAGGTTGCCCAGGCCCACCACCTCACCACTTTGGTAAACGCCGTGGTGTTGCAAATCCTGAAAGACTTCCCGCCATTCCAGCTGGCTTTTATCGGTGATGTCCGCCAGTTCTTTCCAGATACTTTCCCGGATCACGCGCATAAAGACCGAGTCCGCCACCGGTTCTTCTGCTTCGGCATAGTTACGACCAAACTCCGCCAAATCGCGGCGCACCGACGCCAGCGCCCGATCGATTTCGTCCGGTGTCAGATCGGAGTGCGCACGTAAATGACGGCGTCTATCTTCTACCAGCGTATCCAGATCGCGATCGCCGTGGCGAAGACGTTCGGTTAATACCGCCAACGACTCATGATACTCCTGTGCCACTTTATTCATTTTATTCTCCTTTTTGCGCTCGGTACCTGTACTAAGTTTAGCTACTTTGTCACATTTGCCCGGTTCCCTGGGTAAGGAATGGTAAAAGAGTGAAAGCACTGACGCTTTGACGATAAATCGCCTCTGCAAAAGTGGGAAGTGTTGTTGATGCGCGGCCTTATGGGTATGCTATGCGGATCGTAAAGTCAGCAAAGTGTCATTTATTAAGGACCACAGGCAGCCATGCAAGAGCAATACCGCCCGGAAGAGATTGAATCCCGCGTTCAGCAGCAGTGGGATGAAAACGAAACGTTTAAAGTGACTGAGCAGGAAGGCAAAGAGAAATATTATTGCCTGTCCATGTTGCCCTATCCTTCTGGCCGCCTTCATATGGGTCACGTTCGTAACTACACCATCGGCGACGTCATCGCGCGTTATCAGCGCATGCTCGGCAAAAATGTGCTGCAGCCTATCGGTTGGGATGCGTTCGGTCTGCCTGCGGAAGGCGCGGCGGTAAAAAACAACACCGCGCCCGCCCCCTGGACTTATGACAACATCGCGTATATGAAAAACCAGCTTAAACTGCTGGGCTTTGGCTATGACTGGAGTCGCGAACTGGCGACCTGTCAGCCAGAGTATTACCGCTGGGAACAGTGGTTCTTTACCAAACTCTATGAGAAAGGCCTGGTTTACAAAAAAACCTCGGCGGTGAACTGGTGCCCGAACGACCAGACGGTACTGGCCAATGAGCAGGTTATTGACGGCTGCTGCTGGCGCTGTGACACCAAAGTTGAGCGTAAAGAGATCCCACAGTGGTTTATCAAAATCACCGATTACGCCGAAGAGCTGTTAAACGATCTGGATACGCTGGAAGAGTGGCCTGAGCAGGTCAAAACCATGCAGCGTAACTGGATCGGCCGCTCTGAAGGCGTGGAAATCACCTTTGACGTGGCGGACAGCCTTGAGAAAGTCACGGTTTATACCACGCGTCCAGATACCTTCTACGGCGCGACCTATGTCGCCGTGGCCGCCGGTCATCCGCTGGCGCTGCAGGCGGCTGCCAGCAATCCTGCCCTCGCTGACTTTATTGCCGAATGCCGCAATACCAAAGTGGCCGAAGCCGATATGGCCACCATGGAAAAGAAAGGCATGGCCACTGGCCTGTCTGCGGTACACCCGTTAACAGGTGAGGCTGTTCCTGTCTGGGTCGCGAACTTTGTGCTGATGGAGTACGGCACGGGTGCCGTGATGGCGGTTCCGGCACATGACCAGCGTGACTGGGAGTTTGCCACGAAATACGATCTGCCGATCAAGCCGGTGATCCTGAACCTGGACGGCAGCGAGCCGGACGTAAGCACTGGCGCGATGACCGATAAAGGTACGCTGTTTAACTCCGCCGAGTGCAGCGGTCTGGATCACAGTGCCGGTTTCAACGCCATTGCGGATGCGCTGGCGGCGAAAGGTGTTGGCGTACGTAAAGTCAATTATCGCCTGCGCGACTGGGGTGTTTCCCGTCAGCGCTACTGGGGCGCGCCCATTCCGATGGTGACGCTGGAAGATGGCACCGTGATGCCCACGCCAGAAGATCAGCTTCCGGTTATCCTGCCTGAAGATGTGGTCATGGACGGCATCACCAGCCCGATTAAGGCCGATCCCGAGTGGGCAAAGACCACCGTGAACGGTCAGCCTGCCCTGCGCGAAACCGATACCTTTGACACCTTCATGGAGTCTTCATGGTATTACGCGCGCTACACCTGTGCGGACTATAAAGATGGCATGCTGGACCCGGCTGCAGCGAACTACTGGCTGCCAGTGGATCAGTATGTGGGCGGTATCGAACACGCCATCATGCACCTGATGTATTTCCGTTTCTTCCATAAGCTGCTGCGCGATGCAGGCCTAGTAAACTCGAATGAGCCTGCTAAACGTCTGCTGTGCCAGGGCATGGTATTGGCGGATGCGTTCTACTATCTGGGCGTCAACGGCGAACGTAACTGGGTTTCCCCGGTGGATGTCACCGTTGAGCGCGATGAGAAAGGCCGCATTACCAAAGCCGTGGACACCCAGGGCCGTGAGGTGATCTACGCAGGCATGAGCAAAATGTCGAAGTCGAAAAACAACGGCATTGACCCACAGTTGATGGTTGAGCGCTACGGCGCGGATACCGTACGTCTGTTTATGATGTTTGCCTCACCGGCCGACATGACGCTGGAGTGGCAGGAATCCGGTGTTGAAGGCGCGAACCGCTTCCTGAAGCGCGTATGGAAACTGGCCTATGACCATTCACAGAAAGGCGCGACTGTCGCTCTGGACGTTGCCAGCCTGAACGATGATCAGAAAGGCTTACGTCGCGATCTGCATAAAACTATTGCCAAAGTGTCCGACGATATCGGCCGCCGTCAGACCTTTAACACCGCGATTGCCGCCGTGATGGAACTGATGAACAAGCTGACGCGTGCACCACAGGACAGCGAGCAGGATCGTGCACTGATGCAGGAAGCGTTACTCGCCGTGACGCGTTTACTGTATCCGTTCACGCCTCATGCGTGCTTCGTACTGTGGCAAACGCTGGGCGGCCAAGGCACCATCGACAATGCAGAATGGCCGGTTGCCGATGACGCCGCGATGGTTGAGGACGCCTTATTGGTTGTCGTGCAGGTTAACGGTAAAGTCCGTGGTAAAATTACCGTGGCAGCCGATGCTACCCAGGAACAGGTTCAGGCTCGTGCGGCTGAGGAACCATTAGTGGCGAAATACCTTGATGGTGTTAGCATTCGTAAAGTCATTTATGTACCGGGCAAACTGCTTAACCTGGTTGTGGGTTAAGTTCAGGAGGAACTGTGCGACATCCGATTATCAGGTTGTTTGTCATGCTGGCGGTGGTGATCACCGCCGGCTGTGGTTTTCATCCGCGCGGCACCACTCAGGTGCCAACCGAACTGAGAACGCTGATTTTAGACAGTGGTGACCCTTATGGCCCGCTGACGCGTACCGTGCGCCAGCAGCTGCGGATTAACAACGTCAATATTGTTGAGGCGACGCAGAAAAACAGCCTGACCGTCCCGACGATGCGTCTTGGTGGAGAAGCACAAAGCCGCAGTACCGCATCCGTATTTATCAGCGGTACCACAGCGGAGTATCAGCTGACGATGTCGGTTTCTGCTCAGGTGCTGATCCCCAATAAAGGGATCTATCCGATCAGCGCAACCGTCTACCGCTCGTTCTTTGATAACCCGAACGCGGCGCTGGCGAAAGATGCTGAGCAGGACATGATTATGCAGGAGATGCGTCAGCGCGCTGCCGAACAGCTGGTTCGTAAGCTGCTTACCGTGCATGCCGCGCAGATGGAAAATCAGCAGATGCCCTCTACATCGACGGTTTCAAAAGCGGTTCAGCCTGCTGCCGGGGTCTCTTCCTCTGCGGCAACCAAGTCGAAATGATCAGGATTTATCCGGAACAACTCAGCGCGCAGCTCCGTGAGGGGCTGCGCGCCTGTTATTTATTAACCGGTAATGAACCCTTACTGTTGCAGGAAAGTGCAGATGCGATTCGGGCCAGTGCCCTGGCACAGGGCTTTGAAGAACATCTGAGTTTTACACTGGATGCGCAGACCGACTGGGACAGCCTGTTTATGAGCTGCCAGTCGCTGAGCCTGTTTGCCCAGCGTCAAACGTTAACGTTGCAGTTCCCGGAAAATGGCCCTAACGCGGCGATTGCCGAGCAGTTGATCAAGCTGGCCCCGCTGCTTCACGCCGATATTTTGCTGATTTGCCGAATGGCGAAGCTCAGTAAAGCCCAGGAAAACAGTGCCTGGTTTAAAGCGCTTTCCGCTCATGCCGTGCTGGTCCCCTGCCAGACACCCGAACAGGCTCAGCTCCCCCGCTGGGTTGTCAGCCGAGCAAAAACCCTCAAGCTCGATATCGATGATGCGGCCGTCCAGCTGTTGTGTTACTGCTATGAAGGTAATCTGCTGGCTCTGGCCCAGGCGCTTGAACGGCTGTCACTGCAATGGCCCGATGGCAAACTGACCCTGCCGCGCGTTGAAGCCGCCGTCAGCGATGCCGCTCACTTCACGCCCTACCACTGGGTGGATGCGCTACTCGGCGGCAAAAGCCGCCGCGCCTTGCACATCCTGCAGCAGTTAGAAAGAGAAGAGAGCGAAGTGGCGATATTGCTCCGCACCCTGCAGCGCGATTTGATGACCCTGCTGCATCTGCAACGGCATCAGTCGCAACAGCCGCTGCGCACGCTAATGGATCAGCAGCGTATCTGGCAAAACCGTCGCAACCTGTTTACGGAAGCACTTCAGCGCCTTGATGCCTCCAGGCTACAGCAGGCCATTCATCTGTTGATGCAAATCGAACTTACTCTAAAGCAGGATTATGGTCAGTCGGTCTGGCCGCAGTTGCAGACGCTGTCGATGTTGATTGCCAATCGCGCTTTCCCTGCGAGCCTCGCCCATGTCTGATTTACACGCGCTGTTTGGCGGTACCTTCGATCCTGTGCATTTTGGTCATCTGCGCCCGGTGGAAACGCTGGCCGGGCAGATTGGCCTGTCGAGGATCACACTGCTGCCCAATAATGTGCCGCCGCACCGGCCCCAACCAGAGGCCAGTCCGCAGCAGCGGGTTGAAATGCTCGAGTGCGCTATTCGCGATTTGCCGCTTTTTGACATCGACACGCGGGAATTACAACGTGATACGCCCTCGTGGACGGTCGATACCTTAGAAGCGCTGCGTGCCGAACGGGGTGAACAACCTCTAGGTTTTATTATTGGTCAGGATTCTCTGCTGTCGCTGGAAAAATGGCATCGCTGGCAGGAGCTGCTTAGCCTGTGCCATCTTTTGGTCTGCAAGCGACCGGGCTATCCGACGGAAATGGCGTCTCCAGCAATGCAACGCTGGCTGGACAGCCATGTAACACAAGACAGCCAGCAGCTTCACCAACGTCCTGCAGGGGCGATCTGGCTGGCGGAAACCCCGCTTTATGCGATATCGGCCACCGAGATCAGACAGCGCCGCCATCAGCACCTCGCCTGCGACGATTTATTGCCCGCCTCTGTGATAACCTACATCGACCGCGCCGGCTTATATCGCGACTGATATGGGCGTGATATACTGCGCCGCTAAATTTTTTGGCTGTCTTCCGGGTTTCAGCCAGCCCGCTATCACCAGTTTTGAAGGGGAACCTTTTGCAAGGTAAAGCACTCCAAGAGTTCGTTGTTGATAAGATTGATGATTTGAAAGGCCAGAACATCGTGACTCTCGACGTTCAGGGCAAATCGAGCATCACTGATTTCATGATCATTTGTACCGGTACCTCAACGCGCCACGTGACCTCTATCGCGGAACACGTCGAGCAGGAATCCCGTGCCGCCGGCCTGATGCCGCTGGGCGTGGAAGGTAAAGCCGCCGCTGACTGGGTCGTTGTGGATTTGGGCGAAGTGATCGTGCACGTCATGCAGGAAGAGAGCCGTCAGTTGTATGAACTGGAAAAGCTCTGGGGTTAAGCGGTGAAATTGCAGCTTGTTGCCGTCGGCACCAAAATGCCTGACTGGGTTCAGACCGGTTTTATGGAATACCTGCGTCGGTTTCCCAAAGACATGCCGTTTGAGTTAACGGAAGTCCCTGCGGGGAAACGCGGGAAAAATGCCGACATCAAACGCATTCTGGAAAAGGAAGGCGAAGCGATGCTGGCAGCGACAGGTAAAGGCAACCGCATTGTGACGCTGGATATCCCCGGACAACCCTGGGAAACCCCACAGCTGGCGCAGCAGCTGGAACGCTGGAAGCAGGACGGCCGTGACGTCAGCCTGTTGATTGGCGGACCTGAAGGATTAGCGCCGGCCTGTAAAGCGGCGGCGGAACAAAGCTGGTCTCTCTCAACGTTAACGTTGCCTCATCCGCTGGTGCGCGTGCTGGTTGCAGAGAGCCTCTATCGTGCATGGAGCATTACGACAAATCATCCTTATCATCGTGAATAACCGATAAGCTCACTCCAGACATTACAAGTAGCGGATGAAATTACAAAGCAACGCCTTTCGCGATTACAGCGCCGAACAAAAAGTCTTTGTCCGCAGGGCTTTTATCGCTTTTGTCGGCATCTTACTGCTCTCCTCCGTGCTGGTGGTTAATCTCTATCACCTGCAGATTTTACGTTTCGACGACTACAGTACCCGGTCAAATGAAAACCGCATTAAGCTGGTGCCGGTTGCACCCAGCCGCGGCATTATTTATGACCGTACCGGCACGCCGCTGGCCCTGAACCGTACGATTTATCAGGCAGAACTGGTGCCGGAAAAGGTCGACGATTTAAAACAAACGCTGCAAAACTTACGCCCGGTGCTCGAACTCACCGATGACGATATTGAGGCGTTTGAAAAAGAGCGTAAGCGCTCACGTCGCTTTACCTCTATCCCGGTAAAAACCGGCCTTAATGAGGTGCAGGTTGCACGCTTTGCCGTGAACCAGTACCGCTTTCCCGGCGTGGAAGTCAAAGGCTACCAGCGCCGCTACTATCCCTTTGGGCAAACCCTGACCCACGTTGTGGGCTACGTATCGAAAATCAACGATCGGGATGTGGCGCGTCTGGACAAAGAAGGTAAATGGCCAAACTATGCGGCTACGCACGATATCGGTAAACTCGGTATCGAAGCCTATTACGAAGACCTGCTGCACGGTAAAACCGGTTATGAAGAGGTTGAGGTAAACAACCGTGGCCGGGTTATTCGTCAGTTGCACGAGCAATCCCCGCAGGCCGGGCGTGATATCTATCTGACCATTGATCTGAAACTGCAGCAGTACATCGAAACGCTGTTAGCCGGCAGTCGTGCCGCAGTGGTCGTAAGCGATCCCCGCACCGGAGAAATTCTGGCCATGGTGTCCACGCCCAGTTACGATCCGAACCTGTTTGTTGACGGAATTTCCAGCAAAGACTATCGCGGATTACTGAGCGATGAAAACCGTCCACTGTATAACCGCGCTATTCAGGCCGCTTATCCGCCAGCCTCAACGGTCAAACCCTATGTCGCCGTTTCCGCGCTCAGCGCAGGCGTTATCAACCGAAATACCAGCCTGTTCGATCCCGGCTGGTGGCAACTGCCCGGCTCTGAAAAACGCTATCGCGACTGGAAAAAGTGGGGCCACGGTCGTCTGAACGTCACCAGGTCACTGGAAGAGTCTGCGGACACCTTCTTTTATCAGGTCGCCTATGACATGGGCATCGATCGCCTGTCGGAGTGGATGACCAAATTCGGCTACGGTGAACGTACGGGCATTGATTTACCCCAGGAGAGCGCGGGTAACATGCCGACGCGTGACTGGAAAATGCGCCGCTTTAAAAAGCCCTGGTATCAGGGTGACACCATTCCTGTTGGTATCGGTCAGGGCTACTGGACGGCAACACCATTGCAGATGAACAAAGCGATGATGATCCTCATCAACGACGGGGTTATCAAAGTGCCGCATATGCTGCGCGCCACGCGCGAAGGCCGCACCCTGGTGCCTTATCGTCAACCGCCTTCCCAGCCAATAGGCGATATCCACTCGGGCTACTGGGAAATTGCCAAAGACGGGATGTATGGCGTGGCCAATCGCCCCAATGGTACGGCTCACAAAAGCTTTGCCGATGCGCCATACAAAATTGCCGCGAAATCGGGTACGGCTCAGGTCTTCGGTCTGAAAGAGAACGAAACCTATAACGCACACAAAATCGCAGAACGCCTGCGTGACCACAAGCTGATGACCGCGTTTGCCCCCTACGATAAACCGCGTGTCGCCGTGACCATGATTCTGGAAAACGGCGGAGCCGGACCCGCCGTAGGCACGGTAATGCGTCAGATACTGGATCACATCATGTTAGGTGACAATAATACTGTCCTGCCGGATGCGGCCCCCACACCGCCAGGCTACGAAGGTGAATAATCATGTCGATGAATGACAGCCCGCAGAAGCGGTCAATATGGATGCGCATGCATATTGATCCGCTATTTATGCTGATTATCCTCGCGCTACTGACCTTTAGCGCCATTGTTATCTGGAGCGCCAGCGGGCAGGATCCCGGCATGATGGAGCGTAAGCTCGGCCAGATCGCCATGGGGCTGATCATTATGCTGGTGCTCGCCCAGGTCCCGCCCCGGGTATACGAAGGCTGGGCGCCTTACCTGTATATTGTCAGTGTCATCCTGCTCGTCGCCGTGGATGCCTTTGGCCAAATCAGTAAAGGGGCGCAGCGTTGGCTGGACCTGGGTTTTATCCGCTTCCAGCCCTCTGAGATCGCTAAAATCGCCGTTCCTTTAATGGTCGCGCGCTTTATCAACCGCGACGTGTGCCCACCGACCCTGAAAAACACCGCCATCGCTCTGGTGCTGATTTTCCTTCCTACGCTGTTAGTGGCCGCGCAGCCTGACCTCGGAACCTCGATTCTGGTCGCGGCCTCGGGATTATTTGTGCTGTTCCTCTCTGGCATGAGCTGGAAGCTGATTGGTATCGCCGTCCTGTTAGTTGCGGCCTTTATCCCCATATTGTGGTTCTTCCTGATGCATGACTATCAGCGAGACCGCGTGATGATGCTGCTCGATCCCGAAAGCGATCCGCTTGGCGCGGGTTACCACATTATTCAGTCTAAAATCGCTATTGGCTCTGGCGGACTGCGCGGTAAAGGCTGGCTGCATGGTACGCAATCACAGCTGGAGTTCTTACCGGAGCGTCACACCGACTTCATTTTCGCCGTGCTGGCAGAAGAGCTGGGACTGGTGGGCGTACTGTTGCTGCTGGTGCTGTACCTGCTGTTGATTATGCGTGGACTCATCGTGGCTGCCCGTGCGCAAACCACCTTTGGCCGGGTGATGGCCGGGGGGTTAATGTTGATTTTATTCGTCTATGTTTTCGTTAACATTGGTATGGTTAGTGGTATCTTACCGGTGGTTGGCGTTCCGTTGCCGCTGGTCAGCTACGGCGGCTCGGCGCTTATTGTGCTTATGGCGGGATTTGGCATCGTAATGTCGATCCACACACACCGAAAAATGTTATCTAAAAGTGTTTAAGAGGTCGCAGATGCGTAAGGACTGGCTTGGCGTTGTATTGGCTTCAATGGTTTTAGCTGCATGTTCTACCCAGGAACCGCAACAACAAAGTGCGCCCCCCCAGCCTGCCTATAACGGCCCGGTGGTAGAGATTCCTGGCGTTGAGCCTCGTTATGAGCCGGTCAATCCGTCGACCAATCAGGACTACAGCGTCAACGGTAAAAACTACCGTATCATCAAAAATCCGGCCAACTACAGTGAAGTGGGGCTGGCCGCCTGGTACGGTGAGGAAGCCCAGGGTAATCGTACTGCGACGGGCGAGACCTTTGATCCCGATGCCCTGACGGCTGCCCATCCAACGCTGCCCCTGCCCAGCTACGTTCGCGTGACAAACCTGGCAAACGGCCGCCAGATTGTGGTGCGGGTTAACGATCGCGGCCCGTATACGCCGGGACGCATTATCGATCTGTCCCGTGCGGCAGGTGACCGCCTGAATATCTCCAACAATTCCCGCGTGCGGGTTGATTACATCAGTGTCGCACCGGATGGCACGCTTTCCGGCCCCGGCACCATCGGCACCGTCGTGGCAAAACAGAGCTATGCCCTGCCTGCGCGTCCCGACCTGAACGGTCCGGTCATGAGCAGCCCACAAGGCATGAGCGGTGGCAGTCAACCCATCATGAACGGTAGCAGCCAGCCGCAGACCGTCCCGGCGGCTGAACCCGAAGCTCAGGATATTTCACCCGTCAGCAATGCGACACTGCAAAGCAATAATGCTATGGGCGCACCGGTGCAAAGTAGCGGCTTCCTGGGCGCGCCGCAGCCGTTACCCAGCGGCGTGCTGGAAAGCAGTGAGCCCGCTGCCAGCCCCCCTGTCGCAGCCGCGCCTGTTGCCGCTGCGCCGGTTGCGGCCAGTGCCGCCGCATCACCCCGCCAGCCCGCCGCCAGCCAGAGTGCCTCATCCCTTTCAGGCTATGTCGTTCAGGTGAGTGCCATTAATGATGCAGCACGTGCCCGGCAGTTAGTTAACAGTTTACGCCAGCGCTTTGGCGTTCCTGGCGCTGTGGAAAACGCAGGCAATGTGTACCGCGTGCAGCTTGGTGGTTATAAAACCCGTGCAGAAGCCGTGGCCTTACAGCAACGGCTGAGCAGCGAAGGCCAGAGTGCGGCCTTCGTTACCACCGCAGGTCGTTAATCGACAGAGGTTACCGTGACAGGTAACCTCTGCTAACAACTCATTCACTAAGCCGGATGTCTGAAAATCAGGCATTTGTTATGATGAGTGACTTTTTTAAACCTTAAACCCATGGATGTTGTCGTCCCACACATGAACACGCTGAAACCTTCTCGTTTGTTAAAACGCCTGACAGTGGGATCACTGATCGCCTTCTCCCTCAGCCATGCTGCCATCGCTGATGATGTTAATCTCAAGACCATGATTCCCGGCGTACCGGACATTGATGCCGAAGCTTATGTCCTCATCGACTACAATTCAGGCAAAGTGCTGGCTGAGAAAAACGCGGACGCACGCCGCGACCCGGCGAGCCTGACGAAGATGATGACCAGCTACGTCATCGGTCAGGCAGTTAAAGCAGGAAAAATCCACCAGGACGATATCGTTACCGTGGGGCAGGATGCGTGGGCGACCGGTAATCCGGTATTCAAAGGTTCATCCTTAATGTTCCTGAAGCCTGGCGACCGCGTTCCGGTTTCCCAGTTAACGCGCGGTATCGTTCTGCAGTCCGGTAATGATGCCTGTGTGGCGATGGCCGATTATGTCGCCGGCAGCCAGGATGCCTTTGTTGGCCTGATGAACAACTACGTGAAAGCGCTGGGTCTGCAAAACACGCATTTCCAGACCGTTCATGGCCTGGATGCGGAAGGTCAATACAGCTCAGCACGCGACATGGCGCTGATTGGCCAGGCGCTTATCCGTGATGTTCCTGAAGAGTACGCGGTTTATAAAGAGAAAGAGTTCACCTTTAACAATATTCGTCAGATGAATCGCAATGGTCTGTTATGGGATACCAGCCTGACCGTTGACGGCATCAAAACCGGTCACACCGCGTCAGCAGGCTATAACCTGGTGGCCTCTGCGACAGAAGGACAGATGCGTTTGATCTCTGCCGTGATGGGCGGTCATACCTTCAAAGGCCGCGAAACGGAAAGTAAAAAGCTGCTGACCTGGGGTTTCCGCTTCTTTGAAACCGTCGCACCGCTGAAAGCCGGGAAAGAGTTTGCCTCTGAGCCCGTGTGGTTTGGTAACAGCGATCGCGTCCAACTGGGCGTTGAAAAAGATGCTTATCTGACCATTCCACGCGGCCGGATGAAAGATCTGAAAGCCAGCTATGTCCTCACCAATACCGAGCTGCATGCGCCACTGAAGAAAAACCAAGTGGTTGGCAGTATCAATTTCCAGCTCGATGGCAAAACTATCGATCAGCGTCCTCTGGTGGTGTTAAATGAAGTCTCTGAAGGCGGCTTCTTCAGTCGTATCGTTGACTATATCAAACTGATGTTCCACCACTGGTTCGGTTAATGGTGCATGGCGGTTGAAAAACCGCCACTCTGCCCCCATTACAGGTTAATATGATGCTCCCGCTTCGGCGGGAGCCTGTTTTTTATGTACCGGAGTGATTATGAAAACCAAACTGAATGAACTGCTCGAATTCCCTACCCCATTTACCTACAAAGTAATGGGGCTGGCACAGCCGGAGCTGGTTGATTTGGTGCTTGAGGTCGTGCAACGCCATGCACCCGGCGATTACAGCCCAGAAGTGAAACCCAGCAGCAAAGGTAACTATCACTCGGTAAACGTCACGATCAATGCCACCCACATCGAGCAGGTCGAAACCCTGTACGAAGAGCTGGGCAAAATTGAAATCGTGCGGATGGTGCTGTAACGCTGTCAACACCGGTCAGCGGGTCAGGCTGCGCAGATAACGCGCTGACCCGTATTTTCTGCCTTACCGACCCAGCCGCTCTGTACTCATTCTCTCATCCCGAAGGCGTTTAACTTCATCACCGCCAGCGTTATACTCAGCGTCTCCCCTCTTTAACGGATACTCGTTTTGTCTGCAGACACGCTTCTTATTCGCCAGTTTGGGTTATGTGACTGGCAATCGACCTCAGACGCCATGCACCACTATACCGATCAGCGCGATAGCGAAAGCCGGGATGAAGTCTGGCTGGTGGAACATTATCCGGTCTTTACACAGGGCCAGGCGGGAAAAGCCGAGCACCTGCTGATGCCCGGCGATATTCCTGTGGTACAAAGCGATCGTGGGGGACAGGTGACCTATCACGGGCCAGGACAACAGATCATGTATGTTCTGATTGATGTGAAACGCCGTAAAACCGGCGTGCGTCAGCTGGTGACCGCCTTAGAAGAAACGGTCATTGCCGTACTGGACCGCTTTGGCGTGGCGGCGCGGGCCCGACCCGATGCGCCAGGCGTCTATGTTGGGGATGAAAAAATTTGCTCGCTGGGGCTGCGCATTCGTAAGGGCTGCTCGTTTCACGGGCTGGCATTAAATGTGGCGATGGACCTGTCGCCATTTTTACGGATTAACCCGTGCGGCTATGCCGGAATGCACATGACGCAGCTGCAACACTTCCGGCCTGAAGTCACGTTAGCCGATGTTCAGCCGTTGCTGGCCGAAACCTTTGCCCGCCAGTTGGGTTATCAGCAGGTTGAATGGCATCAGGTTGAAAACCCACGCTGAGTTAACGGTGAATGCGTATTTACAAATATGTAACTTATCGGTGGTGTCTTTGGCTGCTTCCTGGCCGTTGAGATGATATAATTTTTGCACTTTTTTCAAATAAAGTTGAAAGCCGCCTTCTCTGATTGAGTGAGACAGCTTTCAAATCGCAATCCGACCGGAACCTGCTGATTTATGAGTAAACCAATTCAGATGGAACGCGGCGTCAAATATCGTGACGCAGACAAAATGGCGCTGATCCCGGTGAAAACCGTGGCCGTCGACCGGCAAGAGATTCTACGCAAGCCGGAGTGGATGAAAATCAAACTGCCGGCGGACTCCAGTCGTATTCAGGGCATCAAAGCCGCAATGCGTAAAAACGGGCTCCACTCCGTTTGTGAAGAAGCCTCCTGCCCTAACCTTGCTGAATGTTTTAATCACGGCACGGCGACCTTTATGATCCTGGGCGCGATCTGTACCCGCCGTTGCCCGTTCTGCGACGTGGCCCACGGTCGTCCTAACGCACCCGATGCAAACGAACCGGGTAAACTCGCCCAGACCATCGCCGACATGGCACTGCGTTATGTGGTTATTACCTCGGTGGATCGCGACGATTTACGTGACGGCGGCGCTCAGCATTTTGCCGACTGTATTACGGCTATCCGGGAAAAAAGCCCCAGCATCAAAATTGAAACGCTGGTGCCTGACTTCCGTGGCCGCATGGATCGTGCGCTTGAAATTCTGACTGCCACACCGCCGGATGTGTTTAACCACAACCTTGAGAACGTGCCACGCGTGTATCGCCAGGTGCGGCCGGGTGCAAACTATGAATGGTCGCTGAAGCTGCTGGAACGCTTTAAAGAAGCCCATCCCGAGGTACCGACAAAATCCGGTTTAATGGTAGGCCTGGGAGAAACTAACGCTGAAATCGTCGAGGTCATGCGTGACCTGCGTCGTCATGGCGTGACAATGTTAACTCTGGGTCAGTATCTGCAGCCCAGCCGCCACCATTTGCCTGTTCAGCGCTATGTCAGCCCGGCGGAATTTGATGAAATGAAAGAAGAGGCACTGGCGATGGGCTTTACCCATGCTGCCTGCGGCCCTTTTGTCCGCTCGTCTTACCATGCCGACATGCAGGCAAAAGGCCTGGAAGTGAAATAACCGTTCGCCTGCTGGCTGCCTTAAAAAACAAAAAACCAGATTGCCCGCAATCTGGTTTTTTTATGGCTGTCAGAAATAAAAATTAACACTTTTCTAAAACTGACGCCGCGTTAGTCTTTATGAGAAACGCGTTCCGCAGGGGTTTCTTCTGCCGTGGTGCGCGCTGCACTGGTGTCTTCGTCTTTCATGGCCTTTTTAAAGCCTTTGATTGCGGAGCCCAGATCGCCACCCAGAGAACGTAACTTGTTGGTGCCGAAAAGCAGTACGATAAGCGCACCGATAATCAGCAGCTTGGCAATACTGATACCTTCCATATATAACCTTTATAATCTGGCGAATAACGGTAACGCTTATTTAGGCGCAGTTTAGCGCTAACCTCAAGCGTAATCTGTAACAGATTAAGATCGCGCAGCGGCGCCGTCAGGTTTCAGGCCCAATCGGGTAGCGATGATCCCTGCCCCCGGTTAGCGCGTTCCATCCAGTTCGGGCCGGCTAAAACGGCGGTTATCCAGCACCGGCAGCATTGCGCGCGCTGTTGCGATTCTTTGTGGATCGAGCTCGGCAAAAATAAGTGCCCGGGACTCGGCCGCCCGGCTTATCGGTACGCCAAGGGGATCGACCACCATGCTATTGCCAATATTACGCATACCGCACTCGCCTACAGCCACCACATAACAGGTATTTTCCAGCGCGCGCGTGCGGGTAAGTAAATCCCAATGCATCTCTTTTAGCGGCCCTTTGACCCATGCGGAGGGTAAGACCAACACCTCGGCCCCCTCCAGCGCCAGACGCCGCGACAGCTCGGGAAAACGCACATCGTAGCAGGTCATCAGCCCGACTTTCATGCCCGCAACGTCCACCAGCGGCGGAATCTCTTGTCCGGCTTCAACCCGCTTTGATTCCTGCATCGCGAACGCATCGTACAGATGCAGCTTGCGGTATTCTGCCACGATCTTGCCATCGCGAATGACCACCAGCACGTTAAACACTTTGCGCTCACTGCCCGGCATATGCATTCCCAGCACGGTAGTCAGCCCATGGCCTTTGCTGGCGCTAAGCAGTTGCGACAGAAACGGCCCGTCAGGCGACTGAGCGGCTTCCAGTATGAAATCGGGATTAGTGATATCAGTGGCCAGCACCGCTTCTGGCAGAACCAGCAGATCGGCCCCGGCACGGCTGGCCTGGTCCATCATGTCCAGGCAGGTTAGGGCGTTTTCCTGCCAGTCACGCTGAACCGCAAATTGCCCTAATGCGACTTTCATCGTGGGTTCTCCCTGAAAGCAGTACTGCCGTGATACAGGCCCTTTGGTAACCTTTCAATGCTCTTACAAAGGCTGAAGGGCTTTCACATGGTAGCGTGGTGATTCAACATAGCCTTCACGGCCATAAAACTGGTTAGCTTTAAGACGTGAAGCATGACAGTGAACTTCCATGCGGTCGCAGCCGTGCTGCGCTGCCAGGGCTTCTGCATGCTGGAGCAGTTTCTGGCCCACACCTTTGCTGCGCTCACCGTCCGCGATGCAAAAATAGCTGATACGGGCAAAATCCCCTGCCAGCGCCAACTGAGGGATAAAATGCAGGGAAAGGAATCCCAGTACATGATTACCCTGTTCTGCGATCAGCAGCTTTTCATTGGGGTCCGTCATAAGCTGGGCCAGACGTTGTTCAATAAAATGCTCTGTACCGCCATAACCGAGTTCACTTAACAACGCGCTCAGTACGAAGCTGTCCTTCGCCTGAGCCGGACGAATATCCATCCTGGCACCTCTTTATCTGTTATGCGGAGAGTCAGTTATAACCTGAGACACGCTAAAATGCTCCCCCTGCGAGTTGTTATGATTATGTTACAAGGATTATCTGTGACTCGCGCCGCAGTTTACTGGCGGTTATCGTGCTGCAGTAGCCTGTCTGGCGCCGTGTGCCAGCGTGATATCGAAAAGCGCGGGAGGGCGTGATGTGCAGGAAATGATACGGGGACGAGGCAGCGGCAGCACTGCAATTGCGCCTTAAAGCCGTTTCATCCTTCAGCCAGAAATGTGACGCGTACCGGCATAAAAAAACCCGCCAGAAGGCGGGTTTTTAGAATTCTGACTGTTAACTTACAGACTGATAACGTTAGCAGCAGATGGGCCTTTTGCGCCGTCAGTGATTTCAAACTCTACACGCTGACCTTCAGCCAGAGTTTTGAAGCCATTGCTCTGGATCGCAGAGAAGTGTACGAATACATCTTTGCTGCCATCTTCAGGAGTAATGAAACCGAATCCTTTAGATTCATTAAACCACTTAACGTTACCTTTAATCTTAGACATCTATATTACCTTTACATGAAAAATGGACACTAAACTGTGTCGCCATCTAGTACAGCAATTGCTGAGGGTTTTGTCCAGCCTGATTTGATGAAAAAGTGATAAATATCGCTATTATTTACCCTTTGGTTACTTTTTCACTGGCTCCAGAGCTTAAAACTGCCAGCGCAGCCAGGCAAAATACACGTTACCGTTGTTGTAAGTACCTGGAATATAAGTCATTTGAAAGTTCAGCGAACCATAACCTATTGACGCCAACGGTAATATGGCCGGAACAGGATAGTATCCCCAGTTATGCCGTGCCGTTACCCCTGCGGTATAGCCCAGACCATAGTGAAAATTTTGATCCTGCAAAGGTCGCCAGGTGGCCTCCCAGCCGTAACCGCCAAACGGTTCCCACTTGTTGAAAGAATCTTTGAACGCCATCAGGTAAAGGCCGTGCCAGTTCCCTTTCTCATCGTAACGCGAAACGCCACCACCGGCGCCCCAGGGACGTTCGTTATATCTGTGAATATGCTCTTCATCATACGTCCAGCGGTTGTGCCAGGTGATGGCGGGCACATAAACATCAATTGCATCAGGCTGTTGCCAGGTTTGCTGGACGTTGCCGGTAAAGGTATCCCAGCCTGATTTAATCTCTTGGGAGAGCATAGCGGCCTGGAGGGAAAAAGAAAAAAACAGCGCCAGTAATGGAGCTGATAACGTTGTTAAAA
This sequence comes from Pantoea ananatis LMG 2665, assembly GCF_000710035.2. Classification (GTDB taxonomy): domain Bacteria; phylum Pseudomonadota; class Gammaproteobacteria; order Enterobacterales; family Enterobacteriaceae; genus Pantoea; species Pantoea ananatis. The sequence continues at coordinate 274,546 of NZ_JMJJ01000004.1, read as the reverse complement.
GGTACCTGTTCACTTCGGTATTACCTGTCTCTTATTGATTGAACGCAGTGTTCCATGCTGAAAATCAGCAACGAGAAGACCCGCCTGACCCGAAATTTAAAAAAAATGCTCAGGGTATTCAGCATGTAATTATCATTGACGTAATAAAGCACGAGCAATTTTAGCGCAAAAAAGATGAACCAAGCCCAAACAGCAAGAACTTTCAACATTTCCACTAAGTTCTGTAGTTTTCACAACCAAACTCAACACTTACGCAATATCACGTCGCGCCTTCATACAGGCGCCGAACGGGGCGAGCAGTGATAAACAGCGACTTTTACCATCACACCACCTCAGGTAAACCACATAAAGAATGATTAAGGATCAGGGTAATGCCAGTAAAAATGCGCTCGCTTAACCAGGTAGCAGGTAGCAGGTAGCAGGATGAAAATCTTACAGGCTCGCGGTGTCAAGAGAAACGCTCACTGGCCGGGCTGCGGGCACCCGTCAAGATGCCCGTCGAATCAGAAAATCAGTTTGAATACCCCTGTCAGGGTCAACAGTCCCACGATAAAAATAATGGCGATAATCCACAGAATTATTTTCATTTCCTCTCCCTTACCATTAAAAAACATTCCCATAACAGTATAGGCAAAATTCAGCGATGTGCTTTTTGCTTATTGCGTTCTCAACTATGAAAGCAACATTCAGCTTTAATTGTGATTTTCTGTGAGAAGCATCGCATAGCGGCCTTTTTGTCGCCCCTGTCGCTTCGTTTTAAGAATCATCTCTGGCTAAAATTTAGGCGGACAGGACAGCTCGACGGTTTTGACACTAAAAATGCAAAGCAGGGAGAGAGACCTTATGAGTAGCATTAATACCAGCATGGGCCGCTACAGCCTGAAGGCAAAAGACAGCGGTGAACAAATCAAAGGTTTTTTCGCCATTAATGATGAAGGCGGCACGCAACTTACCCGACAGGAATTTGCGGAGCATTACCTTGATGATGTGGTGAATAACGTGATTTATCCGGTTACCGGAGGTAACCGGGAGATCGCCCGCGCACTGCGAGAACAGATGGTAAAAGCGGGCTTTGAAGCGTCAGATTAACGGCAGGGGCCGCCATGTTTGCGCGGCCCTTTTGTCACGTGCAGGCGCCCTTACACCACGTAAGAAAGTAGCAAGCATCCCACTAAACCACACACTGATATAATCGTTTCCAGTGCTGACCAGGAGCGGATGGTTTCGCCTATCGTCAGGTTGAAATACTCTTTAAACAGCCAGAATCCTGGATCGTTAACGTGTGAAAAAATCACACTGCCCGACCCCACGGCTATCACCATTAATTCAGGACTGGCACCGCTGGTTACAATTAACGGCGCGACAATGCCTCCGGCGGTAATCGCCGCCACGGTTGCCGAGCCAAGCGCGATACGCAGCACAGCAGCAATAGACCAGGCCATAAACAACGGCGACAAATTGGTGGCATGCATCATATTGGCAATGTATTTATCCACGCCGCTGTCCACCAGAACCTGCTTGAAGGCCCCACCGCCGCCGATAATCAGCAGCATCATGGCAATAATTTTGATGGAATCGCTTAACGTGTCCATCACCTGTTCCATGCTGCGCCCGCGGTTCAGACCAAAGGTGAAGATCGCAATCAGCACGGCAATTAGCGTCGCCATAACAGGATCGCCAAAGAACTCGGCATAAGGCAACAGCGCGTGTCCCTTGGGCAGCACCATCTCCGCTACCGCACGCAGTGCCATCAGGATGACCGGAACAAGCGATGTCCAGACGCTGACGCCAAAGCCTGGCATTTCGGTTTCACTAAAGGTTTTGGGGTTGTAGAGCCCTTCAGGGATAGGCTTATCAATTCCTTTGAGGAAACGCGCGTAGACCGGCCCCGCCAGGATAACGGTCGGAATGCCCAGTAAGGTACCAAAAAGCAGGGTTTTCCCCATATCGGCGTTAAACAGCGTCGCTATTGCCGTGGGGCCAGGATGAGGCGGTAAAAACCCATGGGTGACAGACAACGCCGCCGCCATAGGAACGCCAACAAACAGCAGCGGTACCCGTGCAGAAGCCGCAACGCTAAACACCAGCGGCAGCATCAGCACAAAGCCCACTTCGTAGAACAAGGCAAAACCAACGATAAAACCGGTCAGCACCAGCGCCCACTGGATGTGCCTTGTGCCAAATTTATCGATCAACGTGGTGGCGATACGTTGTGCACCACCACAGTCGGCCAGTAATTTACCGAGCATGGCACCAAATCCCATGATCAGCGCCAGTCCGCCCAGCGTCCCGCCGACGCCGTTTTTAATCGAAAGAATGACTTTGTTGACCGGCATGCCCTGCATGATCCCCACCGCCAGGGCGACTAAAATCAGTGCGATAAAGCCGTTGAGTTTAAAGCGAATCATCAGCAGTAACAGTAATGCCACGCCAATCGCCACATAGAGTAATGGCATAATTTTTCTCCACCTGATGCTCTGAATCTTCTCAGTGCCGCTTTGTTATCGTCGTCCCGGAGGACGCGCAAAATTGGGGCGCTGCCATGGTCGTAACATTTTGACAACCCCTGTTACCGATAACATGTTAAGGGTAACATCCGTGTTAAAGCATCACTCCACGTCGTTGAATTTGCGTTTTGCGAAGACGATCAACTTTTGCTCCCCTCGCTATAAGAAAGTTTCGCGGGGCCGATCGCCCGCTTTTCGTTACACTCAGATTTTAGCGAAGATATAAAAGGATGCGCTGGTGAGTGACAATCTGAGTGAGCTGTACAGCAATCAACAAACCCTTTTCGGCCAGGGAAGCCTTAACAAACTGATTCCCCTGTTGGCCGCCCAACCCCAGGCTACCCTGCTCTTTTGCGGCCGTTCGTTCTTACAGGGCGGCGCCTATGCCCGAATTAAAACCACGCTGAACGATCACATTGTGGGTTATGAAATTGTGAGCAACGAGGCCTCGCCTGCCGATATTGATGGCTGGGTGGCGCGCTGGCGCGGCCATGTCGATCGGGTTATCGCCGTAGGAGGCGGCAGTGTTCTGGATGCCGCCAAGGCCTTCAGCGCCATGATTCAGCACCCGCTTCCCACCGCCCGCTACCTGGAAAAAGTCGGAGACACGGCAGTCAGCGCCGTTACCTTGCCGCTCATCGCGATTCCCACCACGGCGGGCACCGGCAGTGAGGTCACGCAGAACGCCGTCGTGACTGACCAGCGGGATATCCAGATAAAAGCATCGTTACGCCATCCGGTGTTCGTGCCACAGGTCGCGATTCTCGATCCCGACTTGCTTAAGGGCGCCCCCGATAAGGTGCTGGCCACCTGTGGAATCGACGCGTTTACCCATTTATTTGAAGCCTATCTTTCCAGCAAGGGCAACCTCTTTACGCGCCAGTTAGCCCTTACCGGACTGCGTCAGTTTATTCAGGGATGGCCTCGGCAAAACCAGCAAGACGAAACCGGCGATCGCGCGCGTGAGGCGATGATGATGGCGTCCTGGTTGGGCGGTGTCAGCCTGAGCAGCGCGGGGCTGGGCGTAATACACGGCATCGCCGGAGAGCTGGGCGCGATTAAACCCTTCCATCATGGTGAAGTCTGCGGCAGGCTGCTGTTCACGTTTCTGGATCATCTTGCAGACAGCCAGCATGCGCGCCAGCGTCAGCTCATGGATGACATGCATGCGCAGCTTTTTGACGAGGAGACCGATTCACCCGCGCGCTATCTCAAAGCCTGGCTACAACGCTCAGCCATTATGACGTTCTGGCAGGAGGGGCCAACGTTAAGCCCGTCGGATATCGACTGGATCCTGGCCCGGGCCAACAGTAAAAACAGCCTCGTCAGCTACAGCAAAGATGAGATGCGCGACATGATTACGCGCGCCTGGCCGGTCAGCGCCTAAGCGTAGTGCGGGCGGTGTTTTAGCCCGCACATTCCCCCTGTTCCGCCCCGCTAAAGGGCGTTTCACCTGCAAGCATTTGCTCGATCACCTGTAGCACACCTTCATCATTATTCGCGGGTGCCAGGAAGCGCGCGGCGTCTTTAACCCGCTGCGGCGCATTGCTCATCGCGAAACTGAAACCCGACTGCTGCAGCATCTCGAGATCGTTACCGCCGTCGCCAAAGGCCAGTACCCGATCGTGAGAAATGCCCCAGCGCTGCGCCAGCAGGTTCAGGCCGTTAGCTTTATGCTGACCAGGAACGATTAAGTCAACCGAACCGTGCCCGCTCGACGTCGCCGCCGCCGAACCTTCGTGCAGGCGCTGGATATCCGCCATTAAAGGCTCGACATACTCATCCGACAGATTAAGGGCAAACTTAAGTATCCTGTCGTCGGCAACCTCATCAAGAGAACGAATGGGCCTGAGTCGGTGGCAATAATGCCGCATCTTGACCAGCCACTTCTCATCCATCCCTTCGAAGTAGTAGGCGCTCTCACGTCCGCAAAGCAGATAGCGCAGATCAGGATAGTGGCCATTTTCAAGCGTATCGAGTACCGCATCGATGTCATTGCGGCTAAAAGCACCGCAGAACAGTTCTTCATCACGATCGATAATTAACGCGCCGTTTTCTGCGACAAACGCAATCTCACTGGCGATCTCAGGGAAAAATGAGCGGAGTTGATGGTATTGATTGCCGCTGGCCACGACAAATTTGATATGTCGCTGAGTGAGCTGGTGGTAACAGGCGAGGAACCGCGCGCGGTTATACTGCTTTTTGTCATCCAGAAAGGTGCCATCCATATCAACAGCAACCATCTTAACCGTGGTCATCAGAACTCCTTAGCCGGTAAACGTTCAGGATTAACTGTCAGAATAGCCTGGTAACGGGCGTTCGGTGCATAAAAAAGGGATGGCATCGGCCATCCCTGTGTCGCTATTGAAACGCGTTATTCAGGATTAACGAGGTAATAATGCCGGTGGCGGCGGCAATCAATACATAGTTACCGTCGATGTCGGCCCAGTGCTGACCCGGCGGCGGTTCTCTCAGACCACGCTCACGCCAGTCATCAACCCGATAATCTTCACCGCAGTACTCTCGCGGTACAGGGCCACCACGGCGAAACTCATGACCGCGCCAGGCAAAGCGATCGTGATGATAATCGCGCCGCACATCTGGCGGTGGCGGGCCAGGCCGGTGGCCGGGAGGTCCATCGCGATCCAGGCCTGGCGGGCCATCGCCGTCGGGACCGCGGCCAGGATGATGCCACGGACCGTCTGGGCCGCCAGGCCCCTGTGCCAGCCCAGGGCTGCTGTACATCGTGCTGTATGCTAAAAGGGCGATAATCAAACCTGATTTTATTTTTTTCATGGTACTGCCTCCAGTGGTAACGGCGACTCAGCGCCGTTGCCATTACTATTGTCGTAACTGGAAGAAATAAGAATGACCAAAACTCTTAAAAGTCAGCGCGCTAAACAGGCGCGGACGGCGTCTCTCTCTCGTCAGGCACGCTGCATCAGGCGTGAAACACAGATACCTTGCGGAAAATCGTTTGGGGACTCAAACCTGGCGAGGCATCAAAATAAAACCCCGATCCTGAGATCGGGAAGTTATCGTCAAAGCCAGTAAACTGGAAAATGCCCCTTAAGAGAAAAAGGGAGAAGCAAAGCAGACAACACCACATCACAAGTGTCGGGATGAAATAATAACCTCTGGTTAATGACAGTTGGATGAAAAACGGCGCGGATATATTTTCATGCCGGTTTGATCCAATAAGAAATACACCGCTGCACATCGCAAACCTGAAAACGGGTGTTCAGTTTTATCCGTTCAGGCGCGCTGTACGCCTGAACGGATGACCATCAGGGGTAACTCAGCAGCACAGGCGCATCCGGTAATTTTGTAAACCTGCGGATGATTTGATGGTAATCCGCCACCGGATCGAGCTGACTAAACTGCTTTGGATACAAATCTTTTGCCAGAATCTCCATCCCGATAATGTTGTAAGGATGGTTGTAGAAGTGGTGATAGATCCCGTAGGTGCGCCCCTGTTTTACCGGCTCAATCTGCGCTAATCCTGTACGCTTCAACAACGTCGTAAAGGTTGCCGCCACCGCTTTCCTGTCCGATCCGTAACCGAACGGCAGTACATTACTGTTGGAACGTTTTGACCCCGTCATGATGTAAACGTCCGGCTTCATGGCAATGATTTTCTCAAGGGAAACAAAACCTGCGTTACCCGGCAGCAAAGTCGATCCGATATTTTTGCCGCCGACCGCTTCCACCAGTCCACCCCAGCCGCTGTGGCTATGCGTAAAGCAGCAGCTGTCGCTGTTACCGGCTATCGGTTCAATAAAGACGGTGGGTTTGGTTTTAACCTGGTCAATGCCCTTCTGCAGATTCTGCCAGTGCTGCTGGTAAAAATCGGTGTAGGCCTTCGCCTCGGCTTCACGGTTCAGCACTTTACCCAGCAGCGTAATACCCGGCACGGTGTTTTCTTTAGGATGCAGTTCATAGTCAACAAACACGACCGGGATGTTCAGGCTTTTGAGCGTGGTCAGCACTCCCGACTGCATCAGCGCAGGTTTGGCACGCAACTGCGCAATCATGATATCCGGTTTCTTTGCCAACACGCTTTCGAGGTTCACCTGCCCCTGATCGTTGAAGCCCATATCCACAATCTTCTCAGCCTGCGGCCAGGTTTTCTTCAGCAGCGCCCAGGTTTGCGTATCCTGTTTCTTTGGCAGGTTATTCCATGCCACAACCCGTTTAAAAGGGTTATCCCGGTCCAGCAGCGCCAGCGTCATGATGTCTCGCCCGTCCTGGAGAATGACGTGCTGAGGTTCTTTCTGCAGCGTAATCGTCTGTCCATCCACATCCGTTACGGTCAGAGGATAGGTGGTGGCCGAACAGACCGTTGAGGCCAGCAACGTGGCTGCAAAAATACCGAATTTCATGTTTATTAACCCTGTTGAGAAATAAGAATTATTCTCGTTAACTTTACCATGCTAATTCGTAACAAATATAAACCTTTGTTTAATGAATACGTCTGAACGCTGTCTCAGGTTGGCGCCGTCCCGGCATAAGGATCGGACGGCGCCTTAATATCAATGAGAATTACGCCTTAAGCAGCGAATAAAAAATGGCCGAAATGGCGATCAGACCGGCGAGCATCACAAACAGATTACTGAGTTTGCCACTGTATTGACGCATAGCGGGCACCCGCTGGATAGCGTACATCGGCATCAAAAACAGAATTACGGCAATGATCGGGCCGCCCAGCGTTTCAATCATTTTGAGGATATTGGGATCGAGCGTTGCCACCAGCCAGGTTGTCAGCAGCATAAACACGGCCGTCAGACGATTCAGCCTGTCAGGGGCTAACGCTTTGCCCCGGCTACGGAGCGCTTTATTCACCATGCCGTTGAACCCTTCACGTGCGCCCAGATAGTGGCCGAGGAATGACTTGGTGATCGCCACCACGGCTATCAACGGCCCAATCCAGGCGATAAGCGGCGCATTAAAATGGTTGGCAAGGTAGGACAAGATCGAAATGTTTTGCGCTTTAGCGGACTGTAAGTCTTGCGGCGAGAGGCTGAGTACGCAGCTGAAGACAAAGAACATCACGGTAAGCACCATCAAAAGGTGCGCGCAGGCCAGAATCCGGGAGCATTTTCGCTCGGCCTGCTCGCCGTACTCCTGCCGCTTCGCCAGGGCGAACGAGGAGATGATTGGCGAGTGATTAAACGAGAATACCATGACCGGCAGGGCAAGCCACAGCGTCATCCACAGATTGCGCCCGCTGCCCGTATTGAGGGTTTCCAGTGCGGCCCCGTGCCAGTAAGGAATCAGACAACACGCCATCAGCATCAACACGGCGACAAACGGATAAACCAGGACGCTCATCGCTTTCACAATCATGCTTTTGCCAAAGCGCACCACCGTCATCATGCCGATAATCAATATCAACGACAGGAGCGCACGCGGCGGCGGCACCAGGCCCAGTTGGTTCACCATCAGGCTTTCAACGGTATTAGTCATGGCTACGCTGTACATCAGCAAAATAGGGTAAATGGCAAAAAAATAGAGCAGCGTAATCAGTTTGCCCGCCCCTTCGCCAAAATGCTCTTCAACCACGTCGGTGATATCCCCTGCCGGATTGCTGCCAGAGAGGACAAAACGCGTTAAGGCCCGATGGGCAAAGAAGGTCAAGGGAAACGCCAGCACCGCCATAACGATCAAGGGTAACAGTCCCCCCATGCCCGCATTGATCGGCAGAAACAACACGCCCGCACCGATAGCGGTGCCATATAAACCCAGCATCCAGACGGTATCCGTTTTTCGCCAGCCAGTTTCATCATTAACGTGAGGGGTTTCCAGCGTGCGGGTTTGCGAGGTTTTCATCAGATCTTCCAGAATATGCATCAGCCTGAATCAAGGCTTGCAGCGGGTAAAGGGTTGGCGTTTTTCGCCATCAACGCATGTGTGCAACCTGCCAGATTCAGCCCGTCCCGTCAGGACGTAATCGATTGCGCCCCATTTTTTACACTATCTGACGGTAAAAATTCAAGTTAAGCGCCATATCGTGCATCTTTCCGGCAAAAACAGGGGAAAACGTGTGATGACGGCGTTACGGCCTGCCCCGTCCGCCATAGTTTGCGGATACCGCTCTGCTTACCCATTTTTTCCTCACTACACTTCAATCACCTTTAACATTTTGGACAGGACAGTGCGCTCAACCGCGCTGTTAATGCTGCAGCCGCCCGATCGGCGGTTGCCGTCCAGTGATTTACAGGAGTCGACTCTATGAAAGCGTTAACCTATCACGGCCCTCATAAAGTCAGCGTTGATAACGTTGCCGATCCCGGACTGGAAGCCGCCGATGATATTATTCTGCGCGTAACGGCCACGGCGATCTGTGGCTCTGACCTGCACCTTTATCGAGGAAAAATTCCCGGCACCGATCATGGCGATATTTTCGGCCACGAGTTCATGGGTGAAGTGGTGGAAGCCGGCAGTGCGGTAACGGCCGTGGCAAAAGGCGACCGCGTGGTGATCCCGTTTGTTATCGCCTGCGGTGACTGCTTTTTTTGTCATCTGCATCAGTATGCCGCGTGTGAAAACACCAACAGCGGCAAAGGCGCGGCGCTAAACCGCAAAAGCATCACGCCGCCGGCGGCCCTGTTTGGCTACAGCAAACTCTATGGCGGAGTGCCCGGTGGTCAGGCAGAATACGTGCGCGTGCCTAAGGCCAACGCCGGCCCTTTTAAAGTGCCGAACACCCTTTCAGACGAAAAGGTTCTGTTCCTGTCCGACATTTTGCCTACCGCCTGGCAGGCGGTGAAAAATGCCGAGATTAAACAGGGATCGAGCGTCGCTATTTTTGGCGCAGGTCCTGTGGGCCTGCTCAGTGCCGCCTGTGCCCGACTGGAAGGTGCAGAGCAGATCTACATGATCGATCACAATGACTACCGGCTGAATTTTGCCAGAGAGCGCTACGGCGTGATCCCCATCAACTTTGATAACAACGACGATCCCGCCGCCTGGATTATTGAGCACAGCGCGGGACACCGCGGTGTGGACGGCGTGATTGACGCGGTGGGTTTTGAAGCCAAAGGCAGCATGACCGAAACAGTGCTAACCAACCTGAAGCTAGAAGGCAGCAGCGGCAAAGCGTTACGTCAATGCATCGCTGCGGTTCGCCGTGGCGGCATTGTCAGCGTGCCCGGCGTGTATGCGGGATTTATTCATGGTTTCCTGTTTGGCGATGCGTTTGACAAGGGCCTGACCTTTAAAATGGGCCAGACGCATGTGCATGCTTACCTGCCCGATCTGTTGAATTTGATTGAAAAAGGGCATTTAACACCGGAAGAAATCGTGACGCATCATATGCCACTGGAAGATGCCGCTCGCGGTTATGAGATTTTTGAAAAGCGTGAAGAAGCGTGCCGGAAGGTTATTCTGGTGCCTGGCATGATGCCAACCCAGGCCACGCTGTAAAAACATGGGCGGGAGATTCCCGCCCATGTTTTTTATCTGTGGGATTTGGCCTGTGCGTAAGCGGCGTCCAGATCCAGCCTCTGCCAGAATGCCTGATCGGCGCCCGGTCCACCCAGCGGATAACCGGCAGATAAGGCACTTTTCACCATCAGTTCACGGCGCTGTTTTGCGGACAGCTGTGGTAAGGCCGTTTCCAGCAGCACCTCGGCCCCGTCCGGTACCCGCAGTTTGGCCGTGTTCCCGGCGACCTTGGGCAGGTTATAGCTCATCGTAAAGCGATAAAACGGCTTCATGCTGCCATTGCCGTAAGGATCATCGCTACCGGCAGGTTTGGCGCACGCCGCCAGGGTTGTTCCACACTCTTTTTCCAGCGCGCTACGCAGTTGTTGACGGGCATCGTTGAATAACGTCCGATAAGCGGCATCGTTCAGATAATGGGCAACGTTGTATTGCGCCACCATGCGCGAGCCCATCACGTCGAGCGGGTAGTGTACGCCCAGAACCAGCCGTGAATAGCCGTAGCGTGCGCCGCGTTGCAGTAAGGCTTCAAACCGCTCCGGCACCATCTCTGCCAGCAGCAGCGCATCGGTATAGCCCGTGTTGGTGTGCCCGCTGGGGAACGAGCCGCCATCGGCCGTGTAGGGATGATTGTCTTTGATCACCGTATCATCCGGCACCAGATGAATCGTATTCCCTTTGTGCAGGAAAGGACGCGGATAGTTAAAATGTTTTTTTGCTTCACCGGTACTGACTTCACTGGCTTTGATCAGGGCTGCCGCCTTATTGATTTCGCCTTTGTCATAGGCGGCCAGGAAGGCTTTACCTAAACGCGGCCCGAGGGCATCGGCGAGAAAATAGAGATAGCTGATCCCCTCTGCGTCCGCCAGCGCCTGATGGCGCTCGCCCTGAGTGGCATTGAGATTAATTGATGTCACCGTGGCACGATTGGCGTCCAGTACCGCTTCCGGCAGCGTGCTGAACCCTGATAACAGGGCAATACCTGCCTTTTGCAACGCATTCCCCTGGAAATCATAACCACTGGCTTTCAGCCACTGGTAGTCAGCGAGTCTATCACTCTGCTTCGCCTGCTTGAGTTGGTCACGGCTGAGCACAGGCGCGCCATGTTGTATGGCCGCCCGCTCTGCCGCAAGCGCCTTTAATTCAAGTGCGTTAAAAGCCGGGCTGGACGATCCCTGCGAGGTGTTGTTTGCCAGCATGCTGGCCTCGGACAACGAAATTGCCTGTGCCTGCTGCGCCACCAGCAGTGCCGCCGCAATCAGCGTGAATTTCATTTTCATTATTATTCCTTTGATGTCTGATTATCTCTGACCTTGCCGGTTGTCACGCTAGCATTGCCCTATGACATTTTTATTTCAGCTGTTATGCCAGAGGTTTACCCCCAAAGCGCGTTGCGCGCTGAAAAAACCACCGCGAACGGGCAGCAAAAACGGCCTAACCCGCTACGCTAGTGTAGGATTGACCGGTGTTATTCACAGATAACGAGGTCTTGCCCAATGGCGATGTCAAGACTACGCCCCGCCACCTCTTTACGACGTTGTGAGGGCGTTACCGCACGAATGCCGTCTGACATTGATTAAAAAACAGAATTGATCGTTGATTACCGTTGCGACATTCATACACTCTCGGGTTGCGAATGGCCGCATCGGCGTGCGTGCTTATTAAGGGATGTTTACATGAGGTTATCCAATGCGCTTTAAAGGACTTACTGTCGGGTTTTTCCTTCTGATTTTAGCAATGGCCACCATTGCCTTTTTTGAAGTATTAGCGCCCTACTTTTCGGCCATTTTGTGGGCAGCGGTGCTGGCCGTCATCTTCCACCCGCTCAAAAGGTATCTGCGCGGCAAACTGGGCGATCGTAACGGTCTTGCCTCACTGCTGACGCTGGTTTGCATCTGCCTGATCGTTTTCACCCCGTTAGCGATCATCGCCTCATCCATGGTGGTGGAGGTGAACACGGTTTATCACAAGCTGCAAACCAACTCCGCCCAGTTTCCGGTGGTCTTTGCCGATTTGTTACAGCACCTACCGGGCTGGGCTAAACATTATCTGGCTGAAAATAATCTGGATAATGCCACGCAGATTCAGCAGAGGCTGTCGGCATTTGCCCTTAAGGGCGGTCAGTATCTGGCGGGCAGCGCCTTTATCATCGGTAAAGGTACGTTCAGTTTTACCGTTGGCTTCGGCATCATGCTTTACCTGCTGTTCTTCCTGCTGAAAGATGGTTCCTATCTGGTGCATCTCATTCTGGAAGCGCTTCCGCTGTCTACCTACGTTAAACATCATCTGTTTATGAAGTTTGCCGCGGTGTCACGCGCAACGGTGAAAGGCACGGTCGTCGTTGGCGTCGTGCAGGGGATTCTGGGCGGGCTGGCTTTCTGGTTTACCGGCATCGATGGCAGCCTGCTATGGGGCGCATTGATGGGCTTCCTGTCACTGGTTCCTGCGGTCGGTTCCGCCATTATCTGGGTTCCGGCGACCATTTTCTTCTTCGCCACGGGTGCGCTGTGGAAAGGGTTGTTCCTCGTTGGCTTCTTTGTCGTGGTTGTCGGCCTGGTAGATAACATTCTGCGCCCGCTGCTGGTGGGCAAAGATACCAAAATGCCTGACTACCTGATTCTGATTACGACGTTGGGTGGGATGGAAATCTACGGCATTAACGGCTTCGTGATTGGCCCGGTGATCGCCGCGCTGTTCATTGCCTGCTGGAATCTGCTGTCCGGACGCGATAACCGTGAAAACATCGAAGAGATCGATGAAGAGTTTATTGAAGAAGGAAAAAAACAGTCTGATACCGCACAACAGGATGCGGCAGAAGCAGAGGCCGCAAAGGCCGAGGCCTTAGAGGCGAAAACGGTTCCGGCCGAGCCGGCTCGAAAATAAGCCATAAAAAAACCCACCATCGGTGGGTTTCTTCACACTAAAGCGGCTTAGTTAGTCGCTTTATTTTTCAGGTCTTCAGCACCCTGCTTGGTTTTATCCCAGCCTTTCTCGGTGCCTTCTTTGGTTTTGTGCCAGCCTTTCTGCGTGCTTTCAGAAATTTTGCTGGAGGTCGAATTGCTCTTGCCTTCTGCGGCATGCTCAGACTTCAGCTTCAGCTCTTCGCCTTTATGCTCGGTCTGATGCAGTTTTTCTTTAGCGGTATCTGCGCCTTTGTGCGCTTCAGCGACAGTTTCATCCGTTGTGGTAGCAGCGAAAACTGGCGAGGCCAGTAAAACAGCAGACAGTGCAATAATTGCTTTCTTCATCGTAATTCCCTCTTGTGTGAAATTTGTCGTCTTGCGTGATTATCCTGGCACAGGAGACCAAAGAACGATTTAAGAATAGACCTGAAATGAAATATGGCGAACCTGACTGGTTAAAAGTCCATCAGCCACATAATCTTTTCTACCACAAATCCAGCTGCTGGCTGCCCGGCGAAGGTGATTTGGCGGCGGCTCTGGCCTTACGTACGCGCGGCGCAGGCGCGGGTTGCGCCATCGCCTGATGGATCCAGTGCATAATCACCGCGACCACATAAGCCTGATGTTTATCATCCAGCGCCTGATGCTGAGCAATCCCGTGCCATTTCGCCAGACAGCCACGACAACAGGTCGCGGTGGCGTGCTGCGCGATGAAAACCGGATGGCCGCGCATTGGCGTCTGTTTACCGTCATTAGGCGGTGCGCTGGCAGCCAGCCGCTGCTGGACAAACGTGGCCGCATGGGCTGCCACATCGGCCTCTCCCTTCGTCAGGCAGTAGTCATATTCCGACCGCCCCAGACGGAAACGCTGACGAAAAGGCGATTGGGCTAAGCGCTGAAACAGCGCGTCAAAGGTGTTCATCACTGGCGCATCACCGGATTAACTTTTTCTGCCTGACAGATAGCGAACGCCTCGGTCGCCAAACGTCTCGCGGTGCGGCTGCCCTGCATGCAGGTGAAAAATATCGCCTTCGCGATAGGTGGTCGCCTGATTTTCGGTGTACAAGGTAATATCGCCACTCAGGATCAGAGCCATTGCCTCAAAGGGATGTTCATGATGATCCAGCTCGCTATTTGCGCCCCGCTCCACAATAACCGGCTCTGCAAACCCTTTTTCTGCCAGAAGGGTTCGAAATTGCTGTTCTGTCATTTGTGCTCCCGTGAGTCGTGCCATTTTCTGGCAGTGTAGACAATCCTGGCGCAGTTTGTCAGGGCCATCTCCTGTCCTGGGCTTACGTAAAGTAGCGCAAGCAAGGTTGTAAGAGATAATCCCGCATGTGTACTTTCTGGTTACTTCATCACTAACATTTCATTAAAAATGGACGAAGCATGCAGCAAAGGGTAAAGACGGCATTACTTTTAATCAACCAGCGCTCACGTAAAGGTCGCATTGATGCCGCGCGCGCCACGCAGCTGCTGCAGCAATCCGGTTTGATTCTGCTAGAACCCGCTTACGACGACAGCCGTCCTTACGCTGAGCTCATCACCGCGTATGCCAGCCAGGTGGATCTGGTGATTGTCGGCGGGGGCGACGGCACCCTCAATGCGGCGGCAGCGGGCCTTATGCAGACCGGCTTACCCTTAGGCATTTTGCCCCTTGGCACCGCCAACGATTTTGCACGTACGCTCGGGATTCCGCCTCAGCTGGAGCTGGCTGTCAGCATCATTTGCCAGGGACACGTACGCTTTGTGGATTTGGGTGAGGTAAATGGTCATTTGTTCCTGAACGTATCCAGCATCGGTTTTTCGGCAGAGCTGGCGCGGAACCTTACGGCTCAGGCCAAAAAACGCTGGGGCGTGCTGGGTTATGCTTTTGCAGCACTGCGCATCTTGCGGCAAAGCCGCCCCTTTAGTGCGACGTTACATCATGAGGGACAGGCTATTGCGATCAAAACCGTTCAGGTTTCGGTCGGTAACGGACGTTTTTACGGCGGTGGCATGACCGTAGAGCAAAGCGCGGCCCCGGACGATGGGCTGCTGGACGTCTACAGCCTGGAGTTGAAAAGAAGCTGGCAGTTGCTGGCGCTCTTCCCCTCTTTGCGGCGCGGCACCCAGGGCCGCTGGCGTAACGTACGCACCTTCAGCACCACGGCACTCACACTGCATACGCGCCGTCCGCACTACATTAACGCCGACGGCGAAATTATTGGGCAAACGCCCGCGCAGTTTTGCCTGATTAATGATGCGCTCAAGGTGCTGGCCCCTGAAAAGCGCCACCCTTAACGGGCAACATCAGCAGGCTGAGGTTTTAGCATAGCGACCAGCGCCATGCCCATCAGTCCCAGACCGATAAGCACCAGAAAATAGTAGTTCAGCAAATGCCACAGCCAGATACCGGCCACGCCGCCCACCAGAAAAGCAAGAATCGTGTAGGTATGCAGTCGCAGGCGTTCCAGATAGAGTGGCGCATCTTTGGGTGATTCTTTTCGCCGGAGGACATCAAACAGCATGGCCAGTTCGATGCCAATGTCTGTGGAGGTACCGGACACGTGCGTCGTTCTGACGCGCGCATTCGAGATACGCGTGACCACCGCATTTTGCAGCCCCATTAAAAAGCTCAGGCTCAGGATCAGCACCACACCGGATGCAGCAATGGGATAGCGAGCCTCAATCACGCCCAGCGCCACCAGCGCAATGCCTTCTATAAAGATATTCACCGCGTAAATAGTACGAATTTTGCGTCTGCGTCCGGCATTAATAATTAATGTGGAAAAGAGCGCGCCCACAATAAACATGCAGACGATAAACAGGAAAAACAGACCGTTGTGAAACTTTGCCTTGGCCAGAAAATCGGATAGCGAAGAGACGTTACCGGTCATATTGGCGGAAAAGAATCCTACAATCTCAAACGCGGCGGTATTTAAGGCGCCCGCCACGGCGGCAAGGGTGCAGGCAAGACGGCTATCAGCGATATACGTCCGTTCTGTTTCTGTGCTGATAAGCATAAGATCCACTCTGCAAGACAACCCACTCAGGTTGGCCGATTTTACGCCAGCCGCCTGTTATCGTGAAGAAACGCCGGAATAATTTTTTAGGCGGTCTTCACGAATGGGCCTGGTAATACGCGATTAAGGCCAGCAGGTTAACGATGACCGCTGGCCTGTCTGGATGTCACAGCCGAATTTTCTTTAGTCCTTCAAGCGCTTGTTGCAGATACGCTCGCGGACAGGCCAGATTTAGCCGGATAAATCCTTTACCTTCGGGTCCAATTGGATACCCCATGAAGGGGCATGAGAAGTTGAAAAGCAGAGCGAAGATACCTGGTTGTTCGCCAGGGTTTACATCGCTCTGGAACAGTAAATTAAGCGCATGATGTCACTCTTTTATCATCTGGTTTTCCCGGCGGCGTGTTACAGAGGTTGTCTGTCCGGCATATTATATCGCGCCTACTCACCCTGGTGCGATAAAACACATCGCGTAACCGGTCAATGCCGCAGATGACAATCTGTTGCGCTTTTCATGTAACAGATCAAGATGGCGAAGCGTTAAAACATGCAGGCTCTGCAATCTGATGATTTTTTATTTGATACAGGGCCTTATGAAACGCGCGACGACTGTTTTTTTTCTTTTTATATCGACAGTTTTAATCTCAAACAGCGCCCTTGCGGAGCGCGCACCGCTGCTGGGTAATCTGCCTGCCAGCGGACAGCAGCTGTGCGGCAAAACCATAAAGCTTCAACTGGTGAAAACGTCCGATAACATCATGCTTTTAGGTTTGAAAAACCGGGAAAGTAGTGAGATGGATCTGTTTATGTCCAGCGTGGCGTTTACTGCAGACAATACCTATTCCCGCTTCGTGCCCGTGAAGTTTGATCAGTTATCGAAGCACTTCATTGAAACGCACAATCCAGCGCTGGAAGTGGTCTGGGGCGCGGCTATAGACGATAAGAACGTGCTGAGCTATAAACTGGCGTTAGGCAGTTATACCTATTCCTGCGGTGACATTGAATCCTGGCCAAACGACACGGCAAACCAGCTGTATGGTGAATCAGAAAATGGCGCTGAAGCCGAGATAAAATAGCGCGATGAAGATCAAAACAGACTGCCAGAGTAAGTCGCGGGCAGCCCACCATGCGGTTAACGGCACGCTGTTTGAGGTGCCCGCGTAAAGCGCCCATGAACGATAGCAAAGCGTTCCTCTATCGTTGCCTGCTCACCGACAGTGACATTCTTTAAGGTCATCTCAAGCGGATAAACCTCGCTGTAACCATCCAGCGTAAGTTTCCCCTTGCCTGTTTTGACGTTATCGAAGGTGATATCGCGGTAATCCGGGATCATCGTGCCGCTCGCGTGCGTATCATAGTGCGTATCCATGACCACGGGATTGTCCACGTTCTGCATACAGACATTTTGATAGCGAATCGCCCGGACCTGCCCGCCCCGCGAGCGATCGCTTTTGATACGCAGGCCATTCGTCGTGCCGGTTAACGTCAGCCCGTCAACCAGTACATCACTAACGCCACGGTTGATTTCACTGCCAATTGACATACCGTGCCCAAAGCCAAACTGGTTATTCAGGATGGAGATATGGGAGGCAGGCGCATTGCCCGCTTTAATCGCCACATTGTCATCGCCGGTGCTGATTCGACTGTTAATTAGCGTGACATCGGAAGAACCCATCGGGTCCACGCCATCGGTGTTTCGCGCGGTGGCAGGCGTGTCGATGGTGATGCCCCACAGCGTAATGCCCTGACTGTCATTGATGACTACATGAAAGTTTGGCGCGTTCTTCAGGGTGATCTGGTACAGCGTAATATCACTGGCATGATCAATCTGAATCAGTCGCGGGGCGTTTTGCTTCGCCTCATCATTTTTGGCGCTGGCTGCCAGTTGCCACCAGGTTTGCCCCTCACCTGCCATGCTGGCAGCGCCCTGCCCGTCGATCACGCCTTGCCCGTAAATCCCGCTGCCGTGGACGTGATTAAGCGTAATAAACGCCCGGCAACCATTGCCCTGGTTATCCAGCTTCCCGCAGCTCCCGCGGCCGTTATCGTATAAGCGTGGATCCGGGATGGCGCTCAGCACCGCACCCTTATCAACTCCCAGGCTGACGCCGGAGGGCAAAGACAGGGGGCCGCTAGTCAACGTCTTTACAGTGGGCGATGGCACTAACAGTACCATCCTGCCAGGTGGGCAGTTGTTCAGCGCCTGTTGAATGTGCGGGCCGATATTGGATTGATTGCTTGCATAAATCCGCTGGCAAACGGGCGGCGAGACAGGCTGTGTCACACTTCTTCGATCGCCAGCCTGAGCCGTAAAACTCATCAATACGCTCAAAACTGCGAACAGAATAGAGGCGCTGCGGCACATCGTCACATTCAGATTCGTCATAGTGAAAAGGCGATAAGGAAACAGAGCCTCACAATACGCAAGTCCTTCTTTGCAGGTAAAGCAGAATCACGGTAGCAGCGCCAGGAGTGGTCAAAATGTTAAATTCTGACTGCTTGCCGTTCTTCAGGTCATCATCTTTTTATTGCGCTGATGCCTGATACGCCCGGTTTGTTACCTGCTGATGCCCTGTGGTAAAAGCCGCTAAAAATCACATAATCTGTCATGACGCTCTTTGAATAAAAGGTGAGCCTGACGTGGAAAGCTATGACGCTATTTATCGTCGCCTTCAGAGGGAAGGCCATGAAGCCTGGACCGGCAGCGGTTATCAACGGGCGCATCAGCAACTTAACGCCACCATTGGCTGGCTGGGTGCTGCGCAGTTCATTCCAACTGGCGGAACGTTCCTTGAGTTGGGCTGCGGCAACGGTGCCATGGCCTCACATTGTTTTGCCGAAAAAGGCTTTCGGGTTTTTGGCGTGGATATTTCAGCGGTCGCCGTGGACTGGGCCAGATCGCGATTCGCGGCGTCAGGCTTAAGCGGCTGTTTTGATCAGGGCGATGTCTGTGACCTGGCACATTATCCGGATGCAACGTTTGATGTCGTCTTTGACGGCAGTTGCTTTCACTGCCTGATCGGTCCCCAGCGCGCGGCGTGCCTTAAGGCTCTGCATCGGGTTTTGGCTGCCAATGGCACATTGATCATCAGCAGTATGTGTGGTGCGCCTAAACAGCGAACCGACCTTGACCGCTATGATGCCCGCCGCGGGGTTTTAATGGTTAACGGTCATCCCTGGCGCACCCTGAAGCCGCTGGATGCACTTATCGCCGAGATCGCGGACGCGGGATTTATGCTGGTTGGGCAGGCGGTAAATGTTAATCCTTGGTGGGATCACGCGACGCTGGTTTATCACAAAGCGCCTTCTCCGTCCGTAAAAGCCCAGGCGTGCTTTTAAGCGTAATGGCGCTGAAAACAGGCGTTTGTCGCTCTGTTACAGCCTTAACGCGGTGCATAAAAAAAGCCCATAAAATGGGCTTCATCAAACAGGCAACCATTACATGCAACATCCTGACCTGGCTGGGTCAGGATTCAGAAGTCATGTTACTGGTTAGCCGCGCGCTCTTGCTTGATCTTGTGCGCGTAATCAATGACTTCTTCACCGGTCTTGCCAGCCAGCGCGCCTTTGATCTTTTTATCGATCCGTGCGCGTCCGCCTTCGTCACCGCTGCCCGCCTGCATCAACTCTTTCATACTGACCTGGCTGAACGCAATGACTTGAATGGCATCGTTAAAGGCCGCGCGTTTATCTTCGGCAAGAGAATCACGGACTTTTTGCATAGAGGTTTGAAAGGCCTGTTCGGATGAACCATCGATCTTTGGCTCGCCACAACCTGTTAACGCGAAAGCTAATAAAATGGCTGCCACTGCTTTTTTCATATCGTCTTTATCCTAAAAAAGTTCTTCGCAATGGTAAGTTTTTGTGATGTTTTTTTAAAGAACTATTTATTGTAAGGCATCAGCCTGTATGCCTTATCAACAGCACCGTTGAAAGCTCAGGACATACTTATGCCGTAAACGAAAATCGTCCTGCACAGTAAAAATGGTAAGACTTCACATGAAATAATTGGTGAAAATGTTTTACGATTCTCTAAATCGGGGCGGGACAGCCATATGCACTTTTTTTTCTGGCCATAAAAAACCCTGGCCATAAGTAGCCTTAGTCAGCATCATTTGTTGTTTATCGCCTACGGTTTCTATCCCTTCAACCAACACATGCGGTGAGATAGAAAAAGCCCGTGATATGAGGGTATTGATTGTTTTGGGATACCTGATTTCCTGACGATCAATTTTAATGCCGTCAACATTTAATGACATTTTTCCTACCAGACTAATAAGTGATGAAGTAATATCATCCAGCCAAATTATCCACTCTGCCTGCCTGAGTAGATAAATCCCTTTTTCAAAAGCGTAGATATCATTACGCGAATAACTTAGCAACATTTTCGGATCCTGAATTTCCAGCACTAAACGATTTTCATGCTTAATTTTTAAAATTTCATTAACTTTATTGACGTCGCAGAAAATATTGACGGGTAGATTAAGCCAGTAGATACCAGAAAGGGTTAATGCATATTCAGCTTGCCATAGGAATAGTGAAAAAACCGTTTCTTTAGATAATGAAGAAAACCACTGCTCGGGATCTTTATTAATTACACTTGATAAAATTTCATGGGCAATAATCTTACCACTATGAAGTTCAACAAGTGGTTGTAGTCTGAACTCCTTAATTTCTCTAAGCATATTAATATCACTACCATTAATTTTATAAATTTTAATAGAGCATTCGCAGTAAATTCAATGACCCGAGACTTTCACCTTGTAACCTCTAACTTTAACTGCCTCTATTTATTCATTTCGTACTGGGATTTACAAATGAATCGCTCGTCCTTAGGTCAACGTCCATGGGCTTCCTCGCAGAGGTAGCGATATTGTGCGTTCTGTTGAAATTGAGTGATTTTCATCTGCCATTATAAACATCAGTATTATCATGGTTTTCACAAAAACCATCCCAACCGTTAAAAATCAGATAATAGGGCCGGATTCAGTGTGTTATTAAAAATCAACAACATGGCAATTAAAATTAATGCGCATTCGTTGACCTTAATCATTTGGTGAAGCCCCATGAAAATCATTACAGCATTGGATTAAAAGTCACTAAACAACAATTAAAAATTAACACATCAAAAATATAAAATATCATCCTGGTTTAGTAACACCCGGACTTTACCTCTCAGAAATTTAAAAATGGATTGCGAAAAAAATTCATTATTACATGGGTGGCGCTCAAATCTATGAGCTTTTTTTAGAGAAATATATATACCTGAACTGCTGTCAAAATATAAAATATTTTCATACTCTCCCTGTCAAAGGCATCCTCGCAAGGTGTCAGGGTTATCATTTTCTTATAAACCACATCAGATGTCCCAGGGCATTTAATACGCTTAATGTAACCAATATATTTGAAGGCCTTAATTCTGTAAATAGAATAGTTAGAGCCTCGCCCAAGCAATTGAATTTCAGCACATAATAAAAAAGCCGATCAGAGCCATATAAAAATTCACATCTAAAATTTCAGCGCTAACAAAAATGACAACCATCAAACTTGAAAGTAATATAAAATTTATGAAATAAAACTTACTAATTAACACTCAATCCACCAAATTCGAGTTTTTTTAAATTATATTTTCATCTCAATGATATTCTACAAAACCTATACTAATGAAACCAAAATTGGTATGTGCGCTATAATACTGAAATTATAATTGATATCGTTTAATTCTTAAGGAATTCATCTAAAAAAAATAGCTGAAATGTCCTCTCTACTCTTTTTTTAAAAGAGTCAGTGTGCACGTGTCATCTGTTAAGTGTTTGTAAAAAAGCACAAAAAATGATTAGTATATTAGAGACGTTCCCCGATACAAAAAAATGATGATATTTTTGATTACCTTCATTTATCACAATAGCGCTACAATAAATCCATAAACTGGTCTCGTTAATACTCAAAAAAATTAATAAATCAGTCCTCCGTCAAAACCAAAACCGAACTGGCAGTAAACGCACCGAGAGGGACGTTTTTGACTTTAACATCAGGGTCTCTAAAAATATAGAACTTTACATTTTTCTCATGAATACCGTATTCGTATACTACGCTTTTACCTTGTTTATCATCGTTAGCCTGAACAAAGTGATCATCATAATATGGGACTATATGCACGCCATTGGATGTTGTTGCAATGGTGTACTGAGAACCAACAATAGCCGTATGAAGAATAGCCATCTTCATCGATATGCCCGCGTCTCGTGTGCAGGTTATCGGAATGTTAATCTCCTTATAAATCGCTTGAGGAGACTTTGGGCTTTCGATTAAATCTGTCCGTTTTATATCACCAAAATGTACATGAATATCATTTCCACGATTAATATAACAGGTCGCAGGTTCAACGGGTAACGGGCTGCCATCCATGCATGAGTAAGGCTCATTAGGATCGACATAGTAACCTGAATCAGTTCCACTGGTATTCTGAAGTGCCACACAAAAAGAGGCGGCAGGCTGTTTCTCTAATGCGCTGGATGCGCCACCAAAATTGGGCTTTGATTTAGATATTGTTTTAGTGGTGTTAAGCTCGTTTACCTTACGCGTGGGCATCTGAAAATTTGCCGTGGAAATTTTACATTTAACTGCCGTAGTGCTTTGGCAAAAAAAAAGCACCGCGCTGTAATTTCCACTATATTGCGGATAAACTTTATAGCCATCTAATTCAGTGACGTGGTTAGAGCCTATTGGCATAGTCCATCCTTCGCCAATCAAAAAACCTGATTCAAGGCCTTCGCTTGTAGGATGACAGTCACCAAATCCCATTATGCCATCCGTCATATTGATCGAACCTTTAGGGCAGCTTTTGGGTAAAGGAATGCCTTTAACACTGGCTTGAGAAGTCGTAAACAATGCGCCTGACAAATACAGTAATATTGTCAGCACAATTTTTGCATTAAAATACTTAATCATATACCACCGTCATATTGGCCGTTCCAGAAAATTTGTCGCCTTCAAGGGTTTTATTTTCCAGCTTAACTAAAAGAACTTCTAATTTAGGCGGAGAAGCCATGTTGATTGCCTTACTCTGACGGAGAGGCATTGGTATACCGTCCATGAGAATTTGCATACCCAATCCATCAACTGTTGTCGTAATCGTCTTATTATCATTAAACCCATTTGCACTCACCCCATCTAGATTAAAGAAAACATTATAACCTACCGAGCTGTCTGAACATAAGAAATCATAATTAAGCTCTTTAACGTAACGCATAGAGGAGATTTTATTAGGATCGACTGAATCGAAAACCGCATTCAAGGAATCATTATTATTGAGTATACACCATGGCCCCACTTCGAGTTTGGTTCTTAATACAATGACAGAGGAAAAACCACACGAACCAGAGATATCGCCATCACCGTCTTCATTATATTTACAACCATCACTGACGCTATCTTCATACGTCGAGGTAGCAAAAGAAGTTGAGTTAAACTGTAAAAATATAATAAGAAAAAATATTTTAATGAGTGACTTTTTTTTCATCTTTAACCGCTAATTAGGTTCTACAATGACACTAACAATTGTAAACAAAGTTGCATCGTCCGTAAGGTCTTCACCTGATGAATCTAACTGAATTAGCTGAAATGCCATCCCTGTTTTCTGATTGACCCGGAGCCAGTGTCCACGCTGTGCCGTTACAGGATTACCATTGACCAGCAACTGTAACCCCAATGATTTTATTGATTTCAAATTTGGGTATGAACGAAGCTGCATTACACTCTTATTCTGCCCAGATACCGTACCAAATGTCGGTACAATGTGAACTAACAAATGGCTTTCAAGTGCAAGCTCACCTGTACACATAAATTCTACGTTAAAAGTTTTTCGATATTTTTTATCTAATACATATCTTCCGTTATAAGAACGAAATATAACTTCGCCAAAATTGTAATTATAAATGGCCGTGTCATCCTCAACAATACCTGCCAACCCATCGCCAGCGCCTGGACTTAAACCTTCGACATCAAATGAGCAAGCACCTGGATCTTCAACAATATTACCGTCAAAGTAAACATTTGCACGAAAAGATTCATTGGCGATGCTGTGAAAACTAATGAAAAAACCACAGATCATCATGATGGTTAGAATTATAAATAAATTTCCAAATGTTTTTTTCATTAGTCATAACTCAATGTGAAATTCGCCGTGGCTGTGAAATCACCTGCGACAATATCCTTTTCTTTTATTGCGTTAGGTTCACCCTGAATATAAGCCCCATTCTTAAACAAGACTTGATTATCATTAATTTCACCTAAATATTTAGCATGATTATTTATTTTAACAGGGACTCCATTAACACTTAATCCAATAGCTATACCTTTCGCCTCACCATTAACTTTTATAAAACCAGGAAGATTGTCATTCTCTTCACCCGTAAACGTAATGCGTAAATTTCTTCCCGGCTCACAGTTCTTAGCGATTATAGTAAATTCTTTTGTTAAATTCTGTTTGTTCGCATAAATATCATTAACGTTGATGTCAGAAAAATCGACGATGTAATTTCCATCACCGGTTAAGACATCGCAGGTGGAGATAACGAGAAGCCCTTCAACGTTGATATTATCAATCTCGTCAAACTTGACCATCTCGGCTCTGGCCAGCGTGGATGAAAAAAAAACCATACTGCACTGGATTATCCCCAAAAACACGACGACAGTAAGCGCATTTTTTTTATTCATAGTTTACTCTGAAATTAGTCACTGCCCAGAATTCACCGTACTGTACAGAAGCAGAAGTTCTTACCGCAGAAACAAAGTAATTAAATTCCTCATTTTTCCGGGAGATAAAATATTTTCTACCGGCCTGGTTTAACCCAACAGTTTGTCTGTCTTTATCACTGATTCTTAACGCAATGCCACTCACACCATTTACATTTAGTAATGACGGAAAATCATGGTCTGCCACCCCTGAGAATGACAGGGTCACTAAAGGTTCAATATAGGAAAACAGTTCATTACTGCCCGGCATAATGGATTGTTCTTTATAAGAACGATAACAGTCTGTTAGCCTGAGGCTAAACGATACAGGTGCGGTTTCATTCCCCGGTTGGCTAAGTTCAGTTTTACTGAGTGTTCCCAGATCGATTTGCTGTAAAGCTGAACCAAGCTCTAAATGACAAGCACCCTCGCTCAGTAATCCTACCACCATAATCTGGCCATGTTCTCCGTCCGCCTGCCAATTATCGTGCATTGACTGTGAGGCATTGACCACAACTGAAATACCGGTCAAACAAACAGCATAGTAAAGCCGTATCGTTTTACTGGTGAAGTGTTTCAGGAGAACGTTATGCAAAATATTTACCCTACTTGTTTATCAGTAACCTTACATGTATTACCCGAGCAGCTAAAAATTAATTTAGGACGCCCCCCCCAGTCATTGATATACGTCAGTACCGGTTTTGTCCCTAGTTTCGCAGCGCTAGCTTCAGCAAGCTCGCTGCTTTTTGGCGCAACCATCACTGACTTAAATTCATTATTGCTGGCCTGAGTGGTCGACCCCATACCAACCACGGTGACATAATAACCGGTTGGGTTATTAATACGATAACGGTCACCTTCACGTGTTAATGTAATCGCTTCCTGGGGGACATCTCCACTAGCTAACTTAAGGCTTGCCGGGCGATAAAACATTTTTATACGTGTCTGTAATGCGATTTGCAGGGTGTTAGGTTTTTTACTTTTGGGCGGAATTTCGCGCACGTTAAAATAATACAACGACTCCCTATCCTGGGAATTAGCGCTTTCCCCCATCGCCTGTACTTTTATCTGACCTTTCGATTTAGGTTCAATACGTTGCAAAGGCGGTAATGCAATAAATTCGTTTTCAAGTTTCTTACCTGATTCATCTTCAACCCATGCCTGAGCAAGATAAGGTGCTTCTTTATTGTGATTGGTAACTGTTACTGTCTCTGACTTTTGATCACCATTAATTATCAGACGAGTGCGATCAAGTCCCACTGCCGCATTCGCCACAGGAATAGCCGTTGTTACCATCAGAGTTATCAAACTCAAGAAAGACGTTTTGCATATTTTAGACATTTCAACCTCAATTAATTCCTTAAGCTAATAAAAATAGTGGTAACACCAAGACAAAAGTATAAAAACTCTATTAAAGTTTAACGATACTAGTTACCACTGCTTTTAATTACTTCTCAATACATGGGAGTAATAAATTCCCGGTATGTTCAACAAGTCTTTCTGGCAAGGTAAAGGTACACTTCTCCCTGCCGTTCCAACTGACATCCATTTTTCCACCGGTTTTCATTCCAGATAGCCAGACTTTTCCATCATCGGCGATAATACCCGTCTGGATTTTGTCTTCATTTCTGACCATGGCACCAAAAGGCGGTACTGATCCATCCTTAAGTTTTACGACCGCCATTCCTTTTTGCCCGGCTAAAATTCCAAACTTTCGGTAGCCAATTGCGCCTTTGGTTAACGTATCTTCGACTACAGAACGCGTCGCTTCAACATCATCTGGAATTTCATCAAGGTCAATATTGATGTTGCTGCGATAATAACTGGTTACATCAGTAACAACAGCTTTACCAAAATAGTTTGTTTTCACATTTTCACCACCACCGGATATGGCAACCCCCGCTATTCCAGCGGTATCGACCATCAGACGGGTTCCGTCTGCTCCAGATGAGCGGTGCAGCGCTGCACCCTGTGCTGTTGCCGTCATTCCCCCTTCAAGCGACAGACCCAAGGAACGATATCCATTATTTTCTAATCCGGCTGAAGCCGTAATCTCTGCCAGGCTACCGGTATAATCGTAATAACCACTAATTGAATGTTCGCCATCCGTTGATGTACCAACATCAATATCGTAACTGCCTCTCTCACCGAGATTGTCACGCCACCCTATGCTTTGGCTTTGTGTCCCACGAGAGGTTTGACCACTGTAAGACAATGTCCCTTCGCCAAACGGCAGTGACAAGCTCAGATAAACACCATCGTCTTGCGTTTTATCGTATTGCGTCCTGTATCCGGTAAGGCTCACACTGACATTTTTAAACCGACCAATATCGAAGCTGCTAGAGAGTGAAAGATTCCACGTATCACTTGCCGACCGCTCCCAGTATGTCTGGTGGTTATAACTCAGGTATATCCCTGCATTGAGCTTTCTCAGCTGTTTTGCCAGCGTGATGGTATATAGCTCTTTACCGTTACCGGGATTACTGTAACTCGCCGTTTTAGCACTTAAAAACTGTGACATCGTCATATAATTGCGATCAGAAAAGCGATAACCCGCAAAGGTAATTTGGCTATCGTAATCATCAAAACGTTTGGAATAACTTAAACGATAAGAATTACCTTTACGGGTAACGCTTTCATTTAATTTCGCCTTTGCAGTGGTGACGTCCAGCGAGATTGCCCCGAAAGCCAGCAAATCTCGTCCCATACCGATAGCCATACTCAGGTAGTCGCTGGCAAAAAGCCCACCGCCATAAACAGACCAACCGTTTGAGATTCCCCAAGAAACTTCACCGGTGGCAAAATTGATATTTTGTGTATTGTGCTCGTAATCTGACGGCTTACCTAATGCCAACTTATAGCGCAGGCTGCCAGGGCGTGTCAGATAGGGTATCGTTGCCGTATCAACCTGAAACGTACGTTTAGTGCCGTCCTGCTCCTGGATGGTGACATCCAGTTTTCCCATCACCGCGTTGTTCAGATCCTGAATGCGGAAAGGCCCAGACGCTACCGTGGTTTCATAAATTACGCTTCCCTGCTGGCTCACAGTTACCTTGGCATTAGTCTTTGCCACGCCGACCACTTCAGGTGCATAACCACGTAAGTTTGGAGCCAGTTGCGCATCATCAGACGTTAGGCTGGCACCGGTAAAACGAAACGAATCAAACAGCGTCGATGGCAAATAAGCCTCACCCAGCATCAGTTCGGATTTAAGCGATTTTATTGCGCGAAAAATATAGAACCTATCCCACTTAATGTTTTTTTTTGTGCTGCCGTTTGCTCCAGACTCACGATCGTAATCACCTTGCCAGGTTGCGCGCATGCGCCATGGACCCATATTGAGCCCCGCAACCCCATTACCACTTAACGTCTGCGAATCTGCATTGGTTCTTGACTGGGAATGCCTGGCATTTAGGTAGTAATCAAGAATAAAACCCGGTATGCCGTCATCCCAGCGAGAAGGCGGATCCCAATTTTCAGACGTGTACTCCATCAAAGCCTGAGGGATATTTATTTGTAATACACCAGAACCGAGATCGGGTCTGACTGTCATTCCTGGAAAAGAATTCACATCAAGACATTGACCGTTATTCCACCAACCCGCTTTTTTAAATTCATATTCTTTAAAACCAAATCGGCTAACCAACTCGGGAGATAAACATGCTAAAGAGTCATCCGGATTGTCTTTAGGAGAAATATATTTAATTTTTTCATCTGGATATTCAGACTTATTTACAACCACATTAAAAACATAGTTTCCCGGCATCAAATAACCCACGCGTGAAAAACGATCAATATCAACTTCACCGCGCTCCTTCACATCCAGGACGTCTATGTTAAATTCAATATCATCATCAGCTGCGATTACATAACCGGGCAAAAAAAATGCGGATAAGACGGCCAGTGCGATCGGACAAATTGATAATTTTAACGAGCGATTTTTATAATTCTGTTTTTTCATAATATTAAGCATCAAGAAAAAGCTCAGTAATAGTCAACTTTAAAACGCACTACGGCACGAAATTTCCCAGAATGCATATGATGCATATCACTGACAATTCTCATTTGGTAATTGAGAGTTTGCCTACCTTTCGCTAACTGTGCTGCTGGCATGGGCTGACCGGGAACAGCAATATTGCCCACCTTGTCCTGGATTTCAATTCCAATGCCGGTCGCACCATTTACTCCGAATAATTTCCCGTCAGGTATTCCGTCGAAGGTAACGACAAAATGAGTTTTGTCCCCGCCTGGCGTGTTAGTATTAGAAAGTGAACAGTTAATAAGATGAATAGAAAAATCCCTGGTAAAACCAGCACCATCATGAATAATTTCTCCTGTCGTTAATGCTGGAATATCGATAAGTTGATCTCTGTCATTAACTTCAATTGCACAAGGTGCATCCAGGATGCTGCCTTGCATACCGACAACGCCATGCCCGTGATCCAGTGAATAACAAAACCCATATTCAGATGCACAAAATGTCAGTATGAAAGGCAGCATCCAGAAAAAAGTCTGCGGCTTTATTTTCATTAAGAGAAATCCTTTCAAGGAACGGCATGAGCAGATAACTCTGCTCATGCATGCGAAGGTTAATGTAAATCATCAACCCTTGCTTATTCCCTTATTTATAAGCCAGAGTAAAGTTCGCAACAGAGGTGAAATCACCCGGGACGATAGTTACTGGAGAATTTTCATCCTGCGCAACGTCACCCTGGAGGTAAGCAGAGAATGCAAGTGAGTTAGTACCATCCTGGATGCTTTGAGCCGGTGATTCTTCGCCCAGTTTGATGATCTGACCTGCACCGTTAGTGATAGCAATAGATGCTCCACTCGCGGTACCGGTAATGCCCAGCAGGTCCTTGTTGCCAGCAGAAGCTGCAACGGTAAAGGTCGCAGTTACGCTCTCAGAAGTTGCGGTATCGCACTGTTCCAGTTTTACTGTGAAAGCTTTAGGTGTAGATTTGCCGCCGTTTTTTAGCGCAGCATTGGTCACTTCACCTAAATCAACAGTCTGGTTTGCAGACTCAGCAGTGATTGAGCAAGGTGCATCAACAATTGAACCTTTGAAGTTGATTTCGCCATGGCCCTGGTCAGCTGCAGTAGCGCCAAATGCAACCATCATTGCACACAGTCCGAATGATTTAACCGCTTTATTCAATTTCATTACAACAATCCCTTAAACTTAGTTTTTATAATGCGTGATACGCATTCGTCACTCACACGCTTATTAAGAAGCGTGGTTACAGAAGAATTACGGCATGCTTCTGAACGGGAGAAATAATAACCCTTAACCCAATGTAATTGTCACCAAACTCAAGGGAACACTTAACAACGAGATATTAATTTTTTGTTTCCATCTCTCAAAAAACACAAAAAGAATAATGAACCAATAAAAATTCACAAAACAGACTAAAATATCGTTTAACCACAAAAAGTAGATTGAATATCACAAAAAAAGATTTAATTAATAGTTAGTTAACCTAAAACAATCTTGTAACATTAGTTAACATCAAGAAAGCAAGCTCATTAACAATAGCAACATTACACGTGATTTAATGACGAGATTAAGTTCGAACAATGACACGAGACGTACGTCATCGCTGTTTTGAAGGGAGAAAATATCTTCCATCATTCTGGATATCATTATTTAATATTTGCGATAAGCTCAGAATTCCGTGTATCGAATCATATCCTATATAAAAGATGGAAGGTTAAGCGTAAACGAAATGACTTATCACTTAAAGATGCGTGTTTAACAACTGTATGGAGCATATATAAATGCTCATGCCGTGTAACGCTTTGACAGGTAACAGTCTAAAACTCAGCGGCCATTACCTGTCCTGAATTAATTAAGGAAATGCATAGTTGGATACTGTCATGAAAGTAATTATCGCCCCAAATCCCGCAACTTCTCACCCGCCATCAAATTCCTCTCAATCCGTTCCAGCGTCACATTCTTGGTTTCCGGCACCAGGTACACAGTAATGACAATAAACACCAGGTTAAACCCGGTATACAGCCAGAAGGTTCCGGCTGCGCCGATGCTGCCCAAGAGTGAAAGGAAGGTCGCACCGATAATCATGTTCGCCACCCAGTTCGTCGTGGTGGAACAGGTAATACCAAAGTCACGGCATTTTAGCGGCTGGATTTCAGAACACAGGATCCAGACGACGGGTGCTGCACTCATTGCGTATCCACCAATACATAACATGGTCATGCCGACAGAAACCCAGGACAGGCTGCTGCTGATATTTCCCTGCCCTGCTTTCATCAGGCAGTAACCTAATACCAGAGTGGCAAAGGCCATCACCGAGAAGCCAATTTTCAGGATGGGTTTTCTGCCCGCTTTGTCTACGGTAAAAACGGCAATAAAGGTGGCAAACATAAAGGTCAGGCCAACGATAACGGTGGCGATCATCTGCTCCTGAGTGCTTTTAAAGCCCGCCATTTTAAAAATCTGCGGCGCGTAATACATGATGATATTCATCCCGGTAAACTGCTGCATGCCCTGCAATAACATGCCCATAAAGACCGCACGCCTGACATTTTTATTGCTTTTGAAAAGCGAAAAACCGCCCTGCTTCATGCGCAGACTTTCCCGAATCTCATTGAGTTCCTGGCGGGCTTTTTCCGATGTATCGCGCAGCATGCGCAGCACTTCCTCCGCCTCAATATGCATCCCCTTAGCCGCCAGCCAGCGTGGACTGTTCGGTAGGAAAATGACCATAATAAAAAGTACAACGGCGGGAATGGCCAGAACCCCCAGCATGGCCCGCCAGTTACCGCTGTAGCTAAAAGCAGTATCCGATATAAAGGCCATTACGATGCCCAGGGTAATCATCAGCTGATACAGGCTTATCATTTTGCCACGCACGTTTTCAGTGGCCATTTCAGATAAATAAAGCGGCGCGGTATAGGATGCCACGCCAACGGCCAGGCCCAGCAGCAGACGAAAGATCAACAGCATTTCAACGCTGGTTGCGCCTGCGGAACCGAGCGATCCGATAGCAAACAACACGGCGCCCGCCATCAGGCTGTATTTTCGGCCAAGCCGATGCGATACCCAGCCATTACATAGCGCCCCTAGCGCGGCACCCAGCATCATGATGCTGACCACCCACTCCTGCTCATGGCTGCTCAGGCTAAAATGATGAGTCAGAAAAGGTAGCGCACCGGAAATCACGCCAATATCCAGTCCAAACAGCAGCCCGGCTAGCGCGGCTGAAACTGAGATGAACAGGTTCATACGACGAACTTTTTGCTTATGTTCGCTTTGAATAGTGAAAGTATTTACATGAGACATCATTAAGCTCCGCTCATACAACATGTCGTGTCCATGCAGCATATAAAGTAGCGATAGCGGGCGATGAGGGCAAATGAGGTCAGGATATGGACGATTTTACTGATCCCACTCTAAGTGTGATGCAGATCTCACTGAATGAGGGAGGGCGCATTTATCGTTTTATGACCTGATATTTCAACACGCTTTTTTTGGCGATAATGTGTAAAAAGCCCGATGGTGACCGCTGACCCGTGGAACCATCCAAACCCGGCGGGTAATTAACCTAAGCCATCATCGCGCCAGTCTTGCATGAAGCGTCGCCAGAAGACCTGACCGTCACGGTGCCGCGCTGACGATATGATGCATCGTATAAGAATAAATAGCCGCTATGTACCCGTATTCTTGTTAACCACGCTCACCGCACACGCGATGAAATATCGTAATTTACTTTTCTGGTTATCGATGCTTCTTGCTGCTCATTTAGGCAATACAATACTGCACAGCAAAGCGCATCAATTTATTACCTGAGGGTGACAACGACGAAATACCGTTTTTTTAACACGTTCTTGTTCGACCCAATGCGCGCCCTTTCCTTTTACATCATTTTTTAACAGTCACTTTCCCTGTCTGCCGTGTTTGGAGCGTTCATCCTCAAGGAAAAGTGACGACAGGAAACAGGCAATGACCAGCATCATTTTATTATTACTGTTCTTTATTAATTTGATTCTTATCCTGGGTTTGATGGCTATCCAGGAAATACTTGATGATCGTTATTCGCCCCATTACGAGAACGGTGACTACGATTAATAACGGCCACATTTCCGCACCGCCTGGCGATGCGCAAGAATCCCTGTTCATCATGGGATCCTTCCGGATTAAACTGTTATCGTTTCTGGATAAGCCCAGTTATAAACCGCAAATACCAGCCTGATGTCGCCCGAAATAGCCCCATATCTTCGGTGCATATTGTCGGTAAAATACGATTTGAGCGTGTCGGGCAGGCTTGTTGAACGATAACGTAGCAACGTGGTGTGCCAGTATTCCGGTGGCGTTGTTTTTCCACCATGTCTTTGCAGAAGCAAATCCCGCCACTCTTCCAGTGACAGCAGCGCATTCCAGCATGATGCTCTTTGCGCTACGGCGTGGCCTTCAGGAATACCTGCCAGTAGCAGTTGATCGGGAAGCGCCACCAGCCGTAATGCGTCAACCCTGAGTGACGAGTCGGTCACGTTCTGGCGAAAGGCATCCCTCAGGCCCGCTAAAGCCGGGAGCTGCTGCGGGCTTTGATAGCGCGCTGGCGTGACGGGCAGGAAGGTAACGTGAAAATGTTCGGCCCGCATGACGTCTGCCAGCGGATCCCCCTGAGTTAAGCCACGAAGATCGGCAAGGAGTGACTGAATTTGCGGATTCAGGACGGGCTGAATGCCACTGGTCAGGGCGTGAAGCCCGGCAGGATAGAAAAACTTGTCTGCTTGCTGATGTGCACTCGCTGTTTCTTGCCGCCAGCATTGCTGGGTTTCCCTGTTACGCTGCGCGTAGAGAGCGTCAAAATAAGCGGCCGCCGTCATCTTCTCTCCTGAGATATCGTTAAACATCATGTCGGTAGCATAGCCAGATGAACACATGAATGCAGCACTTTCACGAAACAAGAAATGAAAGTCCATTTCATACTTCGCGTAACGCGGCTGTTTATCAGCCCATTCAGGTACGTGGGTTTCATCAATTGTTGCGTCGTTGGTATCGCCCTGGTTCTTTTCTCGGGTTGCACATCCGGATGATCGCTCTTTACAGATCTGTCTGTCATCGTGGCTTCGGATTACAAGGCTGGATATGTTCTCTGCCGTCTTAGCCAAAGGTCAGCACAACAGTTTCCCGGCATTACATTGCACAGTCTGGATTCACTACCGTCAACCTGATGATATGGCTTACTTTTTCCCACCAACATTGACTTAGCAGAAATACCGACCAGGCTTATCAGGCGAGCTGTTTTATAGTGTATTCATCACGAGGGAAAGACATGAAAAGCATTTTGAGCGGTTTAATGATTGTTTCCAGCCTTTTAATGATGTCGGGTTGCCAGCAGGACAGCGGTGCTGTGGGCAATGATGGTCGTCCACATGCGCCAAGCGGGCAATCTGTTCCAGGCGGCCCGTTAGGTAAAGGCCCTGTAGGCCAGCCACAGGCTTAAATAAAAATCCGGCTCTGAGCCGGTTTTTTCACTTTGTGTTTGCGTAAATCTGATTTAACTTTCCACCAGACTCGCAAAATGACTGTACAGCGCCGGCAAATGACGGCCGCTAAGCACGGTTATTATCCTCTGGATGCCGCCGTTATTTATCCCCCTGGCAGCAAAAGTCCCGCACGGTGGTGTTTCATTACCGTTCTTAATTTGATTATTATATTAACATTTCACCCTCAACCATAAGGGAGCAGATTTAAGATTTTTCCTGTCCAGACTGAAAAATATTTTATCGACCACCACAAATGACGCGTCTGTCATCCCAGATATTCGTGATCCATCTCTCATTAATGAAGTCTTCCTTCACGTTCTTATCAAACATTACCCCGACGAAAATATTATTATTGCATTTACTGATAATCTAAATAATTAAGCAGCCGATTAAAACCTGCCAAACGCCACGCACTTAATTTCTTCATTTCTATCGACATCAACAGAAGATACCTGTTGTCTCTTCTCTATCGCCTTGTATTCAAACGTGAGCTTCTCTTACGAATAAACAGGACGTATCGATCAATTAATTATGTGCAATAGCCTCGACCTATCAGGAACGCCGTACCGATCGATATTAACTATTTTTAAATGGTCAGCATCTCTGCAAAATAACTTTCACGCTCCGCTCAGGATTAAGGAATATTTCTATACATTTAATTAACCTAATTTCGAGCAGATTAAAACATTCAGTCAGCCACACCACCAGGTGTATAAAAATGACGTCACATTAATTTAATAATAATTATCATTAAGAATAAAGCGTTAATCCTTAATGTTAATTCATAAGTTAACGGATGCGTTATTTAAAATATTAACATTAAAAATAATTATTTTAACAGAATGCTTAAAAAGAATGTTCCTGCCTGATGAAAAGCGATCTTCTGAACATTTAACAACCCCATTACGCTAAGAAAAACATCGATGAAATAAATGGATGAATAAATAACAATGAGCAGAACAACGCGTAAGTTTGTTATCGCTACGGTGATGAGTACGTTTGGATTAATGAATGCCCCTGCAGAGGCGGTCTGTAGCCAAGAAGGGAACAAATACACCTGTAGTGGCGCCGATCATGACACACAAAACCTGACAGGCGATGTCCTCGACGTCGTGCTGGACGGGACGTCTTACATTAATACCGATAGCGGATATGGCTTATCCGTCACGGGTTCATCCCTGACCATTACGCAGCAGGAAGGCGGCATTATCGTAGCCGATGGTTCAGGGATAAATATTGAAAATACCGGTACGGGCGACACCACGCCTAACATTTCCGGCACTGTGGTGGCGAAAAGAGCCGATGGTATTGAAATCATTACGTCCTACGAGGCAGGCGCAATCACCCTTATTCAGGAAGCAGGCACAATATCAGGGGAACAGAATGGCATCCAAACGCAGTATATGGGAACGGCCGATACGTTTATCGCGGTATCCGGCGAGGTGAAGGGAGAATCGAATAACGGTATTAATGCCCTGAATGGCAGCACGGCAAAAAACCTCTCCATCATGCAGTCTGGCGGAAAAATAACCGGCAGATTTAACGGTATTCAGGCATCTAACCAAGGTACCGGAAACACGTCCATCATCACAACCAGTGATGTCTCAGGTGAATACGCGGGCGTTTTTGTCGATAATCATGCTTCGGCACAAGACATCCTGGTGATGCAGTCAGATGGCAGCATCACCGGGGGCCATTACGGTATCTATGCCTTCAACCACGGAATCGGTGATACCACCATCCTGACAGCAGGTAACGTCACAGGCACTAACGGTTCAGGCATTTACGTCGACAATGCTGAGAGCGCAAACAATCTGTCCATTGTGCAATCTGGCGGCAAAATAACCGGCGGTGAGCATGGTATCTACGCGAACAATCACAGTCGCGGCGATACTTCCGTTACCACCCGCGGTGAAATCGTGGGTGAAAATGGCTCCGGTGTCAGCGTCTCGACCATGGACGGCGGCGATATCGCCTTCACTCAGATTCAGGGAAAAATTTCAGGTACTCAGTCAGGCATAGATATCTTAAACCGCGAAACGGGCGCCACGACTGTGAATATATCGGGTGAGGTTATTGGCGGTAGCGTCGCCGGTATCAATACAGATTTTAGAGGTAATGACGGAAAAACTACCATCAACCTGAACCAGGGTGCGGATATTTCAGCCGCCTCAGGTATTGCAATCAGGTCTACTCATTCTGATGCAACGGTAAACCTGAATAACGGCGCCAAAGTTTCCGGACAGATTCTGTTGGGAAATGGGAATAACACCCTGAATCTCAATCAGGGTTCAGATGTAAGCGGCCTGACAGTGATAAATGGAAACGATGACGATGATCCTGAGGACAGTATCACTACCCTCAATATCAATCAGTCACTGACGGGTTCTTCTTTTTCTGAGGGGGCAGCAGGCGATGTCGCCATTCTGAACTGGAATATCATTAATGTTGGCAACGCAGCGCAGACCCGCAATGCGACGTTAACCCTTTCCGGCGATCTCAATGCAGATCAGATCACTATCGCATCAGGGGGAAGGGTTAACGTTTCTTCTGCGGTCCGGGATGTCACTCTTGCGGGTAAGGTAAATAATGCAGGCTCCCTCGATCTGGGCATTGAGCGAAACAGTGACAACAGGTTAACCATTGAGGGTGATTATTCAGGGGATAACGGCAACCTGGTCCTGAATAGCGTTCTCGAAGGTGACAATGGCACTGCTGACCGACTGATCGTCAATGGCGATACGGCCGGCCATACCTGGGTCAGTATCAATAATCTGGGCGGACAGGGAGCACTGACCGATAAGGGCATTGAAATTGTCACGGTTAAAGGTGATTCCGCCGGTACCTTTGCAAAATCAGGCCGAATCGTCGCCGGGGCCTATGATTACGATGTAGTTAAAAAAGACAGCAACTGGTTTCTTGCCAGCGAAAAAGCGTACCGTCCCGAATTTGGCAGCTATCTGGCAAATGCCCGTGCGGCCAACACGCTGTTCCATACCCGCCTCCACGACCGCCTGGGTGAAACACAATACACCGACAGGTTAACGGGCGAACAAAAAGTCACGAGCCTGTGGATGCGCCATATCGGTGGGCATAACCGCTTCAGAGATGCTTCCGGCAAACTCCATACCCAAAGTAATCGTTACGTGATGCAGCTCGGCGGCGATATCGCACAGTGGAGCCGCAATGGACTGGATCGCTGGCACCTTGGCCTGATGACCGGCTACGCCAATAACCAGAGCCGCACGCATTCTAAAGCGAATGGCTATACCTCACGTGGAGACATTAACGGTTACAGCGTAGGCCTGTACGGCACCTGGTACGCTAACCAGAAAGAGAAAACCGGGGCCTATGTCGATGCATGGATGCTGTACAACTGGTTCGATAATCAGGTTACCGGGCAAAATCTGGCGACGGAAAAATATCATGCTGATGGGATCACCGCTGCCCTTGAAACGGGCTACACCTTTCAGACAGGAGAGAGCCGCGATGGCCGCACGCGTTACTGGCTACAGCCAAAGATACAGCTTACCTGGATGGACGTGCAGGCTGACGATCACATCGAAAATAACGGCACACAGGTTGTCAACAACACCAACGGAAATCTGCAGACCCGTTTGGGCATGAAGTTTTATCAGCAGGGAAATCACATCAGTGATGAGGGCAAAGATCGCACTTTCCAGCCGTTTATTGAGGCCAACTGGATCCATAACACCCATAACGACAGTGTCATGATGAATGGTATCAGCAATGCGATCACAGGCGCGCGCGATGTGGGTGAACTGAAACTTGGCGTCGAAGGTCAGATCAACGCTCGCCTGCAACTGTGGGGCAACGTTGCTCAACAACTCGGCGATAATGGCTTTAGCGATACACAGGGCACGCTGGGGATAAAATACCAGTTCTGAATGTTCGCATAATATTCCACGTCAGCCCATTACCTCAGATGTCCGGTTTTTACGTTTGGGTACCATGACAGAAACCGGCCTGAATGAACCTGTTCAGGCAGACCAGTCGCCCGACCGCACTACCAGGACAATCTGCATTTGTTGTGATGGCGTTCCACTCAGCTCCCCTTCCGCGCAGTTCTGCAATACTCGAGTAAACTTGATCATACTGGCTGAAAGGAAAAACCTGTATTGAGGCTTTGCCTGTCCTGCGGCGAGATCAAAACACGCCTTACAACCGTCCCCCATAACAATAATAAGGTGCGAACAGTGATGAAAAAGATCGCGATCGTCGGCGCTGGGCCAACCGGTATCTACACGTTTTATGCGCTTCTGGGTCATCATGTACCGATGTCCGTTTCCGTTTACGAACAGGGTGATGAGGCCGGTGTTGGCATGCCCTATAACGATGAAGAGAATTCCCGGATGATGCTGGCAAACATTGCCAGTATTGAAATCCCGCCTGTATTTATGACCTATATTGACTGGCTACGCGCCCAGAGCGACAGTCATCTCAGGCGATATCACGTCGATCCTGCCTCTCTGCATATCCGTCAGTTTCTGCCGCGTATCCTGCTTGGCGAGTATTTCCGCGATCGGTTTTTAGCGCTGGTGTCCCGCGCAACGGCACAGGGTTTCGAGGTAAAAATACATGAGCGCTGTCAGGTCACCGATCTTGAGGCCACCGATGCTGGCGTAAAACTCTGGACGCAGGGCGATACTGCCCCAGCAATATTTGATCAGGTCGTTATCGCCACAGGCCATGTCTGGCCAGACGACAGCGCCGCCACCCGCACCTACTTCCCCAGCCCCTGGTCCGGTCTGATGGAAGCGAAAATAGCGGCATGTCACGTGGGTATTATGGGCACCTCCCTGAGTGGCATTGATGCCGCAATGGCCGTGGCGATCCAGCATGGTGACTTTCAGGAAAGCGACGACGACGCGATCGCCTTCACACTGGACAAAGGCCACGAAGCCCTGAAGATCGTATTAATGTCACGATCGGGCATTCTGCCAGAAGCCGATTTCTACTGCCCGATTCCCTATGAGCCACTGAGCGTCGTTACCCAAAATGCCATCGATAACGCGATTGAGGCAGGCGCTGACGGATTACTCGATCGCGTATTTGCACTGATGGTTGAGGAGTTGGAGGAGGCTGCGCCCGCGTGGAGCAAAACGATTGATCTGAAAGCACTCAATGCCGACAGCCTTGCAGAAGCCTGGTTTGCCAACCGACATAAACAGGATCCTTTCCACTGGGCCAGCGCTAACTTGAATGAAGTCGAACGCAACAAACGCGACAGGCGCACCGTGCCCTGGCGCTATACCCTTTTGCGGCTGCACGAGGTGGTTGAGACAATCGTTCCCTTCCTTAACGAAAGCGACAGTAAACGCTTTTCAGGTGGCCTCGCTAAAGTGTTTATTGATAACTACGCGGCGATTCCTTCTCAATCCATCCGTCGACTGCTGGCCTTACGAGAGGCCGGAATCATCAGCATCCTTGCCCTTGGCGAAGAGTATGAACTGCGAAGGCAACAGCAGAAAACGCTGATCACGACTGAGGGGCTACAGCGAACGTTCGACGTGTTTATTGATGCGCGAGGGCAAAAGGCTCTTAAGACCCGCGATCTGCCCTTTGCAACACTGAAACAGCAGATCCAGCGCTGCGGCGATGAGATTCCCGATGTGGGTGACGATTATACTTTGCTGTCTCCTGAATCTGCCCGTGGACGCATTGCCCTGGCCGCCCTGCCCTATTTAATGCATGACCAGCCGTTTGTGCAGGGACTCACGGTGTGTGCCGAGATCGGTGCCGCCATCGCCAGTACGCTTGTGGAATCACCTTCACGTCCCCGAAAGCGCCTGGCGTATTTTGAACCCTAGGGCAACGCGATGCCGCTGTCTTGTTAACGCTGAAACGACTGGGCGACAGCGCATCTCGTCGTCCGGCTCTGGCATCAGCTACCTGATTCCGGCACGTGATTAAGGCAGAATATGCTCTGTGATGGCGTCAGAACTCAGTTGCACCAACCCTTTGACGCCATAGTGATAACCAGTTTGATCATGTTTAATGCGGATGCCGCTGATATGCGTGTCTGCATTCGCTGCGAGTATCGCCTGCGCCAGTGGCAGCACCTCGTCGCCATAGTCTTCAAACAGCTCACCGGTGACAATCACGTGTCTGATATTGTGAATCGGTGCGGTGCAGCAGATAGCAAAACAGAGCGCTCTGGCGGTGGCTAGAACCGTTGCGGGCTGGTTATCCGGATCGACAGCAAACGCCTGCTCGATACCGCCCTCATAAGGTAAATGCACTATCTCCGGATAAAATCCGTTCTCACCCAGTACCGGCTCGCCGTGAATACATTGCCCATAGCCCAGGCTGCCAAACCCAGGCATAAACGCCACCCACGATGAGTAAGGTAAGCGCTGAGCCAGCTGAAAGGTGGTGCAGAACGCAATATTAAAAATCTGTGTGCTGATACACATCGCGTCTTCAATCCGTTTTTTAAGCGCCACGTTCGTCTCACTGAACAACGGGCAATAACGTACGACGCCGGTGAAATGCTCGATGCCGCCCTGCAACGCCACGCTTATTACGTTGACCTGCTGCTGACGGACATTGCCTGACAGGCATAACGCCGCAACGCTGGTGGCGATAAAGGCAACCAGGCGTTGTGGCGTTAGCAGGGTAGGCAAGGAGATCCTGTGGTGCGCCAGCGCGGGCACTTGCGTATTGAAGTCGTTTAGCATCGCCTGGAGCTGGCCTTTGCGAAGCGTAATATTGACGCTGAAAAACTGGCCCGGCGTTGCCGCCAGCAACTGTTGAGGTCGGCCAAACGCACTGTCCTTTACGTCCCGCTCCTCAATAACCCGCTCTTCCAGCAGCTGCGACGTCAATTTTGTCACGTAGGCCTTCGTCACACCCAGGCGGCGCGTCATCTCTGCCCGTGACTCGCATTCGCTGTGCAGAATATTCAATATCTGCTTCTTGTAATCCATTCACGACCCTCTGCCCGCTCTGCGCTTCTGAGCGGACAGTAACACAGTTCGCCTTATCAGGAATTTGCTCTCAACACGAGTATCCAGTCATTTCCGCTGG
Source organism: Pantoea ananatis LMG 2665 (assembly GCF_000710035.2). Classification (GTDB taxonomy): domain Bacteria; phylum Pseudomonadota; class Gammaproteobacteria; order Enterobacterales; family Enterobacteriaceae; genus Pantoea; species Pantoea ananatis. Next base: position 233,389 of record NZ_JMJJ01000004.1, on the reverse strand, counting down.
CGGGTGGGTCGATGTTAAGGAAGAAGGTCTCCGACATATCATTGCTCAGCCAGTTCATGATGCCATAGCGGGGATCAAACCATCCTGTTTCGAATCCCGTTGCGGCAAAGGCGCTGATATCCAGGGTGATATTTTGCTGTTGCGGAATATATACCGCTATCCAGCGCTGCTGGTGATCGCGCATCACACCACAGTGGCGTTGATCGCTGGGATTAGGGTTGATAAGCAAAGACCGATCGGGAACCCGTAGATGCCAGTCAGGCAGGGATTCAATAAACCGTCGCAGGATGCCAATGGCAAAGGCGCCGGGATAGTCAAGCGCATCAAACCAGTACGGAATGGTATCGCCCTGATAAGTACTCGCTGCGCTTTCAGGTATCGCCACGGCGTCATCTTCCGGTCGGCGCATCTGCCAGAGACTGTAGCAACCATAGGTAATGCCCGCACCCCCCGCAAAGACTGACCAGTAGCTGCTGCGACGCACCTCACGATCGGTAAAGCGGCTGGCCTCCTGTGCACGACGGAACTGATGCTGACACATGATCGGATGGGCTTCATAGCAGGGTTCAGCATCGAGAACCGGCTTGCTCTGACGCTGGTAATCCATTTCAATGGCGCGCCACGACGGATAAGCCTCACCCATATGTCCCGATTGCCAGACGATAAAATCATGCCAGGGCCGATCGCCCAGCATGTCCAGCGTGCTTCGCCCGCCCTGCGAGTGCACAGTCAACAGCGCATCGCCACTGCCGCCCTGTCGCAACCCTTGGGCCATATTTTCCATCAACTGGCCTTGTTCCGGGGTTTGCACTGCACGATCACCGCCGATCATCCATATGATGCCCGTGCCTTGCAGCTTGTCACTGAGATACCGACAGAATGCCTGAACGTTTTCTGCGTTAAATAAGGGCGTTTTGGCCGCTCCCCAACTGTTGTTCACACTCCAGTGTGACCCCCACATCGGCACCAGGGCGATATAGAGATCTCGCGAGTTGGCGATGTCGGTGACTCGCCTCAGATGATCAAAATAGGCTTCATTGGGGATCAGAGACGTTAAATCCTTAAAGGGCAGATGTCCGCCTTCGTAAGTCGGCGTCTGTAAACCGTCAAGCTCACACAGGGCAACGGCCTGAATCACATTAAAGCCTTTTTTTGCCCGATTTGTTAAATACGCTTCTGCCTCTGTCAGCGTCAGTTTGTGAAACAGCTCCCAGGCAGTACAGGCCGTATAGAAAAAGGGGCGATCCTCCTGATAAAAACTTCTGTCACGAACCGTTAATTTTTTCATCTACCACTCCTGATATCAGAACGCTTTTTCATTGATAAATGACTGGCAGGTTTTTTCATCCAGTTTGTAACGTGAAAATATTCCGGCGGTGATAAACATGCAGGATGCGGGGAGCCAGACATAAAGGAGGTTAAACGCAGAAAGTTGATTTTCTGAAGCCGTGGTCATGAAATCGGGGTTATATCCGTACCATGCTAAGACATAACCAATAATTGCCCCACCGATCGCCATTCCGGCTTTTGTGGCAAACAACATGCCGCCGCCAATCATGCCGTTTATTCGGACGCCATATTTATAAAAGCCGTAGTCAGCCACATCCGCGACGGTTGCCCAAATAATTACGGCGATAAGTTCAACAACCAGTGTCGCCGTGACAAACAGCCCCGCATGTACCCAGACGGCTTCGGCAGAGGTAAAACCAATGATTAACGTAATAAGTCCCCCCGCGATCTGACTCCAGATCAGTAATGGAATCCGTTTTACCCGTCCGGTTTTAAGGACATATCCGGTAATCAAGGGGGCGATAATTCCGGCAATTGAACCTGCGGTAAGCAAAACACTCAGAAATGAAACAGGCAAGTTAAGCACATATTTTACAAAATACGCCGCCGCACCAAACTTAAGCGTATTCATAATCATCACCACCAGCTGTGCAGCAAAAATGATTAAAGCCTGATCGTTTTTCAACATCAGCCGTATCTGGTTGCCGACGCTGAGCGTCTGTACATCCCCCGCTGAAACGCGTTCCTGAGTATTGTAATAGCAAATTAAAACCAATAGCGTTGAGAGCAGGCCAATACCGCACATCACAACCCGATAACCCATCACCTCATTATCAAAAAGCGCAATCAACATGGGGACCAGTAAAGAACAAATTAAGTAAGAGACCTTGGCTAACGGAAAGCGAATCGTGTTTATCTGTATCCTCTCGTCACTGTCTGCTGAAATGGCTCCCAGCAGAGAGACATAGGGCACCGCCACCAGGCTGAACGCCATAACCAGCATGATATAGGTGGTGTAGGCATAAATGATCCGTCCGGTTTCACCCAACTCGGGTGAAAGGAAAACGGCGGCGCAGCTAAGCCCATAAGGCACAGCGAACCATAATAGCCAGGGGCGGTAACGGCCATGTCGAGAACGCGTGCGATCGGCCACCACGCCGATTAATGGATCGCTTATCGCATCAATTAAGCGCGTAATCAGAAATAAGGTTCCCATTACTGCAGGGCTGAGCTTGAATACATCGGTGTAATATATCGACAAAAACATCATGGTCATGCCCATGAAGATATTGGCTGAGGTATCCCCAAGCCCGTAACAAAATTTTTCGCGAAAACTCACTTTTAATGGTTTATGTAATTCCATTCCAGCATCCTCCCGCATTAATAAAGGACGCCAACCATATAAAAACAGGGAACAGAAACAAACTGCATTAAGTTTCTTTTGTGAACTTAGTTCAATAAAAAAACAAATTACACCTTCAAAAATACATCAATATTTAAGTTGATTAATTAACGCACCTCGATAAAACATCTCTTCACATCTCTAACCACCAACAACTAAAAATGCTATCAAAGATAAGAGTAACTGCCAAAAACCACGCCTTATTTGCGGCATAGAATCCATTTAAAAAACAAAAATAGACAAAAACAGGCATCACGAATAATGTGAGAATGAATTAATAAAATCAAAATCACCCGATAAGAAAAGCGTCCACTTGAATGGTTTGCACAGATCACACCATCTGTAAAAGCCAGAACGAAATAAACAACATCATTAACAATGATGAAATTTTAAAACATCAAAATACCCATAATAATCCTATGCATACCGGAGAAAAATCATGTCAAGAATACCACATCAATTAACCATGGCCGTTATTATCGCTAACCGGGGGTTCTTCCCCGGATACGTCGTCAATGAGGCGCGCGAGCAGATTATTGAGGTGTTTATTCAGCACGATATCAATCCGGTAATGCTCGATGAAACCCAGACCCGCTACGGTGGCGTTGAAACACGTGCAGAAGCCAAAATATGTGCAGCATGGTTACGCGCTCGTCGTGACGATATTCATGGCGTGGTGGTATTGCTTCCCAATTTTGGCGATGAAAAAGCCGTTTCAGAAGCATTACGTCTTTCCGGACTTAATGTTCCTGTGTTAATTCAGGCCCAGCCAGACCGCCTGGACAAGATGCATCTCGCCAGTCGGCGAGACAGTTTTTGCGGCAAAATCTCCCTGTGTAATAACCTGCGTCAATATGACATTCCCTTCACCTTAACCACCCAGCACGTGAGTGACTTAGCGGGTGAATCTTTTGCCCGGGATATAAGCCGGTTTAAGCAGGTTTGCCGGGTGGTCAGCAGCATGCGCGGCGCGCGAGTGGGCGCAATTGGTGCGCGTCCTGCTGGTTTTAATACCGTTCGCTACAGTGAAAAATTACTTGAAAGGCTGGGCATCGCCGTGGAAACCCTGGATTTATCAGAGGTGTTCAGCAGAATGAAACGGTTAGGCGACAGCGATATTCGTGTCGATGAGAAGCGCCGCCTGCTGCTGGATAATGCGCATGTCAGCACGATGGCTTCAGATAAAATCACCCTCATGGCAAAGTTGTTCGTGGTCATCGCTGAATGGGTTATAGCTGAAGACATTGATGCCACCGCCATCCAGTGCTGGACCTCATTGCAGGAAACGCTCGGTATTAACGCGTGCTCTGTGATGAGCGTGATGTCCGGTCAGTTACTGCCCTGCGCCTGTGAAGTCGATGTGATGGGCGCATTATCCATGTATGCCCTTGCCAGTTGCAGCCTGAGTCCGGCCTCCATTGCCGACTGGAATAATAACTACGGCGACGATCCAGACAAATGTGTGCTGTTTCACTGTGGCAACTTTGCCACAGCCTCTCTGGAGGACGCCACAATGGGCACCGCCAATATTATTGGTCATCGCGTCGGCAACGAAAATACCTGCGGTGCCGTTCATGGCAGAAGTAAAACTGGCAACATCACCTTCTTCCGACTGAGCTCAGACGATCTGAGGGGAGAAATTAAAGCCTATGTGGGTGAAGGCGTCGCCGTGAACGATCCGCTAGATACCGTTGGCTGTCGTGCGGTCATTGAAGTGCCGCAGCTGGAACGCTTGCTGGCGTGGATTTGCCGTAACGGCTTCGAGCATCACGTAGCCTTTAACCACGCATCCTGCGCAGAGGCTTTGCATGAAGCCTTTACCCGCTATTTACAGGTTGGGACGCATTTTCATTGCCAATAAGGTTGATGTTAAATCAAGGCGGTTTGGTACACAGGCTATTGAGCCTGTTTAACTGTTACAGAAATTTCAAGGGGCCTGGATGTTGAACGACATCCCTTTTACCCGTTTCGTTATTCCTGTTTTCGCTGTGCTACCGCCTCACTCTTGTGCATCAATCGCAACAACGTTAAGTCACATCAGGTATTCATCCTGGTGAAAGATGAGTAAGCAATGGTGACTCACATTTTCAGTCAGACATCCTTAAAGTAACGCTTACCCCCTGACGATCGGAAGGGAGTAACAGAAATGTTTACCTTAAAAATAGTTCAGCGACAGTCATTCCCGAGAATGGAAAGCAGCACTGATTCCATAAATTTATCTGAATATGAAACAAGGATACTCTGAATGAAAACCCAAATTAACACCTTATTATTATTATCACTATTTTCTTTTGGTAGTCAGGCTGCTTCATTCACAATCAATGCAAAAGATCATTGCATCTATCCACCATTAAGTAACGTCAGGGTACAGGCGGGTACTGCATTACAGTTTCAGTTGCAACCCGGCACCTATACTGTGTCCCTGCTTTCGAATAGCATGAGTTGTGCAAATGGTTCGCTGAGCGACGGCTGCCAAATTAGTTCAGTCTATTTACAGGGCGGTTTAGGCAATGCTCGCTGGGGGACCACTGTTGGTAGTACACCTATTACCGTCAACGTCCCAACAACCGCAACGTTTATGGCATTTGTGACAGATGACAACTGCGTTGATAATACAGGTAGTGCGACCATACAAGCGGATAAAGTTTCAAATTAACGAATCCCGCGGACCGTCTTTCCAGGGCGGTTCGCGGCATTATTTTTATACATTCGTTTTAATCCCCCTAGTTAAAAATTTTTATTTATAATTTTTCAATTTCCGTGTTAATACGAGGCATTCAGGTGTGCCCGTTAATACGCAACAGAAATTTTGGCTATTCCAGCCTTAACAACGGCGTATACCGAGACATATCCCTGAAGGTACAAAACTCAGGCGCACCCAGCGTCATCACCGGCGCAACCCGCATCAGCTTTTCCAGATATCCGGCTCTTAAAATTTGCAGCAGGCGCAACTCCTCATCGTTCGGTTTATTGATGAGATAAGAGACACTGACATGAAATTCGTAGACATCATGATTATTTCGTTTGCAGTTAAGCGTGCGGCTGAGCGCATCTCTGAGCGACCGTATTTTGCGCTCTTCCGCCCTGTCCAACGGCGCCAGCGACAGCGAGACGCCACGTTTTAAGGCAATAGCCCCAATGCGCATCTGCAAAGGTAACGAGGGCATGAGCCTGAAATTTGCCAGCTTCGCCGCGAACAGCCGGTCGCACTCTTCCATCGACGCATCAAGATTCAGGTCTTGTGGCCAGGCCGGATAGTGCCGTGCCCGGTCATTGGCACCGTTAAACACCGTCATATGGTAGCTTGACTGCGGCAGAAATGCGTAACACCGCCCCAGCCCTGCGGCTTTCATTGCATCAACCATTTCGCCAGTCACACGGACGATTTCACTGTCCTGTTCGAGATGACAAATCAGCGTATTGCCTCTGAATGGCAGTACCTCACCTTTGGCGTTAAATTTTTCACCGATGGCATTTTCTATCCATCCTTTCTGCTCCAGCACTTCTGACATGATTCAGGCTCCCGCGCGCTCGAGATGGCTTTCCTGAGGCGATTACTCTCTAAGCTGGGATAACCAGGCGATATGATGACGTGCTTCAGGAACGCTCTTTGTGACTGCCGAACCACAGCATAAAGCATGATTGTGACCGTTATCAGGCAGCAGGAGCGATGGAAAATCAGGACAGCGGGCTGGCTTTAATACAGAACAGGCAAAAAAGACATCCGAATGCGTTTTATGAAGCCATCATGGGCACAAAGCAGATAATTAACAGGTTGGTTTCTTATCGCTGTCGGGTTTGAGCCTGGCCTTTTTTAACCAGGCGTTGTGCCCCGTCGCCTGCGGATATCCGCAGGCGGGCTACTTTTTCCGTAACAGAAAAACAGCAATGGCGGTAAGCACGCCCATCAGTGGCATAGCGATCGCGCCCGAGAAGAAGTCGTGATGATCTTTTTGATTGCTTCGACGAATATCAGCAAACCGGTTAAGTGCCCGATGCTTGTCAGTTGCACTCACCTCTTCGAATTGCTTTTTATAGCCCTTATCTTCTAACTGAGAACCACCGTCCGCATCATGTCTTTCCAGCACGACGGTGTGCTGACCTTTTTGATAGAAACAGTAATCTGGCATTTTGCACTTCGCCTGAAAGAAGAGGAGAAATGACTCTATCCTGCTGCGGTTGATGTTGTAAATACCTCTCCCCCCTCACGCTTCAGCCACCAGCCTGATGGGTTACACATTATGCGCTGATACCGAATGATGCCCACTGTTGAAGCAATTAGCAGACTGGGCATTTATGGTCTGAAAATGCGCTCCGCCAGGGTTGTCTCTGTGCATGCCGGCTACTGGCTTATCGGATATCAATCTGGTGGTCGCGGTTTGCTGACTGCTGGCTTCACCAGCCTGACTCGATTGCTCCCCTGTCATCCTGTTGTCAGCCTTCGCGATAACAGATTTCACTGAACCGTCAGAAGGCATATAGAGCGCCTGCTGCAGGATAGTTTCATTTTGTGACAGGTTCTCATCCACCTGCGCCAGCTGACGACGCAGGACGTTAAGCTTTACAGATGTGGCTAGCGGTATTTGAAGCTGTTGGTCGTTCAAAACGTTTAACTGCTGGCGGGCACCATACTGTTGCTGTAACAGCGCACGGTACTGGCTTTCATAGCCCCATACCGTCGATTGCTCCTGCTCAAACTGAAGCGTGGAGATGTATCCCTTTGCTAACAGCGGTCGCCAGGTGTTGACCAGCTTCTGAGCCATACTCATTTGCGCCGATTCAATTTTAATCTGGTCCGCCAGTTGCTCAAGTTGACCATTCAGCATGGCCTGCTGGAAGCGGCTGTCGCTGACCTGTTGCAGAGCAAGCTGCTGGGTGTGATCGATATCCTGCAGCAGACTGCTCTGCTCAAGCTTCAACTGCGCACTGACGAGCCGAATTTTTTCCGCAGCTAACCGGGTCTGGGCAGAGGCAAGTTCAAGCGAAGCGGCGGTCAGCGCGGGCTGGCCCTGGCTGTTCTGCCCCTGCTTAACTGTGCCGCCTGCAGGCGCACTGAAGGCCACAGGTTGTGGCTGCGCGGCCTGCCTGGCGGCTGACGGGCGCACGTGAAGCGGATGGCTTTGAACGAAATAAATGACGGTTATTGTCCCAACAACGAGTGAAACCAGGTTCCGGCGAAGCAACAGTGCCAACGGGGACAGGGTTTCACCGCACTCAGCGCCGGATGATTCAACGATCTGTTTCTTAAAAAATGGGTTTTCCATTTTTATACCTTCAATAATGACGTATGGATATTACCGGGCAAGGCGCCATGTAACAGATGTTTTGTGAGTGCGGTTAATTCAAGGCTAATCGGGTAACTGATTCCCCTCTGCGCTTAACATCCCATTTCCTTGTGCCGTTTTAAAACAGAAGAACATTTCCAGTCGTTACCTTTTGCAAGCGAGTTTCAATCTTTCGAGTTTGCTGTGTCAGAGAACAGTTTTGACTGCGTATGAAAGGACGTTTTACGACGCTGACAGAAAAGGCGGGGGATGTCACCAGGCTCGCTGGGGCCAAAAGCTGGCCCCAGCGAGCAAACAGCACTCAGCAGTTCGGTTACGTCAGAAACGTACCGCCGGGCGTTTTATTTAACAAGATAAAGGTCCTTGGTGTAATAAAACCGCAGATGCGATGGGGCATAACCGCCGACTTTTGGGTTAACCATCTGATTAAGCGCGCCATAAAACACCGGAATAACCGGCGCATCTTTTGCAATAATGTCGCTGGCTTTCTGGTAATCCTGGGTTACGGCGTTTGGATCGGTATCCATTCCCGCGGCTTTTACTGCCGCATCAAACGCTGTGCTGGCATAACCTGAGCTATTCTGACTGTCGCCACTGCGGAAGGTATTTAAAAAAGTAGAGGGCTCACTGTAGTCACCAATCCAGGTGTAGCGCACCAGATCATATTGCCTCTGATGCATGGTATCTAGCATGGTTTTCCATTCCTGATTTTGCAGCGTGACCTTCGCACCTAACGTTTTACCCCACATGGAAGCAGCGGCAATCGCGATACGTTGGTTATCCTGATTGGTGTTGTAGAGCAGGGTAAAACTCAGAGGATGGCTGGCTGAAAAACCGGCTTCGCTGAGTAACGCCTGAGCTTTTTTGATGCGCTGCGCCTGCGTCCAGCCAGCCCAGTCAGGCGGAGACAGTTTGACGTCCCCCATTGATAATGGCACAACGGTATAAGCCGGTTTCTGTCCCATGCCGATAACCTTATCGGCGATGATGCCTTTATCCAGCGCCAGGTCCAGCGCCTGACGCACGCGGACATCGGTAAAGGGTGCCTTGTGCGTATTTATCTGGAAATAGAACACGCTATAAATTGAGGTGCTGTGTACTTCTTTGGGCCGCTCTTTTTTCATTCGAGGGAAATCAATGGCGGGAATGCTGTCCGTAATGGTAATGCCGCCGGCCAGGTAGCGGTTAAGCTCGGCAGAAACATCATTAATCGGTAAAAACGTTACGCGATTAATTAGGGTATGCGCGTTATCCCAATAGCGATCGTTACGGTTCAGCGTGATTTTTTCATTAACTACCCACTGATCCAGTTTATAGGCACCGCTGCTGACCATGTTGCCCGGCCGGGTCCAGGCCTCACCAAACTTTTTAACGTTATTTTCGCTGACCGGAAACAGGGAAGGATGGGCAACAAACTGCAAAAAATAGGACACCGGCTGATCCAGAGTAACCTGCACGGTGTGCGCGTCTAAGGCTTTAACGCCCAGGCTGTCAGGCGGGCTTTTACCGCCCGTCACCGCATCAGCGTTAAGGATATGCGCATAGTTAGCAAAGGATGCATAAGGCGATGCCGTTTTGGGATCGGTCAGACGACGCCAACTGAAGACAACATCTTCAGCTGTCAGCGGCGATCCGTCTGACCATGTCAGGTCAGGACGAAGATGAAAGGTCCAGACTTTGTTGTCTGCCGTTTCCCACGAAGCAGCCAGTCCCGGTATGACTTTGCCCTCTGGATCAGTCCGCACCAGCCCTTCAAACAGGTCGTTAATAACTGAAAAGGCATCGTTGGTTTCAGCTTTATCAACATCCAGGGTAGCAGGCTCGGCTCCATTGCCCCGCACGATCTCCTGCACGGGAGCCAATGTCACACCATTGGGTACGTTTGCCCCAAAGGCCGCCGTCGAGCACGATAACCCCGTGATTATTACAGACAACCCCATACGGGCAACATATAAACGGCTTACCGACATTCGTCCAACTCCTTTCGCATTGTTTTAAGGTGACTTCACCCCATCAGCACTGCAATTAACAGGCCAGAGATAAGGGTAAGCGCCACGCCAGCCTGCACCCGATCTGAGACTAAAACCGCGTTGTATTGCACAGTTCTGATGCAAGGAGCCAGCGTATTCGCTCAAAAACAGCGCCGCTGTAATCTGCATATGTTCATTTTCAGCTATCAGACATAACGATGTTGCCTGCGTGAATAACTGTCGTGGTTCGTTTATCAGGGAAGCGGGAATATTCGGAAAGGTGTTCTCAGGATTAAACGCGTGCGACAAGGCCAGAACATGGGGCTGCGACCGGTTTTCGCTGCTGAACGCCCCGATTAACGGAACTTTTACGCTATCCTGCCGGGTCTTTTTCATCTGCCACACACTTGTACAAGCAGGGCTTGATATAGTCATTCCTGTTAATCAGGAGCCTGTATGAAAAAAGTGATTCTGTTCGTTATCGCGTTAGCAAGTGTTTCTGCCCTTTCGGGTTGTGTCTGGCCATTCTGGGGCCCCGGAGGCGATGGCCCGGGACATATGGGCCCTGGCGGCGGCGGTGGGCCTGGCGGCGGTCCACACAGGTAACACATGATGGCCTCACCAGGAGGCCATTGTTTGCATCGCGATCAGGATTATTCTGACATTACATTTACGCCCTCTCTCTGCGCATGCCTTTGCTGGAGATTCGCCGCTTTTCATGACAAACTTGAGCACATCTTAAGGATAGGGAATCTGCACGATGTCAGGCTCAAACATCGCTTGTCTGTTTACTGAAGGCCAAATCACACTGCCTGATGATTATCAGGACCGCACGGTCAATGCTTTCACCGCCTCTGATGCCACTGCTCCCGCTTTTAATATTTCACGCGATACGCTTAACGAGGGTGAAACGCTGCCTGCGTACATCGACCGTCAGCTCACGCTAATGCAAAAACACATAAAGGGATGGAAACAAACCGAACGCAGCGCTGCGGTATTGGGTGACGCGCTGCTACAGGGTGAATGCGTACACGCCAGTTTTCTGCGTGACGGCAAACGTATCTGGCAACAGCAGTCGGTCTTCACGCCCGATGGTCACAAAGTACTGGTCTTTACCATGACCTCTACGTCCGCCATTGGTGACGCGGACAGCGAACAGTTCCAGGCACTGCTTAAAAGTTTTCGTTTTAACGCTTAACGACAAGGGCAATTATCATGTTTGAAGCTGCACGCCTCGGCGATGATATCGGTCACTCTCATGCCCTGGCGGGCATGATTGCAGGCACTATCGTCGGTGGACTGATCGCTGCGGCGGGCGGTATTGCTGCGGGTGCATTGATGATTGCCGGGATAGGCGCCTCCTGCCTTGGCGTGGGCGTATTGCTGGTTGGACTCAGTATCGGCGTGGGTTACCTTACTGGCGAACTGGCCACCGCCGCGCGAGATGGAATAGCGGATGCTGGGGCGGCCAGCATGACCCCAAAGGGCAAGATTACCACCGGTTCGCCCAACGTCTTTATTAACAGTAAACCTGCCGCCATGGCCACCAACAGCATAGTGGCCTGCAAGGACGATGGTCCGCAGCAGATGGCGGAAGGCTCCTCCCGGGTGTACATCAACGGCCTGCCTGCATCACGCATCGACGATCGCACCACCTGCGATGCCAAAGTGATGACGGGCTCTGACAACGTCTATATCGGCGGCGAGCCTGAACAAACGCTGCCTATCCAACCTGAAGTGCCCGAATGGGTTTATAAAGCCTCCGATCTTACCCTGCTGTTTGCCGGGCTGGCCGGTGGCGTGGGCGGTGCGGCTGGCAAGGTCGGCGCGCTGGGTAAATTACTGAGCAAGATTCCCGGCATCAATAAAATCGCCCGGGTGGCCTGCCGTGCTGGTGCCTTGATGACCGGTGTGGCGGCCGCAGGTATTCTTGCCCGTCCCGTTGATATCGTAAGCGGCCAGAAGTTTCTTAGCGGCGATGATGAACTGGATTTTGTGCTGCCCTCCCGGCTGCCGCTACGCTGGCAGCGCTACTGGCGCAGCGGTAATCCCGGCGACAGCGTATTAGGCCGTGGCTGGAACCTGTTCTGGGAAACACGGCTGGAACGCTACCAGGATGGGCTGGTCTGGCGTGCGTCCTCCGGCGATTACGTCTCTTTTCCTCTGGTGCCAAAAGGCCAGCGTACCTACTGCGAAGCGGAGAAACGCTGGCTGGAACATCATCGGGACGACAGTTGGTCATTGTATGACATCAGCGGTGAGCGCTGGCATTTTATGCCCCTGCGCGATGATGCCCCTTCTCTTCCCCTCTGCCTGACCGAGCCCTGCGGCAATGAGATTCAGTTCGACTGGAACCCCGATCACACATTGGCCGCGCTGGCAGACAGCGCCGGTCAGCGCGTAACCTGCCGCTATGCGAATAACAGGCTTGCAGGTGCCTGGCTGGATGACGATATTTGTCTGGTCAGTTACGCTTATGATGATATCGGCCAACTCGTTACGGTAACGGGCCGGGGCGGTAGCGTGCGCCGACGCTTCCAGTGGCGCGATGGCCTGATGGTGGCCCATGAAGATATGAATGGCCTGCTAAGTGAGTATCGCTGGCAGGAGATCGATGGCCTCCCAAGAGTGGTAGCCTTCCGTCACAGCGGCGGCGAGCAGCTGGATTTTGAGTACGATTTTGATAATGGCATCCGACGCGCGCGACGTGATGACGGCGTTGAAGCTCACTGGCTCATTGACGATGACGATCATGTCGCCCGCTTCACCGACTTCGACGGCCGCCAGACCATGCTGGTTTATCGCGCAGGCGAGTTGTGCGATGTGATTATGCCCGGCGGCGCCATGCGCTGCAGCAACTGGGACCGCTATGGTCGCATGACGCAGGAGATCGATCCGGTCGGACGTCGAACCACTTATCACTGGTTCCGCATGACTGACCGTGTGATCCGTACGGACTATCCCGATCTGAGCGCGACTCAGGCGGCTTACGATCTTAATGTTCGCCTGCTGACTGAAACCGATGCGCTCAATAACGTCACCACCTATCACTACCCTGATGACACAGAACTGCTGCCAGACAGCATTACCGATGCAACGGGCGGCGTGGTGAAGCTGGAATGGAACCGACAAGGGCTGCTGACGCAGCGCACCGACTGCTCTGGCAGCGTAACGACGTTTAGCTACGACCGATTTGGCCAGCTTGTTCGCAGCGTGGATGCTGAAGGTCATGTCACCCAGCGCGAGTGGAATGACAAGGGACAACTCTGCGCCATTATCCATCCAGACGGCAGCCGGGAAACCCTGCACTGGAACACCCAGGGGCAGCTCAGTGCGTGGTGCGATCCGCTGGAAACCGAAGTCCGCTGGACCTATAACGCACTCGGATTACCGGTGAGCCTGACGGACCGCATTGGTCGTACGCGTCGCTGGCATTACGATGCCCGTGGTAATCTGCTGCGGCTGGAAAACGGCAACGGCGGTGACTATCGCTTTACCTGCGATCCGCTCGGCCGTCCATTGAGTGAGATACGGCCCGATAAGACCTCACGCAATATGGAATGGAATGCTCGTGGTTTTCTCATTGGTTTACAGGAAAATGGCCAGCCCGCTAATGACGGTGGCATAGCCCGACGCTGGCAGCGCTTTAGCTACGACGACAGCGGCTTGATTACCCGGCGCACAACGCAGCATGCAGAATACCACTACCGGCGTCATCGTAGCGGTCAACTTGCCAGCCTGGTTCGCACGCCGACCAGCGACGGAATGGCGCTTGGTATCGAAGAAGATGAAATCGCCTTTACCTATGACGTCGCAGGTCAGCTGTTAACAGAAGCCGGTATAAACGGGAAACTGGATTACGAATGGGATGCGCTGGGCAACCTCACCCATCTGACCCTGCCGGGTGAACAGCAACTTGCCTGGTTGCACTATGGCTCTGGCCATGTCAGCGCGATTCGCTTTAATCAGCAACTGGTCAGTGAATTTACCCGCGACCGCCTGCATCGGGAAATTTTCCGCAGTCAGGGCGCGCGTGAGCAGGCGCGTCAGTACGACAGCCTTGGCAGGCGCACGATGCAGCGCAGTGAATTGCATAGCGAGGTGGTGCTACCGGAAAAAGCCATTCTGGAACGCGCTTTCCGCTATTCGGCACGCAGTGAACTGGAGTCTGTCAGTGATACGCTGCGCGGCGACATTATCTATGGTTACGATGATGAAGGCCGCCTACTGAAGCACTACGAAGCCAGACAGGGCCACAGCACCTCGCATTTTACTTACGATAATGCGGACAACCTGGCGGCAAACGACGATGCACTGCACGCGTTGCCGGTTACCGACAATCGAGTGCATCACTGGCAGAACCTGTTTATGAAGTACGATGACTGGGGCAACCTGGTCAGTCGACGCAGCGGCCTGCATGAGCAGCATTTTACCTATGACGCCGAAAACCGACTCATCAGCGCCAAAGGCAATGGCCCGGACGGCGGGTTTACCGCGCATTATCATTATGATGCGCTGGGCAGGCGCACCCGCAAAGTGGTCAGCACCCAGCACGATCGTAAAGAAGTCCGTTTTCTGTGGCAGGGCTATCGCCTGTTACAGGAGCAGCATGAAAACGGCCAGTGCCAGACCTACGTGTACGATCCCAACGAGGCCTGGAGCCCGCTGGCGCGCATCGACCATATGGCAGCAGGCGGCCGGGGCGATGTGCTGTGGTTTAACACCGATATTAACGGTGCGCCGCTAGAGGTGACCGATGAACGGGGCAATATCCGCTGGAGCGGTCAGTACGGCAGCTTTGGCGAGGTACGCCGACAGACGGAGGGCTTTACCCGGCTGGCAAAACAGTCTGCCCTGCCCCATCAGCCGCTGCGCTATGCGGGCCAGTATGCGGACAGCGAAACCGGTCTACACTACAATCTGTTCCGCTATTACGACCCGCAGGTGGGACGGTTCACGGTTCAGGACCCGATAGGGCTGGAAGGCGGCTGGAACCTTTATCAGTATGCGCCGAACCCTCTTAAATGGATTGACCCTTTAGGCTTGGCATTTGGGACTGGCAAAGGAACACATACTGCAAATGCTACACTCTATGATAATGAAGGTAGAATTAAAGCTCAGGGCGTTTGGCAAAGTGGGAATATGACCCCCGAAGAAAAGGCTCTTGGTTTTCCACAAAGTTCACTAGCGACACACACTGAAGCCCGCATTACAAGGGAGTTAGATCAGATTGCCTCTCCTGGCGACAAGCTGGTTATTGATGGACAATATCCTCCATGTACTTCATGTCGTGGAAAAATGAATACTTTTAAAGTGAATACAGGTGCAGACGTTGTATATAACTGGCCAACTGACGAAGGTGATAAGCACACATGGTCAGCATCAGGTAAAAAATCGACTAAAGCAAAAAGCTGTTCTGGCTAAGGATGATTATGAATATGACTAAAAAAATTGATGCTATTTGTATTAGCTGTACAAATGAAGATGATGTACTCACTGTAGCTGTTGGGGATGATTACAACGATCCTAAAAATTATTTCATTATTGGGAGATTTGATGAAGATGATCTTACAGTCGATGAATGTATAGGTTTTCAAAGTGACTCCACTGAATATGAAATTGCTGATGCTATCGAAAAAGTCGAGCTTGATGATGAAAATTTAATTGTTTATCTTAACGATAATGCTGCGTTAAAAGCAGGGGCTAAGCAGTACTTAGCTGTACTAAAAAATGCCAAAGAAATAAATAATCTTAAACATTTTTTAAAAAAAATATTTGAAGACAGCAGTATTGATATAATAATAAAAAATTAAATTCAAATTGGCTTGCTCTGTTCCTGGTTATCATTCAAATGCATAACCTAGGGCAAGCCTCAACTTATAAATTAAATAACTTCTTAATAAGCAATTGTCGTGTTATGGCTTCAATGTTAAATGAACACCTTTAAGTTTTTTATTAAACTTCAAAGCCAATAAAAATGACATTCCCTGACGCTCAAGAAAATTATATTTTAAAATAGATTTAATCCGCATGAGATCTAGATTGAAATAGTTTAATTCATAGAAGGATTTTTTGAAAAACAACAATAAATATAGAGCCTAATAATTTCTCAGCTAGATAAGGTAGAGATATTATATATGACATCTATTATCTTTTACAGAGGCAGCAGGAGAACCGTCAGCGTCAGACCTATGTATACGATCCCAACAAGGCCCGGAGCCCGCTGGCGCGCATTGATCATATGTCAGAGGGTGGCCGGGCCGATATGTTGTGGTTTAACACCGATATTAACGGTGCGCCGCTAGAGGTGACCGATGAACGGGGCGATATTCGCTGGAGCGGTCAGTAAGGCAGCTTTGGCGAGGTGCGCCGGCAGACAGAGGGCTTTACCCGGCTGGCAAAACAGTCTGCCCTGCCCCATCAGCCGCTGCGCTATGCGGGCCAGTATGCGGACAGCGAAACCGGTCTACACTACAATCTGTTCCGCTATTACGATCCCCTGGTGGGACGGTTTACGGTTCAGGATCCGATAGGGCTGGAAGGCGGCTGGAACCTTTATCAGTATGCGCCGAACCCGCTGAGTTGGATCGACCCGTTGGGGTTGAATAAGTGTAGCGCTCCAAATGGCTATAAAACTGGCGATGTCGATCCTCACGGAAAATTATCTCCGGGAATCAATCGCTCAGCAGGGCATACAAATAGTAAAGCTGATGGTTTTGTACAAAGTCATCATCCTGTTCAAGATGCCTGAGCCAAGAAAAGGATTAGTGGTTATCAAAGAAATTCTGTGCCTGCAACTTTATTAAAATCATCATCTGGTAGCCCGCATGCTGCTATCAGTGCTGCACAGCGCGCCCGAAGAGCTACGACGGGTGGCTGGGATACAACCCTGAGGCAAGAATTTAATATTAGCTATAAAGAAATGTTAGATGCTGGCGTGCCCACTAATCAGGCCCGTAAATCTCTCAGTGATGCATTTAAATATTTTGACGGACTCAGAGAAGGTAATATGAGCAATCCATTTTTTGATATTTAATATGCTGCCGCTTGAAAAAAATAGGTGAATTGTTATGAATAAAGATGAAATTTTAGATGGGCTTAAGGTTGCTGAGAGCAGTCTCAATATCAAACTTACAAATAAATACAAACAGTTCTCATCTGAGGAAATAAAAGATACGGATACTTATGAGATCCAGACCCCTCAGGGAGATACTGTATATCTTTATAATTATAAAGACATTGTAGAACGAAACGAAACATACACTATACAAGATGTTGAGCCAGATTATTTATTAATAGGTCAGGATGGTGACCTTGGTTATTTTATAAATGTGAAAGACAATAGTGAACTGGTCTATAGCTTAGATCTGGGTGCTCTTGGAAGTCTGGATATGGATGAAGAAGCTAAAGATATTTATAAGTTAAGTGCCTAATCCAAATTAACTATGATTAAAATAAGCCGGAAGCGATCTTTACGATCCTTCCGGCTTTTTTATTTTAGCTGCCTGACTGTGCCTCAACGGTGATGATCTGGCCCCCTTCATCAATCCTCACCGTTACCGGACACCGCCGCAGACGCGCAAGCTGCTGTGTAAGCACACCAGTTTTAGTTCCACGCACTTTTGAGATTTCCCGGGTTTCAGCCATCAGCCGATATTCCTCCGGCGTCAGGTTATTCAGGGATTCATGGGGGCGCTCGCTGTTATATTCAGCCAGCCAGCGTACTGTAATTTCCCGTGCTTCGTTCAGTGTTCTGAACAGATAAAAATCCGGTATTTCTGTCCGGTACGTGCGGTTGAACCGTTCGATAAAAGCGTTCTGCGTCGGCTTACCCGGCCTGATAAACTCCAGCATCACGCCATGTTCTTCTGCCCACTGCGCAAGTGTCAGCGAGACCAGCTCGGGGCCATTGTCCATCCTCATCTTCAGCGGATATCCGCGGTTTGCCACGATCCTATCCAGCACTCTCACAACCCGCAGTGACGGGATATTCAGATCAATTTTGTTCGCCAGCGCTTCCCGGTTAAAATCATCCACCACGTTGAAGATCCTGAAGCGTCAGCCACACACCAGCGCATCATGCATAATATCGATGGATCAGCTCTGGTTCATCGCCTCTGGTGTTGCCAGGGGAGCCGGATTGCGCACCGGCAGGCGCAGTTTTCCCTTACGGCGTAAATTCAGTTTCAGCTGGCAGTAAATCCGGTGAACGCGCTTGTGATTCAAGGCATTACCCTGTCTGCGCAGCACCTGGAACAGCTTCTTATAACCGTACCGAGGATAACGTTCAGCCGCTTCTGTCAGCGCCAGGATCACGGGCTCATCCCGTCGCGTATCCGGCTGATAACGAAATACCGTCTTGCTCAGCGACAATGTCCTGCATGCCTGGCGTAAGCTCATAGAAAATTGCACCCTCAGATAGCT
This sequence comes from Pantoea ananatis LMG 2665, assembly GCF_000710035.2. Taxonomy (GTDB): domain Bacteria; phylum Pseudomonadota; class Gammaproteobacteria; order Enterobacterales; family Enterobacteriaceae; genus Pantoea; species Pantoea ananatis. Next base: position 215,018 of record NZ_JMJJ01000004.1, on the reverse strand, counting down.
GACAAGCTCACGCTTCATCGCTGGTTTTAAAGCTTTTTTCGATGACATCTTTTAACGCACGATTTTCCAGACTCAGGTCGGCAAACATCTGCTTCAGACGAAGATTTTCGTCCTCAAGATCTTTTACTTTTTTGATATCAGCTGCTTCCAGTTGTAATAGCTGGCTTCAGAGATACCGGCTTCACGGCAGACATCCTTAACAGTTCGCCTGGCTTCGACGGACTTAAGAACAGCGATGATCTGGTGCTGAGTAAATCGGATCTTACGCATAGCGATCTCCTCAGGGGACATAATCAGTATGTCGGAAGATTTCTAAAAGTGAATGGTTCATTTAAGTGGGATGCTTACACAGGGACGGGATGCCGATTAAGATCCGGGTGATGCACGACTGTATCGTGATCACCACCCAGAACACCCGCGAGCTTTACGGCTGTGCCGAGGGGCTGAGCATGGCTTACGTCAACCGGCAGAAGATGAAGCTGTGGCTGGAAGGGTTTCCGGGAGTGCTGAACGACACCGGCGATCTGCCAGTGTACAGGCGTGGGGACGGGTATTGTGGGTAAGTCTAACGGTTGATAGCAAGATCCCGGCGCTGGTGCCGGGATCTTGACGGTTAATAGAAATCCGGTTCAACTCGACCTTCAGCTTTCAGGATTTCAATAAAACGCCTGTATGTTTCCAGATCCCCTTCAACCAGATCATCCAGTATTCCTTCTGCAATGAGAGGCTTAAAAAAGATGCCATCTTCAAAAAAAATAAAATCGCCAGACATTGTAGGATCTATAACTTCTACTTTATCCGAGTTAAATACAGACAATCCATATTCTTTGATTAGGCCATAAAAATAGGTTTTCCCCTTCATCCAGTAAATAGCATAAACATCTATAAGTGTCCCATCATGTTCTTTTATTTTCATTTAACAACATCCTTAATAGAATCAATCACCTTAGCTGGATCAGCAACACTTCTCTGAGGCGTGGTAATTTTTATATCATAAGCCTTACCAGTATATGAGTTATATTGATAATGCACTGTTATTGTTGAACCATCAGATAGCTTTTGTTTCGCTTCCATTTTCTGGAATCCCGCATATGTCGGGAAGCGAAGATCTTTGTTCATTCCTTTGAGTGGTTCTCCAGCAGAGGCTGGATTTGCCCTAACTTGATTCCACACGATTTTCTCATTCAGATCGCGCGGGAATGGGTTCTGGATACCCTTGGCTGTAGTTATATATTCTGCATTTTTGATTAACTGCTGCTGTTCCCTCGTCAGGTGTGATATCGGATTATTCGCCGCTGGCTTCTCAACGGTTAACCCAAATATTACCCCCGCCAGTATCGCTTTATTCAGGTTATTCTTGTGCAGCTCCGTATTATTCGCTACCGGTTCCAGCACAGAGAGCGAATAAGCAACCAGTTGCTGACACTGCACATTACAATCCGGCGAAGCAGCCAGCGCTTTCAGCTTCTCAAGCTCAGCTTTCTGCTCGTTAACCGGAATACCGGTTGCCAGCGCCTTCGTCTGTGCTCTACATCAAGCTTTTTCAGGTCGGCCAGAAGCTGTTCTCTATCCGCATCTGTCTTGGCATTCGCATACTTTTCAGTGAAGGTCGTGATGTCCTTGTCACCCAAAAAGTTATTCTCAACCGCATTCTTACCCGCCAGCGCGCCCGTCGCCGCACCCGCCGTGCTCCCGCTGCTCACACCCGCAGCGATTCCCGATGCCAGCGTCGCCAGCGCGCTCAGGTTCGCCTTCTGCTCCGGGCTCAGTTTATCACTGTCTGCCGTGCCGTAAAGCGCCAGTGCGATGGCCGGCGTCGCCAGTTCCCCCGTTACCGCACCGGTGGCGCCTGCGGCTGCACTGCCCCCGCTCAGCTCAGCGACCACGCCGCCCAGCAGCGCGTGCGCCATCAGGTTATTCAGTTTCTGTGTGTCTGTCAGTTCACCGTAGGGCGCATTACCGGTGGTCAGTTCCTTGACCTTCGCGGCCAGATAAGGCGCAGCGCCCTGCGCCAAGGCAGCCTTGATGTCGCCGCCTGCCAGCGCCTGCAGGGCATTAACTACCGCGTTGACGCCCGTCCGTACGCTTCCGCCCATGTCCGCGCCCTGCCGGACAATCGCCTGGTCATAGGCCAGCTGCCATGCCTTGCTGACCACCGCCTGCCTGCTGTTGTCGACATTCGGATCCTTTTCATGCGCCTTATCCAGCATTGCGCTGGCCTGCGCTTCCAGCGCAGTACGCGTATCCGTATCCGCCAGGCTGGCCGTGGCGGCGCGCGTGGCCCGGGCGGCTTCATGCGTGTTGTAAACGTCAAGCGCCTGGGTGACAACGTCGTTGACCAGTTGCGCCTGCTGCAGGCGGCGCTGCTCTTTCTCTTTGTCGAAAATCGGGCTGATGCTGCCGTCGTTGGCATGCTCCGTGTCGCGGCTCAGGCCGGACAGATCCTGCTGCTGCGCATCCCGGTTGCGGATAATGATATTGCCGTCGCTGACCGCCGCTTTTGTGCTGCCCTCAGCGTGCCCACTACCTCCGGCAGCACTGATTGGAAGTGCACTGACGTTGCTTAACAGATTGGAACCAATGGGGCCACCACTGTTGAAACCTGCGCTCTGATGCTCAGATTTATAGTCGGCCTGATTCTGAATATCGCTCCAGCCTAGGGTGCCGGTATCCAGAACATTGCGGTCTTTGTCCGCCGTGCTGGCAATGACAGCCCCGTCGAGCTGCGTGTGGTTCCCCACGGTGATCTGATAGCCACCTTTACCGGCAAACAATCCCGTCTGCTCTTTAACCGAGTCGAAATTGCTGTGGATTTTATCTTTGGATACGTTGACGTTTGCTGAACCGGTCATCGAACCAAACGTAAAGCTGCCACCCGCGCTGGCGCTCTGCTGTTTTGAGTCATAGCGGTCACTGTCCTGCTCACTGGCGAGCGTCAGGTTCCGTCCAACATCCGCCTTGATGGTTTCTCCGTTAACCTGAGCCCCTTTCAAAGTGGTGTCACGGCCACTCTTCAAATTGATCCCGCCGCCTGCATCCAGCGTAGTTTCGTTATGCGTCAGCGAGTTGCCGTTTTCACGGCCCTTACTGCTGTTGACGCTGGCAGAGACGGTAATGCCATAGCCGCCTGATCCGACACCGATACCAATGCCAACCGATCCGCCTTTACTGCTGTTTTTATTGTCGGTCTGTTGTGTATTTTGCGATGACAGCAGATTGATATCGCGGGCAGCGTCCAGCGTCATCTCCCCGCCCGCTTTCATCTGGGTACCGGCGAGCGTAATATCACCGCTCTGTTCGCCTTTGTTTTTACCGGTCGCCGTGATAGCGATATTTCTGCCTGCATTGAGTGTGCTTCCTTGCGCCTGACTGCTCTGGCTGTGAGACTCGCTTTTTGATGACTGGCTACCGTATGAGAGCGTGATACCAACGGTATTTTTCGCGCCCTGAGCCGCATTATCAGCCTTGGGATCAATCCCCGCCGCCGCATTTTTGGCGTTTGCCGCCTCGGTAAGAGCGCTGTCGTTCTCATAAGCCGCTGCGGCCTGCGCGCCGCTCAGCGCGGCTTTAGTTCCCTGCAGCGCACGGAGTCGTCCATCACCCTCTTTTCTTGCCTGCTGTGCCACGCTGACAGCCGTGTTCAGGGCGCTACCCACCGTACCCGACAGCGCCAGCGTAAAGCCACTCTGTTTAGACTCAAATGTTTCCGTGCGGTTATTGCGGTCGAAACCCGAGTCAATATCTACACTGTCGCCGCTCAGGTTAAGATCTTTACCGGCTATCAGATCCGCGCCGCCAATATGCAGTTTATTCCCTGCGGTGATGTTAACGTTCCCCTGGCTGCTGCCGATGGTGCTGAAGCTCTGGCTCTGAACGATCTCGTCTTCATTAACTTCATGACGCGTCGACTGTTTGCCGACCGTAAAGCCAATCCCCCCGCTGCCCATCAGGCCGCTCTTTTTCTTTTCTTCCAAGAGATAGTGATAACCGGTTTCGGTGGCGGCAGAAATATCGACATTGTTTCCCGCCTGCAAATTCACATTCTGATCGGCAGCGATGGCTGATCCACTTACAGTGAGATCGTTTCCGGCATCAATCGTGACACTGTTGCCGCTTATCAGCGTGCCTTTTTCACGCGTCACACGATCGTCCTGCACTGTATGACTGCTTTTCTTACTCAGGAAACCTTTCTTCTGAGAACTTTCATCCAGATAACGTGATTCACGCTCCGTCGCACTATTGAGCGTGATGTCGTGTTTAGCCTGAAGGGCGATTGCCCCCTCCTCGCTATGCAGGGTACTGCCAGTCACTGTGATGTCACCCGTGCGGGCTATCGTTGTAATGCCATGCTGTGCACTGAGCGTACTGCCGATCACGTCTTCTTTTGAAGTCTCTTCTATACGCGTATGGTTTTTGTTACTCGACTGCTCATTATCGTAGGCATGTGTTGAGCTTCGGACCTCTTTGATGGTGACATTTTCCGCACCAATCCCAATGGCCCCTGCTTTACTGTCAATCTGCGCACCTTCGGCAAGCAGATCCTTGCCAGCAATGATCGTCACACCCTTATCGCCACCCAGTGTACTGAGGTAAAGCTGATCTTCTTCACGGCTGTTGCTGACAGAAGAAACCTTACCACTGGCTTCAAGATGGGTATTGTTAGTGGTTTTATCTGCCAGTAAACGGACATTGCCGCCCGCCTGAATCGCCGTTTGCCCGCCCGCCTGAGCCTGACTGCCCTGCAGCGTGATGTCTTTACCGGCTTTCATGACCAGATTGCCGCCCGCTTTCAGCTCACTGCCCTGGGCAAGCTGCCATTCACCGCTGACCTGCGCCATGCGCTGGCCAGCCTCTTCGGTTCCCGCACCACTGCGATTACCCATGGCCCCCGATATGACATCAATATTGGCTTTGTAGCTTGCCTTCGCAGCACTAATCTCCAGATTGTCACGCGCACTGAGCGCCAGGTTATCCGTTGCGCTAATCTTCGCGCCCTGCAGGCGAATATCATTACCGCTGAGGCTGATATCGCCCGCACTCATGCTGGCCTGTCGCAACGCATCCTGCAGATTGGTGCTCATGCTCAGGCTGTCTGCATGCACGTTGATGCTGTCTGCTTTGATATCGCCACTCTGATGAGAAAACGCTGAGGCATCAATGCTCAGGGCCTTGTCTGCCAGTAGATTACCCGCGTTGGTTACGCTGTTAGCAGAAAGCTGCAGATCGCCCCCTGCAATGAGGGCTCCGTCACCAGTCAGGCGCAGCGTGGACTGGGCCAGATAGACCTTCGGCACCCAAACCGTCTGCGGGCCGTTCTCGGTATTAACCGTTTCGCTTACCAGCCAGACAATATCCTGCTGTAATGAGGCGATCTGTTCCGGTGTTAACGCCACGCCGGGCACCAGACGGAAATCCTGCGCCACTTTCACACCGTTATTCATCAGCGCCTGGTACTGGGCCATTGCATCCTCACCGTGCACCGATTGACGGCCGGTCAGGCTCAGCACCTGATCCCGTACCAGCTTCTGCTCATAAAACCCGTCACCCAGACGCTTATGCACCGCCGCCGGATCATAACCCACGCGAGAAAGCAGATAATCGCTGCTGATAAACTGGGTCCGACTGGTAAAGCGCGCGTCGGTGACCACCAGGTAAGGGCTACCGCTTGCCGTGAACTGGCGGAACAGGCCGTTATTGGGAATGTTTGTTGCCACACTTGCCAGGTGCTGTCTGGCCGTGAAGGCCAGCTCCGCCGGAAGCAGCGGACGTCCTGGCAAAGAAGGCTGGCCTGTGGCGATCTGCCCACCAGGTTGCAGTTGGGTATCGGCATGTTGTCCGCTTGCGCCATTCACGCTAAACGCCAGGGGGTTACGCTCCCATTCTGCGCGCTCCGCGTCCACGGCCTTTAGCGCCGCTTCAACGCTGCTGATTTGCGCCTGATTGACAGTGGTATTCGAGATACTGGTCCCGGTGATGCTCACCCGGCCATTACCAGAGATAATGCCATCAATGGTTTGTAGCGCCGTGGTGCCATCATAGTGTGAGGTGGGATACCAGTGATTTGTGTCTCTGTCATAGTGGTCCACGAGGGTTTCAATGCGATGTTCGTTAACCGAGTAACCTCGGTTATCCACGCTACCGCCACCGTCAATCCCCAGATTGCCGTTCGCTGTGATAACACTCGCATCGTTGAGCAACTGACTGCCAACATGCAGAGCCATATTGCCCCCGGCCAACATACGCGCGCCTGTGCCTTCGGATATAAGGCGATCACGCGTTAAAGAGCCGGTTACCGTGCGCTCGCGTAAATTATTGTAGTCATTGACATTAGGCGCAGTGAAGATATCAATATGTTTATTGGGATCCCACGTTAATACCTGCGTCCTGTCATGCTCCCAATGGAAACCGTTTTGATAGGGAGTGGGGATGACCGCAAGCTGATTCTCTCCGCGCGTTTCGTAAAATGTCATGGCGTAGCTACCGTCGCCGTTCGGTCTGAGCGCCAGGTAATTGACCCACAGGTCGATCAGTTGACCGGTGTTGTCTTTGACCCGCACCTGCGCGCGCTTACCGGCCTCATCAATAGCCATTAGGGTGCCATAACGATTGTTTTGCGCCTCAGCACCATTGCCAAAAGTCAGCTGTTGGGTGGTCGGTGCCAGCGTATTTTTATCGTTGTTGACCCACATTCCATAGGATCGCCAGTAATAGTTATAGCGATGCCATTTATACGACTCGGACTCTGCATCACGGGCGATATTTAATCCGATGCGCTGATTGATTAAACGCTGTGCGTTTACCGTGAGATCACCGCTGGCCTCAATGGCACTTGCCCGGTTTTCAATCAGGTCGTTACTGCCCAGTTGCATATTGCCACTGCTGAACAGCAACGCCCCGTCACGGTTCGTCAGCCGCTCGTTGCCGCGCAGGTTAAGCGACTGGGTCGCCGCGATAACCCCACCCGTGCCGTAGTTATCAATAATGCGGGCGTTAACGGTGATGTTGTCGCCCATCACCGCCGTGGGGTTGTCCAGCGTGTCAACGTTAAGCGTCATCGTGTCAGCTTCAACACGGCCACGGTTGGTGAATTGCCCTGTTGTAATCTGCATGATTTTACTGACCAGCGTGCCTGGGTTAGTAAAATGCGCACTGGTAAGGTTCAGGTTCCCAGGCAACAGCCAGTCATTCAGGTTGGTAAACATGCCCGCGACCGACATCGTGAGCGTGCCATTACTGGTTAGAATATCACTGGCCCGCTGGACATAATCCTGCTGTACGCCCAACGTAAAGTCCTGCTGGCTTTGCAGTTTTCCGCCCTGGTTGTCCAGCGTACGCGCATTAACCGCCATCGTTGCACCACTCTGCACAACGCCGTTCTGGTTTAGTAGAGCTAATGAAGGCGCGGAGAAAGCGAGCCGGGCAAAACGTGCATTACTGCCATTGTTAATATTGAGTGGCCCATTTGCTACGATGCTGCCCTGGCGGTTATCCAGCAGTGACAGCCCTGCCAGCGTCATCGCCCCCGCACTTTGCAGTCGACCTGTGCTGTTATTCAACTCGTTGGCCGAGATGCCCGTGCGCGTGGTGCCCAGAATCAGGCCGCCATCGTGGTTATCCAGTGTGCTGCCCTGCACATCCAGCGCCCCTTGGCTGCTGATTGTTCCCCGGCTGGCATTGGTGATTTGCGCCGCCGTAATGATCATATCCTGGGTCGAAACTAACTGGCCGCCCTGGTTATTGACCACGTTACCGTTCAGCGTCAGGCCGCGGCCGCTATGAATTTTGCCCTGTTGGTTATTCAGCGTATCAATACGATAAATGCCGGTTCCCTGGCTTATCAGAGTGCCCGCCGCGTTATCAAGTTGCGCCGCGGTGACGCCAAGATCGTCAAGACTACTGATCGTGCCTTGCTGATTATTGATATGACTGGCGCTGACCTGCTGGACGCCATTGCTGCGTAACGCGCCGCCCTGGTTGCTGAGCTCACCTGTCAGATTGAGCGTTAACTGCTGCTGGCTGGTGATCGAACCCGCATCGTTTTGCAATGAGCGGGCTGCAAGCGTCAGGCTTTCTCCGCTCTGCACTTTGCCCTGTTGATTTTTAAGCGTGTCATCGAGAAGAAGATGAAGCTGTTTCTGACTGTAAAGCAGGCCATTCTGGGTATTGTCCAGCATCTGTGCCGCAAGGTTTAACGCTTCGCCCGCCAGCCACTGACCACCAGCATTGTTAATGGCACCCGTGCTCGCCCCGTTATCATCGCCGCGTGCATCCAGCTGCGTTTGGGCGCTGATTTTACCCGCGCGATTGTCGATTCCTTGCGTCACTCTCATCGTCAACGCAGCAGCAGCCTGCAGCAGCCCCTGTTGGTTATTCAGCGCAGCCGCGTTAAGCCATGCCGACTGCTCGCTTTGCACGCTGCCCAGCGTATTAGCGAAATGACCTGTGGTGGCGCGCCATTCTCCCTGGCTTCCCATCCAGCCTTGCTCGTTTGCAATATTCCCCGCCGTCAGTTTCTGAGATAGCTGGCTGAAAATACGCCCATTACTGTTGTCCAGTTGGCCACTGAACTGCATCTCAAGGCCGCCAAGGGAATTGATTTTGCCGCCAGCATTGGTGAGACTGCCTGCGCGCAGGACCGTTTGACCACCGCCCGTGATTTGACCGTCCTGATTATTGACGTCAGCGGCCAGATCAAACGAGAGAGCATCCTGTCCCAGCACAATGCCCTGCGCGCGGTTGGTCAGTCGCCCACCCGTGACTGACAGGTTGTTTCCACTCTGCAACGAACCGCCATCATTATTAAATAAGCTGGTTGTGGCACCTTGCCACGTCAGGTCTTTCTGCGCAGTCAGTTTGCCGCCCTGGTTGATAACATTCCCGGCACTGTCTAACCGCAGCGCGCCACCAGACTGAAGCCTGCCGTTTGTGTTATCAAAATCGTGCGTGGCGGCAATAACAGCTTTACCGCCTTGTGCCGTGCCCTGCTGATTTTTCCAGTTGCCCTGGGTACTGGCATCAAGTGTCTCACCCGCTTCAAGCAAACCGAGAGTGTTATCCAGAGCCTGCTGTGCCCGCACGTGCAGGCCGTTATCCGCAATGATTTTTCCTTGCGTGTTATCGAGTTGACCGGCGGTGAGATCGAGATCGGCCGCGCTGATGCCGCCGTTCAGATTATTCAGCATACCTTCGGTAGAAAGGTTGAGCATCTGGCCGGCTGCCAACAGTCCCTGCGCGTTATCGAGCCCGTTTTTCGCATCAAGGATCACCGACCGACCGCCAATGACTTTCCCTTTGTCATTTGACAGGTTCTGTACACCTAACGTCAGCGCGCTGCCGCTGATTTCACCCGCAGCGTTATTCACTTCACCACTCGCTTTAAGCACGAGCAGATCGCCAGACAGCAACTTGCCTTGGGTGTTGTTGAGATTTCTCGCAGATAGCTTTAACTGGGTTTCGCTCTGTACCGTGCCGCCCTGGTTGTTCCAGCTCCCCTCGGTATGAACGTCTGCATTCTGCCCGGCGGCGATAAGGCCCTGGTGATTGTCGAGACTCTGCTGTGCGTCAAGCGCCAGGCCCTGCTGACTCAGGATCTGACCTTGTGCATTATCAAGCTGTTGAGCGGTGATTTTTACTGCCTCACCATTAAGCACACCGGCATGGTTAACCAGCGTCTCCGCCTGCAGCGTGACGTTATTGCCCGCCAGGAGCCTGCCTTCGCTGTTATCGAGCGCGTGTTTAGCATCGACCTGCAGAGAGAGCATACTTTTAACCGAACCACCGAGATTGGTGAGGCTTCCGGTGCTCAACGCCATATTCCCGTTACTGCCCAGTTCACCCGCACGGTTGTCGATCAGCCCTGTCACATGCCACTGCTGATCGCTTCCGTCGAGTGCAACCAGTCTGCCGTTCTGGTTAGTCAGCGCGCCCGCATTCAGGTTAAGGCGCTGTGCCTCTATCGTACCGCCGGTATTATCAAGCTGGTTTTGCAGCGTAAAACGGTTATCTCCGGTGCCCGTCTGCGACCAGACCGCCTGCTGATTAAACAGGTTGTCTGCATTAACGTCCCAGTTACCAGCCTTAATCTCTGCCTGTCGCGCATCCACGTCGCCCGTGCTGCTGATGTGCAAGTTCTGGCTGTCGACCCTGGTTTTATTTAACCCAACCCCTTCTTTCTGGGCGGTGACTGTTGTCTGTTTCGCAGCCAGCTGTCCTTCACTAAGATCAACGCGTTTACCAGACAGGGTGACATTCTTTTTGCTCAACAGGCTACCTGTTGAGCGAACAGTTTCCTGGCTGCTCAGCGAGAGGTCGGCTTCGCGGTTGAGCATGCTGTTTACATCACTGCCCGCCAGCAGATGACCGCTGTTTTCAATCCCGCTAGCGGCAGTTAGCTGAACATCGCCAGCGGCCGCCATCGTCCCGGACTGCTTAATCTCTCCAGTGCGGCTCTGTACGTTGAGTGTGCCACCGCTGTGAAGTTTGCCCGCATGTTCGATATTGTCTTTGGCGATCAGGGTGACGGACTCACCCGCCTGTGTCACAGCCTCTTGCTTGCCCGATTGCCACACCAGACGGCCTTCGCTACTGACGGTAAGGGTTTTTCCGGCCTGTAACTGCCCGCCTTGATTACGCACACCAACGCCGGCTTCGGTGCCGATCATACGAATCTGGCCGCTGTACATTCCCCCCATATCGCCCATGTCTATCGCTAACTCAGGCTTAGCGCCATCCTGGCCGGAGGAAGGCGTCACGGTGTTGCCATCCGCGCTGACAGTGTTTTTTCCCGCGACGACGTTGATCTTCTCTTTCGCCCAGACGCCCGCATTAACTTCCACGGCGCGCGCAAGCACATCAACGTATTCGGTGTCATGCCGCGAGTCGCCATTTAGGCCCCCGCCTTCAATGCGCACGACACCGCGCTCAACCTGATAACCTGCAATACTGCCGTCGGCATTGAGCTGCGGTTTACCGGTGGTAAGCGTCATTCTGCCTGCGTTGATGGTGCCACAGCCATTACAAACAATACCTGAAGGGTTGGCGACGATAACCTGCGCACGGCCACCAGCTACTTCCATATAGCCCCGAAGCTGGCTGGGATTGTTACTGTTAACTTCGTTCAGAATGACCCGGGCGGCCGCACCATTGGGATTGATATTGGGATTGCCCTGAATCATGCCCGCCATTTGCGTAGAGGTCATGACCGCAGAGTTATTAAGAATGGCGCCTTTTTGGTCAACGTCGAACTGGCTGTACTGGTTATGGGAAACGCCCGCCTGATTTGGCGCGGTGATGTTAACCTGTGGGAGGCCATTTTGCGTATTGATCACCTCAGGGCGCAGAGCTGCTGCGGCATTGCCATCTGCAACGATACCGTCAGCAAGTGCCTGACCGTTAAACAGCATCAGACTTATGAGCCATCCAGAACGACGCAGTGTTACCCAGACGCGCGCGGCTCCCGTCCCACGCGTCTGGCCCGGTTCATTACTGCAGCTACGGGCCAGTTCAGAAACAACGCGAAGTTCACCGTGCGTACGGCTGAAGATCAGGCGGTAACAATGTTTGTTCATATAATTTGGCTTCTCAAATCCATGAGGTCTGAATCGTGGTCATAATGGGGCAAGGCATCATAGTTCGACGTTAATGCTGAATCCTGCTGTCGCACCTGAGGTATGAAAACTGTCGGGTTTCATCAGCGGAATGCCAGCAAACAGGTCGTAACTTACGCGCCTTATCAGTGTGCCTCTGATGCCCGCTGCGGCGCCCACCAGTTGATGTCCAACCAAATAACGCGTGCCTGGCCCATCAACGCGACCGTAATCCGCTGCAAGATAAAATTCATGGCCACTGGTAAAAACGTTCCAACCCAACTCATTTCGCCAGATAAGGCCTTTTTCCCCAGACAGCATCTGCTCGCCGTCAAAACCGCGAACCGAATAACGCCCGGCAATTGCCAGCCTTTCCTGAGGCGTGAGCGCACTACTACTCCACTGCCCACGCAGCGTGGTGTAATAGCGTAACGGCTGATTTAGCAGCGAGAAGGGTTGGTTAAGGCCAATGTCCCCAAATAACATGCCCGCACGTGCGCTACCGCTTTGAGTCGCCTCTTCTGGTGCCGGTGTTGCCCCCCAGGCACCGGTGCCGTGCCGCCAGTTGATACTGCCATCCAGCGTGGCACTGCCCAGATAAGTGCGCTGGCTTAATCCCAGCTCCCAACCGGCTGTTCGCCGCCGCTGTTGATCAATATCAATATCATTAACGGCGTTTGAGGAACGACGGCGATAAGTGCGTACATTGAGCGTGGTTTTATTGGACTGGTCGCGGTACAGCAGTCTTGATATCGTCAATACGACGCTTTCACTTTTACCGTCATAGCTCAGGATTTCGTTCGCGTTAGGGATATTCTGGTGATAGGTGTAATCGTTATAGTTTGCCGAGAACGCCCAGTAGCCAACGGGGAAAAAGTAATTCACCGCCTGGGAATGGTTACCAAAGGGTCCCTGCTCGAACATATTTTTTCCGAAGCTGGCATAAAACAGATCGTTCTGGGCCAGAGGGGAATCGACGGCCAGGGTAGCCGTTCCCAAATAGCGGCCGGTGCTTTCAGAACCGCTGTCATCAAGCCCGATGTTCAGCCGGACGGGACGCGATTCCTGCCAGTTCACCACGAGATCACTGGTGGATTCCTGTTCGCCGGGGACAATTTTGATATCCGCTGCCGCACTGGGAACACGCTTGAAATTCTCGAGTCCCTGCTCGACATCACGCAGATTGAGGATGTCACCGCGAGAAGCGGGCACGGCATTCCATAACCGACCGCGCCATGATACGTCCTTGTTGAAGCGAACGTTTGCCACTCTGCCCGGCTGGATCGTGAGCGTCAGTGTGCCTTTGGTCAGATCCTGCTCCTGAGCCATGACGCGCGTGGTGACATAGCCTTTAGCCAGGATCGCATTTTGGACTTTTTTGATTACCAGCATAATGCCCTGCCCGCCCAGGCAGCGCCCTCTGGCGTCAGCTACGGCATTCAAGGCCCATTGAAATTGTTGTGATGCATCCCCCTGTAGCGCAATAGTGCTAATGACAAAGCAGGGGTTTTCATCAGAGGGGTAATCCGGCAGGGCAGCGTCAGGACGCTCAAGACGAATATCCGCACGCGGCGCATTTTGCTCACGCAGAATACGCGCACGTTCCAGCTGGCGCTGTTGCTCATTTGCGTCGATACCCGTAGCCGTATTTAAGACTTCGCCATCTGCCGCTGAAACAGGCAAAGGTAAGAGTGCTCCTGTCAAAAACAACAGCGCGGGCACACCGCCCATAAAACCACAGGCAATGAGAAAAGTCCTTTTAACGTTAACTTTCATTCTGTAAATCGTAATGATATGTAACAAAGGCACGCATTATTCATGCCGTAAAATTAAAAAACAAGCCATGAGTTAAGAGTTATTGATGAGTGAATCCCGCCAGACTGGGTTTTCAGGGCGATCTGCAGGAACATTCAGAGTGATCCATTGCCTACATCAAAAAATTAAATTATCTTTTATTTACATTGAGTTATCTTGATTTTTCACATAATTTCCAGTCCACAAAAGATCCAGAAAATTGAGTTCATGTATGAGGTAGCTTACCGATTCAGACGCGTGCCTTATTTTTTTCTAATGTAAAACAGACGTAAATCCTGCCTTAACTCTGTTTTAACGAAGATTAAAAATGCCAGCGATCTGTTCAGATCCTAGCCGTAATAACCGAGTCGCCCATTACGCAAAGATTTGATAGGAAATATTCTTTTTACCCTGCATGGCAAAATAAATCTGTTCGCCTCAGGTGATCGTTCTGCTGTATAAAAAGTTTATCGGAAAAACAGATTGCTCTGTTTAGCTTTAGCCTGGCACCGTTTAAAAGAGAATGTATTTAACTGACAATACAGGATAACACGAGGCGTTTTTTTAATTTTCACTTTGTTAATAAATAAGGGTAATTAGCGAGAAGCAAATCAACATGACGATTGTCCCTTAATCATCACCTGCGGATAATTTATAACTTTCGCCGTGATAACTCACCCAAGTCGCACTAAAATATTTCCTGCCCCCTAAAACTTATTTACCCAGCCTTGCCTCCGTGCAATAAGCACATTCACGTGACCGTTTAAAAGGGCAACCACGTGATGAGACCAATGTTAGTGCGGACATGGAGAGCCCTTCCGGGCACGCGATTTCACTGTACCTGTTTCCTGATACAGCTACTGCGCGAATGCGAGGAACACAGGGTGAAAAAGGCAGACATCATTTTTACGCCTTCTTCTACATTCAGAATGTGACAGCCATTTCAGGAATGGCATAGCAATATTTTCCATGGCTTTATTAACAGTATGTACTTATTTATCCACCAGCCCTATGATTTGGCTGTGTCACCTGGACACGGTGGAGGTCGATATGAGAAATTTCGGTTTCGTCGTTCTTGGTTTGGTTGGTTTCTCTGCATTCAGCGTTGCTTTTTGCACACTTTGCTTAACCACTGCCGGTGTGTTGCATTAATCGTACCTGAAATCGTACCTGAATCCCCCCGACATGGCCCTTGTGGCCATTTTATTTTTTAAATGTTTAACGTTAACGCCATCACCTTGCCTTCTTCGCTTGCTAAAATTGTCATAATAAAACGCCCCTTTGCAGGACACTTAGCGACAGCATGTTGGAGACAAAATTAAATGCTGTCTTTTTTTAGGGTCAAATGCGGCTGATTATGCTTGTGGCCTTTGCCGCGCGTGTTCCTTCTGCTAACGTTGTTATGAAAATGACAATTTCAGACAAGGCAAGCTATGAATCAGTATGACAACCTCTGGAATGCTATCGAGACGCGCGTTAAGCAGAATAATGATGCCACGACGCTGGATATGGGCAATTCCGAAAATGTTTTTGTGAATCAAATCAGGCAACGGACAGCACAGATTTTCATTCTTGAAATCATTCTGGACAAGCATCGCAAACAATTTGGTACGCGCTATTTTCCCTTGTCGGGAGATGAAGCGCTTTATCATCTGATCTTCACGCGTACAAACTGGTTACCCGCGCAAATCAGAACGCTTTCGCTTTCCGATGCCCTGTTTGTTATTGCTGAGCTGTTTCGTGACGGTAATCTTCAGGAAGGCGTAAAAAACTTTCTAGGCACCCAGGGGCTGCGCAATGTCTCCTATTCTGTAGATGAGTTCTCTGACAGAGACTGGGCACCAAAAGAAAATGAAGTTCATCTGTCGCTTCCCTGAGTGCAGATTTTACTGAAATAGCCGATGTAACGAATCGTCACTCGCCTGCAAAATGACCTCAGGCGAGTTAAGCATGAAAAATACTGGCTTATCTGTTCAGTCGATAAAGTTGGTAATTCTCTTCGTTATCCGCAGGCCGCTCCCCTTGCCAGACCAACGTCCCGTCGACAAACTCCTCAGGATGTCTTTTATCATGTTGCAGGAGTAGCCAGTTACAGCGGTAGGCGCCTCTGTGCTTCCCTTCTCGCAGCGTTACCAGCCCATCGTAATATTCCAGTAAAGCCCGTTGTGGTTCGCCAAGATGCCGGCTCGCGACACATTCATCCCTTGGCAACCATGCCCGCAGCGGGAGAAAAACATCAGAATAACGCTTGGTGTAATCCAGATACGGCATGCCCAGCGTCATGGCCAACACCCAGCACAGCGTGATGCAACTGGTAAAAATTGATAAGGGACTTTCCCGGCAGGTGCGATTCAAAAACACCAGCCCGCTCAGCAATAAAGTAGCCAGTAATGCTGCTGCAAACATCACTGATGAAATCTGAGGCGTAAATCCGGGCGCACCCTGTGCCACCCATTTATTCCACAGTGGCGCAGGCCAGCCGGTCATCAGGATGATACCCGCTCCCCACATCACCGTTGGAAGCAGGCAGAATAAGCCGAGTGCGCATGGCCGCAACTTTATCGTCCAGAGGGTTTTCTGCTGACAGGTACCTGCTGCCAGTATGGCCAACGGCAGAAGCAGCGGCATGGCGTAAAGCTCCCGCGCGTCAGATGCACTCGACAGAGTGACAAAACCGGCTAAAAAAAACGTTACCAGCACCATTGCGGATGCGCTGATGCCAGTTTTCCAACTGCGCCAGAGCCACCACGCAGCCATCGGCAATGCAGGAAAGGCATACCAGGGAAGCAGTTTAAAGTAAAAGAAGTGTTTCGCTTTAGGCCCGAGCTTAGCGGTACCGTCAAAACGGCCAAAATTATTGACCAGTAGCCAGGTTGAAAACAGCTTTTCAGAACGCATCCAGAGCGCATACAGCCACGGCACTACCAGCGGGCAAAAGACCAGAAACGCGATAGCACAAAAAACGATATAGCGTCTGCTACGAAACGCTGTATTCATCAAAGGTAACGTCAGCGCTGTCAGTCCCAATATGCCCGGGCCGAGAAGCCCTTTAGAGAGAAACATCACCGCTGCGCCAATGCCCAGTATCGCGCCACCCAGCACATGGCGGCGAATCCCCAAAATGAAACCATAAATGCCAATAGCGCCGCCTGCCAGCAACGCGGTATCGGTAATCATTTGGTGTGCCCGGACAGGAAAGCCCAAACAGGCAAACAGGATAAGCACCGCCCAACGGCCAGCCCCTTTGCCATAGAGCTCACGGGAAGTCATTGCGATAGCGTAACAGGCAAGACTAATAAACAGGCCCGTTGTCAGACGTGCCGCATCGGGCTCACCCAGGACCGGGCTGAACAGCCTGAGGAAGAAAGAGGCCACAACAAAGTAGAGCGGCGGCTTTTCCATAAAAGGTTCGCCGGCCAGGGTTGGCACAACCCAGTCCCCACTCTGGGCAATGTGGCGAATCAACCCAAAGGTATAGGCTTCGTCAGGCTTCCACGGTTCATGGCCCACCAGCCCCGGCAGCAGCCAGCAGGCGAAAATAACCAGGCATAGTAAGAGTGGGATTTGCTGTGACGCGGGTAAAAAAAGTCGATGACGGTAAGCGTACGTGTCACTTATGTGCATTGAAGTTCGCGGTAAATATGACTCCGGACCTGCCGCCCGCGGAACAGGAAAGACTCTCTGGAAGTTACGGGTATTCACGATTAACGCGCCTGCCTTGCCTGCTTTTTAAACTCTGAATTCGGCTATGTCTGTTGCGGTCTTTAAGGCACGGTTTTTCATAGCATTATGCCGTTTCAGCTTGCTCTCACCGTTATTCCTTCATTGACTTTCCCTACCCTGAATGCCGCATCACTTCCTATGCGTTTTAAGATGTGACAGATAGGTTAGACATGAGTATTCAGAAGGTGTGCCTTTAAACATCTGACAGCAAATAAGATAAGGAATGGGGAATAAACAGCGCATCAACGTATTCTGTATAGCGATAACGTCTCATTTGTAGAGAGTAGAAATGAATTTAGGGTCAGGCTGACGTTAATGCGCAGGGGGCCAAACACAACGGACCAATCTGGTTGCATACGCAACACGCACAGGCATTTGAGAGATAAAATGACCAGGTTAAGCCTTCAATTTCGCGCTGACAGGCATTTATGTCCGAAACGACTTAAAAAAACCTGTCAGGGTTCAGCACAGTATCTCCGTTTGTCGCCACATCCGGCCTTGAACCGGCCAGAGTCTCTCCCCTTCAGGTTCCTGTGCTCATGCCATCTCTACCGCTTAATGGACCTGACTGATTGTTTTTTTCCTCAGAGATTTGTTGCCTTGTGGCTCAGGATGGATAAGATCGGCTGACTTAAAACGGTGGTGATAATGATAAAGCTCTTCTCAAAATACTTCTCGGTTGGGATCCTCAACACATTGATTCACTGGGGCATATTCTCGATCCTTTATGCAACAGGCTCCTCACAAACCCTCGCGAATTTTGGGGCTTTTTGTGTTGCTGTAACGTTTTCATTCTTTGTAAATGCAAAGTGGACATTTAATGCAGAAGCATCAACGATTCGTTACATGATATATGTCCTGTTTATGGGATCCGTCGCCTCACTGGTGGGTTGGATTTCGGATAAAAGCATGCTTCAGCCGCTTTACACGCTGATCATCTTCTCTTTCATCAGCCTCATTTGTGGCTTTTTATATTCAAAGTACATCGTTTTCAGAGATGCCAGATGAAAATATCGCTGATTGTTCCTGTTCTTAATGAAGAAGACGCTATTCCCGTGTTTTATAAAACGGTGCGTGAATTTGAGGCGTTGAAACAGCACACCATTGAAATCGTTTTTATAAATGACGGCAGTAAAGATGCAACAGAATCTATTATCAATGCGCTTTCGGTTTCAGATCCTCTGGTCGTGCCGCTGTCCCTTACCCGCAACTTTGGTAAAGAACCTGCTCTTTTCGCGGGATTAGAGCATGCTACGGGTGATGCTGTTATCCCTATTGATGTTGATTTACAAGATCCCATCAACGTCATTCCTTTATTGATTGAAAAATGGCAGGCAGGTGCGGATATTGTTCTGGCTAAGCGCATCGACAGGTCTACTGATGGGCACCTGAAAAGGAAGACGGCGGAATGGTTTTACACCTTACATAATAAAATCAGTAACCCGAAAATTGAAGAAAATGTAGGTGACTTTCGCCTGATGTCACGGGACGTGGTTGAGAATATTAAGAAGATGCCAGAGCGGAACCTCTTCATGAAAGGGATTCTTTCATGGGTTGGCGGCAAGACGGAGGTAATTGAGTATGCCAGAGCCGAGCGTGTCGCTGGCGATTCAAAGTTTAATAGCTGGAAGCTGTGGAACCTGGCTCTTGAAGGCATAACCAGTTTCTCAACCTTTCCGCTACGTATGTGGACGTATATTGGCCTGCTCGTGGCGAGCTTCGCGTTTTTGTATGGCGCATGGATGATCGTGGATAAAATCTGGTTTGGCAACAGTGTTCCCGGTTACCCTTCGCTTTTAGTATCAATACTCTTTCTTGGTGGCGTTCAGCTCATTGGTATCGGTGTATTGGGCGAGTATATCGGAAGAATATACATAGAGAGTAAGAACCGACCACGTTACATCATTAAAAAGTGAGATGGAATTTCAAATGATTTGTAAAAATGATAAAAAAATGCTCGCCCTGTATGCAGGTTTGGCGTTGCTATTCATCTATCCTTTGATTCAGGCGGGCGTATTTTATCGGGACGATTTAGACAGAGCGATTACAGGCCAATATGGCTGGCGTGGACTAGGTCGGCCGATGGCCGATATCCTAATGAAAATATTATCCGCGAGCGGCCACTATAATCTTGATCTGTTCCCTTACACCATGATCGCATCATGTCTCTTCATCGGTGCCGCATCACTGATGTTGAGTAAGCACCTTGTCAAAATGGATGTCCCCAATGAAAAGCTGGTCGCAGCCCTTCTGATCTTCAACCCCTTTTTTTTGCAGAACATAGCTTATCGATACGATTCCCTGGGCATGTCCATCGCTTTTTTTCTTGCTGTGGCCGCTTATACCTACAGCAGCAGCAGTCAGATACGAGAATATTCAGTTAAAGTGATTGCAGGCGTATTATCACTTACGCTGTATCAGCCTTGTGCCAATATTTTCATCGCCTTACTTGCCATTGACATTGTCATTCTGGCTGTCAAAAGCGAATTAACTGTGGCTGGGATGTTTAAAACCATAGTGAATAAAGCATCATTATTTATTGGTTTTTTCCTGGTTTACATGCTTTTTTTTGCATCTAAAAAGAACTCCCGCGCAGAGCTTATTCACCCCAACCAAGAGGGGTTCGCGCATCTTTTGAACACAGTCGTTGCGCTAAAAGAATTAATCCTCTCCTACTTTTACGGTCCGGTTTATATTTACTTTCTTATTCCTGTCGTAATCGCATTTTTGCTGATGTTATATAAATTTCGGCAGCAAAAGAGCAAAAGCCTTGCTGTAATACTTTACTGCACAGTCGCATTTTTCATCTTCCTTGTGTCGCTTATGGGGCCCACCATTTTACTTGTGGATGCGCCTGTTGCCCCCCGCGCCATTGTTTCTTTTTCTACTTTGCTGGTCATGATTGCGGTTCCTGTTGTCTTTTTTTCGCCGCGTCTCAGATATATATCGCTCATCCCTGTCATTACCGCCATCGCATTTAGCGCTCAATTGAGCAGCGCGCTTAAGTCACAGCGGGAATATGAAGACCTTATCTTCAACATGGTTACTCGGGATCTTATCAATATAAAGAACATCCACTCAATAGGTACTGTGGGTCAAATCAACATTGATGAACGAGCAAAGCTTTTAATGGAAAATAAACCGCTGATAGGACATTTCCTTAGCCCTGCCTCTCAGTTTTTGGCCTCTTTCCAGCTAATCAATAAAGGGTTTACCCAAACCACGCATGGTTACGGCAATGAAGACGACAATCATCAACTGCTGCAGAAAATGCTGCAAAAGGGCATAAACCCTGTCATTGCCAATTCGGCGTACTCTCTCTACGTTGAGGACGGAACTGCCATTGTGAAGCTGGGGGGCGGTGCTCAGTAATGTTGGATGGTTAATCCCTTCCCCATAGCCGATTAGGGCTGTGGGGAAGAACCGAGCGATGCTGTATCTGATATCCTGCAGGCGGCGCCCATCGTCATATTCGCCTTCGTGAATTCATCTTCACAGGTCAGGCAATTAATCCGATGGTCAATTCATGTCACTAACTCTCTGAAAGGCAGCATTTGAGATCGCGTACCTGCGGCAACGTTACCGGCCAAAGCCCTCAGCTCAGGCCTCACGACGCGTATTGATGAACGATTCGCCGGAAAAACGCCTGTTCATCAAGATGTGCTCAGGTTGTTGATAAGATATGGCTAATATCGGGATGTATGAGTCAGAAGGGAGCAGGTCAAACTGGCAGCAATGTCTCTGACGAAAATTTTTGCCTTAAGATTGTTTTTGCGTGCACCTGTTGACCCCACGGCATTTACAGTAAAAGGTGTGGTTGACTCCAGACGGCAAGTCAGTGCTTTTTTTTCTGCGGCAGCATTCTCTCGGGCAACACTTGTCAATGCCTGTGATAACGCGAAAGGCATCTGTTTGCTCAGTGACCTAAGCTGAGATTTAAGGTCTTTTAAAGCGGCCATAAACCCTCAGTTTTACTGCTTTGACAATCCACAAAAAAGCTATTTAGGCTGTCTGAATGAGTTCATTTCCACGATTCATCTGTGTGACACCATTATTCATGGCGTTGATGAGGTTGATTTTAAGCACGAAAAAATGTAGAAGATTAGCGTCCTATATAAGCTGTCAGAAAATATAGGACGCTTAGTTCTAATAAAATCCTAATGACAAATTAATTCTGCCACTTTTCAATTATTACATTAACTGTGCCTGAGTTATCTGCTCGCTGCCAATCTTGAAGATACAAATCAAAACCACCACCTTGTGGAAATGCATGGATGAGCGATGAAGCCTGAAGCCTGAAGCCCGTCATTATTCAAACCATAAAAACTTACAGCAGCGGTTTTATCTGTAGTTGTCGTACGATCATAGGTCATTAATGCAGCGGATTTAGAATTCGTATTTCCTGACTGGCCAGTAGCATAATCTACCCCAGCTGAATTCGGGTCAATACGGAAGCGATAAACACCTGAAGCCACATTAGTTTCATTGTAAACACTACCACCGGGGATTGTATTATTAAACCCATCCAATGAAACAGTTTTATAAGGCTGCCAGTCAGCCATAGCTGAAAAAGATGCGATCACAGAAACTGCTACGATAGAGGCTTTTACTAATTTAAACATGATTTAATTTCCTTTGGTGAGTTAACTAGCCTCTTATATATATCGACATTAAACTCAGTTGTTAAGCTGACAAATTTTACTGGTCAACTACACAACAAAACACCATTTTGGACTCGGAAATCCTAAAAGTGGCATGTACGTATCATCACTTCTTTGCTCTGCCCTAAAACCGTGCGCCTTTTTTGGCGAAAGCTGATGCCGCCCAAAAAAAAGCCAACGTCAGCTTCGGCAAGGTGCGCATGGTCTGGATTGTGCAGCCGCCCTTCTGGGCTAACTATCTGATCCTGAACTCAATTGTCTGTTTTCATTTGCCGGAGTGAGAGATATATGGCTTGAATTCCTCCATTAGCTCAATGGGTGGCATTGGTCGGCCATTCACTGCAATCTCTGGCAAATGTTACTTAAGTAGAATTACGACAATAAAAAACCGCCCGGAGGCGGCTTGACTGCTGTCATTTTTTTTCAAGCGATTCCGCTATTCGACGCAGATATTCGTTGTTTTTGAACGATACCATGATGCTCTCGAAGAAAACCCTCGCAAATACAGCCATCAATAGAAGTATTAATCCCGCTCCATTGACGCCTCTTGTGAAGAAAGTAATCACAGCAGCAATCGAGAGTAACGCAACTGTAACAAGGTAAAGAGCAGTGATAATTTTTGGCGTAATTAACTTATCGAATCCAAACATTAAATAATCTTCCTGATTAAAAGAGGAATAATCCTAATGTGTGTGGCATTATATTTCAACCTATCATCATCTGGCGCAGTCGTAAATGCGCCTTGTATAGTCTGCATTTACCTCTACCCTTTCGTTGCGCTCTGGTCTAATGTCGATGATAACTTCCGCAATGTCTGGTTTTGTGAGGTTTTCACTGCCAATCTTACGGGCGGTGTTATCGCTATACCCAGCCCAAATAGCAGCTTGCGTAGCGTTCAAATCGATGAGGTACTCGCGACAGAACGTTTCTTGTTTATCGGTGAGTGCCACTTTAATTCCAAGGATTGAATATGTCTGATGTAATTAAGCGCACGTCTAAAAACGCCGGTGATGCGGGTGAGTACTATGTTGCTTATATGCTATCAAGACTGGGCATTAGTGCGGCACTAACTACCAGTGGATCAAGTGCAGTTGATATTATTGCCACTATTGATGGCTCTAAAAGCATCAGCATTCAGGTTAAAGGCTCATGGGCCAGAAGCGCTCCACGTCAATGGACAGTCGGAAATCATAGGCCAATCGTATCGCCGGATTTTTTTTACGTTTTATGCAATATGTCTGAAGATATCGGAAACAATGCCGCTCCAGAGATATTTGTCGTCCCGAGCGCATCCATAAACGATACTTCGACCTGGCACCACAAAGTTCCTTTATTCAAAATAGCTAAAGGCGAGGACGAAAGGTTTAAGGACAGATGGGATTTTATCTTGAATGCTCTTGAGGCATGAGTCGCCAGCTTTCGGCTCCGTTTGGAAATATTTCAATATACATACCACCACCATCCGAAAGTTTGTATGACTTTTCTTTTGGCTTCGCAGAGTCGATTTGGCGGGCTGTTAGCTTCATTTGGGGGCATCATTTCCATTGAACCTGTCGATGCCCCCTGTCGTGCCCCCATATTGGATAAGAACGCAATAGGTGACCTTGGCCCGAAATGGACCAGCTAAAAGATTTATATTCTGATTTTTAAGGAAAAAGTAGACTTTAAGGAATGCAAATAGAAGAGAAGGTGGCGCGCCCTACAGGATTCGAACCTGTGACCTACGGCTTAGAAGGCCGGTGCTCTATCCAGCTGAGCTAAGGGCGCGGAGAGGTTGGGTCGAATTATACGGTTGAACGCTGTTACGTCAACGTTTTTGCCGCTGAGGCGCGGCGAGTGCCCAGGTAATAACCAATTTGCGCTAATGACGGTCGCGCCAGGCGCTGAGCGAGACCAAATTGCTTGCTTCTGTCGTTTCCCCTTCCAGCTCAACGCCCTGCTGCGTGACGCGCGCGTTGTATTGCTCGCGAAGCGCATTCAGCTCCTGGCTGTCGGGCTCTAACTGGCGCAAAAAGCCCAGTGCCAACAACAGTTGCTGTCGGGTAAGCGTGGCAGAGAAACCGGCTCGGGTTAGCACGCTGTGCCAGCGCCAGGTATTTTCATCGCTGCCATCCACAATCAGCACCTGCCAAATCAGCAAAACCGCCGCGCCGTTGTTTAAGTGCGCTTCGTTATCACCCGCGATGTAATCAGTAAACTCTTTCGCCGCCTCTTTACCCATCTGCGACAGCATCGATTCAACATGGACCGGCGGCAGTTGCAGGCGCTTGCTGAGTGCCTGTGCGGCATGGCGTGAACCGGCGGTCAGCAACTGAAATCCTACAACAAATACAACAGCCAGAGTGGCAAGCATTAACCAAATCATCACGTCATCCAGTAAGGTCCCTGTCTGGCATCATAAGCGTTAACCCACACTTTCGTCACGGCGAAATGTCGTAAACAAACCTGCTGCAAGAATCTCTACCTGACAGCCGGACGTGCTTCTGACAAAATAGGCGCCATCCCCGACTTAAACTCAACACAGTGGATTTACGCTCTGATGGCAGCAAAAATTATTGACGGTAAAACGATTGCGCAGCAGGTACGGCTTGAGGTTGCAGAAAAAGTGAAGCAACGTCTGGCAGCCGGTAAACGTGCTCCGGGTCTGGCAGTCGTTCTGGTGGGTGAAAACCCTGCATCGCAGATCTACGTCGGCAGTAAGCGTCGTGCCTGTGAAGAAGTGGGCTTTATCTCCCGCTCTTACGATCTGCCCGCCGCCACCAGCGAAGCCGAGTTGCTGCAGCTGATCGATAAACTTAACAGCGACAACGAGATTGACGGCATTCTGGTGCAGCTGCCGCTCCCGGCAGGCATTGATAACGTCAAAATCCTGGAGCGCATTACGCCCGATAAAGACGTAGACGGCTTCCATCCCTATAACGTCGGTCGCCTGTGCCAGCGCGCACCAAAGCTGCGCCCTTGTACACCACGCGGCATCGTCACGCTGCTGGAGCGCTACAACATTGATGCCTACGGCCTGAATGCCGTCGTGGTGGGCGCCTCAAACATTGTGGGGCGTCCAATGAGCATGGAGCTGCTGTTAGCGGGCTGCACCACGACCGTAACGCACCGCTTTACTCGCGATCTGCGCCATCACGTTGAGCACGCCGATCTGCTGATCGTCGCGGTAGGCAAGCCCAACTTTATTCCAGGTGACTGGATTAAGCCGGGCGCTATTGTTATCGACGTCGGGATTAACCGTCTGGAAAGCGGCAAAGTCGTCGGTGATGTGGATTTTGATGCTGCCGCTGAGCGTGCCGCTTATATCACGCCCGTTCCCGGCGGCGTTGGGCCGATGACGGTCGCAACCTTAATCGAAAATACCTTACAGGCATGTGAAGAGTTTCACGATGGAGAGCAGGCATAATGGCGACGTTTTCTTTAGGTAAATTCCCACACGTTGATCTCTGCGATCTGCTGAAACTGGAAGGTTGGGTGGAAAGCGGCGCGCAGGCCAAAGTCGTGATTAGTGAAGGTGAAGTGCGGGTGGATGGGGAAGTTGAAACCCGTAAGCGCTGCAAAATCGTTCAGGGGCAAACGGTGGAGTTTGCCGGACAGCGCATCACTGTCGTTGCCTGATCGTCAGGTGCCCTGTCCCCGGGGCACCTTAAATCCTTTCTTCCCCAACTATCCGCGTTTCCCCGTTAATCTGCTCCAGCTCAATGTGATTCACTTCTGCATGCTGCGCGATCAGTGCGGCCAGCTTCGGTGAGTGACTGGTGATCCACAGCTGACTAAACTGGCTGGCTTCAGCAATCAGCGCCGCAAGCGCCGGGAGCAAATCCTCATGCAGGCTGTTCTCGGGTTCGTTGAGCGCCATAAAGGCAGGCGGGCGGGGGCTGAGCAGTGCAACCACGAGGCACAGAAAGCGCAGCGTCCCGTCAGAGAACTCGGCGCTTTCCAGCGGGCGCATAATGCCCTGTCGCCGCATCAGCATCTGGAAACGGCCGTTCTGGACATCCACCTGAAATTCGGTATCAGGGAAGGCTTTCGCTGTCACCTTATAGAGCAGCTCATGATGACCCCGCTCGACAATGGTTGCCCATGCCGCCGCGAGGTTAGCGCCATCGTGCGCCAGAATGGGGGCGCGCACGCCAATCTGCGGCGCACGAATCGGTGATCCTGGCCAGACGGCAAACTCGTGATAGAAGCGCCACTGGCGCAGACGTTCACGCATCTGAGAAAGCTCAGGATAGCGGTGCGGCTCACCGAGCTGACCAAACAGGGACTCTTCGGGATGCAATACGGCCGGATAGCTTACGCGCTCCCCTTCTACATTATGCAAAAATGCGGTCTGGTTCGTGCGCTGCATGATGCAGGAAGAGGGACGCCGCTGCTGACCACTCAGCCAGATACGTTCTTCTTTGACCAGCGGATCGAGGTTAAACAGGCTGGTCTCAAGCTTCTGAGGAAACCCCACCGCAAGCTCAAAATCCATGTCGTCCATCAGGACCGAGAGGATGAGTCGGCTGGCATCCTGACGACGAGCGCTGCGATGCAGTTCCCCTGCCCACATGACTTTTTGGATACCGCCCTCTTCTGCCAGCGCTAACGCCAGGCGACCATTGGCGGCCTCGTGCAGCAGGCGCACGGCCTTATACAGGTTGGATTTACCACAGCCATTAGGCCCGCTTACCACGTTCAGTTGCTGAAGCGGCAGGGTCAGATCGCGTACCGAGCGGAAACCGCGAAGGTGAATCTGTTTTATCGTCATAGACAAAAAAGGGCGATGACTCGCCCTCTCCTGTGTTGCCCGTTATTTACGTCGCCAGCTGGAGCCCTGAGGGCCATCTTCGACAATCACGCCAAGCGCGTTCAGCTTGTCGCGGGCTACATCAGCCTGCGCCCAGTCTTTTGCCGCGCGTGCGTCGGCACGGGCTTTCACCCAGCGTTCGATTTCTGCCACTTCTTCATCGTTGCCCTGCGCACTGCTTTGCAGAAACACTTCTGGCTCCTGCTGCAGAATGCCCAGCACGTTGGCAATTTCACGTAGCTTTGCCGCCAGCGCATTGGCTGCGGTCATGTCTTCGCCTTTGAGACGGTTCACTTCACGCGCCATGTCGAACAGCACGGAATAGGCTTCCGGAGTGTTAAAATCATCGTCCATAGCCTCGCGGAAACGGGCCTCGAAGGCTTCACCGCCGTCGGCAACCGCGTTGCGATCGGTATGTCGCAGCGCGGTATAAAGACGTTCCAGCGCCGCACGTGCCTGGTTCAGGTTATCTTCGCCATAGTTAAGCTGGCTACGGTAGTGGCCGGACATCAGGAAATAGCGCACCGTTTCGGCATCATAATGCTGCAGTACGTCGCGCACGGTGAAAAAGTTATTCAGCGACTTCGACATCTTCTCACGATCGATCATCACCATGCCTGAATGCATCCAGTAGTTCACATAGGGACCATCATGGGCGCAGGTAGACTGGGCGATTTCGTTTTCGTGATGTGGGAACATCAGGTCAGATCCGCCGCCGTGGATGTCGAAATGCGCGCCAAGCTGTTTGCAGTTCATGGCTGAACACTCAATATGCCAGCCCGGGCGCCCCTGGCCCCACGGTGAAGGCCATGAGGGTTCGTCCGCTTTAGACATCTTCCACAGCACGAAATCCATGGGATTACGCTTCACATCCGCCACTTCAACGCGGGCGCCGGCCTGAAGCTGGTCCAGATCCTGACGCGACAGCGCACCGTAATCCACATCGCTCAGCACATCAAACATGACATCGCCGTTTTCCGCCACATAGGCATGACCGCGGGCAATCAGCTTTTCCACCAGCTCGACGATTTCCGGAATATGGCGCGTGGCGCGCGGTTCCCGATCTGGCGGCAAAATGCCCAGCGCATCAAAATCGCTGTGCATCTCGGCAATCATGCGATTGGTCAGGGTTTCGATGCTCTCGCCGTTCTCGTTGGCACGCTTGATAATTTTGTCGTCGATATCGGTAATATTGCGCACGTAATTTACGTCAAAACCGACGTAACGCAGATAGCGCGATACCACATCAAACGCCACAAACGTGCGGCCGTGCCCAATGTGACAGAGGTCATACACCGTGATGCCGCAGACATACATGCCGATTTTGCCAGCATGAATAGGGGTAAATTCCTCTTTTTGTCGACTCAGGGTGTTATAAATCTTCAGCATTGGGGTTTCCGTAGTAAGCGTGCGTAACGCACCGTTTTAAGTATCCTGATATTGTGCCGTATTTTTATCTGTCACGCGATGCAAAGCAAGCCAACTGCGCAGCCTGGCTGACGTATTATCGGAAATTATGATATAAGAACGTTCGAGAAAAAGGCGTGTGCACCCTAACCGCGCACCCTATGCTACTGACGACAACCTTTACAGGACGAAAAAAATGGTAACTTTCCAGACTAACCATGGCGATATCGTGATCAAGACCTTCGATGACAAAGCGCCCGCAACCGTAAAGAACTTCCTGGATTACTGCCGTGAAGGTTTCTACGACAACACCATTTTTCACCGTGTGATTAACGGCTTTATGATTCAGGGTGGCGGTTTTGAACCCGGCATGAAGCAGAAAGCCACCAAAGAAGAGATCCGTAACGAAGCCAACAACGGTCTGAAAAACACCAAAGGTACGCTGGCGATGGCGCGGACTTCTGCCCCGCACTCTGCGACCGCACAGTTTTTCATTAACGTGGCTGACAATGACTTCCTGAACTTCCGTGACGAAAGCCTGCAGGGCTGGGGTTACTGTGTGTTTGCAGAAGTGGTTGAAGGTATGGATGTGGTTGAGAAAATCAAAGCCGTTTCAACCGGCCGCAGCGGTATGCATCAGGACGTGCCGAAAGACGACGTTGTCATCCAGAAAGTGACCGTCAGCGAGTAATGTCGCGCACGCTGTTTATTGCAGATCTTCATCTGTGTCAGGAAGAACCGGCGATCACCGCCGGTTTTCTGCATTTTTTACAGCGCGAAGCCCCACACTGCGACGCGCTCTATATTCTCGGCGATCTGTTTGAAGCCTGGATAGGCGATGACGATCCCAATCCCCTGCATCAACAGGTTGCTGATGCCCTGCGAGCCGTGCCTGTTCCGGTGTACTTTATTCATGGCAATCGCGATTTCTTAATCGGTCAACGTTTCGCCCGCGCCAGCGGCATGACGCTGTTGCCTGAAGCGCGCGTGCTGACGCTTTACGGCCATCGAGTGCTGATTATGCACGGCGATACGCTGTGTACCGACGATGTGGGTTACCTGCAGTTCCGCGCTAAAGTCCACAACCCCTGGATTCAACGTCTGTTCCTGGCGTTGCCGCTGTTTATTCGCAAACGCATCGCAGAACGTATGCGCGCCAACAGTAAACAGGCCAATCAGCATAAGTCGCTGGAGATTATGGATGTGAATCAACAGGCCGTGATCGATGCCCTGCTTCAGCATAAGGCGCCACTGCTGATTCATGGGCACACGCACCGTCCCGCGATACACGATCTGTCGCTGAATGGCGTAAACGCTCAGCGTGCCGTATTAGGGGCCTGGCACAGTCGGGGATCCATGATTCAACTCGATGCCAGCGGCATTCAGCTGATCGATTTCGACTTCTGACAGGGCGAATCGCTTAGCTTCTCATCCAGGAAGGGATGGGGATAGTCTGCACCAAATTGTTCACGCCATGTGCGCTCAATTCGTGCTCTGTCCGTCTGGATGATCGCTTCCCGCGCCAGGTATGCCATGGCTTCATGCGCATGACGCAACGCTGCAGCCTGGTACGCATCCGGCCAGGCGACAGACAACATGCCCAGCGCCTTAAGTAACCGTAACTGCACTTCTTTTATCGCCGCGCCGTCTCGCGCGACAGGTGAGAAAAAATCATCGAATAATGCGTCTACTGACAAGGGCGCGACGTGAATGGCGGGATAGATCACCGTTGGCGCCGCACATTCGCGTGCAAAGCAGGAGAGTATTCTGACGGCTCGCCCGATCACATCGATGGCGGTGCCAGGGTCATTAGTCGCAGGCGACAGCGCACGCGAGGCGATTTCTGCCATCACACACAGGCAAAAACGTGGATCCTGGGCGAAAGTGCGAGACGCGGCTATTGTCAGGGCAGACAACATCAGTTTGCGTTGCTCCGCAGGCAGGGCGTGGGTGACATACATGACCGGGCGGGCGGGATGAACAAAAAATCCGGGTTGCGCGACCAGGTAAACATGTACAGGACTGTCTGTCATCGCCTTATGTAGCCTGTCCATATCAATATGCTGAACATAGCCAATAGCGTCCGAATAAACAGCAAACGTGCCCGCAGGTTGACGATCGCTTTCCCGCCAGGGCCTGGCGCCGAAACAAGGAGATTGAGCACGCGCGCTAAAAACATCAAGCGCCATGCGTTCCACACGTGAGGTCGTTTCATCTACGCTGCCAAGCGAGGTGAGATGGTGAATCCAGCGCAGAAGCGTCACCAGAATTAATGCAATGACCACCAGCGTGACCGCAAACAGGATCACTCGCCCCTGTTCACCATAAGCCCCCATATTCAGTGCGATGATGCCGACCAGACTAAACAGGAAAGAGCCAATAAAGGTCGCGAGAACATTTTGTGTTGTACTGTCTTCAACGACCAGTTTCGTGGCGCGCGGCGTAACATGGGTAGTTGCTGAACCAAACGCCGTTACCATCGTACTCAAGGAAAACGTGGTGACCGCCAGCATGCTGGACGCCAGAATATTCAGGATATTGTCCACTGCGTCAGCACCCACCTTTACCGAAACCGAGGGGGGAATTGCAGATTTAAAGACAATGGAGGCCAGGGCGCTGATAACCGCAGCAAGGGCAAATAAAGTTGCCCTGAACCACAGTTTTCTGCCTGCTTGTCTGAAAATCAGTTGCCAGCGTGAAATCATCCTGTTCCTCTTTCTGTCAGTTAACGTCATCCCTTACCAACCGGGTGCTGCGCGGCTCATCATGTCAGTCACCTTGCAACTCTGTTAACTAAAGTTCAGCGTTTCTTGCGCGTCAACGTCAGAGAACAGAATGTCGATAAAACCCCGCCAGCGCGACGTGTAATCCCGACGCAACCGTTTTCCTTGCGCCCTTCTCATGCTATTCTCTTTGCCCTTCAAAACCTGTCCGCCTGGTCAGGTGTGTTTTCATTCACAGGAGTTGACCGCATGTCGTCGAATGCCGCCCCGGCCCGCATCGCTGTTGTTATGGGTTCCAAAAGTGACTGGTCCACCATGCAGTTCGCTGCGGAAATCCTCTCCAGCCTGGACGTGCCCTTCCATGTGGAAGTGGTCTCAGCGCACCGTACCCCAGACAAGCTGTTTAGCTTTGCCGAAACGGCTGCAGATAACGGCTTTCAGGTCATCATTGCCGGTGCCGGTGGCGCGGCGCACCTGCCTGGCATGCTGGCGGCAAAAACCCTGCTGCCTGTGCTGGGCGTGCCGGTGCAGAGCGCAGCGCTGAGCGGCGTTGACAGCCTCTACTCTATTGTGCAAATGCCGCGCGGTATTCCGGTCGGCACGCTGGCAATCGGTAAAGCCGGTGCCGCCAATGCGGCATTACTGGCCGCGCAGATTCTGGCGATTCACGACAGCGCGCTGTCATCTCGT
Source organism: Pantoea ananatis LMG 2665 (assembly GCF_000710035.2). Taxonomy (GTDB): domain Bacteria; phylum Pseudomonadota; class Gammaproteobacteria; order Enterobacterales; family Enterobacteriaceae; genus Pantoea; species Pantoea ananatis. The sequence goes on along the minus strand of NZ_JMJJ01000004.1, from coordinate 183,643 downwards.
CTGGCCGCCTGGCGTCAGGCACAGACCGATGAGGTGCTGGATAATCCGGATCCGCGGGAGGACGCATGAAGCCGGTTTGCGTACTGGGTAACGGTCAGCTTGGCCGCATGTTGCGCCAGGCGGGCGAGCCGATGGGCATTGCCGTTCATCCCGTGGGGCTGGATGCCGATCCCGCCGCCCTGCCTATCGCCGAAAGCGTGATTACGGCCGAAATCGAGCGTTGGCCCGAAACCGCTCTGACGCGCGAGCTGGCGAATCATCCGGCCTTTGTGAACCGCGATATTTTTCCGCGTCTGGCCGATCGCCTGACGCAAAAGCAACTGCTGGACGAGCTTAATCTGGCGACTGCGCCCTGGCAGTTGCTGGCGGATAAAAGCGAGTGGCCTGCGGTTTTCTCTCGGCTGGGTGAACTGGCGATTGTTAAACGCCGCACCGGGGGTTACGACGGTCGCGGTCAGTGGCGTTTACGGGCCAGCGAAACGGCCACGTTACCCGACGACTGCTATGGCGAGTGTATCGTCGAACAGGGCATTAACTTTTCAGGTGAAGTGTCGCTGGTCGGCGCGCGCGGCCACGACGGCAGCACCGTGTTTTATCCCCTGACACATAATCTGCACGAAGAAGGCATTCTGCGGACCAGCGTCGCTTTTCCCCAGGCAGATGTGGAACAGCAGCAGCAGGCCGAAGGAATGCTGGGCGCGATCCTTCACGCGCTTGACTACGTTGGCGTGATGGCGATGGAATGTTTTGTGACGCCACAGGGTCTGTTGATTAATGAGCTGGCGCCGCGGGTGCATAACAGTGGACACTGGACGCAGAACGGCGCCTCGATTAGCCAGTTCGAACTGCATCTGCGCGCGATTTTGGGGCTGGCGTTGCCCCAGCCGGTCGTCATTGCGCCCTCGGTCATGATCAACCTGATTGGCACCGATGTGAATCCAGACTGGCTACAGCAGCCGCTTGTCCATCTGCACTGGTATGACAAAGCGGTTCGCCAGGGTCGCAAGGTGGGCCATCTGAACCTGACCGACAGCGATCAGCCCCGACTCAAAGCTGCACTGCATGCGCTGTTGCCCCTGCTGCCGGCTGAATATGCCAGTGGTATTCGCTGGGCCACAGACAAGCTTTAAGACGGACTGAAGCCGTGCGCAGCCTTGCCGCGCACGGCGTTTTTCATGCGCCGTCGAACGTCCTGAACAGCGCTTTGCCCTTGAGCAAACGCACGCCCAGCCAGCCTCCGCACAGCGACAACAACAACGCGCCACACAACGGTAACGCCAGCCACAAGGCCCAGTCGGGCTGCCACGGGAAATCGAAGATTTTACGCTGCAGCGCCCAGAGCGCCGCTTCAGCCCCCACTGCGGCCGCAACGCCGGACACCACGCCAATCAGCGCAAACTCACACCACAAGGTCGTCCGCAGCAGTCGCTTGCCTGCACCCAACGTGCGGTACACCACCAGTTCCTGACGGCGCTGACGCATGCCCACCTGAATCTGGGCCATCAGCAGCAATATGCCACAGGCGGTCACCAGCACCACCATAATCTCCAGGGCCTGGCTGACCTGGGTCAGCACCTGTCCGATCTGACGCATGATGCTGCCAATGTCCAGCAGGCTCAGGGTCGGGAACTCACGGTTTAGCTGCGCCAGCAGCGTGGGGTTATTGTCCAGCCGAAAGCTGGTGAGCCAGGTCAGCGGCTGGCTGTCGAGCGCACCGGGTGGAAAGATAAAGAAGAAGTTTGGCTTCAGGCTTTCCCAGTCAACCTTGCGCAGACTGGTAATTTTGGCACTGAACTTTTGCGTATCCCCCTCAAACGTTAAGCTGTCTCCCAGCTTCACCCCCAGCCGCTCCGCCAGCTCGGCCTCCATAGACACTTCCCCCACGGCAGGCGGCCAGTTGCCCGCCACCAGCGGATTATGCGCAGGGAGGGCCGCCAGCGAAGTCAGGTTGAGCTCACGGTTAAGGGCATTATCCCGTTCAGGATCGGCGGCTTGGCCGTTCAACTCGCTCAGCCGCATCCGTGCGATGGGATAAAAGGTTTCTGGTTTAATCTGATGCGTCTGCAGGAAATCACGCACCTGCGGCACCTGATCGGCCGTCATGTTAAGCAGGAAAAAGTTCGGGCTGTCTGCGGGTAACTGCTGCTGCCAGCGATCCAGCAGATCGCCTCGCATCACCAGCAGCAGGGCCAGCAACATAAACGACAGTGAGAACGCGGCAAGCTGGCTCAGCGTCATCGCGGGCTGTCGCAGTAGCCGATTAATCGCCAGACGCAGCGCCAGATTTCGCACTGTCAGACGGCGCAGAAGCAGTAACGAGCCCCAGCCAAGCAGCGCCAGTAGCCCCGCCAGCACCACCACGCCCGCCAGCAGCGCCCACAGCATTTTACTGCCGCCCACCAGCGCCGCCAGCAGCCCCACCACCACGACAGCCATCGCCGGCAGGTAGATTTTCAGCGGCCAGACGGTGGCGACGGCATCGCGCCGAAATACGCGCAAAGGCTGCGTCGCCAGCAGCAGGCGATAAGGACGCAATCCCACCAGCAGGGAAATGACAAACAGCGACCCCGTGGCCCATACCCACGGCCACAGGCTCGCATCAGGCAGGGATGCGGGCAGAACGGGTTTAAGCATTCTCATCAACAGGGCTTCGACGCCCAGCCCGACTGCCCCGCCCGCTACGGCCGCCAGCAGCAATACCGCCAGCCACTGCCCAATAATCAGCTTTTGCAGCGCGCCGCGCGTAGCACCCAGCGTTTTCAGCACCGCCACCAGGTCGTAACGACTTCGGCAATAATGGCTCATTGCCACGGCCACGGCAGCGATCGCCAGCATCAGCGTTAACAACGCAGATAACAGCAAAAACTGCTGCGCGCGCTGCATTGAACGGCCCAGCGCATCTTCGGTGTTCTCAATACTGATCCAGCGTTGACCGGTTTTTATTTGCGGCGTTATCCAGCGGTCGTAGTTTTCCAGCTGCTGAGGGGTGCCAGCAAACTTGTAGCGCCAGGTGATGCGACTGCCGGGCTGGATCGCGCCGGTCTTATCGGCATCGGCCAGATTAATCAGTAAACGCGGCGCCATTTCGAACGGATTGAAACCGCCATCCGGCTCCTGTATCACCTCTCCGGCAATACGCAGCGTGGTATCTCCCACATCGAGTTCATCGCCCACGTGGAGGTTAAGCAGCGCCATTAAGCGCGGAGCGGCCAGTGCCGTGCCGGGCTGAGGTTTCAGGCCCGGAGGGCGGGTTTGCAGCTCGCCAAACATCGGGTAGTGGTTATCGACGGCTTTGACCGACGCCAGCTGCGGCGTCTGGCCGGCAAAGGTCATGGTCATAAAGCTCAGCTGACGGCTAACCGATAATCCCGCTTGCTGCGCTTTCGCCAGCCAGTCGGGCGGTGCCGCCGTGCTGGTGCGCAGGGTACGATCGCCCGCCATAAAGTCGCGACTCTGCTGACTCAGCCCTTTTTCCATCCGGTCGCTGATTGATCCCAGCGCCAGCACGCAGGCCACCGCCAGAGTGAGTGCCAGCCAGACGATTAACAGTGAGGGCGAACGCCACTCACGCCAGAACCAGCGCCAGATCATTGCTCCTCCCACAGTTTGCCGTCACGCAGACGCAAGCGTCGGTTACAGCGCGCCGCCAGCTGCTCGTCATGGGTAACCAGAATTAACGTCGTGGCAAAATCGCGGTTGAGGGAAAACAGCAGATCGACAATACGCTCGCCCGTTTTACGATCCAGATTCCCCGTTGGCTCATCGGCAAACAGCAGGCCCGGACGACCGCTGAAGGCCCGGGCAAGCGCGACGCGTTGCTGCTCACCACCGGATAACTGCGCGGGCAGATGCAGCAAACGCTCACCCAGGCGTAACTGCGTGAGCAGCTCCCGTGCCTGGTCACGGCTCTGACGGTCGCTCTCACCGCGCAGCAGTGCAGGCAACTGGACATTTTCCAGCGCATTTAACGTTGGCACCAGCATAAAAGACTGGAACACGAATCCTACCTGCTGCGCACGTAAGGCCGCCCGCTGCTCTTCATTCATCTGATGCAAGGGCTGGCCCAGCAGATGCACCTCGCCCTGGCTGCCGTCATCCAGACCGGCCAGAATCCCCAACAGCGTAGATTTGCCCGATCCTGACTCGCCAATCAGGGCGATTGTTTCAGCTGGTTTGACAACTAACTCAACTCCGGTAAGGATGGTTAACTGATGCTCTCCCTGACCCACGGACTTAGTAAGATGATGAACTTCAAGAATGTTTTCCGCTGGCATTATCCTTTCCTGTTATTGTGCTGTCTGTTGGTGTCCCGTCTTGCTGCGGCCGATACGTTGCTGGTGCTGGGCGACAGCCTGAGTGCAGGCTATCAAATGTCGGCCAGTAAAGCCTGGCCCAGCCTGCTCGATAAAAACTGGCAGCAGCAGCCCAGAGTGATTAATGCCAGTATTAGCGGCGATACCGCCGCACAAGGACTGGCGCGCTTACCTGCCCTATTAAAACAGCACCAACCGCAGTGGGTGTTAATCGAATTGGGCGGTAACGACGGCTTACGTGGCTTTCCGCCAAAGGATATTGAGCAAACGTTAAGCACCATCATCGAGCAGGTAAAAACCGCCAGGGCTAAACCGATCCTGATGCAAGTACGTTTACCCGCCAACTACGGCCGCCGTTATACGGATGCGTTCCGCGCGATTTATCCGCAGTTGGCGAAACAGCACGATATTCCTTTACTGCCCTTTTTCATGGAGCAGGTTTATTTAAAACCCGAATGGATGCAGCAGGATGGTATTCATCCCAATCCTGACGCCCAACCCTTTATCGCTGAACTGATGGCGAAAGAACTGGCCCCATTAGTTAAGCAGTAGTTGTGCAAAAAAGGTAACACATGCAAAAAACCATTTTGATCACGGGCTGTTCGAGCGGTATTGGCCTGGTTGCAGCCAATGACCTGCTGGCTCGCGGCTATCACGTTATTGCAGCCTGCCGAAAAGCCGACGACGTGGCGCACATGCAAAGCCTCGGCTTTACGGGGCTGATGCTGGATTTGGACGACGCAGAGAGCGTTGACCGCGCTGCCGATGAGGTGTTGGCGCTGACCGGTAACCGGCTGTTTGCCCTGTTTAATAACGCCGGCTTCGGCACCTATGGTCCGTTAAACACCATCACGCGTCAGCAATTTGAACAGCAATTTTCCAGCAATGTGTTTGGCACCCACCAACTCACTATGCGGCTGCTTCCGGCGTTGAAGGCTTTTGGCAATGCCCGGATCGTGAATACCAGTTCGGTGTTAGGCCTGATTTCCACGCCGGGTCGGGGCGTTTATGCCGCCAGTAAATATGCGCTGGAAGCCTGGAGCGATGCGTTACGCATGGAGCTGCACGCAAGCGGCGTGCGCGTCAGCCTCATTGAACCGGGTCCAATCCAGACCCGATTCACCGATAATGTGACGCAGGGTGAGCAGGATAATCCGGTGCTGAATCCCGGTCTGGCCGCGCGGTTTACGCTGCCGCCTGAGGCCATTTTACCTAAGCTGCGCCATGCGCTCGAAAGCAAACATCCGCGTTTGCGTTATCCGGTGACGCTGGTCGCACACGCGATGGGCCTGTTGAAACGCGCGCTGCCAGGCTGGATACTGGATCGCATAATTCGCAGTCAGTAAAGGTATTGCGCGAATACAGCTTGAAGCAGGGCCAGTCGGCCCCATATTCTTTAAACATTTTCTGCAAAGAGACTTAGTCATGTCACCACACGCTTCGATTATCGACATTAACGAATCCAACCTGCAACAGACCCTTGAGCAGTCAATGCAGATACCGGTGCTGTTCTACTTTTGGTCGGATCGCAGCCAACATTGCCAGGAACTGACGCCGTTGCTGGAGCGACTGGCTCAGGAATACGCAGGCCAGTTTATTCTTGCCAAACTGGATTGTGATAAAGAGCAAAGGGTGGCATCGCAATTTGGGTTACGCTCCATTCCCACCGTCTACCTGTTCCAGAACGGCCAGCCTGTTGACGGTTTCCAGGGGCCACAGCCGGAAGACGCCGTGCGCGCCCTGCTGGAAAAAGTGCTGCCGCGTGAGGAAGAGTTAAAAGCCCAGCAGGCGATGGCGCTGATGCAGGAAGGTAAACCGCTGGACGCATTACCGCTGCTGAAAGAGGCATGGCAGCTCAGTAATAAAGACAGCGAAATTGGTTTTCTGCTGGCGGAAGTGCTGATTACCCTGAACCGTAGCGATGAAGCAGAAACGGTACTCAACGCCGTGCCGTTGCAGGATCAGGACACCCGTTATCAAAGCCTGATCGCCCAGATCGATTTACTGAAACAGGCGGCCGATACGCCTGAAATTCAGCAGCTGCAATCACAGCTGGAAAGCGACCCGGATAACGCTGAACTGGCGACCAAACTGTCGCTGCAGCTGCATCAGGTCGGGCGTAATGAAGAAGCGCTGGAACTGCTGTTTAACGTCATTAAACGCGATTTGAACGCCGCTGACGGCCAGGCGCGTAAAATGTTGCAGGAGATCCTGGCGGCATTGGGCACTGGCGATGCGCTTGCCGCACGCTATCGCCGCCAGCTCTATTCCCTGCTTTACTGATGTAAGCAGAAAACGGGCCGAACGATTTGGCCCGTTCATCTGACAACCTGGAGGTTATATGCTCACCGTGATTCCTGTTCTCATCCTGGTCGCCCTGGTCACCGTATGGTCCGGCGTGAAAATCGTTCCGCAAGGCTATCAGTGGACGGTCGAACGCTTTGGCCGCTACACCCGCACGCTTCAGCCCGGCCTGAGTCTGGTTGTTCCCTTTATGGATCGTATCGGTCATAAGATCAATATGATGGAACGGGTGCTGGATATTCCCTCTCAGGAGATCATCTCCAAAGATAACGCCAACGTCACGATTGATGCGGTCTGTTTTGTCCAGGCCATCGATCCGGCGCGGGCCGCCTATGAAGTCAGCAATCTGGAGCTGGCGATTCTTAACCTCACTATGACCAATATGCGCACCGTGTTGGGCAGCATGGAACTGGATGAGATGCTGTCTCAGCGAGACAGCATTAATACCCGCTTACTGCATATCGTTGATGAAGCTACCAATCCCTGGGGCGTAAAAATCACCCGTATTGAAATTCGTGACGTTCGTCCGCCACAGGAGCTGATTGGCGCCATGAACGCCCAGATGAAAGCGGAGCGTACTAAACGAGCCGATATTCTGACGGCGGAAGGTGTGCGGCAGGCGGAAATTCTGCGGGCCGAAGGGGAAAAACAGGCGCAGATTTTAAAAGCGGAAGGGGAACGAACGTCGGCTTTCCTGCAGGCTGAAGCCCGTGAACGTCAGGCGGAAGCGGAAGCCCGCGCCACGAAAATGGTGTCGGAAGCGATAGCCGCCGGCGATATTCAGGCCGTAAATTACTTTGTGGCGCAGAAATACACGGATGCGCTGCAGAAAATTGGTGAGTCCAGTAACAGTAAAGTGGTGATGATGCCGCTGGAAGCCAGCAGCCTGCTGGGTGCGATCGGCGGAATTGGTGAGCTGTTAAAAGAAACCCGCAGCGAGTCGAAACGCTGATGGTGAGTGAGATTGTTGCCCATCCGCACTGGTTCTGGCTGACGCTGGGCGGGCTGCTACTGGCGGCTGAGATGCTCGGCACAAATGGCTACCTGCTCTGGAGCGGGCTCGCAGCCATGCTGGTCGGTATCACAGAATGGGCTTTGCCGCTTAGTTGGACCGCCCAGGGCTCTTTGTTTGCCGCATTAACGCTGGCGAGCGTATTTATCTGGCATCGCGTAATGCGCTATCGCGAGCGCAACCAGCAGCCAAATTCCCTTAATCAGCGCGGCAACCAGATGATCGGCCTGCAGTTGACCCTGGACAGTGCGTTGCAAAACGGTATCGGTCACGTCCGCGTTGGCGACAGCAGCTGGCGCGTTCAGGCAGACCAGAATCTCCCTGCCGGTACGTTGGTTGAAGTGGTAGCAGTGGAAGGTATTACTCTGCGCATTCAGTCTCGCGTGCCGCCAACCTGACTGCAGCAGCCTGCCAGGTTATTAATGATCGGGCAGTCCGCGCTGTCATTACCCGGGCAGGCCGCCGCCAGCGCCAACAGGCGTGCGCGCATGGCGTGCAGTTCTTCAATATGCGCAGCAATTTCGTCAGCTTTCTGCAGCGTACGCGCCTTAACGTCCGCGCTGTGGCGTTCAGGGTCGTTAAACAGCCCGACCAGCTCGCGGCACTCATCAAGGGTAAACCCCACCTGCCGTGCCTGGCGTAATAAATTCAGCTCATCAAGATGGTGTGAATTGTAATGCCGGTAGCCGTTATCGCCGCGCAGCGGGGGCGTGACTACGCCCTTTTCTTCATAGAAACGAATAGCCTTACTGGTTAGCCCGGTCTTTTTCGCCACGGTACTAATATTCATAACAGTTTTCCTGATCTTCCCCTATACGGGGCGCTTCTAAAAGGCCCAGCCCTTGAGCTGCCGGGCTAAATCAGTGTTTGATTCTACGTCACTCGTGCCCGACTCTGTCGTTTTGCACCCGAGAACAGGTGGAAAACAAGGCATTTCATGCAGGAGATTATAGATCACCCTGCCTGGTAAAAGGGTTCTCGTCCCGGTATCTAAGTCAACGCGGTCGCTGCAGAGGCCTTCGGCTGACGCTTCCGGTTAACCTGAGTAATGCCAAAACGCGCCTGAGTTCAAAACAAACTGGTTAGCCGGTCAATCTGTCATCAATCCTATAAAAAATAAGATGATAACGCTTGTCAACGCAGAAAATTCCGATAAAATCCCGCCAGTTTGTAACAAATCATTATCATCATTAAAGTATAGGGGATTGGATTATGGCTTTAGTCAGCTGTCCAGAATGTCATAAGGAAGTGAGTGATTCAGCATTACGTTGTCCATCATGTGCCAGGCAGCTCAGAAAGCCGCGTCGCTCTTTTTTTGGCAAAATGGTTAAGTGGACTTTCATTCTGTTTAACATTCTTATGGTGTACTGCCTGTTCGCAGGATTAGGTGGAAGTGGCGACGTTATCAATAACGCGGCTTCCGATGCGGAAAAAGCCGGTGCTGCGCTTGGAGCAGGTTTAGGTTTAATGGCGATCGGCACCCTTTGGGTTATTGGCGACATCATTATCGGGACGCTGGTCTTCTTTACCAGACCCAAAGGGTAATTGACTCATCCTGTGCGCCTGCAAAGGGTTTAGCATGCCTGGCGAAAACCGTTGCACAGCAGGGAACAGCGAAATGTCGATCCCGTTAACGCGGATAGCAGGTAAATCAGTCCCGCTTATCTGGCGAAGCACGGAACTATGTATATCTTGAGCGACAGGCATGATCGAACAGGATGAAGCCTCGGCAGTAAGCGCAGGGCTGGCCGTCATTTCGTCACCCCTTTTCATCAGCGGGCTTGCACGCCTTTAAGCCGGATGAAAGTCAAAAAAGCCCTGCTTATCTGGACTGCCGCAAAAGTTGGACAGTGCAGGTTACGCGGGGCTTTCTTCTTGTGGCGTCCTGAGTCATGTCAACGCCAGCAAGCCAGGTACACCACCGGTGAATAAACTTCCTTTATCTGGCCATTCAGGATTTGACCTTCCCCTTGAGGGAAGGTTTAACCTGAATGACAGTCACATCTGAACGATCAACCCCGCACATCTGATAAAGGAGTCAACCATGTCAAACACGATTGTTCTGGCGCTGGACGGATTGTCCTGCGGCCACTGCGTAAAACGCGTCAAAGATGCGCTCGAACAGCGCGACGATGTCGAGCAGGCTGAGGTTACTCAACAGGAAGCCCGCGTGTCAGGCCGTGCAGACGCTACCGCGCTGATCGCTACCGTTGAACAAGCGGGCTACCATGCAACATTAAAAGCTGCGGGTTCCAGCCCAAAGCCTGAGCCGTTGACAGCAGCAGAGCCGCCGCCGGAGGCGCTGACAACGGAGTCTTCTCCTCTTCCGGCAACTGAAAATCAGCCCGCTCACGTGCTGTTAATCGACGGGATGAGCTGCGCCAGCTGTGTCAGCCGGGTTGAGAAAGCCCTTGAGCAGGTAAGTGGTGTGCAACAGGCCCGCGTGAATCTGGCCGAACGCAGCGCGCTGGTGATGGGCAATGTGGCACCCCATCTGCTGGTCGCCGCCGTGGATGCGGCCGGCTATGGGGCGGAAGTGGTCGAAGACGAACAGCAACGACGTGAAAAGCAGCAGCGCAGCGCCCGACGCGCCATGCGACGTTTTAGCTGGCAGGCGGGACTTGCACTGCTGTTTGGCGTGCCGTTAATGATCTGGGGCATGTTGGGCGACAACATGATGCTCACCGAGGACAATCATACCACCTGGCTGGTGTTGGGCACGGTCACGCTGTTGGTGATGGTCGCCACGGGCGGTCACTTCTACCGCAGTGCCTGCCGCAGCCTGCTCAACCGCAGCGCGACAATGGATACCTTAGTCTCGCTGGGCACCGCCGCCGCCTGGATCTACTCCTTTAGCGTGGTGATTTGGCCGGCGTTCTTCCCGCTGCAGGCGCGTCATCTCTACTTCGAAGCCAGCGTAATGATTCTCGGCCTGATCAATCTGGGTCATGCGCTTGAACAACGCGCGCGTCAGCGTTCCTCGCGAGCCCTGGAACACCTGCTCGATCTGACGCCGGAACAGGCAAGAGTCGTAACGGAACAGGGTGAAACCTCAATGCCGGTTAGCGCGGTACAGCCCGGCATGATCCTGCGGCTGGTCGCGGGCGATCGCGTGCCGGTCGATGGCGAAGTCCAGGACGGTGAAGCCTGGTGTGATGAGGCCATGCTGACCGGTGAGGCGGTGCCGCAAAGCAAAACGCAGGGCGATCGTCTGTTTGCCGGCACCTTGGTGCAGGACGGGACAGTACGCTTCATTGCCCGCGCGACCGGCGGCAATACGACGCTGGCGCGCATCATTCAGTTAGTCCGTAAAGCCCAGAGCAGTAAGCCAGATGTGGGTCGCCTGGCCGATCGTATTTCTGCCGTGTTTGTGCCGGTGGTGGTGCTTATCGCCCTGATAAGCGCCGCAGTCTGGTATACCGCCGGTCCGGCGCCTCAGATTGCCTACGCGCTGGTGGTGGCCACCACAGTGCTGATTATTGCCTGCCCCTGCGCGCTGGGCCTGGCCACGCCCATGTCGATTATCGCCGGAACCGGCCGCGCCGCCGAATACGGCGTGCTGGTACGCGATGCCGATGCACTGCAGCGCGCCAGCCGTATCGATACGCTGGTGTTTGATAAAACCGGCACGCTGACAAGGGGCACACCGCAGGTGACCGAGGTGATGAGCTGGAACGGCAGCACGCGCGATTCGATCCTGTCTGCGGCGGCGGCCCTGGAACAGGCATCGGGTCACCCACTGGCGAAAGCGATCCTGGCGGAAGCGGGTACCGCAGCAACACCCGCGATTGCGCAATTTCGTACAATACGCGGCAAAGGCGTAAGCGGCATACTCAATGGCAGACAGCTGTTACTGGGTAATGTCAGTCTGTTACACGATTACGGCGTGGATTGCCAACCGGCGCGGGCTGAAATTGACAGGCTCACCCGGCAAGGGGCAACCCCGGTATTACTGGCACAGGATGGACAGCTTACCGGTCTGATTGGCTTGCGGGATACGCTGCGCCCCGAAGCGAAAGCAGCACTGCAGCGGCTGCATGCAGCGGGTTACCGACTGGTTATGCTGACCGGGGATCATGAAAATACGGCCCGGGCTGTTGCGCATGAAGTCGGGATTGATGAGGTGATTGCAGGCGTACTGCCCGAAGGTAAAGCCGATGCGATAAGCCAACTACAGCAGCAAGGAAGGCAGGTTGCCATGGTGGGCGATGGTATCAATGATGCTCCTGCACTGGCGCAGGCTGATGTCGGTATTGCGATGGGCGGCGGCAGCGATGTGGCGGTAGAAACCGCAGCGATTACGCTCATGCGGGCCGATCTGCATGGCGTGGTGGATGCCTTAAAGATTGCCTCCGCCACCCTGGGCAATATCCGGCAGAATCTGTTTGGCGCGTTTATTTACAACGTTATCGGTATTCCGCTGGCGGCAGGCGTGCTCTTTCCTTTTACCGGCCTGTTGCTTAGCCCGGTTTTTGCCGGTGCTGCCATGGCGCTGTCGTCAATAACCGTGGTGAGCAATGCTAACCGCCTGTTGCGCTATAAGCCACGCGTTTAGCAATAACTGCCCTGCTCTGTCTTTCGCAACGGGATCCCGCTAGCATGGTGGCTTTCAAACAGTGAAGGACAGGGAATGACAGCGCGCCTTTTGCAACGTTTACGTAACTGGATTAATCCGCTTTTTCCAGCCAGCTATCGTTGGCCCGCCGTGGATATTCAGTCGGGCGAATGCCGGTTTCATCTGGTGGGTAGCATTCATATGGGCACCCGTGACATGCAGCCCCTGCCGGTCCGGCTGCTACAGCAGTTGCAAAAAGCCGATGCGCTGGTGGTTGAAGCGGATATTACCCAGGGAGGATCGCCATTTGAAAACACGGAAGAGCGTCCGCCACTGATCGCCAGAATGGATGATGATGCGCTGGCGAAGCTTGAAACACTGTGCAACGAAACCGGTCTGTCCCTGAGCCGGTTTGATACGTTACCGGCCTGGCAGATTGCGCTGATGCTACAGGCCCAGCAGGCCCAGCGGCTGGGGTTACGTCCTGATTTCGGTATTGATTATCAGCTGCTACAGGCCGCGCGGGCGATGGATAAACCCGTGATTGAACTGGAAGGTGCGCAGGCGCAAATCACCCTGCTGAAATCCTTGCCCGACGATGGCATGGCGCTGCTGGCGGATACGCTGACCCACTGGCACACTAACGCACGCATGTTGCAAACGATGGTGAGCTGGTGGCTGGAAAGCCCGCCACGCGATCCCCAGATTGCGTTGCCAGCGACATTCAGTCAGACCCTGAACGACACGCTGATTAGCCAGCGTAACAGCCAGTGGTGTGATCATTTACGTCGCCTGCCTTCGGGCCGATATGTCGTCGCGGTCGGCGCTCTGCATTTATATGGCGAGAATAACCTGCCGGGAATGATGCGCGTCAGATAACTCACGGCAAAAAAAAGAGAGCCGACAGTCATATCGGCTCTTCAAAGAGGAATGTGTTAATGATTTTAGTTGTCGCCAACAACAGGATTGCTGGCGCGTGGCAATTCTCGCCTAAAGCACATTATTTCGCCACATTTATTGTTCATTAATACGTAATAAGATTTTTCTGAATATGAGGCAACAATGACGCCCGCGGTAAAACTACTGGAAAAACAAAAGGTCAGCTTCACACTTCATCCTTATGAGCATGACAGTAACGAAACCAGTTTTGGCGACGAAGCGGTTCGTAAGCTCAACCTGGACGCCCGGCAGGTGTATAAAACCCTGCTGGTGGCGTTGAACGGCGAGGCGAAACACCTTGCCGTGGCCGTTACGCCCGTCGCCACTCAGCTCGACCTCAAGAAAGTGGCAAAAGCGTTCAATGCCAAAAAAGCCGAGATGGCCGATCCCATGCTGGCCCAGCGCATCACCGGTTATCTGGTGGGCGGTATCAGCCCGCTGGGCCAAAAAAAGCGCCTGCCTACGGTGATCGACAGCTCGGCAAACGCCTTTGCGACGCTGTTTATTTCCGGCGGTAAGCGCGGGCTGGATATCGAGTTAAGCCCACAGGATCTGTCACGGCTGCTGGAGGCACCCTTAGCGGATATTGCCCGACGCGACTAAGCCGGTTGCAGTGCGCAGAGTTCATCAATCATCCAGCGCCCGGCAGGGCCGGGCGGATTGCGGCGCGACCAGACGACGTCAACCGCGATGCGCTGCGGCCATCCTGGTAAGGGCAACTCCTTTAAAACACCATGTCCAAACTGTTTCACCAGCCAACGGGGTAAAATACTCCAGCCAAAGCCCTGTTCCGCCATCTCCAGCAGCACATAATAGGTTTGAGCAGACCAGGCTCTCCCCTGGAAAGTCGGTGCACGACGATCGGTCCAGGTATTGAGGCGCAGGTGACGAAGAGGTTCGAGCTGACTTTCGCTGATCGTGGTTTCCCGCGCCAGGGGATGATCACGATGCAGATAAACCCCTAATTCAGCATCAACCTGCAGGCGCGCGATCGCAATGTCAGCCGGCAGCGTTGGCTGGGCACGAATCACCCCAATATGCGCACGCCCGGTTTGCAACAGTTCAACGACATCATCATCTTCCGCCGCAATGCCTTCCAGCTCGACATCAGGATAATGCTGATCAAATTGCTTAAGCAGTCGCTGATGGTAATGCGTTTGCCAAAAATCTGAGACTGCAACGCTGAGCCGCGGCTCTGTTCCCTCGGACAAGCGCGTCGCCAGCGCATCCAGTCGCTCGCTGGCGGCGAGGATTTGCTGCACCTGAGGCAGCAAGCGTCGCCCCTGCTCGGTGAGCTGTGGCTGGCGGCCGCGCCGGTCAAACAGGGCGAAACCGAGATCGGCTTCCAGATTAACCACAGCCACGCTGACGGTAGACTGGCTTTTTTTTAACGCCCGCGCGGCCGCTGAGAACGAGCCGCTGGCAACGGTCTGGACAAAGGCTTCCAGAGATTCCGGTGAGTAACGCATGAGAACCATCGCTTTTATCGATAGATGATCATTTTATCTTAGCATTTTGTCGTGGGAGAATGCGCAGCCTGAATAAAGGAGATTGAAATGCAAACCCGTTCACTCACAGAGCGCATCGTCCATGCCACCCTGTTTGAAGGCCTGGCCATCGTGACGATTGCTCCGCTGGCAGCATGGTTTATGGATAAACCCCTGTTTCAGATGGGAGCGCTGGCGATCATGCTGTCTACGGTGGCAATGCTATGGAATATGATTTACAACAGCGTGTTTGATCGGTTTTATCCGCCAGGGAAGAAACGCCGCGCCCTGCTTCGAGCGCTGCACGCATTGGGTTTTGAGGGCGGTTTTATCCTGATAGGCCTGCCGCTGGCGGCCTGGATGCTGGAGATTTCACTGTGGCAGGCATTTTTAATTGAAGTCGCGTTTTTTCTGTTCTTTCTGCCCTACACCTTCGTCTACAACCTGGTGTGGGACAAACTGCGTCCACACTGGTTCGGCCGCAAATCCTGCCGCGCCTGAAAACAAGCAGGGAGGCGTTCTCCCTGCCTGGGCTTAATGCAGCGTTGCACTCTCTCCATTCCAGTGCCGGATCCACGTCAGCACCATTTTGGGATAGCGCCGCAACGGCGTCGCGTCTTTCGCCTCGTCCTTTGGTGGTGCTGCCTGCTCAGCCTGATAAATAACCGCCTCACGTGGCTGGTAATCGCTGGCGTTCACCGGAGAATGGGCGCTTAGCCAGTCCCGCAGGACCTGCGCATCCACCTTGCCGCTGTTCACATAACCCGGATGCGTGTCGATGCGCGGATAGCCATCCCCGCCTGCGGCATTAAAACTGTTTGTCGCCATACGATAGGTTTTTTCATCTGCCAGCGGCTGTCCGTTGATCCTGACCTGGCTGACGCTGCTGCCGTTGGCGATCAGGCTGACGTTGGCCAACTGGGCAAAACCGCCTGAATCAGGTTTGATGTTTGCCACAACCGCCAGATAGCGTTTGATTTCTGCGCCGGTCAGCGTGACGGAAACGACCTGATTACCGAAGGGTTGTACCTGTAACAGATCGCGCCAGGCAACCGGGCCGGATGTCAGCGAGGTACGGATCCCTCCCCCGCTCATCACGGCGAAGTCAGCCTGCGTTGCGGCCATCTGCGCACGCAGTATTAACTGCCCAATGGCGCTTTGTTTAAACCGCACGGTTTCTTTTTCGCCGGGGAAATCCCCTTTAATGCTTCCCACGTTGACCCGTAGCTTCGCGTCTGCGCGCTTTTGAAAAGGCGTCAGTAGTTTCATCATTGCGGTGTTAGCCGGGATGGCTTCCTGCCAGGTCAGTGAGGATTCACTGCCATCAAGATTTTTGATTTTGTGTTTGAGGTTGACCGGTATCAGCTGGTAGGCCTCCAGCGTCACCTCTCCATTGCGGTAGGTAAAATCGCCGCGCCCTACGTATTTACCCCATTTTTCCGCCTGCATGATCCAGACGCCGTTCTGCCGATCGGGCTCACAGGGTTGGCCTGGCTGATAGTCTTTACGGCTGACATTCTCTTTTTCCATACATACCGCATCGTGCGAATGCCCCCCGACAATCATATTGAGGGTACCCTTTGGCAGACTGCGGGCCAGCGTCACGTCATCAACACCGTTACTGCCGTGTTGACCGTCGTCATAATGGCCAAGATGGGTTAACGCGACGATAACGTCGGGCTTCTCAGTAGCACGCAGCTCGGCGACGGCCTTTTCGGCCTCGGCAATGGGATCGCGGAATTCGATATCGCTTAACTGCGCAGGATTTGTCAGCCGGGCGGTATCGGGGGTAATCAATCCGAGCACGGCGATTTTTAACCCCATGCGCTGAAATACAGCCCAGGGCTTAAACAGGCGCTTACCACTGCTTTTTTGATAGACGTTGGCGGCCAGGAACGGAAATTTGGCCCATTTTTCCTGCTTACGCAGGACGGCGAGCGGTTTATCGAACTCGTGATTGCCCAGCGTCATGGCGTCGTAGCCAATCAGGTTCATGCCGCGAATGTCGGGTTCCGCGTCCAGCTCATCCGACTCAGGCACGCCGCTGTTAACATCGCCAGCAGACAAGATTAACGCCCCACCGCCTTTGGCCTGAATATCGTAACGCTGCGTATCCATTAGCGTTTTTTGCGCCGCCAGCCCGTATTCACCCTGATCATTAGTCCAAAAATGCCCATGTTGATCGTTGGTATGCAGAATGCTGAAACGGTAACTGCGGTCAGGCACTGCAGCATGGGTAAACAGCGACGATAACATCACGAGCAGTGCCAGACCTGCTCCTGCCCCTCGAAATATCAACACAGCCCTTCTCCTTTGATTGTTATCCGTTTCACCCGCCGGCCATCGGCGCCCTTCTGTGTCGCACAGAAACGGCCGTAACTCAAGATGAATACGGCTCCGTCTGGCCATTATGGCAGGCCAGGCGACCTGGCAGGAAACGCCAACCGTCTGATTTCTCCGCTCTCTTCTCTCTGACGCGCTGTTAAAAGGCTAAATGTTGACGGGATATGAAGGTGTTGTTCATTAAACCTGCAACATTGTTAACCGCTGCGACATCAACTCGACAAAGTGGGTCTTTGCGCTTTTTCCGGCATGACTGCTGTTTTCAGCTCAACCTGACAGCCAGACTTTTTTCATGAGTGCTGTCAGCTTTGCGCTGTAGCTTCGGCACAATAGACTGTTTTCACGATGTTTTTACCCGACATCCAGCACAGCGATGGTACCGCTGCTTCAATCTGAAAAAACCGCTATTACGCTTGTGAGGCTGACTGGCCTCATCAAATCTCACGCTGGTTCCGGTTGGTGACGGTTTATAGCGCATTCGCGCATCATTGGCGTCACGTCTGTGTCATTTAACGGGCGTAAACTTATTCCGTTCTGTTCCTGATGAAGCGCTAAACCAGCCGGTGATAGGGATAAGTGATAAAAACAGCCTTCCGATTGCATTTTTCTCGTATTTGCATAATTTTTTCTGTTAATCCCACAAATTATTCAGCGATCCTTTCCGATATGCATTAGACTCATTTGTTACAAGCGGACACATTTATACCCATGGAGACTGGCATGCATCACACCACACCGTTGATTACGACTATCGTCGGGGCTCTGGTCCTGGCTTTTCTCCTTGGAATGCTGGCAAATCGGTTACGCATTTCGCCGCTAGTGGGTTATTTAGTCGCGGGCGTACTGGCTGGCCCTTTTACGCCGGGGTTTGTGGCTGATACCAATCTGGCACCGGAACTCGCAGAGCTGGGCGTTATCCTGCTGATGTTCGGCGTCGGTCTGCACTTCTCACTCAAGGATCTGATGTCGGTAAAGCGGATAGCCATTCCCGGCGCTATCGCACAGATCGCTGTGGCGACCTTACTGGGAATGCTGATGTCGTGGGCGATGGGCTGGTCCTGGATGACGGGCTTAGTGTTCGGTTTGTGTCTTTCTACCGCCAGTACCGTGGTGTTGCTGCGCGCATTAGAAGAGCGTCAGCTTATTGAAAGCCAGCGCGGCCAGATTGCTATTGGCTGGTTGATTGTTGAAGATTTGGTCATGGTGCTTACGCTGGTCCTGCTGCCCGCGATTGCCGGCATGATGGAACAGGGTAACGCCAGCGCCAGCCTGGTGATATGGGACCTGCTCTGGACCATCGGTAAAGTCGCCGCCTTTATGGTGTTAATGATGGTCGTCGGTCGCCGTGCCGTGCCCTGGATCCTCGCGAAAAGTGCCGCAACGGGTTCACGTGAGCTGTTTACGCTGGCCGTATTAGCCCTGGCGCTGGGCATTGCGTTTGGCGCCGTCGAGTTCTTTGACGTCTCTTTTGCCCTCGGGGCCTTCTTTGCCGGTATGGTGCTGAACGAGTCCGAGTTAAGCCAGCGCGCCGCCCGCGACACGCTGCCGCTACGTGATGCCTTTGCGGTGCTGTTCTTTGTGTCTGTCGGGATGCTGTTCGACCCGATGATCCTGGTGAAAGAACCGCTGGCCGTGCTGGGGGCGCTGGTGATCGTCGTGATAGGAAAATCTGCCGCGGCGTGGTTTCTGGTCTCGCTGCTGGGTCATTCACGCCGCACCGCGATG
This sequence comes from Pantoea ananatis LMG 2665, assembly GCF_000710035.2. Classification (GTDB taxonomy): domain Bacteria; phylum Pseudomonadota; class Gammaproteobacteria; order Enterobacterales; family Enterobacteriaceae; genus Pantoea; species Pantoea ananatis. Next base: position 164,965 of record NZ_JMJJ01000004.1, on the reverse strand, counting down.
ACCATTTCGGTCAGCCTGGCGCAAATCGGCGAGTTTGCCTTTATTCTTGCCGGGCTGGGGATCTCCCTGGGGCTGCTGGATGAAGAGGGCCGTAATCTGGTGCTGGCTGCCGCCATTCTTTCTATCATGCTCAACCCGGTGCTGTTTACCCTGCTGGGGCGCTATCTGTCTAAGAACGAAACGATGGAGCAGCAGACGCTCGAAGAGGCGCTGGAAGAAGAAGAACAACAGATTCCGGTGGATATCTGCCATCACGCGGTAATCGTTGGCTATGGTCGCGTCGGCAACCTGCTGTGTGAGCAACTGATGGCGCTCAATATTCCGGTGGTGGTGGTCGAGAGTTCGATTCCTCGCGTCAAAGCACTACGCGATCAGGGCATTCGGGCCGTGCTGGCCAATGCTGCCCGCGCAAACACGCTGGAGTTAGCCCGTGTGGACTGTGCAGCCTGGCTGCTCATCACCATTCCCAACGGATATGAGGTGGGGGAAATCGTTACCGCCGCCCGCCAGAAAAAAGCGGACATCAACATCATTGTGCATGCCCATTATGATGATGAGGTGGAGTACATTCTGGAACGTGGCGCAAACCATGTCGTGATGGGCGAACGCGAGATTGCCGCCAGCATCATTCAGAAACTGCAGGAAAACCTTGAGCAGGATCACACCAGGCTCGCCTGTGAAGGCAACAGCTAATGACCTGCCCTTCAGCAGCGGCAGCGTTGCTGAGGGGCAGTTTGTCTTTCCGGCTTAACGATCCCAGTAGGACTCTTCCAGGCTGTCTTCCCGCTCGGGCAGGCCGCGCGTCAGTCGGGGAGAATGCTGGTTCAGCACCTGATAGCTTACCCGGTTCGCATATTTGCAAACCTGCGCCAGGGACGAATAGGTGAGATAAGCGCGCGCATGCTTACTGGAATTAGGCACGTTGCGGCGATGATAATTGTTTGCCGTAATATCGTGCAGCAATGCGGCCAGTGCGCCGTCCCCTGCCCCGTTGGTATTCATGATCTTTTCCGGGCCGCCCATATAAGGGGCGATGTGAGAAAAAATGCGTAGCGGCTGCTGGCAGTCCTGTTTACGCATCGCTCGGCTAAATTCGTACAGGTTGAACTCCGCAATCGCGCCAGGCAGCAGCGGATGATTCGTTTTGCGCTTGAACGCCTCTTCCGTATAACCCGCCATATACAATCCGGTCGGCCCTGCGGTACACAACACCAGGTCAACCCATTCCAGCGCCATATCCGATGCCAGCAGAGGATCGGCTTCGCCGGTCAGCGCCAGGGCTTCTTCTTCGTTCATGGCCACAATTGAAACGTGATCGCGCAGAAAATCGCGCCAGAACTGCGGGTTGTCGCCGATGACGTGTTTGGTGCCCAGCGTCAGGACCACGGGCACGTTGTGGCGTTTGGCGTATTCAATGGCCTTTAACGTTGCCTCAGGCATGGGCTCGCCCGCCTCGCAGCGGATTAGATAGGAGGTCAGCACCAGCGCAGAGGCGCCCGCAATAACGTCTTCAGGGACGTTTTCCGCCCTGAGCTGATTCATTTGCCCCGGGCTGATAGCAAAGGTGCGGTCGCCCTGGTCGCCAATCAGCGTAAAGCAGCGGCCAATCGCACCGTCAACGCCCTGCAGATAGTTCAGGTCCATTCGGCTGGAGGTATTACACAGATAGCGGTAGGCATAACCGCCAATCTGGATATTGTTGCACATCACGCCCAGCAGTACGGAACGATCGTCCGCCAGCACCGAGAAATTATGCAGCGTATTACCAATTGTGCCGCCCGCAAACTGGTGGGTCACCAGTTCGTCACGCATCAGTTCCGCATACAGCGCTTCCGCCACGGTATCGTCGATAACCAGCGAATGGCCAGCGCTCAGGCCGTAGCGAACAAGAAAGGCGTCATCAACTTTGGCTTCGATATCGACCAGCGTCTGATCGATGCCGACCACCCAACTGCCGTCTTCACTATCAAATTGGGAGGACTGTAACAGCGGATCGCGGGCGCTAACGGGGAAGTAATGTTTGGATTTACGTTTGCCGGGAAATTTCATGGTAACTGCCGTGAGAAAAAACAGGCAGAGGAGCATATCACATTCTGTGTCGTGACTTTACTGTCGCAAGTGAACCCACTGCATACTCATCTCAGTATGTTCTGCCATTGTATTTAGCATCAGGCGAACCTCGGCCTTCTGTCCAGCAGCATGCAGGAAGAGGAGAGAAACAGACAGAGGGGGCAAGTCAACGCGTTGAGGGCAAAAGGGGCCAGCCTGGCCAGCCCCAATCCGCTTAGCCAAGAATCTTAGCCAGCTCTGCGCTCACGTCGGACACGTTGCGCGTACCGTCGATCTTGTGATACGCGGTGTGCCCCGCTTCCGCTTCTTTGCTGTAGTAAGCAATCAGCGGCGCAGTCAGCTGATGGTATTCCACCAGACGTTTGCGCACCGTTTCTTCCTGATCGTCTTTGCGCGTGGTCAGCTCTTCACCGGTCACGTCATCCTTGCCTTCCACTTTCGGTGGATTGAATTTGACGTGGTAGACGCGGCCTGATGGCGCGTGAACACGGCGGCCTACGATACGCTCAACAATCAGCTCGTCCGGTACGGCGAACTCCAGCACGTGATCCACTTTAATACCGGCTTCTTTCATTGCGTCAGCCTGAGGAATGGTGCGTGGGAAACCATCAAGCAGGAAACCGTTTTTGCAATCTTCCTGGGTGATGCGCTCTTTAACCAGCGCAATGACCAGCTCATCAGTAACCAACTTACCGGCATCCATAATGGCTTTCGCCTGGTTGCCGAGTTCGGTGCCAGCTTTAACCGCTGCACGCAGCATGTCGCCAGTGGAGATCTGCGGAATGCCGTATTTCTCCATGATGAATTGGGCTTGAGTCCCCTTACCTGCGCCCGGAGCTCCGAGCAGAATAATACGCATTGCGTAAATCCCCTTGCGAATCGCATTGATGAATCTGAGAAGCGGAAGAACATACCATTATGACCCGCCCACCACAAGGAAGCGGCGGGTCAGGAAAGTTTAGTGTACTGGCTTTAGCGCGTGATAGCAGTGCGTCAGGTCAGCGAAAGGGCATTTTCGGACTGGCGGCTTAGGCTGAATGCATTTCATGGCGTTTGCGCAACAAAACGGCTCGCTGAAATCAGGCGATGCACTTAAGCAAAAAAAACCGGTGGACCTTGCCACCGGTTTTGATTGACTTACGCCGTCAGTAACTGATTCATACGGCGGATAAACTGGTTAGGATCGTCCAGCGTGCCGCGCTCGGCCAGCAGCGCCTGATCCAGTAACAGCTCTATCCACTCACCGAAGCGGGTTTCATCCTGGGTATCCGCCACGCGTTTCACCAGTTGGTGATCGGGGTTGATTTCAAAGATGTATTTCACTTCCGGCACGTCCTGACCTGCCGCAGCAAACAGTTTGGCCATTTGCGTGGTCATCTCGTTCGCATCCGTGGTCACAATCGCCGGCGTATCGGTCAGGCGGTGCGTCAGACGCACTTCTTTCACGCGCTCACCCAGCAGCGTTTTCACGCGCTCAACAAACGGCTCCAGCGCTTTTTCAGCTTCTTTCTGCTCTTCCGTCTCTTCGTCGGCCAGCTTATCCAGTGCGTCATCGGCTTTGCTGACAGACTGGAAGACTTTACCGTCGAACTCGGTCAGGTAGCTCATCATCCATTCGTCGATGCGATCGGACAACAGCAGCACTTCGATGCCTTTCTTACGGAACAGCTCCAGATGCGGGCTGCTGTTGGCGGCGGCATAGCTGTCGGCCGTGATGTAGTAGATCTTCTCCTGACCTTCTACCATGCGGCTGACGTATTCTTCCAGCGAAACGGTTTGCGCCGCGCCTTCGCTTTGGGTACTGGCAAAGCGCAACAGTTTAGCAATCGCTTCTTTATTCGCGTGATCTTCCGCCGGGCCTTCTTTCAGTACCAGACCGAACTCTTTCCAGAAGGTCTGGTATTTTTCGCTGTCGTCTTTTGCCAGTTTCTCCAGCATCTGCAGCACACGCTTGGTCAGCGCGCCACGCAGGCTCTGGGTTACCCGGCTGTCCTGCAGGATTTCACGCGATACGTTAAGCGGCAGATCGTTTGAGTCAATCAGGCCGCGCACGAAGCGCAGGTAATTCGGCATGAACTGCTCGGCATCATCCATGATAAACACGCGCTGTACGTACAGTTTCAGGCCATGTTTATGATCGCGGTTCCACATGTCGAACGGCGCACGCGCCGGGATATAAAGCAGGCTGGTGTACTCCTGTTTACCTTCCACACGGTTGTGGCTCCAGATAGCCGGATCGCTGAAATCGTGGGCGATGTGTTTGTAAAACTCGTTGTACTCTTCATCGCTGATGTCAGCTTTGTTGCGCGTCCACAGCGCCTGGGCCTTGTTGATTTTCTCCCAGGTGGTGGTGCCGGTCTCTTCGTCTTTGCTTTCGATTTCTACCGGCAGGGCAATGTGATCGGAGTACTTACTGATAATGTTGCGTACGCGCCAGCTATCAAGGAACTCATCTTCGCCCTCGCGCAGGTGCAGGGTAATTTCGGTACCGCGTTCGGCTTTGCTGATATCCGCGATGGTGTAATCCCCTTCACCCGCGGATTCCCAGAAGACAGCTTCATCTTCTGCCGCGCCCGCTGCACGGGTGCGCACAGAGACCTTGTCGGCGACGATAAACGCCGAATAGAAGCCTACGCCAAACTGACCGATCAGCTGGCTGTCTTTCGCCTGGTCTGAGCCAAGAGACGCCAGGAAAGATTTGGTGCCTGATTTAGCAATGGTGCCCAGGTTTTCAATCACTTCATCACGACGCATGCCGATACCGTTATCGCTCAGCGTAATGGTACGGTTGTCCTTATCCACAGAGAGACGCACGCGCAGGTCGCCATCGCCTTCATACAGGCTGGCATCAGACAGCGCGCGGAAGCGCAGTTTATCTGCCGCATCCGAAGCATTGGAAATCAGCTCACGCAGGAAAATCTCTTTGTTTGAATAGAGAGAATGGATCATCAGGTGCAGAAGTTGTTTTACCTCTGACTGAAAGCCACGAGTCTCTTGTCCTTTCATGGTCATTGCTACCTCAACAGAATCAGATTTAACGAACGTTGAGGAGGATGTGGGGATAAATGAGAGGTTTTCAAGCCGGTGTCTTTCACAACACCGGCAAGCGTTTAAAATTTAATCTTTTGACGACCGGCGAGGGAGTGGGACAGCGTGGTGCCATCGACCATTTCCAGTTCACCGCCCATCGGAACCCCATGCGCAATACGGCTCGCGTCGACGCCATACTGTCCGCACAATTCAGCGATGTAGTTCGCGGTAGCTTCACCTTCAACCGTGGGATTGGTCGCCAGAATCACTTCGTGAAGCGTTTCTTTTTCCAGCCGTTGTTCCAGTCGGTCAAGACCAATATCGGCTGGACCAATGCCGTCCAGCGGCGAAAGATGCCCCATCAACACGAAATAGCGGCCGGCAAATTGCCCGGTTTGCTCAATAGCATGGATGTCTGCCGGGCTCTCAACCACGCAAATTTGACCATTTTGCTGACGCCGGGGATTGGCGCAAATGGTGCAAATTTCCTGCTCGGTGAAGGTGCGGCAATCGGCACAGTGGCCGATTTCCGACATCGCCCGGGTCAGGGCCTGCGCCAGCCGCATTCCGCCACTCCGATCGCGCTGTAGCAGTTGAAACGCCATACGCTGGGCCGATTTAGGCCCAACGCCCGGCAAACAGCGCAGCGACTCCATTAAAGACTCTAGCAGGGGGCTGGTTTGCATCAGAACGGCATCTTGAAGCCTGGTGGCAGCTGCATACCTGAAGAGACAGAGGCCATTTTCTCTTTCTGCACTTCGTCAATGCGACGAGCGGCATCGTTGAATGCGGCGGCAATCAGATCTTCCAGCATGTCTTTGTCGTCCTCAAGCAGGCTCGGATCGACTTCTACCCGGCGGCAGTTGTGAGCACCGTTGATCGTGACCTTGACCATGCCAGCACCTGATTCACCCGTGACTTCCAGGGCGGCAATTTCTTCCTGAACCTGGGCCATTTTGTCTTGCATCTGCTGGGCCTGCTTCATCAGGTTGCCCAATCCGCCTTTACCAAACATAGTTTTCTCTCTCTGCTGAGGCTACAACGCGGTTTATTCAGACCGTTGCAGCGTGTTCAAACGGGTCGAATGCTTTCCTCATCCAAATCGGCATCAAAAAAGCGACGAAGGGTTTGAATGTGGGTGTCACTCAAGATTGACTGACGCGCCTGCGCCAGCTTCTCTTCGTAAATGGCCTGACGCCACTCCAGTGGCGTCAATACCGAAGAATTATCGTCTTCAATAACCGACAGTTCAACCTGATGGCCTGCTGCCTGACTTAACGCGGCGCTCAGGGCCTGCTGCGCCGACGCGGAATTCAGGTGGCGCTGACTGGAACGTAAATGCAGGCAAATGCCGTTATCCGTGGTTTCTTTCCATGCATTCAGGGCCAGTTGCTGAACCAGTTTAGGCAGCGGTAAGCCCGCGACCTCTGCCGCCCATGCATCGCGCTGCTGGGCTTCTTCCGCCAGTCGCGCGGCCAGCTCAGGATTTTTCTCATGCTCCAGCGCAGAACGCAAGGCTTTTGGCGTCGCGACCGGCTCAGCGACCTCTGTCACTGGCGTCTGTGCTTTCCAGCGGTAAGCCTCTTTTTTTACCGGTGCCGCAGGCGTGCTGTCTCGGACTCGCTGCTGGCTGCGTTCGGTAACAGAGGCCAGTCGTTCCAGCGCAGAGTTGGCCGGCCGCGCACCTGGCGCTGCCGGCTCACTCTTTTTTGCTTTGTTTGCTCCCTGGCGCAGCAACTGGGTGCGCGCCTGCAGGAGCTGGCTGGTGGAGCTGGACAGTGACGGATCGGGCGAAGCCGGCGGCACGGCCTGCTGACTGACAGCCGGTTCCGGCGCGGCCATTTGCGGCTGCGCCGCGGGCGCCTTTTCAGCGGGCTGGGCAGCGACATTCTGCACCGGTGCCGGTGCCGACTGCGCCGTCAGCGTTGGCCGCGCGATCGGTTCGGCGATGGCTGCCTTAGGATGGAACGCCAGGGCGCGCAGCAATGTCATTTCAATCCCCATGCGGCGATCGGGCGCAAGCGGTAAATCTTTACGCCCCATGAGCAGGGTTTGGTAGTACAGCTGGAGATCGGCCGGTGGCACCGCGCGCGCCAGCTCACGCAGGCGTAACGCATTGCTCTCTTCATCGTCATTGAGCGACGTGGGCAGGAGTTGCACCATGGCAATCCTGTGCAGCAGGCGCAGCATCTCAACCAGCAGGGCTTCCCACTCAACGCCGCGTGAAGCAGCCTGGGCTAGCAGCGTCATCATCTGTTCGCCATTGCCCTCAACCACGGCTTCGAGCAGACCAAGCGGCTGTTCATCATCAAGCGTTCCGAGCATCGTGCCCACGGTGGCGCTGGTCACGCTGCCCTCGCCCATTGCAATGGCCTGATCGGTAAGGCTTAACGCGTCACGCATGCTGCCATCGGCGGCTCTGGCGAGCAGTTGCAGGGCGCGTGGCTCACGCGCGATCTGCTCCTGCTCTAAAACATGATCCAACTGCTGGCGGATCTGATCGACCTCAAGCGCTTTTAGATGAAACTGCAGGCAGCGCGACAGAATCGTCACCGGCAGTTTTTGCGGATCGGTCGTGGCCAGCAAGAATTTTACATGCGAAGGCGGTTCTTCCAGCGTTTTCAGCAGGGCGTTGAAGCTGTGACGCGACAGCATGTGCACTTCATCGATCAGGTAGACTTTAAACCGGCCGCGCGCGGGCGCGTACTGCACGTTATCGAGCAGATCGCGTGTGTCTTCCACTTTGGTGCGCGAGGCCGCGTCAATCTCAATAAGATCGACAAAGCGCCCCTGCTCAATCTCACGACAGTTGTCGCACTGACCGCAGGGTGTTGCGGTAATACCGGTTTCGCAGTTAAGCCCTTTTGCCAGCAGACGGGCAATCGTAGTTTTCCCTACGCCCCGCGTGCCGGAGAAGAGATAAGCATGATGGATGCGTCCCAGAGACAATCCATTCGCCAGCGCCGTCAGAACATGTTCCTGACCGACAACATCAGCAAACGCCTGTGGACGCCATTTTCGGGCAAGTACCTGATAGCTCATGTGGTTTCGACGAATTTGGATGGAAATGTGAGCGCAGACGCACTGCAACCCCTGTATATGATTGCAGTAGTCTAACAGCTACGCTTTCACCTATCACTCGTTATCTTGAACAGGGAAAGATGTGCGGCCTGGCGGAGCTCGAGGCCGCAAGCGAGGTTTAGTGGCCGGGAAAATTGACCAGGCTGTAGCTGTCAACGCCCAGCGCCTTGAGACGCGCTTCACCTGCCAGATCGAACAGGTTGATAATAAATGCCGCGTCCTTAACTTCGCCGCCTGCACGACGAATCAGTTTGATGGTCGCTTCGAGCGTGCCCCCCGTTGCCAGCAGGTCGTCGACCACCAGCACCACATCGCCTGGCTGAATAGCATCTTTGTGCAATTCCAGTCGGTCGGTACCGTATTCCAGCTCGTAAGCTTCGCTGAAGGTTTCACGTGGCAGTTTGCCCGGCTTGCGCACCGGAACAAAGCCCAGCCCCAGTCCGAGGGCGACAGGTGCCCCGAACAGGAAACCCCGCGCTTCCGTGCCCACCACTTTGGTGATGCCTTTATTGCGATACCGCTCTACCAGCAGCGAGATGGACGCGGCATAGGCTTTTGGGTCTTCCAACAGGCTGGTGACGTCACGGAAAAGAATACCCGGCTTCGGGTAATCAGGAATACTTTTGATACTGTTTTTAATCAGTTCAAGCTGCTGCGCAGTGTCGGTCATAATCTTAAGCCTGGTAAAAAAATTCTGTTCTGTTTTGCGCAGCTTCAATAGCGCCAACACCGGGTTAAAGGCTCAGCGAAGAGGCATGAATAATGGGAAGCTACACACGAAGAGGCCCAAATCTAAGCAAATGGTCGGCTAATTGCAACTTTATCGCGGCGGTAAACGTTCATCCGCTGTTTCTGCCACCACCGGCATGCGCCCGATAAACAGCAGTAGCACAGCCAGCATAATAAGTAACATGACGCGCACCCACCACAGCGGAACCAGCCAGAGAGACACCGCAAAGGTTATTACAATCACGATCATCGCCCGGCTTTTTGCACCGGGGGGCATGCCACGATGCTGCTGCCAGTGGCGGATATAACGGCCAAAAGGCGATCTCCAGAGCAGCCAGTAGTGGAATCGGGGAGAAGAGCGGGCAAAACACCAGGCCGCCAGTAGCATAAATGGCGTGGTGGGTAATAAAGGTAATACAATACCCAGTATGCCAAGCACAATCGCCAGCCAGCCAAGGGTCAATAATACTATGCGTTGCATAACGATCGCTCAGCGCGTTTCCAGTCCCGTAACCTTAGCATACCTGAGTCTCGGGCGATGAGTTACGTCACTGCACACCAACGCCTGCTTAACTGCATGCTTGATTTACGACAGGATATTGCCAGCCATCCTGATGGATACTGCCGTTCCCCCCGCTTTGACAGCCAGCTCTTTACCACCAAAGGCACCCGGCTGGCAGATTATTTGCAGGAGATTGAACACAATTATCAGCGTTTGTGCCAGCCCAACGGTGACGTGGCCCGCAGCCAGTGGCTGGCCAGCCATCTGGTCGATCAGATTGCTGCTCTGCAACGTGAGGCCCGCACCCAACAGTTGCGTAGCCCACAGGAGCGCGCTCAGCCCTCTTCCCGGCAGCGAAAATATCAGGAATACCGCGAGTATGAACGTCGACTGCAGGCTATGATCGACCAGCGTGAACAGCGAATGGCGCTGGCGGAAACGCTGGCCGTGCAGCAGCAGTTGAAGAAAGACCTGGAGGTGCTCGAAGGTCGTATGGCACGCTGTCGACAGGCCATCCGTTCGGTGGAGTGGGCAATGTCGCTGGCAAACAGCGCCTTTAACACTTAATGCGCTATCCGTGCTGGAGGGGATTCCCGGATGGCACGCTTATCTGGCCCATGATACAACTGCTCAGGAGGAAAGATGTCCCTGGAAACGGCGCCTGAAGAGGTCAAACTGGCCGTCGATCTCATTCAGCTGCTTGAAGAGAATCAGATCGCGGTAGAAACCGTGCTGTCTGCACTGGCCATCGTTCAGCGCGACTTTGAAAGAAAGCGCGACACGCAGCGTAAAGATTAGGCCTTTTTAGCCAGCGTTGGGCTGAAGCGCAGCATATCAATCAGCGCATCAACCAGCACAGGCGCATCGGTAACCAGATCAAACTTATCGGGTGTAAACAGCCAGCTTTCCATCATGCCGTTCACGTAGCCGCGCATAATCAGCGCGGCCTGACGCGTCTGGAAGGTTTCCGGGAGCTGCCCGGCATCAATGCACTGGCGCAAAACGTCTTCTATTTCATTGTAACGCTCCAGCAACAGGCTTTGCTGAATGCTTTTTACCGCCGCCATTTCCCCCACAAACTCGCATTTGTGGAAGATAATTTCCATTAGCGCGCGGCGCTGAGGATCTCTGGCCGTCGCCTGAAAGATATACACCAGCATCGCTCGCAGAATGGAAAGTGGATCACCGGGGTATTTTGTCTGATACTCAAGTTTCACATCATCCAGCCCTGCATCACTGCGAAGCCATATTTCGTTTAACAAATCGGCTTTGTTTTTGAAATGCCAGTAGATTGCCCCCCGTGTTACGCTGGCTGCGGATGCGACATCCGCCAGGGAAGTGGCTGAAACCCCCTCTTTAGAAAAAAGGGCAAGTGCAGCGTCAAGAATTTGATGCCGGGTTTCAAGAGCTTGCGCTTTGGTTTTTCGTGCCATAGGGGACTTTTTTTACAATCGAGTAAGTTTACATACATTTGTGAATGTATGTACCATAGCACGACCTAAACTCTTACGCAGCAATGGGTTCCTGGCTTTGTGATCCATTGATCATTCGATATCGGACTCTAGAGGTTTATTTATGACTAAATTCAGAGGGTTAACGCCTCTGGCGGCCGTCCTGATGCTATCAGGCAGCTTCGTGTTAACAGGATGTGACGGAAATAAATCCGACCAGGCCGCCCAGCAGCAGCAGCCACCTGAGGTGGGTGTTGTTACGGTTAAAAGTGAACCCCTTAAAATTTCGACTGAATTACCCGGCCGCACTTTGGCTTTTCGTATTGCTGAAGTTCGCCCGCAGGTTTCCGGTATCATCCTGAAGCGTAACTTCATTGAAGGCGGAGAGATCAAAGCAGGGGAATCGCTGTATCAGATCGATCCGGCGACCTATCAGGCGTCCTACGACAGTGCTAAAGCCGATTTAGCGAAGGCGGAGGCTAACGCACGCATTGCGCAGCTTACCGTGAATCGCTATAAGCCGCTGCTCGGCACTAAATACATCAGTCAGCAGGATTACGATACGGCTGTGGCCACCGCCGCGCAGAACAATGCCGCGGTTCAGTCAGCCAAAGCCAATGTGGAAACCGCCCGTATTAATCTTGCCTACACCAAAGTCACCTCGCCCATCAGCGGCCGTATCGGTAAGTCTTCCGTAACGGAAGGTGCGCTGGTGCAGAGCGGGCAAACCACGGCGCTGGCAACCGTGCAGCAGCTTGATCCGATGTATGTCGATGTCACCCAGTCGAGTGAAGATTTCCTGCGTTTACGTTCAGAACTCGAATCGGGTCAGCTGAAACAGAACGATGGCAAAGCGAATGTCACCCTGCTGATGCAAAACGGCAAAGACTATGCTCAGCCGGGTACGCTGGAATTTTCCGACGTGACCGTTGACCAGACCACCGGATCCATCACCCTGCGTGCGATCTTCCCGAACCCCGACAAAGCGTTGCTGCCTGGCATGTTTGTCCGTGCTCGTCTGGAGGAAGGCACCAACCCGAATGCCCTTTTAGTGCCACAGCAGGCGGTGAGCCGTACGCCAACCGGCGATGCCTCTGTCATGGTGGTGGGCGCGGATAACAAGGTTGAAGCACGTAAGATTAAAGCGGCCCAGGCTATTGGCGACAAATGGCTGGTGACTGATGGGCTTAAAGCGGGTGAGCGCGTGATCTTTACCGGTCTGCAACGCGCAAAACCGGGTGCGCAGGTTACGCCTAAAGAAGTCACCGATGATGCCAAAGCCGCCAGCGGCGATCCGTCCAAAGCGCAGTCTGCTAAAACATCGTCATAACAGGAGCCGTTGATACATGGCTAAGTTCTTTATCGATCGCCCCATCTTTGCGTGGGTTCTTGCTATTATCGTGATGCTAGCGGGCGCGTTATCGATTCTTAAATTACCGATCGAGCAATATCCCAATGTTGCGCCGCCGGCAATTGAGATTCAGGCCAACTACCCAGGTGCTGACGCCAAAACGCTGCAAGACTCGGTGACTCAGGTCATCGAACAGAACATGAATGGTATTGATGGCCTGATGTATATGTCATCAAGCAGTGACTCATCGGGCGCACTGACGCTGACGATTTCGTTTGAGTCAGGCACCGATGCCGATATCGCTCAGGTTCAGGTGCAGAACAAACTGCAACTGGCCATGCCTTTGCTGCCTCAGGAAGTGCAACAACAGGGGATTCAGGTTAAAAAATCCTCCAGTAGCTTCCTGATGGTCGCCGGTTTTATCAGCGATGACGGCAGTATGAATCAGAACGATATTTCTGACTACGTTGCCTCAAACATCAAAGATCCGATCAGCCGTACGCCTGGCGTCGGTGATACCCAGGTATTCGGGGCGCAGTATGCCATGCGTATCTGGATGGATCCCAGCAAGCTTAATAACTATCAGTTAACCCCTGTTGACGTTATCAACGCGCTGAAAACCCAGAACGCCCAGGTCGCTGCCGGTCAGTTAGGCGGCACGCCACCGGTGCCGGGACAGCAGTTGAACGCCTCTATCATTGCACAAACCCGTCTGACCTCGACCAAAGAGTTCGGCAACATTCTGCTTAAGGTGAATGCTGACGGTTCTCAGGTTCGTTTGCGCGATGTGGCTCAGATTGAACTGGGTGGGGAAAACTACGAAATCATCGCACGTTATAACGGTAAACCCGCTTCCGGTATTGGTATCAAACTGGCGACCGGCGCTAACGCCCTGAACACGGCGGAGGCGGTGAAGGCAGAGCTGGCTAAACTGCAGCCCACTTTCCCGGCGGGTATGAAGGTCGTTTACCCTTATGACACGACACCTTTCGTAAAAATCTCGATTTTCGAAGTAGTGAAGACACTGATGGAAGCCATTCTGTTGGTGTTCCTGGTGATGTATCTGTTCCTGCAAAACTTCCGTGCCACGCTGATTCCTACCATCGCCGTGCCTGTTGTTCTGCTGGGTACCTTTGCCATTATCAGCGCCTTTGGCTACTCGATAAACACCCTGACGATGTTTGGGATGGTGCTGGCCATCGGCTTGCTGGTCGATGACGCCATCGTAGTGGTCGAGAACGTCGAACGCGTAATGGTGGAAGAAGGGCTGCCGCCCAAAGAGGCCACCAAGCGATCGATGGAACAGATTCAGGGCGCGCTGGTCGGTATTGCCCTGGTGCTGTCGGCAGTATTCATTCCTATGGCCTTCTTCGGCGGATCTACCGGGGTCATTTACCGTCAGTTCTCTATCACTATTGTTTCAGCGATGGCGCTGTCGGTACTGGTTGCGTTAATTCTGACGCCGGCGCTCTGCGCCACCATGCTCAAGCCGGTGAAAAAAGGCGATCATGGCAAAACCACCGGTTTCTTTGGCTGGTTTAACCGCCTGTTCGACAAGAGCACGCATCACTATGTCGACAGCGTGGGCCATATCGTTCGCGGTACCGGTCGCTATCTGCTGCTTTACCTGCTGATTGTGCTGGGCATGGCGTTTCTGTTCCTGCGCCTCCCCTCTTCCTTCCTGCCGGAAGAAGATCAGGGCCTGTTACTGGCTCAGGCACAGTTGCCTGCGGGGGCAACCCAGGAACGCACGCAGAAGGTGCTGGATCAGGTTTCTGACTACTTCCTGACAAAAGAGAAGGACTCGGTTAAGTCGGTCTTTACCGTTGCCGGTTTTGGTTTTGCCGGACGGGGCCAGAACACCGGTATCGCCTTCGTCAGCCTTAAACCCTGGGATGAGCGTACCAGCAGCGATATGAAAGTCCCGGCTATCCAGGGACGTGCCATGCAGGCATTAGGGCAAATCAAAGACGGTATGGTCTTTGCGTTTAACCTGCCGGCCATTATTGAATTAGGGAACGCGACAGGCTTTGACTTTGAGCTGATCGATCAGGCAAACCTGGGCCACGACAAGCTAACACAGGCGCGTAACCAGCTGTTTGGCATGATTGCCCAGCATCCGGATACGCTGGTCGGTGTTCGCCCTAATGGCCTGGAAGATACGCCGCAGTTCAAGCTGGATATCGACCAGGAGAAAGCGCAGGCGTTGGGCGTGTCACTCAGTGACATCAACACCACGCTCGCAGCCTCGTGGGGCGGCTCTTACGTCAATGACTTTATTGACCGCGGTCGTGTGAAGAAAGTGTACGTGATGGGTAAAGCCGACGCGCGTATGCTGCCGGACGACATCAATAAGTGGTTTGTCCGTAACAGCAACGGCGAGATGGTGCCCTTCTCTGCCTTCTCTTCGGCACACTGGCAGTATGGTTCGCCGCGTCTGGAACGCTATAACGGTCTGCCTGCCATGGAGATCCTGGGTCAGGCCGGACCGGGCAAGAGTTCCGGTGAAGCCATGAATCTGATGGAAGAACTGGCCTCTAAACTGCCAACCGGCATCGGTTTTGACTGGACGGGAATGTCCTATCAGGAACGTCTGTCAGGCAACCAGGCACCGGCTCTTTATGCCATTTCACTGATTGTGGTGTTCCTGTGTCTTGCTGCCCTGTATGAAAGCTGGTCCATCCCGTTCTCTGTCATGCTGGTCGTTCCGCTCGGTGTGGTCGGTGCATTACTCTTCACCACCTTACGTGGCCTGAGTAACGACGTTTACTTTGTCGTGGGGTTACTGACAACCGTTGGCCTCTCGGCGAAGAACGCCATCCTGATCGTGGAATTTGCGAAGGATCTGATGGAGAAAGAAGGTAAAGGCCTGGTGGAAGCGACGCTTGAAGCCTGTCGTATGCGTCTGCGTCCGATCCTGATGACCTCGCTGGCCTTTATTCTTGGCGTACTGCCTCTGGCCATCAGCACCGGCGCAGGCTCAGGTGCCCAGAATGCGGTCGGTACGGGCGTAATGGGCGGTATGGTAACCGCCACCGCGCTGGCAATCTTCTTTGTACCGGTATTCTTTGTGGTGGTGCGCCGTCGCTTCGGTAAGAAAGCGGACATCGAAAAGGATCATCCTGTCGATAACCACTCGCATTAATCCGTAAACATAAAGGCCGCGTCAGCGGCCTTTTTTTGTCCTCATCGTGCCTTCTCATACCTGACTGCTCACATTCTCTGTCTGCCACGCCGATGGGCCCGATGCCCGCTCAACTCTGACTGCACCTCGCCCTCTCCGCTATGGATTTCTTTTCCGCCTGTCTCACGCGCATCGCCACCGGGCTGTATTGTTACTGCCCCTGTTTTTCCCTGCTTTTTGGAGGGTTGCAATCGAATCGGCTGCGGCGCATAATATTGTTATAGTATAACATTACATTAGTGAGAATCATGAAAGCGAATATTCATCCTACCTATCGTGCAGTGGTGTTCCACGACACTTCTGCTGACGTGTATTTCAAAATCGGTTCCACCATCAAAACCGATCGTACCGTTGAGTTTGAAGGCGAAACCCTGCCTTACGTTACGCTCGACGTCTCGTCGGCATCTCATGTGTTTTATACCGGTAAGCAGAAAGACTTTGCTAAAGAAGGCAGCACTGCCCGCTTCAACCAGCGCTTTGGCCGCTTTCTGGGTCGCCGATAAGAGAGGACATGATGCAGGTATTAAGTTCGCTGCGCTCGGCGAAGAATCGCCATCGGGATTGCAAGGTTGTGCGCCGTAAAGGCCGCATCTATATCATCTGTAAAACGAATCCGCGCTTTAAAGCCGTACAGGGAAGAAAGAAAAAACGTTGATGTGTGTCGTGAACCTTAGCCGGAATGTCGCTCACCCGCCATTCCGGCTTTTTTTATGCTCAGCGCATGCTGTTCAGCATCGCCTCTACGTTATGTTTAAAAGCGGCCTCGTAGGTGGGTGCAGGGCCGGAAGCCGTTGACAGCGCTTCAGGATAAAGCTCTCCCCCCGGCTTCGCGCCCGTGGCGCTGGCAATCTGCTTCACCAGACGAGGATCGGTCTGGTTTTCCATAAAGTACGTTTTAATATGCTGCTGCTTAAGCTGCGTGATCAGGCTGGCGACATCGCTGGCGCTGGCTTCCGCTTCCGTTGAGAAACCGACAGGTGCCAGGAACGAGACGCCATAACGTTGCCCAAAATAGCCAAAGGCATCGTGGCTGGTCAGCACTTTGCGTTTTTGCTGCGGGATAGCCGCAAAAGACGTTTTGGCCCAGCTGTCCAGCTTCTGGAGCTGCTGAATATACTTTTCGCCGCGCTTACGGATATCATCGGCATCCTGCGGATCGGCCTTGATTAGCGCATCCATCACGTTTTTGGCATAAATCGTGCCGTTATACATGCTGTTCCACGCATGAGGATCGGTGATGGTTTTGCCATCTTCTTCCATCGTCCGCGTTTCGATGCCCGTTGACGCCACTACGGGTTGACCTTTATAGCCCGAGGCACTCACCAGACGATTCATCCAGCCTTCCAGCCCCAGCCCGCTGACGAAGACCACATCCGCTTTCGCCAGCGCTTCGCTGTCTTGTGGTGTCGGTTCAAAGGTGTGCGGATCGCCATTTGGCCCGACAAGACTCTTCACGTGGACGTGATCGCCACCAATTTGCTTCACAATATCGGCCAGGACGGTAAAACTCGCTACCGCATCGACCGTTTTTGCCATAGAGAATGGACTGATGACTAACGCACCGACTGCCAGACTAATGGGTAATATCTTCATAGCTACCTCTGATTAATGGCGGCGCAAAATCCCACCGCACGGCCCTGTTAAGATGGAGAGAAAGAACAGCATTGCGGCACTCAACACCACCGCCGGTCCTGCCGGCAGTGAAAAGTGCCAGGAAAGCACCAGCCCGGCAAACGCCGACAGCACGGCCATCAGCATGGCCGAGCCCAGCATGATGACGAGGTGACGACTCCAGAAACGGGCGCTGGCGGCGGGCAACATCATCAGCCCCACCGACATCAAGGTTCCCAGTACCTGAAAACCTGCGACCAGGTTGAGCACCACCAGCGTCAGAAAAATACCGTGCACCAGCGGCGCGCTCCATTTGCCCTGTGCGCGCAGAAAGTCGGAATCGAATGCATCAATGACCAGAGGACGGTAAATGACGGCCAGCATCAGCAGCGTAAACGCGGCGATACCACCGACCACCGCCAGCGCAGGGTTATCCACCGCCAGCAGGGAGCCAAACAGAACGTGCAGCAGATCAACGCTGGATCCGCGAAGTGAGACGAGCGTGACGCCCAGCGCCAGCGAGCCCAGGTAAAAGCCAGCAAAACTGGCATCTTCTTTGAGCGGCGTGTAACGACTCACGGCACCCGACAGCAGTGCCACCGCCAGGCCGGCAATCAGCCCGCCCACGCCCATCGCAACCAGGGACAAGCCGGAGAGTAAATAGCCGATAGCGGCACCGGGCAGTACGGCATGGGATAAGGCATCCCCAATCAGACTCATGCGGCGCAAAGAGAGAAAAACGCCTAGCGGGGTGGCGCTAAATGCAAGCGCGACACAGGCCACCAGCGCCCGTCGCATAAAGCTGAACTCAATAAACGGTTGAATAATTGTCACGGCGCCACGCTCCGTAAGGGCGCGGCATCGATCACACTGCGGCGGTGAGCACCATCATCCATAGACAAGACATCGCTAAAATAACGCTCAACCAGCGGGCGATCGTGGAGCACCACCATGAGCGTGGTGCCAGCCTGCTGCTGCTGCTGCAAGATGGACATCAGTAGCGTTACCGTCTTGCTGTCAATGCCGTTAAAAGGCTCATCAAGCAACCACAGGCGACTACGTTGCAGCATCAGCCGGGCAAACAGCACACGCTGCAGCTGTCCGCCGGATAAGGTGGCAGGTTGAGCATCGGCATAGTCGCTCATCTGCACCGCCTCCAGGGCCTCGCTAATTTCTTTACGCAAGCGCCGGTTGATTCCGCCAAACCAGCCACAGCGCGGCCAGCAACCTATTGAAACCAGCTCGTACACGGTTAAAGGAAAACGTGTTTCCAGCTCGCTTCGCTGAGGCAGCCAGCCAACTTCCCGGCGCGGAAGATGCAGTTCACACTGCCCCTGCACTGGCGGCAATAAGCCAGCGATGGTTTTAATCAGTGTGGATTTTCCGCTTCCGTTCGCACCAATCAGCGCGGTCATGCTGCCCTGGGGCAACTGGGTGGTCAGAACGAGTGAGACAGATTGCCCTTGATAACCCACCTGTAGATTTCTCAACGCTATCACGGCTGCATTCCCCACCACATCGCTGTTGCCAGAACAGCGATTAACAGGAGAGCCACCACTAACCGTCCTCCGAGTGACATTAACAGTCCACTTTGATTCATCACCGCACCAAAAAAAATGTTATAACATAACAACTATGATATCCGATGTTGTCGCGTTATCACCACGGCAATGTGTTTCAAAAAATAAACCAGCGCACGATTTGCCATAAAAAGGGCTATAGAGAAGCAGCAACGAATCAACCACTTGCTTAAATTTGCCCTCAACGAGGCCTTATTATGTGTGGCGGACTACTTGCAAACCGCCAGAAGAACATCAATGATGGGTTTATAAGTTGTTATTCATGAGCAGACTATGTCAGTAAGAATTGAATGCGATGTCGCGCAGGATGAAACGGATTGCGTAAAATTAGCCACAATTATAGAGCGGAATATTCTCAAAATAACAGATTCACTTGTTGGCGATTTACAATGGTATTCAGCCAATGCCATCTTAGTGCCAGGCAGTTTACGCGTTATTGCTGTTGAGATGACAGAGACGAATAGATTTAAGTTACTTTACGATTTTCAGTGGAATTTATTTAATCCGTGTCTGGATTTAAATGAAATCGTTACGCAAGATGAACAAGTCAGCTTCCGCATCTGCCCTGCCGCGCTTGTATTTGAGCCGATTGAGAATCAGCGCCCCTCACCTGGCGATGAATTGTAATATTTAGTAATGGAGGTGAGCAGAACTAATGATTCTACACTATTCTTAACTCAGTCCGTTATTTACAAACCCGATAACCACTTCCTGGCCGCTTCACCTAATCGCGCCGCTTTGCGGTAACTTTGCTCGCTACGGAGGGGAAAAAGATGGACGAATACTCACCGAAACGGCATGATATTGCCCAGCTTAAATACTTGTGTGAGAATCTGTTTGACGACAGCATGGCGACATTAACTGACAGTCATCACGGCTGGGTTAATGACCCCACTGCCGAAAGCAATTTACAGCTAAACGATTTGATTGAGCACATCGCCTCTTTCACCATGAATTACAAAATTAAGCACGTTGAAGACGAAGCACTGATTACCCAAATCGATGAATATCTTGATGATACCTTTATGCTGTTTAGCAACTACAGTGTAAATACTCAGGATCTTCAGCGCTGGCAACGCTCAGCGAAACGTTTATTTAATGTGTTTACTGAAGAGTGCGCTTTTCTTCAACAGCCAAGCCATTCATTATAGTACTGACGTGAGAACGGTTTATTTATGAACAAAACCCTAACTAAAACTGATTATTTGATGCGACTGAGGCGCTGTCGTTCTATTGACACGCTGGAACGCGTGATTGAAAAAAATAAGTACGAATTACCCGATGAAGAATTAGCAGTATTTTACTCAGCAGCCGATCACCGCCTGGCTGAACTGACGATGAACAAGCTCTATGACAAAGTCCCGGTGTCAGTCTGGAAATTTGTACGCTAACCTATTTTGTATTACGTTTGATCTGATTTCACCAGCCCGTTTTTGCACAACTCGCCTGCCGGCAATGGAACGGCCCAGGCGAGATTCGCCTGTTTATCATCTGGGAAGAGGGATGTTTACGAGATGAAATGGTGGAGGCCCCGCCAGCTACATCCCGGCACACACGTCACCTGCTGCGGCTGCTTCCTTCCGGACCTGACCGAGTTCACAAGCTAGCATTGCGGGAGAACCAACAGGGCCCCCATTGACTAGCCCTCATTTCGAGAGCGCAGGCATTATCGGGGATGCCCCCGGCAATTGCAAGCCTGGTCGGGATGACCGTTGGTTTCTTGTACGATCGCCGATAATTAACCCTCAATGTGATAAAATTATCGCCTTTTCTCGGGCAGGTAAGTTTATGGACAGCTCTGACAGCTTCAAACAGCGAATCTGGCAAATCGTTGCCGCAATTCCTCCCGGCCGCGTCACGACCTATGGTGACGTCGCCCTGCTGGCGGGCTCGCCAAGAGCAGCGCGCCAGGTCGGTGGCGTCTTGAGTCGCTTACCTGAGGGCAGTACGCTTCCCTGGCACCGGGTGATTAATCGCCACGGTACTATTTCGCTGCAGGGCGATCGGTTATTTCGTCAGCGAGATGCGCTGGAGGCGGAAGGCGTTGAGGTGAGTGACGCCGGTGAGATTGATTTAGACCAATATCGCTGGCGATTTTAAGGCGTCAGGGCGGCGGCAATGCCGCCCTGGTAAGGTTGCCCTGAGACCTTACATGGTCGTCGGTGCCGGGACAGCGGCTGACGGTGTAACCTGCGTCGGTGACGTTGCCGGTACGCTCGTGGCTGCGCCAGGCTGCGTTGGCATCGCCATAGAGGGGACCGGTACTAACACCAGATCGGTTTTTGTTCCGCCCTGATTGATCACCGGTTTAACCTCTTCGGTAATGAAGGCCATCTTGCCATCAACCGTAATGGCAGCGCTTAACAGGATGCGCGCATTGGGCTGAATGTCGGCCGGGTTGAAAGGCAGCACAAAATGGAATGGCGCCTGCTTCCCTTCCGTGCGCACGACGCGCTGGGACAGCACTTTCGACGGAGCATCCGCAACCGATGCATCTGACAGCGTCACGGTCAGTGCAGCATTCGGCGGCAGCGCAATGCGCTGACGAATATAGACGGATCCACTGACGTTAGGCTGAGCAATCGTTGCTGTTTGTCCTGCAACCGCTGACCCTAAAGTCGGGGTTGGAACCGGTTTGCCTTTGTGTGCACAACCCGCGAGAGCCATCGCCATCGCTACGCCACTTAACACATGCCAGAATTTCATTGATGTCGTCTCCTTTTGATCAAAATGATTTTTAGCAGTGAATCTTCATTACAGCGTTTCACTCGCCGTATGTCTTTAATGTTGGCACAAAATCAAAAGTTTGCCTGGTCGGATGAAAGACCGAAAGTCTGATTGACGGAAACTGGTCGGATCTTTCACACTTAGGCAAATACTTATTATCAGGAAAGCGTCATGAGTCAGGCACTCGAAAATCTGCTTAATTTAATCCATCTGGAAAAAATCGAAGAAGGCCTGTTTCGCGGCCAGAGCGAAGATCTTGGCCTTCGTCAGGTCTTTGGCGGTCAGGTAGTGGGACAGGCACTTTTTGCGGCCAAACAGACCGTGCCGGAAGATCGCGTCATTCACTCATTCCACAGCTATTTTCTCCGGCCCGGCGACAGCCAGAAACCGATTATTTACGACGTGGAAAGCCTGCGTGACGGTAAAAGTTTTAGCGCCCGCCGGGTCAGCGCCATTCAAAATGGTCAGCCTATTTTTTATATGACGGCCTCTTTCCAGTCGCCGGAAAGCGGTTTTGAACATCAGAAACCCATGCCGCAGGTGAAAGGGCCTAATAATCTCCCCAACGAGCAGCAGATGGCGCAAAAAATGGCCCATATGCTGCCAGAAAAGCTGCGCGAGAAATTTATCGCCGAGCGTCCGCTGGAAATCCGCCCGGTACAGATCCACAACCCGTTACGAGGCCACGTTGATAAACCGCAGCGTCAGGTGTGGATACGGGCTAACGGCACGCTGCCCGACGATTTACGCATCCATCAGTATCTACTGGGCTACGCTTCCGACCTTAACTTTTTGCCCGTGGCGCTGCAGCCCCATGGCAAAGGCTTTCTGGAATCCGATATGCAGGTGGCAACGATTGACCACTCTATGTGGTTTCACCGTGAGCTGAATTTTAACGACTGGCTGCTCTACAGCGTGGAGAGCACCTCTGCATCGGGCGCGCGGGGCTTTGTACGCGGTGAGTTTTACAACCGGCAAGGGGAACTTGTGGCGTCAACGGTTCAGGAAGGTGTGATGCGCCAGCGCAGCGAATAGTAAAAAGGGGCGAAATCGCCCCTTTTCTCTTATCGTTACAGATGAATTAATGGTTGTATGCGTTCTCGCCATGGCTGTTGACGTCCAGGCCTTCGCGCTCCTGCTCTTCCGGCACGCGCAGCCCTACAATCATATCCGCCAGTTTAAAGCCAATGAAGGCCACTACGGCAGACCAGACGATAGTCACCCCTACGCTGAACAGCTGAACGGCAACCTGATGCCCCATAGT
Organism: Pantoea ananatis LMG 2665; assembly: GCF_000710035.2. GTDB lineage: Bacteria > Pseudomonadota > Gammaproteobacteria > Enterobacterales > Enterobacteriaceae > Pantoea > Pantoea ananatis. The sequence continues at coordinate 142,385 of NZ_JMJJ01000004.1, read as the reverse complement.
GACGCCTGGTGCATAGCCCACGCCGCCCAGAGAAGAGGACGCGAACACGCCCGTCAGGATACAGCCGATGATGCCACAGACGCCGTGAACGCCGAATACGTCACAAGGATCGTCAACCCGCAGCCATCTTTTCAGCGTTGTTACGCCCCAGATGCCCGCCAGACCACCGGCTAAACCGATAATTAACGCGCCACCGACGCCGACATAACCACAGGCTGGCGTAATGGCAACCAGACCCGCAATAAAACCAGAACAGGCACCTAACAGAGAAGGTTTACCACGCAGCGCCCACTCGCCGAAGGTCCATGCCAGCACAGCAGCGGCAGTCGCCACAACGGTATTCAGGAAAGCCAGTGCGGCAATTTCGTTAGCTGCCGACGCCGAGCCTGCGTTGAAGCCAAACCAGCCGACATACAGAATGGCGGTACCGGTAAAGACCATTGGCAGGTTGTGAGGTTTAAATGCCTCTTTGCCGAAGCCTGCACGTTTGCCCACCAGGTAAGCACCGACCAGTCCGGCAACCGCCGCGTTAATGTGCACAACCGTGCCGCCAGCAAAGTCCAGCGCGCCATCCTGAGCCAGTAAGCCGCCTGCCCAGACCATATGCGCGATAGGCAGATAAGCCAGCGTCAGCCATACCGCCACGAAAATCAGCACGGCTGAGAAACGAATACGTTCCGCAATGGCACCGACGATCAGCCCCACGGTAATACAGGCAAAGGACGCCTGGAAAGCCACATGGATGTATTGATAAAAGCTACCCATAACCGCTGTCAGCGCAATGTTTTTCAGCATCACCCAGTTGAAGCTGCCAAAGAATGCATTGCCTTCGCTAAAGGCCAGTGAGTAGCCATAAATCACCCACAGCACACATACCAGCGAAAAGGTGACCGCCACCTGAGTGAGCATAGAGAGCACGTTTTTACCGCGGATCAAGCCGCCGTAAAACAGCGCAATCCCGGGAATTGACATAAACAGCACCAGCGCAGTGCAAATCATCATAAAGGCGTTATCGGCTTTGTCTGCAACGGCAGGCGCAGCAGCCATTGCCAGCGACGGTAACAGTGCCAGGCTGGTGAGGCCCAACTTGGTCAGCATTTTATTCATTTTTTTCCATCCCATCACATTACTGAGTCTTGTTTACAGTGCGGCTTCGTCGGTTTCGCCGGTACGTATGCGAATCACGCGCTGCAGTTCAGCAACGAAAATCTTGCCGTCGCCAATTTTTCCGGTGTAAGCCGATTTACTGATTACGTCCACCACTTCGTCCAGTTGGTCGTCTGCAATGGCGATATCAATTTTGACCTTGGGCAGAAAGTTCACGCTGTATTCCGCACCACGGTACAGTTCGGCGTGCCCTTTCTGACGTCCAAAACCTTTCACTTCGGAGACGGTCAGTCCCTGAATACCAATGGAGGATAATGCCTCTCGCACATCTTCCAGCTTGAACGGCTTAATTACGACGGTAACCAGCTTCATAGCCTCTCCTTAAGGAATTGAAATAAGTAAGTCTCATGGACACGCAGAGACTTAAGCAAAGGCTGTGCCAGATGTAAGTATTGTGCGAAATCCGTTATCAGGCCGCGACGGAATAAGGCTCAGGAAATGCTGAATATCGGTCTGGGAAAAACTGAGGGATTAATAAACGAAGCGGATGCACTCCTTTGGTGCTGTTACGCTCAAAGGCGTGCATCCTGACGGAACAATGGAGAAAAAGATGCGCAAAAAAGGTGCAATCACCCTGCGCTGACTAACGGTGCTGCCGATTCCAGTTCATCGCCAACCTGTTGCAACTGATACATTTGCCAGTAGCGCCCTTCCTCTGCCAGCAGCTGCTGGTGCGTGCCCTGCTCGACAACATGACCACGGTGCAGCACCAGTATGTTGTCTGCTTCGGTAATGGTGGAAAGACGGTGGGCGATAACCACCAGCGTCGTATGCTGACGCAGGGCGCGCAGCGTGTGCTGGATGGCCTGCTCTGTACCGGAATCGATATTTGCGGTGGCTTCATCAAGGATGAGAATCTGCGGCAGTTGTACCAGTACGCGTGCCAGCGCCAGTAATTGCTTTTGCCCTACCGACAGGTTATTCCCCTGTTCGCCCAGTCGGGTATGAATACCTGCAGGCAATGCCCGGGCCAGCGGCGCCAGCTGTACCTGCTCCAGCGCCGTCCACACGGCTTCTTCGCTAATATCCCGACCCAGCCGCACGTTGGCCAGCAGCGTGTCGGCCAGCACGACCGGATCCTGCTGTACCATCGCGATGCTGCGTCGTAGCGCCTGGTGGGAATATTGCCCCAACGGACGATCGTCCAGACGGACTTCACCGCGCGTCACCGGATAGTAGCCCATTAACAGGTTTGCCAGCGTGCTCTTGCCGCTGCCGGTATGACCGACCAGAGCGACAAAGCCGCGTGAAGGCACATCCAGCGAGATGTTGCTTAGCACGTCCCGATCATCGCGATAGGCAAAGCTCAGGTTATCCAGCGTAATGCGTCCGGACGCCATGGGTCGATCGCTGTCACCATAGTGCTGCTGGGGCGCATCCATCAGTTCAAAAATACGCTCGCCCGCGACAACTGCCTGCTGCAACATCGACTGCTGCGTAGTGAGTTCGATTAAGGGCTCGTTAAGCCGGCCCAGATAGGTGATAAACGCGTACAGCACCCCGACTTCGAAAACGCCGGGCATTGAGAAACTGAATAACAGCAGCAGCCCGCACAGCACCAGCGCCGAAAACAGGCTTAAAAGCGGCCGTAACAGGAAGCCATCGAGCCGCAGGGTTTCCATGCGCGCCAGATAGTGAGAGCGGCTGGCTTCCCCCATGCGTTCGCCAAAACGTGCCTGCTGGCGGAACTGCTGAATCACGCTCATCCCGCTAATCACTTCGTTAAAACCGTTGTTGATATCGGCCAGATAGCTGCGAACGCGACGCGCTATCGGTGTACTGAAGCGCTGATAAATCAGCATGACGATGAGCACCATAGGGAAAATCAACATCGCCACCAGCGCCATGCGCCAGTCCAGGCTGAACATGGCCACCATCATTGCGCCCACCAGCGCGGCGCTGCGCAGGACCGTCGCGACAACGGTCACATACAGATCCCGGACGACTTCCGTGTCGTTGGTAACCCGGGAAATCAACTGACCCACCGGCTGGGTATCAAACGCAGCGAGCGGCTGACGCAGCGCCGCGTTCATGGCATCGGTGCGTAAACGCTGCACCACGCCAATCGCAGCCTGGTTAAACAGTAACGCCTGCCCGTAATGCAGAGCGGCGGCCAGCAGCTGCAGCAGAATAAAACTCACGACCAGTCCTGCCACGATGCCCCAGGGCATTTGATGCTTCGCCACCAGATTATCGATGAAATAACTCACCAGAACCGGGCCGGTGACTTCGGCGGCGGCGGCAATCCAGAGCATCAACACGGCCAGCGACAGCGATTTGCGCCACGGTTTACCGTAGCTCAGCAGGCGTTTAAGTGTTGGCCACATACGTTGTGACTTAGCCATGCGGCACTCCTTTTTCTGTTTCATCATCATCCAGCGCGGCTTCCAGTTGCTGATAGCGATACATATCCCGATACCAGCCCGCCGCGTTCGTCAGGGCAGCGTGGTCGCCTCGCTGCGCCACGGTGCCCTGATGCAGCACCAGAATCTCGCTGGCTTCCGTGAGTGCCGACAGGCGGTGGGCGCTGATGATCAACGTGCGCCCTTTGCCCCACAGGCGCAGATTATGCAAAATTTCGTGTTCTGTGCGTCCGTCCACGGCCGACAGCGCATCGTCCAGAACCAGGATCTCCGCATCAAGCAGCAGGGCACGGGCGATTGAAATACGCTGTTTCTGCCCGCCGGACAGCATGACTCCGCGCTCCCCGACTTCGGTTTCGTAGCCTTGCGGCAGGCGTAAGATATCGTCATGGACGCAGGCCATTTTTGCCGCCTGCTCAATATCCTCCTGACTGGCATCCGGCCTGCCCAGCGCAATGTTATTGGCCACGCTGTCGGAAAACAGAAACGGCGTCTGACTGACGACGGCGAGACGGCTGCGCCAGCTGTCCAGCCGCAGCTGTGGCAGCGGGATGGAATGGTAGCGGATATCCCCCTGCTGAATATCGAAGTGGCGCTGAATCAAACTCAGCAAGGTCGTTTTACCACTGCCGGTCGGGCCGCACAGGCCCAGCATATCGCCCGGCTTGAGTTGAAATTCAACCTGGCTCAGTATCGCACCTGAACTGGCGGGATAGCTGAATTCGCGAATCGAGACCTGTAACGTTCCGGCCCTGTCAGGCAAGGTTTTATCACCGTCCTCAACGACCGGTGCCTCAGAAAGCAGCGCGCGAATTCGGCTCCAGGCAGCACTGCCACGCTCAACAATGTTAAACATCCATGCCAGCGCCAGCATCGGCCAGATCATCAATCCCAGGTACATGACAAAGCTGGTGAGCTGCCCCAGCGTCATTTGATCATGCCACACCAGCCAGCTTCCGCCGCCAATCGCCAGCAGGTTGGCAAAGCCAATCGCGATATAAATGGTGGGATCAAAACGCGCATCCACTCGCGCAACGCGCAGGTTTTTCTCTCCGGTATCACGTGCAATATCGGCGAACTGCGCCGACTGATGTTGCTCCAGCCCAAATGCCTTAATCATTCGGATGCTGGTAAGGCTCTCTTGCGTCTGATCGTTCAGGCTGGAAAAGGCCGCCTGCGCCAGTTTGAAACGGTTATGCAGCTGCTCGCCATAGCGGTGAATGACCAACGCCATGAATGGCATCGGTATTAGCGATATCAGCGTCAGCTGCCAGCTGATTTGTGTACTCATGGCAATTAACACAACGCATCCCATGACCAGAGAATCCACCAGCGTCAGCACGCCTTCACCGGCAGCAAAAACCACCCGATCGACGTCGTTGGTGGCGCGGGCAATGAGATCGCCGGTTCGGTGACGCAGGTAAAACGCCGGCTGCTGACGACTGAGCTGACGATAAAAATCCTCTCGCAGCTCAACGGCCAGTTGGTAGGATGCGCCAAACAGCAGCACGCGCCAGACATAGCGCAGCAGATAAACCACCACGGCGGTCAGCAGCATAATGCCAATCCACATCAGGATGCGCCGGGCATCCATGTTTTGGTGGGTCACGCCGTCCACAATCACCCCGACAATCCACGGCGGCAGCAACTGCAGAACGGCAATAACGATCAGTAAGGTGACGGCGCCCAGATAACGCCGCCACTCACGGATAAAATACCAACTTAACTGGCTGAATAATCGCACAAGGCTGCTCTCAATCTCAGATACTCAGGGGCCAACAGGCAGGGCTGTCGTGTATTTAATCTCTTCCATCGCGAAGCTGGAGGTCACATCGATCAGGCCTGTTACACCATTAACTAAACGCTTATAAAAGGCATCATAACTTTTCATGTCGGCAACCTGAATACGCAGTAAATAATCGTACTCACCGGCCATACGGTAAAAGCCCATCACTTCCGGCATGCTCTGCACCACCGAGACGAACTCCTGATACCAGGCTTTGCTGTGCTGGGTGGTTTTGACAAACATAAAGGCCGTGAGACAGAGGCCAAGCTTTTCATTATCCAGCAGAGCGACCCGTCCGCGAATAATGCCGTCTTCTTCCAGCTTTTTAAGGCGCTTCCAACAGGGCGTCGTGGTGAGATTAACCGCATCTGCCAGTACCTGGAGTGAAGTGGTGCAGTCCTGCTGCAGCATAGCCAACAGTTTAAGGTCAATTTTATCTGGCATACGGCCCTCCGGTAGAAATATTTTCTCCATTACCGCCATTTTAACGCAAAACCAGCAAGCTCTTTTTCCTACACGTGCCTTAAAATAATGACTTTCATCCGACCGGAAATGAACGCCATGTCAACATGCTGGGTACGCCACGCGATTAACGAAATTAACGCTGATTTTCAACGCTCAGCGGACACACACTTAATTCGCTTCAGTTTGCCGGATTTTCCGGGCATCAGGTTCTATCTCAAAGATGAAAGCACGCATCCCAGCGGAAGTCTGAAACATCGTCTGGCGCGCTCTCTGTTTCTGTACGCGTTGGCCAACGGTTGGATTAAACAAGATACGCCGGTTATTGAGGCATCTTCGGGCAGTACGGCCGTGTCTGAAGCCTATTTTGCCCGCCTGCTGGGCTTGCCTTTTATTGCCGTCATGCCCGCCAGCACCGCGAAGCGTAAAATTGAGCAGATCACCTTTTACGGCGGTCAGTGTCACTTTGTCAGCGATCCCTGTCAGCTCTATGCAGAATCCGAGCGCCTCGCTCGGGAACTGAACGGCCATTTTATGGATCAGTTTACCTACGCGGAACGGGCCACCGACTGGCGCGGCAACAACAACATTGCTGAAAGCATCTTCCGTCAGATGGCAAACGAACCCTTTCCCGTTCCTCACACCCTGATTATGAGTGCCGGCACTGGCGGTACCTCGGCCACGCTGGGACGCTATATTCGCTATCAGGGATGCGATACGCGATTACTGGTCGTTGATCCGCAGCATTCCGTTTTTTATGACTACTGGCACAACCGTGACGCCACCCTGACCAGCAATCGTGGCAGCATGATTGAAGGCATTGGTCGTCCACGCGTCGAGCCTTCCTTTATGCCCGATGTGATTGACGAAATGCTTCGCGTACCGGATGGCGCATCAATTGCCGCCATGCTGAAGCTGGAAACGCTGCTGGGACGCAAACCGGGCCCGTCTACCGGCACCAACTTCTGGGGCATGATGCAGGTGGCAAAACGCTTACGCGATAACCACGAGCAGGGCTCGCTGGTGACACTGCTGTGCGACAGCGGAGAACGTTATCCTGATACTTACTATCAACCTGAGTGGGTTGCCGAGCACATTGGCGATATTACGCCCTGGCAGCGCGAACTGGGCTAGTGCGCTATCAGACCTTGACTAACGGGGTTAAGAAGCGCCAGATCGGGCCAGTTATTGCCCCTGCAGCTGTTCAGCCGCGCGTTCAGGTATTACCATAAGCACCAATTTTTATTATTGGGACGTGCCATGAAACGCGCCGTTGTCGTATTTAGCGGTGGACAAGACTCCACCACCTGCCTGGTTCAGGCCCTACAGCATTACGATGAAGTGCACTGTGTGACCTTCGACTATGGTCAACGTCATCGTGAAGAGATTGACGTGGCCCGGGACCTTTCCTTAAAACTAGGCGCCCGAGCGCACAAGGTACTCGATGTGACCATGCTGAATGAACTGGCCGTCAGCAGCCTGACGCGAGACAGCATTCCGGTTCCCGCTTATGATCCCAAGGCTAGCGGCCTGCCGAGCACTTTTGTACCGGGCCGCAATATTCTGTTTCTGACCCTGGCCTCGGTTTACGCGTATCAGGTTGAAGCGGAAGCCGTCATCACCGGCGTTTGCGAAACCGACTTCTCCGGTTATCCCGACTGTCGCGACGAGTTCGTCAAAGCGCTTAACCACGCGATCGGCCTTGGCATGGCGCGCGATGTTCGTTTTGAAACCCCGTTGATGTGGCTTAATAAAGCCGAAACCTGGGCGCTGGCCGATTACTGGCAGCAGCTTACGTTGATCCGCGAAGAGACGCTCACCTGTTATAACGGCATCAAAGGTGACGGCTGTGGCGAATGTGCCGCCTGTCATCTGCGCTCAAACGGCCTGAATGCTTATCTGCAGGATCGCCCCGGTATTATGGCAGCCATGAAGGCAAAAACCGGTTTGCCATAACCTCGGGCGCGGCGGCGACAGATAGCCGCCGCCTTGATGACATGAGTTAAGACATCAGTTAAGACATCAGTCTTTCCAGTCGCTGCCGCAGTTCGCCTTCCAGCGGGACGGCTTTCTGGGAACGCAGGTCGATGCACACGAAGGTCAGTGCCGCATCTGCAACAACGGTCTCACCACCCGCTAAAAGAACCCGCTGAGAAATGATGCCGCTTTTTCCATTAAGCTGCGTGATGTCGCTGCTGATCTCCAGTACATCGCCCAGCACCGCCGGGCGACGATAATTGATGTTGATGTTGACCACCACAAAGGCCAGTTTCTGCTCAAGCAACCAATTAAAGGCGTCCGCTTCTTCCAGCCATTGCCAGCGCGCTTCTTCTAAAAACTCCAGATAACGAGCATTGTTAACATGCTGATAGACATCCAGATGATAGCCGCGCACTTTTATCGTGGTCTGCATTCCTGTTCTCCTGCTGCTATAGATTAACTGGTTGGACCTGTTCACTTTAGCAGAGTCCGCCCGTAACAGCAGGTTAAGCATCAGAGTTGCGCATCACTTCACAATTTCAGACGCGACAGGTTTCTTTCAACCAGGGCATTGCCAAAGCCGGGCACCTCTTTCAGCTGATCGATAGCCGTAAACGGCCCGTACTCTTCACGATAGCTGACGATAGACTGCGCCTTCTTGAGGCCCACCCCGTTCATCGCCTTTGATAGCTGCTCTGCCGTCGCGTCGTTGATGCTGACCAGCTCCTGCTGCGGCATGGAAACCTGCGCGGCCTGGGTTTCACTTGGGGTTTCTGCCGCTGAAAGAGGCATTTGATACAGCGCGCCACACAGGGCGAGGGAAAGATAAAAGGCGTGTAAGTTGGGTTTAGCCATGCTGTGTTTCTCCTTGTGTTAAACAGCAGGCTCAGGTTGTCATGACAATAACCTGCCCTCAAACGGCAAAGGTTAAAAATGGAAAAGGCCGCATAAGCGGCCTTGGGTTGTTTCAGTCATTATCTGAAATTTGCGAGGATCACTGCATCTGCTGGGCAGCGGCACCGTATTTGATTTTGGCCTCTTTACGCAGATTTTGCAGCAATGCTTCAAAGGCAAGCTGCGCGTTGTTCTGCGTGACGCCTTTGACCATTTCATTAATCTGCGCCTGTGGCATCGTACCGGTGCTGACCTTATCCACCGCCACCAGAACCACATTGCCCTGCATATCTTCGCTGACGCCCCAGGAGGGTTTGTTATCCTCAGGCTGTGGCAGGTTAAAGGCAGCCTGTGCCACCGGATCCTGCGTATTTCGATCAACCGTTTTACTGGCGCTCAGGGTCAGGCCTGCCGCTTTAAGCACATCTTGTTTTCCGGCTTTGAGGTCGGCTAACAGTTTATCGGCCTGGGCTTTAGCCTGCTGCGTCGCTTTGTCGTGTTTCAACGTGTCGATAATCTGTGCTTTAACCTTCTCCAGCGGTTCAACCGCTTCAGGTTTGTGCTCACTGATACGCAACACGAAGGCACGATCGCCATCCACACTGATGATGTCAGAGTTATTGCCTGGCGCGCCATTTTGTCCAACAAGCCCGCCGTTGAAAATTGCCTGTTTCACCGCGTCAAAATCGAGATCTTTCGGCACGTCGTCACGGCTAAACCAGCCCGTTTCTGTGGCTTTCATGCCCGACGCCTGCTCCGCGCCCGCAAGAGACTCATTATCATTGCTGGCCGCTTCACTCACCTTCTGCTGCAGCTTATAGAAGGCATCCACTGCTTTTTCCTGCTTGACCTCATCCGCCACCTCACTACGCACGTCGGCCAGCGGCTTGACCTGCTCAGGGATAATATCGTCGAGGCGCGCGATCAGGAAGCCAACGGAAGACTTGATCACGCCTGACAGCTGGCCTTTCTCTTTCAGTCCGGCATTTTTCAGCTCATCCGGCGTGGTAGAAGGTTCCAGCCAGCCCATATCGCCGCCTTTGCGGGCAGAAATCGGGTCAATGGATTTGGTTTTCGCCAGTTCGGCAAAATCAGCACCGCTTTTCAGCTGAGCCAGAATGGCGTTGGCATCGGCTTCCGTTTTGGTCTGAATGACGCTGTAGCGATCGCGCTGTGGCTGGGTGTAATCCGCTTTATGCTGATCGTACCAGGCCTGAATATCCGCATCGCTGGCGTTTTCCTGCATGCCTGCCGCATCCAGTTTGATATAGCTGACCCGGAACTGTTCAGGCGCCATAAAGCTGTTTTTATGCTGCTGATAATACTGGTTGATCTCGTCATCGTTGACGGTCTGCTTCGCCGCAAGTGCATTCACGTCCAGGGTTGCGGTCTGAATATCGCGCTTCTGCGCCACCAAATCCACCAGCTTGCTGGTTTCATTTTTCAGCATAAAGTCGGTGTTGGCGATGGCGTTGATGAGCTGCTGTGTCGCCAGCTGCTTGCGCAGCGCTTCCGCATACTGGTCGGCAGTAAAGCCCATGTTGCCGATCATCGCGTTATATTTGGCGTTATCAAACTTACCGTTCGTCTGGAAAGCAGCCTGATTGAAAATCGCCTGCTTAACCTGATCGTCACTGATGGCAATGTGCAGATCTTTGATGTAGCTGTCCAGTAAGGCCTGATCGATCAGCTGCGACAGCGCCTGCTGGCGCATCTGCTGCATGTAACCATCGTTACCTGCAAGCTGCGAGAACTGGTCGCCCAGCATCTGCTGCTGGCGGTTACGTTCGCTGTTAAATGCCTGATCTAACTGCGCCCGGCTGATCTCCTGACCGTTCACTTTGGCCGCATAATCATTGTTGCCGCCAATCAGATAGTTGCCAACGCCGGTCAGCACAAAGGAGAGAATGATCAACCCCAAAATAATCTTGAGCACGACATGGTTCGACGCCGCGCGTAAATTGTCCATCATGGTATGACAACACTCCGCTGTAGTGTGAATGTAAAGCCCTGTCGCAATAACGCCCTCTTCCCGGCGCATTACTCAGCTGCAAATCTTGCTGGCAGCAATAATCCTGTTGAGACAAGCCTTGCGACCTTTACTGCCTCTCTGGATATAAAAAAAGGCACATCTTATCTGATGTGCCCGTATGTTACATGAGAACGCGTTAACCGTCCTCTAATCCACTCAAGAAAATGTGTTAATGAGTGGTGGCGTTGTCATTAGTTGACAGCGTCTTTCAGTGCTTTACCTGCACGGAAACCCGGTACTTTACCTGCCGGGATAGTGATCTCTTTACCGGTTTGTGGGTTACGGCCTGTGCGCGCTGCGCGCTCACGTACTGAGAAAGTGCCGAATCCCACCAGCGCCACTTCATCTCCGCCTTTCAGCGCATCAGAAACAGAGCCCATAAATGCATCTAACACACGTCCTGCTGCTGCTTTAGAAATATCGGCATCGGCAGCAATTTTATCGATCAGTTGTGACTTATTCACTCTATTCATCCCCTCTTTATTATTTCACATCGTACCCACGCTTCCTGTCGGGTACGAACGCGCAGCAAGTTATATCAAGCCTTATAAGCTGAAACAACGGTAATCCTCTTATAACGATGGTTCAGCAGCCACCTAAATTAGCGGCACAAAAAAAAGCTGGCAAGCACCAATTGGTGTTGCCAGCTCTGCTTTTTAACGGTTTATGCCATTAATCACTATTTTGCGGTAGCGACCTGCATGCCGTAAGGCGCGTTTTCCAGTGCAAGGTTCAATACTTCTTCGATGCGCTTAACCGGATGGATTTCCAGATCGGCAATCACGTTCTGTGGAATTTCTTCCAGATCGCGCTTGTTCTCGTCCGGAATCAGGACCACTTTAATGCCACCACGGTGCGCTGCCAGCAGCTTCTCTTTCAGTCCACCAATCGGCAGCACCTGACCACGCAGCGTGATCTCGCCGGTCATCGCCACATTTGACCGCACCGGGTTACCCGTCAGACAGGACACCAGCGCCGTACACATCGCAATACCGGCACTCGGGCCATCCTTCGGTGTTGCCCCTTCTGGTACGTGCACGTGGATATCACGTTTTTCGTAAAAGTCACCGTTGATACCCAGTTTCTCTGCACGTGCGCGCACGACGGTCAGGGCGGCCTGAATCGACTCCTGCATCACTTCACCCAGTGAACCGGTATAGGTCAGTTTCCCTTTACCCGGTACACAGGCGGTTTCGATTGTCAGCAAATCCCCGCCCACTTCTGTCCAGGCAAGACCGGTTACCTGGCCTACACGGTTTTCGCTGTCCGCACGACCATAGTCAAAACGCTGAACGCCAAGGAAATCCTTGAGGTTCTCACCATTGATGGTGATGTGCTTTTTGGTTTTATCCATCAGCAGCGTCTTCACGGCTTTACGGCACAGTTTGGACAGTTCACGTTCCAGGCTACGTACGCCGGCTTCACGCGTGTAATAACGAATGATGCCCACAATCGCGCTGTCTTCAACGCTGATCTCAGCGGCTTTCAAGGCATTGCGCTCAATCTGCTTCGGCAGCAAATGCTGTTTCGCGATGTTGAGCTTTTCGTCTTCGGTATAACCCGAGAGGCGAATCACCTCCATACGATCCAGCAGCGGTGCCGGAATATTCATGGAGTTTGACGTTGCCACGAACATCACATCGGAGAGATCGTAATCCACTTCCAGATAGTGGTCGTTAAACGCGATATTCTGTTCCGGATCCAGCACTTCCAGCAGTGCGGATGCCGGATCGCCGCGCATATCCGAGGACATTTTGTCGATTTCATCCAACAGGAACAGCGGGTTTTTTACCCCCACTTTCGCCATTTTCTGGATTAACTTGCCCGGCATTGAGCCAATATAGGTGCGGCGGTGACCACGGATTTCCGCTTCATCGCGCACGCCGCCCAACGCCATACGAACGTATTTACGGCCAGTCGCTTTTGCGATGGACTGCCCCAGCGAGGTTTTACCCACGCCCGGCGGTCCGACCAGGCAAAGAATCGGCCCTTTGATTTTGCTGACGCGACTTTGCACCGCAAGGTACTCAAGGATACGGTCTTTCACGCGTTCCAGACCATAGTGGTCCGTGTCCAGCGTTTCCTGGGCTTTGCGCAGGTCTTTCTTCACTTTGCTGCGCGCGTTCCAAGGAACCTGCACCATCCAGTCGATGTAGCCGCGCACCACTGTTGCCTCTGCAGACATAGGCGACATCATTTTCAGCTTCTGCAGTTCGGCTTCGGCTTTTTCACGCGCTTCCTGCGGCATTTTAGCCGCATCGATTTTGCGTTTTAACGCTTCGTACTCGTCAGGCGTATCATCCATCTCGCCTAACTCTTTCTGAATGGCCTTCATCTGCTCATTCAGGTAGTACTCACGCTGGCTCTTTTCCATCTGCTTTTTCACGCGGTTGCGTATGCGTTTTTCAACCTGCAGCAGATCGATCTCAGACTCCATCATCGCCATTAGATATTCCAGACGCTCGTTAACGTCTGACATCTCCAGCACGGACTGTTTGTCTGCGAGTTTCAGTGGCATATGCGCCGCAACCGTATCCGCCAGGCGCGCCGCATCGTCAATATTGTTCAGGGAGGTTAAGACCTCAGGCGGGATCTTTTTATTCAGCTTGATGTAACCTTCAAACTGATTGATCGCCGTGCGCACCAGCACTTCCTGCTCACGCTCTTCGATCTCTGGTGAAACCAGATATTCAGCCTGGGCTACAAAGTGATCGCCGTTGTCGGCAAGCGTCGTGATGTTGGCACGCTGCAAGCCCTCAACCAGCACTTTCACCGTACCGTCTGGCAGTTTTAGCATCTGCAAAACGGAGGCGATGGTACCCACTGAAAAAAGATCGTTTATGCCAGGTTCATCCGTTGAAGCCTCTTTCTGTGCGACCAGCATGATCTTTTTATCATGATCCATTGCGGCTTCGAGGCACCGAATTGATTTTTCCCGGCCAACAAACAACGGAATTACCATGTGCGGATAAACTACCACGTCGCGCAAAGGCAAGACGGGGATTTCAATGCGTTCAGAACGCTCAGGATTCATAGAGCTCTCTCTTAGTTTCGTGTCCGCCAGGTGATGGGTACCGCACAGGCAGGTATGCGGTTAAACCCACAGGTGTCTGAGTATATGGGGATGATTGTCAGACATTCAATGTCACAACGGTGAGAAATGCAAAAGGGGAAAGATTTTCCCCTTTATAGATGGCACAATGTGGACGATTTGTTTACTTATTCGCCAGAAGCCTGAGCTTCATGCTTGCCATAAATCAGCATGGGTTCGGACTGTCCCTCAATGACTGACTCATCAATCACGACTTTCTCGACGTCGTCCATCGAAGGCAGATCGTACATCGTTTCCAGCAGTGCACCTTCCACGATAGAACGCAGACCGCGCGCGCCGGTTTTACGTGACATCGCCTTTTTCGCAATCGCCGTCAGGGCTTCATCACGGAATTCCAGATCAACGCCTTCCAGGTTAAACAACGCCTGGTACTGCTTGGTAAGCGCATTTTTTGGCTCGCGCAGAATCTGAATCAGCGCCTCTTCACTCAGCTCATTAAGCGTCGCGACGACAGGAAGACGGCCAATGAATTCCGGGATCAGACCAAACTTGATCAAATCTTCCGGCTCACACTGTGACAGCAGCTCGCCTTCCGTTGCTTTCTGCGATTTGCCTTTCACGGTGGCGCCAAAGCCAATGCCTGACCCGGTTTCAACGCGTTGTGAGATAACCTTATCCAGCCCGGCAAACGCACCGCCACAGATAAACAGAATTTTCGAGGTATCAACCTGCAAAAATTCCTGCTGCGGGTGCTTACGGCCGCCCTGCGGAGGAACCGCAGCCACCGTACCTTCAATCAGTTTCAACAACGCCTGCTGCACACCCTCACCTGAGACGTCACGGGTGATTGATGGGTTGTCTGACTTACGTGAAATTTTGTCAATTTCATCGATGTAGACAATACCACGCTGCGCTTTTTGCACATCGTAGTCACATTTTTGCAGCAGTTTCTGAATGATGTTTTCAACGTCTTCCCCCACATAACCGGCTTCGGTCAGGGTGGTGGCGTCCGCCATGGTGAAAGGCACATCCAGTAAACGGGCAAGGGTTTCTGCCAGCAGCGTTTTACCGCTCCCGGTAGGACCAATGAGCAGGATATTACTTTTACCCAGCTCGATACCGTTGCTGGTATCACCGTTGCGTAAACGTTTGTAGTGGTTATACACCGCCACGGCCAGCACTTTCTTGGCCCTTTCCTGACCAATAACGTAATCGTCGAGGTGATGGCGGATCTCATGCGGCGTAGGCAGGGCGCTACGTTCGCGATGCGGGGCAACCTCTTTTATCTCTTCGCGAATAATGTCGTTACACAGATCAACGCACTCATCGCAGATATACACTGACGGCCCGGCAATCAGCTTACGCACTTCATGCTGGCTTTTGCCGCAAAAAGAGCAGTACAGCAACTTTCCTGAACCGTCTTTGCGCTTATCTGTCATCAGTTAACCTCTTCTTATTCTCAGGCCGTACCAGAAGTACAGCACTGGCCGTGGGTACACGGCCGATGTTCATTCAACCCATTATCACCTTGTCCTGTTAACTATAGACCAGAGACAAGGCGAAGTTAGGGCTTATTGGCGATGCGTCAGGATGGAATCGACCAATCCATACTCTACCGCTTCGCTGGCGGAGAGGAAACGGTCACGCTCGGTGTCACGCTCAATTTCTTCCAGTGACTTGCCGGTGTGCTCCGCCATCAGTTCGTTCATGCGCTGCTTCACCTTCAGGATTTCGCGCGCGTGGATCTCAATGTCAGTTGCCTGTCCCTGATAGCCACCCAGCGGTTGGTGAATCATCACGCGTGAGTTTGGCAGGCAGAAACGCTTGCCCTTCGTCCCGGCAGTCAACAGGAAAGCCCCCATTGAACAGGCCTGGCCCATACAAATGGTACTGACGTCCGGCTTGATAAACTTCATGGTGTCATAAATTGACATCCCGGCAGTAATCACGCCACCCGGTGAGTTGATATAAAGGTAAATATCTTTTTCCGGATTCTCTGCTTCCAGAAACAGCATCTGGGCCACAATCAGGTTAGCCATGTGATCTTCCACCTGACCGGTAAGGAAGATTACGCGTTCTTTAAGCAGACGGGAATAGATGTCGTATGAACGCTCGCCGCGCGAGGTTTGCTCGACCACCATTGGCACCAACGCATTGTGCGGTGCAGTAAACTCACGATCGCCACTGTATGACATTACCGTCTCCTGGATAAATTTCGTTGGCAACATTCTGTACCGATTTTACGTAAGACGAGCGACAAAAACTATGCTCTGCCTCTTACCGACAACTTCAGGACGGTTAATCAGTCAGCCGAACTGTTTTTGCATACTCCCTGTATCTTGGGATGCTGCTCAGTTGTTTCAAGCATAACAACCTTTTCATCAATCGCTAACCAGGAAAAAGCGATGCGTGAACAATTTGCCTAAAAATTAGCCAAATAGCGACAAACCGACTGGCAGCAAGCGTAATACAGAAAAAAGCCCGCGACTTTTCAGGCGCGGGCTTTAGCACAACCGGTTAAAAAGATGATTAGGCCTGAGCGGTCTGATTCATCAGTTCCTGGAAGTTAGTTTCTTTCTCAGAAACCTTCGCTTTCGCCAGCACGGCTTCAACAGCCTGCTCTTCCAGCGCAACGTTGCGCATATTGTTCATCAGCTCGTTATTCTTGCTGTAGAACTCGATCACTTCCTGCGGATCTTCGTAGGCAGAAGCCATCTCTTCGATCAGCACTTTCACGCGGTCTTCGTCAGCTTTCAGCTCATGGGTGCGGATCACTTCGCCCAGCAGCAGACCGACAACAACACGACGTTTTGCCTGCTCTTCGAACAGCTCACGTGGCAGTTCCAGCGCCTGCTTCTCGTCACCACCAAAGCGCTGTGCAGCCTGACGACGCAGAACGTCGATTTCGCTGTCGATCAGCGCAGCTGGCACGTCAATTGGGTTTGCGTCAACCAGACCGTCGATAGCCTGGGTTTTCACGCGGTTACGAATAGCGCCTTTCAGCTCACGTTCCATGTTCTTACGCACTTCGGCACGCAGACCGTCAACTGAACCCTCTTCCACGCCGAAACGTTTAATGAATTCTTCAGTCAGTTCTGGCAGTTCACGCGTTTCAACTTTCTTCAACACGATCTCGAACTTCGCGTCTTTCCCTTTCAGGTTTTCCGCATGGTAGTCATCAGGGAATTTCACGTCGATAATGAAGGTTTCGCCTGCTTTATGACCGACAACGCCCTCTTCAAAACCTGGGATCATGCGGCCCTGGCCCATCGCCAGAACGAAATCAGAGGCTTTGCCGCCTTCGAATTCTTCACCGTCAACAGAACCAGTGAAATCGATAGTCGCGCGGTCTTCTGCGCCGGCTGCTGCATCGGTTTCAATCCAGTTAGCCTGCTGCTTACGCAGGGTTTCCAGCATGGTATCCACATCCGCGTCAGTCACCTGAACCTGTGGCTTCTCGACTTCGATGTTTTCCAGGCCTTTCAGCTCAACTTCTGGATACACTTCGAATTCTACCGCATAGGTAAAGTCCTGACCTTCGGTGTATTCGCCTGGCACGTAGTTCGGTGCGCCAGCCGGATTAATTTTCTCTTTAATGATGGCGTCAACAAAGTTACGCGTCATCAGATCGCCCAGCACGTCCTGGCGCACAGAAGCACCATAGCGCTGTGCCACGATGTTCATTGGCACTTTGCCTTTACGGAAACCATCGATACGGACTTTCTTCGCCACATCCACCAGTTCTTTTTTAACGGCGCTCTCGATGCTGTCAGAAGCGACAGTAATCGTAATGCGACGGCCCAGGCCCTGAGTGGTTTCTACAGAAACTTGCATCTTGTTACCTCAAAAAATCACGTGCTCGGTCAACTTCAGACACCACACATTGGTTAATGCGCCGTATCCAACAACCGGGACGGCTTCCGTGAAGAGAACCTGATCCCTGTTACCAGAAGCGTCCCGAAGACATTCCGGAAAAATAGACGCAGCATTATAGCGGCATCGCTGAGATGAGTCGAGGATGCTAAGTCACCACTTTTCAGGGAGTTTGCTGTTTTTTTGAGCCACAGATCGCGTTTAGCCACCCTTAAACGCAAAAAACGGCCCGAAGGCCGTTTAAAACGCGGGCAATCAGGCTAGCGTTCCGGCGCCCCGACAGTGAGGTGAGGCCAGTACCGTATCCTGCAATCCTTCCCACTCTTTCAAGGTGTAAGTGTGCAACGCAAGGGCATGGACGCTTCCCGCCAGCTCCGCGCTGAGTTCGCTGTAAATTGCGCGATGGCGCGCCAGGAAACGCTGGCCGGTAAAACGGTCACTGACGATCACGACTTTAAAGTGACTTTCCGAACCGGCAGGCACGTTGTGTCGGTAGCTTTCATCGTGGACCTCCAGATGAGCCGGCTCAAAAGCCAGGCGCAGCTTCTCTTCTATCTGTTCTCGAATCATGGTTTTACCCTCAATGGCGAGCGCTGTGCCCCATCTGTTTAAATATTAGTTGGTTTTCGGCCACTCTACGCGGTGAAGCGCCGAATATTATCATTCCGCTGGCCGTATCGCGCGCCTTATCAGCCTGCTGTTTATGCCAGAAAGCGGGGGCGAAAAGCCGCAGCGCTCACTTTACCTCTTGCAGGGGGCTTTAATCACTGCACCGCTTTGCTATGATGACCGCAGTTTTTGCACACCAACCCATGACACTAACGAGAAAGCGTATGTTGAAAAAACTGTTATTCCCACTGCTGGCTGCCTTTATTCTGGCCGGCTGTGCTTCCAGCAACAACACACTGACAATCCAACCCAAGATTCAGCTGCCGCAGCGCGATCCCAGCCTGATGGGAATCACCGTCAGCATTAACGGCGCAGACCAGCGCCGCGATCAGGCGCTGGCAAAAGTGAACCGTGATGGCCAACTGGTCAGTCTGACCCCTTCACGCGACCTGCGTTTCTTACTGCAGGAAGTGCTGGAAAAACAGATGACCGCACGCGGCTATATGGTAGGGCCTAATGGCGCAGTGGATCTGCAAATCATTGTTAATAATCTGTATGCCGACGTCACCCAGGGCGACGTACGTTACAGCATTACGACCAAGGCGGACATTTCTATTATTGCTACCGCGAAAAACGGCAATAAGCAGATCAAAAACTACCGTCAGACCTACAGCGTAGAAGGTGCATTCAGCGCAAGTAACCAGAAAATCACCAATGCGGTTAACTCAACGCTGAGCGACGTGATTGCGGATATGGCGCAGGACACCAGCGTCAACGAATTTATCAAGCAGAACGCCCGCTAATTTTGTCCCCTGCCCGGCATGACGCCGGGCCCTTCTCAAGGTCAGTATGAATCACTACTTCCGCGTCTTCCGTCAAAAAAATGCCGCTGTTTTACTCCTGCTGGGATTTGCATCCGGATTGCCACTGGCATTAACGGGTGGAACGTTACAGGCGTGGATGACTGTGGATAATATCGATCTGAAAACCATTGGTTTCTTTTCGCTGGTTGGCCAGGCCTACGTATTTAAGTTTCTCTGGTCACCCATGATGGATCGCTACACGCCACCTTTTCTTGGTCGCCGCAAAGGATGGTTGCTGATCACCCAACTGGCGCTAGTGGCCAGCATCATCACGATGGGGTTCATGCAGCCCAGCCGGGATTTGACCCTGATGGCGGCGCTGGCGGTGTTAATCGCGTTCTGTTCTGCGTCACAGGATATTGTATTTGATGCGTGGAAGACGGACGTGTTGCCGCCGGAAGAGCGCGGAAGCGGCGCGGCCATTACGGTTCTCGGTTATCGGCTGGCCATGCTGATATCGGGAGGTCTGGCGTTATGGCTGGCCGATCGCTACCTCGGCTGGCGAGCCACTTACTGGCTGATGGCGCTGCTACTGGTGCCCTGCATCGTAGCAACGTTTATGGCTGACGAGCCGGATGACCGCCAGTCCGCGCCCCGCTCATTACGTCAGGCGGTGGTTGATCCGCTGCGGGACTTTTTTAACCGCAACAACGCCTGGCTGCTGATTACCCTGATCATTCTTTACAAGCTGGGCGATGCGTTTGCCGCCTCGCTCACCACCACGTTTTTAATCCGTGGCGTGGGCTTCAATCCGGGCGATGTTGGCCTGGTGAATAAGACGCTTGGCCTGCTGGCCACCATTATCGGGGCGCTCTATGGTGGCGTGCTGATGCAGCGCCTGAGCCTGTTTCGCGCCCTGATGATTTTTGGCCTGTTACAGGCGGTGTCCAATTTTGGCTACTGGCTGCTGGCCGTCACCGACAAACATCTGTGGAGCATGGCGAGCGCGGTGTTTATCGAAAACCTGTGTGGCGGGATGGGCACGGCGGCTTTCGTCGCGCTTTTGATGACGCTGTGTAATAAATCCTTTTCCGCCACGCAGTTCGCGCTGCTGTCCGCGTTGTCAGCGGTCGGCCGCGTTTACGTCGGCCCTGTGGCGGGTTTTTTAGTGGAATGGTGGGGCTGGCCAACCTTTTATGCCTTTACCGTACTGGCTGGCCTACCCGGCCTGGCGCTGTTAGCATTTTGTCGCAGCACGCTGGATTTCACACAAAAAACCGGGCAGTTTTTGCCGCGTACCCGCTTTGCATCGGGCTACCGCTGGACAAACCGCCTGTTTGCTGGCGGCTGTGGATTGCTGGCTTTATGGCTGCTTGCGCTGGCGCTGGACGCCGCGGGCCTGACTCGCCTGTCGGCCGTCCTGATTCCCTTGTTTGAGGCTGGTATGACGCTGGCGCTTTGTGGTGTACTATTCGGTGTGGTGCTGGATTATCGTGCGCTGCAGAAAGCAGAGGACTCCGCCGTTATCCGATAACGGCTCGTGATTTCGCCGCAATTTCGTACAGTCGATTAAGCGCGCCTAATTTGTCTTTGCGTGTCAATTTACAAAAAATTATTTCACTCACCGGGGGGAATACCCCCTGATATTTAAAACCGGTGCGCAATTAATTTGGTTAAAAATAATCGAATAAATGATGCAACATTGTTAAATAATTGGGTGATTAAAGTCAGGGTTATTCCTTTACCACTTTTGTTTAACCCTGTATCCATCTCTTTTTGTTATATTGCCGCCAACTGCTTGTCCACGTTAATAATTTGTCACCGAGAACAACATCTGTGACACCCTTAGCAAAAGGTGTCAACATGGTTCTGACACATCCTTAAGCTGGTTTACACTGCATAAACCTTCCCGTAAAATGCGCGCACACTTAAACGACAATAGAGCCCTTTGTCATTGAGGTCGTTAAATGAGACTCAGTAAATACAATAAAAGTTTGGGGATTTTGTCATTAATCGCAGGCACTTTATTAATGAGTGGCTGCGATAATGCATTGTTAAATCCCAAAGGACAGATTGCGCTGGAGCAACGTTCGCTGATCCTGACCGCTTTTGGTCTGATGATGATCGTCGTGATACCTGCAGTCTTGATGGCCATCGTGTTTGCCTGGAAATATCGGGCTTCAAACACGAATGCTAAATACAGCCCTAACTGGTCACACTCTAACAAAGTGGAAGCCGTGGTCTGGACCATTCCGATCCTGATCATTGTTTTCCTTGGTGTGCTGACCTGGAAATCAACCCACGCCCTGGAGCCGAGCAAACCGCTGGTGTCAGACGTGAAACCGGTTGAAATTGATGTGATTGCCCTGGACTGGAAATGGCTGTTTATTTATCCAGAACAAGGTATTGCGACCGTTAACCAGATCGCTTTCCCGGCGAATACACCGGTTAACTTCAAAATCACCTCTAATTCCGTTATGAACTCCTTCTTTATTCCTACGCTCGGTAGCCAGATCTACGCGATGGCAGGCATGCAGACTAAACTGCATCTGATTGCCAACGAGCCAGGAACTTTCGACGGTATTTCCGCCAACTTCAGTGGTCGCGGTTTCTCTGGTATGAAGTTTAAAGCCATTGCCACCAAAGACGACGCGGAGTTCCAGCAGTGGGTTGCCAAGGTTAAAGCGGCACCTAACACGCTGACAACGATGGATGATTTCGAAAAAGTAGCGGTACCAAGCGAAAATCACCCGGTGGAATATTTCTCTTCTGCTAATCCTGAACTGTTCTTGCAGGTCATCAACAAGTTCATGCATAGCCACGGGAAGATGGACATGCCTGAGCATAAAGGCATGGACATGAGTCACACCGCTACCGCGGGAGCCGAGGAATAATACGATGTTCGGAAAATTAACACTGGATGCTATACCGTTCCATGAGCCGATTGTCATGGTCACGGTCGCCGGTATCATCATCGCAGGTCTGGCGCTTGTCGCCGCCATCACTTATTTCGGTAAGTGGAAATATCTGTGGTCAGAATGGTTCACCTCCATCGACCACAAAAAACTGGGTATCATGTATATCATCATGGCCTTCGTCATGCTGCTGCGCGGCTTTGCCGATGCGGTAATGATGCGTACCCAGCAGGTTCTGGCTTCGGCCGGGGAAGCAGGCATACTGCCGCCGCATCACTACGACCAGATCTTCACCGCGCACGGCGTGATTATGATCTTCTTCGTGGCGATGCCGTTCGTTGTGGGCCTGATGAACATCGCGGTACCTTTGCAAATCGGTGCACGTGACGTTGCCTTCCCGTTCCTGAACAACCTGAGCTTCTGGTTTACCGCGATTGGTGTAATCCTGGTTAACCTGTCTCTGGGTGTCGGTGAATTCGCACAAACAGGCTGGCTGGCCTATCCACCGCTGTCGGGGGCAGAGTACAGTCCTGGCGTGGGGGTTGATTACTGGATCTGGAGTCTTCAGCTTTCCGGTATTGGTACCACGCTGACCGGTATTAACTTCTTCGTTACCATTCTGAAGATGCGTGCACCGGGCATGGACCTGTTCAAAATGCCAGTATTTACCTGGGCATCACTGTGCACCAACGTCCTGATCATCGCTGCGTTCCCGGTTCTGACCGTTACGCTGGCACTGTTGACACTTGATCGTTACCTCGGCTTCCATTTCTTTACCAATGATATGGGCGGTAACATGATGATGTACGTCAACCTGATCTGGGTTTGGGGTCATCCAGAGGTGTACATTCTTGTTCTGCCGGTCTTTGGTGTCTTCTCTGAAGTCACTGCGACCTTCTCGAAAAAGCGTCTGTTCGGTTACACCTCGCTGGTATGGGCAACCATCGCCATCACCGTGTTGTCGTTCATCGTTTGGCTGCACCACTTCTTCACCATGGGTGCGGGCGCGAACGTCAACGCCTTCTTCGGTATCATGACGATGATTATCGCCATTCCTACCGGGGTTAAAATCTTTAACTGGCTGTTCACCATGTACCAGGGCCGCATTCAGATGCACTCTGCTATGCTGTGGACCGTAGGCTTCCTGGTCACCTTCTCTGTCGGTGGTATGACCGGTGTTCTGCTGGCGGTGCCAGGTGCGGACTTCGTCCTGCACAACAGTCTGTTCCTGATTGCTCACTTCCATAACGTGATTATCGGTGGTGTGGTGTTCGGTTGTATGGCCGGTGTGACTTACTGGTTCCCGAAAGCGTTCGGCTTTACGCTGAACGAAACCTGGGGCAAGCGCGCCTTCTGGTTCTGGATTATCGGTTTCTTCGTTGCCTTTATGCCGCTGTACGTACTGGGCTTTATGGGCATGACCCGTCGTCTGAGCCAGGACATCGACCCGCAGTTCCACTCGCTGTTAGTGGTAGCGGCAGGCGGTGCGGCACTGATTGCCTGCGGTATCCTTTGCCAGATCATTATGTTCTACGTTTCTGTGCGTGACCGCGACCAGAACCGCGATCTGACCGGTGACCCATGGGGCGCGCGTACGCTGGAGTGGGCAACCTCTTCACCACCGCCGTTCTATAACTTTGCTGTTATCCCGCATGTGCATGAGCGTGACGCTTTCTGGGAAATGAAAGAGAAAGGCGAAGCGTACAAGCAACCGGCTAAATATGAAGAAATTCATATGCCGAAAAACAGCGGTGCTGCGATTGTTATTGCCGCGTTTGCGACCATCTTCGGTTTTGCGATGATCTGGCATATCTGGTGGCTGGCTGGTCTTTCTTTCCTCGGCATGATCGTAAGCTGGATCGTGAAGAGCTTCGACGAAGACGTGGATTACTACGTTCCGGTTGCCGAAGTAGAGAAGATTGAAAAGCAGCACTTTGACGAAATCAGCAAAGCAGGTCTGAAATAATGTCAACTGAAACCGTAAAACACCACCACGACGCCCATGCGGAGCATGGGCATCACGATGCAGGAGCCAATAAAGTCTTTGGCTTCTGGATCTACCTGATGAGTGACTGCATTATCTTCGCAACCCTGTTTGCGACTTATGCAGTTATGGTTAACAGCACCGCCGGTGGTCCGGCAGGCAAAGATATCTTTGAACTGCCGTTCGTGCTGGTTGAAACCGCGCTGCTGTTATTGAGCTCTATCACCTACGGCATGGCCGTTATCGCCATGAACAAGGAAAACAAAGGCGCCGTTATCGGCTGGCTGGCGTTGACCTTCCTGTTTGGTGCTGGATTCATCGGGATGGAAATCTATGAATTCCATCATCTGATTGTTGAGGGCTTCGGTCCTGACCGCAGCGGCTTCCTGTCTGGCTTCTTCACGCTGGTCGGTACTCACGGTCTGCACGTTACCTCTGGTTTAATCTGGATGGCCGTGCTGATGTTCCAGATCGCTAAACGCGGTCTGAACGCCACCAACCGTACGCGTATCATGTGTCTGAGCCTGTTCTGGCACTTCCTGGACGTGGTCTGGATTTGCGTGTTCACCGTAGTTTATCTGATGGGAGCCATGTAATGAGTCATTCTGTTAACGAACATGGTGCATCACACGGTAGCGTGAAGTCTTACATGATCGGCTTCATCCTTTCTATCATCCTGACGGGAATCCCGTTCTGGATGGTAATGGATGGTAGCGCTTCTCATGGAACCATCCTCGGCGTTGTGCTGGTCTGTGCAGTGGTTCAGGTGCTGGTTCACCTGGTTTACTTCCTGCACCTGGACAGCAAGTCTGAAGGTGGCTGGAACATGGTGGCCATTGTCTTCTCAGCAATCATTATCCTGATTGTTGTCGTTGGCTCACTGTGGATCATGTGGAACCTCAACTACAACATGATGCCCCACTAAAGAGTCTGTGTAATGTTTAAGCAATACCTGCAAGTTACAAAGCCAGGAATTATTTTCGGGAATTTAATTTCTGTGATTGGCGGATTTTTGCTGGCCTCTAAGGGCAGCATTGATTACGCCCTGTTTCTCACCTCGCTGGTTGGCGTGTCACTGGTGGTTGCCTCAGGTTGTGTTTTCAACAACGTGATCGACCGCGACATCGATATCAAGATGGAGAGAACCAGGAATCGGGTGCTGGTTAAAGGCCTTATCTCCGCGAAAGTTAGCCTGGTTTACGCCACTGTGCTGGGTATTGCTGGCTTTGCACTGCTGTATTTTGGTGCTAATCCGCTGGCCATGTGGCTGGCGGTGATGGGCTTCGTGGTATACGTTGGCGTTTACAGCCTGTATATGAAGCGTCACTCTGTCTACGGTACGCTGATTGGCAGCCTGTCCGGTGCTGCGCCGCCGGTCATTGGCTACTGCGCCGTGACCAACGAGTTTGATGCCGGTGCCTTAATCCTGCTGGCTATCTTTAGCCTGTGGCAGATGCCGCACTCCTATGCGATTGCCATCTTCCGCTTTAAAGATTACCAGGCAGCCAACATCCCGGTGTTACCGGTGGTGAAAGGTATCTCGGTGGCGAAGAATCATATTACGCTCTATATCCTGGCGTTTATGATTGCCACGCTGATGCTGACGCTGGGTGGCTACGCAGGCTACAAATATCTGGTCGTTGCGTCTGCCGTTAGCGTGTGGTGGCTGGGAATGGCGCTGTCAGGCTACAAAACCTCAAACGATCGGGTTTGGGCGCGTAAGCTGTTCGTTTTCTCGATTGTGGCTATCACGGCCCTGAGCGTCATGATGTCGGTTGACTTTATGACGCCAGCATCGAAAGACCTGCTGACCTACGTGCGCTAATGTGTACTGCAACAGCATGAAACGGGCGCGATTTTCGCGCCCTTTCTTTTTGTTACGACTGCTTAAGAACTATTGTTTTACCCGCCCGCTCTCCCTACCTAAAATAAATGCAGCACATCAACAGAGGTTGGAATGAACGATAACAAAATGACTCCGGTGGAGCTGCGCGCCACATGGGGCCTTGGCACGGTCTTTTCCCTGCGCATGCTGGGAATGTTTATGGTCCTGCCGGTGTTGACCACCTATGGCATGGCACTTCAGGGAGCGAGTGAAACCTTAATCGGCGTGGCAATCGGCATCTACGGTCTGGCTCAGGCCATTTTCCAGATCCCCTTTGGCCTGCTGTCCGATCGCATCGGACGCAAGCCGCTGATCGTCGGCGGCCTGCTGGTCTTCGTCCTTGGCAGCGTTATTGCGGCCAGCACCGATTCAATCTGGGGCATTATTCTGGGGCGTGCGCTGCAGGGCTCCGGTGCAATTGCTGCCGCGGTCATGGCGCTGCTGTCCGATTTAACCCGTGAACAAAACCGCACTAAAGCGATGGCGTTTATCGGTATCAGCTTTGGCGTGACCTTTGCTATCGCAATGGTCTTAGGCCCGATCGTCACCCACAAGCTGGGCCTGAACGCGCTGTTCTGGATGATCGCGATGCTTGCTTCACTGGGCATAGCGATTACGTTATGGGTTGTCCCCTCCTCTTCTCATCACGTGCTAAATCGTGAATCAGGGATGGTACGCGGCAGCTTCAGTAAAGTGCTGGCCAATCCCCGATTGATCAAACTGAACCTGGGCATCTTCTTTTTACATATCTTGCTGATGTCGAGCTTTATCGCCCTGCCCGACCAGTTTGAACAGGCTGGCCTGCCGCCGTCAGAACACTGGAAGGTCTATCTGATCACCATGCTGATTGCGTTTGCCGGTGTGGTGCCCTTTATCATCTACGCCGAAGTAAAGCGAAAGATGAAACGGGTCTTTGTCGGCTGCGTAGGCATGATGGTCATCGCCGAAATCGTCTTATGGGGCGCCCAGGGGCATTTCTGGACGCTGGTTGTTGGCGTACAGCTGTTCTTCCTGGCCTTTAACCTGATGGAAGCGATTCTGCCATCGCTGGTGAGTAAGGAGTCACCCGCTGGCTATAAAGGCACCGCTATGGGACTTTATTCCACCAGTCAGTTTCTGGGCGTCGCCATTGGGGGGAGCCTGGGCGGCTGGCTGTTTGGTCATTTCGATGCACAAACCGTGTTTATGGTCGGGGCGATTGTCGCCGCAGCCTGGCTGTTTGTCAGCATGACCATGCAGGAACCGCCTTATGTAAGCAGCCTGCGTCTGGTGCTGAGCGATGCCGCGCTGGCCGTGCCCACTCTGGAAAAACGCCTGAAAGCACAGCCCGGCGTTTCATCGGTGCTGATTGTGCCGGAAGAGAAAAGCGCCTACATCAAGATAGACAGTAAGGTCACCAGCCGGCCTGAGCTGGAAGCGCTGATCGGCAGCTGCTAGTCGCGAGCGGCGCTTAACTGCGCGCGATCGTGGCGAAAGGTTAAGTCAGTTCGTGTCAGACATGTCGCCACAAACCACGTGAAAAAGGTGCCCTGCTTCAGGCACCTTTTTTCATCCGGCGATTGAGGGTGGTTTACAACGACATATCCACCACAATACGGCCTTCAATCTTGCCTGCATGCATCCGGGCAAAGATATCGTTAATATTGCTGAGCGGTTCCACCGCCACGCTGGCTTTCACTTTATGACGGCTGGCAAAATACAGCGCCTCCTGTAAATCCTTACGCGTTCCGACGATAGAACCCCGCACCGTAATGCCGTCCAGCACCATATCGAAAATAGACAGATCGAATTTGCCAGGCGGCAAGCCGTTTAGCACCATGGTGCCCCCACGACGTAATGTGCCGATCGCCTGCTCAAAGGCTTTAGGCGACACCGCCGTGACCAGCACGCCGTGCGCGCCGCCAAATTGCTCATGAAACACC
This sequence comes from Pantoea ananatis LMG 2665, assembly GCF_000710035.2. Lineage (GTDB taxonomy): Bacteria > Pseudomonadota > Gammaproteobacteria > Enterobacterales > Enterobacteriaceae > Pantoea > Pantoea ananatis. The sequence continues at coordinate 114,658 of NZ_JMJJ01000004.1, read as the reverse complement.
CTGGCCGGATCGACGTTTCTGGCATTCGCCACCACGCTGGCGCCCAGGCGCTGGGCAAAGGCCAGCTTATCGTCATCGATATCGACAGCCGCCACGTTCAGCCCCATCGCGACGGCATACTGTATAGCCATGTGCCCTAACCCACCGATGCCGGAAATCACCACCCAGTCACCGGGTTTGGTGTCGGTCATTTTTAACCCTTTGTAGACCGTCACGCCCGCACAGAGCACCGGTGCCACCTCGTTGAATGCGAGGTTTTCGGGGATGATGCCGACATAGTTGGCGTCCGCCACGCAGTATTCGGCAAAACTGCCGTTAACCGAATAGCCGGTATTTTGCTGACTGTGGCACAGCGTTTCCCAGTTATCGAGACAGTGCTCGCAGTGACCGCAGGCGGAGTAGAGCCAGGGCACGCCGACCCGATCGCCCACCTTCAGGTGATGTACGTTATCTCCCACCGCGACCACCTGCCCGACGCCCTCATGTCCCGGGATAAAAGGCGGAACCGGCTTCACCGGCCAGTCGCCCTCTGCCGCATGCAGATCGGTGTGACACACGCCAGTTGCCGCGATTTTTACCAGAATCTGCCCCGACCCAGGCTGGGGTACGGGCACCTGCTCAATCACCAAGGGTTCGCCGAACGCTTTAACAACTGCTGCCTTCATCATCGTGTTGATTTTCATCGTCATGATTTATGCTCCAGGGATAGGTTACCGACTTAAAACAGCCCCAGCGGTGCCGTGTCATAGCTGACTAACAGGTTTTTGGTCTGCTGGTACTGGTTGAGTGCCATTTTGTGTGTTTCGCGACCCACGCCGGACTGTTTGTAACCCCCAAAGGCAGCATGGGCCGGATAGATGTGGTAACAGTTGGTCCAGACGCGCCCGGCTTTGATGGCCCGCCCCATGCGGTAGGCTAAATTGCTGTCCCGCGTCCAGACGCCCGCCCCCAATCCAAACTGGGTTTCATTGGCAATACGCAAGGCTTCAGCCTCATCTTTGAAGGTGGTGATGCCGATAACCGGGCCAAAAATTTCCTCCTGAAAGCAGCGCATGCTGTTGCTGCCTTTAATCAGCGTGGGCTGAATATAGAAACCGTTATCCAGTTCGGACGATATCAAGGCCCGCTCACCCCCGGTCAGGATCTCGCCCCCTTCGTTGCGGGCAATCTCGATATACGACAAAATTTTATCGAACTGCTGACGCGAAGCCTGGGCGCCAATCATCGTGTCGGTATCGAGCGGATCGCCGCGACGAATGGTGGCGACTTTGGCCATCACCCGCTCCATGAAAGGCGCGTAAACGGACTCATGGATTAGCGCACGGGACGGACAGGTACATACCTCGCCCTGATTAAAGAAGCCCAGCACCAGTCCTTCCACCGCCTTGTCAATAAAGTCCGGCTCGCCATTCATGATGTCGGCGAAGTAGATGTTCGGCGATTTCCCGCCCAGCTCCACGGTACAGGGAATAATATTTTCTGCGGCACAGGCCATGATATGACGTCCCACCGGCGTAGAACCGGTAAAGGCGATTTTGGCAATGCGTTTACTGGTTGCCAACGCTTCGCCCGCCTCGCGGCCGAAACCCTGTACCACGTTTAGCACGCCTGCAGGAAACAGGTCGCCGATCATCTCCATCAGCAGCGTAATGCCCAGCGGAGTTTGCTCCGCAGGCTTAAGCACCACACAGTTACCGGCAGCCAGGGCCGGCGCCAGCTTCCATGCGGCCATCAGCAACGGAAAATTCCAGGGAATAATTTGCCCCACCACGCCCAGCGGCTCATGAAAATGGTAGGCCACGGTTTTTTCATCGATCTCGCCCGTGCTGCCCTCCTGCGCGCGCAGGCATCCTGCGAAGTAACGAAAATGGTCGGCCGCCAGCGGCAGATCGGCATTGAGCGTTTCCCGAATCGGTTTGCCGTTGTCCCAGCTTTCCGCCACGGCCAGGGTTTCGAGATTGGCATCAATGCGGTCAGCCACCTGGAGCAGCAGATTAGATCGGGTTTGTACGGAGGTTTTTCCCCAGGCTTCTGCAGCCCGGTGCGCGGCATCCAGCGCTAAATCAATATCGCGCGCATCGGAACGAGGAAACCGGGCAATGTCACTGCCGTTGACGGGTGAGGTATTCATGAAGTACTCACCACTCAGCGGCTCGATAAATTTGCCATCAATGTAGTTGCCGTAGGCAGATTTAAACGTCACTAACGCACCAGGTGTGCCGGGATGGGCATAACGCATCGCAAACTCCTTCTGTAGGGTAGACAGGCAGCGGCATGTTGATTTTTAACGGATAGCGCGCTGTCACCTGACGTTTGCAGGGCCTGTGCCAACTTCCCTTACGCGCTGAAAATCCAGATAAAAATATTAAAATCAATCACCTGAATAGTAATGTCACAGGCATGCGGTGAGGACTAACCAGCTTTGATCCCGCTTTGTGTTGCAAATCGCAACACCGCTAAAACCAAAACGCTACAATCCCGCTACACTTTTCCGAGCCCACGAGGTCATTCATGCAGCACAAGGTTTCCGATGCCCTATTGCCCGCTATCGATAACAACCCCCTGCTGAGTGATTCCTGGCTACGCAGCCAGCTCTACGGACTGGATCGTTCGGCCGATGATTTTCCTCGCGTACGTCAGGCCGAGCTGACAGAGCTGGTGGCCAGTAATACTGACCTCCAGCAGTTTGCTCAGCCCGTCATGCACAAGCTGGCCCAGAAGGTGACGCAGATGCAGTCGGTGGTCATTCTGTCTGACGCGGCAGGCCGGGTGCTGCACACCTTTGGCGAGATGCAGGCGATGCAAAAAGCACAGCGTTTCGCCCTTGCCCCCGGCAACATCTGGAGCGAATGTGGCCGTGGCACCAACGCCATTGGTACGGCGCTGGCGATAGACGACGGTTGTGAAATCGAGGGTAATCAACACTTCCTGACCCGCAACCAGGGGCTTTACTGTGCCGCCATGCCGCTGCAAATGCCCAACGGGCAGATTGCGGGGGTACTGGATGTCTCCGGCCCTGCACATTTTTCCCATGCCCATACGTTTGCCTGGGTCAAACAGGCAGCACGGCACATTGAGTATCTGTGGGTTAAGCAGAGCCTGCATCCCCAACAATGGCTGATGAGCCTGCACAGCGACGCACACCGGCTAGACAGCCCGGATGAGCTGCTGCTAGTGTTTTCAGACAACGTGCTGACTGCCGCAAATCGGCTGGCCCTGCGTGAGCTTGGCCTGCACGCCGAACAGCTTGGCGTCATCACATTTCAGCAGCTGTTTCCTCACGGCGATATGCGGGCCACCGCACTGCCAACGCCGGTGATGATCGGGCCCCAGCCTTATTATTTTCGTCTGCGAGCGCCCACCCGAACCCGCTTCAGCGTAGCAGCAGGCCCTGCGCGTCCGCTGCCTTTCTCACTGCAACATGAGGGAGATAAAATGGTGCGGCTGCTGAATGCCGGCGTTTCATTGTGCATTCGCGGGGAAACCGGCAGCGGAAAAGAGTACGTCAGCCGCGCGTTACATCAGCAAAGCCGCTGGCGGGAAGGAAAGTTTGTGGCGATTAACTGCGCCGCGATTCCGGAATCCTTGATCGAATCTGAACTCTTTGGCTACCAGCCGGGGGCATTTACCGGCGCCAGCAAAAATGGCTACATCGGTAAAATCCGTGAGGCCGATGGCGGCGTCCTGTTTCTGGATGAGATCGGCGATATGCCACTGGCGCTGCAAACCCGGCTCTTACGCGTGCTACAGGAAAAAGAGGTCGCGCCGCTGGGATCCAGTCAGAGCTGGCCGGTTAACCTGGCCGTGATCAGCGCGACACATCGGGATCTGGCGCAACGCGTCGCACAGGGCGACTTCCGCGAGGATCTCCTGTACCGGCTGCAGGAATTTTCATTCACGATCCCGCCGCTGCGTGACTGGTCTTCTCTTCCGGCGTTTATCACACAACTCTGGGACGCGCTGGGCGGCGGCGCGCGTCAGATCGGCCTGTCTTCCGAAGTGCTGGCGACATTAACGCGCTATCCCTGGCCGGGCAACGTGCGCCAGCTACGCAGCCTGATGAAAGTCTTGCTGGCGCTGGCGGAAGATGGCGATAGCGTGGAGATCACGCATTTACCTGAAGAGTACCGCAGCGGCAACGCCGCGGCATCACCCGCGCGCCAGCAGCATGACGATCGTCTGATAAAAGCGACGTTGCAGCAGTTTAAGGGCAACATCAGCAAAACGGCGCAGGCGCTCGGCGTTGCGCGCAGCACGCTGTATCGCCGCGCTGCACGCGAGAAGTGAGCTTAATCGCGGAAGTTTTTAAACTGGAATGGCTGGCCCAGATTTCCCCCGCGCACCAGCGCCATCGCCCCCTGCAGATCGTCACGTGACTTACCAGTGACGCGCAGGGATTCACCCTGAATCTGGGTCTGCACTTTCAGCTTGCTGTCTTTAATCAGCTTCACCAGCTTCTTCGCCACATCGGCTTCAATGCCTTTTTTCATTTTGGCATCCAGGCTCCAGCTCTTGCCGCTGTGCTCAATTTCTTCCGGCACGTCCAGGGCCGCGCCTTCAATGCCGCGCTTAAGCATTTTTTCACGCAGAATATCGACCAGTTGCTTTACCTGAAAGTCAGATTCACTGATGACTTTAATGGTTTCATTTTTTTCATTGAGTTCGTAACTGGCGGTGACGTTACGAAAATCGAAACGGGTGGACAGTTCGCGGTTAGCGTTATCTACCGCATTGCGAACTTCCTGCATGTCGACTTCTGAAACGATATCGAAAGATGGCATCTCTTCTTCTCCTGAGGCTAAACTGGCATGCATAATACGCGTCTTAGGCCACTAAATAAAATCACGCTGTGCAGCGCTATACTTAACCCATTGTCACAGCGCATAAATAATACGCCCGCGAGCGGGAGGCAGCATGAAAATAACCGTATTAGGATGCGGCGCGCTAGGCCAGGTCTGGCTTACCGCCCTTGCCCATTCTGGACATGATGTACAGGGATGGCTGCGTGTCCCCCAGCCCTACTGTTCAGCCAACGTGATTGATCCTCTGGGTCGCGTGTCGAACCGGACCTTTATTGCCAACGATCCGCTGTTTCTGGCCCAGAGTCAGCTGCTGCTGGTCACGCTGAAAGCCCCCCAGGTTTCGACAGCCGTTAAAAATCTGGAGAGCGTGATGGCGGAAAACTGTCCCGTGCTGCTGCTGCATAACGGAATGGGGACGCTGGGGGAATTAAAGGGCCTGCGACAGCCGCTGTTGCGCGGCATTACCACCCACGCCGCCATGCGGGACGGAACGGTGATAAAACATGTCGCCAGCGGCGTCACGCATATTGGCCCCGGCAACCGCAAAAGCGAAGGCTGGAGCGCGATTGCCGACGTTCTACATGATGCACTGCCCGACGTCGCCTGGCATGACAATATCCGGGCCGCCTGCTGGCGCAAACTGGCGGTTAACTGCGTAATAAACCCGCTGAGCGTGGAGCACGATTGTCAAAACGGCGCGCTCCGCCAGTACAGCCGTGAAATACAAACCCTGTGCGATGAAATCAGTTGGGTGATGGAACGAGAAGGCCAGTCCGTTGACAGCCAGAGTCTGCAGGATCAGGTATTCGATGTGATAGAAACGACGGCGGCGAATACGTCGTCAATGCTGCAGGATATTCGCGCACAGCGGCTGACGGAGATTGAATACATCACCGGTTTCCTGCTGCGCCGGGCACGCACCCACGGCTTCGTGTTGACAGAAAACACGCGCCTGTATGACATGATTAAACGCAAGGAGTCTTTTTATGGGCGCGAACGCCTCAGTACTGGTCTGTCTGGCTCATGGCAGTGAAGAAATCGAAGCGGTCACCACGCTGGATCTGCTGGTACGTGGCGGGATAAAAACGGTTACCGCCAGCGTGGAAAGCGACGGCAGCCGTGAAATCCTCTGCTCGCGCGGGGTCCGCCTGCTGGCCGATGTCCCGCTGGTCGAGGTCGCGGATAACGCCTACGATGCCATTGTACTGCCCGGCGGATTGAAAGGCGCCGAGACGTTTCGCGACAGTCCGCTGCTGGTGGAAACCGTGCGGCAGTTTCATCTGACCGGGCGTATTGTTGCCGCCATCTGCGCCGCGCCTGGCACGGTGCTGGTGCCGCATAACCTGTTTCCCGTGGGAAACATGACGGGTTTCCCCGGTTTGAAATCCACCATACCGGATGATAAATGGATGGAGCGGCGCGTGGTGTGGGATCCGCGCGTCAATCTGTTAACCAGCCAGGGGCCGGGCACCGCGATGGATTTTGCGCTGAAGTTAATCGATCTGTTAGTCGGCAGTGATAAAGCGCGGGAGGTTGCCGCTCAACTGGTGATGGCGCCCGGCATTTACGATTACCAGGCCAGTTAAGATTCGGCGTCTGAAAAGGGGTACAGGTAGCACTGTGCCCGCTTCCCGGTCGGGTGCGCGGGCACAGCGTACGTTTTAAGGGCGGTAAACTTTGACGTTTTTAAAGCCCTGCTCATGCAGATACAGCGCCTGAAGTTTACTCATCACGCCGCGATCGCAGTACAACAGCCAGGTTTTATTCTGATCGAGGTCGCCAAACTGGGTGCTGAGTTTGTAGAAAGGCATCGACTTCACCTCTGTTCCCACCAACTCAAGCGGTTTGTCTTCCTGCTCATCCACCGAACGGATATCCAGTACGCTGTCGTTTTCGTTCAGCAAGCCGACCGTTTCAACCTCGACCACTTCGTCCTGCGTTTGCTCGGCAATTTCGCGGATATCCACGTTGGTCGCTTCGGCCACCATGCGTTCCAGAATCGAGAAGTCAAAATGGCTTTCTTCAGCGTCGATTTTGCCCTTCACCGCTTTGACGGTTGGGCTTTTAGAAATCACACCGCAATATTCCGGCATGGTACTGGCAAAATCTTCGGTGCCGATCTCACGCGCGACCTTGATGATGTGCTCTTTATCATGGGAGATCAGCGGACGCAGAATCAGCGTGTCCGATGCATTGTCGATCAAACGCAGGTTGGTCAGGGTCTGACTGGAAACCTGTCCCAGCGCTTCACCGGTCACCAGCGCCTGAACGCCATAGCGTTCAGCGACCATCGACGCGGCGCGAACCATCATGCGCTTCAGTACCACGCCCATCTGGCCATCGTCGACTTTTTCTAAAATTTCGCCCACGACCGGTTCGAAGTTTATCGCGACAAAACGGACCCGATGTGAACGACCGAAACGGTTCCAGATATAATGCGCCACCTGACGCACGCCGATTTCGTGTGCGGCACCGCCAAGATTAAAGAAGCAGTAATGCACCCGGCAGCCGCGACGCATCAGCATGTAGCTCGACACGCCAGAGTCAAAGCCGCCCGAGATTAGCGACAGCACATCTTCCTGCGTGCCAATCGGGAAACCGCCCAGCCCCTCATAGCGCGCGGTCACCAGCGTTAAGCGGTTCTCTTCCACTTCGAGATTGACCGTCACCTCTGGCTTTTTAAGCTGCACCGTGGCGCTCTCGATGTGCTGATTCAGGCCACCGCCGACGTAGCGTTCCACATCCTGCGAACTAAAGCTGTGTTTGCCCCGGCGCTTAACACGCACGCAAAACGTTTTGTTTTCAAGAGCATCGCGGTACTGCGCCAGCGTCTGCTCAAAAATATGATGAATATCGGTATATTCACGCTCTTCCACCGCGAGGACATGGTGGATACCGGGGATGCGCATGAGCTCATCAGGAATAACCGTGCGCATGGCTTCATCTTTGCAGCGCACTTCAATATGATCCCAGTAACGGACGACCGCGATCTCGTCGCTGACGGTTTTAAGCACGTTGCGAATATTGCTGGCAAGAATCTTAATAAAGCGCAGGCGCACCGACTGACTCTTGATGGTGATTTCGGGAAATAACTTGACGATAAACTTCATGGCGATACAGCTTCGTTGGGCAAATAAGTGCTAAAACAGGCTGCACTTAGCTGGTAAGATCATAAAATTGCGGGCTGCCAGGCGCATCCGCATCCGAGGCGCGGAAGTATATCACCTTTACCTGGTGACTGCTTCTGCAACAGCATGCACATTGATTATTTTGCTAATCATTCTCTCTCAGCTACCATGACCGATTGCATGATAACGTTCCAACCGTGAGTCGATCCTAACTATGCCGAAAAAAGCCGAACAGCCAGCCAGCTTTGAAACGTCATTGCAGCAGCTGGAACAGATTGTCAGTCGTCTGGAAAGTGGTGAACTGCCGTTGGAAGAGGCCCTCAATGAATTTGAGCGCGGCGTGCAGCTGGCACGCAATGGCCAACAGACGCTGCAACAGGCCGAGCAGCGCGTTCGTATTTTACTCAGCGATGATAAAGACGCCGACCTCTCCTCTTTTACGCCGGAAAACAACTAATGGATTTTCCTGAACTGCTCGACGCTTATCACAGGCAGGTGAATCGTGCGTTGACGGGCTTATTAGACGCCCTGCCTTTTCAGAGTTCTCCTCTGGTGAATGCCATGCAATATGGGGCATTATTAGGCGGCAAACGCCTGCGCCCGTTTCTGGTCTACGCCACCGGCGAGATGCTTCACGCCGACAAAGCGAGTCTGGATGCGCCCGCTGCAGCAGTTGAGTGTATTCATGCCTATTCACTGATTCATGACGATCTTCCTGCCATGGACGATGACGCTCTGCGTCGTGGGCAACCGACCTGCCATATTAAATATGGTGAAGATACCGCCATCCTTGCAGGCGATGCGCTGCAAACGCTGGCATTTTCTATCCTTGCCGACCAGCCCATGCCGGGCGTGAGCGCGGAATATCGGCTGGCCATGTTGTCAGAACTGGCAAAAGCCAGCGGCGTCGCGGGGATGTGCGGCGGTCAGGCACTGGATCTGGCGGCGGAGGGTCAGTCGGTGGGGCTTGCTCAACTTGAACAAATTCATCGTCATAAAACCGGTGCGTTGATCCGCGCGGCCGTTCGGCTTGGCGCGTTTGCCGCTGGCGAAAAAGGCCGCGAGGCGCTTCCGTATCTTGATCGCTATGCAGACGCTATCGGTCTGGCTTTTCAGGTGCAGGATGACATCCTGGATGTGACGGGTGACACAGCTGTCATCGGAAAACGCCAGGGTGCCGATCAAGATCTTGGAAAAAGCACCTATCCTTCACTGATGGGTCTGGATGATGCCCGCACTAAGGCACTGGATTTATATCAGGAAGCCGTCGATGCTTTGCACATGCTCTCTGCCAAATCCTATAACACCACAGCCTTGAAGGCGCTGGCGAGCTTCGTAATTGAACGCGATAAATAACTTCCATGATGAGTCACTGATGAGTTTTGATATTACAAAATACCCGACACTGGCGCAGGCAGAAACGGTTCAGGCGCTGCGAGCCCTGCCAAAAGAGAAATTGCCTGCGCTCTGCAACGAGCTGCGCCAGTATTTATTAGACAGCGTGAGCCGCTCAAGCGGCCATTTTGCGTCGGGCCTGGGCGTGGTCGAGCTGACTGTGGCGCTGCATTACGTCTATAACACGCCGTTCGATCACCTGGTGTGGGACGTCGGTCATCAGGCTTATCCGCACAAAATTTTAACGGGACGCCGCGATCGCATTGGCTCTATTCGCCAAAAGAACGGCGTGCATCCGTTTCCCTGGCGCGGCGAGAGTGAGTACGATGTGCTGAGCGTGGGCCACTCTTCGACCTCCATCAGTGCCGGACTGGGCATGGCTGCGGCTGCCGAACGTGAAGGCAAAGGCCGCCGCACGGCCTGCGTTATCGGTGATGGTGCCATTACTGCGGGCATGGCGTTTGAAGCCATGAACCATGCAGGCGATATCAAATCGGATATGCTCGTGATTCTGAATGACAATGAAATGTCGATTTCAGAGAACGTCGGGGCGCTAAACAACCGGCTGGCGCAGATCCTCTCGGGCAAAACCTATGCGCGTCTGCGTGAAGGCGGCAAGCGTGTTCTGACCGGCCTGCCGCCGATTAAAGAATTAGTGAAGCGTACCGAAGAGCATCTGAAAGGCATGGTTGTGCCCGGAACTCTGTTTGAAGAGCTGGGTTTTAACTATATCGGCCCGGTGGACGGCCATGATGTGCTGACGCTGGTAAATACGCTGAGTAATATGCGCAGCCTGAAAGGGCCACAGTTCCTGCATATTATGACCAAAAAGGGCAAAGGCTACGCGCCGGCAGAACAGGATCCTATTACCTGGCATGCTGTGCCGAAATTTGACGTCGCCAGCGGTGAGCTGCCAAAAAGCGCCGAAGGTTTGCCGAGCTACTCCAAAATTTTCGGCAACTGGCTGTGTGAGATGGCCGCTCACGATACGAAGCTGATGGCAATTACGCCTGCCATGCGTGAAGGTTCAGGCATGGTCGGTTTCTCTCGCAAATACCCCAACCAGTATTTTGACGTTGCCATTGCCGAACAGCACGCGGTGACCTTCGCCGCTGGCCTGGCGATTGGGGGCTACAAACCGGTGGTGGCCATCTACTCCACCTTCCTGCAGCGCGCCTACGATCAGGTCATCCACGACGTGGCAATTCAGAAACTGCCGGTGTTGTTTGCCATCGATCGCGGCGGCATCGTCGGCGCTGACGGGCAGACGCACCAGGGCGCGTTCGATCTCGCCTATCTGCGCTGCGTGCCGGACATGGTGATTATGACGCCAAGCGACGAGAATGAATGTCGCCAGATGCTATATACCGGTTATCACTATCAGGATGGCCCGGCCGCGGTACGTTATCCGCGCGGTACCGGTACCGGTGCTGCGCTGACACCGCTGCAAAGCCTGCCGCTGGGTAAAGGCGTGGTAAAACGTCAGGGCGAAAAACTGGCCATCCTCAACTTCGGTACGCTGTTGCCGGAAGCGAGCAAGGTGGCGGAAGCGCTGAACGCAACGCTTGTGGACATGCGCTTCGTGAAACCGCTGGATACGTCACTGATCGCCGAACTGGCGGCCAGTCATGAATCCCTGATTACGCTGGAAGAAGGCGCGATTAAAGGCGGCGCAGGCAGCGGCGTGAATGAGTTTGTCATGGCTAAACGCCTGGGCGTGCCCGTGCTGAATATCGGCCTGCCTGATGAGTTTATTCCGCCTGGTACTCAGGAAGAAATGCGCCACGACTACCAACTGGACATTGACGGTATTCAACAGCAGATCAGCCGCTGGCTGGCGCAGTAGGTCCCCTGCCCGCGCACCGTGGAGCGCGTCATTCCTGCTATGCTTAATCCCCTGGGTTAGACATAGCAGGAGTCTTCATGAAAACCATTCAATTAGCGAACACTGACTTAACGGTTTCCCGGCTTTGCCTGGGTTGTATGACCTTTGGGGAACCCGATCGCGGCAAGCACGCCTGGACACTCCCGGAAGAGAGCAGCCGTCCGCTCATCCAGCAGGCGCTGGAAGCAGGGATCAATTTTTTTGATACCGCGAACAGCTATTCTGACGGCAGTAGCGAGGAGATTGTGGGCCGGGCGCTCAAAGATTTTGCCCGACGTGATGAGGTGGTCGTTGCCACCAAAGTTTTCTTTCCCATGAGCAATCTCTCGCAGGGCTTATCTCGCCAGAACATTCTGCAATCTATCGACGACAGCCTGCAACGGCTGGATATGGAGTATGTCGATCTTCTGCAAATTCATCGCTGGGACTATGACACCCCGCTGGAAGAGACGCTGGAAGCCCTTGATGCAGTGGTGAAGTCTGGTAAAGCGCGCTACATCGGCGCCTCCTCAATGCATAGCCACCAGTTTGCTCAGGCCTTGGCCCTGCAGGACCAACAGGGCTGGGCACGCTTTGTCAGCATGCAGGATCAGTACAACCTGATCCAACGTGAAGAAGAGCGGGAGATGCACCCTTTGTGTCTGCGGGAAAACATTGCGGTATTACCCTGGAGCCCCCTGGCACGCGGCAAACTGACCCGCCCCTGGGGAGAAACCACCGCACGATCCGTATCGGATGACGTCATTCCCTCGCTCTATGCCACAACCGAGGAGAACGACGCGATGATAGCCGAGCGCCTGGCACAGGTTGCGGCGGACAAAGGCGTGACGCGTGCGCAGGTGGCGCTGGCATGGTTACTCAGCAAACCCGCCGTCACCGCCCCGATCATCGGTGCTTCGCGCGCCGGGCAGTTCGCCGAGCTGGCTAACGCCGTCAACGTGGAACTGACCGGGGACGAGATCGCTCATCTGGAAGAGGCCTATCAACCGCACCCGGCAACGGGTTATCAGTAAGCGGGTTGTGAAGCGTTTTGCATGCGGCGCTATGCGCTGTCCGACAGGCAAAGCGGCAGACCGTTCCCGCAGGGGAACGGCCATCATGCTGAAGGACGAAATGAGGGAGAACAGGCGGGGTTTTTCGCTGTACAGGCCCGGTGTGGCAAGCTTAAGCGGCCAAAAAGACGCCCGTCGCGTACAGCATCGCCGCCGCGATAATACCGGCGATAATATCATCTACCATGATGCCCATACCGCCATGCACGTTACGATCGAACCAGCGAATCGGCCAGGGTTTCCAGATATCCAGCACGCGGAACAGAACAAAACCACTCACCACCCATTGCCAGCTGTTGACCGGAATCGCCATCAGGGTAATCCACATCCCGATAAACTCATCCCAGACAATGCTGCCGTGGTCATGCACGCCCATGTCCTTGGCGGTGCGATGGCAAAGGTAAACGCCCACACTAATGCCCAGCAAGACCACCAGCGAGTAGAGATCATGGGGGAGCAAGGTCATGAGCCACCAAAACGGAATGGCGGCCAGCGATCCTACCGTTCCGGGCATAAACGGGCTCAGGCCGCTGCCGAAGCCGGTCGCCAGCAAATGCCAGGGATTGCGCAGGCGCAGGCGGCTTTTCGCGAGGGTTTTATCTGAGGTCAAAATGGTCGAATCCTTTATGGCGGAATTCCGTGGGTTTACCGTTTTCCAGCAGTGACAGCCCTTCTGACTCCGGTGCCATCTGGCCAATGCAGGTATAAGGCACGCCAAGATGCCCCAGCGCCACATCCAGCGCGCCACGATTGACTTCCGGCACGCTAAAGCACAGCTCGTAATCTTCTCCGCCGCTGAGCGCCCAGCGCAGCACCTGTTCGGCATCAAAGTTTTCACGCAGTGCAGAAGAGAGCGGCAGCGCATCCAGATTCAACCGTGCACCACAGCCGCTGGCTTTCAGTACATGGCCAAGATCGGAGATGAGCCCATCCGATAAATCAATGGCGGATGACGCCAGGGAACGCAGCGACTGTCCCTGTAAAATGCGCGGCATTGGGCGCAGGTGGCGCTTGATCAGGGCTTCATGTATCGCCGGATCGTCAATGCGGCAGTGATGCTGTAATAACGCCAGCCCGGCAGCGCTGTCGCCCAGCGTACCGGTCACGTAGATCCAGTCACCCGGCCTGGCGCCCGAGCGTTTCAGCGCCTTGCCGTGGGGAATCAAGCCATGAATCCCCAACGTGAGGCTGAGGGGGCCACGCGTGGTATCGCCGCCCACCAGCTGCATGTCGTAGTATTCCAGCAGGTCAAACAGGCTTTCGCTAAAGCTGCTGAGCCAGGTTTCATTCACGTCAGGCAAGGTCATGGCCAGCGTCAGCCAGGCAGGATCGGCTCCCATCGCGGCCAAATCGCTCAGGTTTACCGCCAGAGATTTATACGCTAAATCCGCAGGATGGATGGAAGACAGGAAATGGACGCCGGAAACCAGCGTATCGGTGCTGACCGCCAGCGTCTGTTTTTCGGGCACGCTAAGCAACGCGCAATCGTCGCCAATGCCGAGTTCGACATCACGGCGGCTACGCGTTCTGCGATTGAAGTAGCGTGCGATGAGTTCAAATTCACCACATGACATAATTGCGTTCCGCTTAACCATTAATGAAAAAGGCCGGCAAGCCGGCCTTATTGATTATTTGCGTTGGGGTCTGATTTGTGGACCGGCTTTATCCAGTACGCCGTTGACAAATTTATGGCTGTCTTCGGCACCAAACACTTTCGCCAGCTCAATACCTTCGTTGATGGCCACTTTATAGGGCACATCAGAACGCTTGCTCAATTCATACAGTGAAACACGCAGAATGGCTTTTTCAACCTGTCCCAGCTCTTCGAGCTGACGCGACAGATACGGCTTCATCAGGCCATCCAGGTACGCGCTGTTGGTCGCCACACCGGACAGCAGTTCGCGGAAATAGGTAATGTCGACGTCTTTGACGTCTTGTTCCGCCAGAAACTGGTATTCCACATCGGCAATGTCGTTGTTGGACAACTGCCAGGAGTAAAGCGCCTGGACAGCGCACTCACGGGCGCGACGACGAGCAGCAGGTTTCACAAAATTCCCCTTACAAAAATCAGGCTTTAATGGCTTTCAATACGTTGATCATTTCAAGCGCGGTCAGGGCCGCTTCGGCACCTTTATTACCCGCTTTCGTTCCAGCACGCTCAATGGCCTGCTCGATATTTTCAGTCGTCAGTACGCCGAATGCCACCGGAATATCACTGTCCATGGCAACGCTGGCAATACCGGAGCTGGCTTCACCTGCGACATATTCGAAGTGAGCAGTGCCACCACGAATTACGGTACCCAGCGCGATCACGGCGTCGTACTTGCCGGTTTTGGTCAGCGCACGGGCTGCCAGCGGCAGTTCATAAGCGCCTGGAACCCAGACGACGGTGATATTGTCATCGCTGACCTGGCCAATGCGCTTCAGGGCATCAACCGCGCCGTCTAACAGGCTGTCATTGATAAAGTTGTTAAAACGCGCGATAACGATGGCAATGTTTGCCTCAGGCGTTGCAACGGCAGCTTCGATAACTTTCATACATATCCTTTCAGGGGTTTGTTTGGCCCCGCGCAGGGGGGCGGATTCTAACATACTCTTTGGCGGCGTGCTCTCGCTTTTCCGCCTCCGTTATTGCGGTGTCAGCGTCAGGCGCACATCATCGCCGACCTGACGGATATCGCGAAAGGCAAAGACCGGCGCATCGGCCAACTGCGTTAACCCCGCAAGCTGGCACAGGCCACGCGCGTCATTGCCCAGTAATTTCGGCGCAACATACACAATCAGCTCATCCACCAGCCCGGCCTGAATGAGCGCGCCCGCGAGCGTCGCACCGGCTTCCACCCAGACGCTGTTAATCTGCCGCTGGCCCAGCACCATCATCAGCGCCACTAAATCCAGCTGGCTGCCGCGCAGTGGAACAGGAATCTGCGTCACCGTTTCCGGCCAGTGCCGATCGTCGACCTGCTGGCGCATCAGCCAGGTTTCGCCTAATTGTTCAATAAGTTTGTGGTCCGGCGTTACGCGATTCTGGCTATCGACGATCACTCTTACCGGCTGACGTAGCTCGGCTTCATCCACCAGGCGCTGACTTTCGCTGTCCAGTTCTGACCAGCGCACCGTTAACGAGGGATTATCCGCCAGTACGGTTGCACTGCTGCTGAGGATGGCGGAACTCTGGGCGCGCAGCCGCTGCACGTCGCGCCGGGCCGCCGGCGAGGTGATCCACTGGCTTTCCCCACTGGCCATGGCGGTGCGGCCGTCCAGCGAGGCACCCAGTTTTAACTGTATCCAGGGAAAGCCGGTACGCATGCGTTTCAGAAAACCACGGTTCAGGGCTTCCGCTTCCTGCATCATCAGCCCGTGGCTGACCTCAATGCCCGCCTGATGCAGGCGGTGTAATCCCCGTCCGGCTACCTGCGGATTGGGATCCTGCATGGCCGCCACCACGCGGGTTACACCTGCGGCAATTAATGCATCACAACAGGGCGGCGTGCGCCCGTGGTGACTGCAGGGTTCCAGCGTCACATAGGCGGTTGCGCCACGTGCGCGGTCCCCCGCCATACGTAACGCGTGCACTTCCGCATGCGGTTCCCCGGCGCGCTGATGCCAGCCTTCCCCAACAATCTGACCGTCACGCACAATGACGCAGCCTACATTGGGATTGGGTGTGGTGGTAAAACGGCCGCGGCGCGCCAACTCCAGCGCGCGCGCCATATAGCGTTCATCGGTCATGATTTAATCCTGTAATCTGGCAATCTCTTCGCCAAAATCACGCACGTCCTCAAAGCTGCGGTAAACAGAAGCAAAGCGGATATAGGCTACCTTATCGAGCTTCTTCAGCTCGTCCATCACCAGGTTGCCAATCAGCTTGCTGGGGATTTCACGTTCTCCTGTCGCCCGCAGTTGGGTTTTAATATGGCTTACCGCACTCTCAACGGCATCCGCACTAACCGGACGCTTCTCCAGCGCTTTCATCATGCCGCTGGCCAGCTTGTCTTCATTGAAAGGCTCACGCACGTCGTTGCTTTTCACCACGCGCGGCATCACCAGTTCAGCCACTTCAAACGTAGTGAAACGCTCATGGCACACCAGACATTGACGACGGCGCCGCACTGACGAACCCTCACTAACCAGACGAGAATCAATCACTTTAGTGTCTACAGCGGAGCAGAATGGGCAATGCATGACGTTTCCTGACACGAGATAAATGGGTTATACAGTGTAGCGCGAACTGCAGGTCAACAAAATCGATTCCCGTGCTTTCCCCTGCCTGCCTCACAGCCTGAGCGGGCAACAGGCCAGCGACGTTAAACAGCACGACACTTACAGAGCCGCAGGCGGGATGTGGTGAGCAGACCGCCAGCCTCCCTCACCAGAGACACCGGCACACACACAGGAACGCGTGAACGGGCCGTAACAGCTTCAGCGCATTACGGCAGCAGCCTTTGCCTGAGCGGGACAACGGGAGAAGGCTGACTCGGCTCCCCTGCCGTTCAGACAATTCCGTTAACGAACAAACCGCCGTCTGGCCGCTCAGGACAGGCTTGACGACATCGCTAACCTGGAAGATAACGTGCTGTTGGCCCTTTCAGGTTACCCAGGCGAAACCGGACAGAGCCATGCCATGAATATTAATGAAACACAGAAGCCACACCGGATAACCTTCACCCGGACAGTTTCTGGCCATTTCTTTATAACGGATAAGGATAAATAATGATCAGGATGGTTTGGGCCCCCGCCGCCCTCTCACTGATGCTGTTGAGCGGTTGCAGCACAACGGCCGGGCAGCCACAGGTTAAACAACTTCATCAGGAAGTTAGTCAGTTGAACCAGCAGATGCAGCGGCTTACCAGCCAGGCAAGCGCGGTGGAGATTCAGGGGCAGCTTAACGGACATTCGCAGCAGGGTGCCTGGTTATTACCTCAGGCCAATACGCCCGTTGAATTACAAACCCAGGCCGGCACGCTTCGCTTGTCTTTATCGCGTGTTGAGGCTGAAGCCAACGGCTCACGCGCTAACCTGACCCTACAGACGCGGGATAATACGCCGCTGCCGGGGCTGGAGGCTACCGTAGTCTGGGGCCAGCTCGATCCCGCGACCGGTAAACCGCTTGAGGCCGACAGCCTGACGCAAACCATCCGGGTTCCCGCCTCGCTGACGCCACGCAGTTCGGTCATTGTGCCGTTGCGCCTGGGCGGTATTACGCCGGACCAGCTTGGCTATGTGCGGATTCATCAGGTACTGGCCAAAACGGCTGTAACCACACCATAAAGACAAAAAAAAAGCCGCCAGTTGTCTGAACTGGCGGCTTTTTATCATGCAACGATTACGGCAGGATTGAAGGCTGATCTGCGCCCTCTTTCTCCACTTTCTGTACCAGCATGTGTTCGCGTTTCATGCCCAGCTTCAACGCCAGCGCTGAAGAGACGTAGATCGACGAAATCGTACCAATGGTGACACCGATCAGCATGGTCAGCGAAAAGCCTTTCAGCAGCGCACCACCAAAGATGAACAGGATCAGGATCATCGCCAGCGTCGTCAGCGAGGTGATCAAGGTACGGCTCAACGTCTGGGTCAGGGACACGTTGGTAATGTCGTAAGAAGAGCCGCGACGAATTTTGCGGAAGTTCTCACGAATACGGTCCGAAACCACGATTTTATCGTTAAGCGAGTAACCGATAACCGACATCAGCGAGGCCACGATGGTGAGGTCGACTTCAACCCGGAACAGCGACAGCAGTCCACAGGTGATGATCACGTCGTGCGCCAGCGCCAGCACCGTACCCAGCGCCAGGCGCCACTCAAAGCGAATACCGATGTAGATCAGAATCGCAATCAGTGCCGACAGCAGAGCCAACGCTCCGGCCTGCGCCAGATCGCTACCCACGCTCGGTCCAACAAACTCGATACGTTTTACCGTGGCGTTTTGCTGGGTGGTCTGGTTGATCACCGTGACCACTTTGTTGCCTAACTCTGTGCCTGCAGGCCCCGTGACAGGCGGCATACGCACCATCACGTCGCGGCTGCTACCAAAGTTCTGGATCAGCGGCTCCTGAAAGCCCGCCTTGACCAGCTCGGCACGGATCGTGTCGAGGTCAGCGGGTTTTTCCAGGTTGATCTCAATCACCGTACCGCCGGTGAAATCGAGACCCCAGTTAAAACCACGTACGCCAACAATGGCAATCGAGATGATGATTAACAGTCCCGAAATGATAAATGCCAGCGTATCCCAGCGCATAAAGTCGACGACTTTACGGCCATGGTTTAACTGCTCAATGTTATATTCCTGTGCCACAACGCACTCCTCAGATAGACAGCTTTTTGATGCGCTTGCCACCGTACATCAGGTTAATGATGGCGCGGGTACCGACAATCGATGTGAACATTGAGGTCGCAATACCAATAGCCGTTGTAATCGCAAAGCCCTTAATGGAACCCGTACCGATCGCATACAGAATCACCACTTTGATCAGGGTGGTGACGTTAGCATCGACAATACTGGAGAAGGCGCCTTTGTAGCCCTCATGAATTGCCTGCTGCACGCTACGCCCGTTACGCAGTTCTTCTTTAATACGCTCGTTGATCAGTACGTTGGCATCGACCGCCACCGCCAGCGTCAGCACGATACCGGCAATGCCAGGCATCGTCAGCGTGGCGCCCGGCAGCAGTGACATGATACCGACAATCAGTACCAGGTTTGCCAGCAGTGCGCTGGTGGCAATCAGGCCCACCTTTTTGTAGTACAGCACCATAAACAGGATAGAGGCGACCAGGCCCCACAGGCAGGCCTCCAGACCCTGAGTAATGTTCTGCTGCCCCATCGTTGGACCAATAGTCCGCTCTTCCACAATCTGGATAGGCGCAATCAGCGCACCGGCACGCAGCAGGAGCGACAGCTGACGTGCTTCGTTCGGGTTGCTGATACCGGTGATGCGGAAGCTGTTACCCAGGCGAGACTGGATATTGGCGACGTTGATCACCTCTTCCTGTTTCACCAGAATGGCACGACCGTTAGCATCTTTCTTGCCGCTGTCTTTGTACTCCACAAACAGGGTCGCCATCGGCTTACCGATGTTGTCCTTGGTGAAGTTAGACATGATATTACCGCCCGCGCCGTCCAGTGAAATGTTCACCTGAGGCTGGTTGTACTCATCCATGCTGGATGTGGAATCGGTAATGTGGTCACCGGTCAGGATCACGCGTTTATAGAGCACCACAGGGCGTCCATCACGCATGTCTTTCACTTCAGAATCACCCGGTACACGGCCGCTGGCGGCGGCGGTAGGATCCACGCTGGTGTTAACCAGACGGAATTCCAGCGTCGCCGTCGCACCTAAAATTTCTTTGGCGCGCGCGGTGTCCTGAATACCTGGCAGTTCAACCACGATGCGGTCAGAACCCTGACGCTGTACCAGCGGTTCTGCAACACCCAGTTGGTTTACACGGTTACGCAGGATAGTAATGTTCTGCTGAACCGCATATTCACGTGCTTCGCTGAGGCGGGCATCGGTCATGGTGGCGCGCAGTGCATCATCGCCACTGCTGTTAATGACGAGATCCTGATGACGCGAGGATAGCCACTTAACCGCAGCATCGCGGCTGGCTGCGTCACGGAAACGAATTTCCACGCCGTAGTTAGCAATCTTGTTGACGTTGGTATAAGGGATATTCTTTTCGCGCAGGTCGCTGCGCAGGCTGTCAGCATTCTGCTCTTGCAGTTTGCTCAGGGCAGTGTCCATATCCACTTCCATCAGGAAGTGCACACCACCACGCAGATCGAGGCCAAGCTTCATGGGCTGTGCCGCCAGCAGCGTCAGCCAGCGCGGCGTGGCCGGTGCAAGGTTAAGCGCGACCACATAGTTTTCGCCCAGCGCTTTCATGATCGCTTCGCGGGCACGCAGTTGCACATCCGTATTGGCAAAACGCGCGGTAATCGCGCCATTTTCCAGCGCAACAGACTTACTTTGAATATTGTCTTGTTTTAATACGTTCTGAATTTGATCCAACGTTTGCTCACTGGCGGCGCTTCCGCGCGCGCCAGTGATCTGAACAGCCGGATCCTCACCATAAAGGTTGGGAAGTGCATACACCAGGCCAATGACAAGCACCACGACCAGCATTATGTACTTCCACAAAGGATAACGATTTAACACGGCAGTTCCCTTAGGGAAGTAAAAATTACAGCGCCTTCATAGAACCTTTCGGCAGGACGGCAGCCACGAAATCACGTTTAATAACCACTTCAGTAGTGTCGTTCAGCGCAATCGCAATGTAGCCGGTTTCTGCCACTTTGGTTACGCGACCCACCAGGCCACCATTCGTCAGGACTTCATCACCTTTGGAGATAGAATCCATCAGCTTCTTATGCTCTTTTGCACGCTTCTGCTGCGGGCGCAGGATCATGAAGTAAAAGATCAGGCCGAAGACGACCAGCATGATCACCAGAGAATACGGACTTCCCTGAGACGGTGCGCCTGCTGCAGCCACAGCGTCAGAAATGAAAAAGCTCATTAAATTTCCCTCATTGATGAATTATCAGACGTTAAAGGCGGAACCGCTTTGCCCGTCCGTTGGTAGAACTCGCTAACAAAGCGCTCTAATTTACCCTCTTCGATAGCCTGGCGTAAACCCGCCATCAGACGCTGGTAGTAGCGCAGGTTATGAATCGTGTTGAGACGCGCGCCCAGTATTTCGTTACAGCGATCAAGATGATGCAAGTACGCGCGGCTGTAATTGCGACAGGTGTAACAATCGCACTCTGCATCCAGCGGCGAAACATCATCTTTATGCTTGGCATTGCGAATTTTTACCACGCCATCGGTCACAAATAAGTGGCCATTGCGCGCATTGCGCGTTGGCATGACACAGTCAAACATATCCACGCCGCGACGTACGCCCTCGACCAGATCCTCAGGTTTACCCACGCCCATCAGGTAACGCGGTTTATCCGCTGGGATCTGCGGGCAAACATGCTCAAGAATACGGTGCATATCCTCTTTCGGTTCACCGACCGCCAGGCCGCCCACAGCGTACCCATCAAAGCCGATCTCTACCAGACCTTTCACAGAGACATCACGTAAATCTTCGTAAACCGAACCCTGAATAATGCCAAACAGCGCATTTTTGTTACCCAGGCTGTCAAAACGGTCGCGACTGCGTTGTGCCCAGCGCAGAGACATCTCCATGGAGCGCTTGGCATAATCCCAGTCCGCCGGGTACGGCGTGCACTCATCAAAGATCATCACGATGTCCGATCCCAGGTCGTACTGGATCTCCATCGATTTTTCCGGATCGAGGAAGATAGAATCGCCGTTGATCGGGTTGCGGAAATGGACGCCGGCTTCGGTGATCTTACGAATATCGCCCAGGCTGAAGACCTGAAAGCCGCCGGAATCGGTCAGAATAGGGCCTTTCCACTGCATAAAATCATGCAAATCGCCGTGCAGCTTCATGATTTCCTGGCCGGGACGCAGCCAGAGGTGGAAGGTGTTGCCCAAAATAATTTGCGCGCCGGTTTCCTGCACTTCTTCCGGCGTCATGCCCTTCACGGTGCCATAGGTGCCCACGGGCATAAAGGCCGGGGTTTCCACCACGCCACGATCGAAAATCAGACGGCCGCGACGCGCGCGACCGTCTGTGGTATCAAGCTCAAATTTCACAAAACCTCCATTGGAGAGACAGTCCAATGTTCAAAGTAAACAGATCAGGCGCCCACTTTTTCCAGCGGCGCCTGGGGGTTTTTGCTGATAAACATCGCGTCGCCGTAGCTGAAGAAACGGTATTCTTCCGCCACCGCCGCACGATAAGCAGCCATCGTGTGCTGATAACCGGCAAAGGCCGAGACCAGCATGATCAACGTCGATTCGGGCAAGTGGAAATTGGTGATCAGCGCATCAATTACCTGATACTCATAGCCCGGATAGATAAAGATTTGGGTGTCATCAAAGAATGGCGCAATCAGCGCATCCTGACTGGCTTTGGCTGCGCTTTCCAGCGAGCGTACCGAGGTGGTGCCTACCGCCACCACCTTGTTGCCGCGCGCTTTGCAGGCCAGCACCGCATCCACCACCTCCTGCGGCACTTCCGCATATTCGGCGTGCATATGGTGCTCTTCAATCGTCTCTACGCGTACCGGCTGAAACGTCCCTGCCCCAACGTGCAAGGTGACAAAAGCCATCTCAACGCCTTTGTCTTTTAGCGCCTGAATTAAGGGTTCGTCAAAGTGCAGGCCGGCGGTCGGTGCCGCCACGGCGCCAGGGCGCGCGCTGTAGACCGTCTGGTAAAGCTCGCGATCCGCCTCTTCATCCGGGCGGTCAATATACGGCGGCAGCGGCATATGGCCTACGCTGTTGAGAATGTCCAGCACGGCACGATCGTCTTCGAATGCAATCTCGAACAGCGCATCGTGACGCGCGACCATCGTGGCTTTCACGCTCTCATCGTCGCCCAGCAGTAATTCTGCGCCAGGCTTCGGCGCTTTGGACGCCCGAACGTGTGCCAGCACGCGCTTGTCATCAAGCATGCGCTCGACCAGCATTTCAATTTTGCCGCCGCTTGCTTTACGCCCGAACACCCGGGCCGGGATCACGCGCGTGTTGTTAAACACCAGCAGATCGCCAGGCTGAAGCTTGTCCAGTACATCGGTAAAAACGCCATGGGCCAGCGCCCCGCTCGGGCCGTCCAGCGACAGCAAGCGACAACCGCTACGCTGCGCCTGAGGGTAATGGGCGATAAGGGATTCGGGCAATTCAAAAGCAAAATCGGCGACACGCATGAAAGACTTCTTACTCAGAAAAACAGGCGGCACAGTTTAGCGGAAAATCGCACAATTCTGAACAACTGGCTGCGCAAAGCGAGTTGCGCTTATAATAGCGCATGAATTTTCTTGCTCATCTTCACTTAGCCCATCTTGCAGACAGCTCACTCCTCGGCAATCTGATGGCGGATTTTGTTCGCGGTGCGCCGCATCAACACTGGCCCAAACCGGTGGCCGACGGCATTCTGATGCATCGCCGGCTTGATGTCATGACCGATGCCCTGCCGGAAGTGCGTGAGGCACGTCAGCTTTTTCGGGCAGAAACCTACCGCGTTGCGCCCATTACGCTGGATGTCGTTTGGGACCATTTTCTGGCGCGTCACTGGGATCGCTTCCATCAGGCGCACTCGCTACAACAATTTTCGGCCAACGCCGAAAGCGAAATTGTTCCGCAGCTGGCTGCCACACCCGACGAATTTAAAGCGCTCAATGCCGTAATGTGGCGTGAACGCTGGTTCGAACATTACGCCAACCCGGAACGTCTTGAACCGGTACTGAATGGCATGGCGAGCCGTCGCCCCAGGCTGGCCGCCCTGCGCGACTCTTATCACGATTTTACGGCGCATTACTCCGCGTTTGAGGCCTGCTTTTTTCAGTTTTATCCGCGTCTGATGCGGCTGGCAGCCAATCAACAGTTGTAACCTTCCCCTGACGGCGTCAGGTTTGTGAGCGCATTTCATCGCACCACAAACCTGTAACGCTGAAAAAGCGCGCAGTCAGTAGCACGGCCGTATTGCCATTGGTTCCGGTCTGCGGCTTAATAAGTCTTGCTTAACTATGATTCACGATGCTCTCACTGTCAGACCGCCTGTTCAGGCGCTTCCTTTATCCGATATGTTTTAAAAATCATAAGAGGGAAACATGTCATCCGCTTCGCATTCTGAGATTGACGCGCGCTATCATTACGCCTGCGAAATCGCCCGTGCGGCCGCAAGCCGCGCCTGGTCATGGTATCAACAGCGTCAAAAACTGGTGGTGGAACATAAGAGGGACCTTCAGGATGTGGTCAGTGACGCTGACCGCAACGTTGAAGAATTAATTAAATCACTGATTTCGGAGCGCTATCCTGATGATGCCGTTCTGGGAGAAGAGAGCGGCGGTGACACTCAGGGTGCCCGTATTGTATGGGTGATCGATCCCATCGATGGCACCGCCTGTTTTGTGAACGGGTTGCATAACTGGTGCGTATCGCTGGCAATTGTTTGCGACGGTGAGCCCGTCGTGGGCGTGATTTGCGATCCCAATCATCACGAACTGTTTCATGCCCGCAAAGGCAGTGGTGCCTGGCTCAACGATACCCGACTTGAGGTGCATAAAGCCCAACAGCTTAATGAGGGCCTGCTGGGAATCAGTAATTCCAGTCGGATTCCCGGAGAGCACGTGACGCAGCTCATCGATGCCCTGCTCAGGCAAGGCGGGATGTTTATTCGCATCGGCTCCGGCGCGTTAACCAGTGCCTGGGCCGCTGCAGGTCGTTTGATTGGCTATTATGAAGCGCATATGCATCCGTGGGACGGCCTGCCGGGCATCGTATTGATGCGCGAGGCCGGTGGGGTGACTAACGATTATTTGCGCAACGACGGACTGAAAAAGGGCAATCCTGTTTTGCTGGCGAATGCGGTAATCTATCCGCAAATTAAAGCGCTGCTCGCCACGCACGAAATTGAGGATTGATGATGTCTGCCTACCTGCCCCGACATTGGTTTATGCTCTGCACTTTTTGGCTTCTGGCGGGGCCGCTGCACGCCGCCCCCGAGTACCAACTTGAGAAAGTCGTGGAGTTGAGCCGACACGGGGTACGTCCGCCGACGCCGGGTAACCGCACAGAGATTGAAGCGGCAAGCCAGCAGCCGTGGTACGTCTGGAGCACGGCGGACGGCGAACTGACGGGCCATGGCTACAGCGCGGTGGTCAATAAGGCCCGCTGGGAAGGGGAGCACTATCGCCAGTTGGGTTTACTTAACGCAGGTTGCCCTAACGCGAAGGCGATCTATGTCCGCGCCAGCCCGCTGCAGCGCACGCGGGCGACTGCCGAGGCGTTGGTGGATGGCGCGTTTCCCGGCTGTGGCGTGGCGATTCATACCGTCGCCGGCGACATCGATCCTCTCTTTCAAACCGAGAAACTGCCCTTTGCCCATACCGATCCCCAACGTGAATGGGAGGCAAAACGTCACGCGGCCGGGGATTTAGCGCAGCGTCAGCAGCAGCTTCAGCCCGCGATCACGCTGCTTAAACAGTCGGTATGCCGGCCCGGCAGCGATTGCCCCTTTTTCGATCGTCCGTGGACGTTGAAACAGACGAAAAGCGGAAGCGTCTATGTTGAGGGCCTTAGCGCCATGGCCGCCATGGTCGAGACGTTGCGTTTGGGCTACAGCGAGAACCTCCCTTTCGCGAAACTGGCATGGGGACACATCACCTCTGCCCGGCAGATCACCGCTCTGCTTCCTCTGCTCACCACTAATTATGATCTCAGCAATGACGTGCTCTATATGGCACAACGTCACGGTTCCCTGCTGCTATCCCAGATGCTTGAGGCCATTAAAGGTAACGACCCTGACGTGCGCTGGCTGCTTCTGGTGGCACATGACACCAACATTGCGATGGTGCGCCGCTTAATGGGATTTGAATGGCAACTGCCTGGTTATACGCGGGGCAATATCCCCCCTGGCAGCAGTCTGGTACTGGAACGCTGGCACGACAGTAAGACGCATCAGCGCTTCCTGCGCTTCTATTTTCAGGCACAAAGTCTGGACGGCCTGCGTCAGTTACAACCCGTGAACGACAGCCATCCGCTTTTACGTCAGGAGTGGCGGCAGCCCGGATGTCAAATCACCGCAGTCGGGACGCTGTGCCCGTTGCAGGCTGCCCTGACGCAGTTGGGTAAACACCTGGATAACGACGCGATGGCTCCGGTCAGCATGATCTTGCCGCCTTCGGGCTAATGAACCCAGACAGGCCGGGCGTTTACGCTGATGCGCGCGCTGGCATTTGTCTTATTTTACGGCAACTTATTTAACGGGGATGCATTTTGCATTAGCATGATTTTGTCAATCATCCCTCTGTTTGTTTCACTTGCCCTGTCCCGTTTCGGCGAGTCATTTCGCCGATTTTATTTTGTGTTGCCTGTCATTATTGGCTGTCCCAACCCCGCACATATCGGGACCGGGACAGCAAGCCTGGGTTATTTGCGCACCAGCTTATAGCCCAGCAACAGCACCACGATCCATACCATCCCAACATACAGCGAAACGCGGGTATCCGGGAAATAGCCGATCAGGCCAATGATGAAACATAAAAACGCCACGCCTGCGCCTGCCGTCCAGCTTCCGCCGGGCAAGGCAAAGGTTAACGTCCGGGCGGCCGCTTTGCCGATCTTGCGTCGAAACGCCATCTGCGACAGCAGAATCATGATCCAGACCCAAACGGTGGCAAAGGTCGCCAGCGAGGCGATGACCAGAAAGACTTTTTCTGGCATCAGGTAGTTGAGATATACCGCAATCAACATGGCGAACATCATCACCACCACCGTCACCCAGGGAATACCGCGTTTGGAGACCTTCATAAACATTTTGGGTGCATGGCCCTGCTGAGCCATGCCGTGCAGCATACGCCCCACGCCGAAGACATCGCTGTTTATCGCAGACAGCGAGGCGGTCAGCACAACAAAATTCAGGATGGACGCGGCGGCGGCAATGCCCAGATGCTGGAACGTCAGAACAAACGGGCTGCCGTTAGTGCCGACCTGATTCCACGGGTAAATGGACATGATGACAAACAGCGTGCCCACGTAAAACACCAGGATACGCATCGGAACCGAGTTGATAGCGCGTGGGATAGAGGTTGCCGGATCTTTGGCCTCACCCGCCGTAATACCGATGATTTCAATGCCGCCGTAGGCAAACATCACCATCTGCAGCGACAGCAACATCCCAACGATACCGTGGGCAAAAAAGCCGCCATTGGTCCACAGGTTATGGATACCGGTCGGTTGGCCGCCGTTGCCAATCCCCCAGACGATCATGCCAAACCCGGCCAGAATCATCACAATAATGGTCGCGACCTTAAAGAAAGAGAACCAGAACTCCACCTCACCAAACACCTTCACGCTCATCAGATTGACCGCGCCGATGATCAGCACCACGCTCAGCACCCAGATCCAGTGCGGCACCTCCGGAAACCAGACGCCCATATAGATCCCGAACGCGGTGACATCGGCAATGGCCACGATCAGAATTTCAAAGCAGTAGGTCCAGCCGGTGATGTAACCCGCCATTGGCCCGAGATAATCCTGCGCATAGCGGGAAAAAGAGCTGGCCTGAGGGTTATTGACCGACATCTCCCCCAGCGCGCGCATGATGATGTACGCCACCGCACCGCCAATAATATAGGCCAGCAGCACGCTGGGGCCCGCCATTTTGATGGCGTCCGCCGAGCCGTAGAACAGCCCGGTGCCGATCGCCGATCCCAGCGCCATAAAACGGATGTGGCGCGTGCTCAGTCCGCGTTTGAGCTTGTTGGTTTCTTGCATAACAACCTGTACCTGTGAAATGAAAAAACCACGGGCAAGCCCGTGGTTAAAGAAGAATCAATCTTAGCCGTTACGAGTGAACCGACACCTGTTCAGCCCCTTTTAACCGATCGACCAGCGCCACAATCAGCAACATCACCAGTGATGGCGGCAACCAGGCAAGGCCCTGGTCGGCTAACGGCAGATGCTGACTCAATGCGGGTAACGCTGCTGTAAACCCGGTGGTTTTGATGGCGTCAAGGATACCAAAGAGCAGGCTGACCAGCATAGTCGGCGCGATAATACGGCTGCTTTTATTCCACCAGTTCAGCGTAAAACTCAGCACGACCAGCACGATACAAGGCGGATAAATAGCCGTCAGCACCGGAATCGAAATCTGAATCAGATGGCTCAGCCCCAGGTTCGATACCACCATCGAGAACAGGCCCAGTACAAAGACCAGCGTTTTGTAAGACAAGGGCAAATACTGCGCGAAAAACTCTGCGCAGGCACAGGTCAGGCCGACCGCGGTCACCATACAGGCAATAAAAATCAGGGCGGCAAGGAAGAAGCTGCCCATATCACCAAAGGTCTGCTGAACGTAAGCATGGAGAATTGCCGCACCGTTGGCATTCTGATCCACTAATGCACCACTGCCTGCGCCCAGTTTAAACAGACTAAGGTAAACCAGGGTCAAACCAATGCCGGCGATAACCCCGGCTAAAACCGTGTAACGGGTTAACAGCGCCGCATTATCAATCCCGCGCGAACGTGCGGCGTTAACGATGACAATGCCGAAGACCATCGCGCCCAGCGTATCCATGGTGAGATAGCCGTTAACAAAACCACTGGAAAATGCGGCGCGCTGATAGTCCGCCGTCGCAGGAATCGTTCCTCCCGCCGGCCACAGCAGAGCCGCGACGCCCAGCAGCGTCAGGGCTGCAATTTTTAGCGGTGCCAGAAAATGGCCGACCGTATCCAGCAATTTCCCCGGATAGAGGGAAATCACCATCACCAGCACAAAATAAATCAGGCTGTAGATAAACAGCGGCAGCTCGCCATCGCCGGTAAGCGGAGCAATGCCCACCTCAAACGAGACCGTGGCGGTACGCGGCGTGGCAAAAAGCGGCCCTACCGCCAGGTAGCAGACCGTGGCCAGAACCACACCCGCAACTTTGCCGATGGGCGTGCTCAGGGCATCAATCCCGCCGCCGACGCGCGCAAGCGCGATCACGGTGATAACGGGCAGACCGACTGCGGTAAGCAGAAAACCAATAGCGGCCACCCAGACATGTTCGCCTGACTGAATACCCACCATGGGAGGAAAGATGATGTTACCCGCACCAACAAACAGGGCAAACGTCATGAAGCCCAGCGCGAGAATGTCTTTAACGGTTAAACGATGTGTCATACGGCCTGTCACTGATGTTGCGATGAAAGATAAGTTTGCGTTGCCCCCTCGCTGCGTTAATACAACGACCGACCAGATGATGACAGCGCATTATGCGCAGCGTCTGGTTTAGCGCAGGTGATTTAAGCTGCTTTTTTTCTGTTCACAGAGGGATAAATCGACAACGGCGGTAAGTAAAACGTTTATAGCGAAGAAAGGCAATACGGGATCGGAAAACCAGAGGGTTATTTCGCAATTTGAATCAATATTAGAGGATCACATCAATATTCTCTGCAACAGCATCAGATGATGTGCTTTAAAAATAAACAAGCGATGGTAAATATCAGCATAAAGGCGGGTTTGTATGCACAAGTGGCGCATTTATTGCGCCACGTTGCACACATTCCGCTATTACCAGACCTGATTCGCGACGTTCACGACCAGTCGAATCTTCTGCCACTGCTCTGCTTCGCTCAGGCTGTTGCCCTCTTCCGTCGAGGCAAAACCACACTGCGGACTGAGGCAAATCTGATCGAGGCTAATGTACTGGGTCGCTTCCTGCAGGCGCGCTTTCACCTGTTCGGCATCTTCCAGTTCACCCACCTTCGTGGTAATTAAGCCAAGCACCGCCTGCTGATGGCCGGGCTTGATGAACCGCAGTGGTTCGAATCCGCCAGAGCGATGATTGTCGTATTCAAGGAAAAACGCATCCACATTCACGGAGCCGAACAGGATCTCGGCCACCGGTTCGTAGCCACCTTCAGAAATCCAGGTGGAGCGGAAATTGCCACGGCACACATGCAGGCCCACGGTCAGGTCGGCCGGTTTCCCTTCTAACGCCTTATTCAGGACGCGCGCGTAGGTGCGGGCCAGCTGGTCTGGATCGTCGCCACGTTCGCGGATCTCACGCTTTTGATCGTCTGAACAAAGGTAGGCCCAGACGGTATCGTCCAGCTGTAAGTAGCGACAGCCCGCGTCGTAAAAGGCTTTGATCGCCTCTTTGTAGGTCTGTGCCAGATCGTCAAAGTACACATCGAGATCGGGGTAAACGTCAGCGTCGATGACTTTTCGGCCGCCGCGAAAATGCAGCACGCTCGGGCTGGGAATCGTCATTTTGGCTACCGCATCGCCTGCTACGCTCTGCAGGAAACGAAAATGGTCCAGCATCGGATGCCCGTCAAAACCCAGTTTGCCGGTGATTTTTACGCCGTGCGCTTTCGTCTGCACGCCGTTGAACTGAATGCCCTGCTCGGCTTCAAAATGCTCAACACCTTTCAGACCGTAGAAAAAGTCAAAATGCCACCAGCCACGGCGAAATTCGCCATCGGTCACGACCTTGAGGCCATTTTCACGCTGCTTCGCGACCACGTCCCGAATCGCGTCGTTTTCAATATCGCGCAGTTCATCAGCGCCGATCTCACCCGCATGAAATTTTTCGCGGGCATGCTTAATAGCGGCGGGACGAAGAAAGCTGCCAACGGTGTCGGCGCGAAACGGGGCGGTTTGTCTTTGCATGATCACTCCTGGTCACCGGCCAGATAATTTCGGGCGGGAATAGTTACACAATGTTATTTTAGCCTTCCAGATGGCTAAACGTCTGGATGTAGATTCCCACGCGATGTGCTCATGTGCAAACGAATAATATTCACTGGAGATGAAATAATTTCATGTTGCGAGGCCGGATTCTGACTGTGCTCCCCTTGAGGTTTGCACCGAGGCAATCGGCGGGAATTTATGCCCCTGATGCGGCACAGGTCCCCGCCAGCCATGCGGCAGGAACGGGAAAACATGGGCGAAGGCGGTAACCCCTTCGCCTGTGGGCGAGCGGGGAAACTTACTGGAGGGAGGCGCGCGCCAGGTTCATTTGCGTTTCAGACAGCGGCAGATAGCCGGCCTCGATGACGCGCTGCTGCCCTGCACTAGACAGAACCTGTTCCAGAAATGCGGCTAACAACGGCGGCAAGGGCTTACCTGGCACTTTATTAACGTACAGATAGAGCGGACGTGCCCAGGGATAGCGACCGCTGCGGATGGATTCAGGATCGGGCGCAACGGCTTCCCCCCTTTTTGTCATAACCGGCAGCAGTTTTACCCCACTCAGGTGAAAACCGAAGCTGGCATAACCGATGCTGCGCGGATCACCGGCGACCGCCTGTACCACCGCCGCCGAGCCGGGAAACTCCGCCACGTCGTTGCGGAAATCGCCCTGACACAGCGCCTGCTGCTTGAAGAATCCCCATGTGCCGGAGGCCGAGTTGCGGCCATAGCGCTGGATAGATCGCTGCTGCCACTCAGCCTGATGCAGACCCAAATCGCCCCAGCGTTTGGGCACCTGGTGTGCGCCACACAGACGCGTGACGGAGAACAACGCATCAAGCTGGTGGGGATCGATGGACGTCAGCGGATTGCGCTGGTTGACCACCACCACCAACGCGTCCATCGCCACCGGCACGGCCAACGGAGGATAACCGTATCGCGCCTCAAACGCCTGGCGCTCATCCGCCTGCATGGGACGGCTCATTGCCCCTAACTGGACGGATCCGGCTGTCAGCGCGGTTGGCGCCGTTGAGGAGCCCGATGCCTGAACCTGCACATTTACCCCGGGTGACTGACGGCTAAAGTCATCGCCCCACAGGGTCATCAGATAGCCGAGCGTGTCCGAGCCTGCGCTGCTGAGATTGCCTGAAAGCATCACCGGCTGCGCCTGCACCAAGGCAGGCAAGAGAGAAAAGAACAGCAAAAAAAGAAGGCGCATCGTTCCGGTCCGTCAGCAGTTAATGAACCGCATTCTCCTGCATCCCGTTAGTCACAATCAACCGTGGTGCCAGGGTAAAGGTAAAACAGGTTTCCTGGTGCGGGATGCTGGTGATCTCCAGCCGCGCATTGTGATGGCTGAGCGCATGCTTCACGATGGCCAGCCCAAGACCGCTGCCGCCGGTCGCACGTGAACGCGCTTTATCCACCCGATAAAACCGCTCTGTCAGGCGCGGGATGTGCTCAGGTGGAATGCCGGGGCCGTTATCACAGACTGTAAATACCGCGCCCTGCTTGCTGCGCAGCCAGCTGATATCAATGCGCGTCCCCTCGGGCGTGTGGTTCACCGCGTTGTAGACCAGGTTGGAGATAGCACTGCGTAATTGTTCATCATTGCCAAACACTTTCAGGTGAGGATCGGTATGAAAATGGATGGCGTGACGTCCGCCGCTCAGGGTTTCAGCTTCATGCTGCAGGAGTTTGAGCATAACCGGTACATCAACCTTTTCTTTCAGGTTAATGGCCGGAGCCGCCTCGATGCGCGACAGCGTCAGGAGCTGTTTGACCAGGCTATCCATTCGCCGGGTTTGCTCCGACATGGTGTGCAACGCTTTATCACGTGAACGCTGATTCATGACGGAGTCATTCATCATTTCCAGATAGCCCTGAAGCACCGTTAAAGGCGTGCGCAGTTCATGGCTGACGTTGGCAAAGAAGTTTCGCCGTGCCCCTTCAAGCTGATGCATCTGGGTCACGTCGCGAGCCACCATCAACCACTGGCCTTCGCTGTAGGGCATCACACGGAATTCCATGTGGTGCTGGTTATTCAGCACCAGCGTAAGCGGCTTATCGAAATCACGTTGCCGCAGATAGCGAGAAAATTCAGGATAACGCAGCAGATTAAGAATATTTTGCCCGTTATCTTCTGGCCAGCGCAGCCCCAGGTGCTGCTGGGCCAGGCCGTTGCACCAGAAAATAGTGCCCTCTTCGGTGGTGAGTATCACGGCGTCCGGCAGCGACTCCGCGCCGCTGCGAAACCGCTTAATCAGATTACCTAATTCGCGCCGCCGCCGCCGGTTGCGCAGTTGCATTTGATACAACCCGTAAAACAGCGGTTCCCAACTGGCCTGTCCGGACGGTGGCGTCATCGTGCGATCCAGCCACAGCCAGTGAGACAGGCGCATCAGGTTGTAAAAATGCCACAGTAAAATACTGACTACGCTCAGTAACAGCAGCCACGGCAAATAGCCGAACAGCAGGCCGAGCACCAGCGCAGGCAGACACGCCAGCACCAGTTCGGACAGTAATCTCTTCCAGGAGAGGCGTTCCAGCACGGTTAAAGCTCCGTTTAAAAGCGGGCAGAGAAACGATAACCTGTTCCGCGTACGGTTTGTACCATGCGATCGTGGCCGGTCAGTTCCAGCGCCTTACGTAAACGACGAATATGAACGTCAACCGTACGATCTTCAACATAGACGTTAGTGCCCCAGACATGATTGAGTAACTGCTCACGGCTGTAAACACGTTCAGGATGGGTCATAAAGAAATGCAGCAGCTTGTATTCTGTCGGCCCCATTTCCAGCGGTGTGGTTTCTGACATCACGCGATGCGAAGAGGGATCCAGGCTCAGGCCCTGCATTTCGATCACATCTTCTACCGCCATCGGCGAAATACGACGCATAACGGCTTTAATTCGCGCCATCAGCTCTTTCGGGGAAAACGGTTTGGTGATGTAGTCATCGGCACCGACTTCCAGCCCGCGTACCCGATCTTCTTCCTCGCCGCGCGCGGTGAGCATCATGACCGGTATATCACGCGTCATGGCTTCACGCTTAAGATGTTTAATAAATTGTATGCCGCTGCCGCCGGGTAACATCCAGTCCAGCAGGATCAGGTCAGGCCAGGGTTCAATCAGCTTGCTGACGGCGCTGTCATAATCTTCTGCCTCAATCGGCTGATAATCGTTTTGTTCCAGTACGAAACATAACATTTCACGGATTGGAGCTTCATCTTCCACAACTAAAATGCGCTTAGCCATTATTACTCCTGCAGGTAGGACGGCTTTCACTGATATTTGCGGCGCCATTATGCGTCAGTTTTGTGACACTTTTATGAAAAAGTTAGCCATAAAAACCGGCCTGCAACAACCATTTATGACAACATGACGACATGTTTTGTGGCTTTAGTGACTGAGCCAGTATAATTGCCGGGCAAATCGATTTGGCAGGGAGTTTTATGCGCATTATCCACACCGCGGACTGGCACCTGGGGCAGTTCTTCTATAACAAGAGCCGCGCCGCCGAGCACCAGGCCTTTCTTGACTGGCTGTTAATACAGATCGAACAGCATCAGGTCGATGCGCTGATTGTGGCGGGTGACCTGTTTGATACCGGTACGCCGCCCAGCTATGCGCGTGAAATGTTTAACCGCTTCGTGGTGGCGTTACAGCCCAGCGGCTGTCAACTGGTGGTGCTGGCGGGCAATCATGACTCGGTGGCAACGCTGAATGAATCGCGCGAACTGCTGGCCTGTCTGAACACCCGGGTCGTTGCCACGCCGCAGGAGAGTGACGACGTCATGATCCTGACAACCCGTCAGGGTGAACCCGGCGCGCTGCTGTGCGCGATTCCCTATCTGCGCCCGCGCGACATTATGCGCAGCCAGGCCGGTCAGTCTGGACGGGATAAACAGCTCAGCCTGCTGGAGGCCATCAGCGCCCATTATCAGCGCAGCTTCGCGGCGGCACAGGCGCTGAACATGTCCCTGCCGATCGTCGCGACCGGCCACCTTACCGCCCTTGGCGTCAGCAAAAGTGACTCCGTGCGCGATATCTACATCGGCACGCTGGATGCGTTTCCTGCCTCGGCGTTTCCGCCGGCCGATTACATCGCCCTTGGACATATTCATCGCGCTCAGCGCGTCGCGAACAGCGACCATATTCGCTACAGCGGCTCCCCTATTCCGCTGAGCTTTGACGAGCTGGGCAGCGAAAAAAGTGTCTGTCTGCTGACTTTCAGCCCGCACGGCCTGGAAACCCTGACCCTGCCGGTTCCCACCTTCCAGCCGATGCAGATGCTTAAAGGCTCCCTGGCGCAAATCAGTGAGCAGCTCGCCCACCTTTTCCCTCCCAGCGGAGAGAAGCCGGTCTGGCTCGATATAGAAGTCACCACCCAGGAGTACTTAAGCGATCTGCAGCGCCAGGTTGAAGCGCTGACGGCAGATTTACCGGTGGAAGTGCTGCTGTTACGCCGCAGTCGTGAACAGCGCCAGCACAGCCTGGCGCAAACGGATAACGAAACCCTGAGCGAACTTAAGGTCGAAGAGGTTTTTGCCCGACGCCTGGCGCTTAATGAGGAGCTTGATGACAAGCAGATCGCCCAGGTCACGACCCTGTTTAAGCAGACGCTGGCCGACCTGGAGGCGAACCCATGAAGATCCTCACGCTGCGATTCAAAAACCTGAATGCGCTGAAAGGAGAATGGTTTATCGATTTTCGCACCGAACCTTTCGCCAGTAATGGTCTGTTTGCCATTACCGGCGCGACAGGTGCCGGTAAAACCACCTTACTGGACGCTATCTGCCTGGCGCTGTATCACCAGACGCCGCGCCTGGGTGCGATTTCTCAGGGCCACAACCCGCTGATGACGCGCGACTGCGCCGAATGCCTGGCCGAAGTCGAGTTTGAAATCAAAGGCGAGGCCTGGCGGGCATTCTGGAGCCAGAACCGCGCACGAGGCACGGCCGACGGCAAACTGCAGGCTCCCCGCGTCGAGCTGGCTCGCTGCGCAGATAATCAGATCGTTGCAGACAAAGTGGGCGACAAGCTCAAGCTTACCGAAACGCTTAGCGGCCTGGATTTTGAACGTTTTACCCGTTCAATGATGCTGTCACAGGGCCAGTTCGCCGCATTTCTTAACGCCAAAGCGAATGAGCGCGCAGAG
The DNA here is from genome assembly GCF_000710035.2 of Pantoea ananatis LMG 2665. Lineage (GTDB taxonomy): Bacteria > Pseudomonadota > Gammaproteobacteria > Enterobacterales > Enterobacteriaceae > Pantoea > Pantoea ananatis. The sequence goes on along the minus strand of NZ_JMJJ01000004.1, from coordinate 78,988 downwards.
CTGCTGGAAGAGCTGACCGGAACGGAAATTTACGGGCTGGTTTCCATGGCCGCGTTTGAGCGCCATAAAGAGGCCAAAAATGCGCTGGAACTGATGCGCAGTCGGGCAGGCGGCATGGCACTGCTTGATGAGGCGACTCGCGCCGGGCTGCAGCAACAGCAGGCAGCCCTGACTGAGGCCGAGCAGCAACTCAGCCGTCAGTTTGACACCGCTCAGCTTCAGCAGCAGTGGCTGCAGCTGGCACAGCAGCTGAGCGCGGACGCTGAACAGGTGAACGCCGCCCGTCAGGCCGCCGACGCGGCGAGTCAGGCGGCAGAGGCCGATCGCCAGCGTCTGGCACGAAGTGAACCGGCAGAAAAACTGCGCGGTGCGCTGCAACAGCGCGACAACCTGCAGACTGAACGCGCGGAGCTGCAACAGCGTCAGCAGCAGTTAAACCAGCAGATGCAGGCGACGGCCCACGAGCAGCAGCAGTTGCAGCAGCGTTATCAGGAAACCGAAGCGGCGCGCGAACAGGTGCGTTTGCAACAGCACCAGCAGGAAACGCTGCTGAGCGGACAGGTTATTCCACTCGATCAGGCGCTCTCGGCCCTGCAGCAGCAAATTCAACAGCTGCAGCATGAAACCGCACAGCAGCAGGCGAGCTGTACGCAGCGTGAACAGGCGATGCAAACCGAGCACCATAAGGTCAGCGATCTCCAGCAGGCGCTGGCACAGCAGCAGGCGCGTCGGCAACAGCTGGCGGATATGCCGGTTTGGGGCGAAAATCTTCCGCTGTGGCAGGACCGCTTTGCTCAACTGGCCCGCCATGAAACCGATCAGGCGGCGTCGGCACAGCAGATTCAGCAACAGGCGTTGCAGCTTCATCAGCGCCAGCAGCAGGTCGAACAGCTGCAACAACAGCTCGCGCCATTGAAGCAGGCCGGGCAGCTCACGCAGCAGGCCTTGTCTGACGCGGAGAAAGCACTAACATCGCTCCATAAGGCGCATCCTCCCGAAGCCTTGCGTCAGGCCTTAAAGCAGTTAACTCAACAGCGTGACGCACGTCAGACGCTGACGTTACTTGCAGCCCAGTGGCAGCCGCTACATCAGCAGCGCGGTCAGTATGAAAAACGGTTACAGGATCTGGAAAAAGCCTGCCAGCAGGCTGAGGCTGAATTACTGATGCTGCGGGAAACATGGAAGCGGGAGAAACAGCAACTCACCGACGTTGAGAAGATTTGCCAGCTTGAAAGCCATATTGCCGATCTGGAGGAACACAGGGCGCGGCTGGAGGCCGGGCAACCCTGCCCTTTGTGCGGTTCCTGCGAACATCCCGCAGTTGAAACCTACCGCACGCTCGAAGTCAGCGCCAACCAACAGCGCAAAGCCGTGCTGCAAAAACAGGTGGAAGCACTGAGCGAAACCGGTACGGCCAAAAATGAGCAGATAAAACACCTGAAGGGCCAGCAGCAGTCACTGCGCGACGAGCTCGCCAGTGTAGTGCAGCAGCTGGATGCATTGACCCAGCGCTGGCAGGCACTGAGCGGTGAGCTTGCGCTTACCTTCACTCTGAACGACACCGACGCGCTGGACCACTGGCTGCAGGCGCAAAGCCGTCAGGAACAGGCATTAACTACGCAGACAGAGACGCTGGAACACGCCGAGCGAACGTATCAGGCGGCAAAAGAACAGCATCTGCAGCAGCAGCAGACACAGCAGCAACACCAGCAAACGCTGCAGTTGACGCAACAGCAGCTGGAGAACGAACACCAGGCGTTACTGACTTTACAGCGCCATCACCAACAGGCTCAGGCGAATGCTCAGCCGCTTCAGGAGGGGCTGGCGCAACAATTCGCAGGCTTCGGTCTGACGCTGCCTGACAGCGCACAGCGCGACAGCTGGCTGGCTGAACAGCAACAGCGCTGGCAGCAGTGGCAGGAAAGTGAGCGGTTGCTTGCTAACTTGCAGCCTCAGTTGGCACGTGCGGAAAGCCAGGCTGACGCCCTGCGCCAACAGCTGCAGCTTGAGCAGCAGCGCCTGAATCAGCAGCAACAGCAGCTTGCCGCACTGGACCAGCAATACCGCGAAAAACGTCAGCAGCGTGAGGCGTTGTTTGGCGATCGGGATGTCATTCAGGCCCGTCGGCAGATGCAGGAGAGCGTCGAGCATCATGAGGCGCAGCTGACGCAGCAGCGTGAACGGCTGCAGCAGTCTCAGGCTGAAGCCAGCCGCCTCCACGGCCAACTGACGTTGCTGGAGAGCCAGCTACACAGGTTGGGCACTCGCCTGACGGACGCTGAGCAGCACTTCAACGCCGCGCTGGCTGCGGCGGAATTCCCGGACGAGGCGAGCCTGCGGGCCGCGTTGCTTGACGAGCATGAAGCGCAGCAGCTTCGCCAGCGACTGCAGCAGATCGATCAGCATCTGCTCCATCAACAATCCCGCCTGGCAGAGCTGCAGCAACGGCTGGCAACCCATGAGCAGGCTAAACCCGATAAGATGCCTGAGTCCGCCGATGCACTGACCACACAGCTGGAAGCGTTGCGGCATTCCCTGAGGGAGAACGCCAGTCAGCAGGGACAACTGCAGCAGCAGTTGCAAAGCGACGCCAGCCTGCGGACCCAGCAGCAAACGTTGCTGGCTCAGATTGCGCAGGAGGAAACCACGCTGGCGCAGTGGGCGTTGCTTAACGATCTGATCGGCTCGGCGACCGGGGATAAATTCCGGCGCTTTGCCCAGGGACTCACGCTCGATCACCTGGTGGCGCTGGCTAATCGCCAGCTGGATCGTCTGCATGGTCGCTACCTTTTACAGCGCCGCGCCATCGATGCGCTGGAACTGGACGTGGTGGATACCTGGCAGGCGGACAGCGCACGCGATACCCGCACGCTGTCGGGTGGAGAAAGCTTTCTGGTGAGCCTTGCGCTGGCGCTGGCGCTGTCCGATCTGGTCAGCCATAAAACCCGCATCGAGTCGTTATTTCTTGATGAGGGTTTCGGCACGCTGGACGCAGAGACGCTGGATACCGCCCTGGATGCGCTGGATGCGCTCAATGCCAGTGGAAAAACCATTGGCGTGATCAGTCACGTCGAGGCGATGAAAGAGCGCATTCCGGTGCAAATTAAGGTCCGCAAAATGAATGGCCTGGGTTACAGCAAACTTGAATTGCCGGGTACGTAAGAGGTTAATTATGTTGAGATGTACAGGAATTATGGCGGCCACGATGCTGCTGCTGGCAGGATGCAGTCATCATCCTGATGCTTCCGAAGCGCAATGCGCGTCAGGCCTGCCCCAGGCGCAGTGCCAGGACGTGAACCGCTATATTCGCGAGGTCAATGCGTCCGTCATGCGCAATTTTCACAATGCGAAAAACTATGTGGGCCAGCGTTGCCTGGTGACGGCACAGCGTCGCCCGGATGGGCGCTATAACGTGATGCGAACGGAAGGAAATGAGTCGCTGTGCCTGAAGGCCTGGCAGAGCGTCAGCAGCGCGCGGGATATGCCTTTGCCTCCACCGCACGCCCCACAGCAGCTCGTCTTTGCCTTCGCGCCAGTTCGCTGAGCCAGCCCTGTGCATCCTTCAGTATGTTGCACAGGGCCGCAGGCCACGGCGGCGTTTATTCCGGCCACAGCCAGGCCGCGCCGCGCACACCGCTCGAATCCCCGTGCATCGCTTTCAGCACCGGCGTTTCACACTCGCCGCCAAAAACCCATTTCTTCATCAGCGTGGGCACCGTCTGGTACAGGCGGTCCACGTTGCTCATGCCGCCGCCCAGCACAATCACGTCGGGATCGATCAGGTTGACAACCTGAGCCAGGGATTTTGCCAGACGGATTTCATAGCGGCTCATTGCCAGGGCAGCCACGGGATCCTGCTGCTCCAGCAGTTTGACAATCTCAGCGCCTTTGCGCGCCACACCGCTTAACCGCTGATAGTCGATAGCAAAGCCGGTACCGGAAACAAAGGTTTCAATGCAGCCCTGCTGGCCACAATAACAGGGGACTTCCGCGCGGTAACGCAACTCGTCTTCATCCATCCACGGCAAAGGATTATGACCCCATTCGCCCGCATTGCCGTTGCCGCCAATGCGTGACGCGCCGTTTATCGCTACGCCTGCGCCCGAACCGGTGCCGATGATTACCCCAAACACCAGTGCCTGCCCCGCGCCTGCGCCATCGACCGCTTCGGACACGGCCAGACAATTCGCGTCATTGGCTATGCGGATGTCACGATTCAGCGCCTGCGCCAAATCTTTATCCAGCGGCTGACCGTTTAGCCAGGTGGAGTTCGCGTTTTTCACCCGCTGCGTATAGGGCGAAATCGTGCCCGGAATACCTAAGCCTACCGTCCCGGTTTGGCCGGTTTTTTCTTCGGCGAGGCGGACTAAATCAACGATGGCCTGCACGGTCGCCCGGTAGTCGTCACGGGGCGTGGAAATCCGATGGCGAAACAGCTCTTTTCCCTCGCCGGACAGCGCAATCACTTCTGTTTTGGTGCCGCCCAAATCAATGCCTATGCGCACGGTTTATTCCTCATTATTCGTTAGGGTGTTTTCTACACTAAAAGGCGAATGCCTGAAAGGCAATGAAACCGCTCCGATGTTTCGCTATCATGCGCACACTTAGTAAGATTTGTGCGCCCGATCGCGCCACGGTAAGGAATCCCGATGTTGTGGTTTAAAAATATGATGGTTTATCGTCTGAATCGTGACATTCCGTTGTCCGCAGACGACATGGAAAAACAGCTGGAGGCTTTCACCTTCTCGCCCTGCGGCAGTCAGGACATGAGCAAGACCGGGTGGGTGGCACCGATGGGCAATCGCAGCGATGCCCTGACCCACGTCAACAACGGTCAGATTGTCATTTGCGCGCGCAAAGAAGAAAAAATCCTGCCCTCTCCGGTCGTGAAGCAGGCGCTGGAGGCCAAAATCGACAAGCTTGAGGCAGAGCAGAGCCGCAAGCTAAAAAAGACGGAAAAAGATTCGCTGAAAGATGAAGTGCTGCACAGCCTTTTACCGCGTGCGTTCAGCCGTTTCAGTCAGACCTATATGTGGATCGACACCGTGAACAACCTGATCATGGTGGACTGCGCCAGCGCTAAAAAAGCCGAAGACACGCTGGCTCTGCTGCGTAAAAGCCTGGGTTCGCTGCCGGTTGTGCCCCTGACGCTGGAAAGTCCGATTGAACTTACCCTGACCGAATGGGTGCGTTCCGGGGATGTTCCGGCCGGTTTTGCCCTCATGGACGAAGCCGAGCTCAAGGCCATTCTGGAAGATGGCGGCGTGATTCGCTGCAAGAAACAGGATCTGGTGTGCGATGAAATTGCCAACCATATCGAAGCCGGTAAGCTGGTGACCAAGCTGGCGCTGGACTGGCAGGAGCGTATTCAGTTCGTCTTATCCGACGACGGCTCGGTGAAACGCCTGAAGTTCAGCGATACGCTGCGTGACCAGAATGATGATATCGATCGGGAAGATTTTGCGCAGCGTTTTGATGCAGACTTTATTCTGATGACCAGCGAACTGGCGGCCCTGACCAGCAATCTGGTTGAAGCGTTAGGTGGCGAAGCTCAGCGTTAATGCATTTGGCCGCAGATTGCCTGCGGCCGTTCTTCTTAGTCTTTCAGATAGCGGCAAAGATATGCGCTCGGCTCGCCTACCTGCAGATGAAACTCGCTGTGGCCCGGTACGTTAAACACCGATCCCGCCTCAAACCATTTCCACTCTGTCTCACCCGGCAGCAACACTTTCATTGAGCCGCTTACCACGGTCATCTCTTCCGGTTGGGCGGTGCCAAACGTGTATTCACCTTCTGCCATAACACCGACGCTGGCACGGCCGGTGCTCGCACTGTCAAAACCGATGGATTTAACTTTTCCGTCAAAATACTCACTTACATTGAGCATAAACCTTCCTCACAGCACATTAGGGTGACAGGCAGTGTAGAAGGGAACTTGCTGATCTGTCACGCGAAATAGTGAGTGATTGTGATCGCCGCGCGGCAATGGCTGCCGCGGGAACCAGGGGAAATCAATGGCTTCCTTGCCAGAGCAGAGGCTTACTCTTTTTCTACATCTTCATAGCGATTTTTTGCATCATGCGCTTCCTGCTCTGATTCGTGCTCGCTGATTAACGAATCTGGCTTGGGATGGTCGGCCCGCAGTTGCCATGACGTCACTTTTTTGCCTTCGGGGCCTTTTTCCACAGTGACAACGCGCGCTTCTCGGGGGTAAGGAGGTCTTGTCGGCATAATGTGTCCCTCTTCGCTAAATGACATTCCACACGACAGGCGATTGCCTGCCATGGAATAAGTATAGTCAATACGGCGGAAAGGACGGCGAAAGCGGGATAAATCTGAGGGTTAACTGGCACGCGCCAGAGATAACGACTGCAGGATCTGTTCAACGACGCGTTCAGGTGCCAGCATGGCGTTCACCTCGTGATGCGCGGCAGAACGGTACAGGTGCGCACGGGCGCGCAGCACTTCACCCATTTCTTCCGCGATGGGGCGTCCGGTTAACGTGGGGCGCTGAGCATTTTCCGGCTGGCTTTCCAGACGACGGGCCAGGATATCAGGCGGTGCACTTAACCAGATCACCTGACCGTGCTCACGCATATAACGGCGATTACCTTCCGCCAGCACCATTCCGCCACCGGTGGCGATAATGGTTGACGGGGCGGTTACGGCTTTGAGCGAGTCGGTTTCACGCGCACGAAAGCTCTCCCATCCTTCCGCAGCCACAATTTCCGCTACGGTACGCTGCGTCGTGAATTGCAGGTGATGATCGGTATCGCGAAACGCATAACCCAGCGCATGAGACAGGGCTTCACCGATAGTGGTTTTTCCGCATCCGCGCGCACCGATCAAAAAAATGGACAAGGACATCAGGGCAGTTCCTCCGCCGCGCAGCCCATCACAGCTGCAGGTTAGGCTCAATAATAGGACGCATCATAGCGGGAATTTATTTCGTCCTCTACCCATTGAGCGTATTTTACGCATGATTGCACCCAATATTGCAAAAAAACAAATAAATACAGCATGTTAACGATGCACATTTTGTGCATTGGGTAAAAAAGTTTACGTCAGCAACATTTGCTTACCGCCACGAATTTACATTGCTGCACGTCGCCCCCATATACTGTTAACAGTCGCAACGGGAGAGTCATCATGCAACGCGAAGAACAAGAACTGATTGAAAATCTGTTTAGCCGTTTGAAACAAGCTGAAAGCCAGACTGCGGCACGCGATGCTGCTGCCGAACAACTGATCAAACAACACCTGCAGGCGCAACCAGGCGCGCCCTACTATATGGCTCAGGCCATTTTGATTCAGGAAGCGGCACTTAAAAAACTGAATGAGCGGGTTCAGGAGCTGGAAAATCATCTGGCTCAGCAACAGGCTCAGCAACAGCAGCAGCCAAAAAGCAGTGGCGGGTTTTTATCCAGCCTGTTTGGCGGCGGCAGTCAGCAGGCCCAACCGGCTCAGCCATCGCCCCAGTGGAACAGCGCACCGCAACAGCCGCCGCAGCAGCCCTATGCCAGCGCACCTGCGCCCCGTGGCAGTGGATTTCTGGGCGGCGCACTGCAAACCGCCGTGGGCGTAGCAGGCGGTGTGGTCATGGCCGATATGCTGACCAGCATGTTCCACCACTCGCAGCCGGAAGAGATCGTTAACATCATTAACGAACCCCAGTCGCTGCCTCAGGTCGATGACAGCCTGAATACCTTTAATGGCGGGAACGATCAGTCGTTTCTCGATCAGGGAACAGGTGCCGACAATCAGTCCTTCCTGGATCAAAGCAACGGCTGGAGTGACACCTATGCCGACAATGGCGATCTGAATGACTTCGGCGGCAATGATTACGATGACGACGACAGTTTTGTTTGATTTAACGTTGTCGCTGTCTTAGCCAGCTGTCTAGTTCATTGGCAAACTGCTGGCGGTCCCGCGGGCTCATGGCGGCGGGACCGCCTGTCTGTACGCCGCTGGCGCGCATCGTGTCCATAAAATCACGCATCGTCAACCGCTCGCGTATGGTGGCAGGTGAATACCGTTCCCCGCGCGGATTCAGCGCCGACGCCCCTTTTTCAATCACCTCTGCGGCCAAGGGAATATCTGCCGTAATCACCAAATCGCCAGCCTGCACACGCTTCACGATTTCATTATCGGCAACATCAAACCCAGCCGGCACCTGTAGCGTGCGCAACCAGGGCGATGGCGGTACGCGTAAAAATTGATTCGCAACAAAGGTGACCATGGTTTGCGTTCTGTCCGCCGCCCGGTACAGCACGTCTTTTATGACGTTTGGGCAGGCGTCCGCATCGACCCAGATAGACATTGGTGTTCCTTATTCTGGAAAATAGCGACGATGTTAACCTGTTTTGCAAAACGGGGTTAAGTAAAATTCCCCGGCTTCCGCTATGGCCAGATCTCGCGTTCAGAACGCACGTCAGCCCCCCGAATATCGTCAACGATGAAGGGAGTGCTCAACGCGCGTTCACCACAAAAACGTGCCGCCATCACTCTCTTTTGCTCTCTGGCACCGGCCGCCGTGCGTTACCGCTAACTTGTTATTAATCCTGTCTGCAGTAAGCTACAGCGTTGATAACGGTGAAAACAGGAAAGGAGACGGTGATGCTGGAAAAGAAAATCGGATTTATTGGCGGTGGCAACATGGCAAAAGCCATCATTGGCGGGCTGATAAACAGCGGGCAAATGACACCGTCAGCTATCTGGATTTACGACCGCAAACCGAGCACCAATCAGCAAATGGCCGAACAGTACGGTATTAACGCCGCGGAGAGTGCGGAAGCGCTGGCCCAGCACGTGGATATTCTGTTTGGTGCGGTCAAACCCAATGTGATCCTCAAAGTGCTGAAAGAACTGGCTAACAGCCTGAAAAAAGAGGCAGTAGTCGTTTCAATTGCCGCGGGCGTGACGCTGGATAACCTGGCTTCCGTGCTGGGGCACGATCGTAAGATCATTCGCGCAATGCCAAACACCCCTTCCCTGGTCGGTGAAGGCATGACCTCCGTTACGCCCAACGTGCTGGTTGAACAGAGCGAGACCGATGAAGTGGTCGCGATATTTGAGAGCTTTGGTCAGGCGGCGGTCGTCGATGAATACCTGATCCACTCGGTGGTTGGCGTCAGTGGTTCAGCTCCGGCTTACGTGTTTATGTTTATTGAAGCCATGGCCGATGCCGCCGTGGCGGGCGGCATGCCGCGCGCGCAGGCTTACCGGTTTGCGGCCCAGGCCGTGAAAGGCTCCGCACAGATGGTGCTGGAAACGGGTAAACATCCCGGTGAGTTGAAAGATATGGTCTGCTCGCCCGGCGGCACCACCATTGAAGCGGTGAAAGTGCTGGAAGAAAAAGGCTTCCGTTCAGCCGTGATCGAAGCCATGCAGCAGTGCATGGCGAAGTCGGACAAGCTGAGCCGCAGTTAACCGACATGTCTGGCAAACATGCCGTTTGCCAGACGGTTTTACGGGCCCATTATTGTGCAGAATGGTGGGCCTGATACCATGCCAGTGCCTGTTCCATCGTCATGGGCTCCTGCATCTTTTCGACCAGCGCGGCGGTCAGCGTGTAGAGTCCACACGAGAAAACCGCAGCCAGCCGCCCTTCCTTGCCGTAAAAGGCCATAAACGTCTTCTCTTCCAGCGATCCCACCTGCTGGTAGTCGTCCCAGTCTGTGGCATGACCAATATATTCATAGCGGGTACCATAATGCGCGGTCCAGAAAAACGGCACGCGGTCATAGTGATGAATATTTCCCAGCATATTCATTGCTACGGTCTGGCCCTGCTGCTCTGCCACGCGAAAATGCTCGATGCGCAGCGGCCCCTGGGCGGAAGGATAGGTTGCAATATCGCCGGCTACCCAGACGTTTTCTGCCACGCGTAGCTGCTCATCAGTTTGCAGGCTGCCATCTTCAACCCGCGGCAGGTCGTGAATAAACGAGGTGGCCGGTTTAACGCCGGTGGCGAACAGCACCACATCGGCAGCGATCTGCTGACCGGTTTTTAACCGCACGCCCGTCACGTGGTTTTCGCCCTGAAGCGACGCAATCTCACCTTCCACAAATGTTACGCCGTTGGCCTGATGCAGTTGATGGAAATAACGGCCGATCGCCTCACCAAACTGCGCCGCAAACGGCAGCGCGTGACGTGCGATGACGGTCACCTCAACGTCACGGTTACGCAGCGACGAGGCCAGCTCCATGCCAATAAAGCTGTTACCGATAATCACAATCTGCTGGCTTCGATCGACGGCCGCTAGCAGGGACGCGGTATGCTGCTTGTTGCGCAGAATATGTACGCCCGCTAAATCAGCGCCGGCAAGCGACGGCTTGACAGGTTCTGCGCCCGTTGCAATTAATAATTTATCGAACTGCAACGTGCTATCGTCGGCAAACACCAGACGGTGCGCCTCATTATCAACTCGCTCAACGCGCTTTTGGATGCGCTCGACGTGATCGAGTATGTCACTGCCAAGCAGCGACGGCACATCATCGATATCCATTTTGCCTGAGGGAACAAATTTCGTCAGCGCCGTGCGGTCGTAAGGGGCTTCAGGCTCACTCTCTACCAGCACCAGGCGGCCCTTAAAGCCGTCGTGGCGTAATCGCCACAGTGCCGCACTCCCGGCCGCGCCCCCGCCCAGTACCACAAAGACCGGGGCGCTGGCACCGCTGCCCACTGGCGAAGCAGGTGACATCGCTTTAGGGTTAACCAGAATCTGGCCATTTTCGATGCGAACGGGATACTGTTTCAGGTCGGCCAGCGCCAGCGGCTCGCACATTTTACCGCTGCTCAGTTCAAACGCCGCTTTATGCCAGGGACAGATGAGCCTGTCGCCGCAGATAGCGCCCTGCTCAAGCGGCGCGCCTGCATGAGGGCATTTTGCCTGGAAAGCCTGGACGCTGTCAGCCTCACGGATGAGTAAAAACTCTGTTTCACCCAGCTTTTTTTTAACCGGCTGACGTTGCGGTAAATCCTTGAGAGCAATAACAAATTGATAGTTCACGACATGGCTCCTTTTCCAACCGTCACGGGTAAAAGCACCGCGCCCGAACGCGCGCGGCGCAATCCCTTATAAACAGTAAGTGTGGCAAAGGATTGGAAAAGCTTGCGCCTCAATGGCGATTTTTTTCGCTAATCATCTGTTTCTTCAGTAATTAAAAGCGTGCTGTAGCGCACTGATGGCAGGCGATGAGAGGAGGCGGCCACCGAAATGGCCGGCTGAGTCTTAGCTTTTTTTGAGGCACTGACTCATAAAGGTTTTACGTGCGTCACCGGTCAGCTTTTTATCTCCGGCCTGGAGATTACAGGTTTTCATTTTTATTTGTTGCGGCGACATGTCCGCAACTTTGCTGTCTTTCTTCAGGCAATCGCTCATAAATTGCTTACGCACATCGCCTTTTAACGATTGGCTGCTGGCATGTTCATTACACATCGCCATTTTTTGCTGCTGCGGCGTTTTATCTGCCGCGCTGGCGTGGCTGCTCATCATTATTCCTGCCAGGACTATCATCAGGATATTGCCTTTCATTGTTTTCACTCCGTTGTGATAAAGACAGTATTTATTCTGGCATGCCAGAAAAGAATCAGACGACTTTTGCTTTGGAATAATACAGAGATCGCAATTTTATTCTGGTGATCGGCGTGATTTCAGCTGTGGGGCCGGTGAAGTAATCGGGTGACAGCGTTTTTTAATAACGCGGCATTGTGATCGTTGTGATCCACTCCGGCATGAATCATGGCCGTATCAATGCTGTTAACGAGGGACTGATGCTGCTCAGGCGGCATCATGCGCAGCATTGCGGTGATCACAAGTTCCAGCGCTTCGATCTGCACGACCTGCTCTTTAGACGCCTCTTCTTTTTCTGCCAGCGTAATTAATAGCTCAGCAATCAGATTTTTCATGCCGGTGCCTCTTCAGCAGGGTGAAGAAAAAAATATCACCCGCCAGAATAAAAAAAAAGGAATTTTTTATTCTGTTTATCAGTACATTAAAATAACAGCGCGGGGGCGGTGTTATCTTATTCTATTTATTGTGAGCGAAACGTTTTTATTCTACTGACAAGCGAGGCGTAACCATTTTGTCATCATGGTAAGCGTCGATAAATGCCTTGTTTTTGCTGCCAGCACGTTCTGCATTTAACTGGCAAAGCGTATCTGACACTTCTCTGGCCACGGAAAGACAGGGCAGGAAATCTTTCAGCGTCACCGCCTCTCGAAAGGTCAGATCCCGCAGTCCCATGCCACGAACCCTGCAGATTCCCTCTCCACACTACGCGTGTGTCGGGCGATGTTTCCCGAGGTAAGCACGATTTTTTTTCCTCTGCCCCGGGTTTTTTCTGCGGTAATAATAAACTTATTAATCAGTTAACTACGTGCTAAAACCCTGACGTAACCTGGCGGCATTATTTGAAAATCACTCATCACATTTGAAAAATATTTCAGGTTGTTACTGACAAGACGTAACGGCAGACCTATGTTTAAAAAACCGCCAGATTCGTGCGGGACGTGGGTCGTTCTGATCAACGTAATGCGCCCGATTAAACCCTTGCCGTGCATATCGGGAGCCACTAACTCACCTGACTCTGCCTGCTGCGCATTCGCGTACCGGGCGGGCTGTCTGTTTGCGGAGATGGAGAATGAGAGTGCAATCTAACAGCGCCAGCCGTGCTATCACCGATTATTTCAACAGCCCGGACTGGAATGTCCCGCCAGAGTCGGATTTGCTGGCCGTTATTATGCGGGAACTGATGGAAGCCGGACAGCCCACGACCAATAAAGCCGTTATCGCACGCGTGATCAACAAGCTGGAATTTGAAGGGGATGAGCAACGCCTGCAACGCTATCGTGCCCTGTTAGCCCGGCTGATGGAGGCGCGGCCCCACGAGTGAGCCGCTGTTAACTTACTTCGCCAGCCGGTACTGGTTGGCCTCGCTTACGCTGGCCCGACCGCTGCTGCGCTGAAACAGGCAAAGCTCTCGTCCCCGGCGGTTTTTCATGTGCTTCTGCGGATAGAGCCCTTCAAGCAGTAACGCGCTGTAGCCTACGCTGTCATCGTACTCAACAACCTGACCCAGTACTTTTACCTTGCTTAAGGTGCTGGCGTTGATGCACGCCTGCCGCATCACCTGCTGGCTTTTCTGCCATGCCTCCGGGCTTAAAGCCAGGGCAACCGGGCTGACCAGCAGCAAAAATAAGACTGAAATCCTCTGGAAATATTCCATGCGTTGCTCCTTCTTCGGGCTTAACCAGAAAAAAAATTCCCGCCTGAGCGGGAATAAACAAGACGAGCATTGCATATTGATGTAACGAGGAAATCCTTACCCTGTTGATTGAACCGATCGATAACGGTTATCGCCTACCCACAGGGTACAGGCGTTATCTTCGCCTGACGCCATGACAACTCTATGACAATGCGCTGTTTATTTGCCACTTAACCGCAATAGACACGGCTGATATTACCGCTTTTGTCGGCCATAAAGTTCAGACGGGTGAAATTAAAGTCCATCGTTACCGCTGAATTCCACGGGATGGCACGCACTTTTTGCGTGAAACGCTGATTATCGATGGCAGACAACGGCTTGCCCACAAAGTGTTGATACTGAGATGCGCCACAGCTGTCCGCCTGCGCATCCAGCGGCACGGCGGCCTTGTCGGATTGTGTGGCCGACTGGCAGCCCGTCAGCAGTAAAAAACCGGCGGCCACCAGCACTTTTCCATAATGATTCACGTGTTTTCTCCTCATGGACGTGTAAAACCTGACTCCGAAGAGTAACAAGCCTGTCAGCAGGTATGAACCGCTAAAATCAAACTTACCGCACAATACCAGGGATTAAATGCTAGGGAATGCGGTTATTGACAGATGAATCGCACTTGCTGGCTAAAATTACCGCGAGAAGCCTCTGATAGTATTTGCGGAATCACCCATGACACGATGAGTTATTGAGGAAGCGCGAGTGGAACTGATCCTTTTTATTAGCTTTGCCCTCTTGTTGACCCTGATCGCGGTCAGCATCCGCTAGCCAGTAATCATGCCCTTGGTGCTGCACGTCTTTTTTTCAGGCTGCAGCGCAAGCGTCTGGCAGCCTTTTGCAACCCTCTCTGACGGTGGGTTTGCCCCCTGAATCCATGCACATCAAACCGGCATAACGCCCTGACGGCGTTGAACAAAAAATATTGTATCGTACGCTCTCTCGACAGCGATCCGACGCGTTGCTACTATGCGTTTATCATCGCTGGCTGGGTCGCCTATGAACACCAATTCCGACAGAGTGACGCTGACACTGTTTTATGTCGGCAGCTTTGTTGTCTATTACCTCGTTACCATGCTGATTACCCTGTTTCCGAATTACGGTATTCTGCGTAATGACGGTTTGCTGGTGCCTGTACTCTGCCTGTTCGAGTTTGCGGTCATCTATCCGCTGTATCGGTTCTACTGCCAGCGTCGTACGGATATTCCATTGGGCTTTTTACGCTCAGGTCAGACGTTACTTTTTATTGGCGCCCTGTTTATTTTAATGGCGGCGCAAACCCAGTACTTACAGCCTGAAGGCTGGCTGGTCGCGCAAACGCAGCAGGGACGCAGCTCGATGCTTATCCTGTTGCTCACCGCCGTCTTGCTGGCCCCGGTATTTGAAGAAGTGCTGTTTCGCGGCTTTTTGTTGCAGGGCTTTCTGCTCTGGGCACCCAACAGCCGTTTTGCCTGCATGCTACTGACCTCCCTGCTCTTTGCGCTGATGCATACGCAGTATGTTCACTGGGAAACCGTGGTAGCGCTGACGCTCTTCTCTCTGCTGCTTTGCTATGCCCGCCTGCGCAGCAATTCGCTGGCCTTGCCGGTCTTTCTTCATACGCTGAACAACCTGATTGCTATCCTGCCCGCCTGGTATTTCGCCTGACAGGCATCATTTTTTTATTGCCCCTCCGTCAATAACCTGCGAAAAATCAGCTAGTATCCTTTTTTAACCGCAGGGATGGATGGTCTGTAAGCCAATGATTACCATGCTGGATGTGGCCCGCAAGGCCGGAGTTTCTAAAGCCACCGTCTCGCGCGTGCTGGCGGGAAATCGTTACGTCAGTAAAAGTACGCAGCAAAAGGTCTATCAGGCCATTGCCGAAACCGGTTATCGCCCCAATCTGCTGGCGCGCAGCCTGGCCACGCAAAAGTCCCAAAATATTGGCTTAATTGTTACCCACTCGCTTTTTAACGGCCCCTACTTCAGCGAGCTGCTGTTTCAGGCTGCCACCCTGACCAATAACTACGGTCGCCAGTTAATTCTGGCTGATGGCAAAACCTGCGCTGACGACGAGCGCGCCGCAATTGAGTTTCTGCTCGACCTGCGCTGTGACGCGATCATTATCTATCCCCGCTTTCTGGACACCGAGGCACTGGATGCCATTATCGAGCAGCACGATATCCCAATTATGGTGGTGAATCGCCAGCTGCCGCGTCATCCGGCCCACTGTGTCTGGGCTACACATCAGCACAATACCTTTCAGGCGACGCGTTATCTGATCGCGCGCGGGCATCACGACATTGCCTTTATTCGTGGTATGACGGGTTCCCCTACCGCGGCCGCTCGCCTGGCAGGTTATGAGCAGGCCCTGGCTGAGCAGGGGCTTGCGGACAGGGCCTGCATCGTGCAGGGCGCGTGGACGCCGGCCAGTGGGATGGCGGCGGCAAAGCAGCTGCTGGACGCGGGCGTGACATTCAGCGCCCTGATGGCGAGTAACGATGACATGGCAATCGGGGCCGCGCTGGCGCTTCACGCCGCGGGAAAACGGCTGCCACAGGATGTTTCTCTGCTGGGATTTGATGATATCCGTATGGCCGAGTTTTTCCTGCCGCCGCTGACCACCGTGCATGTGCCGGTCGCAGAAATGATTCAGCACACGCTGGCGCAGCTGGTCGCCATGCTGGAAGGTCAGGAGGTGGAAGCCTTGCCGCCCTTTAGCGGCCATCTGATTGAGCGCGCCTCGGTCACGGACGGGCCTCATAAGCGGTAAGTCGCGGCATCCCTGCCGCGCTGTCTCAGTAGTCCACCGACGCGTTCAGCGTTGCGCCGTTACTGCGAATCAGCTTCTGATACCAAAAGAAGCTTTTTTTGCGGTAGCGTGCCAGGTCCTTTAACGCTTTTTCATCGCGGTTCACATAAATAAATCCGTAACGTTTGCTGATGCCCTGATGGGTACTCACCAGATCAATAGCAGACCACGGGCAATAACCGAACAGCTCGACGCCATCGGCAATGGCCAGCTGCAGCTGAGCGATATGCTCACGCAGATAGTCGATACGGTAATCATCATGCACCTTGTTGTCGGCCGCCAGGGTATCAAACGCCC
Source organism: Pantoea ananatis LMG 2665 (assembly GCF_000710035.2). Taxonomy (GTDB): domain Bacteria; phylum Pseudomonadota; class Gammaproteobacteria; order Enterobacterales; family Enterobacteriaceae; genus Pantoea; species Pantoea ananatis. Next base: position 62,641 of record NZ_JMJJ01000004.1, on the reverse strand, counting down.
CTAAGCCATTTTCGGTAACGATGAGCGGCAAGGCATAACGTGCATAAATCTGGCGCGCGGTAATGCGAAAGCCTACCGGATCGATATACCAGCCAAACTGATTTTGCTGCAGATGCGGATTATTACAGCCCACGTAGACGGAGCGGTCGATGCCGGCCATTTGCTGATCGGCATGGGGCCGACTGTCGGGGTCATGATGTTCGCCCTCTGCCCCGACGGTGGCCGAAGCATAATAGTTAAAGGCGATAAAATCGGGCTGACCGGCAGCGATGATGGCCATATCCTCATCCTCGATCGTCGGAAGCCAGCCGCGCTGTTTTAAGAAAGCCCATACCACAGGGTTGTAGCGCCCGTGAACGGCTAAATCCAGATAGAGCCAGTTTCGGATTGCAGAGAAATTGTCCGCCGCCAGCACATCCTCTGGCCGCGAGCTTGCCGCATAGACGCAGGAAATATTCGGTGCCGGGCCAATTTTAGCGTCTGGCAAGCGTTCGTGGCAGGCAATCATCGCCTTTGCCTGCGCCAGCATCATGTGGTGATTTTGCTGATACAGGGTTTTCTGTGGATCGGCGGTGCCAGGCGGTAACGTCCCGATCACGTCGCCTTTCAGGATCATCATGTTCTGTTCGTTGATGGTCAGCCAATATTTGACCTGGCTGCCAAACTGCTCAAAACAGGTAATGGCAAAACGTTCAAATGCCGCTACCGTGCGGCGAGAAGACCAGCCTCCGTCCTGCTGCAGGGCCCAGGGCAGATCGAAGTGATAAAGCGTGACCAGCGGTGTAATACCGTGCCGGCAAATTTCATCAATTAACTGCTGGTAAAAGGCCACGCCCGCCTCGTTTAACGCGCCGTCGCCTTCCGGGTAAAGACGGCTCCAGGCGATGGAGAAGCGGTAGGTTTTTAGTCCCATTTCCGCCAGCAGGGCGATATCCTCTTTAAAGCGGTGGTAGTGGTCACTGCAAACGGTAAAATCCGTAATTGCCTGGCTGAACGTGGCTTTGTCGATAACCGACGGCCCTTTACCATCTGCATCCCATCCGCCCTCCACCTGATATGCCGAGGTCGAGGCGCCCCAGAGAAAACCGTCCGGAAATGCGGTCAGTGTCGAATGTTGCATAAAATCTCCTTTTTTAACGTGCGGCAAGCTCCCGACGCAGTTGAATAATTTCTTCTGCCAGCTCGCGGCAAAGCATCGCGTTCATCAGGTGATCCTGGGCGTGAACCATAATCAAGTTGACCGGGATTTTTCCGCTGCCCTCATCAGCACCGATGAGCCGGGTCTGTATCTGATGCGCCGCCTTTGCCGCCGCCGTCGCGGCGGTCAGCATGCTGTCTGCTCGTTCCCAGTTTTGCTGACGAGCTGCACGCAACGCTTCCATCGAGCAGGAGCGCGCTTCGCCCGCCTGAATAATCAGTTCGATTACCGTGCTTTCATCGATTTCCATGCATTACTCCTTTACCGGTTGTGCTGCACTCAGTTCCTGCTGCAGCAGTTGACGCTCGTACATTTTAAAAAACGGGTAGTAAATCAACGTGGCAATCGTCACCAGCACGGCAATCAGCACGATGACGCGCCAGTCCCAGCCGGTTGACCAGGCCGCACCAATTGGGGCGGGCGTGGTCCACGGCGCCAGCGAAATGACGTGGTTAATCAGATTAGTTTTAGTGGCGACCCAGGCAATGACGGCATTGACCAAGGGAGCAAGAACGAAGGGAATAAACAGAATGGGGTTCATCACGACGGGCGAGCCAAAAATAACCGGCTCGTTGATGTTGAACATACTGGGCACGATGCTGAGTTTGCCAATGGAGCGCAGATGGGCAGACTGGCTTCGCAAATAAAGTAATACCAGCCCCATGGTGGAACCGGAACCGCCAATCACGATAAAAAACTGCCAAAAGGGTTCGATAAACACATGGCTGACAGGCTCACCCGCATTCAGTGCCTGCTGGTTCAGGCCGAGATTGGTCAGCCAGAAGGCCTGCAAAATCCCGCCGACAATCACGGCACCGTGAATGCCTGCGAACCACAACAGGTGGCACAGCAGGACGGCGACCAGCACGGCGGGCAGTGAATCCGAGGCGGAGATGATCGGAGAGAAGATCGCCATGATAGCCTGCGGCAGCAGCATGCCAAACTGTGCCTGTACCCACAGGCTAAGCGGAAATAAGGTAATAAAAATGGTAATGATGGGAATGAGCAGGTCAAAGGACTGACGAATTTTCGGCGGCACCTGTTCGGGTAATTTAAAGCCGATGTTGTGTTTCTGCAAAAAGTGCATCAGCTCCGTGGCAAAAAGCGCGACCAGAATGGCGGTAAAAATCCCCTCCCCGCCCAGCGATCCTACCGGCAGCATTTTGCCCGTTTGCGGTGCGGCCACGACCAGAAACGCCATCAGCGACAGGCTGGCCGCCATAAAGCCGTTCATCTTATAGCTGTTTGCCAGGTTGTAGGCGATAGCACTGGCGATATAGAGCGCCATAATGCCCATCGTCATGTTGTACGGCATCATGATTTGTTCTTCATGTGCCTTGACCATGCCGAGCCACCACTGTGCGAAGGCCCAACTGCTGTCTGCCGAAAAAGGAGGATGCGCAAACAGCAGCATGAAGGAACCCACAATCAGAAACGGCATTGAGGCAATAAATCCATCGCGGATGGCGATGACGTGGCGCTGGCTGGAGAGGCGTCCCGCCAGCGGACTGATGCGGTTTTCGATAACGCCGAATAACGATTCGCTTAAGCGGCTCATCCCTTAACTCCTGCTCAGGAAAACGAGAATAACGCTGCACAGGCAAATACAGGCCTGCGATATATTTTTCAGTTTCTTACTCATCAGGGATGAATAAGCTTAAGTGCATCACTTAATATCTTTTCACCCTTCATCATTCCGTAATCCATGCTGTTAATCACTGCGATGGGTTTACTGTGTTGTTGGGCGACAGGCTCAAAATCCGCCAGCTTATATTTAATTTGCGGCCCCAGCAGGCAGCAGTCATAGTCGGCAATAAGATTAGTAAACTCTTCAATTCCCACAGCTTTTATCTCTACCGCTATGCCTTGTTCTTTAGCGGCTTTTTCCATTTTCTGTACCACCATACTGGTGGACATTCCGGCGGCGCAGCACAGCAAAATCTTTGGCATTGTTAATTCCTCCGTGTGATGAATGATTAACGAATACACAGGGTAAAGATTTTCTGCAACCGGTTTCAGATTTGCATGTCAGAAGTGTGAGAAATATCAAAACGTACCGGCATCGCTGTTGAGCAATAAAACCTACAACAGGCGCGATCATTTTCTGACCCTGAACATCGTCACGGCAGAGATAAAAATCGATGGGGTTGCGGCGTCAGAAATTAACGCGACGGCGTGGCGGCGCGTGCTGTTAACAGTAAGATTTCACTGCTGTTCAGGCGCGCAAGCCTTATAATGCGTCAGAGCAATCCGATACCGTCCAGCGTGATGAGTGCCCCGACGGCAATTAGCTATACTGGTTTTATAAAAAAGGAACACTCATCCATTTCGTGATGTGCGAACCGGGAGAAGGAGTCGGTTATGTTGATTGGTTTTGTATTGTTGGTGAGCGCCTGTGGACATGATGCCTGTGAAGCGTTGCCGGTGTCGGAGCGCATCTATCCAACGAAAGCCGCCTGTGAAGTCATGGCAAACCGCATTCATAAAGTCCGCCCAAACGTGGTGCTGCTTTGTGGTGAAGTGCATCGTTCAGATAACTGAACAGGTGCAAGGACACAAAAACAGGCAGACAACATTGCAAGGATGCCGTTTAGCGTTCAAAATATAAGCTGTTTTACACCAACACAGTCGTGAATCCCATGAAAAGTAGTCGTCCCCGCCGTCCAACTGGGCGTTGGGTTTATTACATTTTGTATGAAGGCATTCTGTGGCCCTGTCCGGTACGCTGGGAATGGGAAAGCGCCTATGGCGGCTGGCTTCCGTTCTACTATTCGCCAACATTTGAATTTGTGGCGGGCGATCCCGGTAAGGCTTACCGTATTGCGCGCAGCGACGTGCGGACTAAGCGTGGAGAAGAGATGTATGCCTGACGTGTCAGGTGGCGTTCCAGGGAAACCAGGATGCGGTAAGCAGAAAGTAGAGTAACTCCAGCAGCAGTACCACCATTAGCAGCACACCAAGCTTGTGGCGAGAAAGCCACGATTTCATGCGCATATTATCGCTGTCCCCTCATTCGACAACAGTACGTCACGCGTTACTGGCAAGACGAACCGCCTTTTCCCGTGTTTTGCAGAACCGCCTGCCTCTGCGACGATTGGATGCAGCACACGAAGATGCGCCCGCAGGCGCATCTGAATTCGGCACGATCACCGATGACATCACGACCAATTGCATCACGAAAAGTGACGCAGGATCGTCGTCAGTTGTTCAGGGTGTAGTCGAGCGTGATTTCTGCATTCAGCACCTGAGAAACCGGACAGCCTGCTTTGGCTTTATTGATGATTTCATCAAAGGTGTCGTTATCAATGCCCGGCAGAGAAACGGTGCTGGTTAAGGCGATTTTGGTGATCGCGAAGCCTTCACCTTTTTTATCCAGCGAGACGTCTGCAGTGGTATCGATGCTTTCAGGCTTATGGCCTGCGTTACCCAACATCAGCGACAGCGCCATAGAGAAACAGGCCGCATGTGCCGCACCAATCAGCTCTTCTGGGTTAGTGCCTTTTTGTCCTTCAAAACGGGTGTTAAAGCCGTAGGGCTGTTGGTTCAGTACGCCGCTCTCGGTGCTGACTGTGCCTTTGCCTTTAATATCGCCTTCCCAATGCGCCGAGCCTTTCTTATGAATGGTCATGTCATTCCTCCTGTTGGTAAAGAAGGTAAGTATAGACAACGCATCTGATTTCGCAGCGGGCGACTATGCCGGACGCAGATTGGCTTCCTGCAGGAGCGCATTTGCCTGCACCAGCGAAGCCTGGGTGATATCGGCAATGCGCTTCGCGCCGGTTAAAGTCATCGCGACTTTCATCTCTTTTTCAATCAGCGTCAGTAAATGCTCAACGCCGCGCTGTCCCTGTGTCGCCAGCGCATAGATAAAGGCGCGCCCCAGCAGGACGCTGTCTGCGCCCAACGCAATCATACGCACCACATCCAGCCCGTTTCGAATACCGCTGTCGGCAAGGATCGTGATATCGCCTTTGACCGCATCCGCAATCGCAGGTAAGGCACGGGCCGAGGACAGCACGCCGTCCAGCTGGCGTCCGCCATGGTTAGAAACCACGATACCGTCAGCCCCAAAGCGCACCGCGTCACGGGCGTCCTCAGGATCCAGAATGCCTTTGATCACCATCGGGCCATCCCAGAAATCACGAATCCACTCCAGATCCTGCCAGGAAATGGAAGGATCAAAGTTCTTCGCCAGCCAGCCAATATAGTCCTCCAGGCCGGTAGGCTTGCCGAGATAGGTGGAGATATTCCCCAGATCGTGCGGCCTGCCCTGTAATCCTACATCCAGTGCCCACTTTGGATGGGTGATGGCCTGCCAGTATCGCCGCAGTGCGGCATTTTCACCGCTCATGCCCGAATGCGCATCGCGATAACGCGCGCCCGGCGTCGGCATGTCCACGGTAAATACCAGCGTAGAGCAGCCCGCCGCTTTGGCCCGCTCCAGCGCGTTGCGCATGAAGCCTCTGTCCCGCAGCACATAGAGCTGGAACCACATAGGGCGATTGATCTGCGGGGCAACCTCTTCAATAGGGCACACAGAGACGGTGGACAGCGTGAAAGGAATGCCTTTGCCTGCGGCGGCGCGGGCAGCCTGCACTTCGCCCCGACGAGCATACATGCCGCACAGCCCGACCGGTGCCAGCGCCACGGGCATTGACAGCGTTTCATTAAACAGGGTGGTTTCGAGACTGAGTTCGGACATGTTGCGCAGGATGCGCTGGCGCAGCGCCACCTCCGAAAGATCGGCGACGTTGCGCTGGAGTGTGTGCTCCGCATAAGCCCCGCCATCCAGATAGTGAAACAGGAAAGGCGGCAAAATACGTTGTGCAGCGGCGCGGTAGTCACTGGCGGCAGAAATGATCATCAGCGTTTCTCCTTGTGGTTGTCCAGGTGATGGCCTGGTAAACGCGTAATACGCGCCTGTCTGGCTTCGTCTTCATCAAGCGTTTTCATCGTGGTATGAACAAAACCAAGATGATCCATCGCCGCTAAGCGGGCGGCCTCGGCATCACCCAGTAAAATGGCGTCAAGCATTGCCCTGTGCTGAACGGTGAGGCGGTCGAAAATCGCCGGGCTGGTGTACATCAACCTGCGGCTGTGCAACATCGAGGACTGCAGCAAATCAAAAAATCCGCGCATGGTTTGTAGCAGTACCACGTTATGCGAGGCTTCCGCGATAGCGAGGTGAAAGCGCAGATCGGCCTGACCGGCCAGATGGGGATCGTCGCTCTCCTTCAACGCCAGCGTGGCGTCAAAAGCGTACTGCAGTCGTTCCTTATCTGACTCTGTTGCCCGAAGTGCCGCATGCCATGCGGTGCTGGCTTCAATCGCGTGGCGCGCTTCCAGAATGTCATAGCGGTAATCCGGATCGTTGGCCAACAGCTGACGAATCGGCTCAACAATGCGCTGTTCAGACCAGGGCTCCTGGGGCTGACGCAGCCAGGTGCCGTCGCCGCGTCGGCTCGTCAATATTCCGCTGCTGATAAGCTGCTGAATAGCTTCGCGCAGCGACGAGCGTGAGACGCCAAGCGCCGCAGCCAACTGGCGCTCGGCAGGCAAACGCATGCCGGGCTCAAGCTGATGGTCGCGAATATACTGTTGGAGCCGAACCCGCAGCGGATCGGCGGACGGCAGTAAGTTTGGTGTCATGGGATCATCCAGGGAAAAACGTAAGCCTGAAGCGTGGTAATGATGCCCACCAGGCAGGTAAATATCAGGCTGTGCTTGACGGTAAAACGGAACAGATCCGACTCCCTGCCTACCAGCCCGACGGCGGCACAGGCAATGGCTATCGACTGCGGCGAGATCATCTTACCGGTCACGCCCCCGGTGGTATTTGCCGCCACCAGCAGGATATCGGAAACGCCGATCTGCTGCGCGGTCGTCGCCTGCAAGGCGGCAAACAGGGCATTCGATGACGTATCCGAGCCGGTCAGAAACACGCCGAGCCAGCCCAGGAAAGGCGAGAAGAAGGTAAACGCATGGCCGGTGTGGGCCAATGCCAGCGCCAGCGTGGCAGAGAGGCCGGAGTAGTTAGAGATAAAAGCAAACGCCAACACCATCCCGATGGAGTAGATGGGCAACATGAGCTCTTTCAGGGTTTCTGCAAAGGTCACTACCGCAGTCCGGGGCTTCATCTTCAGGAAGATGATAGCCACGAGGGCGGCAACCAGAATAGCCGTACCGGTTGCCGAGAGCAGGTCGAGTTTAAAAATGGCCGGCCAGCTACTGGGCTGCGCGACCACCGGCGGCATTCTGGTTACCCAGCCATCAAGGCCGGGCACAGGGAGGCTGAGCACCGATTCCGCTAAGGCACCGCCTTTTGCGAACAGCGCTTTAAAAGGTGGAATGCTCCACACCGTGACGGTTGCCGTCAGAAACAGGAACGGCATCCAGGCGCGCACCACCTGCCCTGTCGTGTATTTTTGCCGGTTCACAGGCTGGCCCGCGTGCGGGCTTTCTGTTTCGCTGAAGCGAAAGATGCGCACCGGCTGCCAGACGCGCAAAAACAGCGTCAGCGAAATGAGTGAGGCGAGCGAGGAGATAATATCGGGCAGCTCCGGCCCCAGAAAGTTGGAGCTGAGGAACTGGGCAATCGCGAACGATCCCCCCGCCACGATCACGGCGGGCCAGGTTTCTTTGACACCGCGCCAGCCATCCATAATCGCCATGATCCAGAACAGCACGACGATCGTCAGTAGCGGAAGCTGACGGCCTGCCATCTGACCGATGGCAAAGCTGTCCAGCCCGGTCACCTGGCCCGCCACAATTATCGGGATCCCCATCGCGCCAAACGCCACGGGCGCAGTATTGACGATCAGGCACAAGCCTGCGGCATAGAGCGGATTAAAACCGAGCCCCACCAGCAGCGCGGCCGTGATGGCGACCGGCGCGCCGAAACCTGCCGCACCTTCTAAAAAGGCGCCAAAAGAGAACCCCACAATCAACATCTGTAAGCGCTGATCGGGCGTGATCGATAAGATGGAAGCGCGGATGATGTCGAACTGACCTGTCTTAACCGAGATCTTATAAACAAAAACCGCCGCCACGATGATCCAGGCGATGGGCCACAGGCCATACATAAAACCGTAAACCGCTGACGCCAGCGCCTGCTGTAGCGGCATCCGATACAGCAACAGCGCGACCAGCAGCGCAAGGACGACCGTGAGCGTGGCGGCCTGATAGCCTTTCATCTTTAACCTGATTAACGCAAAGAAGAAAAACAGAACAGGAAGCAAAGCAATCAGGCTGGAGAGCCAGATATTGTTGAGCGGATCGTAATTTTGCTGCCAGATCTGCATGCCATGATCTCCATAAGAGGATGAAAGCGATGCGCGATCGGCAAACCAGGTGGCGCATCTGTCACTTCAGCCGCGCCGATTGGTCCTACCAATCTGGCAATCAGCGCTTGCTTGCTACAGATACTTAACCCGCTGTTAACTCTAGGCAACAGTTACTATACTATTTTTAACGTTATGTGAGCCGCTGAAAACGTTTTGCTAGTTTGGTAGGACCAATTACCGTTCAGGAAAGGCCTGTTTGTAGCTTTCAGGATGAAAACGCAGGTTCAGGCCGATCAGCATGACCGTTACGCTCCCCTGCAACAGCCAGATAGAGGAAAAGTGGCCTGTAAGTTCATGCAATTGCCCGGCAAGAAACGGCATACTGCCCGCGATAATAAAGCCGACGCCCTGCATGAATGCCACCAGACGCGCCCCGGCCTGAGGATGCGCCAGATGGTCCAGCGCCAGCACCAGGGCAAGGGGAAATGCGCCGCCCAGGCCAACGCCCGCTATCCCTGCCCACAGCCAGGCTGGGTAGAGCGGTGCCACCAGCAGGCCTGTTAATCCGCAGAGCTGAAGTGCCAGCGTCAGCAGAAGCAGCGGTCGCCTGTCCGCCCCCCGCACCAGCAGGGGAAACACCAGGGCACCGGCAACCTGACAGGCAATCATCACGCCCAGCAGGCCGCCGCCCGCCTGCGCGCTCCAGCCCTGTTGATGATAAAAATCCGGCAGCCAGGCCACACAGATGGCGTAGCCGCCGTTTACTAACCCAAAGCTCAGCGCCAGCGTCCATGCGCGCGTATTGCGCCAGACCGAGGGCATAACGGCTGATGTCTGCCGGGACGGGGACGCCGCAGGGATCCTCCACCACAGCATGACGGCCAGCAGCGCAGGCACACTCCAGCTGCTGAGCGCGCCCTGCCAGCCCAGGTGCGCACTGATCCACGGCGTCATCGCCGCGCCCAGCCCACCGCCGCCCATTAACGCCGCCGCCCATAGCCCGGTGATCATGGCGCTGCGCTGCGTAAAGCGCTGACGGATCAACCCCGGCATGGCCATTTGTACAATCCCGATGCCGATACCGCCAGGAACCGTGCTCCACACCAGCCAGGCGCCTTGCGCGATAAAAAACCGGCTGGCCAGCGCCAGTACTAACAGCGCCAGCCCGCTACACAGCAGCCTACGCAGCGGGATACGTTGCAGCAGCGGCGCGCTCACTAAGGCTATTGCCCCCATCATCATCATGGGAATCGCGGGCAGAAGTGAGGCCGCCAGCGAAGATAATCCAATACTTTCCCGCAGCTGCTCCAGCAGCGGACTAACGGATGTCATCAGTGGCCGCATGTTCAGTCCGGCCAGTATCAGGGCGGCAATCATCAAAAAAGGGTCTTTTTTCATAGGGGATCCTGGAATTAAACGTTGTCAGCCTGACAGCAGCGATTACTATTTGGAAATGAAATAACAGGATGACAGGCAGTGGAAAAATGAATCGCCAGCCCATGTTTACGCCCCAACAGCTGCTGAGCTTTGTTGCCGTATGCGAAACCACCAGCTTTACCCGCGCCGCCGAACGGGTGCACCTGTCGCAATCGACGGTCAGCCAACAGGTGCGACGACTGGAAGAGATGGTCGGTAAAACGCTGCTGGCACGCTCGTCCCACCAGGTGCAGATCACGGAAGAAGGCGAAAAACTGCTGGGCTATGCCCGCCGGATCATTGCCCTTAACGGTGAAGCCCACGATGTGCTGAGCGATAAGTGGCGCGATGGCATCCTGCGCCTTGGCGTTCCGGAAGACTTCGCCGCCCCCACAGCGGGACTGCTGGCGCGGTTTAGCCGCGAACATCCGCACCTGCGGCTGGATGTCATGAGCGGAATGCAGGTGGAACTGCGGCGCGCCTGGCAACGGGAAGAGCTGGATATCATGCTGATCAAGCAGCCTTACGGTGAGCGCCCACTGGCTTCGCGCCCGGAGCCGCTGCTGTGGCTGGACAGCGCCGCGCATCCCTGCTTCGAGCAGTCGCCGGTTCCGCTGGTGTTGTTTCCGCAACTAGGGCTGTACCGGGAGGAGATCTGCCAGACGCTGGATTTACTCGGTCGCAGTTGGCGAATTGGGTACAGCAGTGCCAGCCTGGTGGCACTCTCCGCCGCCAGCGCCCAGGGCTTAGGGATAACGCTGCTGCCGGCCAGCTGTCGCTTACCTTCGCATCGGGTTCTGGATAGCCAACAGGGTTTACCGGTGATTGATACGTTTGAGCTGGCACTGTTTTGTCGTCAGCCTGAGGATGGGCTGCAGCGCCAGCTGGCGAATGCCCTGGCCGACTTCGCCGGTCTGAACTGGCAGTGATTTTTTAAATAGCAGGCAGTGGAAAACAACCCAGCAGAGAAAGCCGCAGTTTGTCAGATTAAAGACTCACTCACTTTCGCAGGAGTCGCTGATGCAGACCGCTTTGCCCACCAGCCGCCGCCGCTTTCTCCGCCAGGGGGTTCGCCTGACCGCCGCCAGCAGTATGATCATGGCCGGAATGACCGCCCCGGGCATGGCCGCCAATCGCAGCGCACCGCCCGCGTCCTCTGGCAAAGCTTTGCCGCAAACCGCTCACTACGTTTTACGTAATGTAGTGCTTGAAGAGGGCTTCGGACGTGACGGTGACGAGATTGTTGAGACGAAAACGGCGCGCTACGACATCACACTTCGCGATGGTCGATTTCATCAGATCAGTCCGGCCGGACAAGGTGACCGTTCACTGCCGTTTTGGGATGCGCAAGGTGCCCTGCTGCTGCCGTCTACGCAGGATATGCACATCCATCTCGACAAAACCTTTTACGGCGGCCCCTGGCAGGCACCGCGGCCGCGTAAAGGCAAAACGATTATGGACATGATTGCCCGCGAACAGGTGCTGATTCCACAGCTGCTGCCCACCTCTCAGGCCCGAGCCGAAGGGCTTATCGCCCTGCTGAACGCCATGGGCACGACCCGGGCGCGCAGCCATTGTAATATCGATCCGGTCAGCGGCCTGCAAAGCCTGGAACATCTGCAGGCCGCGCTGGCAAACCATCCCGATTTCCCCTGTGAGATTGTCGCCTTCCCCCAGCATGGATTGCTGCATTCTCAGGTTGATGGGCTGATGCGCGAGGCCATGCAATCTGGCGTGCAGTACGTTGGCGGACTCGATCCTACCCATGTGGATGGCGCGATGGAAAAATCCCTGGATGCCATGTTCCAGATTGCGCTCGACTACCAGCGCGGTGTCGATATCCACCTGCATGAAACCTCTGCTGCTGGCGTGCAGGCGATTCGCTACATGATTAAGACCGTGCAGAATAATCACTCGTTACGCGGTAAGGTCACCATCAGTCATGGTTTTGCGCTGGCAACCCTACAGGGCGCAGAGCTGGACAAGATGATTGCCGATCTGGCCGAGCAGCAGTTCAGCATTGCCTCCACGCTGCCCATCGGCAAGCTGACCATGCCCGTGCCACAGTTGCAGGCGGCAGGGGTAAACGTCATGACGGGCACCGACAGCGTGATCGATCACTGGTCGCCATTTGGCACCGGCAGCATGCTGGAAAAGGCCAATTTATATGCCCAGCTGTACGGGGGATCGGATGAATTCTCTTTAAGCCGCGCGCTGGCGATTGCGACTGATGGCGTGCTTCCGCTTTCTGCCAGCGGCGAACGCCAGTGGCCGCGCATCGGCGACAGCGCCAACATGATGCTGGTTGAGGCCAGTTGTTCGGCGGAAGCGGTGGCACGGATTTCGCCCGTGATAGCGAGTTTCTCGCGGGGTAAACCGCAGTTTGTGCGACAGCAGGTTTAACGCAGATGCGCCTCACTTTACGCAACGGCACTAAAGTGAGGCGCGGACATCTCAGGCGCAGCGATGTTAAGCCCGGCCAGCCTCCCTCTTTTTCGACATTAACTCCATCGCCAGCGCATAGAGCGGCGCGCCGTCAGGGGCAACAGGATCGTCTTCTGCATAACATCCGATCATAGAGGCAACTTTATCTGCCGATAAGGTTTCGCCATAAAGATGGAGCGTCAGGACAGCACGACCAACGATTTTTAGTACGTCTTCATGCAAGATCTGCGGGATATTATTCAATGAAAAAACCCTCTGCCAGTGGTTATATCGATCTATGTCGCTCAATATAAAGGAGTTACTCAATGATTTTTACAGGGGCTGAAGCCAATACTTTTACATTACTAATGCTATTTACCCTGTAAAAAAAACGGGCTTCACCGGTTAACTCAATATTCGCTCTTATAAACAAAAGATTATGAATTTATTAACGTTGTCAGACGGTTATCGGACCCGATCCTGGCGAATGTATTCCGCTGTCATTCATTAAAATAATCCACCTAACGCACATCATCTTCAGTTTATTCTTAAAAAAACTCGCGTGAAATGGATATTATTTATTCATAAGGTTAACGTTGCCGTTGCGCACGCTTTCTGACAGACTTGCGCACGCAATGATGCCCCCCACTTTTAGCCGCAGAGGCCGCACCCGTGACCGCTTTTTCCTCGCTTAATTCTCTTCCCGACAGCCAGCTCGATAACCTGCGCGAAATGGGCTATACCAGCATGACGCCGGTTCAGGCCGCCACGCTGCCCGCGATTTTAGACGGACGCGACGTGCGTGCGCAGGCCAAAACCGGCAGCGGTAAAACCGCCGCATTTGGTATTGGGTTGCTGCAGCATATCGACAGCGCTCACTTTCAGACGCAGGCGCTGATTTTATGCCCGACCCGGGAACTGGCCGATCAGGTCAGTAACGTCCTGCGGCAGTTAGCCCGCTTCACGCGCAACATTAAGATCTTAACCTTATGTGGCGGCCAGCCTATGAGCGCCCAGCGCGATTCGCTGGTGCATGCGCCTCATATCGTGGTCGGCACACCGGGCCGTATTCTGGATCACATTAAGCGTGAGACGCTGAAGCTGGAGAGCCTGCGTACGCTTGTACTGGACGAAGCCGATCGCATGCTGGAAATGGGCTTCCGCGACGATATGGAAACGATTATCGCTGCCACGCCAGCATCACGTCAGACGCTGCTGTTCTCCGCGACCTGGCCGGAAGGCATTGCCGCCCTGAGCCAGCGCTTTCAGCGTGAGGCGCTGAGCGTGGTCACGGAAGAAGTGAGTGAACTCCCTGCTATCGAGCAGCAGTTTATTGAAGCCAGCCACGGTGAAAAGCTGTCACTGCTGATCAGTCTGCTCAGCGAACGCCAGCCCTCTTCCTGCGTGGTGTTCTGTAATACCAAGCGGGAGTGCGATGATATTGCGGCTGCGCTCAATGCACGCGATATCAGCGCACTTCCCCTGCATGGCGATCTGGAACAACGCGATCGCGAACGGGTGCTGATCCGTTTTGCCAACGGCAGCGGCCGCGTATTAGTCGCAACCGATGTTGCGGCCCGTGGGCTGGACATCAAGTTGCTCTCGCTGGTGGTAAACTATCAGCTGGCCTGGGATCCGGAAGTGCACCTGCATCGCATTGGCCGCACCGCGCGCGCTGGCGAACAGGGCGCAGCGGTGAGCTTTGTCGCTGCAGACGAAATGGCACGCGCTCATGCTCTTGAAGACTTCCTGCAACAGAAGCTGCCCTGGGTTGCGGCCAGTTCGTTAAAGAAAAGCAGTAAAGCGTTACCGGCCGCCATGATGACGCTCTGCATTGATGGCGGGCGTAAAGCCAAAATCCGCCCCGGCGATATCCTGGGGGCACTGACGGGAGAAGCGGGTTACCGGGCTGACCAAATCGGTAAAATCGATCTCACCGCGACTCATGCATATGTGGCGATAGAAGCGGCCCAGGCTAAGCACGCACTGGTCAAGCTCAAGCAGGGTAAAATTAAAGGCAAGACCTGCCGCGCAGTCCTGTTAAAAGATTAAAAAAAAGGGCGAGACTCACTCTCGCCCACGCTTTTATGGCTCATCTATCCGCGTCACGTGCAGCGTTGTTTTGTCGCCTTTCCCCTGCACCTTGCCACTCACTCGCACTTTGTCATTAGCGGTATAGGTTTTACCACCGAACGTTTTTTCCGGCGCGATGAGGGTCACATGGCCGGTATCGTCACGAAACTGATAATTATCGCCCTTTAATTTTTTAACGATATAGCCTTCCAGCGTGACGTAACCGCCCTGGCGGAAGTCACGGATCTGATCGATGTGGGTTTGCCCGGTATCTTCCGATCCTTTGTAGCCCGCATCCTGTTTGCTCTGCGGCGGCGGCGTATCGCCTGTCTTAAAACCACCTTGCTCTGCATATGCACCAGACGTTGCCATGGCTAACAAGGCGGCCAGTAATACTTTTTTCATCTCGTACTCCTTTAAGGGAAGGTGTCCATGTTGAATAGTCACTGTTAAGCCTGGCACAAGAATATGCGGCCGTTAGATTTTCCCCTCTCACCTTTTTGCACTTGCTGCCGATAACTTCATCACAACCCTTTTCACCTGCTGCGCTGATGCTGAGGCAACAATGGATAATTTTCAGAAAGAGATCGACGAGAGAGCAAATCTCGCGTTATCGAACAAATTTGAGCTGCTGCTGTTTCGCCTGGGCTCTGACCAGTTAAAAGGTAAATCAGAGCTGTTTGGTATCAACGTATTTAAACTGCGTGAAATTGTACCGATGCCGCCGATTACCAAAGCCGCAGGCATGCGCTCGCCGTTGCTCGGCATGGCCAGTATCCGCGGACAGTTTATTCCGGTGATTGATTTACCGGCTGTAGCAGGCTGTGTTCCAGAAACGGGACTTAACCTGCTGCTGGTGACCGAGTACGCGCGTAACACCCAGGCGTTTGCCGTCGAGTCTGTCGAAAACATCGTGCGCCTTAACTGGAGCCAGGTGCATACCGCTGAAGCCGGGATCGGTGGCCGTAATATCACCAGTATCGCCTGCCTTGATGACGATGAACAAAAAAGCAATCTGGCCATGGTGCTGGACGTTGAACAAATTTTGTATGACATCATCCCGTCTGTGCGCGGCGTTGAGCCGGAAGCCCCGAAAGAGCGTCAGTTCAAAATGAAGCCGGGTTCAGTGGCGATTGTGGCGGAAGATTCTAAAGTTGCCCGTCAACTGCTGGAGCAAGGCCTGAAGAGCATGGGTATTCCCGCCATCATGTGCAACACCGGCCTGGAAGCATGGGAAAAAATCAAAGAGATACATCAGCAGGCTCAGGCCCAGGGTGAATCCATTCACGACAAGATTGCGCTGGTGTTAACCGATCTGGAAATGCCAGAAATGGACGGCTTTACGCTGACACGTAACATCAAGCGCGATACGACGCTGCGCCATATTCCTGTGGTGATCCACTCCTCGCTTTCTGGCAGTGCAAACGAAGATCACGTGCGCAAAGTCGGTGCCGATGGCTATGTGGCGAAGTTCGAACTGAACGAACTGTCTGACGTGATTTTTAAAGCAATGGAAGCCGCGAGCTAAGACGTAACGGGCAGCTTATCCCTGCCCAGTAAGGCTTGATATCCACCACTCGAGAATATAAGAATGCATAGTGAAACGCTTCCCGTCATCCGTAAGTCACTGTTTCGTGGGCGTGTCCGTCAGCTGAGCTGGATTGCAGCGTTCGCTTTCTGCCTGCTGTTCTGGGGCGGCGTGCTTGCCCTGATGGTTTAGTCAATAGCAGCGGAACGTTGGCTGAAGGGAAACAAAAAAGGCTGCCAGTGGCAGCCTTTTATTACGGTAAATGCAACAACGCTATAGAACTCTTTAGCCTTTTCAGAGCGCCTGAGGCTGGCTCTGAGCTGCAATCCTTGTCGCGTTAATTTGAACAACGACCGTTTTGCAAAAAATGCATTTCGCTCCATGCGGGTTGGCTCTTGTCACATCGAAATGTGATGTACGGTACTGCGAGCCACTACAGTGAGGACATTTAAAACGCGTAATTTTCAGTCCTTAGAGACCAACAACGTTCGCAGCAGCTGGGCCTTTGGCACCATTTTCTACTGTAAACTCAACTTGTTGACCTTCATCTAACGAACGGAAATCTGTGCCCTGAATTGCAGAGAAGTGTACGAATACATCTTTGCTGCCGTCCTGAGGAGAGATGAAACCGAAGCCTTTCTCAGCGTTGAACCATTTAACGGTACCGCGGATTTTGTTAGACATGTTTAATTCCTTAATAATAGAGCCTTCCGGCGTAATGGCCTGAGAACAGATTTTAATCAGAACGTAAGAGAAGACTCAAAAAGAAGGAATGTCTCGCGACAGGCTTAGAGATGAGAACTGCTTTGGTTACTTACTTTGATAGTGTCTGTTAATCAAACCGACGATTCATTAGGTCATATCCTGCTGATGCATGCAAGGGTTATTTTAAAATAGTTGCGAGTGGGCCAGATGAACGTCATGCGCAGAAATCTGGCCCGTTCATCTGTTACGGTTTGCGAATATGCACGTGGTGCCCCTGCTCGCCTGCCGCCAGATCGTCGCGCAAAGTCAGATCCGGTATCCTGTAATCGCCGTCGTTTTGCCGATAATAGGCGACAGGTTCGGTCACAAACAGATTATCCAGACGCTCGCCCAGCTCTGCACACAGTGCTGCAAAGCGCGCGCTGTCGGTGCGGCCGGTGCGATAAAGCGTGAAAGGCGGCAGCACGTCAAAACCGGGATAAAACAAGATGCCATGCTGAATGGGGAACAGAATGTCATCGATATGGCCGTTGATGCCGCGTGGGCTGTAGTGGGATTCCCATCCGCCCATCGTGACAACCAGCATCGCACGCTTCCCTGCCAGCATACCTTCGCCATAGCGGTCGCCCCAGTGCGTATCTGAGTGCTCCCCCACGCCATAGGCAAAGCCGCAGGCGTAAACACGATCGATCCAGCCTTTCATGATTGCCGGCATGGAAAACCACCAGAGCGGAAACTGTAAAATCACCGCATCGGCCCACAACATTTTTTCCTGTTCCTGGACAATATCTTCACTCTGGAAGCCGCCTTCAAAAGCCTGGGTGGATTCTAAAGAGGGATCAAAGCGTTCTGCATTCTGGCGATGCTGCGTATCAGCGGGCGATACGCGCGCCTCCCAGTTCATGGCATAGAGATCGGAAACGCGCACCTGATGACCCAACTGCTCCAGGTGGCTGACGGAGAAACGCGCCAGCGCGCCGTTAAGGGAATGGGGTTCAGGGTGGGCAACAACGATTAACACATTCATAAAATCACCTGCTTTGATGGGAATCTGAGATGTAGCCTGCATCCGAATGTGCTATCAGTAAAAGTAAATGAATGGATATTCACTATAGGCAAGACTGATACCATGAAACCCGATCTCAACCTGTTAATGACTCTGAATGTGCTGTTACAGGAAAACAGCGTGAGCCGGACGGCGCAGCGGCTAAATCTTTCTCAGCCTTCTGTCAGTGCCCGGCTTGAGCGCCTGCGTGAGTGGTTTAACGATCCCCTGCTGATCCCGGTATCTCATGGCATGCGCCCCACCGCGCGCGCCGAGGCGTTACGCCTTTCGCTTGAGCAACTGAGCGGCATGATCGATGAGGTGATTGCTGCGCCAGGCCCGTTTATCCCTGCCGACGCCGTTCAGGAGTGGCGCGTGGCCGCCACGGATTACGGCGCACAGACGGCACTGGTTCCATTAATGGCAGCATTACGTCAGGAAGCACCGGGCACCCGGCTCGCCATTCTGGATATGAAACCCGCGTTGATCGCGCAGCAGCTGGAAAAAGGCACGGTCGATCTGGTGCTTCATTTGCGTGACGGCGTACCAGACGGGCTGCATATCCGCCCGCTATTTCAGGAGCGTTATGTGGTGGCAGGACGTCAGGGTCATCCCGCCCTGCATTCTGATATCACCGCCGAAGCGCTCTGCGCGTTGGAGCATGTAGTGGTATCACCCGACGGCGGCGGCTTTCGCGGGGTGACGGATACCGTGCTGGAAGCCAGAGGGTTGAGCCGGAAAGTGGTGCTCTCTGTGCCCCACTTTTTGCTGATGGGCAGCGTGCTGAGCACCAGCGATTTGGTGGCGTTGATGCCGGGGAGAGTGGCGGCGATGATGCCGGGATTAATGACCGTGAAGCCCCCGATGGCGATTCCGGGCTTTGAACTGGTGATGCTGTGGCATGAGCGATCGCACCGGGATTTGGGGCATCGGTGGTTGAGGGAAAGGGTGGTGGGGAGGTTTCAGGGTGGAGGTCACAAGTCATGACAAAGCCGCAGAAGCGAAGCGCTGGCTGACCTGGTAACAGGCAAAAAATCCCAGCAGCCGGGCTGGGATTGCTTACTTTAACGTAGCCAAAATGGGATATCACCAGACGATAAAGCATCATATTCTTCTACCGCTCGATCTCGATGCCCCATAAAATCTGGCATATCAGTCACAACTATTTTTACTGGTTTATAAACATTCCAGTCTTCATAAAACCCTTTCGCAGATTTTATGCAATACTCAATACCATCAAAATATTTTAAAAACCTTTCCTCAACGTCTTTTGGTAAAAGGACTCGTAATTTTTTTATTAATGATTGAGTTTTATCCAAGTCCTTAAGGTGAACATATCTAAGATAAAGTTGCTCCAGTAAATACCCATCTTCTTTATCAAGAACATTTTTATTTAAAATAGAAATAAATTCAATCATATCTGAAGGATAGCCAAGTTCAACTATAGAACTGCCACCATAAAACCCTATGTGTTTCATAAGAATTACCTTTTGAATTCAATTGCAGCTGGATCAATAGCACCATTAGATTTTTGGACAATTCCTTTAATAATTGCTCTCTCTTGCTCTAATGACACACTTTGTCCACGCACATCGATAATAACCCTCTGCTGCATTCCTGCAGGTAGATTCTCAGCACGTTGGATCGCTTGCTTAGACACATTACTAATCAGACCGCTCTGATTATTCGTAATATTATAGTTTTTCACTTCAACACTACAAACATTTCCCTGACACCAATCAGGGCGAACCCCACCTTTTGTCCCATATGGGACTTCTTTACCATCTTTGAAGCTGACTTGTTCGCGCCATCCATTGCCAAGATCTTTACCTACATCAATTTCTGATTGCCTGTGGCTGGGCCGTGAAGCCGTTGCTATCTCATCGCTGGCTTTGTTAACCAGCTTGGACGCTTCAGCAACATCACCACTGGTAAGCGCTTTCTCTGCCGCTTTCAGCATACCCGCGGCAACACGCTCTCCCGGTATCAGGGAAGCGGCCACGTAGAGATAATCCAGTGCTGACTGTGCTTCCGCTGCACTTTTTATCGTACCCACCACCGGCACAAAATCTGCACCCGTTGACGCCACATCTTTCAACGCTTCACGCCGTTCCGTGTACATCTTCACCGAGCAGGCTTCGGCGCTCATTCCGACGCAGTTTGCCTTCTTATAGCGCTCGTTTTCAGCCTCAACGTAATCAACCGCCTTCTGCTCCACCGTCTTGCCTTCAGACTGCGCCTGCGCAATATCTCCCAGCGCATTATTCTCAACCGCATTTTTCCCCGCCTGAGCGCCCGCTATGGCTCCTGACGCACTGCCATTTGCCAGACCGCCAGCAAGCCCCGCTGCCAGCGTTCCGAGTGCGCTGATAGTTTGCTTCTGCTCTTCGCTCAAATCCGTCCGCGCGATACCCGGATACATCTCCTGAGCGATAAATTCGCCCAGCGCTGCCCCACTGGCACCGGACAGCGCGCTATTGCCCTGCGCCTGTGCAATGACGGCGCCCACAACCGCATGCGCCATCAGATTGGCTGCGGTATTCACCACTTCCTTGCCGTCAGGGCCTGTTGTGGTGGTATTGTTGTGGATCAGTTCGGCGAGGTAAGGGGCGGATGCGCCAGCCAGTGCCGCTTTAAAATCTCCGCCTGCCAGTCCCTGCACTGCTGCGGTGGCCGCCTGAATCCCCCGCTGTAATGAACTTCCGGTACCGGAGTCAGCGATTGCTATTTTGTACTCAGTTGTGGCTTTAAGGCTCTCAATATAGGCATTACGTACTTTTTCAGACGCGCCTTCAGGTGCGGGGCCTTTTACCTTCTGGGCTTCCTTCAGCGCACCAATCTCGCCCTGCGTACGAGCAATATCCGCCACCTGACTGCCAATCTCGCCAATCATCTGCGCGGTCTGCAGTCGCTGCTGTTCTTTCTCTTTGTTAAAGATCGGGCTGATGCTGTCGTTGGCATGCGCCGTGTCACGACTCAGCGTGGCGGTATGCCGGAAGATCTCTAAAGGTGAATGGTCCGGTTTGTCGGGGTACTTACAAGACGACGCCGGGCGGGCATTAACTGCTTTCAGCGGAGGCCGCAGGCCGACTTCCTCCGGAGTTTGCTTACCGACGATGACGCGGCCGACGCCGCCAGGGACGGCGGCCACGCCCGATGCCACACGCGGCGGCGCACGCCATAATGCAGATTAGACGCATACAAGCGCACGGGAAGGGTTATGTGGTGTTCTGAGGCTGACCGCGAGAGTGCGTATAATCTCCCGCATTATGTTTTAATGGCTGTAAGCCGAGAACCCAGTTGACAGAGGAGTGATAAGGCCAGTCCCGGCGCACTGCCATTTACCCCGCGCACTCCGCACCTGATGAAGGCAGATCGCGGCAAGGAAGCCGCGCTCTGCCATCCACCGAACCAAAGATCGGGATTTCTCTAACTTTTAAATACAGAAGATCCTTTTTCTAAATAATTTTCCCACCCGCTCATTAAATGATTAATATTTTCTATTTGAGAGTGTGTTGATGGATCATATCCATCAGAAGGAGGCATGTATTTAATAAAGCTTTCTATTTCATATGGATAATCAAAATCAGCATAAATAACTTCAACTTCAGCTAATGGATCGTCAAAACTATTACGATTATTCCAAAGCCAACTCAGAACAATAAATAGCCACTTTTTTTTGATTTTTGGATCATCTTTCTGCTCAGATTCCGAACATAACTCCTTTAGAAAAGGAGCAATGTGATTTGTTTCATCAGGCATAACGAATGACAATTCGAGTTCAGGACTAGTATAACTTCCTGTTAATACATTCTTTTCTGCCTTCTTTATTGGTACGTCTGAGGTAATGAGGTTATTTTCATAACCCCACCTTACATCACACCATGAAAGGTGAAAATTTTTATCAATAAAATCAAAAGGTATTGGATATAAATTCATGTCATTTTACCTTCGGCAATCGTTGGTTAGGAGCACCGGTAATACTGCCACCTTCAATAAATCTTTGGTGTGTGACGTTTCCTTTATTATCATAGATGTATTCAAATATACCTTTCTTCTCATTAAAAGAACCTTCCGCTTGCAGTAATTTCCTTTCTATACCATCACCGCCTTTGATAGTGAAAACTTTTCCATCCATCAATTGTTCGCGGCTCAGGTAACTTGCACCTCTATGAGTAGGATCTGGTTTTAGCCCACTGCCAATTCGGTCTGCTTCCAGTATTTTATTAATAACCGAAGATTTTAATGCTGTATCCACTATACCAGTGGTTTTTGCGACAACCTTCTCCGTCAGTACCGCGCCACCTTTCACCACCCCGGCACCGCCAGCCAGCAACCCGGCTATATCGGTGACCAGCTTGCCACCTTCAACACCGGCATTAAACGAGCCGCTGGCCCCGGCTTTCTGGTACTCTGCTTCCATCCGGTCAATGCGATCTATATAAGACTGCTTCACCGCATCCGAGACGTTACCCAGCACATCACCGCTGTTAAACAGCGTCTTCAGTGCTTCGTAAGTTTCGACCGGACTGCTGGCCGTTTTCACGATACTGTCCACAGCATCATATAGCCCTGCCGGAACCCCGGCGACCATACCCGCCGCAAAGCTGCCATCCTGACCTAAGTCAATCGCTGTCCATTTCGCCTGCGCTCCGGCTTTGCAGGCCACAGTCTGACATTCCGCGATTTCTTTATCTTTCTGCGCCTGCTGTTTCTGGCTCAGATAGTTATTCTCAACCGTAACCTTCCCGGCCTGAGCAGCAGCAACCATATCTGCAGCCCCACTCCCCGCCAGACCGCCAGACAGACCCGCTGCCAGTGTTGCCAGCGCCGAGACGGTTTCTTTCTCCCTGTCATTCATTTCGTACGGCTTCTTGCCGTAGATTTCACTCGCCAGCATGCCGGTCAGCTCGCCTGTCACCGCCCCTGCGGCTCCTGCTGCGATATTTTTGTCCTGCGCGGCCGCAAGCGCCGCATTGACAACCGCATGCGCCATTAACCGGCTGGCCGGGTCTAAATCTGAATGTCCAATCAGGTTAGCAATATAGGGGGCTGCGCCACCGGCAGCGGCGGCGCGGATATCACCCGAAGCCAGTCCCTGTACGGCAGCCGTTGCGGCTGTGACAATGCGCTGCACGCTCCCGCCAACGGCGTAAGGGGAAGCACTGAGCGCTTTATCGTAATAGCTCTGCCAGGCCTGTTTGCTGATTTGCTCACTGGTCGGCGTCTTACCCGGATTCGCTTCTTCCCAGTCCTTTTTAGCCTGCTGCAGCTTTTCCGGACTGACCTGCTTCATGTCATTATTTGCAGCACGCGTCGCTTCAATTGCGCCCTGTGTTTTGACAATATCGCCCACCTGACTGCCAATCTCGCCAATCATCTGCGCGGTCTGCAGTCGCTGCTGTTCTTTCTCTTTGTTAAAGATCGGGCTGATGCTGTCGTTGGCATGCGCCGTGTCACGACTCAGCGTGGCGGTATCCTGCTTCTGATTAGCCTGACACGACTCAGCGTGGCGGTATCCTGCTTCTGATTAGCCTGATCGCGCACCACTATCGTACCGTCAGACACTGCTGACTGGGTAGTCCCTTCTGCATGCCCTTTTCCACCTGCGCCTGCCAGCATGGTGTTAGCCATATTCCCGGCAAACTGACCGCCCAGACTGGCACCCGAGCTCATGCCAATGCCCTGATGCTCGGTTTTGTAGTCGGCCTCGTTATGCAGATCGGTAAAGCCCAGTGTGCCGGTATCCAGACGGTTTTTATCCGCATCGGCCTGACTGGCGATGACCGCACCGTTAAGCTGTGTATGGTTGCCCACCGTGACATCAAAGCCGCCATTGCCAGCATAAAGACCGCTTTGCTCCTTCACGCTGTCGAAATTGCTGTGCATCTTGTCCTGGCTGGCGTTGATATACCCGGACCCGGTCATTGAGCCAAAGGTAAAACTGCCGCCTGCACCAAAACTGGACTGCTTAGAATCGTATTTGTCGCTGTCCTGCAGGCTGGTAATGGTCAGATCCCGACCCACATCCGCCTTCACGCTGTTGCCATTGACCTGAGCGCCACTCAATGTGGTATCGCGACCGCTGCTGATGGCAACCCTGCCGCCGCTGTCCAGGGTCGTTTCGCTCCAGACCGTGCCGTTGCCTTTCTCACTGCCCTTAGCGCCATTGACGCTGGCAAAGACGCTTAATCCCGCACTGCCTGCCCCAACGCCGAAGCTGACACCAATGCCGCCGCCGCTGCTGCTGTTTTTACCTGTGGTTTGCTGGGTGTTTGCCGCACCGGTTAGGGTGATATCGTTTGCCGCCTGTAACGTCGTATCGCCGCCTGCTTTCAGCTGACTACCAGAAATCACCAGATTGCCGCTGTCTGGCCCCTGGCCTTTGCCCGTGGCATTGATACTCAGATTACGGCCTGCATTGATCGTTGAGCCGTTAACCGTGTCTGACTGCTGATGCTGCTCCGATTTCGACTGCTGGGTAGAAAGTGAAATACTGATGCCGATGCCGTTATTAGGATCACCCTGTACCTGAGCAAGCTGACTGGCCTGATTCGCCTGCACGCCAGACAAGACTGCCTTGGTCGCCTGAAGCGCGGCCAGACGACCATCACTCTGCTGTTTGGCTGACTGCGCCGCAGCGACTGCACTGTTCACGGCTTCCGCTACCGCACCAGACAGCGCCAGCGTTAAACCACTGGTACGTTGCTCCGTTCTTTCATCGTGGGTACGCAGATCGTGTCCTGGCGTAACAGTAACGCTATCACCCTGGAGCGCCATATTACCGCCCGCCACCAAATCGGCACCGTTAACCTGCAACTGCTTGCCAGCGGTAATTGAAACATTCCCTTTAGTACTGCCGACGGTACTGATGCTCTGGCTTTGTGTTGTTCCTTTATCGCGCATCTCCTGCAGTGATTTACTACTACCGATGCTGATACCAATGCCGCCCGTTCCCATCAGGCCGCTCTTTTTCGTTTCCGAAAAACGCCATGTGGAATCGGTATTAGTTGCGGCAGCAATATCGACATTGTTACCTGCATCCAGTGCCACATTGCCATCACCAACGACCTGAGAACCTTTTACCAGCAGGTCATTACCTGCTTTAACGGAGACATTGTTGCCGCTCAGCAAGGTGCCTTTTTCATTTGTGGCACTGTCTTCCTGAATGGTGTGCGTGGTCTTTTTACTCAGGAAGCCTTTTTTAGTTTTGGTTTCTTCTTTGTAGTAATAATCGCTTTCGGTCGCCGTATTCAGGTTAACGTCGCGCCCGGCCTGCAGGGCGATATCCTGTTTTGCCGTCACATCGGTTGCTTCGGTATTGATATCGCGACCGGCTACCAGAGTGGTACTGCCGCCGCTGGCGATCTCGGTGCCCTGCTGACGCACGGTTTCACTGATAACAGTTTTCTTGTCGCCCCTTTCGCTGTAGCCAGAACCGATGGCGTCGGCATTCAGGTTGATATCACGGCCCGCTTTCAGCGCGGCATTGCCGGTAGCGGCGATGGCGGCGGCCTGACTGTTGATATCCTGACCGGCAGCCAGGCTGAGATTACCGCCGCTGCTGACAGCCGTGCGATCCAGACTAGTGGAATGGGATTCCTGGTTGCCACTTCTGCTATTCGTAGTGTTGCTGGAACTGTTGAGATTGATATTGTTGCCTGCTTTCAAGGCAACATCTCCGTTAGATGCAATATTTGCAGCCTGACTGGTAATGTCCTGACCAGCGGCGAGACTCAAATTACCGCCGCTGTTAATCTGACTTCGCGAAGTTCCAACTGACGACGATGATGAATTGCCTTGAGAACGACTCTGGCTGTTCGTAGCGCTATTGAGATTAAGATTGTTGCCAGCAATCAGACTGGCATCATTTGCCGCATTAATATTACTGGCAGTTACAGTCAGATCTCGGCCAGAATGGATAGTGACGTTTTTGCCCCCAGTAATCGTACTACTGTCTGTACTCACCTGAGTCTGGGTGGTACTACCAATGACTTTCCCTTCCCAACCTCTTCCATGACCATAAACTGTTTGCGAATAATCATTGATATTTTGATTGTCTGTAATAGCAATATCCTTCCACGCATCCAGAAGAAGATCGCCACCCGCTTTAACATTCGCACCTGTAACGTTAATACTATTTCCTGCTTTCAGACTTAGCGAATCTACTGCAGTGATATTGGCTGTCGCTTTCGTTAATGTTTCGCTATATTTTTTCTCTAAACCACTATTACTTTTTGCATCTAATTGCCATAAATCAGTGGTAGTAATATTATTAATGTCGCCATTAGCACTCTCAAGGTTAACCTTTTTACCACTAATATTTGAGCTGATATTGTTGATGTTATTTATCGCGCTCAACTGCAGATTTTCGCCAGCATAAAGCATGCCTGCATTAAGGTTACTTATGCTGTTCTGACTGCTAACCGTCAGGTTATTTTTTGCGGTAACAGTACTGCCGTTGTTGGTAATATCACCGCCGGAAAGCGTCACGTTATTCCCTGCAATCACGCTGCCGTCATGCATTTCCACATCTTTGGATGATAAATAGACTTTCGGCACCATTACCGTCTCGCCATTTATCGTCGTGGCTTCCCACCAGACCATACTTTTATCAAGCGAGGCTACCTGCTGCGCAGATAAAGAAACCCCAAACTGCAACCCCAGCGCACGTTGCGCAGAGGCTGCGTTATCCATGAGATAGCGCATCTGATCCAGTTCGGAACCAATGCCGTTCAGATAACGGCTGCCGGTCTGGTTTAACACCACATTACTGACATAGCGCGTATCAAAGGCCGCATCACCAAGGAAACGGTAATCATAGTTTGGCTTGAGGTTCAGACGATCAAGCAGGTAAGACGACCCCAGGAACGTGGTTTTATCGGTATAAAGCTGACGGCTTTCCTGCGGTACCTGTCCCGGCTGCCTGCCAAGCAATGCGTTAAGATCGCCAAACAGGCTGTTATCCAGTTGTCCCAGACCGTTAAGTTTTGGATTGAGAGTGATTAAATAGGGACTTTTGCTGTTACCAAAAACAAAATAGCCGTTATCGTCAGACGGAATCGGATAGGCGCTGGTGTCCACACTGGCCGGCTTGTAACTGCGTAGATTAGCTGTGCTGACTGCAGGATCGGAAATCAGTCTACCTGACTGACTTAAATCGGCACGACCAAAGCTATCCGATGCATGAGTAACAAGCGAGGCCTTATCAGATGCGCTGCTATCCAGTGAACTATTACCATTGACCTGCTGCAAGGCACCCTGAAGCTGATCGCGCCACTGAGGAGAATTAACCGTAACCTTTTCTGCTCCGGCAATCTGCTGACGTTGTTGTGCACCCGACTGGCTAAATGAGGCTAGTCCTCTTATACCGGGAGTGGATAGTGTATTTCCGGTCCAGCCTGCGTTTGCTGTGGTGTTGGTATTACTAATATTGCTGGAGAAATTGGCACTGATGTTGCCTCCGGCCTGAATAACTGCGCGATAAAGTTCACCCGCCGTAAAGTTATTTTCATGCCCAACGAGTTGATAAGGTATATTATTGCCAATAGCACCATCCACTGTCCTTTGATTATTAGGTATCGGAGTAGTTGCAAAAACACCTGTGTACTTATATATAGCAAAATTATTTTGAGTACCTGCTTGCCAAGATTGATTATTAAAGTACCCACCTGAAAGAACAGTATTTCTTTGAGATAAAATATTGCTGGCTTGGTTATCTAGCCCATTTGCATTTATAACAAGATCTCTTCCTGAAGCTAAGCGTGCGACTCCACCATTTGCTATGACACTCAAGGTTGAACTGGAAAGAATAACTTTTTGCGTTTCGAGTTTTATATTAGGGGCATATACAGTTTCAGTTGTAGTTGTGCCGTGGCATTTTGTGGCCCCCTTACCTGAATCACAGTTAGGTTGGGCTGGATGATTGATGGTTACTATTGCAGTGCCATAATCTCCAGGATTAAGTTCCCATATAGAAAAATTTATATAGGCGTTACCAGCGCCTACTTTTGTGGGATTAGGATTATTAGTTTGTGTAACCTGCAACCCATCCCGCGTATTCAACAAATGCCCAGTATTGATATTAATATCCCCACCCTGCGTCTCAATCGTCCCAGAGGTGTTGATCACTTCCCCGTTGGCATTGCCCGCGCCATCGCGCTGCATCCACAGGCTGTTGCCCGCCAGAATATCGCCACGCTGGTTACGAATGCTGTTGGCTAATAAATAGAGATTCTGCCCGGCGTAAAGCAGCGCCGTGTTGACCAGGCTGCCTGGCGTGCTGATGGTCAGGTTACCGAGCGTGCCGGTAAAACCGTCCAGGGTGACATCGCTACGGCTGTTCAGGGTAACGTTGCCGCCGCCCTGCAGGCTGCCAGCACCGTTCATGGCGATGCGGTTGCCTGTCAGGCTGCTGTCAGCGCCGCCGGTGGTGATCTGGCCGTTGTTGGTGAGGTCGCCGCCCGCATTCAGCGTCACGCCCTGGCCCTGCATTGTGCTCTGATTTTCCAGCGAGCCGTTGCTGTTAAGCGTTAGTCGGTTGCCCGCTGCCAGCGTGTTATGACTGACGAAGCTGTTCGCCAGATTCACTAGCACATCGCCCAGCGCAACGACCTGGCCGAACTGGTCAAAGCCGTTACTCACCAGCGTCAAACCGCCGCCGCTGAACAGCCGTCCCGATCCGGTCAGGTTGACCTGCGCGGCATTCACGTTCAGTTGTCCGGTGCCGAGCACGGTGCCGCTGTTACCGAGATTCTGATAATTAACGGCCAGGTTGCCGCCCTGCGCCATGCCCTGGTTCTGGAAATTGGTGCCGTTCAGGGTGCCCTGTTGATCGGCAAGCAGCGTACCGTTGTTAGTTAAGCCGGACGCGTTCAGCGTGAGCTGTCCGGCCTGCAGCCAGCCATTATTCACCAGTTGCGGTGTGGTAAAGGTCAACGCGCCGCCAGCCAGTAATCTGCCATTGTTGGTGGCTGAGTTTGTGGCGTTGACTGTGCCACCAACGCCCTGAATCAGACCATAGTTATAGAGATCTGGTGTGGTCAGCGTCAGCGCGTTCTGAGAAACCAGAGTGCCATTCGCGGCGTTGGTGAGATGCCCGGTGGCGCTGAGCAGCAGGTTATTGTCACCCTGTAGGCGGCCCGCGTTATCTAACGCACCGGTGTTAATCTGAAGATCGCTTCCCTGAATACGGCCCAAATTATTCAGCGATGCCGACTGCAGGCTGATTTTTCCGGCACTGAGCAGGTTCTTATCCTGCTGCTGTGTCAGCGCGCCGTTGAGCTGCACGCTAAGGCTGTCCGCGCCAGTAATTTCCCCGTTATTGTTTAGCGTGTCGCCTTTCAGGGTAAGGTTTTTAGCCACCCATTGCCCCTGATTCGCCAGCGTCAGCGCCTGTAAGGCTGCGGTGCCGTTGGCAGAGATCTTGCTGCCTGCGGCGGCATCCAGCCTGTCGCTCAGGGTAAGTTGCAGGCCATCGGCACTTTGAATCGCTCCACCGTTGGCCAGTTTTGCCGCATTCAGCAGGATCTGTTGCCCCTGCCACGATCCGTTGTTGGTGACGTTATCGGCCGTAATCGTTAACGCGCCCTGCGTGAGAAGCTGTCCTCCCGCGTTATTCACAAGTTCACGCGTCGGAGCGCTCTGCGCCAGCAGCATTCTGAACCGCTGCGGGGCCGGTCCGAGCGTCAGGGATTTCAGACCGATAAGGTTGCCCTGGTTGGTCACGCTTGCGGGAGTAACCGACAGCGTATCGCCCTGAATGGCGCCGCTGTTGTTCAGCGAACCGCCGTTAAGCGTCATGGCTTTTTCGGCGAGGACAGAGCCGGTATTCACCAGATTTTGCGCACTGAGTTGTGCACCGCCCTGACTGAGTAGAGATCCACCATTCGTAAGGTTGCTATCAATCGCGGCGCTGAGATCGCCGGTGCTCAGCAGCGATCCCTGATTTTGCCAGCTACCAGACGTTATCTCGGCATTCACCCCCTGCAGGGTGCCAGCCGTGTTTAATGTCGCCGCGCCAAGCAGCAGATCGCCACCGCTTAACGCTCTGCCTGTTGAAGACTGGGTGAGATCGCCAGTACTAAGCGCGTCCAGTGAAGTACTGCCCTGCCACAGGCCGCTGTTATTCAGCGATCCGGCACGCAGCGTCAGCCCGCTTGCCATGATTTTGCCACTGTTAGTCAGGCTCTCGGCATTCAGGCTGGCGTTGCCGCCCGTAATCAGGTTGCCGCTGTTATCCAGCAGCCCCGTGGTTTGCCCGTCCAGTGCACCAGTGCCATTGAGGGTACCGGTGTTTTTTAAGCTGCCGAAACGGTAACTGAGCTGGCTGCCCTGCCAGGTTCCGGCGTTACGGGCGTCCGTACCCTGTAACGTCAGTGCGCCACCAGTAATCAGTTGGCCGCCCGCAAGGTTATCCAGCTGACGGAACCCTGCCGTCAGCGCGTTATCGCCCTGTAGCAGCCCCTGATTTTGTAATGTATCGCCCGTTATCTGCAATTGCTGGCCTGCAACGCTACCGGCGTTAGTCAGTGACTGCGCCTGGACCTGCGCCAGCTGACGCGCAAGCAGCTTGCCGTTTACGCCATTATTCAGCGTGCCGGTCAGCGCGGTATTCAACGCGTCCGCATTCACCTGGCCGTTATTGGTAAAATCACCGCCATTGACGCTGAAGGTGCCCGCCACCTGTAACAGCCCATCATTTACCAACTGGACAGGTGCCAGGCTCAGTCCGCTTCCGCTGACAAGCCGACCGTTCGCCAGGTTAGCAATTTGCGCGCTGGTTATCGCCAGTGCGCTGTTGCCCTGTAGCAGGCCAGCATTACTGAGCTGGGGAGCCTGAATAGTTAGCTGATCCGCAGCAAGCGTGCCCGCATTGGTGACGTTGCCAGCCTGCAGGTTCATTGCCTGCTGGGCCGTCAGGGTGCCACCGTTGTTAAGCTCCCCAGCCACAGAGGCGGTGATATTTTTTGTGGCCTGCGCACTGCCGCTGTTTTGCCAGCTTTGTGCTGTGACAGCCAGATTATCGCCCTGCAGCTGTCCCTGGTTGTTCAGAGAGGAGGCCGTAATGTCAGCGTTGCCCGCCGTCTGCAACTGGCCCGTCGCCTGATTGCTCAGACTGCCGCCTTTCAACGTCAGCGCCGTATCGCCCTGAATCAGTCCGCTGTTGATTAAATCGCCCTGAAAGGCCAGCACTTTTGCCAGTAACCAGCCGCTGTTGTCTGTGGTATTTCCCTGCAGATCGACGCTTTGCTGACCCATTATCTTGCCGCTGTTGGTCAGGGTTTTCGCCTTCAGCGTGGCATCGCCTGCACTGAGCGCATTGCCGCTGTTTTGCCAGTTGCCCACTGTCAGAGCCAGTTTATCTGCCTGAATTAATCCCGCGTTATTCAGGTCACCGCCGTTAAGCGTCAGTTGCCCTGAGGTCAGTAGTTCGCCGCCCTGTCGGTTATTCGTCGTGTCCGCATTCAGGTTCAGGCTGCTGGCGCCCTGAATTCTGCCTGCGTTATTTAACGTAGCGGCCGTGAGCTCAGACTGATTCGCGGCAATCTGCCCACTGTTAGTAAGCTGGTCGTTTGTCAGTTGCAGTGAGCCTGTCGCCAGCAGTTTGCCATCTGTGAGGTTGGTCAGTTGACCGTTGTCAGAATGAAGCGTGCTGGCGTTGATTTCGCCATCGTTGACGAGACTGTTGCCGCTCAGGTGCAGTGCACCCTCCGTGCTCAGCAGCCCGCTGTTGCTGAAGTCAGGCAGGTTGAGCGTCAAATCGCCCGCCGTCGCAATACTGCCCTTTTTTAAGTTAGTCAGATGCTGGCTTAACAACGTCAGATTCTGCGTACCCTGCAACAGACCGCTGTTGGTGATGGCATCGCTGTTGAGCGTCAGCTGCGGTGCCGTCAGCGAACCACTGTTATTAAGCGTCATCGTCTCCAGCGTGAGTGCATCAGCACCCTGCAGCGTACCGCTGTTATTTAGTGCATCACTCTTGAGCCGGATCGCATTGCCCTGCAAGGCGCCCTGGTTAGTCACGTTGTTGCTGACCGTGGACAGTTGCCCTTTTGCTGACAACGATCCTGTGTTACCGATCGTGAAAGCATTCAGAGAAAGATTATTCCCCGCCTTAAACTGCCCGGCATTATCAAACTGACCGGCCGGGTCCAGGCTTAAGCCGCCGGTGAAGTCTGGCTGCGCGTTGAACGAGATGTTATTGGTGGCGTTGAGCGCACTGCCGCTGTCCACCGACAGGCTGGTCGCGGCAAGGTTGATGCTGTCACCGGCCACGATCTTGCCACTGTTGATTTGCAGGCGCTTGCCGCCCTGCAATGAAACAGCGCGATCGCTCCCCAGGCTCCCATCGTGCAGACTGATAGCGTTTTGTGCGGTTATCGTCGCCGGGCCAGCGGATTTATGTTCCCCGCTCAGCTCTACGCTTTGCGCACTGGCGGTCAGTGCCCCGCTGCTGAGACTGTTATGCACCGCCAGTTTCCCGTTCGCATCCAGGGTGATATCGCCCTGTCTGGCCAGTAAGTTACCCAGATTGACGCCGACGCCTTTTTCGCTCGACACCAGATGAATGCGGTTGGCGTACATGCCGCCCAGAGCGCTGGTATCGACCGCCACGCCGGGCGCAGGCCCTTCGCCGTTAATGGGCGTTATCGATCCATCCTGCCCGACGCGATTTGCTCCCAGCGTCACGGTGAGATCTTTGGCGTGAATCCCGGCATTGATTTCCGTTGCGCGTGCCACAATCGACACAGCATCGGCTTTACTGCCGTCCAGTCCCTGGCCCTCAATGGTAATGGTGCCTTTACTGACCTCCAGCGCGGCCAGGTTGCCGTTGGCATCAAACTGCGGTTTACCGGTGGTCAGCGTCACGTTGGGCGTATTGATAAAGCCACAGCCGTTACAGGTAATGCCGTAGGGGTTAGCCACCATAACGTTGGCGGCTTTACCGGCCACTTCGGTATAGCCCTGCAGCTGTGAACGATTGGCCCCCACCACTTCGTTAATAATGGCGCGCGCTTCCTGTCCGGCTTTAAGGTTGGGGTTGTTCTGGATCAGCCCGCCAAGCTGGGTCTGCGTGAGCTGGCCAGTGGCGTTGTTGAGGATAAGGCCCTGTTGCCCCACGTTATATTGATCGTACTGGTTATGAGAAACACCCGCCTGATTCGGCGTTGCAATATTGACCACGGGCACGCCATTGCCTGCCGCATCCATCCTGGTGCCTGGCGTGACTGGCGTGATTTCAGCAGCCATCACGGGCAGCATCGGTTGCACCGCCACCAGATAGCAGATGAGATAGCTCAGCGCGCGACGGGCAAGGGAAACAGGCTGACGATCGTCCATAATCAGTTCCTCTTTTAGAATACCAGCCCGACGCGGGCGTAAATGCTGACGTGATCCGGCTGTAAATAGCCGGGATAGCTGAGCGGAATGCCGACGGTATACTGGGTGTAAAAATGTTGATTGCGAGTGCCAAGCCCCACGGCACCGCCCCAGAGCGTGCCGGTAAACTGTGGGTTTTGCGGATCGCTTCTCAGCCAGCCGCCGTCCACCGCCGCCAGTGCGGTGACTTCACCCAGCCCAGGTAACGTAAACAGGCTGTAATCCAGCTCATTGCGTAAGTAACCGCCTACATCGCCCGACAGGTATTGCTCTTTGAAGCCACGCACAGAGCTGTCGCCGCCCAGCGTGAGTCGTTCGCTACCGTAAAGGTGATCGGGTGACCACTGTCCGTAAAGGCTGCTTAGCCACCACAGCTTGTTGGTGAGCGGTTTTTGATAGCTGGCGCTGATGCTCCATTTACGAAACTCTGCTTTCGGCAGGTTACCGTTTTTGCCTTCATCGCTTTCGGCATCAAACCACGGCATACCGCGGCTAAACGATGGGTTAAGCGTGGCGACGCCACCGGCAATTTTCTGAGTGTGGTTCAGGCCAAACTGCAGGCTGGTTAATTTGCGGCTACTGCTTACCAGAGGCGCATCGTTGAGATAGTTGTGGCTGGAATAGTGATTCAGGCCAATCTGCACGCCCGTTTTGATATCGCCGTTGCGAAATAAAACCCAGGAGCCGTTAAGGCGATGTGCAATATTGTCGCCGTTGCTGAACCACGTGAAATCGTTATTGATAAAATGGCTGTGGTAGTTGCTCCAGCTGTAGCTGTAATCCAGCAGGCCATAACCATAAGGCACGCTGACGCCGGCCTGTAAGTTCTGCGCATCGCGCCAGTGGCTGAATGCGCTGCTGCGCCCACCACTGACAAACCAGCGATCCGCCAGCCCCAAAAGATTATTTCCGGTCAGAGAGGCGTTAAGCTGGCCCAGGCCGGTGCTGCGCTGCCCGCTGTTATCAAAACCCAAGGTCGCGCTGAGGGGAAATTCAGGTTTTGCTGTCAGATTAACAATAGAATAACCCGGTTTAGGTGACGGCTGAATTTCGATTTGAACAGGTACCGTGCGTACGCGATTAATCTGCTCCATGCCCTGCTCAATATCGCGCAGGTTCAGGATTTTTCCTTCCAGCCCCGGAAATACCATGCGCAACAGGCGTGGATGTTTACCGTCCAGAATAATGGTGTCCAGTTTGCCTTCCAGCACGGGAATAATTAGCTGGCCAGAAGAGAGATCCTGTTCTGTTAAAAAAGCCCGGCTGGTAATATAACCCCTTTGCATATACCAGTCGGAAATCGCATGTACCAGCGCATTAATTTGCGTTAAGTCCAGACAACGATTGACGTAAGCAGAAGTCAGTGACTGCTGCTGGCTGGCGGAAAGCAGTGTGGCGTTGCGGATTATGATCTGATGAATAGTAAAGCAACGGCCTGACGCATCAGCACGGGGAGCGGGGACTATACGCGGTGACACAGCTTGCCAGAGTGCATCACGCTGCTGCTGATCCTGCTGCAGGCGTTGCTGTTGCTGAGTCTGGATATAATCGCGATCGCCTGGCGTCAACGGCGCAGCCAGTGCGCTTACCGTGATAAGCGCGGCGCTCAACGCCAGCCACTTCCCTGTCTTTGCTCTCATAGGTAAGCCCAATGAAAAGAAATGTAAGTTTTTTGTAAAGCAGTGAAAGCATAATATCACCTAAACTATTGGAAAATTCCTGATAAAAGTAAAAGACGACAGCTTGATATATATTTTATTTAATCACTCACTGTTTCCCGCCTTAACCCAAATATGATTTTAAAAATATCCCCTTAACTAAAATGCACTCCCTTGAGCCTTTCCCGAATAAAAATAAACATGAAATCCCAAGGTAGTCTCTGGCGGAAACCCATTTGTGGGACGCGATTTATTTATGTTTTCTGATTGAAATATCGAGTAATTATTGGATAAAAATGCGCCAAAATGAGAGGGGAGTTGTCGAAAGGTTAAGGGAACAAAAAGAGATTTAACTGAAATTTTTTGTCAGGGCCAAATAAATTAAAGCCCCTGAAACAGATACCAGAGGCTAATGAACACTAGCGTTATGCGCAACTCACGCGCTGTGCAGCGGGATCAATCAATAGCCTGTCCTCTGGCTGAATGATATCCAGCACTGCGCCCTGCTGACAGATAAAGGCAATACCGGCCTGCTGAGCAATGATTGCGGCATGTGACAGCGTGCTGCCCTCCCGCAGGCAAATGCCTTTTACCAGTTGCGCATTCAGATTAACGACCGCTGACGGAAAGATATCGTCTGCCACGATAATGGCGGGCACGTCTGGTGTCGGCAGCCTGATGTCGCGCCCTTTCAGATGACACAGAGTACGATACAGTATGTCTTCGATATCAATAAACCGCGCCTGCAAATACGCATCATCCAGGTGCTGATATTGCTGGCTTAATTCCATTAGCACCTGATACCAGGCTGATTCAGCGCAACACGAGTCATTACGGATGACCTTACAGGCAGCGTCAAACAGGTCGGGATCGTCCAGCAACGTGTGATGGCCTGAGAAAATAGCCGCCACCGAAGCACCATATTTCTTCTCTGCCAGGGCAGCCAGCGCATTCAGGTCATTGAGCGTATCTACTATCGCCTGCTGCAGCCGCCGCTCTTCCTGCCCGACATCGCTGCAAGGGTGCCTGGCAGGCTGCGCCAGCGGCAGGGGATAAAACACCGCTTTACCCTGTACCTTTTCGACGGTGGACGCCGATGTTTTTAACGCCATCGACTCGGGATGCTCGCCAAAATCTTCCGCCGCAAGGGATTCAAATGCCGCCAGGGCACGCTCAGCATCGGGCCCACTCGCCGACAAGGTAACGGCGTCATGACAGCGAACCTGAAGCAGAGCAATCTGGTTGAGGCTGTCTGGCTTCACGCACTGCCCCTGTTTCTCTAACACCAGATCAGCGTTCATTCCCGCCAGTGCAGCGACCAGCCGCGAAGCAGGACGAACGTGCAGACCGTGGTGGTTCCTGATGGTGACCGTAACCGAACGCGCGTCCGAATCAGGCGCTTTTGCGGGCAGCGAAGCGGCGTGCGCGGGAGGCGTTATCCCTAACTGGGCCTGTTTCGCCGCCAGCGCATTCATGGCAACGTCAATGACTGTGTCGATGTCCGCTCCCGCCGCCGCGCTGACGGTGGCCGCCAGCGTGCCTTCCACCAGCGGTGCTGCACACAGGCGCACTTTTTCAGCAATGACCGGATCGAGCAGATCAAGTGCCGTCTCAGCACTGAGCAGGGCACTTCCCATATCCATCATGACCAGCACATGATCGGTATCCGCGACAGCCTCAATCGCCTCCATCACTTTTATCGGATCCGTGCCGATGGGATGATCAGGATCGTCAATGCCGGCGGCGACCGCGATCCTGCAGTTATCGCCGGTTAACATTTGCCGGGCCAGCATTTCCACGCCCTCGCCTAACATTGCACTGTGTGACACGATCACCAGGTTTACCATTCCTCTCTCCTTACTCCCTGGCGGCGGCGGCCAGCATTTGCATCATGAACATGACCGAGGTTGCACCGGGATCCTGATGACCGATACTGCGCTCACCCAGATAGCTGGCGCGCCCTTTGCGGGCCTGCATGGTGATGGTTGACTGGGCGGCTGACTCCGCCTGTTGGCAGGCGGCATCAAGAGCGGCGGTGAGTGAGACATTCTGCTCACTAGACTGACGCAGTGACGCCACGACCGCGAGCCAGACGTCGCACATGGTTTTATCGCCAGGCTCGGCTTTACCGCGGTTAATGACCCCTTCCGCCCCTTCACGAATCATCTGATAAAGCTCTTCCAGCGTCAGGCTCTGGTGCGCCTGGGTAACCTGAGCCGCACGAATAAAGAACGTACCAAACAGCGGCCCGCTGGCTCCGCCTACGTTTGAGAGCAGCGTCATACCGGTATTTTTAAGAATAAAGCCGATATCTTTATCTTCGACAGAAGGCAGCTTCTCGACAACTTTACTGAATCCCCGATGCATATTTAACCCGTGATCGGCATCGCCGATTTCACGATCCAGTCCGGTCAAAAAATCACTTTCACGGGTAAAAACTTCACCACAGCGGTAAAGCCAGCTCACAATTTGGGCGCGGGTCAGTGACATATCGATCTCCTTATTGGCCCCAGTTCAGGGCTGGTGTATGGACCGGCGCATCCCACAGCGCCAGGGAATCATCGTCCACGCTCAGCAACGTGATGGAAAAGCCCACCATATCCAGTGAAGTGCAGTAACTGCCTACCAGACTGCGCTCAAGGGTGATCCCCTGCTCTTCACAACGCTGCGCCAGGCGGTTGTACACGCCATATAATTCTGATAGCGGCGTCGCGCCCAGGTTATTGACCAGCGCAATGACTCTGTCGCCGCGCGTTAAAGCCTGCTTGGTGTGCTGCACTTCTTGCCAGCTACCGGTCTCGACATCCCAGTGACGCAGCGGGCGGCTGTAGGTGCCATTCTCCAGCAGGGTTTCAAACATCTCATCGACCGTGTTATCCAGCGAAGTAAAGGTGCGGCGATCGATACCCGGCTCGCCATGAATACCGACACCAAACTCCATTTCATTGTCCTGAAGTTCAAACGAGCGCTTTCCTGCAGCGGGAACGGTACAGGCGCCCAGCGCGATGCCAATAGAGTGACCACAGTTATTCAGCTTACGTCCCAGCGCAGCGCAGGCTTCAAGGGAATCGCCCCGCTCTGCGGCAGCGCCAACCAGTTTTTCAATCAGCACGGTATTTGCCACGCCACGACGTCCAGCCGTATACAGGCTGTCTTTTACGGCGACATCATCATCCACGACTATCGTCGTGACCTTCACGCCGCTTTCGTGCAGCAGTTCGGTTGCCGTTTCAAAGTTGAGGATATCGCCGGTGTAGTTTTTAATGATCATCAGTACGCCCTCACCGCCGTCAATTTTCATGGCGCACTCAAACATTTTGTCTGGCGTGGGTGAGGTAAAGATTTCGCCGGGGCAGGCGCCAGACAGCATGCCATGACCAATAAAACCGCAGTGCATCGGCTCATGGCCGCTGCCGCCGCCCGAAAGTAGCGCAACCTTTCCCACTACAGGCGCATCGGCTCGCGTCATGCAGACGGGATCCTGATGAAGCGTCAGTTCAGGATGGGCTTTTGCCAATCCTGCCAGTTGTTCACTCAATACATCTTCCACACGGTTAATCAGCTTTTTCATTCTTTATGCTCCGTTGGATACGGTTAGCTGTCACTCTGCCTGAGGCAAAGACAATCCGATTACGGGGGGAACGGTAACGGCGGCAGACCGCTCGTCGACGCACTGATTCTCATGGAGTCGACGAGAAAAAAAATGTCAGGATGAAGAGTTTCATAACGGAACATCGTGAGGTTTTTTATGTTCCATAATGAAACATATCACACGTCTGTTGGGTGAAAATGAGAGGCAAAGCAAGTCATGACAGCGGAAGCGATAAATAAAGACCGTTGAGCAGGCAGGTTTTTTAGCGGCAGACAGCATCGCGCGTCATGTAGTAAGGAAAATCGTCGCCGCATTTTGCCGTTTTACACTGCTGGAGACGATCGCGATCGCAACATAGCATTCAAACCTGGTTTATTGTTCCAGTATGAAACGTGCGGAGCGGTAAGGTGTTCCATATCAGAACGTTGGCCGCAAAACTTTTTCACCTCCATGTCGCGCGTAAAGTGAAACGCGACGTCGGCCATCATTCGGCTTTCACTGCAAGCCGAGCCAGAGAGATGCCAGCGTTCACTATGCGAACATGTTCTTACTTGAGGGTGAAAGGAATGCCAAAAATTATCCAGTCTCCAGCGAAATATATTCAGGGCCCCAATGCCGCCATGTCCTTCGGCCAGTACGCAAAGAACCTGGCCGATCGTTTTTTTGTGATTGCCGATGACTTTGTAATGAACATGGCGGGCGATAAGGTGTTGAGCGGCCTTGCTGAACATGACGTCACCTGTCATGCAGAACGTTTCAGCGGGGAATGTTGCCGGACTGAAATCAACCGGCTGATGACGTTAGCAGAACAAAACGGCTGCCGCGGCGTCATCGGATTAGGGGGCGGTAAAACGCTGGATACGGCCAAGGCGATTGCGTGGTATCTCAAACTGCCAGTGGTGGTTATCCCCACCATCGCCTCCACCGACGCGCCCACCAGCGCATTGTCGGTTATTTACACCGAAACCGGTGAGTTTGCAGAGTATCTGATCTATCCCAAAAACCCCGATATGGTCGTGATGGATACTACGATCATTGCCAAAGCACCGGTACGTTTACTGGTCGCGGGAATGGGCGATGCCCTGTCCACCTGGTTTGAAGCCAAAGCCTGTTACGATTCTGGCGCAACCAGCATGGCAGGCGGCAAGTCGACGGCCGCAGCGTTAAGCCTGGCGCGGCTGTGCTATGAAACGCTCCTGGCGGAAGGCGAAAAGGCTCGCTTTGCGGCTCAGGCAGGCGTGGTAACAGATGCGCTGGAACGTATCGTTGAGGCCAACACTTACCTCAGCGGGATTGGCTTTGAAAGCAGTGGTCTTGCCGCCGCGCATGCCATTCATAATGCGTTTACCGTACTGGAAGAGTGCCATCACCTTTATCACGGTGAAAAGGTCGCGTTTGGTACGTTATCCCAGTTAATTTTGCAGAACAGCCCGACAGAAGAGATCGAAACCGTGCTGGCGTTCTGCCAGAAAGTAGGATTGCCTGTCACCCTGGGGCAAATGGGCGTGAAACAGGATATCGAGAAAAAAATTCAGGCGGTTGCCGAGGCGGCCTGTGTGGAAGGCGAAACCATCCACAATATGCCGTTCCCGGTCACACCAGACAGCGTTTATGCGGCGATTATCACTGCCGATCTGCTAGGACAGCAGTGGCTGTCGCGTTAATCTGTCACAGGTAAACCGCTGGCCCGAGTCTCCGGGCAACGACTTCCCCCTGGCTGCGCGGCTGGGGGGATTCTTTATGGTCTTTCAGCGGAAATGGATATGACAGTGTTCGCGCCCGAGAGCGATAAACACGTTTCAGCGGTGATAGCTCAGTCATGGCACCGCTGCAGTAAATACATGCAGCGGGATAACTGGCAAGCACCGCATCAGGCACAGGGATTAACTTACGCGTCGATTTGCCGCCGCAAAACCGCCCTGCTCACCATAGGCCAGGCCACGCTTGAGGATGCGTGGGAATATATGGCGAACCGCCCTTGTGCGCTGTTTATTCTTGATGAATCCGCCTGTATCTTAAACCGTTGTGGCGATGCACAGACGCTGCTGGATCTTGAGAAATTAGGCCTGCAGGAGGGAAGTTACTGTGCGGAAAGTATCATCGGTACCTGCGCCCTGTCACTGGCCGCGCTTGAAGGCCAGCCATTAAAAACCAGCCGGGAACAGCATTTCAAACGGGCTCTTCATACCTGGTCTTTCTGCTCTACACCCATATTCGATAATCACGGTCGTTTATTTGGCTCTATCGCGTTGGCCTGTCTTTATCAGGATCAGGCGCCCTCCGATCTCTCGCTTACGCTTTCTGTTGCCCGGGAAATAGGCAATTCACTGTTAACAGACAATTTGTTAGCCGATTCCAACCGCCATCTGAACCAGCTTTATGGCCTGCTGGAGAGCATGGACGACGGCGTCATGGCGTGGAATGAGCAAGGCGTCCTGCAGTTCCTGAATGCTCAGGCAGCCCGGCAGTTGCACCTTGATGCCTTAACCAGTCAGGGAAAGAATATCGCTGACCTGATCACGCTGCCGGCTCTGCTGCGCCGGGCGATTAAGCAGGTAGAGGGATTAAAACATGTGGAAGTCACCTTCGAGAGCCAGCATCAGTTTGTTGATGCGGTGATTACCCTGAAACCCATTGTTGAAGTTCAGGGCAACAGCTTTATTTTACTGCTCCATCCGGTTGAGCAGGTCCGTCAACTCATGACCAGCCAACTGGGTAAA
Source organism: Pantoea ananatis LMG 2665 (assembly GCF_000710035.2). Lineage (GTDB taxonomy): Bacteria > Pseudomonadota > Gammaproteobacteria > Enterobacterales > Enterobacteriaceae > Pantoea > Pantoea ananatis. Next base: position 21,618 of record NZ_JMJJ01000004.1, on the reverse strand, counting down.
GTCAGTCACACCTTTGAACAGATGCCAGAAGAGGATGCCGACACGCGTCGTTTAATACATTTTGGTCGTCAGGCAGCCAAAGGCAGCTTTCCTGTCTTACTGTGCGGGGAAGAAGGGGTAGGTAAAGAGTTGCTGAGTCAGGCAATTCATAATGAAAGTGACCGGGCAAGCGGCCCTTACATTGCGGTTAACTGTCAGCTTTATGCCGACAATACACAGGGAGAGGATTTTACAGGCAGTGCACCCGGCGAGGATAGAGATGGCCGTTTAAGCCGTCTGGAACTGGCCAGCGGCGGCACGTTGTTTCTGGAAAAGATTGAATATCTGACACCCGGACAGCAATCTGTCCTGCTTCAGGTCATCAAGCAAGGCGTGCTGACTCGCCTTGATGCGCGGCGGCTGATCCCCGTTGATATTAAAGTGATTGCCACGACTACCGTTAATCTGGCCCATCTTGTGGAACAGAATCGTTTTAGCCGTCAGCTTTATTACGCATTACATTCCTTTGAGATTGCCATTCCGCCCTTGCGCGCGCGGCGTAACAGCATTCCCTATTTAATTAATCACCGCCTACGCAGGCTGGAAAAACGTTTTTCCTCGCGCTTTAAAGTTGATGACGAGGTGATGACGCAATTAATGGGTTATGGATGGCCCGGTAATGACTTTGAATTAAACAGCGTGATTGAAAATATTGCTATCAGTAGTGAACATGGCCATATCCGATGGAATAACCTACCAGAATCGCTTTTATCTGAGCAACCTGACAATGCCGCAAACGCCTCTCTGCTGCCGGATAATCTGTCATTTAGCGCGATTGAAAAAGAAGCGATCCTCCAGGCTGCCCGCATGACTCAGGGCAAAGTTCAGGCGATGTCTGATCTGCTACACATCGGCCGCACCACATTGTGGCGAAAAATAAAACGATACGCGATTGATGTAAGGCAGTTTAAACCCAAATAACGGTGTTCACTGCCTGTATTATGGGTTCAGCCAGACGCTGAGTGCTGTTCTGGCTGTCATTCCCTTTCTACATCACGATACTCGGCACGATGATCGCAAGGAATATCAGTACAATCGAGGAGTGCTTAACCCAGTAATAGACTGTCCTGTTCCGTTTTTTTAAATTCTGTCCGGCATCGCGAATCGCATTGACGTATTTAAAAATGCGGTTGATGAAACCCGTTTTGTCATTTTCGTCATTGGGTGAGGCTGCTGCCGACATCAGGGTACTGCCTACCCAGTGATTAATGGCCTGTGCCCAGCGCCACTTCATAGGACGCTCAATATCGCAGAATAAAATGATACGCGTTTGCTCACTTTCATTCTGTGCCCAGTGCACGTAGGTTTCGTCAAAAATAACCGCCTGCCCGTCGCGCCAGCTGTGACGTTGTCGATCCACCTCAATAAAGCAGCGGTCATCGTTGGGCGTCACAAGGCCGAGGTGATAGCGAACCGATCCTGCATAGGGATCGCGGTGTTTACCTAAATGACTGCCCGCCGGCAGCTCTGCAAACATCGCCGCTTTCACTGAGGGGATTTTACTGACCAGAGCCGTGGTGACCGGGCAGAGCTGCTGGGCAGACGGATGTGCGTCGCTATACCATTTAAGGTAAAACCGTTTCCACCCACGCTTAAAAAAGGTATTAAACCCTGCATCATTATGGCTTTTGGCCGCTTTGATATGATCCTGAAGACGTATTGCCTCTTCGCGAATGACCTGCCAGTTATCGGTCAACTCGCGAAGCTCTGGAAATTCCTCTGTCGAAAAATAGGGCTGTTTCGCTGGCAATCTTGAAAAGCCTGTCATGAACATATTAACAGGTGCCATAAAGGTCGAGTGATCAAACAACTGACGCGAGAACTTTTGTTTTTCTACACCGCGCGAGTGTGCATAGATTACGCTAATAATAAAAATACCAATAATGATGGCAGCCACCATACAACGTGTTCCTTATGTTGCAAGAATGGATGGTTTCTTGCGGAGATTTAATGGAAGAATAATTTTTAGTATTAAATTGCAAAATTTTTTGTCAAGTAGTGCGCTTTCAGGTGTTACTCCCGCAACCTGAGTTGACGTCGTTTAACAATCGTTTAAATAACAAAGACTGGCATCAATGCGTTCCACGAATATATCCGGCAGGCATTCAGATCCCGATAAAACCCAAGAGCGGCGGAAGAGACAGGTACTGCGCTTAAAGCAAAAAAAAGCGAGGCCGAAGCCTCGCGTAGGATTGCCAGCGTTAATCGTAATAAGGGACTTTACGATCGGTACCGTTAATATTGATGAGCACAAAACCCGTCGGCGTTGTTTTATTGGTCGGCGACCCCGCCGCCGTGGCGAGGGTTACCACGCCTTTTTCATTGGCGCCCACGCCCGCGACGCCATTATGTAACCCAAAGCGTGCGGCAGGCTTGAGCGTGCCCACTTTCGATACGTCATCCACCAGCGACAGGTCACTCTGAAACAGGGAACAGGAACCCGTATCAAAGCGCGTCGGACCGGTGGTTTTCAGGTTAAACATGGTTTCACCACTGTTGGCTCGCAGCTTAACCCAGATACCGGCATAGGTGGTTCCCACACGGTTATAGCGAATGTCCATCACCGCAGGCTGCCCCATATGGCAGGCATCTGCCCAGACCGTATCCAGCCGCTGCAGGTTGATCCAGGTCTTGCCCGTGCCGGGCATATTGACGGGCGAGCCTGCCGTACCTGAAGGCGTGGTGTTATCCGCTTTACCGATCAACTCAATGACCCACTGTTGATTAGGCGCCGGGAAAAATACCTGCCCAAGACGATACCAGTTATCCGTCTCCGTATTGTTCACTACCTTATAGCCACTAAAGTACCCGGCCCGTAGCGAACCGCTCATGAAAGTGCCGTAGTTCTCGTCACGTCGATAGCCGTACTCGAAGGTAGAAAGCCACTTGCCTGCCACAAGGTCCTGGCTGAGCTTTGAACCTGACTGCAGGTTAATATGACGCATTACCACGCGGGCGTTGTTCAGTATTTTGGGGTACTGCAGTTCTCGACGTTGAGCGTATCGATGGTCCAGCCGCCATCAGACAGATCGCCGGGATTGCGCGTATGTTCAATCCAGACGTTACGCATAATCGCCTGCGTCATACGCGGCATATACAGCGTGGCATCACCATAGCCCGTCTGGAAATTCGCATTGCATAACTCAACGGCCGTAGAGTGATCCCAGACGCCTTTGGGGGAACCTGACCAGCCGATATCGAAAACGCGCGAGTAGGTGGTATTGGTATAGATTTGCTCAAACTTACTGTCGAGCGTGTCCTGCAGCTTAAAGATGGTTCCACCGCTGCGCTGCCCCCGAAAGCAGCTGATATTAACGATTTGCCCTGCCATACAACTGTTTTCAAAAAACGGCTGAACATTGCTGCACATTTCAGGGGTAATGGTGGCCGTGTTGGTGACGGTATCCGCCGTGGCCTGTCCGTCCCAGGTAATCCCACGAATGGTGGTGCGCCGTGCCTGAACTTTGAACAGGGTATTGGCACTTTTATCTGACACGATGGTGGTGCCGGGCAGAGAACCCAGCGCCAGATCGTCCCCGGCCAGGCCAAAGAACGGGATTTCTGCATTGCTCAGATCCATGGGCATAATCAGAAAACGCCCGCCCGGGAAACGTACCGGCAATCCCTTCATATTCTGGCTGTAAGTTTGTGACCAGCCGAGAATACGTTTAAACGCATCGGTGTCATCCGTGACGCCATCGCCCTTGGCCCCAAAATGCAGGATGTTCACTTCTCGCGGATCGTTGATTGAACGCTTCCAGTAGAAGCCGTTTCCTATGGCTACCGTACCGCCATCATCTTTTAAAATCGTGGTGCCGGTAAACCCCACAAAATCGCCGCCGCCACGAAAGCTGGAATCTTTATCGTAGTAGCGTTTCAGTACGGCAATTTCACCTGGTTTTGACGGCATGGTCGTACGAAGCTCAGCAAATGAGTTAACTTCAATCATGATATCCTCCTCAGGATAATAGGCTGTAAATCAGAAGGTTAAAGAATCTTCGGCAGCGGAATGACCACACAGGACATCCCATAAATCGTTATGGCTGTTAATGGCGCGCACGGTGCGAATGTCGGCCTTATTGGCGTCATCGCCATGGGTATAAATCGGGGAAAAGAGGATGCAGGCTGAATCGCGATAAATGATGGGCTCAGGGTTGGTGATATTTGGACTGCTGCAGCTTGTCGCGAGCAGCAGCGTCATCAAGATTAAGGTTATCAGTCGCCACACGCTTCGCCTCCTCACTATTGCGTTGCTGTTGATGAGTAACATTCGCCATGCGATTTGCCTCTTGCCTGGCGCTGTCAGCTTCCGACCGGGCTTGCTGTTGCACCTTGCCGATTTTCTTACCTCCGACGTAGCTGGCAACGACGGCGATGATCAGTGCACCCATCGCCGCCAGCCCGTGCCAGCCGCTGGTAAACAGAGAAAAAAACGTCATGATGCCTCCTCTTTGCTCTGGCGCTTTTCATTCAGCAGGTTTTTCTGGCGAACAAATTGCGCAATGACGCCCATCGCCACCATAAAGGCGCCAATGAGACCAAGGTAATTGTGGGGAAGGATGCTCTTCACATCGTCAGGCAGCGTTTGCCACGCACTGAGGGCAGACGACGGAAATGACTGGACCCAGGCGCTGAGCATTGACCCCAGCGAAGCCAGCCATACAGACCAGGTTTTAAATAACAATTTGGCATGGGAAACGAACTGCAACGTGGTGAAACGCTGCATCAGCAGCAAAATAATGATGACGGTCAGCACGGCAATGATGAAAAATAACCATCTCATAGCAGCCCCCGGTAGATGTCATAGTTACCGCTACGCATGACTTCAGCATGACGCCTGACGCGCCCGGGGGTTTGCCGGGCCCAGAGACTGTTGAGCATGGCATCGCCCGCCTCCGTAAAATGCTCACGCGTGATGGCACTGAGCATATTTTTAAACTGCAAAACTCCGTCAACGCCCAGTTGGTATGCCATGCTCATCAACACATCGGTTCGTGCGTCATTGCACTTTGCCAGCGCCTGCTTCAGGGGAGCGCGACTTTGCATATCCGTGATTTTGTTTTCCAGAATGCACTGTTTCCACACATCGCCCACCCGACGCGGCACCCGCAGCACATAGTTACTTAATGACGCCCCTTTTGGTCCGATACGAATCCCTCCGGCAACCGTAGGAAACCCCAGTGAATCGAGATAGGGCATTTCGGCGTAACCTTCTTCGAAATTCAGTATTGCAATAATCTGACTCATAGAAACTCCTCAGTGATGATGCAGGCAGCCCATCCACCATGAAAAAACATAAAGCAAACTGATTAGTGCCAGCGATAAACGCAGCGGCAGAACGGTTAAAAATGCAGCAGCACTAACGTTTTGCCTAAAAATCAGGCACAGGAAGGGAGGATGGCGCGGCCTGCTACAGGCAGTGGATCGGTGACGGTCGTCGCGTTCAGCGAACCGCGTAAAGGTGAACATGGGGCAGACAGCAGTTATCAAAACCTGAAATCTCTTTGCTTCTCCGCTGTGGCGCGCTTACCGCGCGGTCAACCACAGAAGTAACCTGCCGCTGACAAATTTGTTCAGCGCGTCGCAAAGGTCGGGGTTCGGGTGGGTAGTTAAGCGCATCGTCGATGCTTTGTTTGAGACGGTTGAGAGGTTGACGCCGCTGATGACGGCGGGTACGTGCGTTGCCGATGAAAACGCTTTTGCCATAGTGAATTATCGCCATAACTCCTCCTGTGAATGAGTCTTTGGCGATAGGGTGGCTGGCGAGTGTTTTGGGTCTGAAGAACAGGCTCGAATGTCGCTGAAAGCTGTTCGCAGGCGCACCTCCCGGCTGAATAATCAGTCAGGTGGAAGGGTCAGCAAAAGGGAACAGGCGGCATCTGACGACGCTGCATTAGGCGCATCCACCCCATCCCAAAGCTCATTAGCTTTTGGGGGGGTTGATTCGCGCTTGTGCAGCGCCTCAATTGTTTAAGAGCGTTTCATCCATGAGGTAACACGTTGTTTCATCCATGTTCAAATTATTAACAGGTTCTTATGCTTTATCAAATACCACTAGTTAATTTATTTTTAACTGAAAGTTAACTTTTTGAATTTAGGCCGATTATTTTTTTACAGAATATGCGGGCAGGCCTGCTGGATGGCCTATCCCAGAATATGATACTGCCGGGCCTGACTCATAATGACTTTAGCCAGTACGTTTAAACTCCCGACATCGTCTCTGTCGAGATACCAGGTTTCGTAACGTTTGTTGTCCGATATGACGGCAATTCTTTTGTGTTGCAGCTGCAGACGCTTGAGATACAGCTGCTCATCCAACGTAAAAATGTAGATACCGTCTCCGTCAAAATTCTGAACGCTTATGTCAACAAACAGCTGATCGCGCGGGCCAAAGGTATCGGACATGGCATCGCTGTTTATGGCAATGAGCCGGATATGGTCGGCAGGACGGCCGCTGAACAGAACCCGGGCCTCATCCTGATCGTATTCAATGGCCTGAATGATTTTGACAAAATCATCGCCTACCGCTGACTTTTGCCCTAAATCAAAACTGTTCACGCGAAAGGTGTTTTTTGGGCCGGGAAATGCGTGAAGGGGATAGGATTCCGGAGGCTGATCCATACCGTGTTGCAGCCACTCAACCCTGACGCCCAGTAACTGGCTGAGCGCGAGTAAATTGCCATTATCGGGTACGGACTGCGCGTTGAACCATTTCCACACGCCCGGTGCTGAAATCTTGCAACCCTGGCGTTGTAACGCACAGGCGACCTGTTTATTGCGTCCGTGTCCAGTAATGCCCGCACTTTCGCAGGCTGCAATCAGCCTGGCGGTGAAAGCTTGTCTGGTACTTTCTTTTTTAACCATTAGTTAATAATTGACCGTGAAAGAGGCGCTGAATGTTCTTTTCATTTTTGCTACCAGTTCATTTTATATTACCGTCAGTTTACTACCTAACAGCATGACTTAGCATTTCTGATTATTTGTCACCCTATCACCGCACAGCGAACCACAAAATGCGTCGGCAAGCCGCGTGCAGTCTCACTTTTCAGTCATTCTTTGTAAAAAAAGGCCAGGCTACTGAATCGTCCTGGTCGATCAATATCATTCTGACGGCTTAAAAACGCATCAAAAAACGCAAGACTCTACCATTGAGTGGCGCGGAAAAAGCAGCATAAAAAAAACGGGAGCCTGAACAGGCCCCCGTTTTATTTTAAAAAATGCAGTTATGCACGCAGGGTGTCATCACCCCAGGCAATCCATTTGTAGGTGGTCAGCGCTTCAAGCCCCATAGGGCCGCGGGCGTGCAGTTTTTGCGTACTGACGGCAACTTCTGCGCCCAGACCGAACTGTGCGCCGTCGGTAAAACGTGTACTGGCGTTCACGTACACCGCAGAAGAGTCCACCTGCTTCACAAAGCGGGCCGCATTCTTGGTGCTACGCGTCAGGATAGCGTCGGAATGTTGGGTGCCATGCATACGGATATGCGCAATCGCCTCATCCATATCAGCGACCAGTTTGACGTTCAGATCGAGCGACAGCCACTCATCGTCATAGTCGCCCGCTTTCACGGCCGTTACGCTGGCAGGCCCCTGTTGCAGCCGCGTCAGAACATTGGCATCAGCATGTAAGGGGATATTTTCTTCGGCCATGCGCGCAGTAAAAGCCGGTAGAAAACGATCGGCAATCGCGGCGTCAATCAACAGCGTTTCAAGCGAATTACAGGCGCTCGGACGCTGTTTTTTGGCATTGACGATGATGTCCAGTGCAGGGGCAATGTCCATGGTGTCATCGATATAAATATGGCAAACCCCGATTCCACCGGTGATCACCGGGATAGTAGAATTTTCCCGGCAGAGCTTATGCAGGCCGGCCCCCCCGCGCGGGATCAGCATATCCACATACCGATCCAGTTTGAGTAGCTGATTGACTAACTCACGATCCGGATTTTCGATAGCCTGAATCGCCGCCGCCGGTAAACCGTGCTGCTGAAGGGCAGTCTGAATCACCCGCACCGTCGCTGCATTGGTGCGCCACGTTTCTTTCCCGCCGCGCAGAATCGCGGCGTTGCCGGTTTTCAGGCACAGGCTGGCGACGTCCACGGTAACGTTTGGACGCGCTTCATAAATAACCCCCACCACGCCAAGCGGTACGCGACGGCGCTCAATGCGCAGCCCACTGTCCAGCTGGCCGCCATCGATCACCTGCCCGACCGGATCGGCTAACTGGCAGACCTGGCGGACATCGTTGGCAATCGCGCTGAGGCGCGCCGGCGTTAAGGTCAGACGATCGAGCAACGCGGCGCTCATACCGTTCTGTCGCGCCTCGGCCAGATCCTGCTCATTCGCCGTTAAAATAATCTCACTTTCTGCTTCAAGTCGGTCAGCAATCGTGAGCAAAACCTGATTTTTTTCGACTGCGGACAGGTCCGCCATCGCCCAGGCTGCGGCACGCGCCGCCTTTCCCATTTCTTCAAGCATATCTGTTCCTTAGCTGACGATCATATCGTCACGATGTACCGCAACTGGCCCGTACTCATAGCCCAGAATTTCGCTTATCTGTTGACTATGATGCCCTGCGATCATGCGCATCGCGTCGCTGTTATAGCGCGAAACGCCGTGGGCGATATCGCGCCCCTGCAGGCTGCGGATACGGATGACTTCTCCACGGGAGAAATTGCCCTGAATCTCACGGATACCTTTTGGCAGCAGTGAGCTGCCGCGCTCGATAATGGCGGCAAGCGCGCCGTCGTCCACGGTAATTTCGCCTGCTGGCGGGGCACCAAAAATCCAGCGTTTGCGGTTTTCAAGCGGCGTTTGCTGCGCATGAAACAGGGTGCCCACCGGCTTGCCCGCAATCACATCGCTAATGACGCCGCTGCGGCTGCCTGCAGCAATAATCACATCGATACCGGCGCGGCAGGCAACGTCTGCGGCCTGCAGTTTGGTCGACATTCCGCCCGTTCCCAGTCCGGACACGCTGCCGCCCGCTAAGGCGCGCAACGCATCATCGATAATATGCACATCGCTGATTAATTCCGCCTCTGGATTATTACGTGGATCGGCAGTAAACAGCCCCGGCTGGTCGGTCAGTAAGAGCAGCTTGTCTGCCCCACCCAGCATGGCTGCCAGCGCAGACAGGTTGTCATTGTCACCCACTTTGATTTCAGCGGTGGCAACCGCGTCATTTTCATTGATGACGGGCACGATGTGGTTATCCAGCAAGGCACGCAAAGTATCGCGCGCATTAAGAAAGCGTTCACGATCCTCCATATCGGCGCGAGTCAGTAACATCTGACCGATATGAATGCCGTAGATGGAAAACAGCTGTTCCCACAGTTGAATAAGACGACTTTGCCCCACCGCAGCTAACAGCTGCTTTGAGGCGATGGTAGGCGGCAGTTCGGGGTACCCCAGATGCTCACGACCGGCCGCCATCGCGCCGGAGGTCACAATCACAATACGATGGCCGGCGGCGTGCTGTTGCGCGCACTGACGCACTAATTCCACCATGTGCGCTCTGTTTAACCGACGCGAACCGCCGGTAAGAACGCTGGTACCCAATTTGACCACAAGGGTCTGACTGCCACTCATGTTGTCCTGCCGTAAAAAATTTCTGTGAACCGACTTTTTAACAGGTGCAGTGAGGGAAGCCAACAGCCAGTAAGGGAAAAACTACAAATTTCGCAGAGCGTCAATTAGACCAAAAGTTCCCTGTTAACAACAAAACATCAAAATTGTCATAAAAAGTTCATCATTGATCGGTAAAAAGTCCGTGTTTTACAAACTTTTTCATTGATGCCTCAAAAGTTTTCTTGTTGTAACAAGGCGGCAACTGAATGCCCCCCGGCCTGTTCACTGAGCAGCCGGAGAATAAAGGCAGCCATGCCTGTAACAGGAAGACGTTGAGGACAAAAAATTTTTACTCATTGGGATTGATAGCAAATGAAGAAAAGTACACTGGCAATCGTGGTATCTGCTCTGGCCCTGACCTCTGCTGCGCAGGCCGCTGAAGTTTATAACAAAGATGGTAACAAGCTGGATTTCTACGGCAAGGTTAAAGCCGAGCATTACTTCAGCGACAATGCCGGTGCTAACGGCGATAAATCTTACGTGCGTATTGGTTTTAAAGGCCAGACGCAGATTAACGATATGATGACCGGCTACGGCCAGTGGGAATATCAGTACAACGCCAACAACTCAGAAGGCTCCGATGCCAACAACGGCAACAAAACCCGTCTGGGCTTTGCCGGTCTGAAATTCTCTCAGTACGGTTCATTTGACTACGGCCGCAACTACGGCGTGCTGTATGACGTTGAGTCTCTGACTGACGTCTTCCCGGAATTTGGTGGTGACGGCACGGCACGTACCGACAACTTTATGGCACAGCGCGCCACTGGCGTAGCCACCTACCGCAACACCAACTTCTTTGGTCTGGTGGATGGTCTGAAGTTTGCTCTTCAGTATCAGGGTAAAAATGATGACAAGAGCGCGAACACACGTGGCTTAGGAACGAATAACGCCATCGATACAAGTCGTCAGAATGGCGACGGCTATGGCGCATCACTGGGTTATACCATTGCTGATTCAGGCGTGAGCGTGCTCGGTGCGATTACCTCTTCTGACCGTACCAATGCCCAGCAGGCAGGCGCATATGGTCACGGCGATAAAGCCACCTCGTGGGGCACCGGTCTGAAATATGACGCCAACAGTGTTTACCTGGCAGCGATTTACACCGAAACGCGCAATATGACGCCAATCAGTGGAACCAACCGCGTCGCGGGCGGCTCCGTTTCTGGCTCTGCCAACAAAGCAGAAAACCTGGAACTGGTTGCGCAGTATCAGTTTGACTTCGGCCTGCGTCCATCCATTGGCTACGTGCAGACCAAAGGCAAAGATATCGAAAACGGTATCGGCAACGAAGACCTGGTTAAATATATCGACGTGGGCGCGACCTACTACTTCAACAAAAACATGTCGACCTTTGTTGATTACAAAATTAACCAACTGGATAAAGACAATAAGCTGGCGCTTAACAACGATGACGTTGTTGCTGTTGGCCTGACCTACCAGTTCTGATGAATCTGAGTCTTGCCTGGCGAGAGGGACTGTCGAGGGAATGACGGCCCGCGCTATGGAGAGGCTTAGTGCTTTACCCTCAATGTGAATGTGTCTGCTAAAAGGGCGAGTTGCAAAACTCGCCCTTTCCTTTTCCTGTCGCCCCATGACTCTGTCTGCCTGCAGATACTCTGGCTGCCTGAGGCGGGTACAAAAAAGGCCCTCGCAGGGGCCTGATGTCAGGCGCTGAGTTTTACCGGTTTTTCATCAAAATCACTGGCAGGCACCAGATCCAGTTCAAACTCTTTCAGCATCTCTTTTAGACGGCCGTGGAAATTACGTAACGTTTCTTCCACGCGGGCGTTGTTATCTTTGCCCTTGATCGTAGCGACAGACCAGTCGCCTTCTTTGTCAAACAGACCAATGTGATAAACGTAGGTAAAGTGATCGGCGTGCGCTTCCAACTCCATCCACCAGCCCCAGAACTCACGCAGTTCGGGCGCAGGTTTTACATTCACGCAGGCAGCCAGGCAGTCGAAGAAAAAACGGTTTTCACTACACTTTCCATCACGGATGTAAGGTCCCAGTTCCGTGAAGCGTTTAAGCAGGCGACTGCGGGGATGGCCACTCGGTAACGTCATGCTAATTCTCCATAAGGACAGGCTTTATATTCCGAACCGTAGCAGCCATGCTGCTCTGTCTTTCGACGATCCGAATGATTCCAGCTAGTAGTTGTAGCAAACACGGCAAATTTTGCCAGCTATCTTTGCAAACGTTGTGCCAGCCAGTCGCTGATTTCATTAAGTGCCTTATCAAAACTGGCGATCACCGGTTTTACCGGAATTAACAAGGCCTTACCCTGCGACGAGGAGTTAGCGATTAATTTGCTTTCCTCTTCCGGGCTAAAGAGATCGTTTGTCCAGTAGGCGGACAACATTGGCGTTGAGGTTCTGCGCCCCAGCAAGCCCTGATTTTTCAGGGAGTAGCTAAGCAGTTCCGCCCGCAATGCGCTGTCCGTGGTGCCCGTCATGCCGAGTCGGCTGGCAAGCATATCCATATACATATCCGGCACTTTGTTCTGCAGAGGAGCCTGCGTCAGCAGACTGTGTACGATCGGTCCCAGACAGGCCACGGCTTTAAGCCGCTGTGATTCGAGATAGGCCAGACGGACCGCCACATTGGCACCAAAGCGAAAGCCCAACGCGGCAACGCGTGTGTGATCGATCCAGGGGACAGAGGTCAGGTCACGCAGGACCTGCTGATGCAGAAAGCTGGTATCCTGGCTGAGCTTCCACTTCATCGAATTGCCCACGGAAGGCATATCCAGCGTGAGCATGGCAATGCCACGCGGTGCCAGATAGTCATGGAACAGACGATAATGATCGGTTTGTAGCGAATCCAGCGCGCCGCAAAACATGACGGTGGGATAAGGCGCGTCCACGCCGGACGGCATATGCAAAAAGCCGCTTACCGGGCTGCCGCCCTGAATCGGAAAGGTGAGCGTTTTAAGCTCTCCGGGTAGCCGTTGGGTTGCCTCTTCATAAGCGCGGCTGGCCAGCGTCTGCGCCTGATCGGCCAGCTCATCGCCTTTTATATAAGGATACGCCGCCACGCTGTAGAGATGCGACGCATGTAACCAGTCGTGACCAGCCCGATCGTGTTCGTCGGTGTTCGCGTCAAGTGCCCGCTGCTGCCAGATGCCCGCCTGCCTGCTCCACTCGTAGTTCCAGTTACCGTTACGGTAACCGATGACCGTATCCAGCAGCGCCGAATTGGTGTGCTCAACATCGCTGATGGCGATTCGCGCCAGCACCTCACTAATCTCCTGGGAGGGCAAACCACGCCAGGCCCACATCAGCTTATTAAGCATCCGGTACCAGCCACGCTGGCTGTCCCCATCCAGCGCAGAATGCACCTCATGTGTGGCGTGACGACGCAGTCGCACCAGGGTCGAGGTTTCAGGGTGTTTAAAACGAGGCTTGAACAGCTCAACGCTCAGGTTTTTGCCAGGCATATTACCTCTCTGACAGCATTAACAGCGGTAAGTAAGTGTACTGTACCGCAAAACAACTCGCGAGGCGCAGAAAGCACAACGCCCGGAAAACCGGGCGTTGTTTGTGTTACATCAATCAGCTTTTTACAATCGGCGGAATATAGACCACGCCCATGTCCCATGGCTGCTCAATCCAGGTGTTCTGAGGGATATCAACGATATAATCGTCAACCAGCTCACGGCCCGCAGGCTTAGCAAAAATGGTGCAGAAACGGGCTTTTGGGTACATTTCGCGAATGGCCTGTGCGGTGCCGCCGGTATCAACCAGGTCGTCAATCACGATAAAGCCTTCGCCATCGCCTTCTGCGCGCTTTAACACTTTCATTTCGCGCTGGTGATCGTGATCGTAGCTGGAAATACAAACGGTATCGACATAGCGAATACCCAGTTCACGTGCCAGCAGCGAAGCCGGTACCAGACCGCCGCGGCTGACTGCAATGATGCCTTTCCACTGTTCAACAGGAAGCAGGCGTTGAGCCAGTTTACGGGCATGAATCTGCAGCATGTCCCAGGTAACGACGTATTTTTCGCTCATAAATAGGTATCCCAGCCAGTCAGTGTGGCTTAAAAAATGTGCAACGGGGAAAAGGTTGCGCGAGATTATAAGGACATGACGCGCTAAAAACCAGCACCTGGCTTCTGGTTGCGGCTTTTTAACGCGTTGAATATCACACCGGGTGAGAAACAGTGATATTCTCGCCCTATCTCGTCGGTATACTGACGGCGATCTTTCACTGGAACTTCGCAATGTCCGGCCTGGCCGGCGCACTGACACAGGAGACTTGTCGTGTCTGAATTGTCTCAACTCTCTCCACAGCCACTGTGGGATTTTTTCGCTAAGATCTGCTCTATTCCGCATCCTTCTTTTCATGAAGAAGCACTGGCAAGCTATATCGTTGGCTGGGCTAAAGAACAAGGTTTCTGGTGTGAGCGCGATCAGGTAGGCAATATTCTGATCCGTAAACCAGCCACCCCGGGGATGGAAAAGCGCACCCCGGTGGTGCTGCAGGCTCACCTTGATATGGTGCCGCAGAAAAACAACGATACCGTTCACGACTTCACCAAAGATCCTATCCAGCCTTATGTTGATGGCGAATGGGTGAAAGCGCGCGGCACGACGCTGGGTGCCGATAACGGCATTGGCATGGCGTCTGCGCTGGCCGTCCTGGCGGACAGCAGCCTGACTCACGGCCCGCTGGAAGTCTTGTTGACCATGACCGAAGAAACCGGCATGGATGGCGCGTTTGGCTTACAGCCTGGCTGGTTGCAGGCCGATATTCTGATCAACACCGATTCGGAAGAAGAAGGTGAGATTTACATGGGTTGCGCAGGCGGTATCGACTTTATCACCACGCTCCCCCTGACTCGTGAAGCCGTTCCGGCTGGTAGCGAAACCCTGAAGCTTACGCTGAAAGGTTTGCGTGGCGGCCACTCCGGCGCAGATATTCATATGGGCCTGGGGAATGCCAACAAGTTACTGGCTCGTTTCCTTGCCGCCCATGCCGCAGAGCTGGATTTACGTCTGGTGACGTTCACCGGGGGAACGCTGCGTAACGCGATTCCACGTGAAGCCTTTGCGACCGTGTCTGTTGACAGCAGCAAAGTGGACAACCTGAAATCGGCAGCCGCCAGCTTCCTGGCTGCGTTGCAAAATGAACACGGCGTGAAAGAGAAAAACATCGCCTTTGTCAGCGAGCCGGTTGCCCATCAGGGTGATGCGCTGACGACAGAGAGCCGCGATCGCTTCCTGAATTTGATGAACAGCACGCCAAACGGCGTGATCCGTAACTCTGACGTTGCCAAAGGCGTGGTTGAAACCTCACTGAACGTCGGCGTGGTCACGATGGAGGCCGATAAAGCAGAAATTAACTGCCTGATTCGTTCGCTGATCGATACCGGCCGCGATTACGTTGTGCAGATGTTAACCTCACTGGGCCAGTTGGCAGGCGCGCAAACGAAGCCGAAAGGCGGCTACCCTGGCTGGCAGCCAGATGCAGATTCGCCCATTATGGCACTGACCCGTGAAACCTACATGGCACTGTTCAACAAGACGCCTAACATTCAGGTTATTCACGCAGGCCTGGAATGTGGTCTGTTCAAAAAGCCTTATCCAGATATGGATATGGTTTCAATTGGCCCAACGATCACCGGTCCCCACTCACCCGATGAGCAGGTGCACATCGAGAGCGTCGGTCTTTACTGGAAACTGCTGACGACGCTGCTGAACGTGGTACCCGAAAAGTAATTCCAGCGCGATAACGTCTCTGAGGGTTTATGTTCATCATAAACCCTTTTTTATTGCCCCTTTTGGCCCCCTCTCTCGCTACCCGGCTCTGACTTAGCATGCGCTTTCGCTATCGCTCGCTAAAACAGCTAAATGCGTTTATTCCACCCGCAAATTGACATTTTCTGTTGTACCGCCGATGCAATAATGCGCATTAGCCAAACTGCCTCCGGCCACGGCATCATGCCTTTTGTGTGACGGAGAGGCCTTCTTCACTGCGCAATGAGAGGGTGCATGAATACGTTATTGCTTACCAAACAGGAAGTCCGTCAGCTCATCAGCACCGACGACGTCATTGAGGCCGTAGAAGAAGCCTATAAAGCGTTCAACAGCAACCTGGTGGAACAGCCGGATTATATTGGCCTGCATCTCCCCGAAGCGGGAGGGGAAATCGACTTTAAAACCAGTTATTACAAAACCAGTGAACTGATTTCGATGAAGGCTTCCTCCGGTCCTTTTCCCCAGAATCCGGTGGAATATGGCCTGCCGGGCGGCATGGGTACGGTAATTTTATTTGATGCCCGTAGCTGTGCGCTGTGCTGCGTCATGGACGGCAGCCTAATTACCGGCCTGCGAACCGGCGCCTCGGGTGCCGTTTCTGTGAAGGCGCTGGCGCGCGCCGGGGCAAAAAAAATTGCGATGATAGGCACCGGCAATCAGGCCAGGATGCAGATCAGCGCCATTGTCAGGGTAATGCAAATTGAGGAGATTCATGCGTGGAGCCGAACGCCAGCAACCCGTATTGCCTTTAAAAAGGATATTGAAAGCGCGTTTGGCATTCCGGTGATTGTGGCTGAGAGCTGTCAGGCCGCGGTGGAGCAAGCCGATATTGTCATTACCACCACCCGAGGCAAAGGGCCGCTGGTCGAAGCCAGCTGGATCAAGCCCGGCACCCATATCATCGCCATCGGCACCGACCAGCGCGGCAAGCAGGAGTTCGATCCGCAGATTTTCAGCCGGGCAAAAATCGTTGTCGATTCCCTGACCCAGTGCACGCAGAAAGGGGAAACCTGGCACGCGCTGGACAGAAACATCATCAGTGAAAACGCGATTCATGCTGAGATAGGTGAAATCTTGCTGGGCAATAAACCGGGCAGAGAGAACGAGGCGGAAATTACCTTTTTTGACTCCACCGGACTGTCCATCCAGGACAACACGACCGCCGGTAAAATTTACCGCAAAGCGATTGAAAAAGGCGTCGGAACCCGTTTTGCGTTTTTTGAATAATTTTTCGTCCAGACGAAGGTAACCGCTATGACGCGTCAGTATCCTACCCTGCAAGATATTCACGAAGCGCAACAGCGCATTGCCGCCCATATTCGTCACACACCCTTGCTGCGCGCTGAGAAAATTGAAAAACAGGTGGGCTGCCAGCTCTATCTCAAACCGGAAACGCTGCAAATTACCGGCGCGTTTAAAATTCGCGGTGCGTTAAATAAAGTGCTTTCCCTGCCCGTTGAAGCCTTTGCCCACGGCATTATTTCAAGTTCATCAGGCAATCATGCGCAGGGCCTGTCGTATGCGGCCAGCATGCTGGGCGTGAAAGTGGTTCTGGTGTTGCCGGTAACGACGCCGAAAATCAAAATCGAGAACACCCGGGCCCTGGGTGCGGAGATTATTCTCTTCGATGGCGACAACGCCTCGCGCTGGAAAAAAGTCTATGAGATTGCCGAGCTCAACAACTATGCGGTGGTGCATGGCTTTGAAGATCCGATGGTTATGGCCGGTCAGGGCACGATCGGCTGCGAAATACTGAATGATTTACCGGATGTGGATACCGTGATCGTTCCGCTGGGCGGTGGCGGGCTTCTTTCCGGTGTCGCCACGGCCATCAAAGAATCTCGCCCCGCTGTCAGGGTCATTGGGGCTGAGCCAGCCCTGACGCCGAAATATTATCAAAGCCGGATCAACCAGCAGCCCACCTCCCTTCCGCTGCTCAACACCATCGCTGACGGCTTAAGAATTAGCGTACCGGGACGTAATCCCTACCCCATTATTGAGAGGTACGTCGACGAGATTATCGTGGTGGATGAAGAACATATTATTCAGGGCATGCGCGTGCTTGCGAGGGATGCAAAATTGATTGCGGAACCGGCCGCTGCAATCGGTCTCGGTGCGCTACTGGCGGGATCGGTTAGCCTGCAACCCGACGAAAAAGTGTGTGTGCTGCTCACTGGGGGAAACTGGGATCTGGCCGACTTAGCCGAGGTTTACGCATTCAAATAACCTGCCCTGCCCCCGTTTTAAAGATTAACCGGGTCACGTTGGCCTTCAGCATCCCAGCGCGCGCGCATTCTTTCCTGATGAGTGAAAGCGCGTCACAGCGTTACTGGTGCCTGCGCAGCATAATCCGCTGGAGTAAGCCCACTTCCTGCCGCTAAATCACCAACTTACTGCGCTTCCCCAGCTTTAGCCGCCATTATGTCCAGATGTCTGGATGGCTAATAAGTTTCTGTGCTAACTTATGCGCTTTCGGCTGTTGCCGTGCCTGATGCTTCAGGAAAAAATGTGGTCAGTGACTTTAATGGAGATCCCTGCAATGCGTGCTTTAAATCGCCTTGAGATGCGTAACATCTCCATCGATTTTGGCGGATTTGCCGCGTTAACGTCGGTGGATTTTCAGAGTGAAGGCCACTCGGTTCATGCTCTGACCGGGGCCAATGGTGCCGGTAAGTCTACGCTGATGGCGGTGCTCTCGGGCGCCCACAGTCACTACAGCGGCGAGATTCTGCTGGACGGTAAACCGGTGTCGATTCGCAGCCCGCGAGACGCGAAGCAGTTGGGCATTCACCTCGTACAGCAGGAGGTGGATGTGGCGCTGGTGCCGCAATTAAGCGTCGCCGAAAATATTCTGCTGGATCAGTTGGCCGAGCCCGGCCACGGCTTTCGCTGGGGCGATATTCGTCGCCAGGCGCGCCAACTGCTGGCCCAACTGGATGCCAGCATAGATGTTAAACGCCCGGTAGAGCGCTGCTCGCTGGCGGAGAAGCAGCAAATTCTGCTGGCGAGAGCCCTGTCGCATCACTGCCGCTTTCTGATCCTCGATGAACCTACTGCGCCGCTAGACCAGCACGAGAGCGAACGCCTGTTCGCCGTGGTCCGTCGCCTCCAGACCAGCGGCATTGGCGTGGTGTTTATTTCTCACCGCATCCACGAGCTGAAAGCCATTTGCGATCGCCTGACGGTGCTGCGCGATGGACGGCTGATCGAAAGCGCCCCGATGGCTTCGCTGAGCGGTGAGCAGATTGTTGAAAAAATGCTGGGGCATCCGTTAACCGATATTTATCCCCCGCGTCGCCCCTTTCAGCCGCAGTCCGTGCTCATGGCGGTGGAGGGTTTGCATGATGAACACCTGCTACAGGATATCTCGCTGCGCCTGCACAAAGGCGAGATTCTGGGCATTGCCGGTCTGGCCGGTGCAGGGAAAACCGAACTCTGCAAGGCGCTGTTCGGTGCCAGTAAGAGCCGTGTTTCAGGCGGTGAACTGCACGGCAAACGCTGGAAACCGCGATCGCCACACGACTCGGTGCAACAGCGCATGGCGCTGGTGCCAGAAGAGCGTCGCAAAGAAGGCATTTTCATTGATGAATCGGTGGCGATGAACCTGAGTATCAGCGCAGACGACAGTTTTTCCCGCTGGAGCCTGTTTGGTCATCGTCAGGCCTGGCGCTGGGCAGAGGAGGTTATCCGTCGTCTCAGCGTACGTACGACAGGCCCGGCGCAGCAGTTGCGTCGTCTCTCAGGTGGTAATCAGCAAAAAGTGGCGATAGGCAAGTGGTTACGCAACAACGCCGACGTACTGATTTTTGATGAACCCACGAAAGGCGTGGACGTTAAAGCCAAAACGGAGCTGTTCACGCTGATCAGCAACCTTGCCCATGAAGGCAAAGGCATTATTTACGCCTCTGGCGAATTTTCTGAACTGGTCGGCTTATGCGACCGTATTTGTGTGCTCTGGGATGGACGTATTGTGGCGGAGTTAGAGGGACGGCAAGCCACAGAAGAGACACTTTTGCTCTATTCCACCGGAGGAACCCCTGCGTGAGCAGTAAAGACTTATCCCTGAATGCAGCGTCTTCCTCGCTGCGCCATCAACTGTTCGATTTCCTGTACAAGTGGGGCATGCTGCTGACGGTAGTGATATTGATCGCAGCCTTTGGTCTGGCATCCGACAGTTTTCTGGAGCCGAACAATA
Source organism: Pantoea ananatis LMG 2665 (assembly GCF_000710035.2). Taxonomy (GTDB): domain Bacteria; phylum Pseudomonadota; class Gammaproteobacteria; order Enterobacterales; family Enterobacteriaceae; genus Pantoea; species Pantoea ananatis. The sequence continues at coordinate 1,993 of NZ_JMJJ01000004.1, read as the reverse complement.
TCATTAATATCCTGCGATCCATCGCCATCGTGACCGTCATTGCGGTGGGCGTTTCCGTGTCGCTCACCGTGGGCGGCTTCGATCTTTCCGTTGGTTCGACCGCCTCACTGGCAAACGCCCTGGTGATTTCGTTATTCGTCTGGTACGGCTTTGATACGACGGCGGCTATCGCAATTACGCTGGCCCTTTGTACGCTGGTCGGCCTGTTCAACGCCTTCCTGATCGTGGTGCTGCGTATTCCCGACATGCTGGCAACACTCGCCACCCTGTTTGTGATTCAGGGCGTGGCAATGACCTACAGCTTTGGTGGCTCGATTACGGAAAATATGGTGTTGCCCAGCGGCGACATGGCTGAGGGCACAATTCCGGCAACCTTTAACCTGCTGGGCCAGGTGCCCACCATCGTCATTATCATGTTGGTTGTCACGGTCGTTGCACAGCTGGCGCTATCCCTGACAAAGCACGGTCGCCGCATGTACGCGTTGGGCGGTAATCCCGAAGCCGCCAGACTTTCGGGTATTCGTACCACGCGTTATCGCGTACTGGCCTATGTTATCGCCTCATTGTTAGCGGGGCTGGGCGGTATTCTGCTGGCCTCACGCATTGGATCGTCGCAGGTGAATGCGGGCAGCGGTTATCTGATGGATGCCGTCGCTGCGGCCTGGATCGGCTTATCCCTTGCCGGTTCAGGTAAACCGAATGCGCTGGGTACGCTACTTGGTGCCGTTATTCTTGGCGTGCTGCAAAACGGTCTGGTGATGTTATCCGTGCCCTATTACGCCATGGACATTATTAAAGGGCTGGTGCTGGCTTTAGCACTGGCTATCACGTACGTTCAGCGCCGCTGAGGCGCGTTCCCCTTACTGGAGTTAAGAATAATGAAAAAGATAACACTCTCGCTGCTGGCATTAAGCCTGCTAAACGCCAGCGCAGCGTTTGCCGACACCGTTACGCCCGTTCCTGCCGCTATCGCTAACCATGAAGGGCCGATCCGTATTGCGGTTATCCGTAACCTTGGCTCAGACGACAACACCACGCAGTTTGTTGCGGGGGCGATTCAACAAGGCCGCCAGTTGGGCTTTAAAGTCAGTACGTTTCTCAGCAACGGCGACGATGCGCGCTTTCAGGATTTCGTGAATCAGGCCATCAGCCAGAAATACGACGGTATTGTTCTGTCACATGGCAAAGCGCCATACGCCAGCGCGCTGGTAAAACGCATTGCGGACGCTGGTATTAAAGTCTCGGTATTTGATACACCGGTGGATACTCCGATTCCGGGCGTTACGGTGACAGCTCAGGATGATGCTTCTCTGGCTCAACTGTCTCTGGGACAGTTAATCAAAGATTTCAACGGTAAAGCCAACATCGTTAAATTATGGGTAGCGGGTTTCCCACCGATGGAACGTCGTCAGGTGGTTTATGAAAAACTGCTGAAAGAGAACCCGGGCATTCATCAACTTGAGTCGATTGGCGCGGTATCAACGGATGTTCAGGGCGACACCGCCAATAAAGTGGGCGCTATTCTGGCGAAATACCCCAAAGGCAAGATCGATGCCATCTGGGGCGCGTGGGATGCGTTCAGCCAGGGCGCTTATAAAGCGCTGCAGGAGAATGGCCGTACAGAGATCAAACTGTACAGCATTGATGTCTCCAATCAGGATTTGCAGCTGATGCGTCAGAAAGGCAGCCCGTGGGTACAGACCGTCGCGGTCGATCCTAAAACCATCGGAGCCGTAAATATGCGCCTGGTGGCGAACAAGATTGCCGGTGAAACCACCCCAGCGACGTATGAATTCAAAGCCGCGTCGATTTCTCAGCAGGCGCTCAACAGCCATCCAGGTGCGGTGAACGTGGCGTCGCTGAACAAGATTATTCCAGGCTGGGGCAGTAATGAGGATTTCGTCCAGCCGTGGTTTGCGACGCTGGAAGCGAAATATAAGAAGTAGGTGTTCGTCGCCGAACAGGGGTGGTTAAGGCTTGCCGCCTGAGCGGC
>NZ_JMJJ01000003.1 GCF_000710035.2 Pantoea ananatis LMG 2665 | reverse complement strand
GCGGATAATGATGAGAGATTCGGGTTTGATACCGGCAAGCTGGCGATTATCACCGTTAAACGTGGCAGAATGGTGATTGAGCTGGATATTAATCTCTGAACAGCAGATAAAAAGATCCCGGCGCTGTGACCGGGAGTCTTGTGTCGATCAGTCTGGATCGGACGGGGGTGATTTACAGGTCTTGTACTCGTCTATTTTAGCGAATATGTAACCTCCAGTTCCTACCGCAACACCTGCGATTAAGCTCATCACAATAATTCTCTTAAAAGTTGTCCGGTTCATTTCTAATTCCCCAGAAAATAATAAGTCTATTACTGCATCAGAGATTAATAGGAAAATTAAGCAGCAAAGCGTTATATATAAAATACTTAAACACATCAAAGTTAAGGTTTGCTTATTTTTTCTCATTTATCTTGTCCTTCACTTTATTGCCTATATATTCGCTACCAGCCGCACCGAATACGTCGCTCGCAAGACCTGATGCGCCCCCTAAAACTGGATCCAGTAAACTTGGCCCCCAAAGACCAATAGCTCCACCGACTCCAGCACCAATAATCGCCCCACTGACAGCGCCTTTGTCCGGCCCATCCGTAAACACCGCACTGCCTGCCGCTATTCCCACGTTCTGCCAGACACCACGGCCAAGGGCTAATACACCGGTCACAGCCGCAGAAGCGCTCCCCCAGTAATCCCAGGTTTTCTGCTGATTTTCAGGCAGGCTCTGATTCTTCTCACTGTTTATATCGAACCACTTGTAAGTCCCATTTGCTCTTTCAGCGACGGTTGCACCTGCCACAACTTTCCCGATGCTTGCCGCCGGCCCTAAATAACCTGCAACGGCAATCAGTACGCCCTCTTTATAACCCTCAACAATGGTTTTGGTGATTTTTGCGCCTTCCGGTAAATCACCTTTCGCATTTTTACTCAGCGCTGCGTTAATTTCTTCCGCTGCGCACCGGCTTCAGTCATTGAGGTGCCCAGCGATGTCGAAGCCTGGCCGTAACTGTTCAGCCCGCCTGGCAGCGAGAGGCTATTATTCTCAACTGTATCATTATCACCGCTCAGGACACCCGCGAGCCGTAGGGCTGCCTGGAAGGCCTGAGCCTGACGTGTATTCATCTTAAGAAGGTCAGCCACTGGCTGAAAGACTTCCCCGGTGCGCTACAGGAGAGATGTCCCGCACCGGTTATCCGCAGAACGAAGAGCTGAAAGGATCAAGTAAAATCCTAGCCAGAGAGGCCGGGATTGGTGATTTATTCAGAGGGACTCTGTTGATCTTTTCGCTCCTTTAACAAGACCTTTATCCAGATCCCGACACCCAAAATAAGGCCGCCGACATACCCGGTTCTGAAGAAAGAGTCAAAAACATTGCTCCAACTGAACTGGAAAAAACCTTTTTTAAAATAAATAATCGCTGATGCAAGTAGTTCAGCTACAACATCGCCAATGAAAAATAAAATCAGGCAACTCAATATCAGTTTGACTAAACTAAAGAGATTATTTTTTAGCATCGGTTTTATCCTTCTTATCGAGTTCATCTTTTACAGCATTCCCTGTTTTCTCACCGATGTAGCCTCCAAGAACCGCTCCTGTTAAATCAGATACTGCATCTTTTCCAAGCTTTGAACCGACCCCTTTTATTATTTCGCCTCCTACGCCACCAACGACAGTACCTGCTCCAGCGCCTGCCATAGAGTTAACCGGATTCTCCCCTTTAATCCCGCTTCCTATTGCTGCTCCCCCTATGTTGATTGGAGTTGAAGCTATAATGCCTTTCCCTGTCGTTGCGGCTGCTGTCACCCCAGCCATTATTGCATCGACATAACTGAACGGATCTTTTCCTGCGAGCTGAACGCCAGTATCAACACCTACCCCAATCGCTACATCAGTGGCCATACCTTTTATTGTGGTTAACAGCACTTTAACTCCAAACATCAGTGGCGCATCACCAATACTGGCATTCGATTTATGGTAGCCCCAGGTGTTCATGATGCTTGAGCTTTAGACATGACTTCAGAGTCAGGGTTACGTTTTATGTAATCCTTGCCAGAGAGCAGCCCGGTAACCAACTATTGTGCTACCGCTCGCCCAAAGGCTTTTTCCATTTCAGAGGCTTAAACTCGCAGATTTCCGGCTAGTTCAGCCCACGCTGTGCCGGTCATTTCTGAAGGGTATCTAGTAAATTTGGATACCAGAGCATCACTGCGTATGTCAGCATTTTCTAGTTTGATCAGCTCATTAGCCGATTCCAGTGATTTATCGCTGTTCATGATTTGCTCAATGACTTTATCGAGTTTGTCTGAAGATGTGGCTCCGAGCGCATTATTCGCCACAGAGAAAATTTATTTTAAACCTTGAATAACTGTTTTTTTGCCTAAAGCAACTACTTCGCAGTCCATTTCATCAAGTAGACCTAATGTTAAAAATACTACCCCATTTAATGACCAGAAATTATTCATCCACTCAAGCTCAGATTTAATATTGGCTACTTCCAATTCTTTCTTTCCAGACGGAGCAATTGCAAAAAAAATTTTTTTCTCGTCCTTAATTAACTTTGATAAATTATCTAACAATGAAACATCAAAAGATGCAGTCCCTGACAACGCTAATCCATCACCATAATTAAAAATAAAATCATTTTTATTTGACATAAAATCAAAATTGTAGCCCCTTGACTTCAAAAGGCCCCACGTTTTTTTATATCTTATCAAACGAGTGTCAGGTTGCTTTCCAGACAATTGAATGTAAATATAAATAGTCTCTATATCAGCAGAGGTTGATAGCTTTTTAACCATTTCTTTTATAATGGTTAAAGTTCCATCGCTACGCTTCATATTTTTTATTTCCCAGCTAACTGCTGATATATTTTCTCCTGCAACCCCCAGTGAATCAAAATTGGCAATTTCATTTTTAAAACTAATATTGCTAGCATAACGTATGGTAATATCAGTAATCATAATGATTCCCTTCCTGATCGTTAAAATGAGGGCCTCTATTTTGGATATCTTTCTCGCCAAAGAAATGGCCTTTAGCATCATCCCTTATTTGTATAGTTTGTGTACCACCTCCAGGTTTGGGTACATCAAACTCATAGATTTTTCCTGGCTGAGAATTCCCTCTTTTATCTACATTAGGAAGCACTCTATCCGGATTTTTACCCACTGGAATTCCTGATTGCCGTTTTGCCTCGTTGAATGCACCAGCTCTACCTGCTCCCTCAGGTGACATGTTCTCAGGCCGTGAACCTTCGGATTGATAAGCCAAATCATCCCTATTCGGCCCATCCGGGATTGGGATGACTGTCGTATTACTGCCCGCATTCGGCACATCACTGGTATTCCCGGTATGACTGCTGCCGTTCTGATCACGTTGATCCGGAGTGGTTAGCGTCGTGCCTTTATTCTGCCCTGGGATGGGATTAGTCAGCGTATTGTCAACTAAAGGCCGGTCAAGCACCGGTAATGGAAGCAGAGTGCCTTTCTGACTCTCGACCATTTCCTTATATACCGCCTGCTGTGCCGGAGTCAGCCGCTCTATTTCATCGGCTTTACCCGTCATGGCCGCTGCCAGTATCAATGTACGATCGGCCTCGGAAAGGTTGTCCATCGCCGTTTTCGCCACACCGAGGCCCAGCAATGCGCCTAACCCTTTCTCCACAACCATGTTACGGCATGAAGCGATCTCCGCGCATGCTGTGGCACCAAGACGCACAACGGCTGCCAGATT
>NZ_JMJJ01000002.1 GCF_000710035.2 Pantoea ananatis LMG 2665 | reverse complement strand
GCTCAGAACAAAACCATAACGCCCAGCCGGGCGGAACATACTCAATGCAAAACCGTAGCGCCCAGCCGGGCAGAACCAGAGCAAACCCCATCCCCGCCAACGGCGGAACTCCCCTATATGCCCAGCAACAGCTGCCGCTCCAACTGCGGATCCACCAGCGTCACATGCAATCCCACCAGCCGCACACCGCGACCCGCCCGGCGCTCATCCCAGGTTTTACGCGCCACGGCAATCATGTCTTCTTTATTTAGCACCGGCCAGACATGCTCCTGAGTCGTCTGTTGGAAATCACTGAACTTCAGCTTCACGCCCTGGCGCGCAATATGCTTATCGGGGCGAATCTGCGTCAGGCGCCGATCAAGCTCGGCATAGAGGTAATCAATGATTTCCAGGCAGCGCTCCCAGCTGTCGATATCGTCAGCCAGCGTACGCTCAACGCCTAATGATTTCCGTTCGCGTTCCACCACCACACCGCGTTCATCAATACCGTGGCTGCGCTCCCATAATATCCGGCCAAACTTACCAAACCGTTTTAGCAGCAGTGCCAAATCGGCATTTTGCACGTCGGCGCAGGTGTGCAGGCCCATCTCTTCCAACTTTTTTGCCGAGACTTTCCCCACGCCGGGGATTTTTGCCAAGGGTAACGCCAACAAAAAGTCAGACATCTGCGCAGGCGTGATGACGTACTGACCATCCGGCTTATTTAAATCGGAGGCGATCTTGGCAAGGAATTTGATCGGTGCGATGCCCGCCGAGGCGGTGAGCTGCGTTTCGCGAAAAATAGTGGCGCGGATCTCCTGGGCGATCAACGTGGCAGAGCCCTGGCAGTGCGTACTGTCGGTAACGTCCAGATAGGCTTCATCCAGCGAAAGCGGCTCAATAAGGGAGGTAAAACGGGAAAAGATGGCGCGAATCTGGCTGGAGGCTTCTTTATAGACTTCATAGCGCCCGGGCAATAAACGCAGATGGGGGCAAAGCTTTAATGCCATACCGGTCGGCATCGCACTGCGCACGCCATATTTACGTGCCGGATAGTTAGCGGTACTGATCACGCCGCGGCGATCGCGGCTGCCGCCAATGGCCATGGGAATATCACGTAATGAAGGGTCATCACGCATTTCCACTGCTGCAAAAAAGCAGTCCATATCGACATGAATGATCTTACGCATCGCCCCTCCAGTACTGGATAAGTATACAGTCAGAAGAGACTTGTGCAATATTTCTTGCAGTTGCTAACAAACTTTACAAATTTTCAGCGCTATTCCATCAAAGAAATGGACATTTTGCTCTGCGCTGTATTGCTAAAAAAACACACAATGTTTAATGTTGCGCTGCGGTAGCGGAAAGTTCCGATAATGCAAACAGAGGCGCACTTACCGCGCCATTGTTCTTCTTCACTTCAAGGTATACACAGCATGGGCAAAATCGCACTTCTGTTTGCGATGATTTTACTGCCAGCCCTCAGCATGGCAATGACTCCTGAGCCGGTTCAGCAACTGGCCCCGGTCAGTAAAGAATTAAAGAAACAGCTAATCGGTACACCGGTTTATATTCAGATCTTTAAGGAAGAGCGTACGCTTGAGCTATACGGCAAAATCGGTAATGAGTACCGTTTGCTGGATACCTACCGCATCTGCAACTTTTCTGGCGGCCTTGGCCCTAAACGTCGTGAAGGCGATTTTAAAAGCCCGGAAGGTTTTTACAGCGTAAAAATGAATCAGCTGAAGCCAGACAGCCGTTTTTACCGCGCGATTAATATTGGCTTTCCCAACCAATATGACCGCGATCAGGGCTACAGTGGTAACTACCTGATGATTCATGGCGACTGCAAGTCTATCGGCTGCTATGCCATGACCAATGCTTACATGGATCAGATTTTCACTTATGTGAACGCCGCATTACGCAATGGCCAGCAGGAAGTGAATATTGCCATTTATCCGTTTCGTATGACGGAGAGCAATATGCAGCGTCATCGCTATTCCACCTATGCGGATTTCTGGAAGCAGCTTCAGCCCGGCTATGCCTATTTTGCGCAATATCATCAGCCGCCAACGGTGAATGTTGCCAGCGGCAGATATGTGATGAACAGCAGCCCGGTCATCACACAACCCGAAGCGGCCTCACAGTCGTTCCTGGCGCTCTCCAAGGTAAAATAAAGCCCATTCGCCTGGCACGATCCGGTGCCAGGTTTCATTCCCCGTTAACGGCTGTGTCGCAATGACAGTGACTACATCGTTCGCGCCGGTATGTTTCTGGAAATCAATTTCCACATCCTGATCAAGTAGCTGCGCCCGGCCAAAAGGGGCTCGGCGGGTAATCCAGAACAGATTGGTCGAGCAGAACGCCATTAAGTAGCGACCATCCGACAGCAGCATGTTAAACACGCCCTTCTGCCGCAGTTCGCCCACCAGTTCGCCGATATAGCGAAAGACCGCAGGCCAGTTACCTGGCGTACGCGGATAGCGCGTTGCCAGCTTGTGCAGGATCCAGCAGAATGCCTTTTCACTGTCGGTTTCACCAACCGGACGAAAGGTTCCGGTCTCTAGTTGCCTGTAGCCTTTAAGCTGCCCGTTGTGCGCATAGGTCCAGTTTCGCCCCCACAGTTCCCGCGTAAACGGATGGGTGTTTTCCAGAGAGACCGGCCCACGGTTCGCCTGGCGAATATGCGCCACGACGGAATGGGACTTGATCGGGTATTCCTGCACCAGACGCGCAATGGGGGAATTAAAACTCGGCAAGGGATCTTTAAAGGTGCGGCAACCTTTATCTTCGTAAAACGTAATACCCCAGCCGTCTTTATGCGGCCCTGTTCCGCCGCCGCGCTGCACTAATCCGGTAAAACTGAAACAAATGTCGGTGGGAACATTGGCGCTCATCCCGAGCAATTCGCACATAGCAACCGCCTTATGTCAAAACGCCTCCTGCCGCTCAGGAGGCCAGTCGTGCTCTTACCTGACCATCTCTTTTTCAATCAGCAGCATCAGGATATGAATCACTTTAATATGGATCTCCTGAATGCGATCGGCATAGCCAAAATGCGGCACACGGATTTCAATGTCCGCGCTGCCAGCCATCTTGCCGCCATCTTTACCCGTCAGAGTGATCACTTTCATCCCCTGCGCACGCGCAGCCTCAACGGCCTTGATGATGTTGGCCGAGTTTCCTGACGTCGAGATCCCGAGCAGCACGTCGCCTGAACGCCCTACCGCTTCAACGTAACGGGAAAAGACGTGGTCATAGCCGAAGTCATTGCTCACGCAGGAAAGGTGGCTGACGTCTGAAATGGCAATAGCCGGATATCCAGGACGATTTTCACGGTAGCGGCCCGTGAGTTCTTCAGCAAAGTGCATCGCATCACAGTGAGAACCACCGTTGCCGCAGGAAAGCACTTTGCCGCCCGCTTTGAAGCTGTCAGCCAACATCACCGCCGCCCGTTGGATGGTGTGAATGTTCGCGTCGTCACTCAGAAAGTGATTCAACGTCTCTGCCGCTTCATTGAGCTCTGAACGAATAATGTCCTGATACATAGACTTGTCCTTTGTAGGGGAGGTTAATCGCAGCAAGTTTAACGGAATGGTTGACCTGCGCAAAGCACCACAGGGTCAGATAGCCGTGTGCCCGCCGTTTTTTTCATGTTCGTTATTTTCATTACGGGCGCTGTTTCGCTGATTTTGTGAGTCAGGTTGTAATTGCGATGTAAACAAATTGATAAATGCCAGCAGGTGATTTAAACCTCTCTTTATAACAGGTCAGACCTCTTACTACTTAACGGAGCACTTCATTATGATGGTTGTCTCGATTCTTGCGACAGTGGTGCTAATTGGCGCCCTGTTTTATCACCGCATCTCTCTGTCACTCAGTAGCGCAATCCTGCTGCTGTGGACCGCTGCGATGGCGGTGGCCCACCTGTGGACGCCGTGGCTGCTGTTGCCGCTGGCGATCATCCTGCTGCCGCTGAACCTGACCAGCCTGCGCCGCAAACTGTTTTCCAAACCGGTGCTGCAGCGCTTTCAGCAGGTCATGCCGCCGATGTCTCGTACGGAAAAAGAGGCGATTGACGCGGGCACAACCTGGTGGGAAGGCGATCTTTTTCAGGGCAAACCTGACTGGCAGAAACTGCACAACTACCCGCAACCGCGCCTGACGCCGGAAGAACAGGCCTTTATTGATGGCCCGGTGGAAGAAGCCTGCCGCATGGCGAATGATTTCCAGATCACCCATGAACTGGCGGATATGCCGCCAGAGTTGTGGGCCTATCTGAAAGAGCACCGCTTCTTCGCCATGATCATTAAAAAAGAGTACGGCGGACTGGCATTCTCCGCCTATGCCCAGGCACGCGTGTTGCAAAAACTGTCGGGCGTATCGGGTATTCTGGCGATTACCGTGGGGGTGCCTAACTCACTGGGTCCGGGCGAACTGCTGCAACATTACGGAACGGAAAAACAGAAAGACCATTATTTGCCGCGTCTGGCGCGGGGCGATGAGATTCCCTGTTTCGCCCTTACCAGCCCGGAAGCGGGTTCCGATGCCGGGGCAATCCCCGATACCGGCGTCGTTTGCATGGGCGAATGGCAGGGCCAGCAGGTGCTGGGCATGCGACTGACCTGGAACAAGCGCTATATCACGTTAGCCCCAATCGCCACCGTACTGGGTCTGGCCTTTAAGCTTTCCGACCCCGAGCATCTGCTGGGCGAGAAAGAGGAACTGGGCATTACCTGTGCCCTGATCCCAACCAGCACGCCGGGCGTGGAAATCGGTCATCGCCACTTCCCGCTCAACGTACCGTTCCAGAATGGTCCAACCCGTGGGAAAGACATTTTTGTCCCCATTGATTTCATCATTGGCGGCCCGGAAATGGCCGGTCAGGGCTGGCGGATGCTGGTGGAATGTCTGTCCGTCGGACGTGGCATCACGCTGCCGTCAAACTCAACCGGTAGCCTGAAAACGGTGGCACTGGCGACCGGCGCCTATGCGCACATCCGTCGTCAGTTCAAGCTGTCTATCGGTAAAATGGAAGGTATTGAAGAGCCGCTGGCGCGCATCGCAGGTAATGCCTATGTAATGGACGCGGCCGCTACGCTAATCACCACAGGGATTATGCAGGGTGAAAAACCCGCGGTGCTGTCAGCCATCGTCAAATATCACTGTACCCATCGCGCTCAACAGTCAATCATCGATGCGATGGATATCGCGGGTGGTAAGGGCATCATGCTGGGTGACAGCAACTTCCTGGCGCGTGCCTATCAGGGTGCGCCCATCGCTATCACCGTGGAAGGCGCGAACATTCTGACCCGCAGCATGATTATCTTTGGTCAGGGGGCAATTCGTTGCCATCCTTATGTCCTGCAGGAAATGGCCGCCGCCGCCAGCAACGATGTTGCCGCCTTCGATAAGGCGCTGTTTAGCCATATTGGTCACGTTGGCAGCAACGCGATGCGCAGCCTGTGGCTAGGCCTGCTGGGCGGTCGCACCAGCGCCGCGCCAACCCGCGATGTAACGCGTCGCTATTATCAGCACATGAACCGCATTAGTGCCAACCTGGCCTTGCTGTCAGATGTTTCTATGGCGGTCTTAGGCGGCAGCCTGAAACGTCGCGAACGGATGTCTGCTCGCCTGGGTGATGTGCTGAGTCAGCTCTACCTGGCGTCTGCCACTCTGAAACGCTATGACGATGAAGGACGCCACGAAGCCGATTTACCGCTGGTGCACTGGGGCGTGCAGGATGCACTGAATAAAGCAGAGAAAGCCATGGACGATCTGCTGAGTAATTTCCCGAACCGCCTGGTGGCTGGCGTTATTCGACTGATGGTGTTTGCCGGTGGTCAGCACTGCCCTGCACCGTCCGATCGTCTTGATCACAAACTGGCAAAAATGCTGCAGGTGCCTTCAGCGACGCGCACGCGCCTGGGCCGCGGTCAGTATCTTGCGCCGAGCCAGCATAATCCTGCTGGTCAGTTAGAGCAGGCATTACAGGACGTAATGGCGGCGGAAGTGATTCACGACCGCCTGTGCAAGCAGCATAAAAAACACTTCTCATTCACCCGACTGGATGCGCTGGCTAAACAGGCGTTGGAACAGGGCTGGATTGACGACAAAGAAGCTGAAGTGCTGAAACGCGCCGAGCAGAGCCGTCTGCGTTCCATTAACGTGGATGAGTTTGAGGCTGATGCGCTGGCCGTGCCGGCAAAGCAGGATGTCTCAAAACCCGCCCGCCCCAGTGAGGCAGCATAAACAATCAGGCCGACATCATGTCGGCCTTTTTTTATCCTGCCTGACGAATGCGGGCAATCAATGCCTCGACATCGTCCACGTGCCCGGCGGCCAGAATCAGGGTGCGGCCTAAGGTAATCGCATTGCGAATACAATCGGTGCGCATTTCATCATCCTGAATCAGCTTCATGTCCGCCACGTGCGACATGCCCACCGTTCGACGGATCAACTCCGTTCCACAAAAGCCAATGGTGTCCGCCCAGACTTTGCGCAGAAACGCCTGTGCATAACCTGGATACGCCATGGCAACATCCTGGGTGTGACTTTCTGCCAGCGCCAGGAAGCGCGTCGCAAAGGTATTCCAGACATCACGCACGTCGCTAAGGCGCTGCTCACGGGCATCAACGGCTTCGCGGGGAGGCAACAGGCCCGGTAAACCACAGTAGTTGATCAGCAGGTTACCCAGCGCGGTGCCTACGTCAAAGCCGATGGGTCCAAAATAACCAAACTCGGCATCAATCGCTTTCAAGCTGCCGTCAGCCACAAAAATCGAGCCGCTGTGGATATCCCCATGCAGTAACGCCTCGGCATGGCTGAAGAAAACGTGCTTGAGCCCGGCCACAGCAATACGCAACGCGTCGTCAGTGCGGAGGGATGCGACCAGCGGCTCCAGCGCGTCAGGATAGCTGTTGCGCTCGTGGTCAGTGTAGGGATCGTTAAAGAACAGATCTTCGGTGATCTCGCACAGCTCAGGGTTGATAAAGCGCACCACCTCGGCTTTCTTGTGATGCGGGTGCAGAATAAAGTCTGAGGTGTGAAACAGCGTCTGCGCCAGATATTCGCCGAGCTGACGCGGCGCTTCAGGGTAGTAGGCGCCTTTCACCAGCTCACTGCGCCAGATGCGGTGGCTGGAAAGATCTTCCATCACCATCACCGCCAGATCCGCATCGTAATGCGTAACCTTAACCGTGTGCTGGGGGCAATATTTGTAGTGCTCAACCAGCGTTTGCGCTTCGATACGCGCACGATCCAGGGTTAACGGCCACGATTCGCCGACGCAGCGAACATAGGGCAGCGCCTGTTTGACTACCACGCGGCTTTTACCCTGGTTGTCGTAAATTTTAAAGACCAGATTGAGGTTACCATCGCCAATCTCTTCCGCGCTGCTTAGAACAGAAGGATCATCCATGCCGCCAAACGTTTTGGCATATTCCACAGCATCGGCTGCAGTGAACGTACGGTATTGCGACATTGACCTTTCCTCATCAACAAACGCCGGTGCAAGCCGGACCTGATTAATCTTTCGTAATAAGCCGTTCAGACGTCTATACATCCGTCAAGCATGTTGGCACAATATCCGCTATTAACGCAACATGGATTTCACCAACAATGCAGACATTCCAAACTACCAGCTTACAGGTTCGTAACAACCAGCTCTGGATACTGGATCAGCAGGCCCTGCCCCAGCAAAAGAACTGGCTGCCTGCCCATTCGGTCGCGCAGTTGGTTGAACATATTCATGCGCTGCGGGTGCGCGGTGCGCCGTTAATTGGCCTGTCTGCATCCCTGCTGCTGGCACTGCTGGCGGAACAGGGTGAAACACGCGAGCAGCTGGCACAGTCGCTGGAAATATTGCGGGCCGCCCGCCCGACCGCGGTCAACCTGATGAATAACCTCGATCGTATGAAACAGGCGCTGGAGCAGCCAGACAGGGTGACGAGCCTGGCAGAAGAAGCCTTGCGGCTGGTGCAGGAGGATAAACAGCTCTGCGATCGCATCGCCGAAGCCGGAAACTCGCTGGTCAAACCCGGCAGCCAGCTGTTAACCCACTGCAATACGGGCGGCCTGGCGACCGCAGGCGTCGGCACAGCCCTGGGCGTTATCGCGCGCGCGCATCAAGAGGGCAAGGTCCGAAATGTTTGGGTCGATGAAACGCGTCCCCTGTTGCAGGGCGGGCGCTTAACCGCCTGGGAACTCGGCGAACTCGGCGTACCTTACCAGTTGATCACCGATTCGATGGCCGCCAGCCTGATGGCTGCGGGCAACGTGGACGCTATCTGGGTGGGCGCGGACCGTATCGCCGCCAATGGTGACGTAGCGAACAAAATCGGCACCTACAGCCTGGCGGTGTTAGCGCACTATCACGGTATTCCGTTCTACGTTGCGGCCCCGCATACCACGCTGGATCGGCTCTGCCCGACGGGCGCGGCCATTCCTATTGAACAGCGTGCCGCCAGTGAAGTCACCGGTGTGTCCGGAAGCTTCGGCAGCGTGCAGTGGGCCCCTGAAGAGGCGCAGGTCTACAATCCCGCCTTTGATGTTACGCCTGCCGCGCTGATCAGCGGTTGGGTGCTGGATACCGGCGTGATCGCACCGGCTCAGGTTGCCGCTGGCATCTTCCAGCCACAGTAAGCTGACAGGCGGCTTACGGAATCAGCCGCCCGCAGAATGCGCCGTGATTACGCGAGGCGCGGATAGGCATCGGCAATCTTGTCGCCGGTGAAATTGGCGATCCAGCCTTCCTGATTATCAAAAATGCGAATCGCGGTGAAGTGCGGGGACGATCCCATATCAAACCAGTGCGGCGTGCCGGCGGGCACCGAGATCAGATCGTTCTTTTCGCACAGGATCTGCAAAATTTCACCGTCCAGATGCAGACAAAACAGCCCTGCACCCTCGACAAAGAAGCGCACTTCATCTTCGCCGTGCGTGTGTTCCGACAGAAACTTCTGGCGCAGAACGTCCTTCTGCGGGTTATCGGCACGCATGCTAATCACGTCCCAGCTCTGATAGCCTTTTTCGGCCACCAGCCGGTCGATGGCATGCTGATAGGCGTTGATGACCGTTTCCGCATCCGGGTTTTCGCCCAGATCGCGGTCGGCCTGCCAGCGTTCAAAACGGACGTCTTTGGCATTCAGCCGCGCGCGAATCGCCTCAGCATCGGTGCTGTGCCATATCGGCTGGCTGGGATCGCTATCGCTAAAAATGGTCAGTGCACTCATCTCAAATCGACTCCGGGTTAATCTGGGAAAAATCGGCGACCTGACGATGATGGCTGTCATCATCTGCCGCGTCACGAATCAGCTGCAGCGTGTGCCAGCCGGCCTGCTCTGCTGCGTCCAGCTCCTGATGAATATCAGAAAGAAACAGCAGTTGTTCGGCGGGCAAGCCCGTTTGCGCAGCGATGTTCTGATACGACGTCTTCTCACGCTTGGCGCCCACGTGGGTATCAAAATAGCCGCTGAACAAACCAGTAATATCACCTTCGTCGCTGTAGCCAAATAACAATTTCTGCGCGGCAACCGAGCCAGAGGAATATATATATAATTTAATGCCTTGCGCGTGCCAGGCCGTAAGCGCGGGCAGCACATCAGGATAAAGGTGCCCCGTAAAGCGGCCGCTCAGGTAGCCCTCGCGCCAAATCATTCCCTGCAACGCCTTCAGGCCGGTCGATTTGCGATCCGCATCCATGTAAGAAAACAGAATAGCGATGACCTCGTTTGTATCGGCATCGGGTTGCCCCGCTTCGGTACGCACGGCGTTTAGCGCCTGTTGCACCTCAGTCTGCGTCTGATTCTTGCGAACATAATCAGCCAGATGCGCTCGGGCATAGGGAAACAGAACGTTATGTACAAAGCGGATATCGCTGGTGGTCCCTTCAATATCGGTAACAATGGCCTTTATCATGCTTTCTCCAGCAGGCGACGTTGGCGCTCGCATTCAAATAAAAATTCCAGACCTTCAAGATGACGACGGGCTTCAGCGACATCTTTGCCCCAGCAGGTCAGGCCGTGTCCGCGCAGCAGAAAGCCATAGCGCAGGGGAAAACGGGCGGCATAATCCTCGATCTCTGACGCCAGCGCCGCCACATCCTGACTGTTGTCGAACAGGGGAATCGCCACGGTAGCATCGTGGGTCGTTTGCCCGCTCAGCGACTTTTGCATCTCATAGCCGTAGAGCAGCACGGCGGCGCCCTGCTCGACCCGCGACAGCACCGTGGAATTGACCGTGTGCGTGTGCAGTACCGCGCCCGCCTCCGGGAACAGACGGTAAATCAGCGTGTGCAGCGCGGTTTCTGCCGAAGGCTTACGGCCCGTGGGGGCCAGATTAGTGGCAATGTGGACCTGAATAAAATCATCCCGCGTCAGGCTGCCTTTGTCTTTGCCCGACTCACTCAGCAGGCAAACATGTGCATCCTGGCGCACCGACATATTGCCACCGGTGGCCGGTGCCCAGCCCTTCGCGCCTATCCAGTGACAGGCTTGCACCAGCTGATCTACTGCAGAAGAATCGGACATCATCGTTCCTTTTAGCCGTCTAAGCGTCTTGATTGCCAAATACTAGCATCCTGTTTATAGTGGCATCAACTAAGGGTTTTTCCGCTACCGTTTTTGCGCGTAAGGCTACCTAATCATGACGCAGTCCAACCTGACGCCCGAGAGCAAGCTGCCTGCACTCGGCACCACCATATTCACGCAAATGAGCACGCTGGCACAGCAGCATAATGCAATTAATCTTTCTCAGGGATTTCCGGATTTTGATGGTCCGTCTTACCTGCAGGAAAGGCTGGCTTACCACGTCAGTCAGGGCGCGAATCAGTACGCACCCATGACCGGCGCACAGCCGCTTCGCGAAGCCATTGCGGATAAAACCGCCGCGATCTATGGCTATCGGCCCGATGTGAACAGCGATATCACCGTGACGGCAGGGGCTACTGAAGCCCTGTATGCCGCCATCACCGCCCTGGTGCGGCCCGGTGACGAGGTCATCTGTTTCGATCCCAGTTACGACAGCTATGCGCCCGCGGTACAGCTGGCGGGCGGCACACTGAAACGCCTCACCTTGCAGCCACCGTTGTTCACGGTTGACTGGCCTGCGTTCTCCGCGCTGCTAAGCGACAAAACCCGCCTGGTCATCTTAAACACGCCGCATAATCCCTCGGCCAGCGTCTGGCATCACGCGGACTATGCCGCGTTATGGCAGGCTGTCGCCGACCGGGAAATCTACGTGCTGAGCGATGAAGTCTATGAACACATCTGCTTTGCACAGGACGGTCATGCCAGCGTGCTGGCGCATCCTGAGCTGCGTCAACGTGCGGTGGCGGTGTCATCCTTTGGCAAAACCTTTCATATGACGGGCTGGAAAGTCGGTTACTGCGTGGCACCGGCGGCCATTAGCGCCGAGATCCGTAAGATCCATCAGTACCTGACGTTTTCAGTCAACACGCCTGCGCAACTGGCGATTGCCGATATGCTGCGCCAGCATCCCGAACACTATCGTGAACTGCCCGAGTTTTATCGCGCGCGCCGTGACCGACTGATACAGGCCTTGCGCAGCAGTCGTTTTCACCTGTTGCCCTGTGAAGGCACCTACTTCCTGCTGGCGGACTACAGTGCCATTTCGGACCTGGACGATGTCAGTTTTTGCCAGTGGCTGACGCGTGAAGTGGGCGTAGCCGCCATTCCGCTGTCGGTATTCTGCGAGGCGCCTTTCCCGCACAAACTGATTCGGCTGTGCTTTGCAAAACAGGAAGCCACACTTGATGCGGCAGCGGAGCGGTTATGTCGACTTTAGCGATAACGCTGCTACAGGAGCCACTGACGTGGATGGATGGCGAGGCCAACCTGCGCCATTTCGATCGGATCTTAGCCGACCTCACGCAACGGGATGTCATTATTCTGCCCGAAATGTTCACCACCGGTTTTGCCATGGAGGCCGCCCAGTCGGCGCTACCGCAGGCGCAGGTCGTGGAATGGTTACAGCACCATGCTAAGCGCACCAATGCGCTGGTGGGCGGCAGCGCCGCCGTTCATACCGCTGAGGGCACCGTAAACCGTTTTCTGCTGGTTGAGCCGGACGGCACGCTGCACCAGTATGACAAACGTCATCTGTTTCGCATGGCCGATGAACAGCAGCATTATATTGCGGGCAAGGCGCGTACGGTGATTCCGTGGCGCGGCTGGCGTATTCTGCCGCAAATCTGTTACGACCTGCGCTTTCCGGTGTTCTCACGCAATCAAAATGACTACGATCTGGCGCTGTATGTCGCCAACTGGCCTGCAGCGCGCGCCCTTCACTGGCAGGCCCTGCTGCTGGCTCGCGCTATCGAAAATCAGGCATATGTAGCAGGCTGCAACCGTGTGGGCAGCGATGGTAATCAGCATCAGTACAGTGGGGACAGTCGAATTATTTCTCCGCAGGGGGAGATTCTGGCGGCGGGCGAGCCGTTCAAAGCCGGTCAGGTTGAGGCGTCGCTGTCGCTAGCCGAGTTGCAGGCTTATCGCGAGCGGTTTCCGGCATGGCGCGATGCGGATGGCTTTACGTTGGCAGAATAAAATCGCCCCCGGCCAGGCCGGGGGCGATTCAGGCGTTTACTGCAGGTCGAAACGGTCCAGGTTCATCACTTTCGTCCAGGCCGCCACGAAGTCGGTAACAAACTTCTGTTTTGCATCGCTGCTGGCATAAACTTCGGCCAGAGCGCGCAGGATGGCGTTGGAACCGAACACCAGATCGGCGCGCGTCGCGCTGTACTTCACTTCTCCGCTCTGACGATCGCGGCCTTCGAAGATCTCTTCACTGCCGTCGGTCGCACGCCATGCGGTGCGCATATCCAGCAGATTCACAAAGAAATCATTACTCAGCACGCCCACGCGGTCGGTGAACACGCCGTGATGGCTGCCGTCAAAGTTGGTGCCCAGGACACGCAGGCCACCCAGCAGGACGGTGAGCTCTGGGGCACTCAGCGTCAGTTGCTGCGCCTTATCCAGCAACAGGGTTTCAGTGGATGATCCTCCCTGTACGCGACGATAGTTACGGAAACCATCTGCCAGCGGTTGGAGTACGTTAAAGGATTCTACATCAGTTTGATCCTGACGAGCATCCACGCGGCCTGGGGTAAAGGGCACCTGTGCGCTGACGCCGGCTGCGGCTGCAGCCATTTCGATGCCGACGCTGCCCGCCAGGACAATGACGTCAGCTAAAGAAGCTTTACCGGATTCCTGCTGGATCTGCTGCAGTTTCGGTAACACATCGTTAATGACGCTGGCGTTCACCGCCCAGCTGTTCTGGGGCGCCAGCGCCAGACGGGCACCGTTTGCGCCGCCGCGTTTGTCGCCACCACGGAAGGTTGAAGCCGAAGCCCAGGCCGCCGAAACCAGCTGGCTTACCGTCAAACCTGATGCAGCGATTTTCGCCTTCAGTTCGCTGATATCATCAGCCGTCGGCTGATGCGTTGGCTGCGGTAACGGATCCTGCCACAGTAAATCTTCCTTTGGCACTTCCGGACCGATGTAACGCGCTTTTGGCCCCATATCGCGGTGGGTCAGCTTAAACCAGGCGCGGGCAAAGGCTTCGTTAAAGGACTGCGGATCGTTCAGGAAGCGGCGAGAAATCTTCTCGAACTCGGGGTCGAAACGTAACGTCAGATCCGTCACCAGCATGGTCGGTTTGCGCTTTTTCGCAGGATCGAACGGATCCGGAATAATGTCGTCAGCGTTGACCGCTTCATACTGAATCGCACCCGCCGGGCTGTGCGTTTTTACCCACTCATATTTGAACAGGTTCTCAAAGAAGTAGTTGCTCCACTGGGTTGGCGTTTGCGTCCAGACGACTTCAAGGCCGGAGGTAATCGCATCTGCACCCACACCGCTGCCGTGGCTGTTGTTCCAGCCAAAGCCCTGTGCTTCGATAGGTGAGGCTTCAGGATCGACGCCCACGTGACTCGCGGCGGCGGCACCATGGGTTTTGCCCAGGGTATGTCCACCCGCAATCAGCGCCACGATCTCTTCGTCGTTCATGCCCATGTTGCCGAATGTCGCGCGAATCGCTGGCGCGGCAGAAGCGGGATCGCCGCTGGCTTCAGGCCCCTCTGGGTTCACGTAGATCAGCCCCATTTCGGTCGCGCCCAGCGGTGCGTTAGCCAGGCTTTCCGGATGGCGATGGGCCAGCCACTCGGTTTCGTTACCCCAATCCACGTCCATATCCGGTTCCCAGACGTCTTCACGACCGGCACCAAAACCAAAGGTACGGAAACCTGAATTTTCCAGCGAAACGTTGCCGGCGAGGATATAGAGATCGGCCCAGGAAATTTTCTGACCGTATTTTTGTTTTACCGGCCACAGCAGGCGGCGGGCTTTATCAAGGCTGACGTTATCTGGCCAGGAGTTCAGTGGGGCGAAACGCTGTTGACCCCGGCCTGAGCCACCGCGCCCGTCGACGGTGCGGTAAGTACCGGCACTGTGCCACGCCATACGAATAAACAGGCCAATGTAGGTGCCCCAGTCGGCTGGCCACCAGGATTGGGAGTCGGTGAGCAACGCCCGGATGTCGGCTTTCAGTGCGGAGTAGTCCAGCGTGCTGAACGCTTCGCGGTAGTTGAAGTTTTCGCCGAGGGGATTAGAACGGTTGGAGTGCTGGTTTAGCAGATCCACGCGCAACATGTTTGGCCACCAGTCGCGATTGCTGGTACCACTGCCGGCTCCACGAGCCAGAACGCTTTCTTCTTCCGATTTACCGTGATGAAAGGGACATTTACCTGAAGCGGCTACATCATTATCTTTTGGCGTGCTCATTATCGGCTCCGTTGCCTTCACATTATTGACCTTAAGATAACCCTGGCGTTAGCAGGAATATAGTCGGATGGGCCGAAGGTATTGATAGCCGATAGCTCTCAAGCGCAGCGGAAAAACGCTGCGCCTGATGCACCTGTTAACTGCCGCGATAGGTAGACCAGCTCCAGGGCGAGATTAAAAATGGCAGATGATAATGGCTGGCGCTTTCCGTCAGCACAAAATCAATTTGCGCACTGACGTACAATGTTTCTCGTCCGCCTGCGCGGAAGTATTCGCCAATCGCGGCCGTCAGGCGGTACTGTCCCGGCGCAAGCGGCTCGGGTGTCAAATCCTTCAGGCGACCATCGTTATCCGTGATGCCCCGGGCACAGGTTACCCACCCTTGTGCCCCGTGCTGTTCCAGCAACATGGCTACGCCTGGCGCGGGTTTACCCAGCGCGGTATCCAGAATATGGGTGCTGATAGTGCTCATGAAAAACTCTCCTTAAGGCGCAGCAGGGTGATTTCCCGCAGTTGTTCCAGAGATTCCTGGCGCTCGCTTTCCGGGCTGTTGTCCAGCCGCCGTGTAAGTTCATCAAGCATATTCTGTGCGCTGCGCCCTTTCGCCCGGATCAAAAAGACCCGGTTAAAGCGCGCCTCATAAGCCTGGTTGCCCTGCACCATCGCCTGCT
This sequence comes from Pantoea ananatis LMG 2665, assembly GCF_000710035.2. GTDB lineage: Bacteria > Pseudomonadota > Gammaproteobacteria > Enterobacterales > Enterobacteriaceae > Pantoea > Pantoea ananatis. The sequence goes on along the minus strand of NZ_JMJJ01000002.1, from coordinate 39,302 downwards.
GTAACGCATCGTCTGCCTGTTGCATGGCCGCTTGTTCGCTGCGTGATAACCGTTTTTCCTTCTCGTCGCCCTGTGCCTTTTCCCCGATGCGCGGATGAGCTGAAAGCGCCTGATTCAGATCGTCTTCCTGCCAGGCCTGGGCCAGCCGTTGTGCCTCAGCCAGCAGGGCCTCAACGCTGTGAAACGGGCGGGCCGCCACCAGCGCCTGCTGCCAGCGAGGAATCGCGACGCAGTGCGAGAGCGCAAGCTGAGCGACGGCTTGCGGTAGCTGGTTAAAGGTGCCTAAATCCATCTTAATGCTGCTCCGCAAGGTGACATATCGTCTGCAAATAGGCCTGAACCGCCGGGGCGACATCGGCTTCATTGACCGATTCGGCCGGATGGTGGCTGATACCGCGATGGTTACGCACAAACAGCATGCCTACCGGCCAGCGTTCTGCGATTGCGATAGCATCATGGCCTGCGCCACTGGGCAGGGCCAGGCTGCGCCCCTGTACGGTTTCAACCGCGTGGCTCAACGCCTGTTGCAATCCGGCATCGCAGGCCGTCGCCGCAATGCGGTAATACTCATGAGATTCGAAGGTTAATCCCCGACGCAGCGCAATGGCTTCCGCCTGGGTCAGCAAGGCGGACAGCAGCGCTTCAAGCGGTGCGTCCTCGGGCCCGCGCACATCCAGCGACAGATTCACCTCGCCCGGAATGACGTTGACCGCGCCCGGTGCGCAGTTGAGCGTGCCTACCGTTGCCACTAACTGCCCCGGCTGTTCGCGCGTCGTGTGTTCAATAAACACCATCCATTCCGCCGCCGCCGCCAGGGCATCTTTACGATGCTTCATCGGCACCGTACCGGCATGGCCCGCCTCGCCCGTAAAGCAGCAGTTCAGGCGACGGGCACCGTTGATCGCCGTGACCACCCCGAGCGCGAGATCTTCCTGCTCCAGGCAAGGTCCCTGCTCAATGTGCAGCTCCAGATAGGCCACGATATCGCTGACGTTGCGCGCGGCACGCTGGATCTGACTGGCATCCAGCCCCACGTCGCTCATCGCCTGGGAAACCGTGATGCCGTTGCCGTCAGGATGTGTCGGCCAGCTGTCAGGCCAGGTGCCGGTAATGCCGCGACTGCCCAGCAACGTGATGCCAAAGCGCGTGCCCTCTTCATCCCCGAAGCCGATGACTTCAATGGCCAGCGGCAATCGACGCTGGCGATCGTGCAGCCACTGGACGGTTTCAATGGCGCTCAGCACGCCCAGCATCCCGTCATAGCGGCCGGCGTTGCGTACCGTGTCCAGATGCGAACCCAATAACAGTGCGGGAGCGCCGGGCTGCGCGGCCTCATAGCGACCGCAGATATTGCCCACCTCATCCTGCCAGACCGTCATACCGGCAGCCTGCATCCATTCGCCCACGCGCGCATTGGCCCGCAGGTGCTCTGGCGACAGGTAAACCCGTGTCAGGCCCTGATCGCTTTCACTGATCTCAGCCAGCGCGTCACAGCGCGCCATCACGCGCCGAGCGGCAATCTGAGCCTCGCTGGCATTCATCATCATGCATGGCTCCCATAGTGGTTCCATGCCGCCTGCGAACCGGCCCCCTGTGGCGTACGATAACCGACATGGGACAGGACCATTTCCAGCGCCGCCAGCGTTTGCATCACGCAGTCTTTACGCGCGTTATAACCCATGGTGCCGATGCGCCACACTTTGCCATGCAGCGGGCCAAAGGACGTGCCGATCTCAATGCCAAAATCCTCCAGCATGAGCTTACGCACTTCATCGCCATTGACGCCCTGGGGAATCACCACGCCCAGGACATTGCTCATCTTGTTACTGAGATCGCCAAAGGTTTCCAGCCCCATTCCCTGAATGCCTTTCAGCATCGCCTCGCCGTGAAGCTGGTGGCGGGCAATGCCGTTGTCCAGCCCTTCCTGCAGAATCAGACGCGCACACTCACGCGCGCCGAACAGGGCGCTGGTGGCTTCAGTATGGTGATTGAGCCGTTCCGGGCCCCAGTAGTCCATGATCATGCCGAGATCGAAATAGTTGGAGTAGATCATCTCGTCGTCACCATCCTGATGCGCGTCGGTGCGGATCCCCTGCTCCACGCATTTGCGCTTGCGGACTATCGCCGCCATCTCATCGCTCAACGTAATCGGGGAGGTTCCGGACGGGCCGCCCAGGCATTTCTGCATGCCCGCGGAGACCGCATCCAGTCCCCATGCATCGGTTTCCAGCGCATTGCCCGCCAGCGACGCCGTCGCATCGGTATAAAACAGCACGCCATATTTTTTGCAGATGGCACCCAACTCAGCCAGCGGCTGCAGCATGGTGGTCGAGGTATCGCCCTGCACGGTCAGCAACAGGCGCGGTTTGACTTTTTTGATGGCGTCTTCAATCTGGTCTGGCGTAAAGACCTCGCCCCATGGCACGTCAATCGTGTGCACATCGGCACGGCAGCGGCGGGCAATTTCACACAGCAGATGACCAAAACGGCCAAAGACCGGCACCAGCACTTTATCGCCGGGGCGAATCGCCGACAGCAGAATTGCCTCAATACCAGCGCGTGAGGTGCCGTCAATCAGTAACGTCCAGCGGTTTTCCGTGCGAAACACGCCACGATACAGCGCCATCACCTCATTCATATAGTGCGTCATGGCCGGATCGTATTGCCCGAGCAGCTGGCTCGACATCGCACGCAGCACGCGCGGATCGGCATTGATAGGGCCAGGCCCCATTAACAGACGCTGAGGAGGATTAATTTGCGGAAATTGAGAGATATCCATAGTGAATTCCTTGTTAAGCACTCAAAGACGCACAGAGGAAATAAACTGCTTTAGCTCCGCCGTCTGTGGAGAAGCGAACAGCGTTTTACTGTCGCCCTGCTCCCAGACGCGCCCCTGATGCATAAAGACCACACGATCGCCCACGTCGCGGGCGAAGTTCATTTCATGGGTGACGAGAATCAACGTCATGCCCTCGGCGGCAAGCTGTTCCAGCACTTTTAGCACTTCACCGACCAGCTCAGGATCCAGTGCAGAGGTAATCTCATCACACAGTAAGACGCGGGGTTCCATCGCCAGCGCGCGGGCAATGGCAACGCGCTGCTGCTGACCACCAGACAGGCTGGAAGGGTAATAATCCAGCCGCTCGCCCAGCCCCACTTTTTCCAGCATGCGCGCCGCCAGTTCGCGGCACTCCGCCTGGCTTTTTTTCAGCACCCGACGCGGCGCCAGCATGACGTTTTCCAGCGCCGTCATATGCGGGAACAGATTGAAGTTCTGAAACACCATGCCGACTGAGCGGCTGATTTCCCGCGCCTGGGAATCACGGTCGGTAATCGTCATACCGCCGAGTTTAATGCTGCCATCCTGATAGCCTTCCAGCCCGTTCATGCAGCGCAACAGCGTACTTTTGCCTGAACCGCTGCGCCCGATAATGGAGATCACTTCTCCCATATCGATATCCAGATCCACGCCTTTGAGAACGTGGTTGGTGCCGTAATACTTCTGCACCTGATTAATGGTGATGAGCGGCATTAAATTTTTTCTCCAGATACTGGCTGTAACGCGACAGCGGATAACACAGCAGGAAATAGCCCAGTGCCACCAGCCCAAAGACTTTAAAGGGCTGATAGGTCACGTTATTCAGAATGGTGCCGGCCTTGGTCAGCTCGACGAACCCGATAATGGATGCCAGCGCCGTGCCTTTGATCACCTGCACCGCAAATCCCACCGTGGGGGCAATCGCAATGCGAATCGCCTGGGGTGCGATGACCCGCGTCAGCGTCTGACCAAAATCAAGCCCGAGGCAGCGTGATGCTTCCCACTGGCCCTTGGGCAGGGCCTGAATACTGCCATGCCAGATATCCAGCAGAAACGCGCTGGTATAAAAGGTCAGCGCCAGCGAGGCGGCGGTCCAGGGCGCGACGTCGATACCGAACAGTCCGACGCCAAAGAAAGCCAGAAACAGCTGCATCAGCAGCGGCGTGCCCTGGAACAGTTCGGTATAGGCACGGATCACGCGCGTCAGCCATTTACGCTTTAACAGGCGTAAAAACAGCAGCGGCAGCGTGACCAGCGTGCCGCCTAAAAAGGCCACCAGCGACAGCGCGATGGTCCAGCGAGCCGCCAGCAGCAGATTGCGCAGGATGTCCCAGTCAGTAAAGGTTGTCATCATGCCTGCACCCCCAGCCATTTGCGGCCAATCGCCAGCAGCAGCTGACGCATCACAATCGACAACGCCAGGTAAATCAGCGTGGTCACCGAGTAGACTTCAAAACTCAAAAAGGTGCGCGACTGAATCAGGTTGGCGGCGAAGGTCAGTTCCTCGTAGGAGACCTGCGAAACCACCGACGATCCCAGCATGACAATGATGCACTGGCTCACCAGCGCCGGATAAATCCGCTGCAGCGACGGCGGCAAAACCACGCGTAAAAACGTCTGGCTGCGCGTCAACCCCAGAACCCGACCGGCTTCCCACTGCCCTTTTGGCGTGACCTGAATACCGGCACGGATAATTTCCGTACTGTAAGCCCCCAGGTTAACCAGCATGGCCAGCAGCGCGGCTTCACCCGCCGTGAGTTTCAGCCCCAGGTTCGGCAAGCCGAACACAATAAAGAACAGCTGCACCACAAACGGCGTGTTGCGTATCAGTTCAACATAGAGGCCCCACAGGCGGCTTAACCAACTGGGTTTACCACTGCGCAGCGCCGCGCCGATGATACCGATACTGACGCCCCCGACCGTTGCCAGCACGGTTAACTGGATCGTTACCCACAGGCCGGAGAGCAACTCCGGCCAGTACGGCCACAATGCAGGGAAATTAAGTTGCCCGGTCATTGCTCCGTCCTTATGCGCCCAGGTTGGCTGGCAGCGGCGCTTTCAGCCACTCTTCGGACATTTTATTCAGCGTGCCGTCTTTAATGCCCTGCTCGATCAGCGTATTCACTTTGTCTTTCAGCGCCGGCTCGTCTTTCTTCAATCCGATATAGCACGGAGAGTCTTTCAGCATAAATTGCGCAACAGGGGCTTTTGCCGGGTTCTGACGCGTAATGGCCGCGACCACAAGATTACCCGTTGCCACGTACTGCACCTGGCCGGAGAGGTAAGCGGATAAGGTGGTGTTGTTATCTTCATAACGTTTCACCTGCGCATCCTTAGGGGCTACCTCACTCAGTACCATGTCCTCTACCGCACCGCGGGTGACGCCAACAGATTTACCGCTCAGTGCTGCGGCATCTTTCAGATGATCGCCTTTAGGACCGAAAACGCCCAGGAAGAACGGCGCATAGGCCCGGCTAAAGTCGATCACCTTTTCGCGTTCCGGGTTTTTCCCCATGCTGGAGATCACCAGGTCAACTTTGTCCGTTTGCAAGTAAGGTACGCGGTTCGCGCTGGTCACCGGCACCAGCTGCAACTTAAGTTTCATCTGCTTAGCCAGATACTTCGCCATGTCGATGTCATAGCCCTGGGGTTGCAGATCGGTTCCCACTGAGCCAAACGGCGGGAAATCCTGCGGTACCGCAACCCGCAGCACGCCGCGTTTCTGGATATCCTGCAGTTGATCGGCCAACACGTTGCCCGCCTGCACCATCAATACTGCCGCTGCTGCGACCGCCATCAGAACTTTTTTCATTATGCACCCCGGTGAGATTATGTGAAACAAAAGATTCTTATTGAAGGCATTCTGCAACTAATGTGCCAACGCGGACGCACGCTGAAAAAAGCGACTTAATGGCTGCTAAGCGCTATTTATAGCGATACAGAGGCATCAGACGTTGCCCCGCAGGACGTTCCAAAACGGGGCAAAGCACCAAAACGGTGCCTGTTAACGGTGCTCCAGCTCGTCAAGCTGGTGATAAAGATCGGCAATATGGTGAATGCGCTGGCGTCCGTCTGACAGCAGTTCATGCAGCAAGGCATTGGCAAGCAGGTTGATCAGGCTCATGGCCGACGCGTAACTGTCAAACGCTGACACGCTGTCCAGTGGTGCGCAAAACTGCCAGCGCGCCAGGGCGATAACGCTCTGCGCCTGAGGCTCGCACAGCGCCAGCACGGGAATAGCGGCGCTTTGCAACTGCTGCATCAGCGGCTGGATAATGCGGGTGCGCCGCCGGAAGGCGATAACCACGACCATATCCTCAGGCGTTATATCCACCAGGTCCTCGGCCAGCGTCTGTCCCGGCTGGGGCAGGATATGCACCTGCGAACGCGTCTGGATCAGCTGTTGGCGCAGGTGCAGCGCCACCGGATAGGCATTGCGCATGCCGACAATGTAGATACGTTTCGCCTGAGCCAGTTGAGCGATCACCTCAGTAAACTGCCGGGCATCAATGCTGTTTACCCACTGTGTAAGGTTGGCCATCTCCTGCTTGTAATGGCGCGACAGTAAGGTATTGCCCTGCACGGCATCGCGGTTATCCGTTAGCGGCATCCCGCTCTGGCGCAGGGTACGCAGCTCATCGCGCATATCTTTGTACTTGTCATAACCGAGCCGTTTAAACAGCCGGCTGACGGTCGCTTTTGACACGCCGCTCAGGCGCGCCAGCTCGGCGCTGTTATAGCTAATCAGATCGTCGAAGTGGTCAAAGATAAAGTCGGCAATGCGCTGCTCCTGCGGCGAAAGCTGGGGGTAATGGGTTTTGAGCCGTTCATCAAGCTGTTTCATTCAGGTCCTGTAACTTTTGTTTCAACCGCGGGGTTTAACAGAAGCTAGCATAATTTGGGCCAGATGAACCGGTTCCGATCCTTAGCGACGATAAAAACTGGAACGGCTCTTGCTTAGTTATTGGTTCTGTACCCTGAATAACACAATGAGAAGAGCATGATTCAGAGCAATATGGCCCCGCTGGGCATGGCGGTAACGCCTCATCATCTGGCCAGTGAAAGTGCGCTGGCGGTGCTGCGTGAAGGCGGCAATGCGATTGAGGCCATGGTGGCCGCTGCTGCGACTATTGCCGTCGTCTATCCGCATATGAACGGCCTGGGCGGGGACGGTTTCTGGCTGATAATGCCGGGTAAGGGCGACCCTATTGCTATCGACGCCAGCGGCAGAGCGGGTTCTCTTGCAAATATCGACTTCTATCAGGGTGAAACGCAAATTCCACATCGCGGGCCAAAAGCCGCATTAACGGTGGCGGGCACGGTGAGCGGCTGGCATGAGGCATTGGCGCTGTCAGCCGAGCTCGGCGGCACGCCCCTGCCCCTGGCACGATTACTGCGTGACGCGGTGCGTTACGCGGCAGACGGCATTCCGGTCACGGCCTCGCAGGCCTCGGCCACCCGCAGCAAGCGCGAAGAGCTCCAGCATCAGCCCGGCTTTTCCGCCCTGTTTTTGCCGGACGGAGATGTTCCGGCGGAAGGCAGTCGTTTCACCCAACCCGATCTGGCGCGCACGCTCAGTCTGTTAAGTGAAGAAGGGCTGGAAAGCTTTTATCGCGGCACGCTGGCGCACCATCTGGCAGGCGAGATGGTCAACCTGGGCATTCCCGTTACCCTGGCCGATTTACAGCAGCAGCGGGCCAGTCGGGTCAAGCCGTTGCATGTCAGACATAGCGAAGGCGATATCTGGAATATCACACCGCCGACGCAGGGGCTGGTTTCTCTGGCGATCCTGGGCATTACCGATCATCTGGATATGGCGAATGCCGATGAAGCACAAACCATTCACCGCATCGTTGAGGCGACAAAAAAAGCGTTTGCTTTACGCGATCGGCACATCACCGATCCTCGTCATGTGGTGGACGATCTGCAGGCGCTGCTCGACAGCGATCTGCTCACAACGATCGCCAGCCAGATTGATGATAACCGCGCTGCGCCATGGGGAACCGGACGAGGCCCCGGCGATACCGTCTGGATGGGCGTCATGGACAGCAGCGGCCTTTCCGTCTCTTTTATCCAGAGCATTTATCATGAATTTGGCAGTGGCGTGGTGATGCCCGGCACCGGGATCGTCTGGCAAAACCGCGGGGCGGCTTTCAGCCTCGATCCCGATCACCTGCTGGCACTCGCCCCGGGTAAACAACCTTTCCACACGCTGAACCCTGCCGCGGCGCGCCTGAAAGACGGCCGGACGATGGTATATGGATCCATGGGCGGTGACGGACAGCCCCAGACCCAGGCTGCCATTTTTACCCGCCATGTGATCCAGCGCCTGCCGCTGCAACAGGCGGTCAGCGCACCCCGCTGGCTGTTGGGCCGAACGTGGGGACAGACCTCGGATTCCCTCAAGCTGGAGAGTCGCTTCGCGCCAGAAACGCTGGAGCGGTTACGTCAGTTAGGCCATGAGGTGGAGTCACTTCCGCCATTCAGTGAAGTCGTCGGCCATGCAGGTGCGATTGTTCGTCACAACAACGGTATGTTCGAAGGCGCAAGCGATCCGCGTAGCAACGGCAGCGCCGCCGGTTTTTGACAGGAGTACGTTATGAATCACATTGAGTGGGCAACCTATATCGCCCAAATGGAACACATTCTTCATCTGGAGCTGGACGACGCACGCCGTGCAGCCCTGCTGGTCCAGATGACGCGCATTGCCGATATGGCGGCCCCGCTGATGGCTTATCCGCTGGACGATCGTCTTGAAGTTGCAGGAGTGTACAACGCATGAGGCTGAGCGAGGTTTCCATTCAGGCACTTCAGCAGAAGATTCAGCAGGGAGAGATCAGTGCGCGTGAAGTGGCGGAGCAGACGCTGACCGCGATTGAGAAACAGAATCCGCAGCTTAATGCCTGGACGGATATCACTTCAACGCGAATGTTGCAGGAAGCGGATGCGATTGATAAACAGCGCCTGCGCGGTGAGATGTTACCGCCGCTGGCGGGCATTCCCTATGCGGTAAAAAACCTGTTTGATGTGCAGGGTTACTCAACCCTGGCTGGGGCTGAATTATTTCGTCAGCGCCCGGCAGCCAACCGTGACGCCTTTGCCATCACCCAACTGCAACAGGCCGGCGCCCTGCTTTCTGGCATGGTGAATATGGATGCCTATGCCTACGGTTTTACCACTGAAAACAGCCACTATGGCGCCACGCGCAATCCGCATGATCTGGCGCGGATCGCCGGGGGATCCTCCGGCGGTTCAGCGGCAGCCGTGGCGGCCGGACTGGTGCCTTTCTCGCTGGGCACGGATACCAATGGATCGATACGCGTGCCGGCTTCCCTGTGCGGCATCTTTGGCCTGAAGCCAACCTTTGGTCGCCTGTCCCGCAGCGGTAGCCATCCGTTTGTCGCCAGTCTGGATCACATCGGTCCCTTTGCACGCCGCGTTGACGATCTGGCGCAGGTTTACGATCTCCTGCAGGGTAAAGACAGCATGGATGCCTTTCAGGCCGATCGGCCTCAGGCACCCACGCGGCCTCAGTTGGAACGGGGGGCACAGGATTTGCGCTGTGCGGTTCTGGGCGGCTTCTTTTCGACGTGGTGTGATCATGATGCCCGTAACGCGCAGATTCAAATCGCGACCGCGTTGCAGGCTAGTGAGGAAGTGATTATGGCGGAAGCCGAACTGGCCCGCTCAGCCGCCTTTATTATGACCGCGTCAGAAGGCGGCAATCACTATCTGCCGGCGCTGCGTCAGCAACCTGAACGGTTCGAACCTCATTCCCGTGAGCGCCTGCTGGCGGGCGCGATGCTGCCGGGTGCGTGGTATGTGCAGGCGCAACGCTTCCGCCGTCATTTCCAACAGCAAATACTGCCGTTATTTGATCGGTTTGATGTCCTGATCGCCCCCGCCACCCCTTGCAGCGCGCCGCTGATAGATCAGGAAACTATTGCCATCAACGGGCAGAACTTGCCGACCAAGGCCAGCATGGGCATGTTAACCCAGCCGATCTCTTTTCTCGGCCTGCCCGTCTGTACTGTTCCACTGGCCACGGCAAGCGGCTTGCCGATTGGCGTGCAGCTTATCGGTGCGCCGTTTAACGAACAGGCGGTATTACGAGCCGCCTTTGCCCTTGAACAACAAGGTCTGACATTTTCGCCTACCTGTATGGCTGGAGCCTGATGAATACTGAAGAGATTAACCACCCCGACGTGCTGGATGCCGTAACCGCCGCCTTTTACCGTTACGAACAGGCGCTGACGGGCAACGATATTGCCGTTCTGGATGCGCTGTTCTGGCACGATGCCAGAACGGTGCGGCTGGGTGCCGGAGAGAACCTGTACGGCATTGATGAGATTCGCGCTTTCCGTGCCGCCCGCCCTTCGGCGGGGCTGGATCGCACCTTACAGAATACGGTGATCACTACCTTTGGCGATGCCTTTGCCGTGTGCAGTACCGAATTCACCCGTGCAGGCACGGAGAAAATTGGCCGTCAGCAACAAACCTGGGTGAAATTCCCCTCAGGCTGGCGCATCGTCGCGGCCCAGGTCAGTCTGATGAGTTAAACCGAACCCTTGCGCCAGAGGCAAGGATGCCTCACCTTCATGCTGGTCGATCATCGTCCCGGTGACCAGTGCAGGCCCCTCAGGAAAGGGAGGCGGCATCCCCAGTTGGCTTTCCGGCGGGACCGTGCTCTGCCGCGCGTTCCCGCAGCCAGGCAATCATCTCTTCACTTCCCTCCTGGCTGGTTGTCCGCGCAGGCCAGGCAAGATAATAGGGTTTACTGAGCGGCAGACATAAGGAATCGATCGCCAGCAACTCGCCCCGGGCCAGTTCCCCGGCAATCATGTGACGTTGCCCTAACAGCATCCCCGCGCCTGCCACCGCCGCATCAATCGCCAGTGAGGTCAGATTAAACGTCAGGCCGGGCTGCGCCACGGGCTCAGGGAGTCCTTTTGCCTCAAACCACGCAGGCCAGTCCGGCAGAAAACGTCCCTCTTTCCCCCAGTCGAGATGAATCAACGGAGCCTGGTTTAATCTGTCTGCGGCAGCAAAGGTATTGATCAGCGCGGGACTGGCGACCGGAAAAACCTCATCATGGAACAGATACTGTTTGTTCAGCCTGGGATAGGCCTCTTCCCCAAAGCAAATAACAAAATCAGCCGGGGTTTTACTGAAGTCCACGTCGGCGTGCGTGCCATGAAGAGAGAGGCCGACATGCGGGCAGCGCGCGCGCCAGTCAGACAAATGCGGCAGGACCCATTTTGATGCCAGTGCGGGAAGCGCATACAGCGTAAGCTGAGCGGCGGTATCTTTTCGCCCGATATTCCGTTGACCAAGCTGCAGTATATCGAAGGCTTCCGACACGTAGCGGAGATACTGCCTGCCCATCTCAGTCAGCATGACGCCATGCTGAGTCCGTAAAAACAGGACGCAGCCAAGGTGATCTTCCAGCTGACGAATCTGCTGGCTCACCGCGGCTGGCGTCAAGGCCAACTGCGCCGCCGCCTTTGTCAGGCTGCCGGTTTCCGCAGCGACCTTAAATGACTGAATAACGTTAATTTTAGGCAGGCGCAACGACGGCGTGGGCATTAAGGCTTCCTTATCAGGGTCTTAAATATTTATTGGTATTCAGTACAATCGGGCCTCGTTACAGTGATGACTAAATAATCACGCGTAGGAAATAAACGATGTCTGAATCTCTGGTACGCACTGACTTACATCCTCTGTCCAGTCACGCCTGGCGTCAACAGTGTCGGACGCAACTTCATCAGCAGGGCGCGCTGGTGCTGCGCAATTTTTTACAGCCCGCCGCCTTAGCGGCCATCGTCGCAGAAGGCGATGCGCAACGCCACCGTGCTTACCATACCCAAAGTAAGCATAACGTCTACCTGATGAAAACGGACCCTGCGTTTAGCGATACGCATCCCCGGAACCGCGAAGTCAGTAGCACTAAGGGCTGTATTACTGATGACGTCATCGCGCCGGATTCTCCGCTGCGTCAGCTCTATGACGATGCACTTTTTCAGTCTTTTTTGTGTGAGGTGCTTGATGAAGAGGCGTTGTATCCCTACGCCGATCCTTTGTCGTCCATTAACCTTCACTATGCCTCGCACGGGAAAGAGCTGGGATGGCATTTCGATAACTCGTCGTTTGCCATCACGTTACTGGTGCAGAAACCAACCGGCGGCGGGCGGTTTCAGTATGTGAAAGATCTGCGGGATGCCGATGCGGGCGAGATGAATTATCCGGGCGTGGCCGACGTGCTGGATGAACAGCAGCCCGTCGAAGAGCTGGCAATTGAAGCCGGTGACCTGGTACTGTTTCGCGGACGTAATTCCCTGCATCGCGTGACGCCTACCGAAGGCGACGTGACCCGGATGCTGGCGGTGCTGGCTTACAATACCGCGCCCGGCATCGCCTTGTCTGAGACGGCCCGGATGACATTTTACGGTCGGTTGTAAACGGCACCTGCGAGCGGATAGGCTCAGGCCACACGGGGCGTTCCGCCCTGCGTGGCTTAACCGGCCGCGTGCATCCACTGGCGCAGATTTTTTAACATCGTCATACAGCGTTCAAGCTGTTCAACACTGACAAACTCATCTGCTTTGTGTCCCTGTTCCATACTTCCCGGCCCACAAACCAAGGTCGCTATTCCCATCTCGTTAAATAACCCGCCTTCGGTGCCAAAGGCCACCGTGGTGAAGTCGTCTTGCCCACTCCACTGCGCCAGCCAGCGGGCAAAGTCGGTCTGCGGATCCGTCAGCAAGCCGGGATAGTCGCTCAGCGGCTGAAAGGCAATGTGACATACCGGATCAATGCGCTGCATTTCAGGCATCAGCTCAGCTTCGGCGAAGTGGCGCACACTGTCATACAGGTTCTGGACATCCGTATCGGGCAGCGTTCGCCACTCCACATCAAACTGGCAGGTTTCAGGCACAATATTGAGTGCTGTTCCGCCCTGAATCGTGCCCACCTGCAGCGTGCTGTAGGGCGGTTCGAACCGTTCATCACGTTGCTGCCTGAGCGCCGCTTCCTGATGCAAAAGATGCGCAATTAGCCGCCCGGCATAGTGAATCGCGTTGACGCCCTTGTGCGTATAGGCGGAATGGCAGGCAAGGCCCTGTACCCGGCAGCGCACCGCCCGCTTTCCCTTATGTCCGTAAACCGGCTGCATGCCGGTCGGCTCACCCACGATACACATCGCAGGCTTTGCCGCTGAGGCATTGAGCATCGCCACCAGCGAGCGCACGCCCAGGCAGCCGACCTCTTCGTCATAGGAAAAAGCAAGATGTAAGGGCATGCGGAGGGGCTGTTGCAGAAAGTCATCCAGCGACGCCAGCACGCAGGCAATAAAGCCTTTCATGTCGGCGCTTCCCCGCCCATAACATCGCCCGTCACGCTCCGTCAGGGCGAAAGGCGGAACGGACCAGTTTTGTCCCTCAACCGGCACCACGTCCGTGTGCCCTGACAGCATGACCCCGCCCTCGCCGTCCGGCCCCAGACGCGCATACAGATTGGCTTTTTTACCGCTCTCATCAAGCAGCCACTGCGTCGTCACGCCTCTGTCAGTCAGGTAGTCGTCAATAAACTGAATCAGGGCCAGATTTGACGCCCGACTGGTTGTGTCAACGGCCAGCAGTGAGGCCAGAATCGCCCTTAAACGATCATTCATCGCCGGGCACGCCATAGGAGGGAGCCTCACGCGGATCCAACGCGCGCGTGACATAGGCTTCCATCTGCGGTTCATAGGCAAGCCACAGTTGCGTCAGTTGTCCAACAGGATCGCCCTCTGTCCAGTCGATGCGCAGATCCACCAATGGCCAGGTGTAGTCATCCACCAGTTTGAGCGCGGCAGAATGTAACGGTCCGGCTTCTCCGCCCGCCGCTACACCGGCCTGAAGGGCCGCAAGCAGCCTGCTGGCCAGTTCACCGGAGGCCGCAGCAAAAGCCGCACACATTGCTGCCGTCACGCCTTTGTCCGCCAACATATTACCTGCGGCGATACAGTTTTTTCCTTCAGCCACGCTCCAGATCCCCAGGGTTTGGCTGCCACTGAAAAACGCCGTATTCCCCTGGATATCGATTGCGGCGACCTGACGGTAGTCACTGAATCTGTCTTCAGCCAGCGCCAGCTTGAGCGCCACATCGAGCGCGCGGCCCTGATCCAGATACACCAGAATCTGCTGCCCCAGAGAAGGCAACGTAATGTTCTGGCTGGATACGGCCCCCACGCCAGCCTGCAGCCAGGGGCAGCGCGCGCCCACGGCGATGCTGGATGAACTGATGGCGATGCCAAGTTGACCGGTTTCTTCACAACGTGCCGTTACCGATAAGGTCATTGGGTCGCTCCACCTTTCCAGTCATCCGGAATCACCGCAATGACATCTATTTCCATCAGCCACTGCGGCTGCGCCAGGGCTGAAATCACCAGACCAGTCGAGACGGGGAAAACGCCTTTAAGCCATTTTCCCACTTCACGGTACACCGGCTCGCGATAGCGCGGATCGATAATATAGGTGGTGGTTTTGACGATATGCGACAAGTCGCTTCCTGCCTCTTCCAGCAGTTGCTTCACATTTTTCATCGCCTGCGCCGCCTGTGCAGCCGGATCGCCCAGACCAATCAGATTGCCGTCGAAGTCAGTGCCGACCTGGCCCCGCAGATACACCGTGTTACCTGCACGCACGGCCTGGCAGAGATCGTTGTCCAGCGTTTGATTGGGATAGGTTTCTTTGGTGTTAAACATCCGAATACGTGTATGGGTTGGCATAAAGACAGTCTCCTGGTTCAGTTTTCTGAAGCGGCACGGTAATCCTGATACTGGCGCTGGATAGCAATATGGTCGGCGACATATTTTGCGTCATGCCACACGCCCCAGATAAACGAGGACCCCCGGCGCGACTGCCAGGGAAGCCCGAGAAAATAGAGCCCGGACTCGGTGGAAACGCCGCGTTGATGAACGGGTCTGCGCTTCTCGTCAAAGGCGTTAACCTTCAGCCAGCTGTAATCGGTGGCATAGCCCGTTGCCCAGATGAGGGTGGTTATCCCTGCGCGGACGAGATTGAGCGACTGCACAGGATGCGAGACGCTTTCCGGATCGGGCAGAAACGCGCGCGCGGCCGGATCCTCGGGCAAATTCAGGCCATGCCGTTTTACCCAGGCATCCGCCGCGTCAAGCAGGGATAAATAGTTTTCATCACCCGAGGCGATGTTTTGCGCCAGATCGGGCTTAAAGGTCACGACATCACCGGAAAAGCGCTCCGTTAACCCGACCAGGTTGATGCCCTGTTCCGCCAGCCTGCGAAAGTCAACGGTATGGCCGCCTCGCGCGCCGCTGACCGCAATGGTGACGTGCTCTTTACCCGGTTGACTGGCAGCAGCATCCCACAGGCCGAGCACACCTAACCACCAGCAAAAATCCCGGTTGCGATAACGGCGCGGCGGCCGATCGTGCGGCCCAACAGAGAGCCAGACGTCTTTTCCTGCACGCTGCAGCTCATCAGCAATCTGCACCCCTGACGAGCCTGCGCCGATCACCAGCACGCCGCCTTCAGGCAGTTGTTGCGGGTTGCGATAGTCTGCTGAATGCAATTGAGTGAATCCCGCATCCGTGGGCGCAATCGCGGGGATAATGGGCTTCTGAAAGGGGCCTGTGGCAACGACCACACGTTGAGCGACGAGCGGGCCTTCAGAGGTGAGGACATCGAACCCGCTGCGCCCGGCACGGGGCGCCACGCTGATGACCTCGACGCCGGTCTTGACAGGGGCTTTAATGTGTTGCGCATAGGCTTCAAAATAGTCCGCGATCTGTTCTTTAGGCACAAAGCTGTCGGGATCCTGTCCCGAAAACGTCATGCCGGGAAACCGGTCGTGCCAGGCCGGGCCGTTGGCGACCAGAGAATCCCAGCGGCGGGTCCGCCATGCCTCAGCAATACGTTTTTTTTCCAACACGCAATGCGGAATGCCGAGCCGCCCCAGATGCTCGCTCATGGCGATACCGGCCTGTCCTGCCCCAATCACCAGGGTGTCTGTTTCTTGCTCTGTTATTGTCATTCCACCATCCTCAAGCCCGCCGTTTCAATGACGTGTTCCTGACACGCGATAGCGCCAAGACTATTTGAGGCAAGTGAATGGGTAAAATATTATAAAGCTAATATCTGAATAAGAAATTAATAAGCAAAGGATGTGCAGCCGATTATTATGGCCACCCAACGATTACAACGCGGAATGACTCAACACCGTTGGTCAAAAATACTTTTCCTTTTCTTAGCGAACTGCACGATAAATGCACCCTGCTTTTCACGCCGTCGGCCCTAATGCACTATTCTGGCAATAGTCCATAAAAAGTTTTGTTGGGCGCGTCGGTTCATTATGACTTAACCAGGCCATGATTAACGTCGAGGCTTCCATCTCATCTTCAATATCAATCTGCGCAAGTTTTTCACCGTCATAAGTCATATCCGTGTAAGGCCGGGTGACCAGCACGGAAAAGCCTAATCCCTGCCCCACCATGCACCGTACCATTTCGATGGAGGGCGAACTGTAGGCAACCTGCGGGTGATAACCTTTGCTTTTGAAAATATTGATGAAGTAATTCCTGCTGGGTACAGCATCCAGTAAAATCATGGGTTCCTGACTCAGCTCACGCAACGTGACGAGGGATTTTTGCGCCAGCGGATGCTTTACTGGCAAGAGCGCATAGGGTTTATGCGGCGCGTTCAACGCCGCTTTTTGTATCGTGTTATCCAGCTCAAGATCGTACAGGAAAGCCAGGTCGAAACGTCCGCGATGGAGCCCGTGCATCAGTTCATGCTGCTCGCCATCGTAAAGTTCAATGGTGATGTCGGGATAACGCTTTTTGAAGCCCGCAATCAGTTTTGGCATGTACAGCGGTGCCGCAGATTCGAAGCAACCTATTGCAATCGTTCCTGAAATCAGCGTGTTATCTGCACGTGAATTTTGCTCAAACTCATGTGTCAGGCGTAACAGCTCCTGGGCTTTTTCATAAAAACGGCGGCCACCGGGCGTCAGAGAAACCCCTTGAGCATGATGACGGATCAACAGCTGCTGATCGAAGGCGTCTTCCAGATTTTTAATGGAGACAGAGATAGAGGGCTGTGCGATATGCAGCTGGCGCGAAGCTTCAGCAATGCTTTCTGTCTCTACGACGGCGACAAAATACCTGAGCTGTTTAAGTGTAAAGCGACTCATAGCGTTACCTCTGTTTTTTATGGCTACCCGGAAGCTTTGCTTCGTTTTCTACTAAGTAGCGCTGCAAATGCTGTGCCACATCACGTTCAGTTAGCCTGCGTGCCCTTTATTCAAAAATACCGCCCGCCTGTTTTTTTAGCCGCAACCGATCGCGACGCTCAAAAAAAGAAATTGCACCAATAACTCTCACGTTGCGTCTTAATGATCAGCGCCCTGCCCTAAATAAGCGCAAAAAGGGAAGCAATACGCTAATTATTCCCCTGTGATATTAAAAACACGTCATTTAAAAAGGCAGATAGCCATTGGATAGTTTTTTTAAAATCAGAACCAAAGAAATTACTAATTGCTATCGTTCCCGTCATGCCGCCATAGTGAATTACAGAATTAAATGACTAACCCTCTTCTGTTTAATGTGAGCAAGCCCATGACATTTAACTGGAACTATATGTTCAGTCTGTTTAGCGACGCTAACTTTTGGCTGGCGACCTGGACCGTCATCAAACTGAGCCTGCTGACCTGGGGAATGAGCATTATCGCGGGATTTATTCTGGCGCTGGCCAAGCAGTCGCGCCATCCCTTGTTGACGCTGCCTGCCCGATTTTATATCTGGCTCTTTCGCAGCCTGCCTTTACTGGTGCTGCTGATCTTTGTTTACAACCTGCCTCAGGCAGTGCCCGCCACGTCGGCGATATTGAGCGATCCGTTTTGGGCCGGGTTTATCGCGCTGACCATTTGTGAGAGCGCCTACATCGCGGAGATTCACCGCGGCGGGCTGCTGTCAATTCCCAGGGGCCAGAGCGAGGCTGCCCGGGCACTGGGACTACGCTATGCCGGTATTCAGTGGCGCATTATTATTCCGCAGGCTCTGCGTGTGGCCTTGCCAGCGCTGGCGAACGAATACATCGCGATCGTGAAGCTGACGTCGCTGGTCTCTGTTATCTCACTTACCGAAATTTTGATGGTCGGCCAGCGGCTTTACTCGCAGAACTTTCTGGTCATGGAAACCATGGCTGCCGTGGCTTTCTATTACGTGCTGATCGTCACCGTCTTTGATTTCCTGTTAAAGCAGCTGGAGCGCTATCTTGACGTCACGCAGCGTCAGCCTTCCGGCAAACCCGATGCGCAACTGTTCGACCTCGCACAACGCACGGCGGTGAGCCCGGTTCGTCAGGCAGTGCACGACAGCGGGCCAGCGTTGCAGGCCCTGCGTCTTCACAAGGCTTACAACAATGTTGAAGTACTGGGCGCAGTGAACCTGCAGATCCACGCTGGTGAGGTGGTCTCGGTGATCGGGCCTTCAGGCTCGGGAAAAACCACGCTGATTCGCCTGCTCAACGGCCTGGAGCAGATCGATAACGGTGAGATTCGTATTAACGGAAAACCTTTTATTCACCTTCGTCAGCAGGGAGAACAACGTAAGCCACGCTTCATTGAGCATACCGAGCACCGCCTCAACATTGGGATGGTTTTTCAGAGCTTCAACTTGTTCAGCCACCTCAACGTTATGGATAACCTGATGCTGGCACCGCGCTATCACAAGCTCGCGCCCACCCAGGCCTTAAAGCAGCAGGCCGCCGCGCTGCTTTTCAAAGTCGGCATGCTCGAACATGCGTGGAAATACCCTCATCAGCTCTCCGGTGGTCAGCAGCAACGCGTGGCTATCGCACGCGCCTTAATGATGCGCCCCCAAATCATGCTGTTCGACGAACCCACGTCAGCGCTGGATCCTGAAAAAGTGAATGAAGTCCTTCAGGTGATTGAAGCCCTGGCAAGCGAGGGCATCACCATGGTGATCGTGACCCATGAGATGAACTTTGCCTTCAAAGTTTCTGACCGAATTGTCTTTATGGAAAAAGGACGCGTGGTCTGTGACGACGCACCCCAGGCGCTGCGCGATGGCCAGCATCCGCGCGTGGAAGCATTTCTGAAGGATGTCTCGCTGGCGTAACGATGTATTCAACACGAGGGCACGACCATGATTGAACAGTGGCAGGTAGATCAGTATCACCAGCAGGGATTTCTGGTAGTTGAACATGTCCTGACAAGCGAGGAAATCGCCGCGCTGCAGCACGATTTTGACCAGTGGGTTGAGGAAAGCCGCAGCCAGAGTGCCCCCTGGGGCAATACTCAGGATGGCCGTTCGCGTTTCGACATTGAGAGCGATCACAGTGCCGACCATCCTTCTTTGCGTCGCGTGAGCTCACCAAACGACATCTCTGCCGCCTATCGCTATGCGGCACTGCAGTCACGAATGGCGCAGATTGCCGGGCAGTTAATTGGTGGCAGCGGCGCACGCTATCATCACAGCAAGATCAACTCGAAGCTGCCCCATACCGCAACGAAAGTGGAATGGCATCAGGATTTCCTGTTCACCCCGCACAGCAACGACGATATCGTGACCGCGCTGCTGATGGTCAGTGAGGTCACGCCGGAAAATGGCCCGCTGAACGTGGTGCCGGGCAGCCATCGGGGACCACTGTATTCGCACTGGCAGGACGGGCGTTTTACCGGGGCCGTCGAGCCTGCGGTGGTGAAAGAGCAGTGTCAGCAGCCCAGCGCCTGCTTTGGTCCCTCCGGGTCCGTGTGCTTTATGCATACAAGGCTGCTGCACGCCTCCAGCCCCAATGAAACCGAGTGGCCGCGCACGCTGTTTATCGCCGTGTACGCGGCGGAAGACGCGCTGCCTTTCGGTGAAAACCCCTTGCCCAGCCCGGATGCCGGAACGCTGGTTTATGGTGACGAAAGCGGCATGGTCCGCAGCACCCCAAATGAACTTCGCCTGCCGCAGAAACCGCGCGGAGCCTCGTTCTTTGTTCAGCAGGCAGGTCAAGATCTTGCCAACGTCTGATTGCGCCTAACAGAGAGATAATAATGATGAAAACATGTGTATTAAGTCTGCTTGCCGCAGGCGCTGTCCTGGCGTCATTTAACGCCTCAGCCTTTTTACAACCAGGTAAAATCATCGCCGGATCGGATATGACCTTCTTTCCTTATGAATACATGAAGGATAATAAACCCGCTGGCTTTGACATTGAGTTTCTTGATGGCCTGGCAAAAGTGATGGGCCGTCAGGCCGTGAATATTGATACCCGTTTTCCTAACCTGATCACCGGTTTACAGAGTAACCGGTTCGATATCACTAACTCGTCGATGTATATCACCGCCGATCGCATGAAAGTGATCGACATGATTCCCTACCTGAAAAGCGGCGAGGCTATCCTGTCGCTGAAGGGAAGTGATTATCAACCCAAGACGCCTGAAGAATTCTGCGGCCATAAAATTGGCTCAATGGGCGCCACCTCCTGGCTACAGCAGTTGCATAAACTGTCTGACGATTACTGTGTGAAAAACGGTAAGCCCCCTATCGCGATCAGCGAATATGCGACCGATCCTCAGACGACTCAGGCGATGCTTTCCCATGCGGTGGAAGCGCAGATCACCGATGCCGCGGTGGCGCGTGGCGTTGTCCAGAAGCTGGGCGACCGCATCCAGATATCTTCCACGACGCTCATCTATCCCGTATTAAACGGTTTCGGCGTGAAGAAGGACAATACGGAGGTGAAACAGGCCCTGGTTGCGGCGCTGGAAGCCTACAGTAAAACGCCAGAGTATGCCGCACTGCTCAAAAAATACCATTTTGAAGCGCCGACGGCGGACGATCTCAAGACCTTGATGCCTAAGCCTTAATCTCAAACGCGTGCCGGGCACGCGTTCATTTTCTGGAGGTAATATGGCGCTTTCTTTCGAAGAACAAACGCGTATCGATCTGGCGGCAGCCTTCCGCATTATTGCCCACCTGGGCATGCATGAGGCGGTAGCGAATCATTTCAGTGCCGCTGTCTCACCGGATGGTAAGCAGTTTCTGATGAACCCAAAGTGGAAACACTTTTCACGCCTTCGCGCCAGCGATTTACTGCTGCTCAATGCTGAGGATGCATCCTGTGCAGAGTGGGATGATGTTGATGCCACCGCCTGGTCCATTCATGGGCAAATTCATCAGCGGCTGCCAGAAACCCGGGTCGTGATGCATCTGCATCCGGTTTACACCACCAGCGTTGCCTGCCTGGCGCAGCCGCACATTCCGCCTGTCGATCAAAACAGCGCGCGCTACTTCAACCGCATCGCGGTAGATACGTTATACGGTGGCATGGCCGATACGAAAGAGGAAGGCGCACGTCTGGCCAGCCTGCTGACCGATAAGCGTCGTCTGTTAATGGGCAATCACGGCGTCATGGTTACCGCCCAGACCATTGGCGAGGCCTTTGATGACATCTGGACGCTAGAGCGCGCCTGCCAGATTTTGGTCACCGCCTGGTCTACCGGGCAACCCTTGAAAGTCCTGAGCGATGAGGTTGCGGAAAAAACGGCCCGCGACTGGGAAGGTATTCCCGACTTCTCTCTGCGGCATTTCGAGGAGATGAAGCAGTTGATGATTGAGGCCGATCCCGCCCTGTGCGACTGAGCGCTTCCACGCACGGCTGTCACGCAGGTGACAGCAACAATGACAGCACGTGGCGACAGCCTTTTGCCGCCACGCGCTTGCCGCCCGGAAGCGATTACGCTTCTGAAGCGGGATGCGTTTTTATCCAGTGCTCGGCAATCTGCTGCCGGGTACAGATCCACACATCCTTATGCTGCTGAATGTGGTCAAGGAAGTTTTGTAGCGCGCGGAATTTTCCCGGGCGCCCTAACAGGCGGCAGTGCATCCCCACCGACATCATTTTGGGCGCGGTCTCGCCTTCTTCATACAGCACGTCGAACGTATCGCGCAAATACGTGAAGAACTGCTCTGCGGTGTTAAAGCCCTGGGGCGATGCAAAGCGCATATCGTTACATTCGAGCGTATAGGGAATGATCAGATGCGGTTTTACCGTACCATCCTGACAGGTAACCTGCGTCCAAAAGGGCAGATCGTCGCCATAATAGTCGCTGTCGTAACTGAATCCGCCCTGTTCGACCACCAGACGACGCGTATTCGGGCTGTCGCGTCCGGTGTACCAGCCCGTCGGCGCCTGACCAAACAGATCCGTTAACACATCCACCGCCTGCTGCATGTGCTGACGCTCGGTTTTAGCATCGATGCCCTGATAGTGGATCCAGCGCCAGCCGTGACTGACCACGTCGTACTTCGCCTGTTTAATGGCGTCTACGATTTCAGGATGACGCGCCAGGGCCATCGCCACACCGAACACGGTGAGGGGCAATCCCCGTTTCTGAAACTCGTTATGAATGCGCCAGAAACCGGCTCGGGAACCGTATTCATACAGCGATTCCATCGACATGTGACGATCGGGATAGCTGGCGGCACCAATGATGTCAGACAGGAACTGCTCTGAACCCGTGTCGCCATGTAATACGCTGTTCTCGGCCCCCTCCTCGTAGTTGAGCACAAACTGCACCGCCACCCGCGCTTTTTTGGGCCACGCCGCATGAGGAGGATTCGCGCCGTAACCGATTAGATCGCGCGGGTAATTTTTATTGAAGCTGTAGGTTTTCTTATCCTGGCTTTCAGTCATAACTTGCATCCTGTCGGTGAACGGGAACATCTGCTTAGTTTAGGTGCTGAAAGGCACCCGAGAGGGGTTTATGTAAAGGATAAGCCAAATCGCCCTGTTTGCTGGTGCCAAATCCCAGCGCCACCAGCGATTCCACCATTTTTACCGCCGCACTGACGCCATCAATCACCGGCATCTCCAGCTCCTGTGTGAGCGACGCCGCCAACGTTGCCATGCCGCCGCAGCCTAAAACAATCGCCCCACAGCCATCTTCCCGTTTTGCCTGTATACAGCGCTGGCGCACTTTCTCCTGTGCCAGTCCGCTGCCATCCTCCAGCGCCAGCACGGGTAAATCGATAGCATGTAAGGCCGCACAATGGTGGGTAAAGCCATACTGCTGAAGTAAATGTCGTGCGATGACCAGCGTGCGCGGCAACGTGGTGACGATCGAGAAACGCGTTGCCACCAGTGTGGCCGTATGCATGGCCGCTTCTGCGATGCCGATGACCGGACCGCTGGCCAGTTCACGTGCCGCCAGCAGTCCCGGATCGCCAAAACAGGCAATTACGTGGCCACTGACGCCCTGTGCTCTGCCAAGTTTCACCTGCTCCAGTACGCCTATCGCCGCAATCGCCTCATCGAAATGCCCTTCAATGGAGGGCACGCCCTGCGAAGGGCACACGGCGAGGATGTCCGTACCGGGCGCGGCAACGGCGCGGGCGGCCTGACCGATGGTTTCCGTCATCGCCTGGCTGGTATTGGGATTAATAACCTGAATCAGGCTCATGATACGGCTCCTTTGTGACCCGAAAATAACCGGGTGAAATCGGGCAAGGTTTCGCCGCCGCGTTCGAAATGCAGGCTGGAAACAATGTGTTCAAAGTGGTGCTGCAGTGAGTCAGTGAGCGGCACCAAGGCCTTTTCACGTAGCAGCTGTAACAAACGATCGTGATCATCACAGCGACAACCGCGTTGCCACGGCGCGCCCCACGCGGCAATCACCAGAGACGATCGCTGCGCCAGGCGCGTAACAAGATCGGTTAACACCTGATTGCCGGAAATCGCCTGCAGCTGAATATGAAATGCCGCCGAGAGACGAATCGCCGCAGGGCCATCGTGATGTTCGATGGCCGCCTTTTCCTGGGCGACCAGCGCAGCCAGCCCGGCAAGGTGAGGCGGCTGCATATGTTCCAGCACAGCGGGAAGGTTGGCGCACTCGAGTAAACTGCGGGTACGAAAAATATCACGGGCTTCATCAACGCCGGGCGTAGCAACATGTGCACCACGTTTGGGCGTAAGCGTAACCATTTGCACCGCAGCAAGGCGCTGCAACACTTTACGGATGCCCGTGCGGCTGACGCCAAAGACCTCTGAAAGCGCCTCTTCCGGCAATTTGCTGCCGGGCGGCAGTTGGTGTTCAACAATGGCGTTCATTAACGCCTGATAGATAGGTTCATCTTTATCATGCAGATCGGCCGCCGTTCTCTGGCCCTTTTCACTCTTCATTACCTGCTCCGGTAAACAGCGTTGCGTCACTTATCGTATACGTTAAAAATAAATTTTGTATACAAAAAACAAATTTGGCCTGGATCCTGCAAAGTCATTTCACAAGGTTATTTTATTCATGTCTTTGAGAGGAGCAGGTTTCATGCCAAATCATTCAACGGTGAGTAGCACATCGGCCTCTGAAGCCGGGAAAGCATACAGTCCAAAGCTATGTAATGAAGACCTGGCGCCTACGCGCCATCAAAACTGGTCCTGGTACAACATCTTTTCTTTCTGGATGTCGGACGTACACAGCATGGGCGGCTATGTGGTAGCGGCGAGCTTCTTCACGTTGGGCCTGGCGAGCTGGCAGGTGCTGCTCTGCCTGTTGGCGGGGATCTGCATTGTTCAGCTCTGCGCCAACCTGGTCGCTAAACCGAGCCAGATGGCCGGTGTGCCTTATGCGGTTATTTGTCGTCAGGCATTCGGTGTTTTCGGGGCTAATATTCCGGCGGTAATCCGCGGCCTGATTGCATTTGCCTGGTACGGTATTCAGACCTGGCTGGCGGCAAACGCGCTGATGCTGGTGCTGCTGAAGTTTTACCCGTCGCTTGACAGCCTGACCCACAGCCACTGGCTTGGTTTATCGCAGCTGGGCTGGTACTGCTTTGGCGTGATGTGGGTTCTGCAGGCAATGGTGTTCTGGCATGGCATGAGTGCGATTAAGCGCTTTATCGATATCGCAGGCCCCGCAGTGTATGTGGTGATGCTGGCACTGGCGGGCTGGATTGTATACAAAACCGGTTTCGACGGTATCTCCTTTACGCTGGCCAGCAAGTCGCTGTCGGCAGGCGAACAAACCTGGCAGATGATTACGGCAACGGCATTAGTGGTGTCTTACTTCTCAGGCCCGCTGCTGAACTTTGGTGACTTTTCCCGCTATGGCAAAAGCATGGGCGAGATCCGCCGGGGTAACCGCTGGGGACTGCCGTTCAACTTTCTGCTGTTCTCCATCGTGACCGTTGTCATTGTATCGGGCACTCAATCCCTGTTTGGCAAAATGATTACCGATCCTATTGAAACCGTCAGCATGGTCGGCAGCGATTTAGCCGTGGCGATTGGCTTACTGACTATGATCACCGCAACGATCGGTATCAACATCGTGGCGAACTTTGTCTCGCCTGCTTTCGATTTTTCAAACTGTTCGCCGCAGAAAATCAGTTTCCGCACCGGTGGCATGATTGCGGCAGTCGGATCGGTCCTGCTCACACCGTGGAATCTGTTTCAGTCTCCTGAACTGATTCACTACACGCTCGACGTACTGGGTTCGTTTATCGGGCCGCTGTTTGGCATTCTGTTAGCCGATTTTTATCTGATTAAGGGCGGCCGTATTTCAGTAGACGATCTGTTTGATGCCACACCGCAGGGGCGCTACTGGTATCGCGGTGGATTTAACCCGAAGGCCATTATCGCTTTGCTGCCCTCAGTCGCTATCTGTCTGGTGATCAGTTTTATCCCTTCCCTGCATCAGGTGGCCAACTTTAGCTGGTTTATCGGCGTGGCGCTGGCGGCAAGCTGCTACTGGTTAGTGGCGCGAGAAAAGCAGACTGAGCAGAAAGACCTCACTATGCCTTCCGGCACGGTGGTCATGCAGAAGGAATAACGCCCTGTTCAGACGCAGTATGACTGTACAATAACCATATAAACGACTCTGACTGGAGTCGTTTTTTTTAATAGCCGAACACCGGATCGCCTTGATGGCGAATACTGCTAACTGTTTGGCGCGCCAGCCCTTACCGCCCCAGATAATGTTCGCGTGTGAATACGCGCTCATCCTGTTTGCCCCTCTCCCTTTCGTGCAAAAGCGCCGTGTGCCCGTTACCCCCTGTCTTGACCTGCTAGAAATTTGCAGTGACAAGGCATTTAAAATCAGCGAGATAAGTCATTAAACCCTCTGCGTATCCCGGCGTCGCGGTAACGAAAGAACGCGGGATTCCCGCACCCGATAACATTCATTTCAAAATAAAAAAGATTCAAAATGAAAGTTAAATGATTTATTTGTGATCTATATAAAATATTTATGCCTTTTAAACGACTATATTTTCTGCGTGTTAAGACCTAACCAACGTGAAAATCCGGGCAACCTTAAAAGGAGCGGCACATGATTGATGCAATCACCTTTGGTGCGGAATGGTTTATTGGACTGTTCCAGAAAGGAGGTGAAGTTTTTGTCGGCATGGTGACAGGAATTTTACCTTTGTTAATTAGTTTATTAGTCGTAATGAACGCGTTAATACGATTCGTAGGGCAACATCGAATTGAACGACTGGCACAGAAATGTGCGGGCAATCCTGTATCACGCTATTTGCTTTTACCGCTTATTGGCACCTTTGTTTTTTGTAACCCGATGACACTCAGCCTGGGGCGATTTATGCCCGAGAAATATAAGCCAGGATATTACGCGGCCTCGTCATACAGTTGCCATTCAATGAATGGGTTATTTCCGCACGTGAATCCGGGTGAACTCTTCGTTTATTTAGGGGTTGCCAGTGGCCTGACAACCCTGGGCTTACCCCTGGGCCCTCTTGCTGTCAGCTATTTTCTGGTTGGGCTTTTTACTAACTTTTTTCGCGGCTGGATTACCGATCTCACCACCAGCCTGTTTGAAAAAAAGATGGGCATCAAACTCGATAAAAACGTTCAGCTCTAATAAAGGCGGAAAATAAAATGACGACACAAATCCGTATCGAAAAAGGAAGCAGCGGTTGGGGCGGCCCTTTACAACTTGATATAACACCCGGGAAAAAAATTGTTTACATCACCGCCCGCGCCCGACCGTCAATCGTGGACAGGATCAGTGAAATCACCCATTGGGAAGCCGTAGATGGTTTCAAACAAGGGGAACCGCCAGCCGATGAAATTGGTCTGGCCATCATCGATTGTGGTGGCACGCTGCGTTGTGGTCTTTATCCCAAACGCGGTATCCCCACCGTGAATATCCATGCGACAGGAAAGTCCGGACCGCTGGCACAATATATCCTGGAAGACATTTATGTCTCTGGCGTTAAGCCTGAGAATATCAGCATCGTCAATCGCGAGGATCACGGCAGTAAAGACGTCATTCACACCCATGACGAAAAACGTGCTGCCCCCGCGCCCCGTGGCGCTGGCGCGGGGAAAGATTATGACTCGAGTAAAAAAATTACCGAGCAAAGCGACGGTTTACTGGCAAAAATTGGCACAGGCATGGGGACCGTCGTTGCCGAATTTTTCCAGGCCGGGCGGGATACCATTGATACCGTACTCAAGACCATCCTCCCTTTTATGGCATTTGTGGCGGCCATCATTGGCATCATCATGGCCTCAGGTTTGGGCGACATGATTGCCCACGGGCTGACGCCACTCGCCACCAATCCTCTTGGCTTAATCACGCTGGCCTTAATCTGTTCCTTTCCGCTCCTGTCGCCGTTCTTGGGGCCGGGCGCCGTGATAGCCCAGGTTATTGGTGTACTCATTGGCGTTCAAATCGGACTGGGTCATATTCCGCCCCATCTTGCCCTGCCAGCCCTGTTTGCCATCAATGCACAAGCCGCTGCAGATTTTATTCCTGTGGGTTTATCGCTGGCGGAGGCGAAACAGGACACCGTGCGCGTGGGGGTTCCTTCCGTTCTGGTCGGCCGCTTCCTGACCGGTGCCCCTACCGTGCTGATTGCCTGGGCAGTCTCTGCCTTTATTTATCACTAAACGCCCCCTTCTGGAGAAAAGTCATGACGCACTTTGAAACCGAAATAATCAAAGTGGGCATAAACGCCCACGATGCGCTGCTTGAAAACATGATGATTTTATTTCGGGAAGGCGCACCCGCCGATATTCAGGATTATTGCTTTATCCACCAGCATGGCACGCTGACGGGGCATCCTGTCACGGGTTCAACCCTGCAGCTGGGAGAACGGTGTTATGCCGTGACGGCCATCGGTGAGGTCGCGATCGAAAACTTGCGCGAACTGGGCCATATCACCGTTGTTTTCGACGGGCAGCCAACCGCGCAACTGCCTGGTTCAATCCATGTTAGTGGAAAAGCGCCCGACAGAATTACGACTGAAACATCCGTAAAACTCTTTGCATAGGAGCGAGTTATGTCTGAAGTTGCTGTGGTTATCGGTGGTGGGCAAACGCTGGGGGCATTTCTGGCAAAAGGGCTGGCCGAAGCAGGTTACCGCGTTGCCGTCGCGGATTTGAAAGGGGAAAACGCCCGAAAGGTCGCCTCAGAAATTAACGCCGAATATGGCGCCGATCGGGCCGTGGGTTTTGAGGTTGATGCAACAGATGAGGCGAGTGTTATTGCGCTTGCTGGCAATATCGATAAGGTCTTTAAACAGGTCAATGTGATGATTTACAGTGCCGGCATGGCAAAAGCGTCCTTTGTCACTGATTTCGCCTTAAAAGATTTTGAAATATCTTTGCAGGTCAATCTGGTTGGGTATTTTCTCTGTGCACGTGAATTTTCCCGACTGATGATTCGCGATAATATTCCGGGCCGCATTATTCAGATCAATTCGAAGTCGGGCAAAACAGGCAGTAAACATAATTCGGGCTACAGCGCGGCTAAATTTGGCGGCGTGGGATTAACACAGTCACTGGCCCTCGATTTAGCGGATTATGGCATCAGAGTACATTCGCTGATGCTGGGTAATTTGCTCAAATCGCCGATGTTTCAGTCTCTGCTTCCTCAGTATGCAAAAAAACTGGGCATCTCGCCCGAGGAAGTTGAAGCCAGCTATATTGCAAAAGTGCCACTCAAGCGCGGTTGTGAATACCAGGATGTGCTGAACGTCTTGTTGTTTTATGCAAGTGACAAGGCCTCATATTGCACCGGGCAGTCTATCAATATCACGGGCGGCCAGGTGATGTTCTGATTGCCCCCTTCAATATCGCTGGCCTGGTATGTTGGCCTTGCTCAGGAGACGAAGATGAGTAGCGGGATAATTGCTGTAGCACTGTTGGCATGGCTGGCCCATTCGTTGTTTGGCTGGTATCAGTTACGACGCTTTAACCATATGCTGGAGGGGTTATTTCAGCAAGGTCGGGTTGGCATCGGGCGATCGGCTTCAAACCGCTTCAACGTTAAACCCCGCGTAATTATCGCAGTCGCGGTCAATCCCGAAGGACGAATCCTGGCGGCTGTCATTATGAAAGGCTTCACCGTTTTTGCGCGTCCACATGCTTTGCCTTTGTTAACCGACTGTTATCTTGATGATATCGATGCGAAAAAAATTTTTCCCGAACGTGAAACGTGTCAAAAAGCCTTACTTTCCGCCATATCAATGAAAGAGTGATGTGTTAAATTGAAAGCAGGATGAAAATTTTAGCGCTGCTTTAATTTTGACAAAACCCCTTTCAGATAAGGCGTTACTGATGAAACCGCAACAAAGACAGGAAGCTATCCTTGCCTATCTCCAAAAAAATGGCAAAACCACCATTGGCGATCTGATCGACTATTTCAAAGCAACAGGCACGACGATTCGCAAAGATCTGACCGAAATGGAAAAGCGCAGCGAGGTGATTCGTATTCACGGTGGCGTCATTCTGAGCCATGAAGAAGGCGATCAACCTATCGACCATAAAACGCATATCAACAGTGACAGAAAAAGGCACATTGCTGAATCGGCCATACAACTGGTTAACGATGGTGATTCGCTAATCCTGGATACTGGCAGCACTGTGCTTCAAATGGTCAGGCATCTCAAACCCTTCAATAACATTACCGTCATGACAAACAGCCTGCACATTGTGAATGCGTTAATGGAATTAGATGGCGATCAGACCATTTTAATGCCCGGCGGAACGTTACGAAAAAAGTCCGCCTCATTTCATGGCGGACTTGCCGAGTCAGCCTTTCGCTCTTTTAACTTCGATAAGTTATTTATTGGCGCCGATGGTATTGATTTGGATATGGGGATCACCACCTTTAACGAAGTTCATGCCGTCAGCACGTCGATGTGCGCGGCGGCTGACAGGATTATTGTTCTTGCTGATTCATCCAAGTTTGGTCGTAAAAGCCCAAATGTTGTGTGTAGTCTGGATAAGGTGGATACCATTATCACGGATGCCGGTATTACGCCTCATTACCTTCAGCGACTCGTGGACAAAAAAATCAACGTCATTGTCGCAGGAGGGGAGGATGAAGAATAAAGAGGTGCTGCTCGAGTATGCCAGAGAGGCCCTGTCGCTTGAAATTGCCGAGGCTCAGAATCTGTTTAACAGCTTAGATGACGCGTTTATCAATGCGTGTGAATTAATTCTGCAATGTCAGGGCAAAACGATTGTTTCTGGCATCGGTAAATCTGGCCATATTGGAAAAAAAATCGCCGCTTCGCTGGCCAGTACCGGCACTCCCGCTTTTTTTGTGCATCCTGCTGAGGCCTTGCATGGCGATCTGGGCATGATCACTTCGCAGGACGTGTTTATTTTTATCTCGAATTCCGGCAGCGCGGCTGAATTACAGATTATTGTTCCTGCCCTTAAGGCGCTCAACGTTCCCATTATTGCGATCACTAATGTCGCCCACTCCTTTCTGGCCCAGCAGGCCAACCACGTACTGCATCTTGCTGTTAATCGGGAAGCCTGCCCGATGGGGCTTGCGCCCACGTCGAGCGCCGTGAATACCCTGTTATTGGGTGACGCTTTGGCAATGGCGCTGATGCGTTCACGTAATTTTAATGAGGAGCAATTTGCCCGCTCCCGTCCCGGAGGCAGCCTGGGCGCTGGCCTGCTTAATTCGGTTGCGCAATGTATGCGAAAAGGCGAACGCATTCCTCGCGTAAATAAAAACGCCTCCGTGTTAGATGCCATGGAAGAACTGACCCGTACCGGTATGGGGATTGTGATTGCCTGTGATGACGACA
Source organism: Pantoea ananatis LMG 2665 (assembly GCF_000710035.2). GTDB lineage: Bacteria > Pseudomonadota > Gammaproteobacteria > Enterobacterales > Enterobacteriaceae > Pantoea > Pantoea ananatis. The sequence continues at coordinate 8,391 of NZ_JMJJ01000002.1, read as the reverse complement.
ACGATATCGAGGGTATTTTTACTGACGGCGATCTGCGCCGCGCGCTGTTAGCTGGTAAAAAGCTGGACGATCGGCTTGATCCTCTCCTGACGCGCCCCGGCTACAAACTGGCCGAACACCTTAGCGTTGCGGCCGCTACGCATAAATTATATGACCGACGCATTAGCGCGGCGCCAGTCGTCAATCAACAGGGTCACTTAGTTGGAGCCATCAATCTCTATGATTTGCATAAATAACATTTATTTAGCCCGTTTTTAATCTATCAGCCACCTGGGAGGGAATATGGAATTGTATATCGATAGTGCAGATACGTTAGCTATTCACGATCTGGTCAACGTTTTACCCGTTAATGGCGTGACCACCAACCCTTCGCTCGTCGCCAAATCTGGCGTCGAACTGACGAAGTTAATCAGCGAGCTACGCACGATTTTAGGGAACGAGAAGCTTATCTTTGCTCAGGTTCTGGCAAAGGATACACCAACGATTATTCGCGAGGCGCAGTACCTCCATGAGCTGTGCGCCAATATGGTCGTGAAAATCCCCGTCGACCGGGCCGGACTCGCCGCGATTACCCAGTTGAAACAACGTAACATTCCTACTTTAGGCACGGCGATTTACTCTACCTCACAGGCGATGTTGGCGGCCTTTGCTGGCGCTGATTATATTGCGCCCTATTTCAACCGTATGGAAAATAATAATATCAATGCAAAGCAGGCCGTTTCAAATATGCAGCAATTTATTCAACTGCATAAGATGGAGTGCAAGATATTAGCAGCCAGCTTTAAAAACACGACGCAGGTAGCGGACTGCCTGCTCTCTGGCGCGGCGGCTGTCACCTTACCTGTCGATGTGATGTGCGAAATGTTTAACTCCCCTCTGGCAAAACATGCCATTGATGATTTCAGTCATGACTGGCATCGGGCGTTCAACCGTTTGCAGTTAATGATTTAGTGGTGCGAAGGTGTTAATCGTGCTGGCGTGAGACAACGTTTTTATTTGGCAGCATTAATACTTTGGTTGCCTGAATGAAAGGAAATTGTTTCGGAGTTTTCGACGCTAAAAAAGCAAAAACGCCATGCTGATAACCAGCATGGCGTCGAAATTTGGCGGAACGGACGGGGCTCGAACCCGCGACCCCCTGCGTGACAGGCAGGTATTCTAACCAACTGAACTACCGCTCCGCGCTTTGTTCCCCGTCGGGAACGAGGCGCATATTAATCACAACAAGAGTACGCGTCAACGCTTTTCCCCGTGCAACGTTCTGTTTGCTGCTATTTTCGCCCCAATGTTGATTTTACACACAAATCTTTGCGACTCAGGCGCGCCACAGACAGCTGCCGCCCTTCTTCATAATGAGATCTAACCGGGACTCATGCTGGTTAACTTCCTCATCGCTGGCGGTAACCACACGCAATCCCGAGCTGGGGCGAGCAATACGCTGAATACCTTCGCTCTGCTGCTGACGTGCTCGTTCCTCTTCCGATGAGAACGACAGCGAAGTTTGCCCGCCGGTCATCGTTAAGAAAACTTCGGCCAGTATCTCGGCATCCAGCAGTGCGCCGTGCAGCGTACGCTTGCTGTTATCTATTTCGTAACGTGAGCACAGCGCATCAAGGCTGTTGCGCTTGCCGGGAAACATGCGGCGCGCCATTGCCAGGCTGTCGGTAATCTTGCAGAAGGTTTCGGTTTTCTCAATACCGCGCTGCAGTTTACCGAATTCGTAATCCATAAAGCCGATATCAAACGACGCGTTATGAATCACCAACTCCGCACCGCGGATGTAATCGAGAAACTCATCGGCAATATCGCTGAAGGTCGGCTTATCCAGCAGGAATTCATCGGCGATACCGTGAACGCCAAACGCTTCAGGATCCACCAGCCTGTCGGGCTTGAGATACATATGGAAGTTATTGCCCGTCAGGCGGCGGTTAATGACTTCGACGGCACCAATCTCAATGATGCGGTGACCTTCATAATGTACCCCGATCATATTCATACCGGTGGTTTCAGTATCGAGAACAATTTGACGGTTATTTGCAGTGCTCATAGGCCTCGTTTTATGTCAGACTTGGCGTTTTGTCAGAAGGAAGTCTACCAGAGATGCGTAAACAGGTAGAGATTTTCACCGATGGATCTTGTCTCGGCAACCCGGGCCCCGGTGGTTATGGCGCAATTTTGCGTTACGGGCAGCATGAAAAAACCTTCAGTGCGGGTTATCGCCTGACGACCAATAATCGCATGGAGTTAATGGCGGCCATCGTGTCACTGGAAGCCCTGACGCAACCCTGCGATGTGGTGTTAAGTACCGACAGTCAGTATGTGCGCCAGGGTATTACACAATGGATACACAACTGGAAAAAGCGTGGCTGGAAAACGGCTGAGAAGAAGCCGGTTAAGAACGTCGATTTGTGGCAACGGCTGGATACCGCGCTCAGCACACACCAGATTCAGTGGGAATGGGTTAAAGGTCATGCCGGCCATCCCGAAAACGAACGTTGTGATGAACTGGCGCGCAGCGCAGCGAACAACCCGGCCTTTGATGATATTGGCTATCAGCCAGAATCCTGATCTTTGACGTGTCGGAACTGGCGCGTCGCGTTGACCGTCTGGGGCAATTGTCTTTTGCTCAGGCTCATCCGCGCCTTGGTGGGCGTAAGGGGAAAACTTCGTTTACGCGCCACAACAATGTTCAGGCAACCTAACGCGGGAAGATGGGCGCTGATCATTTTCCCCCCCTGCCGATGCCAGGGCAGCACCTGGAAACGCGTGCGGTAAACCACTTCGTAATTCAGTAAGCCCAGCCAGTCCAGTAATCGCATCTGACTAAACATCCGGCTGCTCCAGGGCGCTTTACGCTGGATGCCCGGCACCATCTTACTGATGCCCAGCAGACTGAACGGATTAAAGCCACTGATGATCATCCAGCCATCATCGATCAGAACGCGATCAACCTCGCGCAATATCCGGTGCGGATCCTGACTCCAGGATAACGTGTGGGCCAGTAAACAGGCATCAACAGACTTCGATTCAAACGGCAGCTGTGCCGGATTTGCCAGCACCTGTAGCTGTTCCCCTTCAGTGCCTACACTGACCTGATGTGAGATAGCACAATTTTCCGTATTGATTTCTGCGCTGAGGTTGCCAAGCTTAAGCATATGAAAGCCGTACAGCTTTCCCAGGTAAGGCTGAAGCTGCTGTGTAAGCGCATCGCGGAAATAGACGCCCCAGGGCATATCGTGCCATGAGCGTGGCGCGTTCAGGATTTGGCGTGTTTTAGCGGGCTTCATGCTTTACCATTTTCCTTTTTATACGGCCAGCGAGAGGTATCTATGAATCTTACCAGTATTCCTGCATTACAAGATAACTACATCTGGACGTTAACAGATGACAACGGAAAATGCCTGATTGTCGATCCCGGTGAAGCTCTGCCGGTACTGGAGAAGATCAAAGCTAACGGCTGGCAGCCTGAAGCGATTTTGTTAACCCATCATCATAATGACCACACAGGCGGTGTTAAAAACCTCTGCGAACATTTTCCTGACATTGCCGTTTATGGTCCGCAAGAAACAGCGGACAAAGGTGCAACCGTTCGGGTCAGCGAAGGGGATAAATTTAACGTTCTGGGTCTGTCTTTCGAGGTTATCGCTACGCCGGGACACACTTTAGGACATATCTCATATTACAGTTCGCCTTATCTTTTCTGCGGTGACACTCTGTTTTCGGGCGGCTGCGGTAGATTATTTGAAGGTACGCCAGAGCAAATGTTTGAGTCTTTTCAAAAGCTTAACCAACTCCCAGAGGATACCCTAGTGTGCTGTGCACATGAATACACTTTATCCAATCTGAAGTTTGCTGCTGCAATTTTACCCCACGATCCGCAAATAACGGCTGAATACCATAAAATTAAGGACTTACGGGCCGAAAATCGCATTACTTTACCTACAAAACTGGCTCACGAGCGTGTGATAAATTTATTTCTCAGAACGCAAGATCCTGATTTACAACATGCTTTGAGCGTTGATTCAGAGGTAGAGCCTGTATGGAAGACATTTGCCGTTCTACGCGAGAAGAAAGACCGTTTTTGATTTTTCAGGTTGTGTTGTGAAGGACCGTCACGTATAGTTGCTCGTCTTTTAAGCGAACTATTGACACACACATGAAGGCTAAAGCGATATTACTCGCCTCGGTCTTGCTGGTAGGATGTCAGGCATCACGGAATGACGCCAATATCCCCGAACAGCATGCACAGAGTCTGTCTTCAGCTGGTCAAAGTGAAAATGGAAAGTACGGTGATCGACTTTTATCGCCGCGATGGCAGGAAGATGGAACTGGCCTCGCAGAAGATAGTGATCTCTGGAGTTTCATTAGTGACGAGTTGAAGATGGGGATTCCGGAAAACCCCCGGATCCGCGAACAGAAATTAAAGTTTTTAAAAAATAAGAGCTATCTCCACGATGTAACATTACGGGCAGAGCCGTACATGTACTGGATAGTCGAGCAGATTAAGAAACGTAAGATGCCGATGGAACTAGTACTGCTACCCATAGTGGAGAGCGCTTTTGATCCTCACGCAACGTCATCTGCAAATGCCGCTGGCATCTGGCAGATTGTTGGCAGTACGGGTCGAAACTATGGTTTAAAACAAAACCGTTACTACGATGGTCGTCGCGATGTTGTCGCTTCAACCAAAGTAGCGCTGGATATGATGCAGCGTCTAAATACCATGTTCGGTGGTGACTGGCTTCTGACAGTTGCGGCCTACAACAGTGGCGAAGGACGTGTGCTCAAAGCGATTAAGCAGAACAAGGCACGCGGTAAGCCTACCGACTTCTGGCATCTTTCGCTTCCACGTGAAACGACGGTTTATGTTCCAAAAATGTTGGCCTTGAGCGAGTTGCTTAAGAACAACAAGCGTTACGGTATCAAACTGCCGACACCTAACGAAAACCGTGCACTGGCACGTGTTGAAGTGGGTCAGCAGATAAAACTGACGCAAGCCGCTGAAATGGCCGGTATGTCGCTCACAAAGTTAAAGAGCTTTAATACCGGGTATAAAGGCGGTGCGACAGCACCTAATGGGCCACACTACATTATGGTGCCGAAAGCTAACGTCGCACAGTTGCGGGATTCACTGGCTTCCGGTGATATCTCTGCAGTGCAGCCCACCCAACTGGCGAAGGCCAGTAATGATGGTGGCTACAAAGTGCGAAGCGGCGATACCCTGTCGGGCATTGCCAATAAGTTAGGCGTCAGCGTTGCAACACTGAAGCAGCAAAATAACCTGCGCAGTGCCAGCATTCGTCCGGGTCAGATACTGACTGTCGGATCGAGCGGCACGAGCCTGGCGGATAATGGCAACAGCATCACCTATCGTGTTCGTAAGGGTGATTCTCTTGACAGTATCGCCCGTCGTCACGGCGTGAATATTAAAGACGTGATGCGCTGGAACAGTGTTGTGAGTAATGCAAAAGATATTCAGCCTGGCGATGAGCTAACGTTGTTTGTTAAGAATAACGCAACGCCAGATACCTGATACATTGAAAAGGCTGACAAATGTCAGCCTTTTTTCTTATTCGATTCTTCTGCACTTTGCATGATCTCCCGGCGTTTCGCCCTCTCCTCCTGACAGAACGTCTCTCCGCGATTCTCCTCACCGACTGGCGTTAAATTCGACCAGTAAGGGATTATGATCGGATGCGCGCGTCACCAGCACTGACGCCTCACTAACGTGCATGTCGCGATAGAAGACGAAATCTAACGGCCGGCCAAAGGCTTTACGTCGATGATCCGCGGTGAACATCACTTCTTCCAGCTGCATCTGATGAGCAAACCGGTAAAGCGCGTTAATCCGTTGACGACTCCACGCATTGAAATCGCCAGCCATGATAACCGGACCACGGTGGTGAACGATCTGTTCGCCAATAGGCCCAAGTTGTTTACTGTAGACATCCACGCCCAGACTAAAGTTTACGGCATGAATGTTGACTACCATAAGCGTTTCACCCGTGGGTAACGGATAGGCCGTGACTAAAGCCGATTTAGAGAGCCTCAGAAGCGGCTCTCGCTCGCGCAAAGGGCAACAGTAGACTGGGTGAGCGGAAGCCAGTGTCATCACGCCAGAGGGATGCTGAGGCAACACGAATGCCGGAACCTGATCGGCCGCCAGATAGTTGCTGGTCGCAAACCGGATAAGCTCTGGCGTGGTTTGCGCTTCCTGGAGCAGAACCAGATGCGCATCTTTACCAAAGCCTTCCAGTACGGACATCCAGTCGGCACGCTGCTGTTTAAAGATATTCCATACCAGCACTTTAAGATTGGGGTGAGCGGGGAGCGGCGCGCCGGGAGGCAGCGCCTGGCCGAGATGAAACATTGCACCCGGGGGAAAGATCCTCTCCGCTGGCTGTCCGGCTACATATCTCATCGCGTAGGTTTTTTTGCGCACTTTCCCGCCTGGCTAATCGTTCAAAAAGTCGTATGACTTATCTGTTATAGGGATTTTAGTACGCGGTTTCAATGGATGCTGCCGATTGTTCCAAACCCACTCTGTTTATTTTAATCATAACGGGCTGTATTGATACGCTGTCTTGTGGGCCGGTCTGCTCAAGCGCGGCATAATTTATCATCTGTCTTATCGGGAAAAAGCCTTTCGGGCCAAGGGGCCAGGTCAGTGCTGTGCTTTAATAACAGTTCTATCGGCCTACAGGCTATTTGGCGTGAAGAGACACCATGAAGGCATCGTCTGAAGAACTGAAAGTATTTGTGAGCGTGGTTGAAAGTGGAAGCTTCAGCCGGGCTGCCGAGACGTTAGAGATGGCCAACTCTGCCGTAAGCCGTACGATTAAGAAGCTGGAAACTAAGCTGGGGCTGGCCTTACTTACGCGAACAACCCGCAATCTTGCATTAACGCAGGAAGGAGAACGTTATTTTCAGCAGGTCCAACATTTTCTTCAGGTGATGACCGCGGCGGAAAACGAGTTGATGGAAAGCCGTGATGTGCCCAAAGGGCTGTTGCGGATAGACGCAGCTACGCCAGTCATATTGCATCTCATCATGCCGATGATAAAGTCCTTTCGGGAACGCTATCCGGAAATCGCGCTTTCGCTGATTTCTTCTGAAAACTTTATCAACCTGATTGAGCGAAAAGTCGATGTGGCAATTCGGGCAGGCAGCCTGACGGATTCTGGCCTCAGAGCGCGACTGCTTTTTATTAGCTATCGCCGTCTCATTGCCTCTCCCGACTATTTGAAAAAACACGGTATACCTTTGCGGGCGGCCGATCTGGATAATCATCAGTGTCTTGGTTTTATTGATGCACCGCGCCTTAATCGTTGGCCTGTGGCCTGTGAAGGCGGCGAACTTTATGGCATTCGTTATGAGCTCGATTCAAATAGCGGAGAGACCATCAAGCAGCTTTGCCTGGAAGGGAATGGTATCGCCTGTCTGTCAGATTACATGGTGCATAAAGAAATTGAAGAAGGCAGCCTGGTTGAGATCATGGCCGATCAGCGTTTGCCGGTTGAGATGCCCTTTAACGCCGTGTATTACAGCGATCTCGGCGTAACCCAGCGCGTGCGTGCCTTTATTGATTTTCTCAGTGAGTGGGTGGTCAGACAGCCCTGGCATGTGCAAAACGATTTGCAGCAACACCTCTCTATAAAGCCCTGAAGGGCTGTGCTCGCTACAGCCTGTGAGACGTTGCCGTGTGGGAGAGTAATGGCAATTATTTTGGCTCACAAATGGAAAAAGCCCTGACCGTTAAGTCAGGGCTTTCCAATTAAGTGGCGGAACGGACGGGGCTCGAACCCGCGACCCCCTGCGTGACAGGCAGGTATTCTAACCAACTGAACTACCGCTCCACCGATTCTGTACTGACGTCAGAAAAACGTTCTGATATCAGGTATATCGCCCTTCCGCGTCACCGGTAAGGTCACGACCAGCGTGCTGGTCTTAATTTGATGCCTGGCAGTTTATGAATCACGCTGTGATTCACCCTTCGGGCTGCTGCTTCGCAGCGTTCAAAAGCGTTCGCTTTTGTCCTACTCTACTGAGTAGTGAACTGCCCGAGGTTACGTGCAGGTCCTTCAATTTGATGCCTGGCAGTTCCCTACTCTCGCATGGGGAGACCCCACACTACCATCGGCGCTACGGCGTTTCACTTCTGAGTTCGGCATGGGGTCAGGTGGGACCACCGCGCTACAGCCGCCAGGCAAATTCTTTGTGCTCCGTCCTGCGTCTTTCACGCTGCTGCCGCGCTGGCTTCCCTCGCGCCGCTCAGTCACATACCTCAGTATGCTCCTTCACCCCGTCTCGGTTGCCGCCTTGCACTCAGCGCAAAATCCTTCGGACTCACGTCCGCAGAACAGAACTAAATTCTTTATCCGGTAAACAATG
>NZ_JMJJ01000001.1 GCF_000710035.2 Pantoea ananatis LMG 2665 | reverse complement strand
CAGTGGAGGCGCATTATAGGGAAGCTTTCACAGAGCGCAAGTGCAAATTTGAACTTTTTTGCTGTTCGTCTGAAATTTGCACAAAGGGGCTGTTTTACGCGCTTTTAATACGGGCAGGTAACTCGGCAAGACTCTTTATTACCCAGTCAGCCAGCGCTTCACCTTCAGCCGTGACCGGCTTACCGCTGCGCACAAGGACTTTCTTACCTACGCCGGCTGCCTCGGCGGCCTGCATATCTTCCAGTTTGTCACCCACCATATAAGAGGCCGCCATATCGATGTGCAACTCTTGTTGCGCGGACAGTAACATCCCGGGCTGAGGCTTACGGCAGTCACACTGCTGGCGATATTCTTCAATCGTCGCGTCGGGAAGGTGCGGGCAGAAATAGATCCCATCAAGGTCAATATCCCGATCGGCCAGCGACCAGTCCATCCACTCGGTAAGCCGCATAAACTGATCTTCGCTAAACATACCGCGAGCAATACCAGACTGGTTAGTCACGACAACCAACGCAAAGCCCATCTTCTTTAATTGTTGCAATGCTTCAATGACGCCATCAATAAACTGGAAATTATCGATTTCGTGGACGTAGCCGTGATCAACATTGAGGGTGCCATCGCGATCGAGAAAAATGGCCGGGACTTTATTCGTCACGTAAAAACTCCTGCTATAAAAATTGCCGATCAGTATCGCACGATTGCGATTAAAGGGAGAATGTCTGATTGAATCACTTCCATTGATTTAGACGTCTGGATGCCTTACCATCCATCCAGCTTATGCATGCTTTCAGTGATGAGAGCACACCAGACCACGGACAATGCAAGACGATAATAAATAACGTAATGATTAAATTAGAAAATATTACCAAAGTGTTCCAGCAAGGTTCGCGATCGATACAGGCATTATCAAATGTCAGCCTGCACGTACCTGCCGGGCAAATCTATGGCGTCATCGGTGCATCCGGTGCCGGTAAAAGCACGCTCATTCGTTGCGTGAATCTGCTTGAACGCCCGACTTCCGGCCGCGTGCTGGTTGACGGTGCAGACTTAACGGCGCTGGGCGAACGGCAACTGACTCAAGCCCGCCGTCAGATCGGCATGATTTTCCAGCACTTTAACCTGATGAACTCACGCACGGTTGCGGGCAACGTTGCGCTGCCGTTAGAGCTGGGTCAGCTCTCTCGTGAGGAAATTAAAAAGCGTGTGACCGAGCTGCTGGATCTGGTCGGCCTGGCTGATAAACACGACGCCTGGCCAGCCAATCTTTCCGGTGGTCAGAAACAGCGCGTCGCTATCGCGCGTGCGCTGGCAAGCAATCCCAAAGTCCTTCTGTGTGATGAAGCCACCAGCGCGCTCGATCCGGCAACAACCCGTTCGATTCTTGAATTGCTCAAAGATATTAACCGTCGTCTTGGCCTGACCATTCTGCTGATTACGCATGAGATGGATGTCGTAAAACGCATCTGCGATCAGGTCGCAGTGATAAGCCAGGGCGAGTTAATTGAAAAGGACAGCGTGAGCGAAGTCTTCTCGCATCCTAAAACGCCGCTGGCACAACAGTTTATCCAGTCAACGCTGCATCTGGATATTCCGGACGATTATCAACAGCGCCTGTCACCTGAAGCAGGCCCAGAGAGCATGCCCTTACTGCGTATGGAATTCACCGGGCAGTCTGTCGATGCACCTTTACTGTCTGAAGCCGCGCGTCGTTTCAATATCAACAACAACATTATTAGTGCGCAGATGGATTATGCCGGCGGTGTGAAGTTCGGCATCATGCTGGCGGAAATTCACGGCAGCGAAAGCGATACACAGGCCGCGATTCAGTGGCTGCAGGAACATCACGTAAAAGTAGAGGTACTAGGTTATGTCTGAAGCGATGATTGCGTTGCTGGGGCGCGGCGTGTGGGAAACGTTGATGATGACCTTTGTCTCTGGCTTTTTCGGTTTCGTACTGGGATTACCGGTAGGCGTCCTGCTCTATGTGACCCGTCCGGGTCAGATTCTGGAAAACAAAGGTTTGTATCGGGTGCTGTCGGCGCTGGTCAACATCTTCCGCTCTATTCCCTTTATTATCCTGCTGGTCTGGATGATTCCGTTTACCCGCATCATTGTTGGCACCTCTATTGGCTTGCAGGCCGCCATTGTGCCACTGACCGTGGGTGCGGCGCCCTTTATTGCCCGTATGGTTGAGAACGCCCTGCTGGAACTGCCAACCGGACTGATCGAAGCGTCACGCGCCATGGGTGCCACACCGATGCAAATCGTGCGAAAAGTGCTGCTGCCCGAAGCCCTGCCCGGCCTCGTCAATGCGGCCACCATCACGTTGATTACGCTGGTCGGCTACTCTGCAATGGGCGGAGCCGTGGGCGCGGGCGGTCTGGGACAGATTGGCTACCAATACGGTTATATCGGATATAACGCGACAGTGATGAATACGGTATTAGTGTTATTAGTCGTTTTGGTGTATCTCATACAATTCTGTGGCGACCGCATCGTGCGTGCTGTGTCCCATAAATAAGCAAGCAATATCACTATTAAGGAAAGGATATGTCTTTCAAATTTAAAAAAATTGCCGCTGTGGGTGCATTAATTGGCGCGATTGCGCTGGCAGGATGCGATCAAAAAGCCAAAGATCCAAACCACATTAAAGTGGGCGTGATTGTCGGCGCAGAACAGCAGGTTGCGGAAGCGGCGGCTAAAGTCGCTAAAGACAAGTATGGCCTGGATGTTGAGCTGGTCACCTTTAACGACTACGTGCTGCCTAACGAAGCACTGAGCAAAGGTGATATTGATGTGAATGCCTTCCAGCATAAACCGTATCTGGATCAACAAATCAAAGATCGTGGTTACAAGCTGGTATCCGTTGGTAACTCTTTCGTTTATCCGATTGCGGGCTACTCGAAAAAGATCAAATCACTCGACCAACTGCAGGACGGCGCGCAGGTTGCCATTCCTAATGACCCAACTAACCTTGGTCGTTCGCTGCTGCTGCTGCAGAAAGTGGGCCTGATTAAGCTGAAAGACGGTGTGGGCCTGCTGCCAACCTCACTGGATATCGTTGAGAATCCAAAACATCTGAAGATTGTTGAGCTGGAAGCGCCACAGCTGCCACGTTCACTGGACGATCAGCAAATCGCACTGGCGGTCATCAACACGACTTACGCCAGCCAGATCGGCCTGACACCGGCGAAAGATGGCATCTTTGTTGAAGATAAAGACTCACCGTACGTGAACCTGATTGTTGCGCGTGAGGACAATAAAGACGCAGAAAACGTGAAAAAATTCGTGCAGGCTTATCAGTCTGACGAGGTCGCGGATGCGGCGAACAAAGTCTTTAACGGTGGTGCAGTTAAAGGCTGGTAATTCAGCCTCCCATCTCTCCTCAGGGCGGCTTATAGCCGCCCTTTCTGATATTGCGCTTTGCTGACTTGTTATTTATCCGTGTCCTTGTTTCAATAACGCCACTTTTTGAAACTTGAGGATGTTGCCATGCGTTTTTTACCGCTCTGCTTGTTAGCATTGATGCTGACAGGGTGTGTTCGAGAGTACCACCCAATAAGCAGCGCACCTTCTCATCCGCAGCAATCCAGCGAACCGACACGTAAGCCAACGTATCGTCCCGCGCCTGTTAAGGTTTACACCGATGCGGCCGATCTGGTGAGCAAACCCTTCCGCGATTTAGGCGAAGTGTCCGCTGAAGATTGCCAGGTGAGCAATCAGAACTCCCCCCCAAATATTGCTACCGCACGTAAACGTATGCAGATTAAAGCGTCACAGATGAAAGCCAATGCTGTGCTGCTGCATAAATGTGAAATCGTCAGCAGCACACCGGGCTGTTACCGTCAGGCTGTTTGTCAGGGATCGGCGTTGAAAGTCACCAGTCAATGAGTGAATTCGCCTTTGCGCAAATCGGCGTGATCCGTTCACCCTGGAAAGAGAAGTTCGCCGTGCCGCGTCAGCCTGGGCTGGTACAGGACGGCGGCGGCGAACTGCATCTTTTGCCGCCTTATAACCAGGCGGATGCCGTGCGCGGCCTGGAAGACTTCAGCCACCTCTGGATTCTGTTTGTTTTTCATCAGACCATGGAAGGCGGCTGGCGCCCTACCGTACGGCCTCCACGGCTGGGCGGTAACGCGCGCATGGGCGTTTTTGCCACCCGCTCCACCTTTCGCCCCAATCCCGTCGGCATGTCGCTGGTTGAGCTCAAAGGCATTCGCTGCGAGAAGCAGCAGGTCATTCTGCAACTGGGCAGCCTGGATTTAGTGGACGGTACGCCGGTTGTCGATATTAAACCTTACCTGCCTTTTGCCGAGGCCCTGCCCGAAGCGCGCGCCGGTTTCGCGCAGGCCGCGCCGGAAAGCACTATGCCGGTCCGGTTTTCAGCGCTTGCCCAACAGCAGTTGCAACAGCACGCCCGCTATCCGCATCTGGCACGCTTTATCAGCGACGTTCTCGCTCAGGATCCGCGGCCCGCTTACCGTAAAGGTGAAATCCAGGACAGGGAATATGCCGCCTGGCTAATGGAGTTTAACGTGCGCTGGCGCATTGATGACGCAGGGACGGAAGTGGTGGCTATCGATCCGCGTTAAAACCCGCTTTTTAGCCAGTGATCTCACTGGTACACTAGCCGCCAGCAAATTTTGTCTGTGAATTTCCGATCAACTGGAATCGTAATCAATGCGTACTACTCAATATCTGCTCTCTACTCAGAAAGAGACACCTTCTGACGCGGAAGTGATCAGCCACCAGCTGATGCTGCGTGCCGGGATGATCCGTAAACTGGCTTCAGGCTTATATACCTGGCTGCCAACCGGACTGCGCGTATTAAAAAAGGTCGAAAACATCGTCCGTGAAGAAATGAACAATGCCGGTGCCATTGAGATTTCAATGCCTGTGGTGCAACCCGCCGATCTGTGGCAGGAGAGCGGTCGCTGGGAACAGTACGGTCCAGAGCTATTGCGTGTTGCCGATCGCCATGAGCGCCCGTTTGTGCTCGGTCCGACGCACGAAGAAGTGATCACCGATCTGATTCGTAATGAGCTGAGCTCCTACAAACAGCTGCCGCTGAATCTGTATCAAATCCAGACTAAATTCCGTGATGAAGTGCGCCCGCGCTTTGGCGTAATGCGTTCGCGTGAATTCATCATGAAGGATGCTTACTCCTTCCATACTTCTCAGGAATCGCTGCAGGAAACCTATGACGCGATGTATCGCGCCTACAGCCAGATTTTCAATCGTATGGGGCTGGATTTCCGTGCAGTGCAGGCTGATACCGGCTCAATTGGTGGTAGCGCATCTCACGAATTTCAGGTGCTGGCGCAGAGCGGTGAGGATGACGTGATTTTCTCAACGGCGTCTGACTTCGCCGCCAACATTGAATTTGCTGAAGCCGTCGCGCCCGCGGGCGATCGTCCTGCGCCTGCAGAAGAGATGCGTGAGGTGGATACGCCGAATACCAAAACCATCGCAGAACTGGTGAGCCAGTTCCAGCAGCCGATTGAGAAAACCGTGAAAACCCTGATGGTGAAGGGCGCAGAAGAAAGCGGTCACGCGTTGGTGGCGTTGCTGGTTCGCGGCGATCACGAACTGAACGAAATCAAGGCAGAGAAATCGCCTCTGGTTGCTTCTCCGCTGACCTTTGCCACCGAAGAAGAGATCCGCGCAGCGGTTGGTGCGGGTCCTGGTTCGCTCGGCCCAGTGGGGCTGAATATGCCAGTTATCGCAGACCGTACCGTGGCGAAGATGAGCGATTTTAGTGCCGGTGCCAACATTGAGGGTAAACACTATTTCGGCATCAACTGGGAACGCGATCTGCCAATGGCGCAGGTAGCCGATCTGCGTAACGTCGTGGAAGGTGACCTGAGCCCGGATGGCAAAGGTACGTTGCAGATTAAACGTGGTATCGAAGTCGGCCACATTTTCCAGCTGGGCACCAAATACTCTGAAGCGATGAAAGCCTCCGTACAGGGCGAAGACGGTCGTAACCAGATCATGACCATGGGCTGCTACGGCATCGGCATCACCCGCGTGGTTGCGGCGGCCATCGAGCAGAACCATGACGACCGCGGCATCATCTGGCCTGCTGCGCTGGCGCCGTTCGAAGTGGCGATTCTGCCGATGAACATGCAGAAATCGTTCCGCGTGAAAGAGTTAGCGGAAGAGCTGTACAACACGCTGCGCGCCAAAGGCGTAGAGGTGATTCTGGACGATCGTAAAGAGCGTCCGGGCGTGATGTTTGCGGATATGGAGCTGATTGGCGTACCGCACACCATCGTGATTGGCGATCGCAATCTTGATAATCAGGAGATTGAGTATAAAGCCCGTCGTGCCGGTGAGAAGCAGATGATCAAGCAGGATGAAATTGTCGAATTTCTGCTTAACGCGCTTAACAAGTAACCGCACTATAACGCCCCTTTAAGGGGCGTTTTTTTTTGCTGAATAACGTGCGACTATCAGGCTTGTTCCCGCATTCTGTTCCTGTCTGACTTGTCATAACGCCCCATGCACATGTCCCTTATTGCACCTTGCCGCGCAGCGCTTTGGTATTGCTGCGCCGTGACTTGCCCTCCAGCCTGCGCTCTTTCGAGGCGCGCGTAGGTCGTGTTGAGCGCCGGACTTTCTCTACCGTGGTAAGTTCGCGGATCAGGTTGACCAGCCGCTGCAGTGCCGCCTCCCTGTTCATCTCCTGACTCCGGTACTCCTGCGCCTTGATGATCACGGTTCCGTCACCGGTAATTAAGTGGTGGCTGGCATTTAGCAGTCGCTCTTTATAGAACGGTGGCAAGGACGAGGCGGCAATGTCGAAACGTAGATGAATGGCTGTGCTGGTTTTATTCACATGCTGACCGCCAGAACCCTGCGCCCGAATAGCCGTCAGTTCAATTTCACTGTCCGGCAGCTCAACGTTGCGTGACAGCATAATCATCTGTCACCTGCCTGCGTGCAGTACGCGTTTTTTTGTATCGGGCTATCCATTCACTGAACCTTTCGTGCTTTATCCTGAGTCGTCTTAGACGGCGTAGCCAGCTACTTTAGCAGTGATTTGCGCGCGGTTCCTGTTTTTGCCTGGCTGATTTTCTGGAAATGCCTGTGATATAGTCGCTAATCAACCAGAGTGTTTCTGCTCTGCTGAGGAGGTGCCTGTGCAAAAATATTGTGAGTTAGTTCGCCAAAAATATGCCGAAATCGGCAGCGGAGATCTGGGATATGTACCCGATGCCATTGGCTGCGCCTTAAAAGCGCTGGATGATATTGCCGCGAATGTTGCGCTAAACGCTTCTCTCAGGGAACAGGCGGCCTATGCCGCCGCAAACTTATTGGTGAGCGACTATGTTGATGAATGAAGCTTATAAACCCATCAATTGCGATGACTACGATAATCTGGAACTCGCCTGCCAAAAAAACTGGATGCTGTCGCTGGAGTTAAAAGACGGTGAACAGCTTAAGGCCAAAGCCAAAGATATTCTTTCACGTAAAAACGTTGAATATCTGGCGATTGACCTTTCCGGTGAAACGCGCGAGTTACGCCTCGATCACATTGCCAGCTTCAGCCATCCTGAACTCGGCACCGTTGTTGTCAGCGAAGAGTAATTCACTTCCCGTCGGGCGGGATGCACTCCCGCCCACCTCATTCAGGTTTCAACGAACTGTAATAGGCGGCTAAATTCGCCATATCCTCATCATTTAAGCCTGCCACAAATGCCTTCATGACTTCAGCCTGTCCCCCGCTTCGTTCCCCTTTCTTATAGGCCTGTAATGCCTGGTTAAGATAGGCCGCATTTTGGCCAGCCAGATTGGGATAGAGAGGCGTGGTTGCTTTACCCTGTGCCCCGTGGCAGGCCATACAGGCGGCCGCGCGTTGCTCACCCGCGTTCACATCGCCTGCGGCGTGGACCGGTAAAACAGTTATCAGCAGCAAGGCTGCTATGCGTTGCATTATTCCGGCTCTCCCGTCGTTTTCTGCCAGTTGACTTCCCAGCCAACGGCATCCTCGCTGGCACCTTCGCGGGTAACAAACAGCCCGGGCGCGCAAATCAACGTCTGATTAAAATAAATTAATGGAATGCGCGCGCGTTGCCAGGGCGGGATATTCAGCCTCTGCCAGATTTTTTTTATGTCTCGTCCGCCTGGGCGATTCACGATATGCACATAGCCTGTTGCGTGAAACCGCACGAATACCTGCTCCTGCGGTTGTGGGCAGCGAAGCGTACTCGTGCTTTTTTCGGCCGTCAGTACGCCCAGGTTTTGTGGCAAATGCAGAGGTTGTTCGACGTCATTCCAGGCGATTTCACAGTCAGCTAAAGAGGCGCTGAGCGGCAAGTGGTAAAGCTGCTGCCGGTAGCGACGGATCTCGTGGTTGCCCAGCTTCAGGCGCGGCTGCGCATCTTCACGGCACAACATGATCTCCTGACGGATTCGACGTAATGCTTCGCGCGACGGCATTTTCTCGCCCTGAGCGGCCAGCCAGCGGCGCAGCAGGGCGTTGCCTTTTACCTCACTCATGGTCAGCAAAGGTGTGAAGCACAGGCTACCGTCGGGTTGAATAAGCTCGCTAAGCGGCTCAGCCAGTAACTCATCCAGCAGTTGCTCCTGCTCGCCACACAAGGCGGCACTGCGCGCCGACGCCTCGGCAAAATGCGGCCAGCGGCGCAGAAGCGTCGGCAACAGCTGCTGACGCAGAAAGTTTCGGTCATAGCGCTGATCCTGATTGCTTTCATCTTCAACCCAGACCAGTTGATGCGCCTTGGCGTACTGCTCCAGGCTCAGGCGGGAATGGTTTAACAAGGGTCTGAGTAAGGCATGTCCGGCAAACGTCGTCGCCGCCGGCATGGCCGCCAGGCCCGCCGGGCCGCTGCCGCGCTTCAGCGCCAGGAGCAGCGTTTCACACTGATCGTCCAGATGCTGCGCGGTTAGCAGCTTTTCATCCGCGCACAGCGCCTGCCCCAGAGCCTGATAGCGCACCTGCCGCGCTGCCGCTTCAATGCCTTGTCCCTGATCCGTTACCTGCACACGCAGGACTTCACAAGGAATCTGCCACCGTTCGCACAGGCACAGGCAGTGCGCTGCCCAGCTATCGGCATTCGGGCTGAGGCCATGATGCACATGCAGCGCACGCAGCCGTGACTGCGGGCGCGCTTGCTGCCAGGCCCGCAGTTGATGAAGCAGAACGGTAGAATCCAGACCACCGCTGAACGCCACGACCAGCGCGTCATTTTCCTTTAACAGTGCGTCAAAATCAGACATGTTCTCAATCCATACCGCGGCCAGTGGAGTCGCCCAAAGCCGCCATTTTACGCCTGATAGAGTTCCAGCGGCAAACCATCCGGATCGGCAAAGAACGTGCAGGGCTTTCCGGTTAGCTCATCGATGCGGATCGCTTCACATATCACGCCCTGCGTTGCCAGATAGCGCATCGCCGCTTCAACGTCCGGCACGCTGAAGGCCAGATGACGCAGGCCACAGGCTTCCGGTTGACTGACGCGTGCGGGCGGTTTGGGAAACGAAAACAGCTCAATCGTATACTGACCGTTCAGTGCCAGATCCCCTTTCCACGAATCACGCGCTTCACGATAGTGTTCGCTTTGCAGTTCAAACCCCAGAATGTCGCAGTAAAACGCTTTGCTGCGCGAATAGTCTGATGCAATGATCGCGATATGATGGATGTGCGTTAGCTGTAGCATCGTTGCTTCCTGTTAAACATGACGTCCTGTTAGCCGGCCTGTTTCAGCACACGTACCCGATATTCCCCCTCTTCGGTGAGGATCGCGCCGTGAATATCCGTCTCAAAGCCAGGATAGTGGCGTCCAATGCTACACAGCATTAACAGGAAGTCGAGTACGGCGCGGCTTTGTTCTGTGATCATTTCACCAGGCATCACCAGAGGAACGCCCGGAGGATAAGGCAGGATCATGTTGGCAGAGATGCGGCCCACCAGCTCATTGATGTTCACGGTTTCAATATTGCCCTTCACCTGTTGCTGAAAAGCCTGATGCGGCGTCATTTTCATCTCGGGCAACACGTCAAACGCCTTCAACATGAGCCGCGGTAAATCATGTTGCTGGATAAGACGGTGGATCCCCTGCGCCAGCGCCTGAATACGCATGTTGCGATAAAAATCGGGATCCTCCGCATAGAGATCCGGCAACATATTTTTGACCCGGAGATTGAGATCGTAGGCGCGCTTAAATTCCGTTAACCCTCGCAGCACGCTCATCGCTTTGGTTTTATCAATGCCGATACTAAACAGGAATAACAGATTGTAAGGGCCGGTTTTTTCAACCACGATGCCGCGCTCATCCAGGAACTTCGCCACCAGCGCCGCCGGAATGCCCTCTTCCGCCATCACGCCCAGCTCGCTCATGCCGGGTGTCAGGATCGTTACCTTGATCGGATCAAGATACATGTGGTCGCGATCGGCCTGGGTGAATCCGTGCCAGTCCTCTTCCCCCGGCTGTATCGGCCAGCACTGGGCTTCATCAACGTGTTCAGGCTGCCAGATATCAAAAAACCAGCTGTCGCACTCTTCTCGCAACCGCTGTATCTCACGACGGAAATGCAGGGCGCGTTCCACTGACCGGTTAATGAGCCTTTTGCCCGGATTTCCCCGCAGCATCGCCGCCGCTGTCTCAATGGATGAGACGATGGCATAGTTCGGTGAGGTGGTGGTGTGCATCATGTAGGCTTCATTAAACGTCTGCTCGTCATAGTCGCCTTTAATATGAATCAGCGAAGCCTGGGAAAAAGCCGCCAGCAGTTTATGGGTGGACTGCGTTTCATAGAAGACTTTACCCGGCACCCGCTCACCGCTCATGCCGCTTTTCCCCTCATAGATGGGATGAAAGTTGGTATAGGGAACCCAGGCAGAATCAAAGTGGATCGACGGCACCTCAAGGGTTTGCTTGATGTACTGAGTGTTGTAGAGCAAACCGTCGTAGGTCGAATTGGTGATCACCGCATGTACCGGCCAACTGGCGCGCGGCGTGACCGCCACTTTTTGCTCGATGCTGGCACGGGTGAACTCTTTTTGCGGAATACCGCCCAAAATACCCAATGCGTTGCGTGTTGGCTTGAGCCAGATGGGGATCAAATCGCTCATCATCAACAGATGCGTGAGCGACTTATGGCAGTTGCGGTCCACCAGAATCGTGCTGCCTGCCGGGGCAGCATACATTCCGACGATTTTATTCGAGGTCGAGGTGCCGTTGGTCACCATGTAGCTCTGTTCCGCACCAAAAGTGCGGGCGATATACTCTTCGGCTTCCAGATGCGGCCCTGTGTGGTCCAGCAGCGATCCCAGTTCCGTTACCGAAATCGAGATATCCGACTTCAGCGTATTGGCACCAAAAAAGTCATAGAACAAGCAGCCGACCGGGCTTTTCTGGAAGGCCGTACCGGCCATATGGCCAGGGGTACAGAAGGTGTATTTCCCCTCTTTCACATAGGTAAACAACGCTTTGGTCAACGGCGGCGTGATGTTGTCGAGGTAGTCATCTGTGTACTGTCGGATGTGAAGAGCAATATCGTCGGCGGCATTCAGCGCATATTCAAAGAAATGCAGCGGCATACGCATTTCATTAATACTGATATCCATCTGGGAATGGGTATTGATAAAGGCATACAGCGGCAGGTATTCATTAAGCTGATTGATTTCACCACACAGCTCCGGGCTGTTGTGTTCATCCCAGTCAAAAATGACGCCGCTGATACGGGGATTGTGTTCAATGAGTTTTAGCAGATCGTCATTGTTTTTCGGCCGGATGAGTTGAAAACCTTGCTGACTCAGCGCGACTTCCAGTTCGCGCAAGGGTTCATCTTTGTAAAACACGCCATGCGCGCCCATGATCGCCAGAATATTCAATGCACATCTCCCTGATTGTTGAGGCATTAAGTAAGCATAGCGAATGATGCCACTCAACTGCAGTCAGATTAATGGCATAAAAAAAGCGGACCGAAGTCCGCTTTATCGTCATGAAGCACAATCAGGCGTAGCCGTAGCTCATCAGACGTTGATAACGGCGATCGAGCAGTTCTTCGGTGCTGAGCCCTTCCAGATCGGCCAGATCGGCCAGCAGTTGCTGTTTCAGCGACTGCGCCATTTCGACAGGATGACGATGCGCCCCGCCCAGTGGCTCAGGGATAACCGAGTCAATCAGCTTCAGCTCTTTCAGACGCGGCGCGGTAATACCCATCGCTTCGGCTGCCAGAGGCGCTTTATCGGCGCTTTTCCACAGAATAGAGGCACAGCCTTCCGGAGAGATAACAGAGTAAGTGCTGTACTGCAGCATGTTAACTTTATCACCCACACCAATGGCCAGCGCACCACCGGAACCGCCTTCACCGATGACCGTACAGATCACAGGCACCTTCAGACCGGACATTTCCCGCAGATTACGGGCAATAGCCTCAGACTGACCACGCTCTTCCGCACCAACGCCAGGATAAGCGCCAGGCGTGTCGATAAAGGTCAGGATTGGCATCTTGAAACGCTCAGCCATTTCCATCAGGCGCAGCGCTTTGCGATAGCCTTCTGGTGCTGGCATGCCAAAATTACGGCGAATCTTCTCTTTGGTTTCACGTCCTTTCTGGTGACCAATGATCATGACCGGGCGACCATCAAGGCGCGCAATCCCACCCACAATGGCTTTGTCATCCGCATAAGCACGGTCACCCGCCAGCTCATCGAAATCGTCAAAGGCATTGCGCACGTAATCAAAGGTATAAGGACGTAGCGGATGGCGTGCCAGTTGTGCAATTTGCCATGCGCCCAAATCGGCGAAGATTTTACGGGTCAGCTCAACGCTTTTCTCGCGCAGTCGCTTCACTTCTTCGTCGAGATTGACGTGTTTATCGTCCTGACGACCAATCGAGGTTAGCGAATCAATCTTCGCTTCCAGTTCTGCAATTGGCTGTTCAAAATCCAGGTAATTAAGACTCATAATGTTCCTGTTTTAGTCAAACTCCAGTTCCACCTGCTCCGATCCAATTAACGACCGCAAATCGTTGAGTAAACGATCGCTGGGCGAAATTCGCCACGCTGCACCAAAGCGTAGCTTCGCTCGCGCGTCGGCTCTCTGATAGTAGAGATGCACCGGAATTGTCCCTGAACGATGAGGTTCCAGGGACTGACGGAGTCGGTTTAATAGCTGGTCATCAATTTGCCTGTCCGTCAGCGAGATAGCAAGTCCACGGGCGTATTTTTCGCGCGCTTCGTCGATGTCCATGACTTCCCGGGCGGTCATTTTAAGCCCACCACTGAAGTCATCAAAGCTGACCTGTCCGCTGACGATCAGGATACGGTCTTTCTCCAGCAGTTGCTGGTATTTATCTAACGCATCGGTAAATAACATGACTTCGAGACGGCCGGAACGATCGTCAAGTGTACAAATACCAATTCGGTTGCCGCGTTTGGTCACCATTACACGCGCAGCAATCACCAGACCTGCCGCAACGGTAATCTTACCACGATCGGTAGGATGCATATCTTTCAAACGCATCCCGCCAACGTAACGCTCAATTTCTTTTAAATACTGATTAATAGGATGGCCGGTAAGATACAACCCAAGGGTTTCGCGTTCACCATCCAACTGCACCTGTTCCGGCCAGGGCGTCACGCTGGCATAGGACTGTTCTACCTGTTCAGGCTCGTCGGCCAGTACGCCAAACATGTCCGCCTGGCCGATCGCTTCGGCTTTCGCATGCTGATCCGCCGCCTTCAGCGCATCGTTAAGGGCGCTCATTAAGGCAGCGCGGTGTGGGCCGAGACGATCAAAGGCACCTGACATGATCAGTTTTTCCATGACCCGACGGTTGATCTTTTTGGTATCGGTGCGCGCGCAGAGATCGAACAGCTCCCGGAAATAACCGCCCTCGTTACGCGCATCGATGATCGCTTCGATCGGCCCTTCACCGACGCCTTTAATGGCGCCGATGCCGTAAACGATCTCGCCCTCATCATTGACGTGGAACTGATACAGGCCCGAGTTAATATCCGGCGGCAGGACCTTTAGCCCCATGCGCCAGCACTCATCCACCAGGCCAACCACTTTTTCCGTGTTATCCATATCCGCCGTCATGACCGCAGCCATAAATTCGGCCGGATAATGCGCTTTCAGCCACAGCGTTTGATAGGACACCAGCGCATAAGCCGCAGAGTGCGATTTGTTAAAACCGTATCCGGCAAATTTCTCTACCAGATCGAAGATTTTCATCGACAGTTCGCCGTCGATGCCCATGCTTTCAGCGCCGTCTTTAAAAACGGAGCGCTGCTTGGCCATCTCTTCGGGTTTCTTTTTACCCATGGCGCGACGCAGCATATCCGCCCCGCCGAGCGTATAGCCAGACAGGACCTGGGCGATCTGCATTACCTGTTCCTGATACAGGATAATGCCGTAGGTCGGCTCGAGAACCGGCTTCAGGCTTTCATGCTGCCACTGGATATCAGGATAGGAGATGGCTTCCCGACCGTGCTTACGGTCGATAAAGTTATCCACCATGCCCGACTGCAACGGGCCAGGGCGGAACAGCGCCACAAGGGCGATCATGTCTTCAAAGCAGTCAGGTTTCAGACGCTTGATCAGATCTTTCATGCCGCGCGATTCAAGCTGGAAAACCGCCGTGGTTTCCGCGCGCTGCAGCATATCAAAGCTTTTCTTGTCTTCAAGCGGAATGGTGGCGATATCGATCGGCGGCAACCCCTGCTTTTCACGGCGCGGGTTAATCATCTTCAGTGCCCAGTCGATAATGGTCAGCGTACGCAGCCCCAGGAAGTCAAACTTCACCAGGCCGGCATATTCCACATCATTTTTATCAAACTGCGTCACCGGATACTGGCCGTTTTCGTCACAGTACAGTGGCGCAAAATCGGTAATTTTGGTGGGCGCGATCACTACTCCACCCGCGTGCTTACCAGCGTTTCGCGTAACACCTTCCAGCTTGCGCGCCATATCGATTAGCGCTTTGACTTCCTCATCGGCCTCATAAATTTCCGGCAGTTGCGGTTCTGCAGCAAAGGCTTTTTCCAGCGTCATGCCCGGATCGGGCGGCACCAGCTTTGAAATACGATCGACAAAACCATAGGGATGGCCCAGAACGCGTCCCACGTCACGAATGACCGCCTTAGCCGCCATCGTACCGAAAGTAATAATCTGAGACACCGCTTCGCGGCCGTACATGTCGGCCACGTGTTCAATCACCTGGTCACGTTTCTCCATGCAGAAATCGACGTCGAAGTCGGGCATGGAAACACGTTCTGGGTTCAGGAAACGTTCGAACAGCAGGTCGAACTCGAGCGGATCAAGGTCAGTGATCTTGAGCGCATAGGCGACTAAGGATCCCGCACCAGAACCACGGCCCGGCCCAACCGGCACGCCGTTATCTTTCGACCACTGGATAAACTCCATCACGATCAGGAAGTAGCCAGGGAACCCCATCTGGTTAATAACGTTGAGTTCCACTTCCAGACGTTCATCGTATTCCGGCCGCTTTTCGGCCCGTACGGCTTCGTCCGGAAACAGCATCGCGAGGCGCTCTTCCAGCCCCTCGCGGGATTTCATCACCAAAAAGTCTTCGGTGGTCATATCCCCTGTCGGGAACTGGGGCAGAAAGTACTCACCCAGCCGGACCGTGACGTTACAACGCTTAGCAATCTCTACGCTGTTTTCCAGCGCTTCCGGGATGTCCGCGAACAGCTCGCACATCTCCTCTTCGCTGCGCATGTATTGCTGAGGACTGTAATGGCGAGGACGTTTCGGATCGTCGAGCGTGTAACCATCATGAATGGCAACGCGGATCTCGTGGGCGTCGAAATCTTCTTCATTGATGAAGCAGACTTCATTCGTGGCAACAACGGGGATCCCTTCTGCAATCGCCAGCTCAACCGCCGCATGCAGATAGCTCTCCTCATCAGGACGACCGGTACGGACCAGCTCCAGGAAGTAGCGATCGGCAAAATGCTGTTGATAGAAAGCCAGGCAGTCAGACACCAGCGCGCTGTTACCTCGTAGCAGGCTGCGGCCAACATCCCCTCGACGGCCCCCGGACAGCAGAATCAGTCCTTCCTGCAGTTCGGCCAGCCAGTCGCGATCGATAATCGGGCCAGCAATACCGTAACCCCGTTGGTAAGCACGGGAAATCAGCAGTGTCAGATTCTGATAGCCGGTATTATTTGCCGCCAGCACGGTAATCTGGGTCAGTTCATCGCCCATCAACTCGCTGGCAACGTTAAAATCTGCCCCGATAATCGGTTTAACCCCTGCCCCGTGCGCACCGCCGTAAAATTTCACCAGCCCGCAAAGGTTGGTGAAGTCGGTAATCGCGATGGCTGGCATACCCAGCGCAGCCGCTTTCTTGATCAACGGGCCGGTTTTCGCCAGGCCGTCGACCATGGAATAGTCGCTGTGTACGCGCAGATGTATAAAACGGGGTTCGGCCATATCAGTTTCCGGTTAAAACAGGTTCGGATTAGCGCAGCGTGGTCAGGCTGCTCGCCAGTACATCGGCATCAATCAGCGCATTACGCACCGGCGCAAAGCTGCGGCGGTGATGAGGGGTTGCACCGTACTGCGTCAATTTTTCCATGTGTAACGCCGTAGGATAACCTTTATGCTGCGCAAAACCATACTGCGGAAACAACAAATCCAGCTCTGCCATTTCACGATCGCGCGTGACCTTGGCGATGATGGAGGCGGCACTGATTTCGGCGACCAGGCTGTCGCCCTTCACCACCGCCAGAGAAGGCATCGGCAACGCCGGACAGCGATTGCCGTCAATCAGCACAAAGTCTGGCGTGATGGACAGGCCAGCGACCGCGCGCTGCATCGCCAGCATCGTGGCGTGCAGGATATTAAGATTGTCGATCTCGTCCGGTTCTGCGCGCCCCAGGCTCCAGGCGAGCGCTTTCTCTTTGATTTGATCAAACAGCGCGAGACGGCGTTTTTCTGACAGTTTTTTGGAGTCTGCCAGGCCGGGAACAGGATTCGCGGGATCGAGGATCACGGCGGCGGTCACAACGGCCCCGACTAATGGCCCGCGCCCGACTTCGTCCACCCCGGCAATACAACCGGCGGCAGGATAGATAAAATCAGCCATTGGCAAGCTCCAGCACCGCATCTGCGGCTTGTTCGTCAGCGTTCCAGCGGATCTGCTGGTGCAGTTCATAAAAGGTGTTCAGCAGCGTTTCACGTTCACGACTGGCATGCAGCAACGGATCCAGCGCCGCGGCCAGCGCCTCAGGCTGACATTCATCCTGCAACAGCTCTTTGACCAGTTCGCGCCCGGCCAGCAGATTCGGCAAAGAGACGTAATCCGTTTTGACCAGTCGTTTAGCCAGCCAGAAGGTAAACGGCTTCATGCGGTAGCCAACCACCATCGGGCATTTTGCCAGCATGCACTCCAGCGCCGCCGTTCCCGAAGCCAGTAGCGCAGCATCACTTGCCACCATGGCTTCCCTGCCCTGACCATCCAGCAGGTGCATCGGCAGCTCAGGCGCGACCTCCGCTTTAATTTTTTCAAACTGTTCGCGGCGCTTAGCGTTAACCAAGGGCACGACAATTTCCAGCGCCGGATAGTGCGTACGCAGACGCTGTGCGGTTTTAAGGAAATCCGCACTCAGCATTTCGACTTCGGCACCCCGGCTGCCGGGAAGCAGTGCCAGACAGAGCGCGTGCTCGTCTATGCCAAGATGGCGGCGAGCGGCGGCCTTATCGGGCTGTAACGGCATGGCATCCGCCATGGTATGACCAATAAAGCGACAGGGAACGTTGAAACGGTCGTAGAAGGCTTTTTCAAACGGCAGAAACGCCAATACCAGATCGGTATTGCGGCCGATTTTAAAGACGCGCTTTTGTCGCCAGGCCCAGACAGAGGGGCTGACGTAATGAATGGTGCGAATGCCTGCGCGTTTGAGATGGCCTTCCAGCGTGATGTTGAAATCCGGCGCATCAATACCGACAAAGACGTCAGGCTGAAGCGCGGTAAAGCGCTGCGTAAGATCGCGACGAATACTTAATAAACGCCGTAACCGCCCCAGCACCTCCACAATGCCCATCACCGCCAGCTCTTCCATCTCGTACCAGGCTTCGCAACCTTCGGCCTGCATTAGCGGACCCGCGACGCCAACAAAACGGGCATCAGGATGACGCGCTTTTAATGCCCGAATCAGGCCTGCACCAAGGATATCGCCAGAGGTTTCTCCGGCGACCAGGGCAATCGTAAGGGGACGCGCTGACATGAATTAGCGAATTAATCCACGAGTTGAACGAGCAAAGAAATCAAAGAAAGGCTGCACTTCGCTGTGCTGCTGAGCAATCGCCTCGATTTCCGGTTTGACTTCATCCAGCGTTCTGCCGCTGCGATAAAGTAACTTGTAGGCGTTGCGGATAGCGTGCAGTGCTTCTTTGCTGAAGCCACGGCGCTTCAGGCCTTCAATGTTGATACCGAATGGCGTGGCATGGTTGCCTTGCGCAATGACATAGGGCGGCACATCCTGAGCCACGCCTGAACAACCACCAACCATCACATGTGCGCCAATGGTGCACCACTGGTGCACGGCCGTCATGCCGCCAATAATGGCGAAATCGTCGACAGTGACATGGCCGCCTAGTGTCGCATTGTTGGCCATAATGCAGCGGTTGCCAATGACACAGTCATGCGCGATATGGACGTTAACCATCAACAGATTGTCACTGCCGACAACCGTGACATTTGTGCCCTGAGTCGTGCCACGATGAATGGTCACGCTTTCACGAATACGGTTACGATCGCCAATGTCAACACGGGTGGGTTCACCCGCGTATTTCAGATCCTGATTCACTTCACCGATAGAAGCAAACTGATAGATCTGGTTGTCTTTACCGATACGCGTATGGCCGTTTACCACCACGTGTGACTTAAGGACGGTTCCCTCACCAATCTCGACATTCGCCCCGACAAAACAGAAAGGACCAATATGAACGCCGGGGCCGATAACAGCCCCGTCTTCGATGACTGAACTGGGATGGATGTTGGCGGTTGGATCAATCACGAGTTATGCCTCCCGGCTACGGGCACACATCATGGTCGCTTCACAGACGATTTTACCGTCGACAGTCGCTACGCCATTGAAGCGAGTCAGACCACGGCGGGTTTTCTCGAAGGTCACTTCCATAATCATTTGATCGCCCGGTACGACCGGACGCTTGAAACGGGCATTATCAATGCCAGCAAAATAATAAAGCTCGCCTGGCTCCAGTTTACCCACGCTTTTAAATGCCAGAATGCCGGTGGCCTGTGCCATCGCTTCCAGAATCAGAACGCCGGGAAAAATCGGTTTACCAGGGAAATGCCCCTGGAAAAACGGCTCGTTAAAGGAGACATTCTTTACGGCGCGCAGATATTTGTTTTCTTCAAAATCCAGCACGCGATCTACCAGCAGAAACGGATAACGGTGCGGCAGCAGCTCTAAAATCTCTTCAATTTGCAGAGTATGAGTTTCAGTAGTCAAAATACTCTTCCTGTCCTAAAAATCTGATGACATCAATAACACGGCCTGCACCGATCATCATGATCGTTGGCAGGCCGCAAATAGGTTCCGTGGCGCCTGGCTTCCCTGCTTAACACTGTTATTATGAAAGCCGGTCTGTCATGGGATGGCGTCTAGTCGTCTTTGCCGACTTTCCGCTCGATTGCTTTTAAGCGTTTGCTTAGTTCATCGATATTCATCACCAACGCTGCAGTTTTGCGCCAGGTTTTGTTGGGCTGTAATGGAATGCCTGAGGAGTATACACCAGGTTCTGTTATCGGACGCATAACCATGCCCATGCCGGTTACGGTTACTTTGTCACAGATTTCCATATGGCCATTAATGACGCTGGCACCGCCAATCATACAATAACGACCAATTTTCAAACTACCCGCCATGATCACACCGCCAGCAACCGCAGTATTGTCGCCAATAACCACGTTGTGAGCAATCTGACATTGGTTATCTATGATAACACCATTGCCGATCAGAGTGTTATCCAGCGCACCACGATCGATGGTGGTACAGGCACCGATTTCGACCCGATCGCCAATGATGACCGAACCCAACTGCGGGATTTTCACCCAGTTGCCACGATCGTTAGCATAACCGAACCCATCTGAACCTATCACTGTGCCGGACTGAATCAGACAATCCTGACCAATCTGCACCTCATGGTAAACCGAGACGTTAGCCCATAAACGCGAGCCGTTGCCGATACGGGTTTTTTTGCCCACAAAACAGCCTGGGCCGATGACCACGTTGTCACCGAGTACCACGTCGGACTCAATAACGGCATTGGCGCCGATGGACACATTCTCACCCAGTCTGGCGCTGGAATCGATCACGGCGCTCGGCGCAATGTGCTGCGCAGGCTGCGGCGTCGTATCCAGTAACTGCGCCATTCGCGCATAGGTAAGATAGGGGTTTTTAACAACCAGCGCGGCGGTTTTACACCACTCCAGATCCGCTTCCGTCAGCACCACGGCTGAAGCCTGGATCAGGGCGAGCTGCTCGCGGTAACGGCTGTTGGCAAGAAACGTGATTTGACCAGTGGTGGCGGATTGCATAGAAGCAATGCCGGAGATGACGATATCGCCATCTCCGTGCAATTCTGCATCCAACTGCTGGGCTAAATCAGCCAGTCGAATTGATGACATCGATTATTTAACCTGCTTCGCAACTTCATCGGTGATGTCTTTAACATCAGAACCCGAATACAGCACAGCCTGAGAATTCAGCACCAGGTCATAGCCGCCGCTCTTGGCAACCGACTGAACAGCAGTCTGGATTTTTTCCAGCAGCTTGTTACGCTCCTGAACCTGGCGGGTCTGGTTGTCTTTCTCAAACGCGTCGGCTTTTGCCTGGAAAGCATTACGCTCAGAGTCAATCTGCTTCTCTTTCTTGCTGCGCTCGCTCGCCTTCATGGTTGGCGCATTACGCTGCAGATCCTGCATTTCCTGCTGGATTTTGTCGTGCTGAGAACGGAGTTCTGCCGCGCGTCCCTGGAATTCACTCTCGAGCTGCTTGGTGATAGTCGCGCGCTGAGGTGATTTCTGGAAAACCTGACTCAGATCCACAGTTGCGACTTTATCCGCCGCCTGTGCGCCAGCAGAAGCAGCCAATGCAACACCCAGAGTAACTGCACATAACAACTTTTTCACTATAAACTCCTTACCCTCAACATGTATGTTTGCAGCGTGGAGCATAGCAATGCCCCACGTGTGCAAGCTAATTTTTTAACATCCCTGTACAGAACATTACCAGGTTTTACCAATGTTAAACTGGAACTGCTCTGACTTATCTCCCTCAACTTTCTTAACCGGCTGGGCATAGGAGAAGACTAACGGCCCCAGCGGTGACATCCACTGTAAAGACACACCGGTCGAAACGCGAATGTTGTTCGGATCGCTGTAGTCAGGAATACCGGCCGCGCGCGTCTCCGCCGTGTTCTGCCATTTAGTATCCCAGACCGTACCCGCATCCACAAACAGCGAAGTGCGGACGGAATTCGAATATTTCTCACTCAGGAACGGTGTTGGCGTGATCAGCTCAAGGCTGGCAATCGCCATCGCGTTACCCCCGATTGCATCGCTCGACTTACAGATACCGTTCGGATCGCTCAGGTTACAGTATGACGAACCATTGTTCAGGTAAGCGGCTTTCGGACCGATGGTATTGGACTGGAACCCGCGCACGGTACTCGAACCGCCGGCGTAGAAGTTCTCATAGAACGGCATCTCTTTACCGCTAATGCCGTCACCGTAGCCCACACGACCGCGACCTAACACAACCCAGGTATGATCTTTATTGATCGGAACATACTGCTGGCTGTCCAGGGTCATTTTGTAGAACTGGTTATCTGAACCTGGAATCGTGACTTTGCCGTTCAGGTTAGTACGGTTACCTGAGGTGGCAAAGAAACCACGATCGAGCGTGTTATAGGTCCAGCCATAGTTAAAGGTGAAGTCGTCAGCAGAGAAGTCGCCGTTGCTGTTCAACTGCTGTGGCTTACCGACCGAGTCAAGATAACGCCACATCGCAACCTGTGGACGCATGTCAGACAGGTCGTTATGGACATAGCCCAGACCGACGCGCAGCGAGTTGTTCTCGTTGATTGGGAAGCCCAATGTACCGTCTGTACCGTAACTTCTGTTGGTATAGCCGGAGAGATCGGCGTTGCTGGCCTTAAAGTTGTTGTAGAACACCCGGCCGCCCAGACTCACACCGTCAACGGTAAAGTAGGGATCGGTCAGGGAGAATTCTGCATAGGTCTGGTAATCGTTTTTAGTGCCGCTAATCCCCACGGTATTACCGGTGCCGAGCCAGTTATCCTGGGTAACACCGACCTGGAAACTCACGCCACTTTCTGTACCGTAGCCGACGCCAAAGTTAAAGGTACCGGTATTGCGTTCTTTAACTTTATAGACCACGTCAACCTGGTCAGGTGAGCCGGGAACGCGCTGCGTATCCACGTCAACGGTTTCAAAATAGCCCGTACGATTCAGACGCTCTTTGCCCTGATCGACCAGGTCGCTGCCCAGCCAGGCGCCTTCCATCTGACGCATTTCACGACGCAGTACGGCATCTTTTGATGTATCGTTTCCTTCGAAGCGCACTTTACGCACGTAGTAGCGGTTACCCGCATCGACGTTGATGTGCAGCTTAACGGTTTTATCCGCATCGTTAATTTCAGGCTGTGTCACAACACGTGGATAGGCATAGCCGTAGCGACCCAGCAGTTTCTTAATGTCATCTTCCATCGACGTGACTTTCGTGCCGTTATACAGCTCGCCCGCCGGAATTTTGGTCAGATGTTCGATTTCGGCCGAATGACCCGCCATGCTGCCGTTAACGATTACGCCAGCAATCTTGTACTGATCGCCTTCGGTAATGTTCACGGTGATGTAGATGCCTTTCTTATCCGGCGTCAGGCTGACCTGGGTCGAATCAATGTTGAAACGCGCATAACCCCGATCCAGATAGAAGCTGCGCAGGGTTTCAAGGTCGCCCGCCAGTTTCTGCTTCTGGTATTTACGGTCGCCCACCACGTTCCACCACGGCACTTCGTCACGCAACTGGAAGCGGGAAATGAGCTCGTCGGAGCTAAAAGCTTTGTTACCGACGATATTGATCTGCTGAATTTTGGCAGAAACACCTTCGGTAAACACCAGTTTCAAATCGACGCGGTTACGCGGCAGCGGTGTGACTACGGCTTTAACGCTGGCGGTGTATTTGCCCACGCTGTAGTAGAAGTCTTCCAGGCCCTTCTCAATCGAAGAGATGGTGGTGCGGTCCAGCGCTTCGCCGACGCGCACGCCTGAGGCTTCGAGGTTTTGTTTGAGCTGATCGTCTTTAACCGCTTTGTTACCGCTGAAGGTAATGCTGGCGATGGTGGGACGTTCTTTGACCTGAACAATCAGCGTATTACCATCTCGCAGGACCTGAACATCCTCAAAGTTGCCAGTTGCGAACAGGGAGCGAATGGTATTTCTGACGTCATCGTCATTCACCGTATCGCCAACCCGAACTGGCATGCTCAGCAGAGCCGCGCCGACGGCGACTCGCTGCAGCCCTTCGAAATGAATGTCCTTCACCACGAAATCGTCTGCACCGTAAACGGTGGCGCTGCTAAACAGCAGCGACGCTATGAGCAACTTTTTCATCGCCATCGTTATTATGCGTTTTCCTAACACATCCCACGTAAGCTCGCGTTCCAGCGGTTACAAACGTGAGAAATCATTGAAAAGTGCAAGCCCCATTAACATCACCAGCAGTATTGAACCGATGCGGTAACTAAAGTCTTGAACTCGCTCGGACACCGGTCCCCCTTTGATCTTTTCAATCGCAAGGAAGAGCAAGTGCCCACCATCTAAAACCGGTAGCGGGAACAGGTTGATGATCCCTAAGTTGACGCTAATCAACGCCAGGAACATCAGGTAGTAAATCATTCCATACTCGGCTGACAAACCTGCACCTTGCGCAATCGAAATCGGGCCGCTCAGGTTGTTCAGCTTCACATCGCCGGTTATTAACTTGCCCAACATAGAGACGGTCAGCTTCATTAACTGCCAGGTTTTTACACTGGCTTCACCAATGGCTGAAAACGCACCATATTGTCTTACCGTTTTATACTCGTCTGGCAGCGGTACGACTCGGGGAATCACCCCCGCAAACCCTTGTGCTTTGTTCCCAGGTTTCGCTTCGGGCGTCAGGGTTAACTGCACCGCCTCACCGTTGCGATCGACCTCAAGAGCAATACTTTTTCCTGGGTTATCCCGAACCTGGGTAGCAAAAGGCTGCCACTGCGATAATAACTGACCATCGACTTTAACGATCCTGTCGCCAGCTTGCAAACCGGCTGCACTGGCAGGCGAATTCTTTTGCACTTCAGCCAGGGTCGTTTCAATCTGCGGGCCCCGGGGACGAATTCCCAGCGCGACGACAGGGTCCTGCTTATCAGGTTCGAACTGCCAGTTGCGCAAATCGACCTGTTTTTGCTGCGTCCCCTGTTCGCCAAAACGACCCACTGTTAACGTTGTGCTGGCATCACCGATTTTACCGATCAATGCCATGCGCACAGCTTCCCAGTCAGGCGTTTCGATACCGTCAACGGCCTTAAGTTCCGTCCCGGGTGTAATTTGCGCTTCTGCGGCGACCGAACCGTTCAGAATTTCACCAACTACCGGTTTAATACCCGGCACGCCGTGGATGAACACGACCCAGTAGGCAAAGATAGCAAACAGGAAATTGGCAATCGGGCCGGCAGCAATAATAGACGCGCGCTGCCAAATCGCTTTATTGTTAAACGCCTGGTGCCGAAGCTCGGCGGGAACGCTTTCTACCCGCTCGTCCAGCATTTTGACATAACCGCCAAGGGGAATGAGCGCAATCACAAATTCGGTGCCGTGACGATCGCGGCGTTGCCATAACGCCTTGCCAAAGCCGATAGAAAAGCGCTCTACTCTCACACCGCAACGCCGCGCCACCCAAAAATGGCCAAACTCATGCACGGTGATTAACACGCCCAGTGCAATGATAAATGCGGCAAAACTCCAGATTACGCTTAACATCGTCGCTTGCCCTTAAAGTGTCTGAAACACCAACAGCAATAAACAGGCAAATACCGGCACTGCTGCTGTCAGGCTGTCGATGCGGTCAAGAATACCGCCATGTCCGGGAATCAGGCTCCCGCTGTCTTTGATACCGGCCTCGCGTTTAAACATGCTTTCCGTCAGATCGCCCAGTACCGAAGCAAGGGTGGAAATCACGGCGCAGATCACCAGCGTGCCGGTGGGAACGGAAAGCGGCGCAAAACTGGCGAACAGGACGGCAATCAGCGCAGAAGAGATCAGTCCGCCCAGAAAACCTTCCCATGTTTTACCGGGCGACACTTTTGGCGCCAGCTTATGTTTGCCAAACAGTTTGCCGAACATGTAGGCACCGGAATCGGCACCCCATACCAGAAACATAACAAACAGCAGCCACCAGGCACCGGCAAAGTGATCGGCTTCGTAATGATACTGGCGGAGCGCCATCATGCCCCAGAAGAAAGGAATGACCGTTAACGCACCAAACAGCAGACGCAAGGGTCGGGAAGTCCGCCATAACGCAGCAGAGGCAGGATAGAACAGAACCAGTAACAGCGCAGCAATCCACCAGGCCAGTGAGGCCCACAGCCAGCCCGCCACCTGCGGCAGGTGCGCGTTATGTTCGTAGGGAGGAAGCGTAAACAGCATCAGCGTCAGAGCCAGACCGCATATCAGCGCGAGCCAGATCCGTTGCTGACGCGATGCCATACCAGACAGCTGCCCCCATTCCCAGGCGGCCAGCATGCAGATAATAATCGTAATAATTGCAAAGCCAACAGGCGGTAACCAGAACAATGCAGCGATCACCAGCGGGATGAGAATCAGCGCGGTGATCAGACGAGACTTCAGCAAAGGTTACCCCCAGATTGCTCAGGCGCCGCCTGGTGCAGCGCCGCCAAAGCGTCGCTCCCGCAGAGAGAATGCATTCAGTGCACCTTCAAAAACGTGTTCATCAAAATCCGGCCAGAGCACATCAGTAAAATAGAATTCCGCATAGGCAATTTGCCACAACAGGAAGTTGCTAATCCGATGCTCTCCCCCGGTCCTTATCACTAAATCCACTGGCGCCAACTGGTTCATGCACAGTTGCGACGTCAGGCTCTCTTCGGTTATCTGATCAGGGCGTAACAAGCCTTCCTGAACCTGTTCAGCCAACTTTTTAACGCCTTCGATAATATCCCATCGCCCGCCGTAGTTCGCAGCAATGTTTAGCGTGAGTCGATCGTTATTCTCCGTCAGCGCTTCTGCCCGACGGACACGTTCCTGAATGCGGGGGCTGAAGCGGCTGATATCGCCAATGATGCGTAAGCGAACATTATGCTTGTGCAGGCTTTTCACTTCACTGTCCAGCGCCCAGACAAACAGCTCCATCAAGGCAGTGACTTCCTGCGCAGGACGGCTCCAGTTTTCGCTACTAAAGGCGTAAAGCGTTAACGCTTCAAGATTATTACTGACGGCAAAGCTAACGGCGCGACGTACTGATTTCACGCCCGCTTTGTGACCGGAGATACGCAGTTTTCCCTGGTTCTTAGCCCAACGGCCATTGCCATCCATAATGATAGCAACGTGGCGTGGACCGGTTCCCTGTTGGTCATCGGTGTTGTTGTGATTTTCAGACGACATAACGCGTAATCAATTCCTTTCATCAGAAATGCTGTGGTTTCTGAATACATTGCGCCCGGTACAAATCCCGGCACTGTCTGCCAGGCCACACCGAATTTGGTGACAGACCGTTAAACGCGAGCCAGCGACTATAACATTTTCACCTGAAGCGAACAAATAGCCTCAACGCAATCGTTGTTATGCCGTGAAGCGTGGCAACATTTCGGTCGCAGCGGCGCGTGCCATACGATCGATTTCGATGACAGCGTCCACTGAATCCGGTTCCTGGCCGTGCTGCGATGACAGCACTGCGCTGTTTAACGCTGCGATATCGGTAAAACGAATTCGCTGATTCAGGAACGCCGCCACGGCGATCTCATTGGCAGCATTAAGCGTGGTGGTGGCCGCCTGCCCGGCCTCGCAGGCATCAATTGCCAGTTTAAGACAGGGGTAACGGCCAAAATCAGGTTCTGAGAACGTCAGCGCCGACATGCGGGTAAAGTCCAGCGGTGTGACCCCAGCGTGAATACGCGCTGGCCAGGCCATACTGTGGGCGATAGGGGTTCGCATGTCAGGTGAACCTAACTGTGCCAGCACGCTGCCATCGCAGTAACGCACCATGGAGTGGATCACCGATTGGGGGTGCAAAATCACTTCCATCTGCGCGGCACTGGCGTTGAACAGCCAACGAGCTTCAATGTATTCAAGACCTTTATTCATCATGGTGGCCGAATCAACCGAGATTTTACGCCCCATTGACCAGTTCGGATGTGCACAAGCCTGATCTGGCGACATATTGCGCAGATCCGCTAAATTTGTGTCACGAAAAGGGCCACCCGATCCCGTAAGAATAATCGACTCAATGCCGTTATTCTGCAGGTCAGCGTAACCTAACTGATGCTGGATGGTAGCGGGCAAACTCTGAAAAATCGCATTGTGCTCGCTGTCTACCGGCAACAGCTGCGCCTTATGCTGGCGCACCGCCTCCATAAATAAACGGCCGCACGTCACCAGGGATTCTTTATTCGCCAGCAGGACGGTTTTACCCGCGCGAATCGCTGCCAACGTGGGCAGTAAACCTGAGGCGCCCACAATCGCCGCCATCACCTGGTCAACCTCATCCAGCGCGGCCAGTTCACAGGCTGCCTGAACGCCGGAGAGCACTTCAGTCTTCACCTTCAATGCTCTCAGTCGCTCACGTAGCGCAACAGCGGCTTCTTCGTCTGCCATCGCCGCATAGCGGGGTTGGAACTGTACGCACTGCTCAGCCATCAGGGCCACGTTTTTACCGGCAACCAGCGCGGTGATCTGATAGCGCGTAGGATTGGCACTGACGACTGCCAGCGTGCTGGTGCCTATCGAACCGGTTGAACCGAGCAGAGTTAATCGCTTCATAATGCTGTCCATGTAGAGGTGAAAGCGTGGGGCACAATGTAAAACGCCGCCAGAGGTGACATTCTGTCAGAATGCCTCTCTGTACGGCGTTTTGGTCGGCGATGATGGAATCAGAAGTCCATCAACTCCGCTTCTTTTTCGGCCAGTGCCGCATCAACTTTCTTGATGTGCGCATCGGTCATTTTCTGGATTTCATCCTGCGAACGACGTTCGTCGTCTTCGCTGATTTCTTTATCTTTCAGCAACGCTTTGATTTTATCGTTGGCGTCGCGACGAACGTTACGTACAGACACACGTCCCTGCTCGGCTTCACCGCGTACGATTTTAATCAGATCTTTACGACGCTCTTCCGTCAGCGCAGGGAGCGGAACACGAATGTCCGAACCCGCTGAGTTTGGATTGAGGCCAAGATCGGACGCCATAATCGCTTTTTCAACGGCCGGGCCGAGAGAGCGATCAAACACGTTGATTTTCAGCGTGCGGGAGTCTTCAACGGTAACGGAAGCCAGCTGACGCAGTGGCGTCGGCGTACCGTAATATTCAACGATAATGCCGTCGAGCAGAGAAGGTGAAGCACGGCCTGTGCGTACCTTGCTGATAGTGGTTTTGAATGCCTCGACGCATTTGTCCATGCGCGTATCAGCATCTTTTTTAATGTCGTTAATCACGTTAAAACCCTTGGATTCGGTTTGACCTGGCCAGTTCCGGCATCACCGGAAGCGGGATCGATAATCATCGATAATCCTGACTGGTGCACGGCTAAACATTACCGCACTGACAGAATATACCTTATTTTATCTCGCCTCGGGTATTAATGCGTAATCAGGGTACCTTCTTTTTCACCCATCACTACGCGACGCAATGCGCCAGGTTTGTTCATATTGAAAACGCGGATTGGCAGTTTGTGATCGCGCGCCAGCGTAAACGCGGCGAGATCCATCACTTTAAGCTCTTGATCCAGCACTTCCGCATAAGTCAGTTTTTCATACAGCGTTGCATCAGGGTGCTTCACCGGGTCGGCCGAGTAAACACCGTCAACTTTCGTGGCTTTCAGCACCACATCCGCTTCGATTTCAATACCACGCAGACAGGCGGCTGAATCCGTCGTGAAGAAAGGATTGCCCGTACCCGCAGAAAAGATAACCACACGGTTATTACGTAACAGGCTGATGGCTTCTGCCCAGCTGTAGTTATCGCAAACGCCGTTGAGGGGAATCGCGGACATCAGACGGGCATTGACGTACGCGCGGTGCAGTGCATCACGCATCGCCAGGCCGTTCATTACCGTAGCAAGCATCCCCATGTGGTCACCCACAACGCGGTTCATGCCCGCCTGCGCCAGGCCGGCTCCGCGGAACAGGTTACCGCCGCCAATCACAACGCCCACCTGGATACCCAGCTCGACCAGTTCTTTGACTTCCTGAGCCATGCGGTCAAGCACGCTCGCGTCGATACCAAAACCCTCTGCACCTTGAAGTGCTTCGCCACTGAGTTTTAGCAGGATACGTTGATAAACAGGTTTTGCGTTGGTCGCCATGGTCAATTCGTCCTGGAAGATATGATGAATAAGAAGTAATTCCGATCAATCATCCGCTTAGAGCAAAAGAATTACTATTGGGATGAAACTGAAAACGTATCTTTTGCCTGTGGCAGACAAAAAAGAACCGCCATCTGGCGGTTCTTTCAGATCATTAAGACTGTTTGGACATTGCTGCAACTTCAGCAGCAAAATCAGTCTCAACTTTTTCGATGCCTTCGCCCACTTCAAAGCGGATGAAGTTGATCACGTCAGCGCCCTGCTCTTTCAGCGCCTGGCCAACGGTTTTGCTTGGATCGATAACGAATGCCTGACCGGTCAGAGAGACTTCACCGGTGAATTTCTTCATACGGCCTTCAACCATCTTCTCTGCGATCTCTTTTGGCTTACCAGACTGCATCGCGATGTCCAGCTGAACCTGGTATTCTTTATCAACCACTTCCGCAGAAACGTCTTCTGGCTTAACAAACTCAGGTTTGCTTGCCGCAACGTGCATTGCGATCTGTTTGATCAGATCTTCGTTAGCGCCTTTGGCAGAAACCAGAACGCCGATACGTGCGCCGTGCAGGTAGC
The DNA here is from genome assembly GCF_000710035.2 of Pantoea ananatis LMG 2665. Taxonomy (GTDB): domain Bacteria; phylum Pseudomonadota; class Gammaproteobacteria; order Enterobacterales; family Enterobacteriaceae; genus Pantoea; species Pantoea ananatis. Next base: position 319,360 of record NZ_JMJJ01000001.1, on the reverse strand, counting down.
TGCCCAGTTCTTCGCCTTCCAGAAGAGCAACGCGACGAATGTTGATGTTCTCGCCGATTTTAGCAACCAGGGCAACACGTTCTTCTTCGAACTGTGCTTTCAGCACTTCAACGTCGGTGATACGGTCAGCCGCAGCAGCGTCAAGAACTTTATCAGCAAACGCCTGGAAACCGCCGTCTTTTGCTACGAAGTCAGTCTGGCAGTTCACTTCCAGAATCACACCGTAGTTACCAACGATTTTGGTTTTGATTACGCCATCAGCAGCAACGTTACCCGCTTTTTTCGCTGCTTTAATTGCGCCAGACTTACGCATGTTTTCAATCGCCAGCTCGATGTCGCCGCTCGCTTCAGTCAGCGCTTTTTTGCAGTCCATCATGCCTGCGCCAGTACGCTCACGCAGTTCTTTTACCAATGCAGCGGTAATTTCAGCCATTCCAGAATCCTCGGTTCGTACCTGAGCACAAGTGCGTCAGAAGGTACTTATTTGCGGAAAATTTACTCTGTCCCGCCGTCCTGAACAGGGGCGTAACAGACTTGGATAAAATAAAGGGGCCATGTTTGGCCCCTTACAGATCACATCTGAATGCTAAGGGCTCTTATGCAGAGCAAACCTTAATTAAGCGTTTTCTAAAGACGCTTCTTCAGCCTGCTCAGCCAGATCCTGAGAGCGGCCTTCGCGAACGGTGGTCGCAACGGCAGTCAGGTACAGGTTGATAGCACGGATCGCATCGTCGTTACCTGGGATAACGTAATCAACGCCATCTGGATCAGAGTTAGTATCAACGATAGCAAATACTGGGATACCCAGGTTGTTTGCTTCTTTGATTGCGATGTGTTCGTGGTCAGCATCGACAACAAACAGTGCATCCGGCAAACCGCCCATGTCTTTGATACCGCCCAGGCTGTTTTCCAGCTTGGCGAGTTCACGAGCGCGCATCAGCGCTTCTTTCTTGGTCAGTTTGTCGAAAGTGCCGTCCTGAGACTGAGTCTCAAGCTCTTTCAGACGTTTGATAGACTGACGAACGGTTTTCCAGTTGGTCAGCATGCCACCCAACCAGCGGTGGTTTACGAAGAACTGGTCGCAGCTCAGTGCAGACTCTTTGATCGCTTCGGCAGCAGCGCGCTTAGTACCAACGAACAGAATCTTACCTTTACGGGAAGAGATTTTGGTCAACTCAGCCAGAGCGTCGTTGAACATTGGTACAGTTTTCTCAAGGTTGATGATGTGAACTTTGTTACGCGCACCGAAAATGAATGGCTTCATTTTTGGGCACCAGTAACGGGTCTGGTGACCGAAGTGAACACCAGCCTTGAGCATATCGCGCATGGAAACAGTTGCCATGATTACTACCTCTAGTTTAATTGGGGTTGGGCCTCCATGTATCCCATACAACCGACCTCTTTCAAGGCACCCCGGCGTATGTGTCGATACATGTGTGTTTTATTACACATAGTGAGATTATTGCGTTTCCCGCTGACCTTAACGGCCATACAGAGAATCGTCGGCGCGCTTTATACCACAATCACGCTTTGGACGCCAATAAATGTTCGCTTACGGCCTGTGGTGCGTTCTCTGTTTGGCAGCCCTTTTGGCTTGCTGTTAACATGAGAGCACAGCATTCATTATCGCTGAAAATTTCAGCAGCAGCGGAATAATTTAATGGCAATTTCAATTAAAACCCCCGAAGAAATCGAAAAAATGCGCGTCGCTGGCCGCCTCGCCGCCGAAGTGTTAGAAATGATCGAACCCCATGTGCAGCCTGGCGTGACCACGGGTGAACTGGATCGTCTCTGCCACGAACACATTACGCAGCATCAGCAGGCGATTTCTGCCTGCCTGGGTTACCACGGTTTTCCGAAATCCGTCTGCATCTCGGTAAATGAAGTGGTCTGTCACGGTATTCCGAGCGACGATCGTCCGTTGAAAGATGGCGACATCGTTAACATCGACGTGACCGTGATTAAAGACGAGTACCACGGCGATACCTCGAAAATGTTTATCGTCGGCAAGCCGACGATCCAAGGTGAGCGCCTGTGCCGCGTGACTCAGGAAAGCCTTTATTTATCACTGCGTCTGGTGAAGCCGGGTATTCGCCTGCGCGAGCTGGGCCGCGCTATCCAGAAATATGTTGAAGCGAATGACTTCTCAGTGGTGCGTGAATACTGCGGTCATGGCATCGGCAAGGGCTTTCATGAAGAGCCACAGGTTCTGCACTACGATGCAGACGACAGCGGTGTCGTCCTGCAGGCCGGCATGACCTTTACCGTGGAACCGATGGTGAACGCCGGTGATTATCGCATTCGTACCATGAAAGACGGCTGGACGGTGAAAACCAAAGATCGCAGCTTGTCGGCGCAGTACGAGCATACTATTGTGGTGACGGATAACGGCTGTGAGATTTTAACCCTGCGTAAAGACGACACCCTTCCCGCGGTGTTAGTTAACCAGGCGTAATTCCTCCCCTGATAAAAGGCCGGCGCTCTGCCGGTTTTTTTATGGTTACTGATGAGAACGCTGCATGAGCCTGTCGCAAGAAGTGAAAAACGGTCTGAATGATTCGCCTGGCGAGTGGCAGGACGATCAGCTATCACGTGAAATACTCAAGCAGCGCCTGGAGTGCTTTCAACAGCACCTGGCGGCGGCCTTTGATAGCGGTGAGGCGGCAGAGAATCTGATTCATGCCCGAACCCTGTTTATCGATCGCCTTCTGCGTCGCCTGTGGCGTTACTTTGGCTTCGACAGGATGAAATCCATCGCTCTGGTTGCTGTCGGGGGTTATGGTCGGGGTGAGCTTCACCCGCTTTCCGATATTGACATATTGATTCTCAGCCGCCAGCCGCTTAACGAAGAGGCCGCTCAAAGCGCCAGCACGCTGCTGACGCTGATGTGGGATCTCAAACTGGAAGTGGGCCACAGCGTGCGTAGCCTGGAAGAGTGCCTGCTGGAAGGCCTATCCGACCTGACGGTGGCGACCAACCTGATTGAAGCGCGGATGCTGGCCGGTGATGTCGCGCTATTCCTCGAACTGCAGAAAAATGTCTTTAGCGATGGCTTCTGGCCGTCGTCCCGCTTTTTTGCCGCCAAAATTGAAGAGCAACAAGAGCGTCATACGCGCTATCACGGTACCAGCTACAACCTGGAACCGGATATTAAAAGCAGCCCGGGCGGTTTACGTGATATTCATACGTTACAGTGGGTTGCGCGACGACACTTTGGCGCGACAACGCTCGACGAGATGGTGGGCTTTGGCTTTCTGACCGACGCCGAACGCGCCGAACTGAATGAATGCCAGGCCTTTCTCTGGCGGATTCGGTTTGCGCTGCATCTGTTGCTGCCGCGTTACGACAACCGGCTACTGTTCGATCGCCAGCTTAGCGTTGCCCAGCGCCTTCAGTATCAGGGCGAAGGCAACGAGCCGGTTGAACGCATGATGAAGGATTTTTATCGCGTCACGCGTCGTATCAGCGAACTGAACCAGATGCTGCTGCAGTTGTTCGATGAAGCCATTCTGGCCCTCTCTACCAATGAAAAACCCTGCGCTATTGATGATGACTTTCAGCTACGGGGTAACCTGATCGATCTGCGCGATGAAACACTGTTTGATCGGGAGCCTCAGGCGATAATGCGCATGTTTTACGTCATGGTGCGCAATGACAACATCAAAGGGATCTATTCGACCACGCTGCGCCGCCTGCGCCACACACGTCGCCATCTTAAGCAGCCGCTCTGTCAGTTGCCTGAAGCACGCCGTCTGTTTATGTCGATCCTGCGTCATCCCGGTGCGGTCAGTCGGGCATTAGTTCCGATGCATCGCCATAGCGTACTCTGGGCCTATACGCCGCTCTGGGGTCAGATCGTTGGGCAGATGCAGTTTGACCTGTTCCACGCCTATACCGTGGATGAGCACACCATTCGGGTTCTTCAGAAGCTGGAAAGTTTTGCCAACGAAGCGACGCGTCCACAACATCCTTTATGCGTTGAACTCTGGCCGCGCCTGCCTCAGCAAGAGTTACTGCTGATGGCGGCGCTGCTGCATGACATTGCGAAAGGACGTAACGGCGATCACTCCGTTCTTGGCGCGCAGGATGCGCTGGAGTTCGCCGAGATGCACGGCCTTAACTCGCGTGAAACGCAGCTTGTCGCATGGCTGGTACGGCATCATCTGTTAATGTCCGTGACCGCGCAGCGTCGTGATATTCAGGACCCCACGGTGATTCAGCAGTTTGCCGAGGTCATGCAGAACGAAAACCGACTGCGTTATCTGGTGTGCCTGACGGTGGCTGATATCTGTGCCACCAATGAGAGCCTGTGGAACAGCTGGAAGCAAAGTCTGCTGCGAGAGTTGTTCTTCGCCACCGAAAAACAGCTGCGTCGCGGCATGGAAAACAGTCCGGATCTGCGGGAACGCGTACGTCATCACCGCCTGCAGGCGCTGGCGCTGCTGCGTATGGACAACATCAATGAAGAGCGGTTACATCACATCTGGAATCGCTGTCGCGCCGACTATTTTCTGCGCCATACGCCCAACCAGATTGCCTGGCATGCCCGCCACTTGCTGGGGCACGATCTTAATCAACCGCTGGTGCTGGTCAGCCCGCAGGCAACGCGCGGCGGGACCGAAATTTTTATCTGGAGTCCCGATCGCCCGCACCTGTTCGCCGCCGTGGCAGGAGAGCTGGATCGTCGCAACCTCAGCGTGCATGATGCGCAAATTTTTACCAGCCGCGATGGCATGGCGATGGATACCTTTATTGTACTGGAGCCGGATGGCAGTCCCCTGTCGCCCGATCGTCATGCGATGATCATTCAGGCGCTGGAGCAGGCGATAACCCAGAGAGAGTGGGTGCCACCGCGCACCCGCCGTCAGGCCGCCAGGCTTAAGCACTTTAGCGTGGATACCGAAGTGAATTTCCTGCCAACTCACACCGATCGCCGCAGTTATCTGGAGCTGGTAGCCCTGGATCAGCCCGGTTTACTGGCGCGCGTGGGGGAAGTGTTTGCCGATCTCGGCGTCTCTCTGCATGGTGCGCGCATCAGCACCATTGGCGAGCGCGTGGAAGATTTGTTTATTTTAGCCAATAGCGAACGCAAGGCACTGGATGAGGAAATGCGTCAGACGTTGCAACAACGGTTGACAGAAGCCCTTAATCCAAACGATAAAGTGTGACCCGCTTCAATTTGTGAACATTAACTTTTTACCCGTGCCGGTCACTGGCTGGCACCACAAATGACAGATCAGGAAAAAATATGCAACAGTTACAGAGTGTTATTGAATCTGCCTTCGAACGTCGCGCCGACATCACCCCGACCAGTGTGGATACTGAAACCCGCGAGGCGATCAATCAGGTTATCGCCAAACTGGACAGTGGTGAACTGCGCGTTTCTGAAAAAATCGACGGCGAATGGGTAACGCATCAGTGGCTGAAAAAAGCCGTTCTGCTCTCTTTCCGCATTAATGACAATCAGGTGATGGAAGGGGCTGAAACCCGTTTTTACGACAAAGTGCCGATGAAGTTTGCCGACTGGGACGATGCGCGCTTCAAAGAAGCCGGCTTCCGCGTGGTGCCGCCCGCAGCCGTTCGCAAAGGGGCTTTTATTGCGCGCAACACGGTTCTGATGCCTTCCTACGTGAACATCGGCGCCTTTGTGGACGAAGGCACAATGGTTGATACCTGGGCAACCGTCGGTTCCTGTGCGCAGATTGGTAAAAACGTACATTTATCCGGTGGTGTAGGAATCGGTGGCGTACTTGAGCCGCTGCAGGCCAACCCCACCATCATTGAAGATAACTGCTTTATTGGCGCACGTTCTGAAATCGTTGAAGGCGTGATCGTTGAAGAAGGCTCCGTGATTTCAATGGGTGTTTATATCGGTCAGAGCACCAAAATTTATGACCGTGAAACCGGCGAAATCCACTACGGTCGCGTGCCTGCCGGCTCGGTCGTGGTATCCGGTAACCTGCCGTCTAAAGATGGCAGCTACAGCCTTTACTGCGCAGTGATTGTGAAAAAAGTTGATGCGAAAACGCTGGCGAAAACCGGCATCAATGAACTGCTGCGTACGATCGACTAATCTGTCGGACGGGCTGTACGGCAGCCCGTCATCTTTTGTTTACAGCTGTTACGGGTAATGTTGTTTTTCTACACGAACCAACAGGTGCGTTTACTTTTCATCCAGGTCATAATTCGCGCCAGTTAAATCCTGTTGCGCACTGATTCATGTTATTTATGTCTATAGTCATTAAGTCATGAACAATTCTGCGCGCCTATCATTTGGTGGAAAATAATTATGTATGACAATATTAAGAGCTTAGGCATTAGTAACCCTGACGATATCGATCGCTACAGCCTGCGTCAGGAAGCGAATAACGATATTTTGAAAATTTATTTCCGCAAAGATAAAGGTGAATTTTTCGCCAAAAGCGTGAAATTTAAATATCCTCGCCAGCGCAAGACCGTCGTTGCTGATAACGCGTCACAAGGCTATCGCGAAGTGCAGGAAATCAGCCCGAACCTGCGTTATGTGATCGATGAACTGGATCAGATCTGCCAGCGCGATCAGGTGGAAGTCGATCTGAAACGTAAAATCCTTGATGATCTGCGTCATCTTGAAGGCGTCGTTTCCCATAAAATCGCCGAAATTGAATCCGATCTGGAAAAACTGACCCGCAGCGGCCGTTAATTATTTCAGATTTACATCAGGCCAGCCGCATTAAGTGTGATTCACTTGACGCGTCTGGCCTTTTTTATTGGCAATCTGCGCGGCTATCGCCTGAGTAACACCACATCACGTAGCACCTCTGCTGAGCCGGTACGCCATTCAGGACGATCAATCCAGGATTGGTAACGTTCTGACTTAAGTGTGACGTCAGCCAACAGCAGTAAGGGGATTAACCGCTCGCTTTGGCGTTCGCGGGTTTTCCACGGCCAGCGGCGTGATGGATCGCTAAAGGGCGCCATATAATCCAGCGCCGCCAGTAGCGAGCCACCCTGCTTGTTTTGATAGTGCCAGAGATCGTCCAGCCCACGCTGAGAAGCTAACGCCGCGATAGCGGTTAGCGCCTGCAAATTAAAGACGCTGTAATGAAAGGAGCGGGTTCGCGCCAGCTCAAGTGGCTGAGTCCCCTCTTTCTGTATTTGCCCATCAATTTTTCGTTTGGCCAGCGCCGACATATCAGCGATCACCGTGTTTTTGCCCAGGTAAGCGGCAATACCGGCAACCTGTACGCTGTACCAGCTGCCATGATTATTTGGGGCATCCCGCTCCTGTTGCGCCAGCTGGCTGGTCTGCAGCCAGCTAAGATAGTCACTGAACCAGCGATGTAACGCCGCCTCGTCGCTGTCGCGCCAGCCGGGTGACTGGCGCAACAGCACCAGCGCATCAACAATGCGGGTCGCAAAATAGCGCCCATCCAGTACGCCATCATGACGGCCAGGCGTCCTGCCTGGAATCCCCTGGGCATAATTCAGGTTTGGATTCATACGGCTGGCAGGATCGATAAACCAGTGGCGGATCATCGATTGTGCTTTGCTGGCATAGCGTGCATCGCCAGAAAAGAACCAGGCCAGCGAGAGTGTCTGTACATCTGCGCTAAAGCGCGCCAGCCGCACGCCGTCGGTTTGGTTATTTTTCGTGTCGGGATTAATCTCACCATCCCGACGAATCCAGGGCAACCCCGTTTTCTGCTTTCCGTCCGGCCACCAGTAGGCGCTCAGGCTCAGATAGTCATGCCGCGATCCGCTGGGCGGCATCAGCCCCTTATCCATCACGCTGGGATCGGGCTGGCTGAGCGCCTTTTCTGCCTGATGTTGCAGCTGACGCCAGGCCTGTTCCGTCAGTGTGCTCGCCTGATGATTCTGCAAAGCCTGCCGGGTATTCATCAGGGCATCAGTAGAGAGAAAAATCAGGCTGTCAGGCCGTGCCTGGCAGGTAAACGTAACGATTAGCAGGCAAAGTATGGCGGGCAATATACGCATCGGGCGTCCTCATGGTTTCATAAGCAGCGTCATCAGCCCTGCTCATCCAGCTGTAACGCAATATACAGCAGTAATCGATCGTCAAAATGACCAAGGTTCAGTCCGGTTAACTCAGCGATCCGATTCAGTCGATACTCCAGCGTATTACGATGAATAAACAGCGCGCGTGATGTTGCGCCGGGCTGGACGTTATTGCTGAACCAGGCGCTTAAGGTCCGGCGCAGTAAACCGTTGCTGTCCATGCTTTTCAGTTTTTCCAGCGGACGTGCCAGCTCGTTCGCCTGCCAGCCACCGCGTAAACTGTCCAGTAATACCGGCAGCATCAGATCCTGATAAAAATAGCTGCGGACGTCTGGCATGCGCTGCTTTCCAACGGCCATGGTGGTGCGCGCAGTGCGGTAAGAGCGGGCGATGCTGCCCGGACCGGTAAAGAAGTTGCCCAGCGCAATACGCATGCGCAGATGACCGCTTTCGTTCATTCGCTGCATCAGTTGCTCAACCCGCTTGCGATGATCGTGACGGTCGTAACGTCCGTGTGTGTTTAATGCCGGTTTCAGTACGACCATTTCGGTTAGCGACACAATGGCTATCAGGTTATCCCGAACGGGGGTGGTGAGTAAGGTTTGCAGCTGCTGTAATTCAGACATGGCGCTGTCCACGCCTAACTGCCCGCTGTCGACTTCGATCACCGCCACCACGCGGGGCTGATTAAGATCGATCCCCAGGCGCTGTGCCCACTCTGTCAGCTGTGGCGTCAGCGCATCACTTCTTATCAGGTTGAGCACCAGCTCTTCACGCAGTCGGCTGTCCTGAGCCAGCATATGTAATAGTCGGGCCTGCTCCAGCATCATCTCTGCCGCCATACAGACTAATTCGCCATAGTGACGCAGTGCGCCCGGCTCGCCTGTCAGGCCAATGACGCCCACGATCGCCCCGTCAATACGTAGCGGAAGGTTGATGCCTGGCCGCACGCCGTGCAGATGTTTTGCCACAGCATCGTCGATATCCACGATGCGCCCCTGAGACAACACCAACAGCGCGCCCTCATGCAACTCCCCGATGCGCTCCCTGTCACCACTGCCAATGATTCGCCCACGCGCATCCATCACGTTGACATTGCCATCAATGATTTTCATGGTGCGCGCAACAATTTCCTGCGCCAGCCGCGCGTCGAGATGACAGGTAGCCATCCTTATCTCCTGAGTCATATGAGAGGAAGGACAGAATAGCCGTGTGACACGCGGAGAACATTATGCATTCGCCCATAGCCGCGCCGGCTTTGGCAGAAATGCGGCAGGCATCACATTTGTGATCTGTGCCATAAAAAAGGCGGACCGAAGTCCGCCTGATAAGCATCAAGCAGTGATTACTGCATCAGCAGGTAGAGCGATGTGTCGCCACGTTGCACATTCAGCGCCAGTACCGGTGGTTTGGTATCGAGGATCTTGCGTAGTTCCCCTAAGTTGGTTACTGGCTGCTGGTTGACGCCAAGAATCAGGTCGCCTTTTTTCAGACCCACTCTTGCCGCCGCACTGCCCGCTTTCACGCTATCGACCCGCACGCCTTTCTCTTTGCCTGCGTTATTACTCAGATCTGCACCTTCAATGCCGGTGTAAATCGTAGCGGACTGCACTTTGTCCTGGGTGCTCTGCTGCAGCTGCACGGAGACATCCAGCGGTTTGCCATCACGCAGCAGGCCAAGCTTCAGCGTCGTGCCTACCGGTAAAGAGCCGACTTCAGCGCGCAGCGAGGCAAAGCTGGTGAGCGGCTTGCCGTTCATAGAAACGATCACGTCACCCGCTTTAATACCGCCTTTCGCTGCTGCGGAATTGGGCACGACCTGACTAACAAAGGCGCCGCGCTGCGCATCGACCTTCATCGCTTTAGCCAGTTCAGAGTTGAGCTCTGTTCCCATGATACCCAGCTCACCGCGTTTCACCTGACCATACTCCACCATCTGTGCGGTCAGGTTTTTCACCATGTTGCTGGGGATGGCAAAACCAATACCAATGTTGCCGCCGTCTGGGGCCAGAATCGCGGTGTTAATACCAATCAGCTCACCGTTGAGGTTCACCAGCGCGCCACCCGAGTTACCGCGGTTAATCGCGGCATCGGTCTGGATAAAGTTTTCGTAGTTTTCAACGTTGAGGCCGCTGCGTCCCAACGCCGACACGATGCCCGAGGTTACGGTTTCGCCCAGACCATAGGGATTACCGATTGCTACGGTATAATCGCCAACGCGCAAATTATCGGAGTCAGCCATTTTAATGGCGGTCAGATTTTTCGCGCCTTCCAGCTGAATCAGCGCTATATCCGAGCTGGGATCTTTGCCGATGACTTTGGCGTCGTAGCTACGACCATCGCTCAGTTTGACCTGAATTTTCGTCGCATCGTTGACCACATGGTTGTTGGTTACCACATAGCCTTTTTCTGCGTTAATGATCACGCCAGAACCCAGCGCTCTGAATTTTTGCTGCTGCGTATCCGGGCCTGCAGGCGCACCGCCGCCGCTCCCGCCCGCGCCCTGGCACAGCGGCGAGCCCATGAACGGAGAACCGTCCTGACAGAAAGGCGAATTATCGCCAAAAAATTGCTGGAACTGCTGCGGCATACGCGGCGTTTTGACCGTTGTACTGCCTTCCACGCTGATGCTCACAACGGAAGGCATCACCTTCTCCAGCATGGGGGCAAGGCTTGGCAACGGCTGGCTTGGGGAAGATGAAACGGAAGAGGATGTCTCCGCAGCGAAAGCACTCATAGGGGTCAGTGCCATGCCAAGACTAAGCGCCAGAGCGCTTAACATTAACGAGGTTTTTTTCATTTTGGTATCTCACAATGATGGATATACTGACCATTGCTGTGGTCGAATGTTGAGATAAATGTTTTAGCGCGAAGTTCCTCGAAAAGTTTTAGGCAAAGGTAAAAATTTATTCGCGCTCTTTACAATTCTCTGCTTATTCCACCGCCATCAAACGACGGTACTCATCCCAGGCATAGAGATCGGTCATGCCGCTAATGTAATCCTGAATCAGACGAAAGCGATAATAACGTTCCCATAACAAACGCTCATATTTGTGTTCAACAACCAGCGTGCGCATTTTATACAGATAGGCTTTTCTGTGCTTTCCGGAAAGTTTATGGAAAAGACGTGTCTCAATCGGATGGTTGCGCAAAAAATCTTCATTTATCAGTGTAGTAAAGTCTTCATAATTCAACATCATTAACGGTTGGTATATTTCAAGCAACCCCTTTATGACGCGATAACCCTGCAGCTCCAGCTGTTCAACTTCGGAATGATTAAACACCTGCTGCCGTGCTACAGTTTTAAATATTTGTAATAAACGCCCCTCTTCGCCGCCGTCTTCTAATAATGCATGGTTGAAGTTTCCGTCAAAAATAGCGGGCAGATTGTCGATAAAACGTTTAACGGCATAGGTGACCAGAACATTCTGAACATTAACCCGGAGGGACATGAAAAATTGATCGCTTCGGCTGCGGCGTTTTTTACTTCCTGCTTCGCGCCAGGCCTCACCTACGGTACGGCTGAACGCATCATTGTTATTTATTGGCCCCCAGGCTTTGCTGAGGAATTCATACAAACTGTCGACATTGAAAATGGCTTTTTCGACGGCGTCATCCAAATCGGCAATACAATATGAAATGTCATCAGCCGCTTCCATGATATAGGTCAGCGGGAAGCGATGATGCTCCTTCAGATGCGTCGCGGCACGGAGATCGCTGATATATTCCCGCTCAGACAAATAAAAGCCCGGCTTTTTCATTAATACGCTAAATTCGGCCGGTTTCTCACCCTGCCACCATGCCGGCGCGGTATATTTAAGAATACAGGCCACCTGAGAGTAGCTCAGGTTGAGCTGCAGCAAGGTGTGCACCATACGGATCGCCTGGGCATTGCCTTCAAAATGGCATAAATCCTGACGAATCATAGCGTTCATTTGATCAAAGGACTGGCGCTGCTCTTCGCTTTCGACGCCAGCCACCAGCGGATCGACCAGTTCGGCAGCCAGATTATCTTCAAACCAGTCGTTAATGGCAGCTTCGCCAAAATGCCCGAACGGAGGATTCCCGACGTCATGCAACAGACACGCCATTTCGACCAGACTTTCAAAGGCCCCTTCCATGTCGTCCAGTCCATATTTTGCCAGCCCACCCTGCATTTTTAAGGTTTGCAGAATCTCTTTGCTGATATATCGACCGGTTTGCTGCACTTCAAGCGAATGCGTCAGGCGTGAACGGACGGCGGCGTTGCGCTCAAGCGGAAAGACCTGGGTTTTTTGTTGCAGTCGGCGAATGGCCGCCGAATTAATGATGCGTCCACGATCGCTTTCAAAATGGCGGGTAATAAAATATTCACCTTGCGGATCTTTACGGTTGCTATAAGGGCGAGTGAAGCTGATCTTCTTCCTGAAATTGATCGCCGCCATACCTGTCCCCTTATTTTTTCGTGAAATGATCCCGTCAGTGCCATGATAGACTATGCCCGATTTTTACATTCATTACATTAGCGAGACGCAAAATGAAAGCAGGCATCATTGGCGCAATGGAGCAGGAAGTGACCCTGCTGCGTGACAAAATTGAAAATCGTCAGACTCTGTCTCTGGCGGGCTGTGAAATTTACACTGGCACACTCAATGGTGTTGACGTTGCCTTGCTGAAATCAGGCATTGGTAAAACCTCGGCAGCCCTTGGCACCACGCTGTTGCTGCAGCTGTGTAAACCCGATCTCGTTATTAATACCGGTTCCGCAGGCGGTTTAGCCCCGACGTTAGCCGTAGGTGACATCGTGGTGTCAGAAGAAGTGCGCTATCACGATGCCGATGTGACCGCGTTTGGCTATGAGCCGGGCCAGATGGCAGGTTGTCCGGCTGCCTTTACGGCTGACAGCACCCTGATTGCCGAGGCGGAAGCCTGCATTAAGCAGCTCAACCTGAACGCGGTTCGCGGCCTGGTGGTGAGCGGCGATGCGTTTATCAACGGGGCTGAGCCCCTGGCGCGCATCCGGGCGACTTTCCCACAGGCTATTGCGGTTGAAATGGAAGCGACCGCCATCGGCCATGTCTGTCATCAGTTCCAGGTGCCTTTTGTGGTCGTCAGAGCGATTTCCGACGTGGCCGATAAGGAATCACACCTGAGTTTTGACGAGTTTCTGAGCGTCGCGGCCAGCCAGTCGTCACTGATGGTTGAAAATTTGCTGGCCCGTCTGGCTCGTGGCTAAATGGCTGTTGTTGTGCTGGCTGCTGCTGTTGAGCAGCAGCCTGTATGCTGCCCCACCCCGCGTCATCACCCTTGCTCCCCATCTGACTGAGCTCGCCTTTGCCGCAGGTATTACCCCGATTGCGGTCAGCGCCTGGTCCAGCTATCCGCCTGAAGCAAAAAACATTGAACAGGTCGCTAACTGGCAGGGCATCAATCTTGAACGTATTTTGCAGCTTAAACCCGATGTGGTGTTGGCGTGGCGCGGCGGCAATCCGCAGCGTCAGGTAGACCAGCTGCAGCAGTTGGGTATTAAGGTTGAATGGGTCAATGCCGCAACGCTGGATGGCATGATTGATGCACTGGCAGGATTAGCAAAGTGGAGTCCAGCTCCGCAACGTGCCGCACAAGCCGCCGGGGAGCTGCGCCAGCAGGAAGCGGCTTTGCGGGAGCGCTACCACACACAACATCCCGTTCCCGTCTTTCTGCAGTTTGGCTTTTCGCCCATGTTTACCGCGGCTAAGGCGACGCTGCAAAACGATATCATCAGGCTGTGTGGCGGGCAGAATATCTTTGCCGACAGTGCGGTGAGCTGGCCCCAGGTGAGCCGGGAACAGGTGCTGATGCGCCATCCCCAGGTCATCGTCACAACAGGTGATGCACAGCAGGCGAGTCACACGGCGCAGTTCTGGCGACCGCAGCTTAACGTCAGCGTGATTGCCATTAACGACGACTGGCTCAGCCGTCCGGGACCGCGCATCCTGTTAGCCGCCGACCAACTGTGTAAAGGCCTGCACCCGGTTAAATAATGCTGTCGGTTCTGCATGCGTTACACCGTCAACTAAAGAAATCACCCTGACTGCCGTTAATTTTAAGTATGAGACACGTGCCACGTATGCCCGATGTCCGTTTTAGCGCTTAGCGCATTCGACTACACCAGGAATTTAAATATGACCAAAGCACCGCTTCTGGCCATAGGGCTTCTGATCGCGCAGCAGGCCTACGCGGGATCGACGACCGGCTCTATTAACGTCAGACTCGTCATCTATTCACGTTGTGAAGTTAACCGTTCAATGGGTCAGTCTGTGCCGCAGGTTGAGTGCGGTCGTCAGATAAACGCACAGCCGCGCGTGACACAAACGGTGTTAAAGCGACAGGGAAGCAGCGGGACGAACGATCGTCTGGTGACGGTTGAATGGTAGCCGAGGCCGCCCGCTGAGGCGGCCCGATAATCAGATACTGAATGACGACCCGCAGCCACAGGTGGTTTTGGCGTTAGGGTTGGTGACGATAAAGCGCGATCCTTCCAGCCCTTCCGTGTAATCCACAGAACCGCCCACCAGATACTGCAGGCTCATGGGATCAACCACCAGCGAGACGCCCTGCTTTTCAATGGTCATGTCGCCGTCGTTCATTTGATCGTCGAATGTAAAACCATACTGAAAGCCGCTGCAACCACCACCAGTGATATACACACGCAGCTTCAGTGCCGGGTTCTCTTCGTCAGCAATCAGATTCTTAACTTTTTTGGCTGCTGCGTCGGTAAACTGCAACGGCAGTGCTACTACTTCATCACTCATGAGTTACTCCGTAAACGTCCGGGTCAGAAAACGACCTCAATATTGCTATTATCTGCCAGCGACCCGGCGCAATCAAGCTTTCAGCTTCGCACTCTGTGCCGGATTCACTTTGATGATTATAGCGGCCTTTCGTCAGCAGCCCCTCTTCCGTAGAATAGCCCGATATTTTATGAACTGCTGGAGCCGAAAATGAGTAAGTCTGAAGAACTGTTCGCCGAAGCACAACGCCTGATCCCCGGCGGTGTGAACTCGCCGGTACGGGCGTTTACCGGTGTGGGTGGCGTTCCGCTGTTCATTGAGCATGCTGACGGTGCATATCTTTATGACGCCGACGGTAAAAAGTACATCGACTATGTTGGGTCATGGGGCCCGATGGTGCTGGGACATAACAATGATGGCATTCGTCAGGCCGTGATTGAGGCTGCCCAGCGCGGCCTGAGCTTCGGGGCACCAACCGAGATGGAAGTCACCATGGCGCAGCTGGTTTGTAAACTGGTTCCCAGCATGGAAATGGTGCGCATGGTGAACTCCGGCACCGAAGCCACCATGAGCGCGATTCGTCTGGCGCGCGGTTTTACCGGTCGCGATAAAATCATCAAGTTTGAAGGGTGCTACCACGGTCATGCCGACCATCTGCTGGTGAAAGCCGGTTCCGGCGCGCTGACGCTGGGGCAGCCTAACTCACCGGGCGTGCCCGCCGATTTTGCCAAGCATACGCTGACCTGCACATATAACGATCTGGATTCGGTGCGCGCGGCGTTTGAACAGTATCCGCAGGCTATCGCCGCCATTATTGTCGAGCCCGTGGCCGGAAACATGAACTGTATTCCGCCCCAACCCGAATTCTTACCCGGCCTGCGCGCGCTCTGTGATGAGTTTGGCGCACTGCTGATTATCGATGAAGTGATGACGGGTTTCCGCGTTGCCCTGGGTGGTGCGCAAGAGTACTACAACGTCAAACCGGATCTCACCTGCCTCGGCAAAATCATCGGTGGCGGTATGCCGGTGGGTGCTTTTGGCGGCCGTCGTGAAGTCATGGAGGCACTGGCACCGACCGGACCGGTTTATCAGGCGGGTACGCTGTCCGGTAACCCTGTCGCTATGGCTGCCGGCTATGCCTGCTTAACCCAGATTGCCCAGCCGGGCATGCATGACAAACTCAATCGTCTGACCTCACAGTTAGCGCAGGGACTGCTCGACGCGGCAAAACAGGAAAATATTCCGGTGGTGGTGAATCAGGTTGGCGGCATGTTTGGCCTGTTCTTTACCGATGCCGACAGCGTCACCTGCTATAAAGATGTGACGCAGTGCGATGTTGAACGCTTCAAGCGCTTTTTCCACCTGATGCTTGAAGAAGGCGTTTACTTTGCGCCGTCCGCCTTTGAAGCCGGCTTTATGTCGCTGGCGCACAGCGCAGAGGACATTCAGCACACTGTCGATGCCGCCCGTCGCTGCTTCGCTAAGCTGTAAAAAAATGCAGACCGGCAAACGCCGGTCTTTTTTTAACGAGCGCGCCGCAATAACCAAATAAAATAGGGTGCCCCTAAAAATGTGGCCATCAATCCCGCCGGAATTTGGTTTGGGAACGCCACCATTCGCCCACACCAGTCAGCTATCATCATTAAACCTGCTCCAAGCACACCCGACAGTAACAGCTGCGGCAACGCGCGACGGAACCCCAGCATGCGCGCCATGTGTGGTGCCATCAGCCCCACGAAGCTCAATGGCCCAATCGTCAGCGTGGCACTGGCCGTTAAGGCCGCGGCCAGCAGCAGCAGCGCCAGCCGCGAGGCGTTGAGCGCCATGCCGGCCGAGCGCGCCGTGGCGCTTCCCAAAGGCAGCAGCGTGAGCCAGCGGCTGGCCAGCGGCGCTAACGACACCAGCACGACTGCACAGCCTGCACTTTGCAGCGCCTGGGTGGCGCTGACGTTATAGGTCGAGCCGGAGATCCAGGTCAGTAAACCCGACATCCGGGGATCGCCACTGGCCATCAACAACATCAGAATGGTGACAAAAGCGCTGTTTAACGCCATCCCGGCCAACAGCATGCGTTCGGGTGAAAACCCGCCACGGCTGGCAACCAGCATAATGATCGCCAGGGTTACCGCTGCGCCCAGCGCACCGGCAGGCAACAGAAACGCCAGCGCATTACCGGGTACCAGGAATAACATCACGACCACACCGCAGGCCGCGCCGGAACTGATGCCCAAGACTTCCGGGCTGGCCATCGGGTTACCCGTGAGTCGCTGGATCAGGCTACCGGCTACGCCCAGCATTAAGCCTACCGCCAGGGCCGCCAGCACACGCGGTGCGCGCCACGGAAGCAGCGCATTGAGCATGTCACCCTGGGTCCAGATCCAGCCTTGCGCGTCCCGTCCAAACGCCAGACAGAGCCAGGCCAGCATGCCTAGCACCACCAGACCGGTCAGGCTCCAGCGCAGAAAATGATGGCGTTCAACCGGCACGCTGTCGCCCTGATCCAGTGCGGGGGGAACGGACCCCGTCCGCAGGCGCGGGAGCAGCCAGAGCAGAATCGGCACGCCCAGTAACGCCGTCACCGTGCCGGTGGAAACCTCGCGCCAGTGCGTCGTAAGCCACAGGACGCAGGCATCCGCCAGCCACAGCAGCAATGCGCCAATCAGCGGAGCCAGCAGCATGCGGCTCAGCAAGCGGCGTCCACCGAGCAGCCTTGCCAGCAGCGGCGCAAACAGGCCGATAAAACCAATGATGCCGGCGACGCTCACCAGCTGTGCGCTCAGCAGTATTGCCAGCGCCAGAATCGCTAACCGGGTGACGGACAGGGCCAGCCCGAGGTTTTTTGCCACGCCATCGTCCAACCCCATGAGCGTCAGCGGCCGCAGAAGCGCCAGTGACAGTATCAGCGCCAGCACCAGGCGCGGCCAGAGCTGGGTAACGCTGTCCCAGCTCATCTGGTTCAATGCGCCCGTGCTCCACAAGAACATATTTTGCAACTGGTCGTGATTGAAGATGGCGAAGATCTGATTAACCGCCCCGCTGTAGAGACTCAGGACCAGCCCTGCCAGAATCAGGGTAACGGGCGATAAGCGTTTACTCCAGGCCACGCTAAAGACCAGCGCCCCCACCAGCAACGCACCACCTGAGGCGGCAAGCTGCTGGGTGAGTGCTCCGCCCGGCAGGTGCCACAATGTGGCGACGGTGATCCCCAACTGTGCGCCGGATGAAACCCCTAGCGTTCCCGGTTCCGCCAGCGGGTTTCGCAGTACCTGTTGAAACAGCAAGCCCGCTAATCCCAGACCGGCACCCACCAACAGCGCCAGCGCCCAGCGCGGCAGCAAACTGTAGTGAAACACCATCTGCTGGACATTAGCGGTATCCGGTGACCACAAGGCCTGAGTCCACTGCCCCGGAGGCAGGGCCTGCTGAAGGTTTATCGCGGTGAGCGCCAGCGCGAGCAGAAACAGGACGCTCAGCACGGTGACAGGAAAATAACGATGCCGCATCAGACCTTCTCCAGCGCATGTTCCAGCACGCGTATAAAATGCAGGGCCGACAATGTTGCCCCGTAGTACCAGACCGCCGGTACGCGTTGAAAATGACCGCTTTGGACAAAAGGCATTGCCTGCCACAGCGGGCTGCGCGACAGCTGCTGCATAACGGCCGCATTGTCGTGGTCGAAGCAGATGGCTTCGACATCGTGAAACGCCGCCAGCCTTTCCAGGCCAATCACTGAACTTCCCCAGAAATTGGTTTCTCCCTGCCAGGCATTCTTCAGGCCAAGCCGTTCCATGACTTCAAGGAATAAGCTGTTCTTACCGAAGGTGATGGCATGGCGGCTGTCAAGCAGTGACATCAGCAAGATAGCGCGTCCGGCATAGGGAGCCAGACGCTGACGGGCTGCGGCGATTTCCGCATCCACGTATTGCAGATGCGCTTCAGCCTGAGCTTCCCGCCCCAGCCTGGCCCCGAGCGCGCGCAGCGAGACACGCGCGCGCGACAAGGGTTTACCGTCGCCGCCGTGCAGGTCAAACCCCATAATGGGCGCAATACGCTGGAGTTTCTCTTTAGGCGGTCCATAGCCGTTTGAACAGAGAATCAGGGAGGGATGCATCTGGGTCATCAGTTCAAGGTTAGGCTCGGTACGCAGCCCAACATCCACCACGCCAGCAGGCAAGGCTGGCTGCCCGACCCAGATATTATAATTATGCACATCGGCGACCCCAAAGGGCTTAACGCCTAACGCCAACAGCAGCTCGGTGGGTAACCACTCCAGCGCGATGATGCGAGCGGGATCGGGCTGCGCCGCCTGGAGTGAAAGGGGGCTCATCAGTGGCGATAACGCCATCGCCATCATCAGGCGACGGCGGAATAAATCGGGCATTATCCTGTCCTTAACACACAAAGCTCACCGGCGCGCCGCCGCCAGGATGGGGAAAGATCCCCATTGGAATACCATAGATATCCTGCAAAACGTCCGCCTGCATGATGTGCTCCGGGCCGCCTTGCGCGATAAGCCCGCCGCCACGTAATGCCACCAGATGGTCGCAGTAACGGGCCGCCATGTTGATGTCATGCAATACGGTAATGACGGTTAAGCCATGCTCCCGGCTCAGCGTCTGAATCAGGGCCAGCACGTCCACCTGGTGGGCAATGTCCAGTGCGGAAGTGGGTTCATCCAGCAGCAGACAGCGGCTGTTTTGCGCCACCATCATCGCCAGCCAGGCCCGTTGCCGTTCCCCACCCGATAAGCTGTCTACCAGACGAGAGGCAAAAGGCGTTAATCCGACGAGCGAAATCGCCTGCTCAACGCGTGCCCGGTCCTCCTGACTGAAACGTCCCAGCGCCCCATGCCAGGGATAACGCCCGATGGCCACCAGCTCACGCACCGTCATGCCTTCGGCAGCCGGTAACTGCTGCGGTAAATAGGCGACCTCACGGGCAAACACTTTGCTTTTTAAGCTCTCTACAGGCCGACCGTTAAGGAGCACCCGGCCTTCGCTGGCCGCATGATGCCGCCCCAACATTTTTAACAGCGTGGATTTGCCTGAACCGTTATGACCTATCAGTGCGGTCACTTTGCCTGGTGTAAAAGAGAGAGACAGCGGCTGGAGAAGCGTGCGACCGGGTACACGAAAGCTGGCATTCTCCAGTTGGAAGGTCGTTTGTTGATGCTGCGGAAGCTGCATGGTAATCCCTGTAAACGGGCGCCGGAGCGCCCTCATCTATCAGAACCGGAACGTGGCGGTACCTGTAATCTGCCGTTCTGCGCCCCAGTAGCACGCATACTCACGGTAACAACTGGCAACGTAGTCGCGGTTAAACAGGTTGTTAACGTTAACGCCTACCGTTGAGCCAGGCAAACCAAAACGTCCTAAATCATATTTCAGTGCAGCATCGACAGTGGTATAACCCGCCACGCTAAAGTTCTGGTTGGCATCAGGACCTGTGCTATACAGCCCCTGACTTTCGCCCACGTAACGGACGCCCGCTCCGACCGTGACGCCTGACAGCGCGGTTTCGTGGAAGGTATAGTCACTCCACAGTGACGCCATGTGTTTGGGCACCTGTACCGGGGTTTTGCCCTGGAGCTGGGTATCTTCCGTATACTCGGCATCGGTATAGGTATAAGAGGCCGTCAGGTTTACGTTGGCGTTTAGCGCCGCTTTGGCTTCCAGTTCCAAACCGCGAGAACGGATTTCGCCGCTCTGGATGCTGAAATTAGGACTGTTAGGATCAGCTGTTAAGTTTTTGGTCTTTGTCAGCTCATAAATCGCGGCCGTGACAACGACAGGGCGATCTTTTGGCACAAACTTTACGCCCGTTTCATACTGCTTAGCGCGTGAAGGGTCGAAAGGTTGACCACTTTGAGTCGTTCCGGATGTCGGAATGAAGGATTCGCTATAACTGAAATACGGCGCGATACCATTATCGAACACATAGTTTAAGCCGCCACGCCAGGTAAACGCCTGGTCATGACTTTTAACTTCGGTACTGCTACTGCGATTAAAAGCAGAGGTCATTGCGTAATCATAGCGACTGCCCAATGTCAGTACCCAACGATCCCATTCCATCTGGTCTTGTGCATACAGGCCGGTTTGCTCCTGTTTGTTGAGATAGCGATACGGGAAAGCTGTGCCGTTTAGCGCGTCATTGCCGTATTGCGGATTAACCGCATTCAACGGGAATGCTGAGCCAAAAGCCGCATTAATATCATTTCGCATGCGCTGATAATCAACGCCAAGCAGTAACGTATGATCAAGCTGGCCGGTGGCAAATTTAGCCTGAGCCTGATTATCTACCGCAAACTGATTCAGTTTCTCGTCTGAAGCCGCAGACCCGCGGGTGATTTGCTGAGTGGTTGCATCAAAGCCGTTTCCATAGATACTGCGGTAATCCGTGGTTAACTCGGCATAGCGCAGATTCTGACGCACCGTCCAGGTATCATCAAAACGGTGCTCGAAGCTGTAGCCCAGCATTTTGGTGTTGCGTGAGATGCGGTTGCTCTTCTCGCCCTCATCAAAGTTGGTCGGCAGTTTGTACTGGCTGCCATCAGGCCGGGTGATCGGCACCACGGTCCCTTCACGCGGCAGCCAGCCGTAGTAGCCGGTGTCCGGCTCGTTCTGGAAATAGGTCAGCAGATCTAAACGGGTATTTTCATCCGGACGCCAGCTGAATGAAGGGGCGATAGTGTAACGCTTTTGTTTATTGTTCGCCTGTTGGGCATCCTGGCTGCTGGCCTGGCCTGTCAGGCGATAGCTGTATACGCCCGCATCGTCTATGGCACCGCCAAAGTCGAAACCGGTGGAGTAAAGATTATGGTTGCCCATCTGGAACTGGACTTCGCGCAGCGTTTCCTGAGTGGGACGCTTGCTGACTAAAGCGACAACCCCACCGGGATTGCTTTTACCGTACAGCACGGAAACCGGACCGCGCAGCAGTTCAGCCCGCTCCAGAAAATAGGGATCGATAGCGAATTCAGAGTAGTTGTCACCCTGCAGCTTCAGCCCATCAAGATACTGATTGGTGTTGGTTTCGCTAAAGCCGCGAATCGACAGCGCGTCAATGACCGAAGAGCTGCCGCGGTTGCCGGTGAGTACGCCTGGCGTATAGTTAAACGCCTGCTTGACGCTGCTGACGTTGCGCATCTCCATCTCTTCACGCGTGACCACGGAAACCGACTGCGGGTTCTTTTCAATCGGCGTATCCGTTTTGGTACCGGTAGCGCTGCGTTTCGCAGCAACGGTGGCCGCCGGTCCCCACGGATTTTCCTGCCCGACAGCGGCACCACCGTTGGCCGAAACCACCACCGTTTGTTCGGCGAAGGCCAGCGAACTTGCGCCGCAGGAAAGCAGCGCAATCATCAGTGCCAGATGGCGACGGGTAAATAACCTTTGTGGGAAACCAAAAGTGGTAGTGCGCGCAGTCATGAAGGTGTCTCTCAAATGGGGATGAATAAGCGAATCGAAACGATAATGATTATTATAACGTTTCGATAATATGCGAGATCCAACATTTTCTGCAAGCGGAATTCCCTTCAGTGGCGCTGTTTGTCGCTCGATTCCTTCATCATCAGCAGGCACAAAAAAAGGCACCGGAGTGCCTTTTTTTAACCGCTTTTAGCCGGTTATTTACCAAACATATCTTTTATCCAGCCCGCAACGCCATCACTGTCTTTCTGTTCCTGTTGTTGCTGCTGTTGCAATTGTTGCTGCTGTTGCTGTTGTTGTTGCTGCTGCATTTGCTGCTGCTGAACCTGCTGCTGCTGCTGTTGACACAGCGCGTTGGGATCCAGCGCCCAAACCGGTAGCGAACGCCAGGTGCTGCTGCCCGAGCCACAAACAAAGTTGCCTGCCGAATCTATATTCATCATCGTGACATCTTCAGGCGGCGTCAGCTGCAACGGCATGGGTGCCTGGTTATCAAGATAGCGACGATAGATCTGCATGGCGCCGCTGGCACCGTACAGTTTGGTGGGCTGGTTGTTATCACGCCCTACCCAGGTTATCGCTACTTCTTTACCGTCGATGCCCGCAAACCAGCTGTCGATCAGGTCGTTTGTGGTGCCTGTTTTACCTGCCAGATGCGCATTCGGGAAACGCGCGCCCAGGGCGCGCGCTGTACCGTGATCGGCAACCTGCTGCATCGTGTAGAGCGTTAAATAGGCCGCCTGCGCCGGTTCAACCCGCTGGGCCTGTGGGAAGCTCTGGTACAGTACGGTTCCGTCTTCCGCAATGACGGAGCGCACTGCAGACAGATCGGCACGATTCCCTCCGCTGGCAATCGACTGGAACGCCTGGGCAACTTCAACCGGCGTCAGGTTGAGTGCGCCCAGCAGCATAGCCGGCACCGGGTTGAGCTGATCTTTTGGCACGCCCAGTTTGGTCCAGGTATCCACCACTGCATTGAGCCCCAGCGTCATGCCCAGGTTCACCGTTGGCACGTTCATAGAGTTGGTTAACGCGTCCACCAGCATAACTTTGCCACTGAAGCGGCGGTCGTCATTCATGGGTTTCCAGACGCTGCCGTTGGGCTGTTTCAGCGCAATAGGTTCGTCGGCGATCCATGTATTCAGCCGGTACGTATTCGGCTGGCTCAGTGCGGTAAGATACGTCGCGGGTTTCGCCAGAGAACCAATTGAACGGCGAGCCTGTAACGCACGGTTATAGCCTGCAAACTGCGGATCGGCGCCGCCGACCATCGCGCGAACTTCACCCGTGAAGCGGTCAACGACCACCATTGCGGTTTCCAGATCTTTCAAACCGCGCTGCTTTTTCAGGGTGGGAATACCGTCGATCACCGCTTTTTCAGCGGCATCCTGTGAGACCGGATCTAACGTGGTGAAAATTTTCACACCCGACAGATCTTTGACCTTGTCGCCCAGCTTCGCCTGCAGCTCATTGCGTACCATTTGCATAAAGGCAGGCTGAGGCGTGATCACACCGCCTTTCGGTTGCACGCCTAACGGACGGGCTGACAGCATGTCATACAGTTCCTGGTCGATGACTTTCTGCTGCTGCAGTAAGCGCAGAACCAGATTGCGTCGTTCCAGCGCCAGCTTCGGGTTACGCCATGGATTATAGAGCGAAGCGCCTTTTACCATGCCAACCAGCATTGCCTGCTGATCGAGGCTCAGTTCATCTACCGGTCGGCCAAAGTAGTAAAGGCTGGCCAGGGGGAAACCACGAATCTGATCGTTACCTGCCTGGCCGAGGTACACCTCGTTAAGGTAAAGCTCCAGAATGCGATCTTTACTGTAACGGGCGTCCATGATCACGGCCATATAGGCTTCACGCGCTTTACGCCACAGTGAACGCTCGTTGGTCAGGAACAGGTTTTTTACCAGCTGCTGAGTCAGCGTGCTGCCGCCCTGCACCGCTTTACCTGCCGTAATATTCGCGACGAAGGCACGACCGATAGAATAGGGGCTGATACCGTCATGCTCGTAAAAATGGCGATCTTCGGTGGCAATCAGCGTATCAACCAGCAGATCCGGGAAACCCGCACGGGGCACAAACAGGCGTTGTTCACCGTTGGGTGACTGCAGCATGGTAATCAGACGTGGATCAAGACGGAAGAAACCAAAATCACGTCCGGTTTCAACGTTTTTAATCTCGCTGAGTTCATCTTTGCTAAAGGTCATACGGGCATGGATCTGCCCCTCTTTGCTGTCCGGAAAATCAAACGGACGGCGCAACAGTTCAATGGTGTTGCCCTTGACCGAGAACTCACCCGGGCGCGTAATACGTGAAACTTCACGGTATTGCGTGCCTTCAAGCAGCGCGATCATTTCACTTTTGTTGTAGGCCATGCCAGGTTCAAGGCTGACCATACGACCATATACGGCGGCGGGCAGCTGCCAGACTTTCCCGTCTATACGGCTGCGAATTTCCGAGTCGAGGTATACGCCCCACGCGGCCATTACCACCACAAATACCAGGAACAGCTTAATTAACCATCCCAGCCAACGGCGTTTGCCGCGCGGCGGTTTTCCACCTTTACCTTTACGTGGCACCGGCGCTTCCTCCTCGTAGTCATCATCAAAATCGTCCTGAGCATCGTCATCGATGTCTCTGCGCCGCCCACGGCGGGCGCTGCTGCGCGGTGGCAGCGGTTTTCCTTTGCGCCCAATAGGTTCGCGATCGTTCCCAGACATGCGTTTTATTCTCCAGGCATAGCTTACGGCTGCGCCGCTACTCTAACTGCTTTCTTCACTGTCGCATGGCAGAACCCTCTGAATTAACCTGAGGTTCCGCCCTGTGACGTATTCTTTTTTGTCCGCCTTGTCGGCAAGGCAGAGGCAGGATCGTCAGGCCAGGGATGTTTGGGATAACGCCCTTTCATCTCTTTTTGCACGTCCGCATAGGCACCCCGCCAGAAGGCCGCAAGATCGCGGGTGATCTGTAAAGGGCGCTGGGCGGGCGATAACAGCTCCAGTACCAGTGGAACCCGCCCTTCTGCCACGGTCGGATTGCTGGCTTCGCCAAACATTTCCTGGATGCGTACCGCCAGTGCAGGCGGTTTATCCGCATCATAGCGGATGGGCAGCCGACTTCCGGTGGGCACAGTGTAATGAGTTGGCAGCACAGTATCCAGCCGCTGACGTTGTGACCATGTGAGCAAATGTAAGAGCGCGCTGACAAGGTTCACGGACTGTAAACTCTTCAGGTCGCGCACTCCGCTCATCTCAGGCAGAAGCCAGTGTTCGAGCGACTCAAGCAGGCTGGCGTCATCAACCTGAGGCCATGGCTCCTCGGGTAACCATTGGGCCGCACACTGAATGCGCAGGCGCAACTGCCCGGACGCCGGCGTCCAGCCCAACACCGAGAGTCCTTTTTTACTGATCCACCGTAGCATGGCCGCCTGCAGTACTTCTGCATCGGGCCGGGCAAGCGGTTGGGTTTTCAGGACCAGTTCGCCAATCTGCTCACGCCGCAACGTGCGCAGTGTGCCTTTCTCCTCATCCCATTCCACCTCGGTACGCTGTTCAACGAGCAGCGGACACTGTTGCGTCAAGGTATCAATATCGACGGGCATGGCCAGCAGGATGCGCGCGTCCGGCGCGCTGCTGCCTTGTAACAATGTGGGCGCGATTAACCATTCGTAACGCGTCAGTGCCTGTTGTTCGTCCAGCATCGCGCCCAGTCCGTTAGCGAGCTGATACCGGCCGCTGTTATCACGACGTCGTGCCAGGCGGTCGCTGAATCCAGCAGTCAGCAGCGCGGCAAACCGGTCTTCGTCCACCCGGCCACCCAGGACGCCGATGCGTTTTTGCCAGTGCTGTGCGCGGCGTTGCCACTGAGGCGATGGACGATAAAGCGCGTCACGTAAATCGACGCTGGCGCTGCGAGGAGGATCTTCCAGAATGGCCACCAGCAAGGCCGCGCTGGCAACGGCATCAGCGTCGCCGCCTGCCGCACATAACATCGCGCTAAGACGGGCGTCGCTGCCCAACTGCGCCATTCGTCGTCCCTGGGCATTAAGATGGCCCTGATCGTCCAGCGCCCCCAGCCGCAACAGCTGCTGCCGGGCCGCACGCAAATGCTTTTCCGGCGGCAGATCGATCCACTGTAGCTGATCGATACGGGTACATCCCCACTGCAGCAGCTCCAGCCACAGCGAGGTGAGATCGCTGTGCAAAATTTCCGCTTCGCTCTGCGCAGGCGCGCGTGAGGCCTGTTCCTGCGCTACCAGATGCAGGCAAATACCGGGCATGACACGTCCGGCTCGTCCGGCGCGCTGCGTCATGGAGGCCTGACTGACGCGCTGGGTCTGCAGCCGCGTCACACCGCTGCGGGCATCAAACAGCGCGCTTCGTTCCTGCGCGCTGTCCACCACCAGGCGAATGCCTTCAATTGTCAGGCTGGTTTCGGCGATGTTGGTCGCCAGCACCACTTTGCGGCGTCCGCTGGCGGCAGGCAGGATGGCCCGTTGCTGGGCCGCAAGGGGAAGTGCGCCATACAGCGGAGTCAGATCCACATCAGCGTCAACGCGCGCTTCCAGCTCTCGCTTTACCCGCTCGATTTCCGCAACGCCAGGCAGAAACAACAGCAGTGAGCCCGTTTCCTCTCGCAGCAACTGCGCGACTTCGCGCGCCACCGCCTCTTCAAACCGCAGAGTCTGGCTCAGCGCCGTGTAGCGGCGTTCAACCGGGTAGCTCCGCCCTTCCGAGGTAATGAGAGGGGCATTCGGTAACAAGGCTGCCAGCCTGGCGTTATCGAGCGTCGCCGACATCAGCAGGATTTTCAAATCTTCACGCAACCCCTGCTGCACGTCCAGCAGCAGCGCCAGCGCCAGATCGGCCTGGAGGCTGCGCTCATGAAACTCATCCAGGATAACCAATGATACGCCGTCCAGCATGGGATCCTGCTGCAGCATTCGGGTCAGAATGCCTTCGGTCACCACTTCAAGCCGGGTCATCGGCCCTGCGCAGCTTTCGCCACGCATACGGTAGCCTACGGTCGCGCCGGGTTGTTCACCCAACTGTTCTGCCAGCCGTTGCGCCACATTACGTGCGGCAAGGCGACGCGGCTCCAGCATAATGATGCGTCCCGCTATCGCCTGATGCTGTAAAAGCTGAAGCGGCAACCAGGTGGATTTACCTGCGCCAGTGGGCGCGGCCAGCAGGATGTTTGAGGCGTCGTTAAGCGCGCTCAGAAGGTCAGGCAACACCGCGCTGACGGGTAGATCACTCACCGCAAACTCCACGAATGGCTGTGTTAAGATGGCGCGCATTGTAGCACTCATCCGTGAGGATTGCCGGAGACCGCCATGGCGTCACAACGCTTATTTTTTGCTATTACCCCGCCAGAGGCGCTGCAACAGCAACTGGTGCACTGGCGGGCACACACGTTTAGTGAGGATGCTGGCCGCCCGATTGCAGCCGCCAACCTCCACCTGACGCTGGCTTTTCTGGGGGATGTCTCCCCTGAAACCTCAACCCAGTTGCAGACGCTGGCGTCGCGTATCCGCCAGCCCGCGTTTGACGTCGCATTAGACGATGCGGGCCACTGGCCTCGTCCCGGCGTGGTGTGGCTGGGTTGCCAGCGTCCGTCGCGCGGCTTGTTACAGTTAGCAAGCCTGCTGCGCGCCCAGGCCGCGCGACACGGCTGCGGGCAACCGGCCCAGCCCTTTCATCCCCACGTGACGCTGCTGCGTGCGGCGACGCAGCCCGTCGCCCTGCCCCCTCGCGGCTTTCACTGGCAATTTTCAGCCAGCGAATTTTCCCTTTTCGCCTCCGAGTACGTGCAAGGCCGGACCCGCTACCGCACGCTGGCCAGTTGGCCCTTACTGCCTTAATCAGGAGCCTTATGCTTTTTTCCCCCGTTCTCAAATCTGCGCGACTGGTTACCCGCTATAAGCGTTTTCTGGCCGATGTCGTGACGCCTGAAGGCGAGACGCTGACAATACATTGCGCCAATACCGGCGCAATGACCGGCTGTGCAACCCCGGGCGACACCGTTTGGTATTCAACCTCTGACAGCCTGACGCGCAAATATCCGCATAGCTGGGAGATGACCGAGACGCAGCAGGGCCACTGGATCTGCGTGAATACCCTGCGCGCTAACCAACTGGTACGTGAGGCGCTAAGCAAAAACCAGATTTTACCACTGGCGGGCTACGAGGAATGTCAGGCCGAAGTCAAATATGGCACTGAAAAAAGCCGAATTGATTTCCTGCTCAAGGCACAGGATCGACCTGAGTGCTATATTGAGGTGAAATCCGTGACGCTTTTACAGGAAGGTAAAGGCTATTTTCCGGATGCGGTGACGATTCGAGGACAGAAACACCTGCGCGAGCTGAGTCAGGCTGTGGCAGAGGGTCATCGGGCCGTTTTGTTGTTTGCCGTTCTGCACTCGGGGATTGAGGACGTTTCCCCGGCGCGTCACATTGATGCCGCTTACGCAGAGCAACTGGTACAGGCGCAGCTGAGTGGCGTGGAGATTTTGGCTTATCGGGCAGAACTGTCATCCGCGGGGATGTTATTAACGACGCCGGTTGACGTAACATTGTAATATCACTGGCATCCTTCTGTGATATGACTACCTTCTGTCAGGGGTCAACTACGCTGTTCCTCACAGGCTTGTCAAGATGCGATCAGGAATAATTGCCAACCTTGACTGCTTCTGTTATTTATAGCGGCCTGTTTTTTCCCCGTTGGGGGATCGATGTACCCAGGAGAGGGTCATAAACACGGTCAGCGTGAATGCGCTTACCGATGGCTATCGAAGGGTATAGTGCGTGTTATCCAGGAGAGAAACAACATGCAAGAAGGGCAAAACCGTAAAACATCGTCCCTGAGTATTCTCGCCATCGCTGGGGTGGAGCCTTATCAGGAGAAGCCGGGCGAAGAGTATATGAATGACGCGCAACTGGACCATTTTCGCAAGATTCTGGAAGCCTGGCGCAATCAATTGCGGGACGAAGTCGATCGCACCGTTACACATATGCAGGATGAAGCTGCTAACTTCCCTGACCCGGTTGACCGTGCCGCTCAGGAAGAAGAGTTCAGCCTGGAACTGCGTAACCGCGACCGCGAGCGTAAGTTAATTAAAAAGATCGAGAAAACGCTGAAGAAAGTCGAAGATGATGACTTTGGCTATTGCGATTCCTGTGGCGTAGAGATCGGTATCCGCCGTCTTGAAGCGCGTCCTACCGCCGATCTGTGTATCGACTGTAAGACACTGGCAGAAATTCGTGAGAAGCAAATGGCGGGTTAATGTTGCCGTCTGACTGCAGCCACACGGCGGAAGAAGTCCCACTTTTTCCGCCGTGTGATTCATAACGCCTATGTCATACTCATCCTGCGTTGGGCGCTTCGCGCCATCTCCCTCTGGCGAACTCCATTTCGGCTCCCTGATTGCTGCGTTAGGCAGTTACCTGAGCGCACGTTCACAGCACGGCCGCTGGCTGGTTCGTATTGAAGATATCGATCCGCCGCGCGAAGTCGCCGGTGCCGCAACGCGTATTCTGCAACAGCTGGAGCATTACGGCCTGTTCTGGGATGGCGAGGTGATGTGGCAATCCCAGAGACACAACGCTTATCGCGATGCACTGCACTGGTTAAGAGCGCACCGTCAAAGTTATTTCTGCACCTGTACCCGAAGCCGCATTCAGCAAGCCGGTGGCTTTTATGATGGTCACTGTCGGGATCGTCAACGCGGTCCCGAAGGTGCGGCCCTGCGCCTGCGCCAGCATGCGCCTGTTTATGGTTTTCAGGATCGGCTCAGAGGCGAGATCATTGCCGATCGGCGGCTGGCTGAGGAAGATTTTATCATTCATCGTCGTGATGGGCTGTTTGCTTACAATCTGGCTGTCGTCGTGGACGATCATCATCAGGGCATCACGGAAATTGTGCGCGGTGCAGACTTAATTGAGCCTACGGTACGGCAGATTGCCCTTTACCAGCAATTTGGCTGGACGCTGCCGGACTATTTGCATTTGCCGCTGGCAACGACGGCCGATGGTCACAAACTTTCTAAGCAAAATCATGCGCCCGCGTTACCGGAAGGGGATACGCGGCCGAGCCTGGTGCAGGCTTTACGCTTTCTGGGGCAGCCTGTCGCCGAAGGCTGGATGGACAAAACGCAGGAGAAACTGCTGTCTGACGCCGTGAAGCAGTGGAATATCGCTTTGAT
Source organism: Pantoea ananatis LMG 2665 (assembly GCF_000710035.2). Classification (GTDB taxonomy): domain Bacteria; phylum Pseudomonadota; class Gammaproteobacteria; order Enterobacterales; family Enterobacteriaceae; genus Pantoea; species Pantoea ananatis. The sequence goes on along the minus strand of NZ_JMJJ01000001.1, from coordinate 288,975 downwards.
ACCTCACGATAACGCCCTGATAACGGATGCATAGACAACAGCATTCTCAAATGATTCACAACAGGCTATGATTAGCCGCTGATTTTACCTACACCCTAATTGTCACTGTCGAGGTGTCCCATTTTTACCCGAGTCGCTAATTTTTGCCGGAAAGTCCTGAAGCGTGATGACGAGGAAGCACCAGCAGAGGTTGAACCTGAGAGTCATATGACCATCATTCCTCGTGAAAGCCACACCATCTCACGTAAAGACATCAGCGAAAATGCCCTCAAGGTGCTGTATCGTCTGAATAAAGCCGGTTATGAAGCCTATCTTGTTGGCGGCGGCGTGCGCGATTTGCTGCTGGGACAGAAGCCTAAAGACTTCGACGTGACCACAAACGCCACGCCGGAGCAGATGCGTAAACTGTTCCGCAACTGCCGTCTGGTTGGCCGCCGCTTCCGTCTGGCGCACGTGATGTTTGGGCCGGAAGTGATCGAAGTGGCGACATTCCGCGGTCATCATCAGATTGAAGAGACCAGCGACGATCATAACAATTCTCAGCGTGCCCAGAGCGGTATGCTGCTGCGCGACAATATTTTCGGCAGCATCGAAGATGATGCTCAGCGTCGCGATCTGACGATCAACAGCCTCTATTACAGCGTGGCCGATTTTTCGGTGCGGGATTATGTCGGTGGTCTGAACGATCTGCAGCAAGGCATTATTCGCTTGATTGGCGATCCCGAAACCCGTTATCGCGAAGATCCTGTGCGCATGCTGCGCGTTGCGCGTTTCGCTGCCAAATTAAATATGCGTATTGCGCCTGAAACGGCTGAGCCGATTCCCCGTCTGGCGTCGTTACTTCGTGACGTGCCCGCCGCGCGTCTGTTTGAAGAGTCGCTAAAACTGCTGCAGGCCGGCTATGGTTACAGTACCTGGCTTAAGCTGTGTGAATACCAGTTATTTCAGCCGCTGTTCCCTACGCTGGCCCGTAACTTTACCGAGAACGGCGACAGCCACATGGAGCGCATGCTGGCCCAGGTGCTGAAGAACACGGATAACCGTATTCAAAATGATATGCGGGTTAATCCGGCCTTCCTGTTCGCCGCGATGTTCTGGTATCCACAGCTCGAAGCGGCTGAACGCATTGCGCAGGAAAGTGGCCTGACCTATTACGATGCCTTTGCCCTGGCCATGAACGATACGCTGGACGAAGCCTGCCGTGCGTTAGCCATTCCCAAGCGCATCACATCGTTGATTCGCGACATCTGGCAGCTGCAGCTACGCATGTCTCGTCGCCACGGTAAGCGGGCCTGGAAGCTGATGGAGCATCCTAAGTTCCGTGCTGCTTACGACCTGCTCTCGCTGCGAGCGGAGGTAGAAAACAATCCGGAACTGCTGCGCCTGAGTAAGTGGTGGGGAGAGTTCCAGGTTGCCGCGCCGCCACAGCAGAAAACGATGCTGAATACCCTGGGAGACGATCCGGCCCCGCGCAGCCGCACGCGCCGCCCTCGTCGCCGTTCAACGGCTCCGCGTCGTGATAACAACAACGCCTCATGACCCGGGTTTATCTGGCATTAGGCAGTAACCTTGCCGATCCGCTGCATCAGATTGATGCAGCGCTCTCAGCCCTGGACGCTCTCCCTGAGACTCAACGCGTAGCTACCTCCCCCTTTTACCGCACGCCGCCCTATGGCCCACCCGACCAGCCGGACTACCTTAATGCAGCGGTAGCGCTTGAAACCACGCTCACTGCCGAGGCGCTCCTGGATCAAACCCAGCGAATTGAACGGGAACATGGCCGCGTTCGCAAAGCCGAGCGCTGGGGCCCGCGCACGCTGGATATTGATATCATGCTGTTTGGTACAGCCAGCCTCAACAGCGATCGGCTGATCGTGCCGCATTACGACCTGCTTAATCGCGCATTTATGCTGGTACCGCTGCTGGCGATTGCGCCCAATCTGCACCTGCCTGATGGCCGCCCGCTTCAGCCGCTTCTGGCCAGACTTGACTGCTCCAGCATCCGTCCCTGGCACAGCTGATCATCTATTCACTCGTCACAGATTCCGCTCAGCAACGCGATACAGTAAAATGCGTCCATCTGAATTTCTGAGTTGAGAGCGCCATGAAACCCACCACCATTTCTCATTTGCGTCAGTGGAAAGAAAGCGGCAAAAAATTCGCGACCCTGACCGCCTACGAGTTTAGTTTCGCCCGGCTGTTTGCCGATGAGGGCATTCAGGTGCTACTGGTAGGCGACTCGCTGGGAATGACCGTACAGGGCCATGATTCGACGTTGCCTGTAACGGTAAGCGATATCGCCTACCATACCGCAGCGGTGCGTCGGGGTGCGCCTCAGTCGCTCTTACTGGCTGATCTGCCCTTCATGAGTTATGCCACGCCAGAGCAAACCTTTAATAACGCAGCGCAGCTCATGCGAGCCGGGGCCAATATGGTGAAGCTGGAAGGCGGCGCATGGCTGGCAGAGAGCGTACGCATGCTGACGGAGCGCGCCGTGCCGGTATGTGGCCATCTGGGATTAACGCCGCAGTCTGTGAATATTTTTGGCGGTTATAAAGTACAGGGGCGCGATGAAGCAGGCGCGGAGCAGCTTCTGGCTGATGCGCTGGCTATCGAAGCGGCGGGGGCTCAGCTGCTGGTGCTGGAATGTGTCCCTGTTGCGCTGGCGCAGCGCGTGACCCAGGCGCTGGCGATTCCGGTGATTGGTATCGGCGCAGGTAACGTTACCGACGGTCAGATACTGGTCATGCATGACGCCCTGGGGATCACCGGCGGGCACGTGCCCAAATTTGCGAAAAACTTTCTGGCTGAGACCGGCGACATCCGGGCGGCCATCCGCCGCTATATTGCTGAAGTTGAAGCAGGAAGCTATCCCGCTGTTGAACACAGTTTCCAGTAATTCAGGAGAATTGCCGTGCTGATCATCGACACTCTGCCTATGTTGCGACGTGACGTTCGTCGCTGGCGCGAGCAAGGTAAACGTATCGCGCTGGTGCCGACAATGGGCAACCTGCACGAAGGGCATTTAACGCTGGTCGACGAGGCGCGTGAACGGGGTGATATCGTTATCGTGTCCATTTTCGTCAACCCCATGCAGTTTGATCGTCCTGACGATTTGGCTCGCTATCCGCGTACGCTCCAGGAGGATTGCGAGAAGCTCAACCGTCACGGCGTCGATGTCGTGTTTGCTCCCTCACCTGCCGAGGTTTATCCCCAGGGGCTGGCCAATCAGACGTTCGTAGAGGTCCCGGTGTTGTCATCGCTGCTGGAAGGCGCGAGCCGTCCCGGCCATTTTCGCGGCGTCGCGACCATCGTCAGCAAGTTGTTTAATCTGGTTCAGCCCGATATTGCCTGCTTCGGCGAGAAAGATTTTCAGCAGTTAGCCATCATTCGTAAAATGGTGGCGGATATGGGGTTCGACATTGAGATTGTCGGTGTGCCCACCGTCCGTGCCAAAGATGGCCTGGCGCTCAGCTCACGCAACGGCTATCTCACTGACGATGAACGCAAGCTGGCCCCCGGTTTGAGTCAGGTAATGAATGAAATGGCCGCTCGACTGGCTAATGGCGAGCGGCAGATTGACGATATTATTGATGCCGCGAATCTGTCGCTGCAGGAAAAAGGATTGCGGCCGGATGGCCTGGCAATCTGCGATGCAGAAACGCTAGCCCCTCTGACGGTGGACAGTCAGCGTGCCGTGGTTTTAATGGCGGCCTGGCTGGGGAACGCACGGCTGATCGATAATCAACAGGTCGACCTCACGCAGTAAAGGCTGCAGGTCGTATTTTTGGCTGTATAACAAGGTTTCTGACTATGATTCGCACGGTTTTACAAGGCAAATTGCATCGCGTGAAGGTGACGCAGGCAGACCTCAACTATGAAGGCTCCTGCGCCATCGATCAGGATTTCCTTGATGCTTCTGGCATCCTGCAATACGAAGCCATCGATATTTACAACGTGACCAACGGTCAGCGTTTCTCTACCTATGCTATCGCCGCCGAACGAGGTTCAAAAATCATTTCGGTCAACGGCGCAGCGGCGCGCTGTGCCTGTGAAGGCGATATCCTGATTATCTGCTCCTATGTGCAGGTTGAAGATGCAGAAGCCCGTCAGTGGAAGCCCAACGTGGCCTACTTTGAAGGGGATAATCAGATGAAGCGCCTGGCGAAAGCCTTGCCGGTACAGTTGGCGTAAGCCCGGCCCACATAAAAAAGCAGCGATATCGCTGCTTTTTTTGTCCGTCATGGCATCAGGTACGCAATCCGCGCCCGCGCTGAATCAGGAAGTAGACCGCGATATAGAACACCACGATAAAGGCAATCAGTACCGATAAGGTCAGCGCCAGCGGAACATCGTGGATGCCGAGGAAACCAAAGCGGAAGCCGCTTATCATGTACACCACCGGGTTCAGCTTTGAAATGGCTTGCCACACGGGCGGTAACAGCGTCAGCGAATAAAACACGCCGCCCAGGTAAGTTAATGGCGTCAGTACAAAGGTCGGTATCAGGCTGATATCGTCAAAGGTACGGGCAAACACCGCGTTAATCAGGCCGGCCAGCGAAAACAGCACGGCAGTGAGCAGCAGCGTGACGGCAACCATCATCCATGAATGAACATGGAAAGGGACAAAAAACAGCGACACCGCCGTAACCAGCACACCGACACAAACGCCGCGTGCCACACCGCCACCGACATAGCCCGCAATGATGATGTGCGTCGGCACCGGTGCCACCAGCAGCTCTTCGATATTGCGCTGAAACTTGGCGCTAAAAAACGAGGAAGCCACGTTGGCATAGGCGTTGGTGATCACCGACATCATAATCAGGCCAGGCACAATAAACTGCATGTAGCTGAACCCATTCATATCGCCGATACGCGCACCAATAAGGTTGCCGAAGATAATAAAATACAGCGTCATGGTGATAACGGGTGGCACCAGCGTCTGAATCCAGATACGGGCGAAGCGGTTCACCTCCCTGGCCCAGATGCTCTTTAACGCCACCCAGTACAAATGTGTCATGCTTTAGCTCCTGTTTTTCCTTGCGTCAGGCCGACGAACAGCTCTTCCAGACGATTCGCTTTGTTGCGCATACTCAGTACCTGCACGCCCTGAGCGCTGAGCTGGCTAAATACACTGTTCAGCCCCTGCTCACGTAGGACTTCGACCTCCAGCGTCGATGTATCGACCAGGCGATACTGGAAACCTTCCAGCGACGGCAGCGGACTGCGCGCGGCCAGATCCAGGATAAAGGTTTCCGATTTCAGCTTTGACAGCAGAGATTTCATTGAGGTGTTTTCTACCAGCTCGCCATTTTGAATAATGCCGATGTTGCGGCACAGCATTTCTGCCTCTTCAAGATAGTGAGTGGTCAGAATGATAGTGGTGCCCTGCGCGTTCAGATCTTTCAAAAACACCCACATCGAGCGGCGCAGTTCAATATCGACCCCGGCGGTAGGTTCATCCAGAATCAGCAGCTTGGGCGCATGCATCAGGGCGCGGGCGATCATCAAACGACGTTTCATGCCACCGGACAACATCCGCGCGCGCTCGTTGCGTTTTTCCCACAGGTCGAGTTGCTTCAGGTGCTTTTCCGCACGTTGCAGGGCTTCACGACGCTCAACGCCATAGTAACCGGCCTGATTCACTACGATCTGCATGACCGTTTCAAACGGGTTAAAGTTAAACTCCTGTGGGACAAGGCCCAACTGGCGTTTGGCGTTCACTACGTCTTTTTCCAGATCGTAGCCAAAAACCCTGACGCTGCCCTCAGACTTATTCACCAGCGAACTGATAATGCCGATAGTGGTCGATTTACCAGCGCCGTTAGGCCCTAAAAGCGCATAAAAATCACCGGCTTCGACGTTCAGATCGATGCCCTTGAGCGCCTGTACGCCGCCGGGATAGGTCTTGGTCAGCCGGGAAAGTTCCAGTGCATAGGTCATTCTGAATACATACCCTGTTGTATGGCATTGTAATGCCGTTTGAATTTAGGAAGCCTTCGCCTATAGTACGCGCACGCAAATGCGCAGTAACAGGTTGCTTAACGCCATGACAGATATTGATACCCTGATCAGTAATAACCGCGAATGGTCCACATTACTGGTCAAAGAAGATCCCGGCTTTTTTGAGCGACTGGCTCAGGCGCAAAAACCGCGTTTCCTCTGGATTGGCTGTTCAGACAGCCGCGTGCCCGCCGAACGCCTTACCGGCCTTGAGCCCGGCGAACTGTTTGTTCATCGCAACGTCGCCAACCTGGTCATTCATACCGACCTCAACTGCCTTTCTGTGGTGCAGTACGCGGTAGAGGTGTTAGAAGTTGAACATATCATCGTGTGCGGCCACTATGGCTGCGGTGGTGTTCAGGCCGCTATGGATAACCCGGAGCTGGGTCTCATAGATAACTGGCTGCTGCACATTCGCGATCTCTGGTACAAGCATAGCGTGTTACTGGGGGAACTCCCGCCGGATAAACGCCTGGATAAACTTTGCGAAATCAACGTTGTTGAGCAGGTTTATAATCTTGGGCATTCCACGATTCTGCAATCCGCCTGGAAACGTGGACGCAAAGTGTCGCTCCATGGCTGGGTTTACGGTATCCAGGATGGCTGCCTGCGCAATCTTGATGTGACGGCAAGCAGCCGGGAGAACCTTGAACAACGCTATCGTCACGGCATGGCTAATCTGTTAGTTAAGGGCGATTTTCAGCGCCAGTAACGCTGTTGCGCGACAAGCCTACACGAAACGACGGGCTCAGGCCTTGGAAGAATGTGCGGTCAACGGCATTCAGTCTTCGAGCGGCACCACTTTGCCGATGTAAGGCAGGTGGCGATAATGTTGCGCATAATCAATACCAAAGCCCACCACAAACTCATCGGGAATAGAAAAGCCGACGTATTCAACGTTGACGTTGACTTCCCGACGTTCAGGCTTATCCAGCAGCGTACAAATCGCCAGGGATTTTGGCTCACGCAAGCGCAGGATTTCACGCACTTTCGAAAGCGTGTTACCGGAGTCGATAATGTCTTCGACAATTAAAACATCTTTGCCGCGAATATCTTCATCCAGGTCTTTCAGGATTTTCACATCCCGGGTCGTGGACATACCGCTGCCGTAACTGGATGCGGTCATAAAATCCACTTCGTGCGGAACGTCAATGACGCGGCATAAATCAGCCATAAACATAAATGAGCCACGAAGTAGCCCCACCAGCACCATATCACTGCCGCTGTCGCGGTAATGGTCGGTGATTTCTTTGCCCAGTTCAGCGATGCGCGCGGCGATTGCCTGTTCAGGGATCATTACGTCAACAGTATGTTTCATTGCCTTTTGCCCGGTAGCTCACAAAGCCACGCAGTCTATCATAGTAGAAAGGCGTACTGATGCCGCGCGGAAAAAGCAAACGTTTACGTGTAGTAAAAATCTTCACCTGTCGTCTGGCAGTTGCACAGTCAGCATTACCTTAGAACAACACAGCATTTAACAGCATTAATTGCTGCATGATAGGATTTTATCAACATATCGTTATGCAGTTAACGACCTTATTGGGAGATCTCAATGACTTCACCCTCAAGTAAGAAAACGCACGTTGGCGATCGTCAACTGCATCCTGAAACCCAGATGCTGAATTATGGCTACGATCCTCGCCTGTCGGAAGGTGCCGTGAAGCCGCCCGTGTTTCTTACCTCTACCTTTGTTTTCGACAGCGCAGAAGAAGGCCGCGACTTTTTCGACTATGTTTCAGGCCGTCGTCAGCCTCCGGAAGGCAAAAGCGGCGGACTGGTTTATTCCCGCTTTAATCATCCCAACAGCGAGATCGTAGAAGATCGCCTGGCCATTTACGAACAGGCGGAAAGCTGTGCCCTGTTTGCTTCCGGTATGGCGGCTATCTCGACAACGCTGTTAACCTTTGCACGACCGGGAGAAGTCATTCTGCATTCGCAGCCGCTGTATGGCGGCACGGAAACGTTGCTGAGTAAGACACTGCACAATCTGGACATTCAGGCGGTCGGCTTCAGCGACGGACACGATGAAGCAAAAGTGCGTGATGCGGCTCATCGTGCGATGGCGCAGGGGCGCGTCGCGATGATTCTGGTGGAAACCCCGGCGAATCCCACCAACAGCCTGGTGAATATTGCGCTGATGGGGCGCATCGCCGACGAGATCGATCGGCATCAGGGTTCGCGTCCGGTCATCGCCTGTGATAACACCTTGCTGGGCCCAATTTTTCAACAGCCGCTGACGCTGGGGGCGGACTTATCGCTGTATTCTCTGACGAAATATGTCGGCGGGCACTCTGACCTGATCGCTGGCGCGGTGATGGGTAAGAAAACGCTGATGACGCAAATTCGCGCCCTGCGCAGCGCTATCGGTACGCAACTGGATCCGCACTCAAGCTGGATGATTGGCCGTTCGCTGGAAACGCTGTCGCTGCGCATGGAAAAAGCCTTTCGCAATGCCGAAGCCGTTGCCGCCTTTCTGCAGCCGCATCCTAAGGTAGCAGCGTTGCACTGGTTGCCCTATCTGGATGCAGAAAGCCCCGCGGGCAAAACGTATCGCGAGCAGTGCAGCGGCGCCGGCTCAACCTTCTCTTTTGATATCATGGGCGGACAGCCTGCCGCATTTCGCTTTCTCAATGCGCTTGCGTTGTTTAAGCAGGCCGTTAGCCTGGGCGGCACCGAGTCACTTGCCAGCCATCCCGGCACAACCACGCATTCTGGCGTGCCGGATGCGGTCCGTGAGCGCATCGGTATCACCGACGCGACGATACGCTTATCGATCGGCATCGAGCATGCCGGAGATCTGGTAGAAGACATCCGGTTGGCCCTCGAACAAGCCTGATCAGGTCACGGTGAAGCCCAGCATCATCCCGGTATCTTCATGCTCCAGCAAATGGCAGTGGGCCATATAAGCATGATCGGCGGCGGCGGTGTGATTGAAACGCACCAGTACTTCACTGCGCCAGCCGTCGACATTCACCATGTCTTTCCATCCCTGACGATGGGCGGCGGGCGGTTTGCCGTTTTCTGAAAGAATACGGAACTGCGTACCGTGAATATGAAAAGGATGCAGCATGCTGTCGCCTTCGCCGGAAATGGTCCATTTTTCCACGGCGCCCTGCTTCACATTGAAGGCGGGACGCGTCATATCAAATGCCAGACCGTTAATTTTATTGCCGTTATGGAAATCATAGGCGGCAGCGGACATTGCGCCATGGTCCATATTTTGGTGATCCATCGTCTCTGCGCCGCTGTCATGTTTCATCTCGCTCGCGTCGTTGCCCATTGGCATAGCGTGCTGCCCTCCTTTGCCCATGGCTTTCTCACCGTAACGCGCCATTAACGCCTGCATACCTTGCTGATCCAACTGGGGATCCATACTGAGCTGCAGCCAGCGCGTTGTCAGGCCTTCTGTTTTTGGCACAGCTGGCAGCGTGGCGAGCTGGTCGGGTAAAGTTGCACTGGCCATGATCCGCAGCGGCAAGATATTCACCAGCGGCAGGGGGCGATCGAAAGGTGCCAGCGTCATGCCCATTTGCGTGACCGGCAGCGTAACGATATCAAAGGCGTTGCCGTCAGAGGTATCGACCATGATCTCAAAACGCTCACCAGGGAGCAGCGGAAGTGAATCCACTTTCACCGGCTCCGACAGCAGCCCACCGTCACTGGCGATAACATACAGGGGACGTTTGTCGCTGGCCGCGATATGCAGCGAACGGGCATTGCAGCCGTTAAGCAGGCGCAGACGTAGCCAGCCACGCGGCACGGCGTGCTGCGGATACTGCACGCCATTCGTCAGCATCATGTCGCCAAACCAGCCCACCGCCGCGCGCATCACGTCAAGTTGATAATCGATATGCTCGCCAGACTGACTCAGCTGCTTATCCTGAAAGATAAGCGGTACATCGTCGGTGCCCCACTGGCTGGGCAGCCGAAGCGTACCTGACGGCTGATCCTCCAGCAAAATTAACCCCGCCAGGCCCTGAGCGACCTGATGGCCGGTTTTGCCGTGTAGATGCGGATGGTACCAGCAGGTTGCCGCAGGCTGATCCGGGGTAAAGGTCACCTGACGCATCGCACCCGGCGCAATGACGCCCTGTGGGCCGCCGTCTACCTCACCGGGAATGTCCAGCCCGTGCCAGTGAAGCGTCGTCGCTTCTTTAAGCCGGTTATGAATGTTGATGGTGGCTGCCGTACCGCGCTTCAGGCGAATCGCCGGGCCCAGCAGGCTGCCATTGTAGCCCCAGGTGGGTACGGCTTTCCCCTGCCACTGCGTCGTGCCCTCCATCGCCGTCAGGCTGTACAGGCCATTCGCATCCGCCTCCAGCAACGCGGGGATAGGAAGCGGCGGTCGGGTAGCGGCCATGAGCGAGCGGCTCCAGAGCGGCAGCGCACCCGCCGCGCCCAGTGCCGCGCTGAGTTTCAAAAAGTGGCGACGTTGCATAATCAGCATCCTTGTAACGAAATTACCTGAAGCCTAAACCCTGCCCTTATGGCAAGGTCAAGCATAGCCGGACAGAATGCCCCGAAAAGCGTAAATTGATCGAAAATCTTTACATAACTGTGCTAACGTCTTAAGACAATTATCTGATGAGAATAACTATGAAGAAAAGCATCAAGATCCTGCTGCTGGCGGGACTCTTCGGCTTCTCCTCCACCAGCTTTGCCCTGAGCGAATCCGAAGCAGAAGATCTTGCCGATCTCACTGCCGTATTCGTTTATTTAAAAAATGATTGTGGCTACCAGGATTTGCCCGATGCGCAGATTCGTAAGGCGTTGGTGTTTTTTGCTCAGCAGAACCGCTGGGACTTAAGCAATTACAACAACTACAACATGAAAGCCCTCGGCGAAGCCAGCTATCGTGATTTAAGCGGCATCGCCATTGCTAATGACCAAAAATGTAAGTCGTTGGCCCGGGATTCTCTCAGCCTGCTTGCTTATGTAAAGTAGCGCGCCAGCCCGCTCTCCCACCAGACATTTGCCCGTGCAAGGACTATCATAGTTAGCTATGATGTCCCGCCGATTTTCGGGGTGATGTCACGAAAGGAGAGCTTCATCATGGCCCAAAATGAGATGTGGTATGAAACACTTCATGCCGGCTTTGGCCAGTATTTTACCGTCGATAAACAGCTTTATCGGGATAAAACGGCCCACCAGGATTTAATCATCTTTGAAAACGCGGCCATGGGTCGCGTCATGGCGCTGGATGGCGTGGTGCAAACAACCGAACGTGATGAGTTTATCTATCACGAGATGATGACGCACGTGCCGTTGCTGGCTCACGGCTCGGCAAAAAGCGTGCTGATCATCGGCGGCGGCGACGGTGCCATGTTGCGCGAAGTGTCCCGCCACGCTGATATCCAAAAAATCACAATGGTCGAGATTGATGCTGGCGTGGTCACCTTTTGCCGTCAGTATTTGCCCAATCACAGTGCCGGCGCTTACGACGATCCGCGTCTCAATCTGGTTATCGATGACGGCGTGAATTTCGTCAATCACACCACTGAAAAGTTTGACGTTATTATCTCAGACTGTACCGATCCCATCGGTCCGGGCGAAAGCCTGTTTACCTCTGAATTCTATGCAGGCTGTAAAAAAGCCCTGAATGAGAACGGTATTTTCGTTGCACAAAACGGCGTCTGCTTCCTGCAGCAGGATGAGGCAGTGAACAGCCATCGTAAACTCAGCCACTACTTCCAGGATGTCAGCTTTTATCAGGCGGCTATCCCGACCTACTATGGCGGGATCATGACGTTTGCCTGGGCCAGCGACAATCCTGCTTTGCGCCAGCCCGACGCGGCCCTGTTACAGGCGCGTTTCGAAGCCTCTGGCTTGCGCTGCCGTTACTATACACCGGCGATTCATACTGGCAGCTTTGCCCTGCCACAATATCTGTTGAATGCACTGGAAGACCCGCGCTGACTGGGCATTTATAAGGGGGTGAATAAAATTGCAAAAGCTAAAACTACATGGCTTCAATAACCTGACCAAAAGCCTGAGTTTTTGTATCTACGATATTTGCTATGCAAATACTGAAGCTGAACGTGATGGGTATATTGCTTATATCGATGAGCAATATAATGCCAATCGCCTGACAGAAATTCTGACCGAAACCTGTTCCATCATTGGCGCAAATGTCCTGAATATTGCCCGTCAGGATTATGAGCCACAGGGTGCCAGCGTGACCATTCTGGTCAGTGAGGAACCCATCGATCCCAAAGATATTGATACGTCAGAACATCCGGGTCCGCTGCCCAACTCCGTCGTTGCGCACCTTGATAAGAGTCATATCTGTGTACATACCTATCCAGAGAGCCACCCAGAAGGCGGCCTTTGCACCTTCCGTGCCGACATCGAAGTATCGACCTGTGGCGTGATCTCCCCTCTTAAGGCGCTTAATTATCTGATTCATCAGCTGGAGTCAGACATCGTCACGGTGGATTATCGTGTGCGCGGCTTCACGCGTGACGTGAACGGCGTGAAACATTTTATCGACCATGAAATCAATTCTATTCAGAACTTTATGTCTGAAGACATGAAGGGCATGTACGACATGGTGGATGTTAACGTTTACCAGGAAAACATCTTTCACACCAAGATGTTATTAAAAGAGTTCGATTTAAAACACTATCTTTTCAATACCCGCCCTGAAGATCTGACGCCTCAGGAGCATAAACGTATTACCGACCTGCTGTGGAAGGAAATGCGTGAGATTTACTACGGCAGAAATATTCCGTCAGTGGGATTAAAAACGTACTAGTCACCCTACCGCTGCCCTGCCCCCTGCGTTGGGGGCCATTTTCTCCTTCGTCATCATCCATGCCTCTTCCGGTTTCAACCAGAACAGGACTTATTATGCGCTGCAAACCAGGATGGCCGCCGTCCGGTTAATTTGCCTCTTCTGGTGGCTTTATCACCTGGTTGCCGCGAGCACTTTTCTTGTAATACGCGCAGAACCCCGCGTCTCACTTTCTCCTGCTCAGCGCTGTCATCGCTGCCCTCCTCCGGCCGTTCTTGTCTCTTTTCCGCTACAACACAGATATTAATTCAAATATTCAGTACTAAACACTAAAAAACCAATCCAGATCCGCCAAAATCATTAATTTAGTTAACATGAATTTCTGTAATGAAAATGATGTGACCTAACAAACTGCATCGCTTTACGCCACGCTAACCAATGCTTTTTCCATGAGGAAGATCACATTATATCGCAAGAAAACATAAGCTTAATTTTTGATTAAAAGTAAGCCATTTAAGGTTAGTCATCTAAAACCTCATTAAAAACCTTAAATATCATAGGCATAAAAATAATCCCATTAAAAAAACCAATAAAACATAAAAATAACTTAATGATCACATCACCCTGTGATATACATTAAAAAAATTTACTTTTCGCGGGTAATCGTTGGTAAGGAGAGTGATATGAGTCACGCATACTCTGTTATAAACATAAACAAACTTAACGTTTATGTGGAATTAGTGAAATGCAGCGTGCCCACACGTAACAGGACCATCCTGATAAATGGCGCGCTGGCGACCTCGTCTTCCTTTCGGAACTGGAAGCGGTTTCTGGCGGATAAATCAGATGTGATTACGTTCGATCTGCCTTTTTCCGGCAAATCGAAACCCTACAATGAGCAGGACTGTAATATCGTTACGCTGGATGATGAAGTGGCGATCATTCGGGAAATTATTTCAATCTATAAGCCTAACATTATTGCCTCTGCTTCGTGGGGCGGCGCATCGACGCTGAAGCTGTTAAATAACGGCGAAGATGGCCTGGAACACGCCATTATTGCGTCTTACTCTTTCGAATTTAACGATCGAATGCGCACCTACGTTAAACAGGCAAATCTGTACTCAAAAGAGAAAAAATTTGTCGATCTTGCGCATTTGATGAACGAAGAAGTCGGCGCCTATTTGCCGAACAAAATGAAATTCTGCAATTTCAGACACCTCACCACGCTGGATGAAATTGAGTACCGCCAGGGGCGCTTCCACCTTGAGCAAATCGCTAATATTCGCAATCATGACTACAAAAGTATTATCGATAATTCGGCATGTCAGTTTCACTTTATCAATGGCGATCTGGATATTCATACGCCGCAGAAAAACATTGAAGAGATTTGCGGCGAGTCGGACAAAACCTGCTTTTATCAGATCAGAGATGCGGGACACTTTTTAGATCTGGAAGGAAAAGTTAGCCGGGAGCGTACGGCTGCCGCCTTTAACACCATTTTTAACCAGATTGGTGTCTGAAATGAAAGTGATCATTGGCGCACTCGGCTCAGCTGGCGATGTCTTTCCCTGTATTGAAATTGGATCGCTTCTGAAAGAAAAAAATCATGATGTTTATTTGCTCGCTAACGATTACTTCAGGTCAGAAGCCGTTTCTCGCGGACTTTCCTTTGTTGCGGTGGGCGATAAAGAAACGTACGTCAACGCGGTACAGGACCGTTCGCTGTGGGAAAAAAAGCACTCTCTGAAACGTATCTCACACTATATGGCGGAACAGCAGGAAGCCATGTTCAATGCCATGAGCGCCCTTGTGGATGATGACTGCATTATCATTCATTCTTTATGGTGCTTCGCTGCAAAAGCGGTAAGTGACAAATACCAGATTAAGAAATATGCAATCAGCCTGACCAATTCAAATTTAAAATTGCAGCCCGGGCGCGTGATTAACGCGCTGGAAAAAGGCCTGCGAGTGAATCTGAACTGGAAACTGGCCTTATTTCAACGCGCACTGGTGTCACCCGCACTTCAGGATACGCTGGACAAATTACGCCGCGACAATCACCTGCCCGCCTGTCGAAATATTTATGCTGACTGGGTGAGCGGTGGACAGCGTTCGATCGTGTTATATGAACCCTGGTTCTATCAGAAAAAAGCGCATAACGGGTTTTACGCTGGTTTTATGCTTAATAAAAGCCGTGCATCAACGGATGACGAACAGATTACCGCCTTTATTGACTCCCGGACGGTGGTATTTTTTACCAGTTGGGCACTGGCTGAGAAAAAGTCCGTTAGCCAGATATTGCAGGACTTAAAAGCTGAGGGGTTAAAATGCGTACTTGTTACGCCAACAGCAACCGCCTTGTCGGTGAACGATGACGTGATGACCGTACCTCAACTGAATATTGCCCTTGTCGAAACGTGCTTATTTGCCATTCATCATGGCGGTATTGGCACCACCGCGCAGTTACTCAAGAATGGCGTTCCCCAACTGATCTATCCCCGCGCGTTCGATCAGTTTGAAAACGCCCGTGCACTTGAGCGGCTGGCCTGTGGGCTGAAAGGAAAAGGGATAAAGGAAATCCGGAAAATGGCGGCGCTTTCACGCCATAAGAAACATAATTGCGATTACTACGCGGCGCAATTTGATAAAGCGGGCAATAAAAGTCACGAACTGGAAAACTTTCTGACCCGTTAAGCCATCCGGCACAGCCAGCCAGGCATGATTTACCCTGGCTGGCCGATGGGCATCAGATCTGAAACGCGGCCGTTAATACTCTCAGGCTCCTTGCCTGTTCCGTTAACGACTGGGATGCAGAAGCGGACTGTTCGACCAACGCCGCGTTGCTCTGCGTTACGCTGTCCATTTGGGTCACAGCCACGCTGACCTGCGAAACGCCCTGCATTTGTTCTACCGATGCCAGAGCCAGCCCATCCATATATTGTGCCAGCGAGGCGACCTCGCTCGCGGCTTTAAGAATACTGTGTGCCGTATTATCTGCCGCTTTTACGCCTTTCTCGACGCCACTGACGGCTTCTTCAATCAGGGTGCCGATTTCTCGTGACGACGAGGCGCTGCGTTGAGCCAGCGTCCGAACTTCGCTCGCCACCACGGCAAAACCGCGACCATGTTCACCTGCTCTTGCTGCTTCAACGGCGGCATTCAGCGCCAGAATGTTCGTCTGAAACGCGATGCTCTGAATGACCGCCGTAATCTCTTTGACCTTGGCCGCACTCACCGAAATGCTGTGCATGGTCTGACTCATTTCATTGACGGCTTTTTCACTGGCGCGGGTCAGCGATTCCGTCTCGCGAGCCGAAGAGGCGGTGGATTCTGCGACGGAAGTGTTATTGCGCACGGTAGCGGTAATCTGCTCCATACTGGCTGCCGTCTGCTGCAACGCGGCAGCCTGCTCTTCCGTGCGGGAAGAGAGCTCTGTATTTCCCTGTGCAATTTCGCTGGCTGCCAGTTCAACCGACGCAGCGGAATCTTTGATCTGAGAAACCAGTGTCCGCAGATGATTTTGCATATTGGCCAGCGCCGCAAGCAGCTTGCCGGTCTCATCCTTTCGATCCACGGTAATGACGGAGGTCAGGTCGCCCCGGGCGATGGTATCAGCCGTATTCACCGCCAGCGTCAGAGGACGGGAAATGCTACGGGAAATAAGCAGTCCCAGCACCAATGAGATGGCTGTCGAAAGCACCAGCCCGCCTGTTAACGTCATTCTGGTCTTTGTACGCTCAGTGATTAACTCGTCTGCACGGGCCTGCAGCAACGATTTTTCAGTGGCAATCATTGACTCAATGACAGAGCGCATCGCATCCATTTGAACTTTCCCTTCACCCGAGGCAAAGAGCTCAAAAAAGCGCTGCTGATCCAGCGAGCCCTGATTCAGGCGTTCGCGCGCATCGATCACCTTTTGGGCATAGGTTTCCAGCCAGGCCTTTTGTCTGTTTTCCAAATCAACTAAACGTTTCTGCTGTTCCGGATTATCCTGAGTCAGCTGATGCGTACTCTCTATATATCGACTGAACGCCTGTTTTCCTTCATTAAACGGGACCAGCATCTGCGGTTTGCCGTTGAGCGCAAAACCACGCACCCCCGTCTCCATATTAAGCAGGTTTTCGGTGGCCTTGTTTAATCCTTCAACAACCTGATAAGTATGAATATTAAGCTGGCTGGCTTGTGTTACCCGGCCAAACCCGGCATAAAACAGGCCACAAACGACAATCATGACCAGCGTAATCGCGCCAAATGCAATATAGAGTCGTGTTCTGATAGATGTGTTGCTGAGCATAATTTCTCCGCGAGTGGAAAAAAATAAATAAATTCCATTAATTAACTGAGACTAATGGCAAAAACATTAACAATCAGGCATGTAAATTTAATGAAAAGCCTGTTAACGCACCCAAAAATGAGTGACGCCAATATAAACGCATTAATGTCCAGTTGATTATTAACGCAGTTGCTGAAATTTCCACTGCGTTACCTTTTTAATTTTAAGCCACTTCAAAAAATCGCAGAGATGCTTATCTATCACTATGCAGCTTCAGCGGAGCGTGAATTAACCCACCGAAATAAAAGAGATTAAAATCAAAGACTTTTAAAAGAGATGAGAATGAAAATGCTTACAACATTGCGTTGAAGGAATAAAGTGCAACGTTAATTTGACTTAGCGCCATCGCATTATTAACCAATTAAATGTTATCACTCATGTCAAAACCGCCTGTCATCTCCTCATCTTTTTGGTGAAAGGTTATATTTTAATAAAACAGAACATCGCGCGCGGCGTTAAATATTGCCCTGTACCCCGTGCTCTTAATACAAATCAGCCCTACCTTGTGCTCTCTGAAATCGATTTTAACCTGCACATCGACTGCAACGTCGCCGATGTACAGGCCCGGGCTTAGGGTTGGAGATACAACTCTTCTATGTAGTGCAGGGCTTCGCATAGCGTACTGTCTGTGCCAAATCCCCCCGCCTTGGTAATAACCGGCAGGTCATCAATTTCACTGTTCACGAAGGTGCCGCAGGGGATACAGGGAGCGACTTCGCTCTGAATACGATAACCTTCAGCGCCCAATGCGTTAGCCACCGCAATAGCGATGTCCCCACCGGTGAGAAACAGGCCGCCGGTACGAGCACGATCGAGAATCGCCAACGTGATTTCTCCCAGCCGCTGACTCAGCTTTTCACCTAAGGCTTCTCGACTCAGTTCGTAGTGCGCGGTCAGAGCATCAATCTGATTACGATCGTCAACGCTGCTGCTGGTCTGAAGAACACAGTGCCTGTTCTGCATCAGAATCTCGCACGCCTGGGCCACGATATGTTCGCACTCATCTTTAGGCCCCAGAAGGGTTTGTACCGCTATTCTGACAACGTCAACGCGTCCTGAGCGCTGCGCCTGCTCAACCTGACGTCGGGTCATTTCACTCATTGAGCCTGCCACCACCAATACGGGCAGAGTTTGATGCATAGTCATGTAACTTTCAGCCGGAAGTGCATTCGCCAGCCCCGCCGCACCGACCAATAAAGGGGGCTGGGTCATGGCCAGGGCGGCCTGGGCAATTAGCGTCAGATCGTTATCATTTTCGGCATCCATGACCACGATGCCCCCTCCCTGCCGGGCCAGACTTTCAAGCCGGGCACGTAGCTCACCGCCTCTTACCACGTCCAGCGACATTTCACTCACCGGCAGATGAGTCTGTAAGCCGATAAGCGTACTGATCCGCGACGAAATAATCGGGGTGCGAGGATCGCTGGCAAACTCTGTCTCCAGTAACGGACGCTGGTGCACCAGGCACTCACCCTGGCGCGTGGTGCGGCCTGCCGAAGGTATGGCCGCGGCAACGATCGCCAGCGTGGCACCACTTGCCGCCATAGCCGCGGCAATCTCCGCCCCGGGGTTCCCCCGCAAGGTCGAGTCGATTTTTTTATAAATCAGTACGTTATTTTGCGTCGTGCCCAGCCAGGCAGAAAGCGCCTGAGTAACGGCAATGCTCGCCTGCTCTGCGCTAAGCGCCCGGCTATCCGTGTTGATGACGAGTACATCAGTCCGCCGCGAGGGTTTCTGCTGTGGCGTCAGCATCACTTCGGTGCGTGCGCCCTTTTTGGCCAACTGGACACCGGTATCGTTTGCGCCCGTAAAATCGTCGGCGATGACAAGCATTTTCATCATAACTTCTCCGTGGATGACAGCGATCGCTGCTGATTACTCTTTGCCACCCATGAGGTCAGCATGGGCGTTAAAATTGCGGTAACAATGACGGACGTCGCGACCAGCGGCGTGGCCGACGCAACGACGTCCGCCAGGGCGGGATCGGCGTGAGCAATAGCAACAGGCGTGGCGACAGCATTGCCCGCCGTGCTGGATGCCGCCGCGCCGGCAATTCCGCTGCCACCTAACAAGCGATCGACTTTTATATTAAAGAAGCCGCCGACGAGCGTGGTTAAGCTCCCCAGAACAATGCCAGCCAGCCCGCCTTTGAGCAGCATGGCAAAATCAATGCTGGCGCCCAACGCAAAGGCAAAGAAGGGAATCAGTATCGGGCCGCCCTGAGACAAAAAATCGCGCATTTTTGGATCGAGATTACCGAGCAACATGCCCAGCAGCATGGGGACGATCACCACCACCACCGACATGACAGGAATATTTGCCATCCCTGCCGCGCCCAGGGCAATCATGGTGAGTACCGGACCATCGTTAAGGGAGATCACGGGGGTCGCGCCGACTTCATTGTCCTGGCCAAACTCCCCCGCGAGCGCAGCATAAAGGCCGCCATTCGTATTGCTCATGGCCGAAATGACGGCGACCGACGTCAGTCCCCACAGCCCCTCCGCGCCAAAAAAGGTATCCACAGCAAAGCCCACGGCCACAGCAACAAGAAACTTGCTTGCCGTGACGCCACCGCCTATCAACAAGGCTTTGGGTGCCGCTTTGATATATATCCCTGCGCCCATACAAAACAAAAATGCCCCAATCAGAGCAGGTGCACCTTCTTTAAAAAGCGCGGTGGTAAAGCCGCCCACCTGTAAGGCTTCGGGCGCGAGCGTATTCACGATGGCCCCTAAAACCAGCGGGACAACCATCATACCGCCCGGGATTTTTTCAACTGTTGCTTTAATATCCATATTATCACCATTATGATTAATTATAATCACCATGATGATATTAAATCATTAAGAGGAAAATTGCGGCATGAATCGCAGAATAGCGCGCGGTTAGTTGAGCATAATCAATCAATACGGAGGGGAACCACAGGGCCTGCAATACTCACCGGTATTATCTGTTTTGCATGAAGCGCCGCCAGGCAGCAATGACCGCCAGAAAATCCTCCATACCGCAGAAGCACAAGCTTTCTTCGTCGTAATAATTCATGCCCTCTTCCATTTCATCGCCTTCAAAATTCAGCGTATTCGCGCGGACAATCACCTCTTCGTCATCCATCCACAGCGTGTATTCCCGCCCGATACGTTGCCACTGACGTTCACTTCCTTTTAATTTATGGGCTTCCGCTTCTACCTCATCCAGCACGCTGGCATCGTGCTCGACCTCTTCATTAAACCAGTGGCCCAGTGCTTCATGTCCCATCGACATACGAACTTTCACTTTGCCCGTGATGTCACGTAGAAATTCATACTCCATGATCTTATCTCTTTATCAGTCACTCGCGCTGTTATACCGCTATTTTCATTACCATGCACCTGCTTAGCGCACACATCCGGCTTCCTTCAGGACACTTTTCAGGCATAAAAAAAGAGGAACGCCAGAGCGTCCCTCTTAAATGGACCAACGGTCAGCAATCAGACGGCGGTCTGGAAAATCACGCCATCCGCTTTTTCAGTGTACTGGCTCAACTGGTCAAAGTTGAGATAGCGATAGGTATCGCTAGCCGTTTTATCCACCTGCGCCATAAACTGCTGATACTCATCTGGCGTTGGCAGCTTACCTAACAGTGATGAGACCGCCGCCAGCTCCGCAGAAGCCAGGTAGACGTTAGCCCCTGTACCCAAACGGTTCGGGAAGTTACGGGTTGAGGTCGAAACGACCGTTGCGCCATCGGCGACACGTGCCTGGTTACCCATGCACAGTGAACAACCCGGGATCTCGATACGCGCACCGCTCTTACCGAACACGCTGTAGTAGCCTTCTTCCGTCAGCTGTGCCGCATCCATTTTGGTCGGTGGTGCGACCCACAAACGGGTTGGCAGCTGGCCTTTGTGGCTGTCCAGCAACTTACCTGCCGCGCGGAAGTGACCGATGTTGGTCATGCACGAACCGATAAAGACTTCATCAATCTTCTCGCCCTGCACATCTGACAGCAGACGCGCATCGTCGGGATCGTTTGGCGCGCACAGAATCGGCTCTTTGATCTCCGCCAGATCGATGTCAATCACCGCAGCATATTCTGCATCGGCGTCGGCTTCGAGCAGCTGTGGATCCGCCAGCCATTTCTCCATGCCTTCGATACGGCGCTCAAGCGTACGACGATCGCCGTAGCCTTCTGAGATCATCCATTTCAGCAGGACAATGTTAGATGTCAGATACTCTTTGATCGGCGCCTGATCCAGCTTGATGGTACAGCCTGCAGCAGAACGCTCAGCAGACGCATCGGTCAGTTCGAACGCCTGCTCCACTTTCAGATCGGGCAGACCTTCAATTTCAAGGATGCGACCGGAGAAGATGTTCTTCTTGCCTTTCTTCTCAACGGTTAACAGGCCCTGCTTAATCGCATACAGCGGAATGGCGTGAACCAGATCGCGCAGCGTAATGCCGGGCTGCATTTTACCTTTGAAACGTACCAGTACCGATTCCGGCATATCCAGTGGCATAACGCCGGTCGCTGCCGCAAAGGCAACCAGACCCGAACCTGCCGGGAAGGAAATACCGATTGGGAAGCGGGTGTGGGAATCGCCACCGGTGCCGACGGTATCCGGCAGCAGCATACGGTTCAGCCAGGAGTGAATCACGCCATCCCCCGGACGCAGGGAAACGCCGCCACGGTTCATGATGAAGTCTGGCAGCGTGTGGTGTGTGTTCACATCGACTGGCTTAGGATAAGCCGCCGTGTGACAGAACGACTGCATCACCAGATCGGCAGAGAAGCCCAGACATGCCAGGTCTTTCAGCTCGTCGCGGGTCATAGGACCGGTGGTATCCTGCGAGCCCACCGAGGTCATTTTCGGTTCGCAATAGGCACCCGGACGGACGCCGTCAACGCCACAGGCGCGGCCAACCATTTTCTGCGCCAGTGAGTAGCCGCGTGAGCTTTCCGCCACGTCTTTCGCGATACGGAACACGGTGCTGACAGGCAGCCCCAGGGATTCACGCGCTTTGCTGGTCAGGCCACGACCGATGATCAGTGGAATACGGCCACCGGCACGCACTTCATCAATCAGCACGTCGGTTTTCAGTTCAAAACTGGCCAGCAGATCGCCGGTTTCGTGATTGCGCACTTCGCCTTTAAACGGATAGATATCAATGACATCACCCATATTCAGGTCGTTCACATCCACTTCGATCGGCAGCGCGCCGGCATCTTCCATGGTGTTGAAGAAGATAGGCGCAATCTTGCCGCCCAGAACAACACCACCGCCTTTTTTATTCGGCACGTTAGGGATGTCATCGCCCATAAACCACAGCACCGAGTTGGTGGCCGATTTACGGGATGAACCTGTGCCCACAACGTCGCCCACATAGGCCAGCGGGAAACCTTTAGCCTGCAGTGCTTCGATCTGTTTGATCGGACCGATGTTGCCTGACTCATCCGGCTCAATGCCTTCACGGGCATTTTTCAGCATCGCCAGGGCATGCAGTGGGATATCAGGACGTGACCAGGCATCCGGTGCCGGAGACAGGTCATCGGTGTTGGTTTCACCCGTGACTTTGAAAACCGTAACGGTAATTTTTTCAGCCAGCTCAGGACGTGACAGAT
Source organism: Pantoea ananatis LMG 2665 (assembly GCF_000710035.2). Taxonomy (GTDB): domain Bacteria; phylum Pseudomonadota; class Gammaproteobacteria; order Enterobacterales; family Enterobacteriaceae; genus Pantoea; species Pantoea ananatis. Next base: position 266,307 of record NZ_JMJJ01000001.1, on the reverse strand, counting down.
ACCATTCGGCATCCGCCCACGACTGCATCACCTGCTTCGCGTGTGGATTGCCTGCTTTGGCTTTTTCTTCAACGTCGTAAAAGCTGTCAAACATCAGCAACGTGTGGGAAAGCGCTTTTGCCGCAATCGGTGCGAGTTTCGCATCATCTAATGCTTCAATCAGAGGATGGATGTTGTAGCCGCCCTGCATGGTACCGAGCAGTTCAACAGCTTTTTCAGGAGATACCAGAGGAGAGGTTGTTTCGCCTTTGGCGACAGCAGCCAGGAAACCTGCTTTAACATACGCCGCTTCATCGACGCCGGGTGGTACGCGGTTGACCAACAAATCGGTCAAAAATTCTTCTTCACCCGCAGGTGGATTTTTTAGCAGTTCAACCAGCGCGGCCATTTGGGAAGCATCTAATGGCTTAGGTACGATCCCTTGGGCAGCACGCTCGGCAACGTGCTTACGGTATTCTTCTAGCACGACGTTCTCCTCGCTCTCATTGTATGGGTTTCCGGTGCACCCTGATGACAACGCATTCCATGAGTAGGGTAAGGTGCCCGGTTCCGCGTGGGGCAGCATAGCAGGATTTAACCGCCTTGTTAATCTGTTTACAAAAAAGCAACATTAGGGTTTTCTGTAGCAGAATGCGCTAACTAATCCGGTGTAAACGGAAAAAAAGCAGGGCGTAAAGCCCCGCCTGCTAACACAGTCATACCCGATTACGTTTAGCGGTCGATCATACCGTATTCTGCATTGGCGTAGCGCTCACCGCGAATGTTTTCCGGGGCAAACACAGTATCCAGCATGTCGATGTCGACCTTTTTCAGCGCAACTGACGCGGCGGCACAGTTTTCTTCCAGATGGTGGACTTTGCTTGCTCCCGGAATAGGCACGATATCCTCACCCTTCGCTAAAACCCACGCCAGTGCCAGTTGAGCCGCAGAAATACCATAACCCCGCGCCATCTCCATCAGTTGATCCACTAACTTTTGGTTATGTTGCTGTGACTGCTGCTGGAAACGCGGCAAGCCACGGCGGAAATCATGCGGATCAAGGTCGGTCACCGCTGCCAGCTTACCGGTCAGAAAACCGCGGCCCAGAGGGCTGTATGGCACGAAACCGACGTTAAGTTCGCGGCAGGTAGCAAGAATGCCCTGCTCGGGGTCGCGAGTCCAAAGTGAGTACTCGCTTTGTAAGGCCGAAATCGGATGTACGGCACAGGCACGGCGCAGCGTGGCGGCAGACACTTCCGACAGGCCGAGGTAGCGCACTTTTCCCTCATTAATTAAATCTGCCATCGTGCCCACCACGTCTTCGATCGGCACCGCGGGATCGAAACGATGTTGATAAAGCAGGTCAATATGATCGGTGCCGAGACGCGTCAAAGATCCTTCTACTGCCTCGCGAATATGCTGTGGCTGACTGTTCACACCGGTCATGTTCTCCCAGCCCTGACCGGCACCGCTAATGCTAAAACCAAATTTCGTCGCAACGGTCACGCTATCACGGCGGCCTTTAAGGGCTTTTGCAATCAGCGCTTCGTTTGTGAAGGGCCCGTAGATCTCAGCGGTATCCAGAAAATTAATGCCCAGTTCAAATGCGCGGGAGAGCGTATTCAATGCCTGCGACTCATCCGTGTTGCCATAGGCGAAGGTCATGCCCATGCAGCCCAGCCCGAGTGCCGATACCTGTAAACCCTGATTACCTAATTGACGTTGTTGCATGACATCTTCCTCATTATTGCGATGTTATTGTTATAATCCTCATCAATCGCAACAACAATTGTGCTTAATTTTCTAATTCAGTGAGAAAAACTCATCAATGACGCTATACCGGGCAACGCTTCAGGAACTGGAAATGTTTTGTGCGATTGCGCACCATCGTAGCTTTCGCAAAGCCGCGCAGGCGCGTAACGTCACGCCCTCGGCACTCAGCCATGCAATGCGCCATTTCGAGCAGCGGCTCGGCGTGAGGCTGCTTAACCGCACCACTCGCAACGTTTCCCTGACCGAAGCGGGCGCGCATTTTCTCCAGCGTATTCAACCCGCGCTGGTCGAACTCTCTCAGGCCGTGGATGAACTTAATGACTGGCGGGCGCGTCCACACGGCAAGCTGAAACTCAATATGCCGCGTTCTGCTGAAACACTGTTCTTTGAAAGCTTGATTCTGCCGTTTATCCAGCGCTATCCGGAAATCACGCTGGAAATTGACAGTAATGATGCGCTGGTCGATATTCTGGAAGCGGGTTTTGATGCAGGCATTCGCTATGGCGATGTGCTGGCACAGGATATGATTGCCCTGCCCTTTGGCCCGGCAATGCGCACTCTGGTTGTCGCAAGCCCGGCCTTAATCGAACGTCATGGCGCACCACAAACGCCGGATGAACTGCTTGCATTTCCCTGCATCGAACGCCGCTTCCCCAGTGGCCGACGCTATCGCTGGGAATTCTGGCACGCGGGGCAAAGGCAGGAGGTTGCGGTCAGTGGCCCGCTGGTGCTGGATAACAACGAGCGGATTTTGCAGGCCGCCCTTTCAGGGGCAGGGATCGCCTTCTTACAGGAAGCCGTGGTCAGCGCCCATCTGCAGCGCGGCGCACTCGTTGAACTGCTCAGTGGCTTTACCCAACATGCAGATGGCTTCTGGCTGTATTATCCTGGCAGGCGTTATGTCTCTGCGCCGTTGCGGCATTTTATTGACTGGCTACGCCTTAATAATAACGAAGCAGGCAATCATAAAAATTGAATAACAACGCGATCTCGCGTTAAAAAAATTAAAAAGGCGCCAAAAAGTAAATATAAAACCTTTTTAATCAGGACGTATTAACCTCTGACGATCTTATTAATGGTTCACTAAATAATCCAATAAAATATAAAGAGACTCTGAAATAATACATGCGCAGACTGCGGTTGGGCTCATGAATCATTCTGCCTGACGTGAAAATCTGAGGTGGAAAGAGGCAGGAACCGCTCACAATAATTTTAACGCGTGCGAGCGGGGAAACCCTGATACCTCAACACTGCAAGCCCTAACCCCTCTCACGATAAAAATCAAGAGAGGTGCCACCATCAAGTCGAAATACGGTTCGCTTGTTATCAGCGGGTCAATGCTCTTAGGATTACGTTTATCAAATTGACGTTCATTATGTGAACTTCGCCTCAGAATAATGAGTACTGAACTTTCGGCTGTCTTGAATAACGAAACCAGACAGTAAAAAATGCGTTAATGGCGGGATTGACTACGCCATTTTTGCCCGTGTAAAGGTGTTAGCACAGGCGCCCTTTCTTTTATTCCTTTCATTATCCGATTGAATCTAAGCCATAAAAAAACGGCCCCATAAGGGGCCGCTATTTCAGTTCTGAAAATTATTTCTTTTTCGCTTTCGCGTTAGGCAGATCGGTGATGCTGCCTTCAAAGATTTCAGCGGCCAGGCCTACTGACTCATGCAGGGTCGGGTGCGCATGGATGGTCAATGCGATGTCTTCTGCATCACAGCCCATCTCGATGGCCAGACCAATTTCGCCCAGCAGCTCACCGCCGTTAGTACCGACGATGGCGCCACCGATAACGCGATGGGTTTCTTTGTCGAAAATCAGTTTGGTGATACCGTCTGCGCAGTCAGAAGCAATAGCACGGCCGGATGCTGCCCACGGGAATGTGGCAGTTTCATAGCTGATGCCTTTCTCTTTCGCTTCTTTCTCGGTCAGACCAACCCAGGCAACTTCTGGTTCAGTATAGGCAATGGACGGAATCACTTTCGGATCGAAGTAGTGCTTCAGACCTGAAATGACTTCTGCCGCAACGTGGCCTTCATGCACGCCTTTATGCGCCAGCATCGGCTGCCCGACGATATCGCCGATAGCGTAGATGTGCGGCACGTTGGTGCGCATTTGTTTGTCAACGCGGATAAAGCCACGGTCGTCAACCTCAACGCCGGCTTTATCTGCATCCATGCCCTTACCGTTTGGCACGCGACCAATTGCCACCAGAACCGCATCATAACGCTGGGCTTCGCCTGGCGCTTGTTTACCTTCCATTGAAACATAGATACCGTCGTCTTTTGCTTCAACGGCGGTCACCTTAGTTTCCAGCATCAGGTTGAATTTCTTGCTGATACGTTTGGTGAAGACTTTCACCACGTCTTTATCGGCAGCCGGGATAACCTGGTCGAACATTTCAACCACGTCGATCTCTGAACCCAGCGCATGGTAAACCGTCGCCATTTCCAGACCGATAATACCGCCGCCCATGACCAGCAGACGTTTAGGCACTTCTTTCAGTTCCAGCGCATCGGTTGAATCCCACACGCGAGGATCTTCATGAGGAATGAACGGCAGCTCGATTGGGCGTGAGCCCGCAGCGATAATGGCGTTGTCGAAGTTAATGGTGGTTGCACCACCTTCACCTTCAACCACCAGCGTATTCGCACCGGTAAATTTGCCCAGGCCGTTAACAACCTTGACTTTACGACCTTTTGCCATGCCTGACAGACCGCCAGTCAGCTGGTTAATCACCTTCTCTTTCCAGCTGCGGATTTTGTTGATATCCGTTTGCGGCTGACCAAACACAATGCCGTGTTCTTCCAGCGCTTTCGCTTCTTCAATCACTTTGGCAACGTGCAGTAGCGCTTTAGACGGGATACAGCCTACGTTAAGACAGACACCGCCGAGGGTGCTGTAGCGCTCAACCAGTACGGTTTCCAGACCTAAGTCAGCGCAACGAAAAGCTGCAGAGTAACCTGCAGGACCTGCCCCAAGTACCACGACCTGAGTTTTAATCTCTGTACTCATCATGACCTCTTATTGGATTTCCGGCGGGTCAGACGCTGAGCCTATCCCATTAGGCTAGTTAACTGGCCATATTGCGTATGTTGCTACCACCCTACCGTTGACGGGTTTGCGTGGCAGGTACGCAAGCTGACTGCGCCAATTATGCCTAATGGAATAGGCTCATGATGTCCTTATTCCACCGGGACATGTTCACCGCAAGAGTTTACAGAATTGTTAATAAACTGCCAACCGCGGTGCCCTGAATGTTACAAAAAGGCCGGCATTTGCCGGCCTTTTGCGCTTTTTACATAACCAGACGACGAATGTCTGACAGCATATTGCCAATAATGGTAATGAAACGTGCGCCATCTGCACCGTCGATAACGCGGTGATCGAAGGACAGAGAGATTGGCATCATCAGACGTGGTGCAAACTCTTTACCGTTCCACACTGGCTCCATCGCTGACTTTGACACACCAAGGATGGCCACTTCTGGCGCGTTAACAATCGGCGCAAAGTGGGTGGTGCCCAGGCCGCCAAGGCTGGAGATGGTGAAACAGCCGCCCTGCATGTCGCCTGCGGTTAGTTTGCCATCGCGCGCCTTTTTAGAGATCGCCATCAGTTCACGAGACAGTTCTGTGATGCCCTTCTTGTTCACGTCTTTAAAGACCGGAACCACCAGGCCGTTTGGCGTATCCACCGCCACACCGATGTTGATGTACTTTTTCAACGTCAGCTTCTGCGCATCTTCAGACAGTGAGCTGTTAAAGCGTGGCATCTGCTCAAGCGCCGCCGCCACCGCTTTCATGATGAAGACCACTGGCGTGTATTTCACGTCCAGCTTACGCTTCTCCGCTTCGGCGTTCTGCTGCTTACGGAAAGCTTCAAGCTCGGTAATATCGGTTTTGTCGAAGTGCGTAACGTGTGGGATCATGACCCAGTTACGGCTCAGGTTCGCACCCGAGATTTTCTGGATACGGCCCAGCTCCACTTCTTCAACTTCACCAAACTTACTGAAGTCAACTTTTGGCCATGGCAGCATGCCCGGCAGGCCGCCACCGCTGGCGGCGGCTGGCGCGGCTTCTGCGCGTTTCACGGCATCTTTAACGTAAGCCTGAACGTCTTCTTTCAGAATACGACCTTTACGGCCTGTGCCTTTAACTTTGGCCAGGTTAACGCCAAATTCACGCGCCAGACGACGAATGACCGGGGTAGCGTGAACGTAAGCGTCGTTCTCTGCGAACTCACCTTTGCTCTCTGTTTTAGCGGCGGCAGGTGCTGCTGCGGCTTTCGCTTCAGATTTGGCAGCAGGCGCCGGTGCGGCTTCCTGTTTCGCAGCCGCAGGGGCAGCCGGAGCAGCACCTTCAACTTCGAAGACCATAATCAGTGAGCCGGTGCTGACTTTATCGCCCGTCGCGACTTTCAGCTCTTTGACGATACCCGCAAACGGTGCTGGCACTTCCATAGAGGCTTTGTCGCCTTCAACAACGATCAGTGACTGCTCGGCTTCCACCTTGTCGCCAACCTTAACGAGGATCTCGGTGACTTCAACTTCGTCTCCCCCGATATCCGGAACGTTAACGTCTTTTGCGCCCGCAGCCGCGGCAGGTGCCGATGCCGCTTCTTCTTTCACTTCTGGCTTCGCATCAGAGGCCGGTGCTGCACCTTCTGCTTCAAAGACCATGATGGCTGAACCGGTGCTGACTTTGTCGCCGGTCGCAATGGTGATCTCTTTGACCACACCCGCGAACGGAGCCGGAACTTCCATTGACGCTTTGTCACCTTCGACGACAATAAGTGACTGCTCGGCTTCGACTTTATCGCCAACCTTAACCAGAATCTCAGTGACTTCAACTTCGTCACCGCCGATATCCGGCACAGCAACTTCTTTGCTGGCAGTGGCCGCAGCAGCGGCTGGCGCAGGCGCCGCGTCCGCTTTCTTCTCTTCGGCGGCGGCAGGGGCTGCTTCCGCAGCGCCTTCAGCATCAAACATCATGATCAGCGAACCGGTTTCCACTTTGTCACCGGTTGCGATTTTGATCTCTTTCACCACGCCAGCCTGCGGCGAGGGAACTTCCATAGAGGCTTTATCGCCTTCCACGGTGATCAGCGACTGCTCGGCTTCCACCTTGTCGCCAACCTTGACCAGAATTTCGGTGACTTCAACTTCGTCTGACCCGATATCTGGTACCTTGATTTCAATAGCCATTACTCTGTTACCTCTTAAGCCAGACGCGGGTTAACTTTATCGGCATCGATCTTGAACTTCACGATCGCATCCGCCACGACTTTCTTATCGATTTCGCCACGTTTAGCCAGTTCACCCAGCGCGGCAACCACAACGTAAGATGCATCCACTTCAAAGTGGTGACGCAGATTTTCACGACTGTCAGAGCGGCCAAAGCCATCCGTACCCAGCACGCGGTAATCGCTTGAAGGCACATAGCTGCGAACCTGCTCAGCGAACAGCTTCATGTAGTCGGTGGAGGCCACGGCTGGCGCTTCGTTCATCACCTGAGCGATGTAAGGCACGCGTGGGGCTTCCGTTGGATGCAGCATGTTCCAGCGCTCACAGTCCTGACCATCGCGGGCCAGCTCGGTGAACGAGGTGACGCTGTAAACGTCTGAACCAATGCCGTAATCGGTCGCCAGAATCTGGGCAGCTTCACGCACGTGACGCAGGATAGAGCCTGAACCCAAGAGCTGAACTTTACCTTTGCTACCCTCAACGGTTTCCAGCTTGTAGATACCTTTACGGATACCTTCCTCGGCACCTTTCGGCATCGCTGGCATGTGGTAGTTTTCGTTCAGCGTGGTGATGTAGTAATAAATATTTTCCTGCGCTTCGCCGTACATACGAACCAGACCGTCATGCATGATGACTGCCACTTCGTAGGCATACGACGGATCGTAGGAGATACAGTTAGGGATCGTCAGTGACTGAATATGGCTGTGGCCATCTTCATGCTGCAAACCTTCGCCGTTCAGGGTGGTACGGCCTGATGTACCGCCGACCAGGAAGCCCCGCGCCTGTTGGTCGCCCGCCAGCCACATCAGATCGCCAATACGCTGGAATCCGAACATCGAATAATAGATGTAGAACGGAATCATCGGCAGGTTGTTGGTGCTGTAAGAGGTTGCCGCCGCCAGCCAGGATGATCCTGCGCCCAGCTCGTTAATCCCTTCCTGCAGAATCTGACCTTTCTCGTCTTCTTTATAGTAAGCCACCTGCTCACGGTCCTGCGGTGTGTACTGCTGACCGTTCGGGCTGTAGATACCAATCTGACGGAACAGGCCTTCCATACCGAAAGTACGGGCTTCATCCGCAAGGATAGGCACCAGGCGATCTTTGATCGATTTGTTCTTCAGCATCACATTCAGTGCACGCACGAACGCGATGGTGGTCGAGATTTCTTTGTTCTGCTCTTCCAGCAGCGCACTGAACTCTTCCAGCGCTGGCATTTCCAGCTTTTCAGTGAACTTCGGCTGACGTGATGGCAGGTAACCGCCTAACTTCTCACGCTGGCCGTGCAGATAGTTGTACTCTTCAGAGCCTTTATCGAAGGTGATGTAAGGCAGAGATTCGATCTTGTCGTCTTCGACCGGCACGTTGAAGCGATCGCGGATGTAGCGAACGCCATCCATGTTCATCTTCTTCACCTGGTGCGCGATGTTCTTACCTTCGGCGGTGTCGCCCATACCATAACCTTTAATGGTATGGGCCAGGATCAGAACCGGCTTGCCTTTGGTATCCTGCGCTTTTTTCAGTGCCGCATAGATCTTCTTCGGATCGTGACCACCACGGTTCAGTGCCCAGATTTCATCATCTGACCAGTCTTTCACCAGGGCAGCGGTTTCCGGATATTTGCCGAAGAAGTGCTCACGCACATAGGCACCATCACGTGACTTAAACGTCTGGTAGTCGCCGTCAACGGTTTCGTTCATCAGCTGGATCAGTTTACCGCTGGTGTCATTACGCAGCAGTTCATCCCAACGACCGCCCCAGATAACCTTGATCACTTCCCAGCCAGCACCGGCAAAAATGCCTTCCAGCTCGTTGATGATCTTACCGTTACCGGTGACCGGTCCATCCAGACGCTGCAGGTTACAGTTGATGATGAAAACCAGATTATCCAGTTTTTCACGGGTGGCGATGGTGATCGCACCTTTGGATTCTGGCTCATCCATCTCGCCGTCGCCCAGGAAAGCGTAAACGGTCTGACCGGAGGTATCTTTCAGACCACGGTGTTCCAGATATTTCAGGAATTTAGCCTGGTAGATGGCATTGAGTGGGCCCAGACCCATGGAGACGGTCGGGAACTGCCAGAATTCCGGCATCAGTTTTGGATGCGGATAAGAGGACAGGCCTTTGCCATCCACTTCCTGACGGAAGTTATTCATCTGCTCTTCAGTCAGACGACCTTCCAGGAAAGCACGGGCATAGATACCCGGAGAAATGTGGCCCTGGAAGTACACCAGATCGCCGCCGTCTTTTTCACTGCGCGCGCGGAAGAAGTGGTTAAAACACACTTCATAGATGGTGGCAGAAGACTGGAAGGAGGACATGTGGCCGCCAAGTTCCAGATCTTTCTTCGATGCGCGCAGCACCGACATGATGGCGTTCCAGCGAATGGCGGAACGGATACGACGTTCAAGTGAGGTGTTGCCCGGATAATCCGGTTCATCTTCAACGGCAATAGAGTTGATGTAGTTACTGATTGCGGCAGCACCGCCAGCAACTTTCACACCGCCTTTGCGGGCTGCACTCAGCACCTGATCAATCAGATACTGTGCACGTTCAACACCTTCTTCACGGATGACCGATTCGATCGCCTGTAGCCAGTCACGAGTTTCAATCGGATCCACGTCATTGTGTAAACGTTCTGACATGGGGGTATTCCTTATCTGTGTCTAATACGTTGAAAAATCGGGAGCCTGTTAACGTCAGGGAGACAGGCTCGTCGCACATGTTCGCACGATCTTTGCCGCACGTTATTCCTTACGTTGCTGTAAACGACGCAGGGAGCGTTCTCGACGGCTCTGCTCCCGACTTCTGTCCAGCAAGATTTCCTCAATGAACGCCAGGTGACGGTGTGAAGCCTCGCGTGCTTGTTCCGGCTCACGAGCCACAATCGCCTCGAAAATTCTGGCGCGGTGACCGCTCACTTTCGCCAGCATTTCCCGGCGCGAGTAGAGCAATTCAAAATTCTGTCGAACGTTCTGTTCCAGCATAGGTCCCATTGATCGTAGCAAATGCAAAAGCACGACATTATGGGCTGCTTCTGTGACAGCGATCTGATACTTCATTACTGCGTCTGCTTCAGCGTCGAGATCGCCGCTGTCCTGCGCCTGCTGAATATGAAGATGGCAGTCGCGAATCCGCTGTAAATCCTCTTCTGTACCGCGCAGCGCGGCATAGTAAGCGGCGATGCCTTCTAACGCGTGGCGCGTTTCCAACAGGTCAAACTGCGATTCCGGATGCTCGGCAAGAAGCCCAACGAGAGGATCGCTCACGCTCTGCCAGAGATGTTTCTGTACAAATGTTCCGCCGCCCTGACGGCGTAGTAACAATCCTTTCGCTTCTAAACGCTGGATTGCCTCACGGAGAGACGGACGTGAAACATCGAATTGTTTGGCGAGTTCGCGCTCGGGGAGCAACTTCTCTCCCGGCTGCAGCGTCCCTTCCATAATCAGGGATTCAAGTTGCTGCTCAATGGCATCGGAGAGTTTGGGTTGACGAATCTTAATGTAAGCCATCTTCCCTTCTTAGTGTGCCTGTCTGATAAAGTAAATTGGTAATACCAATTCAAAAAAGGAGCCCGTAAAGTAACAAAGTATTCACCTTGTGTCTATACGGCATCGGTGACATTAAGGTGACGTAAGGCTGTGCTTTTGCATTAACTGTTGAGTTGAAAAGTGGAAAACAGGGTGTTAACTCAATGTTAAATTTTTTCGGGTTTACCTAAAATTACACAAAGCTCCCAGTTAAACCGATTTAGCTCGCTGCGCTTTCCTTTCGCTGCGTTCAGGTTCTTTTTTTACCCACCTCGTCAACATCCCCCTTTTCCGCTGCTTCTTTTTCAGCCAACTCGTAACAGGTAAAGCGAAAGCAGGTGCAAAGCCATGCGCTTATCACTATTCTGGTCGGCAGGTTACAGCTGGCGGCATTACGCAAGTCAGATTCCCTAAAAATATCAGTCTTAAGTGTATTTAATTCTTTACAGTCAGAGCATCCTGCGGCGAAGAATAACAACATCATGAGGTGTGTATGGAACAACAGCACGGCGAATCGCTGAAGCGCGGTTTAAAAAACCGCCATATTCAGTTGATTGCCCTGGGTGGTGCAGTGGGAACCGGCCTGTTTCTGGGCAGTGCGTCGGTTATCAAATCCGCTGGCCCGGCCGTTATTTTAGGCTATGCCATTGCCGGATTTATCGCTTTTTTAATCATGCGCCAACTCGGCGAAATGGTCGTAGAGGAGCCGGTCGCCGGCAGCTTCAGCCATTTCGCTTACAAATACTGGGGCAACTTCGCCGGTTTTGCCTCCGGCTGGAACTACTGGGTCCTGTATGTGCTGGTGGCGATGGCCGAGCTGAGCGCGGTGGGCAAGTATATCCAGTTCTGGTGGCCTGATTTTCCTACCTGGGCCTCAGCCGCCATCTTCTTTGTGCTGATCAACGCCGTTAACCTGACCAATGTAAAAGTGTTTGGTGAGATGGAGTTCTGGTTCGCCATTATTAAGGTGATTGCGGTTATTGCCATGATCCTGTTCGGCGGCTGGCTGCTGTTTAGCGGTACCGGCGGTCCACAGGCCACCGTGCGCAACCTGTGGGAGCAAGGCGGCTTTATGCCCAACGGCCTGGGCGGACTGGTGATGGTCATGGCCATTATTATGTTTTCGTTCGGCGGATTGGAGCTGGTAGGGATTACGGCTGCCGAAGCGGACAATCCTGAAACCACGATTCCTAAAGCCACTAATCAGGTGCTGTGGCGTATTCTGATCTTTTATATCGGTTCGCTGGCGGTACTGCTTTCTTTAATGCCGTGGACGCGCGTAACCGCAGAAACCAGCCCGTTTGTGTTTATTTTCCACGAGCTGGGCGATGCGATGGTGGCTAACGCGCTGAACGTCGTCATTCTGACTGCGGCGCTGTCGGTCTATAACAGCTGCGTTTACTGTAACAGCCGTATGCTGTTTGGTCTGGCGCAGCAGGGCAATGCACCTAAAGCGCTGCTGAACGTGGACCGTCGCGGTGTGCCCGTGATGAGTATTCTGGTGTCGGCCGTTGCCACGGCATTGTGTGTACTGCTCAACTTTCTTATGCCGGCTGAAGCGTTTGGCCTGTTGATGTCGCTGGTCGTTTCTGCCCTGGTCATCAACTGGGCGATGATTAGCCTGGCGCACCTGAAATTCCGTAAAAAGAAAAATCAGCAAGGCGTAACCACCCGATTCAAGGCCGTTCTCTACCCGCTGGGTAACTGGATTTGCCTGGTGTTCCTGGCCGGCATTCTGGTTCTGATGGCCATGACGCCGGGGATGGCCATCTCCGTCTGGTTGATTCCTGTCTGGCTGATCGTTCTTGCTATTGGCTATTTCGTCAAAAATAAGACGCAAAAAGCCTGATCCCCCTGCCCACCCGCCGCCATTTTTCAGCGGGTGGGCCGTCACCAGACCCGACGCGGTTCACACTTCTTCTCGCATGGCTGTTTTGTCCATCATCGCAACGATTTATTGCCGCTCATCCTGCTGATTAAACATTAATACTTCTTTTCTGTTTAATTGTTCTGCAGGAAACATTAATGACAGGTAAAACCCTCTCGTTCAGAGAAAAGCTGGGTTACGGCATGGGTGATGCCGGCTGCAACATGATTGGCGGTGCCGTCATGTTATTTCTCAGCTATTTCTATACCGACGTATTTGGCTTAGCCCCGGCGCTGGTCGGTGTGCTGTTACTCTCCGTCCGGATTCTGGATGCCATTACCGATCCGATAATGGGCGCGATTGCCGACAGAACCCAAAGCCGCTGGGGGCGCTTTCGCCCCTGGCTGCTGTGGGTATCGGTGCCCTACGTTATATTCAGTGTGCTGATGTTTACCACGCCTGACTGGAGCTATCACAGCAAAGTTATCTGGGCGTTTGTGACCTATTTTTTCATGTCCCTGACCTACACCGCGATCAATATCCCCTACTGCTCGCTGGGTGGCGTGATCACTAACGATCCTGGCGAGCGTGTATCCTGTCAGTCGTACCGTTTTGTGATGGTGGGGATTGCCACGCTGATTCTCTCGCTGTCTTTACTGCCCATGGCAGAGTGGTTTGGCGGCGACAATAAAGCGCGCGGCTACCAAATGGCGATGGGCGTACTGGCCCTGGTCGGCCTGGCGATGTTCCTGTTCTGTTTCGCAAACGTCCGTGAACGTATTCATCCTGCCGTGCCGACAAATGATGACCTGAAACACGATTTGCGCGATGTCTGGAAGAATGACCAATGGGTGCGCATTCTGCTGCTCACGCTCTGCAACGTGTGTCCGGGGTTTATTCGTATGGCGGCGACCATGTATTACGTGACCTGGGTAATGGGCCAAACGCCGCACTTTGCGACGCTGTTTATCAGCCTTGGCGTGGTGGGCATGATGCTGGGCAGTACGCTGGCCAAAGTGCTGACCGATCGCTGGTGCAAGCTGAAAGTCTTTTTCTGGACCAATATTGTCCTGGCCCTGTTCTCCTGCGGCTTCTACGGGCTTGATCCTCATGCCACCGTAGCAATCGTTATCGCTTACTTCCTGCTGAATATCCTGCATCAAATTCCTTCCCCCCTGCACTGGTCCCTGATGGCAGACGTGGATGACTACGGTGAATGGAAAACTGGCAAGCGCATCACGGGTATCAGCTTTTCAGGCAACCTGTTCTTTCTCAAGGTCGGGTTAGCGGTAGCAGGAGCGATGGTGGGGTTCCTGCTCTCCGCTTACGGTTACGATGCGGGAGCTAAGCAGCAATCCGCCCAGGCGATTAACGGCATCGTGCTGCTGTTTACCGTTATTCCTGGCATCGGCTATTTGATTACCGCGGGCGTAGTACGACTGATGAAAGTGGATCGTACCTTAATGCAAACCATCCAACGCGATCTTGCCCTGCGTCGCATCGCGGCACAGTCGGGCAGCAACCAGACGCTGAGCGAGATCCAGACAGGAGCACTGAAATGAGTGAACACTGGCCGAACCCCTTTATCGAACGGCGTGCCGATCCTTTTATCCTGCGCCACAGAGAGCACTACTACTTTATTGCCTCTGTGCCGGAATACGATCGTCTGGAAATCCGACGCGCCAGTACGCTAATGGACTTACGCCACGCGGAGCCGGTGGTGATCTGGCACAAGCCCGATATCGGTCCCTTCAGCGAGCTGATTTGGGCGCCGGAGCTGCATCACATTGACGGTCAATGGGTCATCTATTTTGCCGCAGCGCCCTCGCGTGACATCAAAGACGGGCTGTTTCAGCACCGCATGTATGCGCTGGTTTGCGAGGGTGAGGATCCGCTCAGCGGCAGCTGGCAGCCTGTACGCCAGGTTTTGAGTCATATCGACAGCTTCTCGCTGGATGCCACTCACTTCGTTCATCAGGGTAAAAACTGGTATTTATGGGCGCAGAAAGATCCCGGCATTCCGGGCAATTCCAACCTCTATCTTGCGGAGCTGCGCAACCCATGGACGCTTAAAGGTAAACCGGTCATGCTGAGCCGTCCGGAATATGAATGGGAGTGCGCAGGCTTTAGTGTTAATGAAGGGGCGGCGGCGATAGTGCATGGCGATCGGCTTTTTATTACCTATTCCGCCAGCGCAACGGATGAGAATTATTGTATGGGCCTGCTGTCGATTCCGCGTGATGCCGATCCGCTTAATGCCCTGGCCTGGCAGAAGTCAGCGCGGCCGGTATTCTCAACCAGTTGGGAGAACCGCCAGTACGGCCCTGGGCACAGCTGTTTTACCCAGGATGAAGCGGGGCGGGATCTGCTGGTCTACCATGCGCGCAACTATACGGAAATTGAAGGGGATCCACTGTGGGATGGCAACCGCCACACGCGCCTGAAATATTTTTACTGGCGTGAAGATGGCACACCGGATTTTGGCGTGCCACCTGCGGATTACACCAGCGTCCCGTAAATGGTCAAGAGCGCCACGACCACCACTAATACCAGTGAAATGCGTTTTGCCAGCGCCACCGCAACACGTGGCGTAGCAACCTTATCAGTATGAGGATCGCGGGCCAGCGAAAACTGTGCCAGCGTCGTCAGCACATGGTATTGAGAGCGATGCCTGTCGGTTAATGATGCAAACCAGGCAGGCAACGCTTTTTCACCATGCCCCAGCAGCGCATAGGCAACGCCCGCCAGGCGGACCGGGATCCAGTCAACCAGATGCAAAAGCGTGTCTACGCCTGATTGCGCGCGCGCCATTGGCGTACCGTGTTTTGCCAACCAGCTTTGCCAGGCCCGTAAAAAGGCGTAGCCGACCAGTAAAACTGGCCCCCATGCGCCGCCCACCACAAACCAGAACATTGGCGCCAGATAAAAACGAAAGTTAATCCAGATAAGGGCGTTTTGTAACTCGCGTAAAAATTCGCGTTCGCTGCATTCAACCGGCACGCCGTGGATCAAGGTCAGTTCTGCCGCCATCGCCTGATGCGCGGCCGCCTCATCCCGACTCGCCGCCTGCAGATAGGCATGATAATGCTGACGCACCACACCGGCACCGATGCACAGTAATCCCACCACAATCCAGAACACAAGCTGCGGGATCCCAAACAGAATCCCTTTCAGGCTCCACACCACCAGCGCAGTCAATGCCATCACGACCAACAACATCAACAGAGTACGCATGAGGGAAACCTGCCGACGGCGACGAAAAACAGGTTCAAGCCGATGATCCAGTTGCCAGTGCTCTCCCAGCTTAAACAGCCGCTCCCAACCTAAAACCAGTAACAAGGTAAATAACGTCATAGTTACTCCAGATGAATCACGATTTTTGTTGCGGTAACCGCTGCAGATAATATTGCCAGTTAAACGCCGGTCCGGGATCGGTTTTACGTCCCGGTGCAATGTCGCTGTGTCCGGTAATGCGAGCAGGCGTTATCGGATAGTGCTGTAACAAAATTTGCGTGACCTGATGCAGCGCGTGGTATTGCGCTTCGGTATAGGGCTCAACGTCCGTTCCTTCCAGCTCGATACCGATGGAAAAGTCGTTGCAGTTTTCCCGCCCTTCAAACTGCGATATGCCTGCATGCCAGGCGCGTTGATCAAAAGGAACATATTGCACAATCTCGCCATCACGACGAATTAAGCAGTGGGCTGCAACGCGCAAATGCGCGATATCAGCAAAGTAGGGATGCGCGTCTGAGGGCAGTGTGCCCGTGAACAGTTTATCGATCCACGGCCCGCCATATTCGCCAGGCGGCAGGCTGATATTATGAATGACCAGAAGAGAGGGCGCCTCGTTGTGCGGCCGTTCATTACAGTGGGGTGACGGTACCTGGCGCACACCGGTCAGCCATCCATGTTCTAATTTCATACTGATTTCTCATCGCGAAGTCGAATTGAGAATAGCATGAATTCTAAGGCATTATTGCGCCAAAATGCGCCGCGCCCTCCTCACTCTCGCCCGTTTGTTAAGTATACTAAACAAAAATCCCCTCGGGGCTGGCACCGCTTTGTTATCCAGGATATGGTAATCCCACTGTTATCTGTCTTTTGCTGGAGCTGAACGCTATGTCTGTGCGTCGCTATGATCCTGACAGTCGCCGGAGTGCGCTGCTTGAACGTATTGAAAATGATATTCCTGAAACGGTCGCACGCGCATTACAGGAAGATCTTGGCGGTGAGGTAGACAGCGAACGGGATATTACCGCCCAACTGTTGCCCGCCGAAAGTCGCGCCCACGCCCGGGTGATTACCCGCGAAGCCGGTGTTTTTTGTGGTAAACGCTGGGTAGAGGAAGTCTTCAACCAGTTGGGTGCCTATACCGCGCTGACATGGCACGTGGAAGATGGCCAAACGCTTACGCCGGATCAACTGCTGTTTGAAATCGAGGGCCCTGCCCGCCTGTTGCTCACCGCCGAACGCACCGCCCTGAACTTTGTGCAAACGCTTTCTGGCGTTGCCACCGAAGTCAGTCGCTATGTTGCGCTGCTGGAAGGCACACAGACTCAGCTTCTGGATACACGCAAAACCCTACCAGGGCTGCGCACAGCTTTGAAATATGCGGTGCTGTGCGGTGGCGGCAGCAATCACCGTCTGGGTCTGTCAGATGCCTTTTTGATTAAAGAAAATCATATCATTGCCAGTGGTTCGATTCGCGAGGCCGTGGAAAAAGCCTCCTGGCTCTATCCGGATGTACCGGTCGAAGTCGAAGTTGAGTCGTTAAAGGAGCTACAGGACGCGCTTACGGCGTCGGCCGACATCGTCATGCTGGACAACTTCACGCTGGATGAGATGCGCGAGGCGGTGAAGATAACCGAGGGCCGTGCGCTGCTGGAAGTCTCAGGCAACGTGACCGAAACGACGATCCAGGAGATTGCTCAGACCGGTGTGGACTATGTTTCCGTCGGCGCACTGACTAAACATGTCCATGCCCTGGATCTTTCTATGCGCTTTGACGCTAAATAATTGCTTGTGCCGTGCCGCTGGCACGGCCTGTTTTGTGCTATTTCTTCCAGCGTAACCGCTGTATTGCTGTAACCCGCTGTATTTACTGCCTGCCCTTTTCCACTCTTTCCTTTTGCTGCTGTTAACGCCATCACAGGCTTTTTAAACTGCGACCTTCTTATTCAGGAGGTAATGCAATGATCTCTCAACGTGGATTCACGCTGGTCGAGTTAATGATTGTGGTCGGCATCGTGGCAATACTCAGCGCTATTGGGTTGCCCGCCTACCAAAATTATCTGCAGCGCGCCGCGCTGACCGACATGCTGCAAACGATGGTGCCGTTTAAAACGGCGGTTGAGCTTTGCGCCATTGAACGCGGCGGCCCGGACGCCTGCCAGGCCGGGCAGCGAGGGATTCCGCAAGGCACAACATCACGGTATGTTTCAGCGGTCACCGTCGTGAACGGCACGATCACCCTGACCGGACAGGAAAGCCTTAACGGGCTAAGCGTTGAAATGCTGCCCGTGTGGGACAGCAATGAAGGCAGCATTCAGTGGCAGCGCACCTGTACCAGCGCTAATACCACGCTACGTGATAATTGTCAGGAGCAGTTCCGCTTTGCCGATCGGGGAGGTGCCTATGCCCACGTCTGATGATGCGATTGCGCTCATCTGCCAGCGCTTTCGGGCGATTGTCCTTGAGCACAGTGCGACACACTTGCGCCTTGCCGTTCCTGAAAGCGTCCCGGCGGGCCTGATGGAGGCATTACAGTTTGCCAGCCAGTGTCAGGCAGAGGTGGAGTGCTGGCCTCGTGCCCGGATAGAACAGTTTGAATCGATGCGTAAACCTTTGGTGGCCAATGAAAAAGCTCCCGGCGAATCGACCATTGATACGGCCAGTCAGCTTTTGCGCCAGGCAACTCTGCGTCGTGCATCGGATATTCATATCGAACCTTATCAGAGCACTCTGCGTATTCGCCTGCGGATTGACGGGGTCCTGCATCCTCTCCCCCTGCAGTTTGATACACAACCGGCTGCGCTGCTGGCACGACTGAAAATTCTGGCCGGTCTGGATATTGCCGAACGGCGCCTGCCTCAGGACGGACAGTTTAGTTGTGACATTGACGGAAAATCGGCCTCTTTTCGGCTCTCTACCCTGCCCGTTCAGGGCGGCGAAAAAGCCGTCGTTCGCCTGCTTCAGAGTGAGGGCGCGGCCTTGTCGCTGGACAAGCTGGGATTACCCACCGCGCAGTTACGCCTTCTGACCGCCGCGCTCAGGCAGCCACAAGGGCTGATTTTGGTAACGGGCCCTACCGGGAGTGGCAAAACCTTCACGCTTTACAGTGGCCTGAGCGCGATCAACCAGCCTGATAAGAATGTCTGCAGCGTGGAAGATCCTGTTGAAATCCCTCTCCCCGGTATCAACCAGACCCAGATTAATCCAAAGTATGGCCTTGATTTTAATCGCGTGTTACGCGCCCTGTTACGTCAGGATCCGGACGTGATGATGGTCGGTGAAATACGTGACGGCGAGACGGCGGAGATTGCCGTTAAGGCAGCTCAGACCGGTCATCTGGTTCTCTCTACCCTGCACACCAACTCGACAGCGGAAACCCTGACGCGCTTGCGTCAAATGGGCATTCCCGGTTATCTGCTGGGTTCCGCACTTCGTCTGATCGTTGCCCAGCGGCTGGTCAGGCGTTTGTGCCCTCACTGCCGTAAGCCAGCACAGGCTGTTGCCCACTTTCCCGCCTCACTTTGGCCCGGAACGTTACAAACCTGGCGGGCGCCGGGCTGCGATCACTGCTTCTCCGGTTATTTTGGTCGGCTGGCCTTGTTTGAATTACTGCCCATAACGGCTAAGTTACAAAACGCCATTGCCGCCGAAATGCCACTTGAGGGCTTGCTGAGTCTGGCAAAACAGCAGGGCATGCGCACCCTGCTGGCGTCGGGTCTTGAAGCCGTCAGCCGTGGGGATACCTCCCTGGAAGAAATGCAGCGCGTTGTCGGACTGGATAATGACTAGCCTTTATGTGTATCGCTGGCATGCGGTAGACGGCAGCGGAAGGTTGCAAACGGGCCACCATCTTGCGCCTGACGGCGAGACGTTGTTTTCTGACCTGGCACAGCGTCATTTACTGCCCGTCAGCTGGACGCGGGGAAAGGTGATGCGGCGAAGAGACTGGAAGTGGCAGCACAAAATTGACTTGATTCGCCAGCTCGCCACGCTGCTTAAGGCAGGCCTTCCTCTTTCACAAAGCCTGAGCCTGCTTGCCGAAGGACATTCGCAGACGCCCTGGCGAGCCTTGATGCTGGCTCTACAACATCAGATATTAGCGGGCGAACCTTTTTCCAGCGCCTTACGACAGTGGCCGCAAATATTTCCCCCGCTTTACCCGGCGCTCATGGAGGTGGGTGAGCTGACGGGCCAGCTGGATGTCTGCTGCGAGCAGCTGGCACTGCAGCAAACGCGCCAGCAACATTTGCGGAGCAAGGTGATCAAGGCGCTGCGCTATCCGCTGTTTATTCTGGCCGTCGCACTGACCGTTACCTGCGGCATGCTGCTGTTCGTCTTGCCGGAGTTTGTTTCCGTGTATGCTTCCTTCAATGCTCCCTTGCCTGCGTTCACTGCGGCCGTGATCGGGCTCTCTGAGCGATTACAGGCATGGGGATTCCCGCTAAGTGGATTGATTATTCTGCTGGTCGCAGGGTGGCAACAGTGGCGGCGGCGTTCTGAAAACTGGCAGCGGCGCGAACAGCGCGTTTTGATGCACATTCCGATCGTTGGCGGGCTATGGCAGGGCAATCAGCTGACACAAATCTACAGCGTTCTCCAGTTGACGCAGCAGGCTGGACTCACGCTGCTACAGGGACTGGAGGCAGCGAAAGTCACCCTGTCCTCGCGACTGTGGCAGGACGCCATCAGGCTGCTACAGAACCACATTGCGCAGGGTAATCCCCTGTATCTGGCGCTGAGCAATCATCCCTTATTTAGTCCGCTCTGCAGCCAGTTGATTCGCGTGGGGGAAGAGGCTGGCGCACTGGATGTGATGCTGGCGCGCCTGGCTGAATGGCATGAAGGGCAAACGCTGATGCGGGCTGATAACCTTGCCGCCTCGCTGGAGCCTGTCATGATGGTGGTGATTGGCGGCATCGTTGGCACGCTGGTGATTGCCATGTATTTGCCGGTGTTTGGGCTGGGAGAAGCGATGCAGTAAAGGCGCTGTATAGCCCTTACTGCATACGCAGCAGGCAACCTTAACGATTAAAGGTTCGGTTTTCCTGCTCGGCGACCCGAATAAAGGTGGTGCGCTTGGTTAACTCTTTCAGACGCTCAGCGCCAACATAGGTGCAGGCAGAACGAAGACCACCAAGGATATCGCGGAGGGTTTCCTCTACCGGCCCGCGTAACGGAAGCTTCACCGTTTTGCCTTCGGCCGCGCGGTATTCTGCGACGCTACCGGCATGACGCTTCATGGCCGATTCTGAACTCATGCCGTAGAACAGCATGAAACGCTCACCGTTTTCTTCTGTTATACGACCTTCGCACTCATCATGCGCCGCCAGCATGCCGCCCAACATGACGAAGTCTGCGCCACCACCAAAGGCTTTTGCGATATCGCCGGGTACGCTGCAGCCACCGTCGCTGACGATCTGACCGCTCAGACCGTGCGCTGCATCGGCACATTCAATAACCGCAGAAAGCTGGGGATAGCCGACACCAGTTTTGACTCGCGTGGTGCAAACTGAGCCAGGCCCAATGCCCACTTTGACAATATCCGCCCCAGACAGGATGAGCTCTTCCACCATCTCACCGGTTACCACGTTACCCGCGCAGATTGTCTTGCCGGGAAACGTTTCACGGGCACGCTTCAGGAAATCAACAAAGTGTTCAGAGTAGCCGTTGGCGACGTCGATGCAGATAAATTGTAGCGCATCGGAGATCGCCATGATCGCAATCAGTTTATTGAGATCGGCATCCGAGGTACCGGTTGAAACCATGACATAGTTCAGTACTGAACCCGGCACGCGCTGAACAAAGGCCCGCCACTCTTCCACGCTGTAATGCTTATGGACGGCCGTTAAAAGATGAAAACCTGCCAGCGCCTCAGCCATCATAAAGGTGCCAACGGTATCCATATTGGCGGCGATAACCGGGACGCCGCTCCAGCTCAGACCGGAATGCTTAAAGGTGAATCGGCGATCCAGCTCAACCTGTGAGCGACTTTTCAGCGTGGAGCGCTTGGGGCGAATCAGTACGTCTTTAAATCCCAGTTTCAAATCTTCTTCAATGCGCATACATCGTGTCCTGGTAAGAGGTTATACACTGCCGTACATGACGCCATCAGGGTTTTCCCTGTCTCATGATACGCGCCATTCCAGCCGCAACAAGACTGCGAATTTCACTTTATTTACGCTACAATCCATTACATTCAGATGCGGATTTTTAGTGTGATCCGGCACGCATTTTTTCCTGTAACGACGCGTTGACCTGCGTGATACTGACCGACTAAGAGAGTTCGAGTGAGAAATCCCCCCTACACCGTGGCGCTGACTGGCGGAATTGGCAGCGGTAAAAGTACGATTGCCGGGTATTTTGCTGCGTCCGGTGTCGATATCATTGATGCGGATGTCATTGCACGCGAAGTCGTTGAACCCGGCACGCCAGCGCTTCAGGCCATTATCGAACGCTATGGCGATGCGATATTGACCGAACAGGGAACCTTGCAACGTTCACGGCTTAGAGAAATCATCTTTGCGACGCCCGATGAGAAAAACTGGTTAAACGCGCTGCTTCACCCGCTTATTAATGCCCGGACGCAACAGCTTAAAGCTCAGGCGGCCTCACCTTATGTTTTGTGGGTCGTGCCCTTGCTGGTCGAAAACCGGCTGCAGCGCCAGGCCGATCGCGTGCTGGTGGTCGATACCGACGAAGAGACGCAGCTCAGACGAACGCTGCAGCGCGATAATGTTTCTCTTGAGCAGGCTAAACGTATTCTTGCAGCACAGGCCACTCGCCAACAGCGCCTTGACTGTGCTGACGATATTATTGATAACAGTGGCGCACCTGAAAAGGCGCTACCCCAGGTTGCCAAGCTTCATCAGCTTTATCTAAAGCTTGCGGCAACGAGACAGGATTAACTCATGAGTACAGTCGTTCTGTTTGAACATCCACTGAATGAAAAAATGCGTACCTGGCTGCGCGTGGAATTTTTGATCGACCAGCTGCATGACATTATGCCGCTGGAAAACACCGCCACGGCACTGACTTTTTTCCGCCTGGTTGGCGAATTACTGGATATCTTCGAGCGCGGCGACATGCGCACCGAGTTGCTGAAAGAACTTGAACGCCAGCAAACGAAACTGCGCGCCTGGGCGGATGTCCCCGGTGTCGATATGTCCGTGGTCGATGCATTGCGTGACAAACTCAAAGCGCAGTCTGTTTTGCTTAACAGCGCCCCACGAATGGGCCAGCAGCTGCGGGAAGATCGTCTGATTGCCCTGGTGCGCCAGCGACTCAGCATTCCCGGCGGATGCTGTAGCTTTGATTTACCCGGCCTGCACATCTGGCTGCACCTGCCCCAGGCGACGCGCGACGCGCAGGTGACGCGCTGGATGGAAACGCTTATCCCGCTGCACAGTACGCTGGCGATGTTGCTGGATTTGATTCGCCAGTCAGGCACCTACCGTTTACAAACCAGTTTGAATGGGTTTTACCAGGATAATGCTGAAGGCGCTGATTTACTGCGGCTGCAGCTGGAAATGGAGGATGCGCTGTATCCTCAGGTTTCAGGCCATAAAAGCCGTTTTGCGATTCGTTTTATGCCATTGGACAGTGAGCGCGGCGAAGTGCCTGCGCGCCTGAATTTCCAACTGGCCTGTTGTTAGAGGTGAACATGCAGGAAGAGATAATGACGGTGGAATGTCCACAGTGCGGTAAAACGGTGATCTGGGATGAACTCAGTCCGTGGCGGCCATTTTGCAGTAAACGCTGTCAGTTGATCGATCTGGGCGAATGGGCGGCGGAAGAGAAGCGCATTCCCAGCAGTGATGATTTAAACGACAGCGACAACTGGAGTGAGGAAGAGCGCTGAGTGAGACGTGGGGCTTTGTTGCCCCACTCTGTTAAAGTTCGCCCGCCACCAGACGTGCGATCAGCTCATGATTCGCCGCAGGAAACTCATCGGCGATCAGCGCCTGTTGATCGACCCAACGCTGTGGTTGCCCTTCTTTGCCCCAGGGTTCTCCTTTCCAGCCTTCCACCAGAAAAAAGTGCAGCGTCACGCGCAGGTCATCGTAAGTGTGATCTTTCGTGCCAATTGCCCGCGCCTGCGTCACTTCAATCCCGGTTTCTTCGGCCAGTTCGCGCACCAGCCCTTCCTCTGCGCTCTCACCGGCTTCAATTTTGCCGCCGGGAAATTCCCATTTATTGGCCATATAGGAAGAGGCCGCACGCTGGGCAAGGAAAATTTGTTTACTGGCATTACGAATGATGCCGACTGCAACCTGCAGGTGCTTCATGAAAATATCCCGAAGAGTGGGTGAATGAGGGCTGATTCTAAAACATGTTAAGCAGGTTGTTAACCGCTCAGGGGGCCGAATGGTCAGCGGAAAAGTAAAAAAAAAGGAGCCAGTGGCTCCTTTTCGTTAACCGCTTATCAGGCCAGACGACCGTGACACTGTTTGTATTTTTTACCTGAACCGCACGGACAAGGATCGTTACGCCCCACTTTGCGCTCACCACCCTGCTGCGCAAGAGATTCCGCCGCCAGAATTTCTTCGCTGGCGTGGCTCAGATGCTGCTGTTGCGCCAGACGCTCGGCCTCTTCACGACGCTGTTGCTCCATCGCTTCAACCTCTTCCGGCATGCGCACCTGGACTTTGCTCAGCGTGCTGATCACTTCGTACTTCAGCGTTTCCAGCATCGCGGCAAACATAGCAAAAGATTCACGCTTATATTCCTGCTTAGGATCTTTTTGCGCATAGCCACGCAGGTGGATGCCCTGACGCAGATAATCCATTGCGGCCAGGTGCTCTTTCCACAGCGAATCCAGCGTTTGCAGCATGACGCCTTTTTCAAAGTTGCGCATCATTTCTGCGCCGACAATCTCTTCTTTTGCCGCATAACTTTCGGCCGCGTGCGTCATGATACGTTCACGCAGTGTCTCTTCATGCAGATCCGGTTCTTTGTCCAGCCATTCGCTAATCGGCAGATCCAGATCGAAGTCGTTACGCAGGCGCTCTTCAAGGCCCGGTACATCCCACATTTCTTCCAGCGACTGAGGTGGAATGTAGCTGTCGATAATGGATTTATAGACGTCTTCGCGAATGCTGTTGATAGTGTCTGATACATCGGACACATCCAGCAGTTCATTACGCTGGCTGTAGATAGCACGACGCTGATCGTTGGCCACGTCGTCATATTCCAGCAGCTGCTTACGAATATCGAAGTTACGGCTTTCCACTTTACGCTGTGCGTTGGCAATGGCTTTGGTCACCCACGGATGCTCAATGGCCTCGCCCGGTTTCATGCCCAGCTTGCGCATCATGTTTGAAACACGATCCGAAGCAAAGATACGCATCAGCGCATCTTCCATTGACAGGTAGAAGCGTGAAGAACCGGCGTCACCCTGACGGCCTGCACGACCGCGCAGCTGGTTATCGATACGGCGAGATTCATGGCGCTCAGTACCCACGATATGCAGACCGCCAGAGGCCAGCACCGCATCATGACGAATCTGCCAGGCGGCTTTAATCTCGTTGATTTGCGCATCGGTTGG
Organism: Pantoea ananatis LMG 2665; assembly: GCF_000710035.2. Taxonomy (GTDB): domain Bacteria; phylum Pseudomonadota; class Gammaproteobacteria; order Enterobacterales; family Enterobacteriaceae; genus Pantoea; species Pantoea ananatis. Next base: position 241,138 of record NZ_JMJJ01000001.1, on the reverse strand, counting down.
GTTTTCAAGCTCGGCAACGTCCGCATGCCAGCTACCGCCCAGCATGATATCGGTACCACGGCCCGCCATGTTTGTCGCGATGGTAACCGCGCCTGGTTGACCAGCCTGCGCCACGATATCCGCTTCGCGGGCGTGAAACTTAGCATTCAGTACGTTGTGTTTAATGCCTGCACGTGTCAGCTCGTTCGATACCACTTCTGATTTTTCGATGGAGATCGTACCCACCAGAACCGGCTGCCCGTTAGCCGTACGCTCACGAATATCTTCGATGATGGCGTCAATCTTCTCTTTCTCGGTCATATAAACCAGATCGGCAAGATCTTTACGCACCATCGGACGGTTGGTCGGGACAACAATCGTGTCGAGTTTGTAGATGGAACTGAACTCAAACGCTTCTGTATCAGCCGTACCGGTCATCCCTGCCAGCTTGTCGTAGAGGCGGAAGTAATTCTGGAAGGTGATTGACGCCAGCGTCTGGTTTTCGTTTTGAATTTCAACGCCTTCTTTGGCTTCAACGGCCTGATGCAGACCATCTGACCAACGACGGCCCTGCATCGTACGACCCGTGTGCTCATCAACAATGACAACTTCACCCTCTTTGACGATGTAATCAACGTCACGCGTGAACAGCGCATGGGCGCGAAGCGCAGCGGTAACGTGGTGCATCAGCATGATATTGGTCGGTGAATAAAGCGACTCACCTTCTACCATGATGCCCTGGCTCACCAGCAGTTCTTCAACTTTGACCAGGCCGCGCTCGCTCATATGTGCCTGGCGCGCTTTCTCATCAACCCAGTAGTCACCTTCGCCCTGGAAATTGTCTGAGTCTTCTTTTTCCTGACGAATCAGATGAGGAATGATTTTATTCACTTTGGTGTACAGGTCTGAACTGTCTTCTGCCGGACCCGAGATGATTAATGGCGTACGGGCTTCATCAATCAGGATGGAGTCAACCTCATCCACCAGTGCATAGTGCAGCTTACGCTGTACGCGCTCGTCAGGGCTGAACGCCATGTTGTCACGCAGGTAGTCGAAACCGTATTCGTTGTTGGTACCGTAAGTAATGTCTGCGGCATAAGCTTCACGTTTGGCGACGGAAGGCAGGCCTGACATGTTGATCCCGACGCTCAGGCCAAGGAACTCAAACAGGGGGCGGTTATTTTCCGCATCACGCTGGGCCAGATAATCGTTGACGGTAACGACGTGTACGCCTTTTCCGGTTAACGCGTTCAAATAGGCTGGCAGGGTTGCCGTCAGGGTTTTACCTTCACCGGTGCGCATCTCTGCAATACAGCGGTTATTCAGCACCATCCCGCCAATCAGCTGCACGTCGAAGTGGCGCATGCCAAACACACGCTTACTGGCTTCACGTACCGTCGCAAAAGCTTCAGGAATCAGGCTTTCGAGTGATTCCCCTTTTTTCAGGCGCTCACGGAACAGCTCAGTTTTGGCTTTCAGTTCTTCATCAGAGAGCGCTTCGAATTCCGGCTCCATCTTGTTGATGATATCAACGTTTTTGCGCATACGGCGCAAAGTACGATCGTTGCTGCTACCAAAAACTTTGGTCAACATTTTGATTAACATAATAAATATATTCTCAATTCAGCCGGGTCACCCGGACTGCGAAATCTAAAATGGGATTTAAAGCACAAAGATTAGCAGAACAATGGCGCGGGTCCGGCACGGATACCGTGCACTTTGCCGTGTCCGTCAGCCTGTGAGGATACCGGAGCAGCAGGAAGAGGTTGCGGGGACAAACCAACAGGGATGCCGGACTGTGCCGCCTGAGACGTTAATAACGCATGAAGGGAATCAATCAACGCCAGCTTTTGTGCGGCCAGCGGATGCACCTGCTCTTCCGCCTGCGCCTGTGGCGTTAACGTGAAAGAGAGATGGCGGATAACCGTGCGAATGGCATGCTGGTGCCAGTAGTCAACCGTAAAACTGGGGCGTCGCGAGGCTTCCTGAAGACGGATCAAATGATCAAAACGGACCGCATTGCCAATGAACAGGCTACTGGCTGAGGCTTCGGATGCCGTATTGAGCTCAGTGGTTTGCGCACACGCCGGCAAGCCAAGACTGGCCGCCACCATTCCCAGGAGGAAATGAGGCCATAAATAGCGTCTACCTATTTGTCGCCAGCGTAGAAAAATTCCGATCACAATTGTTCCATTGCGCATAACATTTTAATTATTCACTGCTGTTTTCAGCAGCATGCAGCCTGTAAAAGCGCCAGAGATAGTAACACTAATGTGGCGCGGCGACACCTGAGTTTAGTGCGACAGTGGGAGAAATCGCGCGCGATTGTGCAGCAATTCAGCAATTGGTCGTTCTGAGCGGAGAATGCTGTCGCAGCAAGCGGAAATGAATGGCGAGGCAATAAAAAACGGCTGGTGCAACTGACCGGAGAGAGTGTCAGCGCAACCAGCCGTTTTTACGTTCTGAGCCGATATCAGGCCAGAACCAGATTAGGTGCTTTAAACGCCAGTGGCAATTCAGCTTCGTCTTCGAAGGTCGCCCATTCCCAGGCTTCCTGCTTCGCCAAAACGGCCTGCAGCAGTTTGTTGTTCAGAGCATGACCCGATTTGTACGCGGTAAACGCGCCAATAACGTTATGGCCACACATAAACAGATCGCCGATGGCATCTAACATTTTGTGACGCACAAACTCGTCTTCAAAACGCAGGCCTTCTTCATTAAGCACGCGGAAATCATCAAGGCCAATCGCACAATCTAAACTACCGCCCAGGCACAGGCCTTTAGACTGCAGATATTCGATTTCACGCATGAAGCCAAAAGTACGTGCACGGCTGATCTGACGAACAAACGCTTCGGCAGAGAATTTCATCTGGTAACGCTGAGAGCTGGAATCGATAGCCGGGTGATTGAAATCAATGGTGAAATCAAGCGAGAAACCGTTGTAAGGTTTGATCTCAGCCCATTTGTCACCGTCTTCAACACGCACGGTCTGCTTAACACGCACAAATTTCTTTGCGCTGTTCAACTGCTCGATGCCTGCATCCATCAGCAGATAGATGAAAGGCGCTGCACTGCCGTCCATAATTGGGATTTCTGGCGCATCAACTTCGACAATAATGTTGTCAATGCCCAGACCTGCCAGTGCGGCATTTAAGTGTTCAACTGTCGAAATACGCACGCCTTCATCGTTCACCAGGCAGGTGCTCAGCATGGTGTCGCGCACGTATTTTGCATCAGCCGGAAAATCAACCGGTGGATTCAAGTCAGTGCGACGATAGATGACCCCGGTATTAGCCGGCGCAGGGCGCAGGGTCAGGCTGACTTTCTTGCCGGTATGTAAACCGACACCTGTCGCCTGAACAATACGTTTTAATGTCCTTTGTTTGATCATCGTTATTATCTCGCAATATCGCTTTCCGACCGCCAGTATACGTTACCAGCGGGCGAACACTTTAGCACAAAGAGCGGGAAATCCCAATTATAAGGTTATTCCTAGTCGGCCTGCTTGCGCAAAAACGCCGGAATATCAAGGTAATCGGGCTCTTTGTTTGACTGTGCACTCTGATCGTTTACCACTTTCGCAGCAGGTTTTTGCTCCTGCGGCAGCGGGGACATACCATGCTGCTGGTAACGATGATCCATGACAGGCTGGCTGGCAGGTTTGTTCGTTACCAGCGTGATCTCTGGACGCTTATCCATGCCGATACCGGTTGCCACCACGGTGACGCGCAGTTCGTCATTCATCTCTGGATCCAGAGAGGTACCAATTACAACGGTCGCGTTGTCTGAAGCGAAGGCGCGGATAGTGTTACCCACGGTTTCGAACTCATCCAGACGCAGGTCGAAGCCCGCAGTAATGTTGACCAGCACGCCGCGCGCACCAGAGAGGTCGATATCTTCCAGCAGTGGACTGGAGATCGCCATCTCAGCGGCTTCTTCTGCACGGTCTTCACCACAAGCCACGCCTGAACCCATCATCGCGTAACCCATTTCTGACATCACGGTACGTACGTCAGCAAAGTCCACGTTCATCAAGCCAGGACGGGTAATCAGCTCGGCGATCCCCTGTACGGCGCCTTTCAGCACGTCGTTAGCCGCACCAAACGCGTCGAGCAGGGAAATACCACGTCCGAGAACTTTTAACAGCTTGTCGTTTGGGATAGTGATCAGTGAATCCACGTGCTTGGACAGCTCAGCGATCCCCTGCTCAGCAAAGGCCATGCGCTTTTTGCCTTCAAAATTGAAGGGCTTGGTCACGACCGCAACGGTCAAAATACCTAGATCTTTGGCCACTTCAGCCACAACAGGCGCAGCGCCGGTACCGGTACCGCCACCCATACCTGCTGCGATGAACACCATGTCTGCCCCTTCCAGCGCAGAACGCAGTGCTTCGCGATCTTCCTCTGCAGAGTTACGGCCGACTTCCGGGTTCGCACCCGCTCCCAGTCCTTTGGTAATGTTATTACCAATCTGGATGGTCTGGCCGACTGCTGTTTTACGCAACGCCTGCGCGTCGGTATTCACAGCGAAGAATTCCACACCTTCGATACGCTCGCGTACCATGTGCTCTACGGCGTTGCCACCGCCACCGCCGACGCCGATGACTTTAATCACCGCGTCATTGGTTAATTCCATAGGTTCAAACATGATTTCTCTCCGTTATGTGCCTGTCGCCTGGAGATCACTAAAGAAAACAGCATGATCCCCTTTTACAAAAATTAAAACTCTTTTTTTAACCAACTATTAATACGTTTAAACCAGTTACCCACGGAAACGCGCTTTTCAGCCTCTGCGTCACCGTTCATATGTGACTCTTTACCGTAGTGCAACAGCCCGACCGCCGTGGAATAGTAAGACTCCTGGGCGTAGTCCGTCAGGCCAGTAATGTTCAGCGGCTGTCCAATGCGCACCTGCGTATGGAATACGCGCTGTGCGCAGGCTGCCAGACCTTCAATCTGCGCCGCGCCGCCGGTTAACACAATCCCGGCTGCCAGATGGTGCTTTACGCCCTGCTGGCGAAGCTGTTCCTGTAACTGCAAAATCTCGTCATTGACCAGATTTAAAAGCTCGGTATAACGTGGCTCAATCACCTCTGCCAGCGTCTGACGTTGCAGGCTTCGTGGCGGACGTCCGCCTACGCTCGGCACTTCAACGTTTTCATCTTTACCTACAATCGATCCTAGCGCACAGCCGTGACGCACTTTAATGGCTTCCGCATCGGTGGGCGGCGTACCAAATGCGTAGGCGATATCGCTGGTTACCACATTCCCCGCATAGGGGATCACCTTAGTATGACGCAATGCACCGCCAGTATAGACGGCGATATCCATTGTGCCGCCACCAATATCCACGACACAAACACCCAGCTCACGTTCGTCTTCGGTCAGGACCGCAAAGCTGGACGCCAGACCGGCAAAAATCAGTTGGTCAACTTTGAGGCCACAACGTTCAACGGCTTTAACAATATTTTTTGCCATGTCGTTGTGACAGGTGATCAAATGCACCTTTGCCTGCATGCGCACACCAGACAGGCCGACCGGATTTTTGATGCCTTCCTGGTAGTCGATAGCATATTCCTGCGGAATAACGTGCAGGATACGATGCTCATCACGAACGCGCACTGACTTCGCAGTATGCACCACGTTCTCGACATCATCCTGAGTCACTTCCTCTTCGGAAATCGGAACCATCCCGATTTCGTTCTGACAGCTGATATGTTTGCCCGATAATGCAAGGTAAACAGAGGAGATCTGGCAATCCGCCATCAACTCAGCCTGATCGATGGCGCGCTGAACGCATTTCACCACCGACTCAAGATCGTTTACGCCGCCTTTATCCATACCGCGGGACGGACAACTGCCGACCCCAATAATATTGACCATACCATCGGGCAGAATTTCCCCAACCAGGGCGGCGACCTTCGCAGTGCCGATTTCGAGTCCAACTACCAGTTTTCTGTCCGTTGCCTTGATCATTGTTGTTTAGCCTGTGCCTGGTTTTGTTGCTGATTACTGTCCTGTGGATCCATCACTATCGGTGTCCAGCCAACAGAAGCGCCAGAGTCATAGCGTAAATCAACCGAGTTGATGCGCTTGTGTTCATTCTGACCTTGCTGCAGCAGCACCGGATAGAGCTCAATAAAACGATTCAGACGCTTCATGGTATCGGTCCGCCCCAGCTCAATGCGGACATCATCGCTGGTCACTAACTGCCATGAACGTCGCGCCGTCATCGACGCCACCTTCAGGGTAAACTTCCTGGCCTTCAGCACGTCATCCATACTGTGATAACCCGCCAGCACCTCTTTTTCACTGCCTTCTGGACCGTATAACATCGGCAGCGTTTCTTTACCCATGTGGTTAGCCGGGACGCTGAATGACACACCGTCGCTGTCCACCATGTGTGAGTCATTCCAGCGCGCTACCGGTGTAAACTCCACCAAATGAATTTTCAGTTCGTCTGGCCACTGCTTACGCACACTAACCTGTTTAATCCATGGCAACCGTTCTATCTGCTGCTGGATCACGTTCACGTCCTGCGACATAAACGTGCCCGGTGAACCCAGTGACAAAATCGCCTGACGAATATCGTCATGGGTTGTGTAGTGCAGTTGCCCTGTGACCACCAGCTTCGACAGGGGTAAACGGGAGGCATCGTTCATCCACTTCAGAACGACCAGGCCACCCGCAATCATTACGCCCATCACCATCAGCAGAAACACGATGCCGAAGAGCCGGGCACCGTTACTGCGACCGGTGCGTGCCCGCTCCTGCGCTTCACGATTACGTACATTCATCGCCGCCTGTGACATATCAGTCGGCCAACTCCAGAATACGTACGACCAGTTGAGAAAATGTCAGCCCGGCCTGCTTTGCCGCCATCGGCACTAAGCTGTGGCTGGTCATGCCCGGTGAGGTGTTCGCTTCCAGCAGTTGGAAGTGTCCTTGATCGTCAGTCATGACATCAACGCGTCCCCAGCCGCTGCATCCGAGTGCACGCCAGGCTGACCACACCAGCTGTTGTAATTCCGCCTCGCGCTCGGCACTCAGCCCGGCTGGACAGAAGTACTGAGTATCGTCAGAAATGTATTTCGCTTCATAGTCATAGAACTCGCTGGCGGTCTTTATTTTTATCGCGGGCAGAATCTGGTCACCCAGAATGCCAACGGTATATTCCTCACCGCTCAGAAAAGCTTCGACCAGCACATTGTCGTCGTGGCGAAACGCCTCTTCCAGCGCAGCTGACAGATCGCTTAACTGGTTTACACGGCTGATGCCGACGCTGGATCCCTCGCTGCTCGGTTTCACGAACAGGGGTAATCCCAATGCGCTAATCGCCGCCTCGGTCGCCGCATCCAGACCGCTCTGCATCTGTTCACGCGTAATCCAGACAAATTTACCCGCCGGCAGTCCCCTGCCCTGCCACAGCAGTTTGGTGCGCAACTTGTCCATGGTGACGGCGGAAGCCATCACACCGCTGCCGGTGTAAGGCAACTGCAGGAATTCCAGCACCGCCTGAAGCGTGCCGTCCTCGCCGCCGCGACCATGCAGGGCGATAAACACTTTTTCAAAACCTTGCGCGGTTAACTCCAGCACTGAGACGTCGCGGGTATCAATACCCTGTGCATCAATACCGGCTTCACGCAGGCCCGCCAGCACGGCACCGCCGGACATCAGGGACACGTCGCGCTCGGCTGACGTGCCGCCCATTAAAACGGCAACTTTAGTCATGACGGCCCTCCACTTTGCGTGCTGGCTGCAGTTTGCATTCAGCCAGCTTCCGCGCCACTTTACCGACGTTTCCTGCCCCCTGAACCAGAATCAGATCGTTGCCTGACAGCAAAGGCGCCAGCATTTCAACGAGCGCATCATGTTCCGGCACCAGAATAGGATCGACCTTGCCGCGATGACGAATGGCGCGGCACAGTGCACGGCTGTCTGCGCCTGGGATGGGCGTTTCGCCTGCGGCGTAGACATCCAGCATCAGCAAAACGTCAACCTGAGACAGCACGTTGGCAAAATCATCAAACAGGTCACGCGTGCGGGTATAACGGTGCGGCTGAAACACCATCGCCAGTTTTTTATCCGGCCAGCCCGCTCGCGCGGCTTTAATGGTGGCGTCAACTTCCGTGGGATGATGACCATAATCGTCCACCAGCATGGCAGTGCCAGGCTGCCCATTAACCGGCTCCGTAGGAAACTCACCCAGCTGGTCGAAACGACGACCGGTACCCTGGAAGCTTTCCAGCGCAGCCAGAATCGCGCTGTCTTCAATCCCTTCTTCGCTGGCCACCGCCACGGCGGCGGCGGCGTTTAATGCATTGTGTCGACCCGGCGCATTCAGAGTGATCTGTAACGGCGCCTTGTCCTGACGAATCAGGCTGAAATGAACCTGCGCGCCGCGTTGTTCAAACGCCTCGATGCGAAAGTCGGCGTCGTCGCTGAAACCATAAGTAGTAATCTGGCGGCCGACACGCGGCAGCAGATCGCGGATCACGGCATCATCAACACACATCACCGCACGACCGTAAAACGGCAAATTGTGCAGGAAATTAATGAACGTCTGCTTCAGGTTTTCAAAATCGCCCTGATAGGTGTCCATATGATCCGCTTCGATATTGGTGACAACGGCGACCATTGGCTGCAAGTGCAGGAATGACGCATCGCTCTCGTCCGCTTCGGCGATCAGGTAGCGGCTACTGCCCAGACGTGCATGCGTGCCTGCGGCTTTTACCAGCCCCCCATTCACAAAGGTGGGGTCCAGACCGCCTTCCGCGTAAATGCTCGAGACCATCGCCGTCGTGGTGGTTTTGCCGTGCGTGCCGGCAATCGCAATACCGTGGCGAAAACGCATCAGCTCTGCCAGCATCTCTGCGCGGCGGATGACCGGGATTCGCTGTTCGCGTGCAGCCACCAGCTCAGGGTTGTCCTGCGCCACCGCACTGGAGACCACGACAACGCTGGCATCCGTTACGTTTTCCGGGCGATGGTTAAAGTAAATGGTCGCGCCCAGATTGATCAGATTCTGTGTCACCGGATTTGGCGCCAGATCAGAACCGCTGATATGGTAACCTTCATTCGCTAACACTTCGGCAATACCGCCCATGCCAGCACCACCGATGCCGACAAAGTGAATGTGCCGGACGCGACGCATCTCGGGCACGATAGAACGCAGTTTCGCCAGTTGTTGTGTATTCATTACGCTTTATTACCTACCTACTCATTCAGTTTGTGCTCAATATGAGCACGGGTCAGCCAGGCTGACCTGATGCGTTAATGTGCGGCGCGAGCCACTTCCTGCGCGACCCGTTCAGTCGCATCGGGTACCGCCACCTCGTGGGCTTTTTCAGCCATCGCGAGTAATGTTGGTCGATCCCAGTGACGCAACGTTTCCGCTACCGCCTCCGCTGTAAACTGCGGCTGCTCAAAAATTTTGGCTGCACCTGCGCCCTCAAGCGGCAAGGCATTCCAGTACTGCTGACGATCTTTATGCTGAAACGGCACGAAGATCGCCGGTAATCCTGCCGCGGCGATCTCACTCACCGTCAGTGCACCTGAGCGACAAATCACGACGTCTGCCCAGGCGTAGGCCGCTGCCATATCATCAATAAACTCGGTCACCTTGTGATGGTCCTGACCCACTTGCTGATAAGCATGTTGAACGTCCTGCAACGCGCCTTTTCCGGTCTGATGCCAGACGGTAATCTGCTCACCCAGTAGAGCCGCAATCTGGGGCACGGTCTGGTTAAGGATACGTGCGCCCTGGCTGCCACCCACCACCAGAATACGGATAGCGCCGCTGCGCCCGGCCAGACGCTGAGCCGGTGAGGGCAGTGCCAGCACGTCTGTACGTACCGGGTTTCCTACCACCTCTGCGTGAGGAAAGGCGCCGGGAAACGCCTGCATAACCTTGGTGGCGATTTTTGCCAGCCACTTGTTTGTCAGCCCGGCGATCCCGTTTTGCTCATGCAGCACCACAGGAACACCGCAGCTCCATGCAGCCAGGCCACCCGGCCCCGAAACATAGCCACCCATGCCCAGCACAACGTCAGGCTTCCAGGCTTTAATAATCTTGCGAGCCTGACGCCAGGCGTTGAAAATACGCACCGGTGCCAACAGCAGGGCTTTGATGCCCTTGCCGCGTAATCCGCTGATACGAATGAAGTCGATGTCGATACCGTGCTTCGGTACCAGATCGGCTTCCATACGATCTGCAGTGCCTAACCAGCGAACTTCCCAGCCCTGCGCTTTCAGATGATGGGCAACAGCCAGCCCCGGGAAAACGTGTCCACCGGTGCCACCTGCCATTACCATCAATCGTTTACCACTCATCGACCACCTCGGGTAAACGCCTGCGCTTTAGCCAGACGCGTTTCATAATCAATACGTAACAAAAATACGATGGCCGTCGACATAATGATCAAACTCGAGCCACCGTAACTAATCAGCGGCAACGTCAGACCTTTGGTCGGTAACATACCGGCCGCAGCGCCCACGTTGACCAGTGCCTGAAAGCTGAACCACACGCCAATTGAACAGGCTAAAAAGCCGGAAAAACGTTGATCAAGTTCAAGCGCGCGCCGGCCAATCGACATCGCACGAAAAGCCACGAAGAATACCATTAACAGCGCTAAAACCACACCGATGTAACCCAGTTCTTCTCCGATAATGGAGAAAATAAAGTCGGTATGGGCTTCGGGCAAATACTCCAGTTTCTGAACCGAATTCCCCAGCCCCTGCCCCCAGAATTCACCGCGGCCAAACGCCATCAGAGACTGCGTCAGCTGGTAGCCGCTGCCGAACGGATCTTCCCACGGATTCCAGAACGAGGTGACACGGCGCATACGGTATGGCTCGGCGATGATCAGCAGCACCACAGCAAAGATGCCGGAGCCGATAATGGCCAGGAACTGCCACAGTTTGGCCCCCGCCAGAAACAGCATCGCCAGCGTAGTGACAAACAGCACTACCACCGTCCCCAAATCGGGCTGGGCCAGCAGCAGTACGGCCAGCACCACCATCACGCCCATTGGCTTACAAAAGCCCCAGAAGTTATTTCGCACCTCTTCTACCTTGCGCACCAGGTAACTGGCGAGATAGCAGAAGAGCGTGAGTTTAGATAACTCAGCGGGCTGAATACGCAGCGGCCCCAAGGCAATCCAGCGTGACGCACCGTTTACCGAGCTGCCCACCACCAACACAATCAGCAGCATGGCGACGGAAACCATCAGCATTATGTTGCTGTAGCGCTGCCAGAAATCCATCGGAACGCGCAGCGTGACCAGCGCCATGCCGAATGCCAGCGCAATATAGAACGCATCACGCTTGGCAAAGTAGAACGGATCGTCATTCAGACGCTGACCTACTGGCATTGATGCCGACGTCACCATCACAAAACCAATCGCGGCTAATCCCAGGGTTAACCACAGCAGCGTACGATCGTAGAGCACCAGTGAGGTATCGTCGCTCTCACGCGACCCCATCACCCAGTTGCTCAGGCGACCTGACAGATAATTCACTATGCCTGCACCAGGAATCCGCATCAGCTTAACTCCCTGGCCAGCTGCGCGAAGACGTCACCGCGCTGTTCAAAATTGCGAAACTGATCGAGGCTGGCACAGGCGGGGGAAAGCAGTACCATATCGTCCGGCTGGACCTGTCTGGCGATCTGCTCCATGGCCTGCTGCAGCGTATCGGTACGCACCGCCACGTCAGGCCGCAGCGCGGCGAGCGCATCGCCATCGCGACCAAAGCAGTACAGCCGGATACGATCGCCTTGCAGATAAGTGGCCAGCGGCGAGAAATCAGCCGATTTCCCATCGCCCCCGAGCAGCAGCCAGAGCGTGCCGTTAACCTCTAAGCCTTTCAGTGCCGCTTCCGTGCTGCCAACGTTGGTCGCTTTTGAATCATTGATCCAGCGCACCCCGCGACTCTGATGAACCAGTTGAAAGCGGTGTGGCAGTCCAGAGTACGCTGCCAGCGCAGACAGGCTGGTTGAGCGGGGCAGCCCTACCGCATCTGCCAGCGCTAAAGCCGCCAGCGCATTGGTGTAATTGTGTTGGCCTACCAGCGTCATTTCGTCGGTATTCAGGACCTTCTCGCCTTTGGCGCGCAGCCAGATGCTGCCCTGCTGCTTATTAAGGTGATAATCGCCAATATCGATGCCAAAACTCACGCAGCGCGCGTCAGCGCCGCGTACCGGCATCGTCATGCCATCATCCGCGTTCACGACACAGACCTGCGCGTTTTCGTAAATCCGCAGTTTTGCTGCCCGATACTGCTGCATACCTAACGGATAGCGATCCATATGATCTTCAGTCACGTTAAGGATGGTGGCCGCTGCGGCTTTCAGGCTGTGAGTGGTCTCCAACTGAAAGCTGGACAGTTCAAGGACATAGAGCTGCGCAGGCGCTTTCAGCAGGCTGAGGGCGGGTAAGCCAATGTTGCCGCCGACACCGACCTGCCAGCCTGCGGCCTTCGCCATTTCGCCGACTAAGGTGGTGACCGTACTTTTTCCGTTCGAACCGGTAATTGCCACGATGGGTGCCTGTGCTTCACGGCAAAACAGCTCAATATCGCCCACGATTTCGATGCCCGCATCCGCGGCTTCGCACAGCGCCGGATGTGCCAGCGCAATACCGGGGCTGGCAACAATCAGGTCGGCAGCCAACAGCCAGTCGCTGTTGATCCCGCCCACATAGCGCTCCACCTGCTCAGGCAGCTTGTCCAGCCCGGGCGGTGACATACGGGTATCCATCACGCGTGGCGTTACGCCCTGCGCTACAAAGAAATCAACACAGGACAGCCCGGTCAGGCCCAGTCCGATGATGACAACTTTTCTCCCGCGATAGTCAGCCATGATTAACGTACCTTCAGCGTCGCCAGGCCAATCAGCACCAGCATGAGCGAAATAATCCAGAAGCGCACAATCACGCGCGGCTCCGGCCAGCCTTTAAGTTCATAGTGGTGGTGAATCGGCGCCATACGGAAAATGCGTTGCCCGCGGAGCTTGAACGATCCCACTTGCAGGATCACCGACAGGGTTTCAACAACAAACACGCCGCCCATGATCACGAGTAAAAATTCCTGACGCAGCAGCACGGCGATGGTGCCCAGTGCGCCGCCCAGCGCCAGCGATCCGACATCCCCCATAAACACCTGGGCCGGATAGGTGTTGAACCAGAGGAACCCTAAGCCCGCCCCCACGATAGCGGTACAGACGATCACCAGTTCGCCAGCGTGGCGCAGATAAGGAATATGCAGATATTCTGCGAATTTCACGTTACCCGTTGCCCAGGCAACCAGCGCAAAGCCCGCCGCAACAAAGACGGTCGGCATGATCGCCAGGCCGTCCAGACCATCGGTGAGGTTAACGGCATTGCCGGTGCCGACGATGACGAAGTAAGCCAGTACGATGTAAAACAAGCCCAGCTGTGGCATAACATCTTTAAAGAAAGGCACCACCAGCTCGGTCGCCGGGGTATCTTTTCCGGCCAGGTAAAGCGCAAAAGCGACGCCCAGAGAGATCACCGACATCCAGAAATATTTCCAGCGCGCAATCAGCCCTTTCGTGTCTTTACGGACCACTTTGCGGTAATCGTCGACAAAGCCGATCACGCCAAAGCCCACCAGCACCACCAGTACGCACCAGACGTACGGGTTGGAAGGGTAAGCCCACATCAATACTGACAGGGTTATCGACGTCAAAATCATGATGCCGCCCATGGTCGGCGTACCGCGCTTGCTAAAGTGCGACTCCGGACCATCGTTACGCACAACCTGGCCGATTTGCAGTTTTTGCAGCCACGCAATCAGCCGTGGGCCCATCCACAGTGAAATAAACAGTGCGGTCAGCAGGCTGACAATGGCGCGAAACGTCAGATACGAAAAGACGTTGAAGCCGGAATAAAATGCGACCAGATGCTCGGCCAGCCAAACTAACATGTTCCTTTCTCCTGTAAACTCTGTACTACCTGCTCCATGGCGGCACTACGCGAGCCCTTAATCAATACGGTCATTTCCTGGTGTTCGGACAGCAGCTGGCGTAAACGTTCAGTCAGCGCGGTTTTATCGCTGAAATGTTCGCCAACGCCACTGCTTTCACTCAGGAAGTGGCTGAACTGACCGGTGCTGAGCACCCGATCCAGCCCTGCAGCTTTAGCCGCCAGCCCGACTTCACGATGAAACTTTTCGCTTTCATCACCTAATTCAGCCATATCGCCCACGACCATCACACGGTAGCCCGGCATCTCAGACAGCACCTGTGCCGCCGCAACCATCGATCCGACGTTGGCGTTATAGCTGTCATCCAGAATGAGTTGATGCTCAGAGAGGCGAACAGGGAATAAGCGGCCGGGAACGGACTGAAGTCTTTTCAGGCCCGCCTGAACTGCGCTAAGCGGCGCATCGACCGACAGGGCGAGCGCAGCAGCGGCCAGCGCATTGGCGATATTGTGCCGCCCGGGCAACGGCAGAATGATGTCGGCTTCTCCACGGGGCGTGTGCATCACAAAATGGGTCCCATCCTGACGAATGCGGATATCATGCGCACCGAAGTCACAGTCTGCGGCCTGAGGCGAGAAACGCCAGACCGTTTTACCGTGCAGGTTCTCCTGCCAGCGCGGCCAGTCATTGCTGTCAGCATTTAAAATGGCCGTTCCCCTGGCAGGCAGGCCGTAAAAAATTTCACCCTTCGCTTTTGCTACACCTTCCAGCGACCCGAAGCCTTCGAGGTGCGCGGCGGCCAGATTATTGACCAGTGCCGCTTCCGGACGAACCAGGTCAGTGGTGTAAGCGATTTCGCCCTGATGATTGGCGCCAAGCTCAATGACGGCATACTGATGTTCTGGCGTGAGACGCAGCAAGGTCATGGGCACGCCAAAATCGTTATTCAGGTTACCGGCGGTATGCAGCGTTTCGCCGCACTGACGCAAAATGGACGCGGTCATCTCTTTCACTGACGTTTTGCCGGATGAGCCGGTCAGCGCGACAACGCGGGCAGTGGCCTGCTGGCGCACCCATGCTGCCAGCTTACCAAAGGCGATACGCGTATCTTTTACAACCACCTGAGGCACTGAGACAGGTAAATGCTTACTCACCAGCAAGGCTTTGACACCCTTGGCGATGGCATCTTCTGCAAAGTCGTGGGCATCAAAACGCTCGCCCACGATGGCCACAAACAGGCTGCCTGCGGTGACCTTACGGGTATCCGTCGTGACGTCATTTAAAACCAGGTCATCGCCGTGCAGGGTGCCGCTGGCGATCTCTGCCAATGTGCTCAATGAAACCGGAATCATGCTACGCCTCCTAGCAGTGTGGCGACCGTGGCACGATCGGAGTAATCCAGGCGTTGATTGCCAATAATTTGGTAGTCTTCGTGACCTTTTCCAGCCACCAGTACGATGTCATCGGGCTGGGCCTGCATAATGGTGCTGGTCACGGCCTGCGCCCGACCGGCGACCACGCGGGCACGGCCAGGGTCAAGCAGCCCACTCAGAATATCCTGTACGATGGCCTGCGGATCTTCGCTTCGTGGGTTATCATCTGTCACCACCACGATGTCGGCAAATTGCTCAGCGATCGCTCCCATTAGTGGGCGCTTACCTTTATCACGATCGCCGCCACATCCAAACAGGCACCATAGTTTGCCTTTGCAATGCAGCCGCGCCGCTTCGAGCGCTTTCTCTAATGCATCTGGCGTATGGGCATAATCCACTACCACGGTGGGTTTACCGGTGGCGCTAAAGACCTCCATGCGTCCGTTCACCGGCTGCAGTCTTGCCGCTGCGCGCAGCAGATCGTCCAGGGCGTAGCCCAGCGCCAGCAGCGTCGCCAGCGCCAGCAGTAAATTGCTGACGTTGAAGGCGCCCATCAGGCGACTGTTCATTTCGCCCTCGCCCCAGCTGGAGTCAAAACGAATGTGCGCACCATTGTCGTGATAATTCACGTCAGTCGCACGAAGCCAACGGCCATGACAGCCGGGCTGCAGATTATTTTCCATCGTGACGGCCACAGCGTCTGGCAGGTTTGCCAGCCAGCGGCGACCGACCTCATCGTCAGCATTGATAATGGCCACACCGACCTGATGTTCGGAAAACAGCAGCCATTTAGCGGACTCGTACTGCTGCATGTCACCGTGATAATCAAGATGGTCGCGACTGAGATTCGTAAAGACGGCAGCGGCAAACGGCAGCGCTGCGACCCGATGCTGTACCAGCCCGTGCGAGGAAATTTCCATTGCCGTCAGCGATGCGCCCTTCCTGACCAGTTCGTCCAGGTTATGTTGCACATCCACCGCTGAACCGGTGGTGTTTTCAGCCGGGACCAGTTGCCCGACCAGACCATTGCCGACTGTCCCCATCACCGCGCTGGTTTCACCCAGCAGGCTGGCCCACTGCGCCAGCAGCTGTGTGGTCGTGGTTTTGCCGTTCGTACCGGTCACGCCAATCAGTTTCTGCTTTTCGCCCGGCTGCTGGTAAAAACGGCCTGCCAGGGCAGAAAGACGCTGATGCAGTTGCGCCAGATAAATCACCGGTACGCCGTGCATCTCCCGAATTTCACCGTCGCTTGCTTCCCCTTCCGCTTCCGCGATAACGGCCGCCACGCCCTGCGCAATTGCCTGAGGAATAAACCGGCGTCCGTCAACCTGATGGCCTGCAATTGCAACAAACAGATCACCTGCAGCCGCTAAGCGACTGTCCAGAGTCATGTCACGCAACGGGCGCGCAGGTGCGTCAGGCACCCACGGTCCGAGTAAGTCGCGCAGGTTACGATCTGTCACTTGATTCCTCACTTCTGTTTGTCACCAACTCGTTTTTGTCATTGGTCGGCAGGGCATCCGGTTCGATGTTCATGGTGCGCAGCACGCCGCCCATGATGGCACCGAACACCGGTGCAGAAACCGCACCACCATAATATTTACCGGCCTGGGGATCGTTAATGACCACCACCAGCGCAAAACGAGGGCGACTGGCAGGCGCAACGCCTGCGGTATACGCAATGTATTTATTCACGTAACGACCATCCGGGCCGACCTTTTTCGCCGTACCGGTTTTGATCGCCACGCGATAGCCTTTAATGGCGGCTTTTACCCCGCCGCCGCCCGGTAGCGCCACGCTTTCCATCATGTGGACCACGGTTTTCACGAGGGCCTCAGGAAACACGCGCTCTCCGCCTACCGGCGGATCAACTTTCGTTATCGACAGCGGACGGGCAATGCCAAAGCTGCCAATGGTTGCATAGACTCGCGCTAACTGTAACGGGGTTACCATTAGCCCGTAGCCGAAAGAGAAGGTGGCCCTCTCTATGTCAGACCACCGTTGTTTTTTAGGGTATAAGCCACTACTTTCCCCGACCAGCCCCAAATTGGTCGGTTTGCCCAGCCCAAAGCGCGCGTAAGTTTCTACCAGTGCTGAGGAGGGCATCGCTAACGCCAGTCGTGAAACACCAACGTTACTCGATTTCTGTAAAACACCTGTCAAAGTCAGTTCGTTATAACGCGCGACATCTTTGATTTCATGGCCGTTGACGCGGTAGGGAACGGTATTCAGCACGCTGTTCTCTTTCACCACGCCACGTTGCAGCGCCGTCATCACTACCATCGGCTTCACCGTTGAACCGGGTTCAAAAATGTCGGTGATGGCGCGGTTACGCATCAGGTCTTTGGCCGTGTCGCTCAGATTATTCGGGTTGTATGCCGGACTGTTGGCCATCGCCAGCACTTCACCGGTGTTAACGTCCACCAGCACCGCCGTGCCTGATTCCGCTTTGTTAAACGCCACCGCGTTATTAAGTTCGCGGTAGACCAGCGCCTGCAGGCGTTCGTCGATGCTCAGCGTCAGGTTATGCGCGGCACGGCTGTCTACAGAGGAGATATCTTCGATAACACGGCCATAGCGATCTTTACGTACGGTTCGCTCGCCCGGCTCGCCGGTCAGCCATTTATCGAAGCTCTTTTCGATGCCTTCAATGCCTTCGCCATCAATATTGGTAAAGCCGATGAGGTGTGAGGTGACCTGCCCCGCCGGATAGTAGCGACGGGACTCTTCGCGTAGGTGAATGCCCGGCAGCTTGAGTTTTTTAACATATTCCCCAATGGCGGGATTAACCTGGCGCGCCAGATAAATAAAGCGCCCTTTGGGATTGGCATTTACGCGCGCGGCCAGCTGATCGATCGGGATGGAAAGCGCATCTGACAACGCTTTCCAGCGGCTGTCGAGCGTGACGCCACCGGCATCGTGCAGCTCTTTAGGATCGGCCCAGATCGCATTAACCGGCACGCTGACCGCCAGCGGACGGCCACCGCGATCGCTGATCATCCCGCGCGCGGTCGGCACCGCCTGAACGCGTAAGGAGCGTAAATCGCCCTCTTTAACCAGCTTGTCTGGATTGATCACCTGCAGCCACGCAACCCGGGACAGCAGCCCACCTAACGCCAGCAAAATGCAACCGCATAACAACGCAAAACGCCAGCTTACAAAGCTGGCTTTATCTTCTGGTTTTTTTAACTTCAGCGTTCTTTTTACGCCGTTCATTAGCAGTAACAGATCCTTATTTTTGCACCACGATGTTTTCCTGCGAAGGATCAACGTGCTGCATCTGCAGCTTTTCGGTGGCGATCCGCTCAACGCGGCTGTGATCGCCAAGGGCGTTCTCTTCCAGAATCAAATTGCGCCATTCAATGTCCAGCGCATCGCGCTCCAGCACCAGCTGCTCTCGCTGGGCAGTTAACAGGCGCGTTTTATGCGTAGTGGTGACCACCAACACGGCAGAAACCAGTACAGCAATCAGCAACAGCAGTGGAATTTTGCCTTTGCGCAAAATATCCCCGGCCATAACGCCGGGTAGGCTGTGCCTTTCGTTGCCGATCATGCGTCGGTTCTCTCCGCGATGCGTAAAACGGAACTACGCGCACGGGGGTTCTCTTTCACCTCGGCGTCACCCGGTACCATCTTGCCCAGTAACGTTAACTGACGACCGCCCAGCGCATTGAGCTGCTGTTCGGTCATTGGCAGTCCACGCGGCACCTGCGGACCCCGACTTTGATCGCGCATAAAGCGTTTTACTAAACGGTCTTCCAGCGAATGGAAGCTAATAACGGACAAACGCCCTTGTGGAGCCAGGACCTCGACCGCGCCTTTCAGGGCGGTATCGATCTCTTCCAGTTCGCTGTTAATCCAGATCCGAATCGCCTGGAAGCTGCGGGTGGCCGGATGTTTAAACTTGTCTTTAATCGGCGTGGCCGCGGCGATCACCTCTGCCAGCTCTTTCGTGCGCGTCATTGGCTGTTCACGGTTGCGCTCGACGATGGCGCGGGCGATGCGTTTTGCAAAACGCTCTTCCCCATACGTTTTCAGCACAAATGCGATATCGGCTTCTTCCGCCTGCATTAACCATTCGGCGGCAGAGTGGCCCCGCGTTGGATCCATTCGCATATCCAGCGGTCCGTCGCGCATAAAAGAAAAGCCACGTTCAGCATCATCCAGCTGCGGGGACGAAACCCCCAGATCCAGCAAGATGCCGTCGATGCGCCCAACCAGTTCACGCTCTGCCACGTAGTCCGCCAGGGCGGAAAAAGGGCCGTGAACAATGGAAAAGCGCGGATCCTTTATCTCAGCCGCCGCGGCGATAGCTTGCGGGTCACGGTCAATGGCGATGAGCTTTCCGCTGGCGCCAAGCTGCGCCAAAATTAAGCGTGAGTGACCGCCACGACCAAAAGTGCCGTCGATGTAGATTCCGTCTTCCTTGATGTTGAGGCCATTAACCGCCTCATCCAACAGCACGGTGGTGTGTTTGTAATTTTCCTGCATAGCTATAGCGATAAATCCTGCAACCGCTCAGATAAAGGCGCCTGAGCTGACTGTTCTGCGTCAATATCTTCCCTGACTTGTTGATACCAGGTCTGTTCATCCCACAGTTCAAACTTGTTGAACTGCCCAACCAGCATCACTTCTTTGCTTAAATTTGCATGCTGACGAAGCGTATTCGCCACCAGTAAGCGGCCCGCATTGTCCATCTGACATTCACTGGCATGCCCCAACAGCAAGCGCTGCACGCGGCGCTCCAGAGGATTCATGCTGGAAAGACTCGCCAGCTTCTTCTCAATGATTTCCCAGGCGGGCAAGGTGTAGAGCAACAGGCATGGCTGGTGGAGGTCGATGGTACACACCATCTGCCCCTGTGATTCCTCGTTCAGCAAATTGCGATAGCGGGTTGGTACCGCCAGGCGTCCTTTGCTGTCGAGATTGACTAACGTTGCTCCACGGAACATGCCAGTCTCACCCCTCAATTACCCAATAACACCACTTTATCCCACTTTTTACCACAAAACGAGTTTAAGGATCGTAGGAAATCATTGTCAAGCCGGAGCGGCAGGTGAATATGATTATTTACCGAGGCGGGAATTAACGCTGGGAAGGTTTCAAAACGCCAAAAGATGATTAATCAAAATTAAACTAATGAATAACTGAATAAAAAAACCTGCCCCGGAACAGCATGGCTAAAATTAGCGCGCTTATTCCGGCCGAACGGCGGCGCGTCGTTTTGAGACAGGGGACGCATTTTAGGGGATTTCTTAAAGGATGCACAGCGGCACGCGCGCGGACGGGGGTTTTAAACAGCGGCTAAGTTGTAAGTAAACAAGAATGGTCTGTTAAGTTAATTTGTTAGCATAGATGATTAGCGCTGACGCTTTTTTACTTTGTAAGGAAAGAGTTTAAAAACAGCAGGTAATAGTCAGGGGCAGACGCATTGCTGCCCTGATTTTATTTAGAAATTCTGCTTAATTGTCCCCGCCGTAATAAATTACGACGAATTCGGGTTAAACCGGGTTTGGGTTTTCTGGGTTCATCTAAAGAAGCCAACACTAATTCCAGCACCCGTTCGGCGACATCACGATGACGTTGACCCACAGACAGGACCGGACATTCAAGAAAGTCCAGCAGCTCATGATCGCCGAAGGTGGCAATCGCCAGGTCGGCCGGTAAGCGGCCGTTACGTTTCAGCGTGACATCCATAACGCCCTGCAGCAGGCCAAAAGAAGTGGTGAAAAGCGCATCTGGCATTGGATGATTTTCCAGATAGGTTTCGAACAGGGCTGCGGAGGCAGTGCGTTCAAAACTGTTACAGTAAAGGTAATCTATCGGGCGCTCATCCCCTTTCCAGGCATCTCTGAAGCCCAGCTCGCGCAGAAAACTGACCGACAATTCAGGTAACGCGCCCATAAACAGCACATTACTGATTTTAAGCTGACGCAATTCAGCAGCCAGCGCAAAGGCATCATCCTGATCGGCACCCACCACGCTGGTAAAGTGTTCGCGATCCAGCGCCCGGTCCAGCGCAATAATCGGCAGCGGGTGATTAATCCAGCGCTGATAAAAAGGATGTTCGGGCGGAAGCGACGTTGAAACGATAATCGCATCAACCTGGCGTTGCAGCAGATGTTCAATACAGCGCATCTCGTTATCGGGCTGATCTTCAGAACAGGCGATTAACAGCTGGTAGCCGCGCTGGCGCGCCTGGCGTTCAAGGTAGTTAGCAATACGCGTGTAACTGGTATTTTCCAGATCGGGGATGACCAGCCCAATCGAGCGCGTGCGACCGGCGCGCAGACCTGCCGCTACCGCATTGGGATGGTAATTGTGCTCGCGCACCACCGCCATGACTTTCTCAACGGTTTTGTCGCTGACACGATACTGCCGTGCTTTCCCATTAATAACGTAACTGGCCGTGGTGCGCGATACACCCGCCAGACGCGCAATTTCATCCAGTTTCACTGTAACCCCACCATTAAACAGGCTTAAGCTGATCGTTAATCCGCAGATAAGCTATGGACATCCTTTCTAGCACATCTAACAGCAGAAAAGTGCGCGTAGCAACCGCTTTTCCGATGGTTGGCTGTCTTACGCATTAAAAAGAAAAAACCCGGCATTTCGCCGGGTTGCAAATTTCGCTGAGGCTACCAGTGCGTCATTAACGCATAATGCGCTCACCACGAGACACGCCCACAATCCCCGAGCGGGCTACTTCAACAATTTCCGCCACTTCCCGGACGGTGTTCAAAAAGGCATCCAGCTTGTCGCTAGTCCCTGCCAGCTGAACCGTGTAAAGTGAAGGCGTAACGTCAATGATCTGTCCACGGAAAATTTCGGCGCTGCGCTTTACCTCTTCACGGCCATAGCCCGTTGCCTGAATTTTCACCAGCATAATTTCACGTTCAACGTAAGCGCCCTGCCCCAACTCCGTGACGCGCAGTACATCGACCAGCTTGTGCAGTTGCTTCTCGATCTGCTCCAGCACTTTCTGGTCGCCCACGGTCTGAATCGTCATGCGTGACAACGTAGGATCGTCTGTGGGCGCAACGGTGAGACTCTCAATGTTATAGCCGCGTTGTGAAAACAGGCCCACTACGCGAGACAATGCGCCGGATTCGTTTTCCAGCAAAACCGATAAAATGCGACGCATAATTATGTCCTCTCCGTTTTGCTCAACCACATTTCGTCCATACTGCCACCGCGAATCTGCATCGGGTAAACATGCTCGCTGCCGTCAACGTTGACGTCAACAAAGACCAGCCGTCCTGTCGCCAGGGTTTCCAGCGCCATGGCCAGCTTCTCTTCCAGCTCAGCGGGATGATTAATGGCAATACCCACGTGGCCATAGGCTTCTGCCAGACGAACAAAATCAGGCAGCGATTCCATATAGGATTGAGAGTGGCGGCCAGAATAGATCATATCCTGCCACTGCTTCACCATGCCCAGGAAACGGTTATTCAGGTTCAGCACCAACACCGGCAAATCGTACTGCAGTGCGGTAGAGAGCTCCTGGATGTTCATCTGAATACTGCCATCGCCCGTAACGCAGATGACGGTTTCGTCAGGCAGGGCCATTTTCACCCCCAGTGCGGCAGGCAGGCCAAAGCCCATGGTGCCGAGACCACCGGAGTTGATCCAGCGACGGGGTTTATCGAAGGTGTAATAGAGGGCGGCGAACATCTGATGCTGACCCACATCCGAGGTCACATAGGCCTCCCCGTTGGTGAGACGACAAATGGTTTCGATAACCGCCTGCGGTTTGATTTTGTCGCTGGTGCGATCGTATTCGAGGCATTGACGACCACGCCAGGTTTCAATCGACTGCCACCAGTCGCGCAGACTGTCCAGTTGCTGCTTCGCTTCGCTTTGGTCAAGCAGTTCGAGCATTTGCTGTAACGTCTGTTTGGCATCCCCAACGATCGGAATATCGGCCGCCACCGTTTTTGAAATGGAAGTAGGATCGATATCGATGTGCATCACGGTAGCGTTCGGGCAATACTTCGCCAGATTGTTCGTGGTGCGGTCATCAAAACGAACGCCCACTCCGAAAATCAAATCGGCATTGTGCATGGTCATATTTGCTTCGTAGGTGCCATGCATGCCAAGCATGCCTACGCACTGACGATGACTGCCGGGAAACGCGCCCAGCCCCATCAATGACGTGGTAACCGGAATATTCAGGCGCTCGGCCAGCTGCAGCAGTTCGGCTTCGCACGAAGAGGTAATCGCGCCGCCTCCGGCGTAGATCACCGGCTTATGCGCTGCCAGCAACGTGTTTAACGCACGCTTGATCTGGCCCTTATGCCCCTGAATCGTCGGATTATAGGAGCGCATGCTCACTTCCTGCGGATAATGATAAGGCAGCTTATTGGCAGGATTGAGAATATCTTTTGGCAGATCGATAACTACCGGTCCAGGACGCCCCGTGGATGCCAGCCAGAAGGCTTTTTTCAGTACCGTCGGGATCTCTTCGGTATTTTTCACCAGGAAACTGTGTTTCACCACCGGACGGGAAATACCGACCATGTCACATTCCTGGAAGGCGTCGTAGCCGATCAGGGATGAAGGCACCTGACCTGACAGAATAACCAACGGAATAGAATCCATATAGGCCGTCGCAATACCGGTGATCGCATTGGTTGCGCCCGGACCCGACGTTACCAGCACCACGCCCACTTCGCCGGTTGCGCGAGCCAGGCCATCGGCCATATGCACGGCGCCCTGCTCGTGACGAACCAGAACGTGATCAATACCGCCGACGGTCTGCAGCGCATCGTAAATGTCGAGCACTGCGCCACCCGGATAACCGAATACCTGCTTAACGCCCTGATCGATTAACGACCGGACGACCATTTCGGCTCCTGACAACATCTCCATTTTCTGCCTCCCGGCTTGAGGAACTGAATCTACTGACGACTGCTTTCCCGCTAGCCACATGCATCCTGCCCTGCTATTCGCCAATTAAGATCAAAACCTTATGTTTTTGCAAAGACAGCAGAATTCATTTCTGCTGTCCCGATACAGAGAATTCTGCTGGGTTATTTTTTCTAAGAGTAGGTCGATTACCATAACCGCAGAAAAACGGGCTGGCAAACGCCAAACGCCTTTTATTAAAGGGCGCAGGATACAAAGGCTCTGCTCGCCAACTTTGGCTTACGATTATTAAACTAAATACGTCTGTTAATAGCAGAGGAAAATGCTGGGATTGATATTTTTTCCAGCCGTATCTAAGAAATAAAAAAAACATATGATGCAGGCCTTCAGGCAGCCGTGTTTTGGTCGGGCACTTTTATGGCGTAAGTCTCTTATAAACGCGTCATGCACATTCGATTATGCTGCCTTTAAACAAAACCGCCTGGGTAAAATGATGCCACGACAGTAAATTATCATTATATTTCATTGCATTACTCCATCACCGTAGCCCTTCAGGCCCGGATCGTCGGCACTAAACGCCGCGCGTGCAAAGGGTCTCGTTTAATACTCTGCGCAGGCGTTAAATGTCAGAACATTTTTCTTTACTGTGACAAAAAAATAACCCTTCGCTTATGGTTGACATCGATTGGCGATTCCAGTACCAATAGAGGCAGCAAAAAATTCACGAGGTTTGAAACATGTCACGTTCTTTCCGTCTATCAGGTCTACTACTAAACGCAACTTATCTGCGCGGTAGACTTGTGGGCGAAATCAAACACTGATTCGAACCTTCTAAAAGTTAAAAACCCGCGCCTGTCGCGGGTTTTTTTATGCTCGTTGCAAGGCAAGAAACGCAAAAGGATGAACACGATGAGCCAGCAAGTTATTATTTTCGATACCACTCTGCGTGATGGTGAACAGGCATTACAAGCCAGCCTGAGTGTGAAAGAAAAACTGCAAATTGCGTTAGCGCTGGAACGTATGGGCGTTGATGTTATGGAAGTCGGTTTCCCTGTGTCCTCACCGGGTGATTTTGAATCCGTGCAAACCATTGCACGCACGATTAAAAACAGCCGGGTTTGCGGCCTGGCACGCTGTGTTGAACAAGATATTGATGCCGCCTACGAGTCTTTACGCGTCGCCGAGGCCTTCCGTATCCATACTTTTATTGCCACCTCACCCATGCACATTGCCACCAAGCTGCGCAGCACCCTGCCTGAAGTGATTGAACGTGCGGTGCGCATGGTGAAACGCGCCCGTAACTACACGGACGATGTGGAGTTTTCCTGCGAAGACGGTGGCCGTACACCGATTGACGACCTGTGCCGCATGGTCGAAGCCGCAATTAATGCCGGTGCCACCACCATTAACATTCCGGATACCGTTGGCTACACCTTGCCAAACGAGTACGCCAACATTATCAGCCAGTTAATTCACCGCGTGCCAAACATTGATAAAGCCATCCTGTCTGTTCATACCCATGATGATTTAGGTATGGCGACCGGCAACGCGATTGCTGCCGTGCAGGCTGGCGCGCGTCAGGTGGAGGGTACGCTGAACGGGTTAGGTGAGCGCGCCGGTAACTGCGCACTGGAAGAAGTGATCATGGCGATTAAAACCCGTCAGCAGATCATGAATGTTCACACCAACATTCACCATCAGGAAATTTATCGTACCAGCCAGATGATTAGTCAGATCTGCAATATGCCAATCCCGGCTAATAAAGCGGTGGTCGGTTCTAACGCCTTTGCCCACTCTTCGGGCATTCATCAGGACGGCGTCATTAAAAACCGTGAAAACTATGAAATCCTGACTCCAGAATCCATTGGCCTGCACAAAATTCAGCTTAATCTGACATCCCGTTCCGGCCGCGCAGCGGTAAAACATCGTATGGAAGAGATGGGCTACACAGAAAGCGAATACAATCTGGACTCCCTGTATGACGCTTTCCTGAAACTGGCGGACAAGAAAGGTCAGGTGTTTGATTACGACCTGGAAGCGCTGGCTTTCATTAATAAACAAAACGAAGAGCCTGAATTTTTCCAACTGAATGATTTCAATGTGCAGTCAGGCTCCAGTATCACGGCCACCGCGTCGGTGAATCTGGGCTGCGGCGAACAAACGAAATCAGAAGCGGCGACCGGTAACGGTCCGGTTGATGCGGTTTATCAGGCCATTAACCGAATTACCCAGTTCAACGCAGAGCTGGTTAATTACAAGCTGACGGCAAAAGGCCACGGCGAGAATGCGCTGGGTCAGGTTGATATCGTGGTGGGCTACAACAATCGTAAGTTCCACGGCGTCGGTCTGGCGACGGATATCGTCGAGTCTTCTGCCAAAGCGATGGTGAACGCATTAAACAACATCTGGCGAGCCAAACAGGTCGAGAAAGAGTTACAGCGCAAGTCTAAAGATCAGAAGGAAACGGTGTAATCATGTCAAACTCTTCACATATCGCAGTACTGGCGGGCGACGGAATCGGCCCGGAAGTGATGGCCCAGGCTATCAAAGTATTGGATGCGATTCGTCAGCGTTTTAACCTGCGTATTACCACCAGTGAGTACGACGTCGGTGGTATCGCCATTGACCGTCACGGCGAACCCTTGCCACCGGCTACCGTTGCAGGCTGCGAACAGGCCAACGCAATCCTGTTTGGATCGGTAGGTGGCCCTAAGTGGGAGCACCTGCCCCCGGCCTCTCAACCCGAGCGCGGGGCGCTGTTGCCGCTGCGTAAACACTTTAAGCTGTTCAGCAACCTGCGTCCTGCGGCGCTCTACAGCGGCCTGGAAGCTTTTTGTCCCTTGCGCAGCGATATCGCAGCACGCGGTTTCGATATCCTGTGCGTACGTGAACTGACCGGCGGCATTTATTTTGGTCAGCCGAAAGGACGCGAAGGCAGCGGCCCGCACGAGCGCGCTTTTGATACCGAAGTCTATCATCGTTTTGAAATCGAACGCATTGCGCGTCAGGCTTTCGAGTCCGCCCGCAAGCGCCGTAATAAAGTCACCTCTGTCGATAAAGCTAACGTGCTGCAAACATCCGTTATGTGGCGGGAAATCGTGAACGAGATCGCGAAAGATTATCCCGATGTTCAGCTGAGCCACATGTACATCGACAACGCCACCATGCAGTTGATCAAAGATCCTTCTCAGTTCGACGTGCTGCTGTGCTCTAACCTGTTTGGCGACATTTTGTCAGACGAGTGCGCGATGATCACCGGCTCAATGGGCATGTTGCCGTCCGCCAGCCTGAGCGAAGACGGTTTTGGCCTGTATGAACCGGCTGGCGGCTCGGCGCCGGATATCGCCGGGCAAAATATTGCTAATCCCATTGCCCAAATCCTGTCACTGTCGCTGCTGCTGCGCTACAGCCTGAATGCCGATGACGCCGCCGCCGCTATTGAGCGCGCCATCAGCCGGGCGTTAGCGGAAGGCTATCGCACCAAAGACCTGGCCGGTGACGGCTCTGCGATCAGCACAGATGAGATGGGCAGCATCATTGCCCGCTTTATCGCCGAGGAAAAATAATAAAATGAAAACCTTATACCAGAAGTTATTTGATGCACATGTCGTTCACGAAGCGCCGAATGAAACACCGTTGCTCTATATCGATCGTCATCTGATTCATGAGGTGACTTCGCCACAGGCCTTTGATGGCTTGCGTGCCCACGGTCGTAAAGTTCGTCAGCCTTCAAAGACGTTTGCCACCATGGATCACAACGTGTCCACCCAGACCAAAGATATTAATGCTTCGGGTGAAATGGCGCGTATTCAGATGCAGGAACTGATGAAAAACTGTGCCGAATTCGGCGTGCAGTTGTATGACCTGAATCACCCGTTCCAAGGCATCGTGCATGTGATTGGGCCAGAGCAAGGCATGACGCTGCCCGGCATGACCATTGTCTGCGGCGATTCCCACACGGCGACGCACGGTGCCTTTGGTTCACTGGCCTTTGGTATTGGTACGTCAGAGGTTGAGCATGTTTTTGCCACGCAAACCCTGAAACAGGGCCGTGCCAAAACCATGAAGATTGAAGTGACAGGTACGGTTGCGCCGGGCATTACGGCGAAAGATATCGTACTGGCGATTATTGGTAAAACCGGCAGCGCAGGCGGTACCGGCCACGTTGTTGAATTCTGTGGCTCGGCGATTGAAGCGCTGAGCATGGAAGGCCGCATGACGCTGTGCAACATGGCTATCGAGATGGGCGCAAAAGCCGGTCTGGTCGCCCCGGATGAGACCACCTTCGCTTACCTGAAAGGTCGCCAGTTTTCACCTCAAGGTGAAAAATGGGAGCAGGCCGTTGAGTACTGGGGCACGCTGAAGTCCGACCCAGGCGCTAAGTTTGACCGCGTGGTGACGCTGCATGCGGAAGAGATTGCACCGCAGGTGACCTGGGGAACCAACCCCGGCCAGGTGATCGCGGTGGATGCGCAGATTCCCGATCCGGCTTCGTTTGCCGATCCGGTCGAGCGCGCCTCTGCGGAGAAAGCGCTGGCTTACATGAATCTGCAACCCGGCATCAAACTGACCGATGTCAGCATTGATAAAGTCTTTATTGGCTCCTGCACAAACTCACGCATTGAAGATCTGCGTGCCGCCGCCGCGATTGCCAAAGGGCGTAAGGTCGCGCCTGGCGTTCAGGCACTGGTGGTGCCGGGTTCAGGCCCGGTTAAAGCACAGGCCGAAGCGGAAGGGCTGGATAAGATCTTTATTGAAGCAGGATTTGAGTGGCGCTTGCCCGGCTGCTCAATGTGTCTGGCCATGAACAACGACCGTCTGAACCCCGGCGAGCGCTGTGCCTCAACCAGTAACCGTAACTTCGAAGGCCGCCAGGGCCGTGGCGGACGGACGCATTTGGTTAGCCCGGCAATGGCCGCCGCTGCCGCCGTTAATGGCCATTTCGCCGACATTCGCAGCCTGACATAAGGACACCATCATGGCAGAAAAATTTACCCAACATACTGGTTTGGTGGTTCCACTGGACGCCGCTAACGTCGATACCGATGCCATCATTCCAAAGCAGTTTTTGCAGAAAGTCACCCGCGTAGGCTTTGGCGCCCACCTGTTCAATGACTGGCGTTTCCTGGACGATCACGGCCTGGAACCCAATCCGGACTTCGTTCTCAACTTTCCGGAGTATAAAGGTGCTTCTATCCTGCTGACGCGGGAAAACTTTGGTTGTGGTTCGTCACGTGAGCATGCGCCCTGGGCACTGACCGATTACGGCTTTAAAGTGGTGATTGCGCCCAGCTTTGCCGATATTTTCTATGGCAACAGCTTCAACAACCAGTTGCTGCCGGTTACGCTGAGCGATGAGCAGGTGGAGGAGCTGTTTACGCTGGTGAATGCGCATCCGGGTATCCGCTTCGAAGTGGATCTGGAAGCGCAGGTCGTGAAAGCGGGCAACAACACCTACAGCTTTAAGATTGATGACTTTCGTCGTCACTGCATGCTGAACGGGCTGGACAGTATCGGCCTGACGCTGCAGCACGAAAGCGCGATCTCGGCTTACGAAAGTAACCAGCCTGCCTTTATGCGTTAACGCGTAAATAATGTAACCAGCCCGTTCGGCTCTGCCGTTCGGGCTTTTTTTCATCTGGCAAAAACTGCGCTAAAACAATTAATCGCGATTTATTTTATTGCAGAACTCCTGTTATTTATTCAGCAACAACGTTGATATTTTGACTCGCATCATTTCCCTCTCAACTTTCCCTTCTCTTTTTTCACAAGACGTAAATGGCTTGCTGATTTAATTAATATCATTTTCATTTTTATGTTATTTGATCGTTAACTCCATAGAGCTCACCTATAGCTTGTAGAAAAAAAAGCATTATTTCCGCTCATTCCCCCTCGCTATCATCGCCACAGATAAAGATTAACGCAAAACACATCGAGGTCGTCTCAGCCTGGCTGTCGGATCTTTTGTGGAGACTCTGTATGCACGCTTATCCTCACCTGTTTACCCCGCTCACAATCAACGGAATGACATTAAAAAACCGTGTCATCATGCCGCCAATGGGCACCAACCTGGCCAGTCTGAATGGCGAAGTGTCTCAGGAACAGCTTGATTACTATTCGCTTCGCGCCAGGGGCGGCACTGGGCTCATTACGATTGAGAATATTTGTGTGGATTTTCCCTTCGCGTCGAACGGCACCACACAACTGCGCATTGATAATGATCAGTATATTCCTGGCTTATACAAACTTACCGAGACGTTGCATAAACATGGAACCTGTGTCGCCATCCAGTTAAACCACGCCGGTGCATCAGCCTATGCCTATCGCCTAAATGGGGAAATGCCCATTTCCGCCTCCGCGGTCCCGTCCAAAAAGAATGGTAATATTCCCCGTCCGATGACGCATGAGGAAATATATCGGGCGGTTGACAAATTTGGCGACGCAGCAGAACGCGTCAGACGCGCCAATTTTGACTGCGTAGAGATTCATGCCGGTCACTCTTATTTAATCAGTCAGTTTTTATCTCCACTGTTTAATCAGCGTACTGATGAATTTGGTGGCAATATCGAGAATCGGTCGCGCTTTTTAACCCTGATTGTCGACAAAGTTCGGGCCTGCGTGGGACCGATGTTTCCCATCAGCCTGCGTATCAGCGCGGATGATTTCTTACAAGGCGGAAACACGCTGGAAGATTCGCTACACATTCTTGAACGTTGTCAGGAAAAGGTCGACATCATCAATGTGTCAGCGGCGCAGAATGACAACCTGTATTTACAGATAGACCAAATGTCTCAAGAGGATGGCTGGAAACGCTATCTGTCACGTGCCGTTCGCACCAGATTTAATAAGCCCACCGTTGTCGCAGGCAATATCCGCACCCCGCAACTTGCTGAAGACATTCTTGCTCAGGGTGACGCGGACCTGATCGCCATTGGTCGTGGGTTGATTGCTGAACCGGATTGGGTACAAAAGGTACAGAGTGGGCATGAGGAGACGATGCGTAAGTGTATCTCATGCAATATTGGATGCGCCGACCATCGCATCGCCCGCTCTCTTCCCCTTCGCTGCTCAATTAACCCCGATATCATCCATGGCGACGCTTATAAGCAGCGCCAGGTCAAGCGACCGACGCGTGTCGTCGTGATCGGGGCTGGCACGGCAGGCATCGAAGCCGCCTGCACCGCCGCAGAGGTAGGGTGCAAGACCTGGCTGTTCGAAGCCAAAAACCATATCGGTGGGCTGGCTGTCGAGATCGCACGATTACCCGAAAAAAAACGTATTGCCGATTTTCCGCAATTCCTGCGCAACCGTATGGCCCGGCTGGAGAATTTACAACTGCATCTGGGACAACAGGTTCAGCCCGAGCAGCTTGAGGTTCTGCGTCCCGACTTAATTGTTAATGCCACGGGCTCTGTCCCCCTGCTGCCGCCCATTGCGGGATTACATGAGACGATCGACCGCCCCGGCAGCGTCGTGTTCACGATTACGGGCATGATTCAACACCTGGATACATTCAGCGCGCTGCAAGGCAAACGTATCGCCGTGGTCGGCGGCGGTGCCGTTGGACTCGATGTCATCGAGTATTTTGCCACCCGGGGCGCTGAAGCAGTACTGATTGAAATGCAGAATTCACCAGGACGCGACCTCGACATCATCACAAAGAGTGCCATGTTAGCGCTGCTTGAACAGCACCAGGTAGAACAACACATGGACACGCAGCTCATTGAGGTCAAACCCGATCGCTTCCGCGTTAAAAACGCCCACCACACCTTCGACATCGCTTTCGACTACGGCTTTATCTGTCTGGGGATGTGCCCCAACCGCAGCGGTTTCGAGGCCGTTGAGCGCTGGGCCACCGCCAGACATATCAAAATAATGAACATCGGCGACAGCCTGAAAGCCCGGCGAATTATTGATGGTGTACGCGAAGGACGCAACGTACTGGATGCCCTGGAAGAGACTGGCGCACTGGGCAGCCACGAAGCGACAAGCATTCCACTTTTAACTTACTGAGGACACTATCATGGCAGAACGTATTACCGGGCATACCGAGCTGATTGGACTGATCGCCACCCCCATTCGCCACAGCATGTCGCCAACCATGCACAACGAAGCCTTCGCGCACCTTGGGCTGGACTATGTTTATCTGGCTTTTGAGGTCGGCACTGCGGAACTGGAGAAGGTGGTGCAGGGTTTTCGTGCGCTGAAGCTGCGCGGATGCAATGTTTCCATGCCCAATAAGACGGAGGTTTGCCGCTATCTGGATACGTTGTCTCCCGCAGCACAGCTTGTGGGCGCGGTGAATACCGTCGTCAATGATAACGGCGTGCTGACCGGGCACATCACGGATGGGACAGGTTATATGCGCGCCCTCGCTGAAGAGGGCATCGATATTCTGGGCAAAAAGATGACGATTCTGGGCGCGGGCGGTGCGGCAACGGCCATTTGCGTTCAAGCCGCCCTGGATGGCGTTAAGGCGATCTCGGTCTTTAACCAACGCGATAAATTCTTTGCAAATGCCCAGGAAACCGTTGCGAAGATTCGCGCCCATACTGACTGTGAGATTCACCTTTTTGACCTCGACGACCACGATCGTTTGCGTGCTGAAATTAACGACAGCGTTATTCTGACCAATGCGACCGGCGTCGGCATGAAACCCTTTGAAGGACAGATGCTGCTTCCCGACGAGAGCTTCCTGCGTCCTGAGCTTATTGTCTCCGATGTGGTCTATATCCCACGTAAAACACATTTGCTTGAGACGGCCGAGAAAAAAGGCTGCCGTATTATTAACGGTCTCGGCATGATGCTGTGGCAAGGCGCAAGCGCGTTCGAAATCTGGACGGGAAAACCGATGCCGGTTGATCACATCAAAAACATCCTTTTTTGAGGATGGCTGAGATGAAAAACAAGTATATTCCCACCGCCGCCGGGCTGTATCTCAATTACCTCATTCATGGCATGGGGGTGCTGGTCATCACTCTCAACATGGCTAACCTGCAGGCGCAATGGAACACCGATGCGGCGGGCGTATCGATTGTGATTTCCTCACTGGGCATTGGCAAACTGATTACCATCGTTACCGGTTTTCTGTCGGATCGTTTTGGCCGAAAGCCTTTTGTCTATTTTGGCATCATCAGTTACGTGGCCTTTTTCATCGGTATCCTGTTTACCCGGGATATTTACACGGCCTATTTCTTTGGCGTGCTGGCAGGAATGGCTAACAGTTTCCTTGATTCTGCTACCTATCCGGCGCTGATGGAGGCCTTTCCGGACTCCGCCAGCCGCGCTAACGTGCTGATAAAAGCGTTTGTCTCCGCCGGACAATTTTTATTGCCGTTTATCATTAGCCTGCTTATCTGGGCGGATTTGTGGTTTGGTTGGTCATTCGTGCTGGCAGCAGCCTTAATGACGATGAGCGGAATCTACCTGATCAAAATGCCGTTTCCCGATCACCGGGTACAGAAAGTCTCGGAAACATCAGCCAGCGTGACCGCGCCACCACGTAGTCGTCTGTATCAGCTGGATATGGTTGTGTTCACCTTTTACGGCTATATCAGCATGGCGACGTTTTATCTGGTGAGCCAATGGCTGGCACAGTATGGGCAGTTTGTCGCGGGCATGCCCTACACCGCATCGGTGAAGTTACTCAGTATCTACACGGCAGGATCGCTGACCTGCGTATTCGTCACTGCGGTTATGGTGAAAAAAGTGTTGAGCTCAGCCATCGCGATGGTCATTTACACCTTCCTGTCGGCCCTCTCACTGCTGATCGTCTGCCTCTATCCAACGCCACTGATTGTTACCGGTTTTGCGTTCGTATTTGGTTTTGCGGCCGCGGGCGGCGTTATGCAACTAGGTGCAACGATTATGGCGATGAGTTTTCCACAAGCGAAAGGCTTTGCGACAGGCGTGTTTTATACCGCCGGCAGTCTGGCCAGCTTTACCATCCCTTTATTTACAGCGCATCTTTCACGAACCAGTATCGCCAGCATCATGTGGTTTGATCTGATTATTGCGGTGACAGGTTTTATCCTTGCGCTTTATATCGCTTCCCGCCAATTTCAACGTCATTGTGCGGAAACACGCCGTCAGTCCGCTACAGCGGCTAGTTGAACAGTTAAAACAGGAATGACTATGACTCAAACGGTTAGGGTTAAAAAAATCGTCTTTCAGGCAGGGCAAACGCGGCTTTGTGTGCCCTTGACAGGCCGCACTCGCGAGGAGCTTCAGGCCAGAGCACAGTTACTGACTTCCGCACAGGCAGACATTATCGAATGGCGCGTCGACCACTTCATCGAGGGTAAAGACGAGAAGCAAGTCTTGCTGGCGCTGGCCGACATTCGTCAGCAACTTGGGGAAACGCCGCTGCTCTTTACCTTCCGCAGTAAAAAAGAAGGTGGCGAAATGGACATCAGTGATGACCAATACTTCGCGCTCAACCGCGCGGCCGCCTTAAGCGGGCTGGCTGATGTGATTGATATTGAGTTGTTTAACGATGAGTCACGCATCCGTTCGCTGGTAAGCGAGGCGCATAACGCAGGTGTTAAGGTCATTATGAGTAATCATGACTTTCACCAAACGCCCGCGAAGGAAGAGATCATTTACCGGTTACGTCGCATGCAGGATTTAGGTGCAGACCTGCCCAAGATTGCCGTAATGCCTCAAACACCTCAGGATGTGCTGACGCTGCTGTCTGCGACCCTGTTAATGAAAGAGCACTACGCAACG
Organism: Pantoea ananatis LMG 2665; assembly: GCF_000710035.2. Lineage (GTDB taxonomy): Bacteria > Pseudomonadota > Gammaproteobacteria > Enterobacterales > Enterobacteriaceae > Pantoea > Pantoea ananatis. Next base: position 206,247 of record NZ_JMJJ01000001.1, on the reverse strand, counting down.
CGGCCGCTTATCACGATGTCGATGGGAAAAATGGGCGGAGTCAGTCGGGTCACCGGACGCCTGTTCGGTTCCGCAATGACGTTTGGCACCCTGGGCCAGTCCTCGGCACCAGGGCAAATCGCCGTTACACAACTGCGGGAGATGATGGAGACGCTTTCCTAGCGGCGGACATGCCCAAAGCCGCGCTTTGGGCATGTTTCCTGGCGACATCACTGTGCGTAATAATAAAGTTTTTTAGCCTCAGCGCCGCCGGTGAAAGCATTTTTGTTTTAATTGTCGCCAGACAAATATAACGCGGTGGAAGCAAATTTTTGATCGTCAGGATATGGAGATTGTAGTGCGTGAGCGCCGCAATTCTTGGCATGATGGCAATACCATAGCCGATACTGACCAACCCAGCCATTGCTAAATCCTCTTCCACATAACAGGCAATATCCGGTGACAGCGTTTGCTGGTGAAAGATGTCGTCAATAAACGGACGTAGCCCACTACTTTCTGAAAAATAGACATAGGGATAATGGATGGTTTCCGCTAAATCAACGTCGCTTTCGTGAAGACGCGCTAACGGATGATCTTTCGCTGTCACTACCACTAATTCTTGTTCAATAACCGGGATAAATTCAATATCAGGATCGTCGCCAATCCGCGAACAGATGACCATATCAACCTTATCCGCTTTGAGTGACTGCAACAACGCAACTGACGTCCCCTGTTTAAAAGAGAATGTCACATCATTATGACGAAAGTGTTGGGAGTAATTGTTGATAATTTGCGGAATAACATATTCCCCCATTGTATAGATAAACCCAATTCGGATATTTTCCCGGCACAGAAGGTGATTGTTTTTTAGCCTCTCCCTGCCATTTTCCAGTGCCGACAGTGCTGTCTCAACATAGGGTAAAAAACATTTCCCACTTTCACTAATCCTTACATTTCTGCCCTGACGGAAAAAGAGTGAAACGCCTAACTCCTTTTCTAACTCAGCGATAGCATGGCTAAGCGAGGGCTGGGTGATAAAAAGACTGGATGCCGCTTCCGTGTAATGCTCCGTTTCTGACAGGCGTTTAAAATAATAAAGTTGCTTGAGGTTCATGGCATTTGCCTTTGAATGAAAAGTAAATCTGCTATCGCTACTTTATCACCGTTAAAAGGACTAATTATGTACTCAGGTCAAAATTAATGACGCTTAAAAAATGCTATAAAGAAACAAAAAAATTAGCAATATCAGACTATTTTTCAATGTAAAAAAAACATCAAAAAATAGTTTAAACTTCAGGGATACATCATGGAAAAGTTATACAATGAGGAACACGCTGGCAGGCGCACGCCGAAAAATAAACCCACGAAAGTCAGAATAATCATTCTGCTATTAATATCCGCTGGCACAATGATTAACTATCTTGATCGGACAATTTTAGGCATCGTTGCGCCAAAAATCACCCGCGAACTTGAAATCGATCCCGCTATGATGGGCGTGGCTTTTTCTGCCTTCGCCTGGACGTATACGCTGGCACAAATCCCCGGAGGGATGTTTTTAGATCGCTTTGGTAACAAACTGACCTACGCCCTTTCCGTGCTGTTGTGGTCGATTTTCACTCTACTGCAAACATTTACTCTTGGGCTCAAGTCTTTGATCTTACTGAGACTGGGGCTGGGATTGAGCGAAGCACCCTGTTTTCCGGTTAACAGTCGCGTAGTGGCAAAATGGTTCCCGCGTCATGAACGTGCCCGCGCCACCGCAACCTATACTGTCGGGGAATATATTGGTCTGGCGGCTTTCTCGCCCTTACTCTATCTCATTCTGGAGTATCACGGCTGGCGCAGCCTTTTTTTTATTACCGGCGGAGCCGGTATTCTGTTCACGTTTATTTGGTGGCGACTTTACCATGAGCCTGAAGCATCCCAAAAAGCCAATCAGGAAGAAATTGATTACATTATCAATAATGAACCCATTGAAACATTAAAAAACGCGCCCTTTAATTGGCCCGATGCCAAACGTTTACTCTGCTGCCGGCAAATTATTGGTGCCAGTCTCGGACAATTCGCTGGAAATACGACCCTGGTGTTTTTTCTGACATGGTTTCCCACCTATTTAGCGAAAGAACGGCAACTGGAATGGCTTCAGGTGGGCTTTTTCTCTGTATGGCCATTTATGGCTGCCGCTGTAGGCGTTATTTTTGGCGGGTGGCTCTCAGATAAACTGTTGAATGCAACAGGATCTATTAATGTGAGCCGAAAACTTCCGGTTATTAGCGGCCTGGTGCTTTCCGGCACGATTATTGCGGCTAACTGGATGAGTTCAGACAGCGCCGTTATCATCGTTATGTCCATTGCCTTTTTTGGACAAGGCATGGTCGGTCTGGGCTGGACAATAATCGCAGATATTGCCCCGGCTTCTATGGCAGGACTCACTGGTGGTATATTTAACTTTTGCGCCAATATGGCTTCGATTTTAGCGCCCCTGATTATCGGCATTATCATTTCAATGACAAGCAGCTTTTTTTATGCGCTCGTGTATATCGGTATCACTGCGGTGATTGGCTTAGTCGCCTATATCTTTATCATTGGCGATATTAAGCGGATTGTGCTCTAAAGCACCGTTCCCCCGGCACTGTTATGCCGGGGGAACGTGCTTATTAAACGTCTTTAACGTTGCGTATCATTCCCAGCGTCAGTAAAGCAATCGCGGCAATCACCCAGTAAACGCTGCCGTGACCAAAATGTTCAACCAGTATGCCCTGAAATAACCCCGCCAAAATAATGCCGGTCGAAATGCTGTTGGTAAACAGGGTTGTGGCTGCGCCCGCCCGCCCCGGCATCAGATCCTGAAACCACAACATTCCAATGCCCGCAACAACGCCGATAAACAGGGCGTTGAACACCTGCAGGACCAGCAGCGCCAGGTGGCTGTGAAACAGAATCAGGCCGCTGTAAAACACAACGGCGGAGGCCACCGCGCCCACCATCATCTTTCGCTTACCCCAACGTTTGGCATAGAAACCGGCCAGGATCATGACCGGGATTTCCAACCCGGCGGCCGTGCCCATTAAGAGACCGGCAAGCTTTTCGGGCAGGCCCAGATCGTTGCTGATCCACAGCGGCATATCGATAATGTACATGGTGTTACAGGTCCACATCAGCGTTGATGCGGCAAACAAAATGCGCACGTCACGAATCCGCCAGCCGCTCAGGGGGATCCCGCCCGACTGCATCAGGGAAGCCGCGCGCGGCACCGAGGGCACGGTAAACCAGATCAGCAGGAAACAGAGAAAAAACAAGCCGGCCGCCACGCTGAACAGCGTAACGAAACCAAAATTCAGCGCCAGCGCAAACGACAGCGGTGGCCCAATCACCCACGCCAGCGACACCTGAGCGCGCATAATGGAACTGAACATCACCACTTCGCGCGAGGAACTGTCGGCATATTCTCGCGCCAGCGCAAAGAGCTGCGGCATGGCGACGTTCGCCAGCGACGATAACAGCACGCCCAGCGTTATCAGCGTCAGGTAATGGCGGGTAAACGCGAACAGTATGGCGTTTGCCAGGGCAAGGATACAGCACACTAAGATGATATTCCGCCGATCGCCAACGCTGTCGGAGCGCTTTGCGATCATCATGCTGACCACAATGCCGGCGATGGCATTGATGGTAAAAAACAGCCCGACCCACAGCGGTGGCACCTGTACTTCTCGCGATAAAAACAGGCTCAGCGTCGGCGCCTGCAGCGCACCGGCCACGCCGAGGATAAAGGCTGTCACCATAAAAGCCAAAAAGACCGGATTGAAACGGCGCGAGAACGATAACAAAGATTTCATGCCTTATCCCTGACAGAACAACGGGAGAAACGGGAACAATGGAACCCCGACCCAAACCTACAACGTAAAAAAAACCAGCAGAATAACCCTGCTGGCGAAATCGTAACACACTACTCAGAAGGGACAGACATCGCTGCCAGTCCATGTCAGAGCGCCATTCATTACTGAATGCCTCCCGCTCTTCCAATACAGGAAAGATTGCCTCTAAAATGGGGTAAGAAAAACAGAGCACCTTTATCAGGGAGTTCCTCTTTTATGTCGTCATCACGTCTGAAGCAGCAGTTCATTCGTCTGTGGCAAAATTGCCAGGGACAACCACAGGAAACAACCCTGGGCGAACTGGCTGATTTGCTGCACTGTTCGCGTCGCCATATGCGAAACCTGCTCAACAGAATGCAAGCGGCTGGCTGGCTCACCTGGCAGGCCGAAGCCGGACGGGGCAAACGTTCCCTGATGACCTTCTGCTACACCGGGCTGGCGCTCCAGCAGCAGCGTGCCGAAGATCTTCTGGAGCAGGATCGTATCGATCAGTTAGTCCAGCTGGTGGGGGATAAAGATCAGGTCAGACAGATGATCAGCGCCCACCTGGGGCGGAGCTTCCGCCAGGGCAAACATATTTTGCGCGTCCTCTATTATCGCCCTCTGCTGAATCTGTTACCCGGTTCGCCCCTGCGCCGTTCGGAAACCCATATTGCCCGCCAGATCTTTAGCGGCCTGACGCGCATAAATGAGGAAAAGGGGGAAATCGAGGCCGATATCGCCCATCACTGGCAGCAAACATCCGATCTCCACTGGCGCTTTTATTTACGTCCTGCCATTCGTTTTCATCATGGCCGGGAGCTGGACATGGCCGATGTGATCGCAAGCCTGGAACGCCTGCGTCAGTATCCCCTGTTTTCTCATATCCAACGGCTCGACTCACCGGCCCCCTGGACCCTGGATATCTATCTGGATCAGCCCGACAGCTGGCTGCCCTGGCTGCTGGGCAGCGTCAGCGCCATGATTCTGCCACGGGAATGGCCTGAAATTCGCGATTTTGCCCGTCAACCTTTGGGAACAGGTCCTTATCGGGTCGTCCGTAATCAGCACAGCCAGTTGAAGATAGAAGCGTTTGACGACTACTTTGGCTATCGCGCGCTGATCGATGATGTGTCGGTGTGGGTACTGCCAGAGATCAGTGAAGAGCTGGTTTATGCAGGGGTTCGCCTGCAGGGCGAAAAAGCCGATGAGAAACAGGAAGAGAGCCGGCTTGAAGAAGGTTGCTACTATTTACTGTTCGATCAGCGTTCAGAAAAAATGGCCGATCGAGACATTCGACGCTGGCTCAGCGACCTGCTTAACCCGATTGCACTCCTCAATAATGCGGGCAGGGGTTATCAGCGCTACTGGTTCCCGGCTTACGGCCTGCTACCCCGCTGGCACCATCGCCGCGATCTGACCCCAGTGGACAAACCGGCGGGCCTCACGAGCCTGACGTTAACCTGGTATAACCAGCATATTGAGCATGTCAGTATTACGGATGCCTTACGTCCGTTGCTGGCAGAACAGGGCGTTACGTTGAACACCCGGGAAGTCAGTTACGAAAGCTGGCATCAGGGCGAAGGCGAGAGTGATATCTGGCTGGGTAGCGTCAATTTTACCCTGCCCCTCGAATATTCCCTGTTTGCCCTGTTATACGAAACGCCGTTGATGCAGCACTGTATGCCTGTTAACTGGCAGCAGGATGCCACGCGCTGGCGTGAAAAAACGCTCTCCCTCGCTGAATGGGGTAAATATCTGGTGGAAAATAGCTGGCTTCATCCGCTGTTTCATCACTGGCTGCTGCTGGAGGGCCAGCGCAGTATGCGCGGCGTGCGGATGAATACATTGGGCTGGTTTGATTTTAAATCCGCCTGGTTTGCCCCGCCTACGCTGTGAGCCTTTCCCCTTGCGCATTTAATGACTAGAATGTGGCGTTCTCAACGGGGTGCCCCTTTCCACAGTGTCAGGGCGCTGAGAAATACCCGTCGAACCTGAATCGGTTAATACCGACGTAGGGATTTGAGAGGTTGTTTTGCTCAGATCCTTTGCGACTCAACCCTGCCGCCCTAGGAGCGCAAAGTGTTAAAAAACGTCCTGCCCGTGCTGCTGTTACTCTCTGCCCCGGTCTTTGCGGCCAAACCTGTCCTGACGGTTTACACCTACGACGCCTTTTCCGCTGACTGGGGGCCGGGTCCGGCCGTCAAAAAAGCCTTTGAAGCCCAGTGCGGTTGCGAGCTGAAATTTGTCGCGCTGGAAGACGGTGTTTCGCTGCTGAACCGTGTACGTATGGAAGGCAAGAACACAAAGGCCGATGTGGTACTAGGCCTGGATAACAACCTTCTGCAGGCCGCGCAGCAAACCGGCCTGTTTGCCAAAAGCGACGTGGATACCCGTGAGCTGCAGGTGCCCGGCGGCTGGAAGGACACCACCTTTGTGCCGTTCGATTACGGTTATTTCGCATTCGTGTACAACAAAAACACGCTAAAAAATCCCCCCACAAGCCTGAAAGAACTGGTCGAAAGCCCAGAGAAATGGCGCGTGATTTATGAAGATCCTCGCACCAGCACGCCAGGCCTTGGCCTGCTGCTGTGGATGCAAAAGGTTTACGGGGACAACGCGCCTGAGGCCTGGCAAAAGCTGGCGAAGAAAACCGTCACGGTCACCAAAGGCTGGAGTGAAGCCTACGGCCTGTTTCTTAAAGGCGAGAGCGATCTGGTGCTGAGCTATACCACGTCACCGGCTTATCACATCATTGAAGAGAAAAAAGATAACTATGCTGCGGCATCCTTCGCCGAAGGCAACTATCTGCAGGTTGAGGTGGCCGCCCGACTGGCGAACAGCAAGCAGCCCAAACTGGCAGAACAGTTTATGCAATTCATGGTTACGCCAGCCTTTCAGAACACCATCCCTACCGGGAACTGGATGTATCCGGTGATCAAAACTGACCTCCCCGCCGGGTTTGCCTCGCTCAGCGTGCCGAAGACAACATTGCAGTTTTCACCGGAAGAGGTTGCCAGCCACCGTTCGCAATGGGTTAGCCAATGGCAACGCGCCGTCAGCCGTTAATCCCTTTCTGGCTGATTCCGGGTTCGCTCGCCACGCTGCTGCTCTGCAGCGTGGCGCTGCTGGCCTTCACAGCACTGTGGATGGCGGCGCCAGCGACCAACTGGCGGTCTGTCCTGCAGGATACGTATCTGCATCATGTTATTGGCTTTTCGTTTAAGCAGGCGCTGCTTTCCGCCCTGCTCTCCTTGCTGCCGGCCATTCCATTGTCCCGAGCCCTTTATCGGCGGCGCTTTCCCGGACGTCAGGTGTTGCTGCGCCTGTGCGCCATGACGCTGGTTCTGCCCGTGCTGGTGGCCGTATTCGGCCTGCTCACCGTCTATGGTCGGGTGGGCTGGCTGGCACAGCTTTGCGCCTGGCTTGGCGTGGACTATCACTTCTCGCCTTACGGGCTTCAGGGAATTTTACTGGCCCATGTGTTTTTCAACCTGCCGCTGGCCACGCGCCTGATGCTGCAGGCGCTGGAAAGCATTCCTGCCGAACAGCGTCAGCTTGCTGCCCAACTGAACATACGTGGCTGGCATCATTTCCGGCTGCTTGAATGGCCCTGGCTGCGCCGCCAGCTCCTGCCCACCGGGGCATTAATCTTTATGCTCTGTTTTGCCAGTTTTGCCACCGTGCTATCGCTGGGTGGCGGGCCGCAGGCGACCACCATCGAACTGGCCATCTTCCAGGCGCTAAGCTATGACTACGATCCGGGCCGCGCGGCGCTCCTGGCGCTGATTCAGCTCAGCTGCTGCCTGGTGCTGGTGCTCCTCAGCCAGCGCTTCAGCAACGCCATTCCGGCGGGTAGTCCGCAACTGAACGGCTGGCGCGATCCTCAGGATTCCACGCTGGCCCGCGTCAGCGACGCCGCCATCATCTTTTTCGCCCTGCTGCTGCTACTCCCACCGCTGCTGGCGGTGATCGTAAATGGTCTGGATGGCGGGCTTCGGGGCGCGTTACAGCAACCGGCGTTATGGCAGGCAACGTTGACCTCGTTACGTATCGCGCTCGGCGCCGGCGTGCTGTGTCTGGTCCTGACCACCATGCTGTTGTGGAGCAGCCGGGAGCTGCGCCTGCGGCAGCATACACTCGCCGCACAGATCATGGACACCAGCGGCATGCTGATTTTGGCAATGCCCGGTATCGTGCTGGCAACCGGCTTTTTCCTGCTACTGAACGCCACGACCGGCTTGCCGGACTCCGCGGATGGCGTGGTGATCTTTGCCAATGCGTTAATCGCGATTCCCTACGCGTTGAAAGTGCTGGAAAACCCGATGCGGGATATCGCTGAACGTTACGCCCACCTTTGCGGGGCACTGGGCATCAGCGGCTGGGACCGCCTGTGGCTGATTGAACTCCGGGCGTTGAAACGTCCGCTGGCGCAGGCGCTGGCGTTTGCCTGCGTGCTGTCGATTGGTGATTTTGGCGTCGTGGCGCTGTTTGGTAATGGCGATTTCCGCACGCTGCCGTTCTACCTTTATCAGCAGATAGGCGCCTATCGCGGTGCCGATGGTGCCGTTACTGCACTGTTATTGCTGCTACTCTGCCTGTCTCTGTTCACCTTGATGGAAAAATTACCGGGCCGCCATGCTGACACTGAATAATCTGACTTACCTGTATCAGCATTTGCCGATGCGTTTTTCCCTTCACGCCGGGCGCGGCGAACGACTGGCGATTCTCGGCCCAAGCGGGGCAGGTAAAAGTACGTTATTAAACCTGATTGCCGGTTTTCTGCCCGTCAGCCAGGGCAGCCTGACGATTAACGGTGTTGACCATACGAATAGCGTGCCCGCCCAGCGCCCGGTATCAATGCTGTTTCAGGAAAATAACCTGTTTCCGCACCTGAGCGTAGAACAGAACCTGGGGCTGGGCTTACATCCCGGTCTGAAGCTGACCTCAGATCAGCGCCAGCAGGTGACGACCATTGCGCAGCAGGTCGGACTCAGTGAGATGCTGTCACGCCTGCCGGGCCAGCTCTCGGGAGGACAACGCCAGCGCGTTGCCCTGGCACGCTGTTTACTGCGCGATCGCCCGGTGCTGCTGCTGGATGAACCTTTTTCGGCGCTCGATCCAGCCCTGCGCGGCGAGATGCTTAATCTGGTGCGCACCGTCTGCGAAACCCGTGCGATTACGTTGCTGATGGTGTCGCACAGTCTTGAAGACGCACAGCAGATAGCGCCACGTAGCGTGGTGGTGGTGGATGGACGCGTTTACTGGCAGGGATCGACGGACGCACTGTTGTCAGGGAACATACGGGAAGCCGATGTGCTCGGCATCCCGCGCCGTTAACCGATAAAGACCTGCCACAACAGGTGGCGGAAAATCGGCATCATCGGATGAAACTGGATGCCGACGAACGCCGCAACGGCCACCACAAAACTTAGCGGCGCCAGCCAGCGCAGACGTTCGGGTGGCAAATACGCCGTCGCCCAGTCGCGCGTTTTTCCACTGCGCCACCAGCGCCAGCACAGCCAGCATCCCAGCCATACCAGGATAGCAACGCCTAATAACAGCCAGATGAAATGGCCGCCCTGGGCTTCTTTCGGAACATCAATCGCGACGCCTGCCAGAATACCCGGCAATAAATAGAGCGGTGGCCATAAAATACAGCCGATCAGATTGGGGGGCAGAAATTTGCGTACCGGCAATTCCAGCATGCCCGCCACCAGCGGGATCAGCGGTCGGGTTGGCCCGACAAAGCGCCCGACCAGAATGGTAAACATGCTGTGCTGATACAGCGCGTGTTCGGTCTTATCCAGCAGCCCTTTGTACTTTTGCAGGTATTTCCAGCGATGGAGCGGCCCCTGAAACTTCCAGCCAATGCCATAGGAAACCCAGTCGCCCAGCAGGCAGCCAATGAAGCCCGCGGCCCAGGCGGGATATAAGCCGATCTGTCCACTGCCCACCAGCGCACCCAGGCTCGCCATCATGACGGTGCCAGGGAGTAACAGCCCCACGAACGCCAATGACTCCAGAAACGTCACCAGCGCGACGGCAAACAGCGCCCACTCCAGCGACTGTGTAATCAGGTGTTCAACCCAGGCTTCCATATCAATCCTCAGAAAAAGCAGAAGGCTGGATTGTCCAGAGCAGACATCACAGCGTCAAGGCAAGAATTGTAGGCCAATATTGACAAAACGCACCGGCAGACACTGTATAAATATCCATGTTATACTGGTCAATGAGATGTCCGACTCGCTATCTGCCTGGAGAATACGTGAATAAGCCCCGCGCAGGGTTTCTGCTCAGCCGTCACTGGCGCGACACGCCGCAAGGCACCGAAATTACGCTGTGGCTGGCCACCGACGAGGGTGCTCAGCGCGTTGTGCTGCCTTTACAGGAATCCGTGACGTTTATTCCCTGTGAATATCAGGCGCAGGTCGACACGCTGTTGCAGGGCGAGCGCCAGCTGCGGATGCAGCCTCTGCAATTAAAAGATTTTCGCCGCCGTCCAGTATTTGGCCTGTACTGCCGGCAGCATCGCCAGTTGCAGTGGGTTGAAAAGAAACTGCGCGAAAGCGGTATCCCCCTGTATGAATCCGACATTCGTCCACCCGAACGCTACCTAATGGAACGGTTTATTACCGCGCCCGTGTGGTTTGATGGTGACATTCAGGGCGACACATGGGTTAACGCCCGTCTGAAACCCCATCCCGATTACCGGCCCCCGCTGAAGTGGGTCTCGCTGGATATTGAAACGACCCAGCATGGCGAGCTTTACTGCATTGGTCTGGAAGGCTGCGGACAGCGCCAGGTTTTCATGCTGGGACCGCCTAACGGCGACGCCAGCGAACTGGATTTCGAACTTATCTATCTTGAGAGCCGCCCGCAGTTGCTGGAGGCGCTGAATCGCTGGTTTGCCGATAACGATCCGGATGTGATTATCGGCTGGAACGTGGTGCAGTTTGACCTGCGCGTGCTGCAGAAACACGCCGATCGCTACGGCATTCCGTTACGCCTTGGCCGCCAGCAGGCCGCGCTGGAGTGGCGCGAGCATGGGTTTAAACCCGGCGTGTTTTTTGCCCAGGCGACAGGTCGCCTGATTATTGACGGCATCGATGCCCTGAAATCCGCCTTCTGGGATTTTCCCTCTTTTAGTCTGGAATCTGTTTCGCAACAGCTGCTCGGTGAAGGCAAAGCCATTGATAACCCATGGCAGCGCATGGAAGAGATCAACTGGCGTTTTGCCAACGATAAACCGGCGCTGGCGCGCTACAACCTGAAGGACTGCGAGCTGGTCACGCGCATCTTTCATAAAACCGAGATCATGCCGTTTTTACTGGAGCGCGCTGCCGTTAACGGGCTGGCAGTCGATCGCCACGGCGGCTCCGTCGCGGCATTCGGTCATCTGTACATCCCCCGCATGCACCGGGCCGGTTTTGTCGCCCCGAATCTGGGCGATGTGGCGCCGGAAGCCAGCCCCGGCGGCTACGTGATGGATTCCCGGCCCGGCCTGTATGATTCCGTGTTAGTGCTGGATTATAAAAGCCTGTATCCCTCGATTATCCGCACCTTTCTGATCGATCCCGTCGGGCTCATCGAAGGTCTGGCGCACCCAACGGATGCGGACTCGGTGCCCGGTTTTCGCGAGGCGCGCTTCTCACGTGAGACGCATTGCCTGCCCGCCATCGTAGAGCAGATTTGGCAGGGGCGCGAAACCGCAAAAACACAGGGCAATAAACCCCTGTCGCAGGCCCTGAAAATCATCATGAATGCGTTTTACGGCGTGCTCGGCACCAGCGCCTGCCGCTTTTTTGACCCTCGCCTGGCCTCGTCTATCACGCTGCGCGGTCATGCCATCATGCAGCAAACCCGTGAACTCATTGAAGCCGAAGGGTACGATGTGATTTATGGCGACACCGATTCGACCTTTGTCTGGCTGAAATCCGCCCGGGATGAAGACGAGGCAGAGGCAATTGGCCGGGCACTGGCCGGGAAGGTCAACGGTTGGTGGCGTGAACATCTGCAGCAGCAATACGGCCTGACCAGCGCCCTGGAGCTGGAGTATGAAAATCACTTTTGCCGATTCCTGATGCCGACGATTCGCGGTGCTGAACAGGGCAGTAAAAAACGCTATGCGGGCTTAATTCGGGCAGGCGAAAGTGAGCGTATGGTGTTCAAAGGACTGGAATCGGTACGTACCGACTGGACGCCGCTGGCGCAGCAGTTTCAGCAGGAGCTTTACAGCCGCATATTTCATCGCCAGCCGTGGGAAGACTATGTTCGTAACACGGTAGCCCAGCTGTTGGCAGGTGAGCTGGACGACAGGCTGATTTATAAAAAGCGCCTGCGCCGCCCACTGAACGAGTATGAACGCAATGTGCCGCCCCATGTCCGCGCCGCCCGTCTGGCTGATGAGCAGAATCGTAAGCTGGGCCGGCCGTTGCAATATCAGACCGGGGGCCGCATTCGTTATGTGATTGCCACCGGCGGCCCCGAGCCGGTAGAGGCCCGAACCACGCCGCTGGACTACGATCACTACGTGACTAAACAGCTGCAGCCCGTAGCCGAAGGCATTCTGCCTTTTGTCGATGGCGACTTTGCTACACTCATTACCGGGCAGTTAGGCCTTTTTTGACAGGTGACGAATGCCCTGCCATCCAGTACCATAACGCCCTTCCTCAAAACTCACTGCTCTGACATGACGCACCAGGCCCTTTTGCCTGGATGAAATGCTATTGCCTGAGAATGGGGAACACCTTCAAAAACGTTAAAAATTCGAGCAAAAATTATATGGTTTTTACATTAGGTCAGCGTTGGATTAGTGATACAGAAAGTGAACTGGGATTAGGCACCGTGGTGGCGATTGATACGCGCATGATCACCCTGCTGTTCCCGGCCACAGGGGAAAATCGCCTCTACGCTCGCAGCGACTCGCCGGTCACCCGCGTGATTTTTAATCCGGGTGATACCGTTACCAGCCACGAAGGCTGGCAGATGCAGGTCGATGAAGTACGCAATGACAATGACCTGATAACCTATATCGGCACGCGCCTTGATACCGAAGAAACCCACGTCATGCTGCGTGAAGTGATGCTCGACAGCAAACTGGTGTTCAGCAAACCTCAGGACAGGCTGTTTGCAGGCCAGCTCGACCGTATGGATCGCTTCGCCCTGCGTTTTCGCGCACGTAAATATCAAAGTGAGCAGTATCGCCTGCCCGTCAGCGGCCTGCGCGGCATGCGTACCAATCTGATCCCCCACCAGCTGCATATCGCCCACGACGTAGGCCGCCGCCATGCGCCGCGCGTCCTGCTGGCGGATGAGGTCGGCCTGGGGAAAACCATCGAAGCCGGCATGATCATCCAGCAGCAGCTGTTGGCAGGCCGTGCTGAACGCGTACTTATCGTCGTGCCAGAAACCCTGCAACATCAGTGGCTGGTAGAAATGCTGCGCCGCTTCAACCTGCGCTTCGCCCTGTTTGACGACGATCGTTACGCTGAAGCGCAGCACGACAGCGACAATGCCTTTGACACCGAACAGTTGATTATCTGCTCGCTGGACTTTGTGCGTCGCAACAAACAGCGTCTGGATAAGCTGGCGGACGCAGACTGGGATTTAATGGTGGTGGATGAAGCGCACCATTTGGCCTGGTCCGAAGGCGAACCAAGCCGTGAGTATCAGGTGATCGAAAAACTGGCTGAAAAAACGCCGGGCGTCCTGTTACTGACCGCGACGCCAGAACAGCTGGGCATGGAGAGTCATTTTGCGCGCCTGCGCTTGCTTGACCCCGACCGTTTTCATGATTTTGCCGCCTTTGTTGAAGAGCAGCAGCACTTCCGCCCGATTGCCGATGCGGTGACATCGCTGCTGGCCGATCATGCCATCTCACAAAACGAGATGAATATGATCAATGAGCTGGTCGGCGAGCAGGATATTGAACCGCTGCTGCAGGTGGCAAACAGCGATCGTGAAGGCAAACAGGACGCGCGCAGCGAACTCATTTCCATGCTGATGGATCGCCACGGTACCAGCCGCGTGCTGTTCCGTAATACCCGCAACGGGGTGAAAGGCTTCCCGAAACGTGAGTTACACGCCATTCGTCTGCCCCTGCCGGCTCAGTATCAAACGGCCATTAAGGTGTCCGGTATTATGGGCACACGTAAAAGCGCAGAAGCGCGCGCGCGCGATCTGCTCTATCCGGAACAGATTTATCAGGAGTTCGAAGGCGATACCGGCACCTGGTGGAACTTCGATCCGCGCGTTGAATGGCTCATGGGTTACCTGACCAGCAACCGTAAAGAAAAAGTGCTGGTGATCTGTGCTCAGGCCGCTACAGCACTTCAACTGGAGCAGGTGCTGCGTGAACGTGAAGGGATTCGCGCCGCCGTGTTCCATGAAGGGCTGTCGATCATTGAACGCGATCGGGCTGCCGCCTGGTTCGCTTCTGAAGAGAACGGCGCACAAGTTCTGCTGTGTTCCGAAATTGGTTCCGAAGGCCGTAACTTTCAGTTCGCCAGCCGTCTGGTGATGTTCGATCTGCCGTTTAACCCGGATCTGCTGGAACAGCGTATTGGCCGACTGGATCGTATTGGCCAGGCGCACGATATTCAGATTCTGGTCCCCTGGCTGGAGAAAACGGCCCAGGCCGTGCTGCTGCGCTGGTATCACGAAGGGCTGGACGCGTTCGAGCACACCTGCCCGACCGGCAGAGCCATCTACGACAGCGTCAACGCAGAGCTGATTAACTACCTGGCCGCACCGGAAAACAGCGACGGGTTTGATGATTTCATTAGCGAATGCCGTAAGCAGCATGATGCGCTGAAATCCCAACTCGAACAGGGCCGCGACCGCCTGCTGGAGCTAAACTCTAACGGTGGTGAAGCCGCCCAGGCGCTGGCCAATACTATTGCCGAACAGGATAATGATACCGAACTGGTTAACTTTGCTCTTAACCTGTTTGATATCGTCGGCATTAATCAGGAAGACCGCAGTGATAACCTGATCGTGCTGACACCTTCAGATCATATGCTGGTTCCGGACTTTCCTGGCCTGCCGGAAGACGGCTGTACGATCACCTTCAATCGCGATCAGGCCCTGTCGCGTGAAGATACGCAGTTTATTACCTGGGAACATCCGTTAATCCGTAATGGCCTGGATCTGATTCTGTCAGGTGACACCGGCAGTTGTGCGCTGTCGCTGTTAAAGAACAAGGCATTGCCTGTGGGAACACTGCTGGTCGAGATGATCTACGTGGTGGAATCCCAGGCACCGAAACATCTGCAGCTAACCCGCTTCCTGCCCCCTACGCCGGTGCGCCTGCTGCTGGATCGCAACGGGACGAACCTGGCCGGTAAAGTGGAATTCGAAAGCTTCAACCGCCAGTTGAATGCCGTTAACCGCCACACCGGAAGTAAGCTGGTGAATGCCGTACAGCAGGACGTTCACGCGATCCTGACGCTGGCTGAAAAAGAAGTCGTCAGTGAAGCACGTGCCGTTATTGACGCGGCACGGCGCGAGGCGAGCGAAAAGCTGGGGGCCGAGTTATCACGTCTGGAAGCACTGAAAGCCGTTAACCCCAACATCCGTGACGATGAGGTCGATGCGCTGGAAACGAATCGCCAGCAGGTACTGGAGAGTCTGGATGAAGCGAACTGGCGACTGGATGCACTGCGTCTGATTGTGGTTACGCATCAATAAGTTCAGGGCCGCAAGGCCCTCTTTTTTGGAATAGAGTATGGAACCCTACAATCCGCCGCTTGAGCCCTGGCTGCACATTCTGTATCAGGATGCCCATATCATGGTGGTGAATAAGCCCAGCGGCCTGCTTTCGGTACCCGGTCGGCTTGACGAGCACAAAGACAGCGTGATGACGCGGATCCAACGCGATTATCCTGAGGCGGAATCTGTGCATCGGCTGGACATGGCGACCAGCGGCGTGATTGTGGTCGCCCTGACAAAGGCCGCAGAGCGCGAGCTTAAACGCCAGTTTCGTGAACGCGAGCCTGCAAAGACCTATGTGGCCCGGGTTTGGGGCCATCCGGCGCAGGAGAAGGGCATGGTGGATTTACCGCTGATTTGCGACTGGCCTAATCGCCCGAAGCAGAAAGTGTGTTTCGACACCGGCAAGTCGGCGCAAACCGACTATCAGGTTGTGGAATACGGTGAAGATAACAGCGCGCGCGTCGCGCTCAAACCGATTACCGGGCGCTCGCATCAGCTGCGCGTACATATGTTGGCGCTGGGCCATCCGATTCTGGGTGACGGTTTTTACGCACATCCGGAAGCAAAAGCCATGTCAGATCGTCTTCTGCTGCACGCCGAATCGCTGACCATCACGCACCCGGCGTTTGGTAATGCCATGACCTTCAGGCAGCCTGCCGATTTTTAATCTGCCATGATGCTAATGCTTCGCGCGCCCTCGCCATCAGCCGGGCGCGCATCTCACTTATTTAAAGCCTTTTTCTTTGCGAATCAGATCGTAAGCCGACTGAATGTCCTGCGCTTTCTGTTTCGCCATCTCCATCATTTCGGGCGGCAGACCTTTCGCCACCAGCTTATCCGGGTGATGTTCACTCATCAGTTTGCGATAGGCGCGTTTGATGGTGGTGGCATCGTCGGTGGTTTTCACACCCAAAACGTTACAGGCATCGGATAACGTCGGGCCTCGTTGCGCCTGCTGAAAACCGCCCTGCTGTGAATAGCTGCGACCGCCGCCGAACTGCTGTCCCCCCTCCATCATGCGCAGAAACTGGTCGAACTGACTCTGAGAAATCCCCAGTTCTTCACCAATCACATACAGCACCTGACGTTCATTGGGATGCAGCGACCCATCGGCAAACGCGGCCTGGATCTGAATTTCCAGAAACATCCTAATCAGATCAAAACGTCCGAAGCAGGCACTGCGCAATTCACGCAGTTTGGTACGGAGCGGATATTCCCCCTGCTTGCCTTCGCGAAAGGCGCGCTGTGCAGCCATTCGGGCATCGCCATGCAGCTGCATGCGATCCATAAACAGCGATGCAATCTGAATATCCGCTTCGGTTACGCGCCCTTTCGACTTGGTTAAGTGCCCCATGACCTGAAAAGTCGTGCTGAAAAAGAGTGACTGCCGGGTCTGATTATTTGAGAAGTAAGCTTTGCTCTGCGCGCCGCGAACCTTGTCAAATCCATGCCCAATGATCAGACCAATAACAATTCCCCAAAAGCCTGCGCCGGACAGCAATCCAAGCACTAAACCTATTACTTTTCCCCAGTAGCGCATAAACTCCTCAATTCGCCATGCTTACGGCTGAAAATTGCATTATCATACCTGTCATTTATCTCAGCGCCTAACGGCAGCGCGGACAGAAAAGGATTAACACTGGCGCAACGCCAGGCAGTGCGTTAGTCTCTGACCCGATTGTCGGCATGATGCCAGTTTTCATGGAATTCTCGATACCGCGTATGAAAAAACATATACCTACTCTGCTGGCCACCATGATCGGCGCAGCCATTAGCCAGCAAGCCTTCGCCGATGATTTAATGTCGCAGTGTATGTTAGGCGTGCCGAGCTACAATCGCCCCCTGGTTAACGGCGATCCTAATCAGCTGCCCGTTACTATTCACTCGGATTCCCTGAAAGGCAACTATCCTGACGATGCGGTCTTCACAGGCGATGTGGATGTGCAGCAGGGTAACAGCCGCATGCTGGCAGATGAAGTACAGCTTCACCAACGCCAGCCTGAAGGTCAGACCGTCCCCGTGCGTACCGTCGATGCGCTAGGTAATGTGCACTACGATGATAATCAGGTCATCCTGAAAGGTCCGAAAGCCTGGTCAAATCTGAATACCAAAGATACCAACGTCTGGAACGGCGATTATCAGATGGTAGGCCGTCAGGGCCGTGGAACGGGCGATCAAATGAAGCTGCGCGGTGAAAACCGTTACACCATCATGGAAAACGGCACCTTCACTTCCTGTCTGCCCGGCAGCAACAGCTGGAGCGTCGCAGGTTCTGAGATCATTCAGGATCGTCAGGAAGAAGTGGCTGAAATCTGGAATGCGCGCTTTAAACTGGGTTCCGTTCCGGTTTTTTACAGCCCCTATCTGCAATTGCCATTGGGCGATCGTCGCCGCTCCGGTTTTCTGATCCCCAATGCTAAATACGGCAGCAGCAACGGTTTTGAGTTCATTCTGCCCTACTACTGGAACATCGCGCCACAGGCCGATGCGACCATTACGCCGCATTACATGAGTAATCGCGGGCTGCAATTACAGAATGAGTTCCGTTATCTGACACAGGCTGGCGCAGGCCTCGTTGAGTTTGACTATCTGGCCTCAGATAAACAGTATGACAACGACAAAGCTGCACGCGGCATTGCCCAAAATGACAGTTCGGACCGTTGGTTATTTTACTGGCGTCACTCTGGTGTTTACGACCAACACTGGCGTTTTAACGCTGACTACACCAAAGTCAGCGACCCGTTTTATTTCAACGATCTGACCTCGCCTTACTACAGTTCGACAGATGGTTACGCCTCGCAAAAATTCAGCGTGGGCTATGCGGATACCAACTGGGACGCAACGCTGTCGACCAAAGATTTCCAGATTTTTGGCAACACGAGCAACAGCAACGTCTATCGCGCCTTCCCGCAACTGGATCTGAACTGGTACCAGAACGATGTGGGTCCGTTCGACACCCGCATCTATGCGCAGGCCGTCAAGTTTACCAACGTCAACAACGACTATCCTGAAACCACGCGTTTACACGTTGAGCCCACGATTAATCTGCCGTTGTCCAACGGTTGGGCCAGTCTGGATACCGAAGCGAAGTTTCTGGCGACGCACTATCAGCAGAAAGATGTTGATTACTACAATAACGTAGTACTTAATAATTCAAATAATCGCCCTGTAAGTGGCCAGCTTAAAGACTCCGTCAACCGCACCTTGCCCCAGTTCAAGGTCGACGGTCGTATGGTGTTTGACCGCGATATGGACTGGGCGCAGGGCTACACGCAGACGCTGGAACCCCGGGTTCAGTACCTGTATATCCCGTATCGTAACCAGAGTGATATCTACCCTTACGACTCCACCCTGCTGCAAACCGACTATACCGGCCTGTTCCGCGATCGTTCATACAGCGGCCTGGATCGCATCGCATCGGCCAACCAGGTTGCCACCGGTGTCACTACGCGAATTTATGATACCGATTTGGTTGAACGTTTTAACGTTTCTGTAGGTCAAATCTATTCGTTCACGCCTTCTCGTACGGGTGTTAACCAGGTCAATAAAGAAGACGATACCGGTAGTCTTCTGTGGGCGGGTGACAGCTACTGGAAGATAAGTGACCGTTGGGGCGTGCGCGGCGGGCTGCAGTACGATACCCGCCTGAATAACGTGGCACAGGGAAATACCGTGCTGGAATACCGCCGTGATGCTGACCGTATGGTGCAGTTGAGCTACCGTTACAGTAGCCCGGAGTATGTTGCTTCTGCGCTGAACGACAGTTCACTGGTGAATAACCCGATTTATAAAAACGGGATTTCACAGGTCGGTACGACGGCGAGCTGGCCGATTCATGATGCCTGGTCGGTGGTTGGCGCGTATTACTATGATACGCGTAATAATCGTCCTGCATCACAGTTGGTTGGCCTGCAGTACAGCTCTTGTTGCTACGCAATTCGTCTGGGATATGAGCGCAAAATCAACGGTTGGGAAAACAACGACAGTAAGTATGACAACCAAATCTCATTCAACATTGAGTTACGTGGCCTGAGCTCAAATTATGGCCTGGGAACCGGCCAGATGCTGAGTCAGGGTATCATCCCTTATCAGCGTGCATTCTGATGTTGTGATGTTTGACAGGCAATCCCGCAGTGCGGAACCAATAATGGATAAAGTATGAAGAACTGGAGAATGCTGATTCTTGGTGTGGCGCTCAGTGCCAACACCGCGTTCGCAGCACCACAAGTGGTTGATAAAGTTGCAGCTGTAGTGAATAACGGCGTGGTCCTCGAGAGTGACGTGGACAGCATGATGAGCACCGTTAAATCTCAGGCGAAGCAGGCAGGTCAACAGTTGCCTGATGATAAGACGTTGCGCCATCAGATCCTCGAACGTGAGATCATGGACGCGATCATCCTGCAGTTAGGTGATAAAGCCGGTTTACAGATTACCGATCAGCAACTGGATCAGGCTATTCAGAATATCGCCGCGCAAAACCGCATGAGCGTTGATCAGCTGAGAAGCCGCCTGGCTTACGACGGGATGAACTACAACACCTATCGTGCTCAGATCCGTAAAGAGATGCTGATCTCTGAAGTGCGTAATAATGAAGTCCGCCGTCGTGTCACTATCCTGCCGCAGGAAGTCGATACGCTGGCGCAGCAGGTTGGCGCTCAGAATACGCAGGGCACTGAAATGAATATCAGTCATATCCTGCTGCCTCTGCCGGAAAACCCTACGCAGCAGCAGGTTGACGATCAGGAGAAGCTGGCAAAACAGCTGATAACGGAACTGAAAGGTGGCGCAGACTTTGGCAAGCTGGCCGTGACCTACTCCGCCGATTCTCAGGCGCTGAAGGGCGGCAACATGGGCTGGGCAAAAATCGAAGAGCTGCCTACCCTGTTTGCTCAGGCGCTGACCACAGCGAAGAAGGGCGACATTGTTGGCCCTATCCGTTCAGGTGTGGGTTTCCATATCCTGAAGGTGAACGATCTGCGCGGCGAGAGCAAAAACGTCTCTGTTACCGAAGTGCATGCGCGCCACATTCTGCTGAAGCCGTCTCCGATCATGACTGACGATCAGGCTCGCGCTAAGCTGGAACAGATTGCTGCCGACATTCGCAGTGGTAAGACGACCTTTGCCGCGGCCGCCAAACAGTTCTCCGACGATCCGGGTTCGGCTAATCAGGGCGGCGATCTGGGCTGGACCTCACCAGAAGTGTTTGACCCGGCATTCCGCGATGCGCTGCTGCGTCTGAAAAAAGGCGAAACCAGTCAGCCGGTCCACTCCTCTTTTGGCTGGCATCTGATTCAGCTGCTGGATACGCGTCAGGTGGATAAAACCGATGCAGCCCAGAAAGAGCGCGCTTACCGTATGCTGTTTAATCGTAAGTTTGCGGAAGAAGCGCAAACCTGGATGCAGGAACAGCGCGCCGGCGCTTACGTGAAAATCCTGGATAACAATGCGCAGTGATTTTCGTGTGGTGATCACGCCCGGCGAACCCGCCGGGATTGGTCCCGATCTTGCCGTTCAACTGGCTCAGCGAGCCTGGCCTGTTGAACTGGTTGTGTGTGCTTCTCCCCAGCTGTTGCTGCAACGTGCCGCTCAGTTGGGTTTGCCGTTGACGCTGCGCGTTTACGACGCCGCAGGCGAACCCGAACCGCAACAGGCTGGCACGCTCACCGTTCTCCCCGTTGAAATACCGCAGCCGGTCACGCCCGGCACGCTATGCGTCGCCAACAGCCACTATGTGCTGGAAACCCTGGCACGCGCCTGCGACGGATGTTTATCCGGGGAGTTTTCTGCCTTAATTACTGGCCCCGTTCACAAGGGCGTGATTAACGACGCGGGCATTCCGTTTACCGGGCATACTGAATTTTTTGCCGAGCGCGCGGGCGCGCAGCGCGTGGTGATGATGCTGGCCACCGAGCAACTGCGTGTCGCGCTTGCCACTACGCATCTGCCGTTAAAAGATGTTGCTGGTGCCGTCACCCGCGATTGTCTGCATGAAGTCATCACCATTCTGCATCAGGATCTCAAGCATAAGTTTGCCATTGCTCAGCCGCATATTTTTGTCTGCGGACTGAATCCCCATGCCGGAGAAGGCGGTCACATGGGGCGGGAAGAGATAGACACGATCATCCCGGCACTCAATGCGCTGCGCGAGCAAGGCATTCAACTCACCGGTCCGCTGCCTGCGGATACACTGTTCCAGCCCAAATATCTGCAACATGCCGATGCGGTGCTGGCGATGTATCACGATCAGGGGTTACCGGTGCTTAAATTTCAGGGATTTGGTCGGGCGGTTAATATTACCCTCGGCCTGCCGTTTATCCGTACCTCAGTCGACCACGGCACCGCGCTTGAATTAGCCGGGTTGGGTCAGGCTGACGCGGGCAGCTTTATCACGGCGCTTAACCTCGCCATCACTATGATCAAGAGCAGTAATGAATAATCGCGTCCATCAGGGGCACTACGCCCGTAAACGTTTCGGGCAAAACTTCCTGAACGATCAATATATTATCGACAGCATCGTCTCCGCCATCCATCCACAGCGCGATCAGGCAATAGTGGAAATCGGTCCGGGTTTGGGTGCACTTACTGAACCCGTGGGCGAACGCCTGGACAGTTTAACCGTGGTGGAGTTAGATCGCGATCTGGCTGCACGCCTGCAAACTCATCCGTTTTTAGGGCCCAAGCTGACGATTTTCCAGCAGGACGCCATGACGTTTGACTTCGCTGCGCTGGCCAAAGAGAAAGGCCAGCCGCTGCGGGTCTTCGGTAACCTGCCATATAATATTTCGACCCCGCTGATGTTCCATCTGTTCAGCTATACTGGTTCGATTAAAGATATGCACTTCATGCTGCAGAAAGAGGTGGTTAATCGTCTGGTTGCGGGTCCCGGCAGCAAAGCCTATGGTCGTCTGAGCGTAATGGCTCAGTACTATTGTCAGGTGATTCCGGTGCTGGAAGTGCCGCCGCACTCCTTTACCCCGCCCCCGAAGGTGGACTCGGCGGTTGTGCGGTTAGTCCCTTACATGACACCGCCTCATCCGGTCAAAGACGTGCGTATTCTGAGCCGCATTACCACTGAAGCATTCGGTCAACGCCGCAAAACGCTGCGTAACAGCCTGAGCCATATGGTCGTTGCTGGCGCACTGGATGAGCTGGAAATCGACACCAGCCTGCGTGCCGAAAATGTTTCGGTCGCGCAGTATTGCCAGTTAGCAAACTGGCTGGCAGATCATCTGGATCAACCCCAGGAGTAACCCATGAGTGAACCGGCCCGCGTATCGCTGCACGTACAAAGTCTGTATGTCGCCTCACAGTCCTCACCGGAAGATGAGCGCTATGTCTTTGCTTATACCGTCACGATTCGCAACGTAGGCCGGTCCTCAGTGCAACTGCTCCGACGCTACTGGCTCATCACTAACGGCAATGGCCGTGAGACGGAAGTTCAGGGTGAAGGCGTCATAGGCGAACAGCCGCATATTGCACCGGGAAACGAATATCAGTACACCAGCGGTGCTGTTCTTGAAACCCCGATGGGCACCATGCAAGGTCACTATGTGATGGTCGATGAGCAAGGCGATGAATTCCACGTCGAGATCCCGGTATTCCGCCTCGCGATTCAAACCCACATCCATTGATACTGGCGCCCTTCGCCCGCCTGGCGGGCGACTGTCTGAGTTGGATAATCCTCTATGAATACTTACCTGATTGGCGACGTTCACGGTTGTTATGATGAATTACGTGCTCTGCTGAACCAGGTTAATTACGATCCCAGTCAGGATACCTTATGGCTGACGGGTGACCTGGTGGCGCGAGGGCCCGGCTCGCTGGAGGTTCTGCGCTACGTAAAGTCATTGGGTGACAGCGTCCGTCTGGTGCTGGGTAACCACGATCTGCATTTGCTGGCCGTTTATGCCGGAATCAGTCGTAATAAACCCAAAGATCGCCTGACACCGCTGCTGGAAGCGGAAGATGCCGATGACCTGATTAACTGGCTGCGTCGCCAGCCGTTGCTGCAGGTCGATGAAGAGAAAAAGCTGGTGATGGGCCATGCCGGCATTACGCCTCAGTGGGATCTGGATACAGCACAACAGTGCGCACGCGAAGTGGAAGCCGTGCTGTCTAGCGACAGTTACCCACTGTTTCTTGACGCGATGTACGGCGACATGCCGAATAACTGGAATGAATCCCTGACCGGCCTGGCCCGCCTGCGCTTCTCGACCAACGCACTAACCCGTATGCGTTTCTGCTTTCCTAACGGTCAGCTAGACATGATCTGTAAGGATGCGCCGGAATCCGCCCCGCCGCCGTTAAAACCCTGGTTCATGATTGAAGGCCCGGTCGCACGCGATCACACCATTGTTTTCGGTCACTGGGCGTCGCTGGAAGGGAAAGGCACGCCAGAGGGCATTATCGGTCTGGATACCGGCTGCTGCTGGGGCGGGAACCTGACGCTCCTGCACTGGGAAACCCAACGCTACTATGTTCAGCCATCGAACCGTCAGTTGTCCGTACCGGACGATCTTACTCCGCAATCGTCAACCCGCTAACGCGCAGCCATAAAAAAACGCCTTGTCACAACAAGGCGTTATTTACTGCGCGTAAATTAACGGCGGCGTTCGAGGATCTCAAAGCAGTAACTGTGCGAGTTCTGCTCATCGGCATCATGAAACTCACTGAACGTGGAGTGCCACTCATCCGGCTCGTAATCCGGGAACTGCGTATCGCCTTCCACTTCCGCATCAATGTGCGTCAGATAAAGACGGTCGGCGCGCGCCAGCATCTGCTCATAGATGCGGCCGCCGCCAATGACCATGATCTCTTCAGCCTCACCCGCCGCACTAATGGCGTCGTCCAGCGAAGTTACCCAGGTTACGCCTTCGGCACTGCCCGGCTTGCTGCTGACCACAATGTTGAGCCGGCCAGGCAATGGACGACCAATAGATTCAAAGGTCAGTCTGCCCATAATAACTGGCTTTTTCAGTGTGTTGCGCTTAAACCACGCCAGGTCTGCAGGCAGGTCCCACGGCATGGCGTTTTCCATTCCAATAATGCGATCTGCTGCTAATGCCGCGATAAGACTAATCATGTTAAAAGGCTCGCTGAAAAAAACAGGCGCCATGATACGTAAAGGTTAAACCTTCGTCGATAGCAGGAAGGTGCTTATTGCATAAAGCGGCATTGCCACCATGTTTCAGACGTTGTACAGGGTTTTACTCCATAAGAAGGGCAAGTCCACCGCAAAAGTCGCCAGATAATGGCGTCACCTCGCTATAAATCATGATAATAAAAACGGCTCCCTGGGGAGCCGTTGTGTGTCATCAGAAATCGTAGCGGAAACGAACCAGGTTCATATCGCCCTGATTGTCCGTACTGGAAGTGAAGACATGTTCGTAATCCACACGGAAACCGTAGTCCAGGAATAACGTTACGCCCAGGCCATTGTCAATGCGCTGGTAGTTGCGGCCATTCACGTATTCTAAACGGTCGCCCATCACATAAGGCTGAACGGCTTTGACACCATATTGCGCCACCGGGATTTTGTATCCGGCGTAATATTCGATGCCCCAGGCATCGTCCGCAAAATAGTTATTCACGTTGCGCTGTTTGGTCGTCAGGAAGTTTTGATACCAGCCACCGCCTGCTGACAGTGTCCAGTTACCCGGCGTCCAGCTCAGTGCCGTGCCAAAAATGTTTTGGTCGTAATCTTTATTGTTGCCCGTGACCGGATCACGCATGCTGGCGCGGGTGTAGTTCCAGGCCGTGCCCCATGCCAGCGTTGGCGTAATGTTGTAATTCACACCCAGCGAACCGCCGCCCTGACGCTTGTAGCGCAGTCCATTGCCCGGCAAATATTCGTTATCGCTAAACAGGTAAGAGGCATAAAGATCAACTGCACCATAACTGTTTTTGTATTTCAGTTGCTTACGAGAACGGTATGAACCGTCGTAATCACCGTTAATGCCGTTACCCGGTGCCTGGGCCAGCATGTCGTAATCCCAGATATCCGTCTTGGCACCCACAACGTCGTAATAAACGCTGTTCTGCTGACCGAAGGTCAACTGGCCCCAGGTTTTACTTTTCAGGCCGGTATAGAGCTGGCGGCGCGTGGTTTCATGCGCCCCTTCAGCGTAGTGATTATCCCAGTTGAATACGGCCGGAATGTTAACGCCCAGCTCGTAGTAGCTGGTCCAACTGATATCGTCGAACAGGTAGTAATCCGCGCTAAAGCGGAAACGTGAACCACCGTCAAAGCCATTACGCTTATAGGATTTATCATTCACGCCGGTTTGATGGTTAAACTGAGGACGAATACTGCCACCAAATTTAAAATCGAGACGGCTAAGGGGATCGCCTGCTTGTGGGTCTTGTTTGAGAAGAGTGATTTCAGCCTGGCTGGAAAAAGACGCCAGAGCCAGGAGTGCAGCCACTGCACTCAGTGAAAAAGAACGCGCTTTCATTGTTATAACTATCCTGTTTACGCTCTAATAATGAGCGAGCCGGATATTACAGCGGTCAATGTCAGCCTGGTAGTTTTTTGTATTATAGATTTGTGCGAATGAGCAGATTGGGCATGATTGGCTAAAAATTAAATCAAATTTATTTGAGATTGCTGCCGCTTATCCCAGTATGAACGGGTTGATACAGCGCCAGTGGGCCGCATCAGCAGCCTGACTGAGAATGCGTTACATCGCCGGTCTTCCCTTTGGCTGTGAGCCGTATTTAGTTTGCCCCTGGCAGATCGACCAGCACTTTTTCGATTAACGCGACGATGCCTCTTACCCTGGGAGGGATAAAGCGCGCATCCGGGAAAACCGCATACACAAAGCGATCGGGATAGCGATACGCTGGCAACACCCTGATAAGCGAGCCGGATTTCAACGCCTCAGTTGCAAGGGGTAATTGCATACCGCCTACACCGATTCCCGCCTGCAACGCCTGTAATAACCCTTCACTGCTATTGGCCCTGAAGGCTGTCTTTACGGCCAGTTCTACGGTTTCATCGCCCCTGACAAGCCGCAATGGCGCAGACTCGGCAATGCTGCTGAAACGCACGTGCGGTTGGCACATCAATGCATCCAGTGAATTGAGCGGCGGGAAATCCGGTGATGCGAAAAGCGGTGTTTCAATACGCGCGATTTTCCGTGCCGGATACACTTCCGGCGCATCCTGAGTAAGGCGGAACGCCACATCCACGCCTTCTCTGGCCAGGTCGGATATCCTGTCATCAAGCGAGAGCGTCAGATGCAAACCCGGATTCGCTTTTTGCAATCCGAGCAGATGAGGAAGAAACAAACGCCCTAATCCGCCCGGGAGTTGAACGTTTATCTTGCCCTGCCATTGCTGTGCGACAGGGGATAGCTGGTTCTCGACCGCCTGCATTGCCTCAAGTATGGGCTGCATCTTACGCCGGTAATATTCTCCTTGCGCTGTCAGTACCCTCACCCGCGTCGTCCTGTGCAGCAGCACTACGCCGAGTTCAGCCTCAAGCGCGGCGATCTGCTGGCTGACCGCAGACTGTTTGATATTCAACTGGCGTGCTGCCTCAGAAAAAGACCCCGCCTCAGCCACGCGTAAAAACGTTCGAATGGCATTGAGCTTGTTATTCATTTACGCATTTCTCTTATAAGTGACATCAGCGTTCGGGGATACCGACAAAAAACAATTTATAGCAGGCTGTCTGCAACCAAACTGGAGGACAAAAAATGTCACAGAAGCCTCAATCTAAAGTCGCACTGGTTGCGGGTGCAAGCGGTATTGTCGGCAGCAAACTGGTTAAAACGCTGTTGCAGAATGAATGGCAGGTTATTGGATTGTCTCGCGCAGGAGGCGCTCACCGGGGCACGGTGCCGTTTGTTAACGTCGATCTGCTCAATGAAAAAGACACTGCACGCGCCCTCAAGCCCCTTCGGCACGTTACCCACATTTTCTACAGCGCCTGGCTTAATGCCGCGAGCTGGCGGGAAATGGTTGAACCCAACGTCACCATGTTACGTAACCTGGTCACTCAGGTTGAGAACGTGGCTCCGCTGGAAACGGTGAGCCTGATGCAGGGCTACAAAATTTACGGCGCTCATCTTGGCCCGTTCAAAACCCCCGCCAGAGAAAGCGATGCCGCTATTCCCGGCGCCGAATTCAATACGGCGCAACAGGACTGGCTGTGCCGCTTTCAGCATCATAAAACCTGGCACTGGCATGCACTTCGTCCTGGCGTTGTCGGCAGCGCGTTAACCGGCAATACCATGAATCTTGCGCTGAGTATCGCGATATACGCTTCACTGTGCAAAGCGCAAAATCTGCCCCTGCGCTTTCCAGGGTCGCAGCGCACCTGGCACAGCATTATCGATCACACCGATGATAGCTTATTGTCTGCCGCCACCCTGTGGGCATCAACCGCATCCTCCGCCAGGAATCAGGCATTTAACATCAATAACGGTGATATCTGGCGATGGTGTGAGCTCTGGCCCCTCATTGCAGGCTGGTTTGAACTGGAGACGGCGCCCCCGGTTGCGTTGTCATTTCAGCAGCTTTTCGGCGATTACCGCAGGACATTGCATGCCCTGGCGGAAAAAAAACAGCTGGTTGAGGCTGACATCATGAGGCTGAGTGACGGTCAGTTCGCCGATTTTGTCTTTAGCTGGGATTACGATATGTTTGGTGATGGCAGCAAACTGAGGCGGGCAGGGTTTACCGAATTTTGCGCCACGGATGAGATGTTTATCCGCCTGTTTACTCAGTTCAGGATGGCGAACATTATTCCCTGAGGCATGCAGCGAGCCATTTTCCCCTGCCGCAGCGCTGGCAGGGGAGCATTGATCAATCGCGCTTCGCAGGCAAAAGCCGCCCACGGGAGCGGAAAAACAGGGCCATCAGGCACCTGGTCGAATCACGCTAAACTGGCTTCACGACGCAGAGGTATGTCAACGCGCCGACAGAACGGATCAATCAGATGATGACCCGGCCGTTATTAACCGAATGGCACCAGCGGTTTTTATAGTCTCCTGACATCGAACCGTAGGAGTAATGAAGAGGAAGCTGCTTTTCTGCTGCTTCCTGATACAAGGCTGTCAGGTTCTTCCACATCAGCATTGTCCCCACCGCGCCAGCATTGCTGTCTATCCGGTAGCCAATATTAATAAAATCAACGAACATCCCGGCACTGCTCGAGACAGAAAGCAGGAGCTGCAGTGCAACAGGTTCATTATGCAGGAACATCATATAGCCTTTGAAACAGGGCTGAAACTCCCGGAAAAACGCTTTATTAATGGCCCTCTCCGCGATGGCCTGATTGCGTCTCGCCTGATAGAGAATCTCAAACACCTCAAAAATATGTTCCCCGTCAAGCTGGCTGACATTGAGAAAACTCCCCCCGTCATTGAGAAACTTTCTGAGCTCTCTCTCCCGTGTCGAGACCGTTTTACGGGAAAAGTCAGCGACAGGGCTCTTGGTAAAAGCGGCATGGCTCTTACTAAACAGGCTATAGGAGGTATTGAGGAAGCGATGACGCTGCAAATGATGTAGCGACTTGCACCGGAAAGGTAAAAGCACCTTTTTCGACGCCTCGTTGCAAAACGGCACATAGACAGAGGTTGAGGGAGCAAGTAGCGCGGGAAGCGAACGCTGCCGATGTCTGCCATCGTTGGCAAGCCAGCCCTTTTCAACGCAGACGCTCCCCATCGTTTTCCCTTTCCTTTGATAAGAATAAAAGTCAAAGGACTGCCCACATCGCATTTTAAAGGCAATAAATTCCGGTGCGGACTCGCAGTTATAACCAAAATGATTACAGGCTCTTTGATAATCCTCAAAAGAGCACTGCCCCCATCTGAAAAACTTGGGAATAAACATGTCAGGCGCTAACTCTTAATCAAGCATGTAAACATCAGAGAAGCGAATGGATTCTCTGGGTATGTAAACCACGAAAAATACAGGGTATTTTAAAGATAAGCGCTGCGGCTGAACAGGTGATTATCGAGCACTGTAAGCAGTAATGCGGGTTTGTTTAAAATCGGTTGAGCAACGATCAAATAGCGAAAATACAGTAGAGCGTTAAGAAACAGATCGTAAATAATTAAAAACATTAATGCGCATTTAAACATCAAGGCATCAATATTTAAAAAACCTATTTAATTAACGTCTGTTTACTCAGAAACGTTCATGAGCCTGAAAAGAATATTAAAAAAATACCGGTTTATTCGAAATGTCGTGCTGACCTGAGAATCGCTGCCCAGAAACAGGGTTCATCCCGTTCCGTTGGGAACAGACTGCTTTCTGACCAACCCCAGACTCACCAACCATTCTAAAGGCGATGCCCTTTTTTACAGGCGGCGCTTGCCGCAGGCAGGTACAGCCTCCACGCTGCCTGCTAAGACAGAAACGCACTCAGCGGAGGGTGATCTTTACCCGTGCCTGTAGAACTGCTCAGTTCAGGCCCGATCTCTCAAAAAAAGCCCCTGCGAGGAGCGTTAAGCCAGCACATTGGCAAATCGTCCCACCGCAGGGGCTATTACCGCCACTCAGCCAGCGCTATTTGTGCGCAAGGATCTGCGCATGCATTTCCTGTACTGAAATCACTTTTTCAGTCGGGTCGGCGTTTAACGCCATGGCCGTTGCAAAACCCCCGTTTAGCGTAGTGTCGTAATGAACTTTGTATTGCAGCGCACTACGACGAATCAGCTTGGAGTCTTCAATAGCCTGGCGGCCTGCCGTGGTATTCACGATGTAGGCATATTCGCCGTTTTTCAGCCGGTCCTGAATATGTGGACGACCTTCGTGAACCTTGTTAACCAGGCGAGGATTAATGCCCGCTTCCCCCAACACCACAGCGGTGCCGTGAGTGGCATCCAGCTCAAAGCCAAACTTCTGCAACTTCGCGGCCAGGTCAACGATACGTTTCTTATCGCCCTCACGGACCGACAGCAGCGCGCGTCCGGTTTTCTTCATGTTGCTTTGCGCACCCAGCATCGCTTTGGCAAAGGCCTCTGCAAAGGTACGGCCCACGCCCATGACTTCACCGGTTGAGCGCATTTCTGGCCCCAGAATGGGGTCAACGCCCTGGAACTTGTTAAACGGCAGCACCACTTCCTTGACAGAGTAGTAAGGCGGAATCACCTCTTCGGTGACGCCCTGCTCTGCCAGCGTTTTGCCTGCCATCACGCGTGCGGCGACTTTCGCCAGCGGTACGCCCGTCGCTTTTGACACAAAAGGAACGGTACGCGCAGCACGTGGGTTAACTTCAATCAGGTAGACTTCATTGTCTTTCACCGCGAACTGCACGTTCATTAAGCCGCGAACGTTCAACTCAAACGCCAGCTTTTCAACCTGCTGACGCATTACGTTTTGAATATCCTGGCTCAGCGTGTAGGCCGGCAGAGAACAGGCCGAGTCACCTGAGTGAACGCCTGCCTGCTCAATGTGCTCCATGATGCCGCCGATCAGTACACGCTCACCATCACAGATGGCATCCACATCGACTTCTACAGCATCGTCAAGGAAGCGATCCAGCAAGACCGGCGCATCGTTAGAAACCGACACCGCCGTCTGGAAATAACGCTTCAGGTCTATTTCGTCGTAGACGATTTCCATCGCACGTCCGCCCAGCACGTACGAGGGACGGACCACCAGCGGATAACCAATCCCGGCAGCTTTTTCTACCGCCTGCTCCAGGGTGGCAACGGTGGCGTTGGCAGGCTGCTTCAGGTTCAGGCGGTCAACGGCCTGCTGGAAGCGTTCGCGGTCTTCTGCCCGATCAATCGCATCCGGGCTGGTCCCGATGACCGGTACGCCAGCGGCTTCCAGTGCGCGAGCCAGTTTCAGCGGCGTCTGACCACCGTACTGCACAATCACCCCTTTCGGTTTTTCGATGCGGACGATTTCCAGCACGTCTTCAAGCGTTACCGGCTCGAAGTAAAGGCGGTCAGAGGTGTCATAATCCGTGGAGACGGTTTCCGGGTTACAGTTCACCATGATGGTTTCGAAACCGTCTTCGCGCAGCGCCAGTGCCGCATGAACACAACAGTAGTCAAACTCAATGCCCTGGCCGATACGGTTTGGTCCACCACCCAGTACCATGATCTTGTCACGATCCTGGTTAGGATTCGCTTCGCACTC
Organism: Pantoea ananatis LMG 2665; assembly: GCF_000710035.2. GTDB lineage: Bacteria > Pseudomonadota > Gammaproteobacteria > Enterobacterales > Enterobacteriaceae > Pantoea > Pantoea ananatis. Next base: position 174,598 of record NZ_JMJJ01000001.1, on the reverse strand, counting down.
TTCCTCATAGGTAGAGTACATATAGGCTGTATCGGTCGAGAATTCTGCCGCGCAGGTATCCACCCGCTTGTAAACCGGATGCAGATTGTGATGCTGACGTAGCTTACGAATTTCACCTTCTGCCACGCCCACCAGTGAGGCCAGGCGCGCATCGGCAAAACCTTTGCGCTTCAGCGTGCGAAGGAAATCGGCGTTCAGACCGTTCACGCCTTCGCGCGCTACCTGCTCTTCAAGACGAACCAGCTCTTCAATCTGCACCAGGAACCAGCGGTCAATATTGGTGAGATTGAATACGCCGTCCACCGACATCCCCGCACGGAAGGCATCGGCGATGTACCAGATCCGATCGGAACCGGCATCTTTCAGCTCACGACGGATACGGGTTAAGGCTTCCGCATCGTCAAGGTGGACTTTCGGATCAAAACCATTCGCGCCAACCTCCAGGCCGCGCAGCGCTTTCTGCACCGACTCCTGGAAGGTGCGACCAATCGCCATGACTTCGCCCACTGACTTCATCTGCGTGGTCAGACGGTCATTCGCACCAGCAAACTTTTCAAAGTTGAAGCGAGGAATTTTTGTGACGACGTAATCGATTGAAGGCTCAAACGAGGCCGGCGTCCGTCCACCGGTAATGTCGTTCATCAGCTCATCGAGCGTAAAGCCAACCGCCAGTTTTGCCGCCACTTTCGCGATCGGGAAGCCGGTTGCTTTGGAGGCCAGCGCCGAGGAACGTGACACGCGCGGGTTCATCTCGATCACGATCAGACGACCATTTTTCGGGTTCACCGCAAACTGTACGTTGGAGCCGCCGGTTTCCACACCAATCTCACGCAGCACCGCCAGCGAGGCGTTACGCATAATCTGGTACTCTTTGTCGGTCAGCGTCTGCGCGGGCGCAACCGTGATGGAGTCGCCCGTGTGGATCCCCATGGCATCAAAGTTTTCAATTGAGCAGACAATGATGCAGTTGTCGTTTTTGTCACGCACCACTTCCATCTCATACTCTTTCCAGCCAATCAGCGATTCGTCAATTAACAGCTCGTTGGTTGGGGAAAGGTCGAGGCCGCGTTCACAGATCTCTTCAAACTCTTCGCGGTTATACGCGATACCGCCGCCGGTGCCGCCCATGGTAAAAGACGGACGGATAATGCAGGGAAAGCCCACATCGGCCGCCACTGCCAGCGCTTCATCCATGGTATGCGCGATACCGGAGCGCGCGGTATCCAGACCGATGCTTTTCATCGCCACGTCAAAACGACGACGGTCTTCTGCTTTATCAATAGCGTCTGCGGTTGCACCAATCATGGTGACGCCGAATTCTTCCAGCACGCCCTGACGCTCCAGCTCCAGCGCACAGTTCAACGCTGTCTGGCCGCCCATGGTGGGCAGCACCGCATCCGGGCGCTCTTTTTCAATGATTTTACGTACCACTTCCCAGTGAATCGGCTCAATGTAGGTTGCGTCGGCCATTTCCGGGTCGGTCATAATGGTGGCCGGGTTGGAGTTCACCAGAATGACGCGGTAACCCTCTTCACGCAGGGCTTTACACGCCTGTGCACCGGAATAGTCGAATTCGCAGGCCTGACCGATCACAATCGGACCGGCACCAAGAATCAGGATGGATTTTATGTCTGTACGTTTTGGCATGATTAGCTCCTGATTACTTTGCTTTCGAACGGAATGCGTCAATCAACTCAATAAAGTGGTCAAACAGCGGTGCAGCATCACCCGGTCCCGGGCTGGCTTCCGGATGGCCCTGGAAGCTAAACGCAGGCTTATCGGTGCGGTGGATGCCCTGCACCGTCTTATCGAACAGGGAGATATGCGTCACACGCAGGTTCGCAGGCAGATTCGCCTCATCCACCGCGAAGCCGTGGTTCTGCGCCGTGATCATGACGCGGTTGTTGTCCAAATCTTTAACCGGATGGTTGCCGCCGTGGTGGCCCAGCTTCATTTTGACGGTTTTCGCGCCGCTGGCCAGGGCCAGCAGTTGGTGGCCCAGGCAAATACCAAACACCGGGATATCGGTTTTCAGGAAGGCCTGAATCGCCTCAATGGCATAATCGCAGGGCTCAGGATCGCCAGGGCCGTTAGAGAGGAAGATACCGTCCGGATTCATCGCCAGGACCGTTTCTGCTGGCGTTTTGGCCGGCACCACTGTCAGGCGGCAGCCGCGGTCCACCAGCATACGCAGGATGTTGCGTTTCGCGCCGTAATCATAAGCGACGACGTGGTAAGGCAGTGCTTCTGCCTGTTTCTGTTCTGGCAAATCCCCTTCCAGTGTCCAGCTCCCCTGCTGCCAGGCATAGGTTTCAGCCGTCGTCACTTCCTTTGCCAGATCCATGCCTTTCAGGCCAGGGAAAGCCTGCGCTTTTTGTAAGGCCAGAGCCGCATCCAGATTATCGCCTGCAATAATGCAGCCGTTCTGCGCGCCCTTTTCCCGTAACAGTCGCGTCAGCTTGCGCGTATCAATATCGGCAATCGCCACGATGTTATTGCGCTGCAGATAAGCCGATAAGCTTTCTTCGCTACGGTAGTTGCTGGCAATCAGCGGCAGGTCACGAATGACCAGGCCCTGCGCATGGATTTGACTGGATTCTTCATCGGCGGCGTTAGCACCAACATTGCCGATATGGGGATAAGTGAGAGTAACAATCTGGCGGGAATAGGAGGGATCAGTGAGGATTTCTTGATAACCGGTCATTGACGTATTGAAAACGACTTCCCCCACTGCCGACCCTGTAGCCCCGATGGCCCGACCGTGGAATTGGGTTCCGTCTTCCAGAACCAAGAGCGCTGACTTAATCAAAACATCCTCCAGGGAATAAACAGTCACAATATCTGCATATTAATTCAAAATAGTGATCTGAATCAATGCAAAAACTGCCTGAGTGGTCAATTTTTGGCAAATTGCGCGCATTCTAATGATCGTCCTGATACTTGTCCACCCTGAAGCAACATTTTTAACATCTTTTCAGGCTCAGAGCGAAAATGAAGAGGATAAGCGTTAAAAACAGGGGTAAACACAGCCGAATAAACGTTTGCCGATCGCAGTCGATGTTTATTCCGGGAAAACCACCTGCTAATTTTGACCAAATGGTCAAAATTAGCAGGTTTACTGAGAAGCGAAAGGAACAAAAACCCGACTTTCATTCATCACAATGAAAAAACAGGTCAAAGTGACTATTTTCTAGATAAAATTAAGGGCAATTAAAAAATTGCCCTTCTCAATCAAGTTATTAGCGATTGAAATCACCACATCACACAGGTAAAACTCATTACAAACTTGATAAATCCAGCACGTCACGCATATCGTAAAGCCCGGTTTTATTCTCACTCACCCAAATGGCAGCCTTTACGGCGCCATTGGCAAAGGTCATGCGACTGGACGCCTTGTGCGTTATCTCTATGCGTTCCCCTTCGTCGGCAAATAACGCGGTATGCTCTCCGACAATGTCCCCTGCCCGCACAGTGGCAAAACCAATGGTATTCGCTTTGCGCTCACCGGTATGGCCCTCACGGCTGTAAACGGCATGTTCATCCAGTTTCCAGTCCATCGCCTCTGCAATCGCCTCGCCCATCGCCAGCGCCGTGCCGGAGGGCGCATCCACCTTGTGGCGATGATGCGCTTCAATAATTTCAATATCCGCATAATCGCCCATCACTTTGGCGGCTTTCTCCAGCAGCTTCAGGACCAGATTAACGCCTACGCTAAAGTTAGCGGCAAACACAATGCCAATATCCGCCGCCGCGTCGCGAATCGCTGCTTTACCGGCGGCGTCAAAGCCTGTCGTACCGATGATCATGGCTTTGCGGTGCTCACGACAGATGGCAAGGTATTCCAGCGTTCCTTCAGGGCGGGTGAAATCAATCACGACGTCAAAATCATCGACGACGGCGCGTAAGTCATCTCTCAGGGTAACGCCAGCGTGGCCGATACCGGCCAGTTCACCTGCGTCGCTGCCGATCAACGAGGATCCCGGTCGGGCTAACGCTGCGCCCAGCTCAACGCCTTCCAGCTGAGCAACCGCCTGAATCAGATTGCGCCCCATGCGCCCCGGCGCGCCCACGATGGCAATGCGGATATTCTTCATATTTATTCATTCCTAAAACAAATCTATGCATGCAAGCGCAATCAGGTTAACCATGAGATAACAACTGCGCCACTCTTTCTCGGGGATAATAAGAATTTTTATGCCAGGTGGGGCGGATTATCAGTAAAAGCAATTTCCGCCGCCGCCGCCCGGTCTGAAAAGCAAAAAGGCCGAACAGAGTCGGCCTTTTCATTGCTTAACGTGTGCGGATTACTGCACGTTGCGGACATCAACCCGCAACTCTTTGGGCACTTCAAACACAATGTTTTCTTCCCGCCCTTCCAGCACTCTCGCTTCACCACCGCCCAAGGCCTGCAGGCGACTAATCACGTTCTGAACCAGAATATCGGGAGCCGAAGCGCCCGCCGTTACGCCAACACAATCGACAGAAACCACCCACTCAGGCTGAATGTCCGCCGCATCATCAATCAGATACGCCGCTTTGCCCATGCGCTGGGCCAGTTCGGCCAGGCGATTGGAGTTAGAGGAGTTTTTCGATCCGACTACCAGTACCACATCGGCCTGCTCGGCCATCGCCCGTACGGCTTCCTGACGGTTGGTGGTGGCATAACAAATATCATCTTTACGTGGGCCCACGATTTTCGGGAAGCGAGCGCGCAGCGCATCAATCACTTCCGACGTGTCATCCACCGACAGCGTCGTCTGGGTCATAAAGGACAGGCGGTTGTCATCTTTAACGTCCAGCTTCCAGACGTCCTCCGGCGACTCCACCAGGTACATCCCACCTTTAGGGTTATTGTACTGCCCCATGGTGCCTTCCACTTCTGGATGGCCCGCGTGGCCAATCAGTACCGATTCTTCACCCCGACGGCTGGCGCGGGCCACTTCCATATGCACCTTGGTCACCAGCGGGCAGGTGGCATCAAAGACGGTGAGATCACGCCCTTTTGCTTCATTGCGTACCGCCTGCGAGACGCCGTGGGCAGAGAAAATCAGGATAGCGCCATCAGGCACTTCCGCGATCTGCTCAATAAAGATCGCGCCGCGCTGGCGCAGGCTGTCCACCACGTAGCGGTTATGAACCACTTCGTGCCGGACGTACACCGGCGCACCAAACAGCGTTAGTGCGTTTTCAACAATGCTGATGGCACGATCTACACCTGCACAAAAACCCCGTGGATTAGCCAGCAGAATTTGCATTGTTCGCCTCCAGTACCGGATCGATATCCAGCACTTCAATATCAAACTGAACGCGGTGGCCTGCCAGCGGATGGTTAAAATCCACGGTGATTGAATCACCGGAAATTTCCCGAATCACGCCCGGCATTTCACTACCGCCCATTCCGGTAAACAGCATGATGGCGCCAATCTCAGGCTCTCCCGTGTCAATAAAATCACGGCGGGAAAAGTACTGGATAAGATCGGGGCTGACGCTACCAAACGCGTCTTCTGGTGCCAGCGTGAATTGATGTTTTTCACCCGGCGTCAATCCCAACAGTGCCTGCTCCAGCGCGCCGGACAGGCTACCGTCGCCGAGACGAAACAGCGCAGGTTTACCGTTGGCACGAGTGGATTCCGCCACTGAGCCGTCTTCCAGCTTCATGACGAAATGCAACAATACCGCGCTGTCGCCCTGTACAGACTCAGTCATGGTTTACCCTTTTTTAACCTGCTTGCTGGAAGGATTGAAAAAGCCCTCCAGCACCACCAACGCGGCCCCGATACAGATGCCGCAGTCAGCGATATTAAATGTAGCAAAGTGCCAGTTACCGACGTAGAAATCGATAAAATCTACCACAAAGCCATGATATGAACGGTCAAACAGATTGCCCACTGCGCCGCCAATGATTAAGGCATAGGCGATATTGGCGATCTTCTGACTGGCGCTGTTGCGGTACATCATGACCAGTAACGACACCACGATCGCCAGGGCAATGCCGGCAAAGAACCAGCGCTGCCAGCCGCCTTTATCCGCGAGGAAGCTGAACGCCGCGCCATAGTTATGCGCATAGAACAGGTTAAGGAACGGCATCAGCGGCTGCGTTTCATGCAGCATCATGTTGTTCATGACCCACTGCTTGCTGACGAAATCAACAACGATAACAACCAGCACCAGCCACAGCCAGCGCAATCCGGTGGAGAAAACAGGTCTACTCATCAGGCAAACTTACGCTCTTCGCCGTTGCCGGCTACGTTGGTGTAACAGCGACCGCACACCGCAGCGTGCTCCGGATTCTGACCGACGTCAGTCGTGTAGTGCCAGCAGCGCGGGCATTTCTCGCCTTCTGCCTTATGCAGGCCGATTTTCAGCCCTTTTACCAGTTCGCTCTGCTGCGCTTCAGCCTCTGCCTCTGCGTAATCAGCGACCTGAGCACCGGAGGTCAACAGCACAAAACGCAGTTCGTTACCTAACGCCTGCAGTTTCGTCGCCAGGTCCGCGTCGGCATACAGAGTAACGGACGCTTCCAGCGCGCCACCGATACGTTTGTCGCTACGCGCCTGCTCGATCACCTTGTTCACTTCACCGCGTACTTTCAGCAGTTCTGCCCAGTACGCATCGTTCAGCGCTTCGTTTTCTGGCAGACCAAACAGGCCGGTATACCACTCTTCAGTGAAGACATACTTCGCCCGATCGCCTGGCAGATAGCCCCAGATTTCGTCGGCCGTGAAAGACATGATCGGTGCCATCCAGCGTACCAGCGCTTCAACAATGTGCCACAGCGCTGACTGGCAGCTACGGCGGGCCAGGCTGTCGCCTTTCGCGGTGTACTGACGATCTTTAATGATATCCAGGTAGAAGGAGCCCATCTCGATGGAGCAGAACTGCATCAGGCGCTGAATCACTTCGTGGAAATCGTAGTGCTCGTAAGAGGCGATGATATCCGCCTGCGCCGCCTGCGCACGTCCCACCGCCCAGCGATCGACCACCACCATCTCTTCCGGTTTAACCAGATCGGTGGCCGGGTTAAAGCCGCTCAGGTTGGCTAACAGGAAGCGCGCGGTGTTACGAATACGACGATAGGCATCCGCAGAGCGTTTCAGAATTTCATCGGATACCGCCATCTCACCCGAGTAATCGGTAGAAGCAACCCACAGGCGCAGAATGTCCGCACCCAGCTTGTCCATGACATCCTGGGGTGCAACGGTATTGCCGATGGATTTGGACATCTTGCGGCCCTGACCATCGACGGTAAAGCCGTGCGTCAGTACCTGGCGATAAGGCGCTTTGCCTTTCATCGCGGTCGAGATCATCAGCGACGACATAAACCAGCCACGATGCTGATCGGAACCTTCCAGATACATATCCGGTGTATTGCCACCAAATTCCGGGCGGGCATCCACGACCGAATAGCTGGTGGAACCTGAGTCAAACCAGACGTCCAGCGTGTCCGGCACCTTCACGTAGTGGTCAGCATCGTCGCCCATCAGATCGCGCGGATCGAGATCCCACCATGCCTGGATGCCATCCTGTTCAACGCGCTGCGCCACTTTTTCCATCAGCGCCAGGGTATCCGGATGCAGGGCTTCGGTTTCTTTGTGTACGAACAGCGCCATTGGCACGCCCCAGGTACGCTGGCGGGAAATACACCAGTCAGGCCGGTTGGCAACCATGGACTCAATGCGCGCCTGACCCCAGTCCGGGATCCACTGCACGCCTTTGATCTCCTGCAATGACTGAGCACGCAGGCCTTTCTGATCCATGCTGATAAACCACTGCGGCGTGGCACGGAAGATAATCGGGGTTTTATGGCGCCAGCAGTGTGGGTAGCTGTGCAGCAGTTTTTCAACGTGCAGCAATGCGCCTTTCTCTTTCAGCAGCTCAACGATCATATCATTGGCTTTAAAGACGTTAACGCCGTCGAGTCCCGGATACGTACCCGGCAGGTAGGCACCATCAGGGCCGACCGGGTTAGCCGTTTCCAGACCATATTTCTGACCAATCACGTAGTCATCCGGGCCGTGGCCTGGCGCGGTATGAACAGCCCCCGTACCGGCATCCAGCGTGACGTGCTCACCTAATACGACTTTGGACTGGATCTGCTCAAGCAGAGGATGCTGGAACAGCTGCAATTCCAGGGCCGCGCCCTGACATTCGCCCAGCACGGTCCAGTCGCTGACGCCCGCGCGTTTCATGACGCTCTCAACCAGATCTTTTGCCAGGATCAGGCTACGTCCTGCAATCTGCACCAGCTGATAGGTGAACTCGGGATGCAGTGAAATACCGCGGTTAGCCGGAATGGTCCACGGGGTGGTCGTCCAGATCACCAGCGAAACCGGGCCTTCTGAGGCGGTCACACCGAAGGCTGCGCGCGCCCTGTCCGCATCAACGGCATTGAACATCACATCGATGGAGGGGGAGGTTTTGTCGTAGTATTCCACTTCGGCTTCCGCCAGAGCAGAACGGCAATCCATGCACCAGTGCACCGGCTTGGCGCCTTTGTGCAAGTGGCCATTGCCGATGATTTTACCCAGCGCACGGATGATATTGGCTTCGGTGGTGAAGTCCATGGTGAGGTAAGGACGATCCCAGTCGCCCAGCACGCCCAGGCGAATAAAGTCGGCTTTCTGCCCTTCAACCTGTTCGGCGGCATACTGACGGCAGGCGGCGCGGAATTCGGCGGCGCTGACTTTTTCGCCCGGCTTGCCGATCATCTGCTCAACTTTATGCTCGATAGGCAAACCGTGACAGTCCCAGCCTGGCACATACGGCGAGTCGTAACCTGCCATGCCTTTAGACTTCACAATAATGTCTTTCAGAATCTTGTTAACAGAGTGACCAATATGAATGCTGCCGTTCGCATAAGGAGGGCCATCATGCAGGATAAAGGTTTTTTTCCCTTTCTTGGCTTCGCGGATGATGCCGTACAGGTTGTCATCATACCAACGTTGCAGCATTCCCGGTTCGCGCTTGGCCAGATCGCCACGCATGGGGAACCCCGTTTCCGGCAAATTCAGGGTTGATTTATAGTCACTCATCAGATTCTCGATTCCGTTTTTCGCTCAGGTTACAGACCAAAAAATTGTCGGGCCGTTACCGTATCTTTCGCAATTTGCTCTTTCAACGCATCCAGTGAAGCAAAGCGCTGCTCGTTTCGTATTTTCTGCTTCAACACCACATCAATGTGGCGACCATAGAGATCCATATTGATGTCCAACAGGTGAACTTCAAGCTGTTGGCGCAAACCTTTTACCGTCGGGCGGGTGCCGATATTGGCAACGCCAGGCAGGGGTTGTGGCCCCAGCCCATGGACTTCCACCGCATAAACGCCTTTAACCGGCGACACGCAGCGGCGTAAAGGAAGATTAGCCGTAGGGAACCCCAGCGTACGTCCGAGTGCATCACCGTGCACGACGCGCCCAGAGATACTGAAAGGATGGCCCAGCAGCGACTGCGCCAGCGCTAAGTTGTCCTCGGCCAGTGCCTGACGCACCGCCGTGCTGCTGATGCGCTTACCGCTGTCACAAAAGGTTTCTGTGCTGACCACATCAAAGCCATACTGGGCGCCGGCTTTCTGTAATAGCAGGAAATCCCCCTGGCGACCAGCGCCAAAGCGGAAATCATCCCCGACGGCAAGATAGTTCACGCCCAGCTTGTTCACCAGCAGTTCGCTGATAAAACTCTGCGCCGACAACGCGGCAAAGCGATGGTCAAAACGCACGCACAGCACGGAGTCCACGCCGATTTCTGCCAGATATTTTAGCTTCTCTCGCAAGCGAGTGAGCCTGGCGGGTGCGCTTTCGCCCGCAAACAGTTCAAGCGGCTGGGGTTCAAACACCATCACCATCACTGGCAGGTTACGTTTCCGTCCCTCTTCCAGCAACCGCCCCATCAGCGCCTGATGACCGCGGTGCACACCATCGAAATTACCAATGGTCAAAACGCAGCCGTGATGCTGCGCGTTAAGATTATGAATACCGCGGATAAACTTCATGGCTGACTCAAACCGGTGGAAATCGGCGGATTATACCCTCGAAAGCCGCCAAGGTTAACCCGTGAACACGCCTTTCATGCGTTACAGGCCGTATTTACTGCCTTGCAAAGCCGCTGAGAGAATTTTGTTGCGAAATACTGTATTCAGGGAGCGGAAGCTGGTAGAATCTTGCGCCATCAAATACGTAACCGAGTGTCATACAGGTTATCACTTGTAAACGACGCTTATTTGCACAAATCCATTGACAACAGAAGGTCCAAAAGGCATAGTCCTCGGCCTTTGATTTGTCTCTATCGAACATATTTGGGAGTTGGACCTTGGCTAATATCAAATCAGCTAAGAAACGTGCCGTAACATCTGAGAAACGTCGCAAGCATAACGCAAGCCGTCGCTCTATGATGCGTACCTTCGTTAAGAAAGTATACGCGGCGATCGCTTCAGGCGACAAAGCTGCTGCGCAGAACGCATTTAATGAAATGCAACCAATTGTGGACCGTCAGGCTGCTAAAGGTCTGATCCACAAAAACAAAGCTGCACGTTATAAAGCAAACCTGACTGCACAGATCAACAAACTGGCTTAATCGCCATTTGTTCATCGCTTTGTTGAAAGAACCGGCGCTAAGCCGGTTTTTTTATGCCTGCTGTTTAGCGCCGCCAGGCGACTGTCTCTTCCTGACTTTATCTTCCAGCCCTGCCCTGCCAGACAACCCACCGCCTCTGCACTGCTCTCAACCTGCCGAACAATGCTGCCCCAGGTTCAGGCTCGTAGCGCTCCGGACAGCCTCTCTCACGAGCCCTCCGTCGGGTTATCAGGTCCAGGGTGAACAGAGAAGGTCAATCACGGCGTCCTTGCGAGTTCAGACCGGCCGCAGAGAAACGCGATAACAGCCAGTCAACGCGCAATGTCATCGTGGGTCACAGGCCATATTGAGATGTTGAGATGTTGAGACAGGAAACAGCATTGCTGCAACACCGGATGAACGTGTTGCAGCAATGGATTTTTATCGCAGCTTGATTCGCAATAAGGTGTAACCCAGAACGGCGGAAAGCAACGAACCGCTGAGGATACCCAGCTTAGAGAACGTCACTAACTGCTCGTGGGCAGCGTCAAAGGCCAGCGAACTGATAAATATCGACATGGTAAAGCCAATACCGCACAGCACGCCAATCGCCATGATATCGCGAATAGTCGTGCCGCTCGGCAAGGCTGCCAGCCTCAGCTTCACCGCCAGCCAGCAAAACAGCGTAATCCCTAGCGGCTTACCGATTAACAGGCCCAGGATGATGCCCAGCGGCTCTGGCGACAGCACGTCGCCAAAGGTGATGCCCGTCAGCGAAATGCCAGCGTTAGCAAAGGCAAACAGCGGCAGAATCAGCCAGTTCACCCACGGCATTAATCCGTGTGCCAGATGTTCCGCAGGCGAATGGCCGTCTTTCTCTTCCAGCGGGACAAAGAAGCCCACGATCACGCCCGCCAGCGTAGCATGGACGCCCGATTTCAGCACGGCCGTCCACAGCACCATACCGACCAGCATATAGATGGCGATATTCCGCACGTTACAGCGGTTCAGCACCGCCAGCACCACGATAGCGCCTGCCGCCACGCTCAGAGACATCACAGACAGATCGCTGGTGTAAAACAGCGCGATGATCACGATGGCACCCAGGTCATCAATAATCGCCAGCGCCATCAGGAATACCTTCAGGGCGGTCGGCACACGGCTGCCAAGCAGGGCAAGGACTCCGAGCGCAAACGCGATATCCGTCGCGGTGGGGATCGCCCAGCCATTTCGGGCAATCTCATCACCGTGGTTAAACAGCAAAAACACCAGTGCCGGTGCCGCCATTCCCCCTAACGCGGCAATCACCGGAAAGATGGCCCGATCGCGGCTGGCGAGTTCGCCTGAGATCAGCTCGCGCTTCACTTCCAGACCAATCAGCAGGAAGAACAGTGCCATCAGGGCGTCGTTGATCCATAGAAGCAGATTTTTACTGATATCCAGTTCGCCGAAGCGAATCTGTACCGGTGTATCCAGCAAAGCCTGGTAGCCCTGGGCGGTGGAAGCGCCATTGGCGAGGATCATAGCGACGACCGCAGCCAGAATGAGCACCATGCCGTTGCTGGCATCGCTCTCAATAAAACTTTTCAGTAAATGCTTAATTCGACGAGGTTTTGACAAAATGCACTCCTCCTGAGCGTAATACAGAATGCTGAGCAGTGTAACGATTCAACGAACCTGATAAAAAGCTTATTTAGTCGCTTTTACATTACGTTAGACTTTTGGCTACAACAGCCCGCGAATGATAACCCGACGGGAGAACCGGATAGCCGTGAAAGGTGCAGAGCTGGTCTGTGCCAGAAACCGTTTCAGCAGTGCAGGACGCAAAAAAAAGCGGAGAGTTTCCTCTCCGCTTTCATCGGGTCTGACGTCAGTAACGCGATTAACGCGTCAGGTCGTCGAAGAATTTCTTCACGCCGTCGAAGAAGCTTTTGGAGCGCGGACTGTTATGCTCGCCGCTGGGCCCACCAAAGCTCTCTTCCAGCTCACGCAGCAACGCTTTCTGCTTGTCGTTCAGGCTGACTGGCGTTTCCACCACCACACGACACAGCAGATCGCCTACCGCACCGCCGCGCACCGACTTCACACCACGCCCGCGCATGCGGAACAGCTTGCCGGTCTGGGTTTCTGCCGGGACTTTCAGCTTCACGCGACCGTCCAGCGTCGGCACTTCAATCTCGCCACCCAGGGCGGCCATCGCGAAGTTAATCGGTACTTCGCAGTAGAGGTTGTTCTCTTCACGCTCGAAGATCGGGTGTTTTTTCACCGACACCTGCACGTACAGATCGCCCGCAGGTGCGCCCTGCTCACCGGCTTCACCTTCGCCGCTCAGACGAATACGGTCGCCCGTATCCACACCGGCAGGAATTTTTACCGACAGGGTTTTCGATTTCTCTACGCGACCGTGCCCGTGACAGGCATTGCACGGATCTTTAATCACCGAGCCGCGACCGTGACAGGTCGGACAAGCCTGCTGTACGGTGAAGAAGCCCTGACGCATCTGTACCTGGCCTGCACCATGACAGGTTGAACAGGTTTGCGGTTTGGTGCCCGCTTTGGCACCGCTGCCGTGGCAAACGTCACACTCTTCCAGCGTCGGTATACGGATCTCTTTGGTCACGCCGCGAACCGCTTCTTCCAGCGTCAGCTCCATGTTGTAGCGCAAATCTGCACCACGGGCTGCGCGCTGACGGCGGCCACCACCAAAGATGTCACCGAAAACGTCGCCAAAGATATCGCTGAAATCTGCACCGCCGCCGCCAAAGCCGCCGCCGCCGTATCCGCCACCGCCCATACCACCTTGTTCAAAGGCAGCATGGCCGTACTGATCGTAGGCCGCACGCTTCTGAGGGTCGGTCAGAATCTCGTAGGCTTCTTTCGCTTCTTTAAATTTGGTTTCAGATTCTTTATCACCGGGATTGCGGTCCGGATGATGTTTCATCGCCAGGCGTTTGTAAGCCTTTTTGATTTCACGCTCGTCTGCAGATTTGGCGACGCCTAAAATCTCGTAGTAATCACTCTTCGCCATTTATTTAGCCCTTAACATGATCGCACGGGCGTGGAGAAAACTCCTACGCCCGTGCTGGTTTCAACGGCTGTCAGGGCAACCGTCGCGCCCGGTCAGGGGCAATTATTTCTTATTGTCTTTCACTTCTTCGAATTCAGCATCAACCACGTCGTCATCTTTCTTCGCTGACGCATCGTGGGCATCCGCTGCACCTGCCTGAGACTGCTGTGCCGCTTCCATCAGCTTGCTGGATACTTCCATCAGCGCCTGCATTTTGGCATCGATCTCTGCTTTATCTTCGCCTTTCAGCGCAGTTTCCAGCGCGCTCAGTGCAGCTTCGATAGGCGCTTTATCATCAGCTGACAGCTTGTCGCCCGCTTCATCCAGCTGCTTACGTGTGCTGTGCGCGATCTGGTCGCCCTGGTTACGGGTCTGCACCAGCTCTTCGAACTTACGGTCAGATTCTGCGTTCGCTTCAGCATCACGAACCATCTTCGCAATCTCGTCCTCGTTCAGGCCGGAAGACGCCTTAATGGTGATCTTCTGCTCTTTACCGCTGTTTTTGTCCTTCGCCGACACGTGCAGGATACCGTCCGCATCGATGTCAAAGGTCACTTCAATCTGCGGCATACCGCGTGGCGCAGCCTGAATGCCGTCCAGGTTAAACTGGCCCAAAGACTTGTTGTCGTTGGCACGCTTGCGTTCACCCTGCAGCACGTGAATCGTTACGGCAGACTGGTTGTCTTCTGCCGTCGAGAACACCTGGCTGTGCTTGGTTGGGATGGTGGTGTTCTTGCTGATCAGCGATGTCATCACGCCACCCATGGTTTCGATACCCAGTGACAGCGGGGTCACGTCCAGCAGCAGAACGTCTTTAACATCACCACCTAACACACCGCCCTGTACCGCAGCACCTACGGCAACTGCTTCGTCCGGGTTCACATCTTTACGTGGCTCTTTACCAAAGAACTCGGTCACTTTCGCCTGAACCAGTGGCATACGAGTCTGACCACCGACCAGGATGACATCGTTGATGTCAGAAACTGACAGTCCGGCGTCCTGCAGTGCCACTTTCAGCGGCTCGATAGAGCGAGCAACCAGATCTTCAACCAGTGATTCCAGTTTAGAACGAGTCACTTTAATGTTCAGGTGCTTAGGACCGGTTGCGTCCGCCGTGATGTACGGCAGGTTAACGTCGGTCTGCTGCGCAGAAGACAGCTCGATCTTCGCTTTCTCTGCCGCTTCTTTCAGGCGCTGCATCGCCAGCGGATCGTTGTGCAGATCGATGCCCTGATCTTTCTTAAATTCCGCGACCAGATAGTTGATCAGACGGCTGTCGAAGTCCTCACCACCCAGGTGGGTATCACCGTTGGTTGCCAGCACTTCAAAGGTTTTCTCGCCATCAACTTCATCGATTTCGATGATAGAGATATCGAATGTACCGCCACCCAGGTCATAAACCGCTATCGTGCGGTTGCCCTGGCCTTTATCCAGACCGTAAGCCAGTGCCGCGGCGGTAGGTTCGTTAATGATACGTTTGACTTCCAGACCTGCGATACGGCCGGCATCTTTGGTCGCCTGACGCTGCGCATCGTTGAAGTAGGCTGGAACAGTGATAACCGCTTCAGTCACTGGCTCACCCAAGAAATCTTCAGCCGTTTTCTTCATCTTTTTCAGGACTTCCGCAGAAATCTGCGGCGGTGCCATTTTCTGGCCTTTCACTTCCAGCCATGCGTCGCCGTTATCAGCACCCACAATTTTGTATGGCATGATTTTGATATCACGCTGCACTTCTTCGTCCTGGAAGCGACGGCCGATCAGGCGCTTAATCGCAAACAGGGTATTCTGCGGGTTGGTGACGGCCTGACGTTTAGCCGGTTGTCCGACCAGAGTTTCCCCATCCTGGGTGTAAGCGATGATCGAAGGCGTGGTGCGATCGCCTTCCGCGTTTTCGAGTACGCGCGCTTTGGTGCCGTCCATGACCGCAACACAAGAGTTGGTTGTACCCAGGTCAATACCAATAATCTTACCCATCTAAACATCTCCCACTTAAATTCGTTGCCAGTTTGGGTTGTGAACCTTTTATGTGGGCAGGTTGTTTACATTCAACCCAACCTCACATGCTTTTTTTTACAACGTTCACAACGCTCGATGACAAGTAAATGGGGTCGCTTAGAAGCGCATCAAGGGTTAAATGAAAAAAAATTTTCAGTCCCTGTCAGACCAGGATCAAATACGGCTATGAATACGCTGACTATTATGCGGCTCGCCGCGCTTATTCTGCATTGAGGCGGGCAGCGCCTTTTACGCTAACAACACCGCTGAGGAACGATGACAACGACAACACTGGCCAATCCTGCCCCCCTGGGGTTGATGGGATTCGGCATGACAACGATTTTACTGAATTTGCACAATACGGGTCTGTTTGCCATGGATGTGACCATTCTGGCGATGGGCATGTTTTATGGTGGGATTGCGCAGGTGCTGGCCGGACTGCTGGCGTTTAAAAAGAATAATACGTTTGGACTGACGGCCTTTACCTCTTACGGCATGTTCTGGCTAAGCTTTGTGGCTATTCAGTTACTGCCTGAAATGGGGCTGGCGAAACCGGCCAATGAGACCTTTTTAGGCGCCTGGCTAGGACTGTGGGGCCTGTTTACCCTGTTTATGTTCTTTGGCACGCTGCGGAGCGCAACGATGCTGCAGTTTGTTTTCGGCTCGCTGGCGTTATTGTTCCTGTTACTGGCGACGGGTCACCTGGCGCATCTTCCCGCGCTGATCCCCTGCGCAGGCTGGGTCGGGTTGGTGTGCGGTGCCAGCGCCTGTTACCTGGCCATAGGTGAAGTGCTAAACGAAACCTTCGGACGGATCGTTCTGCCCATCGGCGCGTAAGCAAATGGTCGAGGCAGCACGCGGAGCCCGGCTCCGCGTGCGTGTTTATGCCTGTTTTATCCCGTCACACAGATTCGGCTCATGGCTGATATCCTGTCTGAGCCAGAGACCGATCAGCAACCCGACCAGCGCAAGCGTCATGACATACCAGCCGGGTGCCATGGTGGAAACGTTCATCAGCAGCGTCACGCAAATCGGCGTCAGGCCACCAAATACCGCATAAGAAAGATTATAAGAGAACGACAAGCCGGTGAAACGCACCTCAGCAGGGAACGCACGTACCATCACAAAGGGCACAATCCCCACGACGCCCACGCTAAAACCCACCAGCCCATAGAGCTGAAACAGGTAATCAGGATACTGAGGCGCGAGGGAATAGAACATCCCGCTACACAATGCCAGCAGCACGCTACCGAGGCTCAACGTCCGACTGGCGCCAAAACGGTCCACCAACAGCCCGGCAACGATGCACCCGATACATAACATGATAATCGCGATGCTGTTGGCCTTTAAGGTGAGCGCCGGGGCCATACCATACTGTTTCTGCAGCCAGACCGGCGCCATTAAAATCACCACCACGATGCAGGCAGACAGCATCCAGGTCAGCAGAATCGAAATCACGACCGATTTTTGGTGTTTAAGGATTACGGTTTTCAGCGGCAGCTCCTGCGCCAGCGTTTTACGCTGCTGCATTTCAATGAAAACCGGCGTTTCATGTAGCCAGCGGCGAAGATACATCGCCCCCAGGCCAAACAATCCGCCCAGGAAAAAAGGAATGCGCCAGCCGCCATCATGAATGGCCTGCTGGGTCATGGTGGTATTAATTAAGGTTGCCACGACCGACCCTAACAGGATGCCGATAGTGAGTCCGGCGGTCAGCGTGCCGCAGGCGATACCAATACGTTTGTAGGGCACGTGCTCCGCCACAAAAACCCATGCGCCCGGGACTTCCCCACCAATCGCCGCGCCCTGTAGCATGCGCATCAGCAGCATTAACAGGGGGGCCGCCAGGCCAATCGCGTCCCAGCCAGGCAGTGCGCCCATAGCCAACGTGGGCAGCGCCATCAACAAAATACTCAGGCTGAACATTTTTTTGCGACCCACTTTATCGCCAAAGTGGGCCATGATGATGCCGCCCAGCGGACGCGCCAGGTAGCCCGCTGCAAAAATGGCGAACGTCTGGAGCTGGCGGAGCCATTCAGGAATATCGCTGGGGAAGAAAATCTCGCCGATCACGGCAGCGAAAAAAACGAAAATAATGAAGTCGTAAAATTCCAGCGCGCCACCCAGCGCCGCGAGTGCCAGCGTTTTGTAATCCTGGGGTTTCAGGCGCGGTGTCTTAAATGTGGTCATAAGCGTCCAGAGAAAGTGAAAACAGTTGTAAAGATTCGCTTACTATACCGTCAATTTATCACCACACCAGCGAGCCTGTAGCTTATTCCTGAAAAGCAAAATATTTAGTTATTTATCTCACGTATCGCGCTTTTGGGGCGAAAAGCTGCTACCACATCCGCGTGCGTCTCCACGTAAGGGCCTTCCAGAAGCTGTAAACAATAAGGTACAGCCGCGAAGATGCCCGGAACGTTTATCTTGCCCTGGTCGTCTTTAAGGCCTTCCAGGGTTTCCCTGATGGACTTCGGCTGGCCGGGCAGATTGAGAATGAGCGACTGTTTACGGATCACCCCTACCTGACGCGACAGAATGGCCGTCGGCACAAACTGCAGGCTGATTTGCCGCATTTGCTCACCAAACCCCGGCATCTCGCGATCGGCAACGGCCAGCGTGGCATCGGGCGTAACATCACGCCGGGCTGGGCCTGTCCCTCCGGTGGTCAATACCAGGTGGCAAAAACGCTCATCGACCAGCTCGCAAATCGTCTGTTCTATCATGGGCTGTTCATCGGGCACCAGGCGCGTTTCCACTTCAAAGGGCGTGCTGATCGCGCTGTTCAGCCAGGCTTCCAGGGCAGGGATCCCCTGATCCTGATAAATCCCGTTCGCGGCGCGATCGGAAACCGAGATCAATCCGATACGTAATGTGTTCATGATGATATTCGCTGTGATTTACCGCAGTGCGGTGCATGGGGAAGGAGGTACTAAGAAGAATAACAAACGGTGGCGGAAAGGGAAAACCGTGGCGACAGCGCCGCCACGGTAAAACGATTACAGCATTTCTGCCAGCATCTTCTCAAGCTTGCCCTGGTCGATGGCAAAATTACGAATGCCTTCGGCCAGCTTGGTCACAGCCATAGGATCCTGATTGTGCTGCCACAGGAACTCGGATTCTGTCATCTTAGCCGGACGCGCTTTAACTTCACCCTTGTAGCTCAGCTTACGCTCCAGTGTGCCTTCACTCTCCGCCAGCTCTTTCAGCAGCGCAGGCGAAATGGTCAGACGGTCACAACCGGCCAGTTCGATGATCTCACCGACGTTACGGAAGCTGGCGCCCATCACAACGGTTTCGTAACCGTGCTGCTTGTAGTAATCGTAGATTTCAGACACGGACACCACGCCAGGATCTTCGTGTGGCGCGTACTCTTTCTTATCCGTGTTGGCTTTGTACCAGTCGAGGATACGGCCAACAAACGGCGAAATCAGGTAAACACCCGCTTCAGCACAGGCACGCGCCTGAGCGAAGGAGAACAGCAGGGTCAGGTTACAGTTGATACCTTCTTTTTCCAGCTGCTCTGCTGCACGAATGCCCTGCCAGGTGGAGGCCAGTTTGATCAGGATACGATCGTTGCTGATACCGGCATCGTTGTACAATTTAATCAGGCTGCGAGCTTTGGCAATGCTGGCTTCGGTGTCATAAGAAAGGCGAGCATCCACTTCGGTGGAGATACGGCCCGGCACCAGCTTAAGAATTTCCAGACCGATGTTAACGGCCAGCTTGTCGGATACCAGCTGCAGCTGTTGTTCTTTATCGCTGCTCTGCTGACGCGCCCAGGCGATCGCTTCATCAATCAGTTTGCGGTATTCAGGGATTTGAGCAGCATTGAGAATCAGAGAAGGGTTGGTCGTTGCGTCCTGAGGCTGATACAGCTTCATCGCTGCGATATCACCAGTGTCGGCCACTACGGTGGTCAGTTGACGCAGGGAGGTCAGTTTGTCCGTCATGTTTTTTCTCTTAGTTAACTGTCAGGGTGATAAAAGGCTGTTGGGATAATATCACGCGGTAACGGTGGTGCAAGGTCAGGGAATGCCGTTTACGATAGCGCGAACAAATAGGAGTGATTTGCCGATCCTTGCGGCTTTTTTGCTACACTCGCAGGCAACAATTACAGGCTAACCCCTTAAAAAAAGGGACTCATTGAGGAAGCGACGATGTTGATGGTGATTTCTCCTGCCAAGACGCTGGATTATGAAAGCCCCCTGACGACGCAGCGTTTTACCCAGCCCGCGCTGTTAGAAAAGTCACAACAGCTGATTGAAATTGCGCGTAAGCTCTCGCCGGCGCAGGTCGCTTCACTGATGAGCATTAGCGACAAGCTGGCACACTTAAACGCTGACCGCTTTAACAGCTGGCAGCCGGATTTCAATCTGAAGAATGCCCGTCAGGCTATTCTGGCGTTTAAAGGTGATGTCTATACCGGTTTACAGGCCGAGACGTTTAGCGAGCAAGATTTCGACTTTGCCCAGCAGCATCTGCGTATGCTGTCCGGACTTTACGGCCTGCTGCGTCCGCTGGATTTAATGCAGCCCTATCGGCTGGAGATGGGCATCAAACTGGCTAACCCGGCCGGTCAGGATCTCTACAGCTTCTGGGGCGATCTGTTAACGGAAAAACTGAACGACGCGTTGGCCAGTCAGGGCGATGACGTGCTGATTAATCTGGCTTCCGATGAGTACTTCAAAGCCATCAAACCCAAGAAACTGCAGGCGCGCCTGATTAAACCGGTCTTTCTGGATGAGAAAAATGGCAAATTCAAAGTGATCAGTTTCTATGCGAAAAAAGCGCGGGGACTGATGAGCCGTTACATCATTCAGAATCGCCTGACGAAGCCAGAGCAGCTTACGCGGTTCGACGTGGATGGCTATGCTTTTGCGGCTGAGGAAAGCCGTGAGAATGAGATGGTGTTTAAACGCGCCGAACAGTAACAACAGCCCGACGCATGAGCCCTGCAAAAGCGATGAGGTGGTCAGCCCACCTCATCCTGACTGACAGAGCATTACTTGAGCAGAAACGCCCGTAGTTGGGCAAAATCTGCGCCCATCTGATGCGACAGCAGGGGCAGATCCGCGCGCTCAGCCAGCTCGGCAGGCAATGCGAGTTTCTGATCCAGAATGCTTTCCACGCTCTCCAGGAACTTAGCCGGATGGGCCGTTCCGAGGAATAAACCAAACTCCCCTTCCTGCAGTTGGTCACGCAACAGACGCCAGGCAATTGCCGCATGCGGCTCAGAGACGTAACCCAGCTTCGCCAGTTCGCGCATCGCTTCACGCGTAACATCGTCCGTTACCGCACCGTAAGCCAGATCGCTCAGACGCCAGGTTTTACGGCGGAACAGCTCTTCCACACGCGGCCAGTTGTTTGGCTGGCTAACGTCCATAGCATTCGACAGCGTCGCCACGGTGGCGTTAGGCTGCCATTCACCCTTGCCCAGGAAACGTGGCACCGTGTCGTTGGCGTTGGTCGCGGCGATAAAGCGTTTAATCGGCAGGCCCAGTGATTTCGCCAGCAGGCCGGCCGTTAAATCACCAAAGTTTCCGCTCGGCACGGAGACCACCAGCTGATTACGCTTCTCCTGCGGCAGTTGGGCAACCGCTTCAAAGTAGTAGCAAATCTGCGCCAGCAGGCGGCTGATGTTAATCGAGTTAGCGGAGTTCAGGCCGATCGCCTTTTTCAGCGCCTGATCGTCAAACGCCTGCTTAACCAGCGACTGGCAGGCGTCAAAATCGCCGTCAATCGCAATGGTTTCGATGTTGCCGCCCAGCGTGCAGAACAACTTCTCCTGTAACGGGCTGATTTTCCCCTGCGGATAGAGGATGACAACACGCACATTCTCCATACCGTAAAAGGCGTGAGCCACGGCAGCACCGGTATCGCCGGACGTCGCCGTCAGAATGGTAATTTGCTCATCGGACCCGCTGACGTATGACAGCATCTGCGCCATGAAGCGGCCGCCAAAATCTTTGAACGCCAGCGTCGGGCCGTGGAACAACTCCAGGCAGGCAATGTCGTCGCTGACGGCCTTAACCGGCGCCGGGAAGGTGAACGCGGTTTTCAGGCGTTCAGTCAGGTGCGCTGCCGGGATTTCATCCCCGATATAGGCTGAAAGGATTTTACTGCTGCGGGTAACAAAATCCATTTCCAGCATGGCATCAATGTCGGTCAGTTCAAATTCCGGCAGTTCGAGCGGAAAAAACAGCCCTTGCTGTGAACCCAGACCTTGTTTCACCGCCTGGGCGAAGCTGACCTGCTCGTTATGATCCTTAAGGTTGTAGAGTTTCATGCGTTATCCCAGTTTACGTGCGCCAGCCGTATCAAGACGGCAGATATGGACGAAGCCTTCATCGTTCTGCAGATAGTGCTGGCTCAGCCAGTCGGCCATCTGCTGCGCCGTTTCCATCTGGTTGCAAACGGCAAATAGCGTGGGGCCGGAGCCCGATATTCCACAGGCCAGCGCGCCAATATCCTGCGCGGCCTGGCGAGCCTCGGCAAAGCCCGGTAGCAGCTGAGTACGATAAGGCTCAGCAATGACATCCTGCATAAGTTTAGCCGCCAGCGCGGGTTGGCGCGTATGACAGGCGTGAACAAAGCCTGCCAGCAGACGACCGTGTTTGATGCAGTCCTGCTTTGCATACTGCGCAGGTAAAATCGCCCGCGCTTCCGCCGTCGAGACTTTAATACCCGGATAGGCCATGACCCACAGCCAGTCGTCAAATCCGGGTACGGCCTGACTGATAATGCCGTTTTCTTCCAGCATCAGCTGAATACCGCCAAGGAAGCAGGGCGCGACATTATCGTAATGTACGCTACCGGAGATGCGCCCTTCCAGTTCTCCCATCAGGGTCAGGAGCTGAGTTTCATCAAGCGGGTTACCACAAAATTCATTCATCGCCATCAGGCCAGCCACCACGGAGCAGGCGCTGGAGCCGAGGCCGGAGCCGATCGGCATATTTTTTTCCAGCGTCATCGCTACAGGTACGGTTTTGCCAATCGCTTCACAGAAACGCTGCCAGCACTGATAGACGATGTTCTCTTTGGGATCGCTGGGCAGCTTACTGACAAAACGTCCCGCATTGCTCAGGCTAAAGCTGTCGGCCGCCTCGACCGACACGCAGTCACCCAGCAATGTACCATCCACTGGCGATACCGCCGCGCCCAGCACGTCAAAACCCACGCTGACGTTACCGATTGAGGCCGGCGCATAAATTTTTACCATCATTACACTCCCAACTTCCATGACAGTGTGCGCAGCAGATCGGCAAACACGCCCGCAGCTGTCACATCGTTTCCTGCACCGTATCCGCGCAATACTAACGGAATCGGCTGATAATAGCGGCTGTAAAAGGCCAGCGCGTTTTCGCCATTTTTGACTTTGAAAAGCGGATCGTTACCGTCAACCGCATCGATCTTCACTTTACATGCCCCGCCCTCTTCGATCACGCCAACCAGACGCAGCACTTTGCCTTCAGCACGTGCCTGTTCCACCCTGGCTGCAATCGCCGCATCGGCTTCGGGTAACTGCGCCATAAACTGGTCGACATCGGCGATGGCATTCAGATGCGCGGGCAGCAGGGGTTCGATTTCAATGTCGCTCATTTCGAGCGAATGCCCCGCTTCACGCGCCAGAATCAGCAGCTTGCGCGCGACATCCGTACCTGAGAGATCGTCGCGAGGATCGGGCTCGGTAAAGCCCATCTCGCGTGCCATCCTGGTCGCTTCTGACAGCGATACACCTTCATCCAGCTTGCCAAAAATATAGGATAGCGATCCTGATAAAATTCCAGAGAACCTGATCAACTCATCGCCTGCATTGAGCAGATTTTGCAGGTTCTCAATGACGGGTAAACCCGCGCCGACGTTAGTGTCATACAGGAACTTACGACGCGATCCCGCCGCCGCCACACGCATCTTCTGATAGTATTCCCACGACGAGGTGTTGGCCTTTTTATTCGGCGTGACCACGTGAAAACCTTCCGCCAGAAAATCTGCGTACTGGTCGGCAACCGCCTGGCTCGAGGTACAGTCCACAATCACCGGATTCAGTAAATGATACTCTTTAACCAGGCGAATTAAGCGCCCCAGGTTAAACGGCTCTTTGGCCTGCGCCATTTCGCCTTTCCAGTCGCTGAGATCGATACCGTGCACGTTGGTTAACAGCGCCCGGGAATTCGCAATGCCGCAAACGCGGAGATCGATGTGCTTTTGTTTAAGCCACGTCTGCTGGCGATGCAGCTGATCCAGCAGGGCGCCGCCGACTCCGCCGACGCCCACCACAAAAACCTCAATCACCTGGTCGGTGGCAAACAGCATCTGATGCACGACGCGCACGCCCGTGGTGACGTCATCATTATTGACCACGACCGAAATAGAGCGTTCAGACGATCCCTGAGCGATAGCGATAATGTTGATATTGGCGCGCGCCAGGGCAGAGAAGAATTTCGCTGAAATCCCGCGCAGGGTGCGCATGCCATCCCCTACAACCGAGATCACCGCCAGATTTTCGATAACGTCCAGCGCATCCAGCAATCCATCTTTCAGTTCAAGATAGAATTCGTCTTCCAGCACACGGCGCGCTCGCGCCTGCTCGCTCTGAGGAACACAGAAGCTGATGCTGTATTCGGAAGAAGACTGGGTGATTAACACCACTGAAATCCCGGTGCGTGACATGGTCGCGAACACGCGGGCGGCCATGCCCACCATGCCTTTCATCCCCGGGCCAGACACGTTAAACATCGCCATATTATTCAGGTTGGTGATGCCCTTAACCGGGAATTCATCCTGTTCACCATTGGCGCTGATCAGCGTACCTGGGGCCTGCGGATTGGCCGTGTTTTTGATCAGGCAAGGGATCTGGAACTGGGCGATAGGCGCGATAGTCCGTGGATGCAGGACTTTCGCCCCGAAATAGGAGAGCTCCATCGCCTCCTGGTATGACATGGATTTGAGCAGGCGGGCATCCGGCACCTGACGGGGATCGCAGGTATAAACCCCGTCTACGTCGGTCCAGATTTCGCAGCAATCGGCACGCAGACAAGCCGCCAACACGGCAGCAGAGTAGTCGGAACCGTTTCGGCCCAGCACCACCAGCTCGCCCCGCTCATTACCGGCGGTAAAACCGGCCATCAGGATCATATTTTCAGCCGGAATTTTACTGGCTTCGATGCGGCGGGTTGATTCTGCGATATCCACGGTAGACTCGAGATAGTGGCCGATGGCTAACAGCTTCTCGACCGGATCGATAACGCTGACGCCATAACCTCGTGCCTCAAGCAGCTTTTCCATAATCGCAATCGAGAGCTTCTCACCACGACAGATCATCGCGGCGTTGACGCTGTCAGGGCACTGTCCCAACAGGCTGATCCCGTGCAGCACCTGTTTAAGCTGAGCAAACTCGCTGTCTACGCGGCTTTTAAGCCCGTCATAGTCGAAACCGGGTTGCGCCTCGGCCAGCCCCTGCAGCAGCTCCGCAAAGATGCGCGTCGCGTCACTGATATTCGGCAGCGCATCCTGACCGCTAATGGTTTTTTCGATCATCGCGACCAGATGGTTGGTAATCTTAGCGGGCGCAGAAAGCACGGTGGCAACCTGTCCCTGTTGCGCATTACTTTCCAGAATATCGGCCACGCGCAGAAAACGCTCTGCATTAGCAACCGAGGTCCCACCGAATTTCAGCACTCGCATGATGTCAACTCTCCTGATTTTGAGTCAAAAAAAAACCCGCACTCGTGAGGTGCGGGCTTCTTTTCTGTTTTTCCTGGATGCGTCAGCCCGCCCCTTTACCGATCGTAATGGTAATGGTGGTGGTAATAATTGTGGTGTTCAGGCTGTGATTACGCATTCAGATTTATTATTTCTGTCTGTCATTGATTGTCCGTCTGCGTCAAGAAGTAAAGCAAAGCGCACATTAAGTCAACGGTTTTATCCGTTGCGCAAATACAGACCACAATGTTTAGCATGCTGTTAAACAAAAAAAGCCTGGTGAATCGTTTGTTATACCGCGTTTCGTTAACATCTGTGACTGTATAGTCACACTTAACCCGAGGATTTATCTGCCAGCTTTTTTTCCACGTCATGCAACAAACGGTGCAACATCGCACTGTCGCGCTGCTCTAACAGGCCAATACGCTGATTAATCCAGTCGGCCATTTTATTGTCGTCACTCACCTCTAACCGGCTCAGTAACTGTTCAAACCGCTGGCGCAGGGCTTGGAGCTGCTGACCATCGGCCGCTGGGGCGACAGGCGCAGCCACCTGATTGAGCGCCGACAGCTGGTAACAGTAAACCATAACGGCCTGCCCCAGGTTCAGTGAAGGATAATCGTTTGCCATTGGAATGCCGGTGAGCAGGTCAACCTGCTCCAGCTCTTCATTGGTCAGCCCGCTGTCTTCACGGCCAAATACCAATGCCATGCTGTTTACCCACTGACGTTTTTCCCGCAGTTGCGCTTCCACCTGCTGCGGCGTTGCATAATAGCGGAACCTGGCCCGACTTCGCGCGGTCGTGGCGACGGAAAAGTCGATGTCTGCCAGCGCTTCGGCCAGCGTATCAAAGGTTTTTATCCTGTCCAGAATATCACCTGCGCCATGAGCTACGCGGCGGGCGGCCGGATCCTGCCATGCATCACTGGCAACAATACGCATTTCATTAAAGCCCATGGTTTTCATGGCACGCGCCGCCGCGCCAATATTTTCTGCCCGGGCAGGTGAGACGAGGATAAGAGGAAAAAGCATGATCATTCCATCAGTAAATGTGCACGCTGCTAGTGTAACACGCACCTGCTTTATTGAGGGATATAGGTGGTCATGTTAAGACTCTGACATACATGTTAAAACACGTTAAAAAAGGCCGGAGCGCGCCTTTTTATCATAAAGTGCACATTATCAAAACCTTCAAAATAAAAGCCTTTCATTTCAGTCCACTGTAATAGTAAGTTTCTAACATCATATTTAGTGATAAGCCGGGCTGGCGGGGACAAAAATGAGACGTAATGTCAGCCAGCACGCTATTTTTTGAGATGTTTTTCACAGAAATGTTAACGTGCTACAATTGCATTTGATATAAGTCAACGAAGCGTTGTTTTTATGCTTACCAGTTGTTGTTATTGCTGTTAGGTTGCTGTTAATACAGTTAGTATGTGTTTCAAATTATTATTCCGCAGGGCATGGAATTTTTACCCCGGCAGGCTGGCGAATACGGTTGTTGACCTTGATAAAAGCTTATCAAAATTTACTTTTGTACAACGGTTCAGCAAAGCTTGCCGTTCTCCGCACTGGAGAGCACCTAACCGCTGTACGCCCTGTTTTCAATTTAGTTGGCAAAATTAGGTAGCTAAACATGCAGACCCCGCACATTCTCATCGTTGAAGACGAACTGGTCACGCGCAATACCCTCAAAAGCATTTTTGAGGCGGAAGGTTATGTCGTGTACGAAGCGACCGATGGTGCAGAGATGCACCAGGTGTTGACCGACAATGATGTCAATCTGGTTATTATGGACATCAATCTGCCGGGTAAAAACGGCCTGTTACTGGCACGTGAACTGCGTGAACAAGCCAATGTCGCATTGATGTTCCTGACCGGACGCGATAACGAAGTCGATAAAATTCTTGGGCTGGAAATTGGTGCAGACGACTACATTACTAAGCCGTTTAACCCACGCGAATTAACTATTCGTGCACGTAACCTGCTGTTGCGCACCATGAATTTGCCTTTACCCAATGAAGAGCGTCGCCAGGTTGAAAGCTATAAGTTCAACGGCTGGGAGCTGGACATCAACAGCCGCTCACTCATCAATCCCAACGGTGAGCAGTACAAACTGCCGCGCAGTGAGTTCCGTGCCATGCTGCACTTCTGCGAAAACCCCGGCAAGATTCAGACGCGTGCTGATTTGCTGAAGAAAATGACCGGACGCGATCTCAAGCCACACGACCGTACTGTTGACGTGACAATCCGTCGTATCCGTAAACATTTTGAATCCACGCCAGATACCCCTGAAATCATCGCCACCATTCACGGCGAAGGTTATCGTTTCTGTGGTGACCTGCAGGATTAAGCTGGCAATCATTTAACGCCCTTACGGGCGTTTAATGATTGCCTTAGTGCCACGGCATAATCGGTACGGCGCTTAGCGCATTTTTAGGTGAACCATCCACCACTTTATCTGAGTAAGCCAGATAAATTAATGCGTTACGCTTGCTGTCAAAGAAACGCACGACCTGCAGTTTCTTGAAGATCAGCGATGTGCGCTGACGAAACACTACGTCACCCTGTGCTTTGCCTTTGGCAATTTTCTCGCTCAGTTCTACCGGCCCGATTTGCTGACACGAAATGGCCGCGTCTGATGTATCTTCCGCTAATCCCAGCCCGCCCTTGATACCGCCTGTTTTCGCCCGGCTGATGTAGCAGGTGACATTTTTTACGTCGGGATCGTCGAATGCCTCAACCACAATTTTGTGGTCGGGTCCAAACATCTTAAACACAGTGTCGACGGAGCCAATCTCTTCAGCCAGAAGCGGACTGGAAAACAGCAAACCCGCGAAGGTGACGAGCAGGAGACGAGGTATTGTCATTGAGTTACCATTGCAAATGTAATAGATGAGCATGTAATGTACTGTCAATCGATACAATAACCAACGTAAAAAGGGTATAAATTCCCGCGTAGATAGCACAACCATCCCAGTCAAAACCAAACATGTCTTTAAAGCAATAAGTGCTATTATTCGTCGACTTCATTTAGCTGCGCCACCAGAGTATGAGGATGTTTTATGGACCAAGCCGGTATCATTCGCGATTTGCTTGCCTGGCTGGAGAGCCATTTGGATCAACCACTTTCACTGGATAACGTTTCCACTAAAGCCGGTTATTCTAAATGGCATCTACAACGGATGTTTAAAGACGTTACCGGACACGCCATCGGCGCCTATATCCGGGCACGACGTCTTTCCAAAGCCGCGGTGGCACTTCGCCTGACCAGCCGCCCGATTCTCGATATTGCTTTGCAGTATCGGTTTGATTCACAGCAGACCTTTACACGAGCCTTTAAAAAGCAGTTTAATCAAACACCTGCATGGTATCGCCGCTCGTCTGACTGGAATTCATTTGGTATTCGCCCACCCATTCGGTTAGGAAACGATCAGCAGCCGGAATCGCAGTTCGTCACCCTGCCGGAGACCGTTCTGGTGGGACAGACACAGAGCTACACCTGTACCCTGGAACAAATTTCCAGCTACCGCGATGAAATGCGTGTCCATTTCTGGAAACAGTTTCTGTTGGAAACGGATACGGTTCCGCCCGTGCTCTACGGTCTGCACCAGGTCCGTGCCAGTCATGAAAAAGACGATGAGCAGGAGATTCTGTACACCACAGCCGTGCCAACCGACAGCGCGACCAATATGCATTCGGGCCAGAAGGTCATTCTTGAAGCCGGGGATTACGTTCAGTTCAACTACAGCGGTCCGCGCGTTGAACTTCAGGAGTTTATTCTGTTGTTATACGGTACCTGCATGCCGACGCTGGGCCTGACGCGCCGCATGGGGCAGGACATCGAGCGCTTTATTACCCACGGCGGTAAAAAGCGCAGCGAACCGCCTACAGAGATTCGTTGTGAATATCTGATCCCGATTCGCCGTTAATACCTGGTGTGATGCCGCCGTAATGACGGCATCACCGATTAACGCTGAAGCTCGTCCATCGCGGGTTCGTCGAGGTGGGCAATATCACCCGCCGTTTCCACGACCCAACCCTGTGCCAGCCATGCGCTCTGCTGATGATCAACGCGGGAAATCGAACAGTTTCGCAGGCGCAGGCGACGTTCGGCATAGGCCGGTAGTCCCAGAATGGTGCTGACCAGCACGCCCAGCGCCATGCCGTGGCTGACCAGTAGCGGGCGGCTCCCTGCCGGCAGCGCCAGGCAGGCATTAAGTGCCTCCTGCATACGCTGCGCCAGTTCCGTCATGGATTCGCCCTGAGGAATGCGGCCGCCCTCGCTGCCGTTTACCAGCGAAGCACGCCAGCCCTCTTCTTCCGGGCTCAGTTCATCAAGCAATCGTTTTTCCAGTATGCCCATGTTCAGCTCCCGCAGTCGCGGGTCGAAAGTGATATCACAACCACAGGCATCGGCAATGATTTCAGCGGTGCGCCGGGTGCGCCCTAAATCGCTGGAAATAATATGCGTGATACCGGCGCTTTTGATGCGTTCACCGACCTGACGGGCTTGTTGCTCACCTTTTTCCGTCAGCGGACTGTCGGAGTGCCCTTGAATGCGACGTTCTGCATTCCATACCGTTTCACCGTGACGAACAAGATAGACCTGTAGCATGCTTAGTTTCCGTTATACTGCGACCAAAATCGCCTTAATTACCTGAGGGTTCAATTAATTATGTACCATGTTGTCGCAGCTACCATCAATCCAGCGAAGATTCGTGCGATTGCTCAGGCATTCAACGACGTTTTCGGCGAGGGATCCTGCCATATCGAAGGGGTCGAGGTCGAGAGCGGCGTTGCGGCACAGCCTTTAACCAACCTCGAAACGCGAACTGGCGCACGCCAGCGCGTGATGAATGCCCGTCAGGTTCGTCCGGAAGCCGACTTCTGGGTGGCGATTGAAGCCGGAATTGAAGAAGAGTGCGCTTTTGCCTGGATGGTGGTGGAAAACCAGAAACAGCGGGGAGAGTCACGTTCGGCCAGTTTTACCCTGCCGCCGGTGGTGATGGCCGGTTTACGTGAAGGACGCGAACTGGGTGAGGAGATGGCGCGCCTCACCGGCATCGACAATATTAAGCACAAAGGCGGCGCAATCGGCACCCTGACCCAGGGCCTGCTCAGCCGCTCCAGCGTTTACCACCAGGCTCTGATACTGGCGCTCTGCCCGCTAACCCATCCGTTCTATCAGCAGTAATCAGCGACGCGTCAGGTGTGCTTCCAGCCACTGCTTCAGTGCCGGAGGCGCCTCTTTCAGGCTGTTTGATCCGCGGGTAATCGTGGCAATTCCCACGCCCAGTTCGTTTTTCAGTTCACGCTGGCTGATGTCGCCATTCAGCAGCGATTCAATGATACGCAAGCGTGTACCAAAGGACTCTCGTTCATCTGGCGTCGTCATCAGCTGTAACAGCGGCAGCGCCTGGTTATCCGCAAAAGCCTGTTGCATCAGCTCAACAAAACGCAGCCAGTGCGCGTCCGTAGCCGGGTCAGTCGTGGATGGCACAGAGGGTTGATTCATGAGAGGCTTCCGTACTCGCTAAAGAGTACGGAAGCTTAACACAGCTAGTAGCGGCGATTCCACTCAGCATCGGACAGGATCTTGTCCGGCTGACCCAGGAAGTAGCGGTAGTACGCATCATAGGCCAGCACATTCTTCACGTAACCCCGGGTTTCCGAAAACGGAATGGTTTCGATAAAGGCGACGGCGTTGAGATTGCCTGCTGTACTGCCTTGCCAGGTCCGTACGCGTCCCGGGCCGGCATTGTAAGCCGCTGAGGCGAATATCCGGTTCTTATCAAACTGCTGATAAACATACTCCAGATATTGCGTCCCGATCTGAATGTTGGTCTGCGGATCGAACAGCTGAGACGCGTTCACATAGCCCGGGATGCTAAACATCTTCACGGTGTGTGTCGCGGTCGCCGGCATAATCTGCATCAGTCCGCTGGCACCCACCGGGGAACGGGCTTTCGGGTTCCATGCACTTTCCTGACGGGAAATCGCCATCGCATAACTCTGCGGAATGGATTTACCCTGGGTGTTCTGCTTATACAGATCCTGCCATGCCAGCGGGAAACGCTCCTTCAGGCTGTCCCACATTTTCGCGGTGATCGTGGCCTGTACGCTCAGATCCCACCAGTCCTGTTCGCTTGCGTAGCGCGCCAGCATCTGCTGCTGGACATGGGTTTTGCTGCCGATCAGGTTGGCCCACTCGCTGCGTGCCAGATTGTCCATGCCCCAGTACATCAACTCACGCACGCGTGCGAGTTCTGGCCCCTGGGTGGTTGCCGCGTCAGGTTTGGGTGCCGCATCGACCTGAAGAGGATAGTCCACCCCTAAACGTTGTGCGGCAACCATAGGATAAAAACCGCGCTCTTTCATCAGCTTACGCAGAATGTCATCGGCTTCTTCTTTGCGATCTTTTGAATAAAGCAAATCGGCCTGCCAGTACTGCCACTCGTCTTTCTCTTTCGCTTCAACCGGCAGACGCGCAATCCAGGTGTTCAGGCCACGACGATCGTTTTCACTCAGCGCCAGGCGCACCCGCCGTTCTACTAACGCAGTCGATTCGCTGTTCATCACCACCGCATCGCGCCAGCGCGCCTGCTCGGAGGTCAGATCGCTGCCCATCATCCGCCAGACGACAATCTCTTTCAGCGCCTGCTCATCTTCTGGCCCCATTTTTTGCGCGCGCACCAGCTCAGGGATCAGGCTACGGGCTGTTTCCATATCGGCACGGGCGACGCGGGTAAAGGCAAAAATCGTGGCCTGGCGCGTGAAGTCGGTTGCGCCCACGCTGTTGGCAAAGGTCGTGACGGACTGAGGATCTTTCTGCAACGCCAGTAATGCATCCGACATCGTCTTGTAATCGGCAGGCAGCGTTTTGGCCAGATAGCTGACCAGGCTGTCATTGCCCGCTTTCATTGCCAGGCGGATACGTTCAAGAATAGTGATGGGAGAAAGCTGACCGCTGGCCTGCCACACGGAGAAGAGCTTGTCGCAGTCATTCGGCAGGGCCGTGCCGCGCAGCCAAATGGCTTTGGCACCGTCAAATGCCGCCTGCTGCTTTCCGGTTGACCATTTGGCATAGTACCAGTTACAACGTGCCTGCACCGGCGTGGGCTCGTCGGGGCTGAAGTTAAGCACGCCTTGCCAGTCCTGACGATGCGCCAGTACGTTAACAAAACGCGTTTTCAGCGAGCGCGCTGGCGGTAAAGTCGGATACTTTTGAATAAAATTTTGTACTGCCAGGCTGGTTTCCTGGTCCAGGTCCTGCGCCAGCAGACGGTATTCTAAATAAGGATAAAGCGGATAATCCTGTAGCGTCGGTAACAGCTGTTCAACTGTTGCCATCTGATTACTGTCCCAGGCCTGCTTAATTTGTTGATATCGTTGCCGTTGTTGATCAAGCGAATCAGCCCATGCGCTGCCGGCCGTGCTGACCAGGCAGATCCCTATCATCCAGTTACGCCACTTCTCCACGTAAATCTCCTCTGTTGCTGGGCGCTGGCTCTGTGCCAGACGTTATTCATGCTAACCAGGGGAAGCCACTCTTGCCATGTTCTTCACAAAATTTACCTTCGCACCGCTTTAACGCACCCTGATGTCACAATGCCTGCGCGACAACTGTGCGTTTTATCATCACATCTTCTTATGACTGTTCGAATTATCTCATTGATTCATGGCATTAAAATTCTGGCACGCCCTTTGCTTCGTTGAATCCCATCTTGTATACCTGTTGGAATTCACTGCATGGCTTCGACATTCGGTTTGACCCTTAATGACTGGCAGCAACGCGTTCGGCAACACCCGGAGCAGGTTCACACGCTGCTGGCTGAACACCTTTCTGAGCTGGATCCAGACGATAATGCGTGGATCTGTCTTGCCACTCCCGCCCAGTTAATGGCGCAAACTGAGCCGCTCCTGGCGCGTTACCAGCAGGATCCGGATGCCCTTCCACTGTTCGGTGTTCCCTTTGCCGTGAAAGATAACATTGACGTGGCTGGCTGGCCGACAACGGCAGCCTGCCCTGCATTCCGTTACATCGCCGCCGAGGATGCCTTTGTGGTGGCACAGCTTAAAGCGGCGGGCGCGGTGGTGATGGGGAAAACTAACCTCGACCAGTTTGCTACCGGACTGGTCGGTACACGTTCACCTTACGGCGCGGTATGTAACACCTTTGACCCGGACTTTGTAAGCGGCGGCTCCAGTTCGGGATCGGCCTCGGTACTGGCTCGAGGGCTGGTGGCGTTCTCTTTGGGTACCGATACCGCCGGTTCTGGCCGGGTGCCCGCCGGTTTCAACAATATTGTCGGTCTGAAACCGACCAAGGGCTGGCTGTCTGCGCGCGGTGTCGTTCCTGCCTGCCGCCTGAACGACACAATTTCTGTCTTTGCGCTGACGGTGGACGATGCTTTTCGCGTCGCCAGCCTGGCGGGAGGATACGATGCTCAGGATGCCTACTCGCGCGTTCATCCTCGTACGGCGCCCGCGGGCATGAAATCCCATCCTGATTTCGCAATTCCTGCCGCCCCCGTGTTTTTTGATGATGCAGCTGCCGAAGCGGCCTGGGACGCCGCGCTGACCGCACTGCAGGACAACGGCGCCACGCTGCATCCGATTGATTTCACCCCCTTCACGCAGCTCGCCGAACAGCTCTACTACGGCCCGTGGGTGGCGGAGCGTACCGCTGCCGTAGGCGAGATGCTCAACCACCCGGAGAAGATGGATCCGGTGGTGCACAGCATTATCTCGACGGGGCTGAAATACAGTGCCGTCGAGGCCTTTGAGGCCGAATACCTGCGTGCCCGGCTGGCGCGCCAGATTCAGCAGATTCTGGCGCCGTTTGATGCGCTGGTCGTGCCCACGTCCCCCACGATCTATACCCTGGATGAGATGCAGCAGGAGCCGGTGATTTACAACTCACATTTTGGTACTTACACCAACTTTACCAATCTGGCCGATCTTGCCGCACTGGCGCTGCCCGCCCCTTTCAGAAACGACGATCTGCCCGCGGGCATTACGCTCATCGCCCCCGCCTGGCATGACCACGCGCTGGCGCAGTTTGGCCTGCGCTGGCAGCAGGCTATGGCCCTGCCGCGCGGCGCCACTGGCAAGGCCCAACCCGCTGAGCCTGCGCCGCTTCCCCCTTCGGACGACCATGTTCGTCTTGCGGTCGTGGGCGCGCACCTGACCGGCATGCCACTTAACTTTCAGCTCACGCAACGCCAGGCCGTCCGGGTAGAAGAGACCCAGACGGCCAGCCAGTATCGCCTGTTTGCCCTGCTGGATGGCCCGGTCAAAAAGCCGGGACTGATGCGGGCGGAACAGGGCGCCGCCATCGCCGTCGAGCTCTGGGATATCCCCCTGGCGCGCTTTGGCGAATTCGTGGCCGAGATCCCACAACCCCTGGGCATTGGCAGCCTCACGCTTGCCGATGGTCGCGTGGTGAAAGGCTTTATTTGTGAAGGTTCCGCGCTGACGCACGCGCTGGAGATTACCGAATTCGGCGGCTGGCGTAACTGGCTCGCTTCTCTGGAGAGTTAATCAATCATGTTCAGCACCGTTCTGATTGCCAATCGTGGCGAAATTGCCTGCCGCGCTATCCGTACCCTGAAACGTTTGGGCATTACCAGCGTCGCGGTCTTTTCCAATGCCGACCGTAACGCGCAACATGTCAAAGATGCCGATATCGCTATTTGTCTGGGCGGTGACAAAGCCAGCGACAGCTATCTGCGCATTGATAAAATTCTGGCGGCCGCGCAGGAAAGCGGCGCCCAGGCTGTCTGGCCGGGCTACGGTTTTCTCTCTGAAAGCCTGCCGTTTGCCGCCGCCTGTGAGGAGGCCGGCATCGTATTTGTTGGACCGACAGCGCAGCAAATTGGTGAGTTCGGTTTAAAGCACCGTGCCCGTGAACTGGCAGCGCACGCCGGTGTTCCCATGACGCCAGGCACGCCGCTGCTCGACTCGCTGGATGACGCCCTGGCCGCCGCGAGCCATATTGGTTATCCGGTGATGTTAAAAAGCACGGCCGGGGGCGGCGGCATCGGCCTGACGCGCTGCGCGGATGCCGAGGCGCTCCGGCATGCCTGGGAGAGCGTGCGCCGGCTTGGCGAACAGTTCTTCAGCGACGCAGGCGTATTTCTTGAACGCTGCATCGATCATGCCCGCCATGTTGAGGTACAGATCTTTGGCGACGGCAAAGGCACCGTGGTCGCTCTGGGCGAGCGCGACTGCTCTCTGCAACGCCGCAACCAGAAAGTGGTAGAAGAAACGCCCGCTCCCTGTTTGCCCGCTGCAACCCGCGATGCGCTGCTCGCCTCGGCAGTCCGGTTGGGCGAGGTGGTCAATTACCGCAGCGCGGGCACCGTCGAATACATTTACGATGCGCAGCAGGACGCCTTCTATTTCCTGGAGGTCAATACCCGCCTGCAGGTTGAACATCCGGTCACCGAATGCGTCACGGGTCTTGACCTGGTCGAGTGCATGTTGCGCGTGGCTGCCGATGAAGCGATCGACTGGCCGCGCCTGCAGCAGGCACCTCAGGGCGCCTCGATCGAAGTCCGGCTCTACGCTGAAGATCCGCTTAAACACTTTCAGCCTTGTCCCGGTGTCTTAACCCATGTGCACTTTCCCGAGGATGTGCGCGTCGATAGTGGAATCAGCACCGGTAGCGACGTATCGAGCTACTACGATCCCATGATCGCCAAACTGATCGTTCATGCTGAAACCCGGGACGCCGCGCTGGCCAAACTGCAACGCGCGCTTAATGCCACTCAACTGCACGGCATCGCCACCAATCTTGATTACCTGCGGCAGGTCATCGCCACCGACGCCTTCCAGAACGGCAACGTCTGGACTGGTTTTCTGGATGATTTCACGCCATCGGCCCCGGTGGTGGAAGTTCTGCAGCCCGGCACCTTTAGCTCCGTGCAGGACGTTCCGGGCCGCCTTGGCTACTGGGATATCGGCGTACCGCCCTCCGGCCCCATGGACGACTATGCTTTCCGGCTGGCTAACCGTATCGTCGGCAATCATGAGGCCGCAGCAGGACTGGAATTTACCTTACAGGGCCCGACGCTGCGTTTTCATTGTGCGACGACAATTGCCCTGACCGGCGCTGACTGCGCCGCCATGCTGGATGGTGAACCCGTTGCAAACTGGCAGCCTGTCACGGTCAATGCGGGACAAACGCTCACGCTGGGCCGCGCGCTGCAAGGCTGTCGCTGTTACCTGGCCATCCGTAATGGTTTTGACGTACCGGAATACCTCGGCAGCCGCTCCACTTTCTCGCTTGGTCAGTTTGGCGGGCACGCGGGGCGGACGCTGCGGGTTGCCGATATGCTGCCGGTTTCCCAGCCGCTGCTGGCCGCCTGCACCACACCGGCCCCGATCAGCGCCCCCCAGGCGCTCAGCCCGGCGCTGATACCGACCTACACGAACGAATGGCACATTGGCGTGCTGTACGGGCCGCACGGCGCACCTGACTTCTTCACCCAGGCCGCCATCGACGACTTTTTTGCCAGCGACTGGCAGGTACACTACAACTCAAACCGCCTTGGCGTACGCCTGGTCGGGCCAAAACCGAGCTGGGCTCGCGCTAACGGCGGTGAGGCCGGTCTGCATCCCTCCAACGTACATGACTGCGAGTATGCTATCGGCGCAGTCAACTTTACCGGTGATTTCCCGGTGATCCTCACCCACGACGGCCCCAGCCTTGGCGGCTTTGTCTGCCCGGTAACGATAGCCAAAGCCGAGCTGTGGAAAGTCGGTCAGGTTAAACCTGGTGACAGCATCAGTTTTCACCCCATCAGCGTAGAGGAAGCGACCGCGCGGGAACAGGCTCAGAAGCAGGTGATTGCCACGCTGCGGCCGCACTCTGCGCCCGCGTTTGCCGTCCCCTCGCTGGCTGAAAACCGCTTTGGTTCCGGCACCCTGCTCGCCGCTGTCGCCGCCACGGAAACCTCCCCCAAGGCGGTCTATCGCCAGGCCGGTGATAAATACATCCTCATCGAATATGGCGACAACGTCCTCGATCTGGCATTGCGTCTGCGTGTGCATTTGTTAATGGAGGCGCTGCGTGCTCAGCCTGTTACCGGGATCGAAGAGCTCTCTCCTGGCGTGCGCTCGCTGCAAATTCGCTACGACAGCCTGGTCCTGAGTCAGTCGCAGTTAATGAACGTGCTGCTGGAACGGGAAGCGATGCTCGGCAATGTCAGTCACCTGAAAGTTCCGTCACGCATCGTCTGGCTGCCGATGGCCTTTGAAGACAGCGCGACGCTCGGTGCGGTGGAACGCTATAAAGAAACCGTGCGTGCCAGCGCGCCCTGGCTGCCAAATAATGTCGATTTTATTCAGCGCATTAACGGATTAACCAGCCGCGACCAGGTCCGCGACACGATCTTTGAGGCCAGCTATCTGATTTTAGGGCTGGGGGATGTGTACCTTGGCGCGCCCTGCGCCGTGCCTGTCGATCCCCGTCACCGCCTGCTGAGTTCCAAATACAGCCCGGCCCGTACCTTTACGGCAGAAGGCACCGTCGGCATCGGCGGGATGTATATGTGCATTTACGGCATGGACTCGCCCGGCGGCTATCAGCTGGTGGGCCGTACCTTACCTATCTGGAACAAGTTCCTCAAAAATGCGCAGTTTACTGCAGGCGAACCCTGGCTGCTGCGCTTCTTCGATCAGGTGCGCTTTTATCCCGTAACGGAAGAGGCGCTGACGCAGTTACGTGACGATTTCCGCGAAGGTCGCGCCACGCTGCGTATTGACGAAACTGAATTTGACTTTGCCGCTCACCAACAATTCCTGGCGGATAACGCTCAGGACATCACGGCGTTTCGCCAGCGTCAGGCAGCGGCTTTCGAGCAGGAAGTCACGCGCTGGTCGC
Source organism: Pantoea ananatis LMG 2665 (assembly GCF_000710035.2). Lineage (GTDB taxonomy): Bacteria > Pseudomonadota > Gammaproteobacteria > Enterobacterales > Enterobacteriaceae > Pantoea > Pantoea ananatis. The sequence continues at coordinate 136,391 of NZ_JMJJ01000001.1, read as the reverse complement.
AGGAGGAACAGGAGATCGCCTCTCCTCCAGATAAAGCGCCTCATACCGCCGCTGAAGATGACAGCGCGCACGCGGTGCAGGCAGATATGAACGGCAATATCTGGAAAGTGCTGGTACAGCCCGGGGATGACGTCAGCGCGGGTCAGACGCTGGTGATTGTTGAAGCAATGAAAATGGAGCTGGCGATTGCAGCCCCCTGCGCCGGTCGGGTGAAACGCATCGCCTGTCAGGCAGGGCGTGCCGTCAGCCCTGGCGATACGCTGCTGTGGCTGGAATAAGGAGAGCCGATGACAACCCGTTCACCCCGTAATAAAGCGCGTCCGGAAGCCCTGGCGGAACGTGTTTACCAGACGCTGAAAAACGACATTTTTGAGTTTCGCCTGATGCCCGGTGACCGCTTCAGCGAGAGTGAAATTGCTGAACGTATGGCGGTCAGCCGCACGCCAGTCCGGCAGGCACTGTTCTGGCTGGAGCGTGAAGGCTATGTCGATGTGTGGTTTCGCAGCGGATGGCAGGTCAAAACCTTCGATTTTGCCTATTTCGAAGAGCTGTACGATCTGCGCACGGTACTGGAGTGCGAAGCCGTGAAGCGTCTGTGCGAACTGCCCTCGGCGCAGTGCGCCGCCCGGCTGCGCGAGCTTTATCAGTTCTGGTGTGAGGCCGCCCGGCTGGATGACGGCAAGAAAGTGTCGCAGCACGATGAGGCCTTTCATATGACGCTGGTCGCCGCCGCAGGCAACAGTGAGATCGCGCGTATTCACGCTGAACTGACCGAGAAGATCCGCATTATTCGTCGTCTCGATTTTACCCGCGAAGACAGGATCGCGGCGACGTATCGCGAGCACGCGCAAATTTTACAGGCCATTTTTTTGCAGCAGACCGGCAAAGCCCAGCAGATGCTGAGCGAACACATTGCCGCCAGTAAGGCTGAGGTCAGGAAGATCACGATCCATATGTTACAGCAGGCCAGGCTCCAACCCATCGAATAACGCATCCATCTAACCAGGGGTTTAACATTGATGAAAAGACGTTCATTGCTCAAGGCTTTTGCACTCTCCGCTACCGTTGCAGGTATGGGATTCTCATGGAACGCCCAGGCGGCTGACACCATCAAAGTGGGTATTATGCACTCGCTTTCCGGCACTATGGCGATTTCCGAAACGCCACTGAAAGATGTCGCCCTGATGACCATTGATGAAATCAATGCGAAAGGTGGCGTGCTGGGTAAAAAGCTCGAACCGGTGGTGGTGGATCCCGCCTCAAACTGGCCGCTCTTTGCCGAAAAGGCGCGCCAGCTGCTGACCCAGGACAAAACTGCGGTGGTGTTTGGCTGCTGGACCTCGGTATCACGAAAATCCGTGCTGCCGGTCTTCGAAGAGCTGAACGGCCTGCTCTTCTACCCGGTACAGTATGAAGGTGAAGAGATGTCACCGAACGTCTTCTACACCGGGGCAGCCCCTAACCAGCAGGCTATTCCGGCAGTGGAATACCTGATGAGCCAGGATGGCGGCGGCGCGAAACGCTTCTTCCTGTTGGGAACAGATTATGTGTATCCCCGCACGACCAACAAAATTTTGCGGGCTTTCCTGCACACCAAAGGCGTACAGGATAAAGACATCGAAGAAGTTTATACCCCGTTCGGCTACAGCGATTACCAGACCATCGTGTCCAATATCAAGAAGTTCGCCGCAGGCGGGAAAACCGCGGTGGTCTCCACCATCAACGGAGATTCCAACGTGCCGTTTTACAAAGAGCTGGCGAATCAGGGCATCAAAGCCACCGACATACCGGTGGTGGCGTTCTCAGTGGGCGAAGAAGAGCTCCGTGGAATTGATACCAAACCGCTGGTCGGCCAGCTCGCCGCCTGGAACTACTTCGAATCGCTGGATAACCCGACCAACGCCAAATTTGTCGCCGATTACCGTGCTTATGCCAAAGCCCATAACCTGCCGAATGCCAGCAGCGTTGTGACGAACGATCCGATGGAGGCGACCTACGTAGGGATCCATATGTGGGCGCAGGCCGTCGAAAAAGCGGGCACCACCGACGTGGATAAGGTGCGCGCCGCCATGGCCGGGCAGACCTTTAAAGCGCCGGATGGCTTTACCCTGACGATGGATCAGACTAACCACCATCTGCATAAACCCGTGATGATTGGCGAAGTTGAAGAAAACGGTCAGTTCAACGTGGTCTGGCAAACCGACAAACCGGTACGCGCCCAGCCCTGGAGCCCGTATATCCCCGGTAATGACAAAAAACCCGATCACCCGGTGAAAACGTCTCAGTAAGACAGGTGCCGCCCCTGATCTCTCTGTGGGGCGGCAGTAAGGACTTCCTATGATCGCCTATTTGATGAGGCTCTCCCATGACGCTTCGCCTGTGTTTCTTTAGTTTTTTGCTGCTCCTGCCGCTGTTTGCCAGCGCCGGACCGGCGGCCGACTTCGCCGCGGCGAGCCGCGCTCAGCAGGCGGAATTGCTGCAACAGTGGGCCGCTGCGCCAGATGTCAGCCGGTTGCCGCTGCTTCAGGCGCTGAAAGCCGAAACCGTGGTCACGGATCAGGATCGTCATCCTTTTAGCCAAACCGGTAATGGGCTCCAGCCGCTGGATACGTCATCACAGCCGAAGGGCGCGCTAAAAAAACTGTTTATGAATAACCGGTTGCGCGTGCTGGTCGCCAGTGCGCTCGCCGCACATCAACTGGTGAGCAGCGACGCCAGCGTACGCCTGAGTGCGGCACAGCAGTTACAAAATGACGCCGCCGCCGATCTTCTCCCGCTGATTACGCAACGCCTGAGCCTCGAAAAGGATGCGCGCGTGCATGCCGCGCTGGCGATGGCGGCGGCCAGCCTGCAACTGTCCAGCCCTCAGCCCATGGTTCGGCTGCGGGCGGTGAAACTGCTGGGCGAGTCCGGCGATCCTAACACCCAGGCAAGCCTGCAACGGCTGACCCAGCCCACAGTGGAGCCCGATGAAACCGTACGCGAGGCGGCAACAGAAAGCCTGCAACAGATTAAAAGCCGCCTGATGTGGGGCGATCTGTTGGGCCAGGCGTTTAGCGGCCTGTCGCTGGGTTCGATACTGCTGCTTGCCGCCCTGGGCCTGGCGATTACCTACGGCCTGCTGGGCGTGATCAATATGGCGCACGGGGAAATGTTGATGCTGGGTGCCTACGCGACCTGGATGGTGCAAAACCTGTTTCAGCAGTTCGCGCCGCATTACATCGGCTGGTATCCGCTGCTGGCGCTCCCGGTCGCCTTTGGGTTAACGGCGGTTATCGGTATGGCGCTGGAGCGCACCATTATCCGTCACCTGTATGGCCGTCCACTGGAAACCCTGTTAGCCACCTGGGGCATCAGCCTGATGCTGATTCAGCTGGTGCGGATGCTGTTTGGCGCGCAGAACCTTGAGGTTGCGAACCCCGCCTGGCTGTCCGGCGGATTGCAGGTGCTGCCGAATCTGGTTCTGCCCTGGAACCGTATTGCGGTCATTCTGTTCGTGGTGTTTGTGCTGATCCTGACCTGGCTGCTGCTGAACCGCACGCGGCTGGGGATGAACGTGCGGGCGGTAACGCAAAACCGGGCCATGGCCGACTGCTGCGGCGTGCCAACAGGCCGAGTCGATATGCTGGCTTTTGGCCTGGGCTCCGGCATCGCCGGGCTGGGCGGCGTGGCCCTGTCCCAGTTGGGAAATGTCGGACCGGAACTGGGCCAGGGCTACATTATTGACTCTTTCCTGGTGGTGGTGCTCGGCGGTGTGGGGCAACTGGCCGGCACCGTCGTGGCTGCGCTGGGGCTGGGCATTCTCAATAAAGTGCTGGAGCCGCAAATCGGCGCGGTGCTGGGGAAAATCCTGATTCTGGTCATGATCGTGCTGTTTATTCAAAAACGTCCGCAAGGGTTATTTGCGGTGAAAGGAAGGGTGACTGACTAATGACGCAACCCATCTCCTTACGTCTGGCTCGTCAGGCCCCGCGCCTGACGCTGGGTATTGGCGCACTGGTTACGCTGATGCTGCTGATCATGCCATTTCTGGCGCTGCTGCCGGCCACCCATCCGCTGGCGATATCGACCTATACCTTAACCCTGGTGGGTAAAATTCTGTGCTATGCGGTGGTCGCGGTGGCGCTGGATCTGGTCTGGGGTTATGCCGGTTTACTCTCTCTGGGACACGGCCTGTTTTTTGCGCTGGGCGGCTATGCGATGGGCATGTACCTGATGCGCCAGGCGGCGGGCGACGGCGTACCGGCCTTTATGGCCTTTCTCTCCTGGGATCGGCTGCCGTGGTTTTGGGCGGGCACCCAGCATTTTGCCTGGGCGCTGTGCCTGATTGTGCTGGTTCCCGGCCTGCTGGCGCTGGTCTTTGGTTTTTTCGCCTTCCGCTCGAAAATCAAAGGGGTTTATTTCTCCATCATGACCCAGGCATTGACCTATGCCGGCATGCTGCTGTTTTTCCGCAATGAAACCGGTTTTGGTGGCAACAACGGCTTTACCGGCTTCACCACCCTGCTTGGTTTTAATGTTACCGCCACGGGCACGCGCATCGGCCTGTTTGTCGCGACGGTGATATTGCTGTTAGTCAGTTTAGGCCTGGGTTTTGTCCTGGCACGCAGTAAATTCGGCCGGGTGCTGACGGCGGTCCGCGACGCGGAAAACCGTCTGATGTTCTGCGGTTACGATCCCCGTGGCTTTAAGCTGTTCGTCTGGACGCTGTCCGCCGTGTTATGCGGCATGGCGGGCGCACTTTATGTGCCGCAGGTCGGCATTATTAATCCTGGTGAAATGTCCCCCACCAACTCCATCGAAGCCGCTATCTGGGTCGCACTGGGTGGACGCGGCACCTTAATTGGCCCACTGCTGGGCGCCGCGATTGTTAACGGCGCGAAGAGCCTGTTTACCGTTGCCTTCCCAGAGTACTGGCTGTTCTTTCTGGGGATGATGTTTATTCTGGTCACGCTGTTTCTGCCGCGTGGCGTGATTGGCTTACTGCGCCGGAGAAAAGATGACTGAGCACCCGTATACCCAATCATTTCCCGCCGATCGTCATCGTGTTCAGCGCGATCCGGTGCTGCAACTGGAAGCCGTCACCGTCTCTTTTGATGGCTTTCGCGCCCTGTCCGATCTGTCCTTACAGATCGGCGTGGGCGAACTGCGCTGTGTGATCGGCCCTAACGGCGCAGGAAAAACCACGCTAATGGATGTGATTACCGGCAAAACACGACCGGATAAGGGCCGGGTCATTTACGATCAGGATAATGACCTGACCAGCCACTCCCCCGTTGAGATTGCCCGTCGCGGTATCGGACGCAAATTTCAGAAACCCACGGTGTTTGAAGCGCTGACGGTGTTTGAAAATCTGGAAATTGCCCTGAAAACCACTAAAACCGTTTGGGCCAGCCTGCGCGCACGGCTTAACAGCGAGCAGCGGGATCGGATTGACGAGGTCCTCGTCCTGTTGCGGCTCACGGGTTCGCGTCACCGCCAGGCGGGCCTGTTGTCGCATGGGCAGAAACAGTTTCTTGAGATCGGCATGCTGCTGGTGCAGGAGCCGCACCTGCTTCTGCTGGATGAACCTGCGGCCGGCATGACCGATGCGGAAACCGACTATACCGCCGAGCTGTTCCGTAGCCTGGCAGGGAAACACTCACTCATGGTGGTTGAACACGACATGGGCTTTGTGGAAACCATTGCCGACTACGTCACGGTTTTGCATCAAGGCAAGGTGCTGGCGGAAGGTTCGCTGCGCGAGGTTCAGGCCAACGAGCAGGTCATCGACGTTTATTTGGGGCGCTAAATGTTACAGGTATCTGAACTGCATCAGTATTACGGTGGCAGCCATATTCTACGCGGCCTGTCTTTTGAGGTAAAAACAGGCGAAATCACCTGCCTGCTGGGCCGTAACGGCGTGGGCAAAACCACGCTGCTGAAATGCCTGATGGGATTGATTCCGGCCAAATCGGGTGAGGTACGCTGGCAGGACAAGCCGATCGGGACGCGCAAGCCGCATCAGCGCGTGCAGTCCGGCATCGCTTACGTGCCACAGGGCCGCGAAATTTTCCCCCGTCTCACGGTTGAGGAGAATCTGCTAATGGGCCTGTCCCGCTTCTCCGCCTCACAGGCCAAACAGGTGCCTGATGAGATCTATCAGCTGTTTCCCGTGCTGTTCGACATGAAGTCGCGGCGCGGAGGCGACCTGTCCGGGGGACAACAGCAGCAGTTAGCGATTGGTCGCGCGTTGGCAAGTCGTCCGCAGTTGCTGATCCTCGACGAGCCGACGGAAGGGATCCAGCCGTCGGTGATCAAAGAGATTGGCATGGTGATCCGTCAGTTGGCGCAGCGCGGCGATATGGCGATTCTGCTGGTTGAGCAATTCTATGATTTCGCCGCTGAGTTGGCCGACAGCTATCTGGTGATGTCGCGCGGCGAGATTATCCAGCGCGGTCGTGGCAGTGACATGGAGGCGGAGAACGTGCGCGGTCTGGTCGCCATCTGACACTCCTCCCCGGCAGGCCAGATCGCCTGGCCTGCCTTCACGTCGTACGTGAAGCGTGTTGAATGTTTCTCCCCCGCCCCGCCCGATACAACCTGCCCGAAAAGGCTTCCCTGACGCACGTTCCACGCGTGTTTACCCCGTTAGCCTGCAATTTCTTTAACAATAACGCTGAAGACATCTTGTAATGATTAACAGTAAAGGCAATAATTCTCATTTGCATTCAATGTAAATAACCTGTTCTTAACACCAATTTTCGCTCCTTTCCTCTGTCGGGAGCGGCGTATCTACCATTTGTAAGGGATAAACAATGAGAATGCCTTTCTGCCGGAAACGGTTAGCGTTGCTGTGTTCCATCGCCATTGCCACACCTGCAGTGACCTTTGCCGCCAACACGCTGGTGGTCACAGCAAAGCCCGAAGAAACGTCGACAACCCCGACAGAAGGCTATACGGCGACCGTCAGTAAAGGCGCAACCAAGACCGATCGTCCGCTGATCACCACCGGGCAGTCAGTCTCGGTGATCACGCGCCAGCAAATGGACGATCAGGGTGCGATGGATGTGAATCAGGCGCTGAATTACACTGCGGGCGCCTTTACGAACTTCGCCGGTGCGGCCACCCGCTACGATACGGTATCGTTGCGCGGTTTCCACGGCGGCGACGTTGATAATATTTTTCTGGACGGCCTGCGGCTGATGAGCGATCCGGGCAGCTACAACGTGCTGCAGGTTGATCCCTGGTTCCTCGAACGCATTGACGTGATCAAAGGCCCCTCTTCTGCCCTGTATGGCCAAACCGTTCCCGGTGGATTAGTGATGGAGACCTCTAAGCGTCCTCAATATGCGCCTGAAGGACATTTCCGTCTGTCCACCGGCACCCATAACACCAACAGCGCCGCATTTGATTACACCAACGCGATCAACGATCAGTGGGCTTTTCGTCTGACCGGCATCACGCGCAACAGCGATACGCAGTACGATCATACCCGCGAAGAAAAATATGCGATTTCGCCCTCGCTGCTGTGGCAACCGGATGAAGATACGTCACTGCTGTTACGCGCCTATCTGCAGAAGGATCCTTCCGGTGGCTATCACAGCGCCGTGCCGGGTGATGGCAGCATAACCGAGCATAACGGACGTAAGCTCAGCACCGGTTTTTATGACGGCGACAGTACACTGGATCAGTTCAAACGTCGCGAGCAAATTTACAGCGCGGAGTTCGCTCACCGCTTTAATGAAACCTGGGCCTTCCGCTCCAATGCCAGCTATTCCCACTCCAATGTCGATTTGGATCAGGTTTATCAGGCTGGCTGGGATTCTCCGCAGTCTGAACTGCTTAATCGCTACTATTCCGGTTCACGTTCTTCACTGAATGCGTACGCGATCGATAATCAACTGGAAGCCGATTTTGCCACGGGTCCGGTAGATCATAAGGTCGTACTGGGCGCGGAATATCATAAGTACACCAATGATTTGCGTGATGCCAGTGGCTTAGCCAGTCAGCTTAACGCGCTGACAGGCCAGGCCGTGGGGACGAATCCGGCTTACGTATTCCAGAACTCACAGCGCCGTTACTACCAAACCGGTATGTATCTGCAGGATGAGATGAAATGGGACAAGTGGCATCTGGATCTCTCCGGCCGCTACGATCGGATCGTGTCTGAAAACAGACAGTACAGCACCGATACGCAATATCGTCGTCAAGACGATCACGTCAGCGGTCGCGCGGCGCTGCTCTATGCATTTGATAACGGTATCTCTCCGTATGCCAGCTACAGTCAGGCCATTACGCCGCAATCGCTTTCCGGACAGGACGGCAACCTGCTGAAGCCGACTACATCTGAGCAGTACGAGGCCGGGATTAAATACCAGCCCGTGGGCACGTCCGATCTCTACTCAGCAGCCGTGTACGACCTGACGCAAAATGATGTGGGTAACCGCGTGGTGGTAGGCTCTTATTACGAACCGGCCGGGAAAGTGCACTCTCAGGGCCTCGAACTGGAAGCCCATAATCAGCTCACTCCGCGCCTGAGCACGCTGGCGAGCTTTACGCTCAACCACGTGCGCTTCAAAGATTCTATCGACGGTAACAACGGTCATACGCCTTACGTGACGCCCAACTCGATGGCTTCTGCGTGGGCGAAATACCAGTTTGATGCCGGGATCAGCGTAGGTGCAGGCGTCCGTTACATTGGTCGGCAGTGGGCAGACAATGAAAACACCACTCGTCTGCCTTCCGCCACGCTGTTTGATGCCTCGGTACGTGCCGATTTAGGCGTCTGGAACAGCAGCCTGAAAGGCGCTTTTGTGCAGGTTAACGCGAATAACCTGACCGATCGCGACTATGTCTCCGCCTGCTATGGCACCGGCTTCTGCTACTGGGGAGCTGAACGCACCATCGTTGCCACCGTCGGCTACGATTTCTGATCCTTCCCACAGGCGGCACCGGGCCGCCTGTCTCACCTCAGGCCGTTACGGTGCTGTGTCGCCGCTGTTTTTCGCGCAGAAACGACCGCACCAGTGCCAGCCATAACAGCCCGCACAGCAGATTAATCAGGCTGAACCAGGCCGTTCCGCCACCGAAGTACGCCGCTTTCACCGCCTCAATGCCCAGCGCAAACACCACCATACTGACCATCCCTAACATCGCCGCGACGCTGCCCTTGCCCGCCCGGCTGGAGAACAATGTCAGTCGGTACAGCCCGGCATTCACCATTCCGGTGCCAAATCCGTAAAGGCTCAGGCCCGCCGTCAGCCATGCCGCGTTGCCTGCATTGATAAAGGTGCCAATAGCGGCCACCGTCAAACCCGCCATAATCGGCCAGGCCCCCAGCCGCAGCGGCTGTTCAACCGGCAGACGGCTGGCAAGCCGCCCCAGCAGCAGATTTCCGGCGATCATCGCCAGAAAGACCGGTAACTGGAGCAGCGCATAATCCATGCGGCTCAGTCCCAGATCGTGAATCAGGATAACGGGAGAAAGCGCTACCCATGCCAGACAGGGAATCGTCACCAGGCCGATGGCCAGTGAACCGCACATCACCTGGCGGTCTTTTAACAAGGCGTAATAGCCGGCAGCCAGGGACTTCAGCGACACGGAGGTGTTTCTGTCGCCCGCCGTTTCCGGCATCGAGAGCCACAGGCCCGTCAATGCCAGAGCAGACAGGGCGGCAAAAAACAGGAACAGCGTGCGCCAGTCCGCAACAGCCAGAAACGCCGTGCCCGCCAGCGGCCCGGCCAACGGTGCCAGCAGCGCTACGTTAGCCATCAGCGCCATCATCTTTACGCTGAGCGCTTCGTCAAATGCCTCCTGAATGGCGGCATAACCGACTGCACCGATGAAACACAGGCTGATGCCCTGAAGAAAGCGCAGCAGGATAAACTGCCCAATGCTCTGCACCCAGTGGGTTGCGAGGCAGGTCAGCATGAAAAAGGCAACGCCTGCCAGCAGCACCGGACGTCGTCCCAGCTTGTCGGATAGCGGGCCCAACAGCCACTGCAACAGCATGCCGCCCATCAGGTAAGCGGTCAGTGACGTGGAGACCCACTCCGGACCCACGTGAAATGCCTGCGTGACCAGCAGCATGCCTGGCTGAATCATGTCGTGCGCCAGATAGGTGGCAAACTCAAATAACACCAGCGATAAGGGGAACAGGAAATGTCGACGCGTGAGGCGCGAGACCGGTTGAAAAAGAGCCATCGTGTAGAATGTCCAGAAAAACGATAAAAAACGCGGTCGCCTGAGCGACCGCGCTGATGTGAAAGGAGGTCATTATCCCGTTACCGCCATTTGGCGATGGGATTCTCCAGCGTACCGGCAAACTTGAGGTTTTCTGCAGGATCGGACAGGTTAATCATCTGCTGATTGTTCGCCAGCTGCAGGCGATTCAGGCAAGAGCGGGTGAATTCGGGCGCAAACATATCGTAGCGGGCGAACTTACTGGCAAGCTGCGGATGGGCCTGCTGATAGTCCTTGACGCACTGCGCCACCCGCTGCCAGAACTGGGTTTCCGACAAGGTATCAGACTGATGCAAAATCGCGCTGATAAAGCGGAAAATGCAGTCGAAGACGTCGGTAAAAATCGACAGCAGCTTCAGATGTTCAGGCACGTCCACCGCCAGCCGCTGCACCTTTTCAGGCAGAACCGCATCCGGATTCATCACCGCAATCTCCTCGCCGATGTCCTTCATGTAGGCGCTGACCGGCACATTGTTTTCCAGCAGCAGAATAAGGTTCTCACCGTGAGGCATAAACACCAGATCGTGTTGATAAAAGCAATGCAGCAGCGGGCTGAGATAACAGTTCAGGTAACGGTCAATCCACTGTTCCGCTGGCAGCCCCGAATCGGCGATCAGCGCCGGTAATAACGGCTGCTGCTGATGATCGACATGCAGAAACGCCGCCATGGTCATTAAACGCTGGCCAGGCTGCAGGTCAGTGACCGGATTATCACGCCACAGGGCCGCAAACATTTTCTTGTAGGCAGAGTCGCCTTTGATCGCGCGTTCGTAATGTCGGTTGTGATAGCCCACTGCGGCCACTTCACGCAGGATGCGGAAATCACAGCGCTGGAGCCAGCTATCGTTTGCCACCAGCGTTTCCAGCCATTCGTTAATCGCGGGCGTGGTCGCCATATAGTAAGGCGAAAGACCGCGCATAAAGCCCATGTTCAGCACCGACAGCGCCGTTTTCACATAGCGTTTCTGCGGCTGGCTGCGGTTAAAGAAGGTGCGAATCGACTGTTGAGCCTGATAGTGGTCCTCACCGATTCCGAGATAAATAATGTCCTGGTTAGCAATATCCGCAGCAAACACCGTCAGCAGTTTATTCTGCCACTGCCAGGGATGGACCGGCATCAGGATATAGTCTTCGGCGACGACGTCTTTGCTCGCCAGTTGAGCGGCGAACTGGTCGAGGGCAGCCTGTCCTAACTCCTCCTGCAACAGCCGCGCATAGCTCAGTTCACTGATGCTGGAGAAGTGAGCATTACGTCGATGCACGGCGACCCAGATCAATCTCACCGGCGTCGCCGCCTCAGGCGCATAAGCGAGATAATCGCGAGCATCAAAACCAATACGGCCGTTATTGGCGACAAAGCAGGGATGCCCTTCCGTCATCGACGACTCCAGGGTCTGGAAGTCCGCCTTCACCAGCGCCTGGCTGTCTGGATTGTTCTTCTGCAGTTTAAACACGCTACTGCACAACGTGCTGCTAATCTCTTCCATATAGGTCGCCAACAGCGCCTGAGGGATGCCGATTTGGGCATTGAACTCTTCAATAAACTGCAGCGCATCCAGCGGTAAACGCTGGCCGTTTTCCTGTTTTTGCAGGGAAGCCACATCGATTTCCCAGTGGTCCAGCGCCAGCCGTTGTGCGGAAAAAACATATTCTGATTCGCCATTCGGCACGGCCAGCTGGTAACGGCCACTGCCGACATCAACAGGGGTGATCAGCTTCTCGTGCGCGAATTCGGCAATGGCTTTGCGAATCAGTAAACGGTTGGCCTGCAGCCAGTCATGTCCGGTGAGGTGTGAACCGTTCAACAGCGGTGTGGTGTTATTCATATGTGATTCCTGCAGTAGGGCCTGCTGATAATCATCGCGCTGGCAGAAAGCCAACCAGGCCGTTTTATGTCCCATATCAATGGTGTGCTGATAGCGAAAACCCGCACGTTTATTCAGGCGATGGATTTTGTCATTGCGCACGTCCGGCTCGACCACCACGCGGTTAACCTCGGGGCGGCTGAACATGTAGTCCATGACCGTGCTGAACACCTGCCAGCTAAACTGGCTGACCGGTGTCACCGCGGGCGCGATCAGAATATGCATGCCGTAGTCGTCTGGCTGGGCGGGATAATGCCTGCCGACCTCATCCTCACTGGCACGATAACATTCGATAAGAAACGCCGGTTCGCCATCGCAGCAGCCGATTAACGCCGCATGGGGATCTTTTGCCGTCAGCTGTTGATAGAATTCGGCGACCTGCTCTGGCGCGTGATCCTGCATTCCCCAGAAGCGGGCGTAGTCGCGCGTGACCCAGCGGTGAATAAGCCTCACATCAGCGGGCAGCAGGGGACGAAGGGTAAACTGCCCCGCTGGACGGGCCGCAGTGAAAAGTGTGGACTGTGACATATTAGTGTTCCGTTTGGGCCGGGAAAGTCTGGAAGGCGATTTGACGCTCAACGGGATAAACTTCCCGCCCGGTGAGTTCACGCAGGAGCACCGAGTTGCGATAGCAGGCCATGCCAAGATCCGGCGTCACAAAACCATGCGTATGCAGCTCCGCGTTCTGGACGAAGACCTGGTTGTGCAGGTCGATACTGTAATTGCGCTGGACGTCGTAACGGCCCTTCTCATCCCAGCGCAGACGCTGGCTGATGCCTTCGATAAACATCGGCGGGCGATACTGATAACCCGTTGCCATGACCAGGCCCTGAGTACGACGCGTGTAAGCACAATCCTGTTCCTGATGATGCAGCGCGAGTTCACATTCACCGCCTGGCAACCAGCGCATACCGGTAAGTTCAGAATGGGTGAACAGGTTAACGTCCAGCGCGCCATCCAGTTGCTTGACGTACATCAGGTCGTAGATGTCGTTGATTAAGGTGCTGTTAATACCTTTGTAGAGATTTTTGTGGCGCGCGTTCAGCGCATCGCGCTTCTCCCCCGGCAGCGCGTGGAAGTAGTCGACCCATTCTGGCGAGGTCATCTCCAGGGTCAGTTTGGTGTATTCCAGCGGATAAAAACGCGGCGCGCGGGTGATCCAGTTCAGCTGATAGCCAAACCGATCGATGTCCGTCAGCAGATCGTAATAGATCTCTGCAGCGCTCTGCCCGCTTCCCAGCACGGTGAGGGTGCTTTTTTTCTGCAATTCCGCTTTGTCTGCCAGATACTGGCTGGAATGGGTGAAACGCGACTGGTGCGGTCGGCTGCACGCCGGCAGCCAGGCGGTGGGTCCGGTGCCCAACACCAGCTTACGGGCCAGCCACTCTTGCTGCTGACCCGTGAGCGTATCCACCGAGCGAACGCAGTAGCACTGTCGGGCATCGTCGTAGCTTACATAGTCTACGCGCGTGTTCCAGCGTAAATTACTCAGCTGTGAACAGGCCCACTGACAGTACTGGTTGTACTCTTTTCGCATCAGGAAGAAGTCTTCGCGAATGTAAAACGAATAAATTTTCCCTTTCTGTTTCATATAATTGAGCAGGCTATAGGGATTGGTGGGATCGGCCAGCGTCACCAGGTCAGCCATAAAGGGCGTTTGCAGATGCGCACTCTCCAGCATCATGCCGGTGTGCCAGTCGAATCCCGAATTTTGATCCAGAAAAATCCCCTTCAGCCCCTCAACCGGTTCGCTCAGGCAGGCCAGGCTGAGATTAAAAGGACCGATACCAATACCGATAAAGTCATACATCTGGTTGTTCATTGCACCGTTCTCACTGGTTAGCCACGGGTAATGTCACGTCACGCGCCTGTTCTCGACCGTAATGGGCGATCAGGGCGATCACATCTTCAATGTCAGCCACCGAGGTGGTGGGATTCAGCAGGGTAAATTTCAGGTACTGCCGCCCCTCCACTTTGGTCCCGGCAATCACCGCATTACCGGATCGGAACAGCGCCTTGCGGATACCGGCGTTGATGGCATCCAGCTGTGCGGGATTCATGCCAGGGCGTGGCACGAAGCGGAAGATTTGGGTGGTCAGTTCAGGCGCATGCAGAACCTCAATCGCCGGATGGGCGTTCAGCCGCTGATGGGTTGCCTGAGTCAGCGTCAGAATGGTATCGAATGCCTCACCCAGTGCAGACGGCCCCATAATGCGTAAGGTCAGCCACATTTTCAGCGCGTCAAACCGACGCGTGGTCTGAATACTTTTATTGACCAGGTTTGGCGTCCCTTCCTGCTGGGCGCTAAGCGGATTAAGGTAATCAGCATGGTGCGTTACATGGCTAAGGTGCTGTTTCTCGCGCACAAAGAACGCGCCACAGCTTACGGTCTGGAAGAATGACTTGTGGTAATCCACCGTCACCGAGTCGGCTTTTTCAATGCCGTTGAGGCGCTGGCGATGCTGTTCGGAAACCAGGAGGCCGCAGCCGTACGCCGCGTCGACGTGCATCCAGATGCCGTGCTGCTGACAAAGTTTCGCGATGCTTTCCAGCGGATCGATACTGCCGAAATCGGTGGTGCCGCTGGTGGCAACGACGGCGATAGGGATCAGGCCCTGCTCATGACAGCGCTGAATCTCCTGCTCAAGCTGCACGCTGTCCATGCGGTAATGGTCGTCATACGCTACCGGGATGACCGCATCGTAGCCCAGGCCGAGAATGGCCATCGATTTCTGGATGCTGAAGTGGCTCAGTCTGGAGGTCAACACGCGCCATTTTGCCGCATCGGCAGGCAGGCCCTGATGTTTGATCAGGTGGCCCGGATGATGTGCGGCGCACCAGCTGTCGCGCGCCAGCAGCATCGCCATCAGATTCGACTGCGTCCCGCCGCTGGTAAAGATGCCGTCTGCGCTCGCAGGCAGACCGATGCGGCCCAGCGTCCAGTCAATCACCTTCTGTTCTATCAGCGTTCCGCCCGCACTCTGGTCCCACGTATCCACGGAGCTGTTGACTGCCGCCATGATCTGCTCGGCCAGCAGAGACGGCAGTACAACCGGGCAGTTAAGGTGCGCCACGTATTTGGGATGGTGGAACCAGATGGCATCGCGCAGATAAAGCGTCCGCAGCTCTTCCAGCGCGGCCTCGTTATTTCCCAGCGGCTGGTCAAGATCGACAGCGCTGAAAGCCGGAGCCAGCTCGTGGGGCAGAATACCGCTGAAGGGCTTTTCAACGCGCTGAATGGTGCTGGAGATCAGCGCCAGCGCCTCTTGCGTTTGCTGATGCCACGCAGGGATTTGCGCGTCGTTAAAGATAAAGTCCTGAGCAGTCAGGACCTCATCAGGCAGATGTCGGCGAGGCACCGACAGATTTTGCTTACGTAACACCATATCCTGTTCCTTTGTTAAAGACGTAGGCCGCCCGGCCACCGTGAAAACAGGGCAGCAGCATGCGCCAGACCGCGCGAGTCAGTTCAGATTCAGTAACCTTTAGCCGAGCTGGCTAACCCATGAGATCAAGAAAATTAAGAATTTATGTTTAAAAAAATCATTAAAAACTACATTTTATGTGGTTAATTTGCATTAAATATGCGCTTTTTAACGATAATAACAACATTAATAATAATCATTATCATTCAACTTTTAAAAGGGTAAGCATTCTCATAAAGCTGGCTAATGTCTTTTTATGTGATCAAGATCACATAAAACAGCTTATGTTCGGCGCGGGAAGAGGAAGAGATGGCGAAAATCACCTCCATCGGTGCGAAAACAAAAGAAGAAGGGTTCTCAGCCGGGCAAAAAACAGGAGGCGTGACGACGGGGTTCTGACATAACGCGGCATACCGGTGTGTTTATCCGGTCTGAAGAGGCCGGCTTCAGTAAGAAGCCAGCGCGAACGAAGATACCGACAGGCTATCCAGCGCGTTTCGCCACCGGGATTATCCGGGGCGTATGACGCTCCCGGAATCCCAGGGGAAAAAGACGATGCGATAACAACAGCCTGTTTCACCGGGTAAGGTTACGACCCTGAAGCGTCGCCGTACGGGTTTTACAGCAGACCGGTTTCGACCTGAAAATGGCGCTGCTCGCCGGGCATCAGCGCGATTAACGTTCCGGCGCGCGTTGCCGCAGCAAAGCCTTCAGGACGGCAGGTGGCGGGCAGCACATAGGCAGCAACCTGTTGATCCGCATTATGCAGTATCCAGCGCGTGGCATGCGGGAACTGCGCAGTAGAAAAGCGGGTCATCAGGGCGTAACCGTCCGGAGAATGGAGTTCAAACTGAACGTTCTCACCGTACTGCGCCAGACGATCGGCAAAGAAGACAATCTCTGGATCGTACATCTCGGGTTGATCCAGCCGGCGTAAAGCGGCGGGATCGCCGGCAAGGGAAGCGGTAAAAGCGGTCCATTGCGACGTGGGCCGCACATGTGCCGGTAGGGAGCGGCGCAGCTGAAATGCCTCATCCGGTATCGTCTGCCTGAACTGCCCCTGCGCCACCCACGCGCTGTTGATGTGGCACATGTACTGCAACGGCATCGGCGCGCCAGCCAGGTTGGTGACGCTCATCTCCAGCACCAGTCGTGCCTGACTGGCCCCTAATCTTACCGCCGGAGCCGCCCGATAGTGGTGACCAAACCCCTTGATGTATTCGGTTTCGCCCTCCACCGAAAGTCTGTCGCCCTCCAGCACAATCCATGCTGTATCCATGCGTGCGCAGGCCATTTCGCCGTGCAGCGCGTGCGTGTCTTCCGCAGCAGGGCAGCCATTCGCCAGCAGGCCAGAGTGAAAGGCAAAGCAGCCATAGGTATCGATAATCGAATCACCCGGCAGCGGCTGTTTAAAGCGATGTCCCATGGTTAATGCGCGGCCGTCAAAATTCACGTCCCACACCATCTGGCCCAGAAACGGCAACACAATTATCGTGCCCCGTCGGTTGTGAATGCGAATGGCTTCAATGCCCGCAGGATAACGAAACAGCTCGACGCTGAAGTCCTCGCTCTCCAGCAGCAGGCCAGGCGTGTAGGTGAACTGTTCGCGACAAAGCGGTAAACGGGTTTTCATCGCCCCTCCTCCGCCAGGTTTCCGCTAAGGCGAGGCTGCTTTTTGTGGCGCAGCTCGCCCCAAAAATAGAACCCAACCCATGCGAAACACAGCAGCGATACGCCGAATGCCAGCTGCATCGATCCCAGGTGATCGGAAACAAAGCCCTGCAGCGCGGGCACAAAGGCCGCACCCACAATGGACATCACAATAAATGCTCCCGCGACTTCGGTGTATTTACTGTCAACGGTCGCGAGCGTCCCGGCATAGATCGTCGCCCAGCACGGGCCAAACAGCACGCTGACAAACACCGCGGCGTAGACTGCTGTGAAATTGGGCACCAGCATCACGTAGCCCAGCGTTGCGATGCCAAGGAGTGAAAAGGCGATAAGCACTTTCTCTGGCCGGAAACGCGTCATTAAAATGTTGGCGACAAACTTGCCAATAAAGAAACAGATAAAGCTGTAAATCATAAAGCTGGATGCCTCGCGCTCATTGGCCGCTCCCAACGTAAGCGCCAGACGGATGGTAAAGGACCACACCGCCACCTGCATACCGACGTATAAAAACTGTGCCAGAATACCGCGTTTAAAATGGCGATTTTTAGCCAGATAGCGAAAGGTTTCCCCCAGCGTTGGCAGCGATTTTTCGTTGCTTTGCGGCTTGCAGCGTGGATAGCGGGTGAACATAAACAGCAGCATGACAACCACCAGCACCATCACCAGATATTTATAGGGTTCCAGGGTATGTTCCAGCATGGACAGGCGGAAGGCATGCGCCTGCGCCGCCGTCATGTTTGCCATTTGCGTTTCCAGGCTTTCTCCATCCTGAAACACCAGATATTTTCCCAGCACAATGCCCATCAGCGCCCCCACCGGATAAAACGTCTGACTGATGTTAAGACGCAGCGTGGCATGCTGACGCTGTCCGATCATTGAGCTATAGGTGTTCGCCGCCGTCTCCAGAAAGCTTAACCCAATGGCAATGGCAAAAATCGCCGCCAGAAACATGGTGTAGGTTGCCATATGCGAGGCGGGATAAAACAGCAGGCAGCCCAGGATGTACAACGCCAGACCGGCTAATATAGCCAGCTTGTAACTGGTTTTACGGATCACCAGCGAGGCAGGAATCGCAATCAGAAAATAGCCGCCGTAAAAGGCGCTCTGCACCAGGGCGCTGGCAAAATCGCTCAGGGCGAAAACGCTTTTAAACTGCGTAATCAGAATGTCATTCAGGCTTGCCGCACAGCCCCACAAAGGGAACAGGCAGGAAAGCAGAATGAACTGGAACAGCGGAGTCTTATTTAGATAACCGTCATTTTGCTGAACAATGTTCTGGTGCATGGCTGTACCTCACTGAAGGTCAAGAAAGCACTGAAATTCCGCTGTATCAGGATAAGAACGTTGTGTGCCGCGCGCCGTCACGCTAAAGGCCGCGTAGGCGGAGGCTTTGGCCATCGCCGCAGGAATATCGCCCGTTTTCACCAGTTCATGAGCGAAGCAGCCGATAAACGCATCACCCGCACCGCTGGTATCCACTGCCTTAACCGGCACAGGCGCAACCTGGTGCTGTGTCTCTCCGGTCATCCACAACGATCCGCGACTGCCCAGCGTAACGATCAGGTTTTTCAGGCCACGTTTCAGCAAGGATGCACCGGCCAGCCTGACGTCATCATCCGTCCCCACCGGCATCCCGGTAAGAATTTCCAGCTCCGTCTCATTGGGCATAAAAAAGTCGCACTGGCAGGCATAGCGGATATCCAGGTCTGCCACGGCGGGCGCAGGGTTGAGGATGACGCGAATATCATGCTGACGGGCAAAATCGATAGCGTAGTACACCGTTTCCAGCGGAATTTCGAGCTGAAGAATGATCAACCGACAGCGTTTCAACGCATCACCCGCAGCATCAATATCCGCCGGCCTGAGGTGCTGATTCGCGCCTTTGATAATTAAAATGCGGTTTTGCGACTGATCATCAACAAAAATGGGGGCCACGCCGCTGGAAACCCCTTTTTCGGTTGTGACATAACGCGTATCCACGCCCTGCTGTTGCAAATTAGCCAGCGTGGTGGGCGCAAACAGGTCATCGCCGACTTTACTGACCAGCATCACCTCGCCACCCAGTTTTGCTGCCGCCACAGCCTGATTGGCCCCTTTTCCCCCACAGCCAATCGCAAAATCGGGTGCCTCAAGCGTCTCTCCAGCTTTAGGAAAGCTGTTGGTATAGGTGATTAAATCCACCATGTTTGAACCAATAACGGCGATATCCATTTTTCCCCCGGTAATGAACAGCTAAAATGTTATAAAAATAACACTACCAATTCACCGGCGTTTAATATGTGATAAATTTCACATTTAACGTGACATTATTCCGCAATTTATCGGATTTTCTGCCCTCCAGATGTTACTATTATAACAAAATCAGCTATCTGAACGGTGCGTTATTCTTAGCTTTAGTGCAGGTTTGCGGGGTAATAACATTGCGGGTAAGATGAAAAATCTTACCCGGTGAGCACGCAACACCTTATATTTTTTGAAATTTGTCACAGCCTCAATAAAACCACGTCGATTTCAGGTAAATTTAATTGCGCGATAACAATGTGACAGGCACTGACGTATGACGTCTTCTTCAAGGAATACAGGTTCAGAAATGACAATGGAAACCCGCCGCGACGAACGCATTCGCAAACTGGCTCTGGCACTTAAGCGCACCGATAAATTACATCTGAAAGATGCCGCACAGCTGCTGGACGTCTCCGAAATGACCGTGCGTCGGGACTTAAGTGAACCGACATCGAGCGTGGTATTGTTGGGCGGTTATATTGTGAGCGATCCCCGAAACCACGCCGGACACTATTTCATCTCCGATCAACATGGCCAAAATGCGGCCCGCAAGCAGCGGCTCGCTCAGGCAGCAGCCAGCCTGATTAGTGAAAACGACACGGTGTTTTTCGACTGCGGCACCACCCTGCCCTATGTCGTGGATGCGATTCCGGATGAGCTGCCCTTTACCGCCATCTGCTGTGCCATGAATACCTTTCTCGCGCTGAAAGAAAAACCCGCCTGCAACGTGATCCTGAGCGGCGGGGAATTTCATGCAGACAATGCCTTATTCACGCCCGTCGGCGGCCATTCCATTCTGGATGACCTGTGTCCCAGCCTGGCGTTTATCTCTGCGGCTGGCGTAGATCGGGATCAGGGAGCGACCTGCTACAACCTCAACGAGCTGCCGATGAAACACCATGCCATGCTGCGCGCCCGCCAACGTATTTTGGTTGCCGACAGCAGCAAATATGGCAAAGTGCTGCCCGCGCGCATTGGCGAGCTCGCCCGCTTTGATTTACTGGTCAGCGACAGCGCGCCCGAACCCGCCCTGCGTGAGTGGTTAACCCAACAGCACATTCCCGTCCGCCTTCCTTGACGCTTTTCTGTCACGCGGCGGCAACAGGCTATTGCTAAATTCTCGTCGCGGACAGCAGACGCGCTGCGCTAAGGCGGCCGTTTGCTGCTCCATCTGACAGCGGACACAAATCAAACAGTTACGCCTGACTGCACGACTGCGCGGAATTATCCCGGCGCATCGGCTGTGAATAGGCGGCGAAAAAGGCTAAACTTCGACATCATCCAAACGACAAACAGACCCAGAGGCTCAATACAACGTGGCTCAATTCGTCTATAGCATGCATCGCGTCGGCAAAGTAGTTCCGCCCAAGCGACATATTCTCAAGAACATCTCCCTTAGCTTTTTCCCCGGCGCGAAAATTGGTGTACTCGGCCTGAACGGTGCGGGTAAATCTACGCTGCTGCGCATCATGGCCGGTATTGATAAAGATATCGAAGGTGAAGCTCGCCCACAGCCCGGTATTAAAATCGGCTACCTGCCACAGGAACCGCAGCTTAACCTTGAGCACACCGTGCGCGAGTCCGTTGAAGAAGCCCTGTCCGAAGTGGTCGGTGCGCTGAAACGTCTTGATGAGGTTTATGCCTTATACGCTGAAGAAGATGCGGATTTCGATAAGCTGGCTGCCGAGCAGGGACGTCTGGAAGAGATCATTCAGGCACATGATGGTCATAACCTGAACACGCAGCTGGAACGCGCCGCCGATGCCCTGCGCCTGCCGGACTGGGACGCAAAAGTCGCAAACCTGTCTGGTGGTGAACGTCGCCGTGTCGCGCTGTGCCGCCTGCTGTTGGAAAAGCCCGACATGCTGCTGCTGGACGAACCGACGAACCACCTGGATGCCGAATCTGTCGCCTGGCTGGAGCGCTTCCTGCACGACTTCGAAGGGACCGTGGTAGCGATTACGCACGACCGCTACTTCCTGGATAACGTTGCTGGCTGGATTCTGGAACTGGACCGCGGCGAAGGTATTCCGTGGGAAGGTAACTACTCCTCATGGCTGGAGCAGAAAGATGCCCGTCTGGCACAGGAAGCCTCTTCCGAAGCCGCACGTCGTAAATCCATCGAGAAAGAGCTGGAGTGGGTACGTAAAGGGCCAAAAGGCCAGCAGTCTAAAGGCAAAGCCCGTCTGGCTCGCTTTGAAGAACTGAACAACACCGACTACCAGAAACGTAACGAAACCAACGAGCTGTTTATTCCGCCGGGTGCCCGCCTGGGTGACAAAGTGCTGGAAGTCAGCAACCTGCGTAAATCCTACGGTGACCGCGTCCTGATTGACGGCCTGTCGTTCTCCGTACCGAAAGGCGCCATCGTCGGCATCATCGGCCCGAACGGCGCCGGTAAATCAACGCTGTTCCGCATGATGTCCGGTCAGGAACAGCCGGACTCCGGCGAGATTGTGCTGGGTGAAACCGTGAAGCTGGCTTCTGTCGATCAGTTCCGTGACAGCATGGATAATGCCAAAACCGTATGGGAAGAAGTCTCCGGCGGTCAGGACATTATGCGCATCGGCAACACTGAAATGCCAAGCCGTGCCTATGTCGGACGCTTTAACTTTAAAGGCGTGGATCAGGGCAAACGTGTCGGCGAGCTGTCCGGTGGTGAGCGTGGTCGTCTGCATCTGGCAAAACTGCTGCAGGTTGGCGGCAACATGCTGCTGCTCGATGAGCCAACCAACGACCTGGACATTGAAACCCTGCGCGCGCTGGAAAACGCCCTGCTTGAGTTCCCTGGCTGCGCCATGGTGATCTCGCATGACCGTTGGTTCCTTGACCGTATCGCGACCCACATTCTGGATTACCAGGATGAAGGCAAGATCGAGTTCTTCGAAGGTAACTTTACCGAATACGAAGAGTACAAGAAACGCACGCTGGGCGCGGATGCGCTGGAGCCGAAGCGTATTAAGTACAAGCGTATTATTAAGTAACACAGGGGCGGCAGCGATGCCGCCCTTCTCTTTTCTTCAGTGGTAGAATTCGCGAAACACCGGCGACTGCAACGCAAATTCAATGTACTTCATCAGCGCAGGCGAGTTCAGTTTTCGGCTGGGATACACCAGCCACAGTTCATTCCCCTCCATTTCCCATTCCGGCAAGACCTGCACAAGGCGCGCATCATGCATCTCTCCGTCGATTAAAAAGCGCGGCAGAAGCGTAATACCGGCACTGCCCAACGCCGATTCGCGTGCATACAGTAAATTGTCAGTGAGGTGTGCAGGCGGGAGCAGCCAACGGTGATACTGATCGTGCCGTTTTAGCACCCACTCGTTCCAGGCCCGGTGCGCAATGCAACGGTGCGCGGCTAACTGCTGAGGATGGGTCACCGGAGGATGCTGATCGAGATAGGCTTGCGCGGCCACCAGCGAGCGCTGGCAGTAGCCAACGCGCCGACCAATCAGAGACGACTCCTGCGGCTGGCCGGTGCGCAAGGCCAGATCAAAACCGTCCTGCACCAGATCGCGGATATCATCCGAAATGGAAATATCCAGCGTCACATCCGGATAGCGCCGTAAAAACGCGGCGTTGCAGCGGGCCAGTAAGGTTGCGCCAATACCCGCCGGGCTGGTAATGCGCAGGCGACCGCTGGGATTTTCCCGCAGACTGGCAATAGCCTGCTCAGCACGTTCGCTGGCCTGCATCATCTCCTGGCAATGCAGCAGGTAGCGTTCGCCCGCAAACGTCAGGTTTAACTGGCGCGTGGTGCGGTTTAACAGGCGAATGCCCAGCCGCTGTTCAAGCTGGCTGATGCGCTGACTGACGCTGGATTTGGGTAAGCCCGCCCGTTCTGCCGCGGCGGTAAAACTGCCACACTCTGCCACTAACGCAAACAGCGCCATATCCTGCCACTGACGAAACGCCATTGTTCACCTCAGACGAACACGCTAATAACGATTGTCCATCTTATCAGTATCGCCTCAGGGTTCTACACTTGAGAAAACACTACAGGAGATAAACCATGTCTGTTCGCGCGATTGCCGTCGATCCCGAAAACCCAAAAAACTTCGTCGAAATTTTTCCAGAAACCCTCACGCCTGGCGAATATGACCTGCGCGTCCAGGTGAAAGCCGCCTCGGTCAACCCGGTGGATACCAAAGTCCACAAAGGGGCGATCAAAAATGGTTTACAGGTGCCGCGTATTCTTGGCTGGGATGCCAGCGGTGTGGTACTGGAAACCGGCAGCAAAGTCAGCGGCTTTAAGCCAGGCGATGAGGTTTACTACGCGGGCGATATTACCCGCCCGGGCAGCAACAGTACGGAGCAGTTGGTCGATTCACGCATCACCGGCCACAAACCGAAAACCCTCGACTGGGCGGCTTCTGCCGCTATTCCCCTGACGGCGCTGACCGCATGGGAAGGCCTGTTTGAACGGCTGGATATGGCCGCCGCACGTGAAGATCAAACACTGCTTGTCGTGGGCGGCGCTGGCGGCGTCGGTTCGCTGGCCATTCCGCTGGCAAAAATGCGCAGCAAAGCCAAAGTGATTGCCACCGCCTCACGGGAAGATTCCGCCCAGTGGTGCCGCGATCGCGGGGCAGACCTTGTCATTAACTACAAAGACATGGTTGGGGAGCTGGAAAAGCACGGTATCAAACAGGTCGATTATATTTTCTGCCTTAACGACACCGACGGCCATTGGGAAACCATGAGCCAGCTCATCGCCCCTCAGGGCCATATCTGCACCATCGTCGAGAATGAACATCCGCTGTCGATGGATCAACTGAAGTTAAAAAGCGCCGCACTGCATTTTGAGTTCATGTATACGCGCAGCATGTACAACACGCCAGACATGGCGCAGCAGGGTGAAATCCTCAATACCGTCGCCAGCCTGCTGGACGAAGGCAAGCTGCAAAGTACACTCAACGAAACGCTTCATGGCCTGAGTGTGGAAACGCTTGAGACCGCTCACCAGCGCGTGCTGGAAGGCCATATGCGCGGCAAGGTTGTCATGGTTTACTGATCACTCGCGGGTGCCAGACAATAGGGGCACCCGCGTACGGTTATTTTACGGGGAAGC
Source organism: Pantoea ananatis LMG 2665 (assembly GCF_000710035.2). Taxonomy (GTDB): domain Bacteria; phylum Pseudomonadota; class Gammaproteobacteria; order Enterobacterales; family Enterobacteriaceae; genus Pantoea; species Pantoea ananatis. Next base: position 111,852 of record NZ_JMJJ01000001.1, on the reverse strand, counting down.
CGAAGCCTGACTCAGCGTTGCCGTGAAAACCTGAGGATTACCCTGATCGTCCAGCGCGGTAAAGTTAAGGCTGCCCTCACCTGTGGCTAAAGGCGGCTCATCACCCATGAGGGGATATTCTTTATGGGTGAAAGGTGCCAGCGTTTTATCCCCGTCCAGATAAACGGGATAACGTTTCCCCCCTGCCGTCACCGTCATTTTTCCCGGCGTAAAAAAGTAACGGCTATGATTCATGGCCTGAATAAAAAACTGTCCCTGCTTTTTTCTTACCTGAAAGGTGACCGCGTTTACCCGTGCCGCAAAGGGCGTAATGTCCGTGAACGGCCGGTTAATCACTTTAAGCTGAGTGTTCAGCGCCATGCTGATCTTGTCGTTGTCCGCCCGTAGCGTGCTTTTTTTCACTGCGCTGATCTCGTAAAGATTGAGCCAGTACAGGGATTCCCGATCCTTTGGCAGCTGTGCGGCCAGCTCGGTGCGCAGAACCGCAATCTGCTTTTTTTCATCTTTATTCAGCGTAAAAACGCCGGGAAGCGCAACAAAGGGAAAGGCTTTACTGCCGGGTGATCGTTCCGGTGAACCGCCGTCTATCCAGGTCTGGATCAGTACAGGCGCGTCACCACTGTTGACCAACAGCAACGGAATTTGTACCTCGCCAGGATGAAAGATGAGCCGGCTTTGCTGTGGAATCACTGCGGCATGGGCATGAATCGCGACAGACATAACTAACCAAAAAAACGTTTTCATGTTATTGCAGCCGAATAAGGATGGATGCGGTCGCATCGACACGGCCCGCCGTCACTGTTTGACCGGGAATCTTTGCAAGACGGGCACTGAACGTACGCTGGTACAGCTTTTCGTCACTCTGCTGGCCACCGCTGATAACCTGCGCGTCTTCCAGTACCGGCCGCCAGCCCGCATTACTGCTGAAGCTGCTCCAGCTCAAAAAGGAGACAGGCTGACCACTGGACGTCTGTAACTGAATGCCGACGCCTTTTGCCAGTGAAGGATCGCTGTCATAGCGATCGGACACCAGGTAGCGCGAGATACCGCCTGCCGTCGTCAAACTCAGTTGCTCGGCCTGCAGCCAAGCCGCGTAACTTGGCTGGAAGCCCAGAGAGAGCTGGCCTGAGTTAATACCCGAGATGTTCTCGGTCCCGTTTGCACAGGCCAGGGTAATGCTGAGCGGCGCTGTCACGGCCTGGCCTTCATTAAGCCCGTTGATGCTGATGCCAGGGAAAATGACGTTTGCGGTATAATTTTCCACCCGACAGCCCTGGGTCATATTTTGCGTCAGGGTGGCGACCGGCGCGGTATTCATCCCAAAGGCCATATAACGTCCGGAACCCCAGGTTTCAAAATGGTTCCAGCTGTCCTGACCCGCTTCGGGCACATTCATTCCCGGCCCCATAAACACCACATAGCCATTGGGCTGATTACAACTGTATGCGCCGGTATAATTATCGGCTGCCGCCCAGGGGCAGCCCCATGACGCGTAACCGGGCGTGCGGTTGTTGCTGTCGGTACGAATGAGCTCCGCGCTGATGGGGCTGAAATCGCGCCCCCTGATCTTGATTTTGTTCCCGTCTATCTCATACTGCGTGAGCGGCACTTTTTGCCAGATACGGGTAAAAGGCTTACCGCTGCGCACGTGAACCAGCTTTAATGCGGTAAAAGGAAAATAGGTCTGGAAATAGTTGTTCCCCATGTCCCAGGCACCGCCAACGTTGCTGTCACCGTTGGTGGCGAAGACTTCAAACAGTTGGTCTTTATCAGCAAGGTCACACTCGTACAACACGCGATCGGGATTATTGTTAGCCACAGACGGCACCACCCGAAACACCGAACGGGCCAGCACGGTGCCGGCGGGCTGATAGCGAAGATTCATTAACCCGATATTGCCGAAATTCAGGGGCGCACCACAGGCATCACAGCCTTGATCGACCGGCTGTATACGCGTGCAGGTCGCGTGAGCCGGGAGCCACACCGTCCAAAAAAATACTGTTATTACCGCTAAAATGCGCTTCATCATTTATACCTCAGATTCTAAAAAAGACAGACGGCATCCGCGTAGGTGATCACCGCGTCGGGCTTGGGTTTCGGGATGCGGTAATCAATTAAACAGGATGACTGTGCGCCCTCTCCCCAGACGGCCTTCAGTTGCCCCTGAGTTTTAGCCACCCGCAACCAGGCATTGCCGCCCTGACCAAATGTCCCCACCCGATTGCCCGACGCGTCCAGCAGATCTGCGCCCATCGGCACCGTGTTATCGCGATTGGTGCGGGTCTTTAACATGAGCGGATAACCGCGTAAGGTTCTGAACGACACCTTCACCATCGCACCGGCATAGGGCGCGACGATTTTCTCGCTGTCCTGTATCTCAACATGGCTATCGCTGCCGCCGGCTCCCAACGAAATCCGGTTGTAGTGATAGGGGTTAAGCGACGGCACCAGGGCATAGCCGAAGCGGTCGATCTCGGTACCCTGGCTGTTGAGAACGTGGGCGTTCCTGGCGCCTTTCGCTTCGACAAGGGCGAAGGTGTCGCCGAGATAATTGCCCAACGTCACGCCGCCGCTGTGGATCACTGCTGCGCCCATCGCGTTAACGGACATCTGGTTAAACCGCGAAGAGGTCGATGCGGTACCGGTCACGCTGGCTTCTGAAAACTTTTTGCCCAGGCTGCCACTTAACGTCGTATCACGTTGCTGCTGATCGCGATTCACATTTACGCTATAGCTGGTGCCGCTCTCGCCGCTCAGTCCGCTGAGCGACGCGTTGTAGTTACTGCCGTTCTGGCTTCCCCGCGTGCCGCCCAGAGCCAGATAGGGTGAGGTGGCGTCCGAGCCCAACGGCACAGAGAGGCTGACCTGCAACTGGGTATCTTTATAAAAGGTATCGTCTGCATGCTGGGCCATCACCGCCATGCGCGGATCGGTTGAGTAGGCTCTGCGCGAATACTGGCGGGAGAGCGAAATATTCAGCGCGATATTTTTGGGCAGCACCGTGCCATAGCCGACCTGAAACTGCGTCGTCCGGGAGCGTCCATCATAGTAATTTTGCTTCGAGCCAGAGAGATAGACATTGCCCCACTGCCCCAGCGTTTGATTAAGGGTCATTTGCAGGCGGTTACGCTGCATATATTCGCTGTTGATAAGGTTGCGGCCGGGCGTTTCTGCATTATTCAGTGCAATCACGTCGTTAAGATCCCGGTAACCCTGAGTGGAATACTGGTATCCGGCAAAGGTCAGTGTGGTATTGGTAGGCTGAAAGGTTCGACTGTAACTCAGTGCGTAACGCCATCCCTGGGTCGACTCACCGCCGTTCAGATCGGCTTCAGAATACGCGCTGTTAAATCCCACTGCGCCGATGTCAGAGGCCCAGACGCCGCCGGCCAGCAAAGCATGATAGCGTTGGCCCAGCCGTACGCCGCCATTAAGGGTGATGGCGTTGGTCAGTCCGTGCTTAACGGTTAATTCGGTAAAGGCGTTGTATTTACTGTAATCCCTGACTTTACCGGCAGCAAAGTTGTAGTCCGTCCGGCCAGGACGCAGCGACTGCGGTAACACCGCATAAGGCACGCTAAATCGATGAAGGCTGCCGTCAGACTCCTGAACCTCAACGCTGAGATCGCCGCCATAGCTCACCGGACTCAGGTCATTGATGATAAACGGACCCGGCGGGACGGTTGTCTGGTATATCCGCTGCTTGCCCTGCCAGATTGTTACCCGTGCATTACTGTTTGCCACGCCGCGCACCACCGGGGCATAACCCCGAACAGAATCCGGCAGCATACGATCGTCAGAGTCCAGACTGACGCCGTTAAAACTGACAGCAGTAAATAAGTCACCGTTACTGAAAAGTTCCCCTATCCCCGCCTCACTTCGTAAAGTGGGCAGCGCACGTTGCACCCAGGCCCGGGCGCTTTGCCAGCGATTGCCGAACTCGTCATGGGTGAAATTTCCCTGCTGACGGAAACGCCACATCCCGACGTTCATACCACTGTTAATGCCCAGATAGGTGGATTCAAAACGCTGCGCATTTTTATAATCGGAATAAAACTGGTTAAGGTTGTAATTCACGAAAGCCATGGTATCGCCCGCCGTCAGGTTTTCGGGCGCGATATAGCCTACGGGCCGCTGGACCAGCATCGCCTGAGGAATGGTCACATCCACGCGTAAGCTTGCCGTATTCACGTTGACGGTCGCGCCGGGCAAAAATGCCTCAGGCCGTGCGCAGTCTTCCGCCTTCAAGGCGGACAGATAAGGGGTTTTGACGCCAAACGCCCGATAAAACGGCGAGGTAAGACACACGGAGAGCGGCCCTCCGGCGCGCACGATTTGCAGAGCCGTGGATTGCTGGAACTTACCATTGAGGTAAAGATCGACATCGTAACGGCCAGGCTGAAACCAGGCATCCTGTGAATCAACGGGCATCGCAACCTGTCCCGGCATCATTTCACGGATTAAAGCAGGATCAAACGTATAGTCATTTTGCGCATCAGCCGCCTGACTTGCCCTGGCTGCAATCAGGCTCGAAGCGAAGAATAACAATAATGTGGCTTTATTCATTTCTGCTATTTTTCGTTTACGTTGATTTTTTCGTCGGCGCCAAAATCATTAATCAGGACGGCATTAAGCGCATATCCAGAGAGGGATGAATGGCTTTTCAGCGTAATGCGCTGTTCACTAAAAGGTGCCAGCGTGACGGCATCGTCCCAGGGAAGCGTGTGATTACCTTTTACCAGGACAAACGAGCGAATATTGGCGTAAAAGGGAGACGCATTTTTAAGGAGGATTGTGTGCCCCTCGATACGCCAGGAAAGCGCCTGTCTGACTTTATCCACAGAGAAATCGAGATCCCCGGGACGAACGATGACTTTCACCCTGTTCTTGATAATCAGATAAAGTTTATTTTTATCTTCATCGCCCTTTTTAACAGAGGGGAGCTCCGTGTAGTCCAGATAAAACAGCGACTCTCTGTCCTGCGGCAAATTTTTTTCAGTGACGTTGACTTTCACCGTTTGACCGGCGACCGGTGCTATACGAAAAATTTGCGGCAGCGCCACAAAGGGCGGCGTTGAATTTGCATCAGGATTCACTGCCTGAATTTGAATAAGCGCAGGCTGATCGCCTGCGTTAGTAAACTGGATGGTCTTTTCATTTTTCGAACCATCAATAATTATCCGGGTGCCGTTTAGTACCACACTCGCCTGACACAGAGTGGCTGACAGCATCAGCAACAAAATAACGCTAGATTTAAACACAGGTTTCTCCTGCCCTCTTAAATAAAGAGGGCCTGATAGTTATGGATAGCTGACAGAATATTGGACGCTACTCAAAACTGTACCTGCACCAGCGCTTCCAGAGTCGCTGTAATATTCGACCGAAAAATTTTGTGATGCACTGGTACTTCCGCTCGCCAGCGTCATGCCGCTGACCGTCGCCGCACCGCCAGATAAATCGATCGCTTTATCACTACTATCCAGCAAACGCAGTGCCACGTTTTTCGCTGTTCCGGTATTCAGTAAATCACCAGTCGATGAAATATTGTTGCCGACCAGATTGATATTAATTGCCTGCGTTGATCCTGATGCCGGTGCAACACAACCGGTTAAATTAATGGTAAAAGGCGTTTTTCCGGCGGTTGATTTTGCCGTACTCAGCGCGGTAGTGGAAACCGTTGGCAGCAGAATAATCGGGCTACCGGTTGCATCATTGACATTAACGTTACAGGTTTGTGCATTGACCTCGCCCTGAAAGCGAATGGTATTTTGTGATGCGGAAAAAGCATTAAAAGAAATAAAACTTGCACCGCATAAGGCAATTGTCATGCCGAGTGATAAAGACCTGGCTTTCATTGGTTCCCTCTTGTGATTCTGATTAATAAACATGCTCATTGGCGGCGAGAATCATAAGGGGCATGGGAGAGAAACTGTGTGTGAAGTGTTCTGACCTTATGTGAAGAATGCTTTAGAAAACAAAAAATATATTTAAATTCAATATGATAATGTTAACCCTGTGTTGCTATAAAGAGACATTTCATAAAATAACAACAGGCCAGGCCGTGCGCGCGACGACAGCGAACGCCACATTGACGACATCACTTTTCGCAAAGGTAAAGCGGTACCGGCCCAGAATAGAATACCCACGTCTGCAGGCCTGTCCTTTTAATGACAAACGGAAATGTCGCCCCGACGCTAATGAAAAATGCCGGCAGCCACTTTTGTTGCTCCTCTAAAGACATTTGGTTATCCGGTGAGGGTTCTATTAATGTTGATCGCGCAAGATACAGATTACCCTCACGCTGATAAGTAAAACGGATAATTTTACTCAGGCTGATAACCTTATGCGCGCTATCGGTGAGTCGGCCCGTAATCGCAATAATACCCTGACCGTTTCGCATATCGTGAGAGGCGATCACTGAAAATGTCTCACCGCCTCTGATGTAATTAATGTTTGCTATACAATGGACAGAATCCTGTCGAAACATAAATACGACAATGCCTGCTGCTGTCATCACGATTACAGCCAACAGAAAGGTTAACTTCACCACTGACTCCTTATATAATAATACGAAACACAGTCCGGGGAGCCGAAAAGTGAAAGGGTATTTTTACACTGTAAAACTGAAATTCGTTCACCATTGGTGAACGCTGTAATAAAAATTTTTCGTCGCGCCGTACAACCGACTTTAATATCGACAGCGACTCGTGCCACCAGACTGTTATCCGCTTTTTCATTGCCATATATTTCGCATCCATTCATATCAAAGCGTTTAACAAAATCCATTTCCTGGCGGTAAAGTGAAAAGGCCATGATGGCAAAACCACAAATCAGTATCGTCAACCCCGTCAGCCCTGTCACAAACAGATGACGGGGGGAAATCGCATAGCGATTTGCGCTTTTTCTGAGTGTTAATATAGCAGATTCAGGATCGCCGATCGGTTTTTTTGATTTTGGTTCAGAATGCGGCATGTCATTAATGAGATTTTCTGAAATATTCTCATCATCCTGAATAACGGGCTGCGTCGTATTTGGCAAAACCTCATCTTCACTGGCCGAAGGTAAGAGCGGAATGCGCTGTTCTTCTTCCTGGTCACATTTACCAGCCACTGCTTCCTCATCAGAAATACGCTTTTCAGGCGCAGTCGTCGATTCCTCAATGAGGATTGCGTTTGAAAGCATAAAGCCGCGACGCGGAATTGTTCTGATCACGTCCTGGCGGATATCGCATGCCAGCAGCGCTTTTCTGATCAGGGAAATACTTTGATATAAGGCATTGGCACTGACTTCCATACCGAACCGGCGCCAGGCATATTGATAAAATGCTTCATGATCGACAATTTCGCCCTGGCGCGCGATCAGCAATTCAAAACAATAGGAGGCCGATGAGTGCAACTTCACCGTCTGATCATGACTAATAATTTCCCTTTTCCCAGGATAAAAAACCACATCGCTACCAATACTAATCTTTTTCATCTTATTACATCCGGGTATATCATTATTTCTATCTTAAGAACATTCCCTCAATATAAACCAGTTAAAAATATTGAACTTACATTTAACAGCAACACACAGAAGAAATGAAATAATATCAGTTTTTAAATACGTAATAATGTTACCTGAGAATTCAAAATCTCTTTTTTTGTTTTCTAATGTTACGCGCGTTATTTGGCTGCACGTGGTTTTTCACGAGCCATTATTTCTCATGTTCAGGTTAGAGAGGGCGCAAATAATATGAATAAAAAATAGCCATTAAAGGGGCGACGTCTTGTTCTTTCCCCGCCCCGGTATGAAGGTAAAAGCCTTAGAGCGGGCCCTGTTCGCCCAGCATTCCTTTCACCAGTTCAATACAGCGCAGGAAACGCGTATCGTAGTCTTCTTCCTGCACATGAACGAAATCGATGTGGTTTTCACCCAGCATCGAGATCAGCATGCTCTGGAACTCACGGCGATCCACAGAGCTGCCCAGGCTGCGCAATCCGTCCGCCACCCAGGGCACGTTATTCTCCAGCAAAATGACCAGGTCAAAGCGATACTCATCAATCATTGCCTGAACAAAAGGATGCTCGCGTCCCTCATACTTTTTGCAAAAGGCCTGGGTGGTGACAAAGTCGGTATCGATAAACGCCACTTTATTGGCATATTTCACCGCAAAATCGATGTACTGTGCATGGCCCAGCGCGATCTTATCGTAGTCAGAATACTGCAGTGCCATCTCATCGCCGCCCAGATGGGAAAAAACATAGTCACGGCCATATTCCCACGCACTGGACGTATTAAAGATGTTCGCCAGCTTGTTCACCAGCATCGACTTTCCGCTCGACTCACCGCCCAGAATGGCCACGGTGCGTACAAAGAAAGGCTTCACTTCGGTGGGAATATACTCCCAGAAGCGGAAGGGATCCTGACGAATCTGCGCGCCGCTGATATTCATAAACGATCGTTTTGGATCGATCAGTATCGTCTCAATGCCCAGGTGCTGTTGATACATTTCGGCATCGGGTGCTTCACTGGTATAGATGCAGTCTGCGGCAATCCCCTGCTCGTCCAGGAAGGTTTTCACCCCTGCACTCCACACATCCCAGCCGTGTGGATAGGGTTCAATGCCCTCTTCATCGAAGGCATGAATGCGAATATTTTTCTGGTACTTGAAGGTTTGCAGTAACCAACGCAGACGATCGCTAACGGTAGGCTGCTGCGACATGGCGCTGTTTTCAAACAGGCTCAGATCGCGCGGCTCGTCGTAGCCCATAATGATATGCAGCTCATCGACCTGACTACAGGCACGCTGGATCAGATAGATATGGCCGGTATGTAGCGGATAAAACTTACCAAATATCACCCCAATTTTTTTGTCGCGACGTGGAAACTCCAGACCGAGAAAACGGTGCAGGGCTTCCAGCTTTTGTGCACTGGGGCTTTTAATTTTCGCGTTAAGCAGTTGGCTTAAGTACCCTTTGGTCATGCCACTGGCATCGGCCACCTGTTGTAGCGTGTGGCCCTGCTGGCGAATGGCCGTTTTTAAATAATCAAACGCCGACATGTGGTGCCTCCTGCAAAAAATGATCAACGACGTGAGGACAGTTGTCCCTCACCGGCCCTTTTGCGCAACGGCAAAAGGGCATTGGGGAAAGCTTAAAGATCATCGAGAATCGCCAGCGCATCCGCCAACTTTTTCGCGCTGTAGACGCGCATGCCCTCAATCGGCTTTTTCGGCGCGTTACCGGCAGGCACAATCGCCCGTTTGAAGCCATGTTTAGCCGCTTCTGAAATCCGTTCCTGGCCGCTGGGCACCGGGCGAATTTCGCCGGCCAGCCCGACTTCGCCAAAGATAACCAGATCCTGCGGCAAGGGGCGATCGCGCAGGCTGGAAACCATTGACAGCATCAGCGCCAGGTCGGCGCTGGTTTCTGTGACTTTCACGCCGCCCACGACGTTGACGAACACATCCTGATCCGCCATTTGCAATCCACCGTGACGATGCAGTACCGCCAGCAGAATTGCCAGGCGGTTTTGTTCAAGCCCGACGGCAACACGACGGGGATTCCCCATCATCGAATGGTCCACCAGCGCCTGAATCTCGACCAGCAATGGCCGGGTTCCTTCCCACAGCACCATGACCGAACTGCCCGACGTAATCTCTTCACCGCGCGACAGGAAAATGGCGGAAGGATTGCTCACCTCACGCATGCCCTGCTCCGTCATGGCAAAAACCCCCAGTTCATTCACGGCACCAAAACGGTTTTTATGGCTGCGCAAGGTGCGGAAGCGCGAATCGGCATCGCCATCCAGCAGCACCGAACAGTCGATACAGTGCTCAAGGACCTTCGGCCCGGCCAGCGATCCGTCTTTGGTGACATGGCCCACCATGATAATCGCCACGCCGCGGGTTTTGGCAAAGCGCGTCAGATAAGCGGCGGTTTCGCGCACCTGGGCGACGCTGCCGGGTGAAGACTGGATATCGGCCATGTGCATCACCTGGATGGAGTCGATGACCATGATTTGCGGCGCTTCCTGCTCGGCGATCAGGCAGATCTGTTCGATGCTGGTTTCCGACAGCATGTTCAGGTTTTCAGTCGGCAAACCCAGCCGATGGGCGCGCATTGCCACCTGCTGTAAAGATTCTTCGCCGGTGACATACAGCGTTTTCATGTTCTGCGCTAAGCGGCACATGACCTGCAGCAACAAAGTGGATTTACCGGCCCCGGGATTACCACCAATCAAAATGGCACTGCCGGGCACCACGCCACCGCCCAGCACACGGTCAAACTCTTTAAAGCTGGTCGAGAAACGGGGCAAGGCTTCCAGGCTGATTTCGGACAGCTTTTGCACCCGACTGGTCCCGGCACTGCCCGCATAACCGCTGAGGCGCTCATTGCGCGCTGCAGCGGGTGAGGCGGCAATCCGTACCTCGGTAATGGTGTTCCAGGCGTGACAGGCGCTGCATTGCCCCTGCCAGCGCGGATAATCTGCGCCACACTCGTTACAAACAAATGCGCGTTTTGCCGCTTTGGCCAAAACAACTCCTCAGTTAACGCTCTTCGTGAATCAGGCTTCCGGTCAGGATGCAAAACACGCCCATTAAATCGGCATGGCGAATGGTGACGGCCGTTTGCTCATTGACCTTCGGTTTGGCGTGGTAAGCAATGCCCAGCGCCGAGGCTTTGATCATCGGCAAATCATTCGCCCCGTCACCCACGGCGACGGTTTGTTCTGGCGCAATCCCGAACCGCTTCGCCAGTTTTTTTAACGTCTCGGCTTTGTACTGGGCATCCACAATCTGGCCCAGCACTTCACCCGTGAGTTTACCGTCGCGGATTTCCAGTTCGTTAGCCGCGATGGACGACAGATGCAGCTTGTCGCGCAGGAACTCCGCAAAATAGGTAAAGCCGCCAGAGGCGATAGCCACCTGCCAGCCCAGCGCCTGCAATTTTTTGGTCAGCGTGGTTAAGCCTGGCATTAACGGCAGCTCATCGCGTACCTGTTTAAGAATATTGGCGTCGGCATCTTTCAGCTTGCCCACGCGCTGGCGCAGGCTGGCGGTAAAATCCAGCTCGCCGCGCATCGCCCGCTCGGTGACCTCTGCCACCTGCTCGCCGCAGCCCGCCAGTCTGGCTATCTCGTCGATACATTCGATTTGGATCGCGGTGGAGTCCATGTCCATGACCAGCAGGCCCGGCGTTTTCAGATGCGGGATTTTCCCGAGCGGTGCCACATCCAGCGCCAGATCGTGCGCCAGTTTGCTGGCAAACGGCGTCAGGGAACCTGCCAGACGAATCACCTGGTAGTCGTCTACGTTCCAGGCACTGACGATCACCATCGCGGCACCAAGCTGGTGCTGATAATCGGTCAAACGCTGTTTATCCAGGCCGCGACCATAGAGTAACCAGCCGGTTCGACCCGCACGATAGTCCAGCGGCATGACTTCGTCACCGCTGAGTGAAAGGGGCAACCCCGGCCAGAGAGAGACATCAGCAGGCAGATCGCACCAGGTAAGATGATTTGACATCAGGGCTCCTGTAGGAACAACAAAACCACGCAAGAGGCTACCTTGTCTGCGCTGCTTCTGGCAACATAATATCCAGGCTTTCTGTCGTAACGTGATTCGGATAATTAATGGCTAAAACCGCACTGAAATTTCGCTTACATCGCACGGTGATCGTTTTGATTTCGCTGGCGCTGTTAGTGGTGCTTATGCAAGGCGCATCCTGGTTTAGCCTTGGCCATCAAATGGCGCGTTCTGAACAGGCAGAAGAGCTGGCTCAAACGCTGACCCGCCAGGTGGCGTTCAGTCTTAAGCCCCTGATGGATAACAGCGAAGACAACCGCAGTCAGATTGAAGCCATTATTAATCAGATGACCGAAAACAGCCGTATTCTGGATGCGTCCGTCTATGCAGGCGATGGCAGCCTGGTGGCGCGCAGCGGCGAAAATATTAACGTGCGCGATCGGCTGGCGCTGGATGGCAAACGCGCGGGAAGCTACTTCAATCACCAAATCGTTCAACCGCTCACCGGCGGCAACGGCCCCGCAGGGTTTCTGCGGGTGACGCTGGATACGCACGTGCTGGTCACCGAATCGCGTCAGGTGGATAACACCACGAATATTCTGCGCCTGATGATGCTGCTGGCGCTGGCGATTGGCATCATCCTCAGCCGTACGTTACTGCGTGACCGCCGCACGCGCTGGCAGCAGTCTCCGTTCCTGCTCACGGCCAGTACGCCTGTGAAAGAGGATGATGATGAGGACGAGAAAAAGGACGATACCGCAAACCCCTCGGTCTGACGCGACGGCCCGGCGCGGTTTACTTTACCGCCTGCCAGACATTGCTCTCATGCCTCACCAACCCACTCGATGAAAAAAGGCCCGTCTTAAGGGCCTTTTGCTTTCCAGATCCGCGTAACGCGCCAGGATCAGCCTTTTAGCAGCGCTTCCAGCTCGGATAACGTATTCACCCGCCAGTCCGGTTTGATCGATTCGGGCAGCGGGCGCGAGCCGTGGTCGATCCAGCAGGTTTTAACGCCCGCATTCATGCCGCCGAGGATGTCTGATTCTGGCGTATCGCCAACCATCAACACGCGATCGCGTTGCGGATGTCCCATCTGTTCGAGCGCATAGTCAAAAATCCTGGCGTCAGGTTTAGGCACGCCCACTTCTTCTGACACCACCAGTGCAGAGAAGTACTCGAGAAAGCCGGTACGCTCCAGACGACGCTGCTGCAGCGCGGTAAAGCCGTTGGTGATGATGCCCATTTTGACGCGGCCGTGCAGCAGCGTCATCAGGCTGACTGCACCCTCGAGCGGCAGACAAATTTCCGCCATGGCTGACAAAAAGCCATCGTTAAGGATCGCCGGTGCCACGCTGAGTTTCTGCCCCCAGCCGACAAAACGGCGGGTCTGGAGCTCCAGTGCAGACAGCTGGCCATTTTGATACTCCACCCAGAGTGGCTTGTTGACCGCCTGGTAATCCGCAAAATCCTGGTCGGTGAACTGCACATCGTATCCGGCAAACAGACGTTGCAGGCCGGCAAACGAGTCAAAGTGAAACAGCGTGTCATCCGCATCAAACAGGATGCAATCCCAGTTATCTAACATCAAAACTCCTCAGAAACGGCTACAGCGTGAGCGCCATGATCAGTGCATCTTCACGGCCGCTGGCGGTGGGATAATAGTGGGGACGGCGGCTGACCTGGTTGAAATCCAGCTGTTCGTACAGCGCGATGGCAGGTGCATTTGACGCACGCACCTCCAGCCACAATGTCATGACATCGCGCGCAATCAGTTGATCGATTAAATGCTGCAGCAGCGCCCGGCCAAGGCCGCGCCGTTGATAAGCCGGGTCGACAGCAATATTAAACAGCGACGCTTCATCCAGAACCACCTGGGTGATCGCGAAGGCGGCCATCTGGTTATCGACATCCAACCGCAGATTCAGAAAACGTTCGCCCTGATTGCTGTTAAAGGTCTCTTCGCGCCAGGGGAATGCATGGCTGCGACATTCAATAGCAAAGGCCTCAGGAATCGCGTCAGGCGTGAGGAAAGAAATGGCTGTCATGTTCACACATCTGTTGCCAGAGCGCGCGCCGGGCGGCACCGCTGCTAAGCAGTTCATTAAAAGAAGCGCTGGTTAAGGCAACGCCATTAAAGGTTTGTTCGCTCTCAACGCCCAATAGCCAGCCCGCGCAGTTGAGCGTTTCCGGCAGCATTTGCAGCTGGTCAGGCGTCACGGTCATCACCTGTGTCGGTTTAAGACTGAGCGTGTGCAGGACATCACGCAGGATGGGTTCCTGCAAACCTGGCGGATTCTCCGCCACAATAATCAGCTGCGTATCCGGCAAAAGCCGTACGGCGATCTCGCCCTGGAGCACGCGCGGGCGGCGCAGTTGATACTGCGTAATCCCCATTTGCTGTAAAAGCCAGTCGCGCCTGGACGTCATGATATACCTGCTTTGCTCGCTGAATGCGACGCTATGCTAGCAAACCCATCGAACATGCGCCAACAAACCACTATAATCTCCGCTCAGATCTTACAGGAGCCCTACATGTCTGCTTTTACCCCGGCCAGCGAAGTCATTCTGCGCCACAGTGATGAATTTACCGCCCGCCACGTTTTATTTGCTGGCGATCTGCAGGATGACCTGCCCGCACAGCTTGAGACCGCCTCTTCACGCGTGCACACTCAGCAATATCATCACTGGCAAAACCTGAGCCGCCGTATGGGGGAACAGGCGCGTTATGGACTGGTCGCTCAGGCAGAGGATGTTCAGGGCTGCGATACGCTGGTTTACTTCTGGACCAAGAACAAACCGGAAGTGCAATTCCAGTTACAAAATCTGCTGTCTCTGCTGCCGGTTGGCTGCGATGTCTTTGTGGTAGGCGAAAACCGCAGCGGCGTGCGCAGTGCGGAAGGGATGCTGGAGCAGTGGGTGCCCCTGGAAAAAATCGACAGTGCACGCCGCTGTGGTCTTTATCATGGTCGTCTGGAGAAGCAGCCAGCCTTTGATGCCTCGGCCTTTGGTAACAGCTACCAGCTGGATGATCTGACCATTCATACGTTACCCGGCGTATTCAGCCGCGACGGTCTGGATGCGGGCAGCGCATTACTGCTATCCACGTTCACGCCGCACACCAAAGGGAAAGTGTTGGATATCGGCTGCGGCGCAGGCGTGATCGCCGCGTCGTTACCGGCGCATTCACCTAAAGTGCGCCTGTGGCTGTGTGACGTGCATGCCGCCGCCATCGAGGCCAGTAAAGCCACGCTTGCCGCTAACGGCCTGGAAGGCGAAGTCTTTGCCAGTAACGTCTTTTCCGACGTGACCGGGCGCTTTGATATGATTATCTCTAACCCGCCGTTCCATGAAGGCACGCAGACCAGCCTGGATGCCGCCCAAACGCTGATCCGGGGTGCCGTTAAGCACCTGAACAGCGGTGGAGAGCTGCGCATTGTCGCGAACGCCTTCCTTCCTTATCCCCAGGTGCTGGACGAAGCCTTTGGCAATCACGAAGTGCTGGCGCAAACCGGCCGCTTTAAAGTTTATCGTGCGGTTTACGGTCGCGGTGCCAAAGCCCGTTAATACATTTTCTCTGCCTTTTTCGCCGTTTTAGCGCGTCGCCAGGCTGAAAACGTTGCTTTTTGCAGCGATCGTTTCCGTCTGGCGAAATATGTGTTGACGCATTGAGTAAAATCTCTAAAATGCGCCTCCGTGGTTGTAATACGGTAACGTATTGCGGGTATGCGAAGGTGGCGGAATTGGTAGACGCGCTAGCTTCAGGTGTTAGTGTCTTAACGGACGTGAGGGTTCAAGTCCCTCTCTTCGCACCAAAATCACATATTTCATATCGCGAGCACTGCGCGAAGGTGGCGGAATTGGTAGACGCGCTAGCTTCAGGTGTTAGTGTCTTAACGGACGTGAGGGTTCAAGTCCCTCTCTTCGCACCATTGCGGTGATATGAAAAGACAACTCGATGCGAAGGTGGCGGAATTGGTAGACGCGCTAGCTTCAGGTGTTAGTGTCTTAACGGACGTGAGGGTTCAAGTCCCTCTCTTCGCACCAATGTTGTCATTCCCACTCTATTATTCCTGCATTTTCCTTTCCCTTGCGTTACCCGTTTCACTCCCCGGACAGACTACAGCCCGCTGAATTTGAAGCCTGTTGCCGCAATGCCGCCTGCCAGCGCGAGACAGGAAGGCAGCAATACATAGTGCCGCATGCGCTGATTAAACAACATAAGCAGGGTGAGCAATAACGCGATTAACATCACGACGCGCCACTGTTCAAAGGTAGGCTGCCATGCTGTTATTACCGGTATTGCCGCACATGCCAGCATACTTCCCCATGCACTATCCAGTTTGATACCGCGCATTGCTTTCCCCCTGACCACCTGTGAGCCGTTTTAGTTAATCCGATATGATAACCATTCCCATTAGCATATGATAATAATTCTCAACTTTCAGCTTGTTTTTTTACAGGCGGGCGGGAAGATGACAGCTAAACAAGAAAATGTTAAATTGCAACCGATTACACTTTTTATAACAGCAATATAATGCCTGTCGACCGGCTGAAATCCTGCGCCGGTTTTTGCTTTGTTATTTCAGGGCCGTCACGAGTATGAATAATGAAAATAGAATCTTATGATGAATTGAAACACAGCAAATACCGCCTCTCGTTGATGCTCTTTTTGTTTTTAAACGCATCCGTTTCGCTATTTTGTCTGCTCCCTTTGGCCGAAAATAATGAAACACAAATCACCGTGCCGGTGATGATGGTGGCGTTCTTTAGCCTGACCATGCTGAGCACGTGTTTAATAAAAACTAAACTAAAATTACCGCTGTTAAATCCCGTCGCGCTCATCCTGGGCGCGCTATGGGCATGGCATATTCAGTATCGCTATCATTCTGTTTTAATTGACGATGGTGGTTTTTTGATTGTCAGTCTGCTGTGCGTTTTTTTTATCAGCGCCATTGCACTGAGCGATTATTTGGTCGCGTTTTGCCTGCACATTACCCCTTCCATGTTAACAGTGCTCATGCTGGATCACGGGCAACATCTGCCGTTGATTTTATTGACGATTGCCTTACCCTTGATTGGCTTTTCATTGCAACATCTGATGCGACGCCGTTCGGAAGACTTTACGCTGCGCTTAATGTATCAATTGTATGAAGAAAAAGAGTCATTCAGCGACCTCAGTATGCTCGATCCCTTAACAGGCTTATATAACCGACGCGGACTGAAAAATCGCCTTGATAACATTCTGGATAATCATGTCGGCAGTCATTATGTGTTGCTGTTAGATATCGATCACTTTAAGGCTTACAACGATAATTATGGTCATGCGATGGGTGATCAGGCGCTGGCACGCGTTTCGGTTGCCATTCGCGATGCGGTACGCTCACGCGATGTGGTAACACGTTACGGCGGAGAAGAGTTTTTAGTATTAATGACCAACGTCAATGCATCAATCGCTATGAAGCTGGCGGAAAGAATTCGCCAATATGTGGTGAATCTGGAAATTCCCCATTTGTTTAATGAGCGCGTTTCGACGCATGTCACCATTAGTGCAGGTATTGCGCCGATTTACGACAATGAATTTGATCAGGCCGTTGCCAATGCTGATCGCGCATTATACGTCGCAAAAAATCGGGGGCGAAATACGATTCTGGCCTGGGAAGATCTGCCCGGTGTTCCCAGCCCCGCGACGAGTGACGTCATATAAGTGCGTGCCGGATAGCCATGTTATCCGGCGGCACTTAGTGAAAACAGGAAGAGATAAAACCGTGCCAGCCCCTTAGCGCCCTCTCGTTTTGCCTCCGCCCTTCCCCAGCCCTCTCGCCGCTATGCATTCTGTTACCTATTCTTTCTCTCTCTCGTTTACACCGCTGCGGGCTTGTGGCAATTTTTACGCCTTCAATTAGCATGGAGAGAAAAATGAGCCTGGAGTCTGTACGCCAGTTTTTTGCCGAGCGTGCGCCGGAAATCGACATCATTGAGATGCCTTACAGTACGGCAACGGTAGAAATGGCGGCTCGCGTTCACGGTGTGGCGCCGGGACAAATCGCCAAAACCCTTTCCCTCAAGGTCAAGAATGAGGTGATCCTGGTGGTGACCCGTGGCGATGCGCGGCTAGACAACCGCAAACTCAAAGCCGTCCTGGGTGCCAAAGCGCGGATGTTAAGCGTGGACGAAGTGATCAACTGGACCGGGCATCCGGTTGGCGGGGTTTGCCCTTTTGGCCTGGAAAATCCGGTCACGGTATATTGTGATATCTCGTTAAAAAGCTTTGATGAAGTGTTGCCCGCCGCGGGCGCGGTTCACAGTGCCGTACGCATTTCGCCGCAGCAGATGGCTGAACTTACTGCGGCAAAATGGGTAGACGTCTGTGAAACGCGTTAATGTGTCTGCTTTGCCATCGCGCCGGAAATTTTAATTCCGCGCGTTTCGCGGCCAAAGGCGACAAAAACACAAATCAATACGGCCACGGTTCCCGCTACGATGGCCATACCGAGCCCGTAGTTGCCACCGTGCGCTTCAGCAATACGTGACTGCAGCGTCGCGTTGACGGACGCAATGAGATTACCTAACTGATAAACAAAGCCGGGCAATACCGCTCTTGCATTCCCCGGCACCAGTTCGTTCAGGTAAGTCGGTATCACGCCCCATGCGCCCTGCACCATAAACTGCATCAAAAAGGCACCAAGACCAATAGCCCATGAACCGCTGGAAAAGGCCCACAGCGGCAGCACCGGCAGCGTCAGCAATGCGGCGATAATAATGGCTTTCTTGCGGCCAATACGTTCAGACAGCGTGCCGAAGAAGATGCCACCCAGCATAGCGGCAATGTTATAGCTGATGGCAATAATACTCACGGTGTGGGCATCAAACTGGTGCTGCACTTTCAGGAAAGTCGGGTAAAGATCCTGCGTACCATGACTAAAGAAGTTAAAGCAGGCCATTAACAGCACCATGTAGATGCAGATTTTCCAGTGCTGGCGCAGTATCGGCATCAGTGCGCTGCTCTCTTTGCGCTCACGTGCCGCCAGCCACACGGGCGATTCAGGGACGTTGAAATAGATAAAGGGTAACAGCAGAATCGGAACAGCCCCGATGAGGAACATGCCGCGCCAGCCCACCGCATCAAAAAATAAACCAAAGACGATGGATGCAAGCAGGTAACCGCACGGATAGCCGGCCTGGAAAAGTCCCGACATCAGACCGCGGGAGCGATCGGGAATGGTTTCCATTGCCAGCGAAGAGGCTACGCCCCAAATGCCGCCCATGGCTATACCATAGAAAATGCGGAAAGCCAGAAATGCAGCGAAGGTCGGTGACCAGGCAGACAGCAGTTCGAACACGGAGAAAAAGACAATGTTCAGCATTAAGATCGGCTTACGGCCATATTTCTCCGCCATCCGCCCAAACAGTAGCGCGCCAATCGGGCGCACCGCCAGCGTTAGCATAATGGCGACGGACACATCGGTGACAGAATTGTGGAAGTACTGAGCAAGGTTACTCAGTACAAACACCAGAATAAAAAAATCGAATGCGTCCAACGTCCAACTGGCAAAACAGGCGAAAGCAACGTTGCGCTGGGTCGATGTCCAGTCAAGCATACACGTCTCCTCTGTGAGACACTCTGGCGCATCGCCCATAACGTTCCTGGCCGCTGTCGGAGAGTGATGTAATTGTTAATCAAATGTATACATCATGTTCTAGAGGAGAGCGTACCGCGCAATTGTCAGGCAGTGGATCAGGCTGTAAGAAAGCGTGTCTGACGGCAGAGAATCCAGGCGACGAATCGCCTGGGTTTTACTCGGGAAGGTGGTTAAAGGCCTGCTCAATGATTGACAGCAGGAGCGCGTTATCCACA
This sequence comes from Pantoea ananatis LMG 2665, assembly GCF_000710035.2. Classification (GTDB taxonomy): domain Bacteria; phylum Pseudomonadota; class Gammaproteobacteria; order Enterobacterales; family Enterobacteriaceae; genus Pantoea; species Pantoea ananatis. Next base: position 92,488 of record NZ_JMJJ01000001.1, on the reverse strand, counting down.
CTGTGCAACACATGCACCAGCGCGCCGGCGTCAGGCGGAATACCCACGTCCAGACGCAGTGGTTGCCGATAGCGCCAGGTTTTACCGCGCGTCGCGCCCGGACGAAGCTCAATATCAACACGGTAGTCCGTTCCCCATGCCACGCGCTGATTAAGCAGCCAGGCGACGACCAGCGCATCATGGATCCAGCATCCGGCCAGGCGACGGGTTTGCATTGAGTAGTCGATCCAGGGCTGCAAGGTGTCATGCACAAAGCGCGTCAGCGGATGTTCGCGACAGGTCATGCGCGTCAGATCGTCCTGAGTCAGCAGCGTTTGCGTGGTGACATCCATGGGGAGCAGCGTAATGGCGGCGCCGCTGTGTAATACCTGATGAGCAGCTTCCGGATCGATGCCGAAATTGGTGTCTTTGATGTAATCATCCAGCGCAAAAACGCCGCCCATAATCACTATCTCTGCCACCGATTCCGCCATGTCCGGAAAACGCTGCATGGCCAGCGCCACATTGGTGAGTGGGCCAATCGCAATCAGCGTGATTTCGCCGGGGTTATCGCAGATGAGTTGCCCCATCGCCTGCGCGGCATCCGTTGCATCGGCCTCTAACATGGCAGGCTGAGGAACGCCCTGCCAGAGTGACAGCAGATTGAGCTGTTCAACCCGCTTGTCCAGCACAGCGCGCCAGGGGCCGGGATCTTCACACAATGCCTGACGGGCCCCCTGCACGACAGGCACGGCACAGCCCAGCCGTGTCACCAAATCTTTGGCGACCCGCGCACCGACATCACTCGGCGTATTCCCTGCTACGGTGGTAATTAATTCTAACGACAGCCCTGGTGAGGCTAATGCCAGAGAAAGTGCAAGGCCGTCATCCGTGTTCGCCCCTGCAATACCATTCCCCGGATCACAATCAATAATCAGTCTTTTCATTATTTGGTTTATTTACTCTGGCCTGTGATGGCCGACAGCCACAAGATTCACCAATTTCAAGATGGTGTGGAAACGATTCAATGCGTGCCTCGCCATTCCACTGTTTCAACATATGGATAGCGCAGCGTGCCATCTCTTTTACCGGCTGACGCACGGTCGTTAATGCCGGAACGTGATAGGCAGACTGTTCTGTGCCATTAAAGCAGACCAGCGCGACATCTTTCGGCACGCGAATGCCGTGCTGACTCAAGGCGCGGATACAGCCAATGGCCTGGCCTTCGTTACTGGCAAACAGCGCGCGGGGCAGCTTCTGGCTGGCTATCATGCGCAGCGTTGCCTGATAACCGCCCTCACGGGTATAGGTGGTGGGGAAAATCAGTGATTCATCAATCTGTACATTGTGCGCCTGCATCGCGTCACGCCAGCCCTGAATACGATCCTGGGCATTGAGCATATCCAGCGGTCCGCTAATCATGCCGACCTGCTGATAACCATGGCTCAGCAAATGTGCGCACACCTGAAAGGCGGCTTGTCGCTCATCCACCCGTAACATGCTGACCCCGGGCTGCGCTTCAACCCGATCAAGCATAACCAGCGGTGTCCCGCTGGCTGTGATGATATCAATGAAAGGATGGCGATCCACGCTGTTATAAAACAGGCCGTCGACCTGACGATTCAGTAGCCCCTGAATCAGCTCCAGCTCCCGTTTGCGATCGTCGCCTGCATCACCAAGCAGCATTACATGCCCGTGATTGAGCGACTCCTGCAGCAGCATGTGCGCCATCGACGCGACAAAGGGGTTGCTGATATTCGGCACCACCAGCCCAAAGGTTTTGGTGTGGCCTGACGCCAGGGCGCGGGCGGCGGCATTCGGGCGATAGCCGGTTTGCTCGATGGCGGCAAGCACCCGCTGACGGGTGGCATCCGCGACCGGGCGTGGTCCGTTATTAATGACGTAACTGACCACGGCAACCGAGGTCCCTGCGGCTTTTGCCACGTCGTTGCGCGTGACCGTCGTTTTTACCGGTTTCGCCACTTCGCCCTCCTCATCTAATGCCGCTTGCCATGTAACTTCATCGTATTCAGATGGCGTCCTCTGGCAGATTAAGATCGCGCCCGCGCGTTTCCGGTGCCACAAAGGTAGTCAGGAAACCAATGGAAGCCATCGCAGAGAAATAGATCGCAATGGACCACCAGTGCCCGGTGTACGACAGCATCGCCGCCGCCACCAAAGGTGCAGTGCCACCTGAAATAATCGAGCCCAGCTCTTTGGCCACGGCCATCTTAGTATAACGGTGGTTCACGCCAAACAGTTCCACGCCCCAGGCCGCCTGGACGCCAAAGATGCCCAGAGAAGCCAGCGCCATGCCCACCACGATAACCGGGATAACAATCGCAGGTTCGCGCGTATCCAGCAGCGTAAAGGCTGGCCAGGCATAAATCATCAGCAACAGGCAAAAAACCCGATAAACGACCCGGCGACCGAAGCGGTCTGACAGCCAGCCGGCCAGGGGAATAATCAGGAAGCCAAGCAGCGAGGCAATAAAGACCGCCGTGGTCGGCACGGATTTATCGACCATCAGAACCTTAGCGACATACCCGACGATAAAACCCTGCGCCAGATAAGAGGGACCGTTTTCGCCAATACGTAAGCCGACCATGGTCCAGAAAGCACGGGTACGCTGAAAGAAGGGGCGCGTATCAACCGTCTGATGCTGCGTGGCGATAAGGTTCGCCCGCTCCGCTTCCAGTTGCGCTTTCTTGCGCTCGAACACCGGGGTTTCCCGCAGGTTGCGGCGGATCCAAAGTGCCACAAGGGCAATGACGGCGCTGCTCAGGAAGGGAATACGCCATCCCCATTCCAGCAGGCTTTGTTTATCCATCTGCACCACCAGCAGCCAGACAAGCGATGCCAGCAGCGTGCCGCTGTTAGAGCCGAGGGCGATAACGGAAGACACCAGGCCACGCCGCTTAACCGGCGCATATTCTCCCAGCATCACGGTTCCGCCGGAAAGCTCAGCGCCTGCGCCAAACCCCTGACTGAAACGTAGCAGAACCAGACAGGCAGGCGCCCAGATGCCAATGGAGGCGTAGCTGGGAATCAAGCCGATTAGGGTTGTGGATGCGCCCATCAGAATAATGGTGGTTACCATGACGACTTTGCGACCTTTTCGATCGCCCAGCCAGCCAAAAAATAACGCGCCGATAGGGCGGGCAACAAATCCAACCGACCAGGTTGCAAAGCTGGCAAGCAGCGCCATGGCGGGGGTTTGTTCAGGAAAGAAAACATCACCGAAGATAATGCCGGCGGCGAGGCCATAGAGTGCGAAATCCGCGTACTCCATTGCCGTCCCTAACCAGCATGAAACCGTCGCGCGCCAAAAATCTTTGCGGCCGGCTGGGGTAGTAAACCGCTCATCAGCGGCGGAGGTGGAAGGCTGTGCTGCCTGCTGCGTAACGGAGTGCTGTGCCGTCATAAACGCTGTCCCTTGAAAATATGCAGATCGATAAATGCCATTCCGAGAGACGGTTCCCTGACTACGAGCAGAACGCCCCGGTGGCGACATTCAGTTGGCTAACCATGATGAAAGGAAAGTTAAAGATTCCCTGGTGTTGGAATCCGCAGTATCGCGAGCTTCGCCGCTGTATATTTCAGCGGTCGTATTAATCTGGCGAATGTAACTTGATCCTCGATCGGCCTACCGTGCATCGAGCACCGTGAGCAATCACTGGAAGCTAGTGTATCTACGCGCGTAGATAAATCAATAGCCTTTGAGAAAATTTGTTAGATTTCCTTCACTATCAAGCTTCATTAATATGCCATTTTAAGCGCAAAATCAGGCGGTTAATCCCGACCCGGCGCACAAAAAAACAGCATACACCGGAACCAGAGGCACTTTTCTTTTAACATTAAGCCAAACTGGCTGTCTGACCCTTTCATCGCCTGATGTTGTCGCACATTGGTGTGACTGCCTGATGACAGCACAGGCAGCGATTGCCACATACCGCATCCTCAGATATACCTGACTGGCGCATAAACCGGAGAACGCCGTTAAATCATTATGACCATTATCCTGATGCGACATGGTAAACCTGACCACCCTTTTGCCGGACGTTTAAGCGCACAGGGACTGGCAGACTGGTGTGAAGCCTATGATCTGTCACTGGTGAGCGATGGCCCGCCCGATCGCAGCATCAGCATCGCCAGAAAAGCGGCGGTTGTGGTCTGCAGTCCTCTACCCCGCGCCCACTCTTCGCTGGAGCGCCTCGGACTGCATCCCCATCACGTTGATGCGCTGTTCAGTGAAGTCGGTATTCCTTTGCTCCGGGCTGATCGCATTCAGTTACCCACCTTTGTCTGGCAGGCCATCCTGCGCGCCATGTGGTTTTGTGGCTATGCCGGGGAGACCGAGTCGCTGCAGCATGCGCGCGCCCGCGCCTCGCGTGCCGCCGATCGGCTGATCGCCCTGTCGCAGCAGGGTACGGTTTTGTTGCTGGGGCACGGCATTATGAACAAGATGATTGCCCGTGAATTGCGTAAGCGCGGCTGGCAGGCGGAAAAACACGCCAGCAGCCGCCACTGGAGTTCGGCCATCTACCATCGCCCCTTTATTTAACCAATTTGAAAGTAGCTCAGCGTTTCGTAGCCAGCCCCCACCTCGGTTGTCGCAAGAACGGTTTTCTGTACCAGATCAATGACGCTCAGCGTCCGGTTATCATCATGGGTGATCAATAGCCGTTTCTTGTCCGGACTGAAACAGCCATCCAGCGGCTGGTGAGTCAGCGCTATATGCCCCAAAGGATTCAGTAATTCATCAAAAAGCGTGACGATGGGTTCCTGGTGCCCGATCGCCATCAGATACTCGCCATCCGGACTAAAGCGAACCTTCTGACAGGGCTGTTGATGGCCAGGAAGCGCCAGACGCTGGCGGATTCGATGGCTCTGGCGATCGACGACATAGAGCAGCGGCACATCGGCGGCGCTGGCGATGAGATAGGGATGCCTGGGTGATGCAGTAAGGCCTGAAACCGGGCCGGGCATCAGGATGGTATCAATGACTCGCCCTTCCGCTTCGCACAGGTCGACGACGGTAATGGTGGCATCCTGCTCATTGTCGGTAAAGAGCTTGCGGCCGCTGGGTGAAAGCGTCAGGCGATGGGTATTATCAAGTGGAATGGGAATCGTCTTTTCAACGCGGTGGGTAAGGGGATCGATCACCACCACGACAGTAGGATTTTCACAGCACAGATACACTTTGCCGTCGCGCCCTAACTGACCGCTGTGCGGCGCTTGTGACGGTGAGAGGTCGATATAGTCATTAATCGCCCGCTGTCGTAAATCAATGACCGCCACTTTATGGCCAGGATGAGGCGCATCGCCTTGCATATCGTCACCGTACAGAGGGAGAAAAGCCTTTTCCCAGGGCGCGAGCATCAAAAGCTCGTGCAGTCGCGTTGGGACAACGTCCACGGCCTGGCTGACGTCAAAGGTGTCAGGATCGAGAAACAGCGCCCGTCTGGTTTGCCTGTCAATCGCCAGTAATCCTCGAGATTCAAACGGCATGTCATCTCCTTTTCGTCTGTATAGCTAAAGCGTAGACAATGACTGTCAGGCTGCGCACATCTGTAAATTCATTAATCATGCTGAATATTTCACTTATCTCAATTCCGCACTGATTCTCATACTCGCGCACTGTTTATCGGTTTCACGACAGAAAAACGCCCCCTCTGTCGATATAAAGATATTGCCATAGCGGAATAAAACATTAGCGTAAATAAATATTTATTTTTATTTCAGGCGAAGGCTTATTTCCGTTTTATCCTAAAGTTTCCATTAGGAATAGCGAATTGTTGAATTGTGTTCTATTAAATAAATGAGTCGCGGCCGCTCACGTCACGCATGTGCACAGAAACTGTCGTGGCTCGCCATTGAACCATCACCAGGGAAATACAATAAAAATTGCGCAGCGCAGCATGTCTGCGTTTATGGCGGTTTATATACGGGATGACAGCTTAAGCCCTTATTTTGCCGACTGGCATAAACACTATAATCAAAATAACAGGTGAAACATGAATTCACACCGCCGTTCCTTGCATCATCTCTGGCGTCAATGGGAAAAACTTGCTTTCACCAGCCGCATGCTGTGGACGATTAAACAACACCGGGCCGTAAGCGCGCCTGAATACGATCCTACGCTGGAACAGGATGTGCTGCTGGAATCCGTACCTAAGACCCTGCCTGCCATTGCTAAAAAAGTCTGGCTGTACTGGCCCGGCGACCGGCTACCTGCTTCCGTTGCCCTTAACGCCAGTAAAATTTGCCGTGATAATCCGGATCATGAGATCCACCTGCTTACCCCTCAGACGCTGGGACAGTGGCTGCCGGATGTGCAATTTGTCTCTTCCGATCTGACTCCGCAGCTAAAAAGCGACATCATCCGGCTGGAGCTATTATTACGCTACGGTGGCATCAGCATCGACTGCAACACGTTGCTGTTCGAGGATCTTGCCTGGGTCCATCAGGCCCAAAGCGACCGCCCCATGGATGTGCTGGGATATTATCGTCAGCAAAACACGGTTAACCCACTCAGACCGATGATTGAAACCGGCTTTATCGCGGCGCCTGCTCAAAACCCCTTTATTCGTGAATGGCTGAAACAACTGGCCCCGGTAAAATACGTGGGGAGACAAAACTATCTGCTGGAGTTAATGAAACGCAGTGATTTCCCTGCAGTGCAACAGAATCTCAGCAACCCCGGTGACGAACTCACGGCGCTGGCACATCAGTTGGCTATGGATGAGCATCGTCGGGTTAATACCAGGTTACGTAAAGCGGAAGCCAGCGTCGGCTATTATCAGCAGGTGCATGCTGGCAGCAACGATGCCTGTGTGCGCTCTGTTCTGTTTCAGCAGCGTCCGCTCACGCCGCCGCCGGTCATCCGGCTCAGTGACAGTGCGCGCGCGCACCTCGATTTTAACCTGCGGTTACGCTTTTACAATCGTGCCAGCTTGGTCGGGGAAGCGATGCACGACAGCCCATCCTCTCCCGCCAGACTTTCAGCGCCGCAGGAACAACGCGCGTAATCCGCACCCTGCCCGGCCGTTTCATTAGAAATCGCCGGGCACTTCGCCCCTGTTTAACGTCGAATTGACTGTACTGTGAGTCTGCAGCCAAATCTGCGCAGAGATGTTGCAGCCTGATGACAGCCACTATAGATTGAGTCAAAAATCCATGGAATGTCCCCCTGTTGATAAGAGACATATTCATACGATAAGAGGATTTGACGTTGTCTGAATTCGTGTCAGTGATACTTTTTCTGACCGCGATTGCTGTTTATTCCTGTAAAGCAGGCCGAAGCAGAATCTGGTTTTCCCTCACCTTGTGCTTGTTAATGCTGTTCGTGCTGCTCAACGCCACGCTGTTCGCCAGTAATTATTTTACCGGCGACGGCATTACTGACGCTGTAGTGTATACCTTAACGAACAGCCTCACCGGTGCCGGCCTGAGTAAATACGTTGTGCCCGCCCTTGGGCTGGTCATCGTGCTGTTTTTACTGTTTTGTGCCCTGTCATGGCTGCTGCGCCGCCGTGAGCGGCCCTTTCATTCAGGCTGGAGCCTGGTGGCTTTTGCCTGTGCCGCAGGCGCGGTACAAACAACGCCAGCCTTTCAGCAAGTGAGTTCTCTCATTACCTCGCACTCACTGCGCGAAAACTCCGACTTTGCCACCGTCTATAAAGTCCCGAAAAAGCGCATTGCGCAGCCCGCACTTAACGTGGTGTATATTTATGCTGAAAGCCTGGAGCGGACCTACTTCGACCCGATTGCCTTCCCTGGGCTGGCTCCCGAACTCAGCCGGGAAAAAGAGCAAAGCATCGACTTCACCCAGACCGAGCAGCTTCCCGGCACGGATTACACCATTGCCGGTATGGTCGCATCGATGTGCGGTATCCCGCTTTTTGCCCCTTTCGACGGAAATGCTTCCGCCTCCCTTTCCAGTTTTTACCCACAGAACGTTTGCCTGGGCGATATTTTAAAAAATTCCGGTTATGAAAACTGGTTTATTCAGGGCGCTGACCTGCGCTTTGCGGGTAAAGATGTCTTTTTACGTTCTCACGGCTTTGACCCTGCGCGCCTGTACGGTTCACAGGAACTCAAAGACAAGGTTAGCGATCCCACCTACCGCAACAACTGGGGTTATTACGACGATACCGTGTTGGACGAGGTGTTTGAAACCTATGAGGCACTTTCGCGCCAGCAGAAACGTTTTGCGCTGTTTGCGCTCACGGTGGATACGCATCATCCTGATGGGTTTATTTCCCGAAGTTGCCAGCGCAAAAGTTACAGCTATGCGGGCAAGCCAAATCAGTCGTTCAGCGCCGTATCCTGCTCGCAGGAGCATATCGCACGCCTTATTGCCCGTATTAAGGCCTCTCCCTGGTTTAAGAATACCGTGATTGTGGTGGCATCCGATCATCTGGCCATGAACAACACGGCGCATCCCTTTCTGATCAAGCGTCCTCGTCACGATCTGTTTATGGTGATCCGTGGCGATCAACCGCAGGCAGAAGTGATAGATATGAAACGCAGTACGCTGGATAACGGCGCGACGTTACTGGATATTCTGGGCGGCGACAATGCGATAGGTTTGGGACGTAGCAGCCTGTCTGCAGTGTCGTTGTCGAGCCAGTTTGAGGATATGAAAACCAAAGTGTTGAGCTGGAAAGCCGATATCATTCAGCTGTGGAACTTTCCCAAAAAGATCGACAGCATCACGCTGGATCAGACGAAAAATACGCTCAGCTTTTCCGGGGCCAGCTTTGCCTTGCCCATTCTGCTGCGGGTGACGGAGAAGCATGTAGAGCCACTGCCTGAGGGGGAATATTCGGCGCCTTTACGTTATCAGCTGGCCGACTTTACCTCGGCGGAAAAGTTTGTCTGGGTCGATCGCTGCTTTAAAATTGCCCGTATCTGGCAACCGGCGCTGGCCCTGTCCAGCGACTGGTGCCTGGCAATGGGCCAGCTCGCGGGCCATCCCTCCGTCATGCGTATGGATAGCCCCCTGTGGAAAGGAAAGGTGCAGTTCCCGGCAGGCCCCCAGAACGATGCAAACTATCAACATGCCGTGGCGCAGCTGCGCATCGACGATAATGCGATTCGTTATGATGCCGACAGCTTTCTGTTCGCGGTTCCCGGCGCACCCGCAAGCGTGAAGCAGTTCAGCGGCCTTTCCCGTACGGAAAACTGGGGCCGCTGGTCAAACGCCAATCTTGCCCCGGAAGTGACCATAGAATTCGTTAACCCTTTGCCCGCCAGATTTGATCTGGTGATTACCGCTCGCGCCTATGGCCCAAATGCGCACCGACCCACAAGGGTGCAGGTAGGCGACACAAAACAGCCCCTGATGCTGGGAGAAGAAGCATCAACCCAGACGCTGCGTTTTGATAACACCCGCGGAAGCCATCGGTTAACGTTTACCCCACCAGAGCCGCAACTCAGCAATCTTAACAACATCGCAGGTCAGGACCCACGCAAACTCGGCATCGGTCTGATTACGTTAAAGGTTGTCCCCGTTCCCTGATGTTTATTCACGATGGCGGTTAGCCCCCACCTTTTACACTGCCTGGTAAGCGGGCTGTGTAAAAGAGGCTAACTGACAACGTTTTTTTTGCGGCCCACCCCGCAAAAAGATGAAAACTACGCGTTTAACTAATTGATATAATGGAATTTATTTCGCAATATGTTTTTTATCTTCTGTGACCAGACCGGCTCTCCTGACATGATATTCAAATAACGTGATGAATCGGGAAGGCTCTTGAATGACACTCACCATGATGAATACACACAAAGCGTTTAAACGTTTACAGCGCGCAGGCATCAACGATCGCCAGGCAGAAGCGATGGTGGATATTTTTTCGGCATTAAAGCAGGACAATGCGCTGTCCCGTGCTGATGTCATGCAGGCTTTTCAGCGTCAGAATCAGCATATCTTTTCGCTAAGCACGCAACTGAAGAAAACGGAGTCGTGCCTCAGAACCGATGTGGATGAACTCAAGGCAGACGTCAGCGTACTCAAAACGGACGTTGCCGTGCTCAAGACCGATGTCAGCGTACTCAAGACCGACGTCGGGAGTTTAAAAAACGATATGCGTTGGGTACAGCGTCTGCTGATGATCATGACCACCACGTTGCTTATGGCGACCATTAAATATGTGCTTGCCTGAGCCGTTACCCGCGCTTCAGGCCTTAACCTCGCAGAGTTTCCAGCTTTTCACGCTGTCGCCCGTCGGCTGTAAAGTTAGCCTCTGCCAGCCAGCGTTTCAGCCCATTTTTAACAGCTGGCCATTCACTGTCGATGATTGAGAACCAGGTTGTATCGCGCGTGCGGCCTTTATAAACGCGGGCCTGACGAAATTCACCTTCAAAGCGAAATCCCAGCCGAAGCGCGGCCCGACGCGAAGGCAGATTACAGCTGTCACATTTCCATTCATAACGCCGGTAGCCCAGTTGCTCAAAGGCATAACGCATCAGAAGAAAATGCGCTTCGGTCGCCATTCTTGTTTGCTTTAGCAATCGGGAAAAGGTGACATATCCCACTTCCATCACCCCATTTTGCGCATCAACACGCATCAGCGATAGCGTTCCGACGGCCTTACCGGTTTCAACATCAATGACGCTGAAATGCAACGGATCCTGACTCGCCTCCATCGTAGCAGCATGGGTGAGCCAGGCGGCTTCATCATTAAACGGCCCATCAGAAAGATAGGTCCAGTCACGGCCATCTTCTGCCAGCGACCAGGCCTGCCAGAGTGCTTCAGCATGCGAAGCCACGCTAAAGGGCTCCAGACGGCAAACCTGACCTTGAAGCACCTCACGCTGAGGTAAGGGACGTGGCTGCCAGTCGGGCATGGATTGCCCTACAGGTTGACCATACTGATTGACGTGTTGCGACATCATGCCTTCTCCATTGCAGTGAATAAAAACACGTTGCCATGTTGCAAACACGTTGAGAAGTCATCACTGATAAAAAAGACAGAAATAGAAAACGGCCGCTTAACGCGGCCGTTGAAAGAAGAGATAACTAACAAAGCGCCGCAGGACTATCCGCGGAAGAAGATATCGCCGGATTTACCCATAACGATCTTACCGGTGTCGTTAGTAATCAGAATGTAATTGGCATTGATATAAGCCCAGTGGGTATCTGGCTGAGGCGCAGGCAAATTACGTTTCTGCCACTCTGTGATGGTGTAAGTCTTGCTGCGGTACTTATCAGGCACGGTATCACCGATTTTATGCTCTTTATAATCAATGATAATGGTGCTGAGATCGTAATTTGGCTTACCTGGATTGCCTGCTGACTGCGAAGGCGTTGTTGGGGTAATACCGTCGTTAGAGTCAGAACTCATCGGCGCCTGCGGCTGGGCAGGTGCTGCAGCACCGGGCTGCGCGTTGTTATCGCCAGGTTGAGCGGTTGGATTGGCCGGTTGAATCTGCGGCGGCGGTGGCACATTGTCGGTGGTTTCACCCGCAGCCTGAGCGGCGGGGATCAGGCTCAGCGAGCCGAACAGTAAACCAGCTGAAATAAAAGCAATTTGAGTCCTGCGCATAATAATTTCCACATTGAATTGATTTTAATAACAGTAGACTACTCTGAAGACAATCTAAACAGGGCTGCGGTTCCGTCACTCATAAAGGTAAGTGTAAGGAATCACGACTCATTCTGGACCCAACCTACACCTTACCTGTCTTTCTCTGCCAGGTTAAGCAACAATGTGATACCAAGATAGTTGCTCCAGTTAAACGCGTTTTGCAGTACCACGATGGCATTGCCTGCCTGCTTGTCAAAACCGATAAAAGCGGAATAACCACCAATATAGCCGACCTGATAGGTAATGTTCCTTCCTGCCAGCCTGTCTGTAACCCAGGCGATATTCTGCGTCTGTGCGCCCTGCTGATACACGCCTTTATTGATCTCAGCAAAGGCACGATTACGCGCCGGATCGCTGCCCGCAGTGAGATGTGCACGCAGATAGACGCTCAGATCCCGTGCGTTGCTGTAAAGACTGCCCGCCGCGACCATATTACGCTGGAAACGCCAGTCCGGGGTGAGATCACCGCGCGGGATAAGCTTTGGCTGATCGCCAGCATGCCCTAACGCCCGTGTGGAAAAACCGCTTAAACGCTCAGGCACAAAGCTGGTGTTGTTCATTCCCAGCGGTCGGAAAATCCGTTGGTGGGCAAGCGTTTCAATATCACTATGGCAGCGTTCACGCAAAATATAGCCCAGCAGCGCATAGCCAAGGTTAGAGTATTGCGCTCCCCGCTGACGCGGCGCAGAAAAATCCGCCAGGTATTCCAGAACGTCATCACTATCCAGGTTGCCATAAAAGTTCTGACCGCTGCGCAGATAGCCCATAAACTGCATAAACATCGGCAAATCCATATCCTGACGCGGCAAACCCGAGGTATGGGTCACTAACTGTAATAGCGTGATTTGACGTGCATCTTGGCTCAATCTGACGTCAGAGGGCAACAAATCGGCCAGCGTGTCACTCCAGTGCAGTTGGCCTTCGTTAACCAACTCAATAATCACCTCTGCGGTTACGCCTTTACTCAGTGAGCCGAGCGCAAATAAGGTTTCAGGCGTAATCGGATAGCGATGTACGTCATCGGTGACACCCGCGCTGTAAAACAAGGTGGGATTAAGATGATGGATAATTGCAATACTGATGCCGGACACCTGTTTACGCTGCATATAATGGCGCACCAGATCGTCCAGGTTGTCATGAAAATCGCTGTGCGTCAGATAAAGCTTGTCGCCTGCTGGCGCAGAGGTCTGCGACAGCGTGCCGCAGGCAGCCAATAACAGCGCGCTTATCATCAGAACTGCACTGCGTCTAAACAGGTGCCCGCATCCGCTCAACAGGCGGTGTAACCTCTGGGGTGAATACTCTTTTCTGGTCACGTCCTCGCGCCCATTTTATTGTTGTTATCAGGCACTGACGAACGTTCATATCAGCATCATGCCGGGGGATTATTCCGCTGTGCCTATATCGACACAGATTAGCCAAATCTTTATGCTTCTGGTCATCGTTTCCTACTGAAGGATGTCACCCCTGGCAGGACACACGTAAGGGAAACGAAGCAGGTTGGCGCCTGATATAGCCACGATCGTGCAGGAAAACGTATTGCAGGCCGCGAAGAGTAACATAGCAGGCCTGGTAATGCCTCTGCTGAGTCCGCTGCCGTTCAGGGCAACCCGACGACACTGCCATCAGCGCAATAAGCGTGTACACTGCGCGTTTTTACACGCAGTAAATTTTCTGCTGCACCAGACACGTTCGGAGATATCCCATGAAAGAAGGCCCGTTAAGCGAAAAAGAGCTGCAATGGCTCGAAGATATGCTGGAAAAATACGGTAGTGAAGCGTCGATTCTTGATGTTTCAGAACTGGATGGCCTGCTTACTGCCGTGCTTTCAGGTCCGACGACGGTAGAGCCAAGCCGCTGGCTTGTCGCGCTCTGGGGCGGCGAAAAGCATATTCCCAAATGGAGTAATGAGCGCGAAATGACGCGCTTTATGGAACTCAGTTTCCAGCACATGAATGACATTGCTGACCGCCTGTCTGAGTTTCCAGAACAGTTTGAACCCCTGTTTGGCGTGCGCGAAATGGAAGGTCTGGAATTTACCGTCGTTGAAGAGTGGTGCTACGGCTATATGCGCGGCGTGGCCTTAACCGACTGGTCTGCACTCCCTGCTGAACTCCAGGACTCACTGGACGCCATCGCCCTGCACGGCACAGAAGAGAATCTGGAAAAGGTTGATGCGCTCACGCCTGAAGAAATGGAAAGCAGCATTGATGCTATCCGCCCTGCCGCCCTGGCGCTTCATGATTACTGGATCTCACAGCCCGAAGCGATTCCTCAGGTGCAGCAGCCGGTCACTGCGGAAAAACAGCCGGGCCGCAACGATCCCTGCCCCTGCGGCAGCGGAAGAAAATACAAGCAGTGCTGCCTGCATTGATTGAAGAGGGAGCCCGGTCCACTGGCTCCCTTGTTTATTCTGCCACAGTTAACTTCACCACTCACGTCGGAAGAGCCCTATGGCTAACCTGCCGCTTCGCCCTCATTTCTTACAGAATGCTGGATCGCTACGTGCTCATGACCCAGACCAGCGCGTTACTGGCGATAAAACGGACCAGCAGGGCAATGGCAATAAGAAGCCTGTCACGGTGAATCCTGTTTTCCTCAGCCTACAGAAGGGGTGGCTTTTTTCGCGTTCCCGCAGCGCGAAACAGCCTATTCCCCCTCTTCTTTTTTAATCATATCGATGGCGACCACGTTATGTTTCATCGCCTCATTCAGCACCTGTACCGCCGAGGACGCATCGCGGTTTTTAATCGCCATAAAGACTTTGATGTGCGCCTCAACACTTTCAAGCGTAATGCCCAGTGAGCGATTCAGTTCTTCAAGATAATAGTAATAAATATCTTTGATTGACTTCATCACGTTGTAAAACACGCTGTTATGAGAGGCGCGGATAATCGCCAGATGAAATTCGTAATCCGCTTCCGAATATTTCTTATAATCGCCTTTATTAATAAGCATGTTATTGAGCGCCTGCTCCAGCAGGCCAATATCCTCTTCTGTGGCATGTTCCACTGCCAGCTCAACACATTTAAACTCGACGGTCTGGCGAAAAACCATCATGTCGTTAAAGGCTTCCCGGCTCAGATGCATTAACGGTCTGGCATTGTGATTAAGCATCTGTGGCGAAAAGTCTTCACACACGTAACTGCCGCTGCCCTGACGGGTAATCACGATACCCAGATCGCGCAGGCGCTGCACCGCGCTGCGTATACTGACCCTGCTGACATTAAAAGAGTGCGTCAGCTCCGCTTCAGAAGGTAAACGCGTGCCTGCGGACCAGCTACCGTCCAGTAGCTTCGCCTTAATTTGCTCGAACACTTCGTTAACGACGTTCTGTTTCTGAATGGATTTTATGCTCACAACACCTTCTCATATGATGTCCTACATGACGCCATTCTATCTTATCCTTTCCAGCAAAGTCCTGCGCTAACGCAGTGACAGACAGGGTTCAACCTTGCCTTACTCGCCGCTTCCTGCCCGGATCGAGGGGGCAACAGGATGACAACCATCCGGCACGCCGCCCGAGGCATCGGCCTCTGCGGTAAGATCCCGATCCACCACCTCTGGCATTATCAGTGAAGCCAGCAGGCCGATACAGGAATAGCCGATCAGCATGATCGCAATCGGATACCAGGTGCCCGTGAGCTGGCAGAAAATACCGGCCAGGAGCGGCCCTAAGCCAGTGGCAAACAGCCCACCGATCTCCTTAGAGATGGCCATTTGCGCGAAACGGTTTCTGGAACCAAACATCTCTGCCATGGTGATCCCTTCAATCGCCGCCTGGCCCAACACTGCGATATTGTGAATGACGATCAGGCAAACCATGATGGTACTCACCGCCTGCGCGTTATCGACGATGAGTGAAATCATCGGATAAGCCAGAATAATCGAGCCCAGCGTCAGAATGCGGTAAGGAATACGGCGCCCTATCCGGTCTGAGAGCCAGCCGATAAGAGGAATTGTCATAAATCCTATTACCGAGCTCACCATGATGGCATCGGTGGGAACCGCCTTATTGAACAACAGCGTCTGAACCATATAACCCGCCAGAAAGGTCTGGATGATGCCCGAGTTACCCGCCTGACCAAATCGCAGCCCGGTAGCAATCCAGAAGGCTTTGCCTTTGATTAACTGGAAAACAGACTGTGCCGGCTGATCGTGGGGCTTGACGGTGGCAGACTCGGCAACGTTTTCAAACACCGGACTTTCTTTCAGGTTGAAACGCAGCCAGATAGCAAATCCCATCACGACGAAACTGGCCAGGAAAGGAATACGCCATGCCCAGGCAATGACTTCGTCATTGGTGAAGAAAAAGAACATAGCCGCCCAGATGGCGGTTGCGCTTAACGTGCCGCAGTTGGTGCCCATGGCAACCAGCGAGGCAATAATGCCCTTTTTCCCTTTGGGCGCATATTCAGCCAGCATAGTGCTGGCACCCGATATTTCTGCACCGGCGCCTAATCCCTGAATAATACGCAGCGCCACCAGCAGCAAGGGCGCTAAAATACCCACCTGCTGGTAAGTGGGTAATACGCCAATTAAGGTGGTACAAACGCCCATTAAGGCGATAGTGATAAACAGGACTTTTTTTCGGCCAACACGGTCGCCCATTTTCCCAAAAAAAACGGCGCCGACGATTCGCGCGATATAACCTGCACCGTAGGTTCCCATTGCCAGAATCAGCGCCATCGCACCCGACTGTTCGGGAAAAAAGACTTCATGAAAAACTAACGCCGCACCAAGAGAATAGAGCTGGAAATCCATAAATTCTAACGTTGTACCCAGCCATCCTGATACGGATGCCCGGACCAGATCAGAGGTATTACGTTCTGTGGTGTTGGTATTTAAATGACTCATGTTTTCACCCTGAGGTCGACGATGCGTTAACAGGCGACTAAATGACAGGCGAGTGCCGCTTACGCGGAGCGTGAGGATCTCTTCACCCGCGACAATCACCGATGTTTTAAGCCAGAGTAATAACTACAGGTTCTGAGATATTTTATGAAAACTGAACTAATACTTTTGAATGTTGTGTTTTATCACTGGCCGCCTTTAATGCCGCCTCAATATCGTGATAGGCATAATTGCCGGAAAGAATCGGACGCGGATCGATAATGCCCTTTTCCAGCCATTTCACCGCCACATCAAATTCATCGATAAAACGGAAGGAGCCTTTCCAGCTAATTTCTTTTACCAGCATCTGCGCTACCGGGAAATTAAGCGGACTTTTTCCCATCCCAATTTGAACCACAACGCCGCCAGGCCGCGTAACCAAAATACTGGATTCAATCGCTGCTTCGGCTCCGCTGGCTTCCAGCGTAACGTCGAAATATCCCCGATTTTCACCGTAGCGGGCAACGGCGGCACGATCGCTCGCATCCACTGCCGAGTCAGCCCCCATTTCTACCGCGATGCGGCGGCAGCGCTCGCTCGGATCGAACGCCACGATCTCTGCCGCGCCGGAAGCGCTTGCGGCGGCAATCGCTAAGGCGCCGATGGGGCCCGCGCCCATCACCAGCACCCTTTTCCCGACGATGCTGCCTGCCACGTTGAGCGCATGGATTACGACGGCGGTAGGCTCAGCAACGGCCATGACGCTGGCCGGAACCTGCTCATCATAAGTCACGCACTGCTTCGCAGGCACCACGACATATTGTGCAAATCCACCATTCACGTGCGGAGTGAACTGGGCGCTCCCCATAAAGCGCATGGTGGCGCAGGCATTCTGTTTACCTGCCCGACAATACTCACACTGACCACATGGCTGTGATGGATTAATCGCGACTTTTTGTCCCGGTTCTAGCCCTGATGCTGCCGGCGCCTGGAAAATCCGCCCCACAAATTCGTGACCTATCACCAGCGGTTGCTTAATCACGGATAATCCGGCACGTCCTTCATGGTAATAATGAATATCCGAGCCGCAGATGCCGCCGCACTCCACTTGAACAACGACATCATCATCCGAATACTTCAGTTCGCGCTGCTCAACCGCGATCTCTTTTTTGCCCTTTGCCACGCAGGCATGCGTCATTATGCTGTGCACATGTTTTTCCTCTTCCGGGTCAATAACGCTTACAGCACGGCCAGCCAGCCGCCATCCACGTAGATAATCTGACCATTGATATAATCTGAGGCAGGCGATGAAAGAAAAACGGCCGTACCGGCCACTTCTTCTGGCCGTCCCCAGCGCTGCGAAGGGTTACTGCTTTTCACCCAGCTGTCGAACCGGGCATCGTCCACCAGCGCACTGTTCATGTCTGTCAGGATATATCCCGGCCCAATCGCATTGGTCTGGATATTAAACTGCGCCCATTCGGCCGCCATTGAGCAGGTCAGCATCTTAATGCCGCCCTTGGCAGCGGTATAAGGTGCAACGGTTGGCCTGGCTGCCTGGCTGGTCAACGAACCGACATTGATGATTTTGCCGCCCCGATCGCGGGCAATCATGCGTTTGGCTGCCGCGCGCGAAACCAGAAAGGCGCTGGTGAGGTTGGTATCAATCACCTTTTGCCAGTTTTCCAGTTCCAGCTCCAGCATGGGTTTGCGGTACTGGATCCCGGCATTATTTATTACGATATCGACTGCGATGCCCTGCTCATCCAGACTGGCGAACACCTGCTCTATCGCGCTTTCACTGGTCACATCAAACACCCGGCCGGAGACGCGATAGCCTTTATTTTTAAGCTGTTCAACGGCCTCGTTCAGCACCGCTTCACGCGTGCCGTTCAAAATAACGTCTGCCCCGGCAGCGGCTAATGCTTCGGCGTAGGCAAACCCCAGGCCGCGGGAGGACCCCGTTATCAAAGCCGTTTTACCGGTCAGATCGAACATTGCAGTCATAATCCACCTTTAAATATGTATGACAACTATCTTATTAAGGTGAATTTTCCGGCAGATTAAATCAATACACAAAGCGTATTTATGAGGCACATATCACAAATGCTTAACAGAAAAACCCATCAAGTCATTGTATTTAATAAACATAAAAACAATGCATTTAGCCTGAGACGTTTCATTAGATCGCCGTCACAAAAATAGCAGTGCAGAATTCAAGCCGGATAAATTTATGATAGAAAGGCAATGTTGTATGACAACATACCATTAAACCCTGCGTAGCAGAGATGAGTACGGTGCGGTTAATGTTCTGAATAATAAGGAGCTAGTGTGAGCAATCTGTTCATCACCAATGTAAAAACAATTTTGACTGCGCCGGGCGGCATCGATCTGGTGGTGGTTAAAATTGAAACTAATGAGCCCGGACTGTACGGTTTGGGTTGCGCCACCTTTACCCAGCGCATTTACGCCGTACAAAGTGCCATTGATGAGTACCTTGCCCCGTTTCTGATTGGCAAAGATCCCGCCAGAATAGAAGATATATGGCAGTCCGCCGCAGTGAGTGGCTACTGGCGCAATGGTCCGGTAATGAATAATGCCCTTTCCGGCATTGATATGGCGCTATGGGATATCAAAGGTAAACAGGCTGGCCTGCCGGTTTATGAACTGCTGGGTGGGAAATGTCGCGACGGTATTGCGCTCTATGTGCACACCGATGGCGCCGATGAAGTTGAAGTGGAAGACAGCGCTCGCGCCAAAATGGAAGAAGGCTACCAGTATATTCGCTGCCAGATGGGCATGTACGGCGGTGCCGGTACTGATGACCTGCGACTGATTGCCAATCGCATGGTGAAAGCGAAAAATATTCAACCCAAGCGCTCGCCTCGCACCAAAGCCCCGGGGATCTATTTTGATCCGGAAGCCTATGCGAAAAGCATTCCGCGTCTGTTTGATCATCTGCGTAATAAACTGGGTTTCAGCATTGAGCTACTCCATGATGCCCATGAACGTATTACGCCGATTAATGCCATTCATATGGCTAAAGCGCTGGAGCCTTATCAGCTTTTCTTCCTTGAAGATCCGGTTGCTCCCGAGAATACGGAGTGGCTGAAAATGTTGCGCCAGCAGTCTTCCACGCCGATCGCAATGGGCGAGCTGTTCGTTAACGTGAATGAGTGGAAGCCGTTGATCGACAATAAGCTGATTGATTATATCCGCTGTCATATCAGCTCGATTGGCGGTATCACACCGGCGAAAAAAATCGCCATCTACAGTGAATTAAACGGTGTTCGCACCGCCTGGCACAGCCCTGGGGATATCTCCCCGATTGGGGTTTGCGCAAACATGCATCTGGATCTGAGCTCGCCTAATTTCGGCATTCAGGAATACACGCCAATGAATGATGCGCTACGTGAAGTCTTCCCGGGCTGTCCTGAAGTGGATCAGGGCTATGCTTACGTCAATGACAAGCCGGGGTTAGGGATTGATATCAACGAAGCGCTGGCGGCGAAATTCCCCTGCGAGGGCGGCAATCCGACCTGGACGATGGCCAGGACTCCGGATGGCACAGTCTGGCGCCCCTGAGTCATCAGGTCTTTTTGCAGAGGCTCAGCAATGGGCCTTTTTGCTTTTCCCTGGCATTGTTGGCCTGGCCGGCCTGGACCACAACAGGCCGTTCAGGTCGGCTTTACTGTGTTCAGGGACAGATAAATAACCAACAAGAACACGCTTCTCTGCTTTTTTAAGCCTGGCTGCGCGCTGTTTAAACCTCCCGTCCCCTCGCGAACATTCCCTCTGTTATGGCGATTATTCTTCGGGTTTATTCACGATATTATTGTCCTCATCCATCTGGTAAGGCATATCCGCTTCTATTCCCCCCTTTCCGGTTTTAGCGACCACGTTAGTGTAGCGCTTTCCATCCCAGCAGCGAAAAATCAGAACTGAGTTTTCCCCGGCGGTCAGGGTTGAACCATTGCTTCCTATCAGCTTGCTACGGCATCCGGCGGTGAGAATGCTGTTGATGCCCGCCGTCAGCTTGCTTCGGTCTCCCGCCATGAGGATGCAGTCATTGCCTGCCGTGAGTTTGCTGCGATCGCCAGCGGTGAGGTAGCTGTTGTTGCCTGCCAGAAGCTTGCTGCGATCCCCGGCGGTTTGGGTGCTGTCCGCTCCGGCAATCAGCTTGCCGCGCTCTCCGGCCATTTGCACGCTGTCTGCCCCGGAGATCAATGTGCTGCGATAACCCGCCGTTTGTGAGCTGCCCTTTCCCGCAATCAGCATGCTGCGGTTGCCGGTGATCTGGGTGCTTTCCGGGCCAGCAATCAACGAGCTTCGGTGGCTGGCGATCTGATTACTGCCATATCCCGCCGTCAGACTACTGCGTCTGCCCGAAATCAGGCTGCTTCCGTAACCGGCGGTGAGTACGCTGCGAAGTCCGCTGATCAACGTACTGCCATAACCCGCCGTCAGGAAGCTGCGAATACCGCTGGTCAGCGAACTGCCGTAGCCTGCGATCAGGGAGCTGTCGGCGCCCGCCGTTGCAGTACTGCCGTAACCTGCCGTTAGCGTACTACTGTGCTCGGCCGTTTGCGTGCTGCCGTAACCGGCTGTCAGCGTACTTTGATAACCCGCCGTCTGGGTACTACCGTAACCGGCAATCAATGAGCTGTCATAACCGGCCATTGAGGTACTGCCGTATCCGGCAGTCAACGAACTCTGTTCTCTGGCAGTCTGCGAACTCCCGTAACCAGCCATCAACGTACTTTTAAAGCTGGCGGTCTGGGTGCTGCCGTAGCCTGCGATCAGTGAACTCTCATAACCTGCCGTAGAAGTACTGCCGTAGCCGGTCGTCAGATCGCTATTCTCCTGCGCCGTCTGGGTGCTGCCGTAACCGGCCGTCAGAATACTGTTGTAACCGGCGGTCTGCGTGCTGCCGTAGCCCGCGATCAGGGAACTGTCGGGGCCTGCCGTCGAGGTACTGCCGTAGCCCGTGGTCAGATCGCTGCGCTCCTGCGCCGTCTGGGTGCTGCCGTAACCGGCCGTCAGAATACTGTGATAACCGGCGGTCTGCGTGCTGCCGTAGCCTGCAATCAACGAACTGTCGTAACCCGCCGTCGAGGTACTGCCGTAGCCCGTGGTCAGATCGCTATTCTCCTGCGCCGTCTGGGTGCTGCCGTAACCGGCCGTCAGGATGCTGTTGTAACCCGCTGTCTGCGTGCTGCCGTAGCCCGCGATTAACGAGCTGTCGTAACCCGCCGTCGAGGTACTGCCGTAGCCCGTGGTCAGATCGCTATTCTCCTGCGCCGTCTGGGTGCTGCCGTAACCGGCCGTCAGGATGCTGTTGTAACCCGCTGTCTGCGTGCTGCCATAGCCCGCGATCAGAGAACTGTCGGCGCCGGCGGTTGAGGTGCTGCCGTAGCCCGTGGTCAGATCGCTGCGCTCCTGCGCCGTCTGGGTGCTGCCGTAACCGGCCGTCAGGATGCTGTTGTAACCCGCTGTCTGCGTGCTGCCGTAGCCTGCAATCAGGGAGCTGTCGGCACCGGCGGTTGAGGTGCTGCCGTAGCCGGTCGTCAGCACACTCTGTTCGCGCGCCGTCTGCGTACTGCCGTAACCCGCCGTCAGGCTACTGTGATAGCTGGCGGTCTGGGTGCTGCCGTAGCCCGCAATCAGGGAGCTGTCGGCACCGGCGGTTGAGGTGCTGCCGTATCCCGTGGTCAGATCGCTGCGCTCCTGCGCCGTCTGGGTGCTGCCGTAACCGGCCGTCAGAATACTGTTGTAACCCGCTGTCTGCGTGCTGCCGTAGCCTGCAATCAGGGAGCTGTCGGCACCGGCGGTTGAGGTACTGCCATAACCTGCGGTGAGATCGCTGCCCTCCTGCGCCGTCTGGGTGCTGCCGTAACCGGCCGTCAGAATACTGTTGTAACCGGCGGTCTGCGTGCTGCCATAGCCTGCAATCAGGGAACTGTCGGCGCCGGCGGTTGAGGTGCTGCCGTAGCCGGTCGTCAGCACACTCTGTTCGCGCGCCGTCTGCGTACTGCCGTAGCCCGCCGTCAGGCTACTGTGATAACTGGCGGTCTGGGTGCTGCCGTAGCCCGCAATCAGGGAGCTGTCGGCACCGGCGGTTGAGGTACTGCCATAACCTGCGGTGAGATCGCTGCCCTCCTGCGCCGTCTGGGTGCTGCCATAACCGGCCGTCAGAATACTGTTGTAACCGGCGGTCTGCGTGCTGCCATAGCCCGCAATCAGGGAGCTGTCGGCACCGGCGGTTGAGGTACTGCCATAACCTGCGGTGAGATCGCTGCCCTCCTGCGCCGTCTGGGTGCTGCCGTAACCGGCCGTCAGAATACTGTTGTAACCGGCGGTCTGCGTGCTGCCATAGCCTGCAATCAGGGAACTGTCGGCGCCGGCGGTTGAGGTGCTGCCGTAACCGGTCGTCAGCACACTCTGTTCGCGCGCCGTCTGCGTACTGCCGTAGCCCGCCGTCAGGCTACTGTGATAACTGGCGGTCTGGGTGCTGCCGTAACCTGCAATGATTGAGCTGTCCGAGCCTGCCGTGCCGGTGCTGCCGTAACCGGCCGTAAGGTCGCTGCCCTTCTGCGCGGTCTGGGTGCTGCCATAACCGGCTGTCTGGGTGCTCTCTTCCCCGGCCGTCTGGGTGCTGCCGTAGCCCGCAATTAATGAACTGTCGGCACCCGCCGTGCCGGTACTGCCATAACCTGCAGTAAGATCGCTGCCCTTCTGCGCGGTCTGGGTACTGCCGTAACCGGCTGTCAGCGAGCTGTCTTCGCCCGCCGTCTGGGTACTGCCGTAACCGGCGATCAGAGAGCTGTCGTCACCCGCCGTACCGGTACTGCCGTAACCGGCCGTAAGGTCGCTGCCCTTCTGCGCGGTCTGGGTGCTGCCATAACCGGCTGTCTGGGTGCTCTCTTCCCCGGCCGTCTGGGTGCTCCGTAGCCCGCGATTAATGAACTGTCGGCACCCGCCGTGCCGGTACTGCCATAACCTGCAGTAAGATCGCTGCCCTTCTGCGCGGTCTGCGTGCTGCCGTAACCGGCTGTCAGCGAGCTGTCTTCTCCCGCCGTCTGGGTACTGCCGTAACCGGCGATCAGGGAGCTGTCGGCGCCCGCCGTGCCGGTACTGCCGTAACCGGCGGTGAGATCGCTGCCTTTCATGCCGGTCTGCGTGCTGCCGTAACCCGCCATCTGGCTGCTCTCTTCACCTGCGGTTTGGGTACTGCCGTAGCCCGCGACTAATGTGCTGTCTGATCCCGCTGTACCGGTGCTACCATAACCGGCAATTAATGTGCTGCTATCACCCGCCGTCTCAGTACTGCCATATCCGGCAATCAGCTGACTCTGATGCGTGCCGCTGAGCGTACTGCCATAGGTTGCGATTTCAATCGTTTGTGTCGGCTGCGTACTGCCTGATTCGATGGTCGCATCAATATCATCTGTTACAGGCAGCGATCGATTGCCTGCCTTTACCTCTGAAGTGACATCAGGCGCTCCAGGCCCGGCCTGCATTTCCGTACAGGCAACGTAATCAGCCCGATGGTGCAGGATAAATTGCATCGCACTGGTTTTCGTTCCAACGTGAAGAACCTCAGCACGGGGAAATTTAATCCAGCCATGAGTTTCAATAGCGATACACTCATCGGCATCCACTTCAGCGACAACCCACCTGGCATCAGCGTGCAGGCTCAGCGGTGAATCCGATCCTTTTCCCCAGATTAGCCCCGTTAGTCCGTTCTCAAAGCCTTTAACCGGCTTCCAGTATTTACACTCTACGATACCGCTTAACGGCCAGATGATTCCGCCGTGATCGGCCATATTATTAGCACAGGTACGTAATATTAAAACCTTGTCTTCTTTCATGTCTAAACCTTCATTTCATTAGGGCATGAAAACAGTCTTACTCCTCTGGTTCTAAAAGAACCTAATCCTAATTGTTTAACCATCGCCCAACTCACAAACATTAATGAGATCACGAAATATTAATAAATAATAAATTACCGCCACTTAATTTTCAGAAACCATAAAATTAATAAATAAAACAGAATTAAATATTCACCAATAATCAATTCACCCCAAAATAATAAGAGAAAAAAACACGAACAAGCCAGTTAAACAACTGGCTTTCAATGTGCAGGCAATGAATTATAGTCATCAAATACCACAATAAACCATTTACCTCTGCGGAATAAGAACAGTGTAAACCGCGTTTATTTATCTTTCAGAAAGGATTATTGCCTTGAGAATCTTTCAGGCACCATCCCGTGCAGAGTAACGGGATGGTGTAAGGGATAACGCAACCTTTTGCTGAGCGAGCAGAATTAAAACTCAACGTCTTCCAGACTAAAATATTCGGTCTGATCGTTATAAGAGAAGATCTCTGCATAGCGGCCCCAGTTGATCACGCTGTCCAGCGTCTCTTTGGCGGCGCTGTCAGCCAGTGAGTCTTCCAGCTCCTGCTCGAAACGCATGCGTGGCGCACGATGACCGGGACGTTCATCCAGCACGGTTTTAATCAAGGCGGCCAGCGGCACATAGCGCAGCAGATGATCGGCAAACATGACTTTGCGCTGCTGGGTATCCGATTCGGCAAAAACCCGGGCAGGTGGCGTCAGGAAAATATCCCCTTCCCTGACGTCGGCAAAGCCCAGTGACTGTAGCACTTCGGCTATCGGGAACAGCTCATCGACCTCCAGATGCAGCGAACGCGCAACATCCGGCATGTCTGCACGACCGTGATAGGGCGCGGCCGCCAGGGTTTCAATCAGGCCGGCCATCAGGTTAGTTGATACCTGCGGCAGGTGCGTGCCCAGCCTGAGGCTCTTTTTCACATTATCGCTGGTTGGCCTGGCGGTCATCTGCGTGTACACATCATCAACCAGACGACGGAATGCGGGATCAAGGCGATTGCGAGGATGGCCAAAGGGCACTTTGATTTCAGCCACCACGCGTCCAGGATTCGACGACAGCACCAGAATGCGGTCGCACATAAACACGGCCTCTTCGATATTGTGAGTGACAATCAGCACCGACTTCATCGGCATCTGCCCTTCGTTCCACAAATCGAGTAAATCCGTACGCAGCGTTTCGGCGGTTAATACGTCCAGTGCAGAGAAAGGCTCATCCATTAATAAGAGAGTGGGATCAACCACCAGCGCGCGAGCAAAACCGACACGCTGACGCATTCCGCCTGACAGCTCGCGTGGGTAGGCGTTTTCAAAACCGTCCAGGCCGATCAGGTCGATGGCTGCCAGGGCGCGTTTTCTGCGCTCCGCTTTTTCCACGCCCAGCGCCTCCAGGCCAGCTTCCACGTTTTGCAGTACCGTCAGCCAGGGAAACAGCGCAAAGGTCTGGAACACCATCGCCACGCCTTTGGCCGGCCCGTTAAGCGGCTTGCCCAGATACTCGACCGCGCCCGAACCTGGCGTGATCAGGCCAGAAATGATGCGTAACAACGTGGATTTCCCTGAGCCTGAGCGGCCCAGCAGGCCGACAATTTCCCCTTCCTGCAGGGTGAGATTAACGTCATCCAGAATCAGTACTTCACCATGCGTTTTATCATAACCGTGCTTAATGTCTTTCACCGTCAGGACCGCTTTGCGCCCTTCTGGTTTCCTGTTCGACACGTCTGGGTTCAGTGTGGGTGGATTATTTAACATCAGGTGTCCCTTAATTGGCACGGAATTTTGATTCGGCGTACACGTACAGCGGTCGCCACAACAGACGGTTGAACAGGGTGACAAACAGCGACATCACCGCGATACCAAGAATGATTTTGGGGAAATCCCCGGCGGCGGTGGTTTGTGCGATGTAGGCACCTAAACCGTGCGCCGTGACCTGCGTATTCCCCCACTGCACAAATTCAGACACGATGCTGGCGTTCCACGCGCCTCCGGAAGCGGTAATCGCGCCCGTAATGTAATAAGGAAAAATGCCGGGCAACATCACCTGGCGCCACCATTGCCAGCCACGGATATGAAAGTTCGCTGCGGCCTCTTTGTAGTCATTCGGAAACGCAGTAGTCCCTGCCACAACGTTAAACAGAATGTACCACTGGGTGCCAAGCACAATGAGCGGTGACAGCCAGATATCGGGATTAAGATGAAAATGCACAATCATAATCACGAAAACTGGGAACATCAGGTTTGCCGGGAAGGCTGCCAGAAACTGAGCCACGGGCTGAATCTTGCCCGCCAGAGCAGGCCGCAGGCCAATCATTACGCCTAACGGCACCCATATCAGCGACGAAATCAGAATCAGCACCGTCACGCGCAATAAGGTAATCAGCCCCAGCGTGAAAACGTGTTTCACCTCATCCAGCGTCACGCCGATCTGAACGTAAGTAATGACCCGGTAAACCACATAGAGGGTCAGTAAAATGACGAACGCGCCCCAGACAATGTCACCCAGCCTTGAAGCACGGCGAGTATTGTTCTCGAAACGCACGGGTGCCGCTGTCGGCCAGCGCCATGAGATACGCGCCAGCGCTGACAGCAGCAGCCGTAACGGCGTGAAGATCTGATGAATCAGACGGGTTCGACGCATTAAATCGCGCACCCAGGAGGTTGGCGCATTTCCTGAGCGGGTGTTTTCCATGCGGAACTTATCTGCCCAGGCGACCAGCGGTCTGAACAGCAACTGGTCGTAAGCCAGAATCACAATCACCATGGTGAGTAACACCCAGCCTACCGCGTGGATATCTTTATGCAGAATAGCCTGCGCCAGATAGCCACCGACACCGGGCAAGGTAAAGGTGTTATTGCCGACCGTGATCGCTTCAGAGGCGACAATAAAGAACCAGCCGCCTGACATCGACATCATCATGTTCCATACCAGCCCCGGCACAGCAAAAGGCGCATCCAGCTTCCAGAAACGTTGCCATCCGGTCAGATGAAATCCGCGCGACACTTCCACCAAATCGGCTGGCACGGTGCGCAGCGACTGATAGAAGCTAAAGGTCATGTTCCACGCCTGGCTGGTGAACAGGGCAAAGATGGCCGCCAGTTCTACGCCCAGCACCTGCCCCGGAAAAAGCGCAATAAAGAAGGTGACGGTAAAGGAGATGTATCCCAGCACCGGCACGGACTGCAGGATATCCAGAATTGGCACCAGCACCTTTTCAGCACGGCGGCTTTTGGCGGCCAGCGTGCCGTAAATCAGGCTGAACACCAGGGAAGCCAGCATTGCCACCAGCATGCGCAGCGTGGTGCGCATGGCATATTCCGGCAGATTAGTGGGATCGAGCGAGATAGCCTGGGTTTTTAAACTGTCTATCGGCATCAACGTTTGATGAAAGCCGACCGCGACCATAGCAATCAGACAAATGATCAAGGGAAAAGCCACGGCATCCCAGACGTTAGGCAATAACCGTCTGTTGGCCGCCAGCATGGTGAATCGGAAGTTCATGAACCCTCTCTTCTTTTCAT
Source organism: Pantoea ananatis LMG 2665 (assembly GCF_000710035.2). Taxonomy (GTDB): domain Bacteria; phylum Pseudomonadota; class Gammaproteobacteria; order Enterobacterales; family Enterobacteriaceae; genus Pantoea; species Pantoea ananatis. The sequence continues at coordinate 64,648 of NZ_JMJJ01000001.1, read as the reverse complement.
CACGGGAGCGACTGAATTATTTCAGGTGAGGGATTATCAGGCAGGATTGTTAAACGTATGCTCACCTGATGACCGGGTTTTTATTAATTTTTTGTGAAAGCAATACTGGGCGCTTATCGCCCATCCTGAAATGCATTAATTTCCCATGAAAAACCGGATCTCCAATGTCGTCAGGACGCTTCAAACCCCAGATGGTTAGTGAATCACAGATTAGCTTTATCACTATGATTAACCCGTTACAAGAGTGTTAATGACACCCGAGGATTCATCATATCCTGCTACATCACCCCTGATGGATGAATGCCGCGTCAGGCCTTATTCAGGTGATAACAATCAGGGAGGTGCCGACATAAAATATTAGAAAAATTGAAGCAGAGATTGCTTGCCTGCGTGTTGATAAATATGGCGCTAAATCAGGCTTAAAATCTTACCTTAAAAAATGAGGCCTGTTCACTTTTGTAAGATCCACGCCTTGCGACGGGATGACAACACTGGAGGCCATAAACTTCCCGCTCAAGTAATGCAGGCGATTTCCACATTGATGTTCAAATGAAGACCGAGTCTTAAACGTTACGATGTGTAAACCTGATGAAAAGAACCCGCTTTAAAGGCAGGACGCAACGAGATAAAGGCTTTCTTGAAATAACGCTGGATATAAAACGGATATTCCCTGTCCGACGGACAGACAGGGAAACGCTTTTTAGTTATGTACTTTGACGGGTGTACATTTTGGCACGGTAACAACGGGTTCCTGCCCCAGGATCCCGGGGATCATCTGAGACTGACAGTCAAAAATGCGACCTTTATCTGTAGTGGCGCGATAAGAGAGCATTTGAGAGCCCAAGGTATCTGGTTTAGTCGCGGATACATTAGTTACAGTGATTTCATCGGAAGAACTCAGACCCAGCATTTTTGCAGTCTCAGCCTGAAGGGGAGGAATGGCTTCATTAGATGACATCGTGCTACAGCCACTCAGCGCAAGCAGAGAAAAAGCAACAAGTACCCTGTTTTTCATGATTTTGTTTATCCCAAACATAGTAAAAGGAGAGGTTAAAAAAACTCAAGCATTTGATCAATTCCTGCACAATAGTTTTAAACCTTTCTGCCACATTAAAGCAACATATTATGTAGGCCGAGTTTGACCCGTTTGGCTGAAAAAAGGCGTTTAACCGAGCGCCCTGTAAACAAGTCGCCTCCTGGACATGCTGGATTGTCATGAAATGTAAAGCCGGATTAATCACTTGATAAGCAACAGACTTCTGACAAAGGGATGACTGACAAGGACGGGGGCAGTAACACATTGATGGCTCTAATGGATCATTAAGACTATTCTTAATTAATTCGTTTCCGCTGCGCTTTACCCTTGACGCTTCGCAATCCGGTTTTCATCAGCAAGGAGTGAGCTAATGGCCTTACCAGGACAGTCTTCAAACAACCTTCCTGACTACAATATCGCACGACGTCTGGGCATGGTGTCCGCGGATGACATTGATTTCACCGCTTTGGCCAATCGTCTGGATTGCACGCGGGATTTCAGTCAGGTGGGCATCATCTATTCCGATGGCCGCGAACAATGGCTTGTTCGCCCTTCACGTCGTCACGCTCAAGCCAGCAAGAGTAGTGTGAGCCATGTAATCATTACCAAGGTTAATGCCACAAATCCTCAGGTTGCTGCAAAGGCGCTGACGGAAACGCTTAGCAAACCGTCATTGGCTAGCGAGATTACATCGACGATGTTTTCATGTGGTGCTCTAGTGGTGACGGGATTCCTTGCATTTGGTTCTGCTGCAGCCGTGCCATTGACAGCAGGCGCATCGGGTGTTGTCGCGGGTATGATTATCGCAGGCGGATTGGCTACAGGTATGCAATGCGCTATCGGCACTGCACGGTTGTATGCTATCTATGAAGGCAACGAAGATTATGTCGCGTGGCTTGATTCACAATCCTGGTACGTTGCAACAACGACTGCGCTGGATGTGATATCGCTTGCAGGAGCGGGAGCCGGTCTGAAGAGCGCAATTGAAACATACAAGGTAATGAAAGCATCCTCTTCTGCAAAGGCCTTCGAATGGCTTAAAACGTTAAGTCGCGCTGAGAGAAAAAGAATTACAGAAGAAATAATACGCGCTCAAAATCCCGGTATTTCAAACGGGGGTATTAAGGCAGCGATGAAAGCTGGTGTTTACCCTAAACGTTACCCTGCTGAGGCTATACAAAAATCTCTGCAGCGCGAATTAACGTCAGCGCTGGTTAATTCATCGGCGTTTGCTGGTAGTGCGTTGACAGGCACATTAAGAAATCCACAAAACATTGTTCAATCGGGAAAGTATGTTATCGGCGTTATTCAGTCACTTTCCTCTACATAAGTTATAAAAATGAAATACATTAATAAAATAATCAAATTAAGCGAAAAAACAAATAAAAAAATAGAGGTTAGTGGTGTTGATGAACTAGAGAGCATTAAAGATGATATGAAAGAAAAAATGGGCATACCAATTGGATTACATACCTTTGGCGTACCATTAATCATTAGTATGGTGCTTACTGTGATCAGTTTTTCCCTGCCTCAATTTTCATTCTGGTTATTTATCTATGACCTGATGGGATGGGAACAACACGCCGTTTTTATCGCTATTATTGCCGCAGCCTTTATCTATGTACTCGTATTGTTTACGACAATGATGATGGTTTCGCGCGGAATATATTTGGCGCTAAGGGCTTATATTTTCATATTAATTCTGGCATTGATTACCGCTTTATTTTTTCTACTTATCACTATGATTTCATCAATAAGCGGCAACAATAATTACTCTCTTTCTTTTACTGGCGCATTATTAAGCATCGGGTTAAGTTTGATCGCTCTTAAGTGTCTTAATAGCGAGATGTTTTATAAGTCCTGCGCTTTTATTCTTCACAATCGAGCCTGGAGAAAACAGTTGGACTTGCAAAGAAAAACAACCGCTTTCCGATAGTGAAAATTTACCTAATTTAAATATATGGCCCCTTGCATGGGGCCCTGACAGGAAAAAGGACTTTCTTTCAAAAATTAACTTTATAAATAGAAAATTTAACATCATATACCCCTCCCTTTAATGAACTTTCTCTTCCCCTTCGGATAGTACTTATTTAAATTAACAATTAAATAAAACCGTCCTAATACACTACTTTTAAAAAATAAGAAGAATGCTGCAAAGTTAGCTATTACACTTACAAAAATCATTAATTCACCCAAAAAAAAACAGAGCCATCTCACCAATTCAATTTAAAAATAAAACATTGTTTCAATTTTAATTGAAAAGAGATTTTTTGCCGAATAGGATGCACAAAAATGAATTCATGCTGTTTTAATTCATTACTGAATAAATTTACTTGCACCACTAACGGGAGGTTAACGTGGAAGTCAGACAAAGCATTCATAGCGCCCACGCCAACGCGCTGGATACACAAGGATTACGCGATGAATTCTTGATTGAGAAGATCTTTGTGCCCGATGAGTTCACCATGGTGTACAGCCATATCGACCGTATCATTGTTGGCGGCGTGATGCCGGTCGGCCAGGCTGTCGCGATAGGTAACGATGTGGGTAAGCAACTTGGCGTCAGCTATTTTCTGGAGCGTCGCGAACTCGGCATGATTAATATCGGCGGGCCCGGTCAGGTCACCATTGATGGCGAAGACTATGAGATCGGTCATCGTGAAGCGCTGTATATCGGCAAAGGTGCCCGAGAAGTCCTGTTCAGCAGCCTGGCCCCACATCGCCCCGCGAAGTTTTATTACAACTGCGCACCGGCGCATAAAACATTGCCCATCCGCAAAGTGACGGCTGGCGATGCCGCTGCCGTCACGCTCGGCGATAACCTCACGAGCAATCGCCGAACGATCAACAAGTATCTGGTTCCTGACGTGCTGGAAACCTGCCAGCTCAGTATGGGGTTAACGCAGCTTGAACCCGGCAACCTCTGGAATACCATGCCGTGTCATACCCATGAACGCCGTATGGAAGTCTATCTCTATTTCAATATGGATGATGATGCCTGCGTTTTTCATATGATGGGTGAGCCGCAGGAAACGCGTCATCTTCTGGTTCACAACGAGCAGGCGGTCATTTCACCGGCCTGGTCGATCCATTCAGGTGTCGGTACGAAAGCCTATACCTTTATCTGGGGAACAGTCGGTGAAAACCAGGTGTTTGATGATATGGACCACGTATCGGTCAAGGATCTGCGCTAATCCTCACCAATGCGCCGCCTGTCAGAAGCAGGTAGCGCGTGAATAAGGAGTCCACATGATACTGAATGCGTTTTCTCTTCAGGACAAAATCGCGGTGGTTTCGGGCTGCAATACCGGCCTGGGTCAGGCTATGGCATTGGGACTGGCTGAAGCCGGTTGCAATATTGTTGGTATTAATCAGGTTGAACCCGACGAAACGATTAAACAGGTGACCGCGCTGGGACGTCGCTTCCTTAGCCTGAAAGCTGATTTGCGTAACATTGATGCTATTCCTGCCCTGCTGGACAGCGCCATCGCCTGCTTTGACCGCATTGATATTCTGGTGAATAACGCGGGCATGATTCGCCGTGAGGATGCCATCAACTTCAGCGAACAGGACTGGGATGATGTGATGGATCTGAATATCAAGAGCCTGTTCTTTATGTCGCAGGCCGCCGCCCGACATTTTATTGCCCAAGGGAATGGGGGCAAGATCATCAACATCGCCTCAATGCTCTCTTTTCAGGGCGGGATCCGCGTGCCTTCTTACACCGCGTCTAAAAGTGGCGTAATGGGCATAACTCGCTTGCTGGCCAACGAGTGGGCGAAGCACCGTATTAATGTCAACGCAATTGCCCCGGGCTATATGGCAACCGATAACACACAGCAACTGCGCGCTGATGCAAAGCGAAGTGCCGAAATCCTCGATCGCATTCCCGCCGGTCGCTGGGGAAAACCAGAGGACCTGATGGGGCCGGTGGTATTTCTTGCCTCACGGGCTTCTGACTATATGAATGGCTATACGATTGCCGTCGATGGCGGCTGGCTCTCGCGTTAAGGCTGAGCATTAAGCCTTTACGTCTGCCCGGGCGAGCCTGTCGTTATGCGTGAATAATGATGGCAGGCAGCCCGATTAATCAGGCAGGCAATCGCATCATTAAAGCCGGTTTTACTCTCTTATGAGAAAGAATAATGATTGAGGCCAGAATAGTGACCCTGAACGCCAACCGTATGAATAAGTCAACATATCTGGTTAATGTAAAACTGGCTTCTTAAGGCCAGCCGATAATGATGACGTCATGGGATTTCATTTCCCAGAGAAACTTATGGATAACCGTTATTCCCGCCTGTCGAGGCGAATAAGGACGTCAAGGTTACAGTGAATAATCACAGAAATATAAAAAACGAGTAAGGATTTATACAGCATTGAGGGAAATATAATGGAATTATTATCAACAGCCCGCCAACTTGATCTGTTACTGAATGGATTTACACAGCTAAAAGACGAAGGGAAATTTAACGAACCCAATATGGATGGCACAGCGGGGGATTACATCTCATTTGCTCACTGGGAATGGCCGCAGGGCGTTGGCCTGTTTGGTCTGGTGAGATTATGGGAGTTGACCCGTCGCGACGATATTTACCAAATCATTGAAAACTGGTTTCAGCAAAATATTCAAAAAGGCCTGCCCCCGTTAAATATTAATACCACCGCCCCCATGCTGCCGTTATCTCTGTTGTGGGCACATAACCGGGCACCACATTATCAAGCGGTGCTGGATAGCTGGGCCGACAGGGTGATGACAGAGCTGCCGCGTACCCCGGAACAAGGCTTCCAGCACGTGGTGTCCGACGGCATTAACCCCATGGAGATATGGGATGACACACTGTTTATGGTGGTGCTGTTTCTCGGCCATTACGGTGTGGCCTCCGGACGACAGGCGCTGGTCGATGAGGCCGTACGCCAGTTTTTACTGCATGCCCGTTATCTTAACGATCCGCAGACCGGTTTATGGTTTCACGGCTGGAGCTTTGCCGAGAAGAGCCATTTTGCTCAGGCCCGCTGGGCGCGGGGAAATGCCTGGATAACCGTCGGCATTATTGAGTTTCTGGAACTGACCCAGCTTCGCGGCGGGGTCCGTGACTATTTACTCGAATGCCTGAAAACGCAAATTAATTCATTAATCACGCTGCAATCTGAGAGCGGTGCATGGCACACGCTGCTCGACCATCCAGACAGCTATGAAGAAATATCGGCTACCGCCGGATTTGGCTATGGCTTATTAAAAGGCGTTCGTCTTGGCTATGGCGATGAACGTTGGTTGCAGGCAGGTTTACAAGCCCAGGGCGCGGTACGGCGAAATATTGACAGCAGCGGCACAGTCCACAACGTCTCTTATGGCACACGCATGGGAAGAACCCTGCAGTTCTATAAAGACATTCCGCTACAGCCAACCGGTTATGGCCAGGCGCTGGCTATTTTATGCCTGACCGAAGGGTTAAGACATTTAAAAAAATAACAGGACGTCGACACCAGGAGAATATCATCATGGACCAGAACCATTATTGTTACTTCCCCCTTAACCAGAATGAAGCCGTTCGCTACTGGCAGTTATCCGCGATTTCTTCACAGCGCTATGATGTGCCCAATGCGCCGATGTCCGGTGAAATGGATCCGTTTTTCTTTCTGAGCCAACATAAAAACTTTATTCCCCATACCTATCCCTGTCGTACGCAGTTTCAGCAACACTATGCCGGAAAAAAGCCCACTCCTTTCGGCGATACTACCCTGAAAAACTGGTGGTTCCCTTTTGGTTCCGATCGGGTCGATTTATCAGGTTTCTGGTTCCGGGCCACGCGCATCGGCGCTCAGGCAGAAACCTACCTTGTTGCGGAACAAGGTGGCCTGTACCGTTTTCGGCTGACCACCTGCGGTGCCGCCTGTATTACGCTGAACGGCGGTGATGTGGCATGGCAGGCAGACTATCAGCGTAATCTGGAAAGCACCGTTGAGTTCGCGCTCATGCTGGATGCCGGAGTGAACGCTATCGCGGTCTGGTTCGATGACCTGGCCGAACGCGATGTGCGCTTCTTTTTTCAACTGGACTATGTTGAAGGTGCGCCGCTGCAGGTGGCACTGGCAACACCGATTGAGGCAGATCGGGTGCGGCAAATGGAAGCCCTGCTCGAAGGCATGGCGTTTGAACAGCCGACCTACACAGGCGGCACCGTTCGCCTGTGCTTCCCAATCCCAGCCCCGGAAACGCTGAACCTGAATATCCGCGTGCAGGGCGACTTTATTTCGCTAGACCAGCCCGTACTGATCAACGCGGTTTTACATCAAGGCGAAACGGTGGCAGAGATTGCCGAAAGCGACGCGTTGCCGGCTGATTTTCGTCATTTCGTTATCAGCATGGAAAAAGACAACTTTCATATCAGGCGCACCCTGGGCGTGGAGATCTGCCATGCAGAGCAACAGGCGCAGGTGCCGAAAACGGCAGACGCGCGTGCAGACGAAGCGCTGATGCATGTTGCCCTGCACGGCGAATACAGCAGCGTAAAAGCGCTGGCCCGGCTAGCCTGCGGGAGGGATGACACCGAAACCCAGAACATGCTGGAGGGCGTTTTAACACCGGTTGAAGATTGCCATGACTGCGCCGACTTTACGCTTGTACCGCTGCTGTGGTGTCGGATCCAGTGGGCGGATCGCATTGCCGCTCCCGTTCGCGAGAAAATGGATCGGGCGATTTTAGCCTTTCGTTACTGGATGGATGAGCCGGGAAATGACGTGCAGTGGTATTTTTCTGAAAACCACGCGCTGCTGTTTCATACCGCCGCCTACCTGGCGGGAAGCACCTTTCCGGATAAAACCTTTGTGCGATCCGGCCGCCTGGGCAGCGATCAGGCAGAGGCAGGCCGTCAGCGCGTGCTGGCATGGCTGGATCACTTTGAACAATGCGAGATGGCCGAATGGAATTCCGCGCCTTACTTCCCTATCGATCTCAAGGGATTAACCGCCCTCGCCGCCCTGGCACCGGATGCCGAAATCGTTGCCCGCAGCCAGCGCGCTATCCTCCGCCTGCTGGAGCAGATTGCACGATCCAGCCATCAGGGCATGCTCACCGCATCGCAAGGTCGTTCATACGAGCACACGCTGCGCGCAGGTCGCTCGCTGGAGCTGTCCGCTATCTCGCGCCTGTTGTGGGGCAAAGGCAACGTTGGCTGTCGCTTTCATGCCTTACCGCAGCTGGCGCTACTGTTAAAGCAGGGCAAACTAACGCTCTCACCTGAACTGGCAAAGGTGGCGGTATGGCAAGATGACAGCGCGCTGGAATGGTATTTCGCTCAGGGGCTTAACCGCATTGCGCGCCTTTACCACTATAAAACCCGTGACGTGGCAATGGGTTCCCTTGCCGGATACCGCTGGGGCGAATGGGGCTATCAGGAAACCCCGATTCATCTGAGGATCGGCGAGACGCCGGAGGCGCAGATCTGGATCAACCATCCGGGTGAACGCCTGCACAGTGGCTTCGGGCGGCCTTCCTACTGGGGAGGATGTGGCACGCTACCGCGCGTGCAGCAATATCGCGGCCTGGCGATCGTTCTGTTTCGTGTTCATGAAGGGCAGCCTGATTTTTCTCACGCCTGGCTGCCGCAGCGCTATTTTGATGACGTGCGTTGCTACGATAAACGCATTCTGCTGCGCAGTGGTAAAGGTATGGTACAGATCTCCGGCAACCGCGCGTTCCAGCGGATCGCTCATGGCCCGACACAGCACTGTGAAGTCCGCTTGCCGGGGCAGGAAACCTGCTGGCTGATTCGCCTGAATGACGATCCGCGGCTGGATAACCTGGCGGATTTTGAGGCGCGATTTGCACAGCTCACCGTTGAGCGGCGCGAAGACGGCACTTTTTACGTCAACGATCCGCAATATGGCGAGGTGTTTTTCCAGCCAAACGGCTGTGTTTTCGGGCAGGGGCGGTTACTGGATCCTGACAGCTGGACAATTTCCGGCGACAGCCACGAACTCCCCTTGTAATTCTGCCGTGCCAATCCCTGGCATCAGGTTTTACGGATATCGCCAGCCCGGCTGACGTCGGGCTTTATCCGTGCAGTGATGACGGGCGTTATGCGACGCGTGCAGCATTCAGCAAAATCATCCCGTTACCGCCCTGTCCTGTGCCCGGCAGCGGCCTATCCCTGCAGTTTTTTCAGGCAGCGATCCATCGCGCTGACTACCCAGTCGATATCATGCGTCTGGAAGCACAGCGGCGGCCGAATTTTCAGCACGTTGCCGTAAGGCCCGGCGACAGACGTCAGCACACACTCTTCGCGCAGCGCCTCGACCAAATCGAGCGCCAGCCGTTTGTCAGGCTGCTTCGTCTCTCTGTCCGTGACCAGCTCAAAGCCAATAAACAGGCCAGCGCCGCGCACGTCGCCTACGCAGGCATAGGTATCCTGAAGGGACTGCAGGGCCGCTAACAAAGCTTGCCCGGTTTTCAGGCTGTGCGCCTGAAGCGATTCCTGCTCGATCACATCCATTACCGCGTGCGCCGCCGCCATCGACACCGGATTGCCACCAAAGGTATTAAAATACGGGAGCGAGTCACTGAAGGCTGCCATAACCGGGGCTTTCGCCATCAGACCGGATACGGGAATACCGTTGCCCATCGGTTTACCCGTGGTCACCACGTCGGGCACCACGCCGTGGCGCGCAAATCCCCAGAATGATTCCCCTGTACGGGCAAAGCCGGGCTGAACTTCATCGGCAATAAAAATTCCGCCGTTTTGATGGACGACGTCGATAGCCTGCTTTAAAAAGCCCGGCTGGCCGGGCAATACGCCGTCCGAAGAGAAAATGGAATCCGCCAGAAAGCCCGCAAACTTGATGCCGTGCGCGGCCATATCATCGATCTGTTTCTGAATTTCGTGGGCAAACCAGGCCCCCTGATCGGCGGGCTGAATGCGGTAAAAATCTGGCGATGCCACCAGCCGGGTATGCGATGACAGCGGCTGGCCGCTGCCCAGTGCCGGTGATACGCCGGACGTCAGCGCGCTGGTGCCGTGATAGGCCTCTTTCGAAACGATAATGCCCGTGCCGCCGCTCCACGCATGCGCCATACGAATCGCCAGATCGTTTGCCTCGGACCCTGTGCACATGTACATGGCCCGATCGATGGCCGCCGGCATCGTTGCCAAAATGCGTTCGCTGTAGTCCAGAATAGACTCATGCAGATAACGGGTGTGCGTATTCAGCCGCATCATCTGCTGGTGCACGGCTTCCACGACCGCCGGATGACAGTGGCCGATGCTGGCGACGTTGTTATACATATCCAGGTACTGTTTGCCCGCCTGGTCCCAGAGATACTGCCCCTGCCCGCGCACCAGATGCACGGGGTTACGGTAAAACAGCCGATATGACTCGCCCAGCACCTTGCTGCGTTTGTCGGTTAACTGGCGAATCGCCGGGGCCAGCGCTTCCGCATTTTCTGCACGAAAGCTGTTGGTATCCATAATGGTTGAACGTACCGTCATCATCACTCCTCGGATTCAATACTGTCGCTGCCGTACATCAGTGCGCGGCAGCGTCTGTCTGCGTTAGTCGATCTCCGCCGCGACAGAGGTTTGCGCGATCGTGCCGCGCCGGGACTGGGTCGTCAGGAAATAGAGGTAACCCACGACCATAAAGGCCATAAACAGCGCGCCAATCTCCGGGTTAAACCACAGCATCGCCGCCAGGCAGATCAGCGATCCGCACAGGGCAATGGCAGGGATCACCGGATAACCCGGCGCACGGTAACTGCGCTCCAGCGTGGGAGCGGTACGACGCAGCTTAAACAGGCTCAGCATGCTCATGATGTACATCACAATGGCGCCAAACACCGACATCGTGATCATGGCGGCGGTCAGGCTCATGCCCTGAAAGCTGATCCCGTCAGAGAAAATGGCCAGAATGCCCACTACGCCACCGGCCAGAATGGCGCGGTGCGGTGTGTTAAAGCGTGAAAGCTTCGCCAGGGCGGGCGGCAGATACCCTTCACGGGCCAGCGCAAAGAACTGGCGGGAATAGCCCATGATGATGCCATGAAAACTGGCGATCAGGCCGAATAAGCCAATCCACACCAGCATGTGCATCCAGCGCGAGTCATTCCCGACCAGCATTTTCATCGCCTGAGGCAGCGGATCGTTAATGCCCGATAACGTACGCCAGTCGCCTGCTCCACCGGCAAACACCATCACGCCAATCGCCAGCACCACCAGCGTTAAAATACCGCTGATATAGGCGCGGGGAATGGTGCGGCGGGGATCTTTTGCCTCTTCTGCCGCCATCGCGACGCCTTCAATCGCCAGAAAGAACCAGATGGCAAAGGGGATCGCAGCGAACATACCGGACACGGAAGCCAGCGAGAAGGTTCCCTGGCCCGCCCAGCCGTTCGCGACGAAATTCGCCAGGCTAAAGCCGGGCGCCACAACGCCCATAAACACCAGTAATTCAATCACGGCAAGCAGCGTAACCAGCAGTTCAAAGGTCGCGGCGATGCTCACGCCGATGATATTCAGCCCCATAAACACCAGATAGGCGCACACGGCGATAAGCTTGGGATTAATTTCAGGAAACTGTACGTTGAGATAGGCGCCAATGGCCATCGCGATAGCGGGAGGCGCAAACACAAACTCAATCAGCGTGGCGATTCCGGCAATCAGCCCGCCGGTGTCGCCGAACGCCCGGCGGCTATAGGCGAACGGGCCGCCCGCCTGAGGAATAGCCGTTGTCAGTTCGGTAAAGCTGAAGATAAAACAGGTATACATGACGGCAACAAAAAACGTCGTGACCAGAAAGCCCAGCGTGCCCGCTGCGCCCCAGCCGTAGCTCCAGCCGAAATACTCACCCGATATCACCAGCCCCACGGCAATGCCCCAAAGTCGCAGGGTGCCCAGGGTGGGTTTCAGTTTCTCTTTCATCACTGCGTTCCCCGTCTGTGTTAATTGAAAAATGCTGCACAAAAGCTGTCGGGTAGATGATGGACACAGTGGGAAGGGAAAAACTTGACCGCAGAAAACAGAACGCCGTGATTTAAGGTCAACTTGCCCCTGGCCTGGCTGCCAGGTGCCTGCCAAAGTCAATTTTCCCCTGCTTTCAGGTCAAGCGTGCAGGCAGGGTTCAGCGCCATGCTGGCCCTACACGCAGAAACCCGGGAGCCGGACATGAGCCATAAACAGTACGATACGCTGAGTAACGACACCATCCTTCAGCTTGCCCACCGGGCATTAGTGAACTATCCCGCCTGTGCACAGGCTGAGGTCAGGCTGCTGTGTCGCTCAGAAAACGCGACGTTATCTGTCAGCACGCCGCAGGGCCGCTACGCGCTGCGCATTCACCGGGGCGATTACCACGCGAAGCAGGATATTGAAAGTGAGCTGCTCTGGCTGGACGCGCTTCAGGCGGCGGACATCAGCGTCCCCGCTGCCGTAGAAGATCGTCAGGGTGAACGCATTCAGGTCCTGCCGCTGCCCGATGGCGGCGAACGCTATGCGGTGCTGTTTCACTGGATAGAGGGCGATATGCTGACCGACAGCGTCGATCCGGCTGCGTTTCGTCAGCTCGGTGCCATTACTGCCCGTCTGCACCATCACAGCCGGAAATGGCAGAAGCCGCAGGGGTTTCGCCGCATCATCTGGGATCATCATACGATGGTGTCTCCGGCAGGCCACTGGGGCGACTGGCGGGACGTTGCGGGGTTACCCACCGCTGAACACGCGGTGGTAGAAGAAACGCTGGAACACGTGCGCCGCCAGATGCTGGACTTCGGACAGTCACCTGAACGCTATGGGCTGATTCATGCCGACCTGCGCCTGACCAACCTGCTGGTGCATAAAGGCGAAACCCGGGTGATCGACTTTGATGACTGCGGCATGGGCTGGTACCTGCACGATCTTGCCGCAGCCATCAGTTTTGTTGAGCATCATCCGAGTGCGCCGCAGTGGGTGGAAAACTGGTTACGCGGTTACGAACAGGTCGCACACATCAGCGATCGGGAACTGGCTATGATCCCCGCCATGCTGATCCAGCGGCGTATCCAGTTGACGGCCTGGGTAGCTTCCCACCGCGAAACCGAGATGGCGCGCAGCCTGGGCGATCGCTGGGCCAGCCACACCGTCCGGCTGTGTCAGCGCTATCTTGAAGGTGCCGCGCTGCCGATTGGCGTTTAACGCACCGCCGCAGTGCCTGATCGCGGTGCAACACGGAAAGCGAATCGGGTAAGCGATTGTTATCGCGTGGTTTCCAGCTGGTACGTTTTTTGCAGAACCTTAAGACGTTCACTTTTTGCGGAAAACAAGATGACCAGCAGAGTTCCAGAGGCCGCGTTAACGGCCATCTCCGGCGCAGGCGGCCATCGCGGTGTGTTGTCTGCCGCCGCAACGGGCTTAGGCGAATTTATCAATGCACAGGGCGGCGATGTCGATCGCATTTTCGGGATCAGCGGGATCGATCCCGATATGCTCGCCTGCCCAACGCTGAGCCTGGACCTGGTCAGCTATTGCCGGGTGCTGGAGGAAGCCGCAAGCCAGGCAGGCGTGGACAACTTTGGTCTGCAATACGGTCATCAGTTCCGACCCCAGTCACTGGGGCTGATCGGCTATATTGGCTTGTGTTCAGCCACGCTGGAACAGGCGCTGCGGAACGTCGTCAATGCCTTTCCCTTTCATCAACACAACACCTGCATCCGGCTGACCGAACGCGGCGACTGCTGGCAACTGGATTATCAGGTTCGCCATGGCGTGATCCTGATGCGCCGCCAGGATGCCGAGTTAACGCTGGGCATGTTCCTCAACCTGATCCGCCATGCCGCAGGTCGGCACTGGGCGCCGCGCGAAGTGCATTTTGAGCATCCGCGCCCTGAGCACTGGCACGAACACTGTAAAGTGTTTGATGCCCCGGTTTACTTCGATCAACCCTTTAACTCGATGATCATCGCGAAAGCGGATCTGAACCGGAAAATGCCGGATCATGATCCGATGCTGCTGCTGGTGATGCAGGATGCCATCCGTCGGCTCAGCCCGCCCGTGGTGCGTCAGGACACCGTTAATCAAACCCGAACGGACATTCATCTGCAACTGCTGAACGGCGAACCTTCACTGGAAATCATCGCGGAAAAACAGGGGTTATCCGCCTGGTCATTGCAACGGCGCTTACGTGATGAACAAACCAGCTTCTCGGCGCTGGTGGACAGCGTACGCAAAGAAATGGCCACGCATTATCTAAAACAGCATCATCTTTCTGTTTCCGAGATGGCGCTGCTGCTGGGCTACTCTGAAGTCAGCGCTTTTTCACGCGCCTTTCGCCGCTGGTTCGGCTGCAGCCCGCGCGATTGCCGCAAGTCTCAGGACGGCCTGTTTCTGTAGTCACTCAATGACGGCGGTACAGGGGAGCGCCGTATCTTTCACAGCCCTGGCCTCCCCAGCACACATCTCAGAATACGGTAAAACCGCAACGCTGGTTGTTATCGACGGCACAATGAAAAACGCACCGAGCCGTACGCGCAGGATCGGTGCCTTTCCCGAATTCAGCGTTTTGCCAGCGTTCGTTAACGTACGGAGCCAACATGACCACCTTGCCCTACCGTAAACAGGATTTTCCGCTGATGATTCACACAATTCGCTGATACGGCGTCATGTTCTGCTTTGCTGACGGGCAGTGGCGTTTCTGCCTCTCTCAGGATTACGCTGAGATACCTCACTTCGGCTCATCAATAATCAGCAGCAATATCAGCCCAATCACGGCGCAGATGCCGAAATACGTAAATACTGAACTAAATTGCCCGGTCTTATCCAGTAAATAGCCTGCCGCCATGGGTGATACAAACCCGCCCAGATTGCCGCCGCTGTTCACCAAAGAAATGGCAATAGGGTAATTTTTCCGGTCTACAACGCCCATGGGATAAGCAGTAAATGCAGGCCAGCCAATATTGAGTAACAGCCCCACCATAAATAATGCCCCCGCGACCATAGCAGTACTCTGCGGCACGTGGATCATCACAACCATCATGACAATGGTCGCCAGCGCAGTGAAAATCATCGTGGGCTTACGACGTCGTCCAAAAATCTTGTCCGATATCCAGCCACCAAAAATGGAGCCAATAAATCCACCGACAAACGGCATCGCGGCGACGAAGCCCATTTTTACAAAAGAGAATCCCTTCTCTGTCACCAGATAAGAGGGAATCCAGGTCAGGATACCGTACATGATGCTGACCATCATGAAATAGGCGATAGTATTTCCCCAGACATTACGCGAACGAAAAATTTTGGCTGCGGAATCAAGCGGCTTAATCTCCCTTACCCGAATGAGCTTATCTAATGTGGCAAAACGGGTATGTTGCACAATATTCTCAACGTTAACCTCATTCCCGGACGCTGTTTCAGATGCCCGGATATACTCCAGCTCACTGGGAGAAACAAATTGACTCTCTTCCGGTTTTGATTTGACCAGCAAATACCATATCACCGCCAGAAACAGGCCCGGTATGGCAAACAGGAAAAAGACCCAACGCCAGCCAAGGGTTAAAGAAATCCACACCACAAGAGGCGGGACGATGATCGGCGCAAACATGGTAGAGGCAATATAGATGCCGGTTGCCGTCGCCTTTTCTTTTGGTGGGAACCAGTTGTTAATGGTTGATGTTAATCCTACCGGCGTCGGTGCTTCGGTAACCCCTAACCCAAGCCGCATCCATTTTATGGAAAGCGCCGAGGACGCGGTACCGATTAACCAGGTAAATGCCGAGAAACCGAGAATAGAAAGTGTCACGATTCCACGTACGCCGCGTTTAGCCAGCAGAAAACCGGCCGGAATCTGGCACAGTGCATAACCCAGAAAGAACATACTTGCAATTTGACCCGCTTCGAAATTGGTCATATTAAATTCTTCAGTAATGAAGGGTAATACTGAGCCTATATTTGAACGATCTGCATAATTGACGGCATAAACAGCAAAAATTAATGCCAGCACCACCCAGCGAAAATTCGTGGCGGGTTTACCTTGTGACAGAGGAGACGTTTTCATAATTTTCCCTTTGGCAAAAGAAACAATAAAGAGACGTTATAAATAACGATTCTTGTTTAGTTATTATTTTAAAAAACTATTGCGTGCTTTTATTACCTGCTAACGAATGCATAGTTGATTTAAGTATCGGGTAAAGTGATTCGTAAATGCGGTAATGGTTGCGGTAAAGGGCGAGTAATTTTTTATCCTCACTGGGTTTAAAACTGGCCTCTTCCGTTTTTAAGATAGGCAGGTCGGGATCGTTAATACCGCAGAAAAAGCCGGCCCCGGTTGCGCCTGTCATTGCCGCACCAAATGCTGCCGCATCGCTGGTTTGGGCAAGGTTATATTCAATATGAAGAATGTCTGCCTTTATCTGAGTCCATAATGCATTACGAGAACCGCCTCCCACACTTAGGATTTCATCAAGCCTGACGCCCCACTTTTCATAAGCGATGTCCAGGATCTGTTTCATACCATAAGCCGTTCCCTCCATTGCCGCGCGGATTAAATCGTTTCGTTTGTGCGACAATCTTAATCCCAGCCAGGCACCTGAAGCCCGCGTGTCCCATAACGGACTGCGCTCTCCGGCCAGGTAAGGGAGATAAATCAGCCCATTTGCGCCAGGAGCAGACATCGCGGCCAGATTTTCCAGTTCGCTGATATCCTGTATTTCTGGCCATAACGCATGATTAAGCCAGCCAAAGGTGCCGCCGGTGGTGGACATCGCGCCATGAGCCAGCCACTGATTAGGAACAATGTGGTAACGATTCATGAAACGGCTGTCGAAGTTTGGCGTTTCAAGACAAAACGTTATCACGCCTGAGGTTCCGGTGGACTCAAAAGCCGTTCCACCATCAATGAGTCCTACAGAAAACGCGGCCGCAGCGGTGTCGGCAGAACCGAGAATCAAAGGTACACCTTCCATTAAGCCGGTTCTTTTACTGACCGCTGCGCTGATGTGCCCCACCACGGATGTGCATGGGTAGATTGGCGGCAGGATATTATGGTCAAACTGCCAAAACCTCAGAAGATCGCTTGACCATTTTGGTGCAGAAGACAAAACCACAGCGCCAGAATAGGCCGCCTGAGTGGGATCAATGCCCGTTTTCCTGGCCCCAAGCTGCAGCGCAAGATAGCCATTAAGCAGCACGACGTTGTGGACTTTTTTCATTAACTCAGGCTGTTCTTTCTGCAGCCAGCCCAACGTTCCCACCCAGCAGGCAGAAGGTCCGGGGCTGTTATGCGTCAATGAACGGACATACTCTTTTTCCTCGCCCAGCGTTTGGCTAATAAACGCGTCTGAACGTCCATCCAGATAAGTGATCGCGTTACACACGGGCTTACCTTGTTTATCCAGAAAGACCAGCGTTGGACACGCGACAGAGAAGCCAATGGAGACAATATGTTTAACTTGCGCCGTCACCTCTTTAATCGCGTCTTCAACCTGTAATCCGTACGCCTCAACGGCTATTTCATGGCTTAAGGCTGTCTCCGATATAATGTTTACCTCACGTGAGGCCTTAGCCAGCAACTCCCCGTGAAAATTGAATGCACAGACTTTAACGCCACTGCTTCCCGCATCAATACCAAGAAAGGCTTTATCCATCGCGACTACCTCCATTGGCTGACATTAATCGTTGTGAATAATGACCTTCACAGCATCACCCTTTTGCGCATAGCGAAGCGCTTCATTTATTTCGGATAAGCTAAAACGGTGAGTAATTAAGGCTTCGACATTGATCTGGCCCGATGAAATTAGCCCAAGTGCCTTTTCATAACCTTCCCGGCTTAGCGCACTGGCACCGGTAATGACCAGTTCGTTGTAGTGGATAAGATTGACATCCACATCGGCCGTATCCTCTTTTGAGAAACCGGCAAAGAGGTTGGCCCGACCGCCTTTTCGCAGTAATTCCAGAGACGGATTCACCAGCGCGGGAAGGCCGATAGCCATGATCGCCACATCCGCCCCCAGCCCAGACGTCTCAGACATAACAATGGCTTTCAGATCCTGTTGGCTGGCGTCAACCGCATGGGAGGCACCGCATTGCAGGGCAACACTGCGCCTGTTTTCATTGAGGTCGCTAACAATGATTTTTGATGCACCTGACCGTTTCGCCAGCGCGACATGCATCAGTCCTATTGGGCCTGCGCCAAGAATCACCACCACATCACCCAGGTGGATACCCACGTTTTTCTGCCCGTTAATACAGCAGGCTAAAGGCTCGGCCAGAGCGGCAGCATCATAGGAAACGCTATCGGGTAATTTGAAAACATTGCCTGCCTCAAGGGCGATCGCCGGTATTTTGACGTACTCAGCGAATGCACCATCAAACTCGTAACCTATCGCCTGACGATGTTGGCAAACATTCTCTTTTCCACTGCGGCAATACAGGCAGGAACGACAAGGAATAACGGGATCAACAGCAATGCGATCCGAGATCGAAAAGCGCGTGACATCCTGCCCGACCTCAACCACTTCACCTGCAAACTCATGCCCGATAACCGAAGGAAAACGTACCCCTTTTGTTTTCCTGCCGGTTATGATGCGGCTGTCTGTACCGCAGATCGCCGCTGATTTAACACGCATGACCAACTCACCTTGCGCGGCCTTGGGCGCATCAACGTGAATCACGTCAAGTTTGTTGGCCTCGAATAGCACTGCTGCTTTCATACTCATATCCTCGTTTGTGCTGTCGCGACTCAGTTGCCGCCGGCTTGTTTGTAAACAGCAATCGCCTCATCTACGCTGCTGTCGTCATTAATCATGGCGTCCAGTGCGCGGATGACAGCCGTGGGATTGTCGTGCTGCCAGACAAAGCGGCCATAAGTCACTCCACCCACGCCGACATCCAGGGCTTTACGGGTGTTGGTCAGGAAGCTCACCAGATCGTTTCCCATGTCGCCTCCGGCCAGGGCAACCTTTGCCGGACAGGACGCTACGACCTCTTTAAAGGTGTCAGCCGAGCCGGACCACAGGGTTTTAATAATATCGACCCCCAGCTCAGCCCCCGCGCGGACGCAGTAAGCCAGATGTTTGGCATCGAACGGATTTTCCACCATCGGCCCTTTAGGATAGATATGGGCAACAACCGGCAGCCCTGCCGACCCCGCCGCTTTGGTTATTTGGCCCAAAAAGGTCAGTTGCTTTGCCTGCTCCGGCCCACCCAGAATGCAACCCACCGAGATGGCATCTGCTCCCACGCGAATTGCTTCGTCAACATCTGCGACTGGCGTATCAAACGCCTCGTGATAAGGGATGGCGTAACTGGTGGCTTTCATGATGATGGAGACATCCGTGTCGGCATAAGGCGCAAAGGATTTTTCGATGATGCCTTTGTGCATCGTAATCGCATCCGGTTTACCGGCGACAACCTTGCCCATGACCTCGTTTATCGGGCCAATTCCGGGTAAAACGCCGCGCGTAATGGGATGGTCCATGGTGATCGCCAGCAGGCGGCCTGATTTTTTATTTAGCAGTCGCTTTAAACGGATTTCTTTTCCCAAAAACATAATGACTCTCCTGGTGTTATATTGACTACGGATTAACGATATTCATTGGTTTACCCTCTAACCAGGCATTCACATTGTCGATGAGCTTGTCGGCTAACAACTGAATGGCTTCCTGGCTGGCCCATGAAATATGTGGCGTTAAGATAAAATTCGGGAGTTGCGTGAGTTTCATGATCGGCGAGTCCTTGTCTGGCGGCTCGTTTTTTGCCACGTCGAATGCGGCCCCGGCAATACGCCGAGTCATTAATGCACGGTATAAATCTTCTTCATTGACGATTCCACCGCGTGCCGTATTAATAAGCAGCACCTCTGGCTTCATGAGCGCAAATTCATTTTCAGCGATCATATTTTCCGTAGAAGGTAATAACGGACAATGAAGTGATAAAACGTCGCTGGTTTTCACTATCTCTTCGAAGTCGGTATAAAGCGGCCCCATATTGCTGACCCCTTTATAGGCAGCAAAAAGTACATTCATTCCCAGACTTTTGGCTATGTCGCCCACGCGTTTACCCAGCACGCCATCACCAATTATCCCCAGCGTTGAACCGGCCAGATTTTTAATGCTGAAATCGAAAAAACAAAACTGACCTGCCTGCTGCCAGCGCCCTTTCTGTACCGCCTGGTGATAGGCCGTAATGCTGCGGCGCAGGGCAAATATCAAGGCAAAGGTGTGCTCAGGTACGGTATCGAGCGCATAACCTCGAATATTCGAGACGGGAATGTTTCTGGCTTTACAGGCGTCGATATCAATCGCATCGAAGCCTGTTGCGGCAACGGCCACAAATTTGAGATTGGGTGCCTGCGCGATCAGCGCTTGCGTTAACTTTACTTTATTCGTAATAACAACGTCCGCTTTTGCAATGCGTTCAGCGCATTGCTCAGGTGATGTTCTTGCATGCAAAATTAAATTGTGCGCGCCATGAATCGCCTTTAACCTCACGCTCCCGGGGAGCGTCGCGTAATCAAGAAAAACAATATTTTTATCATTCATTGCATGAGCATCCTGTGAATGTCTTGATACTCCATCATTATCCACACAGACATTCAGCAGGCTATATGCAAAAAAACATAATAAAGCACAATAATTATCATGCCTTCTGTGTAATTAAACAAAATGCTGCGAGACATCTCGCACAAACCGCTTTAAATTTCATTGAAGCCGTAATAAAAATGATCCGTCTGCACGTGTCGTTCAGATTCACCCTGAATTTTAATTACCGCTCACTTTATTTAGCCGAACACGTTAACGGAATACATTTTGACGCCGGATTCGTCACGGCGTTAAGCACGCTGTTGCTGTCAGGAAAGCAGGCTCAGGTAGCGGGAAAAATAATGAAAAATATCGTGAGAAGGGAGAGGATATCTCGCCTGACTTATGGCGGGCCGGGATGCCGCCCAGAAAGGCTACAGAACAGGCACAGCCTGGTGAATAGAAGACTGGGGCAATCAGGCCGCGGGCTGAAACGATCATTTTGGGTCGACGGCTAAACGGGATCGTCAGCCCAATGCATCAAAATTAACGGCTTCGAACAGATAGCCCTGAAATGCCGCAGCATGCGGTTTTGCAAACTGAAAGTAGGTATCCTTCTCTACGCCTTCGACAATGATAAACTGGCAGTAGTCTTTAATTTGCGCCAGCGTCGTTTTCCACAATGGGCTGTTGTGATGTTCCCAGAAAAAGTGCTTGTCGATTTTAACAGCTTCATACAGTCCTTTCTGTAAACAGGGAAAATGCGAGGAGGCACTCCCAAAATCATCTAGCCATAAGGTGTAATTATTATATAACTTTCGCAGTAAGGGATTATTTAGCCCTTCAGCCAGACTGGGGAAGCTTTCTGAGACTTCGATGCGAAGAAAAGAGTGCGCTGTGGCGAGCTCGTAAATATCCCGTTCTTCCAGCAGCGCAAAAGCCATCTCTACATCTACATTGACAGAACACAGCAACTGGTGACTTTCAAAAAAATGTCTTTTTTGGTGAATTAAGTACAACTGCTCTCTCAGGAGCCTTATTTTTTGTTCTTTATTCATTTTACTTATATGTAAAAAAGGCGTCCCTGGTGCGGCAAATCGGGTTAAGACTTCAACGGCAATACGTTCGGATTTCAGGTTTACGATGGGTTCAGCAATGAACCGCCAGGCACGGTTATTATTATCAAGATTCTGGATTTCCATTCCCATGCTCTGATTAACGATGTTGAAGTGGATTGATTATTGATCGCCTTTAGCTATCAATCAAATGAATTTTAACGGATTAAACTATGATTAAACCTATCAAATCCCAAAAATCGATCGTTAAACCCTTGTTATTTAATGATGAATGGCAAACTATAAAACTCCATTTTTTCATGGACCGCATTTTTCGCCGGCCATCCCTGTTAGGCAATGTGTCCCGATTAATTCCTTTCAGAGTACAGGGGAAATGGGAACAGGGCTGGGTTCAATCGTCCCGACGGCCTTAAGGCCAGCGTTAAACAGAAGAAATTGACAGACCGATGACAACCGGATGCCAGCCAAATGAAAAAAAGCGGGTTAAAAACCGCTTCCGGGAAATACAGAGGTCAACCCAAATATTGGCGACTTGAAATACCGCGGTCCAGACGATAATGTGTTCCAACTTCACCGTCATGTTATACAGAACGACCATGTCTCTTTCCTTTTTTAAACTTGAACCCCGGCACCTTAAAGAAATATATGAAATACGCTTTTCCGTAACGGAAAACCGGCTTCACGCGCATCAAATTCACTATTTACAGCGTGAGCAAGCGCTGGAGGATATATGTCAGGGCGGCGGCTGGATTTGCCAGGTCGGGGATGATTATGCAGGTTATGGATTGGGGATCTATGCGCCCGAACCGCTAATTGGCGGACTGTTTGTTAAACCTGAATATCAAAAACAGGGCATCGGGACGCACCTGCTGAACGCGATCGTCCAGTGGTTTAGCGATCGGGGCGCAGAGACGATTATGCTGACCACCGATCCCGGCTCGAACGCGGAGGGGTTTTATCAGGCAAATGGCTGGGTCGCAGAAGGCAGTGATGCGTTTGGGCAGCGGGTGATGCGTAAGCGCTTACCGCGTGGCTGATATGACGCAATCCGCCGCCAACGAAATAGCAGCGTTCCCGCCGCGTTGGGGAGAATGCGCACAGGATACACAGGATGCTCTGCTCATCCTGTGCGCGGTCAGCGTTGAAGCCAGAATTAGTGCGACTGTGGTTTAAACAGCTGCTGCACAAACTCCACATACGCAGGTCGCCAGACGTCCATCTCATGTCCCAGCCCCGGATACTGGGTGTAATGGAACTTCACGCCCTGCTTTTCCAGTTCGGTTTTCAGCCCGGCAATGTCTTTGCCTGTCACGATATCTTTATCGCCCACCACCAGCGTAAAGTTTTTCAGCTGTTTATTCACGGTCTGCGGCTGGCTCAGCTGACGCGTCACGAACTCATTAGGCACTGTACTGGTGGTCACGCCGCTAAAACTGGCCAGCCAGGCAAAGTCGCTCAGGTGCGTCATGCCGGACACCAGCGCCTGATAGCCGCCCTGGGATAGCCCGGCTATCGCCCTGTCAGCCGGTTTGCGACTCACGGTAAAGCGTTTTTCCACCAGCGGGATAATGTCCTGCATTAACTCTTTATCCGCAGCAGCGGCATTCAGCGGATAAAAGTCCTTGCGGCGATCGGCTGGCGGGAAGTTTTCGGGAATAGCCTGCACGATGTCGGTTTCGGTATCGGGCACCACCACCAGCATCGGCTTAATTTTGCCTTCTGCCAGCAGGTTATCCATGATTTGCGGCAGGCGGAGCTGAGAGATGGCCGACAGCCCGGTATCGCCAAAGCCATGGTAGAAGTAGAGCACCGGTAGCGGCTTGCTATCGGCCTTGTAACCCGGCGGTGCCCAGACAAACACCTGACGTTCAGACTTCAGGGCGGTGGAGTGATAGGTCAGGGTCAGTACATCGCCGTGCGGCACTTTGCGCTCATCCAGAATACTGCCCGGCACCAGAATCATACTGGTGTTCACCTGGCGCTGCGGTTTCGGGAAACGGCTGCCGGTATCCGGCGTGCGGAAACCGTCTACGTCAAAATAGTACTCATACAGGTTGGGCTTCATCGGCTCGCTGGTCCATGACCAGATCCCCGTGCTGTCCTTTTTCATGTCATGCGACTGCTGGCTCAGCGGCGTGGCGCCGGTCACCACGGCAACCTGCTTCGCGGCAGGGGCAAAAAGACGAAAGGTAATGGAGTGATCCGGATTCAGCGCCGTAATGTAGCGACTTACCGGGATGCTCGTGTCTGGCGTTAACGGCAAAGGGGCGGCAATCAGTGCAGGTGCATATCCCGTGAGCAGGCTGCCTGCCAGGAATGAAAAACAGGCTAAAGTTCTTTTCATCGTGGGTTCCGGTTTTGTGTATGGCGAGGTAGTTATTGCATCTTTACGTTCAGGAAGAGAGCAAAGGGATACGCCAAAAACGCAGGGTGTGATGGGGTTCAAAAAATTCAGGCCCTCTCTGGCATGAAAAGTCCGTCGCTTTTTCTGCAACAGTCGCGCAACGACTCGCATTTTTTTATCCGCCCGCCTCGCATTCGCGTTATCGTCGCAGCATGAACACTTTTCCCCCTTGATAAGGACTGAGTATTGATGCGTAAACTTCCCTTTCTGCTGGTCACGCTGGGCCTTTTGATGTCGGTTACCTCTCAGGCGCAGGCTGAAGGCTGCCTGAAAGGCGCGCTGGTGGGCGGCGTAGCGGGTCATCTTAAACATCATGCGGTTACCGGTGCCGTGGCGGGTTGCGCAGCAGGCCATTACCTGGCGAAGAAGCATAAAGAAGAAGACAGCAAACAGAGTCACTAAACAATCAGGGCTGCCCGGTGAGAACGTGGCCAGCCCTTTATGCCAGCCGCCGCAGAGTGGTCGCGCTCAACTCAAACGGCGTCGGCGTACAAACCGCCAGCGCCAGTTCGCCTGCCTGGAGCGTGCTGACCGACAACGTAGTCGGTGCCGTGCTGTCGATGCGGGCCATCTCCCAGGCACTTGCGCCACGCTGCTTGATTATCGCCTCTTTTATCGTCCAGATGCGCCAAAAGACCGCTAACTGCTGCACCCCCGGTTGTGCGGCGATCAGGGCCTGTTCACCCGGACTGAACAGCTTTTCTGCCAGGCGCGGCCAGTTTGGTCGCGGTCGCAGGACTTCAATATCACAGCCCACGTCACTTTCGTCACTGAACAGCAGGGCAATGTCATCCCCGCTGTGGCTCAGACTAAAGCCGCGTTGCACCTCGGGGGGAAACGCGGGCTTGCCATTTACCCCGTACTGCATCGCGGGCACCGGCGCGATAGCAGCAGAGAGCATGACGCGCCCGGCAAGCCAACTGGCACGCCGCGCGCCCGAAGGTGCCCGATCTTTCAACTCGGGTGCTAACGCGCCAGCACTGAGTCGGGAAATCTTTCCCAGAAAGATCTGATACATATCAGTGCCAGCGTTTGATGATGATGGAGGTGTTAATGCCGCCAAACGCAAAGTTATTGCTCTGCAAAAACTCACAATCGATAGGGCGAGCCTGGCCCATGATGTAGTCCAGTTCGCCGCAGTTGGCGTCCGGTTGCGTCAGATTCAGCGTAGGAGCGAACCAGCCCTCGCGCATCATTTGCAGGCTCATCCAGGCTTCCAGCGCGCCGCAGGCCCCTAATGTGTGGCCGAAATAGCTTTTCAGGGACGAAATGGGCACCTGATTGCCGTAAATCGCCGCCGTCGCCTGACTTTCCGCCAGATCGCCGCGATCGGTGGCGGTGCCGTGCGCCGAAATATAGCCGATGTCCTGCGGGCTTAATCCCGCCATCTTCAATGCCTTCTCCATGCAAATCTGCATCGTTTCCCGCTGCGGCTGAGTGATATGGGCTGCGTCACAGTTGGTGTTGAAGCCGACGATCTCGCCATAGATTGTCGCGCCGCGCGCTTTCGCGTGTTCCAGCTCTTCCAGAATTAGCGTGCCTGCGCCCTCGCCAATCACAAGACCGTCCCGTTTTTCATCAAAGGGCGAAGGCGTGGTGGTCGGCGCATCGTTGCGCTGGCTGGTGGCGAAAAGCGTGTCAAACACCGCCGCTTCCGAGGGACACAGCTCTTCTGCGCCACCGGCCACCATCACCGTCTGATAACCGTGGCGGATCGCCTCCCACGCGTAGCCAATCGCCTGGCTACCCGAGGTACAGGCGCTGGAGGTGGGGATAACCCGACCGCGCAGGCCGAAAAACAGCCCGGTATTCACGGCGGTGGTGTGCGGCATCATCTGTACATAGGTGGTGCCGGTAATATTATTGGTGTGCTTTTCCGTCAGCATGGTCGCGAATTCGCTTACCGGTCCGGTGCTGCCAGTCGAGGAGCCGTAAGCAATGCCGGTTTCACCATTGGTGAGCACAAGATCGCCGATCAATCCCGCGTCCAACAGCGCCAGTTCGCTGGCGCGGGTCGACATTAATGAAACGCGCCCCATGGCGCGAATACGTTTGCGGGTGTAGTGTTCCGGCAAACTGAAATTATCAATCGGGGCACCCAGTAAGGTATGCAGCCCGTCGTAAACCTGCCACTCCGGCATTCTGCGTACGGCATTTTCATACGCCAGCAGCCTGGCTGAAACGTCCTGCCAGTTTTCGCCAAACGCGGTGACGCCGCCCATACCGGTAATGACCACGCGCCGTGTCATAACATGCCTCCGTTGATGGAAATCACCTGGCGCGTCACATAACCTGCGATATCCGACATCAGGTAACGGGCAAGCCCGGCCACTTCCTCGGTTTGTCCCATGCGTTTCATGGGGATCAGGGACATCGCCTCTTTCAGCGCCGTCTCTTCCATCTCGATCATTCCTGTATCGATCAGCCCCGGCGCAATACAGTTAACGGTAATTTTTCGTTTGGCCAGCTCAATCGCCAGCGCTTTGGTGGCGCCAATAATGCCTGCTTTCGCGGCACTGTAGTTCACCTGACCGCGATTGCCCATCAGGCCCGACACCGAGGAAAGCGTAATAATGCGTCCGCCCTGGCGGGCGCTGATCATTGGCATAATGCAGGGCTGAATCACGTTGTAAAAACTGTCCAGATTGGTATGAATCACCTTATCCCAGTCGTCGTCGCTCAACGCAGGAAAGGCCGCATCGCGGGCAATGCCGGCATTGCTGACCACGCCGTACCAGGCTCCGTGTGCGTCGATATCCTGCTCCAGCACCTCGCGGCACTGCTGACGGTTCGCCACATCAAACTGCAGCAGGCGGCCCGTGCCCCCTGCCGCCAGAATGGCATCCAGGGTTTGCTGCGCCCCGGCAGCATCATGGTGATAATGCACGCCAAGGGTGAAGCCGTCTGCCGCCAGCTGGCAGGCGATGGCGCGACCAATGCCTTTGCTGGCACCGGTAACCAATACTGAACGGCTCATGAGGTCGCTCCTTGTTGAAATAATGAATGAAGTTCTTCGGCGGTGGGCTGAAAGGTATTTACCCGGCCGGTTGCCAGCGTAGCGCTCCCCGCCTCGATGGCGCACTCAAAGCTGCCAAAGCGTTCATCCTGCATCAGCAGTTTGACCTTGACGATCAGCGTGGCATCCGCCGGTAGAATCCCTGCGCTACACACTAATTCGCGCGCACCCAGCACCATGCCTAACGAGATACTGGCCTGTCCCTGCTGATGCCGATGCCAGCCCGACCAGACGCCGACCGTCTGCGCCATTAACTCCAGGACATACCAGCCCGGCAGGTTGCCATCGGAATCGAGAAACGGGGCCAGCACGCCCTGCGGCGATACCGTGACGCAGCAGGTCGCGCTGTCGGCCGTCACGTCGCTGACCTTTTCCAGTAACAGCATCGGCGCATCGTGCGGCAGATAGTCCGTGGGGGATAAATAGTGGCTCATAAGATCTTCCCAAGCAGAATACTGGCGTTGTTACCGCCGAAGGCAAACGAGTTTGACAGAATCACCGGGCGCGCCAGCGGCTGAGGCCGGTCAATGATGCCACAGGGCGGCAAATCCGCATCGCGCGGCGACAGGCTAAAATCCTGCGGCGGCAGCGGCAGGTTGCGTTGCAGGATCAGCATGCTGAGCGCCGCTTCGGTAATGCCCGCCGCGCCCAACGTGTGCCCGGTCAGGTGTTTCGTTGAACTGCAGGGCACCTGCTCGCCAAACAGGGCGTTTACCACGCTGGATTCAATCTGATCGTTGAGCGTGGTTGCGGTGCCATGCAGGTTGATATAGCCCACCGCCTCAGGCGCAATACCGGCTTCGTTCAGGGCCTGATGGATGGCGCGAATCGCCCCTTCCCCCTCTGGATGCGGGGCTGAGATATGGTAGGCATCGCTGGATTCGCCCACGCCCAGCAGCGCAATCGGCTGCGGCTCACGGGTTAACAACATCAGCGCGGCACCTTCACCGATGGTAATGCCGCTGCGATCGCGGGCGAACGGCTGACACAGGGTGGGAGAAAGCGACTCCAGGCTGTGAAAGCCGTTGACCGGCATCCGGCTGAGCGTGTCTGCTCCACCAACGATCGCTACATCCGCCAGCCCCGCCTCAATCAGGCGACGTCCGCTTATCATCGCACGGGCGCTGGAGGAGCAGGCGGTGGACAGCGTAAACGCCGGACCGTCAAGTGCCAGCCAGTGGCTGAGAAAGCGCGAGGGATCGCCCAACTCCTGCTGCGGATAGCGCCATGCCGTGCTTGATTGCTGATTCAGCGACAGGCGGACGTGCATATCCCCTTCGTCCAGCCCGGATGTGCTGGTACCCAGCACGATGGCGACACGATCGCGGCCATACTGCGCAATCGCCTGATCCACGTCGGGCTGAATCTGGGCCAGCGCGGCCAGCAGCAGTTGATTATTGCGCGAACGATGCGCGCTGAAGGCGTCAGGGATCGCCGGCAGCGCCCCTTCCACGCCGGCCAGCACGGCGTGCGGATGCGCCTGCAACCAGCCGCTGCGGGCGCGCATACCAGGGGCCACGCCACGCACCAGGTTGAGAGCGACCTCATCGTTATCCTTGCCCAGCGCGTTAATCATGCCAACGGCAGAAACGTAGATCATCTCAGTCATCCAGATATTGAATGGTGATGTGGTATTTAAACGCGTGCTGCTCAATGCTGATGGGTTCGCGCTTACCCTGGCGGTTCAGATAAGTGATTTCCGTCACCAGCTTGCCGCTGGCATTACGCAGCTCGCGCTTATCCCCACGGTCTTTCAGCGTCCAGCCCTCTGGCAACTGGGGCAGCCAGGCGCTGATGGGCCAGTGGCTGAGCATCACGTCGGCCAGCACCTGACTGGCCGGTGGCAGCTGCGGCAGCACAATCGACTGTTCGGTGTGCAATCCCTGGCGATCGTAGGTCACCAGGAACAGACGAATACCCACCGACGACAGCCCTGCCAGAGAGATTTTTTTATCATCTGCGTTGAGCATCACCAGCAGCGACTGGGTCTTGCCGTGAAAACGGCCGGTCAGAAGCTGCTGGGAACGGATTGACGGCGCAATGCCCGGCGCAGGCAGCGTCACGCGTGCGCCCGGTGCCAGCCAGGCCTGCGGACGCTGCTGCGGGCTGTGCGTGGAATGACTGCACCCGGCCAGCATCAGCGTGGCGGCAATAATCAAACAGCCTCCAGTGGACACGCGGCGACCGCGTAGCGGCACCGATCTGGCTCGCCATCGCGCCAGGCAATATTTCAGCATGCGTAAAGTCTGGTTGATCATCGTGTTTTTTTCTCTCTTTTCGTCGGCATCGCCAGCGGTGCCAGCAGCCAGGCGGTGAAAATACCGCTGATCAGTACGATACCAAAGCTGCTAATGGCCTGGGTGGTGCTGAAAACCAGCATGCCCAGCGTCAGCAGCGTTGTCATCATTGCCAGTGTGATGGCCAGCATGGAGGTGAGCGGCGTACCGCGTGGATTACTGAAAAACAGCGTGTAGTTGATGCCGATACCGAGCACCAGTACCAGCGCCAGCAGGGAAAACAGGTTGACCGCATGGCCGGTAAAGGCCAGCACCGCCAGGCCGCAGCCCAGAGAAAGCACAGATGGCACCAGGCTGCGCGCGCCTTTGCGCCAGCCAAGCCGCATGACGGCACCGCAGGCAATCACGGCCAGAGCAACAAGCAGCAGGCCGGTCAGGATATGGCGATACAAGGCAAACAGCCCGTCAAACGTCGTTTTGCGATCCACCCAGGCGACGCCGGGATAGCCTTTACTTAGCGCATCAAGCGCGGCGCTGTGTGTTACGCCGTCTACCGGCACCAGCACGCCGCTCTCACCGCTCTTCAGCGTCAGCCACAGCAGGCGCCAGCCTTCGCTGGCCGGGCTGGCAAGCCAGGCCGCAACGCTGACCGGCATAGGATTGAGATCCGGCTTCAATGTCGTTACGCCCGCCTCGCTGAGCGCGCGCGTGACGGCAGGCGCGGCATTTTTCAACAGCGCCACATCCTGTGCCTGACGCGCCAGCGAGTTCAGGGGAAGCGTTCGATAACCGCCGATCAGCCCTTGCGCTTTGGCCCGTTCCAGCGCGGGCGTGAAGGCTTCCAGCCGCGTCAGCGTCTGCTGCGCACTGTTGCCGTATACTACAAACCATTTCTGATCGACGCTCTGCCCGGTCAGCGCAGTAATGGCTTTTTCCTGCGCCAGAAGGTGCTGCGGCAGCGCCTGAAGCTGTGAGATATCATCGTCTACGCGCAAGGTGGCGAGGCCCGCCAGCGAGAACAGCGCCAGCGCCACCGGCAGCCCCACCGACAGGGCTTTGTTACGCCGCCATGCGGCAAGCCAGCGCAGCATCAGCACCATGGCGGGGACCGGACGCACAGGCAAGCCGCGGCACAGCCACGGATGCCAGAACACGACCGTCAGGCAGGCGGCGCTCAGGCCCACCGCCGCAAAGAGCGCCATCTGGCGAATGCCCGGAAACGGTGCCAGCATCATGATCAGATAGGCGGCCACCGTGGTCAGCAGGGCCAGCAGCAGCGCATTGCGGACTTTCGCCAGGCTCTGCCAGGGCGAGGTATCGGCGCCATGCACCATGCGCTCGGTGAGGTAATAGAGCGTGTAATCGGCGGAGATGCCGATGATGCTCATGCTCATCACCAGCGTCATCAGGTGCAGCTCGCCAAACACCAGCAACGTCACAACGGTGCCCGCCAGCGCGCCAATGGCAATCGAGAGCAGGCATAACAGGATTGGCCGTACCGAACGGAACACCACCAGAATCAGCAGTAGCACGCCCAGCACGGTTGCCAGCCCCAGCGTGGACACATCATGCTTCGCCTGCTGGCTGGCGTAATCGCTGTAAAACACCGTGCCGCGCGAGAGCAGCCGGACCTGCGGGTACTGCGCCTTGAACGTTTTTTCCAGCGCGCCCAGCGTGGTGACCAGTTTGTGCGTCTGCTGCATATCAAACGACGATCCGGCCAGTTCGCCGTGCAGCAAATACCAGTAATTCCCCTGGCTGTCCTGCGTCACCAGCCAGCCGTCCATCAGGCGCAGCCGCTGACCGTTTTTCGCCATCGCCAGCTGCGATCCGCGCGTCAGCATCAGCGGATCGTTCTGTAATTCTTTGCCACTGACGCCGGAAAAGGCGGAATAGAGCTGAGAGAGGATCCACTGCGCCTGCGCCTCGCCGCCGTTTTGCAGCCGCTGCCGCGTTTCGCTGTCGATCATGCCGTTACGGTGCTGCCAGAAAAACGTGCCCCACGCCTGCTGGCTGCGGGCATCCATCGGCCCTTTTACCTCGGCCAGCGCCCCGGATCGCTGTAACCGTGTCAGCCAGTCGCGCGCCACCAGGGGATCGGCCTGCTTACCGGGGCTCACCAGCCAGACCAGTTGCCGATCGAGCCGCTGCATAAAGCCGTCGTTGAGGGCGGGGGGAATCGCGCCCAGCGCCTGCTTTGGCAGCATCGCCAGCACGCTGCTGTTCAGCCGGGCCTGCGGCAGCAGCGTATGCAGCACCACCAACATGAGCAGGCAGACCAGCCCCCACAGCAGCGCGGGCCGTTTACGGGGCGGCAAAGCGTTGGCGTTCGTCATTAGTCAGTTGTGCTGGCGTCAGTTGATGTTGCGAAAGGGTAATGTCCGTGCGATCGCCCTGCTTATCGTTGAGTTGGATCTGCTCCAGATAGGTTTTGCCCGCCAGATCGATGCTGGAGAAGATCTTATCCAGCGGCGTGGTGATCGGCGTCAGGCGCAGCGTCCAGCGGCCTTCGCCCTTGTCGGCAAAGTCGACGCGAAAATTCTGCTCCAGCACCTTGCGATCCGCCTGAAACAGCGCGCGCAGCAGGTGATTAAACTGGAACATCTGCGGATTGTTTTCGGCGGTAATGGTCTGCGGTGGCTGGCCGTTGATCACCTGCACCATGCGTTTATCATCCAGCAGCAGCTGCATCGGGAACGGACGGGTTTGATCCCACAGCAGGCCCTTGTCGCGGGCGATCAGCATCGTGCCCTGCGATTTTAGCGGCTGCGGCATATCCTTAATGGTGCGCACCTGATCGAAGTGCGCACGGATCACCGGCTGAGCGGTGAAGCGCTGCTGCAGATCGTCGAGCGTCAGCGCGCTGACAAACGGGCTGATCAACAGCGCCAGGAATAGCAGGCCTCTCATGGCGTCACTCCCATACGTTCAAACAGAATGTCCGGGCAGACAAAGCACATCTCGCGACTTTGCTCTTCCACCGCCACCTGAATGGTATAGCCCGTAGTGGCGCGCTGGCCGCTGTCGGCATCGAAAATTTCATACCCAATGCGCAGACGGTTTTCACACTCTTCAATGCGCGCCCGCACGCGAATGCGTTGCTCAAAGGTGAGCGGATGGCGGTACTTTACCCGCGTATCCACTACCGGCCAGACGTAGCCAGAGGCCTTCATCTGCCGGTAGCCATAGTCAAACTGGTTCAGTAACGCCTCGCGGGCGATTTCGAAATAGCGAAAATAGTTACCGTGCCAGACCACGCCCATCACATCGACATCATGAAAGGGAATGGTCAGGTCTACGTCGACCGTAAAACGGGGATCGTTAAGCACCCTTTACTCCTTGTCTTTGCTATCCGGCAGTTGCCAGAAATCGAAAAAGTTAAACCAGTCGAGCGGCGACTGGAGCGCATAGTGCTCAAGGCGTTCAGCATAGCGATCGATGGTCTGCTGCAGGGCTTTCTGACGCTCGGCACGCGGCAACAGCAGCGGATTGGCGAACGGCTCGCAATGAATGTGCAGTTTTCCCTGCTGGCGCAGCGCGAAGATCAGGTGAACCGGACAGCCCAGGATCGACGCCAGAATAAACGGCCCCTGCGGAAAGGGAGCAGGCTGGCCCATAAAGCGGCTCCAGCAAATACGCCATTCCCCGCCGCGCTGCGGATTAACGGCAATGCGATCGCCCACAATCGCGATCCACTCGCCGCGATCCAGCTTTTCTTTCAGCAACATGGCGGTGTCCGGACCGATATCCGTTACCGGCATCAGGTTTAGCCCGGCCTGCGGAGCCATCTCTTCCATAATCTGCTTAAAGCGCTGGGCGTTATCGCTAAACACCAGAGCATTAATGGTTTTACTGCCGCTGCGCTGCACCAGCGCCCGGCAGGCCTCCACATCGCCCAGGTGCGAGGCCAGCAACAGCCTGCCCTGCGGATGATTGAGGTCAAGCATCGCCTCCGCGCCCGGTGCAAAGACCACGTCGCTGCCGAAATGCAGCTCACCGCGCCAGCTGGCGATTTTGTCCAGCATGACGTTGCCAAAGCGCAGAAAGTGCCGGTAGCTGGTCAGGTTATTCGGCACCGGCTGCTGGCGTATCCGCAGCTGCTCACGCACGCGGGTTATCCAGTTCTGCGAGGCTTTTCGTGCCGTTGCGGCTGTCAGCCAGTACGCGCCGACCACCGGATACAGCAAAAGAGAAAAGGCTTTACGGCCCAGCAGGCGCCACACCAGCAGCATCAGGCGCATGCCCCACAGCCCTTTGACCTCTTTCTGCCGCGCCCAGTGCTGGGGCGAGCGGCGAAACAGTAAAGAAGGGATACGCGGCAACATGCCGAAAAACAGCCGCGTGTGCATCAGGGAGATGCGCACGTTGTCTTTGACCGCGTCGAAATGCGAGAGGCCGTCCTGCGGATAGGTTACCCGGGTCGGCACAAAGTAGCTGTTGTTACCCTGCCAGTAGAGCCGCACCATCACTTCGGTATCAAAATCCATGCGCCTGCCGATGGTGGCACGCTGTGCCAGCTGTAAGGTTGGCGCGATGGGATAGACGCGAAAGCCGCACATGCTGTCTTTCAGCTGCAATGACAGGGTTTCGATCCACACCCAGACGTGGGTGATCCAGCGCCCGTAAAGCCGCGAGCGGGGAATGGAGTCGTCATAAATGGGCTGGCCGGAAATCAGCGCTTCGGGATGCTGCTGCGCCAGCGCCAGCAGCGCGGGAATATCTTCTATGGCATGCTGGCCGTCGGCATCGACCTGCACCGCATGGGTAAAACCGGCCTGCGCCGCCACCTGCATACCGCGCAGCACCGCCGCACCTTTTCCGGCGTTTTGCGCCAGCCGCACCAGCGTCAGCGTGCTGTTTTCTGCTGCCAGCCGATCCAGTACCGCCTGGGTAGCGGCATCGCTGCCGTCATCAACGACAATGCACGGCAGACCAAACGGCATCAGGCGTGCCAGCACCGCTGCCATCATGGCACCGTGGTTATAACAGGGGATCAGCACGCAGGGGGAAAAGGCTAGCGACATAACCGAATCTTACCGCTGCTGGCGACATGACGTGCCTCACCGTCGTGGCGCTGGTAGCTAAAGCTCAGCATCTGGCGCGCTTCCTGCCAGTTCAGCGTTAACGTAACGGTAGTGTCCGGCAGCAGCGGAGCCTGAAACTTCACGTTCTGAATGCTGTGAAAACGCCAGCCGGGTGCCAGCAGCGTCGTCGCGTACTGCATCACCCAGTCAAGTTGCGCCACGCCGGGCAGCAGCGGTTGAACGGCAAAATGCCCTTTGAACCAGAACAGCGACGGATCAAGGTGTAAAACCATCTCAGCCTGATCGGGCTGCGACTGATGGCGCTCAATTTCATGGGGTTTCATGAAACCACTCCTGTAACTGCGCATAAACACGCTTGTTCATACTGTTAACCGGGATCGCATCGATCACCCGCCAGTAACGCGGCACGGCGACAGGTTCCAGCCACGGCAACAACGCACGTCGCCAGGCCAGCTCTTGCTGTTTACCGCCGTGTTCCTGCCAGCGTTGCCGTGCTGCATCGTCCAACACCAGCAGAACGCCAATGCTCTGTCGGCCGCGACGTAAAACCGGCACCGCCGCCACCTCGCTGATCCCGTCCAGCGCCAGCAGCCGCTGTTCGACTTCGCTTAACGAAATACGCTTCTCTTCAATTTTAACCACTCTGCCCCGACGGCCCACCAGCCGGAACTGGCCGTTTTCTTCGATATGCAGAATATCGTCGAGCAACAAACCCTCTCTGTCGGCGATCAGCGGTGAAAACACACGCAACGTATCGCTTTCCTGATGAAAACGGACGCCATCAAAGGGTTGCCAGGTGATATCTTCTTCCTGACGATAGCGCCAGGCGAGGATACCGGTTTCCGTGCTGCCATAAATTTCATCTGGCCAGATATGCATCCAGTCCGCCGCCTGAGAAACATCCTGCCAGGGTAACATGCCGCCGGCGGAAAAGACCATCGCGACCGGCGGTGCGGTGAGCTGGCGATCGAGGCGTTTCAGAAACGCCGGGCTGCTGATAAAAACATACTGATAATCGTGGCTTAAGGCGGCGAGCTGTTCGGCATACCAGAGCATCGCCGCATGCAGCGGTAATCCCAGCGCCATCGGCAGAATAATACGAAAGGTCAGACCGTACTGGTGCTGCGGCACAACAGAGGCCACGACCCGACAACCGGCCAGCCGCCCGGCAAAGCGGTCGGCCAGCAGGGCCGCTTCATGATCCAGGGACTGAACGGACTTCACCACCCGCTTCGGCTGACCGGTGGAGCCGGAGGTAAACAGTTCGATGCTGGCCTCGTCAGGTATGGCCGGAAAAGACGGAGCAAAGGCGGCGAGGGTCATCGCACTGCTGACCACCAGCAGCGGCCCCTGCCAGCTCAGCGTTTTTTCACTCAGCACGCCGTCAAACAGGGCGTGTTGTTCGTTGAGCAAGGAAACACGACAGTGACCGGGGACAACCGGTGTTTTGCCCGCGTGCAGCGTTGCCAGCAGGGCCACGGTAAACAGGTAGCTGTCCTCAAAGCACAAGGCCCAGCGTTGGCCTGCCTGCTGCTGCAGTAAGGCGATTAAGCAGGCCACATCCTGCCGCAGATGTCCCAGCGTCCAGGTGCGGTCGTCCAGCCAGGCCACAGGCACGTCAGCCGGTCGCGGTGCAGTGAGCCACTGGGTCAGTGTAAGCGTCTGCTTCATCATGAATCTCGTTGTTTTATTTTCCGGCGTACCAGCCACTCGCCCGCCATCAGCGTGCCCATCAGCAGATAGGCAATCATTCCATTCCAGGCGGTCCACAGCGCCATATCGCCATACAGCGCGGTAAAGAGCGCCATGCTGCCGTTGAGGATGAAAAAGACGCACCAGATTTGCGTCACCCGGCGGGTATAACGCACGCCCTTTTCAGGCAGATCCGGCTCACTGACTCTGGCCAGCCGTTCGACAATGGGCATGGCTGACCACAGGGAGCCACCAAACACCGCCAGCATGACGCCATTGACCACGACCGGGTAAAAAAGCAGGAGCTGGTGGGTTTTCAGCAGGTAGCTGGCCGCGCACAGGGTAATGCCGGCCACCGCCACCACCTGAGTGATGACACGCATCGGCCCCGTTTTGCGCCGGGTCTGGCGAAGACGGAGTAAAAGAACAAGCGCCATCAGTGGCAACAGCCAGTGCAGGCTGTTATGCGCCAGGCCGACGCTGATCAAAAAGGGCCACGCCACCAGCAGCAAGCCTGTCAGCAACGTAAGAACGGGCCGCGTGCGTTTGCCGGACATCGCGACTTACGCTTCTTTCAGCAGCCGTTCTACCGCATCGACAACGTCCTGCACGGTACGCACGGCTTTGAACTCTTCCGGCTTGATTTTCTTGCCGGTTTTCTTTTGCAGATGCACGATCATGTCGACCGCATCGATGCTGTCCAGCTCCAGATCCTCATACAGCCGCGCCTGTGGGGAGATATCCTGCGGGTCGATCTCAAACAGCTTAACCAACAGCGCGGTGACCTCTTCATAAATAGCGTTTTGTTCTGTCATGACGGACGCTCCTCAGGCACGTTGCGCGTGGATGAACGCTGCCAGCGTGGCAACGGAGAAAAAGTGCTGGCGCATCTCTTCGCTTTCCGACGAGAGAACCACACCGTAGGCATTTTTTACCGCCAGACCCAGCTCAAGCGCGTCGATGGAGTCCAGTCCTAAGCCGTCGCCAAACAGCGGCGCATCGCTATCAATATCGTCGGCCGACAGTTCGTCGAGATTCAGCGTCGTTATAATGAGATTTTTGATTTCAAGGTAAAGCGCTTGCATCATTAATTCCTGAAAAAGGTGAAGAACCTGGTTGTAATTGAAGCAAAAGATGCCGGTTCAACTGTCTTGCCGCCAGTGCCGGTTCTTGTATGTCTGCATCGTAAAACTGATCGATAGATATCCGCTCCCGCACCTCAACGCTGAACAGCGGTTTGGCGGGCGGCACGTTATACCATTTGCTCTGCTTGTCCAGCAGATGCTCGCTGCAGTGAATGAGCACTACGCGTAAATCACTGCCACAGCGCACGGCAATATTGGCCGCACCGCGTTGTAGCGTCATGGGTTCACCGGGCCGGGTTCGGGTGCCTTCCGGAAAAATCAAAATCGTGTCGCCCTGTGCCAGCCGCTGTCGGCAGGCAGGCAGAAGTGCATCGGCCTGGCTGTTAATCAGATAATCGGCTGCCCGGATAACGCCGCTGACGAACGGGTTTTTCAGGAGCGCTCCCTTTACCAGACAGTCGCTTTCCGGCATCACAGAGGCCAACAGCACATAATCGATGAGCGTCGGATGATTGGCGACCACCAGACAGCCGCGATCCTGACGCAGGTGCTCAAGCCCGCGCATCCGGTAATCCAGTACGCCAACGCCTTTTGCCACCCTTAAGAAGAAGCGGAAACTGGCGGCGATACTGCGCCTGGCGATGCGGCGGCGGCGGCCTTTATCCCATACCGCGAGTAACAACAGGTTAAACCACACCATAGATAACAGCAGTCCGCCGATACCGAACAGGGCAAAGCAAAAGCCGGTCATCGCGCATCGCCATGCCCGGTTGAGGCGCGAAACTATCCTGCTCATCCGCGGCTCCAGTGCCATTCCACTCTTTCCCCACTTAAGACAAAGGTGGCAGCATCTTGTAGGTAGTGCTGCAAAAACAGTAGGCTTTGCGGCAGCGCGGGCGCTTTCGCGGTGTGCTGCGACCGGGTTTCACACTGCAAGGCATCACCGGCTTCAATCACCAGCGAGACCGCGAACGGCCACATCGGGGTTTCTGATGTGAGATGCGAGTGATAAAACGCCGGCATCGCCCCGTCAAAATCGACCATTAACACGCGCTGATAGCCCGCCTGGAGCAGACACAACACCTCACACAGCCCCTGCTGAAAGGTGTCTTTACCGGCAGAAAGCGACGAGGAGACGATCGGCTTCTTCGCGGCTATCGTCAGGCTGCCAACGGCGGAGTTGTGCACTGACAGGGCAAAATCGGTTGGTGAAAGCGCCTGGTCTGTCGCCAGCGCCTGCAGAATGCGGAAATTGCGTTCCAGCTCCCCGTGACGGCTGGTGTAAAGCACGGCATCGATTTCATGCTGACGCAGCATCGCCAGCCCGCACTCCACGGCCAGCTTACTGCCGGCGCTAAGGCGGCGCGCGGTCATCATCGGCAGTTCGGTCAGCTTTGCCTGCGGTGCCGCAGGATCGATGGCGTGCGACAGCCGAGCCCATTCCAGCCACTGTGCCGTTTCGCTTAATCCTGGGGCCCTGGCCTGCCAGTCAACAATGTTTAATGCAAATTTCATCAACGCGCGTCCGCGATATTCAGGTGATACTCAGGGCGCTTATCGCCGTGTTGTTATGGTTTCTTCTGGCACTGCAATAATGTATGCCCAACGCCCGGGCCGTCGTGGCGCTCATCGCTCTGGAACCCTGCCTTGTCCAGATAGTGATAAAACGTCTCTAGGCTGTAGAAACGGCTGTTGCCGTTGGCCATACAGGTAAAATAAAGCGAAGACGCATTGAGACTAAATGAGGCCGCTTCAATGTTCTGCGCATCCCAGAACGGTTCCATGATGAACAGCTTCGCGCCGGGTTTTATCACGTCGGCAACAGGGTCCAGCATCGTGACGACTTGTTCAGGCGAAAAGCCGTCCAGAAACTGACTCATCCAACCGACATCGGCTTCTGCGGGTAAAGGCAGGTCGCCAAGCATATCGACTTCATGGCAGGCGATGCGATGAGAAAAGCCTGCATTTTCGATATTTTCCCGCGTCAGCGCAATCCGGGGCGGCAAATCTGACAGGCCACCGCCATTGCGTGGTCATACTGGCAGCAGCGTATAGCCCATTTACCGGTGTGATGGCTGAGAAAACCTGCTAAGTCATAAGCGATTTATCGGGCCATCACTGGCCCGACTTTAGGCATAATTACAATTTTGTGCCTGCCGAGAGATTGGCCTGAATATCTTTATCCAGGTTTTCCACCCAGCGGTTGTAGGTTTTATGAATCTGCCCGCCCGATGCCAGCAGATTGGTGCTGTGGTCGTAGACGATATCGTAGCCTGTCGACGAGTAGTTGATTCGCACTTCAGCCATGTGATCACGAACCTGCTGACGCGCTTTAATCTCGCCCGGAGCCACCTGCGTCATCATCCACTGACGCTGAACACCGGCTCTTAAAATGGCATTTTTAACCTGATCTTGGGTATAACCCGCCGCGACGATAGTATGAATTTTCTCAAGCGGGGCGGTACGCGCACAGCCTGCCAACGCCCCAACGACCGCAAGGGCGGCAAACCATTTCATAGACTTTTTCATTCAACATACCTGTCTGTGTGAAGTAAATAAGGACAACAATAATTAGCGTGAAAATGATTATTGAGATCATCATGCAGGGCTTATTTGCGTTAATTTAAACGCGGTGCCTCGTCTGTGATGCCATGATAAACGGCCGCAATGTTGTTATATTTTCTCTTTTAGTTCAACAGAATTTAATTAAAACGATTTATTGGCGGGAAGAGGAAAAACGATAATTACGCGCCGGGCAAAGAGGTTAACCCGAATAGAAAGAACGATGACAGACGGAGAAAACGCCCCCGTCTGGATGAATCATTTTCTTTAAGGGCAATCGATGCGCCGATAATCCTGAACCGGCGTTATCCCCCCTGCTCTGCCGATTACCGCGTTAAACCCTTTCGTACTGGTACATCTCACGTCAGCCCTCTTTAACAGAAGGTAAACCCTGTCAGCGATAACCGTCAGCGTGGGCTGCCATCTGGTACAACCCTGGCTGGCCGCCAGGGTTGGGCTTGTTAGCTTGCCTGTAGCGGCTTGCGCACAAACAGGCCGTAGCTCAGCGCGCCCAGCATCAAGAGCGCTGCACCAAGCAAAAACACGTTGGTGAATTTGCCGGTGGTATCCAGAATAATGCCGGTAACGATCGGTGCCATTGCCGCCCCCAGGAAACCGCCAAAGTTCTGAATGGCGCCCAGCGAGGCCACCTGCGACTTCGGCGCGATGTCACTGGCCAGCGTCCAGAGCGCCCCCTGCGGCATCTGCGAGAAGAAATAACCCAGCGCCAGCAGGCCAATGGCCAGCGGGGTGCTGTTTACAAACGGAATCGGTGCCACGAAGCAGGCCGCCAGGGCCGCACCCGATACGATTGGCACCTTACGCGCGGTGATGGCTCTGACGCCCCGGCGCACCAGGTTGTCTGAAAGCATCCCCCCCACCAGCACGCCAAGAATACCGGCCAGAAACGGAATGGAGGCAATCCAGCCGGTGGCTTTGAGGCTAAAGCCCAGCGATTTTTCCAGATAGCCCGGCAGCCAGGTCAGATAGACCCAGATCGTGAACATAATGGAGAAGTTGCCGATCACCATAAACCAGGTGGTGCTGTGTCGGAACAGCGCACGCCAGCGCACCTCGCCCTTCTCTTGCGGCACTACGACGCTGGGTTGTCCGGCATGCAGCAGCGCATCTTCCCGGGCATTGGGATCGCGATAAAACTTCCACCACGCCAGCAGCAGGGGAAGCCCCATTACGCCGATCGCCACAAACATGCCGCGCCAGCCTAAGGTCAGCAACAGCACGGTCAGAATGGGCGGCGCAATGGCGTTGGCAATTTGCGAACCGGTATTAATAATCGCAGTGGGTAAACCGCGTTCACTGTCGCCAAACCAGCGATGAGTGATTTTAATTCCCGAGGTAAAGAACGGGGATTCGGACACGCCCAGCAGCATACGCAGACCGTAGAAATAGCTGTAGCTGTTGGCAAACGCCGTTAGCACGGTAAAGCCCGACCACAGACCCAGCGCCCAGGAGAACATCTTTTTGGGGCCTAACTTGTCCACCAGCCAGCCTGCGGGCAGGTTAGCCAGCGCATAGGGCCAGAGAAACGCCGACAACAGCAACCCCATTTCGGTTTGCGAAAAGCCAAATTCCGCCGCAATGGTGGTGTTGGCAATACTCAGGTTGGCGCGGTCCAGGTAATTCACTATCGCCGCCAGCAACAGCAGCGTGACAATGCCCCAGCGCAGCTTCCCTTTCAGCGTGCCCTGCCCGCTCACCGTTGTTTCTGACATCGCCGCAGAGGGTTTCATGGTGCCTCCCGCCCGGCAAACAGATCGAGATGGATTTTAATCACCGCTTTACGGATAGTCTGCGCCACCGGCGACGCACAGCCAGGGCGATGAATATCGTGAGGGAAAAACAGCGCAAACTGCCCCGGCGTCAGCGCGATGCTGTACTCATCCGTGATGTCCTGATAAAACACCACGTCATTTTCCTCCCGCCGGTCTTCCGCTATCACATGCTGCGGATGGGCACGCGTCACGCCGATGGTTTCGCGTCCGGCCAGCAGGTACTGAATATCGACATAGCGAAAATGGGATTCGGCCCGGCGGGCGCTGGCGGGCTCGGTCGTCATTTCCTGAAGCAGGCAGAACATCTGGTTGTCGGGCAGTAAATCGTATTTCCCCGTTTCCATCTGGCTGAAATCGCTGGCCGCTATCCAGCGAATCGCCTGGTCAACGATGGGATGAAACGCGTGACGCTCACGCGCCCAGTCAAGTTGATCGCATACAATCATGGTGTTTTCCCTTGTGGTAAAACGGTGCAGGAACAGACGGTGTCCGATTTTTTTATGAAAGACGGTGTTGCCACAGCGCACTGCCATCACGAATCTGGTCAAGCAACACGCCAAGCCCCCAGAACTTCTCCAGCACGTTGTCCCGGTTAACGCGGCAGTGCTCGCTGGCGAAGGTGCCGAGGCGCTGGTGATAAATTTTGGCGTTTTTGGGATAGCCAAGGGTTTCGGTAACGGCGCTCAGCGACAGGAACAGCGACAGCTCATGGGCTTTCTCAGGCTGCTGGGCGCCCTGGTGATAAAGCCAGACGTAGAGGTTCGGATGAAAGTTCGTGAACACGCCGCTGAAGCCGCGCGCGCCCGCCTGGATGGCCGGCCACGCAATGGCCGCATTGGCGTTAATCACCGCCAGCGGCGTGCCTTTCGCCAGCCTGACGCGGCGTTGCACCGTGGGCAGATCGCAGCTCACGTCTTTCAGCACCACAAAGCGGCCGCTGTTGGCACAGAAGCTGAACTCGTCGTCGCTCAGCAGACGACGATACGGCGCCGGGCACTCGTAGAGTCCTAGCGGCAGCCCGGCAGGTAGCGCGTCCAGAATGTGATTCAGGTGGGCATAAAAGGTCTCGCTTCCCTGATTGTGTGGATCGAGGTGATTGGTCACCAGCACCAGCGCATCGATGCCCGTTCCGGCCATCGCCTGCAATTCCTGAGTCTGCTCGCTTAACTCATCGCTGATGTGGCCGGAGGCAATCACCGGCACCCGGCCCTGCACCTTCTCCACCACAAAACGCGCCAGCGCAACGCGCTCGTCCAGGCTTAGAGACTGCATTTCGCTGGACTGGCACACGGCGAACAGCGCATCCACGCCCTGCGCCAGATACCAGTCGATCAGGCGTGACAGGCCGGGGTAATCGATCTGATTCTCTGCGGTGAATGGGGTCAGCATGACCGGGACAATACCTTCAATCTTTTTCATGGTTTCTCCTGCCAGCGCCAGCGCGCGGCTGTTGCGTTACGTCGGATTATCGTTGGTTAAGTCGGGTGATGACCTGATGCCGCTTGGGCATATTGCTTGCGCCTTCCCGCTCTACGGCCAGGGACGCAAAGGCCGATGCCCATGTGGCGGCCTGCAGTAACGGCTGCCCCTGCGCCAGCGCGGCGGCCAGCGCGCCGTTAAAGGCATCGCCCGCGCCGGTGGTGTCCACGCTGAGCGCAGGAAAGGCGGGAATGACGTGACAATGCGGCGCGTCGAACAGCAGCGCGCCGCGCGCGCCCATGGTGATGATCACTCGCTGCGCCCCCTGCGCCACAATCGCCTGCGCCGCCTTACGCGCACTCGCCATGTCACAGATTTCAATGCCCGAGAGCCGCGAGGCCTCGGTTTCGTTGGGCGTCAGCACATCGATCATCGGCAGAACGTTCACGACCTCAGACGAGAACGGCGCCGGGTTCATGATGATGCGGACGCCCAGTGCGTGTGCCAGCCGGATAGCGCTGCGCGTGGCCTCGACGTTGTTTTCCAGCTGCAGTAACAACACATCCGCATCGGTGAGTTCATGGGTCAGCTCGGCAATTTCGGCATCCGTCAGGGTTTTATTGGCACCGGGGTAGATGGCAATCATGTTCTCGCCGTTTTCCTGCGAGACATAAATGATGGCGCTGCCTGTGGGTTCGGTATCCGTCTGGTATAAACGGAAAGAGTGAATGTCCGATGACGAAAGGTGATCAAACGCAAACTGGCTGAACCGATCGGTTCCGACCTTGGCAACAAAATGGACGCGCGCTCCGGCCCGGCTGGCGGCCATGGCCTGATTGGCCCCCTTGCCGCCGGGCCCGAGTGTGCAGCCTTGCGCCATCAGCGATTCACCACTTTGCGGAAAACGCGCCACCCTGGCGACGATATCAACATTGAATGCGCCAAAGATGCAGACTTTTCCCTGCCTGCTGGTGGTCTTTACGGTGGTTTTACGCGCCTGCAACCGCTTGAGTAAAACATCAAAATGGCCACTTTCGCTGATGAGCTTTTCCTGCAGATTACGGCGTTGCACTATGGCACCGCCGTAGCAGCGCTGAACCAGCCCCTGCTCTGCCAGCGCACGCAGATCGGTGCGAATCGTCTCCCGAGTAACACGCAACTGGCTCGCCAGCCCGTTAACGGTGACGCGTTCATGT
The DNA here is from genome assembly GCF_000710035.2 of Pantoea ananatis LMG 2665. Classification (GTDB taxonomy): domain Bacteria; phylum Pseudomonadota; class Gammaproteobacteria; order Enterobacterales; family Enterobacteriaceae; genus Pantoea; species Pantoea ananatis. Next base: position 20,607 of record NZ_JMJJ01000001.1, on the reverse strand, counting down.
TCGTCCAGCCATTGCAAAATTTGATTGCGTCGTTCTTCCAGAAACATCATCCCCCCTCCTGCCTGGCCGTTAAGCGTAAGGGAGCGCACGCAGCGTGAAAGTGATGCAGATCTCAGCACCTGGGGAAAAACGGAAGTAAACGGAAGTGAAGGGTTGTGTCGCTAAAGCGTTATCAAAGCGGGCATTGTGATGGCTGAAAAGCAGAAAATGTGAGTCGTGAAGGGCGCGAAACAAATGGTCTGTGGACGGTAAAGGCGCGTTGAATGCGGATGATCACCTTCAGGAAAGGCGTGGCTTATCCCGCTGAGCATCTGTCGTGCGTCCCCGCCAGGCACCTGAGCGCGGGCTAACGTTTTCGCTTTCTATATCCCCACGAGGCCAGGACAGCCAGCACGAGAGACAGTACGAACTTCACCACGATGAACGTAAACGAATAGCTGTTCATCGCCTCTTCGCCATCGCCTTCGATAGTGATATGGCTCATGAATAACGTGTTGATCCAGCTATCCGGGATCAGCACAAAAGCCGCCAGCAACACAATAATAAATATCGCAATTTTCATCTCACACCACACCGACTAAAATCTGGAATGCCGCGCACATCAAGGCGGCCATAAGCCATCAGGTCTTTCCCGCCGGGCACTTTTATCTTAGGTATCCGCAGCAAAGCATTTCTGAGGGTTTCAAAATCCGATGAACTGTACAGCGTTACGCAGCCCCACGAAACCCCGGTGCCGTCGCTGTTCAATGGGTGAAGCCGAAAGCTGCCCCGACGTGTGCCATTGACGTAAGCATGATCACTCATGGTTTCTGCGTTATATAAACCAAACCATTCGGAATGATGATTTCTGTACAAATGATACGCATCAATCACTTCTGCACGCAGTTGATTTAGCACGCTTCCTTTCGGGCGGTCGACTATCCAGTATGTGCCCGGCGGGATCGCGGCCTTTTCTCTATCTGAACAGTCTGGGTTATTGAGATAACGGTCAATTCCTGACAAAACATCAAATGAGCCGATGCCGTAACAGTCAAGCTTGACCCTTTTTCCGTCTGGCGAGAGACGAGCATAGTCCATCGTACAGATTTGCATCTCACATCCTTTGCGGGTGGCACAGGGTGAAAATAATACTGAATCCCTGTTCAACATCAAACGACGACCTTTTAAGATTCCTCTTATAAAGTTGCAACCTATTCCTTCACGCTCGTATTTCCATGAACGATTAACATCGCCATCATTTCTGTTTTTTCAGCAGGAATAAACGCTCTGCACCGGCAGCGTAAACGAACAAAAGAGAAAAGCGTCTGAATTAAAAAATATTCATAAAAGCGCGATCTTATTTGCGTTAAAAACGACAGGCTGCCTTATTGACCATCAGGCATCCAACCCGCTGTGGTGATTAACATCACGTCTGAATCAGTCGAAATAAAAACGCACCTCGCCTCTCAACCTGCAAGGGACATGCCCTTATGCACGCCAGCAAGTGGCTTCAGGTATAAAGATTTGGCTGCAACGTCTTAGTGTTAACCTGATTCCAGGCCATCTTGCCGCTATTTAATCTTTTTATCTGTGTGGGTTACGTTGATCACATTATTTACCAAAAGTGATTTTCACGGCATTAAACAATGCGCCTCATCACACCACGCAATTCCGTGTTTATTGCAAAATCGCTTACCTAATAATAACAAGGTGCAATCACGAGATTTACTAACACTCAATTAATTAACCTGCCTCTAATTTAAAAATCATGTCACCTGTTTAGCAAAGTCATAAGGAAAAGGTAACAATGAGGGAGCAATCATGAAAACAATCAAACATTACCGATGGCACATGATATTACTGGTGTGCTTTATTACGATTATTAATTACCTCGATCGCACTGCGTTGGGCGTTGCCGCCCCGACAATTATGAAGGAGCTGGATATTACCAAGGAGCAATATTCCTGGATCGTCAGCGCCTTTCAGCTGGCTTATACCATCGGCCAGCCCGTGATGGGTTATTTCATTGATACCATTGGCCTGAAGCTGGGCTTTTTTATCTGCGCCATCGTCTGGGGGCTGGCCACCTTAGCGCACTCACTAACGGGTTCCTGGCAGGGCCTGGCGTTTATGCGCGCCATCATGGGCTTTAGTGAAGCCTCGGCGATTCCGGCCGGGGTGAAAACCGCTGCCACCTGGTTTCCGGCTAAGGAGCGCGGCATTGCCACTGGCGTCTTTAATATGGGCACCTCTTTTGGTGCCATGCTGGCACCGCCGCTGATCGCCTGGTGCATACTGTTTCACAGCTGGCAGTTTGCGTTTCTGGTGGCCGGTGGCCGGTGGCCTGGCTATTGTGGCGGCCTTTATCTGGCTCATCTTTTATAAAGATCCCAAAGAGGCCAAACGGCTGTCGGCGGAAGAGCGCGCCTATATTGAGGGCGGTCAGGAAAAACACCTTCATACCGAGCAGAAAGAGAAGACCTCTAAATTAGCCATCCTCAAACAGCGTAATTTCTGGGGCATTGGCCTCTCACGTTTTCTGGCCGATCCGGCCTGGGGCACCATCAATTTCTGGGTGCCGATCTTCTTTGTGGAAACCCTGCACTTCAGCCTGAAAGAGATTGCGATGTTTGTCTGGCTGCCATTCCTGATGGCCGATCTGGGCTGCCTGGCCAGCGGCTTTGTGGCGAAGTTCCTGAACGATCGCGGCATCGGCCTGATCAATTCGCGCCGTATTACCTTTACGCTCGGGGCGGTGCTGATGACCACCATCGGCCTGGTCAGCATTGTTCAAAACCCCTATGTCGCCGTGTTGCTGATCAGCATTGGTGGCTTCTCGCACCAGTTACTTTCTACCGTGGCCGCCACGCTGGGCGCAGACCTGTTCAGGAAGGATGAGGTCGCGACTGCCGTCGGCATGGCTGGCGCCTGTGCCTGGTCCGGTCAGTTGATCTTTAACCTGTTTATTGGCGCGTTTGTCAGCATCATCGGCTTTGGTCCGTTCTTTGTTGCGCTGGCGGTGTTTGACCTTATCGGTGCGGCGGCTCTGTGGATTCTGATCAAAGAACCAAAGGAACCTGGAGAACCGGATGCCGGGTTAGCGGTATCGCAGTAGTGTTGTCGCGGAATGTGTCCCGGGGCACGTGAAGGGACGTGCCTCCTTTTTCAGCTTCAGGCGACCAGTACGACGCGGGAACATTCTCATCGTCGAAAGTGCGGGATTCAGTGCTGAACAGCGTTAATCACGTGGGTCGAGCATTGCTGTGCACGTCCATCCAATACAAGCCGTTATGTATGTTTTTTAAAATTATGTTAATACATGCTTATGCTTTCTGTCGGGGTTGGATAGATGTGGGATATGTCTTCATTCTTTGCAGCATTACTGGTTTACAGCATAGGGACGGCATCGCCTGGCCCGGGCAATCTTTCCATTGCCAATGCGGCGATGAACTATGGTCGTAAAGCTGGTCTGGTGCTGGCCACCGGTGTGATTTCAGGTTCGATTTGTTGGGGCCTGTTGACCGCCTTTGGCGTGTCCGCGATTTTGGTTTCTTCCAACGGTTTTATCGTCTGGTTAAAACTGCTCGGCGCGGCTTATCTGCTCTGGCTGGCCTCGAAAGCGCTGCGCAGTGCCTTTCGCCCTGGAGAACTTTCGGCACGACCAGCCCAGGCTCACGCGCGTTTACGCGGCTACTATCTGCAAGGGCTGGGATTGCACCTGACCAATCCCAAAGCCGCGTTAACCTGGTTCACCGTGACCAGCGTGGGCCTGACGAACTCTGCGCCACAGTGGCAGATCTATGTTCTGGTTGCTACCTGCGCACTGACCGGCGTGATGATATTTAGCCTGTATGCGCTGATTTTTGCTTCGCAAATAGCGGAGACGTATCTCAATCGGGCACGGCGCAGTTTCGATCTGATCTGTGCGGGGTTTTATGCGTTGGTAGCGGTGGGGTTTTTGCTGTCGCTGGGTTAAAAAAGCCCCTTTCACAGGCGGTTATTCGATCTGCCTGGCGCGTCAGCTTCGCAGATAACAACCTGAGGATACGACTTGAAAATGGCATGACGCTGGCTGCACTCATCCTGAACTTCAGAAAAGATGACGATCTCTGATTTAGCACCGCTCGCGGTTCAGCCGTTGGAAAACGCGTTCTGCCAGCAGGTTATCGCAACCATTAACGCGATGCCCGCTAACCGCATAGTTTCATTGCTACCCATGGCTTATGTCCTGACAGCCCTTATCGCAACTGGCTCACCTCATGACCGGCACTGAGCCCGTCCCCAAAGAACGCTCAACAAGATGCCAGCGCGACGCGGTTTCCACTCACAATCTGCCATTTCTACTGCAGGCCAGGCCATAAAAAAACCTATAGATAAGAAATATTAACAGACTCGCGAGAGGGATTTTTCCTGTAAAAGTTTATGTCGTGATTGCTTACATTTTAATTATCACGGCCGGGATAAAGATTGCCGGGTCTGCGCCGAAAGATCGTCGTCTCCCCTCCCTTCTTCAGGAAAGATTTATGAAAATCTCAACACGGCTCGGCTCGGGTTTTGGTACGTTAATCGTCTTCTTTTCCCTGTGCATAGTGGTTGCCATTCATTCTTTGTATCAGTCCAAAAACGCCCTTGAATCCATCGTTCAGGGAGATATGAAAAAAACGAAACTAATAACAGACCTGACGCTTATCCAGCGCGACATGGCCATTACAGTCAGGAATCTGTCGTTATTTACCGATGAAAAAGGCATTGAGGAGCAATCCGCGCGGCTTGGAAAATTAAAGACCCGCTTTGTCGACAGCAGCACTCAACTGGGGCAGATGATTGACCAGTCTGGCAGCAATGAGGAAAAAAAAGCGTTCGACGCGATTAAAAACAGTGAAAAAGAAGCACTGGAATCATTCAGTAATACGGTTCCACTCGCACTGGGAAAAAACAACGCCGCGACCGTGAAGTTTCTTTTGGATAACGTCAGGCCCGCCCAAAATCCCCTGATTGACGGACTGACGGCGATGGGTCAGGTGCTCACTCAGCGGTCTGATGACGCCGTCAGTGCAAACAGTAAAACGACGGAACAGGCTTACGTCATTTTACTGGTACTGCTCGCTGTCGCGGTCATTTTTGGCCTGTCCACGGGCATCTATTTGATTCGTAAGCTGATGAGTGAACTCGGTGGTGAACCCGCTACCGCACAGCGCCTTGCCTATGCAATTTCTCAGGGAGATTTAACCTCAGCCGTTCAGCTACGCAAAAATGACACCCGGAGCCTGATGGCCTCTTTGTCCAGTATGCAGTCGCGGCTCCGCGGGGTGGTATCCGACATTAAATCTGGCTCGGCTTCCGTTGCGCTTTCAGCAAACGAAATCTCTCAGGGTAACAACGAACTGGCTTTCCGCACTGAAGAGCAGGCAGCAGCACTCCAGCAGACAGCGGCAAGTATGGAACAGCTGACGGCCACCGTGCAGAGTAACAGCGCCATGGCCAGACAGACGGCCAACGCCGCGAGGGATACGGCTTTACACGTAAAAAATGGTGAAAACGATGTCCGCCGTATGTCCGGGACCATGGGCGAAATTTCACAAAGCGCGTCTAAGGTCAGAGACATTACCTCTGTCATCGAAAGTATTGCATTTCAGACGAATATTCTGGCGCTTAACGCGGCAGTAGAAGCGGCACGCGCGGGTGAAAGCGGGCGTGGATTTGCCGTGGTGGCAGCGGAAGTCAGGACGTTGGCACAGCGAAGCGCCACAGCGGCAAAAGACATTAAATCACTCATTGAGCAGGCGGTGGGTCAGGTGGAATCTGGCGTCACGGTGGCGAATGAAACAGGCCAAAATATTCTTAAAGTGATCGATCTGGTTGACGAACTGGCCACATCAATGGATACCATCGCCCTGTCGTCCGCTGAGCAGATGCAGGGGATCTCTCAGGTGAGCGTGGCGGTAAGCCAGATGGATGGTGTAACGCAGAACAACTCTGCGTTGGTTGAAGAGTCGTCAGCCGCCTCACAGTCGCTTTCTGAACAGGCTCAGACGTTGCGTCTCATCGTAGAGACATTCAAGGTCTGAATGAAAAAACGGCCGACGATAGAGATTCCCGCCGTCGGCAGTTATCGCCTTTGTTCTGTAAACTGATGACGGTATTGTTAGCGGTGGCTCACCATTACCCAGAATGGGCGGACCCGCAGCGCGCCGCAGTGGCAAAGCTATGTTCTGGTCGCTACCTGCGCACTAACCGGCCTGATTATATTTGGCCTGTATGCGCTGATTTTGGCCTCGCATACGGCGGAGAAATACCGTAATCGGGCACGGCGCAGTTTCGATCTGATCTGTGCGGGGTTTTATGCGTTGGTGGCGGTAAGGTTTATGGTGTCGCTGAGATAAAGCCGTTCAGAGGCCTTCATTATATTCTCGGAGGTGTGATCCGCGCTATATCGCCTCCGTCACCAGTGATTGTAAAAGAAAATCCTCGCTGGCTTGCTAGCCCTCTCTTTATAGAATGCCATGGAATTTCAACTTTCATTTCTGTCACGGAACAAATAACTTTCACATCTAACAATATGAGTTACGGAAAAAATTCATCGAAACCACTGAATTGGTATACAGTTCACACTATTATTAATTTAAAAAACAAACCACATAACTTAGATTTTTAAAATAAGATCACATGCAATTCAACAACAACCATAGCTCGTAACAAATTAAATCGTAAAAATAAACCCACAACACATTAATTGAATATAAATTCAAATTCGCGAAAATAAAGTTGATAGCTTAATCTTTCATTTATATGATAAGCCACAAACCCTCACTATGGAATGGTACATCATGGCATTACAAGGAAAAGTGACGCTTGATGGTGCAGATTATGCACCTTTTAATTTATATGGTGTGGGTGTATTCATGGCCTTTTCTGGTAATGGTATCTACCGTAATAACGGTGCATGTGGTGCCGTTAAAAGTAACGGTCCGTTACCACTGGGTAAATACTGGATTGTAGAGCGTGGCTCTGGTGGATTTTTTTCTAAAGCAAAGACGGAAATCCACGATACATGGAATAAATTTTATCATGGGACGGCCTTTGGACGCGATGAGTGGTTTGCTTTGTACAAAGATGACCTGAGTATTGATGACGGAACATGGATAGAAGGCGTTTACCGCGGATTATTCAGGCTTCATCCTGGGCAAGTATCAGAAGGATGTTTAACCATACCCCATAATTCAGATTACTCGCGCATAAGGGATGCAATCCTTAAAACGGATCCTGTTCAGGTCCCCTGCATGCGTGATCTTATGGCTCGTGGCTGGATTGAGGTGGTAACTAATGGTTATAGCTCTTGCCCGTAAGGCGGTTAAGATAATATTTTTTTTAATTATAACGTTTGCTGCTGCTCGCTCACTCGGTCATCCAGAGAACTACGCAGGCCATGAATTTCCCCGTCAGTTAGCCCTACTATTAACTGGTGATGTCAATGCAGAATCCATCTACGATGCCTATTTCTACATAGACGTCTTCACTGTCATAACGCTCAGCATTGTTTTTTATTTAATAACCATGATATTAATTAGAAAAATCAGGAGAAGTTAGTATGCCAATCCCTCCCTATATGTGGCTTAAAGACGACGGCGGTGCAGATATTAAAGGATCTGTTGACGTTCAAGATCGAGAAGGAAGTATAGAGATCATCGGACTGGGCCATGGTGTCAACCTCCCTGTTGATAACACTAACGGGAAGATTACTGGTACGCGTCAGCATTCATCAATGATGATTGAAAAAGATGTAGATAGTTCTACACCTTACTTTTATAAAGCAGCAGCTACTGGTCAAACATTAAAAAGTGCAGAAATAACGTTTTATCATATAAACGATGCAGGACAAGAAGTTTGTTATTACACTGTCCTGATGGAAAACGTTAAAGTCACTGGTGTTAACTGCGGCGTACCTAATGTCCGATTATCGGGTAATGATAAAATGAACCATATTGAAAGTATCAGTCTGCAGTATAAAAAGATCACCTGGCGAATTATCGATGGAAATATCCAGTTCACCGACGCATGGAACGAACGTGCTACCGCGTGAAAGTATGATATTTTTAAAATTGATAATGGCCAGCAAGAGACAATTTTTTGCTGGCATTTTTCAATGCCAAAATCTGCAATTCGATTATGAATAATTTATAAAATCATCATCACTTCTCGAAAATAACGACTATTTGAAGATTATCGCTGGCACTCAGTCATACAACCATTTTCCTGCCTTAGCTGATTCTATCAACATACCGATCGTAAAATCAGGCACGAGTATAGGTTCAATTTTCTTAAAGGGGTTCCACGAAAAAGGGACATCTGGATAGTACGTTTCAATCTTAAAACTGCCCCTCTTCACCTGGAATTCTTCGAAAAAATTATCCATCAGCTCTTCGGCTTCACCAGCATCTAATTGCATATCAGAGTCGATATCAGTATTGCAGTTTAACAGTCGTTGATTCTTTTCGTTGTTAAACAGGTAAAAGCCGTTGTGGCGGCGCGCAAGCGCAAAAACACGCTGTTCGATATCATCTGTCATAGTTAATCGCTTCCTGAATCACTGGGTTGTCTTCATGTAATGCGGGACAGGTAATTCTTGATACATCCCAAGCAAAACCTCCTGTTCAGCCAAGGGAAGCTGCGTAACAATGATCACATGACAGGGAGAAAGCATACTCAGTCTCTCGATAAACTGGAAAAGGGTCTGGCTGGCTGGTTACGTTAGTTTATAAAAAACCGTATAGTTTAACCCTTAGTGAAGGTATATGATTTTTTATAAACCAGCACCGTGCTTGTGCAAAAATTCGGTTTTCCACTGCCTTAACTGTGCTTGATCTAATGCACCCGACTTCTCATTTTATTAACTCACCTGAGTCAATGGTAATATTACGCCACTTTCAAACACCTTCTAAAAAAATCTATTACTCTTTTAATTGAACAAGATGGATTTAATTACCCCCCCATTAAATTACTATAAATCAATCTTACCCTTTAATATAATCAGAAAAAAACAAGAAAAATCAATTAGCTTTGGGTTACAATAAAATTACATTCAAACATTATTCACAAGATTGTAAAGCGCTCCAGGTGTGATGCCGAACATATTTTTAAAATTACGTGTGTAATGAGCTTGATCGCTAAAACCAAGATCTGCAGCTACCGCCGAAATGGCATCCCCACTAAGAATAAGCTGCTTCGATAATTTGAGTTTTTCACATCGGAGCCAGGAAATAGGCGGTAAACCATAGGTGTGGCTAAAAATACGAACTAATTGCACTGGTGTAACGAAATTTTCGGCAGCTAAATCAATAAGGGACGGTGGAGATAACATTTCACTTTTCAAACGGCATGCGATTTTCTCCGCCAATAAACTATCATTATGACCAAGCTCACATTTATAGCGGACACCCGCTCTTTTGATCACGGTGTTCAAAAGGCACGCCAAGTGTTCAATCACTTCTCCGTTACTGTTACTGGAATCAAGGCAAAATCGGGCCGTTTCCCGAATCTGGTGAGCGGTATCCGGAGCGCAAAAAATGCTACGTTTAAACTCTTCATCATCGTGAAAACCCGACAGGCTTCTTAACATATCGGGTTGAATATAAAAACTATAGTAAAGCCATGTGTAAGGCGTAGGAATCGCTGACTGTACCTGGCCTGGGTTATAAATTGTGATTTCGTCTACGCTTGCTTCATCACTCTTACCGTCCAGCCAGATTTTTTCACGTCCTGAGACATTGGCACCAATGTAAAATTCATCATGTGAATGCTTAGGAAAAGCATGAGCAGTGCTGTCTGAGAAAGTAATCTCAACTCCGCTTATCTTCCGGTACGCCGTTATAGCCATTGTCCAGAGTGCTTCCTTTATGTCTGATTTGCCAAATCTCAGTGGCGAGTGAAAAACAACACAATAGCAAGATGGCCACGAGCGATGAATAGGTTGGAGACAACCTGGGATCTAAAAGCTGAAACACATAAGTAAACACAGGGCTTATGGACATAAAAATCATAACCTTAGCTGGTGCTAAATGTTTAATAGCATACTGAAGGCACCATAAAGGCAATATCACTCCCAATATAGCCAGAAAAAGGACGCCCGGGAACAGGCCACTATCGCTTAGATGTTCAATATTAACATCATAAATGTAACTAAAAGTAACTATTATGGTCAGGTAAAATCGGTGAGCCATGATTGATTCAGGAATACATTTTCTGTCACTCAGTTTCTTACTCAGTATATTCGACAAGATACTGAAGAAAGCACAGGAAATCGCTAAAACTATTCCAGCCACTATTTCATAGTTAGTGTAACTATGATTTTTATTATCCACTTGCAAGCTGATGATGCTCAACCATAACGAACACAGAGCAATCCCCAGAAGTAAACTTAATCTATATTGCCTTTTCTCATTACGGTATAAAAATGGAGAAATAATAACAATAATAAGTGGGGCAAATCCTGTAATTATTGCTGAAGCAATAGCGGGCTCTATATAACGAAGGCAATAAAAAAAAGTCACCCAAGAACCCACAGTAGTTATATTTAAAAGTGTAATGATAACAGGGTACTGCAAAGGAATAATATAATCCCTGCTTAATTTCACCAAGCATATGCATTGAAAAAAAACCAGCACTGTTGAAAATACAATAAAAGTCACTAGCATTGGATGCAAACTTTGCACCAAGTGGCCAGAATAAACTTCCTTTCCTGCATCAAGGAAATTATAAATTAACACCATAATGAGGCCAAAAACAGCACCAGTTTTTATTTCCATGATTTTCTCACATCAATTCAAACAATAAACCATCACTTTCAAGCTCGCGTATCTTTATATAATCACGTTTAATTTGATCTTCACAATCATGACAAAGATAAATAATTCCAGGGTTCGTAAAAAGATCAGTCGTGCGAAAAATATTTTCACCTTTTTCTGGCGTATGCATTAATCCAAAATAGGATGGAAACTGGCCGATTAACTCTTTACATCTGTTATTTTTGACAACGCCATCTTCTTTTGAAGAAAGTGTCACACAATAAAGATTTTTCTTGAGATTATACTTATCATTGATTTTCCCTAAAAAAGCATTCGGGTTGATATATCGCTCAGCAGTCAGGGTAACGTGGCTGTACCCAAGAGCAGAAATTACCGCATCATGCATAATCGTACCTTGCATTCTCGCAGCTGTTTCAATCAAAACAGGCCCCTGTTCAGTGATGATTAACTCGCTGTGTGAAGGACCATTATCAACACCCAGAAGTGTTAACGCCTTTTTCATATATGAAACAAGTGTATTTTGTATTTCTCCCCTAAAAGGAAGAAGGATTTCTTTTTCACATATCAAGGAAGCATCTGAAACGGGTATTTTATCATCTGTCCATATTTCAGTGATGAGATGCATGCCATCCATGCTGACGGCATTGACGATAAACTGTTGACCACGCAGTCTTTTCTGAATCAGTACAGTGCTGTTAAACAGACCGAGTTTATTTTTCTTACCAAGAATATTATTGAAAGCGTCTTCCAGCTCCACGTGGTTTTCACAGAACCTGACACTATCAGCTCCAGCACTGTCAACAGGTTTAACAACCACCGGCCAGCATTGATGCTGTTCTGCCCAGTCTACCGCTTTAATGACATCATCGGTGACAAATTGAGGAATAGATAAAAGTCCGCCATTATTAAGCGCCTCCTGCATTTGAAATTTATTTCGTCGCAGGGTACTGCTTTCCCAAGCGTTACCGGGTTTAGATAATCGATGGGAAAGATAGTCAGCGATTTTGACGCCTGTCTCTGTACCCGGGATAATATATGCCGGGTCAAAAAGTTGTAATTTCTCAACGATACTTTCGAATCCACTTAACTCATCTGAGTCAGGCACCATCAGAAAATCAAAGTTTTTGGGAATAAATGAAGGCAGATAATCATCCGGAATAACAGCATTAGACTGAACGTGTATACATTGCCATCCTGACTTCTTAAAAACTGGAGCCAGATCTGCGCCCGTTGAATAAGCATCCACAATGCAGATAATATTTTTCATAATTATAATCCTTTACGCGCAATGATAAGCAAATTATCGTCTTTCCCCTTCGGCTTTTGTGAAAAATCACCATAAAGCTCGACACTGGAAAAACCACAATTTAGTAACGCATTTTGTAAAAATTCTTTTTCGTAGAGTCGTGTTGAACACGTCCATGACTGACCATCTTTGTCGTAATTTACCGTCAGAATCCTTTGCTCCCAATCCATAAAAAGCGTTTCAGTAACACCACTATTCATACGTATTAATCTGCCAGATACATCTATTCGATTCCGGGCTCTGTCCATATCGGCCAACTCCATTATCAGTATGCCCCCTGGATTTAGGGCTTCATACCATTCGGGCAAAACGGCCAAATCTTCATGTTCAGTGCTGCAGTAGCCAAAACTCGTGTAGACATTAATAAGAATATCGAATTTATCTTTAGGCAGATTACCCATGTCTGCATGGATATATACCGGTCCTTTACACCTCTTTTTAGCAACAGACAACTGCTCAAGAGATAAATCTAACCCCACAACCTCGTAGCCCAGTTCAAAAAGTGAAACGCTCATTTTTCCTATGCCACAACATATGTCGAGCAGACGAGGAAACTTACTGGGAGGAAATTTTTCTGCTATTGCTCTGGCTGCATCCTTGTAATTTTCATAGCGTCCCAGACAGTCTGATATTTCCGTAAAAAACACGGGAAAACCTGTGTCATCGTTCATTCCGCCCAGTGAAGTTTCTTTCGACATTTTCACTTCCCTTTATTTAATTAAGCCTGTGTATCCTGCGGATAAATTGCTTCCATTGAATCATGCGTAAGACCTTCATCCGCCAGATCGAAGTCATTGGCATAGGTGAAGACAATAACCGTCCGGCGAGACTCATAAGTGAGAGGAGAAATTCGATGCAGGGCATCCCGAGCCCTCAACAGATAGCATTGTCCCTGTGAGACATGGTGGCTAAAAATTGTATTATCTTTTAAAACGTTTTTAATCCACTCACGTGTTTCTTTTTTCTTCCAGGGAATACGTGGAACATATTCAACGCGAGCACCTGAAAGAACATCTGGCTCATCAATGACCCAGACCAATGCATAGGAATAATCATCCCAATGCCATCCATGCGTATCACCACTTTTATTTTGTGAATTAATTATAAACTCTTCGGGCTCATAAGGTACACGGTGTAACTTTTCACCGGTTATTTGCATAAAAAAATTAAGAATGCTTGGGCTATCAAAAAAAGCAGGTATATACTTCCCTCTTTCCCGAATCGCATTTCTGCCCACGCTATCATAAGCGCGCGGTGTATGACCACTTTCAGCAATAATTACTTCCCGACGCAACGACTCCTCTGCCAATAGTTCGCGCGCCTCATTTTCCATTGCTGTTTTTATATCACCAGGTAGTAAATCATCTATAACCACCATTAAGTCTTCTTCATAGTCGCTTTTCAGGTAGTTAATTAATGATGCTGGAAATGATTGAATATGCCTTTCAATTTTTTCTTCGATGTTAATCACTTTTTCGCCCTGTCCATAAGAAGTGTTGTATTTGCCCTTCTCATTCTCCGGCTATACGCGATTTTTTCTTGTACGTGATTTCAGAAAATGGCTAAATTTTGAGCAATCACACGACGCGATCACATCTGTTTAAAAATTTATTGGCATTTCTTTGAGAACAATGAATCACATCAGACATAATACGCTCTACTCTGCATCGTACCAGCCGTCTAAAACATATCGACGGCAGCTGGCCGTCTCCCGACAACGCCCAACAGCGCCGATCGCCTGCACAAGTATCTGGCTCGCTTTGCATTGAGTTGGGAAAACATCAAAGCCTGAGGCTCTCCCTACTGCCCCTCATAGCCATAGTAATCCACCGACAGGCGCTGGCCGTTAATCTCCAGATCGCGCCACGCTTTTGGCACTATGTCAGGCATTGCTTTACGCATAGCGCTATCGGCGCTTTGCGGCACGTTCGCGCTGCCTGTCTGCCGCCATGTGTTGCCGCGCAAGGTATAGATAACAATGAGGGATGAATGTGGGCTGTATAACAGCACTTCTGGCGAGCCATCGTTGTTGAGATCCTGCATCCACACCAGACAGGAACCCACATCCATCAGACAGGTTCTCAACGCCTGTTCTGAGCCTTTCTGTACCTGCCACCAGCTTTTCGGCGGCGTTTCGCTACCCGGACGCACCGGGATAGCCTGCCTGAGCGTGCTGATATCGTGCTGAATGTCTGTCTTGTTATGCCCTGCCAGGATCTGCATCAGCATGACTTTTAATCTTACAGGATCCTCAAGCCACTGAGGATGGTCATTCAGCGTCTGCAACAGCTGGTTCCCACGTCGCCCCGCTGTGCTCAATACATAGAGATCCCCCGCGTCCGCTTTTGCTTTGCCCTGTTCGTAACGTGCCTGCTGGCTTGTGACCATAATGCGCCAGGGATCGATCACCGGTGAATGCAGCAAAAACCAGCCGCCGGACGCTAACGCCAGCATCAGCACGATATAGGTATTCATGCTGTTGGCGTTCTGAAACCAGACTGGTCGCTGGAACCACACCATCAGCAGCGAGCCGGCAAACGCAATAAACGCGATTACCGCGCCATAAACCCGATCCACCGTCCAGCCATAATCGGCAACACGCAGCCATACGGCCCAGACAGCCAGACCGGCCAGGAGCGGCGTCAGCCACAGTGCAGCCAGCACCAGTTGGGCGCTTACGCGCTGCCAGCGTGGTTCGCTCTGCTCTTTTATAACGACCATCGCGCTGAATATCAGCATCAGCAACGTCATGGTCAGCAGCAGCGTGGCGGCCGAGAACGATTTGGGGATAATCGCCAATCCGGTAAAGGGCAAACAGGCCAGGAACAGCAGCAAGGCGATCGCCTGCAACGGCACTATCACGCCCACCGCCAGCGTGACGACGTTGCGGTAAACACCGACAGCGCCAGGCAGACATCGACAAAATACAATGCCCGCCGCTATGACCGCACCGGTCGCCATCGACGGGAAAAAGTCATTTCTGAAAAAGAGCCGCTCGAACAGGCTAAGGCCGATCAGACTGAAGAGTTTGCTCCATAGCAACAGCACCAGCCAGAACAGCCCGGTCATGATGGCGGTCACGCATAGCGTAAAAGTGTTGCGCCACATCGCTTCGACGATGATTGCACTGCGGGAGAGGTTATTGTGCGGCGTCGGCGATTCATGGCAGATAGCGGCGAGAAACGGCATCGCCAGCACGAGCATAAGCAGGACCGCACCACTGTTTCTGAAAAAAGCATCATCATCATGAGACGCAGGAAAATTCCAGTGCTGCCAGCCGGTCATCAACGCAATCAACGGCAATACCGCAAGCGCACACAGCCAGGGTTTAACGGCGTTCAGGCGATTGAGCGTGAACGCCAGCACGCTGGCCGCGCCCAGTGAAAGTGGCCACAGATAATGCGCATAGCTCGCCGGCAAATGTAGCGCATCGGGCAGCGCCCCTGTCAGCCCGGCCAGCATACCAATCACGATAATGGTCCATTTTGTCCTGCCAGGGAAAGCGTCTTTTTGCAACATGGCGATCCTTTGCGGGTTAACCGAGGGGAATTGAATCAACGTCGAAAACGCATGAATTCATCTGAAACGAGCGGGGTTCTTCTGCGTGGCCTTTCGCAGTTTTTTATTATCACTCTCGATGCGTTCACGCCTGCCTGATTAAATCATCAGGTCATTTAGCGCGATACGAATGTGGGGCAACACATCCGCATCGCTGATCACAATCACTATTAAACAGGAATAGTCATCATGACTGTCATCAATTCTATTTCAGGTCAGATTGAAGCTAAAGACCAAACCTATACCCAGCGCTATGCGACCGTGGGTTATGTGACCCGCACTCCAAATTACCGCCGCGTTCCAGCGATTACCCTGAAAGGCTGTTGGTTAGGAGAAGCGGGTTTTCCGATTGGGGTGCAACTGGATGTGAAGGTCACTTGGTGCCAGATTATTATCAGCTTTAAGCCCAGGGACGTGATAAACGGAACGCGGGTGGGATCGGTTGAGGATCTGGCTTCGCTGTCTGTGCAGCAGAGAAAGCGGGTGATGAAGGCGATTGGGCTGACTGATTGGTAAGGGGTTGATGGGGCTTGCCCCTGCGGAGGTGGGGGCGAGTGGGGTTTTATAATAATTACTCCACTATAAGATCCGTGCCTAAAGGACAGGCATCTGAATTGAGGCGTTGGAAAAAGTTGATTTTATCGCTTAAGTGCCCATTACAATTGGATTTTTATCTTAAAAAACAACAAGCGTGACTAAATACTACATTGCGAGGGGAAATTAATATGAATCTTTAGGAAAATTAACACTAAAAACACATCAAAAAACTCCATATAAAAAAACTTCTTTTAGCATAGAGACCACTCATTACTGAATAATTTTATAACCTAATAATTATTTTTATCGATCTCGATGCTTAACAACAGAAAATAATAATCAAAACCTATCAAAAAACACATAACAGAAAGAATACTTGACTATAAATTCCATATAGAAAAGCTAATTGTAATTTTCACTCTCAACAGGCTAACAATTGCTGTTATTCATAGTGATTTTCTCGCATTTACCTATTAACTTGATAGGATATGAATAGTCTTGGAGAGGAAAATAACATATGCCATATGAATCACAGATAAGTCGTAATAATCCAACAGCATTTCTTTTCGTGGTCGATCAGTCCGGCTCAATGTCTGACAAAATGTCCTCCGGACGAAGCAAAGCAGAATTTGTCGCCGATGCGCTAAATCGAACGTTAATGAATTTAATTACTCGTTGTACAAAATCTGAAGGCGTCCGTGATTATTTTGAAATTGGTGTTTTGGGCTACGGCCATCACGGAGTTTCTAATGGCTTCTCCGGCCCTCTTGGAGGACAAGTACTCAATCCAATTTCTACTCTCGAACAGAATCCAGCCAGGGTAGAAGATCGTAAAAGGAAGATGGACGATGGTGCAGGTGGAATTATAGAGACAGCAATTAAGTTTCCAGTATGGTTTGATCCTATCGCAAGCGGTGGTACACCGATGCGTGAAGCCCTAACCAAAGCAGCCGAAGAATTGGTGATTTGGTGTGATTCCCATCCGGATTGCTATCCTCCAACTATCCTGCATGTGACTGATGGCGAATCAAACGATGGAGATCCAGAAGAAATTGCCAATCATTTGCGACAAATTCGCACCAATGATGGTGAAGTTCTGATTCTTAATATTCACGTTAGCTCTCTCGGTAATGATCCAATCAGATTTCCCGCCTCTGATACTAGCTTACCTGATGACTATGCCAAGTTGCTTTTCCGCATGTCTAGCCCTTTACCAGAGCACTTGGTACGCTTCGCGCAGGAAAAAGGGCATACGGTGGGAATAGAATCTCGTGGTTTCATGTTCAACGCTGAAGCAGCCGAACTAGTCGATTTCTTCGACATCGGAACACGTGCTTCTCAATTACGTTGAGTCCGCAATGAAACTGGAATTCTCAGGAACAGTTCCAAAAGACCCTGAATGCCCTGAGGCAAATGAGGACAAATTCGCCTTCTCCGAAGACGGGAGAAGGCTTGCTTTGTGTGATGGAGCAAGTGAATCCTTTAATTCAAAGTTATGGGCTGATCTTCTGACTCGCAAATTTAATGAAGATCCTAAAGTCAGGCCTGAGTGGGTAGCATCTGCTTTAGCAGAATATTCTGCCGCACATGATTTCCCGTCTATGTCTTGGTCACAACAGGCAGCATTCGAACGAGGAAGTTTTGCCACACTCATAGGCGTTGAGCAATTTGAATATCATCAGACGGTAGATATTCTTGCTATTGGGGATAGCATCACCATGCTGATTGATTGCGGGAAACTTATTCGTGCATGGCCTATTGATAATCCTGAAAAATTTAAAGAAAGGCCGACATTGCTTGCTACGCTTCCCACTCATAATAATTTCATTGGTGGAAGTACTTTCTGGACACTGCATGGAAAAACTTTTTACCTAGAAAAACTAGTTCAACCTAAGCTCTTCTGTATGACAGATGCGCTCGGCGAATGGGCACTGAAACAAGCACTGGCAGAGGATCCAGGTTTTATCGAATTACTTTCGTTGCAAACTGAAGAGCAGCTTGCACAGTTAGTTCTCAGGGAGCGTACAGCCAAACGTATGCATATCGACGACTCAACGCTGCTTGTCCTATCGTTCTAACGCGGAAATTAAGATGCCTTACCCGTCTCTTGAGCAATACAATCTGGCATTTCAAGAACATAGCAGAGTGCTAGACGATCCTGAATTAAAGTCAGGTACAGTCGCAACGACAGGATTGGGGCTACCACTCGCCATTAGTGGCGGCTTTGCGCTTACTTATACGATCAAATCAGGCTTTAAGAAATACGCGGTTCGTTGTTTTCACAGGGAATCAAAAGCGTTAGAACAGCGCTATAAGGCTATATCCAGGAAAATATCCAGCCTTCGTTCTCCCTATTTCCTCGACTTTCAGTTTCAGCCACAAGGGATCAACGTTGGAGGAGTATCTTACCCTATAGTCAAAATGGCATGGGCTAAGGGAGAAACTCTAGGAGAGTTCCTTGAGGTCAACAGGCGTTCTGCACAAGAGATGGCAAAGCTGTCGGCCTCAATTGAATCACTTGCCGCCTATCTTGAAAAAGAAAAAATTGCACATGGTGATTTTCAGACTGGGAATCTGATGGTTTCCGACGGAGGTGCTACCGTCCAGCTAATTGACTACGATGGAATGTTCGTTGATGAGATTGATACATTAGGAAGTTCAGAGCTGGGGCATGTCAATTTTCAGCATCCCCTTCGTCAAAAGACGAATCCGTTTAATCACACACTAGACCGTTTCTCACTAATATCTCTCTGGCTGGCACTTAAGTCATTACAAATCGATCCTTCCATTTGGGATAAATCAAATTCGGAACTGGACGCAATAGTTTTTCGAGCTAATGATTTTGTAGACCCCGGTTCATCATCCATCTTAGGAATGCTATCGGGCATTCAGCAGCTTTCCACTTTTATAAAAAATTTCGCCGCAATCTGCGCTTCAGCGATGGAAAAAACGCCTTCTCTTGGTGACTTCATTGCTGGAAGAAACATTCCCTTATCTCTAACTTCCGTTAGTATGAATGGGGATATACCAAGCAGCAGACTGAAATCTGGTTACATAAGTGCCTACGCCGTTCTGCCAGCCTGGGATTATAGTGCTTGCCTTCAGAGAGTTGGTGATAAAGTTGAAGTTATCGGTAAAATTATTAACGTAAGACTTGATAAGGACCGAAATGGAAAACCATATATCTTCGTTAATTTCGGGGATTGGCGGGGTAAAATCTTCAAAATATCCATATGGAGCGAAGGCCTCAGGTCTTTCCCTGTCAAACCTGATTCCTCATGGGTGGGGAAATGGATCAGTGCAATCGGTCTTATGGAACCACCTTACACTAACGACAAATATAAATATTCACATCTCGCAATTACTGTCACGACAATCGGTCAAATGACAGTTATCTCCGAAGCAGATGCCCGTTGGCGTCTTGCCGGGCCAAATAATAGTCGAAAAACATTAACTTCTACTAGCAGCAATCAAGAAGCTCTGGAGCGCATTAAGGGTAAGAGTACCACTTCAACTCCTAAGCCTGTGAGCACTAACGCCACAACTGCAAACCAGGCAATCCTCAGCAAGTTACGGGCTTCTACACAAAATGCATCGCAAGCAAGAGCGCAAACTCAGCATATTGTGCCTAATAAATCATCATCACCTTATGTAGGTCAGACGAGAACATCAGTTTCACAGTCGGTATCACCAGCTCAAAGCATTCAGAGTAAGACTGTTACTTCAAATCAACAGACTTCTAAGACAAATATAATCATAAAGATTTTCAAATGGCTTTCGAGATTGCTGCATTAATCAGCAAGGCGGGCGATATGCATATCACGATGCTTGTTTTCTAACAATCGAAAAATAAAGTAAAAAATGGATGCAGAGAAAATTCAGTCAGATATAGATGCTCTTTTAACATATATGAACGATGACCTGGAGAACCTCGGAGAGACGATCAAAACTGTTTCATTTGGATTTGATATGGACCAGAACGATCGCATTGCTATTGACGAGCGACTCCCCTGGTCGGAAGAGTATTTGTTCAAAATCATCAACATCTGCCATTCCCGTTCTCTTCTACGTAAGGACTATGGAGATTTTGAACATGTATCCCTGACAGAAGAAGGCCAGAGCATGGCTATATCAGTCTAACATGGGAAAAACCGTTCTTACGAGTTAGGATCCAGCATGCAAATCGCGACGTTAAATGTTCATGGGCCAGCACAGGTTGGCAATCGCAATACGCAAAAAATTCACAATTTATTCAATAAATTACTTCATCACATCGAGGATATCTTCAGCTTCTGACGAAGAAAAGCAGTAAGCCAAAAGCCGGCTTGCTAAATTTTTGGAACACCCTTTGGTTGGCTCTATTGTCGGAGGTCTGGCTGGTTCACTTCCAGGTCTGACAGGATTGACCTGCTCCCCGTTGATTAA
>NZ_JMJJ01000017.1 GCF_000710035.2 Pantoea ananatis LMG 2665 | reverse complement strand
GGACAGCCGCGAAACAGCGCAATGCTGTCCGGAATACGCGTGACCTGCTCGCCTGAAATCCCGAAGGCAACAGTGACCGTCAGACATTCCTTTGTTAAGTTATCGACGCAGGTAAGGCACTTGATCCTGCGACCGGTGGCCAGCGCGTCCATAACGAAATCCATCGACCAGGTCAGGTTGGGTGCCGCCGGGCGGAGCAGCGGCAGACGTTCTGTTGCAAGCCCTTTACGACGACGTCTGCGTTTAACGCCCAGCCCGTTCAGATGATAAAGGCGGTACACGCGCTTGTGATTAACCTGAAAGCCTTCACGGCGCAGTAACTGCCAGATGCGTCGGTAGCCAAAACGCCTGCGCTCCAGTGCCAGTTCAGTAATGCGCCCTGATAAATGGGCATCAGCCGCCGGACGCTGAGCGTCATAGCGGCAGGTCGAAAGGGACAAACCTGTGAGTCTGCAGGCACGACGTTGCGACAGACCGGTGGCATCACACATCAACAACACGGCTTCCCGCTTCTGGCCTGTCGTCAGTACTTTCGACCCAGAGCCACCTGAAGTGCCTCCTTATCCAGCATGGCTTCGGCAAGCAGCTTCTTGAGCCTGGTTTTCTCTTCCTCAAATGACTTCAGGCGCTTAACCTCAGGCACCTCCATACCGCCATACTTCTTACGCCAGGGATAAAACATGACGTCGGGAATGGCGTGCTTACGGCAGAGTTCCCGGGCCGAAACCCCGGCTTCTGCCTCGCGGAGAATACTGATGATCTGTTCGTCGGAAAATCGCTTCTTCATGGGGATGTCCTCATGTGGCTTATGAAGACATTACTAGCATCGCGGTGTATTACAATCAACGGGGAGCAGGTCACGTGCTTGATAAACTTCTTACGAATGGGTAACAGGTCAAGTTTAAACCTCTGTTTTTAATGTGTTTAAAGTTGATGCTTTTCCCACTTGCATTACAGGCTTGTTTCTACTGAAAGACCTGCGAATGTTGATGTGATTCCCATCTGTGCCCGGCTACAGATTTCAATGACAGTTTTTTGAAAAGCCTGATATCTGCCGATGGCGTGTTATTGATGCCTTTCCCACACCAGTTTCGTCCATGACTTGATGCTTTTCCCATATTTTGGTTCATTGAACCATTATCACCCAACCTTGTGCAGGTGACGGGGAGGATCTGAGGATGTTGACCCTTTTCCCACAAGTAAACAGTTAGCAAGTTGATGCCTTTCCCATACCTCTCCCCGTATGATGAAGTTGACTCATTTCCCATAAGCAAACTGCTCAGTGAAGTTGACACGTTTCCCAATTTCATCGAGATGCCTTTTGCGAACAGCCTCGGCGATCGCCAGCTTATTCGGGAAATACTGATACAGCGAACCGATGCTGACGCCGGCGGTGTGCGCCACCTCGTTGGTCGTGAAGTTTGCCCAGCCTCTCTGCGCCAGAACGCGAGCACCTGCCTCGACAATACTCTCCACCGTACTCTGGGAACGCTGCTGTTTGGGGCGTTTGCGCATCGCGCGGTGTTCTGTGGGAATGCGAGTAGCCATTAACAACCTCCATTATTAATATGAGGATGCGCTCATATTCTGGATTTTTGTAAAACCGGAAGAGTATCTGCAGCTGGAAGCGGGGTTTCTGGCGACGGTGGCGGCGCCGGACGTGGCATCCGTGCTGGATGAACTGCACCCACTGAACGGGGACTTATGACATGACGGTAAGAGACAGCGGTTTCAGCGCAGGCACCGAGGCGCCCGTCAGCCGGGCTGAAGAAGACCGCTATGGTTTTGAAGGCGTAGCAGCAGGTCTTGTCCGCAGCATACTGGCCTTGGACAATGACGTCAGTACGGTGATCGGGATTGAAGGAAAATGGGGCGCGGGGAAAACCAGCCTGCTCCGCCTACTGATGAACAAACTGGAAGATCTTAAACCCGACGGCACATACGTTCTCCACTTAGCGCCGTGGCTGCGAGCTAATAGCATGAGCCCGGTTGACTCACTGCTCTTGCCTGTAGCCGCAATTCTCCGGGAGGAAGAGGAAAGGCGCCAGCCGCTCCCACGTAATCTCTGGCAGAAATTCCAACGGCGCATCCGGAGGGGCAGGAACACCGGCGCGGCGCTGGACATGCAAAACTATCTCCGGCAGACCTCCGGGCGACTTGCGCCTCTGGCAGAGTTTGCCGGCAACTTCGTTCCAGTCCTCGGGATGGCCGCAAAGGGTATGGAGACGCTTGCGAAGCTTGATCTATCGGGCCGACAGCAGACTGCAAGTGACCTGCACGCCAGCCTTGATAAAAAAATCAGGCTACTTGACTTGAATTTTATCGTCATCATCGATGATCTCGACCGGCTGGAGCCGTCTCAGGCCGTGGAAGTGCTGCGTCTGGTACGGTCGGTGGCCAACTTTTCCCGTCCAGCGTAAAAATATCGGTGCGATAACCAATTTCCTCCATCGCCGGGCGATGCAGATCATTACGCAGTTTTGGGTGACCGGCCAGAACGACGGATAGCCGACCACCGCTGTCTTCAACCATTTCCATGTATCGCACCCTTAATGTCTTTCATTAGCTGCTTATGGTGGGCAGTTTCATAATACCCGGCCTGTTCAATAGACTGCGTCAGTCCATAATGCTCCATCACTTCAACCCGCATGGTCTTCTCCTGATTGTCTGCTACGAAAATAGTCTCTAATGCGGACGAGTACTTCACTACGGTTAAGCGTCTCAGTCAGAATACTGTCGATAAACGCCCGGTCTTCATCCGACATTCTGGCCAGCGGTATGGCCAGATCGTCGGCAATTGCCAGTTTTGCCGCAATAACGGTGGGAAAGTGGTATTCAAATTTTCGGGTATCAAAAGGATGACACAGATCACAATTAAGCAAATACATTAGAATTTCTTTATATTTAATTTTTAATTTGTGATAATACTACAAATATTCTTATGTTATATTGATATCTTACTATTTTAAACTCACTGTTTTTGATAGTATTCATCATCACAAGGACGTTGTTTTTATTATGAATAAAATTGCCATTATAGGAAGTTCATTTGAATTCCCATCAGTTAGTAATGATCATGATTTATGGATGGGATTGATAAATAAACGCTGTTTTTTCCATAATAATGCCTATCCTGGAGATGAATACATAAATGCTTGGGGGGGTGTGGAAAACCTGAAAGGTTTTGATTATCACTTCTTTGGTTACTCTTATCATGAAGCCAGCAAAATGGACCCTCAGCATCGACATCTGCTGCAACATAGCTGGTGGGCAATGGAAAATGCTGGCTATATGAACAGGGAATCGTTACCGGTTACGGCGGTATTCGCCTCGGCTAGTGAGAACCATTATCTGTTGCAAAATCTGGCAGGTGAATTGCAGGCGGGAACAGAAAATGAGGCCTTACTAGGCAACCTTCCAGACTTCCTGGCAACCCGAATCGCTTGGAAACTTGGCACAACAGGGCCGGCATTTTCCGTACAATGCGGATGCAGTTCTGGACTGGCTGCTCTCCATCAGGCTCGTATTGCTTTATTAACAGGACAGGCCGAGATGGCATTGGTGGGAGCCGTGTCACTGGCAGCCCCTCACTGTGAGGGATACGATTATCTGGCTGGTGGAATACGGTCTGTAGATGGCAAGATCCGTGTTTTTGATCGTGATGCCAGCGGTACCGTCTTCACGAATGGTGTTGCAGCTCTGGTTCTCAAACCTCTGCATAAAGCACTTGAAGATGGCGATAACATTTTAGGTGTGCTGGAAAGTAGTGCACTGAATAATGATGGAGCGGATAAAGCAGGCTTTACCGCTCCCTCTGTATCCGGTCAGCGTCGTGTTATTCAGCGGGCAATGAAAATAAGCAATATTGCGCCTGAAAACATTGCTTTATATGAAGCGCATGGAACAGGTACCCAATTAGGCGATCCTGTTGAATTTGCAGCGCTTCAGGAAGCTTGGCCCACGAAATCAGTTGCGGAACCTACCTGCGCATTGCAATCTGTAAAGGCTAATCTGGGACACTTGGATACCGTAAGTGGCCTTGCTGGCATCATTAAAGCTTGCCTTGTGTTGAAGCATCGTCAGCTTCCCCCACAACTGAATTTTGAGCATCTTAATCCACATATTACGCTGGAAGACTCGCCTTTCTTTATTAACACAGAGCCTCGGGTACTGGCAGAAAATGCTCGTTACGCTTGCATTAGCGCCTTGGGTATTGGAGGCACAAATGCCCATGTAATTTTGAGTGGGGCACCTGTGTTGACGGCATCCTCTGCTTTATCTTCTTCGCCACATCTCTTTTTACTTTCGGCACCTAGCCAAAAAGCTTTGGGCAGAGTTCGGAATAGCTGGGCAGGATGGCAGGGAGATGACCGTGCTATTGAAAAGGCAGCGGCGATGACCCGATTCGGAAGAACCGCCTTTCCTGTACGTCAGAGTGTTATTGCACACAGCATTGAGGAATTGAAAGCGGGTGTGAAAAATGCGGGAAGCGGCGTTACTGTTCCGGACACTATGCCTTCCATCGTAATGATGTTTACCGGACAGGGTTCGCAGTATGCAGGTATGGGGAAACAGTTATACGAATCTTCGACTTACTTTCGCGAGAGGCTAGATGAAAAATTAGCCATTCTGCGTGAGTTGTCGGGTAAAAATTATCGCGCGATATTATTCGAACTGCAGAATGAAATCCATATGCCTGAACATACCCAGCCCGGACTTTTAGCGCTGGAGGTTGCTTTGGCTGAATATTTAAGCCATTGCGGTGTCAAGGCAGACCTAATGCTGGGCCACAGTCTTGGCGAATATTCGGCAATGGTTGCAGCAAAGGCAATGAGCTTTCGGGATGCAGCAAGCTTGGTTGTTGTCAGGGCACAGTTGATCCAACAGACAGCGCCTGGCGCTATGTGCAGCATCATGGCTGGCGCAGAGTTGTTGCCCTCACTTTTGCACGGGACAGAAGTGGATATTGCCGCGCTCAACAGTGACATGTTAAGTGTTGTTTCCGGTAGCGAAAATGAACTCTCCCGGGTTATGACCCGTGCTCAGCAGGCAGGAATTTTTTATCAACCTTTAAAAGTTAAGCGTGCGTTTCACTCCCGACTACTTGAGCCAATTTTGCCTGCATTTCGTGAGGCTCTTCAGAACGCATCTTTTTCAGCCACACAAATACCGGTGATATCAACACTTACTGCACAGATTGAACCCTTTGCACACATCAGTCAGGCGGATTACTGGGTACGTCAGATGCGTGAACCGGTCGCATTTGCTGCGGCGGTCAGAAGGGCTGCTGCCACGGACAAGGCGGTCTGCTTTATTGAAGTAGGTCCCGGACATACGCTGAAAGCACTGGCTTCTCAGAATACGCATCATCCCTGTATTAACGTCTTACCGCATCCGGCAGAGTCAGAGCAGGCAGATAAAGTATTGATGACAGCTTTTGGTCGGTTGTGGGAGCAGGGGATAAACATTCAGTGGCAAAACATTCATGACCGTCGGCCAGAACCTGCTCTACCTGTGCCACCCGGTTATCCCTTTGAGTTAACTGAATGCTGGACTGAAAAACAGCGTACTGAACGCCTGACTCTGAACAGTTATCAGCGCTGCTGGGTGCCGCTAACTCGGCCGGAAAGGGTGGCGGAAAGTACGGGTGAATGGTTATTCATAACGGATGGTTCCTCTGCTACAGCCGGAATGGCTGACATGTTATGCAGCCGACTGAACTGTCAAGGTGACAGAACGCGCATCATTTCGTTTGATGCAGAGTCCTGGTACAAGATGATGAAAGAGGCTCCTGACAATATCTTACTGTTATTACATCCTGAGACCTTTCGCCGGGAAACCTTCAAACCATTGCTGATCTTATTGGATATGGTAAGAAACTGGCGGGGACAGGGGGCTCGTTGCCTGCGGATCATTACCCAGTCTGCCGTCGATTTGCTGGCGTCCCCTTGCCCTGCACTGGTAGCCTTGACTTCTGCTGTCAAGTCACTCAACCAAGAGTACCCTGCCTTGACGACCCGTTTGATTGATACAGACGGGCAGAATGAGTTGCTACTGGCACATGAAGTGACTGCCCAGTCGCCTGCCGTGGTCGCTCTGCGAGATGCTGATCGGTTTGGTGAAGGATTTCTCGCTGCACCGCTAACGGAAAAAAGCAGTGGTGAAATAACACCGCCCCGTTCCGTAGTCATCCTAGGCGGTGGTGGGCAGGTAGGGCTCCAGTATGCCAAGGTCTTTCTTGAAAACAGTCAGGCACATGTCTGTCTGCTACAGCGTAGCTCGCTCGAGACCCTAAGAAAGCAGGGTGTTGAGGCAGGAATGCAACGCGCTGACCGGATTGAAGCATTGATGCAACGGTGGCCGGGACGTCTGACGTTGGGGGAAGCAGATGTGCAGTCAGTCTCCTCGTTGATGACCGCATGCCAGAAAGCCAGAACGGATATGGGGAGTCTGGACGTACTTATTCATACAGCCGGTATTGATGCATCTATGCATTATCAGCTAATCCGCGATGTGGACGCACCATTCTGTGAGCTGAGCTTTGCGGCAAAAAGCCAAGGGTTGCACAACATGGCAGAAGTTGCCTCTTCGCTTGAGGTGCCGCATTGCCATGTCATTTCATCAATTTCATCTGTGCTTGGCGGTATCGGTATGTATATCTACGGAGCCATGCATGCCTGGCTCGATGCTGCCGTTGCCGAGCTTCGTCGGCATCACTCTTCGCGCTGGACACTGCTGAATTGGGAAGCATGGGAATTTGGAAATGACGAAGACGTGCCTGAGCATTTCCGTCAGGGAGCATTTGGCTCTGAACTTAATCGCTATGCAATGCAGCCAGCTCAGGGGCGCCGGTTTCTCTGGCAATGTTGGCAGGATCTGCAGGGGCAGCGAATCATTTCCAGTGTTGACTTTCAACAGCGTTATCGGGAATGGGTCGAAAACCATCACGAAGCGGCGAGTTCTGTAGATGATGCATCGGCACAAAAAGCTCCTCGTCCTGACATGAAGAGCGAATATCAGCCTCCCCAAACGACTGCCGAAGAAAAAATTGTTGCGGTCTGGGAGTCATTACTTGGTCTGAATGGAATAGGTATTGACGACAATTTCTTTGAATTGGGCGGACATTCATTACTGGCTTTAAGAATGACCGGGCAAGTGAACCAATCTGTCAATGCCTCTATGTCCATGGTGGATATTTTTCAATATCCCACAGTCCGCAAACTGGCTGCGAGTATTACCGGCAACAGAAGTTTCGACACGGCCCGTGCCGATGCTGCCCAACGAGCTCAAAGGCGTCGCCAGAGCCACAACAGCAAACGCGCTTAATTCACGTTTCATCCCTTTTTAACGGAACTATCGGGAAAAATATCCATGAATGACAGTAATAAAATCGCGATCGTTGGTTATGCCGGCTCATTAACGGGTTGTCCTGATGCAGAGCAACTGTGGCAACTGACTTCACAGGGAAAAGAAGGTATCCGACGTTATACACAGGAAGAGATTGCCAAACACCTGCCTGCCTCATTTTATCAACTACCCAGCTTCCGTCCCGTTGGCGGTGGCCCCGAAAATTATCGTCAGTTTGACGCTGCTTTTTTTGGTTATAACCCTAAAGAAGCTGCTTATATGGATCCGCAGATCAGAAAATCACTGGAATATGCCTGGCTGGCGTGTGAACACGCAGGTTATGCACCCGATCAGATTTCCGCGCCAACTGGCGTCTATACCGTTTCGGCTGTAAACAGCTACTTTAATGAAAACCTTGCTGTCCAGTATCACCAGCGGGCTGATTTACATGAGCAAACGCAACTTCTCTATCTGAACGAACCCGATTTCATGGCTTCGCGGATTGCTTATCATTTTAACTGGCAAGGGCCAGCAGTAAATCTTCGTAGTGGATGCTCGAGTTCACTGGTTGCCATTCATGAAGCCTGTATGAGTTTATTACAGTTTGATATCGATATGGCGGTGGTAGGAGGAGCGGTTATTAAACCACGCTATCAATATGGATATCACCATGAACAGGATGGTATTCAGTCCGATTCTGGCCATTGTGCACCTTTCTCCGCAGATGCGGATGGTACGATTTTTACCAATGGTGTTGGCTTTCTTGTGCTCAAGCGCTATGAAGATGCCATTAAGGATGGTGACAGCATTCATGCAGTCGTTCTCGCTACAGCCATAAACAATGATGGCTGCGATAAAGTTGGCTACATGGCACCCTCGGTGTCGGGTCAGATCAGAGTCATGCTTGGTGCGCTGGCAAATGCGGAACTAGAGCCTCAAGATATTACCTATATAGAAGCGCACGGTACTGGCACCAGTGTTGGTGATCCGATTGAATTTGAAGCGCTTACAAAGGTGTTTGACGGGCTGCCTGCGGGATCGGTGGCGCTGAGTACGGTTAAAGCCAATATCGGACATCTGGACGCGTTGTCTGGGATTGCAGCTGTGCTCAAAGTCATTCAGGACATGAAGCATCAATCTGTCTCACCTCTGGCAAATTATACCCAGCCCCATCCTGCTGTCAGACTTGATCAGTCTCCTTTTACCATCCCGCAAAGTCTGACTGAGTGGCAACCCTCCGCGTCGTACCAACGCATTGCTGCCATCAGCTCATTTGGCGTAGGTGGAACAAACGGGGCATTGATCCTCGAGCAGGCACCTGCTGACGTCAGGCCGACAGTGGTAGCAGGTACACCTGTCTTTATCGGCTTTAGTGCTCGTACTCCCGACGTCGTATTTCAGCAGGTTAAGCGGATGCATGATTGGCTAAAGGAGCATCCTGAAAGTCAATTAGCCGACATTGCCTGGACATTATTGAGTGGGCGTAGCGCATTTAAATATCGTTGGGGCTGTGTCGTAGATTCAGTGAGTGATTTGTGCGACAGACTGTCAATGGCTGATTCTGTTGAGTGTATGACCGTTACGGCGAGTCGTAGCTGGACGCTGGAGGAAGCTCAGCAGGCGACGGCGGTGCAACTGTCTGATTTCTGGTTAAGCGATGGCAACATTGTTACCAACACGTCTTTTCCCAAGAGCTGTCGACGTATTCCTTTGCCTGGCTATCCTTTTCAAGCTCACGATCACTGGATCGATGCGGAACCATTCAATACAGAACAGGGACAGTCAACTGAAAATAGAAAAATCAGTGATATTTCCCAGTGGTTTTATACACCCTATTGGAAAAAACAACGCATCTCTGCCTTGACCGTTAATATAACAGGTAAACGCATACTGATGTTCCATCATGACGATAGTTTTTCCGGGCAGTTTAGCGAGGAATTAATCCAACAGGGTGCGAGTCTGTTACATGTAGTCGCTGGGGAAAAATATGCCCGACTGGGCGACGATCATTATCGTATAGAGCCCGGAAATGAAATGCACATGAAGTTGCTGATTCAGGATTTGGCTGAAACAGCTATGTTGCCCGACTGGGTGGTTCATCTGTGGTGTCTGGGTAATCAAAATGAGACAACAGATCGCATTCAGTCTCAAGGGCTGTATACCATGGTTGCCTGGTGTAAGGCGTATAATGAGCTAGCGCTAACGGTGAATTTTCATACGTTACTGGTTGCAGACAGAATGATCAGCATCGTTGGTGAAGAGGATATTGAACCAGCAAAGTCTACTTTGCTTGGCATCTCACAAGTGTTGCCCAAAGAATATCAGGACATCCAGTGTCATCTGGTGGATATCGCGCCTAATTTTCAGGCCGAACAAACGATTCGGATGCTATTGGCTGAGATGGGCAGTGGCAGCAGCAGTGAAATTGCCATAAGAGGTGTCCATAGATTTGTAAAAGACTATGCACGTTATAGCGTGTCAGAAACACAGCTGGGCGAAAGTCTGCTGTCTGGTAACAAAACCATCCTTATTGTGGGCGGACTTGGCAATTTTGGTTTGGAACTGGCGGAGTTTGTGGCACTGAATTATCAGGCACAGGTCTACCTGACTACCCGCACGCGTTTTCCTGCCCATTCAGAGTGGCAAAGCTGGCTGGAACAGCACGGAAGTGAGAACACTGTCAGCGAAAAAATACTGCATTTACAGAGAATTGAAAATCTGGGGGGCAGAGTCGAGATCTTGACGGCGGACATTACTTGCCGGCAAGACTTAGTCCAGATTAAGACATTATTACAGACGCGTCACAGACGTGTGGATGGCGTTATTCATGCTGCCGGAACGGTTGACAGCGGAATGATCCATACAAAGACGCGCGATTCGCTGGAACAGGTCTTCTCGCCTAAAATTGCCGGCACAATGAATCTCTGTGATGTTTTCCTGCCACTTAATCCTGATTTCATCCTGCTTTGCTCCAGCATGAATGCCATCATTGGTGGCTTGGGTCAGGTTGACAATACGGCTGCGAATGCTTTTGTGGATGCCTGGGCGGAGCACTGCCATCAACGCGGCTACACGCAGGTGCTGGCGATTAACTGGGGTGCTGTGAACGAAGCGCGGGCCAGAAACTATTCTGCACAGCCACAGTTCAAAGAACTTAGCCGTGAGCATATTAAAAACAAAATGTCTCAGGATGAAATTTTTGAAGTCTATCGCCGACTATTCTCTACTAC
This sequence comes from Pantoea ananatis LMG 2665, assembly GCF_000710035.2. GTDB lineage: Bacteria > Pseudomonadota > Gammaproteobacteria > Enterobacterales > Enterobacteriaceae > Pantoea > Pantoea ananatis. The sequence continues at coordinate 294,211 of NZ_JMJJ01000017.1, read as the reverse complement.
TTTCGGTTCCCGTGTTGTGGTTTCCACACTCGATTTCAACAAAGTTATTGAAAACTGGTCACGAGTGGGATCTGTTGCGTCGCTGACGCAGAAAGTAACGCTGATCTCACGTAGTAGGGATGAGTTTGTACAAACCTCGTGGAAAGATCCTCTCTCAACGTATGAAATTACCGTCGCAAAACATTGGGAAGCATTGTTAGGCATCGAGCGGGTTGGTAATGATGACAATTTCTTTGAGTTGGGCGGGAATTCTTTAATCGTTCTGCAACTGATAAGTCTTCTTAAAAAAGACTATCCCATCAGGATGCACGCCATGGCGATTTATGAACATCCAACCGTGCGGGAATTTGCAGCTCACGTTGAACAGTTAGCGCGTGAATATATGGACAAAGTCCAGATTGCTTAATCTGTATCAACGGATGATAAGAGAGATAAGAAATGAATGGTTCCATTATTGAGCGCGTGCTGAAGCACGCAAAGCTTCGGCCGAATGCGACTGCTATTTACTGGCAGCAGGATAAAATTAGTTACTACCAGCTGGCGCAAAAAATTCTAACGCTGGCGGAACATTTCCGTCAGATCCCGCAGCCGGGACCTGTGGCTGTTCATCTGTCCAGAACACCCGATTTAATTGCAGCATTACTGGCAGTTTGGCACAGTGGGCGTGCATTTGTTGCGCTTGATGCCCGGCATCCGGAGGCACGGCGACAAAGTATTATTGTCGAAAGTGCACCAGCAGCCATTGTCTATGACACACAGCCTCCGACTGCAACAGACTGCCAGCTATGGCATATTAGCGAGCTGACAGAAAATAATGCAGCCATGACCGACATGCTGCCTCAACAACATTCTAATGATATAGCTTATTTACTGTATACATCAGGCTCCACCGGCAAGCCTAAGGGGATTGCTATCGGCCACCCCAGTGTGGAGGCATTAACGGACTGGGCTCTGGCATTTTATTCGCCTAAACAGCTGAAATGTGTACTCGCTTCCACAACCATCACCTTTGACCTGGCTATTTTTGAGATTTTTGTTCCTCTTGCTGCGGGAACGTCTCTCTATCTGGTTGATTCTGCACTTGACTTGTTGACGCCATCGTCCAGCTACGCTGCGCTGACATTAATTAATACGGTGCCTTCAGCGGCTCGTGAGCTAGTGCGAGCACAGGCGATCCCTAAGGGGGTTACGACGTTGAATCTGGCGGGAGAAGCACTGCACTGGAAGCTGGTTAATGACATTTACCAGTGCAGCCAAGTGAGCTGTATATGCAACCTTTGGGGGCCATCAGAAGATACAACCTACTCAACTGTTTATCGAAGCTTGAGGGAAGAGGAACGGCCGGAAAGCGGGCCTGTACCGATTGGCCGGGTCATTGAGGGAAGCCAGGCATTTATTTTAAATGATGCACTGCAGTTGGTAGCGTTTGGTGAACCGGGAGAGATATGTCTGGCGGGCAACGGGCTAGCTGAAGGCTACCATAATAATCCCAGCCTTACCGCCGAACGCTTCCCTTTTATCCGTGGGCTGGAAGGACAATTGCTGCGTATCTATCGGACTGGTGACTGGGGACATCAGGATCGCAATGGCATTCTACATTTCCATGGACGTATGGATTTCCAGGTCAAAATTCGTGGTTACCGCATCGAGCTAGAAGAGCTGGAACAGTCCTTACTGACACTCAATGAGGTACGCGAAGCTGCCATCATTGTAGATAACACACTCCAAGAACAGCAAAAATTGATTGCTGTTGTGGTAAAAAGCGATATTAATGAGCCGGACGGCGATTTTACTGCCCGTTGCCTAAGTCGATTACAGGCAATGCTTCCTCCTTATATGATGCCGCATGTGTGGCATATCCGTTCAGTAGCGCTGCCGCGGACAACGAGTGGCAAAATTTGTCGACGCACCCTCAGTGAGGAATGGAGTCAGACATTATCACGCTCAGGTGAGCCCCCGTTGTCTCCAGTTATGCAGATTATGGCAGAGGCGCTTGGATCAGTTCCTGATGAAGATGCGGCATTCATGGCGCAGGGTGGGGATTCCCTATCTGCTGTGAGATTTCAGACACTGCTCCGCACACAACTCGGTAAGTTAATGAGTCTTGATACCCTGCTGAGCCAGAACGTCACGCTCAGGGAACTGGAACAGCAGATTCAAAGCATGCCAGTGTCTGTTGGGGCAGTTTCGGTGCCACTTATGCTTGAAGCTGATCGCCTCAGTGCAATTGAGTACCGCATGTTTAAGGTGTATCAAACGCATCGTGCCAGGGCCTGCTACAACATCGGAGTAACATTATATTTTGATGAGGGCGTCGATGTTCCTCGCTTAAAACAGTCATTTCTCACTGTGCTTCACAGGAGTCGGGCTTTATCTTGCTGTATCGAACCTGATGAGCAGGGGGCCTGCTATCGTCCTGCATGTCTGGATGACGTGTGGCGGCAGGAATGTGGTTCAGGCACAGACGGTGAACTGTCTGCATTTTATGGGATTCCGTTTCAGTTGGAATCTGAGCCTCCTGTTCGGGCATTGTTGCTTAACAATGATCATGCTGTGGGCAGCACGTTGTTGCTTTCAATCGCTCATACCGCAGTGGACGGGCTTGGCTTACGTGCGTTGCTTCAGAATATCGCATTACTTTACCGGGATGAGAGACATTCAGCACCGGAAGCTTATGTGATAACTGAGCCCGATGAGGCACGTCGGCGGGCCGCCCATTCCTACTGGCAAGACGTTTTGAACGGATTTCAGTCAAAACCTGTCTGGCCTCAGTCGTTATGTAATGTACCCGATGGCTCACTCTCCTGGACTTTCAGCCGTGAGGTACATCATGAGCTGGTAGATAAAGGGCGTGAAAAAGGCGTCACGCTGCCGGTATTACTCATGACGACATTGTTTATCGCGCTTCAGCGATTAAGCGGAAATCAGGACATAGTGATCGCCACTCCTGTGGCAAACCGCCAGCAATCAGAGTTACAGCGTTGTGTTGCAAATATGACCAATACGCTGCCTTTACGTTGTCAGTTGAACGATGAGAGCAACGCGGGGGATGTCCTCAGGAAAATTCAGAAACAGCTCAGTGATAGTCTGGCCTGGCAGGACGTAGCCATAGACGGAATAATGGCCGATCTGGAAGGTGTGGCAGATAAAGATGCCATGTTCAGTACGCTATTTAGCTATATGGATTTTCTACAGGGCATGGGAACATCTTTTGACCTGTCTGTTCGCTGTGATTTTTATCAGCCTCAGGAAGCCAAAGCACCGCTGGTGGTTTCCGCTATTGTGACTGAAGAGGGCGATTTAAGAGTTATTTTTGAATATCAGGGAGACACAGTTTATCCGGAATGGGTAAGCACACTCTCCCAGTTGTTCAAACAACTCCTCTGTCAGGGCTGCGCGATGGAAGACACGGTACTCCGTCAAATCAACCCAGTTCCCCTGGCGCAGCAGCCTTTATTACAGGCATTGCAGGAATCCTCCCCTGTGGCAACTGCTACATCGCTGGTGAGTTGGCTGGCCACTAGTGCAGAAATCTTTTCCAGCCGTATTGCTGTTCAGGATGACGATACCGCAATAACGTATGCCCGGTTGTGGCAGGAAACGGAAAGCCTAGCCGCTGGATTACAGGCTTCAGGGGTTAAACCGGGCGATGCCGTCGGTGTCAGTATGGAAAAAGGCTGGCGATTGATTGCCGTTTTATGCGCGGTATTGCGTACAGGTGCTTTCTATGTGCCGCTTGATCCCCGTAATCCGTCTGCGCGAAATCACTATATTGCTCAACAAAGTAAAGTTTGCCTGACGGTGGTGGATGATTCGGTCATACCTGCGCCGAAAGACATTCATTACAGCGTGCTCCTACGCCAGAATCAGAGTATGACACCTGTATCGGTTTCCGGAGACGATCTGGCATATGTCATATTTACGTCTGGGACAACAGGGCAGCCTAAAGGTGTCACTGTAACGCATCATAACGTCTGCAGACTGTTCAGCGCCTGTCAACAATGGGGCAACTTTGGTGAGCAGGATAGCTGGACGTTGTTTCACTCCTTTGCATTTGACTTTTCAGTGTGGGAAATATTTGGTGCCTTACTCTATGGTGGGCGTCTAGTCATCGTTCCACCAGCCCTGGCAACTGACATGGTCGGCTTCGCCTCCTTGTTGGATCAACATTGTATTACGGTATTAAGTCTGACACCCACTGCGTTCCGTAACTTCATTGGGACCACGGGTACGACGTTAAATCATAGCCCGAGGATGATTATTTTTGGTGGAGAAGCGTTACGTCCGGCAGATTTAAATCCATGGTGGCAGTGTTACGGCTCAGAACAAACTCGCCTGATCAATATGTACGGCATCACTGAAATTACTGTTCATGCCACTGTGCATGAGATGTCCCCCGACGACACAATGTCATGTATCGGCAAGCCGCTTGCAGATAATGGAATTGTACTGCGGGATAAGCGAGGATTGCTCTGCCCGGTTGGCGTTCCTGGCGAATTGTGTATCACTGGAGATGGGGTGAGTCCCGGATATCTTAACTCGCCGGCGCTCAATCAGCAGCGGTTTGGCACACTGGTCAGTCAGACAAATCGCTATTACTTTAGTGGTGATTTGGCTGTTGCTGATGGCAATGGGCAACTGTATTACTTGGGTAGGCTAGATCAACAGGTAAAAATTAACGGCCATCGCGTTGAATTGGATGAAATCAGCATCACACTCAGACAGATTCCGGGCATAAAAGCTTGTGTCGTAAGAGCGATTCACATAGGCGGTGGTACACGCATGTTGGCCGCTTGGTATGTCGCGGAACAGGATATTACGCCGCAAACGGTTACAAAGCTTTTGTCACAAACGCTGCCTGTATGGGCAATCCCCGAGAAGCTGATGCGTATTGACGCCCTTCCGCTAACCGTAAACGGCAAAATAGACGAAAGTCAGCTGCCTGACCCGTTAACGGACACCGGCCTTTCTCAACAGCATCCAACACAACCGGTACAGTACATCTGGCAGCAAATCCTTGGCCACAAAAGCCTGCCAGATGATTTGCCATTTTTTGAAGCGGGTGGCAGCTCAATCAAGGCGGCATTGCTAGTTCAGCAGTTGAATAAATTGCTGGAGCAACCTGTTATTACTTTACTTGACATATTTCGCCACCCCTGCATCCGTGACCAGCAACGGTTGGTTGACAAGTTTTTTGAGGAAGAAACGATCTGATGACTATGGATATCGCAATCACAGGAATGAGTGTTCGCCTGCCCGCAAGTGACACACCGTGGCAGCTTCATGAATTATTGGCTGATGCTGGGTCGGCAATTGAACGATTTGATAACGAGCATCCTGACAGAGTGGGAGCTAGGGGAATAATTCAACGGCACGACTGGTTTGATTCCCGGTATTTTCGGTTGGCTGAAGCGGAGGCCAGCCGTCTGGACCCGCAACACAGACTGGCGCTTGAGGAAGCAGTCAAAGCGTTGGAGTCTGCCGGATATCGTTCGCTTAGTAGCCGACAGGCTATTGAATGCGGCGTGTTTGCCAGTTGCTCCGCTAATCAGTCCCACTGGCAGGCCTGTCTGGAACAGGATGCAGACAATGCCATTGCCCGCTATAACCTGTTGCTCGCCAATGATAAAGACTTTTTAGCGACGCGTATTGCTTGGCATCTTGATCTCACAGGGCCTGCAATGACGGTACAAAGCGGCTGTTCCAGTGGTCTTGCTGCTTTGCATCAGGCTTGCCAGGCTTTACGAATGGGAGAGTGCTCTATTGCGCTTGTCGCAGGTGTTTCACTGACATTGCCGTTAAAGGAAGCATATCCTGTCAGTGAAGGAATGATATTTTCTCCATCCGGATCCTGTTGCCCTTTTACTGAAGATGCTGATGGCACTATTGGCGGGACCGGGGCGGTTGTGCTCGTACTGCAACAGCTGGAACAAGCACTGCTGGAGGGAGCCCCGTGTTGGGGCATAATCAAGGGCAGCGCAGTAAATAATGATGGTAGAAAAAAGGTCAGTTTCACGGCACCGAGTATTGACCAACAGATTGCCGTTATGCAGCGTGCGTTAAAAGTGGCGGGAGTAAAAGCCAGCGATATTGGCTTTATAGAAGGTCATGGTACGGCAACAAGCATGGGGGATGCGATTGAGCTGGCTGCCTTGAGTGAAGTCTATGGTCGCCAGATGCCGCTTCCTTCACTCGGGAGTATCAAAGCAAATATCGGTCATCTGGATGCAGCAAGTGGCCTTGCGGGCGTTGCAAAATGTCTGCTGTCATTCCACAACCAACTGATCTATCCGCAGCCTCACAAGACCGGCACGATCCTCAAAGGCACGTCTTCTTTTGCTTTACATGCCCGGCCCTTGCCATGGCGTGGTGCATCACGCATGAGCGTCGTCACGTCGCTTGGCGTTGGTGGAACAAATGTGCATATGGTATTGGGCGAGGCACCACCACGAGAAATGAAGCATATAACCGGGCCCTTCCTTATCCCTTTAGCTGCATCCACTGGGCAGAGGGTACAGGAACTGGCACGTCAGTTGCGCGAAGCGACTGAATCCATGTCGCCTGACACACTGCCATATTGCGCCTGGACGCTTCAACAACGTTATCTTTCTGAAAAATTCAGCTACCGTTGTCATTTGGCTGTACAGAACTGGGAGCACTGGCAGCAGCAGTTACAGCAGGTTGCTGACGGGGCTCCTCTGAGCATTATGCATTGTGAGGATGCTCCGCCAGTACTGAATAAAAATGAGGGGCTGTACAGAATCGCGCTACCAGCGACACCTCTTGACAGCCACAGCATCCCGTCACCAGTTGAGCAGCCCGGCAAGAACTTCATTCAGCCTGAAGGAGGGGAACCTGATAGCGATCCCGAAACCCTGATTGTCGCGGCCTGGCAAAAATGCTTGGGGTTCAGTGATAAACCTACCACTGACACCCATTTTTTTGAAGCAGGCGGGAATTCTCTGCTTTCTGTTCAACTTATACAGGCATTAAGGCAGCAGGGCTTCACCACCGTGAATATCGCCGATATCTACGCTGCGCCAAAGCTAAGCCATTTTGTCAGGCGGCTGAAACAGAAGGACAGTGAGAAAGCTGACGTAGTGCCACAGGAAGTCAATACTGATTATAAGGAGATGTGACTATGTATCTCAGCCCGGTACGTAATAACAGAGCAGATTTTGTCATCCTTTTTATTCCTCATGCCGGCAGTTGCGGTGAGGCTTACATGCCTTGGTTCAGGTATTTTTCTCAGCATGCGGATTGCCGATATTTGCAATTGCCAGCCCGTGGAGCCAGAAGGGAAGACGTTATGCCCGACAGTATCCAGTCAATGGCAGATTTGATATTGCCTGAACTAGAAAATCTCATGGATAAAAAGATAGTATTTTTTGGTCACAGCATGGGAGGTCTGATTGCATTTGAGCTGGCGTGTAAAATGGAAAGTTACTGGGATAAGCCTGCTCATGCTCTATTTATTTCAGGTTGCCGGGCACCTGATGAACCGATTATCCGAAGCCTTACTGGTCTGGGTGATAAACAATTAATCCGGGAGCTGGCAGGCATGGGAGGGACAGAGACTTTCTTACTTGAGCAGCCAGAACTGTTGTACCCCTTCTTGGCCACATTACGCCAGGATATTTGCTTGTGTGAAAAGTATGTCAGTCCGATATCTGAACCTTTGCGGACCCCTATCCATATTTTATGGGGAACGGAGGATTATTTGATCACAGAAAAGATGATTGACGGATGGAGGCGATTTTCCAGCGAAAAGAACATCGCCTTTTATCCTCATAAAGGTGATCATTTTTATCATCACCAGCAATCAGAAAATGTAATTAGGCTTATCTGTGAAATCTTAACTCCGGTTGGAAATAATTAATAAACTCACCCAACTTAACGATGGGTAAAATACGCATGCACGATATGGACATTAAAAATACAGAGGAAGATATGATTAACATCAATGAAGTGAATGTCAGTCTTTATATGTCGGGTAATATTTCTGAAAAATTTTCCTCCCTAGCTCGGCAATTGCCGGACATGCAGGTACGTTACCTTAACGGACTTCAGTATATCGACTGTGGTAAACGCTCTGATACCTTTAATACCGTTTTTGGAACACCGACATTACAGGAAGATATTACGCGTATTACCCAATATTATAGTCAAAGAAATATGCCAGCAGCGTGGTGGTTTGCTGAACCCACGACGGTTATTGCAGAGTTATTGGAACAGGCAGGCTGGTGTCATGAAGAAAACGATGTAGGAATGTATTTTCCTCTGACTGCACCGATATCAGCTTGTCCGAAAAAAGTATTATCTTGCATCGAATATTGTGATAGTCCGGTGCGTTTTCGGGATTTTGGAGAGGTTTTATCAGCTATATTCGAGCCGGGTAATCCTGTTGAAGCAGAAAACATCCGTGCAATTTATCAGGCAGCAGGTGAACATTGTACTCGTCTGGATGAACATCTTATTCAGTTGGTAGGGTATCTGGATGGGGTACCTGTGTCGACGGCCACCCTGTATTTAAAAGACAATGTTGCAGGGATTTTTGATATTGCGACTCCGGAAAAGTGGCGCAGGAAAGGCTTTGGTAGCGAGATGTTTCACAGTGCTTTACAGTTAGCACAGAAAAAACAAGCAAAAATTTGCGTGCTGCAGGCATCTCCTGACGGACTAAATATTTACAAGAAATATGGCTTCAAAATTTCCGGTAAATTTGAAGTATGGAATCTGTCTACTACGGCCTAATGCAAGGGCATATAAATACCGTTTGTGATTTTTATTCTTTGAGAGATGATATGTATCGCCACCTGAATACGACTATATTTTTATTTTTGACTTTAATGTCATACTTCTTTTCATTCTCGATTAACGCACAGGATGAAACGGAAAATTTAATTGAAAAGCTAACGAATCTTCCAGGCGCAAGTAGTTTTGAAGGGCCTGTGCGAAATGTCATAACCGAATTGTGGAAAAATAATAATGTTGATATTTCTGTTGACAATGTAGGCAATGTTATTGCGCGGATTAAAAACAAAGAATCAGAAAAATCAAAAAACAATCTTAATGTGTTGATCATGGCTCATATGGATGAAGTGGGTTTTATCATCACAGATATTGATGAGCGAGGATATATTAAAGCTAAACCATTAGGGGGCTGGATAGATCATGTTTTATGGGGGCATCGCTGGAATATTTCGATTGGCGATAAAACGCTGCCTGCTTTCACAGGAATGGATGCACCGCATGTACTCAATGATTTCAGCGTTCCTCCAGCGGTCACATCGGCAAAACTATTCTTTGATACAGGGCTTAATCGGCAGCAACTGTTGGATAAAGGTGTCAGGCCTGGTTTAGCTATCACGCCAGCCGCTAATTTCACGATTCTGGATCCGGGTAAACGCTATGCGGCTAAAGCATTTGACGATCGCGCTCTTCTTGCCATGATGACCGAACTGCTGGCTGACATTAGTAAAAATCCTGAAACTTATAAACATCTCAATCTCACCTTTGCTGCAACCGTACAGGAAGAAGTCGGCATGCGAGGCGCTGCCGCGCTGGCTGGTCAGGTCGATGCTGATGTGATTTTGAATTTGGAAGCGGGCATTGCAAAAGATTACCCCACTCAATTTACCCAGGAAACTACCCCCATACTGGGTGCCGGGCCGGCTTTGTTCGTCTACGACGGGAGTATGTTACCTGATACCCGGTTAGTGACATTTATTCATGATGTAGCCCGTGATCACCATATTCCGAAACAGTGGGAGAGTGAACACAGTTACGGTCAGGATGCCTCTTCGCTACAGTTCTCTGGAAAGGGTGTCCGAGCCATTAATCTGGCTCTACCGATACGTTATGCTCACAGTCAATGGGGAATTATGGCGCGGCAGGATTATGATGCCATGCTTCAGTTACTCAAAGTGGCTTTACAGGAGATAAGCAGGGATAAGCTATGAACCATCAGCGTAGATTCTGGCTAATCATGCTAATGTTGACTTTGCCATCGCTTCTGGGGGCGCTGGCAATGGATATGCTCTTGCCAGCGCTGCCGGACATGGCCGTGTCTCTCCAGCTAACCGCTGGCCAGATTCAGTGGATGCTGAATATTTTTATTCTGGGTTTTGCTTTTTGCCAGCTCCTGGTCGGGTTGGGAGCCACCCGTTTCAGCGATCATCAATTATTTTTGCTGGCAATTGTGTTGTTTATTTTGAGTTCAGCAGCTATTGCTTTCATGACATCTTATACCGGAATACTCGTGTTGCGTTTTATGCAGGCTTTGGCGTCCTGTACAACACTGGTTATATCAATGTCATTAATCACACAAAGTTTTTCCGCTTCACAGGTAACCAAAGGACACAGTATTCTGTCAGGCATAACCAGTCTTGGACCATTGCTTGCACCTCTGGTGGGTGTGGCAATTCTCAACACAGGGGCTAACTGGCGTGGCATATTCTTTATGCTCGCGCTGACGGGCTGCCTGATTCTGATTTTATTTTTTCGGGTTAACCCTTTATTTTACTGGCGCACGCAGCCCGCGCCTCGGCAATATTACGGGAAGATTGCACGGAGTCCTCAATTCTGGCGCTATGCTATATTTTCATCAGCAGGCATGAGTTGGATCTTTTTATTCTTTTCTACCTCGCCTTTTATTGTGCATACGGTCTATCTGCAGGACAAATGGGCGCTTGCCTTATTATTTTCTATAGCTTCGGGTTGCTTCATGATTGGCAGCTACATGGGAGCCGTATCACGGCAGAAAGAGCCTTCAGGGCTGCTTTTGGAGTACTGCCTGATAGCCCAGATAGCATTGTCTGCTTTTTTAGCAACGCTCACTGTTTTTTATGAATTGCCTTTTTATGGATTTGTTACCTGGATAATGATGATGCAAGTAAACTGTGGCCTTTATTTCGGACCTGCCATTTCTGCTGCATTACAAACATTTCCTGATATACCGGTTCAGGCTGCTGCTTTTCAGGGATTTCAGCAATTTTCCATCACTTTTCTGATCGCTGGCCTGTTGCTGTTTTTTTTCAGACACGAAATTTACGATTTGAGTGTGATGGTTCTCATTGTTTCTTTTCTGGCTATTAGTGCTGTTTCAATTGTTAAAATTAAATACGGAGTATGATATGGGATTTGAACATACAGAACTGAGTCTGGGATTTGGGCTCAAAGTAACCGGAATTGATGTAAAGTCAATCGATCAGTCAGATGTCGAGTCCTTAATCAGGCTCGTGATAAATCATCAGGTACTGGTTATTTCAGGGCAGCAATTAACACCTGAAGAACAGATTATCTTTTGTCGTAAATTAGGAAACATTTTTCCGCACCCGCTGAAAAAGAATACCTGCCCATGGCCGGAAATGACTTATGTGACTAACGTTCAGAAAAATGGTGAGGCGCAAGGGTATCCAGGCCCCGGGTTTCCTATCTGGCATTCCGATATGTGTTATGAAAAAGAACCCCCACGGTTTACTACCTTTTATGCTGAGAAAGTTCCTGAGCAAGGTGGAAAGACGCTATTCTGTAATACTCTGGCAGCTTGTGATGATTTACCTTTGGCACTTAAGGAAAAATTGGAGGATAAGCAGGCTATTTTCGGTTTTTCTCACAAACTGATGCAGCGCTGTCAGGAACGTGGTTTCATGTTAACTATTGAACCTGAAGATCAGAGACCTGATACTCTGCATCCTGTGTTGCGTCCACATCCAGAGACAGGGCGTAAATCAATTTATGTTAACTGGACTCACACAGACACTGTATCAGGCATGACGGAAGAAGAGAGCCAATCTTGCCTGAATGCCGTTTATGCGCATTGTGAAAAGTCGGATTATATTTACGCGCATCAGTACAAGCAGGGGGACTTAGTCATATGGGATAATGGTTCGACATTACACACCGGAGATGGGGCTGTGCCGGCAGGTCAGGCACGTATTATGCGCAGAGTAGTCATCATGTAATTTTAGTAAGCCCCCATGTCAGGGTAGTTGCCGCCTCTTACTGAAAAAAGTTAGGGAGCTGGAGGGTAGAGTCTGAGGGCGTGGTGTAAATTCAGCAGGATGGTGAAGGCCGTCGGCTTATCCGGTAAGTTAATGGTTGTGAAGACAATTATCTTAAAAGGAACAAACCGATGGCTGACAACACCATGACATTCAGCAATACCCTGATGCAACTCGGCGGTGAGGATTTTCTGCGAGAACGGTAGCACGCCTGCGGTGCAGCGGAAGTCCTTTCCACCTTCACTTTTGTATCCCGCCCAATGATGGTCTCCCCTTCAAGTTCGTTTTTCTGCACTAGGGCGGCGACAGAATCGACCACCACGCCGACGGCGCCGGAAAGCACCAAGGCGTCACAGATTTTCAGCGCCTGCTAGCCGGTGGTAAGCGTTAAGTGAGCGCCGTATTGACGGCTATTTATTGGTGAGATCCACACCATGGCAGGATTTCAGCCACTTTATTCGACGGCCACTCCGGCAACTTGATTACATCGAAATGTTCTATAACAGTAAGCGTCGGCATGGTTCGAGCGATCAGATGTCACCAACAGAATATGAAAACCAGTATTATCAACGGCTCAGGAGTGTCTAGATTATCCGTGGCGATTCAATCATCGTGAGTCCACAACTAAACTTTGGCAACTTTCTGATTCATCAGTAACATCTCTGAAAGAGAGGAACTCATGGACTTAAGATCAAATCCAGCATATTTAACATAAATAGCATTATACGAACTTACTGTGTAACGGGTAAATTCAGATGTCCGCCTCTAGCTGTATAGAAATGTCCGCATTATCGGCCTTTTTCAAGGGTTCGCGGCTGAGGACGCAACTGATGACGGCTTAGGGTTCGGAGTACTTTACGATGAATGAAGTTAACCGCTTCAAAATCCTGCAGGATGTCATTGATGGCAGGCTCACCACTTCGCTTGCATCACAACGACCTGGCATTACGGATCGCCACTGCCGGCGTCTGCTGATAGCCGAATGACGCGAGACAGAATGGCACCACACCGAGCATGTAGTGCCAGTAGGATCCTTCGTGATTTTGACTATCTAACAGATAATCAATTTATATGTAGTGGGGTACTGCTGTACTCCATGCGAAAACGTGAAAAATTATTATGTATCGACAATTTTTTAATTCTGGCGGTATAGCCTGGAAACCTTACTGCCGAGTAGCGCTCATTCGCCACCATTGGATGGCATATTATTCGACATGTGTCAGGTATCCACGGAACACCGCCACAATGGTCATAGTGACCGTGGGAAAGTACAGACGCGGTAAGGTTTGTCAAATCGACTCCCATTAAACCTGCATTATGCATGAAGCTATCATCAGGGCCGGTATCAAACAGAATTGAATCATTTTCATCCTGGATAAACAGACTAAGTCCGGCTTTAGCACGCAGCAAATTTTTAGATTCGGGCTTAAGTCGGTTTTCCAGCAGGACGCTGATGGTTATAGACATGTTCGCTCTTTCCCTGAAGTAATTCGTTACCGCCAGGCTGCGATAACTCTCTGAGGCACAGTCAATAATACTCCATTGGACTATTGGACTGCCCCCACAACCCTAGACAATTTGTGTCCTCACGATGAGGCCTGATCGAAGGCCTCTGGAGTGACGCCGCCGAGGTGACTTTGGCGCCGGGCCCGGTCATTATTCTCATCGAAAACCCTTTAAAGATGCGCGAAATACTTTCCACACCTGCAGATAACGGAGATTAAAAGTTGGAGTACTTGCCTCCCCTGTGACATCTCTCACCCCCTGCCAAAACATTTCCGTTTAGTACTGGAAAAACACTCTCTGTATCCGGCCAGACATTGCTGATAATTTGTCCAGACTCTGGTTTAACATAGCTGACACAACGCTTAACGGACGCATCAGAAAACGAACAGCATCAACGTAAGGCTTCGTGCCACGAGGGGCCGTTTCTGACATTTCAAAAAGCGACACGACTAACAGCAAACGAATACCGCTCATCTCCCTTTTCTGGCAACCGTTTCGACGTGAAGAAAGAACGTATTACTGAAATGCGACGCTCTGCCCTTTTGCTTACTAAGTATTCATTGCCCGGATGTTCAGGCGACCGTAAAAATTAACCACACTGACGAGTAGGGAAAAATGATGAATAAAACGATTCTGGCGCTAGCCGCCGTTGCAAGTGCTTCGGCCATTGTGCCGCTGATGGCTCAGGCATCTTACGCGTATGTGGGAACCTATAATCCCAATGGCGAAGGGGTTTATCGATTTATCGTCAATGCGCAGGGTGAACTGTCGGGAAAAACATTGGTGAGTCAACTGCCCAACCAGGCACAGATGGTGGCGTCAGCGGATGGTAAACATCTTTATGTGGCGAGTGAGACCGAGAAAGGTAGCATCACCGCTTATCAGATTGGTACGGACGGTTCACTCACTGCATTAAATCAGGTCGACACGCAAGGCAAAGGACCGGTGTACCTGTCCCTGACACCCGATCAGCGTTACCTGATGGTCGCAAATTATGTCAGCGGCAGTATTACAGTGTTTGCGGTGACGCCAGAAGGCAAGCTGAGTGAGGCTGTCGATCATCATCAGGACAGCGGCCCGGCTGGCGCAGGCAAGCCGGCCGCAGCGGTAGACGGCAGCTTTGCCATCAACGATCACAATGGTCCGCATGCACATATGGTCGCCAGCGATCCCACGGGCCAGTTTGTTTACTCGACGGATCTGGGGCTGGACCGCATTTACCAATACCACCTGAATAAAGACGGTACGCTGACGCCCGGCAAACCCGCATGGATAAACGCCTCGTCTGCCGGTGCAGGCCCCCGCCATTTCGTTTTTAGCGCTGAGGGTCATGCGCTCTGGTTAGTGAATGAAGAAGCCTCCACGCTCACACATTACCTCATTAATCCGCAAAGCGGTGCTTTGCAGGAAAAGGCCACGGTTTCTACGCTGCCTGACGGTTATAAAGGCACCAGTTTTGCAGCCGGGTTAGTCATTGATAAGGGCGGGAAAAATCTTTACGTCGCCAACCGTCTGCATGACAGCATTGCGCACTTTGAGGTCAATGCTAACGGCACACTGACGCATAAAGATGATGTGTGGACGCGCGGGGATTATCCCCGAACGCTGACATTATCCCCTGATGGCAGCATGATTTACGTGATGAATCAGCGTAGCGATAACATCACCAGCTTCAGGGTGGATAAAGCGAGTGGTGCCATCAGCTTTACCGGGAACTATGTTGCCGTAGGCGCGCCTTCACAGATGGTTATTGTTCCCTGAAACATTGATGCGGATAACATGCACGTCACACTGTGGTGCGTGTTACCGACGCAGCGTGCAGGTGCACGAGAAGGTCAGTCTCGCGCACCTGCCC
Organism: Pantoea ananatis LMG 2665; assembly: GCF_000710035.2. Taxonomy (GTDB): domain Bacteria; phylum Pseudomonadota; class Gammaproteobacteria; order Enterobacterales; family Enterobacteriaceae; genus Pantoea; species Pantoea ananatis. Next base: position 278,845 of record NZ_JMJJ01000017.1, on the reverse strand, counting down.
GTTCAAGATCACTAACGGGCATGATCGATAAGCACTCAGGCCTAGCGATTATCGCTGCCAGTGCTAACGCAAAATCAGGTGTTATCCTCCACAATCACCGCAACCCGCTGTCCGGCGCGCACGGCACTGCCTGGCTGTACGTTAACCTGCTGGATGATCCCATCGCAGGGTGCCAGCAACGGAATCTCCATTTTCATGGATTCCAGTACCACCAGAACATCCCCCGCCTGAACCCGACTTCCCACCGTGGTTTGCACTTGCCAAAGGTTGCCGGAAACCGGGCTTTCGACACCCTGCTCGCCCTGCTGTAGTGGTGCATCACCGCCCTCTTCTGCCACGTTCTCCTGGCTGTCGAAATGGGCCTGACCACTGGCGATCCAGCGATCGCGTTCCGCATTGAACGCCTGTTGCTGGTGGTCACGAAACGCCGCGATGCTTTGCGCCTCATGAGCGAGAAACTGCTGATAATCACTCAACCGCAGCGTACTGGGCTCAATGCGCAGCGGATAACGCCCCAGCGGGAAATCGCGGCGGATTTGCACCAGTTCCTCGGCGGATACAGGGTAGAACCGCAGTTGATCAAAGAAGCGCAGCAGCCAGGGTTTCCCCGCAAAATCAGCAACCTCTCGATAGCGATTCCACATCTGAAGCGTGCGCCCCACAAACTGATAGCCGCCAGGTCCTTCCATGCCGTAAACGCAGAGGTAAGCGCCGCCGATACCCACCGAGTTCTCTGCCGTCCAGGTGCGCGCCGGGTTGTATTTTGTGGTGACCAGGCGATGGCGCGGATCCAGCGGTGTCGCAACCGGCGCCCCCAGATAGACATCGCCCAGCCCCATAACCAGATAGCTGGCCTCAAACACCGTCTCCCAGACCGCCTGTTCGTCAGGCAGATCGTTAATGCGGCGAATGAATTCAAGGTTACTGGGGCACCACGGTGCATCAGGGCGTACCGTCGTCATGTACTTTTCAATCGCCTGGCGACAGGCGGGATCGTCCCAGGAAAGCGGCAGATGTACTACGCGAGTTGGCACCTGCAGATCATCACTCAGGCAAACCCTGAGCCACTCGCCGCGTACCCAGTCCAGCAGCGCGTCATGGGTGAGGATTTCAGGCTGAAAATGGATCTGCAACGAACGAATCCCGGGCGTGATATCAATCACCCCGTCTTTTGCATGCGCTTCCAGCGCCTGCATCAGGGCATGAATGCGAAAACGCAGAACCAGATCCAGCTCCGGCTCCCCGGCTTCGAGTAGCAGATGCGTATCGCCAGAAAGTCGCGCGACCAGACGCTTATCGGCCTCACCGCAGGTCATCACGATCGGCGAGGTCAGCGGCGCAGGTTGCCAGGCTGTCGCCTGGCCACAGAGCGTTGCCAGTTCCTGGCCTCGCGCTTTAGCCAACTGGCGCGCGGTGGTTAAATCCACCGAGGTAAAGCGCACTTTATCACCGGCTTTCAACTGCCCTAACTGCCAGAGATCGGCTTCGATGACTGTGACCGGACAAACGAATCCCCCGAGGCTGGGTCCATCCGGGCCCAGAATCACCGGCATATCGCCGGTAAAATCAACCGCACCTACCGCGTACGGATTGTCGTGAATGTTTGACGGATGCAGTCCGGCTTCGCCCCCGCTGTCTCGGCTCCAGATGGGCTTGGGCCCAATCAGGCGGACGCCCGTGCGGCTGGAGTTAAAATGCACTTCCCATTCCGTGGCAAAAAAAGTGGCGATATAGTCCGGCGCGAAGAACTCCGGCGCACCGTGTGGACCATAAATTACCCGTAGGGTGCGGATCTGCGGGAGATCCGTGCGCAATGCCTCAGGAAGTGCCGCGCCAGCTTCCGTTGCTGTCTGTGGGGCCAGGTGCAGCACATCGCCGCTACGCAGTGCGCGTCCGGCGTGGCCGCCAAACTGGCCAAGCGTAAAGGTGCTTTTACTGCCTAAATACGTTGGCACCTGAATGCCGCCGCTCAGGCAGAGATAGCTTCGCACGCCCGCCCCACTCACAGCACCCAGCTTTAACGTCGCCCCGGCGGGAATGGTAAAAACACAATCCATCGGCACGGGCTGGCCATCCAGGATAGCGCTCAGTGGTGCACCGCAGATGACGGCCTGGATGGCGGTATTGAATTTCAGAGTGGGTCCGGTGAGGGTCATTTCCAGTGCGGCTTCCCCCTCATCATTGCCCAGCAGCCGATTGCCTGAACGCAGAGCGCGGTCGTCCATCGGCCCCGATGGCGGTACGCCGACCGCCCAGTAGCCCAGACGGCCCGGATAATCCTGCACGCTGGTTTGCGTACCGGCGCCTAGCACCTCAACCGTCGCTGCCTGATAGCTCAGCTGTTCCAGACAACGGGTCCAGGGTTCTCCCTGAACAAAGGGCGCAAACGCTAAAATTTGCTGCAGATAGAGGCGGTTGGTTTCAACACCGTATAAACGCGTTTCTGCCAGCGCCTGCGCCAGTGTGGCAATGGCCTCCGGGCGGCTGGGCCGCCAGGCGATCGTTTTCGCCAGCAGCGGATCAAAAAAGGGCGGCACTTCGCAACCGGCTTCAATCCAGTGATCAATGCGCAGGCGAGCATCCTGTTGGTCGGGAAAGGCAACGTCTGTCAGCAGGCCCGGTGAAGGCTGAAACTGCCGTCCCGGATCTTCCGCATAAATGCGTGCCTGGATAGCATGGCCTTGTGGCGCAAGCCCGGCAACCAGCTCGCGCAGGGGCGGCAAGGTGTCCGCAGCCAATTCAATCATCCATTTCACCAGGTCAACGCCCCAGACCTGTTCTGTTACGCCATGCTCGACCTGAAGGCGAGTGTTGACCTCCAGGAAGTAAAATTGTTGGTTCAGGCTGTCATAGACAAACTCCACGGTGCCCGCGCTGCGATAGTTCACTGCTTTACCCAGCGCAACTGCCGCCTCGCAGAGCGCCTGTGCCATGCCTTCAGGCAAATTGGGGGCAGGTGTTTCTTCGATGACCTTCTGGTTACGCCGCTGCACCGAGCAGTCACGCACACCCAGCGCGATAACGTCTCCTTGCCCGTCACCAAAGATTTGCACCTCAAGATGACGTGCGCGTTCGATATAGTTCTCGAGAAACACGCCGGCATCACTGAAGTTGTTCTGCCCCAGCCGCTGCACGGTATCAAACGCTTCCGTCAGTTCATGCGCATCGCGACAAACGCGCATGCCAATCCCGCCGCCACCCGCCGTACTTTTCAGCATCACCGGATAACCAACGGTCTCGGCGACGCGGCAGGCTTCGGCGGCATCGGCCAGTAATTCGCTGCCTTCCAGCAAGGGCACACCTTCAGCTTTCGCCAGAGCACGGGCCGTGTGCTTCAGACCAAAAGTCCGCAACTGCTGTGGCGTTGGGCCAACAAAAATCAGCCCTGCGGCCTCGCAGGCCTCAGCGAACCCGGCGTTTTCAGAGAGAAAACCGTAGCCCGGGTGAATCGCCTGTGCACCGCTTTGCTGCGCTGCGGCAATAATTTTTTCAGCGGCCAGATACGTTTGTGCCGCCGGGCCGTCGCCAAGGGACAACGCTTCATCGGCATCACGAATATGCAGGCTGCCCAGATCGGCCTCGGCATAGACAGCCACCCCCTTGACCTGCATGGCGCGCAGGGTGCGCAAGATGCGGCAGGCGATCGCACCGCGGTTAGCAATCAGTAAGGTATCAAACATAAACGGAACTCTCAGGAAAGCGGGTCGTCCCGCAGAAAGTCGACATGTCCCCTGGGGCCGTCCCCGGGGCTTCTCCTTTTCAGGCGTGCGTATTGTTTAGTCGCACCAGGCTCAGTTCCATACCAATACCTCGGCGGGCGTGGGATTCCAGCCGTTACAGGGGTTATTCAGCTGCGGACAGTTTGAGATTAAGACCACCGCATTACACTCGGCGCGCAGTTCAACATATTTGCCGGCGGCGGAAATACCGTCTTCAAAGGTCAGTCCACCCTGCGGCGTGACGGGAACGTTCATAAAAAAGTTGATATTGGCGCCGATATCGCGTTTATGCAGGCGACCGTCATGCAGGCAGGCACAAAGAAAATTATCCCGGCAGCTGTGCATATAGCGCTTGTCGTGAGCATAACGTACCGTGTTACTTTCCTGCGCGCAGGCACCGCCCAACGTATCGTGGCGGCCACAGGTATCGGCGACAATAGTCAGCAGCGGATTGCCCATATTCGAGTAAAGTACGCTGCCGGTGGTCAGGTAAGCATTACCCTGACGGCGCAGCGTACGCTGGGGATCGTAACGCTCGCGCGGATTATCTGCGTTGTAGAACAGCGTATCGATCGCCTGATTCCCTTCCAGGTCGAGCAGACGCAATGTTTGCCCTTGTTTGACCTCAAACAGCCAGGGTTCGCCCGCCGGAATCACATGACGGTAAACCGCATCCTCTGGGCGGCGGTCGCTGGAAATAATCATCATCGCTGACTCCTTACAGGGCAAAAAGTTGGGTGTTATGTATTGCGCGCTGATTTTCATCGCGGATGAACAGCGCTTCGGTGGTAGCCTGTACGTCATCGGCCTGATACCAGCTCAGCTGGATGGGACGCGGTGCATAGTCAGGGGCAGGATCCATTGGATGGGGGAGCGCGGTCAGGACGATCAGCACGTCCATTGGGGCAAACAGCTCAACAACATCCCCTGCGCGGCTATGTTCGGTATCGAAGCGGAAGCGGCCATCTTCATCGACGGTGACTTTGCTAAAGAAGTTAACGACCATGAGCAGATCTTCAAGACCCAAATCCCATTTGCCCATCTCGACCAGCAGATTATCGACTCCATTGCGGTAAAACCCATTCCGCAGCTCCTGATAGCGCCCTGCGCCATATTTTTCGCGCGTTTCCGCCGCGTTAAGTACGCCCCCAAACGGGTCGTGCCAGCCACAACTGTCCGCCACGATCCCGGCGAGTACGCGGCCCATATCGGAATAAAAACAGTGGCCGGTAGTGAGCCGGGCCGTATGCTGGCCCTTCAGCGTATCCGGTAGATTAAGGCGTTCACTTTTCTCATGCGGATTGAGCATCATCATGCTGACATTCGCGCCGCCATCAATATCGGTCAGGCGCAGGATGTGCCCTTTGCGCAGAATGAATGAGGTGTGCGCCCCGCCGGGAAGCCGCTCTTCGCGCAGGCTGGGCGCTGAGTGAAAACGTGCCGTCATTGCTGTCTCCTTAATGCATAAACGTTGTCTTTACTGTCTGTCATCAGCTGTGCCATTCGCGCCTCATTCAGCGGAATGTCATAGGTGATACGCGCCCCCCAGGCATGAGGGGCTTGGGGATCGTGGCGGACTTTGTCAAATACCAGTAGCCGTGTCCCCAGGTTGAAGCCTTCAGTAAGATCGTGGGTGACCATAAAGACCGTCATTCGGGTTTCACTCCACAGTTGAAGCAGCAGCGCGTGCATGTCTTTGCGGATACCGGGATCCAGTGCGCCAAAGGGCTCATCCAACAACAGCACTCGCGGTTGCATGATAAAAGCCTGGGCAATTGCCAGCCTTTGCTGCATTCCGCCGGAGAGCTGTGCCGGATATTTATCCAGCGCATTTCCCAGCCCTACTTTGTCCAGCATCTGTCGTGCCTGCTGCCGGGCCGCGCGTTTTCGGGCGCCGAACAGGCGACCCGACAAGGGCGAAGCAGGCAGTTCGAGCCCTATCGCGACGTTATCCAGTACATTGAGATGGGGAAACACGGAATAGCGTTGAAACACGACGCCGCGGCTGCGGTCGGGTTCTGTCGCCAGTGCCTTACCATCCAGGGTGATCTCTCCCCGGGTGGGTTTTTCCTGCCCCAGCAGCAGGCGCAAAAACGTCGATTTCCCGCAGCCCGATGCACCGACCATAGAGCAGAACTCGCCCGCCTTAACCTGCAAATTGATGCGTTCCAGCACCACGTGGTCGCCGTACTCCTGCCAGATATTGTTGATATTGATAAAACTCATTCCCGGCCTCCTTCCGCCCATGGGAAACAGGCGTTGTGCAGCTTGCGCAGGCCCAGATCCATCAGCCAGGCCAGCAGCGTGATCCAGATGACATAGGGGATAATCACATCCATCGCCATGTAGCGACGCACCAGGAAAATGCGATAGCCCAGCCCGGCGGTCGCCGAAATCGCTTCGGAGGAAATTAAAAACAGCCAGGCCGATCCCAGAAGCAGCCGTACCGAGGTGATAAGCCGCGATAACAGCTGCGGCAGCACGACCCGCAGCACGACCGTCCAGCTATTGGCTCCCAGGGTTTGCGCTTTGATTAACAGTTCCGCCGGAATTTCCCGTGCCCGCTGTTCAAGATCGCGTGCCAGCATCGGCGTAATGCCAATGACGATGAGCATGACCTTCGACAGCTCATCCAGGCCGAAAACAATAAACAGCACGGGCAGAATCGCCAGCGGCGGCACCATCGAGACAACCGTCATCAGGGGTGACAGTGCGGCGCGGGACATCGGAAAAACGCCCGCGGCAATGCCGAGGCACAGACCAATCAGCGAGGAGAGCGCCAGCCCCATGAGCAGACGGCTCAGGCTGATAAACGTATCGGCCCACAGCAGGTATTCACCACTGCGCTTATCTGGCGTGAAGGCCATCCGATCAATCGCCTCAATCATCTGCGACAGTCCGGGCAGCAGTTTGTCCTGCGGATTGGCCTCCAGCCGCACCGCTGATCCGATAAACCAGGCGGCGATGATCAGCACGAAGGGCAGCAGCATTAGCGTCAGGCGCATGCCCTGGCGGGGATAGCGGTTGATGTAGCGCATGACATGAACTCCCGTGGTCAGTGGTTACAACTTGCCCGCAGCGGCCAGCTTAAGATAGCTGTCGTCAAAGCGCAGTTTGCTGTTAGCCCTATCGCCAACGGTGACGTTGCCCGGGAATGTCATGCCGATAAAATCAGCGCTCTGTGCGCCCTGACCCAGCAGACCTTTGTCAAACGAGAAGTTCGCCACGCGTTGCATGGTCTTTGGCAGATCAGGCGAAGAAATAAAGGCCAATGTCTCAGCAGGCGTCCAGAACAGATGCGTTGTTTTAAGCTGAGCCTGATAGCCCGCGAGGTCGGTACCGGAATCTGCCGCCATTGCACTCAGCGCTTGTTTATCACCCGCCTGCATTTTTGCCATCATTTCAAACCACGCACCGGTCAGCGCTTTGCCGAGGGCGGGGTTATCTTTCAGCGTTTGGGTGTTCACGACCATCATGTCGATGAGTTCGCCGGGCACTTGGGTGGAGCTAAACACTTCGGTGGTTTGTGGCGTCTTTTTGATGACGGACAACTGCGGGTTCCAGGCTACCGCTGCCCGCACATTGCTGGTGCCAAAGGCCGAGACGATATCCGCATCGGAGGTATTAACCACTTTCACATCTTTTTCCTGCAGCCCGGCTTTTTCCAGTCCGCGAACCAGGAGATAGTGCGATACCGAGAGTTCGGGCAGATAAACCGACATACCTTTCAGATCGCTGAGTTTTTTATTCATCCCTTTTAGCACGACGCCGTCGTTGCCATCGGAATAGCTGCCGGTGATGAGTGCTGTCGAATCTACCCCACCTGCCGCCGGGATAGTCAGCGCATCCATGTTGGTCATGGTGCAGCCGTCAAACTGCCCTGCCGTGTAATGGTTGATGGATTCGATGTAGTCGTTGAGTTGAACAATATTGATTTTGATGCCGTATTTGCTGGCCCATTTATCAATAATTTTTTCATTGCTGATGGTGCCCCAGGGCATCCAGCCCGCATAGATCGTCCAGCAGATGTTGAACTCTTTTTTAACCGTGGCGAAGGAAGAAAAGCTGATCAGCAAGGTGAGTGACAGCAAAAGCGTGCGGATGAACGGCGTTGTTTTCATGGTTAACCTCTGGTTGGCACAAAAAAGGAGCAGCGCGACACCTGACGGTGCTGCTGTCTCCCGGGCTTTTGTCCCGCCGTGTAACCTCTCAGAGGTCGCCAGCTCTCGGACCAGACATTCACCTGCGTGAACCGGAACCCTAGCCAGCTATTTAATTCAGATTATGTGTTGCGCTGCTTACCGATCAGGTTTTTGCAATTGACGTGCCAGAATTAATGACAATAAAAATCAGTGATTTAGCATTATTCCTGGTGACGAAGCACCAGAATGATGAGTGACCGAGGGGCATTGCACACAATCAGTGCCGACTGGAACACGAAATATGCTGTGCAGTCCTTACATCATAAGCATCAGCGCGGTTTCTGGGCGACGTTGCAGCGGTAGTGTCCATCCTGACGAGGCGTAACGGTATAACGCCTGACGCAATACCGCTGACGGCGCGAGGTGCTTTAATCCTGTAGATGTCGCGCGGCCAAAGGGGAGCCACTATTACGCGATAGCCATCCTTGTAGCTTAAGGGAACGTACACGCTTTTAACGGTGACCATCCGCACTTCTCGTTTGTTGACCCTCCATTACTGCTATAGATGCCCGCACGCGGGTATGGCAGTGGCGTGCTACACAGAGACTGGCTTCGCATTCTGCCGGTTCTTTAACCCACCATAAACGTCGCGCGTTTTTTGCAGCAGGGTCATCCGGCCTGCACTACAGTTAACTGACTCAGTAACCAGCAAAAACATAACCATGTCCTCTTCCCTTCGCTCAAATCTGTTTGCCCGGTTGCGCCTGCTGATCTCTGTGGTGGCAGGTCTCGTCTGCTATGTTTTACTGCCTGAGCATCTGGGGCAAATGCAGAGACTGTTAATCAGTTGGAACGTGCTGGCATGGCTCTATCTGTGGTTTATCTGGTTTCGCATGTTGCGTACCGCGCCAGATGAGATTAAACGAATCGCCCAGATGCAGGATCAAAGTGCCGCGCTGGTGCTGGGGCTGGTCATCGTGGCCTGTATGATCAGTATGGTGGCCATCATGAGCGAGCTTCCCACGTTAAAAAGCCTGACGGGCTCTTCGCGGGCCCTGCATCTGCTTTTGACTGCCATGACGCTCATCGCCTCATGGGCCTTACTGCCCAGCGCATTTGCCATGCATTATGCCCATCAGCATTACCTGCTTCGCAGCAACAGTATCACGCCGATGATCTTTCCGGAGAAACCGACGCATCCGGGTTACTGGGATTTTCTCTACTTCTCTTTCACCATCGCGGTGGCATCCCAGACGGCGGATGTGGCGACGGGCACGACAGAAATGCGCAAGATCGCCTTGTTGCAGTCGGTTATCTCTTTTATTTTTAATCTGGCGATTCTGGGACTGTCCGTGAATGTGGCAGCCAGTTTGTTAAGTTGAGAGTCTGCCTGCGACGATAGCCAGCAGAGAAGCGCATTGACTGTTACGGGAATTTACCGCTTAAAGCCTGTGCGACGGGAAGCTGCACCCTCTTTGAGAGGGTGCAGAGACTGCGAGAAAAATTAACCGCCCTGCTGCTGTTGCCCTTGCTGTTGACTGGCCGCTTCTTTCTGTTTCTTTTTGGCCATATGATGTCCAACAGCGCAGCCTGCTGCGGCCCCAGCGACACCGTGATGTTTAAGATGCCCTGCCACGCCGCCCACGGCCGCGCCCTTTAAACAGCCTTTGGCTTCAGCTTGTGAACTCATCGCCATGAGCAGACCCGCGGTAACAAGAACAACTGACAATTTTTTCATCGAATGACTCCCTGATAAATAGCGAATACGCATTAATGTCTACTGAGCATAGTTAATCAGGACGCTTCTGCTGGCCGAAGTCAGTAAATCTTGAAACCGTTTACCCGCCGTTAAGCGTTTAACGTTCCGGGAGTGATAGCGATATCATAACAGGCGCTTTTTAGCACAATATTCAGTCCTTAACGCTTATCGATAACGATGGGAAGGAGATGTAAGAGAATATAAAAAACTGCACCTTACTCAGTCAGACGTCCAGCTTTTGAGGTGCAGTTCGTTGACGGGGTTGAGCATAATTAAAAGGCTAAATAATCAGTTCAGGATGTAAAACCGAGCAGGTTCAGGACATATCATCCTGAGTTTCATCGTGTGGGCAAGGTTCGCCGGTGTCATCACAGGCAGGATTAATGCGCAAACCGCCTGAAGGCTTTCGATGAGCAGCAAGTTTGATGTTCCCCGCACTGCCCGCATTGTTCTTTTGCAGCGTAGAAGCTGACTGTTGTTCATGTACAGATACAGCCAGTGCCGCATTCTGAAAGGTAATCAAGGTCGCGATGGTGAACGCCGTTGTTTGCAGTGCCACTTTTACGGATAACATTTTCATAACTTGCCCTTTAGAGATTACGCCAGGAAGGACAGAACGGTTAGCCGTTCTGCTCTGTGCTGTATTCAAACTCAGCAGTGTGAAAATAGAATCTTTATATTTCCATTTTAATACGGACCTGATAAATCAGATTAACCCTTGCCAGCCTGATGCAGAGAGCTCCAGGCGTAGGGAAATAACAAAGATTAAAATCATTATCTTATTTACCTCATTCTGCTCGTTGATATTGCAACATCCCCCCTTACTTACACATTTTTCAGATCCTGACTGAGCAGAGCATTAACCAATGACGAGCGGATGAGCGGTAACTGGCTGCACTTTCTCTCAAACTGTCTAAACCTGGCATCGATAGCACCATACTCAAAAACCTGTGTAGGCTGCGGCCAGAAATTTCATGCTTTTAGCGCAATGTATTCTGCGCATAACTTTCATGCCAAAGCGTTTAAGACGCGCTTTGTTTTTCCGTTTTTGTATACGCTGACGTATCAATTCAGACCACGCTGCATCGTTAACGACTGCTCAGGAAGCATGAAATGAAAGTACAAAAACTTAATCAACCCGCTTCAATCAAGACGCTGGAATCATGGGGGACCGTTGAGGGCCTTCCGGGATCGCCCGAGATTGCACTGGCCGGGCTGCAGACGGTGATCCCCGGTCATGAGAATACAGATATGGGCATTTTTGAATGTACGGCGGGCAGTTATCGTCGCGGCGTTAAGCAAGCAGAGATGATGCATTTCCTGTCAGGAACGGGTTCCTTCACAGCGGATGGCGAAGCACCACAGCATTTCAAACCTGGCGATACCTTGTTCTTTGAAGCGAATACAGAAGGGACATGGGTCATGGAGACCACCATGCGCAAGCTTTATGTGATTTTCGACACCCTGTAAAAGTTCGATCACTGATTCATCCCACTGAGGATGAATCAGGACAGCATAAAATCGACGGCATCGTTCGCATGAATGCGCGTTGTATCGAATACCGGTAGCGCGCTTTGTGCTTCTGAAACCAGCAAACCAATTTCCGTGCAGCCAAATATGACTCCTTCTGCACCTTGTGAAGCCAGTTCCTGTATCACCTCAAGATAAAACTGGCGGGAGCCTTCCGTAAATTTCCCCATGCAGAGTTCATCAAAAATGATTTGGTTGATGACGTTACGCTGTTCTGCCGGTGGTACCAGGGTAGCAATTGAGAATTGTTTATTCAGGCGGCCCAGATAGAAGTCCTGCTCCATGGTATAACGCGTGCCCAGCAAGGCTACTCGGGTCATGCCTTTGCTCGTTATCGCCCTGCCCGTCGCATCCGCGATATGTAAAAAAGGCAAATGACAGCGAGATTCAATCGCCCCGGCAACCTTGTGCATCGTGTTGGTACATAAGACGATTGCGTTTGCACCGGCACCCGCCAGACCCACGGCCGCCTCAGCCAGTAGTTCACCAGCCCGATCCCAGTCGCCACTGCGCTGGCAGGCTTCAATTTCATGAAAATCCACGCTGTGCAGAAGCAGCTTTGCCGAGTGTAAACCGCCTAATTTGCTTCTGATTCCCTCATTGATCAACCGATAGTAAGGAAGCGTTGATTCCCAGCTCATGCCGCCTATAAGGCCGATTGTTTTCATCACTCTCCTTTGAAATACATCACTGCCAAAGCCTGTCGAGGATAATAAAACTGCGCGTTGCCTGAAAGGATTATGACGGGTTAGCCGCGTGTTTTCAGGTGTTGCGCTAACCCGTTACCGCCAGAGCCTTGCCGCCGCCGGGCAGCGGAAATCCAATGCCCGGCAGGGATCTACCATCACATTTTATTGCCTTTTTCACTCGCCTGCTGCAATGCCGTGATGACGATCCCCGGCGTTAACACCTGAGGCAGGACAACGGGTTTTCCGCCGTCAGCAGGATAAACCACATACAGCGGCAAACCACCACGGCCAAAATCACTGAGTGCCTGCTCAACGTCAGGATTGTACTTTGTTGAGTCAGCAATCATATAAATGGTGTTGGTGCGCGCCATAGCCGTCTTTACTGCCTGGGTTGACAGCGAGGTACGTTCATTAACCTGACAGGTAATGCACCAGGAGGCGGTAAAATTCACCAGAACCGGTTTACCCTGGCCTTTTATAGCGTCCACATTTTGGGGAGACCATGCCACCGCAGCCGCTGCCACAACATCCGAAGAATCAGGGGCTGCCGTTGAGGTTTTCAGCGTAAATAACGGTGGTACCAACAGGATAATTACAACAGCTGTGGCGATGTGCAGAGCCCAGTGCCGCCTTCCCATCATCTGCCGCTTCTGAGCCAGGCCATACAGCCAGGCGGCAAAACCCAGCAGCAGGCAACAGGTCAGTATCGCTGCCAGCGCCGTCGAGCCAGCCTGCCGTTCCAGCACCCAGATTAACCAACCCGCCGCACCCAGCATCGGAAACGCCAGGCCATGTTTTAGGGTGATCATCCAGGCACCCGGCGACGGCAGTATTCGGGCAACGACAGGGAAAAAGGAAATCAAGGTGAAAGGCGCAGCAAAGCCCAACGCCAGAGAAAGAAAGATAATAAAGCTGATAACGGGGGGCTGTACAAGCGCATAACCTATGGCGCTGGCCATAAAGGGCGCGCTGCACGGGGTAGCAACAACAATAGCCAGCGCCCCCGTTAATGCGGACCCGGTCAATCCACCCCGCTCGCCCCCGACTTCGCCGGCCCGCTGAAGTGATAATCCCACCTCGAACAGGCCAAACAGATTAAGTGCGGATGCCAGCATCACCAGAACCAGCAACGCAATCACCAGCGGTGACTGCAGTTGAAAACCCCAGCCCACTGATGACCCACCGAATCTCGCCAGCAACAGCAGACCAACCAGTAACATCATGGTGACCACTACGCCAGCCAGAAAAGCGAGCCCTTCTGCACGAGCCTGTGCGGGCCTGGCGTGATGCCGTATCAGACTCAACGCCTTGAGCGAAATGACCGGGAACACACAGGGCATGAGATTAAGTATGATGCCGCCCAGAAAAGCGGCGGCGATAGCAGTCAACATGATTTATCTGTCCAGATCGGGAATTAAGCCGGGTTGGCCTGGCGGTATTTTTTCACGGCATCCAGCGTTTTCTGAATGTGTGATTCTGGGTTTTTATCCGTATAACTCAGCAGGATTTTGCCATCCGGTGCAATAACATAAGACGTACGATCGGAAAGCGTTTTACCTTTCATCTCCATCGTACTTTTGTATTCTGCAGCCACTTTTGCGCCCGGATCGGCAGCAACGGTGAATTTATCGCGGCATTCAAGTTTAGAAAATTTCTCAATCTGGTCAGTATTACCTGCGGTGACGCCGATTACCGTTGCGCCCTCTTTTTTAAAGTCATCTGTCGCTTCTGCAAAGGCATGCGCCTCTAAGGTACAGCCTGCACTAAACGCCGCCGGGAAAAAATATAGAACGACCGGGCCTTTTTGCAGTGCCTGCTGTAAAGAGAAGGTGGTTTCTTTACCTGCCAGTGCGGCTTCCAGTTTGAAATCCGGCGCCTTTGCACCCACCGGCAGTGCCGCGAACGCGGAGGTCATCGGAAGGCTCAGTGCCAGTAATGATGCAGCCGTCAGCATTTTCAGGTGATTCTTGATACGCATTCTCTTTTCTCCGTCGACAAGCAGGCATAAGTGCCCCTTGCACGTTAATACTAGGTTCATTCACTAAAAATGAAAAAGTTTGCGTCATGGAATAACGCGATAGCGTCACCAGAGCGTTAATGCAAACGTGTCTGGCATCTACAGTAAGATAGTCTTACAACCGATCATTTAGATATGTGGTTAGGCGATAATTTTGTGTCAGACGGTAAATATTCAGGGAACAGAGAGATGCCCTACCTGATAACGCTGAAAATGGCCCGAATCTTGCGCGGGCGCCGTTGTCCAGAGACAAAAATCTATGTGGCGCCAGTGAAAGGTATCCAGAGCCGATACGCGTGCTAACGCCCCGGCTTGTTTTGGGGGCTGTGTTAACCCGGCGAGATCGGCGTAAGCAGGAACGGTGCTGACGTCCAGGGAAGCAAAACCGGCTTGAACCATCTCTGGCGACAGCCTGGCCGATAAGACCGGGAAGGTATGCACCTGCGGCCAGCCAAAATCCTCAGTAAGCTTTTTAAAACCTGCCCCAGACAAAAAACAGTGCATGCTCTCTGCGTCCTGCCAAAGATAAAAGGGCGCATACACATTTTCATCCGTGTTTATGGGACCTTTGGCTTTGCACGCATAAAGCCAGGCTTTGAATATGAGACCAGGAAATCCCGCCATCTTATATCCGTTGTCATCAATCCGGCGTTGAATAATCGTCATGTCGTAATCGGCGGGAAGAACAAAACGGTATTGCATAGCAAGCATGGTTTTCTCCTTAAAGTTGGGGAATATCCGCCAGGTTAAACATCTTCCCATGACTAAAAGACCAGTCTTCTGGCTGAGTGAAATGAAGAACGATCATGACATCATGGGGCTTTATACCCATCGATTTTTCAAGACGCCGGGTAAGATCCTGATAAAAGGCCTGTTTCTGCTGCGTATTACGCGTTTTACCTGCGGTAATGGTAAACAGAAGAAAGTCATTGCTGCGGCCCGCCTCAGCACCACAAAGATAATGCCGATCAAAAATCCGGCTGTGCGCGTCATAACAATCAAAAAACTGAAAGCAGTCTCCGCGCGGTACGGAAAATGAAGCTTCAAGCGATTGCTGTAACGCAGCAGAAATTTTCTCTCTCCACTGCTGAAAACGCGCTGTTGAGATGGCTATATGGCTTACAGGCATCGGTATCCCTCACTCAGGCTGTGTGTTTTTGAAGACGGTCAACGCGGAAACGGCGTTGGGCCAGCCGCAATAAAAGGCAAGATGCGTTATCACTTCGATAATTTCATCGTCTGAAATGCCATTTTGGCGAGCAAATTCCAGATGCCAGCCCAGCTGTTCATTTCGATACAGTGCAATGAGGGCGCTGACCGTAATCAGACTTCTGTCCCGCGGTGAAAGCCCGTCCCGCTGCCAGATATCGCCAAATAAGACCTCTTCACTGAGACGTGCCAGCTTGGGGGCTATCCCGGCCATATTCTCCCGACTCACCTTTATCGTGTTCATTTTTGTTTCTCCTTGAGGATGTGGTAGAAAGATAGGATGCTTTGACGATCTATAAAATCAGAAATATTGGGACCCATAATCCCATAAAACGGGATGAAAAATGGCGAAAAGACCTGTTACGTTCGATGCTGAAACATTACGAACCTTTGTCACCGGTATTGAGTTGGGAAGTTTTGCTGCTGCTGCAGAGCGCCTGGGGCGTTCAACATCGGCGGTAAGCGCTCAGCTTAAAAAGCTTGAGCAGCAGGCAGGCGCCGCGTTGGTGCAAAAGTCAGGACGACATCTGGTCCTTACTGCCCAGGGGGAAATGATGCTTGCCTATGCGCGCAGGCTGATGAGTCTCAACGACGAAGCTTACCAGGCGATGAAATCGGTGGGCATCCGTGGCGAGGTTCGGCTGGGATTGCAGGAAGATTTTGGAGAATCACTTCTCCCCTCTCTTCTTGGGCAATTTTCACGTGCGCACCCCGACGTACAGGTCTCCGCGACCGTGACCCGCAACAAGCCTCTGCTGGATGCAATACGTCACAATGAACTTGATGTTGCCCTGAGCTGGCAGGGTGACGAGAGCACCGCTTACAGCGAGTCGCTCGGGTCATTACCACTCTGCTGGATTGGCGCAAAAGATTTCGATATCGGCGCATTTACCGATCGAAACCGACCTCTGCCGTTACTGGTTTTTGAAGCACCCTGTCTGATGCGTAGCGCGGCGACAGCGGCCCTGGACAGCATGAATATCCCCTGGCGCATTGCGTTTACCAGCAGAAGCCTGAGTGGGATATGGGCGGCCGCGGCGGCCGGGCTCGGAATGACGTTGCGAACACAAACGGGCATGCCGTCATCACTCGCGATATTTGACCAGCAAAAATTGCCAGATACTGGCGCGATTGGCATTCGTCTGCATCAGTCTGAAAAAAACGTATCAGCCGCAGCAGCCTCGCTTTGCCAGATGATAAAAACGCACTTTCGTGGCACATAAGCCAACTACCGCGCCTGAAGAAATCCAGCCAACAGACAGCATCAATCAATGACCGGACAGGCAGGATTTCTGGCGGTTGAGGCTGAGCACAGGGCTGTCAGATTGTGGTCGTTTAAGCAACGCCCTGCTTTTTGTCCGGCCCGGCTTTGGCACCCCTCCTGCTTGCTGCGCTAATCTTGACGCGGGCACCTGAGTAAGGCCAATTACAGTATGCTGTAACTAAAATCGTTACAAAAAATACTGTGCTCACACTTTTGTGACATCCATCGCCAATGCTGTTTACCCCCGGCTTATCTCTCCACCATAGCCTTTTACGCTGAGCGTATCACCGTCTGCTTCCACCCACGCGAAGGGCACAACTGAAGGGCCGTCGAGCATGCCCTTCATGATAAAAAAGTCGGTGTCCAGAATACGGGCATAGCCTCCGCGATGATCGTGTCCGGCAAAACAGGCGCGCACCCGGTAGCGGGTGAATAAATTCACCAGCGCGTCGGCGTTCATTAACATATGCGTATTCCCGGGAGCCAGCGGATAATGCCCGAATACCACGATGCTTTCTCCGCACTGCTGTGCCGCCTGTAACTGCTGCTCTATCCACACCAACTGTTGCGCGCCCACGGCACCGTTCCAGGGCTGCGCGTGGGGTTGATGCTCATGTTGCAGCCGGGCCAGCAACGCTGCCGCCTGTTGGCGATCGGTGCCGTTGAGCGCATTGCAGTAAAGACTCATATCATTGCCATCGTAGACAATGAAGCGCCAGCCGTTAAAACGGAAAGCGTAATAGCTCTTGGGTAGGGGAACCTTACCTTCAAGTCGTGTGGCAATCGTCTGCGCATCATGATTACCCAGCACCACGGCATGGGGATGCTTTAATTCTTGATATACCGGCAATACCGCAGCATAGCTGTACCAGTCGCGATCGACGAGATCGCCCAGGGTCACCACAAAATCGAGCGGCTGCGCGTTGAGCGCCGTGATGGCCTGGTGCAGTTTTTGTAGTCCGTTGCGATAGTAAAGATGGTTGTCAACATCCGGTTCGATATCTGCATATTGCGGGTCGGCGATCAAACCAAAACGAACAACGTTGTTCCGCGCAGCTAAGGGAGGCAGCAACGGCGGTTGATACAGCGGTACGACCTCCGCCAGCAGTTCGCGCTGCTGCAGACTAAGCGAGTGAGGCGTTAACATTGGCGTTCACCTTAACGTATACCGGCACGCATGAAAGACTGAATAAACTGACGCTGAAATATCAGAAAGAGCAGCAAAAGCGGCAGCGTTGTCATCAATGTTGCTGCACCAATAAGCGCCCACTGCACGCCCTGCTCTGGCGCGGAAAATAGCTGCAGCCCGACGGTTAGGGGCCGTACCTTAACCGAGTCGGTAATCACCAGCGGCCAGAGAAAATCATTCCAGTGAAAGCTGACAGAGACTAACGCAAAGGCGATATAAATCGGTCTGGCCAGCGGGATGTAGATCTTACGCAAGATATAAAACCGGCTGGCGCCTTCCACGATCGCCGCCTCTTCCAGCACTAAGGGGATGCTTTTAAACGTCTGGCGCAGCAGGAAGATGGCAAAGGCAGACGCAAAATACGGTAAGGCAATGCCGGTCAATGTATCGCGCAGGCCCAGTGCGCCAATGGTTTTATAGTTATTCAGGATCAGCACATCGGGGCTGATCATGAGCTGCAACAGGATAAGGGCAAACAACATGCCCGAATACTTCAGGCGAAAACGGACCAGTGCGTAAGCCGCCATCGTGGCCAACACCAGCTGGACTGTAACGATCATCATCACCAGCAAAATCGTATTCATAAAATAACGGGCAAAGGGCGCAGCATGCCAGGCGTTAATAAAATTTTGCAGCGTCAGCGGCGCAAAAAGCCTGAAGCTGCCCTGCTCTGCCGCGGGATGCACCGCAACCCACAGCGCCACCAGGATAGGGAGCAGCCATAGCAGCGCCGCTAACCAGATAATCAGATTCAGGCCGAGGCGGCCAACAGAAAAGGAAGGCTTCATTGATAGTGGGCTCGTTTATCCATCAACTTAAATTTAACTAGCGCAATCGCCGCCAAAATCAGCAGCAACACCACGGTCATGGCCGCGGCTGCCGGTAAATCCCAGTAACTGAATGCTGTGCGATAGATGTAAAACAGCAGCAGGCTACTGCTGTTGTCCGGGCCGCCATTCGTCATCGCAATAACCTGATCGACAATGCGAAACGCATTCATGGATGCATTGATCAAGACAAATAACGTGGTCGGCATCAGCAATGGCCACTGGACGCGCCGGAAGAAATAGCCCTTTGATGCCCCTTCGATTTCCGCCGCTTCACGCAGGCGCGGATCAATCTGCTGCAGGGCAGCAAGATAGAAAATCATAAAGAAACCGGCCTCACGCCAGACGGAGACCGCCATCAGGCACCACAGGGAGGTGCCCGGCTCGCCAAGCCAGTTAACCGGAGCAATGGAAAACAGCGACAGAAGTTTGTTCAGTAAGCCCAACTGTGGCGTGTAAAAAAACAGCCACAGGTTAGCAATCGCAATCATTGGCAGAAGAGAGGGAATAAAAAAAGCCGCACGTATCACGGCGTTAGCCGCCAGTCGTCGGTTAACGGCCAATGCCATGAGCAGAGCCAGCATCACCGCCAAAGGGATAGTGACCAGGGCATAGAGCAGATTGTTCCACAACGACCGGATAAACACATCGTCATCCAGCAGCGCAGCGTAGTTATCCAGCCCAACAAACTGGGCCGGATGACCGTTACGTGAGGCGCTGAACAGACTTTCCCACACCGTCGCCAGAGCAGGATAATGGGTAAACAGCAATAAAAAACCCAGTGCCGGTAAGATCAGCAAATAGCCGCACAGCTGTAATGATCCGACGCCTGAGCGTAAAGCAGGGGATGCTGTTCCAAGTGTGTTCATCGCCATCGTATTACTGGTAAGCCTTCAGCAAACGATCGGCCTGCTTCTGGGCGGATTCCAGTGCTTCTGCCGGTGTTTTCGTCTGGGTTATCGCGGCTTCAATGGCGTGGTTCAGCGCCTCCTGAATTTGCACGCTGTTATAGGTCGAGAGTTCTGGCTGGGCATAGTTAAGTTGCTCACGTGCCACCAGCGCCTGCGGAACCTGTTTCACATAGTCTTTCATGGCTGGCGTTTCCCAGGCGGCGGGTGAAGTCGCGACATAACCGGTAGCAATACTCCAGCGAGCAGCCTGTTCAGGGGCGGTGACCCAACGGATAAACGCCATGGCGGCTTTCTGCTGTGCCGGGGATGCATTTTTGAAGACATACAGATTACCGCCACCGGTCGGGCTTCCGCGCTGTGTCTTTTCAGGAAGCATCGCGACACCAAACGGGAACGTCGCATTTTTACGCACCACGCTCAGATTACCCGTGGTGGTCACCATCATCGCGGTTTTGCCACTCAAAAAATCTTGTGGCGTGGTGCCCCATGCAACGGCGCCTTTAGGTGAAACGCCCTCTTTCTGACCGAGATCGGTTAGCCACTGTAGCGTTTCAATGTTCCCGGGCGTATTAAAATACACGGCCGTGCCCTTGCCATTATCAAGATGCGCGCCATTGGTCGCAGCAAACCCCTGAAACACCCAATAGCCATTTGGCGTAGTCGGGATTTCGATGCCCCACTGGCTGACGTTTTGCCCGTCTTTCACGACCAGCTTTTTGCCAAAGTCCACCACCTGCTGCCAGTTCGCAGGCGGCGTATCAGCATCCAGACCCGCTTTTTCAAACGCCTGCTTATTCCAGTACAGCACCACGGTCGAGCGCTGAAAAGGAACGCCCCAGACTTTTCCATTGATATGGCGTAAGAAAGCAGGATAGAAACTGTCGATCCATTTTTTACCCTCATCGTCTTTGGCCAGATCGCTGGCCGCGACAATCGCCCCCGCATCCATCAGTGAATAAGCTTCGATATCGCCAATAACGGCCATTTGTGGCGCATTACCGCCACGAAAAGCGGTCAATGCTTTGGTCACCGTCGTGGCGTAGTCACCGGTATAGACCGGCTGAATACTGACTTCGGGATGAATTTTTTCGAAATCGGCAACCAGTGCTTCAACGGTGTGGCTGATCGCGCCTCCCACTGCGATGGGATAATACATTTGCAGTTTTACCGGATCGGCAGCAAAAACTGACGCGCTGGTTGCGATAAGCAATGCAGGAAGCAGATGTGACAGACGAATAGCAGACATGATTTTCCCTTAGGTAAAAAGATCGTTAAACCGCGTATTTTTTGGACGAAACAGACATCAGCTGTTCTGCATGCAAACAGCGTTTACCGCTATCGGTGGAAAACAGGTATTGCTTATCAGCAGGCCATTGCAGCCCCACCAGGCTTCCCTCACTGAACCGTTTCATTCCTGCTACCGTCACCGTTAATGTTTCGTGGCTGTGAGCAAGCTGGCACATTAATAAGGTATCAGCCCCCATATATTCGTAACTCACCACGCTGGCCGTCAGCACCGCGCCATCAGCGTTAATAAGCTGAATATCTTCAGCCCGAATGCCCAGACTGAGTGCGCCGGCGGTGAAACCTTCGACGACAGGCTCCCTGAGCGGACTCAGATAGTGGTTCGCGTTGTGGCAGGCGAGCGGCAGGATGTTCATGGGCGGTGCGCCAATAAACTGTGCCGCGAACACGCTGGCAGGGTTGTTGTAGAGATTATCAGGTGTGTCGTGCTGCTCAATTCGTCCCGCGTTCAGCAAAATAATGCTGTCCGCCATGCTCATGGCTTCTGTCTGATCGTGGGTGACATAGATCATTGTCAGACCCAACTTCTTCTGTAAGGCACGGATCTCACGGCGCATGCTTTGGCGTAGCTTGGCATCAAGGTTAGAAAGGGGTTCATCCATCAGGCAGAGCGTATTGTTGGCGATAACGGCTCGCCCCAGTGCCACCCGCTGTTGTTGACCACCGGACAACTGGGATGGCAAGCGATCCAGCAACGCCTCCAGTTCCATCAACTTACTGACCCGACTCAGACGATCGGCAAACGTGAGCTTATCTTCACCGCGGGCTTTTAAGCCAAATAACAAATTTTCTTTAACGCTCAGGTGAGGAAAAAGCGCATAAGACTGAAACACCATGGAGAGCTTGCGTTGGGAGGGGGGCAAATGGGTGATATCCACATGATTGAAACTCACCGAACCCGTGTCAGCCGTCTCCAGGCCGGCAATAGTGCGCAGCAGCGTCGATTTACCACAGCCTGAAGGCCCCAACAGAGCAACGAACGTCCCTTCGGCGGCGTCAAAATGGATATTATCCAGTGCGATTTTCTCGCCCCAGCTCTTGGTGATGTGATGAAGCGCCAGATGGCTCATACATGCGCCGCTTTGCAAATAAGAATTGCAGTAAGCTAGCCGAGAAAAATGAACGATTTATGGCTGAAAAATGACAGAAAAAAGATGCACCCATTGATTAATCATGCGGGCTTATCCTTCCCTGCCTTACCAGGCCGCCGTCACGACCGAGCTTTTCCTCTTGTTCCTGACAGCGAATGAACGCAGAAAGCAGCATCCTGACAACCTGTCGTGCCCATAAGTGACGTTGAACGTCTTGATTGACCAGCCGAGACTGCATGCGATTCTGCTGCACGACAGGGCCAGGGCTAACGTAATACGTTCGGCGGCACCCCGGATGCTATAAGAAATGACCAGACGCATGCAAAGCGCCAGAGACTCACACAACGTCTCGGAATCCTCGCTGCAGCCACAGAGAAAGGGCTGCAACGACTGTTCACTGCCGGAAACAGACACAGGTTGAATATTTCCGCTTAGTAGGTAGACTGGTATACATACATACCGCTAACAAAGGTTATCGTCATGCCAACTCAATCTGCCAGCGCAGAAACTGCTTATGATAAGTTGCTCAGTGCGGCGCGCGTGCTGTTTTACAACCACGGTATTAACGGGACAGGTATCGATGCCATCGTAAAGCGGGCCGGGGTCGCCAAAAAAAGCTTATATAACAACTTTGCCTCTAAAGATGAGCTGGTCGCGATTTATCTCAGGGTTCGTCACGAGGAATGGCTTGCCTTGTACAAAAATCGTCTGGACCTTGCCATGACGCCGAAAGAACGGGTACTGGCCGTATTCGCGGCTTATGAGGACCATGCTGAATTTGCCTATGAAAACGGGTTTCGCGGATGTGGCCTGCTGAACGCAGCGGCAGAGTTGCCCGCCAGCGCGCCGGGACGACAGGCCGTTCGTGAGCACAAGGAGGAAGTGGAGGCGATTCTGACCGCGCATCTGACAGATTTGATGATGGGAGATGCAGAAAGCGCGCGCAAGATGGCACGGCACTTCGCTTTTCTACTGGAAGGCAGCATTTCACGAGCCGGGCTGGAAGGTAACAGCGACTGCGTGAGTCAGGCCAGTATAATTGCTGAACAACTGATGGAGGCATACTGATGCCTGCATCCGGACACCAAACGGGTGGCGCAACGGCCGTCATTATCGCGGCTGTGCTCTGGGGAACGACCGGTACAGCCGCCACCTTTGCCCCGGCTTTAAGCCCGCTCGCCGTGGGCTCGGTGGCAATGGGTATCGGTGGACTGTTCCAGGGACTTATCGCTGCAACCCCGCTTATTCGACAGCGGCGACTGATTTTTCGGCATTGGCCTTTTCTGCTGACGGGCGCCCTCGCAGTGGCGGTTTATCCGCTCGCTTTTTATGCGTCTATGCGCTATGCCGGGGTCACTGTCGGCACTGTCATTTCCATCGGCTCTGCCCCGCTACTGTCAGCCCTCATTGAGTACCGTCTTGAAGGCGTACGCCTCACAAAGCAGTGGGCAGGCGGTGCCGCTACAGGGCTTGCCGGCATGATCCTGCTTTGCCTTGCGGAAAGCGGTGGGCACAGTACTGGACAAGGTTCTGCAATGACGGGCATTACGCTGGGGCTGCTGGCTGGTTTTACCTATGCCCTTTATTCGTGGTCTGCGCGGCGGTTAATGCAGGGCGGCATAGCTCCACGCGCGGCAATGGGGGCGACCTTTGGAGCGGGCGGTATCCTGCTTGTCCCTGTCCTTCTGATGACCGGCGCACCGCTTCTGGAAACCTGGAATAATGCCGCCGTCGGGATATATATGGCGCTGGTTCCAATGTTTCTGGGATATCTCTGCTATGGCTACGGACTGGCGCGCATCCCGGCCAGCATGGCAACCACGATCACGCTGCTGGAGCCGGTCGTCGCCGCTCTGCTGGCCGTTCTGCTTGTCGGGGAAAGGCTGCCGCTTTCAGGTTGGGCCGGTGTAGGACTCATTATTGCCTGCCTGGGTGTGATCACCTTTCCAGCGGACAAGCGCTCCTCCCCTTCAACCCAGCGCCGGGCTGATAACCTTTAATCTGGCGACAGGAAAAAAGAAGGAAAAAGCGGCCTTCGATGCATTCTGGGCTCTCGACGTACGCACGGGCGCTCTCATCAAGCTTGAGGAAAGCAAAACCCGCCTGGAGAATGATAACTGACCCCGTCCCTGAACCTGAGCGGAGGTGTCCTGTGGCGCCTGTATCAACGATAACGTCCAGGATTTACAGGGCCCCAGGGTAATCTGCATAGTCAATCCGGGTACGATGAAGACAGGACCAAAGAAATCGAATGTTCTGCTGCCTGGCGTCTCCGAGGGTTCAGGCGGGACGATACCTTTCGCTTTTTGCTCATGGCTGACATTACCAACATCAGCAGCGATGTCTCAGCCCTCTCGGTCTGCCCTTATCAAATATAAAACGCCTGTTGCAGGGCATCAGGCGTTTAAAAGCTGCCAGATTTCGATCCTTATCAGAACCTTTTATGGCCTACTTTTATCAGAACTGCTCCCAGTTTTGATCCTGTCCGCCAACCACTGCGGTCTGCGGTTTCTTAAAAACCGGCGACGATACCGCTGCGGCGCGGTTTTGCTCCCGATTATTACTGGCTAACTGACCCGCAAGCGTAATCGTGAAGGCACCCACTAAATGACCCAGCGTGGAGGCCTGATCTATCAGAGAACGCGATGCTGCGGAGGCCTGCTCAACCAGTGCGGCGTTTTGCTGTGTCGCTCCATCCATCTGATTTACGGCCTGATGGACCTGGCTGATGCCTTGCGACTGTTCTCCGGCGGCTACGGATATTTCATCCACCAGATCAGTGACCTGCCGCACCGCATCATTCATGCGTGACATGTTAGAGCCTACCCCTTCCGCCTGCTCAGAACCGGCCTCGACAAAGCCCATTGATGACTCAATCAACTCCTTGATTTCACGAGCTGAAGAGGATGAGCGCTGTGCAAGATTACGAACCTCACCCGCCACGACCGCAAATCCCCGCCCCTGCTCACCAGCACGTGCAGCCTCAACGGCGGCATTCAGCGCCAGGATGTTGGTCTGGAAGGCAATCCCTTCAATGAGTGCAATGATGTCAGTGATTTTGGCTGAGCTTGCCCTGATGTCACTCATAGTGGACAGTAGTGTGCGGACACGACCAGCACTGTCTTCTGAGATATCCCGGGCGTTTTTCGCCAACTGACTGGCAAGACGCGTATTTTCAGCGGTCTGACGGACGGTTTCGCTAAGCTCGGACATACTCGCTGCTGTCTGCTCCAGGGAGGCCGCCTGCTCTTCCGTACGGGAGGACAGGTCTTCATTACCCGCCGAAATCTGTGCAGAAGCAGAGCTTACCGACTGAGCAGAAGCTTCCACCTTAGACAGTGAATCTGAAACATTCTCAATCAGATGGTTGAAGGCCCTTGCCGTCAGGCCGATTTCATCATGACGTGACTCATCAACCCTGAGAGTCAGGTCGAGTTTTTCACTGGCCTCTTCCATGGTCTGACGCATGCCGTTCAACTGACGGCGTATAGACATGATGGTTTTGATCGTGAAAAAACCCAATACAAGGATGACGGCGCCAGAGCCGGCAATCAGTCCCCATAGAGTCGTATAGTAGATATGGGTATTGGTTTCATCCAGTTGAGTGCCGATATCAATATTTATCTGCAGTTGCTTACGGTAACTGCTTGTAAGCGTGCGAATGGCTTCACTCAGATTTTTACTGCTTTCATCTGAGTTCGCCGTCGATGATGACTGGGGAATCCTGTTGGTCTGCAGGAAAGGCAGCAGCCTGTCATGAATGTTTTTAATCATGACGAACGCCTCTTTGGTCAGCCGCAGATCTTCGTCGCTGGATATATCATTCTCAAGATAATGCTGATTGAGGGTATTAAGGCGCTCAACCGTTTTGTTCATTTCTGATTCAATTTGCCCCTGCCTGGCAGGGTCTTTTGCGCCCTGATAGTCGTATAGCTTAATGAGAAGTTCATTGTTCTCATCAATCAGTACGTTTAAGTCGATGATCGAAGGTATGGCGTTAATCTGAACATAGTGAAAGCGATACTGGAAGCCAGTAACGACCACGATGGAAATAATAACCATAGAAACGAGAGAAGCTGAGAGCAGAGAAAACGTAAGATAAAGTCGCTGTGAAATTGTCATAACTCACCCTGTGTGTATTTAAAAAATAAAAAACCAACGCTTAGTAAATCGTCGAAATCAACGAAAACCTGATTTTTTTAGAGAGAGGCTGGTGAGTTATGGAGATGAGTAGAGTGAGAATGTGCAGGGCCTGAACATAAACGTGAATATCGCGTAAAACCCAGGGCTAACAAAGCCGCGAAAGGCTGCTCAAGTTTCGCTTTCTGCTGAATGTGGACATTGCGCAATAAGCTGGCTGTTTTTTGCCTGAATGGGCACGGCTCACCCTTTTCACTCAGTTAGGCTAATGCAGCTTTTCATCGCTTATGATAAAAAAGATAACCCGCACTAAGGAGATTTTTATGTATCTGGATGATATTCCTTCTTCTTTTCGGCAGCATGACATGCTTTATCTGACAGCGCCTGACCTGGGCCGTGCAGAAGAAATGCAACGAAAACTGAATGCGTTCAGCTCACTTCATCATGAGTTCTTACTCTGGTCTCCGGGTTTTCACTCTATTGATTCAGTTGAGAAAAACATGGCAGATGCCGCAGATAACTTCCTGAATGACAGAGACGAATATAAGTTTTTAATCATTGAACGCAAGTCAGATGAACTCTTAGGCTGCATAAGCTTGTTCATCCGCAATCAGGCTATCCCTTACGTCGAAATCGGCTACTGGCTTGCAACCAATGCACTGGGCAAAGGCATCATGCCCGAAGCGTGCAAACTGGCCACTAAAATAGCCTCCGATTTTTTGCACGCAAAGAGAATTGAAATTCGTGTCGCGGGACGTAATGTGCGGAGTCAGTCCGTTGCATTAAAATGCGGTTTCAAACTGGAAGCCAGGCTGGTTAACGAGCGCCTCGACAGCATGGGAATGACTGACGATACCTTGATCTACAGATATGGCGGTTGACTCTCCCCATCCTGTGAAGTCAGCCTTTCGCTGAGCGCGGCTCTAGACTGTTACGCATGTCCGCTTTATGCCGGTACGGGTCGTTACCCTCAAATCAACCCATCTGTGTCCTCTCACCCACGGTTTCCCTTTCCGGCGAGCCACAGGAGAAAGAACGAATGATTAAGCGCGCCCAGGGTAAACAGTCAGGCTGCTTATTTGGTGAATGATGAGGAGATTAGTTTGATACCCAGTATGCCCAGGACCGCTGAGGAAACGCGATCAACTGACGTCTTGATACGTAAATATACCTGACGCGGTTTCTCGGCAGACAGCGCGACAGAAACGATGGAGTACCAGACAAAATCGATCAAAAAGCTCATCAGAGGGATGACGACATAAAACAGTAGCGGGATATTTTTAGGCAAAAGGGCACTAAAAATAGAGGCAAAGATAATGGCTGTTTTGGGATTGCTCAGTTGTGTTAACAACCCATCTCTGAATGTTTTTAGCCATGTCTTGCTGTGCCCATTTTGTCCATTCAACGCGAGGTGTACAGGCTGAGATGCACCTTTGAAGATGTTAAAAGCCAGCCATAATAAGTAAAACCCGCCCGCCACCTTCATAACCACAAACAGTTCCGGCACCAAAAGTAGCAGCCTCTGTAGCCCAAGCATCGCGACCAGGGCAAAAATCGCAGCACCAACGCCAGTGCCTAAAGCGGTCACGATTCCGTGAAGACGAGAATGCACAACAGCATTTCTGGCAACATAGATAAAGCTTGGGCCAGGGCGGCTTATCACCCCCATAATCAGAACGGCAGCAATGGCCATAAGGCTTGAAATCAACATCCTGGACCTCGGTAGGGAATAATCAGAGCGGCTATTCTAAAGGAAATGATCCGTTTTCACAGGGTGGATTGTGTTGTCTCCGGGATTCGAAAACGAAACAGGCCCGCTGAAGCAGCTTCTTGCTCGTCACCATCGTTCATCGCTCACCACCCAGGTGCATCTGTTTAATACCTTTGCTGGTTACCCACGAACAGCCTGACTCACCTGTTAAATTTGTTATTAATCGGCAGCTTAAAGCCAGTGCGGTTAAAGAGGTGCCAGTCTGTATTTGCTATCCTTGGGAAACGAATTCTTGGGTTACCCTTTTTGGAGCAATAATGAGCGATATTATTAATCTGTTCACCAGCCATAAAAGTGAGCGCAGCTTTACCGATAAACCTGTTGACGATGCCATCCTTGATCGCATTATCAGCACCGCCTATCGCGCCCCTACCTCCGTTAACTCACAACAGGTTTCACTGGTCGTTACGCGGGATGCCGCTCAACGTCAGGCCATTTCAGAGATTGCCGGTGGACAGCCCTGGATTGCCAAAGCGCCCGTTTTTATCACCGTCGTTCTCGATATGCATAAATCCCGGGTCGCCATGGCGGCCGTGGGCAAAGAGCAGGTTGCTCAGGACAGCATTGAAAGTATTGTTTCTGGCGCGACTGACGTGGGCATTGCACTAGGCAGTATTATGGCCGCTGCGCGGGCGGAAGGTTTAGGCATCGTGCCCATCGGGGGAATTCGCCGCGATCCTGACGCGATGATCGAACTGCTTAATTTGCCGGAATATACTTTCCCTGTCGCGGGCGTCGTTATCGGTTACGTCGACCAGCCCGCTTTCCAGAAGCCGCGCCTGCCTCTGCAGACCTTCCGTCACGAAGAAAGCTATCGCACCGAAGGTCTGGAACAGCAGATCGCCGCTTACAATGCCGAAATGGTTCAGCACTGGCAAGCCACCGGGCGAGCAGACGGCGAAAGCTGGAGCGACAGCGTGAGCGGATATTATCAGCACATCTATTTCCCAAAAGTCCTGCCTGCACTGCACAAGCAGGGATTTGGTAGCGACAAATAACCGTCATCCGTCCGGGCAATGCCCGGGCGATGTCTTTCCCTCTGGCTCAACTCTCACAGGCTAACCCCTTGCCCCGTTTCGCCCCTCGTGTTTAGCACGATAGAGCGCTTCATCCGCCCGTTTAATTAATCGTTCCGCCCTTTCTGGCCCTTCCCCTGCCACCGTTGTTGCCACGCCGGCACTCAGCGTGACGCACCCGGTTTCCAGCCCTGTCGAGCTGTGCGGTATCGCTAACTTCCTGACGGCCTCAACCACGCTTGAGGCTATTTTTAACGCATCCGCGGCGCAGGTGTCGGCTAACACGATGGCAAATTCTTCTCCGCCATAGCGTGCGGCGATATCGATGCGGCGCTGGGCAAACGTCTTCAGTAAGCGTCCTACTTGTTGTAAACAGGCGTCACCCGCGACATGGCCGTAGGTATCGTTGTAGCGTTTGAAATAATCGATATCGAAAAGGATTAATGATACCGGCCCACCGCTACTGCGGCCGTGCAGCAGGCTTTTTATCAGAAAGTGGTCAAAGTACCGGCGGTTAGCCAGCCCGGTGAGCCCATCGCCGTTTGCCAGATTCTCCAGTGAATGATTCGCTTCGGTCAGTTCATCCCTGAGATGGGTTAATTCAATTTGATAGCGTAAGCTACGTTTGGCCTCATGCCGTATCAACATCCACAGCAGAATGATCGCCATCAGAAGCACCAGGCTTAATACTACGCCCTGAACCCGGCTTTCGGCCCAGCTAATCAAAAGCCCCTCTTTGTCAAATCCTGCAGCGACAACCAAGGGGTAACGGCTAGAACTGGCGAAACCAAAAATGCGGGTTACGCCGTCAACCTTCGCTTTCCACTGGCCGCTGCCGCGTTCGGCATTGGCTAACAGCTGGTGAAAAAGCGGGCTGGAGGAGAGATTTTTACCGATGTAGCTGTTCGACAAAGGACGAGCATAGAGCACGGTGCTGTCTGCCAGCATCAGCGCCAGTAAGTCCTTTGGACCAATAACAAAATAATCGTAGTAGTGACGAAAGTAATCGATGCTCACCGTGGCAAGGAGTACACCACGGAATCCCTGGTAGTTATCACTGACGCGCAGCGAAACAGGAATAACGTAGCGGCCCGAACTGCGGCTTCGTAATGCAGGCCCCACGTGCAGGCTGTTGCGTGGATTGTTGCGATGATAGCTGAAATACTCCCGGTCGGCGTTATTTCCTGAAAACGACTGCATTAACGAACTGGCGACCCATCTCCCCTGCGCATCGTAATAGAAAATACCCTCCAGCTGCGGCAGGCGGCTCTGTAACGTCCGCATGATGTCGTTGAGGGTTGAGACATCTCCGCCCGTCTCTGCCTGAGACTCGATTTCACGCTGGACTTCACGCAGCGACAGTTCCGTTTGCAGAAAGGTATCTTCGGCCTGACGGGCCTGAGCCAAAGAAAGATCAATGGCGCGTTCTTCAGTGATACGAACCGTTCTTTGCCAGTCCTGGTAAAGCGTCCAGACATTGATCACAATAACGCCAATCGTCAATAAACTTCCCGCCAGGGTAATGCTTCTGAGCAGTGGTGAAAGGCGCATCATTGCCGCATCTTTTTTTCGACGTAATTCCATGCTGGTTAACCCTTCTCTCGCCACGGGATAATGCAACATATCAGAAACAACGTGTTATCAATAACATCCTGAAAGGCCATTTATATCTGCCGTTTTCAGTTTAGATTAAGACAGGAACGCCAGCCTCGCCTTGCGCCTGTTCAGAGTACAGGCAGCAGGCTCTGATAGCAGGCTGATGGTGCCAGCCTCACCGGTCGGGCGTATCGGGGAACGCGCAGATGTCGAGGCAGCGCTCCACGTCATCCATGACATGGAGAAGGAGAGGTTAACGTCGGCGGCGCCACCACCAAAACAGCAGCAGTCCGATCGTCAGCACAACTACTGCCAACCCTGCGCGGGCTATCGGTAAAAGCAGTGACGGCTCGCCGCCCTGACGCAGTGATTTCACCCGTTCCGGGGTAATGCGCACGGCACTGTTGCCTATATCCTGCATGACATAATTCGTGACGTCGGCAATTTGCGTATTATCCAGCGTATGGGCAAAACCAATCATGCCCTGACCGTTTGCGGGCCAGACACCTTCAAGCACGGCCATGGCAACGTTATCGGCCGTAGGCTTTTCCAGGATAGGATGTTTACTCAGGGCAGGTAAACCATTCAGGCCCTGTCCCTCAAGGTTATGGCAGGCGGCACAGTTGTTGCGGTATACGCGCTCGCCATCCGTTAAATCGGACAGCATGTCTGGCGTATCATCTCCGGTCACCGGCGTGAGTCCGCTAGCCGGTTCCTGAACATCTGAATCCGCGTCAGCCTCGCCTTCTTCCTGATCGGCGGCAGGCATCAGGTAGGTTGCTATGGCCGCCCGATCTTCCGGCGTCATACGCGAAAAGCTCTTGTCTATCGCTTCAAGCATCGGCCCCGCCGCCGTCGCACCGTTATCGGCGTGACCGCTCGCCAGATAAGCTGCCAGCGATTCCCGTGACCACTGATCGTCACTCTGTAAGGTATTGGCGGTGATGTCAGGCGCAAACCACGTCCCTAAAGAGGCGCCCTGTAACGATTTGCTCTGCTGCTCAGCCATTAAAAAATTGCGCGGCGTATGGCAGGTGCTGCAGTGCGTTAGCCCTTCGACCAGGTAAGCCCCCCTGTTCCATTCCGCGGACTGGCTGGGATCGGGCTTGAAGGGTTTTGTGTCCAGGAAGAGGAAATTCCACGCCGCCATACTTAAGCGAAGATTAAACGGAAACGGCAAATCGGTTTTTTCTGGCTGGCTATCGACCGCTTTCACACCATGCATAAAGTAAGCATAAAGCGCAGACACATCGCTATCACTCACTTTGGCATAGGCGGTGTAAGGCATAGCCGGATACAAATGACTGCCATCGGCACGAATGCCCCTGCGTAGCGCATCGGCAAACTGTTTTTCAGTGTAGTGACCAATACCGGCTGTTTTCGAGGGCGTGATATTGGTGCTAAAAATAATGCCTAAAGGGCTACCGATGGCATGGCCGCCGCTGAACGGCGCTTTGCCTTCCTCTGTGTGGCAGGCCGCACAATCCCCAGCCACAGCAAGATATTCCCCTCGTTTTATGAGGTCAGTCTGGCTTTCCGCCCACGCGCTACTCTGAGTTGCAGTCAGCATTAGCAGCGTAGCGGGCAGCAATCGGCTCAATCGCTTACCCATGCTGTGTCTCCTGCAAAATCTTATCAGCGGTACGCAGCGCAAGCGCCATGGCGGTGAGCGTGACATTACAGGTGCCGACCGTTGGCATCACGCCAGTACCGACCATAAACAGGTTTTCATGATCGTGCGCCCGTCCCCAGACATCGGTTACGCTGGTTGCCGGATCGAGTCCCATCGACAACGTACCGATGATATGTTGACGGTTCGAAAATTTACCGCTTTTGCTGTGTCGGATATTGGTCGCACCCAGTTTTGCCGCTATCGCATCGTAGCACTCTCGCGTTTTTTCCGTGCCCTTCTGCACATAGTCATCCACATCCCAGAAGAGCGCAGGCGTGGGTAATCCTAATGCATCTTTATTGCTGCTCAGGGTCACGCGGTTATCGGGATTGGGGAGCTGTTCCAGCGCATTTTTAATGCTCAGTCGGCGGGCCGCACGAAAACGAACCTGCTCCTGGAGTTTTTTACCAAAGTACCCCTCTTCCAGCACTTCCTTCGTCACCGCCGCCACCTGTGATGCATTGGAGATATCCAGACGGAATGGCGCATGTTCGCGGCGGAATTCGCCGTCTCTGAACTGCCCTATTGAACAGGGACTGACAGGTCCGCGTCCGGGCCAAATCTCTTCATCCACGTCGAAGGTGACGCCAATGGCGGGATGGTCGCAGAGATTACGACCAACATTGTCACGGGCATTGCCAATCCCGTGCGGAAATTTATCGCTGGTCGACATCAGTAAAAGCTTTGGCGTTTCAATCGCATTGGCCGCCAGAACAAATGTCTGTGCCGTAATGCGATGGCTGGTTTTATTCCAGTCATAATAGTGGGCGGCAACAATCCTGCCCTGCGCGTCATGCTCAAGCTTATACACGACCGCCTCGGTGATCACCTGAACGCCTGTGTCCTCAGCCTGCTGAGCGGCCAGACCGCCGTGATACTGAGCATCAATCGGACACACCGGCATACAGTTGTTGTTACCGCAGCAGGCCGGGCGACCATCGTAACTGCGACTGTTGCGTCCCGTGCTGTCGTCCAGCACGCTGAAGTCGGGTGCCAGTCTGGCCGTGACGCGTTGCTGAAGCCATGAAGCCGGCACGCGCGCCATCGGAAACGGTTTACTGCGTGGCGAGCCGTTATCAGGTGAACCGCCGACGCCGGCAATGACCTCAGCCTCATAGTAATAGGGCTCCAAATCCTGATAGCCGATCGGCCAGTCTTTGCCCACGCCATAAAGGGTATGCTGCTGAAAATCATTTGGCACAAAGCGCCACAGCTGAGCAGCCCAGTGCCAGCTGGTGCCGCCAAAAATACGGATGTACTGCGCATTAAACGCCTGCGGACCGAGCTGTTGCAGATAATCATTAGGCTCAGGCGTATAGCGTGGCTGAGGTGCCATGGGAGAAAAGGGATAAGGTGACATAAAGTCAGACTTAAAGGCGGAACTGCGAAAGCGCTCGACCAGTTCATCGCGCCCAATTTTCGGCCCGGACTCAAGTAATACAACGGATTTACCCGCTTTGGCCAGTCGGGTGGCCAGCAAAGCGCCATTTACGCCCGCGCCTATCACAACGACATCCGCCGACTCATTCTTCTTCATTGATGACATTACTCATAAAAAGGATCACGGTTGACTCGACCAGCTGCCGCAGACGCCATAGGAGAAGCTCGGCGGTACCAGTTTGTCATTCACAATTTGATTCGCGAGCGTGCTAATGTAGGTGATGTAGCGTGCATTTTTGCCTTTGCCCACAACCCCGGTGTACCAGCCGCTCAGGATAGTGCTCGCCAGCTTCGCGCTACCTGCGTCACTCTCAGCAAACGGCAGGCGTTCCTGTTGCAACAGATCGGGCTGATGGGCCAGCAGGCTACTCAAACGCAAAAGCGCAGAGGAGAAATTCTTTTGGGTCTGACTCAACGTGTCATACAGCGCAGCACCCACGGTTTCGTTAAGTTCATCCTGCTGGGTAAGCTGCTGAGAAACCTGCATAAAGATATCCAGCTCATCTGTCTGGGCATCGGGTTGGGCGGCGTTGAGGCGAGCAAGAGGGAGCAGATGTCCGGCAGCGCTGGTTACAGCAACCAGACCGACCATCTTCAGCACGCGTCGGCGTGAATAGTGATTCATCATATCTTCCAGTAAAAGCCACCTGTCGCTGGCAGCAAATCAGCCTGCGTAATACGGATTATTATGCTGGCAGCGCGCATAATATTTGGGCCAGGATTCACAGCAATTCCCTGCCGCGTTCGCACCTGAAGCCGCTGGTTAAGCGCCAATTCAACAGCATAATGGTTGGTGAGTCTGCCATCTGCCGCTTTCAGTCTGCGGGATCATGAACGTCTCTTTCTCAATGATCCACTGGTAATTAACTAAATGTTAACAATCCGCTGAGGATAAACCAGATAGTTGCTTGGGTTATAAATATATTAAATCGATATTAAACAAATTTGATACAAAGCGGAACTGAGAGCACGCTGACCCATGTGGCATTTTCAGGCTATGGAGGGCGATCGTTGTCTTTGAAGCGGAGTGAAGTAAACTGCCATTCTGCCCTGCTGCAGCGGCATACGTTCTCAAGCAAACGGAGTTGATCATGCCCCCATTACGTTTACTGTTATCAGAATCGAACGATCCCTGGTTTAATCTGGCGGTAGAAGAGTGTATTTTTCGCCAGATGCCGGCTAAACAGCGCGTGCTGTTTTTGTGGCGTAATGCGGAAACGGTGGTCATTGGTCGGGCGCAGAACCCGTGGAAAGAGTGCAATACACGTCGTATGGCAGAGGACGGTATTAAGCTGGCGCGACGCAGCAGTGGAGGCGGCGCGGTGTTTCACGATCTGGGCAACTGCTGCTTTACCTTTATGGCGGGCAAGCCAGGTTACGATAAAAGTGTCTCAACCGCTATCATCCTGCAGGCACTGGCAACGCTGGGCGTCAATGCGCAGGCTTCAGGACGAAACGATCTGGTGATCGACACCGGTGACGGCGTGCGCAAAATATCCGGCTCTGCTTATCGCGAAACGCCCGACCGTGGCTTTCATCACGGCACAGTTCTAATTAATGCCGATCTGTCGCGCCTGGCTGATTATCTCAATCCCGACGTGAAAAAGTTACAGGCGAAAGGCATCGCCTCCGTGCGAGCACGCGTGACAAACCTGCAAACGCTGGTGCCCAATATCAGCTACGAACGCCTTTGCCATGCCATCACGGAAGCCTGTTTTGAACACTTTGCAACTCGCTGTGAACCCGATGTTATTTCTCCTGATAACCTGCCGGATCTGCCGGGCTTTGAACAACAGTTTGCCCGTCAAAGCAGTTGGGCGTGGAATTTTGGCCAGGCGCCAGACTTTTCGCATCTTCTGGATCATCGCTTTGTATGGGGCGGCGTGGAGATACATTTTGATGTTGAACGGGGCGCCATTAGCCGCTGTCAGATATTTAGCGACAGCCTGAACCCTGCGCCACTGGAGGTGCTGGCCTCCCGCTTACAGGGTGCAGCCTATCAGCCTGACGTTTTGGCTCAGCATGTAGAAACGTTGAAAACGGACTATCCGCTGCAGCAGCACGAACTGGATGAGCTTGCACAATGGCTGGTGACAAGTCTCCGCTGACAGTCCGGTGAGCGAGGTAGCGTTTGCCCGGCTCAGCAGCAGAAATGGGCCGCGTCAGACGATTGCCTGCGGCTGCCCAGGTTCAACTTAACTTCCCGTATTGACGCGTTTGCCGATATCTTTCAGTTGCGAATATTTTTCAAGCAATCGGGGTCCGTCATCCAGGCTCATGGCAAACATCCACAGATAGGTCATGACCGAATAGATGTGCCCTGCGTCACCCATCCCTTTACGGGTCATGGACAGGATGGTAAAGGCAAACAGCAGCGCCGCTGCTGTACCTATCGTTATAAAACCTAACGCCTCGCGATCGGATAGCCCTATGCGTAATCGCGCCAGTACGCCGTAGTGTTTCGCCAGAGCGGGTGCCTGGGCAACGGTGACCAGGCTAACCTCTTTTTCAAGCCGGTTATTCAGACGGCCAAACAGCGCTTCGTTCTTGCGCGAAAAGCCCGGCAGAAAGCAGGCAAGTATCAACAAAATGATCAGACAGCCCACGCCCGTCCAGAACTCAATTACCAGAAGCATAATGGCTGCGCCGCTAATTGATGCCAGAGAGGTGATCAGCGTTGGCAGATGCAGCTCAAAAAAATCGACAAACTCACGTGACAAGGTCACGCGAGCGGCGATAGTGGAAGCATTTTGCTTCTCGTGACGTTGTGCCACGATAACCGGCACGGCCAGTTCGGCATAAATCCGGGCGAAGGTGCGGGTATCAACGCTGCGTCTTGCGGCGCCTAGTGCCCACATTGTAAAGACCATGACCGCATAAAGCACAGCATGAAGCGCCTGCCCGGTGACAATGGCGTTAATGGCAAACCCGGCTAACAGCGGATAAAGCAGGTAGGTAACGTTTTCCGCCACTACTAACAGCAGGGTAAGAAAGAGCTTTTTACTGTGACGACGTCCCAGCATCTTGAGGGTGGCAATGGCATTTTGCGGCGCCGTCTCCGGCGTTATTGTTTTGTGAGAACACATGATTTTCTTTTGGTAAACGGTTAAAATTGAGCGGTCGCTCAATAGCCAGCGCATCGTATTTGAGCGATTGCTCAAAGTCAATCCAGGAGTCACAATGAAAGCATCAACGGCAACATCTGGAGAAACACGCAAAGAGACGATTATTGCGGGCGCCATCGCGCTGTTTATCGAGAAGGGAATTGAAAAAACCACGACACGTGACTTAACGGAATCGCTGGGTATTTCACGCAGCCATATTTATCACTACTTTCCTGACTGGCACACGCTCACCCTGACTGCGCTGGAGCACTTTATGCAGCGCGAGTTGGATGATTTCACCCTTGAGCTGGCCGCGCTGGATCCTGTGCAGCAACTACACTCTATGATTGAAGGCCACATTCCTGACACATCAGATTCAGTCTGGCGGCTTTATGCTTCCTTCTGGCAAATGGCCAGCCATAATGCCGATTACGCTGAACTGGCCGACAAGATTATCGCCGGTTGGGATGCGTTGCTCTGCAAGATTATTCGCGCGGGCGTTGAACAAGGGTGCTTGCATACGGATGATGTGGCACGCAGCGCACGCCAGCTTAACGCCTTACTCAACGGCTACGCCGATCTGCTGAGTATTACGTCTTCACCCGCGCGAATTGAGCAGGCGTTGGCCGACATTCACCACTTTGTGCAATTTATGCGTTAACGGAGCGGGAAGTCAGTAAAGCGCCGTTTTCTTCTTTATTGCCATTAATTAAATGTTAAATAGAAGTTATACGAATGATGTGCATTACGCTTTAAATGTGTCATTCAAATGGCGCGTGCTTTACATTTTGTGGCTTGATTAATCTCAAATTTTATCGCTTATTCGCGCAGAAATGCTTGCTAACACACTTTATTTTTCTCGCCCAGACTGATGCCGAAATGCGATAAGCAGGTGTTTTTTGGCGCTTTATTGTTTACAGGTTTTGATAAAAGTGGCTGCCCTGACCGTTAATTTGGGTCTAAGTCGCTGGTTTATAAAGTAAATACATTAATAAATCCTCATAAAATTAATCATTGAGTCCTGTGATAAAAACCAATATATTGGCCGCGTTTTTAACACTAGCTCTAAATTTTATTCACTTATCCAACTGCAGCGTGATGCCACGCCCGGTTGTAGGAGAGATATGATGACGGATAAAGTCCGTATTGATAGTTTGAATGCGAATACATTAAACGGTAACAATGAGTCTTATCTGGCCCGCCAGGCCGAGTTTGAATCAAATGTTCGAAGTTATCCGCGTAAATTACCATTAGCGATTGCGAAAGCTGATGGTGTCTGGATCACAGACGTCGAGAACAAACAGTATCTTGACTGTCTTGCCGGTGCCGGAACGCTTGCGTTAGGTCATAATCACCCTGACGTACTGCAAAGCATCCAAAATGTCATTACCAGCGGCTTGCCGTTACATACTCTGGATCTGACCACGCCACTCAAAGATGCGTTTTCAGAATACCTGCTCTCCCTGTTACCGGGTCAGGGCAAAGAATACTGCCTGCAATTCACCGGTCCTTCCGGCGCGGATGCCGTTGAAGCCGCTATCAAGCTGGCGAAGAAACATACTGGCCGTTCAGGGGTGATCAGCTTCTCCGGGGGTTATCACGGCATGACGCACGGTGCGCTTTCTGTCACCGGTAACCTGTCACCGAAAGAAGCCGTTAACGGCATGATGCCTGAAGTGCAGTTTATGCCTTATCCGCACCTGTACCGTTGCCCGCTGGGCATTGGTGGTGACGCGGGC
Source organism: Pantoea ananatis LMG 2665 (assembly GCF_000710035.2). Lineage (GTDB taxonomy): Bacteria > Pseudomonadota > Gammaproteobacteria > Enterobacterales > Enterobacteriaceae > Pantoea > Pantoea ananatis. The sequence continues at coordinate 240,715 of NZ_JMJJ01000017.1, read as the reverse complement.
GTAAAAGCGCTGACCTACTACTTCGAAAACCTGATCAACGACGTTGAAAGTGGTGTGCGTAAACCTGCGGCCGTGATCCTTGAAGCGGTTCAGGGTGAAGGCGGCGTGAACCCTGCCCCGACTGAATGGCTGCAGCGCATCCGTAAAGTTACCCAGGAACACGGTATTCTGCTGATTCTGGATGAAGTTCAGGCAGGTTTTGCCCGCACTGGTAAATTCTTTGCGTTCGAGCATGCCGGTATTGAGCCCGATATCATTGTAATGTCAAAAGCCGTCGGCGGCGGTTTGCCGCTTGCCGTGCTGGGGATCAAAAAGCAGTTTGATGCCTGGTCACCTGGCCACCACACCGGGACATTCCGTGGCAACCAACTGGCCATGGCAACCGGCCTGACCACGCTGAAGCTGCTGAAAGAAAACAACATCGCTGGCAGCGTCGCTGAAAAAGGTGAGTGGCTGAAAGGCAAACTTGCCGAACTGCAGAAACGTTATCCTGCCATCGGTAACGTTCGCGGTCTTGGCCTGATGATCGGTATTGAAATGGTCAAGCCGAACGAAGCGCAGGATCATATGGGCTGCTACCCGGCCGATGGCGATTTATCGGCTCTGGTTCAGAAGAAATGCTTTGAAAACGGTCTGATCCTTGAGCGCGGGGGACGTCACGGTTGCGTATTGCGTCTGCTGCCTTCCCTGTTGATCAATCATGACGAAATGCAGGTTTTCCTGGATAAGTTCGAAAGCGCCCTGCTTGCCGCTGGCGTCGAAGCAGTTTGAGTGGAGTAAATTCGATGTCACGGTCAAATCCGATTCTGGCGTCCTCAGTGCAAAGCACTGAGGCTTACCAGCAGGCTATCGCACAAAGCAGTGCGGCAGTGGTTAAGTGGCTGGAACAGCCTGAAATGTATCAGGGTAAAACAGTTGCTGAACTGCGCGAACGTATCCAATTGGACTTTAATCCCGAGGGCCTGGGCAACCAGGCCGCCATTGAGCGCGCGATTGAGTATTTCCTGAAAGACAGTCTGTCGGTCCATCACCCACAGTGTGTGGCGCATTTGCACTGCCCGAGTCTGGTCATTAGCCAGGCTGCCGAGGTGCTGATTAACGCGACGAATCAGAGTATGGATTCCTGGGATCAGGCGCCTTCTGCCACCCTGATTGAAATGAAGCTGATTGAATGGCTGCGTTCACAGGTGGGTTATCAGGCAGGCGATGCCGGTGTGTTCACCAGCGGCGGCACCCAGAGCAATCTGATGGGGCTGATGCTGGCGCGTGATGCCTTCTTTGCCCGTCAGGGCCATTCTGTTCAGCAGGACGGACTGATCGGCGATCTCAGAAAGATCAAAGTCTTTTGTTCAGAGAATGCCCACTTCTCCGTGCAGAAGAACATGGCGCTCCTCGGCCTGGGCTACCAGTCCGTGACGTTAGTGAAATGCGATGAGTTTGCACGCATGGACATAACCGATCTGGCTGACAAACTGGCACAGTCGAAAGCCAATAATGAACAGGTGCTGGCCATTGTCGCGACAGCAGGCACCACCGACGCCGGTGCTATCGATCCGCTGCGTGATATCGTCAAACTGGCCGCAGAGCAGAAAATCTGGGTGCACGTTGACGCGGCCTGGGGCGGTGCATTGCTGCTGTCAGAGAAGTATCGTCATTATCTGGACGGGCTGGACCTGGTGGATTCCGTTACGCTGGACTTCCACAAACAGTTTTTCCAGACCATCAGCTGCGGTGCTTTTCTGTTAAAAGAAGCCCGTCACTATGAGCTGATGCGCTATCAGGCGGCATACCTGAACTCTGAGTTTGATGAAGCACAGGGCGTGCCGAATCTGGTTTCGAAATCGTTGCAGACCACCCGTCGTTTTGATGCGCTGAAACTGTGGATGGGGCTGGAAGCCCTCGGTCAGAAGCAGTACGCCGCCATTATCGACCATGGCGTAACGCTGGCTCAGCAGGTGGCGCAGTTTGTTGAGCAGCACGACGCCTTGGAACTGGTTATGAAACCTCAACTGGCAAGCGTCCTGTTCCGTTATCGTCCACAACAGATGGCGGAGTGGAGCGATGCCGACGTTGCGCTGTTCAATCAGCGTATTGGCGATGCTCTGCTGGAATCAGGTCGCGCCAACGTTGGCGTGACCGAGCATAACGGCGTTACCTGTCTGAAAATGACGTTGTTAAATCCAACCGTGACGCTGGAAGATATTACCGTCCTGCTGGCACTGCTTGAGAAAACAGCTCAGTCATTACGCTAAATGCTTTATCATGCCGGTGACAGTGTCACCGGCATGGCGCTTTTATTCCCCATGCTGATGGCGCATGAGTCCGCTGCACCTTCCCTCTGAATGCCTCCCTGCCCCTTTAATCAACAGGTTATCATCTGTTTGGACGTCACGGCGTTGCTGGACTTGCCGTTTGCAGGTCTCTTTAAGGCGAAGAAAAAGCGCAGCACCTATGGGATATCGCGCAGCACTGGCGTGATCATCTCCGTGGCCGAAAACAGCGAGAACGGCTGACGCAGAAACGTTATCGTCCTTCTGTTGATAACCGGAGGAGCACAATGACCTATCAAATCTCAGGCCTGAAAGCCGATGCTTTCACTCACCTTTACGGACAGAACGAGCGCTATTTAAAACAACATGGCGTAATGAGACTGAAAGTAGAAAACGCTCCTGGTTATCCCGACAGAATTTCACTGCGTGATATCCCGGCGGGTGAAACCGCGCTGCTGATTAATCATCTCTATCAACCGGCCCGAACGCCTTATTATGGTTCTCATGCGATCTACCTCTGGGAGCACTGTACCCAACAGGGCATTTACATTAATGCATTACCCCCGGTCATGACGCACCGGCTTCTTTCGTTACGGGGCTTTGATGTGCAAGATTTACTGATCCAGGCAGACGTCTGCGAAGGAAAAGCAGCAGACGAAATGATAACGCACTTTTTTAGCCACCCGACGGTGCGCTATATCCAGGTCCATAACGCCAGGCAGGGATGTTATTCCTGCCGGGTAGATCGTTGTGAGTAACGGGCCCGGCAGTGACCGGGGGAAGGCGAAAGGTGCGCTTCGTCTGTTTTGTTCCCGAAGTCGGTGAGGCGCAGAGAGTGAAATGATACAGCGCGCTCAGATAGCCCAGGAATGCGTGCAGCAGATTTTCAGAACAGACAGCGAATATGTCCAGTCAGCGCTTGCACCCTGAGGCACCATACTGCAGGATCGGTTTTTTACCGCATTTATCGGAAAGACTATGACCGTTCACGCCTCTAAAGATCCCCTGCATGGCGTTACGCTTGAAATGCAGGTCAACAGCCTTGTCGCACAGTATGGCTGGCCTGAACTGAGTAAGCGCATCAATATTAACTGTTTTAAAAACGACCCCAGCGTGAAGTCCAGCCTGAAGTTTTTACGCCGTACGCCGTGGGCGCGGGCAGAAGTGGAAGCGCTCTATCTGGCTTCGCTGAGTGAATCTCAGCCGGATTCTGCGCCCCCAGCCAGTGATGATCCCTGGGCTAACTGGCGCGAAGATAAAACCTGAAAACGTGTTAACGCCCTTCTAAACAAAAAAAAGCCCGCGTCACGGATGGCGCGGGCTTAGTTTCGTTCAGATGACCGTATTACAGCGCCATATCGTGCTTCGCCGAGGCTGGGGCTTTTTCGCTGTTAGCAGCGGGCGCTTCAGTTGGCTGATTGCCCATCTGAATAACCGGCGGCTTGGTCAGCTGCAGCGTTGCTGCCGTTTCATCCCAGACCTGCTGTGTGAGCGCAGGGTTGTCGTTCAGTTTCTGGCCGTAAGCAGGAACGATTTTACGGATTTTTTCCTGCCATTCTGCTGACTTGAATTGTTCAGGGAACAGTTTCTGCATCACATTGATTGCGATAGGTGCAGCCGTGGATGCGCCAGGCGATGCACCCAGCAATGCGGCAACGGTTTTCTGCTGATCGGTCACAATTTCCGTACCCAGTTTCAGCACGCCGCCTTTATCCGCATCCTTTTTGATGATCTGCACGCGCTGACCGGCCTGAATCAGTTTCCAGTCTTCTTTCTTCGCTTCAGGATAGTACTCTTTCAGCGCGGCAAAACGGTCATCATCGCTCAACATAACCTGACCGATCAGGTATTTGACCAGGTCAAAGTTATCCATGCCTACGTGGGTCATCGGCATAAAGTTGTGGGTGGTCGTTGTGCTCAGTAAATCAAACAACGAACCATTTTTCAGGAACTTGGTTGAGAACGTTGCGAAAGGTCCAAACAGCACGACACGCTTACCATCAAGGTAACGGGTATCCAGATGCGGAACCGACATCGGTGGCGCACCCACGGAAGCCTGACCATACACTTTTGCCAGATGGCGATCGGCAATCGCGCTATTCTCTGTCACCAGGAAGGATCCCCCTACCGGGAAACCTGCGTAATTGTCGGCTTCCGGAATACCGGTTTTTTGCAGCAGTTTAAGCGCACCGCCACCTGCACCGATAAAGACGTATTTCGCGTCTACGGTACGTTCGCCGCCATTTTTGGCGTCTTTAATGGTAACGTGCCAGGAATTATCACTGTTACGTTTAAAATCGGTCACTTCCGAAGAGGTTTCCAGGCGGAAATTATCGTTCTTCTTCAGGCTGCCAATTAACTGACGGGTGATTTCACCATAGTTAACGTCGGTTCCTACTGGCGTCCAGGTAGCAGCCACTTTTTGTTGTGGATCGCGACCTTCCATAACCAGCGGCGCCCACTGCGCGATCTGCTTGTGATCGGTTGAGAACTTCATGCCCTGGAACAGCACAGTTTTCTGCAGTGCGGCATAGCGTTTCGTCAGATAATCAACGTTATCGCCCCAGACAAAGCTCATGTGCGGCGTTGAGTTAATGAACGAACGCGGATTATTTAACACGCCGTCTTTAACCTGAGAGCTCCAGAACTGACGAGAAATCATGAAGGCTTCGTTGATTTCCAGCGCTTTGGTCACGTCAATAGAACCGTCTGCACGCTCTGGCGTGTAGTTCAGTTCCATGTTGGCTGAGTGGCCGGTACCGGCGTTGTTCCAGCCGTTAGAGGATTCCAGCGCTACGCCATCAAGTTTCTCAACCATGATCTGTTTCCAGCCCGGTTGCAGCTCTTCCAGCAGGGTGCCCAGAGAGGCGCTCATGATACCGCCGCCAATCAGCAGAACATCTGTTTTTTCTGGTGAATTTTCAGCGTGGGTCACTGAAGAAACGAGTAACGCTGCAAGCGACAGTGCAGGTACAAATTTAGTTGATTTAATCATTAGGGATCTACGATTTCGTGGAGAACTAGTTAAAAAAAGTTCCGAAACTTTAAAATATTGTTATTTCGTAGTTAATATGAAAATAGTTAAAAAATTAAAAGACAGGGTTTTGCAGTTAATTTAGTTACAAAAGATTAACTTTGTTATCGATATATTTTAACCACACAATAAAGGGGCGTTTCGAAATATACAATGCCCTAACACAAATATTCTCTGTGCGACGAATAAACGGAAATGGCGGCGCCTGACCGGAAAGTGGGGTTATTTACTGCGGCAAACGTGCATTAACATGTACGGAACAGGATGAGGCGGTTGACGAAAAAGTATGGGCAGTACACGCAACCTGATGTCCCTGAACGATACGCCTTCAGGGACATGGATTAGTGGCGAATCAGCGCCAGTTCGTCTTCACTCAGACCGGTCATCTTCATAACCGTCTCACGGTCAAGACCGCTTTGAAGCATAGTGCGGGCGATTTTCAGCGTCGCTTCGCGCTCTCCCTCTGAGCGGCCTTCTTCGCGACCCAGTTGGATGCCTTTTTCCATGCCTTTTTCCATGCCTTTTTGTTCGAGCTGCTGCGCAATGGTCATCAGTACGTCTCCGTGTTGCGGCACGCGATGTGCCAGTTCTCTTACCAATGCTTCGGCGTCGGCGGTTTCTCCCGCCTGCACGATATAGTGTATCAGCGATACGACCTGTGATGAAGAAAGATAGCCCGCCAGTAAGACCGGGACAAACTTATCAACCAACTCCGCTAAATCGCGCTGGTGGATATGTTTCTGAAGCAGGGTTAACGCGGCCATACTGCGGTGCTCTGCAATCTCCTCGTCAGGAATAATCGTGACATCCACCAGCGGAAAAGCCGTGCTATAGAGCCGGTTGGCCAGCGCAGGATCGGTAAATTCATCCAGCCAGCGCGTGGAATAAGGATAAGGACGACGTTTCCCGGTATAGAACAAGACAGGGATGACCAGCGGCAATTTTTTATGGCCGGCTTCAAGGTGGCGCTGCATCGCCGCCACGGCATAACGCAGCAGCCTGAATGCCATGTGCTTATCCGGTGAGGACTGATGTTCGATCAGGACGTGAACATAGCCGTCATCGCCTTGTGCGGTTTTCAGGCTGTACAACACGTCGCTGAAATATTGGCGTAGATCATCTTCAACGAAAGATCCGGATTCGAGTTTTAACGTGCTGAGATCGCACACGGCCCGTAATTCCGCAGGCAGGTGCAGTTCCATAAAATCACGCGCAATCTCTGGCTGCGTAAGAAACTGGCGGAAGGTGGCATCGTGAGGCGTGGGTGTACTGTTTTTTTTCTTCATCTGTCCTGACTCTGCAAGCGCAACCTGGCGTAATGCTTACCGGCGCGAAAACGAATATGTCGATTCACACATACATTTTTTCCAGCACTCTCTGATTTACCTGCCATGCTGTCAGTATGATTTACAGGCGTTGTCCGTCATCATGCCAGATATCAACGGTTAAAAGCACGCTAACCTGCTTAATTTACTGGATTTCAGGCGCAAACTGTACTGGTGCGACGACTTCGCGTATGTTGCAACGCGTACCTCAACACATCTGATGCTGACTATGAATGACTCCCGGCCACAACGATCGTTAAAGAAGCGCCCAATGAAGCTCAGCACCCTGTCGTCATTGATGATGGCGGCCGTGCTGATGACCGTAATATTAAGCGTCCATCTGCTTTATTACATCCAGATCGATAACTTCACCCGTTCGCATTTGAAAGATAAAGCGATGGCGGTGGCGCGCACTCTGGCCGACAGCCCGGAGATTCAGCAGGCCCTGACGCGGCCAGACGGAAGCACCATCATTCAGCCGATCGCGCAGGCAACGCGAAAACGTAACGATTTGCTGTTTGTCGTCGTCACCGACATGCGCGGTATTCGCTTCTCTCATCCAAACCCTGAAGTGGTTAATCAGCACTTTGTCGGGGACGATATTAAACCGGCGTTACGCGGCAGGGAGAATGTCGCGGTGAATCATGGCGTACTGGTTGAGGCGCTCAGGGTATTTACGCCCGTTTTCAATCAGGCGCATCAGCAAATTGGCGTGGTGGCAATTGGGATCTCGGTGAATGACGTCGCGGCGCAAATTGCGAAAAGCCGCTGGAATATTCTCTGGACCGTGCTGTTTGGCGGACTGGTTGGCATGCTCGGCATATTAATCTTAGTGAAACGCTTAAAGCACATTTTACTGGGATTAGAGCCGTATGAGATTTCCAGCTTGTTTGAAGAGCGCCAGGCTATTCTCGATTCGATTAAAGAAGGTGTGATTGCGGTTGACGATCAATCCCGTGTCAGCCTGATTAATCAGGCTGCGCAGCAGCTGTTAAAAGAAACCACCCGCGAAGCATTTCTGAGCGGTGACCGCGTGCCGGAAAATGCACAGATGCTGACGCATTTACGCGATGCATTGCACGAGGGCAAAGCCTCTTATGACGAAGAGCTGAACGTACGCGGCAAAATACTGATCAGTAACACCGTGCCGGTGCGCAGTCGTGACAGTATTATTGGGGCAGTGAGCACATTCAGGGATAAAACAGAAATCAGCCAGCTAATGCAGCGTCTCGACGGCATGGTAAACTATGTCGATGCACTGCGGGAGCGATCCCATGAATTCATGAACAAGCTGCATGTGATTCTTGGTCTGCTGCACATGAAAAACTATGCGCAGATGGAAGAGTACATCCTTAAAACGGCCAATAACTATCAAACGGAAATAGGTTCGCTGCTACAGAAGATTAAGTCGCCTGTTATTGCAGGCTTCCTGTTGAGCAAAATTAACCGCGTAACAGATGAAGGCCACCAGCTGATCCTGAGCGAAGCCAGCTATCTGCCCGACAACGGCAGTGAACAGCAAATCGCAGCACTTATCACGGTACTGGGCAATCTGATTGAAAACGCGCTGGAAGCGCTCGATCCGGAAATGGAAGGGGAAATCCATGTCATGCTGCATTATCAAAACGGCTGGCTGTCGTGCGAGGTCAGTGACGATGGCCCCGGTATTCCTGCCGATCAGCTCGCCGCCATTTTCGAACGCGGCGTCTCTACCAAAGGTGAAGATCGTGGCGTTGGACTGTTTTTACTCAAGCAACAAACGGAAAGTCTGGGCGGTAACGTCAGCGTGGAATCAGAACCGGGCGTTTATACCCAGTTTCTGGTTCAACTTCCGTGGGAAAGAGGGAATATTAGCGAATGATCAATGTGTTAGTCGTAGACGATGATGCCATGGTGGCCGAACTGAACCGATGCTATATCGGGCAGATTGACGGTTTTACCTGCTGTGGTACCGCGTCCACCTTACAGCAAGCCAAAGAGCGCCTGTTGCAGACAGATCCGCCCGTTGATCTTATTTTGCTGGATATCTATATGCAGCAGGAAAACGGACTGGACCTGTTGCCAGAGCTGCGCAGTGCGGGGCGTCCGGTTGACATCATTATCATCTCATCCGCTGCCGATGCGGCGACCATTAAAACGTCGCTGAACTACGGCGTTGTGGATTATCTGATAAAACCCTTTCAGTTTTCCCGCTTTGAAGAGGCGCTGACCGGATGGCGTCAGAAAAAACGGCTGATGGATAATCATCAGTTTTATCAGCAGGCCGATGTGGATCAACTGCTGCATGGTAATCAGGCCAATGCCAGCGAGACAAAACGCCTGCCAAAAGGGCTGACGCCACAGACATTACGCACGCTGTGTTTGTGGATTGATGCGCACCCCGGTACCGAGTTTTCTACTGATGAGCTGGCCACTGAGGTGAATATTTCTCGCGTATCGTGCCGTAAATACCTGATTTGGCTGGCGCAGAGCAATATTTTGTTTACCAGTATTCACTACGGCGTCACGGGACGTCCGGTGTATCGCTATCGTCTGCAGCCGGAGTACCACACGCTTTTACGCCAGTACTGTCAATGACGGAGCTGAAAGCGGTTATCCAGTAAGGTGAAGTGAAAGTGACGTTGTGACGAGCAAATGACCTGCTTGTCGCGCGTCACGAAGACAGCCTCAATATCAGGATGGCTTTTCAGATACGCAATGCCCTTCTCAACGCCCATGCCATAAATCAGCGTGGTATAAATATCACCGTCGATCGACTGGTCGGAAATAATGGTCACGCTATACAGCTCATTATCCAGCGGATAGCCGGTATGTCTGTCAAGAATATGGTGATAACAGACGCCATCCTGTTCGAAGTAACGTTCGTAGATCCCGGACGTCACCACGGATTTGTTCACAACATGAATGACCCCAATCAGGGCATCCTGGGCCGCAAAAGGGGTTTTCAGACCGATTGCCCATCCCTGCTGCGGCGCATCACGAGGTGCGCCTAACGTTTGCACGTTGCCGCCAAGGTTAATCAACGCGCTATCGACGCCCTGCTGCTGCAAAAAAGCCTGCACCCGATCGGCAATGTAGCCTTTGGCGATGGCACCCAGATCAATTTCCATCCCCGTTTTGTTCAGAAACACCGAACGCGTGTCCGCATCAAGCTGGACATTTTCAGGACAGGTTAAGGGCAACGTTGCCAGTATTGTCTCCCGCGCAGGAACGCAGTCACCCTGAAAGCCAATTTTCCAGCATTTCACCAGCGGGCCAATCGTGAGATTAAAACTGCTGTCTGGTAACAGACTGACGTTAAGTGCGCGCTGAATTAAATCAAAGACGGGTTGACTGACGCTCACGGGATGCTGACCGGCAGCATGGTTAATCGCCATCACTTCGGAGTGCGTCCGGTTAACCGTCAGCAGATTTTCGTACTGTTTGATTAATCTGAAAGCCTGTGCCGCAAGCTTTTCGTCGTGCTCGAATAGCTTAAGCAGAATGGGCGATCCCATCAGGACGGCGGAATAAGCACAGACTTGCGACTCGGTTTGCATAAGCGACACCGCTCTGGGAGGGAATAAAACCGGCACCTGCATGCGGGCAGATGCCGGCGGTGACGACTAGCGTTTGGCTAACGCCGCAGCGTTGGCACCTGCCAGAATACCAAAGATGATGATGTCCGCAACCGCGTTACCACCGATACGGTTTGCACCGTGGATCCCGCCGACAACTTCACCGCACGCCCAGGCACCGTGGATTGGCTGTTTATGGCTGTCGAGCACGGCTGTGGTGGTATCAATGGTGACGCCACCCATTGTGTGGTGAACACCGGGCGCGATGCGGATCGCATGGAAAGGGCCCTCGTTCAACGGATGACGCAGCGCGGTCTGACGATCGAAGTCCGCGTCTTTCTGCTGTATCACAAAGCCGTTATAGCGATGCAGCGTTTCTTCCAGCGTCCGGTGTTCCATATTCAGTTTCACCGCCAGCTCGCCTACGGTTGGCGCGCTGATGACAAATCCTTTGGCAATATACTCATCGGCCGCTTTGTTATTCATACGAACCTGCTCATCGAAGACAATCCAGGCGCTTTTCTCCGGCAGTGCAATAATCTGCGCAGAAACTTTATCGCGGGTTTCCATCTCATTACAGAAGCGCTGTCCCGCCTGGCTGACCAGAATGGCCCCACCGCCACGAATAGACTCTGACACCAGATAGGATGTGGTTTGCTCAACCGTTGGGTGAATCTGAATCTCGCCCATATCCACGGTATCCGCACCAATTTTTTGCAGCATCGCAATGCCTGCGCCAGTGGCCCCTTTATGGTTGGTGGTGACAAAGCCATCCAGCTCAGGGCGGTATTTCACCACCATTTCCCGGTTGGCGCTGAAGCCACCTGTTGCGACGATGACGCTTTTCGCATTGAGAATACGGCTGTCGTTGTATTCATCCACCACTTTGACACCGCTGACCGCGCCGTTGTCGAACAAAATTTCCTCTACGGCGGTTTCAAGCAGGACGTCAATATTACGGTTATTGATATTTTTCACTAACCCACTGATCAGGAAGCCGCCAACGGCCGAGCGGTCGGCAGGACGGTGCGTACGATCAATGCTCATGCCGCCGGTGATGGTGATGTCATTCAGTTCGATACCGTGATCGGCCAGCCAGTCAATGGCTTCAGGCGCCAAATCAACGAACTCGCGCAGCAGGGTCGGGTTGTTTTTGTACTTACCGCCCTTGAGCGTTTCCTCATAAAACAGTTCTTTGCTGTCTTCGATACCTTTCAGTTTCTGAAAACGCGTCTCGGCGGCGTTCATCCCTACGGATGCTTTGATCGTGTTACCGCCGATAGTGGGCATTTTCTCAATGACAACCACTTTGGCACCTTCATCATGCGCCTGAATGGCCGCGGCCAGACCGGCACCGCCGCTTCCCACGACCACCACATCATACTGTTGCGGTGCATTGGGATTACCGCCCTCTTCAATCACATGGGCTTTATTTGAAGTGGTCATTGCACGCGATACTGCTTTTTTCAGGGCCTCACTCTGCGTGGTCGCGCCGGTGATAGCATCAACGTGTGGGCTGTTAGCCACCAGAATACGATTACGCAGGCTTTCGAAGGTGGTAGTGAAGTCAACGTCCAGCGTGTCGTCCGGTACCAGCGAGATATCTGTAATACGGTCGGTATCCAGCGTGACGTTGATCTTCAGCTTAAGCGCTTCGGCCTCAACTTTTTCCTGATAAACACCGGCTTTGTATTTGCGTCCCGACTCACTCATATCACGAATCATGGCGTCAACCAGCGAGAAACGCCACAGCGGTTCAGGGATCAACAACGCTTCACGCTGGTTACTGTCGATGTAAAGTTCAAGATGCTCATTATTGATAATGCGATCTGTCCAGTCGGGATAAGCGATGCAGGCTTTACCTATCGCAACCAGGTCATAGCCTTTTTCCAGTGCTTTTTCCGCATCTTCTTTGTTTACCACACCGCCAACGCCAATGACCGGCACTTTCGCCAGCGTTGGGGACCGCATGTTAATAAACTTCTCAATCAGCGGGGTTGGATCGGTGGTATCAACGATAGAGGGGCGCATAAGCTGCCCAACAGAAAAGTGGACATAATCGAGCCCGCGTGCCGCCAGCTTTTCCAGTAGGTACAGGGTGTCATCGAAACGGATGCCCGGGACTTCAAGTTCTTCAGGGGAAAAACGGTAGCCGATGATGAACCCGTTATGTGCAAATCGAGCGGCCATTTTATGGGTAATTTCGAGAACTTCCAGCGGAAAGCGGGCACGGTTATCGCGACTGCCGCCCCATTTGTCATCGCGTTGATTGGAATTGGGTGAGTAAAATTGCTGTATCAGATAGGTGTTTGCGCCATGAATTTCAACGCCATCAAATCCGGCTTTAATGGCGCGGTTAACGGCGTCACCAAATTTAGTGATCATGGTATCCACTTCTTCTGCCGTTAGCGCGCGCGGCGTCGTGGCACCCTCACGAGGTGCGGCAATGGCGCTTGGGGCGACAGGGGTTTTCCCCCCTATCAGCTCAGGCTCAACCATGCGGCCGCCGTGATAGATCTGCAAAATCGCTGTCGAACCTTCCTGCTTGATGGCGTCAGCAATTCGCTTTAGGCCCGGAATTTTGTTGTCGCTGTCGATGGCTATAGCCCCTGGAAACGCGGGACCTTTTGGATCGATAAAACAGCATTCAACAATGACCGTTCCGATGCTGCCAGCACGGGCACGATAATATTCAACCAGTTCACTGGTGACCGTTCCGTCATAAAAACCGGTGCAGGTTGTCATGGGTGCCATGATCAGGCGATTTTTTAAAACCGCGCCACGCGGCAACGTAATGGGATTGAGAATGGGGGTGAGTGTATTCATTGCGATTAACTCCAAAAATTCAAAACTCGGGAATTCTGTGCGGACGCTTTTTTATTAATAAATAAGTGGTCCGATGTCATAACGCCAATATACCAATTATTTTAATTTCATAAGTTATAATTTTAGTTTTTTAACTTTTAAATATTTCAGGTTTACTATTTGATTAAAGCAGGATCGTAATGTATATTTATTGTTAATCAATAGTTAAAGAAAATCAATGAGAATTATAAAATTAAAAATAATACAATAAAAACAACAAGTTAAACATATATTCGTGTTGCTCGCCCTTGCGAGAGCAAGGCTTAAAACCCTTATTATTGCAGTTTAAATATTTACCTTTGGGTTATTAATAATTTAGTTGTTAAAAATTTAATCGTATATTTTAACTTACTTGATCTGGATCAATATTCTGTTTTTAATTAATCGCATCATATCCACATGATGTTTATAAATGCCTCCATCGCACCAGAGGACAAGTTAAAGAATTATAAGGCATCACGGTTTATTCTCATAATTTAGAATAAAAATTCCCTATGGCCGAATTGCCGGGACGCTGCTCGAATTATCCTTAACACGTAGAAAAATACTATGAAAACACTCTCAAACGTCAAAGAGCCTCCAAAAGCAGCCCCTGCAGCTGCGGGCAAAAATAAAGCACTTATGCTCCTTTTGCCGGTTTTGGTCGCCGTCCTGTTGTTACTCGTCCCCGTGCCAGCGGGTCTTGAACCTTATGCATGGCACTTCTTTGCCATCTTCGTCGGCGTCATCGTCGGGCTGATTTTTGAACCCTTGCCCGGCGCAGTGATTGGTCTGACCGGCGTCGTCGTCATCGCCTTGTTCAGCCAGTTCCTGCTCTTTAGCCCGGCAGAACTGGCCAACCCCAAATTTAAAGTGGCGAGTGAGTCATTTAAATGGGCGGTCAGCGGCTTCGGTAACTCAACCGTCTGGCTGATTTTTGGCGCATTCATGTTCGCTGCGGGCTATGACAAGACCCAGTTCGGCCGCCGTCTGGCATTGATTCTGGTGAAATACCTGGGCCGCCGGAGTTTAACCCTCGGCTATGCCATCACCTTCGCGGATTTGCTGCTGGCCCCTTTCACCCCGTCGAACACGGCCCGCAGTGGCGGTACCATTTATCCCATCATTGCCAATCTGCCGCCGCTTTATGGTTCAAAACCCAATGACCCCAGCGCGCGTAAAATTGGATCTTATCTGATGTGGGTTGCTATCACCGCCGCCTGTATCACCAGCTCCATGTTCCTGTCCGCCCTGGCCCCCAACCTGCTCGCCCTTGCGCTGGTCAAAAGCGTCATTGGCTTTGATATCTCCTGGGGAATGTGGTTTCTTGCCTTTTTGCCACTGGGCCTGCTGTTGATTCTGACCATGCCGCTGCTGGCGTACTGGTTCTATCCGCCTGAAGTGAAGGTGAATGATGAAGTGCCTCGCTGGGCGATTGCTGAGCTGGAAAAACTGGGTAAGTTGACCCGTAATGAAATCCTGTTACTGGTGTTTGTTGTCTGTGCGCTACTGATGTGGATTTTTGCCACTGCCTGGATCGAACCTGCCATGGCCGCTCTGCTGGTGATTATCCTGATGCTGTGGACCGGGGTACTTAACTGGAACGACATCACCAGCAATAAAGCCGCCTGGAACACCTTTGCCTGGTTTGCCACACTGGTTGCGCTGGCCGATGGTTTAGCACGCGTAGGCTTTATCGCCTGGCTGGGCAAAGAAGGGGGAATGTTACTGCAGGGATACGATCCTCAAGTGTCGGCTGTGGTGCTGTTGATTGCCTTCTTCCTGCTGCACTACCTGTTTGCCAGTACCACCGCGCATACGACCGCCTTGCTGCCTGCGATGTTAACCATTGCCGCTTCCATTCCAGGTATTAACATGCCCGTGTTTTGCCTGATGCTGTGTACTTCACTGGGTGTGATGGGGATTATCACCCCTTACGGTACCGGCCCAAGCCCTATTTATTACGGCAGCGGCTATTTACCTACGAAAGATTACTGGCGTCTGGGCACCATCTTTGGCGCTATCTTCCTGATTGCTATGATGCTCATCGCCTACCCCTGGATGGTGTGGATGTTCTGATTGTGTCAAATGCATTTCGACGCGTCATACGATAACATGCCAACACTTGCCAGCCTGTGCTTATGGCTGGCAAGCATAATAAACAACTCATTCGCCTTTGATGTTGCTCCTGTCAGCCTGCGTTAACGGAGCCAGCACGTCATTAAGTGAGATACTATGTCGAACAAACCTTTTTTTTATCAGAACCCCTTTCCTCTTGCCCACGAGGACACCGAATACTATTTGCTTAGCCCCGACCACGTTTCCGTGGCTGAGTTTGACGGCCAGTCCATATTAAAAGTGGACCCACAGGCATTGACGCTGCTGGCCCAGCAGGCCTTTCATGATGCGTCTTTTATGTTGCGCCCGGCCCACCAGCAGCAGGTTGCGTCAATTCTGGCTGACCCTGAAGCCAGCGATAACGATAAATACGTCGCACTGCAGTTCTTACGAAACTCCGAGATCGCCGCTAAAGGTGTCTTGCCAACCTGCCAGGACACCGGCACCGCCATTATCATGGGCAAAAAAGGCCAGCGAGTGTGGACCGGTGGCGGTGACGAAGCCGCGCTGTCGCAAGGTATCTACAATACCTACATTGAAGATAATCTGCGTTACTCCCAAAACGCCGCGCTGGATATGTATAAAGAAGTGAACACCGGCACCAATCTTCCGGCGCAGATTGACCTCTACAGCGTGGACGGTGATGAATACAAGTTCCTTTGCATCGCCAAAGGCGGCGGTTCCGCCAATAAAACCTATTTGTATCAGGAAACCAAAGCACTGCTCAGCCCCGGCAAGCTGAAAAATTATCTGGTCGATAAAATGCGTACGCTGGGTACTGCGGCTTGTCCTCCCTACCATATCGCCTTTGTCATTGGCGGCACCTCTGCCGAAAGTACGCTGAAAACCGTCAAGCTGGCATCGACTCACTACTATGATGGTTTACCTACAGAAGGTAACGAGCATGGTCAGGCGTTCCGTGATGTTCAGCTTGAGCAGGAGTTACTGGAAGCGGCGCAGCAGCTTGGGCTGGGAGCACAGTTCGGCGGCAAATATTTTGCACATGATATCCGCGTAGTGCGTTTGCCTCGCCACGGCGCATCCTGCCCGGTTGGCATGGGGGTTTCGTGCTCCGCTGACCGCAATATCAAAGCTAAAATCAACCGCGAGGGTATCTGGATTGAAAAACTGGAAGCCAATCCTGGGCGTTATATCCCTGAGGCACTGCGCAAGCAAGGTGAAGGCGAAGTGGTCCACATCGACCTGAATCGCCCGATGAATGACATCCTTGCCCAGCTTTCGGAATACCCGGTTTCGACACGTTTGTCCCTGACCGGGACCATCATCGTTGCGCGTGACATTGCCCATGCCAAACTAAAAGAACGCATTGATAACGGCGAAGGCTTGCCGCAGTACATTAAAGATCACCCTGTCTATTATGCGGGTCCGGCCAAAACACCGGAGGGTTACGCATCTGGCTCACTGGGCCCGACGACGGCAGGCCGCATGGATTCGTATGTCGATCTTCTGCAGGCGAATGGCGGCAGCAAAGTCATGCTGGCAAAAGGTAACCGTAGCCAGCAGGTCACCGATGCCTGCCACAAGCACGGCGGTTTTTACTTAGGCAGCATTGGTGGTCCGGCTGCCGTTCTGGCGCAGCAGAGCATCAAGAGTCTGGAGTGCGTGGAGTATGCCGAACTGGGGATGGAAGCTATCTGGAAAATAGAGGTCGAAAATTTCCCGGCCTTTATCCTGGTGGATGACAAAGGAAATGACTTCTTCCAGCATATCGAACGTGAGCACTGCTCGCGCTGTGTGAAATAAACACGCGGCGGAAAACATGAAAAAACGGCCCCGTTACAGGGGCCGTTTTTTTATCATCGTTGCAGACGGAACATGGCGTCGCTTATGCTTTCGTCGCCTTCGGTCAGCTCAATAATTTTGCGCGAAATTTGCGGTGTTTCGACCAGAGCCACCAGCGTGGCGGCCACATCCTCACGCGGGACCGACCCGTAAGGAATCGCAAAATCTGCACGTACGGTGCCGCGGCCCGCCACATTGGTTAGCGTACCGGGACGAAGAATTACCCAGTCGAGTTGGCTTTCGACCAGGCGAACATCAGCCAGCCGCTTCACGCGCATGTAATTTTCGAAACCTTCAGATGTCTCTTCGCCACGTGCGGCATCCGGGAAGACTGAAACCAGCAAAAACCGCTTCACACCGGCCTTTTCGGCTGCGGCAACCGCCAGGGATGACCCCTCGCCGTCAATGGCGTTGGTCAGCTCAATACCCGCGCCTCCCGCCCCAGCGCTAAAAATCACCACATCGTGGCCGGCCATTTTCTGCGCCAGTTGATCCACGGTCAGCTTCTGGAGATCCCCCGCCACGGGAACCGCTCCGGCGGATTTAAGTGCTTCGGCCTGCTCAGATTTACGATGCAGTGCAGAAACCGCATGTTGCTTAGCGCTGAGCTGTTTCGTCAGATGAGAGCCAACGTTGCCCGCCGCGCCAATAATAAAACATGTCGTCATCGTCCTGCTCCCTTGAAAAAGTCAGATATCAGTATAGACAATAAGCGCAGCGGTAATGAGCGCCCGTCGGGGCGCTCCAGGACATGATTAAGGAATGATTTTCTCATGCTTCAGCTTATCGAAAAGCTGAGTGAAGGAATCCAGAGTGCTCCGGTAGCCGGTAAAGCCCGCCTTGCGACTTTTACTCATGTCGGTGAAGGCTTCCATGGGTCGCCCCAGATCCGCGTCGGTGTGCCACCATGAGGCCAGACGCGTGATATCCTGTTCACGCAGGTTTTCACGCTGAGCAAGCGCCTGCCATACGCTGGCCGCCTCCTGCATGCGCCCGTCAAGCGGCATCATTTTCGCCGGATAAGCGGCAGCCTCGAGACCAAAATACGCCGCCAGTTTTGGCCACATCCAGTTCCAGCGGAAAACGTCACCGTTTACCGCGTTGAAGTCCTGATTTGCCGCGGCCGGGCTGGTCGCCGCCCACTCAAGTTGCTCAGCCAGAAGACCGGCGTCGGTCATATCCACCACGCCATTCCATTGCTCGGGTGAGCCTGGGAAGATAAACGGCCAGCCTTTTTCTTTACATAAGGTGGCGTAAACGGCCAGAGTCTGCCCCATGTTCATGGCATTTCCGAGCGCATAGCCAATGATGGTATGCGGACGGTGGACGCTCCAGCGATAGCCATATTTTTCGGCGCCAGCGAAGACTTCATCCTCCTGGGCATAATAGAAGTTGTCTACCGGCTGACGACCCTGCTCTTCGCGGAAAGGCGTGACCGGCACAGCGCCTTTGCCGTAAGCTTCAAATGGCCCCAGATAGTGCTTAAGGCCTGTCACCAGCGCCACATGTGCGCCCTGGAGGCGTTCGCCAAGCGCTTCAATAACGTTGCGGATCATGCCGCCATTGACGCGGATATTCTCTTTTTCACTGTCCTGGCGCGCCCAGACGCTGAAGAACACTGCATCAGGTTTGACCGCTTTCAATGCCGTTTTTACCGCTTCAGGATCGGTTAAATCTGCGGTGAGGTTGCTGCAGCCCTCAGGTACCGCGCTGCGGCCCCGTGACAACCCGCTGACCTGCCAGCCTTCGTTATTTAGCCTTTCTGCTAACGCTCGACCAATCACACCACTGATTCCAACAATCAAAGCCTGCTTTTGCATGTTAATTCTCCTCTTTTTGCGTAATGCTAAGCGTAATAGAGAATTTCATTCCTATTTTGGGTAATAATTCACATCATTATCAACCTGAGTTCATCAATCATGCACGATCAGCGTCTTAAAGACATTGTTCCTTTTGTGGCCAGTGTAGAAAGCGGGAGTTTTACCGCTGCGGCTGCCCGTTTACATGTCACGGGTTCTGCCATCAGTAAAAGCGTTAGCCGACTGGAGATGCGACTGGGCTCGCGCCTGCTCGAACGCACAACGCGAAAACTGCAACTGACGGATGCGGGCAGCGCCTATTACCAAACCTGCTTACGCATCATGGAAGAGCTGGCCGAAGCAGAAGCCGTCCTGGCTGCGCAACGGATTATTCCTTCCGGCCGTCTGAGACTGGCCGTGCCGCATACTTATGGTCGGCTGAACGTGATGCCGTTGCTGATTCCGTTTTGTCAGCAGCATCCCGAGCTTGAATTGAGAATGAGTTTTTCAGATCGCTTCATCGATCTGTTTGATGAAGGCATCGACGTTGCGGTCAGAATTGGCGGCTCAGATGATTTACCCGCATCAATGGGCTGCCGTCATATTGGTCGTGAACGCATGGTGTTTTGTGCCTCGCCAGCGTGGCTGGAACGCGAAGGACGGCCGCAAAATGAACAGGCACTCATGCAGCATCGGGCCATTCTGTATGAACGGGCCGATAACACGCCAAAACCCTGGTTATTTAGTGGTAAAGACGGTCATTCGTACTGGCGGGACGTTCCCTTTCGCATGGCGCTGGCTGATGTGGATGCACAACTACAGGCAGTAATTGCCGGATTAGGCGTTGCACAAATGCCCTCGTGGCTGGTACAGAACGCCGTTGACAGTGGTGAACTGGAAATCTTACTGCCGCAGCAGCAACCCGAGGGGCTGCCACTCAGTGTGATTTGGCCCCGGCGTAAGCAGCTTCTGCCTAAAGTGGATGTTTTATTAACCACGCTAACGCAGTTAACCATTCGTTGATTGCGAGAGAATTTAATCGCTTTTTCACAGGGTGAGTAATGGAATATGGCGGATAATATAACGTCATTATAACGTTTATGCCTGTGCTGCCAGAATCGGATGGGCAGGTTAGGTCATAATATTTCAGTACTTTCTGGTCAACCCAATGGTGTTTATAACGGAGTGGCGCTAACGTAGAGGCATTCCAATCCGCTCAGGCGTAGGGACAAAGGCGATATGGCAGCAAGGGCGGTGAGCGTTAAAAAAATCAAAGGTTGTGAAACGTTGCCGGTACCTGACAGTGAACGGCTGCGTTTATGCTAAGTCTGCTCTTTCGCCTGATGATACTGACCATAATGGCACTTACGCTGGCGGGTTGCGCACGCTCAGATGCATTATGGGCGGTGACAGACAACGTTTGCATGGTGAACTATCACTACACTGGCCACCCGTCACCCTGTCAGCAAATCTATATCCCAGAGGGCAAACGGCAGGGTTTTAGCATTATTCAAAATCCTCGTTATCCCTATCATTTCATTCTGGTTCCCACGATTCCGGTATCCGGTATTGAAAGCCCGTGGCTATTCATGCCTGGCCGTCCAGATTATTTCGGCTACGCCTGGCTGATGCGTTATCAGTTGATGTCTCAATACGGCAGACCTGTGCAGGAGGACATGCTGGGCATGGCAATCAACTCGGCCTGGGGCCGCAGTCAGAATCAGCTACATATCCACCTCACCTGCCTGCGAGAAGATGTTTACAGGCAGTTAAGGGCTGAACGTCCCTATATTCAAGATGCGTGGCATCCCCTGCCCGATAAGCTCTTAACGCATACTTATTACGCTCGCCGTGTCCTTCAACCTACAGCGATGGGCATTTACCCTATCGCATCCGTTGCTCACTACTTTCGCCTGACGCCGCCTATGCTGGCTGAATATGGCGTCGCGTTAGTGCCGACAACGTTCTCGGGTGAAAAAGGGTTCATCCTGCTGGCAACCCGTCGCGGCTGGGATAAAGGCAATCGCGCCTCCGTTGAGTCTTTACTGGATAAGCAATGTGACATTCTGGGTTCGGGATCCGCAAAACCCTTACGTTTTAGATAATTAACTCACTTATGTAAAATGCGCTGAACCCACGCCCTCAACGCCTGATGTTCCCGAGGATGATGAAAATAGTGTTCGGCTCCTTGCACCGTCGTCAGTACCGCTTTGTGGCGGTGTGCAAAGGTGACAACCGCACTGAAATCGGCAATCTGGTCCTGGCTTCCAACCATAATATTCAGGGACAAGTTTTCTCCCGAAACCCGGTGCTATTGGAGATACGCAAGATAATCGGCTCGAAAAACCGTGCCGTCAGAAGCAATGATGGCCTTCTCGCGATTGAGCCGGGTTTCATCAACATCAGCCTTGACCATCATTTTTCTGATGAGACTGTCGAGATCGATAACAGGCGAAAGAAATAATGCCTGACTTATTTTTATTTTCTGAGCTGCAATCATGCTAAAACTGGCACCAATGCTGCAGGCAAATAGTGCCGTTGCACTGAATTGTTTCTGAGCATAAGCAAGCATGATTTTAATGTCATCAACGGCTTGTGCTACATGGCATTCAGACTCTACATCACGCCTTTCACCATGAGCAGGAAGATCGAAACTCAGTATGCTATATCCCGCTTTTACAGCCTCAGATGCCAGAATCTCAATGCATTGATCTTTTTTATGGGAAAAATAGCCATGTACGGCAAGGATAAGCTTACCGCCTGCCCGATTACCCCAGTGAACGCAGGAATGCCCTGCACATGGCTTCGTGTGTTTAACATAGCGCTTCGCCTTCTTCAGCCTCTCACGTCCTCTGAGTCTAACCGGGCTCACAGCAGAAAATTTTGATTCTGGAAAGTCTTAAACGGGACAGTTGTCGACGCCGCCAGAGAATGTGGACAACAGTGTACCCCTGCATGGATACCTCTCACCGCAGAACGGCCTTCAGACCTCACCGCCGCTAGACCAGATTACATAAAAAGTGAATTTTTTCATTTTGTAACTTTAACGTTATGTTACTTGGTATTTTTGCTGCCATGATTCATTGCGTTACTTATTGAAATGTGTTGGTCACCCAAACCTTACTATTGCTACAGGGAAAATCACATGTCACAACGGTCACTTCAGGCACTGTGTCTGATGAGTTTTTTTCTGGCCGACGTCAGAGACGGTCTGGGACCATTTTTAGGCATTTTTCTGACAGAACGCCACTGGAGCCCGGATGAAATAGGCCTGGTCATGACCTCAGGCGGCATTGCAGGGCTCCTCTCAACGTTGCCCGCAGGCGTGGTGGCGGATGCAACGCGCTATAAACGTCTTGTCATCCTGACAGGATGCATCGTGATTACCGTTGCGACCTTATTACTCTGGTACAGCAACCAGTCCTGGACGGCGATCATTTCACAGATCGTTGCCGGTATTGCTGCCGCCTTTATTGGCCCGACCGTAGCAGGGATAACGCTGGGCCTGACGGGGCAAAAAGGGTTCAACCACCAGATGGGGCGGAACGAGGCTTACAACCATGCCGGAAACACTCTGGCGGCTGTACTGGCAGGATTCGCTGCCTGGAAATGGGGGCTCGGCGCCGTTTTCATTTTAATGATGATAATGGCCGTCTTTGCCGCCATCGCGACGTTGGCGATACGTGGAGAGGATATCAATCATGAGGTTGCGCGCGGATTAGAAGACAATCAGTCTCAAAAGCCGACTCTGAGCCTGTGGATCCTGGCGCGCAAACCCGCACTGCTGGTAACCGGTCTGACTTTACTGCTGTTTCATCTGGCCAACGCCGCACTGTTGCCCATGCTGAGTATGCGCGTTGCCTCATCAACCGGGCCAGATGCGGTCGATCCCGGTTTGTATGCTGCGGCAACGGTTGTTATTTCTCAGCTGGTGATGATCCCTGTCGCGATTTACGTTTCACGCCGTGTGGATAAAATTGGCTATCGCTATTTGATCATGACGGCCCTGTTAATGATGCCGCTTCGGGCGCTTA
The DNA here is from genome assembly GCF_000710035.2 of Pantoea ananatis LMG 2665. Taxonomy (GTDB): domain Bacteria; phylum Pseudomonadota; class Gammaproteobacteria; order Enterobacterales; family Enterobacteriaceae; genus Pantoea; species Pantoea ananatis. The sequence continues at coordinate 217,931 of NZ_JMJJ01000017.1, read as the reverse complement.
TTGCGGCAGAATTTCCAGAGACGCTATTCGTTATTCCAGTCCAGGTGCTTGATGGCATTGCGGCAGGAATACTGGGCGTTGCCGTGCCGGGCTACATTGTCTCCCTGCTGCGCGGCAGCGGGCACGTTAATGCGGGTCAGAGTGTGGTGATGCTAATGCAAGGCGTAGGTGCCTCCATGAGCCCGGCGATGACGGGGCTGATTGTGGCTCGCTATTCCTACAGTATTGCCTTTAGCGCATTGGGTTGTATCGCCCTGGTGGCCTTACTGCTGTGGTGGAGCACCGGACGAACGCCGGCGGCTGAACCGGCATAATTAAGGGTAATCTGCCAGCAATCTCACGCTGGCGGATTCTGGTTTGCCCCTGAATACCGCATGCAATAGGCGAATCCGCCATCCTGAATGCCGTTTAAAAGGGACTCAGGCACCATCATATGTGCCAGAATGTAAACAAAGGTAAAAAATGATTTATGCCTATCTCACTTATTAATCACTCTTTTTTCCTGATTACTTGCAAAAAATTACATTCATGTACTATGTTTTCTCGCTGCGGTTAAGAACGCTCTATCATTAATGTCACTGGCCTCTTATAGCTTTCTCTTCCTTTATTTCCGTTAACCTCGCTGACTGGCTGCGAAAGCTATAGGTCGTCTTCATTTAAGTAGTTTGAGGAAAATATGGATACAAACCGTTCATCGTCACCCAGGCCTAAAAAACATTTCTGGAATAAAAAGCAAAAAAAACTCACGGTTGATGACATAACCGTTATCGATAATGACATGTTAAAACGCGCTGTCGGTGCCGCCGCATTAGGTAATGCCATGGAGTGGTTTGACTTTGGCGTCTACAGCTACCTGGCTGTTATCATTGGTAAGGTCTTTTTCCCCGATGCCAATACGGCAATTCAGTTGATCGCGACCTTTGGTACCTTTGCAGCGGCGTTTTTAGTCCGCCCACTGGGCGGTCTGGTATTCGGTCCGCTGGGTGACCGAATCGGACGTCAGAAAGTGCTGGCCATCACCATGATCATGATGTCGATAGGCACATTTTGCATCGGCATCATTCCATCCTATGCCTCAATCGGCATCATGGCACCCATCCTGCTGCTGGTGGCCCGACTCGTTCAGGGATTCTCTACCGGTGGCGAATATGGCGGTGCAGCAACCTTCATCGCAGAGTATTCGACAGATAAACGTCGTGGTTTTATGGGAAGCTTCCTGGAGTTCGGTACATTAGGCGGCTACCTGCTGGGTGCCTGTCTGGTGACCGTAATGACGAGCTTTATCTCATCAGAAGCCATGATGTCCTGGGGCTGGCGCGTGCCCTTCTTTATTGCCGCGCCCCTTGGCTTGTTCGGCCTGTATGTGCGTTTGAAACTCGAGGAAACACCGGCTTTTAAACAACATATGCAGAAGCAGGAGGAGCTGGAGCAGAGTAAACCGCGCCTGACGCTCTTCAAGATGTTAAGTAAGCACCGCGTGCCCATGATGAAGTGTATCGGGCTGGTCTTATTGTTTAACGTTTCCAACTACATGCTGACCTCGTATATGCCCAGCTATCTTACCGGCGTACTGGGTTTACCTGAGCTCAGCGGGCTGCTGCTGGTAATGATCGTGATGTTTGTCATGATGCCGTTAACGCTGATGTGGGGCCGCTGGACCGATCGAATTGGTCGTCGCCCGGTGATTGGCTTCGGTGCAGTGGGCCTGATCCTGCTCGCTATCCCCAGCTTTATGTTGATCGGTTCACATAATATGTGGGCAGTCTTTGCCGGCCTGCTCATACTGGGTATTCTGCACACCTGCTTCAGTGGCACCATGCCCTCAACGCTACCCGCGCTTTTTGCCACTGATATTCGTTACAGTGCACTGGCGATCGGCTTCAATCTTTCGGTTTCACTGTTTGGCGGCACCACGCCTTTACTTACCGCATGGCTGGTTGATACCACGCAAAATACCATGATGCCGGCGTACTACATGATGGTTGCAGGGGTGGTGGGATTACTGACGATTCTGACGGTACGTGAAACGGCCCGTAAGCCCTTAACCGGCTCTTCTCCTGCTGTCGCAAGCGAAGCCGAAGCCCAAAGCCTGATTAATAAAATGGACAGAAAGGCTGAATCCGATCGACCCGCGCCAGCTGACGCGAAATAACCCGCCGTTTTCATCCAAAACACCCTGTCCGCAGGGTGTTTTTTTATGTGTACATTCAGTCTAGTCATTACCAAACCGGGCCACCGTGCTGGCCGCACCCAGGGCATGTCCTTTGAGTTTCTTCAACAGCTCGTCATGAGTCAAACCCGGTTCAAGCGCAGAGGGTGCAAGATCCGTGGCAATCAGCACGAAGTTATAGTGGTGAATGCCTGAACCGACAGGCGGACAGGGGCCGTAGTAATGGGCGGTGCCCGGTGAGTTTTTCCCACCCGTGTAACCTTTCCCCGTTGTCAGTTCACCCTGAGCAAAAGCACTGCGTTCAGAAGCAATGTTGTAAGCCACCATATGACTCACCCCGAGACCTTTAGCCCCCACGGGATCGGTAATCAGTAAGGCAAAGCTTTTGGTACCGGCCGGACTCTCTGACCAGTTAAGTTCGGGTGATACGTTTTCGCCGGTACAGGCCGCATTACTTTTATTCGCACCGGCAAATTTTTTATCTAACAAGCCATTATCGCTGAAGTCTTTCGACTGCAGGGTTAAAGCCAATGCAGCAGGACATAAAAAGATTAACAACAGATAAGGAAATTTTTTCACCTGATACTCCTGTGTTATCGAGAGGTTATCCTGGGACGAGAGTGAAATTCATCCAATCCACAGTGAAACAGTATATGTCTCAAAACCCGACAGAGAAGTGAGACAGGAGCCCACTGAAGAGAGGAGAAGAGAAATAAAAACGGCAGTTCGCCAGGGGCGACAGGCCTTAAGGATCGGCCTGTGAAGGGGAATAAGGCTTATTTTACTGTCATCTTTCAGGGTGAAATCGCCAGTATTTAGCGCCAGATTGCCGGTAGCAAACCGGTCTGACGCCTTTTTTTTATTTACACAAAAGGCCTGATACTTGATCTGAATCACAAAAATCCGCATGATCTGCATCAAACATTTAAACAGGTATTGAGGCAAAAATGACACTTTATCAACACATGCTGGTCTTCTATGGCATTGTTGCCTCGGTAGCGGCACTCATCACCTTCTTTATCGCCAAAGACAAGCTCAGCATCAAACTGTTGAGTGCTTTTCTGGTTGGTGCAACATGGCCTATGAGTTTTCCGGTAGCATTAATGTTCGCGCTATTTTGAAATTTCTCTCCTGTAGGTCAGATACATCGCTGCCTGCTGCGCGGTCTTCGCACTTCAATCAGACACCTTCACCAGACAATTTTGCATAACCTTCCCTTGGCGCAACAGTTGCCCTCTACTGTTCTGCAAAACCCGCTTTTTCTTGCAAGCGATGGCTGCAATCATCGCCACAGCGTGCCGTTCCGATAGACGCCTTTTGTCATGCACCGCACTCACTGACTTGCTGACGTCGCAAGATACCTGCTTTAAGCAGCGCGCGATCGCCCGCTACCGAAAGGGAAAATCGTAGGTTAAAAGACTGAATTTATTTAAGTTTTTACCCCACCTTTATTGTGAACCCAGGTGTGTTATTTCAGCATAACGGGCCGTCAGTTGCTTCAGGTGCATTTCCAGTTGAGACCGGGCAGCGGCAGGTAAAGGTTCGCCCGCAGGATGTTGTGACAATGCCCGCAGTTGCTCTTCAACCGGTATGGATTGGTTAAAGGACTGCATAGTGGAAAAAACCACTGATTTCAGCTCGCTGACCCGTTTCAAGAATGATTGCCGTCCGACCTCAGGCCAGATTCCCGGCGTTAATATCTGCGCAATTTCGCCCTGCTCACTCAGGCCCGATCGTGCGTTGCATTGGCCTCCGCCTCACTTTGTTGCTGCTTTGCCAGAGTCCGGGCGAGAAGCGTTGAATACAACGGCGTTCCGCCGAAATATTGCGCAGACAGGGTAGCCCCAAGACAGGTAATAATCATTGGCAGAATAAGCTGATAATTATTCGTCATCTCCAGCACCAGAATAATGCCGGTCAAGGGTGCGCGTACCGAGGCCGCAAATAACGCCCCCATGCCCGCAACGGCAAAGGTTGCCGCTTCAAGATGATACGCCGGAAACATTGCAACACAGAGTTGACCGACGCTGATGCCGAGTAATGTGCCGAGCGTCAGCATCGGCGCGAAAATACCGCCTGGCGCCCCGGATGCGAAACACAGCAAGGTAGTCAGCGCGCGAAGAAAAAACAGGGAGAGTAAAGCGGCGGAGGTATATGTACCGGCTGAAAAGTCGGGAATTAACGTAATACCGCCAGTGACGGCCTGAGGCAGTACCAGCCCCAGCAGACCGCATAATCCGCCCAACACTGCACCGCCCAGCACCCAACGTGAGGTTTGGCCCTTGTGAAGAGTCTGAAACAGATCCTGCAGCGTGAATATCAGACGATTAAAGGCCACACCGCAGCCACCAAATAGAATCCCTAACAGCAAATATAACCACAGGGTTTGTATCGGCGCATCTTTCAGTTGCCCGATGTTAATGATGGGTTCGTTACCGTTCAGCGCGCGAAAAACAATGCTTGAGGTAATGACCCCAACAAACACGGCTTTGATAGAAATAAGGCTAAAGCGAAACTGCAGGCGCATTTCTTCAATGATGAACAGAATGCCTGCCAGCGGGGCATTAAAGGCGGCGGCCAGGCCTGAAGCAGCACCGGTAGCCAGAATAGTATGACGGGATTCAGAAGACCGCATGCGGAAGATATCCAGACACATGCGTCCAATGTTACCGCCAATCTGAACTGTCGGCCCTTCTCGCCCAAGCACCATGCCCGAGCCCAGCGCGCCCAGCCCCCCAACGAACTTCACCGGTAAAACTCGCCACCAGCGTACGGGCCTTAACTCCTCCAGCGCACCTTCTATTTCAGGAATGCCCGATCCACCCGCTTCAGGCGCAAATCGCCTGACAAGAAAATAGCCTGACGCTGCCAGCCCTGCGGAAAAAATAAAGGCAAACAAGCCCATTAACAAGGCATTGTTTTCAAACTGGCTCAGCCAGTGGAGGCGGGAATGTATGACCCAGCTTACCGCTCTGTCGAATGCCACCGCCGTCAGGCCTGTTAATACGCCCACCAGCGCGGCGAGCAGTAATAAGGCAACCGGCGTTTTATCTCGCCGAATAAGATATTGTAACAACCGTAGCCGACGGGGGCGAAAAAGACCGGGTCGGTTTGAGACAAAAGCGCGCATGCCTGACCTCAAAATTAGCGTGCTGAACAGCACCAACAATGCAAATTAAATCCAGAGGTTATCGCATCCCCGCCATAATTCCTCGCTTTTATTTATCTCCGAATTTTACTAAATCAGCAACCTGCTGCTGCATAAGGGATGATGTAGGGTAATCATCACGCCTGATAAAATTTCAGGCCTCCTCTGACAATTTTATCTGCAAGCCATTGATTTGCAGCCTGAGGACGCTCATCATCCTGCGCCATCAACGATCTTTCTGGAGACGCGTGTGTGACCACTCTCAGTAATTCACTGCTTGAAGCCGTTCTTGAGCAGGTCCGTCCGTTAGTTCATCAGGGCAAAGTCGCTAATTACATTCCGGCGCTGGCTGACGTCGCGGCCGACCATCTGGGTATAGCGGTCTGTTTACGTGATGGCACAGTTTTTCAGGCAGGCGATGCTGAAACTCGTTTTTCGATCCAGTCCATTTCGAAAGTGCTCTCACTCACCGTCGCGCTGACGCGTTATGAGGATGCGGAGATATGGCGGCGAGTGGGTAAAGAACCCTCCGGTCAGCCTTTTAATTCGCTGGTTCAGCTTGAACTGGAGCAGGGAAAACCCCGTAATCCCTTTATTAACGCCGGGGCGCTGGTGATCTGCGATTTGCTTGAAACCCGACTGACAGCACCGCGTCAGCGTATGCTGGAAATAATCCGTCAGCTCAGTCAGCAATCGGATATTCAGTACGATCGTCACGTCGCCCGTTCTGAATACGAACACTCTGCCCGCAACGCGGCTATCGCCTGGCTGATGAAGTCATTTGGTAATTTTGACAACGACGTCACCAGCGTTATGCAGACTTATTTTCACTACTGCTCATTGTCCATGAACTGTATTGAACTGGCTCGCAGTTTTATTTATCTGGCTAATCAGGGAAAAACCCTGGATGGCGCGTCCCTGATTTCGTCCCGCCAGGCGCGGCAGATCAATGCGCTAATGATTACCAGCGGTATGTACGACGGGGCTGGCGAATTTGCCTGGCGGGTGGGCATGCCCGCCAAATCCGGGGTTGGCGGCGGTATCATTGCCGTCATTCCTGGTGAAATGAGCATCGCGGTCTGGTCACCCGGATTGGATAGCGCGGGCAATTCGTTAGCCGGCACCGCCGCGCTGGAGTGCCTGACTGACAAACTCGGCCGTTCGATATTCTGATTCAGCTCACGACATTCACGGGCCGGTTTTGCTCAAATCCCGCCAGGTTCACCATGAGTCCCTGAAGCAGATTGTGCATGCCGCTGTTACTCGCCCAGGCAATGTGCGGTGTCAGGAGAAGATTGGGGATATCGGGCTGGAGTAGAGGGTGATCCCGCGCAGGGGGTTCACTGCTGAGAACGTCCAGCGCTGCACCGGCAAGGGTGCCATTCCGCAGGGCATCTGCCAGTTGCGCCTCGTGAATTAAGCCGCCCCGCGCGGTGTTAATCAGTAACGACTGGGGTTTCATCTTTTCCAGCGTCTCGCGATCGATCAGATGACGGGTTTGCTCGCTAAGAGGGCAGTGCAGTGAAATGATATCGCTGGAGGCCAGCATCGCATCAAAGCTGACATAGCCGTCACGGATCCTGCTGCTGTCTTTGCGTTCGGCATAAAGCACACGCATTCCCAAGGCCTGTGCCAGCCTGCCGACTGCGCTGCCGATGTCGCCCTTTCCAACAATACCCAGCGTTGCGCCAGCAATATCCTGAATCGGCGCCCGGTGCAGGCAAAAATGAGAGGATTCAGGCCAGGAGTGACGCGTGCTGTTGGCGTATTCCACGATCTGGCGCCGCAAGGCAAAAATAAAGGCTATCACGCCTTCCGAAACACTTTGCGTTGAGTAACCCGGAATGTTGCTCACCACAATGCCACGTTCTTTGCAGGCTGCAATATCAATGCAGTCATAGCCCGTTGCCGTGACACAGATGTATCGCAGGTCGGGGAGCTGTGCCAGCGTCGCCGCACGTAAGGGCACCTTGTTGGTGATGGCAATGGTCGCCCCCTTTAGCGCTGTAACGATCTCGTCTTCGGCCGTGTCCGTTCGAAATTGCCAGTCACTACACCAGGCGGGCTGAGTCGGTGGCACGGGCAATGTGTCGCCATCGAGTGTTACGATTTTCATTAGATCTCCTTTATTACAATATCACCGACAAATAATGTTATTTAAATGTACGGCATGAGTAACGATAAAGTTAATTTCAAAGCCAATTTGAGTGAAGGTGCTCAAAAGGTGCGACTTTCGATGGCTTAAATGCCATTTTTTTTAACCCTTTTATCTCCGTCGCGTTACACTGCCGCCCTGAAATTGTGAATAACTATCCTGTTCTGATGATGAAATCCACCCGCTGTAAACAACAACGACTGAGCGCCTGTATTGCGATACTGGCTGTACTGCTGTTGTTTATTGCACCTGTGGTATCAAAAAATCTTGCTGAACGCCATGATGCGATGACGATGTCAGGCATGAGTGCGGATATGCCGATGATGGATCATCACAGCGATATGGCGATGACCGATCACAGTATGATGAACGACGGCCTCGCCTGCGGTTATTGCGATCTGCTGGTGCATGTTCCGTTAATGTTGTGGGTATTTATTCCCTTCATCTGGTTGATCTGCCTGACCTGTCGCGCTCCTCCGCCCCGGCACATTGCGCGCCTGGCGTTACCGCGCCTGAACGGTATTTATCGACCCCGCGCACCACCGTTGCCCCGGTTGTTTATTTCCTTGATGTGATCTTTTCTTCTTACGCCATGGCGCAGGAGGAAAAGCCCGGTATTCTGAAAATATGGAATCGCTATGACTTTTTCACGGGAAAACAATCTTCCTCAACGCGGGGCGATGTTGAATGTTCTTCGTCGTTTACATTTTTATATTGGCCTGTTTATTGCGCCCTTTATTTTTGTTGCGGCATTAACCGGCACGCTGTATGTCATTACGCCGCAGTTAGAGAACCTGATTTATAAAGATGCACTCACCACCAACGCCCAGGGCACTGCAAAGCCGCTTTCCGATCAAATTAGTGCGGCCAGGCGTTATGCCGGTAATGCCCGGATTTATGCCGTAAGGCCCGCTCCGGGCGAACACGACACGACGCGTGTGCAGTTTTCAGAGCCGCAGTCAGGCCCTTCAGAATCGCGTTCTGTTTTTATCGACCCTTATACGCTCGCTGTAAAAGGGGACATGACGGTTTATGGCACCAGCGGCGTATTACCTCTTCGCATGTGGCTCGATCAGGTTCATCGCGGTCTGCTGCTGGGCGATGTTGGCCGTAATTACAGCGAACTGGCGGCGTCATGGTTATGGGTTGCGGCACTGGGTGGCATTCTGCTGTGGCTGGGGACGCGTCCGCGGCGCAAAGTCAGACAGCCGCGTTCTGGCTTTTTATTAACGCGTTCCTGGCATATTACGCTCGGCTTAGTCCTGTCCCTTGGTCTGGTCTTTTTCTCGGTAACGGGATTAACCTGGTCACAGTGGGCTGGCAGTAATATTGATAAAATGCGCAGCGATTTTGGCTGGTTGACGCCTCAGGTCAGAACAGCGCTAAATGGCGATGCACCGGTGGTGGCTGCCGATCCTCATGCCGAACATCATGCCACGATGGACGGTATGGCAATGGGCGGCACCCTGCCCGGCATGCCGGGTCATAAGACCGACAAACCCGTTATCCTTAATCAGCCTGATGCTGACTGGGACAGGGTCGAGGCGGCCGCACGTAGCGCAGGTATCAAGGCGGCAAAAATTGAATTACGCCAGCCGAAAAGTGCCGGTCAGGCATGGACTGTGAGTGAGATCGATCGCCGCTGGCCAAGTCAGGTCGATTCGGTTTCCGTTAATCCTGATGACTTCAGCATTGTCGATCACGTGGAGTTTGCCCATTTTCCGCTGGTCGCGAAGCTGACACGCTGGGGCGTAGATGCACATATGGGCGTGCTGTTCGGCCTACCGAACCAACTCATCCTGGCGCTGTTTGGTTCGGGGTTATGTGCGATGATCGTTCTGGGTTATCGCATGTGGTGGATTCGCCGCCCGGCATTACCGCAGGCCAATCCCGCGCAAACGCTGCTGGCAGCATGGCAGGCCTTACCGCGCTATCAGCAGGGGACCAGCCTGATCCTGGCTCTCGCATTCGGTTATGCGCTGCCGTTGATGGGCGTGAGTTTACTGGCCTTCTTACTGCTTGATATCCAGCGCTGGCGGAAAGCACAGCGTGCTTCACGTCAGGAGGTTGTCACGCCGCTGGATAAGCAGTCTCCATTGGCGATTGTTCAATCCCGGTTTGCCGTTAAGCGTAAAGAGATGCGTTATTTCCTGCGCAGCGTGGTCATTCTGGCAATTATTGTGGGAACCGTTATGGCACGCGCCATGGTGAGTGGCGTAATTGAGCAATACAATATTCCGTTCAGCGACTGGACGATAATGATGTATATCACTCAGGCCATGATGATTCTGCTTTATACCACCGTATTTACCGGCTTAATGTCGATTCCACTCTGGTATTTTTTCCTGGGTGAAAGTGACGAGCAGGGCAAGTAATAAAAATGCCCGCATTATGCGGGCGTTTGATGAATCAGAATGCATGGTAAGCCGGGTCTTTAATCATGATGGATATCGTGAACGCGTTGCAACGCGTGTTTTAACTGGCTGACATCCTCTTTTAACCAGTGCCGTTGCGTCAGAGGCAGATGATCCAGTCCTTCGGGAAGCGGCACACCCTCTAACGCCCCCTCATTACAAAGCGCCCTGACCAGGGTTGCCTGCGAAACCCCTAGATAGGCTGCCATTTCAGATAATGTCATACGATCTGAGTGCATTTTTCACCTCCTGATCTTCACTTGCTGATGCATTTTTGTTCAGGCCTCCCCCGGCTATATTGATCTCAAACAGGTTTGGGCATAAAACAGTTGAAAGTGAATAAAGTTGCTAAGCTGGTAACTCAGATCCTAAAAACAGGGATAAGACTGTGCAACGTTATGGATTGATGGCGCTTTTGCTCGTTTCCTGCTGGGCCAGCGCGCATGACATCGTCATCGGGCAGCCCCTTCCGTCGGTTTTTATTGCGGATAAAGGTGAAATGCGGCTGGATAGCGGCAAGGTTAACTATCAAAAATGGAACAGCCTGTCTCTTCCGGGTCGGACACGTTTAGTTATTCATGTTGCAGGACGATTGTCGGCCAAAGAGCAGTCCGCCCCGCTTATTGCGGCCCTGCAGCGCGCCAACCTGCCACAAGACCGGTTCCAGACCACAACCATCGTGAATACAGATGATGCTTTGCCTGGCAGCAGTCTGTTTGTGATTAACAGTATCCGCTCCAGTAAAAAAGCCTCACCATGGCAACAATTTATTATCGACAGTAGCGGCGTGGCACAACATCGCTGGCAGCTTAAGCCAGAAGGTGCCGCTGTCATCGTGCTGGACCCTGATGGTCAGGTAAAGTTTGCGAAAGACACGGCGCTCAGTGCGGATGATGTTTCTCAGGTCATTGCAACATTACGTGCGCTGACAGGCTGATCCTGGCAACCCGGTAAAGGTACCGCACGGTCTGCCAATCCGACGGAGGTTTATGAATTTTCCACCTTTTCCACAAGCTCAACTAGTATTAACGATGTGGATTTAGCAAAAAAAACCTGTAACCCTAAATGTAAAATAACGGGTAAGCCTGCCAACCATGTTATGGCAGATTAAGCGTCTTTTTGAAGGGCACCGCATCTTTCGCGTTGCCGTAAATGTATCCGTTTATAAGGACAGCCCGAATGACGGTCTGCGCAAAAAAACACGTTCATCTCACTCGCGATGCTGCGGAGCAGTTACTGGCTGATATTGATCGACGCCTTGATCAGTTATTGCCCGTGGAGGGAGAACGGGATGTTGTGGGTGCCGCGATGCGTGAAGGTGCGCTGGCACCGGGAAAACGTATTCGCCCCATGTTGCTGTTGCTGACCGCCCGCGATCTGGGTTGCGCTGTCAGCCATGACGGATTACTGGATTTGGCCTGTGCGGTGGAAATGGTCCACGCGGCTTCGCTGATCCTTGACGATATGCCCTGCATGGACGATGCGAAGCTGCGGCGCGGACGCCCCACCATTCATTCTCATTACGGAGAGCATGTGGCAATACTGGCGGCGGTTGCCTTGCTGAGTAAAGCCTTTGGCGTAATTGCCGATGCAGATGGCCTCACGCCGCTGGCAAAAAATCGGGCGGTATCTGAACTGTCAAACGCCATCGGCATGCAAGGATTGGTTCAGGGTCAGTTCAAGGACCTGTCTGAAGGGGATAAGCCGCGCAGCGCTGAAGCTATTTTGATGACGAATCACTTTAAAACCAGCACGCTGTTTTGTGCCTCCATGCAGATGGCCTCGATTGTTGCGAATGCCTCCAGCGAAGCGCGTGATTGCCTGCATCGTTTTTCACTTGATCTTGGTCAGGCATTTCAACTGCTGGACGATTTGACCGATGGCATGACCGACACCGGTAAGGATAGCAATCAGGACGCCGGTAAATCGACGCTGGTCAATCTGTTAGGCCCGAGGGCGGTTGAAGAACGTCTGAGACAACATCTTCATCTTGCCAGTGAGCATCTCTCTGCGGCCTGCCAACACGGGCACGCCACTCAACATTTTATTCAGGCCTGGTTTGACAAAAAACTCGCGGCCGTCAGTTAAGGATGCTGCATGAGCCATTTCGCGGCGATCGCACCGCCTTTTTACAGTCATGTTCGCGCATTACAGAATCTCGCTCAGGAACTGGTCGCGCGCGGTCATCGGGTGACCTTTATTCAGCAATACGATATTAAACACTTGATCGATAGCGAAACCATTGGATTTCATGCCGTCGGGACAGACAGCCATCCCCCCGGCGCGTTAACGCGCGTGCTACACCTGGCGGCTCATCCTCTGGGGCCGTCAATGCTGAAGCTCATCAATGAAATGGCGCGCACCACCGATATGCTGTGCCGCGAACTCCCCCAGGCATTTAACGATCTGGCGATAGATGGCGTCATTGTTGATCAAATGGAACCGGCAGGCGCGCTCGTTGCTGAAGCACTGGGACTGCCGTTTATCTCTGTCGCCTGCGCGCTGCCTCTCAATCGTGAACCGGATATGCCCCTGGCGGTTATGCCTTTCGAATACGGGACCAGCGACGCGGCTCGCGAACGTTATGCCGCCAGTGAAAAAATTTATGACTGGCTAATGCGTCGTCATGACCGTGTCATTGCCGAACACAGCCACAGAATGGGCTTAGCCCCCCGGCAAAAGCTTCACCAGTGTTTTTCGCCACTGGCGCAAATCAGCCAGCTTGTTCCTGAACTGGATTTTCCCCGCAAAGCGTTACCGGCTTGTTTTCATGCCGTCGGGCCTCTGCGCGAAACGCACGCACAGTCAACGTCTTCATCCCGTTATTTTACATCCTCAGAAAAACCCCGGATTTTCGCCTCGCTGGGCACGCTTCAGGGGCATCGTTATGGGCTGTTTAAAACGATAGTGAAAGCCTGTGAAGAAATTGAAGGTCAGCTCCTGTTAGCCCACTGTGGTCGTCTTACGGACTCTCAGAGTGAAGAACTGGCGCGAAGCCGTCATACACAGGTGGTGGATTTTGCCGATCAGTCAGCCGCGCTGTCACAGGCGCAGCTGGCGATCACCCACGGCGGAATGAATACGGTACTGGACGCGATTAATTACCGGACGCCCCTTTTAGCGCTTCCACTGGCCTTTGATCAGCCCGGCGTCGCGTCACGCATCGTTTATCACGGCATCGGCAAGCGTGCTTCCCGCTTTACCACCAGCCATGCTTTGGCTCGTCAGATGCGTTCATTGCTGACCAACCTCGACTTTCAGCAGCGCATGGCGAAAATCCAGACCGCCCTTCGTTTGGCAGGGGGCACCATGGCCGCTGCCGATATCATTGAGCAGGTTATGCGCACCGGTCAGCCTGTCTTAAGTGGGAGCGGCTATGCAACCGCATTATGATCTGATTCTCGTGGGGGCTGGACTCGCGAATGGCCTTATCGCCCTGCGTCTTCAGCAGCAGCAACCTGATATGCGTATTTTGCTTATCGACGCCGCACCCCAGGCGGGCGGGAATCATACGTGGTCATTTCACCACGATGATTTGACTGAGAGCCAACATCGCTGGATAGCTCCGCTGGTGGTTCATCACTGGCCCGACTATCAGGTGCGCTTTCCCACACGCCGTCGTAAGCTGAACAGCGGCTACTTCTGTATTACTTCTCAGCGTTTCGCTGAGGTTTTACAGCGACAGTTTGGCCCGCACTTGTGGATGGATACCGCGGTCGCAGAGGTTAATGCGGAATCTGTTCGGTTGAAAAAGGGTCAGGTTATCGGTGCACGCGCGGTGATTGACGGGCGGGGTTATGCGGCAAACTCAGCACTGAGCGTGGGCTTCCAGGCGTTTATTGGCCAGGAATGGCGATTGAGCCAACCGCATGGTTTATCGTCTCCCATTATCATGGATGCCACGGTCGATCAGCAAAATGGTTATCGCTTCGTGTACAGCCTGCCGCTCTCGCCGACCAGATTGTTAATTGAAGACACGCACTATATCGATAATGCGACATTAGATCCTGAACGCGCGCGGCAAAATATTTGCGACTATGCCGCGCAACAGGGTTGGCAGCTTCAGACATTGCTGCGTGAAGAACAGGGCGCCTTACCCATCACCCTGTCGGGCAATGCCGAGGCATTCTGGCAGCAGCGCCCCCTGGCCTGTAGTGGATTACGTGCCGGTCTGTTCCATCCTACCACCGGCTATTCACTGCCGCTGGCGGTTGCCGTGGCCGACCGCCTGAGCGCACTTGATGTCTTTACGTCGGCCTCAATTCACCAGGCCATTACGCATTTTGCCCGCGAGCGCTGGCAGCAGCAGCGCTTTTTTCGCATGTTGAATCGCATGCTGTTTTTAGCCGGACCCGCCGATTCACGCTGGCGGGTTATGCAGCGTTTTTATGGTTTACCTGAAGATTTAATTGCCCGTTTTTATGCGGGAAAACTCACGCTGACCGATCGGCTACGTATTCTGAGCGGCAAGCCGCCTGTTCCGGTATTAGCAGCATTGCAAGCCATTATGACGACTCATCGTTAAAGAGCGACTACATGAAACCAACTACGGTAATTGGTGCAGGCTTCGGTGGCCTGGCACTGGCAATTCGTCTACAGGCTGCGGGGATCCCCGTCTTACTGCTTGAACAACGTGATAAACCCGGCGGTCGGGCTTATGTCTACGAGGATCAGGGGTTTACCTTTGATGCAGGCCCGACGGTTATCACCGATCCCAGTGCCATTGAAGAACTGTTTGCACTGGCAGGAAAACAGTTAAAAGAGTATGTCGAACTGCTGCCGGTTACGCCGTTTTACCGCCTGTGTTGGGAGTCAGGGAAGGTCTTTAATTACGATAACGATCAAACCCGGCTCGAAGCGCAGATTCAGCAGTTTAATCCCCGCGATGTCGAAGGTTATCGTCAGTTTCTGGACTATTCACGCGCGGTGTTTAAAGAAGGCTATCTGAAGCTCGGTACTGTCCCTTTTTTATCGTTCAGAGACATGCTTCGCGCCGCACCTCAACTGGCGAAACTGCAGGCATGGAGAAGCGTTTACAGTAAGGTTGCCAGTTACATCGAAGATGAACATCTGCGCCAGGCGTTTTCTTTCCACTCGCTGTTGGTGGGCGGCAATCCCTTCGCCACCTCATCCATTTATACGTTGATACACGCGCTGGAACGTGAGTGGGGCGTCTGGTTTCCGCGTGGCGGCACCGGCGCATTAGTTCAGGGGATGATAAAGCTGTTTCAGGATCTGGGTGGCGAACTCGTGTTAAACGCCAGAGTCAGCCATATGGAAACGACAGGAAACAAGATTGAAGCCGTGCATTTAGAGGACGGTCGCAGGTTCCTGACGCAAGCCGTCGCGTCAAATGCAGATGTGGTTCATACCTATCGCGACCTGTTAAGCCAGCACCCTGCCGCGGTTAAGCAGTCCAACAAACTGCAGACTAAGCGTATGAGTAACTCTCTGTTTGTGCTCTATTTTGGTTTGAATCACCATCATGATCAGCTCGCGCATCACACGGTTTGTTTCGGCCCGCGTTACCGCGAACTGATTGACGAGATTTTTAATCATGATGGCCTCGCAGAAGACTTCTCACTTTATCTGCACGCGCCCTGTGTCACGGATTCGTCACTGGCGCCTGAAGGTTGCGGCAGTTACTATGTGTTGGCGCCGGTGCCGCATTTAGGCACCGCGAACCTCGACTGGACGGTTGAGGGGCCAAAACTACGCGACCGTATTTTTGAGTACCTTGAGCAGCATTACATGCCTGGCTTACGGAGTCAGCTGGTCACGCACCGGATGTTTACGCCGTTTGATTTTCGCGACCAGCTTAATGCCTATCAGGGCTCAGCCTTTTCTGTGGAGCCCGTTCTTACCCAGAGCGCCTGGTTTCGGCCGCATAACCGCGATAAAACCATTACTAATCTCTACCTGGTCGGCGCAGGCACGCATCCCGGCGCAGGCATTCCTGGCGTCATCGGCTCGGCAAAAGCGACAGCAGGTTTGATGCTGGAGGATCTGATTTGAATAATCCGTCGTTACTCAATCATGCGGTCGAAACGATGGCAGTTGGCTCGAAAAGTTTTGCGACAGCCTCAAAGTTATTTGATGCAAAAACCCGGCGCAGCGTACTGATGCTCTACGCCTGGTGCCGCCATTGTGACGATGTTATTGACGATCAGACGCTGGGCTTCCAGGCCCGGCAGCCAGCCTTACAAACGCCCGAACAACGTCTGATGCAACTTGAGATGAAAACGCGCCAAGCCTATGCAGGATCGCAGATGCACGAACCGGCGTTTGCGGCTTTTCAGGAAGTGGCTATGGCTCATGATATCGCCCCGGCTTACGCGTTTGATCATCTGGAAGGCTTCGCCATGGATGTACGCGAAGCGCAATACAGCCAACTGGACGATACGCTGCGCTATTGCTATCACGTTGCAGGCGTAGTCGGCTTGATGATGGCGCAAATCATGGGCGTACGGGATAACGCCACGCTGGACCGCGCCTGTGACCTTGGGCTGGCATTTCAGTTGACCAATATTGCTCGCGATATTGTGGACGATGCGCATGCGGGCCGCTGTTATCTGCCGGCAAGCTGGCTGGAGCATGAAGGTCTGAACAAAGAGAATTATGCGGCACCTGAAAACCGTCAGGCGCTGAGCCGTATCGCCCGTCGTTTGGTGCAGGAAGCAGAACCTTACTATTTGTCTGCCACAGCGGGCCTGGCTGGGTTGCCCCTGCGTTCGGCCTGGGCAATCGCTACGGCGAAGCAGGTTTACCGGAAAATAGGTGTCAAAGTTGAACAGGCCGGTCAGCAAGCCTGGGATCAGCGGCAGTCAACGACCACGCCCGAAAAATTAACGCTGCTGCTGGCCGCCTCTGGTCAGGCCCTTACTTCCCGGATGCGGGCTCATCCTCCCCGCCCTGCGCATCTCTGGCAGCGCCCGCTCTAGCGCCATGTCTTTCCCGGAGCGTCGCCTGAAGTTTTGACAGGGGCGGCGCATAGAGGAAGCCAAAAGAAACACAACCTTCTTTGCCCCTGACGGCGTGATGCATACGGTGCGCCATATACAACCGTTTGAGGTAGCCCTTGCGTGGAATATAGCGGAATGGCCAACGTTGATGCACCAGCCCGTCGTGCACCATAAAATAGAGTAATCCATACGCCGTCATACCTGCGCCAATCCACTGGAGCGGCCACATTCCTGTACTGCCCAGATAAATCAGCAGGATCGATAATGCAGCAAAAACCACGGCATAAAGATCGTTAACTTCAAACGCACCTTTACGCGGTTCATGATGTGAAAGATGCCATCCCCAACCCCAGCCGTGCATGATGTATTTGTGTGCCAGTGCAGCAACCACTTCCATGCCAATCACGGTAACGAAAACGATCAGGGCATTCCAAATCCACAACATAATTTCTCCGGTAGAGACGTCTGGCAGCAGGCTTAAGGATTCAATTTTAACAGAGATTAGCCGATCTGGCGGCGGGAAGGGAAAAAGGCGCGCCAGAAAGGCGCGCCAGGGATCAGAAGTCGGCTTTCAGAACCACACGGTAGTTGGCTTTACCTGCACGAACATGGTCCAGTGCATCGTTGATTTTCGACATCGGGAAGTACTCCACTGTCGGCGCAATATCTGTACGGCCAGCCAGCTTCAGCAGTGAACGCAGCTGCGCAGGTGAACCGGTTGAAGAACCCGTCACGGCGCGGTCGCCTAAAATCAGGCTGAAAGCCGGCACGTCAAACGGCTTCAGTACGGCACCCACGGTATGGAACTTACCGCGAGGCGCCAGGGCCGCAAAGTAGGGTTGCCAGTCGAGATCGACGGCGACCGTGCTGATAATCAGGTCAAACTGGCCCGCCAGGCTTTTTAAAGCTTCCGGATCGCGGCTGTTCACCACATGATCGGCGCCCATGTCCAGAATAGCCTGCTTCTTATTGGCCGAAGAACTGAACGCCGTCACTTCTGCGCCCATCGCGTGCAGAATCTTTATGGCGATGTGGCCCAGACCACCAATACCGATCACGCCGACGCGGCTCATCGCGGTAATGTTATGCATAAGTAAGGGTTTAAAGACGGTAATCCCACCACACAGCAGAGGGCCGGCCGTGGCCGCATCCAGCTTTTCAGGTAATGGGATAACCCACTGCCAGTTGGCGCGCAGTTTGTCAGCAAAGCCCCCATTGTTGCCAATCGTGGTTGTGGTGCCATTGGCGCAGTTGACGTGATCGCCGCTGATGCAGGGATCGCAATGCTGGCAGCTCTTGGCTGTCCAGCCGATGCCCACGCGCTGTCCCACTTTCAGGCCTTTCGTTTTGGCACTTTCGCCAAGCGCAGCCACGCGTCCAATCACTTCATGGCCGGCAACAACGGGATACGCGGAAATTCCCCATTCGTTATCGATCATCGACAGATCTGAGTGGCATACGCCGCAGTATTCAACTTCAACTTCTACATCTTCAGCGTCTAACGGGCCGGGATCATAGTCGTAACGCTCCAGTGCTTGTCCCGCCTGCATGGCTGCGTAACTCTTAATTGTCATTCTGTACCTCATTTAACGCGTTGTTTTGGCGGTCAGCGTATTTGCAACTGTCACGAACTGACCGCCGCCAAGATGATGTAAAGTGTGTAGCGCTGAGTTGCTGTCATCGAAATGCCAGCGACCATCGTAAAAAACCCGATTGTCTGCCGCAGCGGTGACCACTTCACCAAACAGCGTGTCGTACGCCTGCTGCGCTTCGGTTTCAGGTAACAGACGGCATTCCATCCACGCTACACAGCTCTCCTCCAACAGAGGCACACCGAAGTGTTGACTCTCGCTGGCCTGAATATCAAAAGCCGCAAATTTATCCTGGTCGCGCCCGGTCGTGCTGCCAACGGCATAAGCCAGATCGACAAATTGCGCGGCAGGGACACAAATACCAAATGCACCACTGGCTTCAATCAGCTCACGTGACCAGGTCGATTTATCCACAATAATCGCTACCCGCGGCGGCGAAAATTCGACGGGAACGGACCAGGCTGCGGCCATGATGTTGCGACGCTGTGACTGACTATCCCGACTGGTTATTAATATAGTCGGTCCGTGGTTCAGCAAACGGCTTGCGTGTTCCAGCGCGACAGGACGAAAGTGCGACATTCGAAAATCCTTAATGACTGGGTCAGGCAATATAACGCCAGTACACCCGGTTTGCAGGTTGATGAATCCGGTACTCTAGCGGTTTTTATCTCAGATGAACTTGCCGCTTTGTGCCTTAGCTTGACAAAATAGTGTTTAATATCATGATTTAACAATCTTGAAATTTTAAACAGGTTGCACGACAAGCGGAACCGCTGAAGGGATAATTTTAGTTCGGTTTGGTATGAAAGATGAGAAATAAGACTAATCCTTATCAGTCTGCATTCACGGCTGCTGGCAGGATCACCTGGCAGAATAAGCGTAAGTTTGTCACAGTCAGTGAAGCAGATTTTAACCATCGTAACGGGAGTTGCTATGAACAATGACAAGCTACAGGCTGAACCTCTTGTCTGGGGACAAGGTCCACAGGTGTTTGAGGTTTTTATCGAACCCACCTGCCCTTTCTCTGTACGCGCGTTTAACAAATTCGATGCGCTGTTAGAGCAGGTTGGTGAAGATAAAATGACACTCAAAATTCATCTTCAGTCGCAGCCCTGGCACATGTACTCTGGCGTAATCGTGCGCTACATCCTCGCGGCATCGGTAGAAAGTAAAGCGGCGGCTAAAGCGGTTCTACAGGCCGTTGCCGATCATCGGGAAGCCTTTGAGTTTGCAGACCATTGTCGTGGTCCAAACCGAGACGTTACGCCTAATCAGCTTCTCGCCAGACTCAGAGAGTACAGCGGCGTCGATGCTTATGCGGCATTTGACCGGCCTGATTTGCAAAACCTGATCAAATGGCACTGTAAATATGCCCGCCAGAACGGTATTCATGTTTCACCCACCTTTATGATTAATGGCCTGGTGCAGCCCGATATCGGCAGTGGCGATACGGTTGATGAGTGGGCAAAACGTATTCTGGCCTGACAGACTTGCTGCCCAAAAGCAGCCATTCAGGCCCTGCTGTAAAAGGACTTAATATGACGATGACGCTTGAACAGATTAAAACGAAATACCCTGACGCGCTGGCCTGGTCGTTTGGCGATTCACCCGATCTGGCCAATGAACTGGCCACGTTGGTCCTTACCGGCAAAAAAATCGCCACCTGCAGTTCTCTGCAAGGCTGGTATGAAGATGACGTGAAACCGCAACCCGGCGGCTATAGCATCATCTTAAACGGCGCGGATAATCCGGTTTGCGTCATCAGGACGACGGGGCTGTTTGTGACACGCTTCGATCGCGTTACGCCGGAGATGGCCATGATGGAAGGCGAAGGTGACCTGAGCCTTGAGTACTGGCAGCGTGAACATCAACGCTTTTTTCAGCGTAACGGTGGATTTAGCACTGAAATGGAACTGATATTTGAGACCTTTCAACTTGTTGAAGTCATTTGAATCAGCCGTTAATCCGCACGCTATCCGGATTAACGGCCTAAATCACGCAGTGCATACCAAAATCAGCCCTGCTCACTCAGTACAGGATCCAGTAGCGAAGTGCCATAGGAGTTATCCACGGTGCAGCGCCACTGGTTATCGCTTTCCAGGCGAAATACATAGGTGGCCCGGCGGGTGCTTTCTACGGACTGTCCCTGCCCATCGGGATAGCGCAGCACAGTTTCCATAATCACCAGCGCGGTGCCTGCGCCCTCAATGACCTCCATCCTGCCCTGCTCTACCACCAGCTGATGCTGAAAATAATTTGCAATCGCTTCAAAGGCGCGACGAATGGCTACGCGACCCGTAACGGTCATTCCGGGCTTCACAACCAGGCTGGCATCGGCAGCATAGTGTTTCATCAGGGCATCATAATTACCGGCTGATATCGCCCGGTCGCATAACCTGACAACCTCTAAAACGGGATGGTCATTCATCAGCTCTTCCTCACACATAGCGGGTGTGCTAAGTATATCGCCATCAATGTTAAAAAGGAGTTATGTATGTTTAGCCATATGGTTGTTGGTACGGATAATATTGAGCAAGCTAAAAAATTCTACGATGCTGTTTTTGCTGTGATCCGTTGCGAAGATCAGGGCATTGATGCCCTGGGTCGCCCTTTTTACGTTAAAAATCACCAGCGTTTTATTATCACTCAGCCCATTAATGGCCAGCCCGCGACCTTTGCCAACGGGGGTACCATTGGCTTTACCATGGCCTCCTCTGAAGACGTTTTCAACTGGTATCAAAAAGGTCTCGAAAACGGCGGCTCTTCGGCTGAAACACCGCCTCATGTCAGAGAAACGGATGGAAGATGCGTCGCCTATCTGCGGGATCCAACCGGCAATAAGCTGTGTGCTTTTTATAATCCGGCATAATTTTTTAACGAATTTGGTGTGCGCCTTGAAGCGCTCCCACAAGCCGGTGGCGGATGGAGATTAACCTGACAGGGTTTCTGCCTGCGCTTCTACCGATTGCCCTTTCTCCCGGCGCGAGTTTCACGCTGGCGATGAACAGCGCGCTTACGGCTGGCCGCAGGGGGCTGGTGAAAACGCTGCTTGGTACCGCGCTGGGTATTTATACGCATGCTTTGCTGATCGGTCTGGGCCTGTCGACAGCGCTGGTTGCGTCCCCCGCGCTGTTTGCCCTGTTAAAAATAGCTGGCGTACTTTACCTGTTCTGGCTGGGCGGCCTTTTATTTATCACTGGCGTCAGGACCACGGCATTCGTGCTGAAGACAACGGGTAGCGCAATTACCGTTAAAGGTGCGTGGCTGGCTAATGTCGCTAACCCCAAAGCTATCCTGTTTTACCTGACGGTGGTTTCACAGTTTGTTGGCGACAGGGCCGGTATTGATGCCTTTCTGACGCTGGCAACAGTGCACATTGTCGTGATGAGCCTGTGGTTAGCGCTCTTCAGCCAGGCGCTGGTCTTCTCGGCGCAAAAAATCAATCCTGTCGCGCTGAAACGCTACGTCAATATCGGTGGTGGATTACTGCTTATCGGCATTGTCGTACGCACTCTTATCGCCTGACAGGTCTTTCGCCACCGACTCTCATACTTAAACAAGGAATACGGGAAAAATGATGGCACCTGTTCAGCACTGGCATAACGGCGAGTATGCCGTTACGACGGATAAGTCGCAGATGGATATCGGGGCAATACACCGTTACCTCACCCGTTCAAGTTGGGCAGCGGGAATTGATTACGCCACGGTCGCGCGGTCAATTGAAAACAGCCTGAATTTTGGGCTTTTTCATCAGCAGCAGCAGATTGGCTTTGCGCGATTCATTACTGATTACGCGACCTTTGCGTACCTGTGCGATGTCTATGTACTTGAAGAATGCCAGGGGCAAAGGACTGGGCGGATGGCTGATCGAATG
Source organism: Pantoea ananatis LMG 2665 (assembly GCF_000710035.2). Classification (GTDB taxonomy): domain Bacteria; phylum Pseudomonadota; class Gammaproteobacteria; order Enterobacterales; family Enterobacteriaceae; genus Pantoea; species Pantoea ananatis. Next base: position 195,616 of record NZ_JMJJ01000017.1, on the reverse strand, counting down.
CTGTCAGTCACATCCCGTGGTTAACACATTGCGCCGGCTGTTGCTCTTCACCTCAACCGCGCCCTGGTTATATCAAAAATTTGGCTACCAGCCGGTAAACAAACCCGACTATGCCTGGACAATCACCCGGCCCGATATTTATCAGGCCAACCGCGATGCCCAGACGTGATCAGCCGCCTGTATTACCGATCTGCAATAATCGCCAGCCGCTGGCAGCCACGTGCCTCCAGGGCCAACGCGACCTGAGCAGCACGCATGCCGCTGGCACAGACCAGAACAATGCGTTTATCCGCGGGCGGCTGCCAGCCGGCAATGTGCTGTGGCAATATCCGCTGTGCATACTGGCTGACACTGACAGGTGCTTCCTCTGTCCCCCGTAGATCCACCACACAGTCATCGGGGGTCAGCAAAGCAGGATCGATAAACGGGATGCCGGCCTTTTTGGGCTCAGGCGCATTATCGAACCGGAACTGACGCAGTTGCCATGAGACAAAATCACAGTTGATCATGCAGCCCAGTGGTGAGGGCGACAGGTGCAACAGAATGCTGAGCGCCATCTGCGCCTGTAAGGCGCCAAGGGTGGCAACCGCCGGGCCCAGCACGCCTGCGGTGTTACAGTTACCTGAGGCTTTGGGTAATTGTGGGAACAGTGCGCGATAGCTGGGCGCGCCGCCGCAAAAACTGCCTGCATAACCCTGTCGCCCCAGCACCGAAGCGCAAACCAGCGGTAGGTTACGGGCAAAGCAGCTGTCGGAAAGCAGATAAGTCACCGCGAAGTTATCCGCAGCGTCGATAACCAAATCAATATCCACCAGTGCTTCTTCAATACGACTTGCCTGTAACGCTACGGGATGTGCTTCAACCACCGTATCAGTATTACGCTGTGCCAGCGCACGTTGGGCGCAAAACACCTTTGGCTCGCCAATATCGGCAGTCGTAAATAGCGTCTGACGATGCAGGTTATGCAGCGCCACGACGTCGTCGTCATAGAGCCGGATATAACCGATGCCAGCGCCCGCCAGGAGCGGTAATAACGTGGAAGCCAGTCCACCCGCGCCAACCACTAAGACGCGGGCAGCGGACAAAGCCTGCTGCCCCTGCTCGCCCACTTCTGGCAGCATTGTCTGTCGTTGATAACGTGCCATATCTGCTCCTTAGCGAAATTGCGCCAGGCCGAAAACGGGCGTAGAGGCGGCAGCCATGTCGCGACGCTCCATCATGCCAGCCTGACGTGCCTGATATCCCGCTTCAATGGCGCGCGCAAATGCGCCAGCCATGCGAACCGGATCGCTGGATTTCGCCACGGCGGTATTCAACAGCACAGCATCAAACCCCAATTCCATCGCCTGAGCCGCCTGGCTCGGCGCACCGATCCCGGCATCAATAATCAGTGGAACGTCCTTAAACCAGGCACGCATCGTGCGTAATCCCTCGATATTGCGTAATCCCTGGCCTGAGCCGATAGGCGCCCCCCACGGCATCAGCACTTCACAGCCCGCGTCCAGCAGTTTCTCGCCCACAATCAGATCTTCTGTGGTGTAAGGGAAAACGTGGAAACCCTCTGCACACAAAATACGTGCTGCTTCGACGAGGGCAAAGGGATCGGGCTGTAAGGTATCGGCATGACCGATCACCTCAAGCTTGATCCAGGACGTGGCAAACAATTCCCGCGCCATATGCGCAGTCGTCACGGCTTCTTTCACCGTGTGGCAGCCTGCGGTATTGGGTAAAACGCGTTTATTTAAGGTTTTCAGGAGATCGCGAAAGGCTCCGCCCTGGCTTCCTTCACGACGCAGACTCACCGTAATAATCTCGGCGCCGGATGCGCCAACGGCCTGTTGCAGAATATCCGGCGAGGGATAACCTGCAGTACCCAGTAAAAAACGTGACTGTCCGCTAAAGTCATAAAACATCGTTAGCCTCCCTGCATCGGCGATAACACTTCAAGACGACAACCCGCCACAAGCGGCTCTGAGGAATAGCGCTCCCGGGGAACAAATTCGCCGTTCACGGCACTGGCGACACAGCCAGCATCGATATGTTGTTCCACGAGTAATTCAGCCAGCGTGCGGGCTTCGGTTTCAATAGCAAGGCCGTTCAGTTCTATTTTCATCGCACTCCCTCGGACGTCAGTTGTTGCATAAGCTTCTCGGCCATCATCGGGGCCAGCAGGAAGCCGTGACGGTACATGCCGTTAATAGAAAAAATGCCATTTTCGTAACGCACTTCGGGCAGATTGTGGCGGTAAGCCGGACGCATACCTGTGCCGCTTTCAATAATGCGTGCTTCGGCGAGGGCGGGATGGATGCTGTAGGCTGCGCTTAACAGTTCCATCATAGCGCGCGCGCTGATTGGGCTGTCATCCTGGCTTTCGACCATGGTCGCGCCCAGCATAAAATGCCCCTGTGCCCTGGGCACCAGATAACAGGGAAAACGCGGGTGCAGCAGGCGAACAGGACGGGAAAACGTTATTTCGTCGGTGTGGAGAATAACCATTTCACCGCGCACGGCACGCAATTCGGGTTGGGATTGCCGGGCATGAATACCCCGGCAATCGATAATTTTCCCGCTGGGTTTACCCGGGTGAAACCGGACCCCCGCATTCAGTAAACGCGTTTGTAATTGTTGCATTGCCAGCCGGGGATCAAGATGACCTTCTGCGGCAAAGAACAAGCCACGGGCAAAACGGTCTTCCAGCGCAGGTTCAATCTCTGCTGGCGTCACCCACTGATGTGATGAGGTCATGTTAGCGAAACGCGTTAACTCAGCACTGTCGCGCGGGGGCGCAATCACCAGGGTACCCTGCTGTTCCACGCCGCTGACCCGGGCCGACCACCATGCCGCAGCATACTGACCCCAGTCAACGACCTGCTGTGGCGCACTTTCCGCTTCGCACCAGGGCGCCAGCATACCGCCAGCCCAGTGCGATGCCGCGCGGCAGTCCGGTAAGGTAATGATTTCGACAGGTTCACCTTGCTCCGCCAGTAGCGTGGCGATACACAGTCCGGACACGCCGCTGCCGAGCACTGACCAGCGGCTCATTGCCAGCCAACCTGACAGGGTAACATCAGAAACAGGATTTTCACTTTGGCCTCTCTGTTAACAGTCAGAGACCCGTGATACAAGAAGGGAAAAAGCATGAGCCCGGCAAAAGCAGACTCTGCGGCAAGTATCTGCCTGTGGCAAAGATACCCGTCTTCCTACGCCAGTATCAACTGGGTCAGGTTCTAAGGGTCGCTAAGCCGCGCATTGCGCTATTAGCCTCTCAGTCTCTTTGGCGAGACTCCCCTGACGGGTTCTAGTTTTATTTTAAGCCGCGCCTTACGTCAAGGCTGATGCAGCAATTTGTCGTTAGCGACTAAGGCACATTCAGGTAACGCAGCAGAGCGGTCATACAGGCTGCGCCCAAAATGATGACGATCAGCGGCGCCCTGCGCCAGGCGAGAAAAATGGCAAACGACACGCCCAGCAGCCTTGCCATCCCGGCAAAATGCTGACCTTCGAACAACGTGGTGGTGGCTGCAACGGCCAGTAACAGTACCGTGGCCGCATCGGATAACACATTTTGCGTGCGCTCACTGACAGGCAACCGGTTACCCAGTTTGACGCCCGCATAACGAATGGCATAGGTTCCGGCAGCCAGCAAGGCAATGCCTGCAATTATCATCGGATGATTCATTTACGCGATCTCCACGTAAGCAGCCCTAACAACGAAAACAGAACAGGCATCCCTGCTGGAACAAATGGCGTGACCGCCAGCGACAGCACGGCGCCGGTAGCAGCAGGAATGCGGGTTCGGGGTTTGCGTAACGCCGGGAAGATGAGTGCGATAAGAATGGCGGGAAACACGGCATCCAGACCGATAACGGAAATATTCGGGATAAACTGGCCAATCGCGGCCCCGAGCATGACGGTGAACGGCCAGATCAATCCGATACCGATGCCGCACAGCCAAAACGCACTGCGGCGCTGAGCCAGCTGCGGCTGAGAGATGCCGAACACCACACTTTCATCGTTCATAATGTGACAGCCGAGCGCCCCCCGCCAGCCTCTGCCCACTAAGTCTTTAACCGCAATGCCAAAGGGAAGATGGCGGGCGTTGACCAGCAAACCTGCCGCCGCCGCGGTTAACGGACTGCCACCGCCGGCAACGATGCCAATAAATAAGAATTCCGATGCGCCAGCCAGCACCAGCGTTGATAACGCCAGCGGTACCCAAAACGGAAAGCCATCAGCAGTGGCGAGCGACCCGTAAGACAGGCCGACAATGCCATCTGCGATACAGACCAGAAAAATTGCTTTTATAACGCCTTTATCCAGCGTGAATTTTTTTGCCAGCATCAACATAGAATCCCATAACGAACGATAAATCCATTATAATGAACATCGGATATGTATTACAAGACGAACGATACGTTCATTTTAACGAACAGGAAAAGTGATGAGCACGCCCATTGATATCATTGCCCGAGGTTTAGTAAGAGAACGCCAGCGTGCCGGCCTGACGCTGGCTGAAGTTGCTCGCCGGGCGGGGATTGCAAAATCGACCCTGTCTCAGCTTGAAGCCGGTAACGGCAATCCGGGTATTGAGACGTTGTGGTCGCTGTGTGTCGCGCTCAATATTCCATTTGCACGCCTGATGGAGCCGGAAACGAACCGGTTACAGGTTATTCGCCGCGGAGAAGGCCCCACGGTGGCTGCTGAGCAGGCTGATTACAAAGCCGTCTTACTGGCAACCTGTCCACCGGGCGCACGACGGGATATCTATCTGCTGCACATACAGCCCGGCAGCGAACGCTGCTCACAGCCGCATTCACCGAATACCATCGAACATTTAATTTTGACGCAAGGGCGCGCAGAGGTTGGGCCGGTTGATTCACCCGTTGAGCTTGAGGTAGGCGATTACATCAGCTACCCGGGCGACACTGAGCATATTTTTCGTGCGCTTGAGCCAGATACGCTGGCTGTGCTGGTCATGGAGCATGTGTGAAGGCAGGTTTCCCTGCCTTCGGTTAAATACAGACTTCCTGGGCTATTGCGGCGCTCTGGCTGAGGGAGGCCAGTGAGATAACACGATGCGCGCTTTTCTCCAGTAAAGCGAGATCGTGGCTGACCAGCAAAATGGCGCAGCGTTGCTGTGTTGCCAGTTCGCTAATCAACGCCAGCGTCTGCTGCTGAACGACAGGATCCAGGCGCGACGTCGGCTCATCCGCGAATAAAAACACAGGGTCCAGTAACATCACCCTGAGCAGTGAAAAGCGCTGAAGCTCGCCGCCTGACAAACCTGAAGCCGGACGGTTCAGCAACGCGTGCGCTAATCCCAGTTGTGCCATCAGTTCATCACGTCGTTTCACCGTGGCGTGGTGCAGCCGCAGAACATCATCGATAACCCTGGCCATCGCGATGTCAGGTGGAAATATGGCTGAGGGATCCTGATAAAGTTTTTGGTAACGTAACCTACTGGCAGCCCCTGGACGCACGACCTTGCCCGCATCGGGCGTTATCAAACCGCATAGCGTATCCCCCAGGCTACTTTTACCGCAGCCGCTTTCGCCGTAAAGCCCCACGATTTCGCCAGCCCGGAAGATTAGCGAGGCATTGTGAAATAGTTGCTTCCCTGACCGTTTCAGAGAAAGGCCCTCTGTCTGTAACACGATGGTTTCATCACAGGGTACTCGCGAGCCTGGCGCCCAGGCCTCAGGATCGGCCGCCAACAGCAGTTGGGTGTAAGGCGCTTGTGGACGGTATAACACCTGCCCGGCGCTGCCCTGCTCAACGACTTTGCCTTTATGCATCACCATGACCTCACCACCTAACTGCCGGGCCAGTGCAATGTCGTGCGTGATCGTCAGCAAGGTTTCACCCTGAGCCACCGCCGTATTTAACAGGTTACCCATTTCATCCCGCCGCGCGACGTCCAGCCCTTTAGTCGGCTCGTCTGCAATCAGCAGCGTCGCGCCCCCCGCGCGAGCAGCCGCGAAGCAAACCCGCTGGGCCATTCCCCCTGAAAGCTGCCAGGGAAAACGCGCAGAGGCATGCGCAAGCCCCAGTTGGTCGAGTGCCTGTGCCGCGGCCTGTTGTGCATCCCTCCTGGCTAAGCCCCGCACGTACCGGTAACCTTCCGCGACCTGAGCGCTGACACGCATTGTTGGATCGAGCGCCAGCCCGGGTTCCTGGGGCAAAGACGCGATGCGATGCCCCCACTGAGCGCGAAGACGGGCCAGATCGGTTTGGAGATCATAACGTTGTCCGTCAATCTCAACCGTGCCTGTGGCACGGAGTCCTTCTGGTAACGCCCCCATGATGGCCTGGGCGAACAGACTTTTTCCCGATCCGGTTTCGCCCACCAGCGTCATGGGTTTGCCCGGCTGAATGACCATGCTCACGGGCTCGACGATGCAGTCTTCGGCGTAAACGGCGACCTGTTTAATTACTATGCCCGTCATATCCGATCCTTATTCACTAATAAATTCATGCCAGTCAGTAACAAAAAAAGCACCAGCACGGGCTGGAGTAGAAGCCAGGGCGCTTCCCAGGCATAGGGAAAAAGTTCTGTCATCATCAGCCCCAGTTCTGGTGTCGGTGGGCGAACCCCCACGCTGATGAATCCCAATGCGGACACCGCCATAACGGCACTGCTAAACGCATAGACCGTTAACGTCAGCAACAAGGGCGCCATGGCTGGCCATAAGTGTCTGCGAAACAGATAGCGTATCGAGAAACCAAGCAGTGAAGAGGACTGGACGGCGGGAGACGTAACAACGGGTCGCAGGGTGGCTCGCGTCACGCGAAAAAACTCGACCCACAGCACCAGTGAAATCCCCAGCCACAACATTTCTGGCGAGTCAGGTGAGATAGCCGCTAACAACAGCACCAGCAGCAGACCGGGAAGCGCAAGGCACATATCCGCTAATGCGTTGCACACCTTGTCCACCCAACCGCCGCGCCAGGCACTCATGATCCCCGCCAGCGTGCCCATTATCAGTGCCGTGATAACGCATATCGCTGCCAGGCCCAGTGATAACCTGAGTGCCGCACTCAACCGGGCCAGCATTGAGCGGCCAAGATGGTCATAGCCCAACCAGGCCTGCCCAGAGGGAAGCTGTAACATCTGCAACAGGTCCTGCTGCACAGGATCCCCAGCCCCGAATAACGGCACCAGCCAGGCAAACGCGAGCAACGCCAGAATAATTGCCAGACCTGTTTTTTGACGAAAGGTCATATGCGTTTCCCCCTTGGATCCAACACATAGCACAAACCATCGACCAGCATGTTCAGGGTGACAAACGTCAGCCCCAGTACCATTGCGCTGGCCTGTATCACGGGCACGTCCCGGGCAAAAATCGCATGGACCAGCGCATGGCCAATGCCTGGCCAGGCAAACAGCGTTTCCACCACCACCACGCCTTCCACCAGCCAGACGAACTGCATGCCGAGCCAGGTCACGACCGAAACGCTGAGATTACGCAGGGCGTGACGCCAGAAAAGACGCGGTTGAGAGAGACCCTTTTGTGCCCCCCAGCGATACCAGCTGGCCGTTACAGCCTGGAATGTCGCCTCACGTACGACCCGAGCGCCCACGGCACTTAGCGGCAGCGCCAGCGTCACTGACGGCAGGATGAAATGTCGCCAGTTCCCCTGCCCGGCACTGGGCAGCCAGTCCAGACGCAGCGCAAACAAAACGATAAGCAGCAGGCCAAGAGCAAAATGCGGAACCGATTTGAGAATGGCGGCAGCGCCGTTAATGGCCCGGTCCAGGAAACGGCCGGGATGACAGCCTGCCCAAATCCCGAGTGGAATAATCAGCAGCAGGGTCAGTAACAGAGAAAAGCCGGCAAGGGCGAACGTTTGTTTCAATTGCCAGACCAGTTCGCCACTGACAGGCTCACCCGATACCAGTGAACGGCCAAAGTTGAAGCGCAGCAGATCCCACATCCACTGCCCCAGCGCACTTCCCTGGGCGGTCATATCCGCCAGTTGCTGTTTTACCTGGGCTACCGCTGCCAGATCGACCCTATCATAACCATAACGTCCCGATGCGATACGCCAGGCCATATCACCCGGTAATGCCTGTACCAGAACAAACGTTAAGATCCCGACCGCGAGAATGACGAAGGCGGCCTGGCAAAGGCGCCAGCTGAGTGGTTTAAGCATCATTTCACCCATTGCATATCACGCAGGCCAAAATGGCGTTCAAACGGATCCAGCGTGACCGAGGTGAGGCTGGCATTAACTGCCGCCGACTGCTGATACCAGGCGATGGGAATAACCGGCAAATCGCGCTGGAAAGCCGTAGTAATGACCTCTCTGGCCTTTTGTCGCACCGCAGGATCATGACTCTGCGATAACGTACCGAGCGCCTCGTTAAAGGCCTTGTCGTGCCAGTTCATTGCTCCCCAGTCACCGCCTTGAGGGCCGTAATCCTGAAGCAGCGTACCGGTGGGATCGGGCGTTAAGGCAAAATTACGGGCGAACAGCGCCATCTGCAGGCTCCCGTCGTGATGACGAGCGGGGATTTCACTGGAGTTAGTTGAATTAATGACGACATCGATTCCAATCTGACGCAGCTGCTGTTGGATTACCATCGCGATGAGCGGCAATTCAGGACGGTCCGGATAGGTCAGCAGCGTGAGCGTAAAACGCTGTCCATTACGGATCAGTATCCCATCCTGACCGGCTTGCCAGCCTGACTGCGTAAGCAATGCTGCTGCACGCTGTGGTGAGTAATCCAGCGTGGGCAATGCCGGATTGTGCCACTCGGCCATCGAAGGCGGGAACATCTGTGTCGCCGCCCCCGGATAGCGCAAAACCGCATTAGCAAGCGCACTCCGGTTAATCGCCAGGCTTAACGCCTCGCGCGTGGTGTGGTCGCTGAGAAAGGGATGTGCCAGATTCAGTTTGAGCATCACCGTTCGTGGAACGGAAACGGTAAGCAGCTGCAGAGATTTTTTATGTGACAGGCGCTGCCGACTGGCGGCATCAAGGTTAAAAACATAATCGGCGTCTCCGCTTTCAGCCAGCAGTGCGCGTGTTTCAGCGCGTCCCGCAGATAAAAATTCAGCGCCAGCGATGGCCGGTTTTCCCCCCCAGTAACCCTCAAATCGCTTTACGCTCAGCGCCTGAGGCGGCTGGAAACTTACCAGCTGAAACGGACCGCTGCCAATGATCCGCGTGACAGCGTTCGTGCTATCCCATGATGCCAGCGCCAGAATTTGTGAACGACTTTCTGCCAGCACCGCCAGTAGCGGTGTAAAAGGTTCACTGAGTGTGATGGTGACCTGTCGATCTTCACCCACAATCGACGTTATCGGTGCCTTATCCAGCAAGCCCGGCTTACCGCGGGCGATGTTAAGTGATTTCACCACGCTTTCAGCAGTAACAGGGGAACCGTCGTGAAAATGGGCGCCTGGACGCAGTGTAAAGCGCCATTGCAGACCATCCGGAGAAGCCTGCCAGCTCTCTGCCAGCGCTGGAACAGGGGCTCCTTTAGCATCCGTCTCCACCAGCGTTTCCACCACATCCATGCGGAGTAAAATATCACCCGAAAGAGCGGGATCGGCACCCTTAATTTCAAATGGGGCGGCAATACGGACCGGTTTTGTTTCGGCAGCACCGGCACTCAAGGAGGCAAATAACAGGCACGCAAGCGTGCTGTGAAGGAGGTGCTTAAGTTGTTTCATAATATGTCTTTTAACCACATAATGTTACCCAGAAATATTATGTTATAACATATCAACCCAAAGCAAAACCCATCTGAACATGTCGAGTCGAAAACGGGATAGTCACTCAGCAGTTTCACGATCCTGTGTTTTGCTATTCCTGACAAACAGTGTTGAAAATCACCGCCATTTTGTTATGTTATAACATATTAAATGACACTGATTTTAAGGATCTCTCATGGCGCTTCATTCCTTACCGGACTCACCCGATCCCCGCTTGCCTGTTTCTGTACTGTCAGGATTTCTCGGCGCAGGTAAAACGACACTGCTAAATCACATTCTTAATAATCGCGAGGGTCGACGCATTGCAGTGATTGTTAACGATATGTCTGAAGTCAACATTGATGCGGCGTTGGTGCGTAATGGCGGAGCTGAACTCTCTCGTACCGACGAAAAGCTGGTGGAAATGAGCAATGGCTGCATATGCTGCACCCTTCGTGAAGACCTGTTACTGGAGGTCAAACGGCTGGCGCAGGAAGGCCGCTTTGATCATCTTGTCATAGAATCGACCGGCATCTCTGAGCCGCTTCCGGTTGCAGAAACCTTCACCTTCGCCGATGAGGACGGGGAGAGTTTATCCACTATTGCGCGGTTAGATACCATGGTCACCGTCGTAGATGGGTATAACTTCCTTCAGGATTACCGTTCGGTCGACTCGCTTCAGGCACGAGGAGAATCTCTTGGGGCAGAAGATGAGCGATCTGTCGTCGATCTTCTGGTCGATCAAATCGAATTCTGTGATGTGCTGGTGGTTAATAAGACTGACCTCATCACGGAGGATGAGCAACGGACGCTTAAAGCGATGCTACATTCGCTGAATCCACGAGCGCGTATCATCACCAGCCACTTTGGTAACGTTCCCCTTGATCAGGTACTGGATACCGGTCTGTTTGACTTTGATCAGGCTGCACAGGCACCGGGTTGGCTGAAAGAGCTGCGCGGCGAGCATCAGCCTGAAACAGAAGAGTATGGTATTCGCAGTTTTGTTTACCGTGCCAGGCGCCCTTTTCATCCAGAACGTTTCTGGCATGCTGTTAACTACCAGCTTGATGGCGTCATTCGCTCAAAAGGCTATTTCTGGCTGGCCAGCCGTCCGGAATATGCGGCGATGTGGTCACAGGCCGGTGCGGTCGCACAGCATGGTTATGCCGGGAGCTGGTGGGCCAGCATTCCGCGGGACAAATGGCCCAGAGACAGCGAGTCTCTGAATTTTATTGCTGAGAACTGGCTGGATGGGATTGGCGATGCCCGACAGGAACTGGTTTTTATCGGCATTGAAATGGATGAAGATCAGGTGCGCAGCGCGCTTGACGCTGCGCTGTTAACGCCGCTGGAAATGGCTCAGGGCCCCGAATACTGGGTAACGCTTCCGGATCCCATGCCGGGCTGGTTTGGTGATGCTGATTCCTGATCGTTATATCCTGATTGCATCCTCTGACTCGCAATAGAAAACCCGTTTGTCTGTTCTGCATGAAGGCTGAAAGTGATAAGAAACAGGCGCATTGACATGCGCCTGTGTTATTGTTGTTGTCGCCAGAAGCCAGAACGTGGATTACTGACGGTTTTTCCAAATCGTCTGCACATTACAGAACTCATGCACACCAAAATGTGACAGTTCGCGGCCATAGCCACTCTTTTTCACACCACCAATGGTGACGCGCGGATCTGAAGCGCCATTGCCATTAATAAACACAGCGCCCACTTCCAGCTCTTCGCTCATCCGGGCAGCCATATGCTCATCGCCTGTCCAGACGGTCGCGCTCAGCCCAAAGTCGCTGTTATTGGCGATTTCCAAGGCATGCTCCGCATCCCGGGCCACGGCAATCGCCGCTACCGGACCAAACAGCTCTTGCCGGAAGGCGGTCATTTCGCTGGTGACGTCTGAAAGGATGGTGGGGGCGTAATAGTTGCCCTGCCCTGCTATTTTCTCACCGCCTAACACCAACCGGGCACCCTCACGCAGGCTGGCTTGTACCTGCTGATCCAGCTCATCACGCAGATCGGCGCGGGCCATTGGGCCGATATAGGTGTCCTCATTCAAAGGATCGCCGATTTTAAGCGCTTTGACAGCCTCTACAAAACGGGCCTCAAATGCCTCTGCGATGGATGCCTCAATGATGAACCGTTTAGCCGCCATACAGACCTGTCCGGTATTCTGATAACGGCCTGTCACCGCAGATTTCACCGCTTCATCGAGGTCTGCATCAGCCAGCACGATGAAAGGATCTGATCCGCCCAGTTCCAGCACGGTCTTTTTCAACGCTGCGCCCGCCTGTGCTGCGATCGCTGCACCAGCCCGAACACTGCCTGTTACTGCGACTGCAGCAATACGATCATCTTTGATAGCGGTTGAGACACCTTCGTTATCAACGTTAATCAGATTAAAACCGCCCTTTGGCAGGTCGGTTGCATCAAATAACTCAGCCATCAGCGTTGCGCTTCCCATGACGTTGGGCGCGTGTTTAAGCAGATAGGTGTTACCCGCCAGCAGCATGCCTACGGCGCCGCGCAGAACCTGCCAGAAGGGGAAATTCCACGGCATGACGGCCAGTATCACGCCTATTGGGCGAAAGGACTGCCACGCATCAGGTACCTGTGATGGCTGGTCTTCCAGCATCGCAGGTCCAAATTCTGCATACCAGTCACACAGATTGGCGCATTTCAGGATCTCCGCTCTCGCCTGCGCCACGGGTTTACCCATCTCGAGGGCAATCATGCGTGTCAGTTCAGGCTCGCGTTCACGAAGCTGATGACCGAGCTGGCGAAGCACCGTTACGCGTGATGCCATGCTGCTTTTTCGCCATTTTTTAAACGCGGCCGCGCTGGTGCTTAATGCCTGTTCCAGTTCAGCTGTGTTCTGCATGGGATAGCTGGCAAGAATGTCACCCGTGGTTGGATTACGTGACACGGCAAAGTCAGTCATGGTTTCGATCCTTTTCAGTAAGTGATGTTGTCACCATACGCTGGGATAATGCTGATGAAAAATGAATAATGCTGAGCAAGTTGTTTATAAAAAATGAAGTGATCGCTTTGTCACGCCAGGTTTCGCTCAGGCGAACACCACGAGCAGCGCGTTACTATTTTGGCAGAACGGATCCGGACAGACGGCTGGATAACGTGAATGCCATATGTGTTTCAGGCAAGTTATCCACTTATACAGTGAATAGTTCCTATATAACGATCATAAAGAGATCCATTATAGATCCAAAGAGATCCCCGATCGCCGCAGGCCGCACCACACAAGGGCTGAGAGGGGGTTTGCATTCACTGTAATCAGTAAAGTATTCACTGTAATCAGTACTTTATTCACTATACACAGTAGAATGTTCACTATAATCAGTGCTAATGTTCACTGTAATCAGAAAACGATCCTTTTCATCCACAGAATGAAGATCTTATCCAATGGCAGATAAAGATAGTGAAAACAAAGCGTTACTAGAGCCTTTTCTGTCTGTGACCAAAAACAGTGGTGAAGTTATTCAGCTTCATCCCAACAAAAATAATACCGTTCAGCCCGTGGCCTTAATGCGTCTGGGACTCTTTGTTCCCACGCTTAAATCCACAGCGCGGGGCATTTCTGGTGCTATGGCTTCAACCGATGCCACCAAAGAGCTTAAAAACCTCTCTCTGGTTAAAGCGGAAGGTTATGAAAAGATTACCATCACCGGTGCCAGACTGGATATGGATAATGACTTTAAGACCTGGGCCGGTATTATTCAGTCTTTTTCCCGTTACCCTACACAGGGTGATACGGTAACCCTGCCTTTTATTGATTTCGTGAAGATGTGCGGTATTCCCTCCGCCAACTCCTCTGCCGCATTGCGTAAGCGACTCGACGCTTCGTTACGCCGTATTGCGACGAACACTCTCTCTTTTGAAGGTAACGGTAAGGCCTATCATACGCATCTGGTACAGTCAGCTTATTACGATCGTGAAAAAGACATTGTTCGCATACAGGCTGATCCCAAGCTCTTTGAGCTGTATAATTTCGACCATAAGGTTTTACTGCAGCTGAGGGCTATCTCCCGCCTTAAGCGTAAAGAATCGGCTCAGGCGCTTTATACGTTCCTGGAGAGCCTGCCGACCAACCCTGCGCCCATTTCTCTTGCCCGCTTACGTATGCGGCTCAATCTTGGCTCAAAGATTACCACGCAGAATCACGTGGTACGGCGCGCGATGGAACAGCTTAAAGAGATTGGCTACCTTGATTACTCTGAAGTCAAACGAGGCCGCTCCGTATTTTTCATCATTCACAGCAGAACACCGAAACTCGATGGTATCAGTAACCTGGAAGGAATCGATACGCTCGATGACATCGATTTTGAAGACTGAGCCCAACGTTCACTGTAATCAGTACTCCTCGCGTTGCAGTGTCACTTTTGCCAAAAAGTGACACGTATGCCTATCATTTTCGTCTGATTTCTTCAGGCAGTTGGCTGGCCATTCACTGTAATCAGTCGTGTTCACTGTAATCAGTAAAAGTGAGCTGGTCCATATCTCTACTCTCGCCGTCCATTTTTTTAAGTGCATTTTTATCAATAATTTATAAGTTAGCTTGCACTTACTAACCTTTTTTAGATCACCTCTCTACGTGCGTTTAAACCGCTTTTACTGATTACAGTGAATGTCGGCTCGAAACCAGACCTCCGCGTCGTCATACTGTTTATAGTGAATTTACTGGGCTTTGTTATTTACAGAATACAGTGAATGTTAGATTTAAGTCATTGTTTAATAGTGTCTTTTTTTATTTCTGTTTTGCTGGCTATTTGCCCTGCCTTTCCTGTTCCAATTGGGTGCTTTTCCGCTTAAAAAAAAGTGACAGGGTTAAGCCAGTGCTGATTACAGTGAATGATGTGTGCCGTTTGGGATGAAGCTTCAGCATTTGTCACGAAGTCAGCTGACTACAGTGAACACTTAGCTCATTACAGTGAATGTTGAGATACTGGCAGGTTAAATGAAAATCACGTTTGCTGATTATAGTGAACATCCCATCTGACGCGGCCAGGTTCCGTTTGCAGCCAACCGAATTCCTTTCCTTCTTTTACTGATTACAGTGAATGTTTTACTGACTACAGTGAATCCCCTCTCACCCGTAAGCCCGCCCATGATGAGACGTGGCCTGATTCTGGTCACTGACCCGCGGGTCAGGACTTACGAAGTATACTGATTACAGTGAATGCTCTGACCATGCTGGGGCTGGTGGAAGTCGATTGAGTTGTTTAGCATTCAACCCCGTATGAGGTGTTTGGCTGGATGTGTATTTACTGATTACAGTGAATGTTTGAAACTCAGTCCCATAGCCGTTCTGCGTTTAAGTTAGAGTCTGGCTGTGGGAAAGGCCAGCCTGATGACTCCTCGTAAAGGGGCCATCAAAATGAAAGCGGAAGGTTACTGACTACAGTGAATGCCTAAAGTTACCCATAACTTTTACTGATTACAGTGAATATACTGAGCGCTGCACTTGCTGATTATAGTGAATCCTCTGTCGGCGCCCTGTGAAATAGTTGCCAGTTGCCAGTTGCCAGTTGCCAGTGCGTTCAACTCAGTACCCTTTTGTCTACCGGCTTCACAGCAGGGTCACACATCGGCCAGAACTCATGATGCACCCATCCCTCGTTACTGATTACAGTGAATCTTTTGCTGACTATAGTGAATCTTTCAGTTTAGCGATCTTACCGCTGCCAACCGGCATGAATCTGTGATCCAGATATGCGGTGAAATCAGCATATTGGCCTGGCCCTCCTGCTTACGGTTAACACGTATTGGAACTGAATTGACCTCCATCAGGTCTGCAAAAATTCGAATGCATTCATTCACTGATTACAGTGAACGTTCGACACTGTTATTGATGCCTTTTCTTACCAGCTTTTACAGGAGATAGAATTTGTCAGCCTTATCGTGTGCTGGATCAAGCGTCAAGGTTAAGGCTGTGAAGATGAATGGGCGGTATTTCATGTGCGCGAGCTCGAGATGTGTCCCGCTCATCACAGTGAATTGTGCGAACAAAGTCACAGAAATCAGGAGTCCTACATTTAACACAGTATTGCGTTGATATGATAACTTGTTGCCTTGTGTGCAGGATTTAGGTATAAATTCATAAATCCTACATATTTGGAGTAAGTATGGCTAACGATGATAGTCAGGTCATGAAAGTTGCTCAGCGTTCCGAACGCATGTTATTGAGCCTTACTGAACAAATTCAGGCACAAAAGCTTGAGTTGCAGGAAAACAGCTACTACCAAATTTATGCCAAGGCGGCTCTGGCTAAACTGCCAAAACTGACCCGCGCCAGCGTTGATTATGCCGTAAACGAAATGGAAGAGAGTGGTTATCAGTTCGATAAGCGCGCCGCCGGTAGCTCGGTGAAGTACGCCATGTCCATTCAGAACATTATTGATATCTATCATCATCGCGGCGTGCCGAAATATCGCGATCGTCACACTGAAGCCTTTACCTTATTTGTGGGAAATCTTAAAGGTGGCGTTTCCAAGACGGTTTCTACTGTTTCTCTGGCTCACGCTCTTCGGGCTCACCCTCACCTTTTATATGAAGACCTGCGCATCCTTGTGATTGATCTCGACCCACAGTCTTCTGCCACGATGTTTTTGAATCACGAGCGTTCTGTCGGGCTCGTGGAGGCGACTGCCGCTCAGGCGATGCTACAAAACGTCACACGGGATGAGCTGGTAAGTGAATTTATCGTTTCATCCATTATTCCTGGTGTGGACGTATTACCTGCATCAATAGATGACGCATTTATTGCATCAAGTTGGGATCAGCTGTGTGCCACTCATTTGCCAGGGCAAAACATTCATTCGGTGTTATATGATAATGTCGTGTCTAAGCTTAAAAAAGATTACGACTTCATCTTCATCGACAGTGGCCCACATCTGGATGCATTTTTAAAGAATGCGATCGCCGCATCCGATCTCCTGATGACTCCAGTCCCACCGGCACAGGTTGATTTCCACTCTACCCTCAAATACCTGACTCGTTTACCAGAGCTGATTGGCATTATTGAAGAGTCGGGAGCCGTATGCCGTCTCCAGGGCAATATCGGGTTTATGTCAAAGCTCTCTAACAAAGCAGACCATAAACTTTGCCACAGCCTTGCTAAAGAAATTTTCGGCGGCGACATGCTGGACGCAACCCTGCCCCGTCTGGATGGTTTTGAGCGTTGCGGTGAGTCGTTTGACACGGTTATATCGGCTAACCCGTCAACCTATGTAGGTAGCAGTGAGGCGCTGAAAAACGCTCGTTCTGCCGCCGAAGACTTCGCTAAAGCGGTTTTTGACCGCATTGAATTTATCCGCCTGAACTGAGGTTTTTATGAGTGCGAAAAGAATAACGATCGGCAGAACCTTCAGCCAGACACCGTTAAACACAGAAAAACTCTCTGATAACCCTTCGCAGACGTTTGTTCTTGCCACAGGAAAACGTGCCGTATTCCGTTTTGAACACATTCCTGCGAATGAGATAGAAAGCAAAACCTTTGTGACCATGGAAACGAATGGTCGCGATCAGTCTGGTCTTACGCCTGACTCACTGCGGGATATTATCCGCACGATTAAGCTTCAGCAGTTTTTCCCTGCCATTGGTGTGATGCAGGGCGAACGTATAGAGATACTGGACGGCTCACGACGTCGCGCGGCAGCACTTTATTGTAAAACCGGTCTGGATATTCTTGTGACCGATGCGGTCATCACTCCGGATGAGGCACGCAGGCTTGCGCAGGATATTCAGACGGCTCGTGAGCATAATTTGCGTGAAGTCGGGATGCGATTACTGGCGCTCAAAGACGGCGGCTTATCCCAAAAAGAGATTGCTGAAAACCAGGGCCTTTCGCAAGCCAAGGTCACCCGTGCTTTACAAGCTGCCAGCGTTCCCGCTGATTTGATCTCTCTTTTTCCTAATCAGTCAGAGCTGACTTATCCTGATTATAAAGCCTTGCTCCAGGCTGCGGATAAACTGAGTGAGACCGGGCAAACCGTCGAGGCATTGATAAACGCTATCTCGGCTGAAATCGATGTTGTCAGTGCTCGTGATGGTTTGGCTGAGGACGAGTTAAAAAACACAATTCTGAGATTGATTCGTCAGGGCAGCCAGACGCTCGTTAAAGAACCTGAGAAAGATAAAACCACAGCGGTGGCTCTCTGGTCCTTTGCTGATAAGGATCGATTTGCGCGCAAAAAAACGCGAGGAAGAATGTTTAGCTATGAGTTTAACCGCCAGTCCAAAGAACTCCAGGACGAACTAGATAAGGTCATTGCTGAGACATTAAAGAAGTATATGACCCGATGAAACATATCAAACCAGGCAAATCTATTGTCTGGTTTTTTTATTCCCTCATATTTCCTTTATCCCTGTAATATTCGATATCGCTATAGCAGATTTCAGGCTGAAATCGCCAAGTAAATAGCCTGAAATTAATCTATAAGATACTGTTTTTTAAATGTTTTAATTTGCTTTCCCTAAATGAAATTCGCTATATTTCCCGCCTGTCGCCTGCTGCCTGCCGCCTGTGGTTTTAATGTGGTTGTCTGCCTCGGTGCTAAAAGATTTTTGATTCGACTGATCTGCTCCCCGTTGCTGGCCACAACATGATGTTATAGCAACGCAAGGACATCCCAATGAAGACAGTTTTCGTACGAACAGATCATCAGTATCGCTTGCATAGCCGAGGCTGGCATTTCCTCCCGTAAGCATATTATTTCTGACGCAAACTTTTGCGCCTGGCGTAAGACATTTAATGGCTTGGCACTCCCTGAAGTAAAACGTCTGAAGAAGAGAGAGCCCGTCTCAGGAAGTGACTTGCAGAAGTGATGCCTGAGTGAAGATGCATTACAGGTGGTTGAGCCGATAATACTGACGACAGATCGCAAGCGGGAAGCGGTTGCAGTGAGGTGTGAAGTGATGAGTCTGTCACGACCTCGTGCGTGCACGTATGCTGATTTGTTCCTGTCGACTTGCTGCCATGAGAAGCAGCCTCCGGTGGCTGATGCGCATTTTTTAGGGCGCACTATTGCGCTGCCATCCGAGCGACGGCATTTCGGTTAGCGCCGTATAGCGGGAAACTACGGCAACGAGAAGGCCTGCATGTTAATCACAAGTACTTGTGATGCCTTTACCATCTCAGCGGCTCGGGTGTTAATTGCAGGCGAGGTCGTAGAGTACGGATTACAGAACGCCTTCCTCTGCTCCGTCTTGCTGCTCCTGGTCTGTCGTGGTCACCGTATTTCGTC
The DNA here is from genome assembly GCF_000710035.2 of Pantoea ananatis LMG 2665. GTDB lineage: Bacteria > Pseudomonadota > Gammaproteobacteria > Enterobacterales > Enterobacteriaceae > Pantoea > Pantoea ananatis. The sequence continues at coordinate 176,655 of NZ_JMJJ01000017.1, read as the reverse complement.
ATGGACGCACAGGCATCCTGACGCAGAATAAAGTGTTATATCTGCGTTGATTATTTTACCAATGAATACCTGTCAGTTTCTCTTACCTCAGGTATATCTGGTATGCAGGTCACACGTATTCTGGACAGTATTGTGCTATTTCATGGCTATCCGGTAACGTTAAGACCAGACCAGACCAGACCAGACCAGACTCTGCACCAGCGCTTACCTGGCGGGCACTGAACCAGTGGACCTTCGCGCATGGCGTTAAGCTTCGGCTTATTCAGCCGGGCGATCAAATACCTATGGGGTTATCGAAAGCTTAAATGGTAGTTTTCTTAAGGCGTGTCAGATTAAGCTCGGGTTAAGCGAAAGTGTTCACCCAAAAAATACATTAACGACTGGCGGAAGGACTATAAGCGTTTCAGCCTCATTCCTGAGTGATTTATCTGACGTCAGCGAGGTTAGCAGTGGGCTGGCAAAATGCTAACAGAGAAGGTAACCCAACCGACATGGCTAACGGTCTATTGTGCTCAATGCTGTGGGGGCAAATCACGTCGATGATTTTTATTGGATGCAGTCTGCGCGATATTTACACAAACAGAGACGGATACAGCAATTTTTCGACGGCATCTCAATTAGCGGTGTTGCTGTGATTGCAATAAGAGATTTAGAAGTGTGTGGATTATCGGTGTCAGGGCGAAAGAGACGCTTTTTTCAACCCTATCTTCATGAAAAATATTGTTTTTATGATGGCGATTTCAGCCTGAAATTCAGTCAGCGATAAAAAGTAATCCCTGGGTTTCTGAGAGAAGTCAATGCGTCAGGGTTTTGCTTTGTTATTTTTTTGAAGACGAACGTCCCGGTCAAACTCTGGTTAAATTGATATACAGAAAATATCCCTTAGTTATCCACAGAAAAAGTGGATAAGTTGAGAAAGCCTTAATGACAGAGACATGCGCCAATCTTTCGCCTTACTGATAGGCGTTTCAGGAGTAAGTAAGTTAAGCACATGGAGTTGGTTTCATGCCCCGATGCTAAAAAACATGTCGCAGTTTGCATCGTGACTCTGGCCTTTCGCTTAAGCGGAACAGATTCACGCCTGGCAATCGGCCTCACGTTGATAACATAACGATTTAGTGAAAACGAGCGCTGACGCGACGACAGAATGCACAGCGACAAGCTGAAATCGGTGCAGTCATCATCCAAAACCCGTTTCAGCCCAGGTATTATTCGAATCAGTAAGAGACAAGGCTGGAGAGCGAAAGCGTTCTGTTAGGCGCTAATGAAAGTAAAAGCCTGATGCTGTACAGCATTTTATCAAATTCGCATCAGTGCCTGCAGGAGGAGAAAAACGCTATTCCTTACAGAACAGTGATGCCCGGGCGAAAGCTAACGGCTTATGGCGTTGGCATGATGTTTTTACTAAATACTATAAGCTGCATTCAGGCCAACCCGACGTTCACTGTAATCTGTAAACGTAGGTCATAGGCTTGATTATCGACTGTGTGTGGCACTGTCACATTTCCATCCATGATGAACAACTGATTACAGTGAATCGGCAACGAGATCCTTTTGAGATTAACTGTTCTGGTTTTCACTCATAACATGCTCATGTTGGCTGAGTTTTGTTTATTTCATCCTGCTGAGGCCACATCCCGCGTCAATCACGGGAATGACTTTCGATACTGATTACAGCGAATCACAACCACTGTAATCAGCAATCGGAGATGACCTGTTTGGCGATTTCAGGCTGAAATTCATACTTATCAATGGGTTTGCTGCATGAAATTGTTGAAAGCAGTCATTATGAAATCAGGCAAGCCTCGCTGGCAAGTGGCCGTTTAGACAGGTTTTTTTGATCGCATCATCCAGGCTTTACATAGGTATCTGGGTTGCAGTGTACAGTGAACGGTTAAGATGCGTTGCTCACCCTGGTTAAAAGTATTCTTCACATGATGGCGGGTTGGGGACAACTGTTTTTAACAGGCTTAAAATCGCTTTAAAGCAGATAAATGACGACTCGCCACGAAGGGAAATCCACGTGGCGGTATTAACGTGTTTTAGCCAAATCGAAGGAAAAATACGTCACTGTCTTCTCAGGACGTCAACGATTTCAGGGGCGAAAATTTGCGACCGTGCCTGATTATTTAACATAATATAAAGGTTTGCCTGTGTTTTTGACGTTCAAAAAAATCATTCATCCTCTGGCTGGTTTTTATTTCCTCTTTCACTGATTACAGTGAATGCCACTTAAACGTTCACTGTAATCAGTAACACCTAAATGTTGGCGATTTCAGGCTGAAATTTACCTTATGCACCTAATGGCAATTTGCGCCACGTATATCAGCCTTGTGTAAATGGGAGTCTTACACGATTTCTATTTATGAGCAGATAGCCACTGGTTCAGCATTCAAGCCGAAAAGCGCGCAGCCTTCCTCGTTAACTGAAACTGCTCAGCCCGGCGTGGAGTGCGACTGGCGTAAGCGTTCACGCAGACAAGACACAAGCGGCGATTCGACAACATACGTATCTCTCAAGACGAAAATGTCTTTGCCAGCGTGACTGCAGAGTGAAAGCGGTAATGGGAGGAGATGGAGAGATGAGGGTTCAGTGACAATTCATGTGTCATGCGCGTTTCAAGGCAATAATGGTCAGTGGCTATTAGCCAGCACTGAGCTTCAGGTAAGTAAAGGGTAGGGCAGCGGGCTTTGTTACTCAACGATTCCAGAACTTCCACCAGACTACTCAGCATCACTAACGTCGGGGGCATTTATAGCCTTTCAGCACTGTGCCACTTACGCATAAACCTGTTCGTTCAATGCCATCTGACGGTGCGGCAACTGAAGTATAAAGCGTTGGGTCAAGGATGAGACAAGGAAACGACGATCATAATCAGATGTTAATCATGCCGTATGATCAGAATTTGTTGTGTCTTTTTTGCCGGAATAGATGCCAGACCTGAAAACATCTGTCGTCATCTGATATATCTGTCGATAACAGCCAGCGAAGGTTCAGGTCGCTCTGCGTGGTTTGAACGGCTTTGCGCGAAATGAAACTTTGCTCCCATTGCCAGTGAGTTGCACTGGATTAAGTACTGTGTCGAACATCATTGCGTTACCTCAATTTCTGCCCTTTTCATAACCCAGAAAATGAGGTTTATAAATGTTCAAAGACCCAGGATTGCGTCGATCTCAATCAGCAAGTCAGGTGAGAACAGAGCACTAACCTGTACCAATGCGCTCGCAGGTAAATAATCACCATAACGTTTAAACAGCATGTTGCGGAGTGCATCAATATCTTTAAAAGAGGTTACAAAGAGGGTGACCTTAATGAGTTGCTGCAGAGAGGTGTTTTCAGCCGCTGCTATGCTTTCCAGCTGATCAAAAATCACTTCAGCCTGCCCGCGATATCCCCCTGGTGTGCAGGCGTGCCAAACGCCGTTAAGCCTGAGACATAGAGTGTTTGATTGTGGCTGACGGCATGGACATAGGGGGCAGTGACTTCCCCAAGCGAAGCATAGTTTTTCCGTACAGGCATCATAGTGCCTAACTCCCAATGTATTACTTGTTGGTCATTAGCAACTGCGAGCACGCATGATTGCTAAGTGCTGCCTGCTGCTGCTGTTCTTGAGTCAGACTTTTCCAGTTGTCGATCACCCGAGCGGCCAGGCCAGGAACAAAATGTATTTTTTGCAACGCATAGTCTGAATTACTGCCTTCTATAACGTTTTTCATGTCTTTCTGCAGCTGTTGCTCATTTTGCTGAGGTACGGCGCAGAGCACAGAAATGTAGTAGTTTTCATCTTCAGCGTCATAATGAGGTGTCAGCCACCACCCCAGGAACCCAACGACAAGGGCGGCAGGGATAAGAAAAGCGGGTTTTAGTACTGTCATCTATCCATCCAGAGTCATTCTTCTCACTGGCCAACAGGGGCATCAGTCCGGTCGCATATCCTGCCATAAATAGCGCTATTAGTTAAATCCTCTGCCTGGATTAGGCTATCAGGTGACACCAAGCACCAGCCCTGGTCATGCGCAGCATAAAAAATATGACCGGCATTGACGTTTTATGAAATCAGTCAATGAAACTATAAAAATCAATAAAATTAACAGGTTACAGACCCAGACTTATCTGTATTCCCCGCTGAGTTTTTAAAAGCATACTACTATTAGTTGTCTGGAGCCTCAGGATCCAGACTGATATTTATGCACATTTATAGGGGAACCGCGTGCTGATAAAGAAGAAGAAAATACGGTCACATACCGAGGATAGATATCTGGCTCTGGCACTGGCAACGACTGCCGGGATACTCAACGCAATGGCTTTAGGCGCGTTTGGTTTTTTTCCGTCACACATGAGCGGTAATACTTCTCAGATTTCTAACGAAGTTTTCACTTCTGACTTTGATAGTCTGGTTTTCCTTGCGGGTCTGATTTCTGCGTTTGTGATCGGTTGTACTACCGCGAGATTGTTCATTATTGCCGGCGAAAGACGGAAAATCAGAACCATCTTCTGCCTGATCATTCTGGCTGAAGGGTTTGCACTGACGGCAGCCTCACTCTTCGAAAAATGGTTTTATTCACCCAGCTACAACGGTGAAGTATTGTTGATGCTGGGCTTCCTGATGGGCTTACATAATGCGACTTCTACGCAACTGTCGAACGGCCGTGTCAGATCAACCCATATTACCGGTACGCTAACTGACGCAGGCATCGCCTTAGGTTCCTATTTATCATCTTTTATATCCCGGGCAGAACCTTGCGACAGACGATTTGCCCAGAAGCAGCTCTATACACATTTAACAACGGTATTATCTTTTTTAACGGGGTGCATTGTCGGACTATTACTGTTTAAAACCTATGCATTTAACGCTATGATTGGACTGGGAATTTTCCTCATCGCCCTTGCAGCTGGCGCGATTGTTATTACATTGTATAATGCAAAAAAGCTTTACTAGTTGATTTTTATAAATGGCGGTTTCGTGAGATTTTATTTCAGGTGCCGCCATTACTAGCAGGAATAATTAATTTAAGACTGTATTTTAAAAGTGGTATAGCAAATTAAATAGAGGGATTAACTTCCAGAATATGACCGGTGAACAAGTCCATAAAACTGACAAAAAGTAATAGAAATTTACGTTTTATCCGATTTAGAAAAGAATTACCATTTCACTAGATTGGTCGTGGAAAAATAAAATTATTGTATAACTAAATCAATAATATAAGTAGATTCTACCGCTTCGCTTAAGGTTTATTTCCTCTGCTGGCTTTGTTTTCCTGACCACAAAAGTGTTAGTCTGTATATACATACACCGGTTGGAGGTTATGTGAATAACCATGAAGACAACGACATTCGTGCGCTGATTGGGGCGGTGGTGAGTGAACTTCTGAAGGTAGGTGAGCCCGTGCAGTTTCACCAGATCACAGATGCATTGTTTCGTTTAAGTCAGGACAGCCGAGACAAAAGATTTAAAGTACTTTGCCAGCGCGCAATCCATTTTTTCTCACGCAAAATGCATTAAGAGTGACCTGCAATCTGGCTGCGTTGCAGGTCAACAAACTCACGCTGACTTAGGATAAACGCCCTCACCACAGATGTCAGATGCGAAACTACACACCTGCATCGTCTGGCGTACGTCCTACCACGATTTCAAGAGTTCTGCGTAACAGTTCGATGTGGAACTCATCATCCGTCGATTCGAGTTCTGCGATGAGGTACAGGATGATCGCTTTATTGGTTACGCGTTTTTCGTCACTGACAATATTTCTGATAACTCTGCCAAGCAGCTCAGTCTCCTGAGCAAGATGCTCTCCCTCACTGCGAAAAAACTCGATGATGGCTAAATCTGATGTGCTCTGTTGCATAGTTATCATTCTCTAAGAATCGTCAGTTGCGTCTTAAGGAGTCAGCCGACAAGGTCATTAAGTAGTAAGGGTTACCAGGCATAACACACTTTGATGCCCATCTTTTCTCTCGCTGGCACAGCTTAAATCTTAGACGCCAGCGTCAGTGTTTTTTAGAGCCTTCTGGTGGGCCGTCGTTGTTCAAACGGTGTTTATCGCGCTCGGGAAGATCCACCCGGCGGCGACTATTCGCTGTGGCCATGCCTTTTTGTACTTCAACAATCGCAACTTTGATGGCTTTCAGCCTGGTTGCGTCCTCGGTTTCACTTGCCATTGCTTCAAGTTGAGCAATAAGTGCATTGCTGGATATCGGACTTTCTGATTTCAGTAAGATCAGAACGGCCTCACCAATCATGACATCCGTTATTTTTTCTTCTTCACTTCTGTACATACTGGCTTCTCTGATTACGAATTTGTAGCCACGCTCCGGCTACGATGACGGGGGACAGCTAACCTTCCCGCGTCAGCTGTGGGCAGTACTATCCCTGTGAGTAAACATGGTACTGCCCGATCAGAAATTACTTCAGGTAACGAATTAATTTTAAAGCGTTAAATTTATATTAGCTTTCGCGACTAAACAGTAATCCAATCAGCTCCTGGTAATGACTTTGCTGCTCTGTGGCATCACAACCGTCAAGACGATGGAGCAATTTACTGCAAATTGCTTTGCGTGAAAGTGTTTGGCCTGCGCGCAGTAGCTCAACAACAATCTCACCCAGCGTTTCCTGCTGAGAGGGCAAATTTGCCTGGCTGAAGTAACGGGCGATGTCGCTGGTATTATCCGGTGCATGTCCGTTCTGACGCATACTATTATCCTCAGGTGGTTAAAATGTACTTTGCCATAGAGCGAAAGTTATACATCTTTCAAAAACTTGTACAGAATTTTGATGGTCTTAACGGGAGTTTTTTGTGCAAAAAATGCTAATTGATTAAAAACAGAGAGTTACAGAGGTGTGAAGTAGGGCGGATGTTATCAAGCATTGTGCCAAAATTAAGCTTAAAAGTTAACACAATGCGTAAAAAATGAGCATAGAACTATTTTATGACAATGTCATCGCCGTCGTTGTCTGAAGATCCTGAAAACGCTGATTTGCGTGCAGACCAGCCTCTGCCTGAAGTCAGGCGCGAACCAATTTGCCTGAAACCCATCAGCCATTTGGTTGCATCATCAAGTTGTGACAGCCTGGCTTCATCCACTTCAGACCGGGTCATTACTTTAAGCTCATCGACAAGAGACTCCACACTGACGTCCTGATTGATGGCGATCAGGTTCAGAGCGGCTTCTCCGATGATCGTGTTTGTCAGGTGCTGCTGGGAAAGTAACAAAATGACCTCCTTTGCCTTTCATACGACAAGTTTATTTTAGCAAAGCATAGCGTTCCTGTTTTACCCTGCGCGCGCTCAGCGTTGATCCATCCACTTTATGGACCTGCATCAGGAAGGTTTCTTCATTATTCGATGGCGCTACACTGCTGGACTTTTACTTTCAGAATAACTAGTTAGCCACTCTGCATTACAAAACTTAAAACTTCCATTCATTTCATTAAAAAACTTCACAAAGTGTTTCTGTGTGAATTTTATAGCCTGTGCTATAAAATTTAGCACGGGCTAAATTATTGGCGCTTTCTTCATTAATCTCAGGATGACGAACATGGTGAGTAAATTATCGGTTTCAACACTTGGCATGATGTTGAGTGTTTTTATTAGCCTCAACAGCTATGCGGCTGATAAATTTAAGGTCGTCACGACCTTCACCGTTATTGCTGACATGGCAAAAAATGTGGCAGGGGAGGCGGCTGAGGTCACGTCAATCACCAAACCTGGTGCCGAAATTCATGAGTATCAACCGACCCCAGGCGATATTAAACGTGCACAGGGTGCACAGCTGGTGATGGCTAATGGTTTGAATCTGGAATTGTGGTTTCAACGTTTTTATCAACATCTCAAAGGCGTTCCTGAAGTTGTTGTTTCAACGGGCGTTTCTCCGATAGGAATAGGGGAAGGACCTTATAATGGCAAACCCAATCCTCACGCATGGATGTCACCGGATAACGCACTGATCTATGTGGATAATATTCGTGATGCGCTTGTAAAGCACGATCCGGCCAATGCCAGCACCTATCAGCAGAACGCAGCCGCCTATAAGCAAAAGATCGTTGCAGCACTCGAACCTGTTCGTAAGCAACTCGCCGCCATACCAGAAAACAAACGCTGGATAGTGACCAGCGAAGGCGCTTTTTCCTATCTGGCACGTGATTTAGGGCTTAAAGAACTTTATCTCTGGCCAATCAATGCCGATCAGCAGGGAACGCCACAGCAGGTTCGGAACGTCATCGATCAGATGAAAAAGAATGCCATTCCCGTCATCTTCAGTGAAAGCACCGTCTCCGATAAACCTGCACGCCAGGTCGCGCGCGAAACGCACTCACATTATGGCGGTGTGTTATACGTTGACTCATTAAGCGCGGCCAGGGGGCCTGTGCCAACGTATCTTGACCTGTTGAAAGTTACCACCCAGACGCTGGTTAACGGCATTCAGGACGGGATGAAAACACCATGAACCCCACAATTGTCGTTTCGGACCTCTCGGTAACCTACCGTAACGGGCATACAGCGTTGCACAACGCCAGCTTTAGCGTGCCAGCCGGGTCAATTGCTGCACTCGTCGGGGTAAATGGTTCGGGTAAATCTACGCTTTTCAAAGCGCTTATGGGATTTGTACCTGCGCGATCGGGCCATATCAGCGTACTGGGATTGCCAACGCGTAAGGCGCTTCGCCGTAGCCTGGTCGCCTATGTGCCGCAGGCCGAGGAGGTTGACTGGTCTTTTCCGGTTCTGGTGGATGATGTGGTTATGATGGGGCGCTATGGACATATGGGCCTGATGCGTATCCCTAAACGGCAGGATCGCGATCGGGTGACTGACGCGCTGGCACGCGTTGACATGCTGGATTTTCGCCATCGCCAAATCGGTGAGCTTTCCGGCGGTCAGAAGAAACGCGTTTTCCTTGCGCGGGCCATTGCGCAACAGGGCGAGGTGATTTTACTGGATGAACCCTTCACCGGCGTTGATGTTCATACCGAGGCCAAAATCATCAGCTTGTTGCGTGAGCTAAAGGAGGAAGGAAAAACTATGCTGGTTTCGACCCATAATCTTGGCTCCGTGACCGAGTTTTGTGATTACACCGTCATGGTTAAAGGCACGGTTCTTGCCAGCGGCCCCACGGCGACGACGTTTACGCAGCAGAATCTGGAGCGCACATTCAGTGGCGTACTGCGCCATGTCATGAATGAGGGCGGTATCACGCAGGTTATCGCCGATCATGAACGGCCGGTTAATGCATCCACGGACACGCATTCATCATGGGGTAAATGATGACCGCGCTCGTTGAACCTTTTGGTTATCAATATATGTTGAACGCCATGTGGATTTCAGCCATGGTCGGCGGGCTGTGCGCCTTTCTGTCCTGTTATCTGATGTTAAAGGGCTGGTCGCTTATTGGTGATGCGCTGTCACACTCTATTGTTCCCGGTGTCGCGGGCGCTTACATGCTCGGACTGCCGTTTGCGTTGGGCGCTTTTTTATCAGGGGGCTTAGCGGCAGGGAGCATGCTGTTGCTCAACCAGCGCACGCGGCTGAAAGAAGATACCATCATCGGCCTGATTTTTTCTTCGTTCTTCGGCCTTGGGCTGTTTATGGTTTCCCTCAATCCCACTTCGGTAAATATTCAGACTATCGTGCTGGGCAATATTCTGGCTATTGCGCCTTCCGATATCATTCAGCTGCTTATTATCGGACTGACTTCTGTCGCCATTTTGTTTTTCAAATGGAAAGATTTAATGGTCACCTTTTTCGATGAAAACCATGCTCGCGCCGTTGGTTTAAATCCGGTGCGTCTTAAGATCTTATTTTTCACTTTGTTGGCCGTTTCGACCGTGGCTGCGTTACAAACTGTGGGCGCGTTTCTGGTTATCTGTCTGGTTGTCACGCCAGGGGCAACGGCCTGGTTGCTGACCGATCGCTTTCCCCGGCTACTTGCCATCGCGGTTGCCATTGGCAGCATCACGAGCTTTATGGGCGCGTGGGCAAGTTATTATCTTGATGGCGCAACGGGCGGCATTATTGTCGTTGCGCAAACGTTACTTTTTTTACTGGCCTTCATCTTTGCGCCTAAGCACGGTGTGCTGGCGAATCGTCGTCGTGCCCAGGCGCATGCTGTGCGGGAGACAAGATGATGTGGCTGGAACCTTTTCAGTTTGGTTTTATGAATCATGCTTTACTCATCGCGGCGGTGGTTGCCGTGCCTTGTGCGCTGCTGTCAGTCTTTTTGGTCCTGAAGGGCTGGGCGTTGATGGGTGATGCGATGAGCCATGCTGTCTTTCCAGGCATAGTGCTGGCGTGGATGATGGCATTACCTCTGGCAGTGGGCGCATTCAGTGCCGGTTTGTTTTGTGCTGTCGCCAGTGGCTACCTTAAAGAGAACAGCAGAATCAAGCAGGACACGGTTCTGGGTATTGTTTTTTCCGGGATGTTTGCGGTTGGCCTGATTTTGTACATCGCCCTGAAACCGGAGATCCACCTCGACCATATTTTATTCGGCGATATGCTGGGGATCAGCCAAAGCGATATTTTTCAGACGTTAGGCATTGCCGCTGTGATTGTCGCTGTCGTCGGCCTGAAATGGCGCGATTTCATGCTGTTTAGCTTTGATCCTCAACAGGCTCAGGTGTGCGGGCTTTCGGTGCGCTGGCTGCATTATAGCCTGTTGTGTATGGTGTCTCTGACCATTGTGGCAACGCTTAAGGCAGTAGGGATTATTTTATCGATTTCATTGCTTATTGCACCCGGAGCGATTGCCGTTTTGCTGACGGATCGGTTTTCCCATGCGTTGATACTGGCGACGTTTGTTTCGCTGTTTGTCTCACTCTGCGGCGTTTATCTCTCATTTTTTATTGACAGTGCTCCCGCACCAACCATTGTGGTGCTTTTCGCTCTGGTCTTTATCGTCAGCTTTATCACCACTCACTATAAACTTTCTCGTCTGTCTAAATCCTCCTGCTGATTACTGTGATGGTCGCCTGAATGAACAGGGCGACCAGCCGTGTTAATTAACGCAATCATCGTCTTTTTACCTCTTACCCTGAAAATAAGTGCTAAACCTAATGACGTACATACGCATGTAAACATCAGGGTTATCCGGCTTTCCCCGTTCTTATCTCGCCCGTTATGTATAAGTAACCGATCACCTAACTGGCCCTGCAACCATGGGAAAAAGACAATGTCAGAAACAATACCGTTAACGATGCAGGTCAATGGTCAGACCCGACAGATCAGCATCGATCCTCGCGTAACCTTATTAGATGCGCTGCGCGATCATCTAAACCTGACCGGTACCAAGAAAGGGTGCGATCAGGGGCAGTGCGGTGCCTGTACCGTACTGGTAAACGAGCAGCGGGTACTGAGTTGTCTGACACTGGCCGTGCAGACGCAAGGTAAAGCCGTGACCACAATTGAAGGTCTGGAACAGTCCTCGGGTGAACTGCACCCGGTGCAACGCTGTTTTATTGAGCATGATGGTTTTCAGTGCGGCTACTGTACGCCAGGTCAGATTATGTCTGCGGTGGCCTGCATTAAAGAAGGCCATACCGGTTCTGACGACGAAATTCGGGAATATATGAGTGGCAACCTCTGCCGCTGCGGTGCTTATCCTTTCATTCTTGATGCCATTAAACAGGCCGCGGCGGAAATGGCGGAGGAGGCACGATGAATGAATTTCACTGGCAGGTTGCGCAGTCCGTTGAGGATGCTGCTGGCGCCAAACAACATCCCCAAAATCATCTTATCGCGGGTGGGACGACACAACTCGATTTAATGAAATGTGGTGTCTTTACGCCGTCCCGGCTCACTGATATCGCTGGATTACCCAACCTGTCTGCGATTGATTTTGGTCAGGATAACATCACCATTGGTGCTCTGGTCACTATGAGTGAGCTGACGAATCATCCGGCCTGTGAACGCGAAGCGCCGGCTTTGTACGGCAGCTTATGGCAGGCGGCGTCGCCTCAGATTCGCAACATGGCTACTATCGGCGGCAATTTATGCCAGCGCACACGCTGCGCGTATTATCGCGATCCGGCCACCTTCTCTGCGTGCAATAAACGCGTGCCTGGCTCCGGCTGCGCTGCGCGGCATGGTGTGAATACCAACCACGCTATTCTGGGAAACAGCGACCACTGTGTGGCGGTTTATCCCGGCGACCTGGCGGTCGCTCTGACGGCATTCGATGCAACGGTTGTGGTGCAAAACAGCCAGCAGCAGAGCCGACGCATTCAGATTGAAGATTTCTTTCTTCTGCCAGGTGATACACCCCATCATGAACATGCGTTGCTGGCGGATGAAATCATCGTAGCCATTGAGATCCCATGCTCCCCGGCGCTTAAGCAGTCTCACTATTTAAAAGTCCGCGATCGCACCTCCTACGAATTCGCCAGCGCCAGTGCAGCCGTTGGACTCACGCTTAATCAGGGAATGATCGAAACGGTCCATATTGCTTTAGGTGGTGTGGCAACAAAACCCTGGCGCGCGCGCCGCATTGAACAGGCACTGACAGGACAGCCTTTTGAGCACCAAACGCTGTATGAGGCTGCAGAGCTGATTAACCAGGAAACACAGGCGCTCTCCGGGAATGCACATAAAATACAGCTTACACCGCGGGTAATCGCACGCGCCTTGATGGCGGCAGGAGAAATCGTATGACCCATGACCAAAACGACCTGCTTCACAGTGGGAACGCCGTGGATTCCACAGGCGATCACAACGAACGCTATCGCCGCGAACCTGCAAGCCTGTCAGGACTGGGAACGCCGCGCACCCGGGGTGATGGTGAGGTTAAAGTGACAGGAAAAGCGCGTTACGCGATCGAACATACACCCGAGAATGCTGTGCACGGCGTGGTCATCCAGTCCACCGTCGCCAGCGGTCGCATCAGAAACATGGATACCACTAAAGCAGAAAGCGCAGCGGGTGTTATTGCCGTTTATACGCATCTCAATTCACTGAAAATTCATCAGCCGACGGCAATCGCTGACGGGGGCGCCGCGCAGACAACCTATACGCCGATCCAGGATGACGTGATTATTCACAACGGTCAGAACATTGGCCTGGTGGTGGCCGAAACCTTCGAACAGGCAACTTACGCAGCTTCGCTGGTAGAGATTGACTATGACACCACGCCTGCGCTGATATCACCGACAGATGAAGGGGTGGAACCCAAGCCGCTCCCACCTCAGGATATTGAGATGGGTGATGCGCAGAGCGCCATGAACCAGTCTGAAGTCCGCATCAATCAGCGTTACACGACCCCGCGTGAATACAATATGCCCATGGAACCCCATGGCTGTATTGCACAGTGGGAGAACGATCATATGACCGTCTGGGAACCCAGCCAGTGGGTGATGGGCGCCCAGGTCGAAATTGCGGAATGGATGGGCATCTCACCCAAACAGGTGCGTATCATTTCGCCCTATGTGGGGGGCGGCTTCGGTTCTAAGCCCGTGCCTTACACACATGTTGCGCTGGCCTGTGTGGCCTCGCGCGCGCTCAATCGTCCGGTTCGTGTGTCACTGACGCGACCGCAAACCTTCACGGGTTTGGGCGGACGTCCGGCAACCTCACAACAGCTGGAAATGGGGGCGACGCGGGAAGGAAAGATTCAGTCCGTTATCCTGCGCAGTTTTAGTGAGACATCACTTATTGACGTGTTCGCCGAAAACTGCAGCAAGGTCACTGGCCGCATGTATGCCATCGAAAACCTCTCTGCCCAACATCAGGTCAGACCTATTAATACGGTGACGCCTGGCTGGATGCGCGCACCGGGTGAAAACCCCAGCGCGTTCGGTCTTGAAGTGGCGATGGATGAGATGGCTTACGCACTGGATCTTGATCCCCTGGCTTTTCGGCTACTTAACTGGGCCGATCGTGATTACCAAAAAGATCTTCCCTGGAGTTCGCGTCGGCTTAAAGAGGCCTACCAAAAAGGGGCTGAGGCGTTTGGTTGGGATAAACGCGTCATGGCGCCCCGATCGATGCGTGAAGGACGCGAACTGATTGGCTGGGGAATGGCCTCGGGGACCTATCCGGTCAACACCATGCCAGCGGAAGCTAAAATCCTGCTTTCTCCGCAAGGTCAGTTCGTTGTGCAGTGCGCAGGAGCGGATATTGGTACCGGTACTTACACCATACTGGCGCAAACCGCCGCAGATATTCTGGGCGTTGATTCACAGCGCATTGATGTTGAATTAGGCGATACGCAACTGCCCCGGGCTGGCGTTGCGGGCGGCTCCCAGCTGGCAGGGAATCTGACCGCTGCCGTAGACGTTACCGCGAAAAAGCTGCGCGCCCGTTTACTGGCGTTGGCCAGTCAGACCTCAGGTTCCCCTCTTGCCGGCATTTCGCATGACCAACTCACTCTGGCCCAGGGTGGCATCCATCTCACGGCTAAACCGTCTCAGGCCATTGATTTGGGGGCGCTGCTTAAGCTGGCTAACCTTAATGGGCTCAGCGTTGAAGGCGGCACGTTTTCACCGGACATGTCTGCGCAGGAACGGGACAGCGTTACCGGTAGCCTGAATGAAATGAGCCGACCGGATACGGTCTCGGCCCACAGCTGGAGCGCACAGTTTGTTGAGGTGCGGGTGGACGAAGACTTTGGCACCATACGGTTGAAACGTATGGTCGCGGCCTTCGACAGTGGCCGACTTTATAATCCTAAACTCGCCCGAAGTCAGTGGGTGGGCGGCATGATCATGGGGGTAGGTCAGGCATTACTCGAAGGTGGCATTATCGATCCGCGTAATGGTCGGGTGATTAACAACAATCTTGCCGATTATCTGATTCCAGTGAATGCGGATATTCCCGAGATCACCACCATTGATGTCGGCGAACCTGATTATCAGGCCACCAGCATGGGCGGAAAAACGGTCGGTGAACTGGGCATCGTGGGCGTGGCTGCGGCTATCAGCAATGCGGTTTATCACGCGACCGGTAAGCGCGTCAGGGATTTACCCATCACGCTGGATAAAATCCTTTAAATATGGGCAGCGAGGTTGCCGGGACGGCGGATGTGAAGACGGCGATTTTGCTCACGGCGGCGGGGATGAGCCGCCGGTTTCGACAGGCAAGCGGCCAGCATAAACTGCTGGCGGTACTGCAAGGAAAAGCCGTCCTCCGGCATTCGCTGGAACAGGCAAGGGCAAGCGGTATGGATATCATTGTTGTGACGCGCCCGGAAGATAAGGCTATTCATGTGCTGCTGGACAACGTGCGTGCTGTTTTCTGTGTCAGTCAGGGGCTGGGAGATTCCATAGCAGCAGGCGTCAGCGCCTGCCTGGACTATGATGCCGTCATTATCGCGCTCGGTGATATGCCTTTTGTCACGACTGACAGCTATCAGGCGGTGGAGCAGGCGTTGCATGCTTCACCGCTTGTACGCCCGTGGGTAAAAGGACAGCCAGGCCATCCGGTTGGCTTCCAGCGAGCATTTTTTCCCGCGCTGCAACAGCTTTCAGGCGATACGGGGGCACAACATTTGCTGTTAAACCAGCAAATCCGCTATGTGCCGCTCAGCGATCGGGGCTGCCTGGAGGATATTGATTACCCGGAAGACTTACTGCGAGTAAGGAGCAGCTCATGATTACGCTGGATCAGCGGGTTATCGAAACGGCCTTGAACTGGCATCAGGCGGGACAGGCGATTTGGCTGTGCACCGTGCTTCGCACCTGGGGTTCGTCCCCACGCGCGCCGGGGACAATGATGGCGATTAACGCCTGCGGTGATTGCTGTGGCTCGCTTTCTGGCGGCTGCATCGAAGAAGATTTCCTGGCACGTCTGGCGGAAGGGCATTACCGGATAAGCAGCCAGGTTGTCCGATATGGTGATGGCGGACGGCAAACCCGGGTGCAGTTGCCTTGTGGCGGCCGTCTGGACGTGCTGGTGGAACATCTGCTTCCTGACATGCTCAGCGGCGCGTTGTTAAGTGCGATGCATCAGGCGCTTATCGGCCAAACCCGGATGATCAAAAAGTTGTCCGTGGGCGAGCGCGCATCGTGGGAGAGGGTTGCAACGTCGGCCGCGTTACCCGTGCTTAGCTATCAGGACCCCGACATCGTGTTGCCAGTCGGCGCGATTCCTGAACTGTTGGTGGCAGGGTATTCCACGGTTGCGTTTGAATGCATTCGTCTTGGGCAACTTCTGGGTTTTCATGTGCGCGTCTGTGAGCACCGTTCGGCAATGTTAAGTGAACTGGAGCGTCATTTTTCGGGTGAAGACAACGTGACGATTGTGCCGCAGCATCCTGCGCGCTGGCTGGAGTTAAACGGTGCCCATGCTGCTGTTGCCATTGTGTCGTTAACACACGATCCCCGTATTGATGAGTTAACCATGATGGAAGCGGTCAATACGCACGCTTTTTATATCGGCATCATGGGATCGGTAAAAAACAGCGCTAAGCGTAAGGCACGCTTAACGACGATAGCCGGATTGGCTGAGGATGAGCTGGCCAGGATTCAGGCACCGATAGGTTTGGCCATTGGCAGTAAAACGCCTGCGGAGATAGCGTTATCAGTGATGGCCGATATCGTAAGGGTCAAAAACCAACACTGATATTATACCAGCCGGTTCTGGCGGCGCGATGTTCAGTCTGCCGCCAGACCGCGCTTTAAGGCGATGCTTTCTCCAGCGAATAAAAGTAGGTTCCTGAATAGGGAACAGGCAGGAACGTGGTGAATATCTGCTGCAGGGTGTGTTCCGGATCAACGTCTTTAAACCGATCCGGATAAAGGGTTTTAGCAAAAAATTCCGCTGCCGCAACGTGCCACGGGCTGAGATAAAAGTTGTGCCACAGCGCGGCAGCATGACCGTTATGAAGGGCCCGAAGCTGCTTAAGGCCATTTTGTTGCGCAGTCAGCTGGATCAGGGACGCGCGTGTTTCAGCCGAACTGATGGCGGGACCGATCTTCAGATCCGATGAATCGCCGCTGTCTCCGCTACCTGTCGCAAAATAAAAATCCGGATGCGCGACAATCACGGCTTCTTCATTCAGTCGGCCAAAAACGCCAGCCAGGGTTTTACCGGCAATGTTATCTCCCCCTGCCAGCGACAACACCTCGCCGAGACTGCCATTCACAGCGGTGACGCAACATTCATTGCGGCGGCCCAGGTGGAGCTGTAGCAGCACGGTAGGTTTAGGGCCTTGATAACGGGCAAGGCGCTGCTGAATAACCTGCATATGTTGCTGATAAAACTGGTTGAACGCCGATGCACGCTGTGGCTGATCCAGTACATCCCCAAGGATGGCAACACTCCGCGTGGTGTTTTGCAGTAAATGGACCCGCAAATCGATTTTAACCACGGGAATGTTTGCCGCTTTCAACGCCTTTTCCAGCCGTTGCCCGGCATCACTGCTGCGGGCGAACTCGGGCAGGATCACCACGTCTGGTTTTAACGCAATCACCTGTTCAGGATTAATATCATTTATTCCATCAAAACCTAACGACGGTATGTTGAGCATCTCTGGAAATTTGTGCGCGAAAATATTCCATGTTTGCCGGTCATACTTCTTCAGATCCTGGGGCCAGCCGACCAGCCTTTTGAATGGGTTGCCGGGTTCCAGCATGGCGAAGGTGTACAACATTCTGCTTTCGCCAAGAACAATACGCTGAGGACGATCGGGAATATCAACCCGATCGCCATTAATATCAGTAATCGTCTTGCCCCAGGCGACGCTGCTGACTGTCATGGAGAGCAGCAGGAGCAGGAGCCGCCAGATTGTTTTGCAGGGATTAGAATTCAACACGGGCTTGCACCATCAGGTTACGGGTTTCACCTTCACGTACGCGCAGGTTACCGCCGCTCGACGTGTAGTAGTGTTTGTTAAACAGGTTATTAAGATTCAGTCTTAACTGCGTTTTTGTACCCAGTAGCTGATTGTTCCAGGCAATAAAGCCGTCAGCGACAACGTAATCCGGCAAAGAGAAGCTGTTATCCGGATCGCCGGCGCGACTGCCAACATAGCGTGCGCCACCACCTACACGAAAATCACCGGGTAAACTGCGTATCACCAGGTTATGACTCAGGTAAAGCGCCCCGGCATGTTCAGGTGCATTCTGTAGGCGATGGCCGTTGTTGGCCGGATTAATTCTGTCATCGACGATTTCGGCATTGTCATAACTGTAATTGGCACTGATGTCCCAGTCGGGCGCCACTTCACCATTAACCTCAAGCTCAACCCCTTGAGACCGCGCCTTGTTAATAGGGCGGGTGGTGCCGTTAATGCTCAACGACATCTGCCTTTCATCAATGTTGTAGAAGGCGACCGAGGCGAAAAGGCGAGGGGTGATTTGCCATTTGCTCCCTGCTTCCCATGTCGTTCCCTGTTCGGGTTGACTCACATTGCCCGCATCATCAACATCGGTTGACGGGGTAAAGGATTTACTTATGCTGGTGTAGAGCGAAATATCTGGCGTGATTTTATAAATCAGCCCGGCCTGCGGCAGGAATTTATTCCCTTCATCATCCAGTGTCTGAACGACCGGGTTAAAACCTTTTGAAGCCCGTTGCTCATAATGTTGGTAACGCCCGCCCACGACGGCGATCCAGTCGGATGTCAGCGAAATGCTGTCTTTGACATAAACCGAGCGGCTGTGGATACGGTTTAAGTTGTTGGCATTCGCCGTATTCTCTGTCGTGCTGTCGGTGACGGGAGAAAACATGTCATAAACCGGATTGAAATAGTTGAAGCGCCTGTCATTCTTGCCCTGATACTGATGCGCCCGATAGGTTTGGTTCATTTCATAATCGGTGCCAAACACCAGCGCATGCGTCATGCCAAAAAGTTCCGGATTGCCCAGAACATCCCAGGAAACGTATTTGGTTTTTTGATTAAAGCCGCGATTGGCATCCGCGCGCCGGGTGACAACGCCGCTGGCAGGATCAATGGCCGTTACCCGCACCTCATTATTGTCATAACGGCGCTGATTCCAGCCAAGCGTCAGGCGCGTGCTCCAGCTGTCGTTGAACTGCCAGTCATAATGGGCGTTCAGCGCCTGATTGCGTCCCCAGGCATGATTGGCTTTATCGTCCAGCCGCTGTTTGTAGGGCAGTGAGAGGGGTGAGCCGTTGATAAACGCTGTGCCGCGATCGTAGGGAATATCGTAACGATAATCGCTGTAACTGATTAACAGGCTGGCCTTCTCCCCATACCACTGAAGAGAGGGAGCCAGCAGCGAGTGTTCATCACTGCCAAAGTTACGCCAGTAATCCTGGCGTTGTTTTTCCGCGATGAGCCTGAAGGCAACGCCGTTGCCCAGTGGGCCCGTAACATCCAGCGTACCTGCACCGCCGCCTTCGCTTGCGTAGCGGCCACTGACCGCTGAGTGCCAGGAATATTGCGGCTTTTTGCTGATCACGTTGATGATCCCACCGGGATTCTGAATACCGTAGAGTAACGAAGCCGAACCCTTTAGCACCTCGACGCGTTCCGTGGTGGCATCCAGATTGAGTCCCTGGCTGCTGCGGATGCCGTCGCGATAAACAGACCCATCAGAATTACTCCCAAAACCGCGCCGCACAAAGCCATCTTCCGTGCCTGCCAGGGTGTTTGCTTCAGACACGCCACTGACAAAACGCATTGCATCACTCAGGCTGCTGGCCTGGTAGTCATCAAGCTGTTGTTGTGTCACGGTACTGACAGACTGTGCCTCATCCAGACGCGCCACCGGGGCTTTGCTGGCCACGCTGGTGGTGGGGATGGTGTAGCCATCGTGACGATCTGCGTCACTGGTTACCGTCACCGTATTATCACTGACCGCCGCCAGGCCTTTACCCGAGGCAAGCAGCGCGCCAGAACACATCGCCAGCATGACTGCCTGCTGAATCCCCAGGTTTTTAATCTCGTTGGAACGTTTTTTCATTATTTTTTCGCTGATCATCAATGACAGAAATAAAGGGAATAACCCTGTGTATTGCGTGTATTTATTCAGCGACGGGCAGATAACCTCATCACCTCGCCCTCGCTTTTTTGTAATTGATAATCATTCAATCATTGGCTGATGTAGTAGTAAACAGAAAAGAGAGGGTTTTCACTACATTCTGAAATGTTACCTGGCATGCAGTAAAAGCGGTGCATGAAGGACTTTATATATTGAATTTAATGATTTTTTTAATTCATACTAGGCGAGTGAACGCGTAAGCTGTCCCAGGAGGAGGATCCTGTGGGCGATGAAATTGCTTGCTGACTACATTGTGCAGGGCCATTATCTGCAGGCGGGAAATGAGAAACATTATCCTTTATCCGGCTTATTGGGGCCTCCTGCATTCAGGTTTCCGGCACTCATGTCGCTTCAGGATCAATACGTGCGGGAATAACATCACATGTTTACTAGTGAAAATGATAAGGCGGACGATCATCGCAATGCAGACTAAAAGCCGCGTTGATATCGTGGGTGAGCGTATCCGGTCACGTGAGCATCAACTCTCTCCACGCCTTCTGGCTGTCGCGCATTACATCAATAGCAACCGGGAAACGGTGCTTGACAGCACGGCGATGGATATTGCTGACGCCAATCATACCTCTGACGCCACCGTTATCCGCGCAATCCAGGCGCTGGGGTTTTCGGGCTTACGCGATCTGAAAAAAGTGCTGCAGGCCTGGTTCGGCCCTGGCATGTCTTCAGAGGAGAAGATGACAACCACGGTCAACGACGTAACGCGTGATGTCACCTCGTCAATAGACTTTGTTTTGCAGGGGCATCTTCATGCCTGCCATGTTTTATCCTCTGAGCAAAACCGTCAGGCGCTGGCCGAGGCTACCGGATTGATGATCGAAGCCCGTCAGGTTGCCATTTTTGGCATCAATGCCTCAGGCATCCTTGCGGACTACAGCGCCCGCCTGTTAAACCGAATCGGCCTGGCGTCATTCTCACTTAATCGGGCAGGGATAGCGCTGGCGGAGCAAATGCTGGCCTTGCAGCGCGGCGATGTGCTGATCATGATGGCGCAGAAGTCTGCCCACCGTGAGGGAAGCACCGTGGTGCGTGAAGCCAAAAGACTCGGCGTGCCCATTATTTTACTCACGAATGCCACTGACTCCTTTTTTGCCCGCGAAGCGGATGTGGTAATCAACGTTCCACGCGGTGGAGAGAAGGGGCGAATTCCGCTCCATGGCACCGTAATGGTTTGCCTGGAGATGATGATTTTGTCGGTTGCCTCCTCCCTGCCTGACCGCACCGTGAAAACCATGAAAAGACTGCAGGACCTTTACCGCGGGCTTAAGCCTGCGGCTAAAAAATAGCGCCTTCGTTGGGTGTCACACAGCTCCAACCTGATGATGCCTGTCCACGGCCGCCAGGGTTGACGACATTGCCTCCGTCCTGGCCTCGCCGGGCACGTTTTTCGCGCTCCGGGCTCAGGTGCGGCTGTGGCTGGCACTTTTCGGAATTTTAAAAAAAGTTTTCGTTTTTGCGAGCGCACCCCAGCTCTCACCTGGAGCCTTTTACTCTCAACGGCTATTACTGAGCCGTGATGTTATTTGCTGTTCTTCGATTTATCCATCCTTGTTACATCCCTGAGCGGAGCAAATGATGAAGAGAGCGCGCGTGTGGTTTCCTGTATCCTTAGTGGCGCTGGCCACGGTGAGTGCCCTGACAACACCGCTGCCGGCCATGGCATGGGACAGTCTTACCGTATTCGGTGACAGCCTGAGCGATACCGGAAATGTGGGTCGGTTTACCTATAATTCTGCAACCAATCCGCTGTATGACGAAATCCTTGCGCGGCAGGCAGGGCTTACGCTCCAGCCTTCTTCCCAGGGCGGCAGCAACTACGCGGCAGGCGGGGCCGTTGCCGTACCCGCTATTAATCCGCAGTTTAATACTCAGGATCAGGTGGCGCGTTACCTCGCATCGACCAACGGTCGGGCCGATCCCAACGGATTATATATTCACTGGATAGGCGGTAACGACCTGGCCGCAGCCGTTGCGCTTCCTCCGCTGGCAACCACCCTCATTGACAACAGTGCCGGTGCGGCCGCCAGTCAGGTGAAAGCGCTGCTCAATGCTGGCGCAGGCACCGTGATTGTGCCGACAGTCCCTAACGTAGGCGCCACGCCCGCGCTGATCGAGGCGATTCTTCAGCCGTTTAGTGCCGCAGCCGTGTCCGCTGCCTTTCAGTCACTGGATGCTGCCGCAACGCCCAACAGTGCCGCCAGACAGCAGGCTATTCAGGCTGCGTTCAATCAGGCAGCCGGACAACTCTCCGGTGTCCCGGCGGTTCGCGATCTGATTGCACAGCAGTTATTCGCCGCCTGGCAACAGCTGAGCGCTCAGGCGGCAGTCTTGACGGCGCGGTACAATCAGCTGGAGGAAAACGCGCTGGCAAATACCCAGGGAAATATCGTCCGGGTTGATATTAATGGGCTCTTTAGTGAAGTCATCGACAACCCCGCGGTTTATGGATTGAGTAATACCGCAGGCATGGCCTGTCCGCCCGGAACCTCCTCCGTTGACTGTACCTCATCAACGGCAGGTTTTTCGTCCCAGCAAAATTATCTGTTCGCCGATCGCCTTCATCCCAGTCCGGCGGTACATGCCATCATTGCCGACTACATTCAGTCGATTCTGGATGCACCCGCGCAGGTTGCGGTGCTGACGCAGGCCCCACTCGCCATGCTGCATGACATGCACAACACACTGGATGGCCATCTTCAGCAGCAGCGCAAGCAACCCGCTGAGTCCGGTCAGTTCACCGTATTTGGCGGTTATGCCGGTCAGCATGCCCGCAATAAAAACGATGTTTTCAATGATGGCGACACCGATACCGCCAACCTGTCTGTGGGCATCGGTTATCAACTGAGCGATAACTGGCAGGCCGGTGCATTGCTGTCGACCGCCAGTCAACGCCAGCATCCCTCTGATCGGTATGATTACCGGCTGCGTGGCAATATGGTTGCGCTCTGGAGCCAGTTGCAGCTGGTGGATCGGCTCTGGCTTAACGCCGACGTCCACTATGCGGATCTGGATTACGACGCAATAGAACGGCGGATAAAACTTGGACCTGCAACGCGAACGGAGCAGGGAAGCAGCGGGGGTAAACTGATGGGGCTGCGCGTCCAGACAGGCTGGGATTTACCGTTAGGCGAGGTTATCACTACCGGTCCGGTAGCCAGCTATGCACTGGACTACGTGCAGGCAGATGCTTATCAGGAACGGGGCGACAGCAGCAGCGCCATGCGTTTCTCCGATCAAACGCGGCACTCACAGATTGGCGCAGCGGGCTGGCGTATCGACACCCAAGGATTATGGATAAACCCCTGGGCACAGGTCAGCTATAACCACCAGTTTGGCGACACCGACTCAGCCGTGAGCGCGGGGTTAAAATCTACCCGCACCACCTTCCGGCGCACCAGCGCAGGCCAGGATAAAGACTGGGTGGATATGGCCGTTGGCGCCAATGTGCCCTTGGGCGAGGCGGTGACCGCATTTGCCGCTGTTTCGACGGTGGTGGGTGACCGTGATTATCGCGACGTCACATGGAACCTGGGCCTGAGCGCTCGTTTTTAAGAGGATGTTGTCGCAGGGACGCGATAAAGGTTTGCTTGCTCATGAACCCGGGCGCTGGACTGCCGGATACCCCGGCCTGTGTCCTGAGGTCATCGCCACGAGATAAATCGTTACCTGGCTGAGGGAGGGTGAACGGCTCAGAAAGTTTGACGGATCCCGCTTCGCAAGCGGGTTTCGGTAAGGTATAGTGCGCGTTTTTGGAGGAACCATGCTGACCCAATCATCTACACGGCTCAATAAATACATCAGTGAGAGCGGAATATGCTCCCGCCGCGATGCCGATCGCTTTATCGAACAAGGCAACGTTTTCATCAATGGCAAGCGCGCGGCGGTAGGTGCCCAGGTCTTTGCAGGCGATGTCGTAAAAGTGAATGGTCAGTTAATTGAGCCACGTGATGAAGATGATTTGGTGCTGATTGCGCTGAACAAGCCAACCGGCATTATTACCACTATGGAAGAAGGCGAGCGCGATAACATCAGTGATTTTGTCAATCACAGCAAGCGCGTTTTCCCTATTGGTCGGCTTGATAAAGATTCTCAGGGCCTAATTTTCCTGACCAACCATGGCGATCTGGTCAATAAAATTTTGCGTGCCGGCAACAACCACGAAAAGGAATATGTGGTGACCGTCGATAAGCCTGTTACCGACGAATTCATCGCGGGCATGGCGTCAGGTGTTCCCATGTTGGGTACGGTAACCAAAAAATGCAAAGTAAAGAAAGAAGCGCCTTACGTGTTTCGTATTACGCTGGTTCAGGGGCTTAACCGGCAAATCCGTCGCATGTGCAAACACTTTGGCTATGAAGTGACTAAGCTTGAACGCACGCGCATCATGAACGTCAATCTTAAAGGCATCCCTTTAGGAGAATGGCGCGATCTCACGGATGATGAACGGGTTGAACTGTTTAAGTTACTCGAAAATTCCTCTTCAGAAGACAAGCCAGCGAAGAAAACACCACAGAAGAGTCCGGCGGCAAAGAAACCGGCAAAAAATGCCGTTAAACAGGGCGAAAAGTCAGAGGATAAACCGGCGTCACGCAAGCGCTTTACCCAGCCGGGTCGTAAGAAAAAAGGGCGCTAGAACGGATGCGCATCAATGAGTCGTTTCCCTTTGATTATCCGTGAATACCGGCCCGAATGGGCGGATCACTTTTCTACCGAAGCTGCTGTTATCGCGGCGGCATTGGGTGAGCATCTTGTGGCTATCCACCACATTGGCCGTACGGCTGTTGAAGGGTTATCAGCCAAACCTGTCATCGATATTCTGGCAGAAGTGATGAATCCTGATGCGCCAACAGCAGAGTCTGGGCTAATACAGGCAGGCTATCAACCGCGCGGAGAAAACGGTATTCCGGGAAGACGCTATTTTACTAAAGGTGTTCAGGCGCGTACCCACCAGATTCATGCTTTTCTCCCGGGGAGTCCGCATATCATACAGCACCTGGCGTTCCGGGATTATTTGCGACACTTTCCCGCGATTCGCCATGAATATGCTGCGGTCAAATACGCCGCACAACGTGCCTGCCAGGGCGATATGAAGATCTATTGCGCATTGAAACATGATTTTATTCAGTTTCATCAGCAACGCGCACTGGCGCTCTTTCCCTTCTGATTTCTTCCACAGCCTCGCTCTCCATTATCCGCAACTTTTCTGGAATTGTGTTTCTGCCCTCTACACTTTTTCATTCAGCAGCAAGCGCGTACTGGCGTTTGGCGAAAGTGCCTGAAACGATGAGATAAAGCATGTGGGAACAGCCAATGCGTGCGAGAAAGCGTCAGGCCAGTGCCTCAGGCCGCATAATCAGAAGACGCCACCTTTTCAGGATGAAAACGACATGGCAGGATAAGCCAAATTACTAAGGAGTGGGCCTGATGTTACTGAAAGGTATGAATGATCCGTTACTTAAAGCGTATCAGCATCCAAAATCAAGGTTGATGATCAGTCGTTTCAGAGGGTTAGCGGGGGATCGTCGTCTCAGTGACTGGCAGGTTTTTTGTATTCTGGTCAATGGATTTACTAATTACTGGTACGTATTATCCGGTAATTTCAACATCCATGTTGAATATACTAAAACGCGGCAGTTCGATTTCATGCAGGATTTTTTGCATTTTTCTGTCACGCTCGATGGCTTATTAAGCGACGCGCACTTTCGCTGCCCCGATTTTATTTTGCCGCATTATGATGTTCCTTATGAATTTTGCCGCTGGCGCAGCAAGCGCGGTTATGATTCTCCGGTGACGTATGTTGGCAACCACGGTGTTAAATCCCATAAAGGTCTGTTTATTGCCAGCCACGATGCGACGCGAGATGAGTACCTGATGAAATGGGAAGGAACAGTCACGGTTTTTGATAAAGCCTTTTTTAAAATGGGAAGTTTTCAGACTACCTGTGACTTTTTAGTGAATGATATGACAAAAACCATTCGTGAAGGCGTGATCAAGCATTTGAGCCTGTATCGTGACCTGTATAATTATATTTTTCCCTCGCCCGTGGAAGCGCGTATTCAGGCGCGTGACAATAAACGTTATTTGGCAAAGAAATAAACAATCGGCCAGACCTCTCCTCGCAATCCGTTCAGAAGGGTAAACCGTTAGTGTCCGGAAGGCTCGCCAGGTAACTTCCAACGCAGCCAGGCATCCAGTTCAGTTTCGGCCATGGGCTTGATATTGAAATATTCATATGCGACATCATTATCTTGCGGGGGAGCGGCAAGGGGTGACGTCGCAGCGGGAAAGCCGGTTTCATCCGCTA
This sequence comes from Pantoea ananatis LMG 2665, assembly GCF_000710035.2. Lineage (GTDB taxonomy): Bacteria > Pseudomonadota > Gammaproteobacteria > Enterobacterales > Enterobacteriaceae > Pantoea > Pantoea ananatis. The sequence continues at coordinate 150,406 of NZ_JMJJ01000017.1, read as the reverse complement.
AGACGATCGTATTAAACTCTTTTAAGGTGCTAAAAATACTGTGCGCTATCAGACGTGAAGTGATTTTTGCATTGATCGCGTTTGCCAGGACGTTATTAAGCTTGATGATGACAGGCGGGCTTTGGCGAAGGTAGCGTATTTTGCTATAGCCTTTAGCGGCATCCTCCCACGTCATACTGAATCCCAGACGTCTGAGCATTTCCAGCCCCAGCATGGCGGCCGGACTGTCAATGATATGCTCCGTTTTCACTATCTTGATGATGAGCAGTGAGACCGGCAGCCCTGCCTTTAGCATTTTCTCCGCCAGCTTTTCTGCAAAAGCGACGTCAGCAACATCTCGCTCGTGAAGACTTATCGTTACAGGTAACTGAATAGGGTGATGCCGGAGACGCTTAAGGCGGCAAATAGCGCGGTCGACCAGCCAGGCTGTGAGCTGTTTGTCCAGCTCTGTTCCCTCAGCCAGCGTGACAAAATTATCTGCCGGCAGGTCGCCGCGCAACGGATGGTGCCAGCGCATCTGTGCTTCAAGGCCCACAGGTTTGCCGCTTTTCAGGCATACCTTGGGCTGGAAAACTAAATATAAACCGTGATTGTGTCGTAAGGCTTCTGCCAGTTCGCTCATCAGGGTAAAATCTGGCGCACAGCCTGAATCGCTTAATTCATCAAGACGAAACGGCGAGACCTTTTGGTCACTCTCATATTCCAGCGCATTGACTGCTCGTCGGAGAACCTCATGGGCGGGGGCATCACCGGCAACAAAATCTGTTTGCCCGACGCAGGTGGTCAGGGCCATAGTCAGACCATCACCGACATCAGCACTGATTCCATTAAGACGCTCGACCACCCAGCGCGCACTGATGTGGCTGTCAGTATGGGTTAAAATCGCAAAACGCCCGGTGGCGATAGTATAAAGCATGCCGCCACTGATTGGTCGAAGGCGTAAAGGCAGAAGCGTCGCCACATCTTTAAGCAACGACTCCAGCGATGCCATACCTAACGATCGGGATAATTCGAACGCGCGTGACATATCGATACAGTCAATCAGCACCAGACGGCGAAAAGCCGTGTCGTTCAGATTAGCAAGGAGCTGTATATCACGAACAAGACGTTCCCGATTCGCCAGGCCAGTAACCGGTTCGACAAAAGCCGCAGAGTGCCAGGCGTCAAGGAATGCGATAACTAACGCTGCCAGGGATTCAAAGATATTTTTTTGCTGGTTGTCGAAAGGGCGCGGTACCGTATCCGTTACGCACAGCGTCCCCAGCATCAGGCCATTTTTGTTTTTTAGCGGCGTGCCGACATAAAAGCGGATGAAAGGCGCATGCGTTATTAACGGATGATGAGCAAAACGTGCATCACGGCAGGTATCCGTGACAACGACCGTTGCGCCGCCTTCGACCACGTGCCGGCACAAGGCCTGCTCGCGAGATGAATCTTGCAGCTCAATATTATAACTGGCGCGAACAATATGCTGTTCATCGGTCAGAACGGTAATATAACTTCCATGGGTGCCCAGCAGCTGGCTGGCCAGACGCAGAAATTTCTTCAGACCTTCATCCCGGCCGCGATCGGAAATGCTGAGTGCATTTTTTTCACTGGTGCGGTGAGGTTCCTTTTTAGTGTATTCCATAGACATTCCCGCTCCTGCCCGTTTGCTGAATAGAACTGCAAAAAAAGAGTGTACGACAAATGCTGGAAATAAAACCCAATCAATATAAAAGGCAAAAGCAATTAATTTATTTCTTGTGGAGAGTGAGGGTAGGAATTATAAAGTTTTCATGTCTTTTTACTTAATGCAAATTGTATCCGTTTTTTTGGCGTTGTTTTTTGGTTAAGAAGTTTGACGCTGAAATATTATAAATAATAGTGCGGCCATTTTAATCAAACGATTCACTTTTATTTTATCATTCAGCCCTAAATTAAATTTCAGGTATTGTTCGTTTTTTTTAATGTATACATGCCGGGTCTTATGTCATTTATGCGTTGTGCATTACGCCGCCTGACGGGATGGCACTCAATGGTTACGTCTGCAATGTCAGCTAATACAAGGCATTATCTTGTCTCAATGGCGGGCGGTAACGAGGCGTTAAAGTCAACCAATAAGCCATGTCGGGATCTTTACGGTGAATAGGCATTTTTAAATAAATAACCTTAATGAATAGGTTTCACGACGCCACAAGATTAATCCGGATCGTGCCGCGATGAAGCGTCGTCACCGTAGTATATTAATGTAAATTATTGTGCCTGTTCGCGAACCGATACCTGCATGTTTGGACAATAACTGATAAGCTATCTTCTACAATCACGACGACGTTGGAGCTGCCCTTTGCTGACCACCATTATTTACCGCAGCCACATTTCGGATGACGTTCCTGTTAAGACGCTTCCAGGAATGGTGGATGATGCCAGCATACTTAATGCTTCCCATGAAGTGACAGGCATTTTGTTGTTTAATGGCACACATTTCTTCCAGTTGCTGGAAGGCCCGGAAGAGGGCGTTCTTGCTATTTACCAACGTATCTGTGCCGATCGCCGACATCACAACGTGGTAGAACTGATGCGTGACTACGCGCCATCCCGTCGCTTCGGTAACGCCGGAATGGAGTTGTTCGATTTGCGTGAACACGATCGTTCAACCGTGCTTCAGGCGGTTCTCGATAAAGGCACCTCCAAATATCAGCTGACCTATGCTGACAGAGCGCTGCAGTTCCTGCGTACCTTCGTAGAAGCACGTGAAAAAGAAAACTACTACGAGGTATTACCGTCAGAATACTGGGAATTCATTCCTGAAGCGCCTGCCTCAAGCGCGGCAAAATCCTCTCCTTCGGGTATCACCTTCCGACCGGTTGTTGATCCCCTTGCCAGGCAGGTGACGGCTATTGAGGCGATTACGGATACGCGCCACAGCGGCAGCGATCCCAACGGGTCGGATAAAAAGTTACATGATGCCGACCTCGATGCCGTGATTAAAGCTTTCGAGATGGCAGGCAGGGCCTGTCCGGATGAAATGACCCTGTATGTCAGCCTGCTTCCTATGACGCTGGTGGTCGTGCCGGACGCCGTTGCCAGAATTGTTGCAACCATCAACGCCTCAGGTCTGGTGCCGGAGCAGGTGGTCATTGGCGTCAGTGAAACCGAAGTTATTTCACGGCTGGAAGCGTTTTCCGTGGCTGTCAGGGAGCTTAAAGCCGCCGGTATCAGCCTGTCCGTTGATAACTTCGGTGCGGGCTCGGCAGGATTGTCATTGCTGACCCACATTCAGCCCGATCGCATTCGTATTGATTCCAGTATCACCACGGATGTTCATCGAAGCGGCCCGAAACAGGCAGTTGTTCAGGCGATCATCAAATGCTGTTCAGCATTAGAAATCACGGTAATTGCCGCAGGCATCGTGAAAGCGGAAGAGTGGATGTGGCTGGAAGCCGCGGGCGTGATCAACTTTCAGGGCAGTCTGTTTGCGTCGCCAGATTCGGGGCAGTCCGATGCGGTTGCCTGGCCAGAATATCGTGACGCAATGTAAGTATGCTCATGCCGTTATAACATCATAGTCTGAACGTTTATCGGTAATCTATTCCTGGCAGCACGGAACGCTGCTGTTATTCCACTTATGCTCTACGTACCCGCCCTGTATTATCCTTCTCTCCTGCTACGCATTTTGAATTCAGCCTGAATATTGCCATTTTTACCGATCCGCTATCTTCTATCGCGAGTCATTGTTAATCGTCAGGCAGCCAGCAAGAGTGCGGGTGTGGTGTTGCGAAAGGGATGAATAACGATTCCTCGTACTCCGCGACAATATTTAATGTCTCCACTTTTCGTCAGAGAAATTAAAACGATTTTACCTGAACAGTCTGAGCAGGGTGGTCAGGAGGCGGGCGCATAAAGCGGTATTACTCACCAGTGAGCTGAGTTAATCACCTTTCCAGAGATTACCTGGACACAAAAAGCACAGTTTGCGATCATGGCAGCATTACGGAAAATAAAAACCTGTTCAGGTACACATAACATGAAAGAAAACAGTCGCTTAGAATCGATCATGAATTATCTTAAAGGCAACAATCTGGTCACGGTTGAACAGCTTGTTACGGTGACCGGTGCGTCACCTGCGACCATAAGACGCGATCTGATTAAACTCGATCACGAAGGTGTCGTCAGTCGCACGCATGGCGGCGTTACCCTGAACCGGTTTATCCCTTCTCAGCCCACGACGCTGGAAAAGTCGTCGCGCAATCTGGCTGAGAAACACGCGATTGCCCGCGTTGCGGCCAGTTTTATCAAAGCCGGTGATGCGGTGATACTGGACGCCGGTACTACCATGTTTGAGCTGGCGCGACAGATTACCCATATGCCTTTGCGTGTGATCACCAACGATCTCCATATCGCGCTGTTTTTGTCTGAGTTCAAACAGATTGAAGTGACAATTATTGGCGGTCGCATTGATGAAAGCAGCCAGTCGTGCATTGGTGACCACGGGCGAAAACTGCTTAATAATATTCATCCGGACATTGCCTTCCTGAGCGGTAACGGATGGGATGGGGTTAAGGGCGTGACGTCGCCTACAGAAGAAAAGGCCGCGCTCAAACGGGACCTGATCAGGAACGCCCAGCGCCGAATTTTACTGGCAGACAGCTCAAAATACGGCGCATGGTCGCTGTTCAACGTGGTGCATTTGAAGGAGCTTACGGATATTGTCACCGATGCCAACCTGGATAATGAGATCCGGCAAAGGTTGCTGTCAAACCCACTCCCTGCGCTGACGATCGCGGAACCCGTGTAACACGCCGTTGCCTATGGCGGTGTTGCAGACCCATCGGGTGCGGATGAGTGCGTGGCGGAACAGCGCGTTAACCGCGTGGCACAGATTATTGCCCGGGCATGGCATCAAGATTTGCCCAGAGGAGCGCGCGGCTGAGAAAGGATTAAGGGTTTGCGACAGGATAAATGCGTCAGGCAGGTACCAGGGTTGGCGCCAGAACACGACATCGCTGAACCGGCTGATAAAATACGCGCCTGGGTCACGCAACCGTTATCCCGCCAGCGAGCGTTACTCGTCTATCAGGGGTTTGAGATACAAGCGTGTATCGCCGTCTTCACCATGTTTTGGGTGCCAGACCATGGCTGCATTTTCATCGCCGATGTAGGTCATCCCCAAAGGTTCTATGACTGCATAGGGCCGCGCGAAAGCGGCCCGGTAGGCCAGTAACTCTTTTGCCATTGCCACAACCTGATGAGAAACGTCGTCGGGGTGGGTGACAATGTGATTCAACTGTTCTTCAGTCAGCATACTTCCATTCCTGAACACCCAGCCCATAAACGAAGCCATCTGGCAGGGGTTTTAAATCTGTTAATTATAGTCAAACGGGTTACCGTCAGCTTTCGTCATTGCTCAACGCTCAACGCTCAACGCTCAACGCTCAATGGACATGACCCATATTGGCTGTAGGGCGTAGCTTACTACGGGAAGGACAGATTTCGAAGGCCTGTTGACAGCCGTGCAGAAGAAAGGAAAGGGCAGCAGGACAGGCGTTACCTTATGCGTCGATAAATCAGACAGAAAAGACGCGACAGGTGGCCTGCGACATCTTGACTATTTATAGCCATATGATCGCGGTTGGTGTTGTTGGCTTCAGCAACAGGGTAGCGCGCGTTTTACGCTTGTGTATGAGCCGCCATTTTCGCTTCCGCCCCGTCAGGCCCAGAGAAGGAGGCGGTAACGCGTTACACAAAACGATCTGAAGATATTGCTGAAAGAGCGGTAAGCGCAACAGCTGAACGCATTTCATGTTATAGCCTGCGGTTATTCAGGCAGGCAGCTGCGCTTTTGATGAGGTGAATGATAAATATGCCCGGAATAATCAGGTCGTTTATTGGCGCGATTGCTTCACTTTGGCTTGCAGTCATGTGTGATATCGACATAGCTGAAAACGCCAGGCGCGAGGCTGACGGCGCGGTTTCTCGTTAAAAATCTTAGAAAAAAGTTCCGGTCATGTTATACAGTCTCGCATAGCCCTTGTTTGCGATAAATCGTCCTTTAACAGGGCGCTAAATATTTAAATTTAGGCTAAATTAGTTTCTGCGTTTTTGCACCCGCACAAGGGGAGGCTGTTGTGCACAATAATCAAAGTGGCAATGACGAAAATCGTCTCAAAGCGGTTAAAGCACTTTTGTCACCTGATGTTACCAGGGATGAGGTGCTGGAAAAGTTTGTTCATCTTGCCGCGCAGGTACTGGGCATTTCAGGCAGTTTTATTTCTATTATTGATGATAAAAATCAATATATTAAGGTTTCCCGTAATTTCAATCTTAAAGAATCCGCACGAGAAGTTTCCCTTTGTCGTCACGTGATTGACGGTGACGGACAGCTCGTTGTGCAGGACACATTACAGGATAACCGCTTTACCTTTCATCCACTTGTTGAGGGTGAGCCGCACATTCGGTTTTATGCAGGCGTGTCGTTATCTAATCTGGAAGGGCTGGTTTTAGGCACGCTTTGCGTGACCGACACAAAGCCTCATACGTTTAGTGATGAGCAACTGGACACCTTAAAGTCGCTGGCAAAACTGGTTAGTTCTTTTCTGGATGCCTGGAATCTTGCCAGTTTCACGGACCTGATCACGCTTTTACCCAACCGGCCCCGACTTATTCGCGACATGCAGCAGTTGGCCGTCAATAATCCCGATCGTCGTTTTCGCCTGATCCTCATCGACTGCCTTGATATTCCACAGGCGTATGAGTTATCCCGTACTTTTGGCATTGCGCCGGTAGAAAACCTGCTCAGACAAATTGCCGGACTGGTCGGTGTTCGTCTTCAACTGCAGTCAGATGACATGCTGTATTCATTTGCGCCCGGCCGGTTTGCGTTAATACAACCTTATCTTGGTGGTTATAATGCGCAAAGCACCGTTGAGGTATTAACCAGCCTTAAAGCAGATTTAGCGGATAACATTACGATTGATATTGATGTTTATACGGGTGAGACAGAGTTTGTTTCCCGCGACATCGATGCGAATGAAGTGGTGCGCCAGGCGGTCAGTGCATTACACGAATGTATCCATCAAAACATGGGCGCCATGACGTTCGATCATGCTTATGATTCGCGTCGCACTGAAGATTTTTTGATTATGAACGATCTGGCTCAGGCGCTTAAAAAAGATGAAGGCCTGTACCTCGCTTATCAGCCAAAGGTCTGTTTAAAAACGGGAAAAACCGTAGGGCTTGAGGCTTTGATCCGCTGGCACCACCCAGAGAGAGGCGAACTGTTTCCGGCCGACTTTATACCGCTGGCCATTAAAACCAACCTGATTTCTGTCCTCACTGACTGGGTTATCGATCGCGTCATTATTCAGCTTAAGCAATGGAACAACGAGTTTGAACTTATCCCGGTATCCGTGAACGTCAGCGAGCGTGACTTTTCCAGACCAGAGTTTGCTTCTGGCTTAGCCAGTAAAATGCAGGCGGCAGCCTTGCCGACAGCACTACTGGGCATTGAGTGTCTGGAAAACGAGCTCATTACGGAGAGTGATATCGCCATTAACGGGCTGGAGGCGCTTAAAGCTCAGGGATTTGTTATTTCGCTGGACGACTTCGGTACGGGCTACAGTAATATCAGTTATCTGCAGGAAATACCGCTAGATGTCATTAAGGTCGATATGTCTTTAATTGGCCGAATGGATGGCGATCATGCGTCAAGAATCATCGTGCGGAGTATTATCATGATGTTGAAAGAGCTGAACTATACGGTACTGGCAGAAGGCGTTGAAACTGAAGCCACGTTGAGTTTGCTGAAGCAATACGGTTGTGACCAGATACAGGGTTACTTCTTTTCGAAGCCGCTCCCGGCCAGCGATATCGAACACTGGTTGCTGCAGAAGTAAATGCCCTGAAGGCGACAGTCAGTGTCGCCTGAAAAGCAGGACAGCCTGCTTCAGGGGGTTTTGCCAGCAGCGCTTCAGTCGGTTAAGAGGCTGAAGCGCGCTGTGCGATTAATCCAAATCCCTGCCGTTACTTTCTATCACCTTTTTATACCACCAGAAGGACTTTTTCCGCCGCCGGGCCAGCGTGCCTTCTCCACGATCGTCACGATCCACATAAACGAACCCGTAACGTTTGCTCATTTCGCCGGTTGATGCGGCAATCAAATCGATACAGCCCCATGTGGTATAGCCGATAACATGAATACCGTCTCCGATCGCATCGGCCATCGCCCGGATATGTTCGCGCAGGTAGCTGATACGATAATCGTCAATAATTTCGCCTTTCTCCGTTAACTCATCGCGTGCGCCCAGGCCATTCTCGACCAGGAAAAGCGGCTTCTGATAACGGTCATACATCATATTCATGGTTATGCGCAGGCCAAGCGGATCGATGCCCCAGCCCCATTCACTCCGCTGAATATGCGGGTTGGTGAGGGATTTCACCACGTTTGCCGCGCTGCTATTGTTGTCATTCATCTCGGCCGAAGCACATCGGGATGCATAATAGCTGAACGACACGAAATCGACGGTATGCTTGAGTATATCCGCATCACCGTCTGCCATTTCAATCTGAATCCCTTTTTCGCGGAAAAGGCGCGCAGCGTAGGCGGGATAAGCACCTCGCGCCTGAATATCAATGAAAAACAGGTTTTCACGATCTTTTTGTAGCGCCGCCCAGACATCTTCAGGTTTGCTCGACCAGGGATAAAAATTGCCACCAGCCAGCATGCATCCCACCTGATTATCAGGGTTGATTTCATGCGCGATTTTTGTCACCAGGGCGCTCGCGACCAGTTCGTGGTGAGCTGCCTGATATTTAACCTGCTCACTGTTTTCACCGGGTTCAAACACTAATCCGGCACCCGAAAATGGGCTGTGCAGCATGATGTTAATTTCGTTAAAGGTCAGCCAGTACTTCACTAAACTATCAAATGCGTCAAAACAGGTGCGGGCATAGCGGGTAAAAAACTCAATCATTTTACGATTACGCCACGAACCGTATTGCGTAACCAAATGCATGGGAACGTCAAAATGGCAGAGCGTCACTAAAGGTTCAATGCCATGTTTACGACATTCGGTGAACATATCACGATAAAAAGCCAGGCCCTGTTCATTCGGCGTGCTTTCATCGCCACGCGGAAAGATACGGCTCCACGCAATTGAGGTGCGAAAGACGGTAAAGCCCATTTCTGCCATCAAGGCAATGTCTTCCCGATAACGATGATAAAAATCGATCGCAGTATGGCTGGGATAGAATTCGTCATCGCGCAACTCAACGCGTTTTTCCTGCCCCAGCTTTACTGGCATACGCGTGGTGCCAATGGGGATCATGTCAACGGTAGTGAGTCCTTTCCCGCCTTCAAGAAAAGCGCCTTCTGACTGATTGGCGGATAAGGCACCGCCCCATAAAAAGCCTTCAGGGAATGTTGCTTCAGACATGAAATCCTCTTTAACAGGGTCATTAATGATCAGCTGGCGTTAGCCGCTTTCGTTTGTTCGGGGGATGCGCCAGGTTGTGATGGCGCCGGAGGGGTGGTTTCTGGAATATCTTCAAAACCCAGAATCAGGGTAAGAATGAACGACAGCACCACGGAAAGTACCATTACCGCGACAACCCAGACAATCGACAGGGGATTGGTCGGGTCAAAAAACTGGACGCTGGTAAATAAACCCGGTGAGGCCATTGAATGGCTGGCCAGACCGCCTATGCCGGCCACGGCACCGCAGATGAATCCACTGATCAAACTGGCAATTAAGGGGCGTTTTAATCGCACTGCCACGCCGTATAGAGCAGGTTCGGAAATGCCAGCCACAATAGCGGAGGCCGCCGCCGCCAGCGCGGTTTGACGTAATTCGCGGTTTTTTGTTTTAAAGGCCACCGCCAGCGACGAGCCGCCAAGCGATAAATTGGCGCCAATCTCAGAAGGCATCACCATGCCTTCTTTACCCGTTTCGGCAATGGTCTGGATGATGGTGGGAGTAAAAACCCGATGCATACCTGTCATGACCAGCAACGGCCACAGCCCACCCATAATGGCCACAGAAAGCCAGCCCAGATAACCGTGAATGGTGTAAACCAGAGCGGAAATCCCGCTGCCGATCCAGATACCAATCGGGCCTATCAATACAATGGCGATCGGCGCGGCGATTAACACGATCAACATAGGCTTAAGGAAGTTTTTTGTCACTGCAGGGGTGATACGATCCACCCCGCGTTCAATGTGAGACAAAATCCAGGTCATCACCAGCGCCGGTATCACCGTATAGGTATACTTCACCGCCGTGACCGGGATAAAAGCAAAGTCGACGTGTTGTCCCTGTGCGGCTTTAGCCATGAGGTCAATAAAGTTGGGATGCACCAGCACGCCAGCAATGGCGATAGCCAGTGACATATTGGTTTTGAATTTCAGCGCGGCAGACGCCGCCACCATAATGGGCAAAAAGAAGAAGGCACCATCACCCATCACGTTAAGTATGATTAGGGTTGATGAGCCTTTCTCAAATACGCCAGCCATATCCAGTATCATGGCCAGTAGCTTGACCATTGAACCGCCGATAATAGCCGGAATCAGCGGTGACATGGTGCCAACCAGCGCATCCAGAATGCCGGCGCCTACGCTTTTAAGCGTCATTTTGCGTTTTACGGGCGCGGCGCCGTCCGACTGCGGTTCGCCTAATGCCAGCACGGCCTGATAAGCCTTTGCTACCTCATTACCAATAATCACCTGTAACTGAGTATCGGTATGAACAACGCCCATGATGCCGTTAATGGCTTTCAGGCCGGCAAGGTCAACCAGATGGTCGTCCTTCACCACAAAACGCAGGCGGGTCATGCAATGGGTTACCGCACTGATATTAGTCAGGCCACCCAGCTTACTGACGATAGCCTGTGAAATCTCTGCATAATTTCCTGGCATGATTTTATCTCGTAGGGAAGAGGAAAGTGCGCTCGGGTTTCCGCTCTCACCGTCGTGTTGTTGTTTTACTTCGCCAGTCAGCCTGCCTTACTCTGCATCTGACCCACGGTGCGGCTAAATAGGAAACCGGTTTCACAAAATCATGAAGAGATTTCACCTTTTAAACAAGAGTGTAAAATAGGCTGATGTTATTTTTGTGATGATAATCACTTTGAGTGGCGAAGCACGCGGCACGACATTAAGGCTAAATATTTCAAATAATGAAAGGCTTAGGTAAACTCCATTTACTCAGAAGATTCTGGCAGCGATAACATGACAACCATTTCACAAGTAGCAAAACGCGCCGGCGTCTCAAAAGCGACAGTTTCGCGGGTGTTGTCAGGTAAGGGTTATGTAGGGCAGGAGAAGCGGGAACGGGTTTTGCTGGCCATTGCGGAGACAGGCTATCGACCTAATCTGCTGGCACGTAATCTGGCAAATAAAAGTACCCAAACCATCGGGCTGGTTGTAACCAATACACTGTACAGTGGCAACATTTTCAGTGAGTTAATGTCTCACTCTGCCAGAATTATGGAGCAGCAAAATCGGCAGTTGATCCTGGCCGATGGCAAACATACCGCTGAGCAGGAGCGCGCTGCCATCCAGTTTCTGCTCGATTTACGTTGCGATGGCGTTATCATCTATCCGCGTTTTCTCAGCATCGACGAGCTGGATGCGATTATTTCGCAGCACAAGCAGCCTGTGCTGGTCATTAATCGTCGTCTGCGAATTAATGACAGCTTCTGTATTTACAGCGATCAGCAGGCAACCAGCCAGAGGGCCGTCAGTTACCTGATTGAACAGGGCCATCGCAATATTGCATTTATTACGGGATCACTGGATTCGCCGACCAGTCAGGAGCGACTTGCGGGCTATAAAACCGCGCTTCACACTCAGGGAATCGCAGCGAATCAGCAGCTAATTGTGCAGGGCAAATGGACGGCGCAAAGTGGGATGCTGGCGGTGAAAACATTGCTGGCGAGCGGACAGCCCTTTAGTGCTATCGTCGCCAGCAATGATGAAATGGCTATCGGGGCGATCAAACAGCTTACAGAAAATAATATTGCTGTACCTGGAACCGTCTCGGTCATTGGCTTTGATGACATTCCGCTGGCCCCTTATATAACGCCTGCGCTCTCCAGTGTTAAATTTCCCGTTACCGATATGATCAATGACACCATTAATCGACTGGTCTTTATGCTGGATGGCGGTGAATTAACGCCGTTTACTCCCTATCAGGGCAGCCTCGTTGTGCGTGATTCCATTACCGGCATCACCTGATGCCTTTACTGTGCTGAGTCGATCGCGACCTGTATTAACCCGATACCTTGCGCCGCGAGTCCGGCCACCACGTCCTGAGAAAGCCCCTTTTCCGTAATGACGTGACCGGGCTGAAAACCGGAAGACAGAGGATAAGGATGGATCTGCCCGAATTTAGAACTATCGGTCAGAACGTAGCTTTCTGCACCTTTAGCCAGCACGGCGTCCACGACATCACATCGCAGCATATCCCGCCCGGTGAAGCCGGTTTCCGGGTGCCAGCCATCTGCACCAATAAAGGCCTTATGGAAGTGCATTTGCTGTACGCAATACCGGGTTAAGGGCCCCGTCATTGATTCGCTGCGCTTTTGCAACATGCCGCCCAGAATAATGACTTCACAGGCCGCGTCTTTAAGCAGATGGCCGATATAATGGCTTACGGTGATTAACGTCAAATTTTTGCGGCTGGCCAGCATACGTGCCAGCAGGGCGTTGGTGCTGCCGCCTTCGATCAATACAGATTCGCCATCGTTAATCCGCCCGGCTGCATAACGGGCGAGCGCCAGTTTTATCCCATAGCGGGTATGCATTCGCACGCCAACGTCGTCGCTGTCTAATGCCTGAGCCGCACCGTGAACCCGACGTAAAACCCGCTTTTCTTCCAGCAGGTTGAGGTCCTGGCGAATGGTAACCTCCGACACACCGGCCAGCCCAGCCAGTTCGCTGACGGCGACATTGCCTCGGGTATTAACCAGTTCAATAATTTTCTGCTGACGCGTATTCATCATGGTTCTCTGCTCTGACGTTGAGTCTCACTGGTTTCAGGCTAAACCCAGTCCACGTTTACCCACCGAATTGAGATCGGCGAGGGTAAACCGGTTCTTCCAGCCGGCCTCGTAATGTTCAGGCGGAAAATCAGCAGGGGAATGACCCTGCTCAAGTGCACTCGCCACCTGATGCGCATAAGCGCGGTTTTTATCACACATTGGCGCCGCGGGAATATACATAACGTTTCCCCATCCCTGTTGATTTTCAACCGGTGCGACCGCATGAATCAGGTCACAGTGCCACCATACCGAATCGCCTGCGGTGATCGCCGGTACGGAGCATAATCCTTTTACCAAATGCGGGTGCCATTTTTCACTAATCGGGAGTACGCGCCCCGGTTTAACACCACATAATTCATCGTCAGCGACATCCGATAACAATGGGCGCAGCAGCACATATGCAATGGCCTCCGGTACGGGAACCACGTGCAGTAAGCCCTGACCCGGCATCATATCGGACAGCGCCGTCCAGCCCTGAAACGTCCGGAAAGCCGAGCATTTTGTGGTATCAGGAACATCAAACTCATCCACTTCGCTGCGATGTGCGGCATGCCATGGGTCGTAATGCTCAAGATTGCCGTCAAAAATCGATCGAAAAACGCATTGGTAAGCGGGCAACAGCCAGCGTTCCAGCGCGCCGGAGTCAGTGTGTGCGCCCAACCCTTTCGAGGTCGTTCCTGGCGGTCGCCGACGAATGCGATCCGGATAGATAAGATTCACGTCCGGATCGAACCATTGCTGGCCCCCGGATTCAAACGTCCACAGGCGATTTAAACATGACTGCACCTGGGCCATTTCAGGACTCTGACGCGCCTCCATTTGTGCGTGAGACCAGTAAATGGGATAGATTTCAGGGCGGGATGCTTCCAGGCTGCCGAAGAAATTATCGCCCGGGCCGCGGTACTGTGCATCAAACTGATTTTCGTCCAGGTAACGCAGCATGGAGGTATCCCATGCCAGCGCCTGTTCCCGAGGGAAATGCTGCTTAACCACTACACAGCCACGGCGCTTGATGCTTTCTCGGGTTTCAGGCGTCAGCCCTTGGGTGATCTCCTCGGGTGAAATAACCGGCCAGGCGCTGCCGTTTAGCCGCTCTTCCGCTTTTGCGTCGCTTATCGCCTGCTCGGTTCTCTGGCAAACCTGCCTGAATAAGCCTTCAACATCGCCAATCTGCTGACGGATCTGCTGTTTAAACTGGCGGATGGCGGCTGAAATATCCGTGGGTAACGCTGTGTGCTGAAGCTTTACATTCATGACTGCGCCCTTAACAGTGTTTTCATTTTACATATGAAGGTTTATTTCATTTCATTCGAAAGTCAGCACTATGTTTAACAGATTGCTGTTGGTGAAAACCGGAACTGGCGCACAATATGAGCGAACAGAAGGATTTTTGATGACTGGAATTCTCATTATCCCCTTCAACGAGTAAGCTTAAAAATGAGTGAGCCTGTTCAGGCCGGGAAAAAGGGGGATGACAATGGCAGTAAGGATGATTGCAGTGGATATGGATGGGACGTTTCTGGACGAAAACAAGCAGTACAACGTCCAGCGCTTTTCACGCCAGTACGCCCTGCTAAAGCAAAAAGGTATTCACTTTGTTGTCGCCAGTGGCAATCAATATTATCAGCTACAGCGCTACTTTCCTGACATCAAAAACGACATTGCGTTTGTTGCCGAAAATGGTGCGTGGGTATCAGAAGGCGATGATGAAATTTTTTGTGGTGAGCTGGCAAAGGAAAGCGTGCACCGCGTGTTGGATATCCTGGCAAAAGAGCCGGATATCAGCACTGTCGTTTGTGGACGCAAAGGCGCTTATGTCCATTCTTCAATGCCAGACAGCGTTATTCAGATGCTTAACAATCATTATTACCGACTTGAAAAGCGCGATAATCTTTATGATATCGATGACACCATTTTTAAGTTTTCGCTTAACCTGGCCAACGAAGGCATAGACAGCCTGATGGATCGTCTGCATAACCAGCTCGGTGAAATCGATCATATTATGCACCCCGTATCGAGCGGCTATGGCTTTATTGACCTGATTATTCCAGGCTGTCACAAGGCACATGGTATTGCTTTGCTGCAACAAAAATGGGGCATCAGCGATTGTGAGGTGGTGGCCATCGGCGACAGTGCAAACGATATCGAAATGTTGCGCCAGGCCTGTTTCAGTTTTGCAATGGCCAATGCTGTTGAGTCGGTTTCAGCCGTTGCGCGGTTTAAAACGGAAAGCAATCAGGATGAAGGGGCGCTAAACGTCATTGCCAGAGTGCTGGCGCGCGAATTCCCTTTTGATTAACGCCGCAATGGCGGCTTTTCAATCATGAGCGCGGAAGGGGAGCCTCTTCAAAAACAAACTTAACGTGACGATGTCACTTATTTTGCCTGCTTCTGATCTTTTCGGACTGTATAAGGTGCTGGCAGGGGATGTCAGTGCCGCGCAAAGAAACCGCATGCAAAGACAGGTTAATGGTAATAGTTACAACATACTTTAAATGATTTTCTTAACACCGTTCGGTTAGATCGACGTCGTCTTTGTCTGGGCAAGAAAATCACGAAAAGCCCGGTCCAGGCCGGGCGGGCAGGCATTATTTATCCGCTTTCTTCTCATCCTCAGCGCCTGACGGCTCCGCTTCAGCAACGGACAGCCAGGGCTTGAGGAGTTGAATATCCAGAATGACGTAAACCATCGTGCTAATAAATAACGAAATCACGCTACCGAATACGCCGCTGGTGGTGAAGGTCAGATAGTTATAGATAATCAACCAGGTCAGGCAAATGAACAGGGAAAGGGCAAGCATAATCGATGAGAGTGAATAGTTGCTGGTGCCGGCGCCTTGTTGGTGCGTCAGTTTAAACAGGTTCCCGAGGGTGTATTTTTCCAGCATCAAAATCGTTTTTTGCCAGTTACGGCGTTGGCGTGAACCTGCGCGAACAATAAACAGATACAGTACGGAGATAAAAAAGCCTGAAAAGGCAATCAGTACCGGAACAGCCTCCAGAGCATACTCAATGCTTTTGTGGCTTGCGCCAGCCGGGCTCAGGTCCAGCGTTAATGAGGCACCCAGTGCGGCATACAGAAAAACGAATAGCGCCAAAAAGGTTATCGTGCGCTTCCAGTCCGCCTCTGCTTCGCGGTTCTGTTGCTGGAGGGCGACGGTAAAGGCGCGTTCGATATGTTCAGCCTGAGGTGAGTGCATTTCAATCGCCTCTACCGTTTCATCCAGCAGGGCAGTGATAAAAGGTTTGTGGTCGTTGTGCAGGGGAATTTTCATGACGTCGATTCTCGTTGAAATTTCCGCTTATTTTAGTCTGCCTGAAGGGAAATGATACCTGCTTAACGTGATTAACCTTGTCAGACTGAGCCACTTAACTCGCAGGTAATGCGCTTTGCGAGCACGGCATGATGTACACTGCTTATGAACTCACCACGAGGAAAGCGATTATGAATGACAAGAAAATGATTTCCATCGATCAGTTCAGTGATGAAGAGCGACTCGCCGTTAATGAAGTTCTTCAAAACCTGATGCAGAAGCACCGTCAACGCACCGGCAAAGAACCTGATGCAAAAAAAGAGAAAGAGTTAAACAGCGAAGCTCGTCAGCAGGTCATGGCCGATAAACTTCTTAATGAAAAGTTAAAAGCAGAAAAAGAAAGTAAAAAACCGCTCAGGAAAAAGAAACCCTCTTCGCTAACGGCCAGTGAAGTCGGCGATTTCAACTGGTCCGCCTCAGTGGCTAAAGGCCGCAGAAGATAAAGTAACGCCCAGTCGCGCTAAGGCCTGACGATATAACATGGATCGTTGGGCCATGTGGACCCGGCCAAATCATCGGCATAAGTCATCATAACGGCAATAACAAATAAAGGGTAAAAGTCTTAAAAATTAAAGCGCAGGACGTTTTTTGTGGATAAACTGCGCTAAATATATTGTCAATTACGCGTGCGAATGACCTATTACTCACCTGATGATCATCATCTTAAAATGCGATCCACGCGATTTGTCCGTCGCATGTTTGCCATGCGCCAGCTTGGCACGCTTTTATGTTTTTTGCCGATTGCATCCGTTCTCCTGGAACTGGGGAAAGAACCAGCGATATTGGTATTACTGATTAGCAACGTTCTTATCTGGCCTTATCTGGCATACCGCCTTGCCGTAAAATCACGGGACTCCACCGCGCGGGAGCGTTCAAATTTAACGCTGGATGCCGCATTTGGCGGTATCTGGATTGCGCTGATGGCCGTGAGTCCTATGCCGTCCTTTGTCATCATCGCGGTTTTGATGGCCGACCGTTACGCCGCAGGAGGCTGGCCTCAGTTGCTCTCTGCTACGCAGGCATTTCTGTTTGCCTTTATTCTGGTATGGACGATTGAAGGCGCGCCGGTTTTGATGGAGTTTAGTACGCGCACAGCATGGCTTACCCTTCCACTGGCCACATTCTATATGTTGGCACTCAGCGTTGTATCACACAATTTGACGTTGAGCCTGCGTCAGAAGAACCGTGAGCTGGAGAGAATTGCGCTGATGGATCCCGGTCTGGAAATCCCTAATCGTCGTTTGTTCGAACGCCGGCTTGAAAGCGAGCTTTTGCGCACCTTGCGGGGTGACACCAGAGCGTATCTGATACTGATAGATGTCGACCATTTTAAAAACGTTAACGATACGTTCGGTCACGAAGCCGGGGATTTTTTGCTGGCTGAAATTTCCGGCCTGTTACGTGACAGCGTAGGTATGAAAGACATTCCGGCACGCTTTGGCGGAGATGAACTTGGCGTTATCATTCGTGATTCGAATGACGTTGACATCATCAGACTGGCCGAATCGCTTCAAAGAAATATTGGGCAATTACGCCTGCCTGCTTCTGTAACGTTCAGGTGTTCAGTCAGTATTGGCATTGCCAGTGCTGATAAAGCCGACTCAATACATGAGTGGCTGCGGCGCGCTGATAAAGCGTTATATGAAGTGAAACGATCAGGGCGGGATGGCCTGAAATTATGGCGGGCCTGATCCCCAGCGGAACAACGCATCGCGGAGTTCGGTAACGTCCACCCGTAGTGCATCACCAGACCGTCATCAATGCCGCCTCCTCTGAGGCGGCATAAGTATCAGATAGCCGGATAGTCGCCAGTGCCTTCAGGCCAGGGCGTGAGCAGGTCAAAGCCCGTCTCGGTGACGGCGACGGTATGCTCCCACTGGGCAGACAGCGAGCGATCTTTTGTAACCACCGTCCAGCCATCAGAAAGCACACTGGTCCCTGCTTTTCCAGCATTGATCATGGGTTCGATGGTAAAAATCATCCCTGCCTGTAAAGGCATTCCTTCGCCCGGCGTGCCGTAGTGAAGAATTTGAGGTTCGGTATGATAAATCTCGCCGACGCCATGACCGCAATATTCCCTAACCACGGAAAAACCCGCGCTCTCAGCAAGGCGCTGAATAGCGGCGCCAATATCGCCCAGTGTCGCGCCCGGGCGAACCGTTTTAATGCCTGCAACCATGGACTGATAGGTAATATCCACCAGCCGTTTTGCACGCACGGATGGCGTCCCCACAAAATACATTCGGCTGGTATCGCCATACCAGCCATCTTTAATAATGGCGACATCGATATTCACAATATCACCTTCTTTTAATGTTTTGGCCGCCGGGATCCCGTGGCAAACAACATGGTTAACGGAAGTACAGGTGGTACGGGTGTAACCGTGATAACCGATATTGGCGGGCGTAACGTTGAGTTCATTGACAATAAAATCATGACAGATATCGTCCAGTTGCTCTGTCGTGATCCCCGGGCGTACATGAGGGGTGATCATCGCCAGCACCTGGGCGGCAGCATGCCCGGCAGCACGGGCTTTTTCAATTTCTTCTGCAGAATGGATCTTAACGTTCCCCATTACACTTCTCCTTGTGGGGTTAAATCGGCATGATGTAGTACCTGGCGAATATCGGCACCGCCGTTCATTTCGATGCGGATTAATGTTTGAGCAAGCTCGTGTTGTGTCAGCTGGGGATACAGCTCGGCCAGCATGCCCAGTTTTAACCAGTGCTCAGCCTGCGCATTTATTGAGCGGCTCATCGCCTGGCTGGCGATGCGTAAGTTTTCATGCATCAGATCGGATATTTTAACAATGCCCATGCGAAGCCTATATGGAATGTATACGTTTTATATATAGATTATGCTTTTTGGGGTGACAGTGAAAGCTGAATTAACCGGTCATAAAATGCTTAGAGCGCCATTCTTACGGTAGCGCGATGAATTTCTAACTTCATGGCACAGTCTGAGTGCGTATTTAATCTGTTCTGATCCCGCGCCTTTTATTGGCGTGCCGGGCAGAGTTAGTCTTTGATGTGACCGATCAGCAAAGTCGAACACCATTCTTTGACCGAGTTAAACTTCATAAACCTATGCGGTATTAACCAGGTTAACTTTTCATGTTACTTCGCAGATCATGAACCATAATCTACTGTTGAAAATCTGCGATATTGACGCATCACGCCTGTTCCGTCCTGGCCATCGCGCTAAGGTCTGCAATTCATGGGTTGGGTACAATCAGACAAAGATTTGTCTTTGTCTGATTGTTGCCGCTGCTTCAGTTACACGCCGGTTGCGGATGTCCGTTGACAAGACGCGGTGTGGATTGTGCAGAGTGGCGGTAATGTGCGGGAGGTTTAACGCAGGCGGTGGTATTTTATCCGGGGCTCTTACGCCTTAAAACAGCATCATAAAAGGATTACGCGTGTTCACGTTGCACTTAACCACCGGGATTAACCTTATGAGAGCACTCTTCGTCACAGGCCTGATCTTTGCGCTAGCCGCATGCTCCAGCTCAGTGGGTCGCAATGTTGATACAGCAACCGTTCAGAAAATCAGGCCAGGCCTGACAACCCGAGCGGATCTGATCGCGATGTTTGGCCCGCCTGACACGGAATCCCCGTATCCCAACGGACAACAGTTACTGATGTGGAAATACAGTAAAGCCCGAGCGCTGGCTACCTCGGCAGGTGAAACGCTCACGGTACAGACAAAAAATGGCAAAGTGTTTAACTACACCTTCAGTAAAAGCTGACGTTTTATCCCGATATCTCTGCGCACAATAAAAAACGTGATTGTATTGCCAGGTTAACACAATCGCGGATCTGTGCAGGGAGTTAACGTATTCCTCTTCGTTCAGGAGGGATGTGATGAATAAGCCCATCGTGGCAACCGGCACCGGAAAACGTATTCTGAAAATTGTCGGTATGGCCGGTGAGCTGGCCGATGCCATGGATAATATTTCGCTGTCCTTATCAATACAGGCAGGACATTTTTCAGGTCAGTATTGCCGTTAGCCAGATGGATGCTGCCACGCAAACGCACGCTGTATTTGTCGAAGAATCCTCTCCAGTCTCGCAATCTTAATCTGAGCAGATGTACGCTATGGTGAAAACCTCCGCTTAGCGCGCCCGCCCCGTCATTAACGTGTTTCCCGTTGTCTCGTCAGCGATGACGGGGCAACGCCATGTTGCGCTTGCTGCACAGCGCCGCGTAAAGCCCCCACATCCTTCGGCGTGTTAAGTGCCGGGCAATCCAGTGAACACCTTATTCCTCTCTGAAAATACCGACGGCAATGCCGGCGTGTAGAAAAACGTCTCTCCTGGCGAATGTCACGGGGAAGGGCAGTCTCTCTGCGTAGCGTCGAGGCGTTAACACAGTCATTGCCGTTTTGCTCTTTGCCTTGATTCCTTTTCAGAATCAGCGTAGCGACGTCTTTGTGACTCCAGACTTAACAGGTCTGGAGTCACAGTCGGCAGAAAGGTAGAATCTGCAATACGGCTTTATTATCTGGGAAGGGCAGTGGCTGAAATCAGCATAAATACAAGGTCGCCCCATGTCGGCCATCACGTTATGGTATGGCTGGAGCAGATCAGAAAGGCTTCGCTGTCTGAAGTCGATAATTTTGGTGACGAGGGCACGGTCGAGCAGGTCATTAAGGTCTGGGTAAAGCTGTCATTACTCGTTACGCGTCGCCGTCCTGAAATCGCGATTTCCTCCCTTCTCCGGCATGTCTTACCGAATATTGGCTCACTCCCGCTGAAGAATCTGACGCGATTACGACTAAACAGACTATATAACATACTGATTTCAGAGGGTAAAAAGGAAGAGGCGCGGCGCGTATTCGCGTTGACAAAACAGTTTTTATCCTGGGCAGAAATGCAGGGTTATCTTGAGCATTCCCCTGTTGCTTCAATAAAAAAACGTGACATTGCAGGCCGTGCGGCCTCACCGCGCAGTCGACAGTTGTCGGATGCTGAGATTTGGGTGTTCTGGCATGGGCTGGACAACTGGGCGCTTTCTGAACAGGCCCGTTGGGCACTGCGGCTTTGCCTGGTGAGCGCGCGACGACCAGACGAGATCGTTCAGGCTCGTAAAGCAGAATTTAATTTACAGTCAGGACTGTGGAAACAAGGTACGCGAAACAAATCGCAACGTGAACATACGTTGCCGGTCTCTTCCCTGATGCGCCTGTGTATCGAGTCATTGTTAAAGGCCAGCGATCCTGCTTCGCCCTGGCTGGTACCGGCACCACGCGATGTGATGCAACCGCTGTCAAAAGGTGCGCTTAATCAGGCTCTGCGACGCATGTTGCGCGCACCGCGCGGCCTGGGACTGGAACATTTTACACCACGAGACCTGCGGCGAACGGCACGCTCAAAGTTATCTGCACTGGACACGCCAAACGACGTGGCAAGAAAAATCATGAATCATGCATTAGAAGGGATAGATCGTGTTTACGATACGCACGACTATGTCGTGCAGATGCGCGCTGCACTGGAAAAGTATTCGGAATCATTACAGGTAATTATCAACAGTGATAGTTACCATTTTCTACATCATCGTTATGAAGGCGAAAGGCTGAAATTAGACAGTTCCTCTGTCATGGTCATGAGCCTTTAACGGGACAGTCAGGCTGTTTCCAATAAAAAAGCGGTGTCCTCATCAACACCGCTTAATTATGTCAGATCAGGAAGTCATCGAGAGAACCGCCTGCATCCAGGGCCTTTTTAATAGGCGATGGTGTACGGCCCTGACCTGTCCATGATTTCTTTTCACCGTTTTCGTCGGTATATTGATATTTAGCCGGGCGCGGGGCACGTTTAGCTTTTGTTTTAGTTTCTGTAGGTAAATCCATCAGCTCAGAAATATCGATGCCGTCATTCATCAGCATTTCTTTATATTTAGCCAGCTTGTCTGCTTTTTCACGCAGCAGGGCTTGCTCAGCTTCTTCTTCTTCACGGCGTTCAGCGACAACGACAGAAAGCTTTTCGAGCATCTCATTTAACACATCAAGCTCAATTTCCCGGGCTTGTGCGCGTAAAATACGAAGGTTATTTAATGCTTTGAGCGCATCCATTGATTAATCCTTAAATTACAGCGAATATTTTAAACAGAGCCATTCTACGAAAAATATTCCCAGAAGGAAATATCTCTTCAGTCCGAAATGTACAAATTTGTTACTGTAAAGATTATTACTGACTTTCAGAACCTGAGAAACGGCATAAAGTTTAGGAATACATTGATGTTTTAAACATATTTAAACCGCCTCATGCCAATGAAAGGCGAGCAGGTTCTACACAACATGAATTATAGAATCTCTTTTTTAAGTTAAAAAATCAATGAAAATCAAAACCTAATACCTGGCTATCTTGATTTGTCGTCACGTTGTAAACCTGGAATGATGTGATTTGTCTCGTCAGAGAGAAATGATAACGTATAGTTAATAATAGCCACCCTTAAATAAAAGCTGGTCTGAGCGGACGAAATGCCTTACTAAAAAAACCGCTATTGAGGATAACGTTTTGTTATATGTAAACCCTGATTTTGATGCCAGACATCCCTCGAACCTTCCATAACCCGACCGTTGCAGCTGTTGGCTGCTTTGCAAAGATGAGAAACGGCTTTACCCGATCTGAGAAAAATAGCATTCCGGATTTCGCAATTACACAAACTCGATAAAGCAACCTGTAACCTGTGCCAGGCTTCATGCCAGGCTGAACGTTTTCTCTGTCAACCCAACGGCCATAAGTCTGTATTATCTGAACATAAGCGAAGCGTCAATAAGGGCAATAACGTTCACATCACCGTTGTCAATAACAGCCTTTACCCATTTTTTCCATATTGTTTAAACCTGCAGTTCACCTGTCTCAGATAATGACCGCATTATATATAAGGAAAAAAGACATAAGCGAGTGTGAGAAATAATTCTGTTCACACAGGGGTAAAACGGATGGCTCAAAAATATCCAGGCCAGCTAATTTCAGCGTTACGTCACGCGCTCGGGTTCAGAAGTACTGTGCCCGACTTGCGCTAAAACATCTGCATTATCAACAGAATACACACATCGGCTTTTCTGACGCTTTTAAAGATAAATGTTAACAATAACTTGCAATGATAATCTAAATGAGTATATTTCTCATTTGTTTTTACATGTTGTTGTTTTTGTCCTTATTCCTGATGGCCAGCCCGCACGGTAGTTAACTGGGACTGATGCAGGGCAGTGGCAGCTAAAAAAAAGAAAACGAGGCGTTAGAATGTTTCTGAATATCCCCCTCCTGAACAGGGATCGCGTGAAGCCCACTTTTCCTCTGGTTCCCTCACGCTTATCACTTTTGGCAACCCTTGTGGCAGGCGTATCTTCACATAATGCGTTTGCAGAGACGCCATCGGATGTGAATACGAGCAACCCGACGCTTATCGTTACTGCGGCTGAACAGCCGGTTTCCGAAAATACTTCCTCGGACTACAGCGTACCTGTTACCCGCGCGGGCAATAAGTTACTTTCGACCGTGCGCGATATTCCTCAGTCTGTAAGCATCATCAGCGCGCAGCGCATGAAAGACCAACAGCTACAGTCGTTAAATGATGTTCTGGACAACACCACGGCTATTCAGACCAGCACAGCGGATATGGATCGTAAGACCTATTATTCTCGCGGGTTTTTAATCGACAATTACCTGATTGACGGTATTCCTACTGTATTCGAAGAACGCTGGAATTTGGGTGATGCACAGACGGATAGCGCATTATATGAACGCATTGAAGTGGTCAGGGGTGCAAACGGGTTATTGACCGGTGCCGGTAATCCTTCCGCTGCCGTTAACATGGTACGTAAACATGCCGACAGTCACCAGCCAGAAGGCGAGATATCCGCCAGCTATGGCAGCTGGAATAAACAGCGTTACGTTATGGATGTGCAGTCCCCGTTGAATGCTGCAGGAAATGTTCGAGGCAGAGTGATTGCGGGTTATCAGGATAATAATAGCTTTATTGAGCGTTATGGTGCTGAAAAGAAATTTGTTTATGGGGTGATTGATGCCGATCTCAATGACGCCACCACATTATCTGCAGGCTATGAATTTCAGCAGCTGAATACTGACAGCCCAATGTGGGGCGGTTTACCGCGTTGGTACACAGACGGTAGTAAAACCCATTTTCGTCGCGGCTTTAATACCGCCCCTGACTGGACTTATAACGATAAAGAGAGCAGAAAACTCTTTGCCCGGCTCAAACACACTTTTGCAAGTGGATGGCAATGGACCCTTAACGGCACCCATGATCGGTCAACGCTTAACAGCAAAATGATGTATATCGCCGGCTATTTTGACAAAAATACGGGTGCAGGCGTTTCTCCCTATGCGGATTATCCTGTCGTTGCGGGCACGGGATATAATGCAGCCAAACGTCAAGTCGATGCTGTGGATACTTTTGCCAGTGGCCCTTATCAACTCTTCGGGCGCACCCATGAATTAATGGTCGGTGTTAGCTACAGCAAACAAAAAAACACTTACTACGGTACTTTTGCGAATATCTCGCCAGAAGAATTGGGGAATTTTAACCTTTTTGACGGCCAGTTCCCGGAAACGGATTGGGCGGCGCGCACCCTGTCCCAGCAGGATATTACCCGACAAAGCTCGGGCTACCTTGCCACCCGTATTTCACTGGCGGATCCGTTAAATCTGATACTGGGCGCACGTTACACCCGTTGGAGCAAAAATACACTGACCAACGATATGGAAAAAAATAACATCACGCCTTATGCGGGTCTGATTTATGACATTGATGAGAACTGGTCAACGTACGCCAGCTATACTTCCGTGTTTCAACCGCAGTCATATCGTGATCTCTCAGGTGCCTATCTGGCGCCGGTTATTGGTAAGAACTACGAAGCCGGCGTTAAATCTGACTGGTTCGACAGCCGCTTGACCACGTCAGTCTCGGTCTTTCGGGCTGAGCTGGATAATGTGGCACAGACCACCGGTCGCATTATTCCGGGTACCACCGAGTCAGCGTATGAAGGCAAAAATGGTACGGTAAGCCGAGGAATTGAATTCGAAATTAACGGCGCAATCACAGATAACTGGCAGATGACCCTGGGAGGCACGCGTTATATTGCCGAACAGCGTGATGGCACGGCGGTAAAACCCGACTTACCGCGAACGCAGTTAAACGTCTTTACGCGCTACCGTTTACCCATGTTCCCTGATCTGACTGTGGGTGGCGGAGTGAAATGGCAAACGCACGTCTGGAGCGATAATTCGGCACCGGAAGGAAACGGAACGTGGCGTGCTGAGCAGGGCAGCTATGCGTTAGTCAATTTATTTAGCCGCTACCAGGTGACGAAAAATTTTGCTGTTCAGGGCAATATTAATAATCTCTTTGATAAAACCTATGACACGAATGTTGCGGGGGACATCGTTTACGGTGAACCCCGCAACGTCTCTGTGACTGCCAGCTACCGTTTCTGAAGACGCGGACTTTCACCAGTGAGCGCCTCACCCGGGGCGCTTGCTTCCCCTGCTTTCTCCCCTTCGGCCCGGCGCAAATCGCTGATCCATCACGTTTTGACGTAATTGCCAGGCCAGAAAGTCAGGGATTTGCGCTACACTGACCAGCGTTAATCCTCCATTCTGCCGCTATGATAGCGCTGTCTGAGGCAAACTAATTCACCTGGAAGAAGTATGAAAATCAGATTCCTTTCGGCTAATGAGCAAAAACTGGCGGAGGTGCGTGAAATCCTGGAGCCAGTGGGCGTCGAAGTCTTGCCGATCGCTCGTCGTATTGAAGAAATTCAAACAGAGAATGAGCTGGATTTGGTGCGGGACAAACTCACAAAAGCCTTCTCAATTATTGGGCGTCCTCTCTTCGTTGAGCATACCGGACTTTATCTCGATGGGCTGAATGGCCTGCCTGCGGGGCTGACGCGCATATTCTGGAACCGGCTGGATGCCGATCGTTTTGCCTCCCTCGTTAATGGCCTCGATAGCCAGGGTGTCACGGCCAAAACCGTACTGGGCTATTGTGACGGGCGCAAAATGTATCAGTTTTACGGCGAATTACGTGGCACTATTGCCTCAAAACCGGCGGGCCCGCGTGGTTTTCAGTGGGACTGCGTGTTTATTCCTGAAGGCTACGATCAAACCTTCGCTGAGATGGGCGACAAGAAAAATGAAATCTCAAACCGTCGCATTGCACTGGACCGCTTCGCGTCCTTCTTAAAAACAGCACGAGGCGTGGCATGAAACCTGAACTGAAGCGGGCTTATGACTCCGGTAAGCTGATACTCTTTGCCGGTGCAGGCCTGTCCCGCAATCTTGGCCTGCCAGAATGGCATGAGCTCATTGCCCATCTGGCCAACGAGCTGGGGTACGATCCCAAAATTTTTAATACCTATGGTACGCACCTTTCCCTGGCCGAATACTATAAGCAAAAAAAAGGATCGCTAGGGCCGTTGAGAAGCTGGATGGATCGCGAATGGCATCGGCCGGATATTGATGTTCGTAGCTCTGAAATTCACACCATGATCACGCAGGGCAACTTTTCGCGTATCTATACCACCAATTATGACCGCTGGCTGGAAGCGGCACATGAGGCGCACGGTGTGCCTTACTCAAAAGTCGCGAATGCGGCCGATCTGGTGTCATTAACTGAAGACAAGCGCCACATCATTAAACTGCACGGCGACTTTGATGATGATACCTCCATCGTTTTAGATGAAAGCAGTTACTTTGAGCGCCTCTATTTTGATTCGCCGCTGGATATCAAACTGACCCATGATGTCATGGGGAATTCGGTGTTGTTCGTGGGCTACAGCATCAGTGACTTTAATATTCGTCTGCTGTTTTATCGCCTGACCAAAATGTGGGGGCGCACGGGCCTGGCCACTGCGCGCCCCAAGTCGTACCTTTTCACTAACCGCAATAACCCGGTGGCAAAAGAAGTGCTGGGTCAGTGGGGCATTGAAATGATCGTCTCTGAAGAAGACGATCCTCGAAAAGCCCTGGCCGATTTTATGCAAGCGCTTCTGGCGTGATGCGCGGGGCGGGGCTGACCACGTCGTTGTAAAATCTGAACCGCATGTCAGGTTTATCGGGCGTGGTGATTCTTCTCTGGAAAATGCGGATTACTGTGGTATGCTGTATAAATACACAGTACCTGAGGGCAAAACTATGGCTGTTGAGACAAAATTTGTAGTGGTCAGAAAAGGTGAAGAGAAGATGACATTTGCCAACAAAAAAGAGGCTGATGCCTACGACAAAATGCTGGATATGGCGGAAGCGTTCACCGACTGGTTGCTGACTCATCAGGCGGAGATGGATGAATCTCAGGCTGAAACACTCGGCCTGTTGCTGGCAGAACAAAAAGACGCCGTGCAGCACATTCTTCGCACCAGTAAACTGCCTCAGTCAACCTCAGGCGGTAGCGCCCCTGAAGCGACGGATGCTGATCATGCGCCGCAAAGTGACAAGAAAGTCCGCGCCGTCAAAGCCGCCTGACCGGGTTATGCTGGAAGCCTGCTTCCAGCATAACCACTCTCGTTTCCTGTCTTTTATCCGTCAATGACCGACTCAGCGTGGGTCTTTTGATCCTTCTCAGCGAATCAAATGCGTTACGGCAAAAGCATAGTGATGAAGGTATCTGGCCATGCACGTCATGCAAAGTACATAACCATGAAACCAGCCTGATTTGTTTAGCATGAATGGGTTCCCGGTTCAGTTATGCCTGGTTAGAAGAGGGCACAGACTGCCATTTAATCCTCGCCTATGTATTGTTTCATATCAATACTATTCAGATCAGTAACGGATTCCTGCGTATTATTATGGCCATGTTCAGGTCAGATCGGTACGATCGCCTCGGGTCGTCGGATGGGAAATAACTAAAAAAGTGACACTGTCATTTCCGTCGTTACGTGCCTGATGTTTCGCACCCGGTGAGATCTCAATGCCTTGCTGCGCCTGCAGGAGATGCACGATGCCCTCAATTTCCATCGTCAGCTCTCCCTCTAAAACGAAAAAGAACTGGCGAGACTGAACGTGAAAGTGTCGGGTTTCAGCAGTCGCAGGCGGCATATGTTCATGAATAATGCTTAAATCCTGGCGTTTCAGCAGATGCCAACCATCACAGTTATTTCCCCAAACATAATGTTCTGCGTTGTCTTTCGAAATCATAAATCCTCTTTTTGCCCGCAACGGATAATGTGAGCCGATTCTGGCTTTGATTCATCTTATTAAAGTTAAATTCTGGCGCGCCGATAGTTATTCCAGGGACATGAAAGATTGTATCTGACAGGGTGGTTAATTTAGCCGGTGTATTCCAGGGGAATCAATATGACCACTCAACCCATTAAAAAAACCATGAGTACCCGCACGCAGATGCTTCTTGCGGGCGGCCTGACGATTACGCTTGGGTTTACCGTGACGATTGGTGTTCTGAGCTGGCAGTCGGCAAAAGAACAAAAAACGCTGGCCGAAAATTATCTGCAGCAGATCGCTCAAAGTCGCGGGCTGCAAATTCAACAAGAGCTGAGTTATGCCCTTAATATGGCGCACAGCTTAGGCCAAAGTCTGATTGCTCTACCCAAAGCGGGCATTAACGATCGTAAAGTCGCTGACAGAATCATGGAATATTCACTCAGAGCCAATCCTGATTATCTCTCGATGTCTGTGATTTTTGAACCCAACGCGTTTGATGGTCGTGATGCTGAATTTGCAGGTCAGAGCGGACAGCCGCCACAGGGCCGTTATGCCTGGTTTGTTGACCGCGATCAGGCCGGTAATTACGCCATGCATCCGTTACTGTCCTTTTTAACGCCGGGTCAGGGTGATTATTATCTGGTTCCCCAGCAGACAAGAAAAGATACGCTGATTGAGCCCTACAGTTATGCCTACAATGGTATACCAACGTTATTGACCTCTGTAGCCTCACCCATTATCGATCAGGGTAAACTTTACGGCGTGGTGACTTCCGATATCTCCCTTGCCTCACTACAAAAGAAAGTTAACCAGATAAAACCCTGGCAGGACACCGGTTATGCCCTGTTGCTCTCTAACACAGGCAAAGTCGTTTCCTCGCCAG
This sequence comes from Pantoea ananatis LMG 2665, assembly GCF_000710035.2. GTDB lineage: Bacteria > Pseudomonadota > Gammaproteobacteria > Enterobacterales > Enterobacteriaceae > Pantoea > Pantoea ananatis. Next base: position 121,004 of record NZ_JMJJ01000017.1, on the reverse strand, counting down.
ATAAAGATGAGGCGGGCAAAGCGTGGAAGGGGGAAAAAGACAATTTCACCCAGCAAATTGTGGAACATGACGACCCTGTGCTGGGCGAAAAAGCCATGTATACCTGGTATCCGGTCACGGTAGGCAATAGCGATAAGCCCTGGTACGTTGGGATTGTCGCACCGGTCAGCCAGGTGATGGCTGCGGCGAATCGCCAACTCTACTGGGCTATCGGACTGATGCTGGTAAGCATCCTGCTGGTCGGCGCGGTACTGGGGCTCTTGTTCAATCGCAAAGTCATGCGTCCGCTCGGCGGCGAGCCCGCAGAGGCAGCCAGAATAGCGCTGGCGGTTGCGGAAGGTAAGCTCAGTAACCGCTTTCACGTTGCACCGGGCGACAACAGCAGCCTGTTTTATGCGCTGCATACCATGCAAAGCCAGCTGCAATCTATTGTGGGCCAAATCAAAGATGCCAGCGCGTCGGTGCGAGAAGGGGCTAGCGAGATTGCCAGTGGTAACCTCGATCTGGCATCGCGTACCGAACAGCAGGCGGCTGCGCTGGAGGAGACTGCAGCCAGCATGGAGCAAATCAGCGCAACGGTTCGCCTGAATGCCGATAATGCTCAACAGGCCACGAATCTGACCGAAAATGCCACCTCAATCGCCAGCCGGGGCGAAGCGCTGGTTGGGCAGGTGGTGCAGACCATGTCACAGATTGATGACAGCTCGAAGAAAATTGGTGACATTACTACGATGATCAACAGCATCGCCTTCCAGACGAATATTCTGGCCCTTAACGCTGCGGTTGAGGCGGCGCGCGCTGGCGAGCAGGGACGAGGCTTTGCTGTCGTGGCCTCTGAGGTGCGTAATCTTGCGCAGCGAAGTGCGGGCGCGGTGAAAGATATCGCTGCCCTGATTGAAGAATCGAGCGTTCGGGTTCAAAGCGGCGTGAAACTGGTTAACGAAGCAGGCAAAACGATGCATGAGATGACGCAGGCCGTATCGTCAGTGCAGAGCATCATTGATGAAATCGTTTCTGCCTCTGATGAACAGGCGCGCGGTATCGGTCAGGTCACTGTCGCAGTTAACGAGATGGACGGTACGACACAACAAAACGCCGCACTGGTGCAGCAAATGTCTGCAGCCGCCAGCTCGCTGGAAGATCAGGCGCAGCAGTTGGCGCAAACGGTGGAGCAGTTCCGCTAACGCGCGGTAAACCGCTAAAACACAACCCGCACGGTGCGGGTTGTGTTTTCAGTCATTAACCCGGATAGATACCGCGATCTTTACGTGCCATCAGGATACGTTCGCAGGCCACGATATAGGCTGCGGTACGCAACGAGCACGCTTTCTCTTTGGCTTTTTCCCATACGTGAACCATGGCTTCCGTCATGATCTTGTCTGAGCGTTTATTAATTTCCTCTTCGCTCCAGAAGAAGCTGGCCATATCCTGCACCCATTCGAAGTAACTGACTGTCACACCCCCGGCGTTACAAATCACGTCGGGTACAACAATCACACCGCGGTTTGCCAGAACATCATCAGCATCCGGATAGGTCGGACCGTTAGCGCCTTCGAGCACCAGCTTACAGCTCAGGATCTCAGCACGCTCCCGCGTGATTTGTCCTTCCAGCGCGGCAGGGATCAGAATATCCATTTCCGTATGCCAGAAACGCTCTTTCTCGATGTTTTGTGCACCGGGGAAGCCTGCGATCTGCTTGTTTTCAGTCTGCCATTGTGTCAACGCATCCATATCCATGCCGTCAGCGTTGAACAGCGTTGCAGTGTGATCCTGAATCGCCACAACGCGCGCGCCCGCCTGACTAAACAACCGGGCGGCTTCACTGCCTACGTTACCAAATCCCTGTACGGCGACACGTGCGCCTTCAATCTGGATGCCGGCTCGGCCAGCAACCTCACGGCCAGTGACGAACACACCACGGCCGGTCGCTTTTTCACGGCCGAGGGAGCCGCCAAGGTGAATAGGTTTACCTGTCACCACACCCGTCACCGTGGTGCCCAGATTCATGGAGTAGGTATCCATCATCCAGGCCATCACTTTGCCATTGGTGCCGACATCGGGGGCCGGGATATCTTTTTGCGGTCCAATGATGATACCGATCTCGCTGGTATAGCGGCGCGTCAGACGTTCGAGTTCGCCTTCAGACAGTTTAAAAGGATCGACACGAATCCCACCTTTTGCCCCGCCGTAGGGCAGATTGACAGCGGCACACTTGATGGTCATCCAGGCTGAAAGGGCCATAACCTCATTTAAATCGACATCGGGATGATAGCGAATCCCGCCTTTACCCGGACCGCGTGAAAGGTTGTGCTGAACACGATAACCCTCAAAATGACGAATGGAGCCGTCATCCATTTGCAGAGGAATATCAACAATTAATGCACGCTTAGGATGACGTAAAGTATCAATCCAGCGCGTAAGGTCGCCCAGGTAAGGCGCAACGCGATCGATTTGTTGTAGGTAGGTGGACCAGGCTGAAGTACTACTGTCAGACGCGTAAGATAACTTATCCATACAAAACCTTTCTTATCGAAGTTATTTATTGTGTTGAGCCGTGGGATGACGCGCGCTTAAGCGCGCCGACATAATTTATCATTACCAGAGAAAATATGATGTCGACCAGGCGGTCATTATCCCCATGCTATTTCGATTAACGGTGAATAAGAGTGAATAATATTTCGACTTATCTGCCCCGGATGCGGCTGTTTCGTGCATAAATAAGGCATTGTTAGTGCATAAACCAAAAATTTTATGATTTATCAGTTCTTTGAAGGGGGTCAAAAAGTTAATGAATTGTTTCAAAGGATATTGACTTTGTTGCACCGCCAGGGTGCATAAATAAAAGTAATGCGAAGGTTACTTTCACTTATGCGAAGAGGCTAACGGACAATATCTCACGCTTTTTTCATCGGCGGCAGAGCAGAAAATAAGACGTGCCAGCAAAATGTGTTTATTAAAACGGGATGGAACTCAACCGCTAAATTTTTACCCTGAATAAGGAAGACGGCCGTGAGCGGATGAAAAAGGCTGCTTACAGCAGTGCATCAGTTTACGCTTTGACCTTCTGAAATCAGCGACAACAGATGGTTAACCGCTTTAGACGCATTATTCCGCCGCCAGGCAAAAGCCACATCGGTAAAAAGCGTATTGTTGGCGATTTCCCGGAAGCAAATCTGCGGATTCTGCACGCAAACCATCGATTCCGGTATAAGGGCTATACCGCAACCTGCGCCAACCATACCTAGAGAAGAACTGATTTGCGGAGCCTGCTGAAAAGACGATGAGGAGAAACCCGCGCGCAAACAGGCACTGACAATAAGCTCATACAGGCTGGGTGAAACGTCTCGCGGAAAAATAATTAAGGTTTCCTGCACCAGTTCGCTCAGCGCGATGCTGGATTTTTGTTGCAGAGGATGCGCAGCAGGTAAAGCCAGCAGCATCCGTTCGGTAGAAATGACGCGCAAATTAAACGATTTACTGCTTTCGCAGGGAAGACGAAGAAATGCCGCGTCCAGCAATCCCTCCTGGAGATCCTGAATAAGCAATGACATGTTCTCTTCCCGCGTCATCAGCTCCAGGGCGGGATAGCGATCTTTAAATCGCCGAATAATCTCAAAGACGTTGGGATCAAATGCCACCGAACTGGCAAAGCCCAGCGACATTTTGCCAGAGATCCCCCGGGCAACGCCTTTCGCCTTTTCCAGCGCATGATCGGCGAGTTGAATGATTTCAATCGCATCCGCCAGAAATGTTTTTCCTGCATCCGTCAGTTCCACACCGCGCGTCAGTCGTTTTAACAGCGGCGTACCGATTTCATGCTCCAGTCGCTGAATTTGCTGACTGAGTGGCGGCTGCGAAATGCCAAGCAGTTCGGCCGCTCGGGTAAAGTGCTGCGTTTGAGCGACAGCAACGAAATAACGTAGATGGCGCAGTTCCATATTAAAAACGTCTCAAAGTTTACAGGTTTTGCTATTGGATTCTGTCCGCAAACAGGGTCACCATTATGTTAACACGGCTTAACAGTTAACCTACGAGGCATCCGATGAGCAATTTTGTAACTGATTGTTCCTGCGAGGATCAACTAAAAGATACCGTTCAAAAGCTGCGAAAAAACATGCCAGAAAGTGTTATGTATCAAACCTCTTTGATGAGTGCGCTGCTGAGTGGTGTTTATGACGGTGAAACCAGGATTGCTGACTTACTGCGCAAAGGTGACTTTGGTCTGGGAACCTTCAATCAGCTGGATGGTGAACTCATTGCGTTCGACAGCAATGTGTATCAGCTGCGCGCCGATGGCAGTGCCCGGCCTGCTGATCCTGACCAGAAAACGCCATTTGCGGTAATGACCTTTTTTCAACCCAAGCATAAACACGTTTTTGAACGCGCGGTTCAGCGCGATGCGCTGCACCAGCTTATCGACAGCGAAATCACCTCCGACAACCAGTTTTGTGCACTGCGTGTAAGCGGACATTTTTCATCCGTCCAGACGCGTACCGTTCCGTGCCAGTGCCGGCCTTACCGATCGATGCCTGAAGTTCTGGGAAACCAGCCCATATTTGAATTCACGCACCGCCATGGCGAGCTTATTGGCTTCCGCACGCCGCAGTACATGCAGGGTATCAACGTCGCGGGATATCACGAACATTTCATCACAGACGACAGAACCGGCGGTGGGCATATCCTGGATTATGTGCTGGAGCAGGGCACGCTGACTTTTGGTGCCATCAGCAAGCTGGTGATCGATTTACCTGAAAACGCCGACTTTCTTAATGCCAACCTGACGCCGGAAAATCTGGATGATGCCATCCGTTCTGTCGAAAGCTAATCACGAGGCCTGAAATATGAAAACTCTCTCTGATACGACACTCTGGCACTGCGGTGCAGACCTGGTTGTCGCGCAACTTGAAGCGCAAGGCGTCAGCCATGTGTTTGGCATCCCTGGTGCAAAAATTGATAAGGTATTTGATTCCCTGCTGGATTCTTCAATTCAGACCATCCCCGTGCGGCATGAGGCGAATGCCGCCTTTATGGCCGCGGCAGTAGGCCGTCTGACGGGTAACGCTGGCGTGGCGCTGGTCACATCCGGCCCGGGCTGCTCAAACCTGGTAACCGGTATGGCTACCGCAACCAGTGAGGGCGACCCGGTGGTGGCTATTGGGGGCGCGGTCAAACGCTCCGACAGCGCCAAGCAGGTTCACCAGAGTCTTGATACCGTATCCATGTTCCGCCCGGTGACAAAATATGCGGTTGAAGTCACCGACTCGTCGGCACTGGCGGAATGTGTATCAAACGCGTTTCGTCACGCTGAACACGGTCGCGGCGGCGGTGCGTTTGTCAGCCTGCCACAGGATATCGTTGATCAGCCGGTCACGGGTAAGGTGCTGAGCCATCACGGCCGCATCACGCTGGGTGCGGCACCGGATGTGATGATTGATGCGGTCAGTCGTGAGATCGCCCACGCAAAAAATCCCGTGATCTTGCTGGGCCTGATGGCAAGCCAGCCTGAGAATAGCGAAGCCATTCACGATCTGTTAAACCGCAGCCATATCCCGGTAACCAGCACGTATCAGGCTGCGGGTGCCGTTCGTCAGGAGCACTTTTCCCGTTTTGCCGGTCGCGTGGGACTTTTCAACAATCAGGCAGGCGACAAGCTGCTGCAACAGGCCGACCTGATTATTACCATCGGCTACAGCCCGGTTGAGTATGAACCTGCCATGTGGAACAGCGGGAATGCCACCTTAATCCACATTGACGTTGTGCCAGCGGAAACGGACAACCGCTATTTGCCAGATGCGGAGCTGGTCGGCAACATCGCCGCCACGCTGCGTAAACTGGCACAAAAGGTCAGCCAGCCGTTACAGCTCAGCAAGGAGGCTGCCAGTATCCTTGAGGACCGTCAGCAGCAGCGGCAGTTACTTGCATTACAGGGCGCGAGCCTGAATCAGTTTGCTCTTCATCCGCTGCGCATCGTGCGTGCAATGCAGGACATTATCAACAGCGACGTCAGCCTCACCGTTGATATGGGCAGCTTCCATATCTGGATTGCCCGCTATCTCTACAGCTTCCGCGCACGCCAAATCATGATTTCTAACGGGCAGCAAACCATGGGCGTGGCCTTGCCCTGGGCGATTGGTGCCTGGCTGGTCGATCCACAGCGTAAAGTCGTCTCGGTTTCAGGAGATGGCGGCTTCCTGCAGTCAAGCATGGAGCTGGAAACCGCCGTCAGGCTCAACGCCAACATTTTGCACATTGTCTGGGTCGATAATGCTTACAACATGGTGGCGATGCAGGAAGAGAAAAAATATCAGCGTGTTTCAGGCGTGAACTTTGGACCCATTGATTTTAAAGCCTATGCGGAAGCATTCGGTGCGGCGGGATTCGCGGTGAACAGTGCCTCCGAACTGGAACCCACGCTGCGCAAAGCGATGGATGTTCAGGGGCCTGCTGTTGTGGCAGTGCCAGTGGATTACGCCGATAACCACTTGCTGATGGGGCAGCTTCACCTCAGCCAGTTACTTTAATTTCAACGGAATAAGGAAACGATGATGAAAATGCGGGTTGCGCTTGTGACAGGTGCGGGTCAGGGCATTGGTGAGGCGATAGCCTTACGTCTGGCAAAAGACGGATTTGCCGTGGCCGTGGCTGATTATAATATTGAAACCGCGTCGCAGGTTGCGGAAAAGATCAAGAAAGATGGCGGCCGTGCGTTGGCCATCAAGGTGGATGTAACAAAACGGGATCAGGTATTTCATGCCGTAGAAGAAGCGCGCAGCGTATTGGGTGATTTTAACGTCATTGTGAATAACGCAGGTGTCGCGCCCTCAACGCCCATTGATGAAATCACCGAAGAGGTCATCAACAAGGTTTACGACGTTAATGTCAAAGGCGTGATCTGGGGCATGCAGGCCGCGATAAAAGCATTCGCGTCTGAAGGCCATGGCGGAAAAATTATTAACGCCTGCTCTCAGGCCGGGCATGTCGGCAATCCCGAGCTGGCAGTTTACAGCTCAAGCAAGTTTGCTGTTCGGGGCCTGACACAAACTGCCGCACGGGATCTGGCACCGGCGGGGATCACCGTAAATGGCTTTTGTCCTGGTATTGTTAAAACACCGATGTGGGCGGAGATCGACAGGCAGATTTCCGAAGCGGCAGGCAAACCCGTGGGTTATGGTACTCAGGAGTTTGCGAAAAGAATCACGCTTGGTCGGTTATCAGAACCCGCAGATGTCGCAGCCTGTGTCGCCTTTCTTGCCGGCCCGGATTCTGATTACATCACCGGACAGTCGTTACTGGTAGACGGCGGCATGGTGTTTAGCTAACCGGAAAAATGTCTGGCGCTACGGCGCCAGACTGCCCGGTATTCTGTCACCTCGCATGAGGTAGGCTGAGATCCTGCATGACGTCCTGTAAAAAAATAACGCCGCTTACTTTTTCCCTCATTTCCTGACAATTTTAAGAGCATACCGAGCGTTTCCGGGCTTCCATCGTTCAGTGAAACGGCTAAAATAATGCGTTCATTTGCCAGGGAGTAAGACAGCTATAATGCGTTATCGTAATCTTTTTACCGCACTTGCGGTCGCCACAACATTAGCCGGATGCGCCCGGCATCCCGCCGCCAATCCCCCCGCTGCGGCAGCGGATGATTTTACGACCGGACAGACCCAGATCGATGTTTCACACGTGATTACGCGTGCGGATGACGGTTCACATATTTATCTGACGGTAGATGGTAAAGATGCAGGCGAACTGCCCAATGGTGAAAGCAAAATCCTTCGTGTTCCCGCGGGTAAACATGAAGTCGGCGGTTACGTGCGCACGTTGTTTGGCCTGGGGCGGGTAACTATTGATCCCCTTGAAGTGACAACGTCACCTGAAGACGTTAAAAAAGTGGCTTATACCGTGACTCGTAATAAGGCGACCTTTGTTGAACAACCTAAACAGAGCGAACCCCAGCCGGCACAGACGCAGGAACAGGGCTAATCTGTCCTGCTAACGCCAGGTCGTGAATTTCACTGCCTGGCGATCGTTCAGATAGCGTTACGACGGCAGCAGGTTATCTCTCTGCTGACGTCGACCTGCCGTGTAGTGCCCGCGACCTCAGTGCTTTATGGCGTTAATCTCGCCCTTGACGACAGCCGTTGTGCTTTTGATGACACATGAGGCACGATGGCAATTTGGATCACCCATAGCGCCTGTTAATGAATGCCTATAGCCCCAGTTCACTGAGAGAGGGATGATCGTCCGGTCGGCGGCCCTGAGGCCAGTGAAACAGTCGCTGACTGTCGGTAATGGCCACGTCGTTAATGCTGGCATGGCGTTTCACCATGTAGCCATTCTCATCAAATTCCCAGTTCTCATTGCCGTAGGAACGGAACCAGTTTGCCTGGCTGTCATGCCACTCATAGGCAAAGCGCACGGCGATACGATTTGAATGAAAACTCCACAACTCTTTGATCAACCGGTACTCTGCTTCCCTTTGCCATTTGTCTCGTAAAAACGCCACAATTTCGGCCCGGCCCGTAATAAACCTATCGCGATTTCGCCATGCGCTGTCGGGAGAATAGGCCAGAGAAACACGTTCGGGATCCCGGCTGTTCCAGGCATCCTCTGCCAGGCGCACTTTCTTTATCGCATCCTGTACATCGTTAAACGGGGGTAAAGGCTGACGTGGTGATTCCATAAGGTCTCCTGAAACGCTGGCAGACTCAGCGACACTTCAGCATTGGAGTGCCGGCTGATGACATTCATAAACGGGCAGGTTTTAGAGCGAAATGGCGTGAACCTGACAAACGGCGCGTGCCGCTTCTTTACCTTTTTTCACAAAATGCTCGGTATAAAAACGCACGAATTCGTCGGCAGGCTGAAAATTATGCGGCGTCAGTGAAACAGAAAACACGGGAACATTGGTAGCCAGCTGAGCCTGCATGAGTCCACTGACCACAGCCTGCGCCACGAAGTCGTGGCGGTAAATGCCACCATCAACGACCAGGGCCGCACAAACAATGGCGTCAAACTGACCTGTTTGCGCCAGGCGCTGCGCCAGTAAAGGCATTTCAAAGGCACCAGGCACGTCCCAGGTTTTAATTTCGTAAGGCGTGCCGCTGTTTTCCATTTCCTGATTAAAGCCAGCCAGGGTTTGAGAAACAATGTCGCTGTGCCAGTTTGCCTTGATAAAGGCGACTCTTAACGGTTGCATAACTTACTCCAGTAAACGTGACATCCGGTGCACGTGAAATCGCGAAACGATCGCATTCTTCCGAATCAAAAATAAAGCTGTCTAATGAGCAGCACAGTAAATTCGCTCAGCACTTCTTGAATCACCTGGCTACCTGAGCGCCGGAGCCGGATGACGTCTCTTGCTTATGGCCGACATTATAAACTGATGTCAATAATCCGTGCTTATCTTTAATCCGCTTTTACCGCCATCCACCGTTACGGACGGCACCGATCTTGCGCGGATCATCCGCCAGAGCGCTGTCGTGTTTTATCCGTCTGGCCAATGCTCGCTTTTTGCGTAACGCTTTCCATTAATATATCAGCCTAAAAATAGTACTGGATATTTAAACAGGTAGTTGTATAATTATTCCACTGCCCGTTGGGTGTTGTCTGGAATGATTAGGGGGTAAAGCCCATGATGATATCGACAGAAATCTTCAAAGCAACGGATCATGCCATTACGATGACAAGCCGTGAAATTGCCCAAATGACCGGCAATACGCACGGCGAAGTTAAACGCTTAATTAAAAGTCTTGAAACGGCGCAGCGCCTTTCTCAGCCGCTTTCAGTCAATCTCTATGAGCGCGAAGGCCAGACGCGTGAGGAGTTCTGCCTGAATAAACGCGACTCTCTGCTTGCTGTCGCCCGACTTTCGCCGGGTTTTACGGCCGATGCGCTCGATCGCTGGCAGGCCCTTGAAGAGCGTGTTCATCTGCCTGATTTTACGAATCCTGCTGAAGCCGCTCGTGCCTGGGCTGAACAGTTTGAACAGCGACGCGCAGCAGAGAAACAACTGGCCGAATCGGCACCAAAAGCCGCTTTTTTTGACCACTTTGTCAACGTTGAAACGTCTCTGGGTTTCCGCCAGTTGTGCAAAATGCTGAAAGCCAAAGAGCCAGATTTTCGCCAGTTCCTGCTGGAGCGCAATATTATGTTCCGTGACAAGGGAGCCTTGAGGCCCCAGCATTACCACCTGCAGGCAGGTTACTTTACGCTGCATTCAGGTACGGCGGACAATCAGCATGCTTTCTCGCAGGCTCGCTTTACCGCCAATGGTGTCAGATGGATTGCCAGCCTGTGGGCCGGACATCTCTCTGCTCAACTCAAAGGTGCGGCGGCTTAGCCTCACTTCTAGCGTGGAACAGGCCGCTGACGATGCGGCCTGTTTCAGCCAGCCTTTTACCAGCCTTTGATCGCATCACCTTTGTAAACTTCTTCTGCTTTGGCCGCGACTTCCGGAGACTGTAACGCAGACTTCAGCTTTTGGATTTTATCGCTGTCTTTGTTGTCCTGACGTGATACCAACGCATTGACGTAAGGCGATGAGGCGCTTTCCATAAACAACCCATCGCGACGCGCCGACAGGCCAGCCTGGGCAGAGAAGTTGGTATTTATGATTGAAAGCGTGACATTTGGATCGTCAAGAGTACGGGTTAACTGCGGCGTATCCACCTCAACCAGCTTCAGATGCTTAGGGTTTTCGATGATATCCAGCGAGGTCGGCAAATAGCCCACGCCGTCTTTGAGCTTAATTAAGCCCTGAGCCTGCAACAGCAACAGACTGCGGCCCAGCGTTGTGGCCTCATTAGAAAGGGTAATCGTATCGCCATCTTTGAGTTCGCTGATGTTTTTAATCTTGTGAGAATAGGCAGCGATAGGGAAAACAAAGGTTTTACCGACAACGGCAAATTTGTAGCCACGCTCTTTAGACTGTTCTTCCAAATAGGGGAGGCTCTGAAAGGCGTTGGCATCAACTTCTTTATTGTTCAGCGCTTCGTTTGGCAGTACGTAATCGTTGAAGTTAAGCACTTCAACATCCAGCTGATACTTGTCTTTGGCAATTTTCTGAACTTCCTGCCAGATAGCTTCGTCGGGACCGGTGTTGATCGCCACTTTAACTTTATGATCGTTATCAGGTGAGCAGGCGGACAACAGTAATACGGAACTGGCGATTAGCGCCGTAAATAAACCTTTCATTAGTAGCGATTCCCATCAGTAAAAGATGTCAAAAGCCTAATACAATTTATCCGCCTTGCGTACTGACGCGGCGATATAAGATATAACCATTACTGCATGATTTGTCTAAAAATTCACCGCATGGTCATCAGGCGCTATCCTGGCGTTTTTAACCGCTGGCAGGGTAATTGACGTCGTCGAACACGATCATAGGCTACGTTTAAACACGTTATTCAATTCAGTATTGCCGACGCGAGTCAGGAGAAACCATGTCAGGGAATCATTCAGATAAATCATCAGATAATAAAATCGTTGCCGTACAGGTGTTAAAAAGTAGTGAAGCATGGAACGGTCAACACATTGACGCTTATCCGCAGGGTGAACCCGAACTGACCGTGATGCGCCTGACCATTCCGGCTCATTCTTCGTTACCCTGGCATATGCATCCCATGCCGAATGCGTGTTTTATCCTGTCAGGTACGCTTGTAGTTGAGGATAAAGAAACGGGTGAGCAGCAAACCTTTCAGGCTGGCGAAGCGTTAAATGAAACGGTGAACAGCGCACATCGCGGCTTTACGCTGAACACGCCTGCCGAGTTGGTGATTACCTATGCGGGGGTGAAAGGGATGGAGCTGACCGACCCGCTTCCCGGCGAACCTGAGGAGTTCTAGCGTGAGAATGCCTACCGGTACAGTTTCGGGTTAAACACTCGCTGGAGCCAGTCCTTTGCAGATCGCGTGAACGGGGCAGAAAACCTGATTCAGGGTGCGCATTTGGCATCTGGAATACTGTGTAGGGTCATGGCGCAAAAAAAACCAGCCGGTGAAGGCTGGTTTACGTTTGTATGCAACTCTCATTACGCTTTCAGCGAGGCGCCGCCGCAGATAACCAGTTCCTGGCCCGTAATGGCTGCGGCGGATTCGCTAAGTAGATAACCCACTAGCGAGGCGACTTCTTCTGGTTGAATGAGCCGGCCAATCGGCGGAACCATAGGGGCCGACGACGTACGTTCAGGTCGGGTGAGCATGGGGGTTTCGGTCGCACCAGGCGCAACAACGTTAACAGTGATGTTACGCGGTGCCAGCTCCATTCCCCACGAGCGAACCATGCCAACCAGCGCCGCTTTGGTTGCAGCGTACTGCGAGCGGTTGGCGGCACCTCGCGACGTGCGGCTACCTATAATGACAATCCTACTGCCAGGCTGCATCATCGGCACAAAGTGGTTCACCAGGACTTCCGCCGCCTGAACGTGCAACGACCACAGGCGCGCGCCGGCAGCGCTATCAAGTTCGCCTAACGGGGCGGCCACCATCATCCCTGCTGCATGTATCAACGCATCCGGGGTACCGAGTGTGCTGATAACCGACTTAAGCTGTTCCGCATCCGTTAAATCCACGGCAACCCAGTTAAGGTTCGGTGAGGCCATCTCTCCCTGGGTTCTGCTAAGTCCCGTCACTTTCCAGCCGTTATTCAGCAGATGATGGGTGATGGCCTGGCCGATACCGGAACTGTATCCCGTGACGATAGCGTGACGCATCTCAGTCTCCTAACATAGATTTTGGCACTTTAAACACCGCTTTGCGGACCGTCATCGGTTCGTTGACCGCGCACAGCGCCTGATGAGGCTCACCGGGCAGAAACACCGCAAAGTCCCCTTTGCGTAGCGTTATGCTCACGGGCCATTCGCGGGGGCGGGTGATGAACAGATCGGGTTTCTTCTCTTCATCATCCGTCTTCGCGACGGACTGCGTACCGGCGTTGATAATCTCTTCGCCTTCCAGCATCACCTGAATATCCGCCCAAAGATGGTGATATTCGGTGTGCCGTAACGCGGCATCTTCGGTAGTGGCCTGCTGAATATTACAAAACCACGCAACATTTTCTGGCTGCCATTTACCGATATCTTTTGCTGCCAGTGCCTCAAACGTGCATGAGGGTAAACGGAGCAGGGCCAGTAAGGGTTCAGGTAATCCTGCCAGGGCCAGGTTGTTCAGGTTTCCAACAATCATCAGATTACTCCTTCACCCACTCAGGCGTGACGCGCGCGTATTTAATTGCCTGACGAAAATAGGTATAAGCGATATGCAAAGTCCCCCCAGCATCCTGCTTGATGCTGGGATAGGAAAATTCACGGTTGCGTTTTTCCTGAGAGTTATTGGTCATACAGTATCCATCGCCTTCATCGAGGTTTTTCTGCCATGGCCAGGTCTTGCCCCCATCCGCTGAAATAGCCACGGTCATGGGCGCGCGCGGTGCCCCCCAGAATGCGGTACGGCCTGTCGTTTCCGGCTCTTTTCTGCCATCACTGTCATCGATCTCATCATATAGAGAGGCACGACGTTCTGTGGCCCCGGCCGCACTCATATTGTTAAATACCAGCGCCAGCTCGCCGCTGTGCAGCGTCGTCACCTGAATAGAAGAGTTGTTGTTAGGTAAAACAGTGGCCTCGGGCGCTGACCAGGTTTCTCCGCCATCGGTGGAGCGGCTCAGATAGATATGATCCGCCCAGCGGCTGCGGTAAAGGGCAACCAGCGAACCATCCTGCAAGGCGGTGATATTCATGTGTACACAACCCAGGCTGTCTGGCACGACCACATCTCGCCAGCTTTTGCCCTGATCAGACGAAATTTTCACCGCGCTGATATCATCATTACCTACCCATTTTTCACCTGGCTGGGTGCGGCAGTAGAACACGGGCAGTAACCAGTTACCGTTATCCAGAACGGTAATGGGCTGACGGATAAAGGTGCCTGGCTTATCTAACAGCGTATCGATCGGGCCCCAGGTTTGGCCAAGATCGCTGGACTGGCGGTATCGGACAATCGCCGTATCCTGATTGCCGGAGATCTGCGCCGTCCACAATAGCCAGAGAACATTATTGGGCGCGAGAAACAGCACAGGGTTTTGCTCAGACCGCGTGGGATCGTCAGACAGTTTGACGGCTTCGCTCCAGGTGTCAGCGCCTGCCGGCAAGCGAGAGCACCAGACGGAGATATCGGCAATCCCTTCCTGTGTTCCGCCAAACCAGACGCAGAGCAGGGAACCATCCTGCAGTGGCAAAATATTGGCGGCGTGGTTTTGCGGGCATGACGAAGGCAACATTGCCGTCATTACTCGACCATCTTTTTCCCATGGCTTCAGATGGCCATCACGAATTACGGTTACGGTCATTTTATTCTCCTTTGCTTGCTGCATTTTTTGCCTCTTCAGCGGCCTGGGTCCGGGCTTTACTTGGGATCATATGGTCAATAGCCATAATCAATGCCGGTGTCAGTAGCGCGATATACATGTTGTTGATACCAAAAGGATCGCCTAACAGATACCAGATGGAGGTCACCACACAGGCGCCCACCAGGCCCGCATTTGCCCCACGCGTACTTCTGTAGAACGGCGCGTAGAAGGCAATCACCGCAACAACGGTAATAGACAGACGAATAGCACGTGTAAAGAAAGAGAGTTTTAAGACTTCAGGCACGAACAGAACAAAAATCAACGGCAGGAAACCAATCAACAGTGATAACCAGCGCGTTGTTTTAAATTCCTGATCGGGCGTCGGTTTGAAATAAGGCACATAGAAATCTTTCACCACCAGTGAGGCGATCGCCAGAGCGACGGTACTGACGCTGACAAAGATGGAGGCCACCAGCGAGGTCGTTACCAGACCCGCCAGCCAGGGGTTCATGTCCTGCAAAAACACCGGCATGGCGTACAGGCTGTTAATCTCTGGATGCAGGTACTTTGCGGCCACACCGATCACCGCAATCGCCAGTGCAATCGGCATACAGAACAGGAAAGCAATCCACGTGGAGCGCTGTGCAGATTTCACGTCTTTAGTTGAGGAGATAGCCTGAATAACAAACTGTGTGCAGAAAATCGAACCAATAGTACCGATGAGCCAGGCAACGATGGTTGATACGCCGATATTACCATCCCAGGTCCAGTAATAGGCGGGCATTTCGTCGATCATAGGTTTGAAGCCGCCCGTTTGCGACAGTGCAAAACACAAAATAGCCAGAATACCAAAATACTTCAGCGCGCTGTGCAGCATGGTGACCCAGGCAATTCCCTTTAAACCACCAAACGCAAAGTAGAAGGTACTGACGATAGCGGTGATAAACGCAGCAATGGGCAGGGTAACGTGTAAGACCGTCGCGATAGCTGCGGCACCACTCACATAATTACCCACGTTTACCAGCAGCAGGGCATAAATCATAATCAGTGAAATGATATTCTTGGTACTGCTACCGTATTTTTCAGCGATGGCGCCCGAAATGGTAATTTTGCCGGTGTTATAAATACGTTTAACCAGAATCATACCAAATAACGGAAAACCGATTGCCGCACCAATAACAGACCATGACGCGGCAATACCGCCTTCAAAAGCGGCCTGCGCGGTGCCGATGGTCGACTTTGCCCCTATATATTCTGACATCAGCAGAATACCAACAATAAAGGCGGGCATGGCGCGTGAGCCTTCCATAAAATCGCCAGAGTTTTTACTGCGTAAGCGAAACGTTAGCCAGGTGGTAAATAAAATATAAGCCACCACGATGCCAATAATTATCAGGGTGTCCTGAGCGTTGAAAGTTTTCATTATAGCCTCAGATATAACAAGATAAATTCGGGGAGCACAGCGACTCCCTGTCTTTACGTTTTATTACTTCTTATTATCATTTCAGGTACAGGTTGATGATTCTGCGGATTTCATCTTCCTGTGCGGTATCAAAGTGAACGGCATAACGGCTTTCGCCCACGTTATAACCTAAAATCTGCAACGCTTTTTTAACTGCTGCGGGTGAAAATGCCACTTTATAAAGGTCTGTGCGTAAGCCCGTGACCTGCTCTTGCGCCAGCCGCGATCCTTCACGATCTCCGGCATGGAAGCGAGACCAGATAGCATTGATTTGACGCGGCGCGACGTTAGCCAGGCCTGAAATACAGGCTGAGCATCCCTCGACATAGCCCTGGTGAATCAGTGAGTCCGGACCGTTCAGAACATCGAAGTCTTTACTGTCCTTAACGGCATCCAGATAACCTTTCAGGCTTTCATAGCTTCCGGCGCTGTCTTTCACGCCAATAATATTCGGGTGTTCAGCAAGTGTGCGGGCCGTTTGTGGCTCGATCGTATTACCCGTCCTGGCCGGAATGTTATACAAAAACACCGGAACGGAAAGGGCATCCGCAATGGCCGTGTAATGATGAATGAGTTCGCGCTGATTAAGCGGCACAAAATAAGGCGTAATCACCGAAACTGCGTCCACGCCCAGTTTTTCGATTTGTTTGCCCAGCCGAATGGTTTCGCGGGTGGAAATCTCACCAATATGCGCCACAACGTTTCCGCGCCCCGATACTTCATTAACACAGGTTTCAGTAACAGTGAGTTTCTCTTTCTCATTAAGGACAAAAAACTCACCGTTAGTGCCGCCACAGAAAATACCGTTGCCCGCATTAAGTTGGCGAATAACCTGACGCTTAA
This sequence comes from Pantoea ananatis LMG 2665, assembly GCF_000710035.2. Lineage (GTDB taxonomy): Bacteria > Pseudomonadota > Gammaproteobacteria > Enterobacterales > Enterobacteriaceae > Pantoea > Pantoea ananatis. The sequence continues at coordinate 104,356 of NZ_JMJJ01000017.1, read as the reverse complement.
GTTCATCAAGGTTAAGTCCGCCTTCTTTATCAAAAGGGGTAACAATAGCTGTTAACACACCTTCAATTTTCTTACGCATTACCCACTCCTTTTTTAAATTAAATCCTGGGGAAAAGTGTCCGGTAAATTGCAGCCACATCCTGATGGCTGACTACGCAAGGCGAATTGTTCATCAATCGCTTCACGTTCAGAGCCGCTTCACTGAGGGAATCGATATCATCGGATGGCACACCCAGGGCTTCCAGGTTATCAGGCAGGTTGAGGCGTTTGACTAATTTGGCCAGATAGTCAACCAGCGCATGTGATTTCTCTTCCTGACTCAGCGTGGTATCGGCTTCCGGGATCAGATCCCAGACGTTGGCAAATTTCTCCACCGCAAAGGGCCGCACTACTTTCATGCAGGGCGCCAGCAGAATGGCGTTAGCGACACCGTGAGGCAGATGCCAGGTACCGCCTAAGGGATAGGACAGGGCATGAACAAGATGGGTACCGGCATGGGCAATGGCTGCACCGCCATAATAAGAGGCCCACAGCATTTCCAGCTTGGCTGTCAGGTTATGCGGTTCATTAACGGAGGTTTCCAGATGACGGAATAATTTATACAACCCCATGAGTGCAACATTGTCACCGACAGGATTCGAAATCGTCGCGGTGTAGCACTCAAGTAAATGGCACAGCGCATCAATTCCCGTTGAGGAGGCGATATGCGCGGGCATGCTGGTTGTCAGCTCAGGTATCAGGGCAACATAATCTGGCAGCATGACAGGCGAAATAATACCGACTTTGGTATTTTGCTCGGGAATGGCCAGAATGGCATTTGGGGTCGATTCCGATCCTGTGCCCGCAGTAGAAGGAATGAGCAGCGACGGCAAGCGCGCTTCAATTTTCTGACCGTCCAGCAGAGCCTTGAGCGAAGGACGGGACGCATGGCATAAAACCGAGAGGAGCTTCGCCACATCCAACACGCTTCCGCCACCAACACCCACGACCAAATCATAGGCCTTACCTGCCGTGCGCGTCAGCACTGTTTCAACGTCAGTATGCGTCGGCTCTGCCGGAACATCGTCAATGAGCTCTACCTGACGAGCATCCTGCCCCAGTAGCGTGAGGATCTGCGCTGTTGCCGGCAAATTCACAATGTTTTTATCTGTTAAAACCAGCAGTCGTTTTCTGCCCGCCACGACGGGCGCCAGTGCGTTTATCGCATGAGAACCGCTTAATATCGTGCTGTTAATTATGGCCACATTCTTCTCCCCGTTTATGACTGAAATTCATCATGCTGCTGTAGCGCAATCACTCAGCGACTAAATTTATAAATAAAATAGCGCTTTATTAAATTGATCTTGCTCACATATAATCGATTGTGATTGAATATAATCAAATGATCGAGCGGATGATTTGCACACCTGGTCGCTGTGTGTAAACGCGCCTTTAGCTGAAGCCGTCAGTGAGCAGCACGCGATTTGCTGCCTGGTGCGTGTTCCGTTGGTGATGCGCAGCGCACCGTCAAATGCGGTATTACTCAGGTGCGGAGATTGCGACGGCATCGTGCGCGACGGGATTCAGAATTGAGGGCCGGGCGGGTGATTGTGCGCCATACAGATACTTTCCCGGTCGCGGCCGGAGTCTGACTGTATTGATTAAAGTCGGTGTTTTCGGAGATGAAACCACCCTTTCAGAAATATTGAGCTTCGTTGAGGAGAAAACAGGTGACGAATACTGTTGCTATAACAATGGGAGATCCTGCCGGGATCGGTCCTGAAATCATTATTAAAGCGTTAGCCGAAGGTGCATTGAATGGTTCACCCGCGGTTGTTATCGGCTGCGCTGAGACTTTCCGCCGCATACTGGCCATGAACATCACACCTCAGGTTGAACTCCGGGTGATCGACCAGGTTTCTGAGGCACGGTTCACGCCCGGCATCCTTCATATTATTGATGAGAAGGTGGCGCATCCCGAAGCGTTGCAATGTGGTGTGGTTCAGCCAGAAGCCGGTGACGTGGCCTACCGTTGCATCAAGCGCGCGACAGAAATGGCGCTGCGTGGTGAGGTAAAGGCGATTGCGACTGCGCCGCTGAATAAAGAAGCGCTGCATCTGGCAGGGCATCATTATCCGGGCCATACCGAATTACTCGCGAAGCTAACGGACACCAAAGATTATTCGATGGTGCTCTACACCGATAAACTGAAAGTCATTCATGTCACCACACATATTTCCCTGCGCAAGTTTCTGGATACGCTGAGTCAGGCGCGGGTGGAAACGGTGGTCAGGATTGCCGATACCTTTTTACGCCGGGTCGGTTTCACCCAACCGCGTATTGCGGTGGCAGGAGTAAACCCACATGCGGGTGAAAATGGTCTGTTTGGCGATGAAGAGATCCGTATTCTGACGCCCGCTGTCGAAGCGATGAAAGCGCAGGGCATGGATGTGTACGGCCCCTGTCCACCGGACACCGTTTTCATGCAGTGTAACGAAGACATGTACGACATTGTTGTCGCCATGTATCACGATCAGGGGCATATTCCGCTTAAGCTGCTTGGCTTTTACGACGGGGTGAACATCACGGCAGGATTGCCTTTCCTGCGTACTTCAGCCGATCACGGTACGGCATTTAACATCGCCTGGACAGGTAAGGCTAATCCGGAGAGTATGGCGATATCAATTGATATGGCCATGAAGATTACCCGGGAGTAATAATTTATCGAAAGCTAATGCTTTCTGGTCACTCAGGCGATGGCAAGACATCGCCTTTTCTCCACCGGGCTGAAGCGTCATCGCTGTCCACAACCCATCCACCTCAGCACGTTACCTCCACTTCGCTTGCAAATGACTACGAGCAGATAGTCATGCTCTATTACATAAGTTCTCTTTATTTAAGTTTTGATCGGCAGCGACCTGCCTCAGTGGGATAATATGAATGGATTGTCTCAGTGCTGTAGCGACTTTCTTATTTCAACGTCATTAACATTCGCCGCTCAGTTAATAACTCGGTGATGTACATTGAAGTTTACGGATTTTAAGCAACCGCTGTGATTATTCATTTTTTAGGTGATCGCTGCCTCATATTATCTGGTTAAAAATGTCACATTTATTACCAATAAAGAAAATGGAAAGATAAGTTTTCATTGTTATCAACCTTAACCGACTTTTCTGTTTCTGTATGACCGACGGCCGTTACGCTAACGCTATGAATATTCAGCATACATGGCCGATCTTTTTTGATGTTTAATCATTTTTACGTTTTATACATTGTCAGAAAGGCGCGCATAGTGACGCGGCTATTTTCATCGCATGATAAATCCCGCATGATGGTGTCGTATTATTTCCACCTCAATTCTGAGGTTATTGTTATATCTTCCTGTGCATTTCATCTATCCACCAGACTTATTCGACGCGCATTTTTCTGCGTATGAAAATGGATAACTGGAGAAATAAACATGAACTATCCTGCCGAGCCTTTCCGCATTAAAAGTGTTGAAACCGTATCAATGATCTCACGCGATGAGCGTGTTAAAAAAATGCAAGAAGCGGGCTATAACACGTTTTTACTGAATTCAAAGGATATCTACATCGATCTGCTGACAGACAGCGGTACAAATGCCATGAGTGACAAGCAGTGGGCAGGGATGATGATTGGTGATGAAGCCTACGCAGGCAGTGAAAACTTCTACCATCTCGAAAAAACGGTGAAAGAGTTGTTTGGTTTCAAACACATCGTTCCAACCCACCAGGGACGCGGGGCGGAAAACCTGCTCTCGCAGCTGGCCATTAAGCCCGGTCAATATGTCGCAGGAAATATGTACTTTACAACAACCCGCTTCCATCAGGAAAAAAATGGCGCAACCTTTGTGGATATTGTCCGCGATGAAGCACATGACGCCAGCCTGAATCTCCCCTTTAAAGGTGATATTGACCTGAATAAATTAGCGACGCTCATTAAAGAAAAAGGCGCCGAGAACATCGCCTATATCTGCCTTGCGGTCACCGTGAATCTGGCGGGTGGGCAGCCCGTTTCAATGGCAAATATGCGCGCCGTACATGAAATGGCCAGCACGTATGGCATTAAGATCTTTTACGATGCCACCCGTTGCGTTGAAAATGCCTATTTTATCAAAGAGCAGGAAGCAGGCTACGAGAACGTCAGTATCAAAGATATCGTGCATGAAATGTTCAGCTATGCCGATGGGTGCACCATGAGCGGTAAAAAAGATTGTCTGGTGAATATCGGCGGCTTCTTGTGTATGAACGATGAGGAGATGTTCTCAGCGGCAAAAGAGTTGGTTGTCGTTTATGAAGGTATGCCGTCATACGGCGGGCTGGCCGGTCGGGATATGGAAGCAATGGCTATTGGGCTACGTGAAGCCATGCAGTATGAATATATTGAACATCGGGTCAAACAGGTGCGCTATCTGGGCGATAAACTCCGTGAAGCCGGCGTACCCATTGTTGAACCGACGGGCGGAAATGCGGTATTTCTTGATGCTCGTCGTTTCTGTCCACACCTGACGCAGGATCAGTTCCCTGCGCAGAGCCTGGCAGCCAGCATCTATATGGAAACCGGCGTGCGAAGTATGGAACGTGGAATTGTTTCCGCCGGTCGCAGCAAGGAAACGGGGGAGAACCATCGCCCCAAACTGGAGACGGTACGTCTCACTATTCCACGCCGTGTTTACACTTACGCGCACATGGATGTTGTTGCCGATGGCATCATTAAACTGTACCAGCATAAAGAAGATATTCGTGGTCTGACGTTTGTTTATGAACCTAAACAACTTCGCTTCTTTACTGCGCGTTTTGACTTTATTTAATACAACCCTGGCCCCGCAGGGGCCCTGTTTCTCTCCTATCACCCTTCCTTTATTTCAGACCTGCCGCCATGGCAGGTCTGCAGTCGAACCGTTATTATCCAGCGGATTCAGAATGACGCCAAAATGATAATAAAGAGTCAACAGGAGAATTTCTCATGGTTATTAAGAAAACAACACCCGGTTTAATGAGTGGAACGATGCTTATCATTGCCACCGTCATAGGTGGCGGAATGTTCTCACTGCCGATTGCTATGGCTGGCATATGGTTTCCAGGCGCATCAATTATTTTAACGCTCATTGCCATAATGATGCTGTTAACCGGACTGATGCTGGTTGAAGTCAATCTCCATTATGGTGGTGGTGCGAGTTTTAACACCTTCACACAGGATTTATTAGGTCATAAATGGAATGTTGTGGTGGGTATCGCATTTGGCTTTGTCTTGTATATTTTAACTTATGCTTATATTTCTGGCTCTTCTGCTGTCATCTCTCAGACGGTAGAAAAATACAGCGGATTTTATCTTCCAGCCCGCTTATCTGTGATCATCGTAAGCGTGTTGGTCGGTGGCATCGCATGGTACAGCTCGCTTTTGGTTGGCCGTATTACAACGGTGTTAATTATCGGGAAGTTTGTTGCCTTTTTTGCTACCTTCTCTGGCCTGATATGGCATGTCGAAGGCGCTAAACTTATTGACAGTGCCGCCTGGGCGCTGCCTGATACGCAATATCTGCCATATATTTTAATGACGCTACCTTTCTGCATCATCTCTTACGGTTTCCACGGCAACGTGCCCAGTCTGGTGAAGCTGTATGGCACTCAGGGGGTTAAGAATATCACCCGGTCGATTTTTATTGGCACGGCTTTCGCTCTGCTGCTTTACATATTCTGGTTGGTCGTCACCATGGGCAATATCAGCCGCGCCGATTTTTCGCCCATTATCGCCAAAGGGGGGAATATTGATGTATTTGTCGAGGCAATAGGGGGCTTATTTACCAGCACGTCTATGGATCTGATCCTCACTTTCTTTGGTAATTTTGCGGTAGCCAGTTCATTGCTAGCCGCGACGCTGGGGCTTTTCGATTATATTGCCGATCTGTTTCATTTTTCAGACGACCGTTCTGGCCGGTTTAAGACGGCCCTGGTAACGTATTTGCCACCCGCTGTCGTTTGTTTCATCCTGCCCGGTGGCTTTGTCTATGCAATTGGCTATGCCGGTCTGGCCTTTACGATCTGGAGCGTTATTCTGCCGCCTTTTCTTGTGAAAGCGGCCCGCAAGCGTTTTCCCACTGCAGTCTATACCGCACCCTGTAATAACATGATCCTTAATCTGGTTATCGTGGTGGGGGGATTCGTTTACCTGACGGTGGTACTTGATGTATTCCGGCTGCTGCCTTCGTTTAGCTAAAGTGAAGCGAGCGCGATGTGTGCACCTTATCACCATCACCATCCTGTGCTCTCATGCTGCCTGATTAGACCAGTGTCCCTTGCCGGGGGCTGAGCGAATCACGTCTTCAACACTTCTCAGGCTTCAGCCGCGATGCTCCCACGGACAAGCTGGCTGAAGCTCAGTGTCAGGGCTCAGTGAGCCCCGATCGACAAAGCGTATAACGACCTGTTATTCAAGGTGTGATGACAGGCAGCAGGCTAAAGGGTAATACCCTGCTGCTGCAGTCGCGTTGCGCGGAATCTTACCTGAAGGCAAACATGCATCTCTTCATGGCAACATCCTGAGATGAGGTCTGAGCAATGTGAATTGGGGTTTTAACAAGAGCGGCCCTCATTAAAACCAGTCAGAGGGCCAGGAGAGATCGGGACAGTGGTATTTATTTTGCTGATTTATTATTGATTTTTACTCGTTCAGTTAACAGACTGGTTTCAAGATCAGAAAAATTCAGGGTTCTCAAGAAGGCAGGATTAATATTCTTACAGGGTAACAGTCGGGTATCACCAAGGTTATTGACAAGAATGAGGTAAGGGTTTGTTCCTTGCATATCAATCACAGAGTTCAATTTCCACATAATTTCCTCCTTGGTTCATGGATGTCATGAACACAGCTGGAATTATGCGTGGTAATCCGCCGGAAAAATGAGGAATCAGTGCTACCTGATGCTCTGTTTCCCTCATGGTAAGCATTAAATTATAAATACTTGATGTACATCTATGTCATTAAATTGTCACAATGAAAGCCATCGCGAATCGCGTAAGAAATAACTAACTCAAACTTGATCGGACCGACGATGAAACAGTGTTGTCATAATGGAGCTAGTTATGAAGGGTTCATTTTCCTGCATCACACGTTTTGAATAAATTTGAATTTATTTTACATAACGCCCTGTCAGGCATTACGCCTTTTTCCGGATATAAGCATTTTTCGCCAGAGACGGTGCTGTCTCTGATTACTTATGTCTTAAAATATTAATAACATAAAAACCACCAATTTAACCTCATGGAAACAGGCTTGTGAGGTGTATTCCTTAAATGCGTGTTATTTATTTCGCTATCTCATCCCAGCACATGTCACAATTCAGGTGTTGCTTCTGGTATGGTAGTGGACTTGCATATTTTCATAGCGATAATCTTGGTTTTGACGAAAAAATTGTTCAACGCACAATCTGCAATCCACTAATTGATCATTTTGTCGCGGCGGTCATTTAATTTTAATTACCCTTTTTTCATCAATGCTGTTATGTCACGCAAGGACACAGCGAATCATGCCGGAAATAACCAAATAATAACTTTAATTAACAGTGAGATTACAATGCCAAATAAATTACTCAGTGCTAACGCCACCGTTCCACAGTGGGATCGCCATAATCTGGTTCCGAGAATCGTTCATCTCGGATTTGGTGCGTTTCACCGTGCCCATCAGGCTGTCTATGCAGACGTTCTTGCTGCTGAACACAGCAGCAACTGGGGTTATATTGAAGTCAATCTTATCGGCGGTGAGCAACAGATTGCCGATCTCAAGCGTCAGGATTTTCTCTATACCGTGGCAGAAATGTCCGCCAGTGCGTGGTCAGGCAGGGTGGTTGGCGTCGTCAGGCAGGCGCTTCATGCGCAGGTTGATGGCACTGAAGCCGTGCTGGAGGCGCTATGCCAGCCGCAGGTTGCCATTGTGTCGTTAACGATTACCGAAAAGGGCTACTGCCACGCGCCCGCGACAGGCGAACTGATGCGTGACCATCCCCTAATCGTAGCTGACTTAGCACAGCCCCATCAGCCCCATTCCGCCCCAGGCATCATCGTTGAAGCGCTGGCCCGCCGCAGAGCGGCGGGGTTAGCCGCCTTCAGCGTCATGTCCTGCGATAACATTCCTGAAAATGGCAGGGTGATTGCCGGGGTCGTTTGCGCCTATGCGCGGCAATGCGATCGCGAACTGGCAAGCTGGATCGAACAGCACGTCACCTTTCCCTCTACCATGGTGGATCGTATCGTACCCGCCGTCACCCAGGAAAGCCTGAATAAAATTGCGCAGGTAACAGGGGTGCAGGATGCTCTGGCGGTGGCCTGTGAACCCTTCAGGCAATGGGTGATAGAGGATAACTTCGTAGCCGGACGTCCTGAGTGGGAAAAGGCCGGCGCAGAACTCGTTAACGATGTTGTCCCGTACGAAGAAATGAAGTTGCGCATGTTAAACGGCAGCCACTCATTTCTGGCCTATCTTGGTTATCTGGCGGGCTATGAACATATTTGTGACTGCATGGAGGATCCCGATTTCAGACGGGCAGCACGAACGTTGATGCTGCAGGAGCAGGCACCGACATTGCAAGTTAAGGGCGTGGATCTGACGCGTTATGCTGACCTGCTGATCGCGCGCTTTGAAAACCATGCGTTAAAGCACCGTGCCTGGCAGATAGCCATGGATGGCAGCCAGAAACTTCCTCAGCGCTGGCTGGGCTCGATTCGTTGGCATCTCAGAAACGAAAGTGATTTTGACCTGCTCGCCCTGGGCATTGCCGGTTGGATGCGCTATGTCTCAGGCGTAGACGAGCAGGGAAATCCGATTGAAGTGATCGACCCGTTATTACCCACTTTGAACGCTGCTGTGGGATCCAGTGCTGATGGCGAGGCGAGGGTGAAAGCATTATTAGGTGTCGATGCCATTTTTGGTGAGGCGCTGGCAAATAATGCGTACTTTGTGGAGCAGGTAACCCGTGCCTATCAGCTTCTGCTTGATAAAGGGGCGAAAGGCGCGGTAGCCGCTGTTGCGCATTAATCTTCAGTGAGGCAAGCCACGGGCAGTGGCTTGCCTGGCGATTACAGGTTATCGTTTGGACGGCCAGATTGGTCGGCAACGACGCCCGTATCTGGTTTGAGTTCGCGCGTAAACCAGCTTACGACTTCCTGGATAACCTCCGGCTGGTACCAGGTGAGGTCGGCATGCTCTGCCCCTTTCACCACAACGTAGTCCACTTTCTCACCGGCTTTCCTGAGTGCATCAAACAGCTGCGCACTTTGATGGGGCGATACCAGAGAATCTTTATCACCGTGCATAATCAGGAAAGGCGGCTTGCTGTTTCGTAAATGTCCCATAGGGCTGGCATGCCGTGCTTTTGCCGTGTCGTCCATGATGCTTGCGCCAGCAAACTCACGAAAGGCTGGACCGTGCACCAGCAATGCCTCGGTTACCGCAGGTGACTGATGAACTTTTTGAATTTCATCGGCATAACCTTCGCCAATGTTAAGGAGGTCGGATATGCCATATAGCGTTGCCACTGCCTGCACATCAGAGGATTTATCGGTGAAATCACCGCGATCAAACGCCGTTTCCCCCTGTGTGGTGCCGAGCATTTGCACAAGCCATCCCCCAGCCGAATCGCCGAGTACACCAATGCGCGCGGGATCAATGCCGTATGTCTCGGCATGTTGTCGCAAATAGCGCACTGCCGCTTTACCATCATTTACCGGAGCCGGGAAGGTATCCGGTACAACGCGATATTCCGCAGCGGCCACAACAAAGCCAGCCTCTGCCAGCGCCATACGCATCTGGATGTACTTATCGTGATTGGCACTGGTAAAACCGCCACCGGGAAAATAGATGATGGCGGGTTTAGGCGCGTCGGTGCGGGGCACTAACAGCGACATATGGAGCGGCCTGGTCTCTCTTGCCGTCGTGATTTGTGAATAAACGATGCCACTTATGGCATCTATCTGATTGCGTGTTGGTTTGACCTGAATAACCTTTGCACCCTCACGATAACCCGTCAGATCGTTATGCTCTGTCGCCATCGCGCTCCCCATTGTCATCATTACTGCTAACCCACCAATTAAAAAATTGTGGCATAGATTCATAATTTTTCCCCAGACGTTGAGAGAAATGCTCTCAATTGAACAAAAAAACCTGCATTGAGGCTGTCATTTTCAGCAATCAGACGGTAATGCATAAACGGCAAAGAGAAGTTGAGCGAGATTATGAAAGCCGGATTTTGGGGGAAAGATTGCGGAGTGATGAGGCGCGAGCCAAACCTTGTGGCGGTCTGGCCCGATGAGATTAGCGAATGACGATGGTAAGCAGGATAAAAACGACTGCGATAGCTACCACCTGAATAAAAATCCGATCAAGCGTGAATTTACGCATAGCGTCACCTCACGGCGTGAGTATTTGCCAGATACCCAATCCTGTCAGGATCAGGCCGGTTAAAAGAAAAATGAACGAAATTGCGCTTTCAGATGAAAACTTCATGATGTGCTTCCTTGTCATTATGATGACGGTTAATCGCATCCGTTGATGTGAACATTAACGTCACCTGGTGAGACAGCGTCCGGCTTCTGCCTGTCAGAAACCTATGCCGTTATCCCGGCCCGAGTGCGCTGATGTTTCGGCGGCAGGCACCTCTTTATTACGCCGCTCGATATCAATGTTGCATCAGGTGATAAGTCTGACGGTTTAACGATAGGCGGTAAGCCTCTTTATCGGCTGATTTTGGCGTCATGTTCCTGTGCGGCTATCCGCATGCATGGCGACAAAAAAGGGATGATCCAGCCTGCTGTTAACGCTGCTCGTGTAGGAATAACTGCTGCGACAGCAAGACATCGCGTCAATAAGGCTTACAGCGATTGCACTCGCTTTGCGGGAGGAGGGAATAGCGCGTTTTTGAACAGTAACATGACCACAGTCCTCATTCGTTAACTGCTGGCTGACCAGAATGGCGATTGTCATGCGGGTAATCATGGTCGGCTTTGCGAAACAGCCATCCGAACCTTCAATCACGCCGATACCATGAAGCCTGAATGAATGCGTGCCCAGTATAATCAGGATGCAACGTGAGTAAAGCCAATACCTGTGGGTGAGTGAGGATAGGTTTAAGTTACTCAGACATGAAATTATCGTTGCTGATTTCCGGTCACGGTTATCAGCCCTTACCAGTGCCTCTGATTCAGGGCGCTTTCACGCCATTCGCCATTCGCAGTTGCGAAGGGGTCAAGCCTGTCACCTGTTTGAAGCGGTGGCTGAAATGACTTAGCGAACTAAAGCCAGTATCCAGTGCGATTTGCGTCAACGGCAGCGAGGTTGACTGCACCATCTGCTGTGCTTTTTCCATGCGGCGCTGCATGACGTACTGATGCGGCGCAATACCGAGCGACTGGCGAAACATCCTGGCAAAATGGTACTCACTCAGGTTTGCCTGAGTGGCCAGTGCATCAAGCGTGAGGGGCAATGCCAGGTGCGCATCAATAAAAGCCAGCGTATTGCGTAATACAAAGGGGGCCAGTCCACCCGTTACCGCCGGAGGCCGCCACTGAACGCTGGAATAGTGCTGGATCAGATGAGTTAATAACAGGGTGCTGGCAGTGCTCAACATGAGGTGATTTGCGGGCTGCTGCCAGTCACAGCTGAGTAAGAACTGGCGATACAACGTGGTGATACTGGCATCACTGCAAAATATTTTCTCATCCAGTGCAATCGACAGCGGGCTGCGATCCCATATTTTCTCGCCCACATCGCGTAAATGCTCATCTGTGCAATAGAGATGCACAAAAGAGAGGTTATTACGTACGTCCCATGTGGATTCGCTCTGCTGCGGCATCAGGCAGAATTTATCTGGTCCACCGCCGTTTCGCCAGCCGGAAGCGGTTTTGTGGTAACTCTCATAGCCATCGGCAACATACAGGCTTAGCGTGTGATGGTTACTGTTTACGGTAATCCTGTCTTGCTTGTTGTGCCATGCTGCCAGCCGGATGCCGGAGTTAAGCATGACCGATTCGCGCAACACAGCTTTATTTTGACGCAGTATTTCAAACGTGTCGTAAACGCGAGACATAACTCTTTTCCGCCCGTTCATCAGAGGCTCAGTCTAGGGCGAGAGCCAGCAGGTAGCCAGATCTGTATCGTTAAAATGCGCAAGATTTTGCAAATCAGACGCAGGTTCATAGAAGCGTGCGTCCTCATCAGTTGGGACACTGTGTTCTGCTTCGTTTAAAGGAAAAAGCATGAACGCATTACTCTATGCTGTGGTCGTGGTTATCTGGGGTACAACCTGGATTGCCATCTTTTTGCAACAAGGGCCCGTTGATGTCACGGTGTCCGTTTTCTGGCGCTTCGCCATAGCCAGTATTTTATTGCTGACGCTCCTGCAGATAATGGGGCGCCTGCGCAGATTATCGCCGCGCGATCATCTGTTTTGCGCTTTGCAGGGCTGCTGTGTATTTTGCTTTAATTTTTGGTGCTTTTACACCGCCGCCGGTTATATCAATACCGGTTTAGAGTCCGTGATTTTTTCCATGGCGGTGCTGTATAACGCAGTAAACAGTTATCTGTTTTTTGGGCAGCGCCCCCAGCCGCGTTTCTGGTTTGCGGTCACGCTGGGATTAACGGGCATGATCCTGTTGTTTTGGGACGATCTGCACATCAGCGGCGCAAGCGGTGGACTGTGGCGAGGCATCGGCCTGTCGGCGTTGGGCACGTTTGGCTTTTCTCTGGGCAACATGATCAGCCTGCGGCATCAGCGCAGACAGCTGGAAACCATGACCACTAACGCCTGGGCTATGTTATACGGCGCAATGGTCATGGGCATTATCGCTCTACTTCGTGGCGTGAGTTTCTCACCGCTCTGGACACTGAGCTACCTCAGTGCCTTGCTTTATTTGTCCATATTCGGTTCGGTCATTGCGTTTTGGGCGTATTTCACCCTGGTCAGACGTACGGGCGCCGCTAAAGCCGCATACACAACACTGATGTTTCCGTTGGTTGCCCTCACCTTATCGACGGTTTATGAAGGCTATCACTGGCAAAGCCACAGCGTGGTGGGATTGCTGATGATCCTGGGCGGTAACCTGGTGATGTTCGGACGTCCCTTGCGCTGGCCAAAACCGAAACCCATGCCGGGCACGCTATAAAGCAGTGATCAGATAAGGCGTTATTCACTGGCTTGCGGAATGCTCTGCGGCTGAAGTTGATATATCCATGCGGTGACACTGTCACCGTTTTCCAGGGCCACCTTAACGCTGATCCGGTCATAACCCTCCTCAAATTCATCCAGCATCGGCCAGTGTAGGTACAGATTGTCCGAGGAAAAAAGAAAGCCCTGCACTTGTGGCCCGCGATCGTCCACAACAATACCGGGGAAGCCTGCAGCCGCGCCGCGCCCTTCAGTAAAAAAAACGCCCCGGACAACTCCGGCCTGCCAGGCGCCACCGATGTTCTCCAGAAGAGAGGCGTTACTGCGGCCCGGACACAGGGTGCCATAAACAAACAACCTTTCCATATTCGTCTCTGTCACAAAAAATGCCACCTTACCTGTCTGGAATGTCGTTGTCATCAGGCAGGGGCGATCAGGTCACGAGTCTGTATATCAGGCTGATAAACAACAACCTTATGCAAGGCAACGCGCAAATAGAACAGGGTTTAATCGCTAAAGGCTGAGGCAAGTCATTATTTTTTATTCCCGTCAGCGGTTGAGTGACTTAGTCTTTATTTTCTATTTATCAAGTTTTAGAAATTAAATATATCTCTGATTAACAGGTAAAGCTGGTTTGTACTGTGCCGATAAGAATGCATTGCGATAACCTTTTTTCAATTTCACACTCAGGGGCTTTTATGACTATTACCCAGCGTTTGGTGCTGGCATTTTCATTGCTGGCGTTATCACTTTGTGCGCTCGTTGCTGTTTCATTATCCGTGATATCCGGTTTCCAGTCGCGCTTTGAATATGTTCAGGTGAATGCGATACCCAGCATTAAAGATCTGAACAAGTCAATCAGTGCAACTAACCAGCTCGGGCTGGCATTGTATCGTCATCAGTCGATGGCCGACAGCGCGAAACAGTCCGCAGCTGAAGATAAAATCAATGGCATTCTTGATAATATTAAATCGCTGAATGACTACTATATGGCGAATGATATTTCCAGTGATGAAGATAAAGCGATGACGGTACAGGCGCAACGTAACCTTGACGCGGTTCGTAGCACGCTTCCGGCATTTCTTGCAGCTTCGCGCAGTCACGATAATGCCCTGTCGCTAGAACAGCTTCAGGGCGAAAACGGCATTGGCGCCGCTGCCCGCAAAATGGAGTCTGACTTCACCAAACAAATCGATTTGAATATTAAAATTGGTGATGGATTAAGAGCAGAGAATAACCGTATTTATTCACAGACGTTTTGGATGATGACAAGTGCATCCGTGCTGGTTATTGTGTTACTCGGCCTGTTCTCTGTCAGTATTATTCTGGGAATTAAAAGAAGCCTGACCAGCATTAAAGATACGATGTCGACCGTCAGTAATAACCTTGATTTAACCTGTTCAGCGCCTGTCCTCAGAAACGATGAAATAGGCCAGACCGCATCAGCGTTTAATGATTTGTTGAAACGTGTATCCACCACTCTGATGTCTGTGAACCATTCAGCGCAATCTGTCAGTACGGGCGCGACGCAAATCGCAGCGGGCAATGAAGACCTGTCATCGCGTACGGAACAACAGGCGGCTTCACTGGAAGAAACGTCAGTCAGTATGGCGACGCTGAGCGATACCGTGCGTCAGAATGCGGAAGGTGCGGTACAGGCCAGCAATCTGGCAAATAATGCCAATACGCTGTCCAAACAAAACGGCTCCGCAGTCAGTCAAATGTTGACGACGATGGGCGACATTCGCGGCAGTTCTGCCAAAATTTCTGAAATCACCGGGCTTATTGAGGGGATTGCTTTCCAGACCAATATCCTGGCGCTGAATGCCGCGGTAGAAGCGGCACGTGCCGGTGAACACGGTAGGGGGTTCGCGGTCGTCGCCTCTGAGGTCCGTAATCTGGCACAGCGCTCTTCGTCCGCAGCCCGGGAGATTAAAGATCTTATCAACGTGTCAGTTTCACAAGTTGAGCAGGGCCTTGAGCAGGCAACAAGCGTGGGCAGCAATTCAGACAACGTCAGCAATGCTATTCAACAGGTCGCTGATTTAGTCAATGAAATTGCGGCCGCTACGGCCGAGCAGAGTAAAGGCATTGAGCAGGTTCATCTGGCCATCGGGCAAATGGATGAAGTGACGCAGCAAAACGCCTCACTGGTTGAAGAAGCGTCTTCGGCGTCTAAATCTCTGCAGGAGCAGGCAGAAACGCTATCGAGACTGGTTTCAACCTTTAAGGTTAATGACAGTGTCACCCAGGTTGCTTCACCAGCCAGTGTGCCGGTGAGCCCGTCAGTACCCGCACTGAAAAGGCCGGATTTGAAAGCAGTCAACGTCGATAAGGTTAACTGGGAAAGTTTCTGATGCCTTCTTTAGGGATCTAAGCCCGCCGGTGCCTGCTGGCGACAAAAAGCGCTGTGTACGACAGCGCTTTTTTATTGCCCGATGCACGTCTTTTCTGCCAGTAAAGCGGGTGAGCGTGTCGCTTGTTGTCCTGGGTAACAGGCAGGCCTGATCAGGCCCCCTGTTACTGCCGGTTATCACTCACTGATCTTGCACCTGATTCTGACGGCGTCCTTCTCTTTGCATGACCAGGCTGAGCGAGGCCGGTAACAGCGTTAACGTGACCAGCGTTCCGGTGACCAGACCGCCGATAATGGCGTACGCCATTGGCCCCCAGAACACCTGCCGGGAGATGGGCAACATGCCGAATATCGCCGCACAAGCCGTCAGTAATATTGGTCGGGCGCGATGAATAGCCGCGTGATAAATCGCCTCGTTGTGCATCATGCCTGCCTGAGTATTACTGTCCACCTCACTGATCATGATCACCGCGTTACGGATGATCATGCCTGCCAGCGCGATAATCCCTAACAGCGCAACAAATCCCATTGGCGTTCCACTCGGCAACATGGCGATAACGATGCCGGGTAAGCCGAAAGGGGCCATCAGCAGCGCCAGCAACATTCTTGAGAAGCGTTTCAACTGCAGCATCAACAGGATAAGCATCACACTCAGCGTGACCGGCAACACCGCAAACACCGATCGGTTACCTTTATCCGATTCGGCGACGGTACCGCCTTCTTCAATATGATAGCCGGCAGGCAAGGACGCGCGGAATGTATCCAGTTCGGGCTTCAGCTGATCTGAAACGTTTTCAGCACGCGCCGTAGGGGCAATATCGGTTTGCACCGTAATGTAAGGCTGGCGCTGACGTCGCCAGATAACCGGATCCTCAAGCTGCCATTTCAATGTCGCAACCTGACCCAGTGGGATTTTCTGTCCAGAGGCGGTATCCAGCATCAGACCGTTGAGGATATCGGTATTTTGCCGTTCCTCATCGTTTCCCCTGAGCACCACATCAATCAGTCGGTTACGGTCACGGATCGTGGTTACTGTACTGCCTGACGTCACAGTATTCAGCATGGAGGCGATGCTTTCAGAAGAGACACCAACCGCACGCGCTGCCGTCTGATTGACATCAAGTCTGATAACCCGCTCGGGTTCACCTGCTGTCATATTTACCTCACGCGTATTTGGCGATCGTGACAGCTGTAAGGCCAGTTTTTCCGCAATTTCACGAACCTGCCTGTAGTCGGGGCCTGTAACGCGGTACTTTAGCGGCCAGCCAATCGGTGGCCCCAGTTCAAGGGGCGAAACGCGCGAGGTGATATCACTAAAGTCACGTGCCAGGATGTGATCCAGCTTGTTGCGCACTCTGTCACGAGCGTCAAGGCTCTTCGCAACCACCACCAGCTGGGCAGTATTTTCATTGTCCAGCAAGACCTCCATCGGCAAATAGAAACGTACCGCGCCAGAGCCGACATAACTGGAGAAATGATCGATGTCGTTATCGCTGCGTATCAGGTTTTCCAGTTGTCCGGTTCGCCGGGTGGTTTCGGTTTGAGAGGCATTCGCGGGCAATGTCAGGTTCACTAACAGCTCAGGGCGGTCTGAAGCGGGGAAAAATTCCCCCTGCATCAGCGTTGTGCCGAAGATCCCCATGCCCAGCAGCAGGAGGGCGAGAGTGACCGTCGTCCAGCGATACCTAAGCGTTTGATCGAGCAGGCGGCGATAAAATCGGCCCATCAGCCCCGGCTGTTTGTGCGTTGCGTGGGCGCTATCTGTCAGCAGCCAGGTGCCTGTCACGGGTGAAAACAGAATAGCCACCACCCAGGAGCAGAGCAGAGAAATCAAGACAACCGCAAAAAGCGAGTAACAATATTCGCCCGCGCTGGAGGCGGCAAAGCCCACTGGGATAAAACCGGCTATCATCACCAGCGTGCCCGTCAGCATAGGGAAGGCCGTGGTTTTAAACGCAAATGTTGCCGCCTGCCATTTGCTGTCGCCTGCTTCAATGCGTGACACCATGGTTTCCACCGTGATCATCGCATCATCAACCAGCAGCCCGAGTGCAATAATTAAGGCACCCAGTGAAATACGTTGCAAACCTATCCCTGCAAACGTCATTCCGACAAACGTCATGGCCAGCACCAACGGGATCGCCGCCGCGACCACCAGCCCCGCCCGAAAACCCAGTGAAAAAAAGGATATCGCCAGGACAATGATGACGGCTTCCGCCAGCACCTGAACAAATCCGCTAACCGCCGTTTTGACGACGGTGGATTGATCGGCGACTTTTATCATATTGATACCATGCGGTAACTGGCTGGCGATAATTGCCATCCGCTGATTGAGTGCCTGGCCAAATCTGAGCATGTTGCCAGAAGGGGCCATGGAAACCGCCAGCCCAATGGCGGGCTCACCATTGACACGAAAGGTGGAAGAGGGTGGCTGTGAGGGCTGAAGCGAGATCGTCGCAATATCCGACAGCGGGATAAAGCGCTGACCAATGCGCAGTGTAACCGCCTCCAGGTTTGCCACCGTCGTCAGCGCACCGCTGACACGAAGCGCAATATTCTCTTTATTGGTGCGTATTTCCCCCGCGGGCGCCACGGCATTCTGCGCCGTTAATGCATCGCTGACTTGCTGAAGCGTAAGGCCCATACCATCCAGCTTCCTGGGTGAGAAGGCGATAACAATCTGCTCCTCCTGTTCACCCAACAGGGTAATTTTGCCCGTGTCAGGCACATCCATCAGGTCACGACGAATATTATCGACCTTATCGCGCAGTTCACGTGGGCTGAAGCCATCGGCGGTAAAACCATAAATGGTGCCAAACGTATCACCAAACTCATCATTGACGCCTGGGCCCTGAACGCCTTGCGGCAGGCTTGGGGCGATATCCTGCATTTTTTTCCGGATCTGGTACCAGATGGTTGGAACCTGTGCCGGGGGCGTATCATCGCGCAGATTAACAAATATCACCGTCTTGCCAGCCCGCGTTTCACTTTCAATAAAATCCAGCGAAGGCGTTTCCTGAAGCTTTTTTTCCAACGTATCGGTGACCAACTGCATGGTGTCTTCGACCGTGGCGCCAGGCCACTGTGCCGACACCACCGCCGTTTTAATCGTAAAGGCGGGATCTTCAT
Source organism: Pantoea ananatis LMG 2665 (assembly GCF_000710035.2). Taxonomy (GTDB): domain Bacteria; phylum Pseudomonadota; class Gammaproteobacteria; order Enterobacterales; family Enterobacteriaceae; genus Pantoea; species Pantoea ananatis. The sequence goes on along the minus strand of NZ_JMJJ01000017.1, from coordinate 85,721 downwards.
TACGCGGCAGATCGATGTAGCTGAGAACACCCGTCGTCATCACTAACAGCATAAAGAAGATCACCAGCTGCTGGTGCGCTAGCGCCCAGGCGGACAGGTTAACGCCGTGCAGAGTGCTGTCCGGTTTCATTTGTCGTTCTCCTCAAGCCTGACGCGCTCGCCTGGCAGCAATGTTTTTACGCCTGCGGTGACCACGCGCTCGCCCGGCTGCACGCCAGCGCTGAGATAGATCTGCTGTGCATCAAACCGCGTCAGTTGGATGGGCCTGACCTGAATCTGCTGGGTTTTGCTGTTAACGACGAAGACGGCAGGCCGCTCCCCGGCTCGCGTGAGTGCACTGGCTGGCAGCGCAATGACCTGGTCCACTTTTCCGGGAAAAGTGCCCAGTACCGTTGAACCCAGTGCCATATCGGCTGGCGGATTGGTCAGCGTCACGCGAAGCCGCCAGGTGCGGGTTTGTGAATCGGCCTGCGGGCTGATATCACGAAACTGCCCGTCCGCCTTCAGCGCAGGATTGGATAACAGCGCGATCCGGATCGGCGTGGTTGTCGCCTTTTCTGTGAGTGTAGGTTCGGCGAGGTCAAACACGGCATCGCGCTTGCCGTCGGCTGCCAGCGTCATGACCGTCTGCGCCGCACTCACCACCTGCCCGGGCTGAACGTTTATCGAGGTGATCACGCCGTCACGCGGTGCGGTGAGCTGTGTCCAGGCCATATTATCGCGCGCATTTTTAAGCGCAGCCTCACTGCTTTGACGGCGGGAAACGGCGACCTGCCAGTCACCTTGCGCGCTATCTAACTGCGCGCGGGAGATGGCACCGCCCGGCATGAGCAGCTTCATACGGTGAAGCGTGAGAGCGGCAACGCGCTCCGATGCCCGTGCACTGTTGAGATCGGCCGTCGCGCTGCTGAGCTGATTTTGGGCAGCGTTACTCTCTAATGTCGCAAGCACCTGACCTGCGGTAACGTGCTGACCCATATCAGTCGTTCGGGCGGTTACCCGACCCTCCAGTCTGAACGCTAATGCTATTTCTTCGTGCGCCCGGAGCTCACCCGTTTGCGTCATAAGACCGCCACTGGAAAAGGGCGGTACCGTCAGGGTACGGACGGGACGTAGCGTGTCCCGCTGGGCAGGCTTTTCATCTCTACACCCTGCAAGTATCAAGATGCCCACCACGAACAGTGGCGGTACAGCAGCGTTGAAGAGGGTGAGGTGGCGCAGCGCCTGGCGAGCAAAACAAGGAATAAAATCTGTCATAGCCGGATTCCTTAAATGAGACAGCCTCATTTAACGTGGCTTATGTCCAGAATCCTTTTATGAATCATCAAGAAATGGTCAAGGTCAGCAAAAATGCCTGGCGCAGGGCGCGCAGGCTTCACTTTTGCCGGTCCTACTCTGCTGGCAGGCTTTCTATTATGGGCAGCGTAATCATGATGTGTAATCCTCCTTCAGGCGGCAGGCTGGCACGGATAGCACCGCCGTGAGCCTCAACGATGGCTTTCGCAATAGACAATCCCAAACCGCTCCCGCCAGAATGACGGGCCCGGGAGGAGTCTGCCCGGGTGAAACGGTCAAAGATAACGCTTAAGAACTGAGGATCGACACCCGGACCATAATCACGAAACTGCAGGGTGATGGCGGAGTCTGAGGCGTGCGCATCAATGGAAATTCGCTTGCCTTCGGCCGCATAGCGCAATGCATTCTCCATTAAAATCGTGATCACCTGACCGAAGCGGAAAGCATCGCCCGTATAAGGCAGCGATGTTGGTGACTGAACATCTATTTCCACCTGCTCAGCCTCCGCCTGTAGCGCCAGCCAGGAAGCCCTTTCCCGCATTAGGTCAGCAAGATTAAACCGGGACAGATTCAGGCTCAGCTGACCGGCATCGGCTAGCGACAGCAGATGGAGCTCGTCTGTCAGCCGGCTCAGTTGCGTCAGCTGCTTCATAATCATGGAAAACTGCCGAGGTTCGGGTTCAAACACGCCGTCCACAATGCCCTGTAGTCGCCCCATGGCCGCGGTTAAGGGCGAGCGGAGTTCATGGGCAATCGCAACATGTGAGGCTTTAAGTTCACGCTCATAGCGCGCCAGCTGCTGGGTCATCAGGTTAAAGTCATCGGTGAACCGCACTAACTCCTGCGGCGCGCCTTTTACCTGACCGACCGAGGTGCTGAATTTTCCCCGTGCGACATCACGCGCCGCGTGCGCCAACTGGCTGAATTGTTTTGCCAGCGGCAAGGCAAAGCGCAATCCCATCACCACAAAAAAGGGAATAATGAAAGCGACCAGCACGGCTACGGTAATCCAGTCCGAAGACGCAATAGAAGGGTCGGAAAAGCCAACGCCCCACCATTGATCGACGATCTGATGAAAGCGAGCCGGATCCTGCTCCGGATGCAGGCGCAGTTGGGAAAACTCTGCCCAGAGTGCGGCGGGCATACGGTAGTAAACCCAGAGTATTTGCAGGGCAAATCTCAGCCACATGCAAAAGGCGATAAGAATCACGCCGCCTAAGCCGAGAATCAGTATGCGGATACAGATCCAGCGCCACATTGAATCGTTGCTGTCTGGCTTCATGGTTGTCTGAACCTGTAACCCACGCTGCGCACTGCGGGTAAAATCTCTGTCATCCCTGCGGCCTCAAGCTTGCGGCGGAGATTGTAGACGTGCGTATCAACGACGCGTTCAAGCGCATCACTCTCTGGCAGACAGTTCTCGAGCAAAAACAGACGGCTGAACGGGCGAGTGGGTGCGCGCATTAAGGTCACCAGAATGGAAAATTCCGTTGGCGTCAGATCGAGTCGGTGAGTGCCTTGTGCATTGTTAACCACCGCGGTCAGGGAGTCAGGATCGACCTCCAGCCCTGCCCAGCAGAGCTTATCATCCGCCACTTTCGCTTGCCGCGCGCGGCGCAGTACGGCCTGAACACGCGCGACCACCTCGCCGGGATGGTAGGGTTTAACGACATAGTCATCTGCGCCATAGCGCAACGCGCCGATTCTGTCTGGCGCGTCTCCCATCGCGGTTACCATAATAACGGGCGTGTCACCGCTGCGTCTGATCGCGGCCAGCACTTCGGTGCCATTCATCACCGGCAGCATGACGTCCAGCAATATCAGGTCAGGTTGCCAACGCCCGACCTGTTCCAGCCCCGTCATGCCGTTACTGGCGACCATCACGTCATAGCCATCACGTTTCAGATAGGCTTCCAGTACGCTGGCGGCATCAGCGTCATCTTCAATAATCAATACGCGTTTTGTTTTCATTTGGGCCACCTTGACCGTTTCTCCATCGTTTCCTGGGCTTTTGTTGACACGCTGTTTTTATACTCCAGCCTGGTCGCGACAATGTCGCCTTCATGACACCACCTGATGAGATCAAGCAAAGTGATAATAACCGGAAAACATGCGCTTCACATGGTCAGTTTAATGCTGACGCTAAGTGTTCTGAATGCCAGGGCAGATGACAGTTCTGCGCCAGAAAACAGCCTGACAGTGGGTTTGGCGGCAAACAATGCACCACGTTACAGCGGGGCGAAACAGCATCACTGGCAAGCCGTTCCGGTTATTCAGTGGCGCGAGGGGCCGATATTTTTTGATTCTCAGAAAGGGATAGGTTACGACTTACAGGCTGAAAACGGCCTTTACCTGGAGCATACACTGGGATTGAGTCTGGGTCGCTCAGACCGTGATTCGTCGTGGCGAGCAGGGGACGACAGCCTGAAAGGCATGGGGAATATCGATCCGGTTGTCAATACCGCCCTGGCTCTCGGCTGGTCGGTAACGCCCTGGTTTATCGTGGAAGGAAAAGCGACGCTTCCGCTAAGCGACAGCCAGGGTGTTCAGTATCAGACATCGGTCACCCTCATTCCATGGCAGACGAAAAGTGACACTGTAGCATTGCAGATAGCAGGACTGTTTGGGGATGCGCGCTATATCAACACGTTTTACGGGGTAAGCAGGGAGCAGCATGTCCGAAGCGGGTACGCCGATTACACCGCCCATGGCGGCTTCTATGGGACGGATGCCAGTGTGACATGGAGCCATCAGTTTGCTTCAGGATGGGGAACCAGTTTAATCGGCGATTACAGCTGGCTGGATAAAAACGCGGCGGACAGTCCAATTGTCTTCCGCCGCGGGGGGGCCTCCGTGACGGCGGCAATCACCTACTCATTCTGACAGGCCAGACCAACAGGATTGTCTGGCGGCTACGGGCGCTGAGTTCCTGTGAGGGTTAAGCCAACCCCCAAAACAGGTCTGTCAGCGCTTAGCCTTTATGGCATGCAATCCGGTCATAGCCTGTTGGCGATTTCTTTGCGGCTGCTTTGCGCTTTTTGCTGTTGATCTTAGGCAGCCAAATCCTGAACTGCTCAGCCAGCAGTCTCGCCTGTTGTTCATCAACCGTCCGGCAAATAAACAGCTTACTCTTGGTCTGATGCGTCACATCAGTGGCATAAATTTCGTAGCTGCTGCCGCGCTGATCGTATTCGATGTCGGTGAAATGCATGTGTGGCCACAGGCCAGTTCTGACCTCAAATTTGCTCAATTCCATGTTTGTTACCGTTAAGTTATTGCTGTGATTAATGTCGTTATCCCTGGTCGGGCCAGTAAATGTAGAACAAATTAGGATTTGTGCCAGTGCGAGGCAAAATTTTTCCGTATTTTCAAGAGTGATGTGTAAAATCAAGGTATTACCCTCTAATGCAGACTGGTCTTAAGGAGAAAAAAAGATTGTCAGGACATGGCACGGATGCGTTCCGCGAGAACATGCCGAAGGGTTTGCCCGCCATCTACAAAAGACGGGTGTTGAGCACGCCCTGGCGACGCCAGGGAATAAAGCCGCTTTCGTGCATCAGGAAGCGCAGGGAGAGTGGCAGCATTTTTTTCTGGCGACGTACTGGGAGGATTTAACTGCAGTGAAAAAGTTTGCGGGTGAAAATTACCACGTCGCCGTGACCTGGCCGGATGATAAGGCCTTTGCCTTAGTCTCTGACCCCTATGTTTTCCAGCATCAGGTGAGCGAAATCGTGCCGCTGTAAATGCTCAATATCGGTGCGCCCGTCGGTTGATGAAATCAGCCGACAGGCTGACAAAAGCGGAGAAGATAGCCGTCGGGGTCCTGAACCAGGAACTCTTTTTGACATTCGACGCGTTCCCCCGTGTCGTAACAATTTTCGCATAGCGGCCGAAAGAGGGGCGTACTCAATCTGAGCAGACGACTGTAGAGCGTCTCGATGTCCGGAACGTCAATCTGTAAGTTTATTCCTCGTCCCAGAGGATAGGCCATTTCAGCGGTGAGCCAACCGCCATCGTGCACCTGTTCAATCATTAGCTGTGTTTGACCATAACAGAGATAGGCAAAGTCAGGATTCTCGCGCCTGATTCTCACCTTAAAACCGATCGCCTCCACATAAAAAGCCCAGGATGCCGCAAAATCCGTCACGGCAAGTTCAGGCACCATCGGGTTCCAGTATTGAGTGGCTGAGGTTTCATTGGGACACATGGTTACGGGTAACACCCTGAAATTCAATAAAATTGTGGTTAAGTGAAATTTTCTGTCGAATAAAGCGGGCCAGACGACTAATAAATAACGCGATTCACCTCTGTGACTTTCCACGATCGTAGCGATTCTGTCAATTTCGTCCTCAGCCTTTTTTGAACGCCAAACTGTCTTTTTAATACCTTCACGCAACTGTCAAACATATCTGTTTATTTAATGTGATTAGTCTGGTAAAAGTGAGAAATATCATGTCAATTTGTTAATTTCTCAAGGTGTTTAATGTTTGGTTAAGGTTCCGGGCGTATGATTTGAGACGGGTGTGAAATAAATATTTTTCTAATGTTTTATTTCTCTTGCCAGATTTTTGTGATTTTGCCTGTTTTTTGCCGATTTTGACGACGTTTGATGAACGTTCAATTGCATTTTTCTCACTTTTGCATTTCAAACTTCATCTCAGTTTGTAGAAAAACGGCAAAACAGTTTAAGGATATTACTTGATGGCGTTTCTTCCGTTTTCCCGCCCATCTCTGGGTGAGACTGAACTGTCTGCAGTACGTGATGTGTTTGCATCGGGATGGATTACTACCGGGCCAAAATGTGCAGAACTTGAGCGTGCATTTTGCCAGCTGACCGGAAATCAACACGCTATCGCCGTGACTTCCGCCACCGCCGGTATGCACGTCATGTTGATGGCGCTGGGCATTAAGGCAGGGGATGAGGTTATTACCCCTTCACTGACCTGGGTTTCCACACTCAACATCATCACTTTACTGGGCGCCACACCGGTCATGATCGATATTGACGTCGATAACCTGATGGTCACGCCTGAAGCCATTGAAGCGGCAATCACCCCAAATACCAAAGCGATCATCCCAGTCCACTACGCTGGCGCACCCGCCGATATCGATGCCATTTATGCTATTGGCAAACGCCATGGCATTCCGGTCATCGAAGATGCGGCACATGCGGCCGGCACGTATTACAAGGGCAAGCATGTTGGCGGGCATGGCAATGCTATTTTTTCATTCCACGCTATCAAAAATATGACCTGCGCCGAGGGTGGTCTGGTCGTGACCGACGATGCTGCCCTTGCCGATCGGATCCGTAGCCTCAAATTTCATGGCCTTGGCGTCGATGCCTTTGACAGACAAACCCATGGCCGTCAGCCGCAGGCGGAAGTCATCATGCCCGGCTTTAAATACAACCTGCCTGATATCAGCGCGGCCATTGCGCTGGTCCAGCTTGAAAAGTTGCCTGAAATCAACCAGCGCCGCGCGGCCATTGCGCAACGCTATCTGGAGGCGCTGAAAGATACGCCCTTCAAGCCGCTGGTTCCGCCCGCCTGGTCGCACCAGCATGCGTGGCATCTCTTCATCATCCGTGTGGATGAGCAGGCATGTGGTTTCTCTCGCGATGCGCTGATGCAGAAGCTTAAAGAGCAGGATATCGGAACCGGCCTCCATTTCCGCGCGGCCCACACACACAAATATTACCGCGAGCACTATCCGCAATTATCGTTGCCCGCGACTGAGTGGAACAGCGAGCGCATTTGTTCGATTCCGCTGTTTCCCGACATGACAGATGATGACGTTGAACGCGTTATCAGCGCACTACGTGAACTGACTGGGGTTTAAATGTTCGACGATAAAGAGATTGAAAAAGTATCGGTAGTGATCCCGGTCTATAACGAGCAGGAAAGTTTACCGGCATTAATTCAGCGCACGAATGATGCCTGTAAAAGTCTTAATCTGGACTATGAGATCCTGTTGGTTGACGACGGGAGCCAGGATGCATCAGCCGTAATGATTGCTGACGCCGCCTCGCTGCCGACAGCCATATTGTGGCTGTGCTACTCAACCGTAATTATGGCCAGCACTCCGCGATCATGGCGGGCTTCAGTCACGTCAGCGGAGATTTGATTATCACGCTGGATGCAGACTTGCAAAATCCACCTGAAGAGATCCCGCGTCTGGTGGCTGCCGCCCAGGAAGGCTATGACGTTGTGGGCACCGTTCGCCAGAATCGCCAGGACAGCTGGTTCCGCCGTCAGGCATCACGCACCATCAACCAGATGATTCAGCGCGTGACCGGAAAATCGATGGGTGATTATGGTTGCATGCTGCGGGCTTACCGTCGCCACATCATTGATGCCATGCTGAACTGCCACGAGCGCAGCACGTTTATCCCTATTCTGGCGAATACCTTTGCACGACGCACGATCGAATTGCCCGTCACTCATGCTGAACGTGAGCACGGCAGTTCAAAATACAGCTTCATGCGCTTAATCAACCTGATGTATGACCTGGTGACCTGCCTGACCACGACCCCGTTACGCATGCTGAGCGTGCTCGGCAGCCTTATTGCGCTGACTGGTTTTGCCTTCTCCGTGGTGTTGATTCTTCTGCGACTGTGTTTCGGAGCAGCCTGGGCCGGTGATGGCGTCTTCGTGTTATTTGCCGTGCTGTTTATTTTCATCGGCGCGCAGTTTATTGGTATGGGGCTGCTTGGCGAGTATATCGGCCGTATTTACAACGATGTTCGTGCCAGACCTCGCTATTTTATTCAACGTGTTATCAATCCTCAGAAAGACCGTTCTGTACAGGAAACCGAGTAATGAAAACTATCGTCTTCGCTTATCACGACATGGGTTGTGCGGGCATCAATGCGCTGTTAAAAGCGGGCTTTACCATCAGCGCGATCTATACCCATGCCGACACGGCGTCAGAAAATCACTTTTTTGGCTCAGTGGCGCGAATCGCGGCTGAAAATTCTATCCCGGTTTATGCTCCGGATGAAGTTAACCATCCTCTGTGGATCGATCGCATCAAATCGGCTGAACCCGATGTGATTTTCTCATTCTATTACCGTAACCTGCTGTGCGATCAGATTCTGAACAGTGCGAAGCAGGGTGCCTTTAACCTTCACGGCTCACTGCTGCCGAAATATCGCGGACGCGCACCATTAAACTGGGCGCTGGTCAACGGAGAAACCGAAACCGGTGTCACTTTACACCGCATGGTTAAAAAAGCGGACGCGGGCGAGATCATTGCTCAGCAGCGTGTCGCCATCGCCGATGAAGATAACGCACTGACGCTGCACCGCAAGCTGGTTGACTGCGCCAGCGCGCTTCTTGAAAGTGCTTTACCTGCCATGAAACAGGGCAACATCGTTGGCACCCCGCAAAATGAAGCGGACGCCACGGTAGTGGGTCGTCGTACGCCAGAAGATGGCCGGATTAACTGGGCGCTGCCTGCCAGCCAAATTAATAATCTGGTGCGTGCGGTGACCGATCCGTGGCCGGGCGCGTTTGCCTTTGCCGGCACCACCAAATTCGTGGTCTGGAAAGCAAAAGTACTCTCCACCCCGCATAACGTCAGGCCCGGCACCGTGCTGTCTGCAGAGCCATTTGTCGTGGCCTGTGGAGAAGGCGCCCTGGAGATTCAGACCGGCCAGACCGCAAACAGCGTGTACATGAACGGTGTTCAGCTGGCTCAGCATCTGGGCATGGTGAATGGCGCACTGCTTTATTCACAGGCCGTTGCAGCCGTAAAACGCCGTACCCGTGTCTTAATTCTGGGTGTGAACGGGTTTATCGGTAACCATCTGACCGAACGTTTGCTGCAGGATGACAATTTCGAAGTCTTTGGTCTGGATATCGGTTCTGATGCGATTAGCCGGTTTGTCGGACATCCACGCTTCCAGTTTGTTGAAGGCGACATCAGTATTCACTCTGAGTGGATTGAGTATCACATCAAAAAATGTGATGTGATCCTGCCCCTGGTGGCCATCGCAACACCGATTGAATATACCCGTAATCCGCTGCGCGTTTTCGAACTGGATTTTGAAGAAAACCTCAAAATTGTTCGCGACTGCGTTAAATACGGCAAACGCATTATTTTCCCCTCGACGTCTGAAGTGTACGGCATGTGTACCGATGCGAATTTCGATGAGGATCACTCAAATCTGGTCGTGGGTCCAATTAACAAACAGCGCTGGATTTATTCCGTTTCCAAGCAACTGCTGGATCGCGTTATCTGGGCTTACGGGGAAAAAGAAGGGCTGCGCTTTACCCTGTTCCGTCCTTTCAACTGGATGGGCCCGCGCTTAGACAACCTGAACGCGGCGCGTATTGGGAGTTCACGTGCGATCACTCAGCTGATCTTAAACCTGGTGGAAGGATCGCCCATCAAGCTGTTTGATGGTGGTCGCCAGAAGCGTTGTTTTACCGATATCAGCGACGGTGTCGAAGCGCTGTTTAAAATTATTGAAAACAAAAACAATAATTGCGACGGACAAATCATCAACATCGGTAACCCGGATAACGAAGCCAGCATCAAAGAGCTGGCTGAGCGTCTGCTGGAAAGCTTTGAACGTCATCCGCTGCGTGCCAGCTTCCCACCATTTGCCGGCTTCCGCGAAGTGGAGAGCAGCAGCTACTACGGCAAGGGCTATCAGGATGTTGAACACCGTAAGCCATCAATCCGTAATGCTAAACGTCTGCTCGGCTGGACGCCTACCGTGGAAATGAACACCACGATTGATAATACGCTCGACTTCTTCCTGCGTACCGTTGAGCTTCAGGACGACAAGGAATGAGAAAGGTTGGTCTGCGTGTTGATGTAGATACCTGGCGCGGGACAAAACTTGGCGTCCCCGCGCTTCTGGATCTGTTCAATAAACATGATCTCCAGGCGTCGTTTTTCTTTAGTGTCGGACCCGACAACATGGGACGCCATTTATGGCGTCTGATGAAACCACGCTTTCTGTGGAAAATGCTGCGCTCACGCGCAGCATCCCTTTATGGCTGGGACATTCTGTTAGCCGGAACGGCCTGGCCAGGAAAGCGGATCGGGGCAGGGATGAGCGATATCATTCGCTCAACCGCCGATCGCCATGAGGTCGGTCTGCATGCCTGGGATCATTTTGCCTGGCAAACCTGGGCGGGCGTCTGGAAAGCGCCGCAGCTCATTCAACAGATAGCGTTAGGGCGCGACGCGCTGGAAGCCATAACCGGACAACCGGTGACCTGCTCAGCGGTGGCCGGATGGCGCGCTGATGGTCGCGTAATCCAGGCAAAAGAAACGTTTGGCTTTCAGTACAACAGCGACTGCCGCGGTACCAGGCCGTTTCGCCCACAGTTAAGAAATGGCGAGCTGGGTACGGTTCAGATCCCTGTCACCTTACCGACATGGGACGAGGTCGTTGGACCCACGCTCAGCGCCGAACGTTTCAACGACTACATTCTGGAAAAAATTCAGGCTGACCAGGGCACGCCGGTTTATACCATCCATGCCGAAGTGGAAGGTATCAGCCAGCTTAGTGCGTTTGATACGTTGTTGCAGCGCGCCCGTGAGCAGGGAATACAGTTTTGCCCGCTGAGCGAACTCTTACCTGCAGACCTCGAAACCTTACCGGTGGGTAAAGTGGTTCGTGGTCATATCGCTGGCCGGGAAGGCTGGTTGGGTTGTGAGAATTTAACAAGGTAAGCACCATGACTGCCACCAAAAAGACCCTATTACTGGTTTCACTTTTTATCCTCTATTATTTAGTCCCTCTGGAGTTCCGTAATCTCTGGCAACCTGACGAAACACGTTATGCCGAAATCAGCCGGGAAATGCTGCAAAACGGTAACTGGATTACGCCGCATTTCTTCGGTCTGCGTTATTTTGAAAAACCGATAGCCGGATACTGGTTCAACACCGTAGGTCAGGCCATTTTTGGCCACAATAACTTTGCGGTCAGGATTGGTTCGGTCTTTTCAACGTTGATGAGCGCAGTGCTGATTTTCTGGCTGGGCTGCCGTATTTTTGCGCAGCGCAGCGTGGCGCTAACGGCCAGCGTGATCTTTTTAACCTCGCTGCTGGTTTACGGCGTCGGAAGTTACGCGGTGCTGGACCCGATGCTGACATTGTGGATGGTGGCCGCCATGTGCAGCTACTGGTATGCCAGTGAGGCACAAACTAACCCGCAAAGGGTCGTGCGTTATCTGCTGTTAGGGCTGGCCTGCGGTATGGGCTTTATGACCAAAGGTTTTCTGGCTCTTGCCGTACCGGTGATAGCGATCCTGCCTTGGGCCATCTGGCACCAGCGTTTCCGCGAGCTGGTTATTTTTGGCCCGCTTGCCATCGTCAGCGCGGCATTAATCAGTGCGCCCTGGGCGATCGCGATTCAGCAGCAGCAACCTGACTTCTGGCATTACTTTTTCTGGGTCGAGCATATTCAGCGTTTTGCAGAAGAGAATGCCCAACACAAAGCGCCTTTCTGGTATTACGTGCCCGTCCTGATCGCCGGTGCGCTTCCCTGGCTGGCGCTGCTGCCTGGCGCATTGCGGTCGGGCTGGCGCGAACGCAAACAGTCTCCCGGTGCGCTTTATCTCCTGAGCTGGGTGGTCATTCCTCTGCTGTTTTTCAGTATCGCAAAGGGCAAACTGCCAACGTATATCCTGCCCTGCTTTGCGCCGTTGGCCTTGCTGATGGCCAGCTATGCCTGGCAAAAAGCCCGCCAGAACACGCGAGTCTTTACCATCAATGCGTGGATAAATATCGTATTCGGTACGGCCTGTATTATTGCGTTATTAGCCGTATTTGCGCCCTGGGGTTTGAGTCATCGACCACTCTATGGACCGCATCAGTTGCTGGCGCTGTCTATGGCCGTGTTGTCCTTTGCTGGCTGGGCAATTGCGGGGCTTTTCAGCCTGAAATCGCCACAAAGTCGTTGGCTGGCAGCGGCACTATGCCCGCTGGCTCTGGCACTCTGTGTGGGTTCGGGCATTCCTGAGGGCGTTGAAAACACGAAGCAACCTCAGGTGTTTATTCGCAGCATTGAAAGCAGCCTTGCCAATAGCCGCTACATATTAAGCGATAATTCAGGCGTCTCTTCTGCGATTGCCTGGACGTTGCAGCGTAGCGATATCATTGCATACAGTCAAAAAGGCGAACTGCAATATGGCCTCAGCTTCCCTGATGCGCATTCCTCCTATGTCAGCAGCGAAGATTTCCCGCAGTGGCTTAAGGCACATCGTAAAGCGGGCAATGTCTCATTGATTTTAATGCTGGATCGTGGAGAAGCGACGCCAACAGACTTACCGCCTGCGGATGCTGTTTACCGTAACGGTCGGATGCTTTTGCTGCAATATAACCAGGCTGATGAGTGATGAGTTTGTTGTTGGTCCTGCTGACCAGTCTGCTTACCTGTGCCGGTCAGCTCTGCCAAAAGCAGGCGGCGCGTCAGACCAACCGGGCACGACTTACAGGCTGGCTGGTTGCCAGCCTGGCGCTGCTGGCGCTGGGGATGGTCGTCTGGCTGTTAGTGCTGCAGCGGTTGCCCGTCAGCCTGGCTTATCCAATGCTGAGTATTAATTTCATCCTGGTCGCGCTGGCCGCGCGCTTTGTCTGGCAGGAAAGAATGACCCGCTGGCAGTGGATGGGCACCGTACTGATTGTGGTGGGCGTGGCCATCATAGGGAGTTACGCATGAGAGGCTACCTGCTGGCACTGTGCAGCGTCTTACTGGTGACGCTGGCCCAGCTGATGCTGCGCTGGGCAATGCACCAGTTGCCCGCGCTGCCGATGTTGATAACGCAATACGCGCTTTACTGGCTACCGCTGCTGGTGCTGTGTGGTGGATTAACGGCGTATGCCTGCTCGATGGTGAGTTGGTTTTTAGCACTGCGCCACCTGCCGCTGAGCCGGGCTTATCCGCTACTGAGCATCAGCTACGTGCTGGTGTGGTTGCTGGCGATCAGCCTGCCGCTGTTTGCAGAGCCGTTCCATGCGGGCGCGATGGCGGGGGTATTTCTGATCCTGGTGGGTTTACTTTGTCTGTGCGTCAAGCCAGGAAAAACGAGCTGAAAGCACGGTTTCGCTCTGAGCCATGTCAGGCAGTTAACGTCTGGCTATGCCGAAAGAGCAGGGGCAGGGTTGGTGAACCGCGTTGATGCGTATCAAACACAAACGCCGGCATTATGCCGGCGTTTTTTATCATCACAGTCAGAACGTTTCCCAGTTACCCTCGGCTGGATTGGGCTGACGAAGAGAGACAGGCGCTTTGGTCACAGATTTTGCTGTGCTGTGGCTAACGGCCATTCCACTCTTGTTCGCGGGCAAACGGAACACGGCGACCGTTTTTTCCAGCTCTTCTGCCTGAGACTCCAGCGAGCTGGCGGCGGCTGAAGACTCTTCAACCAGTGCGGCGTTTTGTTGTGTTGTGGTATCCATTTCTGTCATTGCCTGAGCAATTTGTGATATGCCGCGGTTTTGCTCATCGGAAGCCGCCGCGATTTCGCTCATGATGTCCTTCACCTGCGTGACGGACAAGACTATTTCATCCATCGTCGATCCCGCCTGATCGACCAGCGTGGACCCTTCGTTAACACGATGCAGTGAATCACGGATCAGCGTCTCGATTTCCTTCGCCGCCACAGAACTGCGCTGCGCAAGATTTCTGACTTCGCCGGCGACAACTGCAAAACCCCGACCTTGCTCGCCCGCCCGTGCCGCTTCAACAGCTGCGTTCAGCGCCAGAATATTTGTCTGGAAAGATATTCCATTGATTACGCTGATGATTTCGCCAATTTTACCTGAGCTGGTTGTAATGCCTTGCATGGTGGTGACTACGTTACGAATGATGTCACCGCCCCGTCCGGCATTCGCCGATGCTTCCGTTGCAAGCTGGCTGGCATGGTGCGCGTTTTCAGCATTTTGCTTAACGGTGGAAGTTAACTCTTCCATACTGGCAGCGGTTTGCACCACGGCGGCAGACTGCTGCTCAGTGCGCGATGACAAGTCCATATTACCGGCGGCGATCTCAGAAGAGGCACGCGCCACACTGTTCACTCCGTCGCGCACGTTGGTGATGATGTTTTGCAGACTTTCGTTCATCACGCTGACCGCCTGCATCAACTGGCCCAGTTCGTCGCGCCGCGTGGTTGAAAGCGTGGCGGTAAGGTCGCCTTCAGAGATGCGCTGAGCCACGCTCAACGTTTCTTTCAGCGGTACCGTAATGGCGCGCGTAATACGCCAGGCAACCAACAGGCTGAGCAGGATACACAATGCGGCAACGACGGCGATCTGACGTTCAGCGTTAAGTAGAGCGCTGGTAGATTCAGATGCCTGGTAGTCAAAGAGCTCAGCCACAGATGTATTTAACTTTTCGGCCACTGCACTGAGTTGTGAAGAGGCAGCGGCCTCTGCACCCACGGCAGTCATATAGTCCGTGAAAGCCTGCTTTAATTGCGTCAGATCCGTTTTTTGCGTATTAAGGACCGTCTGGATCTCAGGAATGGCGAGCGCCGAAAGCTGAGTTCGGATCTGCTCAATGAACGTAATATTACCGTAAATTTCGACTTTACTGGCTTCAGTGGGCTTGTCAATAAAGCGCTCGACGTCACCGGCGACCTCCTTCAGTAATGAGGCTAAGCGTAATACCTGCAGCATTGCCTCTGGCTGAGCGGGAATATTCACCCCATCAAGACTTTGCCCAAGCGTGAGCAGATCGTTACCCTGAATAACCGCAGAAGCCGCAAAGGTCTTTTTGGAGGCGAGATAGAATGCCTGGCGCAGGGTTTGATAGCTTTGTAACGCGCTCCCCAGAACGTCAAGCTGTTGTTCACCCTGAGCGTTCCAGTCAAATTTCTTTAACGTGTCAAAATGGGCGCTTAATTCGTTGAGTGCGCGGGCGTTGACCTGAGCATACTGCTCGTCTTTCGTGTACTGATACAGTAAACGGTTCATGCGCGCTTTACTGAGTGTATTGACCATGTTGACGGTAACGTCTTGTTTTGCTGAATTCTCTTTAATGCTCTGGAAACCTTTGAAGGCCAGAAGCGCTATCGCGAGGGTCGCAACGATAAGCACGCCAAAACTCAACCCCAGCTTTTTTCCTATTTTCATATCGGAAAACGTACGTGTAATAAACATAATTTCACCCTGACAGGAAGGAAAAAGAAAGCGTGTTTTGCAGCCTGTATTAACCCCACACTGCTTAATGAAACTTATCGACTACCACCATGAAAACTTTAAAGACAATTTGAAATATAAATTCACAACTGTGACATCAGTCTGTTTAGGCGCTGTTTTACGACTTTTTTATGGTTTAGTATTAACAGTTAAGCCCATAATAGTTAGGGGGCGAATAATTTAAGCAGGTTTTTTGCTGACTTTTTTTTACATTTGAAACCAGAAAAAATATAAAATTTAAAAATCCTTACCAAGAATAAAAGATTTTAAAATCAATAAGTTGGTTGATCTGCCTTCCGGCGGGTATTTATTAACATCTTAAAGATTTGATAATCACCCCTGAAACTTAAATTCGCAGAAAAAATACGTTACTTTCTCTTAACATCGCCAGCTTAGTGATTAACATTCTAGTTATAATTTGTATTAGTTAATTACAGAGATTAAATAATATTTCTATGAAACTCGCTCCCTGAGAGGTACGTTTAATCTGATTAATCTTTTTCAACTATTTGGAAACAGGCTAACCAAACATGCAATATATGACCTTTCTTCTTGCTGCATTAATTTTCTGCGGCTCTGCCGCCGCCGCGCCAGCGTCAGAACCCGTTTCACTACTCTCTCGGGCACTGCATGAGAGAATGCTGTTAATGAAGGATGTTGCAGCCTTCAAAAAAACGCACAATAAGCCGATTGAAGACCTGGCTCGGGAACAGGATGTGTTAGCCGAAGCCAAAGAGAAATCGGCAAAAGCTGGCCTCGATCCACAGTCTGTGACCGCTTTTTTCCAGGGACTGATGGATGCAAGTAAAGCGATTCAGTATCGTTACCTGGCAGACTGGTTGAGTGCTCCGCATGCCGTCCCACCCGCCAAAGATCTGGCAGAGTTGCGCCAGCAGATTAATCTGTTAGACGGACAGATTTTGCAAGCCATCAACCAGCAGCTGTCGCAGGGTGGTTTTACCAAAGGCGATTTAGCTCAGCTACATCAGCAGCTAAATGTCCAGCATCTGAGTGATAACGACATCAATAACGTTTTGCTGGGGCTGGAGCACATTCGGCTCAAAAAATAACGGTCCGCCGCGCGCGGCGGAATGCACGTCCAACATCCTTGAACGTCTTCTCATACGTTTGCAACGTGACAGGTTATCTACCTTAACGGGTACCGCAATTTTTACTCTAAGAATCCTTAACTCCCCGAAGCGTCAGCAGGAAGTTGACGCTTCGTAACCCGGCAATTGCGCCTTTCGCGGCGAAAGCACGCTCATCCGGGTTACCTGCGTTTCTTCATTGCTGAAAGCCTGCAGGGCTGTTTAAAGAAAGGTAGGGAATGTCACGATTTATATGGCTGTAGCCGACTACGTCGGGCGTAAGGGGCCGTTCATCATCTGCGCCATCTTTTACGTCCTCTGGCGCCGTCATGCCGCTTAAGCGCCATACGAAACACGGCTCTCACTGCAGGGGTTAATTCAGATTAAAACGTCCGCTTTGTGCTGTGAGTTCAACCGATAGATGCAACACATTTATTGAACCCTTCTGCGGGTGATTCATAGTCTGGCGTTTTTCTCGGCCTTTCGTTGAGCTGTCTGGCAACGCTGTTTAGTCTTTGCTGGCTGTGAACCGATAAGTCAGTTCCCTTTGGAAAATATTGTCTGAGCATCCTGTTCGTATTTCCATTTGAGCCATGTTGCCAGGGGATTGAGGATCGCAGAAGTAAATCTGGATGTCTGCTGCTACAGTAAACCGGGTGTGGCGGGTCATCAGTTCTTAAAGGAGCCTCACCCCTGATTGTTTAGAGCGTTGATACTCTCGGAAGCGCTTAAAAACAGGGCATAAATAACCGTCGCAAGCACTTTTTTTTGACAGTGAGTAAAAAACTGAGGTTTTTAGCAATAATATTTTTTTAGAAAAAGTATGAAAGTGACGCCTTTTTCCAAGGGCAAAATTAAATAATCCTCCCACTTTATGTAACTGCTCACTTGCAGGCAGGTAACAACGAAACAAATCGATTGGAAATTAATCAACTGTGATAGTATGAGTTTCATTCCTCTAAAGGGTAACCACCATGTCTCTTCTCGATTACGCCAGGAAGTTCATGAGTGCTCCGTCCACGGTAGTCTGTCCTGCCTGCGGTTTAAGTTCCTCCCAGCCTGCCTCAAAGATTCGCCTGAAACAGGCTATGCTTTGTCCGGGATGTAAATCTCTCTTTGTCTCTCCACGTTAGCACCTGACTTTCAGATCCGACGATCTTCCCTGTTATACCGTAAAGACCTGGACCTGCAGCTGATAAATCCCTGATGCCTTACGCCCATCCTGAGAGAACGTTTCTGAACTGATTTCTCAACTGCTCCTGCGCGTTAATGTCGCATGAGAGCAAGACTATGAAAATAAATCCTGGGGCATGGTTTCGCCGCGCCCGTATCATGACAAAAGCGCCAGGGCGCGCATCGTTTTCTTCCAATGACCCTATGGGGGAAAACACTCCGCGCCCGGAGCTGTTCTCAACGCCTCAGCTTGAGCGTTATGGTCAAAAGCTGGCGCATACGCATAAATTGTCGCCGGACAAGATGCCGTACTACCTGCTAAAACGATTAAGTGATAACGAAGCCGTTATTACACAAAACTGTTACACCCTTAACGCCGGTAAAAAAACCAGCATTATGCCCGCTGGGGAGTGGTTGCTGGACAACTACTACCTGATTGAGGAGCAAATTCGCAACGTCCGCCAGCACTTGCCGACCAGCTTTGGCAAAGGTCTTCCTTCACTCGCGTCTCCGCACCCTTGTCCGCGTATCTATGATATTGCTACCGAGGCGGTTGCGCATGGTGACGGACGCTGGGACACCGCCAGTCTGACCAGCTACATCGGCGCCTACCAGCAGGTCACGCCGCTGACGTTAGGGGAAGTCTGGGCGTTGCCCGGTATGTTGCGACTGGCGCTGATTGAAAATCTGCGTCGGGTCAGTATTGAGGTGGTTCAGGCTCAGCAGGAACGCAGCCTTGCTGACAGCTGGATAACGCGGATGACCGACTGCGCCGAACATGCGCCAGCTGACCTCATTCTGGTGATCGCCGACATGGCGCGTTCCCGGCCGCCACTGAGCAGTGCCTTTGTCGCGGAAATGGTTCGTCGTCTGCACGGGCAGGGGAATGCGCTGGCATTACCCTTGGGCTGGGTAGAACAACGCCTTGCCGAGCAAGGCCTCACAACCGAGTTACTGATCCATCGCTTCAACCAACAGCTTGCGGCCAGTCAACTTTCCGTCAGCAACAGTATTGCCGGGTTACGCCTGCTCAATGAAACCAACTGGGCTGATTTCGCCGAGAACATTAGTGTGGTTGAGCAGACGTTACGTCGCGATCCGGCGGGCATATATTCCTGTATGCATTTTGATACCCGCGATCATTATCGCCATGTGATTGAGATTCTGGCCCGGGAAAGTCAGCTCAGTGAGCCCGACGTGGCAAGCCGCATACTGGCGTTGTCAGCATCAACCCAACCGGGCATGCCCTCTCATCACATTGGATATTATCTGATGGGAGAAGGGCGGCGTCAGTTAGATCACCATTTGTCGGTGGCGAGCTCTGGCCTCAAACGCTTGCGGCACAGTCTCAACAGATATCCTCTGTTATCCTGGCTTGGTAGCATGAGCCTGTTAACCACGGCGGCCACCGCCGCAATATTGTATGACACAGCGAGTCTGGGCATGGCCTGGTGGTTGTTACTGCTGGCTTTACCTTTGATTGTGGCGTTGAGTCAGTTGGTCAGCGATATACTCAGTGAAGCGACGACCCGCTTTCGGACTCCCCGACCGCTGCCACGAATGGACTTTTCTGACGGGATTCCGGTGACATACTCCACGCTGGTGGCGATCCCCTGCATGCTGACGAGTCACGCCGGCTTCAGCACGCTCCTCACAAGCCTTGAAGTGTGCTGGCTTGGCAACCAGGACGATAACCTCTGTTTCGCGCTTCTTACCGATTTTGCTGACGCGGCGACTGAAAGTACGGATGAACAACGCGCACTGTTTAGTCAGGCGATGTCAGAAATGCACCGGCTTAACCTGCGCTATCCTTGCCGCCATCAGCGCTTTTATTTGCTCCACCGCTCGCCTGAATGGAATGCATCGCAGGGGATCTGGATGGGTTATGAACGCAAACGGGGCAAGCTGGCGTTGCTGAACAGCTGGTTACGTCATCCAGACACGCAATTTTCCAGCGTTGCGGGCATGCCCGCGAACCGCTTACCCGGACAGATTAAGTATGTCATCACGCTGGACAGCGACACGCTCCTGCCACGTGATACCGCGCATAAGCTGGTCGCAACGATGGCGCATCCGTTGAACAAGCCGGAATACGATCCACGATGTCAGCGGGTCGTCAAAGGATACGGTATTTTACAACCGGGGCTGGCAGAAGAGATGCCGCGTAACGGTCAGGGCCGCTATGCCGCGATGCGCAGCAGCGTACCGGGTAATAACCCTTATTCCATGATGTCTTCAGATATCTATCAGGATCTGTTTGAAGAAGGCTCCTTCGTCGGCAAGGGAATTTACGACGTGGATATTTTTGTCCAGGCCACGGCCAACACCTGCCCGGAAAATCTGGTGCTCAGTCACGATCTTCTGGAAGGATGCTATGCCCGCGCCGGGCTGCTGAGCGAGGTCTTACTCTACGAGCAGTACCCGAACAACTATCTGTCCGACGTCGCACGCCGTACGCGCTGGATCCGTGGCGACTGGCAACTGCTTAACTGGCTTAAGCTGCGGGTCCGAAAAGCGGATGGGACGCGGGATAAAAACCCATTGTCAGCGCTCTCTCGCTGGAAGCTGTTTGATAACCTGCGCCGCAGCCTGGTCGCCCCCGCATTACTGGTGCTGCAGTTTAGCGCGCTGCTGTGGGTGCCGAATCCGGGATACTGGCTGGGCGTTCTGGCCCTGGTCTGGCTGCTGCCTGCTGCGCTCTGTATCCTTATCGATCTTGCCAACAAGCCGCATCGTCGTCCTCTGAGGCAACATCTGGTGCTGGTTACGGCGGGGGCACTGAAGCGACTTTCTCGGATCGGACTCAATTTTATTTTATTGCCCCATGAGGCGGGCTATTCGCTGTATGCGATCGCCGTAACGCTCTGGCGCCTTGGCATCAGCCAGCGCAACCTGACGCAATGGCCCAGCCACAGTCCGGACAGCCTTCAGTCCCAACTTTCTGCCTTTCGTTTTTATCGGGTAATGTGGCTGAATGTGGCTTGTGGTGCGGCACTCACGCTTCTGACGCTGCTACTGGCGCCACAATGGCTGACCCTGGCCCTGATCATCAGCCTGTCATGGTGCCTGGCACCGCTATTATTGAGTGGACTGAGCCGCCCGCCAGCGCGTAAGGCGTTTCTGCCTGACCCGCAACAGAAACGACTTCTGCGTCAGACCAGCAGAGAAATCTGGGCGTTTTTCGAGACCTTCGCGACGGCGCAGGAAAACTGGCTTCCCCCGGACAATTATCAGGAAATCCCGGAGCCAAAAATCGCGCATCGCACGTCACCCACCAATATCGGACTGTCCTTGCTGGCGAACCTTACGGCCTGGGATTTCGGTTATCTCTCTGGCGCGGATGTCCTGCAGCGCATCACGCAGACGCTCGACACGCTGGATAAGATGGAGCATTACCGGGGACATTTGTATAACTGGTATGACACCCGCACGCTTGCGCCACTCAGCCCGCGTTATGTTTCCAGCGTTGACAGCGGCAATATGGCCGGCCACTTACTGACACTGCGCGAAGGGCTGTCAGCCATGCGTCATCAGCCCGTTTTCAACGGCGTACGCCTACTGGAGGGGCTGAATGATACTCTGCATGTGCTGGAAAAATATTGGGGCCATAACGCGCCAGCCAGCCTGGGCGTGCTGCGCACGCAGTGCCTTAATGCTGCATCGTTACCTTCAGGGCAGTTGTTAAGCGAACTCAAAAAAATGCAGGTGCACGGCAACGAACTGGCCCGGCTGTCTCAGGAGGAAAGCCGCGTGGTGGTGCGCTGGACGGCGCATCTGGTCAGTCAACTGCAGCAGCTTTGTGATGAATGGACGACGCTGCTTGGCTGGCTACCGGTGACATATCATGCACAGGCCCTGCCTACGCTGAGTGAGCTGGCTGGCGGAATCACCCTTGAAGCGGTTATCGCGCCGACAGCCGTTATGACCCAGGCCCGGCGGCGACTGGCGATTATCAGCGAACTTGAACAACGTCTCGCTGACCATGCGCGAATGGATTTTACGTTTCTGTATAACACGGCTACCAGCATGCTAAGTGTGGGCTACAACTGCGATACCAACACGCTGGATAAAAGCCACTACGATCTTTTGCCTTCAGAAATCCGCCTGACCAGTTTTGTCGCTATTGCGACGAATCAGCTGCCGCTTAAAAGCTGGTATGCACTTGGCCGACTGTTTACCACCATCGATCATGAAACTGCCCTGATGTCCTGGAGCGGTTCAATGTTTGAATATCTGATGCCGAATCTGGTGATGCCAACCTGGCACGGCAGTCTGCTGGATGAGATGAGCAAATCTGCGGTAATCAGGCAGATAAACTGGGGCAAAGAGCGTGGCGTGCCGTGGGGCGTCTCTGAGTCTGGCTACCATGCGTTTGATGTTCAACATAATTATCAGTATCAGGCATTTGGCGTACCCGGCCTTGGTCTCCGGCGCGGTCTCGCCGACGATATGGTGGTAGCCCCTTATGCCACGCTGCTGGCGCTGTTGGTTTCACCGCAAAAGGCCTGCGACAATCTGCTCAGGCTGCAGGAAAACGGCGCGCGCGGCGAATATGGTTTTTATGAAGCGTTGGACTATACGCCATCGCGACTGGCAACCGGGCAGCTTTTCCTGGTTGTTCAATCCTGGATGGCGCACCATCAGGGCATGGCTTTCCAGGCGCTGGGGCATCTGCTGCTTGATGCCCCTATGGCCGGGCGATTCATGTCGAGTCCGGCGTTCAGATCGGCCAGCTTGCTGTTACAGGAGCGCGTACCCGATGAGGTTGAACTCTACAGCCCGCGTCGTCATTTTGAGTCCCATGAGGGAAGAATTAAGCCTGTGCGCTATGAACCGCGAATCTTCATGCATGCGGATACGCCGACCCCCGAGATACAATTATTGTCCAACGGGCATTACCATCTAATGATAACGCCAGGCGGTGGGGGATACAGTCGCTGGAACAACATCGCATTGACACGCTGGCGCAGCGACAGCACCCGTGATAACTGGGGAACGTTCTGCTATATCCGGGATCCGCTCACTGACGAGGTGTGGAGCAATACCTGTCACCCTCTGGGGGCCAGTGCGGACATCAGCGATGAAATCATCTTTACCGATGCGGGGGCCGAGTTCAGGCGCGTGCTCGGCTCGCTCAGCGTGAAAACCCGGGTTGTGGTCTCACCGGAAGATGACATCGAACTGCGTCGTGTCACCCTGATGCATCGAGGCCGAAGCCCACGAACACTCGAGCTGACGACCTATGCTGAAGTGGTGCTTGCCTCGGACATCAGCGATCAGGCGCACCCGGCGTTCAGCAACCTGTTTATTCAGACGGAAGCCGATCCCAGGCATGATGCCATTTTGTGCCACCGGCGTGCACGCTCGCCGGATGAACAGAGCCCGTATCTGTTTCATATGATGGTGGTGCATGGCGATTGTTCAGAGAACGTTTCATTCGACACCGACAGAGCGGGATTCATCGGCCGGGGAAAAAGCCCGGCTGATGCCCAGGCGGTCAGCATGAACGGACCGCTCAGTAACACGTCCGGTGCCGTGCTGGATCCGATACTGTCGATACGCCACGCGATTACGCTCCAGCCCGGACAGCCGGTGACCATTGATATCGTTTTTGGCGTCAGCGAAAACCGTCAGCAAAGCCTCGCGCTGATGGAAAAATACCGCGATCATCCTATCGCCGATCGTGTGTTTGAACTGGCCTGGTCCCACAGTCTGGTTGTGTTACGGCAGATGAATGCCAGCGAAGATGACGCAACTTTGTTCAACCGCCTCGCCAGCGCGGTACTTTATCCCTGTCAGGAACTGCGCGGTGACGAACAGGCCATTAGCCGAAACCGACGTGGTCAGTCGGGCCTGTGGGGTTGGGGGATCTCAGGTGATTTGCCGATTGTGCTGATCAGCCTGACCAGCGAGGAAAAAATTGCTTCTGTCACCACGCTGATTCAGGCACATCGCTACTGGCGACTGAAAGGGCTGGAGGTGGATCTGGTGATTCTTAATAACAGCCCTGGAGGCTACCAGCAGGCGCTGCAGACGCAGATTATGGATTTAATCTATGCCGGTTCTGAAGCCAGCCTGTTAGATAAACCCGGGGGGATTTTTGTCCGTAACGGTGAGCATTTGTCTGCCGAAGACAAGCAGTTGCTGATGAGCGTGGCCTGTCTGAGCCTGGACGATCGCGCTGACGGCATCAATGAACAACTTAACCAGCGTATTCATGCGACAAAAAAACGCGTCAGGCCTTTTGTGCCCTCGGTGACGTCAGAGAGCAATCATCACGCCGACTGGATACCGGAAACTCACCTGTTGCGCCATTTCAACGGATACGGTGGCTTTTCTCAGGACGGTCGCGAGTATCAGATCCTGCTGAGAGAAAACCAACCGACGCCAGCGCCCTGGTCAAACGTGCTGGCAAACGAGAACTTTGGCAGCGTGATTTCTGAAGCAGGCCAGGCCTACAGCTGGTTCGAAAATGCGCACGAATATCGCTTAACGCCGTGGGAAAACGATCCGGTAAGCGATCGTAGCGGGGAGGCATTCTATCTGCGTGATGAAGAAAGCGGCGCATGCTGGTCACCCATGACCCTGCCCGTGCGCGGTCAGGGCGATTATCTTACCCGCCACGGTTTTGGTTACAGCGTGTTTGCCCACCGTGAAAATGGACTGGACAGCGAACTGACAGTCCTGGTGGACGAGCAGGCGCCGGTTAAGCTTGCAATACTGAAGCTCAGCAACCATTCGGGCCGTACACGCAAATTGTCTGTCACCGGCTACGTGGAATGGACACTTGGGGCAACGCGCAACCACTCTGCTGCGCATATCATCACGCATTCGCCCGGCCTCGCGGGGGGAAGTGCGGTCATGGCCAATAACTTCTACGGTGCTAATGGCGGGGAACGCACCGCCTTTTTCGCCGTTAACGATCCTCAGAGTACGGTAACGGGCGACCGCCGCGAGTTTATCGGGCGTAATGGCTCACTGCGCGCCCCGGCCGCCATGACGCTTCGCAGACTCTCGGGTAAAACGGGAGCCGGGCTTGATCCCTGTGCCGCGCTACAGTCGACAACCTCCCTTATTGACGGTGACCAGAAAACATATGTTTTTGTCCTCGGCGTGGCCGATAACCCGGCACAGGCACAGGAAACGCTTGCCCGTTTTCTGCATGAGGATCATGCGCGTCAGGCGCTGAATCAGGTTCACCATTTCTGGCACAACGTGCTTGATAAGGTCGTTGTGCAGACGCCCGACAGCAGCGTTGATTTGCTGGTAAACGGCTGGCTGCTGTACCAGACATTAGCCTGTCGCATCATGGCGCGCAGCGGCTACTATCAGTCCGGTGGGGCATTTGGTTTCCGCGATCAGTTGCAGGATACGCTGGCGCTGAGCCACGTTGCACCGGAGCGACTGCGCAGCCAGATCCTGCTGTGTGCCTCACGGCAGTTTATTGAGGGGGATGTGCAACACTGGTGGCATCCTCCGCAGGGTAATGGCGTGCGAACCCGCTGTTCGGATGACTACCTGTGGCTTCCGCTTGCGGTTTGTCACTATGTGGATACAACGGGAGATACTGGCGTGCTGGCGCAGCAGATTCCCTATCTTGAAGGGCGTCCGCTCAAGCCCGGCGAAGAATCAGTTTATGATACGCCGGTTATCAGCCACCTCGAAGAGACGTTGTGGCAGCACTGCGTAAAAGCGATTGAGCGGGGGCTAAACTTCGGCCAGCACGGCCTGCCGCTAATGGGGGCAGGTGACTGGAATGACGGGATGAATCTGGTCGGTATTGAAGGCAAAGGTGAAAGCGTCTGGCTCGGCTTTTTCCTCTACGATATTTTGCAACGCTTTGCGGCGCTGGCTGAACAGCGCCAGGATGAACGCGTGGCAGCATTGTGCTATTCAGAAGCGCTGAGCCTGCAAAAAAATCTCGAATCTTACGCCTGGGATGGTGCATGGTATCTCCGCGGCTACTTTGACGATGGTACGCCGCTGGGGACAAGAGAATCGCAGGCGTGCTGGATCGATGCGATTGCACAAAGCTGGTCCGTTTTGTCCGGCGCAGCTGATCCAGTGCGCAGTGCGCAGGCTATGAAGTCACTCGACAGCTATCTGGTGGATAACGATGCAGGATTGATCAAGTTGCTAACGCCACCGTTTGATGGTCATGGTCCTAATCCCGGTTACATACAGGGTTATCTTCCGGGTGTGAGGGAAAACGGCGGGCAGTACACGCATGGCGCCATCTGGGCGGTCATGGCGTTTGCCCGGATGGGACAAAAAGCGCGAGCGTGGCAACTATGGTCAATGATCAATCCGGTAAACCACACGCTGCAGACTGAAGGCGTTAACATCTACAAGGCGGAGCCCTATGTGATGAGTGCAGATGTGTACAGCGTTGCACCTCATACCGGCCGTGCCGGATGGAGCTGGTACACCGGTTCCGCAGGCTGGGCCTACCGTCTGGTGACTGAAGAGTTACTCGGAATAAAACGGCACGGAGGAACGCTGGTTATTCGCACTCACTTACCTGATGACTGGCCTTCGATCAGCCTGACCTATCAACACGGGGGCAGTCAGTATTACATTAGGATTTCTCGTCACGACGGTGAACCTCGAGTGACTATGGATGGCACGCTCCTGCCGGATGACAGCATTCCTTTGCGGGATGATGGACAAAATCACAATGTCGATATTATTCAGCGCTGACCGTCCGCTCTGTGCCAGAAGCGGACCTTATAAACACTAAGGTTCGATCGTTTAGGGGCAGTCTATGGAGAGTTATTATAGTGAGAACTCATCACGACCGAAGAAGATCGTAACAGATTCAGCCCCCTTGAGAGCGCAACATATAAATCAGTTGTGGACAATCCATCCGAGGCGTTCAGGCAGAGGCCAGCGCATGACTTCGCCGGTCTCTTCCTGAAAGGCAAGCATCAATATCTGTCCAGTAAAGTCTGCGTGTTCTTTGGGACCAGAGGGGCACTCGCCCAGCAAATTGCTGACATGGGCTGCTACTGAAAATATGTTATTTCTCCAGGAGGATAAAAGTTGCGAGGGTGAACGAACTGAAGGTCAGGCACGTCTGCGACTGGACATACGTCCCTAACCAGCAGTGTCGCTTGGTTAATACAGAAAATGCTCGGTAAGCCGGTCGCTAAAAAGCATGATGCCGAGCCCGGTCAGCATGACCAACACGCCACCCATCTTGATGAGCGAAACCGGCCGTCATATGGCGCCCAGCAGACCAAAATGGTCGATCACCTGTGATGAGCGACAATCGCCAACCCGAGCGGGGCTGAAAAACCGATTTTTGGTGCAAGTACCACATAGCTGAATAACGCACAGGCACCGATCTGTCCGCTCGCCAGACTCCACAGAGGCTGTGAAGGGATGGCAGCAAGGGCGGTGAAAACCCCTCCACGTAGCAGAGAGTAAACGCCTAGGCTCAACGCTCCGGCCGTAAAGGAAAACAACGCGGCGGTGACCGGGTCGCCCTCGAGCCCTTTTGCAAGCTGGCTGTTCAATGTTGTCTGCAGGGTAATACCCAGACCTGCTGCAAAAGCCAGTACGTAATAAATCGCGCTCATGCTGTTCATCTCAGTTAGTTTGCCTGCACCAGCGGCAGGAATTTTTCCGCAAAGATGTCAGGCTCATACCCTGCTGCCGTAAAAAGGTGTTCGCTTGATTCATCAATGGCTGCGCGAAGGCGTTCACTGTCCACACCCGCTTTCCCGGCTAACGCGGTCTGAAACGCAGAATGGAGGTCGGAGGTAAAAAACGCCAGATGGCGGGGTGTAAAGGTATTGATCCCGTCGAACATAAATTCAAACACCTTGCCGGTTTCAGGGCTAAGGAGGCCGCTGAAAGGATAGCGCTGGCGCAGGTCTCCGACGTTTTCCGGCGCACACCTGGTCTGTCAATGAGCTCGGGAGATGTCATCAGGGCGTGATGAAGCCGGGTGATGAGCCTGACAATGACGTTT
This sequence comes from Pantoea ananatis LMG 2665, assembly GCF_000710035.2. Classification (GTDB taxonomy): domain Bacteria; phylum Pseudomonadota; class Gammaproteobacteria; order Enterobacterales; family Enterobacteriaceae; genus Pantoea; species Pantoea ananatis. Next base: position 58,028 of record NZ_JMJJ01000017.1, on the reverse strand, counting down.
GGGTTTGGCTCCCGCTCAATACGAATCCCCATGTCTATAAGGGTTTGGCAAGGGGGAACGCATGATGGAGTTATGGCGCGCATAGCGCCCCCGCTTTTTTGCTTCTGTTGTGTCCATAAGATGCGCGTCTGTGGAGGAGGATGGGGGCATTTTTTTCAGGCGGGCTGAACCAGGATGGTTGCTGCTGCTCCGCCAGAAAAAAGGCTATTCGTGATTCAGGAAAATATTTCCCATCGAATCAACGCGTTGAAATCAAGTAATTAATCTCGGATCGTTCCAGAGACGAAATCCCCCCTCGAATGCCAGTGTGTTGTCGCCTTTCCGGCACTTTGGCGGGAGTGAGTCAAGTTCATCTACGTTTCCTCCGCCTAAAACCACGTAGTCAGGCTGCAACGCGGTGGTCAGCATTTCCACCACGTCAAAAACCCGCGCCTGCCATTTTTTGTTCCCCTTTTTTACCCGGTAGGCTTCACCTACGTAGTGTTCGTAGCTATTGCCTTTGCGATAAGGTAAGTGAGCGATCTCCATGGGCTGAGCGACGTTTTCGATGATCATCGCAGCCCCTAGTCCCGTGCCAAGACCGAGGAACAGCATGCGTCCGCCCTGATAGGAACCCAGCGCCTGCATCAGGGCGTCGTTGACGATGCGAACAGGGCAGCCAAATGCGCCTGCATAGTCAAACCCCACCCAGCCCTCACCGAGGTTGGCGGGCTCCCGAATGGGTTTATTGTCCGCGACGGGACCCGGAAATCCCATCGCAATCACATCATAGGACATGCCTTCCGCCAGGGTCTTAACCGCGGCAACCATGTCTGCGGCCGACATGTTTTTTCCACTATCTGCCTTCTTTTTTACCCCGCCAGTGCTGGAGAGGATCTTCACATGGCTTCCGCCGATGTCGATGGACAAAACAACATGATCTTTCTTTTTTTTAGTTTGCCGCGTCATTGGTAATTCTCCATAGGCTCAAACGGGATCGACCCAGCCGCCGGGGGGCATAAAGTCCGCCATAGCGGCAGGCCCCCAGGTTCCTGGTTTGTAGGCAGGTGGAACGATTTTATCCTTCAGTACGGGTTCGACGATTTTCCAGGCCAGTTCTGCTGCATCCTGCCTGGTGAAAAGCTGACGATCGCCCGCCATGGCATCGCCAATCAGCCGCTCGTAGGGCGCCATATCGCCCAGACCATCGTCAAGCGCGGTGAGTTCGACCGCTTCACCCCGCATCTTTTCGCCGGACGCCTTGCGTCTCGCGCCGATGCCGATCGTAATATCCGGGCCGAGGCGAAAGCGGATATAGTTGGCGGGCTCGTCGGTAATTTCATCAAAAAGGGTAACCGGCGGTCGCCTGAAGCGCACAACCACTTCCGTGGCATGCGCGGGTAAATTTTTCCCAGCACGGATATAGAAGGGAACGCCACTCCAGCGCCATGTTGTAATCTGAAAGCGAACAGCAGCGAAGGTCTCCGTCGGAGAAGACGCGGCGACACCCGGTTCATCGGTATAGCCTTCAAACTGACCCCGTACCACGTCATCGTCTGACAGAGGCGGCATGGCCTTTAACACCTGGACTTTCTCATCAACCAGATCGTCGGATGCGCCGGAGGAGGGCGGTTCCATGGCAAGTAACAGAAGCACATTAACCAGGTGATTCTGGATCACGTCACGGATGCAGCCAACTTCGTCATAGAATTTGCCGCGTCCCTTGATGCCGAAGTCCTCAGCCATGGTGATCTGAACGCTTTCGATATGTTCGCGATTCCATATGGGTTCAAGGAAGCTGTTCGCAAAGCGAAAGTAGAGGAGGTTCTGGATAGCCTCCTTGCCCAGAAAGTGGTCGATGCGGAAAATCGCGTCCTCATCGAAAACCTTGTGCAGCACCTCGTTCAGCTGCTTTGCCGAAGCGAGATCGCGGCCAAACGGCTTTTCCACCATAAGTCGGGCGTTTTTCGCGATACCGGCCTCTGCCAGCCCCCCCGCAACCGTTTCGAACAGGGAGGGGGGAATGGCAAGGTAGTAGAGCGGGTTATGATGACCGGCAAGCGCCTCGCGCAGCCCGTCGAATGTTGACTGAGATCGATAATCGCCTGAAACGTAGGAAAGCCTGTCCGCCAGTGCGGCAAAGACCGCCTGATCGACCACATCGACATGTTTTTCAACCGCCTCTTTTGCACGCGCGATCAACTGGTCACGCGTCCAGTCTTCAAATGCAACACCGATAATGGGCGTACTAAGCGTTTTACGCTTCACCATTGCATAGAGAGAAGGGAAGATCATCTTGTAGGCAAGATCGCCGGTGACACCGAACACTACCAGCACATCTGATCGTTGCTGCGCCATCGCTGTGTACCTCCGCGTTACCTGGTTTTTTCCAAATGGCCGCCGAAGGCGTGCCGCATGGCTGAGAGGACTTTTTCGGCAAACAGTGCTTCGCCACGAGAAGAGAAACGCCCGAAAAGAGCAGACGCGAGAACCGGAGCAGGAACGCCCGTGTCGACAGCCGCCTGCAATGTCCAGCGCCCTTCACCGGAATCAGACACGCGGCCATCATAATGGTTGAGATTCGGGTCCTGTTTCAACGCTTCAGCTGTCAGATCCAGCAGCCAGGAGCCGATCACCGAACCATGTCGCCATACCTCTGTAACGGCGGGAAGGTTGATATCAAAACGATAATATTGCGGACTGGAAAGGGGAGCGGTTTCCGCATCAGCCTCCCGCTCGCCGGTTCCGCTATTGGCGGCCTTTAAAATGTTCAGGCCTTCGGCATAGGCGGCCATGACACCATATTCAATGCCATTATGTACCATCTTGACGAAGTGTCCGGCGCCTGCTGGCCCGCAATGAAGATAACCTCTCGGCGCCGTGCCCAGGGCCGCATCTTCCGCAATGTTCTGACCGGCACCGGGCGCAAGCGACGCAAAAATCGGGTCCAGGCGCTTCACGGCCGCCTGCGGGCCGCCAATCATCAGGGAGTAGCCACGCTCGAGGCCCCAAACGCCACCCGATGTGCCGACGTCGATATAGTCGATTCCGAGAGGTGAAAATTCCGCGGCGATATCGATAGCTTCACGGTAAAAGGAGTTGCCCCCATCGATAATAGCGTCGCCCTTATTCAGCGCTGCTGCGAACTCCCGCGCAATCTTTGGTGTTATCGCCGCGGGGAGCATGAGCCAGACCGCGCGCGGCGCCTCCAGCTTCGCAATCAGATCGCCAGGGGATAACGCGCCGGTTGCGCCTTCTTTAACCAGTGCGTCAACGTTATCGGCGTTCACGTCGTAAACGACGCATTCGTGGCCCTGTTTAAGAAGCCGACGTACCATGTTGGCGCCCATGCGGCCGAGACCTACCATTCCAATCTGCATATCATTCTCCATTGCCAATGCGGGTTTGATCGTTCGGTTCATTTACGACGTGAACGGTAAAATCGGTGTTTTCCCAATGTTCAACGTCAGGCCAGTAAAAGGTAAAGACAACACGGGTTCCTGCGGTTTCGTGCTGTACAGGCAGGTCCACGTAATAGGTTCCAAGCCCCGATGAGCGCGCCGGGGAGTCAGAAACGGTAGCCCAGTCATCCGTACTCCAGTGCACCAGGGCGTTCGCTTCCGTTTCCAGCCTCAGTTGCTTCCCGACAGGAAGGGAGGACACGCGGTTGTTAAAGCGCCATATGCGCAAATGCGATCCGGTCTGATTCCTGATATAGCGTTCAACGCCTTGGGGTGGCATATCGAAGACCGCGCCATCGCGAAGCGATCGCAGCAGTTTAATGTGTTCGGAATGTGCCCAGACAAGCGGCATGGCGCTACCGGAAGGACGCCCGAAGAACAGCGCCTTATCGGGAATATCGGGGCCGTCCCATACCTGTTCCGGTAACAGCCCGCCCGAGCCTGCCGATTTTTCCAGCGTGGCCAGGAGCGCCTCAGCCGCGTCGTGCCTGCCCGCTGCCAGCTCGTAATGCGCGCGTTCGCCCGCCAGCAGAGGCCAGGGACGCCCCTGGCCGATACCGTCGAACGGCGCGCCGTCTGCGTGTTCGCCATAGCCATCACCGGTGTACCGATACCACAATGGCCCCTGGGGTAAATCGACCCGAAGACTGTGGTCAATAGCCTTTATCGTATCAAGGATGTGCGGGTCGTCCGCTGCACGCAGGCCGAAACGCACCAGTGCCAGGGCATCCGGGCTCAGCACATCAGCGGTCGGCAGAAGCGCCCGATCCGGTGTCTGGTTGCGAATCTCGGTATTGCCGGATGCGCTGACCTCATCCGTTGCGCCCGACGGCGCGATGCGGACATAGTGACCGGAAATGCCAATCGAGGCGCAAAAATGAGGCTCCCCGGCAAAGGTCCATTTTTCAATCTGCTCATTCCAGCAGTCTGCGGTTTCTCGCAGGTGGTTTTTCGCCGCTTCATCTCCGTCTATCGAAAGCAGATCCGCGGCGGCAAGCAGTGCAGCGATCTCAACCGCCAGGGTAAACGGACTGTAGCCTGAGTCTTCCTCCCAGCGGTCCTCCGCGGTCGCCGGGCCGTTGGTCAAAATGTAGCAGGCCGCGCGGCGTAGCATAGGCATAAAGCGTTTCTGCGCTTTATTGTCGAGATAGCCGAGTCTGCGCAGCATATCCATAAGCAGAAGGGGGAATGCACACTCATCCATCTGGATGCCTGGCCAGTAGGGTTTTCCATCCAGCCACAGGTTCTGTGGCCACCTCCCGGAGGGCTCCTGAACACGACGGAGATATTCCAGAATGGCGAGTGCCTGGTCGGCATCGCCTGCGGCCAGGAAACCCCCTGCCGTTTCGACCAGGTCTCGCGGCCAGACCAGATGATAGCCGCCAAGATCGTCATCGCCCTTCGAAAATCCCCAGGGTATCGTCAGGCTCGCGACAACGGCGCCGGGACAATCAGCGGCTCTGTGCGAGGCCAGTACCGCCGTTGAAACCCGGTATGTATTGACGCCGTTTCGCGCTTCTTGATCGAGTGGAATGAGCCTGTCCTGCCACGCTTGCCAGTTGCGAATATACCCATCGCGCGCTTTATCAAAGCCCGCGTTAAGACTGGCGATTGCCGCCGCTGCGGCCTCGGATTCCGTTTGGCCGAAACCAATAGCCAGCGTGGCTTCACTACAGGCGCTGGTGAACGCCAGCTCTCCGGCAAGCGCGACATTGCCATCGTCTGCCCGCCGGTATTGGTTCACAAGGCGTCCCTGTTCTTTAAGCTGCTGCCAGCCGTCTGACAGACCGACAAACCCGGCGCTCATTGCCGTCCAGGGGATGTCGCAGACGAGCGCCAGATAGCGGGAGCGGCCGGTGGCGAAAAGCACTGGCTTATCGTTAAATTCGCCGATCCAGGCGGCGTTCATTTGTCCGGCATTCACCAGATGGGGAGCGAGCAGTGCGGTGACGGTGTAATCCTCAACGTTCCCCTTCAACGCGGTGAAGCGGACCCGCTGCAGCACACAGTCACGGGCCGGATCCGTAATGATGTCCTTCTCAAGCCTGTAGAGGCCGTCACGCGCCGTGTTGGTGATGGTGAAGGCCGGAATGCCTGGCGAGTGGGTTCGGGTTTCGGTCAGGCAGTCGCGCTTTTCTTCGGAGAAATAACCTTCAGGCCCCGTGATAACGAAGACGCAATCGCGGGTACAGGCGCTGTCAACGCGTGGATAATAGATTTCGTTGAGAACGCCGTGGCTCAAGGTGAACCAGACGCGCGAGTCTGATGAAAGGGCCGTGCCGATTCCGCTCTTGGCACTCGATGTCCATCGGGCTTCAATTCCTGGCCTTCCCGGGGCGGCGTCAACGCCTGCACGTAATGGCGGGTCGTCATGCTTCATGCACGTTTGCAACGGGACGGCGTCGCTGTCAGCGTTTGACATTTTTAGGATACCTTGGCGGTCTGCGTAAAAAATCTAGACGACGACGTTGCGGAGTAAATCCTGGCTTCATGCGGCGGCTTTTCTGTACCGGGGCAACCCGGTTCACCTTGCGCCTGAGCAATGTAGAACCAAACTCCAAGATTTATATAGCGCTGATAGTGTGTTGAATCAACCATCCCTATCAGCGCAGCAACACCGAAAATTATTCACGACAAGACGACTTTTCGCCGCTCACCTTCATCCGCACATGAACGTCCTCCTCACTGACGCATTAACCGCCGCGACCCGCTCCCCTTTATCGCGCGGACACTAAACCCGCGCCCCATCGGGTAATCCCTCTGGGTAGCCAGGGCGACGATGCGCCTTGCTTCAGACGAACCCGACTGATGCCCGGCAGCGCAAGAACGTGCGTCCTGATAGCACCGCTCTCCCGTCTGGATTTTCAGCTAAACGCATGAAATCACATCATTTAAAGGGCTGTACCCGACTACGTCGGGCGTACGGCGCTGAGCCGCATCTCTGCACTTATCGCTGTAGTCCTGGTCAGGCTAAAGGTCTGGCTCAACGATCGCTTTGTGCCCGTAGCGGACGTGATAGCAGGGTAGGTCAGATATCTAATGTACAAGGCCCGATCGGGCAAGGCAGCGTGAGATACCCTGTGGCCAGCTACGTTGAGCCTGGCAGGTAAATCGACAGTGCGCCCCTGCGTAATGTCTTTTTTTGCAATGCCTAAAAGCAGAAAACTTACATCGTGTTACGAGATAAACCCCATCGCTAAAGGTGACTGTATGTCACAGCCGAAAATGACAGATGCTGATTACATCTTGCTGGCCAACTTCCGCGCAAAATTACGCAGATTTATTGCCTTTAGTGAAAGTCAGGCTCGCAATGTGGGATTGACGCCACAGCAACATCAGGCGCTGCTGACTATTTGGGTAGCGCGAGAAGCAACGGCAACGGTGGGTTAAGTTGCAGAGCGGCTGATTTTAAAACCGCACGGCGCGTCTGGGCTGATTAGCCGCCTGCAGAACGCCGGGCTCATCACTCGTCAGGCCGATGAATCGATTGACGCCTCAGGCGGAAGCCTTGCTTGAGGCGAGCGCTGGCGCATATCAAAGCGCTCAAAACGCCAAAACCTTTGCAGGTAGAACGGGTCGGTGAGCTTGATGGCTGACAGCGCTGGAGCTGTCAGCCGCGGTTAGCGTAAACAATCGATATATTTTTGCGCCGACTGCTTCACCACACTGCTGGCATCGGCAATAATATCGCGCCCTTCAAATGCGCTGTAAAGTTTCCTGAAATCATAGGGTTGAAGTCGATTGACGATCGCAGTGATTGTCGCGGCGGGTAAAGGAAGCATATTGGGATAACTCCACATAAAAGAGACTGCGTTTGACCCTGCGCTAACCTGCACGATATCACCAGACAGCACGATGCCATCCTCCTTGGCCCAGTGCAGCACGGTTCCACCTTCAAAGTGTCCTCCCAGACGTAACAGTGTCACATCAGGCATGAGGATTTTTGTCTCACCTTCCCATAACCGCAGATAGGGGCTGTCACGCATAATCCACTCGCTGTCACTGGCGTGCAGGTAAATCGGCGCATCAAAGACCGCTGCCCAGTCTTGCATGGTGCTGTAGTAATGAGGATGAGAAACCGCAATCGCGCTGATGCCGCCCAGGGCACGAACGATGTCAATCGTGGCATCGTCAAGATCGGGAATGCAGTCCCAAAGTACGTTGCCCTGCGTGCCCTTTACAAGAAAGGCCCGCTGACCAATAGCAAATTCAGGAACCGTTTGCAGGCTGAATAATCCCTTTTCCAGCTGAGACCATTTATTACTGTGGGCCGCATGCAACGCCTCAGGTGAAATCCACTGTTGTCCTGTTGCCGGGACATACTGACGTTCGTCCTCACAGATTTTACAGCGATCAATGTGAACATCCTGCTGTTGATAAGACGTGCCGCACGTGAGGCAAATTTTGATCATCCTGCGTTCTCCCTTAACCCTTTCAGATTAATTTTAGAGCCTGTATCAGGTGCAGGTTTCAATTTGTGCCATAGGGCGTGAAGGACAATTAATGGCTGTAGACCAAAAAATGGACGTTGCTGATGTAAAACTGCGCCACCTGGGTCATGCCAAGACGCTCGTGCGCCTGAATTGATCGACGATTATCAGCCTGGATAAACAGCACCGGGGCTTTATTGCCGTAGTGACTGCGCAGTTCATCGTACAGACGCAGCAGCAGGCCCTGACCGCGGGCCCGGGTGCTGATGCAGGCCGGGCCATAAATCCAGCACTGCTTCCCGGGCGGCTAGGCGCGCAACATGGCGTTCACCACCTCCGGGCCTTGCCGGAATGATGAGGTGCTAAATAACACGCCGGCAATCCCCGCCGCACACTGCGCGACTGCCACTATGGCGCCAGGGTGATTCAGCATGCCGGCAACTTTTTCGGCGGGGAAATCGCCATTCAGCGCGCCGCCATTGCCCGCTGCGTTTTCCTGAAGCAGTGCCGTGATGCCTGCCAGGTCATGCGTCGTTGCTTGCCGGACGAGATAGTTATCCGGGGCAGGCATAATGCGATACTCCCTTAAAGATGATGCCGCCGTCCGGTTTTACGGGGTATTGCGGCGGTACAATGCCCACTCATCTATGCGTTCTCCCGAAGGCAAGGTACAGTATCCCTCTTCGCCAGCTGCTGTTTTCACGCTGTCAATTTTGCCGCCGACAGCAAGGCAATGCTGGGATGCAGGATTAGCCAGCTGTGATGTCGATGTTTCACGCGGTGAGGGTGAGGACAGACAGCCAGAGAGCAGCAGAGAGAGTAAAATCGGTAAAAAGGTTCTCATATAACCTGCTTGTTGTTGAAGAGCGCATTCATATGCTATCTGGATTTATCGGGTAAATCATTATAGCCACTCAAAAGGAGAAGGATGATGTCTGACAAACCGTTAAAAATCGTCACGCTGCTGGGAAGCCTGAGGCAAGGCTCGTACAACGCCATGATCGCACGTGCACTCCCACAGCTGGCACCAGAAGGAATGACCATAGATGCACTGCCATCCATTCGGGATATTCCACTGTACGACGCGGATCTTCAGCAAGAAGAGGGATTCCCCGCCACGGTTGACACGCTGGCTGCACGTATTCGCGAGGCTGATGGCGTCATTATCGTCACACCCGAATATAACTACTCCGTGCCTGGCGGTTTAAAGAATGCCATTGACTGGTTATCTCGCGTACCGAATCAACCTTTGGCGGGAAAACCTGTGGCGATTCAAACCAGTTCCATGGGCGCTATTGGTGGAGCACGTTGTCAGTATCACCTGCGTCAGATTCTGGTATTTCTCGATGCCATGGTGCTGAACAAGCCGGAATTTATGGGTGGGGCGATCCAGAATAAAGTCGATGAGCAGGCCGGGAAGGTGATTGAGCAGGGCACGCTGGAACATCTGGCAAAACAGTTAGCCGCGTTCAGTGATTTTATTCGCAGGGTAAGCGAGGGGTGATTTAAGTTAATCCTCTGAGAAGAACCACGCTCTGCAAAAAGCGTGGTTCTTAAATTGTCGATTAACGAAGTAAAGACAGCATAGTCTGAGGTACCTGATTGGCCTGGGCCAGTACCGACGATCCCGCCTGCTGCAGAATCTGCGCGCGTGACATGTTCGACACTTCCGTTGCATAGTCCGCATCCTGGATACGGCTTCGTGCTGCAGTCAGGTTAGTCACGGTGTTATTCAGGTTACTGATTGTAGACTCAAAGCGGTTCTGAGATGCACCCAGCAGGCTGCGCTGACTGTCGACGGCCTTGATGGCTTTATCGATATCCGCCAGTGGGGTGCTGCCTGATGCGGTGCCACCACTACCGCCGGTTACGGCACCCTTCAGCACGTCAAAACCAATAGCCGCAGTGCTACGGGCGGTTCCGTTAACTGTCTGGCCAGTGGTCACGCTGGTATTCTGCACGGTGCCTGACGAGGCGTTACCGGCCGCAGCAAGATCGAAGCTGTCACTGGAACTCAGGGTGATACCGATAGTCTGGCCATCCTGCGCCCCGACCTGGAAATTGTAAGTGCTGCTACCCGATCCCGTGTTGAGGACTTTCAGACCGTTGAAATCTGTTTGCTTGGTATCGCGGTCAATCTCCTGCATACGCTGGTTAACTTCAGCCTGGATTGAGTCAATATCGGATGCTGAGTTGGAGCTGTTCTGAGCCTGAACAGTCAGGTCACGGACGCGCTGCAGGTTGTTGTTTATTTCATCCAGTGCACCTTCAGCCGTCTGAGACAATGAAATACCGTCATTGGCGTTACGTGCGGCAACCGTCAGGCCGTCAATATTTGATGTGAAACGGTTAGCAATCGCTTCACCGGCCGCGTCATCTTTGGCGCTGTTGATACGCAGGCCTGATGACAGGCGCTCGATCGCCGTACCCAATGATGACTGTGACTTATTCAGGTTGTTTTGAGTAATTAACGACAGAACGTTTGTGTTGATCACTGACATGGTAAATTCCTTCTTATAGAAACGTATTATTTACGCATTATTATTATCGAGCTGACCACGCCAAACTTTAATGAAAAGACGCCAGTTAAGATTAATTAGTGAATGGTTTTTTTTACAGGGCGGTGAAGTTGTAAATACAGAAACAACTCAGAAAAAAGTTATTATAAGCACACACAAACCTCAATCAGAAGAATAACTTTTTAAAGGTTGAAAACCTTTTGTTACAGCATCTCTCATCAAAAAGCACAGATGATTAAATATTTACATTATTAGCCGCATGGGATGATGAGTCATGTTTTTTCTGTAACACAGCCTCTCATTAAGGAAATTGCATTAATTCTCCCTAATTAAAAAGTAAGATATATCATTATCCGGCATTACGATGATAATCATTATTTTTTTACATTTTCCCACAAGAAAGACAGACGTCCGTAATCAAGAAAATTGCTGGCAGCGTTAAAACCAGTTTGTCATGAAAAACGACGGGAGTTCAGCCTTGGCTCTCATGCCCAGAGACATCGGTTAGCGGACGGGTAATAATGTTGAACGGATTTCTCGTGTTCAGCTTAAGCCGAGAAGGGAAGAACGAGGAACCGGTCTGGGAAAGGATAACATCAAACGGCGGCGCGCTGATGGCAAGGTGTACCATCAGCGCGGAAGATAAAAATTTCGGTTAAACCAGAATTACATTTTTGCGAACTGTGCAGAGAGGTAATCCCCCGTCTGCGTCATTGAAGACACCAGCGTACTCAGATTGGTGAACTCCGTTTTATACTGCGCCATGACCGCGGTGATCTGATCATTAACGTTGTTATATTGATCAGACAACTGTTTTAGCGAGGTATTAATCCCTGTCGTCGCGTTTGATACCGTGCCGTTGCTGGCTAACATATCATTGAGTCTGTTGGTCACCTGCGTCGCGAACCCCGTAGTTTTGCCATCACCGGTCAGAAAACTTAAAACATCTGCAGGCTGATTGGTTAAGGCGGCATTCAGCTTGGTGCTGTCTACCGTCAGGTCACCTTTATCGTCCTGGGTAATGCCGAGTTGTGAGAGTACCTGAATGCTTCCGCTACCCTGAGGATCGGAAAACTGGCTGCGCAGGCTGGTCTGGATATTCATTAACGTATTATCCCCCAGCAGATCGCCATTATCGGTACTTGGCGCCTGGCCTTCCTGCACGGGTGTATAATTTGTCTGATCTGCAATGGTTTTTTGCAGGGAATTATAGGCATCAACGTACGTCTGAATCGCCGTCGCCATAGGCGTGGTATCCGTGGCGATAGATAAGGTTTCAGGGGAACCGCTGTTAACTTTATTCAGATTCAGTGTGACCCCTTCAGGGGCATCGGTGACGATGTTGCTGCTGCGCGTGATAGCCAAACCGTTTATCTTCAACTGAGCATCCTGAGCAGCAACCTGCTGTGTCATGCCGTTATTACTGCCGCCACTGCTGTAACTGATATACTGTGACAGCGTCGAGTCATTGGTGCTGACGGTCATCGCATTCGCGGTACCGCTATCACGTGCGGTCAGGGACAAATAGTAGGTGTTATCGTTTGCCATAATCACGCTGGCATTAACGCTACCTTGCTGCTTGTTAATTGCATCACGGATATCTGTCAGGCTGGTCTGATCCTGGTTTAAGGTCACGGTCAGCGGCGATTTCTGCCCAGACTGGCTGATGGTAATCGTACGTGATGCCATGCTGCTGTCACCGAGATCGGTACTTTCGCTGCTGGCGGACTTAGAAAGCAGAGACTGCGCGGCGGCGAGCTGATCGACCTCAACGGAATAGTTTCCGGCTGCGGCACCGCTGGCAAGCGTGGCAGTAAAGGCGGTATTTGAGCTGGTGACTTTGGTTGTGGCAATGCTCGAGGCATTTTCCAGCGCAGAGGCGGCCGTTTGCAATTTCGACATTGAACTCTGAACCACGCCCCAGGCCGTCAGCTGCGCATTATAAGACGCCTGCTGATTAGTAATCGGTGTCAGTTGCGCCTGCTCAGCTGACTGTAAATTATCATATAACGTGTTGAGGTCGAGGTTAGTACCAGCGCCGAGTGTGCTTATGCTTGCCATATTCTTGTCCTGATGAAGTGACACCAGAATTAAAAATACAATGCATTAATCAGGGGTTTTTCTGATTTTAAATGTTGTTGCAAATCGGTTTATTGTCATTACTTAACCATCAATTTTCTGTTAAGGAGGTAAAAAATTGTTAACGCAATAACAATTTGAAATTCTTCCGGGGCGGTTAATTTGGCTTTTGAATAATCTACATCGGTGCCGTCTGCAAACACATCAGCGATTAATCAGTCATTTAGCCAGCATCCTCTACCTTAAGCCAAATTCATTTTTCCTAATCATCATGGCTCAGTTATTCACTCTGCTTATCCTGTTTTAACCACGATCGACGACAAATTGATGCAAAAAACGGAAAAATACTTAATGCAAATTATGCGGTGTCCTGAAAATATCCGTCGCTAATCAATGCGTTTACAACCGGGCCAGAAAGGTGGATGACTGCTTTTTATTGCGTATTCTTCCCTGTTTCCGGTAAAAAATATTTTCGCTGCGCGTTAAGTTTACGATTGTTACATCCATTTACGGCAGCGATCGAAACGTTAACAAAGGTGCACGTTGAAGCACATATCGCAAAGCGGAGCCCAACCCGATGTCAGGGCGCAGGGCGACGTGAAGAGGTGCATATTAATGCGTCGGCTTTATACCTGTCGGGAAAAACGTGCGTCAAAAAGGAAGGGGATGTTTACCGCCTGTCTGACGATCGCACTGAATTCAGGATGCTCGGGATTGAGAAGATAATTCGATTCCACGGGCGAAAGGGCACTGGGCACGCGCAGTGCGACCGATCCCCCGCTTTGTATCCAGGCATCACCAAATAAACGCAGCGCTGCAGGCGCTTCCGGTGCGGCCCAGTCGTCAGGCAGTTGCTTGATATCAATCCATTCAATCAGCCTGTCGGGAACGTCAATGCTCATGAGGGTAAAAAAGTCCAGCACGCTGGCGCTTTGCAGATGGATAAGCGTCTCCAGCATGGTGAGGGAAGCAGTTTCAGAAGCGTAGACCATCGATACGCCGACGCTGTTCCAGCGTCCGCCGCCTTCACGGGCACCAAAACCGCTCCAGGCCGACCCCAGATAGCGCGTTTTGGTCATGCGATAGAGCTTCAAGAATACACACCGTGTTCAAGCCGGGTAATGAGTTTCAGCACTTCATAAGCACCGGTTTCTGACGCAACCAGATCGGCCGGTTTTTTATTGCCTAAGGCGCGCGCAGGCTCATTGAGCCACTGCCGTGCCTTTTCTTTATCACCCTCAAACAGCTCAACCGCACGATCCATCACGCGAATAAAACGCACCAGCCGTTCGCTCTGCTCCGCAGTAAAGCGGCTTTTAACGCCGCGGGTGAAGGTTGAGCCCGCAATGCCGGTCATACGGCGCAGTTCTGCCTGAGAGATTTGCGCCCAGGTGACAATGCGACTGGCTACCGTGCCGTCCAGACCATCATCGATTTGATCCATCAGCATCACGCCGTCAGCACTGCTCAGGCCAGCAAATTGCCATAGACGATCCGGTTCTGCAGCGGATACGGGTAAAGTGAACTGTTTCATCATCACCTCCATTTGGTTGTTCTATTATAGCCAAATGGTGATATCGTTCAATCAGTTATTGATGCACTGTCATCATAAGAAAATAAAGTCGTTTTATCATTTCTCTGGCTGCAGACAGAGAAACGAAGTTATACCGCCTTGACGGTCAGCGCCGGGGCTGACAAGAAAACGTAAAGCGTGGCTGAAAACAAAGGAAAAACGGCTACGAACGACGCATTTAGCTGGACGTCATTACAGGTACACCATGGTCAGTGTGGCTTCTACAGGCAGGGCATCATTTTTTAATATGGCAAGATTTTTACCCAAGGCAACTCTTATCGATGACTGTGTTATATTGCCGCTCTTAAACGCAGGTACTGGGCTCAACCGATAGGGACTATCCGTTATGAAACGACACGATATTAATTCTTCCTCTCTGTTCCGCAGTGCGGGATTCGACCCGACGTCAGGTGTACTGGAACTTGAATACCGCAATGGCACCTGCCGTCGCTGGCTTGCCGTGCCTGCTCATACCTATCAGGGATTCTGTGCTGCCCTCGATCAGGACGCTTTTTTCCGCGAAAGTATCGACAACCGTTTCTTCTCCATGTATCAAAAGAGTGATGCCTAGCGCGCATTGCTGAAGCCCTGAAAACATTGACCGCCGTCACCGTTTTCAGGGCATTGACGTGGCAGGGATAACCAGACACATTCGGGTCTGCCTGTTTCTGGCTGCCAGTATTATCCCTGCAGGCTGATCTTTCTGTCTGCGCAGTGAGGTAACGATGAAAAAATCGCTTATCCGCGTTTTTTTAAGTTTAGTCACCCGCATGGCTGTGGTACTCGTTGCACTGACAGGAATAACGGTTGCCGCCGAAAACATTCCCTCGTCCGCGCGCTCCGCTGAGCAACCCTGCTGTGGTCCCGTCACGCCTGCCGCTCAGGCGATCCTCACCGTGCTTGATCGGTCGGACGTTGAGCATTTATGGCTCAATCATCATCACGTCAACTGGGAAACCGGTCAGCCTGACAAGCCCGATGACTACTCAGGCCCCGGCAATCATACTCACTGCAGTGCGTTTGCGGCGGCCATGGGGGCCCGGCTGGGTGTGTATATGCTCAGGCCACCAGAGCACAGCCAGATATTGCTCGCAAGCGCGCAGACACGCTGGTTCGACAGTCAGGAAGGGCGTCAGGCGGGCTGGATTAGGGCGGCCGATGCACTACATGCACAGCAGCTTGCTAACCAGGGAATGCTGGTCGTGATTTCCTATGAAAGCCCCGATAAGCACAGGCCTGGCCATATCGTTATTGTCCGACCTTCATTAATTACGCTGGCGAGATTGCGCGCAGAGGGGCCTTACATCACCCAGGCCGGAACCCATAACCTGCTTGTCGGCAATGCAGCCACTGCGTTTGCGGGCCACCCGGGCGCCTGGCCTGACGGCGTGAAGTTTTTTGCGCACGCATTAAGGCAATGACGCCGGGAGAGATGCGAGGCCAGTTTAGCCTGTGGTGTAAGCGGCCTGGAACAGTAGCGTTCTGCCCGCCATTTTTTACGCCCGAATCTGAATCCCTTCGGTAATGATGTGCTGGACACTTTTCACCGTTTGTTCAAAAAACACAGGATCGCTGAGTGTTTTACCGGTAATCGCCTCAACCTGCACCCCAAAATCTGCGTAATGCTGAGTGGTGGCCCACAGCATAAAAATCAACTGCATAGGATCGATGGGTGCGATCAACTCATCTTTAATCCAGCCGCGAATCACGTCCGATTTATCCTCCACCAGCGTTTTCAGGCTGCCGCCCAGCTCCTGTTTCAGCAACGGTGCGCCCTGAACCATCTCCAGACAAAATAATCGTGAGGCCTGGGGATGGTCACGGGAGACGCAAAGCTTCAGACGAATATATTCCCGTATTGCTTCCAGAGGATGCTGATCGGACTGCAGTGCTTTAAGCGGTGCCAGCCAGATATCCAGCAGCCCTTTGAGCACCGCAATGTATAAATCTTCTTTCGAGGGAAAGTAATAGAACAGATTGGTTTTCGAGACATCCGCGCGTTCAGCAACCTGCTCAAGACGGGTGCCGTGAAAGCCATACAGTGAGAAGAATTCCAGTGCAGCGGCCATGATAGCGCCACGTTTGGCAGCAACCGCTCGCGAACGTCGCGTCACAGATTTCGATGGCGTTTTCGCGGCGAGGTTTTCTCCGGCGTCAGATCCCGGGTTTTCGGACAATGGCTTCACAACATTTCCCTGATACACACAACAAGGCCAAAAGCATAACAAATAGGCATTAAGGCGACTATCGTCATACGCGTTATTTATAAACACAACCTGATAACAACCCAGCACAACCAATATTTAACAAAACTGCACCATTTGCGCTCAACTCTGCCTGATTAACGTGCAGTTATTTTTGAGTAAATGGTCTGTTTTAGACCATTTACTCCATTATAAATCTACACAATCCCATAACATTCTGTTTTAAATGGCTTTTTAAAAACTGGCATCCGCTTTGCAAATGTCCTTACGTCAGGAGATTTCAGCACGGTGCAACAGGAACCCGCAGGACGCACTTAAGCCGCGCAGAGATTTTCGCAAGCCCTTGTTGTCGTCCCAATTATTTTCAATCGAGGTGAGCTATGAAAATCGGTGTCTTTATTCCTATCGGTAACAACGGTTGGCTAATTTCAGAAACTGCGCCGCAGTACAAGCCAACCTTCGAACTGAATAAAACCATTGTGCAGAAAGCAGAGCACTACCATTTCGACTTCGCGCTCTCGATGATCAAACTGCGCGGCTTCGGCGGTAAAACGGAATTCTGGGAACACAACATGGAGTCATTCACGTTGATGGCCGGTCTGGCCGCCGTAACGTCCCGCATTCAGCTCTACGCCACCGCCGCCACCCTGGTCATGCCACCGGCAATCGTTGCGCGCATGGCTGCCACAATTGACTCCATCTCCAACGGCCGGTTCGGCGTGAACGTGGTAACCGGCTGGCAGAAACCGGAATACGAACAAATGGGCATGTGGCCTGGCGATGACTATTTTACCCGCCGCTACGATTACCTGACCGAATATGTCAGCGTACTGCGCGATCTGTGGGGAACAGGGCACTGCACGCTTGACGGCGAATTTTTCAAAATGGATGACTGTCGCGTCAGTCCACGCCCGCAAAGCGAAATGAAAGTCATCTGCGCCGGACAAAGTGACGCCGGCATGGCGTTTTCCGCCAAACACGCCGATTTTAACTTCTGCTTTGGCAAAGGCGTCAACACGCCAACCGCTTTTGCACCTACCGCAGCCCGCATGAAAACAGCGGCTGACGCTGAAAACCGTGACGTGTCCTCTTACGTGTTGTTCATGGTGATTGCCGATGAAACCGACGAGGCCGCGCGCGCCAAATGGGAGCTGTACAAAGCCGGTGCTGATGCGGAAGCCCTGTCATGGCTCACCGACCAGAGCAGTAAAGATACCCGCTCCGGCAGCGATACCAATGTTCGCCAGATGGCCGATCCCACGTCAGCGGTCAACATCAACATGGGGACGCTGGTCGGCTCCTGGGCCAGCGTCGCCAGAATGCTTGATGAGATCGATACGGTTCCCGGTGCGGGCGGCGTATTGCTGACCTTTGACGATTTCGTCGAAGGCATTGAAAACTTTGGTCGCTACATCCAGCCGTTAATGAAAACGCGCCAGCACATCGGCATTGAGCAGAAAGAGGTCGCATGATGAACATTGTTGAAAATCAAACCGTGGTTCGCCGCGCGCCCGATAATGCTGGCGAGGAAAGGGTGCTGGCCGCGCGTCCTGAAGCCATTGGTTTCACCCCGCAGCAGACGGCGCTTATTGTGGTGGATATGCAAAACGCTTACGCCTCGCAGGGCGGTTATCTTGATCTGGCAGGCTTTGACGTGTCTGCCACCGCGCCGGTCATTGCCAATATCAAAGTGGCGATTGCCGCTGCTCGCGCGGCAGGCATAAAAGTGATTTTTTTCCAGAACGGCTGGGACAATCAGTATGTCGAAGCCGGGGGCGCGGGCTCGCCCAACTTCCATAAATCCAATGCGCTGAAAACAATGCGCAAACGTCCCGAGCTGATGGGCAAACTGCTGGCGAAAGGGGACTGGGATTACGATCTGGTCGATGAACTGCAACCCCAGCCGGGCGATATTGTGCTGCCAAAACCACGCTACAGCGGCTTCTTTAATACCCAGTTGGATAGCCTGCTGCGCAGCTACGGCATTCATCATCTGGTTTTTACCGGCATCGCCACCAACGTGTGCGTCGAATCCACCCTGCGTGACGGCTTCTTTCTGGAATATTTTGGCGTCGTACTGGAAGACGCGACACACCAGGCGGGCCCCGAGTTTGCGCAAAAAGCCGCGATTTATAACATCGAAACGTTTTTTGGTTGGGTCTCCAGCGTAAGCCATTTCTGCGACGCGGTGGGTTACAAAACTGAACAAAACGCGGCCTGACCGCTTGTGAAAAGGACAATTAACGATGCCTAAACGCGCCATTATTCCAGCCGGCAGCGGTGTTCCGCTGGCGCCATTTGTTCCCGGTACGCTTGCCGATGGGGTCCTGTACGTTTCCGGTACTTTGCCTTTTGATAAAGACAACAACGTCGTACATGTGGGCGATGCGGCAGCACAAACCCGCCATGTACTGGAGATCATCAAAAGCGTGATCGAAACCGCAGGCGGCAGCATGGATGACGTCACCATGAACTCGATTTTTATCACCGACTGGGCGAATTACGGGGCAGTGAATCAGGTCTATGCGGAGTATTTCCCGGGTGAAAAACCGGCAAGGTTCTGCATTCAGTGTGGGCTGGTGAAACCGGATGCGTTGATCGAAATCGCATCGATTGCCCACCTTGGCAAATAATCTGTTCGGTGATGTATTTCATCTGAGGAAACAGTATGTATTACAAGGTATTGGGTCAGCAAAACGCTGATGCAGAAACCGTCGTGCTCTCCTCGGGTCTCGGCGGTTCCGGGGGATTCTGGCAGCCTCAGCTGGCGATGCTCTCGGCGCATTTTCGGGTGGTGGTCTATGACCAGTACGGCACCGGCGCCAGTCAGGGTAGCGTACCCGCCGGTTACCGGATGGAGGATATGGCCGATGAGCTGGCAGGCTTACTTAACGCGCTGAATATCAGCCGCTGTCATCTGGTCGGTCACGCACTGGGCGGCATTATGGGTCTGCATCTTGCCCTGCGTTATCCCGCGCTGCTGCAAAGTCTGGTGGTAATTAATGGCTGGACAGTCCTTAACAGCCAGACGCGCCGCTGCTTCGACGTCCGTCGGAACCTGCTGCTTAACAGCGGCGTAGATGCCTACGTGCAGGCGCAGCCGCTGTTTCTGTACCCGGGTGACTGGCTTTCTGAACATGAAGCTTTCCTGCAGGAAGAGCGCCAGCATCAGGTGGCGAACTTTCAGGGGATGGAAAACCTGCTGCATCGCCTGCAGGCGCTGATGGACTCCGATCTGACCACCTCGCTCAAAGGCGTCATCGCGCCGACCCTGGCGTTGAGCGCTAAAGATGATTTGCTGGTGCCCTGGTCCTGTTCAGCCGATCTCGCCTCGCGTCTTCCCCATGGCGAGCACCTGCAAATGGGCTACGGCGGACATGCCATGAGCGTAACGGACCCCGATACGTTTAACCCGATTTTACTGGACTGGCTGCAGCGGCAGGCTTCGCATCCATCCGGAACACCGTCTGATTTCATACCTGTGGAGATGCCATGACCGAAGCATTAACCGCCAGCGCGCTGGCCACGTTGTTCACCGAAGCCCGCACCCATAACGGCTGGCTGAATAAACCGGTAACAGGCGAACAACTGAAAACGATTTACGAACTGGCGCGCATGGGGCCGACCTCGGCGAACTGCAGCCCGGTGCGCATCGTATTTATTCAGAGCCAGGAAGCGAAACAACAACTGGCACCGGCACTTTCCAGTGGCAATCTGAAGAAAACGATGACCGCTCCGGTGACGGCGATTATTGCCTGGGATCCGGAATTCTATGAGCTGCTGCCTGAACTGTTTCCGTCCGGCGATGCCCGTTCATGGTTCACCTCCAGCCCACAGCTGGCACAGGATACCGCGTTCCGCAACAGCAGTTTACAGGCTGCGTATCTGATTATGGCCTGTCGCGCGATCGGCCTGGATACCGGACCGATGTCCGGTTTCGACAATGCCAAAGTTGATGAAACCTTTCTGGCGCAGGAAGGCTGGAAATCGAATTTTCTGATTAACATTGGTTACGGCGACAGCAGCAAAGTCTATCCGCGCGCACCGCGCCTGGACTTTGACCGCGCCTGTCGCGTGCTGTAAGCATCACCGATCATGACTGAGGACACGAGCATGCAATCAACCCTGAACGCCACACTGCCCGAGACCGACATGCCCCTTGCTGAAAAAGAGGCTGCCGTTGAGAAACAGGAATACCGCAATGCCATGGCGCGCCTCGGCTCTGCCGTCAATATCATCACCACTGACGGCCCCGGCGGTCGGGCAGGTTTCACCGCCTCTGCTGTGTGCAGCGTCACCGATACGCCACCGACACTGCTGGTGTGCCTGAACCGTTCTGCGTCGGTACATCCCGCGTTTATACAAAATCAGGTGCTGTGCGTAAACACGCTGGCCGACAGCCACGAATCACTTTCTAATTTATTCGGCGGAAAAACGCCGATGGAACAACGCTTCGACGCCGCCGAATGGACAGATCTCGCCACCGGCTCCCCGATCCTCACTAACGCGCTGGTGTCATTTGACTGCAAGGTCACGCAGATCACCCGGGTCGGTACCCACGATATTATGTTTTGTGAAGTTGTTGCACTCCGTTGCAACGATGACTGCCACGGACTGGCGTATTTCGACCGACGCTATCATCCGCTGATGCGTCAGATAGCCTGTTAACTCAATCCGCATTCAACTTAGTAAGGATCGTACATGGCACATTCCTGGTTTCCGCAATGGCGTAAAAGAGAAGGTAATCTGGATGGCGCGGTGATCGCGCCGGATGAACGGCTACCGTTTGGCGCGACGGTGATCATGGGACTGCAACACACGGTGGCGATGTTTGGCGCCACGGTACTCATGCCATTGCTGATGGGGTTTGACGCCAATATGGCGATCCTGATGTCGGGCATCGGCACGCTGCTGTTCTTCCTGGTCGTAGGCGGGCGCGTGCCGAGTTATCTCGGTTCCAGTGCTGCATTTGTCGGGTTAGTAATTGCCGTGACCGGCTACAGCGGCCACGGCACGAACCCGAATATCGGCGTCGCGCTGGGCGGGATTATCGCCTGTGGCCTGATTTACATGCTGATCGGTTTTGTGGTCATGGCGGTCGGCACGCGCTGGATTGAGCGCCTGATGCCGCCGGTGGTGACCGGCGCGGTAGTCATGGCGATTGGACTCAATCTGGCGCCGATTGCCATAAACAGCGTATCCGCTTCATCGTTTGACAGCTGGATGGCGGTGATGACGGTGCTGTGTATCGGATCGGTGGCGGTGTTTACACGCGGTCTGGTACAGCGACTGTTACTGTTGCTGGGTCTGGTGGCGGCGTACCTGATTTATATGGCGATCACCAACGGCCTCGGGCTGGGCACGCCGGTGAATTTCAGCGCCGTGGCGCAGGCGCCCTGGTTCGGCGTGCCCACCGTCACTACGCCGGTATTCAGCACGCACGCTATGCTGATGATTGCGCCGGTGGCGGTGATCCTGGTTGCGGAAAACCTTGGCCACATTAAAGCCGTGGCGGGGATGACCGGTAAAAATCTCGATCCCTACATGGGCCGCGCCTTTATCGGGGATGGCCTGGCGACCTTGCTTTCGGCTTCGGCGGGCGGCACCGGCGTGACAACCTATGCCGAAAATATCGGCGTCATGGCCGTCACTAAAATTTACTCCACGCTGATTTTTGTCGCCGCCGCAATCATGGCCATTGTGTTGGGTTTTTCGCCTAAATTTGGTGCATTGATCCACACCATTCCTGGCCCGGTGCTCGGTGGAGCATCCATCGTGGTATTTGGCTTGATTGCCGTAGCTGGCGCCCGCATTTGGGTACAAAACCACGTTGATTTGGGCCTGAATGGCAATCTCATCATGGTGGCAGTTACGCTGGTACTGGGCGCGGGCAACTTCACCCTGAGCCTGGGCGGCTTCAGCATGGGCGGCATCGGCACCGCGACCTTTGGGGCGATTTTACTCAATGCTTTCCTGAGCCGCAGCAAAATGGCAAAGACGCCGCCTGAGATTAAGGCAGCCACAGAAGCGGCGCTGAGAGAGCCGTAACCTTTTATTGCTTCGTCTGTCGTCAGTGGGTGTTAAGGGTGCCTGGTGATCGTTGCATAACACTAACCAGGCATTTTTCACCGCCTTTTTGCGCCTTACATATTATCTTTTCCTATGCATTCCCCCGCAAACTGAACTGATTTTCGCCCTGATCCCTGAATTAACGTGGGTGCCATAACCTTTTCATCTGACTATAGCCTGCGGTTATATCCTCCAACTAAACAAGCATTCGTCACCTTTTGAAGCGCATGAAATAGTGGGTTCAGAAACTTACCTTTGTCTGAAACGAGAAATATCATGCTAATTCCACAACCCTATTTACTTTTTCTTGGCGATGTCACCGATCCACTCGCGGCGAAAACGGCGCGCGGTATTCATATCTGGCGGCCGGAGCAGTGCGTGGGCGAAATTAAACTCCCGGGCTGTACTGTCAGCCTGGGTCTGGATGAACTTGACATCATCAGCGCCAAAGCACGCGGCGCGAAAACGCTGGTGCTCGGTACTGCTAACGCAGGGGGCTATCTGCCAGAACACTGGCTGGATACGGTGAAAAGTGCCATCAAAGCAGGCATGAACGTTGCCAGCGGACTGCATCACCGTCTGGTGGACGAGCCCGAACTGGTGACGCTTGCCCAGACGTTTGGTGTTGAGCTTTTTGACTTACGCCATATGCGTCCGACGCTGAGCGTTGGCAGTGGTAAGAAGCGGACAGGCAAACGGATACTGACTGTTGGCACTGACTGCTCCGTGGGCAAGATGTACACCTCACTGGCGCTGGAAGCGGCGATGCGTGAGCGCGGAATGAAAGCGGATTTTCGCGCTACAGGTCAGACAGGGATTCTGGTGGCGGGCGAAGGGATTGCCGTGGATGCGGTCATCGCGGATTTTATTGCCGGTGCGGCCGAAGCGCTGTCACCCGCGAATGATGAGGATCACTGGGACATCGTTGAAGGGCAGGGGTCACTGTTCCACCCCTCTTACGCAGGCGTTAGTATGGGGCTCATGCACGGTGCGCAACCTCACTGGTTGGTGATGTGCCATGAAATGGGGCGCCCCCATATGCGCCATTTACCTCATCAGCCAATGGTCAGCCTGAAAGACTGCGTTGAAGCCAATCTGCGCGCTGCCCATGTGACCAGCGCGTCCGTCCAGCTGGCGGGGTTTGCCATTAACACCTCAAATTACACGGAAGACGAAGCGCGCGCCTATTGCGCCGAAGTCAGCGCAGAGTTTGGTTTACCGGCTACGGATCCTGTGCGTTTTGGCATCGACGAGATCGCCGCACTGCTTCAGGCGCGGGGGTGAAATGAGACAGTTGCAGATTGACGTGGTGGAACTGCCGCTGGCACGGCCCTTTGCTATTTCGCGCGGTACGCGTACCGCCGTCACGGTTATCCGGGTCACGCTGGAGCAAAACGGTTTCATTGGGCGAGGCGAATGTACGCCCACGGCGCGCTACGATGAAACGCCAGACAGCGTTCAGGCCGAGCTTGAGGCAGTGCGTGCTGACGTTGAAGCCGGCCTGAGCCGTCATGATCTGCAACACCGCTTACCCGCCGGTTCCGCGCGCAACGTGCTGGACTGTGCGCTGTGGCGACTGGATGCCGCCCGCGCCAGTCAAACGCTATGGCAGAAAAGTGCACGTCCTCAGCCACGCTCGGTGATCACGGCGGAAACCCTCAGCCTCGATACGCTGGAAAATATGGCGCTGGCGGCGGCGGATGCCGTATCGCGTGGCGCCATCCTGCTCAAAATTAAGCTCAATCGTGATGCGGTTCTGGAAAAGGTGGCGGCCATTCGCGCTGCGGCACCGCGCGCCACGCTGATTATCGACGCTAATGAGGCCTGGTCGGGAATGGACCTGGAAAGCCTGCTGGCCGCACTTCAGGGCTATAACATTGCTATGGTCGAGCAACCGCTTCCCGCCGGTCAGGATCAGGACCTGCAACGTTTTCATCATCCGGTTCCCGTTTGTGCTGATGAGAGTTGCCATACGCGCGAGGATATTGCCGGACTGCGGAACCGCTACGAGATGATCAACATCAAGCTGGATAAGTGCGGTGGCCTGACGGAAGCGCTGGCGATGGTAGAAGAAGCACAAAAGCAGAATATGCGCATCATGGTCGGCTGCATGCTGGGCTCATCACTGGCGATGGAAGCCGCATTGCCGGTGGCGGTTAACGCAGAGCACGTCGATTTAGATGGCCCTATCTGGCTTGCTGCCGACAGTTCTCCTTTTTTGACCTACTCCGAAGGCCGTATCTGGCTATAACTCTACGAGGCGACGATGACGGACACACGACTCACTTCTTCTGCCAACAGTGCCGCCGGTTCATCACCCGTGCTTGATATTCGGGATCTCAGCGTCTCATTTCGTGGGCGCAGCGGCGAGAATCAGGCACTAAAAGGCATCAGTTTTGCCATTAATCCGGGCGAAATTGTCGCCGTAGTGGGTGAGAGTGGCTCAGGGAAATCAGTCACTTCTTTGGCCGTAATGGGCTTACTGGCGAACAGCGGCCGTATCGATCGCGGCAGCATGCAGTTTCGCGATCGTGGCGGAAAAGTACATGCGCTGGAAACACTGGATGAAAATCAGCGCCGCACGTTGCGTGGTCGTGAAATGGCGATGATCTTTCAGGAGCCCATGACCTCGCTGAATCCGGTGCTGCGCGTCGATGACCAGCTCACTGAAGCGTTACGCGATCATCAACAGTGCGACAAGAAAGAAGCGCATGCGCGCGTGCGTGAATTGCTTCGACAGGTGCGTATTGCCGATGTGGATCGTGTCATGAAAAGCTATCCGCACGCGCTCTCAGGCGGTATGCGCCAGCGGGTGATGATTGCGCAGGCGCTGGCCTGTGATCCGCAACTTCTGATTGCTGACGAACCTACAACGGCGCTGGATGTTACCGTGCAGGCGCGCATTCTGCACATTCTGCGTGAGCTGCAACGCGAGAAACAGATGGCGGTGCTGTTTATCACTCACGATATGGGCGTCGTGGCTGAAATCGCCGATCGTGTCGTGGTCATGCTGCGTGGCGAAGTCGTCGAACAGGGCAGCGTCGCAGCGGTTTTTGCCGCCCCGCAGCACCCGTATACCCAGGCTTTGCTGGCGGCGGTGCCGAGACTGGGCGACATGCGCGAATATGCGTGGCCGCAACGCTTTCCGCTGCTCGGCACACAGAATACCGTCGAAAATGAACAGCATACCGCGCGCTACGACACCGCGCCGTTGCTCGATGTGCGTGGGTTGAAAGTCTACTATCCCATCCGCAGCGGCATCTTTTCGACGCTCACGCATCATGTCCATGCGGTTGAGCAGATTGATTTCAGTCTGTGGCCAGGTGAAACCCTGGCGATCGTGGGCGAAAGCGGCTGCGGCAAATCGACGACCGGCCGTGCGCTGATGCGCCTGATCAACAGTGACGCCGAAAGCATTCACTTCGAAGGGAAAGAAATCTCTCACCTGAAAGAGGCAGCATTCCAGCCGCTCCGCCGTGAAATTCAGATGGTGTTTCAGGATCCCTACGCCTCACTGAACCCTCGGCTTACCGTGGGTTTCACCATTGCCGAGCCCTTGCTGTTACATGGCATGGTGTCCTCACTGGAACAGGCTTCGCCACAGATAGATGCGTTGCTGAAGAGCGTTGGTCTGCTGCCCGAGCACGCGCGTCGGTATCCACATGAATTTTCAGGTGGTCAGCGCCAGCGTATTGCCATTGCCCGCGCCATGGCCCTGAAGCCCAAAGTGATTATTGCTGATGAAGCAGTATCGGCCCTTGACGTCTCCATTCAGGCGCAGGTGGTGAACCTGATGATGGATCTGCAGCAGCAAACGGGCGTGGCGTGGATTTTCATCTCTCACGATATGGCGGTCGTCGAGCGCATTGCCAACCGTGTGGCGGTGATGTACCTCGGCCAGATTGTGGAGCTTGGGCCGCGTCAGTCGGTATTTAATCAGCCGCAACATCCTTATACCCAACGCCTGCTGGCCTCCGTGCCGGTGGCGGATCCCGAGAACCGTCAGCCCCGTATTATCGATGACAGCGAAATCCCTTCGCCGTTAAGAAAAGTGGGCGAAACGGTCACTAAACCCCGTTATCGACAGGTTGCGCCTCAGCACTGGGTCGCTGACGGCATTGCATTGCGATAATTCAACGACCAGGAGATTTTTATGAAAACGCTGTTTCGCCGTACTTCACTCGCCCTCGCATTGACGACGACGCTGGTCATGACTGCACAAGCACAGGATCTGCGTATTTCAATGTATGCCGATATTACGGGGCTGGATCCGCACGATACCTCAGACAATGTCAGCTATTCGGTGCAGAGTGGTATCTTTGAACGACTGTTTCAGTTCGATCCACACATGAAGCTCCAGCCCTGGCTGGCCACCGGTTATACCTCAAATGAAAATGCAACGGAGTTTACGCTGACGTTGCGCAAAGGCGTCACCTTCCAGGATGGCACACCTTTTAATGCGGAAGCCGTCAAAGCCAACCTTGATCGCCTGGCAGACCAGAAAAAAGGGCTAAAGCGTAACAGCCTGTACAAAATGATCGATAAGGTTACGGTGCTGGCACCCGATCAGGTAAAAATCGATCTTAACCAGTCGTTTGGTGCCTTTATTAACACGCTGGCACATCCTTCCGCAGTGATGTGGAGCCCGTCCATTCTCAAGCAATATCCAGACGAAGCCCAACTCCGGTTGCATCCGGTGGGTACCGGTCCGTTTAAATTTGTTGACTGGACACCGGGCAAAGCGGTCACGCTGGCGAAGTATGACGGTTACTGGCAGCAGGGATGGCCAAAAGTCGATCATGTTATCTTCTCACCCAGCCCAGAAGATGCAACACGCGTAGCCGCGTTGAAGTCGGGTCAGGTTGACGCAATCTGGCCATTGCCTTCGGATCTGATTGCTGCCGTGAAGCAAGACAGCAACCTCTCTGTTCAGCGCGATCCCAGCATTTATCTTTATTACATGGCGATTAATACGCAGCACAAGCCACTGGCAGATGTTCGCGTGCGTCAGGCAATCAACTATGCGATTGACCGTAATCTGTGGCTGAAGGTGGCCTTTGCTGGTTTAGGTAAACCTGCCACATCCGCCATGCCCGAAGGTGTCCAGTTTTATCAGAAACAAAACGATCCTGATTATCACTATGCGCCGGATAAAGCCAAAGCGCTGCTGAAAGCGGCGGGCTATCCGAATGGTCTGGATCTCAAACTCTGGGTTACGAATGCAACGGCCAGCGTGCGCGCCGCTCAGGTACTGAAAGCGCAGCTGGGCACGGTGGGCATTCGTGCCACGGTAACTCCGATGGATTCCGGCACGCGCAACGCTAAGTTATGGGGCGTACAGGACCCGAAAAAGGCGGAATTTGACCTGTACTATGGTGGCTGGTCAACGTCCACAGGCGATGCCGACTGGGCGCTGCGTCCGCTGTTTGCCACCGAATCCTGGGTACCCACCTCCTACAATGTCTCCTATTTCAGCAATCCTGATGTAGACAAAGCCATTGCCGCCGGGCTGGCAACGGCCGATCCGGCAAAGCGTGGTATCGCCTATGCGCAAGCACAGAAACTCATATGGCAGGATGCACCGGTGGCATTCCTTGGTACGCCAGACAATCTCGTTGGCAAACGCCGCACCCTGAATGGTGTTTCCATGCTGCCTGATGGCAATTTGCTCTTCACTCAGGCGTCGTTTAAATAAGACGCGGATTGCTCTCACGTCCCTTTCCCTTGCAGGGCAAAAGGACGTGAGGGCACCCGTCACAGTGCATTTCAAGGAATGGCATGTTTGCATACATCCTTCGCCGATTACTGGAGATGATCCCGGTTTTGCTGGTGGTCTCGCTGCTGGTTTTCGGTTTTATCAAGCTGCTGCCGGGCGACCCGGCGCGCATCTATGCTGGACCGGATGCGCCCATTGAGGCGGTTGAAGCGGCGCGTCAGCACCTTGGGCTTAACGATTCGCTGCCACAGCAGTACGTCCACTGGATCGATAGCCTGTTACACGGCGATCTTGGCACCACCTACCGCACCCAGCAACCGGTGCTGCAGGTGATTAAACAGGGCTTCATGCCAACGCTTTGGCTCGCCTTAGCGGGGTTTGCCTGGTCCGTGATTCTCGGCCTCGTACTTGGCGTTCTCGCGGCACTGAAGCGAGGAAAATGGCAAGACTGGACGCTGATGAGCATGGCGGTGGGCGGTATCTCAATGCCTGCTTTCTGGCTGGGTCTGTTGCTGATCCAGTTCGTCGCGATGCCTTTTGGGCTGTTCTCAGTCAGCGGTTTCAACAAAGCCAGTGATATTGTCCTGCCCGCCATCACGCTGGGTTCGTCAGTGGCGGCAGTGATGGCCCGGTTTACCCGCTCAGCCTTCCTGGAGGTGGCGCAGGAAGATTACGTGCGGACCGCGAAAGCAAAAGGACTGCGTAACCGCCTCGTGACGTGGAAACATGTGATGCGTAATGCACTCATTCCGGTGATTACCATGCTCGGTTTGCAGTTCGGTTTTCTGCTGGGCGGCTCCATCGTCGTGGAGAGCGTCTTCAACTGGCCGGGATTAGGCTGGTTGTTGATTGAGTCGATAAAAGCGCAGGATCAGCCGGTTATTCAGGCGCTGGTGATGCTGTTCGTGTTTGAATTTATTGTCATTAATCTGCTGGTCGATCTGCTTTACGCGGTCGTCAATCCGGCGATTCGTCTGCGACAGGAGCCGAGATGAGTATTCAATCGCTGACTGAAAACCCGCCTCAGGTCATCCGTTCGCCGTGGCGCGATTTCCTGCATGCCTTTGTGCGTAATCCTCTGGCGCTGGTCTCAGGCGGATTTGTACTGTTGTTGATCGTGGTGGCGATCTTTGCGCCCTGGCTGGCCCCCTGGGATCCGATGGCACCAGACTGGATGGCGTTGTCGTCACCGCCCAGCGCGGCACACTGGATGGGAACCGACGAGCTGGGGCGTGATCTGCTCAGTCGCATTATCTATGGGGCGCGTATCTCGCTCTATGTCGGCGTGCTGTCCGTAACGCTCGGCATGATTGTCGGTGTGGTGTTGGGTTTACTGGCAGGCTATTACGGCGGCTGGGTCGATATGCTGATCATGCGCGGCGCCGACGTGTTATTCGCTTTTCCCGGCATGTTACTGGCCATTGCGGTTGTCGCGCTACTTGGAACCGGCCTGAACAATGTGATCATCGCGGTCGCGGTGTTCAGCGTACCCGTTTTTGCCCGTATTGTGCGCGCCTCGACGCTGTCATTGAGACAGGCCGCCTATGTGGAAGCCGTTCGCTGTGCCGGTGCACCCGATCGCATCATTATCCTGCGACATATTTTGCCCGGTACGCTTTCCAGCGTGATTGTCTACTTCACTATGCGCATCGGCACCAGTATTCTCACCGCAGCGGGCTTAAGCTTTATTGGCCTGGGGCCGGAGCCGGATGTGCCTGAATGGGGTAATATTCTGGCGATGAGCCGGAGCATGATGATGGCTGGCGCATGGCACATGAGCGTGTTTCCGGGGCTGGCGATTTTTATCACGGTGCTGGCGTTCAACCTGCTCGGCGACGCGCTGCGCGATACGCTCGACCCGAAACTGAAGAGCTGACCATGGATTTTCAACAATTGCAGCGCGATCTGCTGCTAAACCACTGGCGTCACGCGCGTACGTTGGGACAGCCGCGCGGCGCTTGCGGGCCCGGCAATCGAATCAGCGATGTTGCCGGCGTGCGCGTCGGACATTACACGCTGAATGATGGAGAAAGGCAGACTGGCGTCACCGCTATCGTTCCGCCGGGCGACAATGTGTTTCTCACGCCGCTGCCGTGTGGCGCGGAAGTGCTCAATGGCTTTGCAAAACCGGTCGGGCTGGTACAGGTCGAAGAGCTTGGCGTGTTACAGACGCCGATTCTGCTCAGCAACACGCTGGCGGTGGGCACGCTGTTTACCACGCTAGTCCGGGATGCCATCCGTCGTAATCCGGAGCTGGGGCGGACATTGCCCACGGTAAATCCGCTGGCACTAGAGTGCAACGATGGCTGGCTTAATGATATCCAGTCGTTGTCCATCAGCGAGGCGATGGCGCAGGCGGCATTGCGCACGCCCCCCCCCCCCCCGCCGCAGCGTGATGCCGGCTCTGTCATCATCGTGATGGCCACGGATGCGCCACTGGATGCGCGTCAGTTGAAACGCATTGCCCGGCGTGCCGGCGCCGGCCTTGGACGGCTGGGCAGCTACTGGGGCCACGGTTCAGGTGATATTGCCGTGGCGTTCTCAACGCAACCCCTGCCGCAACCGCCTCAGGATGACCAGCTGGAGCCGCTTCTTGCCGCCGCGGCAGATGCAACCGAACAGGCTGTTCTGGATGCCTTGTTGAGCGCGGAGGCCGTCACCGGCTTTCGTGGTCACCATCGGCCCTCACTGACTCAGATTCTGGACAAATTAACCGCATGAAAATTTTTATCTCTGCCGATATTGAAGGTATCGCGGGCGTCATGCGCCCGGAGCACTGCACACCAGGCAACCCGGAATATCAGATGGCCCGGGGGCTGATGGAACAGGAAGTCAATGCCGCGATTGAGGGCGCGTTCGCGGGGGGCGCAACGGAGGTGGTGGTCGCCGACAGCCATGCGCAAATGACCAATTTACGTGCGGAAAATATTGATCCACGCGCCCGACTGGTGCAGGGTAAACCTCGCGGTCTGTCGATGGTTGAAGGGATCGAGCAGCAGACGTTCGACGGATTATTTCTGGTGGGCTATCACAGCGCAGCAGGCGAACCTGGCGTACTGGCGCACACCATTAACGGCCGCGCATTCTGGCGTATCCATATCAATGGCCTTGTGATGGGGGAAACCGACATTTATGCCGCCGCTGCCGCTGAACAGGGTACGCCTCTGTTGTTGGTCACCGGCGACGATCAGCTCCAGAGCTGGATAGCAGAATATTATCCCACGGTTGATTACGTCTGTGTAAAACGCGCCATTTCCCATACCTGCGCGGAATCCATCAGCCCCAAAGCGGCACAGCGCGCAATATGCGCCGCGGCAAGCGCCGCACTGCAGCATCCACATCAGGCAAGCACGACTCGCCTGGCCGCGCCTTATCGCATGCAGCTCCAGGCCAGCAAACCCGTGCTGGCCGATCTGTTTAGCCTGATTCCCGGTGTCACGCGCATCGATGCGGTTACCGTGGAGTATCAGGCGGAGCGGATGGGGACGTTGATCAGCTTGCTCAGTGCCTTTTCCT
Organism: Pantoea ananatis LMG 2665; assembly: GCF_000710035.2. Lineage (GTDB taxonomy): Bacteria > Pseudomonadota > Gammaproteobacteria > Enterobacterales > Enterobacteriaceae > Pantoea > Pantoea ananatis. Next base: position 26,482 of record NZ_JMJJ01000017.1, on the reverse strand, counting down.
ATCTGGCGAGTACCCAATCGTCATAAGAGGATGTGCGTATCGGCAGCGGCAACGTTAGCGCGCCTGTTCTGCTGCCCTGAAACACCGCTGCCATTCAGGATTACCCATCGGCCAGCCGCGCGGCTGGCCATCCAGCGATGTCGCTTCCGTTGCACCACGATGGGGCGAACGCCTGTCCTGACAGCGTTTCCATTCTGTCCGGCCCGGAGGTGCAAAAACCAGCGCGGCAGAGCCCATTTCATCTCCTCTCTTCAGACGCAGTCATCGACTCATACTGATAGCCAGATGAAGGTCGGCGACTCAGCCACCGTCAGCTTTACGGTACAAATTTTGCAAGAGAGCAGGGATTGCCATGTAATGACCCGGGGTTTGGGCTCTGCCGGAAAGCGGTTGCAGGCTTTCCCGTAAAGTTGCGGTGTTGGCAGTCTCATGCAGGCACTGCTGTAAAAGGGTGGTGACAACGGCCTGCGGTCAGGTGAATCCAGTTAAGGTGAATAATAATGCGGCTCCGTCACATAGAGGTATTTCAGGCCATCGTACAGACCGGTAGCATCAGCGCTGCAGCGCGCTTGCTGAATGTGTCCCAGCCGAATATCAGCCGCGTGCTGAATCATGCGGAACAGCAATTGGGTTTTGCACTGTTTGAGCGACGGATACAGGGAATGAGCGTCACGGCGGAAGGACGACGCCTGCTGCCCGAAGTAGAAGATCTTTATCAACGTTTGCAATCCATTACTCAACTCACCGAACAACTTCGACGCGGCGAAGGGCAGATAGTCCGCGTGGGTGCGGCTCACGCGTTCGGTCAAATGGTGCTGGCACCCGCATTGGTCACCTGGCGACAACAGGTGGCCTCGGTCAGTGTCGAACTGGTCACGGAGCACTTCAAGACTTTGTGCCAAATGATTCTGGAAAATCAGCTTGATTTCGCCCTGGTGTTTGGTCAACAGGTGGATGCAGACCTTTTGGCTGAACCGCTGTTCCAGTCTTCCATGGTGGCGCTGCTGCCGCTCAATCATCCCCAGCATGAACCCGTTTCGCTGGAGTGGTTATGCAGCAATAATCTGCTGATGATGCAGACCCAGGATCCGCTTGGGCGCGTATTACACCGCGCGCTGCGCGATAAAAAGCTGAATCCCGCTGTGTCACTGTCGATTAAAACCTATTCGGTGATTGCGGATATGGTCCTGGCAGGCGGCGGCGTGGGCGTCGTGGATCTGTTCACGGCATGCCGCTATGCCGACCAGCTAAAATTGCTCCCCGTCGCGCAACCGTTGCCGTTTGAAGTGATGCTGATCAGCCGTCGTGATAAACCCCAGTCACAGTCCACCCTGCAACTTAAGCAGGTAATACGTAACAGGCTGTGGGAGATTGCCCGACAGTGCGAAGCACAGTTTCTGGTTGAGAAAGCAAGCTAAAAACGGCTTCTGGTGAATCTGGTGGTACACCTGCTATCGGCAAAGGTTTGCGTCACTGTTTTGCCTTTTGAAACCTGTTCTGGTCGTCCCGGTGCAGTCAGGGATACTTATTTCTTTTAAAGACATCCGGCGCTTTCTGTCCCCGTCAGTTGTTCCGGCAGGGACTGAGAAGGGCACACACTTTACTTCTGAATCCAGCAAGGGCCCGGCCTGCCAAAGAGGTATCCCTGCAGTAACGGACACTCATTCGTCTTTAGCCACTCCGCCTGGGCAGGCGTTTCCACGCCCTCTGCGGTCACTTCAACCTGGAGTTGACGGCAGAGTGAAAGAACGGAGCTGACGATGGCTGCAGCTCCGGAGTCCAGGTGCAAATCGTTAATAAACGACCTGTCTATTTTTATCCTGCTGAACAGTCCGGAACTGAGGTGGTTCAGTGAAGAAAAGCCCGTACCAAAATCATCCAGTACGATATGAATTCCGGTATCCCTGAACCTGCGAATCATTTCGTAACTGCCTTCGGGGTTGTCGAACAGCGCCGACTCGGTGATTTCGAGCTCCAGCCGGTTTGGGTGCAGCCCACTCTCAATAAGAACCGTTTTCACCCTGTTGGCCAGCTGTGGATCACGAAACTGACGGGGCGAGATATTAACTGCCACGCGTTCGTGCCCCGACCACTCCGCCATATCGTTGCAGGCTCGCTCAAGCGCGAATGCGCCAATATCATGAATAAGCCCGGTTTTTTCAGCGAGCGGGATGAACACGTCAGGCGAAACATTTCCCCTTACAGGATGATTCCAGCGCAGCAGAGCTTCATAGGAAACCACTTCCTCACTGATGCTGCAGACGACGGGCTGGTAAAAAATCTGCAGCTCACCGTTCTCGAGCGCACCACGCAGGTCATTTTCCAGGCTAAAGCGCTCTGCCGCCGAACTGGCTAGCTCATCGGTAAAAATTACCCAGCCTTTGCGCCCGGCTGACTTGGCAGCGTAGAGGGCGATATCGGCTGCCGATAACATGCTTTCGGCATCACGCGCATAGCCCGGAAAGAGGCAAACCCCGAAGCTGCAACCCGAGGTGACTTTCCGCCCTTTCAGCATGAAGGGCTCCTTCAGGACCATCGTCAGGCGCGATGCTGTTTCGCTTGCGTCTTCTGCCGAGCTAATGCCGGGCAAAACGGCAACGAACTCGTCACCGCCCGTGCGGGCCAGAATGTCGCCCGGGCGCAGGACTGACAGCAGCCGTGCTGAAACCTCAATGAGCAAGGTATCGCCCGCCGCGTGACCCAGAACGTCGTTGACGCTTTTAAACCGGTCTATGTCAGACACCATGACCGCAAAGGGTTCGTCACCGTCCAGAAGCGTTTCAAGCTCAGGCATCAGGCCACGGCGGTTGAGAAGCCCTGTCAGCGGATCATGAAGGGCCAGATGGTTCGCTCTGACCGCAGCCTGATACTCCGCCGTGACGTCCAGTATGGTATACAGGAGATAGTCATCTCCGCCGCCCGAATTCAGCCTTTCGGCGGAAATCCGTAATGAAAATTCCGGCTCATTATCGCCCGAAGAAACCGTTTCACTAAAGCCCTGGTCGGGAAGGAGGTCAAATGCCTGCCTGAACACAGCCGCGAGATTGTCTGGCAGGCCCGCAGGCAGGGCGGTTCGGGTATTCCCACTGCGTACCCGTTCTTGCAGACAGGACAAATTCATGGCCGTCGGGTTCGCGCGTATGATGTCCCCCGATGCAACGTCACACAGGATGAGCGCGCAGGGCGTGTGGCTGAATACGGCGTCGAGCACCTTATTTGTGTCTGATAACTCGGTTTCCCTTTTCAGGATAACTTTTTGAGCGATGCGGAGCGCCGCCCTTTCCTGATAGCCTTGTGAAACGTCCCGCACGATTTTGATAAAGGCCGCATTATCTTCATCGGACGGATTGAGAAATTCTATTTCAACTGATGCCCGAAACGCGCTGCCGTTTTTGCGCAGGCGCCAGCCCTCTCCTGTGAACTTGCCGCGCTCACGGGCCTCCCTCAGGTTGGCCTCAGGGATATTCCTGGCCTGCTCATCTTCATCATAAAAAACCGAAATATGCTGCCCTCGGATATCGCGGCTATCCCATCCCTTGATCTCACGGCATCCAAGATTCCAGCTCATCACTTCTCCGGTGGAAGACAGCAGATATATCGCACAAAGAGACGTTCTGGCCACGGCGGCCCCCAGTTGGTCATTGGTTACGGATTTCATGTGGCTATCCTTGATGAGTTCATCGACCTGTTCGGAGATGATCTGGCGTTAAAAACGATTATCGGCGCCGTTAGCCAGAAACAGAGACAAAAATTTGTAAAAATTTAGTTAGAGGCCATATTACGCCACCTGTCTGGACCAGCCCAATCATAATGCACACGGGACTTAGCAGCGTTCGCTTTTCGCTGTAGAGTCAGTCGTTTCACGCACAATTAATTTTTTAAAAGTCTGCCGCAAGTGACTTAATGCAAATCCAAACAGCGCTATCTGCTGTACGCATTCCGGAGGCACCGATCTCACCAATACGGTTATCATCCCGCAAAAAGCGCGGAAGCCTTTTGCCGCTATCCTGTTTATGTGTTTAGATTGATAGAAATCTATCATCACCAGGCTGAGTAATGAAAAAAATCTCTATGTCAGCGGTGGCACGAGCAGCCGGCGTGGGCGTCGCTACCGTGGATCGCGTGCTTAACAACAGAGCTTCTGTTAAACAGGAAACCCGGCAACGGGTCCTGCGCGCCGCTGAAGCCTTAGGCTACCGTGAAGACCTCATTAAGGTCATGACGCCGGACGTGACAGCGGCCAACATCCACGTGCGTATCGGGTTCATTTTGCTACCCAATAATTATTCTTTTTATCAGGTACTTTCAGAAGAAATCAGTCGATGCGCAGAGGGAAAACTGGCGACGAAACCGGCGTTTATGTGGGCCGATATTCACGATGTGGAGAACGTCGTATCGTCTCTGGAAGCGCTGGCAGAACGCGTTGATATCATCGGGCTTGTTGCTCTGGATCATCCCCTTATACGACATACGATTAAGCAGCTTTCCGCCTCAGGTGTGCAAATTTTCACGTTGTTTTCTGATCTCTCCCCCTGTGGTCAGGCGGGCTATATCGGGCTGGATAACCTCAAAGCAGGACGTACGGCGGGATGGTTTGCTGAACGCATGACAGAAAAAGAAAGTGTGATTGGCGTCCTACTGGGTGACCACCGTTTCAACTGCCAGGAAAGCTGTGAAATAAGCTTTCGTTCATACCTGCGTGAAAACAGAAAAGATGCCGTGGTTCTGGAGCCTCTCCAGACGCTTGAATGTATCAATGGGGGCTATCTGGCCGCGACGCAACTGCTGAAAGACAACCCAATCATAACAATGATTTATGCGCCATGTGGTGGTGTGGAAGGGGTGATTAAAGCCGTTTCTGAAAGCCCGCGGGATGATATAAAAATTCTCTGTCATGGTCCGTTTATCGGCGATGAAATGGCGCTGATTGAGGGACAGATCGACATCATGATACGTCACCGCATTGATGCCGTGGCTGAAAAGATCGTCTCTGTTTTTATCAGCAGATATCAAGAGAACGATCGCAATCCGGTTTACGTTACCCTGCCTTTCGATCTCATCACTCGGGAAAATATCTGAATCACTCCGGCTTCTGCCGAAGGCTTGCGCAGACTGCATTTGATGTAAAACAATCAAATAAATGATATAAAAAAATCATGATCGCTATCAAATAACTCACTTCGAAGGGTTGCCGGTGTTAAAAAACCGGCGCAATACTGCGCGCATTGAGCCAGACGATTGCCGTCGGGGCGCTCAGTGTTCATCAGTGTTGCCGCATCCGGAGAAAAAACATCATGACGATTTCCATCGCGACTGCGCCCTGCAGCTGGGGAGTGGATGACCCGAAGAATCCTTTTCTTCCCCCCTGGCAGAGCGTGCTTAAAGAAGCCGCGCTTGCAGGTTATAAAAGCCTGGAACTGGGGCCGTGGGGATATTTGCCCGTCCAGCCGGATGCGCTAAAAGCTGCGCTTGCCGAATTCCAGCTGTCGATCGTTGCTGGCACCCTTTTCGACGATTTGGTGAGTGAAGAGAACTTTCCGGCCATGATCGCGCTGACCCATAAAATCTGTCACAACCTGAGCTTCCTTTCCGAACAGGGCAAACCTACACCTTATCTCGTCATCATCGATTTCGGCGATCCTGAACGGGCAGCCACCGCAGGCCAGTCTGAAAAAGCGCCACGACTGAACGACAGCGACTGGCAGACCATGATGAGACATATCACCGTTCTGAGTGAGATCGCCTGGAAAGAGTACGGTGTCAGACCGGTCATTCATCCCCATGCAGGCGGCTGCATTGAGTTTGCCGATGAACTTGAAAGGCTGGTTCGCGATATTCCTCATAGCGTTGCCGGCCTTTGTCTGGATACCGGCCATTTGTATTACGCCGGCATGGATCCTGTTGCTGCGCTGGAACGTTACTGGGACCGGATTGATTACCTTCATTTCAAAGACGTCAACGAGGTTGTCTGGCGTCAAGCCATCAAACAAGGGCTGGATTTTTTCACCGCCTGTGCCCAGGGCGTCATGTGCCCACTTGGCAGCGGCGCTATCAATTATCCCGATGTCCACGCATTTCTGCGCCAGCGCCATTATCAGGGCTGGATCACTATTGAACAGGAAAGGGATCCGCGTGATGCAGACACCAGCCTGCGTGACGTCACAGCAAGTCTGCACTATCTGCACTCAGTCGGTTTTTAAGGAGAAAGGTCATGATTAACGGCATTAAACCGCTTAAAAATTCACTGCGGTGGGGCATGGTGGGCGGCGGCGGTACCAGTCAGATTGGCTACATTCACCGTTCATCAGCACTCCGCGATAACACATTTACCTTAGTTGCCGGGGCATTCGATATTGATGCTGCACGTGGCCGCGCCTTTGGTGAAGCTCTGGGCCTTTCCCCGGACCGGTGCTATGCCGACTATGAAACCCTGTTTGCATCAGAAGCAAAACGCGATGATGGCATCCAGGCTGTCTCGATCGCCACACCTAACAACACGCACTTTGCGGTCTGCTGCGCAGCGCTTGAAGCCGGTCTCCATGTGATATGTGAGAAACCGCTGTGCTTTACGGTGGAAGAAGCTGAACATCTGGCGAAGCTGAGCCGGGAGAAAAAGAAGATCGTCGGCGTGACCTACGGTTACACCGGTCATCAGCTCATCCTTCAGGCCAGGGAGATGATCGCGCAGGGATTACTGGGTGACATTCGCATCGTCAACATGCAGTTTGCACACGGTTTTCATCACGAAGCCGTTGAACAGAATAACGCCAGCACCAGCTGGCGCGTCGACCCGCGCTTTGTCGGACCCAGTTATGTTCTGGGTGATTTGGCGACCCATCCGCTGTGTATCGCTGAAACCATGGCACCCGAACTGAAAATCAGACGGCTGCTTTGCTCACGCCAGAGCTTTGTGAAAAGTCGGGCGCCTCTCGAAGACAACGCATTTGTTCTGATGGAATACGAGAACGGCGCAGTGGGAAATCTGTGGGCCTCAGCCGTCAACTGCGGATCAATGCATGGGCAGAAAGTCCGCATCGTTGGCTCCAGAGCCAGTATTGAGTGGTGGGATGAGCAGCCAAACCAGCTGCGTTTCGAAATTCAGGGTGAGCCGGTGCGCATTCTGGAAAGAGGCATGGACTATCTGCACCCGGCTGCTCGTGAAGATGACCGGATAGGCGGCGGTCATCCGGAAGGACTTTTCGAAGCCTGGTCGAATCTCTACCGACGTTTCGCGCTGGCAATGGATGCAACCGATCGGGGCGACGACGCATTCCTGAAAAACTTCTGGTATCCCGATGTCCATGCCGGCCTGGCTGGCGTCAGATGGGTGGAAAACTGTGTCCGTTCAGCCGACTCCGGCTCGGTGTGGGTGGAATGCTGAGGTCCTGGTCGTGAGAACCGGACTCAGCCTGTCACACAGGGTTGACAACGCCTGACATTCGATCCGTTTAATGATTTTCGCTGCCTGAACCCGACTCAGGCAGCAAGAGACAACGCAAAGGTGGCATCAATGAAAATCGCTTTCGATGTAGATGTAATCAAAGATCTGGGCATCACCAAAATGGTCCAACAGGTGTCGGAATGGGGATACAACTACATTGAGCAGTCTCCACATCCGGAAATTAACCCTTTCTATAAGCATCCTCGTGCCAGCCGCGAGATCATGGCTGAGTATAAAAAGGCGCTGCGCGAAACAGGTGTGGAAATTTCATCGTTTATCTGTGTTTATCGCTGGTCTGGTCCCGATGAACTGCGCCGACAGGCGGCCGTTAAAAACTGGAAACGTATGGTGGAGATCGCCGTCGAAATGGGCGTACAGGTCATCAATACCGAACTGGCGGGCGATCCTAATCAACCCGAAATCTGCGATGAAATGTTTTACCGCTCAATGGAAACGCTGCTTCCGCTGTTCGAACGTGAGGGTATCCGTGTTGAAATTCAGGCGCACCCGTGGGACTTCTGTGAAGAGAGCGATGAGACTGTCAATATGGTCAGGTCGTTCAGGAGTGATAACGTTAAATATGTCTACAGCGTTCCTCATACCTTTTTCTATGATAAAGGAAAAGGCGACGTAGAGAAGATGCTCCGTCATGCCGGACACGATCTGTCCCATGTTCTTATTGCCGATACCATGAACCACACAAAGCATTGCCGTTACATCGTTAACCCACCAGGCGTGGATGCCACTATTCATCAGCACGTTGGCATCGGCGAAGGCGAAGTAGATTTTGACACGCTGTTCCGAACCTTGCGGGACATGAAGTTTGCAGAGCAGACGTTCAAAGTAGGGGGAGAGCCTATTGTGGCCGCATCGCTTTTTGGTTATCCGGAAAAAATGAAGTATCAGGCCGTGGAAACCCGCGAGCGGATAGAGCGAGAATTGCTTACGCCTCATCCATGAGTGATGTGCCCGGTGACATGTAAAATTGCTGCCGGGCTTTTTAAAATATGCCTTCCCAGTATTTGCATGCCAGCGTCTTCCTGTAGAACAGGCCATAATCAGCACCGTCGGTGCCGCACAAAGGTCGGGTGCCCGTTTGTCGTACTCGCCTGCTTACCGCTGCGTCCAGCGATTTTACGCCTTTCTCTCCGGTAATGACGGATGACCTTTTCTCGCACGCCTCACCACAGAAGGCTTAATCAGAATCAGGGAATGAGGGCTGATTTTTACACTGCGCAAATTAAGCTGGCTCAGAAGGGGGCAACCGCCCGGTAGATCACTAACAGATCGTCGCTATGTTGACGAGACAGGCCAATGCAGGCCATGCGCTTTCGCATAGCCTGTCTCTGTGGTCTGCACCGCTACATCATTTGTGGCTGGCGAATAACGTTACCTTTATCAAAGCGTGAGAGCCGGTAGGGGGCAAGGTCGGTATAAACGGGCTTGTTCGTCATCATCTGTGCACACAGCAGTCCCGCACCCGGCCCGATGGCAAAACCATGACCACTAAAGCCAGAGGCAATAAACATGCCGGGGATCTGGTTCACTTCATCAATAACCGGCACCAAATCCGGTGTGGTATCAATCCAGCCCGCCCAGGCATAATCGACTTTTGTCCCCTCCAGCGCGGGAAATAAGCGGATTAGCTCTGCCAGACCATCATTAACGATGCGTTTATCCGGCGTGGGATCGAGAACCCGGATTTTTTCAAAAGGGGAAGGCGTGTCATGAGACCAACTCCCCGAGGCTTCAGGGCCTGAAAAGAATGAGCCATTCAGCCGGATTTTCAGTTTCTTTGCCACTTTACTGCGGAACATAGGATAAAACTTTGCGGCATATCGGATGTTCTGTGGCGCCAAATCGATCTGGCCCAGGCCCGGAACGGCAACGGTATAACTGCCATCCAGACGGCGACGAACACAGAGTTGCGGCGTGCTCAGACAACCTTTTACAATTTCCGGGGCGGCGGTTGTTTTAAACACCGTGCCCAAAATATTGGCGGCGGGGAGTTCAACGCCATATTGTCTGCAAAAACGCGAGCTCCATGCACCGCCGCAACAGATCACCCGGCTGGCTTTGACTAACCCGCGCTCTGTCCAGACGCCAGAAACGCGTCCGGCGCTGATATCCAGTGCCCGTACCGCGCAACGCTGGAAAATGCTGGCACCCAAATTTTGTGCACCTTTTGCGATGGCCGGTACCGCCTGTGACGGTTCTGCGCGTCCATCCGTCGGCGACCACACGCCGCCACGCCAGGCTGTTTTGTCACCAATACGTTCCTGAGCCTCACGTGCGGATAACAACTGGCTGGTAAAGCCAATCTGCTTTGCCTGCTGGCCCCATTTTTCCCAACGCGCCAGGTCAGCGTCATTTAGCGTGCCATACAGGATGCCGCTGCGCCTGAAGCCCAGATCCATTCCGATTTCAGTACTGAGTTCATCCCAGCGCTGCAGGCTTCGTATCGCCATCGGCAACTCATGCAAATCACGGTTCTGTTGGCGCACCCAGCCCCAGTTTCTACCTGACTGCTCACCGGCAATCACGCCTTTTTCAAACAGCGCAACAGAAACGCCTTGTTTAGCCAGTTCATATGCCGTTGACGTCCCCACAACGCCGCCCCCTATTACAACAACATCGACGGAGGTGGGGAAGAGGGTACTGTCATTAACGCTATCGACCTTAATTCGCATGAGTTAACCTTGTTTCAAATATGATGTCGGGGCGGAATATGCATAATCCACAACACACGGGCTTCGGTGTCGCTGTCGTTAAAAATGTTATGCGGCAGATGGCTTTTAAACTGAAAGCTGTCGCCCGCTTCGATGAAGGTCGTTTCACCATTCACCTCAAGCGCAAGCCGGCCCTCCATGACCACACCTGCTTTTTCACCTATCCCCGTCAGCATCTCTTCAGAACGCGTGCGGGGAGGGATGCTGATATACATGAACTGGATATCGTGTTCGCCGGACGGCGATAACATCTCTTTGCTAATGCCCTGCTTGCCAACCTGAAAATGCGGTCGCTCACGCCAGCGACGAACATAGTGTTCAGCACCTGGCCGCATCACCTCATGCTGTTCAAGAAAAGCGGTCAAGGGGACATTCAAGACCACCCGAAGCTGCTCCAGTACCCGTACCGTCGGGTTAGCCAGATTACGTTCAATCTGGCTGATTGCCCCTGCCGACACATTGGCCTGTTGCGCCAGTTCTTTGATAGTCATATTGCGAGACTTGCGTATTAATTTTAACCGTACGCCAATATTGATCTCGACGGCACTCAGATCCTCAGAGTGCATTAACGCTGTTTTCATCACCATGTTCCTTAAGGTTTCGTGCCTCCGTGCATGAAAGCGCGATTAGGGCATTCCCCACTTAGCTTTGATTTTTTGCAAAGTGCCATCCGCTTTCATCGCCGTCAGGGCGGTATTGATATCGGCAAGCAGCTTATCGTTGCCTTTTTTCACACCAAAGGCCATGGGCGCGATATGCTCGGGCTTATAACCATCCACCACATGCATGCCTTTGTACGCACCTGATTTTTCCTGATATTTCATGATCGGGTAATCGTTCATGCCCGCCGCGATACGACCCAGCGACAGATCACGCATCATGTCTGCCGGACTGTCGTACACTTTCACCTCTTTCGGGATACCGCTCTTGATCAGAGCCTGCGTGTAATCGGTGCCTGTCATGGTGCCAACGATGTCACCTTTCAGATCCTGCTGAGAGCGATAGACTTTTTTGTTGTCATCACGCACGACCAACCCGGGTCCGAATGCGGTGACCGGCTGTGAGAACGAGATACGTTTTTCACGCTCGGGTGTTGGTGTCATCCCGGCCACGATCATGTCAATTTTGCCAGCAATCACAGACTGAATAAGCGTAGAGAAGGGCACAGCCGTAAAGTTAACATCCAGGTGCTGACGTTTAGCCACTTCGGCAGCCACATCCGGCATGAAGCCTTCAATCTTACCGGTTTTCGTATCCAGAAATGTCGTTGGCGCACTGGAGGGCGGCGAGCCTGCCGTTAGTGTGGCAGCGTGCGCACTGTAAGTGACGCCGAGGGCAACAGACAATAAAGCCATAGTAACGTGCGACCGAATAGACATCACTCACTCCTGATTAACATGCGAACAATTAACTTCACTATAATGAAATTAAATCCCCCCCTGTCAATCTTTTCTTTTTAAAAATGCTGCGCCTCACAAATTAACACAAAACCCTTTGATTTCGGGGGTAAGTGAGCCTTCAATCCATTTTGTTACATGAATAAGTTAATGCTATGACGTCATCCGATGAAAAGTTTGACAATATTTACGGGTACCCATATTCATTAAAATGAATTTTAGCCTCACACTCAACACCGGCGGGAGCGCATAATGGACTGGAGCAGTATTCACGTTTACCTTCCCTTTCTTTTGCAAGGGGCGGAAATGACAATTTATATCACGATCTTGTCCTTGCTCATCAGCACGCCGTTAGGTCTGGTGTTTGCTGCCGCAAAAATGTGTCCTTTTAAAATCATCTCCTGGCCCGTGAGCGTCATCATCAATATCACGCGTGCCTTACCGATGATTGTGGTGCTGTTTTATATTTATTTCGTTTTCCCCGATATCGGCATTACCCTGACATCGTTTCAGGCCAGCGTGGTCGGTATCGCTTTCTGCTTTTCTACCTTCCTCGCAGAGATTTTTCGCTCGGGTATTGAATCGGTCGATCGTGGTCAGCTTGAAGCGGCGCGCTCGATGGGCATGAGCTTCTTTAAAGCGATGCGGCGCGTCATCCTGCCTCAGGCTTTTCATGTCGCGCTGCCGCCGTATAGCAATACGCTGGTGATGATGCTGAAAGATTCTGCGCTGGCATCAACGATTGCGGTTACCGAAATGACCCGGCAGGGACAGCTTCTGGCCGCCTCAACCTTTGATAACACCACCGTATATACGCTGGTGGCGTTACTTTATCTGACCTTGTGCATGCCACTGCTGGCTTTCACTAAGCACCTTGAAAATCGTCAGAAAAAAGGAGCCTGAGATGATTGAAATTCGTGATGTCCATAAGCGGTTTGGTGCAGTTGAAGTGCTGAAAGGGGTAAGTTTCCGCGTCGATGAGGGCGAAGTGGTATGCCTGGTGGGGCCCTCCGGTTCCGGAAAATCGACTGTGCTGCGCTGTATTAACGGGCTTGAAACCTATGAAAGCGGCACCATTCGCGTGCTCGACCAGCATGTTGACAGTAAAAGTAAAAATATCAATTCGCTTCGTCGCCAGATAGGAATGGTTTTCCAACGATTTAACCTCTTTCCGCACCGTAGCGTGCTGGAAAACGTGATGGAAGGTCCGATTTACGTTAACGGTGAATCGCGCAGTAAAGCCGAAAAGATAGCCAAAGAGTTACTGGAAAGAGTAGGGCTGGCCGACAAAGTCTCCGCCTGGCCATCGCAGCTTTCCGGTGGTCAGCAGCAGCGCGTGGCCATCGCCCGAACGCTGGCATTGCAGCCGAAAGCCATTCTTTTCGACGAACCGACATCAGCACTGGATCCGGAGTTAGTTGGCGAGGTTCTGCAGGTCATGCGCAACCTGGCACAGCAGGGAATGACCATGATCGTGGTCACGCATGAGATGCAGTTTGCAAGAGAGGTCGCCGATCGCGTCTGTTTCCTGCACAGCGGACAAATTGTGGAGCAGGGCCACGCTGAACAGGTGCTGTTGCGCCCTCAGGAGGCGCGCACGCAAGATTTCCTACGGCGGGTTCTGGGAACATCTGCGTCCGGAACAGGATGAGACGGGAGCAATTCTGTCACTCCTGAGACTTTTTAGCGCCTCAAGAAAGCGCATGAGGCGCAAATAGCGGATTGATGACGTTACCGTGCAGATACACCCGCCTTGCTGATGGCCACAATCAGCGCGGTTCCGCCGAACCCCCATCCCCAGAATGTTTTCGCCAGACTTAATTTTCCTGTCACAAGCGCCTTTAGCATTGTCAGTTCCCTGTCTGAATCCGGTTATATTCGGTCAACGACAGGCTCAAACAGAAACTTTCCTGACATTCTCTTTGAAGACACGCTACCAGACCGAAAGGATGGCCGCGTGTGCGTGAGGCCCGTCAGGTACGGGCAAAGCGTGTCCGGAGAAGGAGAACCGTGCAGCTTCCGGATGATGCATTTACCCGGCATCAGTCGTCGGACAAAAAAAGGCCCGTCAGCATGAACGCGACGGGCCAGCACGGAGGCGACGAGAATATTTCTGACAACAGACACATCACAGCGGAGTAACGTTGACCGGTGTTCTGTGAAAGACGTATTTCAACTGCAGGGAGAGTTTATCGGGGCTTGCTGCCATTCTCTCTGGCCTGGTGCTCCAGGCATCTTATAAAATTCTCTATTATCTGCACAGAGTAAGTTATGGCCAGCAACTCTGCCGTGAGCCGGACATCCATACGCATCAGCGTCTCCATGACGCCGGGCTTGCTGAGGACCGGCTTCATATTTTTTACCCGGTCCATCAGATGTGTCCAGTTATTGATAAAGGTGTCCGGGTCAGCATAGGTTCCATCCCTCAGTTGCGTGTAAATCGCGTCAACATCCGCTTTCATTAGCCTGACGGCCTTAATCAGTCTTTCCTCGTAAGTGGGCTGGTTTTCATCAGACACGGAACGTTTCCACCATACCTCTCAGCGCATGCGCCTGCTCAGACAGTGACTGCGAAGCCGAGGATGACTCCTCGACCAGCGCCGCGTTGTTCTGCGTCACGCCGTCCATCTGACTCACGGCAACACTCACCTGCGAAATGCCCTGCATCTGCTCTGCGGACGCCAGGGAGATGTTATCCATCGCCTCAGCGAGCTCACCGACCAGGCCGACCACCTTCTGGATACTCTGTCCGGTCGATGAAGCTACGCCGACGCCGCTTTCAATCTGATCGACGGCATGCTCAATCAGCGTCTTGATGTCCTTTGCGGCCGTCGCGCTGCGCTGTGCCAGCGTACGCACCTCTCCGGCTACCACGGCAAATCCGCGTCCCTCTTCACCTGCGCGGGCCGCTTCCACCGCGGCGTTCAGTGCCAGAATGTTGGTCTGGAACGCGATGCCCTCAATCACTGACGTGATGTCGCGGACTTTTGCGGCACTCGCTGAGATGTCCTGCATGGTCGCTGACATGCGCTGTACGTCCGACCCGCCTGCGTGAGCCAGCTGCGCGGTCCCACGGGCGGACTCTGCTGTCTGCTGCGCACTGGCCGCGTTGCTCTTCACCGTGGCGGTCAGCTGCTCCATGCTGGCGGCCGTTTCCTGCAGCGCGCAGCCGCCTGCTGTTCGGTGCGGGATGACAGTTCAGTATTACCCTGCGCGATTTCGTCCGAGGCGAGGGCCACAGAGGCAGAGGTCTCTTTAATCTGCGACACCAGGCCGCGCAGGTTGGCCTGCATGCTGTCAAGCGACGCCAGCAGGCTGGTCGTGTCGTTGCGGCGAAGCACGACCGGCGATGTGAGGTCGCCGGCCGCAATGGTGGCGGCCAGTGCCTGCGCCTGGGCAGGCTCACCGCCCAGCTGGCGCATTAGTACACGGACAACCAATACACAGGCCCCGACACTGATGAAAATGGATGCACCGGCCAGAAGGATCAGGATGAGAGATGAGCGTGAAGTTGAAGTGCTGTTCTCCTTCACCTCAGCAAAGCTTGTCTTCTGCTGTATCCCTGTCACAACCTGCAAATCGCTGAGCATTTTATCCTGCACGGGCTGGACCTCTTTTGTCAGACACTCAAAGAAGTCTTTATCGCGATTGGCCAGGCCAAGCTGACTGGCCTTTGCAAAAATGGCAAAAAAAGAGGCCTCTGTATCGGTCAGTCTCTTGAAAGCGTTCCGTCCTGCCGGAAGAGAATCGATCTTCAGCAAGTCACCAAGAGCCTGGCGGTTAGCGCTATATTGCGCCTGAGTTTTCTGCATGCGCTCTGCTACGGGTTTCATTGCCACAGGATCGCTCAGCAGCCCAAGCGTTCTGACGTCTATGGACATCTCTCTCAGTTCACCGAGCATGTCCTGCGCAATTTGGTACTTTTTCATTTTGATGTTTACGATCCTGTCCATTCCTTCCCGGGCTTTATAGAGCGCATTCAGCGCAGTACCGGTGCAGATGATGAACAGGAAGATAAGCAGGCCGAAACCTGCAGCAAGGCGAGTCGATATTTTCATGTCTTTTCTCGTTATATAGGGCGTTCTGGTGTTGGTTAATCTTTGCCGGACGTCAAGAGCAGTCCGACCGAATTAATCCTAGATGGGTTTTTGCATTTAGTGCTTATTTCGCTCCAATATTACTGAGAATAATCTGAAAAAAATTGTTTCTGCGTACTTCAATTGCCTGCGCAACGGCTTTGCCTGACGTCGGAATCTGTCATCTCAGTCACGTCCTGCCCCACTGATGGGGTTGCCTTCAGAAAACCCTTATGATGAGAAATCCTTCACGCACAATAAGTTGATTGAGAGACTAAACATCCTTTTCCAACAAACATCTCTCCCCGATCGAAAAGCCGCGATTATCCGTGCCATTACTCGACTTACCTGAGTCCGTGACCAGACAATACCAGCTTGACGTGAAATGAATGCCCCTTTTTAGGAGGCGCAGGCCATCTGGGCTGATTGACAGGTGGTCAGTAAAAAGAGGCCTGTTGCATGGTCAACATGACACGTCGTCAGTATGTCAAATTGATTCCAGTGATAAATGATCGACCTGCGTCACAATTAAAGAAAGCAACTATCGTGACGATAACGTTAGGGCGTGATTTGCACGCTTTGACTACAGGGAGTCAACATGGCCGTTATCAACACAAATACGCTGTCACTGGTTACGCAGAATAACCTGACAAAGTCACAGTCTTCACTAGGCACGGCGATTGAGCGCCTGTCTTCCGGCCTGCGCATCAACAGCGCAAAAGATGATGCAGCCGGTGAGGCCATCGCTAACCGTTTCACCTCCAACATCAACGGGATGACCGTTGCCGCCCGCAATGCCAACGACGGTATTTCGCTGTCGCAGACCGCCGAGGGCGCGCTGACTGAAATTAACAATAATCTGCAGCGAGTTCGTGACCTGACCGTTCAGGCGCAGAACAGCTCTAACTCAGCCTCGGATGTCGACTCGATTCAGGCTGAAGTTAACCAGCGCATGCAGGAAATCGACCGCGTTACGAAACAGACTGATTTCAACGGTATTAAAGTGCTGAACACCGGCTCCGGCAGCACCACCTACAATTTCCAGGTGGGCGCAAAAGACGGCGAAACTATTGGTATTGCGCTGAGCTCAAGCGACGGTTTTGACCTGGCTGCAGCGGGCAACGCTTCTACAGGCACCACTCAGAATACCAGTTCTACGACAGGCCAGACGGTCAACGGCAATGCCCGCACCACGTCAGCCATCGGCTTCGACGTGCTGAAAGGGGCTGTCACCGGCGGTTCAGGCGGCACAGCGTCAGGTACCACGCCACTGGCCGACATTGATAAAGCCATCAAAGCGGTCGATAACCAGCGCAGCCTGCTACTGGCCCAGGCCAACCAGGTGCCACAGACCATGCTGTCACTGCTCCGCTAATAAACGCTGAGGAACTGGATGCTGTCTGATGCAGTTCCTCACGATTTCGTCCCGCTCTGTAACCAGAAGCGGGCAAAACCCTGATTCTCGTCGCGGTGGAAATGTCAGGTTGAACATGGGATGTGGGGCGGAGTAGCACTCTGAACACGCCATCAAGATGCTTAAGCAGGGCTATGGACTGATTTAAGAACACCATCTTGCCAAACGCCCGTATTATCGGCTCCCGGCACGAAGCCGTTTTCTTTACTGTTTCATTTTCGAGTGTTAACCGAGGAAAGATAATGAACAATATTAAAATCGGCGTCCGTCTCGGTGCCGGATTTGGCTTTATCCTGCTTCTTCTCATCGTTATTACCCTGGCCGGTTTAATGCGTATCGACTCACTGGGCGACACCGTGGATAAACTGGCCGGCGATCGTTTTGACAAGGCTACCGCTGCCAGTAATCTTCGCTTTTACGTTACTGATATGAGTCGTATGGTTCGCAGCATCGCGCTTGTCGACGATCCGGCGCAAAAAGAAAGACTGAAACAAAATTATGAGCAGGCCCGCACCCGGCTTGAAACGGCTTTCAACAAAGTCGATCACATACTGCACGCTCCTAGAAGTCGCGAGCTGATTGACGTCATGAAAAAAGCAGGGAAACAGTATCTATCTTATTCTGAGCAGGCGGTAAAACTGGGTATGGAAGGCAAGCGGGATGAGGTGACGCAACTACTCACCGGGCCGGCTTATCAGGCTCAGGATGAATACACAACGGCCATCACGGACCTCGCCAACTTCCAGGGGGAGCAGATGAAGACCGCGGGAGCTAAAGCCGCGTCAGAGCAGCGCAACGCCGTAACGTTACTCGTTTCACTCAGCCTGGCTGCCATTGTACTGGCAGCAACGCTCGCCTGGTTTATTACCCGCAGTATCGTCAGGCCCGTCAATATCGCACTTGAAGCGGCGGTAAGGGTTGCTGAAGGTGATCTCACTGCAGAGGTGCCGGTGAGCGGACGAGACGAAACCGGGAAACTGCTTGAAGCTATTCGTGGCATGCAGCATTCCCTGGTGCAAACCGTGAGTGCCGTTCGGGCGAATGCGGAAAGCGTTGCCGCAGCAAGCCTTCAGATAGCTCAGGGAAACACCGATCTGTCACAGCGCACTGAAGAACAAGCCAGCGCGCTGGAACAGACCGCTGCCACGATGGGTGAACTGGGTGTCACGGTCAGGAATAACGCAGATAATGCCAGCCAGGCCGCCACGCTGGCCGTTACGGTACGTGAGATTGCCCGGCAGGGTAATGACATCACTTCAGATATCACCGATACCATGAAGGGCATAGGCGAAAGTTCAGGGCGCATTGCGGATATCACTTCAGTGATAGACAGCATCGCTTTCCAGACCAACATTCTGGCGCTCAATGCCGCCGTCGAAGCTGCCCGCGCGGGTGAGCAGGGTCGCGGCTTTGCCGTTGTCGCTGGTGAAGTTCGTTCACTGGCGCAGCGCAGTGCGACTGCTGCGGGTGAGATTCGTCAGCTCATTGAGGCCAACGCTCAGCGCGTCAGTGAAGGCTCAACGCTGGTAGCGCGCTCTGCTGGCACGATGTCTGCCGTTGTTTCTTCGGTGGGCCAACTCACTGACAGGGTAGAGGAAATTACCGCCGCTACTGCTGAACAGGCGCGCGGCATTGAACAGGTCAGCATAGCGGTGACAGAAATAGATGACGTCACGCAGCAGAATGCTTCACTTGTGGAAGAGTCTGCCTCTGCGGCAGCAAGCCTGCGTGAACAGGCCGATCTGCTAATGCAGTCTGTATCCGTTTTTACACTTTCAGATCATTCATCCTCCGCCGTTAAAACAGCACTTGTTGCGCCCGTAACGGTTACCGCATCCCCGACGACGCATGACAATTCCATGCGATCAAAAGAGACAACGCTGGAAGAAAACTGGACAACATTCTGAGCATGCCCCGATGTGAGGGGGGTAAGCAGGCAATGCTACGTGAATTCTGCATAACCCGCAGGGGTTCTGTGCGCCAGTTTTCACGTAGCGCGCCCGGTGATTAACGGGCTTCAGGTCCAGAGGGGACGCAGGTTAGATAAGTAAGTCTGCGATCCTGAGCTGGAGTGCATCATAACCAGCCAGTTTTGCAGTCTAGTGGGAAGGATTATATGATCCTCTCCTGAGTGAGCTCGTTACAGTCGTGCTGTTGCCATCAAGATAGGTCAGTGGTCAGGCGGCACTTGCGTATCAGTCCGCTGAAACGCCACTTGGGCAGGTTCACATTTCCAGGCCGGGATATTGACCTTTTGAGCGGTCTGCGCCGAAGTCGCAAGGCTGCTCAGGATGACTATCAGGCCTCAGAACGCCACCCTTATTGTCGCGAATACTTTGACGGCGTACAGTGGCTCTCGTACGGCGGTGAGCGGGTTTGACTTTTGAGGGTGAGGGCCGGGAAAGGCTGAAACTGCCATAACATAACCGGCGGCGCAGGGCGACTGGCGCCATGTGGGCAGTTCACCTTGGCAGGCATCAACTGTCGCCTGTGATTTTTTATTACCATACAGTCTTGAAGCTGTTAAAAACAAATATAACGTATAAGCGGTAAAATAGAAGCTCCCAATCATGCTTGATGATCAAGCGACTGTGGGACAGAAAACGATTTGTGAGTATTGGCCTTTCAACTGACCACATGTGCATCCATCCATAAAATCAACCATGGCGCCTGCATGAGCATCAACATGCCGGATATAGCGCATCACAGTTTCTGCCTTTTTCCAGGTGCCTTCCTGCATAATCTGTACAGTACTGTATTTTTTTGTGGCCATGTCGATGGCAGCACCCACTCGGGTACTGTGTCCTGACCATCCCCGGTACCGGTTTTTATTGGGTTTAACATCCGCAGCGGGACCCGCCTCGTGCCAGGCGCGGGCAAAAATATCTTCCATTGCACGTGTGGAAAGCGGCCTGTCGGTACTGATTTTCGCTCGATTGGTGCGGTGAACGGGGGAGAATATAAAGGCATCAGGCTCGTTAATCAGGCCCGACGCGTTCAGCCATTCTCTCAGGCGTTGCGTTGAAAGTGCGCCCAGTCCTTTGATAAGCCCCCCGGTCATCACAATGGTTTTCGTCCAGCCGACATCCAGCACAATTCTTCCGTCTGAAGCATGTGAAACATCACGTACGCGGAGACGTCCCAGTTCGCTCACCCGAAGCAGTGTGGAATAGCCCACGTGTAAAAATGCCAGGTCGCGCTGGTGCTGCAGAGAATCTGACCCCGACCATCTGGTATCAAGCGTGAGAAGATCGGTCAGACGAAAGGGTATTGCCTGGCCTGTGCGCTCGCCACTAACCACAGCAGTCCGGCTAATTTTCTTCATTGCCCGAAAAACTAAGGGTGAAGCATGGGGAGGAGTCAGCCCTGCGTTACGGTGTAACATGCTGATAAGAGCGAGGTGTGTACCTATAGTCGAAGATGCCCGTCCGTTTGCCTGCAGCCACATAAGATAATCACGCAGGCATTCGGGTTTCATGGGCAGAAAGGTGCGGCCGTACTCCTTCGCCCAGCCGGCGCAGATCCGCATCACGCTGAGCAGCTGCCGCCAGGTATTGTCAGAAAAGGCCTCTCGGTCCTGAACAAACGCCTGGAGCTGCGCCACCACGTCAGCCTGGCCGGGCAGCTGAGCATCAGATACGGGTAAATGTGGTCTGAAATCGTCCATTTTTATCCTTTCAGGAGACAGCGCTACGTGAATTCTGTAAGAGAAGCAGGGGAGAAACCCTGCAGATTTTACGTAGCGATGCCTGTTAATTTGTTCACACAGGCCTGAAGATTTCATGCGCGGTTGTGATCTTCAGACCGGATCCCATGATACAGGGATTCGCTGCCGGATCCTAACTTCATATAAGGTCAATTATATGAAGTTAACTCGCGTTTAGGGCACCATCATTGGCGGTGTAAGGGTACAGAGTTCACAATTTCAATTAGGTGAAATTTCCGCCAATAATCGACCTACTCTTACTGACGAAGGGCTATGAGTTTGGAATGGTGAGAATGTTAATTATCTAAGTCAAACCATTGAAAAACCGATTTTTATTAATCAGGAACTGGTTATTAGTAGGCTTTAATTAAAAAATGATATAAAAAATCACAATTTATAGTCCGGCTACAATTGATATTAAAAAGTCAGTCAAAGAGATATATAATGTAATCAAGTGGCATCTAAGGAATTGTTAAAAATATATATTAAGGATTGCAGCGCTAAAATAATTTTTTGATTAAAAAATTGCAACCAATTTGGTCTCTGAAATGCAAGTAAACTGTTATAAGTAAATGTAATAATCAAAAAATT
Source organism: Pantoea ananatis LMG 2665 (assembly GCF_000710035.2). GTDB lineage: Bacteria > Pseudomonadota > Gammaproteobacteria > Enterobacterales > Enterobacteriaceae > Pantoea > Pantoea ananatis. Next base: position 5,128 of record NZ_JMJJ01000017.1, on the reverse strand, counting down.
ATTTTATGGAATTAACTCGTTACTTTAACGGAAAAAACAATTTTGACATTTCAATAGTGCGCGAATTTTGAGCCAAAAGGCATTTAACTGGCACGTGGAATACTTTTAAAATAAAAAAAGAGTAATTTTTAAATGGATTCAAAATATCCAAATAGATAAAAAATAAATTTCCGATTTTTAGATTACCTTCTTACAACTATAAGAAAGCTGCTACATAAATGGTAGTGCAATCTCATTTTAAATTAAAATTTCCCCAATAAAATGGCTTTTAATATTTCAACATCAAGGGCGGACTATGGCAGTTACTAACCAAAAAAAAACACCTCACAAAAAACAAATAGGCGTGCTTGCAATGACCTTGCTTGTAATCAGTGCAATGTTTGGGGGAGGAGTTTATAACACACCACAGAGCATGGCTCAATCAGCAGGCCTAGGGGCGATTCTGATTGCTTGGATTATAACAAGTCTGGGGGTTTTTTTTATAGCCAGGACATTTCAAATGCTTGCAGATTTTCATCCTGAAATGAAATCTGGCATATACATGTATTCTCGAGCTGGTTTCGGCAAGTTGAGCGGATTCCTCATAGCGTGGGGATACTGGATGTCAGCAGCGTTTGGCAATGTTGGCTATGCTGTGTTACTAATGGATGCTCTCAATTATTTTTTCCCTCCCTACTTTAAAGGTGGTAATACATGGCAGGCTGTGACTGTGGCTTCAATAATTATATGGTCACTTAGTATATTAGTAATGCGGGGTGTAAAAGGAATCTCAGTTTTAAATATCATTGGTACTGTTGCCAAATTTATTCCTATAACGTTTTTTATAATTGTTTTGGCTGTGGGTTCAATATATTACCAACATTTCGGAACGGATTTCTGGGGCCAGTTAAGGAACAGTGCATTACATGACATCCCACTAGGGAACTTGTTTGAACAAGTGAAAAGCACAATGCTAGTAACGTTATGGATGTATATAGGGATTGAAAGTGCTGTGGTGATGTCAGATAAAACTGATGGTCGAACAGTAAGTCGTGCAACAATCTTAGGTTTTGTAATATCGACAATTTTATTTATTTTAGTAAGTGTTTTACCATTCGGTGTATTTTCCCAGGGTGAATTAGCGTCAATGTCACCTCCATCAACAGCAGCAATATTGAGTGCTATGGTGGGTGAATGGGGTTCTGTTTTCATTAATTTAGGAGTAATTATTGCCCTGCTTTCATCCTGGCTGGTCTGGACTCTCCTTGTGGCTGAGCTTCCCTGGGCGTGTGCAAAAGACGGCACTTTTCCTAAGTTTTTTTCAAAATTAAATAATAATGGAGTTGCCTCGAACGCATTATGGGTTTCAACAATTGTTATGCAGGCAGCAATGATACTAGTATTTTTCTCAACAAATGCATGGAAGGTAATGCTTTCCATTACAGGTGTTGTTATTCTTCCTGCATACATAGGGTCATCAGCATTTCTGTGTAAGCTATCTTTCAAAAAAGAAACAAATGGAAGTACTAAATATACTTTTTGCAACGCAATAATTACTGGTGTGCTGGCTACTTTATATGGCATTTGGCTAATTTATGCTGCAGGCGTTTCATATATTCTATTGGGGTGTGTCATTTATTCTGTTGGGCTAATAGTTTATATATGGGCACGTAAAGAGCAGGGAAGTTCCGAGGCTTTATTTACTAATAAGGAAAAGGTAATAGTAGTAGTTCTATTAATGGCGGCGCTTGTAAGTTTATATATGCTATTTACTGGCCAAATGCCGGGCATATATAATTAATATAGAGTAAGTATAACTTAATACACTTTAAAAAAAGGATATAAAATGACTTCATTAAATAAACCATGCAACAGAACATTTACTATTGGTAAATGGATGCCATCAGATCAGCTTACTCTGCGAAACTGGATGTTGAAGATCATTTCAAAAGCAGAAGTTAGTAATGACCCATTGTTACCATGTGTTGAGGAATTTAAAAATTTTATTGAGAAAGACCCTAAAGCTTACATGTTTTTTTCAATGATGTTTGAACAGGTCAGCAAAGATAAGAAACATTCATATTCACCATCAGGTTTACCTCAAATCCGTGATTATCAACATATGCTTAGTTTGATTAATGCTATCTTGACTCATGCTCCAGAGTTCGATGAGTCAGGGTTAGTAGGATTTCCTTTTAATGCAATTTTTAACTGGTCAATGTATACTCAAGGTGGATGGAATGCATTTTTAGATGAAAAAATAAACTACCATATTAAAAACATCCTTAATCAGTGGGCTGTTTATTTACGTTCTCCAGAAAGCACTTCGGTTTTGAATACTCATCCACGAAGCGGATGGTTTGGTGAAGATGCTAAAAAAGCAATGCCATGTTTTGTAGATGAATTCATTTGCGATCCAACACTTGATAATCATGGATTTAAATCTTGGGATGATTTTTTCACTAGAAAATTTCGTGAAGGAGTACGGCCTGTAGAAGAGCCAAACAATGATGATGTAATTGTTAATGCGTGTGAATCAGCACCTTATCGAATTGCCCATAATGTAAATAATTTGGATAAATTTTGGATTAAGTCACAGCCTTATGCCTTACAATTTATGATGAATAATGATCCCTTGGTAGAGTTTTTTACAGGTGGGACTATCTATCAGGCTTTTTTGAGTGCATTGAGTTATCACAGATGGCATTCTCCTGTATCAGGAAGAATTTTTAAAACTAAAATTATCGATGGGACTTACTATTCTGAGACATTATTTGCTGATGAGGATGAAGCAGGTCCAAATCGATCTCAAGGATATATTACTGAAGTCGCAACACGTGCATTAATTTTTATCGAATCTGACAATCCAGAGATTGGATTAATGTGTTTTATGGCAGTTGGTATGGCTGAAGTATCGACTTGTGAGATAACAGTCTATGAGGGGCAGCATGTTAAAAAGGGCGATCAATTAGGTATGTTTCATTTTGGCGGCTCGACACACTGTTTAATTTTCAGACCAGAGGTCGAGTTGGATTTCAACTTACGTGGTCAGACGCCAGGATTAGAAAGTGATAATATCCCTGTTAATTCTGCATTAGCAAGGATTAAAAGAAATTAATTAAACTCATAAACGAAAAACATTTCACTCTACTTGTCTTTTTATTTTATAAAAATTCACTTAAATAAACTTCGCCATTTTTTGGCGAAGTTTCCACTCTTAACTAACACCATTTAAAAATAGTGTGAATGACAAATCCCCTCTTTTTGAACAGTGGGTACTAGTGTGAAAGAATCAAAGATTTTTTGAATTTTTTGTTAATTCAAATGATAAGGTTATAATTAACTTGTTTAAATTATAAATATTTTTGTTTTAAATAAATGCTAGGATTCTTGATAAGTTAAACAAATAGTTAACGCATTAAATTCTTAATTGGAAATTTTAATAAATATTTTAATTAATAAGCCATACTATGTATAAATGGTGAAAAAATTGAGATATCAAAATATGACCAAGTTATTAGAATGCATAGAAAATAATAAAAAAGTGAATCTAGGCACTTTAAAGGCGATGATAATCGACGATCATCCTTTAGAAAGAATGGCTGTGAGGAATATCTTAGAAAAACATGAAATAACTATCATTTCTGAAGCTCGGGATGGCATTAGTGCTTTAAGGAAAATAACTACAATTCAACCAGATATAGTCATTATTGATGAAGATATTCCAATAATAAATGGGATAGATGTAGTAGAAAAACTCAGAAAAAAAAACTTCCAAAATATAATAGTTGTAATGTCTGCTAAAAATGACTTGGTTTATGGTAAACGTGGAGCTGATGTAGGTGCTAATGCTTTTGTTAGTAAAAAAAATGACATCATTAATCTTATTCATGCAATTAAAGCTGCTACGAATGGCTATAGTTACTTTCCATTTTCTGCTGGTTGTTTTATAGGCAACATAACTTCCGAGCAAGCAAGGTTGCAATCATTATCCACTCAAGAGTTTAAAGTTTTCAATCTTATTCTAAATGGGGAAGATAATGTACAAATTGCGGGCTCTATGAACATAAGCAATAAAACTGTTAGCACCTACAAAAGTAGGCTAATGAGTAAATTGAAATGTTCTAATCTTATTGAGTTATATTCTTTAGCAAAACGTAACGGTGTTGGATGAGAATTCTAATGTGAAAATATAACCTTTGTTATTACTGCTTTTATATGTAATTCAAAAAATAATCATTGGAATAAAAGTATTGACCAATTCTATTGGTTGCTATTTGTTTTTTTAGATTTGTTTTTTATGACAAAGATCAATCTAGTTTTAATTTTATATGTTAGTATGTTTTTTTAAGTTTTTGTCATTGTAAATAGCCATTAAACTGATCAACCTTTTTCAATGACGTTATCTAACTAGGAATTAAAAATGAAAGTTGCTATAGCCTTATTTTTGGGTTTGTTAATTGGTGTTTTTATCGATAACATCTATATTTCAAAATATAATACCATAAATGCCACATGTACTTTGCTTAACACCGCTGTAGAAAAAAATCTGATTAACTCGGAGAGTATTGAAGAGTTAGGTAGGTTGACCAAAGTAAAATTAGGTGATTCAAGAGCAGCAAAAGCATTCGAACTAAGTAAAGATAAATTGAGCTCTGCTTCTAAAGCATCAAATTGCTCACAGTTTATTGTAGGAATGAACAAATGAAATGTCATATTTTACATGAGTCCAATTCGTGGTGGTGATGACCCGCCCCCAGTATTAGATACAACCTTCAGTTAGTAATGTCGGTGGGTTTTTCTTCATGTTTCCCGTTTCGCCAGCCTGCTGCAAATTCAGATGGCGTCTGATAATTCAGCGATGAATGAGGTCTGGACTCGTTATAGTCCTGCCGCCAGTCATTAATGATTTTCCGGGCATGAAGAACATCGCTGAACCAGTGCTCATTCAGGCATTCATCCCGAAAGCGACCGTTAAAACTCTCAATAAATCCGTTTTGAGTTGGCTTGCCTGGCTGGATTAAGCGCAGCTCAACACTATGTTCAAAGGCCCATTGATCCAGCGCGCGGCAGGTAAATTCCGGGCCCTGATCGGTTCTTATCGTCGCAGGATATCCACGAAACAGCGCAATGCTGTCCAGAATCCGCG